>NZ_LQCI01000001.1 GCF_001613935.1 Amycolatopsis regifaucium
AGGTGCTGGATCTGGCGATCGCGTGCCCGGACCAGCCCGGCACCAGCGGGTATCGGACCCTGCTCCACGTCACCATCGGACTCGAAGAACTCAAGTCCGGGATCGGGACCGCGTGCCTGGACTTCGTCGGGGCCCTGACCGCTCGTGAAGCCCGGCTCGCCGCCTGCGACTGCCTCATGCTGCCGATCGTCCTCAGCGCCTCCGGGGAACCGTTGGACATGGGACGGCTGAGACGGTTCGTCACTCCCGGCCAACGGCGGGCGTTGAACATCCGCGACCGGGGATGCGCCTTCCCCGGCTGCCATCGGCAGCCGAAGCACTGCCACACCCACCACATTGATCACTGGGCAGACGGCGGACCCACCGACCTCCGCAACCTCACCTTGCTCTGCGGCTTCCACCACCGCCTCATCCACCACGGCGACTGGCAAGTCCGGATGGCGGCCGACGGGCTACCCGAGTTCACACCACCCCAGTACCTGGATCCGCTACGAAGACCCCGGCGCAACACCCTCCACCACGCCGCCTAACCCCGCATGACCCGAGGAGCCCGCCAGCCACACCGGCGACGGGCCCCTCGGCATGCCTGTAGGCCGGTAGGACAACGCCTCGTGTGAACGCGCTGCTCCCCGCTCGCTTCCGACCAGCTCCCTGCACCGGCACGACACCGTGGGTCCATAACCGGCCGTGCTCACACCACCTCGAAGTTCGCCATCATCGCCATGTCCTCGTGTTCGGCGTTGTGGCAATGGAAGACGTAGCGGCCGCGGTAGCCGTCGAAACGGGCGATGACCTCGACCGACTCGCCCGGCTTCAGATCGACGGTGTCCTTGATGCCGCCGTCGAACGGTCCCGGCGGACGGCCGCCGCGGGACAGGATCCGGAAGCCCACCAGGTGCAGATGCACGGGGTGGTGGATGTCGGCGACGAACCGCCAGATCTCGACGTCGCCAAGGCGCGGGCTCGCCGACATCAGGTCCGGCGAGAACGGCGCCCCGCCGATCACCCAGCCCGCGTGGCCGTGAACGGTCCCGGCGCGGAACGAGAACTCCCGTGTGGTCGTGGCCTGTTCACGCGCGAGCGGCGCGATTTCGCTGAGCTTCGCCGGGACCCGGCTCTCGTCCAGTGCGCGACGGGCGACGACGAACCGCATGACCTGGCCGGTCGAGCCGGTGCCGAGCCGGTTCACCAGGGTGACTTCGGTGCCCACTGGATATCGGCCGAAGTCGATGACGACGTCGTATCGCTCCGCGGGTGCGATGGGGAGGTGGTCGTGTTCGCGCGGTGCTTCGAGGAGGCCTTGGTCGCCGCCGATCTGGACGAAGCCATCGCCGCCCGGCGGGGGAGGATCGAGCGCGAGGTCGTAGCGGCGGGCGTTGGAACCGTTCAAAACACGGAGTCGGTACCGCACGGCCGCCACCTCGTGTACTGGCCACGGCGCGCCGTTGACGAGGATGACATCCCCGAAAACCCCTTCCACGAATGCACTATCCACCCCAGGCGTGGTCCGCAAGGTCCGGTCGAGCGACGGGTACGCGAATGCGCCGTGCTCGTCGAAGGAGCGGTCGGCGATCATCAGCGGCAGTTCGCGTTCCCCGGACGGGAGCCCCAGCGCCTCTTCCTCGTCGTCGCGCACCAGATGGAAACCGGCGAGGCCCCGATAGACGGCCGGACCGGTGAAGTCCATGCGGTGGTCGTGGTACCACAGAGTCGCGGCCCGTTGCCGCAACGGGAAGACGTAGTCGCGTTCACCGTCCGCGATCCGGGCGCGGGCGTCGACCATGCCGTGCCCGCCGTGTCCGGCGTCCCAGCCGGACAGCGGCAGGACGAGATCGGTCGGGTAACCGTCGGACTCGGCGGGAGTGTGCCCGCCATGCAGGTGGACGACGGTCGGGACGGGAAGTTCGTTGCGGTGGCGCACCACCGTCGTCCGGTCCCGCCGTGATTCGATCGTGGGCCCCGGAAAGATCCCGTCGTAACCCCAGATCGGCGTCCGGACACCGGGAAGGATCTCGGCCGTCGCCGCCCGCTGGGTGATCCGGTAGTGATCCGCGTCGTCCGTCCTGTGTGGACGGATAACCGGAGGGATCGGGAGCGGTACCCGGAACGGTTCCGGCAGGGGGAGCCCGCTGCGCAGCAGTTCACCGGTGCCCGGCGAACCCTGCGCGAGCAGCCGGGGCGCGGTGAGCCCGGCGGCCAGGAGGACACCGGCTCCACCGCGAGCCCGAAAAACGTCCGCCGGGGAAGGCGGCGGCTCATCGGCCCGCCCGCCAGATTTGCGGACGCCAGAGGGCGACGGTCGTCAAAACCATCCCGGCGACGAGGGCGACGCCGAGGGGGATGTGCAGGTCGAGCGCGCCGTCCATACCGGCGAAGTACTGCGCGGTCTCGCCCGCCGCGAGCAGCAGGCTGACCCAGAACAGCCAGCGCGGTCCGCGGACCAGCCACAGGACCAGCGCCGCCAGGATCTGGGCGTACGCCAGGAACGACACGGCGTCGGCACCCACCCGATGCAGCCCCAGCATGTCGTAGTCGCCGCCCAGGTAGCCGCCGGCGAAGACCGGCTGGCCGATGATCGCGACGGTGTGGGCGCTCACGAGCACCCGGTTCACCATCAGCGTCCCGTTCGCCTTCCGGCTTCGGGTAGTCACGGTTTCACTCACGTGACCGAACGTAAGAGCCGTGGCCTTATGCTGTCCAAGACAAGATCAGTTATCTATTCATAGCAGACTGGGTATGAGCGATGGATCTTCTGGCGCTCCGGTACTTCCAGACGGTCGCCCGGCTCGAACACGTCGGCCGCGCGGCCGAGAAACTGCGTGTCGCGCAGCCCTCGCTCAGCCGGACGTTGGCCAGGCTGGAAAACGACCTCGGCGTCCCGCTGTTCGACCGGCACGGCCGCCGGATCCGGCTCAACCGGTTCGGCGCCGCGTTCCTCCGCCGCGTCGACCGGGTACTGGCCGAACTCGACGACGCCCGCCGGGAACTCGACGACGCCGCCGGGCTGGAACGTGGCACCGTCACGGTCGCGGCGGAAAGCCTGCTCGCCCTGACCGAACCGCTCCGCACCTTCATCCCCGGGCACCCGCTGGTGGACGTGCGGCTGTCGCAGGCATCGGCGGAGGGGATGGCCGGAAAACTGCGGTCCGGCGACGTCGACCTGTGCGTCACGTCGCAACCTCTGTCCGGCAACGACGTCCGCAGCCGCGTGCTCCTGGACGAACCCGTGATGCTGTGTGTGCCGTCCGGCCATCGGCTCGCCGGACGCGGCCGCGTCGCACTCGCGGACCTCGCCGGAGAGCCATTCCTCACCACACGGCCCGGTTACTGGCAACGCGAACTCGCCGATCACCTTTTCGCGAAGGCCGGTCTCGACCTCCACATCGTTTGTGAAGGCGATGAAGCCGCCGTGCTCTTCCAGCTCATCGACGCCGGTCTCGGCATCGCGTTCGTGCCCTCGCTCGGGCTGCGGGCGGAGAGCAGGGCTTCGGTGGTCTGGCTCGACGTCGACGATCCCGATTGCCGCCGCGTGCTCAGCGTCGCGTGGCGCGAGGACACCTACCTTTCCGCCGCCGCGCGCCGGTTCCGCGACCACACCGTCGAACATTTCCAGGCACAGGCCGAGGCCGGGCCCCGGTCGGACTGACCAGGACCCGGCCTCGGGGGAACCGCTACGGGTTGAGCGTGACGCTGTAGGCGCTCATGGCCTCGCCGAGCGGCTGGAAGTACGACGTTCCGCTGCCCTTGCCGGAGGTGATGCCCAGTCCGACGCTGCCGGAGAAGAGGCAGCCGCCCGAGTCACCGGGGTTGACCAGCGCGCTGGTCTGGATCAGCTGGTACACCGAGCCTTCGGCGTAGTTCACCGTGACGTTCAGCCGCTGCACCGAACCCGAGGTGAGGTGGGTGGTGCTGCCGCTCTTGCTGATCCGCTGCCCGACGGTGGCGGATCCGGCGGAGGCGATCCGCTGGGTGGAGCCGTTCCACAGGGTGACCGCGCCGGGCGCGCTGCCGGTGGTGTTGCGGATCAGGCCGTAGTCGTTGGTCGGGAAGCTCGCACCCTGCGACGGGCCGACGTTCCACTGCGACACCGCGCGGGTGCAGTGGCCGGCGTCGAGGATGTAGTTCTGGCCACCGCGGTTGGTGTTGAACCCGACCGAGCAGCGGGTGCCGCCGCCGGTGATGGCCTCACCGTTGTAGATCGCGGTGTGCATCTCGCCGGTGGTCCGCTCCACGCGGACCCGGTCGCCGAGCGCTTCGGCGGCCTTCACGAGGGCTTCGGCGCCCTTGGCCGCGTCGGACACGGTCAGCACGACCTGGTTGCTCTTCGGGTCGAGGCCGATCGACGTGTGCGCGACCGTGGGCAGCGCCTGCAGGGCGTTCTGCGCTCCCGCCAGCGCCGCGCTGGAGTGTTTGACCACCCGCGCCCGCGCGCCGGTCGCGGTCACCTGGTCCGCGGCGGCCTGGTCGAGCACGTTCACCACCGGTTCGGCGGCGTCATCGAGGTAACCGTCGGCGGCACGGGAACCCAAGGCGGCGGTGACCTTCTGCAGTGTGTCGACGCTGCCGGTCTGCTTCCGCAGCAACTCGGTGGCGGCGGCTTCGCTGATCCGCGCCTCCGCGGCCAGCGAGGTGACCGCCTCCCGCTGCACGGTGGGGGAGTAACCCTCGATGGTGGTGGCGGTGGCCGTGGACGGGGCGAGGAAACCGATGACCGCGGCGGCGGCCACCAGCGTGGTGGCGGTACGGGCTGAGGGGGTTGGGCGCATACCGGTGACTCACTTTCGCGAGGGGAGATCCAGCGCGAGGGGTGGCCGCACTGGACACAGTGGGGTAGCCGGGCGCGACCGAGGTGGCCCGGCACCGGTGATCCGGTGTCGATCAGGGTGATCCCGTGACACCGGACCCCGGTACCGACTTTCGTTGGACAGGAAGAAAAATAGGTACCGCGCCCTTCGCCCTACCTAAACCTCAGCCGCCGAGACCGAGCCGCGCGAAGCGTTCCCCGATGAGCCGGTGCGTGGCCGCGTCCGGATGGAGGTCGTCGGGCAGCGGCGATTCGGCGTTGTCAGCCTCGCCGTACAGTTCGAGGCCGTCGAGGTACCGCAGGTTCGGGTCGGTGGCGGCGCGCTCCTTGACGATGCGCGCGAGTTCACCGCGGATCATGGTGAGGGTCAGCTTGCCCGCCGCGGTCTCCGCCGGATCGCCCGTGGCCACGAACCGCAGCTTTCCTTCGCTCAGCGAACCGGGATCCATGGCGCTGGGCCCCGGTGTGTGCTCGTGGATGGGGCAGTAGATCGGCGAAATGACCAGCAGCGGCGCGGTGGGGTGTCCTTCCCTGATGGTGTCGAGGAAACCGTGCACGGCCGGTCCGAACGCGCGCAGCCGCAGTACGTCGGAGTTCACGAGGTTGATCCCGATCTTGACGCTGATCAGGTCGGCCGGCGTGTCCCGCATGGCCCTGGCGGTGAACGGGTCGAGCAGCGCACTGCCGCTGAACCCGAGGTTGACCAGGTCCATCCCGGCCAGCCTCGCGGCCAGTGCGGGCCACGTACCGGTCGGGGTCGCCGCGTTGGAGCCGTGGCTGATCGAACTGCCGTGATGCAGCCAGACCTTGCGACCGGTGGACTGTGCATTGTGGACTTCCGCGTCGGTCCGCAAGGCGACCAGCCGGGTGGCTTCGTCATGCGGCAGCCAGAGCTCGACGTCCTTCCCGCGACCTGGCAGGCCGGAGAAGCGCAGGGTCCGTACCGGGCCGGGCTCGGCTTGCGCGGTGCCCGCGGCCATATCGATGGTGAGTGTGTCGCCGTCGTCCACGCCGGCCTGGCTCACGAGCTGCCCGTCGACGAGGAGTTCGTAGACGCCGTCGGGCCGCGGCGGCGCGCCGACGTAGACCCGTTTGGTGGCGATGACGTCCAGCTCGACGGCCGTGGCCGCGGTGCGGAACACCAGCCGCACACCGGACGGCTGCGCTTCCGCCATGGCCAGCAGGGCGTCGGGGATCTGCTGCCGGGCGTGCGCGGTCAGCCGGTGGGGGAGCACGCCGCGTTCGGTGTACTCCAGGTCCAACGCGCCGCGGACGAGGGCGGCGGTGATCGGGGTCGTGATCATTTCCTTGGTCATTTCTTTCGGGGCCAAGCGCGCAAGAGGACGTCGAGCGCGTCGAGGATTTCGGTCCAGCTCTCCTGTGAGCCGGGACTGCTGTGGCTGAAGCTTCCGGAGGACTCCAGGCCGACGTAACCGCTGAAGACACTGCCCAGCAGCCGCACCGCGTGCGTCTGGTGCGGTTCGGCCAGGTCATAGCCGCGCAGGATCGCCCGCATCAGCTGGGCATGCCGGATACCCGCGCTGGCGGCGGCCTTCTCCGGCGCGAGCCGGAATCTCGCGGCGGCGAACCGGCCCGGGTGTTCGAGGGCGTAGTCACGATGGACGTTCGCCAAGGCGATCAGCGCGTCCTTCCCCGCCAGGCCCGCGACCGCCGCCGACGCGAGGTCGGCGAGTTCCGCCAAGGCCAGCAAGGCGATCTCGGTCTTCAGGTCGTGGGCGCTCTTCACGTGCGAGTACAGGCTCGCCGTCTTGACGCCGCACCGCTTCGCGAGCTCGGTCGGGGTCACCTGCTCGAAGCCGATCTCGTCGGCCATCTCCGCCCCTGCCCGCACTACGCGCTCCGTGGTCAGTCCCGCCCTTGCCATGCCACCACGTTACCATAGTCCATTCTGGATTTGCCTAATTCTTTTAGGAAAGCGAAACCTGGGTTCGGTAGCACCCGGTCCGGTGCACGCTGGGTGCCACCGAACGGAGGTGAACGTGATGAACACGGTGGATCCGGCGCGGGCCCGGCATGACCGCATCGAGTGCCTGCGGGGGGACGGGCGTCTGCTCGTCGGCGGGATCCTGGCTTCGGCCGTCACGCCGGCCTGCGGATTCCTGGCCGGGCACGGCTTCGGCACCTTGGTCGAAATGTTCCGGACCATGGCGATCGACAGCGTCTTCGACGACCGCGGCGACAGCGATCCGCCGTACGGGGTGATGTGGGGGACTTTCGGCTTCGTGGGCTGCCTCTTCGCGGCGACGCTCGCGGGAAGTGCCCTGCGGCGCTACCAGGGGCGGCCGTCCGGACCGGCGTTCCCGATCGTGCTGGTCTTCGCGGCTATCACGCTCGGCACCGGCGACTCCTCGCGAGAATGGCTTCCGCCGCTCGCCGTCGGCACCGCGGTCGACCCCGTCTTCCACGAGAACGAAGAGTGGGGGTTCTGGGCGTGGCTGATGTACTACGCGGACCGGTGGGTGCCCCTGCTCATGCTCGTCTTGACGCTTCTTGTGCTGTGGTACGCCGTTCAGGACTCCCGCCGGTACGCCGAAATGGCCCGGACCCGGGACCGGCTCCTGACCTACGGCCGTCGTGTGCCGGCCCGGATCGCCGAGGTGGAGGTCCACCTCGGCGGGGACGAATCGGCGAAGCGGGCCGTCGGCGCGATCGTCACGCTGTGCTTCGACGATCTCGCGGGTGTCCGGCACTGGGTGACCCGCCGCACCCGGGACACCACGATCGCGACCGCCGAAGTGCTGTTCGACCCGGCATCACCGGACGACGACAAGAAGATCTTCGTGGCGCTCCGGCGCTGCCCCGCCCTCAGCGATTGGCTGCCCGCGGCCTGAACGCCGCCCGAAAGTCTGGAGTCACGTTCATGTCGGTCGTCCCACCACCCGCCCGGCCCGGCCCACTCGCCGCCGTCCGCGGGTTCCTGGCCGGGATCGTCATCGGGACGACGCTGTGCGCCTTCGTCGTCGGCATCATCATCGAGTACGTTCCCTTGATCATCGCCGGCGTGGGGCTTCCCCTCGTCTACGGCTTTCTGCTCTACGCCGCCGGGGCACCACGACGCGCTCGCGAGGCGGCGATCGTCCCGGTGGTGGCGCTCGCCAAGATCGAAAGCCTGCGGGCGAGTGGCACGGAAACGGGAGACATCCCGGTCGACTTCGTCCTTACCGTCGCACCCGACGGCGCGGCATCGCACCGCGTGAAGATCACCCACGGCGTCAACCTGGTCGACATCCCGGACCATCGGCCGGGCAACGTCCTCGTCGTCCAGTACCCGCCGGACCGGCCGTGGAAGGCGAAGATCGTGGAGCGGCTGTCACCGGAGTGGGAGCGCCGCGTGGCCGAAGCCGTGATCGAATCCGCTCCGGAGTCCAGCCTGGTGCAGGAGCCGCCGGAAGGCTGCCTGTTCGGTGCGCTCACGTTGCTCGGGTTGCTGCTCGGCGCGGCACTGGTGCTGTTCCTGTTCCGCGCGGAACTGTTCGCGCCGGAAGCCCCCGCCCGGACGGAAGAAACGCAGTCCAGCGTGACCACGTCATCGTCGGGCTCCGCGACGGTCACCGTGGACCGGCCGCTGCTGGGCGAGGGGGAATTGCGCCGGGCGATCGACTCGCTGGCGGGGGCGACGGACGTCTCGCGGGTGCTCACCGCGGTGGTCGAAGAGCGGCGGCTGACCGTGGTCTTCGCGCCGACGGACGCGCAGGTGCCGCGATTCGATCTGCGCGCACTGGCCGTCGACCGCGTCCCGGCGCTGGTCGAGCGGGCGACGACCACGATCGACGTCGGTTCGCCGCGGACCTGGCAGGTCATCGCCGTCCCCTTCGGTGGTGTGGTCAGCCTCCGCGTCGTCGTGACCGGCCCCGACGGGAGTGGCTCGCTCCCGGACGGCGGCTGATAGAACTGTCCGATGCGGGATTTCTTCAAGGGGTTCAAGATGTTCGGGCAAGGCCTGGGCATTCTGCTGCGATCGCCGAAACTGCTGCTGATCGGGGCGCTGCCCGCGGTGCTGACCACACTGCTGCTGCTCGGCGGTGTCGTCGCGCTGGCGTTCTGGATCGACGACCTCTCCCTGCTGATCACGCCGTTCGCCGACGACTGGGACCCGGGCTGGCGGACGACGATCCGGGTGGCGGTCGGCGTCGCGGTCTTCGGCGTGGTGCTGGCCCTGTGCCTGATCGGGTTCACGGCGATCACCCTCGCCGTCGGCGGTCCGTTCTACGAGCACATCGCGGAGAAGGTCGAGGACGATCTCGGCGGGGTTCCCGGTGCGGTGGACCTGTCGTTCTGGCGGTTGCTGGGGATGGGCCTGAAGGACGGGCTGTCGCTCGTGCTGCGGTCGCTGATGTTCACGATCCCGCTGTTGATCGCGGGCTTCATCCCCGTGGTCGGACAGACCGTCGTGCCGGTCCTGCTGGCCTTGGTCACGGCGTGGTTCCTGGCACTGGAACTGATCGCCGTGCCGTTCTACCGGCGCGGGATGGACCTCAAGCAACGGCGGCTGCTGCTTCGCAAACGGCGCGCGCTCGCTCTCGGTCTCGGACTTCCCGCCTCCCTGCTGAGCCTGATCCCGTTCGCCGTCCTGATCGTGATGCCGGTGGGCTTCGTCGGCGGGGTTCTCGTCGCCCGTGAGGTCCTCGAGGCGGACGCAGTGGACCGGAAAGTCTGAGCGACCGGCAGGCCCCTGTCGCGGGCCTGCCGGTCACTCACCGGTTAGGCGACGGGTTCGATCCAGATGTTGCGGAACCGCGGGTTCTCCCCGGGGTCGCCGTGGTCCTGGAGCCGGATCGCGCCCGGCCCGGCGTTCTCCGGGTTGCTGTCACCCGTGCCGCCGTCGATCTCCACGTTGTCGTGGACCACCACGCCATTCCAGACCACGGTCACCCGGGCGTTGTCGGTCTTGTTCCCGGCCCCGTCGAACCGCGCGGCGCGGAAGGTGACGTCGTAGGTCTGCCACGTTCCCGGTGCCGCCGCCATGTTCCGGTCGGGCGCCTTCTTCAGGTAGATCGCCCCGGCTTCATTGCTGGCGAGGGTGGTGTCGCCGAACGATTCCAGCACCTGAAGCTCGTAGCGTTCCTGGAGGTAGACACCGCTGTTGCCCCTGGCCTGCCCGGTCACCTCGGGCGGATAGTTCGGCTCGTTCCACTCGACGTGCAGCCGGAAGTCGCCGAACTGCTGCTTCGTCCGGATGTCACCGCCGTTCGACTCCATCGCCCCGCCCGCCACCGGCCAGGTCGCGGCGCCGCCCGCCCGTTTCTCCCAGGCGTCGAGGTTTTTGCCGTCGAACAACTGGATGCGCTGGGTGGCGGTGACGGTCAGGCTGTCGAGGTTGACGTTGCCCGCGTCGCCGCTGTCGTAGCGGTAGGAGATCGAATTCGTTCCGGCGGCGAGGGTCAGGGTCTCCGGTTGGGAGTTCCAGGTGTCCCAGTTGCCGGTGCCGGCGAGCCTGACTTGCCTGACCTTCGTGCCGTTGACGTAAACGCTCACGGATTTGGGCCCGGGTGCCGGATCCGGGCCGTTGGCGTAGCGCAAGGCCGCGTTGTAGGTCCCGGCCTTGGGGACGTTCACCGTGAACGTCGTCGCGGCGCCCGGGTTCCAGTAGCCGTCGACGAAGCCGGTGCCGGTGTAGCCGGCGTGGTTGGTGTTGGTCGCGGCGCCACCGCTGAGCGCGGCGCGTTCCGCTTCGTAGGTCGTACTCGCCGCCGGGCCACCGACCAGGGAGTTCAGCGTGTACCACGCCTCGGTGCTCCACAACGCCGCACCGGACTCCGCGGCGAACGGGCGCGGGGACCGGACGTGCACCACGTGTCCCGCCTTCAGGCCGGACATCCGCAGCGTGACCTTCTTGCGGTCGGGGGACAGGCTCGCGGAGGTGACGGACAAGGTCTGCTCGTCGATCTTCGGCCCGCCGTACGCGGGAGTGGGCTGGTAGCGCCACTGCTGCGCCTGGTACTTCGCCGCGAGGTTCTGCGCTGTCTCGGCCGACAGCGGCTGGGTGTATTCGAGTTCGAAGCCGCCCGCGACGGCGCGCATCGCGCGGATGTCGAAGGCGTTCGTACCGTTCGGCGTCACCTTCTGGAGGCCGTAGGCAAGCTTGCCGGGCTGGCCCCAGTTACCGCCGCCGTCGATGCCGCCGGTGTAGATCGCGCCGTCGGGGCCGAGGCTGATCCGGCTGACCCCCGACTCGAGTCCTTGCGTCATCCTGAACACGGCGCCCTGGTACTCGCCGTTGACCTTCTCCAGGAACGCCCGCTGCAGCCCGCCGTAGGTCACGTCGCCGTACACCATCTGCCCGGCGAAAGGACCTTGCGACAGCATCACCATGTTGCTCGGCGAGTTCGCGATCTCGTTGTGCGGCAACCACAACACCGGCGCGGTCACCGACTTCGAGTCGAACGGTCCCGGGGGATTGGTGTAGTGGTTGAAGAAGCGGTCCTGCTTGATCCGCACGAGCTTGTTCGCGGGCAGCCAGCCGCCTTGGTTGTCGGTGACGAAGACGTCGCCTTCCGGGCCCCATCCGATGCCGTGCGGGGTGCGCAACCCGCCGGCGATGTAGGACACCTGGCCGGTCGCCTTGTCGATCTTGATCGTGGTGCCGCGATTCGGCGCGGGCTGCGGGTCGGTCGTCGCGCCGCCGTAGTTGATCGACACGGAAAGGTTGGCGTAGAAGTAGCCGCCCTTGTACAGCAGGCCGAACGCGAACTCGTGGAAGTTGCCGCCGAAGGGCCAAGTGGCGACCGTACGGTAGTTGTCGGTCACGCCGTCGCCGTTGTTGTCGTTCAGTTCGACGAGCCGCGTCTTCTCCGACACGTACAGCTTGCCGTCGACGTACTTGATCCCCATCGGTTCCTTCAACCCGCTGGCGACCCGCTTGGTCTTGACCTTGGCGGGGTCGGTGTTCCCGGTGACGTTGCTCAGCACGTGGACCTCACCGAGGACCTTGTCGGAGCCGCCCCACGTGGCGATGGCGAGGCGTCCGTCCGGTAGCCAATCCATCCCGGTGACCTGCGGCTGGAAACCGTCGGGCCGCAGGTTCGTCAGCGTGAAACCGGGGTGGACGCCGTTGAGCGGCAGGCCGTCACCCGGTGAGTCCGCGACGCCCTCGCACTCCTTGCGGCCCGGCGAGGTCACCCGGACGACGTCGGCGTCGGTGCTGAGCACCGAAGTCGGCACGATCGTGAAATCGGCCGCGCCCGGCGGCCGCCATTCGAGGGTGATCTGCTGGTCGTAAAGATTGTCGAAATGGTCGATCCGCAGCGCGCGGTATCCCGTGGCCAGCTCGACGGAGCCGGTCGCCGGGGTCGCGCCGTGCAGGCCGTCGTGGTTGATCACCCGCTGCCCGTCGATGAGCAGCCGGGAGCCGTCGTCGCTGGTGAGGCGGAATTCGTACCGGCCGGCGGTGGCGATGTCGAGGTTGGCGGTCACCTCGGACACGAACTGGTCGCCGATTCCGAAATCGGCCGTGCTGGTCCAGTTGATCGTCGGCAGCACTTTGTCGACGTTGGGGGTCTGGCCGGACTTGAGCGCGCAGAGCTTGTCGATCTGGCGCTGGAGGTCGTACGTGCGGAGCGTGACCCCGGGTTGCTGGGGCGGGACAGCCGCTTCGGCCGGTGCGGTCACGAGTCCCGACAGGGTCGTGACCAGCGCCAATGAGGCGACGATGGACCGGTGGAAGCGCTTGCGGACAGACGGAAGCATCGTTGCTCCTCGAGGTTGGCGGCGGAGCACCTCTGTGACGTCCGCTGAACCTAAGAGGACTTTCGTCCTAAGTCAACGAAAGTCTGTACAACTCGGACGAAAGTTAGCCCGAACGGCCGCCTGGTGTCCACAAAGGACAGAGGAGGTCCGACGGGCTTGCGCCATTCAGGTGGCAACCTGGCGAGTACGCGACGATTGCCGAGGCCGGAACGACAGAGCCGGTATGGATCGTCCCGGTGGGGATTCACCGTTGACCCCGCATCAACTGCCTGCCCTGCCCCCGACCTTCGTCGGACGGGAGGCCGAACTGGCCAAGCTCAGCGCGCTCGCCGACCGGGCGAGGGACGGGCAGGCGATCGCGGTCGTGATCGTCGCCGGGGCGCCTGGCGTGGGCAAGACCGCCTTGGCCGTGCTGTGGGCGCACCGGCAGCGAGAGCGGTATCCGCACGGCGATCTCTACTGCGACCTTCACGGCTACTCGCCGGGGCCCCCGAGCACCCCTCACGAGGCACTCGCCGGATTTCTGACCGCGCTCGAAGTGCCGGGGAAGATGATCCCGCGCAGCCTCGAAGCGAAGTCGGCCCTCTTCCGATCCCTGGTGAACGATCGCCGGTTCGTCATCGTCCTCGACAACGTCACGTCCCCGGACGAAGTCCGCGCTCTGCTGCCCAGCACACCCGGCTGCTTCGTGATGGTGACCAGCCGCAGCAGCCTTTCGGGTCTCGTCGTCCGCAACGGCGCGCATCGGATCACCCTCGACATGCTGACCCCGGCGGAGTCCGAAGCCCTTCTGCGCAAGGTGATCGGGCGGGAACGGGCGGACGGCGAACCCGGCGCGATCGGCGACCTGGCCGGCCTGTGCGGACATCTGCCGCTCGCCCTGCGAATCGCGGCCGAGCGGGTGGCGGCCCATCCCTATCTGCGGCTCGCCGACCTGCTCGGCGAACTCACGACGGAGGCGCGGACGCTGGACGCCCTCGAGACGGGTGACGACGAGATGTCCGCGCTGCGGCCCGTTTTCTCGTGGTCGTATCGAGCACTCGATCCCGAGACCGCCCGCGTCTTCCGGGTACTCGGCCTGCATCCCGGCCCGACCATCAGCGTGGCCGCCGCGACGGTACTGACCGGTTCCCCCGCCGTGGACGTCCGGCGCAGGCTGGACAACCTGACCGGTGGCTGCCTGCTGTTCGAAGTGGAGCGCGAACGGTTCCGGTTCCACGATCTCCTGCGCGTCTACGCGAAAGAGCGTGTCGAGGCCGAGGAAACGGCCGACGAACGGGAAAACGCGGCCAAACGACTGCTGGAGTGGTACCTGGCCGGTGCCGATTCCGCGGACCGCGTGCTCACCCCGATGCGCAGGCGCAGCCCGCTCGGCCTCACCACCGACGTGTCCGGCCTGCTCGACTTCGGCAGCTACGGTGACGCCCTCGCCTGGTGCGAGGCCGAACAACCCAACCTGGTGGCGTCCGTGCACGCCGCGCTGGCCGCCGACTGGCCGGAGATCGCGTGTCGGCTGCCGCTCGCGTTATGGGCGTTCTTCACGTTGCGCAAACCATGGGCGGACTGGATTGCGACCTACAAGGCCGGTGTCGAGGCCGCCCGGCGATGCGCCGACCCGTTCAGCGAAGCCTCGTTGCTGGCCGGGCTGGGCATCGCCCACCGCGATCTGTGCCGGTTCGAGGAAGCGCTGGAGTACTTGGGATCCGCACTCGCCCTCCGACGCATGATCGGGGACGCCTGGGGACAGGGGCAGGCCCTGATCAGCCTCGGCATCGCCTACCACGAACAAGGCGAGTTCGCCGAGGCCCTCGGCCATCACGGGGAAGCGCTGGCCGTCTTCCAGGAACTCGATGACGAATGGGGAGTCGCGCAGACCCTGCACTTCCTCGGCCTGACCAACCACGAACTGGGCCGTTTCGAGAAGGCCTACGAGACCCTGCGGGAGGCCTTGGACATCCGGCACCGGATCGGTTACCGCTACGGCGAGGCGGAATCACTGGTCGGGCTCGCGCTCGTCTTCCAGAAGATCGATCGAAGCGGTGAATCCGGCGGTCATCTCGATCGCGCGCTCGAGATCCGCCGTGAGATGGGGGATCGCTACGGCGAGGCGGCGGCACTGGATCACCTCGGCCAGCTCTGGGCGGCGACGGGCGAGGTGACCTCGGCGAAGGAGTGCTGGCGTGACGCCTTGAAGATCTTCACCGAGCTGGGCGCTCCCCGGGCCGCCGACGTGTACGCCCGACTTCAGCGGATCTCTTGAGAGGTAGCCGAACTCCGTGATGGCCTCCTTCCCTGCTCTCGAAGTCAGGGTCCGGAAAAGTCGAGGTAGGGCGGGCACTGGTTCTCAGATGCCGTCCGGGCGTGGCTTTCGCGACATGGGCGGGCTGGCGGCAGCCTCCACGGACTGTGGAACCGCAGCCTGGCGTCACGGCCGTCCCGCATCGGTCGGTAGCGAAGGGCCCCTTCACTACCTTCAGGGTAGGCAAGGAGGCCTTCACGGAGTTCGCCACCTTCAGCTTACCTCTCAGGTCTTCCGTGCCCAGGCGACCAGGCCTCTTTTGGTGAGAGACAAGGGAACCGTCGCCCCAAGGGCGAGCCGTCTCGCGGACCTTCCGGAAGACCTCTGCCTCGAAGGTGCAGGGCGACCGGGCGTGGTCGGGAAGCGTGACGAGCGGGGCGTCCCAGATCCGGACGGCGTCGACCTCGAATACGTTTCCCATCAGGGTTCCCGCGACTTCGGCGTCGAAGCTCGACGGGCGTCCCCAACGGGGGAGGGCTCAGGCGAGTCCGGAATCGTTTCACCGGCTGGCCGCTGATACGGCGAGGAGGCCGCGGGAGCGAGGACCCGGCGGACCTCGGTGAGCGCCTGGATCGGGTCGGCCACGTGATGCAACATCCACAGCGCCGCGGCACCGTCGAACGTGTTGTCGCGGAAGGACGAGGGCGGCGATGTCCGCCCGGACCGCGAACCCCGGCGCACGAGCAGCCGCGAGAGCGGATGGACGTCGCCGTACGAGGAGAACCACGCCGTCGACAGGACGTTGGCCGCGAGGCGTCCGGGATCGGTCTCGTAGGCGACGGGTATGGCGTTACTGGCCGACGTCGACTTCGACGTTCTCCCTCCTCCGCCCACGGCCTTCCAGCGTAGGGACCGGGAGAAGGCGTCCGCGTCGTCTGCTCGGTTAGAGTGCGAAGGGACTCAAGGGGGCGGGTGATGACGACGGGTTCGGATGACTCCCGGCTGCGATCGGCCGTCCTCGCGCGGGCGTGGGAGAAGCTCCCCGGGGTCGAGGTCCTGTCGTCCGCCGACGGCGGCCCGCTGACCAGGACGATCAAGAAGATCATCGACCCGCTCGTGATCCGCACGGCGGCGCGTCCCCGGCTCGGCCGTCCGGTGCTGGATTCGGTGGCGGCCGCCGAGCTGACGGAACTGCTGCTGGCCGACGCGGACAGGTTGCGCGCCACCGCCGCGTGGTTCACGCATCTGAAGCGCCAGCGCCGCGCGTTGCGCATCACGGCGGGCAACGTCCAGGACGTGTGCTTCCCGTTGGCTTACGAACTGGCGACCGGGTTCGGCGCGCCGGGGCCGGAGGCGCCCGCGACCGCCGCGGCGGCGTTGCGTGATCTGCACGGAGAGGGCGGCGCGGCCGGTGTCGATCAGCTCACCCGCTACCTCGCGGATCCCCGGGTGTCGGCGGATCTGACCGAGGAGCTTCGTCGCCGCTGGCACACCGTGTCCGAGGCGCCGCAAGACATTCCGGCGCTCCAAGCGTTCGTCGATGGTCTTACCGACTCCGCGTGGCGGGCTCTCGCCGCTTCGGCCGCCGGGCACGCTCTCGGGCTGGCCCTTCGCGGTCCGGACGGGGTACGCGCCCTGGCTGAGGCCGTCGAAGAGATCTCCGGCCTGCCTGTGCCGGATCTCGGTCTGCAGCGCGGGGAGCGCACCGAGGTCCCGCCGTTGAACCGGCGGGACGAAACCGGCGCCGAACTGCTCGAACGCAGTGTCGAACGGCGGGTGCGGGCCACCTTGCGCCGTCTTCCGGCGGACGAGCGGGCTCCCGTCGCCGATCTTGTCGACGACGAGCTCACGCGGGTCGCCGCCGGATTCGGGCTCGGCCTGCCCGCGCTTGCCGCCTGTTTCGCGGTCGGTGTCGTGCTCGCGCCCGCGCTCCGGCCGCTCGACGGTGCCGCGCCCGCCGGTGTCCCGGAGTTCGCGCGGCAGCTCAACGCCCAGGTGGCCCGGGAGGGCTACGTGCTGCACGCCCGGCGCGCACTGGCCGGAGCCACGCCGCTCACCCCGCGGCCCGACGCCGAACTGCTCCGTGATCTGCGCGAGTTCGCCAAGCAGTTCCTCAGCAGGCTTTGGGTGCGGCTGCACGGTTTCGACGTCCGCGGTGACCTGCCCGCCGACGCCGCCGACGTCCGTGACCTCGTCACCGGCGTGGTGCGGTCGACCTCGATGGACCTGCGGACGAAAGTGCGGCGCGCGCTCGTGGCCCGCCTCCCGGATCTGGAGGCCGTGTCGTGACGCATCCGGTGCACACTCCCGTTGTCGCGGCGGACGGTGCTCTCATCCGCTTCGCCCTCGCCGATCTCCTTTCCGGCAGGGCTTCCTCGATGCGGATCGAACTGAGCGACGCGGGGGCCGCCGAACCGTGGCTCACCCGGCTCGTCGGTACGGAGGCCGGTCTGGACGCGCTCGGCAAGGGACATGCCGAGGTGCCCGCCCGGCCGGAACTGGCCAGACTCGCCTTGCTGCTGTGGATCCGCCGCTGGTGGCCCGCCGGCCCGTCGCTCGGTGTTCCGTCACTCGACCCGGCGTTGCTGGACCTCGAAACGGCGGTCGCGACGGCCGCGGTCGAGGACTTGGCCGAAGGCCTCCTCGACGGTTTCGAAGCCTCTCCGGCGGAGCTGTTCGACACGGCGATCGCGGACGACGCCTTGATGGCCGCCGCGCCCCCGGTCGCCGACGAGGTCCGTGGCCTGTGCGGCCGCCTCGCGTCCTGGTTCGACGACCAGGACGACGTCGTGCGCGCCGAAGCCGCGGCCGAAATGGTGGCACGCCTGGATGCCGCGGCTCCGGGCCAACGCGCGTACGCGCTGGCCGCCGGAACCGATCCCGTCGCGTCCGGTGAAGGCGTACTGGCTTCGGGGCGGGCGAGTGTCGACTGGGCGCGGGTACCGCCGGGGATCCTGGACGCCGCCGAGGACACGGTGACCTGGCGGATCGTCATGGCAGCGGCGACCGCCCGGCTCGAAGTCGACGTCGCGGGCGCGTTCGCCGACGCGGCTCTCACCGCGACAGCGCTGCATGACGGTGAGCCGTTCGCGGAGGTCCCCCTGTCGCTCGGCGCCGGACGATTCACCGGGGCCGCTGACCTCGACGAAGCCTCGACCCAGCTCGCGGCGAGCGTCCAGAGTGGACGGATAACGCTCGTCGTCGGCGTGGCGGGCGAGGGGGTCACCGGGACCACGGCGGAAGACCGGGCGGAGGTGGTCGCGCTCGTGCGGGCCCGCCCGCCGGAAGACCGGACACTCGCCGAACGGGCGGCGGCCGCTTCCACCGAAGAGGAGTTCTGACGTGCTCGTCGGCATGCCGCCGCCTCAGACCCCGCCGGACCGTCCGCTCCCGCCCGAACTGAGTCCGGCGACCTCGCACGGCTACAACTGCCGTTGTGTCGCAAGGCATTTCGGCATCGATCCGGCCCCGTACGGCGAAGTGCCCGCGTGCTCGCTGTCCGAGGGCGAATACCGCAAACTGCTCAGGGAAGCCGCCAAGGTCCAAGACCAGGCCAAACGACTCGCCGCGGCGCGGAACGTCGCCGGCGCGCACCGCAAGTACGCGCGGATGCGGGAGATCGCGCAGAAACTCGACCGGACCGACCTCGAACTCGCCGCCGTCAGCGATCTGGCCCACGTCTGCTACTCCGCGGGCGACCTGCGCAACGCGCGGCAATGCGCCGAGGCGGTGCTCCAAGTCTTCAAGGTGAGCGCCGCCGCCATCGTCCACTTCGGACAGTACACCGAGGCGCGGATGATCGAGGGTTCCCGGGAGGTCGCCGAACGCGTGCTCATCTCACTGGCCACGGAGGAAGGTGACGTCGCCAAGGCGCGTGAGCTGATCGCCGGGCAGCGCCGCCGGGCGGCGTTCCGCAAGGAAGCGGGACCGGAACAGTATCCGCCCGAGTTGCTCGACGTCCACGGCGCCGACGAGCTGGAACTGCGGATCTTCGACGTGCGCGTCCAGATCGCCGCGGGGGAGCTGGCGGAGGCGCGGGCCGCGCTCGAGGAGATCCTGGCGGCGTTGGACGTCCTCGCGGAAAAGGACGAGGTCCGCGAGCGGGCCGTCCTGCAGCAGGCCATGGCCAGGGCCGAACGTGCCCGGATCCTCCACGCGGGTGGTGAGGACGCGGACGCGCGGGCCGACCTGCTGAGGCTGAGCGCCCGGCACGCGGGCGCCCCCGTGGCCGCGAAGGCCGACATCGGGCTGGCGGAGGCGCGTGCCCTGGCCGGTGACTTCCCCGGCGCGGTCGCCGCGATCGTCGCCGCCCGCGACGAACTCGCGGCGGCGGGCCTGACCGGCGATGTCGCGGAGGCGAGCCACGCGCTGGGCACATTGCTGCTCTACGCGGGTGACGTCGGGCAGGCCAGGGCCCAGTTCGAGCACGCGAAGACGATCCGGACGGCCAACGGTGACGTTCCGGGCCTGCGCCTCGTGGACACGGCGCTGGCCCGGTGCGCCGCGGCGGAAGGCGACTGGGTCGCGGCGGAGGAGCACGCGAACCGCGCCAGGGAATCGGCGCGCACGTCGGGGGACTGGTCCGACCACCTGCACACGGATTTCGTGGCGGCCACGATCGGGCTCGCCCGTGGGGAGGACCTGCGGGCGGTGCTGGATCTGGCGCTCCCGCTGACCCTCGCGGCGGCGGAGTACCGGTTCGAGTTCGTCTCGCCACCGGCGCGTACGGCCTGGGCGCGCGACATCGCGGCTCCGACGATGGCGTTGACACTGGCGTTGCTGGCCCAGTTGAAGGAGCCGAGGCTGGCAGCCGAGCTGATCGAGCGCACCTGCGCGGTCGGGGCGTACACCGGGGTCGAGGGGCCGTCGCTCGGCCTGACCGGAGCGCTGCCGGCCCTCGAGGTCTCGCCGTCCACTGAGGACGAAAGGCTTCCCTTGGCGGCCCTGGGTTCCGTCACGTCGTCGCTGCCACTCCGGCTCGCTCCGCCGCCCGCCCTGCGCTGGTCGCCGTCCTCGCCCATGGAGCTGGACCCGTGGCTCCGCCTCGCCGCCGAGCGGTATCGCCTGCCACGGCCTGGCACGGAAACCGTCGAGACCTGGCCCGCCGCGCGGCCCGGCCGCGAGACGTTCCTCCTGCGGTTCGCCGACGCCGGCCACACCTTTCTCACCTGGCGGACCACCGAGGACCTCGACACCGTCCACACGCATCCGATCGACGCCGCCCTGGTCGGCACCGCTCGCGAGTACTTGGACGCCGCCTCGCCGACCCCGCACGACGGCGAGAGCGTCACCGACGCCGTCCGGCGGTCGCTGGGCGAAGAAGCCCTCGGCAGCCACGTCGGCGAGCAACGCCTGGCCAGGGTCCTCGCCCTCAACCTCCTGCCCGCCGACTTGGTCGAACGGCTCCGGCTGGCCGCCGCCGGAGGAAACCGCCCGCTGCTGCGGATCCAGCCGTCGCCGAGCCTCGCCGGAGTTCCGTGGGGACTGCTCGCCCTGCCCGATCGGCGGGCCGATCACGTGCTGGACATCGGCGAGATCGGCTCCTGTTTCGACAGTGACGAGCGCGTTCTCGACGTCGCCGACGTCTCACTGCTCGCCCCGGCCGGGATCCCCCGCCGTCCACCCGCCGCCGACGGCCCGCCCGTCTACCTGCTCGATCCCCGCGTCCCCGGCCAGAGTGCCTTCGGCGAGCTGGGGTCCGTGCTCGGCAGGCAGGACGCGGCGTCGCCGCTGATCCGGCATCTGGACGCGCGGCTGGCCGAAGGCCCGGTCCTTCCCGCCGTCGCACGCGGGGTCGAGCTGGTCCGCCGCACCGACACCGACCGCCGTCTGCTCGCCGGCCTCCTGTCCCGGCCCTGTTCGCGGCTGGTGTTCGTGGGACACGTCAGCCGCGTCCGCGACGAGTACGGCGCGCAGACCGCGCTGCACCTGTCCTGTACGGCCGGTCTGCCCGGTACGGCGGCGCCGATCGGAACGCACCGGCCGTTCACCGCCGCCGACCTCGCACTGTCCGAAGTGGACACTATGCCCGCACGGGTGGCGCTGATCGGCTGCGCCAGCGCGAGCGACTTCGGACTGGCGGAGCCGTTCGGTGTGCTGCTCGCCGCTGTCGCGGCCGGAGCGGGCCTGGTCGCGGCGACGGTCTGGGCGCTGCCGACGTCGGCCGCGGTCCCTGGCGCGGACCCGATGTCCGAGCTGGTCATCGCCGTCGACACCGCCCTCGCCGGTGAGGATCCGGTCACCGAGCTCAACGCCTGGCAGCGCGCGAAGCTCGCCCGCTGGCGCGAAAAGCCGGAACCGGCGGGCTCACCGGTCTTCTGGGCGGCCCTGACCTGCCTCGACGCCACCGACGACGGGAAAACCTGGGTTCGGTAGCGCACCGCCCCGCCGAAGCTGTGTCCAGCGAGAACGACACGGCGAAAGGCGGCACCCGATGTTCAAGAAGATCCGCGACAAGATCAACGACGCGACGCAGCAGGGCATGGCGCGGGGTGCGCAGGACTTCCAGCGGCACGCCGAGCAGTTCCGGCAGGCGGCCGCCGCGCAGGGCCACGACATCACCCCGCAGCTGCCGACGCCGCAGCTGGCCGCGCAGGCGTTCCGGAACCTCGACGCCGACCCGGACATGGCGGCGTTCCTGGCCCTGCCGATGGAGGAGCAGCTGCGCCAGCAGCGGGAACTGCAGGCCTACGGCACCGAACTGCGGCGGCTCTACGACACCTGCGAGCCCGCCACCCTGGTGATCCGCGCACTGGAGCCGACCGGCCGGAAGATCGCCGGGCAGGCGCAGTACACCGCGACCCTCGAGGTCACCCGCGCCGACGGCACCACCTACGAGACGGTGACCCCGCTGATCGCGCCGCTGGCGACGGTCCAGCAGTACGCGCCCGGCACCCGGCACGAGGCCAGGGTGGACCCCGCCGACCCCGCGAAGGTCGCTGTCTTCGGCCCGATCGCGTAAGGGGGCGGAAATGGTGTTCGGGTCCTTCGAGTTCGGCCTGCCGGGCGATCCCCGGCAGGCCGGCCGTCCCGGCCTGCGCCTGTGGCTGCTCGGCGTGCCGACGACGCTCGCGTGGGCGGTCGTGGGCTGGTCCGGCGCACTCGGGCTGCTGGACGGCTTCCGGCTGATGTCGCTCAACCGCGTCGACGCGTGGGGTGCCGACAAGGGACCGGCGGTTTCGCTCGTCCTGTTGTTCAGCATCTCGATCACGGTCGCCTCGTCGCTCGGCTTCGCGATGCTGTGGGGCGGCGGGATGTCGTTGCGGGGAATGGGGGTCGGCTTCCGCGCGAGCTCACTCGCGGCGTCTCTCGGGGTGGCGCTGGGCAGTGGCGTCGCGATTCCTTCGTGGACCCCGCCGGAGGCGGTGGGGCAGCGGCTGCCGGTCGGCCGTGGCGCGGCCGAACCCTGGACCGACGTCGACTGGGTCGTCTACTACGAGCCGTATCTCCTGCCGGGGGTGGCCGGGGTGACGGCGCTGGTGATGGTCATGGTGCTGGGGCGGGCGTTCGTCACCAAGGCGGAGGCGGACGACCGTGCGCAGGCACTGGCGCAGACCGGCCGCCAGGTGATCGGCCACGTCGTCGGCGTCGAGTTCACGAACGTCTGGGTGATGGGGAACCCCCGCTTCACCGTGCAGGTCCGGTTCCCCACGGACGCCGGGGAGCGGACGGTGACCACGACGATGATCTCTCCGCCGCTGCAGGCCCCGTCCCGGGGTTCGACGGTGAAGGTCACTTATGACCCACGCGACCCCGACACGGTCCAGGTGGACCCGGATCCGGCTGATCGGGCAGCGGGCGGAAATTTCGGTGCCTTTCTTCCCCCGCTGTTCTGACCGCCCCCTACACTCGCGCGATGGACGAACAGACGGCAGAGGTGTCCACCGCGCCAGCGGTGCGCAAGGCGATGATCCGGCTGGTCCCGTTACTCGGGCTGCTCTACCTGCTCAACTATCTCGACCGGGTCAACGTCGGGTTCGCGGCGCTCACCATGAACGCCGACCTCGGCATCAGCTCGGCGGCCTACGGGCTCGGCGCGGGCCTGTTCTTCGTGGGGTACTTCTTCTTCGAAGTACCCAGCAACGTGATCCTGCACAAGGTCGGTGCCCGGATCTGGATCGCGCGGATCATGGTCACCTGGGGGATCGTCGCCTCGGCGACCGCGTTCATCCAGGGCGAGATCGGCTTCTACATCGTTCGGGTGCTGCTCGGTATCGCCGAAGCCGGTTTCTTCCCCGGCATCATCCTGTACCTGACCTACTGGTTCCCGCGTAAGCAGCGAGCGAAGATCGTCGCGCTGTTCTTCCTCGCGGTACCGCTCTCGTCGGTCATCGGCAGTCCGGTCTCCTCCCTGCTCATCAAACACGGCGACGGCGCCTTGGGCTTCGACGCCGGCTGGCGGTTCATGTTCTTCGCCGAAGGCGTGCCTTCGATCCTGCTCGGCGTGGCGGTGTTCTTCCTGCTGCCGAGCAAACCGAAGGACGCGAAGTGGCTGACCCCGGGGGAGCGCACGGCGTTGCAGTCGGCCATCGACGCGGAAGACACCCGTGAGGTCGGCAAGGAGGTCAGCACGCGATCGGCACTGACCGATCCGCGCGTGCTCGCGCTGAGCGCCGTCTACTTCGGGATCATCTTCGGCCTCTACGTGCTCGCGTTCTTCCTCCCGCAGGTGATCAAGGGCTTCCAGCAACAGTTCCAGACCGACTACAGCATCGTCGAGATCGGGCTCATCACGGCGATCCCGTACGCGGTGGCCGCCGTGGCCATGGTGTTGTGGGCACGGCATTCGGACCGCACCGGCGAACGGGCCGGGCACGTCGCCATCCCCGCTTTCGTCGGCGCGATCGCGATCGCCGTCGCGCTGTACCTCGGCTCCCCGCTGTGGGTGATGATCGCGGTGACCATCTGCGCGGTCGGGGTGTTCACCGCCATCCCGGTGTTCTGGCAGCTGCCCAACGCCTTCCTCACCGGAGTCGGCGCCGCCGCGGGGATCGGCTTGATCAACTCCTTCGGCAACCTGTCGGGCTTCGTCGGTCCCTACCTCACCGGCTGGCTGCAGGGGCTGACCGGCAGCTTCCGCGCCGGGATGTGGGCCGTCGCGTTCTTCATGGCGATGGCGGGCTTCATCGCGCTGTCCTTCCGCCACAAGGACAAACGCGCGATCAAGTGAGGTGGTCGAAGTCGTCGTTCACCCACCGGATATGGGTTTCGGCGCTGCGGCGCACGACGGCACGGGCGTCCTGATCGACGGTGTCACCGCCGAGGGTGTAGAACCGGTCGTAGGTGAAGTCGTCGAGCCGGTCGACGATGCGGCGTACCACGGCGGCGGACATCGGGATGTGCTTGGGGAAGTTACGCTGGAACGACACCCGGTTCGGCGCGAGCCCGCCACTGATCGTGTCCCCGGCCAGGATGCTGCCGTCCGGCGTGCGCGCCACGGCGCTGCCGCGCATATGCCCGCCGAGCCGGATGAGTTCCAGGCCCGGCGACGGTTCGCTGTGCTCGTCCCAGAACGCGAAGGCCGGGTCGGGCGCGGGGAGCCAAGGTCTTGTGCGGCGCGGAGATCAGTTCCTCGTGGGTCCACCAGCGCCCGGTGTGCGGGCCGAGGTCTCCGGCTTCTTCGATGCCGACCTCGCCGCGGTCGAGTACGCACCGGGGCGGCTCCGCGGTGGCTGGATGTTCGATACCGCACCTGTCGCAAATCCACATGATCGACAGCTTGCGACCTCCAGTGCGCTGGAGGTCAAAACGCGTCTTCCCCCGGCTCGCCGAGCCGGGGGAAGACGGGTGGTCAGCTGACGGTCGTCTTGCCGAGGACGGCGTCCTGGTCGGGCGGGTCGAGGGTGAGGTCGACGTCGAATTCACCGAGCGAGCTGTCGGTCTTGATGTGCGAGGTCGCCGCGGCGTCCACGCTGCTGGTCGCGTCACCGGCCGGGGTACCCGCCGGGATGGTGAAGTCGACCTTGCCCGTCGCGGTGAACTTCAGCGAACCCTCGGCGGGCACCTCGGTGTCCGGGATCGGCAGCTCGATGGGGATGGCCACCTTCTGCTCGCCGAGCGTGATGTTGACCTTCGAGCTGATCGTGCCGGAGAGCTTCTTCGCGCCGACCAGCCGGAGCCCGTCGCCCGCGGCCTGCCCGGAATCGACGTCCAGGGTGAACGGCACCGAAATCGGTTCCCCGGCCTTCGCGGCCGCCGGGATTTCGGCCTTCACGACCACCGCGACCTTCTGGTCGCCGATGATGGGGAAGCCGCCCTTGTACGTGAGGTTCTTTTCGACGGCGGCCGCGGTCCCGGCGGCGGAAAGCAGCACGGTTCCCGCCACCGCGGCGGCGATGCCGGCCGCGCAGAACCGGCGAACGCCCTTCCGTACGAGGGTTTCCGTCATTTTCAGGTCCTTTCGTCGTTGAATGGGCTCGAAGCCGAATGTAGGTGGAAAGTCACCAACGAGGAAAGGAAAAGATCTCTCGCGTTTTCTTTACGCGCCGATCTTGTCACGTGTACACGGAACAATATTGTCGTGAATTGTCATGCGAAGGCATAAAGGGGAAACGCGGGCGGGATTCTTGTCACCCCGGTGACAGGTGGCCGGTTCCGGTGGCGGGCGGGCTATCGTCTTGATCGTGACCGACCGACCCGAGCCGTGGCACCTCCGGACCCGCCGCTTCCTGCGCGCGACGGACCAGCGAGGCGAGCTGGTGCGCGGTGCGCGGTTCCTGCGGAGGCTCGTCCCCGGTGACGACCCGCTCGCGCCGTCGACGAGCCGCTCGTCCGACCGGCTCGCGCGGCTGCTCGCCGAGGCGGGCGCCGACCGGCCCAGCGCGACCCGTGAGCTGGGGCTGGCCGCCGTGCAGGCGTGGAAGGCCCTCAGGCGGACCGGAACGCAGCCGAGGGCGGCGAACGGGGTCACGGTGCTGTTCACCGACCTCGTCGGCTTCTCGACCTGGGCACTGCACGCCGGCGACGACCGCGTTCTCGAACTGCTCCGCGCGGTCTCCGACGTCACCGAATCGATCGTCACCGGGCATCGCGGCAGCATCGTCAAAGGGCTCGGCGACGGCGTGATGGCCGTGTTCGCCGACCCGGGCGAAGCGGTGAAAGCCGCCTACGAAACGTGCTCCGCCGTGAGCGTGATCAAGGCCGAGGGTTACCTGCCGCACCTGCGTGCGGGCCTGCATCGAGGAAACCCGCAGCGGGTCGGCGACGACTACCTCGGCGTCGACGTGAACATCGCCGCCCGGATCATGGCGGCCGCGGACGGCGACGAGGTACTGGCCAGTGGAAGCGTCGTCGAGGAACTCGACGCGGACACGGTCACCGTGCGGCCACGCCGGAATTTCCGCGCCAAGGGCACGCCGAAGGATCTGCGCGTCTACCGCGTCGTCCCGCGCTACTCGTGAAGGCCTCCTTCCCTACGCTCAAGGTAGGGAAGGAGGCCTTCACGACGCGGGCCTGGACTGGTCGACGAAGGCCGACCGACCCTCGACGTCCACAGGGGTTTCGCCTAGGCGGGCATTTCCGAAGGCTGCGAGTCCAGCCCCGCGCGAGGCCTCGTCCAGCCGCCGCGGGTGAAGTCCGGCACCGCGACCGGTTTCCCGCCGTTCGACAGCGAGACCACGCTCAACGGCACGGGGGAGCACCAGGCCGCGGAGTCGTAGACGTCGATGTCCGGCACCAGCCCGGCGCGCATCTGCTGCACGATCCGCCACTGCAGCACGTAGTCCATGCCGCCGTGGCCGCCGAGGTTCGGGTCGTCCTTGAGCTTCTTCCACAGCCAGTGGTCGTGGCGGTCGCGGTACGGGCCGAAGTCCTTCCACGCGTGACCGCTGTGGTCGGGCTCCACGTAGATGCGGGCGGGGTAGTCCTCGACGATGCCTCGGCTGCCCGCGAGGCTGTTGATGCGGCTGTACGGGCGCGGCGAGCTGACGTCGTGTTCGGCGCGGATGATCCGGCCCTGCGCGGTCTCGATCAGGCAGGTCACCAGGTCACCGTTGATGTAGGTCTCTTTCCACGACGGGTGGCCCGGCGGCATGTGCCGCTTGCGGTAGTCGGCGAGGCCCCTCGGCTCGGTCGCCGTGGCGCGCAGCGTGGCGAAGCGGTCGCCGCGGTTGACGTCCATGCAGGCGGCGATCGGGGCGAGACCGTGCATCGGGTAGAAACTCGCGATGCTGCGGGTGTGCCATCTACGGCGCCACGCGTCGGTGTAATACGTGTCGGAGAACAGCAGTTCGCGCAGGTCGTGCAGGTAACCGCCGTGCCCGTTGGTGACCTCGCCGAAGACGCCCGCGTGCGCCATCTTGAGGATGGCCAGTTCGTTGCGGCCGTAGCTGCAGTTCTCAGCGAGGAACAGGTGTTTGCGGGTCTGTTCGCTGGTATTGACGAGGTCCCACAGCTGGTCCAGCTCGGTGGCGATGGGCAGTTCGACGCCGACGTGCTTGCCTGCCAGCAGCGCGGCTTTGCCTTGCGGGTAGTGGAACTCCCACGGGGTGGCGATGTAGACCAGGTCGATGTCGGCGCGGGAGAGCATTTTCCTGTAGGCGTCGGCCGATCCGCCGTATTCGGCCGGGCGTGGCCGTCCGTCGGCGGCGAGCTTGTCCGCGGCGGCCTTCGCGCGCTCGGTGCGGATGTCGCAGACCGCGGTGACCACCGCGCCCGGCACGGCGCTCCACCCGCCGATCATGGACATACCACGGTTTCCGAGCCCGATGAGTCCTATTCGGACGGTCTGGTGCCGCTCGAACGGCACCCCGATCATACTGCGCTGGCCCGGACGGCGAGGCGCGCTTTCCGCTTCGGCGGCCTCTTCCGCGGCGGCGGCGCTCGTCGGGATCGCGGCGAGCGCCCCGGCGGCGAGGGCGCCACCGAACAAGGTCCGGCGGGAGACAGAGGGCAGGTCGGCCATGAAGAACACTCCTTCGTGTCGCCTTCGATGCCCCGACTTTGTCCAATCGCCGCCAGATATGTCAAGAGATGCGTCAAAGTGCGCAGTAAACTGCACTAATGCGCAGTTTGGCTGGGTGAAACCGGATGTTTCGCGCAACCCGGGTGTTCGTACACCCGGGCCGCGCGAGGTGTCAGCGCCGGATCAGCACCTGATCGATGGACTTGCGCACGAGGTTCGGGACCACGCAGTCGTCCGCCGGATAGCCGACCGGGATGACGGCGAACGCCTTCTCGTTCTGCGGCCGTTCGAGCAGTTCGCTCAGGAAGCGCATCGGCGACGGCGTATGCGTCAACGCGGCCAGTCCGGACAGGTGCAGCGCCGTGATGAGCATGCCGACCGCGATGCCCACCGATTCGTCGACGTAGTAATGCTTGTGCTTGGTGCCGTCCTCGTCGAGGAAGTAGCGCTGCTGGAAGACCACGATGAGATACGGCGCGTCGGTGAGGTGGGTCTTGACCGCGTCGGTGCCCAGCGGGCGCAGTGCGGACAGCCACTCTTCGCCGAGTCTGCCCTCGTAGGAGATCCGCTCCTCCTCTTCGGCGGCCTCGCGGATGCGCTGTTTGGTTTCCGCGTCTTTGATGAGCACGAACGTCCACGGCTGCTGGTGCGCGCCGCTGGGCGCGGTCGCCGCCACCGCGATGGCGTCCACCAGCACCTGCTCGGGTACCGGGTCGGTGGCGAACATCCGCACGGTGCGCCGGGTGTCCATGCGACGGCGCAGATCGGCGGCGGTGGCCAGCGATTCCGCCGCGGACGGGCGGGCGGGCCGGTAGGGCACCGGCTCGAAGGGGTCGCCGTAGGTCGGGGTCCAGTGTGCTGCGGTCATGATCCGATTGTGGTGGCGGCCGTGGCTTTCGGGAAGCCCCGAGGTCAGGTTATGTCCCTGGGGTTATGCCGCCATCTGTCCCCAGTGGACGGACGTCGGGTGGAGCAACCGCCATCCGGTCCCACTACCTAGAGGGAACCCTTAACGGTCACCGCGGCGAAAGAGATAGGTACCTCCTGCACGACTTTCGTCGGTGTCCGATTTCTCTTGCGGCGTCCCAGAATCAGCACACCCGTCCCCAGTGCGCGGCCGAACCCGGGCCGCAGAAACGAGTCGGAACCATGCGACTGCGCTCCTTCGCCCTGATCGCCGGCACCGCCTTCATGGCGCTGCTCGGCGCGACCGCCCCCGTGGCGTCCGCCGCGGAACCGGCCACGGACCCCTCCGGCGTCCAGCCGATGATCATCGGCGGGCAGTACGCCCAGAGCGGGCCGTGGGCAGCCAGGCTCTTCGCCAACGGCCGCCAGACCTGTACCTCCACGATCATCGCGCCGCAGTACATCCTGACCGCCAAACACTGTGTGGCGAGCGGTGGCACGTTCACCTTCCGGATCGGCAGCCTGGACCAGACCAGTGGCGGCACCATGGCCACCGGCTCCACGGTCACCCGGCACGCCAGCGCGGACCTCGCGATCGTGCGGCTGACCGCGCCGGTGAACGCCACCTATTCGCCGCTGGGCACCACCAGCGACGTCGCGACCGGGCAGACCGTGCAGGTCTACGGCTGGGGCGCGACCAGCCAGTGCGGTTCGGAGATCAACTGCCAGTCCCAGTACCTGAAGGTCGCCAACGTCCGGGTCACCTCGGTCGCTTGCCGTGACTACAACGGCGGTGTCGCGGTGTGCGCCAGCCGCGGGGACGGCATCACCGCCGGTGGGGACTCCGGCGGCCCGATGTTCGCCTCCGGTCGTCAGGTCGGCGTCGCTTCGACGAGTGACCGGCAGACCACCACCGCCTACACCAACATCACCCGGTACCGGCCGTGGATCCAGCAGGTGGCCGGCGTCTGAGTCACACTTTCTGTTCACAAGCCCTCGAAGTACATGATGGCCCCCTTCCTTGCGCTAGGCGCAAGGAAGGGGGCCATCATGTACCACGCGCCACCGGTGACTGGTGACGCCGCTGAATACCGGACGCTTGATTGCCACGGTTGTCCCTTGTGGACAGACCCGGACTGCGCGAAGAGTCCGAAGCCGTACCGCCCTTCGTGCCATTGTCCCAGTGACGGTCGATGAGGTGATGCGGATCTTCTAGGATTCCTGTTCGCTGCGGAGGATCGAAGTCAGCAGGCCGGGATAGCGCTCGTCGAGGTCTTCGGTGCGAAGCGAGAGCAGGTTCTCGCGGCCCGCGGGGCGTTGCCAGATCACGCCGGAGTCCCTGAGCACCCGCCAGTGGTGGGTCAGAGTGGATTTCGACATCGACGCGTCGAGGTCGGCGCCGACCGTTCCGCAGGCCTGCTCGCCGCGCTGGGCGAGGATCCGGATGATGTTGAGCCGGATGGGGTTGCCCAGTGCGGCCAGGACGTTCTCCAGTCGGATCTGGTCGCGTTCCGGGTGCTGGGCGATCATGGGCGGAAGTCTAGCCGATAGTGCGACTGGACGTGCACTGTCGTACGGTCACTGTACGAAATCTCTCGAACAGATGCCGCCGCCCCGGTTCCCGTCTGTTCGATAGTACGTTAAATTTCGTACAGTCATCTTCTTGGGAACCGGGAGTCGTGTGCCATGTCGTCACCTTCTACGTCCACGGCGCCGGGCCGCCGTCCGCTCGGCTGGACCCTGGCGCTGCTCGCGCTGGCGCAGCTGATCTTTTCGCTCGACCTGAACATCGTGTTCGTCGCGCTTCCCGAGATCGGCGCGGAACTGGGCTTCTCCGGACAGACTTTGCAGTGGGTCGTCGGGGCCTACGCGGTCTTCGCGGGCGGTTTCCTGCTGTTCGGCGGCCGGGCGGCGGACCTGTTCGGACGCCGCCGGGTCTTCGTGATCGCGTTGACCCTCTATGCACTGTCGTCCCTCGCCGGCGGGCTGGCCACGAGTCCCGCGATGATCATCGTCGCCAGGGCCGTTCAGGGGATCGGGGGCGCTTTGCTGTTGCCATCCACCTTGTCCCTGATCAACACCCTCTTCGAGGAAGGTCCTCGACGGAACAAGGCACTCGCCGTCTGGGGTGGTGCCGGGGCGAGCGGGCTCACGGTGGGGGCGCTGCTCGGTGGGCTGCTCACCGAAGGCTTCGGCTGGCCCGCCGTCTTCTACGTCAACGTCCCACTCGCCGGACTCGTCGCCCTCGCCGCCTTGTACTTCGTCCCGCGCGACGAGCGTCAGGCCGATTCCCGCAAGTTCGACTTCCCCGGCGCGCTGACGGTGACCGTCGGCGCGACTTTGCTGGTGTACGTCCTGGTGCAGGGACCCGAGGACGGGTGGGGCTCCCTCGGCATCGTCGTCGCGGCCGTTTCGGCGATCATCCTGCTGGTCGCCTTCGCCGTCATCGAGGCACGCAGTTCGGACCCCTTGATGCCACCGCGGCTGTTCGAGAACCGCAGTCTCGTCGTGGGTATCTCGGTCACCTTCATCTACATGGGGACCTTCGGTGCGCTGCCGTACTTTCTGACGATCTTGTTCCAGGGGGTCCAAGGGTTCTCCGCGTGGCAAACCGGCTTGGCGTTCCTGGTCCCGTCGCTGGCCATCGCGAGCGGCACCCAGCTCGGCGGACGGATCGCGACCCGGCTGGGGGTCCGGTCGACGTTGTGGATCGGCTTCGGCGTGGGCGTCGTCGGCACCGCGACGCTGGCCGTCGGGTTCGATGCCGGCAGCTCCTACCTGGTCGCGGTGCCCGGCTTGGTCGTGTCCGGTGTGGGCCAAGGGCTCGTGTGGACCGCCATGTTCATCGCCGCGTCCTCCGGTGTGGCACCGGAGGAACAAGGTGTCGCGAACGGTCTGGCCACCACGACGCTGAACCTGGGCTACGCGATCGGTTTGGCCGTCTTGGTCGCCGTCGCCAACGCCGGAACCGGCGGCCTGTCCGATGACGAGGCTCGGGTCGCCTCGGCCGACGGTGGTTTCGTCGCCGTCCTGCTCGCGGCCGCGGGAATGCTGCTGGGATTGCTGATCACTCTCGTCCACCCCAGCGCTTCGGAGCCGTCCGCGGCCGTTTCGGGGCAGCTCGACCGCTGAACGTCGTGAGGTGTGCTCAGCACCTCGCGTCGCGTTCCGCGACGGAGAGGCGGGCCGGCCGATCGGCGAGCGGGCCACCCGGGCGCAGGAGGGACTCCAGGGTTTCGAGTGGTTCGGGGACGACGCGGTACCAGCTCCAGGTGCCGCGTCGTTCCCGTTCGAGGACGCCGGCCGAGACCAGCACCCGAAGGTGATGGCTGAGCGAGGGCTGAGGCATGTCGAATTCTTCGGCCAGGTCGCAGAAACACGCCTCGCCGCCGGGGGAGTACCGCACCAGCGACAACAGCCGGATCCGCACCGGATCCGAGAGCGCTTTGAACAGCTTCGCCGCCGCCTCGGCGTCGCCGGGATCGACGACGGCGGCGGGTTCGGCCATCAGGAGGGTCACCGCGATCGGTTTCCGGGTGCGGCTGTCCGCGCTCGCCATGGGCCCTCCTCCGCTGGTGATGACGCCGACCACCCTACCCATTGGATTGACAAAACTCGATCCAGTAATCTTCACTTGCATCGGAATACTTCGATTCAGCGTCACCAGGCCCCGTCGCTGGCTCGTTTCCGTCCCCTGCGAGCAAGGAGAAACGGGCATGACCCGCACGCCCGAAGTGCTGTTCGTCTGCGTGCACAACGCGGGCCGTTCGCAGCTGGCCGCCGCGTTGTTGCGGCACTACTCGCTCGGCCGTATCGCCGTCCGGTCCGCCGGTTCGGAGCCCGCGGAGCAGGTGAATCCGGCTGCGGCGGCCGCACTCGCGGAGTGGGGATTGGACATCACCGACGAGGTGCCGACCAAGCTGTCCGCCGAGGACGTCGAGGTCTCTGACGTGGTGATCACCATGGGTTGCGGCGACACCTGCCCGGTGTTCCCCGGCAAGCGGTACCTCGATTGGCCGCTGGAGGACCCGGCGGGCCAGGGCGTGGCGGCCGTGCGCCCGATCCGGGACGAGATCGACCGGCGCGTCCGCGGCCTGGTCGCCGAAATCCTCGACGCCTGACCCTTCCCGCCACCCGCCCCAGGAGATCAGCACTGTGCCCCGAACCGCGGCCCCGGCCGACGCCGACGTCCTGCGCAAACTGTCCTTTCTGGACCGCTTCCTGCCGGTCTGGATCGTCACCGCGATGGTGGCCGGGCTACTGCTGGGCAGCGTCGTGCCCGGTCTGCGGGAGGTGCTGGACGCGGTCAAGATCGGGCAGGTGTCGCTGCCGATCGCGCTCGGGTTGCTGCTGATGATGTACCCGGTGCTGGCGAAGGTCCGCTACGACAAGCTCGACACCGTCACCAAGGACAAGCGCACGATGGTGCTTTCCCTGGTGCTCAACTGGATCCTGGGTCCGGCGCTGATGTTCGCCCTCGCCTGGCTGCTGTTGCCGGATCTGCCCGAATACCGGACCGGGCTGATCATCGTCGGTCTCGCCCGCTGCATCGCGATGGTGATCATCTGGAACGACCTCGCCTGCGGTGACCGTGAGGCCGCGGCGGTGCTGGTCGCGCTGAATTCGGTTTTCCAGGTGATCATGTTCGGCGTACTCGGCTGGTTCTATCTCGATCTGCTTCCCGGCTGGCTGGACTTGGACACCACGACACTCGACTTCTCGCCGTGGGAGATCGCGCTGAGCGTGCTCGTCTTCCTCGGCATCCCGCTCGCCGCCGGATATCTGTCCCGCCGCGTGGGGGAGCGGAGCAAGGGGCGTGACTGGTACGAGGGGAAGTTCCTGCCGAAGATCGGCCCGGTCGCGCTGTACGGTCTGCTGTTCACGATCGTCATCCTGTTCGCGCTGCAAGGCGACAACATCACCTCGCGGCCGCTCGACGTCGCCCGGATCGCTTTGCCGCTCTTGGTGTACTTCGCGATCATGTGGATCGGCGGCTATCTGCTGGGCAAGGCTTTCGGGCTGTCGTACGAGCGCACCACGACGCTGGCGTTCACCGCCGCGGGCAACAACTTCGAACTCGCGATCGCCGTCGCGATCGGTGTCTTCGGGGTGACTTCCGGGCAGGCGCTCGCCGGGGTCGTCGGCCCGCTGATCGAGGTGCCGGTGCTGGTGGCGCTGGTCTACGTCAGTCTCTGGCTGCGGAAACGCTGGACCGCCCCTCGGCGGTAGTCAGGACCGGTCGGTGCCCATCCCTCGCCACATCAGGTCGAGAAGGTCCGCGACGTCGCGTTGCCAATCGCCGTCCGGATCGAGGTACAGCAGCCCGCCCAGGCCGCGAAGGACCGTCTGCGGTTCCAGGTTCGCGCGGACGGTGCCGGCGTCGACATTGGCCTTCAGCAACGTGGACACCGCGTCGATCATCGCCTGGTAGGCGTTCGCGGGCAATTCGCCGCGATAGGCCGTCGCGGTCCGCAACGCGTCGGCCAGGCCGCGTTTGGTCATCATGTAATGCGCGAGGTGGTCGATCGTCCACGTTCGGAACGCCTGCTCCGGGGTGTACTTCTCGAGCAGGCTCGGCACGACGTCCACAAGTTGGCTGACCTCGCGGCGGTAGACGGCCAAGATGAGGGCTTCCGGAGTCGGGAAGTGCCGGTACACCGTGCCGACGCCGACCTCGGCCTGTTTCGCGATGGCGTTGAACGAGACCTCGCCCGAGCGGGTCAGCGATTTCGCCGCCGCGGTGAGGATGCGTTCGTGGTTGCGCCGGGTGTCCGCACGCCGCGGGCTGACCGAACCCGTGGTCATGACCCCTCCCGTCCGCCGATTCCGTTCTCGGTGAATGTAGCCGAGGAGTCCGCGGACCTGGAGCAACTCCAGGAAATACGGGCGTTGCGCAGGGGATTGTGATCCGCTAGCGTGAAAAACGAAGCGGATTAATATCCGGTTCGCTCCGTGAACGGACTACCCGCCACCACAACCTACGCCGTCAGGCCACCCGGCCGTGACGATCCGCGGAAGGGATTCAGTGGACATTTCACTCGAAGTCAACGGCCACACGGAACACCTGAATGTCGATCCGGGTGTGACGCTGCTGGACGCGCTGCGGGAGCGGCTCGCGGTCACCGGCCCGAAGAAGGGCTGCGACCGGGGGCAGTGCGGCGCCTGCACGGTGCACGTCGCCGGACGGCCGGTGCTCTCCTGTCTTACCTTGGCCGCCACCGTGAAACAGCCGGTGACCACGGTCGAAGCACTGTCCACAGGGGACGAACTGCATCCGGTCCAGCAGGCGTTCGTCGATCAGGACGCCCTGCAGTGCGGGTTCTGCACCTCCGGGCAGATCATGTCGGCGGTCGCCGCCGTCGAACAGGACGTCCAGGACGTCCGGGAATTCATGTCCGGCAACCTCTGCCGATGCGCGGCCTATCCGAACATCATCGCGGCGGTCGAACAGGCGAGGCGGGCCGATGCGTCCCTTTGAGCTGACCGCCCCCACGACCGTCGAAGCCGCGGTCGCCTCGCCGGGCACCTTCCTGGCAGGCGGGACCACCCTCGTCGACCTGATGAAACTCAACGTCCTGGCGCCGAGTCAGGTCCTGGACATCAACGAGGTGCCGTTGCGCGGCATCGACACCGCCGACGGACTGCGGATCGGCGCGCTGGAGCGGATGAGCGACATCGCCGGGCACCCCGGCGTGTACCCGGCGATCTCGCGGGCGCTGCTGCTCAGCGCCTCCCAGCAGATCCGGAACATGGCCAGCATCGGCGGGAACCTGATGCAGCGCACCCGCTGCTCTTATTTCCGGGACGTCACCATGCCGTGCAACCGCCGGGAGTCCGACAGCGGCTGCCCGGCGATCTCGGGCGCCAACCGGATGCACGCCGTACTGGGTACCAGCGAGTCGTGCGTGGCGACCCATGCCAGCGACGTGGCCGTCGCCCTGGTCGCCCTCGACGCGGAGCTTCGGCTGGTGAGCGCCACCGGGACGCGCACCGTCGAGCTGGGCTCGTTCTACCGCCTGCCCGGGGACACCCCTGAGGTGGAGAACGAGCTGCGTCCCGGTGAACTGATCGCCGAAGTCAGGGTTCCCCCGCTGGAGTGGGCGTCGAACTCCACCTACGTCAAGGTGCGGGACAGGCAATCGTACGAGTTCGCGCTGTGCTCCGCCGCGGTCGCGCTGGACGTGCGGGACTCGCACATCGTCGACGCCAGGGTCGCGGCCGGTGGCGTGGCGACCGTGCCGTGGCGGCTGCCCGAGGTCGAGGCGGCCTTGCGCGGCGCACCCGTGACGGTCGCCGCCTTCGAGGAGGCCGCGGCGCCGGCCGCCGAGGGCGCGCGCCCGTTGTCCGGGAACGGATTCAAGATGTCGTTGCTGCGGAGGACCATCGTCCGCGCACTGGTCGAGCTGACCGAGGGGAGCCGCTGATGGCCGGCCGGGTGGACGGGCCGCTGAAGGTGACCGGTCAGGCCAAGTACGGTGCGGACCACGGCTTTCCGGGACTGCTTCACGGATTCGTCGTGACCAGTTCGATCGCCCACGGAGAGATCGAGGCGATGGACGTCACGCAGGCGAAGGGTGCCCCGGGCGTGATCGGCGTCTACACGCCTTTCGAGCCGCTGGAGCTGCGCGCTCCGGTCACACCGTTCTTCGGCGAGACCTGGGTTCCGCTGCAGGACAAGGAAGTCGTCTACCGAGGCCAGCCGATCGGCTTCGTGGTGGCCGAGACCTACGAACAGGCGCGCGACGCGGCGATGCTCGTCGAGGTCTCCTACCGGTCTCGGCCCGCGCTGACGTCGCTTCAGGACGGGCTGGCCTCGGCCGAAGACGCCCCTGCCGCACGGAACGGCGAGCCGCCGACCCTCGAAATCCTCGCCCCCGGCGTGGAGTCCATCGAGGACGCGCTGGCCGCGAGCCCGGTGGTCGTGGAAGCCACCTATTCCACCGCGACCCAGCATCACGCCGCGCTGGAACCGCATTCCGCGGTCGCGGTATGGGGGCCCGACGGCTTGACGGTCCACAGCGGCAATCAGGGCTCCGATGTCCAGGCGGCGGAGCTGGCAGGCGCGCTGGACGTCGAGCCATCCGTGGTGCACGCGGTCAATCCGTACGTGGGCGGTGCGTTCGGGGGAAAGGCCCGCACCTCCGCGCCGGCCTTCCTGGCCGCGGCGGCGGCCAGAGTCCTCGACCGGCCGGTCAAGGCCGTGCTCAGCCGGGAACAGGTCTTCACCGCGACAGCGGGCCGTGCCGCGACGGTACAGAAGATCACCCTCGGCGCGGAGCACGACGGCACGCTCAACGCGCTGCGCCACGACTCGTGGGCCAGCACCGCGATGGACCGGTCGTTCGTCGAACCGACGTCACACGGCACCTCGCGGGAGTGGTACTCCACCCGGAACCTGGCGCTCAGCCAGAAGATGGTGCCGCTGAACATCCCGCCGACCACCTTCATGCGGGCGCCGGGCGAGGCACCCGGGTCGTTCGCACTGGAGAGCGCGATCGACGAACTCGCGATCGCACTCGGCATGGACCCGATCGAGTTGCGTCAGCGGAACAACTCGACCGCACCGCCCGGCAAGGATCTGCAGTGGTCGAGCAAGCATCTCGACGAATGCTTCCGCGTCGGCGCGGCCCGGTTCGGCTGGGCGGACCGCTCTCCTCAGGGGCGGACCGACGGCGACTGGCTCGTGGGCCTCGGCACGGCCACCGCCATGTTCCCCGCCCTGCGCTTCCCGGCCACGATCGGGATCACCCTGCGGCCCGACGACACGGCCGTCGTCGCGACCAGCGGTGCGGACCCGGGAACCGGCCTGCTGACCGTGCTTTGCTTGGTGGGCGCGGAATCGCTGGACATCTCCCCGGACCGGATCGTGCCGAGGCTCGGCGATTCGACGCTTCCGCCCGGCGGCCTGTCCGGAGGTTCGACCGCCACCGCGAGCGCGGGGTCGGCCATCATGATCGCAGCGGCCAAGGTGATCGACGACCTGCTGGCGCTGGCTTCGGCCCCGGGCGCGCCGTTCGACGGCATGGAGGTGTCCTATGCGCACGGACGGTTGCTGGCCGGAGACCGGACGATGAGCTTCGGCGAACTGTTGCGGACGATGAACCGTCCGTCGATCTCCGTGACCGGCTCGTCGGCTCCCGGCGAAGAGCTGACGAAGCATTCGTTCAGCTCCTTCGGTGCCCAGTTCTGCGAAGTCCGCGTGCACAAGTGGACACGCGAGACCCGGGTGTCCCGCATGCTCGGTGTATTCGACGCCGGGCGGATCATCAACCCGACGGCGGCGCGGAGCCAGCTCATCGGGGGCATGATCTGGGGGGTGTCGGCCGCCCTGCACGAGGGGCTGGAGATCGAGGCAGACGGGCGCTTCGCCAACGGTGACTTCGCGAGCTACCTGATCCCGGTCAACGCGGACATCCCCGAGGTCGACGTCCACTTCGTCGAGTACCCGGACACCCTGCACAACCCGGTCGGCGCGAAAGGACTCGGCGAGATCGGCATCGTCGGGATGGCGGCGGCGGTCGCCAACGCCGTCCACAACGCCACGGGCATCCGGGTCCGGCACATCCCCATCCTGGTCGAGGATCTGCTCGACCAGGCGTAGGGACTGCGGCGGGGGTGGTGGTTCTTGCCTGACTGTCCACAACGGACGTTCGTGGTGGGGTCGTGAGTGGCGATTCGGGTTCTAACCCTAATCGTCACTCACGACCAACCCAGCCCACCCCTTCCCGGCAGTCTCACGCCGGACACGTCTGCCCCGTCCCGTCGATCGCCACTCACGTGCCCTCGCGCGCCGCGGCCCGCCGGGCCCGGTGGTTGGCCACGTTCACGCGGTTCCCGCACAAGCCCGGCATGCAGTACCGGCGCCGCCCCGGTCGCGTGGTGTCGATGAACGCGCCTCGGCAAGTGGGCGCGCCGCAGGCTCGGAACCGGTCGACACCGAGAGCTCGTACGACGCCGAGGATGCCCACGCCGCAGGCCAGCGAGAGTGCGTCGGCGACGGTCGCGCCCGGCCGGAGTGAAGCGGTCCAACGGGGTGGCGTGTGGTCGGCGAGCAGTGTGATGGCGCCGACGGAAGCCGTAAGCGCGGAGGCGGCGACGAGACGGTCAGGCGCGGGATGGTCGATCAGCTCTCGCACCGTCGTGCGCAGCTCGTGGACCGCACGCAGGTCGGCGACCCGGGCACGGCGGGCGAGCGCGGTCAGTGAATCAGATCCGTGAAGCTCGGTGAAGGTGACGAGAGACGCCAGGTCCGGCAGATGGTCTTCGCCGTGCCAGACCGCCGCGGCGGTGTTGACCAGCTCCGTAGCGAGGCCCGCCGCCCAGACGTAATCGTCCAACGCTACTTGCATCCCTTACCGGCCTCTCGTATGTTCACGGTTAACAGGTACTTTAACCCTTACCGGGAGGTCGGGTCCGTGGAGATCGACGCTTTGGTGTTCGACGTGCTCGGCACGCTCGTCGACGAGCCCGCCGGGATCCGCGCCGGTATCCGTGAGGTCGTACCGGACGCGGATGCCGACGGGTTGCTCAAGCTCTGGCAGGACCATGTCGAGCGCGAGCAACAGCGCATCGTCGAAGGCGGCAGGCCTTACGTGGCCAGCGACGTTCTCGACCACGAAGCCGCTCAGCTCGTCGCCGCCGCCTGTGATCGTGAGCCCGGCGAGTTCGCGACGGCCGGACGACGGCTCCCGGCCTGGCCCGACACGGTGGCCGGGCTCGCCAGGCTCGCCGAGCGATTTCCGTTGATCGGACTCTCCAACGCCGGCCGTGCCTCCCTGCTCCGCATCAACGCCCACGCGGGCCTGCGCTGGCACCAGGCGCTCTCCGCCGAGGACGCGCGGACCTACAAGCCGGACCCGGCCGTCTACGAGCTGGCCGTCAAGGTGAGCGGCACATCCCCGGAGCGCTTGCTGATGGTCGCCGCACACGCGTGGGACCTGAGAGGAGCGCAGGCCGCCGGTCTGCGGACCGCTTACCTCTCCAGGCCCGTCGGGGACCCGCCGTCACCTTCGGACCGCTTCGACCTCCATGCCGGGGATCTGGCCGACCTGGCCGACCGGCTCGGGAGGTCGTGAGACAGAACTGTCGGTGCCTCCCGCTAGGTTCTTCCCAGTCCCCACCGAGGCACCCCCGCAAGGAGAAGATGCGTTGTCAGACTGGGAAAGAGCGAGCACGGCCCGGGTGTTGCCACCCGCCCGTCCGCGCAAGCTCGCCAAGGTCCCGTTCGTCGAACTGGCCGACGGACGGGTGCAGGGCGTGGTGTCCAGCGGTTCGGACATCGGGCGTGTGTACGTCTCGTCGGTCGCGGCGGGAACGTATGAATTCGCCTGCAGTACCAACAACAATCGGCCCTGCGGCGGGGCGAGGGGCATGTTCTGCAATCACATCCTCGCCTTGCTCAACGAAGCCGCTCTTCAGTACGGCGCCGAGCGGGTCGCGCGGTATCTGCGGGTGGAGGTCGCGGCCGACGAGCTGACGGCTCAGGCCATCTCGCAGGCCATGAGCGCCACCGGACCGGCGCAGGGCGACAGTGCCGCCGCGTCCGTGTTCAGCCAGTTCCTGCGGCATCTGGCGTACCTGGAATTCGAACCGTCGACGGCACCGGTGCCGGAGCTGCAGTGGTTCCCCCAGACCAGGACGGTGGTCTGATGAGGATCGATCTGCTCACCGACCCGATCGCCGGGCTCGACGAGGCTTTGGCGGTGGTCGACGCCTTCGATCACGTACTCGTGGGCGGTCTGCTCCGGCCACAGAGAAGCGCCGGACTGACCGATCTGGCCGACGCCGTCGCGGGGTCGCCACTGGCCGTGCGCGTCGCCGAGGCGGCCGGGAAGACGGCGGCCGGCGCGGCGGGGGAGGAGCACTTCGTTTCCCTTGCCGCGGCGAGGATCGCGGTGTTCGGCTCGGTGCACGACGCACTCGCGCACCGGCTGGCCGAGGCGACCGGGCGGCCGCCCGGCGAGGAGCCCGCACCGGATGCCGCGTCGGCCGAGTCGCCGAATCTGCTGGCCGCTGCCCGATCGTGGCTTTCCGACCTGGCCCGCGCCGGCTGGCAGGGCATCGACCACGACCTCGTTTCGGCCTCCGCGCCGGTGATTTCCGCGCTGCTCGCGGAACCCGGCCTGCGCCGGTTGGCGGTCCTGCTCGACGGTTTCGCGGCGGAACTCGCCGCGTCCTGTCCGGGTTCGGCGCTGGAGCGGGTCCCGGTCCGGCGCTGGGGTGATCTCTGGTCACGCGGGATGCTGCTGACCGTGCCCGGAGTGGCGGCGACACCCGCGATCGGCACGGTCACGGGCCGCCTTCTGCCGCTCGGCGTCGACCTGCTCGAACACGCGACGGCGGCGCAGGCGCAGGTTCACGCGGTGTTCGAACCGGAGGACGGCGGCGCGCCGCGGCTTGTGCGCGCGAGTGTGACGGCGCCGAAGCCGGACACGATCATCGGCGCCGGGATCTGGCAGCTGCTGCGCCCGCGGCTGTCGCTGCTCGCGGCGGTCAGCGAGGGCCGCTCGATGGACCTGGTCGACATGCCGGTCACCGCGGAGGGCGACCTTCTCTGGCAGGACGAGCACGCTCGCATCAGTGAGCCCGCGGACGCCTTCGCCACCGCGCGAGTCGCCCTGGCCACCGCCACCACACCGGCGGCCGTGCCCTTGAACCGGCATCCGGCGCGAATCGCCGTCCCCGTCTTCCTGGAGGGTTACGGCATCGAAGGTGACGAAGACGCACTCGCGTTCACCTTCGCCGGGAATCACCTCGCCGTCGACACCGATCGCGTCCCCGTCGCCGGTCCGCTCACCCCGAAGGCGGTCGCGAACTCCAGCGCGTGTCTCGGCCTGCTCCGATGGGACGACGGTGGTTTCCGGCTCCAGCCGTTCGCCGTCGAAACCACCGTGCGCAAGAAGACCACCGCCGTGCACGCCGGAGCGTGGGCCGGGGGCACGACGGACAAGGCCGGGCTGAAAGCCGAGAAGGCGGCCACGGACGCCGCGGCCGTACTGCGCGAACGCGCCGGAAGGCTGCTGCGGAAATGACCGACGCTGAAGACAACCGCCGCCAGGTCTTGTACTGGCGCCTGCTCGCCCGGCTTTTCGACACCGACGAGCAGGCCACGCTCGAATCGGCGAGCGTGGCCGTGGTCGAGGACATCGGCCTCCCGGCCGCGGTGCTGGACCCGAACGTCGCCGTCGACTCGATCGTCCAGCGTCATCCGGAGCTGGCCGCCGAATTCGACGGGCTGATGGTCCCCGAAGCCGAGGACGGCCGGGACAAGGCCGCGGAAGTACGGCGTGCGGCGCTGGTGTCGAAGGTGCTGCTCAACGTCTTCGCCCAGGCGCCCAGCACGGTGACGGCCGGGCAGCTGTCGGCCTGGCAGGCCGACGCGGGCTGGTTCGAGCGTGCGCTGGGATGCCGTCCGGGTGAGCTGCGGGGCGGTCGTCCCGGGGGAGCGCCGACCGGGCTCGGGGGCACCGGCGGGGGCGGAGCACCCGATCTGAGCACGCTGCTCCCGGGGATCGGGCCGGAACTCGGCGCCATCGAGGCGGACCTCGTCAAGCGGATGCATCTGCGTGAGGTGCTCGCCGATCCCGCGCTCGCGGCGAAGCTCAGTCCGAGTATGTCGCTCATCGAGCAGTTGCTGCGGGACAAGGACAATCTGTCCGGAGTGGCGCTGGCCAACGCCAAGTCGCTGATCCGCCGCTACGTCGACGAGATCGCGGAGGTCCTGCGCACCCAGGTCGAGAAGGCTTCGACAGGCAAGGTGGATCGGTCGGTTCCACCGAAGCGCGTGTTCCGCAACCTCGACCTCGATCGGACGATCTGGAAGAACCTCACCAACTGGAGCCCGGAAGAGGAGCGGCTCTACGTCGATCGCCTCTACTACAAGCAGACCGCGAAGAAGACGACGCCTCAGCGGCTCATCGCGGTCGTCGACCAGTCCGGCTCCATGGTCGACTCGATGGTCAACTGCGCGGTACTGGCCTCGATCTTCGCCGGACTGCCCAAAGTGGACGTTCACCTGATCGCCTACGACACCCAGGCACTCGACCTCACCCCGTGGGTGCACGATCCGTTCGAAACCCTGCTGCGTACCAATCTCGGTGGCGGCAACGACGGCATGGTCGCGATGGCGCTGACCCAGCCGAAGATCGCCGAGCCCGCCAACACCGTGGTGGTGTGGATCTCCGACTTCTACGAGACCCGCGTCGAGCAGCTCTTCGAGAGCATGGCCGCGATCCACCGGTCCGGGGCGAAGTTCATCCCGGTCGGCTCGGTCACCAGCGCCGGTCGCGGCAGCGTCAACCCGTGGTTCCGTGAGCGCTTCAAGGACCTCGGCACGCCGGTGATCTCCGGCCACATCACCAAGCTCGTCCACGAACTCAAAACCTTCCTCACCTCCTGACCTCCTGAACTTCCCGAAAGGCACGACATGTCCGACGTCCTGCGCGCCCCCGCCGAACTCAAGTACGCCGAAGAGCTGGACTGGCTCGAATCGATCGATGACAACCCCAAGCCGTTCGCCTGGCGCCTGTCCCCGAAGATGGTGCGCCTGTTCGTCCTCGGCGCCGAGCGCGCCGACGGCCTCGATCGCGAGATCTCGCAGAAGTGGTTCGGCGACCGCAGCATCGTCGAGCGGGCCATCGTCACCCTCGCCTCCGACCGGGGACTGCTGCTGATCGGCGATCCCGGCACCGGCAAGAGCTGGCTCGCCGAACTGCTGGCCGCCGCGATCTCGCGCAACTCCACGCTCGTGGTGCAGGGCACGGCGGGGACCACCGAGGACCACATCAAGTACTCGTGGAACGTGTCCATGGTCATCGCCAAGGGGCAATCGCGTGAGTCGATGATCCCCTCGCCGATCATGACCGCGATGGAGGCCGGATCGATCGGCCGCTTCGAGGAACTGACCCGGTCCACCAGCGACGTGCAGGACGCGCTGATCTCGATCCTGTCCGAGAAGTACATCTCGGTGCCGGAACTCGACAGTGACGGCATCGTCTTCGCCAAGCCCGGGTTCTCCGTGATCGCGACCGCCAACAGCCGCGACCGGGGCGTCAACGACCTGTCCTCCGCGCTCAAGCGCCGGTTCAACTTCGTCCGCATCCCGGTGGTGACGAACAAGAAGAGCGAGGCGGAGATCGTCCGCTTCCGCACCGAGGAACTCCTGCGCCGCCACCAGATCGAGCTGGACGTGCCGCCGACGCTGCTCGACGTGCTGCTGCGCAGCTTCGGCGACCTGCGCGCCGCGGCGGCGTCGGCGGGCAGTGACGATGAGAAGCTGGAGTCCGCGTTGTCCACCGCCGAACAGATCGGCGTCCTCGAAGACGCGGTACTGCACAGCAACTTCTTCGGGGAACGAGCCTTGACCGCCCGCACCCTCGCGTCTTCCCTCGTCGGTTCCCTCGCCCGTCGTGAGCCGGAGGATCTGGCGATCCTCAACAAGTACCTGCACGGCGTCGTCGAACCGCGCAGCAAGGACGAGGGCGGGGACTGGCCGGAGTTCCTCGACGGCGGCCGCGACGCGATCGCCACCCTGTCGTGAGCGGCGCCTTCGAGGCGTTGCGCGGCCAGTTACGGGAGGCCGCGGCCGCCTTCGCCGACGGACCAGGCGCGCTGGAGGGCATCCTGCTCGGGCTCGTCGACGACGTCGACCGCGCGGTGCGGGAGCCGTTGGAGATCTTCCCCGTCTGCCACCATTCCCCGGCTTCGGCCGTGGCGATGGCCCGGCGGCTGCGGGAGAAACAGCCGATGGTCGTCTACCTCGAACTGTGCGAGGACATGGCGCCGCTGCTGACCGAGCTGCGCAACTGCCGTCTTCCCGTGGCGGTGCAGGCTTTCGCGACGGACGTGAAGGGATTCCCCGCCGAGTGGGCGCCGCTGTCGGTGGTCGCGCCGATCACCGAGGCTTCGGCCGAGTACCAGGCGATCGCCTACGCGCTGGACACCCCGGGGGTCGAACTCGTCCTCGTCGACCGGTCCGCCGACCACGTGTTCCAGTGGGACGAGCGTGAGCAGCCCGCGGATCCGGACGCGCCACGCGCGGAGGAGGAAGCCGCGCTGCACGGTGACGCGGTCGGCGTCGAGATCGGCGATCTGCGGCCCCGGTTCGCCGAACTCGAAGAACACCTGCTGCGTCACGGGCGGGTGCGGCACTGGTCGGAGTGGTGGCATCAGTACGTCGAACTGCCGCTCGGCGACAGCGACCACGACACCTATCGCCAGGTCATGTTCCTGATCGGCAGCCTGTTCCGGCGGCTCGCTCCCGGAGACACCCACCGCGTCCGGGTGGACGAAGACCGCGAACGCTACATGTGGACCCGCATGCGCGAGCACCTCGCCGCTTCGGGCGCCGACCCCGCGGACTGCCTCTACGTCTGCGGCGCGTTCCACGCCGCCAGCCGGGTGGCGGAGTTCGGCATCGAGGGCACGGACGGGTTCGTGATCAGCCCGCGCAGCGCGAGCACCTGGCAGTACGGGCTGATCCCGTCGAGCCACGCGTCGATCGAGGCGCAATTCGGCCTGGCCGGGGGATCGGTCTCGATCGCGGCGACCGAATGGGCGAAGAACCTCAAGCGCACCCGGGTGAAGCAGTTCCAACTGGACGGGCAGGTGGGCGGGCCGAAGCGGAAGAAGGCCGCCGAGCTGCCCCAGCCCACCGCCGATCCGGTCTCCTCGGATCAGCTGACCGGATTCCTGCGGCGGCCGCCGGTCCTGGACAAACTGGACGAGGCCGAGCTGCTGGGCTGGTCGGTCGAGATCGTGCGAGCCGCACGCCGAAACGGATATCTGTCCTCGACCGCCGACGCCATCGCGGTGTTCGAGACGTCGATCCTGCTGGCGGGTCTGCGCGACCGGGCGAAGCCGACGCCGTACGACTTCCAGGACGCGGCGGTCACCTGCATCGAGAAGGACGTCGTACCCGGCAGGCGCGACGTGCGCCGTCTGGTCGAGATCATGATGGGCGGCGACCGGATCGGTCAGGTCGGCTATGACGCGCTTCCGCCGCTGGCGCGCGACGTGCACGACAGGCTCGCACCGCTGAACCTCAAGCTGCAGCAACGAGGTGTGCAGCGGGCGTTGCTCGACATCGCGGCGCGGCCGGAGCTTGAGCCCTGCTCGGATCTGCTGTGGATGCTGCGGTACCTGATGCCGCAGGGTGCGGCGCGGCCGATCATGGGGGAGCGGCGGCTCGGCGAACGGCCGATCCAGGAGTCGTGGGATCTGGCGCTGGGCACTCATCAGCGAGCCCTCATCGAACTGGGCTACGAGGGTGTCAGCATCGAACAGGTGCTGGAGCAACGGCTTCGGCGTGCCGCCTACCATCCGCAGGCCACCGCGGCGAAGGTGCTCGGAGCCGTCGAGGACGCGACACTCTATTTGCGCAGTGCCCGGTTGGCGGGGGAACTGGGCACCCGTGCCCTGGAGGTGCTGGCCACCGAACGCACCGTCGACGGCGCTCCCGAAGTGTTGCGGCGAGTGCGACGGCTGCTGGCGCACTACCGGACCAGTGAGCCGGTCTTGCCCCGGTGGATCGAGGAGTTCGTCAGGACGGGGTACGCGCACTACTGCACCCTGCTGCCCGCGGCCTTCGCCGACGAGGAGGCCGGAGTCGAGCAGGTCGCCGCGATGCTGGGCTTCCTGTTCAGCATGGAAGCGCTCGCCCTGTCACTGGGGTGCGACCGTACCCAGCTGGAACTGGCGATCACCGGGTCGCATCCGCAGGAGCCGTCGAAGGTGGCGCTGCTGTGGGCGGCCCAGGTCCAGCTCGGTCGGCTTTCGCGCGCGGAGTTGCGTGAGCGGTGTGCCGGGCTGCTGGCGAATCCGTTGGTACTGCCCGCTTATCCGCGCTATCTCAGCGGATTCGTCCACGCGCTGGAACCGGCGCCGGGGCTGGCCGACTTCGTCGTCGAGGCGGTGTCGAACGCCTTCGCCGAGCTGCCGGACAGGTTGCTGCTGCCGTGGTTGCCGACGTTGATCACCACACTGCGGTCCCGGGGCGCGGACCTCGTGCCGTTGCTCGTCCGTGAGGCCGGCCGGCTCTTTCCCGGCCGTCTCGCGGCACTCGATGAATGGGTTCCGCCGTGGAAGAACCCGCCGGAACCCGTTGCCTTGGCGGGGAAGACCGCCGGGACCGGGCTGGTGTTGCTGGCCGCGCATCCGGCGACCTGTGATGCCGTCGCCAACCTGCTGGGTTGCGACGGCGAGTGGGTCACTCCGGGGGCGACCCCGGCAGGCGCGGCGCTGGTCGCGCGGTACCCGGAGACCGCCGCGGCACTGGAGGAGGTGCTCACGGCCGTGTGACCGGAGCGGATGGTCACCGGCGCCCGCGCCGGGCGCCGGCGACCACCGATCGTCAGTCGGCCACCCAGCTGCCGTGGAAGCCCAGCGGCACGGGCCTCGGGAGGTGGACGCGGGCCAAGGGCTTCGCGGTGAAGTCCTGAGCCGAGAGGATCACGAGGTCCGAAGCGTTGCGGTCAGGGTTGTTCACGTAGGCAAGGGCGTAGCCGTCGTCCTCGGTCTTACCGCGGGCCGAGGGCACGAAGACAGCCTCGCTCGCGTCGGCACCGCGGCCGAATCGGTGCACCTGTGAACGTCCGGTGTTCAGGTCGTGCTTGATCAGGGCGTTGCCGAAGGAGCCGGCGGGCTTGTCGAGATAGACGTCGAACAGCTCACCGGGCGAGGCCGAGTAGCCGTATCGATGCCGTCGTGAGACCAGGCTTTCGTTGACCCGGGGGAACTCCTGGGGCCGGTCGTCGAGCACGCGGCGGTGGACGCGGCCACGTGCCAGGTCGATCACCCACCGCTCCAGCACCGGCGGGCCGGACGCCGAGGGGCCGCCGAAACCCTGCTTGCCCGCCACCTCGAACGGCGCCGGCATGGTGGTGAGGTCCACCACCACCGTGGAGCCCTGCTCGTAGGCGTTGAGCGTGTGGGAGTAGAACACCGGGTCCACGCCGAACCACCGGACCGGCCCGCCTTCACGCTTCATGACCCCGACCCGGGCCGGATGGCCGGGATTCCACCGGTAAGGCACCACTTTGCCCGGTCGCGGATCGAAGGTGACGGGCACGTCGAAGACGACCACGTAGTTCTTGGTGAGCCCGAAGTCGTGCATCATCGGGCTGTCGGTGACCGGGATCGGGGTGGTCCGCACCACGCGGCCGCTCCGGTCGACCAGCAGATGCCGCACGTGATCCCAGGTCGGGTGGTAGGTCACCGCGTGCAGTTCGTCGGCTTGGGCGTCGAACTTGGTGTGCGCCGTGTACGACCCCTCCAGTGAACCGCTGAAATCGAACGGCCCCAGTGTGTTCAGCTCGCCGTCGAGTTCGTATGGCGGGGCGCCGGACTCCTGCAGGGTGAGGATGCGGCCGTGGTGGCTGATCACATGGGTGTTCGGCGCGAAGTCCTCCGCGGGCACCGGCCACGGGTACCCTTCGCCGAGCTTCGCCGCGACACCGGACGACCGCACCCAGCGGTTGCGGTACCACTCGGCCTTCCCGTCGCGCAGCCGGACGCCGTGCACCATCCCCTCGCCCAGCATCCAGTGGTGTGCGCGCGGATCCTCGAGGCCAAGCACGTTCGGCCCGGTGCGCAGATACCGGCCGCAGAGGTCATCGGGAATGCGACCGGTGACCGGGAGGCCGAACGCGGTCACCTCCTCCCGTACCGGCGCGAACGCCCCTTCCAGGAACGGGTAGCGCTCCTTCGCCGCTTCGACCGCCGGACTTTGCGCTGCCGAGGCCGCGCCGACGTTGCCGTAGGTCGTGGCGACACCGCCGATGGCCAGCGCGGCCGCTCCTCGAAGCACGTTCCGCCTGCTCGGTTCGGTCATGGCGATCCCCCAAGATCGGGTATTAACTGTGTATGACATGAACAGTATATGCCTTTACCGGTTTTGAATGCAACAATGCCCCGGTGAACGAGGACAAGATCGACGCGCTGCCGCCGGGCACCGCGCTGGCCTGGGGGCAGGCCCCGGCACCCCGGCGTGGACCGAAGCCGGGTTACAGCCTTGAGCAGATCGTCGACGCGGCCATCGCGCAGGCCGACGCCGAGGGCTTCGCGGCACTGACCATGCCGTCGATCGCCAAACGCCTCGGCGTCACGGCCAACGCGCTCTACCGCTATCTGAGTTCGAAAGAGGAACTGCTCGTTCTGGTCGCCGAGGCGGCGTGGGGGCCGCCGCCCGAACCGCCGTCCGGTGATTGGCGTGCGGCGGTCACCGCCTGGGCCCACGCCCTCCTCGAACGCTGTCGCCGTCATCCGTGGCTGATCGAACTGCCGGTGCGCAGTGCGCCGACGACGCCGAATCTGCTGGGCTGGCTGGAGAACTTCCTCGACGGGATGGCGGATTCAGGGCTGAGTACCGGCGACGTGGTCGGTTGCGCGCTGCTCGTCGACGGCTGGGTGCGCAGTACCGCGGCCCTGCTGCGTGACGTGCACGCGAGCACTCCTGAGCGGGTCCAGGCGGTGAGTGAGTTCCTGCGTCCGCGCCTCGAGGAACGGGGCTATTCACGCGTCGCCGCCGTGGTCTCCGGCGAGGCTTACGGTGAAGACGGCGTCGAGGACGACGACGTCGAGTTCGGCCTCGGTCGCATCCTGGACGGCATCGAGGCGCTCATCGGCCGCCGGTGAACAGGCCGTCGAGCCGGTAGTCGACGATCTTCGTCGCCTGTTCGGTGGTGTAGGCGTCGACCAGGATCCCGGTGAGGAGCCCGGCGGACATGGTCGCGAGCGTGTCCGCTTCGAGCCCCGGGTCGAGGTGTGCCGGGACGGCGCCCTTCGCCTGTGCCCGGCGCAATAGTCCGGCGAGTGCCCGTACCAGGTGTGGGAGCAAGGCCTCTTGATCCGGTGCTTGGCCGCCCCGGGTGACATCGACGGCGAAGTAGGCGATCTGGACCGCGGCCAGCATGCGGCCGCGGCCGTCGGTGGGCAGGACGCCGGTCAGGTACGCCCGCACGATCGCGCGTTCGTCGCCGGTCTTCATCGCCTGCCCGATCCTCTCGCCGGCGATCTCCCCGGTCAATTCGACGATGCGCTGCCAGGCGAACCGCAGCATCTCCTCCTTGGTCGGGAAGTAGTACTGGACCAGATTCATCGAGATGCCCGCCTCCGCGGCCACCGCACGCAACGTGACCGCCTGCAGGCCTTGAGCGGCGGCGATCCGGAAGAGTGCTTCCGCGATCGCGCGCCTGCGCTCTTGGTGGTCCACACGTTTCGGCACGCGATCACTCTTTCACGTCGGCCGAACTGGCCGGGATCGGCCACCGGCTGTTATGGTGCAAGTGCACCATAAAACTGAGGAGGCGCGATGCTGGGGGAGTTTCCGGACGAGAAGACGGAAAAGCGGTTCTTCGCCGTCTACGACGACATCCTGCGGAGATGGCCGGTTCCGGCCGAGGAATGGGACATCGAGACCACGTTCGGCCCGACCAGGGTCCGGCGGTGCGGCGCCGAGCGGGGCACGCCGATCGTGCTCCTGCCGGGAGGGCGGGGTGCCTCGCTGTCGTGGTACCCGCATATCGCCGAACTGGCTCAGCGGCACCGGATCTACGCCGTCGACACGATCGGCGAACCGGGCCGGTCGGTGCAGACCGCTCCGCTCGAGAACTCCGAAGACTGCGCGGACTGGCTTTCGGAAGTACTCGACGGTGTCCTCGCCGGTTCCGGCCACGAGAAGGTCCACCTCGCCGGTGTTTCGCGCGGTGGCTGGCTTTCGCTCAATCTCGCCTCGCGGAACACCGAACGGATCGCCGGTGTCGTCACCTTCGAGGCGTCGGGGTTCGGGGTGATCGGCCGGAGCTTCATCTGGTGGAGCCTGGGTGAGATCTTCCGCTGGTTTCTGCCGAAATGGCTCCTCCGGCTGATCGCCTCCGGGGACCCGGAGGCGCGGCACATCCTGCGCCCCCTTCTCTTCGCCGCCCTCGAATACCGGGATCAGCTGCCCGAGATGCACCTGTTCGGCGACGACGAGCTGGCGTCGATCGAGGTGCCCACCCGGATCGTCGTCGCCGAACGCAGTGTCATCCACGATGCCCGGGAGGTGGCCGCGCGGCTCGAATCACTGAACCCGCACATTCGCGTCGAGGTCGTACCCAAGGCCACGCACGGGCTGTCGCTCGAGAGGCCGGAACTCGTCACCACCCGGATTCTGGAGGCGGCGCGGGAACGTCACGCCGACGCGGCGGATTGACCCGGCGCGGAGTCCGGCCATGACGGGGACCGGCCAAGCAGCGCCACGATCGTGTCCAAAGTAGACGTTCCGGCCGCCTTGACGGCCGGGCCGAAGGCGGCTCCCGGCGCGACCCGGTTCTTTCCGTCGGGAATCGACTCCGCGAGCTTCAGCGCGACGTCGAGTACCTCTTTGTCGAAGCCGACGGGCAGGTCCAGGGTCTTGGCCACATCCCAGGAATGCACCACGTAGTCGATGAAGTGGAACCCCAGGGCCTTGTCCGCGGCGAAGGTGAATTCGGTGGAGAACTCGGGGAGGGTGAACTCGCGATCCTCGAGGTCGTGGACGGCGAAGGCGCTCAGCACCCGCTTGACCGACGCGCGGTAGTCGGCGACGGGATCTTCGCCGAGCGGGATCGCGCGCCAGTGGGTGGGATTCGCACCGTCACCGTCGGCCGCGGCGGCGAAGCCGTAGTGCTGGGTGGCCATATGGGACAGGAGCCCGTGCAAGGTCCAGGAAGCGCACGGCGTCGTCCTGGTCAGGTCTTCGGGGGTGAGGTGCGCGACGAGGTCGAGACTCTTGCGGGTCGCGATGGCGTCGAGAAAGCGAAGCTCATTGGTGTGCATGGGCATATCATCTACATATGCATACGAGTTCGTCAACCGGCTTCGCGGGCCGGGTCGGTATGGTCTGCGCATGGCGGAGCAGCGGAGGCCGGATCTCGCGGCGATGCTCGGCGGGCTGATGCGACGGCTGATGGCGGCCGAGTCGCCGGTGCTGGCCGAGCACGGGTTGACCATGTGGGGCTACGTGGTGCTCAGTGCGCTCGACGACGGGCCTGTCCGCGCGCAGGCCGCGCTCGCGAAGGCGATCGGCGCGGACAAGACGCGGATCATCGGCACCCTCGACAAGCTTCAGGAGGACGGGCTGATCACCCGCGAGCCGGATCCGAACGACCGCCGGGTCCGGCTACTGGAGATCACCGAGGCGGGCCGTGTCGCGCGCCGGTCGGCTCAGGCGCGGATCCAGGAGCAGGAGGAGCGGCTGCTGGAACGGTTGCCCGCCGCTGACCGCGAGGCGTTCCTCCGCGCCGCGCGCGTGCTGTCCGAAGCGTCCGGCGAGGCACTGACCGAACGCTGATCGGGTGCGGGCATGCTGAGAGGACAGACCGCGGAAAGGGGAGCCATGCCGCCACTCGTCGTGCACGGCCTGTGGTCCCCACGCCGGGGGATCCTGCTGTGGGGTGAGCACGGTGACCGGCCCGCGACGACGTCGATGCGGCCGTCGAGTTCGGCCCGGCCGCATCCGTTCGCGGCGTCGGTGGCGGATCTGACCGCACTGCATCCCGGCAAGCCGGCGTCGGCCACCCTGCTGTTGCCGTCGCGACGTGGTGGCCCGGTCGCCTCGCCCGAACTGGGTGCGCGCGGCCGTCCTCAGGGGGAACTGTCGCTGGAGCCCTGGTCGGTGCCCGCGCTCCTGATCGATCCGTCCGAATTGGACGATCCGGTCGAGTCGGTCCGCTACGGCGCCTCTGTCCGGCATCTTCGTGCCATCGCCCGGTTCGCGGACGATCTCGTGCGCCGCGGCCGGGTGCTGCCCACCCTCGCGCGGACCGAGCTCGTGGCGCGGGCGCGGTGGCGGCCGGTGGCCAGAGGCGGCGACGCGGTCACGCTCCGGGCGCTGATCGCGGCCACCCCGCCGGTCGGCCGGGCCGAACACACCGAACCGGATCCGGCGGCGCTCGTCACCGACGCGCTCCACAGCCTGGTCGACGCCGCCGTGCGCGATCGGCTGGCCGCCGCCGGTCACGCCACGGAAAGCGACGGGCGCGAAGGACCTTTCGGATCGTGGCTCCACGCGCTGAAGAGCGCCGACGACCGGATCAGCCAAGCGCCGGGACGGATGGGGATCGTCGCCGAGGGGATCGCGGCGTGGGACGCGGTCACCGACACCGATCTGACCGAGGGCACCGTCTGCATCCGGCTCGACGAGGTGCCCACCCTGTATGGCCCGGTGGACGACCCCGACGACCAGACCGGCGACGGAACCAAGTGGCAGCTGCGGTTCCTCCTGCGCTCCACTGCCGATTCGAGCCTTCTCATCCCGGCCGAGGACGTCTGGTCGGGCAAGGCGGGCGCGCGGTTCACCGACCCCGAAGGGCTTTTCGCCGCCGAGCTGGGGCGTGCCGCGGGGGTACTGCCGCTGCTCGCTCCGGCGGTCGAAGCCGGGAAACCGGGTGTCCACGACCTCACCGTCGCCGAAACCGTCGAATTCCTGGACGGTGGCGCGGAGCGGCTGGTCGCGGCCGGTTTCGACGTCGAGCTCCCGGCGAGCTGGGGTGGCAGGCGCAAGCTCGCCCTGAAGCTGTCCGTCCGCGGCGCGCCCGTCGACCAGGCCGCCGTGTACCGGCTCGGCCGTCATCAGCTCGCTTCGTACCGCTGGTCGCTCGCCGTCGGGGAGGACGCCCTGACGGACGAGGAACTGGCCGGGCTCGCCGCCGCGAAGTCGTCCCTGGTGCGGTTGCGCGGCCGGTGGGTGAGCGTCGACCCCGAACTGCTGCGCGCCGGTCTCGAGTATCTGCGCCGCGACCCCGACCGCGAGAAGCCCCCGCTGCCCAGCCCGGCGGAGCTGCTCGCCCTGCTCCACGGGTTCGATGACACGCCACTGCCGGTCACCGAGGTGACGACCGACGGCTGGATCGACGACTTCCTCGCCGGCCGGGTCCACCGCGTCATCGAACCGGTCGAGCCACCGCCGACCTTCCTGGCGACCCTGCGGCCGTACCAGGAACGAGGCGTCGCCTGGCTCTCGTTCATGGCGTCGATCGGGCTCGGTGCCTGTCTCGCCGACGACATGGGTCTCGGCAAGACCGTCCAGCTTCTCGCCCTCGAAGCGATCGAGCGCACGCGCGCCGAGTGCGGACCGACCCTGCTGGTCTGCCCGATGTCCTTGCTCGGGACGTGGCAGCGGGAGGCGGCCAAGTTCGCCCCCGATCTCCGGGTGACCATCCATCACGGGGCCGCGCGGGACCACGGCGCCCGGCTGGCCGCGCGTGTCGCGGCCGCCGATCTCGTCGTCACCACCTATTCGACCGCCGCCAGGGACGTCGACGAACTGGCGGGCGCCCGGTGGCATCGCCTGGTGCTCGACGAGGCGCAGGCGGTCAAGAACCAGAACACCGGTCCGGCGCAGGCGTTGCGCCGGATCCCGGCCGAGCACCGGGTCGCACTGACCGGCACGCCGGTGGAGAACCGGCTCGCCGATCTGTGGTCGCTTTCGGATCTGCTCAACCCCGGCGTGCTCGGTGGGCGGCAAGAATTCCGCGAGCGGTTCGAGATACCCATCGAACGACGGGGCGACCTGGCCGCCGCCGGCGAACTGCGCCGGCTCACCCGGCCTTTCCTGTTGCGCCGTCTCAAAAGCGACCCCACCGTGCTCGTGGATCTGCCCGAGAAGATCGAGATCGTCCAGGAATACCGCCTCACCCGCGAGCAGGTGACGCTCTACCGCGCGACCGTGGACGAGATGATGACCAAGATCACCGACAGCGCCGGGGTCAAACGGCGCGGCAACATCCTCGCCGCGATCACCAAACTCAAGCAGATCTGCAACCACCCCGCGCATCTGCTGCACGACGGCTCACCGCTGGAAAACCGCTCCGGGAAGGTCAACCGGCTCGAAGAACTCCTCGCCGAGATCCTCGATTCGGGGGACCGCGCGCTGTGCTTCACGCAGTACGCCGAGTTCGGGCATCTGCTCGTGCCGCATCTGTCGAGCAGGCTGAACGCGAAGATCGCGTTCTTGCACGGTGGGTTGTCCCAGCAGCGCCGGGACTCGATCGTCGAGCATTTCCAGTCCGGCACCGGACCGCCGATCCTGCTGGCGTCGCTGAAGACCGGGGGAGCGGGGCTGACCCTCACCGCCGCCACCCACGTCCTGCATCTGGATCGCTGGTGGAATCCGGCGGTCGAGGAGCAGGCCACCGACCGCGCCTTCCGCATCGGTCAGCGGCGGAGCGTCCAGGTGCGGAAGTTCGTCTGCCCCGGCACCATCGAGGAACGGATCGACGCCGTCATCACCAAGAAGGAGTCGCTGGCCGGAATGGTCGTCACCGATGGCGAAGACTGGCTCACCGGGCTGTCCACCGACTCGCTGAGGGAAGTCTTCGCGCTGGGACGGGAGGCGGCCGATGACTGACCGATTCCGGCGCACCCTGGACGAACTCGGCGTCCACAAAGGACTTGTACCGCCCTGTCGGGTCGACAGCCTGGCGGTCGGGCCCGGCGCCGCGGTCGCCCAGGTGCGTGTGACGCGACAACGGTGCTACGAGGTCCGCATCGGACTTCCGACGTTCGGCAAACAGGTGTGGACAGCCGTGACCGCGGCCGTCGTCGAGGACGAGGTCACGACGACGGCCCTGCTCGACGGCCGGGTTCCGGACGACATCGAACGCTTCTTCGCCGCGGAGCAGGTGCCCCTGTTCCCGGAAACGAGGGAGTTGTCGCTGGACTGCACGTGCCCCGGTACGAAGGTCCCGTGCGATCACCTCGTCGCGGGCCTGATCGCCTTGGTGGAGGAGACCGACGGCGATCCGTTCGCGATGTTCGCCCTCCGCGGGCGTGACCGGACCACCCTGCTCGAAGAGATCGGGCGACAGGCGGGCGCCAGGATCACGGCGCCGCCCACCGACGCGGAGGCACCTGGCCTCGCCGAGGTCATGGACGACTTCTTCGGCTGGGGCCCGGCGGGTGACATCACGCGGTCGGCCAAACGACAGCCACCGGCCGGCGCCGCGCTGGGACTGCTCGGTGAGGTGCCGCCGCTCGCGGCCACGGTCGACGGAACCTCGGTCACCGAACTGCTCCGGCCGCTCTACCGGGCGCTCACCGGTCAGGAGTGAAGAACCGCTGTTCCGCGTTCCCGAGATCTGCGAAGTAGGAATCGACCAGAGCGTCGTCCACTTCGGACAGTGTCGCCGGGGACCAGCGCGGTGCGCGGTCCTTGTCGATGATCTGCGCCCGGATCCCCTCGGTGAATTCGGCCGAGGCGAGCGCGCGGTGCGAGACGCGGTATTCCTGTGCCAGCACGGTCTCCAAGTCGGGCAACGCCGCCGCGGTCCGGAGCGCGCGCAAGGTCACCTTCAAGGCGGTGGGTGACTTCGCTTCGATCTCCTTGGCGACGGTGGCCGCCGCGTCGCCTCCGGCGTGGAGCCGGGAGAGGATCTCCTCGACCGTGTCCGCCGCGTAACAGCGGTCGATCCACTCCGCGTCGGCGGCCAGTTCACTCGGCGGCGCCGGTTCGGCGACCAGTTCCAGCGCGGTGTCCGGCGAGTGCGACGCGAGCGCGTCGAGCAGCTCGGGAATCCGTTCACTGCGCAGGAAGTGGTCGGCGAGTCCACAGTGGATCGCGTCGGGTCCGCTGATCGACCCCGCGGTGAGGGCGATATGCGTGCCGAGCTGTCCTGGGGTACGGGACAGCAGGTACGTGCCGCCGACATCGGGGACGAAACCGATGCCGACCTCGGGCATGGCGACGCGGGAGCGTTCGGTGACGATCCGGTGGCTGCCGTGCGCGGAGACGCCGACCCCGCCGCCCATGACGAGACCGTCCATGAGCGCCAGGTACGGCTTGGGGTAGCGCGAGATCAGCGCGTTCAAGCGATATTCGTCGGCCCAGAACCGCAGTGAGGCGGAACCGCCGCCGCGGGCGTCTTCGTAGATGGCGCGGATGTCGCCGCCCGCGCAGAGCCCGCGTTCGCCGGCGCCGTCGATCAGCACGGCGTGGACCGCGGGATCGGAGCGCCAAGCCTCGAGCCGCTCGGCGATGGCGCGGACCATGTCGTGGTTCAGCGAGTTGAGCGCGCGCGGCCGGTTCAGCGTGATCCGGCCGATTCCACCGTGGACGAAGAACAGCACGTCGTTCATGAAGCCTCCTGTGGACATCCTAAAGTGGGACGTCCGACCAACCGGAGGTGGGCGGTACACAGCCGACCGCGGCGGAACTGGCCGACGACCGGTGGAACGCGCGGTGCGCAACGCCATCGCCCACGTCGACCGGTTCCTGGCCACGGAGCCGAACGCGCTGCTGGTCCCGCCACTGACCGGAGACCGGGTGGCGCGGCGGGAACGGTTGTTCGCCGAGCGGGTCCGGCCGGCGCTCGTCACCTATCGCGAGACGCTGGCCCGCGACATCGCCGGAGGCGGCCGCCCTGACGAGCGGCCGGGCCTTCGACATCCGGGACTTCCACGACGTCGTGCTCGGCGGTAGCCGGATCGTCTTCCGTGCCGAGCACGCGACGCCGGGGAGCCGCCCGGCGCCGCGTGCGCTGCCTCAGTCGCGCTTGGCCAGCGTCGCGACCTCCGCGTCCGACAGCGGCCGGTCGTAGAGCCGGACGTCGTCGACCGCGCCGCGCAGGAAGTCCACCTGCTGACCGCCGTACTGGCCACGGCCGATCACCGTGTGGCCGGTGCTCCGTGCGGCGGAGCAGGCGTTCTGCGAGGCGACCTTCTTGCCGTCGACGTAGAGCGACAACGTGCCCGCTTTGGCGTCGCGGACCCCGGTCAGGTGGTACCAGCGGCCGACTTCCGGCTTCTCCGGCGAAAGGGCGCGGAGACCGACGAAGCTCATCGCCCACCGCTGGTCCTGCCCGGAGTACTGCAGGAAGAACGCGCTGTCACGGCCGGTGTCCTGGCTGACGACGGTCTGGAACGCGCCGCTGGCTTCGTCCAGCTTCGCCCACGCCGAGACCGAGTAGCTGCCTGCCGTGTCGACGAGGTTGGTCCCGGTGTCGGCCTGCCCGTTGCCCGCGAAGGCCAGTGCGCCACCCTCGACACCGCCGGCCCACTGCGCGTTGGTCAGCGTGGCGTGCGCGGTGCCGACCGAGTCCGCGGCACGGGAGCCGGTGCCTTCGTCGAACTTGTAGGCGTGCACACCGGTGAGTCCCGGGGTGCCGGGGCCCGGGTCCGGAGCGCCGGAACCACTGCCGTCGGCATTGCGGATGATCGCCTGGTTGACCGCGCGCACCTGCGCGAAGTCCATCTTCTTCACCTGCCTGTCGTAAGTGAAGAAGCCGTTGACCTCGTGTTCCACGTCGGTGATCTGCGTGTAGATCGAGCCGCTGATGCCACAGCTCTGCGCCGACGCGAGTACGTCACGCTGGTTCTGGACGTAGCGGCTGTTCAAGGTCGCCTGGTCCTTCACCATCTCGTAGGCGTGGCCTTCGCCGAACCACATGTGGTCCCTGACCTCGAGACCGTAGCCGCCGTGTTCACCGTCGATCGAGATCCGCTTGCCATCGGGCATCGGCTTCGCGGGTCCCGGGTAGGCGTGCCAGTCGATGACGTCACCCTTGCCGGAGTCGCCGAGGGAGTCGCAGCAGTTGACCCCGCTGTGCGCGTTGACCAGCCGCGTCGGGTCCTGTGCCTTGACGTCGTCGGCGATCCGCCCGGTGGTGTCGCGCGACCACTCGCCCCAGCCCTCGTTGAACGGCACGTATCCGACGATCGAGGTCCAGTTCTTCTTCTGCTCCACCAGTTCCTTCAGCTCGACCTCGAACTGCTTCTGCGCGTCGGCGGGCGGACGGCCGCCGGTGCGCATCGACGGCATGTCCTGCCAGACGAGCAGGCCGAGCTTGTCGGCGTGGTGGTACCAGCGGTCGGGTTCGGTCTTGATGTGCTTGCGGACGGTGTTGAACCCGAGCACCTTGTGCTGTTCGAGGTCGAAGCGCAGCGCCTGGTCGGTCGGTGCGGTGTAGATGCCGTCCGGCCAGTAGCCCTGGTCCAATGTGGACTGCAGGAAGAGGATCTTGCCGTTGAGGGTGAAGCGGAGTTTGCCGTCGGCGCCCTTCGTGGTGCCGAATTCGCGCATGCCGAAGTAGGACGACACCTTGTCGACGGTGCGGCGCCCGTCCTTCAGTTCGACGTCGAGGTCGTAGAGGAAGGGCGAGTCCGGCGTCCAGAGCTTCGCGTTGGGCACCGGCACCGAGATCGTCGCCGAACTGGAAGCCTTGCTGCGGCTGACCACCCGATGGCCGTCGCGGACCACGGTTTCGACGGTCAGGCCGGGGCTCCCGCCGGTGTCGACGGTGAGCTTGAGCGTGGCGGATCCGAGGTCGGGAACCATATCGAGCGTGCCGATGTGCTGGGCCGCGACCGGCTCCATCCACACCGTCTGCCAGATGCCGGAGGCACCCTCGTAGAAGATGCCACGGTCGGGGACCAGACGCTGCTTGCCGACGGGCTGCCAGGTGGCGTCGGCGCGGTCCTCGACACCGACGATGATCTCTTGCTCTCCCTTGGGTTTCAGCGCCGAGGTGACGTCCGCGGAGAACGCGCCGTAGCCGCCCTGGTGCGAGGCCACCTCCTTGCCGTTGACGTAGACCTTCGCCTTGTAGTCGACGGCGCCGAAGTTGATCCGGAGGGTGTTGTCCTTGCCCACGTTCCAGTTCCTCGGCACCGTGAACGTGCGGCGGTACCACATGTAGTCCTCATGCCGCTGGATACCGGAGAGCGCCGATTCGGTGGGGTAGGGGACCAGGATCTTCTCGGCGAGCCGTTCGCCGAACGGCGGGATCTCGCCGGGAGCTGCACCGGCGAACTCCCAGAGCCCGTTGAGGTTCTGCCAGTGCTCACGCACCAGTTGCGGCCGGGGGTATTCGGGCAGCGCGTTGGAAGGCGACACCTGGTTGGTCCACGGCGTGGTCAGGCGTGGCTTGCCCATCTTCCAGCCGCTCTCCGCGGCCGTCGCGGAGCCAGGCGCCAGCGACAGGGCCGTGATGGCGGCGACCGCGACGGTCAGGGTCTTGCGGAAACGGGCGGAACTTCGGGACTTACCTCGGGGGCGATGAGGTGACAACGTTGACAACATCTGCTCGACACCCTTCTCCGGGGACGGCCACCTCGGCGGAGGTGCGCCTCCCGCTGGACCTGTGCAGGCGTGGAATCACGGCGCCGTGGCCGAGGGGAACCGGCGTGAGGCAGGCCACGGTAAGTCGCCAGGAACTTTTTACATCGTTGATACAACGTTGTAAAGCGTCGAATGGCTCGAATCGGCCGCGGGTACCGGCCATGGCGTTGTTCCGCGCTCGGGCGGCGGGGAAAGCGGTCTAAGGCTTGACCAGGCGACTCACCCGGAAGACCGCAGCAGGTACCGCTGCAGTTTCCCGCTCGCGTTACGCGGCAACGCTTCGATGAACCGGACGCGCCGCGGGTACTTGTACGGCGCCGCGTTCGCCTTCGCGTACTCCTGCAAAGCACGGGCGACGCCGGGACCTGACGTGACCCCGGACCGGAGCACGACGAACGCGGTCACCACCGAACCCCGGTCCGGGTCCGGCGTCCCGACCACCGCGCACTCCTCAACGTCGGGATGTGTGAGGAGGACTTCCTCGACCTCGGGGGCGGCGATGTTGTATCCCGACGAGATGATCATGTCGTCACTTCGGGCGACGAACCTGAAGTAGCCGTCGGCGTCGCGGACGTAGGTGTCGCCCGTGATGTTCCAGCCGTCGCGCACGTAGTCGCGCTGGCGCGGGTCTTCCAGGTAGCGGCAGCCGGTGGGGCCGCGCACCGCGAGGAAGCCGGGCGTGCCGTCCGGAACGGGCACGCCGTCGATGTCCAGGACGGCGGCCTGGTAGCCGGGCACCACCTTCCCGGTCGCGCCGGGCAGGGCGGCCTCGTCCGCGGCGGAGATGAAGACGTGCAGCATCTCGGTGCTGCCGAGCCCGTCGATGAGCGGCCGTCCGACGATCTCCCGGAACTGCTCGGCCACCGGAGCGGGCAGCGATTCGCCCGCCGAGACCGCCCGGCGCACTCCGGCCAGCAGCCGTCCGTCGCCGGAGTTGAGGATCGCCCGGTACGCGGTCGGGGCGGTGAACAGGACCGTGACGCCTTTGTCGGCGACGATGGCGGCGAGTTCCGCCGGCGTCGCGCGTTCGACCAGAAGCGCCGCCGCTCCCGCGCGCAACGGGAAGACCAGCAGCCCGCCCAGGCCGAAAGTGAAGGCCAGCGGCGGTGTGCCGCCGAAGAGGTCGTCGGCCCTCGGGCGTACGACGTGCCGCGAGAACGTGTCGGCGACCGCGAGCAGGTCGCGATGGAAGTGCATCGTCGCCTTCGGCGATCCCGTCGTACCGGAGGTGAAGGCGAGCAACGCGACGTCGTCCGCCGCGGTCTGGACGTCGGTGAACGTCGACGGATGCCGTTCCGCCCGGGCGGCGAGGTCCGTTCCGTAGGACACGACCGGTAGTTCGGGCGGGAGTTCGCCGAGCAGGCGTTCGTCGCAGATGGCGAGCGTGGGTTCCGCGCGGCCGGCGATCTTGTCGAGCTCGTTCCGCCGGAGCATCGGCATCGTCGTGACGGCCACCGCGCCCGCCTTGAGCACGGCCAGCCAGCACGCCGCGAGCCACGGTGTGTTGGTGCCGCGCAACAGGACCCGGTTCCCCGGCACCACGCCGAAGTCGGTGACCAGGACGTGGGCGATGCCGTTGGCGCGGGCGAGAACCTCGCCGTAGGTCCAGGTATCGGTCGGCGACAGCAGGCAGGCCCTGCCCGGGCCGAAGCGTGCCACGGTGTCGTCGAGCAAGGCGGTCGCGGCGTTCAGCCGGTCGGGATAGCGCAGTTCGGGGAGGTCGAACACCAGCCGGGGCCACTGGTCGGCGGGCGGCAGCCGATCACGGCAGAACGGGTCGGCATGCGCGCTGGGAGAAAGCCTCATCGTCGCCACTCCTCGGTCCGGCCTGCCCCCTTCCGCGAAGGTAGCATTTGTTACGACCGTCGAGAAGGCGCAATGAAAGTGTCTCCCCGCGCCGGAGGTCTGAGCGGAGGCCGTCAGGCGACGACGTCGGTCACGGCGCGGCGCAGGGTGGCGCGGACGGTCTCGGCGTCGTCGAGGTTCCCGCCGTGCAGCGCCCCGTCACGAAGGAGGACGAGGGTGCGGGCGGCGTGCTCGGGGTCGGCATGGCCCGCGTCCCGCGCCAGGTCACGAAGCGCGCCGAAGAACCACTCCCGGTGGTCGTCGATGACCCGGCGGACCTGGTGTTCGGGGTCGGGGTATTCGGCGGCGGCGTTGAGGAACGGGCAGCCGCGGAAGTCGTCGTCGAGGGTCCGGTCGCCGATGATGCCCAGTGCGGCGAGCAGCGCTTCACGCGCGGGCTTCCCACGGGTCGCCGCGCCGACGCCCTCGCGGATCCGCTCGCTCGTGGTGCTCAGGTAGGCGGCGACGAGATCGTCCTTGGTGGGGTAGTGGCGGTAGAACGTCGCCCTGGTGACGGCCGCCTCGGAGACCAGGCGTTCCACTCCGACGGCGTGGATTCCTTCGGCGTAGAACAGCCGTGACGCGGTCTCGAGCAGCCGGATCTTCGGGTGTGTTCCCCGGTCGGCGGTCGGCATCCCCCGATCTTAGAGAAAGAACGGTCATTCCGCCACGTTGGCTACGTCACCTTGCGGAAGGCGGCCGGGGCGAGCATTGTTCAGGGAGAAAGACCGATCGTTCTCCCTAGCTCTGAAGGAGCACTCATGAGCACCCAGAAGCCCACCATCGTCCTGGTCCACGGTGCTTTCGCCGACTCGTCCAGCTGGAACGGCGTGGTTTCGAAGCTGCGGGAGGAGGGCTATCCGGTGCTGGCGGCGCCGAACCCGCTGCGCGGAATCGAGTCCGACGCGGACTACGTCTCCGATTTCGTCAACGGCGTGTCCGGTCCGGTGGTACTGGCCGGGCATTCCTACGGCGGCGTGGTGATCAGCCGCGCGGCGGCCACCGCGCCGAACGTGAAGGCGCTCGTCTACATCGCCGCCTTCCAGCCGGAGGCGGGGGAGAGCGTGTTCGAGCTGTCCGGCCGGTTCGAGGGAAGCAAGCTCGGCCCGGACACCACGAACGTCCTCGCGGCCCAGGGTGAGCTGTCGATCAAGCCCGAGAACTTCTCGGACGTGTTCGCGGCCGACGTCCCCGAGGAGACCGCCGACGTCATGGCGGTCACCCAGCGTCCGGTCACCGAGCGCGCGCTGGCCACGCCGTTCGACGGCGAGCCCGCGTGGAAGACCCTGCCGTCCTGGGCGCTGATCGCCGAGCGGGACCACGCGATCCCCGCCGCCGCGCAGGCGTTCATGAGCGAGCGCGCCGGTTCGGAGGTCAGCCGGGTCGACGCCTCGCACGCGGTTTCGGTTTCGCGGCCGGACGTCGTCGCCGAGGTCATCCTCGCCGCGGCCGCCAAGGTCGCCTGACCTCGGTCGCTTGACAGGTGAATCCTCCCCGGAGAGACTGCAAAAACGTTTTTGCATGCTCTCCGGGGGGGGGAACACGTGAAGGTCTTGGTGCTCGATTCGAGCCCGCGTCGTGAAGGCAATTCCTGGGCTCTCGCCCAAGCGCTCGCCAAAGGCGCGGAGGAGGCGGGTCACGCGATCGACTTCGTCCGCCTCGACGAGTTCGTCGAAGCGCCGCTGGGGGATTGCCGCGGTTGCCGGCTGAGCGACCGTTCCTGCGGTATCGCGGACGGCTACGAGCGGCTTTTGTTCGACCACGTGCTCCCGGCGGACGCGATCGTGTACGCGACCCCGCTGCACTGGTACGGGATGACGGGACGGCTCAAGTCCTTCTTCGACCGGCTTTTCTGTTACACGTCAGGCAGTTCGCCGCACACCGCGCGAGTCGTCCCAGGGCTGATGAACAAACGCGCCGCGGTGCTGATCTCCTGCGAGGAGAGCTATCGCGGCGCGACGCTCGGCCTCGAAGCCCAGTTCCAGGAACTCACCCGGTACCTGCGCCAGGACCTGGCCGGGATCGTGGTCGGCGTCGGCAACAGCCGGGGCGAGGTGGAACGCGATCCCGCCCGGCCGCTGGAGGCGGCGGCGGATCTCGGCCGTAGGCTGGGCGACGCCCATGTCACCGACTATCGGCTGGACACCGACCGGCCGAACCGCGTCTGGGGACCGCCCGTGGAGGCCTGAGTGTCGCCGACCATCCGTGACGTCGCCGCCGCCGCGGGGGTCTCGATCACGACCGTGTCGCATGTGCTCAGCGGGCAGGGACGGATCTCCGAGGACACGCGGCGGCGGGTCGAGCGGGCGGCGGCCGACCTCGGCTACCAGGCCAGCGTCCACGCGCGGCAGCTGGTCACCCGGCGCAGCCGCACCCTGGCGATCCAGCTCGCGAACTCGGTCGACGCGAGCAACGCCTGCGCGCTCGTGCCCAACTCCGACTACTTCCTCGAAGTGCTCAACGGGGCGGCCGAAGCCGCGTCGAAACGGTCGTATGGTCTGTTGCTCACTCCGTTGGACGCCGACCTCGACCGGCTGAACGCCTTCGCCGTCGACGGCGCGATCCTCGTCGACCCGCGCGGGGACGAACCGTTCTTCGCCGGCGGCTGGTGCCGTGACCGGCCACTGGTGACCATCGGACGCCCGCTGGCCGCGCCCTGCCCCGTGCCGGTCGTCGTCGACAACGACCTTGTCGTGGCGGCCCGGCTGATGCTGGACCACTTGGCGCACAACGGATACGAGCGCCCGGCGATGATCACCACCGACACGAGCCGCTCCTACGCGGCGGATCTCGTCGCGGGCTACACCGGCTGGACGGAGGGCCGGGGAGCGGAACCGGTGGTCGTCGAAATCGACGAACCGCCGACCACCGAAGGCACCGCGGAAGCCCTGGGCAGGCTGCTCGACCGGCCGGTGTGCCCGGACGCCGTCTTCACGACGTCGGAGAACCTCGCCCTCGGTGTCCTCCACGAGGCACGCCGCCGACAGCTCGCGGTGCCCGGCGAACTCGGCATCTGCAGCGCGGTCGACAGCGGGTCGCTTCGCCTGACTTCGCCGCAGGTGACCGGCATGTTCGTCCACCCCCGCGAGGCGGGCGGCCGCGCGGCCACGGCGTTGATGGACCTGGTCGAGGGCGCCGCCCCGGACGGCGAGCCGCGCCGGATCGAGGTGCCGGTGCGGTTGAACGCACGGGAATCCACCGGACGGCTCGCCTCACCGGTTCACCAGGTGACGGGCAGTTCCCGCACCGTATAGAAGACCGCGTTCTCGTCGAACGGCAGTTCCTCCCAGGGGGTGGCCGCCTTCAAGGTCGGGATACGCCGGAAGAGCGTGCCGTAGACGACCTGGAGTTCCACTCTGGCCAGTGGGGCGCCCAGGCATAAGTGCCTGCCGTGGCCGAAGGCGACATGGTGGCGGGCCTCGCGCCGGACGTCGACGGTGTCCGGATCCGGGAAAGCGGCCGGATCCCGGTTGGCCGTGTTCTTCGCCGCGATGATGCCCTCGCCCGCCCGGATGAGCCTGCCGCCGATCTCCAGGTCCTCCCGCGCCACGCGGCGCGCTTCGGTGTGGGTGATGGACAAGTAGCGCAAAAGCTCCTCCACCGCGCCGGCCGCCCGCGCGGGATCGCCGTCACGGACCAGGTCGAGCTGATCCGGATTCGCCAGAAGCGCCGCCGTGCCCAGCGCGATCATGCCCGCCGTGGTGTCGTGCCCGGCGACCAGCAGGAGCTGGCCCAGCGTGGCGATCTCACGCGGGCTCATCGCACCGGTCCGGAACTGCTCGATGGCCAGCGTGCTGAGCAGATCCTCGGCGGGCTCCGCGTTCTTTCGGAGGACCAGCTCTTCCAGATACGCGTTCAGCTCCTCGCTGGCGGCCAGTGCCCGTTCGGGATCGGGCTCGTCCATGACCAAGGTGCGGGCCACCTCCTGGAAGAAGCCGCGGTCGGTGTAGGGCACGCCGAGCAGTTCACAGATCACCAGCGAAGGGACCGGCAACGCGAACGCCGCCACCAGATCCACCGGCTTGGGACCGTCGAGCATTCCGTCGAGGAGGTCGTCGACGATTCGCTGGATCCGGGGCCGTAGAGCCGCCATCTTCCGGACCGTGAATTCCGGGGTCAGCAGCCGCCGCTGGACGGTGTGTTCCGGCGCGTCCATCTGCATCAACGTCTTCATCCCGGTGTCGCGTGCCTTGCTCACCGCGTTGGTGTGCGGGAAGCCCGGGTGTGTGGCGTCGACGCTGACCCGTGGATCGGCCAGGATCGTGCGCACGTCTTCGTACCGGGTGATCAGCCATGGCGTGCCGCCATCCCACAGCTTCACCCGGGACACCGGATCCTCCGCGGCCCGTCGCAGCAGTTCCGGTGCCGGGTCGAAAGGGCGGCCCGCGGCGCGCGCCATCGGGAACCGCCGCTTGCTCGCCTGGTCGTCGTCCACACGTTTCTCCTTGCTGTCGAATGCTTCGCGCTCGCAGCATGCCGGTGCGGAAGACCCCGGTAATCGGACAAATCGGACGTGAGTTGCGTCACATATTCCGGCTGGTGCCGGCGTCTGGAACTCCGGCACGTCGCGGTGCAGAATCCCGTCCGCATTGGGCGGCGGCCGACGCCGAGGGCCCGGCAGCAGCTGCTTGACCGCGACCGTCCGGCCGAGCCGTTCGTCCCATCGTTTCCCCGCCGCTAGGGCCGGTGAACCTCCTCGATCGGCGCACCGGCCGTCGCCAGCCAAGCCTCGGCGAGCAGCCGGTGACCGAGCGGGCTGGGGTGGACGCCGTCCGGCGCGAGCGTCGCCGCCCCGTGCTCTTCCGCCGCCTTTGGCATGAACAGGTCCGCGCGCACCGGCCGCGCGCCGAACTCGGCGGCGACCTCCAGTGCCACCTCGATGCGAGGCGCCAGATCGCCGAGCCATTCGTGCTGCTCCGGTTCGACCGGCAACAGGAACGGCGTGATGACGTACAACTCCGCCGGGAGATGTTGCCGGGCGCTGCCCAGCAGACGGCGGTAGGCGGCGCGGAACTTTCCGATCGGGCTCGGCAGGCCGCGGTCGAAGGTCCGCCACGTGTCGTTGATGCCGATCTTCACGGTCAGCACCGTGGGCCGCTCCGCGAGGACGTCGGTGGTCCAGCGGGCTTCCAGATCGTAGATGCGGTTTCCGTTGAGGCCCTTGTTGAGCACCACCGGCCCGCCTGGCAAGCGGTCCGCGATCTGCCGGACGTAACCCTTGCCGAGCGACGCCGGATCGGTGCGGTCGCGGCCGGAGTCGGTGATCGAGTCACCGGCGAACAGCAGCCGGTCGGTTCCGGTGAACCTCACGCGCCCGCCTCGATCAGCTTGCGGAGGGAGTCGGCCTCACCGGGGATCAGGGCCGGATCGTTGTCCGGGACGAACTCCAGCAACGCGTCGAGCGGCCGTCCGCTCTTCGCGAGCAAGCCGAAGGCGCGCGTCCACAATTCCGCCCGGAAGTTCAGCGGATGCCGCTCGTTGCTGGGCCACCACGAGAAGACGTGCACCGCGCGAACCCGGTCGATGACCAGCTCCAGCCCCGCCAGCGCCTGGTCGTCCGGCAGATCCTGCGGCGGTTGCCAGTAGGTGCCGAAATTGTCGCGGCCGACCTCTTCGAGCAGCTGGACGGTCGATTCGGCGGTGTCGGTCAGTGTCCCGCCGTGGAACTCCAGCGCGACCTCCAGGCCGTGTTCGTTCGCGACGTCGGCGGCCTCGCGGAGCCCGGCGACGACCTGCTGCCGCTCGTCGGGGTCGACGTCCGCCGAGCCCGCTTTGCCGGCCCACACCCGGATCCGGGTGGCACCGAGCCGGAGCGCGGTCGCGGCGATGTCGCCGAATTTCCCGGATTCCACCGGGGTGGCGCGGAAGTAGGAACCGTAGGAGTCGCAGGTCAGTTCGTGCCGCGACATGGCTTCGAGCGCGCGATCGGCGGCCCAGTCGTCGCCTGGGCGCACGTGGACGTCGGCGCCCCATTCGATCACCTGCAGCCCCGCTTCCGCGGCGCGGCGGGCGACCTCGTCGGCGTCCAGCCGCCGCAGCGTCACCGAACACAGTCCCGGGCGGATCATCGTTCCTCCAACAGTTGAGTACTTTCCCGCAGCACGACCTCGCCGGTGACCGGCCGGACGCGAGGGCTGTCCGCGCGGTCGGCGAGGACGAAGTCGAGGGCCTGTTCGCCCATGGTTTCGATCGGGACGCGCACGGTGGACAGCGAAGGCCTGATGTCGCGCAAGGTGATGATGTCGTCGAATCCGGCGACCGCGATGGGCGAAGGTACCTCCAGCCCGCGGTCGCGGCAGGCGGCCATCGCGCCGACGGCCATCACGTCGTTGACCGCGAAGACACACCCGTGCCGGAAACCGCCTTCCAGCGCTCGCACCATCGCCGCGTACCCGCCGTCGCGGGTGAACTCCGCGTGCAGGACGTGGTGCGCGGGCAGCGAGGCGCCGTGGCGGACGAGCCCGTCGCGGAAACCCTGCACGCGATCGCGGGAGGTCAGCAGTCCCGGCGGTCCGGCGAGGACGCGGAAGTCGCGGTGCCCGACTCCGGCGAGCCGCTCGCCGAGCGCCGCCGCACCCGGCCGGTTCTCCAGCATGACGGTGTCGAACGGCAGTTTCCGCTGCCCGATCACCACGACCCGGCCGTCGGCGGCCTCGAAGGCCTTGAGTTCCTTGGTCAGAGTCCGTTGCAGGGCACTGTCCTCGTTCCGCGAACCGGCCAGGATGACCGCGCGTGCCCGTTGCCCGCGCAACGTCGTGACGTATTCGAGTTCCTTCTCCGGCCGGTTTTCCGTGCTGGCGATGGTGACCGTCAGCCCGTGCCGGGCGGCCACGCGCATCACCCCGGACGCGATCGAGGAGAAATACGGGTCGACGATGTCGTGTACCAGCAGTCCCACGACGTTGCCGCGGCCGCGGGCCATCGCCTGCGCGGGCACGTTCGTGGTGTACCGCAGCCGTTCCGCGGCCCGCAGCACCGATTCCCGCAGGCCACCGCTGACCTGCCTGGTGCCACCGTTGAGCGCCCTCGACGCCGTCGCGAGCGACACACCCGCCTCACGGGCGACATCGGCCAAGGTGACCGAACCCGCGGCGCGCTGCGGCATGGTTCCTCCTCGGTGTCCGGTGGGCTCACGCCGGCGAGGACGGACGCCGGCGTGAGCCCGGTTTCGCTACGGAGCGCCGGGGCCGACGTCCGCGGGGGTGAGCGGGCGGTTGGCGATCGCGGCCGTCGAGTACTCGTCGGCACCGACGTCACGCAGGCTGCCACGGGCCTGACCGTCGATGTCCACCGTGACCGGCGCGCCTCCCAGGGTCGCCGCGTCGATCGCGGGGCTGCCCGCGGCGAGCCGCGAGATGCCGTCGCTGCCCTGCACGAGCTTCGGGTCGACCCGGCGGAAGGTGCCCGCCGGAATGTTCCCGTCCCCGCCCGCACCCCACAGGATGTTGCCGGACCAGGTGAAGTCGCCCGTGGTGCTCATCGCGACCAGGTCGCCGTTGCCGCCGACGAAGATGTTGTCGGAGATCGTGCAGTCGCGCGGTTCGATCGTCCGTTTGGTCTCGCCGGAGAGCGTGCTGTTGTTGTTCAGCAGCGTGTTGTGTGCGATGAGCACGCGGTCCGCCGCGTCGTTGCCACGCCGCGATTCCTTTGATTCACCCGGGAAGTGGTCCCGGACCGAGCCGCTGCCGACGACCAGCGCGCTGCCGGACACCCCGGCGACGTAGTTGTTGAGGATCTTGTGGTCGTTGCCGTAGATCCGGATGCCTTCCTTGCCGCCGAGGATGAAGTTCGATTCGACGACGGTCTTGTTGCCGTGGCGCAGCACGATGCCGCCCAGGCTGTTCCGGATGGTGTTGTTGCGGATGAAGTTGCCCGACGACTTGATCGAAATCGCTTCCGGGTCGCCGTTCGCGCGTTCGAACAGGTTGAACTCGACCTTGGCGCCGGCGGTGCTCAGCGCACGCGGGCTGACGCCGAGACGGATCGGCTCGCCGCCGTTGTCGCCGGGGAAGGTGTGGTCGGAGAAGTAGTTCCGGAAGACTTCGACGCCCGCCGCCATCTTGTCTTCGTCCGCGCCTTCGATGCAGAGCATGACGCCGAGCGTCGTCTTGTGGTGGAAGTGGTTGCGGTCGATCTTGCTCTTGTCGGCGCGCACCATCACCCAGTGCAGGCCTTCGATGTCGGCCAGCTGGAAGTCGTTGCGGGTCAGGCGGATCACCGAGCAGTTCGGCGGGATCTCGATCGTGGTGCTCTGCCGGAACTTGAACCCGCTGATCGTGACACCGGTGGAGTCGTCGAAGACGAAGCTCTGCTCGCCGTTGAGGGTCACCCCGCCCCGGGACTGCGCGACGATCGTGATCGGCTGGTCCTTGGTGCCGCGCCTGCCGGTGATGCTGATCGGCTTGCCCGTCGGCACGGTGTACGTCCCGTTGTTCACGGTGATGACCGCGCCGGGACCGGCCTGGTTGATCGCGTTCTGCAGTTCGGTCAGCGAACTGACGTTGAGGGCGCACCACCCCTTCGGTTTGGCCGACGCCGTGCCCGCGGTGACCCAGGGGACGGTGATCAGCGCGGCGCCGAGGGTGGCGCCGCTGAGGAACCTTCTGCGATCCATGATGCCTCCGTGCTCAATCGGTGGGGAGGGTTTCGGCGGCGGGGCTCTCTGTGCTCAGGAACAGTTCGATCACCGGAACCGGGGTGTCCGGCTTCCGGATGGGGAGCTTGAGGGTGAGCGTGCCTTCCGGCTGCCCGCCCATCTGGGTGTTCTGCGCGGTCTGCCCGGGATCGGTGTGCACCTGCCGGATTTCCGACGCGTCGTCGAGCAACTGGGCGTAGCGCACCCGCCCGGCCATCCCGGGCAGGTGGACGTGATTCATCGGCCAGCTGAAGAGATGCAGGTAGAGCCGGTCTCCGCGCTGGGTGTAGCGGCAGTCCGCGGGCGCGGTGAACTCCGACGGGCCACAGCCGCGGATGGCGCGTTCGTGCCGGTCCATCCAGCGGCCGATTTCGGCGAGCACTCCGAGCGCTCGCGGGTCGATCTCGCCCCGGCCGTTCGGCCCGACGTTGAGCAGCAGGTTGCCGTCCTTGGACACGCCGTCGACCAGCATCCGGATGAGCAGTTCCGGGCTCTTGTAGTCGAGGTTGTCGCGGTCGTAACCCCAGCTGCCGTTCAGCGTCTGGCAGGCTTCCCACACCACCGGGACGCCGTCGCGCGTCATCGGACCGGACGGCTGGTACTGCTCCGGGGTGATGAAGTCGCCGGGGATGCCGGTGCGGTCGTTGACCAGGATGCCGGGCTGCAGTTCGCGGACCAGGTCGAGGAGGGCGGGGGAGTCCCAGTCGTCCGGTCCCTTGCCGCCCCACCATTCCTTGCGGCCCCGGTACGAGAAATCGAAGAACAGGTAGTCGATCGTGCCGAAGCGGGTGAGCAGTTCGCGGACCTGGCCGTGCAGATAGAGCTGGTACTCGGCGATGTCGGCGTACTGGTGCGCGGCGATGTATTCGGCGTCGTCACGGCGGGGATGGGTGCCGTCGACGGGGAAAGCGGGGTGATGCCAGTCGATCAGCGAGTGGTAGAAGCCGACCTTGAGGCCCTCTTCGCGGCAGGCGTCGACGAACGGGCCGAGCAGATCCTTGCCGTACGGGGTGTTCGTGACCTTGAAGTCGGTGAGATCGCTGTCCCACAGGCAGAAACCGTCGTGGTGCTTGGTGGTGAGCACGACGTAGGTCATTCCCGCGGCCTTCGCGGCGCGGGCCCAGGACCGCGGATCGTACTTGTCCGGTTCGAAGTGGTCGAAGTAGACGCGATACTGCTCGTCGGTCAGTTTTTCGCGGTTCTGCACCCATTCGTGCCGGGCGGCCAGCGAGTACAGTCCCCAGTGGACGAACATCCCGAACCGGTCGTGGGTGAACCAGGCGGTGGAACTCACTTCAGGATCGCTCCTTGAGATGGTGGGTCAGCCCTTGAGCGCGCCCGAGGCGAGCCCGCGGACGAACGAACGCTGGAAGAAGAGGAACGCGGCGACCGAGGGGAGCAGCGCCAGCAGTGACGCGGCCATGATCACGCCCGGCGTGACGTTCGTGTCGATCCGCAGTGTCCGCAGGGCCAGCGGCAGGGTGTAGGTCGACGAGTCGGTGGACACCAGCAACGGCAGCAGGTACTGATCCCAGATCATCGTGAAGCCGAAGACGCCGATCACGCCGAGCGCGGGCTTGCACATCGGGAGGATGATCTGCGCGAAGATCCGCAGATCCCCGGCTCCGTCGATCCGCGCGGCCTCTTCGAGTTCGCGGGGGACGTCCTTCATGAACTCGGTCATCACCAGGATCGAGAAGGCCCACGCGCCCAGCGGCACGATCATCCCGGCGAGGCTGCCGATCAGGTTGAAGTGCACCACCGGCAGATCCGACAGGATCAGCGACAGCGGGATCGCGAGGATCTCCTCCGGCAGCATCAGCGTGGCCAGGATCGCGACCAGCACTAAGGTCATGAACCGGAACTTCTTGCGTGCCAACGCGTAGCCGGCCAGCACCGAGACGATGACCTGCAGCAGCAGGCCGAAGCCGACCACCAGGAACGAGTTGAGCAGGTACATCCCGACGCCGAGGTCGAACGCGATGCCGAAGTTGTCCAGGGTGGGGCTCGACGGCACGACGCTCAGCGCCGTCGGATCGGAGACGTGGTTGAACGCGCTGACCAGCAGGGCCAGCAGCGGCCCGGCGAAGACCAGGAGCAGCAGGGTGTACAGGACGAACTTCAGGATCCGTCCGCCCGGTGACTTGACGGCGTCGAGGCCGAGTGCCGAATCGTTGGCCGCGGTCATGCGTCTCGCCTCCGTCGGAGCACCTGGACGAACAGCGTCAGCACGAGCGTCGCGAGGAACAGCAGGACCGCTCCCGCCGCGCCGACGCCCAGCCGGTTCTGTTCCAGTCCGAGTTTGTAGATCAGGGTCATCGCCACTTCCGTCGAGCCGTTCGGCCCGCCGTTGGTCAGCAGGAACACCTCGGTGAACACCCGCAGGCCTCGGATCGCCGCGAGGACGAACAGGATCGAGAACACCGACCGCAGGCCGGGCAGTGTCACGTGAAGGATCTTGCGCCAGCGGGAGGCACCGTCCACAGTGGCCGCTTCGTAGAGCCCCCGGTCGATTCCCGCCAAGCCCGCCAGGAAGATCATCATGTCGTAGGGCGCGCCGCGCCAGATGCCGGTGACGATGACCGAGACCATCGACGTGTCGGGATCGTTGATGAAGCCCGACGGTCCCAGCCCGACCAGGCCGAGGATCGAGTTCAGCATCCCGTCCTCGGTCGGGTGGTACATGATCCGCCACAGTTCGGCGACCACCGCGATCGGCACGACCACCGGCAGGAACGCCGCCGACCGCAGGAACTTCAGCCGTTTGCTCTGGCCCTCCATCAGCAGCGCGAGCGCGAGGCCGATGACCATCGACCCGACCGTCTGCCCGACCGCGATCACCACGGTGTGCCAGATGGCGGAGTGGAACGCCTCGTCACCGAGGACGGTGCCGTAGTTCTGCCCGCCGACCCACTGGTTGCCCAAGTACGGCTGGACGTCCTGGAAGGACATCGTCACCGCGGTGATCATCGGGATGAACTTGAAGTACACGAACAGGATCAGGGCGGGGGCCAGGAACAGCCACGGCGTCCACCACTTCCCGTCGCGGTCGCTGCGCCTGCGGGCCTTCGGCGCGGGCGCCCGCCGGGTGGCGGGACGCTCCGCGCCGGCGGTCGCCGGCTTGGCGTGATCTACGGTCATGACGCGCTGATCCCCTGTTGCTGCAAGGTCGCGGTGAGCTTGGTGTCGAGTTTGGCCAGTTCCGCCTTGGTGTCGAGCTTGCAGTCGGCGATGAGCGCGCTGACGGTGTCGGCGGTGTCCTGGCGGACGGGCGTCCAGTTCGGGATGGACGGCGCGTAGTGGCCGGACTTGGCGTAGATCTCGGCGTAGGTCTTCCAGCGCGGGTCCGGGCGGACCTGGGTGATGTCGACGTTCTTGTTCACCGGGAGCTGGACGATGAAGGCGGTGTCTCCCTCCATGCCGATCTTCTGGCCGTCGACCGAGATCGCGAAGTCACCGAAGGCGTCCTGCCCGGCCTGGTTCGGCGAACCGGCCATCATGTAGATCGACAGTCCCTCGGCGAGCACGTCCGCGTTCTTGGCGCCCTTCGGCATCGGCACGACTTCGTACTTGTCCTTGCCGAGCGCCTTGTCGAACCGCGGCAGCAGGTACGGGCCGACGACGTACATTCCGGCCTTGCCCGCTTCGAACGTCTCGTTGGTCGCCGGGGTCGGCATGGTGACCGAGCCGGGCTGGATCACGTTGTCCTTGCAACCGAGGTCGCGGAACCACTGCACCGCGGCCACCGATTCGGGAGTGCTCATCGACGGCTTGTACTTGCCACCGCCCGCCTCGGTGATGAAGTCACCGCCGCCGGCCCACAGGAAGTTGGAGAAGTACCAGGAGGCGTAGCCACGCTTCGTCGACAGCGTCGCGTTCAGCCCGGCGGTGTCGTTCTTGCCGTTGCCGTCGGGGTCGCCGGTGGTGAAGGCCTTGGCGAGGTCGACCAGCTCGGGCCAGCTCTGCGGGACGCTCTTGCCGAGCTTCTCCCGCCAGTCCTTGCGGATCAGCAGCGCCGAAGCCTGCGCGCTGTAGGGCAGGCCGTACAGCTTGCCGTCCGGGGTCTGGTTGGACTTCAACGCCTGCTCGGTCAGCTCGGCGGCGTGCTTGATCTTGCCCTGTTCGATCTCCCGCACGAGACCCTGGCTCTTCAGGGTGCCGACCTGCGTGACGTCGTTCATCACGATGTCCGGCAGGTCGCGCTGGGCGGCGCGCTGGGCCAGTTTCGTTTCGAAATCGTCGAAGATCGCGGTGACCTGCACCTTGAACCCGGTGGCCTTCTCGAAGGCTTCCGCGAGCCGCTTCGTGGCCTGCTCACCGGCGCCGCCGGGGGTCGTCCGGGTCCACAGCTCCAGTGGGGCCTTGGTGTCCTGTGCGACGTTCGTGCCTGCGGGGCCTGCCGAGCAGCCCGAAAGAACCAGCGCTGAGACAGTGAGTCCCACGCCGATCCACCGCGATTTCCGCATCGCTTCTCCTGTTCACTGTGGACCACGCCGTCTACTCCGCAGGGACGGTAAGCGCTTTCCTGACCCGGGGTCAATGGTCCGATGATTACGAATTTCAATCGGCCGACTTTGCCTCGGGGTGGCACTCACCGTCCTTGGACCGGGTTAAGCATCCGATGTATGGTGCCGTCGGAGGTAGGGATGACAGAGCTGCGACACCGGCCGAAGGCGATCCTCGTGATGGAGGAACGTCGTCGTGACGATGTTTACCCCGAGGCTGTACGCGACGAGATCAGGGCGCTGGTGGACCTGCGTGAGCTGCTCACCAGAGAGCGGCTGGCGGAGTGTCCGCGGGCGCTGGACGGCGTCGAGATCCTGCTCTCGGGCTGGGGAGCGCCGGTTCTCGACGCCGCCTTGCTGGAAGCGGCGCCGGACCTGCGCGCGGTGCTCGTCGCCGCCGGTTCGGTCCGCCCGCTGACCACCCCCGAATTCTGGGCGCGCGAGATCCCGATCGTGTCCGCGGCGGCCGCGAACGCCGTCCCGGTCGCCGAGTTCACCCTGGCCCAGATCCTCTTGGGACTCAAACAGGTGCACCGGATCTCCCGCGAGATCCGGGAGCGCCGGGCCTACCCGGCCGACCCGAGGGTCGCCGGGGCGTATCGCTCCAAGGTCGGCCTGCTCGGCCTTGGCGAGATCGGTGCTCTCGTCGCGTCTCACCTGCGGAGCTTCGACGTAGAGGTGCTGGCGAGTGACCCCGTCGTCGACGCCGCGGCCGCCGCGGAACTCGGCGTGCGGCTGGTGGACCTCGACGAACTGTTCGGCACCTGTGCCGTGGTCAGCCTGCACGCGCCGCTGCTGCCGGAGACCGAGGGACTGGTGGACGGGAAGCTCGTGGCCACGATGGGCATCGGCGCGACCCTGATCAACACCGCCCGCGGTGCCGTGGTCGACGAGCCGTCGGTCGTCCCGGTGCTGAGCGAGCGCCCGGACCTCACGGCGATCCTCGACGTCACCTGGCCCGAACCGCCCGAGCCGGACTCGCCGCTGTACACGCTGCCGAATGTGGTGCTCACCCCGCATCTGGCCGGGGCGCTGGGCGCCGAACGCGCGCGGATGGGGGAACTCGTCGCGCGGGAACTCCGGCGGTTCGTCCTCGGGCAGCCGCTTCAGCACGCCGTCGCGCCGGAACGGGCACACTTGCGGGCGTGAGGCTCGCCGTCCGAGAGACCGGCCCGTGGTCCTCCTGCCTGCTCTGGGCAGTAGAGCGGGCACAGGGGACCAGCGTCAGCGGCCCCGATGGCCGACGACGTGGCGGATCTCCTCGGGGACCGGGCGGATCTGGTGGGGCACTGGACGGCCGGGTCGCGTGCTGCTCGCCCAGCGCCTGCCGGGACGAGCCCGGCGGTTGGTCGTCGAGGACACCCCGCCGCCTCCTCCCGAATTTCCGGGGCCGTTGGCTCCCGCGCAGGAGCCTTCCGAGCCGTTGGCGTTCGATTGGCGGCTGATCGATCCGATCATGTCCGAACTCCGGACACCCGACCCCGCCTGGTGGGAGCGGCTCGGCGCGATCACCGCGTCCACCTTGCTGGTCAGCGGCGGCCCTTCCAGCCACGTCACGCTCGAGTCGCTGGAGCGGATGCGCGGCCTGATCCCGGATTGCCGCCTGGTGACCATCGCGGACGCGGGGCATCGGGTGCACGGCACCAGACCGGACGAGTTCGCGGCGGTGGCGGGGGAATTCCTCGGCTCGGGGTGATCTTGAGGGTTCGGGCGGTGGCGGTGGGTTCGGGGCCTGGCCTGTTGGGCCGCTGCCGGTTGAGCTGGTGCCGGGATACGGCGGGGCGATGCCGGGCTGGCCACGTGACCGCCCGAGGCGTTGCCGAAGAACGGCAACAGATCAGCGCGGCGGGGTTGCTGTGGATCGGTGAAGGATCAGGACGGCGGTGTGTGCGGCCGATCCACGACAGCCCGGTCCATTGCCGCGAAACGGCGACGCCCCGCGACCAGTCGGCGGCGGCCGCTGCCGGAGGAGCGGCCGAGGGCGACGCGGCGCTGCAGGCGGTTGCGACGAGGGCGGCGAGGGCGAGCTTCGCCTCCGCGGACCCCGTACCCGGCACCCTCGGGCTGGACTGCATCCAGCGCTGATCAGCGGTCGTCCTCGCCGACGATCTTGCGGAGTTTGCGCAGGGCGCGGTGCTGGGCGACCCGGACCTGCCCGGCGCTCACCCGCAGGACGGCGCCCGTTTCGGGGGCCGACATGCCGACGGTGACCCGCAGCCGGATGATCTCCCGCTGCAGACCGGGCAAGGTGCCCATCAGGTGGGTCAACCGGTCGTGCCCGTCGGCGGCGAGGGCCTGCCGTTCGGGCTCGTTGGGTTCGGGCGTCGGGCGATCGGGCAAATCGGCCGTGGGTTCGGATCTGTCCCCGGCCCGCCACCGGAAGGCAGCGGCGACCTTCCGGGAGGCGATCCCGAGAACGGTGGTGAGAAACGACCGGCCGGTGGCTCTGGCGGTGGGAAGCGCGGTGAGTACGGCGAGACAGGTCTCCTGTGCGACGTCCTCCGCGCCGATCACCCGGGTATCGATCCCGTCCATCCGGCTCCGGCAATAGCTCACCACGACCGGCTGGACGATGCCCATCAGTTCTTCGGTCGCGAGGGGATCACCGCCGCGGGCGCGGGGGACGAGATATTCGAGATCGGCCGTCAGCGCACCGCCGTCCGGAAAAGGAGCCGCTCCCGGCGAGGCGCGTTCGCCGGGAGCGGTCCAGGTCAGGCGAGTTCCCAAAGCGCGGGCACGTTCGGCGGTTCCCAGCCGGGCATGGAGGTGTGCGGCTGGATCACGCGGTAGGTGCTGCCGTCGTAGGTGGCGGTCGCGCCGGAGCCGTAGTAGGTGTACGGCGCCCAGGTGCCGCCCGGCGGGTTCGACGTCGTCGGGCTGGTCGGGGTGGTGGTCGGCGTCGTGGTGGTGCTGGACGGCGGGTTGCCGGTGACCATCAGGCGCAGGTTGTAGACGCTCAGGATCTCCGTGATCGGCTGGAAGTAGATGGTGCCGCCGGAGGTGCAGTTGCCGGAGCCACCGGAGGTGACGCCCTGTGCCTGGTCACCGGTGATCCACGAACCACCGGAGTCACCGGGCTCGGCGCAGACGTTGGTCCTGGTCAGGCCGGTGATGGTGCCTTCGGGATAGGTGACCGACGTGTTCTTCTGCAGGATCGTGCCGCAGTGCCAGCCCGTGGTGGAGCCGGACCGGCAGACCGAGGAATTGACCGCGGCTTCGGTCGAACCGGCGACCGGCACGGTGCCCGGGTAGCGGTTGACCAGCGCTCGCGGGGTGTTGCCCGCGTCGGCACGGACCCAGGCGTAGTCGTTGCCGGGGAAGCTGGAGCCCGCGACGGTCCCGCTCGGGTTCGAGGTGCGGGTGCCCGTGGTGCCGCAGTGCCCGGCGGTCACGAAGCCGCCCTCGACCGGGAAGCCGATGGAGCAGCGGCCCGAACCGAAGGTGTAGGCGTTGCCGCCGATGATGTCGATCAGCGCTCGCGGCTTCTCGGTGCTGGCCTCGACGCGGACCAGGTCGGCCTGCACACCGGACTCGGCCGCCCACGACTTCGCGGCGGCCTCACCACCGGCGTTGGCCAGTACGACGATCGAGTTGGTGACGACGTCGGTGTACCAGCCGGGCACGGTCTTCGGCGCCTTGGCGGACTTGGCGTCCAGCGCCAGCTTCGCGGCGTCGAGCTGGGCGGCGCTACGGGCGACGGTCTTCGGGGTCGCACCGGCGGCCCGCACGAGGTCGGCCTGCGCCGCGTCGGTGACGGCCACGGTCAGCGCAGTGCCGGTGGTGTCCAGCCACGATCCGGCGTACGACGTGCCGAGCTGCTTCTTCAGCGTGTTGTCGGTGATCGCGGCGCGCTGCTCGCTCGCGAGCCGGAGCTTGGCCTGTTCGGGGCTGATCTTGAGGTCCCGCGACATGGCCGCGAGCATTTCCGACTGGGCCTGGTCGGCGGCCGTGGCCGGTTGCCCGGCACTCGCGCTCGGGGTGAGGGCGATGGCCGTGACCAAGCCCGCGCCGGTGATGGCCGCGGCTGTGGCGGCGAGGATCTTTCTGTTCATGTCGACGCTTTCCTCGAAACGGGCGGGGGGAGGAGAGAGAACGTTCCCGACCGTACGAGGCGCATCACGCAACTGGTACATACCATTTGGGTCATATCGACGGGCTTGAGCGCCGGGTGATATGACACTCGGGCGAGTCGTTATGCCCGGTGAATCCGTTGTCGTGCAAGGGGTTCCGGGACCTGGAGACCAGAGTGGACGCCAGTGCCACTGTCGGCTGGTCGTGCCGTTCCAGTCGTCAATACCGTACTTTTGAGGGGTAAGGCAAAGGGAACGCCGGAACTTCTCACGGAGTGAGGATCGCAAGTGCAGCTTTTCGGGCGCGAAGCCGAGCTGAAGGGGCTGGGCGAGCTTGTCGACGGTCCGGCCGCGGGCTGCGCGGGTGTCCTCATCCAGGGCGAACCGGGCGTCGGCAAATCCGCCGTCGTGGCGGAAGCGGTCGCCGCGGCGACGGTCGGCGGTCTGCGGGTACTGCGCACGACCGGCGTCGAAGCCGAACGGAACTTCGCCTACGCCGGCCTGCACCAGCTGATCTTCCCGGTTCGGGCGGGCGCGGACACCCTGCCCGCGCCGCAGCGGTCCGCGCTTTGGGCGGCGCTGGGCCTCGCCGACGCGGCGGAGCCCAACGCCTACCTCGTCGGGCTCGCCGCGCTGACGCTGCTCGCGGAGGAGGCGGCGGCCAAGCCGCTGCTGATCGTCGCCGAGGACGTCCACTGGCTGGACCGGGAGAGCGCCGACGTCCTCGCGTTCGTGGCCAGGCGGATCGAGTCGGAGCCGATCGGTGCCTACTCGTGGCCTGCGGCCTTGCCGGCGTGAAGTACATGATGGCCCCCTTCCTTGCGCCAGGCGCAAGGAAGGGGGCCATCATGTACTGGGAAGGGGCCGCTACCGGACTTACCCGCCGTAGGCTGTGCTCAGGTGCGTAACCACACCGCCGTGTCCGTCGGGAGTCCACCATCGACCGGGCCACTGGTCAGGAGCACTTCGTGATGCGGCGGGAGCGGGACCGCCGTGTCCGAGAAGTTCAGGACGAAGGTGAAGCCCGGCTCGCGCGTGAACGCGAGCACCCCGTCGCCGAGCGACAGCCACTCCAGGCCACCATCGCCGAGCGCGGGAAGCTCCTCCCGCAGCCGGAGTCCCGCCCGGTACAGCCGGAGCATCGACGCCGGATCGACCGCCTGCGCTTCCGCCGTACTGGAGCGCCATTCCGCAGGCTGGGGCAGCCAGGTTCCGCCGGTGCCGAAGCCGAACGGCGGCGTGTCGCCAGACCAGGGGAGCGGGACGCGGCAGCCGTCGCGGCCGGGGTCGGCGCCGTTCGTGCGGGTCCACACCGGATCTTGCCGGAGCTCGTCCGGGAGGTCTTCGATCTCCCACAAACCGAGTTCCTCCCCTTGGTAGACGTACAGACCACCGGGCAGCGCCAGGGTCAGCAGCGCCGCCGCGCGCGCCCGCCGGGTCCCGAGTTCGAGGTCGACCGGAGTGCCGTGCAGCCGGTCGGCGAACGCGAAACCGGTGTCACCCTCGCGTCCATACCGGGTCACGTGCCGGGTGACGTCGTGATTCGACAGCACCCAGGCGGCGGGCGCGTCGACCTCTTCGTGCGCCAGCAGCGTCCGCTCGATGACGTCCCGGAACCTGGTGGAATCCCAAGGGCACACCAAAAAGTCGAAGTTGAACGCGGCGTGCAGTTCGTCGCGCCGGAGGTACCGCGCGGCACGCGACATGTCGGGCAGCCACATCTCGCCGACCAGGACCCGGTCACCCGGATAGCTGTCGGCGATCTTGCGCCACGACCGGTAGATCTCGTGCAGGCCCTCCTGATCGGAAAACGGCGTCTCGTCACCAGGGTCGGCGTCGGGCAGCCGCGGGTCCTTGACCAGCCCGTCGGCGACGTCGATGCGGAAGCCGTCGACACCTCGGTCGAACCAGAACCGCAGCACGTCTTCGAAGTCCGCGCGGATGTCCTGGTTGTCCCAGTTGAAATCCGGCTGGCGCGAGCTGTAGAGGTGCAGGTACCACTCGCCGTCGGGCACCCGCGTCCACGCGGGCCCGCCGAAGCGCGACTTCCAGTTGTTCGGCGGTTCGGAGCCGTCCGGCCCGCGCCCCGGACGGAACCAGAACCGTTGCCGCTCAGGTGATCCGGGTGCCGCCGCGAGGGCGTCCTGGAACCAGCGGTGCTCGTCGGAGCAATGGTTCGGCACGATGTCGATGATCACGCGGATACCCTTGGCGTGTGCCGTGGCGATCAGGTCCTGCGCCTCGGCCAGGGTGCCGAAGAGCGGGTCGATCTCCCGGAAGTCGGCGACGTCGTAGCCGCCGTCGTCCATCGGCGACGGGTACCACGGAGTGAACCAGATCGCGTCGATCCCCAGTTCGGCCAGGTAGTCCAGCCGCGCGCGGATCCCGGCGAGGTCGCCGACGCCGTCGCCGTTCCCGTCGGCGAAGCTGCGGATGTAGACCTGGTAGATCGCCGCGCTCCGCCACCATCCGGCGGCGGACTGCCCCAATGCGGTCACGGAAGTGTCCTCCTCAGTAGTTGTGGATACCCCGAATGCGGCGAAAGTCAACCTTTGACGCTGCCGGCGGTGAGCCCGGCGAGAATGTGGCGCTGGAACGCCAGGAACAGCGCCACCATCGGCACACTGGCCAGCACCATGCCCGCCACCAGGACGTTGAGCGGCATGTCGATGGCCACCCGCTGCAACATCACCGACAGCGTCTGCTTTTCGGTGTCCGGGAACACCAGCAGCGGCCAGATGAAGTCCTTCCACGCGGCCACCACCGCGAGGATCGAGACGACGGCGAGAATCGGCCGCGAGATCGGCAGGATGATGCGCCACAGCGTGCGCACCGGCCCGGCGCCGTCGAGCCGCGCGGCTTCGAGCAGCTCGTCCGGGATCTGGTCGAAGAACCGTTTCAGCAGATAGATGTTGAACGCGTTGGCGGCCGCGGGCAGCCAGACCGCCGCGGGCGAGTTGATCAGGTTGAGCTGGAGCAGCGGGAGGTCGGTGATCGTCACATACGTCGGCACCAGCAGCGCCGTCGCGGGCAACATCAGCGTCGCGAGCATGAGGCCCAGCACGACATTGCCGAACTTCGGGCGCAGCTTCGACAACGCGAAGGCCGCCGGGACGTCGATCGCCAGCTGGGCCAGCCAGGCGCCTCCGGCGACGATGATCGTGTTGAGAAAGTACTTGCCGAGGCTGAGCTGGTTCCAGGCGTCGGCGAAGGTCTCCGGATGCCATTCGTCCGGGATGAACGTCGCCGGGGTCTGCGCCAGTTCCTGCGGTGATTTCAGCGCACCGGTGACAGCCCAGTACAGCGGGAACAGAAACGCGAGGACGAACAGCAGCAGTGTGCAGGTGAAGACGACGGCGTAGCCGATCTTGCCTCCGGGGCCGCGAAGCGTGCTGGGGGAGACGAGCGTTCTCATGACTGATCCGCCTTCCGGGTCAGGCGCACGTACAGCGCGGAGAACACCCCGAGCGCGACGAACAGCAACAGGCTCAGCGCGCTGGCCGAGCCGAAGTCGTTGTAGACGAAGGCGTAGCGGTACAGCAGCAGGAGTACGGTCACCGTCGAATCGTCCGGTCCACCGCCGGTCATCACGTACGGCTCGGTGAATACCTGCATGGTCGCGACGATCTGCAGCAGCAGAAGCACCAGCAGGACGAACCGGGTCTGCGGCAGGGTGACGTGGATCAGGCGCTTCCACAGCCCGGCGCCGTCGAGTTCCGCCGCTTCGTACAGCTCACCGGGGATCGTGCCGAGCGCGGCGAGGTAGATCAGCGTGGTGCTGCCCATGTTCGCCCACGTGGACACGAACACCAGCGACAGCATCGAGGTGTCGCTGGAGTCGAGCCACTGCCCGCCGGGCAGGCCGACGGCGCCGAGCGCGGAGTTGAACAGCCCGGCGCCCGGGTCGTAGAACCATTTCCACATCAGCGCGGTGACCACCGGCGGGAGCATCACCGGCAGGTAGACGGCCAGCCGGAAGAACGCCTTGGCGTGCCGAAGTTCGTTGAGCAGCACCGCGGTCAGGAACGGCACGAGGAACCCGAACACCAGGGCGAGCCCGGTGAACAGCAGGGTGTTGCGCCAGGCCACGCCGAACAGCGGGTCTTCGAACAGGCGGGTGAAGTTGTCGAAGCCGACCCACGTGGCCGGATTGACGAAGTCGACCTGCTGGAAGCTCAGCAGAACCCCGCGCACGATCGGATACCACGAGAACAGCGCGAACACCACCAGCGCGGCGGAGAGCAGGCCGTACGCGGTGAGGTTATTTGACCTGTGCGAGGACACTGTTGACCTTCGACTCGGCCGACGACAGCTGCTGATCGACGTTGGCGTTCCGATCGGTGAGCACCGCCTGCATCACACTGTCGAGAATGGCGTAGACCTGCTGCGCGTTCGGCGGTTCGATGCTACCCTTGATCCGCGCACCGGCGTCCACATAGGACTGGTAGTTCTCGGCGGGAACGTTGGCGTGCTTGGTCTTGATCGCGAGCTGCTGATCACGCACGGCGCCTTGCCAGACGTCCGGGGTCGGCTCGGCCGGCAGCCCGACCGGCTGCTTGCCGTCGACGTACTGCTGGACGTGCTTCTCGAACCGCTCCGGGTTGAGGTACTTCCAGCGGACCCATTCCAGCCCGGCCTCGACCTTCTCCGGTGAGGCCTTGGGGTTGATCATGTACCCCTCGCCGCCGAGCAACGTGCCCTGCCCGCCCGGCATCCCGGCGACGCCGTAGTCCTCGTACTTGCCGTTGAACTGCTTCACCAGTACCGGGACGTTGTCCGGGGCCGCCATGTACATGCCGAGCTGTCCGGCGCCCATCATGCGCTGGACGTCCTGGGCTTCGAGCAACTGCTTGCTGCCCATGGTGTCGTCTTCCCAGCGCATGGCGCGCAGCTGGTTCAGCGCGGCTTTGGCCTTGTCGTTGTTGAAGGCGGCGACCCATTTTTCGCCGTCCTTGTGGGCGACCTCGCTGCCCATGGAGTAGAGCCAGCCGGTCAAGTGCCAGCCGCCCTGGTTGTTCTTGCTGTAGTCGGCGTATCCGACGGTGCCGTTGCCGAGTGCGGCGATCTTCCTCGCGGCCGCGCGGACCTCGTCCCAGGTCTGCGGCGGTTTGTTCGGGTCGAGCCCGGCCTTCTGGAACAGCGGGCGACTGTAGAGCAGGCCCATGCTGTAGTTCATCGTCGGCAGGCCGTAGAGCTTCCCGCTCGAGTCGCGGAAATTGGCCAGTAGTTCCGGCTTGATGTCGTCGAAGTTCTTCAGGCCCTTGGCCGCTTCGGTGATGTCGGCGGCCTGACGGCGCGCGATGATCTGCGCGGGGTCGGTGAAGTAGACGTAATAGACGTCTTCGAGCTGGCCGCCGGCGAGTTTGGCGGAGAAGGTCTTCGGATCCATGAAGCCTTCGTGCGGCTCGATGTCGATGTCGGGGTGGCTCTCCTCGAATTCCTTGACATCGGCGTCGAACACGCCGCGCTCGAACGGCTGGCTGGTCGGCGGCTGACCGGTGACGGTGATCTTGACCTTGCCCCCGGTTCCGGTGCCTTCACCGGAACCGGAACCGCAGGCGGCCATCCCCACGGCCAGCCCGCCCGCGAGGAACAGGCAGAACATGCGGCGACGCACGGTTGGGGACCAGGTGCTGCTCATCTCAAGCCTCATCTCGCCGGTCGCGACGGCTGTCACGTGATTGCGGTCACTCTAAAGTGCAGAACCAGATTGCCGCAATAACTGGATGAGAACTTGCAACTTACCGACAATCACGTGCCCTCGAGCGCAAACCAGGCACCTTCTCGCCCGAGAAGGTGCCTGGTTCGCGAGGCGGGATCACCGGCGCGCGGTGGAGCCCCGGACGACGAGCTCGGGTGCGAACAACAGCTCCTCGGCGGCGACCTCTCCGCCGTTTATGCGCTTGACCAGCAGTTCGACCACGGCGCGGCCCATCGCCTCGATCGGCTGCCGGGTCGTGGTCAACGGCGGATCGGTGCAGTTCATCAGCGCGGAATCGTCGTAACCGACCACCGAGACGTCTTCGGGTACCGACAGTCCCTGTCGGCGGGCCGCGCGAATCGCGCCCAGCGCCAGGAGGTCGCTCGCGCACAGGACGGCGGTGGCGCCGCGGGGGTACAGGCGGGCCGCGGCGGCGTGACCGCCTTCGATGGAGAACATGCCGTGCTCGACGAGTTCGTCCAGGAGGGGAAGGCCGAGTTTCCCGGCGTAGGCGCGGAACGCCTCGAGTTTGCGCTGTGACGGCACATGGTCGCTGGGGCCGAGGACGAGGCCGATCTTCTCGTGCCCGAGCGAGCTCAGATGTCCGACGACCTGCTCGACGGCGACCGCGTCGTCGCACGAGATCTGCGGCAGCCCGAGGTGCTCGACGGCGGCGTTGATCAGCACCGTCGGCAGGCGGCGCTCGGCGAGATGGTGGTAGTGGGAGTGCACCGCGTCGGCCTGGGCGTACAGCCCCCCGGCGAACACCACGCCGGAAACCTGCTGCTGCAGCAACAGATCGACGTACTCCGCTTCGGACACCCCGCCCGCGGTGCGGGTGCACAGCACCGGGGTGAAACCCTGCTGGGCGAGGGCGTTGCCCATGATCTCTGCCAGTGCGGGGAAGATGGGGTTCTGGAGTTCGGGTAGGACCAGGCCGACCAGCCGGGCGCGGTCACCGCGCAACTGGGTCGGGCGTTCGTAGCCCATCACGTCCAGCGCGGTGAGGACGGCGGCCCTGGTGCTCGCGGAGACCCCGGACCGGCCGTTGAGCACCCGGCTGACCGTGGCTTCGCTGACCCCGACCTTGCGGGCTACTTCGGCAAGACGACGCGTCATGGCTGAAACTTTACCGCAAGCGAGCGCAAAAATTAGACATTCTTGATCGGTGTGGTGTCCGCGTCTCGCTGGACGTGGAAGTCGCGGGAAGACGGGACGAGCGCGGCGGCCGCAGGCGCGGCGAAGCAGACGACGGCGCAGGCCGCCAGCACCGGCCCGGCCCCGAGCTCGCCGATCGCGGGCGCGATGAACGCCAGCCCGGCGGGCGCCAGGCCGTAGGAGAACAGGAAGTCCAAAGAGGACACGCGGGCGAGCTTCCCCGGCTCCACCTCCCGCTGGGTCGCGGTGAACCACGGGACGTTGAACAGTTCGATGCCCAGCCCGGCGACGGCGTACGCGGCGATGACGAAGGCCGGGTGTACCGGCAACAGCAGGCTCAGCGGCGCGAAGCCGTAGCAGCCGAGTCCGATCAGCGCGGCCCAGCCTTGCCGCCGCGGCCGCCAGCGCGAGATGACGACGGCGCCCGCGAGCGCGCCGAGCGTGTACGCGGTGAGTCCGCCCGCCAGTACGGCCTCGCTGTCGTAGCGATCCCGGCTGACCAGCGGCAGTACGACGCCGGTCGCGGAGTAGCCGGTCGCGATCACGGCGGTCAGCGCGCCGAGCCCGGCCAGGAACCACGGATGACGGCGAGCTTCGCGGAGTCCGTCGGCGAAATCGCCGAAGAAGTGGGTCCTGGTGGCGGCCGGGGGCGGTGTGAAGGTGCCACGGGGCGGGGTCAGTGCGACGCCCAGCCACAGCACGCCGGTTCCGATAACGAGAACCGACGTCGAGGCGACGACGGCGAGCAGTGCGGTGAGGCCGGGCGCGACCAGCGTCGTGACCCGCACGGCCAAGGTCATCGCGGCGTTGGCCTGCTGACGCCGGTCCTCGGTGATCACTTCGGCGGTCAGCGCCTGGAACGCCGGGCGGCAGGCGCCTTGGCCGACGCCGACGATGGCGGCCGCGACGGCCATCAGCGGGACGGATCGGCCCATGCCGACCGTGATCAGGGGAGTGGCGAAACCCGCGAGGAGTCCCGCCCACAGCACGACCTGGCGGCGGGAGTGCCGGTCGGCGAGGACCCCGGCCACCGGTACGGCCACGAGGAATCCCACAGTACGGGCGGCCAGCACGATGCCGAGGTCGACGGCCGAAAGCGAGCGTTCGAGCACCGCCAAGCCGAGGATGAACGGCAGTGCCCAGGTCGCCAGCCCGGATGCGGTGTTGCCGGTCCAGAGCCGGGCGAAGGACAGGGTGCGGAGCATGCCGGAAGAATGGCCCGGACGTCTTCGAGGCGAGACAGCGGGCCGGGTCGCGCTCTACTCTGCTCCCGTGCGCATGCCGACCCCGACCCGAGGCCCGGCGCGGCGCCTCCGGGGCGGGGCCGTGGGGGTGCTGACCGGCACTCTCGCGACCGTGGCCCACCTGAGCGCCAACGGTCGCGTCCCCGACCTGGGCGTGGTCGTGCTGCTCGTCGCTCTGCTGAGCTGGGTGGCGTACGCGTTCGCGGGACGGCGGCGCGGCCCGCTCGCCATTCTCTGCCTGGTGGCCGGCGGGCAACTGGGGATGCACGCCTCCCTGACCTTCCTGGCGTGGGAATCGCACTCACGGCATGCCGAAACCCCAGACAGCGGTCTGCTCATGACGGCCGGGCACGCCGTCGCGACCCTCGTGGTGGTCGCGGTGCTGGCCGGTGCCGAGCGCGCGCTGTTCGTGCTCCTGGCGCTGATCGCTTCGGTCCTTCCGCGCCGGTTGGGACCGCGGCCCGCGACAGCGCCGTTGCGGCTCCACGTCCCGGTCGCGGTGCAGTACCCCGCGACCGGGGCGCTCCTGCGGGATGTGCTTTCGCGGCGCGGTCCGCCGGTGTCGTTCGCCTGATCCCCGAAACCCTGCCGAGACGCGTGTCCCGGCAGGGCTCAGCACGCGCGCCGTGACCACTCCGGCGCGTGGTGCGGGCGCACGCCACCCCACCGACGCCTCAGGAGTTCCCCCATGGCAACACAAACCGAACCGACCACCAGTCCACCGCGCGTATCCGACCGGCGCGGGCTGTTCCTCCGGCTCCACTTCTACGCCGGCGTCCTCGTCGGACCGTTCGTGCTCATCGCCGCGCTCACCGGTGTCCTGTACGCCGCGACTCCCCAGCTGGAATCCTGGATCTACGCCGACCAGCTGCGGGCACCCGTCGGGCTGAACCAGGCCTCGCTCGCCGACCAGGTCAAGGCGGCGCAGGCGACCCGTCCCGGCGGTGACCTGGTCGCCGTCCGTCCCGCACCCGAGCCGGGCGACACGACCAGGGTGCTGTTCGCCGAGGAGGGGCTCGGCGAGTCCGAACGGCGAGCGGTCTTCGTCGACCCCGCCACCGCTCAAGTACGCGGCGACCTCGTCGCGTACGGCTCTAGCGGTGCCCTGCCGTTCCGGACCGTCCTCGACCAGTTGCACCGCAACCTGCTGCTCGGCGAACCGGGACGGCTCTACAGCGAACTCGCCGCGTCCTGGCTGTGGGTGGTCGCCTTGGGCGGTCTCGTGCTGTGGGTGAGCCGTCGCCGCGTCCGCCGGAAGGAGAAGGCGGAGAAAGCCGCGAAGACCGAGTCCGCCCGGGGAAAGTCGGTGCGCGGGCACGGGACGATCGGCCTGTGGGTGCTGCTGGGCGCGGTGTTCCTGTCCGCGACGGGACTGACGTGGTCGGCGTACGCGGGAGAGAACGTCTCGGCCCTGCGCGAATCCCTCGGCTGGGCCACCCCCGCGTTGAAGGTGACGGGTACCGACGAGCACGCCGGGCACGCGGGGCACGGCGACGCTCCGGCCGCGCCGTCACCCGCCCGCCCCGAAAGCGTGGACGCGGTGCTGGCCTCGGCCCGGGCCGCCGGGATCGACGCGGCTTCGGTGGAGATCGGACTGCCCACCGAACCCGGATCTCCCTGGCAGGTGGCGGAAATCGAGCGCGGCTGGCCGACACAGGTCGACGCCGTCGCGGTCGACGGGACCACCGGGCAGGTCCTGGGCGAGGTCCGGTTCGACGACTACCCGCTGATGGCGAAGTTCGCCCGCTGGGGGATCGACGCGCATATGGGCGTGCTCTTCGGCTGGCCCAACCAGCTCGCGCTGCTGCTGCTCGGCGCCGGACTGGTCACGCTGGTCGTGCTCGGCTACCGGATGTGGTGGCAGCGCAGGCCGACCCGGGCCACCGGCCTGAAGTTCGGGCGGCCCATCCCACGCGGGCAGTGGCGCAAGGCGCCGCCCGCGCTCGTGGTGGGACTCGTCGTCCTCGCCGCGGCGATCGGCTGGTTCGTACCGCTGTTCGGGATCAGCCTGCTGGCGTTCCTGGTGGTCGATCTGCTGCTGGGCCTGCGATCCCGGGCGAAACCGGAGTCCGCCGACGTCACCGTGTGACCTCGGCGCCGGTGAGGCCGACGCTCGCCGCCCACAACCGGGCGGCGAGCCCGGTGTCGGCCAACCGCCCCCGAACCGGTTCCCGCCGGGGCTCACCACGCAGGCCGAACACGCGGGGCCCGAACATCTCGCCGCCGCGCGCGTCCGGGTCGAGCACGGCCCGGACGGCGGGCCAAGCGCCGGCGTCCTTGCCCTGCAGGAGAAGCCCGGCGGGGAACTTTCGGCCGCCCAGCGCCGGGTGCACCGGCCTCGGCGGCGTCAGGGAGTCGAGCGCGCCGCCCGGATGGTCGACGACGCTCAGCACCGTGCTCCCGGCCGCGCGTAGCCGCCGGTCCAGTTCGAAGGCGAACAGCATCTGCGCCTGCTTGGAGCGCGCGTAGGTGCGCTTGGGCTGGTAGTCCCGTTCGCTCTGTAGATCGTCCAGGTCGAGCTGCGCGGACTTGCCCACGAAGCTGCCCGTGGTGACGACACGGCCGGCCCGTGCCGCTTCGAGCAACGGCATCAGCTGGTCCACCAGCACGAAATGGCCGAGATGGTTGGTCGCGAACGTCAGTTCGTGACCCTCGGCCGTCTCGCGCCTCGGCTGGTTCTCCAAGAGCACGCCCGCGTTGCAGACGACGGCGTCGAGCCGGTCGAATCCTAAGGTGTCCACAGTGGACTGGATCGAGGCGAGCTCGGAAAGGTCGAGCCGCAGGTGCCCGAGCTTCGCGTCCGGGACGCGAGACCGGATCGATGCCATCGCGACGTCGGCCTTGCCGGCGTCCCGGCTGCCGAGAAGCACGGTGGCACCGGTCCCGGCCAGTTGTTCGGCGACGAAGTAGCCGATACCCGCGTTGCCGCCGGTGACCAGGAAGGTCTTGCCTTCGGCGCGAGGCGGGCGGTGGACGTCCCAGTGCTCCATGGTGGCTCCCGGTTCAAAGTCGAAGTCACTTCGAATATACACACGTTCCGACTTCGAAGTCAGTTCGACATCGGGTATCGTGTGCGCATGGGACGAACCGAGCCGGGCAGACGTGAGCGCAAGAAGGCGGCGACCCGCCAGGCCCTGTCGGACGCGGCGCGCGAGCTGTTCCTGGCGCGGGGCTTCGACAACGTCACCGTCGCGGAGATCGCGGACGCCGCGGACACGGCGGTCTCGACGTTGTTCGCGCACTTTCCGGGCGGCAAGGAAGCGCTGATCCTCGGCCACGGTCAGGAACGCGAGGAGGCGCTGGCCGCCGCGGTGCGAAACCGCGCCGAGGGCGTCTCGATCCTGCAGGCCCTGCGGGACTTTCTCGCGACTCGCGGTCCCTTCGACCCGGATCCCGATCCGCTGTCGCGCCGGGTGGCGGAGCTGGTGATCGCCACCCCGGCGTTGCGTGCCTACGCCAGAACCCTTTGGACGGGCTGCGAGGACGGGCTCGCGAACGTCATCGCCGAGCAGACCGGTGAAGACGACTTTTCGGTGCGGCTGCTGGCGCGCTATGTCCTGGAGATCCCGGATCTGGCGGGTACGGAACCCGATCCCGCCGCGGCCCTGGACGCCGCTTTCGTTTTTCTGCGCCGGGGCTGGCCGGGGTTGTGAGCGGCAAGCTTGGGGAAATGAAGGGTCTGTTGCCGATGGTGGCCGACGCGCCGCCCCGTTTTATCCGCCACGCGCCGCGGAAGCGGGTTCTTTCACCCGCCGAACGTGCGCCGCGCCGAGATCCTCCGTCGGGACGTGGTGGGTCTTGGACATGCGTACCTTCCGCGCTCTGTGCCGGGAGATCGAGACGTCCGAGCTGCGCCGGGTCGATCCTGTGCGGCGACAGCATTCCGCGTTTCGTGTTCGGCCGGTTTTGTCGGTGCTCGGTTGTAGCGTGTTTCGCATGGCTGATTCCAAAGCCGCCGTGGTCGCGGCAGTACGGGAAATGACCGATCCGAATCTTCTGAAGGAGATCAATGCCGCGATGAGTTCCTTGGACGACAAGGATTCCCTGCGCGTCGCGCAGGAAGTCGGTGTCGCGCTCGCACGGCTCGAAGCCGTTCGGTACCGGGCGCTGGCGCGATTGAGCGAGTTGCGTGGCGGGGTGCGGAGTGTCGTGCAAGAGGTGGCACTGGAGTTGTCCTTTGTGGACGCCTTCGCGGGATCGCTTGTCGCGACGGGGGTGGCGTTGACGTCACGGTTGCCGCGGACGTTGTCGTTGATGGACCGCGGAAAAGTGAGCGGCTTCAACGCACAGAAGGTCGCCGAGGCGACGGCCTGGTTGTCCGATGAGGACTCTTTGACGGCGGACGCGGCGCTGGAGAAGCGTATACCGGACAAGGACAGTACGCAGGTGCGCAAAGCCGCGAGCTACGCGGCGACGAAGGCCGATCAATCCGGCGCCGACAGGCATGCGGCCGAACGCCGCAAAGGACGCCGACTGTCCGTGGCGCACGGTGAGGCCGGGGTCGCCTCGATCGAGGTGGTGGACGGCCCGGTGGAGAAGGTCACCGCTGCCTATCAGCGGATCAACCAGGAAGCCCGGACGCTGCGGAACCAGGGCGACACGAGGACGTTGGACCAGCTCCGCGCGGATATCGCGCTGGACCTGCTTCTCGGCGGGAAAGGCGTAGCCTCCGAGCGGACGGAGGTGTTCCTGTACATGGACCTCAACACCTACTTGGGGTTGAACCACGATCCCGTGAAGATGGCCGGGCACGGCTACCTTCCGGCCGAGCTGGGCCGTCACATCGCCACCGGACCGAACACCGTGCTGCGGCGTATCATCACCGACCCTTTGAGCGGCCAGGTCAAGGACCTCGGCAGAACCCGGTATCGCCCGGACGCGGCAACGGCGGAGTTCGTCCGCGTGCGAGACCGCGAGTGCCGAAGACCCGGCTGTGACCGGGCCGCCCACGCCTGCGAACTCGACCACTCGGTCCCGTGGCAGTTCCAAGGCGAAACGAACGTGGCTGATCTGGTCACGTACTGCCGTCGCGATCACCGGCTCAAGGACGAACCCGGCTGGATCCATCACCTCGAACCCGACGGGACCTTGAAGATCACCACCCCGACCGGACGGGTCCACGTCAGCGAACCGCCGCCGTTGCACGATCCGCGGCCGGAACCGCCGCCGCTTTGAGGTGCTGCTCGGTATTGCCGAGGTGTTGCCGCGAAACGGCGACGAATGTGGACGGCTGCTGAGCCTCCTGTGCGGCTCGCGGTTGTCTTGGTTGCCGTGAATCGGCGACGGCTTTGTGCTTTTGCTCAGTGCTTCCCGCGCGCCATTGCCCCATGTTGGTACGAGCTGCGGCTCACGGGTGTCGCCACGGAATGGCGACGGTGGAGGGGTGTGATGTGGTAGGGCCGTGGGGGGTTGGCCGGAAGGCTTCGATGGTTTTCTACAGCCTGGCCCGGTTGCCGTAAAACGGCGATGGCGTGTGCTCAGCGCCCGCCCCTTGCCCGTGGCCCATGCCGGTACGACCCGCGGCTCCCGTCCGTAGCCGCAGAACGGCAACCAGTCCGGCCACTCACATCGCCCGCCCGGCCGACATCGAAGACCCCCAACCGCCCCGGTTGCCGTAAAACGGCGACGGACCGCCCAAAGGCCCGCTAGCCGGACCTGCTCAGAAACCGATGGGCAGCCCCGCGTAGTTCTCCGCCAGCCCCGCCCGGCCCGCCTCGCTTCGCGCGAGCCATCGCAGCTGCGAAAGCTGCAACTGCCGGTCGAACGGATCCTCCGACTGGTGCAGCATCGTCGTCATCCACCACGAGAAGTGCGTACACCGCCAAACCCGGCGCAGTGCGGTGTCGGAGTAGGCGTCGGCGAGTGCGCAATTCTTGTCCCGTGAGAAAGCCGCCAGGGCGGGGGCGAGGAGGGCGACGTCGGCGACGGCGAGGTTCAGGCCCTTGGCGCCGGTGGGCGGCACGATATGGGCGGCATCCCCGGCGAGGAAGAGGCGGCCGTGGCGCATCGGTTGCTGCACGAAGCTGCGCATGGGCAGCACGCTCTTGTCGGTGATCGGCCCGGAGGTGAGCGTCCAGCCGTGCTGACCGTGGCCGAGCCGGGTCGCGAGGGCGTCCCAGATCCGGTCGTCGGACCAGGTGCCGATGTCGGTGCCGTTGGGCACCTGCAGGTACAGCCGGCTGACGGTGGCCGAGCGCATCGAATGCATCGCGAAACCGTCGGGATGCCAGGCGTAGATCAACTCGTCGGTCGAGGGGGCGACATCGGCGAGGACACCGAGCCACGAGTACGGGTAGGTGCGCTCCCAGGTCTGCTTCGCGGCTTCGGGGATCGCGGCGCGGCAGGGGCCGAAGGAGCCGTCGCAGCCGACGACGACATCGGCGTCCAGCCTCTGCGGAGTGCCGTCCGGGTCGGTGAAGGTGACGTAGGGGCTGTCGGTTTCGATGTCGTGCACGGCGGTGTCGCTGACCTCGTAGTGGATCCGCTGTCCGGCCGCCGCACGCGCCTTGCCGAGGTCCTTGGTCACCTCGGTCTGCCCGTACACCGTCACGCTGCGCCCGACCAGGTCCACGAAGTCGAGGTGATGCCGCTCTTCCGGCCATTGCAGGTAGATGCCGCGATGCTCGTCGCCCTCGCGGTCGAGCCGTTCGGCGAGCCCGGCCTCGCGGAGAAGATCCACTGTGGACTGTTCGAGGATGCCCGCCCGGATCCGCGCCTCGACGTACTCGCGCGAGCGCGCCTCCACGATCACCGATTCGACTCCCGCCAGGTCGAGCAGATGCGACAGGAGGAGTCCGGCGGGGCCGGCGCCGACGATGGCGACTGGGGTTCGCATGACAGGAGTCTGGGCGTGCCGCGGGCGAACTTCTAGCGATCGCTTCCACTCAGTGAAAGTCGCAGGCTTCGGCCGATGCCGGCGGCCGCCACCTGGAGCGCGGAGATCAGCCGCGCGCGGCCTCGGCGCAGATCGGGGACGACCAGGCCGAGCGCGGCGACGACGTCGTCAGCCGCGGAGGGCCGGATCGGGACGGCGACCGAACACGCTCCCTGGCTCATCTCCTCGACGGTTTGGGCGTAGCCCTCCCGGCGGACGCGCCGCAGCTGTTCGCGCAACCGGCCGGGCTGCGTGACGGTGTACGGCGTGACGCGGGTCAGTGATTCGAGCACCTGACGCTGGACGTCTTCCGGGGCCCAGGCCAGCAGTACTTTCCCGACACCGGTGGCGTGCAGCGGCAAGCGCCCGCCGATCCGGCTGACCACGGGCACGGACGCGTTCCCGGAAAGCCGGTCGAGGTAGAGCACCTGGCCGCCGTCGCGTTCGGCGAGGTGCACGGTGGCCCCGGTCGCGCCGTAGAGATCCTGCAGGAACGGGGCGGCGACCTGCCGGAGCTCGAAGTGGACGGGGGCGAGCAGACCGAGATCCCAGATCCGCCTGCCGACGGTGTAGCGGTCTTCGCGTCGCTCCAACGCGCCCAGGCCCACGAGTTCGCGGGCGAGGCGGTGCGCCGTGGGCAGCGGCAGGGTGGCGCGCCCCGCGAGTTCGGTCAGCGACAGCTCGCGATGGTCGACGTCGAAGGCGCCGAGCAGGGCGAACACCCGCGACGTGACGCTCGCTCCCGGCGAGGAAAGGTTCCCGGACACCCCGCCATCTTCTCACTGAGTGGAATCACGGCACCAGGATCAGCCCGGCCCACAGTCCGGCGACGGCGAGCACGATCGACGCCGGAACGGTGAGGAGCCCGAGCCGGGTGAACTCGCCCAGTCGGGGCCGGGCGTCGTGCCGGTGCAGGATCCGTCGCCACAGCAACGTGGCGAGCGAGCCGACGTAGGTGAGGTTCGGCCCGAGGTTGACCCCGATCAGCACGGCCAGCACCACCGGCGTCCCGCCCGCGGTGGCGAGCGGAAGCAGCACGAGCACGGCGGGCAGGTTGTTGATCAGGTTGGCGAGTACGGCCGCCACCGCGGCGGCGCCGAGCAGGGCCGGGAACGTGCCGGAGGTCGGCACCACGTGACCGAGCGCCTCGGCCAGCCCGTTGTCGACGACGGCGCGGACCACGATCGCCAAAGCGAGCACGAAGGCCAGGAACGGGATGTTCGCCGATCGCACGATCGCGGCGGGCGAGGTCCGCCGCTGCGCGAGAGCACGGCAGGCCAGCACGGCGGCACCGGCGAACGCGGCCCACGCGGGACTGACGTCCAGCAGCGACGTGACGACGAACCCGGCCAGTGTCAGGCCGAGGACGACCAGGACGAAGGCCGGGACCTTGCGGGCCGGGACCGCGTTCCCGCCACGCGGCCGGGCCGCCAGGTCGGCGGCGAAGAACCGGCGGAACACCAGATACTCCGTGAGCACCGCCGCGAGCCAGGGCAAGGTCATCAGCGCGGTGAACCGGAGGAACGAGATCCCGGTGGCGGCGACGGCGAGCAGATTGGTCAGATTGGACACCGGCAGCAGCAACGAAGCCGAATTCGCCAGATGTGCGCAGGCGTAGGCGTGCGGTTTGGCCCGCGCGCCCATGCGCGCGGCGGTGGCGAACACGACGGGGGTCAGCAGCACGACGGTGGCGTCCAGGCTGAGCACCACGGTGACCGCCGCGGCGACGGCGAACACCGCGACCAGCAACCGCCGCGGCTGTCCGCGGCCGAACCGGGCCATCACCGTCCCGGCCGCCTGGAACAGACCTTCGTCGTCACACAGCTTGGCCAGCACGAGCACCGCGGCGAGGAACCCGACCACGGGGGCCAACCTGGCGAACTCGTCGACGGCGACGGGGAACGAGATCACCCCGGCCAGCAGGACGATCCCCGCCGCGGGGACGGCGGCGACGGCCTCGGGCAGGCCACGAGGCCGGATCACCGCGAAGGCCAGGACGACCAGCAAGAGCGCGATGGACACCAGCTCGCCGGTGATGCCGGTCAGGGCGAACCTCCTCGATGCGGAGCGATACCCCGGCAATCTAGCCTGGGTAGGCTGGCCGTCCGGACGCCGCCGTAAGGAAAAGGGGCTTGGTGCGCGAGACGAACTGGGCGGGAAATCAGACCTTCACCGCGGAACGGATTCTTCGCCCTCGGACCGTCGAACAGGTCCAGGAAGCCGTCGCCGCGGCGACGGCGGTCAAGGCCCTGGGCAGCAGGCATTGCTTCAACGACATCGCGGACTGCCCGGGCGGCGTCCAGATCGACCTCGCCGGGCTCGATCCGGTGACCGAATTGGACAGCGACGCGGCGACCATCACGGTTCCGGCGGCGGCGCGCTACGGCGACATCGCGGAGCGGGTGCACGCGGCCGGATTCGCGCTGGCCAACCTCGCCTCGCTCCCGCACTGCACGGTGGCCGGCACCGTCGCGACGGCGACGCACGGTTCGGGGCGGCGGAACCAGGGCCTCGCGTCGGCCGTGTCCGGTTTGGAGCTGGTCACCGCCGATGGCGAGGTGAAGACCTACACCCACCACGACGGCGTGGTCGTCGGCCTCGGCGCGCTGGGCGTGGTGACCCGGCTGACCCTCGACCTGGTGCCGGCCTTCGATCTGCGGCAGGACGTCTTCGACGGCTTGCCGTGGGCATCCGCGTACGAGCACTTCGAGGAGATCCAGGCCGCGGGCTACAGCGTCAGCCTGTTCACGAACTGGGCCCGCGACACGATCGACCAGGTCTGGGTCAAGGGGCCGGGGCGGCCGGGCGCGGACTTCTTCGGCGCGAAGGCCGCGGACGGGCCGCGTCATCCGGCACACGCCGCCGGGATCCCGGCGGACAACTGCACGCGGCAGCTCGGCGTGCCGGGGCCGTGGCACGAACGGATCCCGCATTTCCGGCTGGACTTCACGCCCAGTGTCGGCAACGAACTGCAGACCGAGTACTTCGTCCCGATCCGGCACGCCGAAGCCGCGATGGAGACGATGCGCGGCCTCGGACACCGGCTCGCGCCCCTGCTGCTCACCTCCGAGATCCGCATGATCGCCGCGGACGAGCTGTGGCTCAGCCCGTTCCACGGCGGCGACAGGCTGGCGCTGCACTTCACCTGGCAGCCGGAGCCGGACGCGGTCCGCGCGCTGCTTCCCGTCATGGAGGAACGCTTGGCGCCCTTCGACGTCCGGCCGCACTGGGGGAAGCTCTTCGACCAGGCCGCGGACTACCCGAGGCTGGGCGATTTCCGGGAGCTGGCCGACGAACTGGACCCCGGCGGCAAGTTCCGAAGCCCGTTCGTCCGACGGCACGTCTTCGGCGAGCGTTAATCCGATTGCGACCAAGCGGCGACGGGCAGGGAAAGATACACGCCGACGTCGTCGAGCCCGGTCGCCGATTCGATGCTCGTGCGCAGCAGGTCCACCCGTTCTTGACGGTTGTCCGCCCGGCTCGGGAACCACTTGGACCGGACCTCGACCAGGAGATCCAACCCGAAGCGGTCGAACGGGCCAGGCCGCCGGAAGCGCAGCTCGACGTCGCCGGGTTGGAGATCGCCGTCGTAGGGCTCCTCGGGGCACTCCACCGCGACGGAAACGAGATGCGGCAGAACCGAGCCCAGCTCACGCAACTTGGCTTCGGGAAGATGAGGCGCGTAGGTGATTTCCACGAGTGGCACGAAGTCGAGCCTAGCCCCATGGGGCTGATATCCTCACGGGAGTTGCTTGCTCGCGCGGGAAGATCCCCGGCCGCTGCACTGGAGCCGCACGTTTCTCCCGAGGAGCCTTCATGTCTCTTCCTCTCGCCCGTCGTATGGACGGCGTCACCAGTTCCCCCGTGCGCGATCTGCTCGCGCTCACCACCCGTCCCGGCGTGATCTCCTTCGCCGGTGGCATTCCCGCCCCCGAACTGTTCGATGTGGACGGCCTCCGCGCGGCCTTCGATCGGGCGTTGACCGACGGGTCCGTGTTGCAGTACTCGCCGACCGAGGGAAACGCGCGCCTGCGCGAACTTCTGGCCGGACGGCTGGCCGAACGCGGGCTCGCGACCACTGTGGACGATCTGCTGGTGACCACCGGTTCGCAGCAGGGCCTGCAGTTGCTGAGCACCGCGTTGCTCGACCCCGGCGCCGTCGTGCTGGTGGAAGAGCCGGTGTACCTGTCGGCCCTGCAGTGCTTCCAGCTCGCCGAGGCCCGGATCGTGCCCGTTCCCGGCGACGGGGAGGGGATCGACCCGGCGGCACTGGACGAGATCGCGGCCAGGGAACGGCCTTCGCTGCTGTACCTCGTCCCGACCTTCTCCAATCCGTCCGGCCGCACGGTCAGCCCGGCGCGCCGCCGCGCGCTCGCGGCCGTGATCGCGCGTCACGGCTGCTGGCTCGTCGAGGACGATCCGTACCACGAACTGCGCTACCGCGGTGAACGCGAAGAACCGCTGTCGGTGCGGCCGGAACTCGCCGGACGCTCGATCTACCTCGGCAGCTTCTCGAAGGTGATCGCGCCCGGCATGCGGCTGGGCTGGCTTCGCGCGCCGCGGGAACTCCTGCGCCGGATCGCGATCCTCAAACAGGCGAGCGACCTGCACACCTCCACCATCGACCAGGCGGCCGCGGCCGAATACCTGGCGGCCGCGGATCTCGACGCGCACGTGCGGCGGTTGTGCGCCACCTACCGCGTCCGCCGGGACGCCATGCTGGCCGAACTGCCCGGGATCACCCCGCCGGGGACCACCTGGACCGACCCCGACGGCGGGATGTTCGTGTGGGTCACCTTGCCCGACGGCAAGGACACCGACCTGCTGCTTCCCGAGGCGCTGCGGCACGACGTCGCCTTCGTGCCCGGCTCGGCGTTCCAGGTGGGGGAGCCGGATCGGTCGGCGCTGCGGCTCTCGTTCGCCGCGCACGCCCCGGAGACGATCGCGGAAGGGCTGCGGAGGCTGGCCAAGGCGCTGTCGGCGGACGCGGCCTGAGCGCTTTGCGGATCCCGGCTCAGCAGACTGTCGTCCGAGCCCGGAAGGTGCGGCGGTAGCTGTCCGGCGGCACACCGACGGCCTGGTTGAAATGCCGTCGCAAGGTCGCGGCCGTGCCCATGCCGGTGGCTTCCGCGATCATGTCGACGCTGTCGTCGGTCCGCTCCAGTAGTTCCTGCGCGCGGCGGATGCGCTGGGTCAGCAGCCAGCGCAGCGGTGTCGTCCCGGTCGCCGACCGGAAGTGCCGCGCCAGATTGCGCGAACTCATGTTGGCGCGGCGGGCGAGGTCTTCGACGGTCAGCGGCCGGTCCAGCCGTTCGGTCACCCAGGGGAGCAGATCTCCGAGCGGATGATCGTCCTGGTCCGGCACCGGCGCGGTGACGAACTGGGCCTGTCCGCCCGCGCGATGCGGTGGGACGACCAGGCGGCGGGCGATGGTGTTGGCGATCGCCGAACCGTGGTCGGAGCGGACCAGGTGCAGGCACAGGTCCATCGCCGCGGCCTTGCCCGCCGAGGTGAGCACGCTGCCGTTGTCGACGTAGAGGACGTCCGGATCGACCTCCACCAGGGGATGGCGGGTGGCGAGTACGTCGGTGTGCGCCCAGTGCGTCGTCGCGCGGCGGCCGTCGAGAAGACCCGCGGCGGCCAGCACGAACGCGCCCGTGCACAGGGAAGCCACCCGCGCGCCTGCTTCGTGGGCGGCGCGGACCGCGTCGACGAGATCGGCGGGCGGGTCGACGTCGATGTCGGCCCAGCCGGGGACGATGACGGTGTCGGCGCGCGCGAGCTGATCGAGCCCGTGGTCCGGTTCGAGGAGGAACCGGCCGACCTTGACCGCGGCCGAACCGCAGACGGTGAGTTCGTACCAGGAGCCGGTGAAGCCCGGCAGGCCCGTGCCGAAGACCTCGTTGGCGATGGACAGCTCGAACTGCAGCATCCCGTCCGTGGCGGCGAGGGCGACCGTGCTCATGTCCGAAAGTGTACGCATGATGGCGTTCCGGACACTGTCGACCGGCGTTCACCGTCGACAGGATGGTCCACAGTGGATCAACCGAGGGCAGGAGAACCTTATGGGTACGGGATACGACGTCGCGGTGTTCGGGGCTTACGGGCACACCGGGCGGTTCGTGGTGGCGGAGTTGCGCGAGCGGGGAATCGGCGTGCTGGCGGTGGGCCGGGACGAAGCCAAACTGCGGGACCTGCCTTGGCCCGGCCTCGAGATCCGGCAGGCCTCGGTCCACGACCCGGTCTCACTCGACCGCGCGCTCGAAGGCGCGGACGCGGTGATCAACGCCGCCGGTCCGTTCGCCGACACCGCCGCTCCGGTGATCGAAGCGGCGCTGCGGGCGGGGCTGCCGTATCTGGACGTGGCCGCGGAACTCGAAGCGAACATCGACACGTTCGCCCGGTTCGGCGATCGTGCCGAGGGGGCGACGGTGATCCCCGCGATGGCGTTCTTCGGCGGCCTCGGCGATCTGATGGTCACCGCCGCGATGGGCGACTGGACGTCGGCCGACGAAGCGCATATCGCCTACGCGCTCAGCAGCTGGCACCCGACGGCCGGAACCCGCGCGGCGAGCAAGGTCTCCCGGGAGCGGCGGAACGGGCAGCGGCTCCGGTTCTCCGGCGGACGGATCGAGCGCCGGGACGACGCGCCGCCGACCTTGGACTGGGATTTCCCCGCGCCGCTCGGTACCCGGGCGGTACTCGGCGAGTTCACCATGGCCGACGTCGTCACCGTGCCGAGTCACCTGTCGGTTCCCGAGGTGTGCACGTACATGACGGTGAACGCGGCAAGGGACGTGCTGGCACCCGAAACCCCGGCGCCGCCCGCGGACGGCCCGTCTTCGCAGACCTTCGTGGTCGACGTCGTCGTGCGGTCCGGTGGCGAGGAACGGCGGATCGTCGCTCGCGGCCAGGACATCTACGCGATCACGGCGCCGTTGGTGGTGGAGGCGGCCCAGCGGGTGCTCGACGGCCGGGCCAAGGCGACCGGCGTCGTGTCGGCCGGCGAGGTCTTCGACGCGGCCGATTTCCTGGCGGCGCTGGCGCCGCGGGTCACGGTGGAAACCGTGAAGTGACCTACCGGTCCGTGGCTACATGAGGGCGGGGACCAGAGCGGCATAGGCACCACCGCCGACCATGAGCCCGACGAGCGTCCCGACCGAGACCTCGGCCGTGGTGTGGTCCTCGAGTTCGACGCGGGACCAGCAGACCCAGCCCACGCCGATGAGCAGAAAGGCGAACCACGGGTCGTAGACCTGGACGAGGATGGCGACGGCGCCGGCGGCGACGGCCGCGTGCATGCTCACCTTGAACTTGAGCCCGAAGGTGATGGCCACCGCGACGATCAGGGAGACGAGTTCGGCGGCCGCGAGGGCGACCAGTTCGCGGGGCGCGTCGCCGACGAGGAGGATGGTGAAGCCGACGGCGAGGAAACCGATGCAGGCGGCGAACGGGATCACGCGTCCGGCCCGGTCGGTGACGTGGTGGCTGTCCCAGCGGCCCTTCCTGGCGCCGCGGACGATGACCGCCATGGGCAGGATCGAGCCGAAGACGCCGGTGATCAGCCCCCACAGCAGCGTTTCGCCGACGTGGTGCGACGTGACTCGCCAGGCGACGGCGAGCGGGAGGAGGAGTACCCACACCCAGGGGGCGAGCACTTCGGTGGCGACGCGGGCTGATCGCTGCCGGGTGCTCGCGGAGGTGGTTTCGGCAGGCGACGACATGGGGGCGGCTGCTCCTTCGTGACGGTCCGGCTAATCGCGGGCAGGCGAGTGTGTCATCCGCCGGCCGGGATGCGGCAAGCGCACCGGCGGAACCGGCCCTGGCCGGTACTCGAAATGCCACCACTCGTTGTCGTAGATCCGGTAGAGCGCGAAGCGGGCACCGTGGTCCTCCAGCCACTGCGCGCCTTCGCGCGGCCGGATGTCCAGCGCCGTGCCCCGGACGTGCGCCGAATCCTTCACCGGCAGGACCTGCCGCGGGGTCGTCCGTTGCGCCGTGAGCTCGGCGACGAACAGGCGATGCTGCTCGGCGGCGTCGCGGTGTCCCGAGGTGAGGCCGATCAGCGTGCGGTGCCGCCAGAACGCCTCGGTCCTGGCGGCGGTGAACGCGGCCAGGGTGCCGCCGGTGAGCCCGGCGAGGTTCTCGGTCGGGAAGCGCAACGACAGCGCCCATCCGCAGGCGAGACGGCGGGCGTGGCCGGGGGAGCGCAACCACGCCGGGATCAGCAGCAGTACCGCGAGGACACGGGTGATCGCCGCGAGAACGAATTCCTTCATGCCGTCCACGGTCGCCGCCGCTTGTCCGGCGCCGATCGCGACCACGTGCGCGGACGCCGACGAATATGTCACCGTTCCGCACGGTTCACGCCGTGACGAAACGATGACATCGCGCGGACGTTCCGCGGAAACCGGGCGGGCATGATGGTCCGTCATGGACGAGCTGATTCCGTCCGGCGCTGGAATAGTCGTCGGCATGCCCAGGGTGCTGCTCATCGAAGACGACGAGGCCGTGCGAAACGGGCTGAGCATGGCGTTGGGCGGCCGCGGTCTCACGGTCGAGGCGGTGGCCACCGGCGAGGAGGGCCTGGCCATGCTCGCGTCGCGGACGACGGACGTCGTCGTGCTCGACCTGATGCTGCCCGGACTCGACGGGTTCGAGGTCTGCCGCCGTATCCGGGCCGCGGGCGATCTGCCGATCATCATGCTCACCGCGCGCAACGACGACATCGACGTGGTGGCCGGGCTCGCCGCCGGTGCGGACGACTACGTGGTCAAACCCGCCAGGGCGCAGGTGATCGAGGCGCGGATCCGCGCGGTGCTGCGCCGCAGCGGGCAGCCCTCCCGCCCGGTGGGGCCCGGGATCGAGCAGCACGGCGACCTCGGCATCGACCGCGCCGGGCTGAGCGTGACCAAGGGCGGTGAGCCCGTCGGCCTCGCGCCGACCGAACTGAGGCTGCTGCTGGAACTGTCCCAGGTCACCGGCCGGGTGCTCAGCCGCCAATACCTGCTGGAAAGCGTGTGGGAGCACGGCTATTTCGGCGACTCCCGCGTCGTCGACGCCTGTGTGCAGCGATTGCGGGCGAAGATCGAGGACGACTCGTCCGCGCCGGTGTACGTCCAGACGGTCCGAGGGTTCGGCTACCGGTTCGGTCCCCTGTGAAGCTCTGGGGTCTGCGTACCCGGCTGCTGCTGGCGTTCAGCCTGCTGGTCGTGATCACCGCCGCGACGGTCGCCGGCGTCGTCTATGCCCTGTCCCGCACCACGATCCTCCAGCAGACGCAGGATTCCACCGCCCGCGTCCTGGTCGACAAGGCGGCCGCGCTGTACCCGCTCGGGCCGCTGCCGCCGAGTGACGGGACGCTGAGCCGGATCAGCGGTGAACTGTCCGACCGGAACCTCAGTTCCCTGGTCTTCTACGCGGACAAGGCGAGCGGGAACGAACAGCTTCGATCCTTGATCACGCCCGAACTTCGCGAACACGTCCAGGCGGGACATGTGGCCTGGCAACGAGTCGTCGCGGAGGGCGCGCCGATGCTGGTGGTGGGGACCAGGTTCACCATCGCCCTCCCGAACGGGCAGCGACAGACGTCGGGGATCGAGGCCTATATCGCGCGGAGCATGATCCCCGAGGAACAGAGTATCGGGGAACTCGCCACCCGGGCTTGGCTGATCGGCGGGTTGGCGCTCGTTTTCGCCATCGGACTCGCGCTGTTGGCCGCGCGCGGCGTGCTGCGACCGGTGCGGGAACTGGGAGACGCGGCGCACCGGTTGGGCGAGGGCGATCTGCGCACGCGGATCAGTGTCCGTGGCTCCGACGAACTGGCCGGGGTCGCGCGAACGTTCAACGAGATGGCCGAGGCGTTGCAAAGTCACGTCGGCGAGCTGAAACGGATGGAAGCCGACGCGCGGCGGTTCGTCGCCGACGTCTCCCACGAACTGCGCACCCCGCTGGCCGCGCTGACCGCCGTCGCGGACGTGCTGGAGCAGGAGGCGCCGCGGCTCTCCGGGGACGCCGGCCGCGCGGTGCGGCTGAGCATCGACGAGACGCACCATCTGACCCGGCTGGTGAACGACCTCATCGAGGTTTCCCGGTTCGACGCCGGGGCGGCCTCACTCGCGCTGGAGGAAACCGATGTGGCCGAGGTGATCACGGCGAGCCTGCGTGTCCGCGGCTGGGCGGGCGAGGTGGATGCGGAGTTGCCCACCGGGATCTTCGCCAGGCTGGATCCACGGCGGCTCGACGTCATCGTGGCGAATCTGGTCGGAAACGCGTTGCGGCACGGGGAAAAGCCCGTCTCGCTCCGCCTCGCCGAAGCAGGGGAGTGGTGCACGCTGGAGGTGGCGGATCGCGGACCCGGTCTGGCGCCCGAAGTGCTGCCCCACGTGTTCGACCGGTTCTACAAGGCGGATTCGGCCAGGAAGCGGTCCGGCGGCAGTGGCCTCGGTCTCGCGATCGCCTGGGAGAACGCCCGCCTGCACGGTGGAACCCTGAGCGCCGCGAACGGCACGGACGGCGGCGCGGTGTTCACGGTGCGCCTGCCCCGTCAGGTGGTGACGGCGTGAAGAGGACTTGGCTCACCCTGCCGATCGCCCTGTCCTTCCTCGCCTGGGCGCTTACCGGCTGCGGCGTCCGGCCCAGTGGCGTGATCCTCGGAGGACCCGCCCCGGAGGGCCAGGCCACTTTGATCCCCGGGGCCCCCGTTCCGTCCCGTCCCGCCACGGAGCTGGTGCTCTACTTCGTCTTCGGTGGGGAACCGGTGCGGGTGGTGCGCCCACACGCCGAAGACGACGGCCCGGGGCACGCGATCGAGCTGCTCGCCGCCGGACCGGACGACAACGAACGTGGACGGGGCTACGCCACCGAGGTCCCGCCTGGCACCGCGGTTCTCGGCCAGGCCGTGGAGCCGGGCGGGATCACGGTGAACCTCTCGGTCGGGGTCGCCGGGCTGTCGGCTCGCGCCGTCGACCAGATCGTGTGCACCGCCAGGGATTCGCTCGGCGGCAACGCGCGGATCACCTTGCGCGGCGGCGGAACCGCCCGTGGTCCGCTGTCCTGCCCGTTGCCCGGCTAGAAGTGGTCCGAATCACCGGTGTCGGTCCCTCGCATTGTCTGGACCGTCCGGCTAGCTTAGGCAAGGCTAAGCAAATCGGATGGGTGGTGGTGGCGTGGAAGGCATCGAGGGCAAGGTCGCGCTCGTCACCGGAGGCGCGCGCGGGATCGGGGCCGCCGTCGTGGACGGGCTCGCCGAAGCGGGCGCGATCGTGGCGGCGGTGGACCTGGTGGAAGGCCCTTCCCGGGACAGGGTGACCTCGTACGTCGCGGACGTCGGGGAGCCGGCGGCCGTCGCGCGCGTGGTCGACGAGGTCGAACGCGAACTAGGGCCGATCGGGATCGGAGCGTCGGTCGCGGGAGTGCTGAAGCCGGGTTCGGTGTGCGAGACCAGTGACGAAGACTGGGCGGCGACCTTCGCGGTCAACTCCACCGGCGTGTTCACCGTGCTCCGTGAGATTTCCCGCCGTATGCTGCCCCGCCGGAGTGGTGTGCTGGTGACGGTGGGGTCGAACGCCGCGGGTGTCCCGAGGACCGGGATGGCCGCCTACGCCGCTTCGAAGGCCGCGGCGACGATGCTGACCCGCTGTCTGGGACTGGAACTCGCCGGTTCGGGCATCCGGTGCAACATCGTCTCGCCCGGCTCGACCGACACCGACATGCAACGTCTACTGTGGACGGACGAGAGCGGCCGGGACCATGTCATAGCGGGAAATCCGGAGCAATACCGGGTGGGCATACCGCTGGGCCGGATAGCCGATCCCGCCGATATCGCCGACGCCGTCCTGTTTCTGGCCTCCGATCGCGCGCGGCACATCACGATGCAGAACCTTTACGTCGACGGTGGTGCCACGCTTAGAGGGTGATCTCGATGAGGCAACAAGGACTTCTCGGTTCCCTGCGATTAGGTTAGGCTAACCGAAGCGCGTCTGGGGAGTGGCGGTCCGTGCCCACTCAAGGCACTGAAGCACGTCGAGTGTGCCGACCTGGTCAGTGGTATTCGCGAAAGGGAATTCAGTCGTGTCCTCACCCGCACCGGCCCGGCCGAGGCCGGTCCACCAGGCGGCCGATCTGCTGGCGGCATACCTGCCCGGATCGTTCTATTACTCGTCCGCCCGGGGATCGATGCTCGCCGACGGGGTGTACTCCCCGGTCCAGGCGGCGCCGGGCAGGCGTGCCCGCGCCGCCGCCGAGGTCCTCGACGCCGCGCTCGTGGCGGGAGTGACCGAGCCCGTGGTGGCCGGGGCGATCGGGTTCCGGCCCGACGCCCCGAGCAGCCTGGTGGTTCCCGCCGTGGTGCGCCGGGCCGGACCACCGACGCGGAGTGGTCCGGTGGCACCGCTCGGCGGAAGCTGGTCGGTGTCACCGCGGCCCGCGCCTGCGGTCTACACCACTGCCGTCACCAGGGCGCTGGACGAGATTCGCGACGGTGACCTGCGCAAGATCGTGCTTGCCCGCTGCCTCGACGTCACCGGCGGCGACCCCGTGGCCGTACCGCGGCTGCTGGCCCGCCTCGTGCACGCCGACCCGGCGGCCCATGCCTTCGCCGTCGACGTCAGCGCCCCCGGCGATCCCGCGCCGCGCACCCTGATCGGCGCGAGCCCGGAACTGCTGGTCTCGCGCCGCGGCCGGATCGTCACGGCCAACCCGCTGGCCGGGTCGCGACCCCGCGTCGCCGACGAAGCCGAAAACGCCAGCCGGGTCAGCGAGCTGCTGGCGTCCGGAAAGGACCGTGCCGAACACGCCCACGTCGCCGCGCAGGTGGCCGAAGTGCTGGGCCGGTTCTGCGTCGACCTCGAGGTCCCCGCCGAACCCGAAGTGATCGGCACACCCACGATGTGGCACCTCTCGACCCGGATCAGCGGACGGCTCGCCGACCCGGGCGACGCCGGTTCGTCCGCGCTCGCACTGGCCGAGGCCCTGCATCCCACTCCCGCCGTGTGCGGTGTCCCCACCGGGCTCGCCCGTGACACCATCGCCGCGCTCGAACCGGAAGACCGCGGCTACTACGCGGGTCTGGTCGGCTGGACCGATCCGACCGGGGACGGCGAATGGGTGGTCACCATCCGCTGCGCCGAGGTCCGCGACCGGACCGTGCGGCTGTTCGCCGGTGCCGGGGTGGTGGCCGGGTCGGACCCGGAAGCAGAACTCGCCGAGACCGGCGCGAAGTTCGGCACCATGCTGCGCGCGCTCGGGCTGGAGGGCGTGGCGTGACCACCGATCACGTGCCCTGGCCGCCCGAAACCGCCGCGCGCTACCGGGCTGCGGGCTATTGGCGCGGCCAGACCTTCGGCAAGCTGCTGACCAGTCTCGCCGAGGCCTACGCCGAACGTCCCGCCGTGCTCGGCGGAACCGCTCGTTGGACCTTCGCCGAACTCGACGAACGGGCGCACCGGCTCGCCGCGGGGTTCGCCGGAGCCGGGATCCGAGCAGGCGACCGGATCGTCGTGCAACTGCCGAACGTGCCGGAGTTCGCGTCCGTCGTTTTCGGACTGTGGCGCGCCGGTGCGCTGTCGGTGTTCGCCCTGCCCGCGCACCGGGCCAGCGAGCTGCGGCACTTCGCCGAACAGAGCGAGGCCGCGGCGATCCTCACCGTCGGCGAGCACGAACGGTTCGGCCACGCGGCCATGGCCCACGCGGTCGCGGCCGAAGTCCCGTCGGTCCGGGAGGTCTTCGTCGTCGGTACGGAGGAATTCGCCGCACTCGAGGCGACCACTCCGCGCGCCCTGCCGGATCCGGACCCCGCCGGTGTCGCGTTCCTCCAGCTCTCCGGGGGCAGCACTGGTCTCCCCAAGCTGATCCCGCGCACGCACGACGACTACCTCTACAGCGTCCGGGAAAGCGCCAGGATCTGCGGTCTGCGCCCGGAAAGCGTGTACCTCGCCGCGTTGCCGGTCGCGCACAACTTCCCGCTCAGCTCGCCCGGTCTGCTCGGAGCACTGCACGCGGGCGCGGCCACCGTGTTCGCGCCACGTCCGGACGCCGACACCGCGTTCCGGCTGATCGAGGCCGAAGGCGTGACGATCACCGGGCTCGTGCCGCCACTGGCCGCCGCGTGGACGCAAGCCGCCGCGCGGACCACCCGCGATCTGTCCTCTTTGGACGTACTGCTGGTCGGCGGCGCCAAATGCGCCCGTGAGCTGGCGGAGAAGATCGGGCCCGCGCTGGGCTGCCGCCTGCAACAGGTCTTCGGCATGGCCGAGGGGCTGGTGTGCTACACCCGGCTCGACGATCCGGACGAGTACGTCCTCGCCACGCAGGGACGGCCGATCTCGCCGGACGACGAGATCCGCGTCGTGCAGCCGGACGACCCCTTGTCCACTTCGGACGACGTCGTCGCCCCGGGTGAGATCGGCGCACTGCTCACCCGCGGCCCGTACACGATCCGCGGCTACTACCGCGCCACCGAGCACAACAAGACCGCGTTCACCGAGGACGGCTTCTACCGCACCGGGGACCTCGTGCGGCAGCACCCGTCCGGGCACCTGGAAGTGGTCGGCCGGGCCAAGGAACAGATCAACCGCGGCGGTGAAAAGGTGGCCGCGGAAGAGGTCGAGAACCATCTGATGGCGCATCCCGGCGTGCTCGACGCCGCCGTCGTCGCCGTGCCGGATCCGTACCTGGGCGAGCGCACCTGCGCCTACGTCGTCGCGGTGCCCGATCCGGAAATCGCCGAGCCCACGGCGGCGGAACTGCGCCGGTTCGTGCGCGAACGCGGGGTGGCGGCGTTCAAGGTACCCGATCTGGTGCAGGTGGTGCCGGAGTTCCCGGTGACCGGCGTCGGAAAGACCAGCAAACGCGAGCTGCGGGCGGCACTGGCCGCCCTGGCGAAGGAGAAGTGAACGTGTCACTGCCGAAGATCCAGCCGTACCCCCTGCCGACGGAGGCCGAGCTGCCCGCCGGACGGGTCGGCTGGAAACCCGACCCCGCCCGCGCCGCGCTGCTGGTGCACGACGCGCAGCGGTACTTCCTCGCACCGTACGAGGGATCCCCGATCCCGGAGATGGTCGCGAACATCGCCGCGCTCGCCGACGCCGCCCGCGCCGTGGGAGTGCCGGTGTTCTACACCGCGCAGCCCGGCCACCAGGCCGCTGAGGACCGCGGCCTGCTCACCGAATTCTGGGGCGACGGCATCGGCGCGGTCATCGACGACGATCCGGCCGCCGCCGACGTCGTCGACGAACTCGCCCCGGAACCGGGTGACACCGTGCTGACGAAGTGGCGCTACAGCGCGTTCCAGCGCAGCACTTTCACCGAACAGCTCGCCGAAGCGGGCCGGGACCAGCTGCTGATCACCGGCGTCTACGCGCACATCGGCTGCCAGGCCACCGCGGTCGAGGCGTTCATGCGCGACGTCCAGCCGTTCCTGGTCGGCGACGCGGTCGCGGACTTCTCCCGCGAACGGCACGACCAGGCGTGCGAATACGTCGCCCAGCGCTGCGGCGCGCTCACCACCACGGCCGCCGCGCTCGCCGCGCTGGCCCCGATCCACGCCGGAGCGCGGTCATGAGCCTCACTACCGAGAAGATCCACGCCGACGTCGCCGAACTGCTCGGCTGCGACCCGGCCGAGCTGACCCCGGAAACCGATCTGACCGACCTCGGCCTCGACTCGATGCGGATCATGGGACTGGTCGAGCAGTGGCGTTCCGAAGGCGCGGACACCCTCGAATTCGCCGACCTCGCCGAACAGCCGACGCTGGGTCACTGGACAGAGATCCTCGCCGGGAAAACCGCGTGAGCCGCGCCGACCACCGCCACCGGCATCTGGAGCGCATCGCCGAGGTCCGCGCGGGTCAGCACGCGGAGAAGGTCCCATACCCGATCCGCGTCCGGCAGGCCGAAGTCGTGCGCACCGAGATGATCGGCTCCGGACTGCTCCGTGTCACCCTCGGCGGGCCGGGAACGGCGGGGTTCGAGGCGCATTCACCCGACGAACACGTGAAAGTGCTGTTCCCGGAAGTCGACCCGGAACCGCGGCTGCCGGTTCAGGACGGCGACATGCTGCGCTGGCCGAAGCCGTCGCCGACGTCCCGGGAGTACACGGTCCGCCGCTACGACCCGGTTTCCGGGGAACTCGATCTGGATGTCGCGCTGCACCAAGGCGGACTCGGGTCCGGATGGGCGGAGAAGGTGACTCCGGGAACCGCGGTGCACGTCGCCGGACCGCCGGGCGGGCTGATCGTGCCGCACACCTACGACCGCTACCTCCTCGCCGGTGATCTCACCGCGCTGCCCGCGATCGCGCGCTGGCTCGAAGAACTGCCCCGGACCGCCGCGGGCTGGGCGTTCATCGAGGTCGCCGACGCGAGCGAGGAGATCGAGCTGTCCGCGCCCGAAGACGTCGAAGTGCGCTGGCTGCACCGAGACGGCGCCGCGCCGGAGGACACCGAGCTGCTGGCCCGTGCCGTCCGCGCGATCGAGGTCGCCGCCGGTGAACGGCTCTACGCCTGGGTCGCCGGGGAAGCCGGGCAGATCAAGCCGCTGCGCCGCTGGCTGAAAAACGACCTCGGGCTCGGCAAGGACGACCACGACGTGACCGGCTACTGGAAACGCGGCGTCGCGGACTTCGACGACGAGCACGACCACTGATCCCCACCAAGAAAACCGAGGAAAACCCATGCGCACCACAAGAACCCGCCGCCTCGCCGGAGCGCTCGCGCTCGCTTTGACGGTCGTGACCGCGGCCACCGCCTGCGGTTCCGGCGATGCCGGGCAGGCGGGCGACGGCGGGCAGACCCGGGTGTTCGCCGCCGACAACGGCCAGATCACCATCCCGGTCTCGCCGAAGCGGGTCATCGCCACCGGCTACGCCGTGCCCGCCCTGCTCGAAGCGGGCGCGCCGCTGGTCGGGGTGTCCAGCTGGAAGCGCGGCATCCCGCTGTTCAACGAGCAGGAGCGCAAGAAGTACGACGAGCTGGCGAAGGTCGCGGGCGAGTCGGCGGCGGAGACGAACTACGAGGCGATCGCGCAGGCGGATCCGGACCTCATCGTGATCGGTGTGCCGAAGCCGGTGCTCGCCGACATCGACCTCAAGCGGCTCGAAGCGATCGCGCCGGTCGTGGCGATCGGCCCGTCGGTGCCGTCGATGTGGCGTGAGCTTTCCCGCAAGCAGGCCGACGCCGCCGGCGCGACCGCGGGGTTCGACGCGCTCAAGACCGCGTACGACACCAAGGCCAAGGGACTGGCCGAGAAGTACAAGGCGGTGCTGCCGCAGCTGAAGCTGGGCCACGTCGGGGCCTACGGCGAGGTCGCCAAGGGCAACTTCCAGCGTGAGTTCAACGGTTCCTGGGGCACCAACATCGCGCAGGACCTCGGCGCCACCTACTACGGCCAGGTCAAGGTCAAGGGCGGCGGCTCCAAGGACGTCAGTGAGTACCCGTCGATCGAAGAGCTGTCGACCGCGTTCGCCGAGGCCGACGCGATCACCTACTCGGTCAGTGCCGACGGTTCCGTGCCCGCGCCGGTCAAATACGTCCTCGATTCGCCGCTGTGGAAGGAACTTCCCGCGGTGAAGGCGGGCAAGGTCTACCCGTTCCGCTACACCGAGGCCGCCACCTACCGGGCCGCGACGTCTACTTTGGACGCCGTCGACCAGGCGTTCGCGCCGCTGCTCAAGCAGTGACCACCGCCGGGCGGTCCGCGCTGCTGGGCGCCGCGCTGCTCGGGCTCGTCGTGGTCGCCGTGCTGAGCGTCGGGATCGGCGCGCACGCCATCGCCCCCGGTGAGGTCGTGCGCGCCCTGCTGGGCGAAGGGAACCCGAGTGACCGGGCGGTGGTCCTGGACATCCGGATGCCGAGGGCGGTGCTCGCGGTCGGCGTCGGCGCGGCGTTGGCGGTCGGGGGAGTGCTCGTGCAGGCGTTGTCGCGCAACGCCTTGGCCGAACCCGGGGTGCTCGGCGTGACCGCCGGGGCCGGATTCGCCATCGCGGTGGGTTCGGCGCTCGGCCTCGCCGCCTCGGCACCCGCCGAACTGGGCCTGGCGGTGCTGGGCGCGGCCGGGGCCGCGGTGCTGGTGTACGCGGTCGGCCGCCGGGCACCGCTGCGGCTGGTACTGGCCGGCACCGCGTTGAGCGCCGTGCTGCTGGGGCTCACTCTCGGCCTCCGGCTGCTGTTCCCCGACACCTTCGACGTCTACCGGTTCTGGTCGGTGGGGTCGCTGGCCGGTCGCGAGCAGGCCCCGACCACGGTGCCGCTGGTCGTCATCGGTCTGTCGCTGCTGGGCGCGTTCGCGGTGAGCCGTCAGCTGAACGCGATCGCCCTCGGCGAGACGGTCGCGCACACCCTCGGCGCGAACGTCGCGCGCGTCCGGGCGATGACCCTTGTGTTGATCACCTTGATGGCGGGGGCAGCCACCGCCCTGGCCGGGCCGATCCTGTTCGTGGGGCTGATCGTGCCGCATCTGGCCCGGCGGGTGGCGGGCGCGTCGATCCCGTGGCTCGTCGCGTTCGCCGCGCTGCTCGGCCCGGTCCTGATGCTGGCCGCGGACGTCGGCTCCCGGGTCCTGCTGCCGACCGGCGAAGTCCCGGTCGCGATCGTGACCGCGTTCCTCGGCGGCCCGGTGCTGATCTGGGCCGTCCGCAAATACGGGGCGGCGCCGCTGTGAGCGCGCTGGTCCTGCGGCGCGGGCGGTTCTCCGCCCGGCTGGAACGCCGCACCCTCCTCTTCCTCGTGGCGATGGCCGTGGTCATCGCCGGTTTGATGCTGCTCGGACTCTGCTATGGCGCGGCGTGGGCGAGCCCCGCCCGCGTGTTCGCCGCGCTCACCGGATCCGGTGGCGGCCCGGGGGTGGTCATCCGGGAATGGCGGCTGCCGCGGGTGCTGGCCGGGCTGGTGTTCGGTGCCGCGCTCGGGCTGGCGGGCGCGATCTTCCAGAACGTCACCCGCAATCCACTCGGCAGCCCGGACGTCATCGGCCTCGACGCCGGCGCCTACACCGGCGCGCTGTTCGCGATCACCGTGCTGTCGGGGACGTCGACGCAGCTCACGATCGGTTCGGTGCTCGGCGGCGTGCTCACGGCGGCGATCGTGTACGTGTTGTCGCTCGGTGGTGGGCTGTCCGGGCTGCGGCTGATCGTCATCGGGATCGCGATCAACGCGATGCTGACGGCGGTGAACTCGTGGATCGTGCTGCGCGCCGAACTCGAGATCGCGATCGCGGCCGTCGGCTGGAACGCCGGTTCGCTCAACGGGGTCGGCTGGGACGACGTCGCCATCCCGTTCGGGGTGCTGGCGGTGCTTTTCGCCGTACTGGTCACGCGGGCGCCGTCACTGCACCAGGCCGCGCTCGGCGGCGCGCTGGCGGTCACCACCGGCGTCCGCTGGGACCGGCTGCGGCTGCAGCTGGTGCTCATCGGGGTCGGGTGCACGGCGACGGTCACCGCCGTCGCCGGGCCGATCGCGTTCATCGCGCTGGCCGCCCCGCAGATCGGGCGGCGGCTGGCCCGCACGCCCGGTATTCCGCTGCTGCCCGCCGCGCTCACCGGCGCCGTTCTCCTGACCGGCGCCGACCTGGCCGCCCAGATGCTGCTCGCGCCGGAAGCGCTGCCGGTCGGTGTGGTCAGCACCGTGATCGGCGGCGGCTATCTGATCTGGCTGCTCACCAAGGAGGTGCGGCGCACATGAGTGCCCGCTTGACCGCCCGGGAACTGACCCTGCGCTACGGCGACCGGGTGGTGTCGACCCGGCTGAGCCTCGACGTGCCCGACCGCGCGTTCACCGCCGTGGTGGGACCGAACGCCTGCGGTAAGTCGACCTTGCTGCGCGCGTTCGTCCGGCTGCTGCGGCCCTCCGACGGCGAGGTCCTGCTCGACGGCAAGGACGTCGGTTCCTTCCACGGCAAGGGATTGGCGCGGGAACTCGGTTTTCTGCCGCAGGATCCGGTCGCGCCGGAGGACGTCCGCGTCCGGCAGCTGGTCGCGCGCGGCAGGTTCCCGCACCAGTCGCTGTTCGCGTCGTGGTCCGAGGAGGACGAACGCGCGGTGATCGAGGCGATGACCGCGGCCGGGGTGGCGGGGCTGGCCGACCGGCCGGTGCAGGAGCTTTCGGGCGGGCAGCGCCAGCGCGTGTGGGTGGCGCTGGTGCTGGCACAGAAGACGCCGTACCTGCTGCTCGACGAGCCGACGTCGTTCCTCGACATCGCGCACCAGTACCAGCTGCTGGGGTTGCTGGCGCGCCTGCGCGACGAAGGCCGCACGGTGATCGCCGTCCTGCACGACATCAATCAGGCCTGTCGCTACGCCGATCACCTCGTCGCGTTGCGGGACGGCCGGATCGTCGCGGAAGGCGCGCCGGCCGACATCGTCGACGCCGAGCTGATGAAGGAGGTCTTCGATCTCCCCAGCGTCGTCGTGCCCGACCCGGTGACCGGAACCCCGATGGTGGTGCCCTCGTGCTGAACCTCACCGGAGCCCAGCTGGGCATCTGGACCGCGCAGCGGCTCGAACCCGACTCGCCCTACTACGTCGTCGGCGACGTGATCGAGATCGTCGGTGACCGGCCGGTCGACGTCGAGGCGCTGACCGAAGCGATCCAGGCCACCGCGGAAGAGGCGGACAGCCTGCGGTTGCGGGTCTTCGAGACACCGGACGGGCCACGTCAAGTGGTGTCGGCGGAGCCGGTGCCGTCGCCGGGGGTGGTGGATCTGCGCGGGGAGGCCGACCCGGTCGCGGCGGCGCACGAGCGGGTGGAGGCCGAACGCCGCCGGGTCGCCGAAGCCTGCCGCGAAATGGTCGACCGGCCGCTGTTCGCCCACCTCGTGCTGCGGCTTTCCGACTCGCACGTGTGGTTCACCCAGCTCGGGCACCATCTCGTGTTCGACGGCTACACCGCGGCGATGCTCGCGCGCCGCGCCGCCGCCCGTTACACCGCTTCGGTCCTGGGCAAGGAAGTGCCGCCCTCGACGTTCGCGCGGTTCGCCGACCTCGTCGAGGCCGACCGCTCTTATCGCGAGAGCGAACGGTTCGCCCAAGACCGGGAGTACTGGCGCGAGCGGTTCACGCCGTTGCCGGACCTCGACGACGGCGGTAGCGCGTCGGGCCCGCCCGAGCGCACGGTGACCGCCCGATCGGTCTTGCCCGCCTCGGACCTGGCGCGGTTGCGCGACCTGGGGAAACGCGCCGGAACGACCTGGGGTGACGCGCTGATCGCCTGCTACGCGGCCTTCTTGCACCGGGTGCTCGGCTGGACCGACGTCGTGTTCGCGATGCCGTTGATGTGCCGGGAAGGAGCCGCGTTGCGGACCCCGGCGATGGCGGTCAACGTGCTGCCGCTGCGGGTCACGGTGCTCCCGGAGGACTCGGGCGCCGCACTGACGGCGCGGGTGGCGGGCGCGCTCAAGGAGATGCGCACGCATCAGCGTTATCGCGGGGAGGACCTGCCGCAGGAGCTGGCGGTGCCCGGGGCGGGGGCGCTGCTGCACGGCCGCGGCATCAACCTCAAGGCGTTCGATCTCAAGCTCGACTTCGCGGGCGCCCACGGCACCATGCGCAACGTCGCCGGCGGACCGCCCGAGGACATGGGCCTGTCCGTGCTCCCGACGTCCGACGGCGGGCTGCTGCTCGGCTTCGAGGTCGACGCGCGGACCCACGACCAGACCGCCGTCGACGCCAAACTGACCGCGCTGCGCTGCCTGATCACCGCGTTGACCGAACCGGACGGCCCGGCGGTCGCCGGTGCCGACCTGGTCCCGCCGGGGGAGCGGGACGCGTTGCTCCAGGCGTGGACGACGCCCGCGCCGGACGGCGAACTCCTTGAAGTGACTGAACTTCTCGACTGCCTTTCCCCGGATCAGACGGCGCTGGTGTCCGGTGACGAACGGCTGACCGGCGGCGAACTCGTCGGACGGGTACACCGGCTCGCGCGGGCCTTGCGGGCGCGGGGCGTCGGACCTGACGACGTCGTCGCGCTGGCCCTGCCGCGTTCGGCGGACCTCGTCGTCGCCCTGCTGGCGGTGCTCGACGCCGGGGCCGCGTTCCTGCCGCTGGACCTCGCCCATCCGGTCGAGCGGTCGCGGGAACTGGCCGCCGAAGCCGGTGCGGTGCTCACGGTGGCTCATGACCCGGAGATCGTGCCGGGACCACAGTTGCTGCTCGGCGGCACCGATCTGTCCACATTGGACTCTTCGCCGCTCGCGCTGGAGCGTCATCCGGAACATCTCGCGTATGTCATCTTCACCTCCGGTTCGACCGGCCGTCCCAAGGGCGTCCTCGGGCGGGTGGGCGGACTGGCGACACTGCTGCGCCACCACCGCGCGACCACGGTCGCCGAAACCGAACGAGCCACGGGCAGGCGGCTCCGGGTCGCGCACACGTACTCGTTCGCCTTCGACTCCGCGCTCGACCAGCTGATGTGGCTGCTGTTCGGGCACGAACTCCATGTCTACGGCACCGACGTCGCGCGAGACGCCGACGCGCTGCTGGCCGCGTTCGCCCGCGACCGGATCGACGTCGTCGACACCACGCCGTCGATGGCCGCGCCGCTGGTCGACGCCGGACTGCTCGACGGCCCGCACCCGCCCGCGCTACTCGTCCTGGGCGGAGAGGCGACTCCGCCCGCGTTGTGGCGCCGGGTCGCGGAGTCCGGTGTCCGCGCCCGCAACATGTACGGTCCGACCGAGGCCACTGTGGACGGTGCCGGCTCCTGGTTGGACGACGGGGAACCGACGATCGGGACCGCGGTACCGGGTACGGCGGTCCGGGTGCTGGACGCCGCGCTGCGTCCGGCGCCCGCCGGAACCCCGGGTGAGCTCTACCTCGCCGGACCCCATCTGGCGCGCGGCTATCTCGGACGCCCCGGCGCGACCGCCGAGCGGTTCGTCCCCGATCCGTTCGGCGCGCCCGGCGACCGGATGTACCGCACCGGCGACCTCGCGCGCTGGCTGCCCGGCCGCGGGCTGGAGTACCTGGGCCGCCACGACGGCCAGGTGAAGATCCGCGGCCACCGCGTCGAACTGGGCGAGGTCGAGGCCGCGCTGGCCGCCGTGCCCGGAGTGCGTGCGGCGGCAGCGGCGGTGCGGGGACCGAGGCTCGTCGGGTACGTCGTCGGCGAGGTCGTGCCGGACGACGTTCGCGCGGAGCTCGCCGGGCGGATGCCGGAGCATCTCGTCCCCGCCACCGTGGTCGTGCTTGACACGCTTCCGTTGACCTCCAACGGGAAGATCGACCGGGCCGCGCTGCCCGCCCCGCGTGCGGCGGCGGGCCGGGCCGCGGCCACCGACCGCGAGCGCCTGCTGTGCGCGACCATCGCGGAGGTGATCGGCGTCGAAGAGGTCGCCGTCGACGACGACTTCTTCGCACTGGGCGGGGACAGCATCACCGCGATCAGCGTCAGCAGCAGGTTACGCGCCCACGGCCTCGACCTGCGGCCGCGTGACCTGCTCGCCCGGCGCAGTTTCGAGGCGCTGGCCGCGACGAGCGCCGAGATCGGTGGCCTGGCGGACCCACCCGGCGAGCCCGACGCGGCCATCGGCGCGGTGCCCGCCCCGCCGATCGTCCGGGCCCTGCTCGACCCGCATCCGGACATCGCGACCATCGCCGGATACACCCAATGGACGGCGCTCCGGCTCGACGAGGATCTTCCTCCCGCCAGGCTGACCGAAGGCGTCCAAACACTGCTGGACCACCACGACGTCCTCCGGCTGCATTCAGAGGACGAAATGCGGGTCCGGGAACGCGGCGCGGTGAAGGCGTCCGACGTCGTCATCGAGAAGACAGGGGACCTGGCCGAGGTCGCGGCGGAACTGGCGGAGTCCCTTGATCTCCGGGCCGGAGTGCTCAAGGTCGCGCTGCTGCCGGATCACCTCGTCATCGTGCTCCACCACCTGGCGGTCGACGGCGTCTCGTGGCGCGTCCTCCTGCCGGATCTGCACGCGGCTTGCGCCGGTGAACCGCTCGAACCGGTGGGGACGTCGTGGCGGCGGCATGCGCTCCGCCTTGCCGAACAGGGAATTTCGGGCGCCCGTCGCGGCGAACTCGACCATTGGCGCCGTGCGCTCGACGGACCGCGTCTCGGTCACCGGCCGCTCGATCGGACCGTGGACACGGTCGCGACCGCGCGGCGCTCGGTCACCCTCGCCTCACCGGAGCAGACCGAGGCGGTACTCACCGGTCTCCCGGCGGCCTACCGTGCCGGGCCGGACGACGTCCTGCTCGCCGCGCTCGTGCTGGCCCTCCGGTCGTGGCGGGCCACCCCGGTCGAGGCCGAGACCGTGTCCCTCGAAGGACACGGCCGGGATCAGGACGGCCTGGATCTCTCGCGCACCGTCGGCTGGTTCACCGCCGAGCATCCGCTGCGTGTGCCCGCCACCGCGGTGGTGGCGACCACGGACTTCGACAGCGCGCTCGCGGGCGGCGACGCGGCCGGAAAGCTGCTGCGGGCGGCCAAAGAGGCCAAACGCGCCGTGCCGGACAACGGTGTCGGCTTCGGCGTTCTGCGGTATCTCGACCCGCTGACCCGGGACGAGTTCGCCGCCGTTCCGCCGCCGGACGTCGTCCTGAACTACCTCGGCCGGTTCGCGGCGCTGCCCGGCACCGGCTGGCGGCTGCCCGAAGAAGACCCGTTCGCGGTCACCGAACCGGCGGCCAAGTCGCTCGAACAGGTGCTGGCGCTGAACTGCTTCGTCCGCGAGGAAGGCTGTCCCCGGCTCGCCGTCGAATGGACCGCCGCGGGCGAAGTGCTGCCCGAGGAAAGCGTTGAGGCGCTTCAAGAAGCGTGGTCGCGGGCACTGGAAGCCCTGACCGTGCACGCCGCCCGGATCGGACCGGACGGCGGTGGGCTCACGCCGTCGGATCTACCGCTGGTCGGCCTCGGCCAGGCCGACATCGACGCGCTGGAACGCCGGGGCCGCGTCGAGGACGTGCTGCCCGCGACCCCGTTGCAGGCCGGGCTCGCGTTCCACACCTTGACGCGCGGCGACGACGACACCGACGTCTACGTGGTGCAGGCCGTGACCCTGCTCAGCGGCGCACTCGACGCCGACCGGATGCGGGAGGCCGCGGCGGAGGTGCTGCGGCGGCATCCCGCGCTGCGCGTCCACCTGCACACCACCGACGCGGGCGAAGTCGTCCAGGTGGTCCCCGCCGCGGTGTCGCTCGACTGGCGGCACGCGAGCGTGTCACCGGAGCAGGTCGACGGCGAATGCCGCGCCGAACTCGCGCGGCCCTTCGACCCGGCGACCCCGCCGCTGATCCGGTTCCTGCTGCTCACCCTCGGCCCGGACGAGCACCGCCTGGTGCTCACCAACCACCACGCGCTCCTCGACGGCTGGTCGATGCCGATCGTGGGCCGGACGCTCCTGGCCACCTATGCCGAACTCGGCGGCGGCCCGGCGGCCCCGGTCGCCCCGCCGCTCGCGGAGTACCACCGGGTGCTCGGCGAACGTGACCAGGACGCGGCGCTGGAGGCGTGGCGCGAGGCGCTGGCCGGACTCGACGAGGGCACCCGGCTGGCTCCGGCGAGCGTCGAGTCCACTGTGGAGCGTCCGGAACGCGTCACCGTGGCACTGGGCGGGGAGTTCAGTGAACGGCTGCGCGCCTTCGCCCGTGAACGCGGAATCACGCCGACGACGGTGTTCCAGACCGCGTGGGGAGTGCTGCTCGCCAGGCTGACCGGCCGCCACGACGTCGTCTTCGGCTGCCCGGTGTCCGGCCGCCCGGCCGAGGTCCCCGGCGTCGAGCGGATGATCGGGCAGCTCGGCGGCACGATCCCGGTGCGGGTGCGGTTCGACGCGGGCGAAACCGCGGCCGCGGTGCTGGAGCGCGTGCACACCGAAAGCGTCCGGCTCACCGACCACCATCACGCCGGGCTGCCCGGCATCCAGCGCGCGATCGGCGTCGGCGACCTGTTCGACACGATGCTGGTGATGGAGAACTTCCCGCTCTCCAGCCGTGCCCGCACCACCCTGGCCCCGGGACTGGATCTCGTCGGGGTCGACATCACCGACGCCACGCACTACCCGCTCACGGTGATCGTGCTGCCCGGCGACGAATTCACCGTCGGGCTCGGCTACCAGCCCCAGGCCTTCACCCGCGACGAAGCCGAGTCCTTCGGCCGGTGGCTGCGTGCCCTCCTGCACGAGATCGTCACCGATCCGGCCCGCCCCGCCGTCCGGCTTCGCGCACTCGACGCCGACGAAGAGCGGGCGATGTTGCGTCTCGGCGAAGGCCCGGCACCGAAACGAGAACGCGGCGGCATGCTGGAGGAGTTCGGCCGCTGGGTCCGCGAGACCCCGGACGCCGAAGCCGTCGTGTGCCGCGACCGCCGCTTGACCTACGCCGAACTGGACCGGCGGGCCAACCGGCTCGCGAACACCCTGATCGACGCCGGCGTGAAACCGCAGGACCCGGTCGCGGTCCTGCTGCGCCGCGACGTCGACCTCGTGGTCGCGCTGTTCGGCGTGATCAAGGCCGGCGCGGTGCACGTGCCGATGGATCCGGACTATCCGGCCGACCGGCTCGCCTACATGCTCGGTGACATCGAACCCGCCGCCGTCGTGTCCACTTCGGACGTCGACGGGTTTCCGGTGGTGAACCCGCACGATCTGTCCACAAACGATACCGACCCGGCCGTCCGGCTGAGCGAGGACGCGCTCGCGTACGTCATCTACACCTCCGGTACCACCGGCAAACCCAAGGGTGTGGCGGTGCCACATCGCGGCGTCCCGAGCCTGATCGCGTTGCAGGAGGACATCGTCGGGATCGGGACAGCCGAGCGGTACCTGCATTTCGCCTCGACGAGTTTCGACGTCGCGTTCTGGCAGTTCATGCTGCCGCTGCTGTCCGGCGGCACCTCGGTCATCGCACCGGAGGAGGTGCGGGTCTCCGGTGACGACCTGCTGGCCTACGCGGCCGAACACCGTGTCACCGGGCTCAACCTGCTCCCGTCGTTCCTTTCCGCGATGCCCGACGACGCGACCGTCGATCCGGACGTGTTCTTCGTCGTCGGCGCCGAACGGCTCGACCCGGAACTGGCGCGGCGCTGGGGGAACCGGCGGGCGTTGTTCAACGCCTACGGCCCGACCGAGGTCACCATCAACTCGGTCACCTGGCACTACGACCCGGCCGACCCCGGTCCGCTGCCGATCGGGCGCCCGGACCCGGAGGTCCGCGCGTACGTGCTCGACGGCGGGCTGCTCCCGGTCGGCACGAACGTCACCGGCGAGCTGTACCTGGCGGGGCCGAAGCTGGCCCAAGGCTATGTCGGCCGGGCGGCGCTGACCGCCGAACGGTTCGTCGCCGACCCGTTCGGGCCGCCGGGGGAGCGGATGTACCGCACCGGCGACCTGGTCCGCTGGCGGCCGGACGGGCAGATCGTCTTCCTCGGCCGCGCCGACCACCAGGTCAAGCTGCGCGGGTTCCGGATCGAACTCGGGGAGATCGAGACCGCGCTGACCGCGCACGACGACGTCCGTGCCGCCGCGGTGATCGTCCGCGAAGACCGGCTGGTCGCCTACTTCGTGCCGGTGGACGGCACCGCGCCCGATCCGGCCGCGCTGCGCGAGTACCTCGCCGCGGAGCTGCCCGCGTACCTGGTGCCGGCGGCGTTCGTGGCGCTGGACCGGTTGCCGCTCGGCCCCAGCGGAAAACTGGACCGGGCCGCGCTGCCCGCGCCGGAAACGCGGTCCGCGGGCGGGCGAGAACCGGCCACAGCCGCGGAAGCCGTGCTGCTGGGCGTGGTCCGCGATCTTCTCGGCCCCGGCGTCGGCCTGGACGACGGCTTCCTCGAAGCGGGCGGGGACAGCATCGCGTCGCTGCGCGTGGTATCCCGCGCGCGCCGTGAAGGGCTGCACCTGACCGCGCGTGACGTGCTCGAAGGGGGCACGGTCGCCGGCATCGCCGCGCGCTGCGGCGAACCGGAACGGGCCGAGGAGGCACCCGCGGTCGGGGACGCCCCGCTCACGCCGATCATGCGCGATCTGGTGCGGCGCGCGGGCAAGGCGGCGGACGGGTTCTGCCAGTGGGTCGAGATCTGCGTGCCCTCGGCGGACGACGTTCCGCGGTGGCGATCCGTGCTCGACGCCGTCCTCGCCCGCCACGACGTGCTGCGCGCGCACCTGATCGAGGACGCGCTGCGCGTCCCGGACGTCGGGGCCGTGACCGGCGCCGACGTGCTCACCACCGTCCCCGCCCCGGACGATCCGCGCGCGGTGCTGGACGCGCAGGTCGAACGGATCGTGGCGCAAATGGACCCGCGGACCGGACCGCTGCTGCGCGCGGTCCTGGCGGAGGCCGGGGAACACCGGCCCGGACGGTTGCTGCTGGTGGCCCACCACTTGGTCGCCGACGCGGTGACCTGGCGGGTGCTGCTCGACGACGTCGAACAGGCCTTCCACGGCAACCCCCTGCGCCGGCGCGGGCAGTCGTTCCTGGGCTGGGCACGGTCTCTGCGGACGGCCGCACCGCATCGAGAGGACGAAATGCCGTATTGGCGAGCGATCGCCGCCGCCCCCGAGACCCGGCTGGGCCGCACCGGACTCGACCCGGCGCGTGACACCGTCGCGACCGCACGGCATCACCGGATCGACATCGGGGCGGCCACCACCCACGCCGTGCTCACGACGCTGCCCACGGCGTACCGCACCGGCCCGGACGCTGTGCTGTTGACCGCCCTCGCCCGCGCGGTCGCCGCCTGGCGCGGGACCGCGGCCGACCTGCTCGTCGCCGTCGAGAGCCACGGCCGTCCGGGGCACACCCCGGACTTCGCGGGCAGGGTCGATCTGGCCCAGACCGCGGGCTGGTTCACCGCCGTGCATCCGGCGCGGATCGCCCCGCCCGCCGGTTCGCTGCCGGCCGCGCTGCGGGCCGTCCGCGACCACTTGCGCGCGGCGGGAGACGGTCTCGGCCACGGGATCCTCGGCATCGGCGGCACCCGGCCCGAGGTCGCTTGGAACTACCTCGGCCGCTTCCCGGCGGCCCCGGTCGCCGAAACCCCGTGGCAGCGACCGCCGGACGCCGATCCGCTCGGTTCGGGCGGCGGCGCGGAACTGCCGCTGCCCTACGCGCTGACGGTGAACGCGATGGTCCCCGACGGCGGTACCCTCGGTGTCCGCTTCACCTGGCCGTCCGCGTTGTTCACCGACGACGAGATCGCCGTGCTGGGTGAACACTTCCGCCACGAGTTGGACGAACTCGCCGCCGACGTGCCGGGACCGGGCGAAATCCTTCCGCTGACGCCGTTGCAGGAGGTGATCCTGCGCGAGTCCCGCGCCGCGGCCGAAGATCCGTATCCGGTGCAAGCCGCGTTCTCGCTGTCCGGTGACCTCGATGTCGAGGCACTACGGGCGGCGGCGGACGCACTGGTGCGGCGGCATCCGAACCTGGGCGCGGTCTTCCCGCCGTCGCACGAGGTCCAGCTGATCCCCGCGGCGCCGAAGGCAGGTTTCCGCGTCCGTGACGCGTCCGAAGTGGACACCGCACTGGACGAAGAGCTGGCGGAACCGTTCGACCTGGCCGGTGGTCCATTGTGGAGGGTCACGGTGGTGCGCCAGGAACCCGGCCGTCAGACTCTCGTGCTGACCGGTCACCACTTGCTCTCCGACGGCTGGTCGGCACCGCGCATCCTCGGCGAGCTGTTCGCACTGTACGCGGGAAAGCCGCTGCCGGATCCTGTTCCACTGACGCGGTACACCCGCTTGCTCGCCGCGGCCGATCACTCGGCCGACATCAAGGCCTGGCGAACGGAACTCGACGGTCTTCCCGAAGGCGATCACCTGACGCGTACCGGCGGGAGTGCCGACCCAGCACTGTTCACCGTGGACGGTTCACTGGTCGGGGAATTGGCCCGGCTGGGCGCCTCCCGCGGTCTCACCGTCAACACGGTGCTGCAGGGCGCCTGGGCGGCGGTGCTCGCGAGCCGGGCCGGGCGCACGGACGTCAGCTTCGGGGTGATGACCTCGAACCGGACGTCCGATGTGGACGGCGTCGAAGAGATCATCGGCCTGCTGGCGAACAGTGTCCCGGTCCGCGCCCGGTTCACCGGCACGATCGCCGACACGCTGGCCGACCTGCAGGCCCGGCAGCAGGCGATGGCCGGGCACCACCGGATCGGCCTGCCCGAACTCGCGTCGCTCGCCGGACGCGAGCGGCTGTTCGACAGCCTGCTCGTCTTCGAGAACTACCCGGTGGATCCGGCGAAACTGCGCGAACCCGCGCCCGGCCTGACCGTCACCGGCACGCGCTTCCGGGAACGGACGCATCATCCGGTGAGCGTCACCGTGGTTCCCGGCGAACACGGCTGGGAAGGCGTTCTCTACGCACGGTATACCGACGCTCGGTCCCTGGCCGACGAGCTGGTCCGGTTCCTCCGGAAGCTACCGTCCTGTTGGGACGACGACGCCGCCGGATTCGTGGGGGAGCGGTGACCGCGCGCTCGATCGACGCCGCGCTGTGGCGGACGGCGGCCGTCCTGGTGCTCGGCACGTTCATGGCGACGCTGGACAGCACGATCGTCTCGGTCGGCGTCGACACCCTCGCCGACGAGTTCGGCGCGCCGGTCACCGGCGTCCAGTGGGTGACGACGGCGTACCTGCTGGCCGTGGTCACCGCCGTGCCGGCTTCGGGGTGGCTCGCCGACCGGTTCGGCGGCCGCCGCGTCTGGCTCACCGCCGTCGTCGGGTTCCTGCTGGCGTCGCTGTTGTGCGCGCTGGCACCGACGCTGCCCGCGCTCATCGCCTTTCGTGTCCTGCAAGGGCTGGCGGGGGGCTTGCTGCCACCGACCGGGCAGGCGCTGCTGGCGCGGTCCGCCGGGCCGGACCGGATCGGCCGGGTGATCAGCGTCGTCGGCCTGGTACCGCTGTTGTCCCCGGTGCTCGGGCCGCTGGCGAGTGGCACGATCCTCGCCGCCGCCGGCTGGCCGTGGCTGTTCTACGTCAATCTCCCGGTCGGCGTGGTGGCCGTGGTACTGGCGCGACGCTGGGTACCGGCGGACGAACCAGGCGGCCGGGGTGACCGGTTCGACTTCCGGGGCGCGCTGCTGTTGTCCCCGGGCCTCGCGGTCCTGGTCTTCGGCCTCACCTGGTTCGAACGCGGGACGCCGGTCGTCGCCGGGACCGCCGTCGCGGCGGGTGTCGTGCTGCTCGCGGCGTTCGTCCGGCACGGCCTGCGGGCCGAAGCGCCCCTGCTGGATCCACGGTTGTTCACCCGGCCGCCGTTCGGGGTCGCCGCGCTGGCGCTGGTCCTGCTCGGCGCGTCGGTGTTCGGCACGATGTTCCTGCTGCCGCTCTATCTCCAGCGCGGCGCCGGACTGTCCACTGGGGACACCGGGCTGCTGCTGGTGCCGCAGGGCATCGGCGCGGCGGCCGGGTCGGTGCTGGTGAACCGGCTGGTCGACCGGCTCTCCCCGCGCACGCTGGTGCTGAGCGGGATCGTGCTGGTCGCCATCGGGACCGCTCCCTTCACCCGGCTCGGCCCTGGTTTCCCGGACTGGATGATCGTGGTTTCGCTGCTGCTGCGCGGTTTCGGCGCGGCGCTGATCGGCGCGCCGGTGATGACGATCGTCTACCGCCGGGTCGAACCCGCCCGGCTGCCCCGGGCCGCCGGGGCGCTCAACCTGCTCAACACGCTCGGTGGCTCGATCGGCACAGCGGTCTTGGCCGTGGTGCTGCAGGCGCGACTGGCCGTACGCGGCCAGGACGTCGCCGCCGCCTTCGCCGACGCGTTCTGGTGTGTGCTCGGCCTCGCCGTCGTGGCGGTCGCCGGTGCGACGCGGCTGCCCCGGGCGGCCGTCCCCGACAAGAAGAGAGGTCACGCGGATGCCTGACCAGGACACCCTGCCCAGCCCGGCCGAGGTGGCCACGAACGGCGTCGTGCCGGAGATCGCCCGGCACCGTGAGACCGTCGCGAACGTGCTGGCCAGGCGCGATTCACGGCTGCTCGTCGTCGTGGGGCCGTGTTCGGTGCACGACACCGCCGGAGCGCTCGAGTACGCGCACCGCCTCGCGGACGCGGCCCGGCGGTTCGCCGACGACCTCGTCGTGGTCCTGCGCGCCTACCTGGAGAAACCGCGGACGATCGCGGGCTGGACCGGCCTGGTGCCCGACCCCACCCTGGACGGCAAGGGCGATCTCGCGTCCGGCGTGCGGATCGGGCGGCGGTTCCTGGACGACGCCGTCGCGACCGGGCTGCCGCTGGCGTACGAGTTCGTCGACCCGTTCCTGGCGCCCTACTTCGCGGACACCATCAGCTGGGGCGCGATCGGCGCGAGGACCGTGGCCAGCCAGCCGCACCGGCACCTGGCGTCGTGGCTGCCGATGCCGGTGGGGATGAAGAACTGCGTCTCCGGGCGGCTCGACACCGCGGTCGCCGCCGTCCAGGCCGCCGGGCTGCCGCAGGTGTTCCCCGGCGCCGCCGCGGACGGGCGCCCGCGCGTCCTGCGCAGCACCGGGAATCCGGACGCGCACCTCGTCCTGCGCGGCGGCCCGAAACCGAACCACCACGCCCACGCCGTCGCGGACGCCCTCGACGCGCTGACCGCCGCGGGCCTGCCGCACCGGCTCGTCGTCGACGCCTCGCACGGCAACAGCGGCAAGAATTACGACCGGCAGCCCGTCGTCGTCGCGGACCTGGCCGACCAGATCTCGGCGGGCAACGACGCGCTGGCCGGGGTGATGATCGAGTCGTACCTCGCCGACGGCCGACAGGACGTGGGTGCGGTACCGCCTCGGCCCGATCTCAGCATCACGGACGCCTGCCTGGGCTGGGAGCGGACAGTGCCGCTACTGGAGGCGCTGGCCTGCGCCAACGCGGTGCGGCGGCTCAGTGCCCCTCGGCGCTCTCCGCATTTAGTCCTCTGAGTGCGGAGAGCCCCGACGGCGATCGGGCGCGATCGGAAGGCTACTTCTTCCAGACGATCGGGTCGTCCTTGTACCCGTCACCGTCGCTGTAGGTCGCGCCGCCGACCTCGCCGCCGTCGCGCACGGCCTGGAGTTCGCAGGTGTCGTAGGTCGCGCCGACGGTCTTGAAGTCCTTCTTCGCCGTCTCGGACTGGCAGTTCGGGGTCTCGCCGGTGATGATCACGCCGGTGCTCTTGTTGTTCGGGCCGACCGCGCGCAGGCGCACCGTGCTGTAGGTGAGGTCCGTGCCGCCGACGTTCTCCACCGTCATCCGGATGTACACCGGCGTCATGCCCTTGGCCTTGTCGCCATACGCGGCGAGGTCTTCCTTCGGGCCCAGCTCGATGGATTTCACGGTGATCGCGACGGTGCCGGTCTTGTCGGTGCCGTACTTGAACGGCACGACGGCGCGGTCGCCGACCTTCAGTTCACTGCCGGGCGCGGTGGCGTCCGCGTTCGAGACCGGGACGGTGCCGCTGGTCGCGGGGGAGGACGCGGCAGCCGACGTCGACGTCGGAGCGGGGGCGGGCACCGGGGAACCGCCCTCTTCTTTGCCGCCGCAGGCGGAAAGCACCAGCATGGCGGCACAGCCGGTGGCGGACAGGGCGATGCGGTCGAACTTCATGGATCTCCTCGGACTCCCCGCCGAATCCTGCTCCGGCGTTCTCGCCACGCACCGTAATCGACAGCGGAGTACGACGGTGTGGGCCATTCGCACCACGAATGATCACGAAAAGGTTGCGCTGATCGGACCAACGTGAAGTACGGTCACTTCTTCCAGGTGATCGGGTCGTCCTTGTACCCGTCGCCTTCGCCGAACGACACGCCACCGACCTCGTTACCGTCCTTGACGCCTTCGGTGTCACAGGTTTCGTAGGTGGCGCCTGGCGTGGTGAACGTCTCCGGCGCCGTCTCGCCCTTACAGGCCGCGGTGCCGCCGGCCATGATCACCTTGGTGCCCTTGCCGCTCGCGTCCACCGCGCGCACGGACACCGAAGTGTCGGCGAGGTCCGTGCCACCGACGTTCTCGATCACCATCCGGACGTAGACCGGGAGCGTGCCCTCGCCTTTGTCCTTGAACTTGGCGAGATCCTCCTTCGGCCCGACGTCGACCGACTTGACGGTGATCGCGATCGTGCCGGACTTGCCCGCGTCGCTGAACGGGACGACGGCGCGTTCGCCGACCCTGAGTTCACTGCCGGGTGCCAGGGTGCCGTCGGCTCGGACGGTCTTCCCGCCCGCTTCCTCGCCGCAGGCGGAAAGCAGCAGCGCGGCGGCGCAGGCGGTGGCGATCAAGGCGGTACGGGCGGACTTCATGGTTCTCCTCGGACTTCCGCCGAACCGGTGACGGCGTGCTCGTCACGCACCGTAGCCGCAGCGGGGGCCCGCGACTGTGGCCCGTTCACACCACAACCGATCACAAATCGCTTACGCCGATCAGCCCGTCCTGGATCGCCCGTGCGACCAGCGCTGCCTTGGTCGGGGCTTCCCGGCCGATCTGGGCGTACTTGACCCGGATCCGCTCCAGATGCGAGTTGACCGTGTTCGGCGAAATCCCGAGCCGGTGCGCGACGAAATCCTTAGACTCCGACTGGAACCATTCGATGAGCACTTCGGTCTCCCGCGCCGAGAGGGCCGGACGCCGGTCCGAGCGGTCCCCGGCCAGCGCGCCCGCCAGCGACGGCGGCGTGTACGGCCGGTCGGCGGCCGCCGCGCGTACGGCTTCGAGGAGGTGTTCCGCGCCTTCGGCCTTGGTGAGATAGCTGAGGGCGCCGAGTTCGAGGCACTGCAATACGGTCTCGTCGTCGGCCCGCATCGAGTAGACGACGACGCGGCGGCCGGCTTCGGTGAGCCTGCGCAGATCTCCCATCGCGGGGGTGGTGCTGTTCAAATGCAGGTCGAGGATGACGACGTCGGCCTGCGCCCCTTCGCCGATCCAGGCGGCCCGCACGTCCTCGCCCTCGGCCACCACCCTGACCGGCGGGGTCCCCGACGACAACCAGTGCACGACCCCGGCCCGCACGGCCGGATGATCGTCGACGACCACCGCGGTCAGTTCGGTCGCGAACGCCATTTCGCCTCCATCCACGATCGTTCTCCCAGCGCGTGCCATTCGACGTCGACGACGCCCGATCCGTTCACCAGCGGGCCCGGTTCACCGTCGGTGATCACCGCGACCCGGATCTCCTCACCGGTCCGCAGCACGCTGACCCTCGCCTGCGACCGGGCGGCGACCAGCGCGGTCATCAGCGGGCCGGTCAGCTCACGGCGGACCGCCGTCGGGACCGGCGCTGGTTCACCGCTGACCGCCAAGGCCACCGTCAGGCCCCGCCGTTCGGCGAGGTCGACGCACGCCGACACCTCGTGCACCAACGGGTCGGGGACGTCGTCGTTCTCCGCGAACAGCCGTCGCAGCTGCGTGGCCGCGAGCGCGCAGCGCCGCTGGACCGCCTCGTCGCGCGGATCCAGTGTGCGGTCGGCCAGTCCGGCGAGCAGCGGCAGGGTGGTGCCGAGCTGACCGGCGAACCGGCTGCGCTGGTCGGCCTCCCGTTGCTCGGCGAGTGCCTTGCGGTGGAGCAGCCGGTCGCGTTCGGCCGAGGCCTCCGCGGCTTCGCCCGCCCGCCGGTACACGACCCGCACCAGCGCCAACGTGGCGAGCTGGAAGGTGATCACGCTGAGCCCGCCGATCACCACGCCGCTGATTTCGGCCCGGTCGGCGGGAGCGGCGGTGACCAGCCGGACGACGTCCAGCACCAGTTGCGCCCCGAGGGCCGCCACCGCGGCCACCGGCCGGTCGAGCAGCAGGACCAGCAGATGCCAGCCGACCAAGCCGAAGACCCAGTGCCGTTCGCCGAACAGTTCACCCGGCGGCACCGCCCAGCTCGCCACCGCCGAGGCGGTCAGTGCGACGACGGTGCCGATCATCCCGGCCTGCCACGGAACCGGCTTGCCCCGCAGCACCCACCACGACGCGACGAGAAGGACGATGCCGAGCGCCACGAACGCGGCCCGGCTTTCGGCGCCGGTCACCCGGGGCAGACTGAGGCCGACCTGGATCACCACGGTGATGCCCAGGATCGCGATCCGGCAGCCGCCGAGGACCCGCTCCGCCGTCTCATCCATCGGGCCACACCAGTTCCACCGTGGTCCCCGCGCCGGGCGCGGAGGTCACCTTCGCCCGGCCGCCCACCGCGGCCATGCGCTCGACGAGCGACCCCCGGACGCCTCGCCGCTGCGCCGGGGTCGCGGCGGGATCGAACCCGCGGCCCTCGTCCCGGATGGTCACGCGTACGCCGTCTTCGACCGTCAGCCGGGCCTCGCCGACACCCGCGTGCCGGTCGACGTTCGCCAGCGCCTCGCGTACGGCCCGCACCAGCGCGAGCGCCGCGGAGGCCGGGATCGCCGGGAGCGGCGACCAATGTGTCTCGACCCGCACCGGGCTTTCCGCGAGCACTCCGCGCAGCGAGGTTTCGAGATCGACCACCCCGCCGGGGCCGGACTCGCCGGTGAGGATCGCGAGATCCCGGCGGGCGTACTCGGCGACCTCGGCCGTTCCCGCGGTCTTCCCGCGCTGGGCCACGGTGAGAAAGGTGGCCGCCGCCGTGTCGTGCAGGACGGCCAGATACTCCCGTTCCTGACGTCGTCGTTCCACGGCAAGGGATTCCTCCCGCGCCAGCCGGGCGCGCCGCTCGCGCAGGTGGTCGATCCGGCGGGTCGTGCGCAGCAACAGGAGGAAGGCGCCCCTGGCGAGCGCGGCTTCGAGCACCACCCGCAGCACCACGAAGAGGCCGTCCTCGAAACCGAGCGGTACCACCTCGATCGCCAGCAGGCAGGCGACGGCGGGCACGGTGACCTTCGGCGGCCATTCCCACTGCAGGGTGATCGCGGTGATGGTGAGGACGTTCAACGCCCACTGGTTCAGCTCGCCCGCTTCGGGCGCCGTCAGGAACTGGGTGCCGCAGATCGCCACGGCGCGGACCAGCGTCAGCGCGAACGCCACCGGCCTGCCCCGGCCCGTCTTCCCCGCGAGCTGCTCGGCCACGGCGGTGCCCAGCGCCAGCGCGAGCAGGCCGCAGCCGAGAAGGAGCGCGCCCGGTGGCGTCGCGAGCACTCCGAAAACACTGATCACCAAGAGGCCGACGCCTCGCGCGGGGCCGGCGAACCGGCCGACCACCGTCAAGAACTCCGCTTCGACGGAGGTCTCACGAGCGGACGGCACGGGCAGCAGTCAAGCAGACGCCTGGACCCGGCACCACGACGGCGTGGGGTGGGTTACGTGCCTCGCCCGGTCGGGGGTATTTCCGCCTTTCGATTGTGCGCACCCGGTCGGCCGGCACAAGAATCGCCCCATGCGCGCAAGGCGGTTCGCCTCGATTTCTGCCGGTGCCGCCGCGGTGGTGTGCGTGGCGGCCCTTGTCGTCACCGATGGGGCGGTCGCCGCCCCGTTGCCGGGTGGACTGGGACCGTGTGTCGGACCCGCCTGTCCCGGCACGTACCCCCCGGTGAACAACAAGGACTACGCCGGGCGGGACAACGGGATCAATGTCTATGTCGGCGGCGAATTCCAGGTTCGCGAAGCGGCGGCGGAAGCCGAAGGCCGGGTCGTCGTCCTCGGTGATTTCGACATGGCGAAACGAGCAGGCGCGTCCGCCGTGTACAACGTCGGCATCGCCGGTGTCGGCTCACGGGTCCCGCCGCCGGACGGGGCGGATTTCCTGACGACCGGCGGGGACGTGAGCATCGCGGCGGGACAGCGGTTGCTCGCCGATGGCGGTGTGGTCCGGCACGCGGGAACGGTGACCGGGACGGTTACCGGCAAACTCGAGAAGGACCCTGACGCGGCGAAACCGTATTCGGGCCTGCGCGAGGATCTTCGCGTGGCGAGCAAGTGCTACGCACGCGAGAATTCCACTCCGCGCCCTGCCACGGGCACAGCGCGCAACGAGGGATACCGCACTCTGTTCACCGGGGACGGGAAATCCGCCTTGCAGGTGTTCACCGTGGACTTCGATCTGGTCGGCCGTACCGGCGGCATGCAGGGCATCGAGTTCACCGGCATTCCGGCCGGGGCGACGATCCTGGTGAACATGGTGGGGGCGGAACGGACGATCAACACCTACACCGGCGACCTCGACGACCGGGACCCGCTGAACAAGCTGCGCGAGCGGCTCCTGTGGAACTTCCCGGACGCCACCAAGGTGAAGATCGCGGGTGGCGCACAGTTCCAGGGAAGCGTGCTGATCGGCGAACCGGGAAGCACCGCGACGGTCACCGCGTCCGGGATGAACGGCCGTTTCTTCACCACGGGCTCGCTGGTGCACACCTCGGAGGCGACCGGTGGCGGCGGGCAGGAGTTCCACGCCTACCCGTTCACCGGTGACCTGCCCGACTGCGTCACCACGCCGACCACGACGCCGAGCAGTTCGACGTCTTCGTCTTCCCCCTCCATCAGCCCGACGACAGCCACCTCGACCACCACCAGCAGTTCGAGCAGTGTGCCCACGAGCAGCACGTCGTCCAGCAGCACGTCGCGGCCCACCACGACCACTACGGGCAGCAGCAGTACTTCGCCGACCACCAGCAGTACTTCGAGCACGACCCCCGGCCCCGGGATGACGACCAGCACCACGCCGGGACAGCCGATCGCGACCACGCCGGGTGGCGGGCCGTCCGACAGCGGCCCGCTGGCCTCGACCGGCAGCGAACTCCGTGGCCTGCTCGTCTCCGGCTTGTTCCTGTTGCTTCTCGGCGGCGTGCTCGTGGTGCTCACGATCCGGTCGAGGCGCCGGGAATCCTAGGAGAGCTTGGCGAGCGCCGTGTCGAGGATGTCGCGGCGGTCCGCCAGCAGCGCCTCCGCGGCGGTACGGCCGGTCGCGGCCAGATAGGCGTCGACGAGCCGGTTACCCACCGCGTAACCGGCACCGGTCGGGAGACCGACCGGGGTGCCGCCGTAGCGGGCGGCGGTCTCGTCGCCGTGTACCCAGGCCGTGAAGTTGCGCATGCCGGTGATCCCCAGCCCGGAGACGACCTTCGCGAACACCGCGTCGTCGCGCAGGTGCGGCACGCCGATGCGGGCATAGCCGAGTTCGTCGCCGTACAACTGGCGAGCGAAGGCGTCGGCCAGCCCCTCGGACACGATCTGCTCGCCGACGGTGACCGTCGCCGGGTCCCAGATCACCCCGCCGGGGCTGTAGCGGAGATTGTGGTTCAGCTCGTGCACCGCCGTCGCCTCCAGTCGCGCCAGGTTCTCCGGGTACGGCCAGAAGGTGAGATAGAGGTAGCCGGACACGCTGCCGTTCGCCGACATCCCCAGGTTCGGCCCCATGAAATGCGCGTCGCCGGGATCGCCGAGCACGGTGAGGACGGTGATGTCCGGTATCGCGAGTTCCGGGATCGCCGCGAGCTGTGCGGTCACGGCGTCGTCGAGTGCCCGCTGGATGCGGTTCCAGGCGTCGGCTTCGTGCAAGGCGCCGAGACCTTCGAGGCAGCGCTCTTCGTCGCGGTCGAGCGGGAAGCCGGAACTCATCGCGTGCATCGCGACGAGGTCCACCTCACCGGGGAAGTAGCGGTACATCCCGGCGGCGGGCTCGACCATCGCCTTGAGCAGCGCGGCGCGGTCGGCCCGCGGCGCGCGCAGGATCTCGCGCATCGCCGGGTAGGTGTCCAGAACGGTGATCGTCATGGCAGCGACGGTAAAGGCTCCAGTGGGGGGAGACTCAAGCCTGGGGTGAACCAGGGAGAATCCCCGATGCCGTCGGCGGCGCCCGCTCCTAACCTCGTGATCATGATCCGACGGATACTCCTGGTCCTCCTCGCGGGAGCGGCGGTCTGCCTCGTGCCGTGGACCGTCTACCTCGCGCATACGCTGCCCGACCGGTACGACACCGGCCAATGGCGCGCGGCCTGGGTCGGATTCGACGTCGCCCTTCTGCTCTGCTTCGCCGCCGGGGCATGGCTCGGGTTGCGCCGCCGCCGGGCGGCCGTCCCGCTGCTGTCGGCCACGGCCGCGCTGTTGTGCTGCGACGCCTGGTTCGACGTCATGCTCGGCTGGACGTCGGACGAGCGGTGGGCCAGTGTCGCGCTCGCGGTCTTCGTCGAGATCCCGGTCGCCGTGGTCTTGGCCCTCGCCGCGAGGCGGCTGCTGAGCACGGCGATGCCCCAGCGGACGGTGACCTTGCGCGACATCGAGCTGCGGGACGACCCGCGATACCAGCGGGTGACGGGCGAACTTCCCGCCACCGCCGAACAGGTGGCGCGGAACACCGGGCTCCAGCGGGCGGAAGTCGTCGAATGCCTGAAAACCTTGCAGGACAACGGGTTCGTGCGCCGTGGCCGGAAAGGGGAGTGGTTCTCACTCCCGCAGGACCTGCGCGAGCCGAAGCCGGAGGACTACACCGGCGAAGCCCGGGACCGGGTCACCGCGTTCCTCGACGCGAAGTACGAGAACGAGGTCGCACTGCTGTCCTGGGCCGCGTCGCATCGCGACGAATTCGGCCCGTGGGCGACGGCTCAGCGGACTTCGACGCGGCTGACCGAAGACGAATTCCGCGAACTGGACGCCGAATATCGCGAGCTGATCAACCGGTACTGCCAACGTCGTCGTCGCCCGGCGGCGGGCGAGCAGGAGCTTTCCGTGCGCTTCTATGCCTTCCCGCCACCGGAGGCCGTGCCGTCCTAGGGATGCCGCCAGGCGAGGAACGTCTCCAGCGTCGTCAGCCGGTGCTCCCGCACAGCCAGTTCGATCTCTCCGGCAGGCGCCCTCCGGTCGAACAGGTCGAGGATGTTCTGATGCTCCTGCACGGATTCGTGCGCGCGTCCCGGGACGAAGCTGAACGTCGACGTGCGCAGCCCGGCCAGCCGGTTCCAGCCGCGGTTGACCAGGTCGAGCACCTGGGGGTTGGGACAGGTGCCGAACAGGACACGGTGGAAGTCGCGGTTCAGCGCGGTGAACCGCGACGGCTCGAAGTTGTCGAGGCAGGCGGTCAGTTCCGCGTTGAGTCCCTTGGCCTCCTCGAGTGCCTTGCCGGGCAAGGACGGCGCCGCCAGCGCCGCGGCGTAGCCCTCGACCAGGGCGAGCGTCTGCATCGTGTGCTGGTAATCGCTCTCGTCGGCCATCGCGACCTGCGCGCCGATGTTGTGCTCGTAGGTCACCAGCCCTTCGGCCTCCAGCCGCCGGACCGCTTCGCGTACGGGCACCGTGCTGACGCCGAGTTCCTGCGCGATCTGCCCGAACACGAGGCGATAGCCGGGGGAGAAGGTGCCGTCGTCGATCCGCGCCTTGAGCCAGTGGTAGGCGATCTGCGACTTGCTCTTCGCGGTCCCGTTCACCGCGTCGCCCGCGGTCACGAGTAGTGCAGCCAGACGGATTTGGTCTCGGTGTACGCGTCGATCGCCCACGGGCCCATCTCGCGGCCCCAGCCCGACGCCTTGTAGCCGCCCCACGGCGCGGCCATGTCGGGGATCGACGGCATGTTGACGAACACCGCCCCCGCCCGGATGCCGTTGGCGAACCGGTGCGCGACACCGATGTCGCGGGTCCACACGGTGGCCGCGAGCCCGTACTCGGTGTCGTTCGCGCGCGCCAGCAGCTCGTCGGGATCGTCGTAGGCGGTGACGGCGAGGACAGGGCCGAAGATCTCTTCGCGCATGATCGTCATGTCGTCGGCGACACCGGCGAACAGCGTCGGTGAGTAGAAGTAGCCTTCGCGATCGACGACCTGGCCGCCGGTGACCAGGTCCGCGCCCTGTTCGCGACCGGTCGAGACGAGGAAGTCCACGTGCTCGCGGTGCTTCGCGGACACCAGCGGCCCGAGCTGGGTGGACTCGTCCAGACCCGGTCCGAGCTTGAGGCCTTCGAGCCCGGCGGCCAGTTTCGCGACGAACTCCTGTTCGCGCTTGCGGTCGACGAAGAACCGGGTGTACGCGGCACAGACCTGTCCGCTGTTCAGTGTCGCGCCCGCGAGGTTGCCCGCGACGGCGGCGTCGATGTCGGCGTCCGAGGCGATGATGCTGGGTGCCTTGCCGCCGAGTTCGAGAGTGAGCCGTTTCAGGTTCGACTCCGCGCTGGCCGCCGTGATGAGCTTCCCGACCGCGGTGGACCCGGTGTAGGACAGGTGGTCGACGTCGTGGTGCTTGCTCAGCAGCGCACCCACCGCGCCGTCGCCGGTGACCAGGTTGACCACGCCCGGCGGGAATCCGGCCTCGTGCACCAGCTCCACCAGCCGGATGCTGGTCAGCGGCGTGACCTCGCTGGGCTTGATCACCACGGTGTTCCCGGTGGCCAGCGCGGGCGCGAGTTTCCACACCAGGATCATCAGCGGGAAGTTCCACGGCGTGATCAGCGCGTTCACTCCCACCGGCTCGCGGCGGGTGTAGTGCAGGGTGTCCGGGAAGGACACCGGGTTGGTGGTGCCCTGGATCTTGGTCACCCAGCCCGCGAAGTACCGGAGATGCTCGGCCGCGCCGGTGACGCTGACCTGGCGCGAGATGCCGATCGGCTGGCCCTGATCGCGCGTTTCGAGCGCGGCCAGTTCCTCGTGGTGCTCGTCGACCAGTGCCGCCAGCTTGAACAGCAGCGCGGCCCGCTGAACCGGGAGCAGTCCCGCCCACGCGGGGTCGTTCAGTGCCTTCCGGGCGGCGCCGACGGCGGCGTCGACGTCGGCGGCCGACGCGGTGCCGACCTCCTCGATCACCTGGCCCGTGGCCGGATCGTACGTCGGCAGGGATCCGCCTCCGGCGGCGGTCCACTGTCCGTCGATGAACAGGCTTGTGGCCATGGCTAGCTCCTCCTCGACCTGGATGTGATCGAGTATCGGGCGCCGCGGGCATCCCGGTCTTGCCCGCCAGGGCACGCCGATTGTCGGCCAGCGAACCGAATCCGCCGGACGGCGCCGTGGCTTGCGAGGGTGGAGGACATGGACGTCATCGTGGTGGGAGCGGGTTCGGCCGGTTCGGTGGTCGCCAGGAGACTGGCCGACTCCGGGGCGTGGGTCACCCTGCTCGAAGCGGGCGGGCCGGACACCAACCCGGCCATCCACGACCCCTCGCGGGCCGGTGAGCTGTGGCACGGCCCGGAAGACTGGGACTACTACACCGTGCCGCAGCCGCACGCGGCCAACCGGCGGCTGCACCTGCCGCGCGGCAAGGTCCTCGGTGGGTCGCACGCGCTCAACGCGATGATCTGGGTACGCGGCGCCCCCGCCGACTACGACGGCTGGGACCTGCCCGGCTGGCGGTGGGACGACGTGCGCCCGGTGTTCGAGCGGATCGAGAAGGATCTGCTCGACGTCGTACCGAACGAGCCGCTCCACCCGATCCAGCGGTCCATTGTGGACGCCGCCGTGCAGGCAGGCTTTCCGTTCAATCCCGACTACAACGACGGCGAACTCGACGGCGTCTCGGTGCAGCGCGTCACCACGCGGGACGGCAAACGGCTCAACACCTGGCTCGCCTACGGGCTGCCCGCCGCCGGCCGGATGACCGTCCACACGGGAGCGCTCGTACACCGGTTGCTGTTCGAGGGGACCAAGGTGACCGGTGTGCTGGCCGAGGTCGACGGCGAACTGCGCAAGGTCTTCGCCGATGAGGTCGTGCTCGCCGCGGGCGCGCTGGCCTCACCGGCGATCCTGCTGCGCAGCGGCGTCGGTCCGGCGGACGACCTGGCCGCCCACGGCATCGACGTCGTCGCGGATCTGCCGGGCGTGGGGAAGAACCTGCACGATCACCTGCTCTCGCCGGTCATCTTCACGACCGACCGCCGTCAGGTCGAGCCGCCCGCGCCCGGCCGCTCGGTCACGCAGACCCAGCTGTTCTGGCGCAGCCGTCCCGGTCTCGCCGTCCCCGACACTCAGCCGATCCATTTCAGCGTGCCGATGTACGAAGACTGGATGACCGGCCCGGAGACCGGGTTCTCGCTGATGGCGGGCATGGTCACGCCGCGCAGCCGGGGCAGCCTGCGGCTCTCCGGGCCGAGCCCGCTCGACGAACCGCTCATCGACCTCGCCGCGCTGGAAGACCCGGCCGACTTCGAGAGCCTGGTCGCGTCGGTGGAGCAGTGCCGGGTGATCGGCCGGGCGTCCGCGCTGGCGGAGGAGTGGGGCGCCCGCGAGCTGTATCCGGGGCGGGACGCCGACGTCCGCGACTACGTCCGCCGGACCGCCATCACCTACCACCATCAGGTCGGAACCTGCCGGATGGGCACCGACGAACTGGCCGTGGTCGATCCGACGCTGGCCGTGCACGGGCTCGAAGGACTCCGGGTCGCCGACGCGTCGGTGCTGCCGCGGGTGACCACGGGCAACACCAACGCGCCGGCGGTGCTGGTCGGCGAACAGGCCGCCAGGTTCATGCCCGGCCGATAGTGCGGCGCAGCCACGAGGCCCGGGCGGCGAGCGCGGCCCGGGTCACCTCACTGTCCGGCGCGATCCGGTCGAACCCGTGGTACGCGCCCGCCCAGACGTGCAGTTCAGTGGGCACGCCCGCGCGCCAGAGGCGCCGCGCGTAATCGACGTCCTCGTCACGGAAGATCTCGGCCGCGCCGACCTCGATGAACGCGGGTGGAAGCCCGGTGAGATCGCTCGCGGTCGCCGGGACGGCGTACGGCGAGGTCTGTCCTTGGAGGAGAGAGCGCCAGCCGAATTCGTTCGCCGCCCGGCCCCAGACACCGCGTTCGGCGAATTCCACCGTGGACGCGGAATCGTTGCGGCTGTCGATCATCGGGCACAGCAGCAGCTGGCCTGCCAAGGCCGGACCACCTCGATCCCTGGCCAGCAGGGCGATCCCCGCGCTGAGCCCGCCGCCCGCACTGCCGCCCCCGACGATCAGCTTCGCCGGATCGAAACCGAGTTCAGCGGCGTTCTCGACCATCCAGACCAATCCCGCGTAGCAATCTTCGAGCGGTGCCGGATGCGGATGTTCGGGGGCCAGCCGGTAGTCCACGGTCACCGCGACGAAGCCGAACTCCTCGACGAGCGCGACCATCCGGGGCAGATCGGCGAACCGGTCGTCCAGCACCATTCCACCACCGTGGATGTTGTAGAACCCCGGCGCGTCCCGTCCGGGCCGACGGGGTTTGAGCACGGTGACGACGACGTCGGTACCGGGCACGGCACGGTCTTCCCAGACGAGGTCCCGGTCGCCGACCGCCTCGGCGCACGTCGGATTCCCGTCGGCCAGCGCCTTGCGGACACTCGCGAGCGACTCGGCACTCAGCGGCGGTCCGGACGGCAGGCCTTCGAGGGCCGCGGCGAGTTCGGGATCGAACGCCGTCACGGTCCCTCCGGATCGACGACGTCCCGGTCCGCCCAGTACGGCTCGACGAGTTCGCGCAACTTCTCCGCGCCCACCCGCTCGACGAGGTCGACGGCGCCGAGGTTGTCCTTGAGCTGCTCGGTACTGGTCGCGCCGAAGAGCGTGGTCGTGTTGGCCGGGTGGGTGAGGGTGAAGGCCAGGCACAGCTGGGCCGCCGTCGCACCGAGTTCGCTCGCGAGCTTCGCGAGTTCCGGGGCGGAGGCGGCGATGCGCTCGCGGATGTCGCCGGGGTCGCGGCCGACCTGGCGCGCGCCGCTGTTCTTGCCCAGCAGGATCCCGCCCTCGAAGATGTCCGAGGACTGCAGCGTGACCCCGAGCTCACCGAAGACGCGCTTGAAGGGTTCACCGTCCGGAATGGACCTTCGGGCGACGCTGTACTTCAGTTGCGCGATGGCCGGTCCGGGCACGTTCTCCGTCGCGGCGAAGTCGTGCAGGGCCCGGATGGTGGTGGCCGACCAGTTGTTCACCCCCCACTGCCGGATGAGCCCGGCTCGGCGGAGTCCGTCGAGATCCACCACCAGCCGGCGCAGGTCGGTGTCGTCGCGGCGGAGATCTCCCAGCACCACCAGGTCGGCGTGGTCGACCCCGGCGCGGAAGAGCGCGTTGTCCAGCTGGTCGCGGAGGCTCTGCTCCGGGTAGCCCTCCAGCCAGAGTTTGGCCGAAAGCAGGTAGTCGTCCCGCTTGAGGCCGGCCGCGCGGACCATGGCGGAGAACAGGACGTCGGTGAAGACCGGCGTACTGCCGGGGAACCCGTAGACGCCGACGTCGAAGAGCGTGATCCCGGAATCGACCGCGGCGCGGACGAGGTGCACGGCCTCGCGGAAGTCCATCCGGTCGTAGGTGTGCCAGGAGCCGAGCGAGAGCACGCCGGTGAGCGGGCCGTCGCGGCCGATCCGGCGCTGGGGGATGACGGACATGGGGTCTCCTAGGGAAGACGGGGATCGATGACGGCTTTGAGTTCGCCGAGCCGCGACATCGACTCGACGCTCCGCGAAGCTCCGGAAAGCCCGACGGGCGCGCTGAACAGTTCGCCCCAGGGCATCCGGCCGGCGAAGGTGCGGAAGAAATCCACCGAGCGGTGGTAGTCGGCGATGTCGCCGTTGAGCGACCCGACGACCGTGAGTTCCTTGCCCATCACGGTGCCCAGCGCCACGGGGGAGGGCGCGGGACCGGTGGAACCGACGATCGCGATCGTGCCGCGCTGTGCGGCGAACGCCACCGCCTCCTCGCCGATGGTGGGGCCACCGGCGAAGTCGAAGACGTGGTCGGCGCCGCGGCCACCGGTGAGTTCCTTGACCCGTTCGACGCGGTCTCCGGCGCTGCCGTCGACCGGGATCGTCGCTGTCGCACCGAAACGCCCGGCGGTCTCGAGCCGGTCGGCGGGACCGCCGATGGTGATCACGTCACCTGCCCCGGAGATCCGCGCGACGGCGGTCGCGAACACGCCGAGCGCGCCGGCGCCCTGGACCACGACCGTCGCACCGGGCCGGATCCCGCCGGAGCGCGCGACCGCCCGCAGAACGGTTTTGCCCGCGCAGCCCGACATCGAGGCCCAGGTGTCCTTGACGTCGTCCGGCAGCAGCAGTTTGGCCGCGCCGGGGGTCACATAGCAGTACCGGACGAGACCGCCGGTGGCGTAGGGAAAGACATCGGAGCGCTGGAGGAACCCGTAGCCGCGCTTCTCACAGGCGACCGGCTCCCGCAGGATCGTGCAGCCGTAACACTTTCCGCAGGTGGACTCGGACCAGCCGATGCGGTCGCCCTCGGCGATCTCCCGGCCGAGGGTGTCGGTGGTACCCGGTCCGACGGCCACCACCTCGCCGACCATTTCGTGCCCCAGCACCATCGGCAGCATGCCGGGGAAGGTCATCTGGCCCGACCAGAGATGCACGTCGGTGCCGCACAGGGTGGTGCAGGTGATCCGGACCAGCGCGGCGCCCGGTTCCGGTTCCTCCGGCAGCGGCAATTCTCGCAGGGTGAGCGCGGACCCGTGTTCGGTGAGCACCGCCGCTTCGGTTCTGTTGGCCATCTTTTTAGTCTACAGTCGTAGGAGAAAAAGTCCAGATCCTGGAGGAACCATGCCGTCGCAACGTATTCGTCCCGCCTCGCTCGTGGTCCGCGGCGGTCCGATCCTCACCTTCGACCCGGCGGACACCGTCGTGCGGGCGATGGCGGTGCGCGACGGCCGGATCGTCGCCGTCGGCGATGTCGCCCTGGACCACATCGGCCCGGAAACCGAAGTGATCGACCTCGCGGGCAGAACCGTTTTGCCCGGAATCAACGATTCGCACCTGCACGCGACCTGGCTCGGCGCGCGATGGCCGGACACGCTGATCGGTGCCGCGGGATTTTCCGGCGGTGAAGAGAAATCGGTGCGCACCGCACGTGAACGACGGGCCGCCATCCTGCGCGCCGGCGAGCTGTGTGCGTCGCTCGGCATCACGAGCTACACCGAGCCCGGGCTGGGACCGGGAGAGAAGGGCTGCTTCGGCGCCGAGGTGCTGGAGGAGTACGCGGCACTGGCCGCGGAAGGCCTGCTGCGGGCGAGGGTGACCGCGTTGCGGCTGTTCGGCCTGCTCGACGGCGCCAGCTCGCTGATGGACTTCGCACGTGGACTCGCGACGCCGATCCCGGCGGCGGATCCCTCGTGGCTCACCGTGCCCGGGGTGAAGATCTTCGCCGACGGCATTCCGCCGATGCGGTCCGCCTGGACGAATCATTGCTACGCCGACGGTTCGCACGGCGCGCTGCTCGTCGACGGGGACGACGACACCGATCGCGCGGGCAACCTCGCCGCGATGATCAGGCTCGCGCACGACGCCGGGATGGTGGTCGCCGTGCATGCCACGGGAGACCTCAGCATCGAGGTCGCGCTCGGGTCGCTGCGCCGAGGCGATCATCTCGTCCACGGTGACCTGGTGACCACGGACCAGCTGGCGCGGATGGCCGCGGCGGGGATCGGCCTGACCACTCAGCCCGCCATCGCGGTGGCCATGCGAGGAATGCTTTCCGAAGCGTTGAGTGCCGAGGTCGGTGCCCGCGCCTGGCCGCTGGCGGAGATGCTGGCTTCGGGTGTCCCGTTGACCTTGAGCAGTGACGCGCCGGTGGTCACCCCGGACTGGCGGGTGCACATCGCCGCGGCGGCCCGGCTGCTGAAAGTGTCCGAAGTGGACGCTGTGCTGATGCGTAGATTGCTGCGCTGCTACACGGTCGCGGCCGCCGGGCAGGACGGGGCGGCGTCGTGGAAGGGGTCGCTGACCGTGGGCCGCGTCGCCGACTTCTGTGTGCTGGCGGCGAATCCACTCGAGGTCGCCTTCGCGGACCTGCCGGACGTCGATGTCGAACTCACCGTGTCCGGCGGCCGCGTCGTGTACTCAGGTGAGCAGTTGCCCGCCGTCGACCTGCAGGCTCACCCCGGTGAGATGGCCGGCGTCGGCGGAGGCGAGGAAGAGGACTGACGGCACGACGTCGGCGACGGAAGCGATGGTTCCCAAAGGAATCCTCGCTTCCCACGCCGCGCGGGCCGCGGTGTCGGAAGCGAAACCGGCGGTCATCGGCGTGAGCACCGGGCCGGGCGCGACGGCGTTGACCCGGATGCCGTGCGGCGCGAGTTCGAGCGCGGCCGAACGGGTCAGCGCCTCGACCGCGGCCTTGGTGGCCTCGTAGTGGCCGAGCCCGGGCGTCGGCTGCCGGGCGCCGATGGAGGTGATGTTGACGATCGCGCCACGGGTGCCCGCTTCGAGCATGTGCGCGCCGACCGCCCGGGTCATCAGGAAGGTGCCGCGGAAGTTCACCCGCATGCACAGATCGAAGACGCCGATGTCCAGTCCCACCAAGGGGCCGCCGCCTCCCGCGAGACCGGCGTTGTTGACCAGGACGTCCACCGGGCCGAACCGGCCGGTGACGAGGGCCAGCGCGGCCTCGACCGAGCCGGGATCGGAGATGTCGAGTTCGACGTGCTCCGCGCCGAGTTCGCCCGCCAGATCGTGGGCCGCGCGCGCGTCGACGTCGGCGATGACCACGCGGTCGCCCGCCGACTGGAACGCTTCGGCGACGCCGCGGCCGATACCGCTGGCGCCGCCGGTCACCACTACGAGTCGCTTGTTCATTCTACGATCGTAGACTAAAACTGGTTTCCGTTGCCAGCGAAAGGAAATCTCGTGCACGAGAAGCAGAACGGACTGGGCTTCGCCACTTCGGCGCTGAGCCTGGGATCCTGGAACACCTGGGACAGGATGGACTTCGACGACGCTGTGCGCCTGATCCGGTACGCGATCGACGCACGCGTCACGCTGTTCGACGTGGCCCACTACAACATGGGGCCGCATTCCGAACAGTCGCGCACGGACGTCCTTTTCGGCGAGGCCGTCCGAGCCGCCGGGATCACGCGCGGCGAATTCCAGCTGTGCGGGAAACTCTGGCTCTGGGACTACCCGAACACCGGTTTCGCCGAGCAGCTCGCGACCTCGTTCGACCGGATCGGCGTCGACCACGCCGAGGCCGTCGTCGTCGGCGACTATTTCGAGCGGCCGGACATCCCGCGGATCGTCACCGAGGTGGCCGAGCAGATCCGGCTCGGACGGTTCGACGTGTGGGGTGTGAACAACTGGCATGCTTCGGATCTCGACCGGGCGCTGGACTTCGCTGCCGCCGAGGGACTTCCGGCGCCTCGGTTCGCTCAGCTGAAGTACAGCGTCGCCCGGCGGTCCATGGCCGAAGGCCCGTACTACGGTGCGCATTTCGAGGCCGGACGGCTGACCTTGCAGGCGTCGGACGTGTTCGAGGGCGGTGTGCTGCTCGGCAAGATTCCGGCGCGGAAGATCGGCGCGGATCCCGGTGGTATCCGGGAATCGATCCGCGGCGCCGCCTCCCGCGTCGCTGCCGTGGCCGGGGAGTTCGGGGTGAGTCCTTCGCAGCTGGCTCTCGCGTTCTGCCTCGCGTACGGGCCGGTGGCGAACGTGTTGTTCGGGGTGAGCCGCCTCGCGCACTTAGAGGACAACTTGGGTGCGGTACGGCTGGCCTCCGAGCACGGTGCGGAGGTGCGGGCGGCTCTGGAGGATCTCTGGCTGGACCGCTCGGTCGCGGCCGACGGCACCCTCTGATCCGCCTCGGGACCGCAATGAAGGACGCTTTCATCGCGAATTTCGCGATGAAAGCGTCTTTCATTGCGGCTGCGCGAGGGCCCCACCGCTCCCTCGCGACGAGGAGCCCCACTCCACCTGCCATGCCATGAAAGGTCCTTTCCTTGCGAAATTTGCAAGGAAAGGACCTTTCATGGCGCGCGTCGGGGCGAAATCTCAGCCGAGGAACTCCAGCACGGCCGCCTTGAACTCCAGGCTCCGCAAAGCCCCACCGTGGTCCCCGGGCACTCGCACGAGATCCGCTCCCGGTACGAGTTCGACCAGCGTTTCGATGCCCTGGCTCACCGGGTCCTCCGCACCCGCCACGAACCGGGTGGGCACGGAGACGGCCCCGGAAACCGGCGAGAAAGGCTCCGCGCGCAGATCCTCGATGCACCGGGCGAGCGCGGCCGGATTCCGCCCCGGCGCGGTGATCATGTGCGCGATCATGCCCGTCAGCGGATCCGACGGTGGTTTGCCACCCTCGGCGAACGCCAGCGCGGCCGCGACGTCGACGGCGCCGAACGGTTCGAACGGGCTCACCCCCGCCAGCACGAGCCGCCGGACCGGGGCCCGCGCGGGCAGTTCCCAGGACAGCCGGGCGCCCAGCGAGTACCCGACGACGTCCACTTCGGACAGACCGGAAACGAGCCGCGTCAGTTCAGCGGCGAGCGCGGCGGCGCCCAGTGAATCCGGGAGAGCGGGGCTGGAGCCATGAGCGGGCAGGTCGGGGACGAGAACCTCGCGGCCCGCGGCGGTGAGCGCGGCGGGCCACCCCGTGGTGATCCAGTCCGTGTGCCCGTCGGAGGCGAAGCCGTGCACCAGCAGCACGGGTGGACCTGAAGGGGCCGAAGGGGTGAAGCGGCGCACGGCCAGGGAAGTAGTGGCGGACAAAGGATTCCTTTCTCAGTTGCCGGAGGGACGGCGGGTGCGCAGGCGCTGCAGTTCGCTCAACGTCCGCGCGCGGGCGTCGACGGCGATCCGCAGCGACGAACCGATGAGGTTCAGCAGGAACACGCACGCCATGATCGCCACGCCGGGCGCGATCACCAGCCAGGGCGCCTGCACCAGATACGACCGGCCCTCGGCGATCATGTTGCCCCAGGTCGGAGTCGGGGGAGCGATGCCAAGGCCGAGGAAGCTCATCGCGCCGTCGACCAGCATCGCCGCCGCGGACAGGATCACCACCTGCACCAGCGCCAGCGGCAGCACGTTCGGGAACACGTGCACGACGAGGATCTTCCCCTTGCTCATCCCGGAAACCCGCGCCGCGCCGATATAGGCCCGGCCGGCGATGCCGAGCACCCGGCTGCGGATGACACGGGCGGTGAACGGCGTGAAGATCACCGTCAGCGCGATCAGCTCGGTCCAGATGCTCGCGCCGAGCGAGATCGCCAGCGCCATCGCGAGGATGATCGCGGGGAACGACATCCAGGCGTCCATCAGCCGCATCAGCACCGCGTCCGCCGCCCGGAAGAATCCGCTGATCAGCCCGATCACCAGACCGGTGAAGGCCGCGCACAGGGTGATCAGCGCGGACAGCCCGAGCGACGCCCGCCCGCCGGAGACCAGCCTGGCGAGAACGTCGCGGCCGAACGAGTCCGTGCCGAGGGGATGCGCGGCCGACGGCGGCAGGAGCCGGTTGACCGGGTCGGTCGCGCTGACACTGGGCAGGAAGAACGGCAGCACGACCACGGCCAGGACGATCAGCGCCAGCAGCGCGGTGGTGATGACGAGCATCCGGTTGCGCCGGAACAACCTGGCCGCGCGACCGGCGGGGGGCGCTTCCCGCACCGACGGGGTCTTTTCCGCCAGAACCACGCTCACGAAACACGCACCTTCGGGTCGAGCAGCGCGTACGACAGGTCGACCAGCAGGTTGACCAGCACGAACAGCACCGCGACGAACAGGGTCACCCCCTGGATCAGCGGGAAGTCGCGGGTGGACACCGCGCCCATCAGCAGATGACCGAGCCCGGGCACGACGAAGATGGACTCGATGATCACGATCCCGCCGACCAGCATCGCGAAGTTGCTGCCGAGCTGGGTGATCAGCGGCATCAGCGCGTTCGGCAGGACGTGTTCGGTCATCACCTGCCGCTCCGAGAGCCCCTTGACCCGCGCGGTGCGCAGATATGCCAGCGGAAGCTCGCCGAGCAAACTTTCGCGCAGGGTGAGCACGAACAACGCGGTCTGCCCGATGACCAGCACGGTGAGCGGCAGCACCAGCGCGGGCACCGCCGTCACCGGATCGGTGAACAGGTTCTCGTAGCCGCTGGAAGGGAACCAGCGCAACGTCACCGAGAACACCAGCACGAGCATCAGCGAGATCCAGAAGTCCGGCATCGCCATGCCCAGCGCGGAGAACCGGTCCAGCGCCCGTGCCACCGGATTGCGCGGCGCGACCGCCTGCCAGGAGGTGATCGCGACCGAGAGGAAGAAGCTGATCACCGTGGACAGCACGGCCAGCGTCAGGGTCGGCAGAATGTGGTCGGCGACCACCCCGAGCACCGGTGCGTGATAGGTGATCGACGTGCCGAAATCGCCGCGCAGCACGTTCCCGGCCCAGGCGAGGTACTGCTCCCACAGCGTCCCGTTCAGCCCCATGCTCTCCCTCAGCGCGTCCACATCGGACGGACGCGCGGTCGGGCCGAGGATGGCCTGCGCGGGATCGCCGGGGATGAGCCGGATGACGAAGAACATCATCGTCCCGACGATCACCAGGATGATCAGCAGATCGCGCAGCCTGCGCAGCAACAGACCGGTCATGACGCCAACCAGGCGTTCCAGAAGACGCGGTAGAAGTCGCCGTACCCCTTGAGCTTCGGGGAGTAGGCCGCGTACAGCTTGGATTGGCTCAGCGTGATGACCGACAGCTGCTTCCAGGTGAACGCCTGCATCTTGTCCACCACCGTCTTGGCCTGCTCGGGCGTCGTCGACGCGTTGTATTCGGCCATGAGGGCGTCCAGTTCGGGGGAGGACGACCCGTTCAGCGTGCCGAGGGTGAGCGCGGGCATCTGCGCGGGTGAGGTCAGCGCCGAGTCGAAGAACAGGGTGGTGATGTCCCAGCCGCCCGGTTCCTTGGTCAGCGTGCCGAGCATGGTGGCGAAGTCGAAGGTGTCGATCTTGGTGTTGATGCCGATCTTCGACAGGCCGTCCTGGATGAGCACGGCCCATTTGGCGAATTCGGGGTAGGAGTTGGTGGTGACGACGCGGATGGTCGCGCCGGCGGTGATGCCGACCTCGGCGAGCAGCTGCTTGGCCCGCTCCGGATCGTGCTTCTTGTAGACCTCCTCGCCCGCGGTGGAATAGAACTGCTTGTTGTCCGGGGAGGCGAAGGCGCCGGTCTCGAGGGTGAGGTCCTTGCTGCCCCCGGTGGCCGCGTTGATCGCCGGCTTGTCCAGCAGCAGGTTCAGCGCCTCGCGGGCGCGCGGATCGGCGAACTTGGAGCCGGTGTTGAAGTTCGGGATGACGACGTTCTCGTTCCCGCCGGGCAGGTTGCGCACGACCAGTGCCGGGTTGTCACGCAGGGGCTCGTACTGGTCGTTGGTGGGCATGATGTGGTCCCATTGCCCGGTCTGCAGGCCGTTGATCAGCGCGTCCTGATCCGAGACCACCTTGTAGGTCACGGTGTCCAGATACGCGTGCTTGGCACCCGCCTGCCCGCCCCAGTCCTCTTCGGGCCGGGATTTGTAGCCGGAGTACCGCTCCAGCACCAGCTCTCGGCCGATGTCCCAGCTCTTGAGCTTGTACGGCCCGGTCCCGACGGCCTTGTCCTGGCCGAACCCGGTCGGCGGGACACCGGTGAGGTTCTTCGCCTCGTAGATCTCCGTGCCCGCCCCGGCGAGTTCGTTGATCAGCGGATAGCGAGGCTGCTTGAGCTTGATGGTCACCGTCGCCGGATCGGCCGGGGTGATCGCCTCGATGTCCGGGGTGACCAGCTGGCCGGTGCGGTGGACCTGCTGCCAGCGTTTCAGGCTCGCCACGACGTCCTCGGAGGTCAGCGGGTTGCCGTCGTGGAAGGTGACGCCCTGGCGCAGCTTGAAGGTGTAGGTGAGCCTGTCCGGGGTGGTGGTGTAATCCTCCACCAGCATCGGCCGGGCGGTGAAACCGCGGTCCACCTCGAACAGTTTCTCGTACATCATGTTGCCGATGTGCGCGGTCACCTGACCGGGGTTCGCGACCATGTCGAGGGACTGCGGATCCGTGGGCACGGCGACGTCGAGGTTGCCGCCGCGGACCGGTGGCCCGTCGGCGGCGCCACCGCCCGCTTGCCCGCCCATACAGGAGCTGAGCAGCAGGACGGTCGCCACGCCGAACGCGGCCGAGGTGAGGGTTCGTCTCATGGGTTCCGCACTCCTGTGTCGGGGTTCGCCGCGAGCAGGCGGCGGGTGTACTCGTGCCGGGGGTGGAGCCGGATCCGGTCCGGGTCACCGATTTCGATCAGTTCGCCCCGGTACATCACGCCGACGCGATCGGCGACCGAGAGCACCAGGCTGAGGTTGTGCGTGATGAACAGGAAGCTGAGCGCGCGGGTGCGCCGCAGGTCGAGCAGCAGGTTCATCACCTGGCCCTGAACCGAGACGTCGAGCGCGGAGGTGGGCTCGTCGGCGACGATGAGGTCGGGTTCGGCGGCGATCGCGCGGGCGATCGAGACGCGCTGCCGTTGTCCGCCGGACAGTTGCGAGGGCAGTTTCTTCGCGGTGTCGGAGGGGAGGCCGACCTCGTCGATCAGTTCGGTGACCCGGCGATCCAGTTCGGCGCCGCGGAGACCGGTCAGTTCCCGCAGTGGTTCGGCGATGATCCGGGCGGCGGTGTGCCGGGGATCGAGCGAGCTTTGCGGGTCCTGGAAGATGAGTTGCGCACGGCGGCGGAACGCTCGTTCATCGCCCTCGAGACCGGACGGCGTGCACCGGTGCGCTCCGAAGGTGATGCTGCCTTCGGTGGGCGGTTCGAGCGCGCTCACCAGACGGCCCAGCGTGGTCTTGCCCGAACCGGATTCCCCGACCAGGCCGAAGAACTCACCGGGCGCGATCTCCAGGGAAACGTTCTTGACCGCGTGCACCTCGGGTGCACGGTGCAGCGAGAATTTTCCCCGCCTTCCGTACACTTTGGACACCGAGTCGATGACGAGCGCGGTGCCCTCGCCTTCGTCGTTTTGGGTGGTACGGCTCAGCGTCCTGGTTTCGGTCGCGACCGCCGATTCGCCGTTCATCGCGGCTTCGAGCAGAGCTTCGGAGATGGTGGGGAAGCCGTCACGTCTGCTCACCCCGAGTTTCGGCACGCAGTCGAGCAACGCCTTGGTGTAGGGATGTTTCGGCGAGCCCAGAATGTCCTCTTTGGACCCGAGTTCGACCAGCCCGCCGCGGTACATCACCGCGATCCGGTCGGCCACCTGCGCGGCGACCCCCATGTCGTGCGTGATGAAGACGCACGCGGTGCCGTGATCGCGGCGGACACGATCGAACAGCGTGAGGATTTCGGCCTGCGTCGTCACGTCCAGGGCCGTGGTCGGCTCGTCGGCGATCAGCAGACTGGGATCGGCCATCAGGGCGAGCGCGATCATCACGCGCTGCTGCATCCCGCCCGACATCTGGTGCGGGTACAGCGAAAGCACACGGTCGGTGTCGGTGAGGCCGACTTCCTTCAGCAGTCCCCGTGCCTTCGTCTCGGCTTCGCGGTGCAGCGGGGTGCCCTTGCGCGCGGCCTGGCGTGGCAGGGTGCCGGGCTTCCGGTAGGCCTCGATCAGCTGTTTGCCGACCCGTTGGCTGGGGTTGAGTGAATCCAAGGCCTCCTGGAAGATCATGCCGATCCGCGGGCCGCGGTAGGCGCGCATCTCGTCGGCGGAAAGCCGCGTGACGTCCACGCCGTCGACGGCGATCTCACCGCGGGTGAACACCGGCGCGACGAATTCCAGCAACCGGATGATCGACAAGGCCGTCACCGTTTTACCGCTGCCGGATTCGCCGACCACGCAGAGTGTCCGGCCTTGTTCGAGGTCGAACGAGAGTTCGCGGACCAGTTCGCGTTCGGTCTCGTCGGCGATCACGCCGACGGTCAGTTCCCGTAAGTGGAGCAGGGTCATGAATCCCCTTTCCCGAGCCCGCCCGAAGCGGGCCGCACTGCCGGGGGAGCGGGCCTCCGGCGGGGGTAGTTCTACGCATGTTGACACTGGGGGAGTTGGCTGTCAATGGGTATATTCTACGAATGTAGGAAGTTGATATCCGACCGGTTTTCCCTGGCAGTGGGCGAAAACTCGCACTGGATTCTTTTGTCTACGTCTGTAGACTCTCGGCGGAAACGAGCTAAGGAGGGCACCCGTGAGCGGGTCGACCAAGACTGCCGGTCCCGAGCGGATCGTGGACATCGCCGTGGGGTACATGGCGGCCAAGCAACTCTTCGCGGCGAGCCGGATCGGCCTGTTCACCGCGCTCGCCGACGGGCCGCTGACGGTGCCGGAACTGGCGGAGAAGACCGGCAAGCCGGCGAAGATCGTCCGTATCCTCGGTGACGCCATGTCATCGCTCGGTCTGCTGTCCCGTGTGGACGGACGTTACGCGTTGGCCGCCGACGCGGCGGAGTACCTCGGCGCAGAGGGCCTCGACCTGGCGCCGTTCCTCGCCTTCCTGGATTCGATCAGCTACCCCCATTGGCTGCAGTTCCAGCACACCACCGACAGTGGCGAGCCGGGGAAACTGGAGATGGACGACGCGCGCTGGGGCACGTTCATGGCAGGCGTCATGACGTATAACGCCCTACACGCCAAGATGCTGGCGAACGCGTTCGATTTCGGCCCGCACCGGAGGCTCCTGGACCTCGGCGGGCTCTCCAGCGCGTTCGCGGTCGAGGCCATGAAGACCAACGACGGTCTGCACACGACGTTCGTCTTCGACCCTGGCTTCACCGAATCGGTCACCACCGCCGTGGCCGAGGCGGGATTCGCGGACCGCGCCGCCGTCGTCGGGGCGGAGACGCCCACCGCGCGGCCCGAAGGCGAGTTCGACCTGGTGATGGTCAATCACGTCGTCCACCGCTTCGACGCGAACCAGAACGCGGGGATCCTGCGCGCCGCCCGCGCGGCCGCGGCGCCGGGCGCGACCCTGCTGCTGCTCGACTTCTTCCTCGACGACGACGCGGTCCAGCGGCCGATCGACGCACTGCACGCGGGGGAGTACCTGGTGATCGACGGGACGGTCGTCTATCCGGAGGCCGAGGTCCGGGACTGGCTGGGCAAGGCGGGCTGGCGGGTGACCGACCGGCTCACCCTGCCGGGCAGCCCGCGCGTGCTCGTCGCGGAAGCGGTGTGACGGTGACGCTCGATCCCGCGGTCAAGGAACTACTCGCCCGCAGTGTCGCGCCCGAAGCGCCGGCCACGCCGCCGACGGCCGCCGAGTTGCGGGCCGCGTTCGCCGCCTCCTGGCGACGTCCCGAAACGGTCGAAGAGGTCGCCTCGGTCACCGACCACGTCCTGCCCTCCGGGGTACGCGTGCGGATCTACCTGCCCGACGTCGCCTCGCCGGTGCCGGCGTTCGTGTGGATCCACGGTGGCGGGTGGACGATCGGTTCGATCGACGAGAACGAGGTCGCGTCGCGGGCGGTGTGCAACGCGGCGAAGGTCGCCGTCGTCGCGGTGGACTACCGGCTCGCGCCCGAGCACCCGTACCCGGCTGCCCCGGACGACTGCTACGCCGTCGTCGAATGGCTCGCCACGGGTGGCGCCGGACCGGCGGTGGACCCGGGCCGGATCGCCATCGGCGGGGAGAGCGCGGGCGGCAATCTGTCCACGGTGGTCTCGATGATGTCCCGTGACCGGGGCGGGCCGCCGTTGGCCGCGCAGGTGCTGATCTGCCCGGTCTACGGTCACCCGGACGACGGCTTCCGGTCCTATGTGGACTTCGCCGAGGGGTTCGGCATGACGGCCGGGGCGATGCGGTTCTTCTTCGACCAGTACGTATCGGACCCGGCGCAGCTGAACGATCCGTATCTGCTGCCGTTGCGGGCCTCCGACTTGACGAAGCTCCCGACGGCGCTCGTGCTGACGGCGGAGTACGACGTCCTGCGGGACGAAGGGGAGGAGTTCGCGCGGCGGCTGGCCGACGCGGGGACGCGGGTGGAGATGACTCGCTACTCGGGCCAGATCCACGGCTTCTATGGCCTCTATACGGATCTTCCCGCTTCGCCCCGCTCGCACCGGCACGTGGCGAGCTTCCTGACCCGCGTTTTCACTCCCCACCCCTGATCCCGCGTTTCGTCCTCTAAATGCGCTCCATGCCAGTGCGAACGACCGCATTTAGAGGACGAAATGCGAAGGGGCAGGGGGTCAGGGGCGGGTGAGGCGGTCGAAGAAGGACTCGAGGTGTTGCCGCTGCAGGGCGACGGTCGAGAACTCCCCGGCGACCAGGCTCATCACGTTCGCCCCGGCGTTGATCAGCACGACCTCGTCGACCAGCTGCTCGTCGGGGGTCTCGGTGACGATGTCACCGTCCTCCCGGCCCTCGGCGAGGTACCGGTGCAGCAACCCCCGCCACGAGCGGATGTGTTCGAGGTACTTGTCCTGCAGTTTCGGGTTGGTCAGCGAGAGCTGCCAGAAGGTGAGCAGGACGCGCCCCGCGGCGATGCGGTCCTCGTCGATCGGCATCGACGAGACGCACAGCTCGCGGAGCGCGACCAGCCCGCGCAGTCCGTCCAGTTCGACGTACTCGCGCATCATGCCGAGCGCACGTTCGTAGGTGGCCTGGATGATGTCTTCCTTGCTCGGGAAGTACAGCTTCAGCGCCCCGTTCGCGAAACCGGCGGCGGCCGCGATCTCACGCATGGTGGCGGCCTCGATCCCGCCCTGGGTGATCAGTTCCCAGGTGACGTCGACGATGTGACTTCGCCGCTCGTCGTGGTCGATGATCTTCGGCATCGGCAGACCTCCCGCACTGGTTCTTCTACCAGTGTAGGAGATCAGACCCGCTGATACACGCGGTGTCCGGCGAACCACGTTTGCGTCACGTTCGTCTTGACGAGCGCCGACGGGTCGGTTCGGAACGGATCCCGGTCCAGCACGACGAAATCCGCCGACTTGCCGGGAACCAGCGAACCGGTGACGTCGTCGACGCCCATCGCGCGGGCGGCGGAGAGGGTGAAGACCTCGATCGCCTCGGCCAGGGTGATCGCCTGCTCCGGCCACAGCGCGCCGGGGAACGTGCCGGTCGGGTCCTGGCGGGTGACGAGGCCGTGGATGCCCTCCCAGGCGTTCGGCGATTCGCTGACCGGCCAGTCCGAACCCCCGGCGACCAGCGCGCCTTCGTCCAGGAGCGACCGGTTCGGCTGCATCCGCCCCGCCCGCTCGCCGGGCAGGACCTCCGCGATGGCCGCCGGGATGACGCCCGGGACCCACAGGAACGGCGAGATGTCCGCGGCGACGCCCAGTGCGGCGAAGCGCGGGAGGTCGTCGGGGTGCACGAACTGGCCGTGCGCGACCTGGAAGCGCGCTTCGGCGAAGCCTTCGGCCCGCACCTCTTCGACGGCGTCGAGCGTCGCGCGCACCGACGCGTCGCCGGTGCAGTGGACCTTGGCCGAGAGCCCTGCCGCGGCGGCGGTGCGCAGCCAGCCCACCAGTTCGTCGCCGGGCATGGTGGTGGCCCCGTGATGACAGGCACCGTGCACGTCGTCCGGCAGGTAGGGCTCCAGGAACGCGGCCGTGCGTGTCGGCGGGACACCGTCGAGGAAGATCTTCACGAAGTCCGGCCGGTGGTGCTCGCTCCGGTAGCGCCCGGCGACCTCCAGCAGCGGAGCGCCGATCGGGTCGAAGCCGAAGATCGGGTCGTTGATCAGCAGCGACGACACGACCCACGCGTGCAGTTCCCCCGCGTCGTCGAGCGACTTCAGTGCCCGCAGGATGTCCGAGGAGACTCCGGCGTCCTGGAAGGCGGTGACCCCGTAAGAATGCAGTGTGCCGATCCCGTGCCGCGACGCCGCCGCGTGCTGCTCGTCGGTGAGCGTCCGGGTCTCGCTGAGCGCCCGCTCGACGGCGACGCCCGCCGCTTCGAGCAGGACACCGACGGGTTCACCGGTCGAGGGGTCCCGGACGATCTCCCCGCCGGCCGGATCGGGGGTCGAAGCGGTGATGCCCGCCAGTGCCAAGGCCCGGCTGCTCACCCAGCGATTGTGCCTGCTGTCGTCCGAGAGCATGACCGGGCGACCGCCCGCGGCCTCGTCGAGCGCGTGCCTCGCGGAAGACCGCGACAGGGTGCTGACCAAAGTGGACGCCCACGCCCCGCCGATCACCCATTCGTCCGGCCCGAGTCCCGCGGCTCGCGAGCGGACCGCCGTGAGAATGTCCTCGAAGCCGGCGTCCACGCCGAAGTTCAGCTCGAACAGGGCCGAGCGCCCGGCAAGGGCGTGGTGGTTGTGCACATCGACCAGGCCGGGCAGCACGAACGCGCCTTCGAGGTCGACGACCTCGGTGGACGGTCCGCGTTCCAGGTCCTCCAGGGACAGGACGCGACCGTTCTTGATCGCCAGTGACGACGCCCAGGGCCGGACACCGTCCACTGTGTACACGGTGGCGTTGGTGATAATGAGGTCGGCGGTCAAGGCTCAGCTCCCGGCCGGGTCGTACGCCTCGGGGTGCACGGTGGTGCTCAGAAGCTTGCCGTGCGCGCCGAAGGTGAAGTGGGTCGGGGTGGTCCCGGTGGCGTCCAGTCCGAAGAGGACACCGTGCGAGCGCAGCCGCTTCGCGTCGCGGTGGTCCGCGACGGTGACCGACGCGCACGGGATCACCTTCTCCCGCCAGGCGAAGACGTAGATGCCGGGCCGCAGTTCGTAGACGGAGTTCTCGTCGGTGTCCGCGAGCCCCTTTTCCGGTCCGGCGAGGCACTGCCAGGTGTACCAGTGCGGGCTGAGGTACACGTGCTCGTAGGCGTGCGCGGTGCTGTACACCCACAGCACCCGGCGGCCGACCAGCGAAGTCGTGGGTGCGAGCGATTCCCCGCTCGGCTCGATACCGCCGATCGTGGCGGCCAGGAACGTCTGCGTGACCCGTGGCGAGGTATCGCCGATCCGGCTCAGCACGAGGAGCGCGCGGCCGCGCCGCACGTCGAGCAGCAGGGTGACCGCCTCTTCCTGCCGGGCCTGCGGGTGGAACTGGACGTAGTACAGGTCGTCGTCGACCAGGAAGGTCTCACAGCGATCGGTGCCGGAACCGTGGTAGGTCCAGTCGATCCGGGTACCGGTGAAGCCCGCGGTGAACTTGGTGCCGTCCTCGCAGGCGAGCTCGAAGGTGCGGCCGTGCAGGTCGCCGACGACGGGAGCCTTGTTCGCGTCGAAACCGGGGGCCAGGCCGTCCAGCGGCAGCCAGGTGGACGTGTCGGACAGGGTGAGTTCTGACATCAGGAGAGTCCTAGTGCTCGTGGGCGGAACAGTGCTCGTCGGTGGCGCCGGAAGGCAGGTCCAGTGCCGGGTTGCGATCCAGGAAGCCGTAGGGGCGCAAGGTGAAACCCGAGTAGTCGACCGGCATGACCGGCCAGTCCTCGGGACGCGGGATGTGGGTGGGGCCGAAGACATGCCACAGCACGAGATCGGTGTCGGTGAGGTCGCGGTCGGCGGCGGTCCAGGCGGGCAGCCCGGCCCCGCCGGGATGCGCGTTCGGCCGGTCGCCCGCCGGGAAGCGTTCATCGGCGCGGTACGGCGTGGCCCACAGGTGCCGGGCGGCGAAGGTCGCTCGCTTGTGGACACTCGATTCCGGTTGCGCCATCAGGGTCGCGGACGGCCGGGGGACCAGCTGGTACGCCGTCGGCGTGCCGAGCCGGTTGGTCCGCTCCGCGCTGCGGATCTCCCAGACCCGCGCCTTGGCCGGATCCGCGTGCCGCCGCGCCTCCAGTTCGCTCCGCAGCGGGGTTTCCTTCCAGGTGAAGGCGTTCCCGTACGGGTTCCGGTCGCCGGTCGGGACGCCCTCGACGTCGATCTCGACGAGCGAGTTGCGTTCGCCGTCGATCGCCACGTCCAGCCGCGCGCAGAACAGGTGCTGATGCACCGGCGCGAACAGGCCGGGCGCGATCTCGTTGGCGTGGGGGTGTTTCGTCCCGGTGTGCGCGGCGCCGGCGAACACGATGCCGGTGGCCTTGGCCTCCAGTTCCACGGTGCCGTCGAGGTAGAAGTACCAGAAGAAGCCGTAGTCGTAGTTGCCGATGGTGGAGATCGACGAGATGACCAGCCGCCGCGAGCGGCGGACCTCGGCGCGGCCGTCGAGATCGGTGTGCTTCCAGAGGATCCCGTAGTCCTCCTCGTGCATGCAGATCGCCCGGGGGATCTCGACCGGGTGGCCGTGGTCGTCGGCGACGAAGGCGGGGAAGTAGTGGATGACGCCGAGGCAGTCGCAGCCCAGCCGCAGGTCGTTGCCGTTCTTGCCGAGCAGGTACTCGCCCGCGTCGAAGTAGCTGATCCAGAACCGGCCGGGCGCGGTGTCGCCGTAGGGCACGACCATCTCCGGCACCGAGGCCCGGTAGAGCACCGAGCGCTCTTGAAACGAGATCTGGTGCAGCGTGAGACCTTCGCGGGCGTTGAAACCGACACGCAGCCGCCAGCCCTCCCAGGTGACCTCGTTGCCGTCGACGGTGAAGCTCGGGCCTTCGGGCTGGGTGATCTCGATGGGCTTGAGCGTGGCGCGGGGCGGGACGCCGTCGTAGCGGCCGTGTTCGGGCGGGACGGGTACGTCACCCTCGTCTTCGACCCGCAGCACCCGCTGTCCGGTCAGATCGATATGGACGATGAGGCCCTCGACCGGATGCGCCCACGGGCTGTCGGACTCGTCGTCGCGCAGGAAGGTCAGCGAGCGGATGACCCGCCCGGTCTCGTCAGGCCTGCCGAAGAACCCCGGCGCCAGTGGCGCGCAGAAGGCGTGGCCGATCCGGTCGCCGAGTCCGCGTCGCCGCATCGCGGCTTGCCATTCGGGTGACGCCTTGGTGATCGACGCGGCGCGGTCGTACTCCTCGAACAGGTACGCGGGCTGGCCGTCGCCGCAGGCTTCGTCGGCGACTATTTCGCGTTTCGCCAGCGAAATGACCACGTCGCGCGCAAGACCGGACGCGGTGTCCAGCAGTGTGTACTGGACGCGGCGGTCGGGGGCGGCGTCGGCCTTGTCCGGCTCCACCGGCAGTACCGCCGGGAACCGCGTGGTCTCGGTGAGCAGGCCCTCGTCGGCCAGGATCGCGCGGCCTGCGGCGAGCTCGTCGGCGGTCAGCGGGTCCAAAGGATGCGGCCTGGTCATGCTTCGCAGTCTTGCCGGTCCACCGGCGCGGGGAAAGGGCGCGACACCGTCATGCGGTCGCGGACAAGAAGGATGCACTGAGGGCCAACCCCCGCGAACGGGCCGGACCGGAGGATGGCGCCATGCGACTGGATCTCGCGGGCAAGGCCGTGCTGGTGACCGGCGCGGCGTCCGGCATCGGCCTTGCCTGCGTCCAGGCTTTCCTGGCCGAAGGCGCGCGGGTGGGCGCACTGGACCGGGCACCCGTGCCCATCCTCGCCGACGGCCTGCTGGCGGTCCACGCCGACGTCACCGATGAGCGTTCGGTGGCTGACGCGGTGAGTACCGTCGTGGCGCGGTTCGGCGGCCTGGACGTCGTCGTCGGCTGCGCCGGGATCTCCGGCCCGGTGGGGACCCCGGTCACCGAGACCTCGGCGGCCGACTTCGCCGCCCTCATGGCGGTCAATGTCACCGGACAGTTCCTGCTGGTCAAACACGCCGCGCCGTGGCTCACCGCGACACGGGGCTCGGTCGTCCTGCTGGCCAGCGACTCGGCGTTCACCAGCGCGCCCGGCATGGTGCCCTACTGCGCTTCGAAGGGCGCTGTGGTCGCGATGACCAGGGCACTCGCGGTCGACCTCCCCGAGGTCCGGGTGAACTGCGTGTGCCCGTCGGTGGTCGACACTCCGATGGCGCGTGGTGACCTCGGTGAGGTACTCGACGACCCCGCGTTTCCGGTGCAGGCTCCTGAAGACGTCGCGGACCAGGTGCTCTATCTCGCGTCCGCGCGTTCGCGGACGGTCAACGGCCAGGCCGTGCTCGCCGACTTCGGCGTCTCGGCCCGTTCCGGTTTTCCCGCTTAGAAAGGACTTCGCACGTGAAGAAGGTCATCGCGATCACAGGAGGCGGTACCGGTATCGGCGCGGCTGTCGCCCGCCGGTACGCCGACGAGGGCGCCCAGGTGGTGGTACTCGGACGGCGCCGCGAGCCGCTGGAGAAGGTGGCCGCGGAGACGGGCGCGCACGTCATCGCCTGTGACGCCAGCGAACGTGAAGCCGCCGAGAACGCCGCTGCCGAGATCATCGGCAAGTTCGGCAGGCTGGACGTCGTGGTGGCCAACGCGGGCGGGCACGGCCTGTCGTCGGTGGTCGACACCGGTGACGACGAATGGGAACTCGCCCTGCGCTCGAACCTGTCCAGCGCCTTCGTGTTCTGCCGGGCCACGCTGCCCTCGCTGATCGAAACCGGCGGCCAGGTGGTCATCGTGTCGTCGCTGGCCGGACTGTTCGCCGGGCCGAACGTCGCCGGCTACACCGTCGCCAAGCACGCCCTGATCGGGCTGACCCGCTCGATCGCCCGCGACTACGGGCCGAAGGGCGTCCGCGCGAACGCCGTCTGCCCGGGCTGGGTGCGCACCCCGATGGCGGACGGCGAGATGGACCAGTTCGCCGAGGCGGCGGGCTTCGACGGCGGCCACGACGAGGGTTACCGCCGGGTCACCGCCGAGGTCCCGCTGCGCCGCCCCGCCGAACCGGAGGAGATCGCGTCGATCGTGCGGTTCCTGGGGTCTTCGGAGTCGTCCTACATCACCGGTGCGGTGATCGTGGCCGACGGCGGCGCGCACGCCGTCGATCTGCCGACGCTGGCCTTCGAACGGGCGGGCATGGGTTCGTAGCCGTAGCGCGTGAAGGCCCCTTCCCTCGGCTCAGTCGAGGGAAGGGGCCTTCACGCGTCTCAGGATTCTCCGAGGTAGGCCGAGTGCAGGGTGCCGGGGGAGTCCAGCAGGCCTTGCGCCGAGCCCGCGTAGGTTACGCGCCCCGAGGACACCACCAGCGCGTCGCTCGCGACCCCGAGTGCCAGATGCGTGAACTGCTCGACGAGCAGGATCGCCGCGCCTTCCTCGGCGAACCGGGTCACCATCGGCAGCAGCCGGGTGAACACCACCGGCGCGAGCCCGAGTGACATCTCGTCGATCAGCAGGAACGACGGCCGTGCGGCGAACGCGCGGGCCAGTACCACCATCTGCTGCTCCCCGCCGCTGAGCAGCGCCGCCGGGGAGTCGCGGCGTTTCTCGAGTTCGGGGAACAACTCGAACAGCTCGTCCGCCCGCGCGCGGGTGCGCGCGGTCAGCATCAGGTTCTCCAGCACGGTCAGTCCGCCGAACACCGCGCGCCCCTGCTCGATATGCGCCAGACCGCGCCGCGCGCGGGCGACGCGCGACTGCTTCGTGATCTCGTCCGGTCCGATGTGGACGGTTCCGGCCGAGGCGGGGACGACGCCGGAGACCGCCTCCAGCAGGCTGGTCTTCCCCGCCCCGTTGGGCCCGACGAGCGCGGTGATCCGGCCCGGCTCCAGGGTCAGGTCGACACCGGAGATCACCGGCCCGGCACCGCGGGTGACCGTCAGTCCCGCTATCCGCAACGCGTTCACAGCAGCTCCGTTTCACCCATGTAGGCCTTGAGCACGGCCGGATCGGCGAGCACTTCGGCCTGCGGGCCGGAGGCCAGGACACGGCCGAAGTCGAGGACGGTGATCGTGTCGCAGACCGACCGCACCAGGTCGAGGTCGTGCTCGATGAGCAGCACGGACACCCCGAAGCGCGCGGGAACCTGCCGCAGCCGTTCCCCGAACGCGACGTGCTCCTCGTGCGGAAGCCCGGCGGCAGGCTCGTCGAGCAGCAGAACCCGCGGCCGCGCCAGCAGATGCCCGACGACCTCGACCAGCCTCCGTGCGCCGACGTCCACTTGCGACAGCGGGGTGCGGGCGCTGGGGCAGCCGAAGAAGTCCAGGGCGTCCGTGATCTTTTCGGCGGTGAGGCGACGCCTGGCGAGGAACTTGAGGTACGCGCCCACCGTCAAACCCGGCGGGACACGATCCTGCTGGAACGTCCGGCGCAGCCCGGCGCGGGCCCGGTTCGACGGTGACCCGGTCAACGGCTTGCCGCCGAGTTCGACCGCGCCGTCCGCGTTCGGCAGGAATCCGCTGATCGCGTCCACCAGCGTCGACTTGCCCGCGCCGTTGGGACCGATCACCCCGAGCACGCCGTGTTCCGGCACTGTGATGTCCACTGAGGACAGTGCGGCCACATGACCGAAGTTCACGCTCAGGCCGCGTACGGTGAGCACCGGCGGACCGGGTGCCTTGGCCTCGATGTCCGCGGTTCCGGAAGCGAGATCGAGTTTCGCCGGTTCCTTTGTGGACCGCCGGTACCAGACCTGCCGCACCGTGGTGCCCAGGTTCCCGCCACTGGCCAGCGCTTGGACGCCGAGCACCCCGAAGACCACGAAACCCCAGTCCTGCGGGATTCCCCAGCGTTTCAGCAGCTCGGGCACGCCGACCCACAACACCGCGCCGAACACGGCCATGTCGATCAGATGCGCGCCGGACATGATCGCCAGCACGTACAGCGCCAGTGATTGGATGGCGGTGAAACTGGCCGGGAAGGCGAGCCCGACCTGCCCGGTGAGCAGGCCGCCGCTGATCCCGCCCAGGGTGGCGCTCACCGCGAACGCGGTCAGCTTCGACGTCCGGACGCTGGTGCCGGCGGCGGCCGTCCCCCGTTCGGAGAACGCCACCGCCTGCCAAGCGCTGCCCCAGCGGCCGCGCCGCAGGAAGTACACGGCCAGACAGCACAGCACCAGCACCACCACGGCGAGCAGGAAATAGGACCGGTCGTCGGAGAAGGCGTCCGGCCGCTCGACCGAGATCCCGCCGGAGACGCCGGGGAACTGCAGTTGCACCAGCGCGAGGTCGGCCGCCGCGGCGAGCCCCAGCGTGACGACGGCGAGGTTGATCCCCCGCAAGCGCAACGCCGGGAGCCCGACGAGCACCCCGACCACCCCGGCGGCCAGACCGCCGAGCAGCAGCCAGGTGAGGAACCCGCCGGGTGCCTGTGCCTCGTTCAGCGCGGACACCGTCCAGGCGCCGACTGCGCCGAAGGTCAGCTGGCACAGGGAGATCATCCCCGCGCTGCCGGTGACCACGCCCAGCCCGAGCAACGAGATCCCGGCGACCACGGCACTCATGCCGAGGTAGACGAAGTACCCGTCGAGTCCGACGCTCAGTCCGTAGCCGGCCGCGATCGCCGCCAGCGCGACGACGAACGGAGTCCCGCGTTCAGCGAGCCGCATCCCACACCTCCTTGCGCTGCGACCACAGCAGCAACGCGACGATCACCGCGAACGGCAGGAAATACCGCACCACCGAAAGGCCGTCGACCTGCGCGGCCGCGCCCTGGATCAGGCCGAGCCCCAGTCCGCCCGCGACCGCGAGATCGAGGCGGCGGAACCCGCCGAGCAGGGCCGCGGCGGCGGCCGGGACCACCAGCATGGCCAGCGACGTCGCGTCGTTCGACTGCGACGGCGCGACGATCGAGATGACCAGCGTGCTGACCACCCCGGTGACCGCCCAGACCGCGATGCTGAGTCGTTTCGCCGGGATGCCCAGCAGCTCGGCCGTAGTCGGCCGTTCCGAAAGCGCCCGGAGCTGGACCCCCGCCGACGTCCGGCTCAGCACGATCCGGCTGGCCACCGCCACCAGCACCGCCAGCGCGACGGTGACCACGGTGACCTGGCTGATCACCACCCCGCCGACGGTGACCGCCGGTCCGTCGAGGATCGGGTGGAACGGCTGCGGTTTATTGCCGAACAGGATGAAGGACACCGAGATCAGCAGGAGCAGCACCGCCACGGTGACCGCCGAGCGGGTGCCAGTGTCGGCCTCGGCGAGCCAGGTGGACACGATCCAGCCGAGTAGCGCGCTGAGCAGCCCGCCGAGCAGGATCCCCGCCACCGTGGCGAGCCAGGTCGGCACGCCCCAGCCGACGGACAGGAACACCGCCACGTAGCAACCGAACATCCCGGTGGCCGACTGGGCGAAGTTGACCACCCGCACCAAACGCGACATGAGGGTCAGGCACACCGCCAGTACCGCGTACAGTCCGCCGGCGGCCAAGCCTGCCAGCGCTCCCTGCAGCATGGAATCCTCCCGTTATTTCTTGGGAATCCGCAGCCAGTCGTTCGCGACGAGCTCCCATTTGTTGGTGCCCGAGGCGAGCTTGATCGGCCAGCCCGAGGTGTTGTCGTGGTGGGCTTTGCCGGGACCGAAGACGTACGGCGTGCCGACCATGGGGTCGCTGATCGGCTTCATTTCGCGCAGTGCCTTGGTCACCGACTCGCGGGTGATGTCACCACTGATCCCCTTGACGACGTCGAGGAAGTACTTCGCCGCCAGGTAGCCGCCCTGGCTGAACGACGTCAGCGCGATGCCGTTCTTCGTCATCAGTTCACGCCAGTCCTTGTTCTGCGGGCTGGTCGCGTCGGTGAACGGGTAGAACTCGGCGGGCACGTACACCCCGGCACCGGCGTTGGTGATGGCCTTGGCGTAGTTCTCGCTGTAGACGCTGGTCAGCAGCAACCACGTGACGTCGTTCCAGCCCTGCGCGGCGGCGGCCTTGAGCTGCCCGATCGAATCCGGTTCCACCGGGTTCACCGTGATCGCCTTGCAGCCGGCGTTGCGGGCCTTGACGATGTAGGAGGTGTAATCGGAACCGCCGTAGGGCACGGTCGCGTCGAGGTACTTGAGCTTCTTGCCGGTGATGGCCGACCACTCGTCGATGGCCGCCTGATACGACGGCAGTGTGTTGCCCGCGATCTCCAGCAACGCGCAGATGTCGTTCAGCTTCAGTGTTTCCGAGCCGTAAAGCAGCGTCAGCGTCATGTCGTGGTACGGCCCGACGTTGACCGGGGCGATATTGGGACTGGAGAAGCACGCCGGGTCCACCCCGATACCCTGAATGGACAGGATCTTCTGCTGCTCGTAGTACTTGTTGTTGATCTCGCACTCGATGAGGCTGGACGAGCCGACCAGCGCCACGGCCTCGTCGCGGCCGACGACCTCGCGAGCCGCGGCCGCCGCGCCTGCCGGATCCCCCTTGTCGTCGAGGGCCTTGTACTGGATCTGTCTGCCGTTGACACCGCCGCTCGCGTTGGCCGCGTCGAAGACCGCCTTGGCCGCCTGGGAGGCTTCGGGGAAGGTGGCCGCGCCGCTCAGCGCGTTGACCGAGCCGACCACGATCGGGCCGCTCGAACCGCTTTCGGCTCCGGCGCAGCCCGCGGTCGCGAGCAGGACGGCGGCGGTGAGGGCGACGAGGCCCCGCGCGGGTTTCACCGGTTCCCCGAATCGGTCATGGCGTTCACCACGGGCACCGAGTCGACGATCTGCTCGAACGAGGTGACCTTGCCGCCGTCGAACTTCCACACGTGCGCGACCCGGGCGGTGAACGAGCGGCCGGTCTCGCGGTGCTTGCCCTGGTAGGTCCCGATGCCGATCACCGTGTCACCGGCGTCGAGCAGGTCGCCGAGGGTGAAGGTGTAGCCCTCCCAGTCCTTCGCGATGGCGCCGAAAACGTTGTCCCGGACCTCTTCCGGGCCGGTGTAGGTTCCGGCGTAAGGGAAACCGGCCGCCTCCGTCCAGGTGGTGCCGGGACCGAGGGGGGCCAGCATGCCCGCCAGGTCGCCCCGGTCGCTCGCGGCGTAATGCGCGGCGATGATGTCGAGATTGGACACTGAGACTCCTTAAACCGGTTGCGCGTCGGGGTAGGCGACGGCGCCGAGTGGGTAGATGTGCCCGCCCGCGCGGGAATGCTCCGACCGGCCGTCCCCGGTCAGGCCGAGGAAGACGCCGGTGGTCTTCAACGCGTAGCCGAGGTCGTGCAGCCACACACTGGCCACGGCGATGCGGAATTCGCGGAAGCAGAACAGGTAGAGACCGTCCTGGAACTTCCACACCGTCGACAGGTCCATGTCCCCGTGGCCGCGCTGCACGCCTTCGAGGCACTGCCAGGCATAGCGCTGGGAAGACACGTACACATGCTCGTAGAGGTGTTCCGGGCTGTAGCGGTAGACGTTGCGCTTGCCGATCAGGTCACGCGACGGCCCCGGCACCTCGCCGGCCGGCGTGCCCGCGTCGGTGGTGCCGGACCGGAATGTCTGCGAGACACGGGGAACGCCCTCGACGTCCTCGGCGCCGATCACCGAGCGCACGGCCAGCGCGCGATGTGTCGTCGTGGAGAAGACGACGGTGAGCGCTTCACCTTCCACGCTGGTAAGGGGGAAATTGACGAAGAAGACGTCTTCCCGGACGGCGACCGCGTCGTACGGATCCTCGATACCGTTACAGGTGGCGGTTTCCGCGTCCTCGAACCGCAACGCGAGCGTCGTCCCGTCTTCGAGGGTGACGGTGAGTTCGCGACCCGACAGGTCCGCGTTCGGCAGGCGGTAGGTGGCTATTCCGGCGGCGAACTCGTCATAGGTGCGCCACTGTTCCTCGGGTGCTTCGGACATGCGGTCATCGTCGGGGCGAGGACCGGGGGAGGGCCAGCTGTCACGCGCTGGGCGGCAACAACCGCTCGCTCACGGTCAAGCCCCGGCGCAGTTCGCTCGGCGAGCGGCCGAATTCCGTCTTGAAGACCCGGCTGAAATGCGGCGCGTCGACGAAACCCCACTTCGCCGCGATGGCGGCGACGGGCCGTGAGGCGTGCACCGGGTCGAGCAGTTCGCGACGGCAGTGTTCGAGGCGGCGGGTGCGGATCCAGCTCGAGACGGTCGTGCCCTGTTCGTGGAAGAGACCGTGCAGATGCCGGGTGGAGATGTAGTGCTCCGCGGCGATCTGCGCCGGACCGAGGTCGGTGGAGGACAGGTTCGCGTCGATGTAGGCGAGGACGCGGCGCATCAGTTCGTGATGCGGTCCGGCGGTGGCGCGGGCGAGGTCGAGCTCGCTGGCGAACAGCGTGGCGAGCAGGTCGACCGCGGTATGCGCGAGCCGGACCCCCGCCGGCCCGCCGAGCTGGTCGAGATTGCTGCCGAGCTGCGCGAGGAACGGCACCACCACGTTGCCCATCCCGTGCTTGCCCGACATCGGGACCGCGGTCAGCTGGCCGACCAGGTCACGGGGGAGGTCGATGAGCCGCTGCGGGAACATCACCACGAGCGTGCGGAAATCCTCCTCGAACGCCAGCGTGTACGGCCGGTTCGTGTCGTACAACGCCACGTCACCGGGACGCAGCATCGCCTCACGGTTGTCCTGCACCAGCAGCCCGGTCCCGGACAGGATCAGGCTGAGTTTGTAGTAGTGCCTGTCCGCCCTGGCGATGAGCTCGGGCGTGCGCTCGACCACGTGTGCCGAGGCGGTCACCTCGGTCAGCTGTACCTCGTCGGCGCCACACGAGCGGATGCGGCCGCGGAAGTGGTCGCGGTGCTCGCTCGTCACGTGCAACGGCACGAAGGATTGCGACACCACCGTGCGGAAATCGGTGAAATCTCGCGCGACCGTGGTGGTGGTCGGGTCGGCGGTGGCGGTGGTCAAGACGTCACCTCGCAGCATCGGGGGGTGAATTTCATATACGATAAGCGATACGATGCTGCCGGGCAATGTGGGCGGGAAGGTCAGTCGGCGAGGCGGAACAGGAGGGTCCTCGGGTCGACGTCGACGGGCACCACGGTGCCCGTTTCGTAACGGCCGACGTCTTCGGTGAGCAACCGTGCGCTGAACGTCGTCACCCCGGGGCCGGTGACGACGAAGTCGACGTCTTCGGCGGGCGTACTCACTTCGCCGACCCAGATCCGCTTGCTGGAAACGACTTCGGCGGTCGCGCGGACCCCGGACCGGTCGAGGGCACGGTGGACTTCGCGGGCCCTGGCGTTCTGCCACAGGTGCGACGCGACCGTGACCAGTCCGCCGATCGTGAACACCGCGCCCATGGCGATGACGACCAGCCGGTCGTCGTCGGCGGGATCGAACCGGGTGCTGAGCCAGAGCAAGAGGGGCCCGATGAGGGCCATCACGGTCATGAAGAAGCCCATCAGGCACCCGAAACCAGTGAGAGCGGGCAACTCCGGGGCTTCTTCGCCTTGGCGGTCCGGAGTCGTCGTCACCGGGGCGACAGTGTGAGCGGCCTTCGGGACCGGTGCGGTAAAAATGCCCGCGACGGCCACGACGACACGGCGTCCTGAAGGCCCCTTCACATCTTCCCCCAGTACATGATGGCCCCCTTCCTTGCGCTGGACGCAAGGAAGGGGGCCATCATGTACTTCACGAACTCACGAGAGCGCGGCGGGCAGCGTTTCGAAACCGCGCAGGATCCGGGTCTGCCGCCGCCGCGCGCCGTCCAGCGGCCGCAAATCCGGGAACCGCTCGAAGATCGACCGCAGGCCGATCTCCCCTTCCATCCTCGCCAGCGACGCGCCGAGGCAGTAGTGCCGCCCGGCGCCGAAGGACACGTGGTCCCGCGCGTTCGCCCGTGTGACGTCGAAAGCGGAGGGGTCGTCGAAGATCTCCGGGTCCCGGTTCGCCCCAGCGAGGACCGTGCTGACGATCGCCCCACGTTCGACGCGCGTTCCGCCGATCTCGGTGTCGCGCGCGCACAGCCGTCCGGTGAGGAGGACGGGCGGGTCGTAGCGGAGGACCTCGTCGACGGCGTTGCTCCACAGTGCCGGATCGTCCCGCAGTTTCCGGAGCTGGTCCGGATGCCGGGTGAGCAAGGCGATGCCGTTGCCGAGGAGGTTGACGGTCGTTTCGAAACCGGCCGCCAGCACCAGCCCCGCGGTGGCCTTGAGCTCCCGCTCGGTCAGGCCGACACCGTCTTCGCGGGCGGCGATCAGTTTGCTGAGGAGGTTGTCCCCGGGATTCGTCCGCAGTTTCTCCAGATGTTCCGTGAGCCAGGAGTCGAACTCGGCCAGCGTCGACTCCACGGTCCGGAAGGTCCGCCACGGCAGACCGAGATCGAGGCTGGGGGCCGCGGCCCCGCCGAGTGCGAGGACCTTGTCCCGTTCTTCCAGCGGGACACCGAGAATCTGGCTGATGACGGTGACCGGCAGGAGCCCGCAATAGGACTCGACGAGGTCGACGGGATCCTTCGGGTCGAGGCCGTCGAGCAGTTCGTCGGTGATCGCCTGCGTGCGCTCGCGCAGTTGCTCGACCGCGCGGGCGGTGAAGACACGCGTGACCAATTTCCGGTAGCGCGTGTGGTCGGGTGGTTCGCTGGCGAGCAGCGACGGCGGTTCGATCGGATGGATCAGCCCGGACGCCGACCAGGTGACGAGCCGGTTGAGCAGCGGGCTGTCCGGGACGAACCGCACCGTCTTGAACGCGTCACTGGTCAGGATCTCCTTGCACGCCGCGTGCCGGGTGGTCACATGCCCGACCCGGGTGGTGGCGATGGCGCCGTGCGAGCGGATCTCGTCGAACAAGCCGGTCAGGTCGGCCCCGCCGCTCGCTTCGACGGACAGTCTGCCCTGGAGATCCCCCCGGCGAGCCGCGGCCCGCAGGGCCACGCGGGGAATCGCGTGGCCGAGGCTCCAGCGGGTGACCGGTTTGGCGATCTCCTCCGCCCGGCGCAGGAAGGTCCGGGCGGGAGCGGTCTTGAGTGCGAACATCAGGACTCCGTCCGTGCGGGTCCTTCGACGGTAGCGGAACGACGTGTCAGTATCGACCCGTCCGGATCTCTGCGGCCCCGCTCGTCCCTCGGTAATGTTCTGCACTTCCGGCGGGCCGGGGAGTGCTTGTGGGCGACTACGGGTTCGACATCGCGCTGGTCGCGGTGCTGGTGGTGCTCAACGCGGTGTTCGCGGGCAGCGAGATGGCGCTGATCTCGCTGCGCGAAGGGCAGTTACGGACCTTGGAACGAGACGGCCGCGCCGCCGCCCGGACACTGGTGCGGCTGGCGCGCGACCCGAACCGCTTCCTGGCGACCATCCAGATCGGGATCACGCTCGCCGGGTTCCTGGCCTCGGCGACGGCGGCGGTGTCCCTCGCCGAGCCCGTGGTGCCCCTCTTGGGTTTCCTCGGCAACGCCGCTCCAGCGGTGGCCGTCGCGCTGGTGACGATGGTGCTCACCTTCCTGACCCTGGTGCTCGGTGAACTCGCGCCCAAGCGGCTGGCCATGCAGAACGCGCTGCGATGGGCGTTGCTGGTGGCGCGTCCGCTGACGTGGTTGTCGGCGATCTCCCGGCCCGCGGTGTGGGCGCTGAGCGTGTCGACGAACTTCGTCGTGCGGATGCTGGGCGGACGCGCGGAAGCCGATCCGGACCAGATGTCACCCGAGGAGCTCCGCGAACTGGTGTCGGCGCAACGCGGGCTGAACGCCGAGCAGCGCATGATCATGAACGGGGCACTGGAGATCCACGAGCGAAGGCTGCGGGAAGTGCTCGTCCCCCGGCGTGCGGTGCTGACGCTCGCGGTGGAGCAAGACCTCGAATCGGCGCGAAGGCAGCTGGCCGATTCCGGCCACTCCCGGGCGCCGGTCGCCCGCGGCGGTCATCTGGACGACGTCATCGGCGTGGTGCACCTGCGTGATCTGCTCGACGACCGAGAAGAGCTCGCCGACGTGGTCAGACCGGCGGTGGTGTTCCCCGATTCGCTGCGGGTCTCCGACGCGTTGCGCGGCTTCAAGGCCGAGCGGGAGCAGATGGCGCTGGTCGTCGACGAACACGGCGCGGTCGCCGGAATGGTCACGCTGGAGGACCTGCTGGAGGAGATCGTCGGCGAGATCTACGACGAGACGGACCGGGACGTCCTGGCCGTACGGGACGGCCAGGACGGTTCCCTGGTGCTGCCCGGTACCTTCCCGGTGCACGACCTCGTCGACATCGGTGTCGAACTGCCGGACGCGCCGCCGGGGGAGTACGCGACGATCGCGGGACTGATTCTCGTGCTCCTCGGCCGGATCCCGGAGAAACCGGGTGACCGGGTGGTCGTCTCCGGGTGGACGGTCGAAGTGCTCGGCGTGGACCACCACGCGATCACGCGCGTAGCGCTGCGACGGGGAGCGCCGCACCGTGGACCGGACGCGGAGCGGTGAGTTGCGCCGGACGGCTTCGGTTGGCAGCGTGCCCGGTGTCCCACCACGAAGGAAAGGTATCCCGATGTCGCAGGACCAGCCGGATTTGAAGCCTCGTTCCCGCGACGTGACCGACGGCCTGGAGCGCGCGGCCGCGCGCGGCATGCTCCGTGCGGTCGGCATGGGCGACGACGATTTCGCCAAACCGCAGATCGGCGTGGCGTCGTCGTGGAACGAGATCACCCCGTGCAACCTGTCGCTGGACAGGCTGGCCAAGGCGGTCAAGAACGGCGTGCACGCGGGCGGTGGCTACCCGCTGGAATTCGGCACGATCTCGGTGTCCGACGGGATTTCCATGGGGCACGAGGGCATGCACTTCTCGCTGGTGTCGCGGGAGGTCATCGCGGACTCCGTCGAGACGGTGATGATGGCCGAGCGCCTGGACGGCTCCGTGCTCCTCGCGGGCTGCGACAAATCGCTGCCGGGCATGCTGATGGCCGCGGCCCGGCTCGACCTCGCCTCCGTTTTCCTTTACGCCGGTTCGATCATGCCCGGTCAGGTCGACGGCCGGGACGTCACGATCATCGACGCCTTCGAGGCCGTCGGCGCCTGCCTGGCCGGCAAGATCACCCGCGCCGAAGTGGACAAGATCGAGCGCGCGATCTGTCCCGGTGAGGGCGCCTGCGGCGGGATGTACACCGCCAACACGATGGCGTCGGTGGCCGAGGCACTCGGCATGTCACTGCCCGGTTCGGCCGCCCCGCCCGCCGTCGACCGGCGCCGTGACGGGTTCGCCCACCGGTCGGGGGAGGCCGTCGTCGGCCTGCTCCGCCAGGGCATCACCGCGCGGCAGATCATGACCATGGCGGCGTTCGAGAACGCCATCGCCGTCGTGATGGCGCTGGGTGGCTCGACCAACGCCGTCCTCCACCTGCTCGCGATCGCGCGTGAGGCCGAGGTCGACCTGCGCATCGACGACTTCAACCGCATCGGCGACAAGGTCCCGCACCTGGGTGATCTGAAGCCGTTCGGGAAGTACGTGATGAACGACGTCGACAAGGTCGGCGGCATCCCCGTGGTGATGAAGGCGCTGCTCGATGCCGGGCTCATGCACGGCGACGTGCTGACCGTGACCGGCAAGACGATGGCCGAGAATCTCGAAGGCATCGCGCCCGCCGGTCTCGACGGCGAGATCCTCCGCCCGCTCGACCGCCCGATCCACCAGACCGGCGGGCTGACCATCCTCAAGGGATCGCTCGCGCCGGAAGGCGCGGTCGTGAAGTCGGCGGGCTTCGACGAAACGACGTTCACCGGGACCGCGCGGGTCTTCGACGGCGAACGGGCCGCGCTCGACGCGCTCGCCGAGGGCCGGATCGTCGCCGGGGACGTCGTCGTCATCCGCTACGAAGGCCCGAAGGGCGGCCCAGGGATGCGGGAGATGCTCGCCATCACCGGCGCGATCAAGGGCGCCGGACTCGGGAAGGACGTCCTGCTCATCACCGACGGCCGGTTCAGCGGCGGCACGACCGGCCTCTGCGTCGGCCACATCGCGCCGGAAGCGGTCGACGCGGGACCGATCGCGTTCGTGCGGGACGGGGACCCGATCACGCTGGACGTCGCGAACCGGACCCTTGAAGTCGGGATCGACGACATCGAGGCGCGCCGGGAGGGCTGGACTCCGAAGACCCCGGCGTACACGCGCGGAGTGCTCGGCAAGTACGCGAAGGTCGTCCAGAGCGCCGCTCATGGAGCCGTGTGCGAGTAACCGCTGACTGCCGGACCTGGCGGATTTTGCCACGATCGGGTGATCAACACCGCGGAAAGGCCCGACTACGTAATTCACCCGATGTGCCCGTTACCCCGGAGTAGCAGACTCGGCGCCCCGACGATTCCCGCTGCTCCGGAGGTCGACGATGACCGCGTCCCTTGCTCCAGCCCGTTCCGCCGCCCTCGTGCTCGCCCGCGCCGTCGTCGACGGCGTCCGGCATGCCCTGCCCGAGCATGCCCCCCTGTTCGGCGCGCGCGCCACGGAGTTCGTCGCGTCGGTCCTGGAGCACGACGGCATGGCGTCCGCGCTGGGTATCGCCGCCGGAGCGGACGCCTTCCGGGAAGTGGGGGTCGCCGAGTACGCCGCCGGCAGGGAACTCGACCGGCTCTCCAGGGCCTACCACGCGGCCGGCCGGTGCGCGCTGCCCGTGCTGGCCTCGTTGTCGCGCCGGCCCGGGGCCGGACCGGGCTTGATGGACACCGGGGTGGAGGCGCTGCTGCGCTGCTCCGACGTCCTGACCCGGCTCTCCACCGCCGCCTACCGCGCCGCGCACACGCCTTCGGTGGCCGAATTGCGCCGCGACCTGCTGAAGGAGATCTTGAGCGGCCGCCCGCCCGCGAAGTGGGCGGGACTCGCGGCCGAGGCGGGCTGGGTGCCGCCCGCTCGCGTGGTCGCGCTCGCCGCGGAGCCCGGCGCGATCCGCGCCTCGTTCGGCCCGGAGGTGCTGGCCGACCTCACCGGCGAGTATCCGCATCTCCTCGTGCCCGACGACGTCGAGATCGGCGGCGTACTGGCGGGGGCGCGGGCGGCTGCCGGGCCGGCGGTGGCGCCCGCCGAAGCCGCGGTGTCCCTGCGGTGGGCCCGCCGGACGCTGGAGCTGGTCCGGCGTGAGGTGATCGAGGACGGCCCGCTCGTGCGCTGGTCGGACCATCTCACCACGCACTGGCTGTTCGCCGACGAGGTCCTCACGACCGCGCTCGTCGCGCGCAGCCTGGCGCCGTTCGCCCAGCTGCCGCCGAACGAGCGCACCAAGCTCGCCGAGACCCTCGAGGCGATGCTCGCCGCCCGTGGCGGTGCGCCCGAGATCGCGAACAACCTCGGCGTGCACCCGCAGACCGTCCGTAACCGCCTGCGCCGTCTGCGCGTGTTGTTCGGTGACCGCCTCGACGACCCGCGCGAGCGGCTCGATCTGCGGATCGCCTTGCGCGCGGAGCTGCTCACGCCCGCACCCGAGCCGGCGAAGCCTCTCACGCCGATCAGGGCGGCGTGACCGTCAGGCCTGCTCCGCGGTGCGGGTCACCCAGGTGGCGACCTGCACCCGGTTGGAGTAGCCGAGCTTGGTGAGGATGTGGTCGATATGCGTGTCCACGGTGCGCCTGGCGATGCCGAGCCGGTCGGCGATCTCCTGGTTGGTGAGCCCCTCGGCGATCACGTGCGCGATCTCGGTCTCGCGTTTGGTCAGTACCCGCGCGGCCTGTTTCCGCGGCTCGGGGGACCGTTCACCGAGGGCATACGCGATGGCGTCACCGGTGGACATCGCGGAGCCGTCGGTGAACTCCTTGACCGCGACCTCCCAGCCGAGCGCCGTCGTCACGACATCGACGTCGGCCTGCAGCGGCTCGGTGAACGCCTCGTAGCGGGTCGGCCACGCGCCGACCGTGCGCCAGACGTTCATCGCGGCGCCCTGCAGGATCGCGGCGCGGTTGGGCCGTCCGGTGCGGGCCGCGCAGCCCGCCATGACGGTGAGGGTGAAGCCGACGACGACGCGGTCGTCGACGCGGGCGTGCAGCCGCAGGATCTGCTCGCAGCAGCGGCCGGCCACCACGAAATCGCCCTGGAGGTACTCGGCGGCCGCACGCGACCACAGCGCCCAGCCCCGCCAGAAGACCTCGCCCCGGCGTTCGCAGCGCTCGACGGATTCGGTGAGCACCGTCCGGCCGCGGTCGATGTCGCCGTCCAGCCAGACGGCCAGCCCGTAGTTGTAGCTCGCCCAGATCTCCGCGCCTTCGTCGCCGTGGATACGGAAGAGGTCGATGGCCGCGCCGAACAGGCGCGCCGCCTCGGACATGTCGTTGCCGATCAGCGCGGCATAAGCGCGGACGTGCAGGACGTACGCGGCGGCGAGTTCGTCGCCGCTCGTCTCGGCTTCCGCGGCCGCCCTGTCCACCATGGACCGATGAGCGGACAGGTCTCCTTGCACCAAGGCCAGGAAACCGGACAACCACAACCCGTGCGCCCGCTCCGGGACACCCGGCGCCGCGGTCTCGTCGAGCCGGCGTACCCACATCCGGCCTTCGGTGTTCAGCCCGCGGACGATCCAGAACTCCTTGACGTCGCGCAGCATCCGCAGCCCGACGACCGCGTCTTCGGGAGCGCCCGCGCAGAAGTCGAGTGCGACGCGGAGGTTCGCGTGCTCGCGCCGCAACCGCGCGATCCAGGCCAGCTGATCGGTCTTCAGCCATTCCGCGGCGTACCGGGCGGAGAGTTCGGCGAACCAGTCCCGGTGCCGTTTCCGGAACTCCGTCGTCCCACCGGCCTCGCTCAGCCTGTCGGCGCCGTACTCGCGTACCGACTCCAGCATGCGGTACCGCACGCCGCCCGGGTACTCCTCCCGCAGCAGGATGGACTTGTCGAGCAGCCCGTCGACGACCTCGAGGACGTGTTCGCGCGGCAGGTCGCCGCCGGAACAGACCTCCTCGGCGGCGTCGAGGTCGAAACTGCCGGAAAACACCGACGCGCGTGCCCACAGCAGCCGTTCGGGACCGGTGCACAGCTCGTGGCTCCAGTCGATCAGCGCCCGCATCGTCTCGTGCCGTTCCGGGCGGCCGCGGCGATCCTTCGTGAGCACCGAGAACTGCCGGTCGAGCCGGTCGGCGAGCTGACGCAGGGACAGCACCAGCGCGCGGACCGCGGCCAGTTCGATGGCCAGCGGCAGCCCGTCGAGTCGGCGGCACAGCCGGATCAGCGGTTCGGTGTCGGATTCGGTGAGCCGGAACGACGGCGCCACCGCGGTCGCGCGGTCCACGAACAGCCGCACGGACTCGTAGTTCACCGCGCGCTCGAAGGAGTCGCCCTGTTGCGGCACCGCCAGTGGCGGCACCGGCAGGATCCGTTCGCCCGCGACGCCGAGGGACTGCCTGCTCGTGGCCAGCACGGACACCTGGGGGCACTCCCGCACCACGGTGTCGGCGAACCGGGCGCAGCTCTCGACCAGGTGCTCGCAGTTGTCCAGGACCAGCAGTAACCGGCTCTCCCGCAGCGCTTCGACGACGACGTCGATGGCCGGTTTCGCCGAACGGTCGCCGAAGCCGAGCACGTTCGCCACGGTCGGTACCAGCAACGCGGGTTCGCGCAGTTCGGCCAGCGACACGAACGCGACGTCGTCGGCGGTCGCCTCCCGGTGCGCCGTCGCGATCCGCCACGCGAGCCTTGTCTTCCCGACGCCGCCCGGGCCGGTCAAGGTGACCAGCGACGCCGCTTCCAGCAGGCGCCGCGCCTCACCGGTCTCGGCGTCACGGCCTACGTAGCTGGTCACTTCGGCGGGTTCGGCCGACCACCCCGAAAGCAAGCCGACTCCGTCCGCCATGCACTCTCCCGCGATCGACCAGGTCCGCGTTCTCCGTCCGAAGTAGACGGAAAACGCCCGGCTGCGGATCCTAGCGGACCGGCGTTCCTTCAGCGGGACACTTGTTCGCCGCGCTCGTGCGCCCAGCCTGCCAGCACCACGCCAGCGGCGGTGAGCAGCGAAAAGACGATCAACCTGCCGCCCCACTCGCCGGGTACCCAGTCGAACGCTCCCCACAACTGGGTGGCGGAATGGTCGAAGAGACCGCGGATGGCGGCCTGCGCGAAGACGGCGATCACCACCATCCCGAGCACCCGCAGCCCCGGATAGCCGCCCTTGGCCATGCCCTCTACCTCCTGTTTCGCGATAAGGGCTCAGCTTCGCGCAGGATGGACGACGACCACATCGGCATCGCGTCGCTTCTGGTGTTCGACCAAAGTCGACCCCGGCCGCGACCGAGGTCGGGGCCGGAATCGTCCGGTGTCCGGCTGCGTCGCCGGGCGCGGGCCGACCATGATGGGCCGGTGATCACCGACGCCCAACCGCCCCTGCGCCCCTGGCAGCAGGCCTGGCGTTTGCTGGCGGCGGCCGCACTGGGGATGGTGCTCTGGATCCTCACCGCGGCGCAACTCCCGCCGGGCTCGGCTGACCCGAGGATCCAGTGGCTGATCACCGGTGATCCGCTGGTGGCCCTCGTCTGCCTGGCCGTGCTGCCGTGGCGCCGCCGGTTCCCGGTCGTGGTCGCGATGGCGGTCATCCTCCTCGCGACGGTTTCGGTGGTGGCCGGTGGCGCCGCGATGTACGCCCTCGGCTCGCTCGCCACCCGGCGGCGACCGGTGGAAACGTCGGTCGCGGCGCTGCTCTGCGTGGTCACCGCGATGCCGACTTTCGGGCTCTACCCCAGCCGTGACGCGCCGGCACCGCTGTGGCTCATGCTCGGCGTCTCCGTCCTGGCCGTGGGCATCGTGGTGGCCGTGGGTGCCGCCGTCGGGGCACGCCGGGAGGAACTGCGTTCCCTGCGGGCACGGGCCGAGAGCGCGGAACGCGAGCAGGCCGCGCGGTCGGCCGAGGCGAGGATCCTGGAGCGGCACCGGATCGCCCGCGAAATGCACGACGTCCTCGCGCACCGGGTCTCGCTGGTCGCCATGCAGGCCGGCGTACTGGGTCATCGCACAGACCTGCCCGCCGACCAGGTCGCGGAACTGGCCCGCGGCATCGCCGACGGCTCTCATCAGGCGCTGGAGGAACTGCGCGACGTCCTCGGCGTGCTCCGGGCGGGTCCCGAAGGCCTGGAACCACCGCAACCCTCGTTCGCCGATCTGCCCGCCCTCGTCGCGGACGCGCGGGGGCTGGGACTGGAGGTCACCTTGACGGCCACGACCGACGGCTCGCCGCCCGACGCGATCGCGAGGACCGTGTACCGGATCGTCCAGGAAGGGCTGACCAACGTGGGCAAGCACGCGCCGGGAGCCCGGGTCGCGGTCACCGTCGAAGGCGGGCCGGGTGCCGGGCTGCGGGTGACCGTCCGGGATTCCGGTGCGTCGCTGGCGGTCGCGGGTCCGCCCGCCTCGGGATTCGGCCTGCTCGGTCTCGCCGAGCGGGTCGCGCTGGCCGGCGGTCAGCTCGACCATCACGCCGATCCCGGTGGCGGGTTCGTCCTCGCCGCGCGGCTGCCGTGGCCGGTCCGCGAAGGGAGCGAGTGAATGGACAGCGAGCGGGTGCGGGTCGTGCTCGTCGACGACGAACACCTGGTACGGATGGCGCTGCGGCTCATCGTCGACGGCGAACCGGACCTCGTCGTGGTCGGGGAGGCCGCCGAGGGGGACGCCGCGGTCACCGTGGTGGGCGAGCAGCGGCCCGACGTCGTCCTGATGGACGTCCGGATGCCGGGGCGGGACGGGCTGAGCGCGACCGAGGAGATCCTCCGCCTTCCGGATCCGCCCGCGGTGCTGGTGCTGACCACGTTCGACACCGACGAGATGGTGCTGGGCGCGTTGCGGGTCGGCGCGCTCGGGTTCGTCCTCAAGGACACCCCGCCACCACGGATCCTGGAAGCCGTGCGCACGGTCGCCGCCGGGGAACCCGCGCTTTCGCCCGCCGCCACGGCCCGGCTGATCGCCGCCGCCACCGGACCGCGCTCGTCCGACGCGCGCCGGGCGTCCCGCGACCAGGCGCGTGCCCTGCTGGCCACGCTCACCGACCGTGAACGCGAGACCGCGTGCGCCATCGCCGAGGGGCTCTCCAACACCGATGTCGCGCGGCGGCTCGACATCACCGTCGCGACGGTGAAGGCCCACACCAGCAACATGCTCGCCAAACTCGGCGTCGAGAACCGGGTCCAGATCGCCCTGCTGGTCCGCGACGCCGAGAGCTGACCGGATGCGCCGGAACTTTTTCCGGCACGCTGTCGAAATCCGCCGGTTCCCGGACGACGCAGTGTCGAAAGCAGATCGGAACGACCAAGGAGAAACCAAATGCGCACCCTGATCGTCACCGCGTTCGTCTCGCTCGACGGCGTCGTCGAGGCTCCCGGCGGGGAGCCGGGCTATCGCAACTCCGGCTGGACCTTCAACGGCATCGAGTTCGATGAATCCGCCTACGAACTCAAGGGCCGTGAGCAGGGCGAGGCCACCGCGATGATGATGGGCCGGGTCAGCTACCAGGCGTTCTCGCCGGTGTGGCCGGAGATGACCGTGGAGTTCGCCGGATACAACGCGATGCCGAAGTACGTCGTTTCGACCACGCTGCGGGAGGAGGATCTGGTCGACAACTGGGGTGAGACCACGATCCTGCGTTCGCTGGACGACGTCGCCGCGGTCAAGGAGACCGAGGGCGGGCCGATCATCGTCCACGGCAGCGCGGAGCTGAACCGGAACCTCGCCGACGCCGGCCTCGTCGATCGCTACCACCTGCTGCTGTTCCCGGTCCTGCTCGGCGCGGGCAAGAAGCTGTTCAGCGACACCGACAAGGACAAGCAGGGCCTCAAGCTCGTCGAGAGCGAGGCTTACCGCAACGGTGTGCAGAAGCTGGTCTACGACGTCGTCCGCTGAGCCTGCCGCGAGTCAGCGGGTCAGCGGGTGGGACAGGGCCAGGAAAGCCGGACGCTGGTGCCGGTGGGCGTGCTCGTCACGGAGGCCTCCGGGGCGAAGGCGCGGATGATCGGCAGGCCGCGCCCGCCGTCCGAGCGGTGCCCGTCGCGCCAGCGGCCCTCGTCGGCGACGGTGACCACGATGGAGCCGTCGACGTACGTGGCGGTGATCGTCATGACGTTGTCGTCGGTCCCGTCCGGGTAGGCGTGCTTGACGACGTTGGTCATCGCTTCGTAGGCGGTGAGCTTGAGGTCCTCGGCCAGTTCACGGGGCAGACCCCGGTCGAGTGCCCAGGTCGCCAGGACGTCCCGCAACGCGGCGGCCTCTGCGGGAACGGCGGCGACCTCGCGGACCAGCTCGTCAGGACTCTGGCGCACCGGCTCGTCGATCGGCATCACGGGACTTCTCCTCCTCGTCCGCCGCGGTCGACGACCGCCGGATCCACCGCCCAGGTTAAGGCAACACCCGGATCCGCGGCGCGAGTGCCGCGCGGCTGGGGGCCGTAATCCGATATCTTCGGAACTCTCGGTGTTCCGATCGTGAGGGAGTGTGACGGTGACGAGCGGAGACTGCGACATCAAGGAGGTTCCCTTCTCGGTGACGGTCGCCAGGCCCCACGGCACACAGGTCGTCATTTCGGTGGCGGGGGAGATCGACATGACGACGTCAGAGGACCTCAAAGAGACCTTCGAGGAGGCGCTGGAACCCGTGCCCGGCAGGCTCGTCGTCGACCTCGAACGCGTGGAATTCTGCGATTCCACCGGACTGGCCACCCTGGTCCGGATCAACGACCGGTGCGGCAGCCGGGGGGTCGGCCTGAGTTTCCTGCCTTCCCCCACGATCCGGCGTCTCGCGCAGAAGACGGGCCTCTCCACGTTGCTGCCGCTCGCCGGAGCCTGAGCGGGCCGCGGGTCAGGGATTGCGCGCGGGCACGGCCTTCGGTACTTCGCGGACCGCGGCGGCGAGGTGCCGGTACAGGGGGATGTGGGCGTCGACACCGAAAAGGTGCAGCAGCCGCAGCACCGGATGGGTGCACGCTACGACTCCGGTAGCCCGGCGTTCGGTGCGAGCGCGGGCGGCGGACGATTCGATGACCCGGAGCCCGGCGACGCCGAGGAAAGTGACCTCGGTCAGGTCGATGATCGTGGTGGCGGGGAGACTGCCCCGCAGTGCGCGTTCGAGCCGTCCCGCCGTGGCGAGGTCGATCTCGCCGGCGGCCGAGACGACGAGCAGGTCGTCACTCCATCGGATCCGGCGGACGCGCATCAGGTGCTCGTCGGACGGGCGGGGCCGCGGAACGGAGACACGGAGGACGGTCCGGACGGCGGGGCCGTGGCGGCTTCCTCGGGGGAACGGAAGTCGGTCGATCATGGGAAGTCTCCCGGATAGCCGGGGACGAGACGGACAACGGGTAAGCCTGCACAACGGCTGCGCAAGTGAACTCGCCGCCGCGTCGCCCGTCGAAAATTCGTGGGCCGCGGACATGCGGGTCGTTCATGCGGGCTGGTGGACTCAACCTCACGTACCTGTCACGGTACGCCGCTCACAGCGCGTGGCAATACCGCGAGGGTGAACAACGCATGATCCCCGGCGGCGCATGATCACGCTTCGAGGGCTTTTTCCCAGGTCAGTCCCCACTTTTCCAGTGGATGCAACGCGTCGAGAAGTTGTTCCCCCAATGGTGTCAGTCGGTAACCGTCTTCACCGGTTTCGACGATCAGGGCTTCGGTGAGCTCACCGAGCCGCGTCGCGAGCACGCTCGAGGACATGCGCTCGCAGCGACGCTGGAGTTCGCGGAAGCCGGCCCCGCCGTGGCGCAGTTCCCAGATCACCCGCAGCGTCCATCGCCGTCCCAGGAGGTCGAGCGCGGCCATGAGAGGGCGGCCCGTTTCGGAGCCGCGGACCGGCCGTCCGGGGCGCGGGTGCGGGTCTTCGGGCATGACATCCCCTTGTGCTTCGGCTTTCGAAGCAGCATAGTGGTTCGAAAAGAGAAGCACTTGAGGTGGTCATGGCCCGGATCGCACCGCTCGCCCCGCCCTACGAGGCACACGTCGAAGAAGCACTGCGCACATGGATGCCGCCCGGTGTCGCGCACGACCCGCCGGCCCTGTTCCGCTTGCTGCAGCATCACCCGGATTTGGCTTCGCGCATGCGCGTCCTGGGCGCCGGTTTGCTCGCGCACGGAGAATTACCTGCCCTGGACCGGGAAATCGTCATCGCCCGGGTCACCGCGCGCTGCGGCTGCCGGTACGAATGGGGCGTCCACGCCGCGGTTTTCGCCTCGGCCGTCGGGCTCACGCCGGAGCAGGTCGAAGCGACCGTGTCGGGCGGTTCCGGGCATCCGGCCTGGTCCGGACGTCAGCGCGCGCTGATCGTCGCCGTCGACGAACTCCATGACACGGCGACGGTTTCCGATGACGCATGGACCGCGCTCGCCGAGCACTACCCGGCCGGACAGCTCCTGGAATTCCTCGTGCTCGCCGGCTGGTACCGCACGATCGCCTACGTGGCCAACGGCGTCCTCCTCGAAGGGGAACCGTGGGCAGTCCCGTACCCACCGGACAGCGCCTAGCGCCGAGGCGAGCCGACTTCCCGTGTGCCGTCCCGTTCCTGTTTCGGGGCCTTCCACGCGGCGAACGCGCACGAAAACGCCGCCACGAAGCCGGCCGCGGTGAGTGTCCCGGCCCAGACGGCACCGGTGCTGACGAGGAGGTAGAGCTGTACCACGGCGGTGCCTGTGTAGACGACCGCCAGACCCAGCCACAGCCGTTGCGTCATCATCTCCCGTCTCCGTTCCCCAGGTATCGCCTCCATCGCGGCTGGAGGGGATGGGGTTACAGGAAGACCTTTCCGGGATTGAGGATTCCGTGCGGATCGAGCGCGCGTTTGACCGCGCGGTGCATTTCGAGCACCGCGGGACCGAGCTCACGGGTGAGCCCCGCTTGCTTCAACAGGCCGACGCCGTGCTCGCCGGTGACCGTGCCGCCGAGGTCCAGCGCGCCGGAGATGATGTCCTCGAAGGCCGCTTGCGCCGCCTTCCTCGCGTTCTCGTCGCCGGGTGGTGTGACGAGCAGCGGATGCAGGTTGCCGTCGCCGACGTGCGCGACGTTGGCGATCACGACGTCGTGCCGCCGGGCGGCGGCGTCGATCCGCGCGAGCATCTCGGGCACCGCCTGCGTCGGCACGCAGACGTCCTCGGTGAGCACCGGCCCGAGCCGTTCCAGCGCCGGGTAGGCCAGCCGGCGGGCGGCGAACAGCGCGTTGGCCTCGGTCTCGTCGGAGGATTGGGCGGCCCAGGTCGCTCCGGCGTTCTCGAAGCATTCGAGCAGAACGGCGGCCTCGTGCTCGCCCAGCGCGCCGGGGGTGTCGGTGCGGCCGAGCAGCACGACGTTCGCGTCCGCGCTCAGCCCCATGTTCTTCCAGGCGTCCACCGCCGCGAGACAGTGCCTGTCGACCAGTTCGAGCGCGGAGGGCACCACCCCTCGCGCGGCCACCGCGGCAGCGGCTTCGCCCGCCGCGACCGTGGTGTCGAAATATCCGGCGACGGTCCGCTCCGGGCCGCGCGCGGGCCGGAGCCGGACGGTGATCTCGGTGAGCACCCCCAGCGTGCCCTCGGAGCCGACCATGAGCCCGGCGAGGTCGTAACCCGCGACGCCCTTCGCCGTGCGGCGGCCGAGCCGGACGAGCTCGCCGGTGCCGGTCACCACCTGCAGGCCGAGCACGTAGTCACGGGTGACGCCGTACTTCATGCAGCACACGCCGCCCGCGTTGGTCGCCACGTTGCCGCCGATGGTCGACCACGGCGAACTGGCCGGGTCCGGCGGATACCACAGCCCGCGCTCCGCACACGCGGCGCCGAGATCGTCGTTGACCACGCCGGGTTCGACGACCGCGAACCGCTCTCGTTCGTCGATCTCCTTGATCGCGGTGAGCTTGTCGGTGACGAGGATGACGCAGCCGTCGAGAGCGTTCGCGCCGCCGGACAGGCCGGTGCCCGCGCCGCGGGTGACCAACGGGACGCGATGACGCAGGCAGAGCCGTACCACCGCCTGGACCTCTTCGGCGGTGTGCGGGCGGATCGCGGCGACCGGTGTGCCGTGCGGCGCCCACTCGGCTTCGTCGTGGGCGAAGCTCCGCAGGACGTCCGGGTCGCGGACAAGACGGTCCGGCGGGAACCCGGCGACCAGATCATCGATCATCATGGTCCTCACGCTAAGTGGCGCGCGTGGTGACAAGGGTGGGAACCGTCATTTCCACTCACGAGTACCAGCCGGACGACCATGCCCGGAAACTCGGGCGCGGCCGGTTTCCCCACTTGGCTCCCCGTGAGGCGGGTCGAGGCACGCCCGTTTGCCTTAGCCTTCAGTAGAACCCGAATCGCCACTCACGACCCTCCGGACCGAAGCGCTCCCGCCCTTAGGGGCGTGTCATGATGTCCGCGAACTCGATCGGCAAAGCGAACGATTCGCCGTCCGGTCGTACGGTTTGTCGAACGACGCGGGAGAAGTGGTGGAGAACGAGACACCCTCGATCCGGGACATGCTGGCGGTCAACCTGCGCGTGGCCAGGACGGCGAGAGGGCTCTCCCTGTCGGAGTTGTCCCGGCGCTCGGGTATCGGCAAGGCGACGCTGTCGCAGCTGGAGTCCGGCGGTGGCAATCCGACCATCGAAACCGTGTTCAGTCTGTCCAGGGTGCTGGAGGTGGCGATCTCCGATCTGCTCGATCACCGGGCGGGCGGTGCGCTCACCGTGGTGCGCGGTGCCGACGTCGAGGTGCTCCGCGGGGAGGGCGTCGATCTTCGTCCGCTGCGGCGGATCGAGACCGGTGACGGCGTCTTCGAGGTGTACGACCAGGTGGTCCGCGGTGGCGCGCCGCAGCGGTCGCAGGGGCATGTCGGCATCGAACACACCGTCGTGCAGTCGGGCTCGCTGCGCGTCGAGGTGGCCGGTCGGACCGTCGACGTCGGCCCGGGGGACTACGTCGCCTTCGACGCCCGTGAGCCGCATTGCTATACCGCTGCCGAAGGGCCGGTGCATTCGGTTCTGCTGCTGCAATACCGCGCAGACGAACGGCTCGACGGCAAGCCGCATCCGGTACTGAAGGGCTGACCGCCGGGCAGGGGATTGACACTTCTCCTGACCGCGACCTACCCTCCGATCGTTCGCTTTATCGAACACTGGAGGGCCGTTGAACCGAACGCGCGTGGTCGTTCTCGGCGCGGGTATCGTCGGCGCCGCTTGTGCCCGTGAGCTGAGCCTGGCGGGCTTCGACGTCGTGGTCGTGGATCGCGGCCGTCCGGCCGGGGGCACCACGTCGCACGGTGAGGGCAACGTCCTCGTCTCCGACAAGGGACCGGGCGCCGAACTCGAACTCGCGAAGCTTTCGGCTCTGCTGTGGCCGCGAGTGGTCGCCGAGATCGCCGACGAGGACGCACGCGCGGCGTCGGCGATCGAGTACGACCCCAAAGGCGGCATCGTGGTCGCCACCACCGGCGAGGGTGCTCGCGCCCTCGCCGCGTTCGCCGAGACCCAGACCGGTGCCGGAGTGCGCGCTGAACCGTTGTCACACAAGGAACTCGCTGAAGTCGAACCCGCGCTGACCCGCGAGGTGACCACCGCTTTCCGCTATCCGGAGGACGCTCAGGTCCAGCCCGCCGGCGCGGCGTTGGCGCTGCTGGGTTCCGCGTTGCGGCACGGCGCCCGGTTGCGATCCGGGACCGAGGTCGTCGGAGCTGTCGTCCGCGATGGATCGATCACCGGTGTCCGCGTGCCCGGTGAGGTCATCGAGGCAGACGTCGTCGTGAACGCCGCGGGCCCGTGGGCCGGGCAGGTGTCGGCGCGCCTCGGTGCCCCGATCGCGATCCGCCCCCGCCGGGGCGAGGTGCTGGTGACCACCCCGATGCCCGGTGTGGTTCGGCACAAGGTCTACGACGCCGATTACGTCGGCGCGGTCGGCGCCGATTCGGGCGACTTACAGACTTCCGCCGTCGTGGAGTCGACGTGGGGCGGCACCGTGCTGATCGGCTCGTCACGCCGCCGGGTGGGTTTCGACGACGCCATCCGCCCCGACGTGCTGAGCGCCATCGCGGTCAAGGCGCTGCGGCTGTTCCCGGCGCTCGCCGACGCCGCGGTGATGCGGGCCTACGGCGGTTTCCGGCCCTATGTGGACGATCATCTCCCGGTGCTCGGCGAAGATCCGCGGCTGGGAAACCTGTGGCACGCCACCGGCCACGAAGGCGCCGGTATCGGGTTGAGCGTCGGCACCGCCCGGTTGCTGCGCGAACTGCTCACCGGGACGGAGCCCGCGATGGGCGTCGAAGAGTTCACGGTGGACCGTCCGGCGGTACTGGCCGGGGTGGCGGCGTGAGCGGCCGGTTGCTGCCGCGTGACCGGGACCCGGCCGGCCGTACCGACCGGCCGATCCGGATCACCGTCGACGGCGAACCGGTGGCCGGGATCGCGGGCCAGAGCGTGGCTGGCGTGCTGCTCGCCGCCGGCCGGATCTCCTGGCGCACCACCCGGGCCGGCGCGCCACGTGGCGTGTTCTGCGGAATCGGTGCCTGCTTCGACTGCCTGCTCACGGTCAACGACGTGCCCGACGTCCGCGCGTGCCGCCGTCCGGCCGCCGACGGCGACCAGATCCGCACCCAGTCCCGGGAGGAGGGCGCGTGAGCGGGCACGTGGTGATCGTCGGTGCCGGACCCGCCGGGCTCGCGGCGGCCGAGCACGCGCTGCGGGCCGGTGCCCGCGTCACCGTGCTGGACCAGGCGGACGCCCCTGGCGGTCAGTACCACCGGACGTTGCCCGAGGCCTACGCGGCGCGGCATCCGGACCGGGTCCAGCACGGCTGGGCCGGCTTCGACCGGCGCCGGCGCGTGCTCACGCATCCGCGCTGCCGATGGTGGCCCGGCGCCACCGTCTGGGCGTTCGATCGCGTGGAGCACCGGCTGCACGTGCTGCGGGGGCAGCCTGACGGCAGTGGACGGCGGAGGCTGGCCCTCGAACCGGACGCGCTGATCCTGGCGACCGGCGCGCACGATCGCACCCTGCCGTTCCCCGGCTGGGAACTGCCCGGCGTGTACACCGCGGGCGCGGCGCAGGCGCTGGCCAAGGGGGAGCGGGTCGCGATCGGCGAGCGCGTGCTCGTCGCCGGGGCCGGGCCGTTCCTGCTGCCGGTCGCGGAATCGCTGCTGGGCGTCGGGGCGGAGGTGGTCGCCGTGCTGGAGGCCAACCCGTTCGCCACCGTCCGAAAAGGATGGTCGGCTCGGCCGTGGCAGTTGGCCGCGCATACCGGCAAGGCAGGCGAGCTGGCCCGCTATGCCCTCACCCTGGCCCGCCACCGCGTCCCGTACCGGCTGGGCCGGGCCGTGATCGAAGCACGCGGCGCCGGCAAGGTCCGCGAGGTGGTGACCGCGAAGGTCCGCGCGGACTGGTCGGTCGTCGCCGGTACCGAGCGGACGTACGAGGTCGACGCGGTCTGTGTCGGACACGGCTTCGTCCCGCAGCCCGAATTGGCCGTCGCGGCGGGTTGTGTCCTCGACGGTGGTTTCGTCCGGGTCGACGGCGAGCAACGGACCACAGTGGACGGTGTCTTCGCCGCGGGCGAGATCACCGGGATCGGCGGCGCGGTCACCGCCGCCGCGGAAGGCGCGGTGGCCGGATGCGTCGCCGCGGGCGGAGAGCCGCCGACGGCACTGCTCCGCGCCCGTGACCGGGCCCGGGCTTTCGCCGAACGGCTCGCCGCGGCTCATCCGATCGGCGCGGCGTGGCCCGCCTGGCTACGGGAAGACACGATCGTCTGCCGCTGTGAGGAAACGACGTACGGCGAACTGAGCCGCGCCACCCGTGAATCCGCCTGTCCGGGCCCGCATGCGCTCAAACTCGGCACCCGCGCCGGGCTCGGCCCGTGCCAGGGCCGGATGTGCGGCCCCGCGGTGGCCGAACTCTGCGGTGCCGCTGAACGACATCACCGTCCGATCGCCCAGCCCGTCCGGCTCGGCGAGCTCGCCGCCCGAACCGAAGGAGATCCTGAATGAGCAGCCCCGACCTCGGCGGTGTCGTCGTCGCGACCGCCCTCCCGTACCGGGCGAACGCCTCGGCGCCCGCCGGGCTGGCCGTGGATTACGACGCCTACGCCGCGCACTGCCGGTGGCTGGTCGACAACGGCTGCCGGGGCGTCGGCCCGAACGGCTCCCTCGGCGAATACTCCTCGCTGACCGACGAGGAACGCCGTCGGGTCGCCCGGACCGCGATCGAAACCGTGGGCGACGACGGGATCGTCGTCGTCGGTGTGCACGGGCCCGGGTCGCATCAGGCGCGGCGGTGGGCCGAGGCCGCGGCCGAGGACGGCGCCGACGGCCTGCTGTGCCTGCCACCCACGATGTACCGGGCCAACCGCGGCGAGGTGCTCGCCCACTTCGAGGCGGTGGCGTCGGTCGGCCTGCCGGTGATGGTCTACAACAACCCCATCGACACCAAGGTGGACCTGACCCCGGCTCTGCTGGCCGAGATCGCGGCGATCGACAACGTGGTGGCGGTGAAGGAGTTCTCCGGTGACGTCCGGCGGGTGCTGGAGATCCGCGAGCAGGCATCGGGCCTGGACGTGATCAGCGGCGCCGACGACGTCGTGCTGGAAAGCCTGCTGATGGGCGCGACCGGCTGGTTCGCCGGATTCCCCAATGTGTTCCCCGCCGAATCGGCGCGCCTGTTCGAACTGGCGACGGCCGGTGAACTCGAGAAGGCCAGGGCGCTCTACGAACCGCTGGTGGCCGCGTTCCGCTGGGACTCGCGCACCGAGTTCGTGCAGGCGATCAAGCTCGGCATGGACCTCGTCGGCCGCTACGGCGGGCCGTGCCGTCCGCCGCGCGGGCCGCTGACCGGCGAGCACCGCGATCAGGTCACCGCCGACATGCGGCGCGCGCTCGCCTCGCTGGGGGTGGAGTAGATGCGGTCGATCCGGTCGATCACCGCGGTCGACTCCCATACCGAAGGCATGCCGACCCGGGTGGTGACCGGCGGGGTCGGGCTCATCCCCGGCGACACCATGGCCGAACGCCGCCGGTATTTCATGGCGCATCTCGACCGGCTCCGGCAGTTCCTGATGAACGAACCGCGCGGCCATTCCGCGATGAGCGGCGCGATCCTGCAACCGCCGACCCGGCCGGACGCCGACTGGGGCGTGGTCTACATCGAGGTGTCGGGCTGCCTGCCGATGTGCGGGCACGGCACGATCGGGGTGGCGACCGTGCTGGTGGAGACCGGCATGGTCGAGGTGACCGAACCGAAGACCGTGGTGCGCCTGGACACCCCGGCCGGGCTCGTGCACGCCGAGGTTTCGGTGCGGGACGGCCGCGCGGAACGCGTCAAGCTCCGCAACGTCGCGTCGTTCCTGGCCGAGCGTGACGCCGTCGTCGAGGTGCCCGGGCTCGGGGAGGTGCGCTACGACCTGGCCTACGGCGGGAACTTCTACGCGATTCTCGAACTGTCCCAAGTGGACATCCCGTTCGACCGGGCGGAGAAGGACCGGATCCTCGGCGCGGGGCTCGACATCATGGCGGCGATCAACGAGCAGCGTCCGCCCAAGCATCCGGCCGATCCGCTGATCGGCGGCTGCAAACACGTCCAGTTCCTCGCGCCGGGGTCGGACGCCCGCGCTTCGCGGAACGCCATGGCGATCCATCCTGGCTGGTTCGACCGGTCGCCCTGCGGCACCGGCACTTCCGCCCGGATGGCTCAGCTGCACGCCCGCGGCGAGTTGCCGCTGCACACGCCGTTCGAGAACAGCTCGTTCATCGGCACCACCTTCACCGGGGAACTGGTCGAGGAGACCACCGTCGGCGGCGTTCCCGCCGTGGTGCCGGAGTTCTCCGGTCGCGCCTGGATCACCGGCAACGCCACCTACCTGCTCGACCCGGACGACCCGTTCCCCGCCGGGTTCGTCCTTTGACCCACGCGTTTCGTCCTCTAGATGCGGTAGATGCACACGCAACCACCGCAAGTAGAGGACGAAACGCGGTCAGCCGGAGACCACGGTCCCGCCCTGGATGACGTGCCGGAACTTCTCCGGTTCGGCCAGGACACCGATGTCCGCGAGCGGATCGCGGTCGACGACGAGCAGATCCGCGTACGCGCCCGGGGCCAGCGTGCCGATCTCGCCGGTCAGGTTCAGCAGGTCCGCGGCGGTCGACGTCGCCGACCGGAGGACGTCGATCGCGGGCTGCACCTCGCCGCGCAGCCGGAATTCGTGGTTCTGGTGCCGGTGCATCCCGCCGAGGAGGTCGCTGCCGTACACCAGCTTCACCCCGCCACGAGCGGCGCGGTCCAGGGCGGCCATCCCCGCGCCGAGTACCTCGTCGACCTTGCGCCAGCTGGATTCCGGGAGCCCGTGCTCGCGTCCTTCCTCCTTCAGCGCCCAGTACGTGACCAGGGTGGGCACGAGATACGCGTCGTGCCGGAGGAACAGTTCGACACTGAGATCGTCGATCAGGTTGCCGTGCTCGATCGACCGCACTCCCAGTTCCAGCGCGCGGTTCACGGCGCGTGCGGTGTAGGCGTGCGCGGCGACGTAACGATTGGCCGCTTCCGCCTCCTCGACGATCGCGCGCAGTTCGCCGGCGGAATACTGCGTCGAATCGATCCGGTCGGTGGGGGAGGCGACGCCGCCGGAGGCCATCACCTTGATGTGGTGCGCTCCCTTGCGGAGTTCGTCGCGCGCGGCCGCGCGGACCGCGTCGACGCCGTCGGCGAGCCTGCCGAGACCCGCGCAGCACGGGTGGTCGTCGCTGGCGTTGGCGCCGCGGGTCCGGCTGTCGCCGTGCCCGCCGGTCTGGCTCAGCGCGCGTCCGCAGAACAGCAGTCGCGGGCCGCGGAACAAGCCTTCGGCCTGCGCGTCGGCGAGGCCGTAGTCCGCACCGGAGGCGTCGCGGACCGTGGTGAAGCCGCGGTCCAGCATCCGGCTCATCGTGCGGGCGCTGTGCGCGGCCACATAGGACGGTGACGACGAGGGGAGCGACCCGAGATCCGCCGTCGAGGCCGTCACGTGCACGTGGGCGTCGACCAGACCGGGCAGCACGACGGCGCCGCGCAGGTCCTCGGTCCGGACGTCACCGGCGGTGAGACCCGGGCCGATCTCGACGATGCGGCCGTCCTCGCACCGGAGGTCTCCCTCGGCGTACTCGCCCTTGGCCGGGTCGAGCAGCCGGGCGTTGCGCAGCAGCAGTGATCCGTTCATCGCGTCTCCAGGATTTCGCGCAGAGCCGGGACCGCCAACGGTGCCAGGGAACGGGCCGCGTCGACCGAATCGTCGTCGTAGCTGCCTTCCGCGTCGAGGATGTTGAGGACACCCAGTGTGCGGCCGTCGTCCACCACCGGCACGTTGATCACCGCGCCGCAGCCCAGCCGGTCGATGAGTTCATGGTCGGCGAAGATCTCCCGTACCGCCGCGCTGTCCGGACCGAAGTAGGGTTCTTGCCCGGTGATGCACCGGTCCAGCCAGCCCGCGGCCACCTCGACGGTCTTCTCACCGCCCACCGGGTACTCCGCGGGATGGCTGCTGTGCACGCGCCGCAGCGCTCGCCGTTCGGGCATCCACGCCAGCACGGTGAACAGGCGCGCGCCGATCGTCGCGCGGGTCTTGTCCTCCACAGTGGACAGTGACACGGTCACTTCGTCATCTCCTTCGCGGTCTTCACGGGCGCGCCGTGTTCGGTCAGTTCCTCCAATGAGCGGCCGGCGGTGGACAGGCCGAACACGACCACGCACACCACCCCGGCCGCCAGGACGGCGGTGGTGAGGCCGAAGACTCCGGCGAAGCCGAGGCTCGCCGCCGACAGGCCGATGATCGTCGGGGCCAGGATGCTGCCCACCCGGCCGAACGCGCTGGACAGCCCGGTCCCGCTGGCGCGGATCCAGGTCGGGAACACCTCGGGGGTGTAGGAGTAGACGCCGGCGTAGGTGCCGTTGAGGAAGAACGACAGCACCGCCCCGGCGAGGGTGATCGACCACGGCGCGTCCATCTGGCTCAGCCAGAACGCGCTCACCGCGGAGCCCGCCAGGTACAGCGCGATGGTGTGCTTGCGGTCGAGCCGTTCGGAGAGCCAGGCGGCGGAGAAGTAGCCGGGAATCTGGGCGAGGTAGATGATGATCGAGAACTCGAAGCTCTTGGTCACCGTGATCCCGCGCTGGACGAGCAGCGTCGGGATCCAGGAGAAGAAGCCGTAGTAGGAGAACGTGATCACGAACCAGACGGTCCAGATCACCGCCGTCCGGCGCGCCATCGCGGGGCTCCAGAGGAACTTCAGCGCGCTGAGGAGGTTGACCTTCGGCGTCTCCGTCGCGGGCTGGGCATCGGTCTCGGCGACCGCGGGAAGTGCTCGCCCTGTCGCCTTTTCGACGTCCCGCTCGAGTTTGTCGACGATCTTCTCCGCCTCCGCGTGCCGCCCGTTCGCGACGAGGAACCGCGGTGATTCGGGCAGAGACCGGCGCCACCACAGCAACATGACGATCGGCAACGCGGTGATCAGCTGGGCGACCCGCCAGCCCTCCGGCACCGTGGGGACGACGAAGCGCCCGATCAGCGCGGCGGCCACGAACCCGAACGAGAAGAACCCGGCCAGCGCGCCGACGAACCAGCCGCGTCGTTTGGCGGGGACGAACTCCGACAGGAACGGGGCGATGATCGCGCTTTCGGCGCCCGCGCCCGCTCCGGCCAGCACCCTGGCGCCCAGGAAGATCTCGTAATCGGGGGAGAAGGCGGCGAGCACCGAGAACACGGCGTAGAAGGCCAGCGCGTACATCATGACCTTCTTGCGGCCGATGCGGTCGCCCAGCAGTCCGGCGGCGATCGCGCCGAAGAGGAAGCCGAACGGCGTCGCCGAACCGATCAGCCCGAGCTGTCCGTTGTCGAGGTCCCAGGCCGCTTTCGCGCTCGGCAGGAGGAAGGCGACCACGGCGGAGTCCATCCCGTCGAAGGTGTACCCGAGTCCGCCGATGAGCAGGAGTTTGTAGTGGGGACGGCTCAACGGGAGCCGGTCCAGCCGGGCCAGAAGCGTCATGGGGAACGCCTTCCGTGTGCGGGCGACGAAGAGTGCGGACAACGTATACTGCGTTTCAGCAAAACTGCAATGGTTGTTGCATGTGGTTCGGCGAGCACGATGCGTTACCGTGACGCGGTCGAGGGAGGGTGTGCGTGGCAGAGACGGGAACCGACGACGGTTTCGAGGCGTGGCTTCGGGATCGGACGCCGGAACGCGGGTTGCGCCCGAAGTCGGCCGCCGTGCTCGAAGTGCTGGTCTCCCAGCCGCGCCGGGCGTCGTTCGGCTCGACGGCCGAGCTCGCCCAGCTCGCCGGGGTCAACGTCGCCACCGTCACCCGTACCGCGCAGGCGCTGGGTTTCGCCGGCTGGCCCGCGCTGCAACAGGAATTGCGGGCGCGCTACATGTCCTCGCTGAGCGCGCCGCAGGTGGCCGAGGAACACCGGGACGTCGACTCGCCCGGGTCGGCGTCGCTGCGCCGCGACCTCGACAGCCTCGCCCTGCTCAACCGCCGGTTCGACGAGGACGAGATCCGCAACGTCGCCGAGGCCGTCGCCGCCGCGCGCCGCACCGTCGTCATCGCCGACGGCAGCTACGCCGCTGTCGGGATCGCCTTCGCGCACAACGCGCGGCTCGCCGGTTACGACGTCCACGCGATCACCGCGGGCGACGCCGAACTCGCCAACGCCACAGCGAAACTCACCGCCGACGACGTGCTCATCGCGATCAGTTTCTGGCGACTGTACGAAAGCACCGTGCTCGCCGCCAACGAGGCCAAGGCCAGGGGAGCGCGCGCCTTCGCCATCACCGACGCGGCGAGTCCCGCGCTGGCGGGCGCTGTGGAGCAGGTGCTGATGGTGCCCGCCGAGGGCGTCACCTTCTTCCCGTCCTTGACCGCCGGAATGAGCCTGGTGCAGGCCGTCGTCGCGCAGCTGGCCGCCGTAGACCCCGCCCGGACCAGTGACTCCATCGAAGCGGCCGAGGCCATGTGGTCGCGATTCGATCTGCTGCACCGCCGTCCGTCGAACAAGCGGGCCTCCGGCGACTGACCCGTCCGGGGTCGGCCGAACGGACAGCGCGGAAAAGGCCGACCGGTCGAGGCGCCCCCGCCGGATGACCGATGGGAACGTCGGATGCCCGCCAAGTTCGCCTCGGCGTGACGCAGAGCACAGACATCTCTCTGCGGCTACCTCACGTGAGTGATTCAGCCCCGGTCAAGTCGTGACTTTGCGTCGCGCTATGAAACGCTGAGTGACGTGACCGTGGAATGCTTCTCCAACGCCCAACCCGCCGACGCCTTCGCCGAGTTCCGGCAGAACGTCGACGAACTGACCCAGGCGTTCATCGACGCCTGCCGTCAGGGCCGTAGTCCCGGCGACGCCACCCTCGACCTGTTGCAGCGGGTCCATCGCGAAGACCGCAACTGGGTCGTCGTCCACCTGACGTTCGCCATCGCCGCGCTCGCGCATCAGCGCGCCCTCGCTTCCGCGGACACCGTCACCCGGCCAGGTGGCGTAACGGGTGCGCCGGAGCGGGCGTTGCTAGCTTCCGCGAGTGACTGATCCGACCGTCTCCGCGGTCATCGCGGTGTTCGCGGGCTTCGTGCTCGCGGGCCTCCTGGCCGTCCCGTACATCGCGGCGAGTTACCGGCGCCGCGGCGAACTCGGGCTCTGGCGGGTCCTGCTGGTGCTGGGGTTCCTGGTCTACGCGATGTCCTTGTGGACGTACACGTTGCTTCCCATCCCGCAGACGACGGCGGCGTGGTGCGCCGAGCACGCGGCGAGTCACCTGCAGCCGCGACCGTTCCAGTTCCTCGCCGACATTCGCCGCGAGCAGTCCGGGAGCGGCCTGCGGGCGTTCCTGCGCAATCCCGCGGTCCAGCAGGCGGTGTTCAACGTCGCCTTGTTCGTGCCGCTGGGGATGTTCGTGCGGCACCTCTTCCGGCGAAGTTTTCCGGCCACCGTCGCGATCGGGTTCGCGGTTTCGCTGTTCATCGAGTGCACCCAGCTCACCGGGGTCTGGTTCCTGTTCGAGTGCCCGTACCGGCTGGCCGACGTCGACGACCTGCTGACCAACACCCTCGGCGCCGCCGTCGGCTTCGGACTCGCTCCCCTGCTGCGGCTGTTGCCGGGGAACGAGCCGTCCGCGCCGCCCGGGATCCCGCGACCGGTCACCGCGCGCCGCCGCCTGCTCGGAATGGCTGTCGACGTCGTCTCGGTCGTCCTGCTCGGCACCACCGTCGGGCTGGTGACAACCTTGCTGGTCGGTCAGCCCGGCACCGTGGTCACTGCCCTGATCGGCACCCTGCTGCCCGCGATGCTCCTGCTGCTCGTCGTCCCTCTCGCGGGTAACGGCGCCACCTTCGGCCAGCGGGTCGTACTGCTGCGACCGGTCGGGCCGGACGGCGGAAAGCCGGCCGGGTGGCGGACGCTGGTGCGGTTCCTCGCCGGTTCCGGCGGCTATTTCACCTTGCTCACCTTGGCTTCGGTGGTCAACGGCGGCTTCGAACCGCTGGCGAATCTGCTGTTCTTCGCCAGCGGGATGCTCGCGATCCGGCCGCAAGATCACCAAGGCCTGTCCGGCATTCTCGCCGGCCTGCGGGTGGTCGACGCACGGACGATCGCCGGTTCGGACGAGCCACCCGGCGTTGTCGACACAAACGGGGCTTCCGGGCGCGACGGCGTCGGTCAGCGTCGGTGACGCGATTACCGATCGGATCTCGCGCTCGCGGAGGTCGCGGTGGACGTCCTGCCCCTGCCCCTGACCCCGCCCGTCGAGTACGACGGGGGCGGCCGGGGAACTCGGCCGCCCCCTGCCGGAGAGATCAGTCCTTTTCGAGGGTCAGGTCGTAGCGGTCGAGCACCTCCTTGACAGGCTGGAAGAACGTGGTGCCGCCTTCGTCGCAGTCACCGGAGCCGCCCGAGGTCATTCCCTGCGCCTGCACGAGTTTCGTGCCGGAACCCGACGAAGGACGGCTGACGAACGAACCGCCGGAGTCGCCCGGTTCGGCGCAGGCGTCGGTCTGCGTGAGGCCCTGGACGATGTTCCCGTCGCCGTAGTTCACGGTCTGGTCCAAGGCTTCCACCCGTCCGCACCGCCAATGGGTGGTGATCCCGGACCGGCAGATCCGGCCACCGACCCCCACGACGTCGGCGCCTTCGATCCGCACGTCCGAACCGTCCTCGTACCGATCGACCCGGGGCGGGGTCGAGACGTCCGATTGGGTCACCCTCACGGTCCCGTAGTCGTTGCCGGGGAAGGACGACCTCGCGACCTTGCCGATCGTGCCGTCGACACCGCGCACCGTGCCGCCGAGTTCGGTGCAATGGCCCGCGGTGATCACATAATGATCATCGTCGTCGTAGGCGTTGAACCCGACGGAACAGGCCCCGCCGCTGAAGTAGAGACCCTGCCCGCCGATGACCGCCCACAACGGCCGCGGCGCGCTCTTCACCTGTGCCACCCGGACGGGGACTCCGGCGGCCGTCGCCCAGGCCCGGCCCTCGGGGGCACCGCCCACCACGCTGACCACGACCTCGTTCGTGGGCGCGTCGACGTACCACCCGGCGACCGAAGCGGGCACGCCCGCCGATCTGTTGTCCAATGTGGACTGGATCTTCTTCAGCTCGGCGATGTTGTGCCGTACCACCTTCGGGATCGCGCCCGCCGCGCGGATCCGGGCCGAGTGGCTCCGGTCGGTGGTGCCGACGACCAGTTCTCCGGTCGTCTTGTCGAGCCAGGAACCGGCGAACGCGGCACCGAGCGAAACGCCGAGGCGCTGCTGCGTGGCGGCCAACGTGACCGGACCGGCCGATTCGTTCAGCACCGGTGTCGCCGCCGAAGCCGGGGTCGCGAAAGCGGTCACGGCCGCCGCGGCGCCGAGTAAGGCGGTCATTGTGCGCAGGGGACGTCGAATCACGAAAACCTCCGAGTATTGCGGAATTCGGTGCGGGGTGTGTGCTGGAGACACGCTCCTCATTCGACGTTACGACAGCGAAGTACCGGCCGAATGCCGCCATTTGAGTTGCACCGGCGGTTCCCCTTTCCGGCTCAGTGAAATCGGGTTTTTCCGGATTTCCTCACTCTTGTGAGTGGAGCCTGCACGTTTTACCGTCCCTGATTCGTCGAGTGGCGCTCGACAACCCGCGACGCTCGTGCGTCCATTCGGGAAACGCCCGCTCGCGGGGGAGAGTGGGCGCGTCACCTGATGGTGATAATGCTGAACCCATTCGTTCGAATCGGTGACGAACGTGTCTCTTTCGCCCGGCACCTCGAGGTGGGCCCGGCCAACTCGGATCGTCCCGGTAGGCCGCTGGTGCGGTGTCCGCTTCGTCCGCTAGGTTCGGGTCGTCAACTGGGGTGGCACGGCTTCGTCGTGCCTGGACAAGGAGTTATCGTCACCATGTCACGAACTTTCACGCGGCGCGCCGTGGCCGTCGGGGTCACCGCCGTGCTGCTCGGCGCGTCCACCGCGGTCGCGAACGCGGCCGAACCGACCGTCTTGATCCCGACCGGCAAGTACCCGGAAGCCGTCGTGATCAGCCCGGACGGCAAGAAGGCCCTCGTCACCAGCCCGCCGGACGCGACCGTGACCGTCGTCGACACCGCGACCCACAAGGTCACGAACACCATCGCGGTCCAGCGTGGTCCTTTCGGAGTCGCGTTCACCCCGGACGGGTCCAAGGCGTACGTCGCGAACGCCTACGCGAACGCCGTCTCGGTGATCGACATGGCCTCGGAGACCATGGTCGCCGCCCCGTTCGGCGGCGACTACCCGACCTCACTCACCGTGTCGCGTGACGGCAGCCGGGTCTACGTGGCCGGACGGGAAGCCGTCCACGTACTCGACACGGCCACGGACACCGAGGTGGCCGCGGTCAAGCTCGAAACCTCCGCCTACGCACTCGCCACCGCACCGGACGGTACGAAGATCTGGGCGGCGACGGGTTCCGGCGAACTCACCGCGATCGACACCGCCACGAACACCGTGGTCGACGCGGTCAAGACCGGCTCGGGCGGCGACGTGGTGCTTTCCCCGGACGGAACACGCGCTTATCAGAACGGTGGCAGCGCGCTCGTCGTCGTCGACCTGATCGCCCACGAGGTCGTCACACGCGTGCCGGGCCTGCAGAACGGCTACCGGCTCGCCATCAGCCCGGACGGAAGCCGGGTCTATGCGAGCAGCAGGGCGAGCGATACGACGCAGGGCACCCTCGCCGAGTTCGACACGAGCACGAACACACTGGTGCGCAAGCTGCCCGCGGGCGCCTACCCGTACGGCATCGCGGTCACCCAGGACGGCACGCACGCCTACGTCGTGCTCGCCGGGCAAGCAGCCCTCGCCTACCTCGATCTGCGGCGCTGATCTCGCTGTGTCGTGAGTGGCGATTCGGGTTCTGGCCAAGGTCGTTTCAGGTACCTTCGGGGTTACGCACTGGGGTGTGGGGCTGGTGCGGGTTGCCGGTCGACACGAGCTTGATCAAGGTGTGAGATGGGGCGGAGGGACTCGGAGTTCCTGCAGAAGTCTCCCAGTACATGATGGCCCCCTTCCTTGCGTCTAGCGCAAGGAAGGGGGCCATCATGTACTTCACGCCAGCAAGACCGCGCGCGCTCGCCCTGGACCCGGTCGACGGCCGCCATGTCGCCGATGTCGCGGGCACGCAGGACATATCCTTCGAGGCGCCACCGTCTCCCGTCGGTGCGACGCTTCTCGGCTATCCGGTCTCGAAGGCGGCGGCCAGGAAGACGTTGTTTCCTGGAAGACCGATTGCGGCCTCGCCCGGTGGTTCCAGCGGGCCTCCAGCACCTGCCGGCCCGCCAGCGGGCGATCCTCCTCCTGCGCGAAGTGCTGGCGTTCTCCGCGGCCGCGGTCGAAAGCGGTCTGCAGCGCGCCCGTGCCCGGCTGGACGAGGTGAAGCCGGAAACAACGGAACTGCTCGAACCGACAGACCCGAGGGCACGCGCGCTGCTCCAGGACTACATCGCGGCCTTCGAACGCTCCGATGCCCGCCTGCTGGAACAGGTGCTGCGCACCGACGCCACCCTGGAGGCGACGCCGTTCCGCGACTGGCGGTCGGGCCGGGCGATATGCGTCCCTCACCACCGCCAACGGCCAACCCGCCGCCGTCGTGTACCACCGGGACCCGGACGGCGTGCTTCGGGCGGCCGGTGTCTCCCGCGTGATCAAGTTCCACGATCCCACGCCGGCCGGGATATTCGGCTTCCCGGAACACGGAAGCTCATAAATCGTTGCCGGCCGGGCAACCCGGGTGTCCGTATCCCCGGTTGTAGAAGGTGTGAGCGAAAAACACGGGAGGCCAGGGTGAAGCGGTCCGACGAAACGGCGTACCGGGAGTACGTCACGTCTCGGATGGAGGTGTGGCGGCGGACAGGCTATCTGCTCTGCCGCGACTGGCATCTCGCGGACGATCTGGTGTCGATCACTATCACCAAGCTCTATCGGCATTGGAAGCGGGCGAGTGGCGTCGAGCATCTCGACGCGTATGTGCGCCGGATCCTGGTGCGTACCTGGCTCAGCGAGCGAGGCAGGTCGTGGCGGCGTGAGGAACTGTCGGGGGAGCTGCCCGAACCGGCGGTGGAGCTGAACTCCGGGGTACTCGACAGGGCGCAGCTGTTCGCCCTGCTCGACGCGCTGCCGCCGGGGCGCCGGGCCGCCGTCGTGCTGCGCATCTATTGCGACCTCTCGGTCGAGGAGACGGCCGCGATTCTCGGCTGTTCGGCGGGAACGGTGAAGAGCCAGACCGCGCGGGGCCTCGACACATTGCGTGCGCGGCTGGCCGAAACCACCCTGAACTGAAGGAGACGAGATGACCAACGAACGGATCGACGAGATCATCGGCGTGGCCCCGCCGTCCACTGTGGACGTGGACGCGATCGTGGCGCGGGAACGGAAGACGGCCTGGCTGCGGCCGAACCCGTGGGTGGCGACGGCCGCGGGTGTGGCCGCCGTCGCCGTCGGAGCGGCTCTCGTCCTCGCGCCCGGATCATCCGGGACGGTGAGCCCGGCGGCGGGACCGTCCTCGGCGCCGGAACTGCCGGAGCCCTGCAAGATTCCCACCCTGATGGGCCCGGTGCCGACGGAGAAACCGGCCGAAGCGACGACGCGGCTCACCGGTGTGCTGACCGCCGCGGTGAACGCCCGGCTCGCCGCGGGTACGACGCTGGCCCCCGACGCGGCGAACTACCCCGCGGCAGACCCCGGGCGCGGGCCGCTGCAGGTCGTCCATTCGGCGAGGCCGGTGACCAACGGCGGCGGTGGCGTGTGCAGTGGTGGAGAGGACGAGTTCCTCGCGGGGGCGGCCACGGTCAGGTCGGGTGAGAAGGGAAGCGTCCAAGCGACGCTGGGACGGCTGGGTGGCCGCCTGAACTTGGCCGCCGACTGCGCGGACCGGCCCCCGGAGGACATGGAACAGGTGTGTCACCGGTCGTTCGGGCCGAAAGGGGAGGTCATCGTGGCGACCACCTTGACCTTGAAAGGCGGTGGGCCGTCGATCCATCGGGTCGAGGTCGCCCGCGCAGACAAGATCGGCGTGGTCCTCGAGGCGGCGAACGCCGTCGACGCCAAGCGCGAACGGAAACCGGACAGCCCGGTGCCACCCCTCACTCTGGAGCAGCTGACCGAGATCGCGCTCGACTCCGGGATGACGCTGTACCCGTGAGCCACCGCGGTGTCCATTGTGGAGCACGGTGAGGCACCCAGCGCGAGCCCGCCGCCCTGGCAAGACGCCTGGGCGGTGGGCTCGCGCCGTGCCGGGTGCTCGGTCAAAGCCAGTCTGCCTCGATGCCGCGGGCTCGGAGCGTCTCCAGTGCCTCGTCGTTGCCCGTGTAGAGCAGTGTCATCGACTTCAAGTCGGGAAAATGCCGCACATCGGCGAACTCGTCGACATCGAACAGACCGTCCTCGCCATCCCAGTTCGGCGCGATCTCGAGGTAGATCTCGTTGCCGCCGTCCATCTCGATCTCGGTGACCTTCTCCGCAAGCTCGGCCGGCACCTCGAGCGCCTCGAAGTAGGCGAGGGCCTCAGGCACCGCTTCGACGCTTCCGTCGTCGAAGGTGAAACCCTGCTCAGCGGCGTACTCCCGCAGGTCGAACCGCGGCAGGAGGTCCTGGTCGTACATCAGCTCCTGGACCACGGCGAGCTTGAAGTTGAGGTCGGTGAACGGGATCGGCTGGCTCATGGCCGAACCATACAAGCGGCGATGCGCCTGGCCGCTGACCCTCCACAGGAGCGAATGGGTCGTCGCGCTCGGCCAGGTCCTCACGCCATCGGCGGCACTCTTCTCTCCGTGAGAGCCCTTTTTCATGGCTTGGCTGAATGGTGTGCTCGTCGCCCGTGAAGTCCTCAAGGAAGACGGGGGCGTTCAAACGTCCTGAGCCGCGCCGGTTGACCGGCTGTGCAGGCTTCATGTCCCGCTGTGCATCCGGCACTGGTCTTGACGCGCCGGAACGACGAAGATGTGCGCGTCGACGACGAGAGGGAGCGCGCGACATGGTCAAGGTGCACGGCAAGGCGGAGGCCGAGCGGATCCGCGACGAGCTGCGCGAGCAGCGGCGGCCGTCCGGCCCGGTCGGCAAGGCCGGTCAGGTCGGGAAACCGACGGGTGAGGGTGCCGCGGACATCGTCGCCGACGGCTCGGATCGCATCGAACTGGACCCCGCGGAGATCGCGGACGCGCTGAAGGCGCTGGACGAGCGCCAACAGGTGCTGGAGGCGCATCTGGCGGACGCCCGCGAGCTGGGGACCCCGCTGGCCGACGGCAAAGGCCCCGTGTCCGTTCCGATGCGCCGGTCGTTCGCCCGCCGGGGCGGGGCGGAGGAAGGCGGGGTGCAGGTCGCGCTCGAGTCCTACCTGGCCGAACTCGCCGCGTTCCGGGCCGCGATCGGTCTGGTCGCCGAGCAGCACGTCCGCACCGACGAAGCGAACGCGTCCGCCGTCGACGCCGTGGCGAGGGGGACTGATGAGCAGTGAGTACTACACCGACAAGCATCCGCTGAGCGCCCGGGCACGAGCCAGACAGCGGAAGGTGATCCGCCGCCGCGAGGCCAACCTGAAGGAAGGCACGCTCGGGAAGATCAACTGGGACTGCTACGAGCACCGCCAGCTGTGGGACATGATCAAATCCGCCGAACCGCAGAAGCTGGGGGAGCAGGCGCATCGCTGGGGTGAACTGGCCAAGGGCGTCGACACCGCGACCGCCGAGATCCGCACCATCGTGCAGAAGCTGGTGATGTCCTGGCGCGGGCCGTCTTCGGCGCAGGCCGCCGAGTCGGCGCACCGCCTCACCACCTGGGCCAGCGAAGCCGCGCGGAACTCCCGGCACGTCGGCGACGGCCTCGACGCGTACACCTCGGCCATCACCGAAGCGCGCCGAAAGATGCCGGAGCCGGTGCACTACGACGCCGAGCGCTGGTTCCGCGCGGGGTACGCGGTGAAGGCACTCGACGGACCCAACGGCGCGTACATGATGGACGACCTCCTCGACGACAAGCTGCCGACCAAACGCGAGGCGGACCGGGCGAAGGCCGAAGCCGTCCGGGTCATGGAACAGTACGAACACGCCAGCCACGACGTCCGGCACCGGTTGCCGCCGATGTTCGAGGCCCCGCCGAAAGCGGCCGAAATTCAGCCTCTTCCCCCGCCACGGACCGTCCTGCCACCCGCCGACCCGCTCCCGCCCACGCCGCTCCCGCCTACGCCGCTCCCGCCCACGCCGGTTCCGCCTCGTCCGGTCCCGGTGCCGCCGCCCGTCGTCTCCGAACCGGACATCGTGAACCCCGAGGACAGCGCCACGTACGCGGCCTCGGCCGGAGTCGGGGACCTCCCGTCCGGAGGGACGACCGGCGTCGGCGGATCCGGGCAAGGCATGAGCTACGGCCCCGGCTCCTCCCTGCCCGGTGGTGTGCTTTCCGCTGACGACGCCGCCAGGGGCGGCCGAGGTGCCGGCGCGGGTCTCGTAGGGGGTTTCAGTGGCACGGCCGCGCCGGCGGCCGGTGGATTCGGCCAGGGTGCCGCGAGTACCCGAGGCGGCGCCGGGGGAGCGGGGTTCGGCATGTACCCGCCGATGACCGGCAGCCAGCGGGAAGAGGACAAGGAACACCGTGACCGCTACGGCAGCGGCTACGACCTCCTCGACGATCTTCCGCCCGCCTATCCGCCGGTGTTCGGCGAATGAGCGGCTACCGCGCCGAGCCGGAGCGACTGCGGGCTCTCGCGCGGCGGTTCGAGGACGTCGCGGACGACTTGGGCGATGCCGCACGGCTGACCGACGGTGTCGCGTCGGGCGAACTGGGCCCGCCCGGGATCGCGACCGCGCTCGACGGGCTGATCCGGCCATGGGCGAGCTCCGTCGCCGCGGCGCATGCCGAGGCAGCCGGTGCCGCGGCTGGGATCCTTACCGCGGCGAAGTCCTATGAGGACGCCGAGGACGACGCGGTCCGGACCCTGCGCCGGGTGGACGGGAGCTTCTGATGCCCGAGTTCGGAGGGCTCGGGTTCGACCCGGTTCCGGGGGACGCGGACGCCGTCGCGGACGCTGCCCGGCGGTGTTCGGAGGCGGCGGCGAAAATCGAGGCGGCGACCGCCGTCCGGATCGCGATGCCGCGTGAATGGGAGGGTGACGCCGCCGGAACCTTCGCCGCTCGCGCGGCCGCGGCGAGGGCGGCGCTCGAACCCGCGCCGGCCGTCCTTCGTGCCACGGCGGACATCCTCACCGGATGGGCGGGCACCGTCGTGGCCGGGATACGGCGAGCCGAGCAGTTCGACCGGCGGACCGTGACCCTGCGCCGGGCGCTCACCGAAGCGGCGGACGCCGTCGAGAGGGCGGAAACGACCGTCCAGTTCGCCGCCGGCGCCGCGGCGGCACAGGCCGGACTCGCGGCAGCGAAAGCACGCCACGAGGACGTGCGACGCGAACTCGACCGTGTCCTGGACCAAGCCCGTGCGCTGGAAGCGAGTCACCGGGCCGAAGCGTCGCGCGTCGAAGAGCGGCTGAGGGCGCTCGGCGAGCCTGACACGGCGTTGGGCGAGGCACCGGACGGGAGAGCGTCCTTCGCCGAGGTCACCCGCGGCATGGAACGATTCTCCGCGCTGGGCGAGGAACTCGCGGCTTCGCTGGCCCGTGCTCCCGGCCCGGCGGTCACCCCGCCTTCCGGCGCCGTCGGCGCTTTCGCGGCGGCCGTTTCCCTGGGTGGCCGGTGAAACTCACCGCGGTCCCGGGAATCACCCCGGTTTCGTTGGCCTCGGTCGAACGGACGACGGCCGAACTGCACACGCTGCTCGTCCGGCTCCGCGGCCCGGACGCCGAACGCGACCTCGGCCTGGAAACCGCCGCCATCCAGGCCGCCGAACGCGCCCACGAGCACCGCGCGGGTTTGCTGGCGGTCGCCGAGCACCGCGACGCCGATCCGGCGTTGCTGCTCGCCGGGTCGGCCCCCGTCGCACGGCCGCTGAGTGTCGAGGCCGCCGCGGAACTGAGCTGGTTCGCGGCCGACACCACGCCGGGGATCCGTGAGGTCAGCACCGCGACGACGGCACGCGGATATCCGGTGGTGATCGTCGAACGCATCGCCGTGGACGGGCCGGGTGCGCAGTTGCAGGCCGTCGTGCTCGACCCGGCACGGCCGCGGGTCGCGGTGTTCACCTTGCACTCGCCCGGCGGGCGTGGCTGGCTGGACGTCGCCGCGCTCGCGGGCGCGCTTGTCGCGGGGGTGGATCTCAGTGAGCCAGCGCGCGTTCCCTGAATTCCCGCGGTGTTTCCCCGACGGTCTTCCGGAAAGTGCGCGAGAAGTGGGCCGCGCTGGCGAAGCCGCAGTCCTTGGCGATCTCGGCGATCCCCCGCGCGGCCTTCGCCGGATCCGCCAGCAGGGTCTTCGCCCGCTCGACCCGCATCCCCTTGATCCGCTCGGAGATTCCCTGGCCGTCGTCGAAGAGCTGGTAGAGCCGACGCCGCGAGATGTAGAGCGCCTCGGCCACCTGATCCGCGCTCAGCGAGGGATCGGCGAGCTGGTCGCGCATGTACCGGACCGCCTCGCGCCGTCGGGTCGCGAGCGCGTCGGCGCGGTCGAGTTCGGCCCGCAGCACGCTGCGCAGCACCAGTTCCGCGAGTCCGCGCAGGTAGTGGGCGAGGCCGTGCGGATCGAGCGACGCGCCGACCGCGAGGACGTGGGCGATCGCGCTGGAGAACAACGCTCGCAGCGGCGCCTCGACGTCGACGGGACGGAACATCAGCGGGCGCAATTCGGTGAAGGACAACGAGAGTTCCGCCACCGGAAGGGTCAGCATGACGACGCCGCGCCTGCCGGGTGCTTCGCCGTCGTGCCCGCCGATCGGCAGCACGTGCAGGACGCAGCCCGCGAAACCGAGCTTCGCGCCCTCCTCGGCGACCGCGCGCGGGACGGTGCAGCGCAGCAGGAGTTGGATGCCGTCCGGGCCGGTCTTCCGGTCGCCGAGGATGGCCGCGCGCGCGGCCGCGGCGCCGGAGGCACGGACGATCAGTTGTCCGGTCGCGACTTCGGGTTCGGTCATGGGCACCGTTCGCGGATTTGTCGGGACTTCGCGTTCATCTTCGCCGTTCGATCGGTATCGTGCCCGCCGGGGTGGCGGCAGCAGGGGAGGAAAGGTCATGGCGCGGCGTTCGGGAAGTTCGGTGGGCATCGTCCTGTCGCATCGGGAATTCGACCTGTTGTGGGCGGATCTGGGAAACAGTGAGCTGCCTTATCCGCTCGACGTGGCCTCACACGGCGAAACCATGGACGAACGGGACGAACTGGGCGAACAGGTCTTCGCCGGGCTGGCCGAGGCCGGATTCACCAGCGGTGACGATGTCGACCCGGCGATCGAGGACCTGTTCGTCCTGTTGGGTTCACCCGCGCTGTCAGTGGACGCGCTCGTGCTCGGCGAACAGCCGTGGCGGATGCTCGCGGCCGTCCGGGGTGCCCATGGCGTGCTGGCGGTGCTGGACGAACAGGACCTGGTCCTCGAACCGTTGCGCGCGAACGATCTGATCGTCACCGTCGGCCGGATGCTCGGTGACGGCGTACCCGGGCCGGGTGAACAGATCCGGTTGCCGCGAGCCGCTTTCTCGGCGGCCATGGACGGCTTCGCGAGAGCGGGTTACGACGGTTTCGAGCGTGCCCTGGCCGAGGCTGGGATCACCGGGCGGAGCGTGCGGCCGCTGGCGACGATGGTGACGTCGGTGCGGTATGGGGCCGGGCAGCTCGCGGTCAACGGCGGCCGCGGCCGGAGCCCGGTCCTCAGCTGGTTCGACACCGAGGCCGGTCGCTACGCCGTCACCCACGAGAACGTCGGCGGGGAGCCGTGGGTGATGGTCACCCCGGCCGACGCCGGCTGGCTCGCCGGGCGCCTGACGTCGATGATCGAAGACTGGTCATGAACGCCGGCCCGGCGGAACGAGACCGTCCACAACGGACTCACCGACGTCGAGTGCCACGACCGTCGCCGTCGCGGCGAGCCGGAGCACGAGCGCGGACAGGTCGCTCGCCCGCGAGGTGAGCGCGAGCCGGTCGAACCGCAGCCCGACCGGTTTCCCGTACAGGTCGACCGTCACGGTGACGCCGTCGCTACTGGCTTCGCCGGTGACCGCGGCCAGTCGCCCGCGGTAGTCGGTGTCCGGGGTTTCGGCGTCTTCGAGGAGCTGCTCGACACTGCGTTCGTCGATCACTGCACCCTCCACGTCTCCGGAGTCGTCTCTTCCGCCGCTTCGGCCAGTTCAGGGCTCGTACCGAGACCCAGCGATTCCGCGTCGTCCAATTCGAGCCGCCGGCTCGCCTGAGCCGTCGCCCGCTCGATGAGACCGAGGATCCGCTTCGAAAGTTCCTGGGGGCCGAGCCGCAGCGCGCTCTCCTCGATCCGCAGATCCCGCAGCGCCCCGCCGGTCTCGACCTCGACCGTGATCACGCGGTCCCGCGCGCTTCCGAAGCTCATGGACGCACCCCGCCGTAAAAGGTGGCGCTGGACAGTGTGTGCGTGTTGCGGCGCACGGAGTTGCCCGAGTTGCCCTCGATCATCGTCACCGTGTTGCCTTCCACCTTCTCCACGATGCCGATGTGGGTGCTCGTCGACGGGCTTTGCGGCCCTGTCCCGAACAGCAGCACGTCACCCGGTTTCGCCTGCTTCAACGAGTTCTTGCCGTACGCCTTGTCGTGCTGCTGTCCCCAGCGGTAGACGTCGCCGGTGAAGGGCAGGATCGGGATCTTCACCCCGGCCTTGCGCCACATCGCGGTGGCGAAGGAAGCACACCACGGCGCCGTCGGGCCGTACGGGTTCCGATTGCTGCCGGGCGGATTCTCCCGTGTGCCGAGTTCCTCGCGCGCGGCGGAAACGACCTTCTGCCCACGAGTGGACGCTTTGGCGGCTTCGGTTTTTCCGTGACCGGACGAGTGGTCCGCGACCGAGCGGTCGGCGACGCCGTCGTGCCGGAGTTCCTTGCGCAGCGCGCGCAGCCGTTTCGCGGCGTCGGCGAGTTCGCCGTTCACCTTCCGCAGGGTCGCGGCGGACTGCTTCGTGTACCGCGGCGCGAGATCGGCGGCCGCGGCGATCGCGGTGGCCATCGCGGCCCGCGAGCCCACGCCGGCGGCGTCGTCGAGGAGCTTCTTGGCCTTGCCGATGTACTCGTCGGCGAGCCGCTGGACGGCGGTGTGTCCGCCATCCACAGTGGACGTGACGCGAGCGACGACCCGTTCGGCGTCGGTGGTCGCGTCGGCGGTGGTGCGGATGTCCTTGCGCAGCCGCATGGTGGTGCGCTCGAACTCCCCCGACGCCTTGCCGTCCCAATGACTCAGGACGACTTCGGTCTCCTTCTTGTGCAGATCGTGCTGGTCGTGCAGGGTCTTCGAGACCTGGCGCAGGGCGAACTGGACGCGGGCGGCGTCCTCTGCCTTGCCCGCCAGCTTGTTGCGGTGCGCCAGGATGTCCGCGGCGAAATGCCGGGCGGTGGCGAGGGTGTCCATCGAAGTCTCCAACGCTTTCAGGCGAGCCGGTCCAGGCGCGCGGCGGCCGAGGAATCACGGTCGTGGTAGGCCTTCCCGGCCTTGACCGCGGCGTCCGCGAGCCGGTCCGCGGCCACGCCGACCGCCTTGACCTGGCCCTGTAGGGCGGCGCCGAAGTCACCGAGCGCGTCGGCGAACCCGGACTCCTTGCCGATCTTGCCGAAGCTGTCGTCGGCGATCGACCGGACATCCTTGACCTGGTCGGCCGAAGCCGAGGTGAGCGCGTCGCCGACCCGGCGAGTGCGCCGCACGAAGCCGTCCAGGGTCTGCCTATCGACCCGGATCCTCCCCATGCCGGTGCCGGTGGGGCGTCCGCCCGGGTGTTTCCGCACGGCCTCGGCCGCCTTGCGCGCGGCGGGCAGATGACGTTTGTAGGCGCCGTTCGTGTAGGTCGACCACGGCTTCCACGACTCGCCGTCACCGGAGATCTTGTTGGCCGCTTTGGCGTTGGTGGCGGCGTCGAACAGTTCGGCGTTCGACCCCAAGCCGAACTGCCTGCGCCGTTCCGGTCCCATCGCGCCGAGCATGTTGATCTGCCAGAGCCCGTAGGAGTTGTCGGGCGGGGTGGCGTTGTGGGCGCGGGTGTCCCCACCGGATTCGGCGAGCGCGACCGCCACCGCCGTGGTGAGCCCGTCGCCGCGAAAGCCGGCGTCGTAGGCGTGCCGGGCGATCTGCTCGGGGGTCAACTTGGTCATGGACTGAGCTTGACCGCCTGTGCGCGCGGGGGGAACCGGCGTTGCACGCGTGGACACGTGCGTTGCACAGGCGGTCAGCCCGTGCTCGGTGTCGACAGCCCACCCGCGGCACGTCAGGTCAGGGGCTGGCCGCCGGTGACACCCAGCATTTCGCCGGTGACATAGCTGGATTCCTGCGAAGCGAAGAACACGTAGGCGGGTGCCAGTTCGGCGGGCTGACCGGCCCGGCCCATCGGCACCTGCTCACCGAAGGATTCGACCTGCTCCTCCGGCATGGTGGCCGGGATCAGCGGTGTCCAGATGGGACCCGGCGCGACCGCGTTCACCCGGATGCCCTTGTCGGCCAGATCCTGCGCGAGCCCCTTGGTGAAGTTCGCGATCCCCGCCTTGGTCGTGGCGTAGTCCATCAACTCCGGCGACGGCTGCGAGGCCTGGATGGAGGACGTGTTGATGATGGCCGACCCGCGCGGCATACGCGGCACGGCGGCCTTGCACAGCCAGAACATCGCGTAGAGGTTGGTCTTCAGTACGCGGTCGAACTGCTCGGTGGAGATTCCGAGCAGGCCTTCTTGGCTGCTCATCTGATAAGCGGCGTTGTTCACCAGAATGTCGATGCCACCGAGGGTGGACACCGCCGTGTCGATGATGTGCCCACAGTGACGCTCATCGCGAATGTCACCGGGCACGAGTTCGACCCGCCTGCCGGCTTCGCGCACCAGTTGGGCGGTGCGTTCGGCGTCGTCCTGTTCTTCCTCCAAATAGGACAGCACGAGATCGGCGCCCTCCCGGGCGAAAGCGATCGCCACGGCGCGGCCGATACCGGAGTCGCCGCCGGTGATCACGGCCTTGCGGTCCAGCAATCGCCCGCTGCCGCGATAGGACTCCTCACCGTGGTCCGGTGGCGGATCCATGGTTTCGCCCGAGCCGGGGTGTCGCTGCTGTTGCCCCGACTGCTCGTCCGGGCTGGGGTGCCGCTCCGCGGTTTCCTGGCTGTGTTGGTCTTCCGTCATGTTCGCCTCCTGAAGTCCTCATCATCAGCGTGGCCGGGTGAAGGCTCGTCCCACACGGTCTGACCAGGCCGAATGCTGTGCTGTAGATGAATCAGTGCTTTCAGCACCGTTGGCAAGGGTTCGAGGTCACCGCCCTGATACCACCCGTCCGCCACGACAAAACCCGGCAAGGACTGAATTCCCCTCACCCATTGGTGGCTGCGCTGAACCGGAACGACACCTCTGACCACAGGAAAAAGCGGGTCTCCGCAGCTGGTGAGCTGCGGAGACCCGCTTCGTCCGTCGATCACCACATCGAAACAAGGCCGTGGCCGCTCGTCGGCATATGCGAGTGTCTCCTTTGAACGCGCGACTCGCGGCATGATCGCGTGTTCGCCATGGGTCAACTGTGTCGAACACGCGGAGGCCGGGCGGCGAACGACCACCGGCATCCTGGACCGCCGTTGCGGCGTACGATCCGGGCCGTGATCCGGACGGGCGAGCGGGGGGCGCGGTGAGCGGTACCAGGGTGTTGGTGGCGGGGGCGAGCATCGCGGGGCCCGCGCTGGCCCATTGGCTGCGCCGGCGGGGGGCCGAGGTGACCGTGGTGGAGCGGGCCCCCGAGCTGCGTCCCGGTGGGCAGGCGGTGGACGCGCGGGGGGTGGCCAAGGAGGTCATCGGGCGCATGGGGCTGGACGCGGCGGTGCGCGCGGCGTGCACCGACACCGCCGGCGCGCACATCGTGGACGCGGACGGGCGAGTGTTGGAGACCTTCCGTGCCGACGACGATGGTGGCGACGGGTTCATCGCGGACATCGAAATTCTGCGCGGGGACCTGTCCCGGGTTCTCTACGACGACACCCGCGGCGGCGTCGAGTACCTCTTCGGCGACCGGATCGCCGAACTCACCCAGGACGCGGAGGGGGTCGATGTGACCTTCGCGGGCGGCGACCGGCGGCGCTTCGACCTGGTGGTCGGGGCCGACGGGCTGCACTCGGCGCTGCGGGCGATGGCCTTCGGGCCGCATGAGCGGTTCCTCCGCCACCTCGGGCACGTGCTGGCCTTCTACAGCGTGCCCAACGAATTCGGGCTGGACCGCTGGCTGCTCGAACACCAGGATCAGGAGTCCGGGCGCTCAGCCCTCCTGCGACCCATCCAGGACGCTACCCGCGCGATGGCGATGTTCTACTTCGCCTCGGCTGACTTCGACGTCGACTACCGTGATGTCGCGGCCCAGAAGGTTCTGCTGCGTGAGCGGATGGCAGGCCTGGGCTGGTTGACCCCGGACATCCTCGCGCAGCTGGAGGACACCCCGGACTTCTACCTCGACCAGGTCGCCCAGGTGGTGATGGACCGCTGGTCGAGCGGACGGGTGGGGCTGCTCGGGGACGCGGCGTTCAGCTCGTCGCCGATGTCCGGGCAGGGCACCGGGCTGGCCCTGGTCGGCGCCTACCTGCTGGCCGGTGAACTGGCCGCCGCCGGATGGGACCCCGACACCGGGTTCGCCCGCTACGAGGCGCGGATGCGCTCGTTCGTCGAGGCCAATCAGGAGATCGGCCGGCTGAACGCCCGCAGCCGCGACCTCCCCGGGCCAGATGCCGAGCCGAGCCCCGATTTCGCGGGCGAATGGTTCACGGAGCTGGTCGGGCGCGCGATCAACGGCGTCGAGCTGCCCGACTACGCAGGGGTGCCGGACTCCGGGGCCCGGGCCTGACCGCCGCTCACCTCGTCGGCCAAGCCATCGGCCACAACCTCGGGCCCGGCGAATCAGCGGTTCCCGTCGAAGGCGATGGCGATCTGCTCCACCGACTGCCGGTGGGTTCGGCGGTCTAGCCGTGCGTTCGCGAGCACCCTGTAATCGGCATGAGCGGCGTATAACGGGAGCGCTCGCCCTCCGCCACCGTAAGTTAGCCGATCAAGAATGTTCCTTCGCAGGTACGCGCACATCGGCATGAGCGCGCGTCTCGGTAGTGAGATCAGCGGCATGAGCCAGGGATCGTCACGGGGAAATCCCGTCGCCGCGGCGGGTGGCTCCGACCTACCATCACGATGAGCCCGCCCAAAGCGCGTCTACCCGGTAAGGATGCGTCCTGCCCGTCGCATGGTGAGGGTGGTAGCCCGTTCGAGCCGGGCCGGGTCCGGGGGACTCACGCCTCGACGGGAGGTGTCGGGGTTCCCGCACCGACGCGCTCATCGGCCATGAGCGCGGGTCAGTCGTCCGTCATGCATCCTTATCGCGTGTCCGATGACCGATCCGAAAACACTGGCTTCGCCCCAGATGCGCCGTGTCGTCCTGGGACGGCGGCAGGGTCTCATCGAGTTACAGCGGTCGAACGAAGACTGGCTCGCCGTAGTGGGTCCGGTCCGTGCTGTGGAAACCGCAGTGGCGCCAAAAGCCTTCGGCGCCGCCCTCGACTGGGACGACACTGGTTTCCAGCGTCGTCCATCCACCGGCGTGTAATTCGTCCACCAGCAGTTCGACGGCGCGGCTGCCGATCTTGCGGCCTTGGTGGTCTGCGTCAACCATGAATCTGACCAGGTGCGGGGTTTTGTTCTCGATTTCGACGAGCAGAACGCCCACCGGGGTGTCGTCCAGGTAGATGGCTCGCAATATCGCACCCGGTTCGTAGTTGCCTTCGGCGACGGTATAGGCGGCAGGGGCGACGAGGTGGCGTTGGTGCTCGGCCAGCCGGAGATCGCAGACCGCGCGAACGTTCTCACGGGACAACGGCAGTAGGTGAACCTCCACAGCTCGACCGTATCGCAATCCCCATGGTTCTCGATGTCGTTGTTTCGACGAGTGAGTCTGCTCCTAGTCCAAAAGGAGTCGCCCGCGCTGAAGCGACTGGGCGCTCCAACATCAGGCCGCCGAAACAGCGGAGGGTGCGAAAACCATCGTTGCGAATTCTTCCGGCGGCGAAACCACGCCTCACCCGACGGCCAAACGCACATATACGGTGCCAGGTCGCGTGCCCGCCCCTTGCCGGCGATCCTCATCGGCATGCCGAACTCGGGCTCAATCGTAAAGGTGGTTTGCGCGGCGGCGTCGGCGGGTAATTCAAGGCCGGCTATTCGGCGATCGGGCGGAGGTGGCGTATGCCGGGCGGGTACGCACGACTGCGGGCGGGGCTGCTGGTGACCGCGCTGGCGGTGAGTGGCTGCGGCGGAGTCAGCTCGACGGTCGAAACCGGCGGGACCACACTCGTCACCATGGGATTCGGGGCTGGGGACGAGATCGCCAAGACCCGGATCGAGCTGGCGGACAAGGTGATCGCTCCAGCTACGGTCAAGGTCGGCGGCAGTGCCTTCGACGCACAGCAGTTCCTGGCCGCGGTGGCGGCGGGGAATCCCCCCGACATCATCTACCTCGACCGCCAGCTGCTCGGCACTTATGCGGCGCGGGACACCTTGATGCCGCTGGGCGAATGCGTCCGGGACAGCCAGGTGAAGGTGGCGGAGTTCCGGGAGGCCGCGGTGGCCGAGGTGACCCTGCGCGGTCAGCTGTACGGGCTGCCGGAGTCCTACAACAACCGTCTGATCATGGTCAACGACGCGGTGGTGCGCCAAGCCGGTGCCGATCCGGCGGAGGTCGGCACCGCGGACCGGGCGAAGCTGGCGGCACTCACCCGGAGCCTCACCGGTCGCGACGGTGGCGGTGCGCTCACCCGGATCGGATTCGACCCGAAGCTCCCCGAGTTTCTTCCGTTGTGGGCCAGGGCAAACGGGGTCACGATGCTCAGCGAAGACGGACTCAAGGCCAACCTCGACGACCCTCGGCTGATCGAGATATTGGACTACACGGTAGGTCTGATCGAGGCACAGGGCGGCTGGGGCAAACTGAAAGCGTTCCGCGACACCTTCGACTTCTTCGGCGCGAAGAACCCGTTCGCCACCGGGCAGCTCGCCGCCGGGCCCATGGACGACTGGTACCTCAACGTGCTGGCCAACCACTCGCCGCAAATCACCCTCTCCGTCCGGCCGTTCACGGACCAGCACGGCACGCCGATCGATTGGGTCACCGGTTCCGCATGGGCCATTCCGGCGGCGAGCAAACACAAGAAGGAAGCGTGCGCCTGGATCGCGACGATGACCAAGTCGGATTCCTGGATCGCCGCCGCACGGGCACGGGCCGACGCGCGCAAGGCCGCCGGGAAACCGTTCACCGGGGTCTACACCGGAAACCGGGTCGCCGACGAGAAGATCTTCGGTGAACTGGTCAAGCTCGATGACAAGCCGGTTTTCGGGAACGCTGTCAAGGCGGTTCTCGACGCGCAGAAAACGGCCTTCTCGATGCCGTCCTCGCCCGCTGGAGCGGAATTCAAAGCCGCCTGGCAGGATGCGGTGAACCGTGTGCTCTCCGGTGCCCAGCGCCCCGCGGACGCGCTGCGCCAGGCACAGGCGGAGGCCCAACGGGCACTCGACCTCGCAGCGCAGCCCCGGTGAGGGCGGCCCTGCCCACTCGGGGGGCGAGGATACGGACGTGGGCGCGGGGCTTCCGGCGGCGGGAAACCTTGGCCGCGTACGCGTTCCTGTCACCGTGGATGATCGGCTTCCTGATCTTCATGCTGATCCCGATGGTGGCGAGTTTCGTGCTCTCACTGACCGACTACGACGCCCTGCGGGAACCGACCGCGGTCGGCCTCGCCAACTACCGCCAGTTGATGGAGGACCCCGACGTCCGTAAAAGCCTGACCAACACCCTGGTCTACGCGCTCATGTCGGTACCGTCGACGATGGCCGTCTCACTCGGCCTCGCCGCGCTGCTGGTCAGGACGGGGCGCCGGTCGGCCGGGATCTTCCGTACCCTGTTCTACCTGCCGGAGATCACCCCGAAGGTGGCCGTCGGCGTGCTGTTCCTGTTCCTGTTCAACGGGCAGGCCGGCCTGGTCAACGAGGTGCTCGGGCTGTTCGGGGTGCGGGGGCCGCAGTGGAGCACCGACGGTGCGTGGATCAAACCGGGGCTGGTGCTGATGCAGCTGTGGTCGGTCGGCAGCACGGTGGTGATCTACCTCGCCGCGTTGAAGAGTGTGCCACCGGAGCTGTACGAAGCCGCGGAACTCGACGGAGCGTCACGGTGGCGCCGGTTCCGGCACATCACTGTGCCGATGATCAGTGGTGCGCTGTTCTTCACGCTCATCGTGCAGACCATCGCGGCGCTGCAGACGTTCGACGAGGCGTACACGGCGTTCTACGGCAACGCCTCCTCCGCCGGATACAGCAGCGATGCCGCTCTCTTCTATCTGATCTACCTGTTCCAGCAAGGTTTCCAGTTTTTGCACATGGGTTACGCCTCGGCCATGGCTTGGCTGCTGTTCGCGATCATCATGGTGATCACGCTGATCCAGGTGCGGCTGAGCAAGCGTTTCGTCTACTACGAGGGCCGGTGAAGCATGGTCGTCACGAGCAACTTGCCGCCGGTCGCTGAGCCCCTTTCCGAATCGACGCCGCAAGTGCGCCGGCGCGGCCGTCGGCGCCCCCTGGTGTGGGTGGCGCTGGTGGCCGCGTCGGTGGTGTTTCTGTACCCGTTCGCCTGGTTGTTGAGCGCGTCGGTGAAACCGGGCGAACAGGTCTTCGACAACGCGCTGCTCCCTCAGCAGGTGGTGTTGGGCAACTACGCCGAGATCTGGCGCGCGGCACCGGTGGCCGCCTGGCTGTTCAACAGCGTGGCGGTGAGTCTCGCCGCCGCACTCGCCGCCACGGTGGCCAGCTCACTGGTCTCGTTCGGCTTCGCCTATTTCCGGTTCCCTGGGCGCAACGCGCTTTTCGGACTGGTGCTCGCCACCATGATGCTGCCGGGCGCGGTCACCATGATCCCGGTGTACCTGATCTGGAACGAAGCCGGGCTGGCCAGCACCCAGGTGCCGTTGTGGGCGGGCAATCTGTTCGGCAGTGCGTTCTACATCTTCCTGCTGCGGCAGTTCTTCCTCGGGTTGCCGAGGGAACTTTTCGAGGCCGCGCGCATCGACGGTGCGAGCTACTGGACGCTGTTCTGGCGGATCGCGGTACCGCTGTGCAAACCGGCGATGGTGGTGACTTTCGTCTTCGAACTCAAGGCCAGCTGGTCGGATCTGCTGAAGCCGTTGATCTATCTGCGGGACCCGGCGTTGTACACGCTGCCGCGCGGCCTCAAAGCCCTTTCGGACCAGTTCGGCCAGGCAGGTGAGCAACGATGGGAAATCGTGCTGGCCGGTAGCGTGCTCACGACGCTGCCGATGATCATCGTCTTCTTCCTCGCCCAGCGGCATTTCGTGGACGGCATCTCGACGCGCCGCCGGATCGACTGAGCCCGTTCCAGACAAGCGAGCATGAGCGCGGGCACGATGCCCTGGGCGGCCAAAGGCACCCAGCACAGGACCAGACTCGCGACGACGTAGACACGCTGGCCGTTCGGAGCCAGGTGGAGACCGAGTTTCTCCAGGTGCGGTTCGGGCTTGGGCAGGGAAGACTTTTGCGGTTTCCAAGCCGGGGCCGGTCGCTTCCGCTGGGGCGAGACGCCGGTACGCAGATACAGGAGCAACTCCGGCGCGCTCGATTCGACCATCAGGACCTGCGCGAAGTCGGTACCGTTCTCCAGCAGGTTGCCGCCCCGGAGCCGCGGCTCGGTCATGGGTACCGGCCTCAGCACCGACACCAGCACGGTCACGCCCGCGCCGCCGACCAGCAGCGCGGGTAGCATCGTGGCCAGCCAGGGCCAAAGGCCGTATTCGCCGGTGAAGACGACCATCGCGATGGTCAGGACGAGTGTCGTCGGCGCGGTGACCAGCAACCAGGCGAGCTGGCGGCCGCGTACATCGTGGCAGGCGGAACCGGGGATCATCAGTTTGCCCCACAGCTCGGTGCCGTCCTCGGCATACTGGTTCGCGGAGATCGCCGCGACCCACAGCGCGAACACCAGGCCGGTCCACGGCAGGAAGATCGACGCGCCGACGGCCAGCGGCAGCAGGCAGAACACCAGGGCGTAGCAGAGGGCGAAAACCAGGTAATGAAAGCGAAGCAGGTCTCGGGACCAGGTTCGCAGCTCCCGGGCGACGACCGCGGTCACCGGACCCCTGGCCCAGTCGCCGGAGGACATCCGGGCCGGACGGTGTTGTGCTGAACCGGAACGACACCTCTGGCAACATGAAAAAGCGGGTCTCCGCAGCTGGTGAGCTGCGGAGACCCGCTTCGTCCGTCGGGCTGACAGGATTCGAACCTGCGACCCCTTGACCCCCAGTCAAGTGCGCTACCAAACTGCGCCACAGCCCGGACCCGCGCTCCGTGGAGTGCGATGTGAGTACTTTAGCGGGTCCGGAAGCCGGGCTTGCAACCAGGGGTCACTGTGTGTCTGAGCTGGGAAAACGGACCGTGAGGGCCGCCCTGCCGCAATCAGGCGGCGTCGGCGGAGTCACTGTGGGTTGCCCGCGTGCGTGAGGGTCTGCCAGGCGACGAACAGGCTATTGGTACCTGCCGGGCGCTGACGCAGGGTGAGGGCCTCGGTATTGCTCATGGTGTGCCCGAGGCGGGCGTGGAGGTGGTTGTAGCCGACCTCGGTGATCGGGCCGAGGCCGAGCGTCAGGCTGCCGCCGCACAGCCACGACGGGACGGCGGCGCCCATCTGGTACTTCGCGTGGAAGCCGAGGCCTTCGCGGAGACGGTCGGCGATCTCCGGGTAGAGGTCCTGGCCTTGGATGCGGGTGGTCTCGGCGAAGTTGGCGATGGCGGCGAGGCCGTAGCCGGTGTGGGTGAAATCGCGGCAGGTCTCCTGGGAGAGGCCGTTGACGAAGGTCGTCTGGCCTTGCCAGTACTTCACGATCTTGTCGCGGGTGTCGAGGCCGCTGCCGGGCGCGGTCCGGGGGAGCGCGCCGTCGCTGGTCAGGTAGAGGTAGGCGGGGACGCGAGTCCGGAACTTCGCGACGGCCTTGTCGTAACTCGCCTTGTCGTCGAGGAAGACCGCGATGCCGACGGCGGCCTCGGTCATGCTGAGTTCCCAGTTTCCGTTGCTGTGACTGCCGTTGCTCACCTCGGGCAGGTACACGTTCCGCAGCATGGTGCCGAAACGGCCGGAATTCGGCCAGTTCGGGTAGGAGTGCTTGATGATCTCCGCCGCGCGCGGCCACGAGGAGGCCGACCAAGCCGATTGCAGGGGAGCGTTGCTGTTCGTGTGGTCCCTCAATACCGCCGACCAGGCGTCCATGATCTCGATCGCCTTGGTCGCGTATTTCGTGTCGCGGGTGATGTACCAGGCGAGGGAAAGGGAGTACGCGGCGATCGCGTCTTGCCGTTCGTCGGTACACCCGAGGTTCGGATTCGAATAGGGGCCGCATTCGACGACGGCGCGGGGTTTCGGTGACCGGGACAGCGACGCGTACGAACCTGACACCATCGCGTCGTAGGCCTGTTTCCACGGTTGCGCGCCGACTTGGACCTTGGCGCGCACGAAGTCCAGTTGCGGACGGCTGACCAGGACGCCGGGGTGGGTGAAGGCGGCGGGCGCGGCCCGAGCGGGAGCGCTGAAAAGGCCTAGCGCCAAGGAAATGAGCGTGGTGAGGGCGAGCAGTTTTCTCGGTAGGGACATGGTTCTCCTCGGGCGGGTGTGAGCCAGGTCACCGGCGGCGTGCGCTTCAGTGTCATGGTCTGAACCAGGTGCGTCAAGACCTTAATTCGACTCGAAAATAAAGAGGGGGCCCTTTGTTCAGCGGCGCCAGGGGCCTACGAAGGCCGGGCTCCCGATGGGGTACGTGCCGATGAGCCGCCAGGTCGCGCGTTCGTAGGCTTGAATCGCGTCATTGTTCTGCGACGCGACATAACAATGCTCGCCGATGATCGAGAAATGCCGTGGCCCTTCACCGGTCCCGTGGTCGGCGACGGCCTTCGGGAGAACGCCGTCGAGCGCGAACTCGGTGATCGCTTCGGGACCGCGGTTGGACAGGAACAGCCGGTCGCCGTGCAGTTCGAGCTGCGCCGGGAGGTTCTCGCCGCCGGGGTTCAGTGTCGCGGGAACCGAGTTCACGACCGTGAACGTGCCCGCCGGCTCTTCGCGCACTGTCACCAGCGAGGCTGCCAGCTCGCCGACGACGTAGGCGTGACCGGTGCCTGGACGCCGCACGAGTTGACGTGGACCGGTGCCGGCAGGCAACGCCGAGACCGACACCGGGATCAGGTCGCCCTCCTCCCCGATGCGGTAACTGCGGATCTCGTCGGTACCGAGGTCGACCGCGCTGACCAGCGTGCCGGTTTCGTCCACCACGGCCATGTGCACGTGTGCGGCTTCCTGCCGTTCGGCGTTGGGTCCGCCGCCTTCGTGCTGGACGAGCGCCGTGCGCACGGTGGGCACCCCGTCCGGGCCGAGCGCGAAGGCGGCGAGGCTTCCGCCGCTGTAGTTGGCGCACAACAGGAACCGGCCATCGGGCGTGACCGCCAGGTGACACGGGTCCGCTCCGCCGGTCGGCAGCGAGTTCAACACTTCCAGCGTGCCGTCCCCGGCGACCGCCACGGCGCTGATCGCGCCCTCGGCCGTCTCGTTCACGGCGTAGAGCACCGGCAACGTGGGATGCGGCGTCAGCCAGCTCGGCGAGTCCAGTTCGAGGGAGCCCGCCGGGGTCAGCTCCCCGGTCCGCCCATCGCGCCAGAAGGTGCCGATGCCTTCACCGTTGCCGTTGCTCGCGGCGGTGTAGGAGCCGACGATGATCAGGATCCGGTCGTCGTTCGCAGGAGTCACAGGCACACTGTGCAGCAAACCGAGGCATCCGTGAAGGCCTCCTTGCCTACCCTCAAGGTAGACAAGGAGGCCTTCACGGACGGACGTGGAACTACTTCAGTGAGGTGTCCACTGTGGTCATGAGGGATCCGGTGTCACCCGACATCTCCCAGGCCATGACTCCGAGCAACCCTCTGGTCTTGAGCCAGGCGACCTTCTGCTGGATGGACCAGGCGTCGTCGAAGGTCCACCATTGCCCGCCGTTGCCGGTGTAGCACGCGGTGGCCACGGCAGCGGTGTCGTGTTGGACGGTGCAGTTCGGGACACTGGCCAAGAGATTCGCGTAGCCACGAGTACCTGCTTCCTCGGCGAACTGGCCTGGCGCGGCGCCGGTCGCGCTCTGCCATTCGCCCTTCTTGCCGCCGTCCGCGACCCCTTGCCATCCTCGACCGTAGAAGGCGAGTCCGAGGGTCAGTTTCCGGGGATTCGCCCCGGCGTTGGTGTAGGCGTTGATCGCCGACTCCACACTGAACTTGAAGTTGTACGGGTCGTCCGCGTCGGCGTAGAGGTTTCCCTGATGGCCGGTGCGGTTCGGCTCCCACGAGTTGTCGCTGCCCGAGCCGTGGAAGTCGTAGCCCTGCACGTTGGCGACGTCGAGGTAGTCGAAGATCTTCGGGATTTCCCAGCCGCCGCTCACCTTCGCCGGGTCGGCGGGGGTGAACGCCTGCAGTTCGTACCGCTTGCCGGTGGTCGCGCCGTAGGCGTCCATCTGCGTGCGGAACTCGGCCAGCAGCGCGGTCAGGTTCGTCTTGTCGTTGGCGCTCCAGTGGTTGCCGGGATGCCCGTCGGGACTGCCCGGCCACTCCCAGTCGATGTCGATGCCGTCGAAGATGCCCGCGGCCGTGCCCGGCCCGCCGGCCCCGCCGTACGCCTTCACGTTCCCCTTCAGGTACGTGTCGATGCACGACGCGACGAACTTCTGCCGGGACGCGGCCGTGGCCGCGACGTCGGAGAAGTACTTCGAATAGGTCCAGCCGCCCAAGGAGATGAGCACCTTCAGGTTCGGGTTCTTGGCCTTGAGTTTCTTCAGCTGGTTGAAGTTGCCGCGCAACGGTTCCCAGCCGGTGTCGCCCACGCCGTCGACGGACTGGGCCGCGGACATCGGCCGCGAGTAGTCGGCTTCCGCGTCGCCCGCGCCGTCACCCTGGTTCGGGTCCTGCGGGTTCGACGTCGTCCCCTTGGTGACACCCGAAAGGCAGGTGTGGTTGACCGGGTCGATGTTGCCGAAGGCGTACAGCAGATGCGTCAGCTTGCTCGCGGATCCGTTGGTCACCAGGTTCTTGACGAAGAACTGGCGGCCGTAGATACCCCACTGGACGAAGTAGCCGACCCGGGCGTAACCGTTCACGATGTCGCCGGTGCGAGCGCTGACGGCGGCGCTCGCCGCGGAGACGTTGTCGTATCCGTCGCGGGCTTTGACCGTGAAAGAGTACGAAGTGGACGGTGAAAGGCCGCTCACCGTCGCGGTCGTCCCGGTCACCGTGGTGGCCAGTGTCGTGCCGCGGTAGACGTCGTAGGAGACGACGCCGGTGTTGTCGGTGGACGCGGTCCACGCCAGTGCGACGGAGCTGGACGTGACCGCGGTCGAGCGAAGGTTCGACGGCGCCGTCGGTGCCTGGGTGTCGTCGCCCGGGTTGTTCGTGGTCACCGCCAGCGCCGGGGTGGGCGGGGACTTGGTGTCCTTCCGATCCTTGGCGACGACGGTGAAGCTGTAGGCCGTGTTCGGCGTCAGCCCGGTGATCCGCGCCTCGGTGCCGGTGACCGACGCCGCCAGCGTGGTGCCCTGGTAGACGTCGTACCCGGCGACGGGCAGCGAACCCGGGGCCGACGCGTTCCAGGCCAGTGCGGCGGTCGTGGTCGTCTTGGCCACGAGGCGCAGGTTGGCGGGCGTCGACGGTGGTGTGTCGCCCGACCCGTCACAGTTCGCGTCGTCGATCCGGCAGGTGGTCGGGTTGACCGCGGAGCTGAGCCGGAACGACGGGCTGTAAGGGTAGGTCGAGCGGCCCGGCGCGAGTGACTTGATGTAGTACGCCGGGGTGAGGGTGACTTGGTCGCCCGTTTGGGAGACGGTGGCGTTGGAGCCGCTTGTGGCGGTCACCCCGGCGGGGACGGTGAAGGTGATGGACCAGTCGGCGACGGTTTCGCTGCTGGGGTTGGTGACGGTGTATTCACCGGTGGTGCCCGTCAAGGTGAAGGCGGCGCGGAGGCGGCCCGCCGCTAGTGCCGGAGTGCCCGCGGCCACCAAGAGCCCGGCGGCGAGGAGGGTCACGGTGAATGCGCTGAGTAGTCGTTTTCTGGTGCGTCTCATGGCGGTTCTCTCCAAAAGAGGCGGCGAGACTGAACCTGATCTGAACTGGCGCGATGTGGTCTAGACCACACCTGAATGTAGCGCGGCTCGCATAAAAGGTCTAGACCGATTCGGCGGCCGTGAACCCGTTCGGCCGTGCGTGCGGATAGCAGGTGACACTGTCGACCGGCGAAGGGCGGTTCATGAGCACATCTGGGGCGGATCCGGGGGATCTCGAAGACGCGGAGCTGATCGCGAGGTCGGTGACCAGGCCGGACTGGTTCTCCGCGATCTTCGACCGGCATGCCGCGCACATCCACCGGTACCTGGTCAGACGCGTCGGACCCACCGCCGCCGAGGACGCGCTGGGGGAGGTGTTCCTGGTGGCCTTCCGCAAACGCGAGGGCTACGACACCGAGCGCCGTGACGCCCGGCCGTGGCTTTACGGGATCGCGACCAACCTGGTGGCGCAGCGGCGCCGCGAGGAGGTCAAAGAACTGAAACTACGGGAAGCCCTCGGCCCGCCGGCTCACGAGGAAGGGCATGCCGAGCGTGTCGCGGAGCAGGTGACCGCCGCGTCGATGGGGAAGCTGCTGGACTCCGCGCTGGCGGGACTGAGCGACGGCGACCGCGACGCGCTCACGTTGTTCGCCGGAGAAAACCTGAGCTACGGGGAAGTGGCCTCGGCGCTGGGCATTCCACTCGGCACCGTCCGCTCGCGGCTCAACCGCGCCCGCCGGCAGGTCCGCGAGACGCTCGGGCACCCGGAAATCACGACTTCGAAGGAGATCGCCACCCATGGATGAGCTGAAGCTGATCGCCGAGCGGACCGCATCGGTGCCCCTCGCGGAATCCGACGCGCTCGGCTCGGCACGCGCGCGATTGATGGCCGAGATCGCCGCCGCCGGGACGGAGAACGTGGTGCCGCTCAAGAAGCGGCGGCGGTGGGTCTGGACCGGGGTGGGTGCGGCGGGCCTGGCCGCGGCCATCACCGCCGTCGTCGCGTTCGCCCCGGCCGGTCTGGAGCCACCCGTGGCCACCGCGGATCCCGTGGCCGTCCTGCGCAACGCCGCCGCGGTCGCGCTGAAGGCGCCGGACACACCACCGACGCCGAGCCAGTTCGTCTACACCAAGACCAAGCAGCCCGACGGCGAGCGGGAATCGTGGCTTTCGGCCGATGGTACCCACGACGGGCTGATCAAAATGGCGGACGGAAAGTCCTTCCCGCTCCCGGGCTGTCGAAACGGGCGGGCGCAGGCGTACAAGGGCGAAAAGCCGCTCAAGGGCGTCATGGAGCCGTGCACGCCAAGGCCCGCTTACCGGGCGGATCTGCCCGCCGACGCCGACGCGATGTTCGCCTACCTCAACGCCAACCACAGCGGTCACGACGGCGACTTCAACGCGATGGGCAAGGATGTCCTCGCGCTGGCGAACGAAAACCACCTTCCGTCCGCAGTCCGGGCGGCGCTGTTCGGCGCCGCGGCCAAGGTGCCCGGCCTGCGCGCCGTCGACCACGCCAAGGACGCGGCGGGCAGGCCCGGTGTGGGCATCACTTGGCCGCTCGGGCCGGGGCACGACCCCAAGGTGGCGAAACCGGTCGTGATCGTCTTCACCGCGGACACGTTCCGGTACCTGGGCACGAATTCGACCGCGGTGATCGCGTCCGGCGTGGTGGACGCGGTCGGTCAGCGGCCCTAGCCGTCACTGCACAGCGGATCAGCGGCCGGTGAAGGTCGCCTTGCCGGGACCGTCGGCGAGGAACGACTTCACCGCGCCGCGCAGGTCCTCGGTGTCGAAGAGACCGGCGGCGATCGTCGTGATGTGCTCGTTCGCCTCGGCGACGCCGCCGTGCTCGTAGTGGTCGAGGACCTTCTTGGTGGCCGCGTGTGCCCGGGTCGGTCCCTGCGCGAGGTCGTTCGTGAAAGCGCGGACGGCCTCGTCGAAGGCGTCCGCCGGGAACACGCGGTTCACCACGTTCCAGCGTTCGAGGGTCGCGGCGTCGTAGGTCGCGCCGGTCATCACGAACTCCTTGGCGCGGCCGACACCGGCGCGGGCGGCGAGCCGCTGGGTGCCGCCCATGGTCGGGGTCAGCCCGACGACCCGTTCGACGAGACCGAACTTGGCCCTCTCGCTCGCCAGGATGATGTCGCAGGCGACCGCGACCTCGAAGGCCCAGGTCAGGCACAGACCATGGGCGGCGAAGACGGTAGGGAAGGGGAGCGCGGCGATCCGGTCGGGGATCGCCAGCATCTCGTCGAAGAGCACCTTCGCCTCGGCCGCGGAGGACTGGGCGTCGAACAGGGAGACGTCGACCCCGCCGCTGACGATCTTCCCCTCGGCCCGGATGAGCGCCGCGCGCGGCGGCGTGGCCTCCAGGTCGCCGATCGCCTCGGCCAGTTCTCGCTGGAGTTCCGCGGTGTAGAGGTTCAGCGGCGGCGAAGCGATGGTCAGGACGGCGACGCCGTCCTCGTGGTCGAGGCGGATCGAGGTGGCCAAGGCGGTGTTCCCTCCGCTAGATCGTTTTCGGTGACCCTAGCCGGAGGTGTCCGCGAGTTCGTCCCATTGGGACTGTGCTTCTGGTCGCCATTCCACGTGCTTGCGGTGGAAAAGGTCCGCCGCGCGCACGCCGCTCCAACCGTCGGGGAGAAGTTTCAGTGGAAGGCGTGGATCGAGGAACGGGAAACTGCGCCATTCGTGGACGAGTTCGGTCTGCGCGCGAAGAACGCCGCGTTCACCTGAAGGATGCAAACCGGTGAAACGGTCGATGAAGTCCTCGTAGCGGTCTTTGAGTTCGCTGAGATCCCAGGACCGCGCGACCATCGTCTCCTGGTCGCCGACGTCGCCATAGGCGGCGGTGAACGACATCGCCTGCGCGTCGAGGCCGAGTTCCTGCACGATCTGCTGGGCTTCCCGCTGACGGGTGAGGTCCGGGCTGACCCAGACACCCGCGACCGGTGAGCCGAATCCGGCCCAGGTCAGGCGCGTGCGCAGCCGGTGCCGGAGGTCCCGCTTCGCTTCGGGGACCGAGACGATCAGCATGAGCCAATGACCGTCCCATTCCCGCTCCTCGTTGCCGAAGGCGTAGATCCGTTCGGCGCCTTCGGTCAGGAGACGTCTGCCTGGTGGGGTGAGCGACCAGCGCACTCTTCGTCCGACGCGCTCCGAGATGACCCAGCCCTCGGCGGACGAACGGGCCAGCGCCTGCCGGGCGGACTTCTCTTCGATGTCGAGCACCCGTAGCGCTTCGACCAGCGTGGACGTCCAAATCGGCTGGTCACGGGGCAGGACGTACTCGCCGAGGATCGTCATCAGCAGCGATCGGGCGCTGGCATGGCTGACTTCCCGTCGCCTGCTCAGTGTCGGCCTACGGGTACCGCCTTTCTGCTGGTGTGCGACGGGGACCTGGGTGGCGGAATCCGCCATTTGCTGTCACCGACCTCAATGCTCGGGGGTTCGTTCGGGTCCAGAAGAACAACCAGGTTACCCACGTTCCGTGATCGGTTGGATACTTGCCACTCTTCCGAGGGACCACGAGCTGTTCAATCGGTCCCCGTAGACTCACTGCTCTCATGAGCGCCACACTCGTTGCCAAGGATCTCGCCGCCGGCCACGGCGACCGTGTACTGTTCTCCGGTCTCGATCTCGTCGTCGCCCCTGGCGAGGTGATCGGTCTCGTCGGCGTCAACGGCGCGGGCAAGTCGACCCTGCTGAAGACCCTCGGCGGGCTCGTGCCGCCCGAAGCGGGCAGCATCCGGCTGAACCCGCCCACGGCCACCGTCGGTCACCTCCCGCAGGAGCCGGAACGCCGGGAAGGTGAGTCCGTCCGCGCGTTCCTCGCGCGCCGCACCGGTGTCACCGCCGCGCAGGCCGCGCTCGACGCCGCCACCGAGGCGCTGACCGCGGGCGAAGCCGGCGCGGACGACGCCTACGGTGAGGCCCTCGATCGCTGGCTCGCGCTCGGCGGGGCCGACCTGGACGACCGGGCGGGTGAGGTCGCCGCGGAACTCGGGCTCACGATCAACCTCGAACTGCCGATGCTGTCGCTGTCCGGCGGCCAGGCGGCACGGGCGGGAATGGCCTCGCTGTTGCTGAGCCGGTACGACATCTTCCTGCTCGACGAGCCGACCAACGACCTCGACCTCGACGGGCTGGAACGGCTCGAGCGGTTCGTGACCGGCCTGCGCGCCGGTACGGTGCTGGTCAGCCACGACCGCGAATTCCTCGCTCGCACCGTGGACCGCGTCGTGGAACTCGACTTCGCGCAGCAACAGGTACGGACCTATGGCGGCGGCTACGAGTCCTATCTGGAGGAACGCGCCGTCGCGCGGCGGCACGCCCGCGAGGAGTACGAGGAGTTCGCGAACACGAAGGCCTCACTCGAAGCCCGTGGCGCGATGCAGCGTTCGTGGATGGAGAAGGGCGTCAAGAACGCCCGGCGCAAAGCCACCGACAACGACAAGGTGGGCCGCAAGTTCCGGAGCGAGGCGACGGAGAAGCAGGCGTCGAAGGCCCGCCAGACCGACCGCATGATCGAACGGCTCGACGTCGTCGAAGAACCGCGCAAGGAATGGGAACTGCGGATGGAGATCGCCGCGGCGCCCCGGGCGGGTGCGGTGGTGGCGACCCTGCGCGGCGCGGTGGTGCGGCGGGGCGGGTTCACGCTCGGGCCGGTGGATCTGCAGATCGACTGGGCGGACAAGGTCGCGATCACCGGGGCCAACGGCGCCGGGAAGTCGACGCTGCTGGCCGCCCTGCTCGGCCGCGTCGCGGTCGACGAAGGCGCCGCGTCGCTCGGCTCCGGTGTCGTCGTCGGTGAGGTCGACCAGGCGCGGAAGCTCTTCCTCGGCGACCTTCCGCTCGTCGAGGCCTTCGCCCGCGAGGTTCCGGAACTCGCCGACGCCGAGGTACGGACGTTGCTGGCGAAGTTCGGGTTGAAGGCAGCGCACGTCCTTCGGCCGGCGGCCACGTTGTCGCCGGGGGAGCGGACCCGGTCGGCGCTGGCGCTACTGCAGGCGCGCGGGGTGAACCTGCTGGTGCTCGACGAGCCGACGAACCATCTGGACCTGCCCGCGATCGAGCAACTGGAGTCGGCGCTGTCGGAGTATCCGGGGACGCTGCTCCTGGTGACGCACGACCGGCGGATGCTGGACGCGGTGGAGACCACCCGGCGGCTGGAAGTGGCCGACGGGAAGGTCACCGAACTCTGAGCATTCAAAGGCTTTGCGCATTCAGAGGACTAAATGCTCAGAGAGAGGGTCACCCCTTGGTCGCGCCGCCGGTGAGGCCCTTCACGAACTGCTTTTGCAGCGCCAGGTAGAAGATCAGCACCGGCAGGGTCGCCAGGAACATCAGGGCGAACACGCTCCCGAGGTCCGCCTGGTACTGGCCGATCGAGCGGTAGATCCCGGTCGTGACCGTGGTGCCCTGACTGGGGCCGAGGATGATCAGCGGATCGATGAAGTCGTTCCAGATCCACACCCCGAGGAAGATCAGCACACTCGCCGTCGCCGGGCGCAGCAGCGGGAACACGATCCGCCAGAACACCTGCGCCCGGCTCGCCCCGTCGAGCAGCGCGGCTTCTTCGAGTTCGACCGGCACCCCGCGGATGAACCCGGTGAACACGAAGACCCCGAACGGCACGTAGTACCCGACGTTGAACAGCACCAGACCCTGCAGTGTCGCCATCATCCCGGTCAGCCGCAGCACCTCGGTGACCGGGATGAGGATCACCTGCGGCGGGATCATCAAGCCCGCCAACAGGATCAGCGCGAGCACCTTGGTCCACCGTTTGCCGGAGCGCGCCAGGTAGTGGCCGAGCATGGCCGAAAGCACCGTCAGCACGATGATCGACAACAACGTGACGAGCAGGCTGTTCGCCAGGCTCACCCAGAACAGGCCGTCGGGCCGGGTGAGCACGGCGTGGATGTTGGCAGGCGTCGGTGGCAGCGGGACCGACGCCGGCTCCTGGGCGATCAGGTCGCCGGGTTTGAAGACGTTGACGAGCACGTAGTACAGCGGCACGAAGAAGAGCGCGCTCGCCAGGATCGCCGCGGCGGGCCGGAGCCATGAACGCCGTGCACCGTCCACTGTGGTCACAGGTCGACCTCCCGCCGCCGCAGGAAACGCAGCACGACCGTGGTCAGTGTCGCGACGATCACCAGCATCACCACGGCCATCGCGGACGCGTAGCCGACGTGGTTCGCGTCGAGCCCGGTGGCGAGGACGTTGAACGCGATCGTGGCGGTGGTCCCTGAACCCGGCCCGCCGTTGGTGACGACCTTGACGTAGTCGTAGGTCTTGAACGCCGAGATCAGCAGCACGACGGTGTTGATCGTCAGTGACGGTGCGAGCAGCGGCCAGGTCACCGCGCGGAACCGCCGGACGGGTCCGGCCCCGTCGATCTCGGCGGCTTCCAGCAGTTCTGCCGGGACACCCTGCAGGCCCGCGAGGTACACGACCACGCAGAATCCCAGCATCTGCCAGCAGACGATCGACGCGACCGAGTACAACGCGAGATCCGGGTCCGAAAGCCAGCCAGGCGGCCGTTCGACACCGAACGCGCGGAGGAGGCCATTGACCGGACCCCGGTCGTCCAGCAGTTTCGTCCAGATGATGCTGACCACGACCGAGCTGAGGATCACGGGTGTGAAGAACACGCTCCGCAAAACGTTGTACAGCCAGCCTTTCCGGTCGAGCAGCAGGGCGACGCCGAGGCCGAGCAGGTTCGGCACGACCACCACGATCACGGTCAGGATCGTCGTGACCTTGAGCGCCGTCAGGAATTGTTCGTCCTGGAAGAGCAGCTTGTAGTTCTCGAGACCCACGAACCGCGAAGGCGGGTTGAACGGGTTGTGGTTCGTCAAGCTGTAGCCGAAGCTGATGAGGATCGGCGCCATCACGAAGCAGAGATAGATGACGACACCGGGAGCGCCGAACGAGGCGAAATGCCACACCCGCGGCAGGATCGGTTTTCTCCCCATCGCGCGTCAGCGCGCCTTCGCCCACTCGGCGTCCAGGAACGCGCACGCGTCGGCCACCGCTTTGCGGCCGGTGATGACGTCCTGTGCGGCCTGGTAGACCTTGTCCTTCATCCCCGGCAGGAGCCCGTCGTCCGCGGTCTCCCAGCTGAAGGCGTTCACGATCACGTTCTTCTCGACGGCTTCCCGGTAGAGGTCGTAGCCCGCCTTGAACACCGGGCCGACGTCGGACGGTGGCGTGTAACCCTTGATCGCGGGGAACAGGCCGTCGGCCTTGACCGAGGCGTCGATCTGCTCCTTGTCGAGCTGGAACGCGAGTGCGAACTTCCTGGCGGCGTCGAGCTTCGGTGACTTGGCGTTCACGACGATGCCGCCGCCGGTGTAGGCGGGGACGACGAGTTTCCCGTCCTCGGAAGGGAAGTTGAAGACGCCGATCTCGAACGACGGCTTCTTGGCGTCGGCGCTGGCGGCGAACCAGTTGCCCATCGGGTACATCGCGCCCTCGCCGTTGAGGAAGGCGGCTTCGGTCGCCGAGTAGTCCCGCGAGACCTGTGTCTTGTCGAGGTAGCCCTTGGCGACCAGATCGGCGAACTTGCCGAACGCCCGCTGGAAGGCCGGATCGGTGAACTTGACCTTGTCGGCACGCCGCTGGGAAAGCCAGTCCGGGGTTTTTCCGTAGACGTCGACGCTGACCAGGCCGTCCAGCAGCATCGCGGACGGGAACCCTTCCTTGCCGCCGCCGATGGTGAACGGCGTGATGCCCTTCGCCTTCAGTTTCTCCGCCGCGGCGAGGAGATCCGCCCAGGTCGCCGGGGCCGCGCTGATCCCCGCGTCGGCGAAGAGCTTCTTGTTGTAGTAGATCGGCGGGATGGTCTGGGTGTTGGCGGGTAACTGGTGGTGCCCGCCCTTGATCGGGTTGGCGCCGGGGAACTGGAAGTCCTTGAGCTCCTCGGGCGTCCACGCGTAGAGGTTGCCCGATTCGGCGAACCCGGCCGAGTCGACGGCTATCGCGACGTCAGGGAACTGGCCGGACTGCAGCAGCTGCTTGGCGTATCCGGTGCGGTCGGTCGACGGCGCGACCAGTTTCTTCACGCTGAGACCGGGATTGCGGTCCGTCACGCGTTTGATGGCGGCGTCCCAATAGGACGGTGGAAGGTTCGGTGTCTCGAAGGTCAGGAAAGAGATCTCGCTACCGGACGCGCTCGTCCCGCCGCCCACGGTGCAGCCGGTGAGACTCGCCGCGATGAGCAGCGCCGCTCCCCACGCGAAGGATCTTCTCATCCCCGGCCACCCTTCTCGCGACGATGCGCGGCGTCTCCTGGACGTCGGCATTCGATCGGATGTCTAGGGGGATGTCAAGCAGGTTGACGGCGGGAAAAGGGTTCAAAACGGACGATACATCTGACCTATCGGGGCGCTCAGAGCTTCGTCAGCCGGATCACCGTGCTCGCGAAATCACCGGCCGGAAGCCCGGGGAACAGGCCGTGTGCCTGCAGTGCGGCGCCGTGCCATACCTTTCCGGTGTCCTCGTCGCGGTACCGGCCGGCGGAGTCGAGGCCGTCGAGCCGGACCGGTCGTTCAGGAGCGTGGAAATGTGCCGCTTGCCGGAACACGAACACGACCGCGCGCCCGCCGTCGGCCGCCACGTACTGCAGTGCCGAGACGCCGTCGGTGGACGGCGGCACGAGCCGGTAGAGCCTCCCGTGCTGGACGACGGGCCGGATCTCCTTGTACAGCGCGATCTGTTCGCGGGCGTAGGCGAGGGCCTCGTCCGGCCACTTGACGATGTCGCCGCCGATGCCGAGCACCCCCGCCATGGCGACGTGGAACCGGAAACGCAGCGGGGTGGAGCGCTGCGTGACGAAGTTGGGGTCGTCGGTGACCCACGCCGACATCGCGCGGGTCGGATACACCTGTCCGTAACCGTGTTGGATGACGAGCCTGTCGAGCGCGTCGGTGTTGTCGGAGGTCCAGACCTGGTCCGTCCTGGCCATGACCCCGAAGTCGATCCGGCCGCCACCACCGCTGCACGCCTCGATCCGCAGTCCGGGATGCCCGGCGCGCAGGCGGTCCATGATCGCGTAGACCGCGCGCGTGTGCTCCACCCACAGCCGGTCCGGAGCACTTTCGGCCGGCCAGCCCGCCTCGGTGAACGGGCGGTTCATGTCCCATTTCAGGAAGTCGATCCCGTGCTCGCCGACAAGCGCGTCGAGCCAGCCGAACGCCCACTCCGCGACGTCCGGCCGGGCGAAGTTGAGCACCAGCTGGTTCCGCAGTTCCGATCGTGTCCGATGTGGATGATGCAGGACCCAGTCCGGCCGCTCGCGATAGAGGGCGCTGTCCGGGTTGACCATTTCCGGCTCGACCCAGATCCCGAACTTCATGCCGAGCCGTCGTACCTCGTCGATCAGCGGTTTGAGGCCGTCGGGGAACTTGTCGTGGTTGACGGACCAGTCACCGAGCCCGGCCCGGTCGTCGCTCCGGGCACCGAACCAGCCGTCGTCCATCACGAACAGTTCGACACCGAGCGCCGCGGCTTTCTCCGCCAGCGCGCGCTGTCCGGCCTCGGTGACGTCGAATCCCGTCGCTTCCCACGAGTTGTAGAGCACCGGGCGGAGTTCACCGGGGCGGGGAAGGACATGGCCCAGGGTGTACGCGTGCCATGCGCGGCTCGCGGCGCCGAACCCGCCTTCGCTGTACAACCCGGCGAAGACGGGCGTGGTGAGCGTGTCGCGGGGCGCGAGGCGGTGCACGACGCCGTCCTGGCCGAAGCCGCCGGTCACGGTGAGGCGGCCGGTGGACGAGCGGGTGGTGGTGATACGCCACGAACCGCTCCACGCGAGGGCGGCACTGTAGACCTCGCCGTACCGCTCGGTCGCTTCGCCGTCGTCGATCATCACCCACGGATTGGCGTGGTGACTGGTGATGCCGCGCCTGCTGCCGAAGGTGGTCTCGCCGTGGGGGACCGGCTCCCGGAGCAGCTGGCTCTCCGCGGCCCAGCGGCCGGTGACATGGCTGATCCGGTAGTCCGGCCGGACGGGTACGACCCAGCTCGCCGAGTCGGCGCGGATGACCTCGATCGGGTCGTCCGCGCCGTCGTGGGTGAGTTCGGTCCAGCGCTCGACGACGTCGGTGCCGGACGGGACGCGATAACCGAGCGTGATTCGCAAGGGATAGTGGCGGTCGCGGAAATGGACCTTCAGCAGCCCGCCGTCGATGTCGTGGGAGAGGTACCGCCATTCGAGGGCGCGGGTCCCGTCGGCGAACCGGATCTGGAGGGCGGGGGTCCAGTGGCGGGTGCCGCCGTCGGCGGCGAGTTCGTCGAGTCCCTCGTTGGGATCGTTGAAGGAATCCCAGCGTGCCTTGGTCTCGGGAAGGACGTCGGCGAGCTGTTCCAAGGTGAGCGGCGGCCCCCAGTGGACGTGACCGGGCGTGTCGTCCTCGGCCAGTCTCAGCGCGTAGCTCGTGGCCACCGTGCGGATGAGCCAGGAACGGGTGCTGTCGTCGAAAACGATCTCGGTCACGGCGCCATCCTGGCCCGGATCGTGGTGCGGGCCAAGAGGCAGTCCGTCGAAGCCTCTCAGCCGCCGACCTTCGCGATCGCCACGATGTTCTCCGGCCGCACCCGCACCAGGACCTTCCCCGGTGACGTCGCGTAGGCCAGCCAGCCGTCGATCGTCTCCTGCCCGGCGTCGCCGAGGTAACGTTCGGCGATCGGCCTCGAACCGCGGCGGATCTCTTCGGGATCGGTGACGATCTCCGCGACACCCTCCACACTCACGAACGAGTACGGGGGCAGCGGATCGTCGACGACCACCGAAACGCGGGGGTTCTCCTTGAGCGCCCTGCCTTTGACGGTGTCAGCGCCCAGGTTGACCAGGATGTCGTCCCCGTCGACGGCGAACCAGACCGGGACGGCGTGCGGCCGCCCGTCCGGGCGGACCGTCGCGAAGACGGCGGTGCGGGTGCCTTCGGCGAGAAAGGCGCGGCGCTGTTCGTCGGTCATCTTCTCCGGCATGACGTCATCCCTCCAGCATGGTGTCCAGGCCGAAGGCCGGGAACAGGTGGCTGTCGAACGTGGTGAACTCGGCGGCCTTGCCGTCGACGACGTGTACGAGGTCGAGTTTGAAGGCGCGGAACGCGGCGTCCCCGGGACGCCTCAGGTAGGAAGCGAACGCGGGCATCCGGTTGGCGTCGACCGCGACGGCACGCCATTCGCCCATCTCCTCGGCGATCCTGCCGTGCCTGGCGAGGTGTTCGAGCCCGATGTAGCAGTTGGGCTCCGGCGGCATGGTGACCCGGACGTCGTCGCGGACCAGTTCGCCCAGCGAGGCGAAATCCCCGCGGTCGTGTGCCTCGATGAGCCGCCGGACCAGCGCGCGTTCCTCCTCGGACGGGGCCGCCGCCGTCCATTCGCCGCGCTGCCGCGGAAGGCGTTCGCGCAGGGTCGCCCGGCCGCGCTGCAGGGCGCTGTTCGCGGCGGGGACCGAGAGATCCAGCAAAGTGGCGGTTTCGGCGGCCGCCCAGCCGAGCACGTCGCGCAGGATCAGCACCGCGCGTTGCCGCGGCGGCAGCATCTGCAGGACCGCGAGAAAGGCGAGTTCGATGGTCTCCCTGGCGACGGCGAGGGCGTGGGGCTCGCCGTCGGGCGGCGCGATCTCGTCCAGCAAGCGGTCCGGATACGGCTGGATCCACGGGACTTCGGCGAAGGAGCGCAGCGACGGCACCTGGCGCTCGCTCTTGCGGATCGCGTCGAGGCAGGCGTTGGTGGCGATCCGGTACAGCCACGCGCGGAAGTTCCCGCCGTCGAAGGTGTCAAGTCCGCGCCAGGCGTTGATCAGCGCTTCCTGGACGACGTCTTCCGCCTCGTCGAACGAGCCGAGCATCCGGTAGCAGTGGACGTGCAGTTCCCTTCGGTGCCGCGCGGTGAGCGCGGCGAAGGCGGTTTCGTCCCCCGCCTTCGCCGCGGCGACCGTTCCGTCCGTTTCGGTGCTGGTCATGGCGCCTCCCATCGAGTGTTCTTACCCGATGTAACGGCGCCTTTCGCGAGAACTCATCGGTCCCGCGATGAGTTTTTTCTCCGGTCCTGGAAACCGCGGGTCAGGGGCGTGCGGTGAGATATCCGCCCATGGTGCGGAAGTACTCGGTCGCGGCCAGTTCGGTGCCGTCCTCGGTCCGGACCCGCTCGATGACGAGCCCGTGCGAGCGGCCGCGACGGGATTCGGGGCCGGCGACGATCACGACACCCTCACCTTCACGGATGAAGATCCGCCCCGGGGTTCCGCCGTAGCGGCCCACCGACACCGAGGAGCGGACGACGCGCAGCGGCTTCCCGCGGTGGTAGGTGAAGGCGTTGGGATACGGGTCGGACTGCGCCCGCACCAGCCGCTCGATCTCGTCGGCGGGCCAGGACCAGTCGATGAGGCTGTCCTGGAGGGCGCGTTTGTGGAAGAAGCTGGCCTTCGACCGGTCCTGGGTGACCGGGGTGAAGTTCCCGCTCGCGATCAGCTCGATGGCCTCGGTGGTGATCGGGGCGATGAGGTCGACCGTCCGGTGGAAGAGGTCGGTTGTCGTGTCCTTGGGCCCGACGGGGACCGACCGCTGCAGCACGATGTCACCCGCGTCGAGGTCGGCGTCCATCAGGTGGGCGGTGACGCCCACCTCGGGTTCGCCGTTGATGAGCGCCCAGATGAGCGGGGAGAAACCGGCGTAGGCGGGCAGCAGGGAGTCGTGCACGTTCAGGGTGCCGTGGCGCGGCATCTCGAAGATCTCGGGCGGCAGCCAGGTGCGCCAGTTGTTGGCGACGATCAGGTCGAGATCGGCTTCCTTCAGCTCCGCGAGCAGTTCGGCGTCGTCGGGACGCTGCCGCAGCAGGGCCCGGATCCCATTGGCCTCGGCGAGGTCGGCGACGGAATCGGACCAGATCTTCTCGTAGGCATGGTCGCTCTTCGGGTGGGTGACGACGAGGGCGACTTCGTGACCCGCGTCGATCAACGCCCGCAGGGTGCGGTGTCCCCAGGTCTGGTATCCGAACATGGCGACCCGCATGGGACCGGCCTCCTCCTGGTCGAGGGATGAATATCACCACTGAAAGTACTAGTTGAGCCTCACCTAACTTAGGTTAGGGTTCCCTGGTCTTTGTTAGAAGTACCGAGATGCGGCTGAGCCGCGCAAGGGGTTCAAAAGATGGCACGAGCACTGGTCGGTGAACGGGTTCCGGTCTACGACGTGGTCGGGGTCGGGTTCGGGCCGTCGAACCTGGCGCTCGCGATCGCCGTCGCCGAACACAACGCCGCGCCAGGGGCCGAGACCGTCACGGCCCACTTCCTCGAGCGCCAGGTCCGGTTCGGCTGGCACCGCGGGATGTTGCTCGACAACGCCACCATGCAGGTCTCCTTCCTCAAGGACCTCGCGACGATGCGGAACCCGACGAGCTCGTTCAGCTTCCTGTCGTATCTGCACAGCAGGGACAGGCTGGTCGATTTCATCAACCACAAGAACCTGTTCCCGCTGCGGATCGAGTTCCACGACTACTTCGAGTGGGCGGCCGCCAAGGTCGACGACGTGGTCTCCTACGGCACCGAGGTCCTCTCGGTCACGCCGGTCTTCGACGGCGACCTAATCGTGTTCTTCGACGTCCACGCCCGCACCGGCGGCGAACTGGTGAACCTGCGTGCCCGCAACCTGGTGATGGGCACCGGACTGCGGCCGAATCTGCCCGCAGGGGTCACACCGGGTACCCGGATCCTGCACAACAGCGAACTGCTGCACCGCGTCGAGGGGATGGCCGCCGAGGAGCCGCGCCGGTTCGTCGTCGTCGGCGCCGGGCAGAGTGCCGCCGAGGTCAGCGCGCTGCTGCACGACCGCTTCCCGCAGGCCGAGGTGTGCGCGGTCTTCGCGCGCTACGGCTACAGCCCGGCCGACGACAGCGCGTTCGCCAACCGGATCTTCGACCCCGAAGCGGTCGGTCGGTTCTACGCGGCACCGGACGAGGTCAAGGAACGGCTGATGCGCTATCACGGCGCGACCAACTATTCGGCCGTGGACATCGACCTGATCGACGAGCTGTACCGCCGCGTCTATCGCGAAAAGGTGCAAGGAGTCGAACGCCTGAAGCTGATCAACGTCTCCCGGCCCACCGAAGTCGTCGACACCGGCTCCGGGGTCCGGGTCACCATCGAAGCGCTGGAGACCGGCGAGCGGACCCGGCTCGACGCCGATTTCGTGGTGTACGCGACCGGGTACAGCCCGGCGGACCCGACCCCGTTGCTCGGCGAGCTCGCCTCCGCGTGCGCGCGCGACGACGAGGGCAGGCTGCGGGTCGAACGTGACTACCGGATCGTCACCGAGCCGCCGCTGGACGGCGGGATCTACCTCCAGGGCGGTACCGAGCACACGCACGGCATCACGTCGTCGCTGCTGTCCAACACCGCGGTCCGGGTCGGCGAGATCCTCCAGTCCATTGTGGACCGGAGGGGGACCGGCGCGTCCCGGCCCGAGTACGCGGTGACCGGCTTCAGCCCCGCTTGACCCGCAGACGACGTCGAGTCTTTTCGAACGGTGGAGGCAATCCCGATGAACCGCGGCTTTCCCCTGACTCCGGCCCAGAAGGGGATCTGGCTCGCACAGCAGCTCGACCCGGCCGACCCGGTCTACACGATCGGCTGGTTCGCGGAGCTGCGGGGCGACCTCGACCTCACCCGGTTGCGTGAGGCCGTCGGGCGGGCGGTCGCGGAGGCGGAGTGCCTGCACGTCACGGTGGGATTCGAGGACGGCGAGCCGGTCCAGTTCCCGGCCGCGCCGGGTGAGGTCGCCGTGCTCGACTTCACCGGCGAGCCGGATCCCGAGCGGGCGGCCGACGACTGGGCGCGAGCGGAACTGGCCGCGGTGGCCGACCTCGCCCGGGGCCCGCTCACCGCGCACGCGCTGCTGGTGCTGGCCGAGGACCGGGTCCGCTGGTTCCAGCGCTACCACCATCTGGTGATGGACGCGCACGGGCAGGCGGTCCTGACCCGCCGTGCGGCGGCGCTCTACTCGGGAACCACCGAGACGGTGACATGGCCGCTCTCGGGCTTGGTCGAGGCCGAGGCCGCCTATGACTCGACAGCCGACCACGCCTACTGGCTCGGTGAACTCGCGGGCAGGCCGAACCCGGTGCGGCTGCTCGAACGCGCTTCGGCAGGTCCGGCCAGGTTGCGAAGGCACTCCTGGGAGCTGACGGCGGCGGAGACCGGTCATCTGCGGAAGTTCGCGCTCGACGCGGGAACGAGGCTGTCCCGGGTGGCGATCGCCGCGGTGGCGGCCTACGCCCACCGCGTGACCGGAGCCGAAGACCTCGTCCTCGGCCTGCCGGTCACCGCGCGCACCACCCGTGCCCTGCGCGAGCAGCCGGGGATGATGTCCAACGTCCTGCCGCTGCGCCTGACCGTGCGGCCCGAGACGACGCCGGCGCGGCTGGTCGCCCAGGTCGCCGAGAAGGTCTCCGCGCTGCTGGAGCACAGCCGGTACCGCGGCGAGGACCTCGCGCGGGAACTCGGCGCGAGCGGCGGGGTGCACGAACTCGTCGGGCTGAGCGTGAACTTCATGGCGGTGGACGGCGAACTCGCGTTCGGTGACGCGAGCGCCACCGTGCACAACCTCGAACTCGGGCCGATCAGCGACGTCGCCATCGCCGTCTACGACGCCGATGAAAGCCGGGGCCTGCGCTTCGACTTCGACGCCGACGCGGCCGTGTCCTCGGACGCCGAGCTGGCCGAGCACCGTCGCCGGTTCGCGACGGTGCTGGCCGACCTGGTGGCGCGGCCGGAGCTGCCGCTGGCCGCGATCGACCTGCTCTCGGCCGGGGAACGGGCCGAGGTGCTGGAGCTCGGCACCGCGGTGGCGGATTCGCCGGAGGTGTCCTGGCCCGAGGCGTTCGACCGGGTAGTGGCACTGAAGCCGGATGCCGAGGCCGTCGTCTGCGAGGACGTCCGGCTGACCTATGCCCAGGTCGACGCCGCCGCCAACCGGCTCGCCCGGCTGCTGCGGAACCGGGGTGTGGGTGACGAGGATGTCGTCGCGGTCGCGATGCCGCGGTCGGCGGAGCTCATCGTCGCGCTCCTGGCCGTGATGAAGGCCGGGGCGGCCTACCTTCCGCTCGACCTCGACCATCCCGAAGACCGCGTCGCGTACATGCTTTCCCACGCGGGCGCGGGTGTCGTGGTGTCCACAATGGACGAGGTGGCGCACTTGCCGTCCAGTGTGGACGTCGAACGGGTCCTGCTCGACGATCCGGCGATCGCCGCCGAACTCGGGGCCCTCGACGCGTCCACTGTGGATGTCAGCGGGATCACGCTGAGCCGGGCGGCGTACGTCATCTACACCTCGGGCTCGACCGGGAAGCCGAAGGGCGTTGTCCTGTCCCATGACGGGATCGGGAGCCTGATCAGCACGGCGACCGAACGGATCGGCATCGGCCCGGACAGCCGGGTCGTGCAGTTCGCCTCGACCGGGTTCGACGTGACCGTCTGGGATCTGGTCATGTCGCTGTGCGTCGGCGGAACGCTGATCGTGGTGCCGTCACACCGCCGGGTCGCGGGTGTCGAGCTGACCGGGTACATCGCCGCCCACGAGGCGACGCACATGATCCTGCCGCCGTCGCTGGTCGCGGCCCTGCCGCCGGACTGCGAACTGCCGAAGGGCGCGGTGCTGATCGTCGGCACCGAAACCGTTCCACCGGAACTGATCGCGCGCTGGGCCGAAGACCTGCGGGTCATCGCCGCGTACGGACTGACCGAGGCGACGGTGAACTCCACGCTGTGGGCGGCCGAGCCCGGCTGGACCGGGCCGATCCCGATCGGCAGACCGGATCCGAACACCCGCTGCTACGTCCTCGACACCGCGCTGCGGCCGGTGCCGGTCGGCGTCGAAGGTGAGCTGTACGTCGGTGGCCGCGGTCTCGCGCGGGGTTACGCCGGACGTCCGGGCCTGTCGGCGGAGCGCTTCGTCGCCGATCCCTTCGCCGGGGCCGGCGAACGGATGTACCGCACCGGCGACCGGGTCCGCTGGCGTGCCGACGGCAACCTCGACTTCCTGGGCCGCACCGACCACCAGGTCAAGATCCGGGGCTTCCGGATCGAACCGGGTGAGGTCGAATCCGCGCTCGCCACGTATCCCGGGGTCGACCGGATCGCCGTCGTGCCGCGCGAGGTCAAGCCGGGGGATCGGCGGCTGGTGGCGTATTTCGTCCCGGAGGCGGGCGGTTCGCCGTCGCTGTCGAAGGAACTGCGCGGTCACGCGGAATCGGCGCTGCCGCACTACATGGTGCCGTCCGCGTTCGTGGAACTCGACCGGCTGCCGATCATGCCGAACGGCAAGCTGGACCGCACTTCGCTGCCCCTGCCCGATTTCGGGGCCGCCGCCACCGGCCGCGCGCCGCGGACCGAGCGGGAACGAATCCTGTGCGACGTCGTCGCGCGGGTCCTCGGGCTGGCCTCGGCCGGTGCCGACGACGACTTCTTCTCCCTCGGCGGCGACAGCATCCTGTCGATCCGGCTGGTGCTCGGCGCCGCGGAACAGGGCCTCGCCATCACCCCGCGCCAAGTGTTCCAGCACCGGACTCCCGAGGCATTGGCCGCGTGCGCCGGAGCCGTGTCCGCCGAGTCCACTGCGGACGAGCGGCCGTTGCTCGACCTGACCGGCGCCGAGCGCGCGTCGCTCGCCGAGTACGCCGACGTCCTGCCCGTGACGCCGTTGCAGGAAGGCTTCTTCTTCCACGCGGAGTTCGAGGGCGGTTCGGCCGCCGACATCTACACCGTCCAGGAGGTGCTGCACCTCGAAGGACCGGTCGACGCCGTCACGTTGCGCCGGTCGGTGCAGGCGTTGCTGGACCGGTATTCGTCGCTGCGGTCCGGTTTCCGTCAGCTCGACGGCGGCCGGGTCGTCCAGCTGGTGACCCGGCACGCCGAACTGCCCTGGCGTGAAGTGACCGCCGAGGACGCCGCGGCAGCCTTCGAGGCCGATCGCAAGCGCCGGTTCGACTTCGCCCGGCCGCCCCTCCTGCGGGCGACCTTCGCCCGGCTCGGTGACGACCGGGCCGAACTGGCGCTGACGTTCCACCACATCATCGCCGACGGCTGGTCGGTCGTGGTGCTGCTCCGCGAACTGCTGGCGGCCTATGCGGGAGCGGACGACCCGCGCCCGGAGGTGGACTCGCGCACGGACCATCTGCGGCGGCTCGCGGCGCGCGACCACGAGGCTTCCCGCGAAGCCTGGCGCACAGCCCTGTCCGGGGTGGACGAACCCACCCGGCTGATCGACGCACCAGCCAAGGACGAGCGGCAGCCGTCGCGGGTGCGACTGAGCCTCGGCGGGCGGGCGACGGCGGAGCTGTCGGCCATGGCCCGAGCGCACGGGCTCACCCTCGGCACCGTCCTGCATGGCACCTGGGGGCTTCTGCTCGGCGGCCTCACCGGCCGCGACGACGTGCTGTTCGGCAGCACCGTCTCCGGTCGTGACACCGGCGCCGACGGTCTCGAAGCCGCGATCGGCCTGTACATCAACACGGTGCCGGTGCGGTTGAGCTGGTCGGGTGCCGAAACCTTCGCCACCGTGCTGCGGCGGCTTCAGGACGAGCAGTCCGCGCTGCTGGAGCATCAGCACCTCGGCCTCGGCGAACTGCGGCGCATCGCCGGTGCCGGCCAGGAAGAACTGTTCGACACGCTCGTCGTCGTCGAGAACTTCCCGCGTGACGAGCGCGTGGGTCCGTCCGGAACCGTCCGCCTCACCGGCGTCGAGGTCACCGACGCGGTGCACTTCCCGGTCGCGCTGATCGCGACCCCGGGGGACGACCTGGAGTTCAGCCTCAAGTTCGACGCCGCCCGGATCGACGCGGTCGCGGCCGGGCAGCTCGCGGAACGATTCGCGCGGCTGCTGGAGACGCTGACCGCGAACCCGGCTCTGCCGGTCGCCGCCGTCGATCTGCTGTCGTCCGCCGAACGTGGTCGCCTGGCCGACCTCAACGCCACCGCGCATCCGGTTCCGGAGCGCACGCTGGCCGAGGCGTTCGCCGAGCAGGTCGCCAGGACGCCGTCGGCGACAGCGGTGGTGTTCCAGGACACCGAACTGTCCTATTCGGACCTCGACGTCCGCGCGGAGGCGCTGGCCAGGAGGCTGTGTTCGGCGGGGGCCGGTCCCGAAGAGGTCGTCGCCGTCGCCGTGCCGAGGTCGGCCGAACTGATGATCGCCCTGCTGGGCGTCCTCAAGGCCGGGGCCGCGTATCTGCCCGTCGACCTCGACTACCCCGCCGACCGGCTCGAACACATGCTGGCCGATTCCGGCGCGCGTCTCGTCGTGTCCGAACCCGGGACGGCCTCACGGATCCCCGTGGTCGCCGGGCTCGAACACGTCTCCGTGACCGGCCAGGCCGACGTCGACGACGTGCCGCGCACCCCCGCCGGGCCGGACAACACCGCCTACTTGATCTACACCTCCGGCTCGACCGGGCGGCCGAAGGGCGTGGCGGTCACCCATCGCGCCATCGTCAACCGGCTCGACTGGATGCAGCACGAATACCGGCTCACCGCGGCGGACCGGGTGCTGCAGAAGACGCCGTCGAGTTTCGACGTGTCCGTCTGGGAGTTCTTCTGGGCGCTCTGCGAAGGCGCCGCGGTGGTGCTGGCCGAACCGGACGGCCACCGCGACCCGGCGTATCTCGCGCGGGTGATCCGGGAGCGCGAGATCACCACCTTGCACTTCGTGCCGTCGATGCTCGCCGCGTTCCTGGGCAGCGAAGACGTCACGCAAGACCTCGGCTGGACCCGCTCCCTGCGGCGCGTCTTCTCCAGCGGCGAGGCGCTGACCGGCGAGGTCGCCGCGCGCTGGCGCTCGCTCACCGGGGTCCCCCTGCACAACCTCTACGGCCCGACCGAGGCCGCCGTGGACGTGACCTTCCACCGGGTCAACGGATCCGAGGGCGCGGGAGTCCCCATCGGACGTCCAGTGTGGAACACCCGCCTGCACGTCCTCGACGGCTACCTCCGCCCGGTGCCCGACGGCGTCGCCGGTGAGCTGTACCTCGCCGGCGTCCAGCTGGCCCGTGGCTACCACGGCCGTCCGTCACTGACCGCCGAACGGTTCGTCGCCGATCCCTTCGGCGAACCGGGGCGGCGGCTGTACCGGACCGGGGATCTGGTCCGGCGCCGCGCCGACGGCGAGATCGAGTACCTCGGCCGCACCGACCGCCAGGTGAAGATCCGCGGCAACCGGATCGAACTCGGCGAGATCGAGGCCGTCCTCGCCGCGCAGCCCGGTGTCACGGCCGCCACGGTCGTCGCGAAGGACGGCGCGCTGCTCGGCTACGTGGCCGGTGCCGCGGATCCGGAGCGGCTGCGAGCCGCGGTGAGCGAGGCGCTGCCCGCTCCGATGGTCCCGCGCTCGCTCGTGGTCCTCGACGAATTCCCTTTGACCCCCAGCGGAAAACTCGACGTCCGGGCCCTGCCAGCGCCCAAAATCGCACAGCCCGTGATCGCGGCGACGGGCAACGAACAGGAACGCGCGCTCGCGCGGATCTTCGCGGACGTCCTGGGACTGGACACTGTGGACGTTCACGGGGACTTCTTCCTCCTGGGCGGCGACAGTATCTCCTCGATCGCCGTGTCGAGCCGCGCCCGCCGGGCGGGCTTCGAGCTGAGCCCCAAGGACGTGTTCGAACTCCGGACCCCGGCCGCGCTCGCCGCCGCCGGTCCGCGGACGGAACCGGGTCCGGTGGCGGATGCCGACGGAGTCGGTTCGCTCCCGCTCCTGCCCGAGGTCCTCCGGATCCGGGAGCTGGGTTCCGGGGTACAACCGGAGTCCGTGATCCTGGCCGTGCCGTCCGAGGCCGACGTCGAGACGCTCGCCGCGGCCCTGCAACTGGTCCTCGACCACCACGACGGTCTGCGGCTCGAACTCTCCCGGGTCGCTTCCGTGCTGTGGTCGCTCGAAATCCGTCCACAAGGGACGGTTCAGGCGACGGATCTGCTTCGCCGCGCGACCGGCTCTCTCGAAGCCGAATACCGGGACGCCGCCGACAGGCTGGAGGACAGCCTGCTGCAGGCCGTCTGGTTCGACGAGCCGGGCGAGCTGCTTCTGGTCGCGCATCCGGTCCTGCTGGAAGCGCGGGACTGGGCGACGCTGGCGGCCGATCTCGCCACCGCTTGGCGCGCCGTCACCGATGGCCACGCGCCCGCGTTCACACCGGTGGAGACCTCGCTCAGGACCATCGCCCGCCGGATCACCGGAGCAGCGCAGGATCCCGCGCTGCTCGGCGAAGTCGACCACTGGACCGAAACCCTGGCGCCCGGCGCCTTCGAGGTCCCCACCGCCGGTGAAGTCACCGAGCGCCGGATCACTCTGTCCAGTGAGGACACTCGGACCCTCGTCGGCCCGCTGCCCGCCGCTGTGCACGGCGACGCGACCGACGTCTTCCTGACCGCGCTGAAAGCCGCTGTCGACGGCGACCTCCTGGTCGATCTCCATGGGCGGGTGGACGACGTCTCCCGCACCGTCGGCGCGCTGACGTCGGTTCGTCCGGTGCGGATCACCGTGACCGGCGAACCGCTCGCGATGCTCAAGGCCGTCAAGGAAACCGTCCGGAAGACACCCGGCGGCCACGGTTCGCTGCGCTACCTCAACGCGCAGACCGCGCCGCTGTTCGCCGGTCTCGCCCGGCCGCGGATCGCCCTGCGGTACGCGGGCCGGGTACCCGCCGGAGCGGGGGAGTGGCAGGTCGCCGGGCACGCGGCGGTGCCGCCGCCCGGTGACCACGTGCTGCGGATCGGGGTCGCCTGCGAGGACACCGAGACCGGCCCGAGGCTGGTCGCGACCTTCGCGGGCCCGGCCGAAGCGCTCGCCCTCGCCGACCGGTGGGCCGCCGCCATGGCCGGACTCGCGGCGTCGGACACCGACGCGCCGATGGGGCTCACGCCGTCCGACGTCGAACTGGTGTCGCTGACCCAGGAGGAGATCGCCCGCGTCGAGAAGGTCAGCCCGGTGCCGGTCGCCGATATCTGGCCGCTCTCGCCGCTGCAGGAAGGGCTGTTCTTCCACTCCAGCTACAACTCCGACCGGGTCGACATCTACACGATCCAGGAAGCGATCGACTTCGGCCACCGGCTGGACGCCGACCGGCTGCGAACGGCGGTGTCGGCGTTGCTCCGCCGGATCCCGAGCCTCGGTGCCGGTTTCACCAGCGACGGGCTGCGCGGCCCGGTGCAGTTCGTCGCGGCCACCGTCGAACCTCCGGTGTCCGAAGTGGATCTTTCGGCCCTGCCCGAAGACGAACGACAGGTACGGCTCGACGAACTGATGGCCGAGGACCGGGGGACGCGGTTCGACCTCGGGGCCCCGCCGCTGTTCCGGCTGAAGCTGGTGCGGCTCGGGGACGGGCGCGACCGCGTGGTGCTGAACCGGCATCTGCTGCTGTGGGACGGCTGGTCGGCCTGGCTGTTCATCGAGGAGCTGTTCGCGCTGTACGACCTCGGCGGGGACGACCGGACGCTGCCCGCGGCCGGGTCCTATGTGGACTTCCTCCGCTGGCTGCGGCGGCAGGACATCGAGACCGCCACGACCGCCTGGCGCGAAGCGCTGTCCGGGCTCGCGGAACCGACCGTCCTCGGACCGGACGGCCAGGACCTGGCCCCGGCCACCCCGGTCAACCTGGACACGGTGCTGCCCGGCGACCTGGGCCGCGGGCTCCGGGAACAGGCGCGAAGGCACGGCCTGACCGTCAACTCCGTGCTCAACGCCGCTTGGGGCCTGGTCCTGTCGACGATGACCGGGCGGCACGACGTCGTGTTCGGTGCCGCTGTCGCGGGCAGGCCGGCCGCCGTGCCCGACATCGAGAACACCATCGGCCTGTTCCTCAACACCGTGCCCACCCGGGTGCGGCTCGACCCGGGCGAGTCCGTCCTGGACCTGGTGCGGCGCCTGCAGTCCGAGCGGATGGACCTGACCCCGTACGAGTTCATGAGCCTCGGCGTCCTGCAACGGGAAGCCGGGCATCGAGTTCTGTTCGACACGCTCTTCGTGCTGCGCAACGCCGACGGCGACGAGCGGCGCGAGGGTCTCCGTCATCGGCACGGCATCACCGGCCTGCTCAACATCGACGCGACGCACTACCCGTTGACGCTGGTGGTGACGCCGGGCGAGGAAACCCGGATCACGCTGTCCTACCGGGACGACGTGATCGACGCGGAAGAAGCCGCGTCGGTGCTGGGCCGGTTCACCTCACTGGTCGAGCAGATCGTCGCCGATCCGGCGAAACCCGTCGGCGCGCTCGAGACGGTGTCCGCCGAGGACCGCGCCGCGCTCGAAGCGGGCTGGGCCGAGGCCGGGCACCCGGTCATCGAGGACACGATCGCGGATCTGCTCGCCGTCCAGGCCGAGCGGACCCCGGACGCGACCGCGTTGGTGTTCGACGAGGAGCAACTGACCTACGCCGAACTCGACGCGCGCATCAACCGGATGGCGCGCCTGCTGCTGGCGAAGGGGGCGGAGCCGGAACAGGTGATCGCGCTCGGCCTGCCGCGCTCGATCGACATGGTGGTCGCGTTGTTCGCCGTCCTGCGGACCGGCGCGGCGTACCTGCCGCTGGAACTCGACTATCCGGCCGACCGGCTCGCGGTGATGCTGGCCGACGCCGGGCCGCTCTGCCTGGTGTCCACAAAGGACGTCTCGGCGACGCTGCCCGGCGACGTCCCTCGTATCCTGGTCGACGACCATGAAGACAGGGCGTTCGGCGACGGCCCGATCTCCGACGCCGAACGCCCGCTTTTCGCCCGGGGCCGCGCGGACCGCATGGAGCACCCGGCGTACGTCATCTACACCTCCGGCTCCACGGGCAAGCCCAAGGGCGTCGTCACGCCGTATCGCGGCCTGACGAACATGCAGCTCAACCACCAGGGCGCGATCTTCGCCCCGGCCATCGCGTCGGCGGGCGGGCGGCGGCTGCGGATCGCGCACACCGTGTCGTTCGCCTTCGACATGTCCTGGGAAGAGCTGCTGTGGCTCGTCGAAGGGCACGAGGTCCACGTCTGCGACGAGGAACTGCGGCGGGACGCGCGGGCTCTCGTGGCGTACTGCGACGAGCACCAGGTCGACGTCGTCAACGTGACGCCGACGTACGCCCACCTGCTGATCGAGGAGGGGCTGCTGGAGGACGGCGACGGGCGGCATCGGCCCGCGCTCGTGCTGCTCGGTGGCGAGGCCGTCTCGGAGTCGGTGTGGAACCGGCTGCGCGACACCGACGGGACCTACGGCTACAACCTGTACGGCCCCACCGAATACACGATCAACACCCTCGGTGGCGGCACGACCGACAGCGACACCCCGACCGTCGGCAAGCCGATCTGGAACACCCGCGCCTACATCGTCGACGCCTGGCTCCGGCCGGTCCCCGACGGGGTCGCGGGTGAGCTGTACATCGCGGGCGAAGGGCTGGCCCGTGGCTATCTCGGCCGTCCCGCCCTGACCGCCGAGCGGTTCGTCGCCGACCCGTTCGCCGACGGCGGTGGACGGATGTACCGCACCGGCGACCTGGTGCGGCGCCGGCCGGACGGGAACCTCGACTTCCTCGGCCGGACCGACGACCAGGTGAAGATCCGCGGCTACCGCGTGGAACTCGGCGAGATAGAGACCGCGCTCAGCCGGTATCCGGAGGTCGCGCAGGCCGCCGTCGTCGCCCGGCCGGATCCGTCGGCACCAGGGCTGCAGCGGCTCATCGGCTACGTCGTCCCGGCCGAACTGAGCGGGGACGCGCGTGCCGAGGCGGAGGCCGACCAGGTCGGCGAATGGCGGCAGATCTACTCGGACGAGTACACCGAGATCCCGACCGCGTTGTTCACCGAGGACTTCGCGGGCTGGGACTCCAGCTACGACGGCGATCCCATTCCGCTGGAGCACATGCGGGAGTGGCGGCAGGCGACGGTCGACCGGATCGCCGAGCTGAAGCCGGAGCGGGTGCTGGAGATCGGCGTCGGCACCGGCCTGCTGATGGGGCAGATCGCGCCGCTCGCGCGGGAGTACTGGGGCACCGACCTCGCCGCGCCGGTGATCGCGAAACTGAACCGGGAGCTGGAGCGCGATCCGGAGCTGGCGGCGAAGGTGAACCTGCGCGCCCAGCCGGCGCACGTGTTCGACGGGCTGCCCGCCGGGCGGTTCGACACGATCGTGATCAACTCCGTCATCCAGTACTTCCCGAGCGTCGACTACCTGACCGACGTCGTCACGAAGGCCGTCGGCCTGCTCACGCCCGGTGGCGCGCTGTTCGTCGGTGACGTCCGGAACCTGCGCCTCGCGCGCGCCTTCCACACCGCGATCCAGCTGACCCGCGCCGACGCGACGTCCGACGTGGCCCAGGTACGGCGGGCGATCGAACGTGGTGCCGCGCTGGAGAAGGAACTGCTGATCGATCCGGACTACTTCACCGCGCTCGCACGACGACTGCCGGACGTCGCGGCGCAGGTCCGGATCAAACGGGCCCGGCTGCACAACGAGCTGAGCCGGTATCGCTACGACGCCGTCCTGGTGAAGGAGCCCGCGGAGACCTTGTCGGTCGCACAGGCACCGCGTCTGTCCTGGGACGAGCTCGGTTCCCTCGCCGCGCTGGAGGAACGGCTCGCGGACGCGGAAACCCTGCGGGTGAGCCGGATCCCGGACGCCCGGCAGCTGCCCGAGGTCGAGGCGACCCGGGCGCTGGACGCCGGTGCGCCACTCATCGACGTCTTGGCGCGCTTCCGTGCCGTGGACGGCGTCGAGCCGGAAGACGTGCACGAACTCGGTGACCGGCTCGGTCACCGTGTGCACACCACCTGGTCCGCGGACGGCGCCTTCGAAGCCGTGTTCGTCCACAGGGGACAGCCGGACGCGGTGATCACCGATGTGCACCTGCCGGTCTCGGTCGGGACGAACCTGGCCAAGTACGCCACAAGCCCGACTTCGGCACGCGGCGGCGGCGAACTGGTGCAACGCCTGCGGGACCGGCTGAAGACGGAGCTGCCGGACTACATGGTCCCGGCCGCGTTCGTCACCCTCGGCGGCTTGCCGTTGACCGACAACGGCAAGCTCAACGTGCGGGCGCTGCCGGACGCCGATCCGGCGGTCCGGCTCGCCGAAAGCCGCCCGGCCGGGACCGCCGCGGAAGAAACACTGTGCGCGCTCTTCGCGGAGGTCCTCGGACTGGACGAGGTCGGCGTCGAGGACAACTTCTTCGACCTCGGCGGCCACTCGCTGCTGGCCACCCGGCTGATCAGCCGGGCGAGGACCGAACTCGGGGCCGAACTGGCGATCCGTGACCTGTTCGAGGCGCCGACGGTCGCCGAACTGGCCGCCCGCGCCGGTGGCGGTGAACCGGCGCGGCCGGCGGTGGTCCGTGCCGAACGCCCGGACCGGATCCCGCTTTCGGCCGCGCAGCGCAGCCTCTGGCTGGTCGACCGCATGGAAGCGAACGCGGTCGCCTACAACTTCCCGCTGACCTTCCGGCTGCGCGGCGAGCTGGACTTCGACGCGCTGCGGGCCGCGCTGGGCGACGTGCTCGGCAGGCACGAGGTCCTGCGGACCGTCTTCGCCGAGGACGACGGTGAGCCGTACCAGCGCGTTCTCGACGCGCCGGAGATCCCGTTCGCCGTCGAGGAGTGCGACGAGGCCGGGCTGGACGCTCGCGTCGCCGAGCTTTCGCGGACGCCCTTCGACCTCGCCCGCGAGATCCCGGTCCGGCTGCGGGTGCTGCGGCTCGGCGCCGAAGACCAGGTGATCTCGCTGGTCCTGCACCACAGCGCGACCGACGAATGGTCCGATCGCCCGTTCCTGGCCGATCTGAACTCGGCCTATCAGGCGCGGCGCACCGGCGACGCTCCCCTGTGGTCGGACCTGCCGGTGCAGTACGCGGACTTCGCGTTGTGGCAGAAGGACTTCCTCGAACAGCGTGGGGCCGGCCAAATCGCCTTCTGGGCGGGCTCCCTGCGCGGAGCGCCAGAGGAACTGACGCTGCCGCTGGACCGCTCGCGTCCGCCGCGGCCGACCGGCCGAGGCGGAAAGGTCAGGTTCCAGCTGCCCCAGGAGCTGTCGGCCGCCGTGCGTGACCTGGCGGCGAAGGCGGGAGCGAGCCCGTTCATGGTGCTTCAGGCAGCTGTGGCCGTGCTGCTGCACCGCACCGGTGCCGGGGACGACATCCCGCTCGGCGCCCCGATCGCGGGACGCACCGACGCGGCACTGGACGACCTCGTCGGGTTCTTCGTCAACACCCTGGTCCTGCGGACCGATCTCTCCGGCGAGCCGACGTTCGCCGCCCTGCTGGACAGGGTGCGTGAGGCGGATCTCGCCGCGTTCTCGCACGGTGACCTGCCGTTCGAACGCGTCGTCGAAGAGCTGAACCCGCCCCGGGTGCCGGGTCGTAACCCGCTGTTCCAGGTGATGGTGGGCTATCACCGGCAAACCGGTGCCCACGACGTGCTCGGCCTGCCCGCCGAGTGGTTCGAGATGGACACCGGTATGGCGAAATTCGACCTGCACTTCACGATGGTCGACGACGAGCACACCGCCACGCTGATGCTGGAGTACGCCGAAGACCTCGCCGACGAGGTGACGGCACGACGGCTGCTGCACCGGCTCGCGTCCCTGCTGGAGCAGGCCACCGCCGCACCGGACCGGCCGGTCGGCGCACTCGACATCCTCGCCGCCGACGAACTCGCGCGGGTGACCGAGTGGAACCGCACGGCTCGTGAAGTCCCGGTCACGACGCTGCCGGAGTTGTTCGAGGCGCAGGTGGCGCGGACGCCGGACGCGCTCGCTGTGGTGTTCGAGGACAGTGAGCTTTCCTACGCGGAGTTCAACGCGCGAGCGAACCAGCTGGCGCGGTGGCTCGTCGATGAGGGCGTGGGCGCGGAGTCGGTGGTGGCGGTGGCCCTGCCGCGCTCGATCGACCTGGTGATCGCGTTGTACGCGGTGCACAAGGCGGGTGGGGCCTACCTGCCGGTCGACCGCGACTACCCGGCGGATCGCATCGCGTTCATGCTCGAAGACGCTGCTCCCGCGGTGATTTTGGAGACGCTGCCTGAGGTCGACGGCTATTCCGGCGAGAACCTGGGCCGGGTGGTGGATCCGAAGTCTCCGGCGTATGTGATCTACACGTCGGGTTCGACGGGGCGGCCCAAGGGTGTGGTGGTGCCTCATGAAGGCATCGTGAACCGGTTGTTGTGGATGCAGGACGAGTACGGTCTGACCGCTGATGACCGGGTGTTGCAGAAGACGCCGTCGAGTTTCGATGTGTCGGTGTGGGAGTTCTTCTGGCCGCTCATCACCGGCGCCACGCTGGTGGTCGCCCAGCCCGAGGGGCACAAGGACCCGACGTACCTGGCGGAGCTGATCCGCACCGAGGGGATCACCACTGTCCACTTCGTCCCGTCGATGCTCGCGCTGTTCCTGGAGACGGCGGAGTGCGCCGGACTGCGGCGCGTCATCTGCAGTGGTGAGGCGCTGCCGTCCGAGCTGGCCGCCCGCGTGGACGTCCCGCTGTACAACCTTTACGGCCCGACCGAAGCGTCGGTCGATGTGACCGCCTGGCCCGCCGGTGCCGGGACGGCACCGACCGTCCCGATCGGACGTCCGGTGTGGAACACGCGGACCTATGTGCTGGACGCCCGGTTGAAGCCGGTCCCGCCGGGAGTCCCCGGTGAGCTTTACCTCGCCGGTGCGCAGCTCGCGCGCGGGTACCTGGCCCGGCCAGGACTGACCGCCGAGCGGTTCGTCGCCGACCCGTTCGGCGGCGCGGGGGAGCGGATGTACCGGACCGGTGACCTCGCGCGCTGGTCCGCCGACGGGGTCCTGGAGTTCCTGGGCCGTGTCGACGACCAGGTCAAGATCCGTGGTTTCCGGGTCGAACTCGGCGAAGTCGAGGCGGCCCTGACCGCGGCCGGGTCCGTCACGCGTGCCGTGGTCGTGGCCCGGGACGACCGGCTGGTCGCCTATGTCGTCGGCTCCGACACAGGGTTGCGGGACGCGGTGGCGGCGAAGCTGCCCGAGCACATGGTGCCGTCGGCGTTCGTCGTCCTCGACGAGATTCCGTTGACCCCGAACGGCAAACTCGATCGCAAGGCGCTCGCCTCTCTCGAATACGCCTCGCCCGGGTTCGCGGCCACCGAAGGCCGCGAACCACGGAACGCGCGGGAAGAGGCCTTGTGCGCGTTGTTCGCCGACGTGCTCGACGTGGACCGGGTCGGGATCAATGACGACTTCTTCGCCCTCGGCGGGCATTCGCTGCTGGTGATGCGGCTGGTCAGCCGGATCTCGGCGAGTCTGGACGCCACGGTGTCGGTACGTGACGTTTTCGACGCCCCCACCGTCACGGCGCTGGCCGAACGGCTCGCCGGGTCGTCGGCCCGACCGGTCCTTGGTGTGGGTGAACGACCGGACGTGCTGCCGCTTTCCCCCGCGCAGCAACGGTTGTGGTTTCTGTACCGGCTCGAAGGGGTCACTGCCACCTACAACATCCCGCTCGCCTGGCGGCTGCACGGTGAACTGGACGCCGGCGCCCTGCGGGCGGCGATCGGCGACGTCGCCGAGCGGCACGAGACACTCCGGACCCTGTTCGTCGAGGAGGAAGGCGTCGCGGCACAGCGGATTTTGGCCGACGCGCGACCGGAGGTCCGCTTCTGCGACGCGACGGACTTGCCTGCCCAGCTGTCCGCCGAAGCCGGACGCGGCTTCGCCCTCGACGAGGAACTCCCGATCCGGGTCACCGTGTTCGCGGTCTCGCCGACGGAACACGTCCTGCTGCTGGTGCTGCACCACGTGGCGACGGACGAGTGGTCGCGAGGACCGCTGATTGCCGATCTCGCCACGGCGTACAAGTCGAGGCTGGCCGGATACGGTCCACAGTGGACCGAACTTCCGGTCCAGTACGCGGACTACGCCTTATGGCAACGGGAACTGCTTGATGCGACGGCCTCCGAGCACCTCGAGTTCTGGCGGGACACGCTGGCCGGGCTACCGGACGAACTCGCCCTGCCGACGGACCGGCCACGGCCGGCGGAATCGACTCACCGCGGCGGCCTGGTCAGCTTCCCGATCGACGCCGCGCTCACCGCACGGCTGCGCGAGGTCGCCCGTCGTCACGACGTCAGCATGTTCATGCTGGCGCAGGCCGCGGTCGCGGCGCTGCTGCACCGGCTCGGCGCCGGGGACGACATCCCTCTCGGCGCACCGAGTTCCGGCCGCACCGACGAACGGCTGGAGCCACTGGTCGGGTTCTTCGTGAACTCGCTCGTACTGCGCACCGACCTGTCCGGCGACCCCGCGTTCGGCGACCTGTTGTCGCGGGTGCGGTCGGCGGACCTGGCCGCTTTCGAGCATCAGGACCTGCCGTTCGAGCGGCTGGTCGACGCGGTCAACCCGGACCGCTCGCTCGCCAGGCACCCGTTGTTCCAGGTGATGGTGGTCTATCTGCCCGAATCGGGCGACCGGCTGGAGCTGCCGGGCCTGCACGCGGACCAGGAGGACTTCGCGCAGGGGGTCGCCAAGTTCGATCTCGAATTCGGGTTCCTGGAGAACGTCAACGGGATCTCGGGCGCGATCGAGTACAGCGCCGACCTGTTCGACGAGACCACGGCCGAGGCGTTCGGGCGGCGGCTGATCGCCGTCCTGGCGCAGGTGGCCGCCGATCCCACGGTTCCCGTCGGCGCGCTCGACGTCGTCGGCGAAGACGAGCGCACGCTCCTCGGGCACTGGAACGACACCTCGCACGACGCTCCGGCGACGACGCTGCCGGAGTTGTTCGAGGCTCAGGTGGCGCGGACGCCGGACGCGCTCGCTGTGGTGTTCGAGGACAGCGAGCTTTCCTACGCGGAGTTCAACGCGCGAGCGAACCAGCTGGCGCGGTGGCTGGTCGAGCAGGGCGTGGGCGCGGAGTCGGTGGTGGCGGTCTCGCTGCCGCGGTCGCTCGATCTCGTCGTCGCGCTGTACGCGGTGCACAAGGCCGGTGGCGCCTACCTGCCGTTGGACACCGACTACCCGGCCGACCGGCTGGCGTTCATGCTCGAAGACGCGGCTCCTGCCGTCGTTCTCGATACCCTGCCTGATCTCGACGGCTATTCCGGTGAGAATCTCGGCCGCGTTGTCGATCCGAAGTCTCCGGCGTATGTGATTTACACGTCGGGTTCGACGGGGCGGCCCAAGGGTGTGGTGGTGCCGCATTCCGGCATCGTGAACCGGTTGTTGTGGATGCGGGACGAGTACGGTCTCACGGCTGATGATCGGGTGTTGCAGAAGACGCCGTCGAGTTTCGATGTGTCGGTGTGGGAGTTCTTCTGGCCGCTCATCACCGGCGCCACGCTGGTGGTCGCCAAACCGGACGGGCACCGGGATCCGCGGTACCTCGAGACGGTGATCCGCGACCAGCGGATCACAACCCTGCACTTCGTCCCTTCGATGCTGGAGGCGTTCCTCGCCGAGGAACCGGGCTGGCACGGGGTCCGCCGGGTCCTGTGCAGTGGCGAGGCGCTCCCGCCGGAACTGGCCGCCCGCGTGGACGTTCCGCTGCACAATCTCTACGGACCCACCGAAGCCTCGGTGGACGTCACCTCATGGAAGGTCGTCGACGACACCGTCCCCATCGGACGTCCGGTGTGGAACACCCGGGTGCACGTGCTGGATGCCCGGCTGCGGCCGGTTCCGCCGGGCGTCGCCGGTGAGCTGTACCTGGCGGGGACACAGCTGGCGCGTGGCTACCTCGGGCGGGCGGGTCTGACGTCCGAACGATTCGTGGCGAACCCGTTCGCGGCGGGGGAGCGGATGTACCGCACGGGTGACCTCGCGCGGTGGCGTTCCGACGGCGTCCTCGAATACCTGGGCCGTATCGACGATCAGGTCAAGCTGCGTGGGTTCCGGATCGAGCCGGGCGAGATCGAGGCCGTGCTCTCCCGGCGGGGCCCTGCGCGAGTGGTCCTGCGCGAAGGCAGGCTCGTCGCCTACCTCGCCGGTCCGGCCGACATCGAAGACCTCCGGCGGCAGGCGGAGGCCGCGCTGCCGGAGTACATGGTGCCGTCGGCGTTCGTGGTGCTGGACGAATTCCCCTTGACCCCCAACGGGAAGCTCGACCGCAAGGCGCTTCCCGCCCCCGACTTCGCCGAGGCGGTCTCCGACGACGCTCCGCGCACGCCGCGGGAGGAACTGCTCGCGTCGCTCGTCGCGGGCGTCCTCGGGCTGGACAAGGTCGGTATCCACGACGACTTCTTCCGCCTCGGCGGCGACAGCATCGTCGCGATGCAGCTGGTCGGCCGCGTACGGACCGCCGGGCTGCTGCTCAGCCCGCGTGATGTCTTCCGGCACCGCACCGTGGCCGCCTTGGCGGAGGTCAGCACGGTGCGGCTCGACGCGCCCGCGTCGGCGAGCGGGAAGCCGTTGGTCGACCTCGACGCGGGCGAACGCGCCGAGATCCTCGAAGTCGCCCCGGCCACGGCCGAGGTGTGGCCGCTGACGCCGTTGCAGGCGGGGTTGCTGTTCCACGCCACGATGGACGGCGAGGGGCCCGACGTCTACACCGTCCAGGTCTCCTTCGAACTCGACGGTCCGCTCGACCCGCGGCGGCTTCAGGAGGCCGCTCAGGCGCTCGTCGACCGGCACGCGGTCCTGCGCACCGGTTATCGCTACCTGGCGTCCGGCCGTCCGGTCGCGCTCGTGGCGCGTTCGGTCACGGTTCCCTGGCGTTTCGTGGAATCGGACGGCGATGTCGAAGCGGAGCTGGCTCACGACCGTCGCCGGTTCGATCCGGCGTCCGCGCCGGTGCTGCGTTTCCTGGTGCTGGCCCTGCCGGACGGGCGGCACCGGCTGGTGTGCACCCACCAGCACGTCCTGCTCGACGGCTGGTCGGTTCCGCAGCTGTTCGCGGAGCTGTCGCAGCTGTACGCGGGCGCGGACCTCGCGCCGGCCAGGCAGTACCGCGACCACCTCGCCTGGCTCGGAGACCAGGATCGCGAGGCGGCCGAGACCGCTTGGCGGCAGGCACTCGACGGCCTGACCGAACCGACCCACCTCGTCCCGCACGACCCCCAGCGAGCACCGGCGTTGCCGGAGCGCCGCACCCTGGAGCTGCCGGAACAGGCGACCGCCGCGCTGGCCGGACTGGCCCGTACGCGAGGGCTGACCCTCAACACCCTCGTCCAGACGGCGTGGAGCATCGTGCTCGGCAGGCTGACCGGGCGGTCGGACGTCGTGTTCGGCGCGACGGTCGCCGGCCGCCCGCCCGAACTGGCCGGGGTCGAGCGGATGATCGGCCTGTTCATCAACACGGTCCCGGTGCGGATCGCGGTCGATCCCGCCGAAAAACTGAGCACGCTGCTCGACCGGGTCCAGGACGAACAGGCGAGCCTCCTCGCGCACCAGCACCTCGGGCTCGCCGACATCCAGCGTGGCGCCGGGCTCGGCGAGCTGTTCGACACGCTGATGGTGTTCGAGAGCTACCCGGGCGCGGAAGCGGACGAGACCGGTGCCGGGCTGCGCGGGGAAAACGTGCGTCACGAGGACTCCACGCACTATCCGCTCACCTGGGCGGTGGAACCCGGCACGAGGCTGAAGCTCACCGCCGAGTACCGCGCCGACCTGTTCGACGCCGGTATGCCGGAACGGCTCACGGTCGCGATGGACCGGGTGCTGACCGCGATGGTGTCCGATGTGGACACTCTCGTCGGCCGGGTCGGGATCCTGGCCGAGACCGAACTCGACCGGATCCTGCGCGACGGGACCGGCGCGGCCATCGCCGTCGAACCGTCCACTGTGGCCGGTCTGTTCGAGGCGCAGGTCCGGCGCTCGCCCGGCGCGGTGGCGGTGGTGTCCGGCGACGTCACCTGGACCTTCACCGAGCTGAACGACCGCGCCAACCGCCTCGGCCGGGCACTGGTCGCGCACGGCGTCGGGCCGGAGGACTTCGTGGCGCTGGCGCTGCCGCGGTCGGCGGACGTGCTGCTGGCGATCCTCGCCGTGCACAAAGCGGGCGCGGCGTATCTGCCGCTCGATCCGGACTACCCGGCCGAGCGGCTGGCCGCGATGCTGGCCGACGCGCGGCCCAAGGTGATCCTGACCGAACCCGAGCTGCTGGAGTCGCTGCCCCGGACCGGGATCGAGACGCTCGCGCTGTGCGCACTCGTCACCGAGGACAGGCTCACGCACGACCTGACCGACCGGGACCGCGTCCGCCCGCTCCTCCCGGAACATCCGGCGTACGTGATCTACACGTCGGGTTCGACGGGGACGCCCAAGGGGGTCGTCGTCCCGCATCGCGGCGTGGTGAACCTGTTCCACAGTCATCGCGCCACGTTGCATCGGCCGGCGGTCGAGGCCACCGGTAAACCGCATCTGCGGGTGGGACACGCCTGGTCGTTCTCCTTCGACGCCTCCTGGCAGCCGCAGCTGTGGCTGCTCGACGGGCACGCCGTGCACATCGTGGACGAACAGACCCGGCGCGACCCCGAGCTGCTGGCCGCGATGATCGCCCGGGACGGTTTCGACTTCATCGAGGTCACACCGTCGTTCTTCGCGCAGATGGCGGAGGCCGGTCTGCTCGACGGCGACCGGTGCCCGCTGGCCGTGATCGGGGTCGGCGGCGAAGCGGTGCCCGAGAGCCTGTGGCGTCGGCTGGCCTCCCTGGACGGAACCGAGGCCTTCAACCTGTACGGGCCCACGGAGTCCACAGTGGACGCCTTGGTCGCGCGGATCGGCGACAGCGACAAGCCGCTGGTCGGCCGTCCGGTCGCGAACACCCGCGCCTACGTGCTGGACGCGGCGCTGCGGCCGGTGCCGCCGGGAGTCACCGGTGAGCTGTACCTCGCCGGTGCCGGTCTCGCCCGCGGTTACCTCGGGCGGGCCGCGCTGACCTCGGAGCGGTTCGTGGCCGACCCCTTCGGTCCCGCTGGTGCCCGGATGTACCGCACCGGCGACCTCGCCCGGTGGACCGCGGACGGACGGCTGGACTTCGGTGGCCGCGCCGACGACCAGGCGAAGATCCGCGGATTCCGGGTCGAGCCGGGCGAGATCCAAGCCGTGCTGGAACGGCACGACGAGGTCACGCAGGCCGTCGTCCTGGTCCGCGAGGACCGGCCGCGGGTCAAACAGCTGGTGGCCTACGTCGTGTCCACTGTGGACCAGGGGGAACTGCGGCGGTTCGCGAGCGAGACGTTGCCGGACTACCTGGTCCCGGCGGCGTTCGTCACGCTCGACACGCTTCCGGTACTGTCCAACGGGAAACTGGACCGCAAGGCGCTGCCCGCGCCGGATTACACGGAGCTGGCCGGTGGCCGTGCGCCGGAAACCGAGCGGGAGAAGGCGCTGTGCGCGCTCTTCGCGGAAGTGCTCGACGTGCCGGAACTCGGCGCCGACGACGACTTCTTCGCCCTCGGCGGGGACAGCATCGTCGCCATGCGGCTGGTCAGCCGGGCCCGTGCGGCCGGCTTGAAGATCACCCCGCACGACGTGTTCGCGCACCGGACCGTCGAGGCCCTCGCCGAGGTCGCGGAGAGCCTGGCGGACGAGGACACGGTCGCACTGACGCCGATCATGCACGCGCTACGGGGACTGGGCGGGCCGATCGCCGGGTACCACCAGGCCGCCCTGGTGCGGACGCCGTCCGGGATGACCGCCGGCCAACTGGAGAAGGTACTCGGTGCCGTCGTCGCGCGGCATGACATGCTGCGTGCCCGGCTCGACCGGTCGGTGGACGGCTGGGCACTCCGGGTGGCGGAAACCGTCGACGTCCTCGTCGAACGTGTCGACGTCGAAGGCGGCGACCTGGCCGCTTCGATCGAGCGGCACGCGGAGCCGACCCGTGCCAGGCTCGACCCGGACGCCGGGGTGATGCTGAGCGCGACCTGGTTCGACGCGGGGCCGTCGAGCCCCGGCCGGTTGCTGCTGATGATCCATCACCTGGCTGTCGACGGTGTCTCGTGGCGGATCCTGTTGCCGGACCTCGCTTCCGCCTGGGCAGCGGTCGCCGACGGCCGCGAACCGGACCTGTCCCCTGTGGACACCTCGTTCCGGCGATGGTCGCGGGCACTGTCCGAACAGGACCGCGGGGGCGAGCTGGACCTGTGGAAGTCGGTACTGGGCGGCGGGGACCCGCTCCCGCTGGACCGGCCGCTGGACCACGAACGCGACGTGACCGCCACGGTGAAGAAGGTGTCGCTGACCCTGCCCGCCGAGCGGACGGCTCCGTTGCTTTCCCGTGTACCGTCGGCGTTCGGGGCGACGATCAACGACGTCCTGCTCACCGGGCTCGCGCTCGCCGTCGCCCGGTGGCGCCGGGACGAGGGCCGCGCGGTGCTGGTCGACGTCGAGGGGCACGGCCGTGAGGAGGAACTGGCCGGTGGCGCGGATCTTTCGCGGACGGTCGGCTGGTTCACCAGCGTCGTGCCGGTATGCCTCGATCCGGGCGAGCTGGACCTGGACGACGCGTTCTCGGGCGGAGCCGCCGCCGGTGCCGCGCTCGACCGGGTCCGGGCGCATCTCGCCGGGCTGCCGGACGCGGGGATCGGGCACGGGCTGCTCCGGTATCTCGACCCGCGTACCGGTCCCGAACTGGCGGCGTTCGTGAAACCGCAGATCGAGTTCAACTACCTGGGCCGGATCGGCGTCCCCGAGGCGACGGACTGGTCGTACGCGGCGGAGGCCGAGGCGGCGGAACTCGGGGCGGACGATCACATGCCGGTCTCGCACGCGCTCACCCTCGACGCACTGACCGAGGACCGCCCCGGCGGCCCCGAACTGACCGCGCAGTGGTCCTGGCCGGAGGCCGTACTGACCGAAGACTCGGTGCGGGAACTGGCGGAAGGCTGGTTCACCGCACTCGACGCGCTCATCCGCCGGGCTGACGCACCGGCCACGAAGAAGGAGAACAAGGAATGACGAACCCGTTCGAGAACCCCGACGGCACGTACCTGGTGCTGGTCAACGACGAGGGCCAGCACAGCCTGTGGCCCGAGTTCGTCGAGGTCCCGGCGGGCTGGACCACGAAGTTCGGCCCGGCTTCGCGGACCGAGTGCCTCGAGTACGTCGAGACCAACTGGACCGATCTGCGGCCCGCTTCGCTCGTCAAGGCCATGGAGTCCTGATTCGATTGGGGCTCGTGAGTGATTTGGGTCGTTAGAACGAACCCTCCCTTAGGTACCTACTCGTCACCTGCGTCTTTGCTCGCGTGAAGTACATGATGGCCCCCTTCCTTGCGCTAGGCGCAAGGAAGGGGGCCATCATGTACTGGGGAAGGTGTGAAGGCCTCCTGCAGGAACTCTGAGCCCCCTAAGGAGGCCTTCACGGTCAGGCGGCTACCGGGCTCACCCGCCGTAGGTACCTGAAACACCCGCGGCTAGAACGACCCAAATCACTCACGGGCCCCAACGCTTCCCGCGCACGAAAACGGGGCCGCGAGCTTTTCGCTCGCGGCCCCGTTTTCGTTGCTCGCAAAGGCTCAGTTGGCCGGTTTGACCTCGGTCTTCGGGTCACCGTCGACCGCGGCGGACAGCTGCGGGACGATCCGGTCGATCACGTAGGGCAGGCTCAGCACGGTCACGAACGAGACCGCGCTGCCGTAGGTCCCTTCGTTCTCGATGAAGACCTCGCGCTTTTCCTTCGCCACCTTCAGTCCACTGTAGAGCGCGTCCTTGCCGAGGATCTCCTGCGCCTTGGCCGGGGTGTCGATGAGCCACACGAGTGCGTCGCGGTCGAGCAGGTCGGTCCGTTCGGCGCTGAGGCTCTTGCCGAACTTGTCGCCGATGGCGGCGTCGAGGTCGGCCGGCAGTTTGAAGCCGAGCGATTCGAGGATGTGCGAGCGTCCGTCCTGGCTGCCGTAGACGAAGTAGCCCTCGTAGGTAGACGCCATCAGCGCCGACTTGCCCTGGAACTCCGGGTGCTCCTTGCGCACCTGGGCGAACTTGTCCTCGACGCCCTTGACCAGTTCGTTCGCCTTGGTGGCGCGTCCGACGGCCTGGCCGACCTTCTTGGTCGCCTCGTTCCACGGGATGCCGTAGTCGTTGTACTCCTTGGGCTGCGCGACGACCGGGACGCCGATCTGGCTCAGCTTGTCGTACTGCTCCTTGGTGAGCCCGGAGTACAGCGCGATGATCAGATCCGGCTTCAGCGCCGCGATCTTCTCGTACTGCGGTCCGTCGACGTCCTTGAGGACCTCGGGCAGCGCGGCGCCGCCGAGTTTGCCGGTCGCCCACGGGCCGATGGTGCCGGGGAACTTGCCGAGCCACTCGGTGACCCCGACCGGGACCACGCCGAGGGCGAGCAGCGCGTCCTGCTCGGTCAGGCCCACCGTGACGACCCGCTTGGGTTCCTGCGTGATGGTGGTGCTGCCGTACTTGTGCTCGATCGTCGTCGGGAACGCGTTGGCGTCGACCGCGGAGCCGGCGGAGTTCTGCGCGGCCGGGGCGGGTGACTCGCCGCCACCTCCGCACGCGGTGAGCGAGGCGGCCAGCACCAGTGAGGACGCCAGTACACCGGCGGTCTTCAGGCGCCCGCGCACGGCGGAGAGAGTGGGGATTCGGGCCATCGTCCGTCCTTCTTGATCGGCGGTCCGGCGAAATGCCGGATTAATCGATATTCAGGTTTGCCTAACCTAAGACGCCGAACGGCCGAACGCAACCGGCTCCGCTGCGTCCCGGATCACGTCCGTGACCGGTTGTCCGACCAGGCCGCCCAAAGCGTTGCGTACCGACCACCGGAGGCCACGAGTTCGTCGTGCGTCCCGCTTTCGACGACCGCGCCCGCGTCGAGCACGACGACCCGGTCCGAGGCCGCCGCCTGCGTCAGCCGGTGCGCGACGACGAGACCGGTCCGGCCTTCGAGCGCGGCCGCCGCGGCGGCTTCGAGGGTTCTCGCGCCCGCGCTGGTCGAACGCCACACGTGGGCCTTGCTCGCCACTGCCGCCGATCCCGGCGTCGCGGTCGAATTGCTCCTCTCGCGCCAATGCGCCGACGGCACGTTCCCGAAGCATCTCGACACCATGGAGTGCGGATCCGGCGACCTCGCCGCGACAGCCTCGGCGGTCACGGCGCTGGCCGCGCGGCCGTTCACCGACGCCGCACCCGCCTCGAAACGACCGGACGGCTGGTCCGAGCGGCGCGTGTCGGCGGTCGTCTCCGCGGTGACGGCGCTCGGTGTCCGGCCGACCGGCGAGGGATTGGTGACCGGCGAGGCGGGGACACCGGATGTCGCGCTCAGCGCTTCGGTCGCCGCCGCCCGGCAGGTGGCGGGGCTGGACGCGAGCGGTACCGCGCGTTCGCTGGGCAAGCTCGCGCGGGCCGACGGCGGTTTCGCCAAGGAACCCGAGGGCGACGGGGCGACTGATTTCCCGACGAGCCTGGCCGCCGCGCCGGGTGTCGCCGGCCGGTCGTGGCTCACCGCTGCCGACTCGCCGTTGTCGCCCGCGCTCCGGCTGCCGCTTTCGGGAGCCGACGCGGCGTCCGGCACCCAGTTGCGGGCCACCGCTCAGCCCGCCTTGCCGCCCTGGCTGATGTGGGGCCTGACCGGACTGGCCGGATCGCTGCTGCTCGCGGCGATCGTCCTGATTTTCCTGCTCCGTCGATTCATCAAGACCAAGGGGGGTCTCGTCATGAGAAAACTGCTCGCCGTCACGTCCGTCCTCATCGGACTGACGATCGCCGTACCCGCGACCGCGCGGGCGGTCGACCCGGCCAAGGGCTACGCCGGGGTCTGCACCGGCGCCGACGCCCGCACCGGGGTCACCGTCGTCGTCGACTTCCAGGAACTGGACGGCAACGGCGGCACCGCCGCGCCGACGATCACGCGCTGCTCACCCAACGCGAACCCCGGCACCGCCCGCACCGGAATCAAGGCCTTGCAGGACGCGGGCATCGCCGTCGCCGGGACCGCGAAGTGGGGCCTCGGTTTCGTCTGTCGCCTGGAGGGCCGCCCGGCCGCGACGGAAACCCTTCCGCTGACGACCAACCCGAACTACAAGGAGGCGTGCGTGATCACCCCGTCGCCGGTCGCGTACTGGGGTTACTGGTACGCCGACGGTTCCGGTTCCGCCTGGACCTACAGCAGCCAGGGCGCGCTCAACCGCAACGTCGTCCCCGGCGGCTTCGAAGGCTGGTCGTTCTCGCTGAACAAGTCCGCGTCGACCAACCCGCCGCCCAGGGTGACGCCGTCGAACCCGGCTCGCACCGTCCAATGAGGAGGGTCTTCGGTGTGGTGGCGGCGCTCTTCCTGATCGCCGCCGCTTCGCCGTCCGCGCACGCGATCGATCAGGGCAAGGGACATCCCGGCTTCTGCAAGGACGGCACCGGGGTCACCGTGGTCGTCGACTTCCAGCAGCTGGGCGGCACGACCATCGTGCGCTGCAATCCCCAGCCGACCCGGGACACCGGGCTGGACGCGCTCAAGGGCGCGGGTTTCCAGATCGCCGGTGTGCAGCGCTGGGGTGAGTCGTTCGTCTGCCGGATCGAGAACCGGCCGTCCGCGACCGAGCAGCTTCCCGTCGCCGGGCGCGAGCAGTACCGCGAGATGTGCGTCGACACGCCTCCCTCCGGAGCGTACTGGTCCTATTGGCAGGCTTCGAACAACTGCGCGTGGGACTACAGCCAATGGGGTGTGAAGAACCGTGACTTCATCCCCGGCGGGTTCGAGGGCTGGTCCTTCTCACTGAACGCCACCACGGCGAACAACCCGGTCCCGCGGATCGCCGCGGTGCGGCCGGGTACCGAAGGACAGCCCTGCCTGCCACCTGAGGAAGCGAAGCCGTCCACCGGGGATCCCGCCGAACGGCAAGGGCAACGGCCACAGGCCGGAAACGGGCAGGGCCAGGAGCCGCCCGCGGGCGAGAGGCCGGGTGCGGACGAGCCGCCTGCCGCGGGACAGAGTGCCGGCGCGCTGCCGCCGCCCAAGCCGCGTCCGAGCGCGTCGGCGCGGCCGAAGGCGAACGACCCGTCGGGCAACGTCGCGTTCACCGGTGGGGAGAACGCCGAGGACGTCACCGCGATGCTCGACCGTGAATCCGGCGCGAGTGGCTGGGCACCCTGGGCGGCGGGAGCGGCGGTCCTGATGTTGTGTGTGGCCGGATTCCTGGTGGCGCGCCGACGTAAACGCGCCCAGGGAACCTGATGACGTCGTACTTCCTGCCGCGCGACCTGCATCCGGCCGCCTGGTGGGTGTGGGCGCTCGGTCTCGCCGTCGCGGCGGCCAGGACGACGAATCCGTGGCTGCTGCTGACCATCGTGGCCGTCGCGGGCTACGTCGTCGTGGCCCGGCGCACCGAGGCGCCGTGGGCCTTGGCGTTCCGGCTCTACCTCTACCTCGGCGCGCTCATCGTGGCGGTCCGGGTGTTCTTCCGGCTCGTGTTCGGCGGCGGCGAGGGCGCCACGATCATCCTGCGGCTGCCCGAAATCCCGCTGCCCGCGTGGGCGGCGGGCATCCGGCTGTTCGGCGATGTCTCCGCGGAATCGTTGCTGGGCGGCCTCTACGACGGGATGCGGCTGGCCGCGATGGTGATCTGCCTCGGCGCGGCCAACGCGCTGGCGAACCCGAAACGCCTGCTCAAGGCGATGCCGCCCGCGTTGTACGAAGTGGGCACCGCGGTGATCGTCGCGCTTTCGGTGTTCCCGCAGCTGGCCGAAAGCGTCCTGCGGGTCCGGCGGGCCCGCAAACTGCGGGGTGGTTCCGGCAAGAAGATGAAGGCCCTGCACGCCGTTCTCATCCCGGTCCTGGAGGACGCGCTGTCCCGTTCGCTGCAGCTCGCCGCGTCGATGGACTCCCGCGGTTACGGACGAGCAGGGACGCTCGAGGCGCGTGCCCGGCTGCTCACCGGCACGCTGATGATCGTCGGCCTGCTCGGCGTCTGCGTCGGCGTTTACGCCACTTTGGACGGTTCGACGCCCAGGTTCCTCGCCGCACCGGTGCTTTCCGCCGGGGTGCTGATCGGACTCGCCGGATTCCGGGCCGCGGGCAAACGTGTCCAGCGCACCCGTTACCGGCCCGACCGCTGGCATCCGGCGGAACTCGTCGTCGCCGCGAGCGGGGGCGCGGTCGCGGGTGTGCTGTTCATGACCTCCAGCGTGAACCCGATGGACCTCAACCCGTCGCTGCTCAACCTGTCCTGGCCGTCGCTGTCGTGGGGTCCGTTGTTCGGGGTACTGGCCGGAGTGGTACCCGCCTTCCTGACCCCGGTCCCCGAACCGCCGTACGCCGCGCTCGAAGAAGAAGTGCACACATGATCGAACTGAATGAGGTCTCCTTCACCTACCGCGGCCGCTCCGAACCGGTGCTGTCCGACGTGACGCTGTCCATCGGTGAGGGCGAACTCGTGCTCTTCGCGGGCCAGACCGGAGCGGGCAAATCGACGCTACTGGGCACGATCAACGGTCTCGTCCCGCATTTCACCGGCGGCCATCTGGAAGGCACGGTGTCCGTCGACGGCGTCACGACGCGGTCGCGACCGCCCCGCGAGTTCGCGCATCTGGTCGGCGTCGTCGGACAGGACCCGCTCGCGGGCTTCGTCACCGACACCGTCGAGGACGAACTGGCGTACGGAATGGAGCAACTCGGCCTCGATCCGCAGGTGATGCGCCGCCGCGTCGAGGAGACGCTGGACCTCCTCGGCATCGCGGAACTGCGCAGGCGCGCGTTGCGGACCCTGTCCGGCGGACAGCAGCAGCGGGTGGCGATCGGCTCGGTGCTCACCACGCATCCGAAGGTGCTCGTGCTGGACGAACCGACGTCCGCCCTGGACCCGACCGCGGCCGAGGAGGTGCTGGCGACGCTGGCCAGGCTGGTGGAGGACCTCGGCACGACGGTGCTGATGGCCGAACACCGCATGGAACGCGTGATCCCGTTCGCGGATCGGATGATCTACGTTCCGGGTACCGGCGCGGTGGTGGACGGTCCGCCGCCCGAGGTGCTGAAGGACATGCCCATCGCCCCGCCCATCGTCCAATTGGGACGGCTGGCGGGCTGGGATCCGTTGCCGATGGCGGTGCGCGATGCCCGTCGCCGCGCTTCCTCGCTTTCACTGGGGACTCCGCCGGCCCGGACCACGGTCGAGGGCGAGGAGGTGCTCACCGCGGCCGGGATCGTGGTCCGGTACGGGCCGAAGGTCGCGGTGCGCGAGGTCGATCTCGTCCTGCGGGCCGGTGAGGTGCTGGCGATGATGGGCCGCAACGGTTCCGGCAAGTCGTCGCTGCTGTGGGCGGTACAGGGCTCCGGCCCCCGGCAGGGCGGCACGGTCACCGTCGAGGGCAAGGATCCGAAGACGCTGAGCAGCTCGGCGGCCCGCGCACTGGTCGGCATGGTGCCGCAGACCGCGAGCGACCTGCTGTACCTGCAGACCGTCGCCGCCGAATGCGAGGCAGCCGACGCGGAGTCGGGGGTGGAACCGCGTTGTTGCCGGGCGCTGCTCGACCGGCTCGCTCCGGGGATCGATCCCGACTCGCATCCGCGCGACCTGTCGGAGGGGCAGCGGCTCGCGCTGGTGCTCGCGGTGCAGTTGTCGGCCGCGCCCCGGATCATGCTGCTGGACGAACCCACCCGGGGTCTCGACTACCTGGCGAAGGCAGCGCTGGCGCGGATGATCGCGTCCTTGACGGCCGAGGGCAAAGCGGTCGTCGTGGCCACGCACGACGTCGAATTCGTCGCGACGGTCGCGCGGCGCGTGGTCGTGATGGCGGAAGGAGAAGTCGTCTCCGACGGTCCGACCGCCGACGTACTGGGCGGCTCGCCGGCGTTCGCGACGCAGGTCGCCAAGATCCTCGGGGAACCGTGGCTCACCGTCGACGACGTCCGCTCGGCGCTCGCACAGGAGGTCCGGTGACCACCGCGCCCGCGGTCCGGCTCGGCCCGCGCTCGGCGCTGGTGCTCGCGCTCGCGTCGCTCGCGGGACTGATGATGTTCCTGTGGCCGCTCCTGGTCCGTGTCGAACCGCAGGCGACGCAGCACGGCCCGGACGCGCCGTTCGTGTTCATCGGGCTCCTGCCCGTCCTGATCGTCATCGTGCTGGCCGAAATGTCCGAAGGGGGCATGGATTCCAAGGCCCTCGCGATGCTCGGGGTGCTTTCGGCGGTGAACGCGGCGTTGCGCCCGCTGGGGGCGGGGACCGCGGGCATCGAGACCGTGTTCTTCGTCCTGGTGCTGGCGGGACGGGTGCTCGGGCCCGGATTCGGTTTCGTGCTGGGCTGTACGTCGATGTTCGCTTCCGCGTTGCTGACCGCGGGCGTCGGGCCGTGGCTGCCGTTCCAGATGATGTGCTCGGCGTGGATCGGGATGGGCGCGGGACTGCTGCCGCGCCGTGTCACCGGCAAGGCCGAGATCGCGATGCTGATCGGCTACGGGATCTTCGTCGCGTATGTGTTCGGGTTCCTGATGAACCTGTGGTTCTGGCCGTTCATCACCGACGCCGAAGTGCCGTACCACGACGGCCACATCTCCTACGTGCCCGGCGCCCCGGTGCTGGAGAACCTGCACCGGTTCGCCGTGTTCACGCTGCTGACTTCGACGGCCGGCTGGGATACCGGGCGGGCGGTCACCAACGCGGTGGCGATCCTGGTGCTGGGGCCCGCCGTCCTCGCCACGTTGCGCCGGGCCTCCCGGAAGGCTTCCTTCGGCCGGAGTACTTCGGACGCCCGATCGCCCAGAGCGCCAAGGGAGTCGGGAAGGCGGCGGTGAGGGCGATCGCGCGAACTGACCACCGATCGTCCACAGTGGACCAATCCCACTCACCGGGGCACTCTTCCCGCTGTGCGGCGAGTTCGGTGACCGCTGTGCTAACTTCCGGGAATGCGCGGAGGCTCCAGGATTCCCTTCAGCAGGACGCTCGCGGTGGCGGCGTCGGTGCTTCTGGTCTCGCTCGCCGGCCCGGGAGCGACGGCGAACGCCGCCGGCGGCCAGCCGCCGCGGCACGGCTGCGAATGCGCGACCCCGTCGATCGACCGGTTGCAGCAGTGGCTCGCGTCCGGTGAGGGTACGACGGTTCCGGCGACCGGCAGTCTGCTCGTCCGCGAGCGCGGCGGATACGCGGCCAAGGTGACCTTCCTCAACGCCGAGTGGCACGTGATCGTCGTCTGGCTGGGGAACCGGTTCGAGGCGCAGGCCGACCTTTCGAAATCCACCGGTTTCTGGCTGACCTACCGCGCGACCGATGATCTCTACGTGCAGCTGCGTCCCGCGTCGCACTGGAGCGGCGGCGACAAATGGCTCACGAAGGTGCCGTCGACCGGCGGGAAACTCGTGAAGAGGTTCTTCAGCTTCGCGCCCCGCGCGTGGACGACGCTGCCGGAACTCGGCAAGCCGTCGTACTCGTTCGCGTCCGCGCTGGCCGAGGCGCGTGGTCTGGTCTTCGTCGGCAAGACCGCCAACGAACTCGACTTCCGCGGATTGCGTGTCGACCGCTACACCCCGCCCTGTCTCTGAGTGCCGCCGATCCGTACGCGGTCGGTCGGCCTCCCGCGCGCCGAATCCAATTCTAACCGTGTTCCGCTAAGGAAACGCTAAGCGTCATCCTTAGCGTAATCGGACGGTTGTGCTGGATTTGCGGATACCGTAGTCGTAACGCCGGAAAAGTTCGTATCGAGTGCGTTATTGGCGATCAAACTCGGATATTCGTGCGATCCGTCAGATGATCGCCAACGTCGGTGAATAGGTTATCTTTCAACCATTCCGGAATGATTGACGAAGAACCGCCTCTTGGTGGGCTTTATCCCTTTGTTACCTGACGCCGGGTTGTTTCGATCATCGGGTGCTCGTACGGTCGGAGACACGATGGGGTGACACGGTGGGGGTTCTGGGGTTTCAAGAGTCGACCACGAGTCGTGGTCGAGAATCACTTTTACTCTTTCGTGTTCTCTGTTCGTCCGGATCCGGGATATCGAAGATCGCCTTGCCGTAATCGATGTACTCTCAATCTGATGGGGAGCGTGTTCGACAATGGAAGCTAAAGTGGAGACGAAGAGAATCAGAAAGGGCGTGGCCGCGGCCGTCATCGCCTCGTTCGGATTCGTGGGTGTCGGGGTGGCGGCGCCGCCCGCGATGGCCTGGCTGCACCCCGGCCCGACCACGCAGTATCCGTCGAGCGGAGGGACGTGGCAGTACGGCTTCTGGAACGTCAAGGTCCGCTCGTACTACACCGTGAACAGGTGCCACGGGTCGTCCGTCAAGCTCAACGGCAGCCTGTCGCGCAGTGCCGACACGCGCGCCGGTGTGCGGTCCACCGCGGAGAAGTACGCCGTCAACACCCCTGGTGCCGACGACGCGTACTACTACCGCACCTGCTGATTCCGAATCCCCGCCGTATCCGGCCGGTCGCGCGCCGGCCGGATACGGCGGGGATCACCGCCCGGCCGAACGATCGAAGGAAAGCCGTTGCACAGAAAAGTAGTCGTCGCGGTTTCGGCGGTGCTGTTCGCCTTGCTGGCGGTCGCGGTGACCTTGATGGCGAACCTGCACGACCGGACCTATCCGCAGCAACTCGGGACCAAGTCCCTCGTCGAGCTGGACTTCGTCAATTCCGGCCTGCCGGACGCGGAGGCGATCGGTGAACTCGGGCGGCTGAGCGATCGTCTGGGAGTCGGCCTCCTCAAGGTCGCGCCGGATCTCGGCGGTGACCAGTCCGGCCAGGTCTTCGTGAAGGTCGGCGACGCGGGTGAATTCCCGGCGCGGATAACGCGCTTCGGAGACGAGAAGGACGCCGAGATCAGGAGCAACGCGGCGCTCGAACATTCATATGCGAGCGGTCAATACCTCGTCACCGGTTCGACCGACCGGCTTCCCGAGTTCCGGGAGTGGCTGACGGCGCGTCAGGTGATCGCCAAGTGGAACTACAACGATCTCGGTACGACACTGGAAACGGTGGCGCGGCAGGGCAGCTTCCTGATGAGCCTGCTGGCCGCCACCGCGTTGATGGCGTCGCTGGTGCTGTACTGGCTTTCGGTCAAGGCCAGGGGCAGGGCGCTCCGTGCGCTCGCCGGCGTTTCGACCTGGCGGATCCAGTACGAGGACCTGAGAGGCTTCCTGTTCGCGATGGTCCTGGCGGCTGTCGTCGTCGACACGGCCGCCGTCGTCGTCATCGGTTTCACGCAAGGGTGGGTTTTCGCGCCGCTCTACCTCTCGATCCTGCTGGTGTTCGACGCGATCGTGATCGTCGTGACGATGTTGTGCGCGCTGGTGATGTCGGTCGCGTCCTGGCCAGGGCCCGCGATGCTGGCCAACCGCGATCCCGCGGTCAAATCCCTGCGCGGGGTTTCGGTGGTGCTCAAGGCACTCACCTTCGTTCTGGTGCTGGCCGCGGTTTCCCCGGCGTATACCGCCTACGCGAATGCCAGGAACACCGCTCTCCAGCAGTCTCATTGGAAGTCCTTGGCGGATCAGGTCGCCCTGTCCTTCCAAGCGGCGATGGGTGAAAACGGGTTCCAGGAGATCATGGGCAAAGTGGGTGACGTGGTGCGCGACGCCGAACAACGCGACGACGTCGCCCTTTCCTACGCCTGGAACGGGGAGACCGTGGAAGGCGCCGACCTGGGGCCGTCCGGCAACCTGGCGCTGGTCAATCAAGGCTGGCTGAACCTGATGCTGGGCAACGGGAAAGGCCGGCTGGCGCCGCTCCCGCCGGAGCGGATCCCGGACAGCACGCGGAAATTCCTGGTGGAAAACCTGGAGCTGTGGAAGCGCGGAGGCGAGTCCGCGGCCGAGGTGCTCGGCAAGTTCTCGTTCTACCACTTCTCGCAGCCGGAACAGCTTCCGCTGGCCCTGGCCGGAAGCGGCGAACTGGTGTTCCCGGCGGACGCGATCGTCGTCGTCGCCCCGGAGGTGTACGCCACGTTCGACGACGACTTCCTCGCGTCCATCGCGTCCACGCGGAATCTCGTGTTCACCGGGCTCGGCCCCACCCAGGGGCTGCTGGCGCAGCACGGCCTGCAGTACAAGATCAACGTGCAGTACGCCGCGGAGGAAGGGATCCTGCTCGCCCAGTTCACCGCGTATTTCGCCTGGCTCGAAGGGGTTTCCTTGGTGGCCTTGCTGGTGGCGCTGGTCGTCTCCGCACTCATCGCGGCGTTCATCGCGGCGGTACTGCACGCGCGACGGGACTTCCCGCTCCGGCTCGCGGGGCAGCGCTGGTCCGAGATCCTCGCCGGGCGGGTCGCGCCGGAATGGCTCGTGGGTGCCGCGCTGGCCGTGATGATCATCCTGCTCCGCGGTGGCGACGGCGCGCTGCTCGCGACGGCGGCGGCGGTGCTCTGCCTCGTCGCCTCACCGGTCACGCATCTCCTGGCCACTCGCTGGACCTTCGCCAACGTCCGGCGACGCACTCTCTAGACGGGAAGACCTCCATCATGGAAATACGAGCCGATGCCGTTTCCGTCGTCATCGACGGCCGGGAAATCGTCCACGACGTCTCGCTCTCCTGCGGTCCGGGGACCATGACCGCGCTCGTCGGGCCCAGCGGCTGCGGCAAAACGACCTTGTTGCACTGCCTGGGCTTGCTGCAGCGCCCGACCTCGGGCCGGGTCCTGGTGGACGGCACCGACACCGGCGGCTGGAACGCTCGGGCCCGGCGACGGTTCTGGAAGGAGTCCGGGGCCTTCGTGCTCCAGGACTACGGCGTGCTGGAGGAGGAGTCCGTCGCCTTCAACGTGGTGATGAAGGCCGGCGTCTTCGGCTCGCGAGTGATCGGGGATCAGCGGAAGATGAAGGCCGTCCTCGAGCTGACCGGACTGACCGGCCGGGACGAGGAACAGGCCGCGCATCTCAGCGGCGGCGAGAAACAGCGTCTCTCGATCGCCAGGGCGCTCTACAAGGACGCCCGGGCCGTCTTCGTCGACGAGCCGACGGCGTCACTCGACGAGGCCAATCGGGCACGGGTCATCCATCTCCTCGGGGATCTGGCCCGGCGCGGCTGCGTCGTCATCGTGGCGACCCATGACGACTCGATGATGAGCGCGTGCGACGTCCGCTATTCGCTGCGTGCGGAAGAGGGTGTCCGGACTTCTCGTCACTGACGATCTTCGCGGGGAGAGTCCCGACGGGTGACCGTCGCACACAGTGCCCGTTTTGTCCTGTACGGTGAACTTTCAGCCGCCCCGTGCTCGACCGATCCGAGGAGTACCCCTGATGAGCCTGTTCGACTCGCTGAAGGAGAAGGCCGCCGAACTGCTGGGCGGTGCGGGGGACAAGGTCGGCGAGCTGACCGGACTCGACCTTTCCGGCGCCACCGACCAGGTCACCCAATCCGCCGAGGGGCTGACCGAGACCGGCCAGGGCTTCGCCGAGAACGCCACCGCCGCGGGACAGGGCGCCGTCGATTCCGCCACCGCGGCCGGTCAGGGCGTCGTCGACTCCACCGGCGCGCTCGGCGACGCCGCCACGGGACTGGCGGGCGACGCGATCGACCCGAACGCCAGGGGCTGATCGTTCACGATCCCCGGTATCCGTGAGATTCCCCCGGGTGCCGGGAAAACGCCTACGCGGCGGAGGTGCGGGCACGCTATCCTTGCGGGACTTGACCCATCTGCGGGGGAGCGGACATGGTCGTGATCTGGATCCTGCTCGGCGTACTCGTACTGGTGATCGGTATCGCCGTGGTCACCGACCTGCGCGATCGCGGGCGAGGCGGCACCCGCAAGATCATGCTGCCGGGCTGGGCCTCGCGGCGTGCGGACTACACGGAGAACGACCTGGTCCACGGCCGCTGGGTCGACAAATCGCCGCGCGAGCAGGAGGAAGAGCTTCGGCGGCGGTACAAGTCGGGCGAGGAGTGAACCGGTCGTAGCCAGTCCGAAGTGGACGGTCTAAGCGGCGTGGCTGCTCCACCGCCACGCGGCGTGCAGGGCCGCGATCAGGGCTTCGTCGTCGGCGAAGGTGGGTTCTTCCCCGACCGGTAGCCAGGTCCGGTCGACGACCTCGCCGTGCCGTCGGCGGATCACCGCGATCCCGGGGTAGGAGAGCGCCGCCCGGTCGTCGACGGCCACCTGCCGGGGCTCCCAGCTCAGCTGGACTACGCGATCAGCGCTCATTGGCCACAACTTTCTGTACTTGCGTACTGGGTAAGTCGTGAGTCGGTGCCCGGACGTTTCATCCAGCGGCCTGGCCGTGAAGGCCTCCTTCCCTACCTTGAGCGTAGGGAAGGAGGCCTTCACGGACCGCACGCGAGCCCCACCGGCTTCCCTAGCCGACGAGACCGGCGAACCGGCTCAGCGTCTCCTCGCGTCCCAGCGCCTGGGTGATCGAGTGCAGGTCCGGGCTCCGGGTCGAACCGGTGATCGCGATCCGGATGATCTGCGAAGCCTCGCGAATCGAGCCCGGGAAGCCCTCGGGGTTCTTCTTGAACTCCTTGGCGTTCTTCGCGAAGCCGTGCTTCGCGGCCACCTCGCGGATCTGCTGGAACCACTCCTGGCCGTCGTCGAGCTGCTGGTAGCTCTCGACGAAGTCGCGCGCGACGGCCTGGACGACCTCGCGGTCGACACCGAGCGCGGCGATCCGCTCGTCGTCGGGGCCGGCGACGGCGGCGTGCAGCTGCGGGAAGAAGAAGCCGTAGACGGCGCGGAACTCGCTCCACTTCTTCAGGTCCTTGCGGGGGTTCTCGGCGCCGTCACGCTCCACGGCGAGCGCCCGGAGCGCGAGCTCGGGCTCGGCGTCGAGGACGGTCCGCAGCGCCGGGTCGAACCGCTCCGCCCAGGCGCGGACCTCTCCGAGGATCTCGGCGCCGGAGAGCGTGGCGATGTGGTCCGCGGCGATGTCGTCGAGTTTGATCAGGTCGACCAGCGGGCCGGCGACCCCGCATTCGTCGAGGTTGATCGGCTCGCTCAGCGCCTGGTCGAGCGGCATTTCGGCGAGACGGCCGTTGGCGAGGCCGCGCAGATAGTAGAGGACGGCCTTGGTTGGGTAGCCGGACTCGATGTAGAAGTCGACGCTCGCTTCCGGGTCCTTGCGCTTGGACAGCTTGCGCTTGCTGCCGCCCTCCTGCTTCATCAGCGGCGCGATGTGCGCGTAGGTGATCGGCTCGAAGGCGAGCGCGTCGAACAGCTGCTGGTGCACCGGCACCGACGAGATCCACTCGTCGCCGCGGATGACCAGGTTGACGCGCATGAGGTGATCGTCGACGGCGTGCGCGAAGTGGTAGGTCGGCAGCCGGGGGCTCTGGTCGGAACTCTTCAGGATGACGACGTCGTTGCGATTCGCTTCGGCCTCGAGCGGGCCGCGGATGGCGTCGGTGAACCGGGCGCGGGCGCCGGTGTCGTCCGGTGCGCGGAACCGTACGACGTACGGGTCGCCTGCGTCCAGCTTGGCCTGGACGTCGGCGGGGTCGGCGTCGCGCCAGATGGCCCACGAGCCGTAGTAGCCGGTCGGCAGCTTCGTCGCCTGCTGCCGCGCGGTGATCGCCGCGAGTTCCTCCTTGGTGGCGAAGTCGAGGTACGCACGGCCGAGGCGGAGCAGGTGGCGGACGTAGGTCAGGTAGATCTGCTCGCGCTCGGACTGCTGGTACGGGCCGTAGTCGCCGCCGCGATGGATGTCCTCGTCGGCGGCGAGGCCGAAGTAGCCGAAGCCGCGCTCGAACTGCTCGATCGCGCCTTCGACCTCGCGGGACCGGTCGGTGTCCTCGACCCGGACCAGGTAGCGGCCGCCGCTGCGGCGGGCGACGTCCTGGTCGATGGTGGCGACGTAGATGCCGCCGATGTGGACGAACCCGGTCGGCGACGGGCCGAAGCGGGTGACCAATGCGCCCTCGGGGAGATCGCGGGCGGGGTAACGCTGTTCCCAGTGCTCGGGTTCGGGCAGGTCGGCGGGGAAGAGGGCGTCGATGACTGCTCGGTCCAGCATGGCGGTTCAGATCTCCCGGCGTCGTGGTGCATGGCTGTTTTCGCCATCGAAGAGACTAGCCGTCCGGCCTCCTGACCCGGTGGGGGTGGTCCCGATGCGGGATGCTCCACTTGCGCACCCCGATTCGCGCGAGTGGAGCATACGAAAGCCACACGTCGTCCATGCTGCTTCGCACTGTCGGCGGGTGGGTCCGAACCTGCACGATCTCGGTACCGAACACCGCAGGTTCAGAGGGAGATTTCCAATGCAGAACACCGTTTCCGACGATATCCGCCGTTTCTTCGCCGACTCGGGGGTCGACGTCGCCGCGCTGGGCCAGACCGAAGTGGACGTGGTGATCGATCACTTCGACAACTCGAAGAACGCGTCAAGCGGAGGGGCTTTCGGCTGTTTCACCGGCGCTTGCTGTCTCATGGCCTGAGTGCTCCGCGCAGAGGCAGCCGACGCCCTTCGAGATCCAGTCCCGGCCTTCCCATTCCGGGTGGCGTTCGATCATCAGCGCTTCGACCTCGGCGGCGATCGTCTCTTCGGGGAGAGCCGAGTCGCGTCGCTGCCAGGTCTCGTCACGCAGCAGTTCGAGGTATTCGCGGACGTCGGTCAGGACCCGGCGTCCGGAGACGTCGCCATGGCCAGGGACGACGAGGTCCGGCCCGGCGGCGTCCAGCCGCCGCAGCACTTCGATCCACCGCTGTCCCGAGACATCGGTGTCGTACGGCGGGAACCACGGGAAGATCGCGAACTGACCGGTCTCGACCAGGTCTCCGGTGAACAGCACACCCGCGTCGGGGACGGTCACCACCTGGTCGCCCTTGCTGTGGGCGCGTCCGGTGGCCGCCAGCCGCACGATCCGTCCGCCGAGGTCGAGTTCGTGGGCTTCGTCGTAGACGACGTCCGGGGCGACCAGGTCGACGCCTTCCAGGTTCCGCGCGACCGGTGTGCCGAGACCGCGGAACATGTCCAGATAGGCCGGTCCTTTGTGGACCAGATCCGCCGCCTGCGCACTGTTGACGAGGTAGGTCGCGTGGTCCGCGAAGACCTGTGCGCCGAACGCGTGCTCGGGGTGGAAATGCGTCGTGGTCAGGTACAGACGGCGGCCGCGGGCCTGTTCGGCCGCGAAGGTGAGCACCTTTTCGGCGTTGCGCGGCCCCAGTCCCGTGTCGACGACGAGCACCGAGTGCGCACCGCCGATGACGCCGATGTTGGGGACGAGGTCGACGCCGTGATTCGGGATCACCACGAGGTCGCGGGCGATTTCGACGGCTTGGCCCGGCTCGACGGCGGGCTCGTGGGTGAGGGGTTCGAAGGGCATGCTCCGAATGTCCCGCCGATGCCCCTTCGCCGTCCAAGACCGATTCCGCCGGTCCGATACCTGATGGGTATCATCGCCGGTGATGGATCTCCGCCTGCTGCGCTACTTCGTGGCCGTCATCGAAGAGCGGCACTTCGGCCGGGCCGCCGCGCGGCTGCACATGACCCAGCCGCCGCTGAGCCGGGCCATCCAGCGGCTGGAAAGCGATCTGGGAGCCGTGCTGTTGCTTCGCTCCGCCGCCGGCGTCGAACCCACCGCGGCCGGAACCATCCTGTACGCCGAGGCCCGCACCCTGCTGGACCGGGCCGAGCGGGCCCGCGCTCGCGTGACGGCCGCGGCGGGCCCCGCGACGCTCACCGTCGGCACCCTGTCCGACGGCGCGGGGGAGGCGGGCAGCCGGCTGGCCGAGGCGTTCCGCCGTCGTCACCCCGAGGTGTCGATCCGGTTCCGCGAGGCGGATTTCACCGATCCCACCACCGGTCTGCGCGCCGGGCTGGCCGACGTCGCGCTGACGCGGTCGCCGTTCGACGAAACCGGTTTCAGCCTCCGCGTCCTGCGCTCCGACCCGGTCGGGATCATCCTGCGCACCGGCGACCCGCTCGCCGACCGTACTTCGCTGCGGCTGGCCGACGTCGCCGATCGTCCCTGGTTCCAGCTGCCGGACGGGACGGACCCGCTCTGGCGCGCGTACTGGAACGGGGCGGCGCCGGTGGGGGAACGGCTGCCCGGCCCGGTGGTGCGCACGGTCAGCGAATGTGTGCAGGCCGTGCTGTGGAACGGCACCGCGGGCATCGCCCCGCTCGGGCACCCTCTGCCCGACGGACTCACCTGGGTGCCCCTGGCGGACATGCCGCCGAGCCCGCTCGTCGTCGCGTGGGTGACCGGACGGGAGAGCCCGCTGGTCCGCTCGTTCGCCCGGATCGCCGTCGAGAGTCATCGATGAGGGCGGTGTAGAACCGCCGGTGTCGGGGAATCACCCGATCATGCCGGAATCACCCTCTGAACCCGACGACACGACCGTCGACGCCGTCGGAAAGCTGGTCTTCGCCCTCGAAACGGTCGAACAGGCGCGCGGCCATCTGTACGCCTTCCATCACCTCACGGGAACCGCCGATTTCGCGCTCAGCGAGGCTGTCGAAGCGCTCCGGAAGGCCGGGCACCCGGACTGGGCGGAGCGGATCCAGACCGAGCTGATCGGCCTCAACGTACTGCCGGAGCGGTGGACCTTCCAGCTGATCGAGGAGTACGACGATGGCTACTACGCGGCCTTCCGCGACATGACGCGAGACGTCACCGACGACTTGAGCGGTGGGCGGCGGCATCTGTACGAAGAGCGCATCAAACGGCAACGGCGCACCGCGGGAAGGCCGGGACACGAAATGGGAAAGCCCAGTACGTGAGCCACGGATCCCGGCGAGCGCTCACAGTTTTTCCAGCGCGTCGGGTTTGTGCACCGCTTCACCGCCGCTCCTGTCGCTGCGGACCAGGTACTGCGGTTCGTCCTTCGACGCCCGCACCGTACGGCCACCCGCCTCGGTGTCGGAGGTGATCTCCTTCAAGACTTCACCTTCGGCCTGCCCACCATGACTGTTCCAGCGGACCTTGTCTCCTTTGTGGAAGCGTTTCGTCATCGTCATCCCTTCTCGGTGGGTGTCCGTCGTGGACGGTCCGACGCGGGCCAGACATACGGGAGGTCGTCGGGAACGTCGGGAAAGCGCGGCCGGTAGTGCTCCGGATCCTTGCGGACCAGCGCGGACCGGTGGCTGAGATGGAAGTCGGCGTCACCGAGCCAGGGCGGGAGTTCGCCCTCGTCCGCGAGTTCCGCCTGAGTGCGGACTTTCGCCAAGCCGGTCGTCCGGAGCAGATCGGCCCGCAGGGTATCGCGGCAGGTGTCCTGCCTGCCGGTCGCGCACCAGACCTCGCAGACGTCGAAGCCGTACCTGACCAGGGCCTCCTCGTAGCCCGCCCACATCGTCGCGGCCGGATGGTGACGCCACCCGTAGTCCGCCACCGTGAGCGCGCGCAGCACCTGGATGGTCTCCACCCGCTGCTTGCCGAGCCGTCGCGCGTCGAGCACTTCGGCCGTGGCGCGAAAATCGGCGCAAGGGAGGAAAGTCTGCACAATGTCGACTTCCCCGGCGCCCGGGTTTCAAACCGCTCAGAAGATCGACCAGCCGGTCAGGGTGGTGAACCGGTCCAGCGCCGCGACCCCCGCGACGGAGTTGCCGCGCGGGTCCAGGCCTGGGCTCCACACGCAGACCGCGCACCGGCCGGGGACGATCGCGAGGATGCCGCCGCCGACCCCGCTCTTGCCGGGAAGTCCGACACGGTAGGCGAATTCGCCGGCCGCGTCGTAGGTGCCGCAGGTCAGCATCACCGCGTTGATCCGCTTGGCGGCGCTGAGCCCGAGCAGCCTGCTGCCGTCGTTGCGGACGCCGTGACGGGCGAGGAACATCGCCGAACGCGCGACGTCTTCACAGTTCATCGCGATCGAGCACTGGCGCACGTACTGGTCGAGGACGTCGGGGACCGGACGGCGCATGTTCCGGTAGGACGCCATGAAGTACGCGAGCGCGCGGTTGCGGTCGGCGTGCCCGGCCTCCGACGCGGCGACCTCGGCGTCGATACCGATGTCCGCGCGCCCGCTTTCCTCGCGGAGGAACCGGAGCAGGGTTTCCGCCGCGTCACCGTGATGCGCCAGCTCGTCGGTCACCACCAGCGCGCCGGCGTTGATGAACGGATTGCGCGGGATCCCGTCCTCGTTCTCCAGCTGCACCAGCGAGTTGAACGGGTTGCCGGACGGTTCACGGCCCACCCGCGTCCACACGCCGTCGCCGTGGGAGAGCGCGAGCGCCAGGGTGAAGACCTTCGACATGCTCTGGATGGAGAACGGCGTCCGCCAGTCACCGACCCCGTGGACCCGACCGTCCACTTCGGCCACCGCCATCCCGAATCGCCGTGGATCGACCCTGGCCAAAGCGGGGATGTAGTCCGCGACGGAGCCGCGGCCGATCTCCGGGGCGACGTCGTCGGCGATCCGGTCCAGCAGCGCTGCGAGGTCCACGGCGGTAGCGTATGAGGCCGTCCTCGCGCGCGAAGATCGGGGTTCGCGAGTGAACTTGTCAAATCGAAAAGGGAAATACCAGGAAAACCGCCGCGGTGACGTGCCGCACACCTTAAGTCTTCCTTAGCAGTGTTGGTGACCTGCCGCACACGCTCTAGCGTCTGGCAACCATGGATTCCTCGCTGCTCACCGAAAAAGGTGAAAGCTACTCAAAAGCGCTGGGCAACCGCCAAGTGCAGATGATCGCGATCGGCGGCGCGATCGGCGTCGGGCTTTTCCTCGGTGCCGGTGGCAAACTCCACCAGGTCGGGCCGTCGCTGGTCCTTTCGTACGCGCTCTGCGGTATCGCCGCCTACTTCGTGATGCGCGCACTCGGTGAGCTCGTCCTGCACGAGCCGACCTCCGGCAGCTTCGTCACCTACGCCCGCAAGTTCATCGGGCCATGGGCGGGCTTCGTCTCCGGCTGGATGTACTGGGTGAACTGGGCGATGACCGGGATCGCGGAGATCACCGCGGTCGCGATCTACGCGCACAAGTGGCTGCCCGACGTGCCGCAATGGGTGACGGCGCTCATCGCGCTCGGCGTGCTGATCGCGGTGAACCTGCTTTCGGTGAAAGTGTTCGGGGAGCTGGAATTCTGGTTCTCGGTGGTCAAGGTGCTGGCCATCGTGGTCTTCCTCGTCGTCGCCGCCGGGCTGGTGGTCACCGGCGCCGACATCGGCGGCAGCCCCGCGGGCGTGCACAACCTGACCGCCCACAATGGATTCTTCCCGGCCGGTGTCGGCATCGCGCTGATGACCCTGCAGGCGGTCATCTTCGCGTACTCGGCGATCGAGGTCGTCGGCATCGCGGCAGGCGAGACCAAGGACGCCCGCAAGGTGCTGCCGAAGGCGATCAACGGCGTGGTCTGGCGGATCGGCGTGTTCTACGTCGGTTCCGTGCTGCTGCTGGCGATGCTGCTGCCCTGGCCGTTCTACAACGGCGGCGAGAGCCCCTTCGTCACCGTCTTCTCGCGGCTCGGGATCCCCGGCATCGGTGACGTGATGAACGCGGTCGTGCTCACCGCCGCGTTGTCGAGCGTCAACTCCGGGCTCTACTCCACGGGCCGGATCCTGCGCGCGCTGGCGGACAAGGGCGAGGCGCCGAAGTTCGTCGGCAAGATGAGCGGCCGTCACGTGCCCTATGGCGGGATCTTGTTCACCTCGGGCGCGTACCTGCTCGGCGTGGTCCTGAACTACCTGGTGCCCAAGGACGCTTTCGACATCGCGATCGCGATCGCCTCACTCGGGGTGATCACGACCTGGGCGACGCTGATCTTCTGTCAGATGCGGCTGCGTCAGGCGGCGTTGCGCGGGGAGCTGGAACGGCCGTCGTACCGGATGCCGTGGGCGCCCTACAGCGGCTGGGCGACGCTCGGTTTCCTCGCGCTGGTCGTGCTCCTGATGGGCTTCTCCGACGGTGCGGAGAAGATCGCCTTCTATTCGATCCCGGTGCTGGTCGTCGTACTGGCGGTGGGGTGGCGGATCGTCGGGCACCGGCGGCGGCGAGAAGTGCGCTGATCCCGCGTTCGGCCCGCGTTCCGTCCTCTGCTCGCGGTAGTTCGCGCTGCCGACTACCGCGTTGAGAGGACGGAACGCGGGCCGGGGCGGTCACTGGGAGATCGGGAAGTTGAAGCCCGCGGTCCCGCGTCCGGCCGTGTGCGGCCAGCGGGTGGTGACGACCTTGGCCCGGGTGTAGAACCGGACGCCTTCCGGGCCGTGGATCGGGCTGTCGCCGATGAGGGAGTCTTTCCAGCCGCCGAAGGAGTAGTAGGACATCGGCACCGGGATGGGGACGTTCACCCCGATCATCCCCACCTTGACCTCGCGCTGGAACTTCCGCGCCGCCTCGCCGCTTCCGGTGAAGACGGCGGTTCCGTTGCCGTAAGGGTTCGCGTTGATCAGCGCGATCGCGTCGTCCACAGTGGACACACGCACGATCCCGAGCACGGGCCCGAAGATCTCCTCGCGGTAGGCGGCCATCTCCGTGGTCACATGGTCCAAAAGCGACGGTCCGACGAAGAACCCCTCCGCGTGTCCTTCGACCTGGAGCGCCCGGCCGTCGACGACCACGGTCGCGCCCTGTTCCGCGCCGAGGGCGACGGAGTCGATCACCCGCTGCCGCGCGGCCTGGGTGACGACCGGGCCCATGTCGTTGCCGTCGTCGTGGCCGGGACCGACCTTGATCTCGGCCGCCTTGCGTTCGAGGATCTCGACCAGCTCGTCACCCGCCGAACCGACGGCGACGCCGATGGAGATCGCCATGCAGCGCTGTCCGGCGGAACCGAACGCGGCGGCCGTGAGATGGTTCGCGGCGTACTCCAGATCGGCGTCGGGCAGGACGACGGCGTGATTCTTGGCCCCGCCCAGAGCCTGCACACGTTTGCCGGTGGCCGTCGCGCGTTCGTGGACGTACTTCGCGATCGGGGTGGACCCGACGAAGGACACGGCCGAGATGCCAGGGTGGTCGAGGATCGCGTCGACCGTCACCTTGTCCCCGTTGACGACGTTGAACACGCCGTCGGGGAGACCCGCCTCGGCGTACAGCTCGGCGACCAGCCGGGACGCGGACGGGACGCGCTCGCTCGGCTTGAGCACGAACGTGTTGCCGGTCGCGATGGCGATCGGGTGCATCCACAGCGGGACCATGATCGGGAAGTTGAACGGCGTGATCCCGGCGACGACCCCGAGCGGCTGGCGGAAGTCGTGCACGTCCACGTCGCGCGAGACCTGGCTGGAGAAACCGCCTTTCAGCGCGTCGGCGATCCCGCAGGCGTACTCGACGATCTCGCGGCCGCGGACGATCTCGCCGCGCGCGTCGTCGAGCACCTTGCCGTGCTCGGAGGAGATGATCCGGGCGAGGTCGTCCTCGTGCCGCATCAGTAACTCGCGGAAGGCGAACATCACCTTCGTCCGCTGCGACAACGACGAGTCGCCCCATGCCTCGAAGGCCTTGCTCGCGGCCGCGACCGCGGTGTCCACATCGGACGGTTCCGCGAGGAGCACCTCGGCCTGCGGCCGTCCCTGGGCCGGGTCGTACACGAGGGCGGTGCGAGTGGAGCCCGCCGTCGTCGCCGTGCCGTTGATCCAGTGTTCGATGGTCTTCACGCGTTGTCCTCCACAGGTGTTCACAGCAGCCCGACGGCTGTGTCGACGGCCTTGGCGACGTCGCCGTCGTGCGGGTAAAGCAGGGACCGGCCGACCACGAGGCCCTGCACGGTCGGCAGCGCGAGCGCCCGCTGCCAGGCGGCGAACGCCGCGTCGGGATCCTTGACCTCGCCGCCCAGCAGGACGGCGGGCAGCGTCGAGGCGGCCAGGACGCGCTCCATGTCCTCGACCACCGGGAGTTTCAGCCAGGTGTAGGCCGACGAACGGCCTAGGCCGGAGGCGATGGTGATGGAGCGGATCACGGCACCGGGGGAGAGGTCGTTGCGGAGGCGTCCGTCGACCCAGTCGGCGAGGAACGGTTCGATCATCGCGATCAGCTTCCGGTCCGCCAGCTCGTTGATCGCGTGGGCGGTGTTCTCGAGGACGGTGGGTGTCGCCGGGTCGGTCAGGCAGATCCGGGTGAGCGTCTTCCCGCCGTCGAAGCCCATCCGTTCGATCGCTTCGGCGTCGTAGCAGGCGAACCGGTCGTCGACCTCGAAACTCGATCCGGCGAGCCCGGTGCGGTTCATCGAACCGATGACGGTCTTGCCGTCGAGCACGTCGAGGATCAGCAGGTCGTCGATGATGTCCGGGGTCGCCAGCACCCCCGTGACGCCGGGGCGTTCCAGCGCCAGGCAAAGACGGTCCAGCAGTTCGCCGCGGTCGGCCATCGCGAGCGGGTCGGAGCCGACGCCGTTCGCGCCGCGCGCCGGATGGTCCGCGGCGATGATCATCGCGGCACCCTTGTCGTTGAACGGTGACTTCGCGCGGACCCGGGCGGCGGCGGCCGCCGCGATGGCCTCCGGATCGCGGACCCGGGCCGCGACAACTCGCCGTACTGTGTCGGACACTGTTCGTTCCTCCCGGTTCGCGTGGTCTCTCGACCTTCGCAACAGGTCAGCGACTTTGTCAAGACATATGGACATAAGGTCATAACGACCAAAGCGTCTTCGCGGTAGGCTCCGCGCATGAATCCCTGGGTGCCCGGCGAGATCGAGGTGGATCCGAACCGTCCGGAGCCGCTGTACTCCCAGGTCGCCCGGCAGCTCCGAGCCGCGATCGAGGACGGCAGGCTGCCGAACGGCGCCCGGCTGGACACCGAAGTGGAACTGGCCGCGCGGCTCCATCTGTCGCGGCCGACCATCCGGCAGGCGATCCAGTCACTGGTCAACCAGGGGCTGCTCGTCCGCAAACGCGGCGTCGGCACGCAGGTCGTCCGCACCAAGGTCGCCCGGCCGCTGCGGCTGAGCAGCCTCTTCGACGACCTCAGTGAACTCGGCGACAAACCGGAGTCCGTCATCCTGGTCAACCAGGTCGAGCCCGCCGGTGAGGACGCGGCCGAGCGGCTCGAGACACCGGGACTGACCCATGTCCGGCGGCTGAAGCGGGTGCGCTCGACCGACGGCGAACCGCTGGCGATCATGAACAACTACCTGCCGGACGGCATCATCGACCCCGACGACGACGAACTGCGGGACAAGGGGCTCTACCAGCTACTGCGCTCCGCGGGCGTCCGCCTGCACGCCGCCCAGCAGAACGTCGGCGCCAGGGAGGCGACGGAGGAGGACGCGGCGCTGCTGGGAGAGAAGCCGGGAGCGGCACTGCTCACCATGCGGCGCACCACCTACGACGACGCGGGCCGGGTCGTCGAGCACGGATGGCACGTCTACCGCGCCTCGCGCTACTCGTTCAATCTCTCACTGACCAACAACGTCTGATGGCTTCGGCGCGGGATCGCGTTCCAGATCGGTTTCCAGCGCCGCGTACACCGACGGGCGGAACCGGCGCAGCCAGCCGGCGAGCGCGAGCCCGGCCAGCGCGACGACCAGGAGCAGCCACGGCAGCTGCGGGACGATGCCGTTGCTCGACCCGGCTAGCGTCGGGAAGTTGACGATGGCCAGCGTCACGATGACTCCGAGTCCTACCGCGCCCAGTCCGGGCGCGATCAACGTCTTCACGATCCGGCGGTCGCGGGTCCGGCGGAAGTGGACCAGGATCGCCACCGCAGCGAACAGTTGCAGGGTGAGGATGCCGAGGGTGCCGAAGCCGGTCATGCTCGCGGTGAGATCGGCGACCGGGTCGAGTCCGGCGAGCCGGAAACCCAGTGCCACCAACGATCCGAAGATCAGCTGGACGATCGAGGCGTAGCGCGGCGCACCGTTGCGCGGATCGGTCCTGCCCAGCAGCCGCGGCAGCACACCGACCCGGCCCAGCGCGTACAGGTAGCGGGTCGCCGAGTTGTGCAGTGCCAGCAACGCCGCGAACAGGCTGACCACCAGGAGCAGCAGCATCACCTTGGTCAGCGGGCCGCCGAGATACTCCTGGGCGACCGAGAGCACGAGATCCCCGCTCGAAAGATGCGCGACGGCCACGTCCTGCGCCTGTTCGGCGCCGATCGCGCTGACCACGGCCCAGGTGGTGAACGCGGCGAACACGCCGATGAACCCGATGGCGATGTAGGTCGCCCGCGGGATCGTCCGCTTGGGATCCTTGGCCTCCTCGCCGAACAACGCCGTCGCCTCGAATCCGATGAAAGCGTTGGCGGCGAACAACAACGCCAGTCCGCTCGCGCCCTGGAACAGGACGGAAGGACTGAACGCGGCGAAGGAGAAGCCGTGCCGGAACAGCACACTGAAGTCCATGATCAGCAGGATCGACACTTCGAGGATCAGGGAGACACCCAGCACTTTCGCGCTCACCGCGATGCCCCGGCGGCTGAGCAGGAGAACCAGCACGACCGAAAGCGCGCTCCAGAAGAACCAGTCGAGGCGGAGCCCGAGGACGTCGTCGATCGCGGTGGAGGTGAAGAATCCGCTCGTGCCGATCGCGCCGGCGACGAAACAGTTGTAACCGAGCATCGCGACGAAACCGGCGACGAGCCCCGGAGTCCGGCCGAGCCCCTTGACCACGAAGGCGTAGAAGCCTCCCGCGCTGGTGAGCACCTTCGACATCTGCGCGTAGCCGACCGCGAACAGCAACAGGACGACCGTGGCCAGCAGGAAGGCCGCGACCATGCCGCCGCCGTTCCCGACCGCGATGCCGATGGCCGCGATCACGACCATCCCGGTGAGCGGCGCGACCGCGGCGAGCACGAGGAAGACGATGCCGGGCACGCCGAGGACGTTCTTGGCGAGGGACGTGTCGTCTCGGCTCATTCGCTGCTCCTCATCTCCGCTGGAGGAGCCAGTATGGGAGCGGCGGTAGCCGCGGCGGTTGCCTTTGCGTGCGAACCTGTTGTCAGTGACTGTGGCTGCAGAGGGAATGCGAACGTGGCGTTGCCGACCCAGTGTCCGCCGGTTCGTGAAGGCCTCCTTGCCTACCCTGAAGGTAGTAAAGGGCCCTTCGCTACTGGCCGATGTGAGACGGCCGTGACGCCAGGCCGCCAACGGGAGCGAAGCCGGAGTGGGTCGCGACGTGGTGAGATCCAGCGCTCCTTCGATCACCGATCAAGATTCCCGTGCCTCCGGAAAGGACGGCCATCCGTGCGGCCGCTCCAGGATTTCGATGGTTGCCTGGTCGACCAGGAAATATTGCCCGCCGTCCTCGCGCGGATTCGTGTACGCCGCCGTCGCGATCAACCGGTCGAAGTCGGCCATCACCGCGATGGGGTAGCCGCCGTCGAAGATCTCGCCGTGCGCGGCGGTCGCGACGGTCCCGGTTTCGTACCAGGTGACGAAGTACTGCGCCGGTCCGGTTTCGAAGACACGCAGCGTCGTCTCCTTCTGCCGGACACCGGCGAAGTCGCCGGAAACACCCGTCCAGATCATCGTCGTCCGGTCCGCGTAATGCTGCTCCAGTACGTTCCCGGAGCCGTAGTGGAAGTTGGCGCGGAGCCCGACGAGGTCGGTGCTGAGCGGATGGGTCCCGGTCACGGGGAAGAAGCGGACGTCGAGTCGCACGGGCTGAAACCTCCGGATCGCGTGTTTCCGCAGGTTTAACAGCCCGTGGCGGCTCGATCGTTGTCCGGCGAAGCGCTCCTGTTGTCGCTGGACGCGAGGATCAGTCGAACATGCCGGGCTGGTAGTCGCCCGCCGGCGTCCGGGCGATGACGTTGAGCCGGTTGTACGCGTTGATCGTGGCGATCAGCGCGATCAGGGCACCGATCTGCTCGTCGTCGTAGTGCTTGCGCACCTGCGCCCAGGTGTCGTCGCCGACGCCGTGGTGCGCGTCGGCGATCCGGGTGCCCTCCTCGGTGAGCGCCAGCGCGGCGCGCTCGGGCTCGGTGAACACGTTCGCCTCCCGCCAGGCGGCGACCAGGTTGAGCCGCACCGAGGTCTCGCCGGCGTGCGCGGCGTCCTTGCTGTGCATGTCGGTGCAGAAACCGCAGCCGTTGAGCTGGCTGGCGCGCAGCTTCACCAGCTCTTGCGTCGCGTGCGGCAGCGAAGACTCCTCGATGGGTCGGCTCGCGGCGCCGAGACGCTTGACGTACTTGAGGATGACGTCGTTCTCGAACAGGTTGACTCGCGGTTCCATGATCTTTCCTCTCCGTCGGTTCTGCACACATGACGAGCCGGGCGAGCAGGTTGTGACAGCTCCCGAAGTGACGCCGGTCACTGCCGCTGCAAAGTGCTGCCTTGCGCATCTGAACGCGAGAACTGCGTGAAACTGCACTGTTGGCGCATTGACGTTGCACAAAACTGCACCTAACGTGATGGCTACTGCGCACAACTGGTACGGATGGGGAGTTCATGAGCGGGACCTTCATGGCGGCGGAGATCGCGAGCCAGCCCGGCTGCTGGCGGGACGCGGCGGCACTGGCCTCGGCGAACACGGATCTGCTGCCGCCGCCGGGCGCGCGGGTCGCGATCGTCGGCTGCGGTACGTCGTGGTTCATCGGCCAGGCGTACGCCGTCCTTCGCGAGAGCGCCGGGCTCGGCGAAACCGACGCTTTCGCCGCGTCGGAGTTCCCGGTGGGTCGCGGCTACGACCAGGTCGTGGCGCTGACCCGGTCGGGGACGACGACCGAGGTCCACGCCCTGCTGGCGAAGCTGCGGGGCAAGACGCCGACCATCGCGATCACCGGCGTGCCTCGCGAGATCGAAGAAGCCGCGGACACCATCGTCGACCTGTCCGTCGTGGACGAACGTTCGGTCGTGCAGACCCGCTTCGCCACCACGGCGCTGGCGATGCTGCGCGCCCACCTCGGCGAGGACCTGAGCCCGGTCATCGAACAGGCCGAACGCGTATTGGCCGAACCGCTGCCCGACGCGCTGGTCGGCGCCGAGCAGTTCAGCTTCCTCGGTACCGGCTGGTCCGTCGGCATCGCGAACGAGGCCGCGCTGAAGTTCCGCGAGGCCTGTCTACTGTGGACGGAGTCGTACCCGGCGTGGGACTACCGGCACGGCCCGATCAGCATCAGCGAATCCGGCCGCGTCACCTGGATGTTCGGGAAGGCGCCGGACGGGCTGGCCGACGACGTCGCCCGCGCGGGCGGACTGTTCGTCGAAAGCGGCCTGGACCCGCTCGCCGATCTGGTCCGCGCGCAGCGGGTGGCCGGGGCCATCGCCGCCCGCAAGGGTCTCGACCCGGACAACCCCCGCAGCCTCACCCGCTCCGTCGTCCTGACCTGAGGCGACCGTGATCGTCACCGTCACGCCGAACACCGCGCTGGACGTCACGTACACAGTGGACGGTCTGCGGTGCGGTGACGTCCATCGGGTGAGCGACGTGCGGTCCCGGGCGGGCGGCAAGGGCGTCAACGTCGCCCGCGTGCTGCACGCGCTCGGCGCCGACGTCCGCGCGATCCTCACGGCCGGTGGCGCGACCGGGACCGCCGTCGTGGACGACCTCACGGCGGTGGGGGTCGCCGCGGATGTCGTCCCGATCGCCCGCGAAACCCGGCGCACCACCACGGTCCTGGCCGACGACGGTTCGGTCACGCTGCTCAACGAGCCGGGGCCGCGGCTCGACGGTGACGAATGGCAAGCGTTCGCGGCTGCCGTCCGCTCCCGGAACGCGGACGTGCTCGTCTGTTCGGGCAGTCTTCCGCCGGGAGCCGGGGGATACGCCGAACTGCTCGGCGGCACACCGTCCATTCTGGACACTTCCGGCGATGCGCTGCTCGCCGGGCTGGCCGGGCGCCCGTCCGTGGTCAAACCGAACGCCGACGAACTGCGCGAGGTCACCGGTCTGCGCGATCCGGTGGCCGCCGCGGCCGAACTCCGCAAGGCCGGGGCGGGCGCGGTCGTCGTCTCACTCGGCGCCGAGGGCCTCCTGGCGGTCACGCCGTCGGGCAGCTGGCACGCGGCACCGTCCACCGTGCTGCGTGGCAACACCACCGGCGCGGGTGACGCCGTCGTCGCGGCGCTGGCGCTGGGGCTGAGCCGTGCCGAAGCGTGGCCGGACATCCTGCGCCGGGCCGTCGCGTTGTCCGGCGCGGCGGTGCTCGGCCCGCTCGCCGGCGACGTCGACCTCGCGCACTACCACCGTGAACAGGGACTGGTCGCCGTGCGCGCCCGCCCGGAAGCCCATCGAACAGATTCACCAGACACGCCCTAGGAGAACCTCATGCCTCTGGTGGGAACCGGGGAGATCGTCGGGGCCGCCGCGGCGGCCCGGCACGGCTGCGGCGCGTTCAACGCGATCCAGCTCGAACACCTCACCGCGATCGTCGACGGCGCGGCCGCGGCGGAAGCGCCGGTGATCGTGCAGCTCAGCCAGAACGCGGTGAAGTACCACGGCGCGCTGGCACCGGTCGGCGCCGCGGCGCTCGCCGCGGCCAGGGCCGCCGTCACACCGGTCGCGGTCCATCTCGACCACGCCGAATCGGCCGACCTCGTCCGTGAAGCGGTCGCGCTCGGTTTCGGCTCGGTCATGTTCGACGCGTCCAAACTGGACTACACCGACAACGTGCGCGCGACCCGGGAAGTCGCCGCGTACTGCCACGACCACGGAGTGTGGATCGAGGCGGAACTCGGTGAGGTCGGCGGCAAGGACGGCGTGCACGCGCCCGGCGCGCGCACCGATCCGGACGAGGCGGCGGACTTCGTCGCCGCCACCGGAGTGGACGCGCTGGCGGTGGCGGTGGGCAGTTCGCACGCCATGCTCACCCGCGACGCCGCGCTGGATTTCGCGCTGATCGCGCGGCTACGGGAACGGGTACCGGTGCCGTTGGTGCTGCACGGCTCTTCCGGTGTCCCCGATGAGGGTTTGGCCGAAGCGGTGCGGGCCGGGATGACGAAGATCAATATCGCCACCCAGCTCAACAAGGTGTTCACCGTGGCCGCCGTCGGCGACTGGCGCGCGCATCCGGAGCGGGTCGACCCGCGGAAGTACCTCGGTGCCGGGCGCACCGCCGTCGCCGTCGAGGTGCGGCGTCTGCTCGGTGTGCTCAACTTGGGCGTGCTGAACCGGAAAAGGTGACGATTGAGCAGACTTTGCACGATTGACTGTTGACATGTGCGTGAAACCGCACAAAACTGCGCAACAATAAGCAGAACTTGTGTGATCTTCGATCCAGGTGGTGGCGGATGCGGGTAGGCAAGCTCATGGCATTGACGGCAGGGGCGTCGCTTCTGCTCGCGGGATGCGGCGGCGGGGACGCGGGTGGCGGCACCGGCGAGAACGCGCTCCCGGGAGTCGATCAGTTCCTCAACGCCCCCTGTCCGGAGGCGGCGGTGAAACCCGCGACGGACAAGGAGTTCACGTACTGGTCCATGTGGACGGCCGACGAGCCGCAGGGCAAGGTCCTGCAGAAGGCCTTCAAATGCTTCCAGGAGAAGACCGGCGTCAAGGTCGACGTGCAGTGGCTTGGCCGCAAGGCCTACACCCAGAACCTGGTGCCCGCGCTGAACACCGACGCCGTGCCGGACCTGTTCGACCAGGACGTCAGCAAGGTCGGCGCGGCGATCATGACGCCGGGTGGCACGCAGAGCGTCGACGACGTGTTCGGCTTGAAGGTCGGCGAAGGCGACAAGACCGTCAAGGACGTACTTTCGCCCAGCTCATACGACTTCCCGCAGAACAAGGACCGCGAAGGCCACAACTTCATGGTCCCGTACACGATCCAGTCGAGCGCCTGGTGGTTCAACAAGGACACCGCCGGGGACATCCAGCAACCGAAGACGATGGACGAGCTGATCGGCCTGTTCGACAAGGCGAAGGCCGACGGCAAGGCCGCGATCAGCCTCGACGGTGACATCCCGTTCTACAACATGTACTTCTACACCCAGCTCGCCGAGCGGTTCGTCGGCCCGGGCGGGTTGTACAAGGCGGCGACCGACAAGACCGGCCAGACGTGGAAGACCGACCCCGGTTTCCTCAAGGCCGCGACCGAAACCGCGAAGCTGCCGAAGTACTTCATCGACGGCTGGGACGCGGCGAAGTTCCCGCAGGTGCAGCAGCGCTGGGCCGACGGCGACTCCCGCTTCCTCTACGTCGGCAGCTGGGCGCCGAGTGAGACCAGGGAATACCTGGACAAGCAGGGCGCCGGAACGAAGATCAACTACGGTTCCTTCCAGTTCCCGATGCCCGCCGGTGCCACGCACGACACCGTCGAGCAGATGTCGATCGGTTTCTCGGTGACGAAGAAGGCCAAGCACGCCGAGGCGGCCAAGGCGTTCATCGCCTACTTCCTCAACAAGGACCTGCTTTCCGGGATCCCCGCGGTGGCCGACAACCTGGTGCCGCGCGCCGACCTCGCCGTGCCTGACGACCTCAAGCAGGTCAAGGCCGCGATGGACGACCCGAAGAAGGAACATGTGCTGCAGTACGACGGGGTCGACGGCATCGCCGGTGGCAAATGGCAGACCGACGTCTTCGACCCGGCCGACATCGCGTTGCTGAAGGGGCAGCTCACCCCGGAGCAGTTCGTGGACCAGCTCGCCACCAAGGGCGCCGAGTTCTGGAAGAACCAGGGTTGATGGCCACGGTCACGACGCCGACGACACCGCCGGCGCGGGCTCCGGAGCCCGGGGCCCACCTGCGCCGCAAGAAACGGCTGTTCTGGCCGTTCGCCGCGCCGGCGCTGGTGCTGTACCTGGCCTTCCTGGTGCTGCCGACGATCGCGACCGTGGTGCTGAGCTTCACCAGCTGGGCGGGCGCCGGGGACACACCGGAGCCCAACGGTGTCACCAACTACACGCAGATGTGGTCGAGCGACTCCTTCCAGTACGCCTTCCGCAACACGCTGATCTACGTGTTCCTCGGCGGCATCGGCACGTTCGCGCTGGCGTTCCTGTTCACCATGGTGCTGCGGGACATGAAGGGCGGGAAGACCGTCCGCGCCATCCTGTTCTTCCCGAACATCGTGGCGCCGGTGGCGCTCGGCATGTTCCTCGGCTTCGTTTTCAAGTACCAGCCGGGGAAACAGGGGCTCGCGAACTACGTGATGGAGAGCCTCGGCGCGGACGCGACGAAGTTCCTCGCACCGTCCAATGTGACCGGTGTGGTGACGGCGTCGCTGATCTGGGCGAGTTCAGGTTTCTACATCACCATCCTGATGGCCGCGGTCGACCGCATCCCGCCGTATCTCTACGAGGACGCCGAACTGGGCGGCGCGTCGCCGTGGCAGAAGTTCCGCAACATCACCCTGCCGATGACCTGGGACGTCGTCGGCGTCGCCGGGGTGCTGTGGACGATCAACGCGCTCAAGATCTTCGAGCTGGTGTTCGTGCTGGCCGGGCCGGGTACCTACGCCCCGCCGAACGAGGCCTGGACGCTGGGGATCTACGTGTTCGACCGGACCTTCGGCTCGAACGGCACCCCGGACTTCGGTGCCGCCTGTGCCTGTGCGGTGGCGATGATCGCGCTGGTGTCCGTGCTCGTCGTCCTGCTGCGCCGGTTGATGCGCCGTGACGCGATCCAGTTCTGAGGGAGACCGAATGTCCGTCACCGACGTCGAGGTGCCCGCGCGGCCCTCGCCGAAACCGGTGCGCAAGCCACCGCGCAAACCGCGTCCGGCGCCCGGCGCCAAGAAATTCAGCCCGTTGCGGGTCCTGGGGTCCACCATCGTCTGGCTGTTCACCGCGGGGAACATCCTGGTGCTGTACTGGCTGCTCACGGCGTCGTTCAAGACGCCGGTGGAGATCTTCACCAAACCGTTCGCCTTGCCCTACCAATGGTTCCACGTCGGGAAGCCGTTCCGGAACTTCATCTACGCCTGGAACAACGCCGGTTTCGGCGACGCCGTGGTGACCACCGTGGTGCTGGTCGGACTGGCGACGGTCGTGACGGTCGCCGTGTCGGCGCCTTGCGCTTACGCGCTGACCCGGCTGGGCGTCCGCGGCGCCGGACCGATGACCAACGTCGTCGCGATCGGCATGGGCGTGCCGTTCCAGACGGTGATCATCCCGCTGTTCGTGGTGCTCAGCAAAGTGCATCTGGACAACGAGTACGGCCTGTTCGTGCTGTACGTGGCGCTGTCCATCCCGTTCACGGTGTTCCTGATGACCGGTTTCTTCCGGTCCCTGCCGGACGAACTGGAGGAGGCTGCCGCGCTCGACGGCGCGTCGCCGACGCGCACGTTCTTTTCGGTCATGCTGCCCTTGACCCGCGGTGGCATGATCACCGCGCTGACGCTGAACGCCATCGGCCTGTGGAACGAGACGTTGCTGGCGATCGTGTTCCTCAAGGACCAAGCGCATTTCACGCTGTCCCGCGCGCTCTTCACCTTCTACGGGGCCGCGAGCTACCAGTCGGAGTACGGCGGGCTGATCGCCGGGGTGGCGATCGTCGTGCTCCCGATGCTCGTGCTCTATCTCGTGCTCGCCCGCCGGATCATCACCGGCCTGACCCTCGGCGCCGGAAAGTAGGACCTGATGGCCACCGTGACCTTCTCCGACACCACGCGGTTCTACGCCGGGGTGGACCGCCCGGCGGTCGACGGCCTCGACCTCGAGGTCGCCGATGGCGAATTCCTCGTATTGGTCGGGCCTTCCGGCTGTGGCAAGTCGACGACGCTGCGGATGCTCGCCGGGCTGGAAGGCGTCGACGACGGCTCCATCCACATCGGCGACCGTGACGTCACCGAACTGCCGCCGAAGGACCGGGACATCGCGATGGTGTTCCAGAACTACGCGCTCTACCCGCATATGACGGTGGGGGAGAACATCGGCTTCCACCTCAAACTGGCCAAGCTGGGCAAGGCCGAACGCGAACGCAAGGTGCGCGAGGCCGCCGCCGTGCTCGACCTGACCGAATACCTCGACCGCAAACCCGCGAAGCTGTCCGGCGGGCAGCGGCAGCGTGTCGCGATGGGCCGGGCGATCGTGCGCGAGCCGAGTGTGTTCCTCATGGACGAGCCACTGTCCAATCTGGACGCCAAACTCCGGGTGCAGACCCGGACCCAGATCGCCTCCCTGCAGCGGCGGCTCGGCATCACGACGCTCTACGTCACGCACGACCAGGTCGAGGCGATGACCATGGGGGACCGCGTCGCCGTGCTCAAGGACGGGATCCTGCAGCAGTGCGACACGCCGGTCGGGCTCTTCGCGCGGCCGGTCAACGTCTTCGTCGCCGGATTCATCGGCTCGCCCGCGATGAATTTGCTGGAAACCACTGTGGACACCGACGGTGCCGTCGTCGGCGGTACGCGGCTGCCGCTGACCCCGGCGCAGCGGTCGGCGCTGACCGGTCCCGGCATCGTCGTCGGCGTCCGGCCCGAAGGCTGGACGATCGGGGACGGTGGCTACGAGGCCATCGTCGAGGTCGTCGAGGAACTGGGCAGCGATCAGTACCTGTACTGCCGGGACGGCGACCGTGTGCTGACGGTCCGCACCCCGGGGATGGCACCGTGGCAGCGCGGTGCGCCCATCGCGCTGACCCCGCAACCGGGGGCGGTGCACCTGTTCGACGCGGCCACCGGCGACCGGCTCCCGGACGCATGACCCGCTTGTACCGCACCACGCTGGTGCTGCCGTCCGCCGAACTGGGCCCGGAGAACCCGCTGCCGCCGTTGCGGAAACCCGAGGCGGTGGCGAAGGTGTCCAATGTGGACGAACTGCCGCCGGACCTGGCGGAGGGTATCGGTTACGGCCGCTTGGACACCACGCTGCCGTGTCTTCTGCAGGACGGCTACACCCGCGAAAGGACCGAACGCGAGCTTCCGGCGCTGGTGCTGGAGAACGACCGGCTCCGCGCCACGGTGCTGCCGTCGCTGGGCGGGCGGCTGTATTCGCTGGCCCACAAATCGTCCGGCCGTGAACTGCTCTACCGCAATCCGGTGTTCCAGCCCGCGAACCTCGCCCTGCGGGACGCGTGGTTCGCCGGAGGTGTCGAATGGAACCTCGGCAGCACCGGGCACACCACGCTGACCTGCGAGCCGATGTTCGCCGCGGAGGTCGAAGGCCCGGACGGCACCCCGATGCTGCGGCTGTGGGAGTGGGAGCGCACCCGGGATCTGCCGTACCAGCTCGACTTCTGGCTGCCCGACGGCTCGGACCACCTGCTCGTGGCGGTGCGGGTGCGGAATCCGCATCCTTACGACGTCCCGGTGTACTGGTGGTCGAACATCGCGGTCCCGCGGAACGACGGCACACGGGTGATCGCACCCGCGACGCGGGCGTGGCACTACGGCTATTCGGGACGGCTGGATCTGGTCGACGTGGCTGGAGACCTGACCTACCCCTCCCGCGCCGAAGCCGCGGCGGACTACTTCTTCGAGGTGACCGGAACGCCGTGGATCGCGGCCGTCGAGAACGACGGAACGGGACTGGTTCAGCTCTCCACCGGCCGGTTGCGCGGCCGGAAGCTGTTCCTGTGGGGTGAATCCGCCGGTGGGCGGCGCTGGCAGGAATGGCTGGCGCCCGGTGCGGGCGGCTATCTGGAGATCCAAGCCGGTCTCGCGCGCACGCAGCTGGAGCACCTGCGGTTGCCGGCGGGGGAGAGCTGGGACTGGATGGAGGCCTATGGTCCGGTCGCAGCGGATCCCGTGCTGGCGCACGGGGACGACTGGACGGCCGCCCGAGGCGTGATCGCCGCGGCACTGCCGGCGGCCGAGTCCCTTGACGACTACCTCGGCGCTTGGCGGAAAATCGCCGATGTCACCCCGGAGTCCTTCCTGGCCACCGGATCCGGCTGGGGCGCGCTGGAGAACCGGCGGGCGCCGATGTGCCTGCCGGGGACGCCGTTCCCGGACGAATCACTCGGTCCCGACCAGGCGCCGTGGCTCGCGTTGCTCGACGGGACCCCGCCGGACGGGGATCCGCTCGCCGTACCTCCGCCGACGCTGGTGAACCCGTACTGGGCGGATCTCATGGAGTACGCGCCGAAGAACTGGCTGACCTGGTACCACCGCGGCGTCGCGCACTGGGCGGCCGGACGGCATTCGGACGCCGTCCGCGCCTGGCGCGAGTCCGTCGCCGCCGACGAGAACCCTTGGGCACTACGGAATCTCGCGGTCGCCACAGCCGGCCCCGAGGCTGCCTGGCTGTACCGGCGCGCGGTCGCCCTCGTGCCGTCATCGCGCCCTTTGGTCGTCGAGGCCATCGCGGCGCAACTCGCCGCGGGGCTCCCGGACGAAGCGAGCGTGCTGCTGGACGGGCTGCCCGTGGAAGGGCGGATCGCCCTCCTCGCCGCCCGCACCCGGCTCGCCCTCGGCGACATCGCCGGGGCCAAGGCCGTGTACGACACCGGTTTCGAGGTCGCGAACATCAGGGAAGGGGAAACGTCTCTTTCGGACACCTGGGCGGCGGTCTCGGACGAACCGCTGCCGGAGCAGTACGACTTCAGAATGAAGTGACCGGCCGGGCCGCTGTCCGGCGTGCCGCTCGCGGCGGACAACCATGATGCAGCATACTGCTCGAAACAGTGGCCAACAGCGCAACCTCATGCGCGATAGGCCGCAGCGAGCTAGGAGTGGCGCGAATGGCCCGGCACGAACGGCTGAGCACCCTGCTGGACCTGCTGGGGCAGCGGGAAAAGATCGACGTCGAGGACGTGGCCGAGGAACTGAACGTCTCCGCGGCCACGATCCGGCGCGACCTCGACCACCTCGCGGAACAACAGCTGCTCACCCGCACCAGGGGTGGCGCGGTGGCCAACGATCTCGCCTACGATCTGCCGTTGCGGTACAAGACCGCCCGGCATGTGCCCGAGAAGCAGCGGATCAGTGTGGCCGCGGCGGCGCTCGTGGCACAGGGCATGGTGGTGGGCCTCAACGGCGGCACGACCACGGCCGGGGTCGCCCGATCGCTGGCCACGCGGTCCGATCTCGCGGGCCGCGGCGATTCGCCGGGGCTGACGGTGGTCACCAACGCGCTGAACATCGCGCACGAACTCGCCGTGCGGCCCCACGTGAAGATCGTGGTGACCGGCGGTGTGGCGCGTCCGCAGTCGTTCGAATTGAGCGGCCCGCTGGCGACCCGCGTCCTCAGTGAACTGACGATCGACCTGCTGTTCCTCGGGGTGGACGCGTTCGACGCGGACGCAGGAGCCTTCGCGCATCACGAGGGCGAAGCGAGTATCAACCGGCTGATGGTGGAGCGAGCGGAACGCGTCGTCGCGGTCGCCGACGGGTCGAAGCTGGGCCGCCGCGCCTTCGCCCGGATCTGCGCGACCCCGCAGGTGCACGCCCTGGTCACCGATTCCAACGCCGACCCGAAGGTACTGCGGGCTTTCGAAGCGGCAGGCGTCGAGGTTCAAGCCGTCTGACTCGTCCGTCCAAGTACATGAAGGCCCCCTTCCTTGCGCCTAGGTACAGGAAGGGGGCCTTCATGTACCTAGCACCGCTTCGGCGGATGACTTTGCGCGATCCGTGCGCTATACAGAGACCATCTTGCGTATTCATGCGCGAAAGGTGTCTCGAATGAGCAGAGTTGCGCAATCCTTGCGTTGTTTGGCCGCAGTGGTCTTACTCGGGCTTTCCCCGGTCGCCGCCCACGCCGATCCGGCCGCGGCGCCGTCCGGCAAGCTGGGTGAGCTGACCGGGATCTCCGGCGACGGCGCCACGGTCACCTTGAATTCGGGTAGCGCCGCGGTGCGCGTCAGCTTCCCGGCCGAAGGCGCCGTCCGGGTCTGGCTGGCGCCGGACGGCACGTTCACCGATCCGGCCGGAAGCAAGATCGTGCTGCCGCGCACGGGCGACCCGGTCACGCCGAAGAAGACCGACAAGGGGGACTATTGGGCGGTTTCCACGGCCAAGGCGACGTTGCGGGCGTACAAACACCCGATGCGGCTGGCGCTGTACGACGGCGCTGATCGCAAGCGGCTCTGGGCGGAGTCGGCGCCGCTGTCCTGGACCGACAAGCAGACCACGCAGACCCTGGCGCGGACGGCCACCGAGCAGTTCGTCGGCGGTGGTGAGCAGAACGGCCGGTTCAGTCACCGCGACCGGACGATCCGGATCTTCGCCGACTACAACTGGAACGACGGCGGTGCCCCGAATTCGCAGCCGTTCTACGCCTCCACGGCGGGATACGGCGTGCTGCGCAACACCTTCGCGCAGGGCACCTACACCTTCACCGAGCCGGTGCGCACCACCCACGACGAGCGTCGCTTCGACGCGACCTACGTGGTCGGTGATGGCCTCAAAGACGTCATCACCGGTTACACCGATCTGGTCGGGAAGCCTTTCCTGCCACCGCTCTACGGGCTCGAGAACGGTGACGCCGACTGCTACCTGCACAACGCCAACCGCGGCGAACGGCACACGCTGGACGCGGTGAAGGTCGCTGAGGGGTACACCGAACACGGGATGCCCAACGGCTGGATGCTGGTCAACGACGGCTACGGCTGCGGGTACGAAAACCTCCAGCAGACCGGCGAAGGCCTGCGTAAGAACAACATGCAGCTGGGCCTGTGGACCGAGAACGGTGTGCCGAACCAGGTCGAGGAGGTCAAGGCCGGGGTCCGGGTCCGCAAACTCGACGTCGCGTGGGTCGGCCCGGGCTACCAGTTCGCGCTGGACGCCTGCGACACCGCGCACAAGGGCATCGAGGACAACAGCGACGCGCGCGGCTTCGTCTGGACGCCGGTCAGCTGGGCGGGCGCGCAGCGCTGCGGCGTGCTGTGGAGTGGCGACCAGGCCGGTTCCTACGATTACATCAAGTGGCAGATCCCGACCTACGCCGGCGCCACGACGTCGGGGATCGCGTACAACACCGGGGACATCGACGGCATCTTCGGCGGCAGCCCGCAGACCTACGTCCGCGACCTGCAGTGGAAGGCGTTCCTGCCGGTCGCGATGACCATGGACGGCTGGGCCGCGTCGGACAAGCAGCCGTGGCGCTACGGCGAGCCGTACACCTCGATCAACCGCAAGTACCTCCTGCTCAAAGAACGGCTGATGCCTTACACCTACAGCCATTCGGTGGAAGCGCACCAGACCGGCGTCGGCCAGGTCCGGCCGCTGGCACTGGAGTACCCCGACGACCCGAACGTCTGGAGTGAGAAGGCGAAGTACGAGTTCTTGTCCGGCAAGGACTTCCTGGTCGCGCCGGTGTACGAGAACGCCACCGTCCGCGACGGCATCTACCTGCCGAAGGGGACCTGGGTCGACTACTGGAGCGGCAAGACCTACACCGGACCGACCACTGTGGACGGTTACGACGCGCCACTCGACACGCTGCCGCTGTTCGTCCGTGCGGGCGCCGTGGTCCCGATGTGGGCCGAGGGCACGAAGTCTTGGCAGACCCGGGACAAAGGTGTGCTGGATCTCGACGTCTACCCGCAGGGCAAGGGTTCGTTCACGCTCACCGAGGACGACGGTGTCACCCGCGCCTACAAGAACGGCGACCAGTCGAAGCAGACGTTCACCGTCGACGCGCCGACGTCCGGCCTGGGTACGGTGACGGTCGGAATCGGTGCCAGTACGGGTACCTATGCCGGGAAGCCCGCCGCGCGGAACTATCAGCTGACCGTCCACACGGGAAGCAAGCCGGCCACCGTCCTTGCCGGGATGTCGATCCTGCGGCAGTACGGCAGCAAGGCCGAGCTGGACGCGGCCCCGTCGGGCTGGTGGTTCGACCCGGCCGCCGGTGGGGTCGTGCGGGTCAAGACCGGCGTGCTCGGTGCCGGTGCCCGGCAGGACGTCCGGCTGTTCGGCACCAGCGCGGTCGGCGGGATCTTCCCCGAGGACCGCGACGGTTCGGTCGCCCTGTCCGTGCCGGCGGTCGCCGGTCCCGGACAGACCGCGACGGGCACGCTGAGCTTCACCAACGGCACGCCGCTTCCGGTGCGTGACGTCGCGTTCTCCATTCCCGCCAACGGTTTCCGTGTCGAGGTGCCCGCCGGACCACGGCTGGTGATGCCCGGCGCGACCGTGCGGGTGCCGGTGAAGGTCACGCCGGACGCGGGCCTCAAGCCGGACGACTACCAGCTCACCGCGTCCGCGTCGTACAAGGCGAGGCTCGGGGAGAACCGGGTCACCGACTCGGTGACGGTCACCGTTCCGCACAGTTCGCTCGCGGCGGCCTACGGCAACGTCGGTGTCACCGACGCGGCCCACGTCGCGGTGGGTGACCTCGACGGTGGCGGTAGCAGTTTCCGTGCGGAAGGGCTCGCCGAAGCCGGTCTCAAGCCCGGTGCGGGTTTCTCCGCTCTCGGTGCTCAGCTGACCTGGCCGCAAACCGGCACCGGACAGCGGGACAACGTCCTCGCGTCCGGCCAGACGATCGCGGTGCGCGGGACGGGCGCCAAGCTGGTGCTGGCGGGAACCGGCACGGGCACGGCGAAGGGCACCGTCCTCGTCCGCTACGCCGACGGCAGCACGAGCCAGGCCGAACTCGGCTTCCCCAACTGGTGCTGCGCGGATCCCGCTCAGTACGGCGCGACCACGGTGGCGACCGTGATGGGCAAGAACACCCGCGCCGGGGCCGCGTATCCGACCGTGCCGTACCGGGTGTTCGCGAACTCCGTCCCGCTGACCGCGGGGAAGGAGGTCGTCGCGGTGACACTGCCCTCGAACACCGCCATGCACGTGTTCGCCGTCGGCATCTAGGCAGCCGCTGTCCGTGAAGGACTCCTTGAGGGACGCAGAGTCCCTCAAGGAGTCCTTCACGGACTCGTGCCCGCGGCCGAGGCGATGAGGGGCAGCGGCCAGCCGGCATCGCCGGCCCGGCGGGCCAGGACGACGTCCAGTGGGTCGCCGGTGAGCGTGCCGCCTGTCGCGATGCATTCCCGTACAAGGGATCGCGTCTCGTCATCCGCGAAGTCCGGTCCGTGGTCCCGTTCCCACAGCTTGAGTGCGTGCAAGGCCGCGCGTCCCGGCAGATTCGGGACCGTCGCGTACCAGTGGCCGCCCATTCTGCCCGGCGGTGGACCGTCGTCCGGCGGCACCCGCCTGCCGAGCCGCTTTTCCCTCAGGCGCACGGCTTTGTAGCGCGCGACTTCCGCCAGCCAGGCCGCGCGGCTGGCTTCCAACGCCGTCAAAGCACGCAACAGAGCCTTTTCGTGCCGTTGGTAGGGCCCGGCCAAGTCCTCGAGAAAGCTCAACGTCGCCCGGTGCCCGATAGGGTGGTACAAGCTCACGCACGAGCACAATGCCGCGACCCGGCGGCCATGCGCCAGACGCTCGTTCCGCACCCTGCGCGCCCGCTCGCTGAATCCCATCGGCCCAGATTAACGTCGTGCGCGGTGACCTGGGCGGCTTTGCGGTCCACAAAGGAAATCTTGCCCCTGATCAGCACTCACGACCCCGCCCGAACCCACACGTGCAGACCTAAATCGGACACGGAGTTGTCTGACAACCTCTCTTGTGGACAGTCATGGACGCGCCGTGTCTCGACGGGGAAAGCTTGACCGCAACCAGGTAGCGAAGGCCTGGCGGATTCATGCGGTCGTCGCAACATGCTCTATTTAGGACAGT
>NZ_LQCI01000002.1 GCF_001613935.1 Amycolatopsis regifaucium
AATCCCGAACCAGCCCCGAATCCGCTTTCCGCGGCCCTCCAGGCTTCCGGTAGGGATTCCCCTTACGAGCAGAACAGCCGCGATCAAGGCCGCACGGCCTGAGCCTGACGGGCAGCGCCCACACTCAGCACCGGCCCGGTCGGCAGCAAATCGAGCAATCGCATCGACACCGCAACCGCCGCCGATTCGGTATAACCCAGCGCGGCAACGGTCTCCGCATCAGCCAAAGGATATTTCTCCCCCACTTCGGTCACCAGATACATCACACCCAAGGAGGCATTCGGTGCGGGCACATCCCGGGCGAGAACACCCCTGCCCGCCGGAATCGAGACCCGGTCGGCCGTCATACCCGCCTGATGCGTGCCCAGCGGAACCGAGGCCTGCGAAACCTGGTTGTCGGGGAGCAGTTCGGCGACCGTCGCCTGGCCGGCGCCCGCCGATGGATCCTGGCGGACACAGGGTTGCGAACCCGGTGGTGGGGTGACGACCTCGGGAGGAGTCGGTGGCAGCTCGTTGACGATCCCGGCGGTCGCCGAGACGGCCACGCCGGTCAAGGCGTCCGGCGTGACCTGGACCGCTTCGATCGGCCCGTCCGGATAAGCCTGCCGGGTGCTCGGCGCGGTGAGCAGAAGTGCCGCTCCGGTCCGGCTGAGCGCGGCCAAGCCGTCCCGGCGAACGAGATAGTTCTGTTCGGTCCCGATCGCCGGATTGCGCGCTTGGTAGATCTGGCCGATCAGGCTCTGTTTCCCGTCGATCACCGGTCCTGGCTGACCGAGACCGGGTACCGACTGTGCGACGAAGTCCGGGCCCTGGACGATCGTGTTCAGCCACAACGAAGGCACCTCGACGGGCCGCTGGGTGCCGTAGCCGAGCGCGACGGCGACCGAACTGCTCGGGAGCTTGAAGCGCTTACCGCGGGTCACCAGATACAGCTCACCACTCGGTGCCGACACGTAGTAAGCCTGGTTATCGGTGAGCACGGTGCCCGGCCCATGTCCTAAGAGGACGCTCACTACCGAGCTCTGCGTTGTCGCGGAACCGGGGAGCTGCGCGCAGACCGTCCACGTGCCACCGGTCACCTTGTCGGCCGCCGGGAGTGCGTCCGGCGCGCCGGCGATCCCGATGGGCTGGCCGACCGGGGTTCCGGCCAGCGCGTTCGGTGAAACGGAGGTGACCTGACCACCGGACTGGCCCGCCACGAGCCGGGCGGACGAGTAGTTGAGCACCGGGCGAAGCTGACCGGCCAGATAGACGTACCGCGCGCCACTGGTCTCGTCCATCACGATCGCGCCGTCCTGTTTCCACGAGGAGTTGCCGGTCGAGGGCACGAACATGCCGAAGATGCCGAAGACGCCCATCGTCACCGCGGCGAGTACGAAACCGAGCACGGTCCCGGTGGTCATTCGCTTGCTGGGCGACTCCAGCGCGTCCGGCTTGCCGTGTGTCACCGCCGCCGCCAGTCGCCCGACCACGAAGAAGTAGGCCTGAACTTGGTCTTTGCGTGATTTCATCAGCCGGCCAGGTGTCGCATGAAGCTGTAGACGTGCAGGACCTGCAACAGGATCGGCAGTACCGCGATGGCCGTGATCAGTTCGAAGATCTCGACCGTGCGGCCCCAGTAAGGCCGGAACCGTTTACCCGGCAGGCGTTCGCCGCCGAGGAGGAACAATCCGGCAAGGAGGACCAGCGGGACCACGACCACGAAGCGGGTCTCCATCGGCTGCGCCAGCCCGAGATCGGCGGCGACCAGCAGCACGACGACCGCGGCGGGTGCCAGTACCGCCCAGCGCTGGATCATGCCGCTCGGATGGCGGGATCGCAGCACCAGGAGCAGGGCGATGACCAGCGCGAACGTAAGGTGCCAGCCGTCAGCGGCGAGATCGAGCACCGGCAGGAGGACGACCTGCGCCGCCCCCACTCCGACGTGCAGTGCGGTCGAGTAGCCGAAGGTCGCGCTACCGCGATCCACGACCACCTTGTGCGACACCGCGTCTATGTCTTCGTGTAGTTCCTCGGCACCCGTCGGGAGCATCGGCAGGGTCAGCCCGGACAGGCGGAACGCGGTCGTCGGGATGAACAGCGCGAGGATCAGGGAGGTCACCAGGCCGATGGCGGCGGCCTGGGCCGGGTCCGCGGGGGTCACGGAGCCGATCAGGCCGGTGATCAGCAGCACGACGGTGAACAGGATCGCCCCGGCGAACAGTGCCGCGCCGTCCGCGACCACCATGATCCCGACCAGCAGGGCGAGCAGGGCTCCCGCCGCCGCGCCGGTGACGGCCATCATCGCGATCGCGGCCGGATCGAGCAGGAACACCAGGTCCCAGCCCGCCAACGCGGCGAAAGCGACACCGGCCCCGGCCAGGATCACCGCCGGTACGGGTTTGGCCGCGCCACGGGCCACCAGGGCCGCGGCTGCCAGGAGCACCACCGAAAGCCCGGCAGAGAGCAGTACCTGCGCCGCCACGGCGGTGCCGACCAGCAGCAACCAGCAGGCGAGCAGCAGGAGGGCCACGGCACCCAGCCGGAACATCCAGCCGACCCGCGCCGGGGTCAGCGCACCGGGATGCTCCCGCACCTGCTCCGCCACCCCGTCGACCAGGTCGTCGTAGTCGATCGCGGCGAGCTGGTCGGCGCGGGGAAGCAGATGGAGGCTCTCCCCGTCGACCACGCTCAACTGGAGCAAGGTGCGGTCTTCGTCCAGCGCGGCTTCGCCGATCCGCTGAACCACCCAGCCCTCGTGCTCGGCGCCCTGCTCGATCGTCTCGGCGCCGAACTGGGCGAGGATCGCGGGCAGCAGATCAACGAGGGGAACCTCGGCCGGCAGGGCCAGATCCCTTGCCTGTCCGCCGAGGACGAAACGGAGCCTCGCCGAACTCGTCGTGCGATGCTGGGTCTGCTCTTCCATCAGGCACCAGGCCTTCCTTCCAGGTCTAGACCCGTGTCCGGGCCAGACGCTAGCGCCGGACCACGCGGCTGGCGGCCTCGCCGGGCGTTCCTTCCGAGAACGGGGAGGACCACTCACCAAGGACCGCCTACGGCGGGTGAGCCCGACAGCGACCGGGCCATGAAGGCCTCGTTCCTTGCACTAAGCGCAAGAAATGAGGCCATCACGAACTTCAGGCCAGCAAAGCCGCAGGCCACGTGTAGACACTCAAAGAGCACCGACGATCGTCAGGTAGCCCGCCCCGGCCGGTGACCGGTCCACTGGGACGGTCAGTCGCTCTTCTTGCCTTTGGCCTTGTCCTTGTCCGAGGAGTCCGGAACGCTCATGCCGAGCCCATCGAGACCCTCCAGCATCGGTCCCAGCAGCGAGTTCATCATCTCCATGGGGTCGACCTTGCCGCCCGCGACCCCGGCGAAATCGAGGCCGGTCGTCGAACCCGTGCCCATGACCTTCTCGACCTTCGCCAACGCCTCGGTACGGCCCTGTCGCACCGCCTCCACGATCTGATGTGCCAACTGGGCGGGAGGCAGTGAGCGGTACTTCGATCCCTGGAACGACACGTCCGTCAACTCACCGCGTCCGTCGAAGGTCATCAAGAACGAATTGTCCTTCGCCCGGACGGTCGTCGTGCTCTCCTCCCAGATCTTGCTCACCTCCCGCAGCTTCTGCTTCTCCCGCTCCAGATCCGCCAATGCCTGCTCGACACCCAGATCCGCGTTGTCGAATGCCGCCGCCCAATCCGTCATCACACCATTCCTCACTATTCACGACCAGCGCCGACACACCGGCAGCACAGCTCGTCCCCACGACTACCGGAAAAGCCGGTTCGAACCGATCGCGACCTGCGCGCGTGGCCTCTTTTACGGGGATTTCTGCCCTTAATCCTGTTGCCGTCCCCTTCGAACAGCGGAGCCACACCTTGCCCGATCAGGCAACCGGGCACCATGGACGGGCAACTCAGATTGGTTCATTGGCCGGTGGTGCCACGGCGGGACAGATCCAGGCGGCGGGCCTCGTCGCCCGTTCGATCCAGGCCGGGTGCCTCGACTGGCCGAGGTCCCCGAGTTCCTCCGCCTCCCGACGGACTTTTCGAAAAGCGGCGGTCAATCCTCCGGAGGGCACCTTGTCCGATCCTCCCTTTTCGACCTGTCAGTTCGGGCACGATGTCGGACCAGTTCACCTTTCCGATCCCGGTTCCACCGCCGGTCGCGTCGATGATGGCCAAGTGGAAGACATTCTCGACGCCGTTCTCGAGGCGGAGAAACCACTGGTCCTGCTCACCGGGCTCGCCGGCACCGGTCGTACGAACCTGCTCGCGCGGCTGTCCGAACGCTACGAAGCGGATCGAAGGCACGTTTCGGCGATGCGGTTCACCTCGACCGGCGACGTCGCTCCCGCTCGATTCGCCCTTCCAACCGACGAGCTGCGGGGTGAAACGGCCACCAAGCTGCGGGGGCCGATAGCCGGCGAGCCCGCGTGGGCGTCGATCGGCCCGGTCGCCGGTGCGGCCGAAGAACCGGCGGTGGCGCTGCGTGCGGCCCACGCCGCGGCCGCGGCTCTGCGTCGTGCCGGCGACGGCACGGTCCTGCTGCTCGACGATCTGCAGTGGATCGACCGGTCCTCCCTCGCGGTACTCGAAGCGCTGATCCCGATGCTCGACGGCCGTCGCCTGACCTGTGTCGGCGCGCTGCGTGTCCCCGCGAACGGTGCCGCCGCTCGCTACGGCCCCGAGGCGCTGGCCCGGCTCCGTAAGGAGAACCTGATCCTCACCTTGCGCATGCGTCCACTGACCAAGGACCTGCTCATGGACGACCTGAGGAACTCGCTGGAGGCCGCACCCCAACCCGCGCTCGTCGACCACGTACACGCACTGAGCCGCGGCGTGCGCTCCGCGGTGAGCGAGACGGTGGAGGCGCTGCGCCGGCGCGGCGCGATCCGGGTGGTGAACCGGTCCGCGTACTTCGTCCCCGCGATGGCCGCGAAGGATCCGCTTCCGCCCGGCGAATCCGTCGCGACGGTCAGAGCACTCGGTACAGCGGCCTGGGAAACAGCGAAGGCCATGGCTTTCCTGTGCCCGCTCGGAAGTGCGGCACCTCGGCTGGCGGCCACGGTGCTCGGCGTCTCCGAGCAGGACTTGCTCGACCGCCTGGAAACCCTGCGAGCCGCCGGTGTGCTCCATCGCGCGGGCGCGTCGTGGCGCTTCCCCCTCCCCCGCCAAGCCGCCGCGCTGGCCGAGTCCTGCGGACCGTACGAACGCCGGATACTGGCGGAGGCCGCCGTCGAGGCCCTGTGGTCGCACACCGCGGACTGCCCCGACCTGGAGCATCGGACGAACCTCTTGGCCGAAGCCGGCCGGTCCGTGGATCCGGCGCGGGCGTCGGAGGAACTGATCCGCCGCGCCACCGAAGCGGGACCGGACGGTACCGCTTCGGCGCTCCGCTGGCTCGACGCCGCCGCGGAACTCGCCGGCGACCGGGCAGAACGGGCGAAGGTACTCCTGCTGCTCGTCGCCGCCTACCATCGAAATGGCGACTACGAGCAAAGCCTGCGCACGATCCGGCTGGTGCTGGGCGACTTCGCGGATCAGCTGGACCCGGACGCCGTCTTCGAGGCCCATTCGCTGCTGCTTCGCGGCCTCAGTGGCCGGCGCGACACCGAACCGCTGCGCGACATCGCGGACGGTGACCACCGCTTGGCCGGGGATCCCGGCTCACGGGCGCTGATCCGGGCGACCGCGTGCGCCCTGCTCGACCGCTGGGTGGAAGCGGTGCGATGGGCGGACGCCGCCGTCCCGGCGATCCACTCCCGCGGGCCTCAAGCCGTCGTCGCGCGCCTGCTGAGCGCGCTCGGCGGCCTTTGGCAGGGCCGGGCTGAGTTCTTCGAGCGAAGTCTCCTGGAACGGCGGGATTGGCCGCTGCGCGATGTCGCGCCCTACCGCGTCGAGCTGGTCGACACGCATCTCACCGGTTTGCTCTTGAACGGCGAACTCGACCGAGCCGACAACCTGCTGGCCGACGAGGAGCTGTCTTGGGAGGAGGTCGGGCCGGCCAACCGGACGACGGCCGCGGTCCTGCGCGGTGACTTCCGGACCGCGACCGAGCTGGCCTGCCGAAGTGTGGCGTACCGATCGGCTCCCGGTTTCACCGCCGCCACGACCGGGATGTTCGCCGCGACGGTCTCCGCCCTCGTCTGCCAGGGACGGCTCACGACCGCACGCGAACTGGCGACCGCGGCCGGCGAGAGCACGCCGGTCCTCGCCCAGCTGATGGACTTCACCGAAGCCCTGATCGATCGCGCGCTCGGCGATCCGCGGAGGGCGGCCGATCGGCTCACCACCGCGTTGAGCGTCGCCCGGGAACGCGGCCTGGTTGTCGGCTGTGACACCGCCGGCGCGGAACTGGCGGATCTGGCCCTCGACCTCGACGACCCGCGGACCGCGGAGAGCTGTCTGGTGGACATCGAGCGGCTGGCGGCCGCCTTGCCAACAGGCCGGGCGGTCCTGCTCGCCTCGTTCGTGCGCGCTGCGGTCACCAAGAACGCGGACGCGGCGGCGGAATGCCTGCGGATGGCCCATGAACGCGGTCAGCCGTTCGAGTTGTCGGTCCTCATCGCGCGTCTGGTCAAACACGGGGTGGCCGATCCCGCCCTGCTCAGCGAAGCCTACGAACTGATGGGCGGACTCGGCGCGCTCATGCACCGTGCGAAGACCCGCACGCTGATGCAGAAGCACGGCATCGTCGTGCCCGGGCGCCGGAACACGGTGGAGGAGAACGAGCGACTGCTGGCGACACTGGCCGCCGAAGGCCTCAGCAACAAGCAGATCGCCGCGGCGCTGATCACCAGCGAAAAGAGCGTCGAGGGCCGGCTGAGCCGGTTGTTCACCCGGAGTGGTTACCGCTCCCGCATCGAACTGTCGACCGCGATCGCCACCGGCGAACTCCGGCTCTGACCGGGAAGGACGCTTGAAGCGGTCAGGCGTCTTCGCTCTGGGCGGCGGCGCGGATCGCGTCCGCGAGCACCCGCATCGACGCGGGTGAGCCGGGGTTCAACAGCACGTCCACGCCCCGAGAGGGTAACGCTTCGGCCAGCTCCTCGACGGTGACGTCCAGCCAGCGAAGGTCGTCACCGACACGCTCACGGTGGCCATGGGAGGTGGTCACCTGAACCGACGGCACCCCGTCCGGCGCCGGCTTGATCACCGCGACGCCTTCGTCGTCCGTGGCTATACCGAGCATCGTGTCCCGGAGCACGACGGGAAACTGGTCCGCGACGTCCTGGCCGTCGGCGAGCGCGCGGAGCACCGCGTCCACAGGATCCAACGGAGAGCCGGGAGTGCTGGGCCGATAGTCGGGATTCGGATGGAAGCGGCTCGGATCGCCCGCCTCGTCGACGACCCACGCGCCCAAGACCACCTGCGGCGGCAGTTCCCGCTGCTCTTCACTCATCCTGAACTCAGGGTCGAGCAGTAGCAGCAGCCTGCTGCCGGGAGCTTCTCCGGCAGCGGTCTCCCCGGGCTGTTCGCTCATGGTCTCCCCTTCCGAACGCGATCACCCTGTGCTCGTTCTTTTCCTCAGCCGGTCCGGAAGTGGGATTCCGCCGAACATTTCGCACGGACAGAATACTCACCGCCACGGTGGAGATCGCCCGATTCAGCAACGCCGAATGCGCGATCGGGCAAGTGCGCTGACCGAAGGAACCGACTGGGCAAGGACGGCCGCCCCCCACCGAGGGATAAGGCAAAAATGGCGTCGCGCGATGTTCGCCTTACCCCTCAACACTCACGGCCCGGTTACTGGAGGCGACCTTCGAGATCTCAGCCGGAAACGAGACGGTGAAGCTCGAATTCGAAATCGATCCAAAGGAATTCCTCACCGCGGGGCACCATGGCGTGGCTACAGTCCAACAAGTGCTTCAGGTCTTCCGCGCCGACCGTGAAGGTGGCCGCACCGTCCGGGGTCTTCAGATCGATCTGCACGCCTTCGGGATCGGAGACCGACGGACCGATCCGGACGTCGCCCTCCCCCGTGGGCTCGAGCAGACCGGCCGCGAGGAGTTCACGGGAGAACAGCCAGTCGATCTCGTTCGGGGTGCCACGCAGGAAGCGGGCTTTGATCGCGAAGGGATCGCTGGTGTCATAGCGGAGTTCGACTTCGACGAGCGTGTCATCGACATTCGGGAGCGCGCGCACGAAGACCACATCGTGACTGTGCGCCACGTGCTTGATCGAGACGTTCTCGGACGTTGATGGGATCATCTCGTTGTTCATGGTCCCAGTGTTGACGCCGAGACTTCATTTCCCCTAAACACGCCGGTCCCGGCCACGAAACCGCCGATCGGGTACCGGCTCATCGCGCTGAGCCACCCGCGACGATCAGTCGCTGACCCAGCCGTGCGACAACGCCAACGCGATGAAACCCTGCCGGATCTCGACGATCTGCTGACCGGTCAGCATCGGCGCGCCGAGCAACAGCACTTCGGTGACCTCCTCGCGCAGATCCTGGGCGGTGAGTACGTCATGGTCGCCATGGCGGACGGACGGTCCTCGGTCGGCCCGGGCCGGAACTTCCTGAGTACCGCGATCGAGCAGCGTGACGTCCGACGCCTTCAGCCCGCGGGGACCTTCCTCTGTGGTGAACTGGACCTGTACCCCCGCCGCGAGCAGCCGCTTGTCGAAGGTCAGATCGTTCACATGCAGGAAGACATCTTCGTCGCCGCTGTCCGGCGCCACGAAGCCGTAACCCCGCAGCTCGTCGTAGCGGATCACTTTGCCGGTCATCAGCATGGATTGTCTCCCTGGACTTTCTTCCGCGGTGTCAGGCCGGTGGTTTCCCAGCACGCCGAGCCGAATACCGCACCGACCCTATCGCCCGGGTCGGCGTCGTCGTCGCGGTCAGGGTGCCCCGGCCGAGAACAAAGGCGTTTCCGACCGGAACTGTGCCCGAAATTCTCTGGATACGTCAGGACGGCCCCAGCTTCCGGACATGGTCCATCGGACAGTCACCGGTCGCGACCAACGCGATGATCGGCGTCGACAGGCCACTGTCGACATAGGACTGGATTCGTGCACGGCAGTGTTCCGGACCGCCGTGCACGACGAGGTCGTCCACGACCTCGTCGGGGATCACCTCCATAGCCTTGCGGCGATCACCTCGGGACCAGGCTTCGTGCATCGGCGCGAGGGCCTCGCCGCGGCCGAGCCATTCGTGGAAAGCGGCGTAGACGGGCACTGTCAGGTAGCCGGTGATGAGCCTGCGGGCAAGCCTGCGCGCCAGGGCCTTGTCCGGGGTGGGACAGACGAAGACGCGGGCCGCCAGTTCGATGTCCTGTCCGACCTCTTTGCGAATCCGGGGTACATCGCCGGGCGCGAGCCAATTGGTGATCGCGCAGTCGGCCTCCCGCGCGGCCAGCCTCAGCATCTCCGGTCGCAACGCGGCGAGCGCCAGCTCCGGTGGTGGATCGACCGGATGCTCCAGGCGGAAGTCCCTGACCGAGAAGGTCTCGTAATCCTCGCTCACTCTTTCGCCCGCCAAGGCCGTCCGCAAGAACCGCAGGGTGTCCCGGACCCGGCGGAGCGGGGTCGCGTATTCCGTCGCGTTCCACTTCCGCACGATCACCGGCGACGACGCGCCGATGCCCAGGACGAAACGGCCCGGCGCGAGCCCGGCCAGCGTGGCCGCGTTCATCGCCAGCAGGGCGGGGCCGCGGGTGTACACCTGAGCGACGGCGGTACCGAGCCGTAGTCCCGGCGCCCATTGGGAGGCCAGCGCCAACGGCGTGAAGGCGTCGGTACCCGCCTTTTCGGAGGTCCAGAGGTCGGTGTACCCGAGATCCGGCAGTTCTTCGACGATCTCCCGATGTCGTGCGAGAGGTACTCCGGGCAACGGGATGGTGATACCCCACCGGTCCATGTGCTCTCCTCGGGTAACGCCGTCCTCAGGACTTGCCGGCGCGCTTGCTCGCCTGCGGCCGCCAGATCGGGTACAGCGACGGACCGCCCTCGAGGGTGATCGCCTCACCGAGGCGGATCTGTCCGAGGCGCTCGTACAGAGCGAGATTGCGCAGGCAGCTGGCTTCGCCGTAAACGCCGGCGTCCGCGCCGTCGGCGAGGGCGAACTGGGCCATCTTGAGCCTGGTACCGAGTCCCTTGCCCTGCTGCCCGGGAACGGCCGAGAGGTAGGTTCCGTAGAGATGTGGCGGCAGGTTTCGCGGGTGATTGTCGTTGAGCAGGTTCATGAAGGCGACCGCTCGCTCCGCCTGATCGTCCAACTCCTTTTCCAGTCGCGCCAGGACATCGGCATGGTCTTGCGCGGTTGGCAGGACGGAGGGTGGATAGAACAAGGAGGCCGCGCTGAAGTCTTCGATCTGCAGGGCCAGGCCGCCACCCGCGAACGTCGATTCCACGATCACGGTGAAGAAGCGCCGGTTGGCTTCGGCCCGGCGTTCCGGGTCCGGGAAGATCCACGAGAAGACAGGGTCATCGAAGAAGGCCTGAGCGTAAACGTCGACCAGGGTGTCTACCCGGTCCTCGGCGACACGGCTGATTGTGGGCAAGGTGAACGATCCTCTCGGTCGGGAAACGAGTTCGGCCGGTCATCACCCGGCGGGACGCGCTCGCTGTGCCACCGCGTGCCGGGCGACGTCGGCGTGGGTGGTGAACCAGACACCGGGGCGGGCCGCGATGTACGCCAGTAACTCGCGCAACACCTTGATCCGGGACCGGTGTCCGATGATGTGCGGGTGGAGGGCCAGGGTGAACAGGCCACCCTCGGCGTAGGCCGCGTCGAACTCGTCCTGCCAGATTCGCAGGACTTCGTGCGGCGCGAGTACCTGCTTTCCCAAGGCGTCGTCAGGAAAGTACGGAGCGTCGTCGCGGATCCAGGAGACCGGAACCTCCGTCACCCCCGTCGCTTCATCGCGGTGCAGGAGCTCGTACGGCTGGTCGTCTGCCATGAGCGAGGAGTCGTACTCGAGACCCAGTTCCCGGATGATCGGCAGCGTGTGCGCGGTGAAGTCCCAATACGGGGTGCGTAAACCGACCGGACGGGCTCCGGCGGCGACTTCCATCGCCTCCGCGCTGCGCAGGGCCAGCTCCCGTTCCTGTCCGGCCGTCAGATCCCCGCATTTTTCGTGGATCCACCCGTGGAGACCGATCTCGTGTCCGTCCGCCCGCACCGCGGCGAGGCCCGCGGGATCGAGCTCGGTGGACACCACGGGATAGAAGAAGGTGGCGGGAACGGAGTGCCGTCGAAGGGTTTCGAGAACCCGGGGCAAGCCGACACGGGCACCGTACTGGCCCTGGGAAAGAAGACCGGGCCCGTCCATACCCCGGGACAGGACAAGGGTCTCGTTGTCGACGTCGACCGAGATCGCGACGGCCACGGTGGCGTTCCGAGGCCAGGCCCCGAGCTCCAGCGCGTTCGAGGCACCGACCTCGGCCACCATGGACCGCCACCGCGTTTCCGGCCATTCCCAGGGAGCGGATTGCGCGTTCGACATCATCCAGCCCTTTCTCGCTCAAGTGGCCGAGTCGCCGACCGTGCATGTGCTTTCCGGTGCCGATTTTTCTTCGGCAGACCGGAACTTACTCACCGTTGATAGATCTTGACGTGGATAAGCGCGACGGGCGAGCTTTCGTCCATCCCCTTTGCCCCGGATCTCCTCGACGAGGGCCGGCTTGTCGTCGGCCGTCGGTGCCGACTCCGCTCCCACGATGTCATGAATTTCGGCGAAAGATGCACATTGGGGCACTTCATCGCCCTTGCCCCGGCTTCGCTTTTCGACCGGCGTCAGAATGACGGGTGACCGGCGACCCTTCGGGAGCGATGATGACCCACCCGTTCACCCCTGAGCTTCACGGCATGCTGCTCCGCACCGCCGGCTGGCTGCCCGACGACACCCTCACCCATGCCCGCGGCATGCTGGCGGAGCACCGATGCGGTGACGTCGCCCGGCTGTTGGTCTTCGCGGGCAGGCGGACGACACTGCCGCTGACCGAGGACGACCTCGATGTGCTGGGTGAGCTGCTCCAGGCCGAGGGCGGCGACCCCAGTTCACTGGCCAATGTGGAACTCACCCCCGACGACATTCCGCCGCCGTGGCGATTTTCGGTGGAATGGGGTGAGTCCGGCGAGGGCGGGCAAAGCGAGGACACGAACAACGCGATGCTGATCTCCGCGCTCGCCGAACAGGACCTGCTCGCCACCGCGATCGGCGAACCCGGCCTGCGCGGCCTGTGGAGCGTCGTACGCAGCCCCATCGACGACGCGCCTTACCCGCCCCCTCGCGTGGTGTATGTGGCCGAGGTCGACGACGAGCACGAAGAGGCCTCGGCACCGGCCGAACTGGCAGGACGATTCCAGGAGAGCCTGATCGCCGCCGGCGAACGGGACCCGCAGGTCGAGGTGATCCCGCTCGGAACCGGCGGCGGCCTTCGCTATCAGCGTGCCGCGCAAGAGAACGGCAGGCTGCTCTGGGCCGCCGACACCGACTCCGAGGTCCAGGTGGCCAGGGTCTTCGACAAGGTCGACCCTGAAGCGGGGCCCATGTTCGATCCCGACCGGCCGAAGATCACCGACGATGGCGAGCGGGAGAGGATCTGCGAGTATCTCGAGTCGGGCACGTTGCTGCTCGTCACTTCGGTGCTGATGGACGACATCGTCGAACCCGAACGCGGGGCGATGGTGCCGACGAATTTCTACACCGACGGATCCTGGGTGTGGACCGACTCGATCACCTACTACCTTCGGGAGCACCACCTGACCCCGGATCCCGAATTCGTGGCCTATATCAACGACATCGACGGTTCGCCGCCGATTCCGGACACCGTGGCCCTCGGCCGGGTCATGAAGGCACTGACCCCGTCGGCCGACGGTGAACCCGCGTGGACCGGTTCCTGAAAATGCCGGGCCGTCGCGTCGGCGACCACGCCCGTATATAGAGATTTCATGAAGTCGCCGCGCACAGAATGGAAGCCGAGCATTCCGAAGGGATGCGGTGACGACTACAGGATCGTGAGCAGAATGGCGGGTTCCATGGGAACGGTCTCTTCCGGAGCGACGGTCAAGGTGATGGACGGAGTATCTCCCAAACTGCTCGCGGCCGCCCAGTTCTACAAGGCCAATTTCGCCTGGGATGTCGAAATTCAGGGGAACTCGCTGCTACTGTGCCTCTCCGGTGGCATGGCGGCGGTCTCCGTGCCGTTCCGGGGCGGCGAACACCTTTTCGCCGCGACCGCCGCTTTGCCTCGTGGCCCGATGTTGCTGGTGCCCGGTGCTCCGTTCCGAGCGTTCGCGCTCGTCGAATCGGACGACTGCGTGGTCTCGGACGAGGAGCTGCCCAAAGGCGTGCTGTTCCACCGTTCCCCCACCAAGGCCTTGCTGCCGCCGACGGTCACCTCACGCGGCGCCGTGCAGTGGCTGCGCGAACCGTCGCCGAAGGACCGTTGGCTGCCCGTGGCCTCCGGGGTCATCGCCGCGCTTTCCCGGCCGCAGTGGCGGTCACACCGATATCCCCTCATTCGGGCGGCACGCGGCGAGTTCAGCTGATCGCTCCGGACCGGAGCGCCAGCATGACCATTCGCGACCGGTCGCCGGTGTGCAGCTTCCTGGAAATCCGGGCGAGATGTCCTTTGACCGTGTTCACGGACAAGGCGAGCTCGATACCGATCTCCCGATTCGACTTCCCGTCCGCCACCAGGGAAAGAATCTCGAGCTCGCGCTCGGACAGGCCCCGCACTGACTCGTCCAGGATGGCCCGGCCCGCGGGCGGCGCGGGCTCGAACCTGTCGACCAGGTAGCCGACCGCGTTCGCGGCGAAAGCGGCGGTCGCCGGTGCCGGATCCTCCCCGGACGCGATCACGATCACACGTTTCCGGCCCTGCCGACGCAGACCGCTGACCAGGTCGGCCACTTCGCGCGGAGCCTGGCGAGTGTGCAACAGGACGAGGTCGTAGCTCTCCGACCCGGGTAGACTGTGTGGCGCGTTGACTTCGGTGACCGTCTCGGCGCCCATGACCTTGAGCCTGCCCGCCAGATTCCGGCGTCTGCCCGGATGCGGACCCACCAGCAGTGCCCGGAACCCGTCCAGGACCGGCAAGCTCGGCTGCCCGACGAGTTCATGATGCCCGTTCTCGACGTCGGCACGGGCCGCCGTTTCCGCGTTCTGTTCGCTCATTCTTCTGTCGAAGCTTATTTGAGGTTCGATGACTGTCAAGCGAGCTGCCTGAATCCAGGAGAGAAGTGCCCGATGTTACTTTTCACCTTCGCGGTGAAGTACATGATGGCCCCCTTCCTTGCGCTAGGCGCAAGGAAGGGGGCCATCATGTACTGGCCGTAGCCTAGCGAGCTTCGGTGTCGTCCACGTCGTAGATCTCGCAGCCGGTGATCCGGATCAGCACCCGACCATCCATTGTGGACGCCTCGTCGACGTTCTCGGCGGCGACGTGGTTGAGCACGATGCCGTCGGGGTTCGCGCGGGAGACCGGGCCGTCACCTCCCGCGGTGAAGAAGTCGATCCGCCCGATGGCCCTGGGAACGGCGAGCAGGTGGACGCCGTTTTCGTCCGTCCGCAACATCCGTGTCCGAGCCAGCGCGTCCAGCAGGACCGACGGGACCGGCGGATTCTCCTGTAGTGCGCGGTCCGACTCGGTCACCGGGCGCACGTACGACCACCGGGCACTCGAGCCGCGGGGGCCTTCGACCGATTCGGTAGTCGCCTGGAAGACACCGCCGAGATATACCCCGCTACCCGGTCGATAGTACGGATCGTCCGACCGCTTCCCCGTGACCCGTTCCGCCGCCCTCGGCGGCGAAGCGAGGGGCCCCAGTTCGGCGACGCAGGTGAAATGCGGCCGGTCGCGGCGCAGCACCCGACCACGCCGGTCCACGACGTCACTGGTGATCCGAACCTTCACCAGCGCCTTCTCGCCTTCGTGGCCGGTGACCGTCGCCGTCACCCGATAAGGGCTTCCGGGTCGGGCCTTCGGTGCCACGAACGCGTGGAACCGCAGATCGCGCAGGGCACTCACCGGGCGGTCAGGGAACAGTTCCGCCGCCGCTTCGGCCGCGACCGTGGCGAGGCCGGTGCCGTGCAGGGTGGGTTTGTCGTTCACGAGGTGGTCGGCGAGGAATCCGGCTGTCCGATCCCCCAGTTCGAGCACCCACTCCGCCGAGCCGGCGTCGAATCGGTACGGCGTGCCGAGCAGCCAAGGCGCCCGAGCCGGACGATTCCGCACGAAACCGGGGAACTGCTGGGAAAAGGTCTCCCGCTCCCTCGGGTTCAGGAAGGCGACCAACGGCTCGGAAGCCGGGAATCGGGTCAGTTCCGCGACAAAGTGCCGCACTCCTTCGGCGGGGTTGAGCGGAGCCATGATCCCGGCTCGCTCGTTGTTGCCCTGCATCAGATCGGAACCACCCATGCCGACCTCGGACCAGATCGGCCACACCAGCGTGCGTTCTTCGAGACCGCGGGCGAAGGTGTTCGCCCTGGCCGCACCGTGAAGGAAGTCGTTTCCCGGTGCGTAGTCGGTCTCGCCCGGCAGGCCGACCAGTCCGGCCACCGAGCCGAAGTTGCACCACGAAAGGGGCTGCGCGTCCCCGAACGCTTCCTTGAGATTGTGGTATCCGCGCCGTTTCACGTCGCGGATCCGACGCAGGCCGTCAAGGGTGATCCGCGAGATGTCACCGCCGTTGTGCAGGCCCGCGCCGTGGACGAGCAGATCCACCAGGGGATCCGTCTCCCGGATCTGCCGGATCGCCGCGGTGACCGCCTCGGCCGAGTTGAGATCGCAGGAGAGGTAGTGCACCGCGTCCTCACCACACAACGCACGGAGTTCACGCAGGTTCAGCAACGACTCGCGGGCGTTGAGCAGTTTGGCGAACTGGGCGTTCAGCTCGCGGACCGGCAGGTCCGGCCGCTTCGCGCGTTCGGTGGCGATGAACTCGCCACGGAGGCGGTTCAAGTCGGAGTCAGGCGCGTCGAGGAGGTTTTCGGGCACCTCTCGTAGCTGTGACGATCCGAGGAGCCAGAGCCGGATCCGTTGCGCGGTGGCGAGTTCCTTCATACAAGCCGCCGTGATCCCCCGGGCGCCCCCTGTGGTCACCACGACGGCGCCGGGGCGAAGGACCGGGCCGATCTCGTCGAGCTCCGACGGCGAGGCCACGATCGTCGTCCGCAGCCGCTTCCCGTCACGGTGGATCACCACGGGATTCCCGCCGTAGTTCGCCAGTTCCCGGTTGACCACGGCCCAGTCCGAGGTGCCGATGACCACGGCGAGCCGGGCGCCGCGCAGATCCCAGGCGAGGCTGCTCACCAGTGCCGAGAAAAGTCCGGTGTCCGGGTGGGGCACACCACCCGCGAGAGCGTCGTCGATCACGACGCCGAGCGACCCGCCGTCGTCGATGCGGTCACGACAGGCTTTCGCGGCAAGGAAAAGCGCCTCGTGGGTGAGCACGAGGTCGTTGTCCGCCGAGGCCGGCCAGCCCGTTTCCCGCGTCGAAACGACGATGCGGACGTGGGAGAACCGGCCATCGCCGAGGGAGACCTGCTCTTCGACCGGCACCGCACCGTCCAGCTCCCGGACGACGGCACCCGCTTCGCGCACGGCCGCGGGTACCAGCTCCGCGCATCCCGGCTGAGCGAGCACCAGCCAGTCGGGACCGGGCGGGATCGTCCAGCTTTCGGCCACCGGTTCGAGATCTTCGGCCAAGGAACACACGTAGCGATCGTTGCGCCGGGTCGATTTGGGACGGGCGGGCGCGGAGAGCGTCACCGTCGGGGCCGGGAAAGCCCCGGCGATCTCGCGTCGAGGCGTCTCGTCCAGCGTGGCGAGCGCGCTGAGCAGGTCGATCGCGCCGTGAGCGCCGAGGTAGTCGAGTTCGGGAGCACCGGGCTCCGTCCCGGACGCCACCGGTGCCTCCGTCGAGACCTCGCACAGCACCGGCCAGCCGGCCGCGACGGCGTCACCGCGGCGCGCCAAAGCCAGCAGGAAGGCGCCCTCCCCCAGCGCCTCCCGGCCCAGGAGCGTCCCCAGTTCCGAGGTGCTGTTGCCGTTGACCGCGAGTACGAGCGCGAGGTCGAGGGTGCCTTCGCGCAGGTACCGTCGCGCGATGTCGACGGCGTGGAGCGTCGACGCCGGCCCCGCGTCGGCGAGCACCACCGGGCCGTTGAGGTCGTAGTGGTTGGCGATCCGGGCCGGGATCACGTTGCCCATCAGGCCGGGCTGACTGTCCTGTGTGGTCACAGGCGTTGTCTCCCGCACCAGTTTGACGGCGGCCTCGGCCGCCACGGCGAAGTCGTCCTCGGACAGTCCTGGCGGGTTCCAGGACAGGAGATCGTCGGCGTAGCAACGCAAGGCCGTCTCCAACCACGTCGTCGCCGGACCGTAGTGCGCGCCGATCACCCCGGTGGTCGGCTCGATGCCGCGCCAGAGCGGACCGTTCTCCGTCACGAACCGATCGGCCACCTCCAGTGCCATCAGCTGTGTCCGGTCCACCGCGTCGGACGCGGCGGGTGGCATCTTCGTGACACGCACCGCCGGTGCCGGATACGGCGAGGGGAAGGCCGCGGCTTCGGCCGGTGGCTTCCCCGCCCGGAGCCGCTCGAGCACCGTGGCGCCGTCGGGTGCTCCGGGAAGATGCGCGGACCAGCCCACCAGGACGATCGGGTCGTCGTGAACGGCCTCCGGTTTGCTCCGGGCCACGGGCGTGCCGGGGGCAGGTTCCTTCCGCAGCAGCAGATGTCCGTTGGTGCCACCGAATCCGAATCCGGAGACACCCACGGTGGGCGACGACGCGGGCAGCGGTGTGTCCCGCACCGGAACGGTGACCCGGTGCGATTCGAGCAGCTCACTTCGCTCGGGGATGGGCCGTTGGGCGGGCACGACGCCGTTGCGCAAGCCCAGCACGGCATGGATCACCGAGACGGCGCCCGCGGCCCAGCCGGTGTGCCCGACCAGCGACTTGTTCGAGGTGCACAGCACCGGAACGGCGGGGGCAACCTCATCGAGAGCCGCCAGTTCGACGGCGTCGCCCGCCTTGGTGCCGGTGCCGTGCCCGACGATCCAGCCGATTTCTGCCGCGGGCACCCGCGACGCCGTGCCCGCCCTCGCCACCGCCAGTCCCTGGCCTCGGGCGTTCGGCGCCGCGATGGCGCGACCCCGGCCGTCCGCGGCGGCACCGAAGCCGGTGAGGACGGCGAGCACTTCGTCGCCGTCGCGCCGGGCGTCGGAGAGACGGCGTAACGCGATGACGGCGGCACCGTCGGAGAACAGCGTCCCGTCGGCCGACCGCTGGTAGGAGGCGACCTTGCCCGCCTTGCTGAGCCCGGAGAGCTTGCCGAACAGCACGTTGAAGCGCGGGGTGACCATGAAATAGCCCCCGCAAAGGGCCAGTTCGGATCGGCCCTCGAGCACCGCGGACATCCCCTGGTCGAGGGCGTACAGCGAAGACGAACAGGCCGTGTCGATCACGGTGAACGCGGTGTCCCCCGGAAGAAGTCCGTCGATGGCGTGCCGGACGATTCCGTCCGGCAGATGTCCCGCGGCCTGCCCGCTGTCGAGGTCGTAGCGGGTGCGCAGGGCGGCACGGAGTTCGTCGAGCGAAACCGGTTCTTCTCCCGGCCACTGCTCGGCGAGTCGCCGGGCGTAGCCCTCCACCACCATCGCCTGTTCGAAGTGCTGATCGCCGTCGGAGCAGGCTCCGATATGGCAGCTGGTCTTCAAGCCGCGGACCGCCGAAGCAGGCAGTGCCTGACGCAATGCGCCGCGCAGCCAGGACGCGGACAGGCTCGCCTCCGGGGCGACGTCGTCGGACCGGCCGGCCCGGACGAAACCGGAGACACCGGCATAGGTGCGGTCCCGCTCTCCCGGTGCAGCCGCCCAGAAGGTCTCGTCCGGGTAGCGGTCACCCGGCGCGGAGAACGCGGGTGTCCCGGTCCGCAGCAGGTTCCAGAACTCTTCCGGTGATTCCGCTCCCGGCACGACCAGGCCCATGCCGACGATCGCGACGCAGCCGTCTTCGGCGTTGTCAGCCACCGGTGCGGTGCGGGCCGGTGCAGGTGCCACGACCGGTTTCGGAGTGGTGACCTGGGGTGTGGCCGCGGCGGCCGCGATCCGCTCCCGCCCGCCCCAGGTGCCTCCGGCGCGGATCAACGCTCCGCCCAGCCGGAGACCGCCGTCGTTGACGACCTCTTCGCCGGTCATCCACGACGCCTGGTCCGACGCCAGGAAGGCGACGAGTTTGGCGTTCTCTTCGAAGGTGCCCAGCCGGTTCAGCGGCGTGCCCGCGACGGTGGCTTCGAGCACCTTTTCGCTGTCCGGGAACAGCTCGACGGTCCGGCTTTCCAGCATTCCGGCGGACGCCATGTTGACCCGGATGCCGTACGGCCCGAATTCGACGGCGAGGTATCGGGTGAGCTGTTCCAGCGCGCCCTTGCAGACGGCCGGGCACAGGTAGTTGTCGATGACCACGCTCGTGCCGATCGAGCCGAGGTTCACGATGGCACCGCCGTGTTGCCGCATCAACGGGAAAGCAGCCCTGGAACAGCGGCGCGGACCGTGCACATTGGTGTTGATCGCGCGTTCCCAGTCGTGCTCGGTCAGCACCTCCGGCGGTTCGAAGACACCGCGGGCGGCGTTGTTGACCAGTACATCGAGCCGCCCGTGCCGCCGTCCGATCTCCGCGAACATCGCGTCCACGGACTCGGCCTTCGCCACGCTGGCGCGCAGGCCCTCCGCCGAGCCACCGGCGGAGACGATGGCCTGGACGGTCTCTTCGGCCGCGGCCTCGTCGTGGAACCAGTTGACGATGACATGGGCGCCGCGTCCGGCCAGTTCGTGCGAGATCGCCCGGCCCTGCCCCTTCGAGCCGCCGGTGATCAGGCAGATCTTGCCGCGGAAGTCCTGGCCGTTCACACCCGCTCTCCCTGGTGCCTCAGTTCGACGATCAGCCCGGCGATGGATTCGAGGGTCGTGTAGTCGGTGATCCGGATGTGATCGGCCTCGGGAACGTCGTAGCGTTTCCTCGCCCGTTGCAGGAGTTCGGTCTGGCGGATGGAGTCGATACCGAGATCGGCCTCGAGTTCCACGCCGGTTTCGAAGACGTCGGCGGGATAGCCGACGGCGTCGGCATAAAGGGTCTTGAGCTCGTCGAGCACCTTCGGCTCGGAGAGACCTTCTCCCTCGTCACCGGTCTCGCTCGAGACCGAAGTGACCCGCTGAGTGGGCACCGGTTCCACGGGTGCCGCCGGTGCGGGCGTGGGGACGACCGGAGTCACGGGCGCCGGTGCGGGCGCCGTCTCCGAGCCATCTGGCCCGGCCTCGAGCCGGCGTACCTCGGCCAGCACACCCGCGTGGTCGGCACGGCGGCGGAACGGCGCGCTGGTGCTGATCCCGGCCACGGTCGCGCTCGCGAGGTCCACCAGCGTCGACCGCGCGCCGCACTCCACGAACCGGGTCTCGCCCTCCCCGCGGACCGCGTGCAGGGCGTCCAGGAAGCGCACCGGCCGGACCAGATGGCTCGACAGCACCTCCAAGACGTCCTCGGGCGTCTCCACACGACGCCCGAGGACCGGCGAGTGGACGGCGATGCGCGGCACGCGGGGAACGATCGTGGCCACCGTGCGGGCGAACAGTTCGTTGGCTCCGTCCAGGAGACGGCGGTTGTGGAACGGGTAAGGCACCCGGAGGACCGTGGCCTTGACGCCCAGTTCGCCGGCGACGGACGCCAGACGGGCGACGGCCTGCCCGGAACCGGAGACCACCACCTGGTCATAGGCGTTGTCCGCGGCGACGGTGAGGCTGCCGTCGGCCATCGCGGCGACGAGGTTCTCCACCCGCCGGAAGCCCGCTTCGATGGCGACCATTCCCCCGGTCGCTCCCGAAGCCCGTAACGCTCGGTCACGCGCCACCACGAGGGTGACTCCTTCTTCCAGCGTCAAGGCGCCGGAGACCACCAACGCGGCGAACTCGCCGAAACTGTGGCCCATGAGCAGCGCCGGTGAAAGGCCGAACTCTTCTTGGTAAAGCCGTGCGGCCACGATTTGGGAGGCGAAGATCGCCAGACTCAGCGCCGGGACGTCGTTCTCCAAAAGGTGGTCCAAGGTGGGCGAGGTGGGATCGGTGAGCAGGTGCGTCACCTCGGGGCCACCTGTCCGTAACGAATATCCATCCAACCGGCCGAGTTCCGCGGCCATGGTGGGAAACGCCTGCTCACTGCCACTGAAGACACCGGCCAGATAGGCACCCTGGCCGGGAAAGAGAAAGGTCGAAGAAAGAGGATTCGCGTGCACAGGAACTCCGGATATCTCGGTTTCACACTGCATTTCACGCCAAAAGGAGGATACAATTCCGCGCGACAAATATTAACACGTCCGAATGATAGGAGATAAGTTTCGGCCCTTTTGTGCAATGGAAAGCGAAAAACATGCACCTCGCTCACCGTAAGTAGCGAACGAGGACTACCGCATTACGGAAAAGAGGTCCACTGCCTGCATCACGCCGGCTGTCTTCACTCGATCAATTCATGGGCGATCAGCGCGAGATATTTACTCGTTGTTGTCCATCCTGGTCTCGACAGGCGCGGTCAAGAATCTTTCGCGCGCCTCCGATACGCGTCTTGAGAAGCGGTGATGCGACCCGCCACGCTTTCGGCTCGGTGACGTGACTCCGGCATCCGGGCGAGCTCCTTCACCCGAGTGGCCGAACCACGACGTGCGCGATCGTGCAGAATGTCCCGGGAGGACGTGCACAATGTCCCCCAAGGACCTGAGGAGGCCGGGTGAAGCTCGATCAAATGCCACAGTGGGCGCTTCCGCCGGCGGACCCTGAGTTCATCGGGCCCCTGTTGCCGGAACCGCATCCGAACTGCCAGGCGACGAAGGCGCTGGCGATGCTTATCCGCGGCACAGATCGGCTGGCGACGGCCGCGCAGGCCGAACTCGTGTTCAGCGACGAAACGTGTTCGCGTGACCCCGGCTGCCTCTGGCACGGAGTGACGATTCTCCTGCGGACCGGTGAACTCGAGAGCGCGGACGCACATGTGTGGAGGTTGGAGCGAGACCGTGCCGGCTTCGCCGACCACGTCGCCCTGATGCGGGCCGAGCACGCCAAGCACTCCGGTGACCTGGTGGGCTCGAGGACAGCCTTGGCGCGGCTCGCCGACACGGCGTCCCCGTCATGCCTGCGTGATCTCGCGGTTCCCCTCTACATCGAAGCGCTCGTCGCGGTCAACGAAGCAGATCTGGCCGATCAGGTCCTCCGCAGGCACGACTTCGGCCTGCTCGCGCGAAAATGGCCGGCCATGCGCCCGTTGCTGCTGGGGGTGCGCGGCTGGCTGCATCTGATCACGGACAGGGCCGACGAGGCCTATCGGGACCTGCGCGAGTGTTCGCAACTTCCCGTGAGGGACGTGGCGGCCACGTACTCGGTCGCGCGCCGCAAGGGGCTGCTGGCCTTGACCGCCGCGGCCGCCGGAAAGCCCGATATCGCCGTCACCGCGGCGGCGCACGAGTACGAGTTCGCGACGGCGTGGCGGTCACACGCCCAAATGGCCTGGGGGCTGTATGTCCTCGAGACGATCGAGGACTCCGACCTGCCGTCCGCCCGCTTCAGAGACGCCATCGACCTGCTGGAATTCGCCCGATCCCCCGTCGGGATCGCGACCGTCTGCTACGAACAGGGCAGAAGACTCGTCGCGTCCGGCCAGCATCTCGAGGGAAAGACCCAGCTTCTCCGAGCCGGGAAGGCGGCTCGGTTCATCGGTGACGCGACCTTGACGGGCAAGATCGAGGAGTTGCTGCGCGAACTGGAGACTCCGGTGCAGCGGACTGCGCTGACCGCGCAGGAACTGAAGATCGCCGAATTGGCCCAGGACGGCTACAGCAACAAGCAGATAGCGACTCGCCTGGTGCTCACCGTGCGCACGATCGAGTTCCACCTTTCCAACGTCTACCGCAAACTCGGGATCCGCGGACGGCGCGCGCTGGCCGGCGAGGTCCTGCCTCATCGCCGGACCTGAGGGTGTGACCGAACGTGACCGGTGTGGGGAAATCGGGACGCTCAAGGTCCCTGTTTCCACACACCTCAACGCGACACGACACGTTCGGTCTTCACATCCTCCACACGCACATAGCGGCCGCTCAGGTGATCCGCCGCTCCGGTCGCGACGGCGACCAGCGCGTCGGCCGCGACCTCGGTGGAGGTGAAACGCCCGGCTTCACGGGCTCTCAGTGTCCAGGCGAGGATCTCGTCCTCCCAAGGCACTCCCGTCGGGCCGCGGTCCAGATGAGCCCTGGTGATGCCCGCGTCCACCAAACCCGGGTCGAACGCCACCGCGACCCGGCCGGTTTCGCCCAACTCACCCGCCAGGCTGGCGGTCAACGAGATCAAGGCCGCTTTCGACGCCGCGTACGCACTCGCGTTCGGCCAGCCGACCCGGCCCGCCCGGCTCACCACGTTCACCACGCGCCCGGTGAGCACGGGCGCTACGGCCCTGGTCACGGCGGCCGAGCCGAACAGATTGACTTCGACCGCGCGCCGCCACTCCCGCTCGTCGACCGCCCACAGGGGACCGGTCGGGCCCGGGGTACCCGCGTTGTTGACCACGACGTCGAGACCACCGCATTCGTTGATCACCTGGGCGACGCCGCTGGTCACGGCAGCCTCGTCGGTGACATCCAACGCCACGTGTGTCGCGGTGCCGCCGGCCTGGCGGATCTCCAGGACGGTCTGGGCCAGAGCGGCCTCATCGCGGCCCGCGACGACCACGTTCGCGCCCGAGGCGCCCAGCGCGAGGGCGAAGGTCTTCCCCAGCCCGCGTCCTCCCCCGGTGACCAGCACGCGCAAAGCCGGTGGTCGCACTCGTTTGCCGGTCGAAGACCGCGGGATGGCGCCGACCCGTTCGATCGCCCGCACGCGTTTGTGCGGTGCGACCCGCTCGGCGACGTACGCGGTGATCTCCGCCAGCGAGACAGTCTCTTCGAGGACGACGAACGCCTTCGGGATCTCCCCCGCGACCGGGTCGGGAACACCCGCGACGTGGGCTTCGGACACGGCGGGGTGACTCGTCACCACCTCTTCCAGCTCGACGGGTGAGACCTGATGTCCCTTGTACTTGATCAGGGCTTTCGCCCGCCCGGTGATCCGCAGGAAACCGTCCGCGTCGCGGGTCACCAGGTCACCGGTACGCAGCCAGCCGTCCGCGTCCGCCGAGGCGGGGGCGATCTGAGGCCCGCGCAACCACAGTTCACCGGATTCGGTTCCGTCCGCCGAGCCGAGGAACTTGACCTCGGTGCCCGGGACCAGCACCCCGGTGGACCCCTCCGGCACCTCCACCCCGTCCGGGCTGAAGCTCACGCATCCCGCTTCGGTCATCCCGAAGCCCTGCACCACCGGCACGCCGAGGGCTTGGGCGCACCGGGTGCCGTCCGTCGAAGGAAGCGGCGCGCCACCCGAGACGATCATCCGCAACGACGGTAGCGGCCGTCCGGTCTTCCCCAGCTCGGCGATGACACTGGGTACCAGGTAGGAGAGGGAGACCCCTTCGCTGGTCACGTCGCGGAGGAAGTCTTCGGCCGAAAACGGGGTGGATCCGAGCACCAGGGTCGCCCCCGCACGCAGCGACGGGTTCATCGCCATCTGCATGCCGTAGATGTGCCGCAGCGGCGGCACCGACAGCACCACGTCGTCGCCGTGAACCAGGTGCAGATGGTCGATCTGGCCGAGGTTCGAGGTGAGGTTGCGATGGGTCACCTCGACGAGCTTCGGCACGCCTTCCGTGCCGCTGGAACTCATCAGCACCGCGGTCCGGTCGCCCCCGGACGGCCGAGCCTGAGCCGGCTCGGCCGCGACCGCGTCTTCCCAGGCCGTACCGCCCGGAGTGGTCGCACCGACGCAGACGACCGGCAGCGCGGACTCCGGCGGCTTCAGGGCCGTTTCGGCGATCAGTGCCTTCGCGCCGCAGGTGTCGATCGTGGCCCGCCAGTGCTCCGCGGTGTCCCGCGGGTCGAGCGCGAGCACCACCCCGCCCGCCGCCAGGATCCCGTGGTAGGCCACCACGAATTCCGCGCTGTTCTCGGTCAGCACCACCACGACGTCGTCGTCGGTGACCCCGTTCCGCCGCAACCAGCCCGCGAGCCCCGCGACGGCCGCGCGCAGCCGCGCGTAGGTCCATTCACGGCGGGCACCTCGCGAAAGATCCACTATCGCGAGATGGTCCCCCGCCGCCGCGGTGGAGCGCAGGACGTGGTCATGGAGATTCACCTCGGCGGGCACTTCCCACGCCGCGGCCGGCTGTGCGTCTCCCACGGCCCGACCTCAATTCTTCTTGCGTGCCAAAGTCAATCCGTCCGCGACGGTAAGCATGACCGACTCGACCCGGTCGTCACGCAGCACGTGTTCGTTGAACGCGCGGATCGCGCGCGCGTTGCCTTCGGCGTCGGGCGAGGCCGCCTCACCCGCGTAGAGCACGTTGTCGGCCGCGATGAGACCGTTCGGCCTGATCCTCGGCACGAGCGCCTCCCAATAGCCGATATAGCCGACCTTGTCCGCGTCGATGAACGCCAGATCGACGAAAGGCTCATCGGGAAGCCGCCCGAGGGTCTCCGCCGCCGGCCCGACGACGGTTTCCACCCGGTCGGCCACGCCGGCCTTGGTCCAGGCGTTCGAAGCGATTTCCAGCCAGCCGTCGGAGATGTCGCAGGTGATCACCCTGCCGCCCGGGCCGACCCCCTCGGCCAGCGCGAGCGTCGAGTACCCGGTGAACGTGCCCACCTCGACGGCGACGCGCGCGCCGGTCAGCCTCGCCAGGAGAGTCAGCAAGGCGCCCTGTTCCGGTGGTACCTGCATCTCCGCGACCCCGCCCAGCGCGAGCGTGGCGTCGATCAGCTCCTGCTGGACCTCGGTGAACGGCGGAAGCTGCCCACGCACGTACTCGAGCACCTCGGGGGTGAGCGAGACCGCCTTCTCCGGCTGTGTCTCGGTGTTCGTCATGCGTTGGCTCCTTCCCAAAGCTTCGCCTCGGCGATCGAGACGAGGCGGCCGATGTGTTCCGGCACTTCCTCTTGGAAACGGTTCACCGCTTCCCGGTCGTAGCCCGCCCGCGCCGGGTTCAGGTGCACGTCCGCGAGAATCGCCGACACCCGGGCACGCAGTGCGGCCACGAAACCGGGCACGCAGTTCGGCGCCCGGTCCATCAGGAAGAAGTCGTCGATGATCGACTGCTCTTCCTCGGTGGGCTCCTGGTGGACGTCGTGGCCGGCGTCCCGCAGGAGGGACCGTCCGGTCGGCACGAGACGGTAGGCCACCGTCATATGGACGAGGCGGTTGAACTTGACCGCCTCTTTCAACGCCGAACCGCGTGCCGGGACGACTTCGGCGAGTTGCGCGGTGATGTGGCGGTAGTCGCGTGCCCACGTGCCGCTCATCGCCGGGTGCCGCGCCGTCATCCGCGGCCGGACCACCGCCGCGTACACCTCCGGCGTGCAACTGCCCGCATAGAGCAGCAACGCCGAGTAGGCGTCGTACAGGGCCGCTGCCTCGTCGAAGTCGCGACGATCGAGGGCCGAGGAAAGCAGCCGCCAGGTGACGAAGGACCCGTGATGCCCCAGAACCCAGCGGTACCAGGCGAATTCGGCTTCCGAATCGATGGGGGGCGGCGGCACGGGCTGGACGTTCAGCGCCGCCGGACAGGAGGCGGCTCGCTGACGCGGCACCGTACCGGTCGCGATACCTTTTTCCGCCGAGCACGGGCTGAGGTGCTCCAAAGGCAGCGGGATGACGATCCTCGGGATTACCGGGGTGTCCATGGATTCGCCTCCTGGACGTAGCTGTCGAGCACGTCCGCGGCGATCCTGATGTCCTCGTCGAGCGGCCGGTCGCGGGTGATCGGGTCGATCCGGTCGGACAGCGCGGCCACCAGGCCGGTGCAGTGCGAAGCGGTCGAACCGCGGTCGTCGAGGTGCGCCGCCTGCCGCACCGCGACGCCGAGGGCTCCGTGCAGAAGACGCAGCATGCGGGACTGCTCGTAGGCGGTCAGCGCCGCCTGCGTGCCGAACGGGACCACGTCCTGGTTGTGCAGGTTGGTGGGCACGCTTTGCATCGCCGCCGGTGTACAGGCCCGGCGCATCGCCACGACGAGCGCGGTCGACATCACCTGCAGACCCTGGATCGAGTGCTGCCTGCCCGGTTCGGCGGCGAGCATCGGCGGCCGTCCGCCGTTGCGGCCGGGATCCACCAGCAGGTCGATCTGCCGTTCCGCCAGGTTGCCGACCTGGGTCACGGCGGAGGCGAGCAGATCGGAGGCGAAAGCGGAAGGCTGACCGAAGAAGTTGCCGCCGTGGGCGACGAGATCCTCGTCCGGGAAGAACAGCGGGTTGTCGCTGACCCCTCGCAGGTCCTGCGAGACCGTCTCGGTCGACCACCCGATCGCCGAACGCGCGGCTCCCAGCAGTTGTGGAGTGCACCGGATGCTGTAGGGCTCCTGCAGGGGCCGGTCCGGGGACGGTATCGACCCTTCCAGCCACCAGGCCAGTTCCTGCCCGGTGGTGGCGACGTCCGGATGGCCGAAGGCCTTCAGCAGGGAGGGTGCGGCGAACGTGGGCGCGGCTCCGAGCAGGTCGGCGAGCGCAGCCGTCAGCGCTATCGCGACCTGGAGCGACCGCCGCGCGGACAGCGCCGCGAGTCCGGCCGCGGCCGTGGTCACCGACGTGCCGTTGACCAGGGCCAGCGCGTCCCGGCCGTCCAGTTCCAGCGGCGTGAGCCCGGCGACGCCGAGTGCGTCCCGCGCGGGCATCCGCTCGCCGTCGACGTAGGCGTGCCCGACTCCGCGCAGGCTTTGGACCGCGTGGGCGAGCGGCACGAGGTCGCCGCTGGCCCCGACCGAACCCCAGGTCGGGATGGCGGGAGTGAAGCCAGTGGCGAGCATCCGGCATAGAGCGTCCACAGTGGATAGTGAGGCGCCGGACAGACCATGCGCCAGCGACCGGGCACGCACGAGCATCGACGCGCGTGCGACGGGGATCGGCAGGTCGGCTCCCTGCCCGACGGTGAGATGCTGCAGAACGTTGTCGCACTGGTCGGTGGTGCTGTCCCGGCCTTCGAAGACGACGAGCGGGCCGAAGCCGGTGGTCGCCCCGTAAACAGGTCGCCCGTTGCGAGCGAGTACCCCCTCGACGAACTCGCGGCCGCGGGTGATGCTCGCGATCGCGTTCTCCGACAACTCGACCTTCGTCGGACGTCCGACGAGATCCAACTGCTTCAGGTCGAAGGGAACGGAAGGGTCAAGGACTGTGGTTGCGGTTTCAATCGGGCTCATCTGGTCAGTCGCCCCTAGCGCTCTCGAAGTGGCCTCGCGCTAGATCCTCTGTCAGCGAACCGGGCCCCGGCGCATATCCACGCGCTTCGTCCAACGCGACTGCCCGAACGTCCACAAGGGCCTGATCGGGCCGGGCCTGCCCGGTTCTCGGAGTTGAAGTACATGAAGGCCCCCTTCCTTGCGCCTGTCGCAAGGAAGGGGGCCTTCATGTACTGGTGTGCGGAACCGCATCCGCACCGGGTTACGGCGTGTGCAGTTTGTCCACCTCGACGGCGAGTAGTACGCGGCGCTGCTCGGCCCCTCCCTCGAAGCCGGGATAAGGACGGCCCAGGTACTTCCGGGACAACTCGTCGATGTGGTCTCGGGCACCGTCGGGAGTGATGGCCGTGACTCTGCCGCGCAGCGCCCAGCATCGGGCCGGTGACTCGGGATCGGCGATACCGATGGCGATGCGCGGGTCACGCCGGACATTGCGGGTCTTCTGGTGGGTGTCCACTGTGTTGATCAAGACCCGTTCGCCGTCCGTGCCGACCCAGGTCTGAGAGATCTGCGGTGATCCGTCCGGCATGAGCGTCGTCACGAAACAGATGGCCTTCGCGTTGAGCACCGCGATCAAAGGGCCGGGTAGAGCGATCATGAGTTCCTTTTCAGTCTGATTGTTCGTTGTAGAGTCGTTCGATGACCGCTTCTTCCGGAGGCTGACCGGAAAGGTCGGCATGGCGCATGCCGGCCAGGGCGATCCGGAGCGCGCGTCGCCACAGCTGTGGGGCGAAGCTCCGGGAAGCGTCCATGACACTGCCCACCATGACGTGCACCGCGACGAAGTCGGCAGGGGTGGCACCGGGAGGCAGTTGCCTCGCGCGGACAGCCCTGTCGATCAGGTCGGCTACCAGCGGGGTCATCTGACGGCGTGCCCGCTGAACCAGTGTGGTGGCCTGGTCGCGGCTGCGCAGCAATTCACCCAGCCCCCGGCTCTGTGCCTCGATCTCGAGTTGCCGCTCGAGAAACCACGAGAGCCCCTCCCAAGGATCATCGCGCCGTGAAGCCTCCTCGGCCAAGCCGAGAACGGTCTCGATGTGCTCGCTGAACAAGGCGTCGAGCAGATCCTGTCGCTGCGGGAAGCGGCGGTACATCGTGCCCATCCCGGTGCCCGCGGCTCGAGCGATTTCCTCGTAGGAGACGTCCAGTCCCTTCGAGGCCATGAGATCGAACGCCGTGCGCAGCAGAAGCTGCCGGTTGCGTTCGGCATCGCGACGCAGGGATGGGGGCGGCTGGTCGGTCACCTACCGGACGATACCTAAGTGGAGGAAAAATTCCAAGTTGAATAGTTCTTCCACTTATGCGTTAGGGTGGCGTCGTCCCTTGTCGAAGGCCCTAGGAGCACCGATGACACTCACCCCCACCGACGCGGTCGTCGAGCCGTTCACGATCGCGGTTCCCGAGGCCGAATTGCTGGACCTTCGGCGCCGTCTGACCGCTACCCGATGGCCGGACCGGGAGACGGTCACGGACGGGAGCCAAGGACCTCGGCTCGCTCGTATCCGTGCGCTTTGCGAATACTGGGCCGGTGATTACGACTGGCGACGGGCCGAACGGGACATCAACACCCTCGGCTCGTACCGATCCGTCGTCGACGGGATCGGCATTCATTTCCTGCACGTTCGCTCGGCCGAACCGGCCGCGCGGCCACTGCTGTTGTGCCACGGCTGGCCCGGTTCGGTCCTGGAGTTCCGGCAGCTGATCGGCCCGCTGACGGATCCGGTGGCGCACGGTGGCCGCGCCGAAGACGCATTTCATGTCGTGGTCCCGTCCATGCCGGGTTTCGGCTTTTCCGACAAACCCGCCACGACGGGCTGGAACATCTCCCGGGTCGCCGACGCGTGGATCACCTTGATGCGGCGCCTGGGGTACGACGACTGGTTCGCGCAGGGCGGTGACTGGGGCGCGTCCGTCGTCGAGCAGCTCGCCCGCAAGGCGCCACACCGATGTCGCGGTGTGCATTTCAACCTGCCGCTGGTCTTCCCCACGGAAGAGGAGATGGCCGAGGCGACCGAACAAGAACAGCGGATGATGGCGCACGCGCGACGCTACCGCGACGAACTGGACGCCTATGCCCGTGAGCAAGCCACTCGGCCACAGACGATCGGCTATTCACTGGCGGACTCACCGGCCGGACTGGCCGCCTGGATCTACACCTTGTTCGAAGACGTCACCGACAGCGCCGGCAATCCCGAAAACGTTCTCTCGCGAGACGAGATCCTCGACGACATCATGCTCTACTGGCTGCCCAACGCCGCCGCGTCCTCCGCCCGGTTGTACTGGGAAGAGCGTCGAAACGGCGCGATGTCCGGCGTTTCGACGGAACCCGATCCCGTCCCCGCCGGCTTCAGCATCTTTCCCGGCGAGGCCGTGCAAGCCTCGCGGCGCTGGATCGAGCGGCGCTATCGGCACGTACTGCATTACGCCCAGCTGGAACGCGGAGGTCACTTCGCCGCCCTTGAGCAGCCGGACGCTCTCGTCGACCAGATCCGGATGACGTTCCGATCGCTGCGAGGCTCTTGATCCGCGGACTCGCGCGGGCCACGAAAGCGGGCGCGGCGCGTCCCCACGCGCTTCGTCCAACGATCCTGCCCGAATGTCCACAGGGACGCCGGCAAGACGGGCTCTACCGGTAGCTTCACGAGAAACGGGACGTCCCCGCCGGCGGCCGGTGTCCGGGATGGACCGATGTTCCAGTCCGCGGAATCGGCATTGTGGGCGGTTCCTTCGGAAATACCTTCGGCTTCTGCCGATCGAAGCGCTCGTGAACGTATGGAGAGGCAATCCGTGGACATCGCACTCGTGACCTCCAGCGCTTTTCCCGGCAAGGACTGGTCCGACCGGGACACCCCGCTGTTGCAAGCCAGCCTCGAAGAACAGGGCTGCGGCACGCGGATCCTCAGCTGGGACGACTGTCCCGGCGTGGACTGGACCGCGTTCGACGTGGTCGCCGTGCAGTCCCCGTGGAGTATGTGGTTGAAGCTGGGGCAATTCCGGGAGTGGGTGGATTCCCTGCATCGGCAGGGTGTCCGGTTGGCGAACCCGCACCCGATCATCGTGGGCGGCATGAGCAAGGAATACCTTCCGCTGGTCGAGGAGTGCGGAGCAAGGACCATCCCGACCACCCTGGTCCGGCCCGGCGACCGGATCGGCACGATCGCCGCTGAAACGATCGACCGCGCGGAACGCGACTTCGGCGAGCGAGCCGTCGTCGTCAAGCCCATCTCGTCCGGCGGGACACTCGGTGCCGCGCGGGTCACCGAGGAGCGCGACCTGGTCGCGAAGCTGGCAGCCTTCGAGCAGGCCGGGGTGACCGCCTGTGTGCAGCCCTATATCTCCAGCATCGACACTCTGGGAGAACACGGGATCATCATGATCGACGGCGAGTTCTCCCACGCGATCACCAAAGACGCCATCCTCGCGGCGGGACGCGCCGGAACACAGTTCCATCCGAACGCCCGAGCGGGCTACGCCGAACACGGCGAGGATCTCGCCGACATCGACGCCGCCTACGAGGCCTACCTGAAGACCGTTCCGGTAGAGCCGATGTCGGTTCGGCTGGACTTCCTCCGCCATCCCGCCACCGGGAGGCTGCTGCTGCTGGAGATCGAGTCGGTGGCACCCGTGAAGTTCTTCCACCTCAACCCGGCCGCCGCCGCGCGCTACGCCCGATCGCTGATCGCCGTCGCGGCCGAGCAGCACCTCGTCCGGCCCTGACCCGGGTCTCTCACCAAGGAAGAAAAGGCAATGAAAATGCCTGATTCGTCGAAAGCTCTCCGTCGATCGGAAAACGAAGGCGCGCCGAACCCTCTCGCGCCGCCCGCGCCGAGGAAGCCCGCCACGACGAAGGTCGCGCCCATGGCAGGGAACTCCTCTTGGCATGTCAAGGCCTCGCAACCGGTCCACTACGAGGTCCGGCTGTGTCACCGCGTCTTCGACGTGGACCGTACCGACCTGCTTGACGCCGGCTGCCCGGGCGATGGCCGAGCGCCGCGCCGCTTCGTCGTGGTGGACGAAGCCGTCGACAGGCTGTACGGAGCCGACCTTCGGCAGTACCTGGATCACCATCACGTCACCCACGAGATAATGGTCGTGAAGTCGGGCGAAGTACGCAAAGAAATCGACGTGGTACTGCGTTTCGTGGAGCGGCTCGACCACTTCGGGATCGACCGCAGGCGCGAGCCGGTCATCGTCGTGGGCGGCGGTGTCGTCATGGACATCGTCGGGCTCGCCGCCAGTCTCTACCGTCGCGGAACTCCCTTCGTGCGGGTCCCGACGACCCTGGTCGGCCTGGTCGACGCCGGGGTCGGGGTGAAGACCGGAGTGAACTTCAACGGTCACAAGAATCAGCTGGGCACGTACGCGGCCGCGAAACTCACCTTGCTCGATCCGGGTTTCCTCTCGACGTTGAGCCGTCGTCACATCAGCAACGGTCTCGCGGAGATCTTGAAGGTCGGCTTGATCAAGGACGAAGCCCTTTTCGGCCTTCTCGAGCGACACGGCCGGCTCGTCCTGGACGAGCACTTCCAAGGGCTGTCGGCCGAGGGAGACAGTGCCGCCACCGCCATCCTCCAAGCCGCGATCAGCGGCATGCTGGAAGAACTCGAACCCAATCTGTGGGAAGAGACGCTGGAACGCAGCATGGACTACGGGCACACGTTCAGTCCCTCGGTGGAAATGCTCGGCCTCCCGTCGATGCTTCACGGTGAAGCCGTGTGCCTCGACATGGCGCTGAGCACCGCGCTCGCCTACGGGCGCGGACTGATGGACGAGGACGAGTGCGGCCGCGTGTTCGCGGTGATGTCCGATCTCGGACTGCCCACCTGGAGCCCCCTGCACACGCCAGAGGTGTTGATGCAGGCGCTGCACGCGACGGTCCGGCGCCGCGACGGGCAGCAGCGGCTGCCACTGCCCGTCGGCATCGGGAAGAATCTGTTCGTCAACGACGTCCGCGACGAGGAACTGGTCTCGGCCATCGAACTGCAACGGGAAATGGCCCTGCGCGGTTCACTGGAAGTCGCGTGACGCACGACGGGAACCGGTCTACCACAAGGTCTGGCCGCCCTCGATCGCGAGGTTGTGCCCGGTCATGTAGTCGGAGACCTCACTGGCCAGGTAGACGACAGCGCCTTGCAGGTCGGCGACTTCACCGAGCCGGCCGGCCGGGATGGTCGAAATCCATTCGTCCACCAGTGGAGCAAGTGCCTCGGATTCTTCGATCAGGGCGGTCCTGATGATTCCCGGCGATATGCAGTTCACCCGGATCCCGCGGTCGGCCCATTCCGCGGCCAGTGTCCTGGTCAGGCTCACCACCGCTCCCTTGGAAACGTTGTACGACACCTGCTTCTGGGGGTGAGGCACTATCAGCGACGCCATCGACGCCGTGTTGATGATTTTTCCGTAACCGTTCGGGAACATCGCCCTCGCTTCGTGCTGACACGCGATGAACACACCCCTCAGGTTGAGGTTGTGCACCATGTCCCATTCGTCGAGCGTTGTTTCCTCGGCAGCCGAATTGAGGTTGATCCCCGCGTTGTTCACCGCGATGTCCAGCCGGCCGAACGTCTCCACTGTCGTGTGCACGAACTCTTCGATGGAACGTTCGTCGGCGGCGTCGCCGTGGACCGGGATCGCTTCCGCGCCCTTCTCCTTCAACTCGTCGGCGACCTCCGCCGCGCGGTCCGCGCTGAGGTCGACGACCGCCACCTTGGCACCCGCCTCGGCGAGGGCATGTGCGAAGGCACGGCCGATGCCCTGCCCCGCTCCGGTCACCATGGCCGCTTTGCCGGTCAACCGGAATCGGTCCATGATCGATCGGGTATCGGAAGCGGCCTGCGTACCGCCGGATGATTTGTTCATATCTGCACTCGATTCTCGCCCGAAGGGGAACTCACCGGTCGAAACTATACTGACCCGGCGTGCTTTTCCACAGGAAATTCTTTGAGGAGTGTCATGGACCTGCCTTTCGACCAGAGCCGCATGGACGCGCTTATGGAGAAGTTCGGCGCCGACGCGGTGATCGCCACCACTCGCTTCTCCATCCAGCACCTGCTCGGTGGATATCGGTACTTCTTTTTCGCCAATCTCGACGCGATCGGCGTGTCCCGCTACCTTCCCGCACTCGTCTATTTCAAGGGCGCACCCGAGAAGTCCTTTTATGTCGGCTGCGGCAACGAGGAATGGGGGACCGCCGTTTTCCCGCTCTGGGTACCCGACGTCCGACATCTGTCTTGGTCCAGCGTGGACACGGCCCGCTCGATCGTGGACGGGCTGCGGGAACGCGGCCTGGAGAACACGACCATCGCCGTGGAGAAGGCCTTTCTTCCGTTCGACGCGGGTGAAGTGCTTCGCACCGAGCTGCCGGGGGCGACCTTCGTGGACGCTCATCCTGTCCTCGAAGGGGTACGCGCGATCAAATCCGCTCAAGAGCTCGATCTGGTACGGACCGCTTCGGTCGGGATCATCGAATCCATGGCGGCCACCTTCGCCGCGTCCCGTCCCGGTGAAACGAAGCGTGAGATCGTCGAACGGTTCCGCAGGGAACAGACCGATCGAGGACTGGTCTTCGACTACTGCCTGGTGTCGTGCGGTCCTGAGTTCAATCGCGCCCCGTCGTCCAGGGTGTGGCGGGAGGGGGAATTGCTGTCGCTCGATTCCGGCGGCATGTACCAGGGGTACATCGGCGATCTGGCGCGGATGGCGGTGGCGGGTGAACCGACCGGTTTGATGCGCGATCTGCTGGCCGAGGTCGAAGCGGTGCAACAGAGCGTGCGCGCGGCGGTGGCGCCCGGCAGGCGGGGTGGCGATGTCTTCGCCTTGGCCGACAAGGCGCTCGCCGAGTGTCCCCACGCGAACGAGATGTTCTTCGTCGGGCACGGGATGGGTCTCATCACTCACGAAGCCCCTCGCTTGACCGGCACCGGGCCGGTCCCCTACCCCGCCGATCACGCGGAGGCCCCACTCGAAGCGGGCATGGTCCTGTCCCTGGAGACGACGCTGTCCAATCCCGAAGTCGGCATCGTCAAACTGGAGGACACCCTGATCGTGACGGAGGACGGTTGGGAAGCCCCCGGTGACGAGGCGCGTGGCTGGAACCGTCCGCGGCCGGGCGGTGCGCGGTGAGCCTGCGTTCCCGCGTCGTCGGCGGCGATCCGCTGCTCGGCCTGATTCTCAAGGTCCCGGCTCATTCGGCGGTGGAACTCGCCGGGCACCTGGGTTTCGACTTCGTGCTGCTCGACACCGAGCACGCGTCCGCCGAGACGGTCGAGGTCGAGCAGCACATCCGGGCGGGTGACGCCGCCGGCATCCCCGTACTGGTGCGTGTCGCCGGAAGTGATCCTTCGTCCGCGCTGCACGCACTGGACGCGGGTGCCGCCGGAATCGTCTTCCCGCACGTGTCGAACGCCGAGGACGCCGAGGCCGCGGTCCGCGCCGCGCACTATCCGCCCCGGGGAATCCGCAGCCTCGCGGTGAGCACCCGAGCAGGCCGTCACGGCACCTTGACCCTGGACGAGCATCTGGCCAGGTCCGCGCGCGAAACCGTCGTCGTGGTCCAGGCCGAAGACCGGCACTCCGTCCAGAACTGCGCCGCGATCGCCGCGACCGAGGGCGTCGACGCCGTCTGGATCGGACCGACCGACTTGTCACTCTCGCTGGGTATACCAGGGGACTTCGAGCATGCGGACTACCGGTCGGCCGTCGACCGGATAACCGAGGCGGTGAAGTCCGCGCCACAGTGTTCGTTGTGCGCGCTCGTGCATCGCCCCGACCAGATCGAGGAATGGCGGAGCCGCGGGGCCGGCATCCTCCTCTTCAACTACAACACCGTCGTGGTGGACGGGTTGCGTAACATCGTCGACCTCGCCCGGGAATAGCGGGAGCCCGCTCGCCTCGCTTACCGCGAGATCGAGTGCAGGACACGCGCCGCACCGTCCAGCGTGGTGGGCCATGCCTTGGTGATGGCCTCCCACGCCCAGTGGAGTGGAACGCGTCCGGCCAACAGGAGAATCGGCGGATGCCCCCACTGGGTCGCCACGACGGCACCCAGACGGTCCGGCTCGCCCCGGACCGGTATGTCGTCCGGCAGGAAGTCCAAAGTGTACTTGTGCCCGCTGACGGTCAGATCGTCCCACAACCCCGCCGCCGCGCAGGTGAAGCTGCGCACGCCGCCGCGGGCCTCGCCCTTACTCGGCATACGCGCGTAGGGGTACGCGAGGTTGCAGTCGCCGATGGTTTCGTACACCGCGAACGGCGCGCTCTTCTGCTGGTACACCACGACCATGACCGGAGGATAGGAAGCGGCGGATCCGGAACGCGGCACGCCGCACCCGGTCTGCCCGAAGTGGACACTCGTCCTGACCCCGAATACCCCGGTTCCGGGCGACCTCCGGCACCGCGGAGGCCTGCGGTCATCGCAGCCTCAGCACCAGCGATTCGAGGCCGTGCATGGCCGTGCTGTCGCGCCAGCGCAGATCGTCCACGGCGGACAGCACCTCGATGTCGGCGAACCGGTCCAGCAGGCGCCCGAAGGCGATCTCGCCCTCCATCCGGGCCAGTGGTGCCCCGAGGCAGAAGTGCGGGCCGTGGCCGAACGCCAGGTGACCGCCCCGCGGCCGGGTGATGTCCAGCCGGTCCGGGTCGGTGAAGCGGGCCGGGTCGCGATTGGCGGCCAGCCACGACACCATGACGAAGTCGCCCGCCGGGATCACCACACCGGCGATCTCGACCTCTTCGGTGGTGTAGCGGGGCGACGACAGGATGTTCGGTGTCTCGTGCCGGAGGAACTCCTCGATCGCGGTCGGCATCAGGCTCCGGTCCGCCCGCAGCAGCGCGAGCTGGGCAGGGTGGCGGGACAGGCTGAGGACGCCGCCGCTGATCAGGTTCACCGTGGTTTCGAAGCCACCGATGAGCAGGACGACGGAGACCGCGATCAACTCCGATGGGGAGAGCCGGTCGCCGTCCTCACCGGCGTGCACGAGCCGGGAAAGCAGGTCGTCGGCAGGGTTCTCGCGTTTGGCCGCGATCAGCCCGTGCAGGTAGCCAGCCATCCGCATGGTCGCCGCGCCCGCCTCCTCGGTCGCTCCGCCGTCGACCATCGTCTTCGACCACGCGGTGAACTGCTCGTGGTCCTCGAACGGCACCCCCAGCAGCTCGGTGATGACCCGGATCGGCAGCGGGTAGGCGTAGGACTCCAGCAGGTCCACGGAATCACGGTCCGTCATCGCGTCGAGCAACTCGTCCGCGATCTGTGCTATCCGCGGTCGCAGCGACTCGACGGCCCGGCCGGTGAACGTCTTCGCGACCAGCTTGCGCAGCCGGGTGTGCTCCGGTGGGTCCAGGTTGAGGAGATTCATCGCGAAGTCCTCGGAGAACGGACTTTCCTCGTCTTCGCCCAGCGCCGACCGATGCATCCGGTCGTACACCCGGTGGCTGCTGAAGCGGGGGTCCGCCGCGACGGCTCTGGCTTCTTCGTACCCGGTCACCAGCCAGACGGGCATGCCGCTGGGCAGCACGACAGGGCGGATAGGCGCGCTTTCGCGTAACTTCGCCCCGACGCCGTGCGCGTCTTGGACGAAGTCGTCACCGAGTACGTGCGGTACGGTTGTGTTCATGTAATTCTCCTTGTGCGGCACCGGTTCAGCCGAGCCGGAGCTCGGGTCGGTAAAGGTCGAACCAGTGGTAGAGGTCGAGCAGTCGTTCCAGGCCGGTGCGCAGCCTGCCGGTGACCGCGGCGGGATCCCGCGTGGCCGCGCCGCGGACCCACTCCGCGTCGAAGATCGCGAACAGCGGATGCCCGGCTTCGGCGAGCACGTCGTTCGCCTGCCGTTGCAACGCTTCGGCATAACCGGTGTCCTGTGTGGACGGATACGGACTCTTGACGCGCTCGGTGACCGATCGGGGCAACAGCCCGGCGACCGCCCCGCGTAGCAGGCTCTTTTCCCTGCCACCGTCGGCTTTCATCGACCACGGCACGTTGTAGACGTACTCGATGAGGCGGTGATCGGCGAAGGGCACCCGGACCTCCAGCCCGACGGCCATGGACATCCGGTCCTTGCGGTCGAGCATCGCGCGCACCAGCCTGGTCACGTGCAGATGGCTGCTGCGGCGCATCCGGCGCTCCAGCGCGTCCTCACCGTCGAGATGGTCGATGGCGGCGACGGCGGTGCGGTACTCGTCGGCGACATAGGCGCCGATGTCCAGGTCGCGGCTGAGTTCGGGTCGCAGCATTTCGGTCCGGTCACCGGTGTAGGCGTTGCTGAACGCCAGCCACGGGAACGTGTCGGCGTCGCGGGCCGCCGGGTGATGGAACCAGGCGTATCCGCCGAACAGCTCGTCGGCGAACTCGCCCGACAGCGCCACCGTGCACTCGGCGCGGATCGCCCGGAACAACAGGTACATCGAGGAGTCGATGTCACCGAGCCCGATCGGCATGTCCCGTGCCGCGACGACGGCGCGCCGCAATGCGGGGTCGGCCAGCGCGTGGGAGTCGAGCACGATGTCGTGGTGCACCGAGCCGACGTGCGCGGCGACCGCACGGACGAACGGCGAGTCCGGTGTCTCCCGCAACTCGTCGGGCCGGAAGTTCTCTTCGTACCCGGCGAAATCCACCGAGAACGTGCGGGTCTTCTCCCCGCGCGTGCGCAGTTCCGCGGCGGCGACCGCGGTGACGGCGCTGGAGTCCAGGCCGCCGGAGAGCAGCACGCACTGCGGCACATCGGACACTGTCTGCCGCCGCACCGCGTCCCCGAACAACTCCCCGACCTTCTCCACAGTGGTGCCGGGGTCGTCGGTGTGCGCCGTGGTCTCCAACCGCCAGTAGGTGTGGTGCCGGATGCCCGCACGGGTCGCGGTCAAGACGGTCCCCGGCTCGACCTCGTACATGTCCTTCCACAGTGACCAGCCGGGAGCCTTGGTGAAACCGACCAGCTCACGCAGGCAACCGGTGTCCACGACGCGCGGGAACCGCGGATTGGCGAGGATCGCCTTCGGCTCGGAGCCGAACAACACGCCGTCGGAGGTGCGGTGGTAGTAGAGCGGCTTCACGCCGACTCTGTCGCGGATCAACACGAGCTTGCCGTAGCGCTCGTCCCACAACCCGAACGCGTACATGCCGTTGAGCCGCTCAGCGACCGCCTCACCCCATTCCAGATAACCGCGCAGCACCACTTCGGTGTCGCTGCGGGTGGTGAACCGGTGCCCCCGGCCCTCGAGTTCGGCGCGCAGGTCCAAAAAGTTGTAGACCTCACCGGAGAAGGTGAGCGCGACGGTCCCGGACGGGGTACGGACCTCCATCGGCTGCATACCTCCTGGCAGGTCGATGACCGCCAGCCGTCGGTGACCCAGCGCGACATGGGTGCGGATCCAGGTCCCGCCCGCGTCCGGGCCGCGGTTGCCCAGCGTCTCCGTCATCGCCTCGATGACGGGCACGCTCGTGGTGAGGTCGCTGTCGAAGGCGACCCAGCCGGTGATTCCACACATGGTTCGTCGTCCTCAAAATCGGTTCGGCGCGCGCGTGACGAACACGCGATGGCCGAGGGGATCAGCGGATGGCCGTCACCGGGCAGGTCGAGCACCCGGTCGAGTCCGGCGTTGTCGAGGTCGGGATTCAGCACTCCTCGACAATGGCTTCGGTGAGCACCGGCATCCGAATCGAAGTATGGCCATGTTATTGGCAACGATAGTCATTATCGACAGAGTGTGACGACAGGCACCGGCGAGATCGGTGACATGCGCTCGCACGGTGAATATCGTTGCGCCCCAACAAAGTCACGACAGGCGACGGCCACTTCTCGGTCTGCCGCGTCTGGCTGCCGAATGTCCGTGAAGGCCTCCTTCCCTACTCTGAAGGTAGGAAAGGAGGCCTTCACGGACACGCGATAGCCACTTCCGCGATCGCTTCGTTCTCACTCGGCGATTCGATCGTCGTCTTTCCGATCGGGGCGTCCGAGCACGGAGTCCACCATTTCCATGGCCTTCTTCTTCGCGTCGTCGAGGTCGAGTGCCCGCGGCGGCGGTGCGGCGGCCGAGCGGCCCAGCACCTGGGGTGCGTTGCCGGAGGCGTCCCAGACCTTGGGGTCGACGCCGAGCAGACCCATCGGTTGCCGTTCGTTCTCCGTGTCCTGGCCTCCGCCGACCGCGCCGCCCCCGAGCATCGGCGACATGAAACCGCCACCGGTGCCGTGCATGGCCTCCCCGGGAACCCGGGGCGAACCGGTCCCGCCGGGAACCACCGGAGGAAGCCCGGGGGTGGAACTGGCGTCGAACCCGCCGGCGGGCCGGAACGCCGGTGAAGCGGGCAACGCGCTCGGCAAGGAAGTCTCCCCCGCGACCGGCGTGACGGCCGGTTGCATCGGAACGCCCAGCGATGCCGGAGTGGCGTTGTTGGGAAGACCGGCGCCGGAGCCGTGCGGTAGCGGAGGTGCCTTGAGGACCTCCGCCGGTGCGGCGGTTCCAGACGGCGAAGACGCTGTCTCGGAAACGGGAGTGGTGGCCGGAGGCGGAGGAAGCTCGGAAGCCGGACCCTTGGCATGGACCGGTTCGTGACTCGCAGGAGCCGTGGACGAAGCGTCGGTCGCGGACACGGTCGCCACCGACGGGGCCGGCTCCGCGGTGCGCTCCGGAAGATCCGCGTCGAAGGTGGTCTCCGCGCGCGCCGAAGCACCCGGCGAAGTGAGGTCCGCGTTCGGCATCTCAGGCTTCAACGGCGCCTCGTCCTGCTCCGCGGTTGCGCTTTCGTCCCGGCACGAATCCTTTCGCTTGTCCTTCTTCGACTCGGTGTTCCGAAGCCCGGCCTGCACCCCTTGTGTCCGGCCCAGTACCGCGAAGTAGGCGCCGTTTCCTTGCCCGTCGACGGTTTCGCCACTCGACGCCGGTCGCGCGGCCGGCGTTTCCTTCCCCACGACCGCAGGCGACACCGAGGCGGTCGTGCCCTGGGTCGTATCTTCCAGCAACCCGGCCCAGACGTCGCCCTGCCGACCCGGCCGCCCTTCCGCCATCGGTACGCCCATCGGCAGCAAGGCTGCGGCAGGCACGATCCCGGCACCTCCTGGTGTCCCCGTCCCGCCGCCATGACGACCCAGCTGACCTTCGGCGGAGGGCTGGGTGGCGCCCATGGCAGGCGTCACCCCCGCGGGAGCGGACGCGTTCGCCGCCGGGCCCTGACCGTTCACCGGGACGTCGGTCTCGGCACCGGGGAACGGAGTGATCGCCGTTCCGATCTCCTGATACGCGACGCCGAGGTCGTGCACCACCTGCCGAGCGGCCGGGAGGTCGCCCTCCCGTTTTTGCGCCTGCAGGTCGCGGATACGTTGCTGCGCGAGCGCGAGAGCGTCCCCGGCCCGGCGGAGCGTGGCACCGTAACCGGGACTGGCCATCGCTTGGATCGCCGTGTTGCCGAGGGCGTTGACGTTCCGGACGTCGTCGCCAAAGGCTTCGGCACCTTCGCCTCGCCAGGCATCCCACAATTCGCGAGTCCCGCGCGCCAGGTCGTCCTGGATCTGTTCCAACCGTGCTGTCGCCGTGTCGAAAGCCTGCGCCCGCTCGTAGTAGGAGTCCGGGCTGACCTCGTTGACCAGCTGGACAAGCTGCTCGAAGGTCAGCACTTCGATCTCCGGGTCCACGATCGGTACCGGTTCGGACGCCGTCACGGATCAGCCCCTGTTCAGCACGTGTACCAGGCCGGCCGGAGCCTCCGGCCGGTTTGTTCTCACCGTCCGAAATGGACGGTAGCTTCGCCGCGTTCTTTGTGCGATGCTGTGTTCGCTCTACCTCAGGTGACAGGCCCTTTCTTCCAGGTCCAGGCCCTCGTCCCGGCATCCAAGCTAAGCCCGGCCGCACCGCGGGCGGCCAAGCCGGACCGAGATCCCCGAAAACGGGGAGAACCACTCACCAAGGGAGAGCCTGTGAGCACCACGCTGTTCGCCCGGCGCGCGCGACGGCCCAAACCGCCCGCCCCCGAGATCGAAACCGAGCTCCAGCCGCCACCCGGCGTGCCCGAGAACACCGGCGGCGGCATCAGCAGCGTCCTGATGTACGCGCCCATGGCACTCGGTTCACTCGCCATGGTGATGATGTTCGTCCGTCCCGGCGCCGGCGCCTTCGCCTACATCGGCGGTGGCCTCATGGTGCTGTCGGCGCTCGGCATGCTCATCACGCAGATGGTGCGGAACTCGGTCACCCACAAGCAGAAGCTGAACGGCCACCGGCGCGATTACATCCGCTATCTCGGCCAACTGCGCAAACAGGCCCGCGACGCGCTGGGCGCGCAGCGGAAGGCCGCCCGCTGGATCCACCCGGACCCGCACGCGCTGTGGTCGATGGCACTGGGTTACCGCCTTTGGGAACGGCGCCCCGCCCACGACGACTTCGGCGAGATCAGGCTCGGCCTGGGCACTCAGCGCTCGACCTTCAAGCTGGTCCCCCCGAACAGCCAGCCGATCGAAGACCTCGAACCGCTCACCGCACACGCCCTGCGCCGGTTCATGCGCGCCTACAACACGCTCCCGGACGCGCCGATCGCGGTCTACCTGCGGGGTTTCGGGCAGATCCAGTTCTCCGGCGACGACGACGCCGTCCTCGGCCTGACGCGGGCGATCCTCGCCCAGCTGGTCACCGCGCACGCCCCCGGTGACGTCCGGGTCGCGGTCTGCGCCTCCGAAGAGCATCTGGACCGGTGGGACTGGCTGAAGTGGCTCCCCCACCACCAGGACACCGAAAGCCGCGATGCCGCCGGAGCGCGCCGGCTCGCCGCCGACGACATCACGCAGGCCGAACTCCTGCTCGGCGGGCCCTCGTTCACCGGGCGGCCGCGGTTCGAGGCCGACACGCCGATCACCGCGTCGGAGCCGTTCGTCGTCCTCGTACTCGACGGGATTTCGGTGCCGGCCGACCATCGGGTCGCCGACGAGGGCTACCGCAACACCGTGGTCCTGGATGTCTCGGGCTCGTTGCCCTGGCGGCAACGGGCCGGGGCGTTGTTCCTGGAGGTCGACGCGGACGAGGTCCGGACGGTGTCGTTCGACCGGGTCGGCAAGCAGCAGACCGCCCGGCTCTGCCGTCCCGACCGGATGAGCGAGGTCGCCGCGAACGCACTCGCCCGGACGATGGCCCAGTTCCGGATCGGCGAGGTCTCCGAGGACGACGAGCCACTCGCCGTCGACTACGACCTGGCCACCCTGCTCGGCATCGGCGACGTCGCCACCTTCGATCCGGTGAAGTACCGCCGCGACCGGATGACCGGCAAACGGCGGTTACGCGTGCCGATCGGCATCGCCGGAGCGGGTTCCCCGCTCGAACTCGACATCAAGGAATCCGCCGAAGACGGCATGGGACCGCACGGACTGTGCGTCGGCGCCACCGGCTCCGGCAAGAGCGAACTGCTGCGCACGCTGGTGCTCGCGCTCGCCACCACCCATTCGCCGGAAGACCTCAACTTCGTGCTGGTGGACTTCAAGGGAGGCGCGGCCTTCCTCGGTTTCGACCAGCTGCCGCACACCTCGGCGGTGATCACCAACCTCGCCGAAGAACTCGAACTGGTCGACCGCATGCAGGACGCGCTGACCGGCGAGATGAACCGGCGTCAGGAACACCTGCGCGCGGCCGGCAACTACGCCTCCCGGCGGGATTACGAGGCCGCCCGCGCCCAAGGTGTGCCGCTCGAGCCGATGCCCGCACTGTTCATCGTGGTGGACGAGTTCAGCGAGATGCTCTCGAGCAAACCCGAGTTCATCGACGTCTTCGCCATGATCGGCAGGCTCGGCCGCAGCCTCGGGGTACATCTGCTGCTGGCCTCACAACGGCTGGACGAAGGCCGGATCCACAAGGTCGAGACGCACCTTTCCTACCGGATCGGCCTCCGGACCTTCTCCGCGATGGAGAGCCGCAGCGTCATCGGCGTCCCGGACGCCTACGAACTCCCCAACAGCCCTGGCAACGGCTACCTCAGGCCGGATACCCAGACCCTGGTTCGGTTCAAGGGCGCGTTCTCCTCGGCGCCCTACCGGCCGAAGCGACGACAGACCGGGCTCGCTGTCGAACAGCACATCGTCGCGTTCGGACAGCGGTACATCGAACCTCCGGTGGCGCCAGAGCCCGAAACCGTCGAAGAGGACCAGCCCAACGAAGCCACCGAGACCATGATCGACGTGCTGATCGGCAGGCTACGAGGCATCGGCCCGAGGGCGCACCAGGTCTGGCTGCCACCGCTGAAGACGTCGGCGACCCTGGATCAGCTGCTGCCGCCGCTGGTGGACCACCCGACCTACGGCCCGCGTCCGGTCGGCGACCTGAACACGGCGAACATGACCGTGCCCGTCGGGCTCATCGACCTGCCCGCGCAGCAACGGCGTGAGCTGCTGATCGCCGACCTGTCGGGCAGCAAGGGCAACGCGGCGGTGGTCGGCGGACCGCAGAGCGGCAAGAGCACGATGCTGCGCACGCTGATCTGCGGCCTCGCGCTCACCCACACCGCCGAACAGGTCCAGTTCTACTGCCTGGATTTCGGCGGGACGCTGTCTTCGCTCGCGGCGATGCCGCATATCGGCAGTATCGCCAACCGGCTCGACCGCGACCGCGTCACTCGCACGGTCCTGGAGATCACCAACCTGATGGCGCGGCGGGAGACCATCTTCGCCGAGCACAACGTCGATTCGATGGTCAGTTACCGCCGGGCCCGCGCCGAGGGCCGTTTCCGTGACCTCGATCCCTACGGCGACGTGTTCCTCGTGGTCGACGGCTGGTACACGATCCGCCAGGACTTCGAGGAAATCGAGGAGAAGTTCACCGAACTCGCCGCACGAGGGCTGAGCTTCGGCATCCACCTCGTCGTCGCGTCCAACCGGTGGTCGGAAATGCGGCCGTGGCTCCGGGACGTCATGGGCACGCGGTTCGAACTCAAACTCGGCGACCCCGTCGACTCCGAAATCAACAGCCGGTTCGCCGCGACCGTGCCGTCGATCCCCGGCCGTGGGATCACCCCGGACCGGCTGCACTTCCTCGCCGCACTCCCCCGGATCGACGGCGACTCCCGCACCGAGGATCTCGCGGAGGCGACGGTGGAACTCGCCGAAGCGCTGGCACCGCCTGGAGCGCCGCGCGCGCCGAAGGTCCGGCTCCTGCCGCAGACCCTGCACGCGCGGGAACTACCGGCACCGCGTGCGCCATCCCCCGCGGCGGAGATGCGCATGCCGCTCGGTCTCGAAGACCAGCGTCTCGAACCGGAATGGCACGACTTCGACGTCACGCCCCACCTGCTGATCTACGGTGACGCGGAATCGGGCAAGACCAACATCCTCAAGCACATCGCCCGCTCGATCGTGGCGCACCACAGCAGCGACGAAGCCCGCGTCATGTTCGGTGACTTCCGGCGCGAACTGCGCGATTCGATCCCGGCCGAGTACCAGCTGGAATACGCCGTGGGCGCTGAAGCACTGACGAAGTCGATCGCAGGTGCGGCTTCCGTCATCGAGAAGCGCATTCCCGGTCCGGAGATCAGCCCGAGCAGGCTCCCGTTGCGCGACTGGTGGACCGGTGGACGGCTCTACATCATCATCGACGACTTCGAACTGTCGGAATCCGCCGGAAGCGCCGGTCCGCTGCAGGGCCTGATGCCGGTGCTCGCCCAGGCCGCCGACGTCGGCGTGCACATCATCCTCGCGCGCAGCACCGCGGGGGCGAGCCGGTCGATGAGCAACCCGGCGATCCGGCGCATGTGGGAACTGGGCACCCCGGCGCTCCTGTTGTCCTGCCCGAAGACCGAAGGTTCCTTCCTCGGCAACCTCAAGCCTCGGGTACTTCCGCCGGGGCGCGCGCAGTTCATCAATCGGCGCCGATCGGTCCGGTTGGTCCAGACGCCGCTGGTGGAGGGCGGGCCGGCACCGGGGGCATAGGGAGAACAGGCTCACTCGAGAGGGTCGACCCAACGCAGCGTGTGAAGGCCTCTTCCGCAGTACATGATGGCCCCCTTCCTTGCGCTAGGCGCAAGGAAGGGGGCCATCATGTACTGCGGAGTGTCGTCACTCAATGAGTGCGGGGGCGGGAGAATTCGACGACCCGGGCCCGCTTCCAGCGGCGGCGCTTGGCACCCAGGCACAGCCGGAACACCAGCAGGCCGAGCAGCGCGAGAACCGGCACGGAGACCGTGGCGACGACGGCGACGACCTCGCCGGGACCGTCCGGACGGATGGGCACCGGCAGCGGCGCCGGTTCGGCCGCGACGACGGGCGCCGCGGTGCCGGATTCCTCAGGCAGCAGTGTCGTCACGGCGGCCATCGCGTTGACCGTTCCCCAGCCCAGTCGCGCGTCGGGCAGTGCCGCGGCCGGATGGTCCGCGGTCGCCTCCAGCCGGTGCTTGACCTGCTCGGCGGACAACTGGGGCCGGTAGGCGCGCACGAGTGCGGCGACGCCGGCCACGAACGGCGCGGCGTAGCTGGTGCCGCTGCCCACCCAGTGCCCCGCGCCGCCGGGCCCGAGGCTGGTGACCCCGACGCCGGGAGCGACCAGGGAGAGGAACTTCCCGGTCTGTGAGAAGTCCGCCTTCTTGCCGAGCATGTCGATCGCGCCGACGGCGATGACGGTGGGATACGAGGCCGGGTAAGTGATCGGGTCCCCTTGCTGGGCGGTGTTCGCGGCGGAGGCGACCACCACGACGTCGCGCTGGGCGGCGTACCGGACGGCTTCGGCGAGTTCCGGATCCGGGTTGTCGGTGCTGGCCGAAATGTTGATCACCCGGGCGCCGCCGTCGACGGCGGCGCGGATGCCCTTGGCCATTTCGGCCGCGGTCAGGACCGGCGGTGAGCCGTCCTCGGTCGTGATCGCGCACCGGATCGGGAGAATCGTGGCCTCGGGCGCGACCCCGGCGAATCCGGTCCCCGGCCGGACGGCGGCACCGATGATCCCGGCGACGAACGTGCCGTGCCCGAAGCAGTCGTCGTTCGCCGGCTTGCGTTCCGGGGTGGTGACATCGAGGCCGGGCTTCACGCGTCCGCCGGACAGCTGGGGGGTATTCCCGTCGACACCGGTGTCGACCACCCCCACGGTGACGCCGGCGCCTTTCGTCAACGACCAGACCCGGTCCACCGCCATCCGCTGCTGGGCCCAGGGCACGCCTGCCTCGGTCGTCTCCGGTGCCTGCAGACAGCCCTTCTGCTCGGTCGGCAGCGGAGCGGGTGCCTGCTGCGCCGCGGCGGGTGACGACGCCCAGAGCAGGCCCGTGACCACCGTGATCGCCAGAACGCCGGGGCGTCCCGCCTTCCCGTTGCCCATCAGATGTCCTCTCGAGTCCGCTTCACCCGCACCGATCCGGACGGCGGACGGGTCCAGGACACAGTCGAGCAAACCGGACTCAACGAAATCTCTACCCCGCCATCGTGAGTCACCGACGGCGCGCCGTCCCGCCCGAGATCCGCCTCACCGGGTCCAGATGCAATGGCTCGTCGAGACCGAGGACGGGCGGAGCCGCGAGAGGGACGGGAAGACGGTAGCTTCCTTCGACGCGGCCGTCGCGATTTTGCGGCGAGGGCGGAACCTGCCAGATCCAGCCGTCACCGTCGTTGTCGGGCAAGATCGGCCTGCCGTCTTCGTCGTGACCGAACTGACCGACCCGCACCGCGGGACCGGCCCCGGGCACACCCAGCCACAGCAGATCGACCGGATGCCCCACCGGTGTTCCCAGCCGCTCCCAGAGTCGGACGGCCAGTGCTTCCAAATCACCGGTTTCGCAGGCGTACAACCGGATCGCCTCGCCCGGCTGCCAGCCCGACGTCCGGATCGCCTGCTCGATCGCCTCCACATCACGCAACCCGTGCTCCAGCAACACCACCCCGAACACCCCTTCTTCCCTCGGCAACCACCTCGCCGCACCGGCCGCCTTCGAGTCACCGTCCCCGATGAGCACTCCCACGTCCGCGATCGACGTGCCGCCGAACGGATCGGCCCATTCCGGCATCTCCCAGAAGGTCGGGTCCCACGGCAACGTGGAAAGCCAGTCCGGCATGGTTTCCATCATCGCGTCGAGATCGAAGCCTTCCAGGAGCAAATCCGGCCCCGGGGCCATGAGGTCCTGGAAGAAGTCAGCGGGTTCTTCCCCCGACAGCGAAGCCATCGGCCGAAGGTCCTGCCCCGCACTGACCCGGACGTCGGCGATCCCCGAGACCAACCCGCTTTCATCCGCTTCCTCCGGATCGAGACGAGATGCCCTCCGCCGTCGTTCCCGTGCCTGTTCCGCCTCTCTCGCCGAGCCGGCGGGAATTTCGGACGGGCCCGCCCCGCGGCCGTCTCTCGGCTCCCCCACCCGGACACTCGCCATCACATGTGCGCCCGGCCGGGCCACGTGATCCGAGCGCTCCCATAGCACCTCGGCGGCGAACTGTGCGATGTCGACCGGCCCGATTCGCCGTTGGGCCTCCAGCGCCAGCGCGACCGTCCTCGCACCCTCGCGGACGAGTTCCTGGATGTACTCCTTGCGCTGGACCGCCAGCTCCTCGGACTCACTCTTGGCCGAGCCCACGGTGAAGGTGAACGGCCGCATCCGGGTTTCGCCCGCCTTGAGGGCCCGCAGTGCCTCACCCTGTGCCAGCCACCGCACCCGATTGCCCTGCGCCGCGGTCAGGCCGGGCTTCCGCGAGGGGAAAGCGACATCGAGTGAAGTCATGCGCCGATACTCCCGTGGCGACTTTCCTTCTTCGTCGTACCGCAATAATTCGAGCCGCATTTTCTGGTCGCTCATGCGCGTTCCCAGGCTGATCCTCAGTTTCAAGGACTCTTCGATGCCGGCCTCGTCCACCCCCGCCGACCGCAATTCTTCGTGTACGAGCACGGCGGCATCGCGAAGCCGCGTCGTGTGCGCGGGAGTGCCTTCGGTTCGCGGACTGATGGACAGCACGATCCGGAGGTCGGGGGCCTGCACTCCGGCCCGCTGACGCCGGAGCACTTCGGGAGCCAAGGCCCTCACCGCGGCGCGCAACGCCACCAGGTCATCCGGCGAGAGAGTGAACGAGGTGTCGCGCGTCAGTGGCGCCGACCATTCCGTCCGAGGAATTCCGATCGCCTTGAAGGCCGCGAAGGACACCGCGTTGCTCGGTGTCACCGGCATCGACTCGTCACCCGCCACGAGAGCCGTCAGCAGGGCGGCCTTGAGATCCGTCGTCGAGGGCACCATCTCGGAATCGAGGGTGTGCGAGTCGGGCAATTCGGCGGACGGGTTCTCGAGGACCATGTCCACCAGGTCCGGGCCGAGCGTCTTCGCGGCGCGACCCGAGTCTTCGAACCTCACCTCGCCGACGAAGGCGTCGACGTCGATTTCGGAACCACCGATCTTCTGGTACGCCACCGAGACCGTCGTCACCGCGGCCTTGACCGCGTCCTTCAGACGGCGCTCGCGCTGCTCTCGCAACTCCGGCGAACCATGGAAGGCGGGATCCAGGACGAAGGTGACCGGGCTCATCCGGTCTTCTCCGGACAGCAGCGCTCGGATCGTTTCACCCTGCAGGACCCAACGGACCTGATCGGAGTGCGCTGCGGGCAGACCGACCGCCTTCTGGGCGAACGCGACCGCCAGCTGAGCCTTTTCGCGATAATCGTCCGGTTTCAGCCCATGATCGGCATGCCGCACCAGCTCGAACCGGGTTCGCTTCCCGGTAGCCAGACGTTGGGTTCCCAGGTCCAGCTTCACCCGAAGTTCCGCCGGGACGACCGGGACCTCCTCGCCCGCCGCGGCCAAGGCGGCGATCCTGTCGTCGATCATCTCCCGCACCAACTTGCCGACGACTTCCAGCCGCTCCCGCTGGATCGGACGATGCGTGTCCTTGTGATCGACATGAAGGCGCAAGCGGAGATCGGGAGCCTGCAATCCCTGCCTGCGACGCCGCAGGATCTCCCGCACCAGCCGGTCCACCACCGGAGCCAGCTCGTCGATGTCCCGCGCGGTCACGAACCCGATTTCGGTACGTGCGGCCAGATGCCCGGTCCACTCGACGACCGGTGGCTCGTAGACGACGTCGGCACCCGGTGGGAGGGCCCGGGCGCCCGTGGCCCGCGACCGGCCCGCGGCATGCTCGTCTTCCTCGACGGCCGGTCTTGCCGCCTTGAGCCACTCGCGCACCGTGTGGAGACTGCTCAGTCCACCGGTGAGAGCGAACACCTTGGCCGGTTTGTAAGGCCGTCCGGTGTCGGGATCGTCCTCGTTCGCCAACCCCTCCACCCACGCCCGCACCCACTTCGTGGTGGCTTGGTTCAACCTGCCGGACGAGGCGGGAACCGAGATCCCCTTGGGCAGAGTGAGTGTTTCCAGATAGGCCCGCAACGTCTTCGGCCCGGTCGGGCCCGGCCGCCACCGCACCACTTCCTCCGGCACCGGGACGTCGGTCACCCTGCCGGAGGTCTGGGCTCCGGCCGCTGCCGATTCCGCCGCCACGGGCGCCGCCAGTTCCAGTTCCTCCAGCGTCTTACCCTGCGCGAGGTCCTTCCACAGCAGGCCGAGTTCCTCACGAAGGATCAGTCCCCCGGACATGCGGACGACCTCACTTTGCGTGTACGGATTTCCCAAGACGTCGTTCACGCCGTGAAATCCCGCCGCCCAGGCACGGATCCAGGTCCTGGCGGCCTTGTTCGAGGTCCGGCGCGTGCCCGATTTCAGGGCGAAGCCGTCCGGAAGTCCTCTTTGGACCAAATATTCCCTCAACGTCTGCGGCTTCGTCTCGTCCTGTTCGGGCCGCCAGTTCAGGACGTCCGCCGGCACTGGGAAGACCACGGGCCCCAAATGCCGTGGTGCGTCGAGACCAAGACCGGCCGGTGCGGTGACCGGAACGGGCAGCCGGTAGCTCCCCTCGATCCGGCCCTCACGGTTTCCCGAGGAGGGCGGAACCTGCCAAACCCAGCCACCGCCGTCGGCATCGGGCCAGACCGGCTTCCCGTCCTCGGTGTGGCCCAGCGGCCCGACCCGGACGGCGGTCCCGGCCCCGGGCACACCCAGCCACAGCAGATCGACCGGATGCCCGACCGGAACGCCGAGCCTGTCCCGCAGGTCGACGGCCAACTGCTCCAGGTCGCCGGTCTCACAGGCGTACAGCCGGATCGCGTCGCCCTCTCGCCATCCCGAAGCCCGGATCGCCTGCTCGATCAGGTCCACATCACGCATACCGTGATCGAGCAGCACCACCCCGTGCACGCCCTCTTCCTTCGGCAACCACCTCGCCGCACCCGCCAGCTTCGAGGTCCCGTCACCGACGAGCACGCCGACTTCCGCCACGTTCGCCCGGCCACTCCGATCCGGCTTCGACGAAGACGCCTCGGCTGTCCCCACCGCGTCGGCCAGCTCCCGCGCCAGCACCTGCAGCAGGCCTGCGGCGGAAGCGGGGCTTTCGCCGCCGAGGTGGTAGTGCACGCGTTCGGCGGTCAGGATGGTGTGCAGGACTTCCCGCCGTTCCGCGATCCCCGGGTTCGCGAACCGCGCCGACAAGATCCGCCGCGCTTCCGCCGCCAGTCCGGCGAGCACGTCCTCGGGCACCCGCGCGGACGCCAGCAGTCCCCGCGCCCAGTCCGATTTCCGCAGCACCCAGTCCGGCAACGAGTTCCGCGGCCGGCCATCGGCGGACTCTGTCGGCGTCGAGTCGAGAACGGCCTCGGTGTCCTTTCCGGTGGGAGCGGCCTCGCCCTTCCCCGGTCCGGCGCTGTCTTTCCCGTCCGGCCCTCGCAGAGTCGCGTTGAGCTCCGCCAGTTCGGTTTCCAGTTCTGCCTTGGCTCGCAGCCAGGCGGTCCTGGCCACGTCGGCCGCGCGGGCGGCGGCGGTCAGTTCCGCCCGCGTCCGGGCCAGCTCCTCGGCGGCGGCGTCGAGATTCGCCTCTTCCCTGGCCAGATCCGCGGTCAGCTGCTTGCTTCGTTCCCTTGCTTCGTCATGGGAACCGGTTCCGGCCGACTGGAGTGCGGCGACACTCGCGGCGATCCGCGCTCGCTGTGCGGCGATTCGCGGATCGACCCCGACCTCGCCCGGCACGCCGGCGATCGCGCGAAGCCGTTGCTCGACGGCCTGGTGATCGAACCACTTCTGGTCGGCGACACCCTGTTTCCGGTGGAGGATCGACTCTTTCGCCCGCCACAGCGCGGCGGCCCGCGAGACGCCGTCCTGGGCTTGCGCCGCCTTCGCCGGAAGCGGAACGCCCAGCACCTTGGCCAGGTCGGCGTTGATCACCCGGGGCAGGGCCGAGGCGGGAAGCCGGACGACGACGGCGCTGGTGACCCCGTCGACTTCCGCCACGATCAGGTGCTCGGTGTCGAACCTGGTCAGTCCACTCCGGCCCGTGTCCTGCAGGGTCACCGAACGCAATCCCGAGGTGGCGCCGGAAAGCTGGCCGGTCGCCGTGGTCGCCTGGGTGTCGGCTCCACCGGGGATGTGCAGGTTGTCGGCCCGGTCGGTGATGCCTCCGTCACCACCGACGAGCTGGCCGCCCGCGGCGCCGGAACGAGCCGTGTCGGAGGTGAAGCTTTCCAGGATCTTCGCGGATTGGTCGAAGCGGACGTGGTCGCTCAAGCCGACGACCTGCGCCCCGGTGAGCCTGGAGTAGATCTTGACCTTCGCTGCCTGGCCACCGGCGAGCGACATGGTGTACAGCTCCGGCAAGGGCAGCGAAGCCCCGGAGCTCTTCACGAGATTGGCCCGGATGGCCGTGTTGGTCACCGACAGCGCGAGCGTGTTCATCGCGCCGGTTTCGCTGTTGGTCAGCCCTGCCTTCGCCCCGGCGCCCTTGATCGCCTGGATCACTCCCTGCCGGATGTCCGCGGCGCCCCGGAAACCCTCCACGAGTACGTCCGCCGGGAGCTTGCGGCCGTCGCTCTGCCATTCCTTCACGCTGTCTTCGGTGTGCCGTCCGAGCGGGATCACCGAGCTCTCGTGTTCCATGCCGCCACCGCCGCCGAGCTTCTGGTCGTCGGCGCTCGCCCGGATCGTGATGTGGTCCGTCAGCGCGCTCGACCCGATCTCGCGGCCTTGGCGCTCGATCTTCAGTTCCCACCGCAGCCGGACGCGGTACCGGGCACCGGGCCCGGACGCGGTGGTCGCGCGGATCGAGGTCAGTCCGGATCCGGTGACCCGGCGGTCGGTGCGCTCGCGTGTGCCTGCCACGCCCGCCGAGCCGCCCATCGCACCTCCACCACTGGGGTCACCGGTGGAGAACAACGACCGCCAGCCGGGACGGAGCCAGCCACCCCTGGACTTCGAACGTTCTTCGACGGACTTGCTCATGGCCGCGTTCGTGATCGCCTGCTCGATCTCACTGCCGTCGTTCTCGTAGCCGTCGAACTCGACGGTCTCCGCGGTGGCCTTCAACACGACGTTGTAGTCGTCCGACCACAGCACTCCCGGCTTGTGAACGCGCAAGGGCAACCCGCCGTCGAGCGCGTTGTCGAGCAGCGACGCCGCGTTCGCGCCTTCGACCAGATCACCCAGCCGTTGGGCGTTGCCCATCACGTCGTCCAGCACGGACTTCGGGATGAGGTCCCGGTGCTCGTCCTTGAGACCGGCGCGCAGCGCGGGCAGCAGCCGGGAGAGATCCGGCAGGTCCTCGGCGACGTAGCTGCCGAGAGAACCCGAGGAGCCGAGCGCCAGTTCCGGGGCGCCGAGCTTGGGCACCGTCTCCCGCGGTTCGGCCGCGGGAAGCAGCCCCTGCGCCCTGGCCTGCCGCTCGCTCATCCGGAGGAAAAGCGAGCCCGGCATGAACTTGTCGGCCCCGGCGGTGGAGACCGCGCCGTCGACGATCCGTTTCTGCCTGGATTCGAGGACCATACGTGCGTTGACGTCGTAACGGACCAGCACGGTGCGGCTGTTCGCCGACGCCCGTTCCTTGTGGTCGACCACGACGGTCTGCTCGCTCGACCGGCCCCGTTTCCGGCCCCAGAACTTGCCCGAGCCACCCAGCGCGATCCGTCCACCCGCCGCGGACGTCGACGTCGCGTCGGGCGCGAAGAAGTTTATGTTCGCGCTGGATCCCAGTGCTTTCACACGGGAGAATTCCGACGCCGCCTTGGTCGCGCCGCTGCGAGTCACCTTGTCGCGGCCGACGTCGGACACCTTGACCACCACCGGCTCGCTCAGCTCCAGCCGCATGCCGACGGCTCCGGTGCGTTTCGTGGCGCGGCGCCCGTAACTGAGGCCGTTGCGACGGAAAGCGGGTATCGACGAGGATTCGAGCAGCGCGCGAAGCGTCTCGGGAGCGAACCACTCGTGCACGAGCTGGTGTCCCTTGCTGCCCGGGAGTACCAGTACCTCGTCGCCGTCCGTGACCCGGTTGGACAGGTCGACGGCCAGGTCCCCCAGCTCTCCGGCGTTGGCGAAGGCCTCGACGTACAGGAATTCCGGCACCCTGGTGGTCGTCGCGGACAGTTCGTCGATGGTGGGTGTCCGCTCGGGATCGAGGTGGGTGACCGTCGTGGCTCCCGGAGCGAACTTCGAGGGATCGGTTTCGTGGACCGCGGAATCGCTCACCCACAACTCGGTCTTGCCCGTCAGCGGGGTGAGCGGGACCACGGCGCCGGGCCGTGAGCCCGCGAGCGTGCGCACTTTCGGGGTCGACCGGAAGGGCGATCCGGGGGTCAACCGCCGTACCCAGCGGCGAGGACGCCGGTGGCTGACGATCTCGACGTCGAACGTGATGTCGTGGCCGAAGACATGGGACTTGTCGGCGCCGACCTGTTCGACGGTCACGGCGCTGCCCGCCGAACCCGTGTTCTTCCGTGACCGGCCGGCCGCGAACTTGACCGGCGTCATCGCGACATTGGTGATCGCCCCGATGTCCAGCGCGCCGGTGAAGCCGACCCGTCCGCGTGCCTCCGGCCCGCCGCTCCAGCCGCGGTCCGCGCTCGCACCGCCGGCGGCGGTCGTCCCCGTGGTCTGGATCCCGGCCACCGTGCGCCCGTCCACCTGCCCGAAATGGCGGCCCGCGCCGAGGGTGGCCTTGACCCGCACACTGATGAACTCGTCGTGGAAGAAGCCGCGGCGTTTGAGCTGGGTCGACACACCGGGGCCGAGGAGACTGTCCAGCCGGTTCATCAGAGCGCTCGCCGAGAACACCGACGCCAGCTTCCGCTGGTTCGAAAGGCGTTCCTCGACCTTGTCGCCGGAGCCGCGGGACGTCTTCGGCTCGCCACTGCTCCATTTCGGCAGCAGATCCTGCAGACCGGGAGTACGCCGTAACGCGTTTTCGATCCGGGGAAGGACACCCGCGGCGACCGGCGTGATCCCGGCGCGAACGTGCCCGCCCGCCGCGGCGGCTGCCAGATACGGAGGTTCGAAGCGCGGCCCCACGTCGATGAAACGCTTCTCGTATCCCGGCGGGACCGGCAGGTTCTCGGCCGCGGCCTCGTGCAGGTCCAATCGGACGTACTTCGTCGCCGGCTCAGTCACCCAGTCACCGTGCAAGGTCTGCACGGCGACCTCGCCCGTCACTCGATAGCTGCCGACGTCGCCCTGGACGTACATGCTGGTCCCCGTGGTGGCCGACCGTCCCCCGACGGCCGTGTCGGAGACGGTCGCCGCGATGGCCCCGCTCACCCCGCCGTACCCGGCCGCGACCCCGGGCACGCCCGCCCCACCGCCGATACCGCCGAGGACGTCCGGCCCGGACTTCGAGGTGTACGCGATCGATTCCTCGGCCGTCACGGTGTTCTCCGTGCGGGACTCGCCCTCGGCGGGCACCACCCCGACGAACTCGACGTCGTGCGGGCGGAAGGTCATCCGGGCGGCTTCACGGTAGGCGCCATGGCGACTCACCAGGTCCGCGGAAGGCGCGGGCTCGCCCGGCCACAGCTTCCTCGACAGCGCGCGGATGTTCGCGGCGGACACGAATTCCCGCAAGGCGGCCCAGCCGGGCGCCCCCAGTTTGGTCACCGAAGGATGGACCTTCCGCTGGACCTTGTCGAACAGCGCCCGCTCGTCGAAGTCCACCGCGTCGACGGCGAGGTAGCCCATCCTCTTTTCCCAGCCGCGGTATGGCTTTCCCGCCGAGACCCCGGCCGGTTCCGTGATGGTGGCGAGCGAGTCCGAAAGCAGCAGGGTGACCTCGCCGTCGCTGGTGTCCACGAGGGACTGGCCGTCTTCACCGGTCAGCGTGATGTAGTACTTCACGGGCACTTTCGCGCTCCGCACCTCGGCGTTGGGCCGCCAGATGGTCTGCGCGTTCGTGGACGTGTCGGAGGTGCGGATGCCGACTGGCCGGGCGAGTCCCGTACCGCCACCGGCGATGAGCGGCCAGCCGGCGCTCATCAGGGAGATCGTGGAAAGCCCAAGCCGGTAGGACGAATTCTCCGCCCGGGACCGCGTGTGCCCGATGATCTGCTGGTCGCGTACCTCACGGACGGCCCTGGCGGGCTCACGCTTGCCCTCACCGGGCGTCGCGCCGTCGAGATCCATCACCGCGACGACGTGCGCCTCGAACCACTTCTCGCCGGCCCGGACCTGGAAGCTCCGGCCCCCCGGCGGTCGCGGACCCTCGGTCCCGGCCGGCCGCCCCGGTGCCGATCCGAGGAAGGTCTCGAACCTCGCGCGGTTCAGCTTCCCGACGATGGCCTTGACGCCTTCCGGAGCCGCGGTGCCGATCGGGGCCAGCATCTCGTTGATGCGTTCACCGACCTTGTCGCGGTCCTTGACCTCGCTCACCACGACCAGACCCAGAGCCCTGCCGTCGCGGGCGTATTCCGGGAGGGCCTCCCGGAACGACGAGCCCGGCTTGTTCGTCGCCGGGCTCGCGGACGGCGTACCGTCCTCTCGCCCATTCGAAAGCGAGGACTCCGGCTCGTCCTCTTCTCGGATCGTGGCCAGTCGGCGATATTCACCCTTACCGGGATGTGAAGAGCCCGCGGCGGCGCCGTCTTCGCTTTCCCTGCCCCAGATCTCGATGACCGGGTTTCCCGCACCGGCGACGATCTCGGGTGCGTTCGTCAGGCCGAGCGCCGCCGTCCCGGGCCGCGGGGCGGTGCCGGGGAGCGAGGTCTGCGCGAGGTGGACCGCCTCCTCCAAAGCGGGTGCGACCAGTGTTCGATACGTGCTCTCCGCTTCGTCACCGATGACACGGATCCGCGTCTCGGCTCCCGGATTGTCCAGGAGGAAGCGGGCGACGTCGCGGGCCTGAGCACGAAGTTCGGCGTCTTCGCCCCTGTCGCCGGGAGACACTTCGACGCGCAGGAGACGCTGCCCGCCGGGCAGCGCCAGACCGACCTGCGGCTGTGCGGCCTGCGACTGTGCGGCCGAGGCGACGGCAGGCACGGTCGGCGCGTTTCCGGCCCTCGTCGCGTCTCGTCGGTCGACTTCCTCCGGCGTGCCGTGCAGGGAGTCCTCATCGGACGGTCCCCTCGCGGGCGGGTCGTTGTCACCGGAATCGGAGTCCGGCTCGTCCTCTTCCCACACCGGGGGCAGCTCGGTGTCGGCGGCGTCGTCGACGACCGGAACCCGGTCGGCGTTCTCGTCGATCCAGATCTCGATGATCGTGTTCCCGGCGCCGCGCAAGACCTCGGGTTCGGTCGCCAGGCCGAGGTCGTTCCGTCCGAGCCGCTGCCCCACGGGCGTCGACAACTGTTCGAGGTTGGCGAAGGAGTCCAGTTTGGGCATGACCACGCCGGTGAAGTCCAGCAGGGCAGCCACGGGGTCGCCGATCACGCGATAGCGCACCCGCGGAATGCGGTCCTCGTCGTGTGCGGCGAGAAGGTCACGGGTGAGCTGGGAAAGGGGCTTCCAGTGTTCGACCGGCACCGTCCAGGTACCCGCCGGGATCTCCATCCGGACGACGCGGCGCCCGCCGTGGAGCGCCGGATCCGCCTGTGCCGCGGCGAGGGCGTTGTCGTAGTCGCGTTTCGCCTTCCAGAACTTCGCCGCGGCGCGGCGTTCGAAGGCGGTCTCGGCGACGGTACGGCCGGGGTTCCTGGCGGCCACCGCGCGGGCCTTCGCCCTGGCCTCGGTCCATTCGCGGTCGCGCCGGGCCAGTTCGAGGACGCTGTTCTTGAGCGGCAGGGGCAGTCGGTGGTTCTGGTCCTTGCGGCGGACGTGGTAGCCCTTGCCGTAGTCGACGTCGGCCACCTGTGTGCCGCGCCGGGCGAGCGGGCCGGTCGAGCTGGGTTCCGCCACCAGCCGGAACCGGGTCGGATAGGACCAGGTGCTGGTGATCGGATCGGCCGAGGCGGGGGTGCCGGGCTTCGGCAGTGCCTTGCCGCCTGAGCCGTGCGCACCCTCGTGCTCGTGGCCGTCAGCGACGGCGCCGTGGGCTTCGAACCCGAAGAACAAGGCCTGCATACTGCCGAAGACCTGCCGCCCCTCTTCGTAGGTGGTGTGCCCGGGAGCCTGGGGCACGCCCGCGCCGACGACCGGCAGGGTCGCGATCGCCTGCGCGGTTTCGCTACCGCCACTGACCTCCTTCGCCCGCGCGGCTTCCGTGTGTCCGTTCAGCTTGATTCGCCCGCTCGCGTTCTCGAGGCTGCCGGGGCCGTCGACCATGGCGTGCAACGTCAGGTTCACGCCCAGTTCCGAAGGGAGGGGCAGCTCGATCCCGGTGGCGCTGCCGTCTTTGAAATGCGACGACGCCAGGACGTTGAGCCAGCTGGGCGTGAGCTGCTCGCGGATCAGCGCCAGTGTCCGCGAATCCAGCTTCTTCCCGGTCGCGGCCTCGAGGACGGCTTGGGCGGCCTCGCGCAGAGCCTCGACCTGGCCGTCGAAATGGGTGATCCGGAAATCCGCCGGGTCGGCCGGGAGGTTCGCCGCGCCGGACGGCCGCCGCCACTTGTCGAGGCTGTCCTCGGTGGCTTCGGTTTCCGGACGCCGGGTCACCGTGCCCTCGTGCGGAAGGTCGTCCCCGGTGCCCTGGTCTTCCACCGCCGATCGGGTGCGCACCGTGCGCGTCGCGGAGATCTCGGCGATGCGCTCGCCGCGCCGTTCGAAACGGATGTCGAAGTCCAGCTCGACGCTGCGCTCGGCCAAGGCGCCGCTGACCGACTCGGACTGCGTCGACTCCGCGGTACGGCTGTCCTTGCGGCTCCTGAACTGGTTCAGCCAGTCGAGGACGTGCCCGACGCCGTAGCCGAGCGTGGTGGAGGGCGCGCCGTGCTTACCGGGGTCGCGCTGGGCCTCTTGCGCGGCCGATTCCGACTGGAACATCATGGCCGCGGCCGGGATGGTCATCAGCTCGACGAAGCTCCGCTTCGCGGTGCGAGTGGTCGCCGCCCACACGGACGCCACCGAAGCCTTGGTGAGCTCGCCGTGCACCACACCGAAGGGCTTCGGCTCGCTCTTCGGGCGGGCTTCGACGACGAGATCGTAGGTCTCCCCACTGAGTTTGTCGTCCAGCCGCAGACCGGCGGTGACGCCACCGTTGGCCAGATTGACCATCGAAGCCTGGAAGCCGGACAGGAACCGCTCGATCGCGCGGTGGTTGTCGTGACCGGTGTCGGAGGCCGCGCTGTTCAGCAGCTGCTCGGCCTTCTCCTTGGTGAGCGCCGCCTCGAGCCGCGCGTAGAGCCCGGCCGTGCTGCCGGTGCCGTCGGCCTGGTCGGCCCGGTAGAGCTGAGCACTGAGATCGACCGGCTCGCTGACCCCGTCGGCCCAGTTCGAGCCACCGAGACGGTGCTCTTCGGGGACCTCACCGACGTGTTCGGCGGGCCTCGGCGCCGTCGGCGTGGAAGGCGTGAGACCCCTGCGCGCGTCTTCGGCCGCTTGCTGGATCCGCACTTCGTGCAGTTGTTCGTCGGTCAACAGGACCCGCGCGGCACGCGGCAGCTCGGACCGGTGCGCGGCCGTCTTCACGGGCCGGGTCCGGCGGAAATGCCATCGATCGAGAAGACCACGCCTGGCCGTCTCCACCGAAACCGTCGTCTCCAGGGTGGCTTCGACCACGTGGATCCGGCGCGGTTCGAGGACTTGCGAGCTCGACGTCGAAACCGACGTCTTGCGGCTCGACCGCTTGCCCTTGCTGGAGCGCCACAGGTTCAGTTCCGTGAGGACCGGCGCCACGCCGCGCATGACCGTTCCGGGCGGATGCGCCACGCCATCGCTGACGGCGAAGACCGCGGGTTCGAACTCGTTCGCGATCCCCCAGGCGCGGCCCTTCTCCGACGAGGCCGAGGTCGAAGTCCCCACGCCCTGTTTCGGCTGCTGCCAGAAGGTGTCGAGCACTTCCGGGTCACGAAGGCGATACGACACCCCCACGGCCGCCGTGCGGGCCGCCTTCCGCCGCTTCCACCGCAAGCCGTCGATCCGGGTCGGACGGTTGAACGCCCGCAGATCCGAACGCAGGGCCTCGACCGAGATCGCCTGGTCGATCAGCGCGGAGTTCTCGCCGTCCCGGTACTTCCAGATCGGGTCGCCGGACGCGCGCTTGAGCGTCCTCCTGACGCGTTTGCGTACCTGGTCGAGCCCGCTCACGGAAAGCACCTGAACGCCGTCGAGTACGCGGGAAGTCCCGGTCCGCAGATAGTCGGCCTGGTTCAGCGGCTTCGACGGCAACCTGGTTCCCCCGGTCGCCGACACCGCCCGCAGGGCGTGCTTCTCCGCTTCCGTCAGCTCGAGCACCACGTCGGCGACGACCGTGCGCGGAGCACGTCCGTCCGCGGCGGCCCGCGAGTCGACGATGGGCAGGTGATGGTCCTCGGGCACGTGCTTGCCCGGTTTCCCGACGGTGAGTCCCTGGGCGAGATCGTTGTACCTGGACCAGTACGAGCCCGAGACCTTCAGCTCCACCTTCGCCGCGTACCGGTATTTGGGCTCCGGGACGACCGCGCCGGACTCGTCCAGTCGCGGGCCGACGGTCCCGCCGGAGGCCGTTTCGGTGTCACGCGTCAGTCCGGTGGACCTGGTCCGGTCGAAGGACACCTTGTGCGTGCCGGTCATCATGACCGTGTTGCCCGCCAGCGCTCCGTAGATCCGGGCGCGGATGCCGCCCGCGGCGCTCCAGCCGCGGTCGGCGGTGTCCCCGCCGCGCTCGGCGTCAGTCAGCGCGGTGGTGCCCGCGCCGCCTTTGACCGGGCCCAGCGGCTCTCCGAGCGGCGTCAGCAACCGGGCGTCGATCCGGAACCCCGTGTGGTAGTCGTGCCCGCGGCCCGGCTCGGGCGCCAGTTCGAGGAACTGCGGCTGGTCGGAGAGCAGATTCGGCAACCGCCGGGCGAGGTTGTCCGCCGACACCGCCGTGTCGATGGCTTCCCAGCGTCCAAGCTGGCGCTCCAGCTTCCCGGTCAAGCCCTTCTTGAGCTTCCGGTCGCCGAAGGGGGTCACGAGCCCCGTGTCCCGCCACGCCCAGCGTTTGTGCCCGGGAATGGTCTTCGCCGAATCGCGCAGGATCGACTTCAGGCGGGCACTGGCCTCTTCCAGTCGCAGTGGCGCTCCGACCGTGCCGGGCCCGCCGGTGCTCTGGCCAGGCAGGAGACCTGCCTGACGGGCGTCGTCGAGCTGTGCCCATTGGGTTCCCTCCACGGCACCGACGAAAGTGAGCGGAGCCCTGCCGGGCACCCGAACCTGCAGGTCGTACACCGTGCGATAGCGGACCACGCTGTCCTTATAGGAGCGGGTCACCGACCGCCCGGACTCCTGGCCGTGCGTGGTGGTCCGGCTCTTGCTGTACCCACCCCCGACGGCGGGACCGGCTCCCGCGCTGACCATGCCGTAGTCGAAACCCGGTCCACCGGCGAGCGCCCCGGTGACGTCGCGGCCTGCCGTGCTCGACGCGGTCTTCGTGCTGGTTTCGGTCTCATGCTCGCGAAACTCGGCGTCCTCGATCGTCTCCAGGTAAGCGACCTGGCGGGCGACGGCACGCATCTGCACCTTCCGCGACCGCGAGGAGACGAGCCGTTTGAGCGGGTTACCACCGCGGACCAGCGAATGCGAAGTGGTCCAGCCCGACTCCGGGTCGGCCTGCGGGGTCACCGCCATCTCCGCGAGGTTCGCGGTGATGGTGCCCGTGCCGAGGAAGTCCCGCAGTACCTCACGCGAGTCCTTGTCCAGCTTGCCAAGCCGGGCGAGCACCTGGTCGAAGATCTTTCGCGGCATTCCCGGTTTCATCGTGACCGCTTCGGTGGCCGATGGCGGCAAGGCGTCGGGCAACGGCAGCGGGCGGCCCTCTTCACGCAGCCCTTCCGGCACGGCGAACTCAGCCGCGACCGGCTTGCGCAACGGGCTGTCGCCCGGGTGCTCGATGTTCAGCTTCCGGTCATCGCTCCGCGGGTTCTCTGGCTCGACGATCACGGTCATCGGCACGCTGACCGAGCGTGTCCCCTGGTAACCGCTCGCGCCGTTCGCCGGCCGCTCCGGCAGGGAGACACTGATCTGCTTGGAGCCGCTCAAGTCGTGGCCGTGCCCGCGGACGGTGGAAACACCGGTCGGCACCGAAAAGACCCCGGTGGCGAACAGGCCGGGCACCATCGGCGTGAAGAAGATCCAGGTGGTCTTCGGGTTCGTCTTGGTACCGGTACGCGCACTCGTGCTTCCGGCTCCCTCTCGGGTGACCGGTTTCGTCGTCCCGGTACGGTCCGCCGCCTTCTGCCTTGGCCAGTGAAGTTCATCGACCCTGATCCGGATGGGCCTGCCGCCCAGGGTGAACACACGGCCCTCGCCGAAGAATGAGCCCACGTCGTTGCCGAACGCGTGCTCCAGATCGGCGACCTCGCTCGCGGTGGGGGGATTCGGGGCGAACGAGCGGGCCGACGCGACGACCTGGTCCACTTCCTCGGTCCGGCTCAGCTGGGTGGCGATGCCCGGTGCCTTGGCCCGGCGGAAGTACGACGGGGTCGCCCGGGCGACTCCGGGCAGAGCGACGGTTTCCGTGCCCTGCGGGGTCCGCGGCCGGGTATCCGACACGAGGGGATCCGCCGTGAGGCGCGGTCCCAGGTCGTCCAACTCGATGGCCGGGGGAAGCAGGGCGGGCAGCCCAGCGTCCACAGAGGACGATGATTGCCCGCTTCGGGAACTTTCCCCGACCCGCGCGACGGTTTCCCCGCGCGCCCCGCCGGGCAAGACCACCGAGGACTGCGGAGAGGTCCGGGAAGTGCCCAGTTTCGTTGCGAGTTCCCGGGCCAGCTTGTCGGCGTCCTCTTCGGGCAAGCCGTTGGCCAGGTATCCCGCGATGACGTCTTTCACCAAGCCGTTCAGCTCGACGGCCTCTACCTGGTCCGGGGCCGGGCTCCCTTCCCACACCGGAACGTGGTGATATCGCGACACGATTCTCGTGGCCTGCTCGATAGGACGCTCGAATTCTCGCGCGGGCTTTTTCCCGAAGACATTCCTGCCCAGCCCGCCGTCGTCGCGCAACCACGCCAGCACACCGTCACGATCCGGTGGGAGCGACGGAAGACCCAGCCTTGTCTCCACCATCTCACCGGGAGGCTGCTCGATGAAGGCGGACCATTGCCCGGGGTCGAAACCCATCGCCGTGAAGAAATCGGCGTCGAAGCCCTCGTCGGTCCACGACCAATCCGCGTGCTCTCCGTCCCCGATGACGTTGTCCGGGTCCCCGGCCATCTCCGCCGACGGCGCTTCCCCAGCGTTGGGCAACCCGATCGGTTCTTTGGCTCGCTTTTTCACCGCGTCGGACCACGACGTCGAGAATTGGCGCGGGGTGCGCAACCGGTCCAGATCGTGCTGCGGACCTTCGATGTCCAAGAAGAGCCACGGATTCCAGGTCACCGGCACCCGCTCCTGCCGGAACGCGATATGGCCTTCGATGAACCGCCTGATCTGCTCATCCGACGCCTGGGGCAACGCCGCCCGGACCGCGGTGTTCACTTCTGCCGTGATCAAGTCCCTTCGAGCTTTGGCCGACGGCTCCCCGGTGCGAAGATCGAGCACGAGCCGGACCCGCTGACCGGGATCGTTGTTGCCCCGCACGCGCTCGGCCAGCCCCTGCACCATCCACCACAGCCAACGACGCGATTGCTGCGGCAAGACCCCTTGGCCGGGAAGGAAGGTCATCTGGAGTCCCCTCGCGGCCCGGTAACTTTCCACCGGCAGATAGAACGCCCGGTACACCGTTATTTCGACACTGGGCGCGGCGCCATTTCGCACATTGCCTTCCATCCGGTCGAAGGAGAAGCGTTGCGCGTCCGCGTCGATACCCTCCTCCCGCAGCGCCGCCCGCACCCGGCCATCCAGCAGTTCGAACAAGGCCGGCCCGGCCGTCGCCCGCCGCTCCGGTGTGTCGGACATCCGGATCCTGATGTTCAACGGTTCACCGGCCAACCGCTCCAAACGCGCGCTGTTCCGGCCGATCTCCTTCAACAACTGAGCCAGCGAAGCCTCGTCGTCGGGAGACCACCACCGCGTATCGGTCACCGAAAGCTCGGCTCGCCAGCCGGCCACCGGCCGGGGACTGTTGATCCGGGTCGCCTCCGCCGACCGGGGGCCTTCAGTGACGACGGGCAACGGAATCACCTCGCCGGCCGGTTCCTCGCTCGTCGTGGGCATCCGGGTCCAACCAAGCCCCGTCAAATCCAGGAACAGCACCGGATTCCTCCGCATCGCCTCCTTGCGGAGCTCGATGTGCCCCTGGATGAAGGACTCGATCCCCGCCGGGGATGCCTCCGGCAACGCCGCCCGCACCGCCGCGTTCACCTCGGCCGTGACCCAGCCCGCCCGGCTCTCCATCATCGTCGCCGCACTGCGCAGATCGAGCACCAGCCGAGCGGGATCGTTGCTCATGTCGACCCACCGGATCAAACTCGCCACCATCCACCGCAGCCGGCGTCGCTCGGCGTGCGGAAGCGCCTCCTTTCGGGTCAGGAAGGAAAGGTCCAGTTTCCGCGTGCTCCAGTAGTCCTGCACAGTCAGGTTCGGCGACTGGTGCACGGTGATCCTGACGCCGGCGTCAGCCGACATGCGTGCGGGGTGTCCGACATGGTCGAAGTCGAACCGCAGCAGTTCCTCGGACATACCCCGGGCCAGCAGGGCGGAGCGCAACTTACTGTCCAGCATCGTGAACACGTCGTCGCCGTACCGCGTGAGCTTGCCCATCCGGTCGGTCATATGAAGCCTGACGTCCCACGGCTCCCGTTCCGGCGCGATCTCGAAGTCGCTGACGAGACGATCCGCCAGGCGCGTCAGGGATTCCTCGCCCGCCTCGGACAAAAGCGGCGGTTCATACGACGACAGCACCGCGGACCACTCGTCCACCACCTCTGCGGTCATTCCGACGTCGGTCGTGGTGAGCAGCGTTCGCAAGGAAGGTCCGGTGACGACCGGCAACGGGACCAACGACCTCGAAGTCCCGGACGGCTCAGGCAGGCCGAGAGGACCGGGCACATCGGTCACCTGCTCGCCCCCCGGCAGCGACCTCTCGGGCTGGTCCGGACCCCGGTCCAGCTCAGGCACCGGGCTTTCGACTGTCATCACCAGCGCCGGTCCCTCGGCCGAGCTGTCACGACGAAACTCGATGTTGGCCTCGATGAACCTCGTGACCTGCTCCTCCGAAGCCCGCGGCATCGCCGCCCAGACCGCGGCGGTCACCTGCGCCGTGACCATGGCCTCCCGCACGGAAACCGGGTCACCGGGCGCGGAAAGCAGAGTGATGACCAGGCGAGGTCCCCCCGTCACGGCGCCGCTGTCCCGCACCCGCTGGACGAAGCCCTCCAGCTGCCATCCCATCCGACGCCACGAAGCCTGCGAGAACGCCGCACTGTCCGGCAAGAAAGGCAGAGTCTGCGCCCTCGCGGCCCGGTAGTACCGCACAGGCCGGTTCGGCGATCGGCGCACCAGCACCTCGACACTGGGCGACTCGCCCTCGAGCAAGTCTCTGTCCAACCGGTCGAACCCGAACCGCACCGCGTCCGCGTCCACCCCCCGGCCCCGCAGCGCCGCCCGCAACCGGCCGTCGAGCGAGTCGAGCAGCGCGAGCCCGAACCGCGCCCGCCGCTCGGCGGTATCGGCCAGCCGTAACGCGATGTCCAACGGCTCCCGCGTCTCCCACTCCAGCACCTCGGCGTCCCGCGCGATCCGGTCCACCAGGCCGGCCAGTGAAGCCTCATCGTCCGGCGACCACCGCGGCGGAATGCTCACCTCCAACTCGGCGCGCCAGGAGGTCTCCACGGCCGCGGACACCCCACCCGCACCAACGGCTTCACTCCGGACGACCTCGGTCTCCGCTTCGTCGGTTTCCGCTTCTCGGGCCGCACGCGAAGCCTCCCGCGTCGACCGCGCCTGCTCCTGCCACTCTTTCCTCCGGGGCGACGGCACCTCACCGTTCTCGACCACGTCAACCAGAACGGCGGGCTGCGCTCCATTCCGGATGTAGGAGGTGATGCGGACGGACTCGGTCAAGATCGCGCGGGCCCGTCGCGCGCCTGCGGGCCCGGGTAACTGCCCGGAGAAAGCGGTGAGGACGAGTTTCCGTACCTCTTTCACCCGGAGGCCGGCACCGATTTCGGAGGTCTGCGTCACCGCGATGGAGAGAGTCTCGTTCCCGCCCTGTGGCGCCTTGTGCCGAACGATGAATCCCGTCGCCAGCCACGTGATCCGCTCCCGGCTGGCTTCCGGCAGAACGGCGAGTCTCGGCAGGAAGAACTCCGTCAAGGAAGTCGCCGCGAGATAGTGGTCCTTCCCCTGCCTCGGTGTCCGATGCGAAGTGATTCCCACCGCGCGCGACGCTTTCGTCTTCGCTTGGTGGGTCTCGTAGGTGAAGCGCAGCTGACCGGGCACCAGGCCCCGGACCCCCGCCTCTCGCACCACCAGCTCTTCGAGTGCGTCATGTTCGGGCAAGCGAACTCCGGGAGCGACCTTGTTGAGCGGTTTCCAGACGTGCAAACGAACATCGTTGAGTTGCTGTCCCTTGAAGGCGCGCTCAAGGACTTCGGTCAGGAGTTTGTCAATGAATCCATTCAGCTTCGTGCGAGCGTCTTCGACGATCGTGAAGAGCTCCCCGGTCGCCAGCGCTCCTTCCCATCTGTCGATTTCGACATCGCTGCGGTGCATGACTCGAACGCTCAGTTCCCTCGGCAGCGAAGTCAGCGGCGTGTCTTCGACTTGCTCCGCCGCGGGCACGGAGTGGTCCGGTATTCGAGCGGGTTCGGCGAGGGTGACGAAAAGACCGACATGCTTTCGGTTCTCCGTCCGGGTGACACCCAACACGACATGCCGGGTGATGAACTCCGCTATTTGTTCGGCCGAGTACTGTGGCCGCGCCGCCCCTACCGCCGCGTACAACTCGGCGGTCACTCCCGAAATCCGTCGTTCGGCCGGTCCGGCAGTGGTCACCACGTGCACCTCGAGACGTACCTGCCCGTGGGAATCGGCGTCGTCGTCCAGCCGTTGGGCCATGCCCTCCACCAGCAACCGCAGGCGGCGAACCTCAGCTGCGGGCAACACGTGCTTCTGTGCCACGCCGGCGAAGGACATGTCCAGTTCACGCGCCGTTCGATAGCTCTGTTCGGTCCGCTTCAGCGAAGCATGAAGAGTGATCCGGAGTTCCCTGCCCTTGAGAGGTCGGTGCGCTTCGCGGTCGAAGGTGAGCTTCCGTTGGTCGAGGCCCGGACTGGCGCCTTCGGCCGCCGCGCGCAATTCGCGCTCCAGCCGCGACAAATCGGCGTCCTCTTTTTCCGTCCGGCGTTCCACCCGCTGGTAGGAGTGCAGCCGCGCATCCGGCATCTCCCGCCCCTGTTCGACCGCTTCCCTGACCTTGGCCGCGAACCGGTTCTTCAGCTCCTCCAGCGCGTTCATGCTGTCTTCGGACAACGGCACCGCGGCGCGCCAGCCGTCCTCCTCCACGGCTGGATACGCCACTCCCCGCCGCAACTCGCCGTCGGCTTCCGGCAAGGCCGGATACCCGGCTGGGGTGGCCGCGTCCACCGACTGGGTAGCGACCGGCTCATCGGGCGCCGTTTCCGGAAGTTCCTGGGCCGACGGGAGGTTGTCAAACCACTCCTGTGCCCAGTCGGGGACATCCGGGAGGTCCATCGCGTCACTACGGGAGGGCTCTCCCTCTTCAGCACCAGGATCTTCGGTGCGCGCGCCGCCGGGCAAACCGGCCGAGTCCGGTGGCGAACTCCGCGAAGTATTCAGCTTCTTCGCGAGTTCCCGGCTCAGTTCGTGCGCGCCCGCTTCGGAGAGACCGTTGGCCAGATATCCCGCGACGATGTCCTTCACCGCGTTGTTCAGCCTGACCGCGTCCGCTTGCGACGGACGGGGATTCTCGATCCAAACGGGCACGCGGTGGTACAGCGATACGATTTTCGTCGCCTGTTCGACGTAACGCTGGAAGTCCTGTGCGGGCCGTTTACCGAAGTTCTGCCGGGGCAGCCCGCCCTCGCCGTGCACCCACGCCAAGGCGCCATCGCGATCCGACGGGATCGACGGCCATTCCGGTTCCGTCTCCACCGAACGGGGCCCGACGTGGCCGGGGACGAAGGCTTGGCTGAAGGCTTCGTACAGGCCGCCGACGATCGAATCGAGCCGCGTCTGCCGGTCTTCCGGTGTCGTCGCGGCCTGCGACGCCCGAGCGGCCCGGAAATCGGTGAGGAAGTCCTTCTTCAGCCGGTCGGTCACCGGCTCCGGTACCACTATGTCGGGGTGGGTGGCGCGCCAGGCGTCGAGCTGGTCGGTGAAGGTCTGGTGGGCGGCGCTGAGTGCTTCGGCGAGCGCGGTGGGGGTGTCACTGTCGTCCCTGTCGACGACAGGGTCGTCGAGCAGGGAGTCGTGGCGTTCGGGTGCGGTGGGCCGTTGGTCGGGGGGGTGGGTTTCGGGTTCCGCGTGGGGTTCGGTGAGCGTGTTGTCGGCACCGGTGGGCGGGGTGTTGGCCTGCGCGTCGGTCCGATCGACGGTGGGGTGTCCGGAGTGGGTGTTGTGGAGTTCGTCGACCAGGTCACGCAGGCCTTGCTCGGCGACGGTCGTGGCGTGGGTGTCGCCGGAGGTGACCGCGTCGGTGTATCTGGTGATGGCCAGCTGGACGTCGGGGTTGTAGGACAGGTGGAACAACTCGTCTTTGGGTGAGGTGTAGTAGACGACTTCGCCGCCGCCGCCGGAGCGTCCGGCGCGGTTCTGGGCCTGCACGTCGATGTCGCGGGAGATCTCCGAATGCGCGGTGATCCGCACCACCAGATCTCCGGCGTCCTTCGCTTCCTTCGTGGTGGTGATGTCCACCCCGCGGGCGCCCTGCATGTTGATCACCAGGACCTTGCCCTGCGCGCCGGCGGCCTCGATGACCCGCTTGAACTCGTCGTCGAAAGCGGCGCCCTTCTCCAGCTGCCACTTCGCGTCGATCGCCTCATGCGCGACACCGAGCTCGCCCAGCATGCCCGACACCATCGCGACTTGGTCGTTGCGGGTCGCCAGGATCAACTGCGGCTGGCGGGTGCCACCAGGGGCCTGCATCGCGTGCACGTCCTGGGCCAGCTGCCGCAGTTTCGCGGTCTCGTCCGCGGCGACCACGTCATCGGAGATCTTCAACCGTGACTGGTAGTACCGGGGGATGTCCTGCACCACCGGCGACATCCCCTGTTCGGCGAACTTCTCCCCGTGCCCGTTCGCCGTCCCCGACGCCCCGGTCTTCTGCCCGTACTCCTTCTTCCCCAGCAACTCGTGGACCGTCACCATCTTGTCCCCGGCGGAATCACTCCGGACCTCCAAGCCGTGTTTGAACTCCACCGCCTGCGCCAGCCCGCCGTTCCACCGGCTCTCCGAACTGGTCGCCGGATCGAACATCACATTATGTGTCGTCTGATCGATGATGTAGATCTTGCCGTCGTGCAGGACGTAATGCACGTTCTCCCGGTATTCCCAGCGGGCGGCGGCGGCCATGTTCACCCGGGTCACCTCTTCCACCGACAAGGTCCGCCCCAGCAGCAGCTCGACCTTTTCCAGACCGGTTTCGGTCAGCCGGGCCTGACCGCCCGCCTGCCCTTCCCGCCGCCCGAAATCGGCCTCCATCAGCCAGCCGCTCTCCGTCCCGTCCCGCACCAGGTCGTGCGCCGCCCTCACCTGATCGAGCACCTCCGGTGACGCCACGCCCTGGACCCCGTCACTCAGGATGTACTGGGCGTTCGAATACACCAGCGCCTCGTCGATCTCGTCGATGCTCACCGTCAGCAGTATCGGATCTTCCTTCGCCTGCTGACCCGGCAACGTGTCATGCCGCAAATAGGTGAACCCCACATCCTCGGCGGTGCCCAGATACACCGTCGGACGCTCCTCCCGCGGCCCCGGCGGCGGATTGTCCTGGTTCAGCCGGTGCACGTCGACGCCCAGTTTCTCCAGCAGCCCCAGATACACCGGCATCTCGCGATCCGCCAGAATCCCCCGGGTCGTGGTCACCTGAACCCCATCCACCCCCGCCCGCATCGCGTTCACCGCCGCATGCGCGAAGAACAACCACGACTTGCCCTCCCCCGCGGCCATGTTCACCACCCGGCCCTCGCCGAAGGCATGTACGGCCGACACCTGCGTCCACCGCAACGCGATCCCCTTGTTCCGCCGGATCAACTCGAACACCGCCGCGAACGCGTCCGCCTCCGGACCCCTGCCGTACAGCTCCCGCAACTCCGGCTCCGACAACCCGGTCAACCGCCGGTGCCGCGGAACCTCCGGGCCCGACCGCGCCGCGATGTCCCACAACGTCCTGGCCGCGTCCGGCGCCTTGTTCGCGCTTGCCAGCCACCCCTCGTAGGCCACCACGTCCGTCGCGTGCTGCACCCACCCGCCGTCGCCGTCCGGCACGAACACCCTCGGCTGGGCCAACCAGCTCCCATCGCCGTCCTTCAGCTGCCGGTACGCCACCACCTTCTGGGCACCGTGGTGATCGACCACCCGCTCACTCTCCGGCGGCAACGTCGCCTTCGACCCGTCGGTGAGGGTCACCGGCCCGGCGGCCCGCACCTCGGCCTCGGTCATCTTCTGCGCCCGCACCTCTCCGGCGGTCGACCGCGGCGGCGACCACCCGCCGTCCAGACCTCGCTCGACACTCAGCCCGTCCGCCAGCTCCACATACCGCGCCTCACCACCCGAGTCGAACACGGCCCGCGCACCCCCCGGCACAACCACCAGCGCCCCCACGCCCTGCACCACCCCCGGACCCTCCGCCCGATACCACCCGTCCTCACCCCGCAACCACGACGTCCCCAACTCCGACAACCGGCTCGGCCACACCAACGTCCCTGAAGGACCCGCGACCACCTCAGGTTGCTTCGGATCCGTTCGCGGGGGTGCCTCCCGTGCCTCGACCGCGGTGTCCCGGATCGCGTTGTCAATCCCCTCGAGATCCGTCGCGTCCAGGCGTGTGCTCCGCCCGTCGGCGGCGCCGCCCAGCCGCCCCGGCTCCGACATCTCCCCCTCCGCGCCGATGAACCGCAACAGCTTTCCCACCGCCGCGTCGGGGTCCCCGACCCGCCACGACAGCTGCCCCCGCTCCGCCGTCGTGCCCACCTCGACCGGCACCGGCCGCGATCCGTCCCGCTCCCAGCCCGCACGCGGTGGCGCCTCCGCCGTCCGCGCGTCGATCACCACATGCAGCTGATCCCCGCCGGGGAACCGGTGCCTGCCATTGATCCGCTCATCCAGAACCCGCTGCATGTCGCGGGCCAAACCCCGACGCGCACCCGCGTCCACCCCGCCCGGCTTCGACACCAGTTCCACCGGCACCGACAACTCGCGCACCCACTGCCCCGGCGCCACCTCACCTCGCCGCACATCGAACCGGAGCTGCGCGATGCCCGGTTCCTTGTCCACCGCTGTCGAAAGATCCCGGCGCTCGCCCCGATGCCTCGTCGGCGGAACCGACTCCCGCACCGAGCTCCAGTCCGCAGCCGTCACGAACTCCGCCGCCGGGCCGTCCTGAGTAGACTTCGTCACCTGGTCCGGCCGGGTCGATGCCAGTTGTGCTGCCAGAAGCGCCCCTTGTACCTCCCCGAGGCCAACCCCCGAATCCGCCCGCGACCGATCATCACCGGACCTGCCGCCCGGCCGGTTCTCCGGTGTTCCCACGACCGACGGCAGTTCGCCCGGCGCCCGCAGACCACGTTGCGCCGCGACCGACTCCCCACCGGGCCGGGCACTTTCGCCGGATGACCTCGGAGGCTGCGGCCCGTCACCCTTCGACGGCTGAGCCGCGGGGGCGGCTTCCGTCCGGGTGGGCTGCGGCCCATCACCGCCTCCCTTCGGCGGCTGAGCCACCGGCGCGGCCTCCGTCCGCGGAGGCGGCGGCCCATCACCCTTGGGTGGCTGCGCCGCGGGCGCCGACTCCGTCCGGGCCGGCTGGCTCCCGACGGACGGCGTGTCGCCACGCAAGAACTGCTGCGTCGACGACCCGCCACGACCGTCGGCATCACGCCCCTGGGGCCGTTCCACCACGGACGCGTCCTGACGAGCACCCTGCCCGGACGCCGGTCGTGCGGCGTCGTTCGAGGACGGCTGGGCAGCGGTGGTCTCCGAACGGCCCGTCTGGTTCGCCACCGGCTGACCGGAGACGGGTGACGGCCGGTTGCCTTCAGCCACAACGGGCGGCGCGGCGTCGGAACGCGCGCCGTCGTCGGGTTTGCCGGGAGCCGGGCGGTCCGGCTGAGGGTTTTCCCCGGCCGGTCGGTTTTCTTCGACTTTCGGAGTGCTCGGCTGCGGCGAGCTGTCGTCCTTCGGCGTACTCGGCTGCGTCGGGACGTCGTCCTTCGGTGCGGACGGTTGCGGCGCGCCGTCGGCCTGGGGTGTGGTCGGCCGGTCCGTGCCCTCGGCCGGTCGAGTCGGCTGGGGTTGCCCTTCGGCGGGGCCGGACTCGGTCGTCTTCGGCGCGACCGGTTGTGCTGGGCCACCGGCGGTGGCCGCGGGCGGTTGGTTCGTCGCGGGCTGCCCCGCCGTGGCATTCTGCGGTCCCGTGCCAGAGTGGGCCGGTGTACCGGCACCCGCCTGAGCGGGCCCACCAGCAGTACTCGCGGGTGGCTGGACCGGCGCGGACTGCCCCCTGCCATTCTCACCTGACATGGACGAGCCAGCACCCGACTGACCCGGACCACCGGCGGTGGTCGCGGGCGGCTGGTTCGTCGCGGGCTGCCCCGCCGTGGCATTCTGCGATCCCGTGCCAGAGTGGGCCGGCGTACCGGCACCCGACTGACCCAGGCCACCAGCAGTACTCGCGGGCGACTGAACCGGCGCGGACTGCCCCGCCGACGACGCCCTGCCATTCTCACCCGACATGGACGAGCCAGCACCCGACTGACCCGGACCACCTGCGGTACTCGCGGGCGGCTGGTTCGTCGCGGGCTGCCCCGCCGTGGCATTCTGCGGTCCCGTGCCAGAGTGGGCCGGTATACCGGCACCCGACTGACCCGGGCCACCAGCGGTGGTCGCGGGCGGCTGAACCGGCGCCGTCTGCCCCACCGACGACGCCCGGCCGTTCTCACCCGCGCCCGGCTGTCCCGTCGTCCCGGTCACTGGCTGGGTCGGCGAACCGGTGGAGCTCAAGGGCGACTGATTCGCGACAGGTTGCCCAGCCGCCTGCCCCTGCCGGATTTCCGTCGGTTCCGGAGTGGCGGTGACCGGCCGTGTCGCACCGGCCGATTGACCATTCGCGCTCGAAGTGGGCTCTGGTGCCTGGCTCGCCGCTGTGGGCGTGGATTGCTGACCGACGGCGTTCGTGGCCGCGGAGCCGTCCCCACCGGGCGAAACCTGACGCTCGCCCGTACCGGTGTCCGATTGCACGGCCCCGGCTCGCGAACCCGGGCCGTCGGCCGTGGTCGACGTCGGCTGCGTAGCGTTCGATGTGGTCTGGCCGCCCACCGCCGAGGCGGCCTGGCTGCCCGCCGTTCCACTGGGCGAAGGGGCGTTGACGGTTCCGGGGTCGGCGGTGAAGAGCTGCCCCACCGGGCTTCCACCGCTGGTGACGACCGACTGCTGCAGGGGCGCGGGACGTCCATCGGTGAGCGTCCCGGTGCCGGTCTGCGCCTCGACGCTTCCGGCGACCGGAGTCGGCGTACCGACGGTTCCGGTGGCCGTGCTCGGCCGGCCGGACGATTCGGTGATCGGAGCGTCCCCGACCAAGGTCTCCCCGGACAACCGCGGAATACTCAGAGACGGCCGATCGGGCTTGCCTTCCGTGCCAGGCGAAGGCTTTTCCGAGACCGCACGGTCCCCGGAGCCGTCCTCCCCCGCACCGTTCTGCTCGAGACCACCCGGCGGCGCGGGTTTTTCCGGTCCTCCGGGCAGGAACCCATCGATATCCTTGACATCGACGCTCATCCCGCCCTCACCACCCGCGCCATCCGGCATCCGAGGACGGCCGAACCCGGACAACGCCCCCAGCGCCCCACCCCAGAACGCCTCGGGATTGTCCAACGCCGCGTTGATGATCGGTGTACTCCACAACACCGACGCGACCTGACCACCCGCATAACCCAGCTGTCCCCAGATCACCATCCCGCGCGGGATCTTCTTCCCCAGCTCCCTCGCCGCCGACTGCGCCGAGTGCACGAATACCCGCGCGCCACCCGTCATCACCCCCGACGCCGCACCACCGATCGCGCCACCCACCGCCGCCTGCCACACCGCCTTACCGTCGATCTCGTCCCGCTGGCCGTTGTTCTTCTGGCCCAGCTGGGTGAAGTAGTCCATCGACGTCATCAGGCCCGCACCCACCGCCGCGGACGCCCCCACATCGATCGCCGCCTGCTGGACGAACGGCGCGATCCGCACCAGTGCCTGCTTCAGTCCCTCCCATGACAGCTTTTCCAACCCCAACGTCGCCAGCTTCGCCAGCAACTGCTGAATGATCATCCGCATCGTCAGCTGCGTCGCGGCCTTGACCGCCGGGATCATCCACGAAAAGATCAATGAGGCCGCCAGAAAAGCGATCTGCGCCACCGCGAACACCGCGGCCGCGATCAACAGGATCTGCGCCTTCTCCACATTCGCCGCGGCGGTCCTCGTCGTCTTCGACAGGTCCTTCGAATACGCCGCCAACTGGTCCAAAGCCTTCGCGATGGTCCCGCGCAGGTACTCCGCCATCGCCTGCGCGTACTCGCCGTCCATCGACCGATCCAGGTCGGCCGCCCGCGTCCGCACGCTCTCGGCGAAATCCTCGGCCACCGGGCCGAAATCCGACCACGCCTGCGACATCGCCCGCATACTCCGGACATTGCCCTCAGGCCACTCCATCCCCACCATGATCTTCAGGAAATTCTGCAGGGCTTTGGGCGGTTTCGCGGGCCCATCACCGGACTCGAACACCACCCACCCCCTTCACCTGAAAGTCATGCCGTCAAAAGAACTGGAATCCTGCCGACTTACTCAGTCTTTCGGCGCGTTCTGCTGTTGCTGCTGGAGAGCTTCGGCCAACTGGTGATCGAATGTCTTCGCGTTCGCCTCATCCAGATCACGGAAGTCGCCGACCGTGGTGGCGACGCCGTCGGCCAGCTCCCCCACCCCTTTGGACAGGTCTCCCAGCCCGGTCCGCACGTCATTCGCGTTGTCCACATAACCTTCGGCGAACTTCTTGCCCGCCTTGTCCTCGCCCCAGCAACCGTGATACCGGTCCAGGGTTTGGTTCAACCGCGTCACCGCGTCCGAGAATTCGGCGTTGTCGGACCGAAGCCTGGACAGCATGTCCTGCATTCCCGAGGGATCAAGACGGAATTCGTCCGCCATCGTGCTCACCTTTCCGTACATGGACTTCTTGCCTCGAACAGCTTTCGGCCGGACCTGTCATGAAGCCAGCGTGACCGTTCGCCCCGCGGTGGCCGGAGCCGACGCTTCTTCGCGCCACTCGTAGAGGGCACTCGTCATACGGCTCGTCAGGCCGGGTTCCTCGATCAAGCGCAGCGCACCGCGATGCCTTCGTTCGAGTGCCCTGTCGAGCTTCGCCAGCACGGCAAGATCGTGGTCGTCGAGTTCGCCGGAAACCGGAACCGCTTCGTTGGGCGCGAGTTCCCGGAACAGCGCGGCCACTCGGGGCGCGGCCGGCTCTTCACCCTGCTCTTCGCCTGCCGGTTCGGTCTCCCGCAGCGCCAAAGCCTTGAACCGGGCGCCGGCGAAGAAGACCACCTCGTTCACCGGTTGCCCGATCAGCAGCTCCGACGTCCGCCGGGCCGACGCGGGCCAGATGAGGACGTCGAGCTCCGCGTCCGGCACGGTCACGTCGAGATCCATGCTGCCGACGAGGAACCCGGGCTCGGTCAGGATCGAGCCCGGCGTGATCGTGCGCTCCAGCGCCTGCGCGTCCTTGCTCTGCCGGAGCACCGCACGCCGATGTGTGGGCAGTCGCCGCAGTCCCGACGCGAGACAGGTGACCTGGCCTTCGATCTCCCCGGTGGTCCCGCCACGTACGGCGGGGTTCAGGTCGCCGAAACCGCCGCGGCCACGGCCCAGGTACAGGCAGACCGCGACGTAGTCGGCCTTGATCCCGGTATCGGCCTGGCCGCGCATGGACGGCCAGGTCGCCAAAGCCGCGTTCACCGTGGCGAGCGCTTCGCCGTACTCGTCACCGGCCGCGGCGGTGAAACGGGCCTGCTCGGCCGCCGTACTGGCCCGGTCGGCGACGACGAGCGCGGTGCCGGTCGCCACCCGGGGTTCGACCGGCTTGGCAGGCTCGCGCGTCTCGGCCACTTCGGCCACGGGACGGTTCGAGACCTCCATACGGGTCTCTTCCACCACCGGCATCGGCGCCGGAACGGTGTCGTCGGAGCGTGTGTCGGTGACGCTCGGCGCTTCGACCGGCGTGGCCGGCACCTGCTGCGGCGTGACGAAGGCGGGGACGGCTGGAGAAGGCTGAGCTTTCGCGACCGGCTCCTGCGCGGGAACGGCGGCCGCCGCGCCGGACACCGTCGGCACCGGTGCCGAGGACACCATGAGCGCGGCCGGCATGACCGGTCCGCCCTGCGGACGCGGCGTCGCGGCGGCCGGCCCGGCCGGAGCGGACGGCGCGACCCGCGTTTCCGTGCGCTTCGCCGGTTCGGCCCGCTTCTGGCCGGTGGCGGGAACCGGCCGCGTGACGATGGCCGGTGGGCGGTCGATCAGTTCGCGGGTCCGGTCGTCGAGCACACCCAGCAACCGGAGGCGGGCCACGTTGCGTGTTTCCGGGACGAGTTCGCCGAGCAGCGCTTCCGCGGCGGAGAGCAGGTCCGGGCCGATCGGTTCACCGGGCGTTCCGAGGTACAGCGTCCAAGCTTCGGGGTCGAACGACGCCGCCGAGGCCGCGGAATCACCGGCTCCGGTCCGTAGCACGAGCCCTGACGGGACGACGTCGGCCATGACCTGCCCACGCCGATATCCGGAAGCGTCGCGTCGCTGCCATCCCCGGGGCGGGACAACGGCTTCGAGTACCTCCTGACCTCCGTCCGCGCGCTGCAGCAGTTTCGCCACGAACGGCCGATAGCGCTTCTTCACGTCCGTAGGCGAGATTTCGACGACGACGTTCCGGCTGAGCGACTTCGCGAACTCGCTCAGCCAGGCGTGGGCACTGGTCGTCGTGGACAGTGGGACCAACGTCGTCGGTACGAGCGGGAGCCGACCGACCACTGTGGACACAAGCCCGGCGGCCGGTACGGCCCCTTCCGCTCCGACGACGATCTTGGCGACGGACGGGTCGGCGGGCACCGAAAAAGCCGCGTCGCCGAGAGTCGCCGGACGTGCGTCCGGGCGCCGCACCAGCAGGCCGGCAGGCACCGGTTCGAGGATCGCGGCCGGCATCGGTTCGATGATCGCCCCCGGCACGCCGGACGGCGTGGCCGGCATCGCGGCTTCCCAGGCAGGTACCGGATACCGTCGTCCATCAGGACAAGCGGGCGCTCCCGGACGGAACCGCAGCCATCCGGTGCCGCCGGTCCCGTGACCCGCGTAAAGGAGTGCCCCCGGTTCGACGACGAAGGTGCCGTCCGGGGCGAAGATCTCGACATTGAGCGCGTCGGCCAAGGCCTGCGGGACGAAGGGATCCCGACCGAATCCCGGCAAGGCGATCCGCACGGCTTCGACGTCCTTCGCCACCACGGAGCGGTGCAACAGGGCGGGCAACGCGGTGGTGAGCGAGCCATCTCTCGCCGCGCCTGGGGAGACCAGGACGAACACGTGACCGTCGACCGGTTCCGGCCAGCCGATGGCGCCGGCTTGAAGGTCGGCTTCACCGATCCGGCGGATCAGCACGTGGGCACCACGCCGTTCGACGAGGAAGTCACCGGCGCCTTGATCCACGATGTCGTGGTTCATCTTGCCTCCTGCTCGGGCAGTGCGAATGGACGGAGCGAAACCTTCGAGGGTGCGGGTCACCGCACACCGGTTTCCAGGTCCTCCGCGGTCAGCAACGTCAGATCGGCCGCGGTCACCTCCGAAGCCTCCGCGAGGCGGGACGCCTGCCTGTCGGTCATGCGCTCGAACACTCGCCGGGCGGTCCGGCCGTTGCCGAAGGTGCCGTCCTTCGGAATCGCCTCGAAGTAGTCGAGCAGACCGTCCGCCGCTTCTTCGTCGAGGCGGTAGTCGTGTTTGGCGCACTGGGTCCGGACGATGGTGACGAGCTCGTCCGCCGTGTAGTTGGCGAACTCGATCGTGCGGCTGAACCTCGATTCCATCCCGGGGTTGGATTCGAGGAACTTCGACATTTCGTTCGAGTAACCCGCGGCGATCACGACGACGTCGTCGCGGTGGTCTTCCATCAGCTTGACCAGGGTGTCGATGGCCTCGCGACCGAAGTCCGGCCCGCTTCCTCCCGAACCGGCGCTCAGGGTGTACGCCTCGTCGATGAACAGGACGCCGCCGAGTGCGGTGGTGAAGGCCTCCGTCGTCTTGATCGCGGTGCCACCGATGATCTGCGCGACCAGATCGGCCCTGGCCACCTCGACCAGATGTCCTTCACGCAGCACACCGAGTTGCGCGAGCACCTGCCCGTAGAGACGGGCGACCGTGGTCTTGCCGGTTCCCGGCGCTCCCGCGAACACCAGGTGGCGGGCCATCGGCGGGGCCGACAATCCCGCGTCCTGCCGCCGCTTGGCCATCTTGTTGAGATTGATCAGTGACGTCACCTCGCGCTTGACCCCGGCCAATCCGACGAGGCCCTGCAGTTCCATGAGCGGATCGTCGGCGGTCTTGACCGGGGTGGGAGCGGCGGCGGGTGAAGAGCGCGCCGCTTCGGCCGACGCGGACGTCCCGAACGCGTCCGGCCGCAGGTTCCCGCTGGTGATCAGGTCCAGCACTTCGATCGCCGTGCCGGGCCGGGTCTGCCGCAGACCGCTGCCGTGGTTGTCCCGCACGGTGCACGACGAGACCCGGACGGCTTCCCGCGTGTCGAGCCGGATGCCGTCGGCCTGGCCACCGGAGAACTCGGAATCGGTGATGCTGCCCGACGCCCCCTCGGCGAACTGACAGCCCATGCCATCGCTGCCGTGCACGCGGCAACGGGCGACCGACAGGTTGGCTCCGCCCCCGGCGTGGACACCGTCCCCACCGGAACCGGTGATGGCACTGTCCGCCAGCGCCAGTGCGGCGTCGACGACCTCGACACCGGCGGCCCTGGTGTCACGTACGCTCAGCCCGCTCGCTGTCAGCCGAGAGCCGCCGACGATGCGCAGCCCTACTTCGCCGCCTTCGATCTCTACGTTCTCCATCGTGCCGCGGCCACCTTCGTCGACCTCGACACCGGCGCCGTCCGACCCGAGTACCCGTAACCGGCGGAAGAACGGATCGGCGGCGTCGGAAACCCGGACGCCGGATCGTTTGCTCCCGGCGACGGAGAGCTGGTCGAATTCCGGAGTGGACCGCTCGGTCACGTGGACGCCGATCCCGTCCACCTCGGCGACCTCGCAGTTGGTGAACTTGCCGCCGGAACGGGCGGCGAAGTGCACGCCGCGGAAGCCGCTGGCGCGGACGCGGCAGCCACGCAGTTCCGGTTTGCAGCCTTCCGCCACGAAAATGCCCTCGGCGCCGACACGCTCCACCGAGCAGTCGTCGAGAAAGACGTGACCGGTGCTGGCCAGGTAGAAACCGATACCGTCCGCGGCGGACACCGACAGCCGCTTCGCCTTCATCGTCGCTTGCTGCTCGACCGCGACCGCGGGCTTGCCGGTGCCGGTGATGGTGGTGTCGTCGACGGTCAGGGTGCCGCGGCCGTTGAGGCAGATGCCGTTTCCCGCCGCCTTGACGACACTGCAGGCGCGCATCGTCAGCGCTCCGTCGTCGGCGACCACCACGGCGGAGGTCCCCAGGTCGGTGAAGCGGCAGGATTCGAGCACGCCACCGTCCGCGGCGGTGACCACGACGCCGGCTCCGACGCCATTGCGGACTTCGCAGTCCCGCATCAGGACCTTGCCGTCGCCGGACGCGAAGACCGTGGACCAGCCCGCTCCGTCGAGGGAGCATTCCGTGAGGCTCAGCTGACCTTGCGCCACGAAGACGGCGGGATTGTCCTTGTCGCTGGACACGACGGAGATTCCGGACAAGGCGGCCGAGGAGGTGGCCACCGAGACCGCGACCCCGGAGCCGGCCAGGATGGTGACCGTCCCGATGCCGTCCTCGGCGGTGATCGTCACCGGTTTGGACAATACGAGGTTTTCGTTGTACCGGCCGGGTGCCACCACGATCAAGGCGCCTTCGGGTGCACCGGCCACCGCGTCACCGATGCGCCGGTAACCGTGCCCCGGCGTCTGCGTGACCATGATGACGTTTTGGCCCACGTTCCGGCTCCCTTTCTCGTTCATCACCCGTACCGGCCCCGAATCCGGGACTTTGAGCGCACCAATAAGGCCTCAACGAATTCTTCATTCGCAGCTGCTCTGATCTTCGAGGAGAAACGGAAGACAAAGGGCGCTCGGGGGAAGTTCGGGCAACATGTCGGGCAAAATCGCCTCTTGCGCTCCACCCGTCACCCTCTTCGTAAGGGAAAACCCTCTTTCCGGCCGTGGCGTGCGCATCGCGTGGGAACAAGAGCCCGGATTCGTTCAGTGACGGCGACACTGTGGAGAGTGACCACCCGGCGGCCGCGGGCGCACCCCTCGAAGTACGATGAGCAGAGGTGGCCCCCGCCGAAGGTGGCAAAAGCGAGGCCGACATGGCGCTCCGCGACTCGATCCGGCGGAGGGAACCGATCGGCGCGCGGCAGGCGGGCGGCACGGGAAGGGGTGACTGAACTGGACAGGCCGGACGATGCCGAGGCCGCTCGCGAAGCCCTCGACGCGGCGCGCAAAGAACGGGCACGGTTGGGCGCGCTGGGCCGGTGGAGCGAAGCCGACGAGGCCGCTATGAGTGCCCTGCGCCGGATCCTCGAGTTCGCCTCACCCGACATCGTCGGACCGGAACTGGGTGGCCTGGTCTACGTGGCGGGCAGTCCCAGGCCCGGACCGCAGACCGCCGGCCGGCACGGGCTCCCGGTTCCGCCGGAACGGCTGAGCGCGACGCGCGCGATGTCGCTGGTGAACCAAGGGAACGACCCGCGGGAAGCGGCCGAGCTCGCCCATGAAGCCCTGAAGTCGTTCAACTGGCGTGATGTCGGCACATTCTGGTACGCGATCCTGTCGCTCGCCTACCTCGACGACGGTGCTTTGGCCCAGCACCATTGCGAACGCGCGATGACCCGCGCGGGTTGGGCCGCATCACCGGCCCTGACCGTGCTCCGGGCTCGCGTCGCGGCTCTCAACGGCGACTCGGTGACCGCTGTCCGGCTGCTCGATCCCCTCGTCACTCGCGGCGTCCAAAACCAGTTCACCGAGGTCGCGGTGGCCTGGGCCATCGAGGCCTTGGTCGACCTCGGCGATCTCGATCGCGCGGACGCCCTGATGCGCGCTCACGCTTTCAGCGGCAACCTGGACGCCGTCGTCGATCGCGCCGAAGTCCTCGCGGCGCGCGGCCTCCTGAGCCGGGCGATCGGGCAGCCGGAACCTGCCTACGAGGACTTCGTCGCCTGCGGCCGGGAACTCGCCTCCTGGGGGGTCGGCAACCCCGCCGTCATCCCCTGGCGGTCGAGAGCAGCACTCTGCGCCGCCGCGACGGGACGGGAGACCATCGCCCTTCCGCTGGCCGAGGAGGAACTCAGCCGCGCGAGGAGGTGGGGCACCGCCCGGGCGATCGGTACCGCCTTGCGCACGCTCGGCCTGGTGTCCACCGAGGGCCGGGATGTCGAGCTTTTGAAGAAGGCGGTCGAACTCCTGGCGGACAGCGGCGCCCGGAACACCTTGATGGAAGCCCAATATGAACTCGCGGTGAAATTGAGGCTCGAGGGACGCCACGACGAGGTTCAGCCCGCGCTCCGCGGCCTCCGCGAAACCGCGCTCGCGACCGGCAACAACGCTTGGGAAGTCCGCGCGGACGAAGCGCTACGACGGTGGACGGCGGCCGGTGAAACGCCGAAGGTGTCCGCGAAAGAACGCAAGGTGGCGAACCTCGCTCAGGGCGGGCTGAGCAATGGCGAGATCGCCAAGCGATTACAGCTGACCACGTCTACTGTGGAATTCCACCTCTCGAATATCTATCGCAAACTCGCGATTTCCGGGCGAAGCGAATTACGCTCGATCTTAGTCCCCATCCGGTAGCCGATGGGGTTTCCGCGAACCGGCTGATCGGTGGTCCAACGACCCTGCCCGAACGGGCACCCCTCGATCGCGGGCCGGTCGAGGGCAGGTGAACGTCAGGCGCACCCGGCCGGTGACAAAAGGGCTACTCCCCGCACTGTTCGGGCACTCTTCCCCTTCCGCCGCGAGTTCGGCCGATACCGTCCGGAAATCGAAAGCTTCCGCGCATTTCCTGGTGCGACAGAACAGAAGCCGGACAGAAGGTGAGCCGAATGATGGACCTCGGACAGACTGAAGTCGGACTGGTTCCCGGGCAAGGAGCGTACCGGCCCGGCACGTTGGCCGTTCCGTGGGCACGCGGTGACGAATCGGTGCACGAAGTGTTCGAAACCATCGACGAGGTGTATCGCGCCCGGACCGGCCGCACCGTCAGTTCGGTGGTGTTCGCGGCCGAGGCACCTTCGCTCGAAGAAATGCTCACCCGGCATCCGGACGAGCTCCAGCTGGCGATCTACGGCGCCTCCGTCACCGCGTACCGGATTCTCGCCGCCCGCGGCACGATCGTGGATCTGGTGGTGGGGCACAGCTTCGGCGAGATCGCGGCCCTGGTGATCGGCGGGGCGTTCTCCATCGCCGACGGTGCTTCCGTCGTCTGTGACCGCAACGAAGTCCTGCGTGCCCACGCTCCCGAGGGCGGCCTGCTCGCACTGCGGTGCGGCCGGGCCCGCAGCGAGCTTCTGCTCTCGCTCGTGGAACTGCCCGGCCTGGCCTTCGCGGTCGACAACGCCGACGAACAAACCGTGCTGTCGGGTCCCGCGGCACAGTTGGCCACGGCACGCACGGTGGCGGAAACGCTCGGAATCGGCACTGGTGCGGTCTCTTCGCCTTACGGGTTCCACAATCAGGCTCTCGTTCCGGCGGGGCGGGAGCTGGCCGCGAAGGCCGCCGAGTACAAAGCGGGCGGCTTCGCCGTCCCGGTGTATTCCCCGATCCTCGGGCGCCGGTATCACGACGGCGATGACCTGGCCGCCCTGCTGGGCCTTCATCTGTCCCAGCCGGTTCAGTTCCGTGAAGCGCTTTCCGGCCTCTACGCCGAAGGAAGGCGGTCGTTCACCGAGCTGGGTGCGGGTGAGACGCTCACCAAACTCGTCCGCGCCGCCTTCCCGCTCGCCTCCGCGGTGGGAGCCCTCACCCAGACCGGGCAACCCACGCCTGTCCCCCGCACGCGGCAAGCGGTCGCCGTCCCGGCTCCCGCCGCGCCCCCGGTACAGGAGACGGTGCCGGCTCCGGCACTGGTCGCCGCCGGCTCGGTTCCGGCGCGGGGAGAAGTGTTCTCCCGGTTGCGCGAACTGTACGCCGAAGCGCTGGAATACCCGGTCGAGGTGCTGACCGAGGACGCGGCGCTGGAGGCGGACCTCGGCGTCGACTCGATGCGCCAGACGGAACTGCTGACGAAGGCCCGGCAGATCTTCGACCTGCCCGCGCCCGCGCCGGGTTTCCGCAGTACCGATCTGGACACACTCGCCAAGGTCACCGACTATGTGACCGGCAGTCGCGGGTGAACCCGGTGAACGGGGAACTGGAAGGCCGCGTCGCCCTGGTGACCGGCGGCGCGGGCGGCGTCGGTTCCGCGGTGGTGGAACTGCTCGCCCGCCGCGGGGCGGTCGTCTATCTCAACTGCTTCCACTCCTTCCAGCGAGGCAAGGAGATCGCCGGGCGCTTGTCCGCCGAAGGACTGGACGTCCGGCTCGCGCGCGGTTCGGTCGCCAAGGACGAGCACGTCGAACGGATCATGGGGCAGATCGGCGAGGCCGAGGGCAGGCTGGACATCCTGGTCAACAACGCCGCGCTCGGGATCTTCGGCACCGCCGCCGGGATCAGCGAGGACGAGCTCGACCGGGCGCTGGCGACGAACCTCAAGGCCCCCTTGCGCTGCGTGCAACGGGCCCGGCCACTGCTGGCCGCGAGCGGTCAGGCCAGTGTGGTCAACGTGTCCTCGGTGGGGGCGCGCTCGGTGCTGAAGGACTACCTCGCGATCGGCGTCACCAAGGCGGCGCTCGAGGCGATGACCCGGTACCTCGCGGTGGAGCTGGGCCCGGCGGGGATCCGCGTCAACACCGCCTCCGGCGGGCTACTGGACACCGCGGGCGGTCGCATGTTCCCCGGTTACGCCGACTTCGCCTCGATGATGCGGGACCGGACGCCGTTGGGTCGCAGGCTGGGCGAGGTCGACGAGTTCGCCGAACTGGTCGCTTTCCTCGCCTCGTCCCGCTCCCGCTGGATCACCGGGCAGACGGTCAGCGCGGACGGCGGTGTGGACCTGATGTGCGGGGATCTTCCCGAGCCGCCCCGCACGGTGCAGGACGTCGCTCCACCACCAGTACCCGAGTCCACCCCGCCCGCGGAGCCGGACACCGAAGATCCGATCGTCGTCGTGGGGATGGGCATGGCGGTACCCGGCGCGTCCAGTCCGGAGGAGTTCTGGGACGTGCTGGTCGACGGACCGAACCTGTTCACCGAGGCCACCCCCGACCGTTGGGTGACCGCCGCGTTCACCCCGAACCGCACCGACGTGCCGGACAAGGGATCGCAGCCGGTTTCCGGACTCATCACCGGTTTCCGTCCGCATCCCCGGCTCGCGGCGGAAGCACCGGCGGACACCGACTTCAGCACCCTGTGGCTGCGGCACAGCCTGTATCAGGCGCTCGAGCACACCAGCGTGGGCGCAGACGACCGGGTCGCCTTCTGTGTCGGGCTCACCGCCGACGGCAGCCAGCACCTGTCCGAGGCCCAGGTGGTCGCCGCGGTACGCGAAGCGCTCGACGGACCGCACGCGCAGGGCATGACCGGTGAGGAGAAACATCAGGTCGAGCAGCGCGTCCTGGCCCGTTTCCCGCGCGGCACGGGCGATGCCGCCCGGTCGTTGCCGCACGCGATCGCGTCGGACGCCATCGCGGGGATCCTTCCCGGTGATTCCGCCGTGCACGTGGTGGACACGGCTTGTTCGTCCTCGCTGTACGCACTGGACCGGGGCATCCGAGAACTGGATTCCGGCCGTTGCGATGTCGCCGTGTGCGGTGGCTCGGCGGTCATGCAGGTCACCTACATGGTGGCGTTCGCCAAAATGGGCGGCCTGTCCCCCACCGGCGAAGTCCGCTCGCTGGACGAAGGTGCCAACGGCGTGCTGTTCGCCGACGGCGCGGGACTCGTGGTGCTGAAGAAGCTGTCCCGGGCGCTGGCGGATGGCGACACCGTGCTCGGCATCGTCCGTGGAGTCGGTCTGTCGGCGGACGGCAAGGGCAAGGCGATCAACGCGCCCGCCACCACCGGCCAGGTGATGGCGGCACGACGGGCGCTGGCCAAGGCCGGAACCAGCCCGCGGGACATCGACCTCGTCATCGCGCACGCCACCGGCACCCCCACGGGCGACACCGCCGAACTGCTGGGTATCGCCGAGGTCTACGCGCCGGACCGCCCGGTCACCGTGGTGTCCAACAAATCCGTCATCGGGCACACCGGGTGGCCGGCGGGCGTGGTGTCCCTGATCCACCTCCTGCTGTGTCTGCGCCACGACCGGATTCCGCCTCAGCACCGGTTCGAACGCCTGCCCGCGCGGGTCACGGAGCAGACCACGAACATCGAGGTGCCACGCCGGACCACGGATTGGCGGCGAGGTGCCCGTGATCGAGCGCGGACCGGCGCGGTGGCCGCGTTCGGCTTCGGCGGCACGAACGCGACGGCCGTGGTGTCGGAGTACCTTCCCGAGCTGCATCCGAGGGCGTCCGAGGGACCGCGTGCGACCGCCCCGGTCGCCGTCCGGTCCCGGCCGCTGGTGATCGTCGGCTGGTCGGCCTGCGAGCCGGACGACGGCGCGGCCTCCTTCGGCGCGGTCTACCCGGTGCACCCGATCGACGGGGTCGCGTTGCCACCGCCGATGATGCGCCGGATCGACCGGGCGCAGCTACTGGCTCTCGAGTGCATGGTGCGGCTTCCCGCCCCGGTGCGGAAGTTGTGCGAGACCCACCGCGACACCACCGGCGTCCTGTTCGGGGTGACCGGCCAGACCGGCGCGATGCACGGCGCGCAACTGCGGGTGCATTTCGACGACGTCCGGGCGGCGGTGGGCGGGAATCCCACCCCCGCCGTGGCGGACTTCCTCGACCGGATGTGGTCCGAGGTGGCCGGCACCTGGCCCGCGATCAGCCCGGACACCCAGCCCGGGGTGATGCCGAACGTCATCGCCTCCAGGATCGCCAACCACTTCGATCTCCGAGGGCTGAACCTGGTGGTGGACGCCGGGACCGCGGCCCTGCTCGAATCCTTCGAGACCGCGGCCCGGTTCCTCGAAGAAGGCGATCTCGACCTGGCCCTGGTGGGCGGGATGAGCGCCAACCCGTACCCCGCCTGGGTCCGGTCGCTACGGGAGAAACCGTCCGGTGACTCCGTCGACGCGGAAGGCGCTTACCTCTTCGCGGTCACTTCGGCGGAGAAGGCCGAGGAATGGTCTCTTCCCGTGCTCGCGCACATCGAACCCTGACGCACACTGCTTTGGAGTTGTCATGAGCATTCCGGATGGCGTCGTTTCACCGCATCTCTTCGGCGCCGAGGGAGCGCGGGAACTGCTGGAAGTGCTGACCGGCAAGGTGCCCGAACAGGTCGTGGCCCGCGAGTCGAACGGCCGGGCGGCCCGGTTGCGGGTCCGGTCCCCGGCCTCACCCACGACCGTGCTGCAACGGTACGAACTGTCCTGGCAGCGGGAAAAGCGCGTCCCTGTGCGCCCTGCCGGACCGCTGTTCCCGACCGGCACGTTGGTGGTGCTCGCTGATGGCGCTTCGGTACCGGAGGGGCTGCCGGACGACGCGGTCGTCCTTCGATTCGATGACGCGGGCTGGTGGCTCGGCGGTCGACGGGTGAACGACGGCGAGGAACTCCTCGCGATGCTGACCGAACGGTCCTACCGGCATGTACGCGTGCTCGCGACCCTGGATCCTTGGCACGACTGGCTGGACCGCGACTCGGCCCCGGCCGACGTACTCCGCCTGCATGACGCTTGCTTTCTCGTCGCGAAAGCCGCCCAGGGGCTGGAAACCTACGGAATCGCCCTTTCCGGCGGCGCACGCGAAGACGGAGCGGTCCACCCCTACGCGGGATTGTTCACCGGACTGGTCAAGGTGCTGGAGCTGGAACCGGTGGTCGCCAAGGCACGGTTCTGCGTGGTCCTGACCGCCGCGGACGATCAGGCGGCTCCCGCGCAGCTCACCGAAGAGATGCGGGTCCGGCATGCCCTGCCGGGAGTCGTACTGGGAGGCGGGGAACGCTGGGTACGGCGCGCGCGGCCCGCCCCCGTGCCGCCGGCGCGGGGACCGGTACTGACCGAGGACTCCGTCGTCCTCGGCGCGGGCACGAGCCGGGGCATCGGAATGCTCACCCTGCTCGGCTTGGCGGAGAACTGCCGTCCCGTGGTCCACATCCTCGGCACCAACGACCTTTCCGCCTACCACCACGAAGAACTGACCGAGGACGAAGAAGCCCATCGGCTTCGTCGCCGGACGGCCCTGGTGGCGGCCGCCCGTGAAGTCGGCGGTGTACCGATGGCCAACGCCAGGCTGCGAAAACTCGCCCAAGCCCGGGAAGTGCACGCCGATCTGGCCCGGCTCACCGCGCTCTGCGGCGAGGGCAAGGTGCACTACCACGTGTGTGACACGCGTGATCCAGCCGAGGTCCGGCGGGTGTGCGCGGAGGTGACCGCGGCGCACGACGGAAGGCCCGTCGATCTGTTGCTGAACTTCTCCGGACTGACCCGCTCCGCGGAACTGCCCGCGAAACCGCTGAAGAACTTCCGGGCCGTGCGTGACATCAAGATCGACACGTATCACGCGCTCAAACACGCCTTTGCCGGAAACCCGCCCCGGCGCTGGGTCAACGCGGGTTCGCTGGCCGGGCTCTTCGGTATCCAAGGCGAGACCGACTATGCCGCGGCCAACGACTTCCTGTACACCGCCGCGGACGCGGCGCTGGATTCGACCGAAACCACCTTCGGCTGGGGACTGTGGGACGGCACGACCCGCTCCACCGAGCCGCTGGTGGCCGAGGTGCTGGACCGGCATCTGTCGCGGATGCCCGCCGCCGAGGGCATCGCGCACTTCCTCGCCGAGCTGAGCAGGCCGGGCGCCGCTCCCACCCTCGGCTATTTCGGGGCGGTCGAACGGCGCATCATGAGCGAGCGGCATCCGCAGCGGATCGCGGTCTGGATCCCCGGCCCCGAGCCGAAGGCGGCACCGCTGCTCGGCGAAGTCACCGAGGCGGGCGCGGACAGGCTGGTGGCGCACCGGGAATTCAGCGTCGACCGTGACGCCTATCTGCGGCATCATCTCGTCGGCGGGCATCCCACCGTACCCGGGATGCTCGTCGTGGAGATCGCCGCACAGGCGGCGAAAGCACTCGTGCCCGGCCGGGTGCCGGTCGGCGTCCGCGACCTCTCCCTCGACCGCTTCGTCCGCGTCTTCCGGGAATCCGCCCGGCCCCAGCGGAAGAAGATCGTCGCGGAGGTCGTCGAAGACACGCCTGGCGAGTACGGCGAAACCGTGGTGCGAGTACGGATCCTGACCGATGTGGTGGCGCCGGACGGGACGGTGCTGGCCACCGACCGGAAGCACGGCCGGATGTCGGTGGTCCTGCGTGACCGGCCGGTCGAGTGCCCGCGGCCGCGACCGGATCGGCTGCCCGTCACCGCCGGCTCCTTGGAGCTGGCGAACCCTTATCAACTGCCGAACCCGTTCGTCGCGCTGTCCGGGATCTTCGCGGCGGCGGAACGAGTCCATTTCGGTCCCGAAGGCAAACTGGCCACGCTGACCCTCGACCGCGTCGAGGTGACGCGCTGGTTCGAGGACGCGGTGTTCCCCGCCGTCGTCTGTGACGCGCTGGCGCAAGTGATGGCGGTGGCCGCCGAGGACGGGTGGAGCCCGATCGCGGTGCCGCGGACGGTACGCAGGATCGACTTCTACGGCGGCCTCGACGACGTCGCGCTGGCCGGGGAGGAACTGACGCTGAGGGCCACCTCCGGCCCGGAGACCGGTGACTGGGGCGGGGTTTTCACCTCGGACGGACGGCTTGTGCTGCGGATGACCGGCGCGACCGGCGAACCGCTGGGTTACGTGCATCAGGAAAGCGGACGGGTGCGGACGGTCGACGAGCAGCGTGCGGCACATCCTCTGGCGGTCTCCCCGCCGGCGGTGCGGACACCCCCGGACGGTGCGGAAAACGAACCGGCCGTGCGCCCGCAGCTTCTCGCCTACGACAGTTCGTCCTTCTCCAGGCAGGTGCAGCGTTGGGTGGCCGAGCCCGTGCCGCGTCCGGTGGAGTCCGCTCCGGGTGGGCTTCTGGACCGGCGGGTGCTGGTGCTGGGCGCGCACGGACCCACCACCGAAGCGGTGGCGGAGCAGCTCTCCGCGCGAGGCGCCATCGTCGTCACGGCGGATTCCCCGACGTGTGTCGCGGAATTGACGGCCGAGTGGGATGCCATCGCCGATCTCACGCTCACCGGTCTCACCGACTACGAGCTGGGTGATCCGGTCTGGCGTGAAGCGCTCCAGACCACCACCGCGGCACTTCAGGCGGTGTACGACCACTGGCTCGAATCGGCGGAAGCGGACCGCTTCCAGTATCTGACGGTCGGCCATGGCGACGGGCTGTTCGGACACTCCGGCGGTCCCGTTCCGCAACCGCTGAGCGGGGCCTGGGTCGCACTGGCGAAGAACCTGATGGTCGAACTGCCCGGGGTCCGCACCAGGAGCATCGACCTCGACCGAGGTGATGCCGCCACGATCGCCAGGGTGCTCGACATCGAAGCCGGGCTGCCCGGTGATCAGGAGGTCGGCTACCGCGACGGTGTACGCCACGTTCAGCGTGTCCGGATCACCTCCGCACCATCGGACCCGGCCTCGGCGTCGCCGGTGGGCCCCGAAGACTGCGTACTCGTCTCCGGTGGCGGGCGAGGAGTCGGTTTCGCCCTCGCCCGGCGACTCGCCGCCCTCGGCGCGGAGGTGGTGGTCACCGGAAGACGCCCCCTGACCGGCCCCGGTGCGGTGCCGGACGATGCCACCTTCGCCGACTGGCGCAAGAGGCGGCTCATCGACGCGGCCGGTGAACCCGGCGGGGTCGCCGAAGGCCGTCGTGCCGTCGAGGACGCCGAATTCGTACGGACCGCGCTGGCCAACCTCGCCGCCGCGGCCGACATCGGTCTGCGGATCCGTTACGAGCCCTGTGATGTCACCGACCGGGCTCAGGTCGAACGACTTCTGTCCACTCTGGACAAAAGCCCGACCGTGCTGGTGCACAACGCCGCCACTTATCGCGGTGTCCGGTTCTCCCGGCTGACGCCGGAAGAAGTGGTGCGGGCGGTCGACGTGAAGGTCACCGGCTTCGTGGCCTTGTTCGACGCGGTCTCCGCGCGGGCGTCGGTGGACCGGCCCTTGCGCTTCGTCTCCTGCGCGGGGTCCATGTCCGCGAGCGGCGGAATGGTCGGTCACACCGCCTACGCGGCGGGCAGCGGCGCGCTGAGCAGGCTCGGACTGTGGACCGCGCGGCGCAGTGGCGTGCCAGTGCACACGATCAACTGGCCGACTTGGGAGCGCACCGGCAACATCGTCCACTACGTCGGTGCCGCCCGTTACGGTTCCACGATGTCATCCGAGGACGGCGTCGCGAACTGGCTCTCGGAAATGGCCGCACTGACCGGAAACCCGGACCACAGCGGGGAGTCCGGCTACTTCGGCAGGCTCGGCGTGATGGCCCGGCCGCATCATCTGCGCGGCACGTCGTGGCCCGCCGGGAGCCCGGACCGGACACGAGTGGACACCGGCCGGCTGTTCCTCGGCGAGGTCAGCCGGTTCGCCGAGCACGAGCGATTCCGCGCTCGGCACCGATGGACCCTCGCCGAGGACCCCCACCTGCGCGAATCCACCGGCGCGCTCTCCGTGCCGATGTTGCTCGAATACGTCCTCGCCGCCGGTGACTGGGTGCGCCCGGAAGGACATCCGCGCCAGCACCTGGAATCGATCTCCGAGGTGGACCTCCACCTCGACCGGCTTCGGCATGACGGGAACTCTCTCGCGCTGGAGTTCGACGCGGCCGGTGGCTGGACCGATGAGGTCTGGCAAGTACGGGTGACGGTGAACGACGATACCGGCACGGTGGCGACCGCGGTGGTGAACTACGGCGAGCACCCGCCCGAAGCGCCCGCGGCCCCGGTCGGCGGGCTCGCCGGGGTGCGCGCTCACGCGGACGAGGACCTGTGGTGCGGTACGCCGACGCCTGCTGCCTGCCTGCCGCATCCGGCACTGGCCGCCATCCTGGCGCCGGCGGAGTCCGCCGGGGGGCGGATGAAGATCGCGCGGCTCGTCGCCCTTCCGGGGGCCAGGGACGCCACGGCCGTGCACATCGAGCCGGGCGGAGGACTCGCGATGGCGCAGGGACGTGTGGTGCTGTGGGTCGACGGCGGGTGAAGCGACCGGGTACAGACCGGCTGACCCCGCCTCACCCCGTCCGGAGTACATGAAGGCCCCCTTCCTTGCGCCTAGCGCAAGGAAGGGGGCCTTCATGTACTCCGGGAGCGAGCTCAGACCGAGTCGTGCTCCGCCCCCTTCACAAGAGAAAGGACTTACGCCAGAAGTACATGCCGGGTTTGCCGACCAAGCCCGAATCCAGAAGGAACGGCATGACCTTCTCCCCCGCCCAGCGGATGGTCTCGTGCCAGCGCGGGTTGTTCCATGCCGCTTTGGCACCTTCACGGGGCCGGATCCCGACCGCCGCGAAGAAGTTCGGGTTGACCAACGCGCGAACCACGAGGAACGAGATCTGTGCGGCCATGGCCTGCTGGTAGAGCAATTCCGTCTTGGACATCTGCGCCATCCCGCGGGTGAGCTCTTCGCGGGCGAAAGTGACGTGACGGGCTTCTTCGAGCACGTGGATCCGGTTGACCATCCGCACCAGGGGCTGGATGTCCGGGTTGTTCATCTGCTCACGCCCGATGCGGTCGAGTACCTCCTCCGCGACCAGGATCGCGGCATAACGCGCGGGCCCGTAGCTGAGGGTGGGCAAGAGTTTCCCCAGCTGACGCATCCACGGTACGGGGCCGTAAACCGGGCAATCCATCCAGCCGGTCAGCCGCGCGAACATGGTCGAGTGGCGGCATTCGTCCGCGATCTCGGTCAGCGCGTACTGGGCGTGCGAGCTGATCGGATCCCCCGTGTAGAGCTCTTTGAGAAGCATCTGCATCACGAGGTTTTCGAACCATAGTCCCAAACCCGCGACGTTGGCCATCTCGTGTTTGCCGAGCTCGATGCGTTGCTCATGCGAAAGCGTGTCCCACAGCTTCGTGCCGTAAAGCGAAGATCGGTGAGGAAGCATGAAGGACTTCCCCTCGACCAGTGGAGCGTTCCAGTCGATGTCGACTTCGGGGTCGTAGAATTTTCCGGCGGACGACTTGAGCAGCCGCTCCGCCGTCTTCTCGCGGCTCGTTTCCCTTGTCACAGGGGACATGGCATCTTCATCTCCACTAGGTCGGCGGATAGAGCCAAGCGGGATCATCACGTCCGACGAAGGCGCACCGGTAGGCTTTGCACCCCGTACATCTGCAACCCCGGGTGATAGGGCAGTTCGCTTTCCGGAACGGCGAGGCTGAGTTCGGGCAGCAGCGGCAGCAGTTCCCGCACCGCCACCTCCGCCTCCAGTTGTGCCAGCTGCGCACCGATGCAGAAGTGGATGCCGAGGCCGAAACCGAGGTGACCGGCGGTGTCGCGGGCCGGGAGGAATTCGTCCGCCTGCTCGAACTTCGCCGCATCACGGTTGGCCGAGAGCAGCGAGACCAGCACCGCGTCCCCGCGGCGAATCACCACGTCGCCCATTTCGATGTCCTCGGCGGCGAAGCGGACCAGCGAGGTCAGCGCCGGGCTGTCGAATCGGATGATCTCCCTGATGGTGGCGGGGATCAGCGACGGGTCCTCTCGCAGTTCCCGGACCAGGTCGGGCCTGCGCAGCAGGCTGAACAGGATGTTGCCGATCAGCCGGACGGCGGGCTCGTGTCCGGTGAGCAGCAGCGACGACGCCATCGAGATCAGTTCATGGCCGTCGAGTTTGTCGTCTCCGGTGTCCTTGATCAGGGCACTCAGGAGATCGTCCTGCGGATCGTCGCGCTTGCGGGCGATGAGCCTGGCGAAGTATTTGGTGATCGAGACGAACAGGTCGTTGTCCGCTTGCCCAGGCACGGTGACGGTGAAGAACGTGTCCGCCCACCCCTGGAAGGTGTCCCGGTCGGCGGCGGGTATGCCGAGCAGATCGCAGATCGTGGCGGTGGTCAGACCGCCGGCGAACTCGGTGACCAGATCGAAGGTTTCGTGCCGCACCATGTTCTCGCGCAGTTCCCGGGCGGCCTTCTCGATGCCCGGCCGCATCGCCTCGACGCGGCGCTTCGTGAACGGACGGGCCACGAGCTTGCGCAGCCGGGTGTGGTTCGGCGGGTCGTTGCTTGCCAGATCCTTCGACCAGAGCTGGGACGTTTCCGTGCCGGGCTGCCAGCCCGCGGGCAGACCGACCGCGGTCGGATCCTTCACCAGCCGAGGGTCGGTGAGCGCGGCGGCCCCCTCCGCGTGCCGGGTGATCAGCCAGATCGGGGCCGCGCCGGGCGGTTCGCACCGGTGCACCGGCCCGCTCTCCCGCAGTTCGCCGAGCAGATCGAACGGATTCGCCGCGAAGTCCGGTGTCCTGAGCTTACTGTGCAAGGAGGTGCCGACGGGGCACCGTCGCTCTTGGACGGTGCGGGCGGTCGAAAGGTCATCCACCGAAGTTCCTCCGCTAATCCCGCTGGCTTCGTTGGGGGGTCGAGAGAAGCATCTCGACCACGAGGTTCACGGTCGGGTACTTCCACAGCGTGTCGACGCCCAGCACGATTCCGAATTCGTCCTCGAGGTCGACGGCGAGGGCGACCGCGCTCACCGAATCCAAGCCGTACTGGGACAGCGGCGTGTCGGCGTCGATCTCGGCGTCGTCCAGCTTCGCGTACTTGGCGGCCCGGGAGACCAGCCACTCACGCAGCTTTTCTTCGTCGATCTGCCGCAGACCGTTCTGCTCGATACTCATTTCCTGTTCTCCTGTGCTCGAGTTCAGCGGGTGTACTGATAGACGGGCTGCAACGAGCCCGCCAGATAGCGTTCGCGCATTTCCACGCGTTTCACTTTCCCGCTGGTGGTCCGCTGTACGCCGCCCGGGCGGAGGAACGACACCCCGGCGACCTGGGCACCGAACTCGCGAGCCACCAGGTGCACGACCTTCTGCGCCAGTTCCGCCAGATATTCGGCCGGCGCTTCGCGGACCTCGTGCGTGATGACGACCCGGTCCGGTTCGTCCTCGGGTCCCGGAAGGCGGAAGGCCGCGGTGATCCCCGGCAGTTCCGGGAATTCCGCCCGCAAGGCGGACTCGATGTCCTGCGGGTAGATCTTCAGCCCCCGCACGACGATGACCTCCTTGATCCGCCCGGTCACGTAAAGCTCGCCGTCGTGGCGGAACCCGAGATCGCCGGTCCGGAGATACGGTCCGTCGCCCTGGGCCGTGGTCGCGTGGAACAACTGCCTGGTCTGTTCGTCCTTGCCCCAGTACCCCTTGGCGACGCTGCGTCCGCGCAGCCAGATCTCACCGACCTGGTCCTCGCCGAGAGGCTCCAGAGTGTCCGGATCGACCAGTTCCAGATCGATCTCGTGCGGGAACCCGCAGCTGATGATCCGCTTGCCGGTCTCAGCCGATTCCGCGACCTCGAAGGCTCCGCCGTCGAGCGCGTTCCGGTCCGCGTCAAGGACCCGCAGGGTGGCCGAACGACGGCTCGCCACGATCAGCGTGGCTTCCGCCAGGCCGTACGCCGGACACATTTCGGCCTTGAACCCGGCGGCGGCGAACTTGTCGGTGAAGCCGCGCATGGTGGACAGGTTGAGCCAGTCGGCACCGTTGGTCGCCATCTTCCAGGTCGACAGGTCGAGCCGGGAGACCTCCTCGTCGGAGATCCGGTCGACACAAAGGCCGAAGGCGAAGTCGGGGGCCGCCGAGACCGTGGCGCGGTACCGGTCGATGGTGCGCAGCCAGGAATAGGGACGCCGGACGAAGGTGCCGGGATCGAGGAGATACGAGGTGCCACCGAACAACAGCGGGCTCAGCAGCTGGCCGATCAACCCCATGTCGTGGTAGAGCGGGAGCCAGCAGACCAGGCGGATCTCTTCCGGTGGCAGATCGGTGATCTCGAACAGGATCCGGGAGTTGGTCAGGATGTTGTCGTGGGTCAGCACGACACCCTTGGCGTCACCCGTGGACCCGGAGGTGTACTGCAAGAACGCGGCGGCGTCGGGTCCGCTCTCCCGCGCGGAGAAGTCCGCCGCCGCGGCCGGGTCCGCGGTGTCGGTGAACACGGGAACCAGATCGCCGAGCCCTTCCGAGGACACCCAGTCCAGTACGACGTCGCGGTCGCCGGAGTGGGCCAGCACCACCGAGACACCGGCGTCCTCCGCGATGGCCGTCAATCGACGCTTCTGTTGTCTGGAGCGCACGGGTAACGGCGCCGGAACAGCGATCAGTCCGCTGTAGAGGCAGCCGAGGAAGGCCGCGGCGAAATGCGGCCCGGACGGATAGGTCAGCAGGATCCGGTCTCCCGGCCGGGCCAGGCGTTCGAGCTGCGCCGCGACGGCACTCGCCTCGTCGTGCAGCCGTCGATAGCTCCAGGACACGGTGGAGTCCGGGTCGTCCGGGTCTCGGACCAAGGCCACGGCCTCCCGCTCACCGTGCTCCCGGACCCGCTCCTGGAAGACCCGCGCCACACCTGGGGCTGTGGTCACACCGGTCACGTCCGCCTCCTTCCCTGGCCGACCCCGTGGTCGGCGGTCGCTCTGCTGAGCACCGGTGGCGCAGCACGGACACCGCTGAACGCGACCACGAGACTTTCCGGTCCACGCAAACTCGGGGTCGCCTTGTACGTGAGCCGATCCGTCAGTGGCTTCGGCTCGACAACCCGGCAGGCGAACGCCGCGAACGCGGCGGCTCCTTCGACCCGGGCGAGCCCGCTGCCGAGGCAGAAATGCGGGCCCGACGCGAAAGCGAGGTGCTGCCCGGCTCCCGGCCGGCCGATGTCGAACTCGTCGGGCCCGGCGAAGACGGCGGGATCGCGATTGGCCGCACCCAGCAGGAGGACCAGAAGATCCCCTGCCGCGATCCGCAGTCCACCGACGGTCAGGTCGGCGACGGCCACTCTCGTGGTGATCTGCGCGGGCGAGTCGTATCGCAGCACCTCGTCCACCATCGCGGGCGCCAGCTCCGGATCCTCGGTGAGACGCCGCAACTGTTCCGGATGCTCCAGCAGTGCCCGGACGCCGTTTCCGACGAGATCGACCGTCGTCTCGTAGCCGGCGTTGATCAGCAGCACGCAGATACCGAGGACTTCGCTTTCACTCAGCCCGCTTCCCTCGTCCCCGGTGTTCAGCAGGGCGTCGAGGACGGGGCCGTGCGGCGCCGAACGTGGTTCCGCGAGCAGCTTCTTGAAGTAGACGAGCAGGCGTCCACCCGCCCGCGCCGCGTCGCCGGTCGCCTCGTGATCCACCGATCCCAGCGGGAGCGGGTACAGCCCGCGGGAGAGCGTCCTGGACCAGTCGCCGACCAGTTCGTGATCCGCGGCGGGAACGCCCAGCTGGGCGCAGACCGTCGACAACGCCAGCGGCGAAGCGAAGTCCTTGATGACATCGAAGGGCTTGTCCGGGGGAATCGCGTCGAGGAGATCGTGCACCGTCGCCCTGATCCGCGTCACCAGCGGCGCGAGGGCGCGCCCGGTGAAGGCCTTGGACACCAGGCGGCGGAGGCGAGTGTGGTCCGGCGGATCGAGGTCGACGAGCTTCCGGCTCGCCGGTCGGACGTCCTCGTGGAAGATGCGGGCCCGGCTCCTGTCGCTACTGACGCGTGGGTCGCGCAGGATCGCCGAACAGTGTTCGTGCTTCGCCACCACGACGACGCCGTCCGAAGCCGGATACGGCGAGGACTCCCGCAGGCGGGCGAGAACCGGGTAGGGCTCCCGCTCACGCAGGACCTCCGGTAAGCGGGCGAAGACCTCTCCGAGGTCGGTGGTCATCGGCCGGCCTCAGAGCGGTAGAGCGCCCCCTCCGACCAGATGTAGCGGACCTTTCCCCAGCGGGCGGCGGAAGCGACGTCCGGGAAGAACCCGGATCCGTTGAAGTTCGCGCTGGTGTTGCACAACACCGGTACCCCGGTCCGGCGCCGGTAGGCGGTCAGCAGTTCGTACGTCACCGGGTTCTCCGCACCGACGGTCTGCAGCCGGGCGCTGCCGTCGACGTGCACCACGGCCGGGACCCGCGCGCGCCATTCCGGACGGACCTGGTGCTCGAACAGCATGTACGGGTCCCGGGTGCCCGGCGAGAACACGTCGGGAGCCGCGTCCTCCAGGCAGATCGGTGCCACCGGCCGGTAGGACGCGCGCTGCTTGAGCTCGTTCAGCCGGTCCAGCATCCCGGCGTCGATCGCCGGGGCGATGATGCTCCGGTGCCCGAGCGCGCGGGGACCGATCTCGGCCCGGCCGGTCAGGACGATCACCGGTTCGCCTTCGACGGCGAGCAGTTCGGCCAGTTCGTCCAGCGTGCACGGCGTCGACGTCCAGCCCTGCGGCACTTCGGCACCGGGAATGACCTCCGGTCCCGCGAAGGCCGACCAGTGCAGGGCACTCTTCCCGGTGCGGTCGATCATCTCCGCGCAGGCCGCGCCGATGGCCGAACCCGCGTCGTTGGGGAACGGCGGTACCCACACCTCGGAGAACAGGCCGGAGTCCCGGACCCGGGCGTTCCACTTGATGTTCAAGGCACATCCACCGGACAACGCGAGCGGCGTACCGCGGAACTCTTTGTGCTCGGTCACGAACCGGCGGAGCGCTTCGACCAGCAGTCCCCCGAGGTATTCCTGCATCGACGCCATCAGGGTGGCGTCGGAAAGCTTCTTCGGCGCCAGCTCGCGCAGGACGGAGCGGCTCCACAGATACATGGGCACGACGTCGGTGGGCCGGTGCCTGCTCGAAGCGGCGGCCATGGCGGCCAGGGCGTCGTCGTCCGGGCTCCCCAATGCCGCGTAGGCCATCGCTTTGCCGGAGACCGGCAGGATCACCGTCTCCAGTTTCCGGGCATCGGTGTCGAGGGCGCCGTCCCCGGTGCGGAAGGGTTCGAGGTGGGTGGCGAAGATGGGGTATAGACCACCCAGGACGTCCAACAGCCAGCGCAGCGGCCGCAGAGACCGGCGGGCCGGGTCGTAGTGATACAGACAGGGCGCCATGCCGCCGTCCCACACCACGATGAGCGCGGATTCACCCCGCCGGGCGAAGGGACTGCTGCAGTAGCCCGCCAGCGCGTGGCCGGTCGCATGGCTGAAACTGCGGAACTTCACCAGGCGGTCACCGAACAGTTCGGCCGTTTCGAACGGACGGCTGAGCGGGTCGATGCCACTGCCGGGCAAGTCGCGATAGGAGGCGACCGGTACCGGACGCCGGCCGCCCGCGTCGTCGATCACGTGGACCTGGTGGGTGTCCTCACCCGCGGTTCGTCCCCAGCCGTCCACCGCGATCGAAGTCAGCTCTTCCGGGCACAGCCCCTGCCCGCCGAGTACGGCGACGAGGTCACGCCACGTGTTCAGCGCCGAGTACCGATCCCGGTTCTCCAGTTTCTCGGCCTCGATCGAGAAGAGCAGTCGATCGTCTTCGATCGCGGCCAGGGAGCCGTCGTGGGTGAGCTTCAATCCGCAGAAGATCTCGCTCATGGCGGTACCCCTTTCCCGGAGTCGATTTCCCGATTCGCGGAAGTCAGCTGAACAGAAGAATTCGGCACCATCTTCAGTACGCGGGGTCGAAAATGTCCAACATGGCCGGGCCGACTTGGACTTCCAGCATAGGATCGTTGCCTCTTCGGACATGTTCCGGATGCGACCGCCCGACCCCGGTGTAAGCGGCCTGAGCCGAGGGTGAATCAGGGCAATCCGGGCCGATATTCAGGCATACTCCAGCACCCCGGCACGCCCGGTACACGGCGGACGGAAAGCGTCTACGACACCCAGCCGTTCTCGTCCGGCTTGGGATTGTGGTTCACCGTGGGATCCGGATTCGTATAGGCGTTCCAGGGCTCATTCGGCCTCTCCCCGTTGCTCTGCTCCGTCGCACTGGGGACCGCCTGGGTGAGGTTGTCGTTGTATCCGTCGCCGTCGGAGTTGGTGCCCTCCCCGGAATAGTTCCGCTGGTCGTTCTCGGTCTTCTGGTCGAAGGTCGTGATCTTGCCGGAGATCTCCCCTTCGAGCGCGGCGAGAAGACTCTTGATCGCCGCGGCGTTGTCGCCGTCGGTCTTCTCGAACTTGTCCGCGATGGCCTTCAGTTTCGCGCTCATGGTTTCGAAGGTGAGCGTGAGATGGTCGGCATGCGCGACAACGGCGTTGCGCCGGTCATCGACGACCCTCTCGACCCACTGGGCCAGCGGGAACTTCCCCGCGTTAGGCCAATGGTTCTTCAGCGACTCGAAGGCCGTCTTGTGCTCGTCCATGATCTTGGCGATGTTGTCGGCCACCCCTCGGATGGCGTTGGCATCGATTTTCGTCGCCACGGGAACTCCTTAGCTGATGATTCGCTGGGAAAGCCTGGGGGATCCTCCGGCCGGGCCCGGGTGGTCATAAGCGAACCGCCCTCCTTGTCAGCGCTTTCGGCCGTGGTCGCCGCCGACGGTAACGCGGGTTCGCCCGCTTCTCCGGTACGACGGCCCCGCGCGGGCGAGGCGGAGGAGTTTCCTTCACCAAGGACGTTCGAGGTGAACGTGGCTTGTCCGTGAAGGCCTCCTTCCCTACTTTCAGGGTAGGCAAGGAGGCCTTCACGGAATTCCTGGCTTGAGGCTTCCGACGTGGAGCGGCCGGGGTTATATGCGTGAAGTACATGACGGGCTCCTTCCGTGCGCCTGGCGCAGGGAATGGGGCCCTCCAGCGCTGTCGTGCTGGCGAGGCCAGTGAGTCACCCGCCAAGCCGGCGCGAATCCGTGCCTAAAGTTCGTTCTTCCGGTCAGCTGGGTCCGCGATTCCGGGGATCCGGCCCAACCGTGTCGTCCTCCTGCGGGATGACCGCGCGCCGCCCGAACGGCCCGTGAATCGCCGCAACGACGTCCGGATGAGTTCGTCCCGGGCCTGGGAACCGGCCTTGCCGCCGTCCGCACCGACTTCCGATGCCATCAGTTCGCGCATCAGAATTCGTCCTCGCTCCTTTTCCCCGGGCTCGATGACTTCGAGCACTTTGAAGGCCGTGCCCGGCAGGAAGACCACCCGATTCGGAAGGCCCTCCTCTTTCGGTTCGATCAAGGCGGTGAGCCGCCCGGTCCCCGACCAGACGATCAGGTCCGTGGAACCCTTTTCCGCGTCATCGGGCACGGTGAGCAGGTTGAGAAAGCCCCATTCCCGCAGCACCATGCCGTCGCCGAGCAACTCCCACGAACCCGGCGCCGGGTCGACGACCGTCGCCGCGACGTTGCGATGCACCGGGAGCTTCTGCAGACCCGCCGCCACACAACGGCCGAAGTCCACGTGCGGTCCTTCCGCACCCGCGCGCAGGCACGCGTCGAGGTCGGGATCGTCACCGGCCAGGTACAACCCGGCCGCGACCGCTTCGGTCAGCCCACTGTCCGACATCGGGCGGTTCGGCGAGAAGCGACGCCAGGTCTCCGCGATCTGCGCCGACAGCGCATCGAAGGCGCTCTCCCGTCCCGACCGCACCGACTCCCGATCGGCGACGAATCCCGGGTCCAGGGGCCAGACGCGCGATTCGGGTCGTGGCGTGGGCTGGACCGCCGCTCGCTCGGGTTCGGTCTCCGGTCGCGGCTCCGGAAGCGCGGGTTCGCCCTCTCCTCCGCTCAGTTCCACGGCGAGATAAGGAACTTCCGTATCCGCCTCGGGTCGCGGGACCTTCGACTCTTCGAGATGCCGTCGCAGGAGCCGCGAAAGCCGGGGCAGCGGCGTCAGCGGCGTGGTGAGATCGGCGGTGAACGGAAGCTCGGTTCGTCGCGGTTCCGGTGCCGACGGGACAGGGAACGGCTTCGCGCCGGCACGGACCGGACCGTCCAGCCGGTCGAGCAACTTCGCGACGAGCGCGTCGTGCCCGGCCATCGCGGGATCGAAGAAGACGAGGAAGGCTCCGGGGTCGTACGGCATCATCCTGATCTCAGCCGCCCGCTCCGGCTCACGAGTGGTGCGGAGCCACAATCCTGCCTGGACGACCTCGACGACCGAATCCTCTTCGTACCGATACACCCCGGGACCGACCTCGATCAAACCCTTGAAGGGCAGGCGGCCTTGGCGGATCTGCGGAGCGGCGGCCTTGGCCGAACCGCGCCGCGGCGAGAAGGTGATCTGTTCGGCGAAGGTCCGGAAGCTGTGTGAACCGTCCTCGCGGAGGGTGAAGAATTCGGGTGCCGCGGGTGAACCCACCGGGAGACCGCCGTACAGCACGATCTCCTCGCCGACGGCGTCCGCCAATGCCTGCCCGAGTGTCGTGTCCGAGGGCAGCGGAACGTTCCCGAAGCTCAGAAAGCGGGTCCGGGCGCGGGTCTCCGGCGGTACCGAGGCCCACCACCGCACGACGTCGTCCAGTGCGAGCGGCGGCAGACCGTGTCCGCCGAGCACGGCCGTGAACTCACGGGGACGCACGCTGAGCCATCGGGTCAGCCTCGCGCGGTCGGCGTCCAGCCACCGCTGTGGACCATCGGAACGCAGCCAGACGCCGGCGGGCAGCGGTTCGACCACGAGGGCCCGCCCCGCCCGCTGGGGGTCGGTGGTGACCGGACCGTCCCACTCCGGCGAGGGGTACCTCCTGCCCAGCCGGACCGGTTCCCTGTCCGGTCCGCAGCCGACCCACCCGTTGGCTTCGAAGGGCGGCAGGAAGCACAGGCCGGAGACGCTCGCGAGCACCACCCCGTCGGGATAGATCACCGTCCGGTCGATTCGGTCCGCGAGTTTCTGCGCGGTGGCGAGGGTGATGGGCCCGGCGTCGGTGGAAGGGATCAGGCGGAGAGGCCGGAGTTCCTCGCCGAAAACCGCTCCGACGGCGTTCGCGATCGAGTGGGCGTCGGCACCGGGGCGGTCCACGACGACGACGGCGTGCTCCGGATCGGCCGGCATCGACGAGGCCAGTTCCCGGGCCTGTGCCGTGATCCCCTCCGGACCGTGTACGACGAGCGAGGCGCCGATGCGCACGCAGGCGACTCGCGACTTGCGTCGGCCGAGACGTGGCATTTTGAGGACCGGCATCGGGTTCACCTTTCGAGGTCAAGACTCGGGGAAGTCATCGCGGTCTTCGGCGAAGAACCGGGTGATCGACGCGTCGATCTCCAACCACGCGGTTTCTTCGCCGAAGGGCACCAAAGCGACCGTGCAGTCGAGGAATTCGGTCAGTTGCCGACGGCAGCCGGTCAGTACCGCCCGCCCGGCCGGTGCGTCCAGGCGCAGCCAGACGAGACCGGGGTCGTCCTCACCCGGGTGGATCCGGACGTCTCCGTCCCCCACCGAAAGCGCCGTCCCGCCGATCAGGAGGTCACGCCCGAGCACCCAGTCGATCGGTTCGATCTCGCCGCGCAGAAAGGACAGGGTGACGACCAGGGGGTCCTTGGTGTCATAGCAGAGGAACGCCTCGACCGCCACCGCGTCACCCGAAGGGCACCGCAGCGTGAAATCGGCCCGATGTGAGTGCGAGGTGTGGCCTTCCACCCGCCCGGTGGCGGGCAGCCGTTTGCGGCGGCAGCCGGAATCCTCAGGCACCGATGACATCCGACCGTCGCCCCAGACTCGACGTCGCCAGGCCGTACCTGGTGCGGCAGCCCGCTTTGGCGAACAACCTCGTCAGGTGCTTCTCGACCGTTTTCTCGCTGATCCGGACGGCTCGGGCGATCTGCCGGTTGGTCCGTCCGTCGCGCACCAGGTCGAGGATGCCGATCTCGGTCTCCGACAACGGCTCGCGACCGCCCCGACGGCCCGCCGCCTCGCCGCCGCCGTTCTCCGTCCGGACGTCGGCGGGAAACCGGCCGAGTCCGACCAGGACCCGCTCCGTGGGGGAAGCCCCCGTCTCGTCGCCGTTCACCAGGGCGCGCACCAGGGCGGGCAGTTCGGAGGAATGCGAGGTCCCCTTGCGGGCGAACCACTTTTCCGCGGCCTCGACCACCTCGTCGTGCCGGACGGCGTCACCGTCGCGCCGGGCCGATCGGGCCAGCCGGAGGAACAGCCGCGCGGCCCCGACCTCGTCGGCCGAATCGAAATGTGTCCACAAAGCACGCCAACCGGACTCGAACGCCTCGCGGTCGTCTTCGGTCTCCTGGTGGGCGCCCATTTCCACCCAGGCCCGCAGCAAGGGAAGACTGCCGTTCAAGGGAACCTTGGCGAGCCAGCCTGCCGCGCGCCGCGCTCCATTTATCCTGCCGCACACCTCCGCCGCGAGCAGCCGGGTGTGCTCCCGGACCAGCTCGTCCACCGAATCGTGCGCTTCGAGCTCGTTCACCGCCTCCAGCGCCTCCTCCCAGCGCCCTTCCGCGTGCGCGGTCCGCATCCGGTGGTGTGCGGCCACCGGCCCGGACGAGGGGGTCCGGTAGTCCCGGCCCAGCACCGTCCGGAACACGGGCACGAGATCGCGGATGGCGCAGGCCTCGGCGAGTTCGTCATCGGGCAGCTTGCGGCGCCTGCCCGGTGCGGGCGCCGCGAAGCTGACCTGGCGCCAGATCGGCAGCAGGGACAGCTCCACGTCCTCCGGCACGATCCGCCGACCGGCGAACCATCGGTCGGCGAACTCCAGCGTCGCTTCGTCGCCCACCAGCCTGTCTCGCACGTTTTCCGGTACCGGACGCCCGAGGTGCACGGCGGACAGGACCGCCGCGACGGCGAGTTCGGCGCGCTCGTCCGCTCCCGGCGCCTCGGTCAGCGCCTCCTGGACGAAGGTTTCCAGCGCCGGGTAATCGGCGGTGCGAACCAGATGACGGAAGAGTTCGGTCTGGCGTCCGGCCCGGTCTGCCGTCCGGCCGGTGTGCCGCCAGATCGCGTGGAGATGCGCGGTGCGCTCAGGGGAATCGGCGGCGAGCGCGCATTCAGCGGCCCGCAGCAGGCCGACGTGGTCCGTGCGAGGGGGCATCGCGCTTCCCGCTGCGGCGATATGCCTGGCGAGCGGTTCCCGATGCGGCCCGGTCACCCTGCCGCTGCCCAGCATGCCCTCGGCGACGGCACGGTGCAGCCGTCGGACATGGAGTCCACTGTGGACCATCGCTGCCCCGATTCCCGGCACCCGGCAGCGGATCCGCCCGTCCGGATCGCGGTCCAGCAGCCCCGCCTCGATGAGTGCGTCAGCCGCCCGGCCCGCGGTCTTGCCCGTTCCGTCGCCGTCCTCGAGATAGGGGATCTCCTCCAGGGCGAGTCCGGGCGAACCGGCCGCGAGCAGCACCAGCCGCTCGCCGATCACCCCGAGGCCTTCGAGCACTTCGGAGAAGGGGTGGCCGTCCGGCACGGCGATGGGGGCTTGGGCGTCACGCAGATGGGCGAGACCGTCGACGACCTGGAGCCGTTCACCGCGACGCAGTTCGGTCACCGTCGAAAGCAGTGCCGCCGGATGGCCCCACAGCGGTCCGAGTGCCCGCCGGACCGCCTGCTCCACGGCAGGCGTGATCCGCGCACCCACCGCGCGCCGCAGCAGAGCCGTGGCTTCTTCCGGAGGAAGCGGGCCGAGTTCGATCGTCCGGCCCTGCGTTCCGCGGAACGGGTCCGGCCGGCCGGGCAGCGGCGTGCGGCACGACGCGATCACCGTATGACCGGCACGGTGCATCGGAGCCACGGCGAGGACGGGATCCGGGAGCCGGTCGGCGTCGTCGAGCAGGACCGTCACCGGGGCGGTGGTCTCGAGCCTGGTGAACAAGGTGCTCATCGCGTGCAGGAGGCAGAAGCGCGACCACGGATCGGCATAGGCGGCCTCCGTGCACGAACCGCTCACCCGTTCCAGGGACTCCGGCAGCTTGGAGTCGGTTTCGAACTGCTCGTACTGCTCACGGATAGCCGCGAGCACCGATCGGAAGCCGAACAGGTCCCACTCGGGTCGCTCGACGTGCAAGGACACGCTGAGCACCGGCGCACCGCTCTCGGCCAGCGTCCGGCGCACCTCGTCCAGCAAGGCCGACTTGCCGCTGCCCGGCAGACCGGACACCACGGTCGGGCCGACGGTACGACGGTCCGCCACGAGGGTCGCGAGTTCCGCCTTCCGTCCTACCGGTCCGCCACGTCGTCGCGCCATTTCGCAGTCCTTCCGGCCTCGGTTTTCCTGGAATAACAGCGATTTCAGCAAGGGCGACTCCATGAATTCTTTATCCACGTCACCCCGGGTATCTTCGGGCAGAGGTGCTGGACAAGCGCGCCGCCCGGGCGGGCATCCTGCCCCGGGCGTGGTAGGGAGCGCGCCGTCCGGACCTCCGCCGGCGAGACGACGCCTCCGCATCGCGAAGGTGATTCAGCGCTTGTGGCCCGCGAATGCGATCCGGCTCACAATGGGCACCTCAAGCCTTCCTTAAGTCGAACTCAAAAGTAGCTCAAGCATTTCCCGTAGAAGCTTCTCCTGTTATCCAGAAGTTCAGAATGGGCACCTGTGGCATTGACCCGCCGTTCGCCTGGCTCCACAGTTCCCCTCGCGAGCCCACTGACAAGCTCGCCGGCTTGGCGCCTTCGATGCTCAGTGGGGGAACCGGGCCGTCCGTCATCACAGGACAAGAGGCTGAAACCCTGATGCGAACTTCAGGAAAAGAGGGACTGTCCGCTGTCGGCGCCTCCCACGACGCCGGCGACGAAGGCTACAGCAAGTCCCTGAAGCCAAGGCATATCAGCATGATGGCGATCGGTGGGGCGATCGGCACCGGACTGTTCCTCGGTGCGGGCGGTCGCCTGAACTCGGCGGGTCCCGCGCTCGCGATCGTCTACGCCATTTGTGGTTTGTTCGCCTTTTTCGTGGTTCGCGCACTGGGCGAGCTGGTATTGCACCGTCCGTCATCGGGCGCCTTCGTTTCTTATGCACGGGAATTCCTCGGCGAGAAAGGCGCCTTCGTCGCCGGGTGGATGTACTTCCTGAACTGGGCGACGACCGGAATCGCCGATATCACCGCGATCGCGATCTACGCGCACTATTGGTCCATGTTCTCGGACATCCCGCAGTGGATTCTGGCGCTGATCATGCTGGCCGTCGTGCTGACGCTGAACCTCGTCTCGGTGAAGATCTTCGGCGAGATGGAATTCTGGTTCGCCATCATCAAGGTCGGTGCCGTGGTGGTGTTCATGGCGATCGCGATCTTCCTGCTGGTCACCGGCACGCCGGTCGACGGGCATACGCCGGGACCGCAGCTGATCGCGGACGGCGGCGGCATCATGCCGAACGGTCTCCTGCCACTGGTCCTGGTCGTACAGGGCGTCGTTTTCGCTTATGCCGCGGTGGAACTCGTCGGTGTCACGGCGGGCGAGACCGCCGAGCCGGCGAAGGTGATGCCGAAGGCGATCAACTCGATCATGTGGCGGATCGGCGTGTTCTACGTCGGTTCGGTCGTGCTGCTGTCCATGCTGCTGCCGTCGGACGAGTACCGCGCCGGGGAAAGCCCCTTCGTCACCGTTCTGTCCAGCATCGGTGTCCCCGCCGCCGGCGACGTGATGAATCTGGTCGTGCTCACGGCCGCGCTGTCCAGCCTGAACTCGGGCCTCTACGCCACCGGCCGCATCCTGCGTTCGATGGCGAAGACCGGTTCCGCCCCCGGATTCACCGGCGTGATGAACAAGAGCCAGGTGCCCTACGGCGGCATTCTGCTCACGGGTGGCGTCTGTGTACTCGGCGTCGGCCTCAACTACCTGGTGCCGGCGAGCGCGTTCGAGATCATCCTCAACTTCTCCGCGGTCGCGATCGTCGCCACCTGGGGGTTGATCGTCATCTGTCACCTGGTCTTCGTGAAGCGCTCGAAGGCGGGCTTGGTCGATCGTCCGGGCTACCGCCTGCCGTGGACGCCGGTGACGCAGTACGTCACCCTCGCCTTCCTGGCGTCGGTGCTCGTGTTGATGTGGCTCGACGACGGCGCGGGCCGGGTCACCCTGTTGTGCCTGCCGATCATCGTGGGCGCCCTCGTCGTGGGCTGGTTCGCCAGCCGGCGTAAGCGCGAGCAGCTCGCCGGGGTGAACGAGGAGTCGTAGTGGCTGAAGGGAGCTTCCCCGCACGAGACGCGGGGAAGCTCCCTTCAGCTCAGTCGCGGCCGGTGCGTCGATTTGACTACTCTCCGCTACCCTGCGGCGGCGCGGCCAGAGTCTTCGAGGCAGAAATCGGTGCCGAAACTCTCGCGTACGGTTCGCGGCGCGACACCTTGTTGATCAGAAGCTAAGCTTGTCAGCAGCTACTTCCGGCCGCGGTGGAGCGGCAAAGCGGCCGTCGCCGACCGCGAAGTCTTCACCCGCGGCGTTCCAGCGATCAAGGTCGCGAAGGGTAATAGAGCGCTTATGAAGTAGCCGACGCCACTCTTCCTCATGTCCCGAGACGGGCGGGAGAGGAGTTCGTGCCATGGATGCGGTGAAAGTCCTGGTGCAGGCGAGTGACGAGTTCACCGAGGCCGGCGTCAAGACCATGCTGGGCGTCAGTGAGCAGCTTCAGGTACTGACGGGCGGCACGACCGAACGCCCGGACGTGATCCTGGCGGTCGTGGACGGCGTGGTGGGAAGCAGCACCTTCGCGTTCCTGCGCCAGTTCCAGGGCACGGGCGTGACATCGGCGCCGCGAGCCGTTGTCGTCGCCGACCGTTTCCGCGCGGAAGACCTGCTGGTCGCGGTCGAATGCGGCGTGACGGCTTTGCTGTCCCGGAACGAGATCAAAGAAGGCACCCTGGCGTCCGCGGTCCTCGCGGTGGGCCGCGGTGCCGCCCTGATGCCCTACCGGCTTCAAGGCATCCTCCTCGACCAGCTCACCCAGCTCAGGTTCCAGGTGCTGGCGCCCGCGGGTCTGACGCTCTTCGGGTTCGAGACACGGGAGCGTGACGTGCTCCAGTTGATCGCCGAGGGCTACCAGACCGACGAGATCGCCAAGAAGCTCACGTATTCCGAAGGCACGGTCAAGAACGTGCTGTACGGGTTGATGAGCCGGTTGCGGCTCAACACCCGATCCCAGGCGGTCGCGTATGCCATGCGGGCCGGGTTGATCTGATCGGCGCGCCGGGCGGCCGGCGCGCCGATTGCGGTTGTGGCAAATCTGCTCGAGTTACGGCCGGCGGCCCGACGGGGGTCGCGGCCATGGTGGAGGGTCGAAATGGAACCGGTACGGGTAGCCGTCCAAGCGACGGATTCGATCACGAAGACCGGATTGACCAGCTTCCTGCGGACCCGCTCCGAGGTAGCCGTCATCGAGGTCGACGCGGTGGGCGAACAGGACGTGCTCTTGGTCCAGGCGGACCGGATGACCCCACAGATCGTCGCGGACCTCCGGCAGGGTCCACTCGCGATGGTGCCGAAGGTGCTGCTGGTCGGCGAGCTGCGGGAGAACGACGTCCTCAGTGCCGTCGAGTGTCGCGTGGTCGCGGTGCTCCCGCGGAGCCGCACGTCCGGGGACAGGCTGGTCGAAGCCGTCGTGGCCGCGGGTTCCGGATGCGGCCTGTTGCCACCGGATCTGCTCGGTCAACTGCTCGGCAGCGTGCGACGGCTGCAGCACGACGTGCTCTCCCCGCGGGGGCTGAGTTCGGCCGGACTGACCTCGCGCGAAGTCGACGTCCTCCGGCTCATGGCGGACGGCTGGGACACCGGTGAGATCGCCGAGAAACTGTGCTACTCCGAGCGCACCGTCAAGAACGTGATCTACGAGCTGACCAGCAGGCTCAGCCTGCGCAACCGGCCACACGCGGTCGCCTACGCCATGCAGGCGGGCATCATCTGAACCGCCCGCCTCGCAGAGCTTCCGTCGTCGGCACGGTCCCGGGAAGTAGGTGGCAACGGTGAACGAAGCGCGGACAAGGCCCGGGGCCGGATCGCGAGAAAGCCGGGCCGTCGAGACGGTACCGTTCTCCCTCGACGACGTCGACTACGAGATCGACCTTTCCACTGATCGCGCGACGCGGCTACGGCAACTCTTGGAGCGGTACATCAGGGCCGGACGGCGGCGGCCGGGCACCTACTTCACCGATGCGCGGTGACGCGCACCCAGGAATCCCCCGATCTTCGCCGGTCTCCCAGGCGCTTCCCATGGACAAGCCGCGAAACCTAGGGAGCGGCCAGGGCGAACCGATCCAGATCGACCCCTTCGATGAGGCCGAGCGCCGATCGCAGCATCCGCTCGGCGGATTCGTGATCGCAGCGCTCGGAACTGCGTAAGGCTTCGGCGGCATTGGACAGGCCGACCATGAGGTCCACCCGCTGGTCTTCGGTCAACGCGTCGGAGGTCTTGGTATCCACTCGCACCAGCCGGTCCACATACCGATCGAGCCAGCCCGCCAATTCCAGATGCAGCAGCAGCGCACCCAACGGCCGGGGTGGGGCCTCGGCCGCCTGCCGGTTCCGTTCGCCTGCCGCGGGCCGATTACCGAGCCCTTTTGAACTCACGATGTCCACCCTCATTGTCGTCGTCGTGCAGTCGGATTGAAGCGCCGTTTTCAAAGCACCGCTTCATACTTTTCCGGAGCCCGCGGGTCGCTCACGGCCATTGACCGTATTTGAGACTAGCAGGAAGCGGAACCGCTTGAGACGACGAACACGTCAACCGCCACCGAACCGGTGAATCGTTCACCGAATACGAACTCGGTCGTCGCGATTTACTTGTCGTAACAGTACGTACGGCGCAGGTTTCCGGGCGCGAGCCCGCCGAGACGGCGGCCTTTGCCCGTCGCGGCGCACCGAATAAAAGATGCGCTGAACCATCGGCCTTCGGGGGCGGCAAACGTTTACCGGAGCAGTTCCGATTACTCGGAGATCTCGGGACCCACAAGCGCTACCCGGACATTGAAAAGTAGCACCACCGGCCGTCGCGAACCCGCCGGTACCGATCATTTCATCCGCGTATGCCGTACAGCGACACCAACGGTCGCGCTTCGGCCTCCACGGCGGTCACCGCATATCGCACCACTCCGGCGAGCCGTCACCCGATCAGGCCAAGGGGGCCAACTCGGCCGACATCAAGAAAATCTGAAGACGGGACGGGCAACCTTCTGCTCGTCCCTCTCCGACCGCCGGACCCGTAAGAGAAAGGTGTGCCGATCATGACGAGCTCCGCACTCTCCCTGGCCGGAACCGACCGCGAGGTCCGCGACGCCGCTCTGCGCTACTGGTGCGACTTCGGCTGGCCGGTACGGACCACCCACACCGATGTCCTGCTCTCCCTGCAGCGGGATCTGCTCGCGGTGGCCATGTCCGCCACCCGCGGCGGACCACTGCTCGACAGGATGGACTCGGCGGGAGTGCGCGGCGGAGTGGTAGGCCTGCGTGGCGGCGACGGAGAACAGTGGTGGGCCTTCCTCATCACTCCGCCGGAACGACCCGTCCCGCGAGCGGCCGGCGTGTGGCTGTTCAACGAAGGAACGGATCTGCCCCTCCCCCAGGGCGCGGCCCCGGCGAACGGCGTCAGGTGGATACGCGAACCGATCCCAGGCGGGGCGCTGTTCGACGGCGATCTGCTGTTCGACGCGACAGCCGGCTGAGCCGCCACTTCCGGTCGGAAATGAAAAGTTTTCGGCTCTTTCGACCGGACCTGGGGTCCAACCACAGTATCTCGCCCAGGAGTTTCGTTTACAGGGCGTAACCGTCAGATCATCAGATCGGATCAGCGAGGCCGTTCGGGTGAGTCGGTTGGTACACGGTCTGGTCGATCCGCACTACCCGATTCCCCATTCGGTACGCGAGCACACCGCGGAGGCGAAGATGCGCTTGCAGCTCGACCTCTTCGGTCCAGTGCGAGCTTGGCGTGGCGGCGACGAAGTCGTACTCGGGTCGGCTCAGCGCAGGACGCTGCTGGCCGTACTGGCGTTCCAGGTGAACCAGGTCGTCACCCGGTCGGACCTCATCGACGCCATCTGGGGGGACAAGGCACCGGCCAGCGCCAACGGCAGCATCTACACCTATGTCTCCTCGTTGCGTTCCGCCCTCGACCCCACTCGCACGCTGCGCGACGCCACGGCGGTACTGGCTTCGAGTGGCCCTGGCTACTGTCTGCGGGTCGAAGCCGAGGCGATAGACGTCGTCCGGTTCGAACACCTCCGCGAAAGGGCCCGGCTGTGCCTGCGCGGACAGGACGTCGACGGCGCGCTCGCCGCGCTGGACAACGCGCTCGAACTCTTCAAAGACGAGCCGATGTCCGGATTGCCCGGTCCCTACGCCGAGAACCAGCGTGAACGGCTGCAGGAACTGCGGCTGGAGGTCGTCGAGCGCCGCGCCAAGATCATGCTCGACGTGGGTGAGCACCAGCGAGTCCTCACCGAACTGGCGCCGGTCGCCGCGGCGCATCCGGTCCGCGAAGGACTCCAGGGCCTGCACCTGCTCGCGCTCTACCGATGCGGGCGCCGCGACGAGGCGCTGGGCGCGTTCGAGCGGCTTCGCGCCACCACGATCGACGAACTCGGCGTCGAACCGGGCAGCGACCTGACCGCGCGCTACGAGCAGATCCGCGCCGACGACCCGGCATTGTGGCGTGGACAGGCCACCACCCCAAGGGTGACGGTCAACGCCACTCCGGCACCCCGTACCGAGTCACGCGAACCTCTCGTCGGCAGGCACTGTGAACTGGCCTGGATCCAGGCGGCGGTGCGTGACCTCGGTGAGGGCCGTGGCTGCTCCGTCTGGCTCGAAGGTGAGCCGGGAATCGGCAAATCCGCGCTGATCACGGAAGGGATCGCGCGGGCCGGGGCCGGCACGGTCGCCATCGCCGGGGCGGATCAGCTTCAGCAGCACGGTCCGCTGCAGGTCGTGCTCGACTGCCTCGACGTCAAAGTGACCTCGGCGGACGGCCGCCGCCGGGAAGTGGCTCGCGCGGCCCGCACTCTCGTCGCGGGTGACGTAGCGGAGTCCGAAGTGGTGATAGCACTCGTCGTCGAACTCGTCAGGGCCCTGTGCCGGGAACAGCCCTTGATCCTCGTGATGGACGATCTCCAGTGGGCGGACACGGCCAGCCTCGAAGCCTGGCGACGACTCGCGATCGAGGCCGGCCGCCTTCCGCTGCTGCTGGTCGGAGCGAGCAGGCGGGTGCCCGCCGAGCACCGGCTCACCACGCTGCGCGCCCGGATTTCCACGACGGACACCCATCTCTACACCCTGGCGCCCCTTTCCCGCCAAGAGGTCGAGGAACTCGTCACCGCCCTCGCCGGAGCCACCCCGAGCCCGGCGCTGCTCGAACTTTCGGCCGCCGCCGCCGGAAACCCCCTTTTCGTGCGCGACCTCGTCAGCGCCCTGGACGGGAACGAGCCGCCGGAAACCGCGGCCACCGAGAACGGTCCGGTCGTTCCCCAGCCCGCGCTGGAGGCAGTCGGCCGTCGCCTCGGTTTCCTCTCCGCCGCGGCCTCGGAGTTGCTGCGGTGGGCAGCCCTGCTGGACCGGTTCTTCACGCGCGACGACCTCGCCGCCGCACTGGGCAGGCCGGCGGCCGAATTCGACCACGTCGTCGCCGAGGTGGAGGCCGTCGGCCTGGTGACCCGCGCCCGGGGCAAGCTCACCTTCCGGCATCCCGTGGTCCGCGAGGCGCTCTACGCCCGGACTCCGACCGCGATCCGGCTGGCTCTGCACCGGCAACTCGCGGAAGCACTAGCGGACGTCGGCGCCCCCGTCGAACGGGTGGCGTTCCAGTTGCTCGCCGCCCCGGTCCCGGTCGACAGATGGTTCTGCACCTGGCTGGCGCGCGAGGTCTACCAGCTGGCGCCGCGAGCTCCGTTGGCGACGATGCGGCTGCTCCAGCGGGTGAACACCGCCGGCACCGTTCCGCCCGCGCTCCGGGAAACGCTGGGAATCGCGACCGCACGGATCAAGCTCTGGCTCGATCGGGATCTCGCCGCCGAAGCAGGCCAGGTCGCCGCCCGGACGGAAGACCCCGACGTGCTGGCGGAGATGCGCTGGCTGCACTCCTTCTCGCGTCTCCTCCGGGGCACCACCGATCGAACCGTGCAGGACGTCAAGGAGGCGCTCGAGGAACCACGGCTACCGCCGGCTTGGCGTGCCCTGCACGAGTCCTTGCTGACCCGGGCCCGGGCCGGTGGCTGGCCGGTGGACGGGAATCCCGCCGAGGAACCGCGTCCGGCCCTGATCCCCGTCCAGCGGACGATGCCCGCCCTGGACCCCGTGGAGTCCTACTGGCTCGGCCGCTGGGACGCACCGCGAAAGGACCTCACACGTCGGCTTCGCAACGGAATCACCCTCGCGCGGCACACCCTCGACCGGTCCGTGGTCTTGCGGCGGATCACCGGGGTGGCGGCGGTGATCGCCGCCCATCAGGGCAGGCCGGACGACGCGCGCACGCATCTGATGTCCGTCTGGGCCTCGGCTCCCCCTGAGGTCTCGGAGCAGGACGGCACGGAATTCATCCTGGTGGCCAACGCGATGCTCGCCGAGGCGGAGAACCGGCCGACGGTCGCTTTCGACCTGTGGTCGGGGTTGCTCGAGCTCGAAGACGAGGCGGCCTGCCCCTGGCTGCCCGGTCTGGTCCGGGTCGCGGTCGATGCCGGGGAGTACGAGGTCGCCGAGCTGGCGACGTCGCGGTGTGAGCGCACATCGGGGTTTCGAGCGGAGGCGCTCCGATGCCGGGCCGTGCTCAGCGGGGATCCGACGGCCGCGTTCGCCGCGGCCGAGTACCTGCGGACGGCGGGAAACCGGTTCGGTGAGGCGCAGGCCATGGAAGACGCCGCCGCACTACTCGTCCGGCAGGGCGAGACGGCCAAGGCCGAGGCGTCGCTCCAGGTCGCTTTGAACGGTTACGACGAACTCGACGCGATCGCGGACGTCCAGCGAGCGGAACAGCGTTTCGCCCGCGGCCGTGAGCTGGCCCGCCGATGAGCGAAAAGCCGTTCAGGGTCCAGGCGCTCGGCTCGCTGCGTGCCTGGCTCGGCGACGACGAACTCGAACTGGGTCCTGCCCGTCAGCGCGCCGTGTTCGCCGCACTGGCGACCCGGGCGGTGACCCGGCCGATCACCAGGGCCGAGCTGATCCAGGCGGTCTGGGGCGACACCGCGCCCGTCAGCGCGAACGGCAGCGTGCACACCTACATCTCGGGGCTGCGCCGGATCCTGGAACCGAGCCGGACCCGCTGGTCCACCGACGGTCTGCTGGTGTCGGACTCCGCCGGGTACCGGCTCAGGCTCGATTCCGCCGCGCTCGACATCGGCGAGTTCGGCCGGCTTCGCGAAACGGCTCGCGCGCACTGGCAGGAGAACGACGCCGCCGGCACGGTCGAAACGCTGGACCGCGCGCTCGCCCTGTGGAGCGGGGAAGCGCTGACCGGGATCCCCGGCCCTCATGCCGAGTCGCTGCGCGCCGGGTTGGCCGAACAGCGGCTCGCCGCGCTCGAGTTGCGGGCGGCCGGGCTGCTGGCCTTGGGAGCGCATGAGGATTTGGTGTCCGAACTGACGCTCCTCGTGCGCGAGCACCCGTTGCGGGAACCGCTCTGGCAGTCGTTGATGATCGCCCTGCACCGCGGTGGCCGTACCACCGAGGCCCTGGACGCCTTCCGTACCGCACGCCGGATCCTGCGTGCGGAGCTGGGTGTCCAACCTGGACGGAAGCTCGTCGAGATCCACCAGCGGATTCTCGTCAACGACCCGGAACTGGCGCCACCCGTCGAGCAGGCGGCCGCCGTCGAGACGCTGTCTGTGCTCCCCGGCCCGGTCGCCCACGCCTTGGAGGCCCGTGGCGAGACGTCGCCCGTCTGCCACGGCCGCGAAGGAGAAGTCACTCTTCTTCGGCGGCTGGCCGAAGAAGTCCTGGCCGGACGTGGCCGGACGGTGTGGATCGAGGGCGAACCCGGCATCGGGAAGTCCGAGGTGCTCACCCGCGCGCTCGCGGACGTCGGCGAGCGCGGTTGCCACGTCGCCTGGGCCGCGGCCAGTGAACTGGAGCAATTGTTCCCGCTGCAAGTGGTCCTGGAATGCCTCGGACTGGACGCGAAGCTCATCGGCGCGGACGCGACGGCGAACGGCACCGACCCGGTGGCCGCCGCCGCGGACCAGATCCTCACCCACATCGACCGGCTGTGCGCCACCGCGCCGCTGGTGATGGTCATCGACGACCTGCAGTGGGCCGACGAGGCGAGCGTGCTCATGTGGAACCGGCTCTCCGCGGCCACCCGGCAACTTCCGCTGCTGCTGATCGCCGCATCGCGCCCCGTTCCGCGGCGGGAGGAACTGGTGCAGGCGCGTCAGGCGGCGGAGGCCCGCGGGCTCGAATTGATCACCCTCGGCCCGCTCACCGTGCCCGCCGCCGAAGACCTCCTCGGCGACCTGATCGGCGCCCGTCCCGGCGAGGAACTGTGCTCGCTCATCACCAAGGCCGCGGGCAATCCGCTCTACCTTCGCGAGGTGACCGGCGCGCTGATGCGCGAAGACGCCCTCAAGGTCGTCGACGGGATCGCGCGGGTGCGGACAGGTACGGACCTGAAGGCGCCGGAGTCCCTGCTGGACGCGGTTTCCCGGACGCTGGATCTGCTCGGAGAATTCTCCAGAGAGACAGTGCGCCGCGCGGCGGTGCTGGGCATGGAGTTCGGCCTGGCGCAAGTGGGCGCCACGATGGGCAAGATGCCATCCGAACTGCTCGGTGTGTTCGAAGAAGTGATGGAGATGCGGATCATCGTGGACACCGGGACGCAGCTGGCGTTCCGGCATCCGATGCTCCGGTGGGCGCTGTACAACGAAATTCCCGGCGACGTCCGGGCCGAGTGGCACCGCCGGGCAGCCGAGGCGCTCGCGGAGATCGGTTCGGGGGTCGAACACGTCGCCCAGCAGCTCGTCGCCGTTCCGGCGGCGGTCGACGACTGGGTGATCGGCTGGCTGGCCGACCACCACGAGTCCCTCGCGAACCGCGCCCCGTCGATCGCCGCGGTCCTCCTGCACCGGGTGCTGGACGAATGCCCGGCGGACGACCCTCGCCGCGAAGCACTGCTCGCCGCCTACGTCCTGGTGCTGTTCCGGCTCGATCAGGAGCCCTTCGACCTGGCGCGGGAAGCCATGCTCATCAGCCGTGACCCGAACCGGGCGGCGGAGATGCGCCACCTCGCGGCGGCGATGGCGCATCGCCGCGGTGACACGGACACCGCGATAAGCCTGTTGGCCCGCAACGACTCCCCGGAGACCCCGCCGATCTGGCGGGAGCGACGCCGCGCCCTGCTGGCGAACTTCGACCGCGGCACCCTCGACGACCTCGAAGAGGCGTCCAGGAAGGCCCTGCGGTCCTACCGGCAGGCGCTCTCGGTGGGCGAGCCTTATCCGATCGGGCACGCGCTGCAGACACTGTGGCTCGTCAAATCGATCGAACGCGACCACGAAGGCGCGCTGCGCCATGTCGAGCAGGCCATCGAGGCCGTCGAAGGACATCAAGAGCACGCGGGGTTCTACTTCGACCTGCTCGACAACCGCCTGTTCACCCTGCAGAACCTCGACCAGCTGGACGAGGCGCGGTCGACGCTGCGCACCGCCCGGCGCGCGGCGGCGAAATACTCGCTTCCCCATGGACTTCAGGTCTCCTCGGCCGTGCACGACTACTGGACCGGCGAGTGGGACGACGCGCTGGCAGAGCTGGACACCGTCACCGAAGACGGACCGGCGATCACCTTCCACGGCCATCGCGAGCCGGGCGCGGCCGCACTGCTGCTGCACGGTGTCGCCGGGTTGATCCACGGCCGCCGCGGCGAGACCGAACAGGCCGCGGCCCATCTCTATGCCGCCGAGGAGCACATCCCGGTCACCGGCTCCGAGCGGGAGAGCTGCGACTTCCTCCTGGTCGCCCGTTCTCTGCAGGCCGAACAACGAGGCGACCCGGACCAGGCCGTCGCGCTGCTCAGCCCGGTCATGGACCCCACGTACGCCGCGATGATGCTGCGTCACCAATGGCTTCCGTGGCTCATCCGGCTGGCCAAGGCTCAGGGCGGCGACGACATCGCGGCCAAGGCACTCGACGTCTGCCGGGAAGAGGCCGCGAAAGAGGTCACACCCGCGAGAGCGACCGCTGCCGCGCGATGGTGCGAAGCGCTCGTCTCCGGCGAGCCGGGGCCCCTGCTTGAGGCCGTCGATCATTACGACAAGGTCGGCCGCCGGATCGAGCTGGCCTCGGCGCTGGGCGATGCCGCGGTCCTGCTCGCCGGGAAAGGCAGGCTTGACGAGGCCCGGGCGGCGGCGAACGACGCTGTCGCCGAGCTGGACCGTTTCGGCGCGCAATGGGACGTCGAGGCGCTCGAACAGCGCTTACGGAAGTACAGCATCACCCTGGGACGGCCGGACAAAGCCGTCGCGGCGGCGGGATGGGCCTCGTTGTCGGCCATGGAGCGCGCGGTCGCGACCTTGGCGGGACAGGGACGCTCGAACCCGGAGATCGCCACCGCGCTGGCGCTCCCCCGCCGCACCGTGCAGGCGCATGTCACCCGCGTGCTCGCCGTACTCGGCCTGGAGTCGCGCAACGGTCTCGCCGGACTCCCCGTCGGCACTTCGATCAGGCAGGTAGCGCGTTCCTCTCGATGACACGCGCGTAGTAGCGGGCGCTGTCCTTGACGGTGCGGCGCAGTCCGTCGGCGAAGTCCACCCTGACCAGGCCGAACCGCTGGGTGTACCCGAGTGACCATTCGAAGTTGTCCAGCAGCGACCAGACCACGTATCCGCGCACGTCCGCCCCCGCGTCGATCGCGGCGAGGATCGCGTGCAGGTGCTCGTGGAGGTACCGTTCGCGCTCGCTGTCCCGGATCCGGCCGTCCTCCTCGACCCGGTCTTCGAACGCGGCGCCGTTCTCCAGAACGTGCGTCGGCAGGCCTCCCGTGTGGCGGTGCAGCCAGACGAGAAGATCCGTCAGCGAATCCGGTGCCTGCTCCCAGCCGAACGACGTCAGCGGTCCTCGCGGCGGGGTCACGTCCATCCCGCGCAGGCTCGGCAACCCACAGTTGCTCACGGCATCGGTGTCCTCCAGCGGGATCACCCTGGCCGGGGCGTAATAGTTGACCCCGAGCCAGTCCATCGGCTGGGCGATGGTCTCGAGGTCGCCATCGTGGATGACCGACGTCCAGTCGCCGAGGTGCCAGGTGTCGGCCAGGACGTCCTCCGGGTAGCCCCGGCCCAAAGCGGGATCGAGGAAGAAGCGGTTGTGGAGGCCGTCGAATTTTCGCTTGGCTTCGCGATGCCGCTCATCGTCGACGTCGGCCAGCGTCGGCGCGAAGTTCAGCGCCAGGCCGAACTCCTGTCCCGGCCTGGCGCCCGTGCGCAGCACTTGCATGGCGAGCCCGTGGGCGAGCATCAGGTGGTGCGCCGCGCGCATCGCGAGTACCTCGTCGGTGCGCCCGGGAGCGTGCACCCCGGTTCCGTAGCCCAGGAACGCCGCGCAAAACGGCTCGTTGACCGTTGTCCAGTGATCCACCCGGTCGCCGAGCAACTCCTGGACCAACGCCGTGTAGTCGGCGAAGCGGTATGCCGTGTCCCTGGCCGGCCAACCGCCTTCGTCTTCGAGCGCCTGCGGCAGATCCCAGTGGTAGAGCGTCAGCGAAGGGGTGATCCCGCGGTCCAGCAGGGCGTCCACCATGCGGTCGTAGAACCCGAGGCCGCGCACTTCCAACGTGCGCCCGTCCGGCATCACGCGCGGCCACGAGACCGAGAATCGGTAGCCGGGGACGCCGATCCGGGCCAACAACGCGAAATCTTCCTCGTAGCGATGGAAGTGGTCGCAGGCCACGTCCGCGGTATGCCCGGAGTGGATCTTGCCCTCGACTGCCGCGAAGGTGTCCCAGACCGATCGGCCCCGCCCGCCCTCGGCGACGCCACCCTCGACCTGGAAGGCCGAAGTACCCGCTCCCCAGCGGAAACCGGGCGGGAAACGGTACTGCTGCGCCACGTCCATCACGTTCCTCTCATCGCTTGAAACCCGAGCTGGGCCCGCCGAGTAGCGCTCCCTGGACCATGTGCCGCGCCAGCAGGACGAACAGCACGATCACCGGGAGCACCCCGAGCGTCGCGCCGGTGAGCATCAGCGCGTAGTCGGTGTAGTAACCGCTGGCGAGCGTCGACAGCGCCACCTGGACGGTGGGGCTGTCATGCGGGTCCAGGACGACGAGCGGGAAGAAGAAGTCGTTCCAGGCCGCCATGAACGTGAGCATCGCCAGCACGGCCGCCTGGGACCGGATCGCGGGCAGGCCCACGTGCCAGTACGACCGGAGAATCGAGCAACCGTCCATCGTGGCCGCGTCGAGCAGCTCGGCGGGGACGGCCTCTTCACAAGCTTGGCGCATCCAGAACACGCTGAACGCGCTCACCAGGCCCGGCACGATCACCGCCGTCAATTCGCCGTACCAGCCCAGTTCGCCCACCACCATGTACAGCGGGATGATCCCCAACTGGGCAGGCACCATCACCGTGCCGACGAGCAGCAGGAACAGCGTGTCGCGACCGCGGAAGCGCAGTCTGGCGAAGGCGAATCCGGCGAGGCTCGCCAACACCACGTTGGACACCGTCACCGTGCTCGAGACGATGAGCGAGTTCTGCATGGCGAGCCAGAAATCGACCTTGTCGAAGACCTCGCGCACGTTGTCCAGGAGATGCCCGCCAGGGATCAGCGGCGGAGTCCGCTCGGCGATCGCGGATCCGTCCCTGGTGGACACCACGAACGACCAGTAGAGCGGGAAGACCGACCCGATCACGACCGCCAGCAGCGCACCGTAGACCAGGAAGCCGGGCCGGCGCCGTCGCCGCACCATCACGCTCTCCCGGGGAGCCGGCGGGCGAGGACGACACAGCCTGCCGCGAGCGCGGCGCAGACGAGGAACACCACCCACGCGATCGCGGCCGCGTAACCGGCGTCGAACTGCCCGAACCCCTTCTCGTACAGGTACATCACGATGGTTTGGAACTGGCGGTCGTCGCCGCCGGTGCCCGCCACGCCGTTGGTGTCGAACAACTGCGGTTCGACGAACAACTGCGTTCCGCCGATGGCCGAGACGACCGCGGTGAAGAGGATCGTCGGCCGGATCGACGGCACCGTGACGGACCAGAACTGCCGCAGCCGGGAAGCACCGTCGAGTTCCGCGGCTTCGTACAGTTCGGCGGGCACGCTCTGCATCGCCGCCAGGTACAGCAGCGCGTTGTAGCCCGCCCAGCGCCAGACGACGATCAGTGCGATCGCCGCCTGCGCCGACCAGCCGTGTGCGTGCCAGTCGAGCGGCGGCAGGCCCACGAGGCCGAGTAGCCAGTTGATGACGCCGAAGTCGCGCCCGAACAACTGCCCGAACACCAAGGCCACCGCCGCCACCGAAACCACGTTCGGCAGGAGGACGGCCGAGCGCCAGAAGGTCTTGGCGCGCAGCGGACGGTCGAGCAGGGCGGCGACACCCAGCGCGAGCACGATCTGCGGCACCGTGGCGAGCAGCAGCAAGGTGAGTGTGTTGCCGAGGGCGTTGTAGAACTTGGGGTCGCCGAACAGGGCGAAGTAGTTGTGCAGTCCGACGTAACCCTCGTCGCCATTGATCAACTGCCAGTCGTGCAGCGACACCCAGAGCGTGAAGAGCAGGGGAAACAGCCCGAACACCGCGAAGAGCGCGAAGAAGGGCATGACCATGAGGAACGGCGTGACCCGCCGATCCCATCGAGCCGAGAGCCCCCGGTCACGAAGCCGCGGCACGGGCTTCCGTGACCGCTTGGTCCCAGGCCGCGTCGAGTGCCTGCTTGCCGGATTCCACCCGGCCCAGCGCTGTGCCGAACGTCGGGCGCACCTTGGCGTCCTTCAGACCGCGGTAGTTGGGCTTCAGGCTGTCGGCCGACGCCGCGTAGATACGGCCGATGGGCGCGTCACTGAAGTACGCGTCGGTCTTCCCGAGTACCTCCGGCGCACCGTAAGCGGCCGGTTCGCTGGGCAGGATGTTGGACTCGGTGAACAGCCGCACCTCCTGCGCCGGCTCCGTCAGCCACTTCGCCAGGTCGTAGGCCTCACGCTGATGCTTGCTCTGGGTGGGCACGGTCAGGAACGAGCCGCCGTTGTTGCCGCCGCCGCCGGGCACCGCGGTGACGTCCCACTTCCCCGCGTTCTCCGGCCCACCCGCTTCCTGGATCTGGGTGAGCATCCACGCCGGGCAGGCGATGGTGGCGAAGGAACCCTGCTTGATGGCGACGTTCCACGGTTGGGTGAACGGGGTCACCCGGGCGGTCTGTCCCTTCGCGCCGATCTGCCCGGCGATCGTGAAAGCCCGGCGCAGGGCGGGATTCCGGTCGGCGATGAAGGAGTCGTCCTCGGCGGAGAAGAAGTTCTCCGGTGACTGGTTCAGGATCGCGGTGTAGACGCCACCCGCCGAGTCCGCGAACTTGGCCGACAGGGCTTTGCCCGAGAAGAGATCCCCGGTCTTCGCGTAGTCCTCCCAGGTGGGCCACAACGCGGCCACCGCGGCACGCTCGGTCGGCAGCCCGGCCTGGGCGAAGTAGTCCTTGCGGAAGCACATGGCGAGCCCGCCCATGTCCGTGCCGAGCCCCATGACGGTGCCACCGCCGTTCGCGAGCCCCTGCTTCCACTTCCACTCCGGCCACCGGCCGCGGAGGTCGGTGGCACCGAATCCGGCGAGGTCGACGAACTTGTCCACCGACTGACGGAACTGCGGCATGTACTGCTCTTCGATCGCCACGACGTCGGCGGCGCCTCGACCCGCGGCCAGCTGGGTCGCGATGCCTTTGTGATGGGTCTCGAAGTCGGCGACCCGGTTCTGGATCCGGATCCCGGGATGAGCCGCCTCGTACTCCTTGAGAAGCGAGCTGTAGCCGAACTCGCCGAAGGTGGCGATGCTCAGCTCGATCCCCTCGTCCGAGGCCGGGGCGCACCCGGCACCCACCACGCCCGCGAGGGCGACGATCGCGAGAACACGTTTGCGCAAGCCGGAAAGCATTCCGGTCCTTCCCTTCAGGACGCCACCCGCGACGCCACCCGAAACAACGTCAGATCACTCCGGCACGCATCGCGTAAGCGACCGCGTGTGGACGGTTCCGCAGGTTCAGGCGATTGGTCAGCCCGTAGATCACGTTCTTCACGGTTCGCTCCGAATAGCAGAGCTTGTCCGCGATTTCGACGGTGTCGTGGCCTTCGGCCATCAACCGCAGGACGTCGACCTCGCGCGGCGTGAGGCCGGCGGAGTCCGGTCCACGGGGGACCAGCGCGTCGCGCTGCAGCCGCCGCACCCCGTCGAGCAACTGCCCGAGCAGGTCTGTCGGCAGGAGACCGCGTCCAGGCACGACGGACTGGATGGTTTCGACCAGACGATCACCGGAAGTCTGCGCCCTGGCCAGTACCGCCACCACCCGGCACTCGACCGCGCTCAGGATGTCGTTCTCCCGCAGTTCACTCGCGATCAGCACTTTGGACACTTGACCGGTGACGGCGTCGCCCCGGAGATCGGCGACCGTGTGCTGGGTCATCCGGTCGATGTGCACGACCAGGACGTCTCCCTCGGTCAACTCGCTTCGATCCACCAACACCAGCTCAGGGCGGCTTCGCAGAAAGCTCGTGAGGCCCGCTTGCATGATCGTGTCGGTCGCCTGCACCGCAACACGTACCGGTTCCATCATGTGTCCTTCCCACGCTCGGTACCCCGTGAGTCATGAGAGTGCGGAATCGGACTTCACGATCTCTCAACGCGCAGGCCAGCGCCCTTTCGGTCGCTTGCGCGAAACGTGGTGCGCGCCACTACCGCTCTTGCGGATCACCGTCGGACAGCCCGTCGAGCAGGGCACGCAGGCCCAAATCGAAAAGGCCGTCCGCGTCGTCCACCAAGCCCTCCCCAGCCCCCTCGAAGCACCCCGGCGCACCGGACGTCGGCCCGTCGCCGAAAAGGTCCGCCGCCAGGCCGCGGACGAGCGCGTACAGCAGGACGTGGTGGTGAAAGGAGCTCACCGGACCCTCTTCCTGCCACGACAGCGCTCGCGAGGCTCCCAGATCGAACCTCGTCAGCCACGGATGGCGCCGGTAGGCCGTCCACAGCGATCGTGCGGCCGACTCGAGCCGGGACCGTCCACGCAGGGCGGCGTCCACGGGCGCGATCGCCGTCGAAGCGGTCTCCGCCATCAGGGTGATGAGTTCGGAACGGCCCTTCACGTGGTGGTACAGCGACATCGTCGCGACGTCCAGTCTGGCCGCGACGGCACGCATGGACACCGCGTCGAGACCAGCCTCGTCCGCGATTTCGATCGCGGCGAGAACGATACGCTCACGGGAATTGCCGCGCCCGCTCCTGCCCGGCCCGCCGGCGACCATGGTGTACGCGCCGGGAATGGCTTCGACGAGCCCTTCCGTGCGGAGGATGGCAAGAGCCTTGGTGGCGGTGGCATGCGCCACCCGCCACTCCGCCGCGATCGTCCGGGTCGACGGCACCCGGTCGCCGGGCTTCAGCTCACCCTCCCCGATGCGGCGGCGAATCCACTCGGCTATCTCACCCGACCACGTTCTCGCCCCCACTCCTTTCCGTTGCTCCAAAACACTCCCATACGCCAGGATCGAAAACGAGTACGCAGACACACTGCGTTTCCCGGCCGGCCGGGGCAAAGCGCTTCCCGGAAAGTCGGGACGGAAGGGCACAAGTCCAGACGCGCCGGGCAACACGAGGCCCGTTGCGAAAGGTGTCCGCGCGCACTTGGTCAAGTCCCGCAAGTCACGGATTTTCTGCCTCGACACCAACCCTGGCTCCTGAGAGCTTTGAGGGTGCCAACTTCTCGACTATCCGGAATTCGCCCACATCGATGAACTCGAATCTTCCCGCGGGCTTGTCCCTGAACACCTTCGAAACCGACAGGCCGCGCTGCGGGTGCCTGTCACGTTCCGGTCGAGCGTGCAAGGGTGTCGTCCGCTATTCCGCGCCACTGCGCCGGTATGCGTCCTCGTGTCGGCAGCACCTGCCCGACGAAGAACGGAAAGCCGTCGACCGGGATCCTCTGTGGACCTCGATCGGGCAGGTGCTCTGGTTGCTCCGGCAAGCCGAACGCGACAACCGGCCTCCACTCCGGACGGTCGAAGTGGCAGGCGCGATGCGGATCCACCACAGCCGCGCGTCCGAACTGCTCAACGATCTGGAGAAACTCCGCCAGGTCGACGCGACGAAGACGGGCCGTCAGGTCAGGTGGTCGCTCCGCCCGGCGGAGCTGTGATCCCGGTTCAGGGCCGAAGCAGCAACCGGGGCGGATTGTCCTCGTACTCGCGGACCTTGGCGAGTCCTTCCGCGATTCGCGTCAGTGGAAGAATCGCGCTGATGGAAGCGGAGACGTCCAGCCGTCCGCGTTCGGTGAGTTCGATCAGATCCCTCAGGTGACGGACGCGGTATCCGGTATGCGAGATGACGGTCCGGCCTACCTCACCCTCGGCGAACATCCGCGTGACCAGTGATCCCTTCGAAGCCGTTTTCACCAGCACCAGCCGTCCTCGTGCGCCGAGGGCCGCATGCGCCTGGGCGAACGTCGAATCGCGGCCGCCGAAATCGAAGGCCACGTCCAGCCCGCGGCCCTTCGTGATCTCCCCGATATAGGAGGCGACGCGGTTGTTCGCCGGATGCAGAGCGACGTCGGCCCCTTGTTCGAGCGCTCCCTCGCGGGCTTCCGGGCGCCGGTCGAGTGCGATGATCGGCGAGGCACCGCAAATCCGGGCCAACCGGACCAGGTGATTGCCGAGTCCACCCGAACCCCAGACACCGACGGCTTCGGCGGGCCGCAGCCGCGCGGCGTCGATAGCGCCGTACGCGATGGACAGCGCGCCGGGGAGAACCGCCGCCTGCTCCAGCGGAACGGCCCCGGGAACCGCGACCAGCGCCGTCGCCGACGTGACCAGGTATTCGGCCCACGCACCGTCGTAGTGCTCGCCCATCAACCGGAGGTCGGAGCAGTCGTCCGGGCTGAGCCCTGCCCGGCACTCGGGACAGTCGCGGCATTCCCGGCCCGCCGCGACGACCACCCGGTCACCGGGGACCCAGGACCGCACGTCGTCCCCGACTGCCGCGACGACCCCGGCCGCTCCGTGTCCGGGTGTGTAGACGGGTCCACGAGGGCCGGCGCTACCGTCGAGCCAGGCGAAATCGGACCTGCGGATCCCGCAGGCGGCGACCTTGACCACGACTTCGTCGCGCTGTCGCGCCGGGACCGGCACTTCGGCCACTTCCGGCCTCCCGGTGACGGGATCGAACCGGACCGCCCGCATCGTCGCGGGCAAGCCGTGCTGGATATCCATGGCTTTCACACGCCGGCCGCGCCACGCGAAACGAAACTCGCCAAGCTCACCGGTACTCCCCTCAGTATCGCGCGGGGCCGACGGATTCCGAAGCCGTCGCGGGCGGCGCGAACATGCCGATAGCTTTCCGAAGAGCTGCGAACCCCCTCGGTTCTCTGGAACGATAACACAGGAGAATTCGTTTTGTTATAGACGAAAATATCCTTGTCAAAGACGGCTTCGCGTGGTTATCGAGGTTCGTGCCGGGCTTGTTCGCTGCCTTTCGAAGAGGCAGAACGCGCACGAAGCACCGAAAAAAGGGCACTGCCGGGGGCAGCTCGGACCACGGTCGGGCAAGGGCCGCACTTCCGTCGTACCGTGGGGTATGGCCACGGAAACCAGTGCATCATTCGATCACCTACGCCGTTGCGCCATCAACGGATGTGCCTGGCGCGGTACCTGTCCCGCTCACGACGTCGAGGACGTGATCGACGCCGGCCTGAACCGGCTGATGCGACTCAGGCCCTTCGGCGCGGGACGGAAGTACCACCGCTCTTCCGCCGAATATGCCCCGAGCCATCAGGGCAGGTCTGAAGTCACCGTGACGACCATCGAGGAACGCCGGAAGAATCCGCCCGTGCCCCTTCGGCGAAAGCGCCAGATCGTACATCCGGACACGCTCACGGCCATTCGTGAACTGACCGCGTCCCTTCGCCTCCAGCGCACCGGCTCGAGTGCACTCGCTCCTTCGGACGCACACTCACGGCCGGAAAACCGGCATCAGGTCTCCCCCGCCGCCGGATCTCCCGTCACCGGCGCCGTGAAACCCACTCCGGCCCTGCTCGCGAATCTGCGACGGCCGGCACCGGCGCCTCCCGCTCCCGTACAGCACGCCCCGGCTCGGCGGGTTCCGCGTGGGCGGACTTCACCCCTCCTCGCCCAGGCCGGCTCGTCCTCCTCCGCCGCGCTGGGACCGGCGGTCGAGGCCATGCTCAAGGCCAGGGCCCGGACTCAGCCGAAGCGTCCCTTCGAGGGCTAAGGAAAACGTGGCGCGACAGAGTCCTGTGGCGCGTGAATACATGATGGCCACCTTCCTTGCGCTAGGCGCAAGGAAGGTGGGCATCATGTACTTCGAGGGTCTTCGGCAAGCGCAGCTTCGCCCGCTCTCGTGATCACCGCGGGTGTCGCCAGACCGTACGGCACCTGCCGCTCTTTCTCGATGAGACCTGCTTCGACGAGATTGTGCACCGCGGCGTGGTCACACCAGCAGCCGTCGATCGTGAGGGCCGGTTCACAGCTGGAGACGAGGACACCACGCCCGGCCGCGACGGCCCGAAGTATCGCCCGCTCTCGCCGGCTCAATTCGATTCGGATACCGGTCATCACGATCACCGTCCCAACTGGGTCATTTTTCCATTGCCCCAGCTTGTGACGAAGAACTTCATTCTTTCTTCACCGGACGACTGGACGTTCAGGCCGCGAGATCGGCAAGCGTTCTCATCGACTGGGCCGCCACCGGACAAAAGTCCAGGATTCAGGGTAAAAAAGGGCAGACAGGCCCGGCTCCGGCACGCCTGGTCACCCGGAGTGCGCGATTCTGGTCCCGGCTGGAGGTTGGAGTGTCGTGGCCGGTGTCGAGAAGATCATGTGGGTAGAGCTATTAGGTGAGGTGAAGGCCCGCGCGGGAGAAGAGGAGATCGCTCTGGGGCCGCCCCGGCAGCGAGCCGTCCTCGCCATTCTCGCGTTGCGCGCCAACCAGACGGTTTCGCGGGCGCAACTCATCGACGGTGTTTGGGGCGATGCGGCGCCGGCTTCGGTCGAAGGCAGTGTGCACACCTACATCCACGGCCTACGCCGTGCGCTGGCCGTCGCGGGCGAGGTCGTGCTCACGCGCTCGGGAGCGGGCTACAAACTCGTCCTCGGCCCGCAGGAACTCGACGTGTCCGTGGTCGAGTCCAAGCTCGCCGACGCGCGCGGGATGGCGCGCGCCGGGAAGAAGTCGGCGTCGGCCGACCTGATCGGTCAGTGTCTCGCGCTGTGGCGGGGAATTCCGCTGTCCGGCCTACCGGGGCCGTTCGCGGATGCGGAACGGACCCGCCTGTCGGAACTGCGCTACCAGCTCGTCGAAGAACGGGCGGAACTCATGCTCGCCGTCGGCAGGCATCGTGAACTGGTGGCGGAGCTCGGCGAGGCCGTGGAAGCGGAGCCTTTCCGTGAAGGACTGCGAGCGCAGCTCATGCTGGCCCTCTATCGGAGCGGCAGGCGCGCGGACGCGCTGGCCGAATTCGAGTCCGCGCGCCGCTTGTTCGCCGACGAACTCGGTCTCGACCCCGGCGCGGCGCTCACGGATCTGCATCTGCGCATGCTGCGCTCCGAACCGGAACTGGACCCGCCGTCGCAGGCATCGGCGCAGGCACGTTCCCGGGTCCCCGCGCAGCTGCCCCACGAGGCGCCGGACTTCGTCGGCCGCACCGGTGAACTCGAGCAACTGGCGCAGTGGTGCTCGGCGACGCGAGCTAGCGGCAAGGCCCTCGTCATTTCGGCGATCGACGGCGCGGGGGGAATCGGTAAGACCACCCTCGCGGTACGGTTCGCCAGGACCGTCGTCGACAGCTACCCGGACGGTCAGCTGTACCTGGACCTTCGCGGTTTCGACCCCAATCGCGCGCCGCTCAGCACCGACGACGCGCTCGGTCATCTGCTCTGGGCTCTGGGCGGCGCACGCCAACGGTCCCAACCGGACGCGCTGGCCTCGATGTACCGGACCCTGCTCTCCGACAAACGAGTGCTGATCCTCCTGGACAACGCGGTGTCGACGGAGCAGGTACGCGATCTGCTGCCGGGTACGTCGAACAGTCTGGTGCTCGTCACCAGCCGTAACCGGCTCAGTGGCCTGGTCGCCAGGGACGGGGCACGTCGGCTGACCCTGGGTCTCCTCACGGAGGCCGAGGCGCTGGATCTTCTGCGTAACACGATCGGCAGCCGTCGAATCGACGACGAGATGTCCGAGGCGGTCGAACTCGTGCGGTTGTGCGGTCATCTTCCGCTGGCCCTGCGGGTCGCGGCCGAAAAGATCTCGGGGAGGCCGGACACGAGCCTGCGTGAACTCGTCGAGAACCTGCACGCCGCACAGGACCGGCTGGACAACCTCCATGTCGACGACGACGAGATGACCTCCGTGCGCAGTGTCATCTCCTGGTCCTACACCACCCTCGACATCGAACTGGCCAGGGCCTTCCGTCTGCTCGGCCTGGTACGGGCCCCGAGCATCGGGGCTTATGCCGCCGCCGCGCTGATCGACCGTCCCGTCGCCGAAACCGAAGAATTGCTCCGTACCTTGAGCGAACAGCATCTGCTCGAACCCGCCGGGAACCGGTACGGATTCCACGACCTCATCAAGGTCTACGCCGATGAAATGGTGAGCAGCGAAGAGTCCCCGGCGACACGCCGCGAAGCGAGCCGCGAGCTGATGGTCTGGTACCTGCACGCCATGCGTGGGGTACTCAGCCGCCTGATCAAGGACTACCCGCTGCCTTCTCTCCGGATTCCGTGTACGACTCATTCGTTGCCGGAGTTCGAGACCCGCGAGTCGGCGTTGAGCTGGTACGAAGACGAGACCAAGAACGTGGTCGCCCTCATCGAACACGCGGCGGAACTCGGTGAACACGAGATCGTCTGGCAACTGGCCTGGTGCACCTACAACAGTTTCTATTCGACGGGACTGATGTCGGAATGGATCCAGGTCCTCACCATCGCGCTGGCCTCCACCGAAAAGCTGACCGCACCCGGGCCCCGGGCCCGGATTCTGATGTTCCTGGGCATCGGAAACTCCCGGCTCGGCCGGAACGAAGTCGCCGTGGAGTATCTGGAACGCGGGCTCGCGGCGGTCCGCGAGATCGACAACGATCACCTGCATTCCAGCATGCTGGCCAACCTGGCCTCCACGCTGCGCGAGATGAAACGGTACGAAGAGGGCATCGTCTACGCCCGCGAGGCGGTCCAGCTGGCGAAGCCCGAATCATCGGACTACCAGAAGGCCGGCAGTATCGACGCCCTCTGTGAACTGTACGTCGAGTCCGGGCAACCGGAACAGGCGTTGCCCTACGCCGAAATCGGTCTCGAAGCCGCCCGCGCCTGCGACGCTGTCCTGCTCGAGGCCAACATGATGGTCAACGTCGCCCACGCATACCGGGATATGGGTGACATGACGACGGCGATGCGCGAATACGAAGCGACACTCGAGCTGTGCACGAGGCTGGGCGATCGGTATCACGAAGCCCACGCCCTGCTGGGGACCGCGGAGCTGCACCGCCGCAGGTACCGGCACGACCCGGCCAGGGAATACGCGCTCCGAGCGTTGAACATTTTCGTCGAGCTCGACGGTGAAGAGTCCGACGTGGTGCGCGAGTTCCTCGAATCCCTCGATACGGAAGCAGCCTCTTGAGGTGATCCGTGTGCCGCACCGGAGGGCCCGCGCCGACTATCGCTACGGTGGTTCAGCGAGAAAAGGGGGCCTCGACCTGCCGCCCGGACTGGTCGCCTGGTGGGCCGCGCCTGAAGGAACACACCGGAAAGAGGCCGGTAAGGGCGGATTTCCTTGCTGTACCGGGGCTCTCCCCGTCGACAGGACGATCGACGGAGGCCTGCTGTGCGTCGATCTCCGGCCGGGCGAAGACCACGGCCGTGTCGCAGCGTGACCGAGATTATCGACGAGATCGCCGAGCCGGGGGTGGTGTCTCGCGCTCAAGCGCACGAGACACCACCCCTGGCCATCTCAGCAGGCGTACAGGTTGTTCGGATGCACCGCTTCGCAGTAGCGGACATGCAGATGGTTGTCGTGATTCGGATAGCTGGTCGTCAGGCCTTCGTCGATCAACGTGGGATCGTTGAAGAAGACGAGCTTCACGTGCCTGGGCGCGGCCGCCCGGATCGCTTTGACCAGATCGCGCGTCGCTGCTCGGTCGTAGGTGGACGATCGCCAGGTGATCCGGCCCGCACTGCACTGCGCGCCGTCGGTCCGCACCGGCCACAGGTCGACGTCGAGTCCCACCTGGTGACTGCCGTGCCCGGGGATCGCGCCGCCGTGTTCGAAACCGAAGTCGCCCATCGGGATCTTTCCGCGGCCCGTGGCCGAGAACGTCTTCGCCGCCTGTTCGAGCTGCGCCACCGCGGCGCCGGTGCCCCAGTTGGCCGCTGCCCCGTTCCCGTCGGGGTCCTGATCGCACAGCCCTTGACCGAAGTCGGGATAGTCGTGGTGCCAGACGAGATTCTTCCACGTGGCCGGTCCGGCGATCCCGTCCACGGCGATGCCCGCGTGCTCCTGGAAGGCGCGGACCGCCGTGGTCGTCGCCGCGTCGAACCGCCCGCTGACCGGCAGGCTCAGCCTGCGTTTGGCGTTCAGTTCCACCTGAAGTGCTTTGACCGCCTCGCCGCTGTCGCCCGCCCGGACCGTCGGAGCCAGGGCGGCCCAGGTTTTCGGTCCCGCGATCCCGTCCACGCCGAGGGCTTCGGCCGTCTGGAACGCGCGCACGGCCGCGACCGTGGCGGGATCGAACACACCGGTGGCGGGGACCGCGTGCCCGTGCTGGGCGAGAAGATGCTGTATCGCGAGCACCTCCACGCCTCGGTTTCCGCTGCTCTGGGTATGGAAGAAGGCGTTGCCGTATGCGTGGGCCGGTGCCACGGTGAGGACCGTCGAACCGGCCGACAGCACCAAGACGGCGAGTGCCGCCGCTAATCTGCGCATGGAATTCTCCGGGTTTCGCGGTGGTTTCAGTACGAACAGCCCGAGGTGGGCAGGCTCGACGGCGCGGGAGGTGCGACGCCGTCGTAGATCGCCAGCAGCAACCGCTGCGGGCAATGACTGGTCGAGCCGATCTTGACACCGAAGTGCAGATGCGGTCCAGTCGAGTTCCCGGTGTTCCCCGTGTAGCCGATGAGCTGGCCTGCCTGGACCGTCGCCCCGGACGCCACGGCGTGCTGGGAGAAGTGACAGTAGACGAACCGGGCCCCGTTGGCGGTCAGGACCACGCCCTTGCCGCAGGAACTGTCGTTGACCAGCGCCACGGTGCCGGCGGTGACCGCGAGGGCCCGGGTGCCCGTGCCGACCGGCAGGTCGATCGCCGGGTAGTCGTGATGCGGATCGTCGTACTCACTGCGCGGCAGGGTGGCACGCGAGAGGGGCAGCGACCAGCCCGCGACGGACGGGGTCCCGCCGATGAGCCACTGCCACGTGGTGGCGTCGATGAGCGAGGTCGCGGGGAGCCCGTGCTTGGTCTTGAAGGCGGTCACCGCGCTCGCGGTGCTTGCCGCGAACGTGCCGTCCGGTCTGATCTGGTAACCGTGGCGCACCAACTGGTGCTGCGCGCCCGTCACCGCCTCGCCGGTCGCGCCGGTGTCGAGGTTCAGCACCAGTTTGCTCCAGGTTTTGGGACCCACGATGCCGTCGGCCGTCAGTCCCTGAGCGGTCTGGAACGCTTTCACCGCCGCTTGGGTCTTCGGGCCGACGATGCCGTCGGCGTCGATCTGCGCGCCGCGCTGCCGGAGCAGATATTGCGCCGACGTCACCTCAGGCCCGGTGGAATCACCGCCCACCAACGGCCACGCCGGGGCGGGTGCCGCGTGTGCGGATCCCGCCCCGATCATCACCATGGCCACGACGGTGGCGAGAAAAGTCAGTAGGCGCCGCATGACACTCCTTGCTCGTCCAGGTACGGAGCCGGAACCGTAGAACGCGGATTCCTTGCGCGGAAAGCCTTTCCACGGGCACCAAAACGCTTCCGGCCCTTCGCCACGCGTCGATAACCTCCCGCCCTCGATTCCGGAAGGAGAACCGATGAAACCCACCTGGCGCGCAAGCGTCACCGCGATCGCCTTCGCCTTGCTGGCGGCCGCGACCACGACCACCCCGGCCGCTAGCGCCGACACGGGCTCGCGCACCGTCACCTACCACGGCTATCAGCTCGACGTCCCCGGCGGCTGGCGGGTGGTCGATCTGGCCACCACACCGAGCGCCTGCGTCCGGTTCGACAGCGAGACCGTCTACTTGGGACACCAGGTCGAAGAACCGGACTGTCCGGCGAAAATCGTCGACCGCACGGCAGGCCTGGTGATCGAACCGCTCGCGGACCTGACGCCCGAGCAGGTGCCCGATGGCGTGGTGACCGCGCCGCCGGGGACGGCCACCCCACCACCCGGGACGCCGTCCCGCGAAAACGCGATCCGGGTCGCTGTCCCCGATGCCGGTGTCCTGGTCACCGCGGGACACACCGGCGCGACCGAACTGACCGTGCGCGCGGCGCTGTCCGGGGCACGTCTGGTCCCGGGCGGCGCGCGTGCCATCCTTCCCGCCCGACCGGCGAAAGCGGCCGCGGCGGCGCCGATCGTGGCCCCGGGCAGCTTCCAGGGCAAGGGATTCGAAGCCTGTGCCGCACCCGCACAGGCCACAATGGACGCTTGGCGTGCCTCTCCGTATCGCGCCGTCGGCATCTATTCGAGCGGTGACCTGCGCGCCTGCGCGCAACCCAATCTGACCTCGGCGTGGGTCGCGAACCAGGCCACCCGCGGCTGGCGTTTCATCCTCACCGACGTCGGCAGACAAGCGCCGTGCACCGGCTATCGCCTGAAGATGTCCAGCGACCCCTCGGTCGCGCGGCAACAGGGCCGGGACGCGGCGGCGAGCGCGATCACGGCCAACACGGCGCTCGGCTTTGGCCCCGGAAGCGTGATCTACAGCGACATCGAAGGCTACTCGTCGACCGCGGCGTGCAAGGCCGGCGTGCTGTCCTACGTCAGCGGCTGGACCGAAGCGCTCCACGCGAAGGGCTGGCTTTCCGGCGTCTACACGAGCGCAGGGTCCGGGATCAAGGATCTGGCGAGCGCCTACACGAACACCTCCTACACCAGACCGGACCACATCTGGTTCGCCTGGTGGAACGACAAGGCCGACACCGACACCGGCTCGTACGCACCGAGCACGTACTGGGCGAGCCATCAGCGGATTCACCAGTACGCCGGTGAGGTCGCGGAAACCTGGGGCGGGGTGCGGATCCCCGGTATCGACCGCGACTACCTCGACGTCGGGCCGCGCACGACACTGCCGTGTGACACGGTGAGCCTCGATTTCACCGCTTATCCCAGAATCGCCTCTGGCGCGACCGGGAACCTGGTCAAGGCGGCGCAGTGCCTGTTGGCGCCGAACGCCCGGCCGACCGGGACTTTCGACGAACCCACGGTCGCCGCCACGAAGGCGTTCCAGCAGGCTCACGGGCTCACCGCGACCGGTGAGATCGAAGCGCGCACCTGGACCGCGTTAGTGTCCGCAGGGGACACTCCGACCCTGCGGCAGGGTGCCACCGGAGCTGCGGTGAACCGGCTGCAACGTGCCCTCACCGCCGCGTCCGGCAAAACCCTCGCCATCGACGGCGCGTTCGGGCCGAACACCGAAAAGACGGTCCGCGACTACCAGAGCTCTCGCGGACTGGATGTGGACGGCGTGGTCGGTCAGGCCACCTGGGCCGCGTTGCAGGCAGGACGGTGAGCGCGGTGCCGAACCTTTTCATCGAGCCGAAAACGGTTGTCCACCATCGTTCCCGCTTTCTAGCGTCGTCCATCGTGGCGAAAAAATGGTTTCCCGTATTGGCGGCCGCGGCCGCACTGACCTTCGTGGCCTCCCCGGTGGCCGCCGCACCGATGCCGACGGCACTCGCGGCCACCCCGCAGGCGGACGTGAACGGGGACGGCGTCGCCGACCTCGTGCTGTCCACGGGAGCGCGGCTGACCTACAGCGGCGACACCTCCCTCAAGCCCAACGACCTCGGTGGCTCCGTTCAGGTGCTGCCCGGTGGGGCCACCCTGCCCGGCGCCCCTGCGGCGCTGGTCAATCAGAACGCCGCCGGTGTCGGGCTGGGCATGGAAGCCTCCGACAAATTCGGTGCCGCCCTCGCGACCGGCGACTTCAACCGGGACGGGCTGGCCGACGTCGCGATCGGCAACCCGGGAGAGTCGGTCAACGGACTGGCGAACGCCGGCACGGTCAGCGTCCTCTACGGTCAGCGCACGGCGCCCTATCTCCGTGCCCTTACCGGAGCGCTAGGAACGATCAACCAGGACACCGCGGACGTGCCGGGGGCGATGGAGGCAGGCGACCTGTTCGGCGCCAGTCTGGCCACCGGCGACTTCAACGGGGACGGCTACGCCGACCTCGGCATCGGGTCGCCGGGTGAGGCGATCGAGACGAAGGCACGCGCCGGCGCGGTGTGGATCCTCTACGGCGGGAGCGCCGGTCTCACCGCGCGGAACGCGATCGCGTTCAACCAGGACGATCCGGATCTCGCCGGGGCGGCCGAGGCGGGCGACCTGATGGGGTGGGCACTCGCCGCCGGGGACATCACCGGTGACAAACGCGACGACCTCGCCGTCGTCTCGGCCGGTGAGGTGATCACCGGGACCGCCGACGCCTGGGGCTCGGTCCACCTGCTGCACGGCTCGGCGAGCGGGCTCTCCGCCAAGGCGTCCTCCTACATCAGCGTGGGCAACGCGGCCACCCACGGGAAATGGCGGGGCGCGGTCATCGGCCGCTTCCACGGCGGGGCCAACGCCGACCTGGTGATCCAGGCCGACCGCCGTCGTGGCGGCCCGGCCGGGTCCGGGGCGCTCGTCTCCGTGCGGGGCGGCAACGCCGGCCTGACCACCGCGGTCGAGGTGATCGACCAGTCCGGTGACGCGATTCCGGGCAGCCCCGAGGCGAACGACCAGTTCGGGGGTTCCCTCGCCGTCGGTGACCTCGACGGCGACACCTTCGACGACCTGGCCGTCGGCGTGCTCAAGGAGGACAACCGCACCGGAGCGCTGTGCTTGCTGCGCGGCGGCGCGGCCGGGTTGTCGTCCTTCCCCGCCACCGCGGTCGGCGAGAACACCGCGCCCGTGAACGCCGTCGCGGCCGTTGGCGAGGGTTTCGGATACGGCCTGCGGATCCTCGACATCACCGGGGACGGCAAACCGGAACTGACCGTCTCGGCTCCGTGGGAGGACGGCAGCCCGCAGACCGGAGCGATGTTCGTGCTGAACACCGGGCTGGCGGGCAACGCGCTCACGGTCACCGCGGCCCGCAAGCTCGGCCGCGCCCAGATCGGCACGCCGACCGCTTTCGGGCCGGGGACCCCGTTCGCGGGCAACTCCGCCGTACTGGACGACAACCTGGAAACACCTAAGTAGGGATGGGGAAATGAGCGAGTTCAACCGACGGACCTTCGTCTTCGGTACCGCCGTCACCGTGGGGGCGGTGGCGCTCGGCGGCCGGGCGGGTGCCGCACTGCCTTACCCGTTCAAGCTCGGCGTCGCGTCGGGCGACCCGTTGCCCGACGGTGTCGTGCTGTGGACCAGGCTGGCGCCGGACCCACTGGAGAACGGCAACGGCGGGATGCCGACCACGTCGACCGCGGTGGACTGGGAGGTCGCGACCGACGACAAGTTCACGAACGTGGTCAAGAAGGGCCAGGTCACCGCCCTGTACGCCGACGCGCACTCGGTGCACGTCGAGGTCAACGGGCTGCAACCGGACTACGAGTACTACTACCGGTTCCGCGCCGCGGGGCATATCTCGCCCGTCGGCCGCACCCGCACCACTCCCGCGTTCGACACCTTCGGACGCGACCTGCTGATGGCCTTCACCTCGTGCGCGCACTACGAAGACGGCTTCTACACCGTGTACCGCCGCATGGCCGAGGACCGCCCCGGCCTCATCCTGCACCTGGGCGACTACATCTACGAAACCACCAACGATCCCGACGATCCCCGGCCCCGGCGTCACCGGATCAAAACGGAACTCACCAAACTCGACCATTACCGGCAGCGGTACGCGGAATACAAGATGGACGCCGATCTCCAGGCCGCGCACGCAGTCGCCCCCTGGCTGGTGGTCCCGGACGATCACGAGGTCGAGAACAACTACGCCGCGGGCAAGCGGTCCAACGACAAGCCCTCGCTCCCGGACGGCTGGGCCAAGCGCCGCGCGGACGCTTACAAGGCGTACTACGAGAACATGCCGCTCCGGGGCGGGGCGAAACCGAACGGGGACAAGATCCAGCTGTACCGGCGCGTGCGCTGGGGCAGGCTCGCCACCTTCCACATGCTCGACACCCGCCAGTACCGGAGTGACCAGGCTTGCGGCGACGGCTGGAAGTACTGCCCGGAGGCCGGTGACCCGGCGCGGAGCCTGCCCGGCATCGCGCAGGAGAACTGGTTGCTCGACGGGTTCTCCCAGCGGCAAGGAACCTGGGACGTCATCGGCCAGCAGGTGTTCTTCGCCCGGCGGGCGGACGCGAACGGCGCGTCCGGAATGGACGGCTGGGACGGTTACCCGGCTTCCCGTGACCGCGTCCAGAAGGGCTGGGTCCAGCGCGGTGTCCGCAATCCGGTGGTCCTCACCGGTGACGTGCACCGCGCCTGGGCGAACGAACTCAAGGTGGACTACACCAATCCGGGCTCCCCGGTGGTGGGCACCGAACTGGTCACCAGTTCCGTGTCCTCCGGCGGTGACGAAACGGACACCACCGGCGTCCCCGACCAGGCGGGCAATCCGCACCTCAAGTTCTACTCCAAGCACCGGGGTTACGTCCGCGCGAAGCTGAGCCAGACCAAGATGGACGTCGACTTCCGGGCCGTCAAGAAGGTCACCGTCCGCGGCGAACCCGCGACGACACTGCGCTCGTATGTGATCGAAGAAGGCCGTCCCGGCCTGCAGGCCCCGTGACCGGAGTCCGGGGCCCGGCCGCGAACCGCTCGCGACCGGGCCCCGGACGGTCAGCCCTCCGCCAGGAGCGCGAGCCCGAGCGGGGTGATCGAATGCAGCACGGACTGCCCGTTCTGGCTGCTGCTGATCAGTCCGGCCGCGCGCAGGGTGGCGGCCTGCTGGCTCGCCGTCGGGAGACTGGTCTTCGTGCGGGAAGCCACTTCGGTGGTGGTGCCGGGGCGCTCCCCGATGGTTTCGAGGACCCTGGCCCGTGTCCGGCCGAGCAGGGACGTCAGTGGCCGGTGCGTCGCTCCGTCGCCCGACCAGCCGACCTTGTGCTCGATCGGGTAGACCAGGGTCGGTTCCAGCTCACCGGCCAAAAAGGTCGTCGGCAGTCCCCAGCAGAAGAAGGACGGCGTGAGACACAGTCCTCGCCCGTTCAGGCGCAGTTCGTGCTCGACCGGATAGTCCAGTTCCAGCACGGGATAGTTCCACCGCGCCGTGGGATGTAGCCGGGCGAGCAGCGACTCGCACCCTTCCTCGGTCATCGTCTTCACCTGTCTGGCCCGTTCCTGCTCGACCCGGCCGCACACCCGCACCCAGTACGGGGCGAGGCAGGCCGTGAAGTACCGCTCGACCGAGTCGGCGAGCCGGGTGAGCGTCTCCGGTCTGCCCTCGGCCAGGTCCGCGGTCCACGAGGGAAGGCGCCGGCTTCCGGCCAGCACGGCCAGATCCGCCCGAAGCCGTTTCTTCGGGGTGCGACGCAGCGCTTCCAGCCCTTCCGCCAGCGAGAGGTTCCGCAGCGTCGGGGTGATGAAATCGACCGCGTAGCCGGATTGGGCGGCAAGGTCGGCCAGCGGCCGGGTGGTGACGTGTGCCGCCTGCGCCACCGATCTTCGCCATTCTTCGAAGATGACCCCGCCTTCGCGGCCTCGCAAGCGGTACATGCTGAGCAGGATCTCCCACATCGGCTGCGGTGCCGCGCTGATCCTGGTCCTGGCCAGATCTTCGGGAGTGAAATGGATCCTCAGCACGGACATCTCCTACGAGAACCGCGCTCCCGGTAATCGAAAACAAGCACAAGCGACATGAATCCCCCTGAAATGCAACCCAATGCCGCCAGGCACCGGACAGAAACCACGGCACCTGGCAGAACCCCCTTGCGACACTCGATGTTAGGGGATCCGAGGCGTTCCCCGACACCACCGAGGGCACAAATACCGCGTAGGACCAATTTCGCCTACCGCCAGGGTTGACCCGCCGACCACCCTTTGGGGTAGGCGAAAACCTTTGCCACTCCCCGTCTCGTACGCCGATGCTGAAGCCATGCGAACCACAGCCGCGAGCGTCCTCGCCGCCGTCTTGGTCCTTTGTGGACTTCTCCAGCCGATACCCCGGCTCGCCCACGCGGAACCGGATCTCCAGTCCGCCGGGCATCCCACCGCCGATCTGCAATTGACCCGCGACGACATCCTGACCAGAGCGAAGAGCTGGATCGACGAGCGGGTGCCCTACAGCCAGGAAGCCAAGCACACCAATCAGTACGGCACCTACCGGCAGGACTGTTCCGGGTACGTGTCGATGGCCTGGGGGCTGAAGACCGCGCACTGGACGGGCGACATCATGCAGGTCGCCACCCGGATCGACAAGAAGAACCTCCTGCCGGGTGACAGCCTGTGGGTGCATTCCAGTGCCCACCAGCACATGGCGCTGTTCATCCGGTGGGCGGACGCCGCGAAGACGCAGGCGGTGGTGTGGGAGGAGTACCGATCGGGGACGGTCGCGTCGCAGCGCACGTGGTCGGCCGATCGGACGGCGGGGTTCACCGCGATCCGGTACCGCAACGTCGTCGAAGGCGACGCCAAGACCTGCGCGGCGGTGAGCCTGGACCACCCGCGCTACCCCGAGATCGGCCCGGCCGCGACGGGGAACCTGGTCAAGGCCGCGCAGTGCCTGCTCACCGGCGCCGGATTCCCCACCGGCGCGAACGGCCCCACCGGCACCTTCGACGCGACGACCGCCGACGCCGCGAAACAGTTCCAGGCGAGCGTCGGCCTGCCGTCACTCGGCAAGGTGGACTCGCACACGTGGACGGCTTTGCTGGCGCGGGGCACGACGCCGCAGGTTCAGGACGGTGCCTCCGGAGACGCGGTGCTGCGCCTTCAACGCGCGCTGAACGCCGCACTCGACGCGGGCCTCGAACTCGACGGCCGGTTCGGCCCGAACACCACCACGGCGGTGAAGCGATACCAGAGTGCGCAAGGCCTCACCGCCGACGGAATCACCGGGCCGAAGACCTGGGCGGCGTTGCAGGCGGGCAAATGAAAATCCACCGTAGACAGAGAAGAGACGTGCGATGCGGCTGAAGACGGCAGCACTGGGGATGGCGATGATGGTCGTCTGCGGCCTCGCGGCGGCGAACCAGGCGAGCGCGGTCACGGCCGCTGATCCGACCGGGGCCGAGTTGAGCGCGGTGGTCGCGAACTGCGCGCAGCAGGTGTCCGCCGGGAAGTACGCCGAGCGCAGCGGCGGCACCCGCACGGTTCCCGTCTGCGCGACCGGCGGCGCGGTGCACTGGCGGTCCGGGATGACGGTCGATTGCGACGGGCAGCGCACCGAGAAGTGCAACGCTTCGACCGATCCCTCCTGGCAGGGGCAGACCGCGTGGTCGCAGCCGGACGGCAAACCGCTCAACGCCGAGAAACTGCCCTACATCGTGGTCCCCGGGATCAGCTCCACCTGGAGTTACGCCCGCTCCGGCATCACCGGTGGCACTGTCGCCGCGGTCGTCTATCAGGGCAGGGTCGCCTATGCCGTGGTGGGCGACGTCGGCCCGGCCGGCGCGATCGGCGAGGGTTCCTATGCACTGGCCAAGGCGCTCGGTATCAATCCCGACCCGCGTTCGGGCGGGGTGTCGGGCAGGGTCGTCGACTACATCGTCTTCCCCGGTGTCAAAGCGTCGCCCATCCACGACGCCGTCGACGCGGCCACCGAGGGCAAACGAGCCGCGACCGAGCTGGTGTCCCGCTCCCGCGGTTGCGCGAACGTCGGCGTCGACGGCCCCTATCCGCGACTCGAGCCCGGCGTCACCCGGCCTGAGGTGAAGACGGCGCAATGCCTGCTCCGGGCCGCCGGACAGGACACGGGTGCCGGTGACCCCAGCGGTGTCCTGGATCCGGCGACCGTGTCCGCGCTGAAGCGGTTCCAGGCGCAGGTGGGCCTCGCAGAGGCGGGCTCGGTGGACTCGCACACCTGGACGGCGCTGCTGGCACGGGGCGCCACTCCGCAGCTTCAGGACGGTTCGTCGGGTGAAGCCGTTTTCCGGCTGCAACGGTCGCTCAACGCCGCCACGGCCGCGAATCTGACCGTCGACGGCAAATTCGGCACCAAGACCACCACGGCCGTCAAGGGCTACCAAGCCTCCCGGGGGCTCGATGCCGACGGGATAGTCGGCGCGAACACCTGGCGGGCCCTGCAAACCGGGCGATGAACTGTCCTGAGGCTTCCGGTCTCGTCGAACCGGAAGCCTCAGGCACCCGGCCTGACGAGACCGGACTCGTAGGCCAGTGCGACGATCTGCGCGCGACTGGAGAGGCCGAGTTTCGTCATCGCGCGGTTCACGTGCGTCTTCACCGTGGACTCGCTCACCACCAGCTCGCCCGCGATACCGCCGTTGGTCATCCCTTTGCCGACCAGGCGCAGCACCTCGGTCTCCCGCGCGGTGAGGCAATCCAGCTCAGGTCCGCGCGCGGCGGCAGGCCGATCCGGCCGGTTCGTATAGGCCTCGATCAGGCGCCGCGTGACGGACGGGGCGAACAGCTGCCCCCCCGCCGCGATCGTGTGGATCGCGGCGACCAGCCGTTCCGCACGGACGTCCTTGAACAGGAAGCCCGAGGCCCCCGCGCGCAACGCCGCGTACACGTATTCGTCCAGGTCGAACGTCGTCAGCACGAGCACACGTGTCGGACGATCGCTTTCCGCGGCGAGGATGCGTTCGGTCGCGACCACCCCGTTCGTGCCCGGCATCCGGATGTCCATCACCACGACGTCGGGCCGCAGCCGCGCCGCCAGGTCCACCGCCTCCTGTCCGTCGGCGGCCTCGCCGACGACGGTGATACCGGGCGCGGCCCGTAGCAGCGCGACAAATCCGGCACGGACGAGATCCTGGTCGTCGACGACCAGCACTTCGATCATGAACCGACTCCCCCAGCCGCCAGCGGGAGCACCAGCGTCACCACGAAACCCCCCTCCGCGCCCGCGCCCGCCACGAGTGTCCCCCGTACAGTTCGGCACGCTCACGCATGCCGATCATGCCGTGTCCGGAGCTCTCCTGGAACCGCTCGGAGCGGCCGTCGTCGGCGATCCGGACCGACACTTCCTCCGCGCCGTAGGTCAGCGACACCCACGCCCTCGCCGGACGGGCATGCTTGACCACGTTGGTCAGCGCCTCCTGCACGACACGATAAATGCAGAGTTCCACCCCGTCCGGCAGCGAGCGCACCCTCCCCCGCACGGAGATCTCGACGTGCACCCCGGCGGCGCCGACTCTCGCCGCCAGGTCCTCCAGTCCCGCCAACCCGGGAGCGGGTACGAAGGTGTCGTCGTCCTCACCGGACCGCAGCACCGTCAGCATGCGCCGCAATTCGTCCAAGCCCTCGCTGCTGGTGCGGCCGATGACATCCAGCGCCGTCCGGCTGGCCGCCGGATCCGACTCGAACACGTATCGCGCCATTTCCGCCTGTACCGCGATGACCGACATGTGATGGGCGACGACGTCATGCAGCTCGCGTGCGGTGCGGACCCGTTCCTCCGTCACGGCCCGCCGCGCCCGGTCTTCCTGCTCGCGGCGCAGCTGCCCGGTCAGTACCCGCAGCTGGCCGTTGCGCTGGGCCAGCCGCCCGGCGTTGGCGCCGAAACCCCACGCGACACCGGTCAGCAACACGCTCTGGAACACCGCCGTCCCCGTCGAGCCGATCAGCTGGGACTGGCAGGCCGCGTAGGTCTCGCCCGCCAGCGTGGCCGCGGCGCACACCGCCGTCACCGGAAGCGACCGGTGCGCGGCGACGGTGTACAGACCGAGCAGCAGCGCCAGCGCGCTGACGCCCGGCCAGTACCCGGGCACCAGATAGCCGGCCCATCCGGCCAGCAACAGGACGAAGACCCCGAGCGGCGCCCGGCGTCGAACCGCCAGCGGCGCGTTGACCAGCACACTGAGCACGACACCGGTCGCGTCGAACGGCCTGAACCCCGGGAGATCGACGGCGAAACCCGCCTGGACCGTGAACCCGATCATGAACACGGCGAGTACCGCGTCGGCCACCGCGGGGGCGATCTTTCTCAACCAGGTCGGTGGGCGCACACGGAACGATAGCCGTCGAAGCGACCGCGGCGCGTCCGGCTCCGGGACGACATCCCTACCGCACAGGTTGACTTCCGATCGGCTCGGAACGGCGCGACCGGCCCCGCTACCCGCCCTCAGTGATCTAGTCCGCGTCAAGCAAGGACAGGTGGATGAACACGGGCTCAACGGGCGAACCCGCCTGCCCCGACGGGTGCCCGATAGCCATGGAAGCGCGTCGACGACCCCTGCGATCGTCGGGGTGAGGGCAGGTGGCACCTGTGACGTACACACGCTCGGCCGCGTGCCGAGGCTGCCCGGCACGTTCATCGTCAAGGCACGGAAGGGATCAGTCCATGGCTGTGCAAGTTGATTTCACGCAGTGGGGGGTCATCGCGTTGGCCCCCGGCCAGGAAGAGTGGAGATGGTTCACCTGGAACTTCGACGGGGACCACTGGTCGAGGATGAGCATCGTCCCCACGGCCTGGTCTCCCGCCAACGGCTCCATCCAGATCGTCGAGGAGTGGGCGAAGAACAACACGTTGTGGGTTCATCTGCGCAACAATGGATCCGACTACGTCTATTACCAGCCCACCGCCGTCACGGCCCCGAGCCGGTAATAGGAGGAATCGATCATGGCCAGAATCGACATCGTCCATGACGCACAGGGCAACGTGCTCGGGTTCAGCGTCCCCGCCGAGGACGAGGCCACCCAGACGGGTGTCAGGGCTCAGGAAGGCCAGACCGTGACCCCTGTCGAGATCCCGGGCGATCCGGCGGAGGACCCACACGCGTTCGCCGCCGCCGTGCACACCCAGCTGCGCGGTCGCCTGCAGGACTGAGCTGGTCCGCACAACGCTGACCTCGAACCTTGAGCAGCGTCAACCGGGCCTGAACGTCCGGGAGACGGCCGTCACCGGCCGTCTCCCCGGGCCGCACCGCGGCGATGGACGTCGTTCCGCCGTGAGAAAAACCGTGAACGGTACTCATTTGCGTTGAACCCTGGGGATTTGATGAAACGAAGAAGTCGTTTTCGGAGAGCCATAACGACATTGGTGATCGTCACGGTCGCGTTGTCGGTGTCAGCGGGCACGGGCGAAGCGTCGCCGACCACGGTCGTCGGCGGCGATCCGGACGGGAAGGTGATCGGCACGGTCACCGTTCCCCGAGACAAGAAACAGCTGAGCGTCACCATTTACGACGCGGCAGGCAAGCAACCGGTCCGCACGCTGGTGGAAGCGATGCCCAAGACCGAACCGGACGAGGCCCAGGTGGTCGAGCTGCGCTGGGACGGCACGACGGACTACCGCAAGGTCGCCCCGGCAGGCAGCTACTCGTGGAAAGCGTTGGCCAGCAACGTCGCCGCGGTCGAGGAAGAACCGATCGGCCAGGGCAGCACGCCCGCGCACGGCAAAGGTGTGTTCGGCACCGGGGTCGACGCGGTCGCCACCGACGAACAGGGAAACGTCTACGAGTCGTCCGACTACGAGGAGTTCAACGCCGAACTGCGCAAGTGGACCGCGGACGGCAAGCGGGTCTGGGGCGGTGGCCGAGCCGGCGGCGGCATGGCGCTCGCGGTCGACGACAAGTTCGTCTACGTGGCTGTCGACGGCGACGAGATCCTCGACAGAGTCCCACCCGCGCCGGAAAAGCCGATCTACTTCTGCGGCAAAACCATGCTGATGCGCTACGCGCGTGACCGCGAAAGAGACTTCTACGGCGAGGAAACCCCACAAACGCCATGGCCCGGCATGGACAGGGGCTACATCGTGGCGAATCCGAGCGTGGGCGCCTCGGTGTTCGGGCTCGCCGTGGACGGCGAATTCCTGTACGCGAGCGATCACTACGCCGGGCAGGTGCGCCAGTACGACAAGAGCACCGGCGAGCTGGTGGGTTCGTTCCCGGTGAACGCCCCCAAAGGAATCGCGCTCGACCAGACAGGGGCACTGTGGGTGGCCACCGGCAAGGACGTGGTCAAGCTCGACGGGAACGGCCACACCGTCGAGACCCTCACGGGCTTCACCGATCCGTATGCCGTCGCAGTGGGTGGCGAGGGCGGCGCGCTGCACGTGGGCGACGTGGGCACCGGCCAGGTGCACCGCTACACCACCACGCCGAGTGGACGGACTCATGAAGCGTTCTTCGGAAAGGCGACACCCGGACCGATCCAGCCGACCAGACTCCGCTGGCCGGATGACCAGTACCGGGTGGGGGGTGGCTGTCGGAATCCCCAGAACAAGGATGACAACCCGGATTACCGGCAGGGTGCGGCGGCGAGCCTTGCCGTCCTGAAGAACGGCGACATGGTGGTTGTCGACCAGATGAACAGCCGGGTCGTGACCTTCGACAAGGACGGCGACAAGATACAGACCGGGGCGGACGGCAAACCCCTGGTTCGCAGCGCACAGTTCATCGTGCTGCCACAGGTGAACAAGAAGGCCGACCCCAAGATCATGACCGCGGGCGCCCTCGAGTACGACCTGATCGACGAGGCACCTGGCTGGCGATTGCGGGCGAACTGGCGGCCCAACGGCCCAAGCGGGCCGTTCGACCGAAGCAAGGCCAGCGTGCGCCGCACCTTGAAGAACGGGCGAACCTACTTGTACGTCCTCGGCGCCAGCACGCCCACCCGTTCCAACGAGGTCACGATCTATGAGTACCTGCCCGACGGCACCCTGCGGCTGGCCACGTCGATCGGGCAGTTGGCGTTCGACAAGGACGGGCAGGGCTGGAAGTGGTTCGTCGGGTTCGACACGAAGACGACGAACGGGATCATCGATGACGACGAGCTGAGGCTGACCGACAACCCGGGCTTGGGCATCTTCAGCGCCACCGCGCCAGGCGCGTGGATCGATGACGACGGCACCATCTGGTTCACCATGAACGGAGAGTGGGAGCGTGACCCTCTGGTGCCCAAGCCTCCTTATGGTGTCGCGGTTCCGGTCACCGGCTTCTCCGGGGAGGCGCAGAACCCGGTGTACTTGGACTGGGATTCCGTACTCAAAGCGAAGCCCGCAATCCCGGCGGACACCAGTCCGGAGAAGTTCGCCCCGTCCAACATCAAGATCGACCAGGACACGGGTGACATCTACCGCACCGGATGGACCGAATCGGGGCACGCGCCGCCCGAACCGGGACCGCAGTACTGGATGGGGGGCAGCACGATCGAACGCCGGACCTCGAACAACGAGGTGACCAGGTTCGTGCCCCGATGCCAGGACTGGGACGCGACCAAGCCGTACCGCTGCTTGGAAAGGGACGGTTTCTACGGTCTCGCCGCCGTCGCACCGGACGGCGACTACTTCTATGCGGCTGTCAACGGCAGGGAGACGCACAGTCACGTCGGCCAGACCTGGATCAGGATGTACACCAACGACGGACTGGTGGTGAAGGAGTTCACCGGCGCGAACAACGGAACGGGCGTCGGTTATGTGTCGAATGTGGACAGTGCGCTCGGCCTCAACGCCTTTACCCATCAGGGGCGTACCACCGTCATGGCCGAAGACAGCTTCTTGAACCGGGCACTGCGCTGGCGGATGGACGATGTGGGCAGCGTGCATCGGCTGAACGGCGGGTGCCCCAAGGTGTTCGACTGGACCGCGGACGGCGCGAGCATCAAACCGGGCTGGGGGCAGTGCGGTCACGACAAAGCACGGGCGCTGATGGCCGAAGCCAAGCGCCTGTGGGGTGAGAACGCCAGGGCGGCGGCGGTCGAGCGGGCGCTGGAGGCGGTCGCGATGGGCCGCGAGATCGCCGCGACCGACCCGGCGTTCCACCCGACGCTGGCGGAATGGCTCACGTTCGTGGTCGGCGGCTACCTCGGCGACGTCGGCCGAGGTGACGAGGCGATCGTGGTCTACCAGGAAGGGCGAGGGCTCTACCGGACACTCGTCCAGGAACAGCCCGCCAACTCCCAGTACCGCTGGGGTCTGGCCAACAGTTCCATGTACCTCGCGCACCGGTTCTGGGCGAAGGGTGATCGCGACCAGGCCACGGCGAACGCGCTCGACTCGGTGGGCGTCCTGCGTGAACTCGCCGCCGGCGACCCGGCCTACGCCGAGAGCCCGGGCCCGTTCCTGGTGGCAACCGCCACCTTCCTGACCCAGCATGGCCGCGTGGACGAGGCCATCTCCCTCGGTGAAGAGGCGGTGGCGCTCTACCGGCGACTCGGTTCGGCCCCCGGACACCGACACCTGACCGGATGGGCACTCAACCAGCTGGCCTACACCTACTGGGCCAAGGGCGATCGACCACAAGGGATAGCGAAAGCGCTCGAAGCGGTCGGGATCGCCCGAACCCTCCCGCAGGAAAACCCGCGCTACGCCGCCGACCACGGTCACTGGCTGCTGTACCCGGCCGTCGGCTACCTGAAGGACAACGGCCAACGCCAGGAAGCGATCGAGTCGGCAAGAGAAGCAGTAGACGTCTACACCCGGCTCGACGCCGTCGACCCGGCCCGATATGGGCCAAGCCTGGCCTTGGCCAAACAGATACTGAACGATCTCGAAACCACCTGACCGCCGGCACAGCGGCCGGATGTGTCGCGAGAGCCACCTCCGCGGTGTCGGAAGTGGCTCTCGCGCCACGTCCGACATCAAGCCACGGTCGACGTCCGGCTCGTGTGCCCGGCGATCCAGTCCCGGTACACCGTCACATCGGTCCAGATGCCCAGACCGCTGGCGCACTTCGGGTCCGCGTCCCCATCGCGGCTGGTGGCACCGACCAGTTCCCATTCACCCGGCCTGCCCTTGAGCTGGGGCCCACCGGAGTCGCCGTAGCAGCCCATCGCGTCCGGCGTGTCGGTACCGGTGCAGATTTCCTTACCGGTCGCCACATTGCGGCAATCGTCCGCAGGCATGACCTTGGTGTCCAATTCCTGGAGAATTTCCGGCGCGCCGCAGTTCTCCTCGGCGCAGTGCTCGCCCCAGCCGAGGATCCGGGTCGCCGTTCCCGCGCCACCCACGGCCTCGGCGATCTTGATCGGCTGCTCGGTCACCGGTTTGTCCAACCGGACCAGCGCGATGTCCCCGCCCGGCGGCTTCTGCCTGGAGAAATCCGGGTGGACGACGATCTGGCTGACACCGGTCTCCGTGCCCCCGCTGTTGTGCTGCCGCGCGCCGATCCTGGTCCTGACCTGGCCCGGACGCGCTCCCTGCACGCAGTGCGCCGCGGTCACCACCCAGTTCTCACTGATCAGCGAGCCACCGCAGAAATGATGTCCGTCTTGCTGCAACGACACCATGAACGGGTAGTCCTCGGTGGCGTCGTGCCCGCCGATGACGTAGGGGGTCGGCCCCTCAGCCGCCACGGCGATCCCCGGTACCAGCACCGCTCCCGCCGCGGCCAACCCCATCATCAGTACGCCTGTTTTGCGAAGCATTATCGTGAACTCCCCGGAGACGACGAATTGCTGACAGTCGTCACGCTATGGGGTGATCCTCACCACCAGATCGGCTCTTCGGCCGGGTGCGTATCGGCCGAATGACCGACCCAGCGTGATAGCGCACCAGGTGAAGTGACCCCATGGGGACTACACCGTCGTGGCCTCGTGACGCGCGGGGGCGGCCAGACCAGGCGTGCCCTGCTGGGTAACATCGAGGCATGACCAACCGCTTAGTCTGCCTCGGCGATTCCTTCACCGAAGGTGTTGGTGACGAGGACCCGTCGTCCCCCAACGGCGTCCGAGGCTGGGCCGATCGCGTCGCCGGTCAGCTCGCGGGTAACCACACCGGTTTCCGCTACGCCAACCTCGCGATCCGCGGCAAGCTCCTCGGACAGGTCCTCACCGAGCAGCTCTCACCGGCGCTCGCGCTGAACCCGGACCTCGTGACGCTGTACGCCGGCGGCAACGACCTGATGCGGCCGAAGGTCGACATCGACGCCCTCTGCGACGACTACGACGTCGCGGTGGGCGAGATCGTCGCCTCCGGCGCGCGCGTCGTCCTCTTCACCGGCGTCGACGGGGTCGAAGACGCGCTGTTCCGCAGGATCCGCGGCCGCGTAGCGATCTACAACGAGCACGTTCGCGGCATCGCCTCGCGGCACGGTGCGCTGCTGGTGGACATGTGGGCGATGCGCCGGCTGCGGGACCGGCGACTGTGGGCACCGGACCGTCTCCACCTGAATTCGCTGGGGCACAACGAGGTCGCCATCGCCGTACTGGACGCGCTCGGCGAACCGCACAAGCTCACCCCCGCGGAACTCGGTCCGCGGCCGGTGTTGAGCCCGCAGGCTCGGCGTACGGAGAACCTCCAGTGGGGCAAGGAACACGCTGTCCCGTGGATCAGGCGCAGGCTGCGCGGCGAGTCCTCCGGTGACGCGCTCGCACCGAAGCGGCCGACGATGGATCCTTACGCCTGACGCGGCCGAAGCCCGTCGAACAGGAGGCAGACCGTTCGGTTCCTCAGGTCGGGACCGGCGTATTCCGCGGCCTTCGCCGTCCCGATGATCACCGGGATCAGCTCTTCGACGATGAGGTCCTTGCGGACGGCGCCCGCGTCCTGCGCACGACTGAGCAAGACGCCGAGCGCGTCCTTCAGCCGGGCGCCGATCACCGCGCCCGTGGCCGCAACGGTGACCCCGGCCGCCGACAAGGCCTCGAAGTACGCGTTCTTGGCGCCCGACATCTCGATCCAGCCGGTCAGGAAGCCGAAGAACGCGTCCCCCGGATCGGACGAGTCCGCGGCCACGGTGGCTTCGGCTTCGTCGGCGAAGCGGTGAAGACGCGCGAAGAGAACAGCCTCCAGCAGGGCTTCCTTCGTCGGGAAGTGCCGGAACACCGTGCCGACGCCGACGCCTGCCTCGCGGGCGACCTCCTCGGTCGGCGCACTGGTGCCTCTGGCCGTGAAGACGCGCTCCGCGGCCTCCAGCACCCGGGTCCGGTTACGGCGGGCGTCGGCTCGGAGCGGTTTCTCGTCCGTCACAAGCGGGGATCCTAGACCCGGTGTCCAGACCCGTCCCGGCGGACCGAATGCATTTAGAGGACTAAATGCGTGAGTGCCCTGCACGCCAGTACCGCTCGTACGGCGAGAGCCAGTCGGTCACCTCTCGCAGTGGTGCGGCTTCCAGCGAGGCCCGCGGCTCGCGGTCCGTCGAGAGGATGCCGAGCACCTCGCGCCGGGCCGGGTGGGCAAGAGCGGCGAAGACGTCGTCGTTGACCGGCACTAGCGCGCGACACCGCGCCTTCCGGCCAAGAGCCCGACGGCGCTCGCGGCGCCGGCGCTGCCCAGCGCGATCCCCCACCCGACCGGCCCGAGCGGGGTGCAGCCGAAGAACTGGCTGACGCCGGGCGTCTGGATCAGCACGGCCAGCAGGGCCGCGGAACCCAGGCCCGCGGCCAGCACCGTGCCGTCGCGTCCGCCGATCAGCAGCGTCTGCCCGAGCTGCGTTCCGATGAGCGAGGCGAGCGCGACGGTGCTCGCCCGCCGCCGCCTGCCGGTCAGCCGGGCCAGGGTCCACGCCGTGGTCGCCCCCAGTGTCGTGGTCACCGCTCGGGTGGTGATGTCGCGCCGGAGCGCGTCACCGAGCGAGGCGCTGGGCCCTTCTCGGAGCAGTTCCGGCACTGCCTCGCGGTCCGGCCTGCTCAGCGCGATGGCCAGCGCGGGCGCCAGATCGGTGAGCAGGTTCATCAGCAGCAGCTGACGGGCGGTGAGCGGAGACCGGCCGGTGACGGCGGAACCGAGCACGGTGAACGCGATCTCCCCCAGGTTCCCGCCGAGCAGGATGCCGAGCGCTTCCCGCACCGACGCCCACATCGCCCGGCCTTCGATCAGCGCGGCGACGATCGTCTCCAGCCGGTCGTCGGTGACCACGAGATCCGCGGCCGCCCTCGCCGCGGGGGTGCCCCGTTGCCCGAGCGCGATGCCGACGTCGGCGAGCCGGATGGCGGGTGCGTCGTTCGCGCCGTCGCCGGTCATCGCGACGACCCGGCCACCCCGTTGGTACGCCTGGATGATCCGCACCTTCTGCGCCGGGCTGCACCGGGCGATCACGTCGACGTCGGCGAGTTCGGCATCGAGTTCGGCGTCACCGAGTTCTTCGATCCGGGCGCCGGTGAGCACCTTGGTATCGCCGTTGCGGCCGGTGATCTCCTCGGAGACGGCTTCCCCGGTGGCCGGATGGTCGCCGGTTATCATCACCGTCCGCACGCCGGCCTCGCGCAGCGTTTCCGCGGCGGGGGCGGCACTGTCACGCACCGGATCCGCGAGTGCGACGAAGCCGAGCAAGTGGAGATCGACGACGTCGTCCTCGGAAATGTCCTTTGTGGACACGGTCCGTTCGGCGACGGCGAGGACGCGGTGTCCGGAGGCGGCCAGCCGCTCCATCCGCTTTTCCAGCCGTTTCCGGGTTCCGGCGCCGATCGGCTTGCCGCCGTGCCGGACGCACCGTGGCACGACGACCTCCGGCGCGCCCTTGACACACAACAGATTCCGGTCGCCGAGCCTGCCGTTGGTGGCGTGGAACCCGCGGGACGGCTCGAACGGGACCGCGTCCGTCTTCTCCCAGCCGTCCGCGTCCACACCCGCGGCCAGGCCGCCTTCGAGGACGGCCTGATCGGTGTGATGCGGCAGTTCCTCGGGGTTGTCCGCCCGGGGTGTCGCGCGCACGGCGGCGGTCAGCACCGCGCGATGGCTCTTCCCGAGCCGCGACACGGCGGCACTGCTGTGCCCGTCGTCGATCCGGGTGACGCTGAGCCTGCCCTCGGTCAGCGTGCCGGTCTTGTCGAAGCAGAGGACGTCGACCCGCCCGAGCGCCTCGATCGTGCGTGGATTGCGGACGAGCGCGCCGTGGTCGGCGAGCCTGCGGGCGGCGGCGAGCTGGGCCGCGTTGACCAGGAACGGCAACCCTTCCGGCACCGAAGCGACCGCGAGGTTCACCGCGGCGCCGAGGCTTTCGCGCAGCGGCACACCGCGGATCAGGCCCGCGCCCGCGACGGCGGCAGCCGAGCCGACCGCGACCGGGAGCGCCTGCTTGGTGAGCGACGCGAGCCGGGTTTCGACGCCGGTCTCGGGGGCGGCGCCCCGAGCCGCGGCCAGCCCGCGCCCGACCTCGGTCTGGTCGCCGGTCGCGACGACCACGGCGGTCACCTTCCCCGCGGCGACCACGGTGCCCTCGTAGAGCATCGAGGCCCGCTCGGCGATGTCCGCGGCCACCACCGGGGACGGATCCTTGGGCACCGGCAACGATTCGCCGGTCAGCGACGATTCGTCGAGTTCCACGCCGGTGGCTTCGAGCACCCGGCAATCCGCGGGTACGACGTCACCGGACCGCAGCGAGACGATGTCGCCGCGCACCAGATCGTCGGCGACGACGCGCTGCTCCGTGCCGTCCCGGACGACGGTGGTCACCGTGGCGGACCGCTCGAAGAGCCCGGCCAGCGCGCGTTCGGTGTGGACCTGCTGCACACTGCCGATCAGCGCCGACACCCCGACGATCCCCGCGACCAGCGCGGCGTCGACCGGGGACCCCACCGCCGCGGACACGGCCGCACCGCCCGCGAGCACCGGAGTCAGCGGGTTGGAAAGCTCGGAGAGGAACGCCTTGGCGATACTCGTGCCGGCGCCGCCTGCTCCCCCGACGCGGTTCGCGGGAGTTCGCCGTCGTGCCTCGTCTTCGTCGAGACCGCGCGGGTCCGAGCCGAGCCGGTCGAGCACGAGGTCCGCCGGCATCAGATGCCACGGCGGTGCGACGCGGCCCGCCGGAGCCGCTTTCCGCGTGCCGGTGAGGTTCCGGGCCCGCCAGATCCCGTCGCTGAAGGCCATGAGCGCGCCCGCGTTCACCGCGCGAAGGCCGCTCGCGGCCGGTTTGCGCCGGGCGCTGAGGGCGCTCACTCCACCGATACCGCTCGCCACGGTGGCGAACAACGTGGAATCGCGCACGACCGTCCGGGCCGCGGTGATCGCTTCGACGAGCAGCATGGCGATGTCGATGTCCCGCTCGATCAGAACGTGTGCGCCCCACGGCGGCGGAGTTCCCTCGTCGTGGACGCCGATTCCGCAGTCGGCGGCGCCCAGAGCCCGACGGTCACCGGAGACGAGCATGACCACGCCTCCGTCGGCCTGGAGTTCGCGGACGACGTCGAGCACTCCTTCACCGCCATCGCTCTGGACCACCCGTATCCCGGCCGACTTGGCCGCCGATGCCAGGGCGTCGACCTCGGGCGAGAGCTCTTCGGCGACGGCCAGCAGTCCTTGCAGCCGCCCGTCACGGGCCAGGCCCAGCACGAGGGGCGCGCCCTGATCCAGCAATCGCTGCCGTTCCCGGACTCCGTCGCGCCCCTCGAGGTCGAGGTCGTCGACCGGGCCGAGGACCCAGTCACCGTCACGCCGGACCACCTGTGGCTTCTCCTCGTCGAACAAGGCGAAGGCGGCGGCGGTCAGCTCCACCGGTTCGCTGCCCGGCAACGGAACCAGATCGCTGAGCACGTTCACCCCGGCGCCGAGTGCCGCCGTGTCGATGACCAGCGTGTCGAGCAGATCCAGCCTCCGCAGCACGGAGCGGTCCATCACCAGAGCACCCCGCCTGGCGAGGACTTGGCCCAGTTGAGCGGAAAAGGCGGCCGCGCCATTCGACGGCGCCTTGGGTATGGCCGAGATCCCGACGGCGGCGGCCCGTCGCGGACCGGTGAACGGCAGGGCCACCGCCGCCGCCGCGGCCCCGGCCGCGATGGACCGGCGCGCATGACGATCCGCGGCCCCCTCCGGAAGTGGCCGCGGTCGTTCCCCCACCACCGGCTCCGCGCCGGCGTGATCACGTTGCCGGACCAGCCGGGACTCGGCCGCGCACCAGGCACGCTTGTGTGCCTTGGCCTCTCGCCATTGGGTGCTCCGGACCATGATGTCCAGTACCGTGCCCTCGCCGCGGGCCGCCAAACCGTGTGCCAGCGCCGCCCCGATCGACGTCGCCGAATCCGCCCGCTCATGCCCCCGCAGCTTCCGGTCCGCCAGCGCGCGCAGCCGCGGATGCAGGTCGACGAGCGAGGCCAGCGCGGCGACCTCCGTCGGCAGCGGCGCCCACGGCATCAGTTTCGAAGCCGCCGAGAGCACCAGGCCCGCGGCGTCGGCGGCGATCACGGAAGGAAGCCGGGTCGCCCGTGCTCCATCGGCCGGATGGTGGAGTTCGTCCTCCTCGATTCGCTCGGCCTCACAGGACGGCTCCGACTCCGCCCGTTCGACCGCGCGAACCAGCTCCACCCGCCGTGGCGCGGGCTCCCCGACCGCCACGACCACCCGCGAAGTCGGCGCGTTCACCTGCGCCCAGCGCACACCGGGGATCTCCGTCAGCGCCCGCTCGACCTGCCGGGCGACGCGGGCGCCATCCGGACCCTTGACACCGTGGGTCTCGATGTAGAGCCTGCCGGGACACGACCAGACCGCCCGCCGCGGACCTCGGCCGGGCATCCCCTCGAACGGCATGAGTGCCAGTCCTGCCAGCCCCCGCGCGACCCGGCTCATCGCCGGAATCGGCCTGGGGAAGGGGACGCCCAGCACGTCCACGGTCTCCGGGTCCGTCCGCCGCATGCGGCATCCTCCTCGCGCCAGTGGTCATGTTGATCTCCACGGATACCCGGTCGCCGAAGCGTCCAATCGCGCGCGGTTTGAGGTGACACGGAAGGGGTACGCCCCGGCATGGCCACTGGAAGAACGGGCTCGCCGAACACACCGCGTGTCACTGGTCACGGAGCCTGATAAGGCCCCCGTCGAAGCGAACCCCACGAGAAAGGGCCGCCCCGGACGGGACGGCCCTTTCTCGAATCACCTCAACGCTGCGGCGGACCGCCGAACGGCCCCTGCTGCGGGAACGGTCCGCCGCCACCCGGTGCCTGTCCCGGAGGGCCCTGGTACGGGCCTCCTTGCGGAGCGGCGGGCGGCTGGGGCTGCGGCAGCTGCGCGGGCGGCGGCGCCTGCTGCTCCGCCGGGGCGGCCTGCTGCTCCGGAGCGGGCGCGGCCTTGGGAACCGGCCGAGGCGCGGGCGGCTCCTGTCGCGGCGTCGCGACGCCCAGCGCCGGAACCTCCTTGCGTGCCACGGCTTCCGCGGCCGCGACGGCTTCGGCGACCTTCGGGTCGCTGGAGGTGTCGAACCAGCCCTGGACTTCTTCGTCCTCCAGGTCCGGCTTCTCGACGGGCTCTTCCTTCGGCGGCTCGTAGCGGAACACGCCGTCGTCGCCGGGGGCGCCGAGTGCGCGGGCGAAGCCTTCCAGTGCCTTGCCGTAGTCGCTCGGGATCATCCAGACCTTGTTCGCGTCGCCCTGCGCCATCTGCGGCAGGGTCTGCAGGTACTGGTACGCGAGAACCTCGGGAGTGGGACGTCCGGCCTTGATCGCCGCGAAGACCTTCTCGATCGCCTTCGCCTGACCCTGCGCCTGCAGGTACCGGGCGGCGCGTTCACCCTGCGCCCGCAGAATCCGCGACTGCCGCTCGGCCTCCGCGCTCAGGATCGCGGCCTGCTTGGCGCCCTCGGCCGCGAGGATCTGGCTCTGCTTCTGACCTTCGGCGGTCTTGATCGCCGATTCACGCTGACCTTCGGCGGTCAGGATCATCGCGCGCTTCTCCCGGTCGGCGCGCATCTGCTTCTCCATCGAGTCTTGGATGGAGGGCGGCGGGTCGATCGCCTTCAGTTCGACCCGGGCGACACGGATGCCCCAGCGGCCGGTGGCCTCGTCGAGAACGCCGCGCAGCTGGCTGTTGATCGAGTCACGCGAGGTCAGCGTCTGCTCGAGGCTCATGCCACCGACGACGTTTCGCAGTGTCGTGGTGGTCAGCTGCTCGACACCGACGATGTAGTTCGAGATCTCGTAGACCGCGGCCCGCGAATCGGTCACCTGGAAGTACACGACCGTGTCGATCGACACGGTCAGGTTGTCCTCCGTGATCACCGGCTGGGGCGGGAACGAGACGACCTGCTCGCGGAGGTCGATCCGCGCCCGCACCTTGTCCAGGAAGGGCACCAGAAACGTCAGGCCGGGAGAAGCCACCGTCCGGAACCGGCCCAGCCGTTCGATCACAGCGGACTGCGCCTGTGGCACCACCATGATCGCCTTGACCACGACGACGATCACGAACAACGCGAGCAGTCCGACAACGATGAACACCACTGTCTCTGACAACTACCTTCCCCTTACGTAGAAACCCTTTTGCTGTTCCACCGTCCGGCTCACAGCTCGGCGGAGACGACCGCCGTGGCGCCCGAGATCTCGACGACGGTCACCGATGTCCCCGGGGCGATCGGTTCCCCTTCGGTCATGGCCCGGGCCGACCAGACGTCACCCGCCAGCTTCACCTGCCCGGCTTCGACGTCCACTGTGGACACTACTACCGCTCGCGCGCCGATCAGCGCGTCGGTGTTGGTCTTGATGCCCGGTCCCGCGAGGAACCGGCGTTTGAGGGCGGGCCGGACGAGGGCGAGCATCCCGACCGAGGTGACGGCGAACACCGCGACGTCGATGAACGGGTTCCCGGTCAGCGCCGCGGAGCCGGCCCCGAACAGGGCTCCGGCGCCGACCATGAGCAGGAACAGGTCGCCCGAGAGCAGCTCGGCGATGATCAAGAGGATCCCGGCGATCAGCCAGATGAGAGCGCCTGTCATGCGTTCATGCTCCCAGATCGCGAAGATTCATACCGGGGAAGCGAAACCGACGTGACCGACGCGTGACCTTGAGTGACCTCGCGCGAATCGGTCATTCAGGACTCCTCGCCGGGGTCGGAGACGAAGTCGATGAGCCGCTCCACCGCTCCGATCAGCGGCGTTTCCAGATCCCGGTAGCTGCCGACCGCCGCCAGGACCCGCTGCCAGCCCTCCCATGGCTCACCCCAGCCCAGCGCGGCGCAGACGCCCTGTTTCCACTCCGTGCCACGCGGGATGTTCGGCCAGGCGCGGATGCCGACGACCGACGGCTTCACGGCCTCCCAGATGTCGATGTACGGATGGCCGGTGATCAACACGTTCTCGTCGCGGATTCCGTCGACGATCCGCGACTCCTTGCTGCCCGCGACCAAGTGATCGACCAGCACCCCGAGGCGACGGCCGGGTCCGGTGCCGAACTCGCCGATGCGATCCGACAGCACGTCCACCCCATCGAGTGGTTCCACCACGACGCCTTCGACCCGGAGATCGTGCCCCCAGACCCGCTCGACGAGTTCGGCGTCGTGCTTGCCTTCGACCCAGATCCGCGAATCGCGCGCGACCCGCGCCTTGAGCCCTTGGACCTGGACCGACCCGGACGCGGAGATCCGCCGGGCCGGGGTCTTCGGAGCCGCCTTCGCGGGCACGAGGGTGACGGGTTTGCCCTCGAGCAGGAAACCCGCGGGGTTCAGCGGGAACACGCGATGCCTGCCGTGCCGGTCTTCCAGTACGACGTTGCCGTACTCGATCTTCACCACGGCGCCGCAATACCCGCTGGCCGGGTCCTCGACCACGAGTCCCGGCTCGGCGGGCACCTCGGAGACCTTCCGCTTGCGCGGCCCGGACAGCACGTCGTCATACGAATGAGAGCGCACGGCGGACGACGCTATCGGCGCCCGGGGCCGACGTCGCCCCGCCACGCCGGTCAGGCGGTCATCCGTCGCCTGACCGGAGTCGATCGCGGACTCAGGTTCACCGACAGAATGACAGCATCGCTTCGACGAACGGGGTCCGTTCACCACGCTGGAGGGGGCGGATCACGAACAGCGGGGAGAGCGCGACGCACCACGCCCGGACCCGCTCCGCGTCGAATCCGGGCAGGTGCGGCGCGAGGGCGTCGAACCCGTCTTCGAGTGTGCCGCCGTCGCTCATCGGCAGGGTGACCCAATCGGCGAGGTCGAAGGCCGGGTCCCCGACGCTCGGGCGCGGGTCGATGGCGACCGCGCCGCGGCCGGGCCCGCCGTCGAGGACGTTGCCCGGATGCAGGTCGCCGTGCACGAGCGAGTTCCCTGCCCCGTCGGTCGCGAGGGCGAGTGCGCGCCGCCGGGCTCGGTCGAGGGTTGCCAGTGGCAGCGTGGCTTCGGCGACGGACCCGCGCAGCCCTCGCTCGGCGAGCCCATACATGAAGACGACCCGGTCTTCGAGTGTCGAGAAGCCGGCGGGCGGGGTCACCGAGTGGATCTGCGTCATCAGGTCGCCGACCTCGGCCCACGGCACGCTCGCGCCCGACTCCAGCAACTGTGTCCCGGGATCGATGCCTTCCAGCAGGATCGCCTCGTCGGCGAGTTCGGTGGCGAGGACCTGCGCGACTCTCGAACAGCCGTCCCAGGCGCGCAGCGCGGCGGCCTCGGACTCGGCGATCGTGCGATCCGGGGTCAGCTTGAGGACCTTCTTGGCGCCGTCGTCCCCCGCGCAGATCAGGGTGCGGCCGGTGTTGCCCGGCTTCGCGTCGACGACGGTGAGCCCCCACTGCTCCGCCAGTTTCGCGACGAGGGCGGGCAGCTCGTCACACCACGGGCCGACGTCCTCACCGAACCGCGCGACCAAGCGCGCGCGGGCCTCGTCGTCCAGTATCTCGGTCACGTCGCCCCCAGCGATCACTCGGTCAGAACAGCGGCCACGGGATGGCGCGCCAATCGTCACCCGGCTCCGGGAAGACGCCCTCCGCCAGCAGCAAGTCGGCCCGTTCGGCCAAGGCGCGGATCTCGAAGCCGGTGAGGTGCTCGCTCAGCGCCTCGCCGAGTTCGCCGTCGATCCGCTCACGCAGACCGCGCAGCTTGCCGATCTCGGTCTCGGTGAGCGGCTCACCGATCCAGCCCCACAACACCGTCCGCAGCTTCGGGTCGGTGTGCAGGCAGATGCCGTGATCCACCCCGTAAATCCGGCCGTCGGCGCCGGCGAGCACGTGCCCGCCCTTGCGATCGGTGTTGTTGACCACGATGTCGAGCACGGCCAGTTCCCGCATCCCCGGGCGGTCCGCGTGCGCGAGCACCGCGGGCTCACCGTCGCGATCATGCGCGTGCAGCACGACACGCCAGTCCTCCGGCAGGCTCTCCGGGGACCGGACGTCGACCAGTTCCTCTTCGGTGGTCTCGATCCACAGCTGCACCATGCCCGGCCCGAACGGCCCGTCACGCAGCACCGTCGGCGGGATCGCGCCCAGCCCGGCGGCTTCGGAGACCATGGCCGTCGCGACCTCGCGGCCCGCGAGCGTCCCGTCCGGGAAGTCCCACAGCGGCCGTTCACCCGACACCGGCTTGTACACGACGTTGCCGGTCACGCCGTCGAGTTCGATCTTGCAGAAGAGCGTGACGTTGGAGGCGTCGACCAGCCTGCCTTCGACGTCGATCTTGCCGCGCGTCACCAGCTCCCGCGAAGTCTCCGCCACCTGGTCAGTCCTCGATGACGTCGACGTCGCGCCGGTACCCGTTCTGCCGCGGGCAGATGTGCCCCGCCGGGTCGAGCGGCTCGGCGCACAGCGGGCACGGCTTACGGCCGGCGTTGACCACCCGGTCGGCGCGTTCGGCGAACGCCCGCGCCGCGCCAGGGCTCAGGAAGACGCGGACCGCGTCGGGCCCTTCTTCGGTGTCGTCCAGAACGACCGTTTCGTCCACCTCCCCCTCCGTCATCGCCAGCAGCTCGATGACGACGGCGCTGCTCTCGGCGTCCCAGCCGAGGCCCATCGTGCCGACGCGGAACTCCTCCTCGACCGGAACGGTCAAGGGGTCGACGTCGAGCAGCTCGTCCGGCGCGTCGTCCGGTACGTCCGCGCCGAACCGGCTGGCGACCTCTTCCAGCAGCGAACCGAGCCTTTCGGCCAAGACCACGACCTGCTGTTTTTCGATCGTCACACTGATCGTGCGGACGTCCTCGGACGCTTGGAGGTAGAAGGTGCGGTCGCCGGGCTCACCGACGGTTCCTGCGACGAACCGGTCGGGCTGGCGGAAGACGTGGATTACGCGAGACATGGCACCTTTGACCCTAGGCCACAGCCAGATGATCGGCACCCGCCGCCCCACCGTTCAGCCGTGGGCGAACGGCGCGACGGATCGCCAGGTCGTCGGTGTGCCCCGGGCCACGGCGGGCAAAGAGGCGATCCTAGTCTTCAACCGTGGTTGAGATCGCCCCTTACGGCACCTGGACATCTCCCCTGTCGGCCGCGGACGTCGCGGCCTCGGGAGTCAGCGCGCAATGGCTCGCGACGGTCGGCGACGAGGTCTGGTGGGCCGAACCGCGCACCGGCGACGGCGGCCGCGTCACCCTCGTGCGGGCACGCGCGGACGGCCCGATCGAAGACGTCCTTCCCGCTCCGTGGAACGCCCGGAACCGCGTGCACGAGTACGGCGGCCGTCCCTGGCTGGTGGACGGCGGCGTCCTCGTGTTCACGCACTGGGCGGATCAGCGGGTCCACCGCCGCGATCTCACCACCGGCGAGACCACTCCCCTCACCCCGGAACCCGCGTCCCGGCACGGGATCCGCTACAGCGACCTCCGGCCCGGCCGTCCCGGCGAAGTGTGGCTGGTCCGCGAACGCAGCACCGGTCCCCGGCGCGTCGACATCGCCAGGGACCTCGTCGCGCTCCCCCTCGACGGCGGCCCGGAGCGGGTCCTGTCCGCGAGCCATCACTTCCTCACCGCGCCGCAGCTGTCGCCCGACGGCGCGCGGGCGGCGTGGATCGGCTGGAACCATCCCGCGATGCCGTGGGACGGCACGGAACTGTGCGTCGCCGACGTCGGCGAGGACGGCACGTTCGGGCCCCATCGCGTGCTCGCCGGCGCGGCCGACGTCGCCGTCTGCCAGGTCGAATGGGAATCCGCCGACAGCCTGCTGGCCCTGCTGGATCCGGATGGCTGGTGGAATCTGCACCGCGTCGGACTCGACGGCGGCCTGGAGAATCTGGCGCCCGCCGAACAGGAGATCGGCGGCGCGATGTGGAAACTCGGCGCGCGCTGGTTCACCCCGCTCGGCGACGGCCGGTTCGCCGTCATCGCGTCGGGCAAGCTCGCCGTCCTCGACGAGGCGACGCGGGAGGTGACGCCGGTGGCTGCCGCCGCCGACCTGACCGCTTGGTCCACCAACGGCTTCGCCGTCCACGACGGCGGCGTCGTCGGCGTCGCGGCCGGGCCGGACCGTGAAGCCGCCGTGGTGAAGGTCGACCTCCGGGACGGCACGGTGACCGAACTCGCGTCGGCACCCGAACCCCCGTCGCCGGACTACCTGTCGAGGCCCGTGGAGCGGATCTTCAAGACCGGCGACGGCGACCGGGTCCCCGCCTTCGTCTACCTGCCCGCGAACGCCGACTTCGCCGCGCCGGACGGCGAACGCCCCCCGCTGCTGGTCTACCCGCACGGCGGACCGACCGGCCGTGACAGCGCGGTACTCGACTTCGAGATCGCCTACTTCACCAGCCGCGGCATCGCCGTCGTCACGGTGAACTACGGCGGCTCGACCGGTTACGGGCGCGCCTACCGCGAACGGCTTCGTGCACAGTGGGGCGTCGTCGACGTCGCGGATTGCGTCGCCGTCGCCGAAGCCCTCGCCGCCGAAGGCACCGTCGACGGTGACAGGCTGGCCATCCGCGGCGGCAGCGCGGGCGGGTACACCTCCGCCGCGTCGCTGACCACCACGACCACCTACCGCGCGGGCACCGTGATGTACCCGATCCTCGACCTCTACCAGTGGACCGGTGACGGCGGCGAGACACACGACTTCGAGTCCCGTTACCTCGACGGGCTGATCGGACCGCTACCGGAAACCGAGCAGCGCTACCGGGAACGCTCGCCCATCCACAACGCCGGCACCGTCGCCGGTCCGCTGCTGTTCCTGCAGGGCGTGGAGGACGAGATCTGCCCACCGGAGCAGGCGGACCGGTTCGTGGCCGGACTGGCGGGGCGGGGCATCGACCACGCCTACCTGAGGTTCGAGGGCGAGCAGCACGGTTTCCGGAAGGCGGAGACCATCGTGGCGGCGCTCGAAGCGGAGTTGTCGTTCTACGGCCAGGTCTTCGGCTTCGAAACCCCCGGCGTGCCGAAGCTCCGGCTGAGCCGGTGAGGCCGCCGAAGACGCGGCCGGGTGACACGATCGCCTTGGTCGCTCCCGCGGGACCGGTCCCGGCAGATCTCGTCGAAAAGGCGGTGCCGGTGCTGCGCGGCTGGGGCGTCGAGGTCAGCGTCGGTGAGTGCGTGCGCGCCGTCCGCGACGGCTATCTCTCCGCCTCCGACGAGGCGCGGGCCGCCGAGTTCACGCGGGCGTGGCTGGATCCGGGGGTGACCTGCGTTCTCGCCGCCCGCGGCGGCTACGGCTCCCAGCGAATGCTCGACCTGGTCGACTGGGCCGCGCTGCGGGCGGCCGGGCCGAAGATGTTCGCCGGATCCAGCGACGTGACCGCGCTGCACCGGGCGGTGAATGTCCACTTGGGACTGGAGACGCTGTTCTCCCCCTTGCCCGCGACCACCTTGTTCGACGCGGTGGCCGCCGAGCACCTGCGGCTGTCGTTGTTCGAACCGGACGAGGTGCGGACGATCGCCTCGCCGACGGCGTCGCCGCTGCTGCTGCCCGGCACCGCGACCGGCACGCTCATCGGCGGCAACCTCGCCCTGCTCACCTCGGGACTCGGCACTCCGGAGCAGGGTTCGGCGCGTGACGCGATCGTGCTCCTTGAGGACGTCACCGAACCGGCGTACCGGATCGACCGGATGGTGACCCAGCTGCTGCGGTCCGGCTGGCTCGACGGCGTCCAGGGCGTCGTACTGGGCTCATGGAAGGCGTGTGGCGATCCGGAAACGATCCGAGGTCTGATGCTCGACCGCTTGGGGCCGCTCGGCGTGCCGGTGGTGTGGGACTTCGGCTTCGGCCATGTCCCGGCATCGCCGACCATTCCCCTCGGTGCGCGGGCCACCCTCGACGCGGACCGGGGAACGCTGCGGATTTTGCCATAACAGCAACAGAACTGGCGGTTCCGGCGAGATCACGGGCATCGTTTCCGGCATGGATTCCACACGACAGTTCTGGGAAGACTTCTACGGGGACAAGGACCAGGTCTGGAGCGGGAAGGCGAACCCGCTGCTGGTGCGCGAAGTCGCCGATCTGGCGCCAGGCACCGCACTCGACCTCGGATGCGGCGAAGGCGGTGACGCGATCTGGCTCGCGCAGCGAGGATGGCGCGTCACCGCCGTCGACATTTCGGACACCGCGCTCAAGCGTGCCGCCGCACACGCGGCCGAAGCCGGTGTCGAAGGCATCACCTGGGAACGCCATGACCTTGCGGCGTCGTTCCCGGAGGGGCGTTTCGACCTCGTCTCGGCGCAGTTCTTCCACTCCCCCGTCGACGAGAACGGCGGCCGGGACAAGGCGCTCCGCCGTGCCGCCGAGGCCACCGCGCCGGGCGGCACACTGCTGGTCGCAGGCCACGCGGGCTGGCCGACGTGGATGGAAGACCCGCCGCACAAGGACGTCCACTTCCCGACCCCCGCCGAGGTACTCGAAGCGCTGGCGCTGGGCGACGGCGAATGGACCGTGGAGCTGCAGGATCTGATCACGCACGATCACCCGGGGCCGGAGGGGCAGCCGGGGACGCGTTCGGACAACGTGCTCCGGGTACGGCGTAGCGTCTAGGCATGCGGTTGTCCCCGGAGGAAGCCCGCGCCCGGTTCGAGGGCGAGCTGATCGCGAGGCTGGCGACGACGGGGACGGACGGCGTGCCTCACCTGGTGCCGGTGACGTTCGTCGTCGAAGGGGACTCGGTGGCGTTCGCGATCGATCACAAGCCGAAGAGCACGACAGCCCTGCGGCGGCTGAAGAACATCACAGAGAACCCCGTGGTCAGCTTCTTGACCGACCACTACGACGAGGACTGGGCCGGGCTGTGGTGGGCGCGGGCCGATGGGGTCGCCCGGGTGCTGACCGATCCCGGGGAGCAGGCGCTGCCGGTGCGGCTGCTGCGGGAGAAGTATCCGCAGTACGAGGCGCAGCCTGCTCCGCATGCAGTGGTGAGCACGCTCGTTCACACGTGGAGCGGCTGGCGGGCTTCCTGAGCTTTTGGTGTTGTTGCCGTTTTACGGCAACAACACCAGTGCCATGCCGTATAGGCCGTTATACACTTTGGTACTTTTAGTCACCTACGGCGGCCAGTGCACAGGTCGCGATTGGTGTGAGACCGGGCGACGGCCAGTACGTGATGGCCCCTCTTTCCCGGGCCCTTCCAGTATCAGGAGGAACGCGGCGCCTCGGCGGGCAGGAACTGCTCCACCGGCTTCCCCCGCCAGGCGGCGATGATCCCCAGCGGGTCCGGCCGCAGCAGCGAAGCGGCGGCGTAGACGCTCGCGGCGACGACGACGGCCATGAACCACCAGTCGTACAGCGCCTGCTCCCCTGTCGGGTAGTACACCAGCGTCACGAACACCGAGACCGCCACGACGACGGCGAGGTTCCGGCGGCGCCACTCGAAGGCGGACAGGACCACGAAACCCCAGGTCAGGTACCACGGCAGCGACGGCGGCGGGACAATCGCGCCGGCCAGCAGGACGATCGCCATCCGGTGGATCGCCGGGTTCCCGCCGTTGCGGGCGAGCCACCATTGGCGGCCGGCGAAGACGAACAGCCCGACCATCGCGATCGCCCGGAACACGGTGACGAACGGCGACACCTCGACGTCGATCACCAGGTTCACCAGCGAGTAGACGATCTCGCCGATCCCGGTCGGGAAGTTCATCCAGTTCGCGATCAGGGTCGGCGCCTTGAGGCCGGTGAGCCAGCCGAGGTTCACCGAGCCGAGCGAAATCCAGGTTCCGGCGACGAACACCGGCAAGAAGATCCCGACCGACGCGGCGCCGGCGCGGAAGAAGTTGACCACCTTCCGGTCACCGGGCAGGTGGTTCGCCCACACCCAGACCAGGAACGGCAGCGCCCAGGCGGCGGTCGGCTTGATCAGCATGCCGATGGTGACCAGGACGATCGCGAGGACGTGCTTGCGTTCCAGCGCGGCCAGTACGCCGATGGTGAGGAAGCCCAGCATCAGCAGGTCGTTGTGCGGACCGCCGACGAGGTGGATGACCGTCATCGGGCTGGCGATGGCGAGCCAGAGCGTGATCGGGAGCTTGCCGCCGAGATGCTTGACCAGCCGCGGCAGTGACCACAGCATGCCGATCAGGCCGATCATCAGCACGAGCCTGGTCGCGATGACGCCGGCGATCATGTCGTTGCCGGTGACCGAGACGATTCCCTTGGCGACCAGCAGGAACAGCGGGCCGTACGGCGCGGGCGTGGTCTGCCACAGCGGGTGCACGTTCTGCACGACATCCGGCAGCACGACCAGTTCGGCCGGGCCGTTGGCGTACGGGTCGAGGCCGTTCAGCAGCTGCGCGCCTTGCGCGAGGTAGGAGAAGACGTCGCGGGTGAACAGCGGCGGCGACACCAGCAGCGGCGCCATCCAGCAGGCCGCCGCGATCACGATCGGACGGCTGCCGATCCGGCCGGCGAGGGCGTAGCGGCCCAGCCGGACCCACGCCCAGATGATCAGCCCGAAGCCGAGGTAGAGCATCGCGTTGGCCAGGAGCCGGCCGTGGCCGTAACGGATCCACGACAAAGGTCCGTGGCCCAGGATCGGGTCACGGACGAGGATGCCGCCCGCGCCGAGCGCGGCCAGCATCAGCAGTGTGCTGCCCACGGTTCCCATCGCGATCGTGCGGTACGGGAAGCGGGAAGGCACCCGGAGCCGCTCGCCGAGCGAACCGGCCGAGGGCGTCTGCTGGGGGTCTGTCGTGGTCACCATTTCGAGATTGGAGGTTACACACCGCGCCTGTACGTGTGCGCGGCAATGGGTGTTTCCCGCGTCGGAGACGGGAATCCCGTCGCTCAGCGGTCCGCCGCCGCCCGCTGAGCGGTACCTCCCGGCAACGCGGCGAGCAGCGACTTCGTGTACTCGTGTTTCGGGTCCAGCAGGACCTCCTCCACGGTACCGACCTCCACCAATTCCCCGCGGTACATGACCGCGACCCGGTCGGCGATGTTCCACGCCAGCCCCAGGTCGTGCGTGATCACGAGTCCGGCGAGTCCCAGCTCACGCCGCAGGCGCAGCAGCAGCGCGAGGATCTCTCCCCGCACCGACGCGTCGAGCGACGCCACCGGTTCGTCGGCCACGACCACGCCGGGGTTCAGCGCGAGCGCGCCCGCGATGACCACGCGCTGCCGTTGCCCGCCGGACAACTCGTGCGGGAGCCGGTCGAGGAACTTCTCCGCCGGCCGCAGTTCGGCCGCTTCGAGGGCCTTGGTGACGATCTCGTGCTCGTCCGCGCTCAGGCCGTGGATGCGCGGGCCTTCCGCGACGGCCTCGTACACCGTGTGGTTCGGGTTCAGCGCGCTGGTCGGGTCCTGCAGGACCAGCTGGACCTGCCGCCGGTACGCCTTGAGCCCGGCGCCGCCGAGCGGGACGGGTTCGCCGTCGTAGCGCACCGCCCCGGAGTCGGGTTTCTGCAGCCCGAGCAGTGTCCGGGCCAGCGTCGTCTTGCCGGAGCCGGACTGGCCGACCAGCGCGACGATCTCGTCCTTCCGCACCTGGAGACTCACTCCGGCCACGGCGTTGATCCGCTTGCCGGTGCGGTCGCGGAAGCTGACGCGCAGGTCTTCGGCCTCCAGCAGCGCGGGCTGGTCGGCGACGCGTTCCGGTTCCGGTGGCAGTGGCGTGCTGGTGGCGGGCGCGAACCGGGATGCCGGATCGCCGACGGTCGGGAACGCGGCCGCCAGCGCCTTGCTGTGTTCGTGCCGTGGCGCGGTCATCAATTCCGCGCTCGGCCGTTCTTCCACGATCTCGCCGTCGTACATCACCGCGATCCGGCGGCAGGTCGCGGCGAGCACCGACAGGTCGTGACTGATCATGATCAGCCCGATCCCCTGGTCCGCGACCAGCCTGCCGAGCAGGGCGAGCACCTGAGCCTGGACGACGACGTCGAGTGCGGTGGTCGGCTCGTCGGCGATGATCAGCCGCGGTGAGCAGGCCAGCGCCATCGCGATCATGACGCGCTGCTTCTGACCGCCGGACAGCTCGTGCGGGTACGCCCCCGCGCGGCCGGGCGGCAGGTCGACCTGTTCGAGCAGTTCGGCCACCTTGGCCTGGACCTCGGCGTCCGAGGGCGCCTTGCCGCCGGGCGGGTGCAGGCGGATCGGCTCGGCGATCTGCTCGCCGATCTTGCGGACCGGGTTGAGCGCGTGCATCGCGCCCTGGAACACGACCGAGGCTTCGGCCCAGCGCACCGCGCGCAGCCTGCCCCATTTCATGGCCGTGACGTCTTCGCCGTCCAGCAGGATCTCTCCGCTGATCTTCGCCGACCGCGGCAGCAGCCGCAGCACGCTCATCGCGACGGTCGACTTCCCCGAGCCCGACTCCCCCGCCACCCCGAGGGTGTCGCCGGGTTCGAGCACCAGGTCGACGCCCCGGACGGCGGCGACCTCGCCGCTGCCGGTCGTGTAGGTGACACCGAGGTTCTTCAGTTCCAGCAAGGGGCTCATGAGTGCTGTCCCTTCAGGCGCGGGTTCAGCACGGTCTCCAGCGCGCGTCCGACGAGGGTGAAGGCGAGGACGACCACGACGATCGCGATACCCGGCGGCAACAGGTTCCACCAGGCGCCCTTGCTGATCGCGCCGTTGTTCAGCGCGGCCTGCAACATGGCGCCCCACGAGATGCTGTTCGGGTTGCCGACGCCGAGGAAGGCCAGCGTCGCGTCCGCGATGACCGCGTTGCCGACGACGAGGGTGGTGTTGGCCAGCACGAGCGGCATGACGCCCGGCAGGACGTGTTTGCCGACGATGTGCAGATGGCCGCCGCCGAGCGCCTTCGCGCGCTCGATGTACGGACGACCTTCGATCGTCAGGGTTTGGGCCCTGACCAGCCGCGCGGTGCTCGGCCACGCGGTGACGCCGATCGCGACGATCACCGTCGCCGTGCCCTGCTCCAGCACCGAGGCCAGCGCCACGGCGAGGACGAGCGACGGCAGCACCAGGAAGAAGTCCGTGAACCGCAGCAGCAGCCCGGACAGCCAGCCGCCGAAATGCGCGGCCGCGATCCCGACGACGGTGCCGATCAGTACCGAGAGGAACGCGGCCGAGAAGCCGACGAGCAACGAGATCCGCGCGCCCCAGAACGTCATGAGCAGCACCGAGCGGCCGTCGATTTCGGTACCGAGCCAGTACTCCCCGCTCGGCGGCTGCAGTGAACCGCCGGTGGCCTTGGTGACGTCGAGGCCGGACTCGTCCGAGATCACCGGCGCCAGGATGGCCAGCACCGTGATGCTCGCGAGGAACGCGAGGCCGAAGACGCCGGCCTTGTTGGTGGTGAACTCGTGCCAGTGCTTCGCCACGGCCGCGCGGCGGCGGCGCCAGACGATCGAACCGGGTTTTTCCGCTGTCGTCATGCCGTCCGCACCCTGGGGTCGAGCACGCGGTAGAGCAATTCCGCGAGCAGGTTCATCAGCACCACCGCGCCGGCGAGCGTGACGAAGACGCCTTGCAGCACAGGCAGATCAGGACCGCGAAGCGCTTCGTAGAGCAGCTGCCCGAGACCCGGCCAGCTGAACACTGCCTCGACCGAGACCGCCCCGGAGACCACCATGCCGAACTGCATGAAGACCAGCGTCACCGTCGGGAGCAGGGCGTTGGGAACCGCGTGCCGTTTGCGCACGAGGTCGTCCCGCAATCCCTTGGCCCGCGCGGTGGTGAGGTAGTCGGAATTCATCTCACCGATCAACGACGAGCGCATGACCAGCATGTACTGGGCGTAGAACACCACCAGCAGGGTCACGCACGGCAGCACCAGGTGGTGGAGGACGTCGAGTCCTTCGCTGAAGAAGCCGGGCTCGACGTCCGGGGAATGCATGCCCCGGCTGGGAAAGAGGCCGTTCGTCGCGACGAGCAGCATGAGCCCGAGCCAGAACTGCGGGACCGACCACAGGGTCAGCGCGAGTCCTGTTTGGACCTTGTCGAACCTGCTCCCCCGGCGCCAGCCCGCGCGGATGCCGAGCCACAGGCCGAGCGCGATCGCGAGCACGGTCGCACTGCCGACGAGCAGGATGGTCGGCCACAACCGCTCGCCGATCATGTCGATCACCGGACGCTTCAGCAGATAGGAATCGCCCATGGTGCCTTGGCACAAGCCCACGACGTAGTCCCAGAACTGTCGCAGCAGTGGCTTGTCCACGCCCATCTGCTCCCGCAGCTCCGCCATCCGCACCGGGTCCGTCGGCCGGTCGCGGACCATGAACCGGACGGGATCGCCGGGCAGCGTCCGGAACAGGAAGAAGCCGAGGACGACGACGAGCGCGAGGCTCGCCAGCGCGCCGCCGATCTTGGTGAGGACGAACCGCGTGGTGCCGGTCCCGCCTCGGTGCTCGTCGGGGTCGACGAGCACCGAGGTCTGGTCGAGAGAACTGAGTGCCTCGCTCAACGCTGTCCTTTACTCCCGGTCTTCGGCGGACTTGCCGCGCCGTCCGAGCAGCACACCGCCGCCGACGAGCACCACGAGCACGACCGCGCCGATGCCGATCCACAGTCCGGTGTTGCTTCCGCCGTCGTCGGAGTTCGCCGCGGCCGCGTCGGCAGGCGTGGCGCCGTAGACGCCCCAGTAGCCGGACTGCTCGAGGATCGCGCCATCGGGCTGCGGCTGCTTGGTGAACGAGCTGAACTTGTCCGAGCGGTAGGCCTCGAGCACGTTGTCGTAGTCCAGGACGACGTCGACGTACTGGTTCGCCAGGACGGCCTGGGCCTGCTTGACGATTTCGGCGCGCTTGGCCGGGTCGAACTCGGTCAGCTGCTTCTTGTACAGCTCTTCGAACTGCGGGTCGCAGAAGAAGGTGGCCGAGGTCCCGCCGTTGCCCTGGGCGTTCGGGCGGGCGGCGCAGGTGTTGAGCGAGAGCGCGTAATCCGGGTCGGGTGAGGTGCCGTAACCGGAGATGGCGAGGTCGTAGTTGCCCGCGGTGGTGCGGTCGTCGAGTTCGTCGTCGGAGACGAGTTCCTGCTTGACGCCGATGCCGACGTCCTTGAGCCAGCCGGTCACGAACTGGGCGGTGCGCTGGTCGAACGGGCGGTTCGCGTGGCCGGCGAGGCGGAACTCCAGCTTCGCGCCGCCGGGGGCGACCCGGATACCGTCGGGCCCCTTGGCGAAGCCCGCCTGGTCGAGCGTGGCGTTCGCCGCGGCGATGTCGAACTTGGTCTTCTCCGTGTCGGACGGTGTCCAGGTGTAGGCCTTGTAGATGGCGGGCACGACGCCGGTTCCGGGCTGGCCGTAGCCGCTCATCACCTTCTGGACGATGGACTCGGTGTCGATGGCCTGCGCGATCGCCTTGCGGACGCGGATGTCCTTCAGCAGCGGGTTGCCGTCACCGATCGGCTGGTCGGCGACGTTCTTCACGCCGAAGTTGATGATGAGCTCGTTGTACCGGCGGCCAGGCGCCTTGTTGGTGGTGATGTTCTTTTCGCCCTTGAGCGCGTCGAACTGCGTCGGCGTGAGCCGGTTGATGACGTCGACCTCGCCCTGCTTGAGCGCGTTCACCGCCGCCTCGGCGTCCTTGAACTGCAGCAGCTGCAGTTCGTCGACCTTGGGCGCGCCACGCCAGTAGTCCTTGTTCGCCTTGAACTTCACGAACTCGTTCTTCTTGTACTCGGTCAGCAGGTACGGGCCGCTGCCGACGCCGACGACGGCCATCTCGTCGGTCGAGGGGGCGTTGAGGTCCTTGATCGGCTCCCAGATGTGCTTGGGCACGATCGGGACGTCGAGCGCGGTCATGCTCGCCTGCGGCGTCTTCGTCTTGATGACGAGCGTCTTGTCGTCCGGCGCCGACACCGACGCGAAGTTCGTGACGTAGCTGCCGTTCGCGGTGCGGGCGTTCTCGTCGTCGAGCATTCGCTGGAAGGTGTACGCGGGGTCCTGCGCGGTCACCGGCTTGCCGTCGGACCACTTCATCCCCTGGCGGATGGCGAAGGTCCAGGTGAGCTTGTCGTCGGAGGTCTTCCACGACTCCGCGACCCCGCCCGTGGGCTGGGTGTCCTCGGCCGAAGGCAGGGTCAGGAACTCGTAGTTGAACCGGCCGACCTGCGTCGCCGCCGACAGCGTGGCGGTGAAGGGGTTCAGGTGGTCGATGCCGGTCGTGAGCGCCACCCGCAGCACCTTGCCCTGCTGCTGCGCCATCGCGACCGGCGCGAAAGGCACCGTCGCGACCGCCGACGCGGCGAGGACCGCCACCACGCGGAGACCGCGCCGTCGTCTGGGAAAACGCTCTGTGCGCACGAAGACCACCCCATCGAAATTCGCTGTGTGCCAACCCCCGAGGCGGAAAAGTAACCACATGTCGCGGTAACCGCGCAATGACTCGCCAATACCGATCGTGCACGGTGGACGTCATCGCGTGGTCGACAGCTACTTTGCGTGTGAGCAAAGTAGCTTTGAGTCACTGATTCGGCGCGTGAAGTGGGAACACGTGCGGTGTCCTGGGCATTCAAGGGAAGCGTGCTTGCAAAAGGCTTGCGCCCGATGATGCTCAATCGATACGTGGCGACCAAGTGGGAGCAAAGCGTTTCGTCCTCTGATCGCGGTCCTTGCACGCGCAAGTACCGCACTCAGAGGACGAAACGCGACGGGGCGAAAGGTTCAGCCGACGGAGACCTCACGCCGGCGCGCGCTGGCGGCGGCCGCGTACAGCCACGCGAACAGCGCCCACATCCCGGCGAAGATCAGTCCGACGACGGCGTAGGCGACCGTCCACAACACAGCGGGGGTCTCGGACTTCCGTTCCCGCTGGAGGAACTCGATCTCGGACATGAACGGGCGCGAGCCGGACGCCGCGTCGATCGCCGGCGCGTTCGCGGCCGGGTCGGCGGGCGCGTAGATCGGGGCGAGTCCCATCACCCGGTTCGGCACATGTACGCGGATCCCGGTCTTCCACTGGCCTAACACCGGCAGCGGCTGCGCCGTGCGGTACACACCCTCGCCGATCTTCTCCAGCGGCGCCGTGAAGAAGTCGCCGCCCTGCCAAGCGAAGCCGTTCAGCCAGACGGAGTCGTCGGCCAGGTCGGGCCGGGAGATCGTGACGGTCGCGTCGACCCATCGGGGCGTCCCGCCACCGTGCGGATTCGAGATCGGCAACCCGGTGGCGGCCTCGGTCAGCCGGACGTCCGCGGTGAACCCCGCTTCCGGATCCGCCGGAACAGCGACTGACGACATCAGGACGACCGCGCCCAGCGCGCCGACGAGCCCGATCGAGTGCCGGGGGCCGGTCGTGGGCACCTGGGTCGCCGTCTCCTCGACCCGCTGGTACTGCCAGACACCGATGAACGCACCCGCGAGTGCGGCACCGGTCCCGAACAGGACGAACAACGGCAGATGGGCCGTCGGCCACGGATTCGGCATCAGCCACTGGGTGAACGCCGCCTCGGCGAGGATCCCGGCCGTGCCCACGAGCAGACCGGCGACAGCGGCGAACGAGTACCCCTGCCGTCCGCGCATCACCAGGGCGACGACCTCGATGATCAGCGCTTCGGCGACGTACGGCAGCAGCGACGCCACGTGCAGGTCGGCGAACAGCGGGATGACGGTGAAGGAAGCCCGCGAGGCGAGGAAGACCGCGACCACGATCAGCGCACCGCCGGGGCCCCACGAAAGCCGTCCGTAGGTCAGCGTCCAGGCGCCGATCAGGCCGACGAGCACGACCTGCGACAACATCGGGAACTGCGGCACGCCGAGGTCGAACTCCATCAGGAACGCCGACGCGCCCATCATCCAGGCACCGGCGAGGACCGGTCCGAGCAGGCGCACGATCGGTCCGGTCGCGCCGACCTGGCGCGCCTCGCCGAGCAGCAGCTGCAGACCGAGGACGACACAGACGCCGCCGCCGATCATCAGTACGTGCGTGGGTCCCCATTCGGTGACGTCCTGGCCGAACAGGCGGTGCCAGACGTCGTCGAGCGGGAAACCCGCGATGCCGACCAGACCGGTAGCCATCATCTGGATGGAGCCCATCGGGGCGCGCCAGTGGGGGCCGATGCGGAAAGTCCGCTTCGGCAGATCCCTCGTCGCCAGGGTGGCGCTGAGCACGCCGCTGGCGAAGATGCCCATCAGTCCGAAGTAGATCGGATAATGCGACGGATTCGCGAGCGGGCCTTCGTCGCGGCCGAGTTCCATGTGGATCGGCACGTCCCAGTAGACGCCGATCAGCGCCGACATCCCGGAGAGGAACGCGACGACCATCGGCAGCGCGGCCCAGCGCGGCAGCCCACTGAAGTCACCCATCCAGTCGGCGACACGACCGGCGACGGTCCGCTTCCCCGCGCGCTCGCGGAGGACGAAAACAGCCAGAGGCAGGAAGACCGCGGTGAACATCAGGCCCGCGATGACGATCTGCCCGAATTGCGCGCCGCCGGCAGGCGGGCTCTCCTGAGCCATGAACACCGTGCTCGCCTTCCTGCTAACCTAAGTAACTGTTACCTTGGGGTAACACGATAGGGGCAAGGTCCCGGACAGGCAAGCCGGGGCGTACGACTTGGAGGGACCTCGATGCGGAGGATCGGCGGGATCGCCGTGGCCGTACTGCTGGCCGTGACGGGCTGTTCGGGATCGACCGGTTCCGAGCCGGCCAACACCACCGGCACGCGGACGGTGAAGTTCTCGATCACCGAGGGCAAACGCACTGCGGGCCCGGAAGAGGTCGCGGTGCGCACCGGCGAGAACGTCGCACTGGAGGTCACCTCCGACCGGGCGGACGAACTGCACGTTCACGGCTACGACAAGGCCGCCCAGCTCTCCCCCGGAGTTCCGGGGACCGTCGCCTTCACCGCGAACATCGACGGGATCTTCGAGGTGGAACTGCACAAGAGCGGCGCGGCGGTGACCAGGCTCCGGGTGGGCGGATGAGCCTGGCGCACGGTCTCGGCGGCCGGTCCGATCTGCCGGTCCCGCTGTGGCTCGCGCTCTACGCGGGGGCGGCGGCCGTCGTGGTGTCCTTCTTCGCGCTCACTGTGCTCTGGAAGGAGCCCAGACTTCGCGGCGCCGACGCCGGCCGCGCACTTCCCCTTCGCCTGCAACGGTTCATCGACAGCGCGTTCCTCCGGGTAACGTCGCGAGTGCTCGGCGTGGTGTTGTTCGGAGGCTTCCTCGCGATGGCGTGGACCGGTCCCGCCGGGTCGGCCGACAACCCCGCTCCGGCCTGGTTCTACGTCTGGTTCTGGGTCGGCCTGGTGCCGCTTTCGCTGGTGTTCGGCCCGGTCTGGCGACGTCTCAATCCACTGAGGACGATCGCGTCGCTGATTCCCCTCCGACGTCGCGAACTTCCGCCCAGGTGGGGCTATCTGCCCGCGATCGTCGGCCTCCTGGCGTTTCTTTGGCTGGAGCTGGTCTATCCCCACTCCGACTCACCGCGCGCGATCGCCCTGTTCGCCACCGTGTATGCCGTTATACATATCGCGTTCGGCGTGGTTTTCGGTCCGCGTTGGTTCGACCGTGGCGACGCTTTCGAGATCTACGCGAGCCTGATCGCGGGTCTCTCCCCGTTCGGCAGGCGAGCCGACGGGCGGCTCGTGCTCCGGAATCCGCTGGACGGGTTGCTCGCCCTCTCCCCCGCGCCGTGGCTTACCGCCCTGGTCCTCGTGGTGCTGGGCTCGACGGCGTTCGACGGCCTGACCCGGCTTCCGTTCTGGACGTCGCTGGACGCCGGCGTTCTCGGAGGAACCGCCGGACTCGCGGCTTGTATCGCACTCACTTACGGCGCGTACGCGGGCGCCATCAGCCTGACCAGGCCCTATCTGCGGCGCGGATTCGACCCGTATCCCGCGTTCGCGCCGTCACTCATCCCGATCATGGTCGGGTACACGGTCGCGCATTACTTCTCGTTCGCGGTGTTCTCCGGGCAGCAGGGCTTCGGGCGCGCGATCGATTACACGGTCGTCTCGACCGGCGTGATCGCGCTGGTGCAGATCGCCGGAATCGTCGCCGGGCACGTGCTGGCCGTAACCTCGGCACATGATCGTTCCGTCGGCGTGCTGCGCGCGAACTACGTCAAGGTGGGCCAATATCCCATGCTGGCGCTGATGATCGGCTACACCGCACTCGGGATCGCGCTGGTCTCCGGCTCATGACCATCGCGGCGCGGGTGATGATGATGCACCAGGGCGGCTGGGACGAAATCCTCATCTTCGTCGGCCCCGTGGTGATCATCGGACTGCTCATCTACGTCGCCCGCAAGCAGGTCCCGACGACTCCCGAGGAGGACGACGAATAAGCGGTCAGTCGAGGCAGAACTCGTTGCCTTCGATGTCCTGCATCACGATGCAGGACTCGTTGACGCCGTCCGCGAGCATCACCCGCTGACATACCGCGCCGAGCGCGACCAGCCGGTCACGTTCGGCCTCTAGCGCGGCGAGGCGCTCGTCACCCACGAGGCCGGTGCCCGCCCGCACGCAGAGATGCACCCGGTTCTTGACGACCTTGCCTTCGGGTACGCGCTGGAAGTACAGCCGCGGGCCCACCCCGGTGGGGTCACTGCAGACGAACGACTTGCCCTGTTCCTCAGGCGGCAGGGTGCGCTCGAACTCGTCCCAGGTGGCGAACCCCTCCGGGGGCGGCGGCACGACGTAACCCAAGATCTCGCACCAGAAACGCGCGACCCGTTCGGGTTCCGCGCAGTCGAAGGTGACCTGAAAATGTTTTGCCGACGCCATTCGGCCCACCTTAACGGCGCGCGTACTAGGCCTTGAGCAGCAGGGTCCCGGCGAGCTCGGTGACCTCGTCGCGGCTGCGGCCACCGTGATCGGCGGCCATGAAATGCTTGCCGACGAGCAGCGAGAACGCCAGCAGGCAGCGGGCTTCGACTTCGTCCTCGTCGGCGAAGATCTCGCGCATCATTGAACGCAGGTAGTCCATCCGCTGGTTGTCGACCCGCCTGAGCCGTTCGGCCACGTCGGGATCACGGCGGGACCAGTCGCGGATCGCGAGGTCGACCGCCAGGACGCGCTCGGTGATGAGCATGCCCGCCCGCCGGATCTTCGCCCTGGCGTCGCCGCCTTCGCGCTCGACGCTCACGATCAGCTCGCCGGTGCTCGTCCGTTCCCAGGTGGCCAGCATTTCCTCGATCAGCGCGCCGCGGTCGGCGAAATGCCCGTAGAAGCCGCCTTTGGTGACCCCCAGCGTCTTCGCGAGCGCCTCGACGCGGACGGCGCCAGGGCCTCCGGCGGCCAGCGCCCGCAGCCCCGCGTCGATCCACGCTTGCGGCGGTGTCCGGGTCTCTGCGGCCATGCGACCACCGTATCCCCCGTCACGCCGTCATCTGCGACGGCGATATATACGCTACCGTATAGATGGCGGAACATACTGGGAGGAATCAACGACATGACTGTCGGCTTCGTGGCAACGCACTACCCGCACACCGACCATCACGACGCCTTCGTCTCGCGGGTCCAGCGGGTCGCCGAGGTGCTCCGCTCCACGCCGGGCTGCCTCGCGGCCGAATGCTGGGTCACCGCCGACGGTGACGCCGTGGTGTCGATCGCACGCTGGGAATCCGAAGCGGCCCAGGCGGCTTCGATGCGAGCGCTGGGATCGGCCGACGTGGACGTCGCCTTCGACGACCGCGAGGTCCGCCCCCGCGAGATCGTCCAACTGGTGTCGGCATGAAACTCGCGAACACGGCCCACACCACACGTTCCTGGCGGATCCATGAGATCGCCGTCGACTTCGAGCTCGAAGACGTCTGGGCGCTGGGCACTCCCGGCGGTCCCGGCGACTTCCCCAAGCTGATCGAGCAGTTCGCGTCGGGCAACTTCCCCGACGGAGCCCCGGCGATCGTCCGTGCACTGTGGTCGCTGCGGTGGAAGCTGGGCGCACTGTTTCAGTTGGACAAACGGGATTCCGGCCTCGACACCCGGGTCGGCTCACTCCGCGACCGGCTACCGGAAGACCTCCGCGACACCCCCACCGGCCCCGACGAGGAATGGCTGCCGTTCACCCCGGTCTACCGGCTGGACGACGAATTCGCCGCGGAGCTGGCGAACCGGACCATGCACGGCGTCCTGCACCTCGCGCGGATCGAGGACGGGCCGGGGTGCTATCGCGGTCAGCTGGCGGTACTGGTCAAGCCCAATGGACGGTTCGGCCGGGCGTACATGGGGTTCATCAAGCCATTCCGCTACTTGTTCGTCTACCCCGCGCTGATGCGCATGATCGAACGGGAGTGGAAGGCTCGCTCTTGAAACCTCGTGAGCAGTAATGACGGCTAGACACCTTGATCCCGGACGCGCCGCGTACTTCGCACCAGCGTCATGTCCCTCTCCCGCACCGGTTCGCGGCAGTGCGCGCACACCGTCTCCGGCGCGAGTTCCGCACCGCACGCGTGCCGCCACACCGTCGGCGGCGGCCCTTCCGTGACGTACTTGTCGCCCCACGCCATGAGGTTCAGCAGCACGTGGTTGAGCGCGTGCCCCGCCTCGGTGAGCACGTACTCGTATCGCGGCGGATGCTCCTCGTAGAGGCGTTTCTCGAGAATTCCCGCCTCGACGAGTTTGCGCAGCCGCGCGGTCAGGATGTCCCGGCTCGCCCCGGTGTTGCGGATGATCTGGTCGAACCTCCGCGCCCCGAAGAACACCTCGCGCAGCGCAAGCAGGCTCCAGCGCTCCCCGATCACCTCCATCGCGTTGGCGATCGAACAGTCCCTCGGTCCTTCGGTCATGCGACCAGCGTAAACCCAGTAAGTCTTGATTTCCAACCCACTCGATGCCACAGTGAGTTGGAAATCCCAACTTACCTTGGAGGCAGCCGTGCACGACGCGGTCATCGTGGACGCCGTCCGTACCCCGATCGGCAAGGGCAAGCCGGGCGGCGCCCTGCACGAGATCCACCCGGTCCAGTTGCTGGCCCACACCTTGCGGGCACTCGTCGAACGCAACGGGCTCGACCCGGCGCTGATCGACGACGTCATCGGCGGCGCGGTGGACCAGGTCGGCGAACAGGCCCAGAACGTCACGCGCTGGGCGGCGCTCGCGGCCGGGCTGCCCGAAACCGTGCCCGCCACCACCGTCGACCGGCAGTGCGGGAGCAGCCAGCAGGCAGTCCACTTCGCCGCGCAAGGCGTGATGGCCGGCGCTTACGACGTCGTCATCGCCTGTGGTGTCGAGTCCATGAGCCGCGTCCCGATGTGGTCGAACGTGCTGCCCGGTACCGATCCCCTCGGCCCCGGGGTGGCCGAGCGCTATCCGGAAGGCCTGGTACCGCAGGGGATCAGCGCCGAACTCATCGCCGCGAAGTGGTCACTCAGCCGCGAGGCGATGGACGAGTTCGCCGTGTCATCGCACCGGAAGGCGGCCCGAGCGCACGAGTTCGGCCGGTTCGCGAGCCAGATCGTGCCGATCGAGACACCGTCCGGCCTGGTCTCCACCGACGAGTCCGTCCGGCCCCGCACCGACCTCGAAACCCTCGCCAAGTTGCGGCCGGCGTTCCAGGATCCGGCTGTGGCCGCACGCTTCCCGCAGATCGACTGGTCGGTGACCGCGGGCAACAGCAGCCCGATCAACGACGGCGCCTCCGCCGTGCTGATCACCTCCAGCGAGACCGCGGCCAGGCTGGGTCTCCGGCCCCGCGCCCGGCTCCACAGTTTCGCGGTCACGGGCTCCGATCCGCTGCTCATGCTCACCGGTGTCATCCCGGCGACGGAGAAGGTGCTGCGGCGCGCCGGTCTGCGCCTGGCCGACATCGACCTGTTCGAGATCAACGAGGCGTTCGCCGGCGTCGTACTGGCGTGGCAGCAGGAGACCGGGGCCGACCCGGCCAAGGTCAACGTCCACGGCGGGGCGATCGCGCTGGGCCACCCACTCGGCGCGAGCGGCACCCGGCTGATGGGCACCCTCGTCAACGCCCTGCACCACCACGGCGCCCGCTACGGCCTGCAGGCGATGTGCGAAGGCGGCGGCCAGGCCAACGCGACCATCGTGGAGGCGCTGTGACCGACCGGCTGCCCAAGAAACTGGCGGCCCATCCGTCGGTACAGGCCGTCCTCGCCAAACCGCGCGACCGGCCGTCAGCGGTGATCGACGCCGCCTGGCTCAAGGAGATCTGTCTCGCCGCGGGCGCCGACGACGCGGCCGCGGTCCCCTTGGACCATCCGGAGCTGGCGGGTGAACGGGAGCACGTGCTGCGCGCGCTCCCGGGCACCAAGACCCTGGTCTCGCTCGTGGTCCGGATGAACCGCGACGATGTCCGCTCCCCCGCCCGCAGCGTCGCCAACCAGGAGTTCCACCGCAGCGGCGAGATCATCAACGAGGCCGGGCACACGATCGTCCGGGCGCTGCAGGACGCCGGCTACCGCGCGATCAACCCGTCGGCGACCTTCCCGATGGAGATGGACAACTATCCCGGCCGGATCTGGGTGGTCGCGCACAAGACGGTCGCCGTCGCCGCCGGACTCGGTGCCATGGGACTGCACCGCAACGTCATCCACCCGAAGTTCGGCAACTTCGTGCTTCTGGCGACGCTGCTGCTCGACGCCGAGGTCTCCACCTACGGCGAAGCCCTCGACTACAACCCTTGCCTGGAGTGCAAGTTGTGTGTCGCGGCCTGTCCGATCGGCGCGATCTCGAAGACCGGCGAGTTCGACTTCCTCGCCTGCTCGACGCACAACTACCGCGAGTTCATGAGCGGTTTCACCGACTGGGCGCAGACCGTGGCCGACAGCGAGGACGCCGCCGACTTCCGGTCCAGGGTGACCGACTCGGAGAACGTGTCGATGTGGCAGAGCCTGGCGTTCAAACCTAACTACAAGGCCGCCTACTGCATGGCCGTCTGCCCGGCGGGTGAGGACGTGCTCGGCCCCTACCTCGACGACCGCCGCGGCTTCCTCGGAACCGTGGTCAAACCCCTGCAGGACAAGGTGGAGACGCTGTACGTGCGCCCGGATTCGGCGGCGAAGGCCTACGCCGAACGCCGGTTCCCGCACAAGCCGGTGAAGGAGGTCGACGGCGGCTACCGGATGTCCCGGTGAGCCTCTGTCACATCGCCGGTCCCCCATCCGTCAGGGTTACGACGGACAGGCAAGAAGGATGGGGACCGTGGAAGAACACGACTGGCTGGCGCGGCGCTTCGAAGGGCACCGGACGCACCTGAGGGCGGTGGCGTACCGGATGCTCGGTTCGCTGAACGAAGCGGACGACGCCGTGCAGGAGGCTTGGCTGCGGCTGAGCCGGGCCGGCGGTGAGGACGTCGACAACCTCGGCGGCTGGCTGACCACCGTCGTCGGCCGGATCTGCCTCGACATGCTGCGCTCGCGCAAGTCGCGGCACGAGGACCCGGTCGGCGCGCAGCTGCCCGACCCGATCATCGGCCACGAGGGCGGGATCGACCCGGAACACGAGATCCTGCTGGCGGACTCGGTCGGGCTCGCGCTCCTGGTCGTGCTCGACACCCTGGACCCGGCCGAGCGGCTCGCGTTCGTGCTGCACGACATGTTCGCCCTGCCGTTCGACGAGATCGCGCCGATCGTGGGCCGGTCGCCGGGCGCGACCAGGCAGCTGGCCAGCCGCGCCCGGCGCCGTCTGCAGGGTTCGCCGACCGTCCCCGACTCGGATCTGAACCGTCAGCGGGAGGTGGTGGACGCGTTCTTCGCCGCCGCGCGGGACGGCGACTTCGACGCCCTGGTCTCCGTGCTCGACCCGGACGTCCTGCTCCGCGCGGAGGGTGGCGCGGCCCCGGCCGGGACTTCGCGCTCCCTGCGCGGGGCGGCCATGGTCGCGAACCAGGCGCTCATGTTCCGGCAGACGGGCATCGGCGCGGTTCCGCGGCCGGTGCTGGTCAACGGCGCGGCCGGCATGCTCGTCACCAAGGACGGCGTGCCGCAGACACTCTTCGCCTTCACCGTCGTGAACGGGAAGATCGCGGAGATCGACATCCTCGCCGACCCGGACAGGCTGGCCTCGCTCGACTTCGAGCCGCTCGGCTGAGATGTCATGAAAGGTCCCCATAGGACACTGTTCGTCCTATGGGGACCCGTCATGACACGCGCGCTGCCGGGATCAGGAGGCCGGGAAGTTGTCCGCGGTGCGGATGCGGTCCCGGATCCAGACACCGTAACCGTTCCGCGGCGAAGGACGGCACGAGTGTCCATCAAGGACGGCGGTTGATCACCACCGCGGCGGACCCGCGTCCACGATCTGCTGCGAAAGCTCCAGCGGATCGAGGTGCATCAGCGATTCCATCCACCACGTCATCCCGGCCCGCGCCAGCGAGGGCAGGTCCACCTTGATCGGCTCCTCCCAGGCGGGACTCGCGTTCCCCGCGACCGCGACGTCGAACGGCCGTCCCGGTTCCAGCCCGGCCATGCCGAGCGCGCGGTGGGTCTCGGCGATTTCTTCGGCCGTCGGCGTGTGGTCCTCGGGATTGGGGAAGATCCCGTCGCACAGCGCCGCCCGCCGGACGACTCGCGGATTGTCCGTGGAACTCGCCACCCAGATCGGGATCGGGTGCGGCTCGGGCGGCGACTCGGCCAGCGCGACCTGATAGTGCGCGCCGTCGTGGTCGAATCGCCTGCCGGACCAGATCGCGCGGATGACGTCGAGACCTTCGTCGAACATCGCCGACCGGGTCAGCAGGTCGGTCTGCTCGCCGAACCGGCTGAAGTCACCGGATTCGTCCGAACCCAGACCCGTGCCGAGGATCAGCCTGCCACCCGAAAGCCTGCTGACCGTCGACGCGTGCCGCGCGACCACCCACGGGCGGCGCCGCGCGGGCGGGGTGATCATCGGTCCGAACCGCAGCCGGGTGGTGGCGTGCGCGATCGCGCCGAGCGTCGTCCACGGATCCGCGATGGGCATCGTGTCCGCGACGACGTGGTCCCACAGGAAGAAGCCGTCCCAGCCCGCCGCCTCCGCCCGGACAGCGAGGTCCACGAGCACCGCGGGCTCGCCGAACGGGCCGAAAGGTGGCAAGTAGACGGCATGGCGGACCGTGCTGCCGGTCAAGTCGATCATCTCCCCAACGTCATCGTCGAAGAAGGCTACGCCGAGTGCTCGTCTCGGTGTTCACCGTCTCACTATGCGCGACACTTTCGGGACCTCCTCGAACGGCGACCGGCCCGGGGGCCAGCTCGAGCCGCCTGCCTTCGAACGTCCGCCGCATCCGCCGGTCGTGAGTGACGACGACGAGAGCGCCGGTGTACCGCTCGAGTGCCTGCTCCATCTCCTCGACCAGATCCGGGGCGAGGTGGTTGGTCGGTTCGTCGAGCAGCAGCAGGTCGGTACCGGCCGTCACCAGCCGCGCCAGTTCCAGCCTGCGCCGTTGTCCGACCGAAAGGTCCCGGACCGGCTTGCGCAGATCCGGCCCCTGGAACAGGCCCAGCGACAGCAACGTCTCCGCGGCCTCTTCCTCGTCACCGTCCGCCGCGAACACCTGCAGCACGGTCCGCGGGTCGCCCGCGAGGCCGCCGTTCTGCCGCAGGAACCCGATCCGGCCGTCCCGCTCCGCCGACCCGGTCGACGGCGTCAGCTCACCGGCGAGCACCCGCATGAGGGTGGTCTTGCCCGCCCCGTTGGGACCGGTCACGAGCACCCGTTCACCGGGCCGCACACACAGCGACGTCCGCGGCAACCGGCCGGCCACCGACACGTCGTCCACCTTGGCCACGGGCCGAGCGGGCTCCGCCTTCCCGGCGGCGATCCGCGCGGTGAACCGCAGTGGCCGCGGCGGACGCGGAACCGGATCTGCTTCGAGCCGCTGGAGCCGCTCGCGGGCCGCCCGGATCCGGCTCATCGCCCCGTGTGCCCGGGAGCGGGCACGGAAAGCGCCCGCCCCGCTGAAGGCGGCCGGGGCCTTGCGCGGGATCGCCGAGAACCGGTCGATGTTGACGTCCGCCAGCGCTTCGTGCCGGGCTTTTTCCAGCCGCCATTCCTCGTATTCCCGGACCCACCTGGCCCGCGCCGCCTCCTTCGCCGCGAGATATCCCGCGTAGCCGTTACCGTGCCGGTGCACGGTCCGGCGGCCGGCGTCGACCTCGAGGATCGTGGTGGTGACGCGGCTGAGGAACATCCGGTCATGGGTGATCGCGACAAGCCTGCCGCGATGCCCGCGGAGGTGGTTCTCCAACCAGGTGACGGCTTCGTCGTCGAGATCGTTGGTGGGCTCGTCCAGCAACAGCAGCTCGGGTGCCGCCGCCAGCGTGGCGGCCAGCGCCAGCCTGGACCGCTGCCCGCCGGACAGCGTGCCCAGCGCCCGGCCGCGGTCGAGGCCCGGCTGTCCGAGTCCGTGCAGCGCCACCTCCACCCTGGCGTCTGCTTCATAGCCACCGCGGGCTTCGTACGCGGCGGTGAGATCACCGTAGGCGGCCAGGTCTTCAGCGGTTTCCAGCGACACCTCGGCCACCCGCAACCGGGATTCCAGCTCCCGGATGTCGGCCAGCGCGAGGTCGATCGCCTCCCCGACCGTCGCGGTGTCGGGCAGGTCCACCGTTTGCGGGAGGTAGCCGACCCCGCCGGGGGCGGAGACGGTCACCGTGCCGTTGTCCGCTTCCTCGCGGCCGGCGATCAGTCTCAGCAACGTGGATTTGCCGGAGCCGTTGTCGCCGATGACACCGGCCTTCTCCCCCGGCTTGACACTGAAGGAGACCTGGTCGAGCACGACATGCTCGTCGAAACGCTTCGTGACCCCGGAGAGCACGAGTTGTGTTCCGGGATTTCGACACGGGGTACGCATAGGGGCGTCCTCCTGGATTCTCGAAAGGAAGAAGAGCGCGCGGAAGGACGCGGCCCGGCGGAGCGGAGGCTCTACGCCAGGGCCGCGTCGAAGGCGAGAATCACAGGAAGGACAAAGTTCCCATGGCCACGACGGTAGCCGGAGAGCGCGGACGGGCAAAACGAATTAACGGCTGTGTATCGCTTCACAGAGTGGTCTGTGTCCCCATGCCGCGACAACGATGCGCCGGTGACCGACAATCGAAACGGAGTGTTTTCGCGTCCTGAAGGGGAATGGAGTTGCTCGTGCACGGGTCCAGCGGTCCGATCGCCCGGTTCCGGCGGCGGCTCTTTCCCGGCCACAACTCACTCGCGCGTGTCTCCGACCGCATCGAAGCCCTGCTGCTGAAGCTCGTCATCCTCGCCGCTCTCCTCGCCATCCCGGTCGCGGCCGCCGTCGGCTCGGCCAATCACGACAGGCAGGTGGCCGAGGCCGCCGCCGACGCCACCGGTCGCCAGGCCACCACCGCGTACCTGCTTAAGGCCGCGCCCGTCCGCATCGTCGACAGCGAGAGCGTCGGAACCGGCGACGCCACCACCGAGGCCACCTGGACCGACTCGCGCGGCGTCCGGCACACCGGCGGCGTCCTCGCCACGCCCGGCAGCCCCGCCGGATCGCCGGTGCCGATCTGGATCGACGCCCGCGGAGCCCTCACTGCCGCCCCGAAGACCGCGTCCACGGCCGTGTTCGATTCCGTGCTCGTCGGCCTCTGGCTCTGGTTCGCGGTGGTCGCCGCGCTCGTCCTCCTCCACCGGGTCGTCCGGCTGGTACTGGACCGGCAGCGTGCCGCGGCCTGGGAGCGTGCCTGGGCGGCCTATCCGCGTTCCGGTTCCTGGCCCTGAGCCCGGCGGCGAGGGCAAAGCGCCTCGGCTAGGGTGCCCGGCATGCGCATCATGATCTCGGCGGACATGGAGGGCGCCACCGGCGTCACCTGGACCGAGGACGTCATCCCCGGAACCGAACAGTGGCAACGATTCCGCCGCTTGTTCACCGGTGATGTCAACGCGACCATCGCCGGTCTGTTCGACGCGGGCGCCACCGACGTGCTGGTCAACGAGGCGCATTCGTCCCAGCGGAATCTTCTGCTCGAAGACCTCGACGGCCGGGCGCGCATGCTCACCGGCAGGCACAAGCCGCTCTCGATGATGCAAGGGATCGACTCCGGCGTGGACGGGGTCGTCTTCCTCGGCTATCACGCCGGCGCCGGATTCGACGGCGTCCTCTCCCACACCTACCTGGAAAATCAGATCACCGGGGTGTGGCTCGACGACGTCCCCGCCAGCGAAGGCAGGCTCAACGCCGCGATGGCCGCCGAGTACGGCGTTCCGGTGCTATTCGTCTCCGGTGACGACAAGGCCTGCGACGACGCCCAGGATTACGCGCCCGAAGCGGAACTGGTCACGGTGAAGGAGTGCGTCAGCCGCTACGCCGCGATCTGCCTCCCGCCCGCGAGGACCGCGGAGCTGCTGGCCTCGGCCGCGGCGGACTCGATGAAGCGGGCGGGCAGGGTCGAGCGATACACCACGGGCCACCGGATCGAGGTCGAGTTCGACGCGAGTCATCTCGCGCAGGCCGCGGCGGTGATCCCGACGGTGGAACAGATCGGCGTCCGGCGAGTCGGGTTCGACGCGCCGGACATGACGGAAGCGATGAAGGCGTTCAAGATCGTCACGGCGATCGCGGCCGGAGCGGTGCAGGGAATCTATGGCTGAGCTGGATGTTGTCGAGGTTTGTTCGCGGTTGATCCGATTCGACACCACGAACCGGGGAAACGGGGATTCCGAGGGCGAGCGGGAAGCGGCCGAGTACGTCGCGTCGCTGCTGTCGGGCATGGGGATCGACTCGAAGATCATCGAGTCCGCCCCCCGGCGCGCGAACGTGATCGCCCGGGTCCCGGGCACCGACCCGGGCCTGCCCGCACTGCTCGTACAAGGGCATCTCGACGTCGTCCCGGCCGACGCCGCCGACTGGTCGGTGGGCCCGTTCTCGGGCGAGGTCCGCGACGGGTTCCTCTGGGGCCGCGGCGCGGTCGACATGAAGGACTTCTGCGCGATGGTGCTCGCCGCCCTCGCCACCGGTGCGCGCCCGCGTCGGGACGTCGTTTTGGCGTTCGTCGCCGACGAGGAGGACAAGGGCGAGTACGGCGCGCATTGGCTCACCGCGGCGCACCGGGACCTGTTCGACGGCTGCGCGGCCGCGATCAGCGAGTCGGGCGCCTACACCTACCACGTCCCCGCCGCCGACGGCCGGACCGTGCGGCTCTATCCGGTGGCCACGGCCGAACGCGGCACCGCGCACCTACGGCTGACCGCCAAGGGCCGCGCGGGACACGGATCGCGCCCCAACGACGAGAACGCGGTCACCCGCCTGATCACCGCGCTCGGCAAGATCGCCGCACACCGCTGGCCGGTCCAGCTGACCCCGACGGTGCGAGCGTTCCTGGAACGCACCGGGGAAGCGCTCGGCGTCCCGGTCGATCTGTCCGATGTGGACGCAACGATCTCCCGGCTCGGCCCCGCCGGGGCACTGGTGGTGCCGACCGTCCGCAACAGCACGACCCCGACCATGCTCGACGCCGGCTACAAGGTGAACGTGATCCCGAGTTCGGCCGAGGCACAGGTGGACGTCCGCGTGCTGCCCGGCGCCGAACCCGCCCTGTTCGCCGAGCTGGACGCGATGCTCGGCGAGGGCGTCACCCGCGAGTTCGTCGCGCACCAGCCACCGGTGCAGGCCCCGGTGGATTCGCCGTGGTTCGACGCCATGGCGGCCGCACTGCGGTCGGAGGACTCCGAAGCGGTCGTCGTCCCCTACTGCATGGGCGGCGGAACAGACGCGAAGGCGTTCAGTCCACTCGGAATCGACTGCTACGGCTTCGCGCCCTTGTGGCTGCCGGAAGGTTTTCCGTACCGCGCCATGGCGCACGGCGTCGATGAGCGTGTCCCGGTCGAGGGGTTGCGATTCGGCACGCGAGTGCTGCGGCACTTCCTGGAGAACTGCTGACGCTACGGGGTCGGGCGTCGCCCGGGTGGTCGTGAGGAGCGAATCCTGGTCGGGCCAGACGCACGAGCCAAGCCATCTTGCGCACCCTCTCAATAGCTCGATTCGCCACCCGCGACTCCGTCGGCGCACCCAGACGAAATGTTTTATAGCGACGGCGCCTTCGCGCTCTACGCGTCTTTTAAGTTTGTTGCTCTGCGCAGTTTCTTTGCCGCAGTTTGACCTCTATCGGGTGGAATGCTTCTCGCTCGGCCGCTACGGAGATCGGGCTAGCACACGTGTTCGAGCACCAGTATTCTTGAGGGCGTGGCCAGCGAAAACAGACCTCAGGCGGTGCGCTCCGAGTGGTGGCGTGCCGATACCGCGACGCTGCATGCCCGCAAGCAGGAAATCGAAATCTTGAAGCGTCAATTGGACGCGGAACAGAATGCGATCCTCGCGGAAATCAACAACCGGGGTGTGCGTGGCTGTTCCGGTCATTCGACACTGGCGGCGCTGATTTTCGAAGACTTCCACGTCACGGACAAGGAAGCCGGTCGTCGTGCCGACCGGGTCCTGGCGCTGCATCCCGCGGTGGTGGTGGGCGGCGAGGTCGTACCGCCTCTGGCGCCCTTGACCGCCGAGGCCGCCTCCGAAGGCGCGATCGGCGGCGGGCAGATCGACGCGATCATCCGCACCCTCGCCCGGATCCCCTCCACCGTCCCGGAAGAAGACATGCGAAGCGGAGAGAAAATCCTCGTCGACCTCGCCCGGCACGCCGGACCCCGGCAGATCGCCCGCGCCGGACGACGACTCCTCGACAAACTCGATCCCGACGGGAAAGAACCCCGCAACGAGGACCCCAAAGACGTGCGGCCCGAGTTGCGGTTCGTCAAACACCGTGACGGCACCCTTGGCCTCAAAGCCACCCTCGACCTGGAGACCTACGCTCGGTTGAAGTCCGACCTCGACCCGATGGCGAAACCACACAAAGCCATCGACGGAGTCCGGGACTCCCGCACGCAAGACGAACGCTACGGGGATGCCTTCACTGACTACGTGCGGCTGAAGACCACAAGCCGGAATCTGCCCGGCCAAGCAGGGGAAGCCACCCACATCCTCATCACCATGTCCTACGAGGACCTGATCAACGATCTCGGTGAAGCACACCTGGATCTCGTCGGGCCGATCAGCGCCACCGACGCCCGCATCCTCGCCTGCGACGCCCGCGTCCGACCCGGCGTCCTCGGCACCACAGGCGAACCACTCGACATCGGCCGCTCCAAACGCACCGTGTCTCTCGCCCAGAAATACGCCCTCACCATCCGCGACGGCGGGTGCGCGTTCCCCGGTTGCGACATGCCCGTACCACGCTGCACCGCCCACCACATCGTCTTCTGGCGACACCACGGCGAAACCAAAATCGACAACCTCGTCCTCCTCTGCACCAAACACCACCGCCTCATCCACCACAGCGAATGGAAAGTCGCCATCGCCCAAGACGGACTCCCCGAATTCACCCCGCCCACCTACCTCGACCCCACCGAGACTCCGAGGCGCAACACCATGCACCTCAGGACCTAAGCCGCCGCCCGCTGCTCAGGTCGTGAAAGCAGCGCAACCACCGAGCATCCATCTCACCCACGTCGCGAAGTGGCCTCCGCAACATGCAACCCTTGCCCTGCCGATAACACGAATCGCCACTCCCGCCCCCCGCCCCCCGCGGGCGCGCTCACCGCGACCTCAAGCCTCCCCGCACGCGTCATCCGAATTTCATGAAGCCCGCTTAGCGTCGACGGCGTGAGATCTCTGACTTCGCACGTCTGGGTGGGCGTGCTCCTGGTCGGCCTCGGCACGGCAGGGTCGGCGTGCCGAGGCGGCCTTCCGGTACCGAGTTCCGACGAACCGTCCGCGACATCCACGTCGTACACCGCTCCCCCGGCCGAGACCCGAACCCTGACCGTGACGCCTCCCGCGCCGACGTCGTCGTCCGCGCCGGGACTCGAACCCGAGGCGATCGATCGGGTGTTCCAGGTCTACATGAACGGGCTGGCCGACCACGACATGACCGCGTTGCGGAACGGAACCTGCCCGCGTCTGCGCGAGACGCTGCTCGGCTTCGAATTGAATGGGCACTATGTCGAGCGCTGGGAGATGCTGCCGTACTCCGTCCCGCCCGGGTTCGAGTTCGTGACCGTGCAGGCCAAGGTCACCCAGCGGGACGCGCGGACGGGCAGGCTGGCGGGTGACGTCGTCTACTCCTGGTACGTCGAGCGGAACGAGGACACGAACTACTACGTTTGCGGATGGCTCGACGGCAAATGAATCCCGGAGGTGCAGGTGAAAGCGGTCGCACGACTCGCGCGGGAGGAACGGACGGATTTCGCCGCGTTCCTGCGAACGCTGACGTCAGCGCAGTGGGACGCGCCGACGTTGTGTGCGGAATGGACGGTGCGGGAGGTGGTCACGCACGTCGTCGACTACGACCACCTGGGCTTCCGCGAGCTGCTCGGCCAGGCCCTCCGCGGCGGACTGCGGCTGAACCGGATGAACGCGCTCGGCATCGCCCAGAATTCCGAACGGACCCCCGACGAGCTGATCGCGCGGCTCGAAGAGCGGCTCGACCCGCGGGGTTTGACCGCCGCTTTCGGGGGCCGGGTGGCGTTGCTCGACGGGCTCATCCATCAGCAGGACATCCGGCGGCCGCTGGGCCTTCCCCGCGAGGTGCCGCCCGAACGGTTGCGCCACGCCTTGGCGTTCGCGCGCTTCGCCCCGCCGATCAAGGCCTTTCAGCGGGCACGTGGGCTACGGCTCGTCGCGACCGACGTCGGCTGGTCCGCCGGGTCCGGGCCGGAACTGCGCGGCCCCGGCGAGCCGCTTCTGATGGCCATCGCCGGACGGCGCCCGGCGATCGACGAACTCTCCGGGCCCGGCGCGGCGATCCTCGTCTCCAGGATGGGTGCCTGATCCACCAGGCCGGTCACTGCGGGAGAGCGACGGAAAGCGCCTCGCTCAGAACGCCGTGGACCGGCTCACCTCCTCCCAAGCCGCCAACTCCGCCGCCTTCGCTTCGTGCGTGGCCCGCAGCCCGTCGACAGCGTCGTCACCGAGCGCGAGTCGAAGCGGCGGGTTGTCGCTTTCGAGCACCTTCAAGATCGCGGCGGCGGCCTTCGCCGGATTTCCGGGCTGCGAGCCGTCCATCCCCTCGACGTAATCGCGGATCGCGCCGGTCGATTCGTGGTAGGCCTCGATCACCCGCGACCGCTGCAGCCGGGCGCCGCCGAACTCGGTGCGGAAAGCGCCGGGTTCCACGATCAGGACCTTGACGCCGAACGGCGCGACCTCGGCGGCCAAGGACTCCGACATCGCCTCCAGCGCGAACTTCGCCGAGCAATAGGCACCGAACCCGGGTGGGCTCTGCTGTCCGCCCATCGAACTCATCTGCACGATGACACCGCTGCCCTGCGCCCGCAGGTGCGGAAGCACGGCTTTCGTGACTTCGACGGCGCCGAAGAACATCACGTCCATCAGCGAGCGCAGCTCGTCCATCGTCAGTTCTTCGACCGCCCCGACGGATCCGTGCCCGGCGTTGTTCACCACGACGTCGATCCGGCCGAACGCGGCGAGGGTGGCACTCACCGCCGCCCCGATCTGCGCGGGGTCGGTGACGTCGAGCGCGGCCGTGCGCACCCGGCCCTGTCCGAGTTCTTCCAGTTCGATCAGGGTTTCCGGGCGGCGTGCGGTGGCCATCACGCGGTCGCCCGCGTCGAGGGCGGCCAGGACGAGGTGCCTGCCGAATCCGGCCGAGCAACCGGTGATCAGCCAGACACGGCCCTCGGTTTCCTGTGTCATGCGGGTCTTCCTTCGTTTTCGTCCATGCCCGAAGGCTCAGCGGAGCTTCCGTCCCCCATGGTGCGAAGATCGCGTTCGGCCCGCCAACACCGGTTTCCTGGTGCGGCTACAGTCTGAGCCTGTGACCCCTGAGCTGCGGCAGTTGCGGTACTTCGTCGCCGTCGCCGAGGAAGCGAGCTTCACCCGCGCGGCACGCCGTCTGCATATCGCCCAGCAGTCGCTTTCCCAGCAGATCACCGTCCTGGAGCGGCTCCTCGGCGCGGACCTCCTGTATCGCGACAGCCGCGGCACCCGGCTCACCGAAGTCGGATCACTGTTCCTTCCCGAGGCCCGCGCGGTGCTGGCGCGCAACGACGAAGCGCTGTCGGTCTTGAACCGCGCGGTGCGCGGTGAAATCGGCACACTCCACCTCGGTTTCCTGACCACCACGGCGAACTATCTCCTCCCGCCGGTGGTACGCGCGGTTCGCGACCGGCTCCCCGATCTGACCCTCACCACGGACGACACACAGATCGCGGCGCTCGTCGACGGGTTGACCCGGGGGCGCTACGACCTGATCTTCACCCGGCCACCGCTGATCGACGGCTTCGAGATCCGCACGTTGATCACCGAGGAGGTTTGCGCGGTCCTGCCCGAGGGGCATCGACTGGCGGGCTCCCGCGAGTTGAAGCTCGCGGATCTGGCGGACGAGCCGTGGGTGCTCACGCCCCGCGGTTCGTGGGAGCCGTGGCATCGCCGCTATGACAGCGAATTCGCGGCGGCCGGGTTCGCCCCGCGCGTGGTGCAGCGGGCGGCGACCGTCCAGGGGCTGCTCGGTCTCGTCGCCGCGGGCGTCGGCGTGACCAGGCTGGCGCGGTCGTCGCACAGCCTGCGCCGGAGCGGGGTGGTGTTCGTGCCGCTGACGGGCGACACCGCCCGCACGGTGGTGGCCTGGGCCCCGGACAACGACAAACCCGCGTTGCCCGGCGTGCTCGACATCGTCTCGGAGCTGGCGGCGCGGACGGATCTGACGAACGCCGGCTGACCCGGCATAGTCATCGTCACACCCGCCTTGATCACCCGTTCGGACCGAGTATCCGTAGACTTCGGTGACGATGCGACGTTTCCGGTGGTGGTGGGGCGCTCTCGCGCTCACGTTTGTGGTGGTCCTCGTCGGTTTCTTTGCTTTCTTCGGGTCGGAAAGCCGGCCGGGGCAACCGTCGGCACGCCAAAGCCCGCCGGGAACGGGGCCGTTGACGGTCGTCTCCATCGGCGACAGCACCGTTTCCGGGGAGGGTGCGGGCGATTACACGCCCACGACCAACGGCCAGGGCGGCAACTGGTGCCACCGCTCCCCCCACGCCTTCGTCGAGCAGATCAAGATCCCCGACGTCACCGCGCGCGTGAATCTCGGCTGTTCCGGAGCGCCTTCCGAGCAGGTCGCGCTCGGTGAGGCCAAGCAGTGGACCGAACCCTCGCAGGCCCAGCAACTCGCGAACCTGCTCAAGGACCATCGGGTCGCCGCGGTGGTGATCGCGATCGGCGCGAACGACGAGCCGAAGTTCTCCGCTCAGGTCAACGAATGCTTCAAGGCGTGGTTCTCCCCGCAGAATCCGCCGTGCAGTGCGGCACTCCGTACCACCTGGAAGTCCAAAGTGGACGCCATGGTGCCGAAGGTGACCAACGCCGTCGCCGACGTCAAGAAGGTGCTGGCACAGGCCGGTTACGTCCCGGCGGACTACCAGCTGGTGCTGATGTCCTACGCGTCACCGGTCGGCCCGCAGATCCCGGAAGCGCTCCGCAGCCTCAACGGCTGCCCGTTCCGCACCGAGGATCTGGACTGGATGCGCCGCGACGGTGTCGCCGTCCTGGCGGACGGGCTCAAGGAGGCGTCGAGGGCGACCAGCGCGCGGTTCCTCGATCTTTCCCGGGCGGGCGCCGGCCGTGAGGCGTGCAGCAGCGACCCGGCGAACGAGTGGTTCAGCAGGCTGACGCTGCAACTGCGCGACCTCGGCCAGGTGGACCGCGCGAGCCACGCGCTGCAGGAGTCGTTCCACCCCAACGCGAACGGGCACGCGCAGATCGCGAACTGCCTCAACGAGTTCCTCGCCGCGCGCGGCGGCAACGCGTCCTGCCTTTCCGGGCCTGACGGCAAACTGCACGCCGCGCCCGAAGTGATCGCCCGCTAGAGGTCGAGTGCGGCGCGCAACGCGATGTCGATGCGCTCCTGGACCTCTTGGTCGATCTCCGCGATCTTCTCGTCGAACCACGGCCGGTACAGGCGCGTGAGGTTCAACGTGGAAACCCAATACCGCGCGTCGACGGCGACCCCGAGGATGTCCTGTGGATCGCGGTCCAGCAGTTCGGTGCCGAGCAGCCACGGCCGCTCGGATTCGTTCACCCCGTCCGAGGACAGCAGCACGACGGTGCGCTGCCGTGCCGGTTCGGTCGGGGGGTGGTACGTCCAGACTTCACCCCTGCGCACGCAGATCCTTCTCCGCGGCGGTCAGCTCCGCCTCGTCCGATTCGGCGGACGGTTCGACCGGAGTGCGCTGCGGGGTGTATCCGGTGCGGACGGCTTCCCTTCGGGCCGCCTTGGACAACCACGACGAGACCGAGATCCCGTGTGCCTTGGCGGCCCGCTCGGCGAACTCGAGCGCACCACTGTCGAGTGAGAGTGTGACCTTACGTGTTGCCATACCTTTTATCGTACCAGCGCCGCGCAAGCCCACCCGTTTGTCGGGAAGGCCGGGCTCAGAGAGTCGGCGAGCGCCCTTCGAACGGCGTCGAAAGCACCACCGTGGTCCGCGTCGAGACCTTGGCGGCCTCACGGATGCGGCGGAGCAGATCCTCCAGGCCGAGCGGTGAGGCCACCCGGACCAGGAGGATGTACGACTCGTCGCCGGCGACCGAGTAGCAGGACTCGATCTCCTTGATGTGTTCGAGCCGCTGCGGATAGTCGTCCGGCGCGGCGGGATCGTTCGGCGTCAGAGAGATCAGCGCGGTGAGCGGGAGGCCGATCTGCTCGCCGTCGAGGCGCGCGGTGTACCCGAGGATCACGCCGCGCTGCTCCAGCCGCCGCACCCGTTGGTGCACCGCCGACACCGACAGCCCGACCCGCTCGGCGAGATCGGTGAAACTGCGCCTTCCGTCCGCCGCCAGCTCCTGCACGATGGCCTGGTCCAGCGGCTCCAGGGAACCGGTCATGCGTCGAGCACGATGAGGTCGTGCGGACGCTGGTTGACCGATTCGACGCCGTCCTCGGTGACCACGACGATGTCCTCGATGCGAGCGCCCCAGCGGCCTGGCTGGTAGATGCCGGGCTCGACACTGAAGGCCATGCCCGGCTCGAGCGGCAGCGTGTTGCCCTTGATGATGTAGGGCTCCTCGTGCACGTCGAGGCCGATGCCGTGACCGGTGCGGTGGATGAAGTACTCGCCGTACCCCGCCTGCGCGATGATGTCGCGCGCGGCGGCGTCGATCGACTCGGCGGTGACGCCGGGGCGGACGGCCTCGACCGCGGCGCGCTGGGCCCGCTGCAGGACCGCGTAGGTCTCGGCGACGTCGGCGTCGCGCGGCTCGCCGACCGCGTAGGTGCGGGTGGAGTCGGAGTTGTAGCCCTCCGCGATCGGGCCGCCGATGTCGACCACGACGACGTCGCCGCGCTCGATGACCCGCTCGGAGACGTCGTGGTGGGGGCTGGCGCCGTTCGGGCCGGAGCCGACGATCACGAAGTCCGCGTGCGTGTGACCCTCTTCGACGATCGCGGCGGTGATGTCCGCGCCGACCTCGGCTTCGGTACGGCCCGGCCGCAGCCACTCGTGGACGCGGGCGTGGACCCGGTCGATGGCCGCGCCCGCGTCGCGCAGAGCCTGGATTTCGGTCGCGTCCTTGCGCATCCGCAGCTCGCGCACGATCGGCCCGGCCAGCGTCTGCTCGGCGGCACCGAGCGCGCCGCGGAACGCGAGCACGTGCAAGGCCGGGGTGAAGTCGCTGACCGCGACCCGGCCCGGCTTGCCGAGCCGGTCGGCGACCAGTTCGTAGGCGTTGTCCCCGTCGACCCAGGTGACGACCTCGATACCGAGTTCGTCGGCGGGGACGTCGGCGTAGCCGGGTGCTTCCAGCTTCGGCAGCACCAGCGCCGGGACACCATCGGCCGGGATCACCAGCGTGGTCAGCCGCTCGAACGAGCCACCCGCCTGCCCGATGAGGTAGCGCAGGTCCGAGCCGGGTGCGATCAGCAGGGCGTCGGTGTCGGCGGCGGCCGCGGCGGCGCGGGCCCGGTCGAGGCGGGCGCGGAGGGCGGCGGCGTCGGGGGCTGGGTTGTGAAGGGAACGGCGCGACATGGTGGCGAGCCTAGTCGGTCCGGGCCTCTTGGCTCACCAGCCGGTCGCGCTCGATCGGGGCGGGATCGTCCAGTCCGCGCCAGACCCGGAAGATCGCCGGGAAGGTGCCGGCGATCAGGTAGAGGCCACCGAACATGGCGAGCGTGGTGACGAGCCCGGCCCCGTCCAGCAGCACCCCGGCCGTCATCGAGCCGAGCGGCATCGCGGCCAGCACCCCGCCCACCAGGAGGCTGAACACCCGGCCGCGGACGGCTTCGGGAACGCGTTCGTAGACCACCGGCAACAGGATCGGGTTCAGCGCGCCCGCGCCCAGGCCCGCGACCACCAGCCCGGCGAGCAACACGGCAGGCGTGGGTTCCAGCGCGAGAAGGGCGAATCTCGGCGCGCCCTCGACGCCCACGGCGACGAGCAGGGCCGAGCGGCGCGAGAACCGGTGCCCCACCCAGCCGTAGAGCGCGGATCCGAGTAGTCCTCCGGTGGCGACGGCGGTGATCATCGCGCCGATGAGCGCGGTGCTGTGCAGAACCTGATCGCCGTAGGCCGGATACAGGACGCCGAGCAGGCCGAAGTCGAGGCTGTTGGTGAGCATCAGCATGCCGACGAGCGCGCGCAGCACCCGGTCGCGCTTGACGTACGCCAGTCCTTCGCGCAGTTCCTTGAGGTAGCCGTCCGAAGTCGCCCGGGGCGGTCCGGCGGCGGCGGGGATCAGGGCGAAGATCAGCGCGGCGGACAGCAGCAGCGCCCCGGCGTCGACGAACAGCACCGGAATGGGCCCGCTCACCGCGATGAGCGCGCCCGCGGCGGGTCCGCCCACCATTCGCCCGGTCCGCATGGCGGCCTCGACGGCGCTGGCGCCGCGGCTCGGGCGGATTTTGCCGAGTTCGACGGCCCCCGCCAGCAGCACCTGTTTCGCCGTGTCCGCGGGGCCCCGGGACACGCCCATCACGAACGACAACACGACCAGGCCGGGCAGGCCGAGCCCGGTGGTGCCGACCGCGAGCGGGATCAGCAGGACCGTGCCGGTGGTCAGCAGATCGGCCCCGACGCTGGCGCGCCGCGTGCCGACCCGGTCCACGATCGGCCCGCCGAGCAGCGCCGCGACCGTCAGGCCCAGCACCTCGGCCGCGGTGACGAGGCCGGTCTTGGTGCCGCTTCCGGTGCTCTGCAGCACGAACCAGGGAATCGCGATGAGGGTCATCATCACCCCGGCCGAGGAGATCCCCGAAGCCGCGACCAAGGCCCCCAGTGGCACTTTGCTCATGGCCGTTCCGGCCGCGCTCGCCTCGGGAAAGCCGCCCAGTGCACGCGGACCGGGGTGTCGCCGTCCCTTTCCGGCCGCCGATAGCGGGCGATGACTTCGAGGATTTCGTCGCTCAAGGCGACGGCCTCATCGGGCGTGAGCGACAGCGAGGAGTCGTGGAAGTTGACCTTGTCGATCCACTCGTCGGCCCAGTCCGCCAGTTCGCCGATGAACCGCGACTCGGCGGCGTAGCGCTGCTCGATCAACGTATGCGCGTAGGCACTGAACGGGCCGGCCAGCTCGGGGTCGTCGAGGAAATCCTTGCCGTGCAACTGATCCCCCTCGTGCACGGCCTTCCACCACCGGTCGCGGCGGTTGCCGCGTTCGACGTCGTCGGTGACCAGGCCGTACTCCGCCAGCTGGCGCAGATGCCAGCTCGTGGTCCCGGAACTCTCCCCGACCCGTTTCGCCAGCCCGGACGCGGTCGCCGGGCCGTCCGCCCGGAGCAGCTCCAGGATCCGCACCCGCAGAGGATGCGCCAGCGCCCGCAGGAGACGTCCGTCGATCCGCGCGAGATACCGCTCGCTCTTCCCCATGCGTTGACCGTACAACCGCAAAGAATTCTCTGCAAAGAGTTCTCTGCGATCAGCCTCCTCGAAAACACCCTGTTCTGGAGTTTGACTTCAACCTAAGTTCAGGTTTTACGGTCGACCGCATGACAACGAACACGCCTTACCAGCTCGCCGTCGTGATCAGCAGCGTCCGCGAAGGCCGCTTCGGCCCCGTAGTCGCGAATTGGTTCCTCGACCGTGCGAAACAGCGCGAAGACGTCAACCTGTCCGTCATCGATTTGGCCGAAACCCCCGAAGGCCTCTCCCCCGGCGTCGCCGCCGCGGACGCCGTCGTGATGATCGTTCCCGAGTACAACCACAGCTACCCCGGCCCGCTCAAGACCGCCCTCGACGCCACCGGCCCCGAATGGCACGGGAAGCCGGTCGCTTTCGTGTCCTACGGCGGGATCTCCGGCGGTCTGCGCGCGGTCGAGCACCTGCGCCCGGTCCTCGCCGAACTGCATGCCGCCACGATCCGCGAGACCGTGAGCTTCCCCTACGCCTGGAACTGCTTCGGGCCCGACGGCGAACCCCACGCCGCCGAAGACGTCGACCTCGCGGCGGCCACACTGCTGAACCAGCTGGGCTGGTGGGCCAACGCCCTGCGTGACGCGCGCCGGGTGCGGCCCTACGCCGCCTGACCGGCTTCCGTGGCGGACTCGGCCGGAGCCGGGTCCTTCACGGACATCCGGGCCGGAACGTGGCAGGCTGTCCGGGTGACCGGACCACTCGCCCTCCTCGATTCCGCGAGCCTCTACTTCCGCTCGTTCTACGCCCTGCCCGAGTCGATGACCGCCCCGGACGGGACGCCGGTCAACGCCGTGCGCGGGTTCACCGACACCGTCGCCCGCATCCTCACCGACCGGCGTCCCGCCCGGCTGGTGGCGTGCCTGGACGCGGACTGGCGGCCGAAGTTCCGTACCGACCTGCTGCCCAGCTACAAGGCGCACCGGGTGGCCGAAGAGGTGCCCGAGGGCGGCGACGTCGAAGAAGTGCCGGACACGCTCACCCCGCAGGTGCCGATCATCCTGGAACTCCTCGAGGCCTTCGGGCTCGCGACCGCCGAGGCGGCCGGATACGAGGCCGACGACGTCATCGGCGCGCTCGCGACCCACGAGAAGAAGTCGCCGGTCGAGGTCATCACCGGTGACCGCGACCTGTTCCAGCTGGTACGCCACGAGCCGACGCCCACGGTGGTCATCTACGTCGGCAAGGGCTGGAACAAGGCCGAGATTCTCGGCCCGGCCGAGATCGCAGAGAAGTACGGCGTCCCGGTGGAGCACGCCGGTGCCGCGTACGCGGACATGGCCGCGCTCCGGGGAGATCCGTCCGACGGGCTGCCCGGAGTGGCCGGGATCGGCGAGAAGACCGCGGCGAAGCTGATCACGCAGTTCGGTTCACTGCAGGCGCTGCTGGACGCCTCGACCGCCGGCGACTCCCGCGTGCCGCTCAAGACGCGGCTACGGCTGACCGACGCCGCCGACTACCTCGCGGTCGCGCCGACCGTGGTCCGGATCGCGGCGGAAGCGCCCATCGAGCAGTCCCGTCCGGACCTCGTCCCGGCCGAGCCCGCCGATCCGGACAAGGTCGCGGAACTGGCGGAACGCTGGAATCTCGGCCGTTCGGTGGAGCGTCTGCTGGCCGCGCTCCCCAAGTCGTGAGCAACACCGAGACCGACCCGGCCGAACTGCTGTGCCGGGACCGGCCCGGCGACGGCGTCACCGTGCTGACCCCGCGTGAGGTCCCGCTCGGCGGGCCACGCGCGATCCGCGTCCGCCGGACGCTTCCGCAACGGCAGCGGTCCCTGATCGGCGCCTGGTGTTTCGCCGACCACTACGGACCGCAGGACGTGTCGGAGTCCGGCGGCATGGACGTCGCGCCGCATCCGCACACCGGACTGCAGACCGCGAGCTGGCTGTTCAGCGGCGAGATCGAGCACCGTGACAGCATCGGCACCCGTGCCATGGTCCGGCCCGGCGAGCTCAACCTGATGACCGGCGGACACGGCATCGCGCACTCCGAAGTGTCCACTCCGGACACCGCGACGCTGCACGGTGTCCAGTTGTGGATCGCGTTGCCGGACGAACATCGCGACACCGCACGGGATTTCCGGCACTACGCCCCGCCGGTGCTCCGGTTGCCCGGTGCCACCGCACGGGTCTTCCTCGGCAGCCTCGCCGAGACCACCTCACCGGTCCCGGCGTTCACTCCCCTGCTGGGCGCCGAACTCACGCTGGAGCCCGGAGCGACCTTGACCCTCGACGTCGACCAGGCTTACGAACACGGTGTCCTGCAGGACATCGGCTCGGTCACCGTCGCCGGGACGGCGCTGGGCACCGGAGAACTCGCCTACCTCGCGCCCGGCGCCGTACGGCTGGCGCTGGCCAACCCGGGCACCGAACCGGCCAGGGTGCTGCTCCTGGGCGGGACCCCGTTCACCGAGGAACTGGTCATGTGGTGGAACTTCGTGGGCCGCAGCCACGAGGAGATCGCCGAGTACCGCGAGGCTTGGCAGGCCCGGTCGGACCGGTTCGGCCGGGTAGAGGGCTACCAGGGCACCACGGCGTGGCTGCCCGCACCCACGTTGCCGCAGGTGCGGATCAAGCCCCGGCGCGACCCGGCTTAAAAGAACGTCCCGCACCACGGCGCCCGCGCGGTGTGGAACAGGGTGTCGGCGCGGGCGGCCGCCGCCTCGTCCAGCACCTCGACGCGACCGGCGAGCACCTGGTCACTGAAGAGTCCGTGGCCAAGGTACAGCGACGCCAAGGTGTCGACGCCCAGCCGCAAGTCCGGCTCGGCGGTGGTGCGTTGCACGCCGCTCTGACCGACGACGTAGCGGCCGTTGTTGGCCGGGAGCTGCCTGTCGAGCACTTCCAGCACTTCCAGCACGACCGGTTCGGCCGGCCCGTACGTGCGCGCCTCGAGCGCGGCGAGCACGTCGATGAGCCGCACCCACAGGTCGTCGATCACCTCGGTGGTGTTCACCGCTCGCGGATCGGTGAGCAGCTCGGCGATCGGCTCGTCCATCGGCCGCCCACGGCCTTCGACGGACGACACCAGGTCGACCGACAACAGGAAGCGCCACAGTCCCGCCCAGGCCCGTGGTGTCGCGGCGTGGAGTTCACGGATCTGCAGCAGCGCGCCACGCTCCGGCGTCTGCCGGTCGCGTACGTCGACGCTCTGGTAGACCACGAAACCGTCGTCGCCGTCGGGTCCACTGTGGACCGCGACACGATAGCCCTCGTCCCCGGTGACGAGCCGGTCGAAGAAGCCCGGCCACCACATGTCCGGACGGGCGATGAAGCCGGGCCGATCTCCTGCGAATCGCCGGTACAGCGCCGGAACGCGCTCGACGGCCTCGGCCGGGGTGACGAACCTGACCACGCCGTCGCACCCGACACCGTCACGAAGCCGGGCTCGGGGGCGTTCGACGACGACGCCTTTCCCATAGGTGGCCGCGCCGTAACCGAAGCGGCCGTAGATCACGCCTTCCGACGCGTGCAGCGCGGCCAGCGGGACGCCGCGCGCGGCGAGGTCCGCCAGCTGGGCGGCCATCATCGAGGTGAGGACGCCACGGCGGGTCCAGTCCGCGCGGACGCCGACGCCGTCGACGGCCGCGGTGGCGAGCTTCCGTCCACCTGGGACGGTCAGCTCGGTGTCGAAGGAACTGGCGATCCCCACCAGGGTGCCTTGGTCGTCGAAGGCGGCGAACTTCCCCGCCGCGGGCCAGCTCGCGACCATCTTGGCCCAGACTTCGTCCGAGACCGGCTTGCCGTGCAAGGCCTCTACGAGCAGTTCGAGACAGGCCCGCTGTTCACCTTCGGCCGCGGCACGTACGTGGAATTCGCTCATGCCACCAGATCCTGCCGTCCCGCCAGGGCCGACCCAACCGGTTTTCAGCTGGGCGCGCCGACTTCGTAGCGGCCGTCGTCGCCGGTGACGGTGATCGTGACCGTCTTGCCCTCGCCGCCGACCTGGGCCGTGCAGGTGAAGGTACTGCCGTCCTTGACGGTCTGGTTGGCCGGGCAGAGCACTTCGCCGACGTCACGCACTTGGTAGGTCTCGGTGAGGATCTTCCGCACGTCCGCCTGCATGGTCCTCGGATCGAAGACCCGGCTCACGGTGGTGCTGGAGGAAGGCGAACCGCCCGAGGTGCTTCCGGTGACCGGCGTAACCGAAGACGAACTCGTCGTCGGCGGGACCGTGACGGTCTTCGTCGCCGGCGCGGGTGCCGGAGTATCCGAACACCCCGCCAGCGTCGCGAAAGCGGCACCGCACAGAACGACCGTCGCGACGGCTCGCCCGCTCAAGCTTCTCCACCCCCACCGAACGTGATCTTCCAACGTCAGAAGAAGGTACCGCACCAGGGGTTCACTCGCGTACTGAACAGCAGGTCCGCCCGTTCCAGCGCGGCTTCGCCGGTGGCGCGGACACGTCCGGCGATCGCGAGATCCGACGCACGCCAGCCGCCCAGGTACAGCATCGACAGGGTGTCGGCGTGCAGTTCGAGGTCGGCCGGGTCGGTGGTGCGCTCGGCGCCGTCCTCGGAAAGGCGGTAGCGACCGGAATTGTGGTCCAGGAAGGGATCGGTGACTTCGATGACGAGTGGTCCGCCAAGGTAGGTGCGGGCGTCGAGCATCGTGGCGACGTCCACCAGGCGGAGCCAGCCTTCGTCTTGGATCTTCTGGACGGCCGCGTGCCGCGGGTCGGTGAACAGCAACTCGACCGGTTCGTCGAGCGGCCGCTTCTCGGCGGTGATGCGGTCGACCAGGTCCACGGAGAGCAGGTGCCGCCACAGACCGGCGAACGCGTCGGGGCTCGCGTGGTGGAACGACTGGATCTTCAGCAGCGCCGGAGCACCGAAATGGGCCCGTTCGACGTGATAGGTGACGTATCCGTCGACACCGTCGGGGCCACGGTGCACCGCTGTCGCCGTGGGGGTCGTCGCCCTGCGCACTTCGCGCTCGTAACCCGGCCACAGATGCGGGCTCCGGGCGATCATGCCAGGCCGTGTCCGCGGGAGCGCGTCGAACAACGACGGCCACTGTGCGATGGTGCTTTCCAGATCCAGCAGGGTGATCCGCCCGCCCGCCGGTACCTCGGGGCGGAGCCGGGCACGGTGCCTGTCGACCTCGATCGACTTGCCCCGCGCGGCGATGCCGTACCCGAACCGGCCGTAGATGGCGCCTTCGGACGCGTGCAGCATCGCCGCGGGATAGCCACGGGCGGCGAAGTCCTCGAACTGGGCACGCATCAACGCCGTCAGCACACCGCGGCGGGTGCGGTCGGCGCGGACGCCGACGAGGCTGACCGCGGCGAGCGGCGCGGTGCCGCCGCCGGGCAACGTCACTTCCGAATCGAAGGACCGGACGGTACCGATCAGTTCCGGGTCGAACGCGCCGAAACCGCGGTCCGGTTGCATCGACGCGGAGATGCCCGACCATTCCTCGTCGGTCATCTCCTTGACGTGCAAGGCCCGCCTGAATACATCCGTCGCGGCCCGGTCCTCTTCGGACCGGAGCAGCCGCACAGAGAAGTCGCTCATGGAACGATCATGCAGGATCGCCCACCCCGGTCGCCCGCCGTTTATTTGGTGACGGCGGGTGGCGAGACCTCGTAGTTGCCGGTGTCACCCTTCACGGTGATCGGCACGTCCTGCGGCTTGCCGTCGATCGTGGCGGTGCAGGTGAACTTCTCGCCGTCCTTGACCTCCTTGCCCGAGGGGCAGGAGACCGCGCTGACGTTCGGGATCTTGTAGGTCTCGGTGAGCAGCTTCTGCACGTCGGTCTGCATCTGCGTGTTGTTGAAGACCTGGGTGTTGAACCAGCCGGGCGTGACGAACCCGAGGATGCCGACCGCGGCGATGATCACCACGAGCGCGCCGATCCCGATGAAAAGGCCCTTCTTGGACTTCGGCTTGTCCTGCGCCTCGCCTGGGGTGCCCTGGAACTGGCCCTGGCCGTACTCGTACTGGCCCTGCTGCTGCGGCTGCCCGTACTGCGGCTGCTGCTGCGGGCCGCTCTGCGGATAGCCGGGCTGTTGCTGGGGTCCGCTCTGCGGATATCCCTGCTGCTGACCCCACTGCGGCTGCTGTTGCTGCGTCTGGGAGGGGTCGTAGCCCGGCTGCTGCTGCGGACCGCTCTGCGGATACCCCGGCTGCTGCTGGGACGGGTCGTAGGGCGCGGGCTGCTGGCCCCATTGGGGCTGTTGCTGCTGCGTCTGCGACGGGTCGTACTGCGGCTGCTGGCCCCACTGCGGTTGCTGCTGCGGGCCGCTGGGCGGTTGAGTGCCGCCCGGCTGTTGCCCGTAGCCCGGCTGCTGCCCCCACTGGGGCTGCTGCTGCGGGTCGTTGCCGCCATACGGCGTGCTCATCGTTTCGCCTCCGCCTGTTCCGCATTGTCCACGACCGAGATACAAGGCCGTCGTGGGCGATCCAACCACAGGTCGGCGCCCCTGCCCACTGTTCCGGGGTGGTGTCGGGACAACTCGACGCGACCGTACCCACACCGGTGGCGGCATCGAATCCGCCGGTCAGCCCAACGCCCTCGTCGAGTCCCGCTACGCACCGCCTGCCGCGACGACGCCGCGTCGCAGGGCCTTCACCGCGTCCGAGGCGGCCGCCCCGACCGGGTCGGCCCGCCCGAGGACGTCCCGGATCTGGTCCAGCAGGTCGATGACCTGCCGTGACCAGCGGACGAAGTCACCGGCGGACAGCTCCTGCCCGTTCGCCTCGGCGGCGGTGAGGACCTTCTCCAGCGATTCGCCGCGTGCCCAGCGGTAGATGGGCCAGGCGAAGCCGGCGTCCGGTTCGCGAGTGCGCTCCAGTTTGTGCCGCCGCTCGTCCTCGGTGAGCTCCATCCACAGCCGCGTGGTCGCCTGCCAGGCGTCGACCACCTTGCCGGCGGGCAGTCGCGGCTCCCCCGCGATGTCACGGCGGGCCTCGAAGACCAGTGTCGAGACGACGGCCGCGAGTTCGGCGGGCGCCAGCCCCTTCCAGACGCCGTGCCGGATGCATTCGGCGGCGAGCAGGTCGGATTCGCTGTAGAGGCGGGTGAGCCGTTTGCCGTGTTCGGTCACGCGGTCCTCGCCATCGCCCTTGGACTCGGGGCCGAGGTAGCCGCGTTCGCCGAGCAGCCGCAGGATGCGGTCGAAGGCACGCGCGAGCGAGTGCGTGGTCGCGGCGACCTTGCGTTCCAGTTGCTCGGTCTCGGCCGAGAGACGCTGGTACCGCTCGACCCAGCGCAGGTTCGCCTCGCGTTCGGCGAGACCGTGGCAAGGATGCGCGCGCAACGCACGCCGCAACGCGGCCAGCTCACCGTCCTCGTTTGCCCCGGCGCGGCGCTTTTGCCTGCCGGGCAAGGAGATTCCCGCGTTGCGGAGACTCGTAGCGATGTCACGACGGGTCTTCGGGGACCGCAGCTCGATATGCTTCGGCAGCTTGATGTTCCCCAGCGCCTCGACGGGCGACGGGAAGTCGGAGACCGAGAGCGGGCCGGACCAGCGGTCCTCGGTGACCACGACGGGACGCGGTTCACGGATCGGGTCGAGGCCCGGATCGACGACGACCGCGAGCCCCGCGCGCCTGCCCGCGGGCACGGCGATGACGTCACCCTTGCGGAGTTTCTCCAGCGACTCGGCCGTGCCCGCCCGGCGGGCGGAGGTGTTCTGCCGCGAGAGCGCCTTCTCCCTCGCCGAGATCTTCGCGCGCAGCTCGACGTATTCGAGCATGTCGTCGAAGTCCCCGGTGATGGCGGCGGTGTAGCCCCGCAGGGCCTCCTTGTTCCGCTCGATCCGCCGCGCCAGCCCGACCACCGACCGATCGGCCTGGAACTGCGCGAACGACTGTTCCAACAGGTCACGGGCCGCCTCGGCGCCTACCTGTGCGACCAGGTTCACCGCCATGTTGTAACCGGGCCGGAACGACGACCGCAGCGGGTACGTCCGGGTCGAGGCGAGACCGCCGACCTGTTTCGGGTCGATGCCCGGCTGCCAGGCGACGACGGCATGGCCTTCGACGTCGATCCCGCGCCGCCCGGCCCGCCCGGTGAGCTGCGTGTACTCCCCCGGTGTCAGGTCGACGTGGGCTTCGCCGTTGTACTTCACCAGCCGTTCGAGAACCACGGTGCGCGCGGGCATGTTGATGCCGAGCGCGAGCGTCTCCGTGGCGAACACGACCTTCACCAGGCCCTGGACGAACAGTTCCTCGACGGTCTCCTTGAACGCCGGAAGCAGCCCGGCGTGGTGCCCGGCGATACCGCGTTCGAGCGCCTCACGCCATTCCCAGAAGCCGAGGACGCCGAGGTCGCCTTCGGGCAGGTCCTTGGTGCGCTCGGCGACGATGCGGCGAACCTTCTCGACCTCTTCGGGGCCGTTGAGCCGCAGGCCGGACCGGACACACTGGCCGACGGCGGCGTCGCAGCCGGCGCGCGAGAAGATGAACACGATCGCGGGGAGCAGACCCGCGTTGTCCAAGCGCTCGACCGTGTCGGTGCGGGACGGCGGCCGGTACCTCGGCATGCGGGACGGCGCCCCTCGCCGCCCCCTCGGCCCGCGCAACCCGGCCGGGGCGAACCGTCCGCCGATCTCCTCGGTGCGGCGAAGCAGGCTGGGGTTGATCCGCAGTTCGGTACCGGGCGCGTGCTCCTCCTGTCCGGCGAACAGGTCGAGCAGCCGGTTGCCCACCAGCATGTGCTGCCACAGCGGCACGGGACGGTGCTCGTCGACCACGACGGCGGTGTCACCGCGGACCTCGACGAGCCATTCGCCGAACTCCTCGGCGTTGCTCACCGTGGCCGACAGGCCGACGACCCGGACGTGCTCGGGCAGATGGAGGATGACCTCTTCCCAGACCGCGCCGCGGAACCGGTCGGCGAGGTAGTGCACCTCGTCCATCACCACGTAGGCGAGTTCGCCGATGGTCGAGGATCCGGCGTAGAGCATGTTGCGCAGTACCTCGGTGGTCATGACCACGACCTGCGCGTTGCCGTTGATCGAGGTGTCACCGGTGAGCAGGCCGACCGCGTCGGCGCCGTAGCGGCCGACGAGATCGGCGTACTTCTGGTTCGACAACGCCTTGATCGGCGTCGTGTAGAAGCACTTGCGCCCCTCGGCGAGGGCGAGGTGCACCGCGAACTCGCCGACCACGGTCTTCCCGGCGCCGGTGGGCGCGCAGACGAGCACACCGTGTCCGGCTTCGAGCGCCTCACACCCCCGGACCTGGAAATCGTCGAACTCGAACGACGATTCCGCCGCGAAGCGGGTCAGCTGGGGGTACTGAGCGCGGCGCTGGGAGGCTGCGTACGCCTCGGCCGGGGTCTGAGAAGGGCTGTTGACCACTTCGTCAGGGTTCCATACCCCACCGACAGTTCGCACTCGGTGTGACGATCACGGGAACGGTGGCCACCCCCGCGGCATCCAAGGGGCACTTCCTGATCGAGAGGGGCCCCATGGAGCTCGCTTGCCCGCAGTGCGCACAGGTCGACCAGGTGCAGAGCGTGCCGGCGGCGTTCCAGAGCGGGCAGACCACCTACCGGGTACAAGGATCGATGACGGCTGTCCCGGCCGGTGATGGCGTCGTCCACACCGCGACCGCGCACCGGGGTGTGTCGGTGACCGGGACCGCGGCGGCGCTCAACCCGTATCCCGTGGTCCGCGGTGGCGGCTGCTTCCTGACGCTGGCGCTGTTCATGCTGATCCCGGCGTTCGTGTTCGTCTCGTTCGCCACGGACGTGCTCGCCGAGAACCCCGCTCCGACCGCCGGTGCCCGGGCCGGCCAGCTGATCGGGGCATGGATCTTCCCGTTCGGGGCGTTCGCGCTGGTGGCGTTGTTCGCGGTGCTGTTCGTGCTGCGGCTCCGGCGGAACGCGCGGATCCGCCGGGGCATCCCCGCCGCGCTGGCTTGCTGGCGGCAGGCGTGGTTCTGCCACCGCTGCGGCGGGGTGTTCTTCCCGCGTGGCGAGTTGATGTCGGCGGCGACGTTCCGGGGCGAGGTGTGGCGCGCGGGCGGTTACGCCGGAGCCTGAAGGCTGAGCCCGACTCTTGACTGTCCGCAAGGGATGTTTTCCGAGACGAAGCGTCCGGTTGGGCGATTACGCGACGTCGTGAGTGATTTGGGTCGTTCTAACCCCCATTGACACTCAACACCCCGCGCAGAACCGTATATGTGGACACTGGGGAGCCAGGGCGGCGTCCAGAATCGCGCTCCTCGTGAGGATGTGAAGGTCGAGTTTCCTCGGCGGAGCCGAGCTCACGACCCGCAGCCTCACCGGCCACTCCCGGCATCGCCCTCAGCCGAGAACGGTGAGCGCCCCGGGGACACACGTGATGTCGATCGGCAGCCCGCCCAGCGGCTCTCCGTCGGCGTAGACGGGCAGGTCGCTGCCGGCGAGGTGAATTTCACTGGCTTTCAGGGTCCGGACCGCCGGATGCGCGAGATGTTCGCCCTTGCGGACGCCGGGCAGCATGCGGAGCAGGTCGCGTCTGGTGGCCTTTCCGACGACCGTGACGTCGAAGAGTCCGTCTTCGGGGTCCGCTCCCGGGCAGATCGGCATTCCGCCGCCGTAGAACGGGGTGTTGCCGACGGCGACCATGGTGGCGTCGACTTCGATCGTTTCGACGTCGGTGCGGAGCACGACCGGCCAGGTGCGGAAGGCGGCCAGTCCGGCCAGGATCGCGACGTCGTAGCGGCGCGGGCCGCGAGGCCAGGTCAGCCGGTTGGCGCGTTCGGTGACCAGTGCGTCGAAGCCGGAGCACAGAACGGTCGCGAACCATTCGCCACCGGCTCGGCCGAGATCGATCCTCCGCCGCTTCCCCTCCGCGATCCGCCTGGCAACGAGATCGACGGCCGCGTGCGGATGCTCCGGAATGCCGAGCGCCCTCGCGAAGTCGTTGCCGGTGCCCGCGGGGACGAGGCCGAGTGCGACGCCGGATTCGGCGCAGAACTGGACGCCTTGGTGCGCCGCGCCGTCGCCGCCGAGGACGACGAGGACATCCAGTCCGGCCGCACGCGAATCGGTCATCAGCGCACGGGATTGCTCGACCGTGTGGGCGACGAGGACGTCGAGCCGGTCCACGGCGGGCCGCAGCCGCGCCGCGACCGACTCCAGCAGCCGTCCCGCCGCCCCGTTGCCGGAGGCGGGGTGGACGGCCAGTGCCGCGTGCATCCCGTGATCAGGTGACGTCGTCGGTGCTGGTGCGCTTGCCGTTCGTGGCGGCCGACGGCTCCTCGTCGATCGTGCTCGGCGTGTAGTCGAACGGCGCGGCCTCGTCGTCGGCGAGCTGGTCCCAGCCCTCGGTGCCGCGTTCCTTGTCGAGCTTGCGGTCGTGGAAGCGCGCGATCTGGATGGAGAACTCCAGGAGCACCACCAGCGCACCCGCCAGGGCGATCATCGAGAACGGGTCCGAGCCGGGCGTCGCGAAGGCCGCGAAGACGAACACGACCATGATCAGACCGCGGCGCCACTTCTTCAGTGTCTGATACTTCAGAACCCCGACGCGGTTCAGCATGACCACGAACAACGGGAGTTCGAAGCTGACGCCGAAGATCAGCAGCAGCGACAGGATGAACGAGATGTACTTGTCACCGGTGAGGGCGGTGATGAACTGGTCGCCACCGAAGTTCATCAGCAGTTCGAGAGCGTGCGGGATCAGCAGGTACGCCAGCACCGCGCCGCAGGCGAAGAGGATCGAGGCGAAGAAGACGAAGGTGAGCGCGTACTTGCGCTCCTTCGAGTAGAGGCCGGGCGCGATGAACGCCCAGATCTGGTAGAGCCACAGCGGCGCCAGCAGCACCGCGCCCGCGGCGAGACCGACCTTCAGCTGGATCATGAAGGCTTCGAACGGCACCGTCTGGAGCAGCTGACAGGGGCCATGGGGTTGTCCGCCGAGCCTGCGCTGGTACGGGATGCCGCAGTACGGGCCGGTCATGATCTCGCCCAGCGACGGGATCGGGCCCACCCTGGTCTGGAACCAGATGAAGCCGATGATCCCGCCGGCCACGATGGCGAGCAGCGCGAAGCCCAGACGGCGCCGGAACTCGTAGATGTGCTCGATGAGCGTCATCGTGCCGTCGGGATTGCTCCGACGGCTGCGCTTGCGCCGCTTCGTGCCGCGGCGCTCCTCACCGGAGGCGGAATCCGCCACTGGACAGTCCGTTCTCGTCAGGGTCCACCATGAGCGCGCCGTGCTTTCGGCGCGCTCATCCGCGAACAGGCTCCGCTTGGCTTACTGAAGACCGCTCAGCTGGCGTTCTTCTGCGCCTGCTCGGCCGGAGCGGGCGTGGCGGCCTGCTGCTTCTTGAGCTCGTCGAGCTGACGCTGGAGGTCGGCGACCTGCTTGTCCTGCGCGGTCGAGGCGGCGGGCGCGGGCGTGGTGGCCTGCGGCAGCTGCTTGGTCTCGACCTCTTCGGTCTCGGCGGCCTTGTCCTTGTCTCCGGCCATGTCCTTGGTCTCGGCCTTGAAGATCTTCATGGACTTGCCGATGGACCGCGCGGCGTCCGGAAGCCTCTTGGCGCCGAACAGCAGAACAACGACGAGCACCAGGATGATGATGTGCCACGGCTGCAGCGCGTTCATCGTTTGCGGCCTCCTTCTCGAGTCTCTGAGTGTGATGTTACCGGTCTTCGAGCCCACGTCGTCGCGCGATCGCCACGCGGAGTGCGGCCGACCGGGCGCGAAGAAGCCCTGTCCGTTTTCGGGTGTTCGTAGCCACCATGCTCATCGTATGGGTGAGCACGCGCAAGACTCCGCGTAATTTGATCAGCAGAACAAAGAGGGCGATCAGCCCGGCGACGGCGAGCGCGATGCTCGGCAGGTACGACACGGCGTCACCCTACTGCTCGTAGGTTGACGCAAGGTGACGTGCCCGCGCCAGCGCGTCGGCCGCCCGGCGACGAACCGCCTCTCCCAGCGTGGCCGGGCTCTCGACCTGCGCGTCTCCGCCCAGCCCGAGGATCAGCCGGACCATCCAGGACTCGTCGGCGTAGCGCATCCGGATGCGGAGCCGTCCGCCGTCGAGCTCGTCGAGTTCCTCGCACGGGTAGTACTCGGCTACCCACCGTGCGTCGGGATCGAGCACGAGAACGGCTTCCTGCTGATCGGGACGCGGGCGGAAGACACCGTCCGAGATGTCGGTCGGCCGGGCGTGCGCGGGCGGAACGGCTGGTTCGTCGAGCACGGTGAGCTCGTCGATGCGGTCCAGCCGGAACAGCCGGACGTCCTCGGCACGGCGGCACCACGCTTCGAGGTAGCCGACGGCCTGGACGATCAGCAGCCGCATCGGGTCGACGGTGCGTTCGGTGATCTCGTCCTTGGACGCGGTGTAGTACCGGATCCGCAACGCGCGCTTCGCGGTGAGCGCTGCCCGGACGGCTTCGCGGGTGCGGGCGGTCTTCTTGCCCTCGCGGACTCCCCCGCCGACGACGATTCCCGACGGCTGCGCCTGTCCCGCGGCGGCTTCGATCTTCGCGATGGCGCGGCGGACGGCGTCGGCATCGAGTACGCCGGGCGTCTCGGCCAGCGCCCGCAGCGCGACGAGCATGGCCGTCGCTTCGCCACCGGTGAGCCGCAGCGGGCGGTTCATCCCGGCATCGTGGGTGACGACGATCGTGTCGCCTTCGAAGGAGAGGTCGATGAGGTCACCGGGCCCGTAGCCGGGCAGCCCGCACATCCACAGCAGTTCGAGGTCTTTGCGCAGCTGCTTGGGCGAGACGTCGAAATCGGTGGCGGCGTCGGTGATCTTGATACCGGGCCGGGCGAGCAGGTACGGCACGAGCGCCAGCAGACGCGGCATCCGTCCGGTGGCGCTCATCGGGCACCACCGGCGTGCGCGATGGCTTCGAGGCGGCTGAGAACCGACTTCGCGAGGACATCGGGTTCGAGGACCAGGATGTCCGGGCCGTGGGCGGTGAGCCAGTCGGCGGCGGATTCGGGGTAGTACAGCTCGATCTCCACGAGGTCGCCTTCTTCTCCTCCGGCGTCGCTGCGGCCGACGACCCGGCCGCGGCGGCGGACCCCGGCGGCCCGGCCGTCGGCGACCCAGACGCTGGCGGTGGTCGGCGCCGACGGATCCTCACCGCTGCTGGCCGACACCATCCGCAGCAGGTTGACCCCTTCCGGGCGTTCGACGACGCCGGGCCTCCCGACCGGCTCGACCTTCCCGGTGACGCGCGAAAGGCGGAAGCAGCGGGGCGCGCCGCGGTCCCTGTCGTGCCCGACGACGTACCAACGGGCACGCCACGACACGACGCCCCAGGGTTCGAGGGTGCGGATCTTGCGCTCGGCGGAACCACTGCGCCGGTACTCGAAGCGGACCGCCTGCCCGGCCTGGACGGCGGCGAGCAGGGGACCGAACGCCGGTTCGGCGCGCACGCGCGGTTCGACGACCGTCGGGGCGTTGTCGTCCACCTCGACCCCGGCGGCGCGCAGCTTCACCAACGCGCCTTGCGCCTCACCGGTCAGTTCCGGTGAATCCCACAGCCGCACGGCGAGACCGACCGCCGTCGCTTCGTCGGGCGCGAGGTCGATCTCGCCGAGTTCGTAGTCACGGCGCGCGATCCGGTAGCCGTCGATGGCGTCGAAGGCGGAGTTGCGTCCGGTCTCCAGCGGGATGCCGAGTTCGCGCAGTTCGGTCTTGTCGCGCTCGAACATGCGGAAGTAGGCCTCGTCGCTGGCCGCGTCGGCGTACCCGGGCACGATGCCCCGGATCCGCTCGGCGGTGAGGTACTGCCGGGTGGACAGGAGGGCCAGAACCAGGTTGACCAGACGTTCGGCGCGTGCGGTGGACACCCGGCTACCCTAGCCCGCGCCGTCCGACCCGATGGTGAGAGCCGCCGATCGCGCGTCGTAACGATCCCTGGCGGACTCGACCTCGTCGAACCGCGTCTCGGCCCAGTCCTTGATCCCGGCCAGCAGCTCACGGAGGCTGCGGCCGAGCTCGGTCAATTCGTAGTCCACCCGGACCGGTACACACGCGGTGACGGTGCGGGTCAGCAGACCGTCCCGTTCCAAGGTGCGCAGTGTCTGCGTGAGCATTTTCTGGCTGACGCCGGCGATCCGTCGGGAAAGGTCGCTGTAGCGCTGGGGCCCGTCGCCGAGGGCGACCAGGACCAGACTGACCCATTTGCCCGAGACCTCGTCGAGCAGCTTCCGGGCCGGACAGGCCGCGAGGTAGGCGTCGTAGGCCCGTTTCTCCTCGTTCCGCCGTTCCTGTGCCGTGCGCGTGACCACGGTCGCCGTACCTCCGCGTGAGTTGGGCACCTCGAAGTGCGTACTTCCCGCTGGAGAGTAACTCCCCATACGTTCGCTCCGAACGAGCCCTTGGAGGAGAACGATGCGCGCAGTGGTGGTCCGCCGGCTCGGCGGCCCGGAGGTCCTGGAGTTCACCGAGATCCCGGTGCCCCGGCCGGGAATCGGTCAGGTGCGGGTGAAGGTGGCCGCGGCCGGGGTCAACCCGGTCGACGCCGCGACCCGCTCGGGTTTCCTGACCGAGGCGGGGATCATCCCGCCGCGGGAAGTGCTCGGGCTCGGCTGGGACGTGGCCGGAACGGTCGACGCGGTGGGCGACGGCGTCACCGGGTTCGCCGCGGGTGACGCGGTGATCGGCCTGCGGGACCGGCCGGCGACCACGCTCGGCGCCTACGCCGGATACGTCGTGCTCGACGCGGACGCGATCGCCGCCGCGCCGCGGACGGTGTCCGCCGTGGAGGCCGCGACCCTCCCACTGAACGCTCTCACCGCGCTCCAGGCGCTCGACCTGCTCGATCTTCCGGCGGGAGCAACGGTTTTGGTGACCGGGGCGGCGGGCGCTGTCGGCGGCTACGCGGTCGCCTTGGCCAAGGCGCGCGGTTTCCGGGTGGTGGCCGTCGCCGGTTCCGCCGACGAGGCACCGGTGCGAGGCTTCGGCGCGGAGATCTTCGTGCCCCGGGGCGACTTCCTGGCTGACCGCGTGCGGTCCGAAGTCCCCGGAGGCGTCGACGCGGCCCTGGACACGGCACTACTCGGCCTCGAAGCCTTGGACGCCGTCGCGAACCGCGGGCGGTTCGTGGTGTTCGCGGCCGGAGCGGCCCCGATTCCCTTGCGCGGCATCAAGGTCGCGCACGTCTGGATCCGCGCGGACGGTGCCGCTCTCGGCGAGCTGGCGACTCTGGCCGACGACGGCGTGCTCGTTCCGCGGATCGCGGACACCTTGCCTTTGGACGAGGCGGTGAAGGCGCACGAGCGACTCGCGGCGGGCGGGCTGCGCGGACGGCTGGCGCTGACCAACCCCATAAGTTGACGCTTAATTAAGGCTACAGTTATCTTCACATCATGGACAACGACGAAACCCGGCTCGAACTTCGGCGCGAGTATCCGGACCCGATCGAAGACGTCTGGTCGGCACTCACCGAATCCGAGCGCACGGCCCGCTGGATCGGCACGTGGACGGGCGACCCAGGAGTCGGCAACACCGTCATGCTGCGGATGACCGCGGAGGCAGGCGCCGAACCGGCGCCTGCCGTCATCCGCGAATGCGACCCGCCGAAACGACTGGCCATGGACCTGCACAACACCGACGAGCCGACCTGGCGGGTGGAGCTGACCCTCACCCCGCACGGCGAGGGAACGGTGCTCGACTTCGTGCACCGGATGCCCAAGCCTGATTGGGACACGTCGGACATCGCCAAGGGCTGGCATTTCTACCTCGACCGGCTCGGCGCTTCCCTCTCCGGCGAACCGGTGCCCGAGTGGGACACCTACACGCCACCTAGTTTGGAGGCATGAACGATCGAGTACTGCTGATCACCGGCGCCTCCCGCGGTCTCGGCGAGGCCACCGCCCGACGGGCCGCGGCCGCCGGGTTCCGGCTGGCGTTGCTCGCCCGCGACCGCGAGGCGCTGCTCCCCCTCGTCGCCGGGTTCGGCGAGGATCGCGCCCTCGCGCTCTCGGTGGACGTCACCGATTGGCACTCGCTGGCCGCCGCGGTCGAGACGGTGAAGAACACCTTCGGCGCACTGGACGCGGTGTTCGCCAACGCGGGGCAAAGCGTCGTGGTGTCGTTCTTCGGCGACGGCGGCGCGGACCCCGAACAGTGGCGTGACATGGTGCTGACCAACGTCTACGGCACCGCCCTCACCGCGAGGGCGACCCTGCCGTCACTGGCGGAGTCGAAGGGACATCTCGTACTCACCGGTTCGGTCGCCGGGCGCTATCACCGGCCGGGCAACCTCTACTCGGCGACGAAGTGGGCGGTGACCGGACTCGCCGGATCCATCCGCGAGGAGGCCGTCGGTACCGGCGTCCGGGTCACCGTGGTGCAACCGGGGCTGGTCGACACCTCGATGATCCCGGAGGACTCGAAGTCCAAGCCGAAGCTGGTACCCGACGACATCGCGAGGGCGGTGCTCTACGCACTGGAACAGCCGCCCTCGGTCGACGTCAACGAGATCGTGGTCCGGCCGACCGGACAGGTCCGCTAGCGCGCGGCGGCCGACCGCGGCAGCAGGGCATCGGCCAGCCGCCGCCAGTGCGGCATGGCCGATTCACCGGGTTCGACACCGATGACCTGAACCCCGACGTGGTCGGCGCCGGCGTCGAGGTGGGCGTGCAGTTTCGCGACGACGGTGTCGAGGTCGCCCCAGAACACGAGGTCGTCGACAAGCCGGTCGCTGCCGCGGCCTCCGTCGAGGTCGGATTCGGCGTAGCCGAGGCGGAGGTACTTGGCGACGTTGTACTCCGACGTCAGGTACACCCGCAGGTGTTCGCGGGCGATCTCCCGCGCCCTGCCCGGATCCGTTTCGAACAGCACGGCGTGCTCGACGCCAAGGAAAGCCTTGTCCCCCAGCACTTCCCTCGCCTGGGCGGTATGCGAGACGGGCACGTGATAGGTGTGCGCCCCCGCGGAACGGTCCCGGGCCAGCTCGAGCATTTTCGGCCCATAGGCGGCCAGCAACCGTCGTATCGGCGCGGCGGGCAGCGGGTTGGCGCTGGTGACCGTGTCGAGTTCGTCGAGGTAGTCGTTCATCGCCTCCAGCGGCTTGACGCCGGGCTGCGCGCCACCGAAGCCGAGCCCCAAGACGTGACGGCCCGGATAAGCGTCGGCCAGCAAGAGCGCCGCGCCATGGGCCCAGCGCGGCCCGCGGGAGCCGATCCGCGCGATCCCGTTGACCACGGAGATCCGTTCGGTGGACGCCAGCAGGAAGCCGGCGTGGGTCAGCGCCTCGCGGCCGTCCCGTTCCGGGATCCAGATCGCGGGCCAGCCGAGTTCTTCCAGTTCCCGCACCGAATCCCGCAGCATGGCGGCGGGCTGGTCTTCGAAGTCGAACGTCCAGATCCCGAAACGCCCCAGTTCCATCTGTCTCTCCTCAGGTCGGATCCTACATATCGAAGTATCGCAGATCTTCGATATGTTATTCCCGAGGAGGCTCAGATGGCGCGTCCCAGCAGGTCGACGAGTTGCGCGATCCGCTGTTCGTCACGCCGGTAGTGGGTCCACTTTCCCACCCGGGTGGACCGGACGAGCCCGGCACGCTGCAGCAAGGCCATGTACGCCGACACGGTGGACTGCGCGAGCCCCAGCTTCTCCTGGAGATGACTCACGCAGACCCCGACCTCGTTCTGATCGGCGATCGCCCGCTCGGGCGGGAAATGCCGGTCGGGTTCGCGCAGCCAGCCGAGCACCTGGAGCCGGACCGGGTTGGCGAGCGCCTTGAACACCTCCACCAGGTGCTCGGTGGCGTCCGAGCCGGGATCTGCGTGTGCGGTCATGATCCTCCGAGCTTAGGCCCTTTCCTCCTCAGACGAGGATGACCCGGCGCCCGCGCGTGTGACCCGCCTGGCTGTCGATCTGCGCCTGTGCGGCCTCGGCGAGCGCGTCCGGCACGCTCCCGGCCACGCCGGAGAACCGGACGCCGAGGTCCGGCGCGCCGAGATCGGCGATGGAGACGACCTTCCGCGGATCCCCGGTCAACTCGACGAGTTCACGGATCACCCCGGAGCCCGCAAGATCGAGGGCCGCGTCGACCGGACCCAGCTCGCGGACCCGCTCGACCCAGCCCTCGCCGTACGTCGTGGCGAGAGCGCCCAAGCCGCGCAGATAGTCCTGATTCGCCGCTCCCGCGATACCGATCACCTTGATGTCGCGGTCCCGCGCGATCTGGAGCACCGCCGAGGCTAGTGGCCTGCGGCTTTGCTGGCCTGAAGTACATGATGGCCCCCTTCCTTGCGCTAGACGCAAGGAAGGGGGCCATCATGTACTGGGGGGGTAGGTGTGACCGGTGGTGCCACTCACGACAGCCGGGCCGCCCGGCCTTTCGCACCGCTCGCCCAGCACGCACCGCGAGCGCAATCGACCGAGTCGAGCGAGCCCGTGTCGAACGACTGCCAGTGCCGTCCGCCGTCCGGGCTCAGGTCGCTTCCGCCGGGCCCGACGGCGATGACCGTGTTCCCCAGCCAGGCCAGACCCGAGCGGTAGCCGACGGGAGCCTCCGACGGCGTCCGCCAGGCGCGGCCCTTGTCCGCGCTCAACGCCACAGCGGGACCGGGCGCGTTCGGGGCCGCGTAGTCGCCGCCGATGGCGACACCGTGCCGCGGGTCCCGGAACGTCACGGAGAAGACCCCGGCGGAGGCGCCGCTGGGCAGTGGCGTGTCGGCCGCTTCCCAGGTCAGCCCACCGTCGCCGGAGTGCAGGACCCGGGCACGGGCACCGCCTCCGGTGGCGATCCAGGCGTCGCGCGGGCCCGAGGTGGTGAGGCACTGGCCGCTGGCGGCGAAGCCGAACTCGCCGTCCAGCGCGGGGACCATGCCTGCGGCGGGTACCTGCTGCCAGGTGCGGCCGCCGTCCGAAGTGGACTGCAGGCGGAACTTCCCGTCTACCGGGTCGCTCATCGCGAGGCCGCGGCGGTGGTCGAAGAAGGCGAGGCAGTCGTAGAAGGCGGCCGGTTCGGGGTTCTGGAACGACAGTCGCCAGGTCTTGCCGCCGTCGTCGGTGCGGTAGATCCGGGACGCCTCACCGGGCCCGATGGACAACGCGACGGCGTGATCGGCGTCGAAGGCCTCGATGTCCCGGAAATCGAGCGCCGCGGCGCCGGCGGGGGCGACGGGCTGCCAGGTCCGGCCGCGATCGGTGGTACGCAGAATGGTGCCCCTGCTGCCGCTGACCCACGCCGTCCGGGAATCCACCGCGGAGAGACCGCGCAACTGGGCGTCCGTGCCCGTCGGGGTCTCCGTCCAGGCGGGATCGGGACAGTCCGGCGCGGCCTGCGCGGCGCCGGTGAACGCCAGCGGAACGACCGCTCCCAGCAGGACCAGCAACGCACGGCGCATCGGCGCACCTCTCCCTCGAAGATCCGTGAAGGCCACCTTAAGGGACTCTGATTCCCTCAAAGTGGCCTTCACGGACCAATCAGAGTGAGCTGATCAGCCGCTCGACCCGCTCGTCCACCGAGCGGAACGGGTCCTTGCACAGCACGGTCCGCTGCGCCTGGTCGTTCAGCTTGAGGTGCACCCAGTCCACGGTGAAGTCCCGTCCGGCGGCCTGCGCCGCGGCGATGAAGTCACCGCGCAGCTTCGCCCGCGTGGTCTGCGGCGGGGTGTCCTTGGCCAATTCGATCTCGCCGTCGTCGGTGACCCGCCGGACCAGACCCTTGCGCTGCAGCAGGTCGAAGATGCCGCGGCCGCGCCGGATGTCGTGATAGGCCAGGTCGAGCTGCGCGATCCGCGGGCTCGACAGGTCGAGGTCGTGCTTGTTGCGGTAGCGCTCGACCAGCCGGTGCTTGATCGCCCAGTCGATCTCGGTGTCGATCTTGCTGAAGTCCTGCTGCTCGACCGCCTCCAGTGCCCGGCCCCACAGCTCGACGACCCGCTCGGACTGCGGCGAGGAACCGGTCTCCTTGACGTGCTGGACGGCGCGGGCGTGGTACTCACGCTGGATATCCAGCGCGGACGCCTCCCGGCCGCCGGCGAGCCGCACCTGGCGGCGGCCGGTGAGGTCGTGGCTGATCTCGCGGATGGCCCTTATCGGGTTGTCGAGGGTGAAGTCACGGAACTGGACGCCCGCCTCGATCATCTCCAGCACCAGGTTGGCCGACCCGACCTTCAGCATCGTGGTCGGTTCGGCCATGTTCGAGTCGCCGACGATCACGTGCAGGCGCCGGTAACGCTCGGCGTCGGCGTGCGGCTCGTCGCGGGTGTTGATGATCGGCCGGGAACGCGTGGTCGCGCTGGACACGCCTTCCCAGATGTGTTCCGCTCGCTGGGACAGGCAGTACACCGCGCCGCGCGGGGTCTGCAGGACCTTGCCCGCGCCGCAGATCAGCTGCCGGGTCACCAGGAACGGCAGCAGCACGTCCGCGATCCGGGAGAACTCGCCGGCACGGGTCACCAGGTAGTTCTCGTGACAGCCGTAGGAGTTGCCCGCCGAGTCGGTGTTGTTCTTGAACAGGAAGATGTCGCCGCCGATGCCCTCGTCCGCCAGCCGTCGCTCGGCGTCGACCAGGAGGTCCTCGAGGATCCGCTCCCCCGCCTTGTCGTGCGTGACGAGCTGCACGAGGTCGTCACATTCGGCCGTGGCGTATTCCGGGTGGGAACCCACGTCGAGATAGAGCCGGGAGCCGTTCGACAGGAAGACGTTCGACGAACGTCCCCAGGACACGACCCGCCGAAACAGGTAACGCGCCACTTCATCCGGGGAGAGCCTGCGTTGACCGTGAAAGGTGCACGTGACCCCGAATTCGGTCTCGATGCCAAAGATCCGCCGCTGCATCCCACCAGAGTAGGCGGTGAGGACCCGCTGAAGGTGCGCCGTTCGGGCGGCGACACGCGGTCGGTACGTTGCATTCGGTGAAAGGTGTGCGGGAAGTCCCGATCGGGTATCACGCACATGTCGACCTGACCCGGAAGCGGTGAAACCGTGTTAAAGCAGCTCAAACGCCCTTTCCGCAAGGTCGGCCGGACCGACCGGCGCCTGATGGCCCGGAGTGCGGCACTACCGAGGACCAGGGCCGACGACGTCATCACGGCCCTTTCCAAAAGTGCGGACAAATCCAAACTCTGGTGGTGTGTCGCCGTCCTGCTCGCGGCGAAGAAGGGGCCTACCCGCCGCGGCGCCCTGCGCGGCGTGGCCGCCATCGCGGGCGCCAGCGCCGCGGCGAACCTGGTCGGCAAGCCCCTGTTCCCCCGCCGCCGTCCCGCGGCCGAGGAGGTGCCGCTCAACCGGCGCCTCGTCCGGCGCCCGACCTCGTCGTCCTTTCCGTCCGGGCACTCGGCGTCCGCGGCCGCCTTCGTCACGGCCGTCGCGATGGAATCCCCCAAAACCGGCGCGGCCCTGGTCCCGCTGGCCGCCGCCGTGGCCTACTCCCGGGTCCACACCGGCGTCCACTGGCCCAGTGACGTCGGCGTGGGGATCGGCATCGGCATCGGCGCGGGCCTGCTCACCCGGCACTGGTGGCCGCTGAATCCCGACGTCCCCGGGCGCACCGCGCACACCGCCGAAGCCCCCGAAATGCGCGACGGCGAGGACATGCTGGTCCTGGTCAACCCGCTCTCCGGGATCGACGGCCGCGACCCGACCGAAGACGTCCGCTACGCCTGGCCCAAGGCCACGGTGCTGTACCCGGACCCGAAGCAGGACCTGCGCGAACAGCTCTGCGAAGAGATCGCCGCCCGCGACAACACCGTGCGGGCGCTCGGCGTCGCCGGCGGGGACGGGACGGTCGCCGCGGTGGCCGCCGTCGCGGCCGATCACGACCTGCCGCTCGCCCTCATCCCGGCGGGCACCCTCAACCACTTCGCGCGCGACGTCGGCATGCGTTCGATGCCCGACGCCGACGCCGCCACCGAGGCGGGCAACGCCGTCGGCGTCGACCTCGGCGAGGTCGAAATCAACGACCAGGACGACCACCGCTACTTCGTCAACACCGCGAGTCTCGGCGGTTACCCGGAGATGGTCCGGCTACGGGAAAAGCTCCAGAAACGGCATCCCAAGTGGCCGTCCGCGGCGATCGCGCTCGCCCGCACGCTCCGGCGCGCGAAGCCGCTGGAAGTGACCCTCAACGGCAAGCACGCCAGCATCTGGCTGCTGTTCGTCGGCAACGGCACCTACGCGCCGAAGGGGCTCGCGCCCTCGCACCGCCCGGCACTCGACACCGGCCTGCTCGACGTCCGCTACCTGCGCGCCGACCTGCCGTACTCGCGGGCGCGGTTCATCCTGGCCATGATCACGAACAGCCTCAACGCCAGCCACGTGTACCAGGAACTCGACCTGCCGGAACTGCACGTCCGGCTCCTCGACGGCAACCGCCGCGTCGCCACCGACGGGGAGGTCGGACCGCTCGGCAAGGACTTCCGCTTCCGTTCACGGCCCAGCGCGCTGACCATCTACCGGCTCTGAGGAGCGGTAAGCCGGAAAGTCCGTGAAGGCCTCCTTCCCTACCTTGAGCGTAGGAAAGGAGGCCTTCACGGACTTTCGGTGGGGCGCAGTCCTACTTGGACTCACCTTCAGGCTTGTCGCCCTCGGCCTTGTCCGTCTCCGGTTCCTCCGGCTCGACGGGGAGCAGCGCGTCCAGCGCCGCCCCGGCGACCCTCCGGAACTTGCGGCCGCGCCGCTCCCGCTCCAGGACGGCGACCTCGAGCTTCACCGGGTCCGAGTCGCCGTTCGTGGGTGCCGGGGTGTTGGCGCGCAACGCCTTCACCGCGACGCCGAGCGCGTCGGCCAGCTCCATGTCCGGCTCGAAGCTCTCCTTGAGCTTCGTGGTGAGCGTATCGGCCTGACCGCCCATCACGACGAACTTCGGCTCGTCGTAGATCGAACCGTCGTAGGTCAACCGGTACAGCTGGTCTTCGGCCGCGGTCGCGCCGACCTCGGCGACACAGACCTCCACCTCGAACGGCTTCAGCTGTTCGGTGAAGATGCTGCCCAGCGTCGCGGCGTACGCGTTCGCCAGGGCACGCGCGCTGACGTCCCGGCGGTCGTACTGGTAGCCCTTCAGGTCCGCGTGCCGGATACCGGCGACCCGCAGGTTCTCGAATTCGCTGTACCGGCCCACGGCCGCGAAACCGATCCGGTCGTAGATCTCCGACACCTTGTGCAACGTCGCCGAGGGGTTCTCGGCCACGAACAGCACGCCACCGCGGTACTTGAGCACGACCACGCTCCGGCCGCGCGCGATGCCCTTGCGCGCGATCTCGGAACGCTCCCGCATCAGCTGCTCGGGAGAGGCGTACAACGGCATCGTCACTGTGGTGCTCCGCTCTTTCTGGCTCTCATCGGAAAGGGAACAGGGAGGAAGGCCTCAAAACCGCCTAGCGCCCGCGCTCGGCTCGCGCGGCCACGACGGCCTCGGCCACCGCGGTCGTCTGCTCCACCGGCACGGCGACGGCACCCTGTTCCGCGGTGACCGTGACGACCGTCGGGAAGATCCGGCGCACCAGATCCGGCCCGCCGGTCGCGCTGTCGTCGTCCGCCGCGTCGTACAGCGCCTCGACCGCCACGCGGATCGCGCCTTCGGCGTCCGCGTCGGGGTCGTAGAGCTTCTTCAGCGCGCCCTTCGCGAACAGCGAACCCGAACCGATGGCGTGATACCCGGCGCGCTCCTCGTAGCGCCCGCCCGTGGGGTCGTACGACACGATCCTGCCCGCGTGCTTGGCGTCCTCCGCCTCGAGGTCGTAGCCGACGAACAGCGGCAGCACGGCCAGGCCTGCCATCGCCATCTCCAGGTTGGACTTCACCAGCCCGGCCAGCTTGTTCGTCTTACCGTCGAGCGAGAGCGAGACACCCTCGATCTTCTCGTAGTGCGCCAGTTCGACCGCGTACAACCGCACCATCTCGATCGCCAGCCCGGCCGAACCCGCGATCCCCACCGCCGAATACTCGTCGGTGACGTGCACCTTCTCCATGTCGCGCGAAGCGATCAGGTTGCCCGACGTCGCCCGCCGGTCACCGGCGATCAGCACCCCGCCCGCGAACTTGACCGCGACGATCGTCGTACCGTGCGGCGCGGCGAGCCCCGCCGCCCCCGCCGCGGCCCGCCGCTCGGGCAGCAGCTCGGGCGCCTGCGCCCGAAGGAAATCCGAGAACGACGAGGTCGCAGACGAGAAGTACGCGGCGGGCAGCGCCGACTTACCCGAGGTGTGTTCCATACGTGCTCAAAGTTCCAATCTGTGTGATCCGCCGGCTCCGCACCGGCGGCCGCGGGGGCCGCCGGAAGACGAGCTACTCGCCGCCCTTTTGCACGTACGCGCGAACGAAGTCCTCGGCGTTCTCCTCGAGTACGTCGTCGATCTCGTCGAGGATCGTGTCGACGTCCTCACCGAGCTTCTCGCGTCGCTCCTGGCCGGCCGGACCGCCGCCCTCGAACTCTTCGTCCGAGTCGCCGCCGCCGTGCTTTTCGATCTTTTCCTGAGCCATCTCGCCTCCCGGTGTGGCCGATGTTTCCTAGCCTACCCAGCGGTCCCGACATTCCGCGGGATCCGTGATCGCTTAACACTGAGGAAAGGAAAACCCGCTAGTCCGAACCGGTGAGCGCCTCCACCAGCTCCTCGGCGGTCGCCGAGTCGTCCAGCAACTTCCCCACGTGCGCCTTCGTGCCCCGCAGCGGCTCCAACGTCGGGATCCGCACCAGCGATTCCCTGCCGACGTCGAAGATGACCGAATCCCACGACGCCGCGGCGATGGAGTTGGCGTACTTCTCCAGCGTGCGGCCCCGGAAATAGGCCCTGGTGTCCGAAGGCGGCGTCGTGACCGCCTCCAGCACCTCCTCCTCGGTCACCAGGCGCTTCATCGAGCCCCTGGTGACGAGCCTGTTGTACAGGCCCTTGTCCAGCCGGACATCCGAGTACTGCAGGTCGACCAGCCGCAATCGCGGCGCGCCCCAGCCCAGCTGGTCCCGCGCGCGGTAGCCCTCGAGCAACCGCAGCTTGGCGGGCCAGTCCAGCCTGTCCGCGCATTCCTGGGGATCCCGCGCCAGCGCGTCCAGGATCTCGCCCCAGACCCGCAGGACCTCCTTGGCTGCCTCGTCCGCGCCGGTGCGCTCCAGATTCGCCGACGCGATCTCGTGATAGGCGAACTGCAGGTCCAGCCCGGTGTACTTCCGTCCGTTGGCCAGCGACACCTTCGCCTTCAGCGTCGGGTCGTGGCTGATCTGGTGCACCGCGCGCACCGGCTCGTCCAGCTTGAGGTCGTCGAACCGGATGCCCGCCTCGATCAGGTCCAGCACCAGCGCCGTCGTCCCCACCTTGAGATAGGTCGAGTACTCGGCCAGGTTCGCGTCCCCGATGATGACGTGCAGCCTGCGGTACTTGTCCGCGTCGGCGTGCGGCTCGTCGCGGGTGTTGATGATCCCGCGTTTGAGCGTGGTCTCCAGGCCGACCTCGACCTCGATGTAGTCGGAGCGCTGCGAGAGCTGGAAACCGGCTTCCTCGCTCTGCTGGCCGATACCGACCCGGCCCGAACCGGTCACCACCTGTCGGGAGGCGAAGAACGGCGTCAGCCCGGCGATCACCGCGGTGAACGGGGTCGACCGCTGCATCAGGTAGTTCTCGTGCGTGCCGTAGCTCGCGCCCTTGCCGTCGACGTTGTTCTTGTACAGCTGCAACCGGGGCTGGCCGGGGACGGTGGCCGCCTTGCGCGCCGCCTCCTCCATGACCCGTTCGCCCGCCTTGTCCCAGATGACCGCGTCGCGCGCGTTCGTCACCTCGGGCGCCGAGTACTCCGGGTGAGCGTGGTCGACGTACAGCCGGGCGCCGTTGGTCAAGATCACGTTGGCCGCGCCGAGGTCCTCGACGTCCGGGTCGTGCCCGGGGCCGCTCGGCCCGGTCAGGTCGAACCCGCGGGCGTCACGCAAGGGCGATTCGACCTCGTAGTCCCATCGCGCCCGCCTCGCCCGCGGGATGTCGGCCGCGGCCGCGTAGGCCAGTACGACTTGGGTCGAGGTGAGTACCGGGTTCGCCGTCGCGTCGCCCGGCACCGCGATGCCGTACTCGACTTCGGTTCCCATGATCCGCCGCATACCCACCACCCTACGGGGTCGGGGCCGTGCGACGATGCCCCCCATGTCAGGCAGTGACGAACTCGTTGCGCTCTATGACCTCGGCGGAACCGCCGTGGGGGAAGCCGCCCGCTCCCGGGTGCGTGCCGAGAACCTGTGGCACGCCGCCGGCGTCGTCTTGGTCCGTTCGAGTGACGGAAACTCCGTCTACGTGCACCTGCGCACGCCGACGAAGGACGTCTATCCCTCCACTTGGGACTGCTGGGCGGGCGGCATCGTCGCGGCGGGCGAGACCCCGGAGGACTGCGCGCGCCGCGAACTGGCTGAAGAACTCGGTGTTCACGGAGTGGAACTACAGCCGCTCTTCGTCCACATCACCGACGACGGCACGATCCGCTGCCACAACTTCGCCTTCGAGGCCCGCTGGGACGGCCTCTTCGTGCATCAGCCGTCCGAAGTCGTCGAAGGACGATGGCTGACGCTGGACGAGTTGCGTTCGTGGCTCGAGGATCCGGAGAGCCGGTTCGTCCCGGACGGACGGCTCGGCGCGCTGGAGTGGTTCCGGCGGGAAGCCGCCCGCTAGGCCGAACGGAGGCGCCGCACCACGATCGGCAGCAACCGACGCGCCGCGTCGGTCGCCCGCGCCTCGGTCCCGGCGGTCACGCTGAGCGCGGAAACGAGCTTCCCCTTGGCGAGCAACACCGTGCACGTCGTGCCTTCGCACCAGGCGCGCTGCGCTTCGACGCCGGGCTGCCTCGTCAGCGTGAGTTTCTTGCCCTCACAGACCGCCTGGGTGACGACGTCGGAGGCGTCTCGGTCGGTGTACTCGGTGACCTGATGCTCCAGCATCGAGCCACTCGGGTACGACCACGCCGTCGAGCGGCTCGTGCCGCGGGTGAGGCCGGTCAGACAGCCGGACACCTTGCTCTCGCCGGGGACGACCTCTTCCTCGGCGACGTCCTCGTCGGTCAGCAACGCGGCGGAAACCGCCGCGGGGACCGGGGCCGCGGTCGACGGCGGCACCGGCGCGGCCTGCGGCTTGACCGAAGGCCGCGTGGGCTCGACCGTGGGCGTCGGCGCCGGGTCGTCGTAATAGGTGTCGAGGTCGTTGGGACGGTCGGCGCAGCCCGACAAGCCGAACAACGCGACCGTCGCCACCGCGAGCACCTGCCGATGACGCACCCTCAAGCCTCCCCGGTGTCCCGCCAGTGGTTTGCCGCGAGACTAGACCAGCCCGTCAGTGCCAGCCGAGGCAGGACCTGTGCCGCCAGTAGGCGGCGGGTTCTTCGGCGAGCCCGTCCAGCTCCGCCAGCTCGTCCGCGGTCAGCTTCACCTTCGTGGCAAGGAGATTCTCCGCGAGCTGCGCCGTGCTCGACGGGCCGATGACCGCCACCGGCCGCCACTCCCGCGCCAGCACCGCCGCGATCGCCACCGCGTCCGGGCCCGCGTCGTGCTCCCGCGCGATCCGGGCGAGTACCGGCGGCGGTTCGACCACCAGGCGTCCGTTCGCGACGGTTTCCTTGACCAGGACCCGTTTCCCGGCCGCGTGTGCCTCCGCGAGCGCCGGGCCGACCGAAGGTTCGAGCAGGTTCCACGTCGACTGCACGGCACTGAAGACCGGCGTGCCGGCCACTGCCAGCTCGAACGCGCGGCGGACCGCGTCGGCCTGCGCGGGTCCGGACGTGGAGAATCCCACCGGGACACCGTCGGCGGCGAGTTCGGCCAGCGCGCCGATCAACCGCTCGTCGGTGAACAGCGGACTGTCCACAGTGAGCGAGTGGACCTGGTAGAGCGACACCGCTTTCCCCAGCAGGTCAACGGTTTCCGCCCACTGTTCGGCGAACCGCGCCGCGGTGTGCTCCTTGACCTCGTGCACGTCGGCGTCGAGCTGCCACTCCCCCACGTAGCGGTAGCCCCATTTACTCGACACGGTGACGTCGTCGTGGGCGCGATCGGCGAGCCACCCGGCGAGGAACTCCTCCGAAGAACCATACGAACGGGCGACGTCGATCCAGCGGACGCCCGCGCGGTACGCGTCGTCGAGCACGTCGTAGGTCGCCGCGCGCATCGCGTCGAACCCGCGTCCCGGCGGCAGCGCGTCGACCCGGCCGAGATTGATGTACGCGGGCCTGCCGAGCGCGGCCAGTCCGACGGCGATCCGTTCGCCGACGGGGCTTTCCGAGTGGGTCACCGGGTTCCTTCGTTCTTGTGGCGGAGGATCGCGAGCCACTGGCTCGAGTTCTGCGCCTGCCGATGGAGCTTTTCGAGGCGGGCGGCCGGGGCCCGAACGTAACCCTTGCCGAAGACGGGCGCGATCTGGCGGAGGCTGGCGCCCTCTTCCCTGGCGGCCAGCAGTGCCCAGTCGGACGCGTCGGCGCAGGCCGCGGAGGCGCGCCGCAACTCACCCAGCAGTTCGATGAGTTCGGGAGCGCTCACCTCCCCCGCTCCGACGGCGGCCGCCGTCGTTTCCAACCATGCCAGGACATCGGCTTCGGTGATCGGCGCGCGCGGGCGCCCGGAGGATTCGCTCACAACCCCGAAGTATAGGGCGTTATACGCACGTCGGTGACCGGCGGCGCGCCGGAGAGCTCGGACACAGCGTCCGAAATCCGCTGGAGTACTTGGAGGTTTCCGGATTCACTGAGCCCGGAGCTTGAGGATTCAGGAGAAGGACAATTGGGACGTTTCAGTATCGCGATCCGGTTCGCGGCACTCGCGATCGTGTGGGGTGCGAGTTTTCTGTTCATCAAGGTCGGTCTCACCGGCCTGTCGCCCGCACAGGTGGCGCTTTCCCGCGTCTGCCTCGGCGCGCTGGCGCTGATCGCCATCGCGGCCTGGCGGCGCAAGCCACTCCCCCGTGATCCGGCGCTCTGGGGTCACCTCGCGGTCCTCTCCGTGCTGCTGTGCGTCATCCCGTTCCTGTTGTTCTCCTGGGCCGAGCAGTACATCTCCTCCGGGCTCGCCAGCATCTTCAACGCCACGACCCCGCTGATCACCATGCTCATCGCCGCGGCGGCCCTGCCGTCCGAGCGGTTCACGAAGGCCCGCACGACGGGTCTGCTCCTCGGCTTCCTCGGCGTGCTCACGATCGTCGGGGTCTGGCAAGGGATCGACGTCTCCCACGAGCTGACGGCGCAGCTGGCGTGCCTGGGCGCGACCACGTGTTACGGAATCTCGTTCGTCTACGTCCGGCGGTTCATCTCCTGGCGCAACCTCGACGCGCCGACCATCGCGCTCGGCCAGGTCTGTTGCGGCGCCGTGGTGATGCTGGCACTCGCGCCGTTCATCGCGACGTCGCCGGTGCGCCTCGACACGCCGATCGTCTTGAGCATGATCGCACTCGGCGCGCTGGGCACAGGGCTCGCCTACGCCTGGAACGCGTCGATCATCGCGGCCTGGGGCGCGTCGAACGCCTCGGCGGTGACCTACCTCACACCGGTCGTCGGTGTCCTGCTCGGTGTCCTGGTCCTCGACGAACCCTTGGCATGGAACCAGCCTGTCGGCGCGTTGCTCGTCGTCCTCGGGATCCTGGCCGCGCACGGCCGGTTGAGCCCGCGCAAGAAAACCGCGGAACCCGTAGCCGCGTAAGACACACCGAAGGGGCTCTTCACCACATGGCATGCGGTGAAGAGCCCCTTCGGTTTCGTATTACAGGTACTGACCGGTGTTCGTGGCGGTGTCGATCGCCCGCCCGGAATCCTGGTTCTTGCCGGTGACGAGCGTGCGGATGTAGACGATCCGCTCGCCCTTCTTACCGGAGATCCGGGCCCAGTCATCGGGGTTGGTCGTGTTCGGCAGGTCCTCGTTCTCCGCGAACTCGTCCACGATCGCGTCCAGCAGATGCTGCACACGCAAACCGGGCTGCTGGGTTTCCAGCACCGACTTGATGGCCGACTTCTTCGCCCGGTCCACGATGTTCTGGATCATCGCGCCCGAGTTGAAGTCACGGAAATACAGGACCTCCTTGTCACCGTTGGCGTAGGTGACCTCGAGGAACCGGTTCTCGTCGGTCTCCTCGTACATCCGCTCGACCGTGTGCTGGATCATCGCGTCGAACGTCGCCCGGCGGTCGCCGCCGAATTCGGCGAGGTCGTCCGCGTGGATCGGCAGACCGTCGGACAGGTACTTGGAGAAGATGTCCTTCGCGCCTTCGGCGTCCGGACGCTCGATCTTGATCTTGACGTCGAGCCGGCCCGGCCGCAGGATCGCCGGGTCGATCATGTCTTCACGGTTGGAGGCGCCGATGACGATGACGTTCTCCAGGCCCTCGACACCGTCGATCTCCGAGAGCAGCTGCGGGACGATCGTGGTCTCCACGTCGGAGGACACGCCCGAACCGCGGGTGCGGAAGATCGAGTCCATCTCGTCGAAGAACACGATCACCGGGGTGCCTTCGGAGGCCTTTTCCCGAGCCCGCTGGAAGATCAGGCGGATATGCCGCTCGGTCTCCCCGACGAACTTGTTCAACAGCTCCGGACCCTTGATGTTCAGGAAGTAGGACTTCCCGTCCGCCTTGTCGCCGCGGGCTTCCGCGACCTTCTTGGCGAGCGAGTTGGCCACTGCCTTGGCGATGAGGGTCTTACCGCAGCCAGGAGGCCCGTAGAGCAGCACGCCCTTCGGCGGGCGCAACTGGTACTCCTGGTAGAGATCAGCGTGCAGGAACGGAAGCTCGACGGCGTCGCGGATCTGCTCGATCTGCCGGGTGAGGCCACCGATGTCCTCGTAACGGACGTCGGGCACCTCCTCCAGCACGAGATCCTCGACCTCCGCCTTCGGCACGCGCTCGTAGGCGTAGCCGGCCTTCGAGTCCACCAGCAGGGAATCGCCCGGCTTGAGGTGCTGTTCGGCCAGCGGATCGGAGAGCAGGACGACCCGCTCCTCGTCCGCGTGCCCGACCACGAGCGCACGGGGGCTGCCGCCCTCGACGTCCGGGGCCAGTACCTCGCGCAACGCGCAGACCTCGCCGATCTTCTCGAAGTCGCCGCCTTCCACGACGGTGAGTGCCTCGTTGAGCCGCAACGCCTGTCCGCGCTGCAGGGTCGAGACCTCGACCGCGGGTGAAACCGAAACCCGCATCTTCCGGCCCGAGGTGAAGACGTCCACCGTGTTGTCCTCGTAAGCGGTCATGAACACGCCGTAACCGCTCGGAGGCTGGGCCAGCCTGTCGACCTCCTCTCGCAACGCCAGTAACTGGCCACGCGCCTCGCGGAGCGTCTCGACCAGCTTCGTGTTGCGTTCGGTGAGTTGGCTCACGCGTTCCGACGCTTCGGCGAGTCGCTGCTCCAGCACTCGGTTCTGACGTGGCGAATCGGTGAGCTTCCGGCGCAGCAAGGCCACTTCCTCCTCGAGGAAGCGAATCTGACGTGCCTGCTCGTCGGACGTTGTTCCAGCTCCGGTCGTTTCTGAAGGGTCGGCCTCCTCGCGCCGACCTCCGGGAAGGTCATGATGCATCGGGCACCTCCTCGGAGTGCTTTTCATTCCACGGTACCGGCGATCACCGACAATAAAAGGCCTTTCCGCATCACAAGATCGGCGCGTCGCGTTCTGGGGACCTCGACTGCACGTACGTTCCCGCCGCGCAAGAGGCCATCCCGGTGCCGGGTCCGACACTCCCATGGTCACAATCCGTCCACCTGCTCTGACCTGCGCCGGAATACCCGGCTCCGTACGGGTGCAAACGGGTTTCCGGTATCAGTTCGGCCCTAATCGAGCGGCGATCCGGGTCGATGGCTAGCATCGGGCCGACGTTCGCCGGGTCGGCGGACCGGCCTGTCGTGTTGAGCATTTTCGCAGAACAGCTAGGGGGCAACAGCCATGACTTACCCGCCGCAGCAGCCCGGCGGCTACGGGCAGGACCCGTACGGCCAACAGGGCGGGTACCCGCAGAGCGGCCCCCAGCCGCAACAGGGATACCCCGGGGGTGGCCAGTACGGCCAGCAACCCGGTCAGTACGGGCCGGACCAGTACGGCCAGCAGGGCGGATACCCGCAGAGCGGGGCCCAGCCCCAGCCGGGATATCCCGGCGCCACGCAGCAGTTCGGCCAGCCGGATCCCTACGGTCAGCAACAGGGCGGCTACAACGCCTACCCGCAGGAAGGCGGCTACGGTGAGCCGCCGAAGAAAAAGAAGACCGGGCTGATCGTCGGCATCGCGATCGGCGCGGTCGTCCTGGTCGGCGGCGGGGTCACCGCGCTGGTCATCGCGCTGAACTCCGACGACGGGGACAAGACCGCCGCACCGCCCGCCAGTTCCAGCAGCGCCGCCCCGACGGGTTCCGCTTCGTCCTCGGCGCCGAAGTCGTCGTCCTCCTCGACCCGGACCAAGTCCAGCTCGCCGAGCACCCCGAAGGGATCCGGCCCGGCGCCGCTGGGCAAGGCGACGCCGCAGGAAGTGGCCGACGCCGTCATCGCCGCCTACAACGCCGGTGACGGCAAGACCGTCGCGCAATCGGCCTGCCGCAGCGTGAACACCAAGGACGAGGTGCCGATCGGCAAGGACATCAAGATGGAGAAGACCGGGGAGATGACGATCAGCGGCGACACCGCGAAGCTCCCGGCCAAGGTCACCCAGGGCACCAAGGTCGACACGGGCAACCTGAACTTCAAGAAGGAGTCCGACCTCTGGTGCTTCACCGGCGGCAAGAGCTGACCCGAAGCCGGTGTCCAGCAGGCTGATCGCCGTTCTCGCCGGCTGCGGCGCGGTCGTGGTGGGTGTCGTGGTGGGGCTGCTGCTGGTGGCCCCGTCCGGCTCCGGCCCGGCCGCGTCGAGCACGGCGCCCGCTCCTCCGGGGCCGAGCTCGTCCCGTCCGGTCCCGGTGGATCCGGACGTGGCCGCGGTCGAGGTGGTCGGCAAGGCGATCGCCGCGGCCATCGTGAACCACGACGCGACGGCGTTCGGCAAGCTCACCTGCGTCCAGCAGTCGTCGGCCTCGCTGGCCGAGCTGAAGCGGAAGTGGGAGGCCGCGGGCAAAGTGAGCGCGACCGTCCCGGATCCGCCGTCGGTCGGCGGCGACTCGGCCACCGTGACCGTCCACGTCGAAGGCGCGGGCGGTCAGAAGGACACCCCGTTCCCACTGAAGAAGCGGGACGGCAAGTGGTGCGTGCCGTGAAGGCCTCCTTCCCCACCTTCAGAGTAGGGAAGGAGGCCTTCACGGCCTTGAGAAGACAATCAGGCTAGACGCAAGCGGATATTTTCCCTGAATGCGTCCTCTGTGGTAATGACGGTTCTAACCGTCCTGCCACTCACGACCCGCGTCAGCCCTTGCCGGAGCGGCGGTGGACACGCGGCGAAACGGTTCCGTCGGCGAGACGGCGCGCCGTCAGCAGGAACGCGGTGTGCGCGACCATCCGGTGATCCGGCCGCACCGCGAGGCTCACGACGTGCCACGGCCGCATGAGCGTCTCCCACGACTCCGGCTCGGTCCAGCACTGCTGATCCCGCAAGGCTTCCGTGATCCGCGACAGCTGTGTGACCGTCGCCACATAAACCGTCAGCACGCCGCCGGGCACCAGATGCGCGGCGACCGTCTCCAGCTGATCCCAGGGCGCGAGCATGTCGAGCACCACCCGGTCGACCTCGCCGGTGTGCGTCGAAAGATCCGCGACCGTCAGCGACCAGTTGTCCGGTTTGGTCCCGAAGAACTTCTCCACGTTCCGTTCGGCGTGTTCGGCGTGGTCGTCCCGGATCTCGTAGGACTGCACGGTGCCCTCGGAGCCGACCGCCCGCAGCAGCGAACAGGTCAGCGCCCCGGAACCGGCACCGGCTTCGAGCACCCGCGCGCCCGGGAAGATGTCGCCCCACATCACGATCTGCGCGGCGTCCTTCGGGTAGATCACCTGCGCGCCGCGCGGCATCGACAGCACGTAGTCCGGCAGCAGCGGCCGCAGCGCCAGATAATGGCTGCCGCCTGCCGAAGTGACGACCGAACCCTCCTGCGCCCCGATCACGTCGTCGTGCGCCAGCGCGCCGCGATGGGTGTGGTACTGCTGTCCCTCGGCGAGGACCATGGTGTAGTGCCGCCCCTTGGAGTCGGTCAGCTGAACCCGGTCACCAACACGAAACGGCCCACGGACCGACACTGAACCTCCATAGCGCAAACACTTGATCGACGATCGATCCTCGCAGGTGGCCGGATCGCGCTACGCCGGGGGTCGGCTCCGGGTCATCGCGGCGCGCAGGTCCTCGCGCCGGAGCACTCCCGCGGGCCTGCCTTCGTCGTCCACGACGAGGAACTGCCACGCGGCGGTTTCCCGGACCCGCTCGGCGATCTCCTCCCCCGACTCCGAGGAAAGCAGCACGGTGTCGGCGCGGATGGGCTCCGCGGCCATCTCCGCGGGCGCGTGCGGCGAGGTTCCGGCCAGTTGCGCGGCGGCCGTCTCGTCGAGCAGCCCGGCCGCGACGCCGTCGGCACGCACCAGGACGACCCCGCGGCCCGCCGAAGCGGCCAGCGCGTCCGAGACGGGGCTTTCCGCGGGAAGCTGGAGAACGGGCCGGACGAGTTCGCTCAGCCGTACGCCTTCGGGCCAGCCTCGACGCGCTTCGGCGGCGAGTTCGCTTCGCGCGCCGAGGATCACGAACCACGCTGTCACGACGCAGACGCCGAGCCGGAGCCAGCGGTCCTCGCTGCCCGCCGCCAGTCCCCACAACGCCCAGATGACCAGTCCCGCCGCGACGAGACCGCCACCTACGACGGCGGCGCGGGTACCCTTGTCGCGGCGTCCGGTGACGGCCCAGACGCCGGCGCGGACCAGTCGTCCGCCGTCGAGCGGCAGGCCGGGCAGGAGATTGAAGATCCCGACGGCGAAGTTCGCGACGGCGCATTCGGCGATGAGCAGCCAGGCCGCGCTTTCCGGCGGGACGGCGAACATGAGCAGCCCGCAGAAACCGCCGAGCAGCAACGAAACCACCGGTCCCGCGGCGGCGACGAGTCCTTCGTGCCGCGGCTGGCGTGGTGTCCTGGCGACCTCGGAGAGACCGCCGAGGAGGAACAGCCGCAGGCGCCGGACCGGGATGCCCAGGCGCAACGCCACCAGGCAGTGCCCGAGTTCGTGTGCCAGCACCGACAGTCCGAGCAGGACCGCGAACGCGGCCGCCAGCAGCCACGAGGTCAGCGTCGTCGCGCCGGGCAGGAGCCGTCCGACCAACGGCGTGTAGAGGACGACGATGATCAGGGAGCCGATCCACCACGAAGGCGCGAGCAGCACGGGGATGCCGGAGACGCGGAACAGCAGGAATCCACCGTCCGGCGCCACGCCTCGTCGAGGCGGGCCCTGCTCACCCGTCACCGCCATGTGCAGAGCGTAGATGTCCAGGTGTGGGGTGCCGGTAACCCGCCCTGCCCGTCCGGGTGGTGTCGGTCATGCCCGCTCCGGTGCGTCGCGGCCACGGAACTGTCGGTACCCGGCGCTACCCTCCCACCATGCCCGACACCGACACGGTCACCGCCGATCCGCCGCCCGGCGCCGAAGTCCCGCGCCGTCGGCCGGCCCTGTCCCCGTCGCGTGCCAGCGACTTCAAGCAGTGCCCGCTGCTCTACCGGTTCCGTGCGGTGGACAGACTGCCCGAGATCCCGACGAAGGCCCAGCTGCGCGGCACGCTGGTGCATTCCGTGCTGGAGCGCCTGTTCTCCCTTCCCCAGGCCGATCGCACTCCCCCGCAGGCCAAGGAGTTGCTCGCGCCGGCGTGGCGGGAACTGTCCGCGGAACGCCCGGAATGGATCGAGCTGTTCGATCAGGACGATCCCGAGGCGGTCACCTCGTGGCTCGCTTCGGCCGAGCAGCTCGTCGACACCTACTTCGGGCTCGAAGACCCGCGGCGGCTGGAGCCGGAGGCGTGTGAGCTGCACGTCGAGATCGAGCTGGGCTCCGGAGTGCTGCTGCGGGGTTACGTCGACAGGCTGGACGTCGCGCCGACCGGCGAGATCCGCGTCGTCGACTACAAGACCGGCGCCGCGCCCCGCGAGATCGGCGAGGCCAAGGCGATGTTCCAGATGAAGTTCTACGCCGTGGTCCTGTGGCGGCTGCGCGGTGTCGTGCCGCGCCAGCTGAAACTCATGTACCTCACCGACGGGCAGTCACTGGCCTACACCCCCGACGAGGCCGAGCTGATCCGGTTCGAGCGCACGCTCGAAGCGATCTGGCAGGCGATCCTCAAAGCGGGCAAGACCGGCGATTTCCGGCCCAATCCGAGCAAACTCTGCGCGTGGTGCGATCACCAGGCGGTCTGCCCGCAGTACGGCGGCACTCCCCCGCCCTATCCCGGCTGGCCCGAACCGGATCCCGGCGAGGAGTCCGTATTGGACCGTGCGGATTAGAGTGTCTGTTGTGACGGAAGCCTTCTACGTCCCCTCGGGCGACGGAAAGTTCGTGCCGACCGAGCACACCGCGGGCCCGTGGACCCCGGACGCGCAGCACTTCGGGCCGCCGTCGGCGTTGCTGGTGCGCGCGCTGGAGGAGATCGAGGCACCGCACGCGAGCCAGCTCGCGCGAGTGACGATCGAGATCCTCGGCCCGGCGCCGTTGGAGGAGCTTTCGGTGCGGGCGGCGGTGAAGCGGCCTGGCCGGTCGGTCGAGTGGCTGGAGGCCGAACTCGTCCACGGCGAACGCGCCGTCGCGCGGGCCTCCGCGTGGCGCATCGCGACCTCGGACACCACGCCGGTGGCCACTTCGGAAGGCCCGGCCCTGCCGTCGCCGGACGAGCTCCCGGCGTCGAGCTGGCCCGAAGGCTGGCACGGCGGCTATCTCGGCGCTGTCGAGTGGCGGCGTGTCCGCGGCGCGCTCGACGAACCCGGCCCCGCGACGGTCTGGGGACGACAGCGCGTCGCTCTCGTGGACGGGGAGAAGCCGAGCGCGCTGCAGCGGCTGTTCGTGCTGGCGGACTCCGGCAACGGGATCTCGAACTTCCTCGATCCCCGCGAGTGGTGGTTCATCAACTCGGAGCTGACAGTGCACCTGCGCCGTCCACCACTGGGTGACTGGATCGGCGTCGACGCGGCCACCCTGGTCGGCCCGAACGGCATCGGCACGGCGACGACCACGCTGCACGACGCGTCCGGCCCGCTCGGCTCCGGAGCGCAGGCGTTGCTCGTGCGGCCGCGACAGGCGGGCTCATAGACGCGCTTTCTCGGCGTGTTTCCAATAGCCTTCCCGGAACAACAGACGCAGGGAGCGCTTCGGCATGCAGATCACCTCGGTGGTCAACCAGAAAGGCGGGGTCGGCAAGACCTCACTCAGCGTGGGCGCGTCGGCCGCACTGGCCGAACGCGGTCGCCGGGTGCTGCTGATCGACCTCGACCCACAAGGACACGCGACCACCGAACTCCTCGGCTTGGACGAGGTGGCGCCGGACGCGCCCAGCCTGGCGAAAGCCCTGACCAAGGTGTGGAAGGGCCCGATCGAGGAACTCGCCGTCCGGCATCCGCGCAGCAACATCGGCCGCGGCGGCGCGTTCGACGTCATCCCGACGTCGCCGGGCATGTTCGACCTGATCAGACGGCTCGACCAGTTCCGGGTGCCGGGCTGGCAGCTGGCCAGGGTGATCCAGTTCGCGAACTACGACCACATCATCATCGACTGCCCGCCCGCGCTCGACGTGCTGACCAACAACGCGCTCGCCGCCTCCCACGGGATCCTGGTTCCGGTGCAGCCGGACCGCACGAGTATCCGCGCGCTGCGCCTGCTCTCGGACCAGGTGCGTTACGTCGAACAGACCGTCGGCCGTCCGCCGATCGCCTACTACGGCCTCGTTCCCGGGCTGTACCGCCGTCCGATCTCGCATTACGCGGCGGCGGCGCTCCAGGAGCTGTACACGTTCGGAATCCCGATGCTTTCGCACGTCCCGCTGGGCGTGGTGATGAACGAGGCCGCCGCGCACGGTGTGCCCGTGACGACCTACGCACCGGAAACCCTGCAGGCACTGTCGTTCCGGGAGATCGCGGAAACGCTGGACGGATATCTGCGGAACCATCCGGCGGCGGCGATCGTGCCCGCGGACGAGGAGTTCGTCTTCGAAGACTTCATCACCGAGGTCTCGGTGGCCCGCAGCGCCAACGACAACGGCGCGCGGAAGAAGCTCTACGACCTCATGCCGAAGAAGCCGAACCGGCCCCGGTAGCCAACGCCATGAAAGGTCCTTTCCTTGCGAATTTCGCAAGGAAAGGACCTTTCATGGCGTCTGTGACCGAGTGACCCTGACCGGGGGTCAGAGGCGGCAGGCCCGGATATCCGAAGCCAGGACGGCCTTCGCGCCGGTCTCGGCGAGTTCGTCCATGATCCGGTTGACCTCCTTGCGCGGGACCATCGCCCGCACGGCCACCCAGTCGTCGTGCGCAAGCGGCGCGACGGTCGGCGATTCGAGGCCCGGCGTGATCGCGATCGCCGCGTCGAGCAGCGAACGCGGGCAGTCGTAGTCCAGCATCATGTAGTGCTGGGCGAAGACGACGCCCTGCAGCCGCGCCTTCAGCTGGTCCTTGGGCCGGGTGTGATCGGTGCCCGCGCGCTGCAGCAGCACCGCCTCCGACACGCAGATCGGGTCACCGAAGGCCACCAGGTTGTGCTGGCGCAGCGAACGACCGGACTCGACGACGTCGGCGATGGCGTCGGCCACGCCGAGCTGGATCGAGATCTCGACGGCGCCGTCGAGGCGGATGACCTCCGCCTCCACCCCGTGCTGCTTCAGGTTCTCCCGGACGAGCCGCGGGTACGACGTCGCGAGCCGCTTGCCCTGCAGGTCTTCGGGCTTCCAGTCCCTGCCCGCCGGCGCGGCGTACCGGAAGGTGGAACCGCCGAAGCCGAGGCCGAGGATCTCCTCGACCGGCGCGCCGGAGTCGAGCGCGAGGTCGCGGCCGGTGATGCCGAGATCCAGCTCGCCGGATCCGACGTAGATCGCGATGTCCTTCGGACGCAAGAAGAAGAACTCGACCTCGTTGACCGTGTCCAGCACGGTCAGGTCGCGGGCCTCATGTCGCTTGCGGTAGCCGGCCTCTCCGAGCATCTCCGACGCGGCGGCGGCGAGGGCTCCCTTGTTCGGCACGGCGACACGCAGCATTGCTTCTCCTTGGTTCTCCGGGACGCGAGCGCGTCACAGGTACCGGTACACGTCCTCTGTCGTCAGCCCGCGGCCGAGCATGAGCACCTGCACCCGGTACAGCAGCTGTGAAATCTCCTCCGCGAGCCTGTCGTCGGATTCGTGCTCGGCGGCGATCCACACCTCGCCCGCTTCTTCGAGCACCTTCTTGCCCTGGGCGTGCACTCCAGCGTCCAGCGCGGCGACCGTGCCGGAACCGTCGGGGCGCGTGACCGCGCGGTCGGCAAGCTCGGCGAACAGCTCATCGAAGGTCTTCACGGTCCGAGATCCTTCCATCCGCACCGCGACCGCGCTGCCCCGGCCCAGGGTGGTGACACCGGCGTCACACCTCCGTGTCCGTGAACGCGCTCAGAACAGCGTGGCGCCTCCCCGTTCGAAGTCGAGCAGCTGCCGCTTGAGGTCGATTCCGCCGCCGTAGCCGGTGAGGTCGCCGTTCGAGCCGATGACGCGGTGGCAGGGCACGATGATCCCGATCGGGTTCTTGCCGTTCGCGAGGCCGACCGCCCGCGCGGCGGTGGGCCGTCCGAGCCGGTTCGCGAGTGCGCCGTAAGAGACCGTCTCGCCATACGGGATTTCGCACAGGCTTTCCCAGACCATCCGCTGGAACGGGGTACCGGCGAAACTCAGCGGGAGGTCGAAGTCCCTCCGCTGGCCGGCGAAGTACTCCTTCAGCTGCTTCTCGGTCTCCACGAAGATCGGCGCTCCGGGATCCGGCTCGCCGAAGGTCTCCTCCGCCGGACGATGGCGTTGCCCGACCATGTAGAGCCCACAGAGGCTTTCGCCCTCCGCGACCAAGGTCTCCGGGCCGTACGGGGTGGCGATGACGGTATGCGTGCGCATGGCGCTCCTTGCGAACTCAGGCGGCGGGCAGCCGGTTGATCGGGTGATCCCCGGTCGCCCAGAGGTGTTGGACGGCGTAGGCGCGCCAGGGCCGCCAGCGCTCGCCGTGCGCGACGAGGGCGGCCGGGGTCAGCCCGTACTCCTTCGCGGCGACCTTGACGCCGAGGTCGGTCGGCAGGAAGGCGTCCGGGTCGCCGAGCGAGCGCATCGCGATGCTCTCGACGGTCCACGGCCCGAAGCCGGGCAACGCGCGCAGCCGTTCCCGGGCGCGCTGCCAGTCGCTGCCCGCTCCGAGGTCGAGGTCACCGCCGGTCAGCTCGGCGACGAGACCGAGCAGCGTCCGCTTGCGGCTCTGTGGCATGGCGAGGCTTTCCGGGTCGATCTCCGCGAGCGCGGCGGGATCCGGGAAGACGTGGGTGAGGCCGCCGTCCGGGTCGTCGATCGGCCGGCCGTGCGCGAGCACCAGCCGGGCGGCGTGCGTCCGCGCGGCGGCGGTCGACACCTGCTGCCCCAGCACGGCGCGGACGGCGAACTCGTCGCCGTCGACGGTCCGGGGCACCCGCCTGCCCGGCGCGGCGGCCACGAGCGGCGCGAGCAGCGGATCCGCGGCCAGGAGGTCGTCGATGGCGAGCGGGTCGGCGTCGAGGTCGAGCAGGCGGCGGCAGCGGCTGATCGCGGTCGAAAGGTCGCGCAGGTCCGACAGGGTGAGACGGCAGCCGATGTGGCCGTCTTCGGGTTTGAGCGCCACGACGGCGGGACCGTGCGGGAGCCGCAGTGTCCGGCGATAGGCGCCGTCGCGCCACTCCTCGACGCCGGGGACACCGGTCGCGACGAGATGCCCGAACAGGTTGTCCGGGAACAACGGCTTCCGATAAGGCAGGCGCAGGTTCAGCGTCCCGGGCGCGACCGCAGGCGCGGTGCGCACTCGCGCCCGCAACTCCGTCGGGGACAACGCGAAGACCTCGCGGACGGTGTCGTTGAAAGTCCGGACGCTGCCGAATCCGGCGGCGAGCGCGACGTCGATCATCGGCAGGCTCGTGGTCTCGATCAGCAGCCGCGCCGTCTGCGCGCGCTGCGCCCTGGCCAGGCTGAGCGGGCCCGCGCCGAGTTCGGCGCGCACGTGCCGCTCGACCTGCCGGACGCTGTAGCCCAGCCGGGTGGCCAACCCGCTCACTCCGTCGGTGTCGACGACGCCGTCGGCGATCAGCCGCATCGCCCTGGCCACCAGATCCGCCCGCTCGTTCCATTGCGGCGAACCGGGACTGGCGTCCGGGCGGCAGCGTTTGCAGGCGCGGAACCCGGCCTCCTGCGCGGCCGCCGCACTCGGGTAGAACCTCATGTTCTCCGGTTTGGGCGGGACCACCGGGCAGCTCGCCCGGCAGTAGATCCGCGTCGTCAGGACGGCGGTGAAGAACCAGCCGTCGAAACGGTCGTCCTTCGCCTGTACCGCCCGGACGCAACGCTCGAAGTCCTCATGCACCCAGCCAGCATCACCGACCACGCGGCCGGGGTCTAGCGAAAATGCGACATCGAGGTCAGGGCAGGAGCGCGGTCAAACCCGGCACGTCGAGGCCGACGAGCGAGGAACGGAACACGCGCCGCTCCCCCGGCTCGACGTCGACGTCGTTCGGGATCACCACCACCGTGCACCCCGCCGCGGCCGCGGAAGCCGCGCCCGGCGGCGAATCCTCGATGGCGACGCACCGGGAAGCCTGGACTCCCAGCAACTCCGTCGCCAGCTGATACGGCCTGGCGTGCGGCTTGTTCAGCCCATCGACCTCGTCACCGCAGACGGTGGCCGCGAAATACCCTCGGCCGATGGTGTTGAGGGCGAGTTCGGTCAGCGACCGTTCGGTGGAGGTGACCAGCGCCATCGGCACACCGTGCGCGCGCAGCAGGTCGAGCAGTTCCCGCGCGCCGGGCCGCCACGGCAGGGGTCCGTCGAAGAGGTTGGCCGTGCGCTCGCGGATCCACTGCCCCATCTCCACGATCGACTCGGGTGTGACGGGTTTGGCGCACACTTCGAGCAGGAACGCGGCCGTGTCGTCCATATTGGACCCGACGAGGCTCAGCCGCTGCTGCTCGGTCAAGGTGCCGCCGAGGGATTCGACCGCCTCGTAGAGCGCGACGTCCCACAGCTTCTCCGAATCGACCAGCGTGCCGTCCATATCCCACAGCACGGCGGCGAGTCCGTCCGGTGTGGACGGTGCGGTCACGGCTCCCCCTTCACGGTCAGGTGTTGAAGTACTTCGCCTCCGGGTGGTGGCAGACGATCGCGTCGGTCGACTGTTCGGGATGCAGCTGGAACTCTTCCGACAGCTTCACGCCGATCCGCTCCGGGCGGAGCAGCTCGACGATCTTCGCCCGGTCCTCCAGGTTCGGGCAGGCGCCGTATCCCAGGGAGAACCGAGCCCCACGGTAGCCGAGTCGGAAGAACTCCTCGACGTCGTCCGGGTCCTCCTCGGCCACCGCCGCGCCGCCCGCGAAGCGCAGTTCCTCACGCACCCGGCGGTGCCAGTACTCGGCCAGCGCCTCGGTGAGCTGCACGCCGAGGCCGTGGACCTCCAGGTAGTCCCGGTAGGAGTTCCCGGCGAACAGCTCGTTGGCGTAGTCGGCGATCGGCTGCCCCATGGTGACGAGGGTGAACGGAATCACGTCCACCTCCCCGTTGGCGAGCGCCTGCCCGCGCGGCCGGTAGAAGTCGGCGAGGCACAGCCGCCTGTCGCGCCGCTGCCTGGGGAAGGTGAAGCGCAGCCGCTCCGGCGCGTCCGGCCATGGTTCGGTCAGGACCACGACGTCCTCGCCGTCGGCGACGCACGGGAAGTATCCGTAGACGACGGCGGCGTGCGCGAGGACGCCGTCCGCGGTGAGCCGGTCCAGCCAGTACCGCAGCCGCGGCCGTCCCTCGGATTCGACCAGTTCCTCATACGTCGGTCCCTGGTCACCGCGGGCGCCTTTGAGCCCCCACTGGCCCATGAACGTCGCGCGTTCGTCGAGCATGGCGGCGTAGTCGGCCAGCGGGATCCCCTTCACCACCCGGGTGTCCCAGAACGGAGGAGAGGGAAGCGGGACGTCCGTGGCGACGTCGGACCGGGCCGGAAGGTCCACTTCGGACTCTTCGGCCACCTTTTTCGCCTTGCGCGCCTCGGCGATCCGCAGGGACCGCTCCCGGCGTTCCTTACGCTCCCGCCGTTTCCGCTCGGCTTCGGCGTCCACGATGGGCGATTCGCCGCGTTTGGCCGCCATGATCGCGTCCATCAGGCGCAGCCCCTCGAACGCGTCGCGGGCGTAGCGGACGTCGCCGAGATAGAGCTCCGCGAGGTCGTTCTCCACATAGGACCGGGTGAGCGCCGCCCCGCCCAGCAACACCGGCCATCGCGCCGAGACCCCGCGGGAGTTCATCTCCTCCAGGTTCTCCTTCATGATCACGGTCGACTTCACCAGCAGGCCGGACATGCCGATGGCGTCGGCCGCGTTCTCCTCGGCGGCCTCCAGGATCGTCGTGATCGGCTGCTTGATGCCGAGGTTGACCACCTCGTAGCCGTTGTTGGACAGGATGATGTCGACGAGGTTCTTGCCGATGTCGTGGACGTCGCCGCGCACGGTGGCGAGTACGATCCGGCCCTTGCCGGAGTCCTCTTCCTTGTCCATATGCGGTTCGAGCAGCGCGACGGCGGCCTTCATCACCTCGGCCGACTGGAGCACGAACGGAAGCTGCATCTGCCCGGAGCCGAACAGTTCGCCGACCGTCTTCATCCCGGCCAGCAGGGTGTCGTTGATGATCTCCAGCGCCGGACGCTGTTCGAGCGCCGCGTCGAGGTCGGCGTCGAGTCCGTTGCGCTCGCCGTCGACGATCCGCCGCTCCAGCCGCTCGAACAACGGCAGTGCGGCCAGCTCTTCGGCGCGGGACGCCTTGGACGACGCGGTGCTGACGCCTTCGAAGAGCGCCATCAGCTCCTGCAAGGGGTCGTAGCCCTCGCGGCGGCGGTCGTAGACGAGGTCGAGGGCGACCGCCCGCTGCTCGTCCGGGATCCGGGCCATCGGCAGGATCTTGGACGCGTGCACGATCGCGGTGTCGAGCCCCGCCTGCACGCATTCGTGCAGGAACACCGAGTTCAGCACCTGCCGGGCGGCCGGGTTGAGCCCGAACGAGATGTTCGACAGGCCCAGCGTGGTCTGGACCTCGGGATAGCGGCGTTTGATCTCGCGGATCGCCTCGATCGTCTCGATGCCGTCGCGGCGGGATTCCTCCTGTCCGGTGGCGATGGTGAAGGTCAGAGCGTCGATGATGATGTCGCTGTGCCGCAGGCCCCAGTTGCCGGAGATGTCCTCGATCAGGCGCGCGGCGATCGCCGTCTTGTGCTCGGCGGTCCGCGCTTGGCCCTCTTCGTCGATGGTCAGCGCGACGACGGCGGCACCGAACTCGCGGGCCATCTCCATCACCCGGGTGAACCGGGAGCCGGGCCCGTCGCCGTCTTCGTAGTTCACCGAGTTGATCGCGCACCGGCCGCCGAGCCGTTCGAGCCCGGCGCGCAGCACCGGGACCTCGGTCGAGTCGAGCATGATCGGCAGTGTGGACGCCGTCGCCAGCCGTCCGGCGAGTTCCGCCATGTCCGCCGCGCCGTCGCGGCCCACGTAGTCGACGCACAGGTCCAGCATGTGCGCGCCGTCGCGGGTCTGGTCGCGGGCGATCTCGACGCAGTCTTCGAAGCGGCCTTCCAGCATCGCCTCGCGGAAGGCCTTGGAGCCGTTGGCGTTGGTCCGCTCACCGATCATCAGGACGCTGGAGTCCTGCTGGAACGGGACGGCCTGGTACAGCGACGACACGCCGGGCTCCGGCCGGGGACGCCTAGGGGCGGGCTGGAGGTCCGTGACCGCTTCGGCCAGCTGCCGGATGTGTTCGTCGGTCGTCCCGCAGCAGCCGCCGACCAGCCCGACGCCGAACTCGCGGACGAAGCCGGTCAGCGCTTCGGCCAGTCCTTCGGGTGAGAGCGGATAGACCGCGCCGTCGGGGCCGAGTTCGGGCAGCCCGGCGTTGGGCATCACCGAAAGCGGGACGCGTGCGTGCTTGGACAGTTGCCGCAGGTGCTCGCTCATCTCGGCGGGCCCGGTGGCGCAGTTGAGGCCGATCAGGTCGATGCCCATCGGCTCCAGCGCGGCCAGCGCGGCGGTGACCTCGGTGCCGAGCAGCATCGTGCCGGTGGTCTCGACGGTGATCGAGGCGATCACCGGCACCCGCCTGCCCTCGGCCTTCATCGCCCGGTGCGCGGCGATGATCGAGGCCTTCGTCTGGAGGATGTCCTGCGTCGTCTCGACGATGATCGCGTCCACGCCGCCGGCCAGCAGCCCGCGGACCTCCTCGACGTAGGCGTCGCGCAGCGTGGTGAACGGCGCGTGCCCCAGCGTCGGCAGCTTCGTGCCCGGCCCGACCGACCCGAGCACGTAACGCGGCCGCTCCGGGGTGGCGTACTCGTCGGCGACCTCACGGGCGAGCCGCGCGCCGACCTCGGACAGTTCGAAAATCCGGTCCGGAATGCCGTATTCGGCCAGGTTCGCGTAGTTCGCGCCGAAGGTGTTCGTTTCGACGAGGTCGGCGCCCGCCTCGAGATAGCCGCGATGCACACTGCGGACGACGTCCGGACGGGTGACGTTGAGAATCTCGTTGCAGCCCTCCAGGCCGGCGAAATCGTCCAGGCCGAGATCGTGCGCCTGCAACGCGGTCCCCATCGCACCGTCGGCTACCAGGACTCGAGTACGCAGCGCGTCGAGCAGCGGTGACGAAAGGCGATCGGACATGCCCAACAGGGTACGACCGCCTGGTCGTAGGCTGGTCCGGTGAGTGAGCCCGTCGACGAGACCCAGCTACCCGGCCGCGACCACCCGGACGAGACCAAGCCGATCATGATCGTCGCCTTCGAAGGTTGGAACGACGCAGGTGACGCGGCCAGCCGGGCGGTCGAGCATCTCCAGCTCAACTGGGATGCGACACCGCTGAGCGAGCTGAGCCCGGACGAGTATTACGACTTCCAGGTGAGCAGACCGACCGTGCGCATGGTCGACGGTGTCACCCGAAGGGTCGACTGGCCGACCACCCGGCTCTCGGTGTGCCGCCCGGAAGGCTTCAGCCGGGACGTCGTGCTGGTCCAAGGTCCCGAGCCGAACATGCGCTGGCGCGCCTTCTGCGGCGAACTGCTGGAGTACATCCAGCAACTGGAGGTCGCCACCGTCGTCACCCTCGGCGCGCTGCTGGCCGACACCGCGCACACCCGGCCCGTCCCGGTGACCGGGACGGCCTACGACAAGGACACCGCCTCGCAGTTCGGCTTGGAGCTGAACAACTACCAAGGCCCGACCGGCATCGTCGGCGTTCTGCAGGACTACTGCGTGCAGGCGGGCGTACCGGCGGTGTCGATCTGGGCGGCCGTGCCGCATTACGTCTCCCACCCGCCGTCGCCGAAGGCCACACTCGCGCTGCTGCACAAACTCGAAGACGTCCTCGACGTCGAAATCCCGCTCGGCGCGCTGCCGGAGCAGGCCGAGGAGTGGCAGCGGACGGTCACCGACATGGCCGAAGAGGACGAGGAGATCAGCGAGTACGTCCGGGGACTCGAGGAGCGCGGTGACGCGGAAACCGAGTTCACGCTGGACGACGTGAGCGGGGACAAGATCGCGGCCGAGTTCGAGCGATACCTGCGGCGGCGGCGTCCCGGGCAGGACGGGCCGGGACGGGGCTAGGTCGCGCTCCCGCCCTTGGCCCGCGGTGGCGCGTGGTACATGATGGCCCCCTTCCTTGCGCCTAGCGCAAGGAAGGGGGCCATCATGTACTTGAGGGTTCGCGCCGGGGCATGGCGCGGCTGGGCGTCAGAAGATGCGCCGCAGCGGAATCGGACCTCGTGCCCGCTTCCGCCACTCCCGCGGATAGCCGAGCGAGACCTCCTCGAACCGCACCCCGTCCGCTTCGGTGGACCGCGGGATGTGCAGGTGCCCGTAGACGGCGACCTCCGCGCGGAACCGCAGGTGCCAGTCCTCGGTCTCGGTCGTCCCGCACCACAACGCGAACTCCGGCCAGTACAGCGGCGCGGTCGGGTGACGGTGCAGCGGCCAGTGCGACATCAGGATCGTCCCGTGGTCTTCCGGGATCGCCTCCAGCCGCTCGGTGCTGATCTTCACCCGGTCGGCGCACCAGGCCTGCCTGCTGGGATACGGGTCCGGGTGCAGGAAGAACTCGTCCGTGCACAGCACACCGGCGTCGCGCGCCTGGTCGATGGCCGCCTGCATCGGCAGTCCTTCGGCCGCCGGCGCCCGCCAGCTGTAGTCGTACAGCACGAACAACGGGGCGACCGTCAGCGGTTTCTCCTGGTGTTCCCACACCGGGTACGGATCCTCAGGGGTGAGGACGTCGATCTCACGGCATCGCTCGACCAAGTGCTCGTAGCGCGCCTGGCCCCGCAGCTGGCATTCGTCCTTCTGGGTGGTCCACAGCTCATGGTTGCCGGGGACCCAGACGACCTTCGCGAAGCGTTCCCGCAAGGTCTTGAGCACCCCGATCACGGATTCGGCGCGTTCGGCGACGTCACCGGCCACGAGCAGCCAGTCGTCGGAGGTACGGGGGACGACCTCGTCGACGAGCGGGGCGTTGCCCTCATGGGTGACGTGGAGGTCGCTGGTGGCGAAGAGATGTGGCACTCCACCACCGTAGCTTCACTCGGACCGGGGAACCGCCAAGACCGCATCACGGCGTAAGCGACCCGACGCCAGCACGCCCAGCACGATCAGCGCGGAGGCGGTGTGCAGGCCCGCCTGGACGTTCAGCAGGACACCGTTGCCGAGCACGCTCACCAGCCCGCCTGCCAGCAGCGCGCCCAGCGCGGTGAAGCCCGCCATCCCGGCGAACATCGTACTGAGCACGCGGCCGGACCGCTCCGGCGACGCGGCCGTCTGGACCAGCGACAGCAATCCGGAACCGGCGAGTACCCCCGGCGCGCCGACGAGCCCGAAGAGGCCGATGTAGACACCCAGTGACGCCGTGAGCGCCGGGAGGTTCCAGATCAGCGCCGACAGCAGGCCGAGCGCGAGCCCGCCCCAGCCGAGCAGGGCGGCGGGCGCGACCTTGCGGGCGACGGTGGCGACGGCGAATCCGGCGACCAGCCCGCCGAGCGCCTGCACACCGCGCAGCAGGCCGACGTCGCCTTCGGTGCCGTCGAGGATGTCGAGCACGAAGACCACGAACAGCACCAGGAACATGCCCTGCGCCAACGAGGTCAGGACCACGACGAAACCGGCCACGCGCAGCCGCCCTTCCCGGCCGATCTCGCGCAGGCCGTCGAGCCACGCCTTCACCACCGGCTCGTGCGGACCGGCCGCGACGGGTGCCGCGGCCCGGCGGAAGGGACGTGCCAGCAGGGCCGACGCGATCGCCAGTACGCCGAGGTAGGCCACCACGACCCAGCCCAGGCCACCGAATCCGAGCAGCAGACCGCCCGCCCAACCACCCACGAGGCGAGCGACGCTGCCGTTGATGCTCATGAGGCCGTTGGCACCGGTCAGCTCGTCCGGGCCGACCAGTTCCGGTACAAGCGCGTTGCGGGCGGGTTCGAACAGCGAGGCCAGCCCCGCTTGGCCCGCCATGACCGCGTAGATCACGAACACCGGACCGCCGGACGCGACGAACAGCAGCGGCAGCGCCACGAACGCCTGCCCCGCGCACACCACGCACAGCACCAGCCGCCGGTTCCAGCGATCCGCGGTCACCCCGGCGACCGGGCTGAGCAGCACCGCGGGAAGCAGTCCGAGCACGATGCTCAACGCCGTGGTGGCCGCGGAGCCGGTGGCCCGGAAGACGAACACCGGCAACGCGATCTGCAGCATCCATTCGGCGGTCTCGGAGAAGAAGGCGGCGATCCACAGCCGCAGGAAGGCGGGCTCTTTCAACGGTTTCATCGGCTCGGCTTCCCCTCCGCGTCGAGGCGGAGGAACGCGCGCAATCCCAGGTGCACCGGCCGGGCCTCCTCCGGCGCGTCCTCGCGGATCGCGCCGACGTAGGGCCGGACCAGCGCGTCGATCCCCTCGATCAGCTTGTCCAGTTCCGCGGCGGTCACCCGCAGCGAGTAGGTGGTGAGGCCGGAGGAGTCCTGCCACTCCTTCTCCAGCCGGTCCGCGGCTTCGAGGTAGCGCTCGGTCAGTTCCCGCTCCCGCGCGAGTGTCGTGCCGACCACGGCCAGCTGCGCCCCGCGCAATTCCGGGTCGTTCCCGAACTCGATCCCGACCTGACAGGCGCGCCAGGGCCGCTCGCGCCCGTCCTCGGCTTCGACGCGTTCGACCAGGCCGTGCTGGGCGAGCTGACGCAGATGCCAGCTGATGTTGGACGCGGTCGAACCGACGGCCGTCGCGCATTCGCTCGCGGTACGCGGCCCCACCGCCATCAGGTGGTCCACCAGCGCCGCACGCAGCGGATGCGCCAGCGCGCGCATCAGCTCCACATCCTCGATCCGCTTGCGCGGTGGCAACCCGGTCATCGCCCGATCCAATCTGAAACATCTCTTTCGAAAGGTCTCTTTCAGAGTTTCAGACGCTCCTCGCCGTGTCAAACGCCTTCGATACCCTTTCCCCGACAGTTGCTGCCTTGTGCAATGACTGCCTCAGTCAACTACTGCACGAGGAACACACATGCCTGAGCAGCGAGAACTCGTCACCGCGGCGGCTTTGGAGATCCCCCGGTTCGTCAGCGCCACGGTGCTCTTCCAGACGGCCATGGCGGAACGGCTCGGGATCAGCCCCACCGAGCTGCACGGACTCCAGCTGGTCATCAGCGGGGCCGCGACCGCGCCGACCCAGCTCGCCGCCGCGCTCGGCATGACGACCGGCGCGGTAACGCGGATGCTCGACCGCATGGCGAAGCAGCGTTTGGTCGAACGCGTCCCCGACCCGGCCGACCGTCGCCGTCTCCTGATCCGCCCGCTCCCCGATCGGCTGGACGACGTCGCCGACCTCTACGCCCCCATGGCCCGCTTCTTCGGCGAGCGCCTCGGAAAGCTCGATCGCCGCCAGCTCGCCGCTCTTCTCGGCGTCATGACCGACGGCCGCGCCTTCGCCGAACGCGAGGCCGCACGCCTGCGATCGGGGTCGCCGGAAAACAGGGTTGACTAACGCTACAGAGATTGCGTTAGACTGCCGGCATCATGGACAACTGACATCGCATCCCTCCCCGCTCCGAGGCGGCTTCGGTCGAGCACGGCTCCCGCAAGCGACCAGACCCGGCGGGGATCCCTCACGGATCCGAAACGCGGTGATGTCGTATGTCTTCTTCCCTTTCCTTGATCGCCAAGGACCTCGTCCGCTCCTACGGCACCCGCGTCGTGCTCGACGGCGTCAACCTGACCGCTTCGGCCGGGCAACGGCTCGGTCTCGTCGGTGAGAACGGCGTCGGGAAGTCCACCCTCCTGCGCCTGCTCGCCGGGGTCGAAGAGCCGGACGCCGGCGAGGTGCTCCGCGGTGATGACCTGGGATTCCTGTTGCAGGAGCTGCCTTTCCCCTCGACGGCCCGGTTCTCCGAGGTCATCGACGGCGCGCTCGCCGAAATCCGGCAGGCGTCGGCGAGACTCGACGAACTGACCGCGACGCTCACGGAACGTCCCGACGACGCGGCGGTCCTCGACGAGTACGGCACCGTCCTCGACTGGGCCCAGGCGCACGACCTCTGGGACGCCGACCGGCGGGCCGAGATCGTGTGCGCGGGCCTCGGGCTCGCCGGGATCGATCCGGCGCGGACGTTGGGCACGCTGTCGGGCGGGCAGCGGTCGCGGCTCGGCCTGGCCGCGCTGCTGATCCGGCGGCCCGGAACGCTGATCCTCGACGAGCCGACGAACCACCTCGACGACGCGGCGATGGAGTTCCTCGAACAGCATCTCGCGTCGCTGACCGGGGTCCTCGTGCTGGCGTCGCACGACCGCGTGTTCCTCGACGCGGTGTGCACCGACATCGTCGACCTCGATCCGGCACTGGGCGGGCCGACCAGGTACGGCGGCGCGTATTCCGCCTATCTGGACCAGAAACGGGCCGAACGGGCGCGCTGGGAACAGCGGTACGCCGAGGAACAGGACGAACTGAAGGAACTGCGCGAATCGGTGGCCGTCACCGCGCGCGCCGTCGCGCACAACCGGCCTCAGCGCGACAACGCCAAGATGCTCTACAACTTCAAGACCGGGAGGGTGCAGAAGCAGATCTCACGCCGGGTCCGCAACGCCCAGTTGCGGCTGGAGGAACTGGAACGCGATCAGGTCCGGAAGCCGCCCGCTCCACTGCGGTTCCAGGCGGAGCTCACCGGCACGCCCGGCGAGGACAAGACGGCGATCTCGGTCCGGGATCTCCACGTCCCCGGACGGCTGCGGCTGGAGACCCTCGACATCACGACCACGTCGAGGCTCCTGATCACCGGTGGGAACGGCGCGGGGAAGTCCACGCTCCTGTCCGTGCTGACCGGAGCGCTGACCCCGGCTTCCGGGACCGTCCTTCGTGGACGCGGGGTCCGGATCGGCCTGCTGGCCCAGGATGTGGAGTTCGCCGAGCCGGACCGGTCGGCGCAGCGGATCTACACCGAAACACTCGGCGAAGGTGCGCCGCCGTTGCGCGGCCTGGGTTTGCTGGCTCCACGGGACCTCGGGACCAGGGTCGGCGCGCTGTCGGTCGGGCAGCGACGGCGGCTCGCGCTGGCGTTGCTGATCGCCGACCCGCCGGACGTCCTCCTGCTCGACGAGCCGACGAACCACCTCTCGCTCACCTTGGCCGAAGAGTTGTTCGCCGCGCTCGACTCGGCTCCGGGCGCCGTCGTCGTCGCTTCGCATGATCGATGGCTGCGCCGGGACTGGGCGGGTGACCACCTGCGGCTGGAAGCCGGCCGCGTGGCGGCATAGGGCGTTATACGCACGTCATGAAGGGGTCCCCATGAGACGGATTCGTCTTAGGGGGACCCCTTCATGGCCTTCTTCAGAGCACGATGCCGAGCAGCGCGTCGACCGCGTTCCGGATCAGCCCCGGCGCCGCCGGATCGGAGCCGGCGCGGTTGAGCGCCTCGGCCACCCAGGCGTCGACGGCGGCGAGTGCCTTCGGGGTGTCGAGATCGTCGGTCAGGTGGTCGCGCAGGCGGGCGATCGTGTCCTCCGCGGCCGGGCCGGTGCCGAGCGAAACGGCGTCACGCCACCGGGCGAGCCGGCCTTCCGCGTCCGCGAGCAGCTGCGCGCTCCACGGGCGGTCTTCCCGGTAGTGACCGGCGAAGAGGGCGAGCCGGATCGCGCCGGGGTCGACCTTGTCGGCACGCAATCGCGAGACGAACACGAGGTTCCCCCGCGACTTCGACATCTTCTCGCCGTCGAGGCCGATCATCCCGGCGTGCACGTAGTGGCGCGCGAACGGCCGGTCCCCCGCGACGGCTTCCGCGTGCGCGGCGCTGTACTCGTGGTGCGGGAAGATGAGGTCCGAGCCGCCGCCCTGGACGTCGAAGCCGAGACCGAGGCGGTTGACCGCGATCGCACTGCACTCGATGTGCCAGCCTGGCCGCCCCGCGCCCAGTTCCGACTCCCACGACGGTTCGCCCGGTCGTGCCATCCGCCACAGCAGGGCGTCGAGCGGGTGCTGCTTGCCCGGCCGGTCCGGGTCTCCGCCGCGTTCGGCGAAGTACTTCGCCATGGTCTCGGCGTCGTAGTTCGACTCGGAGCCGAAGTGCCCGGTCGCGTTGTGGTCGAAGTAGATGTCCGGGTACTCCGCGTCGCCGGCGCGGTACGCGCTGCCGTTCGCCAGCAGCTTGGCGATCACCTCGACGATCTCCGGGATGCTCTCCACCGCCCCGACGAACTGCCGCGGCGGCAGCACCCGCAGCGCGGTCATGTCCTCGCGGAACAGGGCCGTCTCACGCATGCCGAGGACGACCCAGTCGTCCTTGTCCCGCTCGGCCCGTTCCAGCAGGGGCTCGTCGATGTCGGTGACGTTCTGTACGTAGTGGACGTCGTGCCCGGCGTCGCGCCACAGGCGGTTGACCAGGTCGAATGTCAGATATGTGGCGGCATGGCCCAGATGGGTGGCGTCGTACGGCGTGATGCCACAGACGTACATCCGAGCGGTGGACCCGGGCGCCGTGGGGCGGATCTGCCCCGTCGCCGTGTCATGGAGCCGCAGCGGACGGGGGGTGCCGGGGATACGGGGCACGTCGACCGATGACCAAGTCTGCATACCTCGACTGTAAGCGGAGCCGCCACGCCGTTCCCGTCCGGTGGGAGACGAACACGGCCGGCGTAACCGGATTCGCTATCCCCGGGCACGGACCGCGTTGGCGTGGACGGCGTCCCGGATGTACTCGCCGAGGCCCGGCCGCTGGTCCGGCTCGCGCACCAGGAACCCGAGCTGGACCGGTTCGGTCGCGTACATCCCCGCGATCTCGCGGTGCAGGGCGTGGTCGCACTCCCCCATGAACGCGGTCAGCATCCGCCGGTGCTCTTCGGCGAGGTCCATCGCCGCGGCACTGTCCGCGGGCGCGCCGGAGTCGACGACGTCGAGCAGCCGCCGGACCCAGTCCTGGCGGACCTTCTCCGCCTCGGTCCATTCCTCCTTGGACAGTGGCATCGCCGCCGCCTGCCACTGCGGGGTCTCGCCCCACCGCCGGACGGCCTCCTCCGCGTACCCCTCCGGTTCACGGAACTCGCCGAAGACCTCGAACCTCTCCTCCGGCGTCAGCGCACCGCCGACCTGCTTCGCCTTGATCACCCGGTCGACTGACTCGACCATCCGGGTCAGCTCACCGATCCGCTCCGTCAGCAGCGACCGCTGCCGCCGCAAGTGCTCCATCGCGTCCAGGCCCGGGTCGTCGACGACCTTCGCGATCGTCTCCAGACCGAACCCGAGTTCGCGGTAGAACAGGATGCGCTGCAAGCGGTCGAGGTCGTCGTCGCTGTAGCTGCGGTATCCCGCCGCCGTCCGCCCGCTGGGCGAGAGCAGGCCGATCTCGTCGTAGTGGTGCAGTGTGCGCACGGTGACCCCGGACCACGCCGCGACCTTCCCCACCGAATACCCCATCGGCCCAGCGTAGGTGGACGGCGTCACCGGCCGCTGACCTACCGCTTCCTCGTCCGCAGGTAGTCGCCGACCACGGCGGCGCCGAGCCCGTCGAGGTCCGGCGCGACGACCCGGCCGCCCGAACGGCGCGCGAGCAGATCGACGAACGCGGTCAGGCGCGGGTCGTCCCCGAGCCGGAACACCGTCACCGAGGCACCCAGCTTCGCCATCCGGTCCACTTCGGACAGTGTCTTGAGCAACGTCCTCGGCTGGGGCGGATAGTCGAACTCCGCCGTACCGTCGGGTTCCAGATGCGCTGTCGGCTCACCGTCGGTGACCATCAGGACCACCGGCTGCGCGTCGGGATGCCGCCGCAGATGCCGTCCCGCCAGCAGCAGGGCGTGGTGGGCGTTGGTGCCCTGCTCCCAGGCGCCCTCCAGGCCCACCAGCTCGGCCGGCTCGACCGATGTGGCGTAGCGGCCGAAGGTGATCAGCTGCAGGGCGTCGTCGCGGAACCGGGTGCTGATCAGCTGGTGCAGGGCGAGCGCCGTCCGCTTCATCGGCAGCCAGCGACCTTCCTGCACCATCGACCACGAGGTGTCCACGAGCAACGCCACCGCCGCGCGCGACCGATGCTCGGTCTCGGCCACCTCGACGTCGGAGACGTCCATCCGGACAGCCCGTTCGCCGAGCGAAACCGAGCGCAGGACGGAATTGCGAACCGTCCTGGAGACGTCCCAGGGCTGCATGTCCCCGAACCGCCACGGCCTGGTCGCCCCGGTCGGCTCGCCGGCGGCACCGGCGGACTCGGTCTCCCGACGGCCGGTCTTGCCGCGCAACGCGTTCACGACGTCGGCGAGCGCGGTTTCCCCCAGTCGCCGTAAAGCCTTGGGAGACAGCCGAAGCGTGCCGTCGGGCGCGCGTTCGAAGAGACCCCGCCGTCGTAGTTCGCGTTCCAGTTCGGACAGTCGCCGGGCGTCGACGCCGGCGTCCGGGCCGAGCTGCCGTTCGAGCGCCTCGACGTCGATGTCCTCCAGCCTCGCGCCGGGATAGGACTGGCCGAGTTGTTCGGCCAGCGCGTCCAGTTCGGCGAGATCGGACATGGCCCGGGCGCCCTCGCCGAGGCCGAGCGGATCGTTGCCCCGGAAGCGTTCCGAGGACGTCCAGTCCTCACCGGGCCGCAGCGCGCGCAGCTGCGAGTCCAAAGTGGACAACTGCTGCGCGAGCCGCGGGTCCCCGAACGCCTGCTGGGACAGCTCGGCCAGTTCGGCGCGTTGTTCGGGGGTCATCGAGTTGAGCATCCGCTGGGCCGCCGCGGCGCGGGCGGCGAGGACGTCGATCAGCTCCTCGACGTTCTTCGGGTCCTCCGGGAAGAACTCGCCGTGTTCGGCCATGAACCCGGCGAACCGCTCGGGCACGTCCTCGCGACCCTGCGCGTGCGCGGCCAGCAGATCGTTGAGGTCGGCGAGCATCTTGTTGGCCCGCTCGACGTCCTCGCGGCCCGCGTTCCGCAGCGCCTCCTTCATCCCTTCGAAGCGGGAATCCAGCAGCTCACGGCCGAGCAGGTCGCGGATCTTCTCGTAGTTCTCCCTGCCTTGCGCCGAACGCCAGTCGTACTCGGCGAGTTCCCGGACGGCCGCCGCCGTTCCCGGCGGCAACGCGTCCAACCGCGCCTCCCGGAAGCGGGCGTCGTCGTCCGGATCCGGGAACAGGTCACGCCGCTCCGCCTCCAGCGCCTGGTCGAGCAGCCGCTGGACCTCCTGCAGGGTGCCGTCCAGCCGGTGGCGGCGCTGGAGCTCCGACCGGCGCTGCCAGAGCCGCCTGGTCAATTCGTCCAGCCCGGCGGTGCGCGGGGTCCCGCGCCGCAGCAGTTCCTCCAGCGCGGACCGGGGCGAGGCGCCCGCCATCACGTCACGGCCGATCTCGTCGAGCGCGTCACGCAGATCCGCGGGCGGCGCCAGCGGATCCGGGCCGTCGTGCCACGGCCCGTACGAATACCCTTCCGGCTGTGTCATCGCCGCCTCCGCGGGAGCAAGTACGTCGGCGGTGCGCTCATCGGCCGTAGACGGTCGTCGAGTCGTCGGAATCCTTGGCGAGTTTCCTCGACAGGAACAGGGATTCCAGCGCCAGTTCGACCGCGGCGGCGATCCGGCCCGCCGGTTCGCCCGGGCCGGCACCGGCACGCGCGGCGACGTCGTGGAGCACGGGCAGTTCCGGCAGCGCGGCCAGCACGTCCTTGCCGGGCACGCGTTCCCCGGTGGTGACCAGGTGCCCGTCCTCGACGGCGTCGGCCAGCGGCAGCAGGTCCAGCCCGGCGAACCGCGAACGGGCCGTCTCCGCGACCGCGCGGCGCAGCAGGTGCACGAGGTGCTCGGTCTCGCGCCCCTCCTCCCCCGGCTCGAATTCGAGCTTGCCGCGCAGTACGGCCGGAACCGCGTCGAGGTCGACCGGCCGCGCCACGGCGGGTTCTTCCCCGGTGAGCGCGGACCGGCGCAGCGCCGCCGCCCCCACGGTCTCCGCCGCCGCGATGGCGAACCGGGCCGACACGCCGGAACGCTGGTCGATCACCGGCGATTCGCGCAGGTTCCGCACGAACCGGGCGAGCACCTCCAGCAGCGGCTCGCCGACCTCGGCGACCAGGCTCGCTTCCTGCCGCACGACCGCGATCTCCGCCTCGACGTCGAGCGGGTAGTGCGTCCGGATCTCCGCGCCGAACCGGTCCTTGAGCGGGGTGATGATGCGGCCGCGGTTGGTGTAGTCCTCCGGGTTGGCCGTCGACACCAGCAGCACGTCCAGCGGCAGGCGCAGGGTGTATCCGCGCACCTGGATGTCGCGTTCCTCCATCACGTTCAGCAACGCGACCTGGATGCGCTCGGCGAGGTCGGGCAGTTCGTTGATCGCCACGATGCCGCGGTGGGCGCGCGGGACGAGTCCGAAGTGGATGGTTTCGGGATCGCCGAGGCTGCGGCCTTCGGCGACCTTCACCGGGTCGACGTCGCCGATCAGGTCGCCGACCGAAGTGTCCGGTGTGGCCAGTTTCTCCGTGTAGCGCTCGTCGCGGTGACGCCAGGTCACCGGCAGGGCGTCGCCGAGTTCGGCGGCCCGGCGCCGCGATTCCGGCGTGATCGGGTCGAGCGGGTGCTCGCCCAGTTCGGCCCCGTCGATGACGGGCGTCCATTCGTCGAGCAGCGCGGCGAGACTGCGGAGCAGCCGGGTCTTTCCCTGACCGCGTTCACCGAGCAGGACGACATCGTGGCCGGCGAGCAGCGCGCGTTCCAGCTGGGGCAGGACGGTGCGGGAGAACCCGACGATCCCCGGCCAGGGGTCTTCCCCGGCACGAAGCTTGCCGAGCAGGTTGTCGTGCAGTTCTCGCTTGATCGAGCGCGGCGCATGGCCTGCCGCGCGGAGGTCCCCGGCGGTGCGGGGCAGATGTGCGGGGACAGCGTTCACCTGATCGACGCTACGTCGCGATCGTGTGCCCTGTCGACGTGAAGCAACTCCAGCCCGAGGATCAACCGATCGGTGGATGGGGTTTTCCAGAGATCGGTCGATGTGGAACCGGGTGCCCGCCCGCGAGGCTGGTCCCATGCCCAAAACCCGCAAACCACCGGTGGCCCGGGCCGAACTCGAGCACCCGCGCAGCCGCGCGGCCTTCCGGTGGATCAAGGTGCTCGTCTCCTGCTACCTCGGCCTCAGCGTCCTCGCCCTCATCGTCGCGTATTTCTGGCGTGACCGGCCGGACTTGGTGACCGACGTCGTCTGGGTCCGCGGTGAAGGCGTGCTCATCGCCTCGGTGGTGCTGTTCCTGTTCGTCGTCGGTGCCGCTCGTGGACGACGTGGCGCGTACCTGCGGTTGCGGATCGCCTCGGCGGCGATGGTGGTGGCGATCGCGGTGCTGGTCTCGATCCCCGGCTTCCTGCCGGCCTGGATGCGGATCGAACAAGGGCTCTGCGGACTGGTCCTGATCGGTGTCGCGGTGATCGCCAACGGAAGTCATCTGCGATCGTTGTTCGCGAGCGGTCGGACAGCGGGAGTGTGCCCACCACGCACGGGCGACCAGGGCGGGCGTGACCCTGTCGTACCTGGAGGATGAGGTGGTCCTGGACGTGCGGGACGACGGCCGGGGTTTCGATCCGCTGAGTCCGCCCGGGGACACCACCGGCGGCGGTTTCGGCCTGACCGCGATGCGCCAGCGGATCGAGAACCTGTCGGGAACGCTGCGGATCGAGTCCGAACCGGGCGGCGGCACCGGGATCTCGGCGCGCGTCCCACTCAGGGCGGACCAGAGGTGACACCCGCGCATCCCCGAGTTGGCGCGCCCTTTTCCCGGTTTCGTTGGGAGCACGACTAAAATAGGTCCAGTGTGCCGATCCAGTGCGACCCTCGCGGTCTGGTCTTCTGCGTGGCTGAACGGGGCCGCCGCCTCAGACGACGTCCTTGACGCCCTTCAGGTCTGGGGCGAGGCCCACGACGTCGTCGCCGCGGATGCCGCCGCCGCCGAGGCGTTCGACCTGCCACTCGCGTTCAACCGCGCGGCGACCCCGGTCCAGTTGCTGCTCGCGCTGCGCTCGCAGGGCGCGAAGAGCATGGAGCTGCTGCTGCCGGTGCCCGGCGATGTCCGCGGTCTGGGTGGCGGCGGCCAGTTCATGGCGGCCGCGCTGCGGACCGGCGAGGCGGTCTTGTTGCCGGATCTCGGCTACGGCCTGGTCCCGGAGTCGATCGCCGAAGGTCTCATGCGGTGGAGCGTCTACTCGGTACCCACCCCGGGCGTCCTGGAGTTCCGGTCCCTGGGCGAGGCCGAACACGGCCTGACCGACGCGATCCGCGCGAGCGCCGGCGCGCTGCAGTCACTCGACGTCGCCAGCGAGCGGCCGGGGGTGCGTGCGGAGCTTTCGGCGAGGCTGCGGTCGGCCACCGACGCGCCGTGGCCCGCCGGGATGCCGGGCCGTTCGCTGCGCGTGCTCCAGCGGTCGGAGGAGATCGCGGCGATCCTGGCGATCGCCGAATCGGACGACCCTGGCGGCGCCCTGTCGGCTTCCGCCGCGCTTCGCCGGTCCGAGGCGTTGCGGCCGTTGAGCGAAGCGGTCCGGAACGCGCGGTGCGCCGCGATCAACGAAGCGGTGCGGGTGTTCGCCGACCAGGCGGACCGCCGCCCTTAGCCGTCCGGGCTACGGACGCGCGGGCCTTTTCGCGGGCTCACAGCATCCGATCGCGCAAGGCGCCCCGTTCACCGTGCACCCGGCGGCCGGGAACGGCGACAGCTTCCGCGGCGGCACGCCTTCCGTGTGCTCACGGATCAGCTCCACGACCAGCTCCGCGAACCGCGGGTCGGCGTCCGGGGTGGCGGCCCGCGCGAAGGCCATGCCGTGTTCCGCGGCACGCTCGGCGGCCTCGTTGTCGAGGTCCCAGATCACCTCGAGGTGGTCCGACACGAACCCCACCGGACAGACCACCACCGACGTGACGCCTTCCGCGTGCAGCGCGTCGATGTGGTCGACGATGTCCGGTTCCAGCCACGGCACCTGCGGCGGGCCGGAGCGCGACTGCCAGACGACGTCGTAGGTCTCGATCCCCGCTTCGGCCGCGACGAGACGGGCGGCCTCGGCGATCTGGCGCGAGTAGCGGCGGCCGCCTTCCGAGGGCGGTCCGGACGCGGCGTCGGCGGACTCGGGGACCGAGTGCGCGCAGAAGACCGTCCGGGTGCCGGGCCGGTTCCCCAGCTCGGCGTGGGCGGCGCGCACGGCGTCGGCGAAGGCCGCGACGAACAGCGGGTGGTCGAAGAACTGCCGCAGCTTCACCAGTTCCGGCGCGCCGTCGCCGACAGCCGCGCGGGCACGCTCGATGTCCTCGTCGTACTGGCGGCAAGCGGAGTAGCCGCCGTACGCGCTCGTGGGGAAGACCAGCACCCGCCGGGCTCCCGCCTTGGTGATCTCCGCCAGGGTCTCTTCGACCATCGGCCGCCAGTTGCGGTTGCCGAAATGGACGGGCAGGTCGATCCCGGCCACCGCGAGCTGCTTCTCCACCGCGGAGATCGCGGCACGGTTCAGGCGGTTGATCGGCGAGACCCCGCCGAAGTGCTGGTAATGCTCGGCGACCTCGAGGAGCCGTTCCCTCGGGACCCCCCGGCCCCGCGTGACGTTCTCCAGGAACGGCATCACCTCGTCGGGTCCCTCGGGACCACCGAACGAAAGCCAAAGCAGCGCGTCGTAACCCACCCTGACATCTTGCTCTTGTGGCGCCCCGCACGCTGACCCGGACCCGTTTTGAACCAGTCGATACAAAACCTGGTACGGTCCCTTCCATGGCCAGGCCGAAGGAATTCGACGAGCGCACCGCGATCGGGCGCGCCATGGACGCGTTCTGGCTTCGCGGCTACGAGGGCACGTCCACCCAAGCCCTCTGTGCGGCCACCGGCCTCGGCCGCAGCAGTATCTACAACACCTTCACCAGCAAGCACGAACTGTTCATGCGCGCGCTCGACCACTACGCCGAACGCGGTATCGCCTCCAGGACGGCGTTGCTGGAGGAGGCCGAGCCGGGCATCGGGCGGTTCCGGGCCCTGTTCGCCTACACCATCGACGAAGAGGTCGCGACCCACGGCCGCGGCTGCCTGGTGGTCAACACGGTGGCCGAGTTCGGCGATCGTGACACCGAGGTCAAGGCGCGGATCGACGCCGACACGAAACGACACCTCGCCCTTCTCACGTCCGCCGCCCTGGAGGGCCAGCACGATGGGACGGTCGACAGGGCCCGTAAGCCCGCCGACATCGCCGAGTTCGCGCACAGCACCGTCGCCGGGCTCCGGTTGATGTCCCGGCGCGGGTCCGGCCGGGCGGCCATGGAAGCCGTCGCGAACATCGCGCTGGACGCGATCGCCGCGAAGTAACCCCCATCGAAAAGCCGGGTGCGACGCTGCCCACATTTTGGACTGACCGATACAAAACCTGGAGGGAATCCCGTGCCTTTGGCAGTCTGCGTTCTCGGACTGAGCGTGTTCGCGCTCGGCACGTCCGAGTTCATGATCACCGGTCTGCTGCCGGGGATGGCGGCCGACTTGAACGTCGGCATCCCGGAAGCCGGACTGCTCATCTCCGCCTTCGCGATCGGCATGGTCGTCGGCGCTCCCCTGCTCGCGATCGCCACCCTGCGCGTGCCGAGGCGCGCCACCTTGATGGGTTTGCTCGTCGTCTTCGGGCTTTCGCACATCGTCGGCGCGCTGGGTTCGGGTTACGCGCTCCTGTTCGCGACCCGCGTCGTCAGCGCGGTCGCGTGCGCCGGGTTCTGGGCGGTCGCGGCGGCCACCGCCGTCGCGCTGGTCCCGGCCGGGCGACGCGGGCGCGCGCTCGCCATCCTGGTCGGTGGCCTCACCGTCGCGAACATCGCCGGCGTCCCCGCCGGTACCTTCCTCGGCCAGCACGCGGGCTGGCGGGCGGCGTTCTGGGCGGTCACGGCGCTGACCGTCATCGCGCTGATCGGCGTCTTCGCCCTCGTCCCGGAAACACAGAACGGCGCCAAGACCGAGATCGCGACCGAACTGCGGCTCTACCGCGGCGGCCGGTTCTGGCTGGCGCTGGGGGTGATCGCGCTCGCCCAAGCGATGATCTTCGCGACGTTCAGCTATCTGGCGCCACTACTGACCGACGTCGCCGGTTTACCCGAAGGCTGGGTCCCGGGCGTGCTCTCCCTCTTCGGCCTCGGCGCGCTGCTCGGGATCACCGCCGGAGGGCGCCTCGCGGACGCGAAGCCGTTCCTGACCCTCTACGGCGGCCTGGCCCTCGCTCTGCTGGCCCTGATCCTGCTCGCGGTGTCCGGCCCGGCGACCCCGTTGGCGATCGTCGCGGTCTTCCTGTTCGGCGTCGCCGGCTTCGGCGTCAACCCCGCCTTGAACGTGCGGGCCTTCGCCGTGGCGGGCAACGCGCCCACGCTCGTCGGCGCGAGCACGACCGCCGCGTTCAACGTCGGCAACACCGTCGGCCCGTGGCTCGGCGGTGAATCGATCGACGCCGGTCTCGGCTACCCGAGCGTCGCGTGGGTGAGCGTCGGTCTCGGCGTCGCCACGATGCTCGCCCTCACCTTCGCCGCCGGTGTCCAGCGCACCGACGACACCCGGTTGGTCCGCGAACCCGTTACCCAGTAAGGAGAATCATGTCCGAGAAAACCCAAGCCACGATCGCCGAATTCTTCCGCCGAATGTCCACAGGGGACACCGACGGGGCCACGGAACTGTTCGCCGACGAGGTCAGGTGGGACATCCCCGGGGCGACCGAACTGGTCCCGTGGATCGGCCCGCGCCGGAACCCGGCGGAGATCCGCGAGTTCTTCGACCTGCTCGACAAGGGCCTCATCAAAGACCGGTTCGACGTCGAACGCGTCCTCGTCGACGGCCCGCACGCGGTCGCGATCGGCCGCCTCCGGTCGACCATCCGCAGCACCGGCAAGGTGATCGAGACGGCCTTCACCTTGCAGTTGGAGGTGAACGACGACGGCCTGCTCACCAAGTACCTGATGCTCGAAGACTCCTGGCACGTCGCACAGGCCGTCCTCGCCTGATGCGTGTGAAGGCCCCTTCCCTCGACCAAGCCGAGGGAAGGGGCCTTCACACGCTTTGGAAGACCTCAGAAGCCGGTCGCGTGCAGACCGCCGTCGACCATGATCATCGAGCCGGTGGTGGCGGGCAGCCAGTCCGACAGCACGGCGCAGACGGACTTCGCCGTCGGGTCCGGGTCGGAGCTGTCCCAGCCGAGCGGCGCGCGGTCGCCCCAGCCGTTCTCCAGATCCGCGAAGCCCGGGATCGACTTCGCGGCCATGGTCTTCATCGGGCCGGCGCTGACCAGGTTGACCCGGATGCCCTGCGGGCCCAGGTCGCGGGCCAGGTACCGGTTGACCGACTCCAGCGCCGCCTTCGCCACGCCCATCCAGTTGTAGGCGGGCCACGCGACGCGCGCGTCGAAGTCCATGCCGACGATCGACGAACCGCGCGAGAGCAGCGGCAGCGTCGCCACGGCGAGGGCCTTGAAGGAGTACGCCGAGACGTCGACGGCCACCTTCACGTCCTCGCTGGGGGCGTCCAGGAACGGCGCGCCGAGGCAGGACTGCGGGGCGAACCCGATCGAGTGCAGCACACCGTCGAGACCGTCGACGTGCTCACGGACGCGGTCGGCGAGCGAGTCGAGGTGCTCCTGGTTCGTGACGTCCAGCTCCAGCACCGGCGCCTCCTCGGGGAGCCGCTTGGCGATGCGCTCGACGAGCGACAGCCTGCCGAAGCCGGTGAGCACGACCTTCGCGCCCTCCTGCTGCGCGATCTTGGCCGCGTGGAACGCGAGCGAGGCGTCGGTGATGACGCCGGTGATCAGCAGGCGCTTGCCTTCGAGCAGTCCTGGCACGGGACCTCCAGTCCGGAGTGGGTGATCAGTACGGGGAAAAGCGGGGACGTCAGTGGCCCATGCCGAGGCCGCCGTCGACCGGCAGCACCGCGCCGTTGACGTATCCGGCCTCTTCGGAGGCGAGGTAGCGGACGGCGGCGGCGATCTCCGACGGCTCGGCGTACCGGCCGGAGGGGACCTGGGCGAGGATCTCCTTCTTGCGGTCCTCGCCGAGTTCGTCGGTCATGTCCGTGGCGACGAAGCCCGGGGCGATGACGTTCGAGGTGATGTTGCGCGAGCCCAGTTCACGGGCCAGCGACCGGGCGAGGCCGACGAGGCCTGCCTTGCTCGCCGCGTAGTTGACCTGGCCGGCGGAACCGGTGAGGCCGACGACGGAGGAGATGAAGATGTAGCGGCCCCATTTTCCGCGCAGCATGCCCCGGGAGGCGCGCTTGGCGACCCGGTAGGCGCCGGTGAGGTTGGCGTCCACCACGCGGGTGAACTGGTCCTCGCTCATACGCATGAGGAGCGTGTCGTCGGTCATCCCGGCGTTCGCGACCAGGACCTCGACGGGTCCCTGGTGCTCCTCGACGAGTTTGAACGCGGCGTCGATCTGCTCGGCGTCCGTGACGTCGGCCTGCACGCCGAAGAGGCCGTCGGGGGCGCCGGACCCGCGGTGCGTGATCGCGACCTTGTGCCCCTGCGCCGCGAGGTCCTTCGCGATCGCCAAACCGATGCCGCGGTTGCCGCCGGTGACCAGTACCGACCGTCCCACTTCAGCTCTCCTCGCCTCGTCCTCGTCCCGCTGACGCACTGAGGTTATCGGCTCACCCGGGACCGGCCGGAGCCGCGCCACCTCTACCTCCGGGTAACCGCGACCGTCCTAAGCGGATGTTAGGAACCGGGCCGAACCCTTGTCCGGCCGTCACGGATTGTTCACCGTGAGCCGGAACACAGGAGGTCAAAGATGACAACCCCGATCGGTGCGGCAACACCGCCCGTAAGCGAGAAGCGAGTCGTCGGCAACGTGCTGCGCGGCTCCATCGGCAACCTGGTCGAGTGGTATGACTGGTACGCCTACGCCGCCTTCACCACGTACTTCGCCAAGTCGTTCTTCCCGACGAAGGACACCACGGCGGCGTTCCTCGGCACGGCGGCGGTGTTCGCCGTCGGGTTCCTCATGCGGCCACTCGGTGGCTGGATGCTGGGCCGGTTCGCCGACCGGTTCGGGCGTCGTAGCGCCCTAGTGCTCTCCGTCACGTTGATGGCGGCAGGGTCGCTGATGATCGCGGTCACGCCGACCTATGCCTCGATCGGGATCGCCGCGCCGATCCTGCTGCTGGTGGCCCGGCTCATCCAGGGGCTCTCGGTCGGCGGTGAGTATTCGACCTCCGCGACCTATCTGTCCGAAGTGGCCACTCCCGGCAAACGCGGCTTCTACTCCAGCTTCCAGTACGTGACGCTGTACGGTGGCCAGCTGCTGGCTCTCGGTCTCCAGCTGCTGCTGCAGGCCATCCTCACCGAGCAGCAGCTGACCTCGTGGGGCTGGCGGATCGCGTTCGTCGTCGGCGCGCTGGCCGCGGTCGTGGTGATGTTCCTGCGCCGCGGAATGGACGAGTCGGCCAGCTTCGAGGAGGCCAAGGCGTCCGGCACCGGCAAGGAGGCAGGCGACAAGGGCACGCTGCGCGCACTGTTCAAGTACCCGAAGGAGATCGCGCTCGTCGTCGGCCTCACCCTGGGTGGCACGGTCTCGTTCTACACCTTCGCCACCTACAGCCAGAAGTTCATGGAGAACACCGCCGGTATCCCGCGCCGGACCGTCACGCTGATTTTGTTCTCCGCGATCCTCGTCGCCGCGATCCTGCAGCCGTTCGCGGGCAAGCTGTCGGACCGCATCGGCCGCCGCCCGCTGCTGATGTTCTTCGGGATCGCCGGCACGCTGCTGACCGTCCCGATCATGACGCTGATGGGCGGCACCAAGGAACCGGTGCTCGCGTTCCTGCTGATGCTGGCCGGGCTCGTCATCGTCACCGGGTACACCTCGATCAACGCGATCGTGAAGGCCGAGCTGTTCCCGACGAAGATCCGCGCCATCGGCGTCGGTCTCCCCTACGCGCTCACCGTGGCGATCTTCGGCGGCACCGCCGAACTCATCGCGCAGGCGCTGAAGGGGGCCGGTCACGAATCGGTGTTCTTCTACTACGTCGCGGGCTGTGTCCTGGTCTCCCTCATCGTGTACGGCACAATGCGGGAAACTTCGAAGACCTCGGAGCTGGACAAGACGAAGCGGTCCGAGCCCGAACTCGTGTCCGGCCGCGAAGGCTAGGCGGGAAGGTGTGGCCGTGCGCGTGCTGCTCGTCGAAGACGACGCCGGTGTCGCCGACGCGCTCGCCGAAGCGCTGCAGGCGCGCGGCCACACCGTCTCCCACACCATTCGCGGCAGCGACGCGCTGCACCGGCATCGCGCGGCCGACGTGATCCTGCTGGATCTCAACCTGCCCGACATGAACGGGCTCGACGTCCTCAGGAAGGTCCGGCAGGTCTCACCGGTGCCGGTGCTCGTGCTCACCGCCATCGGGGACGAGCGGTCCGTGGTGCGCGGCCTGCGGCTCGGCGCCGATGACTACCTGACCAAACCGTTCCGCCTGGCCGAACTCCTGGCGAGGATGGACGCGGTCGTCCGGCGCGCCGCGGTCTCGACCGCCCCGCAGGACGGCGTCGTCCGGGTCGAAGACGTCGAAATCGACCTCGGCGCGCGGCGCGTGCTCGTCGACGGGACCGACATCGGGCTCACCGCCAAGGAATTCGCCGTCCTGGCCGTGCTCGCCGCCCGCCCGGGTACCGCGGTCAGCCGCCAGCAGCTGATGGACGAGGTCTGGGGCGACGCGTACCTCGCCGTCTCCCGCTCACTGGACGTGCATCTGACTCAGCTGCGCGCGAAGCTCGACAGGCCGGGCCTGCTGACCACGATCCGGGGTTTCGGCTATCGGCTGGGCCGGGACTGACCGGTGCGCACCCGCCTGCTGGTCGTCCTCGTGGCGCTCGCGCTGACCGTGGTCGCCGCGTTCGCGATCCCGCTGTTCGGCTCGACCGCGGCGCAGCGGACCCAGCAGCTGGTCATCGCCCGCAACGCCGACGTCGACCGGTTCGTCGTCCTCGCCCAGCAGGCCGTCGACACCGATGACCCGTCCGCACTGGCCGTCGACGCCGCGCGGTATTCGTCGTTATACGGCGAGGCCGTCGTCGTGGTCGACGCGCGCGGGGTGCCGATGGTCGAGAGCGGCGGGATGGCGGCCGCGGAACCGGTGGTGCGTTCGCTGGTCGAGTCCGCCCTCCGCAACCAGCCAGCGAAAGGCCCCGAACAGCTGAGCCCGTGGTCGGCCGATCCGGTCTACTTCGCCCGTCCGGTCGGCACCGGGACGCGGGTGGTGGGTGTGGTCGTCCTGCGGGCGTCCGTGGCGACCGCCGCGGCCGACGTCGCCGCTCGCTGGGCCGCGATCGTCGCGGGCGCGATCCTGGTGGCGGCCCTGTTCGTGCTGCTCGCGGTCCTGCTGGCGCGGTGGATGGTGCGGCCGCTGCACGAACTGGAAACCGGAGTCCAGGCGGTGACCGAGGGGCATCGCGCGCAGGTCCCCGACCGCGCGGGGCCGCGGGAACTGCGCTCACTCGCGACGTCGTTCAACCGGATGTCCGACGCCGTCGTCGAGGCGTCGGAACAGCAGCGCCGTCTCGTCGCGGACGCGTCGCACCAACTGCGGAATCCCATGGCCGCCTTGCGATTGCGGGTCGACTCGCTGGCCGCGCAGGTCGACGACGATGGCCAGCGGGCCTATCGGGCGACGGTCGCCGAGGTCGAACGCCTGGAATCCCTGCTCGACGGGCTGCTCGCGCTGGCGCTCGCCGAAAGCGCGGCGACCCGGCTGGCCGCGGGCGAAGCAGGCGACGAACCCTGCGACCTTCCTTCCGTGCTCGCGGAACGGGTCGACGCGTGGCGCCCCTCGGCCGACGAGGCGGGAGTCGACCTCGCCGCGGCGGAAGGCCACCACGAGCCGGTGACCGTGCGATGCCCGGAAGGTGATCTGGCCCAAGTGCTCGACGTCCTGCTCGACAACGCGGTGCACTACGCCGGCCGCGGCGCGACCATCACCACCGGCTACGAAACCGGTGACACGACCGCCACGGTCTTCGTGGCCGACAACGGACCGGGCCTGTCCACAGAGGACCGTGAACGCGCGACCGAACGGTTCTGGCGAGCCGGTGGCGACGGCGCGCCACGGGGCACGGGGCTCGGGCTCTCGATCGCGAACCAGCATGTGCTCGCCAGGGGCGGGAAACTCGAACTGCGCCAAGCGGAACCGCACGGCCTCGAAGTCCGCGTCGAACTCCCTCTCGCCCCGGGAGGAACACCGTGACCGTCACCAGGCGCACCGCCCTCCTCGCCGGGCTCGCCACCCTCGCGGGCTGTTCGACGGCGGGATATCAAGGACCGGAACGAGAGGTCGTCATCGCGGCGGGCGAGAGCGGCGGTTTCTATCTCGCGTTCGCGGAACTGCTGGCCCAGCAGCTGAACCGGGCCGAACCGCGGCTGCGCGCGACGGCCGTCGCGACCGAGGCCAGCGTGGAGAACCTGCGACGGCTGCGGGACGGCCGGGCCGATCTCGGGCTCGTCCTCGGCGACGTCGCCGAGTCCGCCTTCGCCGGCGCGGACCCGTTCACCGTCCCGATCGCGTTCTCGGCCATCGGCCGGGTCTACGAGAACTATCACCAGCTCGTGGTCCGCGCGGACGGCGGCGTGCGCTCCCTCGCCGATCTCGCCGGGCGGCCGGTGGCGATGGGCGCGAACGGGTCCGGCGTGGCGGTGTTCAGCACCCGGCTGTTCGCCCGCGCCGAAATCCCGGTGCTCGCCAAGAACCTCTTGCTCGGCGAAGCGATCAACGCACTGGTCGCGCACGAGGTCGACGCGCTGTTCTGGTCGGGCGGGATTCCCACGCCCGCGCTCACCGAGCTGAACCGGACCACCCCGATCACGCTCCTGCCGCTCGACGCCCACCTTCCCGCCCTGCGCGCGGGCTACGGTCCGGTGTACGACCAGGTCCACGTTCCGGCGCAGGCCTACCAGGGAGTCGGCGAGCTGCGCACCATCGGTGTCGCGAACCTGCTGCTGGCGGCGCCTTCCCTGCCCGACGACGTCGCCGCCGCCGTGGCGCGCACCCTGGCCGGGCACGCCGCCGACCTCATCCCGGCACCGGCCGTCGGGACCCAGTTCCTCGACGTCCGGACGCTGATCGGCACCGGCAAGGTGCCGCTGCACCCTGGGGCCGCGTCGGCCTACCGTGCCCTGCACGGGTGATCCCGGCTCCATCTCCAGAGGGATGCGCGTCGCACCGGGGCGCTGCCAGGGTCGGAAGAAGGCGGCCACCGGGCCGCCCCGATCCGGAAGGACGCCAGCAGTGTCATCGAGACACACCAGGACGGTGCGGGGTTCGGCGCTGATCGCGGGCCTCGCGCTCGTGGGCGGGCTCGCCACGGCCTCCCCCGCCATGGCGGCGGAGCAGGTCGAACTCACCGCTCCCGCCCTCACCGGCCACTACGACGTCGGCACCACCGACCTCCATCTCGTCGACGATTCCCGCCCCGATCCGTGGAAGCCGGAGCGGCGGCGGGAACTCATGACCACCGTCACCTACCCGGCGGAGCGGTTCGCCGAAGGCCCGCGGGCACCGTGGCTCACGCCCAGGATGAGCGCCGTCATCGACCAAGCGCTGGCGGGCGAGGATTACCTCGGCCTCCCGGCGGGCTCCATCGACTGGGCTTCGGCGAAGCGGAGGGCCGAGATCGGCGTCCCCGCGGCGCACGGCGCCCCGAAACCGGTCGTGCTCTTCTCCCCCGGTTTCGGCGGCCCACGGGAGACGTACTCGGCGATCGTCGACGATCTGGCCAGCCGTGGTTACGTGGTCGTGTCGCTCTCGCACACCTACGAGAGCGCGGCGGTCGAATTCCCCGGCGGACGGCTGGAAACCGCGGTGCCGCCCGGAGAAGGTCCCGAGTTCATGAAGAAGGCACTCGACGCACGGGTCGCCGACAGCCGGTTCGTCCTCGACCGGCTCGCGAAGATCACCAAGGGCGAGAATCCGGACGCTGAGAAGCGGCAGCTCCCGCGCGGGCTCGGCTGGTCGCTCGATCTGTCCCGGGTCGGTGCCTACGGGCATTCCTACGGCGGGTTCACCGCCGGCGAGACGATGGTCCACGACCGCCGGGTCGACGCCGGGATCAACCTCGACGGCGCCATGGCGACCGCGTTCGGCTACCCGCCGGGCAGTGCCTACGTGCCCGGCGAGGTCACGAAACGCGGTCTCGACCGGCCGTTCATGCTGATGGGCGCCGAGGGCGTCGACGAGAACGGGAAGCCGCTGGAGCACACGCACCGCCATCCCGGTTTCGACCGCAGCTGGGCGGATTTCTGGGCCAATCAGCGGGGCTGGAAGCGGGATCTGCTCCTGCGCGGCGGCAGCACGCACATGTCCTACAGCGATCTGCAGGTCGTGGTGCCGCAGCTCGGTTCGCGAGTGGCGCCGGAGAAGCGGGAAGCGGTGATCGGCACCATCGATCCCCGTCGTTCACTCGCCGCGCAACGGGAGTACATCGGCGCGTTCTTCGATCTGCACCTGAAGGGCCGTGACCGGCACCTGTTCGACGGCGAATCGCCGCGGCATCCGAACATCGACTTCATCGACTGACCGGACGCGCGTGAAGGCCCCCTTGCCTCTGCTCAGCCGAGGGAAGGGGACCTTCACCCGGGAACCAGTAGGTTGGAACCGTGACAGAGCCACGGAAACCGATCGTCGAGATGCCGCTGCGCGTGCGCTACCACGAATGCGACGGACAGGGCATCGTCTTCAACGCGCACTATCTCGCCTACGTCGACATGGCCATGTTCGACGTGGAGAAAGCCCTCTTCGGATCGCACAAGAACGCGCTGGAGCACGGCGCCGACGTCGTGGTCGCCGAATCGAACCTCCGCTACCACGCGCCGTGCCGATACGACGACGAACTGGTCGTCGCCGTGTTCCTGAACCATCTCGGTACGACGTCGCTGATCGTCGACTTCGAGATCCGCCGCGGCGAAACCCTCTGCACGGAGGTGAAGACGCGCTACGTCTTCGTCGATCCGGCGACACTGAGGAAGGCGGCGCCACCCGCGTCCGTGCGCGAGGTGTACGCCGCCCTCCTGCCCGCTCAGGCGGACTGAACGCCGGGGCGCCGGTCCTCCACCACGTAGCTCGCCCGCGTGCTGATCGGCGCCCCGGGGGTGTTGACGTACGGCACCACCCGGAAGTCGCTGCGCCAGCGCTGCCGGTTCACGTTGACCCGGACGTAGCCGCGCTGGTTGTTGAAGAACTTCATGTGCGGGTTGGCCTTCAGCAGGTTCTCACCGGCGGGTGTCAGGTCGGCGCCGTTGCCGCCGCTGGTGATCGACGTCCCGACGAACTCGCTCGCCACGGTGGGCGAGCCCGGGTCGCCGAAGTCGCGCTTGAGGTCCCAGGCGTAGTTCTGGTGCCGGTCGCCGGTGATGACCACCAGGTTCCGCACACCCCGGTCCTGCGCCGCGGCGAGCACGCGGTCGCGGTCGGCGACGTAGCCGTCCCACGGGTCGAGGTAGACGTTGGTGGCCGCGCCCGCGTCGGTGTCGGTCTGGCCCATCGGCGCCTGGTTGCCCAGGATCTGCCAGCGCGCGTGAGACCGGGAGAAGCCGTCGAGCAGCCACTTCCGCTGCTCCGCGCCGAGAAGGGTCCTGTTCTCGTCGAACCGGTCGGTGCAGTTCGCCGACTGGCCGTCACCACAGGGCTGGTCGTCGCGGTACTGGCGGGTGTCGAGCATGGTGAACTCGGCGAGCGTGCCGTAGCTCAGGCGCCGGTGCAGACGCGCGTCCGGCCCCTTCGGCAGCTGGGCGATGCGGTACGGCAGGTGCTCGTACATCGCCTGGAACGCTTGGGCACGGCGCTGACGGAACACCGCCGGATCCTGGTCGGGCTCGTTGTCGGCCTGGGAGAGATCCCCTGCCCAGTTGTTCTCCACCTCGTGGTCGTCGTTGACGTGGATCCACGGGAAGGCGGCGTGCGCGGCCATCAACGGCGCTTCGGACTTGTAGAGCGCGTACTGCAGCCGGTAGCGGGCGAGGTCGAAGGTCTCGCCCTTGAACTGCGGCCCGACCGGCGTGCCGCGACCGACGCCCGTGACGCCGCTTTCGTAGAGGTAGTCCCCCAGGTGCACGACCAGGTCGAGGTCTTCGGCCGCCATGTGCTCGTACGCGGTGAAGTGCCCGGCCTCCCAGTTCTGGCACGACGCGAACGCGAAGTTCAGCTCACGCGGCGACGACCACGCGACCGGCGCGGTCCGCGTGCGGCCGACCGGCGAGAGCTCGCCGCCCGCGCGGAAGCGGTAGAAGTACTCGTGGTCCGGCGCGAGACCGTGGATCTCGGGGTGCACGGAGTGGCCGAGTTCGGGCGTGGCGACCGCGGACCCGCGGCGCACCACGGCGCGGAAGCGCTCGTCGAGCGACACCTCGTACTCGACGCGGACCGGCGTCCGCGACATACCGCCGAAGCCGTCGGCCTCGTAGGGCTTCGGCGCGAGCCTGGTCCAGAGCACGACACCGCCGGGCAACGGGTCGCCCGACGCGACACCGAGGGTGAACGGATTACCGGCACCGCGGGCGAGCGGCATCGCGCCGGCGGCGTTCCAGGCACCGGTCCCCAGCAGGACGGCGGCCGCGCCGGCGGAGCCGTAACCGAGGAAGCGACGCCGCGACAGGGGATGAGGGAGTGAAGGCATGAAGCCCTCCTGTGGTGGGATGGTCACGGGCGGGCCTCATGCTCGTCCGGCTTGATGGCCACCCGGCCGCGCTCAGGCGAAGCGCCCGTGAACGAAAGACGATCAACCCTCGTGTTCCGCATCCTGTTCTACCGCCCGGAAATCCCGCCCAACACGGGTAACGCGATCCGCTTGACCGCGAACACCGGCTGCGAACTGCACCTGGTGGAGCCGCTCGGTTTCACGCTGGAGGACAAGCAGTTGCGGCGTGCCGGACTCGACTACCACGACCTCGCGCGCGTCCACGTCCACGCGGACCTCGACGCGGCGTGGGCCGCGCTGCTCCCCGCACGGGTGTACGCGTTCAGCGCTTCGGCGACGCGGCTGCACACCGACGTCGCGTACGAGCCGGGAGACGTGCTGATGTTCGGGCCGGAGTCGGCCGGGCTGCCTCTTGAGATTCAAGGGGCGCCGCAGATCACCGATCGCGTGCGACTGCCGATGCTGCCGTCGAGCCGTTCGCTGAACCTGTCCAACACCGCGGCGATCAGCGTCTACGAGGCTTGGCGGCAGAACGGCTTCGCGACTCCCTGACCGCCTGTCCCCAGTGCTATGAAAGGTCCTTTCCTTGCAGAATTTGCAAGGAAAGGACCTTTCATAGCACTCTTGGGAGCCGGATCAGGGCAATCGCTGCCCCAGGAAGAGCGAAGCGGCGGCGCCGATCATCAGCACCAGTGTCCCGATGATGACCCAAGGACGGCTCGCGTCGGCGTCCTTCAGCTCGTACCCGATTTGCTCGCCGAGGTCGTTGTACACGCGCTTCAGCTCGTCCGCGCTGGCCGCCTTGTAGAAGTCGCCACCCGAAAGCCGCGCGATCTCCTCCAGTGACTCGTCGTCGACCTTCACGTCCTGCGGCTTGCCGTCGATGTCGACCGAGCCGTGCGTGGTGCCGAACGAGATCGACGAGATCGGCACCTGCGCCTGCTTCGCCGCCTGCGCGGCCGTGTAGCCGCCTCGCGGTGCGTACAGGTCGTCCGGGACCGTCTGCTTACCGTCACTCATCAGGACGATCCGGGCAGGCGGGGGGCCCTCCGCGCCGCCGACGATCGCCGAGAAACTCTCGATCGACTGCAGTGCGGCGAAGATCCCTTCACCGGTGGCCGTCGACTGCGCGAGCTTCAGGTTGTCGATCGCCTTCACGACACCGCCGCGATCGGTGGTCGGGGCGACCAGCACGGTCGCCGTCCCCGCGAACGAGATCAGCCCGAGGTTCACCCCTGGGGTCATGTTCTGCGCGAACGAGCGCGCCGACTCCTGGGCCGCTTTCAGCCGGGTCGGGGCGACGTCGGTCGCTTCCATCGACAGCGAGGTGTCGATCACCAGCATCACCGTGGCCCGGTTGCGGGGCACCTTCTGCTCCGCCGTCGGCCCGGCGAGGGCGACGGTGAGCACCAGCAGCGACAGCACGATCAGGATGGCGGGAACGTGCCGCACCCAGCCTTGGCTCTTCGGCGCGATCTTGTCCAGCAGTTCCAGGTTGGCGAACCGCATGGTGCGCTTGCGCCGCGCGCGCTGGGAGAGCACGTAGCCCACGGCCACCGCGACGACCGCCAGCAGCAGCAGGAACCACCACGGGGAGGCGAATCCGGTCAGGCTCACGCGACACCACCGGACCAGCGGCGCTTGCGGGCCACCACGAACCGGACCATGTCCGCGATCCAGTCCGAATCGGTGCGCAGCACCAGATGCGCGGCACCGGCCCGCCGCAGCGCGGCCGCGACCTCCTGCCGGTGTGCGTGCGCCGCGGCGCCGAATTCCTTGCGCAGCAAGGCCGAAGCGTGCACTTCGCGCTGTTTCCCTGTCTCCGGGTCGGCCAGCACGACGGTGCCCACGTCGGGCAGGTCGATGTCGCGCGGGTCGAGGACTTCGATGGCGATGAGGTCGTGGTGCCCGCCGAGGGCGCGCAACGGGCGCTGCCATTCCGTGTCACCGAGGAAGTCGGAGATCACGACGGCGAGCCCGCGACGGCGCGGAGGACGGCGCAGTTTCTCCAGCGCCGCGGCGAGATCCCCGCGGACCCCCACCTCGGCACGCGGGGTTTCGGCGATCTTGCGGACCAGTCCCCGCGCGTGCGGAAGACCGCCGCGCGCCGGGATGCGCGTGATGCTGCCCGCCCCGTTCGTGACGAGCGCGCCGATCCGGTTGCCGCCCCCGCCGGTCAGATGGGCGACCGCGGCCGTCGCGCAGACGACCAGGTCGCGCTTCTCGCACAGCGCGGTACCGAAGTCGAGGCTCGCGGACACGTCCGCCACCAGCCACGTCTCGAGTTCACGGTCGGCGACGGTCTCCCGGATATGCGGACTCGTCGTCCGCGCGGTGACCGCCCAGTCCATCCGGCGGACGTCGTCGCCGGGCTGATACGGCCGGGCCTCCCCCGGTTCCGAACCGGGCCCCGGCACCAGGCCGAGGTGGTTTCCCTGCAGCAGACCGTCGAGACGGCGGCGCACGTCGAGTTCGAGCGTGCGCAGGCCCGCCTCCATCCGCTCCCCGCGGAGTACCGGCGGAGCCCAGGAAGGACGTTCGCCCTTCTCGTTCTTCACGCTCGCTTCCCTACCTGACCGGTGCGCCCGCGGGAACCGGGCCGCCCTGCCCGGTGCCGCCCTGCGGACGGGCCGAGACCTGCGGCAAGGGCACGGTCTGCAGCACCCGCGTGATGATGTGGTCGATGGGGACGCCGTCGGCCAGCGCGTCGTAGGACAGCACGAGCCGGTGCCGCAGCACGTCGGGGACGACGTCGACGACGTCCTGCGGCAGCACGTAGTCCCGGCCGCGGACCAGCGCGAGCGCGCGGGCGGCGGCGATGATGCCGAGGCTGGCACGCGGCGAGGCACCGTAGGACACCCAGCCCGCGACGTCGGCGAGGCCGTGGTCGTTCGGGGTGCGGGTGGTGAGCACGAGGCGGACGACGTAGTCGACCAGCGCGTGGTGCACGAACACCTGCGAGGCCACGCCCTGCAGGCGGACCAGCTCACCCGGGGAGAGCACCTCCTGCGGGGTGGGCGGGGTGACCCCCATCCGGTAGATGATCTCCCGCTCTTCCTCGGCGGTCGGGTACTCGACGACGATCTTGAACAGGAACCGGTCGCGCTGCGCCTCGGGCAGCGGGTACACGCCCTCGTTCTCGATCGGGTTCTGCGTGGCGAGCACGAGGAACGGGTCGGGCATCTCGAAGGTCTGGCCGCCGATCGACACGTGCCGCTCCGCCATCACCTCGAGCATCGCCGACTGCACCTTCGCCGGCGCGCGGTTGATCTCGTCGGCGAGCACGAAGTTCGCCACGACCGGGCCCAGCTCGACGTCGAACCGCTCCGCGCCCTGCCGATAGATCCGGGTACCGAGGATGTCGGCGGGGACCAGGTCCGGGGTGAACTGCACGCGGGAGAACGAGCCGCCGACCACTCGCGCGAAGGTCTCGACGGCGAGGGTCTTCGCGACGCCGGGGACACCTTCGAGCAGGAGGTGGCCCTTGGCCAGCAGGCCGACCAGCATCCGCTCGACGAGCCTGTCCTGGCCGACGATGATCCGCTTGACCTCGAACACGGTCCGCTCCAGCAACTGGGCGTCCCGCGCCGGCGTTCCGGGCTGCTGCTGCGCGCCGTCGGCGTAGCCGGGCTCGGTCACTCGTGCCTCCTGTGTTCCCCGCTTGCGTTCTTGCGTCCGGATGTGACCGTAGTGGTCGGTGGCACAGCCGTGCGTGAAGGTAGCCAACCGGACCACCGGTATGACGGCTGTGAAGGGGCCACCCCGGCTAAGAGAGCCGGTCCAGGTCTTCCGGCGTGTCGATGTCGTCGCTCTCCCCCGGCTCCTCCGGCACTTCGACGATCTCCAGCCCGCCGAGGGTCCGCCGCAGCGACGCGTTCTCGACCCGTTCCGGCAACGCCGACCGCACCGCCTCCGCGCGCCAGGCACCGAGCAGCCATTGCCGCGCGCCCGAGGAATCGACCAGGACCGCCCCCGACGCCGATCCGAGCGCGGCCACCAGCCGATCCACAGTGGACTTCCGGACGCCGGCGAGGTCGCCGGCCAGTACGACGACGATCTCCGTGCGCACCATGGCGAGTCCCGCCGCCAGCGCGGCGACCGGGCCCGCCCCGGGCGAAGCCTCGCGCGTCCACCGCACCTCGCCGAAACCCGGCCGTTCCGGACCGACGACGATCACCGGGTCGGCGTCGGCGAGCGCGGCCAAGGCCCTCGCCATCAAGGGTTTCCCGCCGACGGGCAACGCGGGTTTGTCCACACCGGACAGGCGGCGCGCGGCGCCGCCCGCCAGCACGATCCCCGCGTAGGTCACCGACTAGCCGATCAAGCGGGTCGCGTACGGCATGATGCCGCCGTAGCGTACCGGCGCGATCCGCACCCGCAGGCCCGATTGCGGGGCCTCGACCATCTGCCCGTTCCCGAGGTACATGGCGACGTGGTGGATACCCCGCGCGCTGCCGCCCCAGAAGAGCATGTCACCGCGGCGCATCTGGGAGAGCGGCACCTTCCGGCCCGCGTCGTACTGGTACCCGCTGTAGTGCGGGAGTGCCCGCACCCCCGCGAAGGCGAAGATCATCAGCCCGGAGCAGTCGAAGCCGGTCTTCATGTAGTCGCCGTAGCGGTCCGCCGTGCCACCGTCTCGGATACCGCGGGTCGGACCGGAGGTGTTGCCGCCGCCCCACGCGTACGGAAGTCCGAGCTGCGACAGCGCCCGCTGCACGACGGCTTCGACACTCGCCCCGGCGGGAGCCGGCTGGACGGGCCTTCCCGACGGGCGACCGCCGCCCCCCTCGCTCGGTTTGGACGCGGCGAGAGCCGCCTGACGGGCGCGTTCCTCGTCCTCGCGGGCCTTCTGCGCCTTCCAGTCCTCGTAGCGCTGGCGCTGGCCCTGCAGGCCGTTGACCTTCTGCTGCGCCTCGAAAAGCTGCTTCTCGACGTTCGCCTTGTCGGCTTCGAGCAGAACGTTCTGTGTCGCCTGCGTGTCCTGCGCGTGCTGGGCGGCGCTTTGGGCGTTGTCCGCCTCGTGTTTGGCCGCCTCGGCTTCGCGCTTGCGCTCCTGCGCGATCTCCAGTTTCTTGCGTGCCGTCGCGTCCTTGTTGGCCTTCTCCGTCTGCGCGCGCTTCATCGTGTCGAGCGCGTTGAGCCTGCTGCCGCCGACGGCGTCGAGCAGCTGCGCGCGGCCGAGCAGTTCCTTCGGGCTGTCGGCGGTGAGGTACGCCGAGACCGAACCGACGGTGCTGCCCTGCTGGAAACTGGCGGCGGCGAACTTGTCGAGATCGGCGCGGGCGTTGTCGATGGCGGCCTGGGCGGCGTCGGACTCGGTGCGCGCGGACCGCGCCTCCCGGTCGGCCTGCGCGGCGGCGTCCTGCGCGGTCTCCGCGTCGACCCTCGCCTTGTTGGCCTCTTCCATCTTCAGCTCGACTTCGTCGTTGAGCTGAGAGAGCTTCGACTCGGCCTGCGCGAGCTGGTTGGTGAGCCTGCCGACATCGCCCGCCTTGGCGTTGGCCTCGGCCTTGCTCGAGTCGATTTCGGAGTCGCTGGGGTTCGGCGGAGGCGGCGGCACCGCCAGACCCGTGCCCGTCACCCCGAGCAACAGGGCGACCCCGAGGGCGCCGATGGTCACGCCACGGCGGGCACGGGTCCGAGACCCGGTTTCACCACGCACGATCCGCCCACCTCCTGATCTTGAACGACGAGCTCACTGTGCCACTGCTGTCACAGCATTACCACAAGCACCACCGGAAACTTACACACCGTAGGCATCATTTCCCCTCAACGGGGGACGAACAGACGAACGTTTCGCCACTCGAACGGCCGCGGGCCGGTGAGACGTTCATGACCGGCGTGGCGACTTGCCACTCAAAAAGGACAGGCGTACTGTTTTAAAGGACGAACGAGGTGTGCCATCCCGCGTCCGGACCTACGGTGGGGGTGCGCAAGACTCGCTCCCGGCCGGCCCGAACGGCCTGGAGAACTCACCGAACTGACCCGCCACTGGAGTTAGAAGTGACCGCACCCGCCAGCAAGGACAGCTTCGGCGCGAAAGACACGCTGAAGGTGGGCGACGCCTCCTACGAGGTGTTCCGCCTGAACAAGGTCGAGGGCTCCGAGCGCCTTCCCTACAGCCTGAAGATCCTGCTCGAGAACCTCCTGCGGACCGAGGACGGCGCGAACATCACCGCCGACCACATCCGCGCGCTCGGCAACTGGGACGCCAAGGCGGACCCGTCGATCGAGATCCAGTTCACCCCCGCCCGCGTGATCATGCAGGACTTCACCGGCGTGCCCTGCGTCGTGGACCTCGCCACCATGCGCGAAGCCGTCACCGACCTCGGCGGCGACCCGGACAAGGTGAACCCGCTGGCCCCCGCCGAACTGGTGATCGACCACTCGGTCATCATCGACGTCTTCGGCCGCGCCGACGCCTTCGAGCGCAACGTCGAGATCGAGTACGAACGCAACCGTGAGCGCTACCAGTTCCTCCGCTGGGGCCAGGGCGCCTTCGACGAGTTCAAGGTCGTCCCGCCGGGCACCGGCATCGTGCACCAGGTCAACATCGAGCACCTCGCGCGCACCGTCATGTCCCGCAACGGCCAGGCCTACCCCGACTCGTGTGTCGGCACCGACTCGCACACCACGATGGTCAACGGTCTCGGCGTGCTGGGCTGGGGCGTCGGCGGCATCGAGGCCGAGGCGGCCATGCTGGGCCAGCCGGTCTCCATGCTCATCCCGCGCGTCGTGGGCTTCAAGCTCACCGGCGAGATCCCGACCGGCGTGACCGCCACCGACGTCGTGCTCACCATCACCGAGATGCTGCGCAAGCACGGTGTGGTCAGCAAGTTCGTCGAGTTCTACGGCGAGAGTGTCGGCGCGGTGCCGCTGGCCAACCGCGCCACCATCGGCAACATGAGCCCCGAGTTCGGCTCCACGGCGGCGATCTTCCCGATCGACGAGGAGACCGTCCGTTACCTCAAGCTCACCGGCCGGTCCGAAGAGCAGGTCGCGCTCGTCGAGGCCTACGCCAAGGAGCAGGGCCTCTGGCACGACCCGTCGCACGAGCCGGAGTACTCCGAGTACATCGAGCTGGACCTCTCGACGGTCGTCCCGTCGATCGCCGGCCCGAAGCGCCCGCAGGACCGCATCGAGCTCACCGACGCGAAGTCCGCGTTCCGCAAGTCGATCCACGACTACGTCGGCGGCGATCAGGACGCCCCGCACACCAACGTCGACGAAGCCGTCGAGGAGTCCTTCCCGGCCAGTGACCCGGTCGCCCTCTCGTTCAAGGACGAGGGCTCGGTCGACGTCCAGTCGGCGGCGAACGGCCACAGTGGCCGCCCGACCAACCCGGTCAAGGTCAGCACGCCGGACCGCGGCGAGTTCGTCCTCGACCACGGCGCCGTGGTGATCGCCTCGATCACCTCCTGCACCAACACCTCCAACCCGTCGGTCATGCTCGGCGCGGCGCTGCTCGCGCGCAACGCGGTCGACAAGGGCCTCGCGGTCAAGCCGTGGGTCAAGACCTCGATGGCGCCGGGTTCGCAGGTCGTCACCGACTACTACGACAAGGCCGGTCTCTGGCCGTACCTGGAGAAGCTGGGCTACCACCTGGTCGGCTACGGCTGCACCACCTGCATCGGCAACTCGGGACCGCTGTCGGACGAGATCTCCGCGGCGATCCAGGAGAACGACCTCACCGCGGTTTCGGTGCTCTCGGGCAACCGGAACTTCGAAGGCCGCATCAACCCCGACGTGAAGATGAACTACCTCGCGTCGCCGCCGCTGGTCATCGCCTACGCGCTCGCCGGCACGATGGACTTCGACTTCGAGAACCAGCCGCTCGGCCAGGACACCGAAGGCAACGACGTCTTCCTGAAGGACATCTGGCCCTCCGCCAAGGAGATCCAGGAGACCATCGACTACGCGATCACGCAGGAGATGTTCACCAAGGACTACGCCGACGTCTTCGACGGCGGCGAGCGGTGGAAGTCCCTGCCGACCCCCGAGGGCAAGACCTTCGACTGGGACGCGGAGTCCACCTACGTCCGGAAGCCCCCGTACTTCGAGGGCATGACGGCGGAGCCGTCGCCGGTCACCGACATCTCCGGCGCGCGCGTGCTGGCGAAGCTGGGCGACTCGGTCACGACGGACCACATCTCCCCCGCCGGCGCGATCAAGCCGGGCACCCCGGCCGCGCAGTACCTGACCGAGCACGGCGTGGAGAAGAAGGACTTCAACTCCTACGGTTCGCGGCGCGGTAACCACGAGGTCATGATCCGCGGCACCTTCGCGAACATCCGGCTGCGCAACCAGCTGCTGGACGACGTGCAGGGCGGCTACACCCGCGACTTCACCCAGGACGACGCCCCGCAGGCGTTCATCTACGACGCGGCGCAGAACTACGCGGCGCAGGGCATCCCGCTGGTCGTCCTCGGCGGCAAGGAATACGGCTCCGGTTCGTCGCGTGACTGGGCGGCGAAGGGCACTTCGCTGCTGGGTGTGCGCGCGGTGATCACCGAGTCGTTCGAGCGGATCCACCGGTCGAACCTGATCGGCATGGGCGTCATCCCGCTGCAGTTCCCGGCGGGCGAGTCGGCCGCGTCCCTCGGCCTCGACGGCACCGAGACGTTCGACATCTCGGGCATCACCAAGCTGAACGAGGGCGAGACGCCGCGTACGGTCCACGTCACCGCGACGAAGACCGACGGCACCAAGGTGGAGTTCGACGCGGACGTCCGCATCGACACCCCGGGTGAGGCGGACTACTACCGCAACGGCGGCATCCTGCAGTACGTCCTGCGGAAGATGACGAAGGCGTAAGCACGGCACACGAAGGCCCCTTTCCCTGCACTTGAGGGAAAGGGGCCTTCGTCGTTCTTCGGTACCGTGCGGTATGACCACGGGGAGAGTTCAGGTCGGAAACGGCGAATTGGCGTACGAGATCCGAGGCGACGGCGATCCGGTGATCCTGCTGCACGGCGGGATCCTCGACTCCCGGATGTGGGACGCGGAGATGACGGCGCTCGAACGCCATCACACCGCCATCCGGTACGACGCGCGCGGGCACGGCGAGTCGTCCACACCGACAGCACGGTTCAGGCACTACGAGGATCTCCGCGAACTGATGGCCGCGCTGGGACTCCCCTGCGCGTCACTGGTCGGCTTGTCCGGCGGTGGGCGGATCGCCGTCGATTTCGCGCTGACCTATCCGGACCTCGTCGACGACCTCGTCCTCGTGGCCACCGGCCTCAGCGCGATGACGACGAAAGATCCCTTTGTCCTGGAACAGAACCAAAAGCTCGAAGAGGCCGGCGCCAAAGGCGATCTCCCGGCCGCCGTCGAATGCGTCCTGCGCATGTGGGTGGACGGCGCCCGGCGCGCGCCCGGGGACGTCGATCAGCGGGTCCGGCGGCTGTGTCAGGAGATGTACACGCAGACGATCGTGCGGCACGGGCTCACCGGCTTCACGCTGATGGACGAGCTACGGGCCATCGAGCGCACCGGCGAGCTGACCCCCCGCACCCTGACCTTGGTGGGAGAGCTGGATTCCCCGGACATTCTCGCCATCGCCCGCCAGATCGAAAGCGAAGCACGCGACGCCCGGAAACTGGTCGTTCCCGGGGTCGCGCACATGATCAATCTGGAGAAGCCTGCCGAGTTCTCCCGGATCGTGCTGGGTTTCCTGGCCGGGCATTCAGAGGACTGAATGCGGGCCTAGGCCGCCTCGCGCTCTTCCCGCTCAGCGTACTCGTCCCGGTGGTCCGGGCGGCGGTCCACCACCCGGCCCAGCGGGCGCAGGAGCACGTTGACCCCGACGATCACCACGGTCCCCGCGAGCGCGACGACGTAAAGTCCCGCTCCCGCAAGGGATCCGACGGCCGCGGAGCACCACAGCGTGGCGGCGGTGTTGAGGCCGCGCACGTTCAGCCCGTCCCGCAGGATCACCCCGGCGCCGAGGAAGCCGATACCGGAGACGATCTGGGCGGCCACCCGCGTCGGGTCGGCGTCCCCGCTGGTGTTCAGTCCACCGAAACCGTGGGCGGACAACAGAACGAAGAGGGTGGCGCCGACGGCGACGAGGGCGTTCGTGCGGAGACCGGCCATCCGGGCGCGGTACTGGCGCTCGATGCCGATGACCGCGCCCAGTCCGACGCCGGCGCCGACCCTGAGCAGCATTTCGAAGGTGTTCATGATTCCGGCTCTTTTCCGGCGTGCGCACACAAAGCCAGACAGGGAAAGGAGACCGGAGAAAGTCAGCGCACCGCGCACCCGGGTGAACGGCGGCCGTTTCCGGTCGATCCAGAACTGTCTTCCGGCATGTGCCGCTCACCTCGCTTTCGTACTCGAACGGTGTTGATCAACCTTCGGAGGTTATCACGACACCTACGCGAGCCTCGAAGTCTGCCGCTTCGGCTCTGGCCGGTGGAGGCACCGGAAGGTCTCCTTCCTTGCGCTAGCCGCAAGGAAGGAGACCTTCCGGTGCTGACGCCTGGGCTCAGGCAGTGGTTTCGAACGGCTGGACGTTCGGCTGGAACACCTGACCGTTGGCCGGAACCTTCAGATCGATCAGGTAGTCGGCCGTCACCTTGTCCACCCCGAGCGAGTCACCCAGGATGCAGTGCCCGAAGGCGTCGACCGACAGCAGCCGGGCGTTGCCCAGCTCGTTGGCCATCCGCTTCGAGAACGAATACTGGGTCGCCGGGTCGTAGTAGTTGCCCACGACCAGCACCGGGGTGTCGGTCTTGGCCTGCCACGGACCGCGGTAGACATCGGGTTTCTTCGCCGGCCACACCGGGCAGCCCGCGAGGTCCGCGAAGGCCTGATAGCGACCGAACGTGGGCGATTCCTTCTCCCACTTCGCGGCGATCTCGGGGACCTTCTCCTGCTTGATCGTGATCTTCTTGTCCGAGCAGTTCACGGCGAAGTAGGAGTCATCGCCCACGTACGGGCTGTCCGGGTTCGCGTCCGCGCGCCCGTTCACGCCCGACCGCAGCACCTTCAGCTCGACGGCCTGCGCCGTCTGCGTCTGCACCGACGGCGGGTGGATGGCGTTGTACAGCGCCTGCAGGTCGTCGGCCAGCGGCGGGAACGACGTCGGCGAGTACAGCACCCCGGAAACCGTGCCGGTGAACGTGTTGATGTCGTAGCTGCTGCCGTCCGGCAGCTTGATCGGCCGCTGGCGCAGGTAGTCGCGGATCTCGTCGAACTTCTCCCGCGGCGTGCCCGCGCTGAACGAGCACTTCGGCCCGACCTGCGCGCACTTGCGCAGGAAGGCGTCCAGCGCGATCTCGAACCCGCGAGCGCGCTCGCGGTCGTACTGCACGCCGTCACTGGTGCGCAGTGCCGGGTCGACGTTGCCGTCGATGACGATCGCCCGGCTCTGCTTCGGGAACATCGACGTGTACGTCGACCCGATCAGGGTTCCGTACGAGAAGCCGACGAAGGTCAGTTTCCGGTCCCCGACGGCGGCCCGCATCTTGTCGAGGTCACGCACCACATCCTTGGTGGACATGTGATTCAGCAGCGCACCGGCGTTGTTCTTGCAGAACCGGCCGTAGTCACGGTACGCGGCGAGCGTGCCCGAGATCTCCTGCCGCGACAGCGGCACGGGGACCTGCGCGCCGAAGACGTCGTCCGCGTCTTCCTGCGTGGTGAAGCATTTGAGCGGGTTGCTGGCACCGACGCCGCGCGGGTCGAACCCGATCAGGTCGAACCGGTCCAGCACCTGCGGCTGGAAGTAGTTCGCCGCGCCGATCGGCATCCGGAACCCGGAGCCGCCGGGGCCACCCGGGTTGAGGAACAGTGAGCCGACCTTCTTGTCGGGAGTCTTCGCGGCCCGCTTCAGCATCGCGATGTCGATGGTGCCGAGCGCCGCGTTGTCGTGGTCGATCGGCACGCGATACCTTGCGCAGCTGTAGAACTTCGCCTGGTCGGCGGGAACACCGCGGATCTGGTCCGCCGTGCACGCACCCCAGTTCACCGGCGCCGTCGCGCCGACCTGGGCGGCGGAGGGACCGGCGTCCTGGGCGGCGATCGCGGTTCCGGGCGTCCCGGTCAGCGCGGCGCCTGCCACGAGCGCCCCTACCAGTGCGAAACCGCGCACCGGCCTCCTTGTGGATCTCGGCAAAACGACTCCTCCCTCGGCTGGCGACGTGACGGACCACATCGCACGGTGCGCCGCCGACGTCACGGCGCGTAACACCAAGCGAGCCTCGCACAAGCGGGTGACCCAGTCACCGTCCGAAAGGATGGTACGGATCTACCGCGTGGTGGTCTTCAACGCGAAAATCGGTAACACACGGTGAGCAGAGCGCTCCTCCATCGAGTAGCCCGGCCAGAATTCCAGCAGGAGCTTCCACATCGCGTCGTATTCGTCGCCGAGCAGCTCCCTGGCCCTGACCGGGACCTCCTTACCGGCCAGCGCCACGACCGCGTGCGAGTTCGCGCGCAGATTGTGCGTCCACGCGGGATCGTTCGGCCTCCCCCAATTGGAGCCAACGAGCACGAAGTCCTCCCCGTGCGGGAAGTACAACAGGTTGGTGGCGCGAGGCAGCCCGCTTTTGCGGCCTGTCGTGGTCAGTCGCAGGGAAGGGAGCCCGGCCAGCGCGACCAGGCTCACCTTCCCCTTGAACAGGCGGTGGAGTTTCTTGTCCGCCCAGATGATCCCGCCCGCGAGCTTCATCAGCCACGGTTTCGTGCCGAGCGCGCGAGCGAGGAAGGTAAGAGGGTTAGCCACGTACCGATCTTGCCAGGCTCACCCCGAACCGCGATGCCGAGTCCGTCCACCATTTCTCCACCGCGAATCCGGCTTCGGCCAATTCGGCGGCGATTCCTTCCCGCCGGAACTTCGCGGAGATTTCGGTGCGCACGTATTCACCTTCGGCGAACTTCACCCGCAGGTCGGCACCCGGGATGTCGACGGTCAAGGACTCACGGGCGCGCAGGCGCATTTCGATCCATTCGTTCTCCTCGTCCCAATACGAGACGTGCTCGAACGCGGCCGGATCGAAGTTCGCGCCGAGGCCGTTGTTGATCACGTGGAGCATGTTGCGGTTGAACTCGGCGGTCACGCCGGCCGCGTCGTCGTAGGCCTTTTCCAGCGTTTCGCGGTCCTTCACCAGGTCCGTCCCGAGGAGGAACCACTCCCCTTCGTCGAGCACCTCGCGGACCGAGCACAGGAAGGTGGCGCGGTCGGCGGGCAGGAAGTTGCCGATCGTGCCACCGAGGAAGACCACCAGCCGCGGCCGGTCACCCGGCAACAGGTCGAGATGCCGGGTGAAGTCCCCGACCACGCCGCGGACGTCGAGGGACGGGTAGTCGGCCGTGATGGCTTCCGCGGCTTCGGCGAGCGCGGTTTCGGAGACGTCGAGCGGCACGAACTCCTTCAGGGTGCCGTGACTCGTGAGCGCGTCGAGCAGGAGCCGGGTCTTCTCACTCGACCCGGAACCGAGTTCGACCAGGGTGCGCGCGCCGGTGCTTTCCGCGATCTCCCCGCCGCGCGCGGCGAGTACCTCCCGTTCGCTGCGGGTCGGGTAGTACTCGGGCAGCGCGGTGATCTTCTCGAACAGTTCGCTGCCGCGCGCGTCGTAGAACCACTTGGGTGACAACCACTTCTGACCCGCCCCCAAGCCGGCACGGACGTCCGCGCGCAGCTGTTCGGTGAGGTCCGATTCGCTGTGGTGTACGTCGAGGTCCAGTTCGGTCATCGTGCGTCAGGGCTCCGATCGGCTTCGAGGGTGGTGTTTTCTTCGAGTGCGATGACTTCCACGCCTTCCCCGGTGACCCGGACGGCGTGACGGTCGGGAACGGGGGTCCATCCGGCGGCGTCGTCGCACGGTTCGGAAGCGACGACGACACCGCCGCCGACGTCCCGGTAGGACAGGGAATGCGTCCAGGCCGTGCCGATGAGCGTCCTGCCGTCGGTCAACAGGAGGTTGAGCCGGGAACCCGGCCCCGTCTCCTCGACAGCGGTGGTCAGCCACCTGACGGCCCCCAGCGCATCTTCACCCGCTTCGAGCCGCTCACGCAGCAAAGCCCACAGCAGCACCGAATCCGTTGTCGCTTCCAGCGTCAGCAACCGGGTGACCGGCAGTTTCGCGGCCAGTTCGGCCATCGACTCCGGCCAGCCCTTGACCAGTCCGTTGTGGCTGAAGAGGAACGGGCCGCCGGTGAACGGCGCGTTGGCCGCCTCGACCACCGGCATCCCGGTCGTGCCGTTGCGGACCGCCGCCATGAAGGCGTGTGATCGCACCGACCCGGCCAGCGCGGGCAGGTCCCCGTCCGTCCACAAGGGAGCGGATCGGCGCAGTCGCAGCGGCTCCGGGCCCTCGGCGTACCAGCCGAGACCGTAGCCGTCCGCGTTGACCGAACCGCCGCCCCGCATGTCGGCCGGGGCGTAGGACTGCACGAGCAGCGAATGAGAGGCGTGGAAGAGCACGTCGGCGGGCGAACGCGGCTCGCCGAGATACGCGAGATGACGGCACATGCCGCTCAGGCCACCTCGTTCCGCCGCGCGTCCCGGGCACAACGGAAGCCCGAGAAGATCTGCCGGCGGATCGGGTGGTCCCAGTTGCGGAACGTGCCGCGGATGGCCGCCGCGTCCGTGCCGAACGAGCCGCCACGCAGGATCCGGTAGTCCCCGCCGAAGAACACCTCGGAGTACTCCTTGTACGGGAACGCGGCGAAGCCCGGATACGCCTCGAACCCGCTGCTGGTCCACTCCCAGACGTCCCCGATCAGCTGGTGCACGCCCAGCGGCGACGCACCCGCCGGGTACGCGCCCACCTCCGCGGGCCGCAGGTGCCGCTGCCCGAGATTGGCGTGACCAGGGGTGGGTTCCTCGTCGCCCCAAGGGAACCGGCGCGAACGGCCGGTCACCGGATCGAACCGGGCGGCCTTCTCCCATTCCGGTTCGGTGGGCAGCCGCCTGCCCGCCCAAGCGGCGTACGCCTCGGCCTCGTAGAAGGAAACATGGACCACGGGTTCCGCGGCGGGCACCTTTTCGTAGACCCCGAACCGCGTGCGCCACCAGCCGTCGGGCTCCCGTTTCCAGAAGCGCGGCGCGTCGATACCGTGCTCGCTGCGGTAGGCCCAGCCTCGCTCGCTCCACCACCTGGGGTCCTGATAGCCCCCCGAGTCGAGGAACTCGGTGTACGCCCCGCAGGTGACCGGCGTGGTGTCGATGAAGAACGCCTCCACCGCGACCTCGTGTGCCGGGCGCTCGTTGTCCAGCGCCCACGGTTCGGCCGAGGTGCCCATCGTGAAGGCACCACCGGGCACGAGGACCTCGGCGGGCAACCGTCCGGACCGCGACGGCGGCGGTGCGGGCGCGTGCAGCACCGGATCGCCCTTGCGGAGCTGGTGGGTGGCCAGCATCGTCTCGTCGTGCTGCTGTTCGTGCTGGGTGATCATGCCGAAGGCGAACGCGTCCTCGGTGAGGCGCCTGCCTTGCAACGGAACGTTTTCCAGGACGTCGAAGGATTTCTCGCGGACTTCGCGAACGTACTTGCGTGCTTCTTCCGGGCCGAGCAACGGCAGCTCGGGGCGATCCGCGCGGGCGTGCTGGAACGCGTCGTAGATGTCGTCGATGTCCGGACGCAGCGCCTCGCGGCCACCGACGTCGCGGACCAGCCAGAGCTCCTCCTGACTGCCGATATGGGCCAGATCCCAGACCAGTGGCGACATCAGTTTCGAATGCTGGCGGACCAGGTCCTCGTCGTCGACGTCGGTGAGCGCGATACTGCGCTCGCGGGCCCTGGTGAGCGCCTCGGCCGCGTGCGCCCGCAGGTCTTGCGGGCTCAGCGCGCGAAGCGGGTTCGTCTCGGTGCTTTCCACGCTCATGACTGGTGGCTCCTCGAACCGTGCAGGAGGGACTGCACGCCCTCGCTGATCCCGTTGATGGTCTCCGGCGGCAGACCGGTCGTGCAGAGTTCGGCACAACCGAGGTCGACCACCTCGCTCGCGACGGCGGCGATCGCCTTGTCGGCGAGGCCGAACCGGGCCGCGCGCTCCCAGCCGCCCACGACCGGTTCGCACAGTTCGAGCACCTTGTCCACTGTGGACGGGCGCGCGAGCAGCGCGGTCAGCAGGGCGACCGGATGCAGCCACCTGCCGGTCGGCTGGGCGTCCAGATAGCGGATCTCCAGATACCCCTGTGGACGGACCGGGGTGAAGAAGGTCGTCAAGTGGTAGGCCAGGTCGTCCTCGGTGGGCTTGCCGAGTCCGGCGCCCGGGCCCCGTCCCTCGATCCAGTCGGCGAAGGTGAGGGACGCGGGCGCGTCCCAGCCGTCGTCGCGGCCGGGCAGCACCATCAGCGGGGTGTCCAGGCTCCGGCGTGCCCACTCCCCCGCCGGATCGCTCGACGGCTCCGCCGAACGGGTGCGGGCCCGCTCGGTGTCCATCACGGCCAGCCAGCGCGCGGACGCGTGGCCGGTGTCGCGTCCGGCGTGGATTCGGGAATTGGCGAAGGTGGCCAGCAGGGGCGGGCCGAGCGCGTGGACGGCGGCCCAGCGCGCGGCGAGATCGCCGGCCTCGCCGGTGTCCACGCACACCTGCAGGCCCGCGGTGCTGCACATCATCGTCGCGCCGCCGTCACCCATCGGGGCGAAGCGGCGTTCCATCGCGGCGTAGCGGGGTGTGCCCAGTTTGCGGACCGGAGGGCGATGCCTGTCGATCCCGGTTTCACCCAGGTACAGGCTTCGCGTGGCGAGAAGGGTTTCGAGGTGGGCCAGATCGGCCGAGACGACGGCGTCCAGTTGGCGCAGCGTGGTCTGGGGTTGAGCGGAGATCTCCACCTGACATCCGGGCTCGAGGCTCAGCGGTGAACCTGCCGGAAGCGGGAGGGCGGGGCTGTCGGGGCGCAGGGTCCGCGGGGTGTGCGGGCCGAGCGCGGCGGCGAGATCGTCGGGATCGAGAGGCCGGGCGGGCTCGTCGGCGTAGTGCACGGTGAATTCCAGCTCTACGCCGAGAAGTCTCGGTGGCCCGTGCTTGAAGCACACGGAAGCCACATACGCCTCACCTTCGGCGCGATCCGACAGGACCTTCGCCGTCGCGTTCGACGCGCTCCCGGACTTCTCGGGGAAATCATGAACAGTAGTCATCTTTCCGCCGTCCAGTCGGTTGTCCGATATTCGGGAAACTTGCCTTCGGACGCTACACGCGGGGTCCGACAAATTCAGGTGGGTTCTTACCGGGCAAGATGCCCGGACCACTTTCCAGGACGGACAGATCAGGGCAAAGCGGGCTCCGTGCCCAGCCCCAGCGCCGCCGCGGCACCGCGGACCGCCTCGATCACCAGTTGCAGGGCCGGTCGCCGCGACGACGTCGTCCGGTAAGCGATGGAAACCGTTCGGAGCAACGGTGTGGTCAACGCGACAACGTCGATCCCCGGCGGCCGGAGCCCGAGCCCGAGGTCCGAAACGAGGGTTATCCCGAGGCCTGCCCGGACCATCGCCATCGCCGTCGACTGCTCTTCCACCTCGTGGTTGATCTTGGGCTCGAACCCGTGCCGATGACACGCTGTGCGCACCGCGCGGCCGAAGTGACTTTTCGGGCTGGCGAGGATCCACGGATGCTCGGCCAGTTCGAGCAGCGACGCGCTGCCCGCGGGGACGGCACCGGCGGGCACCGCGGCGTGCAGTCGTTCCACCGCGATGACCGCGCGCTCCAGACCGGCGTCCCACGGCATCGGCGCGTCGGAGTAGTCGATCACGAACGAGAGATCCAATTCGCCGTCACGGACGGCGTCGGCGGTGTCCTCGGGCGCCAGCTCACGGGTCCGGACCTGGATCCCCGGATGCTCGCCGGCGAGCGCCGCCAGCGCGTGCGGCAGGAGCCCGGAAGCGACCGAGGCCCACACCCCGGCCATGAGCCGGACCGAAACGGTCGTCTGCGCCTCCTCCAGCGCCAGCGTCGCCCGTTCGACCGAGCCGAGGATCTCCTCGGCGTGCTCTGTCAGCAGTAACCCCAGTTCGGTCAGCTGCACCCGCCTGCCGAATCGCTCGAACAGCTTCGCGCCCACGTCCCGCTCCAGCTGAGCCAGCTGCTGCGACACCGCCGACGCGGTGTAATGCAGTGACGCCGCGGCCGCCGTGACGGTGCCGCGCCTGCTCAGCTCGCGGAGCATCCGCAAGCGGTGCAACGAAAGCTCCATGTCCCCAACGTAAACGGGCGCGGTCGCGGACGCCGGATGACGCGTTACACCAGTTTCTCTGCACACCATCGTTCAGATTCGGTAAATGGACGCCCGCCCCCGCCGGGGCGCACCCTCGGAAGTGGCGCAGGACGACCCCGAACCCCGAAGGAGGTGGCCGCATGGCCGCGAGGAACGCCGAACCGCTGATGAGGCTCAGCTGGACCGACCCTGTCACCGGTGCCACCGGCTACCTCGTGGTGCACAGCCTGGTCTCCGGCATCGCGACCGGCGGGACCCGGATGCGGGCGGGCTGCACGATGTCCGAGGTCGAAGACCTGGCGCGCGGGATGGCGAACAAGACCGCGACCTTCGGCCTGCCGGTCGGCGGGGCCAAGGGAGGTATCGACTTCGACCCGAAGGACGACCGCGCTTTCGGTGTCCTGGAACGGTTCTGCGCGTTCCTGCGGCCGTGGATCGACAACCACTGGGTGACCGCCGAAGACCTCGGCGTGCCGCAGCACCTGATCGACGAGGTGTTCGCGAAGCTCGGGCTTGAGCAGTCGTACCATGCCGCGATCCGCCGTTCGGCCGATCCGGCGCACACTCTTCGCCGCGTGCAGGCCGGATTGAGCACGCCGGTCCCCGGTGGGCTTCTGCTCGGTGACGTCATCGGTGGTTACGGCGTCGCACAGGCCTGCCTCGGCGTCGCCGACGCGTGGGAGTGGCCGGTCGAGAAGACCACCGTCGCCGTGCAAGGTATCGGCACCATGGGCGGTGGCGCGGCGTGGTACCTGCACGAAGCCGGGATGAGGGTCGTCGCGGTGGCCGACGCGGCAGGCACGCTGTACCGGCCGGAAGGGCTCGACATCCCGGCGCTGCTGGACCTGCGTGACTCCTACGGCGAAATCGACCGGAGCCGGCTGCCGTCGGACGTCCGGCTGCTGCCCCGGGACGAGATCGTCGCGACCGACGCCGACATCCTCGTCCCGGCGGCGATCTCTTACGCGCTGCGCGCCGGGAACCAGGGCTCGGTCCGGGCGAAGGTCGTCATCGAGGCGGCCAACGCCGCGACCACCTCCGACGCCGAAGCGGGCCTGGCGGCTCGCGGCATCCCGGTGATCCCGGACTTCGTCGCCAACGCCGGTGCCGCCGCGTGGGCGTGGTGGCTCCTGCTCGGCGAGGTCGGCGCCGACCCGGCCGACTCGTTCGTGCGGTTGCGGACGGAGATGCGGGCCAAGGTGGCGCTGCTGCTGAGTTCGTGGAACCTCGACCGCATCGCCCCGCGTACCACCGGCCTCCGGCTCGCCGAAACCACCCGTTCGGCCGCCACCACCCCGGAGTCCGAGCCGATGCTGGTCATCCCCTGACGTCCTGCGCGTGAAGGTCCCCTTCCCTCGGTCGAGCCCAGGGAAGGGGACGTTCAAGCGCGTCCTGCTCAGGCGGCGAAACGATCGGTGGCGCCGATGAGGACCTCGCGCATGGGCTCGTCCTGGGTGCTGTGGCCGACCTCGTCGATGATCACCAGTTCGCTGCCCGGCCAAGCGTGCGCCAGCTCCCACGGGGTGCCGACGAGGTTGCCCAGGTCGAGACTTCCCTCGGCGAGTACGGCCGGGATGTGGGCCAGCGTCCTGGCGTCCCGCAGTACCACGCCTTCGTCCAAAAAGGACCCTTGGCGCCAGTAGTGCGTGACCAGCCTGGCGAAGGCCAGCCGGAACTCCGGCGACTCGAAACTCTTGTACGGCGGGGAAGTCGGGACGATCGCGTCCTCCCAGGCACACCAGTCGGCGGCCGCCTTCCCGTGCACCGCGGGATCCGGATCCATGAGCAACTTGTGGTAGGCCGCCGCCAGGTCGCCGTCGCGATCCTCTTCGGGGACGCCGTCACGGAACCTGGCCCAAGCCTCGGGGAAAACACCGCCGAGGCCCCGGGTGAGCAGATCGGTCTCGCGTCGTCGTCCGGTGGCCAAGCCCATCAGGACCATCTCGGAGACCCGATCGGGATATCGCTCGGCGTACACCAGGGCGAGCACCGAGCCCCAAGAGCCGCCGAAGATCAGCCACTTCCCGATGCCCAGATGTGCGCGGAGCTTCTCCATGTCGGCGATCAGGTGGTCGGTGGTGTTGGTGGAGAGGTCGGCGTCGGGAGCACTCGCGTGCGGCGTGCTCCGGCCGCAGCCGCGCTGATCGAACAGCACGACCCGGTACTTGGCCGGGTCGAAGTAGCGGCGCAGCCCCGTGCTGCAGCCGGTGCCCGGGCCGCCGTGCAGCGTGACGGCGGGTTTGCCGTCGGGATTCCCGCAGACCTCCCAGTACACGAGGTGCCCGTCACCGACGTCGAGCATCCCGTGGTCGTACGGTTCGATTTCCGGATACAGCCTTGTCACGTTCTCGTCCTCCCAGACCTGCCCGAAATACAACAGTGCTGTCACAATAGCCTGGATGGACGCTCCGGCGCGCAGGGTTTCGGGCCCGTGACAGCGTCCTTGCGCTGGTCTGCGCTCGAGTGTCCAAGACGACGCTTCGCGAGCCCGTAGCGCCCGATTCGGGTGTTTTCCAACCCCTAATCGACCCTCACGACCCCACCGGACCGCTACCTTCAGGGTAAGCAAGGGGACCTTCACGGCAACGAGCTGATCACGCCTTACCCCTCACTACAATCAGTGCTCCTCAAGGAGTGCCCGCATTTGTGTACTTACGCCTGACCTGCCCGAAGGCGGTTCCGCTGGCACCGCCGCCCGTCTCACCTTGATCAACGGAAGATCCGGGACACTCAACGTCCCGGATCTTCCGTTGATCAAGCTCGTGCCGCTCACGACCTGCGGACCGGCAACCCGCACAAGCCCCACACCAGCGGGTAACCAAATGACCAGTTCCACAAGGAGGCCTTCACAGACTTCCCGACGTGAGGCTTTCGTATCGAGCCGTACCGGCGCGCTTGCCGGTGACTAGCCGCCCAGAGTCGAGGCCACGTTTCGAAGCGCGTCCGCCAGTTCCGGCGGACCGGCGGGTCCGATGTGGACCACCGCGTCGTTGCCCCGCCCCGTCGTGTAGCTCAGGTACCGGCCCCAGTCGGTGTCCGCGAAGTGCAGCGGATCCTCGACCGCCACATGCCTGCCGACCTCGTCCCGCTTGCCGACGTAGAGTTCCCCACTCCCCTCGACCGGCCGCTGCACCAGGCTGACGATGTCCGCGATCACCGGCGGCAGGGAATGCGTGTCCGGGCCACGCCGTGCCGCCTCTTCGAGCTCGTAAGCCCGGACCGTGCGCAGCCTGCCACCGCCCGCGGGGACGGGCGGCAACTGTTCGATCAGCGACTCGGGCAGCCGCCGCCGATCGATCTCCTGGATCCCGACCCAGTCGCCGGAGGACACCGCCAGCACCGCTTGCAAGCCCAGCGAAGCGGCGAGCAGGCCGTAGGTCTCGCCGCCGGCGTTCACCCAGCCGTAGTACTCGATCGCCGGCTTCGTGAGGACCGGCAGCCAGTCCAGGAAGTCGACCGACGCGCGCCCCCTCGAGTCCAGCAGCCCTGCCTGCGCCAAAGCGGCTTCCACTCGCTTGTCCGCCTCCGCGCGAGCCGTCCTGGACAGCCAGCGCGGTTCGGGACGCAACGTGAGGTGCAGGTCGCCGACGCGTTCACGTTCGGCGAGCACCGCCAAGGCTTCGACCGGGATGTCCACCCGGCCCGTTCTGACGGTCATCCGCTACTCGCCGATGACCGGCGGGCTGGTCCGCTGGTCGGTGCCGAAGATCGCGTCGGGGTCGGCCTCGATCAGGTAGTCGGGACGCTGGTGCTCGTCGTCCTCGTCACCTTCGCCACGCCTGCCTCCGGCGCCCATCGGGCCCATCGGACCCCCACCGAGGCCACGTCCACCCGCGCCGCGGCCGCCGGGCACACCGGCGGCACCCGGCATACCGCTGCCCATACCGCCGGCACCGGTGCCCTTGCCCGCGCCCAGACCACCACCGGAACCAGTGCCACCCGACCCACCCGGCCCACCCGCGCGGCCGCCGGCGCCGCCCTCGCCGCCGAGGAGCCTGCCCGCCGCGCTGTTGGGCCCGGGCACGTTACGGCCGCCGGAAGTTCCGGGCGGGTTCTGCCCGGTGCCGCCGGGGTTGTAATTCTGGCCGAGCCCGTTGGTGAGGCCGACGACGTCTTCGAGGTCGCTGGTACCGCGTCCCGTGTTCCTGCCCGGCGTCTCGGTGGTCTGCCCTGGCCTCCCCCGGCCACCGCCGGACGGGAGTGTCGTGTCCCCGACTCCCGGTTTCCTCGTCGGCGACGTGATGCCGGTGTCGCTGCCGGGCCGGTCCCTCGGGTTCACCGGCCGGTCCTCACCGATCCCCGGCTTGTTCTGGTGCTGGTCGGTGCCCGGCCGGTTCTGGTTCTGGTTGGTGCCGTTGTCGTCCGTGCCGCTGGTGTCGGTGCCGTCGTCGTCCCCACCACCGTTCCGGCCGGGCCGCACCGGAGGGAGGACCGGCGGCGGCTTGATCGGCGGAGGACCGCCATCGACCTTGACGCTGACGTTCGCACCGTCGTTCTTCAGCACGCCGTAGTCGGTCGGCAGGCTGGAACTCGTGCTGCTGGTGACCGAGTCGTACTGCTCCATCACCCGGACGTTGTTCTGGTTCGCCGCTTCGTGCTTCGCGACGCCCTCTTGGTAGTTCTTGATGTCGTTGTTGACCATGAACGGCCCCGCGATGGGGATCGCGCCCTTGAGACCGGTGGTCCACGGGTTCGGCTTCTCCGGCTTGTCCGGCACCGGCACGACGGACGAGCCCGAATCGTCGAAGCTGTCGGCCTGTGTCGTCACCGAATCCCTCGTCTGGAACAGCGGATCGGCGGTGTCGCGGAAAGCCTGCTCGAGCGGACCGGCTCCGGCGTTGGCGGCATCGGCGGCGGAACCGGTCCAAGAGGCCTTCATCCGCTCCTGCAGCGCCTTGATGCCCATCCCTCGCTGGACATAGGCGTCGGAAAGCTCCGCGACGCTATCGGCCGCGCTGCGCAAGTTGCGGGTATCGCCCTGGGTGAAGTTCTCGTAGATCTGTTTGCCGTCCACCCTCATGCCCCCTTGAGTGTCTTGATCAAGGCCGACGCGACCTTCTGCGCGGTCCCACAAGAATCCTGTTCGTTGTCGTAGCCCTCGGCCTGGGCGCTGATCGCCAGGTCGTCGGCGACACCGACCGAAAGGTCGCAGTTGCCCCGCGCCCGCCGGTCCTGCAGTCCGTAATAGACGGTGGGATAACCGTCGACCTCAGGGCCGGGCTCCAGGAACTTCAGTTGCCCGGTTTCCTTGGCCTTGTGCAGACCGGCCAGCCCACCCATGCCCTTTTCGCGGTTGCCACTGCCGAGGATGATCTGCAGGCTGTCGGCCTTGCCTCGAATTCCCCAGCTGCAAGCGGGGTTGCCGGTATCGCTCTTAGGCGCTCCGGGCTCCGTGAACCCCAGATCCGCGGCGGCGGCGGCGGGGAGCAGCTTGCACACGTCACTGACGAACGCCGTAGCGTCCAGCGGATCCGTCACCTTCGGAACATTCGGGTCCGCAGGCGAGGCCGACGAAACCGACGACGTCGCCGGTCCCTGGGTCGGGCTAGGCGTACCGGGAGTCTCTCCCGTGCACCCTGCGACCGCGACGGAAACGAGCATGAGCGCCACCGCAGCGGCGCGATTCCTCAACACGTTCGGCATCCTCAGGTCGTACGCATGGTGTTGGCCGCGTCGGTCGCCATCGTCTTGTCGCGAGCGATCTGGAGCTTCTCGATATAACCCTCGATGTACATCTTCATCGAGTCGTTCTGGTTCTGCAGGGAGATCAAAGAGCTGATGCCGGAATCGACGTAGCTCGCGCTGGCTTCATCCCGTCCCGGCGGCATCAGGTCCTCCGCGATCCGACGGATCTTCTCACCGTCTTCGATGACCTTCTTCAGCTCGTCTTCCCACAGCCCGATGACGGCCTGGAGCTCCTCGGGGCTCATCTCGAAGCCGCCGCCCCCGCCGCCTCCACCGCCGTAAACGGTCGGCTCCGGCGGCGTGGTGAGGTCACCCCAGACGGCCTTGATCGCGCTCGCGGCATCGCCGATGATGTTCACGCCCCGCACCTTCCCCTCAGCATTCACGCACCGTGACGGACAAAGCGTAGCCAAGTGGCGGACGACGTGTCAGCCCATCCGCCCTACTGGTCGGACGCGTGTCGAGACCGCGCGGTTCCCCCAGGCGGGGGAAGATCCCGCGAACTGGTCACAGTACGTACGTACGGATTGCTTTACCCGGGTTCTCGGTGACAGGATCCCAGGATGCCACGCGTCAGCCAGGATCACCTCGACGCACGCCGGCGCCAGATCCTCGACGGCTCCCGCGTGTGCTTCGCGCGGTACGGCTACGAGGGTGCCACCGTCCGGCGGCTGGAGGAAGCCACCGGACTTTCCCGCGGTGCCATCTTCCACCACTTCCGCGACAAGGAGTCCCTCTTCCTGGCACTCGCCGAGGACGACGCGGTCCGCATGGCCGACGTCGTCGCCGAACAGGGTCTCGTCCAGGTGATGCGCGACCTGCTGTCGAACCGCAGCGAGCACCCCGCCGACTGGCTCGGCACCCGGCTGGAGGTCTCGCGGCGGCTGCGCACCGACCCCGAGTTCCGCGCCCGCTGGGCCGAGCGTTCCCACCAGCTGACGGCCGCCACCCGTCGTCGTCTGCTGCGCCAGCGCGACGCCGGGATCCTGCGCGACGACGTCGATGTCGACGTTCTGACCGCCTATCTCGAGCTCGTCCTCGAAGGCCTCGTCTCCCACCTCGCGATGGGCCTGCCGGGAGACGATCTCGGCCCGGTCCTCGACCTGGTCGAGGAGAGTGTGCGACGGCACCGCGCCCCCGCGATCGGCGGAACACGTTAAGATTGTCCCATCACCGCAGTACAGCGGCGGTATCTGTTGGTTTCCGATCGAGGAGTGACTCTTTTCGTGCGCGACGCGCAGTCACCTGGTGACAGTATCGAGCCGGGTGGCACACCCGGCTGTTCCGAGAACTTTCCCGCCGGCCCCCGCGGCAGGAAATGATGGAAGTCCTGTTCGCCGTTCTCGGCATCCTGCTCTTCCTCCTGCTGACCATCGGCACCGGACTCGCCGTCGCCGCCGAGTTCTCGCTCACCGCGCTCGAGCGCAGCACGATCGACGCGAACGTCCGCCAGGTCGGCGACCGCCGCGCGCATACGGTGCAGAAGGCGCACCGCACCCTCTCGTTCCAGCTCTCCGGCGCGCAGGTGGCGATCACCATCACCACGCTGATCACCGGTTATCTCGCGGAACCGGTGATCGGTGACCTGCTGCACCCGCTGTTCACCGCCGTCGGGTTCTCCGAGGGGGTCGCGAACGGGGCCTCGCTGGCGGTCGCGCTGATCCTGGCGACCTCGCTGTCGATGATCCTCGGCGAGATGATGCCGAAGAACCTCGCGATCGCCCGGCCGCTGCAGACCGCGCGCGCCGTCGCGGGGTACCACTCGCGGTTCTCGTCGCTGTTCCGCTGGCTCATCACCCTGATGAACAACAGCGCGAACTTCCTGGTCCGCAAGTTCGGCGTCGAACCGCAGGAGGAACTGCGGTCGGCCCGTTCACCGCAGGAACTCGGCTCAATTGTCCGCTCCAGCGCGGAAAGCGGCACGCTTGACACGTCGACGGCCGAGCTGCTGGACAAGTCGCTGCGCTTCGGCGAGCGGACCGCCGACGAGCTGATGACGCCGCGCGTCCAGCTCGAATCGCTGACCGTCGACGACACGATCGCCGACCTCATCGAGATCTCACGACGCACCGGCTTTTCGCGTTTCCCGGTCTACACCGAGGATCTCGACGACGTGCAAGGCGCCGTCCACATCAAGCAGGCCTTCACCGTGCCCGCCACCCAGCGCGCCACGGTGCGGATCGGCTCGGTCATGCGGCCGATCCCGACCGTTCCCGAGTCCCTGCCCGGCGACTCGCTGCTCAACCGGCTGCGCGACTCCCGCTTCCAGCTCGCGATCGTCGTCGACGAGTACGGCGGCACCGCCGGACTGGTGACGCTCGAAGACGTCGTCGAGGAGATCATCGGCGACGTCCGTGATGAGCACGACGAGCGCGAAGCACCGTCCTCGCAGCAGGTCGGCGCCGACAACTGGCTCGTGTCCGGGCAGCTCCGCGCCGACGAGGTCAGTACCGAGACCGGGTTCCGGATGCCCGACGGCGACTACGAAACCATCGCCGGGCTGATCCTCGGACGGCTCGGCCGCATCCCCTCCCCCGGTGACGCCACCGACCTCGACGGCTGGCGGCTCACCGTGACCAGAATGGACCGTCTGCGGATCGCCGAGGTCGAAGTGCGCCGCGTCGAAGCCACCGCGCCCGCCGAGCAGGAGCCCGCCCGATGAGCGACTGGTTCAACATCTTCCTCGTCGTGCTCCTGTTGCTGGCCAACGCCTTCTTCGTCGGTGCCGAGTTCACCCTGATCTCATCGCGGCGCGACAGGCTCGAAGCCTTGCTGGAGCAGGGAAAGACCCGCGCCCGGATCGTCATCAACGCGAGCAAGAACGTCTCGCTGATGCTCGCGGGCGCGCAGCTCGGCATCACCATCTGCTCGCTGCTGCTGGGACGGCTCGGCGAGCCCGCCATCGCGCATCAGCTGGCCGGTTTCTTCGAGCTGCTCAGGCTTCCCGACGTGCTGCTGCATCCGATCTCGTTCGCGATCGCGCTGGCGTTCATCACCATCCTGCACGTGCTCATCGGTGAGATGGTGCCGAAGAACCTCGCGATCGCCGAACCGGAGCGGCTGGCGCTGTGGCTGGTCCCGGTGCACGTGGCGTGGGTGAAGGTCGCCAACCCGTTCATCTGGCTGCTGAACTTCGTGGCGAACTCCCTGCTGCGGCTGTTCAAGGTCGAACCGAAGGACGAACTCGAAACCGCCTACACCTCCGACGAACTCGCCGAACTGCTCAGCGAGTCGCGTCGCGAGGGACTGCTGGAGCAGTCCGAGCACCAGCGGCTGAGCAAGACGCTCTCGTCGGTGGAGAAAACGGTGGCCGACGTCCTGGTCCCGACCGCGCAGCTGACCACGCTCCCCTGCTCGCCCACATTGGGCGACGTCGAGCGCGCGGTGTCCTCGACCGGCTTCTCCCGCTTCCCGGTGTGCACCGACGACGGGACGCTGACCGGCTACATCCACGTCAAGGACATCCTCGACCTCGTGGGCGAGGTCCCGACGACCGTGGTGCCGCCGGACAAGACGCGCGCCCTGACCGAACTGCGCGTCGACGCCCGCCTCGACGACGCGTTGTCGGCGATGCGCAAGGAAGGCAGTCACCTGGCGCGGGCGCTGAGCCCGGCCGGGCACGCCGTCGGCGTCGTCGCGCTGGAGGACCTCGTCGAGGAATACGTGGGAACTGTCCGCGACGGTACCCACGTCATGTCATGACCGGTCCGATCGTCCTGCCGGAGCTCGTCTGGCGGGCCCGGGAGGACGCCCACGTGACCCGGATGCGGCGCTGGACGGCACCGCACCAGCGCCGCCGCTCGCGGGGCGAGAAGCATCCGGTGCTCGACTTCCTCTTCACCTACTACTCGCACCGGCCCGGCCATCTCGAACGCTGGCAGCCGGGGCCGGGTGTCGTCCTCGAAGGCCCGTCCGCGCACCGGTTCCTGGAGCGGAAGGGCTACGTCGATACGCCGGAGGGCGTCCTGCTGGATCCGGCGGGTTTCACCGAGGGCCGGGCCAAAACCGCCGAATTCGTCCTCGGCCTGCTTTCCGCGACCGCTTCCCGCGCACCGAGACTCAGTTGTTTCGGGCTTCACGAATGGGCAATGGTTTACCGGGAAGCGGCAAATGAGGTTCGTCACTCACAGCTTCCGCTCCGGCTCGGTTCGGCCGGAACGGACGGCGTCGTCGAGTCCCTGGAGATCCGGTGCGGGCATTTCGACGCCTTCCGGTTCTTCACCGAGCCCGCCCGGCCGCGCAACACGCTGCAACCGGAGCGGGAAAACCAGCTCGAGTTCGAGCAGCCCGGCTGCCTGCACGCCAACATGGACCTGTTCAAATGGGCCTACAAACTCGATCCGTTCGTGCCCGCCGAGCTGGTCGGGGACTGCTTCGAGCTGGCGGCGGACATCCGGGAGCTGGACATGCGCGCCAGCCCGTACGATCTCGCGTCGTTCGGGTACTCCCCGGTCCGGATCGAGACCCCGGAGGGCAGGGCGGAGTACGCCCGCGCCCAGGCCGCTTTCGCGCGCCGGGCCGCGCCTCTGCGTGAGCACCTGATAGCGCATTTCGAACGGCTTCTGGCCGAGGTAAAGAAGGTGTCCGCGACACGCGGAAAACAACTGTGAGTTGCCGCATTCCCCGTAACATCCTCCCCTGTTAGAGTGATAACGGTTTGATTGCATACGCAGCGCGAGCGCGCACGTTTCGAAAGGACAACGATGGGGCGACACAGCGTTGCCGAAGAGCCGGTACCGCACCCCCTCGACCCGCCGAAGCGCCCCCAGGGCCGCAGTGAGGCGACTGGCTCGCACCGGATCGTCGGGAAGAAGGCACCGCGGCGAAGGATCGCCAAATGGCCCATCGCCTGCCTGGTCCTGGTGGTCCTGGTCGCGATCGGAATCTTCGGCTGGAATTGGGCGGACGGAGAGCTCAACACCCGTGCCGAAGCCCAGGCCAAGGGCTGCAGCGCCGGCGACACCCCGATGCGGGTCGTCGTCACCCCCAGCATCGAGAAGCCGCTCCGCGCCGCGGCCGAGCGCTGGAACAGCGCCGCGACCGTGGTCCGCGACCACTGCGTGATCATCCAGATCGACGCGCTGCCCTCGGCGGCCGTGCTCGACGGCCTCGTCGGGCGGACGAACCTGGACGCCATCGGCGGTCTGCCGGCCGCGTGGATTCCCGAGTCGTCCTACTGGGTGACCGAGCTGAACACCGCGAAGCCCGAACTGGTCGGTTCGCCCGCCCAGTCGGTCGCGACGGCTCGTTCGGCCGACTACCCGCTCGTCGGGCTCGCCGGCAAGACCATCGACGAGGTCCAGATGCGCGCCTCGCAGACGTTCCGGCAGTTCCTGCAGCAGCCCGCCCAGCAGGCCGACTTCGCCGCCGCAGGCATCAAGGCCACCTGAGGGTCGCACACAGAAGTACGTGAAGGCCCCCATCATTGCGTCCAGCGCAGTGATGGGGGCCTTCACGTACTTCGGGACTCAGCCGGCGAGGAGCTGTTCACGCAGGATGTCGGCGTGCCCGCAGTGGTGGGCCAGTTCCCGCAGCACTTGCAGGTACACCCAGTGAAGCGTGCGCGGTCCGGTCCGGTGGCCGGTCACGACGGTGGCCAAGGGCAGCTCCTTGACCGTCGTCCGGGCCGTGGCGCAGGCTTCCCGGTAGGCCGCGGTGACCGAGGCGATGGTGTCGTCGTCGGAAAGCCGGAAGGATTCCTCCGGATCCGGTACCAGGCCGAGTTCCTTACGCGGCGTACCGCCCACGCACTCCTCGAACCACACCCGCTGCATCCAGGTCACGTGCTTGAGCAACCCGAGCGGCGTCGTCGCCGACGGGACGAGCCGCCGGCGGGCCTGCTCTTCGGTGAGACCGTCGAGCGTCGTCTCGAGAGCGGTGCGATATTCCTCGATGAACGCCTCGAGCTGGGTGCGCTCGTCTTCCAGTGGCACATCGAACGGACCCATCAACGTCTCCTCCGGGTTTCTTGAGGGGCAAGGCTCGCGGCTAAATCAGGTCGAAGGTGTCCGGGTCGGGGCCGGTGCGGGTGCCGTCGTCGAATTCGGCGAGGGCGGCCAGATCGTCTTCGGCGAGTTCGAAGTCGAAGACGTCGAAGTTCTCGCGGATCCGGGACGGCGTCACGGATTTCGGGATCGCGACCGTGCCGAGTTGCAAATGCCAGCGCAGCACCAGCTGTGCCGGGCTCTTGCCGTACTTGGCCGCGAGGGCGGTCAGCGTCGCGTCCGGCAGGAGTGACCCTTGCGCGAGCGGACTCCACGCCTCGGTGACGATGCCGTGCTCGGCGTGGAACTCGCGCAACGCCTTTTGCTGCAGCCGGGGATGCAGCTCGACCTGGTTGACCGATGGCACGATCCCCGTTTCGTCGAACAGCCGCCGCAGCTGCGGCTCGTGGAAGTTCGACACCCCGATGGCCCGCACCCGGCCGTCCGCGTAGAGCTTTTCCAGTGCCCGCCAGGTTTCCACGTACTTGCCGCGGGTCGGCATCGGCCAGTGGATCAGGTACAGATCGACCCGGTCCAGACCCAGTTCCGCGAGGCTGGCGTCGAACGCGCGGAGCGCCTCGTCGTACCCGTGCGCCGGATTCGGCAGTTTCGTGGTGATGAACAGTTCGTCGCGGGGCACGCCCGCCGAGCGGATCGCCTCGCCGACACCGGCTTCGTTGCGATACGACGCGGCGGTGTCGATGCTGCGGTACCCCGCCTCGATCGCGGTCCGGACGACCTTGGCCGTATCGGCCGCGGGCACCTGCCAGACACCGAAACCGAGTTGGGGGATGGCTACCTCGTTGTTCAGGACGACGGAAGGCACGGCCATGGATGAAGAATCCTCGCTCCGAGTCGGTGACAGGACTTCTCGCCCCGCATCATTCCACCCCGCGCCGCGGGTGCGCGCGCAGATACTCGGCCGTGCCCGGGTCGGCCGGGAAGAAGGATTCGATCACCAGCTCGGCGACCGTGATGTCCAGCGGCGTCCCGAATGTGGAAACCGTGCTGAAGAACGTGAGATCCACGCCCTCGTGCCGCAGCCGAAGGGGGACGAAGATGTCGCCCGGCCCGGGGACCTCCACCTCGGGAACCGGATCCTCACACGGATAGGTGAGGAGTTCTTCCAGTAGTTCCGTCAGGGCCGGATCCGCCGTCTGGGTCACCTGGCGCCGCAGCCTGCCGAGCAGATGGGCCCGCCACTCCCCCAGATTGCGCACGTACGGCGCCATTCCCTCCGGATGCAGGGTCAGCCGGAGGACGTTGACCGGTGGCGTCATCAGGGTCGGCGACACCAGATCGGTCATGATCGACACGCTCGCGTTGGCGTCGACCAGGTTCCAGCCGCGATCGACGACGGCGGCCGGGTAAGGCTCGTGACTCGTCAGCAGCTGCCGGACCGCCTGGCGGACCGCGGCCAGTTCCGGATCGCCGAGGCCGCCCTCCGGATAGGCGGGCGCGTAGCCCGCCGCGAGGAGCAGCTGGTTGCGTTCCCGCAAGGGCACCTCCAGATGTTCGCCCAGCCGCAGCACCATGTCGCGACTGGGCTTGGATCGCCCGGTCTCCACGAAACTCAGGTGCCTGGTGGAGATCTCGGCGGAGATGGCGAGGTCGAGCTGGCTGATCCGGCGGCGATCGCGCCATTCCCGCAGGAGCTCGCCGACGGGGCGGCCCGCGCGGTTCGCCGTCAATGTGGTCGTCACGATCACGAACCTACGCACCGCGTGTGCCGGACCGCCATTACCTCTCGCGTAATCGACGGGACCCACCCGCGCCCGACAGAGTTGCGTCATCGGTTACCCCACAACGCACCAAGGAGACACCATGTCGGACATCCAGCGCGTCGCCGAGCAGTACCTCGCCGTCTGGAACGAGACGGACGCCGAAAAGCGCCGTGCGCTCATCGCCGAGGTCTTCACCGAGGACGCCGCCTACACCGACCCGCTGGGCGCGGTCACCGGGCACGACGGTGTCGATGGCTTCATCGCCGGCGCGCAGGCCCAGTTCGCCGGGCTGACGTTCAGCCTGCCGGCCGCGCCCGACGCGCACCACGACATCGCACGATTCCAGTGGTACCTCGGCGCTCCCGGCGCGGACGAACCGCTGGCGATCGGCTTCGACGTCATCACCGTCGAGGAGGGCAGGATCAAGCAGGTGCTGGGCTTTCTCGACAAGATGCCCGGCTGACGCCTACGCGAAGGCTTCCGGCGGCGGGCAGGAACAGACGAGGTTGCGGTCACCCGCGGCCCCGTCGATCCGCCGCACCGGGGGCCAGATCTTCGCGGCGGTGAAGCCCGCCGGAAAGACGGCGATCTCCCTGCTGTACGGGCGATCCCACTCGCCCGCGAGACACCGCGCGGTGTGCGGGGCGTTGCGCAGCGGGCTTTGCTCCACCGGCCACTCCCCCGCGGCGATCTTCTCGATCTCGCCGCGGATCGCGATCATCGCGGCGCAGAACCGGTCGAGCTCGCCGAGGTCCTCGCTTTCGGTGGGCTCGACCATGAGCGTGTCGGCGACCGGGAACGACATCGTCGGCGCGTGGAGGCCGTAGTCGGCCAGCCGTTTGGCGACGTCGTCGACGGTGACCCCGGTCCGTTTGGTCAGCGCGCGGAGGTCGAGGATGCACTCGTGCGCCACGAGTCCCTCGTGCCCGGAGTACAGCACCGGATAGCGGTCCGCGAGGCGCTTGGCGACGTAGTTGGCGTTCGCGACCGCGGTCAGCGTCGCGCGCTTCAGCCCTTCGGCGCCCATCATCCGGACGTAGGCCCAGGAGATCGGCAGGATCGACGCGCTCCCCCACGGCGCGGCGCTGATCGGGCCCACGCCGGTGGCCGGTCCCGCTTCCGGCTGCAGAGGATGGTTCGGCAGGTACGGCGCCAGGTGCCCGCGGACGCCGATCGGGCCGACGCCGGGGCCACCACCGCCGTGCGGGATGCAGAAGGTCTTGTGCAGGTTGAGATGTGAGACGTCGGCGCCGAACTTGCCGTACTGCGCGACCCCGATCAGCGCGTTCAGGTTCGCCCCGTCGACGTAGACCTGACCGCCCGCGTCGTGCACCAGTGCGCAGACCTCGCGCACGGTGTCCTCGTACACGCCGTGCGTCGAGGGATAGGTGATCATGATCGCGGCGAGGTCGTCCGCGTGCTCGTCCACAGTGGACTTCAGGTGGCCGAGGTCGATATTGCCGTCGTCGTCGCATCTCACGACGACCACGCGCATCCCCGCCATCACCGCGCTGGCCGCGTTCGTGCCGTGCGCGCTCGACGGGATCAAGCAGACGTCACGGGCTGCGTCCCCGCGTTCGCGGTGGTAGGCGCGGATGGCCAGCAGACCGGCGAACTCGCCCTGGCTGCCGGCGTTCGGCTGGAGGGAAACCGCGTCGTAGCCGGTGATCCCGGCCAGCCAGCGCTCCAGGTCGCGCACGATGGCGAGCAGCCCGGCCGCGTCCTCGGCGGGCGCGAACGGGTGCAGTCCGGCGAACTCGGGCCAGGTGATCGGCTCCATTTCGGCCGTGGCGTTGAGTTTCATCGTGCACGAGCCGAGCGGGATCATGCTCCGGTCGAGCGCGACGTCCTTGTCGGACAACGCCCGCAGGTACCGCAGCAGCGCGGTTTCCGAGCGGTGCGCGTGGAAGACGGGATGTGTGAGGTACTCGCTCGTACGGCGCAGATCCGGCGGGAAGCCGTCGGCGGTGTCCGCGTCGAGAGAGTCCACTTCGGACACCGCGACACCGAACGCCTTCCACACCAAGGAGAGATGCTCGCGAGTGGTCGTCTCGTCGCAGGCGATGGCGACGTGGTCGGAGTCCGCGAGCCGGAGGTTGACGCCGAGTTCCCTGGCCGTGCCGACGATCCCGGCCGCGCGTCCGGGGACCGACACCATGACGGTGTCGAAGAATTCGCCATGCACCACGTCCACGCCGCTTTCGGCGAGCCCGGCCGCGAGCACGGTTGCCATCCGGTGCGCGCGGTTCGCGATGGCGCGCAAGCCTTCCGGCCCGTGGTACACCGCGTACATCGACGCGATGACCGCCAGGAGCACCTGCGCGGTGCAGATGTTGCTGGTCGCCTTCTCCCGGCGGATGTGCTGCTCGCGGGTCTGCAGCGCCAGCCGGTACGCGGGCGCGCCGTCGGCGTCCTTCGACACCCCGACGAGCCTGCCGGGCAACTGGCGTTCGAGTCCCTGGCGCACGGCGAGGTACGCCGCGTGCGGGCCACCGAAGCCCATCGGCACGCCGAACCGCTGCGTCGACCCGATGGCGACGTCGGCGCCGAGTTCACCCGGCGACCGCAGCAAGGTCAGCGCCAGCGGATCCGCGGCCATCACCACGGCCGCGCCCAGCGCCTTGGCCTCGGTGATGGTGTGGCCCCATTCGCGGACGACGCCGGAAGCACCGGGATAGGAGAGCAGCACGCCGAAGAAGTCGCCGCCGAGGCCCAGCCCGGTGATGCCCTGCGAGAGATCCGCGGTCACCAGGTCGATGCCGAGCGGTTCGGCGCGGGTGCGCAACACCTCGATCGTCTGCGGCAGGGTGTCCTCGTCGACCACGAACCGGTTCGATTTCGCCTTGCCCGCCCGGCGGACGAGCGTCATCGCCTCCGCCGCCGCGGTCGCCTCGTCCAGCATCGACGCTCCTGCGATCGGCAGGCCGGTCAGATCGGAGACCATGGTCTGGAAGTTGAGCAGCGCTTCGAGGCGGCCTTGCGAGATCTCCGGCTGATAGGGCGTGTACGCGGTGTACCAGGCCGGACTCTCCAGCACGTTGCGGCGGATCACCGGCGGGGTCACGGTGTCGTGGTAGCCGAGGCCGATCATCTGGATCATCGGCCGGTTGCGCGCGGCCAGCGCGCGGAGCTCGGCGAGCGCGCCGGTCTCGGTGGCAGGCGGCGGCAGCTCCGGCGGCGCGGCGGATTCCCGCAGCGACTCGGGAACGGCGCGCTCGGCCAGTTCGTCGAGAGAGGCGACGCCGACGACGTCGAGGATGCGCGCGAGTTCTTCCGGGCCGGGACCGATGTGCCGGTCCGCGAAGGGGGTTCCGGATTCGAGAGCGGCCAGAGAAACAGGCTCCATCGGGGACCTCCCAGGACGCGGGGGTGAGGCCGGGACGATTGTCCTGGCCCTCCCCACTCTGTCCGTACCCTATGAGGGCGCCTGAGAGTTTCGCCCGTGGGTTGATTCGGGCTTGCACCGTCGGCGGAGCTGCCAGGTGGTGACCTGACGGCTCACTTTCCAGAGGCGTCTAGTCCGCGCGGTCCAGGGTGCCTGAGAGGTTCCGGGGAGGACTTGCTCCTTCGGCGCCGGGCCGTTATCGGCCCGGTCTCTCCCGCGCGGATTCGTCGACCGCGGAACCGAGCCTACCCTGCCGCCCGCAGGACTTCATGATCAGCCGGTGCGACGTGCGTTACGGCGCTGGGTGAGCTCGTCCGGGGTGACGGTTTCGATCGTTCCGCCGTCGGCGCGCTCGGCCGGGAACTCGTGGATGGTTCCGCTGATCTCCTGCATCGCGCCGCTGACGGCGATGCCGAAGACGCCCTGACCGCCCTGCAGTAAATCGACGATCTCTTCGGGCGAGGTGCACTCGTAGACGGTGGTGCCGTCGGAGAACAGGGTGACCCTGGCGAGGTCACGGACGCCGCGCAGGCGCAGGTGGTCGACGGCGACCCGGATGTTCTGCAACGAGACACCGGTGTCCAGCAGCCGCTTGACGACCTTCAGGACGAGGATGTCCTTGAACGAGTACAGCCGCTGCGAACCGGAACCGTGCGCCGTGCGGATGCTCGGCGCGACCAGCTTCGTCCTGGCCCAGTAGTCGAGCTGCCGGTAGGTGATCCCGGCGATCTGACAGGCGGCGGGACCACGGTAACCGACGAGTTCGTCCGGGAGGGAAGAGTCGGGGAACAGCTCACCCTGCTCGCCGTCTGCGACCGGAACGAGCGGCTCTTGAGGGCTACCAGCCTCGACCACGCCATGCCTCCCCTCGCCCGACCTGGCGGCCGGCGAACAAAGCCGCGCGGACCCAGGTGAGTCCGCACCGGAGTGAACCGTCAAGACGGATGCCCCAGACATCCGAATCACACCTTGGCGATTTACCTCCATTGACGGTAAGCGTGTCCGGTAAAGCGGTCAACGCGACGCGCGGTCGACCTCAAGCTCTTCTTGAGGCTTGCCGGGAACTCCTCCCCCGATCGGCCGCAAGCTTGCCACTTTTACTCAGTCGTGTTAATTTTTACTCATGCAAGTAACGCCGTCCACGCAAAGCGCCCTTCGAGAGGTGCAGGCAGAGCTCGGGTTGTCGGTCACGGAGGCCGCGCGGCGGGCTCAGATCATCAGCGCCACGATCGCGACGATCGCCGAACTCGGATACCACAAGACGTCGTTCGCGAAGATCAAGGAGCGGGCCGGGCTGTCCAGCACCCGGATCATCTCCTACCACTTCACCAACAAGGCCGGCTTGATGCAGGCCGTGGTCACCGCCGCGACCGGGATGAAGGACAAGTTCCTCGAAGAACGGACCCAGGGCACGACGGACCGGGCCGGGCTGCTGCGCGGCTACATCGAGTCGGAGATCGCGTTCCTCGGCTCGTACCCGGAACTGGTGCGGGTCATGGTCGAGATGGCTTCGAGCGGATCGGACGCGGAGGGCTGGTTCATGTCGGCGCCGATCGTCGAAGAGTTCCGTACCGGCCGGCTCGAACGCCAGCTACGGCAGGGTCAGCGGGAAGGTGCTTTCGGCGATTTCGCGCCGGACGTGATGGCGCTGTCGATCGCGCAGGCCATCGACGGTGTCGCCGCGAAGTTCGCGGCGGACCCGAAACTGGATCTGGAGCGGTACGGGCGGGAACTGGCGGACCTGTTCACGCGGGCGACCGCGGCCTGAATCGTGAGTGGTAATGACGGTGGAACCGTCATTACCACTCACGAGCCGATCACGTATCCGCGCCGCGGAAGTCTTCCGGCGAGACCGAGTCGAGGAACTCGCGGAACTTCTCGACCTCGTCCTCCTGCTCGTCGGGGATGATGAGGCCCGCTTCCTCCAGCACCGCGTCCACGGCGTGGATCGGGACCCCCACCCGCAGCGCCAGCGCCACCGAATCGCTCGGCCGCGCCGAAACCCGGATATCCCCGTCGAAGACCAGTTCCGCGAAGAACGTGCCTTCCTTCAGGTCGGTGATGACGACCTGCTCCAGCTCCCGGCCCAACGCGCCGATGACCTCCTTGAGCAGGTCATGGGTGAGCGGACGGGCCGGGCGGACTCCCTGCTGCTCCAAAGCGATGGCGGTGGCCTCGACCGAGCCGATCCAGATCGGCAGGTAGCGCTCGCCTTCGGTTTCCCGCAGCAACAAGATCGGCTGATTCGCGGGTAACTCCACCCGCACGCCGACGACGCGCATCTCGCTCATCGGGCTTCGCCTCCCTCTCGTGCGCACGGGCTGCAACGCTTGTCTCGACGACCAAGCGACGGCAATCCCGACGCTACCCGTCTTCCGAGCGCTGTGCTCGCTGTCCAGACATTCTCGGTTCGCTCGCGGCAAACCCGACTCTCACGGTACGGCATAGGGTGCCGAACATTCAGTCATTGACAAGTGACCTCACAACGGTTTCAGTCCCCCGGAACCGTTCAGCCGCCCGTGACGGCCCGTATTCCGGCCTTCACCAAGAGCGTATGTAACGCCACGGTCAGCGCGGCGAGCTCGCGGACGACCTCGTCGCCCCTCGCTTGCGCGTCCTCGTCACGGTGCCGATACACCGGGGTCACGATCTGCTCCAGCAGGCCGACTTCGCGGTCGGCCGCGGCCCGGAAGGCACGCAGATGTCTCGGCTCGATACCGAATTCGGTCATCGCCTTCACCGTCTTCGCCACGAGGACCGCGTCGGGGTCGAAAAACCCCGCCACTCCCGGGCGGACCAGACCGTATTGCCGCAGCTCAGCCAGGGTGGCGGCGTCGATGCCGGCCTGGCGGAGCAGATCTTCCTCGGTCAGTCTCAGCTCGCGGTCGGTCTCGAAATCCCCGGGGGACGGCAGTCCGCCGTTCTCCCCCGGGGCTTCGAGCGAGACGAGTTTCCGCGGCGGTTTGGGCCCCACCGCCGACGGTGCGGCGCCCTGATCCGCCGCGTCCAGCTGTTCCTTGATGACCTTCAGCGGAAGATAGTGATCCCGCTGGGCGGACAGGACGAACCGCAACCGCTCCACGTCCGCCGGAGCGAACTGCCGGTACCCGGACGGGGTCCGGCCCGGCTGGACCAGACCCTCCGCCTCGAGGAACCGGATCTTGGAGATGGTCACATCGGGGAAGTCGCCGCGCAGCTGTGCCAGCACGGCCCCGATGCTCAACCCATCGCGCTGCGACGCATCCCGATCAGGCCGCCCGGCCGCCGTCACTGTGCCCCCTGGCCCCCGTGACCCGGGCCGGTCAGGAAGACCAGGCGGAACTTGCCGATCTGCACCTCGTCGCCACCGGCGAGGACGGCCTGGTCGACCGGCTCGCGGTTGACATAGGTGCCGTTGAGGCTGCCGACGTCGATGACGACGAACTCGCCACCCTCACGGCGGAACTCGGCGTGGCGCCGGGAGACCGTGACGTCGTCGAGGAAGATGTCGCTGTCCGGGTGCCGTCCCGCGCTGGTGGTGTCGCGGTCCAGCAGGAAGCGCGAACCCGCGTTGGGGCCCCGCTTGACGACCAGCAGGGCGGAACCCGCCGGCAGCGCGTCCACACCCTGGACAGGGGCCTCGGCAGCCGGAGGAGCCTCAGTGCCTTCGACGTCGGCCAGGAAGTCGGCCCGGAAGACAGAAGTCCGCTCCGGAGACTGCTCCGGGGGAACGCCGGGCCCGTCGTTCGTGCTCACCTGAGCTCTCCTAACGCATGTGTGTTGCCACTACTCAAGAACGTGTAGAGGACAAACGTACCGTGCCTGATCGAATCTCCGGTCCGCGGCTCCCCCTACTCGGAGCGGATGGCCGCGGCGTGCGGCTATTCCTTGATCAGTGCCTGGTACGCCTCGGCCTCGAGCAGGGAATCCACCGTGCTCGCGTCGTCGAGGCGGAGCTCGATCAGCCAGCCCTCGCCGTAGGGGTCGCTGTTGATCAGCTCGGGCGACTCGGTCACCGCGTCGTTGACCGCGACCACCTCGCCGTCGAGCGGGGCGAACAGCTCCGAAACGCTCTTGGTCGATTCGACCTCGCCGAACGCGTCACCCGCGCCGACCTGCTTGCCGACCTCTGGCAGTTCGACGAACACCACGTCACCGAGCTGGTCCTGCGCGTACTCCGTGATGCCCACGCGCACGAGTCCTCCGTCGCGCACGGAGACCCACTCGTGCTCCTCGGTGTAGCGCAGTTCTTCTGGAGTGGACAACGCCGCTCCCCTTTCTGGTGCCCTCACTCGAAACCGACGCGCGAAGTTTCGCATCCCGCCGGGCCACGCGCCCGGCGCCTCCCGCAAGCTAGGCCGTCCGGAGGGCCCGCACCGTCTGTACGACGTACAACACGCCCGAATAGACGTACAGCACCGCGCCCCAGGCCGTGAAGGCGTACCCGATCGGGCGGGCGACCGCGGCGATGTCGGAGCCGCCCTGGGTGAGCAGCAGGAACGGGAAGGCGTACATCAGCACGAAGGTGGCGCCCTTGCCGATGTAGGTGACCTCCGGCGGGGCGAACCCGCGGTGGCGCAGGAGCAGCACGCACACGCCCAGTACGGCCTCGCGGACGACGAGCGGGACCACCAGCCACCACGGGACGATGTCGCGGATCAGGAAGGCGACGAGCGTCGCGAGGATGTAGAGCCGGTCGGCGGCGGGGTCGAGCAGCTGGCCGAGCCGCGACATCTGGTTGAGCCAGCGGGCGAGTTTGCCGTCGAGCCAGTCGGTGAGCGCGCTGAACACGAGCAGCGCGAGCGCCCAGCCGTCCTCCTTCGGGCCGAGGAGCAGCCACAGGAAGACCGGCACCCCGGCGAGCCGGAGGATCGAAAGCATGTTGGGAACGTTCAGGGCCTGCCGCAGCAAAGAGGGCTCTTCGCTGGTCACGCTCGGTTCGGGGGGCGTACTCACCAGCGCAGCCTATCCAGCGACGGCAGGTCCTCCGGCGTCAGCTGGCCCGGGTGTGGCTCCAGCCGCGGCGTTGCAGGTCCGCGCTGGTCAGTGCCACGGGCCTGCCCCGGTGGTCGGTACCGATCCAGCGGGTGTGCCCGGTGGAACTCTCGAGGACGTACGGGCGGCCGCCGCACCAGACGACGGTGCACGGTGCCGTGGGGGGCAGCTCCGCGCTCGCCGGTGCGGTGGCCTCGAATGACGCGGGATCGTTCTGTTCGTCGGTCTTCATCGCTCTCACGGTTTCGGGTGACGGGGACTGGGACACGCCGGAGCGCTTACTTGTCTTTTCGGCAGAACGGGAGCGGGCGTTAACGGTCCCGTGCCGGATTCGTCCGATCGATTCGCGACGACAGCGGTGTGTTGTCGCGCCGTGAACGGCATGTTAATTGTCCATAGTGGACAATTATCCGGCGGTCCTCGCGTACCGCCGCGCCGACGGCGCGATAACCTGCCGCGCATCGAACGTGGCTCAATGCCACGACATCGGGCCCGGCCGGGTCAGAATGGGCCGGCCACGACCGGCCGACGAAAGGATCGCCTTGCCCGTCTCGACGACCACGGGAGCGTGGCGGCGCCTGATCGCGGCCTGCGTCGCCGCCGGAACACTCGCCGCCTGTTCGGGCGAAGACCCGCCACCGCCCGTCACCTCCGCGCCGGCTCCCCCTGCCACGCCGCCTTCCAGCACGTCCAGCGCCTCAGTGCCGCCGATCCCGTCGCAGACCGCGCCGACTTCGTCGGTTGCCCCGAATCCCGCCAACAAGCCGAAACCAGCTGAACCGGTACAGGGTTCGTGTGGCACGGTGACCGCGGCGAGCGGGCTGACCCTGCAGGTGCTCAACGGGCCCGGGGTCTCGTGCGCGGACGCGACCGGGATCGTCGGCTCGTTCCACAAGAGGATCGCCGGACGCCAGTCCGCGGGCTCGGACGAGCCGGTCAGCGAGACCGTCGACGGCTGGCTGTGCGTTTCCGGCGCCCCCGCCGCGCAAGGTGGCACCAGTTGCAGCAAAGGCGAGCAGAACGTGTTCGCCGCCGTCGTCCCCGTCGAATGAACCACCCCCGAGAAGAAGGGCCCATGAAGAGCCTCCCCGTACTCCCCGCAGCGGTCGCCGTCCTCCTGCTGAGCGGCTGCGGGGCCGATCCGGCCCCGTCGGCCGCGCCGGCGTCGTCCTCCCCCGCCCCCGCCGCCGGGCAGGCGCTCGCCGGAACGCCGTGCGGTGAAATCGCCGGTTTCCAGGGCGCGAAGAACAAGGTCGTCGCCCGCGGGAAGACCGATTGCGCCGAAGCGACTCAGGTACTCAAGGACTACTTCGCCAAGTTGACGCCCGCCGAAGCCAACTCGGCGCAGGGCCCCGGACCGGTGGTCATCGGCGCGTGGACATGCGGGAGCGGGCCGAACGACCCGGTGACGAGTTGCTCGACCGAGGACGAGCGGCAGATCGACGCGACCCGCTCCTGAGCGGGCTTCCGACTGTCCTCAAGGGACACTTTTCGTGACGAAGTGATCTTGTGTCCTCAAAGGACACTTCCCCGCACTCTAACGCGCGATTCAGGTTATTGAGCGGTAAGGCAAACGTGGCGTGTCTCGGCGGCGGCCAAGGGCATCGACTGTGTGGATTTCGGGACGTTGGATGACCAGAAATCCACACAGTCCCCCGTGACCGGTCCAGTCACACCAGCCAGACACGTTCGCCCTAGCACTCAAGAGAACCCGAATCGCCACTCACGACCCCGGAATCAGGCCTGCCCTACGACGACTTCGCCGGGACATCAGGGCAGGAAAGTCCGTGGAGGCCTCCTTCCCTACCCTGACAGTAGGGAAGGAGGCCTTCACGGAATGGGCTTTCAGTCCACTGTGGTCACCCGCGAGATCGACCGGCCGAAAACGCTCCAGGTCAGCGGAGATCTCGCCTGGCAGGCGAACCCGGTCACAGCGTCGAGCACGCTTCACGGTCGCGTTCGCCGACGTGCAGGCACCCAGGCCGATAGCCCGGCGGGACCACGAAACAGACGAGCCCTGCCCTGCCGCCGAAGGCGCCCGCGAAGCCTTCGGCCCGCCGCGGCTCGTCGTGCGCGTCGGCGGACAGCTTCCGTGAGGTGCCATCCAGCCTGGTCGCCTCGCCCCGGAGCGTGAGGACCACGGCCACAGGTCTTATGCCGACAAGATCTTCTTCCCCACCCCCTTGTCACATCGAGTAAGAGTCGTCTAGACTCAAACTATGTTCACCAGGGACGAAGCCGTGATGGCGATCGAGAACGCGGCCGAAGCGGCGGCACTGTTCGACACCGACCCCCGGCTCGCTCACCGGCACTACCGCGCGCTGGCGGCCGCGCTTCACCCTGACCGGAATCCCGGCGACTCACGCGCCCACAAGGCGGCCGCGGCCCTCAATCACCTTTACGACGATTGGAAACGCGGCCGCGTCCAGACGGTCACCACGGTGACGTCGGCCTATCCCCTCACCCGCACGCACGCGATCGGCAGTGTCGCGACGACCTACCGCACCACCGGACCTCATCTGGTCAAACTCGTCCGAAACCCGGCACTGAACCCGCTGATCCACGCCGAATGGGCGGCGTTGCGCACACTCGACGCCTTCACCGAGCGTCACCGATGGCTGCGCCCCTACTACCCGCGGCTGCTCGACACCTCCGGGCCGGTGGCCCGGGGCGAGCGGGCGTTCAGCGTCCTCGAGCCACTCGTCGACGGGTTCGTCACCCTCGCCGACATCGGGAAGGCCTTCCCGGACGGCCTCGACGGCCGCGATTACGCCTGGATGCACCGGCGTCTGCTGCGGGCGATGGCGGGAGCGCACCGCGCGGGCGTCGTCCATGGCCATCTGACCGGGGACAACGTGCTGGTCCATCCCGAACGGCACGGCATCGTCCTGATCGGCTGGTCCTTCGCCGTCGAAGACGGTGCGCTCCCGCTGGCGGTGGACAACTCCGCCGAGTATCCGCCCGAAGTCCACAAAGGACTGCCGATGACTCCGGCCACCGACGTCCACATGCTTCACCAGCTGATGCTTTCCCTGCTGGCACCCGGAGAAACCCGCCAACGCGAGTTCGCCACGTGGTGCACCCAAGAAACGCCGGGACAACGGCCTGACGCCGTCGATCTGCTCGACGAATACGACGACCTGATCGGTGAGCTCTACGGCCCCCGCACCTTCCGACCCTTCACCATTCCCGAGACAGGAGCCTGACCATGGGACACGGACACTGGGACGACAACGCCTACGCCGCCGCGAAAACCTTCCGCGCGGCCAAGGGCGAGGACGATTTCGGCTACACCGCCGATCTCCGCTCCAAACCCGCGAAAGAGTGGAAGGTCGCGCCCGCGCTCGATCCGCTGAACGCCGTCCGGGAATGCCGGGATTCGGCCGACCACGCCGATTCGACGCCGATCGCGGTGCTGTTCGACGTCACCGGCTCGATGCGCCGGGTACCGCGGGTCATGCAGGGCAAGCTCGGCAAACTGCACGGCTTGCTGAAGCGCCGCGGCTATCTGGCCGATCCGCAGGTCCTGTTCGGCGCGATCGGCGACGCGGACAGCGACCGGGTGCCGTTGCAGGTCGGGCAGTTCGAATCGGACAACCGGATGGACGAGCAGCTGCGCACGATCTTCCTCGAAGGCGGTGGCGGCGGGCAGAAGAGCGAATCCTACGAACTGGCCGCCTATTTCATGGCACGGCACGTGGTCACCGACGCGTGGCAGAAACGCGGCCGCAAGGGCTACCTGTTCCTCATCGGCGACGAACTGAACAAGCCCGCGCTGGAGGCGCGCCACCTCCGCCGGGTGATCGGCGACGACGTGCGGGAGGACATCGATCCCGCGTCGGTGTACCGGGAGCTCGCCCGCAAGTGGCACGTCTACTTCGTGCTGCCGAACCAGTCCTCGTACTACAACGACCCGCAGATCGGCGAGCACTGGAGCGGCCTGCTCGGCCAGAACTTCCTCAAACTCGACGACCCCGGCGCGGTGTGCGAGCTGATCGCGGCCACGATCGGGGTGGAGGAACAGGTCGTCGACGTCGACCGGGCGCTCGCCGATCTCGCGGACATCGGTTCGGCCGCCGAAAGCGCGGCGGTCGGAAAGGCGCTGGCGAAGCTCGGCAACCGGACGGTCGTCACCTCGGCGGTACCCGAGCCCGGCGGTCCGGACCACGTGGTGCTGCGATGAGCCTCCTGGACGGGCACGCGGTGGTGGTCGGGCTGGGTTTCGGCGACGAAGGCAAGGGAGCCGTGGTCGACGCGCTCTGCGCCGACCGGCCCACCATCGCCGTCGTCCGGTTCAACGGCGGCGCGCAAGCCGCGCACAACGTCGTCGAGAACGGACGGCACCACACGTTCAGCCAGTTCGGGGCGGGCACGTTCGCGGGCGTGCCCACCCATCTGTCGCGCTTCGTCCTGGTCGAACCGTTCGCGCTGGCCGCCGAAGCCCGGCAGCTCGAAACCGTCGGCGTCGCGGATCCGCTGTCGATGCTGAGCGTCGACGGACGAGCGCTGCTGACCACCCCGTTCCACGTTTACGCCAACCGGGCGCGGGAGGACGCCCGCGGCGCGAAACGGCATGGCTCGTGCGGAAAGGGCATCGGCGAGACCGTCTGGTACTCGCTGCTGTCCGGGGCGGCCCGGGGTGATCGGGTGGAGGAGCAGGAGGTGATCGGGACGCCGGGCGAAGCGCCAACGGTCGCCGACTGCGCGCGGCCGGCGGTGCTGCGGCGCAAGCTGGACGCGCTCGCGCGGTTCTACGCGCCGTTGGCCACCCCACCGCACGGCGTGGACGAGTTGGTGGCTCTGTACCGCGACTTCGCGGACGCAATGCGGATCACCGACGGGGACGAAACGGGGCGGCTCGCCGACAGCGGCCGCGTGGTCTTCGAGGGAGCGCAGGGGGTTCTCCTCGATCAGCACCACGGATTCCATCCGCATACGACGTGGTCCACCACCACCCCGCACAACGCCCGCACGCTGCTGGGCGGGCGTCCGCACACCGTGCTGGGCGTGACGCGGACTTATCTCACCCGGCATGGCGCGGGGCCGCTTCCCACCGAATCCGCTTCCGTGCTCGCCCGGTTCCCCGAGGCGCACAACGGCACCGGGGAGTACCAGGGCGCGTGGCGGGCGGGGCATCTCGACGCGGCGCTGCTGGACTACGCGATCGCGGCCTGCGAAGGGGTGGACGCGTTCGCGGTGACCCACCTCGACGCGACCGGGCTGAAGGTCGTGCCCGGGGATGGCTGCCCCGCGGTCGACCTGCCGGATCCGCTGACGTGGTTCGGTGCCCGGCTTCCGGTGGCGGTCACCGGGTACGGCCCGGACAGGGCCGGTTACCGGGTCGTGGAGGCAAGGTCGACAATCTACGCGTGATCGAGTCGACTCCGGTGTCCGTCGACGTGCTGGTGATGCGGTTCGACCCCGGCGCGCGAACCGTCCTGCTGGGAATCGCACCGCGTGCCGCCGAGCCGTTCGAAGGGGAACTCGCCCTGCCCGGGGTGCTTCTCGGGCTCGGGGAACGGCTGCGGGACGCAGCGGGCCGGGCGGCGGTCACCAAACTCGGGCTGCCGCCGGACGCGCTCTCGGCGACGGGCCAGCTCGTCACCTTCGACGAGCCGAATCGGGACCCGCGCGGCCCGACCCTCTCCATCGCACTGTGGGCCACCACCGATCCCGCGCTCGACGTGCCCGGGGACGTGGTGTGGACGCCGCTGGACGCGGTGCCGCCCCTGGCGTTCGACCATGACCGGATCGTGGCGGACTGCCGCCCGCTGCTGGCCGACCGGCTGTGGCGGGACGTCGCTTTCACCGCCGGGCTGCTGGGCCCGGCCTTCACCACGGCGCAGGCACTCGACGCGACCGAAGCGCTGACCGGGGACCGCCCCTATCCGGCCAACCTGGGCCGGATCATGGAGCGGGTACCCGGGTTGCGCCGGACCACCGAGCACGCGGCCGCCCTCCCGAAAGGAGGACGGCCGCCTTCGCTCTGGCGTTGGGAGTGACGGGTCAGATCCCGCAGGAGGACGCCGACCAGAACCGGCTCGACCGGTGCGCCACATGCGTGTGATCGTTGTGACCGGGGTAGCCCGGCCCGAGGATCTCACTGAACCCGTGGTTGCGGGCCTGCTTCGCCAGCCCGCAGAAGCCCTGCGAACCCGCGCCGAGGTCGACAGCGTCCCCGTAGAGGTGACGGCTGTTCGTCGCCCCGCCGACCGCGTTGTTGCAGGCGACACTGCGGAAACCGCCGTTGACGTCGATCGGCAGGTCACCCATGGCGTGCCGCATCGCCTGCAGCTTCCACATCGACACCAGCGCGTTGGCCTTCGCCGTCGCGGCGGGGACGTTGCCGCCCGACCAGTCCGAGTTGCACCGGTTCAGTTCCGCGTAGGTGAAGTTGACCGGCGTGCAGTCGTTGTCCTGCAACTCGTAGATCTTCGCGAACGTGGCCGCTCCGGCGATGCCGTCCGCGCCCAGCCCGTAAGCCTGCTGGAACCGGGTGACGGCGGCCTTGGTACCCGCGCCGAACTGGCCGTCGAGGGCCAGCACGCCGCCGTAACCGGGGTAACCGGCGACGCGGATCTGCAGCTGCCGGACGTCGTCGCCGGACGCGCCCTCGGACAGCGTGCGTCCCCAGGTGTAACAGGCGTCGGCTGCGGCGACGTCGCCCGCCGTCACCGGGGCCGGATCGGCGGCGGCCGGAGCGGCCACCGCGGTGCCGAGCCCGGCCACGAGGGCGAGCATCGGCAGGAGAAGACGAATGCGCATGACAGGAACACCTTTCAAGGCAGGGAAGGTGAGTCCCGTGACCCCCACGGGATGTCAACGATTCACTACCTCGGAGGCTAACGCGTCTTCAGGTGCCGCACTGTGGGTCGTTCGACCCACACGGCCGCCCGGGGCACGCAAGTAGCGGACTGATCGCGTGCCCCGCCCACCGGAAGTGATCAGGCCTTCAGCTGCGGGAAGTCCTCTTCGCGGAACTCCCCCGCCGGCCGTTCGCCGGCCTCGGTCTCGCGGCCCCGCAGTTCGACCCGGCGGATCTTGCCGGAGATGGTCTTCGGCAGTTCCGCGAACTCCAGCCGCCGGATCCGCTTGTACGGCGCCAAATGTTCACGACAGAAGGCCAGGATGGACATCGCGGTCTCGGCGGTCGGCTCGTGCCCGTCGGCGAGGACGACGTACGCCTTCGGCACCGCGAGCCGGATCGGGTCGGGCGCCGGGACCACGGCAGCCTCGGCGACGGCTTCGTGTTCCAGCAGGACACTTTCCAGTTCGAACGGCGAGATCCGGTAATCCGACGCCTTGAAAACGTCGTCGGTGCGGCCCACGTAGGTGATGTAGCCGCGTTCGTCGATCGATCCGACGTCGCCGGTGTGGTAGAAGCCGTTCGCGAAGGCCGCGGCCGAGCGTTCGTCGTCGTCCGCGTACCCGGTCATCAGCCCGACCGGGCGTTCGTCCAGGTCGAGACAGATCTCGCCCTCCCGCGCCCGCTCGCCGGTGACCGGGTCGACGAGCGCGACGGTGAACCCGGGCAGCGGGCGGCCCATCGAACCGGGCACGACCTGCTGTCCGGGGGTGTTGGCGATCTGGACGCTGCTCTCCGTCTGGCCGAAACCGTCGCGAATCGTGACGCCCCAGGCCTTTTCGACCTGATCGATCACCTCGGGATTGAGCGGCTCGCCCGCGCCGACGACCTTGCCCGGCGGGGTCTTCAGCACGGACAGATCCGCCTGGATCAGCATCCGCCACACCGTCGGCGGGGCGCAGAAACTGGTGATGCCGCAGCGCTGCATCTGTGCCATCAGGGACACCGCGTCGAAGCGCGCGTAGTTGTAGAGGAACACCGTCGCTTCGGCGTTCCACGGCGCGAACACGTTGCTCCACGCGTGTTTCGCCCATCCCGGCGAGGAGATGTTGAGGTGGACGTCGCCCGGTTCCAGCCCGATCCAGTACATTGTGGACAGATGACCGATGGGATACGAGACCTGCGTGTGCTGCACCAGTTTCGGCTTCGCGGTCGTACCCGAGGTGAAGTACAGCAGGAGCGGGTCGTCCGCCGCGGTCGGCCCGTCCGGGGTGAACTCGTCCGGCTGTTCGTAGGCGTCCACGAAGGACTGCCAGCCCTCGACCTGCCGGCCGACGGCGATCCGGGTGTAGTCGCCGTCGACGTTCTCGAACTTGTCCGCGTCGACCGAGCGGATCACCACGTGTTTCGCCCCGCCCCGCTCGACCCGGTCGGTGAGATCCGCCGGGCCGAGCAGGGTCGAGGCCGGGATGATGATCGCGCCCAGCTTGATCGCGGCGAGGATCGTCTGCCACAGCTCACCCTGGTTGCCGAGCATCAGGATGAGCCGGTCGCCCCGGCGGACGCCGAGTGAGCGCAGCCAGTTCGCGACCTGGTTCGACCGGCGGGCCATCTCCGGATAGGTCCAGCGGTTCTCGGCGCCGTCCTCTTCGACGATCCACAGCGCGTACCGGTCCTGATTGGCCGGATCGGCCGCGATGACGTCGAACCAGTCCAGCGCCCAGTTGAACTCGGCGGGCCGGGGCCAGGTGAACTCGCGATACGCGGTTTCGTAGTCCTCGCGATGGGTCTGCAGGTAGTCCCGCGCCGCGCGGAACGTGCGGTGTGCCTCCGAAGCGTTCACATTCGTCCTCCTGGTCCGCCGGGTGGCCGCGGAATCTTTCTACTCTCCCTTGAACTCGGGCGCGCGCCGCTCGAGGAAGGCCTGCACGGCCTCGCCGAGGTCCTTGCTGGGGAGGAACGCCGCGTTCCAGGCCGAGACGTAGCGCAGGCCGTCGGCGACCTGGCGTTCGGTGTTGGCCGAAAGGACGTTCTTGGTGCCCTGCACGACCAGCGGCGGGTTGGCGGCGATCTCCCGCGCCATCTCGCGCGCCTCGGCCAGCAGCGTCTCCTGGTCCGCGTAGACGTCGTTGACCAAGCCGATCTTCTCCGCGCGGGCGGCGTCGACGTCCTTGCCGGTCAAGGCCAGTTCACGCAGGTGCCCCTCACCGATGATCGGCGCGAGCCGCTGCAGGCTGCCGAGGTCGGCGACGATCGCGACCTTGACTTCGCGAACGCTGAACTTCGCGTCCGCGCTCGCCAGCCGGACGTCGGCGGCCGCGATGACGTCGACGCCGCCGCCGATGCACCAGCCGGAAACGGCCGCGATGACCGGTTTGCGGCATTCGGCGATCGAGGACACGCTCGCCTGCAGGCTCTTGACCTCGTCGAGGAACTTCGACCGCGGTCCGGCGAGCGCGTCGCCACCGAGCATTTCGCCCCAGCTGGGCATCATCGCCGGCAGGTCGAGCCCGTAGGAGAAGTGCTTGCCGCTGCCGGTCAGCACGACCGCCCTGACCCGGGTGTCCGCGTCGAGCGCGCGGAAAACGATCGGCAGCTCGCGCCAGAAATCGGGGCCCATCGCGTTGCCCTTGGACGGGCCGAGCAAGGTCACTTCGGCGACGTGCCCGTCGATCTCCACCTTGAGCGAAACGAGATCGGGAAGACTGTCAGCTGTAGCGGTCATAGGGTCATCTTGACTCATGACATTGACAGGCTGCCAACGGCCACTGTGCCTGAGGGGGCCTGAGATGCTTTCCTGGTACCACCGAGTGCTACCGGCGAGTACACGATGATCGACGAAGGACGGTGGGAGATGAGCCCGGCCAGCAGCGCCACCGCGGTCGCCGACCTGCCCGCATTGATCCCCGGACGGGAGCGGGAACGCTCTTCCCGGCCCATCGAGCTGTCGGGATCCTTCACCCATGAAGGCCACCGGCTCGCCTACACCGAGTTCGGCTCCGGCGACCGGGTGGTCGTGCTCACTCACGGCATCATGCTGACCAGGCGGATGCACGCCCCGCTCGCCCGCAGGCTGGCGCGCGCCGGTTTCCGGACCGTGACCCTCGACCTGCTCGGTCACGGCGACTCGGACCGGCCGACCGACTCGTGGCTGTACTCGATGCCCGCGTTCGCGGAGCAGACCATCGCGCTGCTCGACCATCTGGAGATCGACTCCGCGGTCGTCGGCGGGACGTCGCTGGGGGCCAACGTCGCGCTCGAAGTCGGCGTCGCCGCGCCTGAACGCGCGCTCGGCCTGATCGTCGAGATGCCCGTGCTGGACAACGCCATCGTCGCCGGGCTGATCACCTTCACCCCCTTGCTCATGGCGGCCCGGTTCCTGCCGGTGACCGTGCAGGGCGTGGCGTTGGCGGCGAAACTCGTCCCGCACGGCAACCAGTGGGTCGACGTGGTCACCGACACGCTGTCCCAGCAGCCCGCGTCGATGGCCGCGCTCCTGCACGGCGTGCTCTTCGGCCGGATCGCGCCGCCCAAGTCGATCCGGCGGACCATCGAGACCCCGGCGCTGGTCATCGGGCACGAACGCGACCCGATCCACCCCTTCGGCGACGCCGACACGCTGGCCGCGGACATGCCTGCCGCCGAGTTCGTCCAAGCCAGGAGCCCGGTCGAACTGCGGTTGGACCCGACCCGCCTGACCGAGACCATCGCCGATTTCTCGGCGCGCTGCCATGACCGTTGACCCGGTGCCTGCCCGGGACACCGGCGCGGAGGAACTGCGGACCGAACGGCTGCTCCTGTGCCGTCCCGCGTCCGAAGACCTCGAAGCGATCTATGCCCTTCACACCGATCGGGAGGCCTGCGCGCACAACCCCTCGGACCTGGTGGAGACCCGCGAGGACGCGGAACTGCTCCTGCTCCGCTGGTCGCGTCAGTGGGACCAGTACGGCTTCGGGTACTGGACGGTCCGGCGGCAGGACGCACCGGAGCCGCTGGGATTCTGCGGGGTGAAGGTCGTCGGCTCCCAGCGCGATCCGGTCTTGAACCTCTTCTACCGGCTCTTCCCGTCGGCCTGGGGCGCCGGATACGCCAGTGAGGCCGCCACGGCGGCGGTGGGCTGGGCGCGCACCCACCGGCCGGACGACCTGGTGATCGCCCGCGTCCGGCCGGAGAACGTCGCTTCGCAGCGAGTGGCTCTACGGGCGGGTCTGCTCCGGGCGCACGACTTCGACACCCCGGGTGACGACGGGGCGGACTGGTTCTACATGTCGGACTGGGCCCAGGAAGGCTGAGCCAGCCCGGCCACCGGGCCGAAGACGATCACCGCGGGCGGCCGCACCCCGGCCGCGGCCGCGTCCTCGACCACACTGTCCAATGTGGAGCGCAGGACCCGCTGGGTGCGCATCGTGCCGTCCTCGACGATCGCGACCGGCGTGTCACCGGGCCGTCCCTCCAGGAGCGCCTTCGTGAACAGCGGCAGGCGTTCCACCCCCATCATCAGCACGATCGTGCCGCGCATCTTCGCCAGCAGATCCCAGTCGACCAGCGACTTCTTGTCGTCCGGCGAGACGTGCCCGGACACCACGACGACCTCGTGGGCGACCCCGCGGTGGGTCACCGGGACGTCCGCGGCGGCGGGCACGGAGAACGCGCTCGTGATGCCGGGGACCATCGTCACCGGGACGCCCGCTTCGGCGCAGGCGAGGACTTCTTCGAAGCCGCGGCCGAACAGGTACGGGTCGCCGCCCTTGAGCCGCACGACGAACTTGCCCGCCTTGGCCCGGTCGATCAGCGTGGAGTTGATCACGTCCTGGCTGGCGGCGCGGCCGTACGGGATCTTCGCGGCGTCGACGATCTCGACGTCGGGCGAGAGTTCGTCGAGCAGTTCACGCGGGGCGAGCCGGTCCGCGACGACGACGTCGGCCCTGGCGAGGAGACGACGGCCGCGGACGGTGATCAGTTCCGGGTCGCCGGGGCCACCGCCCACCAGCGCCACGCCGGGCAGGTCGCCGTGGACGTCCGGCACGCGGCCGTCGGCGACGGTGCCGTCCCGGAGGCCGTCGAGGATGCTGTCCCGGACGGTGGCCGACCGCAGCGGCTCGCCGCCGGAGAGGACGCCGACCAGCAGTCCGCCGTGCCTGCCCGAGGCCGGGGTGACCGCGCTGCCGAGGTCTCCGTCGTCGGCGCGGACGCAGAACACGCGCGCGCGTTCGGCCTCGGCGCAGACCGCGGCGTTGACCTCGGGATCGTTCGTGCACGCCAGCGCGTACCACGCGTCGGTGAGGTCGCCCTCGGTGTAGCGGCGCTCGTGCCAGACGATCTCCCCCGCGTCGGCCATGGCGCTCACCGACGGCGTCGTATGCGGCGAAACCAGTTCGACCCGCGCGCCCGCGCCGATCAACCGCGGCAGGCGGCGCTGGGCGACCGTCCCGCCACCGATCATCACGACACGACGGCCGGCCAGGTCGAGGCCGGAGAGGTAATGCGGGTCATCCATGCGGGGCAGTGTAAGGATTCAGTGGCCCGCATCGCGATCCGAGTGAGCACCGCCTCAGCCCTGGAGCAGCGCGAGCAGCTCGGTGTTCCCGAACATCCTGGCCGCGTCGATGGCGGACGGCTCCCCCGCCGTCGCGTCGGCGCCGCCCTTGAGGAGGGCCTTCACGACCTCGGGCTCGTTCTTGAAGACCGCGCCGGCGAGCGGGCTCTGGCCGCGGTCGTTCTCCCGGTTCGGATCGGCGCCGCGCTCGATCAGCGCCGCGACGGTCTCCGCGTGACCGTGGTAGGCGGCGAGCATGACCAGCGTGTCACCCCGGTCGTTGGTCAGATTCGCCGAGACTCCCGCGTCGACGTACGCGGTGAGTTCCGCCGTCGCCCCCGACCGGGCGAAGCCGAACACCTTCGCCCACAGCGCCAGCAGTTCGGGATCGAATTCCTCGGGCTGCCCGGGGTTCTCCGTCATGGCGCCGATTCTCCCACAGAAACCGCGGTCCGGGCGGTGCGTGGACACCGCCCGGACGCCGGGCCTCAGCGGCCCGCGTTGGGATAGGGGAGCATCGCCATCTCCCGGGCGTTCTTGATCGCCGTGGCGACCTGTTTCTGCTGCTGGGGCGTCAATCCGGTGACCCGGCGGGCGCGGATCTTGCCCCGGTCGGAGAGGAACTTCCGCAGCAGGTCGACGTCCTTCCAGTCGACCTCGGTGATCTTGTTGGCGTGCAGCGGGTTCGTCTTGCGCTTGAGGGGGCGGTCCCGCGTCGGTCGTGCCATCGTCCTCACCAGCTCGACTTCGTGACGCCGGGCAGTTCGCCGCTGTGCGCCAGCTGCCGCATCCGGACCCGGGAGAGCCCGAACTTCCGCAGGTAGCCGCGCGGGCGGCCGTCGGCGGTGTCGCGATTGCGGATCCGGGTCGCGCTGGCGTCGCGCGGCATCGCCTGCAGCGCCGACACCGCGGCCGCCTTCTCCGCCGATGAAGCGGACGGCGAAGCGATGGTGGCCTTCAGTGCACGCCGCCGCTCGACGTAGCGGGCGGCGATCACCTTGCGCTGTTCGTTCTTGGCGATCTTGGACTTCTTGGCCATCAGCGCTCCTCCTTGAACTCGACGTGCTTGCGCGCGACCGGGTCGTATTTGCGCAGCACCATGCGGTCCGGGTCGTTCCGGCGGTTCTTCTTCGTGACGTAGGTGTAGCCGGTGCCCGCGGTCGAGCGGAGCTTGATGATCGGCCGGATGTCGGTGCTCTTGGCCATCAGAGCTTCACCCCTTTCGCGCGGAGTTCGGCCACCACGGCTTCGATCCCGCGCTTGTCGATGGTCTTCATGCCCTTCACCGAGACACGCAGCCGGACCCAGCGCCCTTCGCTCGGCACGAAGTACCGCTTGGCCTGCAAGTTCGGCTCCCAGCGCCGGGACGTGCGGCGATGCGAGTGCGACACCTGCTTCCCGTAGCCGGGTTTGCGGCCGGTGACCTGGCACACGGCGGACATACACCCTCCCAAGTTGATATCGGTTGTCGTTTTCATTTACTCTACACAGCCGAACCAGCTCGCCCTCGACGCCCCGGAGCTTCAGTGACCGACAACCCCCGCGTGCCCCTCGTCCTGATCAGTGGCCTCGCGCCGGGACCTAACGCCGACCTCGCCGAGCGGCTGCGCCTGGCCGAGCCCGGCACCGCCGTCGTGCACCACGACCTGAGGCAGATTCATTCCGGAGTGGTCAACCGGCGGATCCTGCTGGGCGATCGCGACCAGCTGACGATCCTCGAACTGGCGCACGGCTGCGTGTCGTGCACGCTCCGCGAAGATCTCCTGCCGCTGCTGCGCAAGCTTTCGCGGATGCCGCAGGTGCGGCGCATAGTGGTCCGGCTCGACGAGGCCATGGAGCCCGAACCGGTCAGCTGGGCGCTGCGGAACGTCCTCGTCGGCGACCGGCCGGTGATCGACGACGTCGATCTGAAGGCCGTGCTCACCGTCGTCGACCGCGCCGGCTGGCTGGCCGACTGCACCGGCGACGACACCCTGGCCGAACGGAACCTGCGGGCCAGCCCCGAGGACGAGCGCACCGTCGCCCAGGTCGCGCTGGCCCAAGCCGAGTTCGCCGACCTGCTCGTGCTCGCCGGAGCGGCGACCGACGCCTGGTCCGCGGCGAAGGTGTCGGCCGTGCTCGACCGGGTCGCGCCGTCGGTCCCCCGGATCGAATTGCCCGCGGTGGACGGGAAGACCGTGCTCGACGCCGTCCCCGCCGGCGCGCGGCGCGGCGAGGTCACCGACATGCACGGACCGCTGCTGTACGGCGAACCGCCGTTGCACACCGACTGCGGGATCGGGCTGCTCACCTTCACCGCGCAGCGCCCGTTCCATCCGGACCGCCTCCACGACGCGATCGACGTCCTGCTCGACGGCGTCGTCCGGAGCCGGGGACGGCTCTGGGTGGCGAGCCAGCCGGACATGGCGCTGTGGATCGAGTCCGCGGGTGGCGGCCTCGGCGTCGGGCACGCCGGACCGTGGCTCGCCGCCCCGGACGGGCCGGACTGGGCCGACGTCTCCCCCGAACGCCGGACGCTCGCCTCCCTGCGCTGGGACCCGATGTTCGGCGATCGCGCGCAGGAACTCGTCGTCGTCACCGATCAGGCCACGCCCGACGAGGTCGAGGCGGCCCTGCGCGGGGCGCTGCTGACCGACGAGGAACTCGCCGCCGGCGAGCAGGACTGGCTCCGCTACCCGGACCCGTTCGGCGAGTGGCACGAAGAACCGTGTGAAGACACGGAAATCGACCCCGAGAAGCACGACGTGAACGTGTCGAACCGAAAGGACGAAACGCAGTGAAACCAGGTATCCACCCCGACTACCACCCGGTGGTGTTCAAGGACCTCTCCACCGGGGACGCCTTCCTCACGCGGTCCACCGCCACCTCCGAGCAGACCATCGAATGGACCGACGGCAACACCTACCCGGTGGTGAACGTCGAGATCAGCTCGTGGTCGCACCCGTTCTGGACCGGCAACCAGCGGATCATGGACAGCGCGGGACAGGTCGAGAAGTTCCACCGCCGCTACGGTCGCCGTGGAGGGTCGAAGTAATGGCCGTCCCGAAGCGGAAGATGTCGCGCAGCAACACCCGGTCCCGGCGCTCGCAGTGGAAGGCCGCCGTGCCGGATCTGGTGCCGATCAAGGTGAACGGCGAGACGAAACTGGTGCCGCGCAAGCTGATGAAGCACTTCTTCAAGGAACACGGCCATCAGGGTGGGGAATGACGACGCCGGTCACGGTGCTGTCCGGGTTCCTCGGCGCGGGCAAGACGACCGTGCTCAACCATGTCCTCGCCAATCGCGACGGACTTCGGGTGGCGGTGATCGTCAACGACATGAGCGAGGTCAACATCGACGCCGCGCTGGTGCGGGACGGGAACAGCCTGTCCCGCACCGAGGAACGGCTCGTCGAGATGACCAACGGCTGCATTTGCTGCACCCTGCGCGACGACCTGCTGGAAGAGGTCTCGCGGCTCTGCGCGGACGGCCGGTTCGACTACCTGCTCATCGAGTCGAGTGGGATCTCCGAGCCGATGCCCGTGGCGGCGACGTTCTCGTTCGCCCGTGAAGATGGCGCCACCCTCCTGGACTCGGCGCGCCTCGACACGATGGTGACCGTGGTCGACGCGGTGAACTTCGAGCGGGAGCTGGCTTCGGGCGACGCGCTGATCGACCGTGAGCTGGATCAGTACGAGGACGACGAGCGGACGGTCAGCGATCTGCTGATGGACCAGATCGAATTCGCGGACGTGCTCCTGCTGAACAAGGCGGATCTCGTTCCGGCCTCATCCCTCGAACGGCTGACGGCGGTGCTGCGACGGCTGAACCCGGCCGCGGACGTGGTCGTCTCGACGCACGGCCGGGTTCCGCTCGACCGGCTGCTCGGCACCGGACGCTACGACGTCGAGCGGGCGCAGGAAGCTCCCGGCTGGGTCGCCGAACTCAACGGCGACCACGTCCCGGAGACCGAGGAGTACGGGATCTCCAGCGTGGTCTTCCGTGCCGGGCGGGCATTCGACCCGGAACGGCTGTGGGACTTCGTCGAGCGGCTCGATTCCGGCGAGTACGGGACGGTCCTGCGGTCGAAGGGTTTCTTCTCCCTGGCGTCGCGGCCCGGGGTGACCGGGCTGTGGTCACAGGCCGGGTCGGTCGCCCGGTTCGAGCCGCAGGGTGTCGAGGACGCGCCGCGGCAGGAACTCGTGTTCATCGGGGTGGGCCTGGAGAAGGACACTCTGCTGGATGCACTCGAGGGCTGTTTGTCCATTGTGGACGCCTTGGCCGGGGTGGATCCGTTTCCGGAGTGGGAAGCGGTGCACGTCCACTGAAGCGTCATGACTGGTCCCTATAGGACGGAATTCGTCCTATAGGGACCAGTTGCCGATGTCCCTTCGCGGTGTCCATGTATTCGCGGACGCGGTGGATCGCGCCTTGGCGCAGGACGAACACGAAGCAGTAATCGTTGCTGTACCTGCTTCCGTCCGCCAGTTCCGCGGTCATGGTCTCCTCGACGACCACCGTGTCACCGTCCGCGTGGAAACCCCGGAACTCCACGGCGACGTCCGAGACGAACACTTTCCGGAAATCCTCGGCGAGGAACCGGACGATCACCTCCCTGCCGACCAGGTGAGCCGACCCACCCAACGCGACCGCGGTGGCGTTGCCCTCGGGTGCCAGCCACTCCGCGTCCTCGGTGAACACCGCGGCGATGCGCTCGGGATCGTAGGTACTGAAGGCCTTCCACGCGTTCTGGACGATCTGAAGACTGCTTTCTGTCATGCTCGGACGCTAGCGGGACCGGACGACCGGTGACTGGCGACTTCGCGACATCACCGCGGTCCTCGGTGATCCGGCCCGTCAGCAACAGCCACCCGGAGGCGCGGCACCCTCATAGGCGTCGTGCCAGTTCCACCACTCGTACGGCGGGGTCTGCGGGTAGCCCTCCGGCGAGTCCTCCCACTCCTCCTGCCGTCCCAGCGCGGTGAGGTCGAGGTAGCTCCAGGTGCTCCCCAGCGCCTCGTCCCCGCGGTTGTTGACGAAGTAGGTCCGGAACACCTGATCACCTTCGCGGATGAACGCGTTGGTGCCGTGCCATTCGTCGACGCCGAAATCGACGTCGAAAGCACCGGTGATCGTGTACCACGGCATCGTCCAGCCCATCCGCGCCTTCATCCGCGCGAGGTCCGCCTGCGATCCGCGTGACGCGAAGACCAGTGTCGTGTCGCGGGCGTTCAGGTGGGCGACGTGCGCGACCTGATCGGCCACCAGCGAGCAGCCTTTGCAGGCGTGCTCGGGGAAACCATCCACGCCGGGGTCGAAGAACGCCCGGTAGACGATCAGCTGCCGCCGTCCCTCGAACAGGTCGAGCAGGCTCGCCTTCCCGGACGGCCCCTCGAACTCGTACGGCTTTTCGACCGCGACCCATGGCATCCGCCTTCGCTCGGCGGCGAGCGCGTCGCGGGCGCGGGTCAGCTCCTTTTCCTTCACCAGCAGGCGAAGGCGTGCTTCTTCCCATTCCCCGGAAGAGACGACATTCATCGCGCCAGCTCCGCGGGCAGGACGCTTTGCCGGTTCGGCTGTCCCTCGCCGGTGGTGATCAGCGCGCGCAGGCTGGTGCCGACGTAGAACGTCCACGCCTTGTGGCAGACGTCGTAGCATTCGTACTCCGGCACCAGGCCGTGATGCGTGAAGCGAGCTTCGGTCTTGCCGTCCTTCTCGGCGATCTCGAACGTGATCGTGGTGCCGACCCATTCGGTGTCGTCCCGCGTGAAGTCGAAGTGGTTTTCGAGGACCAGCCACGAGACCTCGCGGCCGGGCACGGACTCCGTGATCCGCATCCGGCAGCGGTGGACCTCTTGGTAGTGGTAGTCGAACTCGTCACCGACACGCACCGTGCCGCCGTCGATCTCCTCCGACCACCAGCCGTGCACGTCGGTGAAAGCGTCGAAGACCTGCTGTGGCGTCTGGTCGACGGTGAAACTCGTGGTGAAGCTCATGATGGTCCCTCCAGATGGTCTTTCAAAGCCGAGAGCGGGCCGTCCCAATCACGGGCCAGCGCCGCCAGGAACTGCTGGGCGACCTGCATCGGGGCCGAGCGCAGCCGGTAGCGCACGCGTCGCCGCTCCCCCTGCTCCGGGGTCACCAAACCGGCGTCGGTGAGCAGCGCGAGATGCTTGGCGATGGCTTGCCGGGTGATGGGCAGCCGCTCGGCCAGGTCGGTCGCCGTGGCCGGGCCGCCCGAGGCGAGGGTGGCGAGGATGCTCCGTCGGCTCGGGTCGGCCAAGGCGACGAAGACCTGTTCGGCGATCGCTTCGATGTCAGGCGGCATCGAGGTATTCGATCAGTTCGCCCAACTCGGCCGCCCACCCCTTCGTGTTCCCTTCGAACGCGACGCGGTGGGTTTCGTCCGGGAGCTGGGAGAAGCCGCTCTCGACGACCGTGAGCCGTGTGCCCGCGCCGACCGGCTTCAGGGTGAACTCGACGTAGGTGCGGCGGGGATCGTCGTCGGGCAGGCCGTAGATCTGCCAGGTGAAGCCGAAGACCTCCGGCTCTTCGATGCGCTCCACGCGCATGTTCGCCTTGTGCCCGTTGTCCCACTTCATCTCGGCGTCGCCGCCGGGGCGCAGGTCGATGGTCGCCTGATTCCCGAACCAGGTGCCCAGGCCTTCGGCCGTGGTCAGCGCGGCCCAGACCTTCGCGGGCGGATGGGCGATCTCGACGGTGCGTTCGATGCGGTCGGGGAATCCCACGACGGCCTCCTCAAATAGCAATCGGTCGGTTGCTATAACTTTGTATAGCAACCGACCGATTGCGTCAAGGCCGATTCAGGAAGCGGTGTACAGCGCGCCGAGGAACTCCAGCAGCAGCCGCTCCCGCAACGGGCCGGGCGCGGCGGCCAGCAGCGCGTTGATCTCCGCCATCCGCGAAGGCAACCCGGCACCCTCGCCGAGTCCCGCGGCCGTCAGGAGCCCGGCGAACTGCTCCGAAGTCAGCGTCGCGGGATCCAGCGCGGCGACGAATTGAGCCACCTGCGGGTCGACGACGACCGGACCGGACTCGCGGGCGGCGTCGACCGACGCGGCGAGGCTATCGAGAAACTCATTTTTACTGGCCCGGTTCGCCGCCGTCACGGTCAGGTGCAGGTTCGCGGGCGACGACTCGTGCGCGAACTGCGGCTGGACGTACCAACCGCGCTCACGCATCTCGTCCGCGACGGTGAACAGGTCGAAACCGGCGTCCTCCTCGACGGAGAACGCGAGCAGCGTCGACACCGGATCGCCGAGCACACGCAGCCCGTCCAGCGTCTCGATTCCGGCGCGGAGCTCCACGGCCGCCTCGCGCGCGGCCGACGCCAGCTCCCCGTAGCCGTCGTCGCCGATGTGACGCACGACCGCCCACGCCGCGGCGAGCGGACCACCGGAACGCGTGCTCTGCAGTGTGGTGTTGAGCATCGTGTAGCCGGGCCAGTCGGCACTGGCGAAGTACTGTGGCCGGCGCAGTTCGGCGTTGGCGTGCAAGAGAACCGACACGCCTTTGGGACAGTAGGCGTACTTGTGCAGATCCACCGAGACGCTGGTGACGCCGGGAACGTCGAAGCCAAAAGGACCGGGATCCAGGTACGGCAGCACCCAGCCGCCGATGCAGGCGTCCACATGGAACCGGACGCCGTCGAGCAGCGCCGCGATCTCCGGGATGGGATCGAGTACGCCGTGGGCGTACGACGGTGCGCTCGCGACGACAAGCACCGTGGTGTCGTCGACAGCGGCCGCCATCGCCTCGGGGACGGCTCGGAAGGTCACCGGATCGACCGGCACCGAAACCGCGCGGACACCGAAGAGGTGCGCCGCTTTGTGGAACGCGGCGTGCGCCGTCGTCGGCAGCACGATGCTCGGTGACGTCACGTCCGGACGCGCGTCGCGGGCGGCCAGCACCGCGAGCATGCACGACTCCGTGCCGCCCGAGGTCACCGAACCGACCGCCTCCGCCGCGCCGCCCAGCAGCCGCGCGGCGGTGCCGACGAGGTCGTTCTCCATCCGCAGCAGACTCGGGAACGCGGTCGGGTCGAGACCGTTGGCCGACGACGCCAGCGCGTGCGCCGCGGCGCCGAGTTCGTCCACTTCGGACAGACCGCTGTCATAGACGTAGGCGAGCGTCCGGCCGCCGTGCGTCGGCAGGTCTCCCGCACGCAGTTCCCGCAGCTCCCGGAGGATGTCTTCGGCGGTCACGGGCGGCGCTCCAGTACCGACTTCCGCAGCAACGGGATGCCCAGCACGATCAGCACGGCGGGCAGGATCGACGCGCCGAGCAGGATCGCCGTGAGCGCGCTGTCCGGCTGCGCGGCCTTGGCGTCGAGGCTGGACCGGTACCCGCCGAACTGCAGCACGAGTCCCCACAGACCGGGGCCGAGCGCCAGCCCGAGCGTCTCCGACGCCGTCCAGACCCCGGCCGCGATTCCCGCCCTGGTCTCGCCGGTCCGCTCTTCCTCGTCACTGATCAGATCCGGCAGGATCGCCAGCGGGAACACCGAGATACCCGCGTACCCGACGCCGCAGAAGGCGACGAAGACCATCGTGACCGCGAACGGGAACCCCTGGGCGCCGAGCAAGCCCAGCAGGCCGACCCCGAACGCGGCGGTGGCGATCCGGAAACCGGCCAGCTTCCCCAGGCTCGCCCCGAGTTTCGGCCACAGCGGCATGGTCAGCAGCGCCGGTCCGACGAAGCCGACGAACAGCACCGTCGAGTAGCCGGAGCTGCCGAGGATCCGCTCGGCGAAGAACGGGATCGCGGCCAGCACCGTGCCGATGCCGAGTGCCTGGATGAAGTAGACCCCGAGCAGCCAGCGGAACGGCCGCCACCGCGCCAGCGTGCGGAGCAGTTCGCGCGGGCTCACCGTGTTCGGCCGCAGCGCGCCGACCGGGGCGTCCTTGAGGCCGAAGTACACGCCGAGCGTCGCGAGCAGGATGATCACGGCGATGAACACGCCCATGACGCGGTAACCGGCGATACCGCCGATGAGGTCGGTGATCGCGGGCGCGCCACCGCCGGAGATCAGGATGGCCACCGCGAGGAAGCCGATCCGGACACTGGTCAGCTTCGTGCGTTCCTCGGCCGAGTCGGTCAGTTCGGCGGGCAGCGCGTTGAACGGCACCTGGAAGAACGCGTACGCGGTGGCGCACAACAGGAACGCGACGACGACGTAGATCGCGTCGGGCACCGGGTCGCCGAAGCCGGGGTGCGCGAACAGGGCCGCGAAGAGGATCGAGACGCCGATGCCGCCGTAGAGCAGGAACCGGCGGCGGCTGCCGGTGCGGACCAGGTCCGCGTCCGACAGCCGTCCCGCGATCGGGTTGAACAGCACGTCCCACGCCTTGGGAACGAACACGATCACGCCGGCCACACCCGCGGGGACGGCCATCGTGTCGGTGAGGTACTTCAGGAGGAGCAGGCCGGGAACCGTGCCGAAGGCGCCGGTGACGAACGAGCCGAGCGAGTAGCGGTACCTCGTCCGTGCTGGCAGCGATGCCATGATCCTCCTCGAGGCGATTCTCCCGATGAAGGCCTCAGTATTGGATCTTGGCCACCACCGGGTAGTGGTCGGAGGGAATCGTGCCACCGTCGTAATGCACGAGCTGTACCGGGCCGACAGCGGCGAGTGGACGGCTGCCCGCGCGCACGGTTCCGACGTAGTCGAGCGAGTCGCGGTAGGTCACCGGAACGGATTTCGCGGCGTTCGGGTTCGTCGCCGCGTCGAAGGTGTACGCGCCTTCGCCCGTCGTACCGAGGACACCGTCGAGAACGGCTTCGCCCTGCTGGATCTGGGTGCGGCCGAGGGAGTCCTTGCGCGCTTGCCCCGCCCAGTACTCGATGTTCAGGTCACCCGCCACGACGACCGGCTCGGTCGGGGGCGCGTATTTCGTGACCAGATCCCGGATCTCGCCGAGCTGTGCCATCCGGACGTCGTGCGCCTTGGGCAGCGTCTCCGGCCCTTCGTCGGCTTGCAGGTGGGTGCCCGTGATCCAGAGCGGTTTTCCGTTCACGACCAGGCGGGCGAGCGCCGCGCCCTTGTTGGAGAGGTAATCCGCCGTCCCCTGGTAGGAATTGCCGAAGACCAGCTGATGCTGTTCGGTCACGGTCGCCTTGCTCAGCACGGTCACCCCGCCGTTGACCACGACGGGGGAATTCGAGCAGTTCCCGTTCACCGTGGTCCAGCCCGGAGACGTCTTGCAGTACTGGCCGACGAGTGGAGTCTGATACGGCCAGACGTCTTTCAGCCGGGTCCGCAATTCCTCCGCCTGCGCGCTGAACGCCTCGTCCAGGACGACGACGTCGGCGTCGTTCGCGCGGATGACAGCCTCGGCCGCGCGAGCCCTGGCCTGTTTGTCGGCAGTGTTCGGACTGGCGATCCCGGGCAGCTGCCAGAGGTTGAAGGCCATGACCTTCACCGAGACCGCTGCCTGGGCGGGCACGGCGGTTCCGGCGAACATCGCGGCGGCGATGGCGAGTACGGCGAGCTTCCGCACAGAAGGCCCCTTCGGTGTCAGGAGACGACGAACGTCCGCGAAGTCCCGCTGAACGCGGAGATCGCCCCGTTCCAGCCGTTCTTCCAGTTGCCGAAGTGGACCACGCGATATTTGCCGATCGGGGCGTTCGGGGGAATCTTCCAGTGGACGACGGCTTTCGATTCGGCGACGAAAGTCCGTGCCCAGTGGTACTTCGTGTCCCAGTCGCCGTCGTCGGCGTGCCGCATCCACTTGCCGTCGACCAGCCGCTGGATCTCCAGGAACGTGGCCCCGCGTCGCAGGTCGTTCTTCGGATGCCCGGTGACGAACTCGACGGCGACCTGCTCGCCGCGGGCATAGGAGCTCTTCGCGTCGACCAGGACGTCTCCGAAGTTCTTGAACGCGGGCGCGCTGTCGAAGACGACCCCGGGCTGGAAGTTGACCAGCTTGCCGCGCAGATCCCGGGGCGTCGGCCCGTGCGGCACCGTCTTCCCGGCCCTCATCGCGGCAGCGAGCTTGGCGAACTCCTGCTGGTACGCCGGAAGCGTGTAGCGACCGAACAACGTCGACGCGCCCTCGTACTGCTGCGAGTCGTACTCCTCCGGCGTGGTGACATACTGGCTGTAGGCGTTGGCATAGCCCTGGACGAGCACGTTCTCCAGCGGAACGCCCAGTTCCGCGGCGACGGTCCGGCGCAGGCGCAACCCGGAGACGATGGTCAGCTCGGCGGGAACGGCCACGAGGTGCAACTGTCCGATCCGGACAAGCTGCAGCGGCAGGACCTCGGGCGCCCATGGATACGGCTTCATCGAGCCGAACGGGACGGCGACCACCTTCGGCGCCTGCGCGTCGGCGAGCGCCTGCGGGATCGGCGCGTCGATCCCGCCGAGCCAGTCGATGAACGGGTTCTTCACCCCTTCGGGCAGCGGTAGCCCGGGACCGTCCTCGCGGCTGCCCGCGAGCATCGGCACCCCGATCGCGGCCGTGCAGGTGTGCTGCGGCCGCCCGTTCGGGGTGTACTTCGCGTCGACCGCGACGTCGGACATGTCCACGTAACACATCCGGTGGTCGACACCACCGGTCACGGCTTCGGCGGCCGCGTCGAAGGCGCTCTTCGCCGCGCGGAACTGGAGGTCGCCGATGGTGCGGGTGTTCTCGAACTCCGTCTCCGGCGTGCCGGGTTCGAGGTTCAGGTTCGGGCTCATGTCGCCGGTGTTGGTCTGCGGGAACGCGGCGACGAACCGGGGATTCCCGTCGAGGTACCGCACTCCGGCGTGGTCGTGCTCCCATTCGTAGGCGGCGTAACCCTTGTTGTCGCCGCTGATCAGATGGTTGCCGTTGCTCATCGAGGTACCGTGCGTGGCGAACCAGCTGATCGCGCCGACGTCGACGCCTCCCTGGCTGAACCGCAGCACCGTGACGGCCGGGTCGATGGCCTGCGGGAAGTGGTCCTTGTCCGCCTTCGGGTTGAGGTCGAAGGCCTTGCGGGAACGGTTGACGCTCGCCTTGGTCAGTTCGGCGCGGCCGAGCCGGATCGCTCCGGGCGCGAGGTTCGCGTGCGCCCGTCCGATCGCCTCGAAGATCCCGTCGACGACCGCGTCGTAGACCTCCTGCTGGAAGCCGAGGATCGCCAGATCGTAAGCGGCGTAATGGGAATCGCCGCCGCACGCGGAGTGGGTGTGCGTGGCGTTGAGCAGGACGTTCTGCTCGGTGTAGAGATCGCCGTACGCGGCCTGGAGCTTGCGCAACACGCCCTGGTGGACCGACTGGAACAACGCGCCGAGGTCGGCGGTCACGAACGCGATCCGCTTGGCGCCGTCGTCGACCACGAAGGCCCGTGCCCGGGTGCGGAGGTGGATGCCGGCGGTCTGCTGCTGCGGCATCGAGTAGCCCATCATGCCGTTCTCGGCGGCCGGGCCGGTGACGTCGGAGATGCCGACGCCGACGCGGAAACCCTGTGAGGGCGCCGCTTGCGCTGGTGGGGCGCCGAGCACGCCCGCCGCGACCGGTAACGCCGCCGCGCCCGCAAGAACCCGCCTCCGGCTCACCGCCATGGAGCACCTCCCGGCCGACGAACATGAACCGACTTCATGTTCGTGGGCGGGACGCTACGTGGTGGACCTCACCATCGCAACCCGCACCTACGTGAGCGGTGAGGGCGATTAGAGCCGGGGTGTCGATGGGGCTCGTCTGCCTGCGTTCAGGACGGGTCGCTGTAGTGAGGTTTCAGGACCTCACGGACACTGACCAGTCTGTCGACGTGGTGAGCATGCTTCGATGGGCAGGGTCTTCGATGGATCCTGAGTTCGTCGCCGGTTGCTCGGGTCGCCGCGGACGGGAAGATCGACGCGGTGGGATTCCGCCTCACCAAACTGTCCGAGAAGTCCTGAAACACCTCTGTCCTTAAGATCCTGAAACAGCTTAGACAGTCATTACCGCTCACGCCCGCCTTCGCGCTCTACGCGTTATGTAAGTTTGTTGCTCTGCGCAATTGCTTGGCCGCAGCTTGCCCTCTATCGGGTGGAATGCTTCTCGCTCGGCCGCTACGGAAATCGGGCTAGCATAAGTGTTCGAGCACCGGTATTCTTGAGGGCGTGGCCAGCGAAAACAGTCCTCAGGCGGTGCGCTCCGAGTGGTGGCGTGCCGATACGGCGACGCTGCATGCCCGGAAGCAGGAAATCGAAGTCTTGAAGCGTCAATTGGACGCGGAGCAGAACGCGATCCTGGCGGAAATCAATAACCGGGGTGTGCGTGGGTGTTCCGGTCATTCGACGTTGGCGGCGTTGATCTTCGAGGATTTTCATGTCACGGACAAGGAAGCCGGTCTTCGTGCCGACCGGGTCCTGGCGCTGCATCCCGGGGTGGTGGTGGGCGGCGAGGTCGTGCCGCCTCTGGCTCCCTTGACCGCTGAGGCCGCCGCGGAGGGCGCGATCGGCGGGGCGCAGATCGACGCGATCATCCGCACCCTCGCCCGCATCCCCTCCACCGTCCCGGAAGAAGACGTGCGAAGCGGAGAGAAGATCCTGGTCGACCTGGCCCGGCACGCTGGGCCCCGGCAGATCGCCCGCGCCGGGCGCCGTCTGCTGGACAAGCTCGATCCCGATGGGAAAGAGCCGCGGAGTGAGGACCCGAAGGACGTGCGGCCGGAGTTGCGGTTCGTCAAACACCGCGACGGCACCCTCGGCCTCAAAGCCACCCTCGACCTCGAAACGTATGCGCGGTTGAAAGCCGACCTCGACCCGCTGGCGAAACCACACAAAGCCATCGACGGGGTCCGGGACTCCCGCAGCCAAGATGAGCGTTATGGGGATGCTTTCACTGACTACGTGCGGCTGAAGACCACCAGCCGGAATCTGCCTGGACAGGCCGGGGAAGCCACCCACATTCTCGTGACCATGTCCTACGAGGATCTGATCAACGATCTTGGTGAAGCGCGCCTGGACCTCGTTGGGCCGATCAGCGCCACTGACGCCCGCATCCTCGCCTGCGACGCCCGCGTCCGACCCGGCGTCCTCGGCACCGCAGGCGAACCACTCGACATCGGCCGGTCGAAACGGACCGTGTCGTTGGCCCAGAAATATGCGCTCACCATTCGCGATGGTGGGTGCGCGTTCCCCGGTTGCGACATGCCCGTGCCGCGCTGCACCGGACATCACATCGTCTTCTGGCGACACCACGGCGAAACGAAGATCGACAACCTCGTCCTGCTCTGCACCAAACACCACCGCCTCATCCACCACAGCGAATGGAAAGTCGCCATCGCCCAAGACGGCCTACCCGAATTCACTCCACCCTCCTATCTGGACCCGTCAGGCCAACCCCGGCGCAACACCATGCACCTCAGGAGCTAGGGCGTGTCCTGTAAGTGTTCTAGCTGCCGTCCGGTTGGATTGTGGTCAGAGTGAGTTGACGGACAAGGCATGGGCGGTGATCGAGCCGTTGCTGCCGTCGCAGCAAGGCGGTGGTCGGCGGTGGCGGGATCACCGGCAAGTGATCAACGCGATTCGGTTGAAGCTGCGTACCGGTACGCCCTGACGTGATCTGCCTGAGCGCAACGGGCCTTGGAAGATCGCGCATGAACGGCGGCGGTTGTGGACCAAAGACGGTACCTGAGACCGGATCCTCGACCGGGTGATCGTCAAAGACGACGCCGTTGGTGACCTCGAATGGGTCATTTCCGCTGACTCGAGTGTGGTCCGGGCACACCAGTACTCCGCCGGCCCCCGGAAAAAAGGGGAGGCAGCGACGGAATCGAAGCACTCGCCCTCGACGGGGAAGCGCTCGGGCGGTCCCGAGGCGGGCTGAGCACCAAAAACGCACCTCGCCGTGGACGGGCGGGGTCTGCCGATGCGGTTCCTGCTCACCCCGAGCCAAGCCGGGACAATCCGCAGCTGATTCGCTGCTGGACGGCATCACCGTCGACCGGAACGGACCGGACCAGGTCGGCCACGCTGCCGACCGGAGACGGTGATCGCGGACAAGCCTGATTCGCATCCTTTTCAACCCGCAGGGCCATGCGAGAGCGTCGATTCAGGTTCGTCAGCCCGGAGCGGGATGACCAGATCGCCCGCCGTGCGGCCAAAGGCAGCAGCGGCGGGCGACCATCCACGTTCGATGCCGAGGTCTATAAACAGCGCAACGTGGTCGAACGGTGCTTCAACCGGCTCAAGCAGTTCCGTGACCTGGCCACCCGCTACGCCAAACGCGCCGCCTATTACCAGGCCGAACTCACCATCCCCGCGATCGTCCTCTGGCTCCGATGACTTACAGAACAGCGCCTAGGCCGACGCACCGAAAGCGAGAGTTGCCATGGCGCCTAACGTCCCGATTCCTCCATCACCTTTGCCGTACCCGTCAATAGAACCGTCATTACCACTCACGCGAGCGTCTCCGCGACCTTCGTGAGCGTGGCCGCATCGCCCCTCAGGAGCAGCGTCGTCACCACGGTCTCCTCCCAGGCGGCCAGTTCGTCGCGGATCTTCTCCGCCGGTCCGATCAAAGACGTGTCCTCGACCAGTGACGTCGGGATCGCGGCGGTCGCCTCGTCCTTCCGGCCCGCCAGGTACAGCTCCTGCACCTTGTCGGCGACGTCCTCGTATCCCATCCGGGCGAAGACATCGTGGTGGAAGTTGACCGATTTCGCGCCCATACCGCCGATGTAGAGCGCCAGTGACGGCTTGATCCAGCTCGCCGCCTCCTCGACGTCGTCATGGACGAGCACCGGGACGGACGCGGCGACCTCGAAGTCGTCGAAACCGTGACGGGCGCCGGGACGGGAGAAGCCCTCCTGCAGCGCGGTCCGGTAAAAGCCATCGCTCTTGGGTGAGAAGAACAGCGGGAGCCAGCCGTCGCAGATCTCCGCCGACAGCGCCACGTTCTTCGGGCCCTCCGCGGCGAGGAAGATCGGGATCTCCTTGCGGAACGGGTGCACTGTGGACTTCAGCGGCTTGCCGAGCCCCGTGCCGCCTTGCAGCGGCAACTGGAAATGCTGTCCGTCGTGCGTCACCGGCGCCTCACGCGCGACGACCTTCCGCACGATGTCGACGTACTCGCGCGTGCGGGCCAGCGGTTTCGGATACGGCTGCCCGTACCAGCCCTCGACCACCTGCGGCCCCGACGCGCCGAGCCCGAGCACGAACCTGCCGCCGGACAGGTGATCCAGGGTCAGCGCGTGCATGGCCGTCGCGGTCGGGGTGCGCGCCGACATCTGGACGATGTCGGTCCCGAGCTTGATCCGGCTGGTCGACGCGCCCCACCAGGCGAGCGGGGTGAACGCGTCCGAGCCGTAGCCCTCGGCGGTCCACACGGAATCGAAGCCGAGTTCTTCGGCCTTCAAAACGGCGTCCAGCGCGCCCTCGGGCGGACCGGAGGACCAGTAACCGAGGTGGTAACCAAGCTTCATCGAGGCTCCTCGTCAGACGTTCGGTGAGTAGTGCTCGGGTTTGCCCCGCTCCGAAAGCGGCGGAAGGTTCCTCGCGGGAGTCTCGACCAGCGGCGCGTCCATGGCCAGTTCGCCGCGCTCCCGGCGCCAGCCCGCCCGGGCGCGGGGGTGATACCGGCGGTCGCGCGGAACCAGCTTGAACGCCGCGTCGATCAGTTTCCCGGTTCGCCGGTGCCGTCGTTCGTCGCGTTCGGTCCAGGTGTAGCCGAGCCGTTCGCGGATCGGCGGGTCGTACAGGCCGACGGTCAGCCAGACGAAGTTCCGCGCCACCGGCCCGCGTACGAGCTTCCACAGGAAGTCCGGCAGCCACGGCAGGAAATTCGGCTTCGGGAGGTCCTTGATGTCGAGGACGTCGCGCGTGGCCTTGTTGTCCTCCAGGACGTCTTCGCACATACGCTTCCAGTACAGCTGGAAGTCCTCCCAGGACTCCGGAACCGGGCGCATGCTCATGCCGTACAGCTCGTACCACTGGACATGCTCGTCGAACAGCTTCCGCTTCTCGGCCTCGCCGATGCCACCGCAGAAGTTGTCGGCGATGAGGATCGCGCTCACGAAGAACGTCGAGTGCGCCCAGTAGAAGGTGCCCGGGTTGAGCGCGTGATAGCGCCGCCCGTGTTTGTCGACGCCCTTGATCCGATCGTGGTAGCCGCGCACCTCAAGCGCGGTCTGTCGCGCGCGAGGACCGTCGTAGATCACTCCCCCGATCGGGTACAGCGAACGGAACAGCCGCTGCCAGCGCTCCTCGAAGAACCGCGAATGCTCCTCGACGCCCGCGCCCAGCTCGGGGTGCATGTTCTGCATGGAGCCGGCCCAGAGCGCGATGAGCAGCCCACGCCAGTCGCCGAAGTACTTCCAGGTCAGCGAATCCGGTCCGAGCGGCCGCGGCTGTGTCATCCCCGGTCTCCTCACTGAGCTGGTTAAATTGACCACAACTGTTGTCAGGTTAAAGTTGACAACGGCCGTAGTCAACTGTCGCAGCCAAGAGTGAGGAACCGACCATGGCCGGCCGAAGCTGGGCAGGCACCACCCTGGACGACCGCAAGGCCGCCCGCCGGGAACAACTCGTCGAGGCGGGTCTCGACCTGCTCGGCACCCAGGGCAGCGCCGGAGTGAGTGTCCGCGCGGTGTGCCGCCACGCCAAGCTCACCGAGCGGTACTTCTACGAGAGCTTCACCGACCGCGAGGACCTGGTCGTCGCGGTCTACGAGCACATCGGTGAGCAGGCCAGGCAGGCGCTGGTCGACGCGGTCAGCGACACGACCGAACCCGCCGAACGGGCGAAAGCCGCCGTCCGCGCCTTCGTCGAATTGATGCTCGACGACCCGCGCAAGGGCCGCGTGCTGTTGCTCGCGCCGATCACCGATCCCGCGCTGACCACCCGCGGGATCGCACTCCTGCCCTCCTTCGCCGAACTGGTCAGCGGGCAGCTGTCCCACGGTGACGCGGCGACGAGGCAGATGACCTCGATCGGGCTGGTCGGCGCGCTGAGCAACGTGTTCATCGCCTACCTCGACGGCTCGCTCAAGGTGAGCCGCGAGCGCCTGATCGACCATTGTGTCCGCCTCGTGCTCGGTGCCGACCGTCAGCCCTGACCGCGTTCGGCGACCAGCTGCAGGGCGATGTCGATGATCATGTCCTCCTGTCCGCCCACGTACTTCGCGGCGCCGACGCGGTAGAGGATTTCGTGCGCCGGAACGTCGTAGCGCTCGGCGGCGCGTTCCGCGTGCAGCAGGAAACTCGAATACACGCCCGCGAATCCCTGCACGATCGACGATCGGTCCATCACCGGCAGCCGGGTGATGTAGGGCTTCACGACGTTCTCCGCCGCGTCCATCAGCACGTCCTTGTCGACGCCGGTGCGGATCCCGAGCCGCTCGAACGTCGCCGCGAGAACCTCGGTCGGCGAGTTGCCCGCGCCCGCGCCGAGCGCCACCAGAGAACCGTCGATCTGCCGTGCGCCCGCCCGATGGGCGAGCACCGAGTTCGCGACGCCGAAGCTGAGGTTCTGGTGCCCGTGGTAGCCGACCTGCGCCTCGTCCCCGAATTCCGCCACCAGCGCGGCGATCCGGTCGGAGGCCTCCTCCAGGATCAGCGCACCGGCGGAGTCGACGACGTACACGCACTGACAACCGGCGTCGACCATGATCCGGCCCTGTTCCGCCAGCGCTTCGGGCGTCGACATATGGGACAGCATCAGGAAACCGACCGTCTCCAGGCCGAGCTCCCGCGCCGCGCCGAAGTGCTGGACGGAGACGTCGGCCTCGGTGCAGTGGGTCGCGATCCGGACCGCGCCCGCGCCGAGATCGGCCGCCACCCGCAGGTCGCCGACCGTGCCGAGGCCGGGCAGGAGCAGCACCGCGATCTTCGCCCGATGTGCCTCGTCGACCGCTGCTTCGATCAGTTTTCGTTCGTCCACAAGGGAGAATCCGTAGTTGAACGTCGAGCCGCCGAGGCCGTCGCCGTGGCTGACCTCGATCAGCGAAACCCCGGCGTCGTCCAGCGCCCGGACGGTGTCACGTACGTTCTTCTCGGTGAACTGGTGCGCCATCGCGTGACTGCCGTCGCGCAGGCTCGTGTCGACCAGCCTGACCTCACGGTCGATCTCATCCCACTTCACGCCGCCACCTCCTGCGTGGCCAGCAGCTCGCCGACGCGGGCGGCCGCGGCCGTCATGATGTCGAGGTTCCCGGCGTACTTCGGCAGGAAGTCCCCGTTCCCGGCGACCTCCAGGAACACCGCCACCCGTGCCTGCCCGCTCCACCCCGGCCTCGGCGGGTCGTACTGCGGATCCGCCTTGAGCGTGTAGCCGGGCACGTATGCCTGGACGGTTTCGACCATCCGGTGGATGGATTCGGTCACCGCGTCGAAGTCCGCGTCCGGGTCGACCGCGCAGAACACCGTGTCCCGCATGATCATCGGTGGTTCGACGGGGTTGATGATGATGATCGCCTTGCCGCGGCTCGCTCCCCCGACGAGTTCGATCCCGCGCGCGGTGGTCGCGGTGAATTCGTCGATGTTCGCCCGCGTACCCGGCCCTGCCGAACGCGAAGACACGGACGCGACGATCTCGGCGTAGGGCACCGGCGTCACCCGGGACACGGCGTGCACGATCGGGATCGTGGCCTGGCCACCGCAGGTGATGAGGTTGACGTTCGGCACGTCCAGCCGTTCGGGCAGGCCGACGGCGGGACAGGTGAACGGGCCGACCGCGGCCGGGGTGAGGTCGACCGCGCGGATCCCGGCGGCGGCATAACGCGGCGCGTTCGCCAGATGCGCCTTCGCTGAGGTCGCTTCGAAGACCAGGTCCGGCAGTTCGTCGCGGGACAACAGCCAGTCGACGCCCTCCGCGGAGGTCTCCAGTCCCAGCTCGGCTGCCTTCGCCAGCCCGTCCGAGGCGGGGTCCACGCCGACCATGTACCGCACCTCGACGTGTTCGCTGCGCCGCAGCTTCGCGAGCAGGTCGGTGCCGATGTTCCCGGGACCGACGATCGCGGCCACCGCTTTCCGTTGCGCCATACCAGGTGACGTTTCCCGAGTGGATAGGGCACACTCAACCCATGCGTGCCGCTGGGCGGAACGACGAGGAGGAACGAACCGGAGCGGACGGCCTCGTCGCCGCCCGCGTCACCGCGCTGCTCTCGGCCTTTCAACCAGGCGACGACGCCCTCGGCGTGTCCGAACTGGCGCGACGGACGGGGCTCGCGAAGTCGACCGTCCACCGGCTCACCGGGCACCTGGTCTCGACCGGGTTGCTCGAACGTGACGGTTCGGCGCTGCGGCTCGGGCTGAAGCTGTTCGAGATCGGCCAGCTGGCGGTACGGCGCCGTGGCCTGGTCGAGGCGGCGCGCCCGTATCTCGCCGATCTTCGCGAGGCGACGCGGAACACCGTGCATCTCGCGGTGCTGGAGGGCACGGAGGTCGTCTATCTCGACATCCTTCGCGGACCTGACGCGCCGTCGCTGCCGTCCCGGATCGGCGGCCGGTTTCCCGCGCACGCCACCGGAGTCGGGAAAGCCATCCTCGCGTTTTCGCCGGAATCCGTGGTGACACAGGTGATCGACGCCGGATTGCCCCGCGTCAGCGTCCGGACGATCACCGTCGCCGGTCTGCTGCGCCGTCAGCTCGCGAAGGTCCGCGGTGACGGGATCGCTTTCGAGCGCGAGGAATCCGGCGTCGGCGTCGTGTGCGCCGCGAGTCCGCTGCTCGACGCGCAAGGCGTCGCGGTGGCGGCGTTGTCGATTTCCGGGTGGGCGAATCGCATGCACACCAGCCGCGTCGCGCCCGCGGTCCGGACCGCGGCTTTGGCGCTGTCGCGCACCTTGTGAGGGCTACGCGACGAGCCCCCGCCGGACCAGTTCCGGCCGCACGCCCTCGCCGAACCAGTACGCCTCTTCCAGATGCGGGTATCTGGACAGGACGAACTCCTCGACGCCGTGCCCGCGCCGCATCGGGTCAATCGACGCCCCTCCCGTCCCGCGATCTGAACGTCCCCGGCTATGCATTCAGTCCTCTATATGCGTCTGGTCAGCCGCCGAACAGTACGCGCCACTCGTCCAGTGACTTCGGCCGGAAGACGAAGTTGGTGTCCTTCACGTGCGAGAGGTTCGCCGACGGTTCCGCCGAGTACTGGTGTCCCGGGTAGACGACCGGATCCCCGTCCAGCCCGGCCAGCCACTGCAGGCTCCGGTAGATCGCTTCCGCGTCACCGCCGGGGAAATCGGTGCGGCCACAGCCTTCGAGGAACAGCGTGTCGCCGGAGACGAGCTTCCCGTCGACGAGGAAGCACTGGCTGCCCGGGGTGTGTCCCGGGGTGTGCAGCAGCCGGATCGGCACCGCGCCGACCTGGAGGACCTCGTCGTGCTCGTGCGAGCGCAGGTCGGTCTCCGAGACGCCGGTGATCCGGCGGACCCACTCGGCCTCCGCGCCGTTGACGTGGATCGGTACCTGGACGCGTTCCAGCAGTTCCGCGATCCCGGGCAGCGAGAAGCCCATCATTTCGCCGCCGACGTGATCGGGGTGATGATGCGTGGCGAGGACGCCGGTCAGCCGCATCCCGTCGGCTTCCAGCAGGTCCAGCAGATCACCGACGGCGTACGCCGGGTCGACGATGACCGCCTCGTTGGTCTCCCGATCGCCGATCAGATAGGCGAAGTTGACCATCTGTGTCGCGACGGGATCCCCCACCGCGAAGTCGCGGCCCGCGAGCAATTGCCGGAAGTACAGCCTGTCAGCCATGCGCACACCTTACGGCGCTACTCCCCCGTGGTCCCGTCGGCCAGCTCCCGCAGAATGTCCAGTTGCCCGACGTGCCGGGCCGTTTCCTGGACGACGTGCGCGAGCACCCAGCGGACGGTGAACTTCCCCGACCGGCGGGCCCGCTCGTCCGGCGAGACCCCGGCCAGCGACGACTCCGAGCGCACCCACTCGGCGCGGTAGGCCTCGACGACCGAACGCGGGTCGTCGTCCTCGGTCAGGTCCCAGCTCGGATCCGGTGAGCCTTCCCACAGCGACGGCAGTTCCGCGCCGGCCGCCTCGATCGAGAGCCACCAGCGCTCCACCGCGGTCAGGTGTTTGAGCAGCCCCAGCGCGCTCATGCGCGGGGACGACGGCAGCGGGGTCGCGGCCGCCTGCTCCCTGGTCAGCCCGGCGACCTTGTTCACCGCGGTCGCGCGGAGGAAGCGCAGAAAATCCCACTGGAGCCTGGCCTCGTCCTCGGCGATCCCGTCCGGCCAGGACCGCTCGACCGCTTCGGCGGCACTCGAACTCGTGTTCGACATGCGGCCACCTTACCCGTCGGACAGGACTAGGCTGACGCTCCATGTGGTGGGGATTGATCTGCGCGTTCTTCGCGGCCTGTGCGTACGGCATCGCTTCGGTGATGCAGGCGGTCGCCGCGAAGGCGACTTCGGGCGACGAAGGCCGCGTCGATCCCCAGCTTCTCGTGCGGGTGCTGCGGCAGTGGAAGTTCGTCGCGGGCCTCGCGCTGGACGTGGTCGGATTCGTCGCCCAGGTCGTGGCTTTGCGCGTGCTGCCGCTGTTCGTGGTCCAGGCGGCGCTGGCGGGAAGCCTCGCCGTGACCGCGGTCGCGGCACGGACGCTCGGTGTCCGGCTGGGACGTCGCGAGTGGACGGCGGTCGCGGTCGTCTGCGCGGGGCTGGCGTTGCTCGGGATGTCGGCGGAGAGTGAGGGCTCGTCGGCGACCGGGTTCGGTTTCCGGCTCGTGCTGATCGGCGCGGTGGTGGTCCTCGGCACGGCGGGGATGTTCGCCGGCCGCGCGCCGCGGCGGATCCGGACCCCGGCGCTGGGCCTGATCGCCGGGTTGTGCTTCGGCGTGGTCGCGCTTTCGGGCCGTGTGCTGCCCAGCTTCGCCCCGCTCGACCTGCTGACCGACCCGGCCACCTACACGCTGGCCGCGGCGGGCGCGATGGCGATGCTGTTCTACGCCACCGCGCTGCAACGCGGCAGCGTCACCACCTCGACCGCGATGATGGTGATCGGCGAGACCGTCTTCCCGTCACTCGTCGGAGTCGTCGTCCTCGGCGACACCACCCGCCCCGGGTTCGCGGCCGTGGCGGTGGTCGGTTTCGTGCTCGCGGTTTCGGCGGCGCTGGCGCTGGCCCGCTTCGGCGAGCCCGCCCCGATCGAGCCCGTCAGCGCGCCGCTCGGTTGACCCCTCGCCGGGACACCAGCAGCCACGCCAGGTACAGCCCGCCGATCGCCCCGGTCACGAGACCGACGGGCAGTCCCGCGAGGACCTGCTGGGTGATCAGGTCGCTGGCGACCAGCAGGAGCATGCCCATCAGCGCGGCCGCGGCCAGTCCGGGTCCGGAAGACCGCGTGAGCCGCTTCGCCAGCTGAGGCGCGGCGAGCGCCAGGAACGCGATCGGTCCGGCGGCCGCCGTCGCGATGGAACACAGCCCGACGCTGACGCCGAGGAGCACGACCCGGCTCCGCTGGACCGGCACGCCGAGTCCCTTCGCCGAGTCGTCGCCCATCTCCAGCAAGGAAAGCCTTCTGCCGTAGACCAAGGCGGGCGGCAGCAAGGCGGCGACCGCGATCCCGACCGGGACCACGTGCTCCCAGCCGCGTCCGTTGAGCCCACCGACCAGCCAGGCCTGCGCGGCCAGGCCGTCCTGCCAGGAGGCCCTGGTGATCAGATACGAGTTGAACGCGAGGAGCATCGCGTTCACCCCGATCCCGACGAGGATCAGGCGGAAGGCGTGCACACCGCCTTTGAACGCGAGCAACGCCATCATCGCGGCGGTCAGGATGCCCCCGATCAGCGCGCCGAGCGAGACCGTGAGCATTCCGCCGTGGATCACCACGATCGTCAGCAGGGCACCTGCCGACGCGCCTTGGGTGAAGCCGATGAAATCGGGGCTGCCCAAGGGATTCCCGGAAAGGCTCTGCAGGATCGCACCACTGATCGCGAGTGCGCCGCCGACCAGGAGCGCGGTCAGCAACCGCGGTAGGCGCAGGGTGGTCACGATGAACTCGGTGCTCCGGTCGCCGAAGCCGAACAGGGTCTGGACGACCTCGCCGACCGACAGCGGATAGTCGCCGGTGGTCATGCTCACCGCGCCGACGAAGAACACGGCGACGGTCAGCAGCGCGACGACGATCGCCGCTCTCGGCGTGACGCGCAGGGACACGCCTCCGCCAGGAGTGCGCAGGACACGGGTGGTCATCGGGGGTGGCTCCTTGATCGCGGTCACAGCCGGGCCGGCTTCCTGCGGCGGCAGAGCGCGATGAACACCGGCGCGCCGAGAAACGCGACGACGATGCCGGCCTGCAGTTCCTCCGGCGGGTTCAGCACGCGGCCGACGACGTCCGCGCCGATCAGCACGATCGGCGCGAGCAGCATCGAATACGGCAGCACCCACCGCTGATCCGGACCGGCCAGCATGCGCGCGGCGTGCGGCACGGCGAGCCCGAGGAACAGGACCGGACCGACGGCCGCGGTCCCCGCGCCGCAGAGCAGGGTGATCACGATCGCGCCCAGTACCCGGGTGCGGCCGACGTGGGCGCCGAGCGCCTTGCCGGTCTGGTCGCCGAGCGCGAGCACGTTGAGTGGCCGGGCGAGCAGCAGCGCGACGACCGCGCCGGCCACCACGAACGGCGAGATCTGCCAGAGCACGTCCCATTTGCGGCCGCTCAGTGAACCGACGTTCCAGAAGCGGAACTGGTTGAACGTCTCGGGCATCAGCAGCAGGATCGCGACGATGTAGGCCTGGAGTACCGCCATGACCGCCGAACCGGCGAGCACGAGCCGGTCCGGGGTGGCGCTGCGGCCCGCCGCGCCGAGGACGTACACCACGACCGAGGCGATCGCCGCCCCGGCGAAGGCGAACCAGATGTAGCCGAGCACGCCGCTGACCCCGACGAACGCGATCCCCGAAACGACCGCGGCCGAGGCGCCGGTGTTGACCCCGAGCAGGCCGGGGTCGGCGAGCGGGTTGCGGGTGAGCGCCTGCATCACCGCGCCGGCCAGGCCGAGCGCCACGCCGACGACCACGCCGAGCAAGGTCCGCGGGATGCGGAGGTCGTGGATGATCACCGCGTCGGTCGAGCCGTCGTTGTGCCACAGCACCGACCAGGTCGAGGTGAACGGGATGCTTTTCGACCCGACCCAGATGCTGAGCAGGAACACCAGCGCCAGCAGGGCGAGCCCGACCACGAGACCGCCGGCGCGGAAGGTCCGTGCCGCCGCGCTCGGCGGGGACGCCGCGGCGGGCGGGCGTTCGGTGACGACCACGGAACCTCCTTCGAGTGAGGCGAGGCTAACCGAACGCCGGAGTTCACCTCACTGAGCTACCGACTTAGACTAGCCTTACCTACCCCTGAGCCAGTTGGCGGAGTTGAGGATGACTCGCACAACGGACCGAGGCGTGCACCCGCCCGGCCGGAGGTCCCGCTATATGGCGGCAGGGCGCCCTTGCCCACGAACGTGAGAGGTCTGACCAGGCAGCGCCCTGTCGACGCGATCGCGGACGCGGGTTCACCCGATTGACTTGACAGAGGGAGGCGCCGGTGCCCGCAGCGGCCACCACCAGCCGGAGCGTGCTGCGCCAGGCGATTTCCGGGCAACGACGCCAGGTCACGCTCGCGTCCGTGCTCGCCGCCGGCCATCAAGGCGGTGAAGCACTCGTTCCGGTGATCATCGGCGTGGTGATCGACCAGGCCGTCGCCGGTGGCTCGGTGGGCACCCTCGTGTTCTGGCTCGCCGTGCTCGGTGTGGTCTTCGCGGGACTGTCCTACAGCTACCGGTTCGCCGCGCGCGCGGCCGAAGGCGCTTCGCTGCGAGCGGCGCACGAAATCCGCATCGCGATCAGCAGACGCGTCCTGCATCCGGGTGGCGGCGCCGAGAACGGCAAGCTGGCCGGCGAATTGGTCAACATCGGCACCAGCGACGCGCAACGGGTCGGGGTGGTCAACGCCGCCCTGCCGTTCGGGGTCGCCGCGCTCGCCGGAGTGCTGGTCAGCGCCATCGCCCTCCTGAGCATGTCGCTGCCCTTGGGTCTCCTGGTCCTCCTGGGCACGCCGCCGCTGCTGTACCTCGCGCATCTCATCGGCAAGCCTCTGGAACGCCGCAGCGAGGCCGAACAAGAGCGTTCCGCGCACGCTTCGGGGGTCGCCACGGATCTGGTCGCCGGTCTGCGGGTCCTCAAGGGCATCGGCGCCGAACCGACCGCCGTCGCCCGTTATCGCGAGACGAGCCAGAACTCGCTGAAGGCGACCTTGCGCGCCGCCAGGGCCAAAGCCTGGCACGACGGCGCGGTGCTCGCGCTGACCGGTGGTTTCATCGCGGTCGTCGCCCTCGTCGGCGGGCATCTCGCGTCGTCGGGCTCGATCAGCGTCGGCGACCTGGTCGCGGCGGTCGGTCTCGCGCAGTTCCTGCTCACCCCGTTCCTGATCTTCTCGTGGGTCAACAGCGAGCTGGCACAGGGCCGCGCGTCGGCGTCCCGGGTCGCCGATCTGCTGACCACTCCGACGGCGGTCGGCGCGGCCGACGGTGAACTTCCCGCGCCCGCCGACGGAAATGTCCGGCTCAGCGGCGTCTCTCACGGCAGCCTCCGCGGGGTCGATCTCGACATCCCGGCCGGGCAGCTGGTCGGGGTCGTCGCCACCGATCCGGCCGCCGCGACCGACCTGCTCGACTGCCTCGGCCGCGCGGCAGACCCGGCCGAGGGGCAGGTCCACGTCGACGGCGTGGACCTGTCCACTGTGGACCCTGACCGGGTACGCGAGGTCGTCCTGGTCGCCGCGCACGACGCGGACCTGTTCGAAGGAACGCTGGCGGAGAACGTCCACGCCGGCGGTCCCTCGCGCGACGAGGCGCTGGCCGCGTCGGCGGCGGACGAGGTCGCGGAGGCCCTGCCGGACGGAATCGAAACCGCGGTCACCGAGCGGGGGCGCTCCCTCTCCGGCGGGCAGCGCCAACGCGTCGCCCTCGCCCGCGCGCTCGCCGCGGAGGCGCCGGTCCTCGTCGTGCACGACCCCACGACGGCGGTCGACACGGTGACCGAGGCGAAGATCGCCACCGGGCTCGCCCGCTTACGACAAGGACGGACCACGATCCTGGTGACCACGAGTCCCGCCCTGCTCGCCGTCACCGACCGGGTCGTCGTCCTCGACGACGGCCGGGTCACGGCCGAAGGCGGCCACGCCGAACTCGCGCTCGACCGCGCCGACTACCGCGCGGCGGTGCTCTCATGAGCCGCGAACTCCTCCCCACCGCCGACGGCAAGCGGATCCGCGCCGTCCTCGGCGAACTGCTCCGGACCTCGAAGGCGCGTGCCGTCGGCGCGCTCGCGATGCTCGTCGGCGCGACCGCGATCGGGCTGCTCACCGCTCCCCTGCTCGGCCATGTCGTCGATCTCGTCATCGGGAAACGACCGGCCACCGAACTGACGACGCCGGTGGTGGCGCTGGTACTGGTCGCCGTCGCACAGGCGATCGCGACGGCGCTGGGCGTCTCGCTGACCGCGCGGCTCGGCGAAACCCTGCTGGCGGAACTGCGGGAGCGGTTCGTGGACCGCGCCTTGAGCCTTCCGCTGGAGCAGGTCGAACGCGCGGGCTCCGGCGACCTGACCGCCCGGGTCACCAACGACGTCACGGTGGTGGCGAGGGCGGTCCGCGAGGCCTTGCCCGAACTGGGCCGTTCGGTACTGACCATCGTCCTGACCCTCGGCGCGCTCGCCGTCCTCGACTGGCGGTTCCTTCTGGCGGCGCTGCTGGCGACACCGATCCAGCTGCACACCGTGCGCTGGTACGTCCGCAACGCCGTCCCCTTGTACGCGAAGCAGCGGATCGCGACGGGTTCCCAGCAGCAGCAACTGCTCGACACGATCGGCGGCGCGAAAACCGTCCGCGCGTTCCGCCTCGCCGACGCCCACGTGGAGCGCGTCCGGCAGCGCTCCGAGGGCGCGATGGAACTCATGCTGCGCGGCGTCCGGCTGATGACGAAGTTCTTCGCCAGGCTCAACCTCGCCGAGTTCGTCGGCCTTTCCGCCGTGCTCGCGGCCGGTTTCCTCCTGGTGGGCGACAACGCCGTGACCATCGGCGCGGCGACCGCGGCGGCGTTGTACTTCCACAGCCTGTTCGGTCCGATCAACACCGCGCTGGCGCTGGTGGACGACGCGCAGGCGGCCGCGGCGAGCCTCGCCCGGCTGGTCGGGGTCGCCGACCTCCCCGCCCCCCACGAGCCCCAGCGGCCCGCGAAACCCCTTGACGCCTCGGTGAAAGTGGCCGGGATCTCGCACTCCTATGTGGACGGACACCCGGTACTGCGCGACGTCGACCTGAGTCTCGCTCCCGGCGAACGGGTCGCGCTGGTCGGCGCGAGCGGCGCCGGGAAGACGACGCTGGCCAAGCTGATCGCCGGGATCCACACCCCGGCCGCCGGCACGGTCTCCGTCGGCGGGGTGCCGCTCGACGAACTCGGACCGTCCGCCACCCGGCAGGCGGTGGCGCTGATCAGCCAGGAGGTGCACGTCTTCGCCGGTTCGCTGGCCGACGACCTCCGGCTCGCCTCTCCCGGCGCGTCCGACGCGGATTTGCTGGCGGCACTGGACAAAGTCGGCGCACGGGGGTGGGCGGAGGCGCTGAGCGAGGGTCTCGCGACCGTGGTCGGTGAAGGCGGGCATCAGCTGACGGTCACCCAATCCCAGCAGCTGGCGCTGGCCAGGCTGGTCCTCGCGGATCCGCCCATCGCGATCCTCGACGAGGCCACCGCCGAAGCCGGGCCGTCTCGTCCGCGTCGGCGAAGGAACCGATGTCGGTGAATGTGCCGTCCTCGCTACGGAGTTTCACCAGCTCGGCCCGCAGCCGAACCGCGAGGTCGGCCGACTTCGCGAACTCGGCGACGAGCACGAGCTTCGCGAGCGGTTCGGCGTAGGAAGCCCCGCCCTGTTCATACGGCGCGCCGTGCGCGTAGGCCTGCACGGCTTCCGGCGCGAGCAGGAATTGAGACGCGCGAGCGACCGCGTCCGGCTGCTCGTCCAGTGCCCGCAACGCGAGTACGAGATCCGCGGTGGCGTCGTAATCGACGTAGGTCTTGCCGTCCTCGGCGACCTCGACGTGGTCGCCGGTCAAATGGTTCGCCAGGTAGGCGCCCAGCCGGGCGGCGGGCGTCGCCCGGGACGGCGAGACCATCGCGCCTGGCGCCGCCTTCAGGACGGTGGTCTTCCTCGGTGCCGACGTGCTGTTCTTGTGCGCGCGTGGAGGTTTCGGCTTGGCCATCGGCGGCGTGACGGTGACCGTGGCCGGTTCCGCCACGCTGCTCGCGGGCGGCGGCCCGGCACCCTTCGCGAGCGCGTAGAACCCGGTCTGCGCCAGCCCCAGCGAAGCCTGGGCGCCGGAGCGGATCCACGTGTCGAGCCCGCTGATCCCGTTGGCGCGCGCGGCTTCGTAAGCCGCCGGGTCGTAAGCGATCGCGCCGAGTTCGCCCGCGAGCCGGGTGCCCGAGTCGGCCGCGGCGGTCGCCTGCGCGGATTTGAGGAAACGCACCCCGCGGTCCACCGCCGCGTCCGCGCCGCCGACGTCGGCGAGCGCTTGGACGATCAGGCCGGTGCTGTTGGTGTTCGGGGCTTCGGTGCCGACACCGCCACCCCAGCCGCCGCCCGCGCTTTGGTGCGCGGTGATCCAGGAGACGGTTTTGGCGATCGGCCCGTCGAGCCCTGCCGCACCCGCCTTCCGCGCGGCCACCAGTGCCGACAGCGCGAGCCCGGTGGCGTCGCCGTCCGGCGCGGACTGGTCGAACGGCTTGCCCTCGTCACAGGTCGAGATCTTGAAGCCGCCCGGCTTGACGTGGTCGCCGGTCTCGGTCGTTTTGACTTCGCCGAAGAAAACGCGGAAGTAACCCTCGGAACACTGCTGGGTCAGCAGTTTGTCGATGGCGAGCCGATCGTTCTCGCCCGCGGCCGCGAGCCCGATGACACCGAGCGCCTGCGCGAACATGTTGGCGTTGTTGGTCACGGCGTCGGCGAGCTCGGGGTTTTTCGAATAGTCGCTGACCCGGCCCTTGTCCGGCCCCTCCCGCATGATCGCGGCCTTGGTCTCGGCGACCATGTCGTGGCCGTCGAAGTTTCGCGGGTCACGGCCGGAGATTTGGGCGGCGACCAGCGTTTTCGCCACCGCACCGCCGACGATGACCGCGTCGTACCCGGCACCGGGGACCAAACCGTCCCAGGTGAAGAAGTCGGTGGCGTGCCCTTGGTCGTCGAGGAACTTCACGATCGGTTCGGCGCGCGCCCCTTCGCCCGACGCGTACATCGCGAACAGCACGTCGAGCATCAGCCCGTGGTCGGGCAAGGCGCCGCCGTTGGGATCGTCCAGGGCGCCGTCCGGCTTCAGTTTCGTCGCGAGCCAGCGGGAATTCGCTTGCGCCGCATCGCGGTCGCTCGCGGCCGTCGCCGTGCCCGTGAGCAGCGCGGCGACCAGGCCTGCGCTGACGGCGAACGACAAGGCGGCCAGATATCCGCGGCGCATGTACTCCTCCTTTGCGGGCACGAAGGAGGACAGGCGCGGGCGCCGCGGTCACCCCTGTTTATCGCGACAGTGGTTCGGACTTCTGGTCGTTCGTCCGCCCGTTCGGTATCCCGGCTCGCCCCGGTGAAAGGGCCCACGGTTGCGCGACAGCGCCGGATTTCGACCGGCTTCCCCGTCACGGGCGGCGGTGTTGAGTTGTCGAGCCAGCCGAGGTTAACACCCGATCACTTGCGACAGGCACCGCTGACCAGGTCGTTGCCAGGATCACATCGCCGCTCGCGCCCGGCGGTACCGCGGCACCCGGCGGGGATGAGACTCTTCGGATCGTCCGATTCAGCGCGGTCGTGGGGGAAGTCCGGTGAGAGTCCGGCGCTGTCCCGCAACGGTATGCCCTTCCGGCGAGCCCGGTCACCCACGTCGCGCGGTGTCACCACCGACTCCTGTCGTGGAAATGCGGGAAAGGGTTCTCATGAGACGTTTGGTCCTCGCCGTCGCCATGCTGTGCGGCATCGGGCTGGTCGCCGCTCCGGCGGCGGCCGCGGTCACCCCGGACAAGGCGGATGCCGCCGCGGGCTGGCTCGCCAGGCAGCTGATCGACGGGGAACGGTTCGAAGCCGACTTCGGCGGCCAGAAGTTCCCCGACCAGGGCTTGACGATCGACGCCGTCTTCGCGTTCGCCGCCGCCGGGGTTTCGGACACGAACGCGGGCAAGGCGATCGCGTGGCTGGCGAAGCCGGAGATCACCGCCGGCTACGTCGGAAGCGGCAACGAGGCGTACGCGGGCGCGCACGCCAAACTGATGCTCGCCGCGCAGATCCGGGGCTCGAACCCGTCGTCGTTCGGCGGCGTCGACTTGACGGCCGGCCTGCTCTCGCTGCTCACGCCGTCCGGCCGGTTCTCCGACCGGACCGAATTCGGCGACTACTCCAACGCGCTTTCGCAGTCGCTCGCGCTGCTCGCGCTCGACCGCACCCCCGGCGGTGCTCCCGCGTCCGCCGTCACCTTCCTCGCGGGCGCGCAATGCGCGGACGGCGGCTTCCCGCAGAACTTCGGCGAGGCGACGTGCACGAGCGACGTCGACGCGACCGCGACGGCCGTCCAGGCGTTGCGTGCCACCGGTGACGCGGTGAACGCCGCCGAAGGCACCGCGTGGCTGGTCACCAAGCAGCACACGAACGGCGGTTTCGGCTTCGGCACCAACCCGCCCAACGCCAACAGCACCGGCCTCGCCGCCCAAGCACTGGCCGGGCACCGTCCCGCCGCCGCGGCCAGGGCCCGCGCATTCCTGCGTTCGCTGCAGACCGGCTGCGCCGGTGCGGCGGCGGACCGCGGCGCGATCGCCTACGACGCCACCGGCCTGAACCCGTCGACCGCCCCGCGCGCGACCGCCCAGGCGATCCTCGGTTTGGCGAGGGTTCCGTTGAGCGACCTGCACGGCGGTGGCCGTCCGCAGGCACCGGTGCTCTCGTGCCCCCGCGTTTAGTCCTCTGAATGCGGTGAGCCGTCGTGGTCGTGAGTGGCGATTCGGGTTCGAGCGAAGCCTCTCTTAGGTACCTACTCGTCATCTGCGGTCTTGCTCGCGTGAAGTACATGATGGCCCCCTTCCTTGCGCTAGGCGCAAGGAAGGGGGCCATCATGTACTGGGGAAGGTGTGAAGGTGCTGCTATTGAGGCTGGTGGTGGCTTCCGGGCCCGGGTGAGGGGAACTTTGAGCGGCTCTAAGTCCCCCAAAGAGTCCTTCACGGCCAGGCGGCTACCGGGTTCACCCGCGGTAGGTACCTGAAACACTCTTGGTTAGAACCCGAATCGCCACTCACGACGCGTCAGGGTGGGAGTCACGCGTCGGTGACCCGGCGCGCGAGTTCCACGCGTGAGCGCACGCCCAGCGCGGTGAAGATGTTGCGCAGGTGGTGATCCACGGTCCGGTGGCTGATCACCAGCCGCCGCGCGATCTCCTTGTTCGTCTCCCCCGCCGCGACCAACCGGGTGATGGCGTCCTGCTGCGGGGTGAGCCCGGCGAGGGACCGGTGCGGCACGTCCACGGTCTCGCCGGTCGCCCGGAGCCCGGCGCGGGCCCGTTCGGCGAACCGGGTCGCGCCGACGCTTTCGAAGCCGCGCAAGGCATCGCGGAGCTGATCTCGGGCGTCCCGGGTCCGCCGGTGCCTGCGCAGCGACGTGGCGTACGCGAAGCGGGTCCTGGCGAGTTCCACCGCACCACCCGCCCGGCGGTGCGCCTCGATGGCCAGCCGGAAGTGCTGTTCGCTCACGGCGGGGTCCGTCGCGGTCAGCGCGTGACAGCGGTGGCTCAGCGCGAGCCAGCAGGGTTCCGCGCCGGCCGATGTCCACCGGTCGAACACCTCCAGCGCCGCCCGCGCGCGTTCGGGTCGCTCGGCGAGCACGGCCGCCTCGACCAGTTGAGGGGTGGCGAGCACCCGGATCACCGGCTGGTCGCCGGAAACACCCGACGCCAGGTCTTCGAGCCTGCTCAGCGCGTCGTCCGGCCGGTCGTCCGCCAGGTCGAGGCAGGCGTTCGCCCACGCGGCGACGGCGGCGGGCCTGCCGAGCCCGCGTTCGGCGATCCCCTCGGTCGCCTCGTCCAGTTCGGGGGCCCGTTCCCCCAGGAGCGCGGCGGCGAGCCCGAGCAGGGTGAGGTGCTCCATCCGCAGGTTGTGGGGCGCGAGCAGGCCCTCGCGGGAGGCCGCCCGCGCGCACGGGATGCGGTCGAGCGCGATGGCCGAAAGCGAGAGGTAGATCAGCGCCCACGGCAGTTCCGCGTGGCGCCTGCCGAGCCTCGCGCGGCTCACGGCCGCCGCCGCGTACTCGTGGGCCCGTTCGGCGTGCCCACGGGCGAAGGCGGCCTCGGCGGCCCAGACGGCTCCGGCGACGTCGTCGTCGGCCATCCCGCGCCGGACGGCGTCCTCCAACGGCTCGACGGCGTCGTCGTGACGGCCGGCGTAGACCGAAGTGAGACCACTGAAATGCGAGAAGGCCAGCCCCTCTCCGGCGGGGACTGTCCGCGCCAGTCCCCGGTACCCGCTCAGGTCGCCGCCCAGCCGCCGTGCCTCGCCCGCCAGCAGGAGTGCCTCGGCCGGATCGGGCAGCAGTTCCGCCGCCGTGCCCAGTTCGTGGGTGGCGACCGCGGGATCACCGTCGCGCAGTTCGATCTCCCCGTGCAGCAACGCCACCGCGCCCGGTTCGGCGTCGACTCGCGACAGCAACAGCCGCGCCCAGCCCGGCCTGCCCGCCTGCCAAGCGGCGTCGGCGGCGGCCAGCAGCCTGGTCGCCCGCACGCCGGGGTCGGCGGTCAAGGCGGCGGCGCGTTCGAGCTGACGCGCCGAGGCGGCGTGATCCGCCGCGGGTGCGGCGGCGAGCGCGTCGGCCAGCGGCACCGACGGCGCGGCGGTCGCCATCGCGCGGTGCCAGAGCACCTCCGGCCCTTCGCCGTCGGAAGCCAGCCGCGCGTGCGCCGCCCGCCGATCCGCCGGTGACGCCGCCGCGGCCCACGTCGCTTGAGTCACCTTGCTCGCCGAAGAATCCAGGAAACCGGCGAGGCACCGGACGCGTTCGCCGGTCGGCATCGCGTCCAGGCGAGCCGCGCAGCCCGCCAACCGCTCCCGCAGGACCGGCGACACCGGCTCCCGTCCCGCGGCCTGCGCCGGGGTGAGCTGCGCCGCCAGCGCGACCAGGTCCGCCGGATTTCCGCCGCCCAGTTCGACCAGCTGCGGTCGTACCCCGGCGGGCACCCCTCGGTCGCGCAGCAGCAGATCCGCCGCCTTGTCGGTCAGCGGAGCCAGTTCCACGCACTCGAACTCGTCGGATCCGGACCGCGACGCGAGCACCATCCCGACCGAGGAGCCGGCCAGCCTCCGAGCCGCGAAACCCAACGCCGCCAGGGACTCCGCGTCGACCCATTGCGCGTCGTCCACCCAGCAGATCGCCGGTTCCGGGAGTTCGCTCAGCCGCCGATGCGCTTCCTCACCGCCCGAGACCGCGGCGCCGAACAGGCGGTGCAGTGCCCCGAACGGCAGCGCGCGCTCGGCTCGTATGCCCCGCACGCCGAGCAGGCGGATGCCGGACGCGCCGCGCAGCTCGGTGAGCAGCGCCGACTTGCCGAGGCCTTCCGCGCCGCGGACCAGTACGGCCTGCCCGGCGACCGACCGCAGCCCGCCGAAGAGATCGTCCCTGCCCCGCAGCGGGTACACGACGTCCCGGACAGGCATCGGCGCCTCCTCGAAATCCCCTTCGATGAAACACCAGGCGCAAGTGTTTCACAAGCCCTCCGCGCAGGTCCTGTTTCACGGGGTCCTGCTCGGCACCCGTCCTTCCACCAGTGCGCCGAGCAGCGTCGACGCCGCGTCGAGATCGGGTGTCCGTGACGCGAGGACGTCCGAATACAGGAACGCCTCCCCCAGCCGCACGATCGCGTAGCAGAGGCTGTCCAGGCTGACCGCGGGCACGAATCCGCCGTCGTCGACGTCGCGGCGCAGCAGGTCGACGTGCGCCGCGATCACCCTCGGCTGGACCCGTCCGTCCGGGTCGGTGAGCAGCCGGATGGCGAGCACCGGCTCGTCGTCGAGGAAACGCCGGAACCCGGCGCTCGCCGCCAGTGCCGACCGGTAGTCGCGCATGATCGCGAGACACCGCAGTTCACCCGCCGCATTGCGCACCACGTCGCCCTCTTCGCGCTCCCAGGTGCGCACGGCGGCGGTCAGGGTGCGCTCGGACAGGTAGTAGAGGGCATCACCCAGCAGGTCTTCCCGGTTGCCGACGCGACGGAACAGGGTGCTGCGCGAGATGCCAAGGTCTTGGGCGAAAGCGGAGGTGTCGACGCGGATTCCGCGGTCGATCCACCGGGCCGCCGTACGGACTATGTCCTCGGCTGAGGGATTCACGATCGCCGATCGTACGGGCGGTGAGCCCGGCGGGCGTGGCCGCGGACGAAGACTGGCGATTTCGCCGATGCAGCCCCCGGTGTCCGTTTGCCACAGTCCATCACCACGGACTGTGTTCATTGGCGAACGGAGAGGGCACTATGCGTAGTACGACCCGGATCCTTTGTGGACTGGCGACGGTCGCCGCGCTCGCTATCGCTCCAACGGCACACGCGGCCGACAACCCCTACGAACGGGGGCCGGACCCGACGGAAAGCAGTATCGAAGCCTCCCGTGGCTCGTTCGCGGTGTCCGAGGTGTCGGTGTCCCGCGTTTCCGTCACCGGGTTCGGCGGCGGCACCATCTACTATCCGACAAGCACCGCCCAGGGCACCTTCGGCGCTGTCGCCGTCTCGCCGGGCTACACCGCTACCCAGTCGAGCATCGCGTGGATCGGGCCGCGGCTGGCGTCGCAAGGTTTCGTCGTCTTCACCATCGACACCAACACGATCTACGACCAGCCGGGGAGCCGCGGTGACCAGCTGCTGGCCGCACTGGACTACCTGACGCAGCGCAGCAGCGTCCGCTCCCGGATCGACACCACCCGCCTCGCGGTGGCCGGGCACTCGATGGGCGGCGGCGGCTCGCTCGAGGCGGCGCAGGACCGGCCGTCGCTGCAGGCGGCCGTCCCGCTCGCGCCGTGGAACACGCAGAAGTCGTGGTCTTCGCTGCGGGTGCCGACGTTCATCATCGGCGGTGAAGCCGACAGCGTCGCACCGGTGGCCACGCATTCGATCCCGTTCTACACCAGCATTCCCGCCTCGGCGGAGAAGGCGTACATGGAACTGGACAACGCGAGCCACTTCTTCCCGAACACCTCGAACACCACCATGGCCAAATACACGATCTCCTGGCTGAAGCGGTTCGTGGACAACGACACCCGCTACGAGCAGTTCCTCTGCCCGGCGCCGGACGACCGCGCGATCAGCGACTACCGCGACACCTGCCCGCACGCCTGAACCGTCAGGTCCCGGCGCGCTCGCGCCGGGACCTGATCTCCATCCCCGTCCCCTTTCGCCGTTGGGAGCTCCTGCGTGACCCTGTCGACCTTCGAGATGTCCGGCGTGTCGGTGACCTTCGGTGGCCTCGTCGCGCTGTCCGGCGTCTCACTGACCGTCGCCCCGGGCCGGGTGCTCGGCGTGATCGGCCCGAACGGGGCGGGTAAGACCACACTGTTCAACGTTGCGTGCGGTTTCGTCCGGCCGGACACCGGCACGCTGACCTGGCGCGGCACCCGACTGCACCGGCTGCGCCCGCATCACCTCGCCGGCCTCGGCATCGCCCGCAGCCTGCAGGAACTCGGCCTGTTCGACCGGATGACGGTGCTCGACAACGTCCTGGTGGGCGCGGACAGGCACGCGAAGGCGGGTTTCTGGTCGTCGATGCTGGGCCTGCCGCGCCGGACACGGGACGAGAAGGCGCTGACCGAGCGGGCGATGGCCTATCTCGACGACTTCGACATCGCCGACGTCGCCCACCGCTATCCCGCGAGTCTCCCCTACCCGGTCCGCAAACGGGTGGCCCTCGCGCGGGCACTGGTCGGCGAACCGGATCTGCTGCTGCTCGACGAACCGGCGGGCGGGCTCTCGGCCGCCGAGATCGCCGACGTCGGCACGCTGGTGCGCGGGTTGACCGAACGGATGTCGGTGATGCTCGTGGAACACCACATGGATCTCGTGATGGGGGTGTGCGACGAGATCGTCGTACTGGACTTCGGCAAGGTGATCGCCACCGGCGCACCGTCGGAGATCCGCGCGAACCCGGCGGTGCAGGCGGCCTACCTCGGCGAGGAGGTGGCCGGTGCTGACCGTTGAGCAGCTTTCGGCGAACTACGGCCCGGTCCGGGCGCTCGATTCCGTGAGCCTGTCCGTCGCGCCCGGCGAGATCACCGCGGTGCTCGGCGCGAACGGGGCCGGTAAAACCACCTTGCTGCGCACCATTTCCGGCCTCGTCCGCCCCTCGGGCGGCCGGGTCACCCTCGCGGGTCGCGACCTCACCGGAGTGTCCACTGAGGACCTTCCCGGACTGGGTCTCGCCCACGTGCCCGAAGGTCGCGGCGTGCTGGCCGAACTGACCGTCGAGGAGAACCTGCGGCTGGGCGCGCTGGGGGCGCGCGGCCGTGCGTCGACGACCGAGCTGCGCCGCGTCTACGACCTGTTTCCGGTGCTCGCCGACCGCAAGAACGGGCTCGCGCACGTCCTTTCCGGCGGGGAACGGCAGATGCTGGTGATCGGCCGCGCGCTGCTGTCCCGGCCGAAGGTGCTCCTGCTGGACGAGCCGTCGCTGGGCCTCGCGCCGCGGATCGTGGCACAGATCTTCGAGCTGCTGCGCGGTCTCGTCCTCGACGGGCTGGCCGTCGTGCTGGTCGAGCAGAACGCGCGCAGCGCGCTGTCCATCGCCGACCACGGCGTCGTGCTCAACCTCGGCCAGGTCGTCGTCCGGCGGGACGCGGCCGCGCTCGTCTCGGACGACGGCCTGCGGCACGCCTACCTCGGATTCTGAAAGGGAGCCTCGTGCAGCAACTGCTGACCACCGCGCTCACCGGTCTGACGCTCGGCGTGGTCTACGCCGCGTTCGCCTTGGCGCTGGTGCTGATCTGGCGGGCGACGCGGATCGTGAACTTCGCGCAGGCGCCGATGGCGATGATCACCACCTACCTCGCGCTGGTGCTGATCGACGCGGGCTGGTCGTACTGGCTCGGGTTCGCCGTCGCCCTGCTTTCGGGACTGGTGCTCGGCGCGGTAGTGGAACGGTTCGTGGTCCGGTTCGTCTCCGGCAAGGCCGAGATCAACGCCGTGATCCTCACGCTCGGGTTGTTCATCGTGCTGCACGCGCTGGCGGCACTGGTGTTCGGCTCGCGCTACCGGTCTTTTCCCGCGCCGTTCGGGCTCACCGGGTTCCAGGTCGGCGGCACGACGATCGCGCTCACCGGGTTCGGCGTGTTCACCATCGTCGCCGTCGCGGTGGTGCTGACGGGGCTGGTGCTGTTGTTCCGCGGCACCGATCTGGGCCTGCGGATGCGCGCGGCGGCGTTCGACCAGGAGGTGGCGCGGCTGCTCGGCGTGCGGGTCGGGCGGATGCTCACCCTCGGCTGGGCACTCGCCGCGCTCGCCGGTTCGCTGTCGGGCCTGCTGATCGCGGGCGGCGGACTCGTCCACCCGTCCTATATGGACGGTGTGGTGGTTTACGGATTCGTCGCGGCGGTACTCGGCGGCCTGGACAGCCCGGTCGGCGCGGTGGTCGGCGGCGTTGTGCTCGGCCTGTCACTGAGTTTGGTCAGCGGGTACGTCGGCTCGGAGCTGGTGCCGCTCGCCGCGCTGGCGATCCTCATGGTGGTGCTGCTGCTCAAACCCGGCGGCCTGTTCGCCAGTGTCCGCGAACGGAGGGTCTGACGTGCTGCGCAGACATCTGCTCCTCGCGCTCGCCGCGCTGGTCGTCGTGGTGCTGGTCCTGGAAAGCACCGGCCCGTTCCTCAACGCGCAGTTCACCGCGATGGCGTACTTCACGATCGCGGCAGGCGGTCTGACCGTCCTTACAGGACTGAACGGGCAACTGTCACTCGGCCACGGCGCGCTCATGGCTGTCGGCGCCTATTCGGCCGCGCTGCTGCTGAAGCCGGCGGCCTTGCCACTGCCCGTGATCCTGCTCCTCGCGGTGGTGCTCACCTTGGCCGTCGGAGCGCTGGTCGGCGTCGCCGCGGCGCGGCTGCACGGACCGTATCTGGCCGGTGCCACCCTCGCGCTCGCCGTCGCGGTGCCCGGGATCCCTTTGTTCTTCGGCGAAACACTCGGCGGCGAGCAGGGACTACCCGTCCGGATGCCGGAGATCCCCACCTGGCTGGCCGACGCCGCGTACTTCGTCACCGGCCAGGACCTCACGCCGATCCGGTACCTCGCCTACCTTTCCTGGCTCGCCGTCATCATCGTCTTCGTCCTGCTGGCGAATCTTTCCCGCGGCCGCGTCGGCCGCAACTGGCGTGCGGTGCGCGACGGGGAGGTCGCCGCCGAACTGGCCGGGATCGACCTCGGCCGCACCCGGGTGGGCGCCTTCGTGGTCAGCGCGGGTTGCGCGGGACTCGCCGGAGCGCTGGTGGCGTTGTCGGCGCGGCTCGCGGCGCCGAGCGGGTTCGCGCTGACGTTGTCGCTGTCGCTGGTGTCCGCGGTGGTGCTCGGCGGTCTGGGGACGCTCACCGGCGCGCTCGCGGGGGCGGCGCTCTTGACGTTCCTGCCGCCGCTGGTGACCGGCGCGGGAACGGATCTCGGCCTGTCCGACGTCCAGGCCGCGCATCTGGCGCCGTTGATCTACGGCCTGGTCACCGTCCTGATCGTGCTGCTCGCACCGGCCGGCCTCACCGGCGGGCTGCGGAAACTCATCAACCGGAGGCGAAGTTCATGAAACGCTGGTATCAGGCCGTGGCCGTGCTCCTGGCCGTCACGGTCACCGCCGCTTGCGGGGCGGGCGGCAGGCCCGAGGGCGAGCAGAAGGGCTCGACCGTCGGCGTCACCGACACCACCATCAAGATCGGCGCGCATTTCCCGCTGACCGGCGTCGCCGCGCCGGGCTACAGCGAGATCCCGAGCGGCCACCAGGCCTACTACGACTACGTGAACGCGAACGGCGGGATCAACGGCCGCAAGATCGAGTTCGTGGTCAAGGACGACGGGTACAACCCGACGAACACCAGCGCGGTCACCAACGAACTGGTACTCAAGGAGGAGATCTTCGCGATGGTCGGCGGCCTCGGCACGCCGACCCACAGCGCCGTCGTCGACTTCCTGAACAACTCGAAGGTCCCGGACCTGTTCGTGTCGTCGGGCTCGCTCCGCTGGGGCGACGACCCCAAGAAGGCGCCGTTCACCTTCGGCTGGCAACCGGACTACGAGATCGAAGGCAAGATCATCGGCGACTGGGTGCGGAAGAACCTGCCGAACGCCAAGGTCGGCCTCTTCCTCCAGGACGACGACTTCGGCCGCGACGGCGAGAAAGGCGCGCGACGCTTCCTCGACAAGCAGATCGTGGAGGTCGCGAAATACTCGCCGGGCAACACCGACATCGCACCACAGATCGCGAAACTCAAAGCCGCGGGCGTGGATCTCGTGCTGGGCTTCAACGTCCCGTCGTACACCGCGCTGTCGCAGCTGGCGTCGCTGAAGATCGGTTTCAAGCCGAAGTGGTTCTACAGCAACGTCGGTTCCGACCCGGCACTGGTCGGTTCCCTGCTCGCGCGGTTCTCCGAAGGCAAGGTGACCAATGGCGCGTCGCTCATCGACGGCGTCCTCACCACCGAGTACCTGCCCGGCGTCGACGCTCCGGACAACGCGTGGACCAAGCTGTGGCAGAAGGTCTGGGGCGCGCACGGCAAGGGCGGTGCCCTGACGAACTACCGGATCTACGGGATGGCGCAGGCGTACACCTTCGTCCAGGCGTTGCAGGCGACCGGACGGGACCTGACCCGCGAGCGTGTCGTCGAGGCGATCCAGCAGTCCGGCAAGACGTTCGAAGGGCCGGGCTTGGCGCCGTTCCGCTACACCGCGGACAGCCACATGGGCATCTCCGGCATGTCGGTGGTCGAACTCCAGGGCGGCGTCGGCAAGGACCTGACCCCGGTTCTCGTGACGGACATCGGCGAGGCGCCCATCGAGGCGAACGACTCGGCGGCCAACGACTCGCCGCCGTCGAACGGGATTCCGGAGGCGAAGGCGGGTAAGTAGCGTCGGCTGTGGCAGGTCCGCCGCTGATCTGTTCGGTGACGATGTCGCTCGACGGTTTCGGCGCGGCGTGGGCGGCTCGAGTAAGCCCCCCACGCCGGAAATGTTCCGCTTCCACGTCGAACAGATCCGGCCCGATCGATGACTACCGCCAGTTCGTCTATCAGGTCATGCTCGGGCAATCCCGTCCCTCGCCGAAGATCGGCTTCACGCCGAGCGTCCTAGCGCGATCGTGAGTTCCGGTTCCAGTGCGCGGACCTCTGGATGAGTGCTCCACCGTCGCACGAGCGTGGCCAGACGGCGCAAGTCGGTGCGGACCGTCGCGGAATCGAGCTGGGCGATCTGACCGAAGAGCAGCCGAGCAAGCCGGCACGCCTGCTCCAGCTCTCCCGAGGCCGCGTAAGCCAGACACAGTCGCACGCCGAATCGGGTGCGGGCTCGAACGGCGCTGCCGGGTATGCGCGCTAGCTCCCTGTCGAGGACTTCCACGGCTTCGGCCGGTCTCCCGAGGTCGTAGAGACACCAGCCGCTCGCGACCGCCACGGGATCGACAACACGTGAGGTACCGATCACAGGACCCTCCGGCGCACCGTCTGGATCCAGCAGCAGGGTCCGCGCACGGTCCAGGGCCCGCAGGCATGCGTCGCGGTCGCCCAGCAGGGCGTACCCTTGCGCCTCACGCTGAGCGGCGAGTCCGAGCACTCTCGCCGGCAGGTTTTGTTCCGCTTGCGCCCGCTGTGCCAGTGAAACCGTTGTGGCGCCGTCGTCCTGGTACATCGCGATCAACGCCTGCCGCACCAGCGCGTAGCCCGCCAAGAAGTCGTCACCTGCCACTCTCGCGACTTGCACGGCCCGGTCCGTCCACCACGCGGCAGCCGAATCGTCTCCGGATTCCTGCGCCATCCAGCCCGCGTACTCCGCCGTCCGAGCGGCCAAAGAAGCCACGGCGGGCACGGTGCTCGCATCTACCTGTTTCGCGAGCGTACGCAATGCCTGCGCCTGCCCGACCACCAGCGGCAGCACGACATCCGGTGACGAAATCTGCCCTAGGTCCCGCGCCGAGTCGAACAGGTGCCGATGGTAGCGCAATTGTGCCTCCGCGTTCGCCGCCACGACGCCCGTACCGGACACTTTGAGCCCGGCGATCACAGCCATCCCACCGAGCAGGACGTCCCGCCTGGCGACAGGACTGAAAGCCGCACCACCGTCCGGCGTCATCGTCATCACCCACACCTCTTCCTCGGCCGATTCGGACAGAGCCGTGCGCACCACCCGCGCCTTCTCCCCCGCCAGCGCGATCAACTCGCCACCGGCGCCCAACTCGGCATCACACTTGCGCACGAACTCGGAAGACGGGGACTGCGCACCGGTTTCGATTCGGCTCACATGTCCTTTGCTGTAGTAGAGACGACGCGCGAACTCGCTGAGGGAAACGCCTTCGGCCACTCGCAACGCCCGCAACCTCGCCCCGAAGGTCTCCGACAGGGAAGACATCCGTGCACCACCCTTCTCCGCTGACCATCTTCCGCGCTCTTACGCCGACCGGCATGGGGTTCGTGTTCCGTACGGAGCCGGAAACAGGAAACAGGAAGGCATACCTTCCGGCATTAAACAGCACTGCACACCCGGGGGCATCTGCCACACCCGATACGAGCAAGATCATTGCCGAAAACAGGACAAATACTGGACAGCGGCGGAAACGGAAACAGGAAACGCTCCCCTACTGCCAAGTAGGGCTTGTCAAGCCGCTGACCGGATGTCGAGTATTACTCCCTGTCATCCATCCGGCCGAGCCCCTGCGATGCCGCCCCCGGACCGACGACGCACCCAAGCGAATGAGAAAGGCCTCCTCGTTGATCAAGATCTTCCTCAACTACCGCACAGCCGACGATCGCTTCGGGGTCGCGCTCCTCGACCGCGAACTGTCGCGGGCGTTCGGTCCGGAGACCGTCTTCTTCGCTTCGAAATCAATCGAACTCGGCGCCGATTGGGAGAAGAGCATGTTCGACGCCGTGGCGGAATCCGAGGCGGTGCTCGTGGTGATGGGACGCCGTTGGCTCGGCGCCGTGAACGAGGCTGGACTACGCCGCATCGACGATCCGCAGGATTTCGTCCGCCGGGAGATCCTGCTCGCGTTCGAACTCGGAAAACGGGTCATCCCTGTGCGGCTCGACGTGCCGGAAAGAGTTCGCGCCGAAGACTTGCCGGAGGCGCTTCGTTCTCTTTCCGTGCTCCAAGACATCGCCATCGGTTTTCGCAGTGCGGGCCCGGACATCGACCGGCTCGCGGCCAGGCTACGGGAACTGATTCCCGGTTTACCGGCACGGTCCGCGCCGACGTCGGCTTCCGCGGGAAAATTCACGGCGCACGCACACGAAGGTGGCGTTGTCAGCCAGTACGACCAGGTCACCGTACATGGCGATTTCCACGCAGGCCCCAGATTCAGCTGACCCGTCCCTACTGCCCTGACTGCCGAACCCCTACCGGAGCTGAACCGTGAGCGAGGACAAGCAGGCCGAGCCTGCACCGAACGACCCGGCGCCCCCACCCCAAGAGGAACCGCCTTCGCCCTCCAAGGAAGATCCGGCGCCGCCAAGCCGGGAAGAGGCTGTCAAAGGCCTTCGTGGTGAGGCTTCGGAACTGTCGAACGGTCGGTTCACCGAGATAATTTCAGCCGCAGCCGACCGGCTTGCGGGCGCTGGGAACCTCAATCTGTTCCACGGCGACATCATCGTCGACGGCGACTTCGTGGCCGGTCTGGGCGGCCGGGTAGGCGCTCGTCGGTCGTCCAGGGCACGAACCGAACCACAGGATGTCATCAAGGCGACGGAGTACTTCGTCGCTCCTCCGGACTTCTGCGACGGCGTCGGCCGATTGCAGAGCACCAGCCTCCTCGTCATGGCCGACGCCGCGGCTACCGGCCGCTTCACCCGGGCGCTGGCGACCCTGCGTGATGTCGTGGGCAAGGACACGAACGTCTACCGCGTCACCAACTCGATGCTGGGAAACCCGAACTGGAGGATCCCGCATCCGCGAAGCGGCTACCTCGTCGTCGACACCGCCAGTGGGGACGGCAAGTTCGCGGCGGGAAAACTCACCGACGACTGGCTGACGAGGATTTCGGAACGGCTCCTGGAAGAGGAGAGCTACCTCGTGGTGGTAACCGGTCCGGTCACCGGCTCCCTCGCCACCGCCTCGAGGCGGATGGAGTTCGTCGTCGAGGAGCTCGAACTCCCCGACCCTGCGGAGATCGTACGCCGCCGGGTGGCCGGCGAGCTACCTTGGCTGGAACCTTCCGAACTCGAAGATCACCTGGCCACCAACGGACTAGCGGAGCTGTTGGAGGAACGCGATGATCCACACTTCGCCACCCGGGTGGCGAGCGCGGTGGTCGAAGCCGTTCGGACGGGCGAGGATATCGGGAAGGTCGTAGGCAAGCTCAGCAATCCCGAGGACCAGGTTCGGGAATGGCTCAGCCGTTCCCCCGACACTGCCGACGTCGCGCTGGTTCTCGCCACGGCAGTGCTCGAAGACGCCGGATACCTTCACGTCGCCGATGCCGCCATCGCGCTCTACCGACAGCTGAGCACCAGTTCGGCGACGCTCACGCTACGGTATCTCAGAAGAATCCTCGCGGAACGGGGATGGCTCGAGCTCGTGACGCCGCCGACGGGAGACGGCGGTGTTTCCCGGTTGAGATTCAGATCGGCGCACCTACGAGTAGCCGTACTCGGTGTGACGTGGGTCGAACTCGACGGGGCGAGGACGAAGATCCTGGAATGGCTCAAGGGCCTCGCAGAACACAATGATGTCGAGGTCCGGGCGCGGACAGCCCAGGCAGCGGGCATCCTCGCGACCAATGATTTCGAGCATGGCCTGCACAAATACTTGTTGCCGTGGGCCGCGTCGAAAACGGCTGTTCTCCGACAGAGCGCCGCGCATGGGCTCAACGTGGCGGGCACGATCGGCGGCAACGCGGAAGCCGCCTGGTCCCATATCGAGCAGTGGGCCGAGTTCGAACGCTCGACAAGATCTCCGAAATTGCCGATCACCGCGGGTCTGGCGGTGGGAGGCAGGCTTGGCTTCGACGACCCACGCCGGGCCTTGCTCGTCCTGCGTACCCTCGTCCACCGCGACTCGTGGGAGCTACTGGAACCGGTCGCGATCAGCACCAAGTCCCTGCTCCAGGCCGGCCGCGCCACGGAGGTCCTGCGAGCCCTGCTCGAGTGGGCGGAACGGTCGGACGACGAGGAAGCCACGGTCAAAGTTCTGATGACGTTCTCATTCGCGGTCCTTCCCGAAGACGGTTCCGGAGAGCGCCCCCTGCTCATGCGAGAGGAGCGCAAGCATCGTGACGTCCTCCCCGAACTGTGGGGCCGGGCGCTGGCTGACTCGTCGGCGCAAAAGCTCGCCCGTGCCGCACTCCGCTCGTGGATCCGGTACGCCGACCACGACGAAACGGTCTCTTCCGCTGTGCTCGACGTTCTCGTCGGGATCGCGGACCGCGGCCGCGCCGATCTGGAACGAGTACTCCGACTGCTCCAAAGCTGGGCCGAAGACCCTTACGCCCCGTCCGACAAGGCAACCGAGTTTCACGACACACTCGTCGACCTCGAGAAAGAGGCGTCATGAACCAGACTTACAATCCCATCCTCCAGCGCCTCGAACTCCGCCGTATGCGCTTGACGTCTCCTCTCCGAACTCCTGAGCTGGGCACGGCGATGGTGCTCGAACGAGCGATGGGCGCGCCGCTGGTCTTGAACCACGGCGATCGCGTCCCCGACGCCCGGTTCGGCAACTACCGCCGGATGTACCTGATCGACGTCGCCAACCGAGGGCTTGCTTTCAGCATCACCACGGCGAGTGCCGACCCTGCTTTCCCGTTCAACGTGACCGTGCGCTTCGCTTGTCGGGTCAAGGATCCGGTCGCCGTCGCACGGGACAACATCACCGACATGACCGCGTCGCTGCAGTCCTCACTCGCTTCGATCGTTCGAGAGACCGCAGCTCGTTTCGACGTGCTCGCCCCAGCCGACGTCCAGAACGCTGTCCTGGCTCGGCTCAATTCCGCTCACGGATCGACGACCGTGCAGCTAGGCAGCTACTCCGTGGCGGTCGCGATGGTCGATGCGGAGGACTTCGTGACCGAACAGCGGAAGATCAGGGTGCGCAAACTGACCTACGATTCGATGCGGCCCATCGCCGGTGGCAGCCGGGAGGACATGCTCGCCCACGTCATGTCGCTCGACGACGGCGACCCCATGGCTCTCCTTGACCGGGAACGAGCTGACCGGGCCGCGGAAACCAAGGCGAAGATCGATGTACTCCGTGCCCTCACAGGCAGCGATATCACCGATCCCAACGCCACGGATCTGCGCGACCAGGTACTCGGCGAGTTCTTCGACCGGAGCAAGTCAGTGCCGGGTGCGAGGCGCAAACTTCGTGACAGCCTCGAGTCCCGCGCAAAAGCCGCCATCGAAGACGGCAAAGTGGTCGAGGGAAACGTTCCTCGACCCGACAAGACCGCTGACGAGCGCCCGGGATCGTCACCGGACCCGCGGCCTGAGAACGGCTCCAGCCGGGTGCGGGGCACGATGCGCCGGTCCGCGCCGGACAGCGGAAGCTGAGGCGGATACCGATGGACATCTACCCGGGAAACCGCGGCAACGCACGTCTCTGGCACCACGACGAAAGTCGCTTCATCTCCGTCGCGGTACGTACCGAAAAGATCGCGAACGAAGGCGAGGACGCCGACCCTCTGGTGCTCTATCACAGGCCGAGCGCGTCCGGGCTCCTCTCCGTGTTCGACGGAGTGGGTGGCGCCGGCCGGCCGCTCGCGGGCCGCACACCATCAGGACAGGCCCGTACTCAGGCGTGGCTCGCTTCGCGCCGCCTCCGGGGCCTGGTCGAGGAGTGGTTCACTGACCGCTCCGCGGACTTCTCGCCGGAGGCTCTCGCAGCGCGTATCAGTGGACGGCTGGCGACCGGCGTCCTTCAGCGAGGAAGGATGAGGGGCCGGTTGCAACGTCGGCTTCCGACCACCTTGGCCGGTCTGGCTTTTGATTCCCGCACCGAAGAGGTTTCGTGGCAGGTGCTTTGGGCTGGGGACTCCCGGTGTTATGTGGCCGAGCCCGAAGCCGGCCTGCAGCAGCTGAGCGTCGATGACACCGAGCCTTCCGACGCACTGGCCCTGCTGCTGCAAGACCCGCCGATGACCAACATGGTGCACGCGGGCGGCGGTTTCGCGATCAATCGGTGGCGGGGTACCGCGCACGTCCCGTGCGTCCTCATCGCCGCCACCGACGGTTTCTTCGGTTATGTCGGCACCCCGGCCGAATTCGAGCATCTGCTGTGGGACACCCTGCTGGCCTCGCAGGAGGCGATGCACTGGTCGGTCCTTCTCGCCGAACGAGTGGAGTCCTTCACCAAGGACGACGCGTCCATCGCGATCGCGGCGCTCGGATTCGAAGATTTCGCCGCGTTGCGAGCGAGCTTCCGGTGGCGGTTCGACCGCATGCACGCGGAACACGCCGAACCGATGCGCCGGGCCACTTCGATGGGACGTCCGGCCTTGGTCGCCACGAGGGAGCGGTCTTGGCTTGCCTACCGTCACGGCTACGAACGACGGTTGCCCCCTCGTGAAGGGATCGATTCGTGAAGCTGGGCGAACTGGTCAACGGCTACGAGATCGTCACGCGTCCTTCGAACACGAACGCAGGCAAGTGCCTATGGGCGTTCGCGCGCAAGGAAGGCGAGGACTTCTTCGTGAAGGAGTATCTGGATCCCAAACGCCCTCGCCCCGACTCGATGGGCACCGTGACGGACAAGAAACGCCGGCTGGCCGAGTGCCGTCGCTTCGAACTCCATCACGAGAGGCTGTCCCGGCTATTGCGTGCGGACCACCTTCACGCCGGGAATCTGGTTCTGGCGAAGGACTTCTTCGCCCAAGGGACACGCTATTACAAGGTGACGGACCGGATCGACGCGGTGGAGGTGACTCCGGCCGAGCTGACATCCGCGGACAGAAACGTCTTACTGCACACCCTCTGCGAGAGCATCGCCCTCCTGCACGAGTGCGGCATGATCCATGGCGACCTCAAACCGGAGAACGTGCTGTTTCATCGCCCAGCCGGAAGCGATCTGCATATCGCCAAGCTGATCGACTTCGACGACGCGTATCCCTCCGGGGAGCCACCGGCCGCCGAAACCATCGGAGGGAATCCCTACTACGGCGCGCCCGAATGGCTGAGTTATCTTCGCGGTGAAAACGGGATCAAGGCCGATCAGCTCACGACAGCCGTTGACCTCTTCGCCCTTGGATTACTGCTCCACACCTATCTCACCGGCGACGCACCGGCTTTCCCGTCGCGGTTCGGTTCACCCGCCGCCGCCGTCCTCGCGGGCGAGGAACTGGAGCTCCGCCCGGAGCTTCCCCTCTACTGGAAATCGCTGCTGACGGCCCTCATCCAGGTCGATCCTGCGGACCGCCCCGGTATCGGCGACGTCCTGTCACTGCTCAATTCACTGCGGGCCCCTGTCGAAAAGGCAGGGCGTAGCCGAGTCCGTATCAACCTCACTGGACGTATCCCGGTCTAAGGAGACCCATGACTTCCTTTCCGCAAAACCAGAATGATCTCGGCTACGCGGTAGACATCGTATTGTGCATCGACGCCACCGCGAGCATGAAGCCGACGCTCGACAACGTGAAACACGGTGCGCTCTCCTTCCCGGGAAGGCTCGTGCAGGAGATGGCGGCCAAAGGGAGGGAGATTCGCAGCCTTCGCCTCAAGGTCATCGCTTTCCGCGACTTCGGTGACCGCGCCGAAGACGCACTGGCCGAGAGCCAGTTCCTCCGTATCCCGTCGCAGGTCGACGAATTCGAACGCACAGTCGGCACGCTCAGTCCAGGCGGTGGTGGTGACGTTCCCGAGTCCGGGCTCGAGGCTCTCGCGGTCGCGATGCACTCCAACTGGGAAACAGGACTCGACCGCCGCCGCCACGTGATCGTGATCTTCACCGACGCGCCCGCCCATCCCCTGGGTGACCCTCGACAGACCAATGCGCCCGGCTATCCCCAATCCGCGCCCCGTTCGCTGGACGAGCTTTTCACACTGTGGGGACACGCGCAGAGTCGCGAGTCGCTCATGGAGAACTCGGCCAAACGACTGCTGATCTTCGCACCCGAGGAGTATCCGTGGGCGGACATAGCCGACGACTGGAACAACACCCTCTTTTTCCCCTCCGTCGCCGGAGAGGGCCTGGAGGAGTGGGAGATGGACGAGATCATCGCCACCATCGCGAGCAGCCTTTGAGCCGGCGTCTCCGGTTGCGCTTCCGCCGCGAACCCACCCACCCCTCCCGCGAACAACTCCGGACGGCACCACCGGAGGCGTCTCCTCCGGCGATCGTCGGGTTGGACGTGACACTCATCCGCAATCGCGCTCTGCTCGTCATCACCGAGCAACCCCGACCGGGTGACCCGCCTACTATGTTGCAGATCCCGATGACACGCTGTGCGGCTGCGCGGATCGCAGTCGAGCCTGGCCTTCCCGGTGCAGAACCGCTTCAGCTCACCCTGACCGTGCGTTTGGGCCGGATCGCCTCGGTAGAACTGCCACTCTGGTTTCCGGCACAATGCCGGGCCGAGCTTCAGCACTTGGTAGACGAAGTGGCAGCCCGAGTGGGAGCCCACGATCGCGGAAGGCCGGAAGAGTCTCCGAGGACGGACGAACCGCCGGGCGCGCTGCTCGAACCGCTGATGGTTCGCCGAGCACCCGACAGCCATGACTGGATCATCTTTCAAGACGGCGACAACGGAGAAGTACTGCGAGTCCACAGTGACGGACGGGCGGTGAGCGATGAAGAACAACGCTGACTGGTCATGCGATTCGTGCCACACCAACAACTACGCGCAACAGTCGACTTGCCGCGTATGTGGACGTGAGCCCGGTAGCGCGACGGCCGTGCTGGCGTTGTCGGAACACCGACCGCTCGAAGTCGCGCGTGACGAGACGGTCGACTTCGTCGAGTCCCGGTACAAAGACCTTCCCCGGCCCACCATTTCACTGGCCCCGGTGCCGCCGACCAGACCTACCGCCGCTCCCAAACCACCCTCATCGCCCGCGCGCCTCGCTCCGCCGATCCCCCGCGTTGTTCCCCGTCCGCCCCGAGTACCGGTGTCACGCACCACGGTGCGGAAAGCGGTACGTGCCGTCCTGACAGGCGTCGCCGCCCTCGTCTTGTTCGCCAATCTCGGCCGCATCGGCGATCTACTCGGTTCCGTGAGCACGAGCGGCGCAGGGCGGACCGCGAAGCCGTGCCCCGTCGAAGCCTTCCGGTGGCTACCAGGCAACGGCGAAGGCGCCGAACTAGTGGCCAGGTACGACACCGGCAGGCACACGGTGACGATCTGTCGCGACTCGGCGGGGTCCTACCACTACGACGGGCAACTCAACGGAAAGCCGACCACTCCGGACAACCACATCTCCTTGCCCGCCGAACAGAACGCGACAGGTTTCGTGGCGGTCAACGGCGACTACCGATACGAGATATCCGGGCAGGATCTGACCGTCAAGTACAAGGGCAAGATCCAATCCCGCATGCGTCTCGCACCTTTGTCTTCCTGACGCACGGCTACCGAGGGAAAGAGGAATCGGAGGTCAGGTGCACGGCGGCACGCCGGTGAGGCGACGCCGGGTGGGCGTCGCCGACGCTGCCGGAGCCGGCGACGAATCCGCAAACGACGACGATCGCGACGAGCCAGAACAAGAACTTGGCCAAGCCGAGCACGCTGACTACGAGTTTCACGGTGCGTCCGCCTTCCTGAAACGAGTGCCGGGAGGTCCGACCCCTCCAGGATCTCGTCCTGAGGCGTTGCGCGGCAGTCGTTTCCTGTTGCGACTGCGAGGCCGCAACAGGACGGCGTACTCATACCGGCCACGCTCACTTCGACGGCAGAACCCGCCCCCGCACCTCACCGAACCCGATCCTCGCGCCATCAGCGCCCGGCGCGGATCCGGTGATCACGACCTCGTCGCCGTCCAGCAGGAAGGTGCGCTCCTCCCCCTTGACCGTGAGCGGTTCCTTGCCGCCCCACGACAATTCGAGGAACGCGCCGCGCTGGTGCTTTTCCGGGCCGGAGATCGTTCCGGAGCCGTACAGGTCTCCCGTGCGCGCCGAGGCGCCGTTGATCGTCATGTGCGCCAGCATCTGGGCGGGCGACCAGTACATCTCGCGGAACGGCGGGCGGGCGACCTCCTCGCCGTTCCATTCGATGACCAGGTCGATGTCGAGGCCCCACGGGGCGCTTTCCCGCAGGTAGGGCAGCGGTTCCGGATCGGTCTGGCCGGGCAGCGGGATCCGTGCGGCCTCCAGGGCCAGGATCGGGACCACCCAAGGGGAAATCGACGTCGCGAAGCTCTTGCCCAGGTGCGGGCCCAGCGGAACGTATTCCCACGCCTGGATGTCGCGGGCAGACCAGTCGTTGAGGAGGACCGCGCCGAAAACGTGCCGGGGGAAGGCATCCGGGGTGATCGGGGTGTTCAGCGGGGTTCCGGTGCCGACGACGAAACCCATTTCCGCTTCGATGTCGAGCCGCGTGCTCGGCCCGAACACCGGCGTGGCGTCGGCCGGGGCCTTGCGCTGGCCGCTCGGGCGCACGATGTCCGTGCCGGAGACCAGGACCGTGCCGGACCGCCCGTGGTAGCCCACCGGGAGGTGTTTCCAGTTGGGCAGCAACGGTTCCGCGTCGGGGCGGAAGAGCCTGCCGACGTTCGACGCGTGATGTTCGGAGGCATAGAAGTCGACGTAATCCGCCACTTCGAACGGCAGGTGCATCCTCACCTGTCCGACCGGATACACCGCGCCGTCGGGGACTTCACCCGAGACCAGTGCGCGAATTCGTTCCCGGACCGCCACCCAGCGGTCGTATCCCTGTGCCATGAACGGGTTCAGCGACGGCGCGGCGAAGACGTCGTCACCGAGTGCCGCCGCCAGGTCGAGGACCGAGTCTCCGACGCGGACGCCGACGCGCGGGGAATCACCGTCGACGGAGAACACGCCGTAGGGCAGGTTGCCGATGCCGAACAGGGAGCCGGCGGGGATGTCGATCGTGGTCATGCCTCTCCTCGGGGCGTCTCGAGCAGGCCGAGGCCGGTCAGCTCGGTCAGGGGGTCGGTGATACTGCAGGTGCCGAACGACGTGAAGCCCGCGCGGACGGCGGCGGCCCGGTCCGCGTCCCATTCCCGCAGCCGCGAAGCGACGACTGCGCCGTCCCGTTCGGCGAGCAGGGCTTCGGGATCGCCGTCGGCGCGGAGGACGGCGTCGGTGGCGAGCAGCAGGTTCAGGAACCCGTGCTGCTCGAAGCCGGTCTCCGGATCGGTGTTGCGGAGCGCGTGGTGCAGCCCGGCGGTGGCCTTGAAGGGGACGCCGGCCTCGACCGCCGTCCGGACCGCGGCGGCGAGTTCGGTCTCGTCGGGGTACAGCTCGGCGCGGACGCCGCCGGTGCGGAACTTCGCGCGGTGGCCGGTGCGGGAAAGGGACCTCAGCAACGGGATCCGCCGGTCGTCACGCGGGATCTCGACGAACACCGGGGCGGTGGCGCCGCCGATCGCGGCGAGTACCTCGTCCGGCCCCATCCCGTCCGGGACGGCGATCTCCAGGGCGTCGAGTTCGACCGGCAGCGTGGCGACGGTCTTGAGCACGCCGTCGAGCCGCGTGGGCCCGCCGGACAGGGTCACCGAGACCGGCAGCGGGGCCGCCCGTTCCCCCAGCACTTCGGCGAGTTCACCGAGCGCGGTGGCGGCGACGACGAGCGGGCCGACGAGGTCGGCGTACCAGGCGGAGACGTGGTCGTCATGCGCGGCGACGGCGTCCGGCAGCGGAGCCAGCCCCGGCGGGAACACCGCGGCGTCGTCACACAACCCGGCGAAGAGCGCGGGAATCCGTCCGCCGTCCACCATGGTCTCCTCCTCGCCGATTTAGTTCACACTTTGACTACCCTCGGGCAGCGTAGTCCGGTCTTCCTCGCGACGGGAAGGCCTAGTTGCGGCTGCGGGTACCGAACTCGGCGCGGCTTGTGATCAGCTTGCCCAGCAGCATCACGAGGATGCGCTGTTCGGTCTCGGTCAACGCGTTCGTCCAGCCGAACTCGCGCTCGTTGTGCTCGCGGAAGACCGAGACCATCTCCTCGTGACCCACCTCTGTCAGCGACAGCTGCACCGAACGGCCGTCGCGCTCGTCCGGGACCCGGTGGAGCATCCCCTCCCCGACCAGCGTCTTGACCAGATTCGACACCGCCGCCCGGCTCATCCCGGTCAACCGGGCCGCGCTCGTCGGTTCGAGCGGCCCGGCGAGCCAGACGACGAACAGCAGCCGGAACGCCGACCACGACCGGCCGCGTGGCCGGTGCACCGCGGCTTCGAGGTCGTAGGTCACCAGGTCGGAGGCCCGGTTGAGGGTCAGCAGCACCTCGGTCGCCAACTGGTGACGGAAGCCGTACTCCTGCGCGAGCCGCCGGTTGGCCAGCGCCACGAACGACCAGAAGTCCAGCCCGGCCGCGTCCACGTCTTCCATCACCGCACATTAACCCGGTGCCGTGAAAATGGTCAAAGTCGAAACTAGTTTGCCAACCTTGAGCTGTCTGGAGATATTCACATTTACTTTGGCAATCGGTGGAGACTCCTCCATGGCGAACCGTCCGCCTTCACCGGTTTGCTGGAGGCATGAGCAGAACGCAAGTCCCCCCGGCGACAGCCAAGGCCGTCCGGGTCGCCGCCGGAGACCTCGTCCGGGTGATCGACGTCGAAGGAGGCCAGGTCGGCGACGTGTTCGCATTCACCGAAGCCGGCACCGGGGCCGAACTGACCGAGCATCACAGCGCCGCGCACACCCGCGCCGCGATCGACAGGCTGTTCCCCGCCGTCGGCGAGGCCTTCGCGACCGATCGGCGCCGCCCCATCCTGACCCTGGTCGAGGACACTTCGCCCGGCGAGCACGACATGCTGATCCCGGCCTGCGATCCGGCAAGGTACGCCGCGCTGGGGGCTCCTGGTCACCGATCCTGCGCGGTGAACCTGCGTGAGGCGCTGGACGAGCTCGGCCTGAGCTTCGCGGGCCCGACTCCCCAGCCGATCAACGTCTTCATGCGGGTCCCGGTCGCCGAGGACGGGCGGCTGAGCCGGCTCACCGCGTCGTCGCGGCCGGGCGACGCGGTGACGCTGCGGGCCGAAGTGGACTGCGTCGTCGTGGTCTCCGCCTGCCCGCAGGACCTCGTCCGGATCAGCGACGCCGACCTCTCCCCACTCGCCATCGAAACCGTCCACAATGGAGGAAACCCGGCATGACCACCACCGTCGGCCACGCCCACCCCGCGCTGGCCCCGATCACACTCGGCGGTCTCACCCTGCGCAACCGCTACGCCGTCGCGCCCATGTCCCGCGTCTCGGCCCGGCCCGACGGCACGCCGACCGGCGAAATGGCCGACTACTACGCCGAATTCGCCCGTGGCGGCTTCGGCCTGGTGTTCAGCGAGGGCACCTACCCCGACACGGCGGCCAGCCAGGGGTACCTCAACCAGCCGGGGCTCGCGCGTGACGAGCACGTCGCGGGCTGGCGTGTGGTCACCGCCGGAGTGCGCGCGGCAGGCGGGCGGATGATCGCCCAGCTCATGCACGCGGGGGCGATCTCGCAGGGCAATCCACACCAAGAGCACACCGTCGGTCCTTCGCCCGTCAAGCCGCGTGGGGAGATGATGCGCGCGTACGGCGGTTCCGGGCCGTGGCCGGTGCCCCGGGAGCTGACCACCGCCGAGATCGACGACGTCGTCGCGGGCTTCGCCGCCGCGGCCGAGCGCGCCCGCCAGGCCGGATTCGACGGAGTCGAGGTGCACGCGGCCAATGGTTACCTGCTCGACCAGTTCCTCACCGACTACACCAACCAGCGCACCGACTCCTACGGCGGACCGGTCGCCAACCGGATCCGGCTGACCGCCCGGGTCGTGTCCGCCGTCGCGGAAGCCGTCCCGGACCTGCTGACCGGGGTTCGGCTGTCACAGACGAAGGTCAACGACTTCACCTACCGCTGGCCCGGCGGCCGCGACGACGCCGAGGTGATCTTCGCCGCGGTCGCCGAGGCGGGCGCGGATTACCTGCACATCGCCAGCGAGGGGCGGAACTGGCTGGAGACCGCGAGGCTGGCCGACGGTGGCACCGTCACCGCCCTCGCCCGTCAGATCACCGGCCTGCCGGTGATCGCCAACGGCGGGATGCACGACCTCACCCAGGCACACGAGGTCCTCACCGGCGGGCACGCCGACCTGCTCTCCCTCGGGCACGGCGCGCTGGCCAACCCGGATCTGCCCGCCCGTGTCGCCGCGGCGGAACCGCTCGCCGAATTCGACCGCGCGATGGTCACCCCGACGGTCACGGTGGCGAACGCGCGCCGGTGGCGGGAGAGTCGGCAGGCGTGACGGAACCGAACTGGCACGGCGGCGCGGCCGCGGTGGCGACCCTGACCTTCGACGTGGACGCGGAGTCCCCGATCCTCGCGCGAGGGCGGGGCTACGCCGATCACCTGTCGACCATGTCCCATCAGGCATACGGGCCACGGGTCGGGGTGCCGCGCATCCTCGACCTGCTGGACGAACTCGCCGTACCCGCGACGTTCTTCGTGCCGGGCTGGGTCGCCGAACAGCGGCCCGGCCTCGCCGCGGCGATCGTGGAGCGCGGGCACGAGGTGGCCCACCACTCCTACAGTCACCGGCCGCCGACCGCGATGACCGCGGCCGAACAGCGGGCCGATTTCGAGCGCGGTATGACGGTCTTCGCGAGCCAGGGCATCGAGATCAGCGGGCATCGCGCGGCGGGCTGGGAGTCCACGTGGGACACTCCGGGTCTGGTGGCCGAATACGGCCTGAGCTACGACTCGTCGTTGATGACCGACGACCGCCCCTATCTGATCGAGACCGGGGCGGGCCGGATCGCCGAGCTGCCGGTGCACTGGTCGCTCGACGATTGGGAGCAGTACGCGTTCCTTCCCGCGCCCCAGATCGGTTCGATCATCGCGTCGCCGGTGCGGGTGCTGGAGATGTGGCGCGCGGAACTGGACGCAATGCGCCGTCATCGGTGCCTGTTCAACCTGTGCCTCCACCCGTTCCTGTCGGGCAGGCCGGGACGGCTGGCCGCGGTACGGGCGCTCATCGAATTCGGACTCGGCCTCGGTGACGTCCGGTTCGCCCGGTGCCGGGACGTGGCGGCCGCGGCGCTGGCCGATCCGGCACTGCCCGCCGAACCCTTGCGGCGGCTGGAAGCCGACCCGGCGGTCTATCCAGGCTGAGTCGCCTCCAGTGCCAGGAACAGGTCGACCCGGTCGGCGGTCCGCCCGACGTCCCGGCCGGTCAGCTCGGTGACCTTCGCCAGCCGGTTGCGCAAGGTGTTGACGTGCACGTACAGGGCGGCGGCGGTGGCCGCCCACTGGCCGTCGTGGTCGAGGAACGCCCGCAGAGTCGTCTCGAGTGCGCCGTCGCGGGCGCGGTCGTGCTCGCGCAGCGGACCGAGCAGGGCGTCGGCGAAGGCCCGCCGCCATTGCTCGTCGTGCGATTCCAGCAGCAGCCGGTAGCTGCCCAGTTCGGCGAAACTCGCCGCCACCGGGCCGCCGCGCCTGCCGCGGAGCACGCGGCAGGCTTCGCGGCTGCGCGACAACGGCGTGCGCAGGTCGGCCGCGCCGGAGACGGGATCGGCCAGCCCGACGACCACGCGCCCGCCACCGAGCCGGTGGGACACCGCCGCTGCCAGCCGGGGCGCGAACGTCGCGGGTGACCGGGCGCCCGGCCGCCAGGACAGCACCGCCACGACGTCCCGGCTGCCCGCCGCCACGACCGCGGGCAGCCCGTCCGCCAGCAGGAAATCCGTCACGGCCTCCGCCATCCCCGGCCGGGTCGCGGCGTCGTCGTCGCCCGCGAAGGCCAGCGCGAACACCGCCAGGGGGCCGTCCGGGTCGACGCCGAACGCCCGCAGCCTGCCGGGTACCTCCGCGACCCGCTGCGCGCCGGAAAGCACCATGTCCAGCAACTCGACGGCGAACCGCATCTCGATGGCCTGCACCGCCTGGTGCCGGGCCACCTCCAGGCTGAGGTAGCGGGCGGTCTGCTCCAGCGCGTCCCGCTCCGCCCGCGTCAGCTCGGCCACGGGACGCAGGCAGAGCAGCGCGGCGTCGGCGTCGCCGAGCGCGCCGACCGGGAACAGCGCCGCCCGCGTTCCCGCGCCCAGCTCCGCCTCCAGCGGCGGCGGATGCCCGGCCAAGGCCTCCGCCGCGGCTCGCCGCTGTCCGGCGTCCAGATCGGCACCGGCTGAGGCGAGCTCGCGGCCCATGCGGTCCACGACCGCCAGCGGCAGCTGGTGTTCCCGGCGAAGGACCGCCAGCACCCCGGAAGCCCCGTCGCCTCTCGACAACGCCGAGGTCAGCTCGTCGCCTCGGCGCACCAGCGACATCAGCGCGTTCTGCCTGCCCTTGGCCTGGATCGCCGCCGCGGCGCGGGTGACCGCCGTGAACGGCACCGCCACCGAGATCTCCAGCAGCGGCAGCCCGGCGGCACGGCACGCGTCGGCGAGCGCCGCAGGCGTGTCGCGCTGCTCGACGCGCAGCCCGAAGATGATCCCCGCCGCCCCCGCGCGGACCACCCGCGCGACGAAGTCCGCCGGATCGACGCTGTCCAGCCACAGGCCGTTGGTGAGTACGACCTCGCGCTCACGCACGTACGGCCCGGGATCGGGCAGCTCGGTGTTGTGCACCCACAGCACCTGCCCGGTCAGCGCCCCTTCGCGACCGGGCACGACCACGCGCAGTTCGAGATCCGGGTCCTCGACCAGCGCCGCCAAGGTGAGCATGGCTGGGAATATATCCAGCTCGCACCGGTCATCTTGGATGATCAGCCATTTCATCGGTTTTTCATGCTCGCGAACTAGCGTGCGCTCGAAGACACTTCGGGATTCGAGGAGACCAACTGTGACGGCTGTTTCGCGCACGATCGCCGAGCGCTACACCCTGCTCGAGAAGCTGGGCGGCGACGGGACGGCCGTGCTGTGGCGTGGCGAGGACGGATCCGGAGGCCGCGCAGTCGCGCTCAAGGAACTGACCCTGCCCACGCTCGACGAGCACGCCCGCGCGGCGCTCGTGGAACGGCTTCGGCGCGAGGCCATGGCCGGGGTGGATCACCCGGCGGTGGTACCCGTCCACGAGGTCGTGGTCGAGGACAAGACGGCCTTCCTCGTGATGCCCTTCGTGGAAGCGCGGACCTTGGAGGACTTGACGTCGTCCGGCCCGCTGGAGCCGCGTTTCGTGGCGGAAATCGGCGGCAAGGCGCTCGCCGCGCTCGCCGCCGCGCATACGGCGGGTGTCGTGCACGGCGACGTGCGGCCCGCGAACATCCTGGTGTGCCCCGACGGCGCGGTGAAACTGACCGGCTTCGGAATCGCCAAGGCCCTCGATCCGGCAGGCACACCGGCCTTCCTCGCCCCCGAAAAGATCGCGGGCCATGACGGCACTCCCCATTCCGACCTCTGGTCGCTCGGCGTGACGCTCCTCAGCGCGAGCGAAGGCGGGAATCCGTTCCAGCGGGTGAATGTCGCGGCCACGTTGTACGCCGTGGTCAACGAGCAGCCGTCCTTCCACCGGACGTACGGGGCGCTCGCGGACGCCATCCGCGGGCTGCTGGCGAAATCACCACAGGCGCGCATGCTGCCGGATCAAGTGCTTCCGCTGCTGGCCCAGGCCGCCAGCGGAGTCGAGCCCCCGGCACCCCAGCGGCCAGGGCTGACCCCGCCCTCCGTGTTCACGGTCCTGGCAGGGGTGGCGGGCATGGTGCTCGGCTTCGCACTGTTCGCGAACGCGATGCTGGTGCATCAGGCGTACTACTTCTTCGAGTTCGCGCATCTGTGGATCACGGTGGGAGACGCCGGCTTGGTCCTCGCCGGAGTGGCCGCGGTGGCGGGTGGCGCGAGCCTGCTCGCCAGGGTCCGGGCGGGGCAGACCATGCTCAGCGTCTCCGCGCTGCTGGCACTGCTCTCGCTGTGTCTGCTGACCTTCGTCGGCGAGGATCGGACGCACCTCGGCCTTCCGGTTCAACCGGGTCTCACCATCGATGTCCTCGTTCTCGTCTTCGCCCTCACCGTGGCGGGCGTCGCCTGGTTCGTCCCGGCCCGGCGGTCCACAGTGGAGCGTCCTGCTGTGGGCTGATCCGCTCACAGCAGAGAAACCGGCGGACGGCACGGCTCCGGCGGCATGGTCGGGGCATGAGCGATCACGAGAAACAACCACTCTTCGACCACCGGCTCCGGGAACGGTTCTTCAGCCGGCGTGTGCTCGTCCTCGACGGCGCGCTCGACGACGACAACGGGACGGTGCTCACCACCCAGCTGCTGTCGCTGGCGGCCGAAGATCCCCGCAAGGACATCGCGTTGTGGATCCACTCCCCCGGCGGATCGGTCCCCTCGATGCTGGCCATCCGCGACGTGATGCGGCTCGTGCCGTGCGACGTCGCCACCCTCGCGCTGGGACTGGCGTGCAGTGCCGGGCAGTTCCTGCTGTCCGCGGGCACCCCCGGCAAACGGTTCGCCCTGCCGCACGCGCGAATCCTGATGCACCAGGGCTCGGCCGGCATCGGCGGTTCGGCCGTCGAAGTGGAGGTACAGGCGGACGATCTGCGCTACACGCGCGACACCGTGCTCGGCCTCATCGCGGAGGACACCGGGCAGCCCATCGACCGGATCTTCGCCGATTCCTTGCACGATCGCTGGTTCACCACCGAACAGGCACGCGAATACGGCTTCATCGACCACATCGTCGAGAGTCTCGACCAGGTCGTTCCCGTCCGCACCCACAGGCTCGGCCTCGGCTCGGAAAGGGGTGTCGGCGCATGAGCACCTACACCATCCCCAACGTCATCTCGCGCAGTCCCGCCGGCGAGCGGATCATGGACGTCTATTCGCATCTGCTGTCGGAGCGGATCATCTATCTCGGCACGGCGATCGACTCCGGCGTGGCGAACGCGTTGATCACCCAGCTGCTCTACCTGGAGGCGGACAACCCGGAGCAGGAGATCAACCTCTACATCAACTCCGAGGGCGGCGACCCGTCGGCGATGCTCGCGCTGTACGACACCATGCGCTTCATCAAGGCGCCGGTGGCGACGACCTGCGTCGGCCAGGCCGTCGCGGCGGGCGCGATCCTGCTGGCCGCGGGCGAGGCGGGGCACCGGTTCGTGCTGCCGCACACCCGGGTGGTGCTGCACCAGCCCGCGGCGCAGGGCCGCGGCACGATCCCGGATCTCATCCTCCAGGCCGACGAGGTCGTGCGCGTGCGGACGCAGCTCGAAGAGATCCTTTCCGCGCACACCGGTCGCGCCGTGGCGGACCTCCGGCACGACACCGACCGCGACCGCGTGTTCGACGCGGCGGGCGCTGTCGCCTACGGGCTCGCGGACCGCGTCCTGGATCAGCGGAGCTGAGGGCTCAGGCGGCCATGAGCACGGGTCCCGCCGGACGGCGGCCGACCGCGAGACCCGTGCCGCGGCGGCGCCGCACCGTACCCGCGATGCCGACGAGCAGATCCGCCAGGTCGACCCCGAGCGCGCCGGTGACCGCGGCGATCATCTCGCTGGAAGGCTCTTTGCGGCCGCGCTCGATCTCGGACAGGTATTGCGGGGAGATCCCGGCGCGCTCCGCGACGTCGACGAGGCGGCCGCCCTGCTCCTCTCTGGCCGCGCGCAGGCTCTGGCCCAGCACGTCACGCCACAGCGGTTCCGGCTCGGGGGTTTCGGTCGAAGCACGCTTCTGGTGGAAAGGGAGGATGTCCGCCATACGGTCATCGTGACATCCGCACGGCGCCCGAGTGCGCCGTTCCGCTCAAGGCGAAACGAGCGGGGTGGCCCGCCACAGGCCACCCGTCCAGGTCACGAGCCCCGGAACGCCCGCCGATAGGCACCCGGCGTGGTCCCGACCTGCGCCCGGAACCGGCGGCGAAGGTTGACCGCCGACGTGAGCCCGACGCGGGTCGCGATCACTTCCACCGGCAGATCGGTCTCCTCCAGCAGGGTGCGGGCCTCGGTCACCCGGCGCGACAGGAGCCAAGCGCCCGGCGTGGTGCCGAGCCGATCGGCGAACCGCCGGGCGAGAGTGCGGGGCGAGACGCTGAGGTGCGCGGCCAGGTCGCTCACCGAGAGCGGCGTCCCCAGTCGCGCGCCCGCCCAGCCGAGAAGGCCGTCCAGCTCGTCCGCGGGTGGCGGGGGCGGGACGTACTGCGCCTGACCACCGTCGCGGTGTGGCGGCATCACCATGTGCCGCGCGACGAGTGCGGCGTGTGCGGCTCCGTGGTCCCGCCGAACCAGGTGCAGGCAGAGGTCGATCCCCGCACCCGCCCCGGCGCTCGTGGCGACGTCGCCGTGGTCGACGTAGAGCACGTCCGGTTCCACGCGCACCTGAGGGAATTCCTCCCGCAGCCGGGCCGCGTTCGCCCAGTGCGTGGTCGCCGCGCGGCCGTCCAGCAGCCCGGTGCGCGCCAGCGCGAACACGCCGGAACAGATCGTGACGAGCCGCGCTCCCCTGGCGTGCGCGCGCAAGAGCGCCCGGCGCACGGGGGCGGACAACGGTGCGTCCACCGGCGCCCAGCCGGGGATGAGCACGGTGTCCGCGGCCGCCAGCGCGGAAAGGCCGCGGGTCACCGACATCGCGTACCCGGCGGTGGTCGGCACCGGGCCGGGTTTCTCCGCACAGACATCGAATTCGTAGTACCGCGGCACCCCGGCCCGCGCCGTCCCGAACACCTCGGCGGCGATGCCGAGTTCGAACGTCGACTGGACCGGCCGCACGAGAGCCGTCACGCGATGCATGGCCGCTTCTTCTCTGTTCCTGGCGGCCACCGGAACCACTTCATGGCAGGAAAGTACCCCATGGTGTCTTCACTGACACTGTCCGACCGCACGAAGATCGCGGCATGCTGTGTGCATGCACCCCGAGATCCTCGCCCAAGAGGGCTACACTTCCGTCTCTGTCAAGGAATCCCCCGTTCGCGAGATCTTCCCCGGGATCCGCGTTCGTCCATTGTGGACGGGAGCGAACGGGGCGCACGCCAACATGCTGGAAATGGACCCCGGTACTTCGTGGCCGCGTCGCGATGTCCACGAACCAGGGCCAGAGGAGGTGTACGTCGTCTCAGGCACGTTCAACGACGGCGCGCGTGACTACCCGGCCGGGACCTTCCTGCACGCTCCGGCCGGTTCGTGGCATGTGCCCGCGTCGGTGACGGGGTGCACGCTCTTCGTCTTCTATCCCGAGGGATGAGCGTCACCGGGGCGCGGCAGCGAAGGATTTCGACGCGGCGCGCCGTCAGGTCGCGGATCACCGCGCTGGACAGGTCGACGCCCTCGAAGACCACATCGGACAGCCGCGGACGCCGTCCTGGTCACGCCGTCGAGATGGACGGGTCTCCCTGAGCCGGACCGTATCGCGGCGAGCTGCCGGTCACACGAAAAAGGGTCCACCCTGAGGCGGACCCTTTTTTCGGTTGCTCGCTCAGTCCCCGACGCCCTTCACGGCATCCTTGAGCTTCTCTCCGGCCTGCTTCACGTTGGCCTTACCCTGCTCGGCCTTGCCTTCGGCCTGCCACTGCTCGTTGTCCGTGGCGTTCCCGACGGCTTCCTTGGCCTTGCCCTTGAGCTCTTCCGCCTTGTTCTCGGCTTTGTCGTTCATCAGGCCTCCGTTCGTTGTCGTCCGCTACCCTCGGATACCCCTCAGGCCGATTCCGAAACACCTTCGGAGTAAGTGAGTTCGGCCCACACGGTTTTGCCGTTGTCGCGGACTTCCTGCCCCCACGCCGAAGAGCAGGCATCGATGAGAGTGAGACCGCGGCCACCGTCCTCTGACGGTGGACGGGGGGCGGCGGGCGTCCTGTCGGCGTCGTCGACGTCGATCCGCACCCGGCCGGGCGACCGCGTCAGCCACACCCGCCGCGGCCCCTTACCGTGCCGCAACGCGTTGGAGACCAGCTCGTCCAGCACGAGGATCGTATCCGCCAGCGCCTCTTCCGTGAGACCGGTGAGTCCAGCCCGCGCCCAAGCGCGCACTCGCGCGGACTCCGTCACGTCAGTGCCGACGTCCAGCGTCAGGCTCTCGACCTGGCCACCGGTCCGCGCGGCTTGCTCGGTGGACACGGGGGGACCTCCATGTTCTCCGTGACCCGTCGGGAGGGCCACACCGATCTAGTACCCCGGGCACGGCGATCCTTAACTTCCTGCTTCATCGCTCGCTCCCCGTGTGACCGCACGGGTAGACCGTCTTCGCGGCGAGGGCTTCACACGAGGGGCAATTGTTCACCGGCCGCTCGCGACGGCCCCAGAAGGGGTGGGTGGCACCGCAGAGCGCGGTGACCGGGACGCCGCGGCCGGGATCGGGGTTGCAGACGGGACAGTAGGCATGCGCCGCGCGCTCGATTCCGGCGGTCATCCTTTTCCCTCCGTCCAGGTGTTCAAGCCGTCGGTCTCATGGTCTCACGCCGGGCGTCCGGTTGGGGTGGGTTCGCCGGACTCGCCACCGGTTCGCTCGCCGCGTCCCGCATCGTCCGCAAGGGTTTGACCAGGACGAAAGCCACCCCGCAGCAGATGACCGCCGAGGCGAGAACCAGTCCGGGCAGAACGCCGACCACGGTGCCGACCAGGCCGCCGGCGACTCCACCTAGGGTCCCGGTGCCGAACACCACCGAAAGCGCGGTCCCGTTCACCCGCCCCATCATCTCCGGCGGGGTGATCCGCTGGACCAGACTGAGCACGAGGATGTTGAAGACCGAGTCGGCGAAGCCGATGAGGAACTGGCTCACGACCAAGGTGATCATCGCGGGGCCTTGCCCGCCGACGGGCAGTACCAGGAAACCCAGGCCGGTCACGAAGATCGACATCGCCAGCGTCCGGCCGAGGCTGAGCCCGCGGGCGATCGCCCCGGCCGACACCGCCCCCAGGATGAGCCCGGCCGTACCGATCGCGAACGCGAGACCGACCGCGCCCGGGCTCAGCTTCGCGTGGTCGTAGGCGAAGACCAGCACGAGTGTGTTCGCCGTCGCCACTCCCAGATTCACTGTCGTGCTCGCGAACATCAGATTGCGCAGCCGCGCGTCGGACCACAACATCGCCAGCCCCTCTTTGGCCTCCCTCAGTGCCGAACGCGGCTTGTCCGGCTTGATCGCGGCTGGTTCGCGGTGGCGCATCAGCAGCAGTGAGACCAGTGAGGCGAGGAACGACAGCGCGTCGGCCAGGATCGCCAGTGCAGCGCCGAGGAACTGCATCAGCCCACCCGCGGCGGCCGCGCCACCCACCTCGGCCACCGCCCGGGAGGTCTGCAGCCGTTCGTTGCCCGCGACGATCCCGTCCGGTCCGGCGAGCGTCGGCAGAAAGGACTGGGCGGCGACCTCGAAGAACACCGTCAACACCCCCACCACTCCGGCCACGACGAACAAATGGCCCAGCGTGACCGCGTCGAACAGGTACGCGACCGGGACGGAACCCATCGCCACCAGCCTGCCGATGTCGGCGAGGATCATCGTCCGCCGGTGCGAGACCCGATCGACCCACACGCCCGCCACCGAACCGAGCAGCACGAACGGCACGAACCGCAGCGCGGCCAGCAGGCCGACGTCCCACGCGGTTCCACCGGCGCCGAGCAAGGCGACGGTCGGCAACGCGATCCGCGAAACCTTGTCCCCGAAAGCGCTGATCGTCTGACCGATCCACAACCGCCGGAAGTCGCCGGAAAACGCGAACGGTGAAGGCATGAAAGTCCAATCGGAGAAGGAAAAATCAGCCTAAGATCCAATAGACGTCATAGCCGGGTCGGTTATTCGAACTCGAGGGAGTGGAAATGCCCCAGCGGCGGCTGGTCGGTTCCGGGGGAATCGCGGGAATGACCCAGTTGCACCAGGCGGCACCTCTGGTCGAGCGGCAGCACGCGATCATCGAACTGCTGCGGGTGCGGGCGCCGCGCCGGGTGGCAGGCGCGGACCTCGCGACGGCGACCGGGGTGAGCCTGCGGACCGTGGAGCGCGACATCACCCGGCTGCGCGAGGCGGGCGTTCCCATCACCATCCACCGCGGACCTCGCGGTGGATACGGCATCGACGCCCGGTCCGCGCTGCCGCCGATCTCGCTGACACCGGGCGAGGCTTCCGCGCTGATCGCGTCGCTGGTCGCCGTCGGCCCGTACACCTCGGCGGTGGCGCAGTCCGCACTGGGCAAGCTCCTCGGCGCCCTCACTGAGGGCGCCGTCCCCCGTTAGTGGGTCGCCGTGGCCCCTGAATGGCCGATGTGTCACTACGGCATCCGGTCCTATCGTTCGGTCGCATGGCAAGCGACTTGCAACGACGCAAGATCTCCGGGGTCTTCGCCGCGATGGACGGCGACGGTGACGGTTTCCTTCAGGAGCAAGACTTTCAGGCTCTCGCCGAGCGCTGGGCGCGGCTGCGTGGCCCGGGTGACGAGCGACGGCTGACCGGCATCATGCTGAGCTGGTGGTCGACGTTGCTGGCCGCCTCGGACCTCGACCGCGACGACAAGGTCTCCCTCGACGAAGTGCTGCTGGTGGTGGACAAGCTGCCGGACACGCCGGAGGCCGTGACCGCGACGGCCGACGCGATGTTCGAAGCGATCGACGAGAACGAGGACGGCCTGATCTCCGCGGCGGAGTACCGCCGGATGATCGAGGCCTGGAGCGGCCGCCCCACCGACACCGACACCACGTTCCCGCTGCTGGACTCCGACGGTGATGGCATGCTGTCGCGGACCGAGTTCGCCGCGCTGTGGCTGGAGTTCTGGGCGGGCGACGACGCCGGAGCGCCGGGGACGCTCGTGTTCGGACCGCTCGCCGTGTCGTGAGTGACGATTCGGGTCAGAACCCTCTCTTAAGTACCTACTCGTCACCTGCGGTCTTGCTCGCGTGAAGTACATGATGGCCCCCTTCCTTGCGCTAGGCGCAAGGAAGGGGGCCATCATGTACTGGGAAAGGTGTGAAGGACTCCTGCAGGAACGCCGAGTCCCTTCGCCCCATCGCACACGCCGACCGGCAACCCACACCAGCGGACAACCAAATACAAGTCCCCAAAGAGTCCTTCACAGACCAGCCGCTACCGGGCCCACCCGCTATAGGCACCTGGAACGACCCCGGCCAGCACCCGAATCGCCACTCACGACCCGGAGCCGCCGCTCCTCAGGCACCGAGACGGCTGTAGAGGCGGCTCGCCAGCGACGCGGCCAGCTGGTTCAGCGCGCCATGGGGTTCGACTTGCGCGAAGCGGCCCAGCAGTTCCGCCGCCGCGTAAGCCTCGGCCTCCGACAGCAACGCCGCGAACCGTTCCCGGCGCCCCCGCTCCATCAGCCGGGTCAGGGCCTCGGCGTACTCGTCCAGGTCACGCACCCCGACCAGGCCGTAGCGCTCGTCGAGCGGATCCCGCATGACCTCGTCGCTCATGCCCGTGAGCCCCTCTTCCCGTACTCCGTCCGACACGCCGGAGAAAATCTATGCCGACCGGAGTAGACATTCAACGACGGGTGCGTGTAGTCTTCTCTTCGTACCGAGAGAGACAACGTCAAGCAGGCGCGGGAGAGAACGTAACTACCCGCGAGGTGAGACAAGGCGGTCAGGCAGGACGGAGCCGATCAAGGAACAGGTTCCGGCTGGTGACCGGGAGCAGTACTCCAGGACCGTGTTGTGAAGAGGTTTTGCCAGGTAGTACCGGTCCTGGAGCAGCAGTATCGAAGTGTTGGCAGTACCGAAGTCGAGCAGTATCAGCAGTAGGCAGGACCGGTCAGGTGCCCGGAGCCGATCAGTGAACGGGGTTCCTGGCAGTGACCAGCGGCGTCAGCGTGCTGGGACCGATCAGTGAAAGGGTTCCAGCAGTGACGTTTGCAGTAGCTGAAGTAGCAGTAAGTGAAGTAGCAGTACCAGTAGTTGCAGTACCAGCAGTTGAAGTCGCAGTACCAGTAGTTGCAGTACCGGTAAGTGAAGTCGCAGTACCCAGTAAGTGGAAAACACAGGAAAGAAGGGAACGGCGTCATCATTGGATCGCCCGCGGCGGCCAGGTAGTGCCGCGCGGGTGCCGTAGTTCCATCGAGTTCGGAGGTGGTTCTCGGTCACGAATCAGCGATCCCCGCAAGGTTCGGCTTTCCGCCGGACGCGGGTGCAGGAAGCCGGCGAGCAAGCCGGTTGACAATGGTGAAACCCAACCCTGAGGGCCCCGGGTGCCGCTTGGCACCCGGGGCCCTTCGTGATGGAGGTGGAATGATCCCTGACCAAGAAGGACCGGCCACGCCCAGCGGGGCCGACAGGTTCGACGACGAGCACTACCCCGCGTACACCATGGGCCGGGCCGCCGACATGCTCGGCACGACCCAGGGTTTTCTGCGCAGCCTCGACGAGGCCGGCCTGATCACCCCCCAACGGTCCGCCGGCGGGCACCGTCGTTACTCGCGGCACCAGCTGCGCCAGGCCGCCAGGGTGCGGGAAATGGTCGACCAGGGCACCGCCATCGACGCCGCCTGCCGCATCGTCACCCTCGAAGACCAGCTCTACGAAGCTCAGCAACTCAACCGATCCCAAGGCCTCGCCAACGAAGGCAACACGCGCGACTGAACAGACCACCTCTCTCCGCCCCTTCGGCACGCGGCTTCAACGCCGCGTGCCGTTCGCATGTGCGGGGCGGGAATACGCTCCTCCGTACGCCGCCGTAACACCTAGGCCGTCCAGTCGTATGCGAAGCGATATCATTGAGACGACGGTGCCGAGTAGGAGACACTTTCCGTCTTGACCCACGGAACTCCTACCGTGAACCGAGGTCCTCATGCGCCGCGAATTCCGCGTTTCACTGCTGTCCGCTTGCCTCGCCGTGTCCCTCGTCCAGGTTCCCGTCGCCGCCGCAGCACCCGCTTCGGACACAGGCGGGACGCGCGCCGCGTTCTGCTACGAAGAACCTGTGCAGCCGAAAGCCGATGTAAGTGACATCAAGGCCGCTTTCCAGTCTTCGAAGTGGCTGCAGACGATCCAGGCCGTGTACAAACGACGGTGGCCCAGCGGCGAAGGCCTCGCGATCGCTCAAGCCAACGACAAGTATTTCAGCCAGTTCGTCGAAAAATCCAGTTTCAACGCCCTCGCCGAATCGCTGATGGTGGCCATTCACGAGGAGACCCATATGTGGGACCTGGATCCGTCGAGAACGTCCTGGGACGTCTACATGTCCGCGTGGATCAACGCGTCCCGGAAGGCGATGAAGGTGCCGCTGCACGGCGGATTTCCCCGCCGCGAGATCCTGCCGCTGATCACGGACAAGCTCACCGCCTCCATGGACGACATCTACCTGCGGGACGCGCAGCAGGGAACGTACCGCCTGCAGGGAGTCCTCGCCGAACTCAACGCCGGGCTCATGGGTCTGCCCGCGGCGACGGTCGTCGCCGAGTACATCCAGGGCGTGGGAGCGAGCAATTCCAGGGACATCGTCGCCACCAACATGCGTTATCTTCTGCTCTACCTGCGCACGGCCAAGACGAAACACGCCGACTACTGGACCAAGATCAAGGCCGAACCCGCGCTGCGCGAACTGGTGCTCATCGAGTTTCTCCGGTCGGCGTACTGGCTCGACCAATCCGCGTCCTATGCCACCAAACTCGGCAGTGCGGACGTGGACAAGATCGTCGCCAAGAACTACGCCCCGGAGAACATCGCGATAATCGAGGAATTCACCGGAGCCAAGGTCAACGTGAGTTCACCCAGGAACTGCACGGCCTGAGATCTCTCAGCCGTTCTGTTCGCGGTCACGGCCACTCGCGGCCGCCTTCTCCCCCCGGCGGCGCAGTTCAGCCCGCTCCGACCAGTCGTGGATCACGTCGTATCCCGCCATGGTGAGCCCGATCAGGCCGACGATACCGGTGATCACCGAGGCCGGGATCAGGTCGCGCATCGAACACACCACGGCGGCGACCATGAGCAAGATGCCGATACCGAGAGTCCACTTCGCGAAGCCGCTCACGCCGCCACCACCCCTCCGCCCTGTCGAAGTACATGATGGCCCCCTTCCTTGCGCCTAGGTACAGGAAGGGGGCCTTCACGTACGTAGGGACATCTCCGTAGTTCTGGCGATGTCCCGGCCGCGCGATCACGAGACGGTGTGTGCCTGTCACCGAGACCGCGAGGGTCTCGGCCAGGTGCGAGGAGAAAGTCTCATGAAGCGTGCGCGTCGCAGTGTGGCGGCCATCGCGGTGGCCGCCATGGCCACCGTCGGGGTCCTTGTCCAGTCCTGGGTTCCCGCCGCCGCGGCGGATTCGCCGGTGGCCGCCGAACGCGATCCGGTGATCTTGATCCACGGGTTGTTCGGCAGCCCGGCCAACTGGACCGAGTTGGCGGCCTCGCTGAAGCAGGCCGGGTACCGCGACGATCAGGTCTTCACGTTCGGCTACAACACCACGACGCAGTCCAACGTCGTCACCGCGGAACAACTCGGCGCGAAGGTCGATGAGGTGCTGAGCCGCACCGGCGCGTCGAAAGTGGACCTGGTCGGCCATTCGATGGGCAGCCTCAACAGCCGCTACTGCGTGAAGTACGGCGCGTGCGCGGGCAAGGTGGACGACTGGGTGTCGCTGGCCGGGCCGAACAACGGCACGGCCAACGCCGGTCTCTGCGGGTGGCAGGTCACCTGCCGGGAAATGCGGCCCGGCTCCGGATTCCTCACGAAGCTCAACGCGGGCGAGACGTTGCCCGGCGACGTGGCGGGCACCGTCATTTGGTCGCCGAACGACGGCGTGGTCACCCCGGCCACCAGTTCGAAACTGGACGGCGTGCACAACATCGAGGTGCCCGGTGTCAGTCATCTCGCGATGCTGCGTGACGACAAGGTCGCCGACTTGGTGGTGCGGGCGCTGGCGTGACCGGACTTCACGCGGCCCACGGGATCAGTTCTCGTGGGCCGCGCGGCGTTCGATGACCCAGACCGTGAGCTGGGTGCGGTTCGCGAAACCCAGCTTCGTCAGGATGTGCTGGACATGGGTGTCGGCCGTGCGCTGGGCGATGACCAGACGGCGCGCGATTTCCCGGTTCGTCATTCCCGCGGCGACCAGATCCGCGACCTCGGCTTCCCGCCGGGTCAGCGGGGACACCGAGGGCGGGAGCCGCGGGGGCTCCTCGATGCGGTCCTCCCCCGTACCGCCGGCGGCTTCGGCCGGGGTCATCGACCGTCCCTCGGCGTACGCGCGCTCGAACCGGTCGAGGCCGAGGGCGTCGCGGGTGGCGTCGCGGAAGCATCGGTGCGGGATCGACACGGCGACGTCGGGAGTCGCCCCGCAGCGGTCCCACATGGTCGCCGCCGTGCCGAAAAGCCGGGCCGCCCGGGTGTGCCCGCCCTGCCGCGACGCGACCCAGGCCAGCCCGTCGACCCGGTACGCGGCGGACAGCTTGTCACCGGCGCGCAAGTCGATCCGCAGTGCCTCGCGCATCGCCGTCTCAGCGACCTCGGCGTCACCGAACCACACCTCGACGACACCGATTCCGAAGAGGGCCATCGAGCGGTAGTGGCTGTCCCCGGCGTCCTCGCACAGCGACAACATCCAGCGCAGCAACGCCCGCGCGAGGTCGAGGTCACCGCGGTAGGCCACCGAGACACCGAGGATGAACAGCGGATGCATCTGCCTGCGGACGTCGCCACGTTCGGCGAAGGCCCTCACCGCCTTCGCGGCCAGTTCGACTGTCGGCTCGGTACACAGCATCGCGGCGAAGCTGCGCACGTAGTCGAGGTGCGCGTCGGCCTCCGCGGTGTCGAGGGCCGCCGCTTCGTCCAGCCGGGCGCGGGCCGAGGGCAGGTCGGATTGGAACAACGCGCACAGTGCCGACGTGCTCAACGCGAGGGCCCGCCCAGGCTCGTCCTCGTCCACGGCCGCCAGCGCGCGATCGATCCACTCACGGGCCTCGCGTGCGGCGCCGCTCATCACGAAGTACTCGGAGACGCGGGTCGCCATGCGCAGCGCCACGCCTGCTTCGCCGGGCTCGGTGAGTGACCACGTCAGCGCGACGCGCAGATTCGCGTGCTCGGCGCGCAGCCGGTCGTTCCACTCTGGCTGGCGTGGCCCGAACCATTCGGCGTCGGCGTCACGGGTCAGCCGGTCATAGTGGTCGCGGTGCCTGCGGGCGGCCTCGCGATCCGCGTTCCGGGCCACCAGCTGCTCGTGGCCGTAGTCGCGCAACGTCTCCAGCATTCGGTAACGCACGGTCGAACCGACGTCCTCTCGCTGCAGCACCGACATGTCGATAAGACCGTCGACGGCGGCGAGGACGTCCTCTCCGCGTGCGCCGCCCGCGCAAACGTGCTCCGCCGCGGCCAGGTCGAACGATCCGGCGAACACCGAGCACCGCGCCCAGACCACCCGCTCGGCCTCGGTGCACAACGCGAAACTCCAGTCCGCCGTGGCCCGCAGGGTGCGCTGCCGTTCGGGCACGGTGCGTGAGCCGGTGCTCAGTACCGCGAGGCGGTCTTCGAGCCGCCGCGCGATCTGGTGCGGCGACAGCGCCCGGATACGGGCCGCGGCGAGTTCGATGCCCAGCGGCAGCCCGTCCACCTGACGGCACACCTTGGCCACGTCCGGCCCGTTGTCGTCGGTGAGCCGAAACGATGGCAATACCGAGCAGGCGCGATCGACGAACAGCTGGACGGCCTCACTGGCTTCCAGCTCACGCACGGAGGTGCCGTGTCCGGATGGGACGGTCAGCGGCGGCACGGCGTGAACGTGTTCACCGGCCACGCCGAGGGACCGCCGGCTGGTGCACAACACCACCAGCCGTGGGCAGTGGCGCAAGAGGGTGGTGACCAGCTCGGCGCAATCCGCGACGAGATGCTCGCAGTTGTCGAGCACGAGCAGAAGTTGTTTCTCGCGCAGATAGTCGGCGACCGTGTGGAGGGTGGGCTGGACCGACCGGTCGTGCAGTCCGAGCCGGTGCGCGATCAGCCCGGCGAGCAGGCGCTCGTCACGCGCTTCGGCGAGCGGCACGCCGATCACCCCGTCGGCGAACGCCCGGCGGAGCCTGGCCGCGACCCGTTCGGCGAGGCGGGTCTTCCCCACCCCGCCCGGACCGGTCAACGTGACCAGCCGCGCGGACCCGAGCAGCCTGCGTACCTCCGCACCCTCCTCCTGCCTGCCGACGTAGGTGGCCAGGTCCGTCCAGGCGGGGGGCGCGTCAGCGGTGCGGGAATCAGTCCACATGACCGGTCACCTCGACCGGCCTGACCCCGCGGGGTCCCCGGGCCGCAGCATCCGGATGGCCAGCTCGGCATAGGCGTCGGCGAGGTCGGCGGCCCCGTAGCCGGGGGTGGGCACGAACCAGTACGGCGCCCGTACCCCCATGCTCGCGATCGCCGCCGTGGTCGCGACGAGTTCGGAGCCGTCGAACAAGCCTTGTTCGACGCCACGGACGCCGGCCTCGACAGCGATCTGTTCGGTGCGTTGCCGCAAGGCCAGGACCTCCCCGGCGCGCGCCGGGGAAAGATGATGCAGTTCGTCGTTGGTGACGATGGCCAGCAGCGGGTACGTGACGTGGTTGAGCACATGGGTGCGCACCAGTTCCCGGATCTGACTCACCGGGTCGGGGTCGCATTCGGCGATCGTCCGCTCGAACGAGGCCAGCAGCACACTGTGTCCGATGTGGACTATCCGCGTCAGGATGTCCTCCTTGGCGGCGAAATGCTCGTACAGACTGGGCGCCTTGATCCCGATCGCCGTGGCGATCTTCCGCACGCTGGTGGCCGGATAGCCGTGATAGGCGAACAGGCGCAGCGATTCCAGGAGGATGCGCGACTCGGTACCCGTGCTGGTCCCCGGCGGCAACCGCGGCTCCGCCGCACGGACCCTGGTCAGTGCGGTGAGGTCGCGGGGTTGCGGGTTCTCGTTCAGTGTGCCGGCCCTTTCCTCAGACCTGGCCGCTCTCGGCCTTGTCGTTCCGCCGCACGTCGCTCCACTCCGGATCCGTGCACAGCCCACAGGAGGGACCGGCGAACTCGGCCTTGGCCCGCTCGTCTCCCTTGAGACGATAGGTGAACCACGCCGTGAGGACACCACGGAACCTGCCGCCGTCGAGCGCCGGTTCGAAGTGGCCCGCGCCCTTCAGTTCCGCGTAGACCGCGGGAATCTGCTCGGCCGCCTCATAGAACGGAAGCACGATCGAGCCGGGTTTGACGATGGTGTCCGTCTGCCCGGCGAGGAAGAGCGTGGGCCCGTGGAGCTTGCCCGCGTCGGCCAGCGGCCCGGGCTGCAGCGCGATCGTCGTGGTGACTATCGGATCGGCCCCGGCGTTGATCGCGCCGGCCCCGCCCTGCGAATGCCCCGCCGATCCGATCGCCTTCGTGTCGACCTTCCGGTGGTAGCGACTTCCCGGCCGCTGATTCTCTCCGATGAGCCATCGGGCACCGCCGAGCATCGCCTTGCCGTCATTGGCGAACGGCGTGTTGGCCGCCGCGACGATGAACCCGTATGAGGCCCAATGCCGCAGCAGTCCGTCGTAAGCCGCCGGAGTCGCTCCCGTGCCGTTCCCCCAGACGATCACCGGATGCGGAGCGCCCTGGTCGAGCACCGCCGGCCGGTAGAACGTGTGACTCAGCCCGGTGTCGACCGCGACGGCGAACGGCCCGGGTTCCGCCCACCGCGGGTCGACCGAGGAAGCCGCCGGATCGGCGGTCTCGGCGGCGTGTGCGGCCGGCGCGACCAGAACCGCCGCGAACGCGACCACGACAGCGAGAAATACGCGACCAGGGAACAACGTCATTGTTTCCTCCCTAACGATTGTTAGGGACAATCGCAGCACCGACCACCGCTGTCAACCCGCCGCTGAACCGTCACTCGCGGGCTACGCGAACGAACCGCCGATTTGTCATGGACGTGCCAAGTTCGCGAGGGTGACCATGCCCGATGTGCCGACGACATGGTTGCGACCACGGGCGCGGAAGTGCTAAGAGAGAATTAGCACTCTGCAACTCCGAGTGCTAATCGGGTGCCCGTCGCGCCGTCGGGCGATCCCATGACCCTTTGAGCATCACCGGAGCACGTGACATGACAGTCGTGATCATCTTCAGCGCCGTGGTAACCGGCATCGTCGGCATGGTCGTCGCCGCCGCACGGAGATATCACCTGGACGATCTCAGCCGAGACTGACAGAAACCCCCCGCGAATCGAAACGAAGGGCTTTTCATGGGGCTGGACAAGGTTTGGATCCGTACGCTCAGCGATGGCCTCCTGCGCGCCGACCAGATCATCGGCCTGACCGCGCATGCCACACCTTCGATACCCGGCAAATCCCCGCGGTGGCTGCTCGACGTCACCGTCGCCGTGCCGGCGGGCAGCGGCAACAACAGTGGCTGGGACGTCGGGATCCTGCATCGCACGCTCATGCAGACCCCGACCGAACCGGTCGAGGCCCCCGAGGTGCTGGCCGCTCTGCTGGCCCGCTTGGCCGACTCCGGCGCGGCGGGGATCATCACGCCGGTGGCCACTCGCGCACCGGGCGCGGCGGGGATCATCCGGTTCGACTTCCGCGCTTTCCCCAACGAAGCTTCTTCACCGGAGGCGCCATAGAAAGACGATCACGAATTTCGACCCACCGTTTCCTCGGAGAACGACCCGATTTCGCAGGTTGTCGAGGAATTCGACGATGTCGCTTTCGATCTCCTCCGCGAATTCGCGCTGTTCGTCCTGCGAGATGTCGTACAGGTCGGTGTCGATGTCGTAGGTGGCGCGCCTGCCGGTCACGGGATCCAGCGTTTCGAAGGCCAGTCCGAGCCAGCGCCGCGGGTCGACGACCACGGTCGCTCGCCAGGTCGACCCGCCGGGGTACCGGCTTCCGCGGTGACCACCACCGTCCACGGGGTGCTCTCCTGGATCTCGCGAAGGAAGTCCAGAAGCCGATCAGACGGGCACCGTGGATGGTCCTTAGCCGTGGCCGGTGGTCCGCCGGAACTGGTCCGGGCGGCCGGTCTCTGAGCCCGCTGACCCCGTCTGGTCCGCGGCCTCTGGCGAGCGGGCCGACCGGAGTCCGGTGCCGCCGCGCAACCGGAGAGGTGTCCGGCTACGTCTCAGGCACATGAGATGGACAGCGGCGTGTCTGGTACTGGTGCTGGCGGGATGTGGCGCGGTCGGCGGTGAGGGGACGACGCGGCTGGAGTCCTTCGTGGGCCTCGACGGCCTGCACCAGAGGTCGGCGGACCTGCGACCCGCGGAACTGGGCACAGCCGAGGCACAGGCGTTCCGACGAGCGCTGGAGAGCGCCGAGATCACGAACGTGGACGAGGTCCGCGCGGCTTTGTCGTTCGTTCCGCCTGCCGACCGGCGTGCGTTCGCCTTCGCCGTGCCCGGTTGCGCCGAGACGAGCGCCGAGCTGACCGTGGCGCACGGCGCGCTGACCGTGCGGCTCACCGGCGGGGAGAACGTTCGCTGCGTTCAAGCGAACTATTTCCTCGCCGTCTTTTCCCTCGACCGTGGCTCGATACCGCCGACACCGAAATTGTCGACCTCGCCGCGCTGATGCTCGCCCGCGCCGAACCCGCGCAGGAACGTGTCGACGATGACGTCGGCGGCGCGCGCGTCGCTCAGGTCGGGGAGCTCCCGTGACGCGCTTCGTACGGACATCCGCTACATCGACGGGGCATTGCCAAGCGGATCACGGACGAACAAAGCCGGCCGGCGCGGCGCCCACAGCTCGGTCTCCAAGTGCTGATTTTGCCACCGCGACGGTGGATCGGCGGTCCAGTCGTGCCCGAAGACGGCGTACGGGTAGATCGACTCGGAACAGACCACCGGCCTGCGAGCGGATCGCCGAAGCGAGGCCGTGCGCGGAGAACACCCGGCGGATCCGGAAGATGTAGGTCCGGATGACGGCCTCACCGGTCGCCGGGGCCCGATAGCCCCACAGGCCGTCGACGAGCTCGCCGACCCGGACGAAACTGCCGCTGCGGGCGAGCAGCAGCATCAGCACGGCCTGCTGTTGCGGCGCGCCGAGGTCCAGCTCCGCGCCCCCACAGCTGAGCCCGGGCGGTCCGAGGACGGTCAACCGGCATCGAGGCGACACCCCTTGCTGTTGTCCGATCACGACTGCCCGGCTCCGCATATCGGAAGCAGGCTTGCCGGAACGGCCCCCGCGAGCGTCAAGTGACGCCGAGCTTGTACGTCACTTCGTGGTCAGTACAGCCAGCGGTGTCCCGCGACCACCTCCTCGGGCGACCGCGGCGCCGCCCACGCGGCGTCGGACTCCCGCACCGCGCGGAAGGCGTCGGCCAGCTCCGCGCCGAGGACCGCGGAGATCCGCGTGTCGTCCGCCAGCGCGGCGAGCTGTTCGTCCACTGTGGAGGGAAGGAGGCGGATACCCGCGTCCGCGCGTTCGGCGTCGGTCCATGTGCCGGGGTCCTGCTGGACCGGGTCCGGCGGGGTGAGGTTGTCCTCGATGCCGGACACCCCTGCCGCGATGACGACCGCCAGCGCGAGGTACGGGTTGGCCGAGGCGTCCGACGGCTTCAGTTCGACGTTGGCGTGCCCGGCGCCCAGGAACTCCGAGCCCGGGACCAGCCGCAGCGACGCTTCCCGGTTCTCGGCACCCCAGAAGCCATAGGCGCCGGACCAGAACCCAGGACGCCGGCGCAACAGCGATACGACACTCGGCGCGCTCACGGCGACGACAGCGGGCAGGTCGCGCAACAGCCCGGCCAGGTAGGCGGCACCGTTCGCGGTGAGGCCGTGCGGTCCGGTACCGCCTTCGAGCAGGTTGACGCCGTCGCGGCTGACGGAGGTGTGCAGATGCCAGCCGTTGCCGACGGTGCCGGTCTCCACGAGCGGCGAGAAACTCGCCCGCAGACCGTGCGAGCGGGCGGCGGCGTGGATGGTCTGGCGGGCGAGCAGCTGGTGATCGGCCGCCGTGAGCGGGTCGTGGGCCACGATGCTGAGTTCGAACTGCCCTGGCCCGTATTCGCCGTGGAACTGGTGCACCCCGACCCCGTTCCGGTCCAGGTCCCGCAGCAGCTGCTCGGCGAACCCGTCGACGGCCAGCGTGCGGACGGGCCCGTAAGAGGGGCCGTCGTGCACCGGGCGGAACCCGTCCGCGTCCACGGTCGTGAGCTGGAACTCCATCTCGTAGCCCGCGCGCACGGTCAGGCCCGCGCTCGCGGCCCGCTCCACCTGCCGCTCGAGCACCCGCCGCGGATCGTAGGCCCAGGCCGAGCCGTCGGCGGCGACCTGGTGTCCCGGCGCCCACGCGAAGCCGGGCTGGCCGGACAGGCGCACGAGGCGGTCCATCTCGGGCATGAGCCGGATGTCCCCGGAGGGGGTGGCGAGTCCCTTGTGCCCGAAGGTGATCGCGTCGTGGGAGTCGAAAACGGCGAACAGCGGCGTGATGCCGATCCCGGTGCGCGCGGCCGACGCCAGCCCGCGCACGGGGACGGTGCGCGACCGGGTGATGCCGTTGTTGTCGGCCCAGGCGACGATGACGCCGACGACACCCTGATCCACGAGCTCCGCCACCGTGTCCTGCACGTCCTTGCCCACCGGGTACCCCTCATCCGTCGCGTTTTCCCGTCAGCACACCATTCCTACTGCAGTGGCGCACACAACCGATAGACGTCCGGTTCACCGATCGCGGTGACGTACACCGGTGACGTCGTCCGACGGTCGCCGCGGCGATTCCCGCGTTCGTGACGTGGTCGGCACAAACCACGGAACGCAAAGGAAAGCCGATGTCTGAAGTCACCTACACCGCGGTCGCCTCCTCCACCGCCGAGGGCCGCAACGGGGGCCACGCGAGGTCCGACGACGGCGCGCTCGACTGTTCCGCCAGTCGGTGCGGGAGTACGACCGGGTCATCGGCACCTCCGATTCGAACCTGTCGGACTTCCGGCGCGCCGGCGGCAAGCTGATCACCGTCGTCGGCACGGCGGACCAGCTGATCCCGCCGGGCGGGACGCTCGCCTACCGCGAGCAGGTCGAGCGGCGGATGGGCGGAGCGGCGCGGGTGAACGACTTCTACCGCCTGTTCCTGGCACCCGGTGTGCAGCACTGTGGTGGTGGCGCGGGTGCGCAGCCGGTCGGCGCGCTGCGCGCGCTGGTCGACTGGGTCGAGCACGGGAAGGCCCCGGCCACACTGGCCGCGACCACCCTCGACGGCTCGGCGTCGCGGGACCTGTGCCCGCTGCCGCAGCGGTCGCGCTACACCGGGCACGGTGACCCGGCACTGGCGTCGAGCTACCGCTGCACGAGGTTCTGAGGTCGCGGGTGGCGATTCGAGCACTCACCCGAATCGCCACCCCTGCTCCCACCTTGAGGGGCAATGAGGTTTCTTTCGCGCTCATGATGACCTCGGCACCCACCGTCAGCAGCCGCCGAGTTTGTTCAACCGCAAGGCGACCTGGATCTCCAGTAGGCGCTCGGCCTGCCGCCAGTCCTCCCCCAGCAGCCGCGCGACCCTGGTCAGGCGCTGGGACACGGTGTTGTGGTGGACGTGCAGTTCCTGCGCGGTGGTGCGGGCGTTCTGGTTACTGGCACAGAACACCTCCAGTGTCCGCACCAGATCGGAGCCGTGGTCACGGTCGTAAGCCAGTACCGGCCCGAGGGTGGCCTCGACGAAGTTCGCGATGTCCGGGCGGCCGTTGAACAGCGCCCCGACGAAACCGAGGTCGGCGGTCTGGGCCGTGTCACCGTGGCGGCCGAGTGCCAGCAGCGCGCGCAAGCACTTCTCGGCCTCGTCGTGCGCGGCGGTGACGGCCGTGGGATGCGGCACGCGCGCCACCCCGGCGGTGACCTGATCGCGAGCGGTGCGGGCGAGCTCCCATGACACGGCGCGGCCGACCGCGCCCGGCTCGTCGCCGGGTGCCAGGAAGACGACCGTGTCGTGATGGTGGGTGGCCAGGCCGCGGAAGCGGCGGGCCAGCGCGGCCAGCGCCGGATGGATCCGCTCGCGTACCGGCCCGTGCAAATGAGCGACGATCAGGACGGTGCAGGCGTCGAGGTCGACGCCGAGGATCGACGCGCGATGCCGCAGCAGGTCGACGTCCTGTGCCTTCCGGGTGAGCAGCTCGCCGAGCAGTTCACCCCGGACCTGCGCTTCGGCCTCGGCCATTCTCCGCCGGGTGACCAGCACCAGCGCGGCCACGAGCGCCGCACGCTCCAGGATCCGCCGGTCGATGTCGCTGATGCTGCTCGTACCGACATGCACCAAGGTGCCGAGCGGCTCGGACTCGGTGATCATCGGCACCACACACAGCCGGTCCCGAACCAGGGTGTGACCGGATCGGCGTGCCTCGACGCCGAGTTCGGCGATCGGCAGCGGCGGCTGCCCGTTCTCGGGACTGGAGCCGGCGACGACGCTGCCGTGCTCGTCGACGATCAGCACGTGCCCGGACACCGCCCCGGCGGTGGCGTGCGCGACCTCGTCGACGCCCTTGCCCTGGATGACCAGCTTGGTGAGCCGCTCGTGGACGTCGGCGGTGCGTTCCAGATCGTCCACATGCGAGCCGATGGTGGCGTTGGCGACCCGGAGATCTCCGACGGCGGTCTGGGCCGCGGCCAGCAGCCTGGCGTTCTCGATCGCCACCGCGGCGTGGTTGGCGAGCATGCTCAACGCGGTGATGTCGCGGCTGCTGAAGGAACGCACGGCGCGGTGCGCGGCCAGCAGGACGCCGATGACCTCCTGTTTGAGTTTCACCGGCACGCCCAGCAGCGACTCGATCCGTTCCGCGGCCACGGTCCGGTCGATCTGCTCGGTGTGGTGCAGCGTCGTGTCGTGCAGGTAGGCCTCGACACTGCAGGGCTCCCCCGTACGGGCGACCATGCCGCCGAGCCCGCTGCCCGGGGCCAGCCGGAGGCCGACCAGTAAGCCCGAGATGTTGCCCGCCGCGGCCCTGATGTAGCAGTCGCCGCGGTCGCTGTCACTGAGACTGATGTAGGCCAGGTCGCATTCCAGCAGACGGCGGGCACGGTCCGCGATGGCCTGCAGAATCGAGTCGAGATCCCGCATCGCCGCCAGATCGTTGGCGGTGTCGTTGAGCAACTGCAGCTCGGCTTCGTTGCGCCGGTGCCGGATCAGGGTGTCCCGCAGCCGCAACGCGATCGCCCGGTCGCGTTCGAGCGCGTCCAGCTCCCGCGCGGGCAGGTTCCTCGCGCGTGCCTGTGCCACGGCGGCGTCGAAAGCGTCGGCGTCGGCGTCCTCGACGAGTAGTTGCAGCAGCGATCTGGCGTCAGCGCCCATCGTTCCTCCTCAGGGCCACCCGCGGCCGTCACGGACGGACGCCGCGAGCACCCCGCCCCAGTGTGTCCCCGCCTGATCAAGATCGCGAGCGTCGTCGCGGACGGCGAAGCGCGTGGCCACTGCGCCGAGGCAGCCGCACCCCGTCGTAGAAGTACGAACCGACGATTCCGACAGTGCCGACGGTGAAAAGGGCGACTATGCCGAAGCCGACCGGAAGGTAGGACAGAGTCGACTCCGGGGGTTCGCTGCCGTTCCGAGGCTCGTCCGATCCCATGAGCAGCACGGCGACCAGCACCGTCGCGACCAGCGCTCCGACGCCGACCAGCAACAACAGCGAACGGGTGATCCTGGTGAGCTGGGCGCTGTAGACCCGTACGTCGAGTTCGGTTTCACAGGCGCCGCACCGCACGGGGGCGGTCTTCACTCCCTTGGCCGGCCGTGGCACCGGGATCGGGTGCAGCGAGTAGGTGAGGATTCCCAGTGATCCTTCCAACCGCCAGTTGTGGTTGTGCTGGAGGTGTATCCGTGGATGTTCGCCAGCCCGCATCACGCCTCCACGGCACGTCGTCGTCGAGGGCAGTTCGACAACGAGCGGATCGTGTCCCCCGCTGTCCACAAGGGACGTTCTTCGGCGAAGGCTCCCTTCACTACCTTGAGGGTAGTGGCAAGGAACGCGGGCCGAAAGCGACTGTGTGGATTTCGGGACGTTGGATGACCAGAAATCCACACAGTCGCGCGTGACCGGTCCAGTCACACCGGCCAGACTCGTGAAGAGGTGAGGGGGTGTGTGGAAACAGGGACAGTGCCGCGATCTCTACGGTCTACGGCGCGGGCCAGGAGTCGCGCGCCCGCTCACGTGAAAGCCACTTTCACAACACACGCACCCTTACAGACGGGACATAAGGGCATAAACCGGACGTCCGGTCACAAGAGTGTGTCCCTTGTAGACATTGGCGCCGGTCGGCTGTCGGCGACCAGGCCGCGCGTTCGATCAGGCGCGGCGGAAGCTGTGCACCACGAACCTCGTCTGCGCGATCTGCTTGCCGGGCGCGAGCACGAACGACGGGCCGTTGCACGAGGAGCCGTTGTACATCCGGATGCTGTACCCGGTGCGGCTGACCGCTGAGTTGTAGTGCTTGTCCGGATAGCAGTGGGTGTTCTTGTCGAAATAGCCTGCCGTGCTCTTCGTCCCGGTGTAGTTGGTACCCGACCACAGGCACAGATCCGAGGTGCAGCTCGGCGCGGCCATGGCGGTGGCGGGTGCGACCACCGTTCCCGCGACGGCTACGCCGGCGGCCAGCAGGGTCATCAGGCGATACTTGCGGCTCATCGGTTTCCTTCCTCGACCAGGCGCTTTGCCCGGTTCCGCCGGAGCGTAACCACGAAATCGGCCACTGGGACGGCGTAGTTGCCCAACGGTGACATGGGAAGCACCGGTCGCGAACCGGCTCTCGCCGATCGATTCGCCCGTGGCGGGTATCACCCGGGCGTTGCGTCTTCGATTCAAGTCGCGCCGTCCGGGTATCCGGGCTCTGCCAACCCACAACAGGAGGACGCCGTGAGCGAAGTCAGCCGAGTCGTCGACGTACCACCGGACGCCGTTTTCACCGTGCTCGCCGACGGCTGGCTGTACGCGAGCTGGGTCGTCGGCAGTTCCCACATCCGTGACGTCGACGAGGACTGGCCCGCCGTCGGTTCGCGGATCCACCACAGCGTCGGGCCGTGGCCCTTCCACATCCAGGACGTGACGGTCGTGAAGGCGGTCGAGCCGGGGGTTTCCCTGTCACTGGAGGCGAGGGGCTGGCCGCTCGGTGCGGCGGCGGTCGAGCTCACGCTCGTTCCCCACGGTGCGGGCAAGACCGAGGTCAGGATGAAGGAAAGCGTCGTGGGTGGTCCCGTCAAGGTGCTGCCCGACGCGGTTCAGGCGCTCGTCGCCAAGCCGCGCAACACCGAAGCCCTCGCCCGTCTGGCGGATCTGGCGACCGGGAAGTACGCGAACCGCAAGGACGCTCAGCGGTAGACGGCCCGGTTCGCCGCGCCGATCACCGCCGCGTAGCCCTCGCCGAGCAGGCCCGCCCTGGCCAGCGCGGCGCGGGCCGCGTTGGCGCCGGGGCCCCCGTGGACCGCGCCGCCCGGATGCGCCGACGAGCCCGCGAGGAACAAGCGGTCCACCGGGGTGTCCGCGCGGCCGAGGCCGGGGACTGGCCGGAAGAACAACTGCTGGTGGATGGCCGTGGTCCCGCCGCTGATCGCGCCCCCGACCAGCCCGGGGTCATGGGCGGCCAGTTCGAGCGGGCCCTGCACGTACCGGCCCTGGATCAGCTCGCGGAACCCCGGCGCACTGGCCTCGATCGTCTTTTCGATCCGCGCGATCTGCCGGTCCAGTTCCTCCCGGTGCTCCATCAGCCCGCGGGGGACATGGGTGTACGCCCACGCCGCTTCGGTACCCGGGGGCGAACGGTGCGGATCGCTCGTCGTCATCTGCCCGAACAGCAGGAACGGATTTCGCGGGCTCCGGCCGCGGACCAGTTCGCCGCCGAAGGCCGACAGACCGTCCAGATCCGCGCCGAGGTGGATCGTGCCCGCCCCGCGAGCGCCTTCCGCCGTCCACGGAACGGGACCGGACAGCGCCCAATCCACCTTCACCGTGGCACTGTCCCATTGGAACCGGCCGAGATCGTCGAGCAGCCGCGAGGGCAGCCATTCCGGCGCGACCATCTCGCCGTACAACGTCGGCGCCGGCACATCCGCGAGTACCGCCTTGCGCGCCCGGATGGGGTTGCCGTCGGCGTCGCGCACGCCCATCGCCCGTCCACCCGCGACAAGCACCTCCGTCGCGGGACAACCGCAGCGGATCTCACCGCCGCGGGCGGCGAGCCGTCGCACCAGTGCCGCGATCAACTCACCGGCTCCGCCGACCGGCACGGGGAAGCCGACGTCCTGCCCGATCATCGCGAGCAGCCAGCCGAAGACGGCGCTGCCCGCGTTGTCCACGGAGAGGTCGCTGTGCGCGGCGTTCCCGGCCAGCAACAGCCGGGCACCCTCGCCGTCGAAATGCTCTTCCCCCAACCGGCGGGCGGGCAGGGTGAGCATCCGCGCCAGCCGCAGCGCGTCGGCGACCCCTGTCCGCCGCAGCAGCCGCACAGCCGGGCGCACCGGCGGGAACGGCGTGAACAACGCGTTCAGCAGCGGCTCGCGAATGTCCTGCCACTGCCCGAACAAGCTTCGCCACGCGGCGCCGTCGCCCGGCGCGAATTCGTCGGCCGAGGCCGCCGTCCGCTCGATGTCCCGCGAGAGCACCACGCACCGGTCGTCGGGCAGGACGTGCGCGAGGACGTCGGGAGCGTGCCGCCAGCTCAGCCCGTGGTCTTCCAGCCGCAGTCCCCGCATCACCGGTGAGACCGCGGTGAGCGGGAAGAACGCGCTGCAGAGGTCGTTGCGGAACCCGGGCGCGGTGACTTCGTCGGTCCGTACGGCGCCGCCCGGCTTTTCCGCCTGCTCCAGCACCAGCACCGACCAGCCGGCGTCGGCCAGGAGGTTCGCCGCGACCAGGCCGTTGTGGCCGGCGCCGATGACGACCGCGTCGAAGACTTCCGTGCTCATCCGAGCCTCCCGATCGTCAGGATTGTGATTGGTGGCTGGGCCTGCCACGGGCGAGCGAGCGGAGCCGGGCCAGCAGGTCGTGCCCGCGCGGCGGGGCGAGTGGCGCGCTCGCGGCCCCTTCACCCGACCGGAGTCCGGCGACCAGTTCCGCGACCACACTGGCGGCGTCGTGTTCGGGTTTCCAGCCCAGTGTGGTCTCGGCGAGGGTTGTGTCCACGAGCGGCGCGCCGTCGGCGAGATCCAGCCAGCCGGGATGCAGCGGCAAGGCGCCCGTCCGCCAGGCGGCGTGCGCGGCCACCCGGACGAGTGATCGCGGCGCCGGAACACGGAGCCCGCCGAGCAGACCGGCCAGCGCGTCGGCGTCCAGCACACCCGGGGCGGCGAGATTCACCGCTCCGGTGAAACGCCGCGCAAGCACCAGCCGGATCGCTTCGGCGACGTCGGCGCTGTGCACCGCCTGCGCCCGCAGCTCCGTCCAGAGCGGGAGCGGCAGCCACCGGCGGCCCACGACCCCGGCGGGGACGGCCGGGCCCAGCAGCCAGCGCTCGAACTCCCCCGCCGCCCGTCGCTGCAGGATCGCGCACGGCCGCAACCTGGCCACCGCGGTCTCCGGATGGGTCGCCTCGAACCGGTCGAGCAAGGCCTCCAGTCCGGCTTTGCCTCGGCTGTAGGCGCTGGTCGGGATGCCCTCGCGCGGCCAATCCTCGGTGACCTTCTTCCACCGAGGCGCCGGCCCGTAGGCGGCGACGGACGACATGACGACCAAATGCGGTACCCCGGCCGCGGCCACCGCGGCGAGCACGTTCCGGGTTCCGTGGTCGTTGGTCCGCCACATCGGCGGGTCCCCGCGCTCCGGCGAGATCGCCCAGGCGAGATGGACGACCGCGTCGGCGCCCTCCACCAGGTCGGTCAGCTTCGCGCGGCCGACGTCGTCCCCGAGGTCCATGGCCGACCAGGCCGCCGCGCGATAGGGCGCGGCCGTGGTGTCGGGCAGCCTCCTGGCCACGCCGATCAGCTCGTCGTCGCCGGGTTCGAGGGCGTGGAGCAGCGCCGTCCCGACATTTCCGGTCGCCCCGGTGATCACAATCCGCACAGCCTGCGCGTACCCGGGCCGGAGATCGCGGAAACGTGGCGTGGCGTACCACTCACCCCGCTCTGAGGTCGCGTGCCACGGCTCGGGCGGTCCGGGCGCCGGACGCCAGCGCGCCTTGCAGGGAGCTGGTGTCCCGGTGATCGCCGCAAACGTAAATCCTTTCGCCGAAACGGATTTCGCGGCGAATGTCATGCGGCGCCGTCATGTCCGGTAGCGCGTGCGGGATCTCGTAGCGCCCGGCCAGCGGCCATCGGGACGCGTCGTCGCGGTACATCCGGCTCAGTTCTCGCCGCACTTCCGCTTCCTCGAGCGGGGTGAGCGCCGAGGTGCTGACGAGCGCGGCACCGTCCGGGGCGTAGGTGGGACAGACCTCGCTGAGCACCGCGGTGCTGAGGATCGGCCCGCCACGGGCGTCGATCACGATGACCGGCTCCCGCAACGGTGACCGCGGCGGGGTGAAGTACCACGTCGTGACGCTGTTCCACCGGGGTTCCGGTACGCCACCGACAAGCCGCGCGGCGGTGGTCCCGTCCGTGGCGACGACGACGGCTCGCGCGTTCCAGACGTCTCCGCCGGAGGTCCGCACCCGGCCGCCTTCGACTTCCTCGACCGGACAGCCGGTCCGCACGGCGGAAACGGGCAACAGCCGCGCGAGTTGCCTCGGCAGTTCTCCCATCCCGAGTGCGGGCAACGAGGGCGCGGACCGGAGAAAACTCCGCCACACCAGCCGGAAGAACCGCGAAGAGGTACTCAAACCGGCTTCCAGGAAGACCCCGGACAGGAACGGGCGGAGCACGGTGTCGACAGCCCGGTCCGACAGCCCGGTCCGGCGCAGTTCGTCGGCGGTCGTGCTGTCGTCACCGCGGATGATCGATCGAGCCGGGCCGGCCGCGACGCGAGCGGTCAGCGCCCCGAGCGCCGCCAGGTCCTTGGCCGAGAGGTACCGCCGTGCCGCGACATCGCGCAGCGCCTTGGGTGTGTCGAGGGGATTTCCGAGCAGGCTCGTGCGAGCGTCGTCGGAAACCCTGACCGCGCGCCAGAACCTGCCCAGCCGGAGTGCGTCCACATCGGTAAGGCGCTGAATGGCGGGATAAGCCGGATTGAGGATCTGGAAGCCGCGGTCCAGCCGGAAGCCGTCGACGACGTCCGTGCGCACCCGGCCGCCGACCTCGTCCCCGGCTTCCAGGACCGCACAGGCGATCCCGGCCCGGTGCAGGTGCAGACCCGCGGCGAGACCGGCGAGTCCCGCACCCACGATGACGACGTCGGTTTCATGCCCGGCCATCGGCGATGTCCCCCGCTCGCAAGGCGTAGCGCCGCTCCGCGTAGGCGAGGTCGTCCCGCCAGAGACGGGCGGACGCGCGGCGCATCAGTGGCCGCAGTGCCGGTGCGATCCGGGCGGCCTTGGCGAAACCGGGCCGGTCGGAGGTGGCTATCGTCGCCTCGATCACGGCGGTGCGCGGTCGTCCGTCGGGGCCGTTCCCGAGCGGGGTGGCGTGGGTTTCGACCACACTGCCCGCGCCTTCGCCCTCGACGATGGTCATGAGCACGGTGCGCGGCTCGGGGCAGGTGAACTCGGCGAGCACCGGCACGCCCAGTTTCCCGGCGAGCCGGAAGGTCACTTCGAGGACGAACTTGTCCTCGGCGTCGGTGACGTCGTGCCCTTGCGGAGCCGACAAAACCCGCAGACGCGTGAACGAGTACGGGTGGAACCAGGCGCCGTGCCAAGGATCGAGCCGGTTCGCGACGACGTCCACGGGTTCGCACGTCCCGGTCAGCGTCGCGACCGCGTCGATGGTGAGGTCACCTCGCGGACGGACCGGCACCATCGGCCGTTCCGTGGGGTTTTCGCCACCGAAGCGGTCGAGGCGCACCCAGGCGAGCACGCCGTCGTCGTAGGACGGCAACCGCGACCAGCCGGGCCGCTCCGGCCCGATCCGCAACCCGTGCCACCGGCAGACCAACTCTCCACAATGGACACGAGCCTGAGCGAGCGGGGCACCGAGATGCGGGCAGGCACCGGGTCCGATGACCAGGTCGCCGTCCTGGCCACGCCAGGCCACCAGTTCCCGGCCACCGGCGCGCAGCCCCAGCGGCTGATCCTCGCGGATCTCCCGGCTGGCCGCGACGACGAACCAGTTGCCGGCCGGACGGGCGTCGGCGCGTTTGACCGCGGCGTCGATCAGCGCGGGGCCGCATTCGCGGTAGGTCGGTTCCTGCCGGGCCCAAGCCGGTTCACGGAACGGCTGGACGGGCCATTTCGATGGCCAACGCCCGACCACCTGCCGCCTGAGATCCACCGGAAATCCTCCTGCCGAGCGTCGCGTGCCGGAATGGCCGTGCTCTCATCCTCTGGCACTTGAAGCGATCCCGCAACGGTTCGGCGCGCGGACTCAGGCTTTGAATCGGGCGGCGGCCACCTCCAGCGCGGTGGTCAGGTCGTTGACCCAAGGCGCGTCATGGACGTTGAGCCCTTCCCAGCCGGGACCGGCGACGGCGACCTCGATTTCCTGCCGCTGAAGACGCTCGCACAGCAGGACGTCGACGGTTCCGGCGGACATCGACCACAGCACCACCAGCACCGGATCCAGTTTGGACGCCAGACCTGCCATGGTTTCCGCGGGCACCAGCTGACCGAGATAGAGAGCGGGAATACCGATCTCCAGCAGCGACGCGCGGAGAACTTCGACCGGCAGGCTGTGCCGCTCGTCCGGGCAACAGGCGATGAGCACTCCGCGTTCGGTCGGCACGGTGGCGAACCGGGTGACGTAGCGTTGCAGCGCCAGGGAAATCTCGGTGGTGAGTGCCCATTCCGACTCGAAGCACACGTCACCGCCCGCCCAGCGGCGCCCGAGTCGGCGCAGGATCGGCAGCAACACCTCGGCCCACGTCGCCGCCGCGCCGATCGCGTCGAGGGTCTCGTCCAGCAACGCCGCGATGGAAGCGAACTCGAGGTCATCCGCGGCCTGCTCCAGTTCGCCGGCCAGCCTGTCGACGGGTACGCCGGGGATCGTCACGTCGGCACCGGAGAAGGCGGCCGCGGCCGCCTCGCGGGCAGGAATCCCCCGGTCGATCAGCCGCTGCATGTGCTGCAGCTTGCGGACGTCCGCGTCCGAGTAACGGCGATGACGCCCCTCACCGCGCAAGGTGGGGCCGACGCCGTACCGCGCGGCCCAGGTCCGAAGTGTGACCGGCGAGACTCCCAGCACTTCGGCGACCTTGCCAGGAGTCCACGAACCTCCGGCTACGGGGCCGCCACGGCCGTTCATCTCCTCGACGCCCATCCATTCCACGTTTCCGGTGCGGTGCCCGCTCGCGCGGCGATCACTGCGGGCAGCTTACGAGGTAACCGGACGTGACCAGGTGCATACCGGCTCAGGGACGGACGAACGCCCGGCGGCACCACGGCGTTCCCCGGGAATACCGGTTCACGCCAGGTGCCGCCGGGCGTCGGAGAACCCGGCCCGAGGGGCACCGGGCTTCCCAGGGTGGCGGGGTCCGGACCACCCTCGTTCGCATGACGACCTTCTTCGATCCGTGAGCGGTGCGGGTTTGCGCCGGGAAATCCCGGGAAATCCCAGGTCTTCCTTGCTCCACAGGCGATACCGCCCGAGTTGCGGGGCCCTCGCCGGATCTAGTAGACAAGGTTACCTCAGAAGTGAAACGGTTATGAAACGAATCACCGGATCGGCGGAAGGAAGTCGGATGGCGTCGACCATGGCGGCGGAAGAGGCGCCGTCGAAGGAGGCGCCGGCCGGGTGGCTGGACGCTGTGGGCGCGCGTTGCCTCGCCGAAGCGCGAGGTTTCGTCGAAGCACGGGCCGCCGAGCACTTCTCCGGCCGCGCCGAGGGCGAACTCGCGGAAACCGTCATCCCCCAGTTCCTCGCCGGAGGAAAATTCCTCCGGCCGATGTTCGCCTATGTGGGCTGGCGGTGCGGGGGTCCCGAATCGGACGCCGCCGTGCGGGCCGCGGCGAGCTTGGAACTGCTCCATTGTTTCGCGCTGGCGCAGGACGACGTCATGGACGGCTCGGCGCTGCGGCGGGGCCGTCCCGCGCTGCATGTGCGATTCTCGCGGTGGCATGCCGAACAGCGATGGAGCGGATCCGCCGACCGGTTCGGCGAATCCGCGGCGATACTCGCCGGTGACCTCTTCCTCGTCTGGTCCGAGCAGCTGCTCCGGGAATCCGGTCTGGCCGCGGAAGCGTTGTCGCGCGGCTGGCCGAGGTACGACGCGATGCGCGCGGAGCTGGCGGTCGGGCAGCTGGCCGATCTGGTGAACGACGCACGGACCCTTCCCGGCTGGGACTCTCTGCTCGACGTGCTGCGCCGGAAGTCCGGCAACTACACCGTCCGCAGGCCACTGGAGTTCGGCGCGGCGCTGGCGGGCTGCGGGCCGGACGTCCTGGCCGCGCTCACCGAGTACGGCGGCCTGGTCGGCGAGGCGTTCCAGTTCAAGGACGACCTGCTCGGTGTCTTCGGCGATCCCGCCGTCACCGGCAAGCCCTCCGGTCAAGACCTTCGCGATCGCAAGGCGTCCAGCGTCGTGGTACTCGCCGCCGAGATGGCCGACCGGGCGCAGCACGACGAACTCGGCGAACTGCTGAACCTGGTCACGGTGGACGACGACGCCGTCTCCCGCTGGTGCGGGCTGATCGCGGCGACCGGGGCCCGCGAACGCCTCGGCGAACTCATCCGGGAACGGGCGGACAAGGCGCAAGCGGTGATCGACGCGGCCGTCGTCCCGCGACAGGCCGCGGACGCGCTGGCCCTCCTCGCCACCCGCTGCACGGAGCGCGAGCAGTGAAAACGGTGCCCGGCCGGACGAACCGGATCGTCGTGGTGGGCGCGGGGTTGTCGGGTCTGGCGGCGGCGCTGCACCTGGCAGGCCGCGGCCGCGACGTCACCGTCCTCGAACGCGACCCCGGTCCGGGTGGCCGCGCGGGGCGGGTCGAACGCGAGGGCTATCTGCTCGACACCGGCCCGACAGTGCTGACCATGCCGTCGATCCTGCAAGACACCTTCGGCGCCGTGGGCGCCGACCTCGACGAGGAACTACCGCTCACCCGGCTCGATCCGGCCTATCTCGCGCGGTTCGCCGACGGCAGCGCCCTGCCCGTGCACACCGACGCCGCGGCGATGACGGACGCGGTACGCGAGTTCGCCGGTCCCGCCGAGGCCGCGGGATACCTCCGGCTGCGCGAGTGGCTGACCCGGCTCTACCGCACCGAATTCGGCCGGTTCATCGACTCGAACATCGACTCACCGCTGGCCATGCTCAACCCGGATCTGGCCCGTCTGGTGGCACTCGGTGGTTTCCGTCGGCTTGACCCCAAGATCGGATCCTTCCTGTCCGACGAACGGCTGAAGCGGGTGTTCACCTTCCAAGCGCTTTACGCGGGCGAGTCGCCGATGCGGGCGCTGGCGCTGTACGCGATCATCTCCTATATGGACACCGTCGGCGGCGTGTACTTCCCTCCCGGCGGGGTCGCGGCACTCCCCCAGGCACTCGCCCGGGTCGCCGCCGAGAACGGCGTCACCTTCCGCTACGGCGACCCCGCGCACACTCTCGAGCGCGAAGGCGCCCGGGTCCACGCGGTCCGCACGGCGGCGGGCGAACGCCATCCCTGCGACGCCGTGATCCTGACGACCGAACTGCCCGAGAGCTACCGGCTGCTCGGCCGGACCCCGAAGCGGCCCGTTCCGCTGCGGCCCGCGCCGTCGGCGCTGGTCCTGCACACCGGTGGCCCCGATCCCCAGCCCGAGGTCGGGCACCACACCATCTCCTTCGGGCGGCGGTGGCGCTCGACCTTCGACGAACTCATCACTTCCGGGCAGCGCATGACCGATCCGTCCCTGCTGATCACCCGGCCGACCGCGACCGATCCGGGCCTCGCACCGGTTGGTCGTCAGCTCTACTCGATCCTCGCGCCGGTGCCGAATCTCGACCGAGGCCCCGCGGATTGGGCCGCCGACGCCGGACCGTACGCGGAGGAGATCCTCGCCATCGCACAGCAGCGAGCACTGCCTGGCTTCGAACCCGAATTCACCGAGGTGATCAGCCCCGCCGACTGGGCCGACCGCGGGCTGGTGGCCGGAACCCCCTTCAGTTACGCGCACTCGTTCGTCCAGACCGGACCGTTCCGTCCTCGGAATCTCCCGCATGGCACCGAAAATGTCGTCCTCGCCGGTGGCGCGACGGTGCCGGGAGTCGGCGTGCCGACCGTCCTGATCTCCGGCAGGCTGGCCGCCGACCGGATCACCGGCGTGCCCGGACGTCGCTCGCGGGTGCTCGACCTGGCCGCGGAGGCGAACCGATGACCCGACGCGAACTCGACGCCGCCGAAATCCACGACCCGAACCTGCGAGCCGCCTATACCTGGTGCCGCGACGTCAACGCCCGGCACGGCCGGACATACTTCCTGGCGACGCGCATGCTGGCTCCCGCGCAGCGGCCCGCCGTCCACGCGCTCTATGGTTTCGCTCGACGGCTGGACGACATCGTCGACGAGCCCGATCCCGGCGCGACTCCGGAGTCCCTGGCCGCACGACTGTCCGAAGTGGAGGATCGCTTCCTCGCCGACCTGACCGCGGGCACGAGTGACGATGCCCTGCTGACGGCGGTGATCGACACGGCTGCCCGGTACGAGCTGGAGGAGCGGCTTTTTCGCGCCTTCTTCGCCTCGATGCGGATGGACCTGAGCGTGACCGACTACGCGACCAGGACCGACCTCGACGATTACGTGCACGGCTCGGCGGAAGTGATCGGCCTGCAGGTGCTCCCGATCCTCGGCGCGGTGGCGCCCCGCGAAGAGGCCGCGCCGCGCGCCGCCGCGCTCGGCAAGGCCTTCCAGCTCACCAACTTCCTCCGTGACGTCGCCGAGGACTTCGCACGCGGACGGGTCTATCTGCCCGCCGACGAACTCAAGGAACACGACGTCGATCGCGAACGGCTGTCCTGGTGCGCGGAGCACGGCCGATCCGACGCCCGCGTCCGTGCCGCGATCAAGGAACAGATCGCGGTGACCCGGCGTGTCTACGCCGAAGCGCGGGCGGGGATCGCGATGTTGCATCCGGTCTCGCGGCCCTGTGTGGCCACCGCCGCGACCCTTTACGGGGAGATCCTCGACCGGATCGAGGAGGCGGACCACGACGTCTTCGCCGGCCGGGCGACGGTGTCCCGGCGCCGTCGGCTCGGGGTCGCCTGCGGCGCCCTCGCTCGCGCACAGTGGGCTCGCACACGGCATCCCGCCCCCGCTCCCCCGGCGGGGGTGGCCTGAGTGGGCAAGGTCGAATACCTCGTCGTGCTGGCGGCGTGCGTCCTGGTGACGCTGCCGCTGGAACTCGCGGGCGCCCGCGTCTACCGGCAGCCGAAACGACTGGCCCGCGCGCTGCTCCCGGTGGCCGTCGTCTTCCTCGTCTGGGACGCGCTGGCGATCGCGGGTGAGGTCTGGACCTACGCGCCGGAATTCGTCACCGGTATCCGCGCGCCGTTTTCCCTTCCGCTGGAAGAGATCCTGTTCTTCGTCGTGATCCCGATCTGCGGAGTGCTGACCTACGAAGCGGTCCAGCTCACCCTTACCGGCCTCCGGCGGAGTGGGAAGCAGGGGGTTCGGCGATGATCCCTTGGGGCTACACGGTTCCGGCCGTCGCCGCGGTGATCGTGGTCATCCTCGTCGAACTGACGGTGCTGAAGACCGGCCTGTTCCGCAAACCCGCCTACTGGCTCACGATGGTGATCGTCACCGGGTTTCAGATTCCCGTCGACGGCTGGCTGACGAAGCTTTCCGCGCCGATCGTCCGGTACGCGCCCGAGCACATCACCGGCTGGCGGTTCCCCTGGGACATCCCGGTCGAGGACTTCCTCTTCGGCTTCGCGATGGTGACCGCCGTCCTGCTGCTGTGGGAACGAGCCCGAGCACGAGAGGAAGCGCGATGAACGCCATGGCGCGCGACGGTTTGCCGCGCGGGACCGTGCCATCGGCCTTCGACACCGAAGCCCGGTTCTACGACCGCCTCGTCGGCGCGAATCCGGGTTACCACGAGCATTTGCGCCTGTCCGCCCGGCGGCTCGGCCTCCCCGCCAAGGCACCTGGACCGCGCGTGCTGGACGTCGGCTGCGGAACCGGCGCGTCCACGGCGGCGCTCCTGTCCGTGGTGCCGAACGCCCGGATCACCGCCTTCGACGCGTCCGGCGAGATGCTGGAGCGGGCCCGGAGCAAGACCTGGCCCGGCAGCGTCGAATTCGTGCACACCCCGGTCGAGGAGCTGGCCGGCATCCACGGCCCGTTCGACGGGATCCTGGCGGCGTATCTGCTGCGCAACCTCACCGAGCCGACCACGCAGCTGCGCCGGCTCCGTGAGCTGCTCCGACCCGGTGGCCGGATCGCCGTGCACGAGTACTCCGTCCGCGATTCCCGGCGCGCCCGGCTGGTCTGGAACGCCGTCTGCGCGGGCGTGATCATCCCGCTCGGGAAGCTCACCACCGGCGATGCCACGCTCTACCGGCATCTTCGCCGCAGCGTCCTCGAATTCGACGGCATCGCCGCACTCACCCGGCGCCTCACCGAAGCCGGCTTCACCGACGTCCACACCGCGACCGTCGGCGGCTGGCAGCGCGGCATCGTCCACACCGTCGTCGGCACCGCACCCTTGGAGACACCGTGACCCGACCCCGGGACCGCCGCCGCGTCACCCGCCAGGCACCGGCGGGCCTGCCCGACGCCGCGCTGCTCGGACGGCGGCCCACCGCCGCGATCGTGGGCGGCGGCATCGCCGGGCTCACCGCGGCGACCGGACTGGCCGAACGCGGCGTCAGCGTCACCGTCTTCGAACGCGAAGACCATCTCGGCGGACGAGTCGGCGGCTGGCCGGAACGGCTTCCGGACGGCACCGCGGTGACCATGAGCCGCGGTTTCCACGCGTTCTTCCGCCAGTACTACAACCTGCGCGCCCTGCTCGCGCGCACCGATCCGCGGCTGGACCGGCTCACCCCGCTGACCGACTATCCGCTGATGGACGCGCACGGCCGCATCGACACCTTCGCCGGACTTCCGCGCACCCCGCCGTGGAACGCGGTGGCGTTCGCCTGGCGCAGCCCGACCTTCACCCGCAAGGACTTGCTGCACCTCAGCGGCCGGGAAGCCCTGCCGCTGGCGACGGTCAGCGTGCCGGAGATCTATCACCGGCTCGACCGCACCGACGCCGCGACCTTCCTCGAAGCGATCAACTTCCCGCCCGCCGCCAAACACCTCGCGTTCGAGGTCTTCTCCCGCAGCTTCTTCGCCGACCCGCGCGAACTGTCGGCCGCGGAACTGGCGACCATGTTCCACCTGTATTTCCTGGGCTCCAGCGAAGGTCTCGTCTTCGACGTACCGACCGAGCCGTTCCCCCAGGCGCTCTGGGACCCGCTCGCGAGCTATCTCACCGGCCGCCGTGTCGACCTCCGCACCGGCACGGCGGTGACCGGCCTCGGCCGGACCCTGGAAGGTTTCACACTCGAAGCAGGCGGCCGGACGGAGCACTTCGACGGCGTCGTCCTCGCCTGCGATGTCGCCGGCCTGCGCGAAATCGTGGCCGCTTCCCCGGAGATCGGCACGGAGGCCTGGCGGGCCGACATCGGCGGCTTGCGGACGGCCCCGCCGTTCCTGGTCCGGCGGCTCTGGCTCGACCGCCCGGTCGAGCCACACCGGTCGCCGTTCCTCGGCACCGGCAGCATCCCGCCGCTGGACAACATCAGCCTGCTCGACCGGTACGAGGGCGAAGCCCGTCGCTGGGCCGCCCGCACCGGCGGCTCGGTCGTCGAACTGCACGCCTACGCGGCCTCCACCGACGACTCGAGCGGCTTGGAGAAAGCACTGGAAAGCCGTCTCCACGAGATCTACCCGGAGACCAGGAACGCCCGCGTCGTCGGTGATATCACGTTGTGGCGCGAAGACTGCCCGCTCTTCGGAGTCGGTGACTTCGCCCGGCGGCCCACGGTGGAAACACCCGACCCGGCACTGGCGCTCGCGGGCGACGGCATCCGGATCGACCTCCCGGTCGCCCTCATGGAACGCGCGGCCGCCACCGGCTGGACCGCGGCGAACTCGCTTCTCGGGCACTGGGGGCTTGCCGGGCACCCGATTCGCTCGGTCCCCAACCACGGCCGGATCCGCCTGCTGAACCGGCTGGCCACCTCGATGCCCGGTTGAGCCGGTGTCCGCTGCTCATGTCGCGATACCGCCGCCCGCGTGACTTCCTGGGTACCACTCGCGATGCCTTGGCGAATCTCGCGCTCAACCGGCGTAGGTGAGTTCCGCGCGGGTGATGGCCGAACCCGCCACTGTAAAGGCATACGAAGCGGAGAAGCCCCCGTTGCCGCCGGGCGCGAAGCGCACCAGCAGGCGCTGGTACCCCGGCCGGTTCTCGTCGATCCTGGTGACCGTCAGCTTCCCGCCCACCACTTCCCGCCCGGCCCAGTCGCGGATCGCGGCGCGGCCGGTGAATCTCCGTCCGACGTCGACGAGTTCCGCGTCGGCGGCGAACACACCGGCGAGCGCGTCGAGGTCGCCGGAATTGACCGCGTCGACGTAGCGGCGCACGGGTTCCAGAAGCTGGTCCCCCTCCGCCGGGCAGGCGGGGCCCGGACCGGCCAGTTCCCGCGCGACGGCCTTGACGTTCTCCGCCACGATGGTCGGGAGGTCGGCCACCGGCGGCCTCCCGGGGAAGGCGCGCTCCAGTTCGGCGATGATCGACTTCTCCTCGTCGGCCACAAGCGTCGTACCACCGGCGGATTGCGCGGTGACGGCCGGCCGGACGAAGGCACGGAACCGCCGGAGGTAGTCGCGCTGCTCGTCGATCAGCGCGGTGGCCTGGCCCGGGGCACCGTGTCCGGGATACATCGTCCTGGCGCCGGGGAATCGTCCGCTCAGCCGGTCGAGATTTCCGAGCCAGCCGCAGGTGTCGCCCTCGATCAGCGCGGGGGTGACCCCGCCGGTCGCGAGGTCGCCGGAATAGAGATCGCCGGTGTCGGTGCGGTGGTAGACGGTCGCGGTGTCGGACTCGCCGTCGGCGAACGTCGCGGTCTCGAAGCCGATTCCGCCCGCCTGTACCGGAGATCCGTCTTCGAAGGTCCGGTCGGCGTAGGTGAGTGTGGCGGGGAAGTTCGGGTTCGCCGACCGGGCCAGCGGGTAGAAACCGCGCTTGTCCTCGCGCATGGCCCGGTCGGTGGACCGGGACGCGAAGATCGGCGCCCGCGGGAACGCCTCGTGGAAGGCGCTCGCGCCACCGACGTGGTCGGGATGGGAATGGGTGAGCAGGATGGCGGCGACCGGTTTCCCGGTCTTCCGGATTTCGGCGACCGCCCGCCGGGCGTCGTCCGGGGTGCGCAGGGTGTCGACGACGACCAGGCCGTCCGGCACCGGGATCCAGTAGGTGTTGACCGAACCGGGGTTCGGCGAGGCAAACCGTTCCGGCCGCGCCTCCGGCGTGGCGGGCGTGTCGTCGGGTGAGCAGCCCGCCACGCACACGGCGGCGAGGCCCGCGGCGAAGAAACGCCGCAGTCGGTGATCCATCGGGAGCCTTCGGGAATCGGGAACGCGAGTTCAGCGGAAGTCGGCGGCGTGAGCCTGGGCCCACCGCGCGAAGGTGCGGGGCGGGTTCCCGGTCACTTTCTCCACGGTGTCGTAGATCCGGGACTCGTCCAAAGTCCCGTCGCCGTAGAAGCTGAAGAAGGCCTGGATGTACTCCTCCGGCACCTTTCCGGTCATGTCGGCACGGGCCTCCTCATCGGTGAGCGCCTGGAAGCGCAGGTCGCGATGGAGTACTTCGGCCAGGACGGCCAGCCGTTCGGCCGGCCGGAGCCGTTCCGGGCCGCTCAGTTCATGGACGCACTCCTCATGGCCGGGGTCGAGCAAGGCCCGGACGGCGACGGCGGCGATGTCATACGGGTCAACGGAAGCGATGGGCACGTCACCGAAGGCGTCCCGGACGACGTCGCCCGCGCGAAGCTGCGGCGACCAGCGCAGCGCGTTCGACATGAAGGCGTTGGGACGCAAGAACGTCCACGCCAGTCCGGACTCGCGGACCGCCGTCTCGGAGCGGATCATGAACTGGGAGATGGCGTTGCGCGTGTCGGTGGCGACGGTGGCCAGGCTGGACAGCAACACCACCCGCTCCACCCCAGCCAGCCGCATCCGCGCGAGCAGGCCGGGCATGTCGCGGTAGCCGGGCAACAGGAAGACCCCGCGGACGCCGTCGAGGGCGGGGCCGAGCGTGTCCGGTTCGTTCAGCTCACCGAGCACCTGCTCGACCGGCAGGCCGGCGGCAGCGGTCCGCACCAGGGCGCGGACCGGCCGTCCGGTGCCTGCCAGGGCCCGGACGACCTCCCCGCCGACGTTCCCGGTGGCTCCCGTGACGAGGATCAACGGAGGGTCCTTCCGAAATGCGCGGCCGCGGAGTCCGCCGCCAGGGTGACCTGTGGTTCCTGGTCGTAGAAGTCGAACTGGGTGCCCTGGGACCACAAAATGTCCTTGGGTCCGGCGAGCCCGGCGTGGAACCGGCGGGCACCGTCGGGGATGGCGGCGTCCTCGCTGTGCACGAGCACGGTGGGCTGGGTGATCCGCGGGGCCAGGGAGATGGAGTCGTAGGTGAGCCAGTCGCTCCACGCCATGACCGCGAAACGGTTGGGCCAAGCGGGAATCCCGCCGCGGGCCGGGTTGAGGTAGAAGTCGATGTCGTACGGCATGGCCGCCCGCGGGTCGGTGGCGCTCACCACCGGGACGTACTCGATCTCGCCGGTCTCCTCGAAACGGGCGCGGGCCTTCCCGGCGGCTGCGATCTTCTCGGCGACCGCATCCGCTCCGCCGTAAGCGACCTCGCAGATGGCGGTGTCGTGCAGCCATGGCGCGACGAGGGCCAGAGAGCCGATCCGGGGGTCTTCGGCGGCGTTCGCGGCCATGTACATCGCGGCGGCGCAGATCCCCAGCGCGCCGAGGCGGTCGCCGTCGACCGACGGATGTCCAGCGAGGAACGTCACGGCGTGGTGGATGTCCGCCACCTTGGCCGCCGGGTTCTCCACGTCGCGCGGTTCGCCGCCGGACTCGCCGAAACCGGTGAAGTCGAACGACAGCGCGGCGTATCCTCGCTCGGCGAGCTGCTCGGCGTACCGGTCGGCCATCAGTTCCTTGACACTGGTCCAGGTGCCGGCCACCACGATTCCCGGCGCCGGGGTCCCGGTACCCGGCAGGAACAGGGTGCCGGTAAGGGTGGCCCCGCCGCTGGGGAAGGTGATCTTCTGCCGGGTCGTGGTCACGAACGGTCCTCTCGGGGTGCTGAGACGGCTTCGGCGGCCCTCGCCATCAGGTCTTTGTTGCCGTCGGCCCATTTGGCCGTCATGACAAGGCCGCGGATCTTCCAGTTGTCACCGGCGCGGACCAGGTCGAACCGGTAGGTGCCGCCGAGTGTCCACAGTGGTCCGCCGAACGGGTCCGCCAACCGGTGGGTGGCCTGAAAGGACGCGGTGCAGACGGCGGTGTCGCCGTCGAGGGTCACCAGGTGGCCGGTGATCAGATGCTGGGTGGCGTCGAACCCGCCGAGCAACCCTGACCAGGCGTCCACGATCTGCTCCGGTGTCAGGACGGCCGGTTCGCCGCCGTTGAGGCTCGTGTAGTCGAGCCGCACCTCGTCGGCGAAAACGGTCTTGAGCGCTTCCCATTCGCGCTGATCGGTGTGCCATCCCAGCCGGGTGCACACCTCGACCACCGCGAGGCGGTCGACGAGGTCGGTCGTGCTCACTGGATCTCCTGTCCTGTCTCGGTTCCGGACCTGACGGCCCGGGTCGGCAAAAGTGTGGACGCCACACCGCCCGCCGTGGAAACGACGGTTTGTTGTGTCCGCCACAGCGCATCGTTGTGGCGGCGCTCGTCTTCCCTCCAGGCGTCGGCGAAATCGTTGCCGTGGCTAGGGTGTCCGTCGTGAGCGACATCGATCTCCGGCACCTGAACTCGTTCCTGGCGGTGGTTCGGGAGCGGTCCATCACCGCCGCGGGGGCGGGGCTTCACCTGACCCAGCAGGCGGTGTCGACACACATTCGGCGGCTGGAACGCGCGCTGGGTGTGGTGCTGCTGGTGCGCACTTCGCGCGGCGTCCTGCTCACGGCCGCGGGAGAGGAACTGGCCGCCGGTGGTGCCGCGGTGATCGACGACGTCGAGCGGCTCGCCGGACGGGTGCGCGCCGCCGCACGGGCCGGGTCAGGCACCCTCCGCCTGGCCTGCTGCCCGATCGCGACTTCCCTGTTCGCCGTCGATGTCGCGGAAATCCTGGAAAAAGCGGTCGAGGGCGTGCGAGTGACGCTGACCGGCGCGCGCCATCCCCAACACGAACTCGAACTGCTCACCGGCGGACAGGCGGACGCGGCGTTCATGTGGCTGCCGCTCGGCGACGTCGGGCTGAACCACGCGGTCGTCCGCACCGATCCCCCGGCGGTGGCCCTGTCCACCACCCACCCGCTGGCCGGCCGCTCCGCGCTGACGCTGGCGGACATCGCCGGTGAACCGGTAGTGCGCCCGGACGTGCTGGTGTCCGCGGAAGCGGAACGGTTCTGGCTGGCCGACCCCCGGCCGGACGGCACCCCGGCCCCTCGCGGGCCGCTGGTTCCCCTGGTGGAGGACTGCTTGCTGGAGGTCGGCCGCGGCCGTGGCGTCTGGTTGGCGCCGCGGCCGCTCGCCGCGTTCATGCCGTCGGCGAACGTGCGCTGGATCCCGCTGACGGACGCGGAGAGCTTCGACCTCGCGGTCGTGTGGGCCGACCACGCGCCGCGGCCGTTGCTCACGCGACTGATCGCGGAGGTCCGGGCGATCACGGGCTACGAGGCTTGAGGAGGCGCTCCTGGTCTTGGACGTCGACCAGCCAACGCGTCCGCGCGTACTTCTGAGAGCACGCGCCGCTCTAGGCCCTGCTGGCGGGCGACACCCCGCACCGGTCCGCAAGGAAACCGGCCCTGCCGCGGGGCTGCGGCAGGACCGGTTCCTCGCGTCTGATCAGCTCACTTGGCCGGACGCGGGATGAGGTTCACCTCCACCGTGTTGCCCGGGCCGGAAGCGACCCCTGACACGAGATCGTTCAGGGCTCCGCAGCCCTGCAGCGGCGGCAGGGTGTAGGTCCCGGTGAGCTTGCCGCCCGCCAACGGATCGAAACCGGCCTTCGACTGCAGCGGGATCTGGGCCGGCGTCTTCGTCTGACAGGTCGGGCTCGCCGAGACCGGGAACCCGAAGACGCTGATCCGCGGCAGCTTGACCGTCACCGCCGAGGTCGACTTAAGCATCCCGTCGGCCAAGGTGCCCTTGGTCTTGCCCACCGGTGAGAACTCGACCTTCGCGTTGACCGGGACGAAGCCCCAGAGCGTGAAATTCGCGCTCGTCGGGTTCAGTGTCAGATCGGCGTCGAAGGTCCCGTTCGCCAGGGTGATCGCCGCGTTGATCCCGCCGCGGAGATCGATCGGGCCGGTCAGCTTCCTCAGCTGGGACTTACCGATCAGGTCGTAGCTGTACTTCACGCCAGGCGTGGTCTTCGGCTTCGTCTTCGCCGTCACCGGTGCGCTGGGAGCCGACTTGTTGCCCGCGGCGTCCTTCGCTACCACCGTGAACGAGTACTCCGTGTCCGCTGCGAGGCCGTCCACGGTCACTGTGGTGCCGGTGACCGACTTGACCAGCGAAGCGCCCTGGTAGACGTCGTACCCGGTGACGCCCACGTTGTCGGTCGCGGCGTCCCAGGCCAGTGCGACGGTGGTTTCGGTCGTGCCGGTGGACCGCGGATTGCCCGGGACCCCCGGGGCCATCGTGTCGGGCGCGGCCTGCGTCCGCACGGTCACCGCGGCGCTCGGGCCCGACAGGTTGCCCGCCGCGTCCTTCGCTACCACTGTGAACGAGTACTCCGTGCCCGGCGCGAGGCCGTCGACCGTCGCAGTGGTGCCGGAGACCGACTTCGCCAGGTTCGCGCCGTTGTAGACGTCGTAGCCGGTGACGCCCACGTTGTCCGTCGAGGCGTTCCACTCCAGGGCCACACTGGTTTGCGTGGTTCCGGTGGAGCGCGGGTTGCCCGGCGCCGCGGGAGCCTGCGTGTCCGGCGCGGCCTGCGTCCGGACGGTCGCCGCGGCGCTGGCGGCCGACGCGTTACCCGCCGCGTCCTTCGCCACCACCGTGAACGAGTACTCCGTGTCCGGCGTGAGGCCATCGACCGTCGCGGAAGTCTCCGTGACCGTCTTCACCAGGTTGGCACCGTTGTAGACGTCGTAACCGACGACACCCACGTTGTCGCTGGACGCCGTCCAGGACAGCTTGACGCTGGACTGGCTGACATCCGCCGCGGCGAGGCCTCCCGGAACACTCGGCGCTTCGGTGTCGGGGACAGTGGCCGTCCGGACGGTCACCGGTGCGCTGGGCTGCGACTTGTTCCCGGCCGCGTCCTTGGCGACGACCGTGAAGGTGTAGTCGGTGTCGGCGGCAAGGCCGTCGACCGTGGCACTGGTTTCGGTCACCGACTTCACCAAGGCAGTGCCGTTGTAGACGTCGTAGCCGACCACACCCACGTTGTCGGTCGAAGCGGCCCAGGCCAGTCCGACGCTGGCCGCGGCCGCGCCGGTCGAGTGGAGATCGCCCGGCGCCGCGGGAGCCTGCGTGTCCGGCGCGGCCTGCGTTCGAGCGGTCACCGCGGAACTGGCGGGTGACTTGTTCCCGGCGGCGTCCTTCGCCACCACTGTGAACGAGTACTCGGTGTCGGCGCTCAGCCCCTCGATCGTGACGCTCGTGTCCGTGACCGTCTTGACCACTTCGCCACCGCGAAGCACGTCGTAACCGGTGACACCGATGTTGTCACTCGAGGCGTCCCACGCCAGCGTCACACTGGTCTGCGTGGTCCCGGTGGAGCGGGGGTTCGCGGGCGCCGTCGGTGCCTGCGTGTCCGGGGCCTTCGCCGTGTGAGCGGTCACCGGCGCGGTGGCCGGGGAGAGATTGCCCGCCGCGTCCCTCGCCTTGACCGTGAAGCTGTAGTCCTTGTCCGGCGCCAGACCGTCGATCGTGGCCGAAGTGCCGGTGACGGCCTTGACGAGGTTGGTGCCCTCGTAAACGTCGTAGCCGGTCACGGCGACGTTGTCGGTGGCGGCGCCCCAGGACAGCCCGACGCTGTTCTGCGTGACCTCACCGACCGTCACCGCACCCGGAGCCGAAGGCGCGGTGGTGTCGAGCGCGGGCGTGATGGTGAAGGTGTGCAGGACGTTGGTCTGTCCGGCCGCGGGCGTGCAGTCGGCGACGAACGTACCGAGGCCGGTCTCCGCGCCGGTGGCCGTCAACGGGGTCATGGTCAGCACGAGATCGTGCACCGACAAGGTCGCCGTCCCCGGCTGGTCGAACCGCAACGACGGCGCGGCCCCGCTCGCGTTGATGACCAGATCGTTGCCCTTGGCCGGAATCGGCTGCAGCGGGACAGCGGTCGGCACACCGACGGCCAGGTGGCCTTGCGGGCTCGAAACCAGCGAGGTGGCCAGCGCCGATCCCTTGATGGTTTCGGCGCCGACGAGCCGAAGCCCCTCGGTCGCCGTCTTGCCCGCGTTGGACACCGCCGTGATGTCCATCTTCGGGGTGAACTGGCCCGCGGTGATCGTGTCGGGCAGCGTGGCGTTGATGTCGACCGCCACGTCCTGGTTGCCGATCAGCGGGAACGGGCAGCTGTAGACCTGGTGCAGCGGCGGATGATTTCCCGCGCCGACAACGGCTTCCGGGGTGACCGGCGCGCCGGTCACGGTATAGGTCTGCAGGACGGTCGCGGCCCCTTCCGACAGGGTGCAGTCCGAAGTGAAAGTGCCGAGACCGGTCAGGGTGCCGTCGGCCTTGAGCGGGGTCATCACCAGCTGGAGACCGTTCACCGCCAGGGTCGCGGCTCCCGGCTGATCGAAGCGCAGCGCGGGCGCGCTGCCCTTGGCGTTGACGACGAGGTCGTTGCCCGCCGCCGGCAGGGGCTGATTCGGCACATCCGCGTCGACCTTCACTGTCAACGCGCCCTGAGTGCCGGGCATCGTCACGGTCGAAGTCGCCTTCGCGGTGCCCTTGATGGTTTCCGCTCCGACAAGGCGAAGGCCGTCGGTCGCGGTCTTGCCCGCATTGGACACGGCCGCGATCTCGATCGCGGGAGTCAGCTTTCCCGCCTCGATCGTCGAAGGCTGGGTGGTCTTGATCGTCACCGATACGTTCTGGTTCCCGATCAACGGGAACGGGCACGAATAGGTCTGCGTGAGCTCACCGGGTGCCGCGACGCCGGCACCCGAACCGGCCACGAGACCCAACGCCACCAGAGCCGTCGTGGTCGCCACTGCCACCACTCCGGTCAGTCTTCGATCACGTCTTCTGTGCTTCACAGATCACTCTCCCAGTGCTCACTCAAAACCCATAGAAACAACGACACGAAAATGCCTTTCGCCGCCCGTCCACCCAACGAATTCAGACGCGCTACCGGCATGCCACACGGAATTAACACACCCGAAGCACAGGCCAGGCAAGAGAAAAGCCGAGACCCGCAGGACGATTCGAAACACTTGTCACGGGCAGGCGCTTCGCCATCCGCAAACCTGTCAAGCGCGGGATATATCGAAACCGGTCAGGACGCGATGACCGGTGGGTTCTGACCAACTGCCGGCAGAATGTCGAGATTGTCCAACAGGCGCTTTCGCGGCCGCGGTGAGCCGATGCTCATCGACGTGCCCGGCGGGACGACCGGTGCTCGCGCCGGCTCTTCCGCGGGGACTCCCGGGATTTGCGGACTACCTTGACCGAACCCCACCAAGCGAACCCGGTCACCCGCAGAACCGGCGCGCCCACCGTCGATCGCTGTCCTCCCGGCCTCCGGCCGCCACCGAACCCGCCCATGAGCCCGACACCACGGACATCGACGACAACGTCCTCGGGGACCACGATCCTGATCCCGCCCATGACCGCCCTGGCCTTGATCGTGCAGAGGCCGTCGGGGAATTCCGCGTGACGCAGGTCGAGCCGGACACTCCCCCAGAACGCCCGGCTGACGTGTTCCGCGGGCAACACCCCGTCGAACCGCCGCGCGACTCCGGACATGACCGCGACCGACCCCCGCGGCCCCGGCACGCCGTCATCCGGATGCACCGGCCGAGCGGGTGACGCGGCCGGGAGGTCCGCGATGATCGGCTCGAAATCGGCGAAAGTCTTGGCCGCGTAGACGAGATCCAGTCTGCTTTCCACTTCGGCGGTGGTGAGCCGTCCCGCCCCCATGGCCTCGTAAAGGAGTTGTGCCATCCGCTCACGGTCGGAATCGGCCACCCGCATCGCCGATCGCTCCAGGTTGGACATGACAGCGACTATAGAACGCGTAATAGGACATGTATCCGCCGCACAGGACATTCTTCATCGGCGCGCCATCCTCGAAATCACCCTGATCCGCGCGCTATAACGACCATCAGCATTCATAGCGGGAAGAGGCTCACGCATCGCACAAGAAATGACCGAACTCCGCCGGCGAGAAAGCCGAGTTCGTCGTGCACCTCAGTCGGACGCGAGGATTTCGGCCAGCCGAAGGGTGTCTTCGAGATAGCGCTCGTAAGGGAAGCCTGCCGCGACGAGCGCCTCGCGGAGCTCGTCGTAGAGAGGCTTTCCGGCGGCATGGAAGGCTTTCCGGCCGAGCTCGGTGAGGCGGACCAGCCGTCGCCGCGCGTGTTCGGGGTCGACGGTGATCCGCACCAGGCCGTCCGTTTCGAGTGGCCGCAGCGCCCGGCTGACCGCCGGATCGGAGATCGACAGTGCCTGCGCGAGCCGATGCTGCGTCGTCGGCTCGATGTCCTCCAGCGTCCCCAGAAGCCGTATCTGGCTGTAGGTCAAACCGTCGAGGTCATCGGTGCGCCGCCGGGTCGCCTCACCCATGAGCATGACCACGCGGTGCAGCAAGTCTGCGAGTCCGTCGTCCACTCCTTCACCGTACCAGAGTGTTGACGAGTTAATATTAACTAGGTAAGACTGAGGTCGTGAACAACCTCTCCTACCTCGCCCAAACCGCCTTCCCGCTGGTCTGGATCGTCGTGCCCGCCATCGGAGCCGCCATCCACGCCCGCCGGGCCACGTCTTCCGAAGAACGGCTCGAGATCTGGCAGCGCTGGTGGGCCATCGGCGCCTTCGGCTGCGGCAGCCTGTGGATGACGATCGCCTTCCTCGCCTTCCCGGATGTCATGGCCACCGCGATCGGGTTCGACCGGACCCCCTTCATGTTCGAAATCGCCTTCGCCAACCTCGGCCTGGCCGTCATGGGCTTCCGGGCCGCCTCGGCCTCCGCGCGCGAACGCGTCACCATCGGCCTCGGCGGCGGAATGTTCCTCTGGGGAGCCGCGATCGGCCACGTCCACCAATGGATCGCAGGCGGCGACCACGCACCCGGCAACACCGGCGGAGTCCTCGTCGACGACATCCTGATCCCGGCGGTCATGATCATCCTCGCCCTGCGATCCCGGCGCCTCGCGAACATCGCCGTCTGATGCCCACGGCACCTACCTGCCACGAACTCGACGACTCGATCGGGAAGGCGCGAGCGGCCGCCGCCGAGCGGCTCACCACCTTCGTCGACGCGGTGATCGCGATCGCGCTCACCTTGCTGGCACTGGATCTCCCGATCCCGCACGGCGACACCACCGGCGCCATGCTGAGCTCGGTGTCGGCCCACGGCAAGGAGTACATCGCCTTCGCGCTCGGCTTCGTGGTGATCGCCGCACACTGGCGCGCCCACCACGAGATCTTCCCCCATGTCCGCTCGCTGAGCGGCCGCCTGATCAGCCTCACCCTGGCCTGGCTGTTCATGCAGGTCCTGATGCCGTTCGCGACCCGCGTGATCACCGCCGACGGCGCCTTTCCGCTCCGGTTCAGCCTGTATGCGATGGTGCAGGTCCTGGCATCCGCGTCGTTCGCGCTGATCATCCGGGAAATCCGGCGCGGACACCTCTACCGGACCGATGACCCGCCCCGGCTGTTCGCCCAGAGCCTGACGCGCAGTGTCTGCCTGGCAGCGGTGTTCGGGCTGTCGATTCCGGTCTCGTTCCTGACCGGCGACACCGGCGCGTACCTGTGCTGGCTCGCCGCGCCCAGCACACTCGCCGTCGCCCGCCGCGTCGTGGCTCGCGAGCGGTGTCCCACCCCTGGCTCACGATCGAGCACGGGCGGATAGCCGGGGCTACGCAAAGGTCCGTTCACGGCCTCCGCGAGTCGGTCCCACCGCGGCGCAGGCGCTCGCGAGCCTCACCCTCGGACAGCGAGGTGATGGGTTGCCCGACCGCGGCTTGATATTCGGCGTCGTAGGCCCTGGTCCAGGCCGTCCTCGGCGTGATCCCACGCGGCCCACGACGGTGCGGGTTCGAGCGTGGACACCTCAGTCGGCCGTGGGGTGAGCCTGATCAGCCGCGCGAACGCCTCGGCGAAGGCCCGGGCCGCGTTGTCCGCGCTCGGAAGCAGGGCGCCGCCGGAAATGCAGGTTTCCGCGGTGGCGACGTCCTCGCCGAGCGGCTCTGCGCCGGTGAGCGGCTGGGGACACGGATAACCAGCCTCGAACATCCGACGTTGGACCTCGACGCAGGCCGCTATCCGCGGCGTGTCCGAACGAATTTTGACCACGACCTCGCGGTCGTCGGTCAGCCGAAGCCCGATGACGGTGGAGAGGTGCCCGGATCTGAAGATCTCCTCCGCCGGCGGACTGCCGAGATGCTCCACGCACCACTGGGCAAGGCGCGCCGGATCGACAGTATGCGCACGAGACGACATCTGAACATCCTCCCATGCGCTTACCACCATAACGGCGATTGGCGGTGCACAGGCCCTGCCCGAACAAGGATATGCTGATCAGAATCGGCCATCTAGCCTTATCCAGTGAAAGTTCGATAGACGGTGCGTAAGTAATCCTTTCCCGGGGTAGACGAACAGCATGCACACCGGAGCAGCAGCCACCACGGCTCGAAACGCGGAGGACGGCCGGGCCGGTCCGTGGCTTCCCGGTCTGTCCGGGTTGGCGACCCTCGCGGTCGCCTACGGGTTCGGCCGCTACGGATATGGTCTTTTCCTTCCCCGCTTTCAAGCCGAATTCGGCGGTTCCACCGGGGCGCTCGGAGCCGTGACCAGCATCGGCTATCTGGGCGAGCTGGTCGCTCTCTGCGTCGTGGGCTGGTGGGCGGGCCGGAGGTCGCCGCGTTTGCCGATCGGGATCGGACTGGGCTGCGCCGGTATCGGGATGCTGCTCATCGCCGTCGCTCCCGGCACGTGGGTCCTGGCCGCCGGGGTCGCGGTGTCCGGAATGGCACCCGGGTGGGTCTGGACGCCGTATTCCGACGTCGTCCAAGAGACCGTGAAGCCCCGTGGGCGGACGCACGCGCTGTCGATGATCAGCACCGGCACGACCTTCGGGGTCGTGCTCGCGGGACCGGCCGCTTTCTTCGCCACGGACTCTCGATGGAGGCTGGTCTGGCTCGGCGCCGCGGCGGTCGCGTTCCTCGTGCTGGCTTGGAACATCCGCGCACTGCCCTCCGCACCGGTGAAACGCGAACCACCACATGCGACGGTTCGATGGCGTGAACTGGCCGGCAGGCGGGACGCGTGGCCCTTGTTCGTGGCAGCCACGTCATCCGGGCTCATCGGTGCGGCCTACTGGTCGTTCGCGGGAGTCGCGGTCTCGACGGCCAACGGGGGAAACGAACGCGTCGCCCCGGCACTGTGGACGGTCATCGGGATCGCGGGAACGATCGGCGTGTTCACGGGCCGGTTCGTGCGCCATCACGGTCTTCGTGCGATTTTCGTGGCCGCGCAGATCGTCCTTTCCCTCTCGACGGCCGTTCTGTGGCTGGCACCCGCGGGCTGGGGATTCGCCCTGACCTCCGCCGCGCTCTATGGCTGCGGCTTCATGGTCGGCGGCACGCTGCTCTCGGTGTGGAGTTCGCTGGTGTTCCCGGACCAGCCCACACGCGGCTTCAGCGTGGTGGTCGCCTTCATCACCCTCGGCGCCGTGGTGGGCCCTGCGGTGCTCGGACGCGTCGTCGACCACGCCGGACTTCCCACCGCCTTCGCGATCGCCACCCTGCTCGCCCTCGCCACACTGGCGGCCCTGCCACGTCGCTCTCGTAACCGATCGGAAGGTCCGGAAGGATCGTGATGCCGGAACCGCTGGAACACATCGGAGGCCTGGTGTGCCTCGATTTCGCCAACACCGTGGGCCCTCGACGGACTCGGCCCGACAAGGACGCTCACGACTATCTCTCGGACTTCGCAAGCCTCATCGAGTGGTCCACGGACGCCGGGATCATCGGGGCGAACCGCGCGGGCCTGCTCCGCAAACGCGTCCGACGTGACCCCGAGGCCGCCCGGGGCACCCTTTCGCGCGCCAAACAACTACGCGAGGCCATCTACGCGATTTTCGCCGCCATCGCCCAAGGTGACGAACCGCCCGGCCAGGCGCTCGCCCATCTCCAGCAGGCCTACGCCGAGGCATTGCGACATGCCGACCTGGTCTCGACCCCCACCGGTTTGGACTGGAGCTGGTCACCTCGCGGAGAACTCGACTGCGTTCTCTGGCCGGTCGCCCGCTCCGCCGTGGAAACGGCGATCAACGCCGACTTCGACCGGATCAAAGAGTGCCTCGGCCATGACGGCAGCTGCGGCTGGTTGTTCTACGACACCAGCAAGAACGGCTCCCGCCGGTGGTGCAGCATGAGCGCCTGCGGTACGTGGGAGAAAACCAGCCGGCGCGGTTCGACTTCCAGGAAGGGATGACACCGCGAAGCTCGCCGACGGCGACGCCGGTCACCTCGCGGCGGTGTGGTCGACATCAGCGGAGCTAGGTCCTGAGCCGCCAAACGTTGTGAGGCAACAACAGTGCGAGCGCCGCGGCAGTTGGCCATATCCCGCCGATAGTTGTCCACAAACGAGTGTCGGGCCGGTTCAAACCTGCTTAGTGTCGTTGTCGGGGTTCGGAGACTTCTTCCGCCGACCGATGGCGTACTCGACAGAAAGAGCACCATGTGTGATGTGATCGCCCGCGCCGTGCTCGAGGCTCAGGCACAGGACGGCTCCAGTCGCCGCCGTTTCCTCAAGGTCATGGGCGCGACGGCCGTGGGATCACTGGCGGCAGGAACGGGAATCGCCGACGCCGCTCCGGAGCGAACGGACGTCGGCGGCCGGACCCGGCTCGTCCTTTTGGGAACCGCGGGTGGCCCGACGGTTCTCGACCACCGGAGGTCCGGGACGTCCACGGCCGTCGTTCATCAAGACCGCGTCTACGTCGTCGATCTGGGAATGGGTGCCTATCAGCGCCTGGCACAGGCTGGATTACCGCCAGGCGTCGACGAAGGCAACATGCTCGGCAACGTACGCGGGCTGTTCTTCACCCATCTCCACAGCGACCACGTCACGGACTGGCCCGCGATGTACAGCACCGGCATGTCCAATTCGATCGGCCGCACCACACCGCCGATCGAGGTGTGGGGACCGGGAGACCGGAGCACTCTGCCCCGGGTCTTTCCTCCCGGGAGGCCGCAACCGCCGGTGGTGAATCCCGGCGATCCGACACCCGGTCTGGTGGGCATGACCGGTTACCTCCGGCAAGCCTTCGCGACGGATCTCAACGACCGGGCGCGGGACAGCGCACTCGCCGGGCCCGACAGCCTGTTCCGGCTCCACGACATCGACCTGACCGGAATCTGGTCGCCCGATCCGGGCGGCAGGCCACCGCGTCTCTCCTCCCCTATCCACCTCTGGCGGGACGGCGACGTCGAGATCACGGCGACTCTCGTCGACCATCACCCCACGGCACCGGCTTTCGCCTACCGTTTCGACACCCCCGACGGGTCGATAGTGGTCTCAGGGGACACGACGGTCAGCGAGAACCTCATCGATCTCGCACGTGACGCCGACTATCTCGTCCATGAGGTCATCGACGTGCGATTCGTCGAGCGGATCGTCTCCGTCCTTCCACCCGAGACGGCCAACGCGTTGCGCGAGCACCTGCTTTCGTCGCATACGACGATCGAGCAGGTCGGGGCTCAGGTCGCCGAGCCCGCGGGCGTGAAAACCCTTGTGCTCACTCACCTCGTCCCGGCGAACAATCCCGTGACGCGGTGGCGGGCGGCACAGCGGGGGTACTCCGGCCGCCTCGTCGTCGGCACCGATCTCCAAAGCCTGAACGTCCACCCGAGCTGAGCCACCGGCGACCCCGCCGGGACCATCACAAGGAGTTCCGTCGATGACCCAAGCCGCGCAAATCGTGTTGTTCGACGGGTTCGACCCGCTGGACGCGATCGCGCCGTTCGAAGTACTGGCCGCAGGCAGTGACGAGGCCGGCCGAACGCTGCACGTCGAGTTCGTCTCCGCGGAGGGCGCCCGGCGGGTCGTGTCGGGAACCCGCGGCATGGCCTTGGAAGCGAACGGCGTCCTCGATCCGGAGAGGCCGGGCTACCTCGTCGTCCCGGGCGCCTCCGGGCCAGTGGACGGCGACCCCGACGAAGAGGAAACGATCCCCGTGCTGCTGGGGAGGTTCGTCGAGAGCGCCGCCACGCCGCTGATCAAGCGGGCGCTGGCCAATCCCGACGTGACCGTGGCGACCGTGTGCGGAGGCTCGCTCGCGTTGGCCATGGCCGGACTCATCGGAGGCCGCCACGCCGTGACCCACCCGCTCGGCATGGAAGCGCTTGAAGCCACCGGTGTGCGAGCCGTCCACGCGCGAGTCGTCGACGACGGGGACCTGGTCTCCGCCGGCGGGGTGACGTCAGGCCTGGATCTCGGCCTTTACCTGCTGGAACGCGAATACGGCTCGCACGTCGCTCACGCCATCGAACAGCTCTTCGTCCACGAACGCCGCGGAACGCCCTGGCGTTCACCGTCCGCCGCGCGAACCCGCTGACCCTGCGCCTTCCGCATCCTCCTCACCATCCGCGACCTCCCCGACCAGCCGAATGGCTTGCGCGTCCTGTGACATGTGCGACGAGACCCGCTTCGTGTCCGATTCGCCGGTTCTCCACCGGTTATTCTCTGCCCCATGATCGACGCGCAGCTGACCCCCTCCGAGGCTTTCGACCTGTTGCTGGCCGGAAACCGGCGGTTCGTCGCCGGAACACCCGAGCATCCGAACCAGGACGCCACCCGACGCGCCGAAACCGCGCCTGGACAACGCCCCTTCGCCGCCCTTTTCGGCTGCTCGGACTCACGACTGGCCGCCGAGATCATCTTCGACCGCGGCTTGGGAGACCTCTTCGTCGTCCGCACCGCCGGGCACGTCGCCGGCGCGGAAGTGCTGGGCAGCATCGAGTACGCCGTCAGCGTGCTGGACTGCCCCCTGATCGTGGTCCTCGGCCACGACTCCTGCGGGGCGGTCGCCGCCACCCGCGCCGCCCTCACCGACGGCCTCGGCACCAATGGTTTCGTCCGCGACGTCATCGAACGCGTCACGCCCAGCGTGCTCGCCGCCCGCGCCGCCGGACTCACCGAAGACGACGACATCATCGCCGAACACATCCGCCAGACCGTCGATCTCCTCATCGACCGCTCCCGGCTCCTCGCCGACAAGATCGAATCCGGCGAAACCGCCATCGCCGGTCTGTCCTACCGGCTCGCCGACGGCAGCGCCCGCGTGATCACCACCCGCGGAGTGGCCGCGGAAGAGGCCACCGGCTGACGAAGGGAACGGCTAAAGGGCGCGGGCGCCCGTCTTGGCGGAGAAGCGGAACTCCACAGTCACCGGCAGGGTGTCGAGATCGAGTGCCTGCCGCAGCCGCGGCAGGCCGTCGGTGTCGATCCGGCGGCGGATCTCGGTGACGTCGCCGTCCTGTTCGGCACTGATCACCAGCGCGAGGGCCGGTGTGTGGCGGGTCCCCGCGAGCGTCGCGTGCGCGGCGTGGACGCCGGGATAGTTCGAGACCTCGGCGACGAACGGCTCGATCGCGGCGCCCGCGGCCAGCTCGGTGCGACCGGCGGCGGGATCGGTTTCGAAGCGCCAGGTGTGGGTCTTGGGCTTACGGGTCAGCTGCGCGATGAGCCATCGCAGCACGAGCAAACCCAGGACGACCGCGACCGCGGCGGCGACGTAGAGCGTCCAGGTGGGCGGCTGCCCCGTACCGGCCACCAACGCGGATTCCGGTCGCAGGACGGTGAGCTTGCCGAAATGGGTCAGCAGGGTGAAAACACCGGCCGCGATCAGGACGAGACCACACAAGGCGAGCAACGTGCGATTGAGCCGGGACGGCCGGTTGAGGCTGGTCATGACACGCTCCTGGCACTGCGGACCTTGACCTTGACGGTCGGGCGGATGGCGGGGTCGATCTGGTCGAGCCGGTGCGCGATCGCGCCGCGAACGGCTTCGGCGAGACCATCGGTGGTCGCCCGCCCCGTGATCACTTTCGCGGAAACCTTGCGAGACTTGAGCTTCACCGTCGCGCTGGACACACCGTCCACCGCCGCGGCCGCGGCGCGAAGGGTGGAGCGGTAGCTCCGACGCGAGGCTCCGGAGTCCAAATCGCCTTGGAGCGGCAGGACGGTGAGCCTGCCGGGCAGCACCGCCGCCATGACCAGGACCAACCCGAGGAGCACCGCGACGCCGCCCATGACGGCCGTCGCGACGTCACTCCAGCGCAGATCGTGCAAGGTGCCGGCGACGGTGTCGTAACGAATCCAGGGAGTCTCACCGAGAAGCATCTGGACCGCGACGACCGCCACGAGAGCGCAAGCGGCGAGCAGGACGATCCCGGTGAGGGTCGCGGGAATGCTGCGGCGCGGGCGGCGTTTCACTGGACCCTCCTCGTTTCGGCGGTGGCGGTGTGCAGCGCGGTGACGGTGATGTCCACTTGCGACACCGTGAGACCGGTGAACTCCTCGACACGGCGCATCAAATGGCGGCGGACGTTCTCCGTGGTGCGAGAGACCGACATCGGATAGCTGAGGGAAAGCCTGACGTCGAGACTGGCGGCACCACCGCTGACTTTCGCGGTGACCTTGGCGCTGTTGTCGAGGTCTTCGCCACCGACAGCGACACCGAGCACACGGCTCGCGGCACCGCCGACACCGTCGACCTCGGTCACCGCGTGCGCCGCGATCCGCTCCACCGTGCTGTCGGAAATGGTGAGGATGCCCCGGTCTTCGGCGTCGGCGGGAGCAGCCGTTCCGAGGGTCGCGCTCGACAGGGTGGCGGTCATGGGCTCAACCCCTGTCACGGCCGGTGAGCTGCGAAAGGTCGAGCTTGCCGTCGAGGACACGGCCGACCAGCAGTCCGAGGGCGCCGAGGACCAGAACGACGATGAACGCGCTGAACCCGCCGAAAGCGGCCGCGAGGCCGAGTGCGAGGCCGGTGAGAAGGCCGAGATGCGTGGAATTCATGGTTTCTCCTTGGCTGGTGCGGAGGCGATATCGCCGATCCGCACGTGTACCGGGAGGCCGACCGGCCCCACCGCCGCGCGGACGTCGTCACTGATCTCGACGGCGGTCGCCGGATAGCGGCCGGTGACACCGATGGTGATCTCGTCGTCGCGGATGCGGATCCCCGGGATCCGGCGACCACGCAGGAGGGTGGCGATCTCGCCGAACCGGCCGCTGTGCAGGCCCGCGACATGAGGTTGGGCCTGCACAGCGGCGGCGATGCGGTCGGCGTCGATCTCGACGCCGGGGGTCACTGGACGCGGCCGGTGTCGCTCTTGGCGTCCTCGTCCTCGTCGTCGCCGGGAATGTGCACGTCGGACACGTTGATGTTGACCTCGACGACCTCGAGCCCGGTGATCTGCTCGACCGCGCCGATGACGTTCCTGCGCACCGCGCGGGAGAGGTCGGCGATGGACACGCCGTATTCGACGAGAATCTGCAGGTCGACCGCGGCCTGCTTCTCGCCGACCTCGACCGAGACACCCTGGCTCGCCGAGGCCGTGGCGCCCGGGATGCGCTCACGGATCGCGCTGAACGCCCGGGCCGCACCGCCGCCCAGGTCGTACACACCCGAGATCTCCCGAGTGGCCAGGCCGGCGACCTTCGCCACGACGGTGTCGGCGATGGTGGTGGCGCCCTTGCTCGACTCCAACGCGCCCGTACCGGTCTTCTCTACCTGGGCCGACTGGCTGGGGGCCTTGGCCGCGGTCGAATTCGTCATGACTTCTCCTCGGGTCGGTTCTTGCGGTCTCGATGGAAGTTCAAGCCCGTTCCATCCTTACTTCCACACCACTGGGACCCCGTCCTGAGAAGATCGTCACGACCCCATCGTGTGACACCCGTCTCTCCCGTCCGGAGCCTGCCGACGACCGCGCCCGAACACGCGGTGTGTGCGCCGACCCACTTCGGCGGTGGCTGGAGACGACGCTCAAGCACCCGGCGGGTTCTGTCGTGGTTCGGCGGGCGGATAGGTGTTCGCCGGCGGCGTCCCCGGACCCGCGGCCGGATATCCCGCCATCGCACCCGGTTTCGGTTCACGGCGGACGAGCCCGGCAAGGCCCAGGAGACCGAGCAGCCCCAGCAGGCCCCATAAACCATTGTCCCCGTCGGAATCGTTCCTGTCGTTCCTGTCGTTCCTGTCGTTGGGGTCGTTGGGGTTGTTGTCGGCCTGCTGCCCCGCCGGTGTCGCGATCGCGGGCGCCGGCGCCGCGTCGGCCGGGACCGCTCCGGTCAAAACAATGGCCGCGGACACCGCACATGCGGAAATCAATTTCGCTGTCCTGTGAAGCATTCGATGATCCTTCCCTCGGTGGTAGATCGATCGATTTCTGCGTACCCGCCCCCAGCCCGCTCACACGCGATTCACCCGATTCGTGTCACCCACACGGGGCTTTTCGGATTAGACGACCGCCAACCGGTCACCCGGTTTCCAACGAAACGAGGAAAGGGAGGAAGGCAATGACGGCGGCATTGTGGGGTCTGACCGGACTATTCGGCCTTCTGGGCGTCTATGGCCTCGCCCGGGTCGGCCAACGAACAAATACCCGGGCCCGGACTCCGGCAGCGGATGTTTTGGCCCGGTATCCCGTGGCCCGTGAACCGGCGGTGCCGAACGCCGATACCGCGCACACACCACTCATGATCCCGGCGGTCACCCCGGAGATGATCCTCGGCGCCGGCCCCAGGCGAGTTCCCCGGTCGGGCGGGGATCACGCTCCCAGCGGGCCTCGGTCGCCGATGGCCCGGCCGAACCTCGGCGGAGCACCGGCCGTCGCCGCGCCGGTCACCGACCCCGGCACCGGTGACCCCGGCCCTGTTCCGGCACAGGCGGGTCCGCGGTTCGAATCCGCGGTCCCCGACTGGCCGGACCCTGAAGACACCGCCTTGGCGGAGCCGGGATCCGAACCGGCTCAAACTCCGGTCCCGGCAAAATCTGCCGAAGGCGCCTCGCGAAAGCACCATGGTTCGGGACCGCGCGACCTGCTCGATCCGGTCGTCCGTAACGCCAAGGGGGTCAAGCACAGGCTCCGCCGGAAGCGATCGAGCCAGTGAGCCTGGCGAACCACGGTCGGACGAACTCGCGTACATCCTGGCGGTGCTTGGGAATGTGGTCCGTTCGACCGACAGTGTGCGGACGCGCTCGCGGATACCTTGTGGCTGAGTCCGACCACACCTGAAGGAGCACCATGACGACCGCCCGGCGCGCTCTCACCATTCTGGCCACCGCGGGTCTGGCCATCTCGGTCCTCGGCGCGGGTTCCGCCTCCGCCGCGACCAAAGGCAAGATCTACATCTCCAACAACTGCGGCAAAGCGGTCTCCACCACTATCCACCGCGGCGACAGGATGATCGCGGGCACCGGCGCCGCCCCGGCCGGCAGCTACTTCGGCTACCCGGTCGACCCCGGCACCTATCAGGTCCGCGTGCCCGCCGGGAACAAGGACGTGAGAATCCTCGACCTCGGCAGCAAGGCACACTCGGTCATCGTCAAGGCCTGCTGAGCCGCCGCCTGGCCTGTCGGTATCCGACGACGGCCGCGGCGACCACGCCGGTCGTCAGTCGTACATCCGGATCGACGACGGTTGGAGGAAGGTGTTCGAGATCTCGAACCGTGCCTTGTTCCCGAAGGTCGGGAGCAGCGAGTTCGCGAACTGTGCGACGTCCTGGCGTTCGAACAGCGCCGTCTCCGCGGCCAGCCAGTCCGGGCAGCCCGCGGTCCCGACCTGGGTGGCCGCCTTGGCGACCAGCGCGTCGTACCGCGGGTTGTCGATGTGCGCGAAGTTCGTGCCCTCCGGGGGCCGGTTGCCGGACACGAACGGGATCAGCTGGCTCGGCAGATTCAAGCTGACCGGGGCCATCGAGAGATCCCAGTCGCCGGTGGCGAACAGGGTTTGGCTGGTCGCCGGGCTGTCCAGGCCCTTGAGCGTGACGTCGACGCCTGCCTCCTTCCAGCCCCGCTGCATCAGCTCGGCGGCCGGTGTCATGGTCGCGCCGAGCTGCGTGCCGTAGATGGCGGTCAGCGCGAGGCGCTTGCCGTCCTTCATCCGGATGCCGTCCGGGCCCGGTTTCCAGCCTGCCGCTTCGAGCGCGGTCTTGGCCGCGGCGAGGTCGAAGCCGGGGATGTGCCCGGTGGCGGAGTCGCCGGTGCACGCCAGGGGTTCCATGGTGATCAAGCCCCGGACCGGGGCGCCGGCGTCCCGGGTCAGGACCTTGGCGACCGGGGCGAGGTCGAGTGCCTGCACCAGTGCGCGGCGCATCGCCTGGTCCGCGCCGAACCGGCCGGGCGCCTGGTTGAACCACAACTCCCCGAACGCCACGGTGGTGTCGGCGTGGAACAACCCGCGCGCCCGCAGGCGCTGCTGATCCGGTCCGCTCACCTGTGCGGCGTTGAGTTCGCCGGACAGCAGCAGGTTCGTGACGGTCGTCATGTTCGGGATGACCCGGATGACCACCTTGTCCGGCAAGCCCTTCTGCCCGGGATCGAAGGTTCCGGGGCCCCAGTTGTAGTCCTTGCGCCGGGTCAGCGTGTAGTGGTCGTTCGGGACGACCTCGGATATGGTGAACATGCCGGTGCCGTTCTCGCCCCTGGCCAGCGTCTTGCGGTCGGCGAGGCCCTTCGCGCAGACGATCGGGACGTTGCCGGCGTTGCGCAGCAGGAACGCGTCCGGTGCCCCGCTGGTGACCTTCACGGTGCCCGCCGCGTCGTCGGCGACCGCCTTCGTGCCCACCTGCACCGTGTTGCCCGCGATCGGTGAGTTGTTCGCCGGGTCGCCGACGAAGTTGATGTTCGCCGCGACGTCCGTCGCGGTGAGCGGGCTCCCGTCGGGACAGGTGATGCCCTTGCGCAGGGTGAAGGACGCGGTGGTCGTGGTGGCCTCCCACTGTGCCGCGAGCCCGGCCTCGGGTTGCCCCTTGCCGTCCACGCCGAGCAACCCGTCATAAAGATAACGACCGATCTCGCCGGCGATCGAGAGCACGGTGAGCGCCGGGTCGAGCGTTCCCGGATCCGAACCGACGGCGTAGGTGAAGGTCTTGCCGTCGGCCGGTTTCCGGTTCGCGGTCGGATCCGTTCCGGAAGGCGCCGGGGCCCCGCACGCGCTCACGGTCAAAGCCACTACTACTGCCGTCACGGCGGTGTGCCGAGCAGTTTTCACGGGAGTTCTCCTACGGTGTCGCGTTCTCGGCAAGGAGGTGGTCGACTGCCAGCCGGGCGGCGGCGCCGATGGACGTGTCGACTTCGGGAAGGCGATCGTCGAGGGAATGGGCGCGGGTGAACACCGCGACCGCGAACCGGCGGCCCTCGGGCAAGGTCACCACTCCCGCTTCGTTGCGGATGCCCGGCAGAGTCCCGGTTTTCGCGGCTATCCGCACACCGGAGGGGAATGCGGACGACAGCCGGTGCGGCCAGATCTGCTGGGCCATGATCGTCCGGACGCGTTCGCAGGCTTCGGGTTCGCCCGCCCGGTCGGTCCAGATCGCGTCGAGCAGTTCGGTCGTCTCACGCGGCGTCGACGAGGTTTCCCTTTCCGGGTCGCACATCGACAGGTTCCGCACCTGTTCTTCGGTGGCCGCGGCCAGCAGTGCGTCGATCTCGGCGAGATCGGTCCCGCCGAGTTCGGCGATCCCGATCCGGAACGAGTCCTCGCAGGAGCCGATCAGCCGGGTGCGGGACAGCCCGAGGTCGGCGACCGCCCGGCAGATCGTCTCCTGGCCGATCCGGTTCCAGATCAGGTCGGTCGCCGCGTTGTCGCTCATCGTGAGCATGAACCAGGCGAGGTCGCGCCAGGTCATCTCGACGTCGTCGGCGCAGCCCGCGGTGCCGATGCCGCCGATCCGGTACCGCGCGGTCACCTTCGTGTATTCGGTCTCGTCGAGTCGTCCGGCCACCACTTCCTTGGCATAGGCGAGCGCGATCGGGATCTTGAACACCGAGGCGAGGACCACCTGATCGTCGGCGCCGACCGACACCTCGGCACCGTCCGGCACACCGACTTCCCTCGCGTGCAGCGACCCTTCGGCACCCGCTGCGGCGAACACGGCCTCGATCCGTTCGCGGATGTCGCTCACTTCGCCACCCGCCGGTCCGCGCGTCCGGTGTGGAGGAACCGGGCCCGGCCGGTGCCGTCGTCGCCGACGAACACGTGGGCCACGTAGGCGCCGGGGACTTCCGGAATGGCGGCGACGAAGGTTTCGCCGTGCCACGACAGCAGCTCCACCGTGCCCGACGGCTCGTCGAGTTCGGCGAACTCCCCCTTCGGGGTGCGCCGCAGCCAGAGCCGGCCGCCCTCGGCGGTGACGACGGTGGAGAGGACCCGCGACGAGTACTCCCCCACATACCGGGAAAGATCGGCCGGGGCCGGCGCGGGACCCGGTTCGGGCAGCGGCGGGACCGTGATCCCGGCGAGTTCGCGCATCAGCTTGGTGGCGATCTCGTGGTAGACCTTCAGCGTCGCCCCTCCGTTGGTCAGCAACGCGAACGCGACGTCGTGCTCCACCGCGACCCGCAGGAAGGCCGACTGGCCGATCGTGCCGCCGTCGTGGCCGACCACCGTGCCGCCCTGCCAGCCGAAGTCCACCCAGCCGAGGCCCCAGTGCGTGCCCATGATGCCGAGATCCGGCACGGCGACCTGCCGTTCGCGCATCGCGCGCACCGATTCCGGCGACAGCACCTGGACACCGTCGTCGGCCTTACCTTCGTTCAAATGCATGCGGGCGAAGGTCAGCAGATCGCGCGGGCGCATGACCAGCGTCGCACCGGCGGGCGCGTTGGAGCGGGCGAGCGACCAGACCTTCGTGGGCACCGGCTCGCCGCCCGATTCCGGCAGGATGTGACCGACCGCGGCACGATGGCGGACGGCGTCCTCGGCCCCGCAGCCGGCATGGGTCAGGCCGAGCGGGCCGATCAGCCGTTCGCGCACGCAGTCGTCCCAGCACTTGCCTCGCAGCACCTCGACGATGCGGCCGAGCACGCAGTAGCCGGCGTTGCTGTAGGAGAACCGTTCGCCCGGCGGGAACAGCTGCGGCACGTCCGACAGCAACGGGATGAGCTTCGCCACCGCGTCCTCGCCGGTCCCCGTGTCGGCGAAGACGTCGCCTTCGAACCCGCCGGTGTGACACGCCAGCTGCCGGACGGTGATCGTGGCCGCGGCGCGGGCGTCGGCGACCTGGAACTCGGGCAGGTAGTCGCGCACCGGACGGTCGAGGTCGACCAGGCCCTCGTCGACCAGCTGCATGATCAGCGTGATCGTCCAGATCTTGGTGATCGACCCGATCTGGAACACCGAGTCCGTTGTGGACTCCACGCCGGTTGCCGTGTTCACGACACCCGCCGCGTGCTCGACGACCTCGCCGTCGGCGAACACCGCGATCGCGGCACCGGGCACCTGGTGCTTGTCCAGCAAGAGGGAGAAGTTCTCCCGGAGCCAGGTATCGATCTCGGAAATTTTCGACATGCGCACCTCTTGTCCGGTGTGGATGGTCCGGCGTTGCGGGAATGCTAGGTCGCGGCGGGACGTCCCTTGTTCGTCCGGACCGAGGAGACCGGCGGGGAAAGTTCATCCGCTCGGACAGGGGTGTCAGGCTTCTCCGGGCCGCATGCCATGGAGCAGCAGATGCAGCTGCACCATCGCCGCGAACCGGTCCCGTGGGTCGTCGAGGTCGATTCCGCCTACCTCGGCCAGCCGGCGCAACCGGTAGCGGAAGGTGCTCGGATGCACATATGCCGCCGCCGACGCGGCGTTGATGTCCCCGAACGAATCGAGCCAGCACCGCAGCGTGTGCACGAACTGGGACTGGTGTTCCCGGTCGTAGGCCAGCAGCCTCGCGATCGGCCCGGTCGCGGCGTCGCCGCGGGCCGCGGAAAGGTCCGCCAGCTCGAGCATCAGCGCGTCGACGTGCGCGTCTTCGGCCGTGATCACCCGCTTGGCGCCGCCGTTGGCGAGCAGCACCCGCAACGCCCGGTCCGCCCCGCTGCGGGAGTCGTACAGGTCCGCGCCCTCGAGTGCCGGCGGTCCGACGCCGATCGCCGCGGAGACCCGGTGCCCGATTCGTTCCAGGAACGCGGTCGCGACGCGCACCGCGCGTTCCTGATGATCGCCGTGGTTTCCGGGCACCGGCACGATTCCGTACGCGACCTCGCCGATGAGCGCGACCGCCGAGCGCGGCTGGACCGCGCTCAGATGCATGGCGAGGGCGTCGGCGACGCGTTGGCGTTCGGTGGCGAGCCAGGGGCCGTCGTCGGCCGGGTCGAGCAAACCCATCGCGAGCACGACGGCGGGTTGGCCCAGCAGGCCGAGGCGCCCGACGGCTTCCGGGGCCCGGCGCCCGCCTTCGAGCGCGGTGCTCACCAAATCGGCTCGCAGCCGACGTTCGACATCGGCTCCGGCCCGCAGCCGGAGCAGGTGCAACGCCACGATCTTCGAAGCTTCCACCAGCGCCACCGCACGTTCTTCGCTCAGCGCGTGATCGACCACGGCCCAGATCGAGCCGAGCACCTCATCGCCCGCCCGGACGGCGACCACCACCCGGGGACGGTTCTCGCCATCGTCGTCGTCCGGATAGAAGTAAACCGGTCCCGTCTCGCGGTGGAGGCGGTCGAAGAAGCCGCTCTGCTCCAAGCCCCGGGTGTAGCGTTCCGGCACCTGGCGGCCGAGGATCGTTTCGACCCGCGGCGGGTCGGTTTCGTCCTGGCGGCCGGAAAACGCGAGCACCCGCGAGTCGCGGTCCTCGATGGTGATCGGCGCGTCGAGCAGCGCGGCGATCGCGTTGGCGAGCGCGAACAGATCGCCGGTCGGGATTCCGCCGAGTGCCTGCGGGGAGACGTCGCCGACGTCACCCTCGGCCAGCAACGTGCGGAGCATCGCGGCCAGCTGCGTCCACGACGCCCTGCTCGCCAGCCCGACCAACGCGACCCCGGAGGAGGCGGCCGCCCGCGCCAGCTCGGCCGGCGCGGAGGTCGGCGAGCGCACGATCAGCGCGGACGCGCCGCGTTCGCCGACCTCGTGCAGTAGCTTCACGATCTCCCCGGGATCGCGCACCCCGACCCCGAGGACCACTGCCCGGTCGGGGAACTCGGCGTCGTCGTACGGATCGTGGATCACCACGCCGCCGAGGTGGCGACGGGTGTCCCGGCCGACCGCGATCGGCTCGAGGAGCACGTCCCCGAGTGCTTCGATGACGCGGCTCAGACTCGTATGCGGTTTGCTCGGCACCGGTGTCCGCACTCCCGAAGGTAGGTCCGGCCTCGTCCGAACCGGCTGGTTCGACCGGACGGAATGGTATTCCGGACTCGACGCTGACCGGCGCGTATCCGAGCAGCACGCCGAAGCCGAGCGTGCAGCGGCCGTCCCGCCGCGGCCGTCGCCGCGTAAGCCCGGCCGACCGGCCTCATCCCGGCCTCCGGGTCGAGCGCCATGGTGACCCCTTCCATCGCTTGCGGCCGGTGGGCCGCGATCGAACGCACGTGGCTGTGCAGCTCGACGAAGCCCGGTCCGACGAGGTACCCGGCGACGGCGGCCTGGTCCCCGGCCTGCGGCGGTCCCGATCCGACGGCGAGCATTCCGCCGTCGCCGACCAGCACGTCGACGGTGCCTTCGAACCCGGTGGCCGGATCGACGACACGACCGCCGCGCAAGAGCGTGCGCATACCTGTCCTCCTGGCCTCGCTGGTGACGACCCTAGGAGGACTCGCGGGCGGCCCGTTCGTCCCGCCGCATGAATTCCAGCGTGAACTTCCCTCCGGCGGCACCAACCCGGGAACCCGAGTTCGGGTTGCCGAGATCGATGAATCGCGCGTCGGCGGGCACCGGTCGACAAGCGCCGGTGTGCGCCTTCCCGGCCGCTCCCCACAGGGGGTCCGAGTCAAGATGTCTCCGGACGGCGCCCTCGATGCCGGTGGCGCCGCTCGACGACGCCGGAGGCCAAGGCGACGCCGAGCGCGGCCACACCCAGCGCCACACCGATCCACACCGGAGCGATGAGTCCGAGACCGCCGTCGATCGCCATCCCGCCGAACCAGGCGGAGAGGGCGATGCCGACGTTGAACGCCGCGGCGTTCACGGAAGAGGCGAGCGACGGCGCGTCCTTGGCCACGTCCATCACGCGGGTCTGGAAGACGGGGACCATCGCGAAACTCGCCACCCCCAGCACGAACACCATAATCACCGCCGATACCCGCTCGTGCACCGCGAAAGCGAAGACGGCCAACGCGGCGGTCGCGGCGAGGATGGTGCCGTAGAGCGTGGGTGTCAGCGCTCGGTCGGCGAGCTTGCCGCCGAGCAGGTTCCCGGCGGTCAGCCCCGCGCCGAAGAGCAACAGCAACCACGGCACCGTCGAAGTTCCGAAGCCGGTGACCCGCGTCAAAATCGGCTCCAGGAAGGTGATGGCGGCATAGGCCGCGCCCCAGCCCAGCATCGTCACCGTCAACACCGACCAGACCTGGAGACGGCGGAACACGGCGAACTCGCGGCGAAGCCCGCCTCCCGTGTCATTCGGCCGCGCGGGTACGAACGCGATGATCGCGGCGAGCGCGGCCGCGCCGATCAGGGCGATGGCCCAGAACGCCGAGCGCCAGCCGAGCCGCTGGCCCAGCGCCGTCCCGAACGGCACCCCGACCACGGTCGACAACGTCAGTCCCGTCATCATCAGCGCGATGGCACGGGAGCGCCGCTCCGGGGCGACGAGGCTCGCGGCCATGACCGGGCCGATGCCCATGAAAGCGCCGTGGCACAAGGCGGAGATGACGCGGCCCGCCATGAGCACGCCGTATCCGGGGGCGGTGGCGGAGAGCACGTTCCCGGCGATGAAGAGACTCATCAGCACGCTGAGCATGATCTTGCGCGGCAGCCTGGTCCCGGCGACGGTCATGATCGGCGCGCCGATGGCCACCGACGCCGCGTAGCCGGTGACCAGGAGTCCGGCGGCGGGAATGGACACTTCGAGGTCCTCGCCGAGCGGCCCGAGAAGGCCGACGACGACGAACTCGGTCAGGCCGATACCGAACGCGCCGAGAGCGAGGGCACCGATCGCGAACGCGCGACGCCGTTTCGAGTACTCAAGGGTGGACACGCCGGAAGAGGCGGCCATGGTCGGCACGCGGGGGTCCTTTCGCCGAGGCGTCGGCGGCCCTCGCGGGCCTCAGGTCCCGTCCACGCCGGGACCCGCCATGATCCACTCCCGAGTATGGGTCGGGATCGCGCCGTACGTCCAGCGGATTCGCGGGTATCGAACTGTGCCGCGGTCGCCCGGCCGCGGCGTTCGCGCTTACCGGGCCCGGCAAGTCCTGAGGTAGCTGAGGAATGAGGCCTGCAGGCCGGTCACGTGCGTTTCGCGCAGGACGGCGCTGGTGACGGCTCCGCCGAGAGAGGTGAGGCGGTGCAGGACGGTGGCGGTGTTCTTCGTGAGGTTTTGGTAGATGGCCAGGTCTCCGAGCAGCTCCCGCTCGTTGAGGGTCACGTGAAGCTTGGCGGCCTGCTGCCGGTCACCCAGCTCTTGGAGTTGGGTGAAGATCTGTGTCTTCACCGGCGACGCCGGGGCTGCCCGCTCCGATGCTCTCGAAGAGCGTGTTGCCGGTGAGCCAGGTGTAGAGGCTGAAAAGCCCGCCGTAGGAATAGCCGAAAAGGCCGTGCCCGCTCGTGGCTGTGCCGTAGTCGCGTTCGATCCGCGGGTGCAGTTCCGCGGTGAGGAAGCTCAGGAACACGTCGGCGTGGTGTCGCGCAGTTCGGCGAGGTAGGCGTCGGATTCCTCGCGTGTCCTCGCGCCCGCTTGCACCCCATCTCCACGGCATCGAAAAGTTCCTTGGCGATGGGCTCGCCGGGCGGCACGAGGTCTCTGTTGCGCAGCCGATCCCAGTGCTGGGCGCCTTCGCCCGCGTAGCCGACGCTGACCTGGATGTAGGGCTGTATCCGCTGCATGGGGTCCGCCTGGGTGACGATGAGCGGGGCCGTCATGCCCACGGCCCAGTTGCCGTCGAGCACATACACGGCAGGCGCTCGCGTAGTGGCGGGGTCGTAGCCCGGCGGCGTGGTGACCCAGACGCCGTAGTCGTGCCCACCGCTGGAGCGCGTCTCGAAGTAGTCGGTGTCAGCGAGGCAGCCGTGCCACATGGTGCTCATCGGAGGTCCTTCACGACACGTCCGGCGTGGACGACGCCGACAAGCTGAAAACTTCCCACAAGTCATTCCCTTCGCTCTTTTCCAATGGATAAACTGTGGGAGTGATCTTGTCAAGCACGGAACGCACCGGTGACGCACGCGAGCGCCTCCTGGCTCGGCTTCTCGACGCCTTCGGCGAGACCCTTCCCGCCCCGGAGGTGTCACTGCGGGAAATCGCGGCCCGGGCCGGGACCAGCCACGCCCTCCTGCGATACCACTTCGGGTCGCTTCCGGGAGTGTTGGCGGCCATGCTCAAGGCGCGGCGATCCCACGACAACGAGGCGCTTTTCGAGGCCGCCCCGCAGGGCACCTTCGACGACCTCGTCGTGGCAATCTGGCGGACCTATACCCGCCCGGAGCAGCTGTCGCGTGTCCGCGGCTTCTTTCACGTCGTAGGGCTGGCCGCGTACAGCCCACAGGACTTTCGTGAGTTCATCGACTCACTCGACGACCTGACCAAGATGCTGGCCTCGCTCGCGGAACGCGAAGGGCTCGACGCCGACGAAGCGCTCACCACGGCCACCGTCACCATCGCCGCGATTCGCGGCCTGCTCCTCCAAGAGGTCCTGACTCCGGCAGCCCATTCGGAGGACGCGGTCGACTTGATCCTGCGCATGAGCAAGAACCGACCCGGTCCACCAGCACATCCGAAGCCGTGAGCGGCACGCGCGCGTGCGCGTGCCGCTCACTATCGGGCAGGACCCACCGTCGCCGCCCGCGTTCGCCGGCCCCGGCGACTTACCGGGCCTGCGCTAGTCGGGCCTGCCGACTTGGGTGTTCGACAGATCGAGACCGATCGCGAAGTCCGCCGTGTAGCCGTTCCCGGCCTGCTGGGGACGCAGCAGCATTTGGGCGCCGCCGTTGCGGTAGATCGAGTCCCGGCTGTTGGTCGTGTCGGCCGGCCCCTTCCGCCGGTACGGATCGGTCCGGAGGTACGCCGCGCCGAACTCGGGCGTGAAGTAAAGCTGCGACGTGAACTCGTACGGCCGGCCGTTCGTCCCGACCGTGCGTATCTTGACGTGGATATGCAGCGTGCGTCCCGAATACCAGCCAGGAAGAATGGTGGTGAACCGAGCCGCTCCCGATTGGTCGGTATTCTGGTAACCGCGCAGGAAACGACGGCCGGAACTTCCCTGAGACGGAATATCGGAGTACAGCCCGAACGCGTCGCACTGCCAGAGGTCGATCATCGCTCCCGGCAGTGGCGTGCACTGCTGCTGACGAATTTGCTGAACGGTGAAATTGATCATCAGCGCGGTGCCGGGAACCAGTTGCCCGGTGGCCGGTTCACTGCGGATATCGGAGCGGTTGAGCCGCTCGTCGACGAAGTACGGACCCTCCATCTGCTCTGGCTTGACCACACAATCCAGCGTGCAGACCTCGGGTGATCCCGCGATGGGGGTGGCGGCACGTGCCGTGGTGGTTCCGGCGACAGCGAGGGTCGCACCGGCGGCGCCGAGCAGAATCAACGCCTGCCGCCTGCCGAGCACCCGGCCTACTGGCTCATCATCGTCATGCATGGATTTCCTTTTCGCCAAATAATGGGAGCAGGGAACTGAACGCAACAAGGGTTTTGCTCGCAGGGTGCCGCGCGTATCTGATCATCCGCCATGACCCGTTCGCTGTCGAGACGGTTCACTCTCGCGCATCATACTTCGAAGCGGGCAACGGCCTTTGATGGGCCGAATCCTCGAATCCCGCTACGGCATTTCGCCTACGCCATTCGAAGGTGATTTCGAGGAATTCCGCCGTCTTGCCCTCATCCGCCTTGAGTGACAGATTTTGGCAAACTGTCACATCTCGCGCCGATCTTTGCTACCGTCCAGGGAACCGACTTGAGGAGGCTGGGGCGATGACAGGGGATCTCGGGCGACGGGCGGTCTTCGGGATGGCGGCGACCGCCGGTGGCGCGTTGCTGACCGGCGGCACCGCGGACGCGAAGGAGTCCACTGTGGACTCAACAGTGGACGACAAGTCCCGGGCGACCCCGTCGTTCACCGTGGTGGACAAGCGAGGACGGCAGCGGTTCCTGCTCGACAGCCGTAAGCCGCCGCTGATCATCGACGGCCGGACCTACCCGCCAGAGCGGCGCTCCGGGCCGGAGAACGGCTCCTATCTGATCTTCAACGACGAGACCGGTGACGAAAAGGGCGGCCTGCTCGTCCACCCCACCGGCGGTCACATCGCCTTCGACTATCCGCACGCGGTGGACGGCATCAGCCTCAGCTTGTCCGCGAAGGACGGCGTGGGCGGCGCGGGCTTGACCATCAACGGTGTTCCGGATCCCGATGCCGGGCCCGGCGTCCGTGCCACGCCGCGGGCGGCCTTCGGCTGCCACACCACCTTCGGCGCGCAGCTCGCGTTGTGCGATTCCCAAGGCCGTCCGCGAATCGTGCTCCAGGTCGACGAGAACGACCGGCCGACCATCAAGATCCTGGACGGCGACGGCAAAACGGTCAACGAACTGGCCTAGTCCAGGCCGGGAACCGCGGTGCCGGCACAGTCGCCGCGCCGCTGCGGTCCCGGCAGTCACCTAGGTCCGGCTGGAAGTCCTTCGGCTGTTCGGCCCACTCAAGACGACGGCCGTCTGAAAACCGCCGAAACCGCTGCCCACACTGAGCACGACGTCGGTGCGCTGCTCGCGGGCCACCAGTGGGACGTAGTCCAGATCGAGGTCCGGGTCCGGTTCCTTGAGGTTGGCGGTCGGCGGCACCACCTGATTGTCGATCGCCAGCAGGCAGGCGACGACCTCGAGGGCGCCGATCGCGCCCAGCGAGTGCCCGATCATCGACTTGATCGAGCTGACCGGGACGTCGAACGCGTGCGACCCCAGGCTCCGCTTGAACGCCGACGTCTCGTGCCGGTCGTTCTGCTTGGTCGCCGAGCCGTGCGCGTTCACGTAGTCGATCTCGCTGGGGTCTCGTTTCGCGTACCGGAGCGCGGCGTTGATCGCCTCCGCCATCTCACGGCCGTCCGGCTTGAGCCCGGTCATGTGGAAAGCGTTGGTGCGATTGGCGAATCCGTCGATGACACCGTAGATCTTCGCCCCGCGGCTCCGCGCCGCCTCCTCGCTCTCGAGCGTGACGATCGCCGCGCCCTCGCCGAGCACGAAGCCGTCACGCCGGGCGTCGAACGGACGGGAGGCATGCTCGGGGTCGTCCAGATTCGGCGTGGTGGCCCGGATCGCGTCGAACGAGGCCACCGTGATCGGTGAGATCGGCGCCTCGGTGGCGCCGGCGAAGACGACGTCGGCCTCCCCCCGCTCCACCAGCATCGCGCCGTTCCACACCGCGTCCAGCCCCGACGTGCACCCGGTCGAGATCACCGAGGAAGGCCCTTCCGCGCCGACCGCCCAAGCAACCTCGACGCCGAGCGTGCTCGGGACCATGTACCCGTACAAGTGGGGTACGGCGTACTCGTGGTCGAGCAGCCAGTGCTTGCCGTCGTCGGACAGCACCCGGTACTCGTTCTCGAGCCCCACGGTGCAGCCGACGGCACTGCCGACGGTGACGCCGACGCGTTCCGGCGGAATCGCCCCCACGTCGAACCCGCTGTCCCGCATGGCTTCCTCCGCGCAGACCACGGCGAACTGGGCGGCCCGGTCCATCCGGCGCACCTCGCGCGGGGTCAGCCCGTTCGCCAGTGGGTCGAAGTCGACCTCCGCGGCGACCTGGGACCGGAACGGCGCCGGGTCGAAGTGGGAGATCCGCCTGGTCGCCGTCCGGCCCTCGCTGAGCAGGTCCCAGTACGCCTTCCGGCCGATCGCCCCCGGCGCCACCACGCCGATGCCGGTCACCGCCGCCCTCCGGTTCATCGAGCTCCGCCGACCATGGGCTGCGACTCGTGCGAGGCGGGAGGCTCCTCGGTGTCCACGTGGCCGAGTTCCGGTCTCGGCGCGAGCGGGGAGAGGTGGAAGACGTAGTGGGCCTGCTCGGTGCCGTCGTTCACCAGGCGGTGACGCGCGCCGATCGGCACCAGGAGGGAATCGCCCGCGGTCAGCTCGATCGGCTCGCCGTCCAGGTAGAGGGTGCCCGTGCCGCGGACGAGGTGCAGGAACTCCTCGGAATGCGGGTGGTAGTGCTCGGAGACGTACTCCCCGGGCTCGAGCCACAGCACCCCGCCGAAGCCGGACGTGCTGGCCACTGTCCGCGGGCTCAGCGTGACCCGCATTTCCCCGCCTCGCCGCCGGTTCGCGGCGACCTCGGTGAAGTGTACTTTGTGGACGGTCTCGGTCACAGTTCCCTCCCGTTTTCGGCCGACCAGACGTAGAACTGCCGGGCCATCGCGTCTTTCGGTTCTTTCCAGTTCGGGTCGTACGGCGACACCAGCGGCAGCAGCTTGGTGTGGATGTCCTGGTACTCGGCACCAGGCCGGGCACGGTACAGCCGCGGGGAGATGTCTTCGTCGGCCTCGACGAGGTGGAAATACAGGTCGTGGAAGCTGAACAGCGTCCGGCGGGTGACGCCGACCTGGTGCGGCAACCCGGTGGCGTCCGACTCCTCGAACACCTCCGCGATCCGGCCGGGGTCCGGTGTCTCGAGTCGCGCCACGATCAGGGTCCGGTGCACGGCGTCCTCCTAGAAACGGCCGGGAAACTGGCGTGCTCCGATCTGACACACCGGAGCTGGAATCCGGCTCGAACCCGGCTCACCAGCCGATCAGCCGGTCACCGCGGCGGAAGGTGCCGGTGGGCCCGTCATCGGGCAACGTCACCGCGTCGGCGATGGCGACGGCGGACTCTTCGGCCGTCCTGGTCGCCGACGGCATCATCCTGGTCCTGGTCTGCCCGGGGTTGACGGCGTTCACCAGCACACCGGTGCCTTCGGCGTGCGCGGCGAGCATTTGGGTCAGGCCGTTGAGCGCGGCTTTCGACACCGAGTAAGCCGGACAGCCGATGAACAGGCCCGCGGTGAAGGAACCGGTCGCGCTGGAGACGAACACCAGCCGACCCCAGCCGCGGCCGATCATGGCGGGCAAGAAGGCCTGGGCCACCCGCCAGGAGCCGATGAGGTTCACCGCCATCGTGCGCTCGACCAGTTCCGGCGGGACGGTCAACGGGTCGGCGCCGGTGTCGAGCATGATGCCGGCGTTGGAGACCAGGACGTCCACCTCGGGCAGAGCGCGCGCGGCGGCGGCCACGGATCCGGGATCGGTGACGTCCAACTGGATGTGCCGGACGTCCTCACCCAGCCCGGCCGCGGCTTCCCGTGCCTGCGCCCCGTCACGGGCGCTTACGACGACCTCGAAACCCCGCCGGTGCAGTTCGGCGGCCACCGCTCGGCCGAGGCCTCGATTGGCACCGGTGACCAGGGCGGTGCGGACGTTCGGACGGTGTTCGTTCAGGGCAGTGCTCGTGCCGTTCATGAGGGCTCCGGATCGCGTCGGCGAAGCTTGACGCGTCCGATGCTGGACAGAGCGGCTGGACCGTGGATCGGCCCCGGGTCGAAGCCGGGGTCAGGTGCCGCCGACGGCCCCGTTCCGCTGGGCGGCTTCCAGCTTTTCGAGCATCCCGCGCAGCCAGGTGATCTCGGCCCGCGCCATGGTCCGCTGGTAGTCCGTGTCGACGAGGTGGATGGGGTCCAGTGAGCCGCCGAAATCGGCCAGCCGGGCGTTGACCTCGGTCTCGAACGCGGCGAGGTTCCGCTCGCTGGTTTCGAGCCGCTCGTTCAGGGCGGCCATCGCCTCAGAGCGCGAGATCGAGGCGATGAACGCCAGCGCGGCGGGGAACTCCGGGTACTCCACGGCGGGGGTGCGCAGCATGTCGCGCACCCATTCCCGGGACAGCTGGACGCCGCTCTCGGTGGTGCGGAAGACGGTGCGTTCCGGACGGTTCTCGTGCTTGGTCGTCTCGTGCACGGTGATCAGCCCGTGCCGCTCCAGCCTGCGCATCGTCTGGTAGATCGCGTTGCGCTGGCTGACGTTGATGACGCGGTCCTTCTCCCATTCGAGAATCCGCTGACGCAGCCCGTAGGGATGCTTGGGCTCGACGGCGAGCAGCAGCAGGACGGCCATGGCCAGCGGAGAGCGGCGGACCGTCGCCGTGTCTGCTTCCTCGTCCTTCGAGTGTCCGATCACCGCTTGATTATAATCATAACAGAAACATTACATCGGACACCGATCCTCTGGCCGCGCCGGAAGCGCCGAGACAGCCGCTTGAGCCTCTCTCCAGCCCCCTGTCACACGGTTTGAGTCCCGCCCCGGACAGCTCACGAGGAGACCCGATGCCCTTCGCCGCGATCAGTTACGACGTCAAGAGCGGGTTCGAGGACGAGCTCGTCGAGGTGTTCGCCGACTTCCGCAGGCCGGACACCTCGCGGGTGCCGTCCGCGGCCGCGGACGGCACGCCGAGCCGCATCCTGAGCACCGCCGTGTTCATCCGCGACGGACTGCTGGTGCGCTTCATCGAGTACGAAGGCGACCTCACCGCTATCGCGAAATTCATGGCCGCCCAGCCCGGGGTCCGCGAGGTCGAACGCAAGCTCAAGCCGTACCTGCGGACGCCCCGTGACACGGACACCGAAGAAGGTTTCGTGCGCACCTTCACGGCCAGCCTGCTTCGCAGTGTCACCCAGCTTTCCCTGCCCAAGGCCGCCGCTTCTTCCTGAGCACACGGCGATCCGCCTCGGAGGAACTCCCCCGTCCAAGGTCGAACGAAGGAACCAACCATGCAGGAAATCGCTGTACCAGTGCTGATCGTCGGCGCCGGGCCGGTCGGCCTCTCCGCCGCGGCCTTCCTCGGGCGGCACGGGGTGAAAGCGCTCGTCGTCGAACGGCGCGACGGCACCTCGACCCTGCCGAGGGCGCCCGGCCTCCAGGCACGCACGATGGAACTGTTCCGCGCGGCGGGCTTCGTCTCGAAGATCCGCGCACTGGAAATGGGTGACTCGCATCCCTACTTCGAGGGCGGCATCATCCAGACCAGGACGTTCGCCGAAATCGACGACGCGGTGACCCTCGAGGCACCCTCCCTCGACGGGGAGCACATCAGCCCGGAGCGGGTGATGGGCTGTGGCCAGGACCGGTACGAGCGGGTACTCGCGGGGCTGGTCACCGACACCGGCGGCACACTGAAGCACAGCACCCGCCTGCTCTCGTTCACCCAGGACGAAACCGGGGTGACTGCTCAGCTCGAGGAAAACGGGCAGCCGCTGCGGGTCCGGGCGCAGTACCTGATCGGCGCGGACGGCTCGGCCAGCACCACCCGCGACCTCCTCGGTATCGAGCGGACCGGGATGGGCACCGTCTTCGACGCGATGTCGATCTACTTCCGCGCCCCGGAGCTGGAAACGATGCTGGCCCATCGGAAGTTCATCCTCTGCTACGCGACCGCGGCCCCCGGCACCCTGATGGGACTGTCCCGGCTGCACGGTTGCGACCCCTGGCTGGCGGCGCCGCTGTATTTCCCGGAAAAGGGCGAGACGCGCGCGGACTTCACGGACGACCGCTGCCGCGAAATCATCCGCATCGCGGCGGGCAGGCCCGAGATGGACGTCGAGATCATGGCCAAGGTGCCGTGGCGGGGCGCGCAGCTGGTCGCCGAGACCTTCCGCGCCGGCCGGGTCTTCCTCGCGGGCGACGCCGCGCACTTGCACCCGCCTGCCGGCGGTTTCGGTGCCAACACCGGGATCCACGACGCGCACAACCTCGCGTGGAAGCTGGCGGCGGTGCTGGCGGGTAAAGCGGAAGAGCCGCTGCTCGACTCCTACGACGCCGAGCGACGACTGGTCGGTGAGGCGATGGCGAGCCAGGCCATGGTGCGCAACCGGATCCGGCACGGGCACGCGGACGAAGTGACGGCCGCGAAGATGGTCGACGACGTCATCGTCACCCTCGGCTACCGGTACCGTTCCGCCGCGATCACCGGCGTGCCCGAAGACGCGCCGGTGCTCGCGCCCGAACTCGCGCTGACCGGCAGCCCCGGCACCCGGGCACCGCATTGCTGGCTCGAACGCGACGGCGAACGACTGTCCACGATCGACCTCTACTTCGACGATTTCGTGCTGCTGACCGGCTCCCGTGACAGCGGCTGGCTGGAAGCGGCGGAGCGGGCCGGCAAGCTGCTCGGGGTGCCGGTGCGCGGCCACGTACTCGGCGAGGGCGGCGATCTTCGCCCGGAGCAGGGCACTTTCGGTGCCGCACATGGGGTTCCGGAGCACGGTGCCGTCCTGGTCCGCCCCGACGCCTTCGTGGCGTGGCGCACCGGCGCCACCGCTGACACCGCCGAAGACGCGCTGCGCGCGGCACTCGCCGCCGCGACGGGGAGGCCGTGATGGTGTCCCCGGCCGAACAGGCCCTCGGTGACCGGACGGTCACCTTGTTCCGGATGCCGGACTGGTACTCCAGATTGTTTTCCGCGGACCTGTTGGAGCGCTTCGGTTTCTACGGTCTGCAAGCGGTTCTGGTGTTGTACGCGGCGGCCCCGGTGAGCACGGGCGGGCTGGCTCTCGGTGCCGATGCGGCCGCGCTGTTCGGCGCTTGGATCGCGTTCACCTACATGCTGTCGCTGGCGGGCGGCTGGCTCGGCGACCGGGTGCTCGGCGCACGCAGGGCGATGCTCACAGGATGCGCGCTGAGCGCCGCGGGGTTCGCCGCGCTGAGCGCGGGACTGCCCGCCGCGGCCGGGCTCGGCCTGCTGGCGATCGGCAACGCCGTGTTCAAACCGAACCATCAGGCCATGGTCAACCTGATGTTCGGGGACGGCCGGGGCCGGGAGTCCGGTATCTCGCTGATGTTCGTCGCGACCCAGGTCTCCTCCCTGCTCGCCCCGCTGGCCTGTGGCTGGCTCGGTGAACGCGTCTCCTGGTCGGCGGCGTTCCTGGCATGCGCCGCGGCGATGGTGCTGGCAGGCGCGAGAATCGCCACCGCGGCGAACCGGTTCGGCCCCATCGGCCTCGCCCCGCGAGCCGGGCTCGCCCCGGCCGAACGGGCACGGCTGCTCCGCCGGACCGGGCTGGTACTCGGCGTCGCGGCCGTAGCCACGGTGTGCGCCGCACTCGCGGGAGTGCTGAGCGTCCGCACCCTCGTCAGCGCGGCGGCGGTACTGCTGCTGGTCGCGACCGTCACGGGATTCCGTTCGCTCCACCGGAATCCGGAACTGACCGGCGCGGACCGGCGACGGCTCACCGCGTTCCTCACGGTGTTCTGCGGTGCCGCCCTGTTCTGGATGATCTTCGCCTATTCCGGCTCGCTGCTCACCCTGTTCGCCCGCGATCACGTGCGTCGCGACTTCGCCGGTTTCCTCGTCCCGGCGAGCTGGATGCAGTCGGTGATCCCGTTGTTCACACTGTTGTTCGCCCCCCTGATCGCGCGGCTGCTGCCCCGGCTCGGGCGGCGGCACAACGTCGCGGTGAAGTTCGCGATCGGCCTCTGCCTGATCGGCGCCGGTTTCCTGACCATGGCCATCGCCGCGGGCCAGACCGGCGGTGGCGCCAAGGTCTCCCCGCTCTGGCTGGTCGGCGCCTACCTGGTCTCGGCGCTGGGCGAACTGGTGATCGCGGCGGTCAGCATCGCGGCGACCGCGGACGTGCTGCCGCGCACGTTCACCGCCAGGATGCTCGGCCTCTACTGGCTTTTCGCCGGTCTCGGCAGCGCGATCGGCGCCGCCCTGCTCCGCCTGCTGCAGCTGATCCCGGAGCAGTACTACTACCTCGGCCTCGGCACGGTCAGTGTCCTGACCGGACTGTTGTTCCTGCGAAGCCGCCGCCGCCTGACCGCGGCACTGCGCCACGACCCCGGCGAACACGAGGTCCCGCGGCCGAGCGAGCCTCCCACCGCTTCGCGCACGTTGCAGGACTGACCCCGCTACCGAACCTCGTGAAAGGACCTCCGGATGCACCAAGGACTGGACGGCAAGAAAGTACTGGCGACCGGCGGCACGAAGGGCATCGGCCGCGCGACCGTGCTCGCGTTCGCGGCGGCGGGCGCCTCCGTGGTCACCTGCTACCGCGACGACGAGGAAGCGGCCGCCTCGTTGGAAAAGGAACTGGAACGGCTCGGCGGGACGCACCGCGTGGTGCGGGCCGACGTCACCGGTGAGAGCGGCGCCGCGGCCCTCGCGGCCGCGGCCACCGAGACACTGGGCACGGTCGACGTGCTGGTGAACAACGTCGGCGTGGACGGAGTGGTGCCCTTCGCCGAGCTCACCCCGTCCGAATGGCAACGGGTGATGGACCACAACGTGACCAGCGTGTACCACGTGACCCACGCGGTCACGGACGCGCTGGCCGACGGCGCCTCGGTGATCACCGTCGGCTCCTCGGTGGCGCTGCGCGGACGGGCGAACGGTGTCCACTACACCACCTCGAAGGCCGCGCTGATCGGCTTCACCCGGGCGCTGTGCAAGGAACTGGGGCCGCGAGGGATCCGGGTCAACGTCGTCGCACCCGGGCTCACCGAGACCGAGCCCGGCGCCGGGCTGCCGCCGGAGGCCGTCGGCCGGATCGTCGGGATGACCGCGCTCGGCCGGATCTGCCGGCCGGAGGATGTCGCCGGGGCGGTCCTGTTCCTCGCCGGGGACACGTCGGCCTACATCACCGGGGTCACCCTCAACGTGGACGGAGGAGTCTGATGCCCTACGCGGCCATCTGCTACCGGGTCAAGCCGGGCAATGAGGACCGGATCGCGGAGATCTTCGCCGGGTTCCAGCGGATGTCGACACCGCAGGCACCCGCCGGGAACGACCACGAAGGCGCCCGCCTGCTCGGCACGGCGGTGTTCGTGCAAGAGGATGTCGTGGTGCGGGTCGTGCACTACGAAGGCGACTTCGCCGCGGTAGGAAGGCATGTCGGCGCCCAACGCGGAGTACACCTGATCGAGAAAGCGCTTGCGCCGTATCTCGCGGAACCGCGCGAGACCGTGACCGAAGAGGGCTTCGCCCGGTACTTCGCCGACGCGACCATGCGCTGTGTTTCCCAGCTTTCGGTCGCCGACCACCCGAACGCCCGGTGACCGCCATGACCGCCAGGGTGGCCGCGATCGGCCTCGGGGAAATGGGTTCGGGGATGGTCCGCGCGCTCCTCGCGGCGCGGTACGAGGTCGTGGTCTTCAACCGCACCACCGCACGCGCCGAAGCGCTCCGCGCGGCCGGGGCGCAAGTCGCCGCCACAGCGGCCGAGGCCGTCGAAGACGCATCACTGGTATTGGTCAGCCTCGCCGACGAAGACGCCGTGACCCAGGTGCTGCTGGGTGACCTCGCCGGAATGCTCACCGACCGGCACACGGTGCTCGACACCTCCACGGTGTCCCCGCGGTTTTCGATACAGGCCACCGCGAAACTCGCCGAAACCGGCGTGCGCCGGATCGAAAGCTGCGTCATGGGCAATCCGGAAATGGCGCGGGAGGGCCGGTTGCGGGTGTTCGCGGCCGGGGAGGAACCACCCGGCGAAGACGTCTCCGCGGTGTTCGACGCGCTCGGCCAGCAGGTGACCTGGCTCGGTGAGACCGGCCGCGCGAGCACCCTCAAACTCGCCTTCAACCTCCTGCTCGGCGTGCAGACGGCGGGGCTGGCCGAAGCGCTGGATTTCGCCGAATCCGCCGGGATCGACCGCACGCTGATGCTGGACGTCTTCTCGGCCAGCGGCTGGTATTCGCCGATCCTGGGCTTCCGCGCGCGCTTCATGCGGGAACGCGCCTACAAGCCGGCGGCCTTCCGCAGCGTGCTGATGCACAAGGATCTCCGGCTCGGCTGCGAGGACGCGGCCGGGCGCGGAGTGCCCATGCCGGTCACCGTCGCGGCCGCGGACCGGTACGCCCGCGTCGTCGACGCCGGTTTCGGCGACGACGACGCGGCAGTGATCGCGGAAGGATTCCACAGCGACACCCCGTCTTCGCGGTGACGACCGTGTCGACGTGGGAACGCTGGCTGGCCGGCACGGTGACGGTGACCAGCGGCGCGATCGCCGGTGTGCTGTTCGCCGTCGCGCTCGCCGTGCTGCCCGCGTTGTTCGCGATGCCACCGGCCCAGTACGTCTACAGCCACCAGCTGATCGGAAAACGGTGGGATCCGACGATGCCGGCGCTCGTGCTCGGGTCGACGGTGGCCGACGTCGTGCTCGCCTTCCTCGTGCCGGAGCGGGCCTGGCTCTTCGGGGCGGGCGCGCTCGCCTTGACCGCGGTATCGGTGGTTTCGCACTTCTGCAACGTGCCGATCAACCGGGTGGTCAAACGGCTCGACCCGGCGGCGATCCCGGCCGACTGGGCCGATCCGCGGCCGTTGTGGCGTCGCTGGCACCTGCTCCGCACCGGGATAGCCGTGCTCGCCGCCGGGCTGAACACGACCGCGCTGTTCTGAGCGGACCTGTCGAGCACCGTTCGAGAACCACTTCAGTGACCGCGCTGAAGATCGGAAGCCAAGGCAGAAGGACTGCCGGACAAGAAAAGGTGAGGATCATGACCGATTCGGCTGGTGCCGATCGACCGGTCGTCACGGGGATCGGCGTAGTGGCACCGACCGGGATCGGGACGGCGGAACACTGGCGGGCCACGCTCGATGGCCGCTCCGGCATCGGCTACATCGACCGCTTCGATCCCGCGAGTTATCCGGTCCGGCACGCGGGAAAGCTCCGCGGGTTCGCCGCCGAGGACCACCTGCCCGGCCGGTTGCTGGTGGAAACCGACCTGTGGACGCAGACCGGGCTGGTGGCCAGCCACGAAGCGCTGGCCGACGCGGCGCTCGACCCGGCGACGGTCCCCGAGTTCGAGATGGCCGTGCTGACGTCCAGTTCGTCCGGCGGGGTCGAGTTCGGCCAGCGCGAGATGGCGAGCCTGTGGCAGAACGGCCCGCGGATCAGCGCTTACCAGTCCATCGCGTGGTTCTACGCGGCCACGACCGGGCAGCTCGCGATCCGGCACGGCATGCGGGGCGCCTGCGGGGTGATCTGCGCCGAACAGGCGGGCGGGCTCGACACCCTGGGGCACGCCAGGAAATTCACCGCCGAGGACACCAAAGTGGTGGTCGCCGGCGGCACCGACGCGCCGTTGTGCCCGTACTCCCTGGTCGCCCAGCTGAGCAACGGCAGGCTGTCCACCGAGCCCGACCCGCGCCGGGCCTATCTGCCGTTCGACGAGGCGGCTTCGGGCTACCTGCCGGGTGAAGGCGGCGCGATCCTCATCGTCGAAGGCAAGCACGCCCACCGCGAACGCGGGGCCGCGCACTCCTACGGCGAGGTGGCGGGCTACGCGGCCGGGATGGACCCGCGACCGGGATCGCCAAGGCCGCCCGCGCTCACCAGGGTGATCCGCGCCGCGCTCGCCGACGCCGGTCTCGGACCGGGTGAGATCGATGTCGTCTTCGCGGACGCGGCCGGCTCGGCCCGAGAAGACCTCTTGGAGGCGCGGGCGATCACCGAGGTCTTCGGTGCCCGCGCGGTTCCGGTCACCGCGCCGAAGACGCTGGTCGGACGGCTCTACGGCGGCGGGGCCGCACTGGACGTGGCGACCGCGTTGCTGGCGCTGCGCGACGGCGTCATCCCGCATACCGACGGCACCACCCGGCTGGCTCCCGGCTGCGACATCGACCTGGTGCGCTCGGCCCCGAGGGAGGCGGCACTGACCAGCGCGCTGGTGCTCGCGCGCGGCTACGGCGGCTTCACCTCGGCCCTCGTCCTTCGAAAGACCGAACCCGACGGAACCACCCAGGGAGCCCATCGATGAACCAGCTCACCATCGAAGACCTGCGCGAAATCCTGCGCAGCAGCGTCGGGGTCGACGAAGGAGTCGATCTGGACGCCGACATCGACGACGTCGAGTTCGCCGAACTCGGATACGACTCGCTGGCCATCTTGGAGCTGGCAGGCCAGCTCCAGCGCCGATACGGGGTCACGATCTCCGATGACGTCGCCCTCGACATGCGCACCCCGGCCGAAGCCCTGCGAACCATCAACCGCCAGCTGGAAAGGACGGCCCGCTGAGATGTCCGGTCACGTCGACAACGAGATCCTGATCAAGGCCCCGCTGGAGCTGGTGTGGGAGCGCACCAACGACGTCGAGTCCTGGACCGAGCTCTTCAGCGAGTACTCGGCCGTCGAGATCCTCTCCGAACGGGACGGCACCATCGTGTTCCGGCTGGCACTGCACCCCGACGAGAACGGCAAGGTGTGGGACTGGGTCTCGGCGCGGACGCCGGACCACGAGACCTACACCGTCCGTTCACAGCGGGTGCAGACCGGACCGTTCAAGTACATGTGGATCTACTGGGAGTACAGCGAAACCCCGGACGGGACCCGGATGCGCTGGGTACAGGACTTCGAGATGAAGCCCACCGCGCCGATCGACGACGAGGGCATGCGGAAACGGCTCGACCACAACACCGGTATCCAGCAGAAGCTGATCAGGGACCGGCTCGAGCAGCTCGCCGGTCACCGCGCCGCCGCCCGCTAGCCACCGGGAGACACCGTGCTCGGGTTGCTGCTTCCCTTGGTACTGCTGGCGAACGGCCTGGCGGCCGGGGTGCTTGTCGGCACGCAGCTCGGCGGCTGGCCGCTGCTGCGCGGTCTCCCGCCGGACCGGTACGTCCAGGCTCACGCCTTCTTCGCCACCCGCTACGACCCGTTCATGCCGGTGTGTTTCGTCCTCACCTTCGCCGGCGACCTGGCGCTGGTGTTCACCGACGAAGGGCCGCGCCGGGTGGCGTTCGGCGCCGCGGCGCTGCTGACCGTCACCGCCATGGTCATCTCGGTGGTGAAGAACGTGCCGGTGAACAAGTGGCTCCGCACCCTCGACCCGGACAGCCTGCCTGCCGACTTCGCTCGGCTGGACCCCCGAAAACATTGGGGCGCTTGGAATCGTGTCCGCGGCACGCTCGCCGTGCTCGCGTTCGCGCTGAACTGCGCCGCGCTCGGTTTCCTGCTGAGCACACGGATCTGACCCGACGAAGAAGACGAGGAGCATTCCGATGGATCTTGGCTTGAGGGGCAAGACGGCGCTCGTGACCGGCGGGAGCCGAGGTGTCGGCCGCGGCATCGTGCTCGAGTACGCCCGGCACGGCATGGACGTGATCACCTGTCACCGCACCGATTCCGAAGCCGCGGCCACCCTGCAGCGGGAACTCAAGGAGATCGGCGGCAAGCACCACGTGGTCAGGGCCGACCTGACCGACGCGAGCGAAATCGACCGGCTGTTCGAGGTCGTCCGCTCGCAGTACGGCACGCTGGACGTGGTCGTGAACAACGCCGGGGCGATCAGCCACATCCCCTACGCCGAGCTTCCGCTCGACGAGTGGCACCGGGTGCTCGCGACCAACCTGACCGCGGTGCACCTGGTGACCCAGCAGGCGATCGAACTGCTCGATTCCGGCGGCTCGGTGATCAGCATCGGCTCCAAATCCATCGACGCCGGGATCCCGCTGCGCGCGCACTACACCGCGACCAAGGCCGCACTGCAGGGCTTGAGCCGGTCGCTGGCGAAGGAGTTCGGCAGCCGCGGTGTCCGCTTCAACGTGCTCGCCCTCGGCGTGATCGCCACCGAGGCGATGGACGCGATGCCCGCCGAAACCCGCGAAACCATGGTGCAGCGCTACTCCGACAAGACCGCCCTCCGGCGGCTGGGCACCCCGGCCGAGGTCGCGGGTGCCGCGCTCTGGCTGGCCAGCGATCTCGCGCGGTACGTCACCGGTTCGGTGCTCAGCGTGGACGGGGGCATCTCCTGATGGCCACCGACACGGTTTTCCGGGTGATGCTGCGGATGCTGATCAAACCGGGCATGGGGCCCGACTTCGAGCGCGTCTGGTCGGAGGTCGGCGACTCGGTGGTCACCCATCCGGCGAACCTCGGCCAATGGCTTTCGCGGTCGGACGAAGAAGATTCCGAGAACGGCGGCAGCGTCTACTACATCGTCAGCGACTGGGTGAGCGAACCGGCGTTCCGCGAGTTCGAGACGAGCGACCGGCACCTGACCCACCGCCAGAAGCTCCACCCGTACCGCTCCGGTGGCTCGATGGTCACCATGCGGGTGGTCGCCCATCTTCCCGGGGGCGGCTGATGCCCGGCAAGGTGCGGGTTCTGCTGTTCCACCGCACCGCCGACGGAGAAGGGCTGCGGGCCGCCTATCGCCGGACCAGTGAGGCGCTGAGCGGGACCCCCGGACTGCTCGGCAACGAACTGCTCGGCTCGGTGCACGACAGCGCCGAATTCATCGTCATCAGCGACTGGGCCGACCAAGAGTCCTTCGACGCCTGGGAAACCGGCGCGTCCCACCGGGACAGCACCGCGCCACTCCGGCCGTACCGGGATATGGCCCTGTCCCGCCCGTTCGGCGTCTACCGCGTGCTCGACGGCTTCGGCGAACCGTATTGAAGGCCTGGTACCGCTGGTTTTCGTGGTCACTGCGAGGTTTGGCGGCGCTCGGCGCCGGCGCCGGTTGCGTCGTGGCTCCCGCGGCGGAAGCCACGCACGGCGACAAGAGAGAGGAAACGGCATGTCCGCAGGACGTCACGGACCCCGGGTGGTCATCATCGGCGGAGGCGTCGGCGGGCTGATCCTGGCGCAGGGACTGCACGCGGCGGGGTTGCCCGTCACGGTGTACGAACGTGACAAGTCCCCGCGGGTACGGACCCAAGGCTACCGACTGCGGATCAGCCCGGACGGCGAGCGGGCGATGCGCGAATGCCTGCCGCCACGGGTGCTCGAACTGCTGCTGGCGACCTCGAACGAACGCCACGGGCACGGTCTGCTGGCCTTCGACGAGCAGTTACATCCACAGTGGGCACCGGAGTTCGAGGATCCACGGGGCCCGGGGCCGGACAAGATCGACGCCGTCGATCGCGTCACCCTGCGGCGGGTCCTGCTCGCCGGTCTCGGCGACGTGGTGCGGTTCGGCCGACGGCTCATCAGGGTCGAGGAGAACGCGGACGGCGTCACCGCCCACTTCGCTTCCGGTGAATCCGCGACCGGGGACGTCCTTGTCGCGGCGGACGGGGCGAACTCGGCGGTAAGGAACCAGCTTCGCCTGGCGGAGCAACCCAGGGACCTGGGTGTGCGGACGGTCTTCGCCCGCCTGCCGATGGACGGGGTGCACCGGGCGGGCCTGCCCGAGGGGCTTCGCGGCGCGTTCAGCTATGTGATCGGCTCCGACGGGCATCATCTCGGCCTGATGCCGATGGTCTTCCGCGAGCCGCCGTCGCGTGCGGCGGCCCGGATCTGGCCAGGGCTGGACCTGCCGCCGGGCGACGACTACTACATGGCGGTGCTCAACGTGCACCGCGACGAACTGGCGATGCCGGACTCGGAGTTCTTCGCGTTGGACGGCCGGGAGCTGGCGGGCTTCGCCACCGTCCGGATGCGTGACTGGCACCCGGGCCTGCGCGGCCTGTTCGGACTCGGCGACCCCGCAGACACCTTCGCGGTCTCGCTGCGGGCCGACCTTCCGGTCCGGCCATGGGGCACGGAACGGATAGTGGCACTCGGCGACGCGGCGCATACGATGCCGCCGTCCGGCGGAGTCGGGGCGAACAGCGCCGCCTGGGACGCGGCCTTGCTCACCCGGTTGTTGCGTGAGGTCGCCGACGGCGGCACTACCCTGCCCGCCGCGTTCGGCCGGTATCAAGACGCCGTGACCGAGCACGCGACCCAGGCCGTCTCGCTGTCGCTCAAAATCGCTCAATGGTCCATTCGCAAGCTCGACATCGAGGTGCCCGCCGCCGGGGTGGAGAAGTCCGCGCACCATTCACGGTGAGAATTCCGGTTGCCTCCGTCGAATACAATAGTGAACCCGGCCCCGACTTCCGGCAGGCCGATAAAATAAATCGAATGAACGATTTTCGCCGACCATCCCGTTTCGCCGGGGATGGTCGGCGGAGATCTCCGCGCCGCCCCGTCGACCGGACACCGTCACCCCCTCGGACGACCGTCCCCACGGACGCAACGACCTTCAAGGCCAGGTCACAGGCCCCTGGCCCGACCAGCGGGACACCGAGATCACCGGGATCGTGAATAGTGTCATTAAGCCTAATCATCATTGACCCAACTCGGTTCAATTGCTCACTCTTTTCACCGGTCAGCCGCTTGCCTTCCACTTAGGGCGACCGACCTGAACCGGACCGGAGGGAGTAATTCACCATATCGAACTACACCGTGGCATCGAATGCCGCCGTCGACTACCCGGCTCCCGGCGGACCCGCGGCGCGCCCTCGAGCGGTCGCCCGCGCCTCCCCCGACGGCTTGCCATATGTCCGTAATGCACCATTCTTCGGAGCGGCGGCGACACATTTCCGACTCCCCTTCGACAGAAATTCAGGCGCCGTCCGAAATGCGCCCCCGGGCACGGTATTACGGTCCGTGGTTCTTTTATCGCCCATCTGGCCGTAGACCTCGACTGGTCATTTTGAAACTATTAGCGCGAGTAATCTTCTTGTCGAGCCATGGGGGGCCCACCTTGAGAATCAGTGTGCTCGGACCGTTGGAAGTCGTCCACCTCAACGCGATTATCACCCCGACCGCCGCGAAACTTCGTCAGGTACTCGCCCTGCTCGCATTGCATTCCGGCCGGGTGGTGCGCAACGAGCAGATCCTGGAAGAGCTTTGGGAGGACAACCCACCGGTCAGCGTCACGACCACCATGCAGACTTACATCTACCAGCTGCGCAAGCTGCTCCGCCTCCAGCGCACCGGACTGCCGACGTCGGAGGAGTACGACACGAGACCGCTTCCCAGCCTGCAGACCTCACCGGGCGGGTACAGCCTCAACTACGAACCCGAATGCCTCGACGCGTACCGCTTCGAGCAGTTGGTGAACCAAGGGCGGCTGGAGAGTTCGGCAGGCCGCTGGACCGACGCTGCCGCCACCCTCACCCACGCCGGCCTGCTGTGGCGCGGCCCGGCGCTGGCGGACGTCAACGTGGGACCGGTGCTGCACGCCGAAATCCTGCGGCTGGACGAGTTCCGCCGCAACGCGCTGGAACTCCGGCTGGAGGCGGACCTCCGGCTCGGGCGGCATCACGAACTGATCGGCGAACTCGCCAGGCTGGTCGGTCAGGAGCCGACCAACGAAAGCCTGCAGTCGAAACTGATCATCGCGCTGCACCGGGCCGGACGGCGGGCGGAGGCCCTCCGCGTCTACCAGCAACTGCGTACCGCCCTGAATCAGGAACTCGGCCTCGACCCGTCGGAGGAGTTGCAACGGCTGCACCGTGCCGTGCTCGACGCCGACAGTTCACTGGACCTGCCGCTGGACGACGAGGTGCAGCGGGTGACGCTGGTCGAACCACAGTGTCAGCTGCCGCCGAGGCACAACAACCTCGTCAGCCGGGATGAACCGCGGTCCGTGGCGCTGGCCGCGTTGCGCGCCGGCGAATCGAGTGGCCCCGCGACGGTCGTCGTGACCGGGCCGCCCGCTTCCGGCAAGTCCGCCTTCGCCATCGACATCGCGCATTCGGTGCGCCACCAGTACCCCGACGGCCAGCTCTACGCCCGGCTCATCGACGACGACGGCAACCCGGTCGACAAGAACGAAATCCTCGGCCACTTCCTCCGCGCGCTCGACAACCAGCACCCCGACCTTCCGTCCGGCACCCACGACCGGATGCTCCGCTTCCGTTCGCTCACGTCGGACCGGCGGTTGCTGACCGTCTTCGAGGACGTGACGAACCTGGACCAGCTGACTGGGCTGATGCCGTCCGGGGACGACTGCGCGGTGATCGTGATCAGCAGGCGACGGCTCGCCCCGTCGCCATCGGCCACGGTGATCGAGCTGTCACCACTGGACCTCGAGCAGAGCGGGGTGTTGCTCGCCGGTTGCCTGGGCCGTGACAAGGACGGCACACCCGCCGCCGCCGACAAGGAATTGCTGCGGTTGTGCGATGGACTTCCCGGCGCGCTGGAGACCGTGGCGAACCGGCTCAAAGTCCGTCCACATTGGACACCCGCCCGCACCGTCCGCTGGATCAAGGCGGAACTGGCGAGGGACGGCGGCGCCACCAGCGATCCGCTCGGCCTACGCGCCGGGGTCTGGCAGAGTTACCTGTGCCTGACCCCGCCGGGCAGGGCCGCGTTCCGGATAGTGACCGAGGCGCCGACGGGCTCGGTGTCCACCGCCGAACTCGCGGCTCGTCTGTCCGTTCCGGAGTACATCGCGGAGACGATCCTCGACGAACTCGCCGAGTTGTGCCTGGTGACCATCCAAGAGGACGACTCGAGCAGTTGCCACTGCCTGCCTTGCATCCGCGCCGTGGGGCATCAGCTCATCGAAGAGCACACCCGGCTGTCGGAGATGCTCACCGAGGGCACCGAAGACACGTTCGACATCCCTGCGCAGGAGCGCTTCCGGCTTCAATACGCGCAGCGAGCCCACTGATGCGCGTACTTCTGACCGCCTGGGCTTGGCCTTCTCACCTGTACGCGCTGGTGCCGATGGCGTGGGCGTTGCGTTCGGCGGGCCACGACGTCCTGCTGGCCAGCCAGCCGGCCGCCGAGACCTGGGTGACCGGAACCGGGCTGCCGGGCGCCACCGTCGGGACCGACGTGCCGGCGGCCGACATGGTCCGCCGCTACGTTCTTCCCTCCACAAAGGACACCGATGTCCCTTGGGGAGGCGCGGCGCGCGGTGGGAGCGGGCCGAGGGCGATGGAGATGTTCCTCGCCCACGCGGAATCCATGACCGGCGGGCTGGTGGAACTGGCCGGGCGGTGGCGACCGGATCTCGTGGTGTACGACCCCACCGCACTGGCCGGGCCGATCTGCGCGGCGGCCGCGGGCGTGCCCGCGGTACGTCACCTCTACGGCACCGATCTGATGCTGCGCGCCCGCACCGTCCTGCCCTCGGCACTGGCGCCCCTGGCGGAACGGCACGGCGTCACCGGGTTCGACCCCTTCGGGGCGTGCACCATCGACCCCACGCCCGCGTCTCTGCAACTGCCGTCGGATTATCGGCGCCTCCCGATCCGGTACCTCCCGTTCAACGGCCCCGGCCCGCTCCCGGCCCCGCCGCCGCGCGATCGGCGGCCGACGGTGTGTGTCAGCTGGGGGCACACGATGGCGAAGCTGCACCCGCGGCTCTTCCTGGCGGGAAGCGTCGTCGAAGTCCTGCGGAAGCTGGACGTGCGTGTCGTACTGGCGTGTTCGTCGGCGCAGCTCGACCTGCTCGGACCGGTGCCGGACGACGTGTCGCTGTACGTCGACGCGCCGCTGGACGGCCTGCTCGGGCACTGCGACCTGCTCGTTTCGCACGGCGGGGCGGGGAGCATCCTCACCGCGCTGTCGAACGGTGTCCCGATGCTGCTCGTACCGCAGCTGCCGGATCACACCGCGCACGCGGGCCGCGTACTGGCGAAGGGGGCGGGCGAAGTGCTCACGCGCGACGAGGCGACTGACGACGCTGTCGCGACCCAGGTCGAACGCCTGCTTTCCGAACCGGGCTTCCGGGGCGCGGCGCTGGCACTGCGGGAGGAGATCCGCGCCCAGCCGTCACCGGCCGCGGTGGTCGCCGAACTGGAGCGGGTGGCTTCGGCCCCCGCGATCTGAACCCGGGCCCGCCCCTCCCGAACCCCCCAGCACGGAAGGGGCCGGGCCCCGCCAGGGCCCCGGTGCGGTCGCCGCACCGGGGCCCTTTTCACGCCGCTTCTATGGAGAGTTACGGCGACCGACACGCTAACCGCTGTCCCAGCGTCGAAGCCCGATGTCCTGAAGGCTCCCTTCGAGACCTTCAACGTCTCAAAGGGAGCCTTCAGGACGCGCTACGCTCGCCTTACTCCTCGATAGCCCGGATCACTTTCCAAGCTCAGAGTTCTCCGTCCCGCCGTTCGCGGACCGCGAAGGAGACCACCAGCGCGAGCGCGGTCGCGATGGCCGCCATCCACAGCGCGCCCGCGAATCCGGCCGTCGGCGAGTCACCGGGCGACGGCGCCCGGCCGGACAGCTGGGAAGCGAGCGCGATGCCGATCGACCCGCCGAGACCGAGACACGCGGAATTGATCCCCGGCAGCACACCGGCCTTGCCCTGCGGGGCCAGTACGACGCTGAGCCCGTTGAGCGCGGTCAGCGCCACCGAATTCACCGCGGCGAGCAGGATCACCAGGCCGAGCACCACCCACTGCGAGCGATGGGCCAGCGCGATGGCCACGATCAGCGGCGCCACCCCGGCCAGCGACAGCCGCAGGATCCGGAGCCAGCCGACTCGCGGGGCGAGCGCGCCGGCGAGCGGTGACGCCAGCACGGTCACCGCGCACGGCGGCACCATGAACAGAAGGGTCATCATCGTCGCCGAGTAGCCGTAGCCACCGGCCGGGAAGATCGCGAGCAACGGGACCGTGTAGTTGATGACGCTGAGCACGCCGGTCAGCAGCAGGACCGATGTCAGCAGCATCGGCCAGATCCGCCGCGAGAGCAGGTACCGCGCCGGTATCAGGGCGTTCGCCCGGCGCGCCTCGACCCGGACGAACACGAGGAACAGCGCCACCCCGAGCCCGGCGAACACGAGCAGCCAGCGCACCGGGCCGTCGGCCATCCCCGCCGCCGCCTGGATCGAGGCCAGGCTCAGGCACAGCACCGCCGCGCCCCACCAGTCCATTTTGCCGTCCCGCGACGGTTCCGACCCCGGCACCGCGCGAACCGCGGCGTACAGGGCGAGCGCGCCGAACGCGGTCATGAAGCCGAAGACCGCGCGGAAGCCGCCGTGGTCGGTCAGCCAGCCGCCGATCAGCGAGTCGATCCCGGCCACCCCGCCGTACGCCGCGGTGATGACGCCCATCGCACGACCGAACCGTTCCGGCGGCATCGTTTCCCACAACACCCGCAGGGCCAAGGGAAACGCGGCCCCCGACGCGCTCTGCAGGACGCGCGCCACCATGAGCACCTCGACGTTCGGGGTGGCCGCGGCGAGCGCCAGCCCCACACAGGTCACCACCAGCGAGCCGATCAGCAGCCGCCGCCTGCTGGAGTAGTCCGCGTAGCTGGCCACCACCACCGCGACCAGGCCGCCCAGCAGGAAGCACAGCGAATGGGCGAATCCCACCGCCGAGGCGGAGGCCTCCAGCCGAAGCGCGATGTCCCCGAGCGCGGCCGTCGGCATCGCGCCGGACATCTGGCCGAGGATCGCGGCGAGTACCAGCGCGACGTAGACACCGCGGGCACCCGGAGGGCTCGCCGGGGCACCGGCGGGCGCCGATCGGGCCGTCTCCTGCGTCATCGTCGTTCCTCCACACCGGAATCGTCGATCCGGATCGCCCGCGTCGGACAGCCCTGTGCCGCCCGGCGCACCTCGGTGGCCAGTTCGGCGGGCGGGGTCCGGTCCACGACCTTGACCCGGCCCTCCTCGTCCTGGTCGAACACCTCGGGCACCCGGTACACGCAAAGACTGCTCACCACGCAGACGTTCCGATCCGCCGAGACACGCAGTGAGTCCTCACCGGTCACCACTCGACCGGGATTTCCGCGAACGCCTCCAGGAACCCGCCGAATTTGCGCGGCAGGTCTGCCGCGGGCACGGCGAGCCGCAACCCGGGGAACCGGCGCAGCAGGCCCTCCGTCGCCACCTGCAGCTCCATCCTCGCCAGCGCCGCGCCCACGCAGTAGTGGATACCGGAGCCGAAGGTGAGGTGATGGTTGTTGGTGCGCCGGATGTCGAGTTTCAAGGGGTCGGGGAACGCCGTCTCGTCCACGTTCGCCTCGGTCGACAGCAGCACGGTGGATCCCTTGGGCACCACCGAGCCGTCGGCGAGTTCGATGTCTTCCAGCGCGTACCGGAGCGAGCCCAGCGAGGACCCCATCAGTTCGTAGCGCAGCAGTTCTTCCACCGCCGACGGGATCAGCGAGTAGTCCGCGCGGAGGTCCGCGACGACCTCCGGCCGGTGCAGCAGCACGGCCATGCTGGAGCCGATCTGGCTGGCGGTGGTGATGTAGCCGGCGATCAGCAGGGTGCGGATCCAGTGGTGCAGCTGGTAGTCGGAGAGCCGATCCTGATCGCCGTCGCTGATCTGGATCAGCGCGCTGGTCAGATCCTCACCCGGGGTTTCGCGGCGCAGCCGGATGAACTTGTCGATGTAGCTCCACAGGTCCTCGCGGCAGCGGGCCACCTCGGCGTCCGGCAGTTTGCTGATCGACAGGAAACCGTCGACCAGTCCGCGAAAGACCTCCATGTCCTCCTCGGGGATGCCGAGCAGATGGCAGATCACGCGGATCGGCAAGGGGAAGGCGATCGTCTCGTTGAGTTCGGCCGAAGACGCGCCTTCGGCCATCCGGTCGAGGAGTTCGCCGGTGATCGACACCGCGAGCGGCCGGAGCGCTTCGATGTGCCGGGCGCTGAAGGCTCTGGTCACCAGGCCTCGCTCGGCGCTGTAGCGGGGCGGGTCCGAATCGATTTCCGGATCGCTGAACAGGTTGTTGTTCAAGGAGATCCGCGACGTCGGGTACCACGCGGTATTACGGCTCAGCCGCACGTCCGCGAACAGCGCCTTCACGTCCCGGTACCGGGTCACCAGCAGGGCGGGATCCCCGCTGGGCAGCGTGATCTCCACGATCGGCCGCTCCCGGAGGTCACGCCATTTCTCCGGGATCTCCAGCGGCGGGGTCCACGGGAAGGGGTAGGAAACAGGGCACGAACCGGACACCTGGCACCTCTCTCGGGTCAGCCGTGCGCCGACGGCGAACTGGGCGTTTTTCTCGTGCACACAGTTCAACCACCCGCTGGTGTGGCGCTGGAAAGGCGGTCAGCGCGCCGCGCCCAGCCCCGTCCCAGCGATTTTCGACCGGGACTCGCCACGGTGATCGCGACCCGGAAACAGGAGAGGAACGCCGATGACGAAGACCAGTACCCGGCCCGTTCAGGAAGAGGCCGGTCGGCACACCGACGGTTCGGCCGACATTCTCCGGCTGGGCAACGCTTTCTGTGACGCGCAGGCCCTGCTGACGGCGGTCGAACTGAACGTCTTCGGCAACCTCACGGCAGGCCCGGCGACCGAGGAGGAGCTGCGGGAACGCCTCGCCCTGCACGGCAGGGGCCTGCGTGACTTCCTCCAGCTGCTGGTGGCGCTCGGCCTGCTCGAGACCGCGGACGGCCGCTACCGCAACACCGAAGCCACCGCCCGGCACCTGGTCCCGGGTGAACCCGGCTACATCGGGGACTTCCTCGGTGGGGCCAAACACTTCCTGTACCCGGTGTGGGGTGGCCTCGGCGACGCGGTGCGCACCGGCAAGCCCCAAGCGGGTGGCGACTTCGAAGTGATGCTCAACAATCCGGAGATGATCGCGCCCTACGTCCGGATGATGGACGGGCTGATGCAGGTACTGGGCCCCAAGGTGATCAAGGCGGCCGGATTCGCCGGGCGCCGCACCGTGGTCGACGCGGGCGGCGGGCGCGGCAACCTCGCGAGCCAGCTCGCCGAAGCGCACCCGGAGCTGGAGATCACCGTCTTCGACCGTGAACAGATCGAGCCGTTCTTCGACGAGTACCGCGCCGAGATCGGCAGTCCCGGCTCCGTGCGCTTCCAGGCGGGCGACTTCTTCCGCGACCGGATCCCGGCCGCGGACGTGGTGGTGCTGGGCCACATCCTGCACGACTGGTCGCCGGAGGAGCGCACGCGGATCGTCGAGAACGCCTACCGTGCGGTGAACCCCGGTGGCACGCTGGTGGTCTTCGACCGGATGCTGCCCGACGACTACGGTCACGTCGAGAACCTGGTCGCCAGCCTCAACATGCGCTTGGTGACACCGGGCGGATCCGAGTACACCATCGCCGAGCTGACCGAACTCGCCGAGGCGGCGGGGTTCCGGAAGGGCGCCGTGGTCGCGCTGGACGAGAACGAGACGCTCGTCGAACTGCACAAGGCCGCGAACCGATGACCAGAACGACCACGGCCGAAGCGACCGAGTGGCAGGGCGGGGATCTGCGCGCGCTCGGCGAGCAGGCCTATCTGGACCTCGGCACCTGCATCAACCGGTACGGCCCGCCGACCAGCGTCGGTTCGGCGCTGCGCGCGGTGGACATCCGCTCGCTGCGGGCCCATCCCTACGACGCCGAGGAATTGTTCGTCTCGGCCTACGCCGAGTACCTCGGGGCCGACGGCGGCGAGCTGGTGGCCGGACGCGGCATCACTGAGTTCATCCGGTTGCTGTCGGCCCATTTCCCGGCGCGGAGCACCGCCGTGGTCACCCCCGACTACACCGACAGCATCCGGTGGATCACCAACCACGTCGGGCCGACCGCCGGCGTACCGGAGACCGCGGAGACCAGAGCGGCCCGCGTCGCCTACGCGATGCGGCACTACGACTGTGTCCTGCTGTCCAACCCCAACAACCCGCTGGGCCTGTACGTGCCGTCGGAGGAGCTGGCCGCGATCTGCCGGGCCAACTCCGGCTCCACGCTGATCGTCGACGAGGCGTACATCGACTTCGCCGACGGTGGCTCGCGGCGTTCGATGATCTGGTCCGGGCTCGGCAACGTCGTCGTGCTGCTCTCGCCCAACAAGCTGTTCGGCATCGCGGGAACCAGGACCGGGGTGATGTGGACACCCGACGCCGCTTTGCGCGCGGCGATCCGGGCCCGGCAGCTGAACTGGTCGATCTCCTACCTGGACGCGCTCGTCGCCGCCGAAGCGCTGCGCAATCTCGGCTGGGTGGCACACAGCCGGAGCCGGTTGAGTGCCACCGCGAACCGGATGGAGGCCCTGCTGTGCGCGCGGTATCCCGGCGTGGTCACCGGCGTGCCGGTGCACTACCGGTTCGTGTACACGGAGGACGCCGAACGGGAACACGAGCGGCTGCTCCGGCACGGAGTGGTGGTCCGGGTCTTTTCCGGCTCCCAGGCCGGCCGGGTGAGCGGACTGCGGATCACCGCGCCCACCGAGGCCGAGTACCCGGTGCTGGCCGCCGCGCTGCGCGGCGACTGACGGACTCGCCGAACTATAGCCATAGTATGGCTATATCGATTAGGGTCAAGGTACCGGCCGGCCTCCGGCCCGGCACGACCAAGACTTCGGAGTGACGTTATGGATCTGGGACTGCAGGACAAGCGGGTGCTGATCACGGGCGCGACCAGAGGGATCGGCAAGGCGACGGCCCGCCTGTTCGCCGACGAGGGCGCGCGGGTCGCCATCACCTACCACACGGGCAAGGAAGCGGCCGACGAGCTGGTGGCCGAACTCGGCGGTCCGGACCGGGCACTCGCGGTCCGGCACGATCTCGGCGACCCGGCCGTGATCAAGGCCGCCGTCGAGGAGGTGGAGCGGCACTGGGGCGGCATCGACGTCGTGGTGTGCAACGCCCAGACCTTCACCTGGATCAACCCGGAGGATCTGACCGAGTTCGAGAACTTCCAGGAAGACTGGTACACCAAGCTGCGCGAGAACAGCGAGGGACACCTCCGCACCGTCCAGTACGCGCTGGGCGGCATGCGGGCCCGCGGCTGGGGCCGGGTCGTCCTGCTGTCCTCGGTGACGGCCCAGCACGGGATGTACGGCTCGGAGATCTACAGCGCCGCGAAGTCCGCGCTGAACGGGTTCGTCCGCGGGCTGATGTGGACGAAGGGCGGCGTGCTGAGCAACGTGGTGGCGCCCGGCGGCACGCTGACGGAGAGCTTCGACGGCGTCGACCCGGCGATCGTCGAACAGGCCGCGGCCACCACCCCGAGCGGGCAGCTGAGCAAACCCGAGGACGTCGGCAGGCTCATCGTCTTCCTTTGTTCCGAGGCCAACGGCAACATCAGCGGCGAAGTGATCAACGTGGCGGGCGGCCGCTGAGCCCATGGACCTGGAACTGCGGGGCAAACGCGCACTGATCACCGGCGGCACCCGAGGGATCGGGAAGGCAATCGTGCTCGCGCTCGCCAAGGACGGCGTCGACGTCGTCACCTGCGCGCGCGGACATGGTGACAGCGGTGACGCCGTGGCGGCACTGCGGGCCGAACTCGCCGCCATCGGTGGCGAGCACCTCGTCTGCGAGACCGATCTCACCGCGGACGGCGAGGCCGAACGCCTGGCCCAGCGCTGTGCCGAGCGGTTCGGCGGGCTGGATCTGGTGGTGCACAACGCCGCGGCGGTCGTCCGGGCGGACTACCCGAAGCTCGGCTTGGCCGAGTGGGAGGCCACCCTCGCCGCCAACGTCACCGCCGTGCACCGGTTGACCACCGCGGTGCTCCCGCTGCTCGGCCGCGGGTCGTCGGTCGTCGCGATCAGTTCCAGGTCCGCGGAGCTCGGCCTGGCCGGACGCGTGCACTACACCGCGTCGAAGGCCGCCCTGCACGGCTGGAACCGTTCGCTGGCACAGGAATACGGCCCCGCGGGTATCCGGTTCAACCTGTTGACGCTGGGCATGGTCCACACCGAGGTCTACGACGGTCTCGCCGAGACGGACCGCGCCGCGCTGCTGGCCCGGTTCCACCCGGTCATCGCGCTCGGCAGGCTGGCCACCCCGGACGAGGTCGCCGACGCGGTGCGCTGGCTGGCCAGCGACCTCTCCGGTTACGTCACCGGCACCGCCGTCACGGTCGACGGCGCGCTCTGCTGAGCGGAAGCCTTACCAGCGGACCGGGAGGCTTTCCGCGCTTCTCGCGAGCAGGCCGGGCGACCAGCGCACGTCGGCGACGGGCACGGCCAGCGCCAGCCCCGGAAACCTGGTGACCAGCGCGTGCAACACCACGCGAAGCTGCAGGAGCGCCAGCTGCGCGCCGAGACACCGGTGGAGTCCGTATCCGAAACCGAGGTGCGGATTCGGCCGCCGGGTCAGCTCGAGCTCGTCCGGCCGGTCGAAGACCTCGCCGTCGCGGTTGGCCGCGGTCAGCGCCACCACCACGTAGTCCCCCTCCCGCAGAAGCGCTCCGCCGAGCTCGACGTCCTCGGTCACCCGGCGCGGGAACGCCGTGCTGATACCGAGCGGACTGAACCGCATCAGTTCTTCGACGGCGTTCTCGATCAGCCCCGGGTCGGCGACCAGCCTGTCGTACTGCCTGGGCGCGGTGAGCAGCTGATAGCAGAAGTTCCCGAGCTGCATGGTGGTGGCGTCGTGGCCGGCGATCACCACGGTGGCGCACAGCGCGACGGCTTCCTCGTCGCTCACCCCGCCCCGGACCAGATCGGCCACGAGCCCGGTGCCCGGCGATCGGCGGCGTTCGCGCACCAGATCACCGAGCCCTTCCCACAGCCGGAGCCCCGCGGCCTTGGTCTGCTCGGCGGTTTGCCTCGCCAGGGCCGTCGCCAGCAGGGAGCCGGTCAGCTCGACGAATTCTTCGCGGCTTTCCCCGGGCACACCGAGCAGTTCGGCCATGACGAGCGCGGGCAGCGGCGCCGCGACCGCGGAGACCAGGTCCCCCGGTGGGCCCTGCGCGCTCAGCCGATCCAGCAGGCCTGCCACGAAAGCTTCCGTGACCGCCTCGAGCCGCCGGACGCCGGGCCGGGTGAACGCGGCGGCCACCAGGCCGCGCAGTCTGCTGTGCTCCGGCTCGTCGTGGTTCAGGATCAGGTTGGCCCGCTGCGGCATCGGCACCACGCGCGGCTCGTCCGCGCCGAGCGAGTCCGCCCGGGAAAACCGCCGGTCCCCGAGCACCGTCCGGACGTGCTCGTAACTGCTCACCAGCCAGGCGGCCGAGCCGAAGGGCAGCCGCACGCGGACCGGTCCCTCGTCCCGCAGCCCACGAAACCGGGCGTCCGGGTCGAGCGCGTGGGCGTCGGCGAGCGGGAAGACGAGTTCGGGCGCGCCGGTCATCGCGCCGTGAACCGGTCGCGGTGGGCACCCGCGTCGACCGGCGGCGCGGGGAAGGCGCCCGTCCCCGGGTGGCCGGTGATGGAAAGGAACACGTTGCGGCGGTAGGTGCTCTTCGGATCGTCGATCCGCGAACCGCCGGGACGGCCGGAGAACAGGTTGCCGACGAACGACGCGCCGAAGTCCCCGACGTTGTTCACCATCACCTCGGCGACGCTGGTGCGCACCACGTTGCCGTACACCGAAAGCGAGCCGGGATCGCCGCACATCATCGTGAAGACCCCGGTGCGGTCGCCGTTCGGATACCGGCCGAGCGAGTTGTCGTCGAGGCTGACGTTGTACCGGAACACCGTGCGGTCCGAAGTGGCGTCGGGGTCGTTGCAGACGATCAGCAGGCCGCCGTCGCTGCGGCGGCTGAGGTTGTGCTCGTACACCGTTCCCAGCGACGCGGACTCGACCATGAAGGCCTGTGACGGCAGCGTTTGCCCGCCTTTCCCGTCCGAGACGGTGTTGTAGCGGATCCTGGTGCCGTTCGAGTTGTAGGCGAACATGCCGGTGGTGTACTTCGTCCCGCCGATCGCGTAGCCGTCGAGCACGTTGTCCTCGACCAGCGCGTCGAGTCCATTGTAGACACCGATACCGTCGCCGTGGATGGTGCGCAGCGTGTTCCCGGTGATCCGCAGCCCGGTGATGGGCACGTACGCGGACCCGGTGCCGCTGGGGTACTCGGGACGGCGTTGCCAGTCCGAAGAGGTGCCGATGGCGGTCCGCCCGGTCCTGGTGACGGTGTTGCCGTCGACGAGGACGTCGTCGAAGCCGGTCGGCCGCTCGGTGCCCGCGGCCTTGAAGAGAATCCCCCCGCTCGGATCGGGGTCGCCGGGGTTCTGGCACTGGCAGCCGTTGACGTCGTGTACGTCGACGTCACGCACGACGTAGTGCCGTCCGATGCCGTAGTCGGTCAGCCGGGCGTAGACGCCGAACCGGATCTCGTGCGCGCCGGGCGGCGGCCCGAAATTCGACAGCGCGAGGTGCTCGATCTCCCAGCCTTCGACGTTGTCCAGCAGTACGGCCGCGAGCGCGCCGTTGGCGTCGATGGCGGGTTTGGCACCGGAGCCGTAGGACCCGACGGTGATCGGCTTCCTCGGTGTACCGGAGCCTTTCGGCGCGAACATGCCGTCGCACCGGGTGCCCGCGCGGAACGCGATACGGTCGCCCGGCCGGTAGGCCTGCGCGCCCGCTCTCGCCACCGACGCCCACGGCGCCGAGGCGCGCGTGCCGGATGCCGCGTCCGATCCTCGCTGACAGTCCACAAAGTACGTCGCTGGGCGGGTGCCCGCGGCCGACGGCGTGGCGGACGACAGGATGACCAGCAGTGCGGCCGCCAGCGCACCCACCGAACGTGCTCCCAGTGCTGTCATCGCGTTTTCTCCCGTTCCCCACCGAGGTCCGTACCGGGAGGAGCCTGGGCGGGACCGCTCGAACCGGGCTCGAACGCCGGTTATCGAGAGGGAAGGCAAGGTGACAGTGGGGCGGCTGTGACCTCGGCGGCCGGTCGTGAAGTACATGAAGGTCCCCTTCCTTGCGCCTAGCGCAGGGAAGGGGGCGTTCATGTACTTGGGTGAAGCGTGACTCGCGTGCCTGGATCCCGGACCCGGGCCGCTATCCCGCCCGAACACGCGAAGGCCTCTTCCCTGCTTTCAGGGTCAGGGTCCCGGCAATGTCGCATAACCACTGGTCGGCGGTGGAATTCGGCGTGAGCGGGCTCGCACGAGAGGCCACGTCGGCGTCCAGAATCAGGGAAAGCGTGAAGGCCCCTTCCTCGGCTCAGCCGAGGGGGAAGGGGGCCTTCACGCGCCGCCGCTTCCAGATGGCGTCGAGCCCTGTTCGAGCCTCACTGACGAGCCTGCGTCGAAGTGGCTTCGATGCGACGAGAGGGCTGGCACATGTGCGGAATCACCGGTTGGATCGACTACCACCGTGACCTGGCCACGGAACGGCCGACCGTGGAGTTGATGACCGAGGCGATCGCGAGCCGCGGCGTCGACGATCACGGGCTCTGGTTGCGAGGCCACGCCTGCCTCGGGCACACCCGCACGGCGGTGATCGACCCGGCGGGCGGCGCGCAGCCGATGATCGCCGACGAGGACGGAAGCCCCACCGCGGTCTTGGCCTACAGCGGCGAGATCTTCAACTTCCAGCAGCTGCGCACCGAACTGCGTGAGCGGGGGCACAAGTTCCGCACCCGCAGTGACACCGAGGTGGTGCTGCGGTCGTACCTGGAGTGGGGGGTGCGCTGCGCGGAGCGCCTCGAGGGCATGTTCGCGTTCGCCGTCTGGGACCTGCGGACCGAGGAACTGGTGCTGATCCGTGACCGGATGGGCATCAAACCGCTTTTCTACGCGAAGATCCCCGGCGGATTCATCTTCGGCTCCGAGCCGAAGGCGCTGCTCGCGCATCCCGCCATCCGGCCGACGGTGGATCTGGACGGACTCCGGGAGATCTTCTCCACGGCCAAACGTCCCGGCGCCGCGGTGTTCCGTGACATGCAGGAACTTCGCGCCGGCCACACGCTCACGGTGAGCCGCAAGGGTCTGTACGAACAGACCTACTGGAAGCTCGAGGCCAAACCGCACGAGGAGGACCTCGACGGCACCATCGCGCACGTGCGCTCGCTGCTGTCCGACATCGTGCTGCGCGAACTGGTCGCGGACGTACCGCTGTGCGTCGGCTTGTCCGGCGGGCTGGACTCCTCCGCCATCACCGCGTTGGCCGCCCAGTGGATGTGGAAACTCGGTGGCGACCGGGTGCGCACGGTCACTCACGCTTTCGAGGGCTACGAAGAGAACTTTCGGCCGGACGACGTCCGCGACACCCCGGACGGCCCGTTCGCCGCCGAGATGGCCGCGCTGGTCCGGTCCGATCACACCGATCTCATGATCCGGACCGCCGACCTGATGGACCCGGAGACCCGGCGGGCGGTGCTGCTGGCACAGGACATGCCGTCCACTCTCGGCGACATGGACACTTCCCACTACCTGATGCTCAAGTCGGTGCGCGACCACTCCACGGTGATGCTCACCGGCGAGGTCGGTGACGAGGTGTTCTGCGGCTTCCGCTGGATGTTCGACCCGGACTTCACCAATTCCGGCACCTTTCCCTGGGTGGCCAACGAAAACAAGATGCGCAGCACCGGCCACGGCCGCGGGCTGTTCGATCAGGGACTGTTCAGCCGGAAGCTGGACATGGCAACCTACTACGCCGACAACTACCAGCAGACCATCGACGAAACTCCTCACCAGGAAGGGGAAAACGGTCTGGAGCACAAGATGCGCGAAATCTGTTACGCGCACTTCACCAGGTGGCTGCCGATGCTGCTCGCCCGCGGCGACCGGCTGGCGATGGCACACGGGCTCGAGACCCGCATCCCGTACTGCGACCACCGGTTGATCGAATACCTCTACAACACCCCGTGGGCGTTCAAGACGTTCGACGGCCGCGAGAAGAGCCTCCTGCGGGCAGCCGTCGGCGACCTGCTGCCCAAGTCCATTGTGGAGCGCCGGAAGAGCCCGTGGCCGGTGACCCAGGACCCGGCGTACACCGAGGCACTGCACCGCGAATTCGCCGGGGTGCTGGCGGATCCGTCTTCACCGGTGCTGCCCCTGCTCGATCTGAAGGCCTCGAAGGAGACAGCGGCGAACCCGACCGGTTCCGCCCACGAATGGCAGAGCCGGATCAACGTGGAAACCGCACTGCAGTTCAACGCCTGGCTCCGCCACTACAAGGTCGACCTCGCCATCTGACCGCGGCGCGGCCCGGTTTCCGTCCCGGCGGCCGGGCCGGGCCGTTTTCACGGTGCCGCGTGTTCCCGTTCCGGAGAGGCTTCCCATGACGACCATCCCGGCGCCGTCCGTGCCGCGCCATGCCGGTCTGGCCATGTTCGTACTCGCCTTCGCCTCGTTCATGGATCTGCTCGACGTCGGCATCGTCACCGTGGTGGTGCCGGTGATCCAGCGTGATCTGGGGGCCACCTACGCGCAGAGCCAGTGGTTCGTCGTCGCCTACGTCCTAGCGTTCGCGGTCGTGCTGGTGGTCGGCGGCAGGCTCGGGGACAGCCACGGCCGGCGTCGGATCTTCCTGATCGGGGTCACCGGCTTCACCGTGTTGTCGGCCTGCTGCGCCGCCGCCCCGAATGCCGAACTCTTCATCGTGGCCCGGCTGCTGCAGGGCGCTTTCGGCGCGTTGATGACGCCTCAGGTGTTCGCGATGATGCAACTGCTGTTCCGGCCGGAAAGACGCGGGACCGGCTTCATGATCTACGGCGCGGTGATCAACTTGGCCCAGGTCGGCGCGCCGCTGCTCGGCGGGCTGCTGGCGACCCGGGATCTCTTCGGCCTCGGCTGGCGGGCGATCTTCCTGATCAACGTCCCGGTCGGGGCCGCGATCGTGATCGCGACCCTGGCGCTCGTAGGCGAGTCCCGGTCTCCGCGCCGTCCGCGCCTCGACCCGATCGGCATCACGCTGATCGCGGTGGTCACCGCGCTGGTGATCGTCCCGCTGCAGCAGGGCAGGGAGGCGAACTGGCCGTGGTGGCTGCTCGCGATGCTCGGCGCGGCGGTGCCGCTGCTGCTGGTGCTGATCGACCATGAGCGCAGGCGCGGCGGGGACGCGGTGCTGCCGACGAGCCTGTTCCGGCTGCGCTCGTTCTCCGCCGCCGGTCTGCTCGCGACGCTGGTCATGTCCACCATCATCTCGGTGAACCTGATCCTCGTCTGGTTCACGCAGCTCGCGCTCGGCTGGACCCCCATGCAGACCGCCGTCAGCCTCGTCGGGTTCGCGGTGGCACTGGTGACCGTCGGCACCTGGGGCGCCGGCAGGGTACCGCGCTTCGGCCGGGGCACGGTCGCCGCCGGGTCGGTGCTGCTCGCGCTCGGCATCGCCGTGCTGAGTTCGCTGGTGAGCGTGACCGGGACCGCCCTGTCTCCACTGGCGGTCTCCGCAGCGCTGTTCGTCGCGGGGTCCGGGATGGCCTTGGTCGTCGGCACGCTGGTGAACATCCAGCTTCGCGACGTCCCGGAAGGTGACGCCGGTGCGGCGGGCGGCATCCTGTCCGCGATCTTCCAGTTCGCCGGCGCCGTCGGCGTCGGCGTGGCGGCGACCGTTTTCTTCGCTCTCGTGGCACACGGCGGAAACCAGGCCGCGGCCGCTCCGCCCGGCACCCCGGCCGCCGCGTTCGCCTCCTGCGTACGCGACCAAGCCGCCGACACGAACCCGTTCTCCCAGCCGGTTTCCTGCCGCTCAGCGGAGCTGGACCGGCCGGCCGTCGTCGCCGCGCTGGCCGACGCGAAGCAGCGCGCGTTCGCGGACGCCACCACCTCGACCTTGTGGATCCAGGTGGGCGTCCTCCTGCTCGCGGCCGCCCTTTCCCGGCTCCTGCCACCGAAACGGGCCGGATGAGTTTCCCCGGCGTGGGGTCCCAGTTCCGCTCCAGCGCCACCCGACCGGATCTCGGCAGGCTCGGAACGACCAGGCAAGAACCCGATTGGAGAAGGCAAAGCGCATGGACATCGGAGTAGGGCTACCCAGTACGGTGCCGGGCGCCGCGGGCGCCGAGCTGATCGGCTTCGCCAAACGTGCCGAAGAACTGGGATTCAGTACGTTGGCGGTCCTCGACAGGCTCGTCTACGACAGTTACGACAGCCTCGTCGCGCTGGCGGCGGCCGCCGCGGTGACCGAACGGATCACCCTCGCCAGCACCATCCTGCTCGCCGCATACCGGCCGAGTGCGGCGGAATTGGCCAAGCAGCTCGCCAGCATCGACCGGCTCAGCGGTGGCAGGCTGGTGCTCGGTGTGGCGGCGGGGGGCCGCGAAGACGACTTCGCCGCGACAGGGGTGCCGTACCGGCGCCGTGGCGCCCTGCTGGACCGGTTGCTCGAGGACCTCGTCGAGGTGTGGTCGGGCGGTGGCCAAGTGCCCGGCATCGGCCCGAAGCCGGTGCGAGATCGGATCCCGATCTGGATCGGCGGGCACTCCGAGGCGGCGCTCGCCCGCGCGGCCAAGCACGGCATCGGCTGGATCTCCCCTGGCGGCAGCGCCGCCGCCTACCCCGACCTGGTCGAGCGGGCCACCACCGCGTTCGCCGCCGCCGGCCGCGACGACAAACCGAAGATGGCCGCCATGACCTACGTCGGCCTTGGCGAAGACAACGCCTCTCGCGGCGCCCAGTACCTGCGCGACTACTACTCCTACATCGGGCCGAAAGCCGAGTTCCTGGCCAAAGGCCTGATCTCCGACGAAGGCAGGCTCCGCGAAACGATCGACAACTACGCCGCGGCCGGCTGCGACGAACTGCTGCTCTTCCCCACCACCGCGGACCCTGGACAGCTCGACCAGCTGGCCAAGGTCGCCTTCGCCTGATTCTCCAACCCCGACCCGACCGAGCCCGAGGAGCCGGCATATGCCCAGCACCAGCACCGCCCCCGCGGCGTCCACTTTGGACACCGCGGAGCAGATCATCCGTCTCGGCAACCGATTCTCCGACGCCAAGGCCTTGCTCACCGCCGTCGAACTGGATGTCTTCGGGGTCCTGCGGGAAAACCCCGGCACCGCCGAAGAGATCCGAGAGCGGCTGGACGTCGCCGGGCGAGGCCTGCCCGACATGCTGCACCTGCTCACCGCGCTCGGCCTGCTCGACCACGTGGACGGCCGGTTCCACAACAGCCCGTCGGCGGCGAAGTACCTCATCCGCGGCACCGACGACTACATCGGCGGCTTTCTGCAGCGGTCCAACCGGAACCTGTACCCGGCGTGGGGCAAGCTGACCGAGGCGCTGCGCACCGGCCGGCCGCAGGCGGTGGGTAACTTCGACCTGGTGGTGGCCGATCCTCGTCTGCTGCGCCAGTTCATCGGGATGATGGACGGGCTGACCCAGGTACTCGGCCCCCAGCTGGTCGCCGCGTACGACTTCGCTCCCCACGGCACGGTGCTCGATGTCGGCGGCTGCCGGGGGAACCTGCTGTCCAAGGTGCTCGGCGCCAACCCGGGGCTCACGGGAACGGTCTTCGACCTTCCCCAGATGGAGCCGTTCTTCGACGAGCTGATGGCCGAGACGGGGTTGACCGGCCGGGCCACCTTCCACGGCGGGAACTTCTTCGAGGACCCGCTGCCCCGCGCGAATCTGGTCAATCTCGGGCACGTCCTGCACGACTGGGATCCCGGGCAGCGCAAGGAGCTGGTGGCGAAGGCCTACGCCGCGGTCGAACCCGGCGGCAGCCTGCTCATCTACGACCGCATGCTGGACGACGAGCCCGAGCATGTGGAGAACCTGGTGATCAGTCTCGACATGCTGCTGGTCACCGACGGCGGTTCCGAGTACACCGTGACCGAGGTGAAGGACCACGCCACGGCCGCGGGCTGCCGGGACATCACCGAGCAGCCGCTGGGCGCGTACGACACCCTCGTCATCTGCCGCAAACCCTGAGGCCCGCGGCCTGCCGGGAACGTACCGGCAGGCCGCGGGGGGCGAGCTCACCGCAGCAGCCTGTCGAACACCTCGCCCAGCACGAGTTCCGGCGATTCCGGCGCGACGTCGGTGAGCCAGCCGACATAGCCGTCCGGGCGGATCAGCACGGCGCCGTCGTCGCCGATCGGGTAGCGGTCCGGTGCCCGGCCCTGGACGTCGCCGAAATCGGCGTCCGCCGAGCTGCGGCCGAGCCGGTAGGCCCGCAGCGGAAGGCACCTGCGGCTCGCGATCCGGGTCGCCGCCGAGGTCCATCCCACTCCGCCGCTAGTGGTCAGCAGGACGAACGAGCCGTCGAACAGGTCATGGGTGGACAGCCTGGCCCCGGCCCGTTCCAGCCACAGGTGCGGAGCCCGCTCCCCGGGACAGGCCCGCACGCCGAGCCGGTCACCGAACACCGAGGCCGGCCGGTCCCCGGCCAGCGCGCCCTCGGGGTACCGCTGCCCCAGCGTCAGCACTTGTTCCTCGGCCTCGTTCATGGCCGGAGGTGTCCACGTCGGCCACCGCGACAACCGCTTTTCCACTTCGAGGGCGACGGGCCGGCGTTCGGTCTCGTAGCTGTCGAGCAGGCCGGGCCCGGCCCAGCCGTGGATCACCCCGGCGATCTTCCATGCCACGTTGTGGGCCTCCTGGACCGCGAGGCCCGCCCGGAGCGCGCCGTCCTCGGGCCACCGGTGCGCGCTGTCCCCGACCAGGAACACCCGGCCGACGCGGAAGGACTCGGCCGTGCCGGACGGGTACGGCCACGGATCGGCCTGCCGTTCGGCCGTCTGGAGTTCCAGCCGGATGGCCAGAGCGGCCGCGGCGAGGCCGCCTGCCCCCTCCGCCGCGATCACGTAGTCCGCGCGCACGACGTCGCGTCGTCCGCCGACGCGGTCCAGCAGGACCGCGTCGGCCCCGTCGGCGTCGGTGGCGATCGACACCAGCTCGGTGCCGAACCTGGCGTCGGCGCCCCGCCGCCGGGCCGCTTCGAGCAGCACCGGCTCGACCTCGTGCCGCTCCCCCTCGTGGTACGCGCACGGACAGAGATCCGGCCACCGCCCGCGGACAGGCGGCGAGTCACCGCGGATCGCTTCTTCCAGACCCAGTGCCCGGTAGATCTCCATGGTCCGCTGGTCGACGCCGTCCCCGCCACCCGTCGACCGCACCCCGGGCCACCGTTCCACCAGTACCGCGCGCACCCCGTGCCGAGCCAGGAACAACGACGAAGCGAGACCGGCGAGACCCCCGCCGACGATCAGGACCAGCACCCGTTGCGGCTCATTCGGCATCGATACCCACCTAGATTGCTTCGGCGAAGTGGTGTGAGCGGTCGAACGCGATCGGTGATCGTGCCCTGGTCCCGTCGGGAGAACTCGCCCGCGACCAGACGGGTCGGTGTCGCTCACCGGTCCGGAATGGACGAGCGGCCGGATCGGCGCCGCGACAAGGCAAAACGACTGTCGCATCCGGAACGGAGCGCGGAATAGTCACCCACGGCCGTCCACTGGAGACACCAAGTGACGCGGTCCCACGTTCGCACTGCGACACCTCACACAGTCATATTCGAGTTAGTTATTAAGTCCTTAGTCCTCTTATGATTATACCCAACGTAATGGACCATGCGTCCAGTGACACGACGCGACCAGTCACCTTAGACATAGTTATAAGTTAGTTATTTCACTAATGGATGCCGTCGAACCGACGTGCTTAGACTCTGCGTGACAAGTCGGGTGTCGCACGGCGGGTATCGGACTCAGTGGAGTACACCCGCTCGCACGAATCGGGCTTATTCACATAACCGAGGGTGACGGCCTGCCTGGGGGCGGCCGGAGGACATCACAGACGCAGGAACGAACAAGGGGGTACATCCATGCACGGAAAACGACCCGCCGTGGCCAAGGTCCTGGCGATCGCGGCCTCACTGCTCCTCGGCGCGAGCGTGGCGGCCACGCCCGCCGCGGCGGACCCACCCAAGGTCCCCCGCACGTTCTTCGTGGACTGCGCACGCGGTCTCGACGTCGGCCCCGGCACCAGTCCGGACCAGGCCTGGAAGCTGTCGAAAGCCAACACCATGAAGTACCTGGCCGGAGACACGATCCTGTTCAAAGCCGGCGTCACCTGCACCGGCACCTTCGCGCCGACGGGTTCCGGCACGGCGGGCCGCCCCATCAAGGTCGGCAGGTTCGGCTCCGGCACCAAGCCCCGCATCGACGGCAAGGGCGCGGCCAGCGCGATCCACCTCCGCAACGTCGCGGGCTGGGAGCTGCGCGACCTCGACATCACGAACACCGGCCCGGCCCCCGCGGCGAATCAGCAGCGCGCGGGCATCTACGTCCTGCTCGAGGACTACGGCGTCGGCAGCCACTATCTTGTGTCCAATGTGGACGTACACGACGTCAACGGCTGCGACTGCCGGTTCCCGCCGAGCGGTGGGGTGGTGTTCTACGCCGCGGGCTCCAAGACCCCGACGCGGTTCGACGACGTCACCGTGACCAAGAGCACCATCACGCACGTGGACCGGATCGGTGTCGGCATGCTGTCCACCTGGCTCGGTTCACCGCTGGTGCCGATGACGAAGGTGCGGTTCACCGAGAACACGGTGCGCGACATCGGCGGCGAGGGCATGGTGGTGTTCAACGGTTCGGGCGCGATCATCGAGCGCAACATCATCGACGGCTTCAACGAACGGTCCACTCAGGACAGTGCGGGTGCGTACGGCTGGAACGCCGAGGGCACCCGGATCCGGTACAACGACGTGTCGAACGGCAAGGGCCAGGCGATGGCGTTCAGCCTGGACGACGCGAACATCGACACGATCATCGAGTACAACTTCTCGCACGACAACAAGGGCGGCTTCCTGCTGCAGTGTTCCGGTAACGAACTGAAGAACGCCAACGGGATCGCTCGGTACAACCTCAGCCAGAACGACGCGGCCGGCACCGACGAGCCGTACACCAGCACGGTGACCATCGCCTGCGGCGACGCATCGAACACCCAGGTCTACAATAACGTGTTCTACGCCCAGAACAGCCCCCGGCTGGTCACGAACGTCAGCACCAGCGCGACCGGCGTCCACTTCACCAACAACATCTTCTACGGCCAGCCGTCGGGCTCTTCCATCAACGACACCACCGGTCAGTATGTGAACAACGTGTTCTACCAGGTTTCCGGGGTTCCGGCCGACAGCATCACCTCGATCATCGGCGACCCGCGGCTGGTGTCCCCCGGTACGGCGACGTCGATGTCGACGACGAACGGCTACCGGCTCCGGGAGGCGTCACCCGCGATCCAGCACGGTGCGCCCGTGGCGAACAACGGCGGCAAGGACTTCTTCGGCAACCCGCTCACCGACAAACTGAACATCGGTGCCTACGAAGGGGCCGGGGTCACCCCCTGACGGTCTCGGACGTCGCGTCGGGCCCTCTCCGCGTCTAAGCTTGAGGTACGCGGTCATGTTCGCGTGAAGTACATGATGGCCCCCTTCCTTGCGCCTGGCGCAAGGAAGGGGGCCATCATGTACTGGGGGAAAGCCTTCACTTGCCGCCGCTACCCGCTTCTGCCGACTCCCCCACGACACGGTTGCCTTACCCCCTCGGCAGCCCTTGTCTCTCACGAATCCTGATCCCGGGTCGCCAGTACGATGTAGACACTGCCGCCGGCGAAGGCCGGGGCCTGGCGGACGCGGACGTCGTAGCCGTGGCCCGCCAGTTTGGCCACCACCGCGCCGAGCCTGCCCTCCCGGTCGTGCACCTCGGCCAGCACCCGCCGGATCCGCGGCCACAGGTCCTCCCGCAGCCCTTCGAGCACCTCGAGTTCGGCTCGCTCGACGTCGATCTTGAGCAGACCGACCCGCTCGATCCGGTGCTCGTCCAGTACCGAACTGAGGGTGACCACCTCGACCGTCTCGATCGTCCGGACGTTGTGCATCTCCCGGACGAGCGGTCTCGCCTGCTCGTCGAAGCCGGCGTTGTCCAGGTAGGCCTCGAGGTTGAGATCTTCGTCGGTCTCGTCGGTGTGCAGAGTCGACTTCGAGCTGACGTAGGGGTGATACACGAATTCCTGTTCGCCGTTCTTCGCCGCGACGGCGAGCTTCAGCGCCGTGCCGTTGGGCACATGCTCGGCGAAGTTCCTTTCCAGGCAGGAGAAAGTGGCGGCGGCGGGTTCGAAGGCGATGATCCGGGATGCCGGGGCGCGCTCGGTGAAGCACAGCGATGCCAGGCCGATGTGCGCGCCGACGTCGAGGACGACCTCGTCGGCCCCCACCCCCGCGATCGCCTCGGCGTAGGGGGTGTCCCCGTCGATCTCGGCCCACAGGATCCGCGCCTCGGTTTCGTCGGCGCAGCTCACCCGCACCCCGTTCGGCAGTTCGTAGGTCCCGATCGCGTCTCGGGCTGGTTCGGCGGTCATCCTCAGCTCTTTCCCGAAGTAGTCGTCGTCCGGCGTCGCGCCAGTTCTTCCAGCACCCCGACCACCTCACTCGGCGCCGGCCGTTCCCGCAGCTCCCGGCACACCCTGGCGGTGTTCCGGAGATACGCGGGGTCCGCCAGGATCTCGAGCGAGGCCTTCCGGATGTCGTTCTCGTTCGCCACGTGCCCGGCGATGCTCCGGCCCGCGCCCGCGGCTTCGATCCGGCGCGCGATCACGTGCTGGTCGAAACCGTGCGAGATGACGAGTTGAGGGACGCCGCCCGCGAGCGACGTCATCGCGGAGCCCGCCCCGCCGTGGTGCACGACGAGGTCGCACCGCGGCAGCACCAGGTGCAGTGGCACGTTCTCCAGCGGCCGCACGTTCGGCGGCAGCGGACCGAGGTCCCGCAGGTCCGCGGCATTGGCGGCGACCACCACTTCGGCCGCGGTGTCGGTCAATGCCCGGACGACCGCGGGGACCGCGAGCGCCCGGTCACCGAAGATCTGCCGGGACGAGTTACCCCAGATGACGCAGATCCGCGGCCTGCCGCGATCCGGTTCCGGCAGCCAGTCGGGCAGCTCCCCCGGCCCGTTGTAAGGCAAGTAGCGAATCGGGAGGCGAACGGCGGAAACGAGACCGGGCTCGGTGCTCACCGGGCAGGGGTCCAGCACGTATCCGGGTTCGGGAGCGGTATCGGGGAGGCCGTAACGGGCGAGCGCGTCGGTCAGCGGACGGTTCAGGACGTACTCGTCGTCGAACTGGACGAGGTCGTGGATCCCGGCCGTCTCGTCGAGCCCGGCGAAGGCGAGCACCATCTCCTCCGGACCGACCGGACCCCAAAGATGGTTGATCGACGGCACGTCCAGCACCCGGCCCACCAATGGCCCCTCGAAGCTGATCGGATCGTGCACGACCAGGCCGGGCCGCCAGCTCCTGGCGAACGCGACCACGTTGTCCGCGCTGCGCTTGGCCGCGGCCACGCCCGCCGACCGCAGCCGTGCCGTGACCGCCGTCAGATCGATCTCGTCGAGATCGCGCACTTCGGCCCCGGTCTCCGGATGCGGTGGCGGAGTCGGATACGGCCACTTCCCACGCCGGGCCTGGACGGCGTTCACCCAGCGGGCGTGCACGAGCTGCTCCGTCCCGCTCAAGATCGGCACCGGCACCAGCCCCGCCGCCGCCACGTGCGGTGTTTCCGAAGCGGCGCAAACGACCCTGACCTCGTGGCCGGCCGCCTGGAGTGCCCAGCCGAGTGGCACCATCGGGAAATAGTGGCTACGCCAGCCCGACACCGTGAACAGCACGCGCATTCGACACTCCTGCCTAGTAACAAGGGACATAGCGATCGAGCAGGTGTTCGGCGTAACGGTCGCGAGTGATCCGCGAGTGGATCTGTGGCACCAGGCTGCACAGCTTCTCCGTCGAAACCACCGTCCTGGCGGGTGGCCCCGGAATGACCAGCCGCCGGGCGCTCGTGCCGAGCCTGTCCTCGATCCCCCGCACGATGTACTCCACGCGGTGGGGCGTGCCGGACGCGACGTTGACGACCTCGCCGGTGATCTCCTTCTCCAGCAGATGATCCAGGGCGTACCTCAGGTCCGCTATGTCGATCAGGTCGCGGTGGGCGCCCTGGCGCAGCCGGACGGTGCCGGACCTGATCTGGTGAATGAGGTTCGGCAGCAGCTGGTGCGCGCGCTGACCCTCACCCACGAGATGACTCAGCCGGAGCACCAGCCACGGAACCGACGAGTCCATGACACATCGCTCCAGCGCGTGTTTGTGCCTGCCATAGGGCGATTCCGGGGCCACTGGCCAGTGCTCGGCGGCGGGTGTCCCGGTCGTGCCGTACATGGCCTGCGACGCCGTCGACAGGAAAACGACCACCATGCCCTGGCGGCGGCAGCGTCGGAGGACTTCGGTGACCAGTTCGGCTTCGCGGTCGAACTCCGCCTTTCCCGCGGCCTGGGTGCTGGACACACCCGCGGCCAGCAACGTCACGCGGGGATGCCGGGAAGCGAGCGTGGCGAGGCCGCGCGCGACGAACCCGTCACCGACGATCTCCATCACGAAGCCCGTGTCGCGGGGACCCGCTGGGCCTCGGTGCCGATCCGCGCGAGCAGTTCGGCCAGGCCGAGCGCCGAAGCGGCTTGAACCGCCCGCTCGGGATCCGCGCCCGTGCTCCGGGCGTCGAGCACGGCTTCGGCGAAGGCCGAGAGTGAATTCCGGAACTGGTGATCGGAGGGCAGCACGATTTCCTCGACATGATCTTGCTCCTCGATGCGCACGACCGGGGCCAGCCAGGCGGGTGGGGTGAAAGCACGATCGACGCTGATCCGGCCGCTGCCGCCCCACAACAGGTACCGGGCGCCGTAGCCGTGCTCGAAGCCGAAGCTCAGCGTCGCGGTACGGCCGTCGCCCGACCGCAGCAGCACGGCCCCGCCCATGTCGACGTCGTACTCGGCGTCCCAGCGCAGGACCGCGCCCGCCACTTCGAGTTCGTCGCCGAGGAAGAAACGCGCCGCGCTGATCGGGTACACGCCCACGTCCAGCAACGCGCCACCGCCCAGCTCCGCGCGGTGGCGGATGTCGGAGGCGGGCAGCGGAGGGATGCAGAACGCGCTGTGGAACTCCATCAAGGGACCGATCCGGCCCGCCTCCACCAGGTCTCGTACCGTGGCGTGCTGCCGGTGGTGCGGGTAGGTCAGGTTCTGCCGGATCACCAGCCCCCGGCGCGCGGCGGCGTCCAGCAGTTCCGAGGTTTCGGCGGCGGTGGTCGCCATCGGCTTCTCCACCAGGACGTGTTTGCCCGCCGCGAGCGCGGCCAGTGCCCAGCGGTGGTGCAGGGCGGCGGGCAGCGGCAGGTAGACGGCGTCGACGTCGGCACTGGCCAGCACCGCGTCGTAGTCCGCCGCCGCGACACAGCCGAACTCCCCGGCCATCCGCGCGGCTTTCCCCTTGTCACGGCTGGCGATCGCGGTAAGCACGACGTTCGGGGCGGCGGCGACCGCAGGCAGTGTCCGGCGCCTCGCGACGGAGGAGGCCCCGAGCACCCCGAGCCGGACCGGACCGCCGTCGTGCCCGGTCGACACCGTTCGTGCGCTCATCCGTTGCCGCCCGGCAGGCCGCAGGACAGGCTGTGCAGGCAGGCGACCAGGCTGCGGGCCTGGACGTTGACGTAGTGGCTGTGCCGGATCAGCGCGGTGAGCTGGTGCACGGTCAACCAGCGGAAGTCCTGTCGCACGTCCTCGTGTTCGCCGTCGCCGACCTCGATCACGAGATAACGGTTCTGCGCCTCGAAGAAGCGGCCGCCCTCTTCGGACAGGATCGTGTCGTACCGCACGGCGTCTGCCGGTGCTTCGAGTACGTCGTCGAGGTAGGGCGGACGCGCGTCCGGTGGGAGATGATCGTAGTTCTCCGGGGAGCACTGGACGGTCGGCGCGAGTTCGACAACGTCGAGGTAGCCCGGCTCCACCCTGGCGTTGACCAGCACGTGCAGCACACCGGAGATCCGCTTGACCAGGAAGGCGACGAGACCGGTGCCTCGCGGCGAGATCATCGGCTGGGACCAGCCCTGGACTTCGCGGCTTTCGGCGCTCACGTCCACCGCGATGATGTCGAAGAAGGCTTCCGTCTCGTGTGTGATGGCGTGACTGGTCCGCCGCCAGCCTGTCGTCTCGTTGAGCGGTATCAGCTTCGTCGTGACGTCGTTGCCCACCCTGGACTCGGTGATCCAGCTGAGGACGTCGCCGGAACTGTGCAGGCTGCCGTTGTCCTCGGAGAACGAGCGGATGACCGAGGACTGGAAGTCGTCCCCGCCGAAGCTGAACAACGACGCGATGCCCGCGGCCGAGAACGGCAGACAGGACAGCACTGTGCGGGCATCCATGTTGATCAAGTCGTATTCCGACAGCAGGCTGTGGAGCTGGCCGATCGTGACCCAGCTGAACCCGTCGATCACTTCGACGTCCGTGGTGACCTCGACGATCATGTTCCGGTTGCGCTTGCGGTAGAACCACGAGCCTTGCTCCGACTGCAGCACGTCGGCGAGCACTCGATGTCCCGCCGTGTCGCGGAAGTAGTGGAGGTAGGGCACCGGGCGTCCTTTGTGGACCTGGCTGTAGTTGCTCCTGGTCGCCTGGACGGTCGGGGAAAGCTGGATCCCGTCCGCGTTGCCCGGTTCCATTTTCGCCTGCATCAGGCAGTGCAGCACCCCGTCGATCTCCTTGACGAGAATGCCGAGGATGCCGACCTCCGGCTGGTTGAGGATGGGCTGCGACCACTCCTTCACCGGCCCGTCGGAAACCGCGACGGACAGCCCTTCGACGCTGAAGAACTTGCCGCTCTCGTGGGACAGGTTCCCGGTGTCCGGCGCCACCGACCACTTCCGCAGTTGCTCGAACGCGATGCGTCGGACGTCGAACTTCTCCTGGAGCTTGCGCACGGTGAGCCAGCGGTGCAACCGTTCCATGCGGAGGACGCCGTTCAAGGTGAGCGCGGACTCTGCGATACGGACGGAAACCGCGCGCTCGAACGTGCGCAGGCGGGTTCCCCTCCCCGAAGTCATGTGCACCATCGCCACATCCTCATCAGTTCGGCTTGACGCCACTAGACAACTCGTGCTGCCCTGAGCCGAGCGTCTCCGGTTCGCCTCGATCACTCCTGGAGCCCGGCTGGAACCCCGCGAAGGCCACCCGCTCCCGGAGTCCACAAAGGACAACGCCGTGGACGCGAAGCGGCCCCGCGGGCGGATCACTCGAATCCGCCCGCGGGGCCGCCTTTCTCTCAGCTTCAGCCGTTGCGCAGTACCGTGTGGAGTGCCTCGGTCAAGGCTTCCGCCGGCTGCCCGGTCGCCGGGCTCAGCCAGGCGACGTAGCCGTCGGGACGGACCAGCGCGGCACCACCCGCACCGACCGTGTACCGCTTGTCCCAGCCGTTCTCCACGTCGGCGAGGTCGGCACCGGCGGCGGCCGCGCCGATCCGGAAAGCCTGCAGCGGAACGGAAAGCTTGTCCGAAACCTGGGCGGCGGCCTCGACCCACTCGGCGCCGTCCGTGCCGGTGAACAGGACGAACCCGCGGCCGAACAGGTCGTGTGTCGACAACCGCGCGCCATCGCGCTCGACCCACAGGTGCGGCGCGCGCACACCCGGCTCCGCCACCTTGCTCAGCGTGTCGCCGAACACGGTGTCGTGCTCGGCGCCGATGACCGCCGAGGACCAGTAGCGCTGGCCGAACGCCCAGAGCTGGTCGTCGGTCGTGTCGTCCTCGACTTCGGCGCTGTTGCGCTTCATCTGCCGGTTGACCACGAGGTCGGACAGTTCGACGGCGACCGTGTGACGTTCGACGTGGTAGCTGTCGAGCAGGTCGTCGCCCGCCCAGCCGTGCACCACACCGGCGATCTTCCACGCCAGGTTGTAGCCGTCCTGCACGCCGGTGTTGGCGCCCATCGCCCCGGCGGGCGGCCACACGTGCGCGGCGTCGCCCGCGAGGAAGACGCGGCCACTGCGGTACTGGTCGGCGATGCCGATGGCCTGCTCCCAGGCGGCCACGTCTTCGATCTCGACTTCCAGGTCGTCCCGGCCGATCGCGGCGCGGACGTCCGCGATGCAGCGTTCGGTGGTGAAGTCGGCGATCGACTGCCCCGCGGCCGGGTCGTAACCGACGCTCATCCCCCAGCGGTTCGGCTGGGCCGTGGTCACCAGGCCGGCCCCGACCTTGTCGTTCACGATGATCCAGAACAGCGCCGGCTTCGGCACGAACTCCGACAGGTCGGCGCGGAACACGATGCTCACCGAGTGCTGGATCACGCCGGGGCCGGTGCGGTGGATGCCGAGCTGCTCACGGATCGGGCTGCGGTGACCGTCCGCGGCGACGACGTAGTCGGCCGACACGGTTTCCTCGACGCCGGTCTGACGGTCCCGGATGACCGCGGTCGCGCCGTTGTCGTCGGTGACGATCGAGACCAGTTCGGTGTTGAAGCGGTGCTCCGCGCCCCGCTCACGAGCGGCGTCGATCAGGATCGGCTCCACCGCGCTCTGGTCGGCCTGGCAGAACTCGCCGGGGCTGAGGTTGGGCCAGATCCGCGGCGCGTCGTCGTTGAACAGCCAGTGCCATTCGCCGGCCAGCGTGTCACAACGAGCGACGCCCCAATCGTCCTCGAAGGGCTTGCCCGCCTCCCGGATGGCCCCTTCCAGGCCCAGCGCGCGATAGATCTCCATGGTCCGCTGATTGATCCCGCGGGCCCGGCCCTGAATCGAGGCACCGGGGTGCCTGTCGACCAGCAGGGTGCGAACACCCTGCTCGGCCAGGAACAAAGTGGTGGCCAGCCCGACCAGACCACCACCCACGACCAGAACCGGTACGCGTTCCTCGACTGCCATTACGTCTCACCCTCTGAATTGTTCGTGCTGTCGTCGGCCGGCTTCCCCGGCAGGCGGACACAGTTCCCGCCTGGTGGCATCGACACGACGGAGGTGCGACGACCGGCCGGAAAGGCCCGATAGCCATCAAAGTACTAGTCAAATTATGACTATGTCAACCCGGGATGGCGGTGAAGGCTTTTCCGGCCGGGTTCTCATCCGTTCGATGCGCGGCCACCAGCTTTTCCAGCCTGGTGACCACGTCGGCGGGCGTCAGGCCTGCTTCGTTCTCTTCTCGCACCCGCCGGGCCGCAGCCGCGTAGGACGGGTCGCCGAGAATGGTCGTGATCGCCTTCCGGATGCCGCCGATGTCCGCCTGCGCCGCCCGAGTGTCGATGGACAGGCCCGCGCCCGCCTCCTCGATCCGGCTCGCGCAGTCGAAGTGGTCGAACACCTGCGGCAGCACGAGTTGCGGGACACCGAGTGCCGCCGCCGTGAGCGCGGCACCGCTGCCGCCGAGCGCGATGAAGAGGTCACAGGTGGGCAGGAACAAGTCCAGCGGCATGAGTTCGACGACCCGCCAACGCTCCGGCAACTCACCGGCCAGTCCGACGTCGGATTTGCTGAGCGCGACGATCACCTCGACGTCGTCGAGCCCGGTGAGCGCTTCGACCACCCGCACCAGCGGCCGGGGCCCGCAGATCGAGAGCAGCGTCTTGCCGAAACAGATGCAGACACGCTTGCGCTCCGGCGGTCGCATCGCCCAGTCGGCCATGATCCCGGCTCCGTTGAACGGCACGTACCGCATCCGCAGGCCGGGACTCGCTTCCAGCGACTGCAGGCTCGGCGGACAAGGATCGACGACGAGATCCGAGTCGGGCAGTCCCGCGAGACCGAGCCGCCCGCACAACGGGGCGAGATTCCACCTCGCCCTGTCGTGGTACACCGCGCCCGTCGCGTCGACGCCGTAGCGGTGGGTCGCGATGGGGACGTCGAGCACCCCGCCGAGCACCCTGCCGATCAGCGCCGTCGAGTCCGGCAACAACAGATCCGGCCGCCAGGCGTGGGCGAAGCGCTCGTAGTCCGCGAGCGCGTCGGTGGCGTAGACCGAATGCAGGTCCGCGAGCATCTCCACCAGGAACCGGCCGTACCGCGTCGTTTCACGGTGTTTCCACTCCTCGACGGGGAACCGGTCGCCGGGGTCGACATAGAGATCCCGGTTGAAGTTCTTCGAAGAGCCGAGGCCGGCGTAGCTGAACCCGGCCGCGTGGGCCGACGCGGCGATGTCCGGGGTACCGGCGAACAGCACCTCGTGCCCGGCCGCCCGCAGGGCCCAGGCCAGCGGCACCATGGCCATGATGTGTGTCGCCGCGGACGGCGACGGCAGCGCGAGGACTCTCATCCGTGGTTTCCTCCGTGTGCCGGTGCCCCGACCTAGTGGCTACGCCCGGTGACGAACTCGCCGATCGAAGCGACCATGTAGTCGATCATTTCGCCGGTCACCCCCGGGTAGACGCCGATCCAGAAGGACTGCTCGGTGATCACGTCGCTGTTCCTCAGGTCCCCGGAGATCCGGTACGGCTGATCGATGTAGGCGGGTTGCCGTGTGAGGTTCCCCGCGAACAGCAGGCGGGTGCCGATCCGGCGGGACTCCAGGAAGTGAACGAGATCGCGGCGAGCGAAGGGCGCCGCCGGGTCGACCGTGATGACGAAGCCGAACCAGCTCGGGTCGCTCTTGGGGGTCGGCTCCGGCAGGACGAGCCAGGGCAGGCCGTCGAGCCCCTCCCGTAACCGCCGCCAGTTCCGCTTGCGGGCCGCCACGAAGTCGGGCAGCTTGCGCAACTGGCTCAGTCCCAGCCCGGCCTGGATGTCGGTCGTCTTCAGGTTGAAGCCCACGTGGGAGAAGATGTACTTGTGGTCGTAGCCGTGCGGCAGGTCGCCCATCCGGTGGTCGAACCGCTTCAGGCACCGGTTGTCCTCGCCCGGCGGGCACCAGCAGTCCCGCCCCCAATCGCGAAGGGACTCGACGATCCTGGCCAGCACCAGATTGTCGGTGAGCAGGCAGCCGCCCTCGCCCATCGTCAGGTGGTGCGCGGGGTAGAAGCTGACCGTGGTCATGTCGCCGAAGGTGCCGGTGTAGCGGTCCTCGTAGGTCGACCAGACGGCGTCGCAGTTGTCCTCCACGAGGAACAGGTCGTGGTCGGTCGCGAGCTGCGCGATCTCGGCGACCTCGAACGGATTCCCGAGCGCGTGCGCCAGCATGACCGCCTTGGTACGGGGGCCGATGGCCGCCGCGACCCGGTCCGCCGTCGTGTTGTAGGTGGCCAGGTCGACGTCCACGAAGACCGGGATGAGGCCGTTTTGGAGGACGGGGTTGACCGTGGTCGGGAAACCGGCGGCGACGGTGATGACCTCGTCTCCCGGCTTCAACCGCCGGTCCCCCAGTTTCGGTGAGGTCAGCGCGCTCATCGCGAGCAGGTTCGCCGACGACCCGGAATTCGTCAGATGTGCCTTGCGCAGCTTCAGCGCCCGGGCGAACTCGCGCTCGAAGCGCAGGGCGGTGGCGCCGGAGGCGATGTGCAGTTCCAGTGCCTCCGCCACCATGGCCGCGCGGTCGTCCTCGTCGAGCACGGCGCCGGACGCCAGGATAGGGGTGACACCGGGCACGAACGCCCCGTCGGTGCGGCGGCTGCGATGCAGCTTTCGGGTCTGTTCCAGGATGGACTGCGTTGCCGGGTCGTTCATGCGTGCCGTCTCCGTTCGATGCTGATGTCGTGCCACAACGTGCGCAGCGCGTCGGTCAGAGCCCTGCGCGGTGCCCAGCCGAGCACCTGGCCGGCGGCTTCCCGCGCGATCCGCCGTTCCTCGAATCCCTTTGTCCGCCGGGAACCTCCGGTGGCCCGGGTGACCACGCGCGCGGGCACCCCGCTGACGTCGATCAGCCGCCGCACCAGCTCGCCGACTCCGACGAGCTCACCGCGGCCGATGTTGAACAGGCCGGCGGCTTCCGGCGTGCGCAGCGCGGCGAGGACGGCGTCACCGACGTCCCGCACGTCGAGGAAGTCGCCCCGGCCACGGAGGATCGGAAGCTCGACCAGGGCGAGTCCTTCCGCGTCGGCGAGTTGGCGGGCCACCGAGCCCAGCAGACTCTCCGCCGGCATCCCGGGTCCGATGGCCGTACTGAGCCGCAGCACGACCGCTCGGCCGTCCCTGGCGAGCACCGCCTCCGTGGCGAGCAGTTTGCCGCGGCCGTAATGGCTGGTGGGGGCGGCGGGCGAGCATTCACGCAGATCGACGGCACCGGCGGGATTCCCGTACTCGTAGACCGTGCCGAGCTGGATCAACCGCGGCGCTACCTCGAGCAGACCGAGCGCGTCGAGCAAGACGTCCACCAGCGCGGCGTTCGCGTCGGTCAGGTCCTGATCGGAACCGCGCCAGACCGCCCCTGCCGCGTTGACCAGCGCCGTCGCCCGCTCTTCGGCGAGCAGCGCCGCCAGCTCCGCCGCTCCGCCGCCGAGGACGTCGAACCGCCGGAACCGGTAGCCCGGCGTCGTCGTCGGCGGACGACGGGCCACCGCGATGACCTCGTTTCCGGCCGCCGCCAGTGCGGCGCACAGGTTCCGCCCGAGGAAGCCGGTCCCGCCGAGCACGACCACCCGTTCCGGCGCCGTCCCGCGCCCGAGCCGCGGCGTGCTGTTCGACATGTCCGGACCGTAGGTACGCCCACACGATTTTCGTTGTAGCCCCGGTGGAAGCGGGTCAGGCCACGGCGACCGGCACGTCGAAATCGTCCAGCAGGCGGGTGTGGTGAGTGGCGCCCGCGAAGCGGGGATCGGCCAGTACCGCGTCGAGGTAGGCGGCGGTGGTGTGGACGCCCTTGCCGCGGACCCGCAGTTCAGTGAGGGCGTTGCGCATGCGGGTGATCGCCGAAGACCGGTCGGGCGCCCACACGATCACCTTGGCCAGCAACGAGTCGTAGTCGGGCGGGATGCGGTAACCACTGCGCGCGTGGGTGTCGACGCGGACGAACGCCCCGCCGGGCGGTACGAACTCCTCCACCAGCCCGGGTGTCGGCAGGAAGCCGCGCGCCGGGTCCTCCGCGTTGATGCGGCATTCGATGGCCACCCCGCGAAGTTCCACATCGGACTGCTTGCACCGGAGCCTCTCCCCCGACGCGATCCGGAACTGCTCCTGCACCAGGTCGACCCCGGTGACCATTTCCGACACCGGATGCTCGACCTGGATGCGGCAGTTCACCTCCATGAAGTAGAACTCGCCGTCTTCGCCGACGAGGAACTCGAAGGTGCCCGCGCCGACGTAGCCGGTCGCCAGCGCGCCGCGCACGGCCGCCTCGCGGATGCGCCGGGCCAAGCCTTCCGGCAGCCGGGGGGCGGGTGACTCCTCGATGAGCTTTTGGTGACGGCGTTGCACCGAGCAGTCACGCTCGCCGAGATGCACGCAGTTGCCGTACGCGTCCGCGAGTACCTGGACCTCGACGTGCCGGGCGCCGGCGAGGTAGCGCTCCAGGTAGACCCGGCCGTCGTTGAACAGCACCCGCGCGGTGGCGGTGGTCTCCTCGAAGGCGGGAACGAGGTCGCTTTCCTCGGTGACGATCCGCATGCCGCGCCCACCTCCGCCCGCGACGGCCTTGATGATCAGCGGATAGCCGACCTCCTCGGCGACGCATCGGGCTGTCTCGATGTCGCGCACCGGTTCGACAGCGCCCGGCAGAAGAGGCAGCCCCGCCGCGGTCATGGCGGCACGCGCCGTGGACTTGTCCCCCAGTCGCCGCATGACCTCGGGCGGCGGGCCGATGAAGATCAGCCCCTCGGCCGCGCACGCCTCGGCGAAGTCGGCGTCCTCCGACAGGAAACCGTAGCCGGGGTGGACCGCCTCGGCGCCGCTGAGCAACGCCGCCTGGATGGTGACGGCGGCATCGAGATAGCTGCGGCGCGACGGCGCTGGTCCTATGTGGACGACCCGGTCCGCGAGGACACTGACCCCGGAGCCGAGGTCCGCCGTCGAACAACCGGCAACCACCCGCACCCCCAGGTCACGCGCGGCACGCGCGATCCGGACCGCGATTTCGCCTCGGTTGGCGATGAACACGCTGGAGATCATGCCGCTCCTGAACTTCCGGGCCGGCTGGGGCCGGCGGGGTCGACGGTGAGCAAGGGGGTGCCGAACTCGACCGGTTCCCCGTCACCGACGAGGATCTCCCGGACGGTGCCCCCGCGGTCGCACTCGACCGGGATCATCAGCTTCATCGCTTCGACGATCCCGATCTGCTGCCCCGCGGTGACCGTCGCGCCCTCGGTGACGAACGGTTCCGCACCGGGCGACGCCGACCGGTAGAACACCCCGACGGTGGGAGCCGAAACGACGTGCCCGGCCGGGTCGGCGGACGGCCCGGGGACGGGCGCGACGGCGTCGGGCACGGCGGGCGCGACCGGCGCGTGGGTCCGGGGCGCGGGCTCACGCCACGACAGGTCGATCGACACCGAACCCGCCCGCACGTGCAACGCCGTCGGCGGTCGGCCGCCCCTGCCCAGCAGGTCGGCCGCGACCTTGGTCGCCTCGCGCAGCAACGGCACGATGTCGTGCGGGCCGTCGAGCTCCAGCCCGCGGGTGTCGTCCCGGCGGCCGAACGGGTCGATCACGCTGTCGGTGTCGAGTTCCGCGTCGCGCAAGTGGTTTTGGCGCAGCTCTTCGGTCACGGTCTTCTCCTCTTCCAGGCGGTGAACGGATCAGTGATCGGCGAACGCGCGGAACCGCTCGTAACGACGCCGCGAGCGGACGTCCGGGTCCAGCTCGCGCAGCCGGCGCAGGGCGGCGGTGAGCGCGGTGCGGAGCGAGCGAGCGGCCGCGTCGTGATCGGCCTGAGTGCCGCCGTCCGGCTCGGGGATGACGCCGTCGACGATGCCGAGACCGAGCAGCTGCCGGGCGTCGACCCGCATCGCGCGGGCCGCGACAGGCGCTTTCGCCGCGTCACCGAACAGGATCGCCGCACAGCCCTCGGCACTGATCACCGAGTAGACCGCACCGCCGAACATGAGGACCTCGTCGGCGGTGGCCAGCGCCAACGCGCCCCCGCTGCCGCCTTCGCTGGTGATGACCGCGACCGTCGGCACGCCGAGCCCCGCCATCAACCGGATGCTTTCCGAGATCGCATACGCCTGCCCGTGTTCTTCGGCCTCGATCCCGGCCGCCGCGCCGGGGGTGTCGATCAGGGTGACGACCGGGATGCCGAGCTTCTCCGCGAGCCGCATCAGCCGGGCCGCCTTGCGGTAACCCGCCGGTGAAGCCATGCCGAAGTCGGCCGCGGTCAGCTCCGCGGCGCTGTGTCCTTTCCGGACTCCGATGACCATGACCGGCTCGCCGTCGAGCAGGCCGAGCCCACCGAGGATCGCCGGGCAGTCCTTGCCGAGCCGGTCGCCCCGCAGCTCGACGAAGTCAGCGCACAAGCGACCGAGGTAGTCGGACGCCGTGGGCCGGGTGATGTCGCGGGCGTCGCGCACGGCCACCCAAGGATCGACCTCCGGTAACGCGTCCGGGTTCCGCACCACCCCGTCGAAGTCCACTGTGGACGAACTGGGCGCACCGGCCTTCGCGGTCACCGCCAGCAGCGACGCCAGCCTGGCGCGCAACTCGGCACGCGGAAGCACGGCATCGATCAACCCGTGCGCCATCAGAAACTCCGCGGTCTGGAATCCCGGCGGCAACGGGCGGCTGATCGTCTGCTCGATCACCCTGGGCCCGGCGAAACCCAAGCGGGCACCGGGTTCGGCGAGGATCACGTCGGCGAGTGTGACGTAGGAAGCGGCCACTCCACCGAAAGTGGGGTCGGTGACGATCGAAACGACGAGCACACCTGCCTCGTCCAGCCTGCCGATGAGCTGACTCGTCTTGGCCATCTGCATCAGCGACAGCGGCCCCTCCTGCATCCGGGCGCCCCCGGACGCGCTGACGATGACGAACGGTTCACGACGTCGCAGCGCCACCTCACCCGCGCGAGTGATCAGCTCTCCCACCGCGCCGCCGAGACTGCCCCCGAGGAAACGGAAGTCCATCACGGCCAGCACCGCCGGGTGCCCGTCCACGGTGCCGCGCGCACAGACCACGGCTTCGCGCAACCCCGTCGCGGCCCGTGCCGCGGCGCGCCGATCGGGGTAGGCCACCCGGTCGGTGAAGTTCAGCGGGTCCGCGTCCACGAGGTCCGCCTCGATCGGCACGACCGAGCCCTCGTCGAGCAGTCCGCGGATCCGCTCGGCCGCGGCGAGACGATGGTGGTGACCACAGTCCGGGCACACCCCGAGTTCCCGCTCGACCCGCCGGGCGTAGAGCACGGTCCCGCACCCGGCACACCGGAGCCATCGCGCGGTCTCACCCCCGGTCGCCCGCTCGGCAGTCTGGCTGGACATCGCCGCTCCTTCCGTCGGGGGCCGGCGTGGCGCACCGGCGAGGCAGACCCTGCACCTTCACGCTCTACGGCCGCACGAAGGACGGTCGACCAGTCCCGGACAGCGGCAGGAGCTGTCGACGACGCAGGCCCCGGGCTACCAGGAGCGGAGGACGGCCGGAGCGGTCCCGGCGAAGGGGCTCGCCGGTACGTGTCGCATGCCCCGCACACCCCGGATGGCCACGACAGTTCGCTTGGAACGGCCTGGAGTGCCGAGGCCCCGAACGCCTGCGGTGGAAGGTCGAGGTGATCCGCGCCCTCGAGGCCGAGGGCAAGGCCTCGTCTTGTCATTTGACCTTGATGACGACCACCGCCTCGGCGTGGACCTGACCGCCCCGCACGCGATACTGATCTTCCACGCCACCGGGATGTCCCGGCGACGCCTGGCCGCGGCAGCCACCCCCTTCGCCGTACTCAGCGGCATCCACGCCGAACACGTCCTACTGGCTTCCACCGACGCGCCTGGGGAGCTCGCCGCCCGCATCGCCGCCACGCTCGGCTCCAGCACGGGACTGCCGATCACCGTCGCGGCAGGAGGCCCGGCCTGCGGTCCTCCCGGCCTCGCCGCCGCCTACCAAGAGGCGAACCGTTGTCTGCGCGCGCTGCTCCGGCTGGGTCGCGAGGGCACCGGGGCCTCCATGGCGGAGCTGGGGTTCATCGGCCTGGTGCTCGCCGACCACGCGGATCACGCCTGCTTCATCCGCGAGACGCTGGGCCCGGTCTTCGACTACGACCACCGCCGTGGCACAGAATTGCTCCGCACGCTCAAAGCCTACTTCGCGAGCGGTTGCAGCATTCCCCGCACGAAGGACAGCATCCACGTCCACGTCAACACCGTCGGGCAACGCCTGGACCGGATCGGCAAGCTCCGGACCGGAAGCTCGAAATCCAACTCGCGCTACTACTGCACGAACTGCACGCGTCTTCGTGAGGGGTAAGGCAAACGTGGCGTCTGTCCTTAAGGACACTTTCCGACGTTTCATTTGTTCACGTTGCCGTGAAGGCCCTTGCTTACCCTGAAGGTAGGGAAGGAGGCCTTCGCTACTTGCTTGCAGTCAAGCACTCCCCGCTGAGAGACGGCGCGAACCCTCGAAGTACATGATGGCCCCCTTCCTTGCGCTAGGCGCAAGGAAGGGGGCCATCATGTACTGGGGCGCGAAATGTCGCGGCGCCGGGTTTCTTTGGCCGCCAGTATGCCGATGACCGAAATCGCGGCGGCGATGGCGATGTAGACGGCGATCGGCGTGCCGGTGCCGTAGCGCTGCAGGAGCGCGACGGCGATGATCGGCGCGAGGGAGCCTGCCACGATCGAGGTGACCTGGTAGCCGATGGAGGTGGCGCTGTAGCGGACGCTGATGTCGAACTGTTCGGCGAAGAACGCTGCCTGGGGGCCGTACATGGCCGCGTGCATGAGAAGGCCACCGGCCACGGCCACGATGATGAGCGGGGGCCGGCGGGTGTCGAGCAGCTGGAAGAACACCGGCGCCCAGACGCCCATCCCGAGCGCGCCGGCCAGGTACACCGGCCGCCTGCCGATTCGGTCGGACAGCGCGCCGAACAACGGGATCGCCACCAAATGGACGGCGTTGGCGACCAGAAGCGCGGTCAGTACGACGCCACTCGAGAGTTTGAGGTGGGTCGTGACGTAGGTGAGCACGAACGCGGTGATGACGTAGTAGGAGACGTTTTCTCCTACCCGGGCGGCCATGCAGATCGCGATTTCCTTGGGGTGGCGGCGCAGCGCTTCCATGGCGGGTGTCCGGCGCGGGGCTTCGCCGGCGTCCGCCAGCGCTTTCGCTTTGATGAACGACGGGGCGTCTTCGACCGCCGTGCGGATCCAGAACCCGAGGACGACGAGTGCGGCGGAGAGCAGGAACGGGATGCGCCAGCCCCAGCCGAGGAAGGCCGCCTCGTCCATCGTCCCGGCGAGGATCGCCAGGACGGCGGTGGCGAGCAGATTGCCGATCGGAACGCCGGCCTGTGGCCAGCTGGCCCAGAAGCCCCGGCGTTCGGCCGAGCCGTGTTCGCTGACCAGCAGCACGGCCCCGCCCCATTCGCCGCCGACGGCGAAGCCTTGCACCAGCCGCAAGGTGGTCAGCAGCACGGCCGCCCAGATGCCGATCGACCCGTAGGTGGGGAGCAGGCCGATGGCGGCGGTGGACGCGCCCATGAGGAGGAGACTCACCATGAGGAGCTTCTTCCGGCCGAGCCGGTCACCGAAGTGCCCGAAGACCAGGCCTCCGATGGGGCGGGCCACGAAGCCGAGCGCGTAGGTCAGGAACGCCAGCATCACGCCGACGAGCGGATCGCTGTTGGGGAAGAACAACTTGTTGAACACCAGCGCCGCGGCGGAGCCGTAGAGGAAGAAGTCGTACCACTCGACGGCGGTACCGATCAGGCTGGCGGCGACGACGCGGCCCATACTGGTCCGGGGCGTGGTGGCAGTGGTTGTTCTCGTCATTGAGACTCCAAAGATCAGGCAAATGGCTTCACGGCGGAGCCGTGGGTGAAAACCTTCAACTGGGGAGAGAGGTCATCTCTGGCAGGTGAAGCTCCGGGCGTCGTCCGGGTCACCGCCGGTGTAGCGGGGCCACGTCGGGTACCGGCACAAGGGCCGGGTGCGTTGCCCTGCCCCGGCGTTGACGTCGGTGACCGTCGGCTGAACGGGCGCTTTCCCTTCCGAGGTCCAGGTTTCCAGTGCGCTGAGCGAATCCCACCCGGCGGCGAAGGCCGCGCCGACGTTGACATGGTTGGCACCGGGCACGAGGTAGAACCTGGCGAACAGGTCGGTGGCTTGCCGGCCCACGGTGCGCTGTACGCGTCGGAAGTACTCGGCGGTGGAGCGTGCGCTGACCAGCTCGTCGGCGGCGCCGTGCAGGAGCAGGAGCTTGCCACCCGCCCGGGCGAAGGGACGCAGATCAGGATCGTTGACGTCCTGCAGTTTCGACAGGTCGCTGATCCGCTGCTGCCATTCGCCGGGGGCCAGCGGGTCGAGGGTGAGCGAATCGAAGGACGGGTCCTGGGTGACGAAGTACCGCGTCCACTGGTCCCAGAACTGCGGCCCGTAGCCGGCGGTCGTCGGCATCGGGTGGGCCGGTGCCCGGGTTCCCATGCCGAGCAGTGGAGTGCTCATCTTGGCGCCGGACAGGAACGGGAATCCCGGGTAGCCGCGTTCCCCGCTGCCGAGGCGGTACTTCCAGTACACCGGCGAGGAAATCCGTACGACCGCGTTGATCTGAGTGTCGGACAGGCAGCTGTCCGCGGTGTCCTTTCCGCCGGGACAGCGCAGGGTCCGGGGCTGGAAACGGCAACCGTCCGGATTGGACACGACGCCGTCGGTGAGGCCGTCGCGGTGATCGCAGGCGGCGAGGACGCCGCGGTAGAGCAGGGCTTGTTCGGCCGGGTTGAGAAACGCGCCTGGCTGGGAAAGGACTTGTGTTTCGTAGCCGAAGAACAGGTCGAGGCCGGCGGCGTTCCACGCGGGATAGACCGCGATCACCCCGTCGAACGCGGTGGGCCAGCGTTGGGCGACGGCGAGCGCTTCCCGGCCGCCGGTGGAGCCCCCGGCGAAATAGCCGTGTTCCGGCAGCGCGCCCGCGTACCGCTCACCGATGAGATGGAGCGCCGCGTCCCTGGTCTTCTTCAGTGCGTCGCCCGCGAAATTCCGCACCGCTTCGTCGTTGAGGCCGAACGATCCGTCGAGGGTGGTGCTCGGCGGGAATCCCGGCGTCGCCTGATGCCCGGAGTCACTGGCGAAAACGGCGTAGCCGCGGGCGAGCGGTACGGGTCGGTCGGCGGGCCCGAACGGGACATTGCCTGCGACGTTGGGGATGGTTCCGTTGTAGCCGCCGCCACCGAACATCAGCGCGTTACGATTCCACTGGGTCGGCAGGGCCACCTGCATCTTGATCGGTGGGGCGGCCGGGTCCACGGGCCGGATCGCGGCATCGACCAGGCAGTATTCACCGGTGGTCGCGGTAGCGGCGACCAGCCGGGTCGCGGTGACCTGACCGCCGGAGGTGGGCAGGCTGATCGCGGCAGCGGGAATTTCGAGGCCGTCGAGACCGGCGCAGTGCCCGGACGCGGACTGCTGAGCGTGTGCCGCGAGCGGCATGGCGAGGGTGGCGAGCAACGGGGTCACCATCGCGGCTGTTCGGAAGACCTTCATGACGACCTCCATCGGCTGTTCCTTGGGGCGGGCATCAGGCTAGGCAGCGACGACCGTTCATCGCGATGTGCGCGCGGCACACTGGATCCGGTCATTGCCTGTTCCGGGGTGACACCCGTGGTGTGTTGGTGCTCGCGGCCTCGGTGACCTTGAACAGGCGCAAGGCGACCTGGATCTCCAGCAGCTGATCCGCGTTACGCCAGCTTTCGCCGATGAGATGGCTGATGCGGCTGAGACGCTGGGACACGGTGTTGTGGTGCAGATGCAGCGTCTGCGCGGTGGTGCGGGCGTTGTGGTTCGTGGCGCAGAAGACTTCGAGCGTGTGCAGGAGATCGGTCCGGTTCACCCGGTCGTAGTCCAGGATCGGTCCGATGGTGGCGTTGACGAACCCACTGAGATCGGGCTGGCCGTTGAACAAGGTTCCGACGAAACCGAGGTCGCCCGCCTCGGCCGTGTCACCGTGGCGGCCGAGTGCCAGCAGGGCGCGCACGCATCTGGTGGCTTCGTCATGCGCCGCGATGATCGCGGTCGGGTGCGGCACCCGGGCCACGCCGGAGGTGACCCGGTGGCGGGAGGCGCGGGCGAGCTCGCGTGAGGCGGTGCGAGCGACCGCGCGCGGTTCGTCCCCGGGCGCCAACAGCACCACCGCGTCGTGATGATGGGTGGCCAGACCGCGGAACCGGCGGGCCAGCGCGGCGATGGCGGGGTAGATCCGCTCGCGAGCGGGGCCTTCCAGATGCGCGACGACCATGACCTGGCAGGTGTCGAGATCGACGCCGAGGATCGCGGCACGGCGCCGCAGCAGGTCGTAGTCCTGGGTCTGCTGGGTGAGTAGTTCGCCGAGCAGTTCGCCGCGCACCCGCGCTTCGGCTTCCGCCATCCGCCGCCGGGTGACCAGGACCAGCGCGGCCACCAGCGCGGCCCGCTCCAAGATGCGCCGGTCGGTGTCACTGATGGTCGACGGGCCGATGTGGACGATGGTGCCCAAGGGCTCGGACTCGGTGATCATCGGGACGACGCACAGGTGGTCCCGCACGAGGGTGTGACCGGATCGGCGGGCCTCGACGCCGATTTCGGCCAGCTCCATCAGCGGCGCGTCACCGTCTTCGCCCGAGGTGGCGATCGCGACGCCGTGTTCGTCCACGATCACGACCTCACCGGGAACCGCGGCGGCGGTCGCTTGGACGACCTCGTCGACCCCCTTGCCTTGGATGACCAGTTTGGTGAGGCGCTCGTGCACCTCAGCGGTGCGTTCCAGGTCGTCGACGTGGGAACCGATGGTCGAATTGGCGACGCGCAGATCCTCGACCGCGGATTGGGCGGCGGTCAGGAGCCGGGAGTTCTGGATCGCGACGGCGGCGTGATTGGCGAGCATGCTGAGCGCGTTGATGTCGCGACTGCTGAACGTCCGTACCGCACGGTGCGCCGCGAGCAGGACACCGATCACCTCTTGTTCGAGCTTCACCGGGACACCGAGGAGTGATTCGATGCCCTCGGCGGTGACCGTCCGGTCGACGGGCTCGGTATGGGTGAGAGCGCTGTCCCGCCGGTAGGACGCCACACTGTAGGGCTCACCCGTGCGGGCGACCATGCCGCCGAGTCCGCAGCCGGGCGCCAGGCGCAATCCGACCAGCAGCCCGGAGACGTTCCCGGACGCGGCCTTGATGAAGCAGTCGCCGCGATCGCTGTCGCTGAGACTGATGTAGGCCAGATCGCATTCCAGCAGCCTTCGGGCCCGGTCGGCGATGGCTTGCAGCATCGAATCGAGGTCGCGGATCGACGCGAGATCGTTGGCCGTGTCGTTGAGCAGTTGCAGTTCGGCTTCGTTGCGGCGGTGCCGGATGAGGGTTTCGCGCAGCTGCAACGCGATCGCGCGTTCACGCTCGACCTCGGCGAGTTCGTCGGGAGGCACGTTCGCCGCCCGTGCCCGCGTCACGGCGGTGTCGAAGGCACTGATGTCGGCGTCCTGCTGCAGCAGCCGCAGCAGGGATTCACCTTTCGACCGCATCGATCCTCCTGTCGGGCGACGGCCCGTCAACACCTTGTGGCCAGGGCGACCTTTCGCTGATCGAGATCGCGAGAGTCAGTTCGCGGACAGGCCTCGGCGGATCCCGGCTTCCAGCCGCGCGGCCACCTCGTCGCCGCGTCCGTCCGGCCACGTGAGCAACCCGCTCCCCGTGGGACGGCCGGTGCGCGCCTGCTCCAGGAGCTGGTCGAGGGTGGGGAACGAGTTCGTCTGGGTCGACAGGTCGTGCGCCAGGTTCGCCAGGATCGCGCGGGTGAGGTCCAGTCCGATGTAGTCGGCGTTCTCCATCGGCCCCACGGTCGCCCAGCGCAGCCCCAGGCTGGCACGAACGACCGTGTCGATCGTCTCCGGCTCACACACGCCCTCGTCGAGCAGGTAGAGCGCCTCTCTCACCAGGGCGAACTGCAGGCGGTTGCCGATGAACCCCGGGATGTCCCGGTGAAGCCGGACCGTGGTCTTGCCCAGCGAGGTGATCAGGTCGTAGGCGTGTTCGACGACGTCGGCGTCAGAGCTCGCGCCAGGCGCTATCTCCACCAGGGGAATCAGATAAGGCGGGTTCCACCAGTGCACTCCGACCAGCCGCTGCGGGTGCGCCATCGCGTGGGCCACCTTGCTGATCGAGAGCACCGACGTGTTCGTCCAGATCGGCGTGTCCGGCGCGATGTCGGACTCGAGGGCGGCCAGCACGTCGTGCTTGACCGCCAAGCGCTCCGACACCGCCTCCACGACGATCTCCGACCGCCGCGCGAGTTCCGGCAGCGAAGCGACCGGTGCGACGAGATCCCGCACCGTGCCGGCCTGTCCGGGCGGAACCCCGATGCGCGACAGTGCTTGGCCGACACGGTCGTCGAGGCTCGACAGGACAACGGGATCGATGTCGAAGACACCGACCTGGTGGCCGGCCTTGGCCAAGGCGACAGCGATGCCGTGGCCCATGAGACCGCCGCCGATAATGCCGAAACGGGTCACTGAATGACTTCCTTCAGGATCGCCCTGTGATGGGCCGGTGACTTCTGCCGGTGCTGCGTCGACAGTGCGACAACTGCGAGTGAGCACCACGGTATGAGCGCCGGACCACCGCACAAATAGGCGGATGACACACTCCTGTGCCCTCGGCAGTGTTCCTCTGTCACTCCCCGAGTGATTCGCCAGCCCGCGGCGGGACAAGGCGACAGAGGACACATCCGTGGCCACGCAAGAGTGTGCGGTCCGCACATACCGCTACCGGGGGGCGCTGTCTTTACAGTGTTGCCACCTCGGATCAAACGGCCCTTCACGCACCGAGTGCACGAAACGCTTCAAGCGATTACGCGCAAGTACCGTAGCTCAAGGAGGCAATGATGCCTGCGAACACTCAGCCGTCTTTCGCATCAGAAAACCGCCCGGACCGACGGAAACGACTACTGGCCGCGGCGTCCGCCGCACTGGTCGCGGTGGCCACGACGGTGGTCGCGTTGACGTCGTACTCGGCCAGCGCGGAAACCACCGCCGCCGCGACCCACGACCCGGTGATCATGATCCCCGGCATGACCGGCACACCGTCCAATATGGACCCGATGAAAGCGAATCTGCAGTCCAACGGGTGGGCGGCGAACCGGCTGTTCACCTGGACCGACAGCAGCAGCATGACCCAGGACCTGGCCAAGGCCGCCCAGGAACTGGGTACGAAGGTCGATCAGGTACGCACGCAGACCGGGGCGTCGAAGGTCGTGCTCGCGACCTGGTCCGCCTCGACCTTGGCGGCCCGCTACTACATCAAGAACCTCGGCGGCGCGGACAAGGTTTCGCAGTACATCGGTTACGCCGGTCCGCAGCACGGAACCACCAACAACGGCTGCCAGTTCTATGTGTCCTGTCAGCAGTTCGGCTCCGCGAACTCCCCGTTCCTGCGTGAACTCAATTCCGGCACCGAGGTACCGGGCCACCCTCAGGTCGCCTACATGACCATCCGATCGGTCAAGGACATCAACGCGGCACCGTACGACACCGCCAAACTCGCCGGTGCCGACGACAACTACCTGCTCTCCGGGGCCACGGCACCGACGCATTTCACCATCGTCAAGGACGCCACCGCGCTCGCCGCGATGCGCGCGTTCATCATCGCGCACGAGAACCCGCCGACCGGCACGCCCACCCCCACCACCGGGACACCGACCAGCACCACGGCGCCGCCCACCAGCACGCCGTCCGGTCAATGCTTCTCGTCCTCGAATCACGGCCACGTGGTCGACGGCCGGGCGCACGACAGCTACGGCTACGCCTTGGCCAACGGCTCCAACCAGAACCTCGGCGTCAACTCCCTTTACGTGTCGACGAAACTGCGGCAAACCGGGCCGAACTACTACGTCATCGACCGCACCTGCCCGTAGCCACCTCACCGACCACCCTTCCCGGCCGGGGCCGAAAGTGTCCGCTCGCCCCGGCCGGGAAGCACCCATGACCCCATCAGGAGCGGTTTTCCCATGAACAAGCTCGTCGCCACCGCCGCCGAGGCCGTGGCAGATGTCCACGATGGAGCGTCCCTGGCCGTCGGCGGCTTCGGACTCTGCGGCATACCCCAGACCCTCATCCACGCCGTGCACGGGACCGGAGCGTCCAGGCTGAGCCTCGTGTCGAACAACTGCGGCACGGACGGACGAGGACTCGGAGTGCTGCTGGAATCCGGCCGTGTCGCACGGGTCGTCGCGTCCTATGTGGGCGAGAACAAGGAGTTCGCCCGCCAATACCTGGCAGGCGAACTCGAAGTCGAACTCATCCCCCAAGGCACGCTCGCCGAGCGTTTGCGCGCCGGGGGCGCGGGCATTCCCGCGTTCTTCACCCCAGCGGGAGTGGGCACCCAGATCGCCGACGGCGGTCTGCCCTGGCGCTATGCCGGGGACGGCACGGTCGCGATCGCTTCCCCGCCGCGCGAGACCCGCGAATTCGATGGCCGCGAATATGTCCTCGAACGAGCCACCGTCTGTGATTTCGCCTTGGTGCACGCCTATCGCGGCGATCGGCACGGGAATCTGGTCTTCCACCGTTCCGCGGCCAATTTCAACCCGCTGGCCGCGGCCGCCGGGCGCGTCACCATCGCGGAAGTGGAAGAACTCGTCGAACCCGGGACCCTCGACCCCGACCAGATCCATGTGGCGGGAATCCATGTCCAACGCGTCGTCGCACTCACCCCCGAGCAAGCCGCGGACAAACCCATCGAACGCCGCACCACCAGTGAGAGGACCGCCGACTGATGCCGTGGACACGTGACCAAATGGCGGCCCGCGCCGCCGCCGAACTCGCCGACTGCAGCTACGTCAACCTCGGCATCGGCCTGCCCACTCTGGTTCCCAACCACATCCCGGCGGGAGTCCACGTCGTGCTCCATTCCGAGAACGGCATCCTCGGCACCGGCCCCTACCCCAGTGACCCGGAGGTCGACCCCGATCTCATCAACGCCGGGAAGGAAACGGTCACCACCCTCCCCGGCGCCAGTTTCTTCGACTCCGCGCACTCCTTCGGCATGATCCGAGGCGGCCACATCGACACCGCGATCCTCGGCGCCATGCAGATCTCCGCCGACGGCGACCTCGCCAACTGGACGATTCCCGGAAAGATGATCAAGGGCATGGGCGGCGCCATGGATCTCGTTCACGGCGCTCGCCACGTCGTCGCCCTCACCGAGCACACCGCCCGCGACGGCAGCCCCAAAATCGTGGAGAAATGCACCTTGCCGCTCACCGGCCGCGGGTGCGTCAACCGAATCATCACCGACCTCGGCGTCCTCGACGTCACCGAGGCGGGACTTCAGCTGATCGAAACCGCGCCCGAAGTCACCCCCGACGACGTCATCACCGCCACGGGCGCACCCGTCCTCACCGCCACCACGCCCGCCCGGGCGCGGGTTTCCGGCGCCGGCGAACCGGGAGCCCACCGATGACGATCCGGTTGGCGATAGCCACCCACGAACCGGCCAAAGCGCAAGCCGCAGCGGAACCACCGCCTGGCACAGCCACGCTCGACCCAGCCGGACCCGCCGTGGGGATCCGGCCGATGGCTTCGGGTCAGGTCCGCTTGCGGCTCGCGATCTCATCGGAGAGCCGCCGCACGTGGGCGGGGTCCGCGTCCCGGGCAAGGGGTTACCACCCCGGCTGCTGACAGTGGCGACGTCCGTTCGCCGTAGCGCGCTTTAGGACGAACGGTCCAACATCACCATCCACGAAGTAGGCCGAGTTTGGCCAGCACCGGACGAGGGCACCACGGTCTCGCCATGATCCGTCCTACGTGAGGAGCCGCCCGGTGGCGTCGTACAACGTGAAACCCTCCAAGCCTGTCGCCTTGTTCGGCGCCGTGGGCGGGATGGCGATGCTGGCGTTCGTTCTGCTCAGCGGAATCGGCCGCGGCAACGGATTCGTCTGGCTGTGGGCCGCTCTCTGCGTCGGGGTGGTGGGTTTCAACCTGTGGGCGGCGTTCAGCAAACGAGGCGCCACCGAGGTCGTCGAACGCCGCACCGCGGACGAGCCGTGAGCCGACTGACTTGATACACGAACGGGTTGCCGTACCGGTCGCTTAAAGACGATCAATAGGGGGTATCCGCCGGGCACCACCCCTCTCGGCAAGGAGAATCATGCCCCCGGAACGTCAGCGCGAGCAGTCAGCACCGGCCGAAGGCGAATCGAACGCGCGGACCGGCCGGTCGGGCGAGGGGCAGCGCGGCAACCACCTGACGACGGCTCAGGGAGTCCGGCTTTCGGACACCGACCACTCGCTGAAGGCGGGCCCGCGGGGGCCGTCGCTCATGGAGGACTTCCACCTTCGCGAGAAGATCACCCACTTCGACCATGAACGCATCCCGGAGCGGGTGGTCCACGCACGCGGTGCGGCGGCACACGGCACTTTTCGCGCCTATGGCAACGCGGCGTCGGTGACCAAGGCCGGTTTTCTGGAGGAGGGCCGGGAGACCCCCGTCTTCGTGCGGTTCTCGACAGTGCTGGGCTCGCGGGGGTCCGCGGACACCGTCCGGGACGTCCGCGGATTCGCGGTGAAGTTCTACACGGCGGAGGGGAACTTCGACCTGGTCGGCAACAACATGCCGGTCTTCTTCATCCAGGACGGCATCAAGTTCCCCGACGTCATCCACGCGGGCAAACCGCACCCGGACCGGGAGATCCCTCAGGCACAGACCGCGCACGACACCTTCTGGGACTTCGTTTCCCTCCACACCGAGGCGACGCACCACGTCATGTGGGCCATGTCCGATCGCGGAATCCCTCGGTCCTATCGGACCATGGAGGGCTTCGGAGTGCACACCTTTCGGCTGGTCAACGCCGAAGGCGCGACCAGCCTGGTGAAGTTCCACTGGAAACCGGTGGCCGGTGTGCACTCACTGGTGTGGGAAGAGGCTCAGATCGCCGCCGGCGCCGATCCCGACTTCCACCGCCGGGACATGGCGGACGGCATCGATGCCGGGGCTCCCCTGGAGTACGAGCTCGGCCTCCAGGTCATGCCGGATTCCGATGACGAGATGTTCGAGGGGATCGACCTGCTCGACCCGACCAAGATCGTCCCGGAAGAGCTCGCCGAGGTCCAGCTGGTCGGCAAGCTCACGCTGGACCGGAACCCGACCAACTACTTCGCCGAGACCGAACAGGTCGCCTTCCACACCGGCAACCTGGTGCCCGGCATCGAGGTGACCGACGACCCGCTGATGCAGGCGAGGCTGTTTTCCTATCTGGACACTCAGCTCACCCGGCTCGGCGGCCCCAACTTCACGCAACTGCCGATCAACTGCCCGCACGTGGCCGTCAACGACAACCTGCGCGACGGGATGCATCAAACCCTCATCCACCACGGACAGGCCCCCTATCTGCCCAACAGCGTCGACGACGCGCTGCCGGCGACGACCACGGAAGCCGACGGCGCTTACGTCCACCGGCCCATCGCGGTCGGAGGCCCCAAGGTCAGGGCCAACCCGGTGTCGTTCGACGATCACTTCTCGCAGGCCACGCTCTTCTGGAAGAGCATGTCCCGGATCGAGAAGATCCACTTGATCGAAGCGTTCACGTTCGAGCTGGGAAAGTGCTTCGCCCAGTCGATCCAGGAACGTGTCCTCGAATCGCTGGCCCAGGTCGACGCCGAACTGTGCGCGGCGGTCGCTGAAGGACTCGGGCTCGCCGCTCCCCTGGGCACCCCGGCCGCGGACGTCACTCCTTCCGCCGCGCTGTCGCAGATCCCGGCGGGGCCCGGCCCGATCGCGGGCCGCATCATCGGGGTGGTGGCGACGTCCGGCGCCGATCTCGGCGGGATCGGCGAACTCCGCCGGACCGTCGAGGACCAGGGCGCGATTCTGCGGGTTCTGGCGCCGGTCGGCGGAACGTTGGAGCGCGGAGGCGGACGACAGCCGGTGGCGAGGACGTTCCTCACCGCCCGCTCCATCGAGTTCGACGCGGTGGTGGTCGCCGGCGGTGCGGCCGGACTGCACGACATCAAGCTGACCGTGCTGCTGCAGGAGATGTTCCGTCACTGCAAGGTCATCGGTGCTTGGGGTGACGGGCGTCAAGTGCTGACCGACGCCGGGATCGACGTCGACGCACCGGGAATCGTGCTCGCCGACGAGGTCGCCGAACCGTTTTCCGCCGAGCTGGTGAGTTCCGTGGGGCTGCACCGTGTCTGGGAGCGGGCCGAACGTGTGATGAACGCCTGAGGAATCGGACCTTGATGAAGACCCTGCTCGAACCGGCCGCACCGGAACCTTTGCCGGAGCCGAGAACCGTCGAGACCATCACCGCCATGGTGCGGTTGCTGATGCAGAACGGGGTCCTCGACCTGCCGCTGCCGGGTGGAGGCGACACGTGGGGCCGCTGGACGACGCTCGCCGGACTGGGGCGTCGCGACCTGGTGCTCGGCCGGCTCGCGGAGGGCCATACGGACGCTCTCGCGATTCTGGCCGAAGCCGGCCGGGAGCCCGTGCCGGACGCGCTGTACGGCGTCTGGGCCGCCCGTTCGGGCGGTACCGGCGCGGCCGTCGTGGGCGGTGCGCTCACCGGTACCGTCCGATTCTGCACCGGCGCTCAAGTCCTCGACCGTGCCCTGGTGATGGCGGATTACGAGGACGGGCCGCCGATCCTGCTGGAAGTCGGCCTGGACGAGCCGGGCGTCCAGCCACTGCCGGAAACGTGGCAGGCGATCGGGATGGACGCCTCCGACAGCGGTGACGTCCGGTTCGACGGAGTCCCGATGACCTCGGACCATATCGTCGCCGAGCCGGGCTGGTACTTGTCCCGGCCGGGGTTCGGCCTTGGCGGCGCGGGCGTCGCCGCGGTGTGGCTCGGCGGCTGTGCGGCCGTCGTGGACTCGGTGACGGCGTACCTGCGCGCCCGCGGCGCGGCGGACGACCACCAGTACGCCCACCTCGGCGCACTGCACACCGCCCTCCACCAGGCCGACGCGCTGCTCGTGCGGACGGCGGAAGTCGTCGACACCGAACAGGACGAGGACCTGCCCCTGCTGACCGGCTTCTGCCGGGCCGCCGTCGAGCACGCGGCCCGGCAGGTCCTGGACATCGCACCGGAGATCACCGGGCCGACGGCACTCTGCCGCGATCGACGGCTGCCCCGGCAGCTGGCCGATCTGATGGTCTACGTCCGGCAGCATCACGGCGCTCGGGACCTCGCGGCCTTGGCCGTCGAACTCCTGAAAGACGGGCGACGCTGACCACGGGCTCCCACTGTTCCCCGTCGAGGACGTGCCGCGCACCGTCGGTATTCCAGCTTCCCGGTCACCTTCACCGAGCGGGGTGCGACGAGAGCCTACGCACCCCGCCCTGCGACGAGCGTCAGGGAGAGGTCGGGGCTTGTGGATCGTCGATCACGCCGACCTGCTCAGGGTTTTCCGGGGGCGCCATGTGGCGGATGCTCTCCGCGCCCTTGTGGTCGTGGGCGCGGGAGTACAGGGAATCCAGTACACTCTTCACCTTGTGCGCCGCCCCGGCGTACGCGTCGTCCACCGTCGTCGCGTGATGCGTGACCGCCACGGGCTGTTTGCTCCCGGGACGTGCTTCGATCACGCACTTCTTGTCTTCCGGCTTGGTGCCCCCATTGTCGCTGAGGTGCACCTCCACCCGGGTCAACCAACCGCCGAATCTGGCCAGGGTGCTCGCCAGGTCCGTTTTCACGTAGGTGGCCAGTCCCTCGCCGCCATGGACGTTGTGGTCGGTGTTGACTTCGATCTGCACGAGCACCCTCCGCGGGAAGACGGTAATGATGTCTCCAGTACCACGGATATCGCTCACTCAAACTCGGAACCCCTTTCCTCCCGCGGTACTTCACGACTCAGACCGTCGCGCCCGGCGTTTGACGTGACGTCGGCGCGGGCATTCCGGGGCGAGCCCCATTGTCGCGGCGGATTCCTCCGGCCGCTTCAGAAAGTGAGTGACCATGATCGTGCTCGGAGTCATCATTCTCGTGATCGGCCTGATCGTCGACATTCCCGTGCTGACCACCATCGGCGCCGTCGTCGCCGTCGCCGGTGTGGTGCTCGCGATCCTCGGCAGCACGGGACGCAAGGTGGGCGGCCGCGCCCACTGGTTCTGAGCCACTCGTCGTCCGACCCGGCGCCCCGGACTGGGACCACGTCCTTATCCCGCAACGCTTCCACGCCACCGCACCAACGAGGACAACAATGTCTGAACCAACGGCACCGGAACCTGTTCCAGCCGAATTACGGGCCCTGGCCGCCGAGGCCGACGCTCTCGCCGAGCGGACCGCGGAAATCGCCGCCCGCCTGGAAGCCACGGATGACGGGCACGTGCAACGCCTCGCCCAGCCGATGAACAAGGCCACCCACGACCTGGCCGACTACATCGGCGAGATCGCCCGGACCGCCGAGTACCTGACCCGCGTCCGCGTATCCCGCGATCCCCACCTCTGCGACGTCCCCTGGGGCATCTGCCCCGACCACGGCGTCACCTTGCGCTCGCTCGAAGACCGGGCCTGGTGCACCGCCACCGGTTGCGGCAACACCTGGACTTACGACCGGCTGCACACCCCCTGCACCGAACCGGCCGCGGCGATCGCCACCGACCGCGACGGCGTGACCGGCTCACTCTGCTCGGCCCACGCGTCCGACGCCGCGCAGCGACTGGACGGATGCAGCATCGAATACCTCGATCACCGGGCTACGAACAGCTGACCGGCTTCCCGACCGGACAGTGGTTAATGAGCGGCTCGAAACAGCCTTGGGGAAATGCGGTGGAGTTGAACCGTGAAATTCGGGGTTCAATTCTCTGTCGCGTTGGCCTGCCCGGTGTAGTCGGCTATACGATGCCCGGTGCGCCACGGTCGGGCCGCTCCGGATATGCACCAGCGGCGCCATAGCGAGGGATGTTTGAGTATCGCCGGCAGCAGCGGCAGAGGGTCGAAGTAGGTCATCCGCTCGATCGCTTTGCCGTCGCGCAAGACGATCCGGTCGATGGCAGGCCATTCGATCAGGTCACGCGTGACGTGAGCGCGCGGCCGGAGTTCGATGAACACCATCTCCGAGTCGCCGCGCCACCTGTCGACCTGAACGCGCAAGTCGGGCAGCAGGCGCCAGATCCGCCGGAACTCTTCCCGCGCGGCCGCCATCCCGCGCACCGGTGCGGTCAATGGCTGGGTCAACACGATGTCCGGGTGCAAGATCCCTGGCATTCACCGGGGAGATGAGTCGTTCCAGAAGTCGATGAATTCTGTGACGAACTGCTCGGGCTGTTGCATATAGGCACCTCTTCCGGGCGAGCTGATCTTGGTCGACGGTTGTTCTCGATCACATGGCTGCTCCGGCACTTCCACAAACGTGCGCCCCCGTACGGTTGTGGCTTGCGCTCGGGCATGCCTTCTACCTCGGCCCCTTACTGCGCCTCGGTCCCCACTCCTCGGCGATCGCCTGTCTGGGCGTCGGCCTCGACGCGCCCTTCACCGTCCGGACCGACGGGATACCGGACCTGACCGCTCGCAGCTTCCTGTTCCGCGCCAGGGTTCGCTACGAGATCCGCGACGGGGCGGGCCGGATGCTGTTCTGCTACTTCGACCCGACCTCGGCGCGGATGTAGCACGACGGAGCGGACCTCGGCCGATAACGCGCCCTGCCGAACGACGCCCGTACGGTCACCGAACCGGCGAAGTGCGAGTCGTGCCCGCCTGTACGTCGTGAGTCTTCGCGTGCTCGCTTATCTACTCTTGGGGTCGGCCTGGTCGGCCGCGGACCTCTTGGGCTGCGCGACGGAGCCGTCCGCCGTGACGGAGGCGCCGATGCCCCGCCGTTCGAACTCGGCCGCGATGCCGTCCAGGACACCGTCGAGACCCGCGGCGAACAAGGCGTCGAGGTTCCAGGGGTCGGCGCCCGCGCGCATCGCGGGGGCGAGCCGCGGGTACGCGCCATGGTCGAAGATCCGGCGGCGTTCATCGTCCCGAGGGTGCGCCGGCCGCGACCCGGTGATTCGCGCCTGACGTTCCGCCTCCACGTCGCTGACGTAGGTCAGGGCCACACCCTGTACATAGGAGGCGAAGGTGAACATGTGGCGGAAGGCGTCCGCGGGTTCGAGGCCGAGTCCGTCAAAGGAGGAGAAGGCGCTCTCGCTGTCGGCCGCGAGGGCCGGGCTGGAGTGTGTACGGGTCGTCACGAGGACCTTCGACAGGATCCACGGGTGGCGGTGGTAGAGCTCCCAATCGCGATAGGCGGCGCGTTCGAGACCGTGCCGCCAGTCACGCGGCGGCGTATCGGGCAGCGGGGCGTCGGCGAGCGCGGCCTCCACCATCAGAGCCACCAGTTCGTCCTTGGACGTCACGTGCCGGTACAGGGCCATGGTGCTCGCTCCGAGGTCTGTGGCGACCCGGCGCATCGACAGCGCGTCAAGCCCTTCGGCGTCCGCGACCTCGATCCCCGCCCGCACGATGCGCTCGATCGTGAGCTGTGGCGCGTTGGCGTCTTCTTCCGGGACGTCGACCGGGTCTTCTGTTCGCCGTGCCCGGTAAGCCCGTGCCTGGCAGGCACGGGAGCAATAGCGCCGCGGGCGCCCCCGTTCCGCGGACTTGAGCGTCTTTCCGCACGCCACACAGGCCGACACCGTCACCAGTCTCCCTTTTCGTCACAACCTTCGAACGCGTGTCGAAATTCTACCCTGCGTTAACTGAAACTCGCTGACCAGGTCTCTTCTGTGGATCGTTAAATGGATTGCCCTCCATCGCGGGTGCATGTGTACCTTGTACGCGCCAACGCGTATTAAGTACACAGCAATGTGACGAAATTAGTTCGGAGCAGAAAAGACATGATCGAAGAACGTAAAAGAGCCGGCACCAGGCAGTGGGTCGGGCTCGCCGTCCTGGTCCTGCCGTGCGTGCTGGCGTCCATGGACTTGTCCGTCATGTTCGTCACGCTCCCGTCCCTGACGGCCGACCTCCAGCCGAGCAGCTCGGAACTCCTGTGGATCATGGACGTCTACGGCTTTCTGCTGGCCGGCCTGATGATCACGATGGGCACTCTGGGAGACCGCGTCGGACGACGGCGAGTACTCCTGACCGGCGCCGCGGCCTTCGGTATCGCCTCGGTCCTGGCCGCCTGCACGTCCAGCCCCGAAGTGCTGATCGCGGCACGCGCACTCATGGGAATCGCGGGGGCCACACTGGCTCCTTCGACCCTTTCCCTGATCCGGAACATGTTCCATGACGACCGGCAACGAGCCACCGCTGTCGGCGTCTGGACGGCCGGGTTCGCGGGCGGCGCCGTCGTCGGCCCCATCATCGGCGGCCTGCTGTTGGAACACTTCTGGTGGGGCTCGGTCTTCCTCATCAACGTCCCCGTCATGATCCTGCTGCTGGTACTGGGACCGGTGCTGCTGCCCGAATACCGCGACTCGAAGCCAGGCCGATTCGACCTGCTCGGCGCCTTGTTGTCGCTGGTCGCCATCCTCGCCGTGATCTACGGCATCAAACTGATGGCTGAACACGGCTTCGACTGGACCTCGGCCGTCAGTGTCCTCGCCGGCCTCGCCGTGGGCGTGCTGTTCATCCGTCGCCAGCGCACGACCACGAACCCGATGCTCGACCTCGCACTCTTCCGCACGCGCCGGTTCACCGTGCCACTGCTCGTCAACGCACTGAACACCTTCGCCGTGATCGGCTTCTCACTGTTCAACTGGCAGTTCATGCAGCTCGTGCTCGGCATGAGCCCCTTCGAGTCCGCTTTGTGGTCGCTCCCCACGTTCCTCGTGATGCCCGTGGGTATCGCCCTGGCCACCGCGATGGGGCACCGGATCGGCAAGCCCACCGTGATGATCGCCGGCCTGGTGGTGGCGACCGCCGGATACACCGTGCTGTCCCTGATCCGCACCGACTCGGGCATCGTCCATCTGGTCGGCGCCCTGACCGTGGTCTCGCTCGGCATCGGCGGCGTGGCCGCCGTCGTCACTGAAGTGATCTTGTCCGCCGCGCCACCGGAGCGAGCCGGTGCCGCCTCCGCCCTGGCGGAGACCTCCGCCGAATTCGGCGGCGCGCTGGGCATCGCGATCCTGGGCAGCATCGGCACCGCCGTCTACCGCGCACAGCTCACCTCACGAGCCCCGGCCGCCCTCGACCCTTCACAGCTGGCGGCAGCCGAGGAAACGCTGGGCGGAGCCATCGACACCGCCCTGGCCCTACCGCACCAGACCGGGGAAGCGTTGCGGAGCATCGCCTTCCACGCCTTCACCCACGAAATGCGGATCGCGGCGATGGTCAGCGCTGTCGTAACAGCCGGTGGGGCCATTCTGATCGCCACCATGCTCCGGACCGCAAGCACAACACAGCACGACAGCCACCGCCAGGCCGACGGACCACAGGCGATGCCGTAGACCTCGGCGAAGCGGCCGACGGCTGGAAGAATTCGGCGAGATCGGCAAACCTCGTCACATAGTGGTGCGACTTTCTGCAACTGACTGCGGTTATTGACCCGTAAGGCAAATCTGGCGTGTCGCGAAAGCTTCTTTCGTGACCTCCAGTGTCCGGTAGCGAAGGGCCCCTTCCCTACCTTCAGGGTAGGCAAGGAGGCCTTCACGGACCCGACGAGCGCGATGCCGCGCACGCCACATTCGCCTTACCCCTCGATAGCTGGACCAGCCGGACGACAGCAGGCCGCCGCGCGTCCGAGTTGTTCAGAATCGATCGAGACGGTACGTCCCATGGCCGCAGCAGTCACCGTGGCGGATTTGAACTGGTTCGAATGCTTTCCGGTTTCCGGCTCGCACCCGGTTGAGTAGCCATGTTCGCGAGAAATCACCGCAAGGAGGCCAGGCGCCGAATCGGCGACCGGCGATTCTGCTCATCACTCGCGCCGCTGTAGCGGCGGCATACGAAAGGGAAGAAATGCGAAAATCGAAGCTGTTTCCCCTGGCAGCCCTGACGGCCGCGGTGTTGACGGCCTCGGCCGTGGCGTCCGGAACCGGTGTCGCGGCGGAGAACGGCGGCTCGACCGTCATGGCGGGCGGCCAGTGCACCGGGTCATGGGTCGATGTCCACGAAACCGTGGTCGCCAGGGCCCGGCCCGACGCGGCGTCCCCGAAGATCTTCGACGTCTTCGCCGGAGAGACGTTCCCATGCCGCAAGCTGGTCGTCGGCGCGGGCTACAAGGCGTGCGGCTACACCGGCATGAACGGATGGATCCTGGTCCAGGACGGGGTCATGCGCCACAACGGATATGCCGGGTGGTCTGGCTACATCCCCAGCATCTGCACCAGCGACAGGTAGACCTCACCCCTAGCAGGACTTATGGCCGGGACACCCGTACGGGTTATCTCCTGGCTCTCTGGAACATCATTCTCGGACCCGCACGATCGCGAATATCCGAGCGTCCTTAGTGAAAAGTTAACGGCTCGTGGTTGCGTGAAACGGGAGCGGTTCCGGAATACCGCTCGCCCGGAGGAGTAACCAGGGGAATTCGAAGTGGTGTGGGCACCACAGGAAGAGAACTCACATGATGGCGAAATTAGGCAGACTCGGCGATCGGCTGCTCAGCAAGATCGTTCCGGTCGTCGAGGCGCAGGCGGGTGGCATGGGAGCCAGCGCGCAGATCTTCTGTTACTGCCGGAACCACCAGGCCAGATACCGCTCTTGTGCGGGGTGCGGCTGCCACCTGCTCCTCGACTGCTGATCAGGAGGATTCGATGGTCAAATTGATGGAACGGCTGGGTGAGCGCGTCCTGAGCGTGTTCGTCCCGATCGTCGCCGACGCGGCCACCACCGCCGCGTGCACTTACCCGAACTGCGGCGGTTGCCTGAACTGCATCCAGCGGTATCGCCGTTGCTGCAACGGCGTATGCGGTAGTTGCCAGATGGCCGAAAGTTGTTGCGGCGGCTGATTTTCCGTCTCCGGGGCGGTGGGCTCCTTCCGCCGCCCCTCCCCCGTCGGGAGAAATGATGTGCTACGTCGTATTCGGCTGCCGGTGCGCGCTCATCGTCGTGTTCGCGATGTCCGCGATGTCCAAGTCCCGGAATCGGGAGTCGTTCGCGGCATTCCGCCGGGCCACCGTCGAGCTGGTACCGGCCGCGCGCGGTCACGGCACTTCACTGGCCGTCTCGGTGGTCGTCGCCGAGCTTCTCGTCGTCGCGGGGCTGGTCGTGCCGAACACGGCTACCGTCGGGCTGCTGGCGGCCAGTGCGCTGTGCACGGCGTTCACGGTGGCCATCGCCGCAGCCCTGCGCCGGGGCGTTACGGCGTCATGCCGGTGCTTCGGCGGCTCGGCCACTCCGCTGGGCGCTCGTCATCTGGTGCGCAACGCACTGCTGATCGTGCTCGCCGTCCTCGCGCTCGTCCTGCCGGGTCGCGACGACGTCGGGAGCGATCCGGCCGCACTGCTCCTGGCCGCCGGCGCCGGCGTCGTCGTGGCCTCGCTGGTGATCAGCTTCGACGCCCTCGCCGACCTTTTCCTGGGTGGGCCGCCGCCCTCCACCATCACGAAGGGATCCCCTCATGACCGTCCTGTCCGTCGCCGTCGCGCTCGTCGGGATGCTGTGCCTGCTCGACCTCGTGCTCACCCTCGGCGTCATCCGCCGGCTGCGTGACCACACCGCCCGGCTGACCGCGCTGCAAGCCGCACCCGGTGAGACGGCCATCGCCGCACCCGGCGAGCTGGTGGCACCGTTCACCGCGACCACTGTGGATGGTGCGACCGTGTCGGCCGACGACCTCGCCGGTGCGAATCTAGTCGCGTTCTTCTCCCCGGACTGTCCGGCGTGCGAGCAAGAACTGACGCCCTTTGTCGATTACACGGGAACCTTTCCCGGCGGTCCCGAGCGGACGCTCATCGTGATCACCAGTGAAACCGGCGGTGCGAAGTACCATTCGGCGCTCAGTGGCCTCGGCCGGATCGTCACCGAAGCCGAGCTGACCGGTCCGGTCCAGAAAGCCTTCAAGACGCGCGGTTACCCCGCGTTCGTCGTGGTCGTGGACGGTTCGGTGATGCAGTCCTCGCACTCGGTGGCGGATCTCCCGCAGCATCAGCCCGCATGAGTGCGGTCGATCCGGTTCGCGCGGGGGTTCGCCACTTGCGCGCCGCGATCGTGCTCGCGTTCGCCGCCAACCCCGCCGCGGCGACGGGGCAGCTCGCGGTCGCGCTGTTGGCCGGCGCCGCGCCGGTGGCGGTGGCGTGGCTGACCAGGACCGTCCTGGACGGGATCGCGGCCGGCTCCGGCCGGTCGTTCGTGAGCCTCGCGCTCGCGCTGGTCCTGGTCGGCGTGTGCGCCGCCGTGCTACCGAACGTGGAGCGATACCTGCGTGCCGAACTCGACCGGTCGGTCGGGATCCTCGCTCGCGACCGGCTTTTCGGTGCACTGGAACGACTTCGGGGGCTGCGCAGGCTCGAGGACCCGAATTTCCACGACCGGCTGCAGTTGGCCGCCGACGCGGGCCGGGCCAGCCCGCCGTCGGTGCTGTCCGGCGTGGTCGAACTGGCCAGGGGCGCGATCACCGTGATCGGCTTCGCCGTGTCACTGCTGCTGATCGGGCCGTTCGTGACCGTGATCGTGCTGATCGGTGCCCTTCCGGTCGGGATCGCCGAGTTCGCGTTGGCACGGCAGCGGGCCCGGATGATGTGGGAGGTCGAGCCGGCGCAGCGGCGCGAACTCTTCTACGCGCAGCTGTTGTCCGGTCCGCGGGCGGCCAAGGAGGTCCGGCTGTTCGGGCTCGGCCGGTTCTTTCGCACCCGGATGGTGACCGAGCTGCGCGGGATCTACGGGGCCGAACGGGTACTGGACCGCCGGGAGCTGCGGGTGCAGGGGCTGCTCGCGGTGCTGTCCGCCGGGATCGCCGGCTACGGGTTGTTCTGGGTCGTGGGCGCGGCCGCGAACGGCTCGGTGAGCGTCGGGGACCTGGCCGTGTTCGTCGCGGCGGTGGCCGGGATCCAGGCCGCGCTCGCGTCCGGTGTCGACCAGGCCGCCCGGATGCATCAGGCGCTGCTTCTGTTCGACCACTATGTGTTCGTCACCGCCGTGACCGGTGACCTGCCGGTGTCCGCGACGCCGATACCGGTGCCACCCTTGCGGCGGGGCATCGAGCTGCGTGACGTGTGGTTCCGCTACAGCGAAGACCACCCGTGGGTGCTGCGTGGCGTAACGCTCACCATTCCGGTCGGAAGTGCGCTGGCGCTGGTCGGGCACAACGGTGCCGGCAAGTCCACGGTGATCAAGCTGCTGTGCCGGCTCTACGACCCGGACCGCGGCTCGATCCACTGGGACGGCGTCGACCTCCGCGCGTTCGACCCGGACGAGCTGCGCACCCGCATCGGCGCGGTGTTCCAAGACTACATGGACTACGACCTGACCGCGGCGGAGAACATCGCGGTCGGCGACCTCGACGCGCTTACCGACGAGTCACGGCTGCGTGCCGCGGCCCGGCGGGCGGGTGCGCACGAATTCATCGAGGCGCTTCCCCGTGGGTACGAGACGATGCTCAGCCGGATCTTCACCGACAACATCGACCGGGACGACCCGTCCACCGGCGTGGTGCTCTCCGGCGGGCAGCTGCAACGGCTCGCACTGGCGCGCGCGTTCCTCCGGGACCGGCGCGACCTGCTCATCCTGGACGAGCCGAGCGCGGGCCTGGACGCCGAGGCGGAGGCCGACATCCACACCCGGCTGCGCGCGCACCGGGCCGACCGGACCAGCGTCCTGATCTCCCACCGGCTGGGCGCGGTGCGCGACGCCGACGTGATCGCCGTACTGTCCGACGGGAGGGTCACCGAGGTCGGCGACCACCACGGGCTGATTTCTTCCCGCGGGATATATCACCGGCTGTACACGTTGCAGGCCAAGGGATACCACGAGGAGGTGGCACTGCCGTGAGCACGGTCGCGGTGGTCCTCGCGGCAACGCTCGCCGCCGTCCTGGCCGGGCTGCGCTTCCGATTCGTGCACGTCGTCGTGAACGGCACCAGCATGTTGCCGACGCTGCGGCCCGGCGACCGGGTGCTGGTTCGCCGGATGGCCGCGCGCTCGCTCGAACGGGGTGATCTCGTCGTATTCGCCAGGCCGCGCGAGGAACAGCGTTCCTGGATGATCAAGCGGGTACTGGCCGCGCCCGGCGATCGGGTGCCGCGCGCGGAGGTACCGGTGCTGTGGGGATATCAGGAGCCGCTCGTGCCGCCCGGCCGGTTCGTCGTCGTCGGCGACAATCCCGAGGACAGCTACGACTCGCGTCAGTTCGGCTATCTGAAGGCCGAGTCGCTGCTCGGGGTGGTGGTGGGCTCGTCACCGCGCGGATCGAAGCGTCGGAACCGAAGATGGCCACTCGGCGATTAGCCGCGCTGTTCATGCACGCCGAAAGGAGCAACACGGCCTTCCGGTTTCCCGCCGGAAGTTTTCCAGCCGGTCCGAATCCGGCGCGGCGGCTGTTACCGTCGGCCGGTGTTCACACTGCGGGTCGACGCCGAGACGATCTCCAGGACACGTTGGTCGCCATCGCCGGCGTCAGAGTCCATGGCCTGGCTGAAACTCACCGCCTCCTCGGGCAGGCATCCGGTCTTCGGAGATCCCGGAGCGCTCGCCCGCGCGTCACTTGCCCATCGGGACGTCGCGCTCCTCGTGGACCTGCTGCCGAGAGGTGGCGACACTTACCTGCCTGACCTGCTCACGCCGCAACCTGGAGCGGATACCCGGCGCGGCGACTTGATCGAGGAGCAGATCGCGCGGATCGAAGCGACAACGCAGGACGACCTGGAGAGTCAGGTGTTCGCCTACACTCAGGTCCACTGGAGCAGGCCCCTGTCGGCCGCTACCCGTCGGCTCGCGGAGTCCGGACGGCTGCAACGACGCCTGGCCAACGGCTTGGCTCAGTTCTGGCGAGTGGTGTTGTCCGATAGCTGGTCCGAACTCGGCTCGATCGTCGACCAAGACATCTCACGTCGCGCGAAGTCCGTTGTCGGCCATGGTGTCGGCCGGGCGCTGGGAGAAATCCATCCGGACATCGGTTGGGTAGGTGACGCTGTCACCTTGGCCAAGCCGTGGGACGGTGAACTCGATATCGCCGGCCGGGAACTGGTCCTCGTGCCCGGCGTGCTCACCTGGCCCGACGTCATCGTCCAGGTGGATGTTCCCGGGGAGGTCGTCGTCTACTATCCCGCCACCCGGATCGGAACAGGCCGGGACCACAGGAGGGGAACGATCGCGCAGGTTGTCGGTTCCGCACGCGCGGCCTTGCTCGAGGACCTGGAAAGCGCGCGGTCGACCGCGGAACTCGCCGACCGGACCGGATACAGTGCGGGCACCGTCTCCTATCACCTCAGCGCCCTGCATCGCGCGGGCCTCGTCAGCAAGGTCAGGGACGGACGCTATGTGCTGTACCAACGAACGCCCCGAGCGGTGGTTCTACTCGAAGACACCGCCAACTAGGCCGGGTCTCGAAGTCAGAGCCACTCGTTGGTCACTGCGGCGGTGACAATGGCTTCGTAGCGGGCGGCGAGCTTGCTTACTCTCCCTGACCATGCGCCGCCGAAGCGGGAAGGGATTCGCTCGTGTGTATGACGTGACGGGCGATCTCGTTGATCCGGCGGCGATGGCGTCCCCGCCTACCCAAAAGCCAACGCCGTGGCGGCGTCGAGTTCGAGCCGGTGCGACGGCCACTTCGAAGGCCCTGCGATCCTCAGCGAGTTTGCCGGAGCACCGGAGTGTCTCGCCGAGTTCGTCGAGGGAATTGACTGCGTCCCGCCGGACATAGGATGAACCGGCGGGACCAGAGCGCTACTGTTCTCTGAACAACACCCCGTGCCATGAGTGCCACCCCCTGGGGTACTTAAACCGAGTGCGTGGCTTTGGGGCCAGCCGGGGATATTGCGGAGGTCGTGACCGCAGGTGTTGCGCTCGCCGATCTGGGCCTTCCTGGTTCCGGATGAAGTGCTACCCCACCTGAATGTGCGGTTTCCCGCCCCGGAAGTGCGGGTGAATCTCCACGAATGCCGAGATGGGACTACTCGGCAGCGGCGCGGCCCTCCCCGGCTCACGCCGCCTGCCGATGTGGCCGGTTCCGATGCGCACGCCGGGAACTGGCCGCGACCCGGCCGACTACGGTCCTTGACGCGCGGCTGGTCGGCGGGTGGGCGGTTCCCACCTTCCCGGCGTCAATCCTGGCCGGCGGTCGTGTTGTCGCCCAGAGCTTCCGCGTTGTAGGCCAGCAACTCCCAGGAGTGTCCGTCCGGGTCGTCGACGGCCCGGTTGTACAGCCAGCCCATGTCCTGGGCCGCACGAGGCTCGGTGGCACCCGCGGCGAGCGCCGCGTCGGCCAGGCGGTCCACTTCTTCGCGCGACCCGGCGGCCAGTGCGTTGATCACCTCGATGGGGCCGTCCGCCGGGTTTCGCTTGGTGAACGTCGCGAAGGTCCCGCGTGTCATCAGCTGCACCACGATCGCGTCGGCGAACACCACTTGGACGGAGGTGTCACCGCTGAACTCCGGATTGACCGTGCCCCCCATCGCCACGTAGACCTTCGTGCTCGCTTCCACGTCGGTGACCGGCAGGTTGACGTAGATCTGCGTGATTGCCATGACTCGCCCTCCAGGATGTCAGTGTGCCGGGCGTTCCCGGTGTCACGACCGAACTCTAGGGGCGTACAGCGACCTCGGTCTTGTACAGGAGCGACAACATCTCGTCGCCGCTGGCCTGCCTCAGCTGGGATGCCGTGCGCCCGGTGAACCGGGTCAGTGAGCGCGCCAGGTGTGGTTGGTCGTGGTATCCGACCTGCTGTACGACTTCGATCGCGGCCATCCCCTGGCCCAACAACATCACGGCCTGTCTGGCTCGCTCGATCTGCCGGATCGCGCCTTGGGTCAACCCGGTCGCCGCGGCCACCCGCCGCTGCACCGACCGCGGTGTGACCAGAGTGGCCGTGTCCCCGCGGAGCACATCGGCGACCAGCGGATCGCGCACCAGCAATCCGGCACGGACCAGGCGGTTCACGAAGACCTCGGCGTTGTCGTAGGTCGGTGTCTCCCATTCCTCGCCCTGCAGAATGAACGAGTGGGCCGTGGTGTGCGGACTCGACACGGCGGTGTCGACCAGCTTGGGCACCGGCATCGGCGACAGGAAGGCGCCGTGCCGGAAGATGATCCCGATCGTATGCCCCTCACCCAGGCTGGGGCCGAGGTCCAGCACAGTGGGACCCGTCTCAGGGCCGCGCACTGCCACCTGCGTCTCGCCCCGGTCACGCCACATCACGAGCTCCCAATTGGAGTTCGCGAGGGACCGCATCCGCGCCGGCACCACCACGGCGCCCATCCCAGCGCGGTAAACCCGCTCCACATACGGAGAATCGGACGGACGCTGCTCGACGCCACCATCGAGATCAAGACTCACGGTCAAGAAGCTAACACCAGCGGCAGAGCACAACCTTCGGCCGTGTTCGGGCATGAGCGGGCGTTCCCGACCGAGGCCGATCCTCATACCGACGGCGAAGGTGCCATCCAGCGTTCGGCGAGGCAGTTCGGAGGTGCGCTGCCTCCCGACGCGCTGGACCGCCGGTCGTGGTCCACGCTAGAGAAGCGGGCGGCCCGCTTCCAGGTTTGTGCCGGTCAGTGGTGTGGGGCGCAGGCTGAAGAGGCTGCCGAGATGGAGGTCGGTCGCGCTCCCAGGCCGCTGTAGCGCTGTCGGGGTGCGACCGATCAGCAGGCGAAAGTCCCGGTTGAGGTGCGCCTGGTCGGTGTATCCGCAGAGCGCGGCGAGCCGTGGTAGCGGTGGTGGGTCGGTGCCTGTCAGGAGCCGGACAGCGTGGTGGCATCGGGCGATTCTCCCGACGACTTTCGGTGGTAGCCCGACTTCCCGGTGGAAGCGAGTGGCCAGATGTTGCCGGCTCAGACCGGCCCGCTTCGCGAGGTCGTCGACCTTGACCGCACCGCCCGATATGGTCAGGCTGCGCCAGCTGCGGTCAACCGGCTCGGGCAGTTCCGGTGCGTCCAGGAGCCAGCTCGCCAACCGCCGGTCGAGGATCCGGAACCGGTGGTTCGAATCCCGTGCCTCCTGCAACTCTTCCCGCAGAACTCTGGCTCGTGCGCCCAGGAGATCGTCGATTCCCACCCTGGTACAGCTGATTTCCCGCAGTGGCAGACCGAAAAGCGCCCGCGCGCCCAGCGGCGTCAGCTCGACGATGATCCCTCGCTCCCGGCCCACCCGCGTGTAGGTCAACGGTTTGCTCGACAGCCCCACGACCGGGGAAACCGCCGCCAGCGGCGAGCCTGCCACCGGATACCGAACCGGCGTGTCCAGATCGAAGACCACCACGACCGAGTTCAACGCCGCCACAGTCCGCGTCTCCGGCACCGGCGCGATTCGCTGGAAATCCAGGTAAAAGCCGACCCAGCGCGCCAGGCGGCGATCCGGCAACCGGGACATCCAGCGCTCGCCGTCCGACGACGAAGTCTCCCCCACTGCTGTTCCCCCTTGGTTGTGGGCGACGCCATGAGCGACATCCGCAGCACCGAAAGCATGGCAGTACGTGCGTTCCCTGTGGGACTTGCCGACAGGGAACGAACCGAAAAGAGGCAGCGAACCCTCGCGGTCGTCACGCCTCGTACGGCATCGGCCTGGCGGACGCGGCCAGATGAACCACCGGGCGGAGGCTACGCACAAGCAACCCGCACTCCTAACCCGCGGAGGCCGGCCGGGCGTCCGCGCAAGCGAAATCGACAGCCTTGGATTTTTCCGATCCAGGGGTACTGTCCGCCGGTGAACTAGAATCGTTGACCTGGATCCGCACTACCTGCATTCCTGGCAACGCCGTCCGTCCGTGGTTGTCACCGCACCCGCTGCGCATGCGACGCGGTCTGTGGTCGGCCGAGAGGCTGGTGACACCGTGGTGAACCGCGAGTTCAGGGGCCTCGTCGGAACGCGAGGGCCAATTCATCCGGGACCGGGGCGTTCCGAGGTCGTCGTGCCCGGCTGGGCGTAGGTGGCTGGTCGCTCGACTGTCCGGACACGACGGCCGCGAGCGCCTTCAGCCGCCGCACCCGTCCGAATTGCTCCGCCGTGCCGCCGACCATGGTGGTGATCGTGGCGGCCTCGGCCATCGACACACTCCCGGACACCGGCGCGTCGATGACGTCCACCGGCCCGACGGTGGCCAGTTCCTTCACCAGGGCGGGACCGACGGTGCCCATGACGACGTGCAGGTGCTCGCTCCCGGCACCGGCCAGCCCGGTCAGGACCAGCTCCCTGGTCGCCGCGCCGTCCGGCAGCATGCTGATGGACAGCTCCGCCTCGGCGAGTCCGGACACCGAGGCGACCACCGCGATGCCCTCCGGGACACTGCTGAGACGCGGGTCCTGCGCCAGGACCCGATGTCCCGTCGGTACCAGCTGGAGGGCCATCGGCAGGCCCATTCGTCCGAGCCCGGCGAATCCGATCAGCACGGCATCTCCCTCCGTCACCCGTCCGCCCAGGTGTTCACTAATATTGAACACCTGGGCGCTACCGTCATGTGACAGCGGACGAGAAGGATCTCAGTGGCTCTGGTTTCGCTCCATTTCGGAAGGGCTTGCCGGTAGGCTGGATTCCAGCAATGCAAGGGCCTCGACGACGTTCGAAGGCCGCGAGGAGGTGTCCCCGGAAAGACCGCCGACCTGGGATTCCACCCACTCGCGGGTGTGGTCGAGGTCTCGCCCGCCCGCCACGAACCACACGCCGCGCGCAGGTTCGGATCCATGGTTGAGGTACAGGTGCGGACGGGCGGAGTCGAAGCACAGCGAGTCACCCGCGGCGAGCAGGTGCCGATCGAAGTCGAGCAGCAGGGTCAGCTCACCCGAGAGCAGGTAGGCGTACTCGGTTCCGCTGTGGCGCATCAGCTTCCGGTCGGCCGAACTGGCGGCCCCCGGCTGATAGGTGACCAGCAGGGCATCGGCATCGGCCTGGCCGCCGACGGCAAGCCGCTCCCAGCGGACACCATTGGCCATCTCCAGGACCGGGTTGTCGGCAGCACGCTGGACGACCCCGGCCGACGTCTGCGGAACCGGCCGCTCCACCGACTTCTCTTCGGCCGGCTTGACCTGCCCAACGCCGATGCCGAGCAGTTCGTCGAGCGAGATGCCGAGGTGGCTGACCAGCGCGTACAGCGTGCTCACCGAAGGCTGGGACCGGCCGGTCTCGACCTGCGAGAGCAAACTGGCCGAAATCCCGGCCGCGGCCGCCACCTTGCGCAGACCGAGCTTGCGCTCCTCCCGCGCCTTCCGCAGCGCGGGCCCGATCTTGTCCTCCATCACGAGCCCCCTTGCAGCTCAGTTCGCTATCACTGAACACTACCGCCGAGCCGAGACCCGACACTGCCCATCGCCTCCAGAGCGGGTGACCTATGGCGCGCCTCTCTTGACACCAGTGTTCAGTGACATTAAACACTGGCATTGAACAGGTCGTTCTCGACACGAAGCTCATCCGGAGGCACCGATGCCCACTAGCGAACCGACGATCAAGGCCGTCCTGGCCGGGCGTCCCGTCACACGCGAAGACGTGCGGGCGTGGGAGACGAAGCGGTTGGGAAAGGCCGCCGCGAAGATCGGCCTGCCGGTTCCGACTGGCGACCTGGCCCGCGCGCGGATGGCTTTCGCCGACGCCAAATCCGAACTCGGACCGGATGAGATCCGTCGCCGCCTCGCCCGCGACATCCGCCGCGCCGACGCCGTCGCGCGCACCTCCACCCGCCTCTCGCGCGGGAGCCGCGCCACCAGCACCTGCGACCTCTATGTCACCGGAGCCGGCACCGCCGCGGAGTTCCTCGCCTGGTTCAACGACACCGGACGAGACGACTACGCCCACAGCATGATCGCTGCCAACCCGGACCACTTCCTGATCGACACCGCACCCGACGGACAACAGGAAGTCATCGAAACGACCGGCGGCAGCCCACTCGCGACCCGATTCCTGATCGACTATTCCGACACCGCGGAAATCATCACCCAGCGGAACCCGGAATTCCCTCTCGATGCCTCGGGTGTCGCCCGAACCGGCACCGGCCTGGCCATCGGCGGCGTCCGGCACGAGTTCCGCGACCACGCCGACGGCTTCCACGCCCACCTGTGCGTCGAGTTCCCGCGACTCACGATGCCCTCCATGGTCACCCAGCACCGGATGCACCTCGCCTGCGAGTTCTCGAACTGGATCACCCTGGCCTTCACCCGCTGACCACGGCCGAACCCCACAGAAACCATCAACCCCGCATCAAAGCCGAAGCCGCCTCACCCCCGCCAGCGGCGCTCAACGCCGGTGTACCACTGCCCGGAGGCCGGAACGCCGAGTCAGCTGTCAGGGGCGCTCTCCACACCAGTGCCCGTTCCGCTGCCCGGAAGAGCATCCAACGATGCTGCGCGTGACGCGGCGTCGTTGATGCGTACCGGGATCCGGAGCATCAGTGAACTCAGCTGGGCCGGACTTCATGACTTCAGGCGGGTGCGTCGCCATGAATGCCTACCGGGAATGGTCGAAACAGACCTCGTCACGAAGTGGATGTTCGATGAGATGACCCGCCGCGGCCCTGCCACGTCATGGCCCACTCTGCTCGCTTGCGCGGAAGGGGTCGTTACGGTGACCGCATGACGAATGACGCCTTCGCACCTGCAGACCTCGTGTCGTTGCCCAGGATCGAGTTCGCTTTCCCCGGCCCACTGCGTGACCAGCTTGTCGCGGCAATACTCAACGGTTCCAAAACCTCTACCACAGGCCTCCTCGTCGACTACGAGCATGAAGGGGAGCCGCTGCCGGAAGTCGGGAGTCGTTCGGTGGTCATCGACTCGGACGACCGTCCAGTCGCGGTCATCGAGGTGACCGGCGTACGCGTCGTCCCGCTGGCGCAGGTGGATCTCGCTCACGCCGTGGACGAGGGAGAGGGGTACACCAGCGTGGCCGAGTGGCGGGCGAGCCACGAGCGGTTTTGGCACAGCGAGGAGACACGTGCGGCGTTGGAAGACCCCGAGTTCACCGTGGACGACGCGACACTGACGGTTCTGCAACGCTTTCGCCTCATCACCGATCTCCGCCCCGTCGTTTAGCCATTCTCCTATCGGTCACCACAGCACGCTGATCGGGACACCGTGCGGCGCTTGTCGTCCAGCTTGTTGCTCTTCGATCCAGAACCAGCCGTCCGTCAAAGCGAACCAGTGCAGCCTGCGGTCACCCCAGGGCTCCACATCGGCCGGCGGCTTGAAACGGAAGTGAAAACGAATCACCCGGCAGTGTTGCTCACCACCTCGGACCGCTGTCGACCGATTTGCCTCTGACGTCACCTCATGCCGAGGGCGGGGCAGGCCGCTGGCTGCTCGGCTGCGCTTCAGCCGGCCAGCGGGCGCGAAGGATTCCAATATGAACTGACCGCGCCCTTGCCCTCAGCACCACCCACCTACCCACTTGAGGGGTACTCGTACGGACGCGCCAGCCCGCCGGCGGGAGGTAAGAAGGCGTACCGGGGCGTCGGCCGACATCGACTCACAGCCCGTGTACTGGCACCGATATGGCTCGCAGCCAACGAAACCACCACTGTGCACGCCTTCGCGACCTTCGCCGCCAGAGCCGGACCGGACATACCTCCGTGGCGATTCCCGACGACGACAGCTGACGGCGGGTATCAGTTCGCGCCGGTCCGGGTACCTTCCGTTGACGATCACCGGGGGACGAAAAGTTACCTATGGCAGCGGGGCACTGAAGAAAGAAAATCGGAGGAAAGACATGATGAGGCGGCTTCGGATACTCGGGGTTCCCAGCAGCGCCGGCGCCTATTGTGTCGGTGTCGAACTCGCCCCGGCGGCACTTCGGGCGGCGGGTTTGCCGTCGTCGTTGCAGGACAGAGGCTGGGACGTTGTCGACGCCGGAGATCTCACCCAGCGTCGGTGGGTGCCGGACCGGGCAAACCCGTTCCTGCAGAATGTCGATGAGGAGAGCGCGTCGGTGCGAGAACTCGCGGAAGCGGCCGCGGCCCTGCTCCGAACTGGTGATCGCGTGCTGATTCTCGGCGGTAGCTGCACGGTCGCGGTGGGACTGTGCGCGGCGGTCTCCCGGACGGGCGAGCAACCCCGCATCGTCTATCTCGACCGGCACCTGGATCTCAACACGCCGCAGTCCACCGACGAGGGCTCTCTCAGCTGGATGGGCATGGCACACGCCCTGGGCCTTCCTGGCACGGGTGCGCTCCTTTCGGCGGGGCAAATACCCTTGCTCACTCCTGCCGATCTGGCTTATCTCGGCGTCGACATGGAAGCGACCACCGAGGGTGAACGGAAGGCAGTGGCCGAACTGAGACTGACCGTCGTCGCGCAGGACGATCTCGTCAACGACCCGCGTCGCGCGGCACAGGCAGCCCGGGACGCACTGTCTCCCGGAGAGTTCGTCATCCATGTCGATGTCGACGTCCTGGACTTCCTGGACGCACCCATCGCCGAAAACGTCAACGGCCGCAACAGCGGGCCGACCATCGCCCAGCTCGGTGCCGCCCTGTCCACGCTCTGGAGCGATCCGCAATGCCGCGCCCTGTCGATCGGACAGCTCGATCCCGCCCACGCGGCATCAGACCCCACCGCGCTACCACGACTAGTGGATGCACTCACCGGCGCACTCTGCCGGTGAATGGCAACCGTTGTCGACGAACCGAGGCAGCCGCGGTCTCCGGGGCTCGCCGCTTTGGTCGCTGGACGTGGCGGGCCAAAGCGGCGAGGCACTATTCGCTACTCGGAGAGCGTAGGTTGTGCTGGGCTTTTTGGGCGCGTTCGGTGACGTCATCGGTGGCGGCGTGCGCTTCGTCGGTGACGGTGGACGCGGAGCCGGCGGCTTCGGACTTGATGGACTCGACCGCCTGCTTCACCGGTTCGCGGAGGTTGTCCTTCATTTCCTCGGCGACTTGCCGAGCGGCTGGTTGCACGTGCTCACGGGCCACGTCTGTCGCCTTGCCGGCCAGGCGCCGTTCCGGGTCGCTGGCGGGCAGCAGCGACGAGATCAGCCAACCGGCTCCGAAAGCGATCACCCCCGCGGCCAGGGGATTGCCTCGAGTACTCCGTCGAATGGCTTCGGGCGCTTCCCCGATCGCCTCGGCGGCGGAGCTCATCTGGTTCACGGCTTCGGACGCCATCGAGCTGGTGCCTTCCTGAGTTGTCGATGCCACGGAACCGGCCTTGTCGCCCAGTTTGGCGGCGTAATCGGTGGTGGTGCCCATCACCGTGTCCTTCGCACGGTGTACCGCGTCGCGGAGCCGGCCGACTCGGCGTTCGACGATCCGGCCTGGGGTGACTTTTTCGGTCAGCGCGTCCACGTCGGTGCTCAGCGTGCGCTGTGTCCGTTCGATTTCCTGGCGGATCTGGTCCGGCTCGGTCATGGTCGTTCCCCTTTCAGCGCGCCGGGAACCTGCTGGAGTGTGTCGATGGTCTGTTCGGGTTTCGGCGAAACGCGGCGGATGGCTTTGCGGCCGGTGGTGTAGAGCACGGCGCCGATGACGGTCCATACCGCCGCGACGATGAGCGCGGCCCAGCCTTGGTCCATCACGTTGGCGAGGCCCCACCACAGCGCCAAGGACAGGAAGAGCAGCACCATGTAGCCGGCGAATCCGGCGCCCCCGAGCATGCCGGCGCCCTTGGCCGCCTTGCCCGCTTCCGCCTTCATTTCGGCCTTCGCGAGTTCGACCTCCTGACGGACCAGGATGGAGAGGTCTTTCATGACGTTGGTCATGAGTTCACCGACCGACACATCCGACACGTCGGCATGCTGGTCGCCGGCCGGTGTGGAGCCCGGAGCCTGTGACATCACGGCACCTCGCCTGTACCGGGCGATCGAGGCCCGCTCGGGGAAGCGGCTTCCGGCGGTTGGGGCGCGGAGTAGCCCCCTGGGCCGGCCGTGGTGGTCGGTGCCGTGACTTCCGCATCGCCGACCTGCCCGGTGGGGATGGGCGGTGCGGGAGACGACTCGGAAGACAGTGCCGGAGCGACCGGTTCCGGCAGTGGGGTGGCGTGCTTCGAGCCCTGGCCGGATTCGGCTTCGTGGCTGGAGCCTTCCGGCTCACCGGCGACGGCGGCGCGGGTCAGTCTGCCCACCAGCGCGCCCGCGATCGCCGCGCCCGCCAAAAAGGTGCCGGGGCGCTGGCGGGCGAATCGGCGCACTTCTTCGAGCAACTGACCCGGCTCGCGCTCGTCGAGCCAATTGGCCACCGTATGGACGCGCTCCGACGCCTGGCGGGTGATATCCGCCGCGACACCGGGAGAATCCGTCCGCTGGGCCATGCGGTCGAGTTGGTCGGCCAGGCCGTGCAAGCTCTGTGCCGCTTGCCGCTGGCCGTTGCGGGCTTGATCTTCCAGTTGGGCCCGGCCTTCCCGGAGGAGGTCACGTGCTTCGTGCTGACCGTGCTCGGCGACGTGTTTCGCTTCCTCTACGGCGGTCTTCGCCAGTGTCTCGCCGTGATCGGCCGCGCTGGTCGCGACTTCTTTGGCCTCGTCCTTCGCCTTCTGTGCAGTCGACGTCGAGTCGGCTCCGCGCTGCGGCGGCGCCTGACCGACCGGTCCTTGCGACATGTGAACCTCCTGAAGGAAATCTGGAGTGCGTCGAATCGAGCCGGGGATCGAGAGCGGCTCGAACACTCGGGGCTACCCGTGCGGTTTCGGGGTAAACAGGGAGAAATTTCAACCGCCGTTCCGGAGCGAAGTCAGGCCGGCGCTCGCCATGACGGCCAGTGCGGCTCCCGGCAGGAGAGCGACCGGGAGGACGCGGTCGAAGACCTGCCGCACACCATGCGAACATCAGGCGAAATCGATCGCGTGTGCGGGGGAATCGACACCGAGTCTTTTTCATCTTGAGGTTCGGAGGGTGTGCCTCACTCCCGCGAAACCTCCGCGTGGAAGTAGTTTCCCGTCACCAGAGGGGGGTAATCCATAGTCGGGTGTGCCTCACTCAGGAGAATTGAGGACGCGATGACGGCGAAAGCAGCCCCACCGAGCCGCGTGGGGAGCACCGACGTGGCTCGACTGGAAAGTGCGGTAGAAGTCCTGCGCGCGGTGGACTACCGGCAGGGTGGCGGGTTCTGCCGCGATACCGTGGATATTCTCAAGACAGTCGGCTTGCTGCTTCGCTGGAGTTCGGTTCCTGACAGCCTTCGCCCGCGACTGCTCACGGTACTGGCAGACGTACACAACCTGCTCGGCTGGACCGAATTCGACACCGGCCGCCCGGCGTCCGCGCGGCTGAGGTTCCGGCGCGCGGCCGAACTATCCGCCGAAGCGAGCAACGGCAGCCTTACGGCCAATATTCACTACCGATTAGGCCGGCTGGAGCTTCACTACGGTGACCCCAGGACAGCGCTCGCACAGTTCGCTCGGGGCTGCGCAGCGGCGCGGCGATCCGGCTCGCCGCGCGGTCATGCGATTTCGACGGTCAACCAGGCATGGGCCTTGGCCAAATGCAACGAGGAGAGGAGGGCACTAGACCTGTTGACGGCGGCCGAAAGTGAATTCGCCGACTGGGAGAACTGGCACTCCCCACAGCCATGGGAGGCCTTCTTCGGCCGAGCGGACATGGCAGCGATGCGCGGGACCGTATTGACGGAACTGGCTTACCGTGTCACGCCCCGGCACGGCGAGGAGGCCATCGCGCACCTGGTATCCGCTACAGACGCTTACCACACCACCATGGCCCGCAGCCGCGCACTGACCACGATCATGCTCGCACAGAATCATGCTCTTCTCGGCCAGCTCGACGAGGCGATACAGGCCGGTACGGCAGCCGTCGAACTCGCCGACGCCCTGGGCTCCGTCCGTACCAAAGATCGCCTTGCGCCGCTGACGCACCTACTGGCAGGTCGCACGGACACCGAATCCCGCGACCTGCTCGGCGAAATCACTCGCTTCCGCGCCGAACCGGCCAAACAGCAACGCCGGGCATGACAAGGCACCAAGAGCGGGTCGGCGACGCGATCGGTCGTCGTGGGTCTCGCGAGTTGGCGATTCGGCTGTACACAGTGGACTCGTTCCCACCTGGCCGAGCGCCATGGAAGTCATCTCCGGTCAACGGAGACCCTGATAGCGCAGCTCCAGTAACTCGAACACCCTGATCCTGCTCACCGGTTCGGTCGCACACGTGAGCCTGCGGTTCGCCGGTATGTGTCGTTCGCGGAGGTACACCGTGCAGTCGGGGCCCGCGAACTCGACCCGACGGCCGGAACCGCCGTCGCGTACGTCCTCGACCGGCCGGAGGTCGTCGATCCCGACGGCGCCGGTGGCAGCACGTGCGTGATGTTGAGCCGCTTGGACCATCGGTTCGAACGAGGAGCGGCCGCGAAGGTACTTCGTGTCGAGCGTGCCACGCAGGTAGTCGCGGACGACGCCGCCCGCGTCGCCAGGACGCAGGCCGCCGAAGGTGAAACCGTGCGGCAGCAAGACCATCGAGGGAGCGAAGCGGCAGCCGCCGAGGTGACTGCATTCCCACGTGGCCTCGGGAAACTCGGCGGCCAGTGCGGCCGCGAGCAAACGACCGCGCACCGCGCAGCACGTGTCGTGCCTGCCGTGAACGCAGACAAGCGCGAGAGGCTCCGGCCACACACGCCCCTGAGCGGAACTGGCCAGGGAGAGTTCGGCGGCGTTCGTGAATTCCCCGGTGCGGATCTCTTCATGACCGGGTCGCGCGTCAACCCGGAACCAGCGATAGGGGTGCTCGCGCGCGGGCGTGCGCCGGGCGACCCGGCGGATCAAGGCGATCCGGCCGTTGACCCGCCGCGCCCAGGAGCTCAACGAAGCGACCGCGGTCGGATCGATTCCGGACTCCCTGAGCGCGAGTCGTCCCCACGGTCCCGGATGCTCGATCATGAGCCACTGCTCCGCGGGTGGTGCCGTGCCTTCACCGGGATCGCCCGCGGCGTCCGCCAAATCCGCGCAGCGGTCCGCCGGTGTCGCGGTCATGCGGTCGCGGCCATCAGCACGCCTTCCCGGAGCAGGCGGCGCACGAGCACGAGCTGATCGGTTCGGTCCAGCCCCGGGAGCTCCCCCACGCGCCATGTGCTCCCGTCGAGCAGCGCCGCCAAGGCGGTCGAGGTGGACCCCGGCAGCGAGAGGCGGCGATCCGGGAGTTCGAGCGCGACGTGGCCGTCTGCCGGGCCCGTGATACGGAAACGCAGGCCGTCGCGGCGCCGTACGGCATCCCCGTCGCGAAGACCGAGCAGGAATTCGGCGGCGGCGACCGGTGCCAGCGGTTCCGGGCGGTTTCCTTTCCACGTCCGATCGCGAACGTGCCGGGCGACGTCCTCGCTGGGCACTGTCCGCAAAACGTCGATCAGGTCCTGGCGGACGGACTCGAGGTGGCCCTCGATCCGGTCTGAATCCGCGACGTCGATTCCCAGCGGCAGGGACGCGCGCAGCCGTTCGTCGGAACCGGCGAGTGCGGTGAGCGCTTCCACCAGGGCGAAGACGGTGATCACGTGGATGCCGACGGTCAGGTGCGCGGAAACATCACCGAGCGCCTTCGCCGAGTGGAGCCAGCCTCGAGGCAGATACATCACGTCACCAGGCTCCAGGACTTCGTCGATGACCGGAGTGTCGTCCCGGGCACGCGCGGCGACGGCCTCGGCGTGCTCATCCCAAGGCTGGTCGCGCAGCGGCGACGCGTGGACGGGCGCGTGCACCTTCCACCGCTTGCGACCGGCCAGCTGAAGCACGAAGACGTCGTGGACGTCGTAGTGCGCCGAAAAGCCCTGTGAAGACGGCGGGGTAATGTAGGCGTTGACCTGCGCGGGGTGGCCGAGCTCGCCGCTCAGGCGGGTGGTGAAGTCGATGATGCTCGGCCAGGTGCGGTGCAGGGCCTGGAGCACGATGGTGCTGCCTTCGGCGAAGAGCGCGGCGACCCGGTCGTCGCGGATCTGGTCGCCGATTTCGGCACCGACCCCGCCGCCGCCGGTGAACGAACGTGAATCGACCACCGACCCGTCGCGGGCCAGTCTGAGGAACGGCGTACGCAACCCACGACGGGACAGCAGCTCGTCCACGCCGTCGAGGTCGAGCAGGTCACCGAACTTGCCGCTCGTCCGCCGCAGCAACGGCTCACGGCCCCAGTGCCGGACGGAGAACTCCTCGATGTCGGAACCGACCAACCGGGCCAAGACACCTTCCGAAACGCGGCCGGTGACCGGTACCGGGAGGCTCTCGCCGCCTTGTCCGGTACCGGTCTTCGGCTCGCTCGAATCAGCTCGCGCCACTGTCCGCGCCGCCGTCGGCTCCGCCATCGTGCTGGCCGGCGGTGCCTTCGCCGGCACCGGAGTCAGCCGGACCTTCGGCACCGCCGTCGGCCCCGCCGTCGTGCTGGCCCGGTGTGCCCTGACTCGCTCCGGAGTCGGCCGGTCCTTCGGTTTCCTTGTCCGATGTGGTGGAGATGTCGTCATCGTTCAGGCTCACGTCGTTCCCTTTCGCCAAGCGGGATGGATCACCGACTGGCTACCCCGGATCGGCACAGCGCACACCTTCGCGAAGGAAATCCGCCGTTTCCGCACGGAACACCGGCCGGTGAAGGCAACGGAAGACGCGAGGATCTGCAGCCGATCGCCGCGGAGATCTCCGGCTGGCCCGTGCGCAGGAACGTGCCGCGCTGACCGCCCTGCAGAGCGCTCAGCGGGTAAGCACCGAGGAAAGCCGGACGCGGTTGCGGTGAATTCTTCCCCGCGCGTGAGCGAGCGAAAGAACGCGTGGAAGGCGATACAGGAAACCTGTTGCTCTCGCCGGAGCAACTGTCCAAAAAAGACCTTTTCGACACGCTGCACAGGCTGGAGACCTCCCCGATCGTCATCGGCGAGGCACACTGCGTCTCGGCCTAGGCCCATGGGTCCCGCCACGCCGATCCCCGGCCCTTGCCCGAAGTGCAAGTGAGCACCGAATCAGCGGGCTTCGATAACGGTCTTGAATTCGGCCGCGGCCCGTTCGACCTTCTTCTGCGGATCGGCCAGCAACGAGGCGATCGCCTCCCCCAGTTTCCCGGCCGGGGGCTCGTACTCAAGGGAAATCTCGACACCGGTGCGACCGTTGCCCTTGTCGTCGAACCGCACGACACCGGAGTTCTTCACATCCGGGTCGGCGTCCTCGACCGTCGCCCACGCGATCTTGCGCGGCGCGGCGTCCTCGACGATCCGGGCTTCCCACTCCACCGTGGCTCCCATCGGACCGTCGACCTTCCACCGGGTCCTGGTCGCGTCACCGTCCACGGCCTCGACGGACTTGACGTCGGAGAACACCTGAGGCAGCCGGGTCAACGGCCGCCACCAGTCATAGCACGCCTGAGCCGGGGCATCGACCTCTATGTAGTGCGCGACAGCAGCCACCGTAACCTCCTCGATGAGTTGCCCGGCACGGTCGTGCCCGGCCCACCAGACATAGCCCTTTCATCCCGGCCGCAAACCCCTTGCGGTTAGCTCGACCGACCCCAGTGACTCCGTCTTCGTGAGTGCTCGCCCGAGCGGGCACTGCCCGGCCGGTGGTCACGACCACCCATCCGGGCCTCGGTCGTGCTGCTTCGCTGGCGTGGAAATCGCAGGACCCAGTGCACTAGTTCCTAGTCCGTTGTCAACGACACCCGGTCGAGAGCCCAAATCAACCGAGAGCACCTCACGGCCCTCAGGGCTACGACGCTCACGCACATCGATCTTGTCGACAACGATCTCCACCGCTTTTCGCCGCAGGAATCGTACGGCGCCGACGACGGGAACAAAATCGACCCGACCGGGTGACAACGTGGCCTCGCCGGCCCACCACTTTTCGGAAGTGCACCAGAACGACACCAGCGATGGCTTCCACTGGTTGTTCGTCAAGCTGGGCCAGGTGGGCGCAGGCGGTCAGCACGGTGACACGGGCGCGAGGTGTCGCACCCGCGGTCCGGCGCATCCTCGACGGGGGCCAGCAGGTCGCCGAGTCGCTTTCCTGTGCGTACCAGCTGAATCCCTGAGCGGAATGTACCTGGCGTATACCGCCCCGTTGCATCATGGCGCTTCTACGTTTCGGAGGTAGCCGTGAACAACAGTATTGAGCTGAGAAGGGCCGTACTCTATTCGGTCTCCGGCGGCCTGCTGACTATCGGATTCGGCGTACTCGCCGCCTCCGCCGCACAGGCCGCTCCCGAGCCGGGTGGAACACCTGCCCAGCAGCAGGCCGAGAAAGTCCAGATGAACAAGCACCGAGCGGCGAACGTGAAGTCGACCCAACCTGCTCCACAGAAAGAGGACAAGAAGCAGGTCGACAAAGGCCGGGAGGCCAATAAGCACCCGGGCCGTACCCGCCAGGAGCAGAAGGAGAACCGATACGCTCCGCCCACCGGGGGTGGCAAGCACAAAGAGAAGGAAGCCGAAGCCAAACGGATCGAGCGTGACGCCGTCGACCGTGCGCGGAAGAACCCCATGGAAGACCAGGGCGATCGCAAACTGAAAGCGATCAACGATCGGGACAGCGACCGGGAACGGGGCAACGACGAGGTCCGGAAGTCCGGGAAGGGCAACGTCTACCTGAAGACCCGTGAAGACGACGGTGAGAAGAAGACGGCGGCCCCCGGCTTGAAGGCCCTGGAAACCGGAATCCAGATCGACCGCGACGCGAAGACGGCTCGCGAGGAGTCGACCCGACTCGCCAAGGACCGCGACAAGGGCGCGACCGGGTCTGTCCGCGCGTGGGAGACCACAGCTCGCCTGGCCGACGAGGCCGACCATGAGGCGACCCGGCTGGAGAAACTTCAGGGGCCCAGGAACAACTACATAACTCCACCGGAGAAGAAACGGCCGGTCGTCAGGCGGGGCTACCAGCCATTGCCCAAGCCGACTCGCGGACTGCGAGCGATCGAGGTCGGTGCCCAGATCGAAGCAGCGGTCGAACCGGCCAAGGACGAGGAGAAGGCGCTCCGGAAGCTTCGCGACCAGCAGCCCGAGGGGTCGGACGAGCGAGCCACGTTCGACGAACTCGTCAAGAACGCCAAGCGGAACGTGGCCTGGCTGGAGTACGTCGACGACGCGGGCAAGCCGGTCACACAGAAGATCGCCGACAGCATCGGTGAAGACCTGACGAACCCGATCAAGATGGGTGCCGCGCTCCTCGACACCGGTGTCGGGGTAGGGCTGGACAAACAGGTGGAGAACGCAAATAGAAAGTTCGAAACCGCATCGGCGCAGGCACGGACCGCCGCGCGGGACCTGACCGACTTCAGGAGGAGCGTCCGCGCGCCTGACGGCACCATTCCGCCGGAGCACCGGGCGGAACTGGATCGCAAACGTCAGGCCCTGCGGACGGTGACCACTGACGCGACGGACCTGTTCCGTGAGCAACAGCGCACGCTCAAAGCCGCCAAGGCGACCGGTCACCTGATGTCCGGCCTGGCGACCGGTGTCGGTATCGGCTACGACGTCTTCGAGGACGACAAGCCGCTGGACGAGGTGGCCTGGGGCACCGGAGGGGGCGTCGTCCTCGGCGTGGTAGGTGGCCGGTTCGGCGGAGCCCCCGGCGGATTCGCCGGAGGCATCGCGGGCAGCGCGATCGCCGAGGAGACATACAAGGCCATCCGTGACTCCGGCAAGGACATCAACGACATCGTCAACGAGGCCGACGACTGATGCTTCGGAGCCGCCCGCACACCACACAACCCCGAATCAGGCTCAACGCAACGATCAGACCGCCGGGCAGGGAGCCAGCGGTGCGCGACACGTTCACCGAAGCCCCCGAGGGCAGACCGTCGATGGCGTCGGTCCCTTTCACCTCCTTGACAGGTGACGCCCCACTACAGCCTCACACGGCTTGAGGATCTGGCCGCTTGTCCGCCGTCGCGATCGGACCGGGCTGGCGGTGAAGTAAGCGACATTCAGACCTGCTGGTCAGCTCGTGTGTGGGGGTACCACGTCGAGTCGGCCAACAGGAACAGACGGGCGGCTGGTACTCACACCTTGAAGGTGTCCTCGAGTACCAGCCGTTCGCCTGTCGATGTTGCCCATACTTTGCGTCGCCCGACAGGACTGCCAACGTTGGCAATCGAGGCGGCACGTGATGACTTGCTGCGCCGGAGAGAGTGCCGGGCGGTCATGGAGGACGAGCTACCGCCGCAGCAGTGGTTGAGCAGTCCGCTCACGCCGCGGTGCGGGCTGGTCAACGATCCGAAAGCTCTAAGTCGGGCGGCGCGGTATCAAACTTTGTCCGGCCATGACCGTGGCGTGGGGCCGAACGCGCGTCGGAAGGCTCGGACTGTCAGGAAGGCGACAGGTTTGGGGCTGTGCTCGAGGTAGCGCTTCCTCCTCTGCCGGCGCGGCGTTGGGCGAACGATGTGGCACGCGACCGTGTCCTCAACAGTGGTCCAGCATGCCCGACAGTGCCGTGCGTTCTGGGACGGTGATCGTCAACCCGTACTGGGCTTTGATCACGATCCAGTCTGTCGCATAAGTGCACCAGAACGACACCAGCGGTGGCTTCCACTGATCCGGTGCCTTGTCGCCCTTTTGCCGATTGAGCTTGTCGGTCATGACCCGCAGTTGCGGCCGCGTCAGGTCATTGGCGAAGTCCTCACGCTTGGCCTGTGACCAGGACTTCGCACCGCTGATCCACGCGTGCGCCAACGGCACCACGTGATCGACGTCCACATCGGACGCTTTACGCCACGTCTCACCGTCATACGGGCTGCGCCAGGCCCCGGACACCGCGGCACACTCGGCGTTGACCGTGACGTTCACACCATCGCGTTTGAGCAGTTCCTCGCGGACGTCGCAGCTACCGGACACGGTCTTCCAGTGCGGGAACTTCGTGTCCCGGTCATACCCGTCCAGAGTCCCGCGGACCGCGACCTGCAAGGTCCCCAGCAGCTTCCGTGCCTCGGCTGCGGGAACCGCAGGTGCCGTTCCCGCAGTCGAGCTGCCGCCTGGATCCGCCGGTGTGGCGCGGGGTGCGGCGCACGCGACCACCGGCACCGAAGCGAGCAGTACCAGGGCGACCGTCGTCCGCGCGATTTCCAGCCGGACAGCCCGCGCCTTCCGGACCACGTTGCTTCCTTTCCACCGAGACACGGCTTGTGCACCCACCTCTGGGAGCAGTAAACGGCAACCGCGGCGCTGGCGTGACCGGCGAACAGCGCAACTTCCCTGTGGACCTCAACAGCGTGGTGGCGAGGTCCAGCGACGATCCACCACCAGCGCAACAGCGACAGAGCAGCGTCGAGCCGCCGCCGCTCTCGCGCCCGTGCGGATGACAGGGCGAGGATTGCCGTGTCATCAGGGTTTCATCGTGCATCGCTAACGTCGGTGGCCGCGTCGTCATGGTCAACGCGGCGGTCGTGACGACGGTCGGCGGGCACGGCTGCCGCTGACCAGTTCCGCAACGGGCACTGGGTCCCTGGGGCGATCGAGCCAGTAGATGCGGTTGGTGTCGACACCGAAGGCCTGCCACCGCGGGCGCACCCCGATGTCTCCGGCGGCAAACCGAACGACGGCGGCCGGTTCAACCACTTCGCAGAGCGACGCAGTGCACTCTTCCCCGCGCTCGCGGCAAAGCTGCGCACGCCGGCCCCGGCTGCCGACCGGTGGCCATCGCGAGCCGTCGAGGCGCTTCGCAAGAGGCGATCAGGTTGACGCTGCCGCGAGCATCTCGTCGACCTCGTGCCTGATCCGGGCCAGTGTGTCGCTTGCCCGGTATTCATCCTGGATTTCCTTTGCCCTGAACCGGTAAGTCGGCTCTCGCAGCACCCGTTCGACCGCGGCGAGCACACTAGAGCCCGTGGGGAGCCCCGTGCGGAGGTTGATCCCTGCTCCCGAGTACTCGACGCGCATCGCGACCTCCGGCTTGTCTTCGGTGTCACCCGCGACGACCATCGGGATCCCCGCCATCAAGGCGGCCTGAACGCCGCCGAAACCGCCGTTGGTGACAAAAACGGACGTGTACGGGAAGATCATCTCGTACGGTAGGTACGAGATGACCCGCGCGTTGGCGGGCACCGTGAGATCGGGCGGCACCGGCCGGCCGCCGAAAGTCGCCACCACGAGGACGTCGGAGCCAGCGAGCGAATCCAGCGTCGGTCCGATGAGAGCCGCGTGATTGACGTTATTCAACGTACCCTGCGTGACGAAAACAACGCGCTCGGTCATCAAGACGTCCTGCCACCACGCCGGTGGCTCGAAGGCCGCCATGGAAGCCGGTTCCGGGCGACCGATCAGCTCGATGTGTTCCGGCAACTGCGACCGGCCGTACTCGAGACTCGGCGGCGACAGCTGGAAGAAGGTGTCGCACAGCATGGAGAAGGCATCCCAGTAGTACGGCGCCGGCTTGACCGCGCCGAGGCCGGCTAGAACATGGTCCAGATGACTCTGCACCGGCTCGAATTCCTGACGCAACTGAACGCGGAGCTGCCCCGCACGCTCGATCCCGGCCGGCGAGTAGTCGGGAGCGACACCGAAACCGAAGGGCGCGAGGCACGGATCTTCCAGTGCCAGTACGGAGACGCCGATTCCGATCGTCCCGGCCGGTCGCAACCCCGGAGCTCCGAGCGGCAAGGGCCACGTGCCGTGAAAGAACGAGTCGTGGACAACGACAGTCTCGGCCGGATTCCCGGTCCGGAGGATCTCCTGAACAGCGGCGAACTGCTCGGGGATGGGCGGAATGAACATCTCGTGGGGAGCGACCACGACCTGCCGGTGCCCGGATGGCGTGTCCTTCATCGCCGGAAACTCCGCCAGGACACGGTTCCCGTCGAACGCGGCCTTGCCGCGCAAGGGGTGCAACCGACAGCCCGGCGTCGTCACGATGTCTCGTGCCAAGGGTTCCAGAGCCTGCGACGTCAGCACTGTGACGCCGTAACCCTTGTCGGCGAGGTATTGGCCGATGGGAAGCAGCGGAATCAAGTGTCCCGGCATGGGAATGGACGCCAACACGACCTGCACCATGGTTCCTCCGCAACTCGGCACACACCGCCTGCCGGGAGCCTCTCTCGCCCTCCACCTGCTGACAAGATCACGTTCCGGCTCATGGAACTCCGCCGGCCGCAGGGCGACTTGCGCACCCCGCGACTTCAGACGCGCTCCATGACGACGGCACTGGGCGTCACTCCGGCGCCTGCCCGATGAGCAACGCGCATTGGCCCGCGCGAAGCAGATCGCGGGTGAGCACGTGAGCGAGCTTCGCGGGGAGAACCGCCGGCCTCCAAGTGTCCGGTCCGCCGATCGACGAACCGGCCGGCAACACCTGCCGTTGCGAACGTCGGCCACGCGGCCAACACGGCGTCCGGCGCCTCACGGACCGACCTGCGTTGCCATTCCACGTGACGGAACGTCGCTTGTCCCCCGGCAGACGAACTTCCTACCCTTCCACCATCCGGCACAGCGGTAATCACTCACTTTCCGTACGGCGATGCCGCGCGTCTCTCTCGCCGCGCCAAGACCAAACGGGACGAATCGAAGCGGAGTCCCCAGATCTGGTTGTAGGCGGCCGCTGCCCCTGCCCGGGTTGCCGTGGAGCGAGATGCCGACCGGCGGAGATGACCTACGGCCAGTCGCATCGCGAGCCGACACTCCCATCCCCGGAGGACAGCTTGACAAGCACGACTGCCGAAGCCCTCGTCACCGATCCGCGGCAACGACGCTCGATCCTGGCCGCGATGTGCGCCGCTTTGCTCGCTGTCGTCGCCTCCGTCACGGGGCTGAACGTCGCTCAGCCGGACCTCGCCGCCGACTTCGACGCAGCACAAGGCACAGTCGTCTGGATCATGAACGGCTACGTCCTCACCCTGGCCGCGCTACTACTGCCGCTCGGCGCAGTCGGCGACAGACAGGGCCGCAAGCCCGTGCTTCTCGTCGGGCTCGCCGTCTTTGCGGTCGCGAGCGCGGGGGCCGGTCTCGCCCCGTCCGCCGGGCTCATGCTCGCGGCGCGATTGCTCGGCGGGGTGGGCGCGGCGATGATCATGCCGGTCACCTTGGCCGTCATCACCTCGACCTTCCCCGCGCAGGAGCGAGTCCGTGCCATCGGGGTGTGGACCGGGGTCGCCGGGGTCGGAGCGGTGCTCGGCATGCTCCTTTCCGGTGTCCTCGTCGACGCGGCGAGCTGGCGCTTCCTGTTCGTGCTTCCCGTCGTTCTGGTGCTTTTCTCATTCGCCACGGCGTGGCACTCGGTCCCCGGCTCCCGTGCGCCTTCGACACGTCCCTTCGACCTGATCGGCTCCCTCACATCAGTACTGGGGGTGGTCGGGATCACCCTGTTCCTGCACGAAGGCCCGGAGCGGGGCTGGTGGGCGGTCGGCACCACCATCAGCCTGGCCTGCGGAATCCTCGGCACCGTCGGTTTCGTGGCTTGGGATCTTCGCCACCCGGCTCCGCTTTTGGACATGCGCCTGTTCAAAAACGGTGGCCTGGCAAGCGGGTCCGTCGCGCTCGCGGCGGTCTTCGCGGTTCACGCCGGGTCCGCCGTGCTCCTCTACCCGTACTTCCAAAATGTCTTGGACTGGTCGGGGGTGCTCTCTGCGGTGGCACTCCTACCCATGGCCGGCCTGATGGCGATCGCTTCCGGCTTGTCCACGCGCGTGGCCGAGCGGATCGGATCGCGCGCCACCATGACAACCGGACTGATCCTGACCGGGACGGGCCTGGTTCTACTCGCGACCTCCGTCTCCGCCGATTCCGGCTACCTCGCCGTCCTGCCCGGGATGATCGCCGCGGGCAGCGGCATGGGCGTGTCCATGCCGCTCGCCACAGAGTCCATTACCGGTGCTGTGCCGCAGGACCACCAAGGCGTCGCCTCCGCGCTCAACGACATCGCGCGAGAGATCGGTGCCGCAGTGGGAATCGCACTGCTCGGAGCGCTGCTGTCAGCGGGCTACCGCAGCAACATCGACTCCAGACTCGACGGCGTTCCCACCGCGACCGCCGAAGCCGCTCGAAAAGGCATCGCCCAGGCAATCGCAACCGCCGGCGAACGGGAGCAGCCAGTGGCCCGAGCCGCGCGGGAGTCCTTCGTCGCGGGTTGGCAGTCCGCGATGTGGGCCGGAGCGTCACTGGTCGCAGTTCTCACTGCCTTCGTCTTCATGCGCGGCACCAAGAACCTCGAAACGCCTGCAGAATTCGGCGGACAAGTTGCCTGACGTCGCGTCCCTGAATCGATTTCTCCGACGCTGGACCACCACCTCCTCGTCCAGGAATTGCCGGTACACGAAGGGCCGCCCGTCGCGCCAGTCCACGACTCTTTACCCATGCGCCCTGGATCACACAAGCCCGCCGCGACGTACGGCTAAGAACCTCTCCCCCGAACACTCCGCGACGTTGTCGACAGCTCCATGATCACTATTCTGGCCAGGTGTCTGACCTCCCGCGACGAGGCGCGCCAGGACCACTCAGCCGATATCGAAGACAATTCCTGAAAACGCCAAGGTTCGGCAGGAGCACCACAGGACCGGTCACGTCGCGCGCTCCATCCTCAGAGACAAGGCTCGTGAAAGGAGCCGACCGTGACCTCGACCCACTCCATCACCACGCAGTTGAGCCCGATCTCTTTCACATCCGTCGATCCGTGCCGCGCACCGGGATGGGGGCGAGCCAGAGAGCTGGTCAACGGCACCGCCACCGGCAACGTTCCCGGTTTCGCGTTGTCCGCCGGCGGACTGGAGCTGTCGGCCGGTTTCCTCAGCGACCCGCTGGAACATCCCAACACCGACACGGTGCTGCTGTTCACCGAGGGCGACCCGGTGTGGGTCTTCTACGGCGATGACCTGCGCTATCTCGCGGTCCAGGAGCAGGGCGACCTGCTGACCATCCGCCGTGGCACGCCCTACGCGGTCAGCACCGGGTTCGACCGCGGCGCCACCGGCTACGTGGTGCGTTCGGACGAGTGCCTGTTCGCCGACACTGTCGTCCGGTCAGACCTGCGAGACGTGGCACAGCGCCACGCGGCCGCCCGCCGGAAGAACCAATCTCGAACACCCTCCGTGAACGGTGGCTGCACTGTTGTCCCGTTCGACTCCGTCGAACCGGTCCTGACTCCCCAGGGGCACCGAATCCGGCCGCTGGTCGACGGACGCCACGAGGCCGATCCCCCCGGGATGGGCATTTCCGTGGGCGGGCTTGAGGTCCCTGCCTGGTTCCTCGCCAAGGCGCACATGCACCCCCGGACCGATGTGATCGTGCTGGTCGTCGACTGCGGAAAGGAAGGGGCGCTCACCCTGCACGGCGAGCACCTCGAGCACGATGCCGTGCAGTACCGCGGCGATCTCCTGCCCATAAAGAAGGGACGGAAGTACGCGCACACCGTGCAGAACCTGAGCCCCGACAAGTCCATCCGCGCCTACGAGTTCCGTTCCCAGCCGACGGTGCTCATCGACAACCCCCAGATTCCGGAGCTGCAGCCGACCGCGACCGAGCGCGCCCGTGCGGCGCTCGAACGGCTCCATGGTGCCGACGCGGTCGCCGCACACCTCGCTCAGCCCCCGGCACAGCGGGCCGCCCGGGTCGCGTCGCCCACGCCGCCCGCTCACGGCGGCGCAGGCTCGCCCAGGCGCCACCAATTCATCGCGGGTGAGTGGCGCGACGGCTCGATGAACAAGGTCCTCGTCGACCGGAACCCGTATGACGGCACCACCGTCGCCGAGTTCCGGATCGCGGGAGCCGACGACATCGACGACGCGTACCGGGCGGCGGCGCGTGCCAAGCTCGAATGGGATCAGGTCAACCCCTATGCCAAGCGGACGGTGTTCGAACGAGCGGTCCGGTACGTCGAGGAGCACGAAGACGCGATCGTGGAGATCATCGTCGACGAACTCGGCGGTACCCGGCTCAAGGCCATGTTCGAGATCGGCCTGGTGCTGAACATGCTCAAGGAGTCGGCGACCTTCCCGCTGCGCATGGAGGGCCGCATCCTGCCGTCCCCGATAGACGACAAGGAAAACCGCGTCTACCGCGAACCGGTGGGCGTCGTCGGTGTCATCAGCCCCTTCAACTTCCCGTTCTTCCTGTCGATGAAGTCGGTGGCGCCCGCGCTCGGCGCCGGCAACGGCGTTGTCCTCAAACCGCACGAGGACTCGCCCATCACCGGCGGCACGCTCATCGGCGAGATCTTCGAGGCGGCCGGCCTGCCCGCGGGCCTGCTCAACGTCGTCGTGACCGAGATCCCGGCGATCGGCGACGCGTTCCTCGAACACCCCGCACCGAGGGTCATCTCGTTCACCGGGTCGTCGGCCGTCGGCAGGCACGTCGCCGAGGTCGCGGTACGGCACTTCAAGAAACCGCTGCTGGAGCTGGGCGGGAACAGCGCGCTGATCGTGCTGGCGGACGCCGATCTCGACCTCGCGGTCGACGCGGCGGCCTTTTCCCGCTTCACCCACCAGGGCCAGATCTGCATGTCGGCGAACCGGATCCTCGTCCACCGGGACGTGTACGAGGAGTTCGCGGCGAAGTTCGTGGCGAAGGCGAAGTCGCTGCAGACCGGCGATCCTCGTGACTCGGAGACGATCGTCGGACCGCTGATCAACCAGCGGCAAACCGCCGCGCTCGCCGCTCTGGTCGAGCAGGGCATCGCGGAGGGTGCGACGGTAGCGCTGCGCGGCGAGGTCAACGGGAACCTGTTCGGTCCCACAGTGCTGACGGACGTGACAACGGCGATGTCGGTGATGCGGCAGGAGATGTTCGGTCCGGTGGCGTGCCTGATCCCGTTCGATACCGAGGACGAGGCGGTCGACGTCGCCAACGACACCGACTTCGGCCTGAGCGGTGCCGTCCACACTCGCGACCTCGAACACGGCGTCGCGATCGCGAAGCGGCTCCACACCGGCATGGTCCACATCAACGATACGACCATCCACGACGAGCCGATCGTTCCCTTCGGCGGCGAGAAGCAGTCCGGGTTCGGGCGCCTCAATGGTGATCGCAGCCTTGACGAGTTCACCACCCTCAAGTGGATTTCTGTCCACCGCGGACGACGACAGTTCCCGTACTGAACCCAGCCGTCCTCACCGGCGGCTTCTCAGCGGCCCGTGAGCGTTCCGCGCACTCCTCGTTGACCGGCTTACCCGCCGTGCCCGCTGCACGGGAGCCGTTCGGCGACATCCGCACGTTGATGTCCCGAGTGGACCAGCCAACGGGTTCAACTGGGTCGCCAGCGTCACCACGCTCTGGTTTCCACGCGCGACTCCCGCTCCGTGGCACGCTCCCGCAACACCCAGCCCAAAATCCGGCCACCTCCACGTCGCGATCCCACAGTGCGATCGAGCCATACGATCAACGGACAACAGTTGAACACACGTTCGGCCACGCAACGTCGTTGAAGCAGGCTTCCGCCGATGAAGAGTGAGCGTCGCAGTCTGCCGTCGACCCGCACCACCTACGTCTACTCCAAGCTCAGCAATCTGAACATCGCGGCCGCACTGTCCAAACCTCGACCCGCCATATCCCGCGCGACGGCGCTCAGCCGCCGGCCGGGAGCACGTGGGCCGAGCCCCGCCGCCATCACGACGGCGAGAGCCCGGCGCCGACGTGAGTCATGCCTTGGCGCCGGTCACGTGTCACCCCTTGGCGATCTTAGCGAGACCCGCGAGCACGAAATCTTCGAAGTTGTTCCATCCAGAAGACGTCCGCCATCGATGTCTGACCTGCGCCCCTCCGACAAGGGTGACCAAATGCCGATATGCCTGGGTGAGCGAATCTCGTCATCAGCGCCGAGTCCGCGAACGCCGTGAACCAAGGAGGCTGCCCGCTCCGGCCCTTGGAGCACTTCAGCGGTGCCGGAAATCCTACGAGGACAAGGACGCCACCGGCGGGGATGCCGACGCTCTTGAGCGGGAACTCGCGCACGATCCGGCTCGGGGTATTCGTTGGTGCCGCGTTCTCTGAGGGGCGCCCCGCTGCCGCTCGCCGCCGGAGAGTCGCGCGCCACCCTCGCCTGCCCGGGTGGACCAGCCCTGCGGCCCAAGTCACCTACTCCACGGCCGAGTCATGCAGTCAACTTGGAGGTGGCTGTATGGGGTGCTGGCCCAGCCCGAGTGTCGGCCGTCGCGCTGCCCGGGTCTCGGTGCGTCGGCGCAGCTCCGGCTGTGTGAGTGCCGGAGGAACGTAGGCAACGTCGACCGGTCCGACGTCGGTACCCGGAGGCACGATCTCGTCGATCCGGTCGAGTAGGTCGTCGTCGAGGAGCGTGCCGGCTCCCGCGAGCAGGTCGTCAAGCTGCTCGGGTGTGCGTGGGCCTATGAGCGCCGAGGTGACCGTCGGGTGGGCGGTAACGAAGCCCAGCGCGAGGTGGGGCAGCGACAGCCCAGCCTGTTCGGCGAGCCCGGCGAGTGCTTCGACGGCGTCGTGCTTGCGTTCGTCGGTCATGTGCTGCCGTGCCCAGTGCAGGCGGCCGTCCGACGCCGTTTCCGCCCTGCCCTTTCGGAGGCGACCGGCGAGCAGGCCCATCGCGAGGGGACTCCACACCAGGACACCCAGCCCGTAACGATCGCAGACCGGCAGGATTTCGCGTTCGATCCCGCGGTTGAGGATCGAGTAGTGCGGCTGTTCGGTGCGGAAGCGCGCCAGCCCGCGCTGTTCGGCCACCCACTGGGCTTCGACGATGTCCGACGCGGGCAGATTGGAGTGGCCGATCGCGCGCACCTTGCCCGCGCGCAGCAGGTCGGTCAGCGCGCCGAGAGTTTCCTCGATATCGGTGCCGGGTTCAGGGTGGTGGGCCTGATAGAGGTCGATGTGGTCGACCCCCAGGCGGCGCAGCGACCCTTCGACGGCGGAGACGATCCACCGGCGAGAATTGCCGCGCTGGTTGGGACCGGATCCCATCGGCCGTTGAACTTCGTAGCCAGGACGACGTCGTCGCGGTGGCCGCGAAGGGCTTTCCCGACGATCTTCTCGGATTCACCGTCGCCGCCATAAACGTCGGCGGTGTCAATGAGGTTGATACCGCTGTCGAGGGCCCGGCGGACGAGGCGCACGCAGTCGTCGGGGTCGGGGTTGCCATACGGGCCGAACATCATCGTGCCAAGCGCGTAGGCGCTGACCTGGATACCGGTCCGGCCGAGCGGACGGGTCTGCATGGGTTCTCCTGCGAGGATGGAGGAGTGCGGCCGGGACCGGCCGCACTCCTGGTAGGGGAAGATCAGTCCTGGGTGTACTCGGCCGCGACGTCGATGATCCACGTGACGCCGAAGCGGTCGGCGAGCATTCCGAAGGCGGGCGCCCACTGGGCGGGGCCGAACGCCTCGATCACGGCCGCGCCCTTGGCCAAGCCCTCCCACACCGGGGTGACCTCCTCGATGCTTTCGCCGCGGACGGAGAGGAAGAACGACTCCTTGGTGATCGTGGTGCCGTTCTCGCGGCGCGTGGTGGGCGCACCCGAAACGGCCGGAGCGTGCTCGCCGGGCACGTCGTAGGCCATGACCCGGAAGCCGTTGTCGGCGACGACCTGGCCGAAGACGACGTTCGTGGCGCCGGGCAGTTCGGCGGGCATCCCGAAGTCCGCGTAGGTGGCGACGGTGAGCTGCCCGCCGAACACCGACTGGTAGAACTCCAGGGCTTCGCGGGCCTGGCCGTGGAAGTTCAGGTGGGCGACAGCGTTGAGCGACATGATGTTCCGGTCCTTCGCGAGTAGTTCCTGGCGCCGGAGGCTTCCGGCAACGAGAATGACGATGTCAGCAGTACCGGTCAGGGAACGTCCGCTACTTGTGGCATGGTGAAAAACATGCCGATTGCCTCCTCTGCGACGACCTCCAGCCGACTGCTCTCGTTGCTGTCACTGCTGCAAGTCCGCCGCGACTGGCCGGGCGTCCTGCTCGCCGACCGGCTGGGTGTCAGCGAGCGGACTGTGCGCCGCGACGTCGACCGGCTGCGCGAGCTTGGTTACCCGGTGCAGGCGGTCAAGGGCCCCGACGGCGGCTACCGCCTCGAAGCGGGCAGTCAAATGCCGCCACTGCTGTTCGACGACGAGCAAACGGTCGCACTGGCCGTGGCGTTGCGGATCGCCGTCGGAACGGGCGCGGGCATCGAGGAGGCGGCCGCGCGAGCCCTGGCCACGGTGCGGCAGGTGCTGCCGTCGCGGTTGCGGCAGCGCGTCGACGCCCTTGAGATCAGCGCGGCCGGACACGGCACCGAGCCCCAGATCGACACCGGTCTCCTGCTCACGCTGAGCGCTGCGGTCCGCGCCCGGGAAGAGCTGCGGTTCGACTACCGATCGCCGGGGCGCCACGAGGACGCCGAGCTGCACCGGCCCCGCCGGGTGCAGCCCTACCACCTCGTGGTGCGAGCCGGACGCTGGTACGTCGTCGGCTGGGACCCCGACCGCGACGACTGGCGGACTTACCGTGCCGACCGGATGACACCGCGAGTCCCGACCGGACCACGGTTCGTTCCCCGTGAAGTGCCGGGCGGCGACGTAGCCGCCTTCCTGTCGGCCCGGTTCAAGGGCTCCGAGAGCGCGGACGTCTGGCCCTGCCGCGGCGAGGTGGTCCTCGACCTGCCCGCGGCGAAGGTGGCCCCGTTCGCCGGCGACGGCGTCGTCGAGGCGCTCGATACCACCCGGACCAGGCTGACGACAGGGGCATGGTCCTGGGCCGCCCTCGCGGCGGCGTTGGCCCGCTTCGACACCGAGATCGAGGTGATCGGGCCGCCGGAGCTGCGTGCGGCGTTCGCGGAGCTGTCCGATCGAGCCGGACGCGCCGCGAGAAGCGAATAGGGCGGCTGGCCGGATGCCGACGAACTCCAGCGACCTCACGCGAACCGTTTGGGGCCCGTTGAGTTACTACTGGACTACCTCAGCAGTCCAGTAGCCAGGCACGCGCCACCACGCCACTGGTCACAGTGTCTCTGACCTCCGCTTCGGAGTACCGCGGGGCGATCCTCTTGCTGTCGGACAAGCCCAGTTTCAGTCATTGGTCCACTTGGGAGGCCACGACATCGTCGAGTACGTCGGCGGCCCGTCGTACGTCCTCGTGGAGAGGCCGGTCCGGCTCGATGGGGGCGATCGCGTCCATCAGCCTCTCCATCACGTCGGCACAGGCAGGAGCGGTAGGCCTGCGCGCACCGACGTGAATCGCCTGGCGCAGGGCGACGGCCAAGGACCCGTGTAGAAGCCGCAGCGAACGAACCTGATCGAACGCGTTCAACGCGGCCTGCGTTCCGAAGGGGACGATGTCCTGATTGTGCAGGTTGGTAGGCAGACTCTGCAGCGACGCGGGGACGGCAGAACGGCGCATGTCGGCGATGATCGCGGTCGCGGCGATCTGGACTCCCTGCACTCCGTGCTGTCGCCCGGGTTCGGTGGCGAGTACGGGCGGCAGACCGCCGTTGCGGTGGGGATCGACGAGGAGATCGAGCTGCCGCTCGGCGAGGTTGCCCGTCTGTACGACGGCAGTGGTCATCGTATCGGCGGCAAAGGCGACAGGCTGGCCGAAGAAGTTGCCGCCGTGCACGACGAGGTCGTCTTCCGGGAAGAACAACGGGTTGTCGCTGATGCCGTTCAGGTCACGCACGATGACATCTCGCGCTTGGCCGAGGCTTGCCCTCACCGCGCCGAGGAGCTGGGGAACGCAACGGATGGTGTAGGGCTCTTGCAGTGGCCGGTCCCCGGTGGGCCGGGTACCTCGTAGGCGGGCACGGAGATCAGCGGCCTCGGCGATCGCTTCGGGATGCCCGAAAGCCTCGAGGAGGTGGTGATCGCAGAAGTCGGTACCGCATCCGAGTTGATCGGCGAGCATGGCGGACAAAAGTCCGGCGATCCGGTGTGACCGGATGAACTGCGCCATCGCCAGCCCTGCTGCGGCCGCGGTCAGCGAGACACCGTTCACCAGGCCCAGTGCGTCCCGTCCGTCGAGGTCGAGAGGTCGCAGCCCACAGGACGCGAGTGCGTCACCCGCGTCTTGCCGCACTCCATCGGCGTACGCGTGACCACGACCTTTCAAAGCCTGTGTCAAGTGTGCGAGCGGGACCAGATCACCACTGGCACCGACCGAGCCGAGCCGGGGTACGGCTGGAGCGAAGGTTGTCTTCAGCATTTCCGCCAGCGCGTCGAGCACCGAGACCGAAACCCCCGACCGTCCTCGCGCCAGCGAGGAAAGCCGGGCGAGCGTGGCCGCGCGGACGATGGACGTCGGCAGATCGGGCCCCTGCCCCGCGGTGAGGTGGGAGAGCAGGTTCTCACACTGATCGGTGTCCTCGTCTCGCCCGGAAAAGCCCACCAGTGGACCGAACCCTGTCGTCGCGCCATAGACAGGACGGCCTTCGGCGAGGCATCGCATCACGAATTCCCGACCTTCCGCGACCCTGTTCCGGGTGGCCGGGCCGAGGACGACTTCAACGGGGCCCGCGGCGGCTTCGAGATCGGCCAACGTACGTGCTTCGGCGACCGAGATGACAGGCACGCAAATCTGCTCTTGAATGAGCGCCACAGTAGGCACTTCCTTTCGATTTCGGCTGGGAAATCACCGATCGACGTCCAGCCGTGGCCCGATACGGGCGACGGACCCTCGCGGCCGAATTTGCGGTACGCGCCTGACATCTTTCGCAGGATCGGAGTGGTGAATGGTCTTGATGTTAAGTCCGCCCGTGGAACCGCCTCAATCGCGATTTCCACGGGACGGAACGGCGCGTTCGTCACGCTCACAATGTGATCAGCACCTTGGTCGCATTACGGTCCACCATTGCCTGGTAGCCGTGGCCGACTTCGGCGAGTTCAAGAGTCCGGTCGAAAACCGCGCTCGGATCCAGTTTGCCGGCGATGACTTCGCCGAGTAATGCCGGGAGATAGGCGCGGACGGGCACTGGGCCGCTTCTGACGGTTATGTTCCGCAAAGAGCAGGCCGTCGAGTCCAGGGTGCCGTGCGGCCCTCCGACCACACTGATGGCGCCGCCGTCGACACAGATGGCCATCGCGGTGTCCAGCGCGTCCTGCTCACCGACGGCTTCCACCACCAGACCGGCCCCGGCGCCCCAGGTCGCATCGATCACCTGCGCCCGGCCCTCGGCGCCTCTCAAGCTCACGAGATCAGTAGCGCCGAACTTCTGCCCGATCCGCAGCCGGTCTTCGTGGTGTCCCAGCAGGAAAATCCGCTCTATGCCCAGGCGGCTCGCCGCGAGGACGGCGCACAACCCCACCGGGCCGTCGCCGACGACGGCCATCGTCATGGGTGTGGGCCTTCCACCGGCGTGCACGGCATGCTGGCCGGTCGCCATCACATCCGCGAGCGTCAGCACAGCCGGAATCCGCTCGTCGTACTCGTCGAACGGCACAGGCACCAAAGTGCCGTCGGCGAACGGCACACGCAAGCCCTCTGCCTGCGCGCCGCCCGCCGCGACGCCGAACATCCCGCCGCGAGCGCAGGAGCTCTGTGCTCCGTGAACACAGCGGTGACATTCACCGTCCGAAAACATGAACGGTGCCACCACCAGCTCTCCCGGACGTATCGACCGGACCGACGAACCCACATTGGCCACCACACCGATGAACTCGTGTCCGCACCGTGGCCCCCGTACCGGGCCGGGCCTGCCGAGATATCCGCGAACATCGGTGCCGCAGATCGCCGAAGCCACTACACGCACGACGGCGTCCGTCGGCTGTTCGATCTTGGGATCTGGTACTTGAGCCACGGTGACCCGGCCGGGTCCACGCAATACCGCTGCCCTCATGGTCTTGCCTCCTGAGGCTCCGTTGAATCCTCATGGGCGAGGATTGCTGCCGTCGACGACGAGCAGACCGGCTGGTCATCGCAAGTTGCCGCTCCGGCGAACGCGCAACCGGATGACGGTGTCCAGGTACGGGTCGATCGAGGTCATGGGGGTATGAAGCCGCCTCTTCGACACCCCGCGCGCCCGCAGGTGATCGACTCGCGCGAAGAAGCTGACACTCGGAGTGATACCAGGAATATAGGAAACCCTGTGGCCGAGGTTTCGGCGGGTTCCACGCTGTGAAACCCGCGTTCGTCTTGTTACCAGGGCACGAATTCGCCCTCCGCATGATCGAAGTGAAGAAGCGCGGCCAGGAAACGACCTCTTCACCAGGTCGCCGTGGATCCACGAAGCGGACGGCGGCATGAACGCCGACGAGTTGGCTTCACGTACCTGGTGTTGTTCATCGAGGGTTCGGAGCCGGTGACCACCGCCGGAACCGGGCTCGCCTTGCCGCTCGACCGGACGGACACGGTGAAGAAGCTGATCGCCGCCCCGGAACTGTTCGGTGCGGCTGTCGAGGAGATCGTGCGCTACCGATCACCGCACTGTGTAAGCAGGGCTGTGCTCGGGCAGTAATGAGCGTTCCTCAGTCGTTCCAGACGGTTTTCAGCCGCGAGCCGGGATGCCAGAAGGTTCCGAGTGCACCGGTGATCCGCAGCTCTTCCTTGCCGCCGAGCTTCGCAGGCCAGAGCTGAATCAACGCTTCCGCCACCGCGCCTCGCTCGCTTCCGAGGTCCGCGGCTTCACGGGAATACTCCCGCACGTGATAACGCAGGCGGTAGTCACCGGCGCCACCTGGCAGCAGCTCCAATGGGCTCGCGAGTGTCCGCGACCAGTCCAGCACCGCGGCGAGACCGGTCGCGGACCAGTAACCGAATTCGATGACGTCGTCGTAGTTCTCGATCACGTCTTCCGGCCTGTCGGAGTGCACCTCGGCGACGACGCGCACCCGCTTCGCGGTCCAAGGCACCTGCAGCTTCAGCTTTCCACTCGACGCAGTGACCATCCCGGTCCAGGTGGAGACCCCGGGATTGATCAACGCGGTGTTCTCGCTGAGATAGAAGTACGGATACTGCGTATCGAGCACGCAGACGGCCCGATCGGGATGCGCTCCTGTGACGTCGCCCGCTGACATGGTTCCTGTCTACTGCGTGTGGCTATTTCACACAGCGCACAGGAAAAGAATGGGGACTTCCGTCGGCGAACACTGCCCGAGTGAGCGGGCTCTTCACGTACTCGAGAGAGTGACGCTTACTGGGCCGGTAACGAGCGAAAAGCGCAAAGCGATCCAGATCGATCCCCTGCATAAGTCCGAGTGCCGAACGCAGCTTTCGTTCGGCGGATTCCGACTCGTGCCGTTCCTAAGCTCGGAGGGCTTCGGCCGCGCTCGCGAGGCCGACCATGAGGTCCACCCGCTGCACACCGATCAGCGCGTCATTGTCCTTGTCACCGGCCCGCACGAGCTGGTCCACGTAGCGGTCCAGCCAGTTCCAGGCCCGGCACCTCCACGCCTAGCGGCATGGCCGGGGCGGATCCCTTCGCCGAGTTCGGACCACGCGTTTCCCGCCACCCTTTGCATGCTTTCGCAACTGCCGCGTATGGTCCACCGCCATTCAGACGTTTCCACATCCGATAGGTGCCCCAGGGAACACGCAGTGCGACCACCCACCGGAAAAAGCGCCGATTCGGGCACCCTAGAACGCATTTAGTCCTCTGGATGCGAAAAGTCCGGTCCTGCGCCCGGTTCCTTTCCGGCGTTTGGTCAGGTGGTGATTACGTCG
>NZ_LQCI01000003.1 GCF_001613935.1 Amycolatopsis regifaucium
GACGAATCCGAGCTGCTTGATCACTGAAAAGACTCCTCAGAAATCCCCGCCGGGCGGCGGGGAGGAAGAAAGATCCGGTCCGGCGAGCGACTCGCCGGACTCAAGACGATGACGGTCATACGGTTCACGCTGAGTGGGGCCGGGCCTACTCCTGGGCGGGACGGACCGGCCCCACTCGTGCCGGCGTCGCATCACGTCGTCACGTGCCCGGTCACGGAGCGGAGTGTGCATCTCTTCACCGCGACCGGGCACGCCTTACGACAACGACACGGATCGCCGGACCCGGGCCGAGGTCGGTTTCCGCGCACCACCACGGTCCGCCTCGGCCGGGAGGATCAGTTGCCCTGCGAGGTGCCGCCGTCGGTGATGCCACCGGAGGCGCAGTTGTAGGGGGACTCGCCGCTGGCCTCGTGCGAGCCCGGCGACAGGATCGGGACACCGATACCGTTGAGCGAGTCACGGATCGGGACCTGGACACCGAGCACGTTCACGTCGTTGCCGCAGAGGCCGAGGGTGCCGTTCACGTTGTGCAGCGCGTCGATGTTGTTCGCGTTGATCAGGCCGACCTGGCCGTTGTGGTCGTAGCTGTCGAAGTAGTAGTCATCCGGGGTGTCGGCGGACGCGATGCCGCCGCTCAGGATCGCTCCGGCAGCCATGGTGGCCGCGACGAAACCGATTTTCTTCAACATGGATTCTCCTTGATTCGACGATTGCGTCGTACGAGACGGCAGCAAAGGTGTGTGCCCGCCCGGTGGGAGGAAACGTACTGAGGTCAGACCTTGTTTTCCAACTCATGCCACCATCGTGTGGGTGCCGCAGACCGCTGACCGCGTAATCCGTGGTCCGAATGGGTTACCCGCCCGTGCGCGGTGGCTGTTCTCCTTATTCGGCCGACGAGGCAGTATGGATAAGAGATCCTGGCACGACAAATAGCCCTGCCGCGCCACAAGAGTGACGCGCACAGGGCTGCTTTGTCGCCGGTATCAGCCGGGCCAGGCCTCGGCTTCCACTGTCAGTGCCGTCGCGACGTCGATCTCTCCCGAACGTACGCGCCAGGCCAGCGAGTCCGGCTTCGGTCTTATCAACAGCCAGCCGGCGACGTCCTTGTCGGCATAGCAAGGGTTTTCCTCGTCGCCGATACCCAGCGAGGCGAAGTAGCGCCGGGCGGGCCAGGTCTCGGGAACCCAGGTGCGAGCCCAGCGAACGACGATACGAGCGAGGTCGTTCTGGCTGTCCGACGGATGGATGAGGCGGTCTCCGGCGGTGCAGATCAGGCGTGGTGTGAAGGCCGCGCCCAAGGGCGCGACGATGCGACAGTCGGTCAATTCTCCCCCTGCCCCCGGACGTGGGCACGTTGTTCGCTGATGGGTGCGCGGGTGCGCGAACAAGGAAGGACGGCGGTGGAGGACTTGTGGACATGATCCGTACTTCCACGGCTCTTTTTTGAACCGGCCGTCATCCTACTGAAGGGAGCTTTCGGGTGAAATCCGGGGCGGGCGAAGAATCGTCACCCGTTCCTGTGAACGTGCGTCTCGACCAGCTCATCGCGGGCATTCCACAGTTGATCAGTCATCTGCCGAAAAAACGTGGAAGAGGGTTCGAAGTGAACGGGTCTCACCAATAGCGACCTGTGCGTGTACGGCCTCCGCCGCAGGTCGACGACAGTCAGGAGGGAAACTCGCGCGACGAGCGCTCGGCCTTGCCGGGCTTGTCCGGAGGGGCCCGAAAACCGGTGCCATGGCGGGATCTCAGGACTCGTCTCCTTCGGCGAGCGATCGGTGCGACCCGTGCCACAGGCTCGCGTACTCGACGCGATACGCGCCCCCTGTGGCTGCCCGGTCTTGTGGCGGCCGTATTTTCCGACCGTGGCCAAGACTAACGGCCCACCTGTCCCATGAGGAAGTGGATCCCACGCCTCGCACCCGATGAGGGTATTTCCGCGCAAAGAATAACTTAACTGATTACCCGTGCACCCTGGAAGATAAACAACACGATCGAGTGAGAATGCTGGGTGCGATGGTCGGCGTGGGGTAACTGGCAGTGAGATCGTCGTCGTCACGACCCGAAAGGGCGGCTGCGATATCTGAGGTGCCCAAGTGGGGTGACTGCGGAAACATTGGTCACCCCACTTCCGGCTGCTACTTTCCGCAGGAGGCTATTCGTAAATCACGTAAGCCGGTGTCGGCGTCAGGGCGAGGACTTCCTCAGGGGTCATCAAGGCCGCATCGCGGCGAGTGTCCTCGTCGAAGAAGAGTTTGAAGCCGGGCCGCACGTGGGCGGGCTTGCTCGGCATGAGCGTCTTCCAGGTCGCCTTCTTCGCCGAGCCCGACCCGATCCCGTCGACCACCTTCACTACCGACACCCCAGGGTGCGGACGCAGGAGCTCTTCGTCGCGCACCACCGAAGACGTCACCTGGTGGTAGACCATGACCTTGGCGGGAAGCCGGTGTCGCTCCGCCAGCTCACCGAGATAGGCGGCGACCTCGTCGAGTTCGGCTCCGGTGGTGCGGCCGAACTTCTTGCCCGGGATCGCCCCCGGCTCGACCGCCCACTCGGGGTCGAGCGCGACGCCGACGTCGGGTTCCTTCAACCAGTGCTCATAGGCCCGCACTTCGGGCAGAAAGTCGGCCCGCCCGGGCTGGATGTCCAGCAGCAACAGGCCGTTCATCGCGCGCGCGGCGTCGAGATACTCCCGGATGGTCTTGTCCGCGCAACGACTGCGGTACATCCCGTCCGCGCCGGGGGAGCGGTGCACGGTGGTGGCGATCAACTCGACGACCGGGGTGATCGGCCGCCCCGCCGGAAAGGTCTTGATCTGCTTTTGGAGTTCGAGGCTCGCGGCCGAGAGATCGCCCGTCATCCGGCCAAGAGCCTTCGAGCCGGGTGCGCCGCAGAAGCCGACGAGCAGATTCGTCGCGAGCGGGTCGACGGGCGGCGCGGCGACCGCCGGTTCCACCGGGGCCGGCGTCGCCCGGACGACGAGCCCCGGACTCTGCGGGGAGGCGCCGCACGCGCTCGCGGCAAGCCCTGCCAGGCCGACGGTGAGTACGAAGCGACGGCTGTGGTTGGGCATCCGGTCTCCCTGATGGTGCGCTCACGGCGGCTGGTCTCGTTTTCGGGACCAGGGCTGGAAAGTACCCTCGTTGATCTTCGGGCAAACTCGATTCCCGACGATCACCACATCGTGCGGTTGATGATTTCGGACTCTCCGCCCCGACCTGCGGATACGTTGATTTTCCAGCGAAGCCAACGAAATCCACGCTCACCCGACCCGGTGGATCGGACTGTCCATGTCTCGATACAGCCGCACACTTCCCGCATGCCTTCTTTTCTCCGGCTCGGCGCGGGGCTCGCCGTCGTCCTTGTGGCCGCTTGCGGGGCTCCCGGGCCAGTGACCCCGACACCGGCACCGCCGGCACCGGAACTGGCTGTCGCGCCCGCGCGCGTGACACCCGCGTTCGCGCGTCAGGTGGCCGCTGACGAGCTGGGCCGGATACCGGTCCTGATGTACCACCGGATCGTCGCGAAGCCGCGGTCGGTCTACGACCGCACGCCCGCCGAGTTCGCCGCGGAGCTGGAACGGCTCGCCGCCGAGAACTATGTTCCCGTCACCACCGCCGATCTGGTGAGCCGGAACCTGGACCTGCCCGCCGGAACGCACCCGGTCGTACTGACCTTCGACGACGGCGACCCGAGCGTGTTCACCCTCGCGCCGGACGGGCAGCCCGCCGCGGGCACGGCCGTGCGGATCCTCTTGGACGTCGCGGCGGCCCATCCTCGATTCCGCCCCGTCGCCAGCCTGTACGTCAACGAGCACCCGTTCGGTGGAGATGGGCGTGCCCTGCGCTGGCTCTCCGATCATCACTTCGAGATCGGCAATCACACGGCGAAGCACACGAATCTGCGCCGTGCCACCGAAACGGCGGCGACCACCGCGATCGCCGACGGTGACGCGCTGATCAGGCAGGCGCTTCCCGGCTATCAGCCCAGCACGCTCGCTCTGCCTTATGGCGCTCAGCCCCGGCGCGAAGAACTGGCGCTGCAGGGACCGGGCTATTCCTACCGGGGCGCGTTACTCGTAGGGGCCGGGCCCGCTCCTTCTCCGTGCTCGCGCGCGTTCGAACCTGCCGCGATCCCTCGGATCCGGTCGCAAGGTTCCGGGCCGGAGGCCGAGTACGGCTCGGCACACTGGCTCGATGAGCTCGGATCCCCGTCCGGGCGCCGCTACACCTCGGACGGGGATCCTGCCACCGTGTCGTACCCGCTGTCGGGCGCCGAGCCGACGGCCGCTTGTGCGGGTGTGGGCCTTGCCTACTGAGCCCGCGCACGTGCGCCGCGACGGTCGCCGCATCGACTGGCTGCCGCAACCGCGCTCTCACTCGTTCTCGACCGCGGCGAGCAGGCCTCCGGCGCAACCGGGTGGTGAGGTCGCGGCCCCGCACAAACACCGGATGCCTCCCCGGGGGCACAGGACCGTCGTCGAAGAGCCGCCTCGGACGCAGGACAAGCCCGCGCCTCGCACGGCGTGGAAGGCTTCGGAAGCCGACCGAACGTGGTGGCCGCTGATCGTCATCTTCGTGGCACTGATGCTGACCATGGCTCTTTTCCTGGCGCCCCTCGCCATCGAGACCCGAGTCACCCCGGAACCTGCCCCTCCGAAGCCTCCGCCCTCCTCGGTGGCGGCTGAACCGGCCGACCGAGCGCCTGAATCCGCCGCGCTGCCGGAAGGTGCTCCCTTCCCTTCGACCGGAGCGGGGACGTGGCGCGTCATCCCCGGTGCGAGCGGTTCCGTGGCGGGCACCGGTGCGAAGCGAATGACCTACACGGTCGAAATCGAGAACGGACTCGAACTCCCCTCGTTCCCCCATGAGATCGAGACGATCTTCGCGGATCCTCGCGGCTGGATCGGGCTCGGTGAAGTGTCGCTCCAGCGGATCGACACCGAGGATCCCCCACCCTCGTTCCGGGTCAGCCTCACCAGTGCCGACACGAGTCGTCGCCCGGACCTCTGCGGGTTCGAGATCCCTTACGACTCGTCGTGCTACCTCGTCCGCGATCGAAGGATCGTCGTCAACCACGCCCGATGGGTGCGAGGCGCGCATTCGTTCCAGGGTGACCTTCCGGGATATCACCAGTACGCGATCAACCACGAGACCGGGCACGCCCTCGGATACGGGCATGTCGGCTGTCCCGCGAACGGGGCGGCGGCACCGGTGATGATGCAGCAGACCTTCGGGCTGTCCAACAACTACGTCGCGGAACTCAACCGCGCCGAGCCGGGTGCGGCGGCCAAGGTCCGAGCGGACGGCGCGGTCTGCCGCCCCAACCCCTGGGTTACCGCGGCGAGTTGAGCTTCAGGCCCTTCTCGCCGGGGTGCCGTCACCCGATCAGGTAAGAGTCGGCACGAGCACCCCGCACACCTTCGACCACCGGGTACCCGAGAGTAAACGGAGGAGAAGAAGATGCCCGACAACGAGTTACCCGGATTCCTGATCATCGGTCTGATCTTCGTCGTCGCGGACGGCCAGGTCCTCTACCGCGGCGCCCGCCGCTACCTGCGCGGACGAGACGGCGGGGAAGGGAGCGGTTCGACGGCCTGGATGGTGGTGACCGTCTTCCACCTGGTCTCCATCGGAGTGCTTGCCCTGCTCTCGGTCGTAGGCCCCCAGTGGTCGGGCTCGACGTCAGCGCTGGTCGGCAGGCTGGGCATCTTCCTCCTGCTGATGGCCCTGGCCCACGTACTCACGCTGTCCGTGCTCGCCCGCCAGCGACAGGACGACGTCGTCGAGGCGCATTTCCACGAGCGAGAGACCGAACGGCCCGTGACATCGGTGGGTCCGGAGGCCGAAGTCAGGGTCAAGCAGACACCGACCGACGCTGTCTGGCAGCCGACCGTCACCCCGGTTCCCGGGCAGGAGGGGCGTCACCCCCAGGTGAGCCCGGATCTCGGGAGTCAAGGACCCTACCGGGCCTGAGAAGCGAGGAGTCGGCTCCGGTTGCCGTTCAGGAGTGGCCGGGCAACAACGTGCGCGGGTTCACGGCGGCGCGGAGCCGGGCGCGCAGGCCACGTTTGGCCAAGCCACGCCGGACTTCCCGTACCGCCGCCCACGCCTGCGGTCCGGAATGCGGGCCGGTGCCGACCCCCGACCACAGTGCGACGTCCACTGTGGACGCCAACAGGCGCAAGCCCTCCACTGTGGACGGATCGACGGTGCCGTGCGCGACCGCCGCCAGATCGCGGACCGTCATACCGGCGGTACACGGGACGCGGTGCTCGCGTAGCCGGTCCTTGACCTCCCGGCAGGCACCGAGCACCGCGCCGATGCCGGGCTGACGTCGCCGTCGCCACGCCCGCACGCCCTTGGCCAGCGGGATCCCGGCGAACCACGCCACCGTCAGCGCCGCGAGCGCGATCAGGATCGGGCCGTACGGGAACGTCCAGCCACCGTCTCCGGTGCCGCCGTCGCCGGGGCCGGAATCGCCACCGGGCAGCGGCCGATCCCGCAACTGCTCGGCCGGCGGCAGTTGTGTTCGCGCCTGCGCGGTCACCGCCGCCAGGCTGTTCGCGCTGCCGGCCGTGGTGCGCGCTTCGCCCGTCGGATCCAGCGCCACCCAGCCGACGCCGGAGACGGCGACCTCCGGCCAGGCCACGGCATCGCCGTTGTGGACGGTGTAACCGCCGTCGGCATTCGGCTTGTCCGGCGTCCGGAAGCCGACCACCAGCCGGGCCGGGATGGCGAGGGTCCGGGCGAGGGCGACGTACGCGCTCGCGAACTGCTCGCTCGTGCCCAGTTTGGTCTCGAACAGGAACTTCCGAAGTTGTGGCCAGCTGTGTCCGCTGGGCAGGTCGGTGCCGGTGGCCAGCCGATAGTGCTCACGCAAGAACCGCTCCAGCGCGAGCGCGATCCGGAAACTGGGTCGCAACCCGCCGACGGCGTCCCGGGCGAGTTGCCCGACTTCCGGCGGCACGTCGCCGATGCCCGCGAGACCGCCGGGAGCGGACGAGTCGAGCGCCGCGTCGAGCAGATCCGCCGGATTGATCTCCGGTGACCACCAGCTGAGGGAGTACCGCTGCGGGCCGTCGGTAGGGCGCGGTAGCCAAAGCGTGCCCTGCGATTCCTCGACCAGCGGAGCGATCCCGTCGACCGCCGCGGGCCATGTCTGGCTCGGAAGCCACGGGCCGGCCAGACCGCTCGTGGTGACCGTCGCCGATCGCCGGTGCGTGGGCACGTCCACCGCCGGACCGGGAGCCAGCTCGGTACCGAGCCGCCGGTAGCGGCTGCCGGGGCTCCAGTTGACGCCGTCGAAGAGGTCGAAAGCGACCAGTGGCCAGCGGTCGGTGTCGGCGTCGCCGCGGAAGGAGAACACCGGCGTGTTCGGGTGTTCCAGCCGGTAGGCCAGCTCGTCCAGCGGGTTCGCGACCCGCGCGTCGAGTTCGGCGAGCTGATCCTGTTTCAGCGAGTACGCCGGTCCGGGCGCGGGCACGAGCAGATTCGCGACGAGCGCCCCGGCGACGCCGAGTACGAACGCGGGTACGGCCAACGTCAGCATGGGCGCTTTCCTGCGGTGACCTTCCACGTCCGCCTGCGGCATCAGGGCGAACACCCCACCCGCGACCGCCGCGTACCCGAGGCCGCCGAACAGGGCCGTGACTCCGGACATCGCCTGGAAAAGCTGGCTCACCACCACGACGGCGAAACTCGGAAGAAGTGCGAGGAGCGGCCGCCTCAGCCGGAGCAGCTCCACCCCGAGCACCCCGGCCAGCAGCACCAGCAGCGGGACGAACAGCACTGTGGACGGCTCCGGTCGCGCCGGCCAGGTCGACTGCAGCGCGAGCCGCCAGGATTCGGTGACGCCGTCCGCGAGCGCGGAAACCGTGGCGCCGGTGGGAAAACCGGCGGCCGTCGTCGCATAGAGCACGGTCTCGACCACCCCGGCCAGCCCCACGGCCAGCAGCGACAACGCCCGCCACGGCGCCAGGGCCACCCAGCGCGCGCACAGCTCGGTGACGCCGAAGGCCAGAATCAGCGGGACGCCGATGGGTGCGAGCAACGCCGTCACGCCGAACACCGGAGTGAAGAACAGTCCCGCGACCGCGGCGGCCAGCAGGATCAACGCGGTGGTGAGGCGGTTCATCCCACCACCTCGTTCCATTTGCGGACCGCGTGCGCGGCATCGGCGGCGTTGAGCACCCGGACGCCGGGCACGACGATCGGCCCGGCCGCGGCGAGGTCGACGAGGAACAGTGAGGAATAGCGTGGCCGCAGGGCGGTCAACCCGTCGAGCCTGCCGGTGGTGACGGCCAGCAGGCAGCCGCCCTGGTCACGTGCGGCCGCCAGCTCGCGCGTCACGAGCGTTTCCCCGGTGTCCTGGCCGAGCTGGCACAACTCGTCGAGCAGAAGCCGCGAACCGAGCGGGCCACCGGCGGTGGTGAGGTCGAGACCGCCGGAACCGACGAGCCGGGTGTGATGCCCGGCCATCGCGGACGCGTGCAGCAGCGACGCGGCGAGGTCGACGGCTTCTTCGAAGACCTCAGGGGTGAAGGAAGTCCGGCGGGTGTCGAGCAGGAGGGTGAACCGCGGCTGCTGCGGATCGGCGTAGTCGCGCACCATCATCCGGCCGGTCCGCGCGGTGGCCTTCCAATGCAGGTGCCGGACTTCGTCGCCAGGCTGGTACTCGCGGACGTCGCGAAGATCGAGCGAACCACGCAGCGAGTCGGTCGTCCTGCCGTCGTGGTGATGACGCGGGTAGCCACCGATCAGGGCACGGGCGGGATGACGGCGCGGATGCACCCAGAGTTCCGCGGTCTCTCCGGCGGAAAGCCGATTCCTCGCCAGGCCGAAGGGGTCCACCCGGTGCAGCGTCAGCGGCCCTACCGGGAGCCTGCCCCGGCGACCGGTCGGCAATTCGTAGCGATAGGTGGCTTCGGCGTCTTGGGCGAGCGACCGGACCCGGACGGTTTGGACGGCGACGCCTGCTTTGTCCCAGGCGTCGAACCCACGCTGGCGACGCCCGGCGACGTTGCGGACCGTCAACTTCGCGAGCGCCGGGCGTCCGCGTTCGACGCGATCCGGATAGATCTCGCGGGAGACGTCGACACGCAGGCCGCGTGCGGTGACGACGACCGCGGCGATGACCGCCGCGAGCCCGACGGCACCCATGACGCGGAACAGCGGGTAGCCCGCCCATTCGGCGACCGCGAGGAGCAGTACCGACAGCACGAACAAGACCACGCCGCGGGCGGTCAGCCGCATGGTCAGCGGCCCGCGTGGTTCATCGCCGGCGCCGGGACGGCCGCGAGCACCTCGGCCACGATGTCCGCGGGGCCGCGCTGGTTGAGTTCGGCCTCCGCGGTGAGCACGAGCCGGTGCGCGAGCACCGGGACGGCGACTTCCTTGATGTCGTCGGGAGTGACGAACTGGCGGCCTCCGGTCGCGGCGATCGCTTGCGCGGCCCGGACGAGCGCGATGCTGCCGCGAGGACTCGCACCGAACCGCACGGCGGAATGCACCCGGGTGGCCGCGGCGATCCGGGCCGCGTACTCGCAGACAGCCTGGTCGAGGTGACCGGCGCGGACTTCGGCGATCGCGTCCAGCAACATCGGGATGTCGACCACGGCCGGCAGGTCGTCGGCGGAGACCCCGGCGCAGTCACCCATGATCACCATGACCTCGGACTGCAGATCCGGGTAGCCGACCGAAAGCCGCATCAGGAACCGGTCGAGCTGGGCCTCGGGCAGCCGGTAGGTGCCCTCCATCTCGATCGGGTTCTGGGTGGCGATGACGAGGAACGGCCGTGGCACCTCGTGCCCGACGGCGTCGACCGTGACCCGCCGCTCGGCCATCACCTCGAGCAGCGCGGACTGCGTTTTCGGGGTGCCACGGTTGATTTCGTCGGCGACCACGATATTGGAGAAGACGCCACCGGGGTGGAACGCGAACCGCTCGTCCTTCTGGTGATAGACGGTGACGCCGGTGATGTCGCCGGGAAGCAGGTCCGGCGTGAACTGGATCCGGCTCCAGCTCCCGCCGATACTGCGGGCGAGGCAGCGGGCCAGCGTGGTCTTGCCGAGGCCGGGGACATCCTCGATGAGCAGATGCCCCTCGGCGAAGAGCGCGGCCACGGCAAGCCGGACGACCTCCGGCTTACCGCGGATGACGCCCTGGATGTTCGCCGCGATCAGTTCGAAGGCCTCTCCGGCCTTGGACTTGCTCACCTTGCCCCCTGCGAAGTCGATCCCGCTGGACCGTTCGGCTCATCATGCCACCGGCTCAGCGTAATCGGCTAGGTACAGGAACGGTCTTTCCGCAGTACATTCAGGGTTTGCGCAGCGGCCGACAGCACAGCCCCTTGCCGCGTATTCGACGAACGGGCCAATTCCTCTCGCTCGGCGGTTCCTGCTGCCCCTTGCCGCCGATAATCGGCCTCAGCTCGATACGAAGCCGGGCCATTGGACGGCGGACCCGGGCTCCTCGCTTGTCCGGCGTCTGGTCGAGATTGCCGGTGCGAGGCTCCCTCACCCGCTGATGCCCTTGGCGATCCCTTCGGACATACGTCGTGCGAGCCGTTGAAACTTGGCCCACGAGTCCTGATCGCCATTCCAGTCGTACAACGTCTCCTTGCCGATGGTTTCGAACAACGGATGAGCGGGATCGGCCGCCATCTTCTGCAGTAGATCCGCCACCTCGGCGGCAAGGTCGCTGTGAAAGCGCACTATCCGCGTCGCGGAATGGTCGGCATGCTCTTCCAGGGCATCGTCGACAAAGTAACCCAGTTCGTCGGCGAGATAATACGTCCCGAACTCATTGAGCAGCACGTCCTGGGGGGTCGACATCATCGGCTCACGGCTCCGGGTAGTAGCTGATGGGGCGCCACTCGTTCGCGCTTCGCACGTACTCGTAGACGACTCGGGCGGTCTTCTGGGGCGTCACGACGAGATCGGGAATTCGATTGCCGTTCGCGTCCAGCACGAAGGGACTACTCGGTCCGCCGACCCGGCGCGCGACTTGTGCTGACTCTCCGAACCCTCGCGGGTCATCAGTGGTCACCAAGACGCGGTGCCGGACCGGTACACCAGAAGCCGGGTCGAAATAGAGCGGTTTACCAGTCACCGGATCAGTGTAGGAAGGCACCGCGCCGTCGCGAAGGTTCGCTTCGAGCTTGCTGGCCGCCCGGCCTAGGGCTTCGGCTTCGGCTTGTGCGTTGCGGAACCGGGAGGCGCGGCCGGCTGGTGCGGATGAACCATCCGGGGCTATACCGGTGCGTACCCTTGTCGCTTGCTGCCCGTCCGTCGTCTGGTAGCCGTGCCTGCCGTGACCGTGACCCTCCTGCCCCGCGTTCGGAAGCGGGTTCTCCAACGGTCGATCGACGTTGGCGACCGACCGCTCGGCACGCTGGCGAGATTGCTCCGCACGCCATTGCTCCCTGGTCATGGACCGTTCGCTGGACCCAGGGGTCCCGGCGAAACAATTCTCCTCACCCGCGTTGTGCGTGAGAATGTCTTGGCCGCCGACGTTGACGTAGTAAGTGTGCAGGCCCTCGATGGTGAGGTTGTGTACCTGTTGCTGCTGCGTCCACTCGTGCACGGCGACGACTTGCAGGAGGCGGCCGTCGGGGGTGCGAAGCAGGTCGCCGCGGTTCAGGTCTTCGGCGTCGGTCCAGCGGCCGGTGTCGGCGACCCAGAACGGGTGTTCGTCGGTGGCCGTGACGGTGCCGGTTGCGTTGCCCCGGTCGCCGTCGGTGTCAACGGTGATTCGTACCAGTTCCTTCAGGCCCTGGCCCGGAATCAGGTTGATCACCGGTCGGGCCTGGGTGAGGCCGGTGACAGGGTCGGTGGCCAGTACGCGGTCGCCGAGGTTGACTTTTTCGATCGGCTTGTACGTGCCGTCGGCCAGCAGGACAGGGGTACCGGGTACGAAGCTGTTCGGTGTCGGGCAGCGGGTCGCCGCGTCGGCCGAGTCCCGCGATTCCGGAGAGGTTTTCGTATCTGCTTCCGGTGTCCGGTCGCTCGACCGCTGCTTGGATTCGGCGTCGCCGGATTTCGGCGACGGTGGGGTATCGGTGTCCTGCCGAGGTTTATCGGCCGCTCGACGAGCGGGGGAATCGCCGCGGGGCAACGTGGGCAGTTGGGTCACCGGAGCCGGTAGCACCCTTCTGTCTTGCCCGTCCTTGTTCGGCGACCGGGACGACGTCCTTGGTGCGGTCGTGTCCGCCTTGGAGCCCTGAGTGCCGGTGGGCGGCGCGGTGCCGGCTCGATCCGGCGAATTCTGTGGATTTGGCGTTCCAGCGCCACTGTCCGGGCGGGCCGGGAGGTCGGCGGGCGTGGGACTTCCCGACGTTGATCCTTTGCCGGGCTCACGGTCCGGCCGCGGCCTGGCGATGGTGCCCAGGTCGGGTCCCCGGCCTCCGGACAACGCCTCGGCCGCGTTCATCACTCTCTTGCCAACGCCGACACCGGGGATGAACATCGTGCCGATGTCGACCGCCGCCCGGCCGACGACACGTTCCGGCTGGTCGCTGTTCCAGTCCTCCTTGTAAGGACGGACGACTTCTTCCACCACTTTGCCGGGATTTCGCACTACCTCGGCGACGGCCTCGCCGCGTTCCTTGATGCGTTTGTCGGCCGCGCGCCACTCGTCACTGTTCGGATCGGCCTCGGACCACGTCGTGGCGTCCTGGTTCGCGTCCACGAAACCCTTGATAGCGTGCGGAATCGACGCCAAACCCTCCACGACGGTTTCCCGTGCCTCGTCGAGCACGTTGCCGACGAGATGGTCCTTCGAATCCTTGCCCTTGTCGATCTTCATGATTTTCCGCAGATCGACTGGTTGGCCGGAGCCGCCTTTGCCGCCTACGGGGATGCTCTGACGTGGTGCGGGTTTCTCCTGCGGCTTCTCCGCCGTAGGCTGCCCAGTCTTCCGCTGTGGCTGCTCGGTGTCTTGGTGTCGATCCTTGTCGGTTTTCATGATTTTGCGTAGGTCGACTGGTTGGCCGGAGCCGCCTTTGCCGCCTACGGGAGCACCCTGGCGTGGGGCGGGTTTCTCTTGTGGTTTCTCTGTCTTGTGTTCTTCGGTTTTGCGCTGTGTCTGTTGGGTTTCCTTTCGTTGGTTCGAGTTTTTGTCGGTTTTCATGATTTTGCGTAGGTCGACTGGTTGGCCGGAGCCGCCTTTGCCGCCTACGGGAGCACCCTGCCGTGGCGCGGGTTTCTCCTGTGGTTTCTCCGTCTTGCGTTCCTCGGTCTTCCGCTGTGCCTGCTCAGCCGCCTGCCGCTTCTCCGAACCTTTGGCAAGCTCCCGTACCTTGTGCAGATCGACCGGTTGGCCCGAGCCGCCTTTGCCGCCGACGGCGGGAGCCGCCTCGGCTTGTTGAGCGGCAGCGAGAATAAAGAGCACTGACAACGCTCCACCGGACAGGCCGTACAGTATCGACCTGGTCAGTGGACGTCCTGCGGTTTCCATCAGACCTCCTGTTCTCGGCATGCTTCGTACCGCTGCATCAAACGGGAATTCGAACGCACTCCGGTCAACGCCGAGATCGGTCGACGCGGCGTGCTTCGGATTCATTCCGGGCGCCATAGCCCGCCTACGCGTCGTGAGTGGTAATGACGTCAGAGCCGTCATTACCACTCACGATTCCCCTTTTCGCGATCTTCGGCTCAGTGCTTACGTTCGTAGATTTCTTCGGCCAGCGAGTGGCCCATCAGGCCACCGAAGACGCCCGCCGCCACGCCGACCACCAGGCCCATCGGCGACGCCACCAATACGCCCGCCGCGATGCCGAAGGCCAGCGAGCCTGTAGCGCCGCCGAGGCCGGTGTATGCGCCCAGGCTCAGCGGTTCGGGTTCGCGGGCGAGGTATTCCGCGTCGTCTTCCGAGTACGGCTCGAACTCGTCGTCAGGAGGAGGTGGCGGCGCGTCTTTGCGCTCCCAGACGTCCTGTGGGATCACGATGTACCGGGTGGGTTCCAGCGTGGCGGTCATGGCGTCACCAGGCGTTGGCGGAGACGGTGCCGTTGGTCGAAGTCGCGCTGGACCACGAGGACGCGCCGTTGCCCGACGAGCTCGCCGTCTTCGTGACCGTGTTGCCGGACTTGTGGGTGGTCTTCGAAACCGTCTTGCCTTCCGCGCGAAGGGCGGCCAGTCGCTTCGCCAGATCGTCGGGGAGGTTGGCCTTCTTGAGCCGGTCGTGCGCGCCATGGTGGTCGTGGCAAGGCTTCTTGCCCGACGTCGGCTTCATCGAGTCGCGCAGGTTCTTCAGGTCCTTTTCGGACTGCGCGAGCCGCTTCTTGGCGTCACGCAACGTCTTTTCGGCGTCCTTGACGTTCTTGCGCGCGTCGTCGACGGCCTTGATCGCGGTGTCCAGTTTCGGGGTGGCCGGAGCGATCGCCATCCGCGACGGAGACACCGTCGGCGCCTTGGCCGCCGCCTGGACCACGAACCGCTTCTGCTCCGGCGCCTGGGCCACGAACCGCTTCTGCTCCGGCGCCTGCCGCACCTTCTTCACCTGCGGCTTCGACAACGCGGCCGGGACGGCGGCGCGATGGGCAGCGGCGGGTTTGACGTGGTGCGCGGGCTTGGGCGCGGCCTGTTGTGCGGCCGCTGCGGGCGCCTTCGGCGAGGCGTTCACCGGCTTCGGCGCGACCGGCGCGGCCCCGGGCGCGTGCGCCGGAGCGGGCGCGGGGGCCGGGGATGGGGCCTGTGCGGGCGCCGGGGCCGCGCTGTCGTTCGTGCTGTCCACCAGAGCGTTCGCCGTCGTCGCGCCGATCGCGGCGGTCGCCAGTCCGGCCACTCCGTAGACGGCCGCGCGCCGCAGATTTCGCTTCATGTTCGCCTCCTCGGTCATGGGGCGTGGAGAAACCACCGCCGTGGTGGCAAGAGTGGCCCGCGGGGGTCCATGGCGGATACATCCGCGGTACATCGGCGGAGGCGGCAATCACCGGACATGCTCGCCGTCGGCGGCCCTCGGATGACAGACTGGGAATGATGGAAGACGACGAGCTGGTGCCACTGGGCGAGGGTCCGGCCGCCACCGTGCTGGCCGGAATGGACGAGACGACCGGCGAGGCCTTCGCGCTCAAGGTGTACCCAGGCCGCGTCGATCGCCGCACCCGCGCCGAACTGGACAAGGAACTCTCCGCGCTGAACTCCTTGAGCGAGCTCGGCACGGTCCTCATCCCCACCGAAGCGAAGGACCTGCCCGACGGCCGGTTCGGCGTCCGGATGGAACTCTGCACGCAATCGCTGGCCGAACTCGTCGGTGCCTTCGGACCGCTTTCCGTGCAGGACGTGCTTTCCCTCGGCGAAGCCCTCGCGACGACGTTGGCCGCGGCGCACCAGGCCGGCGTCGTCCACGGCGGGATGACGCCCGGCAACGTCCTCTTCCGCGCGTCAGGCGCGCCGGTGCTGGCGGACTTCGGGCTCGCGCTGCGACAGTCGTTCCCCGGCGATCCCGCGGTGGGCTTCCTCGCGCCGGAAACGATCACCGAGGGCGTCCGCGACGAACGCACCGATCTCTACGGCCTCGGCGCGCTGCTGTATTTCGCGCTCACCGGCCGTTCCCCGGCCAGGGAAGAGCCGGGCGAGACCGCGGACGAGCTGACGCTGCGCGTGCTCAGCGGGCCGGTGCCGCCGATCGACCGGCCCGGCCTCCCGGCGGGTCTCGGTCCGCTCGTGGCCTCACTGCTGGCGCGTGACCCCGGCGCCCGTCCCATCGACGCCACCCTGGTCGCCACCCGGCTCGGCGCGACCCCCGGCGTCGCGGCCACCCCGCGCCCGCTCGGCGCGCCGATCCTGGACTACGGTCCGGAGCACGCGAAATCCCACCGTAAGGGGAAGACCCGGCTGATCGTGGGTGTCGCGGCCGGGGCCGTGCTGCTCGCCGCGGCAGCGGTTTTCGTGCTGCGGAACCGGCCACGTGAGCTGGCTGTGCCGCCCGCGAGCGCCGAACCGGTGACCAGCGTGCCCACCACGACCGCCGACCCCGTGCGACTGGACCTCGCCGATCCGGTCGACAACGGCGACTACGTCCAACTTTCCTGGCGCAGCACCGGCTCCACGCTGCACTACGCCGTCATCGTCGCGGGCCTGGACTTGCCGCGGAAGACTCACTACGTCGAGAGCGGCACGACCTACCGGGTCGATGTCCAGCCCGGTCGGCAGTACTGCTTCGTCGTGCAGGCAACCGACAGCGTGCACTCCTACGAAAGCGAGAGCAAGGGCATCCGTGGCGCCCGCTGCGTCCGCTAGCCCGACTTCCAGGTGATGACGTTGGATTTCACGCCGGTGTCGGAGACCACCCACACCTGGTTGCCGACCTGGCCGAAGTCGAACGCCTCGAAGGTGCAGTCACCACTGGCGGGGATCTTGCACGTGTGTCCCTCGTTGTCGTAATCCGGATCGCTCGACCATGGCCGGACGAGGACGCGGGCGCCGGGTTTGAAGCCCTTCATCACCACGTGGATCTTGGCGCACGCCGGCGCCTCGCACGTTTTGTCGTAGGTCCCGGTCTTGCCGCGGCTGATGGTGATCGTCGGTTTCGGTGCCGCGGGCCGGGAGACCCTCACCGTGGCCGGGGCGCCTCGGCCCGCGCGGCTCTCCGCCGCGACCGCGATCGTGTAGGTCACGCCTTCGCGCAGATCCGGGATCGACGTCGACCGCGCGTCGGCGCCGAGCGTCGCCGAACCCGCGCCCGATCCGGACGACGGTGTCCACGACACGCGATAGCCGGTCACCGCCGCGCCGTTCGCCGCCGCCGCGCCCCAGGTGACGTTCGCCGTCGCGTCCGCCAAGGTGGCGCGAAGTCCGCCGGGGATGGCGGGAGGGCTCGCCGCCAGCGCCTTGGCGGACGTCGGAGGGGTCTGCGGTTTCGTCTGCGGTTTCGCCTGTTCCGGCGATTTCGGCCGTTCGCCGCCGTTGCCTCGTTGTGGGGGCAGCTGGACCGTCGAGGACGGGGGCGGCGTGGACAGCGGGACCGGCGGCTTGTCGGCCGTCACCGCGACCTTCGCGACCGTGCCCTCCCGATCGACCACCAGGACGTGGTTCCCTTGCGCGCCTTCGATGTAGACCCGTTTGTCCTCACCGCGCGAGAGCTTCGGCGATCCGTTGTCCGGCGGGATCGGCATCATGTGCCGCGGCGAACCGTCCGGGGAGTAGGTGAGCACGGTGTTGTGGGTCAGATCGAGCAGGACGACGGCCGAGGACGAAGCGGTCGGCCGCGAGTACTGGCCGTCGGACAGGTCGATCGTCTTGGGCGGGCCGGGATGGCGCCCGGCGCTCAGGCCACTCGCGTCGAGAAAGTACAGCTTGCGCAAGCCCGGCTCGAGGACCGCGATCCGGCCGGCCGCGTCGGCCGAGGCGATCTGTGCGGCTGGGCTGAACGACGCGTTCAGCGGCAGCGGCTTGCCGAGCCCGGTGTCGGTGACTGTCTGCAGGGTGCTCGCCGTGGTGTCGACATACGCCGGCGTGTCGCCGACGACGGTCAGCGCACCGGAATGCCCGCGGATGGCCTGCACCGGGCAGCCGACGGTGTCGGAACCCTTCGACAGCCGGCACAGCATTCCGTCGCCTGTCCGCTGCAGCCACACTGTGCCGTCCGAGGTGGCCACCGGATCGCCGAGGGAGCCGCCCGTGTCGATCGACGCGAACGCGTCACCGAGCCGGACGACCCGTCCCGCCTCGCGGAAGACGAGGTAGGGACCGCCCGCGGTTTCGAGCAGGAACGGCCGTTCGCCGGTCACCGGCTGATCCACCGTGCGGCTCACCGTGAGGTCGGATTTGCCGAACTCGATGATCCGCCGCTGACCGATCACGTACGCGCTCGTGTCGCCCTGGACCACGTCGGAGCCGGGTTCGAGACCTGGCACGGCGGCCTGGGCGTCGACGCTCCGGTTGGCACCGTTGACGAAGAAGACCAGGCCGAGCGCGGGGTTGGCGACCCAATGCCCGGGCTGCGTGAGGCCGAGGCCGGGGACGGGTTTCACCGCCCCGGTGGCGACGGCGATCACGAGCGCCAGGCAGGTGGCCGACAGCACGATGAGCGGCATACGCCGCTTGAATCCCCTCTCCGGCACCGTCTGATGATAGAAGAACCGGGTACAGAATGGAGCCGCTCGGATACATTTCCCGGTCAGGACGCTTCCGGCAGCTTCAGTTCGAAGATCGCGCCGCCTTCTTCGGCGTTGTAGACGCGCAGCCTGCCGCCGTGTGCGAGCGCGACCCATCGCACGATCGACAGGCCGAGTCCGCTCGACCCACCGCCGCTGGTGAACCGGTCGAACGTCTCCTCCGCGACCGACGAGTCGATCCCCGGCCCGCTGTCGGCGACGGTCACCTGACCGCCGGCGACGGTGACGTGCACGATGGCCTCGTAACCGGGACGCCGTCCGTAGCGCAGCGCGTTGTCGAGCAGGTTGGCCACCGCGCGCTGGACCAGCGTCGGGTCGGCGGAAACCGTCGACGGCGCCGCGACCAGCGTCACCTGAGCGCCCTCGGACGGCGTCTCCGCCACGACGCTCGCGACGAGCTGGTCCAGCCGCACCGGCTGCACGGCCAGCGATTCGACCCCGGCCGCGAGCCGCGCGCGCACGAGCAGGCCGTCGATGATGCCGCCCATCCGTCCGGCGAGCCGGACGGTCCGTGGCAGCAGTTCGTCGCTCTCGGCGGGGTTGCGCACCGCCGCTTCGGCCAGCGCGCGCAGCGCCGCGACCGGCGTGCGCAGGTCGTGCGCGGTTTCGGCGAGCAGGATCTCCTGTTGCTGGAGTGCGGCGGTCGCGGGCCGGATCGCGCGCCCGGACAGCACGTGCCCGGTCACACCGATGGCGCCCAGCAGGAGCACGCATCCGCCGATGACCAGCAGTTTCAGCTGTTCATGCGCGGCGAGGGCGTCCCGCGCGTCGGCGACCGCCACGATGGCGCCCGACTCCTGGTTGTTGCGGTTGCGGAAGGGCTCGACGCCGACGCGGACCATCTCGCCCGCGGTTCCGCTGCTGTAGCCGTTGAGCACGGCCCCGTTCCGCACCGACAGGTCGGCGAAGGCCTGTAGCCGCGTGGCGTCGATCGGCACGCAGGTCCGGCCGCTCGCGTACGGCGGGAACCCGCCCGCGCCACTGGGCAGGATCATGAACTGCGGGCATTGCCGATTCACTTCGTCCTGGCCGACGTAGGCGGTGGTGACGGTGTCGCCCTCGCCCATGATCAGGCGTTTGACCGGTGCGGTGACGCGGGCGAGCTCGCTGTCCAGCTGGACTTCGCGCTGCTGAAGGTCGGCGCTCACGGCGAGCCAGGCGAGCACCACCAGCCCGGCGGCGTTCAGCCCGGTGAACAGCCACGTGAGCAGCCACCGCAGTCGGCGGAGGCGATCGGCCGCGGAGCCGTTCACCGGCTCGCGATCCGGTAGCCGCGGCCACGGACGGTGTGGATGAGTTCGGGCTCGCCGAGCCGCACCCGCAGGCGCCGGATCACCACGTCGACCACATTGGACATGGGGTCGGTGCTCATGTCCCAGCAGTGCTCGATCAGCTCGTCACGCCCGACAGCCTGATCCAGCCGCGAAAGCAGGTACTCCAGCACCGCGAACTCCTTGTCGCTCAAGGTGAGCAGGGCGCCGCCGCGGTGCACCTGCCGCCGGGCACAGTCCATTTCGAGGTCTTCGTGACGCAGCACCGACGGCCGTCCGGCGCCCGCGCGGCGGTAGAGCGCGTGGACGCGGGCGCTCATCTCGGCCACCGCGAACGGCTTCACCAGATAGTCGTCACCGCCGTGCTCGAATCCGGCGACCCGGTCGGCGAGACTGTCGCGCGCGGTCAGGAACAGCACGGGGACCGCCCAGCCTTCCTGACGACGGCGGTGGACGTAACCGATCGAATCGCCGTCGGGCAGCATCCGGTCGAACACCGCGCAGGCGAACTCGCCCGCGGCGAGTTCGGCGTCGGCCTGTGCCAGATCACCGGCCTCGCGGACGCGCAGACCGCTCCCGTTCAGCTCGGCGGTGATCGCCACCCGGAGGTCTTCGTCGTCTTCCACGACCAGCACCAGTGCCGTTGTCATCGGAACCTCAGGTACATGGCGCGATCGTAGGAGGACACGAGGGAGAGGGGTGTGAGCATGGTGCTCTTCCAGGTCCTGGGGCCACTCGAGGTGTGTGGCCGCGACGGCGTCACGGGGCGGCCGCCGGGCGGGAAACCCGCCACGGTGCTGGCCGCGCTCCTGGTGCAGCCTAACGCGTGGGTCGCGGTGGATCGGCTGATCGAGAACACCTGGCAGGAACAGGCCGCGCCGGCTTCGGCCGAAGCGAACTTGAAGACGTACATGTGGCAGTTGCGCCGGCTGCTGCCGGAACACGACGGGCCCCGCATCGAGGGCCGGGCAGGGGCGTATCGGCTGCACGTCGGCCCCGGTGAGCTGGACGCGGACTGTGCCGCGGCGCTCGCCGACGATGCCGCGCAGGCACTGGCCGAGGGGGCACCGGAAACCGCGCTGACACTGGTGGGGCAGGCTTTGCGGCTGTGGCGTGGGCGGCCGTTCGAGGGGATGGACGTCCTCGCCGACGACGCCGTCGAGCGGCTCGACGAGTTGCACCGGCAGCTGCGGGAGTCGCTCGCCGAGGCCCAGCTCGGGCTCGGGCGGACAGCCGACGCGGTGGCCACGCTGCAGGCGCTGACCGCCGACGATCCGCTGCGCGAGGACGTCTGGGCGCGGTTGATGCGGGCCCAGCACGTGATGGGCCGTCCGGCGCAGGCGCTGGCCACCTTCCACCGGGCGCGGCGGCTGCTGGCCGCCGAACTGGGGGTGCGCCCGGGACCCGAACTGATGAAGGCGTTCCAGGCGGTGCACGGCGCGGGGGCACCGGACCGGCCGCGGCGGGAGCTGCCGCGGGCCGTCGAGCCGCTCGTCGGCCGGGACCGGGAACTCGTGGCGCTGGGCAGGGCACTGACCGGATGCGCGCCCGCGGTCGTCGTCACCGGCGGGGCCGGGGTGGGGAAGACGGCGCTCGCGGTGGCGGCGGCCCATCGGGTCAGCGAGCGCTTTCCCGACGGGCAGTTCTTCGTCGAGCTGCACGGCGGTACCCGGCCACTGACGACCGCGGCCGTGCTGGAGCGGCTGTTGCGCGGCCTCGGGCTCCCGCCCGCGCTGATCCCGTCCGATGTGGACGAACGCGCCGCGCTGTGGCGCTCGGAGCTGGCCGGGCGGCGGGTGCTGCTGGTCTTCGACGACGCGGCATCCCGTGGCCAGGTCGCGGCACTGCTGCCCGCCACCGGCCGCAGTGCCGCCATCGTCACGACACGCGGTCGGGACTTCTCGCTCGCCGCGGCCGTGACCGTCCACTTGGGACCCCGGAGGGCGCCGTCCGGACAGCTGGAGTGGGTGGCATGACGACTATCCACTATGGACTTGACCGAGCAGACCTTTCGCTGCCTGGCGGGCGGGCACCGGATGTGGCCGCGAAGCTTTCGGCGGCGACCCGTGAGGTGCTCGTCGTGATGGCGGCGAGCAGCACCACCGGACCGCTTCCGGTGTTCCGCGACGCCGACCGCGACAACCTGCGGCGCGGCGTGCGTTACCGGGTACTCGCGCCGGTGGAGGCGAGGATCATCCGCGGTGTCGCCGAGCGGCTGGACACGTTCGCGTCCCACGGCGCCGAAATCCGCACCGTGGCGGCCGTGCCGATGACCGCGATCGTCGTCGACGACACACTCGCGCTGCTGCCGGGGGAAGAATGCGGCGAGCTCGCAGTGTTCCGCCTGCCCAGCGTGGTCAAGGCCGTGGCCGAACTGTTCGAACGGCTGTGGCTCGCCGGAACGCCGCCCACCGGATCGGGGCCGACCGCACGCGAGCTGGACCTGCTGGCACTGCTCGTCGACGGCTACACCGACGAGTCCGCCGCGGCCAGGCTGGGCATCTCCGTGCGGACCGTGCGGAGGATGGTGTCCGATCTGATGCACCGGCTCGGCGCGCGCAGCCGCTTCCAGGCAGGCGCGAAAACGGCGGACCGCGGCTGGCTGGCGGAGCTCGCCGGGTGATACCGCCGGCGCGTCACGCTACGGTCGTCAGGTGCGTGTACTGGTCACCGAGGACGACGAGGATCTCCGGCTAGCCGTCGAGGCTTCACTTCGAGGCTCCGGATTCGCCGTCGACGTCGCCAAGGACCTCACCGACGCCGACGAAGCGCTGAGTGTGAACGCCTATGACTGCGTCGTATTCGACCGGATGCTGCCGTCCGGGGATTCTCTCGGCTACGTCGGCGAACGCCGCCGGGATGGCTGGCGGGTACCGGTGCTGTTCCTGACCGCGCGCGACACGGTCGCCGACCGGATCGCCGGGCTGGCCTTGGCCGACGACTACCTGGTCAAGCCCTTCGCGATGGCCGAACTGATCGCGCGAGTGCGCAGCCTCTGCCGCCGCGGCGACTCCGGGCCCGCCCCGGTGCTGGGATTCCTCGACCTCGAACTGGACACCGGCAGGCACGAGGCGCGCCGCGGTGGCGTCAAGTTGACGTTGACCGGTAAGGAGTTCGCGGTCCTGCAACGGTTGGTGGTCGCGGCGGGCGAGCCCGTCCGGCGCCGCGAGCTGACCGACGCGGGCTGGGACGAGCTGGTGCCCCCGTCGCCCAACGCGCTCGAAGTGCTGATCGCGCAGTTGCGGCACAAGCTCGGCAAGCCGCCGGTGCTCCACACCGTGCGCGGCGTCGGATACGTCCTGCGCGGGTGATCATCCCGCCCGGTCAGGAACACGACGGGCCTGCTCGGTTGTCGATCACGGGTGCCGGGTACTGATGTTGAACATCCAGCTGATCCCGAACCGGTCGACGAGCGAACCAGCCTCGTCACCCCAGACCTGCCTTTTCAGCGGCAGGGTGACGCTGCCGCCTTCGGTCAGCTTCTGGAAGTACTCGCGCAGTTCGCTGTCATCGCCACCCAGGAAGAGCGCGACGTTGTTCCCCGGCCGGTATGGCGGGTGGCCTGGCCTGTCGTCGGGAAAATCCCATGCCATCAGCGTGTATCCGGCGGGGGTTTCGAGGCGAGAATGCATGACCTTGTCGGCGTTGGGCGCGTCCGGTGAGCCGAAGTCCGCGACGGTTCCCAGCTCCAGCTCGCCGCCGAAGACCTCCCGGTAGAACTCCATCGCCTGCCGCGCGTTGCCGTTGAACGTGATGCACGGATCGATCCGAGACCCCATCCGGAATCCTCTCGTCACGTGACCATTCGGGCCGTCCGGTGGTCGTCGCACCATGCTCTCGACGAATCACGACAACCCCTGTCGTGCTTTCGACCGGACTTCGATCAGGCCCCGGTGCCGGATTTTTTGCGCTGGTTGGCATTGAAGCGCGCTTTCTTCTGCCGATTGCCGCACGTGTTCATGTCACACCATCTGCGGGTGCGGCTTTGGCTGGTGTCGAAGAAGGCGGCTTGGCAGGTCGGTGACGCGCACAAGGCCAATCTGCCGTCTCGTTCGCCCGAGATGATGCTGATCGCGTCGGCGGCGATCACGCCGAGCGCGTCTTCGACGGCGGAAGCCGAGCTGAGCTGCCATCGCCGCTTGCCGTCGGGCGTCAGGATGGCCGCGGCCCGACCCTGAGCGCTGCGGTCGTTGATGACCTGGACGGCTGACGCGGGGAGTGTGGCCTGGATCGCGCTCGCCGTCGCGGCGGCGTGAATCGATTCCCTCAGTTCACGGGCGAGTTCGAGCTGCGCGGTGGTGCAGGAGTCCACGGCGAGGCCGCTCACCGCCAGCCAGTCGACGAGGCGATGCGGGGTGGGGATGCGCTCCACGGCGTCGCCGCGACGCTCCGTCAGAGTCGCCGTGAAGCTGGTCGCCAGCACGCTGCCGAGGCGAAAGTCGGGGAACTCGGCAGGCATGGAACCACCTTAGCAGGTTGCGCTGAGACAGTGCGGCTGTTAGAACCGTCTTAGCCGGTTCGCAAAAAGGTCCTGGCCGGTTCCGCGACAGCCGGGAGGTCTCATGCCCCGCTCGACCAGCGACGTACAAGCATTCGAAGCCCACGCCACCGACGCCGACCTCGACGATCTGCGCGCGCGATTGGCCGCGGCACGGCTACCGGAGGCCGAGACGGTCCATCGCGCCGCGCCGGACCCTCGCCGATGGGACCAAGGCGTTCCGCTCGCCGATCTCGTCGATGTCGTGAACTACTGGCGCAGCGGGTACGACTGGCGGTCGTTCGAAAAGCGCCTCGACCGGATCGGCCAGTTCCGCACGGCCATCGACGGTCTGGGCATCCATTTCCTGCACCGCCGATCCGCGCGGTCGGACGCCACTCCGCTGATTTTGACGCACGGCTGGCCGGGCAGTATCGCCGAGTTCACCGGGGTGGTGGACGAGTTGGCTGATCCGAAAGAAGCGACCGCGCCGGCTTTTCACGTCGTGGTTCCCTCGCTGCCGGGGTTCGGTTACAGCGACAAACCGGCCACCACCGGGTGGGGAACCGAAAAGATCGCGGCGGCTTGGGCGGAACTGATGGGAAGGCTCGGCTACGGCGAATTCCTGGCACACGGCGGTGACTGGGGAGGCAACATCACCACCGTTCTCGGCGGCAGGTTCCCCGAGCAGGTTCTCGGCATCCACACCACGTTCGCGCCGGGCCCGCCCGGCATGACCACGGAGGGCCTGACGGCGGTCGAGCGCGAGTGGGCCGAGGAAACCCACGTTTTCTGGCGCCACCGCGCGGCGTACGCGAAGCAGCAGGCGACCCGGCCGCAGACCATCGGCTACTCGCTCGTCGATTCACCGGTCGGGCTGCTCGCCTGGATCCTCGACAAATTCGCCGAATGGTCGGACACCGAAGACAGCCCGTTCGAGACGATTTCCATCGACAGCGTTCTCGACGACGTCACCCTGTATTGGCTGACGCGGACAGGCGCGTCAGCGGCCCGCATCTATTACGAAAGCCACAACTCGCTCGATCCCGACCTTCGGGTCGACGTTCCGGCGGCGATCACCACGTATCCCCGTGACATCGAGAAATACCCGCGCGCTTGGGCGCGCGAGCGGTACCGGCAAATCGTCCGGTGGCGGGCGCCCGAACGGGGCGGGCATTTCCCGTCGCTGGAGATCCCCGAATATTTCGTCGAAGACCTGCGAGCGGGCCTCGCGGCAGTGCTCGCCGCCACTCGGTGAGCACCGGTCAGTGCTCCGGTGCCAGTCGGGCCCGGCGAGGTCCGCCGGGCCCGACCGGCGCGGGCGATCAGCCCTTGAAATATCCCTTGAACAGGATTTCACTGATCTTGGTGGTGGTCTCCTGACCGGTTTCGAAGCCGTTCTGGATGACCTTGGTGTTGTTCATCAGCGCGAGGGTGTACCGCTCGTGCGGGCCGACGAAGCCGACGGAGTTCATGATCCAGGAGCCGTCGTCGTTGTCGTCGGACCAGCCGTCCTTGTTGCCGGGACGCGCCGCGGCGCCCGCGCCCCAGACGCCCCACTGCTGGTTGACGTCGACGTTGCGCATCTCGTGGACGATGTAGTCGCGGTGCTGACGGGGCAGCTTGGTCAGGACGTAGTTGATCAGCCGGTCCAGGTCGTTCGCGGTGGTCAGGATCCAGCCCCAGTGGTGCGGGTGCTGGTCGGTGAACCGCATGTCGGTCATTCCGTAGGACGGGAAGCGCTTGGCGAACTCGGCCTCCCCGCCGTACCGCGTCCACAGGGTGTGGGCGGCGGCGTCGTCACTGGAGTTGAGCATCCGGTGCATGAGGTCGCGGTCTTCGGCGGTCAGCTTGACGGCCCCGGAATCGTTGCGCAGCAACAGGTCGACGACCATCGCCAGCTTCGGGGTGGAGCATGCCCAAATGAGCGTCCCGGCGGCCGAGCTCCGGTAGACGGCGCCGGTCCACCGGTCCCGCAGGACGATGCCGGTGTCCCCGGGCCTGCTGTCGGCGTAGGCCTGGGCTTTCGCGATCCGGGCTTGGAGTTCCCGGTCGAAGCGGGTGGTCGTCGCACCGGCGGGCGCGGCGGGTGTCAACGCGAACACCGCCAGAATCGCGGTCAGAACGGCGAAAAGTCTCTTCATGGCTCCCCAGATTCCGATATCGGTTCTTCTGAGCTTGAAGGCGTTCACCGGCACCGAAGGTTGCAACAACCTGAATAACAGTGACGGCGGTCACAGGGGTGTGCGTCTGACAGAACCTGGTTGACATGCAGCCGTTTGGCTGCCTAATGTTAAAGGCAGCTGAACGGCTGCATATCAGGAAGGCGACATGGACGAGGTGTTCAAGGCGCTGGCCGACCCCAGTCGCCGCCGGTTGCTCGACGACCTGAACGCCCGCAACGGCCAGACCCTGCGTGAGTTGTGCGCGGGACTGGACATGGCGCGGCAGTCGGTCAGCAAGCATCTGGCCGTGCTGGAGGCGGCCAATCTGGTGACCACGGTGTGGCGTGGCCGCGAGAAGTTGCACTACGTGAACGCGGAGCCGATCAACGCGATCGCCGAGCGCTGGATCGACCGGTACCACCAGGGCCGGGTCGACGCGCTCGCCGACCTCAAGAAGGCATTGGAGCAGGAACCCATGAGCACCAACGAATTCGTCTACACCAGCTACATCAAGACGACGCCCGAGCGGCTCTGGCGAGCGCTGACCGACCCGGCGTTCACGAGGCAGTACTGGGGCTGTGAGTTCACTTCGGATTGGAAGGCCGGGTCGACGGTGGCCTGGGAACAGCAGGGCGTGAAGATCGAGGATCCTGAGCAGGTCGTGCTGGAGTCCGATCCGTACCGGCGGCTCTCCTACACCTGGCACACCTTCACCCCGGAGTTCGCCGAGTCCATGGAGATCGGCGATGACGTGTCGGCCAAGCTCGCGGCCGAGCCGAGGTCGAAGGTGTCGTTCGACCTCGAACCCGTCGGCGACCTGGTCAAGCTGACCGTGGTGCACGACGGTTTCGAGCCGGGAAGCACCGTGTTGGAGATGGTCAAGGGCGGCTGGCCGTCGATCCTGTCGAGCCTCAAGACGCTGCTCGAGACGGGCGAGCCACTGCCCGAGCCCGCGTAAGTGGGTCGACGACGCCGGTGCCATCGGGCAGGATCCGGACGTGCCCCTGGAGATCGCCTGCGACGAGTCCGGGTCCGAGGGTGAGAAGCTGATCGGTGGGCAGACCGGCGTGTTCGCGCACGCGGGGGTCCGGCTGAGCCTCGAAGAGGCCGCGGCTTGCCTGGTCGAGTTGCGCCGCCGGATCCGTTCGCCGGCGGTCGAATACAAAGCCAACCACCTGCTCCGCACGAAGCACCGGCGCGTCCTCGAATGGTTCCTCGGCCCGCTGGGTCCTGTCCATGGACGCGCACACGTCCACCTCGTCGACAAGAAACTGCTGCTGGCGAACGAACTCCGCGAACTCATCGGCCAGGAGGTCGCCCCGGACGACGCACTGCTGGCCGTGTTCAACGACGTGCTGCGGACCAGGAACCGGCGGGATCCCGCGGCCGGTTCGTTCTTCGCGATGGTGGGAGACACCGAGGAACTGCGGGCGAAGGTCGCCGAGTTGCGCGATGCCAAGGTCCTCGACCCCTTGGTTCCCGCGATCCTCCGCGCCGTCGAACACTGGAGCGGGGACGGCGAGCCGGTCTTCGTCGTCCACGACGAACAGCCGTCGCTCAAGGGGGAGCGACTCGCCGAAATCCGGTCCAGTCCGGGGCTGGCCGGGCTGAAGTTCGTGGATTCGCGGACGGATCCGCGGGTGCAGGTGGCCGATTTCCTGGCCGGGGTCGCCAGGCGGATCGCCGAGGACGAACTCGACGGAAGAGGCGACGAAGTATTGACCGCGCTTCTCGCGCCATATATCGACTCGAAGTCACTCTGGGCCTGATTCACTCCATGGTGCGCGGAATCGCTCGGCTGGTCGTTGCCCGGCGCGGCGCGGGGATGGAAATGTCGAGACGTATTCGACATCCGCCCGGGAGGCAGTCGCAGATGCAGGCTTTCACCTTGCCCGAGTTCTACGTGCCGCATCCGGCGCGGATCAATCCGCACCTCGAAGCGGCACGGACGCACAGCATGGCGTGGGCCAGGGAGATGGGCATGCTCGATTCGCCGTCGCCGTCCGGAGACGTCGTCTGGACCGAGCAGGCGCTGGCGAAGATGGATTACGCGCTGCTCTGCGCGCACACTCATCCGGACTGTGACGGGCCGTCCCTCGATCTGGTCACGGATTGGTACGTCTGGGTGTTCTTCTTCGATGACGATTTCCTCGCGCAATTCAAGTACACCCGGAACACCGAAGGCGCCAAGGCCTATTTGGACCGGCTGGAACTGTTCATGACCGGACCCGGGGAAACATCGCCGGAGCCGGAAAATCCCGCCGAAGCCGGACTCAAGGACCTTTGGGCGCGCACCATTCCCTCGATGTCGGAGGCCTGGCGGCGGCGATTCGTCACCAGTACGCACAACCTGATGGTCGAATCGCTCTGGGAACTGGACAACATCGACCGCGGCCGGATCGCGAACCCCATCGAATACATCCAGATGCGCCGCCGCGTCGGTGGAGCGCCGTGGTCGGCCAACCTGATCGAGTACGCCGTCGGCGCCGAAGTACCGGACAAGGTCGCGGCGACCAGGCCGCTGGAGGTGCTGCGCGACACCTTCGCCGACGCCGTCCACCTGCGCAACGACCTGTTCTCCTACCAGCGCGAAGTTCGTGAGGAAGGCGAGAACTCCAACGCGGTCCTCGTCTTCGAGGAGTTCCTCGGCTGTTCGACGCAGGAGGCCGCCGAACTCACCAACGATCTGCTGACCTCTCGCCTTCAGCAGTTCGAGAACACCGCGCTCGTCGAGGTGCCGGCGCTACTGGCCGAAAACGACGTCCCATTGCCGGAACAGATCGGGATCGGCCGGTACGTCAAGGGCCTGCAGGACTGGCAGTCCGGCGGCCATGAATGGCACGCGAAATCCAGCCGGTACATGAACGAAAGCCCCGTCTCGGGCACGAATGGTCCCCTCGGGGGACCGACAGGGCTCGGCACGGAGTCGCTACGGCTCTCACCGAACCGGCTGGGCCTGGTCCAGCGGACGCGGCAGCAGGCGCCCCCGCCGTTCGCGCCGGTCGGACACCTTCCCCTGCCCGAATTCCGCATGCCGTACCCCGTCCGCACCAGCCCGCACCTCGCCGCCGCCCGCGAGTACGCCCCGGGCTGGGCGCGGAAGATGGGCATGTTCGACTCGGTGCCGGGCGTCGAACTCGGCGGTGTCTGGGACGAACGCCGGATGCGCGGCATCGACCTGCCGCACTGTGCCGCGATGATCCACCCGGACGCGGACTTCGAACAGCTCAAACTGTCGTCGGACTGGCTCGCGTGGGGCACCTATGGTGACGATTACTTCCCGTTGATCTTCGGGATGCGTCGGGACCCTGTCGCGGCGAAACTCTGCAGCGACCGGCTTTCCCTGTTCATGCCGCTCGGCGGCGAGCCGGTGCCCGAGGCCGCCGATCCGATCGAGCGAGGGCTCACGGATCTGTGGCAGCGCACCGCCGGACCGCTGACCCCGCACGCGCGGGCGGGGTTCCGGCGTGCGGTCGAGAGCATGATCGCGAGCTGGGTCTGGGAGGTGGCGAACCAGGCGCAGAACCGCGTCCCCGACCCGATCGACTACGTGGAGATGCGACGGCGGACGTTCGGATCGGACCTCACGAAAAGCCTCGCGCGGCTCTCACTCGGCGACGTCGTCCCGCCGGAGATCTACCAGAACCGGGTCCTGTTCGAACTCGACACCGCCGCCCAGGACTATGCGACGTTCGTCAATGATCTCTTCTCCTACCAGAAGGAGATCGAATACGAGGGCGAGGTGCACAACCTCGTCTACGTCGTCGAACGCTTCCTCGACGTGGACAGGCTCCAGGCCAGGGACATCACCGCCCGCCTGATGAACGCGCGGATGGAGCAGTTCGAGCAGCTCGCCGACGAAGGCCTGCCGCGGATGTGCGACGACCTCGGGCTCGACGACGAGGTCCGCGCGGTACTGACCAGGTACGCGGACAACATGAAGAACTGGATGTCCGGAATCCTGGAATGGCACCGGAAATGCGTGCGGTACATGCCGGAGGAACTGGCGCGCACCCGCACTCCCGAACCGCCGGTGCGCTCGCTCAAGCCGAGCGGGATCGGACCGAACGGGATCGGCTTGTCGGCCTGGCGGATCGGGAGCGGGGTGCGCTGAGGGGGTCGCCGGCGGGGTCGTGCGTGGCGATTCGGGTTCTATTGAGGAGTGCCGAGGGTTCCGTCGCCATTTTGTGGCGACGGCCACGGCTGCCGCAGGTCGACCCCGGTTCGTCCATGAAGGAATCGGGACACTCAACGTCCCAATTCCTTCACCGCTGTCCCCAATGTCGCATCAGAGACGCTCAGTGTCACCAATGCGACATCGGGAACCGGAGGCATCGGCCACGCTCAGGCAGATGCCACCTGACGCGGGCTCCCCGCCTAGAAAGCGGTCAGTATGATCCGCGCCGAACGTGGGTCACCGTCGTGCACCAGCGACTCGAAGTGCCCGACGTCGTCGAAGGCGAAGCCGTAGGCCTTACCGTCGACCATCTGCTCGTGCACGATCCGCGAGTAGTGGTCGGTCACGGACTGCTTGTAGAACTGGCCCGCGTCGTAGGTCGGCTGCGTGTGCAGGTAGCCCAGGGTCGATCGGTGCAGCGCCGCGCACAACGTCCGCGCGATCGGCCCGACGACCTGGTCGTTCGGCGCCTGCAGCCGTCCGTCGCAGTTGAAGACGTCGCGGGTGCTCGGCTTGCTGAACGACGCGACCGTCGCCCCTGAGGTGTTCGTGAACCGCATGACGTCGTCCCCGCCGGTCCGGCCGGTGAACTTCTTGCCGGGTTCCGCCTCGAACGGGACCACGGTCAGCGGCGTCGACTTGTAGGTGTTCCAGGCGTTCGTGACGTAGCCGTCGAGGTAGTCGCCGCTGAACTTGCCGGAGTCGAGACCCTTGCCCGGCGCGAGGACCCGCAGGCGGTTGTAGACCAGGTTCGAGAAACCCGGCTGCGCTTGGACGGCGTTGAAGATGTTCTCGCGACCGTTCGCCTTGAGGCGCCCGGCTTCCTTGTTCGCGCCGGCGCCGTTGGTCAGCCCGACCGCGTGCGGGACGCTGAACATGTCGACCTGCGAGCTGTTGATGAACAGGCCCGCGTTGTCGTAGGTGAATTCGCTCCAGTCGAACAGGATGTCGCGGTTCGGATCCCCGCCGGCCCACGGTGCCGGCTGCACCAGCCCGTCCGGTGTCAGGAAGAACTTGATCTTCTGCCCGAACGACAGGTAGACGCGGCCCGAAAGCATCCGCGGGATCCGCAGTGTGGTCGAGCCGCCGTTGCCGGGGCCGGCGATCGCGACGTCCGGGGCGGGGCTCGGTGGGTTCGCGCCGGGCGGCCACGGGGTGAAGGCGCCGCCCGCGTTGACGTAACCGAGCCTGCCGGTGTTGAGGTTCGTGCCGAGCACATAGAGGTGGACCGCGTCGGAGCGGTTCGAATTGTTGGTGACGGTCAGCGGCAGCGGATCGGGACCGGCGGCGACCGCGGTGGGTGCCGAAAGGGCCGAAACCCCGGTGACCAGTGGGAGAACGACCGCCAACGCGGTCAGGACGCGCCGGATCTTCTGACGGATGCGCACAGCTCACTCCTCGGCTGAATCCCGCCGCGGAGCGCGAACGCGCCACGGCGGTGCTTGCGGATGTCGGCTGGGGGCGCGTTCCCGGCCTGGGGTGACCTTGGCGAGGGGTCACAGCACGGAAAGTTACGTCCCGAGTCCTAACTTGTCTAGACCAACGGTGGGAACCTGTCCGGTTTCGTGCCGGGGCGGACAATTTGTCGCGGACTTTCGTCGATTGAGGTGGCCGGACTACTCGACTACCGTGGTCCGCGTTCCGTCCTGGACCCCGGCGGCCGGTTTTCTCATCCGTGGGGAGCGGGACATGGGCGACGGCGACGATTTTCCGGTGCGAAGAACCAGCGAGGGCGAGACTTGGATCTCCCCGGCCGGTTGGGACGACCTGGCCAAGGCCGCGGCGGACGGCGAGCCGCACGGCATGGACGATCTCATGGCAGCCCTCTCCCCGTGGGCGCGGCAGTACGCCGAAACCCGGCTCCGCGGCCGCGACCTGACCTACCTCGAACCGGCCGACGTCGCGCAGGAGATCTGCCTCGCGGTCCTGGTGGCCGTTCCCGGCTACGGCGTACGAGGTGGTTCTTTCCTGTTCCTCCTGCGCGCCATCGCGGCGAACAAGGTCGCCGACGTCTTCCGGAAGGCCGCGCGGAGCAGACAGGTTTTGACCGGTGAGCTCCCGGAGCACCCGGCCGTCGCCGCGGACGAGCCGGAGCAACGCGCTTTGCGGACCGACCTCGGTGTCCGGCTCGGCAGGCTGCTGCGGATGCTGCCGGTCTCCCATCGCGAGGTGCTGGGAATGCGGGTGATCGGTCAGCTGACGTCCAACGAGACCGCCGCGGCCCTTGGCACGACGTCGTCACGCGTGCGGGTGACCAAACACCGGGCGATCAGCAGGCTGCGCGCCTGCGCTCAGCGCCAGGACGCCTTGAGTTGAATGCGGACCAGCAGCCGGAGAAGAAGATTCTCCCGCTTGGCCCGGGTTTCGAGAATGCGAACGCACATGGCCCCTCCAGAGCTCGCCGTCGGCGCCGTCGCCGAGGGCCGGAGCCACGGACGCCGGTGTCAAGCCTAGGTGCGGATGGGCACGCGGAAACCGGCTGAACGGACGATTGGCGTCCACCGGTTCGGGTCCGGTGGGTGAATACCGACCGGACCAATACCGATTCAGCGCTTGTCCGCCACTGATTGATACCTAGACTGAATAGGTGTTCTCCCTGGAGCAGCTGGTGAGTTTCGTCGCGGTGGCCGAGGAACTGCACTACGGCCGGGCGGCGGAACGGCTTTCGATGACCCAGCCGCCGTTGAGCAGGCGGATCCAGTTGCTGGAGCGCGAACTGGGGGTCGAGCTTTTCGACCGTACGCACCGCGCGGTCCGGCTGACACCCGCCGGACGGGTCTTTCTCGCTGAGGCAAGGAAAATACTGCGTTCGTCGCAAGAGGCGACGCTGTACGTCCGCCGGGCGAAGAAGGGTGAGGTCGGCGTCGTCACGCTCGGTTTCACCGCCACCGCGGCGTATTCGTACCTCGAACGCGTTCTCGCCGCGACGAACGCCGAAGTGCCGGGCGTCGATCTGGTCCTCCGGGAAATGGTGACGTCGGCGCAGGTGGCGGAGTTGCTGGCGGGCGGGATCGACCTCGGCATGATCCGGCCGCCGGTGACCGGCGGCGACATCGTGACCATGCCGCTGTGGCGCGAGCCGCTGCTCGCGGCGTTGTCGTCGGCGCATCCGTTGGCGCGGCGCAAGAAGAATCCCGGCATCCGCGACTTCGACGGCGAGCCGTTCATCATGTACTCGCCGTCGGAGGGCCGGTATTTCCACGACATGCTCGTGGCGGTGTTCCGCGCGGCGCGGGTCCTGCCGGAGTACACGCAGTACCCCAGCCAGGTGCATACGGTGCTCGCGCTGGTCAAAGCGGACCTCGGGGTCGCGCTCGTGCCCGCGGCGGCCGCCGCGCTGCGGTTCGAGGGTGTCGTGCTCCGTCCGGTGGACGGCATCGAGGGCCGTCCGGTGGAACTCGAACTGATGTGGCGGCGCGGCAACGACAACCCGGCGCTCGGCGCGCTGCTCACCGTCATCGGCGGCCTGGCGCGGCGCGGCCATCAGTCCACTGTGGACTGAGTGGGTGGCCAGGCGCCGCCCCATTCCGCGTCACGCGCCGCGCGGTAGTCCGCGCCGTGCCGTTTGGTGACGATCGTTTCGGTGAGTCCGGCTTCGGCGCACAGGGACAGGCTGACCATCCCCTTGCGTTTGACCGGATGCCGCAGGATCCGGCCCGCGGCCCGCTCCGGTGCCGTCCGGGAAGCGACGACGTAGGAGAACTTCTCGTCCTCGAATCCGAGCGTTCCCGCTTTCAGCTGACGATGCAGGCCGGTACGCGGGAGACGGGCGGAGAAATGACACCAGTCCTTGCCGCGCGGGATCGGGCAGGCGCCTTCGTGCGGGCAGGGCGCGACCAGGAAGAGGCCGAGTTCGACGAGCCTGTCCCGTGCCTCGACGATGCGTTCGTAGCCGGCCGGAGTGCCGGGTTCGATCAGCACCAGCATCCCGGCCTTGGCCGCCAGCCAACCGACGACGTCGGCCCGGCGGGGCCCCGGCAGTTCACCGAGGACATAGGAGAGGGTCACCAGATCGGCGTCCGGTGCGGGCGCGTCCGGGTCGATCAGGCCGCGCTGCCAGGTCGAGCCGCGCACGGCCTTGACGGCGGCGTTCCCCGCGAGCCGCCGTCCCAGCGCGATCGCGCCGGGAACCTGCTCGACGACGGTGCTGTCCTCCAGCGACGGCCACACGTCCGCGGCAGCCCAGATCGCCGCACCGGTGCCACCGCCGACGTCGATCTGCGTACGCGGAGCGAACCCGGGCGCGCGAAAGGCGGCTTCGGCGAGAACGGCGTGTATGGCCGCGTAGGTGGCCGGCATCCGGTAGCCCGCGTACGCCGCGATGTCGACCTCGGAAGACAGGATCGGAGCCGTCGCCGGGCTGTTCTCGCGGTAGCGCGAGCTGAGCCGCTCGACGGACTGCGTCAGCCTGGTCTGCGGGTACTTGCCCAGCTCTTCGTCGAGGGCGGAGCGGAGATCTGGGGGGAGAGCGGCCACGGCCCGATTCTTTCATGGGCGGTTGACCTGCGGTTTTCCGGCTGCTCGAATACTCGCGGAAAAAAGTTCGGGGACCGTGTCGAAACCCGGGGTGCCCGATCGACGCGTGGATGTGGCAGGGACGAGCCCCGCCGGGAACGGAGACACGAGATGCGGTTCATGGTGATCGTCAAGAGCAACGACGAGGTCGAGGCCGGTGCGCAGCCGAGTGCCGCGGACCTGCAGGAGATGGGGAAGTTCAACGAGGAGCTGGTCAAGGCCGGCGTCATGCTCGCGGGTGAAGGCCTGGTCAACAGCGCGGACGGCGCCCGCATCCAGTACAACGGCACCGCCGAGGCCAGGGTCATCGACGGCCCCTTCGCCGAGACCAAGGAACTCGTCGCGGGCTTCTGGATCCTCCAGGCGAAGGACAAGGCCGAGGTCGTCGAATGGATGAAGCGCGCGCCGTTCCGCGAGGGCGAGATCGAGATCCGCCGCGTCGCCGAAATGGAGGACTTCGACCACGCCACCCCCGAGATCGTCGAGCACGAGCAGAAACTCCGGAAGCAGGCCGAGGGGAACTAGCCGTGCCCGGTAGGTCTGCTCGTGGTCTTCGGGCCCAGGCGGCCCCTGACGGCACGGGCGGATGCGCCTGAGTACGACCCGGTACGAGGGCGATCCACCCGCACCGCCAGGAACCACCTGGACCTCGAAGCCCATCGACCAGACCTACCGGACACGGACTAGTGGTTGCGGTCGTCGCGCCGACGATGTTGATTGGTCGGCGTGACGGCAACAGCAGACCCTCGTTCGGCGATCGACGCGGTGTGGCGGATCGAATCGGCCCGCCTCATCGCCGGCCTCGCGCGGATGACGCGCGACGTCGGCCTCGCGGAGGAACTGGCGCAGGACGCGCTGGTCGCCGCGCTCGAACAGTGGCCTGAGTCGGGCGTCCCGAGGAATCCGGGCGCCTGGCTCATGACCACGGCCAAACGCCGAGCCGTCGACACCTTCCGCCGCAACGAGCGGTACGAGCGGAAACTCGGCGAGATCGGCCGCGAGCAGGAGTTCGAGGAGGAGCCGGACTTCACCGCGGGCCTCGACGACCATATCGAGGACGATCTGCTGCGGCTGGTGTTCACCGCCTGCCACCCGGTGCTCTCGACCGAGGCCAGGGTGGCGCTCACGCTGAAGATGATCGGCGGGCTGCAGACGCACGAGATCGCGCGGGCGTTCCTGGCCAAGGAAACCGCCATCGCGCAACGGATCGTCCGGGCGAAGAAGACGCTCGGGGACGCCAAGGTGCCGTTCGAGGTGCCGGAGGGGGCCGACCGGGTCGCGCGCCTGGAGTCGGTGCTCGAAGTGATCTACCTGATCTTCAACGAGGGATATTCGGCGACGGCCGGTGAGGATTGGATGCGGCCGGGGTTGTGCGAGGAGGCACTGCGGCTCGGCCGGATCTTGGCCGGCCTCATGCCGACGGAACCGGAGGTGCACGGGCTCGTCGCGTTGATGGAGATCCAGGCTTCGCGGTCCGCCGCCCGGATCGGGCCGAACGGTGAACCCGTACTGCTCATGGACCAGGACCGCGCCAAATGGGACAGGCTCCTGATCGGCCGCGGCCTCGCCGCGCTGGAACTCGCCGAGTCGCTGACGAATGGCGCTTTCGGTGTCTACGCGGCACAGGCCGCCATCGCCGCCTGTCACGCACGGGCGCGCACAGGCGAGGAGACCGATTGGGGACGCATCGCGGTCCTGTACGAAGGACTCGGGAAGCTGAACCCGTCACCGGTGATCGAACTGAACCGGGCCGTGGCGCTGTCGATGGCCTTCGGGCCGGAGGCCGGACTCGTGGTCGTCGACAAGCTGACGTCGGAGCCCGCGCTGAAGTCGTATCACCTGCTGCCGAGTGTGCGCGGCGATTTCCTGGCGAAGCTCGGCCGTCTCGACGAGGCCCGCGTCGAGTTCGAGCGGGCGGCGGAGATGACCGGAAACGACGCGGAACGCACGCTGCTGCTCAACCGCGCGGCCGAATGCGCCGCCGGCACCGACCGCGGTTAGTCCTCTGAACGCGGTACTTGCGCGTGCAACTACCGCATTCAGAGGACGAAACGCGTCAGGCGGGGGTGGGGCGCAGGGTGGTGAGCGCCCGGTGCTGACCCAGCCGGACGGCCTGGACGGAGCAGCCGAGTGCCAGCGCGGTGTCGTCGGTGGAAAGCCCCACGAGCGACCGCAGCACCATGATCTCGCGCTGCTGCCCGGGCAGTACCGAAAGCGGATTCGGCAGTTCGGCGGCCGTCCGGTGGAAGTCGTCGACCAGGTCGCGCGTGACGTTGTAGGCGAACGTGAGCAGCGTGGTCGCCGCGGCCGCGCCGGCGAGGATCTCGCGGCAGCTGTTCATCGCGACGGCGTCCGCGGTCTCGTAGCTACCCGCCCGCCGTCCGATCCGCGCCCGGCAGTAGCGCACGACAAGGACGCGGACCGCGTCGATGAGTTTCGAGGCTGTCTCCATCCGCCCGTCGGCCTCCTCCAAGCGCCGCGAACCGTGTACTCGCATCGGCTCCCTCTCCCACCTTTCAGATGAACACGCCGAAGGGGGCGGGAGGTACGGTCTTTTTGCCCACACCGGAGGTGTCAGGAGGCGGTTCAGGCCTCGATGAAGACGATCCGCTCCGGTTCGACCGTCAGGTTCACCGTCTGTCGCTTCACGCTCACCAAGGTCTCGAATTCCGTGGCGTGCCCGTCCGGCACGGTGAACAGCCGGTCGTCGCGGGAATCGAGGAAGTCGGAGAACCCGCTCAGGGAGACCCCGCCGCTCTCGTCGAGCGCGAGGTAGTCGACGAGCCTGCGGAACAGTTTCGGCAGGATCACCAGTTCGTCGGCGAGTTGCCGCCGGGAGGAGAGTTTGAACCCGGAGTTCGTGACGTCCCGCGGCCACAGCCCGAGCCCGGCTTGGCGTGCCTTGCCCGCGGCTTCGGCCAACGCGTCACGGAGATCGGGGTAGAGCAGCGAATAGAACGTCGGATAGGCGAGGCCGCCGGCGACCTGCCGGTAGTTGGCGGAGTTCTTCAGCGTTTTGACGTCGAGATGGACGCGGGAAAGGTCCGCCGACCTTCCCGGCCGTTGTCCGGGAAAGGCGAACGCCACGGCTCGTCCGTATTTGTCCGCGAATCGCGTCAGTATGTGGCCGGGTACCTTGATCGGGGTCGACGAAGTGACCGTGCCCCGTTCATCGCGTTCCACCGTTTTGAACCCGAGTGCTTTCAGCAGGTTCGCCGCGGCGGCATCGGCGAATTCGGCGGGCTGATGCCACCTCCCGCCGGTTCCCCTGGCCTGGTAATGCGTTTCGAGCGCGTCGATCGCGTCGAGCCGCAACTGCATCCCGCCCCGGGAATTGAGCCGGACCTTGAGGCCCGCTTTCTTGGTCGCCTGGGGATCTTCGGGATAGAAGCGCACCGAATCGCCGTCCGGTGCGGCTCCGGCAAGCTGGAACGTACCTTTGATCAGCGTCATGGGCATGGGACAACGGTAGTTCCCGTTCCGGTGAACGAACCCTGTGTTCATCCATCCAGAGCAGTGGCCGGTAAAGGTCGCGTGACCATTGTGGATAGTCTCGTGAGTGATAACGACGACGGTGAGAACCGAGGATGTGCGCTGGCGCGCACAAGCGCGGTGATCAAGCGCCAGCGCCGCGGACAGCCAGACCCCGCCGGCGGGCTGGTAGTCCTGAGTCGGTCCACATCAGCCCCGTTGCGCCCGCACGTAACCGAGGCGGAGGGAAAGCGCGGCGGCCGTACCCGCCACGGTGGCGCCGAGTTCGTCGGTCCGGCGGAGCACGCGGCCCGCCGGGCCCGCGACGCTGATCGCCGCGATCGGCCGTCCGGTGTGGTCGCGGACGGCGGCGGCGACGCAGCCGACGTCCGGTTCGTTCTCGACCTCGTCGACGGCCCAGCCGCGACGGCTCGTCCTGGCGAGGTCGTCGAGCAGCCTGGCCGGATCGATGATCGTCTTGAGGGTGAGACTGTCGAGTTTCATCCGGCGGATGCGTTCGAGCCGGTCCTGTTCGGGCAGTGCCGCCAGCCACGCCTTGCCCAGCGACGTCGCGTGCTGCGGACGGCGGGTGCCGAGACGGCAGGCCAGGGTGACGGCGTTGGCGCTGCGTTCGGTGGCGACGTAGACCATCGTGTCGTTGTCCGGGACGGCGAGATAGGTCGTCTCCCCGCTCCGTTCGGCGAGCGACGCGAGATAACGCGGTGCGCAGCGGTGGAGATCGGTCGCCGCCATCGCGCGGGCGCCGAGTTCGACCAGCCGGGTGCCGAGCCGCACGCGGCCGGTGGCGCGATCGGCTTCGAGGTATTCGAGGTTCTTGAGGGTGCCGACGATGCGGTAGGCGGCGCTCCGGGAGAGACCCAGTTGCCTGGCGATCGCGTTGGTGGAAATTTCCTGGTTCTTGCCGACGTGCTCGAGCACCGCGAGTCCGCGCTCGAGTGTGCCACTGGAATCCAGGCCGCGTGGTGTACCCACTTCGCCCTCCGTTGGACCGGGGTACCGATGGCCGGTACCTGTTTCCGCTAAGCGGATTCGGACGTTAACAGCTTGGTCCACCCTTGGGAAGGTTTCTTAACAAACTGGCGGCTGGACAAGTTTCCCCAGCTCGTGGCGTTCCTGTCAAGATCACCGGATCGGCCCAATCCGTTCGGCGGTTCCGACTCGGCGTATGACTTCAGGGGTCATTTTCCTGTCACGGACATGAAAGAACCCTCGCCGGGAAATCACGGCGAGGGTTCGGGCAGGAGTTCGTTTCTAACCCGCGGACAGGTCGGCGACCGCGCGGACGACCGCCGTGCAGCGATCTTCGACGTAGTCCAAGCCGCCTTCTTCGGCGATCCGGCGCGACTCGGCGGAGACGATGCCCTGCTGCAGCCAGAGTGCTTTCGCGCCGATCGCGACGGCCTGTTCGGCGATCGGCGGGGTGTCCGCAGACGGGCGGAAGACGTCGACGAGGTCGACCGGCTCCGGGATGTCGGTGAGCGAGCGGTAGACCTTCTCGCCAAGCAGTTCGTCGGCCGACGGATGGACGGGGATGATCCGGAACCCGTGTGCCTGCAGCACGGCGGCGACCCCGTGCGAGGCCTTGGCCGGATCACGGCTCAGCCCCACGACGGCGATCGTCTTCGATCCGGCGAGGATCTCGGTGGCGCGATCGGTCATACCGGGTTCAACCATCGCGTCCGCGTGGGAATTCCTAGAGTTTCCAGAGCCGCAGGCCACGAACCCGGTACACCGGCCAGACGACGTGCCAGGCGCGTCGCCGCAGGAAGGCCGCCGAGCAGGTCAGGACGTTGCGCGCGGATGTCGTCGCGACATCGTGACGATCCGGCCAGGTCTCGCCGTGCCGTCCGGCGGCGATCCGGAAGACGTTGACCAGTCCCCGGCCCTGCAAGTCGTACTTCGCGCCGGTGTCACCGGAATCCGGGGTGAGGGAAGCGATCTCCGGTCCGAACGCGGTCGAGGGCGCCGGCCCGGCGTCGGCGGGGAGGTCGCCGACCGTCGCCGAGATCCCCTTGCCGTAGAGGCGGCGGGTGTAGCGCGTGAGCAGCACCCGTTCCCACGGCGGCAGGACACGGCGGTGCTTGAGCAACGCCGAGCACTCCGCGTGCCCGATGGCGAAGACGTCGGTCAGCTCGTCGTAGGCATTGTGCGCCGTGGGCTCGTTGAGGTGCACGCGCACCTCGTACCGGATGCGCGCGGTCAGCTCGTCGAGCTCCTCGCGGCGGTCGATCCTGGCCTTCGCCCGGGAGAGGGACCAATCGGACATGGGTGCAGGCTAGGTGATGATCGCGGTCGCACAAGACACTTTCGGCCTAATCTCCTCGTACCGGCCAGTGGAACGGGCGTCTTGTGCCGGTCAAGGTGAGGAGGCAGAGTTCGGCTGTCGGAAGGAGCCCATGGACGCCAGCACGCTGCAGGAGGCCGCGGCCGCGCTGCTCAGCGCGTACGAGACCGGCAAGCCGATCGCGCCCCTGATCGAGACGTATCCCGCGGCGACGTTGGAGGACGCGTACCGCATCCAGCAGCGGCTCGTCCGTCACTGGGCCGAACGCGGCGACGGCGTGCGCGGGCACAAGGTGGGCCTCGCCTCCGCCGCCATGCAGCGGCAGATGGGCGTCGACCAGCCCGACTACGGCCACCTGACCGCCTCGATGTTCCACCTCGAGCATCAGCCCATCCCGATCGGCGGTTACCTGCAGCCGAAGATCGAACCGGAGATCGCGTTCGTGCTCGGTTCGCGGTTGCGCGGCCCCGGCGTCACGGTGGCGGACGCGCTGCGAGCGGTCGACTTCGTGGTGCCCGCACTGGAGATCGTGGATTCCCGCATCCAGGACTGGAAGATCAGCATCGTCGACACCATCGCGGACAACGCCTCCTCCGGCGGTGTCGTCCTCGGCAGCAGGCCGACCGCGATCGGCGACATCGATCTGCGGCTGGTGGGCTGTGTCCTGCACCGGAACGGCGCGATCGCGGCCACCGGCGCCGGTGGCGCGGTACTCGGTTCGCCGGTGAACGCGCTGGTGTGGCTCGCGAACACGGTCGGACCGCTCGGTGTCGCACTGGAACCGGGTCACGTCGTGCTGCCGGGTTCGATGACGCGCGCGATTCCGGTGAGCCCTGGCGACACCGTCGTCGCGACGATGGCGGGGCTCGGCAGTGTCACCGCGAAGTTCTCCGGGGAGGAACGGCCGTGAGCCTTGGTGTGCGGGAGGCGGCGGAAGCGCTGCTGTCCGGGGAAGAACGCGAGCCGCTGACGGACTCGTGGCCCGCTTTGGACGTCGATACCGCTTACGCGATCCAGGACGAGGCGTTGCGGCTTCGGCGAGCTCGCGGCGAGACCGTGGTCGGCGTCAAGCTGGGCCTGACCTCGCGCGTGATGCAGCGACGGATGGGCATCGACTCGCCGTTGCTCGCGTGGCTGACCGACGCGATGGTCCTCCCCGCCGGCGTCCCGGTGCCCTCGCTGATCCACCCGCGCGCGGAGCCCGAACTGGTTTTCGTGCTGGGGAAACGACTCGCGGGCCCCGGCGTGACCGCGGCGACCGCGATGGCGGCGGTGGACCGGGTCCACGGCGGCATCGAGATCGTCGACAGCCGCTACCGTGACTACCGGGGCAAACTGCCGGACGCCGTGGCGGACAACGGTTTCTCCGCGTATTTCACCCTGGGCCCGGTCGGTGCCGAGCCGTCCGCGCTGGATCTTTCGCTGGAGGCGGCGCTTTTGGAGGTCGACGGCGCCATCGTCGACACCGCCACCGGTGCCGCCGTCCAGGGCCATCCGGCGGAGGCCTTGGCACTGGCGGCCAACATCCTCGGCGCCCGCGGCCTCGCGCTGGAGCCGGGCTGGCTCGTCCTCACCGGCGGGATGACGGACGCCGTCGACCTGCGCCCGGGTTCACGGGTGGCCGCGCACTTCTCGCAGCTGGGTTCGATCACGCTCGCCGGGTCTTGACCTCGGCACGGTCCGCTGTCCGGACGAGGCCGCGCACGAGCCGGGGCCAGATCGCGTGCGGAAGGTCGTGCCCCATCCCGGGGACGATGTCCAATTCGGACTCCCGCAGCGCGCGAGCCGTCGCCCTGCCGCCGGAAACGTGCACGAGCGGATCCTGCGAACCGTGCACGACGAGGGCGGGCACCTGGACCTTCCGCAGGGCGCGGAACCGATCCCGGCTCGACAAGATCGCCGCCAGCTGGCGCGCGGTGCCGCCGGGGTTGACGCCACGATCGAAGGAGCGTTCCGCGCGCTCCCGCATTCGGGCCTCGTCGAAGGGATAACCGGGCGAGCCGATGACCCGGAACGTGCGCAGCAGGTAGTCGACGTACCGCTCGCGATTACGCGGCGGTGCCGAAAGCAGCATCGTCATGGCCTTGGCGCTCGGCCGTCCGACGAACCGGTTGCCGGTGGTCGACATGATGGACGTCAGCGAGCGCACGCGCGCCGGATGTTCGATGGCCAGGGTCTGCGCGACCATTCCGCCCATCGAAGCGCCGACGACGTGCGCGCTTTCGATGCCGAGTTCGTCGAGCAGCGCGGCGGCGTCGTCAGCCATGTCCTTCAGCGAGTACGGCGCCACGCGCAGGGTGTACGCCAGCGGCAGGTTCACCCGCCCCGACAGCCTGCTGGAGCGCCCGGCGTCCCGATTGTCGTAGCGGATGACGAAGAACCCCTTGGCCGCGAGGCTCTCGCAGAGTTCGTCGTCCCACCAGATCATCTGCGAGGCGAGGCCCATGATCATCAGCAGCGGCCTGCCGTCGGGGGATCCGAACGTCTCGTGGCACAGCTGGATGCCATTCACCTCGGCGATTGTCTCCGGCATTCCGACAGTGTGACCGGTGACGGCCCAAAACGGCTAGGCGTCCTCGATGTGGACGGCCGCACTCTCCGGCCCGGCGGAACGCTGCCTGCCCGCGTAGTCGGCGACCTCGGTCGATTCGGTGTCCCACGGTTCACCGCCGTCGGGCGTCGTGAGCTGGACGGCTTCTTCGGACGCGTCCGCGGGGGCGGGGCCGTCTGCTGCTTCGCGCTCTTCTTGGTCGGACACGGTTCCTCCTGGTGGATCGAGGTCTTCGCCGACGGGTTACCCGCTTCGCGCCCGGTTACTCACCGCGAAGCAGCGGGCTGCAGGGGGCGTGAGTGGCGAGAGGCATCGACTGTGGATTTCGGGACGTTGGATGACCCGAAATCCACACAGTCCCGCGTGACCGGTCCACACACCCCTCACCCTGAGTGACAACTCAAGCTCTCATCAGCCCGACGCACATTCAGGCCTGAATCGCACACGGAGTTGCCTGGCGGCGTGCTTGTGGACGGTCAAGGGCGCACCGTGTCTCAGCGGGGAGTGCTGGACTGCAACCAAGGTAGCGAAGGTCCCCTTCGCTACCTTCAGGGTAAGCAAGGGGACCTTCACGGCAACGAGCCGATCACGCCGGCCACCATGGCTTCGGGAGCTGTCCTCATGGACGGTCAAGACCGCAACAACGTCTCCGTGGTTGAACCGCTCGGCCATGCCCGCCACCGGAACGCCGGGACGAAAGTCCTCTTCAGCTCCCTAGCGCCGTGCGCTACGCTCTCGCTAGAGCGATCTATCAAATCGCAAAGGGGCGAACATGGATCTTCTTCGAGACCGGGGACTCACCGCCTTGCGGCTGATCCTGGCGTTCACGCTGTTGTCCACCACGCTGCACTACGCGCACAACGTGCTCAGAGCGGCGGACTACCCGCAGCTCGAAGGGATCTCGGTCGGTGTCACGGCCGCGCTGGTCGTCTTCGCGTACTTCCTCTTCACCGCGTTCGGCGTGCTCGGCTACCGCGACTACCTGCGCGGGCGCTCCTGGCGGGCGCTCGCGTTCCTGATGGTCTACTCGCTGTCCGGATTGGCCAGCCTCGGGCATTTCCTGATCGCGGTGCCGCAGATCCCGGCCTTCTGGTTCGCCACGATCTACACCGATACAGCGGCGGCACTCCTGTTGTGGGCCTTCGTGACCTGGGCCGCGACGAAACTCAACCGGGTGAGCGCGCCTGACCAACTCTCTACACAACATTGACGTTCAATATCGGCATGTAGACAATCGATGGGGTGACGCGGACCACGTCGGTGACGTTCGAACGTCATCCCAGCGGCTACCGGCACTGGCACCTGGGCATCGACGGTGACGTCGCGTGGCTCGAACTCGACGTCGACGCCGACGGGGGTCTCGTACCGGGTTACGAGCTCAAGCTCAACTCGTACGACCTCGGCGTCGACATCGAGTTGTACGACGCGACGCAGCGCCTGCGGTTCGAACATCCCGAAGTCCGCGTGGTCATCGTGACCAGCGCGAAGGACAACGTCTTCTGCGCGGGCGCGAACATCCGCATGCTGGCTTCGTCGTCGCACGAGTGGAAGGTGAACTTCTGCAAGTTCACCAACGAGACCCGCAACGCCATCGAGGACGCGTCGGCGAACTCCGGTCAGCTCTACATCGCCGCGGTCAACGGCACCTGCGCCGGCGGCGGGTACGAGATCGCGCTCGCCTGCGAGAAGATCCTGCTGGTCGACGACAACTCTTCGACCGTCGCGCTGCCGGAGATCCCGCTCCTCGGCGTCCTCCCCGGGACCGGCGGGCTCACCAGGCTGGTCGACAAACGCGGCGTGCGGCGGGATCTCGCCGACGTCTTCGCCACCCGTCCGGACGGTATGAAAGGCCGGGCCGCCCTCGACTGGCGGCTCGTCGACGAACTCGTGCCGCGGCAGGGGTTCCGCGAAGCCGTACTGGCCAAGGCGAAGGAACTCGCGCGGACGAGCGGCCGGCTCGATGGTGAAGGTGTCGAGTTGACGCCCCTCGTGCATCGCTATGTCGACATTTCGCTGGGCGCGACCGAAGCGACGATCACCGTCAAGGGACCCGACGGCGACGATGGCTGGCTGCTGGACGTCACTCGCGAACTGGACGACGCCATCCTTCGCCTGCGCACCAACGAACCCGAACTCGGTACCTGGGTACTCCGCACCGAAGGCGATCCGGCGCAGGTCCTGGCGCACGAACGTGTCGTGTTCGACGCGAAAGACGTTCTGAGCAACGAAATCGTTCACTACTGGAAGCGGACGCTCAAGCGGCTCGACGTCACCAGCCGCAGCCTGATCGCGCTCATCGAACCTGGTAGCTGCTTCGCCGGGCTCCTGCTGGAACTCGCGCTCGCCGCGGATCGGCAGTACATCTTGGACGGTCCGCCGATCGACGACGAAGACAGTGAAGAACGTGCGTCGATCACCCTGTCCGAGGCCAACTTCGGCCGCCTTCCGATGGGGAACGGCCTGTCCCGCCTCGAATCCCGGTTCTTCGGCGACCCTGAGCACGTCACGATGCTCGCGGCAGAACGCGGAAAACCGCTTGGTCCGGCGGAGGCGAACGAGCTCGGTCTGGTCACCGACGCCCCGGACGACCTCGACTGGGAAGACGAGGTCCGGATCGCGCTGGAAAGCCGGGCTTCGCTGAGTCCCGACGCGCTGACCGGAATGGAGGCGAACCACCGGTTCGTCGGACCCGAGACGCTGGAAAGCAAGATCTTCGGCCGCTTGGCGGCTTGGCAGAACTGGATCTTCACTCGTCCGAACGCATCCGGTCCGGAAGGCGCTTTGCGTCGCTACGGTACTGGTCAGAAGGCCGTCTTCGACAGGAAGCGGGTTTGAGACCCATGCCCACCAAGATCGATTACGACGCCAAGATCCCCAACAACGTCGATCTCTCCGGGGACCGGCGGCTCCAGCGGGCGCTGGAGGGCTGGCAGCCGAAGTTCCTGGACTGGTGGGGTGAAATGGGCCCCACGCTGCAAACTCAAGGCGTCTACCTGCGCACGGCGGTCAGCGTCGGCCGGGACGGCTGGGCGCATTTCGACCACGTCAACGTGCCGGACTACCGGTGGGGGATCTTCCTCGCGGAGCGCGACCCGGACCGCGTCATCACCTTCGGCGAGCACCAGGGCGAACCGGCCTGGCAGCAAGTTCCCGGCGAATACCGCGCCGATCTCCAGCGGCTCATCGTCATCCAAGGCGATACCGAACCCGCGTCGGTCGAGCAGCAGAAACTGCTGGGGCTGACCGCACCGAGCCTTTACGATCTGCGGAACCTCTTCCAGGTCAACGTCGAAGAAGGCCGTCATCTGTGGGCGATGGTGTATCTGCTGCACGCCTACTTCGGCCGCGAAGGCCGTGAAGAAGCGGAAGCCTTGCTGCTCCGGAATTCCGGAAGTCCGGACGCCCCGCGCATCCTCGGCGCCTTCAACGAAGAGACCGCGGATTGGCTCGCCTTCTACATGTTCACCTATTTCACCGATCGTGATGGCAAATACCAGCTCGGCACGCTCAAGGAAAGCGGCTTCGACCCGCTTTCCCGCACTTGTGAATTCATGCTCAAGGAAGAGGCGCACCACATGTTCGTCGGTACCACCGGCGTGGACCGCGTGGTCACCCGGAGTGCCGAACTGATCCGCGAGCACGACACCTTCGACATCGCCGGGCACGGCGGGATCCCGCTCGATCTCATCCAGCGATACCTGAACTTCCACTACACCGTCTCGCTCGACCTGTTCGGCGGCGAGACTTCGACCAACGCGGCGAACTACTACACCGCCGGGCTGAAAGGCCGCTGGCAGGAGGCCCGCCGCAAGGACGACCACCGGCTCACCGACTCCGCCGGGTCGCTGTCCCGTCCGCGGGCCGACGGCACCTGGGAGATCGAAGAACACCCGGCCATCCTGCTGCTGAACCTCGACCTGCGGGAGGAGTACCGCGCCGACTGCCAGACCGGGGTCAACCGCTGGAACAAGATCCTGGACGAGGCGGGCATCGACTTCCGATTCGTCCTCCCGCACCCTGGATTCAATCGCGAAGTCGGCATAAACTCCGGCCACCATGTGACGCCCGACGGCACCGTTGTCGACGAGCGGACCTGGCTGGCCGGCAAACGCAAGTGGCTGCCCACCCCGGAAGACCTGACCTTCGTCCGATCGCTGATGCATCCGGTGTACGAGCGAGGAAAGATCGCGAGCTGGGTGGCGCCGCCACGCCAGGGCATCAATGGGAAACCGTTCGACTACGAATACGTTTACCTGAGCTGAGCCGATAGAAGGTGCGCCGTGACCGCTGCAGCTACCGGGTTCAACGCGGCGAGCTACCTGCTCGAGGCGCATCTGGCGGAGGGGCGCGGCGCCAAGACCGCGGTCGTTTCACCGAGGCGGAGCCTCACCTACGCCGAACTCGCGGCCGAAACCCGCCGGGTCGCGGCCGGACTGCGCGCGATCGGCGTCCGCCCGGAGGAGCGGGTCCTGTTCTGCATGGTCGACGACGTCGAACTGCTCACCGGGCTCCTCGGCGCGATGCTGGCCGGGGCGGTCGCGGTACCGGTGTCCACCATGGTCACCGGGCTGGACCTCGGCAAGCTGCTCGCCGACTCACGGGCCAGGGTCCTGTGCGTTTCCGGCGAGTTCACCGCACAGGCGACGATCGCGCTGGGGCTGGCGCCCGAGGTCACCGACGTCGTGCTGGACAGGGCGAAGGCGGCCGAACTGCCGTCCGGGGTCCGCGTGCACGACTGGAGTGATCTGTCCACAGTGGACGATCACGGTTTCGAACCGGCGCCGACCTGGGAGGACTCGCCCGCGCTCTGGCTGTACACCTCGGGGACGACGGGTAAGCCGAAGGGGGCGATGCACCGGCACGCGGGCATCCGCGCGGTCTGCGAAACGTATGCGCGCGGCGTGCTGGACGTCGGCCCGAACGACCGGTTCCTTTCCGTCCCCAAGCTGTTCTTCGCTTACGGCTTGGGGAATTCCGCGTTCTTCCCGCTCGCGGCCGGCGGGACGACGCTGCTCGAACCGGCCCGTCCGACCCCAGGACTGATCGCCGCCAGGGCGTGCGCGGAGCGGCCGACGTTGTTCTTCGCCGTTCCGACCTTCTACGCGGCGTTGCTCGCCAGCGACCTCCCGAACGACACGTTCGCTTCGGTACGCCAAGCCGTTTCGGCAGGCGAACCGCTACCCGCCGTGCTCTACGAGCGGTTCCGTGACCGGTTCGGCGTCGAGATCATCGACGGGATCGGGTCCACAGAGGCACTGCACATCTTCCTGTCCAACCGGCCGCGTCAGGTCCGGCCGGGCAGCACGGGGGTGCCGGTCCCCGGCTACGAAGTCGCCCTGCGTGACGAGCACGGCGCGCCCGTACCGGACGGGCAGCCCGGTGAGCTGTTCGTCGCCGGACCGTCGATCGCGACCGGATACTGGGCGCGGTACGAGACGACGAAGCACGTCTTCCAGGGCGAATGGCTGCGGACGGGTGACAGTTTCGTGCGCAACGCCGACGGGACCTACACCTGCCTCGGGCGGTTCAACGACATGCTGAAGCCCGGTGGGATCTGGGTGTCGCCCGCCGAGGTCGAGGACCGGCTGCGGCAGCATCCGGCGGTCGCCGAGGTCGCCGTCGTGGCCGCCTTCGACTCAGACGGCATCGAGAAACCGGTCGCCTGCGTGGTCGGCGTTCCCGGCCATCGGCTGGACGCGGACGAGCTGATCGACTTCTGCCGGGCGGGGCTGGCGTCGTTCAAACGCCCGCGAGGCGTCGTCGAGCTGGGCGAACTGCCCAAGACGGCGACCGGGAAGATCCGGCGCAACGTCATCCGTGACCTCGTGCGAGACCTGTACGAGGTCCGGGACCCCGCCCCGCCGCATTTAGTCCTCTAAATGCGGTACGTGCACGCGCAACTACCGCATTTAGAGGACGAAATGCGGCAGGTCAGGAGCCGTTGACGGTGCGGAGGGTGCGCATGGCCTCGGCCAGCGCGTGCGCGTCGTCACCCAGCGGAGTCAAAACGATGCGCCGCAGGATCTCCGCGCACGCCTCGCGCGCCTGCTGGGCGACGTCGAGGCCGTGCGCGGTGAGCGCGGCGAAGGTGACGCGCCGGTCGTCCGGGCTGGGCACCCGGCAGATGAGGTCCGCGGCGACCAGCCTGTCCGCGACCTTCGTGAACCCGCCGCTGGACAACGCCGCCTCGACGGCCAGCCGCGTCATCGGCATCCGGTGCTCCGGCGAGCGCACCAGCCGTAACAGGATGTCGAAAGACGCCGGAGCCAGGCCGAACCGGTCGGCGATCTCGCCCATCAGCCTGTTCTGCGTGGCCAGGTAGCCCTCGATCACCAGGCCCCACCACGTGACCACTTCGTCGTCGCTCGGATCCGCTGTCACGGGCGCGAGCCTACACCGAGAAATCTTTCAGGAATATATCTTGCGCGCGAGAGGTTCTGTGGTTAGCTTGTTCTCACCGGCTCCCAGAGGAGGGGCACCATGTCGATCAAGACTTCCGGCCTGCACCACGTCACCGCCATCGGTGGCGACCCCCAGCGCAACGCGGACTTCTACACCAGGGCGCTGGGCCTGCGGCTGGTGAAGACCACCGTGAACTTCGACGACCCCGGCACCTATCACCTCTACTACGGCGATCAGTCCGGCAAGCCCGGCTCCCTGATGACGTTCTTCCCGTGGAAGGACGCGCCGAAGGGCCGTCACGGCACCGGGCAGGCGACCACGACGTCGTTCTCCGTGCCGGAAGCCTCGCTCGGCTGGTGGAAGGCGCATCTCGCCGAAAGCGGCATCGAGACGAGTCAGATCCGCAACTCCGACGGGGAAGAGACGCTCACCTTCCTCGACCCGGACGGACTGAAGCTCGCGCTCGTCGCGCATCCCCAGGGTGACCCGCGCGACCCGTGGGACACGAAGCTCGTCCCCGCCGAGCACGCCATCCGCGGGCTGCACTCCGTCACGCTGTCGGTGTCCAAAGAGGACGCGACCGCCGGGATGCTGACCGACGGCCTCGGCCTGGCCTTCCAGCACCAGGAGAGCAATCGCCTGCGCTTCTCCGCCGGTGAAGGCGGCCCCGGCGCGCTCGTCGACGTCCTCGTGACGCCGGACGCCCCGCGCGGGCTGGTGGCGGCGGGCACCGTGCACCACGTCGCGTGGCGCGCGCCGGACGAGCGGACCCAGGCCGCGTGGCGCGACGAACTGATCGACGACGGGGTGAACGTGACGTCCATTTTGGACCGTCAATACTTCCGCTCGATCTACTTCCGTGAGCCGGGCGGCACCCTGCTCGAAGTCGCGACCGACGAACCCGGTTTCGCGATCGACGAGCCGCTGCTGGAACTCGGCCGCGCGCTGAAACTGCCGCCGTGGCTGGAGCCCAAGCGCGAGGACATCGAGGCGATGCTGCCGAAGCTGGACCTCCCCAGCGAGAACAACCCGGACGCACGATGACCGGACTGGAGCACAAGTACGTCGAAGGTTCACCGGACGAGCCGGTGCTGCTGCTTCTGCACGGCACCGGCGGCGGTCCGGACGATCTGGTGCCGCTCGCCCGTCAGCTGAGTCCTGAGTCGGCGCTGCTCGCGCCGGCCGGGCCGGTGTCGGAACACGGTGCGCCGCGGTGGTTCCGCCGGTTGGCGGAAGGCGTTTTCGACCACGAGGACGTGGTCTTCCGCGCGAACCAGCTTGCCGATTTCGTGGTGGCCTCGCGGGCGGCCTACGGCCTCGAAGGCAGGCGGCTGGTCGCCATCGGATTTTCCAATGGCGCCAACATCGCGGCCGCGGTGACCTTGCTCCGCCCGGACGCCGTTCGCGAGGCGGCGCTGTTCGCGGCGATGTCGCCCGTTCCTTCGCCACCACAACATGATTTGTCCGGTACGAGGGTGTTCCTCTCGAATGGCGAACAGGATCCGATGGCGCCGCTCGCGTCGGCGGAGGCACTCGTCCGTGTCTTGCGCGAGCGTTCCGCGGACGTCGTCGCGCATCGCCATCCCGGTGGACATCAGGTGACAGGCAACGGTTTGGTAGCGGCCGCGGGATGGCTCAACCCTTGACGGTGCGAGCAAAGTAGACGGACGTACCATCGCCCGATGACTAACGGCGACCTTGCCCGCGCCCAGGCTCTGCTCGAAAGGGTGCTCCTGGCGGACGGACACAACGATCTGCCATGGGAGCTGCGGGTAACGACCGGCCCCGATCCGGTCGAGGCCGTGGCGGGCACGGATCTCACGATCCGCCAGCCGCATCTGCACACCGACTTCCCGAAGCTCGCCGAAGGCAGGCTCGGGATGCAGTTCTGGTCCGTCTACGTGCCTTGTCAGTTCGAGGGGCACAGCGCGGTCACGGCGGTGCTCGAACAGATCGAGATCGTGCACCAGATGATCGAGCGATACCCCGATCGCCTGGCGCTGGCGGACACCGCGGACGAGGCCGAAGCGGCTTTCCGCGACGGTAAGATCGCCTCGCTGCTGGGCGCCGAGGGCGGCCACAGCATCGCCGAATCCCTTGGCGTGCTGAGGATCCTGCGCCGCCTCGGCGTCCGGTACATGACGCTGACGCACAATCACAACACCACCTGGGCCGACTCCGGCACGGACGAGCCCGCCCACCACGGGCTCACCGACTTCGGTCGCGACGTCGTCCGCGAGATGAACAAGATCGGCATGCTGGTCGACCTCTCGCACGTCGCGCCGAGCACCATGCGCGACGCGCTGGAGGTCAGTTCCGCGCCGGTGATCTTCAGTCACTCGTCGTGCCGCGCGGTCAACGACCATCCGCGCAACATTCCTAATGACGTCCTGGAAACCCTGGCCGCCAAGGACGGCGTCGCGATGGTGACCTTCGTACCGGGCTTCATCTCGCCGAAGGTCGCCGAGTGGGACGACCAGTTGCGCCAGGACATGGATGCCGCGGGCCAGGACTACCGGAATCTCGACCTGCGCACCAAGTTCACCGCGGAGCGCGGCGGTCCGGAGAAGCCGAAGGCGAGCATCGACGACGTCGTCGCGCACATCGAGCACGCTCGCGAGGTGGCCGGTGTCGACCACATCGGCCTCGGCGGTGACTACGACGGCGTCGCGACACTGCCGGATGGCCTCGAAGACGTTTCGAAGTATCCGGTGCTGTTCGCCGCGCTGCTGGAGCGCGGCTGGAGTGAAGAGGATTGCGCGAAACTGGCCGGGAAGAACACCTTGCGCGTGCTCCGCGCGGCGGACGAGGTCACCCGTTTGGACGCTTGAGGACGCGATCAAGCCCACTTCGGCGGACACTGTCCTGCATGACGCAGCCGCACGAAGGCGCCGCCGACGTTCCGGTCGAGCCCGTCAAGCCGCCCGAAACCGCCGGCGGCGCACGCCACAGCGGCAAGTTCGACGCCGTCCCGAAGCTCAAACGCACGCGGGTGAGCGGGACTTGGGTCGCCGTCATCGTGGCGCTGGTCGTACTGGTGTTCCTGCTCGTGTTCATCCTGCAGAACCAGGACACCGCGACCGTGCACTTCCTCGGCATGTCCGGCAGCATGCCGCTGGCCGTCGCGATGCTGTTCTCCGTGATCGCGGGCGGCGCGCTGGTCGCGCTCGTCGGTGGCGCCCGGATCCTGCAGTTGCGCAAACAGGCCAAGAAGTCCCGCCACCTGCAACGCTGAGCCGTCGGCCCTAGCCAAGGCCATCATGTACTGCACGCCAGCGGTGGTTCGCTCTAACCCGAATCGCCACTCACGACACGATGATCGACGTCATCCCGAGCACGACGTCGCAAACGCTTTCGTCACCCTTGGCGGTGACCCGGTCCCTGTTCACGGGGTTCCGGGTGCACAGCCGCCAGAACGTGTCCGCGTCCGTCGTCACCGAGGCCAGCGGCGAGCGTGAGGCCGGCGCGACGCGGTCGATCTCCCAGCCGCCGACGGCTCGCTGGGCCGTCCACTTCCCGCCGCCCTGACCGGTGACGGTGTAGCCGACCTGCCTGCCGATCCGCGCTTCGACGTCACGCAGGGTGTGCGGCAGTGCTCGCATGAAGGTGTCGATCACCGGCCCGCGGAACTCTGGTCCGTCGAGCGGACCAGGTATACCGACGGCTTCGCGGATCTGCCGCTGATGCACCCAGAACTCGGTGTACTCACGGGCGACGTCGAGCCAGACCGGCGCTGGTTCGTGCCCGGCCCAGCTGACCGGCTCACCGAGGGTGTCGAGGTCGGCGCGGCCCCACAGCTCGGCGATCTGCGAGGTGCTGTCGACCAGCAGCGCGAACAGCACTTCGGGCGACAGCCGACGGCACGCGACCACCCATTCGTCGTTGATCCGGTCGATGAACTCCGCGAAGCGTTCGCCCTCGCGCGGCGCCGTCGTCCGGTAGTCGTCGCGGTCGCGGGACAGCCTGCCGAGTTTGTCGCCGAGGATATGGGCGGCGAGATCGTGCACCGTCCAGCCCGTGCAGACCGTCGGTGCGGCCCACTGCTCCGCGTCGAGTCCGGTCAGCACGTCGAGCAGGGCCTGTTCCTCACGCGCGAACAGCGGGAGGACGTCGATCGGCGGACCCCAGCGCGTGAAGCTCATGGTCTCCATCCAAACATCCGGGTCCATCACAATTTCGGCCATTCGGCCTACTCGCGGGTAGCATCAGCGCGAACGCGAGGGGAGTGCCCGTGAGCAACGACCGACCCGCCGGTGACGACCTGGCCGCCTTCGCCAAACGCGCGGGACAACTGGCGGGCTGGGCCGCCCGCACGGGCATCGAATACACGCGCAAGTTCCCCGGCGTCGAGCTCGCCGAGCAGGTCATCAAACAGGGTGAGCGGCAGCTGCTTTCGGAGCTGCGCCGCCGTCTCGACGAGGTCGACGATCCCTACCACGCCGCGCTCACCGCCGCGTCCGCGATGAACCGGCCCGACGCCGACGGCTCCCGCCCGGTCGAAGCGACCGTCACACTCGTGCACACCCGCGCCCACCTCGAACCGCTCCGCGCGGCGATGGCGGAACTGCTCAACCACTCGATCGGCTTCGGCCGCGAACGCGCCCGCGAGTACCTCTACGCGATCATCCTGCGGCAATTGACGCCGGACGAGGCCCGCATCCTTTCCGCGCTTTCCGACGGCTCGCCGTTCCCCGCCGTCGATGTCGCCGAGCGGACCAACCTCGGCGGTGCCGGGCGGTTCGTCCTGCGCAACGCCTCCACCGTCGGCAAGGCCGCCGGGGTGTCGCTGCCCGACCAGGTGCCCGGTTATCTCACCAGGCTGATCGGACTCGGCCTGGTGGAGCTGGACGAAGAGGTGCCCGCACTCGACACGCAGTACGAGATCCTGCTGACCGACGAGACCGTCCGCGAGGCGGAGAAGTCGGTCAAGCGGGCCAAGTTCGTCAAGCACACGGTGCATATTTCCCGGCTCGGCGCCCAGTTCTGGCAGGCCTGCGACCCGAGCGCGGGCTGACCCCGGCATGGGTGCGTTCTTCGAGGGGATCCTCGCCGACTTCGCCCAGCATTGGCCGATTTACGTCTCCATCCCGATCGTCGCCGCGCTGATCGGGTACACCACCAAACTCGTCGCGATCCGGATGATGTTCCAGCCGGTGGAGTTCATCGGGATCAAACCGTTCCTCGGCTGGCAGGGCATCGTGCCCAAACGCGCCGCGCGGATGGCGAGCATCGCCTGCGACACGATGACCGAGCAGCTGATCAAACCGGCGGAGGTGGTCGCCCGGCTCGATCCGCAGAGAATCGCCAAGGAGATCGAAAGACCGCTGCAGGCGGCCGTCGAGGACATCGTGCGCGACGTCGCCGCCCACTACCAGCCGGGGCTGTGGGAATCGCTGCCCGTGCGGGTGCAACGGCTGGTGATCCAGCGCGTCCAGGCCGAGACACCGAAGATGGTCGCCGCCGTGCTGGAGCTGATCAAGTCCGATGTGGACAGTGTGTTCGACCTCAAGGGCATGGTGGTCACCGCACTGGTCAAGGACAAACGTTTGCTGAACCGGATCTTCCAGGAGGCGGGTGACAAGGAGTTCAAGTTCATCGCCCGCTCCGGCATCTTCTTCGGCGGGCTGATCGGCGTGATCCAGATGATCGCGTGGGTACTGTTCAAGTTCCCGCTGATCATGCCGCTGTTCGGGCTCTTCACCGGCTGGTTCACCGACTGGCTCGCGCTGCGGATGATCTTCTACCCGCTCGAAGAGCGCCGGTACTTCGGAGTGCGCTGGCAGGGTCTGTTCCTGAAGCGGCGCGGCGAGGTCGCGGAGGCGTACGGCGCGCTGATCGCGCAGGAGATCATCACGCCGCACAACGTCATCGAGGCGGTGCTGCACGGGCCCCTGTCGGATCGGGTGCTCGCGCTGATCCAGCGGCAGCTCGACGCACAGCTCGGTCGCCGCGTCGGGGTCGGGAAACCGCTGGTGGTGTTCGCCGTCGGCAGCAGGCGGTATCAGGACATGAAGCTGAACATCGCCGAGAAGATCATGGACAAGCTGCCGGAGACCATGCGGTACATCGAGGACTACGCGAGCGACGCGATGGACATCCGGAACGTGCTGGTGACCAAGATGAAGGAGCTGTCGCCACGCGAGTTCGAAGGCTTGTTGCGGCCGGCGTTCCAGCAGGACGAATGGATCCTGATCGCGACCGGCGCCGGCCTGGGCTTCGCCGTCGGTGAAGCCCAGGTGCTCTTCCTGGAACACTTCGCCGCCTGACTCCTACTCTCACCCTTCGCATTTCGTCCTCTAAAGGCGATAATTCGTGCCCGAACTACCGCCTTTAGAGGACGAAATGCGCGAGGCGGCACTAACGGTGGTACACCGGTTCGCCCGTCCGGTCTAAGGTGCTCGGTGCACTGAGCCTTGGGGAGGGCGCACATGGCCGACGCGGGGAGTCCGTGGCCGCAGGAGATCCGGCTGGCGATGACCATGGTGGGCGGGGCGAGTCTCGCGGTCTGGATGGGCGGGGTCGCCACCGAGACCTCGCATCTGCTGCAGGCGTCGAGAACGCCGGAATCGACGAGTCCGTACCGGACCCTGCTCGACCTGCTCAACGCCACCGTCTCACTCGACGTGCTCACCGGCACGAGCGCCGGCGGCATCAACGCGGCGTGCCTCGGGCTGGCCGAGGCGTTCCGGTCGAGTCCGCAGGTGTTGCGGGACACGTGGATCAGCACCGGATCGCTCGACAACCTGATCCGCGACCCCGGCGAGAAAGAGCCGAGGTCGTTGCTGAACGGCGATCGCGTGCTGCTCGGTGACCTCAAGGAAGCACTGCACCGGATCACCGACAAGGCGACGGTGAAACCCGAGTGCCCCGACATCACCGTGCTGCTCACCGGCACGATGATCGACGGCGAGACGACCAGGTTCGACGACGCGCTGGGAAACCTCGTGCGGGACACCGAACATCGCCTGCTCTTCCGCTTCGATGGTCCTTTGTGGACAGATGATGTCGTGGGCCCGCTCGCGCTAGCGGCACGCTCCACCGCTTCGTTTCCCGGCGCTTTCGAGCTTTCCCGGATGCCGATCGGCGAGCAGACCGGCCCGCTGCATCCGGACATGAGCCGCTACACCGACGTCACGCGGTCGCATTGGCTGACCGACGGCGGGGTGCTGCTGAACAAACCGTTGCGCCCGGCGTTGCGGGAGATCTTCGAACGGCAGTCGCATTCGGACGTCCGGCGGCTGCTGCTGTACGTGGTGCCGACGGCGGAACGCGACGCCGAGCGCGTCGAGGTCGATCCGGAGCGTCCGCCGCTGCTCGGCACCGCCATGAGCAAGGTCGTCGGCACCGTGCTGAGCCAGACGATCAGTGCCGAACTCGAAGACCTGACCCGGCACAACGACGCCGTCGTCCGGACCAGGGGAACCCGCGTTTCCCTTGCCTCGATGGGGGTTCGGGGCGGCCCCGAAACACTGGTCGATCAGCGGCTGATGAACGACTACCGCGACCGGCGGGTTCAGGAGGACGCCACCGCGCTGGTCCGTGAGGCGACCCGCCGGCTTTCCCTGTCCGATGTGGAGGATCCCGATCGGCAGTGGGCGTCCGGGACCGCGGCGCAGCTGCGCGCGGCCGCGGCGTCGGGGTTGCGCGACGGCCTGCCCACCGAGCCGCCGAAGGACACTTGCGAGCTGGCGAACCTGGTCGCCTTCCGCACCACCGCGCTGGACGATTCGGTGGCCACCGGCATCCAGCTGGTGAACGCCGGTTTCCGGCTCGATCCCACGCCGGACCAGGCACTGCAGCTCAACCGCTGCCGGGTGCTGCTGCACGAGGCGCGCCACCGGGCGGCGCGGGGAACGCGGCTCGCGAGCTGGGTCGCCGAACAGGAGCCACCACCGTCCGATGTCACGCTGGCCGCCTGGATCGAGGGGCTAGCCAAAAAATGGGCCGAGCTCGGCCGGTCCGACACGCTGAAGGAAGCGTGGCCGATGGTGGTCGCCGCGCTCCGGCAGGCGACGCCGATCCTTTTGCCGTTGGCACAGGCGAAGCCGGACACCGAGGCCGCCGACACGGTCAGCACGCTGCTGGCGTGGACCGGGCTCACCGCCGACGACGAGAGCGCCCGCGATCCGATCGTCACCTCGCGGCTGGTGCGGCTGCACATCGCGACCAGGGGACTGCTCGCGCAGCCGCCGTCGGTCGACCAGCGCGTCGATCTCGTCCAGGTGAGCGCGGATTCACGGACGCTGATGGACATGAAAAGGCGCCGTTCCTGGGACAAGCTCACCGGTATGCAGGCCGACTACTTCGGCGCGTTCTACAAGGCGTCGTGGCGGGCCAACGACTGGATGTGGGGCCGCGTCGACGGGGCGGGCTGGTTGTTCCAGTGCCTGCTCGATCCGAAACGCCTGCGGCTGCTGCCTGACGTCGTCGGGCCGGCGGCCTTCCGCGCGCAGGTGCGGGACGCGTTCGAGAAGATCGGCTGGCGGCAGCCGGGTACCGAGGACGGATTGTCCGAGGAGGAAGCGGAATCCTTGCGCGCGCAACTGGCCGCCGAACTCGCTTTCCTCGGTCTCGACGGCGGACTCGGTGATGTGCAAGGGGAAACCACCCTGCCGATCAGCATGCCGGTGACGGCGATGGTGCTTGCCAGGGCCCGGCAGCTGGAAATCGCGCGCGAAGAACTGCCCTGCGTCGGTCTCCACTGTGGACAAGACGCGAAAACGGCCAAGGGCAACGGGAAGCTGTCGGAACGCTTCCGGCAGCTGATCGAGAACGAACCGGAGACCGACGAGCAGACGCAGCGCGCGTTTCAGGCGTGCCAGGTTTCGGGTGAGCGGTTCGAACACGAACGCGGGACGATGCTGCTGACGAAGACGCTGGTCAAGGCGGGCGCCGCCGGGATCAACGCGGCCGCGGGGGCGACGAGGGTGCCGAAATCGGTCCAGCCCGCCGCCACCTTCGCCCAGGCCGCCGGACGCAGCGCCTGGTGGATCACGCGCGGCGCGGCCACCCTGCCGTCCCCGTGGAACGTGCTGGCCGCGCTGGTCACCGTGCTGGCCGGATTCGTCATCGGTGGACAAGGCGGCCCGGTCCTGCAGTGGGTCGGTGTCCCGGTGGCCGCGGGCGCGATCGTGTTCCTGGTGGTCAGCCTGATGACGCTGCGCAAGACGTGGCGGATGGTGCTCACGGTGCTGGGGGTGCTGGCGGGAGCAGGGTTGCTGTTCGCCGCGTTCCTGCCGCCGGTCCGGGACCCGCTCTTCGGCTGGCTCGGCGCCGTCGTCGCGGGCTGGCGGCGAGGCGAGGCGCCGGTCTGGTGGCTGGTCGTCTGCCTCCTGCTCCTGCTGCCCGCCGTTTGGACGCCACTCGGCTCGGTCATCCGTCGCGGACGGCGGCGTGAATAGCGTATTCGGGTGGCGAATCGCGCCCTGAGCCTGCGATGGCGTGGTGACGGTTGGTATCGTCACGTGCGGTGAGACCGCGTCGAGGCGGCCTTACCCACAAGTGCTGCGCGTCAAACGTTACCGTTACCTTTGTCACGTGTGTTTCGGGGTTGTTGCAGGTAGCCGCGCTGTCGCTCATCGGATGATCTGACCTCGCCCGAATTCTCCGGTACGTTTCCTGGACATGTCCGGAAAGCACTTGATCGAATCCCCGACCAAGGCCGACGGTGCCGCGCTCTGGAGAATCGCCCGCGATTCGAAGAAGCTCGATCTCAACTCGTCGTACGCCTATTTGCTGTGGTGCCATGATTTCGCCGACACCTCGGTGGTCGCCAAAGTCGACGGTAGCCCCGTCGGCTTCGTGCTCGGCTATCGGAAGCAGGACACCGGCTTCGTCTGGCAGGTCGCCGTCGACGCGTCCCAGCGCGGAAAAGGGCTGGCCGGGGCACTGCTCGACGAGCTGTTCGACCGTCTGGTTGCCCAGGGCGTGCGGTACCTCGAGACCACGATCACTCCGGACAACGAGGCTTCGATCCGGTTGTTCGCCTCGTTCGCCAAGCGCTGGAACGCCACCTTGGAAAGCCGGGATCTGTTTTCCGCGCACGATTTCCCGGCCGAGGACGGAACGCATGAGCAAGAGGACCTGTATCGAATCGGTCCGCTCAGCAGTCAATAGAACGTAAAACCGGGGATCCCAGGGAGAAAGAAAACGTGATGAGCATTTTCGAGGAACTCGAATCGGAAGTACGCAGTTACAGCCGTGGCTGGCCCGTGGTGTTCGACCGGGCTCAGGGGAGCTACCTGTACGACGAAGACGGCAAGGCCTACCTCGACTTCTTCGCCGGGGCCGGCGCGCTGAACTACGGGCACAACAACCCGGCCCTCAAGCGCGCGCTGATCGACTACATCGCCCGTGACGGCGTCACGCACGCGCTCGACATGTTCACCGTGGCCAAGCGGGACTTCCTCCAGACGTTCAAGGAGAAGATCCTCGCGCCGCGCGAACTCGACTACAAGGTCGTCTTCCCCGGCCCCGGTGGCGCGAACGCGGTCGAGGCCGCACTGAAGCTCGCGCGCAAGGTGACCGGCAAGGAAGCCGTCATCAACTTCACCAACGCCTTCCACGGGATGACGCTGGGCGCCCTTTCGGTGACCGGCAACTCGATGAAGCGCGGCGGCGCGGGTGTCCCGCTGGTGCACGCCACCCCGATGCCGTACGACAACTACTTCGACGGCTCCATCCCGGACTTCCTCTACTTCGAGAAGCTGCTCGGCGACTCCGGCAGTGGCCTGAACGAGCCCGCCGCCGTGATCGTCGAAGGCGTGCAGGGCGAGGGCGGTATCAACGCCGCGCGCATCGAGTGGCTCAAGGCGCTGGACGACCTGTGCAAGAAGCACGGCATCCTGCTGATCCTCGACGACGTCCAGATGGGCTGCGGCCGCACCGGCCCGTTCTTCAGCTTCGAGGACGCGGGCATCAAGCCCGACATCGTCTGCCTGTCGAAGTCCATCGGGGGCTACGGCATCCCGATGGCGCTGACGCTGATCCGCCCCGACCTCGACGTCTGGGAGCCGGGCGAGCACAACGGCACCTTCCGCGGCATCAGCCCGGCGTTCGTCACCGCCGCCGAGGCGCTGCGCGTGTACTGGAGCGACGACGAGCTGGAGAAGTCGACGAAGGCCAAGGGCGAGCGCATCGCCGCCGCCTTCGAAGGCATCGTCGAGGCGTACCCGGACGCGAACCTGCTCGCGAAGGGCCGCGGTCTGGCGAGGGGCCTCGAGTTCGCCAACGGCGACCTCGCTGGCAAGGTCTGCGCCGCCGCGTTTGAACGGGGTCTCCTGATGGAAACCTCCGGTCCGGACGGTGAGGTCATGAAGCTGCTGCCGCCGCTGACCCTGACCGACGACGAGCTCACCAAGGGTCTGTCGATCATCGACGAGGCATGCGCCACCGTCTTGAACTGACTGTTCGTACCAGGAAGAGAAAAAAAGGAGTTCTCCGTTGCTTGTCAGAACACTCGACGAGGTCACCGACACCGACGCCGACATCAAGACCCCGAACTGGCGCAGCAAGCGCATCGTGCTGGCCAAAGAGGGCGTCGGCTTCTCGGTGCACGAGACCACGCTCTACGCCGGGACGGTCAACGACTTCTGGTACGCGAACCACATCGAAGCGGTCTTCATCACCTCCGGTGAAGGCGAGCTCGAAAACACCGCGACCGGCGAAGTGTTCCAGCTGAAGCCGGGCACGTTGTACCTGCTGAACGACCACGACAAGCACCAGGTCCGGCCGAGGACCGAGATCAAGTGCGTCTGTGTGTTCAACCCGCCCATCACCGGCCGCGAGGTCCACGACGAAAACGGCGTGTACCCGCTCGTAACCGAACCCTGAAATCGCTCGAGGAGGCGACCGCTTTGACGCTGACCGACACCCGAGTCGACGACAGTTACCCGACCCGCATCACGGGTAAGCCCGAACATCTCCCCCGTACACATCCCACCGTCTGGGGTACCGAGGCCGATGGTCCCCTCGACGGGGCCACCCTCGCCAACCACGAGGCCCGCGGCTACACCGTCGTCGACCAGCTGTTGTCGCCTGGCGAGGTCCAGACGTACTGGCAGGAACTCGTCCGCCTGTCGTCGGGGGACCACCGCGACGACGAGCGCGTCATCACCGAGGCCAAGACCGGTGAGGTCCGCTCCATCTTCGACGTGCACGAGACCAGCGAGCTGATCGCGGAACTCGTCCGCGATCCCCGCGTGCTCGACCGGGCCCGGCAGATCCTCGGCTCCGAGGTCTACATCCACCAGAGCCGCGTGAACTACATGCCCGGGTTCAAGGGCACCGGCTTCTACTGGCACTCGGACTTCGAGACCTGGCACGCCGAGGACGGCATGCCCGCCCCTCGCGCGGTCAGCTGCTCCATCGCGCTCACCGACAACTACCCGTTCAACGGCGGGCTGATGGTGATGCCTGGGTCGCAGCGGACCTTCGTCCAATGCGCCGGGGAAACCCCGGAGAACAACTACAAGAGTTCGCTGAAAGAGCAGCGGGTCGGTGTCCCGAGCGAGGAAGACATCACCAAACTCGCCGCGGAATACGGAATCGACCAATTCACCGGGCAGGCCGGTTCGGCGCTCTGGTTCGATTCGAATGTGATGCACGGTTCGGCGAACAACATCACGCCGTACCCGCGGTCGAACATCTTCGTGGTGTTCAACAGCGTCGAGAACGCGCTGCGGGAACCGTTCGCCGCGATCGAGCCGCGTCCCGCGTTCATCGCCGGCCGCGACTCGACTCCGCTGACGCGCTGACGAAACCGCAGGTAGCGAAGGCCTTGATGGGGCGCCTGTAGCTGTTGGTGTGCGCCCTGTTACGTTGTCGCCACGTGACTGGGCCAGTGGGCTCGCTCACGTAGGTGTTGTCGACGACCGAACGGGTTCTTCGCTCGGGGTGAGCCCACCCGGACGGACGTGGACGCCGATGTCCGATGTGGGTCGCGCCCCCAGGCGGCCCAAATCGGACATCCCCCGGCTCCGTGCCCATCAGATCGGGACTGATGGGCACGGAGCCTTTTTTGGTCTCGTGAGCGGTAATAACGGTTAGCACCGTCATTACCGCTCACGAGGCTTTTCTGGTTGACGGCGTCTTCGCGCGGTAGGTTGGCTACTCCGGTAAGGGGAGAGATCGGGGGAGGGGGCTTGTCATGGGCGAAAGCGGTTCCCCTGCCCGTTTCCAGCTTCTCGGTCCCGTGCGGCTTCTCGACGGCGACCGGCCGGTTCCCATCGGCGGTCCCGGTGTCCGCGGTCTTCTCGCGCTGCTGGCCTTGAAGGTCAACAAGGTCGTCGCGCTCGACGAGATCATCGACGCGCTGTGGGGGCACGACCCGCCCGCCACCGCCCGCACGATCGTCCACGGCAACGTCTCCCACCTGCGGCGGGTACTCCGCGACATCCAGGGTGACCATCCGCGCGGTGCCCAGATCCTCACCGCGCCGCCCGGCTATCAGCTCACCGTCGACCCCGACCGGATCGACGTCCATCGCGCCCGCTCGCTGCTGGAACGGGCGGCCACCGAGGACCCGGAAAAAGCGTCCGAACTGCTCGCCGAGGCTCTCGCCCTGTGGCAGGGGCCCGCGCTCGCCGGGGTCCCGGGTTCGGTCCGTGCCCCCGAACTGGAGGATCTGCGGCTCGCCGTCCACGGCGCCAGGGTCGACGCGGATCTCGAACTCGGCAGGCACGCGGAGCTGATCGTCGAACTCAGCCCGCTGGTCCGGGCCAAGCCCCTCGCCGAGCGCACGGCCGGGCAGCTGATGCGCGCCCTGTACCACGCCGGGCGCCGCGGCGACGCGCTCGAGCTGTACCGCACGGTCTCGCGGGCGACCCTGCGCACCCTCGGCGTCGAACCGGGTGCGGACCTGCGCTGGCTGCACGAACGGGTGCTCAACGACGACCTGCCGGTCAAGGTCGTCGCGGAACCGAAGGCCGAACCGGCCGCGACACCGGTGCAGCAGTTGCCGCCCGCCGTGCCGAATCTCGCCGGTCGCGAGGCCGATCTCGCTTGGCTCGACGAGCTCGCTGATCGCGCCGAAGCGGGTGAGACGGCCGTCGGCGTGGTCAGCGGGACCGCCGGGATCGGCAAGAGCAGCCTGGTGGTGTGGTGGGCCCATCGCGCCGCCCGCCGCTTCCCCGACGGCATCCTCTTCGCCTCCTTGCGCGGTTTCGACCCGCACCACCCGCCGCTGGAACCCGCCGAACTGCTCACCCAGTTCCTGCTCGGGCTCGGCGTCCCGGCCGAAGGCATCCCCGATCAGGTCCACGAACGCATCGCCCTCTACCGCTCGATGATCGCCGGGCGCCGGATGCTGGTGCTCCTCGACAACGCCCGCTCCGCCGAGCAGGTGCGGCCGCTGCTGCCGCCGGGCTCCCGGTCGATGACCCTGGTGACCAGCCGCTCCCGACTCGACGGGCTCGCCGTGTCCAACGCCGCCAAACTGCGCGTCCTCGGCACGCTCGCCCCCGGTGACGCCGTCCGGCTGATCGAGGAACTCGCCGGGCCGGCCGGGTTCGATCTCAACCACGCGCTCGCCCGGCTCTGTGGCTATCTCCCGCTCGCGCTGCGGATCGCGGGCGCCCGGCTCGCCGCCAGCGCGCAGTGGTCCGCGCAGGACCTTGTCGACGAACTCGGCAACGAACGGACCAGACTCGCCGCGCTCGACGTCGAAGGCCCGGACGACGGGGTCCGCGCGGCCTTCGACGTCTCGTTCCGCGGGCTGCCCGCCGATGTCGCGAACACGTTCCTGCGGCTCGGCGTCGTCCAGTGCGTTACGGCCGGTTCCCATCTGACGGCCGCGATCTGCGGCATCACCGTCGCCGAGGCGCGGCGGCATCTGCGGGTGCTCGCCGCGCACAACCTGCTCGCCGAAACCGGTCGCGACGCCTTCGCCTCGCACGATCTCGTCCGCCTGTTCCTCCGTGAACTGGCGGAGAACGAACTCGACGAGACCGAGCGTGACGACGTGCTGTCGCGCTCCGTGCGGTACTACCAGGCCGTCGCCGACCGGGCGCGGCGCAAGATGCTGCGGATCGTCGATCCGCTCGACTTCACCGGCGTGCTCAGCGACGCGCAAATGCCGCCGATCAGCTCCTTCGCCGAAGCGCAGGAGTGGTTCGCCGCGGAATGGCAAAACCTGGTCGAGGTGCTCGAAGCCGCCGGCGCCGCGGCTCGTCATGGCGACGTGTGGCGGCTGGCGAGGGTCGCGCACACCTATCGCGCGGTGTACCCGCTGCTGGACGAGTGGACGCGGCTGGTCGAGATCGGTCTCGAGGCCGCCGAACGGTCCGGTGACGTCCTCGGCCGGTGTTGGATGCTGATCTCCCGGTGCGCCATCGCGCTCACCTTCGAACTGCCGCAGGGTTGTCTCGCCGACGCCGAGCGCGCGCTGGAACTCGCGAGCGCGATCGGCGACAACCGGTTGATGATCTCGGCGAACATCCACCTCGGCTCCGCGCTGACCCTGCTGGGACGGCACGACGAGGCCATCGCGACGTTGCGTCAGGCGGTCGAGGAGACCGCCAGGACCGGCGACCTCGAACTACGCGGGCAGGCGCTCAACAACTGCGCGGAAGCCGAAAAGCGGGCGGGGCGGTTCATCGAGGCGATCGGGCACCAAGTCGCTTCGCTGGAGATCGACCGGACCCTCGGCGACGAAAGCTACGTCGTCGTCTCGCTGAACAACCTCGCCGAATTGAGCATGAAGATCGGCGAACTCGCCGCGGCCGAGCGATACGTCTGGGAGGCCGTCGACCTGACGATCAGCAGGCGCTTCGTCCTCCAGGAGGGCGTGCTGCGGCTGACCCTGGGCAGAGTGCTGCGCGCCGGGTCGGATGTGGACGGTGCCCGCGAGCAATTCGCGCTCGCGCTGAAGATCCTTTCCGACGCCAATCCCAAGCTCGCCGGCATGGTCCGGAGGGAAATCGCGGATCTCGGCGAAGGGCCCTGAGTGATCCTTAGCGGATTCTTAGTGGCCTCGGCACTCGCGCGCGTAGGGTCCGGTTCGGCGCCGGTCGAGCCCTAGGGGAGGGGCACGCGACAGGGATCGGCGCTCGGACGGATCCGGATCCCGGATCCGCCCGAAGAGCCGCCAGGAGCGGCTCGTGGCGGTCCGGCCGGTGGAGGTGGGGGCGATACCGGCCGGCCGCCAGGCGGCGTCCCACTCCTCGCATTTCGTCCTCTGAATGCGGTAGTTGCGCGTGCAAGTACCGCATTCAGAGGACGAAATGCGGGGATCAGGGGCGCGTCAGCCGGCGTTCGCGGTGCAGAGCGCGATGGTCTGCCCCTTGTTCTCCGCCACCTTCCGGCCGTTCACCAGGATCGAGCAGGCGATCTGGTTGCTGACCGACGAGTTCCGGGTGTCCGCGGTGACGGTGAGCAGATAATCGCCCGAATTGAACGACGCGGTACCGCGCCATTCGTCGGTGCTGGCCGGGGTCGTCTCGCTCCGCTGGTCGTTGAGCGAGCCGTATCGGACGGTCGCGCCGCCGGAGGCGCTGACGACGAACTCGACGCGGTTCTTGTCACCGGCGACAGCGGGGATGTGCAGTCCCGACTCACCAGTAGCGAAGAAGTTGGTGTAGACCAGTAACCCGCTCGCGGCCAGCAAGCCCGCGATGGAAAGCGCGAGTCCCGCTACCCCCATTCCCTTCTTGTCTGCTTCACCCTTCTTGATTTTGCTCAAACCGATCACGGAAAGAGTCACCCCGATTACGGCGAGCGGCCATGCGGCGAGCCCGGCGACCGGGACGAAGGCGACCCCGAGCGCGGCGAGGCCGACCAGGAAACCGGCGATGACCAGGCCGTTCTTGGGCTTTCGGTGCCGGGTCCCGTGCGTGGCGAAACCCGGGCCGTAGCGGGTGGCCGGTGGGTGCGGGAGTGGTGGATCGGTCGGCATACATGCCCTTTCGGAGGCTTCCGTCCGAAGACGTTAACCCATCGTTCGGGGCAATGGCCGAAATTGTTACCTGCCGGAAAAAGTCATCATTCAACGATGATCAAGCGGTCATCGCCATTTTCTGACGAGAATTGTGGCATCGCCGAATGTCGGAAACCCGATCACTGATCGAACAGGTTGACTTCCGGGGTGATCTCCAGCAGTTCGTGCACCGGGCGGCCGCGGCGGCCGTCGATGGTCGTGGTGCGCACGACGCGCAGCCGCGCCGTCACCGGCCGGTCCAGGTTCTCCTTGATCTCGTCGAGCAGATCCGGCGCGACCGCGCCCTGGATGGTGCCGCCCGATTCGCGTTCGAGATAGAAGATCCGGCGCCGGGTGCGGACGCCGTCCAGCCTGCCGCTGACCGTCTCGTAGCCGACGGCCTCCCGTGACTCGCGCAGGCTCCCGGAGAGGATCCTGGCCTGCTCGGTGGTCATGCTGCGGGTCAGTTCCTCACCGGCGGTCGGAGTGAGCGCCATGCCGATCCCGGCGTGTTTGCTGACCGCGTTGACGATGTCGCTGACCGCGTTGCGGACGGTGTCGCGCTGCAGCAGTACCGCGTCCAGCGCGCCGTCGTCGGAACCGTTGGCGGGCAGGAAGTCGCACAGTTCCTTGACCGCGCGTTCGGACAGCGACTCGAGTCCATCGTGGATGAGCGCGTCGTCGAGCGCGGGTTCGGGGAAGCCGAAGAAGATCGCGTTGCCCGCCTGGCCGCGCTGGATCAACGGCGCCTTCTCCCGGTCCGCCGGCTGGACGATGGTCACCTCACCCGACGGGTTGCGGATGATGTGCCCGATCTTCGCCGTCGCGTCCTGCAACGCGCGGCTGATGTCGGAGAAGGTGTAGGCGTCCAGATGCGACTCGCCGATCACGGACACGCGAAGCAGCGGCGAACGGGCCGTCCGCTCGAACTTCGCGTACGCGGCCATCGCCGACGCGCGGGCGAGGTCGTCGAGCCAGGTGCCGCCGGGAATCTCGTCGGCGATCCGCCGGAATTCGTTCCTCACCAGATCACTTCCGGAATTCCCCTGCCACCTGAAGCCCATACTTCCTCCCAGATCTCCTCGTCGCCGGGGCGGCAGAGGAAGCCGTCGAGCATGCCGCCGACGGGCTGGACCTGGTCGAGGTACATGGCCGGCTGGCCGACGATGACCCCGCGCAGCGTCAGCAGTCCGTACAGCGCCGAGCGTCCCGCGTCGTCGAGCCGCTTGAGGGCGCCCCATTCGTCGGGGATCAGCACCACGTCGAGTCCCTGGGGGGCGTGCGGGGTCCTGGCGGTGAGGTCGCCGCCGATCCACGCGCGGCCGGTCGGCATGATCCGCCGGGCGACACCCAGGTAGCTGTTCAGCGCGCTGAACAGGATTTCGCGGTCGTTCTGATGCGGTGCGTCGAAGACCAGCCGCTCATAGACATCGGCGAGGTCGGCTGGATGGCGGCCCGGAGGCAGCAGGTTGTGCGGCGTCCAATAGGGGAGCGCCAAATCGGAGCCTCCTTCGTGTGCCGGGGCTCCCGATCGACGAAATGTACCCGGCGTCACGCTCACAGTGCGTAGCCGAATTTACCAGGCGGGTGTCAGCCGCCCTGCCCCGGCCGGTATTCGGAGGCGCGGTCGCCGGGCGGCCAGTCCTCGTCACTGGGCCAGACCGGCTCGGGTTCGTGGCCGTGGCCGCCGTTCCGGGCCACCGGTTCCGGCTCCCGCGGGTGGTAGACCTGAGCCGGGCGCACCGGTTCCGGGGTCAGCTTGCCCTCGCGGTGGCCTTCCGGCTCCTGGTCGTACGGCTCGTCGTCGTCATGGACCCGCGCGGGCGGGATGAACTGAGTCTGCTCGGCCTCCAGCGGGACGGGCACGGGGCCGGGATCGGGGTCGGCGTAGGCCGGGACGGGGGCGGCGCGCTCCGGCTCGGGGGCCGCCGAAGCGGGAGTCGCTTGCTCACGCCGGTCGCCGCGCATCATCAGCCAGGTGACGCCGCAGCCGAGGGCGAAGGAGATGAGCAGCCAAAGCCAGATCTGCCCGAATAGCCAGAGCATCAGCCATCACCTCTGTGTCCGCTGTTCGACCGTGATGTCGACGCGGCGGCCCTCGCCACTCGCACCGTTGGAGTTCTTGCGTTCGGTGGAGTACGCCTGGTCGCGTTTGACCCCGTTGCGCTCCATCAGCCGTTCCACCGTCTTGGCCCGGTTCAGCGCGAGCTTCTTGTCCGAACCGGTCGCCACCTGCCCGGTGATCCGGAACCGCAGTTCGCGCGGCGCGTCCGTGAGCAGCTTCGCGATCTCCAGCGCACCGCGCTCGCCGTCCGCGGTCAGTTCGGTGGTGTCGGGTTCGAACGTGATCGGCGTCGCCGTCAGCAGGCGGTCGATCTCGGCCTGGAAACCGGCCTTGTCGGTCGGTTCGGCCGAAGTCGTGGTCGGGCTGGGTGGCGGGCTCGGCGGCGAGGGCGGCGGGCTCGACGGCTCGCCGCTCGTCGTCACCGGGGCGGGCGGGGCGGTGTCGCCGGAGATCTCGACCGTGCGCACCCCGTCGATCCGCTGGATGGCGTCCATCGCCTGCGCGGCCTGGTTCGGCGGGAAACCGCTGAGGTTCGCGTCGCGACCGGAGAAGCTCACCTGCCCGCCGTAGACGCCGACGTCGGCGAGCGCGTTCTTCGCGCGCGCTGTCAGTTCGGCCTCGATGTCGTTCGAGGCCGACCAGACGGAGATCACCGTCAAGGCGAGCGTGACCAGCAGCGCTGTAGGCAGCAAGCGGCTCCAGCGTGTACCGGGCATGAAGGGACTGTAAGCCGCTCCGGCCCGGTTAGCGAACCGGCTTTCGGTCCCGGTGCACCGGACGGTCAGTACATGACCCTTCCGGGTGACACGGACGGAGCCGCGTGGGTCGCTTTGCCGGCGTGAAGTACATGAAGGCCCCCTTCCTTGCGCCTGGCGCAAGGAAGGGGGCCTTCATGTACTTGGGAAGGAGCCTTCACCCGCCGCCGTTGTCGCTACTGGAGCCGGGTGAGGGGAACCGGCGCGGGTCAGCTCGCGTGGTGGTGGATCGTCCGCTCGGCGGGCAGCGTGACGGTCGCCGTTTCGATCTGCTCCAGCGGAAGCAGCGGCGCGAGTTCCGGGCGCTTCGGGGACAGGCCGTCGCCCATCGACTCGCCCTTGAGCTGACGCCGGATCCACGGCAGCAGGTGCGCCTTCGTCCATTCGAGGTCGGAGCGGCGCGAGGTGATCCAGGTACTCGGCTCCTCGGACGCCGGCCACGGCTCGCGCCAGTCGTCGGCGACCGGGACGCCGAGTACCTCGGCCGCGCGCAGCGCGATCCGCCGGTGGGCCTCGGGGGTGAAGTGCAGCCTGTCGTCGCTCCACGCGCGACGGTCGTGCAGCGGATCCATCGCCCACAGGTCGACCATCTTCGCGCCGTGGCGGTGGGCGATCGCCCACAGATGCGCGTTGTAGATCCCGACCTTGCCGCGCAGGACATGCATCACGGACAGGTACTTGGTGTCGGGCCCGTTGAAGATGAGCACCGGGATCCCGGCCTCGCGCAGCTTGGCGACCCCCGCCTCCAGCCGCGCGGCGACGGCGTCCACGTCCGCGCCGGGGACGATGATGTCGTTCCCGCCCGCGCACAGGGTGACCAGGTCGGGTTTGACCGCCAGCGCGATGGGTAACTGTTCTTCGAGGATCTCGTCGAGCATCTTCCCGCGGAGGGCGAGGTTCGCGTACTGGAAATCGGCCCTGCCTTCGGCGAGGATCTCGGCGAGCCGATCCGCCCAGCCCCGATACGTGCCGTCGGGCAGATCGTCGTTGAGTCCTTCGGTGAAGCTGTCACCGATCGCCACGTAGCTGTCGAATCCGTACACGTTGGGTCCCCTTCCGTCCGTGTGCCCCCGGTTGGTACTTGTACACCACAACTAACAGCTGGGAGCGCCCCTGCCATCCCAACCGGCCGAAACCCATGGTTCAGTCCGTCGACACAGTCTCTTATTTTGTCGGACGTCCATGCACCTCCATTACCGGAGGTACACTCCTCGGCCGCGGAGATTCACCTCAAGCAGGCGTAAAACGGACAGGGTATGTGGCGAACGTCTCCCCGACCGGGTGTCGGCGCTCATGGATCCGGCAGGCTGTAAGGGTGACCTATCGACCCCCGCGTGAGTCGCTCGCCCAGATCCTCGGCGGGCGGCGTGGCGCCCTCGACGCGAGCATCCCGCCCGCGGCCTTCGTCGTCGGCTGGCTGATCGCGGACCAGTCGATCGCCTGGGGCGCCGGTGCGGCCATCGGCGTGGCGGTGCTGCTCGGTGCCTACCGGGTCGCGCGCGGCGACAAGGCGCGTGCGGTCGTGGTGAGCCTCGCCGCGGTGATCGCCGCCGCGTTGATCGCCCTGCACACCGGCCGCGCCCAGGACTTCTTCCTCATCCAGCTGCTGTCCAATGTGGCCAGCGCGCTGCTATGGGCGGCCAGCATCGTGATCCGGTGGCCGTTGCTCGGCGTCGTGGTGGGGCTCGTCATCGGGCAGAAGACGCGCTGGCGCCGTGATCCCGCGCTGCTGCGCGCGTATTCGCGGGCGAGCTGGGTGTGGGTGTTCCTGCAGTACACGCTGCGCGTGGCCGTGTTCGGCTCGCTGTGGTGGAGCGGGCAGGTGGTCGCGCTCGGCATCGCGCGCACGGTGTTGTCCTGGCCTCTTGTCGCGGTGACGGTCGCGGTGAGCGGCTGGGTGCTGTACCGCACATTGCCGCCGGAACATCCCGGTCTGCGCGTCGTGGAAGACCGGATCGTGGAAGAGCCGGTCGTGGAAGGCGATGGCGACGCGGACGCGGCGGGCAAGAACCCCTCCGGCTCCGGGTCCGACGGGCTACCCGGGACATAAGGCGGCCCCCGGCGAGGGGGGAGGGTCCGGGGGCCGGGTCCTACGGTACCCGGACTTCGGGCCCGGAGTCGATGGTTTGGTCTTTTAGGGGCCGTTTTCGGTGTTATTTCCTCCGGCCGCCGGGCGTGGCGCCCCTTCCCCATACGCGTCGACGGCGGCGAGCCAAGCGGCGCCGAGCACCCCGTCGGTGCTGGTCAGCACCTCGATTCCGGTCAACGCGGCGCGGACTTTCGCGCCGACCGGGCCCGCCGGGGACAGCACGGCACCCACGAGGACGACCGGTGTGGTCTCGCCGGGCTCGCGCGCGGCCATGACGTTGGTCACCAGAAGCCGCGCCGCTTCGGCGGTGATCCGGTCCGCTGTCACGTCACCGGCGCGGTCGGCTTCGCTGACCAACGGGGCGAATCTGGCGAGCCGGATCGGCGCCTCGGCGTTGGCGCTCGTGATGAGCGCGTACATCGCCGCCGTCCTGGCTTCGGGATCGCTCACGTCCACTGCGGACGGTCCGCGCGCCTCGGCGAGGACGGCGGTCGCGAGCGGGCCGAGTTCGTCACCGCGGCCGAGAGCATCCAATGTGGAGCGAACGGCTTCGCGGCCGAGCCAGTACGCGGAACCTTCGTCACCGAGCAACCAGCCGTAGCCGCCGAACGTGGAGACCATCCGCCTGCCGCGGATCCGGCCCGCGATCGATCCGGTGCCCGCGATGAGCACCGAACCGTCCGGCGCGGAGGTGGCCGACGCGTAGGCGACCTCGGAGTCGGGGACCGTCCGCACTGGACTGATCCCCAGGTTCTTCCAAGTGGCCGCGAAGATCTCCCCGATCGACGGATCGCTCAGTTTGCTGACGCCCGCCATGCCGACGACGCACGCCGCCGTCGCGGCCGGGTCGAGCCCGCCCAGTGCGCCGGTGATCGCGCTCGCGATCCGCGCGGCGGCTTCCCGCGGCGGATGGGAGTTGGGATTCGCGCCGCCCGCGTGTCCGGAGCCGAGGACGGCGCCGGAGGCGTCGACGACGATCGCTCGCGTCGACGTCCCTCCGGCGTCCACTCCGATGACGTGAGTCACCGTGTCTTGGTCACCTTCAGCAGCCCTCGGGGACTGTCCGGGTCACCGCCGCGCGCCAGCGAAAGCCCGAGAGCGATCCGCTGGATGGGCAGGATCTCCAGAATCGGGGCGACCTCTTCGGCCGAAGGGGCGACACCGATCCGCAGTGCGGCGGGGACGTCGGCCGCGGCGGAGCCGACCGCGAGCACGTCCGCCCCGCGTTTGCCGACGGCCTCGACGACCTCTTGCATCGCGCCCACCCCGTGGCCCTTGCTCGTCACCGCGAGCACCGCGGTCTCGCCGTTGACGGCGGCGACCGGGCCGTGGAGCAGATCCGCGCCGCTGTACGCGCGGGCCGCGAGGTAACTGGTTTCGGCGAGCTTCAGCGAACCTTCGAGCGCCGTGGCGTAGGAGTAGCCGCGGCCGGTGGTGAGCACCCGGTCGACGAAGCGGTAGCGATCCACCGCCCGCTGGACACCTTCGTCGGCGCCGTCGAGGGTCTGCTGCGCGAGCTCGCCCAGCCGCTCCGCGTCCTCGCCCTTGCCACCGCGAACCGCGTCGATCAGAAGGTAAAGCGAAAGCAAGGTGGCGGAGTACGTCTTCGTCGCGGCGACCGCCTTTTCCAGTCCCGCGCCGATGTCGACGCCGAGTTCGGCGGCGGCACGAAGCGGGGAGTCGGGGGTGTTGGTGACCGAAACGGTCAACGCCCCCTGGCGACGCGCCGTTTCGGTGACCTCGATGAGATCCGGCGAACCACCGCTTTGGCTTACTGTGATGAAGAGAACGTCCCGCAGATCGGGACGGGCACCGTACAAAGTGGCGGTGGAGGGTGAGACGAGACCGCAGGGGAGACCGAGGAGTACTTCGATCAGGTACTTCGCATACAGGGCGGCGTGGTCACTGGAACCGCGCGCGGCGAGCAGTGCGAACCTGGGCGGGCGCTTGGAGATGGCTTCGGCCACCTCGGCGATTTCGGCCTGTCGCTCCACGATTCCTGCCAGAATGGCGGGTTGCTGGGAGATCTCCGCGGCCATGTGCTCGCCGGGGCGCTGTTCGGTCATCTCGTTCCCTTCCACCGGGACGTACTTCGTCCCCCGAGTAGGTCTAGACCAATGCTAGCCCGAATGGACGTTTGTGGTGAAGGGTACGTTTCCTAGCGGGGCAGGTGCGCGTTTGAGTGGGAAGGCTTAGGGAGTCGGTCATGTTGGAGACAACCACCGCGGGTGAGGCGGGCGCTGCAGCAGGGATGCGCGGACAGCGCGAACCCAAATACTGGGCGCTGAAGCAGCACCTGCTCGATCTGCTCGACGCGTTGCCGCCGGGCTCGCCGATTCCGACGGAACGGGCACTGGCGGGTGAATTCACCGTATCGCGCACCACGGTCCGCCAAGCGCTCGCCGACCTCACCGCCGAGGGCAGACTCCACCGCGTTCAGGGCAAAGGCACCTTCGCCGCCGAGCCGAAACTCGCGCAGCGCCTGCAGTTGTCGTCCTACACCGAGGACATGCACAAGCAGGGCCTCAAACCGTCGTCGAAGCTGCTGGAGATCGACGAACTCCCGGTGGAAGCCGATCTCGCCAAACTTCTCGGAATCCGGGTCGGCGCGAAGATCCTCCGTCTTCGCCGTATCCGGCTGGCCGATTCGCAGCCGATGGCGCTGGAGACCACGCATCTCCCACTCGGCCGGTTCCGCGGTTTGCGCAAGCACGTTTCCGCAGGTGGTTCCCTGTACGCCGTGCTGAGGGAGCACTACGGCGTCGAGCTGGAAAGGGCCGAGGAAACGATCGAGACAGCGCTCGCCGGACCGCACGAGGCGGAGATGCTCGGCGCCGATGTCGGGATGCCGATGTTGCTCCTTTCGCGGCATTCTTTCGCCACCGACGGAAAACCGGTCGAGTTCGCCCGCGCGATCTACCGGGGTGATCGTTACAAGTTCGTCACGACGCTCTTGCCTTGAGCGCGCGCTGACGGAAACGTTTCGCCGGGCGCTGCGCCGGAGCGAAGTCACGTAGATCTCGAAGGGTGCGCATTCTCTGACGTGTCAGGTAATTCTGGCTTTCTGGTGGCTTGGGGATGCGGGGCGTGATTCAGTCGTCCCATGACTGACACGGCGGCGGGGATTCGGTGGGGGACGCCGGTGGCGCGTGGCGTACTCGCCACGACCATCGTCGGCTCGGGCATGGCGATGCTCGACGGAACGATCATCAACGTCGCGTTGCCGAGGATCGGTGAAGAACTCGACGCGTCCGTCGCGGGTCTTCAATGGATCCTCGACGGCTACCTGCTCGCGCTCGCCGCGCTGATCCTCGTCGCCGGTTCGCTCGGCGACCGCTACGGCCGCCGCCGGATGTTCATCGTCGGCGTCGTCTGGTTCGGGATCGCGTCCGGGCTGTGCGCCGCCGCGACGACGACCGAGATGCTCGTCGCGACGCGGATCCTCCAGGGCATCGGGGGAGCTTTGCTCACGCCGGGCTCGCTCGCGATCCTGCAATCGTCCTTCGCCCACGACGACCGGGCCCGCGCGATCGGCGCGTGGTCCGGCCTCGGCGGGATCGCGGCGGCGATCGGCCCGCTGCTCGGCGGCGTACTGGTGCAGGTGTGGTCGTGGCGGCTGGCGTTCCTGATCAACCTGCCGCTGGCCGCCGTCTGCGTCCTGCTCGCCAAGCGCTACGTGCCCGAGTCCCGCGACGAAGAAGCGACCGGGCATCCGGACTTCGCCGCGGCCGCCGTCGGCGCGATCGGACTCGCCGGGCTGACCGGCGCACTGGTCGAAGCACCCGGGCGTGGCATCGGGGACGCCGTCGTCCTGGTCGCCATCGTGCTCGGCGTCACGGGGCTGGGGGCGTTCCTGGTGATCCAGCACCGCTCGGCCGACCCGCTGGTGCCGCCGAAACTGTTCCGCGACCGGACGTTCAGCCTCGCCAACGCGCTCACCTTCGTCGTCTATGCGGCACTCGGCGGCGTGATGATGCTGATGGTCATGCAGTTGCAGGTCTCGCTGGGCTATTCGCCGACCGCGGCCGGACTCGCCGGACTGCCGATCACCGTCATCATGCTGCTGTTCTCCGGCCGGTCGGGCGCGCTGGCGCAGCGGATCGGCCCGCGCGCGCAACTGGTCATCGGCCCGATCCTGGTCGGCGTCGGCATGCTCCTGTTGCTGCGCGTCGGACCGGGGGCGTCGTATCTCGGCTCCGTGCTGCCCGCCGTCGTCGTGTTCGGGGCCGGCCTCGCGACGGTCGTCGCGCCGGTGACCGCCACGGTGCTGGCCGCCGCGCCGGACCGGTACGCCGGCGTGGCCTCCGGGGTCAACAACGCCATCGCCCGGTCCGGCGGGCTGCTCGCGATCGCCGTGCTGCCCGCCGTCGCCGGGCTCTCCGGCGCCGCCTACACCGATCCGGTCGCGCTGACGTCGGGATGGCGGACGGCGCTGCTGGTGTGCGCGGCGCTGGCCATCGGGGGCGGTTTGATCGCGCTCGGCATCCACAACGGCGTCCTCGCCGTGCCTCCGGCGGAACCGGCCGACGAGTCGCCGCATCCGGGTGACTGCCTTCACTGCGGGGTCGACTCGCCGCCGACGCACATCCGTCCCGCGGGTCATTCGAGCCAGCCGGGGTCATGAGACTGAAGATCCCGGGTCGCCAGGCACCTCGGCGGGTAGTGAAGGCCTCCTTCACTACCCTCAGCGTAGGCAAGGAGGCCTTCACGGCGAAGTGAGCAGGCGCCACCTTTCGCTAGTCGCTGAGGATCTCCGCCAGCATCGCCGGGTCCAGGTTCCCGCCCGAAACGACCGAGACGACCTTCCCCTCGGGCAGTTCGCCTCGGTGGAACAAGTACGCGGCGGTCGCGGTGGCGCCGCTCGGTTCGGCGATCAGCCTGGCGCGGTGCGCCAGCGTCCGGACGGACTGCCGGATCTCGTCCTCGGAAACGGTGATGACGTCGTCGAGCACCGTCTGGAGGTGGGCGAAGGTCAAGTCCGACGGCTGGGCGCGCAGGCCGTCGGCGATGGTCCGCGCCCGCCGGTCCATCGGCCATTCGATCCGCCTGCCCGCGCGCAGGCCTTCGGCGGTGTCGGCCGCGAGTTCGGGCTCGACGCCGATGACCTTCGCGCCGGGCAGCAGTGCCTTGATCGCCGTGCCGACGCCCGAGGCCAGTCCGCCGCCGCTGAGCGGGACGAGTACGACGCCGGCGTCGGGCAGGTCCTCGGCGATCTCCAGGCCGACGGTGCCCTGTCCGGCGATGACGTCGCGGTGATCGAACGGCGGGATCGGGGTGAGGTTCCGTTCGGCGCCGACGGCGAGCGCGGAGGATTCCTGCCGGTCGATCGGGACCTCGATGACTTCGGCTCCGAGCGCTTTGGTCGCTTCGATCTTGGCGCGCGGCGCGACGTCCGGAATGAGGATCACCGCGTGGATTCCGAACCGCTTCGCCGCGTAGGCGACCGCTTGCGCGTGGTTGCCGCTGGAGAACGCGACGACACCGCGGGCGCGCTGCTCTTCGTCCAGCGCCGCGATCGCGTTGTACGCGCCGCGGATCTTGAACGCGCCGATTCCCTGCAGGCTTTCCGGCTTGAGCCATAACGGCGCCCACGACTGTGGCAGCAGCGGCGTGCGCACCGCGGCGCCCTTGATCCGGCTCGCCGCGGCGCGGATTTCCTCGATTGAGACCAGTTCCATATGCCTGAGTATGTCAAGGAATTGTGAACAGTTGATAGTCCTTTTTGGACAGACGGCGTGGCGCTGCTCACGTGTGGGCAACGAAGGGAGCATCCCGTGCGCCTTATTCGTTAGGACCGAGTGAGGACCGACTAGCTGCAGAACGGGATCATGACCAAGGAGACTTCCGAGAAAGACACCGAAAAGACCGAGAAGCAGGGGCGGATCGTCCAGGTGCTGGCGGCCGCGATGGCCGCGATCACCGCCGCGATGCTGGGTTCCACGCTTGGCGTCGCGGGAACGGTGGCGGGCGCGGGGCTGGCGAGTGTCATCACGACGCTCGGCGGCGAGCTGTACCTGCGTTCGCTGCAGCGGACGCGTGACGCCGCGCTGAAGGCGCGCGAGGTACTGACCGTGCCAGGGCGGCGCCGGGTGCTCGGCCCCGATGAGCAGGAGACCGTGCGGTTGAAGCCGCCGGAGGGCGACGAGGAGTCGTCCGGGCGCAAGTTCCAGCCGCGCTGGGCGGTGATCGCCGGCGTCAGCGTCGTGGCGTTCGCGGTGGCGCTCGTCGCCATCACCGGCTTCGAGGGCGCGACGGGGAAGACCTTCGGTGGCGGAACCGGGACGACCATAGGCAAGATCATCGGTGGCGGACCTGCCCAGGAGCAGCCGCGGGAGAAGCACGACACTCCGCCGTCGACCTCTCCGTCGGAGACCCGGGACGACCAGTCCGAGACGCCGCCGTCGACCGCCCCGTCCAGTCCGGCGACGCCCACGACGCCGCCGTCGACAACGACGTCGGCGCCGCCTCCGACGACGCCTTCGACCACTCAGGCGCCTCCGACGACTCCGTCCGCGCCCGCCTCCGGCACCCCTGCCCCCTGACCCGCGCCCCACTCCCGCGTTTCGTCCTCTAAATGCGGTAGTTCGCGATGCCAACTACCGCGTTTAGAGGACGAAACGCGGGAGTGAGGGGGTCAGGGGAGGGCGGAGCGAAGGGTGCGAGCGGCCGCTTCGGGGTCTTCAGCCTCGGTGATCGCCCGGACGACGACGATCCGTGACGCGCCCGCCTCCAGCACCTCGGGCAGGCGTTCGGCGTCGATCCCGCCGATCGCGAACCACGGCCGCGACGTTCCGAAGGCCGCCGTCTCGCGCACCAGGCCGAGCCCGGGAGCGGACCGGCCCGGCTTCGTCGGCGTCGGCCAGCACGGGCCGGTGCAGAAGTAGTCCACGCCGGATTCCTCGGCCGCGGCCTTGGCCTGCTCGGCCGAATGGGTGGACCGGCCGAGCACCACGTCGTCCCCGAGCACGCGCCGCGCCAGCGACACCGGGATGTCGTCCTGGCCGAGGTGCAGCACGTGCGCGCCCAAAGCGAGCGCGACGTCCGCGCGGTCGTTCACCGCCAGGAGTTTGCCGTGCTTCTCGCACGCTTCCGCGAGCACTTCCAACGCCGCGATCTCGTGTTTCGCCTCGATCGGGGCGCCGCCGGTCTTGTCCCTCAGCTGGATGATGTCGACCCCGCCTGCCAGCGCCGCGTCGGCGAATTCGGTGAGGTCGCCGCGGGCGGACCGGGCGTCGGTGCAGAGGTACAGGCGGGCGTCCGCGAGCCGGGCGCGGATCTGCGAACCAGACAGGGTGGGCATGGCGGCGACGGTACCCGCGCGCTACGGTGGGGTGGTCCGCACGGGAGCCCGAGGACGGGCTGAGAGGGAGCCGAAACCGCTCCGACCGTGGAACCTGATCCGGGTCATGCCGGCGCAGGGAGCGAGCGTTCATGAGGGAACTTTCGGTAGTCGGCGGTGGGGTCATCGGCCTGTCGGTCGCCTGGCGCGCCGCCGCGCGCGGTCACCGCGTCACCGTGTACGACCCCGATCCCGGACGAGGGGCGTCGTGGCTCGCGGGCGGCATGCTGGCCCCGGTCACCGAAGCCTGGCCTGGCGAAGAAGACGTCCTCACCCTCGGCGAGGCGTCGTTGCGGCGGTGGCCGGATTTCGCCCGTGACCTGGCCGAAGAGGGGGTCGATCCGGGACTTTCGCCGCACGGCACGCTGGTCGTCGCGCTGGACAGCGCCGACGCGGGCAACCTCGAAATGCTGGCCGCGTACCTCACCGAACTCGGCCGCGAGGTCGAGCAGCTGACCGGCCGCGAGGCCCGCCGCGCCGAGCCGGGCCTCGCCGGTTCTGTCCGAAGTGGACTGCTGGTGCCCGGCGATCTGGCCGTGGACAACCGAAGACTGTTGCACGCGCTGAAGGACGCCTGCGGCAGGCACGGCGTGGAGTTCCGCCGAGAGACGGTCACCGAGCTCGATGCCCTCGATGGCGACGTCGTCCTCGCCGCCGGTGCCTGGACCGGACGCCTGCATCCCGCGCTCGCGGGCGCCGTCCGCCCGCTGAAGGGCGAGATCCTCCGCCTGCGACCTCGTCGAGGCTGTCTGCCGCCGCCGGTCAGGACCGTCCGCGCGATGGTCGAAGGCCGCCCCATCTACCTCGTCCCGCGTGACGACGGCGAGCTCGTGCTGGGCGCGACTCAGTACGAGGCCGGTTTCGACGAGACCGTCACCGCACGAGGAGTCCGCGAGCTGCTCGAAGGCGCGGAGCGCGTCTTCCCGGGAATCGCCGAATACGAACTCGTCGAGATCGCCGCCGGACTGCGCGCGGCGAGTGTCGACACGATGCCCTTCATCGGTGAGCTGGGCGAAGGCGTCTTCGCCGCTACGGGCCACCATCGCAACGGCCTCCTGATGGCCCCGGTCACCGCGGACGCCGCGGTCGCCTGGCTGGATGGCGGTCCGTTGCCGGACGAGGTCGCGGCGGCCACGCCGTCGCGGCGAAGCGAGGAGCGGGTGTGATGGAGATCCAGGTCAACGGCCAATGGCGTGAGTTCCCCGACGGGACCACCGTCGCGGGTGTCCTCGAAGCACTCGGCACCGCCGGACGGGGCGTCGCGGTGGCGGTGGACGGCGTGGTCGTCCGGCGCGGCGAATGGCCGGAAGCCGTGGTGCGCAAGGGCGCCAGCGTCGACATCCTGACCGCGGTCCAAGGAGGCTGAAATGTCCGGTATGGACGGCGACCACCTCGTCATCGGCGAGCACAAACTCTCGTCGCGGCTGATCATCGGCACCGGCGGCGCGGCGAACCTCGCCGTGGTGGAACGCGCGCTGATCGCGTCCGGCACGGAACTGACCACCGTCGCGATGCGCAAGGCCGACGCCGAAGGCGGCTCCGGCGTGCTCGAACTGCTCCGCCGGCTCGGCATCCGCTTGCTGCCCAACACCGCGGGCTGCCGGACGGCCGCCGAAGCCGTCCTCACCGCCCAACTGGCGCGTGAGGCACTCGAGACCGACCTCGTCAAGCTGGAGGTCCACGCCGACGACCGCACGCTGCTGCCGGATCCGTTCGAGACCCTCGAAGCGGCCGAGCGGCTCACCGCGGACGGCTTCACCGTGCTCGCCTACACCAACGACGACCCGGTGCTGGCGCTGCGGCTGGAGGAGGCGGGCTGCGCGGCCGTGATGCCGCTCGGCGCGCCCATCGGGACCGGACTCGGTATCCGGAACCCGCACAACATCGAGCTGATCGTGGCGCGCGCGGGAGTACCGGTGATCCTCGACGCCGGGATCGGCACGGCGTCCGACGCGACGCTGGCGATGGAGCTCGGCTGCGACGCCGTCCTGCTCTCCACCGCCGTGACCAGGGCCGCGGACCCGGAACGGATGGCGTCGGCGATGCGTGCCGCGGTCATCGCCGGGCGGCTGGCCGCCGGGGCGGGCCGGATCCCGCAGCGGTTCTGGGCGCACGCCTCGAGCCCGCCTCGATAACCCTTTTGCACGGTTCACGGCCTTCACAGCGAGTACGCACCGGGAGCCCGTATGGTTGACGGCACTTTCCGGAGGCGCACCCGCCGCCGTGTACCCAGAGGAGCCAGTGGTGACCACGTCAGCGGTCCAGGACGTTTCGGGCAGATTGTTCCTGGCGGTGGGCCGGTTGTCCCGGTCACTGCGCCAGGCGGGAGTGCCCGGACCCGGCCACGGCGCGATCTCGGCGCTCGCCACGCTCGTGAACTCCGGCCAGCTCCGGCTGGGTGATCTCGCGGCCAAGGAAGGCGTCGCCGCGGCGACCATGTCGAGGATCGTCGCTTCGCTGGTCGAAGCCGGGTACGTGCGCCGAGAATCGGATCCGATCGACAGGCGCGCTTGGCTCGCGGAGGCCACCGAGGAGGGCGAACGCCTGGTGTCCGGTGTCCGGTCGACGCGGGTGAACGAGCTCGGCAAACGCCTCGAACGGCTGACTCCGGAGCATCAGGCCGCGCTGGCAGCGGCTCTGCCCGCTCTCGAAGCACTTATCGCGGACTAGAAGTCCAGCCAGTCAGGCGCAGCCTGTCCGTTGAGGGATGGTGGTGGGGCGGGGTCTGGGCGCTAGGTGTTCTGACGTAGCTCCGCGACTTCGGCACGAAGGGCGCGGAGCTCGTCGAGGATCTCCTTGTTCGCCACAGCTTGGGTCTCGGCCTGCTTCGCCTCTTCTTCGCGGATGTCCTGGCGAAGCTCGTCCTCCATCCCGCTGACCACGACGGCGATGAAGAGGTTCAGCACCGCGAAGCTGGACACGAGGATGTAGACCACGAAGAACACCCAGGCCATGGGCGCTTCCTTCATGACCTCCTTGGCGATGTCCGGCCACGCCTCGCCCGTCATCACCTGAAACAGCGTGAACAGCGAAGTGCCGAGGTCGCCGAAGTTGTCCGGCGAGATGGCGCCGAACAGCTTCGTCGCCATCACCCCCGCGACGAAGATGATCAGTGCGAGCAGGGCGGCGATCGACGCCATTCCGGGGATCGCCGCGAGCAGGCCGGTGACGACCTTCCGCATCGACGGCACGACCGAGATCAGCCGCAGTACCCGCAGGACGCGCAGCGCCCGCAGTACCGCGAACGGACCGGTCGTGGGAATCACCGCGATGCCGACGACGAACAGGTCGAAGATGTTCCACGGGTCGCGGAAGAACTTCGCGCGGTAGGCGTAGAACTTCGCGCCGAGTTCGAGCACGAAGATCCCGAGCGCGACGTAGTCGACCGTGTGCAGCAGCGACCCGTATTCCGCGACCATCCTGGTCGAGGTCTCCAGGCCGAGGGTGACGGCGTTGAAGACGATCACCGCGATGATGAAGTTCTGGAAGCGGCGGTCTTCGACGACCTTGGCCACCGTTTCGCGTGCGGGCACGGCGCAGATCGTAACCGGGCGAGTGCTCAGTGCTCCGGCGCGAGCCGCCAGAACGCCGAAACCGGGCCGACCTTCGCGCCCATCTGATAGGCGTTCCGCACCGCGTGTGAAACGAACCACTTGCCGTAGCGGGCGGCCTCCACGACGGACATCCCTTTGGCAAGGCCTGCCGTCAGCGCCGACGCCATGGTGTCCCCGGCGCCGTGCGTGTGCTGGGTGGCGAACCGCTCGCCGGGCAGTTCGACGAACGTGGAGCCGTCGAACAGCACGTCGACGCATTCCGGGTCGGAGACGAGGTGCCCGCTCTTCACGAGCACGTACTTCGGCCCGAGCCGATGCAGGACGACGGCCGCCTGGTGCATCTGCTCGCGGGTGGTCACGGTCATCCCGGTCAGCAGCCGGACCTCGTCCAGGTTGGGGGTGAGCACGGTCGCGCGCGGCAGGAGTTCGTCCCGCAGCGCCACCAGCCCGGCCTCGTCGAACAGCGGATGGCCGTGCATCGACGCCGCGACCGGGTCGACCACGAACGGCACCTTCCGGTCACGGCCGATTTCGGCCTTGTCGCAGGCGGCGGCGACGGCATGGATGATCTCCGCCGAGGCGAGCATCCCGGTCTTGGCCGCGTTGACCCCCATGTCGGCCGCGACGGCCTCGATCTGCCCGGCGACGATCCGCGCCGGGATGTCGGTGCGGTCGTGTACCCCGAGGGTGTTCTGGACGGTCACCGCGGTGACCGCGACCAGGCCGTGCACGCCGCAGGTGAGGAAGGTGCGCAGGTCCGCCTGCAGTCCGGCGGCGCCGCCGGAGTCGGAGCCTGCGATGGTCAGCGCCGACGGCGGACTCGGGTTCTCGCTCATGGGTTCATTTTCCATGCGCGTTCTCAGGCGGTCAGGACGAGCTTCCGGTTCGCGGGCCTTGGCGACGTCTTCGAGCGGGACGGTCTGGTCGACATGGACGCGGAGTCCGCCCTTTTCGACGAGCCCGAGTCGCGCAGGGCTGTGGACGCTCCTCGCCTCACGATCCGGTAACGCGCGCAATGAAGGGGCCTTTCATCGCAAAATTTGCGATGAAAGGCCCCTTCATTGCATGCTTCAGGCCTCGGCGAGCCGCCAGAACGGCGAAACCGGCCCCACCCCGGCGCCCAGCGGGTACGACTCCGCCACGCACCGCTCGATGAACCGTTTCCCCTCGGCGACGGCGGTCGGCACATCCGCCCCCTTCGCCAGCGAAGAAGTGATCGCCGACGCCATGGTGTCCCCGCCGCCGTGCGTGTTCCGGGTGTCGAACCGCGGCCCGCTCAGCTCGACCCACGTGGTGCCGTCGGTCAGCAGGTCGACACAGTCCTGCGCCGCGTCGAGATGTCCGCCCTTCACCAGCACCCACGCCGAACCGAACTCCAGCAACGCTTCCGCCGCCTCGCGTTGGGTCACCGGCCCGGTCACGGAAACGCCGGTGAGCAGCCGCACCTCGTCGAGGTTCGGCGTGATCAGCGTGGCACGCGGGAACAACTCGGTGCGGATCGCCTCCAGCGCCTCCTCGCGCAGCAAGGCGTGCCCGGTCATCGACGCGGCGACGGGGTCCACGACGAACGGCGTACTCCTGTTCCGTCCGATGTGGACCTCGTCGAGGGTCTTGGCGACGGCGTTGATGATCTCGGCCGTGGCGAGCATCCCGGTCTTCGCGGCGTCGACGCCCATGTCGGTGGCGACGGCCTTGATCTGGCCGGTGACGACGTCGACCGGGATCTCACTGAAGCCCTGCACGCCGAGCGAGTTCTGCACGGTGACCGCGGTGAGCGCGACCATCCCGTGCACCCCGTTGGCGAAGAAGGTACGCAGATCGGCCTGGATGCCCGCACCACCACCGGAATCGGATCCGGCGATGGTGAGGGCGGTCCGGGGTGACGACGTCACTGATTGACCACCGGCAGGTAGACCTTGTTGCCCTGCTCGGCGAACTCGTGCGACTTCTCCGACATGCCGGCTTCGATCGCTTCCACTGTGGACAGTCCGTGTTCCTCGGCGTACTTGCGGACGTCCTGGGTGATGCGCATCGAGCAGAACTTCGGCCCGCACATCGAGCAGAAGTGCGCCGTCTTCGCCGGTTCCGCGGGCAGCGTCTCGTCGTGGAACGAGCGCGCGGTGTCCGGGTCCAGCGACAGGTTGAACTGGTCGTTCCAACGGAACTCGAAGCGGGCCTTGGAAAGCTCGTCGTCCCACTCCTGGGCGTACTGGTGCCCCTTGGCCAGATCGGCGGCGTGCGCGGCGATCTTGTAGGTGATGACGCCGGTCTTGACGTCGTCGCGGTTCGGGAGGCCGAGGTGCTCCTTCGGCGTGACGTAGCAGAGCATCGCCGTGCCGTACCAGCCGATCTGCGCCGCGCCGATGGCCGAGGTGATGTGGTCGTATCCCGGCGCGATGTCGGTCGTGAGCGGGCCGAGGGTGTAGAACGGCGCCTCGCCGGTCAGCTTCTCCTCGAGTTCGACGTTCTCCTTGATCTTGTGCATCGGCACGTGGCCGGGGCCCTCGATCATCACCTGGACGTCGTGCTCACGGGCGATGTGCGTGAGCTCGCCCAGCGTCTCCAGTTCGGCGAACTGCGCGCGGTCGTTCGCGTCGGCGATCGAGCCGGGCCGCAGGCCGTCACCGAGGGAGAAGGTGACGTCGTATTCGCGCAGGATCTCGCAGAGTTCGGCGAAATTGGTGTACAGGAACGATTCCTTGTGGTGCGCGAGGCACCAGGCCGCCATGATCGAGCCACCGCGCGAGACGATGCCGGTGACCCGGCGCGCGGTCAGCGGGATGTAGCGCAGCAGCACGCCCGCGTGCACGGTGACGTAGTCGACACCCTGTTCGCACTGCTCGATGATGGTGTCGCGGTAGACCTCCCACGACAGCTTTTCCGGCTCACCGTCGACCTTTTCCAACGCCTGGTAGATCGGCACGGTGCCGACCGGGACCGGCGAGTTGCGGATGATCCACTCGCGGGTCTCGTGGATCCGCTTGCCGGTGGAGAGGTCCATGATGGTGTCGGCGCCCCAGCGGGTGGCCCACACCATCTTGTCGACCTCTTCCTCCACCGAGGACCAGACGGCCGAATTGCCCATGTTGGCGTTGATCTTCACCAGGAAGTTCTTGCCGATGATCATCGGCTCGCTCTCCGGGTGCTTGCGGTTGGCCGGGATCACCGCGCGGCCGCGGGCGACCTCGTCCCGCACGAACTCCGGCGTGCAGCGTTCCCGCGCCGCGATGTACTCCATCTCACGGGTGATGACGCCCTGTTTCGCCCAGCCGAGCTGGGTGTTGTGCTCGCGTCCGTCGGCCCAGCCGGCGCGCAGCCGGTGGAGTCCACTGTGGACATCGATCTTCGCGTCCGTTTCGGTGTACGGACCGGAGGTGTCGTAAACATCGAAATGCTCGCCGTTCGAAAGGTCGATCCGCCTCGCGGGGACCCGGAGACCGGATTCCGTCTGGTGATAGACCTTGTGTGAACCGGTGATCGGCCCGGTGGTCACGGTCGGCGTGATGTTGCGGGCCTTCTGCTTTTCAATGGCGCTGTCAAGCGTCGTCAACGACGTTCACTCCCTACGCCGGCATTACCCGGTCAGGTTCATGCGGTCGGCGGCGCCGGGTCTTCCAGAAAAAAGACTCCAGCCGCCCTCTCAGCCCGCCATGGCGCGAGCTCCCGCGGTTGTTTGGTTGTGCCCCGACCATGCCACGCCGGGGTGCCGCGATCAACCCGCCCCGAGGTGAACTGTCCGGAGACATGTCGACAGCGTTACCGGTTCACCGGTTTGGAGCATGTGCTCGCGGGGGATTCACGGCAGAATCCCGGAGGCTCTGCACCGTTACAGAACCTGGGGTTGATATGCGAAAGATCGTGCTCCCGGCACTGGCAGGCGTGCTGATCGCCGGGCTGGTCCCGGCGGTGGCGTCGGCACAGGGCGGTGAGGCGCCCGGTGCGCCCGGCGCCCATCCGAGCTGGCTCCCGGCGAACAAGACCGGCTTCGGCACCGCCCGTGACAGGGTGAGCAACGTCTGGTTCACCTTGCAAGGCGGACGGCTCTCCGAGGTCTACTACCCGGACCTGTCCACGCCGAGCGTCCGCGCGCTCGACCTCGTCGTCACCGACGGGAAGAGCTTCGCCACCGTCGATTCGTCGGCCAAGGCGCAGCAGGTCCGGCGCACCGACGCCGACGGCCTCACCTACGAGCAGACCATCACCGACGACCAGCGCCGCTGGAAGCTCCGCAAGACCTACGTCACCGACCCGGCGCGCACGAGCGTGCTGATCGACGTCGACTTCGTCTCGTTGACCGGCCGCCCGTACCAGGTGTACGCGGTCGCGGACCCCGATCTCACCAACGAGGGATCCGACGACTCCGCACGCACCGACGGGGTGAACGCCGTCGCGTCCGACGCGAAGACGGCGGCCGCGCTGACCGCGGAACCGGCGTTCTCGCGGACTTCGGTGGGATACGCGGGATCCTCCGACGGCATCACCCAGCTGACGAAGTCCTTCGCGCTCAAGGACTACGCGAGCGCGGCCAAGGGCAATGTGCTGCTCACCGGGCAGACGTCCGCCGACGGTGTCCGCTCACGGGACTTCACCCTCACGCTCGGCATGGGCGCGAAGGACTCCGACGCCCTGGCCAACGCGAAGGCCTCCCAACGGCGCGGCTTCGCCGACGCCGCACGGGCGTACGACCGCGGCTGGAAGCAGTACCTCCGCCAGGTGAAGGACGTGCCGTCGGCCCTGAAGACGAAGCAGGAACGCGACCTCTACAAGGCGTCGGTGCTCATGCTCGCGGCGAGTGAGGACAAGACTCACCGAGGAGCGTTCATCGCGTCGCCGAGCATGCCCTGGCGGTTCGGCGCCAACGACCCGGAGTGGTCGCCGTCGGGCACCTATCACCTGGTCTGGCCCCGGGATCTCTACCAGATCGCGACCGGGCTGCTCGCCGCCGGCGACCGGGACGCCGCGAACCGGTCGGTCGACTACATGTTCGGCACCCAGCAGCTGCCGGATGGCCACCTGCCGCAGAACAGCCACGTCGACGGCACGCCGTACTGGACGTCCATCCAGCTCGACGAGACCGCGCTGCCGATCGTGCTCGCGCAGCAACTCGGCCGCACCGACGCCAAGACCTGGCAGGCTGTGCGCAAGGCAGCGGAATTCCTGTTGTCGTACAAAGCGGACAACGGGCACGCCTCGCCGTACAGCCAGCAGGAGCGCTGGGAAGAACAGGACGGCTACTCGCCTTCGACGATCGCCGCGGTGATCGCCGGACTGGTGTGCGCCGCCGACCTCGCCAAGGCGAACGGCGCCGCGGCCGACGCGAAGCGCTACCTCGACACCGCCGACACGTTCAAGGCGAAGCTCGCCCAATGGACGGTGACGACGAACGGTCCGCTGTCGAAGGACCCGTACTTCGTCCGGCTGACCAAGGACGGCAACGCGAACAACGGCACGAAGTACAACCTGGGCAATTCCAGTGTGACCATGGACCAGCGTGCCGTGACCGACGCCGGATTCCTCGAACTGGTGAGGCTGGGCATCTACCGCGCCGATGACCCGGTGATCCGCACCAGCATCAAGGTCACCGACGCCGACATCGCCTTCACCACTCCGACGGGTCAGTTCTGGCACCGGTACACGAAAGACGGTTACGGCGAGAAGGCCGACGGGTCACCGTGGGACTACACGTTCCCGGCGGAAAGCCGGACCACTTTCGGGCGACTGTGGCCGCTGCTCGCGGGTGAACGCGGCGAGTACGACCTCGCCGCCGGTGACCGGGGTACGGCCGCGAAGCGGCTTCGCGACCTCGGTCGCGTCAGCAGTTCCGGTGACACCATGCCGGAACAGGTGTGGGACGAGAACGCCCCGTCGGGACGAACGGGCTTCCCCGCCGGCACTCCGACGGCGTCCGCGACCCCGCTCGCCTGGACGCACGCCCAGTACCTCCGGCTCGCTTGGTCGGTGCAGACCGGGAAGGTGATCGAGCAGCCGCGGGTGGTGCGCTGCCACTTCCTGGGCTGCTGACCCTCGCTCAAGTGCAATGAAAGGTCCTTTCCTTGCGAAATCCGCAAGGAAAGGACCTTTCATCGCGCGCTTGAGGTCAGTCGTCGTCGGATTCGGGCCGTGCCTCGGGGAGCCACGAGTTGCCCGGAACGCCCCACTTGTTCGCCTTGAGCATCTTCTTCGCGGCCCGCGCGTGGCGGCCCACCAGCCGGTCGAGGTAGATGAAGCCGTCCAGGTGATCGGTCTCGTGCTGCAGGCAGCGCGCGAAGTAGCCGGTGCCCTCCACCTCGATCGGGTTACCTTCGACATCGAAGCCGGTGACCTTCGCCCACGAGGCGCGTCCGGTCGGGTACGACTCGCCGGGTGCGGAGAGACAGCCCTCCCAGTCGTCGTCCGGGTCCGGCATCGTCTCCGGGATCTCCGACGTCTCGAGCTTCGGGTTCACCACGACGCCCTTGTGGCGAACGCCCTCGTCGTCGGGGCAGTCGTAGACGAACACTCGCAGGTCGAGGCCGATCTGGTTGGCCGCGAGGCCGACCCCTTCGGCGGCGTACATGGTCTCGAACATGTCGTCGATGAGCGTGCGCAGCTGGTCGTCGAACTCGGTGATCTCCCGAGTCGGGTTGTGCAGCACGGGCTCGCCGGCGATCACGATGGGATGGACGGTCACGGGCGCAGTTTAGTCGGACCCTTCTGGTAGACCCTTACCCATGACGCGCCGACGTCGATATCGAGGCCGGGCGCCGGATCCGTGGTCTAATGGCGCCGCGGAATGACAAGCCTGTGGTTTCACGCCCGCCGAGCACAGACCTGATTGCGAGGAGTCGGATGGACGCCGCGGAGTCGATGGCCGAGCCCGACCAGCCGTCCCCGTCGGAGACCGTGCGCGGCCTCAGCGAGCGCGAGCTCGACATGCTCGCTTTCGAACGGCAGTGGTGGAAGTACGCCGGCGCGAAGGAACAGGCCATCCGCGAACGTTTCTCGATGTCGTCGACGCGGTATTACCAGCTGCTGAACCGGCTGCTCGAGAAGACCGAAGCCATGCAGGCCGATCCGATGTTGGTGAAGCGCCTGCGAAAGACGCGAGCGGCCCGGCAGCGCAATCGCGCGGCCCGGCGACTGGGGATCGATCTCTCATGAGTCTGTTTTCGGGGCTGTCCCGGCCGATGAAGGCCGCCGGACTGGCCTTGGTCGGTGTCGCCGTGATCGCCGCCGTGATCGGCGGGATCACCCTGGCCACCGGGGGCGGTGATTCGGACACCGCCACCCCGCCGGGAACCACCCCGACGACCTCGGACGGCGGGGTCTCGCCGTCGTCACCGGCGCCGGGTTCGCCGTCGGCCACCACGCCGCCCGCCTCGTCGGCACCGCCGTCGAACCCGCCCGCGAGTTCGGCGCCGCCGTCGGGCCAGCCGGGTCAGCCCGGTCAGACAGGCCAGCCCGGGCCGGGTCAGCCAGGGCCGGGTCAGCCAGGGCCGGGGCAGCCCGGTGGCGACCAGCAGGCAGCGCACAAATGGGTGACCGTGCGCGTCTACAACAACAGCACCATCCACGGCCTGGCCGAACGAGCCGCCAAGGACTTTCGCGCCTCCGGCTGGAACGTCACCGATATCGGCCCCCACCAGGGCAGGCTCGAAAAGAGCGCGGCCTACTTCCGGCCGGGAACCGACGAGGAAGCTGCCGCGAAGGCGCTGGCGCTCGAGTTCGGAATGCAGGCCTTGCCGAGATTCGAAGGTATTCAAAACGCGGCCGCCGGCGTGATCGTCATCCTCACCAAGGACTACGTCGCCAACGACAAGGACGGCTCCTAGCCCGTAGGTGAAAGGGCTCTCTTCCTCGTGGGGAAGAGAGCCCTTTCCCATGACTACGCCTGTGACTGCGCGTAAGCCTCCAAGGCCGCCAGTTGGGCCGGGTCGAGCGACGGCCGCACCGCTTCCGCCGCCTTCGCCAGATGCGCGGCGGTGACCTCGCTGGCCTCCAGTGACTCCCGCATCGCGGTCAGCGCGGCCTCCCGGATCAGCGCCGCGCAGTCAGCCGCCGAGTAACCGTCCAAAGTGGCCGCATACGTCGCGAGGTCCACATCGGACGCGAGCGGCGTATTCTTGGCGCTGGCGGCCAGGATCGCTTCACGGGCGTGCGCGTCCGGCGGCGGGACGTAGACGCGGCGTTCCAGTCGTCCCGGCCGCAGCAGGGCCGGATCGACCAGTTCGGGCCGGTTCGTCGCGCCGAGGACGACGACCTCGCGCATCGGCTCGACACCGTCCAATTCGGTCAGCAGGGCCGCGACGACCCGGTCCGACACGCCGGAATCCGAAGACTGGCCGCGGCGCGGGGCGAGCGCGTCGATCTCGTCGAGAAAGATCAGCGACGGCGCGGCTTCGGCGGCGCGGCGGAACAGTTCCCGCACCGCGCGTTCGGACTCACCGACCCACTTGTCCATCAGTTCGGCGCCCTTGACCGCGAACACGTTCAGCGCGCCGGTGCCGGCGAGCGCACGCACCAGATACGTCTTGCCGCCGCCGGGCGGCCCGTACAGGAGCACACCGCGCGGCGGGTCGACACCGAGGCGCGCGAACGAGTCCGGATAGCGCAGCGGCCACAGCACCGCCTCGGTGAGCGACTGCTTGACGTCGGTCATGTTGCCGACGTCGTCCAGGGTGAGCCCACCGGTGGCCAGAGTGTCCGAAGTGGACATCGAGATCGGGCGGACGGTGGTCAGCGCGTCGAGCAGGTCCTGCTGGGAGATCCGCGGTTCGTCGGCTTCCCGCTGCCGCAGCGCGGCGCGGAGGGCGGCGTCGCGGCGGAGCGCGATGAGGTCGGCCGCGACGAAACCGGGCGTGCGCTCGGCGATCGGGCCGACGTCGACGCCGGTCTCCAGCGGGGCGTCGCGCAGCAGGATACGCAGCAGTTCCGTGCGGGTCTTGGCGTCCGGCAGCGGCAGGCCGAGTTCGCGGTCGAGCAGGTCGGCCGCCCGCAGCCGCGGATCGGTGGATTCGGCGCGGCCGGTGGTGGCTATGACGGCCAAACCCTTGCCGCGCAACGCTTTGCGCAGGTCGTCGAGGACGACCGTCGCGAGCGGCGGCGGCTGGGACGCGGGCAGCAGGGCGTCGATGTCGGTGATCAGCAGGACGGCGGGATCCTCGTCGCGAGTGGCCTGTGCGATCGCCTCACGCAGGTGCGCGGCGGCCACGTTGGGTTCGAGGACGGCGATGTTCGGCGCCGCGAGCGAGACCACCCGCACCTTCTCCGCCTGCGCCACGGCGCGGACCAGCGTCGCCTTGCCGACGCCTTCCGGCCCGGACAGCAGGACCCCGAGATGCGCCGACGCCCCCAGCTTGGCCAGCAGTTCCGGACGGTGGAAGGCCAGGTCGAACCATTCCGCGAGCTTACGAGCGGCCGACTCGGATCCGGCGAGGTCGGACAGGGGCGGCACGGATTCCTCGGCCACTTCGTCGAGCTGCTCGTCCTCGACGATCTCGGCGTCGATGAAATCCTCGTGCGGGGTGGCGGGTGTGCTGCGCACCAGCGTGGTCCCGGCGCGGGCGGGTGCGGCGGCCGGGGTGGCCTCGCCCGTGCGGGCGCCGTCGCGCCAGCTGACCACAGTGGACGGTCCGACGGCCACCGGCCCCGACGGTTCGGTCGCGGTGACGGTGAGCAGTTCGTTCGTCCACGTCATGCCGATGGCACGGGAGAGCTGGCCGCGGACCGCGGAGACGTCGGAGCCCGGCGCGGGCGCGAGATCCTGCGGGAGCAGGGAAACCGCGTCGCCGACGGTCAGGACCTTGCCGATCAGGGCGAGCCGCAGCGTATGCGGGGAGAGGGACACGCTCGCCATCCGCGAGCCGGAGACGGTGACCGTCTTCGCCGCCGACACCTCCGCCGGCGCGACGACCACCTCCGAACCCTCGGTCACGCCGAGGTTCGACATCGTGACGTCGTCGAGGAGGATCACCCCCGGAACCCCCTCCGCGTCCGACGGGGCGGCCAGCGCGGAACTGACCCGCGCGCCGGTGAGGCGAACGGCGTCCCAGGCCATCAGGCCGAGCGCGTCGAGGACTTCGGGGTGCAGCCGGACGACGCCGCGGCGGGAATCCAGGGCGGACGGGGTGTGCCGGACGGTCAGCGTGATCTGGGGTGCGCTCACCCCGCCACCCTATCCAGCCTCGCGCCGCTCGGGCCTCACGACCGCGTTCGCCTGACTACGTGAAAGCCCCTTCCTTGCGCCTAGCGCAAGGAAGGGGCCTTCACGTAGTCAACTTCGGCTTGTCCACAGGCTCACCCACTTGTGGACAACTCCCGCCCGCGACCCCCGTTTCCGCCGGTCCCGTCGGAGGGTGCCGATACGCTGGGCGCGGGGCCGTCCCCCTGGGACGGGCGGGGGGTGGGTACGCGACGTGAGATCGAAAAATCAGCGTTTCCGCAGGCCCATCCGGCGCCACGAGCGGCGCCGCGGACCCCGGCCGTTGTCGCGGTCCTTGTCGGGGGTGATGGTGCGCGGAACGCGCGCGACGTGCTGTTCGCCCCGCTGCAGCCGGACGCGCTGAGCGGCACCGGCCACCACACGCCGCAGCGGCGGGCGCAGGCCGAGACGGCGACGGCTCGTGCTGCGCCGGATCGCGCGCCGTTCCCTCGGCGGCGCCATCCACGCTTCCGGGTGCTTCGCGAGCCAGCGCTGCCGGTACACCGAGTACGGGATGTGCGCCAGGTACAGGATCAGTGCGATCGCCAGCGCCACCAGCGGGAACTGGATGATCGCGGCGGCCAGGAGGCCCACCCCGACCAGCAGCGGCGCGATCGCCTTCGGCGGCGCCTTCACCGTCTTCAGCGAGAGCGTCGGGATCCGGCTGATCAGCAGCGCGGCGACGGCGATCGTCCACACCCACACCGTGTACTGATGCGACCACCAGCCCCGCCCGAACTGCAGTTCCAGGATCAGCGGCAGCATCGCCAGCAGACCACCGGCGGGAGCGGGCACCCCGACGAAGAACTCACCAGCGTACGGCGGCTGCTCGGTGTCCTCGATCAGCGTGTTGAACCGCGCGAGCCGCAGGATCATGCAGACCGCGAAGATCAGCGACGCCACCCAGCCGATCCGCTCGCCTTCGGCATGCCAGACGTACAGCACCAGTGCGGGCGCGACACCGAACGAGATGCCGTCGGACAGCGAGTCGAGCTCCTGCCCCATCTTCGACGTCGCGTCCAGCAGCCGCGCGATCCGGCCGTCCAGGCTGTCGAGCACCGCGGCGATCCCGATCGACGCGATCGCCATCGGATAGTTGCCGATCAGCGCGAACTGCACCGAGGACAGACCGGCGCACAGGGCGAGCACCGTGATGGCGTTCGGCAGCAGCCGGACGCCGGGAGTGGTCACACGGACCATGGATCAGCCTTCCGGGTGCGGCGCCGTGGGCAGCTCGGCGATCGGGGTCTCGCCGCCGATCGTGCGCTGGCCCTTCGAGACGAGAACCTTGCTGCCCGGCGGCAGGTACAGGTCGACTCGGGAGCCGAAGCGGATGATGCCGTACGTCGAACCGACGCCGACCTTGTCACCCTCGCGGATCTCACAGAGGATGCGCCGGGCCACCAGCCCGGCGATCTGCACCACGACGAGTTCGTGGCCGTCGTCGGTGCGCATGAGCACGGAGTTGCGCTCGTTGTCGTCGCTGGCCTTGTCCAGGTCCGCGGACAGGAACTTCCCCGGCCGGTAGGCCACCCGCTCGATCACACCCGACGCCGGGATCCGCTGGACGTGCACGTCGAACACCGACAGGAACACGCTCACCCGCATCCGCGGTTCGGCGGGCAGGCCCAGCTCGGGCGGCGGCACGGCCTCCTCGATCAGCGACACCAGACCGTCCGCCGACGCGACCGCCAGCCCGGACCGGGCGGGCGGCACACGCTTGGGCTCACGGAAGAACGCGGCCGTGGCGGCCGTCGCGAGCGCGCCGACGACGCCGAGGCGCTTGGAGAACTTCCGCAGCACCAGTGTCGCGGCGAGACCGCCGAACACGAACGGCCTGCCGGCCGGGTGCATCGGCGGAACGGTCTCGCGGGCCAGCTTCACGGCGTGCGTGAGTGGGTTTCCAGTGGCTTCCGGCCGGTTGCCGCTCATTGGTCGGGTTCACCGCAGTTCGTGTCGGGGGTGTGGGTCTTGGAAGAGCCACCACGCTACCGCCCTGTCCAGGACAGGCCCGTGGCCTCCCCCGGAAGGCTTTCCCCGGCGCGGGTGGGCGGGACCACATTCCGGTAACGGAAGGTCGAAATACGCGATAACTCTAGGTAATTGATGCCGATCGCCGACCTTGAGGACCCGCGCATGCCCGCCAGTCCGGACCCCGCAGGCGAGCGACTCGCCGAGCTGTTCCGAGCCTGGAAGAAGGACGTCTCGGCGGCGCCGACGCCGTTGCTCGTGGACCCCGTCCGCGCCGCCTCGATCATCGCCGAGGCGCGGGCGTCCGGGTGCATATGCCCCCCGACGGCATATGCACCCGGACGCGTTCGGAACTGAGCGAAAGTCCCACTTTAGTTCGCCGGACGTCGATGATCACCGGTCGCGCGAAAACCGTTACCAATGGTCACTCCATCGGTTACCGCTGATAGGGCGGCCGTGAATCGCGCCGTCCGGAGCCGCGAACCAGCCGCAGCAGGGCCAGCAGCACGATCGAGCCGAGAATGGCGACGCCGAAGCTGGGGAAGTCGAACTCGAAGCTCCGCTCGGTGCCCGTGGCGAGCCGGTAGACGAAACCGCCCAGCGCCGCCCCGAGCACGCCGATCAGGATGCTGAACAGGCAGCCGCCCCGCCGGTCGGAACCGCCCACCACGACGTTGGCCAGCCACCCGGCGATGGCGCCGAACACGATCCACGAGAAGAAACCCATACCCCGAGATTACCGACGCGGATGGAGTAGCGCACAAGAAGACTTGCACAAGAACTCTTGTGCAATTACTGTTGTGCGTTATGGCCGACCGTGAAGTGCGTGAAGTCCACGATTCGAAGGTGCTCGCCGCGATGTCCCATCCGCTGCGCCGCCGCCTGCTCGACGTCCTCCGCCTCGACGGCCCGTGCACCGCGTCGGTGCTCGCCGAGCGGACCGGGCAGGCCGTCGGCAACGTCAGTCACCACCTGAAGGTGCTCGCGGCCGGCGATCTGGTCGAGGAGGCGCCCGAACTCGCCCGCGACCGCCGCGAGCGCTGGTGGCGCCGCGTCGGCTACGCGGTTTCCTGGTCGCCGTCGGACTTCCCGGACGACCCGGTCGCGGCCGCCGCCGAATCCCTCGCCCTCGAACGCCAGGTTTCGATGGCGCGGCAATGGTTCGCCGAACGCGACAGCTATCCGGAGGAGTGGCATCGGGCCGCCTTCGCCACTGACAGCTGGGCGAAGATGTCGGTCGCCGAACTGGCCGAACTCGAGCAGAAGGTCCACGCGCTGATCAAGTCCTACAGCGACCGCGCGATCCCCGACGACGGCCAGGAGCGCCGCCCCGTCTTCATCTCCACCCGCGCCGTCCCGGCCCGTCCGTGACCACCCGAGAACGCGGCGGTTTGCTGCGCTCCCGGGACTTCCGCCTGCTGTGGACCGGTGAGACGACCAGCGTCCTCGGCAGTTCCATCGCCGTCGTCGCGCTCCCGCTCGTCGCCGTGGTCACCTTGCAGGCGAGCACCTTCGCGGTCGGCCTGCTGACCGCGGTCGCCTGGCTGCCGTGGCTGCTGATCGGCCTGCCCGCCGGTGCCTGGGTCGACAGACGGCCGAAACGCCCGGTCATGCTGATCTGCAACACCCTCTCCATGCTGGTGTTCCTGAGTGTCCCGATCGCCGCGTGGTGCGGGCTGCTCACGATGACCCAGCTGATCGTCGTCGCCTTGGCGGGCGGCGTCGCGAAGGTGTTCTTCAACGTCGCGTACCGCGCGTACCTGCCTTCGCTGGTCGACAAGGAACAACTTCAGGAAGCCAACGAGAAGCTGCAGGGCAGTGAATCCGCCGCGCAGATCGGCGGACCCGGGCTGGCCGGTCTGCTGGCGCAGGGTTTCGGGGCCGTCAGCGGGGTGCTCGCCGACGCCGTCAGCTTCGGGATCTCCGTGCTGTGCCTGCGATCCATCCGCCACCGCGAGCCCGAACGCCCGGCGAAGACGCGTTCGCGGCTGCGGGACGAGATCCGCGAGGGCCTCGCTTTCGTGGTCCACGACCGGTACCTGCTGGTTTTGGCGATCTTCGGCGCCATTTCGAACGTGGCGCTCATGGGCTACCAGTCGATCGAAGTCGTGTTCCTCGCCCGCGACCTCGGGGTCGGGCCGGGTGCCGTCGGACTCGTGCTCGCGCTGGCCGGGGCTGGTGGGGTCTTCGGCGCCGCGTTGTCGGGCAAACTCGCCGCTCAGGTCGGCACCGCGCGCTCTTTCGTGCTCTGTGAGGCTTTCGGGGCGCTCATGATGCTGCTGGGGCCACTCGCCCAAGGCGGCTGGGGGCTCGTGTTCTTCGTCGTCGCCGGGTTCGCGCTCAGCGCCGGTGTCGTCGGCTCGAACGTCCTCAACGCCACCTTCAAACAGCGCTACGTTCCGGCCGCGATGTTCGGCCGGGTCACCGCGAGCATGTCGGTGCTCAGCTTCGGCGCGATCGCGCTGGGCGGCCTGCTCGGCGGGCTCCTCGGCGAGACCGCCGGGGTGCGGCAGACGCTGTGGCTGATGGCCGGTCTCGAAGTCTTCGCCGTGTTCGCCCTGCTGTTCACGCCGATCGGCCGGTGCCGCGACTTCCCGGCGGATCGCGTTTAGCCCGCTAACCCCACCTCGGCCGGTGGTGAAGGCCTCCTTCCCTACCTTCAGGGTAGGCAAGGAGGCCTTCACGGACCCGGCGAGCGCGGCAGGGGAAGAGGGTCACAGCAGCAGGACGTCCACCTCGTCGCCCTGGTCGACCGAGTCCACGTCCTCCGGCAGCACGATCAGGCAGTTCGCCTGCGTGAACGCCGCCAGCAGATGCGATCCCGGCCCGCCGCGCGGTCCGACGATCCCGGTGACCTCGCCTTCGGAGTGCGTGTAGAAGCCCCGCCGGAACTGACGCCGTCCGGCGGGGGAGGTCATCGACTCGGTCAGCCGGGCCCGCACCTGCCGGCGGTCCACGCCCGCGTGCCCCAGCGCCGCGAGCAACGCCGGTCGCAGGAAGGCCTCGAAGGAGACGAGCACGCTCACCGGGTTGCCCGGCAACGTCACCACCGGCACGCCGTTCCACCGCCCGCAGCCCTGTGGCCCGCCCGGCTGCATCGCGACCTTCCGGAACTCCACGCCTTGCCCGGTCAGCGCGTCCTTGACGACTTCGTACGCGCCCGCGCTCACCCCGCCCGAGGTCACCAGCAGATCCACGTCCGCCAGCCGCGGCTCGATCACCGCGCGGAACTCGGCCACGTCGTCGACGACACTGCGCACGACCTCGGCCTCGCAGCCGAGCGCGCGGATCGCGGACGCCAGCATGATGCTGTTCGATTCGTAGATCTGCCCGTGCCGCAAGGGATTCGGCGCGTCGACGAGTTCGGTCCCGGTGGAGACGACAAGCACCTTCAGCGGCCTGCGTACCGGAACGTCGGCGAGCCCGACGGCCGCCGCGAGGCCCAGCTGCGCCGGGCCCAGCACGGTGCCTGCCGAAAGCGCCACAGTGCCTTCCACGACGTCTTCGCCGAGACGGCGGATATGCGCGCCTGGGACAGCTGTCCTGAGAATCCGGACGTCTGTCACGCCGCCGTCCGTGTGCTCCACCATCACCACCGCGTCGGCGCCGGGCGGCAGCGGGGCGCCGGTCATGATCCGGTGCGCCGTACCCGGCTCCAGCTCGCCGATGTCGACGCGCCCGGCGGGGATGTCGTCGGCGACCGGCAACGTCACCGGCGCTTCGTCGGCGGAGGCGACATCGGCGGCGCGGACGGCGTAACCGTCCATCGCGGAGTTGTCGAACGGCGGCAGCGAAACCCCCGCGAGCACGTCCTCGGCCAGGACGAGACCGGCGGCCGAAGCGAGCGGAAGACGGATGACGGGGGCGTTCCCGAGCAGGCCGGTGACGGTCTCACGGTGGGCGTCGACGGAGATCACGCGGACCATCCTCCCCCCTCCTCGGTCGCATGCAAGACTCTGCGCGTCACAACGACCACCGGGGAGACGAAGACATGCAGGTTCAGATCCGTCACCAGCCATCGTTCGCGGTGGCCAGGCTCATGCTCGCACCGGGTGAACCGGCGCAGGTCGAGTCGGGCGCGATGATGGCGACGAGTTACGGCGTGCAGGTCCAGTCACAGGCGCAGGGCGGCATCATGAAGGGCCTCGGCCGCGCCTTCCTCTCCGGAGAGTCCTTCTTCATCTCCACCTACACCGCCCCGCAGAACGGCGGCTGGGTCGACGTCGCCGCGAACCTGCCCGGCGACATGCAGATCATCAACCTCGACGGCCGAACCGGCTGGTGCGTCACGCGCGGCTCGTGGCTCGCCTCGTCCCACGGCGTGCAGACCGAAACCAAATGGGGCGGGCTCAAGAACCTCGTCGGCGGCGAAGGCGGCTTCCTGACCCACGCGACCGGACAGGGCCCGCTGGTCGTGGCCTGCTACGGCGCGCTGGAGACGGTCACCCTGCAGCAGGGCGAGGTGATCACCATCGACACCGGGCACGTCGTCGCGTTCGCCGACACCGTGCAGTACCAGATCCGGAAGGTCGCCACGGGCGTCATCCAGTCGATGAAGAGCGGCGAAGGCCTCGTCTTCGACTTCGCCGGGCCGGGCCAGCTGCTCACCCAGACCCGCAACCCGTCGGCGCTGTCCGCCTGGGTGATCGCCCAGGTCCCTTCGCGCTGAGCCATGCGCGTCCAGACCAGGCACACCCCGAACTTCGGGGTCGCGCGCGTGCTGTTGTCCCCCGGCGAAGCCGTCCAGGCCGCCGGGGACACCATGCTCGCCAGCAGTTTCGGCATCACCGAGACCGTTCCGGCGCGCGGGGGTTCCCGGGCGGGCAAGACCGCGCCGTCGGTGTTCAACGCGCCGGAGGGCGGCGGTTGGATCGACTTCGCGCCGCTGGCCGCGGGCGACGTCTACCCGCTGGAATTCACCGGCGGGGCAGGCTGGTGCGTGAGCCGCGACGCGATCCTCGCCCGGCCGGCGACCGTCAGGCAGGACCCCGGCTGGGCGCCGCTGCAGAAGCTCTTCGGGGCCGACGCGGGTTTCCTGGAGCATTACAGCGGAAGCGGCCCGCTCGTACTGGCCGCGCAGGGCCCGGTCGACGCCTTCGAACTGGCCGCGGGCGAACTCGTCACCGTCCGGCCGGACTTCCTGCTGGCCTATCCGGACACCGTGCAGTGCCGCCTCCGCGCCGTCGACCAGTCCGGCCCGCAGTCGGTCCGCACCGGCGAAGGGCTCGCCCTGGACTTCGCAGGACCAGGACGCGTCCTTGTGCAATCACGCAATAGGCGGCTTTCTCGCGGGTGACCTTGGGACGAATCGACCATTGCCGACGCCGGTGATTCGGGTAGCGTGAACCGCACTCGAAACCGCCGTCCGGGGCAGAGAAGGACGGCGAATCCCGTGCTGAGGGAGGGCGCCGTGGCAGTCGGCACCGTCAAGTGGTTCAACTCGGAAAAGGGCTACGGGTTCATCGAATCCACTGAGGGGCCCGACGTCTTCGTCCACTACTCGGCCATTCAGGCCGATGGATTCCGGACGCTCGACGAGGGTGATCGCGTGGAATTCGAAGTCCAGTCCGGGCGTGACGGGCGGAGTCAAGCGGCGGACGTGCGCAAGGTCTCCTGATCGGAGGAGACCTTGGTTCGGGCGAACCCCCGGCGGCCGCCGGAACTGGCGCGTTAGGCTGCGCTGCGTGACAGGCGATGAGTCGGGGGACCTGACCGGTCGTCGGCTGGGCAACTACCGCATCGACGGCGTGCTCGGCAAGGGCGGCATGAGCGTGACCTACAAGGCCACGGACGTGCGGCTCGGACGCAAGGTGGCACTGAAGGTCATCGGTGATCACCTCGGGGCCGACGCCGAGTTCCGCGAACGCTTCGTCGACGAGGCGCGGAACACGTCCGCGATCGACCACGCCAACGTCGTGCCCTTGTACGACTTCGGCGAGCTCGAAGGCATGCTCTACATCGCCATGCGGATGGTCGACGGCGGAGACCTCGCCGGCCTGATCTCCGGTGGCCCGATCGCGCCCGCCCGCGCGCTGACCATGCTCGACCAGGTCGCCGACGCGCTCGACACCCTGCACAACCGCGGTCTCGTGCACCTCGACGTCAAACCGGCCAACGTCCTGGTCACCAGCAAGGAGACCTCGCGCGAGCACGTCTACGTGGCCGACTTCGGACTCACCCGGCGCGGCGCCACCGGGCACCGGACCCGCGGCGGCGACTTCCTCGGCTCGCCCACCTACGCCGCCCCCGAGCACCTGCGCGGCGAGCCGCTCGACGGCCGCACCGACCAGTACGCGCTCACCTGTGTCCTCTATGCCTGCCTGACCGGCAGCCCGCCCTTCAAGGGCGACGTGCAGACGGTCATCAAGGGTCATCTGAACGGCGAACCCCCGGCCATCTCGCGGATCGTCGGCCTGCCTTCCGGCGTCGACGAGGTCATCCGCAAGGGAATGGCGAAGAATCCCGCCGATCGCTACCCGAACTGTGTTGAGATGATCGCGGCCGCCAGGCGCGCCCTGGGTCCGCTCGCGACCTCGAACGAGCCTCCGGGCCCGCCCGGGCAGGCGACGGCCGGAGGTGTCCAGCAGGCGGTACCGCATCAGGCGCCGAGGCAGCACACGCCGCCACAGGGAGAGGGGGGCCCCGTGCACCCGTACGGAGGACAGCAGCCGGGCTACGGCCAGCAGGGACCGGGGCCGCAGGGTCCCCAGCAACAGGGCCCGCCGCCGGGTTACGGCCCGCCGCAGCAGCAGGGCGGCTACCAGCAGCAGGGTGGGTTCCAGCAGGGTCCGCCTCCCGGTTACGGCCCGCCGCCGCAGCAAGGCGGATTCCAGCAGCAGGGTGGGTTCCAGCAGGGTCCGCCGCCGGGTTACGGTCCGCCGCCGCAGCAGCAGGGCGGCTTCCAGCCCAAGAAGAAGGGCGGTGGCGCCAAGTGGATCTGGATCATCGTCGGCGCCCTCGTGGTCGCCGGTGCGATCGTCGCCGCGATCTTCGTCTTCAGTGACTCGAGCGGCGGCAACGGACCGCAGACCACCGCGCCCAACATCCCGGTCGGCCCCGGCGGCTCGCAGTCGCAGACCCCGCAGTCGTCGCTGAAGGCTCCGCCGACGTCGATTCCCATCAAGCCGAGCACCTGACGCGCCACCGCGCTGACCTGCGGTTCTTGCACTCGACCCCGGAGAGTGCTAAACACGGTATTGGCACTCGACGCCGTCGAGTGCCAGGCGAGCGGTCACCGATCGCTCGTCTGAAGGTCGGGACGGTGAGGCCGCACCCTTCACGGGGTGGGTCGTCCGTCGCGGGCACCGAGCCTGGCCGAGGAAGAGTCCTGCTGCCGCCGCTGACCACAGCGCGGCGGTGGCGCCCAATACCGGAGGACCACACCGCAATGGCCAAACTGATCGCGTTCGACGAGGACGCCCGCCGCGGTCTAGAGCGCGGCTTGAACACCCTCGCCGAAGCCGTCAAGGTGACCCTCGGCCCGCGGGGCCGGAACGTCGTGCTTGAGAAGAAGTGGGGCGCGCCGACGATCACCAACGACGGTGTCTCCATCGCCAAGGAGATCGAGCTCGAAGACCCGTGGGAGAAGATCGGGGCCGAGCTCGTCAAGGAAGTTGCCAAGAAGACCGACGACGTCGCGGGTGACGGCACCACCACCGCCACCGTGCTCGCCCAGGCTCTCGTCCGCGAGGGTCTGCGCAACGTCGCCGCCGGGGCCGACCCCATCAGCCTGAAGCGCGGCATCGAGGCGGCCGTCGAGGCCATCACCGAGCAGCTGCACAAGATGGCCGTCCAGATCGAGACCAAGGAGCAGATCGCTGCTACCGCCTCGATCTCGGCCGCTGACCGCACCATCGGCGAGCTCATCGCCGAGGCGCTGGACAAGGTCGGCAAGGAAGGCGTCGTCACCGTCGAGGAGAGCAACACCTTCGGGCTCGAGCTCGAGCTCACCGAGGGTATGCGCTTCGACAAGGGCTACATCTCCGGTTACTTCGTGACCGACCCGGAGCGTCAGGAAGCCGAGCTCGAGGACCCGTACGTCCTCCTCTTCGGTTCCAAGATCTCCACCGTCAAGGACGTGCTGCCGCTGCTGGAGAAGGTCATCCAGTCCGGCAAGCCGCTGCTGATCATCGCCGAGGACGTCGAGGGCGAGGCTCTGGCCACCCTGATCGTCAACAAGATGCGTGGCACCTTCAAGTCCGTCGCCGTCAAGGCCCCGGGCTTCGGTGACCGCCGCAAGGCGATCCTGCAGGACATCGCGATCCTGACCGGTGGCCAGGTCATCTCCGAGGACGTCGGCCTCAAGCTGGAGAACGCCGACCTTTCCCTGCTGGGCAAGGCGCGCAAGGCCGTCATCACCAAGGACGAGACCACCATCGTCGAGGGCGCGGGCGACGCCGACCAGATCCAGGGTCGCGTCAACCAGATCCGTGCCGAGATCGACAACTCGGACTCGGACTACGACCGCGAGAAGCTCCAGGAGCGGCTGGCGAAGCTGGCCGGCGGCGTGGCCGTCATCAAGGCCGGTGCCGCCACCGAGGTCGAGCTGAAGGAGCGCAAGCACCGCATCGAGGACGCGGTGCGCAACGCCAAGGCCGCCGTCGAAGAGGGCATCGTCGCCGGTGGTGGCGTCGCTCTCATCCAGGCCGCCGAGGCCGCTTTCGCCGGTCTGAAGCTCGAGGGCGACGAGGCCACTGGTGCCAACATCGTCAAGGTCGCCGTCGAGGCGCCGCTCAAGCAGATCGCGATCAACGCCGGCCTCGAAGGCGGCGTCGTGGCGGAGAAGGTCAAGTCCCTCCCGCAGGGTCACGGCCTCAACGCCGCCACCGGTGTCTACGAGGACCTGCTCGCCGCCGGCGTGCCGGACCCCACGAAGGTCACCCGCTCCGCGCTGCAGAACGCCGCTTCCATCGCGGCGCTGTTCCTGACCACCGAAGCCGTCGTGGCGGACAAGCCGGAGAAGGCCTCGGCCGCTCCCGCCGACCCGTCCGGTGGCATGGGCGGCATGGACTTCTGAGTTCGAGCCGTTGACACCGGAAAGCCCGGACGCGCCTCGCGCGTCCGGGCTTTTCTTATGTCGTGCGCCAATTCGTGGCGAATGCTGTTCCCGATGTCGCATACGAGACGCCGGGGCATGTCCCCAATGTGGCATTGGAGACGGGCGGCGTCTTACCGTTGCCCGTCCACCACGTACTTCCCGCCTTGCTGCCGCCGGTCGTTCTCGTACGGGTCGACGGAGGTCGGTTCCGAAGGTTTCCTCGGTTCGAGGCCCGTCCGGTCGGTTTCGCCCGCCTCCTTGCCCGCGCTTTCCGTCTCCACCGTCTCGGGATTGGGGTCGATCTTCCCCCGGTTCTTGTTGGCGCTTTCCCAAGCGGCGAACAGCTTCTTGAGATCGTCCGAAAGTTCGCCGTCCGTTTTCGCGTAGGCTTCGGCCGCCTTCCTGAGCTGCTCACCGGCGAGGATGAAGCGGGCGCAGGTCGTCCTCATGAACTGTTCGACGGCGTCGCGGATCTCCAACGTCGTGTCGTCGCCCGTGCACGTCTGCTCGTCCCGGCCCGCGAGATGCCGGTCGGCGACATCGGCCTGGGCGAGAATCCGCAGTTGGGCCGAATAGGCGTCGGCCGCTTCGAAGCAGGTTTGCGCCACCCTCAGCAGAAAGTGGACCTCGACCCTGATCCCCTGGTATTTCGCGCGATCGGTCTGGTTCGGCAGCGTGTTCGCGGTGAGGTCGTAGAGTTCGAGGTTGTAGCTGTGCACCCCCGCGATCGCCTTTTGCAGAGCCAGCACGTCCCCGCCGAAGTCGGCTTCGAGGCCGGACAGCGCGTTGTGTTCGTCTTGGATCGACGTGGTGAGCTTCTGCAGGATGTCCTGGAGGGACATGGCGTCTTGCTCGACAGTGTGTCCCTTGAGGGCTCCGCCGACGAAGCCGGCCAAGGTCAGGACGGCGCCGACCGGGCCGAGGACCTTCCCGCCCGCCTCGTTGACGGTGTTCACGACCTTGCTGAGCTTCGCCCCCGCGGCCAGCAGATTGCTCACGATCCCGTGGATCGCTTGTGCTCGATCGAGCTTCTCCAGGATCGCGTCCGCGGTCGAGACGGTGAGGGTGATCTTCTCGTCCAGTTTCTTGGTGGCCCAGTTGAGTCGTTTGATGGTGTTGAGCCGGGTGACCTGGATCGTCGTGGCGCGCGTGGAGTACAGGGTGGACAGGCTGGCGAGGATGAGTGCCTGGTTCAGCATGGTCGGCGCGATCGAGGCGAAGAATCCGGCCCTGAAGGCCTGGGCGGCGAGTCCGGTCCACTCGATGAACCATTCCTCGTTCTCGCTGGTCGTACCGTCCAGCCACTCGACGTTCCGGACGACCTCGCCCTGCCCGAGCAGTTCGGTCACCCGTCCGTTCTTGTCCTGGAAGCCGAGGTTCCCCGCGACGTTCAGGAACGTGTTGTGGGCGGCCTCCAGCTTCGAGAGGTCGGGCCCCTCCAGCTGCGGGACGAACTTCGCGACCTCCTGCCGCCGGTTCCACGCCAGCCGCTCGATCTGGGCCAGGTTCCGTTCGACATGGCACTCGACGTACTTCTGGGTCTGCGGATTCCAGCCCTGGCAGTGAACGTCCTTGTAATGGCCGAGCATGCCGTCCGTGACCCAGGTCAGGTAGCCGCAGATATCGTCGGCGCCCGAGAGATGGCCGTACGATTCGGCCGGCCACTGCCAAGCCCAGGGCTCCGTCGAGCACGGGACGGCGGTCGAGAGACGCGTCATGGCCTCGACGGCTTCTTCCATCCAGCGCTTGGTGAGCGCTTTGTGGAAGTCGTCCAGCGCGCCGTCGAGCATCCTCTTGTACTCGCTGAGACTCAGATACTTGCCGGCCATGGAGGCCCCCGCTTCCGCTCCCTGTGACAAAGTCATGGGGAGTGTAACGGCGTCCGCGTGATCGCGCGGCCGAAAAGCGAAAAGGCCCGGACATCCCCATGTCCGGGCCCCTCGCCTGATCCCCCTGTTCCCCCGCACCCCCGGCCCGGATCGCGTTTAGCGGGCTGAACGCGATCAGGTCGCCGCCGTGTCCCCTGCACGCGGCGGCAGCCCGTGTTCAGGAGTCTTCGGCCTGCTCCGGAGTCAGGAGCCACGCGGCGGCGTAGACCGGGATCGCGAACCCGGCGGTGAAGAAGACGCTCGCCACGAGGGCGATACGCAGGATCGCGGCGTCGACGCCGAGGTAGGCGGCCCAGCCGCCGGCGACGCCCGCGAGCATCTTGTCGGTGCGGCTGCGGTAGAGCTTCTTGGTGGCCTGGGGGGTGTACACGCTGTTCGTCATGGCTCCATGTTCGCCTCGGAACGACCCTCGGCACATCGGGGGACGGCCCGGAGCCGACCCTGGAATCGGACCCCTGAGGGTCGGTGAAACCGGATGCCCGGCGGGTGACTTCGCGAGTACAACTCGCGGCGCCGCCGTACTCGGCCAGAACGCTCGGGACGAGCTCGGCATCTGCGTCGAGCCGCCGGACAGTGGGAAGCAGGAGCGGGACCCGGCCGCCGAATCCGCGAACCAGGGAAGTTCTTGATCCGCCGCGCGGTCATCGAGCGGGTCGGCTGAGGCGCCCGCACCGGAGCCGGGTCGTTTGTATCTCACTTGTACGCCCTTTCGGGACGCTTCTCACGAAACGCCGAGAAAGGACATCCGATGAGATTCAGACGAGTGGTCACCGCGGCCGCCACCGCGTTGCTGGGCATGGCCGGGCTGGCGATCACCGCGACGTCGGCCGAAGCCGCCGTCGGTCCGCGTCCCAACTTCCAGCTTCCGTTCCCCTGCAACCAGGTGTGGAACGGCGACAACGACAACAGCAGCGCGCACCGGGCATACGAAATCGACTTCAACCGCGGCGGTTCCGCGGACGCGGACCTCGGTGACACGGTCGTCGCCGCGGCCGCCGGCAAGGTGGTCACGTCGGCGCACCAGGGTTCGGCCAACGGCTTCGGCAACCTGGTGAAGATCGACCACGGTGGGGGATGGTCGACCTACTACGCACATCTGAAGGTCCGCTCGGTCGCGGCCGGCGCGCAGGTCGCGCAGGGCCAGAAGATCGGCGAGGTCGGCAACACCTCCAAGCCGGGCAACAACATCAGCCCCCACCTGCACTACGAAGTCCGCACCAACGACGCCGCGTGGCCGGACAACATCAAGCCCGCGTACTTCAACGGCGTGAAATTCGGCTACCCCAACGCCAACGTGACCTCGAAGAACACCTGCAGCGGCACCGGGAACCCCAACCCGTATGACGCCGTCGAGGTGTGCGGCGACGACTACAAGGTGATCGACTCGCAGGCACTCGGCAGCGCCGCCACCACGTACCTGCTGTACAACGGCACGACCAAGGCCAACTGCGTCACCACCATCAAGGCGACCTCGGTCGGCACCGGCAGCGCGGTTTCGGCCTTCCTCGAAGTGGAAGGTTCGGCACGGAAGACCGACTCCGGCAGCTTCGAGTACTACGCCGGTCCGGTGAGCGCGGCCGCCGGCGCCAAGTGCGTCAAGTGGGGCGGTTCCGCCGGTTCCGTCAGCTACGAATCTCCGCTGGAGCACTGCGGCTGACCCGTCGCCCGAGCGTGAGATGAAGGACGCTTTCATAGCGAAATTCGCTATGAAAGCGTCCTTCATCTCACCGGAGGTGGGCGCGGACGCGGGTGAAGCGGGCCTCCCAGGCCGACCGGACGTCCGGGGCGGCGGCGTGCGCGGAGAACAGATCCGGTTCCGGAGCCTGGCGCGGCACCGGCAAGTGACCATCCACAGGGGACAGTGAAGCGCCACAGACATCCCCGGTCAGCAACGACATCGTGCCCAGTCCGCACGCGAAGTCCAAAGTGGGCAATGCGCCAGCGAGCGCCAGTCCGGCGGCGAGTCCGACGCTCGTCTCGACGGCGGAGGACACCACGCACGGCAGGCCGCAGGCTTCGGCGACCTCCAGCGCGCGCCGGACCCCGCCCAGCGGCGCGACCTTCAGCACCGCCACGTCGGCGGCCCCCGCCACGGCCACCTTGAGCGGGTCTTCGGCCCGGCGGATGGACTCGTCGGCGGCGATCCGGACTCCGACCCGGCGCCGGACGTCGGCCAGTTCCCCGATCGAAGGACACGGTTGCTCGACGTACTCCAAACCTCCCGCCGCGCGGTCCAGTTCACCGATGGCCTTGACCGCGGTGTCCACGTCCCAGGCCATGTTCGCGTCGACGCGGACCGCGCCGGACGGGCCGAGCGCGGCACGCACCGCCTCCACCCGGGCGCAGTCCTCGGCGAGGCTCACCCTCGGGTCGGCGACCTTCACCTTCGCGGTGCGGCAGCCCGAGGCGGAGACGAGTTCGTACGCCTTTTCCGGCGACACCACCGGGACGGTCGCGTTCACCTCGACGCGGTCCCGTACCGGTGACGGCCACCCGCGCTCGCTCGCCTCCAAAGCGGACGCGAGCCACGGCGCGCTTTCGGTGTCCGAGTAGTCGGAGAACGGGCAGAACTCGCCCCAGCCCGCCTCACCGCGGATCAGCAGTCCTTCACGGACCGTGATGCCGCGGAACCGCGTGCGCAGGGGGATCGCGTAGACATCCATCGACACCGATCATGCCACCGTCGGAAGCACGTGCCGTTTCGTCCGATCCCGGACAGAATGAGCGACGTGGCACTCGACTTTCGCGTGCTGGGGCCCACCGAGGTCACGGCGGACGGGCTGCCGGTGCCCCTTGGCGGCAGCAGACCGCTCATCGTGCTGGCCGGCCTCCTGCTGCGCGCGAACAGCGTGGTGCCGGTCGAGGAGCTGAGCCGCTGGCTGTGGCCGGACGACCGGCGGCGGTCCAAGGGCGCCTTGCAGACCTACATCCTGCGGGTCCGCCGCGCGCTCGGCGACGAGGTCACCATCCGCACCGAACGCGGCGGCTACCTGCTCGAACTCGACGAGAACCTGCTCGACCTCGCCCGCTTCCGCGCGCTCGCCTCGGCGGGAGCGAACGCCGCGCGAGACGGCGACCTGCGTGAGGCCGCGGCGAAGTTCGCCGCCGCGCTGTCCGAATGGCGCGGCCCGGCGTTGCAGAACGTCCATTCCGAAGCGCTGCTTCGGGACGAGGCCGACCAGCTGAGCGAGGAGCGGCTCCGCGTCCGTGAGCAGTGGGCCGACGCGCTCATCGCCCTCGGCGAGCACGCCACCGTCGTTCCCGAGCTGACCAGGCTGTGCCGCGAGCATCCACTGCGGGAGCGGCTGCACGAACAGCTGATGATCGCGCTGTACCGCTCAGGCAGACAGGCCGAGGCGCTGAACGTCTACCGCCGGATCGGCGCGGTGCTGGCCGAAGAGCTCGGCTTGGACCCCGGTGCCTCGCTGCAGCGCGCGCACCAGGCGATCTTGACCGGCGAAGAGTCCGTCGAGACCACATTGGACTCCGAGCTGACGCGGTACCGCCTCGGTGCCGAACCGCTGATCCCGCGCCAGCTCCCGACGGATCTCCGGGTCTTCTCCGGTCGTCAGCGCGATCTCAAGGCACTGCACGAACTGGTCCCGGAGGCGCTCGACACCGAGAGGTCGACGCCGATCGCGTCGATCGAGGGCATGGGTGGCATCGGCAAGACAACGCTCGCCGTCCATTTCGCGCACGAGGTCGGCGAGCAGTTCCCCGGCGGCCAGGTGTACCTCAACCTGCGCGGATACGGCCCCGGTGAACGGGTCGAACCCGCCACCGCGCTCGAAACGATGCTCGTCTCGGTCGGCGTCCCGGCCGACCGGATCCCCGCCGACGTCGACGGCCGCGCGGCCACCTGGCGCACCTACAGCGCCGGCCGCCGGATGCTGATCCTCCTCGACAACGCCGCGAGCACCGAGCAGGTCCGGCCGCTGCTGCCCGGCCCCGGCTGCCTGGTGGTGGTGACCAGCCGCTGGCAGTTGCAGGCGCTCGCGGCGACCCATGGCGCGCGTCGCGTCGCGCTGGAAGAGCTGCCGGACGAGGACGCGATCGCCCTCGTCGCTTCGACGATCGGGCTGGACCGGGTCAGCGAGGATCCCGAGGCAGCCGAACGGTTCGTCCGCTACTGCGGCGGACTGCCGCTGGCCATCCGGATCCTCGCCGTACGGGCGGCGCAGTTCCCCGATCTCGCCCTGCGGGAGTTCGTCCGGCTGCTCGACGCCGAACAGGACAGGCTGGGCTCGTTCGACCTCGCCGACGGCGACGAGACGAACATCCGGGCCGTCTTCTCGTACTCGTACCGGGCGCTCGACGCACGCGCCGCGCGCATGCTGCGGCTGCTCGGCCTGCCGACCGGCGGCGACTTCAGCGCGCCCGCGGCCGCGGCGGTGGCCGGGGTCGACATCGCGGAAGCGCAGGAGGATCTGGCGAAACTGGCTTCCGCGCACCTGATCGCGCGGTCCCGGCCCGGCCGGTACCAGTTCCACGACCTCATCCGCGCGTACGCGGCCGAGCTTTCGGCGAGACTCGACGGACCCGAAGTGCGGGCCGAGGTGCTGGACAGGTTGCTCCACGCTTCGCTGGGGTCGGCGCTGAACGCGTCTCGGCTGTTGCGGCCGGAACGGCGCTACCGGGTCATCGAGCCGGGACGTTTCGCCGACGCCGGGGTGAAGTTCGGCCATTACGACCAGGCTCTGGACTGGTTCGACGAGGAGTGCGGCAACCTCATCGCCGTAGTGAACGTCGCGTACCGGGAAGGGCGGCACCGGGACTGCTGGCGGCTGGCGTGGCTCCTGCAGTCGTTCTTCATCGTGCGGGCACGGCTGGAGGACTGGCGTTCGGTGTTCGACGTCGCCTTGCGCGCCGCGCGAGAAGCGGGAGACAGGACCGGTGAGGCCGTGATGCTGAGCGGGCTCGGCGTCGCTTGCGGCGTGGGCCGCCAGTACGAGGACAGCGTCGTCTACCTGAAGCAGGTGGTCGAGCTGCAACGGCAGCTCGGCGACCGCGAGGGCGAGGCGCGTGCCCTGTACAACCTCACGCTGGCCAGCCGGAACCTCGAAAGCGCCCAGATCGCGTGGGAGTACGGGACCGAGGCCCTGCGGTGCATCCGGGAGTACAACGTCGGCGACGGCATGGAGGCCGACGCACTGCAGGCGCTCGGCGACATCTGTACCGACGACGGACGGCACGAGCAGGCGCTCGAGCTCGCCGACCGGGCGCTGGCCCTGCGGGCGCACGCGCTGCCGGACGAGGCCCGATTCGCCTTCCACACCAAGGGCGTCGCGCTCGTCGGGCTCGGCAGGAGCGATGAGGGCATCGCCTGCATGCGGCGGGCCGTCGAGATGTTCTTCGCCCACGGCGAGCTCTACGAGGCGGCCGACGTGCTGGCCCAGCTCGGCGGAATCCATCTCCGGCACGGTGATCCCTCGGCGGCGCGTGACTGCTGGCTGCGTTCGGTCCGGGTGCTGACCGAGCTGTCGCATCCGGACGCCGAGGACGTCCGGACGAAGCTCGCCTCACTCGTGGGCGACGGGGTCAAAACGGATCAGAATTGGTGAGGCACGGGCGCCCGGCGTGCCGACCCCCAGTCGCAGCACGCGAGTACGCCCGTGACCTCATGGCTCACTTAACAGGACACCGCTCACTGTGCGCTGACTGTGCAGCGTGCGCGGCTCACGCCAGGAGTTTCGCGAGCGTGATCGCGTTCTTCGGTGCCTCGACCTTGACGTCGTTGTCGAAGTAGACGTACGTGTCGCGATCCCACCGCTCGATCTTGCGGGCCCACTCTTCGAGGACGTTGTCGCGATACCCGCTGACGTACAGCTCCTCGTCCCCGTGCAGGCGGACGTAGGCGAACTCGTCGCTCGTCATCTCTTCGATGAACGGGAACTTGCCCGCGGTGTCGGCGACCACGAGCGCGATGCCGTGCTCGCGGAACAGTTCGAGGCTCTCCGGCTCGGCGAAACTCGGATGCCGTACTTCGACGGCGTGCCGGAGCTTCCGGCGCGGTTGCGGGTCGGTGTGCGCTTCGCCCTTGAGTTTGTCGTCGTGTTTGCTCGCGAGCTTGGCGGCGGCGTGGCTGGTGCGCGGCAACAGCTTGAAGAACTTCTCGACGCGTTCGGCGTCGAACGCCAGCCGCGGCGGCAGTTGCCAGAGCAACGGACCCAGCTTCCGGCCGAGCGCCAGCACGCCGGACGCGAAGAAGTTCGCCAGCGGCGTTTCGACGTCACGCAGTTGCATCATATGCGTGATGAAGCGGCCGCCCTTCACCGCGAAGACGAAATCGTCCGGTGTCTGCTCGACCCACGCGCGGTATCGCTCGGGCCGTTGCAGGGAGTAGAACGACCCGTTGATCTCGGCCGAGTTCATCCGGCTGGACAGATATTCCAGCTCGCGCCGCTGCACGAGGCCGCGGGGGTAGAAGTCCCCGCGCCACGGCGGATAGCGCCAGCCCGAAGTACCGATCCTGATCTCGGCGACGTCGATCACCACCTTTCCGCGCTGCGGTGATTCCCCCTCTCGATCCGGCGCAAACGCCCGCTCAGGCCCACGAGAACCGCCACCGGCGGGTCTGGACGAGACTGGAGGCGAACTCGCGCAGATTGCCCGGCTGACCGGCGAACGCGGGCAGGCAGAACGAGCGATGCTCGGCGGCGACCGTGAGCGCGCGGCCCTGCGTGCGCGGCGGCGCGGCCACCGACAGCTCCAGCGAGTCGAAGCCCAGCACCGTCAGCGTCGCGCCGAAGCGGTCTTCCCAGCTGCGCAGCACCGCGGAGAGCTCGTGGACCTGGTCGGTCGCCTTGATCATGCCCGTCCAGCCCAGGATCGCCGGGATGTCGGCAGGCCGTTCGGTCTGGACCAGCGCGAGCCGGTGCGGGGCGCGCGCGGCCAGGATCGACCCCGTGTTGCCCGCCTCGGCCAGCGGATCCGCCCGGCGCGAGGGGCGGCGGGCGAGGCCGGGGAACTTCGCGCCGAAGGGGCGCAGGCAGGCGCCGTCGCAGCACGACGTGTCCCACCAGCGGGCCAGCACCTCGGCCGGATCCACCGAAGAGATCCGGTGGTCGGCCGGGGCGAGCCTCCCGCGGTCGTCGATCCAGTCCTCGCCGTTGACCGCGAACCGCTGGTCGTGCGGGATCAGCACCGGCCACAGCCCGGAGCGATCGAACTCCGCGACGCAGCCGGTATAGCGCTCTGGCCTGGCCAACGGCAGATCCGATACCCAGATCCGGCCATGCCATCGGCCGGGCGGCAGGGTCTGGACGGGCGGCGTGCCTTGGCGGAACGGTGCGATCGTCATCGGCTTCCCCTCGAACTGGTGTTCGGTCAACTCTACCCGAACACTAGTTCGAAGCACCGACAGTTTTCGATACCCCGTTTGCGGGACCCCGCTAGTCCTCCCCGCGCGTTTCGTCCTCTAAACGCGTTCCTTGCAGGCGCAAGTACCGCGTTCAGAGGACGAAATGCGGGAGGTCACAGGGGGCGAAGCAGGTCGTCCGCGTCCACGATGTGGTACGCGTAGCCCTGTTCGGCCAGGAATCGCTGCCGGTGCGCCGCGTACTCGGTGTCGACGGTGTCCCGCGAGACGACCGAATAGAAGTGCGCCTGCCGTCCGTCGCCCTTCGGTCGCAGCAGGCGTCCGAGGCGTTGCGCCTCCTCTTGCCGTGAGCCGAACGTGCCGGAGATCTGGATCGCCACCGACGCCTCCGGCAGGTCGATCGAGAAGTTCGCGACCTTCGAAACGACCAGCGTCCTGATCTCCCCGCGCCGGAACGCGTCGAAGAGCTCCTCGCGCTCCTTGTTCCGCGTCGCTCCCTGGATCACCGGCGCGTCCAGTTCGTCGCCGATCATCTCCAGCTGGTCGAGGTAGGCCCCGATGACCAGCGTCGGTTCGCCGGGATGCCGGTCGACCAGCGACTTGATCACCTTGGTCTTCGTGTCCGCGGTCGCCGCCAGCTTGTACCGCTCCTCGGCCTCGGCCGTCGCGTACGCGAGCCTCTCGGCGTCGGTCAGGGTCACCCGGACCTCGGTGCATTCCGCCGGCGCGATCCAGCCCTGCGCCTCGATGTCGCGCCAGGGGACGTCGTACCGCTTCGGGCCGATCAGGGAGAACACGTCGCCCTCGCGACCGTCCTCGCGCACCAGGGTCGCGGTCAGCCCGAGCCGCCGTCGCGACTGCAGGTCCGCGGTCATCCGGAAGACCGGCGCGGGCAGCAGGTGGACCTCGTCGTAGACCACCAGGCCCCAGTCGCGCGAGTCGAACAGGTCGAGATGCCGGTACTCGCCCTTGGTCTTGCGCGTGACCACCTGGTACGTCGCGATGGTGACCGGCCGGATCTCCTTCTTCTCGCCGGAGTACTCGCCGATCTCCTCCTCGGTCAGCGAGGTCCGCGCGATCAGTTCCCGCTTCCATTGCCGCCCGGCGACGGTGTTCGTCACCAGGATCAGCGTCGTCGCCTTCGCGTGCGCCATGGCCGCGGCGCCGACCAGCGTCTTGCCCGCGCCGCAGGGCAGCACCACGACGCCGGACCCGCCGGCCCAGAACGCCTCCGCGGCCTTGCGCTGGTAGTCGCGCAGCTCCCAGTCGGCCTCGTCGAGTTCGATCGGGTGGGCCTCACCGTCGACGTAACCGGCGAGGTCCTCCGCGGGCCAGCCGACCTTCAGCAGTGCCTGCTTGAGCCGTCCGCGTTCGGACGGGTGGACGATGACGGTGTCCTCGTCGATCCGCGCGCCCAGCATCGGGCTGATCTTCTTGTGCCGGAGGATCTCCTCCAGCACCGCGCGGTCGATGGTCGACATGACCAGGCCGTGCGCCGGGTGGTTGGCGATCTGCAGCCGCCCGAACCGGCCCATCGTGTCCACGATGTCGATGAGCAGGGGCTGGGGCACGGGGAACCGCGAGTACGTCGTCAGCGCGTCGACGACCTGCTCGGCGTCGTGGCCGGCCGCACGGGCGTTCCACAACGCCAGCGGCGTGATCCGGTAGGTGTGGACGTGCTCGGGCGCGCGTTCCAGTTCGGCGAACGGCGCGATGGCGATCCGCGCGTCGTCGGCCTGGCTGTTGTCGACCTCGAGGAGCACGGTCTTGTCGGACTGGACGATCAGCGGGCCATCGGTCACCTTTCCTTTATACGTTCCGGCCACATTCGCCCCCGCCGCGGCACCGCTGGTGGAAGGATGCGGGACAGGTGACTGGAGGGGATCTTGACGAATACACCGACCGGCGGCGCGCCCGAATACGACCCGTTCACCGCGCCCGCCCTGCCGCAGGCGCCCTCGATGCCGGAGGTGGGGCCGCCGACGCCGTTCCCCAAGCCGCCACCGATCAGCGTCCTGGCGAAGGTCTCGATCGTGCTGGGCGTCGTCGCCGCGCTGGGCCTGGGGAGCCTGGCCGCATGGGGGATCTCACAGGCGGGCAGGTACTCCTCGGTGGAGGCGGGCAAATGCCTGTACCTGACCGACGAGGCCGGCGGCGCCCAGAGCTACACGACGGCCAGTTGCACATCGAGCCGTGCGACCTTCCGCATCGACGACGTCCGCACCGGCTCGTCCGAATGCCGCGGCTCGGACTATGTCCAGTTCGAGCTGTACGGCGGTTCTTCCAGCCGGAAGGCCGAAAAGACGCTCTGCCTGGCGCTGAACGTCGAGACCGGGGACTGCCTGCGCGACGTCGTGCACGAGACGCGGATCGCGAAGGTCCGCTGCACCGACATCACTGCCGAGGCGCGAGCGACCGTACTGAGTGGATCGTCGGCCGTCTGCATGTCGGAGGACACCGAGTTGCGCTACATCGGGCCGCCCGTGCGCACCGTTTGCCTGCGGCCGACCGGGGAGAACATCTAGCGCAGGGCCGCCTGCTGGTCGTGAGTGGCGATTCGGGTTAGAGCGAACCCTCTCTTAGGTACCTACTCGTCACCTGCGGTCTTGCTCGCGTGAAGTACATGGAGAAGTTCCGCTGGCGTCGCCGCCCATCTCACACCTTGATCAACGGAAGATCCGGGACACTCAACGTCCCTGATCTTCCGTTGATCAAGCTCATGCCGACCGGCAACCCGCACCAGCCCCGCACCAGCGGGTAACCAAAAACAAGTCTCCCAAAGAGTCCTCACGGCCAGGCGGCTACCGGGCTCACCCGCCGTAGGTACCTCGAACACCCTTGGTTAGATGCCGAATCGCCACTCACGACCACCAGGTCTCTAGCGCGGCACCATCGCCTGGACGTCGAGCCGCGCGCCGATCATCCCGGAGTTGTGCATCAGGTCGGCGACGCGTTGAAGCCGGATGCCGTTGAGGGAGACCGGGTACGTGCCGAGTGAGATCAGCGATGCCGTGGTCCGGTCGATGTCGGAGAACGTCGGCAGCGCGTCGCGGACGATGGCCGGGTCGGCCGCCCGAATCTGCGCTTCGCCGAGCACCTTTCGGAAGGCCGCGAGTGTGCGGGCGTTGGCCTGGCCGAAGCCGCCGGTCGAGACGTAGGACGACATCGGGAAGTCCAGTGTCGCGCCGCGCGCGCCGTCGGCGAGGATGCTCGCCCCGAGTTCCTTCTCGGCCCTGGTGATGTACGGCTCGACCATCCACGCGGCGTCCACGTCGCCGCTCTGCAGCGCCTGCGGCATCCGGTCGAACGCGTGCTGCTTGAACTGGATCCTGTTCACATCCACCCCCGCGGTGCCGAACACCGCGCGGGCGGCGAGCACGCCGACGTCGTCGAGCATGTTCACCGCGATTTTCGGCGACTTCTTTTGTGTCGGTTCGGTGTACTCGGAGCCGGGAAGTGTGACGAGCGCCATGGTGTTGCGGCCCGCGGTGTAGGCCTCGCCTTGCAATTGCAGTGCCGTCCCGGCCGCGGCGGCACGGAAGATGGAGACGTCGCTCGCGAACGCGATGTCGATCTCGCCCGCGGAAAGTTCGGTGATCGCCTGGTCGGCGGGGGTGTCGACGAGGGTCACGGAAAGACCGGCGGCGGTGAACTTCCCGCCGGCGACGGCGACCCTCAACGGTGCCGTGTCGATGGGGCTTCCGACGCCGACCCGCAGTTCGGTCCGTTCGAGCGGGGCGTCGGAAGTGCGGTCACCATGGGAAAACACTCCGCAACCGGCCAACGCCAGCAGAGCCCCTACCAGCGGAATCGCCAAGACGCGCATCATCGCCACCGCTCACCTACCGAGAGAATGTGCTCCTCCTTCTGGATCGTATGGTCCGGGCCCCATACGATCGCGTGCGGGAGACGCCGGACCGCGCGGCTTTCGATCGTTCTCGAACCTTGTTACTCTACAGTAGGTTCGGGCTCTCGTCCCCGATGTCAGCCATGGGAAAGGGTCCCGTGGTGGGAAAAGGAAACCAGGTGGCCCGTCGCGAAAAGCGTCCCCGTGGGGGCGACGCGGCGGAACGGCATCCCCGTGTCGGAGGACGCTGGCGGCTGCGGAACTGGCACCTGCGTACCAAACTCTTCGTGGTTCTGCTGATTCCCGCGCTCGCGGTGGTCGCCCTCGTCGGGCTCCGGGTCGATTCGGATCTGCGCGATGCCCGGCAGCTGGCCGAATTCGCCACCCGCGGCCGGGTCGACAGCACCGTCGCCGAAGCGGTGCATCAGCTTCAGCGCGAGCGTGACCTCACCGTCCGGTTCGTCGCGGGCGACCGCAAGGGCGACGTCTCCGAACTGACCGAGCAGCGCAAGCGTGTGGACGATGCCATCGGCACGTTCGATCGCACGCTCGGCGAGAGCAAGAGCAGGCTCGGCGACAAGGCCGCGACCAGTCTGCAACTCACCAGCGACCGGCTGCGGGTGCTCACCGGACTGCGGTTTTCCGCGGAACACTCCGCTTTTCCCGCCGACGCGGTCCTGCGCTCCTACAGCGAGCTGATCTCCGGCCTGCTCGACATCAGCGATTCCACCGCCGCCGACGTGTCCGATCCGGACCTCGGGAAGTTGCGCCTCGCGGGTAACGCGCTCGCGCGGATCAAAGACCAGATGTCGGTCAAACGCGCGATCATGGCGGCCGCGCTCGCCCAGGGCGGCCTCAACCGGGACCGGACGCGCGCCTTGCTCGGCGCGGAGGCCGAACTCGCCGCCGCGCGCAACGACTACCGCACTTTCGCCACCCCTGAGCAGCAACGGATGTACGACGACACGGTGATCGGCCTGATCGTCGACATCGGCAACGACATGGTGGAATCGGCGCTCATCCGCGCCGAGAACGACCAAGGGCTCGGCGGCCTGGACCCGAACCAGTGGGACACCGCCGCGACGTACACGGTCAATCTGGCTCACCAGGTGCAGCAGGCGGTGCTCGTCCAGTTGCAGGAACGCACGGACACCCTTGCGGCACAAGCGCGAACGTCCGCGATCTGGGACGGCGGCATCGTGCTCGCGGTGCTCGTCGTCGCCGGGGTGCTCTCGGTGATCATCGCGCGTTCGCTGTTGCGACCGCTGAGGATCCTGCGCCGCAGCGCGCTTCAGGTCGCCGAACATCAGTTGCCCGCGGCCGTCGAAGGCCTGCTCAGCGATCCCGAACCGCAGCCGGAGAACCTGCGGCGACGACTGGCCGTCGCACCGGTCCCGGTGTTCAGCCGCGAGGAACTCGGTCAGGTGGCGCGGGCGTTCGACGCGGTGCACGGCGAGGCCGTCCGGCTCGCCGGGGAACAGGCCATGCTGCGGGAGAACATCAACGCGATGTTCGTGAACCTGTCGCAACGGAGCCAGGATCTCGTCGAGCGGCAGCTTTCCGTGCTGGACCGCATGGAGGCCGACGAACAGGATCCCGACACCCTCGCCGGGCTCTTCGAACTCGACCACCTCGCGACGCGGATGCGGCGCAACAGCGAGAACCTGCTGGTGCTTTCCGGAACCGACGTCGTCCGTGAGGACAGCGGCGCGGTCGTCGCCGACGAGATCATCGGTGCCGCGCTGTCGGAGGTCGAGCACTACCAGCGCATCGAACTCGGTGCGGCACCGCGGATCGCGGTACGCGGCGAGGCCGTCAACGACCTCGTGCACGTGGTCTCCGAACTGCTGGAGAACGCGACCCGCTACTCGGATCAGAGCACGATGGTGCAGGTCGAGGGGCACATCACCGAACGTGGCGAATGGCAGATCGAGATCACCGACCACGGCGCCGGGATGCCGCAAGCGGAGATCGACCGGACCAACGCGCGGCTGGCGAATCCGCCGGACGTCGACGTCGAGGTTTCGCGGCGGATGGGCCTGTTCGTGGTCGCGACGCTGGCCGTCCGGCACCGCATCGACGTCCGGCTGCGGTCGGCCGACGGTGGCGGGATCACCGCGGTGGTCGTCGTTCCCGCCGGGCTCATCGTCGAAGCGCCGCAGCCCGCTCCGATGCCGGAACCACCGCCCGTCGCCGTGGTGCCCGAACCGGAAGCCGAACCACCGCTGGAAGTCCCGCCGCTGCCCGGGCCGGAGGAAAGCGCCGAGGAGTCGCGGTTCGCGCCCGTGCTGGACTCCGGGCCACCGCGGCGCGCGCCCGTCGTCGAACGCGAGAACACGCCGGAGTGGCCGTCGTCGGACGACGACGCGGGCAACCACCTCGAACTGGACTCGCCGACCGATCGGATGCCCAAGTACCAGAGCGTGCTTTCGCAGTGGTTCGACCACGGTGGTCCGCGCGAAGGGCCTTCGCCCGCCGAACCCGGCCCGCCGTCCGTGCCCTCGTTCGAGCCGGTGAAGGCGCCTGAAGAGGGCGCCGCCGTCGATGAACCCGCCCAGGATCCGGACGAGCCGACCGAGCCGACGCTGAAGCCGGTGACACCGAAGGAAAAGGCGCCCGAGCCTGCTCCGGAGCCCGAGCCTGAACCCGCTTGGCCGACGTCCGCCGAGCTGGAGCAGGAGGACGGTGCGGAGGACACCTGGCCGGTGCTGCCCACCGTCGTTCCCGAAGCGCGAACGCGGGACGACAGGCCGGAGAAGCCGCGAGGGGAGAGGCCGATACTCTCACTTTCCCCTGAAGCGGTCCGCGAACGGATGACCAGCCTGCAAGGCGGGTTCCGGCGCGGTCGCCACGCCCGGGGTGAAGACAACCCCTCGGCTTAAGCCCTGTTGGCGGAGCCGAGAGCTATCCGGAAAGTGACCACAAGTGTGAACCCGCCCTGGCCGGAGGCCCCGGGGTTCACCGGAGAACACAGCGAATTGGAAGGTCCATGAGTTCGAAAACCGGCCTGCTGGAAGTGATCGCGCTGACCGCGGCGGACGCGGAGCGCGCACAGGAGGGCGGGGCCGATCGCCTCGAGCTGGTCAGCGACATGGCCAGCGACGGACTTTCGCCGTCGGTCGAGACGCTGCGCGACGTGCTCGCCGCCACCGATCTCCCGGTGCGGGTCATGCTGCGCGACAACCTGTCCTTCGCCGCCGGCGACCTCGACGGGCTGCGCGCGGACACCGCACGGCTGATCGACGCGGGCGCGCGGGAGTTCGTCTTCGGTTTCCTGGACATGGACAGCGAGATCGACGTCGACGCCTGCGAGACGCTGGCCAAGGAGCTCGACGGTCTGCCGTGGACGTTCCACCGGGCCATCGACCGCGCACGGGATCCGTTGCGCGCCTACGACCAGCTGGTCGCGCTCGGCTGTGACACGGTGCTCGCGGCCGGGCATCCGCACGGGGTCGCGCACGGCCTTTCGGTACTGCAGCGGCTCGCCCGCCGGTCGGACGGCCCGCGGCTGCTGGTCGGTGGTGGTCTGCGGGCCCAGCAGGTGCATCTGCTGCGGGCGGGCGGGGTGCGTGAGTTCCACGTCGGCAGCGCGGTCCGGCCGGGCGGCTGGGAGTCCGATGTGGACGTCGTGGCGGTTCGCGAATGGGCGGCGCTGGTCAAGGACTGAACCGTGTGCACGCCGTCAGGTCCAGACCACATACGGTTACTTGAGGTTGCATCTTCAACTAATGGGATCGGACCGGCTAGCGTGGGGGCATGGCTATCCGCACCGTACGTGACGCGACCAGGGAACTGTTGCGTGAACTGGGCCTGACCACGGTCTTCGGCAATCCGGGGACGACAGAGATCGCCTTCCTCACGGATTGGCCGGACGACTTCACCTACGTCCTCGCGCTCCATGAGGCGTCCGTCGTCGCGATGGCCGACGGATACGCGCGCGCGTCACGACGACCGGTGCTGGTGAACCTGCATTCCGCGGGCGGGGTCGGCCACGCGCTGGGGCACGTCTTCACCGCCTACCGCAACAACGCCCCGCTGATCATCGTGGCGGGCCAGCAGACCCGGTCACTGCTGCCGGACGAACCGTTCCTCGGCGCCGTCGAGGCGACGAACTTCCCCAAGCCGTACGTCAAGTGGAGCTGCGAACCGGCCAGCGCCGAGGACGTCCCGGCGGCGCTGGCGCGGGCGTATCACCTGGCGACCCAGGCACCCATGGGTCCGGTGTTCGTCTCGGTGCCTGTCGACGACTGGGACGTCGAGACCACGAAGCCGATCATCTCGCGGCCGCGGATCCCCGGCTTCGCACCCGATCCGTCCGCTTTGGACGAACTGGTGTCCGCATTGGACGCCGCCGGGCGGCCGGCGATCGTGGTCGGCGCGGGTGTCGACGACGACGCCGCCGTACCGGACGTCGTCGAACTGGCCGAGAAGGTGGGCGCCGGGGTCTGGGCGTCGCCGATGGCCGCGCGCTGCTCCTTCCCTGAGGATCACCCGCAGTTCTTCGGTTTCCTGCAGCCGGAACGGAAAGCGGTCGCGAGCGCGCTGACCGAGCACGACCTCGTGGTCGTCATCGGCGCCCCGGCGTTCACCTATCACGTATACCGGGGCGAGTCGGAGATTTCGCTGCCGCCGCTGTTCCTGGTCAGCGACGACGATCAGATCCTGGCCAGGGCCGCGGTGGGCAACGGAATCCGCTCGACACCGAAGCTCGCGATCCGCGCGCTGCTGGACCGCGCCGCGCCGCGGGAAGCGCCGAAACCCCGTACCCGGCTGGAAAAGCCCGCCGCGGCCACGCCGATCGCGCCGGACTTCGCCTACGCCACGATCGCGGAAGTCCTGCCGGACAACGCGCTCGTCGTCGAAGAGACGCCGAGCCACCGCAACGAACTGCACGACCACCTGCCGATCACGGCCACCGACACGGGCTTCCTCACCGTCGCCAGCGGCACCCTGGGCTACGGTCTCCCGGCCGCGGTCGGCGCGGCGCTGGCCCGGCCGGACCGCAAGGTCGTCGCCATCCTCGGCGACGGGTCGAGCATGTACTGCGTCCAGGCACTGTGGACGGCGGCGCAGCACCACCTGCCGATCACGTTCGTGATCTTCGACAATTCGCAGTACGCCGCCGTGCGCATCCTCGGCGAGGCGGCAGGCGGGGAGAAGGTGCCGGGCGTCGACCTCGGCGGCATCGATTTCCCCGCGCTGGCGAAGAGCCTGGGCCTGCGGTCGTCGGTCGTCGAGCGCGCCGAGGACCTCAAGCCCACGCTGGAGGCCGCGCTGCCGGACGAGCGGCCGCATCTGGTGCACGTCCGCATCGACGCGAACCCGCGCAAGCTGTACTGACCCCCTCAAGCGCCATGAAGGACGCTTTCATTGCAAAATTTGCCATGAAAGCGTCCTTCATGGCAGCCGACAGGGCGAACACGTCGTGAAGGCCTCCTTCCCTACGCTCAAGGTAGGGAAGGAGGCCTTCACGGACTTCCGGGAACGCCTCAGCTCTTCGTGCGAGCCTCAGCCTCGGCCGAGTCGGCAGCGGCGTCCTGCTGCGCCAGTTCGTACTCGGCGGCGTCGGCCGCGGCCGTGACCGCCTCGGGAGCGCCACCGTGCAGCAGCCGCGCCACCTCACCGCGCAGGGTCACGAACTCGGCGGACTCGCGGGTGGTGATCTGGTTCCGCTCCGCGGGCAGCCCCACCGGCAGGTCCGCGACGATCGTGGCGGGCGACTTCGACAGCACCAGCACCCGGTCCGACAGGTAGACGCTCTCGTCGATGTCGTGCGTGACCACGAGAACCGTGCTCCCGTTCTCGCGCTGCACACGCCGGGTCAGGTCTTCGAGTTCGAACCGCGTCTGCGCGTCGACCGACGCGAACGGCTCGTCCATCAGCAGCAGGGCGGGCCGGCTCGCGAGTGCCCGGGCGATCGACACGCGCTGCTGCATACCGCCCGAGAGCTGCCACGGGAACTTCGAGCCGACGCCGGACAGGCCGACCGACTCCAGTGCCTCCTGCGCCCGCGTACGCCGCTCCGAGCGGCTCAAGTTACGCCACCGCAAGGGGAACTCGACGTTCTTCGCGACCGACAGCCAGGGGAACAGCGAGCGGCTGTAGTCCTGGAACACCACGGCCAGATCCTCCGGCACACCGGAGACGTCGTCGCCGTGCAGGCTGACCCGGCCGGACGTCGGCTTGACCAGCCCGGCGATGCAGCGCAGCAGCGTCGATTTGCCGCAGCCCGACGGGCCCACGATGCTCGCGAGCTGACCGGTTTCCACGGTGAAAGACAGGTCGTTGACCGCGACGTGCGCCTTTTCTCCCGCGCCGTACCGGTGGTTCAGCCCGGAGACTTCGAGCATGGTTGACATCTTGCTGACCCTTCGAAAGAGCTAGATACGGCCGTTGCGGGTGGGCTGCCAGCGAAGCACTCTCTGCTCCACCGCGAGGAAGGCCGCGTTGAACCCGAAGCCGAGCAGTCCCAGCAGGACCAGCCACGACCACATGAGCGGGAAGTCGAACGCCTGCTGGGCGTCCATCAGTGACCGGCCGATGCCGTTGTAGGAGCCGACCAGTTCCGAGATCACCATCAGCAGCAGGGAAATGGACAGGCTCAGCCGCAGACCCGCGAAGATCTTCGGCCCGGCGGCCGGCAGGACGACCGAGCGCACCCAGTACGACCGAGGGGTCCGGAACGACTTCGCGGTGTCGACCTTCACCTGGTCGACCGACCGCACGCCGTCCACGGTGTTGAGCAGCACCGGCCAGATCGCGCCGAAGATGATCGACCCGGTCTGCATCCCCGGCCCGAGTCCGAAAAGGACGATGAACACCGGGATCAACGCGGGCGGCGGCACCGAGCGGAAGAAGGCGAAAAGCGGGCCGACGTAGTCCATCCCGGTCTTGGAACGTCCTAACGCGACACCCAGTGCGACGCCGACGACGCCCGCGAGCAACCAGCCGCCGAGCGTCCGGCCGAGACTGGGCAGGACGTTGTCGAACACGGTGTCGGTCAGGAACAGCCGGGACGCCGGACCGCTGAACCACAGCTTCACCGAGGTGGCCACGATTTCGGACGGTGGCGGGAAGAACGGGCTCTCCGCGAGCCGGGTCGACAGCTCCCAGATCCCGAGCAGGGCGAAGAACAGCAGCCAGTTGCGGACCAGGATGCCGATGCCCCGGCCCACGCGCCTGCCGACGCGGCTGGACAGCGTGAGGGTCGTCACGAGACAGCCTCCCGATCGACCGTGCTCCAGCGGAAGACCCGCCTGCCGATCATTTCCAGCCCGCCGTTGATGAGGAAGCCGAGTACGCCGACCACCACGGTGCCGGCGAGCACGAGGTCGAACCTGGTCGAACCGGTACTGGCCTGCATGATGAAGTTGCCGATGCCGAGTTTGGCGCCCGCCAGGAACTCGGTGCTGACCACCGCGATCAGCGCGATGTTGGCGGACAGCCGGACACCGGTGAACACGAACGGCGCGGTATGCGGCAGCGCCACCGACGTCATTGTCCGGAACTTACCGGTACCGCAGGCTTTCGCGGTCTCCATCAGCACGGGGTCGATCTCGCCGAGCGCGTAGATCGTGTTGAACATGATCGGCCACAGCGAGGCGTACACGGCGAGCGTGATCTTCGCTTCGGGGCCGCCGCCGATCAGGAGGAGCACCAGCGGGATCAGCGCGACGGCGGGGATCGGCCGCAGGAACTCGATGATCACCGCGGTCGCGGTGCGCAGCCCGGGGACGCTGCCCAGCAGCAGCCCGGCGGGTACGGCGACGGCGACCGCGATGAGCAGGGCGATCGCCCACGCGAGGAACGTGGCGACCAGGTCGCGGATGAACTGCACCTCGCCGAACTGTTCGAAGATCGTCACGAGGACGACGGACGGCGGGGGGAGGAACTCTTTACGGACCAGGCCGGCCTGGACGATCACTTCCCAGATGAGGAAGAAACCGGCCAGACCGGCCAGGGCACGGAGAAGTCGTGGCACCTTTACCTTTATCCAGCTTGAGGGGCGAGCATCGGAGCGGCGTCGAGCTTGGCGGTGATCACGCCGGTCTGCAGCAGCAGGTCCGGCACGCGCTGCAGGCGACGGGGGTCCAGCGTGGCCCCGAACGTCGGCAGCGTGAGCAGGGACGCGGTTTCCGCGTCGACCTTGGCGTACTTGACGATCAGCGGCTCGATCTTGGAACGGTCGGCCGAATCACGCACGGCCTTGGCCAGCGCGCGCTGGAACGCCGCGAGGGTCTTCGGGTTCTTGTCCACGAAGGAGCCGAGGGCGCCGAAGCCCGCCAGGGGGAAGTCCTGGGTGGCCCCGGTCGCGATGTCGACGACCGGGGTCGCGCCGACGACCTTGGAGGCCTGGGTCAGGAACGGTTCGGGCAGGTAGCCCGCGTCGACCTGGCCCGCTCCGAGCGCGGCGGCGATGTTGGGCAGTGCCATCGGCACCCACTGGACCTTGCTGGTGTCGACGCCGTGGTCCTTCATCACCGACATGGTGAGCAGATGGGAGGCGGTGTTCTTGTCGGTGATCGCGATCTTCTTGCCCGCCAGGTCGTTGATCGTCTTGACCGGCGAGTTCGGGACGGTGACCACCGCGTTGCTTTTCGGGCTGGCCGACACGGAGTCGGCGACGAGCCGGATGTCGGCCGCGCCCTTGCTCTTCGCGACGAAGAACGGCATGTAGGTGGAGAAGGCGATGTCGACCTCGCCACCGATCATCTTGGTCATCGCCTGCTGGCCACTGGGCGCGTCGACCGCTTCGACCTCGAGACCCTCGGCCTTGAAGTAGCCGCCTTCCTGCGCCAGCCGCAGCGGCGCGAGGTCGACGACCGGCAGCAGGGCCACCTTGATCTTCGGCTTCTCCAGTGCGCCGTCGCCACCGGACGCTTTGGACGAATCATCGCCCCCGAGGGCACCGCAAGCGCCCAACGTGGCCAGCATGAGCGCGCTCAGGGCGACACCGATGGCACCCCGTCCTCCGCGTGCACCACTTCTGCTCATGGCGTTTCGAAACAAAGCCAGCTCCTCGGAAACAATGAATCACCGTTTGGGTTTTCATCCGTGTCTTGGCTTCGTTTCGCCAGGCACGCGGTCACCTTAGAGATTTGCCCACCCGCTCACAATGGGTGCCGTGAGCGGGTGATCATTTTAGGCCATTCGCCCTATTGCGTGATCACCCGCTTGGACATCGCTACTTTTAGTGATCGAATTCCGGGTGAAACGACAATTCGGAGTAACCGCGTGTCATCAACTGGTGGTCTGCGGCGCGATCATCGGCCCGACGTCGATCTTGGTCTGGATCGCGCCCATCTGCAGCAGCAGGTCCGGGACCCGCTGGATACGGCGGGGGTCCAAGGTGGACTGGAAGGTCAGCAGCGTGGTCAGCGCGGCGGTGTCCTGGTCGATCTTGGCGTACTTGACCAGCAGCGGCTCGATCTTCGAGCGGTCCGCCGCGTCGCGAGTGGCCTTCTGCATCGCGCGCTGGAAGGCGGCCACGGTCTTCGGGTTCTCCGACACGAACTTGCCGAGTGAGCCGTAGCCCGCGGTGGGGAAGTCCTGGGTGGCGCCGGTGGCGGTGTCCACCACCGGGACGGTGCCCGCCTGCTTCGCGGTCTGGGTGATGAACGGCTCGGTCAGGAAGCCGGCATCGATGTCACCGTTCTTGAGCGCGGTCCCGATGTTCGGCAGCGGGATCGGCACCCACTGGACCTTGCTGGCGTCGACGCCGTGGTCCTTCATGACCGATTTGGACAGCGTGTCGGACACGGTGTTCGGCGCGGTGATGCCGATCTTCTTGCCCGCCAGGTCGCTGACGCTCTTCACCGACGACGTCGGCAGCGTGACCAGCATCGTGCTCTTCGGACCCGCGGAAGAAGCGTCCGCGACCAGCTTGATGTCGGCGGTGCCCTTGCTCGCCGCGATGAAGAACGGCGTGTAGCTCGCGTACGCGATGTCGACCTCGCCGCCGATCAGCTTGGTCAGCGAGACCTGCCCCGTCGCGGCTTCGACGGCCTCCACATCGAGACCCTCGTTCTTGAAGTACCCGCCGTCCTGGGCGAGGCGCAGCGGGGCCAGGTCGATGGTCGACATCACGGCGACCTTGATCTTCGACTTCTCGAGGTTCCCCGAACCGCCGGAAGAGGAGGAATCGTCCCCACCGAGCAGGCCACAGCCGCTGATCGATACCGAAATGACGGCCGCCATCGCGAAGGCGAGTGTTCCACGCCTACCCCGGCTGACGCTCAAGGCGTTCTTCGAGCTTGCAGACCCAAGCAAGTGATGCTCCTGATCAAGGGAGGGACACGTGATGACGTGGCCAGATGCGGAATTCGGAAGGGACTCTTTGTCGAGTCACGGGCCCACTGTAGAGAACGGACACAGCGCTCACAATGGGTGGTCATCCGATGATCCCAAGTGGTAACGATCACCCGAACAGGTTCTTTGTCAGAAGTGAACACAACTGGGCGTGTTCGCTCAGTGGATCCTTTGCCAACTGAGTGGCTTTAGGTCAAGACCCGTACGGTGCTTCTCGCCGGTCTTGTCCGAAGGGTTACATCTGGGCCTGCCGTTCGCTACCCTCATGCACCGGTAGTGAGGTGTGGACCACTGATGTAGTGAAAGAGAGTGCCTTGGATGGCCGAACGCTCTGGACCTTTCCCGAGGTGCAAGGCACTCTGTGTCGAACACGGTGAACACGACCGTGCTTCACTGGTGCGTAGTCGCGCACTGGCGGGTTAGGCCGAAAAGACCAATGACGCCAGGCGGGATTTCGGCCAAGTGCACCTGACAGACTGCGTCAAAGACGACCCCCTCATTCGGAGGAACGAGCATCCCTGCCGGGCGGCAGGAGTGTGCGGGTAGTGGTTTCCGACAACCGACGCAGACAGCAGAACGGCCAGTTCGAGAACGGCATGTCCAAAATGGGCTTTCCCGGCCCGGATGAAGATGATGGTGGTGCGGCGGTGCCGAACGAAGACACCGCGGGGGTGGGAGGGGCCCCTGCGCGGGATACCGGAGACGGTCCTGGCGGGAAGGCCGGGTCGTTCCTGGGCCTGCGTAACTGGCGTCTGCGATCCAAGCTCGCGGCCGTCCTGATCATTCCGACGCTGACCGCGCTCGCGCTCGGCACGCTGCGCGTGATCGACGACAGCGGCGAGGCCACCCGGTTCCAGGACACGGCCGATCAGGTCGCGTTCGCCGACAAGATCACCCTCGTGGTGCACGAGCTGCAGAGCGAACGCGCGCTCGCCGTCGCCAAGATCGCCTCCGGCGAACCGTCGCGCCAGGCCGGTCTCGACGCGCAGATCGCCAAGGTCGACCGCGCCGTCGACGACCTGCGGGCTTCGGCGAACCAGATCAACCCGGACGATCAGGACACCAGGGATCGTTACGCGCGTGGTCTGCAGCGGCTCGACGCCCTGCGCCCGCTGCGCGGCGCGATGAGCACCTCGCTGCTGGGCGACACTCCGATCCTCATCGCCTACTCCGGCATCCTCGACTCGCTGGTCCAGCTCGGCCGTGAGGTGACCACCGCGGTGGCCAACCGCGACGTGCTCCGGCTCGGCACCACGGTGCAGGCCATCAGTGAGAGCAAGGAGTACATCGCCCGCGGTGACGCGGCGCTGCTGATCGCCTCCTTCCGCTCCGCGTTCCCCGGCGACCTGTTCGACCAGGCCCGTTCGGCGGTGGCCAGTGGTGACGCCTCGACCGCGGCCTTCCTCGCGAACGCCAGCCCCGAGCAGCGGCAGCTCTACTCGGACACCTTCTCCGGTCCCGAGGTCGACGACCGGCGCCGGATCACCACGATGGCGTTCGCGCTGCACCAGCAGAACGAGCCGCCCGCCATCGACAACGTGGCGCTCGGCAACGACAGTCGCGTCGCGCTCGACAAACTGCGCGCGGTCGAGACCAATCTGCTCGGCCAGCTGCGGGCACAGGCCGACGACCTGGCCTCCTCGGCGATCAACTCGGCCTGGATCGGCGGTGCGATCGTGCTGCTGGCCTTGATCGCGGCGCTCGCCCTGATGCTCGTCATCGCCCGCCTGATGCTGCGCCCGCTGCGGATCCTGCGGAAGACCGCGCTCGACGTCGCCTACACCCGATTGCCGGAAACCGTGCAAGCGATCCTGGACGACCCGGACCCGGTCAACGCCTCGAAGCGGTCGGTCGAACCGGTGCCGGTCACTTCGCGTGACGAGATCGGTGAAGTGGCGCGTTCGTTCGACGTCGTCCACGCGCAGGCCGTCAAGATGGCCGCCGAGCAGGCCCTCCTGCGCGAGAATGTCAACGGCATCTTCGTGAACCTGTCCCGCCGGTCGCAGCGCCTGGTGGAACGCCAGCTCGGCGTGATCGACCGGCTCGAAGCCGACGAGCAGGACCCGGACCACTTGGCCAGCCTGTTCGAACTCGACCACCTCGCCACGCGGCTGCGCCGCAACGGTGAAAGCCTCCTGGTGCTCTCGGGCGCCGGTCTCGCGAAGTCGGTGCCCAAGCCGGTGCCCGCCGCCGACGTCATCGGCGCCGCGGTTTCGGAGATCGAGCAGTACGCCCGGATCGAGATCGGCATCGTCCCCGACGTCGCCGTCCAGGGCCTGACGATCCACGACCTCGTGCACGTGCTCGCGGAACTGCTGGACAACGCCACCTACTTCTCCGAGCCGGAGACGAAGGTGACCGTCCGCGCGGTGATCACCCGCAAGAAGGCGCTCGCCATCCAGGTCACCGACCACGGTGTCGGCATGACCGAGGAGCGGCTCGCCGAGGTCAACCAGCGCCTCGCCGACCCGCCGGACCTGGACGTCTCGGTGACCAGGCGGATGGGCCTGTACGTGGTCGCGCGCCTGGCGCGCCGCCACGGCATCGAGGTCCGGCTCCGGGAGAACGAGGACATCGAAGGCGGCGTGATCGCGCGGGTCGTCGTGCCCGCCGAGCTGCTCACGCAGATGCGGCCCGGCTCCTCGCGGAACACCCCGCCGCCGTCGAACCGCTCGGAAACTTCGATGCCGTCGATGTCGGAGATGTCGACCTCGCTGCCCAGCATCCCGGCGTCCGACCGTGGTCTGGAGATGACTCCGCCACCGCCGTCGAAGCCGCCGGTCCACCAGCCGGTCGCGCAGCAGGGCGGGCTCGTCCCGCTCGACCAGCCGATCAGCCTCGACGACCTGGTCGCGGGCAAGAACGCGGCCGGACCGTTCCTCAGCCCCGCGATCCCCGCCGAGGACACCCCGGCGTGGCCGACGGCCGAGGACATTTCGCCGGCGAACGGCGACGGGGCCTCCAGTGGTACGGAGACCCAGTTCGCGTCGCTCGTGCTGCCCAAGCGGGAGCCGAGGTACGTGCCGGTGAACCCGGTCGAGTCGCCGCGGCAGCCGGAGGACCCTCCGGATTCGGGCAAGTCGGCGCTGGAGGACGACGTCCCCACCAGGCGGCTCCCGATCTACCAGTCGGTGCTCTCGCGCTGGTTCAGCGAAGGCGACGAAGCCGGGGAACCCGCGGGCTCGTCCCACGCCGAAGGCACCGAGACCGCCGAATCGGACGTGCCCGAGCAGGGCCGCCACGGCACCGACGAGGCCGCCGAGCCCGCCGCGGAGGCCGCCGGAGAGGCATTGCCCACTCGGACCCCGCAGAGTGTTCCGCCGGAGACGGTGCTCCAGGACAATGGCTGGCGGAGCGCGTCCGACGACGGCTGGCAGGCGGCGCAGGTCCTGTACGAAGACCGGAACGAGGAGATCACCCCGGCGGGCTTGCCGAAACGGGTGCCGAATCAGTACCTCGTCCCCGGCTCGATCGGCGGGGACGAGCCGAAGAAGGAAGACTCGTTCGCCGACAAGACCTCCGGAATGCCGGGAACGGGTGCGATCGCCCGCTCGGCGACGGCGGCCAGGAGCCGGATGGCAAGCTTCCAGAAGGGCTACACGTCGGGACGGCACGCGTTGAAGGAACGCCCGCTCGATGCGCTGGATGACAACGGCGTTCCGGTGACTGGCAGGGGTGCGGGTTCCCCTGCCGATGACAGCAGTAAGGAGTGAAAGTGACACGGGCGGGTGCGATGCAGCCGGGGGGACCGGCGCAGCCTGGCGGCCAGGCGCAGGGTAAAGGACACACGAGCAGCTTTGCCTGGCTGATCACGGATTTCGTGCACCGGGTCCCGGGCGCGGCGCATGCCGTGGTGGTGTCGGCGGACGGTTTGCTGCTGGCTTCTTCGAAGGGACTTCCCAAGGACAGGGCCGATCAACTCGCCGCTGTCGCGTCGGGGCTCACCAGCCTCGCGCGTGGCGCGGCCAAGGTGTTCGAAGGCGGCACGGTCGCGCAGACGGTGGTCGAGATGGCCAACGGCTTCCTCTTCCTGATGTCGGTGTCCGACGGTTCGTGTCTGGCGGTCCTCGGATCGCCGGAGAGTGACATCGGCCTGGTCGTCTACGAGATGACCCTGTTGGTGGAACGCGTGGGGCAACAGCTGACACCGGAGATGCGCGCGCAGCTGCAGGGCGCGTCGGTCCGCCGCTGAGCGACCGGGAACCGAGGAGAATGCCGTGGACGACGGGCGCTTGAGGGGCGATGGCCGGCTCGGTGACGACTTCTCCGGCGGGTGGTCGGAACGAGACGACGGCCGGGAGGACTGGACGTCCTTCCGGGACCGGGTCGATCGCGAATGGCGATCGCGGCGGGCACAGGGGTCGGACGAGGACCCCGTGTCCCCGGAGGAGGCCTCCCGCTGGCTGACCGATTCGAACGCGGGAGCCGGACCCGCCGATTTCAGTGTCACGGACTACCGGGAACGCCTGCTGGGCGGGCCCGGGGCCGAACTGTTCGGTGGTGGCAGCGGTCCGCTGTACGACTCGGGCGAGTTCGCCAAGTTCTCCTTCGACAAGGAGGAGGAGCGCCGGGCGGCGGCCGCCGACCCGCTTTCCGCGGCCTTGCCGCAGCAAGCGCAGAACGAGTACGTCGACGAGCCGTACACCACCGACGTCGAATCCTCCGGCCTGGTCCGGCCGTACTTCCGCACGCGGGGACGGACCAAGCCGACGTACGACCTTGCCATCGAGGCGTTGATCTCGACCAGTGAACAGGGACGCGTGCTCGACCGGGTGCGCGTACCCGAACACCGGTCGATCTGCGACCTTTGCCTGGACACCCGGTCCGTCGCCGAAGTCGCGGCGCTGTTGCGCCTGCCGCTCGGCGTGGTCCGGGTGCTGATCGGAGACGTGGCCGGCCTCGGCCTGGTCCTGGTGCACACCGCCAGCCAGAACGTGGGTGACCGGCCCAGTATCGAGTTCATGGAGAGGGTGCTCAGTGGGCTTCGGAGAATTTGACTCCGACGCGAATGCGCCGCAGGTGGCCGGGCCGACTTCGTCGGCCAAGATCGTGGTCGCTGGCGGATTCGGATCGGGGAAGACCACACTGGTCGGGGCGGTTTCGGAGATCGATCCGCTGACCACCGAGGCCATGATGACCGAGGCCAGTACCGGCGTCGACGACAATTCGGCCACCCCGAACAAGTCGACGACGACCGTGGCCATGGACTTCGGCCGGATTTCGCTGGACTCGGATCTGGTGCTGTACGTGTTCGGTACGCCGGGCCAGCACCGGTTCTGGTTCATGTGGGACGACCTGGCGGTCGGTGCCATCGGCGCCGTCGTGCTGGTCGACACGCGGAGGCTCGCCGACGCGTTCCCGTCGATCGACTTCTTCGAGAACCGGAAGCTGCCGTACGTCGTGGCGATCAACTGCTTCGACCGGCTGCTGCACCACCAGATCGAAGACGTCCGGCACGCGCTGACGATCTCGCCGTCCGTGCCGATCATGGCCTGTGACGCTCGGGAACGTGAGTCCGCCAAGCAGGTGTTGATCTCGGTCGTGCAGCACGCCATCGCTTACGATTCGGCGTTGCGCGCCGGATAGGCGGGACGAACAAGAGTGCGTGCGGGGTAGAAAACAGACGAAAGCCCGGAGCGGATGCGGCCGTTGGAGTGAACTCCGCAGGCTTCACCCGCTTCGGGGATCGACGCCACCCGCCGGATAGAACCCGGGGCGATCCCTCCGGCCGATCCGTTGGTGGCGCCACCCGGACGGGTGATGTGGACGTCGCTGACCTGCGTGGACACCGATTCACGCCCGGTCGCGCGACGCCACCACAGGGTGACCCACGAATGCGTGGTCGGCGATAGGTCGACGCGGTGAGCTGTCGGACGTATACGGTCGGTGAACGCCTGCGGCCGGGTGGCGGGCTCGACACGATCGACGGGACGAATACGCTGGGTGGAGGCGTCTTTCGACTTGTCGGTGCTGGTCAGCGAGAGACGTCCGGACCACGCCGCCCAGGTGGTCTTGACGCAGCGAGGAGGGACTTGTGACGGCATCCGGGCAGCAGCAGAGCTCGTTCGGCTGGCTCATCACGGATTTCGCGCGCCGGGTCCCCGGTGCCGCGCACGCCGTGCTGGTCTCCGCGGACGGCCTTCTCCTCGCGCCGTCGGAAGGGCTGCCGCAGGAGCGGGCCGAACAGCTGTCCGCGGTCGCCTCCGGATTGATCAGCCTCACCGCCGGTGCGGCACGCTGCTTCGACGCGGGCGGGGTCAACCAGACCGTCGTCGAGATGGAACGCGGGTACCTCTTCCTCATGTCGGTCGCCGACGGATCGTCGCTCGCCGTACTGGCCGCGCCGACCTGCGACATCGGCACCGTGGCCTACGAGATGACCCTCCTCGTCGAGCGGGTCGGCCAGCAGATCACCCCCGAGCTGCGGGCGCAGCTGCAGGGCGGCGTCCGTGGGTAGCCGCCGATGAAGATCACCGGCTTCACCGAACCGGAACCGTCCGGCTGGGACTCCCTTTACCAAGGCGCCGAGCGCGAGGCCTTCGACTCCCCGAGCCGGTTCGAGCTGAGCTCGATCAGCACGGTCATGCCGCGACGTCCGCCCGCGCCGCCGGAACCGGTCTCCACGGCCCCTTCGCCGATCCGCCAGTCGTCGCCGCGTCCTGCGGCCACAGGCGGCGGTGCGCATTCCGGCAGCGCGCCCGCTTCGGTGTACCTGCCGTCCTCTGGCTCTCGTGTCCGGCCCTACACGCGCACCGGCGGGCGCACCCGCACCGCGCACGACCTCGCGCTGGAGGCGCTGGTCTCGACCAGCGACGACGGTCGCCGGTATCGCGGCGTGCGGACCCCCGAGCACCGGCAGATCTGCGACATCTGCCTGGACACCCGCTCGATCGCGGAGATCGCCGCGCATCTGCGGCTGCCGCTGGGCGTGGTGAAGGTTCTCGTCGGAGACATGGCGGACGCGGGGCTGGTGCTGATCCACCAGACCGAGCTGATCCTCGGTGACTCGTCTTCGCGCGCTTTCATGGAACGCGTCCTTCAAGGCCTTCGCACCCTCTGACCCGCTCTGCCCGCATTTCGTCCTCTAAACGCGGTCTTTGCGTGTGCAACTACCGCATTCAGAGGACTAAATGCGGCGAAGTCAGTCTTCCACGAGGGCGGCCGAGGTGATCCGGTGCAATGGGTAGCGCTCGTTGTCGGTCCCTTCGAGGACTCCGCCACCGACGCGCATCGGCCGCACCACGCGCTGGCTCGACGTCCCGCGTGAGTCGACGAAGCCGATCCACACCTCGCGGCGCTCCATGGTCGCCTGGGACAGCAACGCCAGCGTCGCGGACGTGTCCCCGGCGCCACCGCCCTGCGGCGCGCGCACCGTCTCGCCGCGACGACGCGCCGAAGCGGCGTCACCGGCCCGGACGTGCGCGACGATCTTGCCGACCTGTTCGTCGGTGAGCCCGGCCTGCTCGCCAGGGGCGCGACGTGCGGCGCGCGCCTTCGCGGGCAGCCGACGGCCAGACGGCCTGATGTCCATGACGCGCCCATCGGGCCCTTCGGCGGCCGGAGCGAACCCGGCGGCCCGAAGAGCGTCGAGGACCTCGGCGAGCGGGTACGGGCTGATGAGCACCGTCGGCGCGATCATGCGCAGGCCGTACTCCGCCGCGACCGGGCTGCCCATGACCTCCGCGAGCAGCGAAGCGTCGTCGCAGCGCAGGAATGACTCCGCGGCGCCACCGCGCAGCCGCCCGTGCCGCCGGGCGACGTCGTCGATCAGGTAGCTCAGCGACTGGGGGACCGGCGTCGCCGACCGCGACGTGAACAACTGGTGCAGTTCGCCCGCGGTCCGCCCGGTGTCGAGCGCGCGCCGCACGGAGGTCTCGGTGATCCGGTAGACGGTCGCGTGCCCGGCCGATTCGATGTCGGCGACGGCGGTCATCTCGGCCGCGAGTTCGGCTTCCAGCGGTCCCGGCGCGACAACGGTCAAATCGGCCTGGACCAGGACGTGGTCCACCGGCCGCGGTAGCGCGTCGAGCATCGCCTCGACCGCGCCGGGCCGGTCCTCGGCCAGCAAGGCTCGCGTCGCCGTCGTGAGCCCGCCGAGCCCGATCAGGCCGAGGGCGGCCCCTTCGGCCATCGTCCAGCGCACGGTCTCGTCCCGCAGCCGCCCGCCCCGCCGCGGTGCGCGCCAGGCGAGCGCCGCGACCAGTTCGTCGGTGCTCTTCACCCCGGCGCCCTCGGGCAGCGCGGCCAAGGCGAGGAGGATCCGCCGCCGTGAGACCGGCGCCAGTGGCCGTCGCAGGTCCTCCGACAGCGGCGCGATCGGCTTGTCCTTCGCGTCCCGCCCGCCGGCGAGACCGGGCAGCCGGGGCAGTTCGAGCCAGGCCTGCGCGAGCGTCATCCAGCGTTGCGCCGTCGGTGACGCGAGCCACGTGTCGGTGAGCGTCGTCGGCACCCATTCCGGTGAGGTCGCCTCGCTGTCGGCGACCAGTCCGGCGCCGACCGCGATCTCCGCCAGCAGGGTCACGCGGGTCTCGTCGACGTCGAGATCCTTGGCGAGTTTCTTCAGTTCGCGGACGCCGAGGCCACCGGACTTCAGCACCGGCGGCGGTGTCGCCGACCACGCGCGAAGCATGTTTTCGGTCTGGCGCAAGAACTCCATCGCCTCGCCTGCCGCCGCTTCGTCCACTGTGGACCGATTGTGCGGGTGCACGGGGAGTTCCGGTTCGCGCAACGACGCCGGGTCGAACACCGAGCCGCCGCGCAGGGCGATCCCGAGTTCGCGCGGCAGTTCGACGGTCTGATCGTCCCGGCGAAGCAGCAGCCCGCGGGCGAGCAGCCGCTGGACCGGATTCTGCGCGCGCTCCAGCGGGACGTCGGCCGACGCGTCGCGGGTGCGGCCGATCGGCGGCCCGGCGGCCAGTGTCGTCAGCAGCGCACGTTCGTCCTCGCCGATCTCCGCGAGCGCGGCCTCGATGTCCGTTCCGGCGAGCGTGGGCGACGACGCGCCCAGCCCGGCTGGGAACGGCCCGAGCGCGTCGCGGGCCGACGGCGGGACACGCAGTCCGTCGTCCTCGCCCCAGACGAGCGCCCGCGTGCGCAGCAGGGTCAGCGCCTCACCGATCCCGGTGCCCACGAGCCGCGCGACCTCGGCCGAGGTGACCGGATCGGTGTCCGCTCCGGCCAGCAGCAGGGCGTCGAGCACGGCGAGGGTGAAGGTGTCGAGGTCTTCGCAGGCGCGCGCGACGGAGCCCGGCGTGCCGGCCCGGGTGGCGAGCACGATGGTGTCGGACGGTGGTGGCGTGGACAGGTCGCGACGCGTGCGCAGCAGTGCGGCGAGTGCGTCGTCGGACTCCTGGCGCAGCCAGTCCGCCAGGGAGGGCGCAGGCATAGAAGACCAGGATACCGGGCGGGTGGTGGACCGGCAGCCGCGTTCGGGCAGACTGTGCGTCGAGAACGGCTTGACCATGCTCGGGAGGACGTTGTGGCGAAGGGCGAGAACAAGAAGCGCGCGGGGATCGACCCGACGTGGCCCGGTGAAGACGGGGAGCACCCCGTCACCGAGCTGGCTTCCGACCGGCAGGGTGCGCTGTCCCCGTTCGGTGACGTGACCTTTCCCCTCGAAAGGGTGCCTTACGTGCACCCCGAGACCGAGATCAACCGGTAGAAAGCTACTGGCCGGTTACCCCCTGCGAGGGTTCGTGGCGGTCGTCACGGGAGTAGGTTTTCGATCGACCTATTCGAGCGTTCCTCAGCGGGGGTAGTGCCATGCCGGTTCCCGGTCCCGGATATTCGATCACCGTCCGGGTGGAGGCCCCCGCGTCGTCCACCGCGGCGGGTGACCTGACGACCGCCGTCGGCCGGGTCGGCGGCGTGCTGACCGCGTTCGACGTCGTCGAGTCGCACCCCGAGTCGATCGTCGTCGACATCAGTGCCAACGCCCTGTCGGAGAATCACGCGCAGGACATCACGCAGACCCTGGACTCGCTCCCGGGCGTGCGGGTCCGCAAGGTCTCCGACCGGACGTTCCTGATCCACCTCGGCGGCAAGATCGAGGTCACCCCGAAGGTCGCGCTCCGTAACCGTGACGACCTCTCCCGCGCGTACACGCCCGGTGTCGCCCGCGTGTGCCAGGCGATCGCCGCGAACCCCGAAGACGCGCGCCGCCTGACCATCAAGCGGAACACGGTCGCCGTCGTCACCGACGGTTCGGCCGTGCTGGGCCTTGGCAACATCGGCCCGGCCGCCGCGCTTCCGGTGATGGAGGGCAAGGCGGCGCTGTTCAAGAAGTTCGCCGACGTCGACGCGTGGCCGGTGTGCCTCGACACCCAGGACACCGAAGAGATCATCAAGATCGTCAAGGCGATCGCCCCGGTCTACGCGGGCATCAACCTCGAGGACATCGCGGCGCCGCGCTGCTTCGAGATCGAGAAGCGCCTGCGTGAGCAGCTCGACATCCCGGTGTTCCACGACGACCAGCACGGCACCGCGATCGTCGTGGTCGCCGCGCTGCGCAACGCGCTGCGCGTGGTCGGGAAGAACATCGAGGACTGCAAGATCGTGGTCAGCGGCGTCGGCGCGGCCGGTTCGGCGATCATCCGCCTGCTGCTGGGCAAGAACCCGGGCGACGTCGTGGCCGCCGACATCGATGGCATCGTGCACTCCGCGCGCGGCAACCTCGACGAAAACCTGACCTGGATCGCCGAGCACACCAACAAGGAGCAGCAGGCGGGCACCCTGCACGAAGCGCTCGTCGGCGCCGACGTGTTCATCGGGGTCTCCGCGCCGAACCTGTTCGGTGCCGAGCAGGTCGCGACCATGAAGTCCGACGCCGTCGTGTTCGCGCTGGCCAACCCGGACCCGGAGATCGACCCGCTGGAGGCGCAGAAGCACGCCGCCGTCGTCGCCACCGGCCGCAGCGACTTCCCGAACCAGATCAACAACGTGCTCGCGTTCCCCGGGGTGTTCCGCGGCCTGCTCGACGCGCACGCGCACCACATCGACGACTCGATGCTGCTCGCGGCGGCCGACGCCATCGCGGACGTGGTGGACAACGGCAAGCTCAACGCGTCGTTCATCGTGCCGAGCGTCTTCGACAACGCCGTCGCCCCCGCCGTCGCGGAAGCCGTGAAGAAGGCGGCCAAAGCGGCCGAGCGCTGACGAAGCGACAGCAAAGGTCCCTTGCTCCATTCGGTGTTCGTGTCATCACTGAGGCCGACCCGGGGGCCGACTTCAGAGTGACGACTCCGTATCTGGCCCGCTCATAGGCTCGATTTCGACCGAGAAGTCGATCTTGACGGAGGTTGGGCATGAAGCACTCTGTCCTGAGCAAAATCGGGACACTCACGGCCGCGGCGGTGACCGTGGCGGTACTCGTACCGGCCACGGCGTCCGCCGCGGTTTCGGCTTTGAATTGGGGGGCGTGTCCGGAGGACGTGGCCGCGCCGGGCGTCGAATGCGGCACCTTGAAGGTTCCGCTCGACTACCGGAATCCCGGCGGCGCCACCATCGACATCGCCGTTTCGAAGCTCTCCAGCACCAAACCGGCGAAGCGGCGCGGGATCATGCTGACGAATCCGGGTGGGCCCGGCGGTCCGGGGCTGACCATGCCTGCCGGGCTGCGGGCGGCGGGTATGCCGTCGAGTGTGCTCGACGCCTACGACGTCATCGGGTTCGACCCGCGCGGGATCGGGCGCAGCACGCCGGTCACCTGCGATCTCAAACCCGGCCAGCAGACCGGCAACGTCCCGCCGTACGCGCGTGACGAGGCGGCGGTGGCCGAGCGGGCGACGTACGTGGCCGGGATCGCGAAGCAGTGTGGTGAATCGAAGACCGCGGCGAACCTGCCGTACATCACCACGGCCAACACCGCCCGCGACATGGACCGCATCCGGGAAGCCCTCGGCGAGAAGAAGCTCTCGTACTACGGCGTCTCGTACGGCAGCTACCTCGGCGCCGTGTACTCGACGATGTTCCCGCAGCAGACCGATCGCGTCGTGATCGACAGCGTGACCAGCCCGGGCGGCCTCGATCCGGCCACCTCGCGTCGCCTGGCGGAGGGGTTCGAGGACCGCTTCCCGGACTTCGCGAAATGGGCGGCGGCGCGGCACGCCAGCTACGGCCTGGGCCGTACTCCGCGGCAGGTGACGGCGAAGTTCTACGAACTGGCCGCCAAACTCGACACCGGCGCGGTACCGGGCATCGACGGCGCGACGTTCCGGGCCAGCACCTTCGGCGCGCTGTACTCGACGAGGTCTTTCCCCATCCTCGCGCAGCAGTGGCAGGGGCTCGACGGCGAAGGCGTCTTGAAGCAGGCTGCCGAGACAACGCAGATCGACCTGGCGCAGCTGCTGTCCGGGCAACTGCACGTGGTCTGCAACGACACGAACTGGCCGGAGGACGTCGCGACCTATCAGCGCAATGTCGCGAAGGATCGGGTGAAGTACCCGATGTTCGGCGCGGCCGGGGCGAACATCTGGGCGTGCGCGTCCTGGCCTTCCGAGCCGATCGAACCGCCGGTGCGGATCGGTGACCGGGGACCGTCGAACATCCTGATGGTGCAGAACCTGCGGGACCCGGCGACTCCGCTGAGCGGAGCCAGGGACATGCGTCGCGCGCTCGGTGACCGGGCGCGGATCGTGACCGTGGACGAGGGCGGGCACGGGGTCTGGCTGAGCGACGAAAACGCTTGCGGCAACAACGCCGTCAACCGGTTCTTCGTGGAAGGCAAGCGCCCCGCGCACGACACGGCCTGCGGAGTGGACAAGGGCGGACTGTTCGACTCGATGTCACCGCAGCAGCGGCAGGACCGGGAGAAGGCACTCGACGAGGTTCGCTCGAAGCAGCGGGTGTTCTGAGGACTAACCTGCTGGGCGTGAGTGAACTCAGCCACGTCGACCATACGGGCGCCGCCCGTATGGTCGACGTTTCCGGCAAGACGCCCACCGCCCGCACCGCGCTGGCGGGCGGCACCGTGCACACCACGGCCGAGGTGCTCGGCCTGCTGGCGACGGACGGCCTGCCCAAGGGCGACGCCATCGCCACCGCGCGGATCGCGGGCATCATGGGCGCGAAGAAGGTGCCCGAGCTGATTCCGCTGTGCCACCAGATCGCGCTGTCGGGAGTCAAGGTCGAATTCACCCTCGGTGAGACGGCCGTGCACATCACCGCGACCGCGAAGACGAACGACCGCACCGGCGTCGAAATGGAGGCGCTGACCGCCGTCGCCGTCGCCGGGTTGACCCTGCACGACATGATCAAGGCCGTCGATCCCGCGGCGACCCTCGACGACGTCCGCCTCATCCGCAAGGACGGCGGCAAGACCGGGACCTGGGAGCGGCCGTGAGCCGGGCCGCGAGGGTGATCGTGGCGTCCAACCGCGCCGCGAAGGGCGTCTACGAGGACAAGACCGGTCCGGTCATTACGGCCTGGCTCGCCGAGCGGGGCTGGGACGTGCCGGACCCCGTCGTCGTCGAGGACGGGGATCCCGTCGGCGAGGCCCTGCGCGAGGCCGTCGCGGCCGGGGTCCAGGTGATCGTGACGACCGGCGGCACCGGCATCTCGCCGACCGACCGCACCCCGGACGTCACGCGTGCGATCCTCGACTACGAACTCCCCGGCGTCGCGGACGCGATCCGGGCCGCTGGATTGCCCGCTGTGCCGACGGCCGTGCTCTCGCGCGGAGTGGCAGGCGTGGCCGGTCGGACCCTGGTGGTGAATCTCCCAGGCTCACGCGGCGGCGTGAAGGACGGCCTGGGCGTACTGGACGGGATCCTCGACCACGCCGTCGACCAGCTGGCGGGCGGCGACCACCCACGGGAGGCACAACAGTGAGCGTTCGGGTCGCACGGGTCGCGGTGGTCGACGAGCCGCTTTCGGTCGAGGAGCACGCCCGGCTGGTGGACGACGCGGCCGCGGGCGCCGTCGTCACCTTCGGCGGGGTCGTGCGGGACCACGACGGCGGGCGGTCGGTGGAACGGCTCGCCTACGAGGGACACCCCACCGCTTCCGAGGTGCTCGCGGAGGTCGTCGCGGACCTCTCGGCGAAGTGGACCGGCGTGCGGGCCGTGGCGGTCAGCCACCGGCTGGGCGCGCTGGCCATCGGGGACGTCGCGCTGGCTTGCGCCGTGGCCGCCGAGCATCGCGGCCAGGCCTTCGCGGCGTGCTCGGAGCTGGTGGACGAGGTCAAGGCCCGGCTGCCGGTGTGGAAGCACCAGCACTTCACCGACGGCAGCGACGAGTGGGTCAACTCACCGTAGCGGGGTGATCGGTCGCCGGCGGTCGTGCGTGAACGCAATGAAGGGGCCTTTCATCGCAAATTTTGCGATGAAAGGCCCCTTCATTGCGCGCGAGCGGGCCTGAAGCGCCGCCTCTGGACGCGACGCCTCTGGACACGACAGAGCCCCACCGCCGGGGGAATGGCGCGGTGGGGCTCTGTCAGTCGCGACCTGGCCACGCGGGGAGTCCCGCGGGCATCACGACTTACTGGTGCTCATGAGCTCACTTGGTGGCGAGCTTCTGACCGACGACGATGAAGTCGGCGTTCGGCACGTATTCCTTGTTCAGCTGCTGCAGCTTCTGGAAGCCGCCCTGGACGTTGAACTTGGAAGCGATCTTGGACAGCGTGTCGCCGGCCACGACGGTGTAGTCACCCGCCGGGTTGGAGTTCGCGACATTGGTCACGGCCGCGACCCGGGCCGGAGCCGGGGCCTGCTGCTTGGTGACCGGGGCGGTCGACTTCTTCGGGGTCACCTTCTTGGTGGCCTTCGGGGCGGTCGACTTGGCCTTGGCGGGGCTGGCGGAGCCGCCCTTCTTGCCACAGTTCGGCCACGCGTTGATGCCCTGGCCCTGGAGGACCCGCTCGGCGACGGCGATCTGCTGCTCACGCGACGCGTTGTGGGCGCTGCCGGTGCCACCGTAGGCACGCCAGGTGCTCTGCGAGAACTGCAGACCACCGTAGTAGCCGTTACCGGTGTTGGTGTTCCAGTTGCCGCTGCTCTCGCACTGCGCGATGGCGTCCCAGTTGGTCGCCGACGCGGGGGTCGCGGCGATGGCGAGGGGGGCGCCGACCGCGACGCCCGCGATGGCGACGCGAGCGATGTGGCGGGTGGCGGCGGACATCTTGCGGTGCTTGCCTCGGTACGACATGTGAGTAAATCTCGCTCCCTGCGCCTACGAGTCTGTGCTGAGGGAAAGACCCGTGGGTCCTGGCCGGCCGTCTCAGGCCGGCTGACTTCGCCTGACGCACGCCGCGTCGGCTCGGTCCCCTCGTCCCTGTCCGGAAATGCTTTCGCTCGGGGTTGGGTCCGGGAATCCGTTGGACAGGGCTCGGCGCTACGGGTTCCCGGTGTTGCGTGGTCGGTCGGGGCCAACCGAAAAGCGACGGTACGTAACGAACGGCCTGAGCGGAAATTATTCGAGGTGTGACCTACGTCACAGTAACGGCACGCAACCCAGGACGATTCGGCTGTTTCCGCAGGTCAGCGGGCCGTTATCTGGCCGTTTCCTAGTCGAGATAATTCACGGATCGTGAGGCTTGCATCACGTGGATTAAGGGATGACTGGACCATTCGTGCGCCTTCGCGCGCTATTGGGCCGCGCACTTTAGCGAGCCCTCAAGAAGTTCGCCAGTCCAGCCAGGTCGTCCGTATTCAGGTGGTCGACCCCGGCGGCGACCAGCTCTTTCCACAACGTTTCCCGGGCGGGACCGGCACCGTCCGGCGTCGCCCAGAAGCGCACCCGCTGGCCCGCGGCGTGGGCCCGGTTAACCAGGTCGTGCAGTTTCGCGCGCTCTTCGGCGGGGAAGGGGCCGTCGCCCGTCCAGGTGAAGAGCCCGGTCCAGGAATCGGAGACCAGTGGGGTCAGCCGGGGGTCCGAGCCGATGTTCAGGTCGTTCTCGTCCTTGATCCGGCCGTCGTAGAAGGCGAGCCGGACCCGCTGCCCGAGCATGACGTCCTTGGGCCGTCCGCCGGAGATGACCGCGGTGACCGCCCGCTTCTGAACGTGTCCGAACGCGTACAGAGAGAAAAGGAAGGAGTAGCGCGGGTTGTACAGCCGCTTCTCCAAGGCCGCGTAGGTGCCTTTCGCGTCACCCTTGACGTCGATCAGCAGCTGAAACTCCGCACGCTGCCGATAGACGCCGACGCCGTGGTTGGCCAGGACACGCTCGCGCAGCGGCTCCAGGTAGAGCGACTCCAAAGTGCGCTCCGGGCGTGTGTCCGCGAGATCGTGTGCGACCAGCAACTGCCCGTCCACGAGGAAGATGTCGGCCTCGACGCTGGTGAAGCCCTGGTCGAGCGCGTCGCGCAGCGGACGGGCGTGCTCGTAGTCGTTGTGGCTGTGCGCACGCGTCAGTGGCCGGACGCCGGGTCCGTGTCCGTGTCCGTGGGCGGAAGCGGGGGTGGTCGCCAGGCTCGTGGCGGCGACGGCCGCGAGCAGTGCGGCGAGGACACGGCGGGGAGTGATCACTTGCGCATCCTCGGCGGCTTCGGCGTCCGGCCGGTGAATTCCGGACGGACCGCAGGTCAAAGGCCCTGGAACGACTCGCGGGGGAGCAAGGGACCTTTGCTCTCGCTTTCCCGCGTTCGCGCTGGTCAGCCGCCTGCGAACGGGGGCAGGACGTCCAGTTCGGCGCCCTCGGTCAGTGGCCGCGTGAGATCCCGCACGGCGACGCCGTCCAGCAGGTACGAGACGGCTTCGAGCAGCTTCGGCAGCGTCTCGGGGTGAAGTTCACGGAGACGGGTGACGGCGTCGGCGACGCGGGCGCCGTCCGGCAGGGTGACCTTCTCCTCGTCGATGCCGACGGCCGCGCGGGCCGAGGCGAAGTACCGCACCACGATGGTCACCATGTCAGCCACCGATCGCGCTCATCGGCCGGATCGGCTGCGCGAAGCCGGCCTCGTTGATCTCGTGCCCGGCGAGCTTGCCCCACATGGTCGCCCGCCACGCGTCCGCCACCTCTTCTTCGCGCGCGCCCGCGCGCACGAGGGCGCGCAGGTCGGTTTCGTCGTTGCTGAACAGGCACGAGCGCACCGCGCCGTCGGCGGTCAGCCTCGTCCGTTCGCAGGCGCCGCAGAACGGTCTCGTCACCGACGCGATCACGCCGACGTCGCCCGGGCCGCCGTCGACCAGCCAGCGTTCGGCGGGCGCCCCACCGCGGGCGGCGGGGTACGGCGACAGCGAGAACTCCTCGCCGAGCATGCCGAGGATCTCCTCGGCGGTGATCATGTCGCGCCGGTTCCAGCCGTGCTGCGCGTCCAGCGGCATCTGTTCGATGAACCGCAGGTGGTAGCCCTCGGCGAGGCAGAATCGCAGCAGCGGCACGGCCTGGTCCTCGTTCAGCCCGCGCATCAGCACCGCGTTGACCTTCACCGGCGCCAGCCCGGCCTCGCGGGCGGCGGCCATGCCGGCGAGTACGTGCGACAGCCTGTCGCGCCGGGTGATCGTCTCGAACAGCGCGCGATCGACGGTGTCCAGCGAGACGTTGATCCGGTCCAGCCCGGCGTCGGCGAGGGATTTCGCGCGCTTCGCGAGCCCGATCCCGTTGGTGGTCATGGAAAGCCGCGGCCGCGGTTCGAGTGCCGCGACCCGCTCGACGATGTGTTCCAGGCCCTGGCGCAGCAGCGGTTCACCGCCGGTGAGCCGGATGTCGGTGACGCCGAGCCGTTCGACGGCGATCCGCAGCAGGAACACGAGTTCGTCGTCGGAGAGCACGTCCGCGCTCGGCATCCACTCGAGCCCCTCGGCCGGCATGCAGTAGGTGCAGCGCAGATTGCACTTGTCGGTGAGCGACACCCGTAGATCGGTCGCCACCCGGCCGAAGGTGTCGATCAGGGCGGGGTTGTCCGGCCTGGGCACGGTGGGGCCGCCGCGTGTACCGGGGACACGGGGAAACCCGAGATCGACTGCTGTCATTGCCACCAGACTAACCCCGAAGCGGGAGAAAACGACTGTCCAGAATGTGTTTCGTACCGGATCGCCGCTTGGCCTGGTTTCTTCCTCGGGGGTTTTCCGGATGGCGAAATATCCGCTCTCGGCCGAGGAAACGGCCGGGTTCACGGACGAGCTTCGCAAGGGAGTGCCCGGCGATTTCTGACGTCCGTAGCTTTTCCGCATCTGCGGAAGTAACCTCCCAAGCATGCCGCAATTCCGGTTGTCCGAGGCTGCTCGTCTGCTCGGCGTCAGTGACGACACCGTCCGCCGCTGGGTCCGCGCCGGCCAGTTGACCGCCTTCGACGACTCGGCGGGCCGCAAGGTCGTCGACGGCGCCGAACTCGCCGCGTTCGCCAAGGCACAGGCCGAACAGCCCGAGGATCCCTCCGGCGTCGGCCGTTCCGCGCGCAACCGGTTCGTCGGCCTGGTCACCGAGGTCGTCACGGACAAGGTGATGGCACAGGTCGAGCTCCAGTGCGGCTCGCATCGCGTGGTCTCCCTGATGAGCGCCGAGGCCGTCCGCGAACTCGGGCTGCGGCCGGGGGTGCTCGCGGTCGCCGTCGTCAAGGCGACCACCGTCGTGGTCGAAACCCCGGAGGGAAGCCGATGAGGAGACTCGTCCCCGCCCTGCTCGCGCTGGCACTGGCCGCGACGGCCTGCGGTTCGGAGCGACCCGTCACCGCGACGATCGAGTCGAGGACGCTCACCGTGTTCGCGGCGGCGTCACTGACCGAGTCGTTCGGGACGCTGGGGAAGCGGTTCGAGGAGCGGAACTCCGGCGTGACCGTGAAGTTCAGCTTCGAGGGTTCCTCGGCGCTGGTCCAGAAGCTGACCCAAGGCGCGAAAGCCGACATCTTCGCGTCCGCCGATCAGGCCAATATGGACAAGGCCGCCAAAGGCGAGGTGCTCGACGGGCAGCCGTCGGTGTTCGCCACCAACCGGCTCGCCATCGTCGTCGGCAAAGGCAACCCCAAGGGCATCAAGGGCCTGGCGGACCTCGCGAAGGACGGGCTGACCGTGGTCGTCTGCGCGCCGCAGGTGCCGTGCGGGGCGGCGGCGAAGAAGGTCCAGCAGACCTCCGGGGTCACGCTCAAGCCCGCGAGCGAGGAGCAGGACGTCAAGTCAGTGCTCGCGAAGGTGCGGTCGGGCGACGCCGACGCCGGACTCGTCTACGTCACCGACGCGACGTCGGCCGCCAAACAGGTCGACAAGGTGGACTTCCCGGAGTCGGCGGGCGCGGTCAACAGCTATCCGATCGCGGTGGTGAAGGACGCTCCCCAGGCCGATCTCGCCAGGCGTTTCAGGGAGTTCGTCCTCAGCGCGGAGGGCAAGCAAGAACTGGCGAAGGCCGGTTTTGGCGCGCCCTGACCCCGCGTTTCGTCCTCTGAATGCGGTACATGCACGCGCAAGTACCGCATTCAGAGGACGAAATGCGGGAGCCGGGGTGCCGTGGGTGCTCTGGCCGCCGGCGATATGCGCGCTGGCGCTGGTGGTGCTGCCGGTCATCGGGCTGCTGGTGCGCTCGGACCTCGCGCGCTTCCCGAGTCTCATCGCCTCGCCGTCGTCGCTGAACGCGCTCAAGCTCTCGCTCACCACCGCCGGACTGTCCACTGTGGCCTGTGTGCTGTTCGGCGTCCCGCTCGCCGTGGTGCTCGCGCGTTCGGGGGCGCGCGGCGTCCGCGTGCTGCGCGCGGTGGTGCTGCTGCCGCTGGTCCTGCCGCCGGTGGTCGGCGGGCTCGCGCTGCTGTACCTGCTGGGCCGCAAGGGTTTCCTGGGCATTCTGGTGACCACCCTGACCGGCGAGCAGGTGCCGTTCACCACGGCCGCGGTGGTCATCGCGCAGACGTTCGTCGCCATGCCGTTCCTCGTGGTCAGTCTTGAAGGCGCGTTGCGTGGCGCCGGTGACCGCTACGAGCGGGTCGCCGCGACGCTCGGAGCGAAGCCATGGACGGTGTTCCGCCGGGTCACGCTGCCGTTGCTGATGCCCGCTCTGGGTTCGGGGATCGTGCTCAGCTTCGCCCGGGCCTTGGGCGAGTTCGGCGCCACGATCACCTTCGCCGGCAGCCTGGAAGGAGTCACCCGTACCCTCCCGCTGGAGGTCTACACCCAGGCCGAGGTCGACGTCGACAGCGCCGTCGCGCTGGCACTGCTGCTCATCCTGGTGGCCGTCGCGGTGATCGCGCTCGCCCGGCCGCGCGCCCTCGAAGGTGTCCGGTCGTGACCCTTTCGGCCGAGATCGCCCTCCGGCGCGGCGAGTTCGAACTGTCCGTCGAGTTCGAGGTACCCGACGGCGGGGTGCTCGCGCTGCTCGGGCCGAACGGTTCGGGGAAATCCAGTGTGCTCGGTTGCCTCGCCGGGCTGCTCCGGCCCGATCGGGCGCGGATCACCTTGGCGGGCCGTGGCCTGACGGGGCTGCCGCCGCACGCGCGCGGCATCGGCCTGCTCTCCCAGGACGCCCTGCTCTTCCCGCATCTGTCCGCTTTGGACAATGTCGCTTTCGCGCCCCGGTCCACCGGTGCGGGCCGCGCCGGGTCGAGAAGGCGCGCGCGGGAGTGGCTGACCGAAGTGGACGCGCTCGAACTCGCGGACCGCAAACCCGCGCAGCTCTCCGGCGGCCAGGCCCAGCGGGTCGCGATCGCACGGGCGCTGGCGGCCGAGCCGGGACTTCTGCTGCTCGACGAGCCCTTCGCCGCCCTCGACGTCGACGCGGCACCCGCCATCCGCGGCCTGCTCCGGCGGGTGCTGCGCGCCGGGCCACCGACCGTGCTGGTCACCCATGATCCGCTCGACGCGCTCGCGCTGGCCGAGCACGTCGCCGTCCTCGACGGCGGCCGGATCGTCGAACGCGGTGAGACCCGGAAGGTGCTGGCCGCGCCGCGGACGGCGTTCACCGCGCGGATCGCGGGGCTGAACCTGGTGCCCGGCGTCGCCGTCGAAGGCGGTTTGCGCACGTCAGACGGGTCGTCACTGGCCGGGATCCCGGCGGAGGACGTCGACGGCGGGCAACCGGCGGTCGCGGTGTTCCCGCCCAGCGCCGTCGCCGTGTACCTGAAGGACGGTGAGCACCGGGGCAGCCCGCGCAACACCGTCGAGGGAGTCGTCGACGCGCTCGAACCACACGGACCGGTGATCCGCGTTCGGACGCGCGGTGCCGGCTGGGCGGCGGGGCTGGCCGCCGATCTGACCCCCGCCGCGGTGGCCGAACTGGCGCTCGAACCAGGGACACCGGTCGATCTTTCGGTCAAGGCGGCGTCCGTGGCTGTTCACGCCGCTCCCGATCATTAGGGTGGGGGCATGAACGAGCGCCGTTGGACGTACCTCAGCGACATGGATGGCGTGCTGGTCAAGGAGGAGCACCTCGTGCCCGGCGCGGACGAGTTCCTCAAGGAGCTGCGCGCGAACGACATCGGGTTCCTGGTGCTGACCAACAACTCGATCTACACCCCGCGTGACCTGCGGGCGAGGCTCGAGCGGACCGGTCTGGACATCCCCGAGGAGGCCATCTGGACCTCCGCGCTGGCGACCGCGAAGTTCCTCGCGTCGCAGCGGCCGAACGGCTCGGCGTTCGTGATCGGCGAGGCCGGGCTCACCACGGCACTGCACGAAGTCGGCTACGTCCTGACCGAACGCGACCCGGACTACGTCGTCCTCGGTGAGACGCGCACGTACAGCTTCAGTGCGATCACCCGCGCGATCCGGCTGATCGAGAGCGGCGCGAAGTTCATCGCCACCAACCCGGACGCCACCGGCCCCAGCGTGGAGGGCTCCATGCCCGCCACCGGCTCGGTCGCCGCGCTGATCGAAAAGGCGACCGGCCGTTCGCCGTACTACGTCGGCAAGCCGAACCCGCTGATGATGCGCTCGGCGCTGCGGCGACTCGGCGCGCATTCGGAGTCGACGCTGATGATCGGCGACCGGATGGACACCGACGTCCACTCGGGAATCGAGGCCGGACTCCAGACGATCCTGGTGCTGACCGGCATCTCCAGCCGGGAGAGCGCCGAGCACTATCCGTACCGGCCGACCATGATCATCGACTCGATCGCCGATCTCGTCGGCCGTACCGGCGACCCGTTCGGCGAAGGCTGAGGGGCGCGGCGGGCAGCGGAGGGCTTATCGTCACAAGATGCACGCCGATCAGCCCGCGTCCCCGACCTACGTGGTCGGTGACGTGCACGGACACCGGGACGAGCTGGCCGAAGCGCTCCGGGAGAAGGGGCTGCTCGACGCCGACGACGATTGGGCCGGCGGTGAAGCCACCCTTTGGTTCCTCGGCGACTTCGTCGACCGGGGGCCGGACGGCGTCGGCGTCATCGATCTGGTGATGCGGCTGGAACGCCAGGCGGCCAAAGCGGGCGGGCACTGCGGGACGCTGCTGGGCAACCACGAGATCCTGCTGCTCGGGATGTACCACTTCGGTGACACGGAGGTGCCGTCCGACTTCGGGCCGCGCAGCTTCGCCCGAAGCTGGGAGATCAACGGCGGGCTGCTCGGCGACCAGGACAGACTCACGCCGCAACACATCGAATGGCTGACCTCGCGCCCGATGCTGACGCTGGCCGCGAACCACCTGCTGATGCACTCGGACACGCTCGAGTACCTCGGCTGGGGCGACGACATCGAAGAGATCAACACTCGCGGCCGCGAGATCCTCCAAGGCAGCGACATCCAGGCGTGGTGGGACGTGTGGCGGCGGATGACCACGCGGTACGCCTTCCGCGGTCCGGAAGGCGCCGAGGTCGCGCAGCAGCTGATGGACCGGCTCGGCGGCGAGCGGATCGTGCACGGGCACAGCGTGATCGCCGACCAGCTCGGCATCCACCCGGCGCAGATCGAGGGACCGTACCTCTACGCGGGCGGGAAGGCGCTGGGGATCGACGGCGGGTTGTTCGTCGGCGGCCCGTGTCTCATCGTTTCGCTGCCGTGGGAACCCGAGGACTGAGCCGTTATGGCAGCTCGACGATCTCCTTGCCGAGCGGCATCAGCGAGACCGGGATCATCTTGAAGTTCGCCACGCCCAGCGGGATCCCGATGATCGTGACGCACAGCGCGACCCCGGTCAGCACATGCCCGATCGCGAGCCACAGTCCGGCGAAGACGAACCAGATGACGTTGCCGATCGTCGACGCCGCGCCGGCGTCGCGCCGGTCGACCACCGTCCGGCCGAACGGCCACAGCGCGTAGGCCGCGATCCGGAACGACGCCAGTCCGAACGGGATGGTGACGATCAGGATGCAGCAGATGACGCCGGCGACGACGTAACCGAGTGCCATCCACAGGCCGCACAGCACGAGCCAGATGACGTTCAGGATCAGGCGCATCAGACGTGCAACTCTCCGCTGACCACGGTGACCGCCTGCCCCGAAAGCAGGACGCGGTCGCCGTCGAGGTTCATCCGGACGATGCCGCCGCGTGCCGAAGCCTGCTCGCCGACGAGCTTTTCCCGGCCGAGGCGAGCCGCCCAGTACGGCGCGAGGACGCAGTGCGCGGAGCCGGTGACCGGGTCTTCGTCGACGCCGACTCCCGGCGCGAAGAACCGGGTGACGAAGTCGATCCCGTCGACGTCGCCGGGCGCGGTGACCATCAGCCGTCCGGTCCAGTGCGCGCGCAGCGCGGCGAGATCCGGTTCGAGGGAGCGGACCACCGAAGCCTTGTCCACCACCGCGAACAGGTTCTGGTGACTCCGGCCCACGTACTCGAAGGAGACGCCCGGCAGGATCGACGACAGGTCGTCGTCGGATTCCCGGGGCGGGTCCGACGGGAAGTCCATCGACACCCAGCCGTCTTCGGCCCGGCAGCGCAGTTCGCCGCTTCTCGTCGTGAAGACCTGCTCGCCGCCGAGGACGTGCGTGGTCGCCAGCGTCGCGTGCCCGCACAGGTCGACCTCGGTCTCCGGGGTGAACCAGCGAAGCGACTTCGGGCCTTCGTCACCGACCTCGACGAAGGCCGTCTCGGCGTGCTTCAACTCGGCCGCGACAGACTGCATCCAGTCCGCGTCGCCCGGCGAGTCCAGCAGCACGACGCCGGCGGAGTTGCCGGCGAAGGCCTCGGAGGTGAAGGCGTCGACGATGTAGAGGCGCATGCCCCCGACGATATCCGTAGCGCGTGAACCCGGCCTCCGGGTTTTCCCTGAGGTGTCGCGGGTCTCCACTTGCAGGTGGCCGGCGTCACCCGCGCTTCCTAGACTCGACGCGTCGCTACCGCCGAACGCAGGAGTCCCCATGCCTGACGCCCCCGCCTCGCCAAGCTACGCATCGGGAATTTCGGACGCCCCACTGCTGGGGGACACCATCGGCGACAACTTCGACCGGACCGTCGCCGCCTTCGGTGATCGTGCCGCGCTCGTCGACCGCGCGGCGGGAAAGCGCTGGACCTACACCGAATTCGCCGCCGAAGTGAACGCGCTCGCACTCGGGCTGCTGGACCTCGGCATCGCCAAGGGCGACCGCGTCGGCATCTGGTCGCCGAACCGCTGGGAATGGACGTGTGTCCAGTACGCCACCGCGAAGATCGGCGCGATCCTGGTCAACATCAACCCGGCGTACCGCTCGCACGAACTCGAGTACGTGCTGAACCAGGCCGGGATCAAGCTCATCGTGGCCGCGAACTCGTTCAAGACCTCGGATTACGCCGGCATGATCGCCGAAGCGGGGCCGAAATGCCCGGCGCTGGAACACGTAGTGCTGCTCGACAGCCCGGCGTGGCCGTCGCTGCTGGAGATCGGCGGCAAAGCCGACCACGCGCCGCTGGCCAAGCGTCAGAGCGAGCTTTCCGCGGACGACCCCATCAACATCCAGTACACCTCCGGCACCACGGGCTTCCCCAAGGGCGCCACGCTGAGCCATCACAACATCCTCAACAACGGCTACTTCGTCGGTGAACTCTGCAACTACACCGAAGCCGACAAGATCTGCCTTCCCGTTCCCTTCTATCACTGCTTCGGCATGGTGATGGGCAATCTCGCGGCGACGAGCCACGGCGCGTGCATGGTGATCCCGGCGCCCGCGTTCGAGCCGAAGGCCACCCTCGAAGCCGTCGCGGCCGAGAAGTGCACGTCCCTGTACGGGGTTCCGACGATGTTCATCGCCGAACTGGCCGACCCGGACTTCGGCTCGTACGACCTTTCCTCACTGCGGACCGGGATCATGGCGGGTTCGCCCTGTCCGGTCGAGGTGATGAAGCAGGTCATCGACCGGATGGGCATGGCGGAGGTGTCGATCTGCTACGGCATGACCGAGACCTCGCCGGTGTCCACGCAGACCCGCGCCGACGATTCGGTGGAGCGGCGGGTGTCGACGGTCGGCCGGGTCGGGCCGCATCTGGAGATCAAGGTCGTCGACCCGGCGACCGGGCTGACCGTGCCGCGCGGTGAGCCGGGTGAACTCTGCACACGCGGCTATTCGGTGATGCTCGGTTACTGGGAACAGGCGGACAAGACGGCCGAGGCGATCGACGCGGCGCGGTGGATGCACACCGGCGACCTCGCGATCATGGACGCCGACGGGTACGTCAACATCACCGGCCGCATCAAGGACATGGTCATCCGCGGCGGGGAGAACCTGTACCCGCGGGAGATCGAAGAGTTCCTCTACACCCACCCGGACATCCTCGACGCGCAGGTCATCGGCGTGCCGGACGAGAAGTACGGCGAGGAACTGATGGCGTGGGTGCGCATGCGCGAGGGTGCGAAGCCGCTGACGGCCGAGGCGGTGCGCGAGTTCTGCGAAGGGAAGCTGGCGCGCTACAAGATCCCGCGCTACGTCCATGTCGTCGAGGAGTTCCCGATGACGGTGACCGGCAAGGTGCGCAAGGTCGAGATGCGGGAGCGGTCGATCAGCCTTCTCGGGCTGGAAGCCGCGGCTTCCGCCAAGCACGCCTGAGAAGTTGACACTTAGGAGCAACCTGTCACTTTTGCCAGGCGTGTCCCCTGTGGGCAGTAGGTCTCGCAGAGCGCTGCGCTGGGACGCGTCCGGGGCGGTGACCATGCTCGGTCCGGCGACCGAGGACAACTGGCCCCGAACGGATCCCTCCCCGCTCCGGTGCGCTGGGCCGCCGACGGCACACTGCCGGGCGGCGGATACAGCCGGGCGGAACTGATCGGTCTCGACGGGACGATCGCGGGCGGCGCGGTCGCCGCGGACGGCAACTGGCACGCCGTCTACTGGCCTGCCAGGTAGGTCCCGGGAACGCGCGTGAAGGTTGATGGTCCGTGAAAGGCCTCTTCGCTACCTGGCCGCAGCGAAGGACTCCCCGCTGAGACATGGCACACCCTTGACTGTCCACAAGGGACATCGGTACCCGACTCCGTGTCCGGTCGATGCCTACCTGCACGAGGGTGGTGGTTCCGCGGGAATCGTCGCGCAGCCTCACGCCTTCTTGATCAACGGAAGATCCAGGACGCTCAACGTCCCCGATCTTCCGTTGATCAAGCTCATGCCGATCACGACCCGTGGACCGGCAACCGGTCAAGCGCCACACCGTGGATGAACGAATACGACAAGGGGCCCTTCACAGCACGGCCCTCTCCTCATCGCAGCGTCCCGGGGCCCCAGTACGCTTTCGCCGACCTAACGTGAGTTCAACCTCCGCGAAAACCGACCTGCGCGGCTCAACCGAGGGAAGGGAGCCTCCACTCGTTAAGCCGTCACAGCGGCAGCGGCCTCGGCGATCGCCTTCGCGTCTTCCTCGCCGAAGGTCTCTTCGAGGTTTTCCGGCGAGTAGTCGAGGTCGATCTGTTCCACCGGCATCCCGCGCGCGGACTCGATCGCGCCGAGACGTCGCTGCGCGCGGTCGGCGGCGTACTGGATGATCTCCTGCGGATCGTTGTCGAACGGGATCTCCTCGAACTGGTCCTGCACCCACTGGATCATGTTGAGCGCGTGGGGAAGCAGCTCGCCCATCCGCTGCTGTACCGCGTCCCACAGCGAGTCGTCGGCGGCCACGTGGCGACGGCACGTGAAGGTTCCCCAAGCCATGTGACGGCGTTCGTCGTCGCCGATGCGGCGCACCAGTTCCTGCATGCCGGGCAGGATGTCGTGCTGGGTGCAGATCAGCTGCCACGAGTAGTACCCGGTCAGCGCGAGGCTGCCTTCGATGACGTGGTTGTAGGTGACGCTCGCGCGGATCTGGTTGAGCGGACTGGGATCGTCCTCCAGCGCGCGCAGCGACTGTGGCAGCTCTTCGTAGAAAAGCTTGCGGTAGTGCGGATTCTCCGCGACGTACGGATGCAGGTCTTCGGTCAGTCCGACCGCGTCCATCCAGCGACGGAACACCTCGGTGTGCTTGGCCTCTTCGAAACAGAACTGCGTCAGGTACATCTCGTCGCCGAAACGGCCGGTCGCGGACATCGCCCGCATGAACGGCTGGATGTCTTCGGTGACCGCCTCTTCGCCCGCGATGAACTGCGCCACCAGGTACGTCGTCGACCGCTGCTGTTCCGGGTTGAGAGTGTCCCAGCCTTCGCGTTCGCGGGAGAAGTCGATGTCGGCGGGGTTCCAGAACTTCTTGTTGCCCTTGGCGAACAGCCGCAGCGGGAACGAATCCCAGTTGAGGCCGCCCTTGCGCAAGGAGGAAAAACCGGTCCGCAACTCGGGAAGCGTATCGGTCATGACGTACCCCTTCGTGTCACTCCATTGTGGACGAATCGGTGGTCAGCGCCCGGATGGACGGCGCCAGCACGGCGACGACCGCGGCCGCCGCCTCGTCGGCCGGATGCGTCGGCATGACGAGATGGGACAGGGAGAGCCGCACGACGGTCTCCGCCAGCAGCGCGGCGGATTCCGGCGAGAGTGACGGTTCGAACTCGCGGTACTGCCCGGCCGCGACCTCGGTGGCCGCGGTCAGGATCGGTTCGCCCTTGGTGGTGAGAAACGGAAGAAGGTCCTCGCCCGCTTCGGTACCGAGGGTCGTGGCGACCAGGCGGTTCTCCCGGGCGTGCTCGATCGTGTAGACGACCGCCTCGCGGATCCCGGCGAGGAGGTCTTCCGCGTGCTCGACCCGCAGCCGGATACCGTCCAGGAACTCCGACGTCGTCCGGAGCACGACGGCCTGGGCGAGCGCGGCCTTGTTGCCGAACTCGTTGTAGACGGTCTGCCTGCTCACCCCGGCGTGCGTGGCGACGTCCGCCATGCGCAGCGCCGTGTAGCCGCGCTCCGGGAGCAGTTCGGTGGCGGCGTCGAGCAGCGCCTCCCGCAGAGAGGCCTTGGTGCGATCGGAGAAGCTCGTGATCTCGCCCACACTTCCAGCTTGACACACATCGCACCCATGTCAAAGGCGTTGACGGATTCCGATCCTGTGTAAATCAGTCGGTGGTGGCGGCTACCGTGGCGGCGTGGGCATCACCGTGGGGTTCGACCTCGACATGACACTGATCGATCCGCGACCGGGCATGGTCGCGGTGATGAACGCGCTCGGCGTGGAATCCGGCCTGCCGCTGGACGGCGAGTTCTTCGCGGCCAACCTCGGCCCGCCCCTCGACGACAGCCTGCGGGGGTTCGGGGCGCCGGAGGAGCGCATCCCGGAGCTGGTGACGCGGTTCCGCGCGATGTACCCGGAGGTCGTCGTGCCGGTGACGGTCGCGCTGCCCGGCGCGGCCGAAGCACTCCACGCCGTCCGCGCGGCCGGTGGCCGCACGGTCGTCGTCACCGGCAAGTTCGCCCCCAACGCGAAACTCCACCTCGACGCGCTCGGCCTCGAGGTCGACGTGCTGGTCGGGGAGCTGTGGTCGACGGAGAAGGCCGCCGCGCTCACCGAGCACGGCGCCCGGGTCTACGTGGGAGACCACCTCGGTGACGTCCGCGGCGCGCTGGCGGCGGGCGCCGTGCCCGTCGGGGTCACGACGGGCCCGTGCAGCAAGGCCGAACTGCTCGCGGAAGGCGCCGACGTGGTGCTCGACTCGCTGACCGAGTTCCCCGGCTGGTTCAGCTCTTTCGCCGAGCCTCGCGAACCAGGGCGATCAGACCGAGCGCCAGACCCAGCGGGGTGATCACGCCGGCCGCGGCGGACAGCCATACCGGCAGGTTCTCCAGCCCGGCGGCGAACAGGATGAACACGGCTGTGACGGCGATCATGCCGATCGCGAACAGGCCGATGCCCACGCGCATGAGGATCGGTTTACCGGGCTTTCCGGGGACGGCCACAGCGGCCTCCTTTACTGCGGTCTCCATGAAGCAAAGGGTAACCGCCGGTATCCGCTTCTCCACAGGGCATGTGGCGGGATAGGCTTATGGGACGCGCGCCCTGGGTACGCCCCCGGGCGCGTTCGTTGTGAGCGGGACAGCAAAGGACTGGTGAGGGAAGTGCCGACCGGCAAGGTCAAGTGGTACGACGCGGAGAAGGGTTTCGGTTTCGTCACCCAGGATGGGGGCGCCGACGTCTACATCCGCAAAGCCGCGCTGCCGCAGGGCGTCGAAGGACTCAAGGCGGGTCAGCGCCTCGAGTTCGGTGTCGCCGACGGTCGCCGGGGCCCGCAAGCGCTCTCCGTCCGGCTCTTGGACCCGCCGCCCTCGGTCGCCGAGGCGCGTCGTCGTCCCGCCGAGGAGCTGCACGGGCTCATCGAGGACATGATCAAGCTGCTCGAGCTCAAGGTGCAGCCGGACCTGCGGCGCAACCGCTACCCGGACCGCAAGAACACCAAGCAGATCGCCGAGATCATGCGCGCCGTCGCCCGGGACCTCGATCCCTGATCGGCGGCTCTCAAGCGCTCTCAAGTGCCATGAAAGGTCCTTTCCTTGCAAAATTTGCAAGGAAAGGACCTTTCATGGCGCGTCTTACGGCCATCGCGGTGTCTTGGGTACCTGGTGGACTCTGGCTGTGGTCGATCGCCGGGTGCCCGGTCCGTGAAGGCCTCCTTGCTCCCTCAGGCGGCCGGTGGCTCCACCTGCAGCGACCAGATCGCCGTCGTGACCGCTTCGGCGTCCTCCGGTCGACCGGTCTGGCTGATCACCGAAGCCTGCGCGACCTCGACGACGAGGATCTGGTCGTCGGGCTTCGGCGTCCTCACCGTGTAGGCGAACCGGTCCAGCGACGTGATGATGTCCTGCTTCAGTTCCTGCGGCTCGCCCTTGCCGTTCACGTACTGCACCGTGACCTTCCACGGCGTTTCCGCGATCCCGCTCGGCACCGAGATCTGCACCGGCTTCCCCGGCCGGACGCGCAGCTTGCCCGCGGCGTCGGGCCTGGTCGTGCACTGGGCGCTCTTGATGTCGCAGGACGCCAGCGGGGTGACGTTCACCGTCTTCCCGTCGGCGAAGAAGGTCACCTCTTCGGGGCCGGGGGCCGAGCAACCGGCCACCACGAAACCACCCGCCGCGAGCAGGGCCAAGATACGAAGTCGCCGCATACGGTGAAGATTACGAGCCCGGCCGCCACCGGGAGTCACCGGCCTCCGACGGGACCGGGGTTTCGCTGGTCGGCTGCGGGCGCAGCGGCCGGTCGCCGCCGAGCCCCGGGATCAGCGAAGTCCCGCGCCGGACCAGAAGGGTCTGGGTGAACCCGACGGCCAGCAGGATCGACAGCACGAGGAACCCGATCCAGTACGTCGGCGGCAGCAGCAGGCCGACGGCACCGCCGAAGCACCAGGACATCTGCAGCACCGTCTCCGACCGCCCGAACGCCGACGCCCGCGACTCTTCCGGCAGGTCTTCCTGGATGACGGCGTCGAGGCTGATCTTCGCCAGCGCGCTCGCGGTCGCGCCGACGAGCGCGACGATCGCCGCCGTCGCCAGCCCGGCCGCCACGGTGGCGATGATCGCGATGCCCAGACAGGCGCCGACACAGGCCAGGATCACCTGATCCGGTTTGCCGAAGTGCAGCCGCGAACCGAGCGCGTTCCCCAGGAAACCACCGGCACCGGCGGCGGCGCCGATGATGCCGAGCAGCAGCAACTGGTCGAAGGGGCTCTGCCCGCTGCCCTCGGCCTGCGCTTTCACCGCGAACGCGGAGAACATCATCAGGAATCCGGTCAGCACGCGGACGGTGCCGTTGCCCCACAACGAGACCACGATCTGCCGCCCCATCGGCTGCCGCTGCTTCTTGACCCGCCGTTCGGGGTGGGCGGACAGCGAGGCGGGCACCTCGCCCTCGGTCTTTTCGACCCACGACGGGATGCGCATCGACTGCACGGCGGCGGCGACGCAGATCAGCATGGTGAACCACAGCGCGCCCTGCGAACCCCAGATCGCGTTGACCCCGCTCGCCAGCGCGCCGAACGCGCCGGCGGCGACGAGGCCGAACACGGTGAGCCGGGCGTTCGTCTTCGAAAGGGTGATCTCGGGTGGCAGCACTCGCGGGGTCACCGCCGCTTTGAGCACGGTGAACGACTTCGAAAGCACCATCATGCCCAGCGCCGCCGGGTAGAGGAGCCAGTCGTCGAAGTGCAGTGCCATCACGATGGCCATCAGCGCCTGACCGGCCGAAGACACGCACATCGCGAGCCTGCGGCCGCGCTGGATCTTGTCCAGTGCCGGGCCGATCACCGGCGCGACCAGCGCGAACGGGGCGATCGTGATGAGCAGGTAGAGCGCGACCTTGCCCTTGCTCTCCCCGCTGGTGGCGGCGAAGAACAGCGTGTTGGCCAGCGCGATCGCCATCGCGGCGTCGCTGGCGTAGTTCAGCATCACCGCGTAAGTCAGCGAAGTCAGGCCCGATTTGTCGGCGCCGTCCGCCTTCGTCGCGCGCTGGAACGCGCCGACGGCCTGTCCGGTGAGCTGACGGCTGCGCATCGCCGCGACCCGGGTGACCGTGATCTTCTTCGGCATCTTCGGCAGGGAGCCCGCCCGCGGCGGGACCGCGGTCGTGGGGTGCTCCTGCGGGAATTCCTCGGCGACCCGCGGTTCACCGGCGTAGCCACCGGTGTCGTAGTGCTCGTATTCGCCGCTGCCGGGCGGGTGCTCGTCGTAGAACCCGCCCGGACGACGCCGGACGGGTTCGGTTTGCCGCTGCGAAGGATCGGGATACGGCCGCGCGCCGCGGGGCGGCGTCTGCGGGGGTGGCGGCGGGGTCCGAGGCGGTGGCTGGTGGTGCCCCATCGGGATCGCGCTGGTGCGTGCCTCGTCGGCGGTCGGCCCCGCCGGATGCGGCTGGTAGTGGGGCTGGGGCCGGGCCGCGCGTGGGGGAGCGGGCGGAACCGGCTGCTGCTCGACACGGGTCGGGGGCGGAGTCGACCAGTTGCGTGCATGGGCGGCGCCGGGCTCCGGCGTCCACTTGCGCTTGCTCTTGCGGCCACGCTCCTTGCCCGACCGGCCGGAACGCGTGCCGTCGGGTCCAGAGTTCGTGCCGAAGATTCCCACCCCTCAATCCTGCCCTACGCGGGGACCGCTTCGCGCGTTCATCACTGCTTTCTAGGGGACAGGGACGAACTTCACCCGGAACATCTTGGGCCAGAGCTTGCCGGTGATCAGGAACTCGTCGGTCCCCGGCACCGCCGCGATGCCGTTGAGGACGTCGGCGGAACTCCGCTCGCCCGCGTCGAGCAATCCCGACGCGTCGATTTCACCGGTGACGCGCCCGGACGCGGCGTCGATCCGCAGGATCTTCTCCGTCTGCCACACATTCGCGTAGACCGAGTCGCCGACGCACTCCAGTTCGTTCAGCTGGTCACGCCCGACCTCGACGTTTCCCGTCGGCGCGAAGGACACCGGATCGCGGAAAGTCAGTTTCGACGAGCCGTCGCTCATCACCAGTTGCCCGGTGCCCTCGCGGTGACAGAGGCCCCAGCCCTCGCCGGTGTAGGGCACGCGACGGCGTTCGGCCAGCGTCTTGGCGTCACGTTCGATCGCGACGCCGTCCTGCCAGGTGATCTGCCAGGCCGTCGGCCCGAGCACGGTGATGCCTTCGCCGAACAGCCCGGGAAGTTCCTGCCGGACCGCGGGCGCCGCACCCGCGGGCCCGGCCCGCATCGACGACTTCCCGACCAGCCCGGTCCCCTCGTACAGCGTCTCGCCGGAGAACTCGAGCCCCTGGGTGAAGGCGGCCGGGTCGTGCGGCAGTGCCGAGAGCACCCGCACCTTGAGCTTTTCGGGCGAGGGCGGGCGCGCCTCGCTCACCGGCGCGGCGGCGCAGCCACCGAGAACGGCGGCGAGGAGGAGCGATGTGGTCAGCAGCGTGCGCACGCGGACAGCCTGACATGGACGGCGAGACGGCGTGCGGCAGAATGGGGGTATGACCCTGCTGTTGACCCTGGACGACGGCTCTATCCAGCGCAAACTCGCCGAGGCGGTCGACCTCGCCCGCGACGCGGTGCTGGCGGACGCCGGTCCCGATCAGGTCGGCGCGCACGTCGGCGTCGAACGTGAGGACGCGGTTTCCGCCAGTCACCTGTTCGAAGCGACCGTGTCGGGTTATCGGGGTTGGCGCTGGTCGGTGACGGTCGCGCTGGCCGGCGCGGACCAGCCGATCACGATCAGCGAGGTCGTGCTCATCCCCGGTCCGGAGGCGCGGGTCGCCCCGGCGTGGGTGCCGTGGGACCGCCGGGTGCAGGCAGGCGATCTCGGCGTCGGTGACATCTTTCCGACGGAGAAGGACGACCCCCGGCTCGCTCCGGCGTATCTGGCGTCCGATGACCCCGCGGTCGAAGCGGTCGCCATGGAGACCGGGCTCGGCCGGGTCCACGTGCTTTCCCGGTACGGCAGGCTCGACGCCGCCGCCCGCTGGCACGGCGGCGAATTCGGCCCCCGGTCGGACATGGCGCGCAGCGCGCCGGACGTCTGCGGAAGCTGCGGGTTCTTCGTGCCGCTCGCGGGGTCGCTCAGCGCGGCCTTCGGCGCGTGCACCAATGACATCTCCCCGGCGGACGGCCACGTCGTCGACGTCGAGTACGGCTGCGGCGCGCATTCCGAGATCGAGGTCGAGGTGACCTCGTCGGTCCCGGTGGCGGAACTGGTCTACGACGACTCGCTGATCGACTACGAGGCCGCGCCGGAAGCCCCTGCCGAGGAAACCCCGGAGCCGGAGCCCGAGCCCGCCGAGGCGCCCGTGGTCGACGAGGCCGAGGCCCCGATCGCCGAGGTGCCCGAGACCGCCGAGGTCCAGCCCGAAGTCGAACCGGAGACCGCCGAGGACACCGAGACCACCGCCGACGAGGCACAGGTCGAAGCCGAAAGTGCCAGTGAGCACTGACCCGTTCGGCACCGAGCGGTTACGCACGGCCGTCCTGCGCGCGTGGGCGGATTCGCCGACGCGCTTCACCGAAGACACCAACACCGAGAACGATCTCCGCGTCGGCGGCTACCGTGACCGGCTGTTCGTCGAACTCGCGCAGAACGCCGCCGACGCCGCCTTGGCCGCCGGTGAGCGTGGCAGGCTTCGGGTGTCCGTTGTGGACGGTGAGCTGAGGTTCGCCAACACGGGTGCGCCACTGGACGCCCGGGGTGTCGAATCCCTTGCCTCGCTTCGTGCTTCCGGCAAGGGTGACGACACGGTCGGCCGCTTCGGCGTCGGTTTCGCCGCCGTGCTCACGGTTTCCGCCGAACCGCGGATCGTCTCGACGACCGGCGGTGTCGCGTTCTCCGCGACCCGCACGCGAACGGAGGCAGCCCGCACCGGCGACGTTCCCGTTCTTCGGCTGCCGTGGCCGGTCTCGGCCGACGAACCTCCCGTGCCGGACGGTTTCACCACCGAGGTCCGGCTGCCGGTGCGCGACGACGTCGATCTCCCCGCTCTGCTGGCGGAGCTGGCGAGCGACACCGGAGACCTGCTGCTCACCTTGTCCTGGCTGGAGAGCATCGAGATCGAAGGCGGTGTCTGGCGCCGGACCGAGCTTGGCGACGGCGTCGTCGAACTCTCGTCGCCGGATGGCTCCGCCGACCGCTGGCAGGTTCACCGCGGCGAGGTCGTCTGGGCGGTCCCGCTGGACGGATCCGGATCGCCGCGGCCGCTCGGTGACGACGTCCTGCACGCGCCGACCCCCACCGACGACGAACTCTCCCTGCCCGCGCGGCTGATCGCGACGCTGCCGATCGAGCCGTCGCGCCGCCGCGCGCTGCCCGGCCCGGAGCTGACGGCGGCTCTGAAGAGCGCCGCGCGGGAGTACGTCGAACTCGTCCGTTCCCTGCCTGCCGAGGAACGCCTGGCGCTCGTACCCGGCGGAGGCTTTCCGCGTTCCACTGTGGACGGAACACTGCGCGAAGCCATCTTGGAGAACCTCACCGATTCCCCTTGGCTCCCCGCGCAAGAGGGTGACGATCTGCCGGGTCGCCAGGCACGAGTCCTGTCGGTCGACATTCCGGGATTGGCGCCGCTGCTGGCCGATCTCGTGCCAGGACTGGTTTCGCTGTCCGGTGTGGACCTTCGCGCCGTCGGTGCGCGCTCGCTTTCGCCTGCCGAGGCCATCGAACTGCTGACCGGCATCCAGCGCGAGCCCTCGTGGTGGCACTCGCTCTACGACGTGCTGCTCCCGGCGCTCGAAGCACACGACCTCACCAAGGACGACCTCGGCGGCTTGCCGGTGCCGATGTCGGACGGCCGCACGTTGCCGGGGGTGCGTGACGCGCTGCTCGTCGGTGGTTCGGCGGAGCTGCTCGAACTGCTGTCCGATGTGGACATTCTCGGGCTTCGGCTCGTGCACCCGGTCGCCGCGCATCCGTTGCTGGAACGCTTGGGCGCCAAGCACGCCGAGGCGGGCGACCTGCTCGAAGCCGACGCGCTGAGCGCCGCCGTCGAGCGCAGTGTCGAGGATGTCCAGTCTGGTTTGGACGGTATGGCGCTCGCGGGTGCGGTGCTCCGCCTGATCGCCGAAGTCGGCGACGACGCGCCCGAATGGGCGAGTGCCTTGGCCTTGCCCGGCGAAGACGGTTGGCGGCGCGCGGACGAACTCGTCCTGCCGACTTCGCCGCTCGGTGACGTCTTCGACCCCGAGGTCTTCGAAGAAGACGGGCCACTGTCCATTCTGGACGAGGAGTTCGCCGAGGACTGGCCGGTGTCCACGCTGGTCGCGGTCGGTGTCCTCGATTCGTTCGCGATCGTTTCCGACGACGATCCGCTGGAACCCGAGCACGGCCTGCCCGACGAACACGACTGGTGGGACGCGCGGGAGAAACCGCCGTCACGGGTGCTCGCCGTACGCGATCTCGACCTCGTGGCCGACGACACCTGGCCCGAGGCGCTGCGGCTGCTCGCGGCCCGCCCGGATACCTGGCGTGCCCTGACCGAACCCGGTGGGCACACCGGCTGGTGGCTCGCGCGATACGCCCTTTTGGCCGGACACGCGCCGCTCGACTGGCGGATGCCCGAGGCGGCCGCGCTGGCCGGACTCTACGACGTCGTCCCGGATTCGGGGCTGAGCAAGGAGATCCTGCTCGCCGCCGGAGTGCGGACCGCCCTGACGGTCGACACCGCCGAAGACGTCGAAGAGCTACTGGAGCGGCTGGGAGATCCCGAGCGCACGGTGAGCCCCGGGCTCGCGTCCCGGGCGCACGCGGCGCTCGCCGAGTCCGAAGTGGACATCGACGCGCCGGATCGCGTCCGGGTCGCGGACGGTTCGGCCGTCGACGCCCGGAACGCCGTCGTACTCGACGTCCCGTGGTTCGCCGCCGTGCTGGCCCCGGACCGGATGGTCGTCACGGCGAGCGGGGCCGGGGCGCTGGCGGAGCTGCTGGATCTGCCGGTGGCGAGCGGCCTCGACGCCAAGGTCACCGACGACGGCGAATACGTGCCGTGGACCGAGCTTTCCGCGTTGCGGCTGGCCGCCGATCAGCTGGGCGTCGAACTGCCCGACGGCGGGGTGCTGCTGCACGAGACGCTGACGGTGTCCTTCGAGGACGCCGAACGCGACGTCGCCTGGTGGTCGGACGGCAGGCTGCACGCCGCCGACACCCCGGAAGGTCTCGCGCGGGCGTTCGCCTGGGCCACGGACCGGTGGGCCGACCGGCACGTCCTCACGGCCCTCCTCGACGACCCTTCACCCTCCGCCCTCCTGAACTAGCCCCCTCCACTGATGCATTTCGTCCTCTGAACGCGGTAGTTGCGTGTGCAAGTACCGCATTCAGAGGACGAAATGCGTCAGAAGCGTTGAGCGCTTTTCGAACCGCGGCGGGCCGCGGCGCGCTGCCAGGCGATGATCGCGAGACCGATGAAGCCGAGCACGACGCCGGCGAGCGACGTCTGCACCCAGATGCCGTCGGTCACAAAGAACAGGACCACGGTCGCGACGGCCCAGAGCGAGGTACCTACGATCACGACCGGCGTCAGGTCGGTCAGCCGCTTCGGCAGCTCCGGCGTATGCCGCAATGAACCGTTTACTTCCCCGGAATTGATCGATTCGCCCACGTGGGGAAGGGTACCCGGCAACGGGCGAAGGGTGGTACGCGATGGCGGAGCAGCGCACCCGGTCCACACTGGACCGGTACTTCAAGATCAGCGAGCGCGGCTCGACACCGGGGCGTGAGATCCGCGGCGGGATCGTCACCTTCTTCACGATGGCCTACATCGTGGTCCTCAACCCATTGATCATCGGCAGCTTCTCCGCTTCCGATGCGGGCGCGCACAAGGACGTCGTCGGCGACATCCTTCCCGTGCCGCAGGTCGCCGCGGTCACCGCGCTGGTCGCCGGGGTGCTGACCATCGTCATGGGGCTGGTCGCGAACTACCCGTTCGCCATCGCCACCGGCCTCGGCATCAACAGCCTGGTCGCGGTCAGCCTCGCCTCGCAGATGACCTGGCCCGAGGCGATGGGCCTGGTGGTGATCGAGGGGCTGGTCATCGTCCTGCTGGTCTTCGCCGGGATCCGCACGGCGGTGTTCAACGCCGTGCCCCCACAGCTCAAATCCGCGATCGCCGTCGGCATCGGCCTGTTCATCACGCTGATCGGCCTGGTCGACGCGGGCTTCGTCCGCCGCGTCCCGGACGACGCGAAGACGACCGTGCCGGTCGGGCTCGGCATCAACGGCTCGATCGCCTCGTGGCCGACGCTGGTGTTCGTCGTCGGCCTGCTGGTCACCGGCATCCTGGTCGCGAAGCGGGTCAAGGGCGCGATCCTGATCGGTGTGCTCGCCTCGACCGTGCTGGCGATCGTCGTCGAGTCGATCACGAAGGTCGGCCCGTCCAAGGGCGTCAACCCGCAGGGCTGGAACCTCGGCTACCCGGCGCTGCCCGAACAGGTCCTCGGTCTGCCGGATCTCTCGCTGGTCGGCGACATCTCCTTCGGCGCCTGGACGCGGCTGCCGATCATCACCGTCGTACTGCTGGTGTTCACCCTGGTGCTGGCGGACTTCTTCGACACCATGGGCTCGATGACGGGACTGGCCAAGGAGGCCGATCTCCTGCCGCCGGACGGCAAACTCCCGAACGTCGGCAAGGCCCTGTTCGTCGACGGCCTCGCGGGCGCGGCGGGCGGCTTCGCGTCGTCGAGCTCGAACACCGTCTACGTCGAGTCCGCGTCCGGTATCGCCGAAGGGGCCAGGACCGGCCTCGCGAACGTCGTCACCGGCGTGCTCTTCATCGCGGCGATGTTCCTGACCCCGCTCTACCAGGTCGTCCCGGTCGAGGCCGCGGCTCCGGCGCTGGTCGTCGTCGGCGCGCTGATGATGAGCCAGGTCAAGGAGATCGACTTCGCCGACTTCACCATCGCGCTGCCCGCCTTCCTGACCATCGTGGTCATGCCGTTCACCTACTCGATCGCGAACGGCATCGGCGCGGGCTTCGTCAGCTACGTCGTCATCCGCGCGGTCACCGGGAAGGCGAAGGGCGTGCACCCGCTGATGTGGGGCATCGCGGTGATGTTCATCGCCTACTTCGCCGTCGGCCCGATCCAGGCCGCGTTCAACTGACCTGGACTTTTGTCACCCGTGGTCGATCTCACGGGCCGGGAATCCGATCGTGAGGTAAGCTAACTATATGTCCGGAGACACGCACGAGCGCTCACTGGCGAGTCGCCTGCGTCTCGCGGTGGTACGGCTCAATCGCCGGCTACGGGCACAGCGCGCCGGTGACGGCATCTCGCTGACACAGGTGTCCGCACTGTCCACGCTGCACAAGTGTGGTGCGCTGACCCCCGGCCAGCTGGCCGCGAAGGAAGGCGTTCAGCCCCCATCGATGACGAGGGTGATCGCCGCGCTCGAAGAGATGGATTACGTCGAGCGCAGGCCGCATCCGACGGACGGCCGCCAGGCCATCGTCGAGTTGTCGGACCGCGGCCGGGCCTACGTGATCGAGCAGATCACCGCACGGGAGATCTGGCTGGACAAACAATTGGCGGAGTTGAGCGCGGGGGAACGCGAAGTGCTCTCTCGCGCCGCGGAGATCATCGACAGGATGGCGGGGAACTAACAGCGGTGACGACCACGGGTAGCGAAACACAGTGTCCTTCGAAGACCACCGCTACTCGCGAACCCGCTCCGCCGCCACCCTCCTCCGGCAAGGACAAGCCGCGCGGGAGCATGTTCTCCTCGCTGAAGGTGCGCAACTACCGGCTCTTCTTCACCGGCCAGGTCATCTCGAACATCGGCACCTGGATGCAGCGCATCGCGCAGGACTGGCTGGTGTTCACCCTCAGCGGCAACAACCCGATCGCGCTCGGCATCGCGGTCGCGCTGCAGTTCTTGCCCACGCTGTTCCTCTCGCTGTGGGCAGGCGTGCTGGCCGATCGCGTCGACAAGCGTCGGTTGCTGATCGGCATCCAGATCGCCGTGCTGACACAGGCCATCGTCCTCGGCGTACTCGACCTGAGCGGTATCGCGACGCTCTGGCAGGTGTACGTCCTCTGCTTCACCCTCGGTTGCACGGCGGCGCTGGAAGTGCCGGCGCGGCAGTCGTTCGTCGCCGAAATGGTCGGCAGGGACAAGGTCACCAACGCCGTCGCGCTCAACTCCTCGATCTTCAACATGGCCCGCATCGTCGGACCGGCCATCGCGGGCTTCGCGATCACCTGGGTCGGAACAGGCTGGCTGTTCATCGCGAACGCGCTGAGCACCGGCGCCGTCATCGCCGCGCTGGCGATGATGAACCCCGACAAGCTCTTCCGCGGCCCGGTCATCCCGCGCGAGAAGGGGCAACTCGTCGAAGGGCTGCGGTACGTCCGGCGGCGTAGCGACCTGATGACCGTGATGGTGCTGGTGTTCTTCGTGAGCACCTTCGGCATCACCTACTTCACCTCTCTGCCGATCGTCGCCGCGAACGTCTTCCACACCAACGCCGACGGCTACGGCCTCCTGTCGACGCTGGTCGCCGTCGGTACCTTCACCGGCGCGCTGATGTCCGCCCGCCGCAACAGCCGCGGTGGTCCGCGCGTGCGGCTGCTGCTGATCTCGGCGTTCCTGCTCGGCGCGTTCGAAGTGGTCACCGCGTTCATGCCGACCTACCTGACCTTCGGTCTCGCGCTGATCCCGCTGGGCTTCGCTACGATCACGTTCTTGAACACGGCGAACGCGCTGGTGCAGACCGCGGTCAGCCCGGAGATGCGCGGCCGCGTGATGGGCCTGTACGTCTTGGTACTGATCGGGGGCAACCCCGTTGGAGGGCCGATGACCGGCTGGATGGCCGACGCCTTCGGTGGGCGTTCGCCGTTCTACATCGGCGGCGCGATCTCGGCGCTCGCCGCGGTGGTGTGCGCCGTCGTGCTGATCCGGCGCGGCGGAGTGCGGCTGCCGGTGCGGCGGTTCGGCAACGGGCTGCGCGTGCTGAAGCGGGAGCGGATGTGAACACGCTCGGGGTCGTGCCCTCGGTGACGAGGTGGAACGACGGCGAGGCCCGGTTCCTGGACTGGACGATCGACGGCGTCGCCCTGCGTGAACTCGTTCCCATGCAGGAGCGGACACCGCTGTCCCTGGACGACGATCGATCGCGTGAGTGGGCCGTCGAGAACCTGTCGCGGTTGCTGGGCCGTCTGCCCGGTGACTTCGACGACGGGCGGGTCGCGCTGCTCTTCTGCCCGCTGTGCGGCGACCTCGGCTGCGGTGGGTACAGCGTCGAGCTCGTCTTCGGCGACGACGAGGTCGAGTGGCGGGCATTCGGCCGGCAGTACGACTACGAGCCGTTCCATCCTGATCAAGAGGTCCCGTTCACCGGGGCCAGGTTCGAGCGGAAGGCGTACGAGAAGCTGCTCGGCGACCTCCTGACGGACTATCGGGCCTAGCGCCCCAGCAGCGGCGGCATCATCTTCTCGGCGAGGGCGCTCAGATCGCCGGTGCCCTTGAACTTCAGCGTCTCCCCGGCCGGATCGGCGGTGAGTTGCACGACGACGCTCTTGTCGGTGACCTGCGCGGGCAGTCCCGCGATGGCGGTGGTCGGTTTGACGGTCGAGGACAGCGCGCTGTAGTCCGCCGTCACCCCGTTCAACTCGCAGCCGGCGAAAAAGGTGGGCTTCGCCGTGTCCGCCGGGGTGCCGAGCGCGCGGCCCAGCTCTCCGCACAGCAGCCAGGAGATCACCGGCAGGGGTTTGTCCTTGATCGGGCCGGGCTCGACCGCTTGCATCGGGATCTCGCCGTCCTCGCCGATTTTCGGCAACTTCGGCCCCGGCGGCATCGCGCCCGCGATCAAGGCCTCGGCGAGCGCCGTCGCCTTGTTCGCGGTCTCGGGGTGCCCGATGACCCTGGCGCGGACGGAAACGTTCAGCACCGGAGAGGCGCCGCTGTGCGGGGCGACCTCGACCAGTTCGACACTCAGGCTGGTGCCGTCCTTGTCGGTGGCGACGACCGCCGTCTTGCCGGCGACGGAGGTCTTCGTGGGCACCCCGCGGCTCGTGTCCTCGGGCAGCGCGGGGATCATCTGGGCGCTGACGTCGAGTTCCGCGGTCACCGCGTGACAGGCCGTGGAGACCTCACGCAGCGTGCGGCCGCCGAGGATCTCCTCCCAGCGCTGTTCCGGGATCGCCTGGCACAACACCTGCGCTCCCGTCTCGCCCGTCAGCGCCGCCACCATCTCGCCCGTCGGCATCGCGACCGGGCGAAGCGGGTCGCCGGACTTGGACGGCCATATCTCGGGAAGCGTGGCTTCGGGCTTGTCGTCTTTGTTCAGGACGCTGATCGCGACGAAGATCGCCATACCGAACGCCAAAAGGACACTCGTCAGCGCGCAGCCCGCCCAGATCCACATCGGACGGTCGGTCTTGCGCGCGATGGCGCGGTAGTCGTTCGGTGTGGCCACGGGGTGAAGCTAGCTCTTCGCGGCGCGCCTGTCCTGCGAAACGCCAACTCGGCAGGGCAGCTCCGGGAGTTGGGGCTTCGAGCCAGGTTGCGGTAGGCTTGAGTCAGCGCTGGTTACTAAATCGGCGAAGTGGACCCGGCAGCCTTCCGGACGGTGGGTGGGCCGGGTTTCGCGCATCTCAGACCGTGCGGACCTCGTCCACCATCTCTCGTACGCGGCTCTTCCAATGGCCGCCCCGTTGCCAGCACCAGGCGAGAGCGTCGGGGATGGCAAGAAGTGGTTCTTCGAAAGCTCGGAGATGCCGGTACTCGAGAACGTCCTCGCAGCCGTACCGTCGTACGGCTCGATAGAGCGTCTTCCGGTCGAGTGTCACGATGGATTCATCGGTTTCCAGGACAAGCATGCGCGTTCCGGTGGACGAGAGGTCTTCGATCAACACATTCAGGCAGGCTTCGCGTTGCCGTCGCCGATGGTGCGCCGATGCGTCGTAGATTTTCACCGTCGGCCGAAGTTCGGCGATGGTGTCCAGAATGCGCTTCCGGCGTCCGTCGTTCTCGTTGGTGAAATGCAGGCGGCGCTGTCCTGGCAGTACCAGACTTTTCAAGGCCTGGCGGGCGGACGTGAGGTCGCCCGAAAGCAGCGCGGCGGCCGTCACCAAGTAGCCGCCTTCTTTGCTCTCGTCGACGAACACGTGGCTGGTCATCCGGTCCTTGTTCCGGAGCACACCGGCAAGAAGATCATCGGACGCACTTGCGAGTCGGCAAAGGTTCTCGTGAGTGGGTTCGACGATGTGGCAATCGGGACGGTGAGTGTCCCGATTTCCGCATCGTCGTCCGGTCACGCGCGCACGCCCGCGGATCGGCGTCGGTCAGCGGCTCGAAACGGTCACTTCCACCTGGCCGGGGGAGGCGGCTCCAGCGCCGCCCGTAGATCGCCGTCGATGGCTTCCGCGATGTCTTCGACCGTCCAGGCTTCGCGTTCGAGGACGGGATCCTTGATCGCGGTCTGGCGCAGCACGCACAGGATGTCGCCGCGGAACCGCAGGATCTGCCCGGTGAGCCCCGCCGAAAGGTCGCTGAGCAGGTAGGTCACGAGCGGCGCCACCCGATCCGGGGAGTGCTGCGGGGTCTGGACGACGTTGGGGTCGTGCTGAGCCATCCGCGTCCAGGCCACCGGCGCGACGGCGTTGACCCGGATGCCGTGCGCGGTCAGGTCGGCCGCCCACGAGGCGGTCATGGAGGCGACGGCGCCCTTCGAAGCCGAGTATGCGGCCGCGCGTCGTTGGCCGATCATCGACCCGGAGCCCACGTTCACGATCACGCCACCGCCCTGATCGCGCATGACCTTCGCCGCCGCCGTGCCGCAGTACAGCGGGCCCAGCACGTTGACCTCGACCACCTCCCGCATCCGGACGGCGTCGTCGTCCCATGGGTCCGCGCGGTAGTTGACGCCGGCGTTGTTGACCAGGCCGTCGAGTGCGCCGAACTCGGCGACGCACTGGTCGATCAGCCCGGCGGCTTGCCCGGCATCGGCGACCGAGCCGCCGTGCGGCACGGCGCGCCCGCCCAGTGCGCGGATCTCGCCCGCGACTTCGTGGGCGAGGTCGGCGTCCACGTCGTTCACCACGACCGCGGCACCCTGTGCGGCGGCGTGGTGTGCGAAAGCCCTGCCCAAGCCCTGTCCGGAGCCGGTGATCACGACGGCCTTGCCGCTCAAAAGACTCATGAAAACAGTCTGCCGTCACTCAGCCGGGTGAGATCGGCGTCTCTCCGTCGAACCCCTTGCCGGGGCAGATGAGGTTAGGCTAACCTCATCCATGTCCGCTTCGTGGTGGGAGCGGCAGTCAGTTCGGGAACGGACGAAGCCCCGCAGCCGGGTTACCCCCGGAGGCGGGGCTTCGTTCATGCCGGAGGTTCATGGTCGATGACCTCGCCGGTCTGGTCAAGGCCGTATCGGCACGCGGGCGAGTTCGATCCCGAACTCCTTCCGGTAGACGTCCAGGATCTCCGGATCACTCGAAAGCCTGGTCTCCTCGCGGACGCCGTGGGTCGTGACGATGAGCTTGTCGCCCGCCAGCGTGACCCGGCCGTGTTCGCCCGGCAGCGAACAGGTCGGTCCATCGGTGAAATGCGAATCAGGCGACGTCTCCTGCCAAAACGCCGTGGGGACGAACTCGTCCAGTGCGCGCGGCCGCTGTTCGATCCGGTACTGGGGCTTGCCGTCCCGGAGGACGTCGATGTCGCCGAACGGTGCGTCGAGGATCAGGAACTCGCCCTCCGGGTCGGCCTGCGCTTCGGTGGCGGTCAGCCGCAGCGGGAACCGGCTGAACCGGCCGAACCCGACGTCGGCCAGCCATGGTTCGTCCAGCTCGACGCTGATCGCCGCGTGGTCGAACGGCGGCCCCAGGGTGCCGTCCGGCCGGAACACCTTCGCCGACTTCAGGGCGACGTCGAAACCCAGTTCCCGCAGCAACGCGGCGAAGAGGCCGTTCAGCTCGTAACAGAAACCGCCGCGACGCCGCCGGACGATCTTGTCGAACAGCGCGTCGGTGTCCAGGACGATCGGCTCACCGAGGTGGATGCTCAGGTTCTCGAACGGCACCACCGCGAGGTGGCGTTCCTGCAGCATCCGCAGCGCGGCGACGTCCGCGGTGGCGGGACGGTCGAGACCGAGGCGATCGAGATATGCGGCGACGTCCATGTGGTCACCTTCGCACCTCGACTTCACTGGAGGTCAAGTTTCCGCCGAATGACGAAAAACGGGGCCCTCCCGGAAGGGAGAGCCCCGTTTTCGTGGTGCGTGCTCAGCCGAGCAGCAGGCCGTTGCCGCCGGCGACGGCGTTGTCGAACCGCTTGGAGATCTCAGCCCAGTTGAAGATGTTCCACAGTGCCTCGACGTACTTCGGCTTCACGTTCTTGTAGTCCAGGTAGAACGCGTGCTCCCAGACGTCGACCAGCAGGATCGGCGTGGTCGGCAGGACCAGGTTGTTGTGGTGGTCGCGCAGCTGCTGGGTGATCAGCGTCTTGCCGATCGGGTCCCAGGAGAGCGCGGCCCAGCCGTTGCCCTGGATCGTGGTGGCGACCGCGGTGAACTGCGCCTTGAACTTGTCGAAGGAGCCGAACGCCTCGTCGATCGCCGCCGCCAGCTCGCCGGTCGGCTTGTCGCCGCCTTCCGGGGACAGGATCTTCCACCACACGACGTGGTTGGCGTGTCCGGCGAGGTGGAAGGCCAGCGTGGTCTGCAGGCCGACGATGTCGCCGAAGTTACCGGCGTCACGGGCTTCGGCGATCTTGTCGAGCGTGTCGTTCGCGCCCTTGACGTAGGTCGCGTGGTGCTTGCTGTGGTGCAGCTCGTTGATCTCGCCCGAGATGTGCGGTGCGAGGGCCGCGTAGTCGTAGTCGAGTTCGGGCAGCTCGTAGCGGGCCATTGGCCCTCCTTCTGTCTTCGACCTGAGTTTCCACTGACGAACTTAGTCGTCTACACCCGTTTGCGGCGACCGGGGGCGCCGCGTTTCTCCCCAGGTGGAACGACTCGTCCTTAGCGGCTGTACCCGATAGGGCGGCCGCTTGAAACCCACCTTGCTAGCTCCAGTTAGGTGGAGGTCAATGAGGTGTGACGGCGATCATTGGAGGAGTGCCGAAGTTTTCTCGGTCAGGCCGCCCGATAAGCGTCCAGTTCGCTCGCCAGTTCGTCGAACACCGCGATGTTGCACTCGAAGGCCACGATCGCCTCCTCGATCAGCCGCGCGCGCTCGTCCTCGCTCCACGGCGCCGAATTCAGCTGTTCGCGGTAGTCGTCCCGGAACCTGGGGGCGCTGCCCAGCTGGTCGAAGTGGTAGAACAGCGAACCCGCCTCGGTCACCCCGTACTTGCGCTCCAGCAGCCGACGGATGATTTGGCCGCCCGCGATGTCGCCGAGGTAGCGGGTGTAGTGGTGGGCCACGAATCCGCCGGACCAGTGCGACGCCTCGGCCACGCGCCGCGCGTACCGCTCGGTCGAGGCCAGCGGGCGGACGGTCTCGCGCCAGTCCGGGCCGACGAGGTGTTCGAGGTCGCGTTCGAGGCTCGGCAGCCGCCGCAGTTCCTCGAAGACGAACTTGCCTGCCACCGGATCCTTCGCCAGCTTGTCGGCGGCCTGTTCGATGGCCTGGTAGATGAAGTAGTACTGGATCGCCAGCCGGGTGTACCCCTCGAGCGACAGTTCACCGCCGAGCAGCGCGTTCATGTACGCGGAGTGGTTGGCCCGCTCGTGGGCGGGCAAGGTGGAGGCGCGCAGGGTCGCGGAGAACGGCCCGGATTCGACGTCGGTGGTCACCGGCATGGACAGAGCCTCCAAGCATCGATCTGACATGCTGTCAGAAAGAGCGTAAGGCACAACTACGGGTTAGGCACCCTAATTTTCGGGTTTTTCCCGGTCATCCCGCATTCCCACCGCTCTGAGCACGAAGCGGACGGCTCCTTCGATGGCGTCGTCCAGCCGTTCGGGTGGTACGTCGACGACCTGACGGCTGCCCAGCGCGGCGGTGATCATCGGGATCAAGAGCTCGGGGTCCTCCTCCGGCACCCCCTCGGCGAGGATCTCCCGCAACTGGCCGGTGATGGGGTCGGCGTGCGCGCTGATCCGCCGGTACGCGGCAGGCGCCAGCGCCGAAGCGAGCGCCGTCCCCGGTGGCAGGTGGTACTCGGCCAGCACCCGTAGTTGCAGCCGGACGAACGTCGAGAGCTTCTCGACCGGGGTGTCGGCGGTCGCGACGGCCGCCTTCAGCCTTTCGACGTACCGTGTCGCCTCGTCCTCGACGAAGGCGACCAGCAGGCTTTCCTTGTCGGGGAAGTGGTTGTACATCGCCGTGCGGCCGAGGCCCGCTTCGGCGGCGACACCCGCGAGCGTGATCGCGTCGAACCCGCGCTCGTACAGCTGCCCGCGCAGGACGTCGAACACCCTGCTGCGGACCTCGCGCCGGTGTTCCTCCAGCGACCGGCCGATGATCTTGGGCAAGAGCCACCTCCCTGGGTGACCACCTTAGGCGCCGGTCAGGCCTCGAGCGACCAGGTGTGCACCGGCGTCTCGGTCGCCGACAGCTCCAGGTACCGGCCCAGCATCCGGTGCAGCGCGGTTTCCCGCTCGGCGCCGCGCTCCTCCGCGCGCAGGACGTACTCCCGCTGCCAGGCCGCGCCGGTCCGCCTGGTCAGGCACCGCTGCTCGATGACGCCCAGATAGCGCTCTCTTGCCTCGTCGGAGACATCCGAGCGGCGTAATCCCTCGTGTGCCAGCGGAAGCAGGACCCGCAGGACCAGCTCGTCCGGCGGGATCCAGCCGATACCCGGCCAGTACAGCTGCGCGTCGAAACCTCGGCGCGCCCCGGCGTACATGTTCTCCTCCGCCGCCTGGAACGACATCTGCGTCCACACTGGACGGTCGGCTTCGGCCAGTGCCCGCTGCGCGCCGTAGAAGAAGGCGGCGTTCGCGACCATGTCGATGACCGTCGGACCGGACGGCAGCACCCGGTTCTCCACCCGCAGATGCGGCAGGCCGTCGACGACGTCGTAGACCGGCCGGTTCCAGCGCCAGACGGTGCCGTTGTGCATCCGCAGTTCGGTGAGTTTCGGGGCCTGCCCGGAGTCGAGCGCTTCGACCGGGTCCTCGCTGTCGGTCTCGGGCAGCAAGCCGGGAAAGTACCGGACGTTCTCTTCGAACAGGTCGAAGATCGACGTGATCCACCGCTCGCCGAACCACACCCTCGGCCGCACGCCCTGGTTCTTCAGCTCCTCCGGCCGGGTGTCCGTCGCCTGCAGGAACAGCGGGATGCGTGTCTCGTGCCAGAGGGTCTTGCCGAGCAGGAACGGCGAGTTCGCGCCGACCGCGATCTGCACGCCCGCCAGCGCCTGCGCCGCGTTCCAATGCGCCGCGAACTCCTCCGGCGCGACCTGCAGATGCAGCTGGACCGAGGTGCAGGCGGCTTCGGGCAAGATCGACTCGGAGTAGCTGCGCAGGCGCTCCGGCTGCCTGCCGGGCAGCGGCGCCCCCTCCATCGAGAGCACGGTGCGCTCGCCGCGCGCGGCGAAGATCCGGTCGTTGAGCAGCGAATACCTGGCGTTGTTGGTGAGCCACTTCTGGTCGAAATGCTCATGCCGAAGGGTGGGGAGGATGCCGATCATCGCCAGCGAGGCGCCGGACTCCTCGGCCTTGCGCGCGGCGGCGCCCAGATACGCGCGGAGATCGTCCTCCAGCTGCAGCGCGGACTCGCCGGCCAGCGGCCGGGGCGGCACGTTGAGTTCCAGGTTGTGCTGGCCGAGTTCGGTGGTGAAGGAGGGGTCGTTCAGCGCTTCGAGCACCGTCGTGTTCGTCATCGACGGGCGCAGTTCGGCATCGACGAGATTGAGCTCCACTTCGAGCCCGATGTTCTTGCGCGGGAACGAAAAGCTCCCGTCGGTGAGCATGCGGGCGAGGGTGTCGAGGCAGCGCTGGACCTTCCGGCGGTACCGTCCGCGGTCCTGCGGCTTGAACGGGTCCGCCGAAAGATCCTTACCCATGTTCGTCGAGCTCCTCTTGGCCAAGATCCGCGGGGTTCCAGGCGGGACTGCCAGGCGGGCCAACGGTTTCACGGCTCGTAGTCGCCCGGCTAGCGGCCAAACTGGTGCTCTCTGTCACTAGGGGTTAACTTACAGCAAAAAGCAGCCGTTCGTACCAGCGAACGCCGGACGATCGGACCAGTTCGGCTCGCAGCCGGTGCGATGACACACTTTCCCGGTGGCTGACCTGATCACCATCGACGACCCCGGTGACCCCCGGCTCGACGATTTCCGCGACTTGTCCACAGCCGATCGGCGACCCGATAGGCCAGGTGGGCGTGGCTTCGTAATCGCCGAAGGCACCGTCGTGGTGGAGCGGCTGCTGAAATCCCGGTATCCGGTCCGGGCCTTGCTCGGCGTGGAGCGGCGGTTCCGGGAATTGGCCACCGAACTCGACGGTGTCGACGCCCCTGGCTACGTGACCTCGGCGGAGACGATGGCCGACGTCGTCGGCTTCCACCTGAACCGCGGGATCCTGGCCGTCGCGGACCGGCCCGTTCCACCGCCGACGGTCGAGGACGTCATCGACGGCGCCCGCGTGCTCGCGGTGCTGGAAGGCGTCGGTGACCACGAGAATCTGGGCTCGCTGTTCCGCAACGCGGCCGCGCTGGGCGTAGACGGGGTCCTGCTCGGGGCAGGCTGCTCGGACCCGCTGTACCGGCGCAGCGTCCGCGTTTCGATGGGGCACGTCCTGCGCGTCCCGTTCGCCACGTTCGGATCTTGGCCGGCTGACCTGGAGCTGCTGCGGGAACGCGGGTTCCGTATCGCGGCCCTCACTCCTCGTGTGGATTCCGTTTCGCTGCGCCAGTTACGGGACCAAACGCCGGAGAAGGTCGCGCTGATGCTGGGGGCGGAAGGCCCCGGGCTGACCGACGCGGCCATCGCCGCCGCCGACGTCGCGGTGCGGATCCCGATGCCGGAGGGCGTCGATTCGCTGAATGTCGCCACGGCGGGCGCGATCGCGTTCTACGAGACGCGTCCACCGCTATCGTGAGCACCCGAGCGAGCATAGGGAGAACCCATGGAATTGCGGATCCGTGAGGGACGCGCGGTGCTGGCCGGGCCGGGCGGCGAGAGCGCGCGTGAGGTGGACCCGCACTCCCTCGCGATCGGTTCGGACCTCGCTCAGGCACTGCACGAATGGGCGCGCGTCGCGTCCGCCGTCAGCACCACCGCCCACCCCGGCGATACCGGCGCCGAAGCCGCTTCCGTGGTCTCCCAGCGAGGCCGCCAGCTCGCACAGCGGCTCGCCGCCGCGATGGGCACCTCGGTCCGCTTCGTCGACCCCGTCTCCGGCGACGGTGTCGTCGTCGACCCACCCGCTCCCGCCCCTCGCAGCGAACTCGCGCGGCGGCTCTTCGGCACGCCGGACCCCGCCGGGGAACCGACACCGTGGCTGACCGGCCTGACCGTTTCCGCGTTCGTCGCGGCCGTGGTCGTGGTGGCGATGCTGGCGCTGGCGAACACCCTCGCGCGGGAGACCAACGGCTGGCTCGCGCTGATCGCCTCCGCCGTCGTGACCGGCGGGATCACGCCTTCGCTGTGGCTCGCGCGGCGGGTGCCGATCGTGCGGTGGGCGTCCTTCGGTGCCGCCGCGGGGATCGTGATCGCGTGGATCGGTGTGTTGATCGTCGTCTTCTAGAGGGCGCTGGTGAGGGGTGGGCTGGGTGGGTCGTGAGTGGCGATTCGGGTTCTAGCCGAGGGTGTTTAGGTGCCTACGGGTGAGTCCGTAGCGGCCGGTCCGTGAAGGCCTCCTTGGGGACTTGTATTTGGTCACCCGCTGGTGTGGGTTGCCGGTCGGCACGAGCTTGATCAACGGAAGATCAGGGACGTTGAGTGTCCCGGATGTTCCGTTGATCAAGGTGTGAGGGGCGGAGGGACTCAGAGTTCCTGCAGGAGTCCTCCACACCTTTCCCAGTACATGAAGGCCCCCTTCACTGCGCCTAGCGCAAGGAAGGGGGCCATCATGTACTTCACGCGAGCAAGACCGCAGGTGACGAGTAGGTACCTAAGAGAGGGCATGGTGAGGACCCGACGGCGGCGTGGCGGAGGGTGTTGCGCGCCCCGTTTCGCAGCGGTCCATGCCCAGTGATCAACGTGACCGGTGAGTGCGGACCGCTCAGATCATTCAGGCGGCTGTGTCTCGCGCTGCCGGAGACCTCCGAACGGCTCAGCCACGGCGAGCCGACATGGTTCCGTGCGCGGCAAGAAGACATTCGTCGTGTACGCCGACCGCCATCACGACGACAAGCCGGCCTTCTGGTGTCCGGCCCCGCCCGGGGCGCAGGAGGAACTGGTGGGCGCCGAGCCGGAGCGGTTCTTCCGGCCGCCGTACATCGCACAGGTCCCCGGACGCACGTAATGGCCCCTCCACCGGAAGGGGCCATTACGTGCGAAGTCAACCTCGTTGGGATCGGACGCCCAGTAAGACGTCTTCCCAGGATGGAACGATGGGATGGTTCTTCTTCCCCTTCGCCCGCGGAGCCGGTTCGGCCACTTCCTCCGGCTCGTCAGCCGGAAGTGGTGACTCGACGTCTTCCTCGGGCTCCGCGATGGGCGCGTCGATCACCTTCGCGACCGGCTCTTCGGGGGCCGAATCCAGGGTGGGCTGGATGATCGCGTCCCTGCCGGGATCCAGCGCCCGCACCGTGCGCGGGGCACGGTAGGCGTTGGGGTTGAGCAGGACTTCGGCGTTCTCGTCGAGCGCCTGCACGGTGCCGCCGTGCGCGCCGGGCGAGAATGACCAGTGCGCGCGGTTGTCCGAGCGGCCGGCCTTCCAGCTCAGCACGACGACCCACTTGCCGTCGTCGCCGCGCCAGGAGTCCCAGGTCGCCTGGCTGTAGTCGTGGCCGCGGAGACCGAACGAGTGCGCCATGACCTCGCCGAGCGTCTGCACGTCGGGGCCGTCTTCGCGGATCGGGTGCGCGCGCTGGGCCAGCTCCGCCGTCCGCGAGCGCTCGAGCAGGACCGGGTACGCGAACCGCTCCACGCGCTGCACGGAGACGCCGGCGCTGCTCGCGACCTGCTCCACGGACTCACCGGCCCGGATTCGTGCCTGGATCTCGCGTGGCCGCATTTGGCTCTCCAACTCGATCTCGATCTGGCCGAGGCGGGTGATGTCACCCCTCGCCGCCGCACGCAGCCTTTCGTCCGCGGGGAGCAGGAAACGCGTGCGGCTCGCCGGGTCCTCGCACACGATGGACTTACCGTCCTCGTGTAGCCCGACCACCCGTAGCGCTCGCATTCTCGCCTCCCCTGCTCTTCACCTTTGTGGGTGTCCACGGTAATCCGGCGCGTCGGCTTGACGTGTGAGGCGCGCCGATGTCATGTGTCCTGCTCACTATTTTGTTCATGGCAGCAAGTGCATTCTGCTGGAGCAAGCCGCGGTCCGCCGCGTGACGCGCTGGACACGCACAGTCACGATCGGGGGAATCTACGGCAGGCGCACCCGGACGACCAGCCCGCCGCCCCGGCCGCCGGGTTCCGCGCCCGCGGTTCCGCCGTGCGCCTGAGCGATGGACCGGACGATCGACAGCCCCAGCCCGGCGTTGCGCGAGTCGCCGGTCCGGTCGCCCGAAAGCCGCCGGAACGGTTCGAACAGCGCGGGCACGGCGTCCAGCGGCACCTGCGGACCGGTGTTGCGCACCACCAGCGCCGGGTCGCCGCCGAGGTCGACATGGACACAGCCGCCCTCGCGGTTGTAGGTGATGGCGTTGTGCGCGAGGTTCGTGACCAGCCGCTCCAGCAGTACGGGATCCCCGGACACCGTCCGCGGTCGCAGCCGCGACTCCATGGTGACGCCCGCCTCTTCGGCCATGTTCGAAGCCGAGCGGAGCACCGTCGCCACGATCTCGTCCAGCCGGACGGGGGCGCGCGTGGCCAGGCCGCGATCACTGCGCGCGAGGACGAGCAGGCCCTCGATCATCCGTTCGCTGCGTTCGTTGGTGTAGATGAGGTGCTCGCCCAGTTTCCGGAGTTCCGGGCTGACGTCGGGATCGGCCATCGCCACTTCGACCAGCGTGCGCTGCACCGCGAGCGGGGTGCGCAGTTCGTGGGAGGCGTTCGCGACGAAGCGTTTCTGGCTGTCGAACGACACGGCGAGCCGGTCGAGCATGCCGTCGAAGGTGTCGGCGAGTTCCTTGAGTTCGTCGTCGGGGCCGTCGAGGTCGATCCGCCGGTCGAGGTTCTCCGCCTCGAGTTTCCGCGCGGTCGACGTGATCGCGTGCAGCGGCCGCAGCACGCGGCTCGCCATCAGCCAGCCGAGCAACACCGCGAGCGCGCCCGCGATCGCCAGCGCCACCAATGATTGCCACAACAGTGTCGAAAGGACATCCGAGCGGTACTCGCCGAGTGAGGTCGCCACCAGTTGCGTGGCCTGGGCGCGCTCCACGGGAAGGATGGTCGTCGTGTCCAGGGGGTACGCGCGCTGGACCGCGATGCCCGCGGCGTCGGTCGCGAACGAGGCCGCGTCCGGCAGCGACGAGCTCACCAGCAGGTAGTTGACGATCAGCAGCGCGAGTCCGACGAGCAGGAAGGCGCCACCGTAGAGCGCCGTCAGCTTGGTGCGGACCGACAACCGGAGCGGTTTCACGACCCGAACCGGTAGCCGGCGCCGGGCACGGTCTCGATCAGCGGCGGCTCACCGAGTTTGCGCCGCAACGTCATCATCGCCACCCGGACGGCGTTCGTGAACGGATCCGCGTGCTCGTCCCACGCCTTCTCCAGCAGGTCCTCCGCGCTGACCACCGCGCCTTCGGCGCGCATGAGCACCTCCAGTACCGCGAATTCCTTGGGGGACAAGGGAAGGAACCGGCCATCGCGGGACGCTTGGTGGCGGGGCAGGTCGAGGACGACGCCGCCGCGTTCGAGCACCGGCGGCAGCGCCGGCCGCGCGCGTCGCGACAACGCCTGCACCCGCGCGACGAGTTCGGCGAACGCGAACGGTTTCGTCAGGTAGTCGTCGGCGCCGAGGCCCAGCCCGGCGACCCGATCGTTGACGTCGGCGGCGGCCGTCAGCATGAGGACCCGCGCCTCGCCGCCGGTTTCGAGCACCGCGGCGCAGACCTCGTCCCCGTGCACGACCGGCAGGTCTCGGTCGAGCACGACGACGTCGTAACCGTGCACCCCCACCCGGTCCAGGGCCTGTTCGCCGTCGTAGCAGACGTCGACGGCCATGGAGAACCGTCGCAGGCCCTCGGCGATCGTGTCCGCCAACAGCCGCTCGTCTTCCACCACCAGCACTCTCACCGGGCCAGTCTGCCCCGGGTGGGGGTAAGCGCGGCATAAGCGACTTCGCTTACCGCCCCGGAATCACCCTCTCCGTAGAAATCGGTGCGTCAAGACGACCGAAGGAGCAGCGATGCGGAAACGACCGATGGCGGCACTGATCGCCGGAGCGGTCCTCGCGCTGGTGGCAGGCTGCGGTGGCGGCGGGGACGGCGGCGACAAGGTCGCCTCGATCTCGTCGCCGCCCGCCGCCGGTGCCGGTGACGGGCAGCAGGCCGACAACGTGTCCGACGAGGACAAGAGGCGGAACTTCGCGAAGTGCATGCGTGAGCACGGGATCAACATGCCGGAGCCCAAGCGGGACGCCAACGGCCAGGACACGATCACCTTCGAGGCGGGCGACACCCCGCCCGACGAGAAGAAGATGAAGGCCGCGGACGAGGCATGCCGCAAGCTGCTGCCGAACGGCGGCGAGATCAAGCCGCCGACGCCGGAAGAGCTCGACAAGATGCGCAAGGAAGCGAAGTGCATGCGCGACCACGGCATCGACTTCCCGGATCCCGAACCGGCGGGCAAGGGCGGCGCGGCCATCGCGCTGGGCGACGCGTCCGGTGACCCCAAGAAGTTCGAAGAAGCGGCGAAGGCCTGCGGTCTCGGCATGACCATGAGGGCGGCCCCGGCGAAATGAGCGGACACGAAGGACCCGGCGGCGTGCGTCGTTCGCGGCGGGCGCGCTGGTACGTCATCACGGCGGCTCTCGTCGTCGTGGTCGGGACGGTCTCGGTGGTCGTGATGACCAGGGTGACGTCGGAAGCCGGGCAGGTCGCGAAGGCGCCGCCCCCGGTGGAGACCGCGAAGGTCGAAAAGACCGACCTGCGGGAGGAGGAAGAGGCGAACGGGACACTGGGCTACGGCGCGGAAGAGTCCCTCTCCGGCCGGAAACCGGGCACCATCACGTCTCTTCCGGCCGCGGGCACGGTGCTCTCGAGGGGCAAGGCGGTGTACGGCGTCGACGCGAAACCGGTGCCGTTGTTCTACGGCACCTTGCCGTTCTTCCGCGATCTCGCGGACGGCGCGACGGACGGCCCGGACGTCAGGCAGCTGGAAGAGAACCTGAAGGCGCTCGGGTTCGGCGGCTTCGGCACGCCCGACAAGAAGTTCACGTCGGCCACCGCCGCCGCGCTCAAGAAATGGCAGAAGTCGCTGGGCGTCGAGCAGACCGGCACCTTCGGCCAGGGTGACGCCGTCCTCGCGCCGGGCGAGATCCGGGTTTCGCAGGTCGCCGCGCAGCTCGGCGGCCCGAGCGGCGGCGAACTGCTGAAGTACACCGGCACGGAACGGGTCGTCGAGGTCAAGCTCGACGCCGCCAAACAGGCCATCGCCAAGGAAGGGGACAAGGTCGGGATCGACATCACCGGCGGCAAGTCCACGACCGGCGTGGTCACCGAGGTCGGCAAGGTCGCGGAGTCCGGAAAGGACGGTTCCGGTCAGGACGACGGCAAGCCGAAGATCAAGGTGAAGATCAAACTGGACGATCCGGCCGCGGCGGGGTCGCTCGATTCGACGCCGGTCTCGGTGCGGTTCACCAAGGAAGTCCACAGTGGAGTGTTGGCGGTCCCGGTCGGGGCGCTGCTCGCGCTCGCCGAGGGCGGATACGCCGTCGAGGTCGACGAAGGCGGCAAACGGCGGCTTGTCGCGGTGAAGACCGGGTTGTTCTCCGGCGGCCGCGTCGAGATCACCGGAACCGGTCTCGCCGCCGGGACGCGGGTGGTGACGACGTCATGACCCCGGTGCTGGCCGTGCGCAACGCCTCGCGCACCTATCCCGGTGAGGTGCGCGCGCTGCACGAGGTGACACTGTCCATCGAGGACAGGGAGATGGTCGCGATCGTCGGCCCGTCCGGTTCGGGCAAGTCGACGTTGCTGCAGCTGATGGGCACGCTCGACCGGCCGACCAGCGGTGTCATCGAACTCCGCGGGCACGACGTCGCGAAACTGCCCGACCGCAAGCTCTCGGCGTTGCGGTCGCGGTGGATCGGCTTCGTGTTCCAGCAGTTCTTCCTCAGCGAGGGAGTGAGCGCTGTCGACAACGTCGCGACGGGACTGCTGTACGCGGGGGTGCCGCGGCGGAAACGGCACGAGCGGGCGCTGGCGGCGCTCGACCGGGTCGGCCTCGCGCACCGGGCGGGCCATTTCCCGAACGAGCTCTCGGGCGGCGAGCGGCAACGGGTGGCGATCGCGCGGGCGGTGGTCAACTCGCCGTCGATCCTGCTGGCCGACGAGCCGACCGGGAACCTCGACACGGGCAACGGCGCGGCGATCCTCAACCTGCTCGCCACGTTGAGTTCACAGGGGACGACCGTCGTGATCATCACGCACGACCGGGAGATCGCGGCGGGTGTCCCGCGGCGGATCGAGTTGCGGGACGGCCGGATCCGGCTCGACACCGGAACGGGGGTGCCGGTGTGAGCGCACCCGTCCTCGACAAGACGCCGGATCCGGCCCGGCTCGGCCCGCGTGACGTGCTGGCCCTCGGCGCGCACGGGATGCGGACGCGGCCGATGCGCGCGGTGCTGTCCGCGCTCGGCATCGGGATCGGGATCGCCGCGATGGTGGCGGTGCTCGCGATCCCGGCGTCGGGCGCGAAGGCGTTGCAAGACCAGCTGGCCGCGCTCGGCACCAACCTGCTTTCGGCCGGGCCGGGCAAGACGATGTTCGGCGGCGACGCGACCTTGCCGGACAGCGCGGTGCCGATGGCGAAACGGATCGCTCCGGTGACGGCGGCGTCCGCGATCGGGACCACCGACGGGACAGTGCGGCGCACGGACAAGATCGCCAAGGACGAGACCTCCGGCCTCGGCGTCTACGCGGCGACACCGGATCTCCTCGACGTCGTCGGCGGAACGGTCCGCGCCGGGCAGTTCCTCCGGGACGCCACCCGCGACTATCCGGTCGTCGTACTCGGTTCGGTCGCCGCCGCCCGGCTCGGGATCGACCACCTCGACCAGGCGAAGCCGCCGCAGGTGTTCATCAACGGGCACTGGTTCACCGTCGGCGGGATCTTGGGCCCGCAACCGCTCGCGCCGGAGATCGAACGGTCGGCTCTGGTCGGCTGGGACGTCGCGAAGCGGCTCCTCGGCTTCAAGGGGCACCCGAGCACGGTGTACGTCCGCGCGAAGGACTCGCAGGTCGAGAACGTCCGCTCGGTGCTCGCGCAGACGATGAACCCGCAGGCGCCCAACGAGGTCGAGGTGCGTCGTCCGTCGGAGGCGCTGGAGGCGCGGAAGCTGACGGAGAACACCTACAGCGCGTTGTTCCTCGGCCTCGGCGGGGTGGCGCTGCTGGTCGGCGGCGTCGGGGTCGCCAACACGATGGTGATCTCGGTGCTGGAACGACGCCGGGAGATTGGCCTCCGCCGGGCGCTCGGGGCGACGAAACGGCAGGTCAGAGGGCAGTTCCTGGCCGAGTCGGTGCTGCTGTCCGGCTTCGGCGGGCTAGCCGGGGTGCTGGTCGGTGTGCTGGTGACGTCCGTGTACGCGCTGAGCCAAGGCTGGCCGGCGGTGCTGCCCGTCGGCGCCCTGCTCGGCGGGGTCGGGGTCTCGGCACTGGTCGGTGCGGTCGCCGGTGCCTATCCGGCGATGCGTGCGGCGCGGCTCCCGCCCACCCAAGCCCTCGCCTAGAACGCGTTTCGTCCTCTGGATGCGGTAGTTCGCGCTGCCGACTACCGCATCCAGAGGACTACTCGCGGGGAAGCGGTGGGTAATCTCGCCAGGTGCTGGTGGGATTGTCGGGGCGGAGACTCGTGGGGGCGCTGATCGCGCTCGAAGTCGTCGTGGTCGCCGTCCTGTTCACACTGAAGGTGTTCGACGGACAGGACCTCGAGGTCTACGTCGGCGGCGCCCGATCGCTCCTCGACGCCGGCGACCCGTACGGCACCTGGGTGCAGACCCACGGCGGCTGGCTGCCCTTCACCTACACGCCGTTCGCGGCAGCGGTGTTCCTACCCGGCACGCTGCTGTCCGCCGCGGTGGCGACGAGGCTGCTCGGGCTCGCGTCGATCATCGCGGGCGGGATCGTCGTGTACCTCTTCGTCGCGACGCTCAACGGCTCGCTCAAAGACCGCGCCGACGTCCGCGGCCGCGCCGTCGCCGTACTGGCGGCGATCGGGGCGCAGGCGGCGGGCGGGTTCATGGAGCCGGTCCGCTCGACGCTCGGTTTCGGCCAGATCAACACCTTGCTGATGCTGATGGTCGTGCTCGACGCCCTGCTGCCGGGACGCGCCCGCACCAAGGGACTCCTCATCGGTGTCGCCGCCGCGATCAAGCTGACCCCGGCCGTGTTCATCCTGTTCTTCTTGTTCCGCAAGGACTTCCGCTCGGCCGCGCGGGTCGTCGCCGGATTCGCCGGTGCCGGGCTGCTGATGTGGCTGATCGCGCCGAGGGCGTCGGTGAAGTTCTGGACGAACATCCTCTTCGACACCAGCCGCATCGGCGATCGCGGTTACGTCGGGAACCAGTCGCTGCGCGGAATGCTCGCGCGGTTCGGGCTCGGGTCGGCGGAGGACGTCGTCTGGGTACTGGCGGCGTTCGTGGTGGTCGCGCTGACCGCGTTCGTGATCGCTCGGGCCGCGGAACCGGTGTCCGCGCTGACCGCTTGCGCGATCGGCGGGCTGCTGGTGTCGCCGGTGACCTGGACGCACCACTGGGTCTGGTGCGTGCCGCTCCTCGTGCTGCTGGTCTGGACCCGATCGATCGTTTCGTACGCACTCGCGGTCGTGACGGTGGCGCTGTTCGTCGTCGCGCCGATGTGGCTCGCGCCGCGGCCGGCCGGGAGCTTCGGCTGGTGGCTGGCGACGGAATCCTACGTGCTGTACGGCCTTCTTCTGCTACTGGTGCTGAAATCCGTGAAGGCCTCCTTCCCTACCTTGAGAGTAGGGAAGGAGGCCTTCACGGACAGCTAGCTCAGCCCAGGCGCTCGACGACGTACTCGATGCTCTGGGTCAGCTTCGTGATGTCGTCGGGGTCGATGGCCGGGAACAGGCCGACGCGCAGCTGGTTGCGGCCCAGCTTCCGGTACGGCTCGGTGTCGACGATCCCGTTGGCGCGCAGCACCTTCGCCACCGCGGCGGCGTCCACCTCGTCGGTGAAGTCGATGGTGCCGACGACCTGCGAACGCAGCGACGGGTCGCTGACGAACGGCGTCGTGTAGCTGGTCTTCTCGGCCCATTCGTACAGCCGGGTCGACGAGTCGCGCGTGCGCGCGGTCGTCCACTCGAGACCGCCGTTCGAGTTCATCCACTCGATCTGGTCGGCCAGCAGGAACAGCGTCGACACCGCCGGGGTGTTGTACGTCTGGTCCTTGCGGGAGTTGTCGAGCGCGGTGGTCAGCGACAGGAACTCCGGGATCCAGCGGTCGCTCGCGCCGATCTCGCCGATGCGCTCGACCGCGGCGGGCGAGGCCAGCGCGATCCAGAGACCACCGTCGGAGGCGAAGGACTTCTGGGGCGCGAAGTAGTAGACGTCGAAGTCCTCGGCCTTGACCGGCAGGCCGCCCGCGCCGGAGGTGGCGTCGATCGCGACGAGCGCGCCTTCGCTGCCCTCAGGGCGGCGGACCGGCACCGCGACCCCCGTGGAGGTCTCGTTGTGGGCCCAGCCGACCAGGTCGGCACCGGCCTCGTAGGCGATCTCGGGCGCGCTGCCCGGGTCGGCCTTGACGACGATCGGGTCGGCGAGGAACGGGGCGCCCTTGGTCACCGTGGCGAACTTCGACGAGAACTCGCCGTAGGTGAAGTGCTGCGCACGCTCGCGCACGAGACCGAACGCCGCGGCGTCCCAGAATGCGGTCGTCCCGCCGTTGCCGAGGACCACTTCGTAGCCTTCGGGCAGGGAGAACAATTCGGACAGACCCGCACGCACGCGGCCGACGAGGGACTTCACCGGCTTCTGGCGGTGCGAGGTGCCGAGGTAGGTGGCACCGGATTTCGCCAGGTTGGCCAGCTGCTCGTCGCGGACCTTGGACGGTCCGCAGCCGAAGCGGCCATCGGCAGGCTTCAGGTCCGCGGGGAGGGTCAACTCAGGTGCGTCGGTCATGTGCCCAGTCTCTCAGGTCGGGACGGACCTGCTGACAGTTGGTGTCGCGTGTCCGGCATGTGGGAGCGACGAACTCGTTTCCGCCCCGTCCCGCCGCCGGGTAGCTTCTCGCCTCATGGCGACAGTGCATGAGCGTTTCCCCCTGCCTCCCGAAGCGTTGTGGCAGGCCCTTCCGAACGGGGTCACGGCGGTCAAGGGGAAGAACCCCTACTACGACGCGGCCGCCGGCTACGTCACCTTCTCCACCAGCATGGGCCTGTTCAGCTACGGGCAGACCGTCACGGTGAAGGTCGAGCGGACGTCCGAGGGCTCCGGGCTGGCGATCCAGACGAGCTTGAAGTTCGGTTTCGTCGACTGGGGTGAGGGCAAGCGCATCGCCCGCAAGTTCATCGCCGCCGTCGGAGCCGCCGTTGGGCACACTCCGGCCGTCTGATGCCCGATCCGTGGGGCCCGCGATGGGGCTTTCTGTTCCTGTACTTCCTCGCGTTCGCCGGTCACTGGATCTTCCGCGACTGGGACGACACGGCCACCATCGGCGCGATCGTCGGTTTCGTGGCGACGCTCGTGCTCGTCTTCGTCCCAGGCCTGCCGCACTGGGTGCACGGCGACCTCCCGGGCGAAACGTCCTCACCGAGGTTCCGCCAATGGTGGTCGGCGCTGCGGTTCACGATCCGGCGCCGTGAAGGCGTTCTCGACGTCGTGCTCGGCCCCTGGTCGTGGATCACCGCCACGCTGGAACCCGGCGCGGACACCGCTCGCGGCTGGGCCGTCCTCGACGGGCACCCGGCGAAGTTCGTCATCGAGAACTGCCCTGGCGAACTCGCCGAGTCGCTGCGCGAACACCGCCGGATGTGGGTCGTCGGCGACGCTCACTACGGCGATGTCCTGGTGTGTGGCGACGGCGGCCGTGAGTTCACGACCGCCGCCATCCGGTTTCGCTAGCGCCAGCCTTCGGGGTCGACGCCGCCCGGGATGGGCGCGGCCGGGTCGAACGGCGTGCGCGAGAAGATGAACGTCACGAGGTCGAGGTGGTTCGGCTTGCCGTCCGAATCCCGCCCGACCTTCAGCGTTTCGCCGGCGTAGTACCCGTCGAGGCCGATCCAGACGTCGTCACCGAGCGGGGTGAACCGCGACGCGCGGCCGGGGCCGTCGGTCGGCGCGAGCGAGAACAGGCCGTCCGGGAGCAGCCGCAGGTGGTACGGCGTCGGCCCCCAGTGCCACAGCCCGGTCAGCTCCAGCAGCTTCGGGTCCACAGTGGACGGCTGCCATTCCGCGGGCATCGCCGGTTCGTGCTGTTCGGTCAGCGTCATCAGGTCGAGGCACAGCTGCGTGATGCCGACACCGGCCGTCGAGTTCGTCAGCACCAGCGCGCCGATCCCGGCGTCGGCGTCGATCAACGAGCAGGCGAGGAAGCCCGGCATCGACCCGGTGTGCCCGGCCAGCCGCCTGCCCTGCGTGCGGACCAGCATGACGCCGAGGCCGAACCCGGTCGTCCAGGTGTCGGCGTCGTCCACGGTGACCATTTCGCGCATCTCCGCGACGGTCTCTTCGCTCAGCACACCGCCGGTATGGCCGCCGAGGAACGCCGTCCAGCGGGCGAGGTCGGTGACCGTAGACCACAGCTGGCCGGCGGGGGCCATCGCGCCCGCGTCCGGTGAGGGTTCCGGCATCAGGACGTCGGCGAAGGGGTGCACGGCGAACCCGCTCGCGTGCGCGCCTTCGGGGTGCGGAGCGGTCCGGTTCATGCCGAGCGGGCCGAGGATCTCGGCGCGGACGACGTCGAGCCACGACTTCCCGCGGTGCCGGGCCACCAGCTCGCCGAGCACGCCGTACCCGACGTTGCTGTAGTGGAACCGGCTGCCGGGACGGTGCCGCGTCGCGCCGTCTTCGAGGCTCGCGACCAGCGCGTTCCAGTCGGCGCCCACCGTGCGCTCCCACCAGGAACCGGGCGATTCCGCGGTCAGGCCCGAGGTGTGCGAGAGCAGCTGCGCGATGGTCGCCGCGCCGAACGCGGTACCGGGGAGGTGCTGTTCGAGCGGGTCGTTGAGGTCGAGCTTGCCTTCGTCTCGAAGGCGCATGACGGCCGTCGCGACGAGTGTCTTCGTGATCGACCCGAGCCGGTACTGCGTGTCGTTGTCCGGTGTCTCGCCGTCGACGCGGCCACGCGCTCCTGACCAGGCGATTTCACCGTCGCGGACGACGGCGGCGACGAGGGAAGGGGCGCGGCACGAGGATTGCTCGTGCGCGAGGCGGCGAAGCAGCGCCAGTTCGGTCGTGGCAAGCATGGGCTGCATTCTGCCTACCCGAGCAGGCCCAGCCGCATCGCGGTGGTCACGGCGGCCGTCCGGTCCGAAACGTCCAGTTTCCCGAACACCCGCAACAGGTGGGTCTTGACCGTCGCCTCGCTGATGTGGAGCGCCCGCCCGATGTCGGCGTTCGTGTCACCCTGCGCGACCAGCCGCAGGACCTCGATCTCACGCGCCGACAACGGCGACGACGTCGGATTGCGAACCCGGTTCACCAGCTTCCCGGCTACCGAAGGCGCCAGGACCGTCTCGCCGCGCGACGCCGCCCGGATCGCTCCGGCGAGCTCCGTGCGCGAGGCGTCTTTCAGCAGGTAGCCGGAGGCGCCCGCTTCGACCGCGCGCAGGATGTCCGCGTCCGTCTCGTACGTGGTGAGCACGACGACCCGCTGTTCCGGGCGGTCGGCGAGGATCTTCCGGGTCGCTCCGACGCCGTCGAGACCGGGCATGCGCAGGTCCATCAGGATCACGTCCGGCTGCTTGACCCGGCTCAGCGCCACGGCTTCGTCGCCGGAGCCCGCTTCGCCGATGACGCTCAGATCCGGTTCGGCCTCCAGCATGCCGCGCAGGCCTTCTCGCACCACCGGGTGATCGTCGACCAGCATGATCGTGATCACGCGGGCACCTCCAGTTCCAGCGTCGTCCCCGCCCCGGGGCCGCTCTCCACCTTCACCCTGCCACCGACCTGATTTGCCCTCGTCCGCATCCCCGCCAGACCGAAGCCGCCGGTGGGCTCGGCGGGGTCGAACCCAATGCCGTCGTCGGTCACCCCGAGCCGCACACCTCCGTCCATAGCGGACAGACGAAGCGAAACCCGGGTGGCGCGGGAATGCTTGCGGATATTGCTCAACGCCTCCTGCGCCCCTCGCAGCACGACGACCTCGGTGGCCATCGGCAGCGACGGCAACGGACCCTTGATCGCGATCGCCGCTTCGATCCCGGCCTCCTCGGTCAGCCGCTCGACCTGACGGCGCAAGGCTTCCTCCAGCGAAGCGGCGGCGAGTGCCGACGGCACCTGTGCCGCGACCATCGCCCGCGCCTCCGCCAGGTTCTCCCGCGCCGTCCGCGCGGCCAGTTCCAGATGGCGCCGGGCCGCCTTCGGATCGGTGTCCATTTCGGACTCGATGGCCTGGGTGAGCGTGACGATGCTGGTGAAGCCCTGCGCGAGCGTGTCGTGGATCTCGCGGGCCATCCGCTCGCGTTCGGCGGCCATGCCCGCCTCTCGCGAGAGCCGGGAAACCTCCGCCTGGCTGGCTTCCAGCTGTTCGATCAGCGCGGCGCGGGCCTTGCTCTGGTCGATGATCTGGCTCGTGTAGCGCCCGGCCAGCAGGCTGAAGACGATCAAGATCGCGGTCATCGGCAGCAGGATGCGCAAGGACGGCTGATCGAACCCGCCCCGGATGATCGAGGCCGCCGGGCCCATCAGCACCGCGGCCGTGGTGAGGATCGACGCCGTCTTCGTCGTCAGCGTCATGTACAGCACCGGGCAGATGAGGAACAGGATGAAACTCGAGGTGGTGCTGGCGAGGCTGGCGCCTGCCAGGAAGAGCATCATGACCCCGACGAACAGCCACGGCGTGTACTCGTAGTCCGGGCCTTTGATGAGGCGGCGTCCCCGGACCAGGTAGGTGACGCCGACCCCGGTCAGGCACAGGATCGCGACCGTTTTGTCCGTGGTCGTCCCGCCTTCCAGGAGCACCAAGGCCGTCGTGGCCGCGAAGGTGATCCCGAAAAGGACCTCCCAGAGCCAGAAGAACCGCTCCCAGGCGTTCATTTGCCTTCGTTCGACCAGCGGAACGTCAATTTCGCCAGCAGCAGTCCCGCCACACACCACGCCCCCAGTACCAGAGCCACCATCGGAAGTTCCCATGTTCCTGCCATTTCCTGTGTCGCCGCCTCGGCCGGCAGGAACACCGAGCGGAAGCCCTGGCAGATCCACTTCACCGGGAAGAACGAAGCGATGTCGACCATAACCTTCGGCAGATCGGTGATCGGCGTGACGAACACCCCGGAGATGAACTGCAGCGCGATGTAGATCAGGTTGGTCACCGCGACCGCGCCGCTGACCGATCTGGTCACCGAGCTGAGTGCGATGCCCAAGAGCGTGCAGCTGGTGATGCCGAGCAGGAAGACCCACAGCGCGGTCAGCAGCTTCGCCGGTTCGGTCGGCAGTTCCAGATCGAAGAGCAGGCTGCCGACGATCGACATCAGCACGACCTGCGCGACGCTCGAAACACCGACGAGGATGATCTTGCCGATGAAGTAGGACGCGGCGGGCATCGGCGTCCCGCGCAGCCGCTTGAGCGCTCCGGCTTCGCGGTCGGCGGCGAGCCCGATGCCGATACTGGTGAACGACGTCGAGACGATGCCCGAACCGATCATGCCCGCGGCCAGCACCTGGCCGGTGGTGATCGCCATGCCCGGCATCGAGGTGTTGAGCATCGAGCCGAGCAGGATCATCAACAGGGACGGGAAGGCGAAGGTGAAGATCACCTGTTCCCGGATGCGGAAGAACTGACGGAGTTCGGCGGCGCCCCGGATGAGGCCGAGCGAGACGGTGCCGGGGAGTTTGCCCGGGTGGGTCAGCGTGGTCATCGGGCTTCTCCGATCAGGTCGAGGTAGGTCTCTTCGAGTGTGGGCCGGTGGACGGTCAGCTCCGACGGCTCGCGGCCGTCGGCGGACAGCTCGCGGATGAGCTTGGCCGGGTAATGGGTGCGCTCCTGGTGACTGCCGCGTTCGTCGGCCCAGCGGACAGTGGCCTCCGCGGTCGAACGGCCGCCCAGCGTCTGCGGTGTCCCCTCGGCGACGATCCGGCCGCGCGCGATCACCGCGACGCGGTCGGCGAGTGCCTCGGCCTCGTCGAGGTAGTGGGTGGTGAGCAGGATCGTGGTGCCTTCGTAGGCGAGGCTCTGGATCAGGGCCCAGAACTGACGCCGGGCTTCGGGATCGAACCCGGTCGTGGGCTCGTCGAGGAACACCAGCTCGGGGCGCCCGATGATCCCCAGCGCGACGTCCACCCGGCGCCGCTGTCCGCCCGAAAGGTTCTTGACCCGGGCGCCCGCCTTCTCGGCGAGTCCGACCTTCTCGATGACTTCGTCGGCGTCGCGCGGATTCGGGTAGTAGCGGGCGAAGTGCCGGATGGTCTCGGCGACGGTGAGCTCGGCGGCGTCGTTGGCCGTCTGCAGCACGATCCCGAGCTTCGCGCGCCAAGCCCGGCCGGCCGTGCCGGGATCCTCGCCGAGGACGTCGACCTCGCCGGAGGTCCGCTTACGGTGTCCCTCGAGGATTTCGACCGTCGTCGTCTTGCCGGCGCCGTTGGGGCCGAGCAACGCGAACACCTCGCCCTGCTCGATGTCGAGATCGATGCCTTCGACGGCCAGGTGACCCGGGTACTCCTTGCGCAACCCGCGCACCTTCACTGCGGTTTTCATACGTTGATGGTGCTTCGGCGACCCCCTTCGCCGGGACGTCCGCAGGACTGAACCCGGCTGTCCACCGTTCGATGGACACCGGTGTCGTCCCCGACCCGCTGTCACCCCCGCATTTCGTCCTCTAAATGCGGTAGTTGCGTGTGCAAGTACCGCATTTAGAGGACGAAATGCGGGGTTGTGCACAGGGATGAGGCGTTGTGGACAGGTGCCGAGAAGATGATCTTGAAAGCCGGGTGGTGACGTCGACGGATGTCATCGTCGGTTCGTGTCAAGAAACCACTACGCGACGGCCTGCGAGTTCTCCGGCCCCTTTCGCGGCAGCCATGCCGTCAGCGAAGGAGACCTCACCCGTGCCCAGCTCCGTTCGGGGCCTTACAACCGGCTCTTCCAGGACGTCTATGTCCCGATAGGGATCCCTCCGGATCATGAGCTGCGGTGCAAGGGCGCGCTCCTCGTCGCGCCCGAAGGCGCGGTGCTGACCGGGTGCTCGGCCGCGACGGTGCGCGGATTCCCGTTCTCACTCGAAAGCGATCCCGTGGAGTTCGTCGTGCCCGAACAGAAAGGCTTCCACAGCCTGAGCGGAACGCGTCTCCGCCGGACCAGGCTTCTCGGCCAGGATTTCGAGCCGTGGCGAGACGGCCTGATCGCCACCCCGCTGCGCATGACGCTGGACATCCTCACCGACACGCGGCTCCGCCGGTCGTTTCCCCGCGTCGTCGGGTTGCTGGACGTCTTGCTCCACGCGGGATTCGTCGAGCGCGACGAGCTGGAGGCGTACCTGGCACCTCGTCGTGACAACGGCATCGTCCGGGCACGTGAGGCCTTGGCGTTCTCGGACGGGCGAGCGGAGTCCATCCCCGAGTCGGAGGTCAGAGTATGGCTGAGACGCAACGACATAGCGGCGGAGCCTCAGGTGGAGGTCTATCGCGGAACACAGTTCCTCGGCAGGCTCGATCTGGCGGTCCGTGAGGCCAAACTCGCCATCGAGTACGACGGTGCGTGGCATCTCGAAGGCGACCAGCCGCGTCTGGACGCGCACCGGCGGGCGTTGATCGAAGCGGAGGGCTGGGAGTTCGTCGTCATCGCCAAGGAGGAGCTCTACGCCGATCCGCGGGCGATGGTCCGCCGGGTGCGGGCGGCCCTTGACTACCGCATTTAGAGGACTAAATGCGGGAGTTAGCGGGGCTTAGGAGGGTGCGTATGGAGGTTTCGAGAGAGGGCAGGAGAGCGGCCGGATCGGCGGAGGTGAGCATCCGGTTCGCGAAGCCGTCCGACAGGGCCAGTACGGCGTCGGCCAGGTCGCTCGCCGGCAGATCATCGCGGACATCACCGGCCGCCTGAGCCGCCGAGAGGTACTGGGTCGTGATTTCCTGTAGTTCGTCGTAGCCGGTGCGGATGAATTCGGCCCACGACGGCAGGACGGCGCCGCGGGCGGTGAAGGTGTTGATCACGATCACCTCGGCCCGGCGCTGCTCGTCGAGGGGCATCGCCTCGGTCAGCAGCCGCAGCAACAGGTCCAGCAGATTCCCCGACTGATCGAGGGTCTTCCAGCGCTGTTCCAGGAATTCGCTCGTCAGGTCCAGGGCGAAGCGGAGCAGTTCTTCCTTGGTGGAGAAGTATTTCTGCACCGCACCCGCGGAGACGCCGGCTTCCGTGGCGACTGAGCGAACGCTGACGGCCTCGACGCCTTCGCGCGCGACGATGCGCAAGAGGGCACCGGCGATCTCTCGGCGGCGCTCGGCTCGGTCCACGATCTTCGGCACTGGCGCATCCTACTTTCGGAGGACTCCTTGCCCGGCTGACGTCTTTAGAATACGTTCGTATCTTAACGGGGGTAGGGATGGATGAAGCAGTACGGAAACGGCGCGCGGAGGAGAATCGGCTCGCGGCCGCGTTGACCAAGGGGCCGGCGGAGGTTCTCGATTTCCTCCTGCCGTTGTGGGTGGGGAGTCAGCTCGGCGCGTCGGCCGCCGAGGTCGGCGCGCTCACCGCGCTGGAGACGCTGGTGTCGTTCGTGGTCCGGCCGATCGCGGGCTCGCTCGCGGACCGGTACGACCGCGGCCGTGTCGCGGCCGCCGGTGTCGTCCTCTATGGACTGTCCTTTGTGGTCTACGCGGTGACGCCGGGAATCGGGCTCGCCTATCTCGCGGCGGTGCTCGGCGGCGCGGGTGGCGCGTTGTTCTGGGTCGCGTTGCGAGCCCGCGTGGGGGAGGGGCTCGCGGCGGACGACGGCGCGTTCAGCAAGCTGTTCGCGGCCGAGGGCGGCGGTACGTGGATCGCGTTCGTGGTCGCGCTCAGCGCGATCGCCTGGATCGACTACCGGGGCGTCTTCTGGCTCGGCGCGGCGGCGTGCGTGGTGGCGGCGGTGGTGCTGCTGAACGCGAAATCCGCGCCGGTGCGCGAGGAAAGCGCACCACGGTTTCTGCAGCTGGGCAGGCGGATGCGCCCGATGCTCGCGCTCGTCGCGTTGACCGCGATGGCCGAGGCCGGGGTCGCCCTGCTGCTTCTGATGCACCTGCAACGCGGCCACCAGTTGCAACTCGGCGAGATCACGGCCGTGTTCATCCCGGGGTTCATCGTGTACAGCTTCCTGCCGGACTACCTGCACGGCTTCGTCCGCAAGGTCGGCCGGACCAGGGTGCTCTCGCTGGCGATGGCGGCGAGCGCGCTCTTCGCCGCCGGATTGTCCTTCGCGCCCAGTCCGGTGGCGCTGGCGGTCATGTGGATCCTGTCCGCGGCGGCGTTCGCGGCGGCCATCCCGGTGGAGCAGGCGGTGGTCGCCGAGGCGGCCGGGCTGAGCCTCGGCCGCGCCATGGGAATCTACGAAAGCGCGGCACTACTGGGAGCGACGATCGGGACCTTCCTGGCGGGCCAGCTCTACGGCTCGGACGCCGGTTGGCGGATAGCTTGCTTCGGCGCGGCGGCTCTTTTGCTCTTCGGATCGCTCGTGGTTCGACGCGCGGTCCGCCGGGTCGGAGTCGCGGAGTTTCCCGTGGAACCAGCGAAAACGCCGTCACAAAAGGAAAAGCCGGCTGTCGGCATGGCCGGAGAGAGTCCGCAAGCGGCCGAATCGGTGAAGGCCGATGCGAACAAGCGCGCGAACCCGCTGCGGAACTGGGCGGCGCACGCGGTGCTCTACGTCCTCGCGCAGACGGCACTGGCGATGGCCGGGTACAGCTGGCCCGTCGAGGCGGTGTTCGGCGGGGCCCACACCGCCGAGTGGTACTGGAACTCGAGCGGTCACTGGCTGTTGAACCTCGGCCGGATCTGGACTTTCGTCTTCGTGATCGACACCGTGTGGTCGCTGGGCCGCGTGGCGTTGAAGAAACGAGCTTATTGACATGTTGTCTAACATGACACTATGTCTCATACGTGGGTGACGGCCAGCGACGGTGTCCGCCTCTCGGTCCGGGTGACCGGTGTCGACGACGCGCCCACGGTGGTGCTCGTCCACGGTTACCCGGACAACGGCTCCATGTGGGACGGCGTCGCCGCCGTACTCGAACGCCGGTACCGGGTGGTCGTCTACGACGTCCGCGGCGCGGGCCGGTCGGACAAGCCTTCGGGACGTGCGTCCTACAAATTGGACCAGCTGTCCAGTGACCTCGCTGCGGTCATCGACGAAGTTCGACCCAAGGGCAAGGTCCACCTCCTCGCGCACGACTGGGGCTCCATCCAGACCTGGCACGCCGTCACCGGTGACCGGTTGCGTGGACGGCTCGCGTCGTTCACGTCGATCTCCGGGCCGAGCCTCGATCACGCGGGAGCGTGGTTCCGCGCGCAGGTGCGCCCTAGTCCCAAGCGGCTCAAGAACGCGCTCGCGCAGGGGATGCACTCGACGTACATCCTCGGCTTCCAGATCCCCCTGATCCCGCAGTTGCTGTGGCGCACCGGGGCGATGGGCGCGCTGATCGGCCGGATGGATCCGGCGGCCGGAAAACCGTCCACTTCGGACGGCCTGTACGGCCTCAATCTCTACCGCGCCAACATGTTCACCCGGCTCTCGCGGCCGCGGCCTCGGCAGGCCGAGATCCCGGTGCAGGTGCTCGCGCCCACCGGTGACAAGTTCGTCACCACGCCGCTGCAGACCGAGATCGAGCCCTGGGTCCCCGACCTCCGGGTCCGCCGGATCGTCGGCACGCACTGGGTGCCTCGCGAGAAGCCGGAGGTGATCGCTTCGGCCACGGCCGAGCTGATCGACCACGTCGAAGGCGGCGCGGAGAGCCGCGCGCTCAAGCAGGCCCGCTCGACCGGGTTCGCGCACAAGCTCGTCGTGGTCACCGGCGCGGGCAGCGGGATCGGCCGCGCGACGGCGCTCGCGTTCGCGGACAAGGGCGCCGACCTCGTCATCACCGACATCAACGGCTCGGCCGCCGCGGACACCGCGAAACTCCTGCAGGGCAAGGGCGTCACCGTCGGCGAGTACACAGTGGACTCCTCCGACGCGGAAGCGGTCGAGAAATTCGCCCAGCGGGTGAAGGAAGAGTTCGGGGTGCCGGACATCGTCGTGAACAACGCGGGCATCGGCCTGTCCGGCCCGTTCCTCGACACGACGGTCAAGGACTGGGAACGCCTCATCGACGTGAACCTCTGGGGCGTCATCCACGGCTGCCGCGTCTTCGCCGAGCAGATGCGGGATCGCGCCGAAGGCGGCCAGATCGTCAACGTCGCCTCGGCCGCGGCGTACCTGCCCTCGAAGATCCTTTCCGCTTACGCCACCACGAAATCCGCCGTGCTGACGTTGAGCGTGTGCCTGCGCGCGGAACTCGCGGCCGAGAACATCGGCGTCACCGCGATCTGCCCCGGCATCGTGAACACCAACATCACCAACACCACGCGGTTCGTCGGCGTCGACGACATCGAACAGAAGCGGCGCCAGAAGTCGAGCAGCAAGCTGTACGCGAAACGCGGGTTCGGCCCGGAGAAGGTCGCGCGCGACATCCTGCGCGCGGTCGAAAAGGACAAGGCGATCCAGCCGTCGACCCCGGAGGCCAAGGCCGCGCTCGTCCTCTCCCGGCTCACTCCCGGACTACTGCGGACCGCGGCGAAACTGGACGTCACGCCGTGACCTCGGCCCGACGACCTCGCCGGATGTCGCCGCGGGCGCGCCGCGAGGACCTGATCCGCGCCGCGCTGGACCTGTTCGGCTCGCGCGCGCCCGAACTCGTCACCGTCGACGACATCATCGCCCGCGCCGAGGTCTCGCGGCCGTTGTTCTACCGGTATTTTTCGAGTCTGCGGGAACTGCAGGTCGAGGCGCTGAAGACGGTCACCGAAGGGCTCATCGACGGTCTCGCCGGACTCGAGGAAGGCCCGCCCGAGGCGCGGTTGCGCGCCGCGGTCCGCGGGCTGATCGACGTCGCCGACCACTACCGCGCCGGCTATGTCGCCCTGCTGCGAAGTGGTTCGGTGATCGCGACGTCGGAGACGGACGCGGCGATCGACGAGGTCCGCCACCGTGCCGTCGAGCTGATCCTCGACGCGCTGGGAGTGTCGGAGCCCTCGCCTATGCTGCTGCTGACCTTGCGCTGCTGGACCGCCGTGGTCGAGGGCGCTCTGCTGAGCTGGTTGCAGGAGCGCGCGGTGGCGCGGGAAGCGCTCGACGGCTGGCTGGTCGATCAGCTCACGGCCATGCTCGCGACGACCGCGAACCACGAGCCCTCGGTCCCGCAGCTGCAATGAAGGGGCCTTTCATAGCAAAATTTGCTATGAAAGGCCCCTTCATTGCACGCGCTACTGGGAGTGCTTCGTGACCAGGTCCCAGCCTTCGACCTCTTCCGGCTGACGCGGCTCCGGGCCGACGTACTTGGCCGAGGGACGCACGAGGCGGCCGGTCTTCTTCTGCTCCAGGATGTGCGCGGCCCAGCCGGCGGTACGGGCCGAGCTGAACATCGCGGGCATCATGTGCGGCGGCACCTGGGCGAAGTCCAGGATCACGGCCGCCCAGAACTCCACGTTGGTCTCGATCGGGTGATCCGGGCGGCGTTCGCGCAGTTCCTTCAGCGCGACCTGCTCCAGCTCCGCGGCCGCCTCGTAGCGCGACGCGCCGAGCTCCTGGCAGGTGCGGCGCAGCACGCGCGCCCGCGGGTCCTCGGCGCGGTACACGCGATGCCCGAAGCCCATCATGCGTTCCTTGCGGTCCAGGATGCCCTTGACCAGGCCGACCGCGTCACCGGTCTTCTCGACCTCTTCGATCATCGGCAGCACTCGCGCCGGCGCGCCGCCGTGCAGCGGGCCCGACATGGCGCCGATCGCGCCCGACAGCGCCGCGGCGACGTCGGCGCCGGTGGAGGCGATGACGCGGGCGGTGAAGGTCGAAGCGTTGAGACCGTGTTCGGCGGCCGAGACCCAATAGGCGTCGATGGCCTTGACGTGGGCCGGGTCGGGCTCGCCGCGCCAGCGGACCATGAACCGCTCGGTGATCGACTTCGCTTCGTCGACGCGGGTCTGCGGAACGGCGGGCTGTCCGATGCCGCGGGCGGACTGGGCGACGTAGGAAAGCGCCATCACGGACGCGCGGGCCAGCTGGTCGCGCGCCTCCTCGTCGCTGATGTCGAGCAGCGGCCGGTAGCCCCAGATGGGGGCGAGCATGGCGAGCGCGGCCTGGACGTCGACCCGGACGTCGCCGGTGTGCACCGGCAGCGGGAACGGCTCGGCGGGCGGTAGCCCGTGGCCGAATCGACCGTCGACGAGAAGGCCCCAGACGTCACCGAAGGTCACCTTGCCGGCGAGGTCCTCGATGTCGACACCGCGATAGCGCAGCGCGCCACCGTCACGGTCGGGCTCGGCGATTTCGGTCCGGAAGGCGACCACGCCTTCGAGACCCGGTCGGAAACCGTCGTCGACCTGGTCGGACGGCTGTTTGGTGCTGATCGTGGAGGTACTCACTGTGGTGAAACCTTTCGATGCGCATTCCCCGGCTTTGTGTTTCACGCGTGGACGGGATACACGCAGCGAAGGCGCGCCTCATCGCACGGATGGACAAACCTTGCTCCACGTCGGGGCCTGGGGCAATCGTAAGATGTGGTGGTTTCGGTCACGATTACGAGAACGATTCAGTGAAAACCGCCTTCGTACGCGAAGAGTTACGGCTTCGTTCACTTTCCGTGTACCGGCGAGCAGGTAAATCCTGTGTTTCGAGAACCGGCGCCACGCGGTTTCCGGTGATAGACCTTTGTCATGCACTTGAGCCCCCAGGAGCGGGACAAACTGCTCATCCACGTCGCGGCGGATGTAGCTCGCAAACGCCTGGAACGCGGGGTGCTCTTGAATTATCCCGAGGCGGTGGCGCTGATCACCGACCATGTCTTGGAAGGCGCTCGCGACGGCCGGACGGTCAGCGAACTCGCCGCCAGCGGGCGGTCGGTGCTCAGCCGGGCCCAAGTGCTCGGCGGGGTGCCGGAAATGGTCGATTCGGTGCAGGTCGAAGCCACTTTCCCGGACGGTACGAAGCTCGTCACCGTGCACGACCCGATCGTCTAGAAGGGGGACGGGTGCGCCCAGGAGAGATCATCACCGGTGCCGGATCGGTCGAGCTGAATCCCGGCAGGCCGCGGATCCGGCTGCTCGTGCGGAACCTCGGCGACCGGCCGGTCCAGGTCGGCTCGCACTTCCATTTCGCGGCGGTCAATCCGGGACTCGAATTCGATCGCGAAGCCGCGCGCGGTCAGCGTCTCGACGTCCCCGCGGGGACGTCCGTGCGGTTCGAACCGGGCGTCGAACGCGAAGTCGACCTCGTCCCGCTGGCCGGGAACCGCCGGGTGCCCGGATTGCGCGAGGAGTCCTGATGCCGTCGATCGATCGCGAGCGCTACGCCGAACTCTTCGGCCCGACGGCGGGCGACCGGATCCGCCTGGCGGACACCGATCTGCTCATCGAGGTCACCGAGGACCGCGGCATGGGGCCGTCGGGCAGCGGCGACGAGGTGCTGTTCGGCGGTGGCAAGGTCATCCGCGAATCGATGGGCCAGGGCATGGCGACCCGGGCCGAAGGCGCGCCGGATCTGATCATCACCGGCGCGGTGATCCTCGACCACTGGGGAGTCGTCAAGGCCGACGTCGGCGTCCGCGACGGCCGGATCGTCGGGATCGGGAAGGCGGGCAACCCGGACACGATGGACGGTGTCGACCCGGCCCTGGTCATCGGCCCGTCGACGGAAGTACTGGCAGGCAACGGGAAGATCCTGACCGCGGGCGGGATCGACTGCCACGTCCACTTCATCTGCCCGCAGCTGACCGACACCGCGCTCGCGTCCGGGCTGACCACGCTCGTCGGCGGCGGAACCGGTCCGGTCGAAGGCAGCAAGGCGACCACCGTGACCCCCGGCGCGTGGAACCTCGGCCGGATGCTGCAGGCGATGGACGGCCAGCCGGTCAACGTCCTGTTGCTGGGCAAGGGGAACACCGTCCGCCACGACGCGCTGCGCGAACAACTCGCGGCGGGCGCGGGCGGGTTCAAACTGCACGAGGACTGGGGTACCACGCCGGCCGCGATCGACGCCTGCCTCACCGTCGCCGACGAATCCGGTGTCCAGGTGGCGATCCACACCGACACGCTGAACGAGGCCGGGTTCCTGGAGTCCACTGTGGACGCGATCCGTGGCCGGTCGATCAACGCGTACCACACCGAAGGCGCGGGCGGCGGGCACGCGCCGGACATCATCCAGGTCGCCGGACTGGCCAACATCCTGCCGTCGTCGACGAATCCGACGCGGCCGCACACCGCGAACACCCTCGACGAGCACCTCGACATGCTCGTCGTCTGTCACCACCTGAACCCGTCCGTGCCCGAGGACCTCGCGTTCGCGGAAAGCCGGATCCGGCCGACGACCATCGCGGCCGAGGACGTGCTGCACGACCTCGGCGCGATCTCCATGATGAGTTCGGATTCGCAGGCGATGGGCCGGATCGGTGAGGTGATCATCCGGACCTGGCAGACCGCGCACGTGATGAAACGACGGCGTGGCGCCCTGCCGGGCGACGGCGCGGCCGACAATCTGCGTGCTCGTCGCTATGTCGCCAAATACACGATCAACCCGGCGATCGCGCACGGGATGGAGTGCGAGATCGGCTCGGTGGAGATCGGGAAACTCGCCGATCTCGTGCTGTGGGAACCGAAGTTCTTCGGTGTCCGGCCGCATGTCGTGCTCAAGGGCGGGTTTCCGGCATGGGCGGCGATGGGTGACGCGAACGCGTCCATCCCGACCCCGCAGCCGGTACTCGCGCGGCCGATGTTCGGCGCGGCGCCTTCGGTCGCGGCCGCGAGCAGTTTCCATTTCGTGGCACCGGAAGCTCTGGAAAGCGGGGTCGCGGAGCGGTTCGGCATCGCGCGGAAGCTGGTGCCGATCTCGGACACCCGCTCCCGCGGCAAGGCCGACATGGTGCTCAACGACGCCACGCCGGACATCCGGGTGGAGCCGGACAGTTTCGCCGTGCACGTCGACGGCGAGCTGATCGAACCGCGGCCGGTGACGGAACTGCCGATGGCGCAAAGGTACTTCTTGTTCTGATGGACCTCTCCGCGATCATTCTCGCCGACTCCCGGTTTCCCGGTGGCGGCCACGTCCATTCCGGCGGTCTCGAAGAAGCCGTCGCCCGGAAGCTGATCGAGCAGGAACGCGATCTGCCCGGGTTCCTCTCCGGCCGGTTGCGGACGGCGGGTTCGCTGGCCGCGGTGTTCGCCGCGGCGTCGGCGCACGCCGCCGCTCGAGGTGTCCGGAATGGACACTGGCGACGGCTCGATCTCGAACTCGACGCCCGGACGCCGTCGCTCGCGCAGCGGGAGGCTTCCCGCGCGCAGGGGCGAGGGACGGCGCGGGCGGGTAAGGCCGCGTGGCCATCTCCGGTGCTTTCCCAGCTGTTGAAGGAAACTCCGCGACCGCATCATCCGGTGATCGTCGGGGTGCCGTTCGACGCGGCGATGGCGGTGGCCTATCTCGCGATCAGTGGACCGGCGAGCGCGGCCGTCCGGCTGCTGGGCCTCGACCCCTTCGCCGTCAACGCCGTCGTGGCGAGGCTTTCCGCTGAAGTCCGGGAGGTTTCCCTGCGCGCCGCCGAGGTCGCGGGAAACGATCCGGCCGATCTTCCGGCGCCCGGGTCCCCGGCGCTCGATCTGTTCGCCGAGGCACACGCCCGGCATCACCAGGAAGAGGTGCGTCTCTTTGCCAGCTGACAGTGACATCGAGAAGCGTGGTCACGGACACGGTCACGTCCACCCGGTCAACTTCGACCCCACAGCCGCGGAACCCGATCATCACGAGCAGGCGCCGACCACGGGCCGCGCGTACCGGATCGGCATCGGCGGGCCGGTGGGCAGTGGGAAGACCGCGCTCACCGCGGCGCTGTGCCGGGCGCTCGGCGACGAGGTGAACCTCGCCGTCGTCACCAACGACATCTACACCACCGAGGACGCGGACTTCCTGCGCAAGGCGGGCGTGCTCGACCCGGAACGGATCGAGGCCGTGCAGACCGGCGCGTGCCCGCATACCGCGATCCGCGACGACATCACCGCGAACCTCGACGCCGTCGAGCGCCTGGAGGAGCGCTTCCCCGGACTGGATCTGGTGATCATCGAAAGCGGTGGGGACAACCTGACGGCGGTGTTCAGCCGCGGGCTCGCCGACAGCCAGGTCTTCGTGGTCGACGTAGCGGGCGGTGACAAGGTGCCGCGCAAGGGCGGGCCGGGGGTCACGACAGCGGATCTGTTGGTGATCAACAAGATCGACATCGCGCATCTGGTCGGCGCGGACATGGACGTGATGACCTCGGACGCGCACCGGATGCGCGGCGAGCTACCGGTGATCACACAGTCCCTCGTGGACACTCCCAACGCGCCCGACGTCGCCGCCTGGGTCCGTTCACTGCTCCCGGTCCGCGCGGGGTGAAGGCGCACGCACGGCTGGCCGCCTGTTTCGAGGGCGGCCGGACCGTTCTGCGTGAGCTGCGCTCGATGGCGCCGCTCACGCTCCTTCCCAAACGAGGTACCGGAGCGACGGCGATCGTGCACCTGGTCAACTCGGCGACCTCACCCTTGGGCGGCGACGAACTTAAGCTGACCATCCGCGTCGGACCGGGTGCTTCGCTACGGATTTCCGGGGTGGCCGCGACGATCGCGCTCCCGGGTCTGCACGGGGAGGGGAGTTCGTCCCTTGTGGACATCGAGGTGGGCGAGGGCGGTTCGCTGGAGTACTTGCCGGAGCCGACCGTCGTGACGGCCCGGGCACGGCACTCGGCGGTGTTCAAGGCGTCCTTGGCTTCCGGTGCCTACCTGCACACGCGGGAGGTGCTCGTCCTCGGCCGGGCAGGGGAGCGACCGGGTTCGCTGGTGACCACGCAGCACGTGACACGGGACGAGTGTCCGGTGCTGCGGCAGACGCTGGAGATCGGTGATTCCACTTTGGACTCCAGTCTCGCGCATCTGGCCGGACGGCGGGTGCTGGCCACCGATCTGGTCGTCGGCGGTCCGGAACTGTCCGCGGCTTCCGGAGACTGGTGGTCGCGGACCCCGCTCGCCGCCGGTGGCATCCTCACCACCTCACTGGCCCCGGACGCCGTGACCGCGCTCAAGCCGCTCGAAAATCCGTGAAGGCCTCCTTCCCTACCCTGAAGGTAGGGAAGGAGGCCTTCACGGACCGACTCCCCGTCAGAACTTCGTGCCCAGCCAGGCCATCGCGACCGGGCCGCCCGCCGAGACGCCGCCGATGTGTTCCAGCAGCGGGAGTTCCTGCCAGGTGACGTCGGCGCCGAGTGCGCGGTAGCGGTCACGCAGCCCCTTGCCGACCGAAAGCGGGATCAGCTCGTCCAGCGACGCGTGGTACAGGTAGACCGGCGCGCCGGGCTTGGTCTTGCCCGCCAGATTCTCCCCGAGCCGGGCCTGCCAGCGCGGGTCGGACGAAACGTTCGGCACGGTCGTGAAGTCGTTGAGCCGCGCGAAAGGCGCCGCCGCGCCGAGTTCGACGGTGCACGCTTCCTTGACCTTCGCGACGGCCTTCTCACCCTTCGCGTTGAGCACGTCGTCGAACGGCAGTTCCGGATACGCCGTCGCGTAGCCGACAGCGGCGCCGAGGACCAGGCCGAACGCCGGACCGCCGTCGTTGAACTTCAGTACCGCGTCCAGATCCGCCGGGACCCCGCCTTCCGCGACCCCGACCAGGTTGACATCGGGTGCGTAGGACGGCTGCAGTTCACCCGCGAACGCCGCGGCCTGGCCACCTTGCGAGTAGCCGAAAACGCCGACCGGACCGGTCTTCGACAGTCCCGCGTCGGGAACCCTGGCGGCCGCGCGGGCGGCGTCGAGGACGGCCCGGCCTTCGGACTGGCCGACGGCGTAGGTGTGCGTGCCCGGTGTGCCGAGGCCTTCGTAGTCGGTCACGACGACCGCCCAGCCACGCGAAAGTGCTTGGCTCATCAGGAGGACTTCGTTCTCGGACCCGTTCGTCAGCCGGGTCGACGGCGCGCAGCGGTCGCCGAGGCCATGGGTGCCGACCGCGTAGGTGACCAGCGGGCGAGGCCCGTTCGTCCACGGAGTGTGCGGGACCAGCAGGATGCCCGAGACCGTGTTCGGCCGCCCTGTCGCCGAGGTGGAGCGGTAGAGGAGTTTCCAGGCCTTCGCCGGGGCGGTGGCGATGACCGACTTGTATTCGACCAGGTCCCCCGGCGCGCTCGGCGCGGCTTGCGCGGCCGGGGCGCCGATGAGGGCGGCGGTGAGAGCTGCGACCAGAACTGTCCGAAGCACCGTTGCCTCCAGTTTGGTAATTAAGATTTTCGCAATGTAGGCGGTGTTGGTAGCATCTGGCAATCCCTATTACCGAATCGAGGGAGGCCGAGTGGCCCGCACGTACGGCGGGGTCGCACCCGAGCAGCGGCGCGCCGAACGGCGTGAACGCCTGCTGTCCGCGGCCCTGGACCTGTTCACCTCGACGGGCTACCAGCAGGCGAAGATCACCGAATTGTGCGCGCGCGCCGGCGTCTCGACGCGGAACTTCTACGAGGAGTTCGAGAGCAAGGAGCAGGTACTGCTGACCCTGCACGAGCGCATCAACGCCCTCGCGCTGGAGCACGTCACCGGCGTCCTGGACCGGCTGGAGGACGCGGACGCGGTCACCCGGATCGGGACGCTGCTCGACGTCTTCGTCAGCACGGTGACGTCGGATCCGCGCATGCCGCGGCTGAACTACGTCGAAGCGGTCGGGGTCAGCGCCGCTTTGGAGGCGCAGCACCAGGAATGGGTCGATCGGTGGGCCGCGTTCATCGAAGCCGAAGCCCGGCACGCCGCCCTGCACGGCGTCGCGCCGGACCGCGACTACCACCTGACGGCCGTCGCGCTCGTCGGCGCGGCGACCGGGCTCCTGCGTGAGTGGCAGGCGCATACGCCGCCGTTACCCGTCGCCGCCGTCGCCGCCGAACTCCGGGCTCTGATGCTGGCCGCCATCACCCGGCCGGCCTGACGACGCCCGCGTTTCGTCCTCTGAATGCGGTACATGCACACGCAACTACCGCATTCAGAGGACGAAATGCGGCGGTTTGGGTACGGGCTGGCGCATTCAGAGGACGAAACGCGGCGGTTTGGGTACGGACTGGCGCATTCAGAGGACGAAACGCGGCGGTGGGAGGGCGTTAGGAGGCGGCGGAAGCCCGCCGGAAGGTGTTGTGCAGGACGGCCAGCAGCGCGTCACGGACCGACAGCCGCTGCCGCGCGTCGAAGGTGATCAACGGGACGTCGTCGCTCACCGCGAGCGCCCACCGCACGTCTTCGAGGTCGTGCTTGAGCGAACCGTCGAACACGTTCACCCCGACCACGAACGGCAACCCGGCCTTCTCGAAGTAATCGACGGCCGGATAGCAGTCGTCGAGCCGCCGGGTGTCCACGATGACGAGCGCGCCCAGCGCGCCGAGCACGAGGTCGTGCCACATGAACCCGAACCGGTCCTGACCCGGGGTGCCGAAGAGGTACAGCTTCACCTCTTCGTCGATGGTGATGCAGCCGAAGTCCAGCGCCACCGTCGTGGTGGTCTTCGACGGCACGTCTCCGCCCGCGTCGTCGACCGCCGCCCCGGTCGAGGTCATCGCGGCCTCGGTGGTCAGCGGTTTGATCTCCGAGATCGCCCCGACGGTGGTCGTCTTGCCGACCCCGAACCCGCCGGCGATGACGATCTTGACCGGGGTCGGCGGCTTGGCCGACACCGGTTCAGCGAATTGCTTCGAGTCCACGAATGACCCTTTCGATCATGCCGAGGTCCTGGGTGAGGGCTCCGGTCGGCCGTCGGAGTACGACGTAGCCGAGCGCGGCGAGATCCGCCACGAGCACCCTGGCCACGCCGATGTGCAGGCCGAGCATCGCCGCCACTTCGGCGACGGACTTCGTTTCCCGGCACAGGGAAACGATCTCGCGTCGCTCGAAGGTCAGCCTCGACTGCGAAGCCGCCCCGAGCCTGCTCGTGAGCACCTGAGCCTCGATTTCGAGCGTGCCGTCCACCGGCTGTGCGCGGCCGGCGGTGAGCAGATACGGGCGCAGCAGCGAAATGTCCCGCTCGCCACCCCGGGGGCGAGGTACCTGATCGTCGCTCATTCCCTTGTCCCCTCGTCCTTTCAGCTGCCGACGCTCTTCTTGAGTTCCTCGATCAGCGCGGGGGTGAGCACCTCGGTGGCGCGGTTGGCGAACATCGCCATCTCGTAGGCGATCGTGCCGAGGCTGGCCTGCTTGGTGGCCAGCACGCCGAGCGAGCAGCCGATGCTGATCGTGCAGACCAGCAGGTAGCCCTGCTCCAGTTCGATGATGATCTTGTCGGGTGAACCGAGCGGGTGGCTCTCGGAGACACCGTGCGCCAGGCCGAGCATCGCCGAGCAGATCGCGGCCAGCCGGTCGGCGTTGGCACGCTCCAGCTCGGACGACATCGCGATCAGCAGGCCGTCGGCCGAGACGGCGATCGCGCCCATCGCGCTCGCCGTGTTCTGCGCGAAGCGCGTCACCAACCAGTTGAAGTTCCGGGCTTCGACGCTGACTCCGGTCGTCATTTCTTGCTCTTCTCTCTCTGATCCATCGCCGGGTTGACGGCTTTCTCCAACCCGTCACTGAAGGCGTCGAACGCGGCACGCTCGGCCTCGGGGTCACGCATGCCCTTGGGCTTGGTGGTGTTCAGTGCCGCCCGCGCGGTCTGGTGGCGCGCGGCCGGTCCCTTCGCCAGGCCCGGCGCCAGCTGGGCACCGGGAACCCGCCGGGTGAGACCGCCGCGCGAAGCGGCGGGCACCGGCGTCGGGGTCGGCATCGGGTTGCCCGCCGGTGGCGGCACAGTATTCAAAGAAGTACCAGTGTTCGACGAAGTACCAGTGTTCGACGAAGAAGTCCCGGTGGCCTTCGCCAGGCCTGCCTCGAAACCGTCGAAGGCCGCTTTGGCCGCCTCAGGATCATGCCTGGACTTCTGCCGCGACGGTGCTTCGGGGGCACCGGGAAGCTGCGCGCCCTTGACCCGCCGCCGCAGTCCGCCGCGGGTCTCCCCGGAATCGGCGGTGAGTGTCGGCGCGGGCGCCTGGTGCACGGGCGCGGGTATCGGCGTGGGTTCCGGCTCCGGCATCGGCTCCGCGATCTCCCCGTCGGTCTTGCGGAACCACCGGAAGTCCTTGGGGGGCCGGCCGTCGCGCGGGATCATCCCGGCGATCGCCAGTGTCGGCAGCTCCCGGGCGGACGCCTTCTCCCGCGGCTGGGACTGAAGCTGCTGAGGGGTGGGCTCGTCGACCGGTTCCGCCGTCGGCCAAGCAGGAGGCGGAACGCTCTTCCGCACTGGTGCCCGGTAGGTCAGCAGATTCGGCGGGACGGTGATCCGCGCCGTGATGCCCTCGCCCGCCTCGGTCTCGGTCAGCTCGACCTTGAGCCCGTGCCGCCGCGCGAGGCGGCCGACCACGAACAGGCCGAGCACACTGGTCGGGGCCAGTTCGAGCCGCTCGCGTTCGACCAGCCGCCGGTTCTCCTCGGCGAGCCGTTCTTCGGTCATACCGATGCCCTGGTCCACGATCACGATCAGGCAGGAGCCGTCGGGGAGCACCTTGGTGCCGACGTCCACAAAGGACTCCGGCGGGGAGAACGAGGTCGCGTTCTCCAGCAGTTCGGCGAAGATGAGCACCAGATCCGAACCGAACGGCGACGACAGCAGGACGTCGCCCACCGAGCCGAGCCGGACCCGCTGGTAGTCCTCGATCTCCGCCAGCGCCGAACGCAGCGCCGTCGACAGCTCGATCGGACCGGAGATCCTCGCCTCGTCGCGGTTTCCCGAAACGACGAGGAGGTTGTCCGCGTTGCGGCGTAGACGCGTGGAGAGGTGGTCGAGCCGGTAGAGGCTCGCCAGCAGGGCGACGTCCTGCTCGTTGCGCTCCAGTTCGTCGACCAGTGCCAGCTGCCTGCCCACCAGGTTCTGCGTCCGCTTCGCGACGTTCGCGAACATGAGGCCGACGTTGCGCCGCGTGACGGCCTGCCGTTCCACCAGTTCGGCCGCGGTGGCCTGGACCCGGTTGAACGCCTCGGCGAGTTTCCCGAGTTCGTCCTGAGAGGACACGTCGATGGTGGCGAGCCGAGGCGCGAGTTCTTCCGCCTGCTCGGTGTCGGTGACGCGGACCAGTTCGGTACTCGCGAGGTCGGCGACCGACGTCGCCGCCGTGGTCAGTTTCCGCAGCGGATCCGCGATCGACCGGCTGACCGCGATCGCGAGACCACCGACGAGCAGGAACAGCACACCGGCACCGATACCGATCGTCCACGCCAGGTTCTGCGCGGCGTCGGCTCGCGCGGTCGCGGCGTCGGCGATGCCGGCGGTGACCTCGTCCTGGACGAGCCGTCGCTGGTTGGACTGGGCTTCGACGGCACCGAGGATGTCCGGCAGCATCGCCTGCACGGCCTGCGGCGTCTTGGCCTGCGGAAGCTTGGCTTCCAGTGCGTCGACCCGGCGGCCCGTCTCACCCTGGTCGACCGCGACCACGTCGGTGGCCTGCGTGACGTCGGCCTGCTGCACGAACCGTTCGAGGAACAGCGACGCCTGCTGTTTCGCGTCGTCCAGCACCGGCTCCCCGGATTCGGGGGTGGCCAGCACGATGATCAGCGCCATACCGCGCAACGAGTTCTCCTCGTTCGCGCGCAGCAGCGCGTCGAGCGCCGTCAGCTGGCGGGTGCCCTCCGCGTCACTGGTCTGCTGCGGCACCAGGCGAAGCGCGTTGATGACCGCGTCGATCACCGCGTGGTACGTCCGCGCCACGCTGTCCAGTGAGGCGCCGCGCCGGAGCGCGTTGGCGCGGATCTCGTCCAGCGAACCGATCCGGACCAGCGCGGCGGCGAGTTCTTCCGGCGCGTCGGCACTCAGCTGCGCCCGGACCTGGTTCACCGTGTCGGCGACGACACCCTGCTGCCGCACCATCGCCGCGCTGCCCGCCGACGTCGACGCGATGTAGTGCGCCGTCAGCAACCGTTCCCGCTGCAGTTCCCACGCCAGCGCGCCCAGTGCGCGGGCCTGCGCCGCGACGTCGGCCGTGGTGCGCGCGGACCGAGCGTCGTCGATTTCCTCGGCGACGTAAGGCACCGACACCAGGACCACCGCGGTCAGCGGCAACATCAGGAGCAGGTTGAGCTTGCCCCGGATGCCGAGTCTGCCGAGTAACCCGGAGCGCGGCTTGCGCTCCGGCCGCGTTTTCCCGTGCCTCATGGTCACCTTTCTCTTCAACTCCGCCCGAGATGTCCGCGGTGCTGCTCCCGGACGAGGTCTTCGATGGACGCGCGCAGCGCGAGGAACTCCGGCGCGCGTTTGACCGAGAGGTCGCGCTCACCGGGTAGATCGACCACGATATCGGCGGCGACCCGGCCCGGATCGGACGCCAGCACCACGACCCGCCGCCCGAGGAACACGGCCTCTTCGACATCGTGGGTCACCATCAGCACCGTCGTCCGAGTGTCGGTCCAGATCCGGCGGATCAGGACCTGCATGTCCTCTTTCGTCTGGACGTCCAGCGCGCCGAAAGGTTCATCGAGCAACAGCACGTCGGGCTCGCACGCCAGCGCCCGCGCGATCGCCACCCGCTGCTTCTGCCCGCCGGAAAGCTGCTTGGGCAATGACTTCCGCAGCCCGGCGAGCCCGGTCTCTTCGAGATACCAGTCCACCCGGCGGGCGCGTTCGCTCTTGTCGAGACTCAGCAGCTCGAGTCCGAACGCGACGTTGCTCTCCACCGTCCGCCACGGGTACAGCGCCCCGTGTTGGAACACCAGCCCGCGATCCGGGCCCGGCCCGGTCACCGCGTCGCCGTCGAGGGTGATCAGTCCCTCGGACGGTTCGGTCAGCCCGGCGATCAGCGAGAGCAGGGTCGACTTGCCGGATCCGCTCGCGCCGACGACGCAGACGAAGTCGCCGCGAGCGATGTCGAGGTCGATCCCGTCGAGTGCCCGGGTGGTCTTGCCGCGGACGGTGTAGTCCTTGGCGATGCCCTTGAGTTCCAGTGTCACGCCGCCCACTTCCCGACCCGCGTCCGCAGCCGCCGGAGCGCGATATCGATGACCAGGCCGAGCAGGCCGATCACGATCAGCAGCGCGAAGATCCGGTCGGTCTGGGTGAACCGCTGCGCGCGCATGATCCGCAGGCCCAGTCCGGCGGTGGCGTTGATCAGCTCGGCGACCACCACGAAGTTCCACGCGGCCGCGGCGTTGACGCGGGTCGCGTCGATCATGCCGGGCAGCGCGTGCGGGACGATCACCTTGCGCAGCACCTCACCGCGTCGTGCCCCGAGTGTGTAGGACACGTCGATCAGCGAACGCGGTACCCCGCGGACGGCGTCGGCCGTCATCAGCGTGTTGAAGAAGACCGTCCCGAGGAACAGGACGGCGACCTTCGACGGCTCACCGAGGCCGAGCCAAATCATCAGCAGCGGGATGAACGCGCTCGCCGGGAGATAGCGCAGCATCGCGATGACCGGTTCGAACAGGGCCAGCCCGGCGTTGAAGGTCCCCATCACGATGCCGAGCGGCACCGATACGAGCACCGCGAGCCCGAAGCCGAGCAGCACCCGCTGGGTGGTCGCCCAGAGGTCGCTGAACAGTTCCCCCGACTCGATCATCTTCAGCCCGGCTTCGAGCACCGCGACCGGCGTCGGCAGGAACGTCGGGTTGACGACGCCCAGCGCGTTCAGCGTCACCCAGATCAGCAGCGGGATCGCGAAGGAGGCCACCGCCAGCGTCCACCGCCACCGCGAGGAGATCGGGCTCCGGAGGGAGAACAGCGGGGAGGCGTTCGGGTTGAGGCCCGCCCGGCGGGGCAGCGGCGACCAGTCCGGCCGCGCGCCCCCTCGCCGTCGATCCTCCTGCGCTTCGGCGAGCCGCTGCTCGTCGTCGAGGCGACGCGCTTCGGCCTCTTCGGCGGCGTCCGTCCGCTGAACGGACGAACGCGCCGAGCCCGTGGTGCTCACGGCACCGACTTGACGTACTGGTCGTCGAACAGCCCGTCGATGTTCGGCCGGGCCGGGGCCAGCCCGGTGGAGACCATGAAGTCGGCGATCTTGCCGGCCTGGAAGTTCAGATGCGCGGGCGTGACACCCGGGGTGAACGCGTCGAGGTTCTGCTGCTTGGTGAAGATCGTGGTGCCGGCGTCGTAGGTCCTGTACTCGTCCGTCGACACTGCTCCGCGCTTCGCCATGATCTGGACGGCCTCGGCCTTGTTCTGCTTGATCCAGTCGATCGTCTGGAACCAGGTGGTCACCAGCGCCTGGACCTCCTTCTTGCGTTCCTTCGACATCTTCTCGGAGACGACAAGGTGGTCCGGGATGGCGCCGGGGAACTCGGCGGACGTCGCGATCGCGCGGCTGCCGGGGCGTTCGAGCGCCTTCGAGGTGAAGGGGGCGAACGCGGCGACGGCGTCGACCTGCCCGCCGACGAACGCGGCCGCGGCGGCGTCGGTCAACAGCGGGACCAGTTCGACGTCCTTCTCGGTCAGCTTCGCCTCCTGCAACGCGAGCAGCAGGAGGTAGTGGTCGACCGTACCCTGCTCGACGGCGACCTTCTTGCCCTTGAGGTCGGCGACGCCGGTGATCCCCTCGCGGGCGATGATCTTGTCGTTGCCCGTGGAGTTGTCGTTGACCAGGACGACCGACAGCTTCGCGCCACCGCTGACCGAGGCGAGCGTGTCGTTGAGGGTCTGGCTGTTGGCGTCGATCGCGCCGGAGGAAAGCGCGTTGATGCTTTCGGTGTAACTGTCGAACCACTTCAGGTCGACGTGCACGCCGTTCTTCTCGAAAAGACCTTTTTCCTGGGCCACCGCCCACGGGAACCAGCCCGGCCAAGCGCTGTAACCGATGGTGACCTTGGCGCCGGAAGCGGCGGTGCCGCTGTCCGAACAAGCCGAAAGGGCTGTTACGCCTGCCAGCGAAATGGCGCACAGCAACGCCGTCATGAGACGGCGGGAACGGGAAATCACAACGCACTCCTGGGGAAGGGGAGTAACACGGCCTGAAAAGTTCCGGTGGCTCGAGCGCGGGGGTGATCGACCGGCGTCGAACTCCCTGGCGGAAGTGCGGCCGGCAATAAGCGGACGGAGCAGCCGCACACCCGGCCGTCCCACCCTGTACCTCTAACACTCTGGATAGAGGTGATCACCCCGTTGCCCTCGGCGGCGATCCTATCGAGCGGCGCAAGGTCTACCTAGTGTGATCATCGGCTCTTTGCTCCATTTGCTGTCACATTCCGCTGAATCCGGCCCGTTTCGCGCCAAGGGGCAAAGTCCGGACCGGTGGGCAACCCCGGACGTGGCGGTCCGCGTCCACCAGGTGGCCGGTGAATCCGAGCCGGTCGATCAGGAGGGAGCAGAAGATGAAATTTCGTTCGGCCGCGGTGTGCGCCGCCGGTGTCGCGCTGGTGTCCACGATGGTCGGAGCGGGACCGGCGAACGCGACCAGGCCGTCCAGTCTCGTCATCGGTCCGGGCAGCGTCGTCGCAGGTGGGACGGTGACCGCGGATATCTACTGCCTGCGCCCGTCGGGTGCAGGGGAGCTCGCGACGACCCTCGTCGCGGACGGTCTCGCGGCGCCGATTCCCTTGCGGGTAGTGGGAGATGGCGGCACCGGCGGGATCGGTGTCGCGTTGCGCGGCGACGGTCCCGTGGGGACGGTGCCTGGCCGGTACACGGCGTCGTACGACTGCTGGGGCTGGATTGTTCGCGCGGAGTTCACTGTCACGAACTGACAACGCGACCTGGGAGAAGCGAAGGCCGCCGCCCGGTTTCCGGCGGCGGCCTTCGTCGCGTCTCATGGACGGGCCGACGGCATCGTGGGCATCGGCAGGTCGACCGGCCCGCTGTCCGGCACATGTCGTGGCAGGTCGCGTCGAGCGTGCGGCACAGCGAGCAGATGGCTCCGGACTGCTTCGCGCAGTCGGCGATGTCGGGCAGTTCGAACTCGTCCTGGCACACCGTGCGGATATGTGTCGCGCGGAGTTCCTCCGGCGCTAATTTCTGTCGAATGACAGAATTAGAACGGGCTGGATAGGTCCTCCCCTTCGTGGCGATGGCGACGGCCGGGACGAGCGCGATCGCGACGACCAAGGCGAGCAGTGGACTGAATGCGCCGAAATAGGCGACGATGGAAATGGTGGACGCGACGATAATCGAGCCGAATCCGACCGAATTGATCTTCGGCGAATAAGCGCGGTTGAATTCGATGTACCTCGATGAGAGGCCGAGTGGTTTCACGATGACGAGAGCCGCGCGGACCGCGCCTATCCAGGCGATTGCCAGGAAGGCGAAGCGCCGGATTCCATCAGAGCGAGCGCGATCCCGCAGTTCCTCAGGATTTACCAGACCCGGCCAGGGTGACGGTGCGATACCCCGGAAAAGAAGTCGGCGAACGACAATGATCCCGAATAGGGGCCGAGCGCCGGCTTGACCGCCAAGCAGAGCGGCGGCGCGCTGCTCGCCTTCCTCGGCCTGGCCGGGAAGGCGCACGCGCCCTCGGTCCCGGCGAACGAGGAGAACTCCGTGTCAGTAGGTCCATGTCGACGCCGTACTTCGCGCGCGTGTGCGCGACGGTGGTGGGCAGGGTGCCGGTCATGAACCTGCCTCCGTGGTGATGGGGGACGGAGAGCGGGCCGAAAGTAGAACCGGCCTTTATCGATCAGGGACGGGCAGGTGACCACGGGGTTACGGCTTGCGGTCCAGCGGTTGCGCACTGATAGCCACGCCCGGGTGGCGCGCGTCACCGTTCAGTGGGTTTCGCCGTCGCGTCCGAGGCAATACCGTCGGCGGCAAAGCCGAAGTCACAGATGCCCCGACCGGGTACGGAGGTTTGGCGGATGATGCCGGAGATCAAGGATGGCGTGGACGACGACGCCGTCGTGCGCCTGCCCGGAATGCGAGTGGCCTACGAAGGCGGCGCCTTCGACGAGTCCGCGCTCGCGGAGACATGGTTCGCGCAGCTGCAGGACTGGCTGAACCAGGCCGTCTCCGCGGGAGTCGCCGAACCGAACGCGATGGTGCTCGCCACGACCGACCCGGAGGGCAGGCCGTCCTCCCGGACCGTCCTGTGCAAGGGCCTCGACGAACGCGGCGTCGTTTTCTACACGAACTACACGTCGACGAAGAGCCATGACCTGACCGCGACGCGCTACGCGTCGGTCACCTTCCCGTGGTACCCCCTGCAGCGTCAGGTCCACGTACGCGGCGAGGTGGAGAAGGTCAACGTCGCCGAGACCACCGAGTACTGGAGGTCGCGGCCGCGGGGTTCGCAGCTCGGGGCCTGGGCTTCGCCGCAGTCCCGCGTCGTCGACGGCCGCCGTGCCCTCGACACCGCGCTTCACGGCATCGAGCGCCGCTTCGCCGACGTCGAGAACATCCCGGTCCCGCCGCACTGGGGCGGGTGGCGCATCCGGCCCGACATCGTCGAGTTCTGGCAGGGCCGCGAAGACCGCATGCACGACAGGCTCCGCTACGTCCGGACTGACGACGGCTGGCAGATCGAGCGCGTGGCGCCGTAACTCAAAGCGCGTGAAGGCCCCCTTCCCTCGGCTGAGCCGAAGGGAAGGGGGCCTTCACGCGTTAGCTGGTGACTTAAATCGCGCGCGATCGGTTAGTTAGCGCGGCTAAGCTGTCGGGTTGTGAGTGACGACGTGGGGGTTGAGCAGCGCAAGGGTGTCCGCAAGCTGTTCGGGTCGATCGTCGTGGACACCCGGCCGCTCAAAATCCCCGCGTTCCGCCGCCTCTGGCTGTCCACCGCGGTCACCGCCGTCGGCTCCCAGCTCACCGCGGTCGCGGTCCCCAAACAGGTCTTCGACCTCACCGGTTCCTCGGCCTATGTCGGACTGACCGGCCTCGTCGCCCTGGTCCCGCTGCTCGTTTTCGGCCTCTGGGGCGGCGCCATCGCGGACGCCGTCGACCGGCGCAAGCTCCTCATCGTCACCAACGTCGGGGTCACCGTCACTTCGGCGGTCCTGTGGCTCCAGGCGTTCCTGAACATCGGCTCGGTCTGGCTGGTGCTCGCCCTGCTGGCGGTCAACCAGGCGTTCTTCGCGATCAACATGCCGACCCGCAGTGCCGTGGTCGCTCGCCTGGTGCCGGACAATCTGATCGCTCCCGCGACCGCGCTGAGCAGCACGATGGCCACCTTCGGCGCGGTCTTCGGCCCGCTCCTCGCGGGTTCGCTGATCCCGATCCTCGGCCTTTCGACGCTCTACCTGATCGACGTCGCCGCACTGACCTTGACCCTCATCGCGGTCTGGAAACTGCCGCCGATCCCGCCGCTCGGCGAGATCGCGCGCCGCGCCGGGCTCCGCGACATCATCGACGGTTTCCGCTACCTGGCGACGCAGAAGATCCTGCTCGCCTCGTTCCTCCTCGACATCATCGCGATGGTGGCCGGGATGCCGCGCGCGCTGATCCCGGAGATGGCCGAGCGCACCTTCGGCGACCCGCCCGGCGGCGGCCCGGCACTGGGCTGGCTGTACGCCGCGCTCCCGGCGGGCGCGATGCTGATCGGGCTCTTCTCCGGCTGGCTGACCAGGATCCGTAAGCAGGGCCTCGGCGTCATCATCTCGGTCTGTGTCTGGGGCGCCGCCATCGTCGGCTTCGGCCTCGCGCAGTCGCTGTGGCTGGCCGTCTTCTTCATGGCGCTCGCCGGAGCGGCCGACATGGTCAGCGCGATCTACCGCATGTCGATCCTCCAGATCGCCACCACCGACGAGATGCGCGGACGGCTGCAGGGCGTGTTCACCGTCGTCGTCGCGGGCGGGCCGAGGATCGCCGACCTCACCCACGGCTGGGCCGCCGCCGGTGTCGGCACGGCCGCGGCGGCTTCGGGCGGCGGGATGCTGGTCATCGTGCTGGTCATCGCGGCGGCGTTGCTGATCCCGTCGTTCTGGCGGTACCGGGCCCCGGTGGACTGAGCTGTTCGGGCTATCGTCGGATCCATGCGTATTTCACGGGCGATCGTCCTGTTCGCCGCTGTCATCGCGACCGTCACCGCCTGCTCGTCCGGGGACCAGAAGTCGGACAACGCGGCCAAGCCGTCGAGCCAGGCTCCCGCTCCGTCGCACTCCGCCGCGCCGAGTTCGTCGGCCGCGCCCACCGGCGGCGCCGGTTCGAAGGAGCCGTGCGCGCTGCTGCCCGCCGAGGCCGTCGGAAAGGCCGTCTCGCTCGAAGGGGTCACTTCGGCGCCGGGACCGGTGCAGGACAACGCCGCCAACGGCGGCAAGGCCAAGAGTTGTGTCTACTCGGCCGCGGGCAAGCAGGTCGGCGCGCTCGCGGTGACCCGCTTCGAGGGCAACAAGATCAAGCCCGCCGAGATGGTCGCCGCGCTGAAGAAGGCGAAGCCGGGCGCCAAGGACGTCGCCGGTGTCGGCGAGGGCGCCGTCTACTACACCGACGAGAACAAGACCGCGACGCTGGCGGCCGCCGAACTCGTGAACGACGTTCCGGTGCTGGTCAACTACACCGGGCCGACGAAGATGACGCAGGAGATGATGGTCCCGCTGGTGAAGACCGCGGTCGACGCCAACTGAGCGATTTACCCAAAAGCCTCTTTCGCCAACCCGTGACGAAGAACTGACCAAAGCGGACTGTCGGCCACAGACGTGATACGGCACACTCTTGCCGCATGGCGGACACGACGACAACAGAACAGGCCGGTCCATCCGGTCAGCCGAGCCTCAAACGGGTCATGGGTTCCAAGCTCCTGCTGTTCTTCGTGGTGGGGGACATCATCGGAACGGGCGTCTACGCCCTCACCGGTCAGGTGGCCGGTCGGGTCGGCGGCGCGCTGTGGTTGCCGTTCCTGATCGCGTTCGTGGTCGCTTTCATGACCGCGTTCAGCTATCTGGAACTGGTCGGGAAGTACCCGCAGGCGGCGGGGGCCGCGCTCTACACGCACAAGGCGTTCAAGATCCGCTTCCTCACCTTCATGGTGGCGTTCGCGGTGATGTGCTCGGGGATCACCTCGGCATCGTCGGCGGCGAAGGCCTTCGGTGACACCTACCTGAAGGAATTCATCACCGCGCCGATGCCGTGGGTGGCGATCCTGTTCGTGATCGGCCTCGCGCTGATCAACTTCCGCGGGGTCTCCGAGTCGGTGAAGACCAACGTGGTGCTGACCTGCATCGAGATCGGCGGCCTGCTGATCATCATCGGCGTCGGCGTGTGGGCGGTGCTCAACGGCAACGGGGACGCCTCGCGGCTGGTCGAGTTCGACACCGAGAACCAGACCATGCTGGTGGCGATCACTTCGGCGACGTCGCTGGCGTTCTTCGCGATGGTCGGCTTCGAGGACTCGGTGAACATGGCCGAGGAGTGCAAGGACCCGATCCGGATCTTCCCGAAGGCGATGCTGTGGGGCATGGTCATCGCCGCGACCATCTACATCATGGTCTCCGTGACCTCTTCGCTGCTGGTCCCCGCGGACGATCTGGCGGCGGCCAAGAGCAGCGCGCTGCTGAAGGTGCTCGACGTCGGGGCACCCGGCTTCCCGCGCGAGGTCTTCTCCGCGATCGGTCTCTTCGCGGTGATCAACTCGGCGCTGATCAACATGCTGATGGCCAGCCGCCTGCTCTACGGCATGGCGAACCAGCGGATCATCCCGAAGCAGCTGGGCACCGTGCATCCGTTCCGCCGCAGCCCGTGGGTGGCGATCGTGTTCACCAGCCTGATCGCGATCGGCCTGGTCTCCTTTGTGGACATCGGCGTGCTCGGCGGCACGACGGCGTTGCTGCTGCTCGCCGTCTTCGCCATCGTCAATGTCGCGGTCCTGGTGCTGCGCAAGGAAAAGTCGGCGCACAAGCATTTCCGCGCGCCGACGATCATCCCGGTGCTCGCCGCGATCTTCTGCGTCTACCTGGTGACGCCGTTGTCCGGACGGCCCGCCCGCGACTACAAGGTCGCCGCGATCCTGCTCGGCGTCGGCATCGTGCTCTGGGGCATCAACTGGCTCATCATGCGGGCCACGCACAAGGAAGAGGACCGGCAGCTCGCCGAGCCGCCGGTCGGCTGACCACTCCTATCCCCGGCTGAGCGACTGATACTCCACCGGGCTGTGTGCCGAGAACACGGTGACCTCGTCAGCGTGTTCTCGGCTCAGCTCGCGCAGCCGCTCCACGTTCTCCAGCCGGGGCTTGCGCAGCGTCTGCACCATGTTCTGGAACGCGGTCATCCCCGGCGGGCAGTGCGGTTTCACCGGATCAAGCTGTCCGTGGAAGAAGTAGGCGTCACCCGCGTGCAGCAGCCAGCCGTCGCCGGTGTCGACCGCGACTCCCGTGTGGCCCCTGGTGTGCCCCGCGAGCGGGACGAGCAGGATCTCCGGCGGCAGGCCCTTGAGTTCGCGGACGGCCTGGAAACCGAACCACTCGTCACCGGCCTCGTCGTACTTGCTCCACAGTGGACGGTGGGCGAACTGGTTGGCGCGGAAGCGCAGTTTCTCGCTCGCGTTGCCGGGGGCGGTCGCCGCGTCGTGCTCCGCGGTGCGGACATGCACGACGGCGTTCGGGAAGTCCGCGAGCCCGCCCGCGTGGTCGACGTCGAGGTGGGTGCAGATGATGTGCCGCACGTCCTCCGGTTTGTGGCCGAGCGCTTCGACGTGATGGGCGGCCGTCTCCTCCTCGACCGGCTTCGCACCGACCATCAGGGTGAACGGCGTGCCGAGCCAGTCGCCCGGCCGGGCGACGCCCTGGCGGCCGAAACCGGTGTCCACCAGCACGAGCCCGTCGCCGGTCTCGATGAGCAGGCAGTGCGCCACCATTTCCGCGCGGCGCAGCAATCCCGGCTGGCCGTCGAGCAGTTTCCCTCCCGGTGCGCGCATCGTGCCGCAGTTCAGGTGGTGGACCTTCATATCCTGCTCCTCTGGCTGAGCCGCTCGAATGCGGTGGCGTCGTGCGCGGCGAAGACCGTCACCTCGTCACCGTTGTTACTCACAAGTTCGCGCAGCCGGCGCTGGTTGTCCAGTCGTGCCGTCTTCTCCGTCTGCGTGTGCGACTCGAAGAGCCCCAATACGAAGGGGATATGCGGGTTTCGTTCCAGCTCGCCGCCGTGGAAGACGGCGTCCCCGGCGTTGAGCAGCCAGCCGTCGCCGGTGTCGACCGCGACCCCGGCGTGCCCGCGGGTGTGCCCGGCGAGCGGGATGATCAGGACGTCCGGGACACCCTCGAGTTCGCGAACGGCGTCGAAGCCGAACCACGGGTCGCCGTCGGCGCGGTAGGACTTCCACTTCGGACCGTGGCTGAACTGGACCTTCCGGTAGCGGCTCGCCTCCTTGCGGTCGATCGGCTTCTCCAGCGCCTGGAGTTCGCGCGCGTGGACGTGGACCCGCGCTTGCGGGAAGTCGACGAGCCCGCCCGCGTGATCGAGGTCGAGGTGGGTGAGCACGATGTCGCGCACGTCGGCCGGGTCGAAGCCGAGCTTGCGGATCTGGGTGGTGGCGCTGAGGTCGTCGTCACCGACCGGGTGCACCATGCGGACGAAACCGGCGCCGAGCCATTCCGCCGGGCGGGTGACGGTCGGCGTCCCGACGCCGGTCTCGACCAGCACCAGTCCGGTTTCGGTCTCCAGCAGGAGACAGTGACAGATCAGTTCCGCGCGGCGGAGAAGCCCCGGCCTGCCGTCGACGAGCTTGCCGCCGATGGGCCGCAGGGTTCCGCAGTTGAGGTGGTGGACACGCATCAGGGCAGCTCCCGTTCGAGGGTGGAGCGGAGGTGAGGGGCGATCGCGCGCAGCGGCGCGGTGTCGTGCAATGTCTTGGCCAGCAGCAAGCCGCCCTCGATGGTGGCGAGGACGACGGTCGCCAGGTGGTCCGCCTTGTCGGTCTTCAGCGCTCCGGCGATGATCGTGTGCCAGGAGATGTAGCCGTCGGCGCAGGCCTGGCGGATCACCTCGCTCTCGCCCGACGCGTCGAGCGCGACCGTCGCGAGTGGACACCCGCGCTGGAAATCCGACTCCTCCAGTGAAGTCGCCAGCGCGTCGACGACATTCTCGACGGCGGTGACGACGTCGGGGGAGTTCGCCACGATCGTGCGCAAGGTGTCGCAGAGGCGTTCGGCGGACTGACTGATGGCCTCGGCGGCGAGCTGCTCCTTGCCGCCGGGGAAGTGGAAGTAGAGCGATCCCTTGGGCGCGCCGCCGGCGGCGACGAGCTGATTGAGCCCGGTGGCGTGGTAACCCTGCTGGTGGAAGAGTTCGGCGGCGGAATCGAGCATGCGCTGCCGGGTGTCGGTGCGGCGGACCATGCGACCGACTGTAGCTCAAACTATGACGACCGGTCTAGTAAGAAAGATTTACACAAATATCCATGACTGAGGGGTCTTTGTGTAAACTGGAGAGCAAGTCGATCGTTCCGCGGGAGTGGCCATGGTGAGCTCAGCCGATCTGCTCCCGGTGGCGCGGGCGGCGCAGGTTTTGGACATTTCGCGAGAGCGCGTGCGTGAACTCGTGCACGCCGGCAGGTTGGACGCGATCCGCATCGGCCGCGAACTGCTGGTCGACGCCCGGTCGGTCGAGCATCGCAGGAGCGTGGTGAAACCGTCCGCCGGTCGTCCGCTGTCCGCGCGGATGGCATGGGGGTTGTTGTGGTCGCTGAGTGGCCACGAGCCTTCGTGGGTCTCACCGGCAGAGCGGGTGCGGCTCAAGCGTTACGCGTGTGAGCGCGAGCCGGTGCACTGGCCGCGCCTGCTCTCCGGCCGCGCGCGCGTGTACCCGGTGCGTATGTTGGCCGGACCGCTGGCGCGGTTGCGGGAAGACGCGCACGCCGTCGTCAGCGGGCCCGTCGCCGCCGGGCACTACGGCGCGGACTTGATGGCGGGCGACGCGGACGAGGAGTTCTATGTGGATGCTGCTCGGTTCGATGAGCTCGTGCGGTCACGGCGGTTTCGGCTGGACACCGCGGAGCCGAACGCGGTGATCCGGGTACCGGCTCTGTCCGGCGTCCAGCGTCCGCCGGGATCGGACGGCCACGCGATTCCCGCGGCCGTCGCCGCGGATCTGCTTGATTCCGGCGATGAGCGTTCTGTCCTTGCGGCACAACAACTTCTCACTCGTTTGGGCGAGCTGTATAAGTTCGGTGGATGATCGACTCTTCGGCTCGCCCCGGTCTGGGAACGCTGGCCTTGCCGTCGCTTCAGGGCGGCGGTGACCGCGTCGTGTGGCCCGCGATGTTCGACCTCGCCGACCGGCTACCCCCACCCTGGGTGATGATCGGCGGGCAGATGGTCATCCTGCACGGTCTGCTGGCAGGACGATCGACTCCCCGCGTCACCAAGGACATCGATCTGCTCTTCGACATTCGCTTCACGGTCGACGCGGTTTCGTCGTGCTCACCAGGTTCTCGAGGGTTTGGGTTACGACGTGGACGGCATCAGCGCAGACGGTAAGGCGCATCGCTATGTCCACGCCGGGACCGGCATGATGGTCGATCTCCTCGCGCCGGACAAACTCGGTGCTCGTGCCGCCCCGAAGCTACGGACCCCAGTGGGAAGTATTGTGCCGATCCCCGGCGGTAAGACCGCGCTGGACAATGCGCGACCGCTCATCGCGACCTTTGGCGGCAGGACAGCGACGCTGTACCTGCCGGGACTGGCTGCCGCCTTGGTGGTCAAGGTGAAGGCCCTGATCGATGAGCCGTCCCGGCCGGGCGTGCCCAGCCGTCACATCTCCGACATCGCGTTCCTGACCTCGCTGATCGACGATCCGGACGCGCTCTTTCCCGGGGATCCACCGCACACACCTCGCTTCGGGTGTCTGGTCGATTGCCTCGACGATCCTCGGCATCCGAGTTGGCTTGCTCTGGGCTCTCCGCACGCCGAGGACGGGTTCAACGCCTGGGAGATTCTGCGTGAGACCAGGTCGAACCCCTAGACTCCGACGGCGGACTCCGTGCCGCCGAACCGCTGCCGCAGGTCACGCTTGAGCAGCTTCCCCGAAGCGTTCTTCGGTAACTCCACGACGAAATGCACCGATTTCGGCACCTTGTGCGCCGCCAGCGACTTCTTCGCGAACTCGATCAGTTCCGCTTCCCCGACCTGCTCCTTCGCCACGACCACCGCGGTGATCGCCTCGATCCAGCGTTCGTGCGGCAGGCCGACGACGGCGACCTCGGCGACGGCGGGATGCGCGTACAGCGCGTCCTCGACCTCGCGTGACGCGACGAGCACACCACCGGTGTTGACGACGTCCTTGATCCGGTCGACGACGAACAGATAACCTTCTTTGTCCTGACGCACCAGATCGCCGGAGTGGAACCAGCCGCCCGCGAAAGCCTCCACCGATTCCTCGGGCTTGCCCCAATAGCCGGTGCACAGCTGCGGAGAGCGGTAGACGACCTCGCCGAGTTCGCCCGCCGGGACGTCGTTCAGCTCGGTGTCCACCACGCGCGTTTCCACGAACAGGACCGCGCGGCCGACGGAATCCGGTCGCGCGTCGTGCTCTTCGGGACGCAGGACCGTCGCGAGTGGACCGATTTCCGACTGGCCGAAGCAGTTGTAGAACCCGACTCCCGGCAGCCGCGCGCGCAGTTTCTCCAGCACCGGCACGGGCATGATCGACGCACCGTAGTAGGCCTTGGTGAGGCTGCTCAGCTCCGCGTCCGCCCAACGTGGGTCATTCGCGAGTCCCACCCAGACGGTCGGCGGGAAGAACAGCGAAGTCACGCTCTGGCGCGGGATCCGCGTGAGGATGTCGCCGAGATCGGGGGACTCGACGAGGTGGTTCGTCGCGCCGACGGCGAGGCCGGGCATGAGGAACACGTGCAGCTGCGCCGAGTGGTACAGCGGCAGCGCGTGGAGTGGCACGTCGCGGTCGCTCAGGTCGAGCGCGGCGATGCAGGAGGAGTACTCGTGCACCAGCGCGCGGTGGGTGAGCATCGCGCCCTTCGGCCGTGAGGTCGTCCCGGAGGTGTAAAGCAGCTGCACGAGATCTTCATCGGCGACGCCGGATTCCTCATGCGGGACAATACTTTCGTCGAGTGCCCAGCTCAGTGTGTCCAGTGTGGACACATGTTCGGACTCGACGTGCTCCGCCAGTGCCGGATCGACGAAGGCGACGGCGGGTTCGGACTGGGTGAGCAGGTACAGGAGTTCCGCGCCGCGCGCGTTGAAGTTCACCGGCACGTGCACCAGTCCGGCCCGCGCGCAACCGAGGTACAGCAACAGATACGCGTCGGAGTTCTTGCCGAAGGCCGCGACGCGGTCACCGTGGACGAGCCCGCGGTCGAGCAGCTTCGCCGCGACCCGGCCGGCCGCGCGGTCGAGTTCGGCGTAGGTCCACACGCGATCGGCGAACGTGAGCGCGACCCTGTCCGGGACGCGCCGCGCGCTGCGCTCCAGGACGCGGCCGACGGTGCTGGGGTAGCCGGGAACGGTCATCGCGGCGGTCTCCTTCGTCCGGGCGTGGCATTTCCACAGTACTTTCCCGGCCACGTTTCTCGGCACCTTTCCCGGTGACGCTTTCCCGACGGTCGCCGGTAACCTCGTCCGCATGGCCAATCCCACCGGAGAGCAGTTCGAGATCACCCGCGGCAACGCCCGCGCCGTCGTCACCGAGATCGGTGCCGGGTTGCGCGCGTTCGAGGTCGGCGGGGTGCCATACGTCGAGGCGTTCGCCGAGGACGAGAAGCCGCCGAAGGGCGCGGGGCAGGTGCTGTTGCCTTGGCCGAACCGCACCAAGGGTGGCCAGTGGGTCTACCAGGGCGAGAAGCAGCAGCTCGCGATCACCGAAGCGGCGCGCGGCAACGCGATCCACGGCCTGACCCGGCACGAGGAGTGGGAGCTGCTCGAACACGCCGAATCGTCGATCACCCTGGCCATCGACGTCCCGGCGCGGGAAGGCTGGCCGGTGCCGCTGCGCGCGACGATCACCTACGAGATCTCACCGCGCGAACTGGTCGTGACGCACGAGATCCGCAACGAAGGCGAGAGCCCGATCGGTGTCGGGCTCGGCACGCACCCCTACTTCCGCATCGGTGACGTGCCCACCGACGAGCTGACCCTGACGCTGCCCGCGAGCCGTGTCCGGCCGTACCTCGGCGACGAGCAGATGCCGTACGCCGACGAGCAGGACGTCGAGGGCACCGAGTACGACTTCCGGTCGGGCAAGGTGCTCGCGGGCGTCGACCTGGACACGGCGTTCGGCGGGCTGAGCGTCGCCGAGGACGGCAACCACCACCACGTCCTCTCGCACGGGGACCAGGAACTGCTCGTCTGGACCGGGCCGGACTTCCGCTGGGCGCAGGTGTTCACCCCGGACGACCTGGTCGGCCGCGGCCGCGCGGTGGCGATCGAGCCGATGACCTGCCCCGCCGACGCGCTCAACACCGGCACCGACCTGATCGAGCTCGAGCCCGCCACGTCGTGGACCGGCAGCTGGGGCATCCGGGTCCGCTGATGACCTCGCCGCCGCCGCTCCGGCTGGGGCCCGTGGACGCGGGCGAAGTGCTCACGTTGCAGCGCGCGGCCTACGTGCCGGAGGCGAGGGCACACGGCGACCTGGACCTCCCGCCGCTGCTGGAGACCTTCGAGCAGACCAAGGACGCTCTGGGCGATCCCGCGTGTTTCGCCTGGGGGATCAGGGAAGCCGGACGGCTGGTGGCGAGCGTCCGGATCGTCGTGGACGGCGAAGCGGGTCTCGTCGGCAGGCTCATCGTGGCCCCGGACAGGCAGGGACACGGGCTCGGCAGCTCGTTGCTGCTCGCCGCCGAAGCGGCCACGCCGCCGACGGTGACCGTGTTCCGCCTGTTCACCGGAGACCGGAGCGTCGGCCCGCTGCGGATGTACGCGAAGCTCGGCTACGTCGAGACGCACCGGACGCCCGAGGCGCACTACGAGCTGGTCCATTTCGAAAAGCCCCGCGTGCGCTCGACGGGACCAGTTCGTTAGCGTGTCAAAGTATGCCGAACAAAGCACTGGTCAAGGCCATCGTCGGTGGTTACGTCGTCCCCGTCGACGGTGAACCGATAGACGGCGGCACGGTCCTCATCGAGAACGGGAAGATCGCCGCGGTCGGCACCGACGCCGACGTCGACGTCCCCGACGACGCCGAATTGATCGACGCGGCGGGCGCCTGGGTGCTGCCCGGGTTCATCGACGCGCACGCCCACCTCGGCGTCCACGAGGACGGCGAAGGCTGGTCGGGCAACGACACCAACGAGATGACCGACCCCAACGGCGCGCGGTTCCGGGCGGTCGACGGGATCGACCCGTACGAGCCAGGCTTCGACGACGCGCTCGCGGGCGGCGTCACCAGCGTCGTCATCAAGCCCGGCTCCGGGAACCCCATCGGCGGGCAGACGATCGGCCTCAAGACCTGGGGCCGGACCGTGCTCGACATGATCTTCGCCGAGGAAGTCAGCGTGAAGAGCGCGCTCGGCGAGAACCCGAAACGGGTCTACGGCGAGAAGAAGCAGACGCCGTCGACCAGGCTCGGCGTCGCGTCGATCATCCGCGACGCGTTCACCGCCGCGCGCAACTACGCCGCCCAGCGCGACCACGCCGCCGGTGAGGGCAAGCCGTTCGACGTCGACCTGACCAAGGAGACCCTGGCCAAGGTGCTCGACGGCGAGCTGTTCTGGGACCAGCACGTCCACCGCGCCGACGACATGGTCACCGCGATCCGGCTGGCCGACGAGTTCGGCTACAAGCTGGTGATCAACCACGGCACCGAAGGGCACCTGATCGCGGATGTGCTCGCCGAGCGGGACGTGCCGGTGATCCTCGGTCCGCTGTTCACCACGAAGTCCAAAGTGGAGCTGCGCAACCGCACGCTGCGCGCGCCCGGCATCCTCGCCAGGGCGGGCGTCCGGATCGCGATCACCACGGACCACCCGGTCGTGCCGATCAACTTCCTGGTCTACCAGGCGGCGCTGTCGGTGAAGGACGGGTTGGACCCGGAGACGGCGCTGAAGGCGCTGACCGTGAACCCGGCCGCCATGCTGAACCTCGACGACAAGGTCGGCTCGCTGAAGCCTGGCCTCGACGCCGACGTCGTCCTCTGGTCGGGTGATCCGCTGGACGTGATGAACCGCGCCATGCGGGTGTTCGTCCGCGGGCGCGAGGTCTACCACTTCGACGAGGCGACCGGGGTGGGTGTCACCGAGGAGCGCCGGTACCGGGAAGGCTGATTTCGGGCCTTGCCAGGGGAAACCCAGTTGTGCTGTCATGTGTTACACACGGGGAGGATGTGTAACACATGAAGCGCTGGGTTCTTGTCCTGGTGATCGGGATCGGTTTCTTGGTCGTCACGTTGCTGTTCTCGCGCAAGGATCCGAACCTGATCAAATGTGGCGGCAGGATCATGTCGCCCGGTGACGTCTGTGAGACCACCAAGAACGGCCGCACTACCGGCGAGGACACCTACGCCGAGATGAAGGCCGCCGCGGAGTCCCGTGCGGAGACGTTCCGCGAACACGGGCTCTGGATGGCAGGGGTCGGGGTCGCGCTGACCGGTTTGGGCGCGACGATGCTGGTCCGGGGGAAGCGGCGTGCGGCGCGGGCCGGTGTGACGGCGCCGCAAGGTGGACAGCCCCTGTCGCAAGCTCAGCCGCAATGGCAACAGCAGTGGCAGGGGCAGCCTCAGCCGGGATTCCCGCCTCAGCAGCAGTACCAGCGACAGCCGCAGCCCGTTCAGCAGTATCCGCAGCAGGGCGGCTGGCCGCGGCAACCACCGCCACAGCAACCGCAGCAGTTCGGTCCGACAGGGCACTGAGCCGTTACGTCAGAAGCCGGTCGAGATCCAGTTTCACCGGAAACGGCTCGGTGGCGGCGAATTCGCCGGTCGTGGCCGGAGCGTCCTGGTAGCCGAGTTCGCCCGCCTGGTGGCAGGCGACCAGTGAGACCGGCTCGCTGAGGTCGACGATCCAGTAGTGCGGGATCCCCGCGTCGGCGTATTCGCCGTGTTTGGTCACGTAGTCGGTGCGCTTCGAGCCCGGGGACACGATCTCGACCACGACGACGACGTCGTCCGCGTGATACATCGTGTCTTCCTCGTCGATCCGCTCGCCTGCTTCGCGAAGAGCGATGATCAGATCCGGTCGCCTGGCGAAACCCGGCTCGCCGGACGGCACCAGGCCCAGATCGACGTCGATGTCCTGGACGAATTCGAGATGATCGGGCAGCTGGGCTTCCAGTTGCCTCGCCAAGGCGTAGAGCGCCTTGTTGTGTCTCCTCTTGGGACTCGGCGACATGACGAGGCGGCCTTCCACGAGCTCGGTGAATCCGGAATCGGGCTCACCGAGCGCCGCGTAGTCCGCGACCGACAGCAGGTGATCCGGGATGGCCCACCCTGGTTCACCGTGCGACCCGGCCGTGGAGTCGGGAAGGGCTGTCACAGCGTCTCCTCACGTCTTCCACAGTGTCTCACGATCACCACGTGACCATCGGTGACCTTATCGGCGCGGAGAGTCAGCTCTTGCGTAGCTCACGCGCGATCACCATCCGCTGGATCTGGTTCGTGCCCTCGAAGATCTGCGGCACCTTCGCCTCCCGCATGTACCGCTCCACCGGGAAGTCCTTGGTGTAGCCCGCGCCGCCGAGCACCTGCACCGCGTCGGTGGTCACCTTCATCGCGCCGTCGGTCGCGACGAGCTTCGCGATCGACGCCTGCCGCTGGAACGGCAGTCCGCGGTCGCGGCGGCGCGCGGCGTCGAGGTACATCGCGCGCGAAGTCTCGACGGTCGCGGCCATGTCGGCCAGCAGGAACTCCAGCCCCTGGAATTCGATGATCGGCCGCCCGAACTGGGTGCGGCCCTTCGCGTACTCGAGTGCCTCGTCCAGCGCGGCCTGCGCGAGCCCGACGGCGCACGCGGCGATGCCCAGCCGTCCGGAACTGAGCGACGAGAGCGCGATCTTCAGGCCTTGGCCCTCTTCGCCGATTCGCCGGTCGACGTCGACGGTGGCGTCCTCGAACATCAGCTGCGCGGTGGTCGACCCGGTGAGGCCCATTTTCCGCTCGGGCGGCGCGGACGAGAGGCCCGTGGTCGACGCGTCGACGAGCAGGCAGGAGATGCCCTGCCCGCCGTCGTCGCTCGTGCGCACCATGGTCGTGTAGAAGTCGGCCTCGCCCGCGTGGGTGATCCACGCCTTCGTGCCGTTCACGACGTACTGGTCGCCGTCGAGCCGCGCGCGGGTCGAGAGAGCGGCCGCGTCGGAGCCGGCGTGGGTCTCCGACAGCGCGTACGCGCCCAGCAGGTCACCCTCCAGCATGTCGGGCAGCCAGCGGTCGCGCTGCGCGTCGGTGCCGTGGTGTGCCAGCGCGAAGCAGGACATCGTGTGCACGGAAAGCCCGACACCGACCGACATCCACGCGGCCGCGATCTCCTCGAGCACCTGCAGGTAGACCTCGTACGGCAGGTCGCCGCCGCCCCAGCGCTCCGAGTACGGCAGGCCGAGCAGCCCGGCCTGTCCGAGCAGCCGGAACTGCTCACGCGGGAAATGCGCGGTCTCCTCGTACTTGCTCGCGATCGGCGCCAGTTCCTCCCGCGCGATCTCCTTGGCCAGGTCGAGCAGGTCCTGGGCCTCGGTGCTGGGCAGCAGACGGTCCGCCGGCATGGCTCCTCCGAGCTGAACTGTACTCAAAACAGTACTGTGGGCTGATTCAGAGTACAGTAGAAGCCGCTGGGAGTACATCGTCCGCGTAAGGGATAGTGATCGGATGACCCCGCGCCGCCAGCCAACCGCGCGTCAGCGAGCACTGCTCTCGGAACTGGAGACGATCTTCCTCGCCGAGGGGTTCTCGCAGTTCACACTGGACGACCTCGCCGCCAGGCTGCGCTGCTCGAAGTCGACCCTCTACGCGCTCGCCCCGAGCAAGGAGCAGCTCGCGGTCAAGGTCGTCGCCCTCTTTTTCAAGGGCGCCGCCGAACTGCTGGAGGAGCGGATCGCCGGTATCGACGACGCGCGCAAGATCCTCGGCGAGTACCTCGCCGGCATCTCCGAATACCTCAATCGCGCCTCGGCCGCCTTCATGACCGACATCGCCGAATTCGCCCCGGCACGCGACGCGTATCAGCTCAACAGTCGCGCCGCGGCCCAGCGGATCCGGTCGTTCATCGATCGCGGCGTCACCGACGGTGTTTTTCGCGAGGTGCACGCGCGGCTGATCGCGGAAATGGCGGGATTGATCATCGAGGGAATCCAGACCGGGGTGCTCGGTCAGCGCGCCGGAGTGACGGACGCGGAGGCCTTCACCGCTTTGTCTGAACTCCTTCAGAGTGGAATCGCGACGCGTCAGCGTCTCCGTTGAGGGTGGCGGCGGGGGCATGGATGGAGGCCTTGAACCCAAAATGTCCTGAAATGACAATTCTGGTGGGATGAGTGCCGCCTCGGCTAGCATCGCGCCCGTGATCGTCGTAGGTGGAGAGGCGCTGGTCGACCTCGTTCCCGGTGAACCGTTGGATTCCACTGTGGACGGTGGGCTGCGCGCGCTGCTGCCGCGGATGGGCGGTGGTCCGTACAACGTCGCGCTCGCCGCCGGCCGGCTCGGCGTACCGGCCGGCTTCTTCTCGCGGGTGTCGAACGACCGGTTCGGCGTCGCGCTGGTGGACCGGTTGCGCGCTTCCGGCGTCGACACCACCTTGCTGCAGCGGGGAAACGAGCCGACGACGCTCGCCGTGGTCGCGCTCGACGAAAAGGGTTCCGCTCAGTACACCTTCTATACCGAAGGCACCGCGGACAGGCTGGTCGGCGATCCCGGCCCGCTGCCGGAGAATGTGACCGCGCTCTCGCTCGGCACCCTCGGCATGGTCCTGGAACCGGGTGCGAGCACGTACGAAACCGTGTTGCGCCGCGAATCCGCCCGCGGCGTCCTGACCGTCCTCGACCCGAACATCCGTGAGGCGTTGATCACGGATCCGGCGGCGTACCGGGCGCGGTTCGAGTCCTGGCTGCCGCATATCCGGCTGCTCAAGATCTCCGACGATGACACGGAATGGCTCGCCGAAGGCGCCGATCCGGTCGACGCGGCAAAGGTCTGGACCTCTTGCGGCGTCGATGCCGTGGTGCTCACCCGGGGCGCGCAGGGGCTGTCCGTCATCACACAGGCGGGGGAAATCGCGCGGGTCCCGTCACGCCGAGTCGCCGTCGTGGACACGATCGGTGCGGGCGACACCGTGCACGGCGCCCTGCTGGCGTGGCTGTACTCGAACCAGGTGCGCGACTTGTCCACACTCGACGCCGACGGCTGGCGTTCGGCGCTCGAATTCGCGGCCAAAGCGGCGTCGATCACGGTCTCGCGGAGTGGTGCGGAACCGCCGACGACCGGAGATATGGCATCCGCCGTGTGAACCTGGTCCCAAACGGGCTGTTGTGAGCAACTCACCCGCTGCGCGGTGACCCCATTCTCGACTAGCGTGGAGGGGAATTCATACCCCAGCGGGGCGGTGTGCAGCGAGGCCGTGGGTCACGCGCGTGAAAGAGGGCGTACCTGTGGAACCTACAGGCGCCGCCGGCCCGTGCTGAACGTGAGAGGGACTTACATGTCCGACGCGACGACGGCTGCGGGGCAGTCCGGCGAAACCGCGACGCTGCGCCTGCCCAATGGCGAGCACGAGTTCAAGGTGATCCACCCGGTCGAGGGTGCGCCTGGGATCGAGCTGGGGAAGCTGCTGGCGACGACGGGGTACATCACCCACGACCCGGGATTCGTGAACACCGGCGCCGCGTCCTCGGCCATCACCTACATCGACGGTGACGCCGGCATCCTGCGCTACCGCGGGTACCCGATCGAGCAGCTGGCCGAGAAGTCGACCTTCATCGAGGTCTCCTACCTGCTCATTTACGGCGAGCTGCCCACCGAGACGCAGCTGGCCGAGTTCACCGGGAAGATCCAGCGCCACACCCTGCTGCACGAAGACCTCAAGGCCTTCTTCAGCGGCTTCCCGCGCGACGCGCACCCGATGCCGGTGCTCTCCAGCGCGGTATCGGCGCTGTCGACCTTCTACCAGGACTCGCTCAACCCGTTCGACGAAGCGAACGTCGAGCTGTCCACCATCCGCCTGCTGGCCAAGGTCCCGACTCTGGCCGCGTACGCGTACAAGAAGTCCGTCGGCCAGCCGCTGCTTTACCCGGACAACTCGCTCGGCCTGGTCGAGAACTTCCTGCGCATGACCTTCGGCTTCCCGGCCGAGCCTTACGAGGTCGACCCGGACGTCGCCAAGGCGCTCGACCTGCTGTTCATCCTGCACGCCGACCACGAGCAGAACTGCTCGACCTCGACCGTGCGCCTCGTCGGCTCCTCCGAGGCGAACCTGTTCGCCTCCATCTCGGCCGGCATCAACGCGCTCTTCGGGCCGCTGCACGGTGGCGCCAACAGCGCGGTGCTGGACATGCTCGAGGGCATCCAGGCCGAGGGCGGCGACGTCGCGAACTTCGTCACCCGCGTGAAGAACAAGGAAAAGGGTGTCCGCCTGATGGGCTTCGGGCACCGGGTCTACAAGAACTACGACCCGCGCGCGAAGATCATCAAGAACACCGCGGACGACATCCTCTCCAAGCTCAAGGGCGGCGACCAGCTGCTCGACATCGCGAAGAAGCTGGAAGAGACCGCGCTCTCGGACGACTACTTCATCGAGCGGAAGCTGTACCCGAACGTCGACTTCTACACCGGTCTGATCTACCGGGCGCTCGGCTTCCCGACGAAGTACTTCACCGTGCTGTTCGCGCTCGGCCGCCTGCCGGGCTGGATCGCGCACTGGCGCGAGATGATCCAAGACCCGGCCACCAAGATCGGCCGCCCGCGGCAGATCTACACCGGCTACGCGTCGCGGGACTACGCGCCCATTTCGGAGCGCTGATCCCGCCTCCGGCAAGCGCAATGAAGGGGCCTTTCATCGCAAATTTCGCGATGAAAGGCCCCTTCATTGCATCCGGAGGTGCGAGGAACGCAGCCCGCGCCTAGGGTTTCCGGGGTGACCAGAGAAGCCCCCGTAGTGCTGTGGTTCCGCCGCGACCTCCGCCTCGGCGACCACGCGGCCCTGCTGGAAGCCTCGAAGCACAGCAAGCACGTCCTCGCGCTGTACGTCCTCGACGACGCGCTCCTCAAGCCCTCCGGTGCCCCGCGTGTCGCGTTCCTGCACGGCTGCCTGAAGGCGCTCGACGAGCAGCTCGGCGGACGGCTCATGCTCGTCGAGGGCGACCCGGTCAAGGAGGTCGTCAAGGCCGCGCGCGAGATCGGCGCCTCCGCCGTGCACGTCAGCGCGGACACCGGCCCGTACGGCCGTCGCCGGGACGCCGAAGTCGCGAAAGCGTTGGCAGAGCACGACATCGCGTGGACGGAGACGGGATCCTCCTACGCGATCACGCCCGGCCGGGTCGTCAAACCCGACGGCGATCCCTATCGCGTGTTCAGCCCGTTCCATCGCGCCTGGACGCGCCACGGCTGGCCGCCGCCCGCGGACACCGGAAAGTCCATAGTGGACTGGGTGGCGCCGCCGCGTTCGGTGAAGCTCCCGAAAACGCCGTCCCTGAAGGGAATGGAGCTGCCGGAGCCGGGCGAGAGGGCCGCGCTGGAGCGCTGGCACGAGTTCCTCGACGACGGCATCGAAACCTACGACGAAGACCGCGACCGCCCGGATCGTCCCGGTACGACAAGGCTTTCGCCTTATCTGCGCTGGGGATGCGTCCACCCGCGCACCCTGCTCGCCGACATCGCCGGAAACGAAGGGGCCGGCGCGACTTCACTGCGTGGCGAGTTCGCCTGGCGCGAGTTCCACGCCGACGTGCTGTGGCACCGCCCCGAAACCGCGCGGAAGAACTACGACTCCCGATTCGACGCCATCGAGTACGAGCAGGACGACGACGCCTTCGAGCGATGGTGCGCGGGGCGAACCGGCTTCCCGATCGTCGATGCCGGGATGCGGCAGCTGCTCGCCGAGGGCTGGATGCACAACCGCGTCCGGATGATCGTGGCGAGTTTCCTGGTCAAGGACCTGCATCTGCCGTGGTGGCTCGGCGCACGGCATTTCATGAAGCATCTGGTCGACGGCGATCTCGCGTCGAACCAGCTGAACTGGCAGTGGGTCGCCGGGAGCGGAACCGACGCCGCGCCGTACTTCCGGGTCTTCAACCCGACGACGCAGGGGGAGAAGTTCGACCCCTCCGGCGACTACGTCCGCCGTTACGTCCCTGAACTCCGCTCCGTGCGAGGGAAAGCCGTACACAAACCTGCCGACGTGCCCGGATACCCCGCGCCCATGGTCGACCACGCCCACGAACGCCAGGTCGCCCTCGAACGCTACGGCGCGATCAAAGGTACGTGAAGGCCCCCTTCATGTACTTAGGCGCAAGGAAGGGGGCCTTCATGTACTTGGGTCAGCCGCGAAGCGCCTCGGTCAGCTTGATCCGGCTGCCGACCCGCAGGACGCTGTTCTGGTAGATCCGCGCGCCCAGCCAGGTGAACAGGGCGATGGCGCCCACGGTCAGCCCCAGCGACAGCGCGACTTCCCACACCTCGACGGTCCCGGCCGCGATCCGCGCCGGCATCAGCACGGGGGAAAGCAGCGGCACCAGGGAAAGGATCTTCGTTCCCGTCCCGTCCGGCGCCTGCGCCAGCAGATTGAACCCGACGATGAACCCGAGGATCAGCACGATGTTGACCGGGCCGATGACCGACTGCGTGTCCTCCTGGCGGGAGACCAGCGAGCCCATCGCGCCGTACACCGTGGCGTACAGAAGGAAGCCGAGCAGGTACCAGACCACGCCCCACAGCAGCGCGCTCGTCGCGACGCCGGACAGCGTCAGCACGTTGGTCGCCGAAGCGACGATCAACCCGGCGCCGCCGATGATCACCAGCTGGGTCAGCCCGACCAGGCCGAGCCCGATCACCTTGCCCAGCAGCAGATGCCACGGCCGGACGGTGGACAGCAGGATCTCCACGACCCGGCTGGACTTCTCTTCGACCACGCCCTGTGCGACCAGCGTCCCGTAGGTCACGATGCTCATGTACAGCAGCACGGCCACGATCAGCCCGATCACCATCCGCTGCGACTTCTCGGGGTCCGGCGGTTTGATCGAGTCGACCTCGACCTGGGTCTGGTGGACCGTTTGCATCACTTCTTCCGGCGTCCGCTGGGCCTCGGAAAGGATGCCGTTCAGCACTTCCTGCTGGGACACGCCGTTCAGCACGGCACGCAGTTCGGTGCCCAGCTCGGATTTGACGAGCACCTTGAGGTCGGTGGCGTTGCCGGACAGCAGCGCGTCGAGATCGCCGTTCTCGACCTGCGACCGGCCCTGCGCCGGGTCGGCGACGGTGACGGTCTCGATCTTCTCGCCGAGTGCCGCGCCCGCGGTCTGGAGCTGTTGCGCGATCCCGGCGGTCTGACCGGTGAGCCCGACCTTGCTCTTGTCCTCGTTGCTGATCAACGTGGACTGGAGCAGGACGTAACCCATCAGCATGACCAGCAGCACGGCGGTGCCGATCACGAAGGACCTGGTGCGCAGGCGGGTGTTCAGCTCACGTTTGGCGATGAGCCGGACCGCGCGCCACGAAGAGACGGTGTTCATGCGGAAACTCCTTGTGCGGCAGGCCGTTCGGCGGCGGGCTTCTCGGCGACGGCGTCGCGGAACAGCTCGGTCAGCGAACGCCTGCGCTTGCTGAACTCGGTGACCGGGCCGGTCGCCAGCGCCGCGGCGAGCACGGCCTGATCGTCGGCGTGGTCTTCGAGTTCGAGGACCGTCGTCGGCCCGTTCTGCTCGACCACTCGCGTGCCGGGGACGGCCGACGCCCAGCCGGGTGCGGCGTTCGGCGCGGTGACGACGAGGCCGTTGCCCGCGCCTGCCGTCAGGTCCGCGACGGTGCCGGAGGCGACCATCCGTCCACTTCGGATGATGCCGACCCGGTCGCACAACCGCTCGACCAGATCCAGCTGGTGACTGGAGAACACCACCGGCACGCCGGTCGCGGCCTTCTCGCGCAACACCCCGCTCATCACGTCCACGGCCAGCGGGTCGAGTCCGGAGAACGGTTCGTCGAGCACCAGCACCTTCGGGTCGTGCACCAGCGCGGCCGCCAGCTGCACGCGCTGCTGGTTGCCGAGGCTCAGTTTCTGCACCTCGTCCTTGCGGCGTTCGCCGAGACCGAGCCGGGAGATCCAGTTCTCCGCGCTGCGGTGGGCGTCGTTGGCCGACATCCCGTGCAGTTCCGCGAGATAGACCAGCTGCTCCAGCACCTTCATCTTCGGGTACAACCCGCGTTCTTCCGGCATGTACCCGATGTGGGTGCGGGTCTCGTGCGTGATCGGCGTGCCACCGAACCGCACCTGCCCGGAATCGGCGGCCAGCACGCCGAGCACGATCCGCATCGTGGTGGTCTTGCCCGCCCCGTTACTGCCGACGAACCCGAACAGTTCGCCGGGCTGGACCTCGAAGCTCACCTGATCCAGCGCGACCTTCGCGCCGTAGCTCTTGGAGATCCGGTCGATCTCCAGTTTCCCCTCGCTCATTTCCACTTCCCCTCCTCGAAATACCGCACCAGCGCCGTGAAACCCCGGTGGACGCCGGAGATCGTGCGGTTTCGCTGGATCACTCCATCCAGCTTGACGTTGCTCACCACCGAAGTGGCCCGGTACACCAGGACGGCCCGTCCCACGCCGGTGACGATTCCGCCGGTCACCAGCGCGACGGCGACCACCCCGATGGACACCTTGTAACGCTTCTTGCCCCCGGTCATCCCGGAGCCACCCCCTCGTCGAAGTCTTCGGGATCGTCGTCCGGCAGCTTCCAGGCGAGCCAGAGTGCCGGCAGCGACGTTCCGAAGACGAGCAACGCCGCCGTCATCGCGGCCAGCAGGGAACCGGCATCCGGTTGCGCCGCCGCGTAAAGCCCATAGCCGAGGTCCACCAGCATGAGGAGGCAGATCCCTTGGAAGGCGCTGTAGTGCGCCCTGTCCCGTAGAAGCAGTTCACGCTCGTCGAGGTCACCCGCCGCGGAACCGGGTCTGCCGACGGCCTTGCGCAGTACCGCGGCGGTGCCGACGCAGAGGCAAAGTCCGGGCCCCATCAGGCCGACGGCGAACCACAGGGTCGGTTCGCGGAGCAAAGCCGCCCCGGCGATCACGACGAGATGGCCGATCGCCGCGGAAACGGCGAGGCGACGGCGGTCAGACCGCGTCCGGGTGACGGTCACGCCAGGCCCCCTTCGTCTTCGGCGAAGTCTTCGGGATCGTCGTCCGGCAGTGTCCAGCCGAGGACGACGCCGGACAGCGTGGTGCCGGTGACCAGCAGCGCGCAGGTCATCATCGCGCCGCGGGCGCCCCCGTTGTCGGTGCCGGCGACGATCAGGCCGTAGAGCACCGAGATGAACATCAGCACCACCAGCACCTGGTAGCTGACGAAGGTGACGCGGTGGCGCCATTCCCGCTCGCGCTCGTCGAGCCGCAAGGAGAAGCCGCCGCTCATCTTGCCGGTGAGGATCCGCAGCAGGTAGTGGGCGAGACCGGCGATCACCGCGCCACCGAACCAGGCCAGGACGAAGTACAGTTCCGGTTGCCGGTGGAACAGTGTCGCGCCGACGATCAGGATCAGGTCGCCGGCCACCACGAGCACGCTCAAGGTCCGGCGGCGTTTGCGCGTCCGCCAGGCGGGCAGCCGCCGGGCGCGTTTGCGTTCCACTTCCTCCCAGCGTTCCTGCTGTCGTTCCCAGTAGGCCGCGAGGCGGCCTCGCTGGTCGCTCATGTTCCCCCCTCCCGGTAGACCTGAGTGGACAGTGGCGTGAACGGTTCGCGGCTGAACACGGCCTCGACCGGGAGGTCGAAGACCGCGCAGATGCGGAACGCCAGGTCCAGACTCGGGTAGTGATCTCCCCGTTCGAGCGCGCCGATGGTCTGCGGGTTGACTTCGACCGCCGCCGCGAGGGCGGCCCTGCTCAGCCCGCGCTCCGCCCGGAGCACCGGGAGCCGGTTGTAGATCGGCAGCTCTTTGCCGCGTCTGACCGGGCTCATAGAACATACTGTTGCAAAAACCCAACGACTCGTCAAGCCAAGGGCACACCTTGCCCGCATTTAGAGGACGAAACGCGGGGTCAGGAGAGGCCGGCGAGCGACTTGTCGACGAGTTCCCGGACGTGCGGCCGGACGGCGTCGGCGTCCGCGGTGATCAGGCCGAGCCGGGTGCGGCGCTCCAGGACGTCCTCGACGTCGAGCGCGCCCTCGTGCCGCACGGCCCAGACGACCTCGGCCGCGCTGATCTCGGTACCGGCGGACAGCGGCAGGCCCAGCTCCGGGTCGACCTCGCCGAGTGCCGCGATCCGGGGTGCTTCGGTCCCGTACTTCGCGACCAGCCGGGCGGGTGCGTCCACAGTGGACAAGCGACTGCGCGGGGCCGCGCCGAGCAGAGGGAGCCGGGACGTGGTCGACGGTCCGGCATGGAGTCCGGACCGCTTCAACGCGGCGTCGACGGCGTCCTCGGCCATCTTCCGGTACGTCGTCAGCTTTCCGCCGACGACGGTGAGCACGCCGTCGGCACCGGTCACCACCGCGTGTTTGCGCGACAGATCCGCACTCCTTCGACGGGCTCTCAGCGGGAGGGAGTGCTTCGAGCCGAGCCCGCCGTCGCCTTCGACCAGCGGTCGCAGCCCGGCGAAGGAGCCGTCGACGTCGTCGCGGGTCAGCGGGCGGGTGAACGCCGTCGACGCCACTTCGAGCAGGAAGTCCACATCGGACTCCGGCACCGAAGGTATGCGCGGGATCGGGCCGTCGATCGGTTCGTCGGTGACGCCGACGAAGACGCGCCCGTCCGGTTGCGGCAGCAGGAAGACGAACCGGTTGTTCTCGCCGGGGACGGGCACGTTGACCGACGTCGCGCCGATCCGGGCGGCCCCCGAGGCCAGAATGAGGTGTGAACCGCGGGACGGCCGCAGCCGCACCGACTCCGCCAGCTCGCCCGCCCAGACGCCGGTCGCGTTGATCACCTGACCGGCGTGGATCTCCAGTTCTCCTCCGGTGAGCCGGTCACGGGCCAGGACCGAACCCGCGTCGAGCCGGAGCGCCTCGACCCTCGTCAGGATTTTCGCGCCGCGTGACGCCGCCGTGCGGGCCAGGCTCACCACGAGCCGCGCGTCGTCGGTCAGCGCGCCGTCGTAGGCGAGCAGCGCGCCGCGCAGGCCCTGTGGTGACAGACCGGGGGCGAGGGCCAGCGCCTCCGCCGCGGGGATGGACCTCGGCCGGGGCAGCACCGACGCGGGAGTTCCGGCCGCGCGGCGGAGCCCGTCCCCGGCGACCAGGCCGGTCATGATGAACGCCTGCTGACCGCGGGAGGTCTTGCGGTACATGGGGAACAGCTGCGGGATCGCCCTGGTGAGATGCGGTGCCGTGCGGGTCATCAAGATCCCGCGTTCGACGGCGCTTTCGTGTGCCAGCGCCAGGTCACCCTTGGCGAGGTAGCGAAGCCCGCCGTGGACGAGCTTGCTCGACCAGCGCGAAGTCCCGTAAGCCAGGTCGTACGCCTCGACGAGGGCCACCGAAAGCCCGCGCGCGGCCGCGTCCAGCGCGATCCCCGCGCCGGTGACACCGCCGCCGACCACCGCGAGGTCGACCCGCTCACCACCGGCCAGTGCCGCGAGTTCCCGCTCACGGCGGCGGGCGTTGAGCGAGCCCGGGGTCACGGCCGAAGCGCCGCGTCGAGCACCTGTGTGAATTCCGTCATCAGGTGGTTCTCGTCGACGTCCGCTGTCGCGGGGCGCAGCGAGAAGGCGAAGGACTGGATGAGCAGCAACAGGGTGCGCGCCTGCGCGGCCAGGTCGCCCTTGCGGATCGAACCGTCGTCATGGCCGGACTTGAGCAGGTGCAGGATCACGCCCTCGGCGAAGCGCTGGGTCTTGCCGAGCCGCTCGACGATGTAGGGCAGGACGAGTTCGGGGTCGAGGTCGAGCAGCGTACGGAACAGCGGGTCGCCCGAAAGCGCGGCGACGGCGGCCGCCGAACTGTGCACCAGCCGTTCGCGGAAGTTGGCCGGTTCGGCGCCCGGTTCGGCGGCGCCCTGCAGCAGGCCGCCGAACTCGCGGGTCATGAGGGTGGCGAGCACGCTGCGCACGTCCGGGAACCGGCGGTAGACGGTCATCCGGCTGACCTTCGCGGTCCGCGCGATCTCGGCGAGCGTGGTCCGCCTCACGCCGACGGCGAGCACGCACTTCTTCGCCGCGTCGAGCAGAACGTCGTCGGACACGCGTGTCGAGGCTTGGCGGGAACGGGTGTCCGCCAGTGCCGAAACGCCTGTTTCCGCAGGTGAGTGACGCTTTACGTCCATATGTAACACTGTAGTCGTGACGGAGCCTATTGACCACCGGTTAAGACGAGCGTGGACGCCTGAGGCCGGTGACGCGGCCCACCTTCCGGCGAAGGCACTCCGATGGCTCGTCCAGCGTATCGGCCCGCTGGGCCCGGCGGCGCCGTTCGCGGGGATTTCAGCCCTGTCCGTGCCGGATTCGGCGCTGGGCGAACAACCGAAACAGGACATCGAGGACGTCGTCGGCGCCGAGCACGTGCTGCTGGCGCCGGGGGAACGGCTCGCGCGGGCGAGTGGCCTGTCCTATCTGGACCTGGTGCGGCGCCGGGGGTTCGGTGATTTTCCGGTGCCGGACGCCGTCGTCCTGCCGGGAGATCCCGCCGAAGTCCAGTCGGTACTGGAAATCTGCGCCCGGCACGACGTCGGTGTCGTCCCGTTCGGCGGCGGGACCTCGGTGGTCGGCGGGGTTTCGGCGCTGCGCGGGGACAAGGGCGCGGTGCTCGCCCTCGACCTCACCAGACTCGACGACCTGGTCTCCATCGACCCGGTTTCGCGGATCGCGGTCCTGCGGGCGGGTGTCACCGGCCCAGCGGCCGATCGGCTGCTCGCCGCGCACGGCTTCACCCTCGGACACGTGCCCCAGTCCTACGAACGCGCCACCATCGGCGGGTTCGCCGCGACCCGGTCCGCCGGGCAGGCATCTTCGGGTTATGGCCGGTTCGAAGACATGGTCGCGGGCGTCCGGCTCGCCACCCCGCGTGGCGAATGGAAACTCGGTGTCGCGCCGGCGTCGGCGGCCGGGCCCGACCTGCGGCACCTCGCGGTCGGCAGCGAAGGTGCGCTCGGCGTGATCACCGAGGTCGCTCTCCGCGTCCGCCCGGTGCCGGAAGTGCGTCGCTATGAGGGTTATGTCCTCGACGGCTGGGAGAACGGCACCGCCGCGATGCGCGAACTCGCCCAGCGGCACGTGCTCGCGGACGTCACCCGGTTGTCCGATGTGGACGAAAGCGAGGTCTCGCTGGCGCTCAACGACGGCTGGAAGACCAAGGCGCTGCGCCGGTATCTCCGTGCGCGCGGGATCTCGGCCCCGTGCCTGCTGATCGTCGGCTGGGAAGGCGCGTCGAAACGCGAGGTCGCCCGGCGGCGTCAGGACACCACCCGGGTGCTGGAGCCGTTCGGTGCCGTCCGCATCGGAGCGGCGCTCGGCGAATCCTGGCGCCGTGGCCGGTTCTCCGGCCCCCGGCAGCGAGATGCCCTGCTGGACAACGGCGTCTGCGTGGAAACCTTGGAGACGGCCGCGTACTGGGCCGAACTGAGCGAGCTGCGGGACGCCGTGCGCGCCGCGCTCACCGCCACGCTCGGCCGGGCGATCATCATGTGCCACGTCTCCCACGCCTACGAAACGGGCGCGTCGCTCTACTTCACCGTGCTCACCGCACGAGACGGCACCGACCCGATCGGGCAGTGGCGGCGCGCCAAGGCGGCGGCGTCGGAGGCGATCACCGGGATCGGCACCATTTCGCACCATCACGCCGTGGGCGTCGACCACGCGCCCTATCTGGCGGCGGAAATCGGCGAGCTCGGGGTCGAGGTGTTGCGGGCGGCGAAGAAGGCCGTCGACCCCTCCGGAATCCTCAATCCCGGGAAGCTTCTCTGAGCAGCGTCCCGGCGTCGACCAGCGTGCAATCCAGGCCGTGCGTCTCGGCGGGGATGCCCCGCAGCGCGGTGGCCCGGCGCTGTTCGAGGTCGGCGACGCGGATGTGCCTGCCGTCCACGAGGATCGGCAGGCGGAGGTCCGCGGCGCCGACGTAGGCCACCACGTCGTCGAGCACCGTGCCGTCGTCGAGGGTGATGGCCGGCGCGGTCAGCCGCACCAGGTTGTAGCGCTGCCCGTTGCCCTCGCAACGGTCGAGAACGGCGAGTTGATCGGGCGTCGCGAACCACACGGAATGCTCTTCGACGACACCCGGGGCCGCGGCGAGGGTGGCGGGCCGCTGCCCGTCACGGAACCGCAGCCCGGACGCCCAGACCGCGGCGAGGTCGCTGCAGCGCGCGTGGCAGACGACGACGGGCCCGGTCAGGCCCATGTTCTCCCGCAGCCAGGTGATCTTGGCCGGACACGCGTTCGAGCCGTAGGCGAGCACGGCCTGCCGTTCGCGCCAGCCCTCCGGCGCGGTGTCGAGGCTGTGCCCCGCGCCGTCGAAGTGGACGAACGAATGCCCGGGGCGCGCTCCCGGATACGGGTCGGCGGGGAAATCGGCGTCGGTGAAGAGTTTCACCACGTCACCACGCTACGGAGGACGTCCCCGTGGTGCATGCGTTCGAAGGCCTTCTCGACGCCGTCGAGCGGGATCCGCTCGGTGACGAACTTGTCGAGCGGAAGCCTGCCCTGGAGATAGAGGTCGATCAGCATCGGGAAATCGCGTGAGGGCAGGCAATCGCCGTACCACGACGATTTGAGCGAACCGCCCCGGGAAAAGAAGTCGATCAGCGGCAGATCGAGGCGCATGTCCGGGGTCGGGACGCCGACGAGCACGACGGTACCGGCCAGGTCGCGGCCGTAGAAGGCCTGCCGCCAGGTCTCCGGCCTGCCGACCGCGTCGATCACCACGTCCGCGCCGAAGCCGTCGGTGAACCCCTGGAGCGCTTCGACGACCTGGTCTTCGTCGAGTCCCTTGCTGTTCAGCGTGTGCGTGGCACCAAACTCCTTGGCCCAAGCCAGTTTCCGGTCGTCGGTGTCGACGGCGACGATGGTCTTCGCCCCGGCCAGGTTCGCTCCGGCGATGGCGGCGTCACCGACCCCGCCGCAGCCGATGACCGCGACGGAATCACCGCGGCCCACCGCGCCGGTGTTGAGTGCCGCGCCGAGTCCGGCCATCACCCCGCAGCCGAGCAGTCCGGCGACGGCGGGTTCGGCGGCGGGGTCGACCTTCGTGCATTGTCCACTGTGGACAAGGGTCTTTTCGAGGAAGGCGCCGACACCGAGCGCGGGCGACAGGGCGGTGCCGTCGGCCAGTGTCATCGGCCGGGCGGCGTTGAACGTCGAGAAGCAGTACCAGGGCCTGCCCCGGCGGCAGGCCCGGCAGGTGCCGCAGACCGCGCGCCAGTTCAGGATCACGTAGTCGCCGGGTGCGATGTCCTGGACGCCCTCGCCGACCCGCTCCACGAAACCCGCGGCCTCGTGGCCGAGCAGGAACGGGAATTCGTCGTTGATCCCGCCCTCGCGATAGTGCAGGTCGGTATGACAGACACCGCATGCCTTGACCGAGACGACGGCCTCACCGGGCCCGGGATCGGGCACGATCACGGACTCCAGCGAAACCGGTTCACCCTTGGCGCGGGAAACGACGCCCTGGACCTCGTACGGCATGCCCACCTCCGAGTAGTCGACTTCGAAGCTTGCCACGTGACAGGCCCCGGTCGCGACATCCGCTCGGGTGGGGAACGATTCAGTGCGGCGTGATGAGGTAGACGACCCCGCCCGGTCCGCCGGAGATGCCCCCATTCGTGTTGTACCGCTTGGTGCGCTGCCAGATCGTCTCGAACTGGTGTCGCTTGTAGACATGCCGGACCCGGTCGTTGCTGCTCGCGGCCGGATCGTTCGCGATCACGTCACCGTCCTTGGTGAAGCCGACGACGACCATGATGTGCCCGGCGGTGCCGTAACCAGCGCCGTCGAGTTCCTCGGCTTTGAACGACTGTGACGTGATCACCGGAATGCCGCGCGCGATGTAGTTTTCGAGCTCGTTCAGGGAGTGCAAACGGGTGATGTGCCCACGCAGTCCGAGTGAAGCGGCGTACGCGGTGTTGAACGGCCAGTTGCCGGTTCCGTCGTAGGCGTAGTCGAAGGTGTAGCGGGCCGCGTATGCGATGGTCGGGTCGACGTAACCCGCCGGGATCCACGACAGGTCCTCGCGCTTGGGCCGTTTGCCCCAGTACTCGGCGACCATTTCGGTGGATGTCGGGCTGCACCAGTTCTCCCCGCCACCGCCGTATTCGGGAAACTGTCCTTTGTGGAGGTTCTGGGCGTATGCGGGCACCTTGAGCTCGATCCCGGTGGCGCGGCCCGGTCTCGTCGCCTTGACCTCGAACCGGTCCGGGACAAGCGACGTCATCGCGCCGACCGAGGTCACCGACGGGGTGGCGCGTGACCCGGCCTCGCGATACAGGCTGATCCGCAGCTGGTACGACCGGAGCGCGACGCCCGCCTTCATGACCAGTGTGTCCACGTCGACCGCCGCGTTGGCGTCGCTCTGGCCGTCGACGCTGGTGCGCTTGATGTCGGTGTCGCCGCTCGCCCAGCGGCCCATGACGTACCAGCTGGTTTCGGTGCCGGCCGCGGTGCGGCCCTTCGCCTCGATCTTGAGCCAGGTCTTGGCCGGTGTCTTCGCGTTCCACGAGGCGACCAGCTGCGACGCGTCGAAGCCCTGTGTGTGACTCCTCGACGTCCATTGGCCGTACTCGTAGGTCTTCGTGGTGCCGAGCACGGGTTCGGTGTGCTCGACGGTGCCGATCGGGCGGCCGATGCGCAGCGCGCCGTGTTCGAGGTCGAGCCCTGCCAATCTGCCGTCACGGAATCCGTGGTGACCGGACCATTCGTGGTAGTCGATCGACTCGTCGTCGTCCGGGCGGCCCGGGCTCGCGTCCGCCGTCTGCGCCGTCACCACGGTCATCGTCGCGATCGTCAGCAGTGTGAGCAGCCCTCGTACGCGCATCCCGGCTCCATCCCTCGTGTCCGCCCAGTAAGCAAGGGATTTTCGCCGGTCATGCGGAGTATGTAAACACTCGTCCACCAGACGTCGGCATTTCGTCCTCTAAATGCGGTACTCGCGTGTTCAACTACCGCATTCAGAGGACTGAACGCATGGTCGGGGGAGCGCGGTGTGTCAGGCGAGCGGGTTCGGCAGCAGGAGTTCCGTGTTCCGGTCCTGAGCCGTACCGACAGCGCCCAGTGAAGCGTGGATGTCGTTGTACGAGAACTCCCGGTACAACGAGGCAAGCGCTTGCGTCGAGGTGTCGGTGTACTCCGCCGCGTAGGGCGCTTCGGCCTCGATCAGGGTGGTGAACAGCGACAACGTGCCATCGGCGTTGTCGGCGACCTCGATGATCCGCGCGTGCTGCGGGAAGTCGATATGCGACGCGGTGTTGATCTCCCAGAAGCCCTGCTTCGCCGTCTTGCCGGGATGCGCGGTGATCTTGTTGCGGTGCGTGTGCCCGTTGACCCACGCCAGCACGTTCGGGAACCGGTTCAGCAGCGAGACGAACGTGTCGCCGCCCAGCCGCGGCTCCAGCGGATGCCGCGCGTCCGGTAGCACGTTGCCCATCGTGTCGCTGGTGTGGTGGCTGAACAGGATGAACAGCTCGTCCGTCACGTTCTGCGTGACCTTGCGCCCGAAGAAGTCGTAGTACGTCGAACTGTTGCGCTTGAGCGTGTTCTCCACCCAGGTGAACTGCCCGAGCCCGATCGAGCCGTCGGCCAGCCCGGCCAGCGTCGTGGTGTCGAGGCTGATGCCGACCACGCCCGGCGCGATGCGGAAGGTGTAGTACACGTTCCGGCCGTCGGCGTTGTTGTCGCTGAATCCGTGGCCGACCGGACCGGGGCCGGTGTTGGCGGCGTCGAGGTGATGCCGCACGAACTCCGCGGTACTGAACGGCCGCCGTCGTGCGTCCGGGGTGATCTCGCGGATCGTGCCCGAACCACCGAACAGCTCCGTGATCGGCACGCCGGAGCCGGAGCCGATCGCGTTGGCGAGTTTCCGCGACGTCGTCTCGTCCTTGCCGATCACCTTGAAGCGACCGGTGTACCAGGCGTCCATCCCCGGCAGGTCCGGCACCGTGCCGACGATGCTGTCGTCGTGGTTGCCGAAGGTGCAGAACCACGGGACGTCGAGACCGGGCGAGGTGAAGGTGTTCGACGCCGCGCCGAGCAGGCCGGGCAGCTGCGGGAAGCCCTTTTTCGTGTACTCGTCGTCCAAGGCCTTGCCGGGGTTCCAGTAGTGCGAAGACCCGGACGTCTGGACGCCTTCGTGCCGGTTCGGGTCACCCGAGGTCGGGTTCACCGTGCCGCCGTTGAGCACCTTGAGGAACCATTCGAGTTCGATCAGTTCGTGGTTGTCGGTGTTGTCGCCGGTGGTCACCATGAAGTCGATCGCCCTGCCGGTGAACGGGCCCGCCTTCAGGCTGTTCACCCGTTCGACGAGCGCCGTCGTCGCGACCGGGCCGAGCGTCTCCTGCGGCCGGTGCGCCGAACCGATGAACGGGTGCAGGTACTCGAACCGCGCCGGGCTCTCGGCGTCGGTGAAGTGCAGGTCGGTGAACTGCGCGAACGAGGCCACCGCGCGGCGGCGGTCGTCGCGGCCGGACTTCGGGGCGGCGAGATCGCCGCGGACCACGAGCGGCCAGCCGGGGCCCGCGGTCAGCCGGGTGTAGCCGGGGCCGCTTTTCAGCGGTGCCGCGGCGGATTCGAGTGTGGTGCCCGCGGTGCGCACCGCGCGGCCGGTGGTGAGCGCCAGTGCGCGGTCGAGGGCGTTGGCGGTCGGCGTGCACAGCAGGAGGCCGACGCCGGCGGCGCCCGCCGCGGTGAAGGTGCGCCTGGAGATGTCGGACATGGCGGTGCCCCCAGTCGTCGCGGGTGGTTGTCGTGGACGGACGATGCCGGACGACGTTAGCCGCGGGGTGAACGCCAGAAAAGGGCAATGCGAAAATTTGTCACGTTCGGCCGAATACCAAAGCATTCCCGGCCGGGCTCGTTACGCTGGTCGCTTGGCGAGCGAGGAGGTGGCCCGGTGGGAGCTTCGGCCTGGTCGGTCCGTGGCCGGTTCGACGGCGACCCGGAAGCGGCGCTGGACGCGATGAAGGCACGCGTCTTCGAGGAGGGTGATTACCTCTGGGAAGAGGACGAACTCGGCCGCCCGGATTCGCTCGAGGAGCTGTACGAGGTCGAGAGCGTCCAGGAGTCCGGGACTCATTCCGTGCTCGACGTCCACGAGTTCATCAGCGCCACGGGTGAAGACGACTTCGGCACGATTCGGCCCTTGACCGACGCTGAACTCCTCATCGCCTTCGGTACCGAGGAGCCCTCCGTCGCCACCTTCGACGAACTCGACAAGGCGGGACGGCTGCCTTGCGAACGCCGTCCGCGCTGGAGTGCGAACTGCGCGCTGCTCTACGAGAACGACGTCGCCGTCGAACTCGCGATCTGGGGCGTTTCGGGCGACTGAAGGATTCCCGGTGTAACGCGTTTCGTCCTCTCAATGCGGTAGTTGCGCGCGCAAGTACCGCATTGAGAGGACGAAACGCGGGTCGTGGCTCATCGTCGGCGCCGGAGCCGGGCTTCCAGGCCGTCGAGGATCACCTCGACGCCGAGTTCGAACAGGTCCTCGCTGCTCTGGTTCGCGAAAGCCGGACCGAGCCTGCTCACGTGGGGGTAGGCCGCGAGCCGTTCGAGGAAGCCTTCGTCGGGTTTCCGGGCGGGGAGGGTTTCCACCGAGGCGAGTACGTGTGCCGTGAGCAGCCGCGAGATCCCCGCCGTGTCCGCCTCGGAGAAGCCGGCGTCCAGCAGGATGCGCGCGGTGGTTTCGAGGTGGCCCAGCCGATGCGGCCCGGTCGGCGGCCGTTCCCGCAGCAGCGTGGCCGCGTCGCGGTGGCTCAGCAGCAGGGCGCGGAACTGGCGGAGCCCGCTCGCGAGCTGGTCACGCCATGACAGCGTCCGGTCGATCTCGAAGACGTCGGCGCAGATCGCCTCGGCGACGAGGTCCAGCAGTTCGGCCTTGTCCTTCACATGCCAGTACAGCGTCGGTGAGCTGACGCCGAGTTTCGCGGCAAGCCTCCGGGTGCTCAAGTCCGCGAGACCGGTTTCGTGGAGCAGCTCGACGGCGGCTTCGGTGATTTTGCTCTTCTCCAGCGAGCCTTTACGTGCCACCCGCCGACTCTATCAGTGATAGATTTGTCTCTATCACTGATAGAGAATGGGGGAAGTGATGCTCTGGACACCGAAGATCCGCCTGGTCACCGTGCTCCTGTCGATCGTGTTCGTGCTCGGGACGGCGCTGCAGAATCACGTCATCATCGATCTGGACCTGATCGAGCGGAGCATGCGGCTCAAGGGTGCGCCGACCGAGGACGCGCCCGCCTATCTGAGCGCGTTGCGGTCGGTGGGGAACGTCTTCATCCTCGGCAACGCGCTCGGCCTGCTCGTCTGGTTCCGCCGGCGTTGGCTGTTCTGGCCAGTGCTCGCGGTCAACGTCGGCCAGGCGTGTGGCGTGTTCGTCGTGCCGTTCGAGGTGCACCGCGCGGCGTTCGAGGAGTACGGCTGGCCGGGGGTTCTGCCGTCCGTGGTCACCGACGGCGGAGCGGTGTTCCTGTCGATCGCGCTGATCGTCGCCTACGTCCGATCGCGGTGGTTCACGCGGACAGGCGACCCAATTCGGTTTTGACGGCCTCGATCGCCGTCTTCGTCTCGGTGGCCGGATCGGCGCCGTCGCGGGCGATCCGGCCCAGCGCGCCGACGAGCGCGGTGTTCGCCGTCGGCGTCCACAGTGGACCAGCGGCGCGGCCGTTCTCCTTGACCAGGCGGGCGGCGTCGTCCACCTGGCCGAGTTTGTCGAGGACGCTGAGCCGCGCGGGCAGGTGGAAGCCGAACTTCGTGGCGAACTCCTGCTGGAAATCGGTCCGTTCCAGCCACAGCCACTTGACGAAGTCCTTGGCGGCGTTGGGGTTCAGGCTCTTCGAGTGCACCATCGCGCTCAGGCCGCTGACCGGGACCGAAGCCGCGCCCGCCGCGTCGAGCCGGGGAAAGGGCAGAACGCCGACGTCGTCCTTCATGGTGTCCTGGATCTTCGGCAGGTTCGCCAGCCAGGTCCACTGCATCGCGGCGAGGCCGTCGATGAACGGGATCGGATCCGCCCAGTCCACCGGGGCGCCCAGCAACAGCGAACCGTTGAGGTCGCGCAGTTTCCCGAACACGGTCGCGGCGCGCGGATCGTCGAAGCCGACGGACTTGCCGTCCTTGACGAAATCGAGACCCGCGGCCCACAGCAACGGTCCGGCGAGAGCGGCCGCGCCCGCGTCGTTGCCGGCGAAGAGGCCCTTGACGCCGTCCTTGGACAGCTTCCGCGCCGCGTCGACGAGTTCGTCGAGCGTCTGCGGCGGCCGCACGCCGGCTTCCTGCAGGAAACTCTTGCGGTAGAAGAGAACTTGGATGTCGAGCGCCTGCGGGATGCCGTACGTCTTGCCGTCCACGGTCTGGGCCGCGAGCACCGAAGGAGTGAAATCGCCGCGCACGGGAGCGAGAACGTCGTCAAGCGGGACGAGGAGATTCTGCCGGACGCGGTCGAGGGTGACCTGGCCTTCGAAGATGTCCGGCACCGGGCCGGCCTGCAGCGCCGCGGCGAGTTTCGTTTCGTAGTCGTCGGGATTCCACTGCACCGCGACCTTGGACTTCTGGTACGCGGCCGCGTATCGCGTGACGGCTTCCTGTACCCCGGGTTCGGGATAGGGGTGGTACCACTGCGAAAGGCTCACCGGCTTCGGCTTCGGCCGGGTCGCGGCGGCGGAGAAGGCCGTCGAGGGCGGCGGCTTTCCCGATTGGACGGTGTTGGACTCGCACGCGGAGAGCGCGGTGGCCCCCGCCAGCGCCAGGAACGCGCGCCTGCTTGTCTTACGCACCAATGAAACCCTTCGCCCAAGGCCGTGAAGCGCATCTTGGGGGACAGCGTCCCTCAAGATGCGCTTCACGGAAGGGCAGGCGCGCGGGAGATTAACCCGTTAGAGCTGACTGATGTCGAGCTTTCCTTCGGAGTGGAAGGCCCGCAGCCGCTTCTTGTCGAACTTGCCGACACTGGTCTTGGGGACTTCGTCCACAAAGGTCCAGTTCTCCGGAAGCTGCCACTTCGCGACCTTGTCGGCCAGGAAGGCGCGCAGTTCTTCGGCCGTGACGTGCTGGCCTTCCTTGACCACGACGGCGACCAGCGGACGCTCGTCCCACTTCTCGTCGGGGATGCCGACGACGGCGGCTTCGGCGACCGCCGGATGCGCCATCACCTGGTTCTCCAGGTCCACCGACGAAATCCACTCGCCGCCGGATTTGATGACGTCCTTCGCGCGGTCGGTCAGCGTGAGGTAGCCGTCCGGGCTGATCTTGCCGACGTCGCCGGTTCGCAGCCAGCCGTCGTGGAACTTCTCCGGGTCGGGCTCCTCGTCGCTCGTGCCGCTGTAGTACGACGCCGCGATCCACGGACCCTGTACTTCGAGCTCGCCGACGCTTTCGTTGTCCCACGGCAGTTCTTCACCGTTGTCGCCGATCAGCCTGGCGCTGACGGACGCCGGGAACCGGCCCTGCGTGTAGCGGTATTCCCAGGCCTTCTCGCCGGTCGCGGCCGCCGGGGGACGCGCGACGCTGCCCAGCGGCGACGTCTCGGTCATGCCCCAGGCGTGCAGGATCGGCACGTTGTAGCGGTCTTCGAACGCGTGCATCAGCGACGGCGGCGCGGCCGAACCGCCGACCACGACCTCGCGCAGATGCGAGATGTCCTGGGGGTTCGCGTCGAGGTGCGAGAGCAGGCCCTGCCAGATGGTGGGGACGGCGCCGGCGAAGGTCGGCTTCTCCGCGTCGAGCATCTGCGCGATGGGGGCGGGCTGGAGGAACCTGTCCGGCATCAGCAGCGAAGCGCCGACCATCATCGCAGCGTACGGCATGCCCCACGCCATCGCGTGGAACATCGGGACGATGGCGAGGGCCTTGTCGTGCTGGGCCAGCCGCATGCTGTCGGACATGGTGACCTGCATCGAGTGCAGCCAGATCGACCGGTGGGAGTACGCGACGCCCTTCGGGTCACCCGTGGTGCCCGAGGTGTAACACATCGCGGCGGCCGATCGCTCGTCCACCTCGGGCCACTCGAAGGTATCGGGCTGGCCGGCCAGCAGCTCACTGTAGGAGTGCACCTGGACGCCTTCGGGCGCCGGAAGGGCGGAGGGGTCGCCGTTGGCCACGATGACGTGACGCACCGTCTTCAGCTCGGGGAGCTGCTTGGCCAGCAGCGGGACCAGCGTGCCGTCGACGATGACGACCTGGTCCTCCGCGTGGTTGGCGACGAAGACCAGTTGCTCGGGGAACAGCCGGATGTTCAGCGTGTGCAGCACCGCACCCATGGCGGGAATGGCCAGGTAGGCGGCCATGTGCTCGGCGTTGTTCCACATGAAGGTGCCGACCCGCTGGTCACCGGTGATGCCCAGGCTCCGGAGGGCGTTGGCGAGCCGCGCGGCGTGCTTGCCGAGCTCACCGTAGGTCTCGCGACGGGCTTCTGAACCGGTCCAGGTGATCACCTCGCTCTCGGAGTGCACCGTCGCGCCGTGGCGGAGCAGCCTGGCCAACGACAGCTGTCCGTCCTGCATCGTGCTCAACATCGTGTACTCCCGTGCTGCTGCTCGTTCTCCGGTGAACTGGGGTTGCGCCGACTCTAATCCGGGTGGGGTGAACTGGTCAGTAACATCGCGGGCAACTGTTCGGTCACAGTGTCGCGCTAACGGGTGGCCGCCGGTTCGGCTCAAGATCGTCAATAATTCGTCTTTTTCTTACCGTTAAACGAAAAATGACTAACAGTGCGAAGTGTCGGTATCGCTCATAAGGGTGATGAACGCCATCGAATCGCCGCCCGAATGGCGTGTTTCCGCAGGCTGGGGCGGGTTGCCCAGGGCGTGGTCGAAGGGTAATAAGTGCGTGTCGGTTTCACGGCCACGGAACGGGTGGCGTTTACTGGGGCCGTGGTACAGAGACGGCTGGCCAGCGCTTGCGGCTGCAAGCACGGGTAAATGGCCGTCGGCCGCGAAAGCGGAGACCTGAGATGAAAGGACTACTACGTTGGCTCTGCCCACGTTGACTCCGGAGCAGCGCGCCGATGCCCTCGCCAAGGCGGCTGAGGCTCGCAAGGCGCGCTCCGAGCTGCTTGCGTCGATCAAGTCCGGCAAGGAGAGCATCGACAAGGTGCTCAAGCAGGCCAAGGAGAACAAGACCATCGGCAAGACGAAGGTCACGCAGCTGCTGAAGGCCGTGCCCGGCCTGGGCGCGGTGAAGGTCGCCGCCCTGCTGGAGCAGGCCGGAATCGACCCGGACCGGCGCGCCGCCGGTCTGGGCGAGCGGCAGCGTGAAGCCCTCCTCGAGGCGCTGAAGTAACGCTTCTGCCCAGGTCAAGGGCTGGCCAAGGGAGGGTGTTGTCCGAGAGGCTGTTGCCCGGGCAACACTTTCCCCTGGTCTCAGCCGGAGCCTGGGAGTCTGGTGGGGTGACGACCAGTACCGCACCGGCGACCCCGGCAGACCTGGCCGCCCGCTACGAGCGGGGCGACTTCCTCCTGGCCACCGCGCGGCACGCGCTCCTCGCGAGCGGGGCCGCGGCCACCGCGACCGAAACCGATCCGGCGCGGCTGTCCCGGGCACTGCCCGGACTGTTCGCCGAGTCGGGTGCCACGATCGCGGTCGGTGTGCTGCCCTTCGACACCAGCGCGGGCACGTCGACGCCGGGTCATGTGGTCCTGCCACGCGCGGTCCGCCGCGCGTCGTCCGACCAGGCCGCCGTACCGCCGCGTACGGCGCTTCCTCAGCCGGTGAAGGTCACCCCGGTGCCTGAACCGGAGGCGCATCTGGCCGCCGTCCGCGCGGCCGTCTCGGCGCTGAGCGAACGCGACCTGCGCAAGGTAGTGCTGGCCCGTGCGCTCGATCTCGACTTCGCCGGGACCGTCCCGGTCACCGACGTCGTCCGGAACCTGACGAACGGCAACCCCCGGCACACCACCTACGCCGTGCAGTTGCCCGGCGGGCGCACGCTCGTCGGCGCCACCCCCGAACTGCTGGTGTCCCGCACCGGGGGCGCCGTCCTGTCACGGCCTCATGCCGGGTCGATGCCCCGGTCGGCGGACCCGGCGATCGACAAGGCCAATGGTGAGGCGCTTCTGGCATCCGAAAAGGACCACGTCGAACACGCCGTGGTGGTGGAATCCGTCGTCGAGATCCTGCGGCCGTTCTGTCGCACGCTCGACGTCCGTGGCCCCGAGCTGGTCTCGACGCCGGCGATCTGGCATCTCTCGACGACCGTCACCGGTGAGCTGGCCGACCAGGACGTCACCTCCCTGGATCTCGCCGCCGCACTGCATCCGACGCCCGCCGTCTGCGGCACCCCGACCGACGTGGCCCGCTCGCTGGTGGGGGAGCTGGAGCCGTTCGATCGCGCGTACTACGCGGGCGCCGTCGGCTGGGTCGACGCGGCCGGAGACGGCGAATGGGCCGTCGGGATCCGGTGCGCGGAGATCGCCGACACCTCCATGCGGCTGTACGCCGGTGGCGGCATCGTGCCCGCCTCCGACCCCCGGACCGAACTGGACGAGACGTCGGCGAAGTTCCGCACCCTGCTGGCCGCGATGGGCCTGGAGGTCTAAGCCGCGTTTCGTCCTCTAAATGCGGTAGTTGCGCGTGCAAGTACCGTGTTTAGAGGACGAAACGCGAAGTCAGAGGGGCGCGAAGTCCTCGCTCACCGCGATCTCGTCGGAGGTCAGGAGCGCGACGGCGGCCCGGTAGCCCTCCGCCGCCTTCAGGTCCACGAGCCGCGTCCGCGCCGGGTCGAGGGCCGCGTCGCCCGAGGAGACCAGCCGAGCCTCCTCGTCGTACCCGGAGAACGTGATGCTCTGCAGCGGGATCTTCAGGCCCTTACCGGTGGCCTTCATGACGGCTTCCTTGCGCGTCCAATAGGTGAAGAACGCCGTCGTCCGCTGCTCGGCGAGCAGACCGGACACCGCCGCCTGCTCGGCCGGGCTCAGCGCGTACTCGATGAGCGAATCGTCGGCCCGCCTGGTCGCGGTCTCGACGTCGAGACCGACGGGGGTCCCGGCGGTGGCCGCGACGCCGATGAGGTCGCCGGAATGCGAGATCGACAGCATCAGCGGCGCGCCGGGCACCCTGGGGCGGCCGTGCGGTTTGCCGCAGTCGTCGCAGGTCGCGTCGAAGCCGACGTCCTCGACGGCCAGACCGAGCCGCTCGGCGGTGACGGTCTTCGCCAGCACACGGCCGGTCAGGAACCGGCGTTTGTCGATGTCCTGGCGATAGTTGTCGTACCGGCCCTGTTCGAGCCTGTCGAGCAGCTTCAGGAACCGGGGTTCAGCGGGCAGGGGCGCCGACCAGCGGACCGCACATTCGATCACGTCTCCTTCTTACCCGATTCCGCACCGGCTTCACTCGAATGCTCATCGAGGAGCGTCGCTTCGTCGAAGGGCGACTGGCCGTTCAGGGTCCGGTCCAGCTGCTCGCGGTCGATCTCTTTGGTCCAGGTGCCGATGAGCACGGTCGCGACGGCGTTGCCCGCGAAGTTCGTCAGCGCGCGGGCCTCGGACATGAACCGGTCGATGCCGACGATGAACCCGACACCGTCGACCAGTTCCGGCCGGTGTGAGGACAGCCCGCCCGCCAGCGTCGCGAGCCCGGCGCCGGTGACCCCGGCGGCGCCCTTCGACGCGATGATCATGAACACCAGCAGGGAGATCTGTTCGCCGATGGTCAGCGGTTTGTCGAGTGCGTCGGCGATGAAGATGGACGCCATCGTCAGGTAGATCGCGGTGCCGTCGAGGTTGAACGAGTACCCGGTCGGCACGGTGATCCCGACGACCGGTTTGGAGACACCGGCGTGCTCCATCTTCGCGATCAGCCTCGGCAGCGCCGATTCCGACGACGACGTCGACAGGATCAGCAGGAACTCGCGGCCGAGGTACTTCAGCAGCTTGAAGATGTTGACCCTGGCCAGCAGGCCGACGAGCAGGCCGAGCACCACGAACACGAACAGCGCGCAGGTGATGTAGAAGCCGAGCATGATCACCGCGAGGCTCTGCAGTGCCTTCCAGCCGGTTTCGCCGACGACGGCGGCGATCGCGCCGAACGCGCCGATCGGGGCGGCCCACATGATCATCGCGAGGATCCGGAACACGAGCCGCTGGATGTGCTCGATGCCGCGGCGGATCGGCTCGCCCTTCGTGCCCAGTTTCTGCAGCGCGAACCCGGCGAGCAGCGCGACCAGCAGCGTCTGCAGCACCTCGCCCTCGGTGAAGGCCGAAACCAGCGTCTTCGGGATGATGCCGAGCAGGAAGTCGACCGTGCCCTCGCTCTTGGCGATCTGGCCCTGGCCCTTTTCGGCGATCTCCGGGGTCAGGTGCATTCCGGCGCCGGGCTGCAGCAGGTTGCCGACGACCAGGCCGATGACCAGCGCGACCGTCGACATCACCAGGAAGTAGCCGATCGCGAGCCCGCCGACGCGGCCGACCTTCGCGGCCTTCGCCACCGAGCCGACGCCGAGCGCGATCGTGCAGAAGATGATCGGCGAGATCATCATCTTGATGAGGTTCACGAAGCCGGTGCCGAGCGGCTTCAGTTCCTTGCCCACCTGCGGGAACAGGATGCCGACCGCGATGCCGAGGAGCACGGCCGCGATGACGGCGAGGTAGAGGTAATGAGTGCGATCCCGCTTCGCCGCGGATGCTGCCGTGCTCATGGATGCCCTTCGACGAGGTGGGGACCGGTTGCGAAAACTTATGACAACTCCTCGGCGAACGACAACCGAAGCGGTAGGCTGAACTAAGCGAGCGCTTAGTCACTGTCGAACAGGAGCGGGCTGACCATGGATTTCTCTCTGAGCGTCGAGGAACGTGAGGTGCGTGACTGGGTACGCACGTTCGTCCAGCGCGAGCTGATGCCACGTGAGCAGGAGGTGCTGCGCCGCGAACGCGCCGGTCAGCCCGGCCTCACCGCCGACGAGCTCCGCGAGCTGCAGCTGAAGGCCAAGGAGTCCGGGTTCTGGGGCGTGCAGACGCCCGAGGAGTACGGCGGCATGGGCCTGTCCGCGGTGATGACCGCGTTGCTGGAGGCCGAACTCGGCCGCACGTTCGTCCCGTTCCGCTTCGGTGGCACGGCGGACAACATCCTCTACTACGCCAACGACGAGCAGAAGGAGCGCTACCTGCTCCCGACGATCGCGGGCGAGCGCAAATCGTGCTTCGCGATCACCGAACCCGGCGCGGGCTCGGACGCGAAGGCCATCCGGACTTCCGCCCGCAAGGACGGCACCGACTGGGTCATCAACGGCGAGAAGACCTTCATCACCGGCGGTAACGAGGCCGACTTCGTGATGGTCTTCGCGATCACCGACCCGGAGAAGGGCGCGAACGGCGGCGTCACCTGCTTCCTCGTCGACCGTGACGCGGGCTGGAAGTCCGAGTACATCGACACCATGGGCGAATGGGGTCCGGCGTCACTGGTCTTCGAGGACGTCCGCGTGCCGGAGACGCAGATCCTCGGTGAACTCGGCCACGGTTTCGACCTGGCCATGCAGTGGATCGGCGCCGGCCGCTACCTGCTGCCCGCCCGCGCCATCGGTTCGTGCGAGCGGCTGATCTCGATGGCCATCGAGCACGCCAACACGCGGGAGACGTTCGGGCAGAAGATCGCCGAGCGCCAGGCGATCCAGTGGATGATCGCGGACTCCGGCGTCGAGCTGGAGGCGCTGCGCTGGCTGGTGCTGCACGCCGCCTGGCAGGTCGACCAGAAGCTGGATTCCCGGCACGCGCAGTCGATGGCGAAGCTCTACGGCGGGGTGAAGGCGAACGAGATCGTCGACCGCGTCCTGCAGATCCACGGCGGAATGGGCTACACGCGGGAACTGCCGGTCGAGCGGTGGTACCGCGAACTGCGGCTGCTGCGGATCTACGAGGGCACCGACGAGATCCAGCGCCGCACCATCGCGCGCAACCTGCTGAAGGGGCACGTCAAGGTCGGCGGCACCCTGGGCTGAGACGGGGGCGCCCGCCAAGTGCAATGAAGGGGCCTTTCATCGCAAAATTTGCGATGAAAGGCCCCTTCATTGCGTCGGCCTCTACTCCTCGTCGTCGTCCTTCTGGTTCCGCATCGCGATCGGGACCCCGGCCAGGTCCTCTTCGTTGCAGAGAAGTTTCACGTCGTAATACGGCGAACCCTGGCGGTCGTCGTAGTCGAGATGGATGGCCAGTACATCGACCGGTTCCCCGAGCCACTCCTGAGCCTGGCGTAGCCATGTCGCGCACCGTTCGAGCGCCGTGGGCAGGTCGTCGTCGCGGAAGCCCACCGGGCGGTAGGGGACGTCCTGCACCTGATCACGGGGGTTCGAAGGCACCGGCAACGCCGGCGAGAGACCCGAGTCGTCCAGTTCGAGTTGGATCGTTTGCTCAGTCACCCTTCGAGCGTCCCCCAGACAAGCCGTCTGAGCAAGGCGTACCGGCCAGGAGTCGCCGTCAAATGGGTACTCGCCACACTCTTGAGACCACTTCACGGCAGTTTTGCAGGTGGACGGACCCCAGCGGGACGGCGCAGCCGAGCGCCCGCAGCGCCAGTTCCGCGTAGTGCGAGGCCAGCTGGTCCAGGCTGAGCGGCCCGTGCGGCGAGTACCAGCGCGCGACGCCGCTGCACATCTCCACCAGCGCGAGCCGGGTGACCGAGGGCTGGCCGGTGTGGAAGACGCCTGCCGCGACACCGTCTTCGATGGCGTCCGCCCACAGCCGTTCGTAGGCGTCGCGCAGCCCCACCACCTCGGCCCTGGCGCCGGGGGTGAGCGCGTGGACCTCGTTGTCCACCACGCGGGTGTCATCCGGCTGGATGGCGTGCGCGAGGACGTGCAGCGCCACCAGGGATCCGAGCCGCGACACGGGATCGGCCAGTCCGGCGGTCGCGCGCTCCGCCGCGTCGAGCAGCCGCCGCAGCGACTCGTTCATGATGGCCACCAGCAGATCCTCTTTGGTGCCCATGTAGTGGTAGAGGCTGGCGGAGGACAGTTCGGCCTCCTGGGCGAGGTCCCGGATGCCGGTCCCGTGGAAACCCTTGGTGGCGAACAGTTTCACCGCCGCCTGGCGGACCCTTTCGCGGGTGCTCACCGCCATGAGCCGGTGGTCCTGTCCCAGGATCCGGCCCGCGGGTCGGCCACCTTCTTCAGCTCGCCCTTGGCGACCCGTTCCGACGGGGTCATCGGCAACTCCTTCGGGAAGGCCCAGAAGCGGGGAACCTTGAAGTAGGCCAGTTTCGCCGAGCAGAACTCCGCCAGTTCGGCTGGTTCGCACTCGTGTCCCTCGTTTTCGTCGAGGACGATGTACGCCTTGACCTCCTCGCCGCGGATCTCGTCCGGTACCGCGACGACGGCGGCGAGCTTGACCGCCGGATGCAGCTGCAGGGCCCGTTCGACCTCGTCGGCGGAGATGTTCTCGCCGCTGCGCCGGATCATGTCCTTGGTGCGGCCCACGTAGTACACACGACCCTCGACGTCCATGGTGGCGAGGTCGCCGGTGTGGAACCAGCCGTCTTCGAACGCGCGTGCGGTGGCACCGGGGTCGTCGTGATAGCCGTGCATCAGGCCGACCCCTCGGATCAGAAGCTCGCCGGTTTCGCCGCGCGGCAGGGGTTTGCCGTCCGCGCCGGCGATCATCACCTCGCGGGTGGGCGCGGGCCTGCCGAGGCAGCCGGTGCCGATCGTCTCCTCGTGATCCGCCGGGTACATCCGGATGTCCCCGCCGGTTTCGGTCATGCCGAAGGCTTCGTACCATGGCGTGTTCCAGCGCGCTTCGAGCGCGGCGTGCAGGTCGCGCGGGATGGCCGACGCGCAGATCGCGCGGACCTGGTGCGCGGTGTCCAGGTCGCTTTCCGGCTGCCGCAGCAGGAGCGTCGGCATCAGGCCGAGGCAGTAGAACCAGGTGACGCCGTGTTCGCGGACCTTCTCCCAGAACGTGGACGGGTGGAAGCGGTCGAGCACCACCAGTGTCGCGCCGCCCGCGAGCCCCAGCGCGACGTTCCACTGTGGATCGATGTAGTGGAACGGTTGCGCGGTCAGGATGACGTCGTCCGCGCCGACCATGGGGAAGTCCGTGGCCAGGCTGATGGCCAGGGTCGTCCAGTACCGGTTCGGCAGGACGCAACCCTTGGGGGCGCCCGTGGTTCCCGAGGTGTACTGGATGTTGACCGGCCGCTCGCCTTCGCTCGCGAAGACCGGGGTGTCGCCGGAACCGGTGAGTTCGCCGGGGGTGAGCACCCGTTCCAGCGAGGTCTCCGGCGCGATCTTGTTCAGCAGCTCCAGGAACTCCTCCCCGGCGACGGCGAACCTGGCGCCGGAATGCCGGAGCACGTGGGCGCCGTCGAATTCGCGGTACCCGGTGTTGACCGGGACGAGGACGCCGCCGATCTTGGCCAGCGCCAGCCACAGCAGCGGGAACTCCGGCTGGTTCCGCAGCATCACGGCGACCCGGTCACCCGGCTCGACGCCGAGGTCCAGCAGCGCGCGGGCGAACTCCGTGCTGCGCCTGTCGACGTCGGCGAAGGTGAAGCGTTCGCCGGTCGAGTCGAAGATCCACGCGGTCTTGTCGGGCCACAGTGCCGCGGCGCGGGTGGTCAGTCCGAGAAGGGTGTCGATCCCGGCGAGCGAGGTCATGTGCGGCTCCGGAAGGCCTCGGCCGAGGCGGCGACCTCGGCGGAGTGTTCGGTGATCAGCGCGTGGCTGACTTCGAGTTCGAGCGCGGCGTCGAGCGAGCTGTCGATGCCGGAATCGAGGGCGCGTTTGGCCATGGTGGCCGCGGCGGCCGGATGGGCGGCGATGCGGCCCGCCCAGTCGAGGGCGGTGTCCATCAGGTCGTCGGCGGGCAGGGCGGCGTTGACCAGGCCGAGTTCGTGCGCCTTGGCGCCGCTCACCCGCTCACCCAGCAGCAGGAGTTCCTTGGCCTTCAACGGACCGACCAGCAGTGGCAGCAGCCGTGACGCCGCCCCGGTGACGCTCAAGCCAAGGGAGACCTCGGGGAAGGCGAAGACCGCGTCCTCGGCGGCGAGGATCAGGTCGCAGCCCATCGCGAACTCGGCCCCCGCGCCGATCGCGTAGCCGTGGACCGCGGCGATGACGGGCTGGCGGAGTCCGCGAAGGCGGCGTGTGACGTCCTGTAGCCGGTCGAGTCGCGGGCGTGAATCACCCTCAGGGGTGGGCTCTTTGAGGTCGTGCCCGGCGCAGAACGCCCGCCCGCGACCGGCGAGCACCATCGCCCGCGCGTCCGACTTGGCGACCGCGTCGAGTGCCTCGAGCAGGTCGTCCACCAGTTCGGCGACCACCGCGTTGAGTCGTTCGGGGCGGTTCAGCCAAATGATCGCGATGCCATCGTCGAGTGCGTAGTCCACGGTGCTCATGAAGCCGAGCCTAGACGAGACGATCGATCGATCGATAGGGTCGGATTCATGCGGGTCGACACGGTCTACGAGAACGCCCGGTTTCTCACCGGAACCGGGGAATCCGTAGCACTAGCGGTGCTGAATGGGCGTATTGTCGCCTTGGATGACGATGCTGTCGCGCTTTCCGCAAAGCGTCGCGTCGATCTCGGCGGCTCCGTCGTGGTGCCCGGGTTCCACGACGCGCACAACCACATGGCCTGGTTCGGGATGGCGCTCGACGACGTCCCGCTCTCGCATTGCCGCGGCGTGGACGAGGTGTACGACGCCGTCGCGCGGCGCGCCGCCGAAACGCCGCCGGGCGGTTGGATCATCGGCAGCGGCTACGACCAGAACAAGCTCGTGGGCGGGCATCCGACGAGGCAGGGGCTCGATCGCGCGGCGCCGGGGCACCTCGTGCGGCTCAAGCACACGTCCGGGCATATGACCGTGGTCAGCTCGGCGGTACTGGAACGGCTGGATCTGGCGAACGTGCCGGTGGGCGGCGACGTCGTCCGCGACGAGGACGGCTCGCCGACCGGGCTGCTGCGGGAGCAGGCCCAGTTGCTGCTGCGGCCGCTGACCTATCCGACGCCGGTGGAGACCGTCGTGCGCGGCCTGGACCGGGCGAGCGAGCGGTACCTCGCCGAGGGGATCACGAGCGTCCAGGAGGCCGGGATCGGCGGAGGCCTGGTGGGGGAGACCCCCGCCGAACTCGCCGCCTACCAGCTGGCACGCGACCGCGGCGTGCTGCGGGTGCGGAGCACGGTGATGGTCGCGGCGAGCGTGCTCCACGACCTTGATTCGGGTGCGGGCTTCGGTCTCGATCTGGGGATGCGCACCGGTTTCGGCGATGAATGGCTGCGGATCGGCGCGATGAAGCTGTTCGCCGACGGTTCGCTGATCGGCCGCACCTGCGCGATGCACGAGCCGTTCGCCGGTGAGCCGGACAACGTCGGCTACTTCCAGGTGCCCGAAGACGAGATCGCGCGGACGATCGGCGCCGCGCACCGGGCGGGCTGGCAGATCGCGACGCACGCCATCGGCGACCGCGCGATCACGGTCGTGCTCGACGCCTACGAAGCCGCGCTGAAGGCGGATCCGCGGCCCGATCACCGGCACCGCATCGAGCACTGCGCGGTGCTGCGGCCCGAAGAGCTGAAGCGGCTGGCCTCGCTGCGGTTGATCGCCTCGCCGCAGGGCCGGTTCGTCAACGAGATCGGTGACGGGATGCGGGCCGCGCTCGGCCCCGACCGCGAGCCGTGGTGCTACCGGCTCAAAAGCCTGCTCGACGCGGGATGCGTGCTCCCCGCCAGCTCGGACCGTCCGGTCGTGGAAGGCGCGCCGCTGCTCGCGCTCGCCGACATGGTGCGGCGGAAGACGGCGTCCGGGGTGGTGCTGGGTCCCGATGAGCGGCTCACCCCCGCGGAGGCGTTGCGTGCCTACACCTACGGTTCCGCGTACGCCGCTTTCGCCGAGAAGGACCTGGGGACGCTGGAGCCGGGCAAACTCGCGGACTTCGCCGTGCTCTCGGCCGACCCGACCGACGAGTCCACTTTGGATTCGATCCACGTCGTCGCCACCGCCGTCGGTGGCGACATCGTCTACGAACGGAGCTGAAACGGATGCCGGTACGGGACGCCGTCGCGGACGACATCGAGGAGATCTGCGCGCTCATCGAGGAGCACGCGGTCTACGAGGACAAACACGATCTGAAGCTCGACCGCCAGGAGATGGCCGGGTTCCTCTTCGGGCCCGATCCGAAGGCATGGGTGCTGCTCGCCACCCCGCCGGACGAACCGGGCAAGGTCGCGGGCTTCGCCTTCTGCAGCTGGACCTTCTCCACCTGGGAGGCCAAACCGGGGATCTGGCTCGACGACCTGTTCGTCCGTCCGGAGCACCGCCGCTTCGGCCTCGGGCGGGAGCTGCTCAACGAGCTGAGCGCCCGCACGCCGGGCCGGGTCGAATGGGACATGCAGGAGGGCAACGAGAAGGGCGAGGCGTTCTACGCCCAGCTCGGCGCGGAGCAGGTCCCGGGCTGGATCCGGTACCGCTGGCGGCCGCACGCGAAGTGAGCCAAGCCGTAAACTCCACGGTATGGGTGAAGGGGCAAGCCGCAGGTCGTCGTCCGTTGAGGACTACGTCCGGGTGATCTACGGGCTGGTGGAACGCGGTGAGGCCGTCACCAACACGTCGCTGGCCGGACGGCTGGAGGTCAGCCCGTCGTCCGCGTCCGGCATGGTCACCAAGCTGTCCCAGCTGGGGCTGGTCGCGCACGTCCCGTACCGCGGGATCGAACTCACCACCGAAGGCAGGCTGCTCGCCCGCTCGGTGCTCCGCCGCCATCGGCTGATCGAGACCTACCTGGTCTCCGAACTCGGCTACACCTGGGACGAGGTGCACGCCGAGGCCGACGCGCTCGAACACGCGGTGTCGGACAGGCTCGTCGAGCGGATCGCGGCGAAACTCGGCAACCCGGTCCGCGACCCGCACGGCGACCCCATCCCCGCCCCCGACGGCAGCGTCGAGGAGCTGCCGATGCGCATCCTCGACGACCTCCCGTCCGGCGCGGTCGGTGAGATCGTCCGCGTCTGGGACACCGATCCGGAACTCCTGCGCTACCTCACCGAGCACGCCATCGCCCTCGGCGAGCGGATCGAGGTCGTCGAGCGCCAGCCCTTCGGCGGCCCGATGGTGGTCAAGGTCGGTTCGCCGCCGGACGCGGCGACGCACGCCATCGGCAAGGAGATCGCGCAGGCGCTGTCGGTCGAGCTGCGCTGAATCGCGCCCCGTGTCCACTGTGGACACATTTCGGCCGGCTCGGGTGGTGGGAATTTTCCCTACGTCCCTGCATAATTCGCGCCTCGGCACATCACCCGCCTGCGGGCCGGATAGGTGATCGAAGGCCCTTCCGATCATGTGTTCACCCGCCTAGGCTGCGCTATTCCGGGTGGCTAGCGAGCGTACGAAGGCGATGACAATGACCGGTCAGCGGACACACACCATCGACCGGGGGGTGGCGGAAGGACGTGAACTCAGGCGGCTGCTGGAGAACGGGCCGTTCGCGGACGCCCTCAGAGCGGCGATCAGGGCGAGGGGTCTCGGTCTCGACCGGATCCGGTACCGGCTGCGCGGGCGGGGGTGCTCGGTCAGCCTCGCCACACTGAGTCACTGGCAGTCCGGGCGTTGCCGCCCCGAACGGCCGGAATCCCTGCTGGTACTCAAGAATCTCGAGGAGGTACTCGGGGTGCCGTCGGACTCCCTGTCCCGGCTTCTCGGGCCACCGCGGCCATCACGCTCGCCGCGGGGGCGCGCGGCCCGGTGTACGGTGCCCGGCGAGAGCCTGGTGATGCAGCGAGGCCGGGAGACGCGGACGTAGAGGAGAGCCGGTGCGGGCGGTCGTCTTCGAAGAGTTCGGGGTGCTGCCCGAGGTACGCGAGGTGCCAAATCCGTCCGTGCCGCCTGGCGGGGTGGTGATCGCCCTCGACGCGACCGGGGTGTGCCGCAGCGACTGGCACTCTTGGCAGGGGCACGACGCGTCGGTGAAGCTGCCGCACGTCGCCGGGCACGAACTCGCCGGCCGGATCGCGTCGCTCGGCGAGGACGTCCGTGGCTGGTCGGTCGGGGACCGGGTGACCGTCCCGTTCGTCTGCGCCTGCGGCACCTGTGCCCAGTGCGCGGCCGGTGACCAGCAGATCTGCGACCGCGAGTTCCAGCCGGGCGCGACCCACTGGGGCTCGTTCGCGGAGTACGTCGCCATCGAGAACGCCGAGGTCAACCTCGTGGCGCTGCCGGATTCGCTGTCCGCCGCCGAGGCGGCCGCGCTGGGGTGCCGGTTCGGGACGGCGTTCCGCGCGGTGCTGCGCCAAGGCGGCGTCCGGCCGGGCCAGTGGGTCGCGGTCTACGGCTGCGGCGGGGTCGGCGTCTCGGCGATCCTGCTCGCCGTCGCGGTCGGCGCTTCGGTGGTCGCCGTCGACCCGTCACCGCAGGCCAGGGCGCTGGCGTCGCGGATGGGTGCGGCCGTGACCGTGGACGCGTCCGAGTTCGAAGGCCACGAAGCCGTCGCCGCGCACGTCCGCGACCTGACCGGCGGCGGTGCGCATGTCTCGCTCGACTGTCTCGGCTCGCCGACCACCTGCGCGGCGTCGATCGGCAGCCTGCGGAAACGCGGAAGGCACGTCCAGGCCGGGTTGATGCCGCCGGCGCAGGGTGTCGCGCCGATCCCGATGCACCGGGTGATCGGCGGGGAGCTGGAAATCGTCGGCATCCACGGGCTGCAAGCGCACGAGTACCCCGAGATGCTGCGGGTGGTGGAGACCGCCGGGATCGATCTCGCCGGGATGATCGGCAAGCGGGTCGGCCTCGACGACGTCCCCGCGGTGCTGGCGGCGATGAACGACCCGGTCCGCGCTCAGGCCGGGGTGACCGTGGTCGAATTCGGTGATTCGCTGTGACAGTCACGCACACTTCGTCTCGGTCGCGCTTCTTCGTGCGGGTACCGAGGTGGTTCGCCGCGGCCGGGGTCATGGTCCGGGGCCACCGGATCATCGGCGCGCGGCCTGGCAAACTCGACCTGTGGACGCGCTGATCCCTCGCCCGCGCGCCGAAGTCGCGCCCGGTGCCGTGCATATCCCCGACTGGCTCGACCTCGACGCGCAACGCCGGTTGGTCGAAGCCTGTCGCGGCTGGCGTGGTTACCGGCAGACGCGGCTGCCGAACGGCGGCGTGATGTCCGTGCGGACGGTCTGTCTCGGCTGGCACTGGCACCCGTACCGGTACTCCAAGGTGACTGACGACGGCTCCCCGGTCCTTCCGTTTCCCGGCTGGCTGGGTGACCTGGGCAGACGTGCTGTCTCTGACGCCTACGGAGTCTCGTCGTATGAGCCGGACATCGCTTTGGTGAACTTCTACGACTCAGCCGCGAAGATGGGGATGCATCAGGACAAGGACGAGGCGTCGCTGGAGCCCGTCGTGTCGCTGAGCCTGGGGGACGCTTGCGTTTTCCGGTTCGGGAACACGTCCGATCGCGGGCGGCCCTACACGGACGTCGATCTGCGGTCGGGTGACCTGTTCGTGTTCGGCGGGGAGTCGCGGCTGGCCTTCCACGGGGTGCCGAAGGTGTTGCCCGGGACCGCCGATCCGGAACTGGGGCTGGTGGGGCGGTTGAACCTCACTTTGCGGGTCTCGGGCCTCGTGAGTGGTGAAGAGGGTTAGAACCGTCACTGCCCTTCACGAGCCGGAAGCGGATCCGCTGCCCAGGGCGCACCTGCGCGGCCACATCCAGGTCCGCCTCCTCGACCACCGCGATCACCGGATAGCCCCCGGTCACCGGATGGTCGGCCAGGAACAGGATCGGCTGTCCTGAAGGAGGAACCTGCAACGCGCCGGGCACGGCGGCCTCTGGCGGCAGCTCGCCGTCACGCGCCCGCGAAAGGTCGGGACCTTCCAGGCGTACGCCCACGCGATCGACGTCAGCGGTGGCCACGAACACGGAAGTGAGCAAAGTGGACAGTGCGCCGGGTACGAACCAAGACACCCGGGGCCCGACGGTCACCCGCAGCACCGGCTCCTCCGCCAACAAAGCACAGGGCGCGAGGTCGACCCCGGGATGAGGCGAAACCCGGTGCCCCACCGGCAAGGTCATCCCGGCGGACAGCACGGGCGGGCCCACTTTGCCGAGGGTGTCGGTCGCCCGGGAACCCAGCACCGGAGCGACGTCGACACCGCCCCGCACGGCGACATAGCAACGCAAACCCTGAGAAGCCATCCCGAGAACGAGTTCGTCGCCAGGGCCGACCGGGATCGGCGAGTTCGAGCCGAATGCCCGGCCGCCGACGGTGATCGGGCAGGGCGCGCCGGTGACGGCGACGGTCGTGGGCGCGGAGAAGCGCAGCACGAGACCGCCCAGGACACACTCCAATGCCGCGTTGTCTTCGGGGTTCCCGACCAGCCGGTTGGCCAGCCGCAGCGAGCCCCGGTCGGCGGCACCGGACCGGCCGACGCCGATCGCGGCCAGCCCCGGGCGCCCGAGGTCCTGAACGGTGGCGAAGATGCCGGTGCGGACGACGTCGATCTTCGCGGTCATGAACTGAACCGGATCCGCGTGCCCGGCGCCAGCAGGTTCGGCGGCTCACGGTCGACGTCCCACACCGGCAGGATGGTCCGCCCGATCAGCCGCCAGCCGCCGGGCGAGGCGTGCGGGTACACCGCCGTGTACTCGCCCGCGATCGCGACCGATCCGGCGGGCACCCTGGTGCGCGGGCTCGACCGGCGCGGCAGGTGCAGCGCGGGGTCGAGGCCGGTCAGGTAGGCGAAACCCGGCGCGAAGCCACAGAACGCCGAGACATAGGTGCCGTCTTCATGCCGCCGGACGACAGCTTCGGCCGACATCCCCGCGGCCGCCGCCACCTCCGCCAGGTCCGGACCGTCGTAGCGCACGGGCACGACGATCTCGGCGGTCTCGCGAGGCGATACGTCCACAGTGGACCGATCGAGGATCGCGCCGGCGAGGCGGTCGTGGTGCGTCCGGCCCGGGTCGAACCGGACCAGGAGCGTCCGCGCGGCCGGGACCAGTTCCACGACCCCGTCCGGCGGATCCTGCTCCAGTGACGCGTGCAGCCCGAGCACCTCCGACGGATCGTCGAAGTCGACCATGGCCGCACGCGACCCGTAGGGCAGCACTCGCATCACGCGGCCTCGAGGAACGGTCCGATGTGGACGCCGGACGCGCTCAGCCCCGCGCGGATCCGTCGCGCCAGCTCGACGGCGCCGGGAGTGTCACCGTGCACGCACAGGGAATGCGGCTGGAGCGTCAGCTCGCTTCCGTCGTCGGCGATGACCTTGCCGGTGGTCGCCATCGCGACCGCCCGCATCGTCACCTCGTCGGCGTCGTGGAGGACAGCGCCCGGCAGTTTCCGTGACACCAGAAGCCCTTCCGGTGTGTACGCGCGGTCCGCGAAGGCCTCGGCGTACGCGGGGAACCCGGCTTTTTCGGCCTGTTCGGCCATTTCCGAGTCCGGCGGGCACAGCAGCGCGAGCGCGGGGAAGAACCGGCGGATGCCTTCGACCACCGCGGCCGCCTGCTCCGGATCCACGGAAGCGGTGTTGTACAACGCCCCGTGCGGTTTGACGTACCGCACCCGCGTCCCCGCCGCCCGCGCGAACGCATCGAGCGCGCCGATCTGGTAGAGCACGTCGTCGGCCAGGTCGGCGGGGGCGACGTCCATCGCCCGCCGCCCGAACCCGGCCAGATCGCGGTAGGCGACGTGGGCGCCGATGACGACGCCGCGCTCCGCCGCGCGTTCGCAGACGCGCCGCATCACCGAAGGGTCACCGGCGTGGAAGCCGCACGCGACGTTCGCGCTGGTGACGACGTCGAGCATGGCGTCGTCGTCGCCCATCTTCCAGGCGCCGAAACCCTCGCCCAGGTCACTGTTGAGATCCATCACGCCACCCTGAACTCACTGTCGAGCTTGTCGGTCACGAACATGTAGCCCGGCGCGTGCGTGATCGCGAACGGCGGCCGCGAGGCCATCAGCGCCGCTTGCGGGGTCACGCCGCACGCCCAGAACACCGGCACGTCACCGGGTCGCGCGTCGACCGGATCGCCGAAATCGGGTTCGCCGAGGTCGGCGATGCCGAGCGCGCCGGGGTCACCGACGTGCACGGGCGCGCCGTGCACGGACGGCATCGCGCGGGTGATCCGCACGGCGTCGTCGACGCGGTCTTCGGGGATCTGCCGCATGGAGACCACCATCGGACCGTACAGCCGCCCGGCCGGGACGCACTCGCGGTTCGTCACGTACATCGCCACGTTGCGGCCCTGGTCGACGTGCCGCAGCGGGATCCCTTCCGCGGCCAGCGCCGATTCGAAGGTGAAACTGCAGCCGATCGAGAACGCGACCATGTCACTGCGCCACAGCCCGCTCGCGTCCGAGACCTCGCCGGACAGCGCGCCGTTCTGCCACACACGGTAACGCGGCAGGTCGGTGCGCAGATCCGCGCCGGGCGCCAGGCGCGTCGACGGGTCGCCGGGATCGCTGACGTCGAGCACCGGGCAGGGCCGCGGGTTCCGCTGGCAGAACAACAGGACGTCGTAGGCCCAGTCCTCGGGCACGGCGATCAGGTTGGTCTGCGTGAACCCGTTCGCCCAGCCGGTGGTCGGGCGGGCGGTACCGGCGCGGAACAGGGCGCGAACCTCGCCGGGGGTCATCGTCGCCGGTTCGTCGAAGGTGGTCATCGCGGTGCCTCCTCTTCCGATTGTCGTCACAGAAGTTCGCGGCCGCGAGTCTCGGGCAGGCCGAGCAGCGCCAGTACGGCGATGCCGTAGCCGACCGCGCCGAACACCATCGCGCCGCCGGCGCCGAGGAAACCGACCACGGCGGGGAAGGTCGCGCCGATGGCCCGGCCGAGGTTGTAGGTGAAGCCCTGTCCGGTCCCGCGCAGCGCCGAAGGGTACAGCTCGGCGAGGAACGCGCCGAACCCGCTGAAGATCGCGGACATCGAGAACCCGAGCGGGAAACCGAGGAACAGCACGAGGGTGTTCGCGCCCGCCGGGATCTGCGTGTAGGCGATGATGAGACCCGCCGACAGCACGGAGAACAGCAGGAAGGTCTTCTTGCGCCCCAGGAGATCCGTGAGATAACCGCCGGTGACGTAGCCGATGAACGCGCCGGAGATCAGGAACGCCAGATAGCCGCCGGTGCCGATGACGGTCAGGCCGCGCGTGGTCTTCAGGTAGCTCGGGAGCCAGGTCGCGAGGGTGTAGTACCCGCCCTGGACACCGGTGGCGAGCAGTGCGGCGAAGAACGTCGTGCGCAGCAGGTCCGGCTTGAAGATGCCCGCCAGCGAACCGCGTTCCTTCTTGGTGGCCCTGGCGGCTTCCGCGACCGGCGCGTCCTGGACGTTGCGGCGGACCCACAGCACCAGCAGCGCGGGGATGACGCCGGTCCAGAACATGACGCGCCACGCGACGTCCGGGCTCCAGATGCTGAAGACGACGGTGTAGACGACCACCGACAGTGCCCAGCCGACGGCCCAGGCGCTCTGCACGAAGGCGACCGTGCGGCCGCGGTAGCGGGCCTGCGAGTACTCCGCCACCAGCGCGGCACCGGCCGCCCACTCTCCGCCGAAGCCGAGTCCCTGCAGGGCGCGGAAGATCAGGAGCGTCTCGAAGTTCGGCGCGAACCCGCAGAGCACGGTGAAGACCGTGTACATCGCGATGGTGATCTGGAGCGTGCGGACGCGGCCGATGCGGTCGGCCAGTACGCCGGCGCCGATGCCACCGATCGCCGAGACCACCAGCGTCGTCGTGCCGAGCAGACCGGCCTCGCCGCCGGAGAGGCCGTAATAGGCGGTGATCGCGGCCAGGCCCAGCGGAAGCGTCTGGTAGTCGAACGAATCGAGCCCGTACCCGCCGAACGCGCCGACGAAGGCCCGGCGGCCTCGCGAACCGAGCGTGCGGAACCAGGCGAAGGGGCGTGTGTCTTCGGTAGTGGCTGTCGCGTCCATCGGCACCTCCAGTGGGTGAAGCCCATCGTGGCACGGGTCACATGAGTAGCCACTGTAGGTATTGTTCAACAATTCCACAAGAGGATCCTTGGCTCGCTCTCTTGTGTGTAGGTAGGATCGGTCACGTGACGATCGCGGAGGGTGGTCCTGCCTCGGTGCAAGGACTCGAAGCGGATCGCGGCATGATCAGCCGCACCAGTACCGCCGAGCGGGTCGCGGGCGTCCTGCGCACGCGGATCGCGGAAGGGTTCTTCCTGCCGGGGGGGCGGCTGTCGGAGCACGACATCGGCTCGGCGCTCGGCGTCTCGCGGAACACGCTGCGCGAGGCGTTCCGGCTGCTCACGCATGAGCGGCTCTTGACCCATGAACTCAACCGCGGCGTTTTCGTGCGGGTGTTGTCCGTCGAAGACGTCGTCGACCTCTACAAGGTGCGCAAGGTCGTCGAGTGCTCGGCTGTCCGGGCGGTGACGGAGAAGCCGCCGACGTTCGCGAAGCTCGCGCGCATGGTCGAGGACGGCAGGCTCGCCGAGCGAAGCGAGCGCTGGCAGGATCTCGGCACCGCGAACATCCGGTTCCATTCGGCGATCGCGGAACTCGGTGGCAGCGAACGGATCGACGAGCTGATGCGCGGCATCTTCGCCGAGCTGCGGCTGGTGTTCCACATGATGGCCGACCCGCGGCGCTTCCACGAGCCGTACCTCAAGCGCAACGCGGAGATCCTCGAAAGGATCGAGGCAGGCGACGGCCCCGGCGCCGAAGCGCTCCTCGCGCAGTACCTCACCGACGCCGAAAACCAGCTCGTCGAGGCCTACGCGGAACGTACCTGAACGCGTTTAGTCCTCTAAACGCGGCAGTTCGCACCACGAACCACCGCACTGAGAGGACCAAACGTGGTGGTTCGGGTGCGAACTAACGCATTTAGAGGACGAAATGCGTCGGTGGGGCGGGGTCAGGGCGTGGTCCACTTCTGGTTGGCGGCGCCGGAACAGGTCCAGAGCTGAAGCCGGGTCCCGTTCGCCGACGAGTTCCCGGTGGCGTCGAGACACTTGTTCGCCTGCGGGTTGACGATGTCCCTCGCTCCGCTGACAGTCCATTTCTGCGCGCCGGAACCGTTGCAGTCCCAAAGTTGTACCGGCGCGCCGTCGGCGGTCGAGCCGCCGGAGACGTCCATGCACTTGCCCAGCGCGCGGATCGTGCCGTCGCCACCGACGGTCCAGTTCTGGGCGGCGTTGCCGTTGCAGTCGGTGATCTGTATCGGCGTTCCGTTGGCGGTGTTCGCGCCCGCGACGTCGACGCATTTGCCGCCGATACCGGTGATCCGTCCGGTGTTCCCGGCGGTGCCGCTCGAATTGACGCGCACGTAGTCGACGACGAGCCGCTGCGGGAAGACGGTGCTGGAGTTCGGGTCACCCGGCCAGTACCCGCCGACCGCGAGGTTCAAGATCAGGTAGAAGGGGTGGTCGAAGACCCAGCGGTTTCCGTTGAGGTCGGCAGGAGTCCTTGTCTGGTGAAGGTTTCCGTCCACGTACCACTTGATCTGGTTCGGTGCCCAGTCCACGGCGTAGGTGTGGAAGTCGTCGGAGAAGTTCGGACCGTTGTAGCCCGCACCGATCCCGCCCGCGCCGGAGTACCCGGGGCCGTGGATGGTGCCGTGCACCGTGTTCGGTTCGAAGCCGACGTTCTCCATGATGTCGATCTCGCCGCTGTTGGGCCAGCCCACGTTGCCGATGTCGGCGCCGAGCATCCAGAACGCCGGCCACATCCCCTGTCCACGCGGCAGTTTCATCCGCGCTTCGAACCGGCCGTACGTCTGCGTGAACTGACCCTGAGTGGACAGTCGGGCCGAGGTGTACTCACAGCGGCCGTACCAGCAGTTGTAGTTGCCGGGGTTCTCCTTCTTCGCGGTGATGACCAGGTTGCCCTGGCCGTCGAGCGCCGCGTTGTTCGTCCCGGACGTGTACCACTGGCGCTCGTGGTTGTTCACGTTGTCGCCGGTCTCGAAGTGCCACTTCGAGGTGTCGATCCCGGCGCCCGCGGGGCCGTTGAAGTCGTCGGTGAAGGTGGCGGCCAAGACCGCGGCCTCGGAAGCCGGAGCCTGGGCCGTGGCCGGAAGTGAACCGAGGAGGACGCCGACAGCGAGGAGCGCTGTCCAGCGGATTCGCGATGAGATGGACATCGTTGTCGCCTCTCTGACCGTTGGGGACCCCGCGCGGCAGCGAACGCGGGAGAACGGAAAGCGCGTGGCAGAACTACTTTGTTGTGCCTGACAACAAAGTATGCATGGTCTCTACTACTGCGACAAGACGTATTTTTCGAGCTCGAATTAAGGTCAGGCGGCCGTCCCGCGCTTCGATCCGGCCGTCCGCGGGTCCGCGCCCTGCTCCAGGAGAGCGGCGACCGGCAGCGTGGCGGCTCCTATGGCGACGGCGTCCGGTCCGAGCCGGCCGAGTTCGATCTCGGTCTGGTCGAACACGTGCTTCAGCGCGTGCTCGCCCGCCACGCGCCGGATTTCGGGCAGGTGCCCCTCGCCGAGCGCGAGCCCGGCCCAGCCGCCCAGCACGATCCGCTCCGGGTTGAACAGGTTGATCAGGTTGCCGATCCCGGCGCCGAGGTACCCCGCGGTCTCCTCCAGCACCTTGGCCGCGGTTTTGGACTTGCCGGCCGACTCCAGCAGAGCGGCGAACTGCGACTGCTCGTCCTCGCCCGCGGCGGCTTTTCCGCCCCGTGCCTTGCGATAGCGCGCGAGGACACCTTCCGCGCCGACGTAGGACTCCAGGCAGCCCCGCGATCCGCAGCGGCATTCCTGTCCGCCGTAGACGATCGTCGTATGGCCCCATTCGCCCGCACTGCTGGTGGAACCGCGGTAGGTGGTGCCGTCGGTGACCACGGCCGCGCCGACCCCCGATCCGATCAGGACGATCACCGCGTGCCGGGCACCGCGGCCGGCGCCGAACCACATTTCGCCCTGTCCCTGGGTTTTCGCGCCGTTGTCGACGAACAACGGCAGCTCGATCCCCTGCGCGCGCAGCAGCTCGGTCAGCGGGACCTCTTCCCAGCCGATGGTGGGCGCGTGCACACGGAGTGCCTCGCCCTGTTCGACGGTGCCGGGAACGCCGACCCCGACACCGAGCACGGTCGCCTCGTCGATACCCGATTCCGTGATCACTTCCCGGAGCCCGGACGCCACCTGGGCGACGGCCGCCGCCGCGTCGGGCCGCGGTGAGGCGAAGGGATGTTCGACGCTGGTGATGCGGTTCATGGTGAGGTCGAACAGTTCGACCTTCACCCCCGTCTCGCCGATGTCGACACCGGCGACGTGGCCGTACGCGGGGTCGACGCGGAGCAGGACGCGCGGCCTGCCGCCGTCGGACTCGACCAATCCGGCTTCGACGATGAGGCGTTCTTCGCCGAGTTCGGCGGTCACGTTGCTGACGGTCGCGGCGCTCAAACCGGTCAGACCGCTCAATTCGTGACGGCTGAGCGGGCCGTCGAAGTAGAGTTTCGACAGCAGGAGGGAACGGTTGTGCCGCCGCAGGTCACGGACGGTGGTGCGCTTGGCAGGCATGCGGGTACCCATCTTGTGGCGGCGAAGCTTCCAGGATGCCCCACGACCTTAGCCTCTGCCATGTATTAACTGGTGAAATAAGGCGGCGGACCCACCCGATCGAAGGTGTTTCCCGGCCGGGCACCCGGCGGTAGGGCCTGCCCCACCGCCGGAGCGGCGGCTCAATCCATTCTCCGCGCTACCGCCCGAGCCCTAGCGTCAGCACCGGAAAATCCTGCCGGCACTGGGAAAGTGTGAGGAATCGGCGATGACCGTCCGACTGGGGCACCGCGACCGACCGGGAACCGAACCGAGGAAGCCCTGGTGGCGACGGCCCTGGCTGGCGCCGCTGGCCGTCGTCGTAGTGGTGTTCCTGGCGTTCTCGTTGCCGCCGTATCTGGCGATGGATCCCTCGCTGTCACGCGTGCCGCGGCCACCGGACTTCACGTCGCACTACTGGTTCCTGGTGGGACACGTCCTGTTCGGCACGATCGCGATGATCGGGGCGCTGATCCAGATCTGGCCGTGGTTCCGCGCCGAATACCCGGCGGTGCACCGCAAGGTCGGCCGGGTCTACGTGTTCGCCGGGGTGCTCCCGGCGGGGTTGATGGCGTTGACGATCGGGGCGCTGAGCCCGTTCGGCCCGGCGACCCGGGTGGCGAACGTGCTGATGGCGGTGCTGTGGCTGGGCTGCACGTTCGCCGGCTGGCGCGCGGCGCGGGAACGGCGGTTCGGTGAGCACCGCCGGTGGATGATCCGCAGTTTCGCGCTCACCATGTCGATCATCGTCAGCCGGGTGATCGGGCCGATCGCGATGATCGTGCTGGAACCGCGGATCGCGACCACGTTCGGCGGCAGCGAACTCGCCTATCAGCAGTCGATCGCCGCGATCACGGCCTGGTCGAGCGGAACGCTGGTCCTGCTCGTCACGCAGTGGTACCTCGACCGCCGTCCGGCGAAGAGGAAGCCAGCGATCGCGCGATGATGGTCCGCTGGACCTCGGAAGCGCCTTCGTAGATCCGCGGCGCGCGGACCTCGCGGTAGAGGTGTTCGAGCAGATGCCCTCGCCGCAGCGCCCGCGCGCCGTGGATCTGCACGGCCGAGTCGACGACGTACTGGGCTGTCTCGGTGGCGAACAGCTTCGCCATCGCGGCCCGCCCGGCGAGGTTCCGCTCGCCCGCGTCATAGGCGGCGGCCGCCGCGTAGACGAGCAGCCGGGACGCCTCGGTCCTGGTGGCCATTTCGGCGAGGGTGTGCGCCACGGTCTGCTGCTTGAGCAGCGGCCCGCCGAACGCGATCCGGGTCTGGGCGTGGGCGACGGCGGCGTCGAGCGCGGCCCGCGCCATGCCGACGGCGAACGCGCCGACACTGGGCCGGAACAGGTCCAGTGTCCGCATCGCGACGCCGAAGCCGCGGTCCTGTTCGCCGAGTAGTTCGTCCCGCTCGACCCGGACACCGTCGAAGACGAGGGTGCCGATGGGATGCGGGCTGACGAGATCGAGATGCTCGCCGGAGAGCCCGGCGCGATCGGCGGGCACGACGAACGCGGAGACGCCGCGTGAGCCCGCTTCCGGTGTGGTGCGGGCGAAAACACTGTAGAAATCGGCCTCGGGGGCGTTGGAGATCCACATCTTCTCGCCGGTCAGGCGCCAGCCGTCGCCGTCGGGTTCGGCGGACAGCTCCAAGGCCGCCGCGTCCGAACCCGCGTTCGGTTCGGTCAGCGCGAAGGCGGCGACGGCGTCACCCGCGGCCACCGCCGGCACCCATTTCGAGACTTGCGAGTCCTGCCCCGACTGCAGCACCGGATAGGTGCCCAAGCCCTGCAGGGCCAACGCGGTCTCGGCTTCGGTGCTCTGGCTCGCGAGGGATTCCCGCAGGATGCAGAGATCCGTCGCGGCGGCCTCCCGGCTCGGGCTGCCGCCGTCGACGCCGGGAAACAACCGGGAAAGCAGGCCGAGGGCACCCATTTCCTTGAGCAGCGGCCGGTTCACCGCGCCTTCGGTGCCGGATTCGGCCAGCGGACGGAGTTTCTCGGCGCCCAGCCGCCGCACCTCGTCGGCGAAAGCCTGTTGCCGCGGATTCAACGCGAAGGCGGTCATCGATCACTCCCAGGTCGCCAGCGGGCGTGTGCCGTACCGGTTTCTCCAGACCGCAACAGTTCCAGCCGTGGTTTCGGTCCGTCGGTCCGGCCGCCCTGTGGTTTCCGGCTGCCCGCCGCGTACTGCTTCGGCCACGGCATCGGATAGTCCTGCTCCGCGGCGGCGTGCAATGTCCACTGTGGATCGTAGAGATGAGTCCGGCCGAGTGCGCACAGATCCGCGCGGCCGGCCAGGATGAGCGAGTTGACGTCGTCGTAGGACGAGATCGCACCGACGGCGATCACCGCGATGGCGTACTCGCGACCGATCTCGTTGCGGATCCGGTCGGCGTAAGGCGTCTGATAACTGCGGCCGTACTGGGGTTTCTCCTCGCTGACGACCTGGCCGGTCGAGACGTCGATCCCGGCCGCGCCGTGCTCGGCGAACGCGCGCGCGATCTCGACGGCGTCGTCGACGTCGATTCCGCCTTCGTGCCAGTCGGTCGCGGAGATGCGCACTGTCATCGGCCGCTCGGCGGGCCACGCCGCGCGGACCGCGTCGAAGACTTCGAGCGGGAAGCGCAGCCGGTTCTCCAGCGAGCCGCCGTATTCGTCGGTGCGCCGATTGGTGAGCGGGGACAGGAAGGACGAAAGCAGGTAGCCGTGCGCGCAGTGGAGTTCGAGCAGGTCGAAACCGGCGCGCGCGGCGGCGCGGGCGGAGTTCGCGAACTGATCGCGGATCTCCGTCAGCTCGGGTTTCGTGAGTTCGCGCGGGGTCTGATTCGCTTCGCTGTACGGGATCGCGGACGGGGCGCAGACCTCCCAGTTGCCCTCCGGCAGCGGCTGGTCGATCCCCTCCCACATCAGTTTCGTCGAGCCCTTGCGGCCCGAATGGCCCAGCTGGACCCCGATCCGCGCGGGCGTGTTCCCGTGCACGAATTCGGTGATCCTGGCCCACGCCCGCTCTTGTTCCTCGGTGTACAGACCGCCGCAACCGGGGGTGATGCGGCCGGTTTCGGAGACGCAGACCATCTCGGTCATCACCAGTCCGGCGCCGCCGAGTGCCTTGCTTCCCAGATGCACCAGGTGGAAGTCGGTCGGTACGCCGTCTTCGGCGGAGTACATGTCCATCGGCGAGACGACCACGCGGTTCGGCAGTTCGAGGTTTCCGATCCGGAACGGCTGGAACATCGGCGGCCGGACGTCGGTGGCATGAGTGGACGCGAACCAGGTGTCCAGCTCGGTGGCGAACTCGGGATCGCGCAACCTGAGGTTGTCGTAGGTGACGCGGCGGCTGCGGGTCAGGATGTTGAACGCGAACTGCGGCGGATCCTGATGCGTGTACTGGCCGAGGTTTTCGAACCACTCCAGGCTCGCCTGCGCGGCGCGCTGGGTCGAGGTGACGACGGGGCGGCGCTCGGCCTCGTACGCGCTCAGCGCGCTGCCGGTGTCGGGCTGTTCGTGCAGGCAGGCGGCGAGCGCGAGCGCGTCCTCCATGGCGAGTTTCGTGCCGGAACCGATGGAGAAGTGCGCGGTGTGCGCGGCGTCGCCGAGCAGCACGACGTTCTCGTGCCGCCAGCTCGCGCAGCGCACGGTGGCGAACGCGGTCCACTTCGAGTTGTTGGCGAACACCTGGTGCCCGTCGAGGACGTCCGCGCACAGCTCGCGGATGAGAGCGATCGACTTCTCGTCGCTTTCGCCCGGCGCGAGCGAGGTCGCGGCGATCCCGCCGAACGCGCGCTGCCAGACGTCCTCGTGCAGTTCGAGGATGAACGTGCTCTCGGTGTCGCTGTAGGGATAGCCGTGGATCTGCATGATCCCGTGCGGGGTTTCCAGCACGTGGAACTTGAACGCGTCGAAGACCAGATCCGTGCCCAGCCAGATGTACTTGCAGCGGCGGGTCTGGATGTCCGGCCGGAAGCTTCCGGCGAGGGCGGCGCGGGTCGGCGAGTTGACGCCGTCCGCCGCGACGACGAGGTCGTACTCCGCGCTCGCCTCGGCCGCGCTCGGCGCCTGGGTGCCGAACCGCACGTCCACGCCGAGTTCGGCACAGCGCTCCTGGAGGATGCCGAGCAGCCGTTTGCGGCTCATCGCGGCGAACCCGTGCCCACCGGAGGTGTGCACCGTGCCGCGGAAATGGACGTCGATGTCGTCCCAGCGCGCGAACTCGCGCCGCATGGCGGCGTGGACGGCCGGATCGGCGTGCTCGATGCCGCCGAGGGTCTCGTCGGAGAACACCACCCCGAACCCGAAGGTGTCGTCGGGCGCGTTGCGCTCCCAGACGGTGATCTCGTGATCGGGATGGAGCTGTTTCGCCAGCGTGGCGAAGTAGAGCCCCGCCGGGCCGCCGCCTAACACCGCGATACGCACGTCGTTCAGAGTATGTCGCGGTATGTACGACCGTCAACGATGCGGGATATGCTGACCGGTATGGAGCGCATCAATCCGCCTGAACTCGGCCGCCCTTCCGGCTTCTCGCACGCCGTCACGGCGAGCGGGCGGTTCGTCTTCCTCGCCGGTCAGACGGCGTTGGACGAGGACAACCGCATCGTCGGCGACGGCGTGGTCGAACAGTTCGAACGCGCGCTGACCAACCTGCTGACCGCGCTGCGCGCGGCGGGCGGGCAGCCGTCGGACCTGTGCAGCGTGACCATCTACATCGTCGACATGGACGACTACCGCGCCCACGCGCGCGAGATCGGCGCGGTGTGGAAGCGGCTGGCCGGAACCGAATATCCCGCGATGGCGGGGATCGGCGTCAGCCGGCTTTGGGACGTCGAGGCGCTGGTGGAGGTGCAGGGGTTCGCGGTGGTCGCGTAGGTTTCCCAGTACATGATGGCCTCCTTCCTTGCGCTAGGCGCAAGGAAGGAGGCCATCATGTACTTCAAGGCTTGACCACGTCGGGAAGCGTGCGCGAGACGTGCGCGGCCGCGGCCTCGCCCAGGCGCGAGTGCAGCGTGAAGAAGAGGTCCGCCGCCCGGATCCCGGCCCAGCCGGACGGGAGCAGCTCGGCTGGCAGGCCAGGGTCGAGGTAGGGCAGCCGCCGCCAGTCGGTCAAGACCCGGACGTAGTCGGCGAACGCTTCGGCCTCGTCCGTGGTCTTGCGCCGCTGCCACCGGCGCAGCGCTGGCGTGTGCTCGGCGAGGAAAGCGGTGTAGAGCGCCTCGAGCTGGTCGAGGTCCCACCATTCGCGGATCTTGTCCCGCACGTCACCGAACGCGAGATGCTCGGCGTGGAAGAGATCGGCGTAACCCTCCAGTTCGAGCCGTCGCAGCATGTCGGAGGTCGCGTCGCGCAGGTGCGCGGGCGCGATCCAGACGCCGGACGACGCGGTCCCGAAACCGAGCCGGGCGAGCTGCGTGCGAAGAACGTGCCTTTTGTGCCGTTCGGCCTCCGGGACGGAGAACACCGCGAGCAGCCAGCCGTCACCGGGGGTGGCGCGTTCGCGGCGGAAGATCCGCTCGTCGCCTTCGCGAAGGATCGCCAGCGCGGTCTCGGAAAGTTCGTACCCGGCCGCCCCGTTCCGGCGGACCGCGGAAAGGATCCCGCGGCGCTTCAACCGGGAGATCGACGACCGGACGGCGGGCTCCTCGACGTCCACAACGGCCAGCAGATCGATCAGGGACCGGACCGAAAGCCAGCCGCCTTCGCCGCGCGAGTACAGGCCGTACACGGTCACGATGAGCTGGCGCGGTTGCGCCGTTCGCCCCGCGCCGTCGACTTCGGTTGCCTCCGACACGGCCGTCACCCGGTCACCATAACAACGAGCCACCCGCTTCCGGCCCCTCGGCGTTTCGGCCGTGACCGAAGTGTTCCGCACTTAACGTCACGGTATGGAGAATCCGCTGATCGAAGCCCCCGTCCCGCCCGTGCCCCGTGACGTCGAGCCGGGAGGTGTCCGGTGGTTGCGGGCGAACGTGGCCCGGTTCAGCCGCCCGGAGGACCACTCGCGGCGGCGGGCGTTCGTGCTCGCGGATTTGGCGCCGATGGGGTCCTTGCGGGACAAGGCCTTCGCGCTCACCCGGGAGCTACGGCACGAAACGGCCGACCGGATCGTGTGGACGGTCCCGGTCGCCGTATTGGCGGCCGAGCTCGACCTGCCGGACGTTTCCCGCGACATCGCAACGGTTTCCGCCTGCTATCACCCGCACACCGAACCCGGCGCCGACGCGGACGAGGCCGTGGCGCGGCTGATCGAGGTCTGCGGCGGCGACGTCGACGAGCGGACGGCCGCGCGGATCGGGTTGCTGGTGCAGGCCTGCGACGCCACGGCGAAGCTCCTCACCAAGGCGTTGACCGCGCACCGGCCCGGCGAGGACGCCGCGAGTCTGCTCGATCGTGTCCTGCGGGAGGATCCGCCGGTCCGGATCACCCGAAGGTGGGTCGGCGGCGAAGTCGTCGAGGTGGATCTCTCGGATCGGCCGTTCGGAGCAGGGCCGAAGTGCTGCCCGGGGCAGACGCAGGCGCTCGCGGTGGCCACGGGCATTCTCGATGCCCTCTTGTGCTAATACTTACCCCGGTCATCTGGAACTGGGGAGTTTTCCATGCTGTATTTCAACGGTCTATTCGGCGTTCTCACGCTCGGCCTGTGGATTTTCTGCATCGTCGACGTGATCACCACCGACGAGGGCTCGTGCCGCAACATGCCCAAGGGGATGTGGCTCCTGCTGGTGCTGCTGATCCCGCTGATCGGCTCGATCGTCTGGCTGGTCGCCGGCCGTCCGCAGCATGCCGCCCGCGCCCCGCGCGGCCGCTACGAACGTGAGTCCCCGGCGTTCCCGGAATACGACCGGCCTGGCCGCTTCGCCGCGACGAGCCCCGAGGACGACGAAGAGTTCCTGCGCAAGTGCCGTGAGCGCGCCGAAGCGCAGCGCCGCAAGGCCCGCGAGAACGGCTCTGAGTAGCCTCGGTGGAGAGATCGACTCTGGAGGAAAGAATGTCCGACACGCTCGACTGGAACAAGAACATCATCAAGGAGTTCCGCGAGAACGAGGGAAAGGTGGGCGGCCCGTTCGAGGGTGGCTCCCTGCTGCTACTCACCACTATCGGCGCGAAGAGCGGCGAGCCGCGGACATCGCCGCTCGCGTACGCGGAGGAAGACGGCAAGTACGTCGTCGCCGCGTCGTACGCCGGGGCCGACAAGAACCCGGCCTGGTACCACAACATCCTGGCGAACCCGAAGGTCACCGTCGAGGTAGGCACGGAGAAGTTCGAGGCGACAGCCACCGTCGTCCTCGAAGACCGCGCCGAGCGCGACAGGCTCTACGCCAAGATGGTCAGCCTCATGCCGGGCTTCGCCGACTACGAGAAGAAGACCGACCGGGTCATCCCGATCGTCACGCTCTCCCGCTGACCTCCCGCTGACCTCCCGCATTTAGTCCTCTGAATGCGGTAGTTGCCCACGCTGACTACCGCATTCAGAGGACGAAACGCGGGGCGTCAGTCAGCGGGCGGCGCTGGGGGCTTCGACGGCTTCCGGGCGCTTGAGTTCGGCCTCGGCCGCCCGCAGTGCCTTGCGCTCCTGGCTGCGCGCGATCAGCTTCTTGCCGACGAGGATCATCGGCTGCTCGACCCAGCGGTGGATCAGGTCCGCGATCGCGAGCCCGACCGCGAACACGGTCAGCGCGCTGATCATCCGATGCTGGCCCAGCGGCGGGATCGCCTCGACCACCACGAAGTGCACCGGGCCCTGCAGCAGGTAGAGCGAGTACGACCGTTCACCGACGAAGCGCATCGGCTTGGTCGCCAGCAGCCAGCGCAGCGGGCCCGGTGAGACCAGCACGACCAGCAACAATGCCGAAAGCAGACCGTAAGCGAGCAGCAGCCCGAGGTTGCTGCCGGTCTCCCGCCACAGGCTTTCCATGTTGACGTGCAGCACGGCGAACGCGCCGAACACCGGGATCGCCGCGAGCGGATGGGTCAGCGGTTTGACCACCGCGTAGGACCGGCGGTAGTGCATCGCGACCGCCAGCACGCAGCCGATCAGCAGGATCGCGTAGTGCACGGTCGACTCGTAGATCGGCGCGTTCGGCCCGGGGACCCAGCCGCCGGTGACCCCCACCAGCCCGGCCATCACGGCGAACGCGGCGAAGGCCAGCGCCAGTTTGCGCCAGGCCGCGGCCAGCCCGACGGCGCCCGCGACCACCAGCAGGAACGGCCACACCAGGTAGAACTTCTCCTCGATGCCCAGCGTCCACGAGCCGCTGAAGAAGTTGTCCGCGCCGTCCGGCTTGCTGCCGGGCAGGAACTCGTTGAAGAACGTCAAGTAGTACTTCAGCGAGTGCGGGAACTCGCGGGCGAAGAACTCGCCGCGCAGCCACACGAACACGATGATCCCGCCGAGGATCACCAGGTACGGCGGCAGGATCCGGAACACGCGGCGCAGATAGAACGCCGAAAGCGAGATCCGTCCTGTCCGGTCCTGCTCACGCAGCAGCAACGTCGTGATCAGGAACCCGGACAGCACGAAGAAGATGTAGACACCCACCCAGCCGGACAGCCAGCTCCACTTCGGACCCGCGAAGTGGAAGAGGATCACGGTGGTGGCCGCGATGGCGCGCAGCCCGTCAAGCGCGGGGAAGCGACGCATGGCGAGGAACTCGTCATGGCCCAATGTGCGCACAGTGCCCCTAATGGCGGTGTCGGCCCGGAAGTATACGGGGACCGCACACTGTGCCTTCGCCCCGGCTGGAGGCCTTCTACCTGCGGATTTCGGAGATCACCCAGCGTCACGCGCCGGTTTGACGTTATGCGTCAGCCGAAACCGGTTCGCCGGGTCGACGGCCGCCTTGACCTCGGCGAGGCGCCGCAGATCCGCCGGGGAGTACACCTTGGACACTTCCTCGCCCGCGTCGCTCTCGCCGTAGACGAAGGTCAGCAGCTTGCCGGTCGACCAGGCCTTCAGCGCGTCGAACAGCTTTCCGTGCGCGGCCTTGATCTCCGGCAGCGCCGCGTCATCCACTACGGACAGTGCGCGCACGGTGAAGGCGGCTTCGCGGTCCCAGCCGACGCCCGGGTGCTCGGGCGCGTCGGACAGCGCGCCGCCGAGCAGGTCCAGCAGGATGACCGTCGGCACCGCGGCGCCGGGACCGGCGTGTTCGAGGATCGCGTCGAGCATCGTGTCGTTCAGTTCGGACACGGTGACGTTGTCGGCGCGGTAGCCGTGCGGGAACGGCGGCTCGTTCGCGATCGAGCCGGATTCGGTGAACGGGATCTCGGCGATCGTGTCACCCAGCACGGGGGCGGCGGCGCGCAGCGGCGCGACGAGCCGTTCGCCCTCGGCGGCGTCGCCGAGGTAGGCGATCCGGATCTGGGCGACGTGCTCACCGCGCAGCGGCTCGGGCACCATCGGCAGATCCGGCATCGGGACCATGCCCAGCGACGACGTCATCTCGCGTGGCATCTCGGCCGCCCAGTCGCGCCAGGCGCGGAGCACCGTCGCGAGCGATTCGGTGCCGAACTGCAGGCTGCCGCCATACAGCCGGGTGACGGGGACGAGCCGGAATTCGAGCGCGGTGACGATCCCGAAGTTGTCGCGGCCGCCGCGCAGTGCCCAGAACAGGTCCTGTTCGGTGTCGGGGGTGGCGCGCCGGAGTTCGCCGTCGACGGTCACGACCTCGATCGCGGTGACGTGGTCGGCGGCGAGACCGTACTTGCGGCCGAGCAGGCTGAACCCGCCGCCGAGGGTGTAGCCGACGACGCCGACGCCGGGGAACGAACCGCTCAGCGGCGCGAGCCCGTGCTCGGCGGCCGCCTCGATGACCGCTCCCCAGCGCACGCCGGCGTCGACCCTGGCGATCTCGCCGTCGACGCGGATCCCGGTCATGCGGTGGGTGGTGACCAGCACGCCGCCTTCGAAGGGCACGCCCACCCCGTGCCCGGTCGAGTGGACGGCGACCGGGAGGTCGTGCTCGGCGGCGTAGCGGACCGCCTCCACGACGTCGGCGGCCGAAGCGGCGGCCACGATCACATCGGGGCGCCGGGGTACCGCGGTCTGGAAGCCGGAAAGTTCGTCGTCGTAGCCGGAGTCGCCGGGGCGGAGCATCGTGGTCATGAGACCAGCCTGATCTCGATCCGGCCAGAAGTCCAAGATCTAGTTGGTCTGACAACTAGAATCGTTGGTTATGGAACTGCGTCAGCTCGAATACTTCGTCGCGGTGGCCGAGGAAGCGAACTTCACTCGCGCGGCCGAGCGGCTGCACGTCGCCCAGCCCGGCGTCAGCGCCCAGATCCGTCGCCTCGAACGCGAACTCGGGCAGCCGCTGCTCGACCGGTCGGCCCGCGCGGTGCGGCTGACCGAGGTCGGCGCGGCCGCGCTGCCGCACGCGCGGGCCGCGCTCGCCGCCGTCGCGGGGGTGCGGCAGGCGGTCGACGAACTCACCGGGCTGGTCCGCGGCCAGGTCTCGATGGGCATGGTGTCCTCGCGCGGGCCGGTCAACCTGCCGGATCTGCTGGCGCGGTTCCACGAACGTCATCCCGCGGTGGACATCACGCTCGCCGAGGCGACCTCCGACATCCTGCTCGCGGGCGTCGCCGACGGCCGGTTCGACATCGCGCTGATCGGGCTGTCGGGCGAACCGCCGCCAGGGATCGGCTTCGAGGTCGTCCTCGACGAACCACTCGTCGCCATTTCCGGGCCGGACGATCCGCTCACCTCGCGTGCCTCGATCACCCTGTCGGAGCTGGAAAGCCGGTCCCTGGTGAGCCTGCCGAAGGGCACCGGGATGCGCGCGATCGTCGACGCGGCGTTCCTCGCCGACAGCGCGCAGCCGCGCGTGACGCTGGAGGCGGGCGACCCGAACGTCGTCGCCGAACTGGTCGGCCGCGGGCTCGGTGTCGCCGTGGTCCCGATGTCGCTGGCGACCCACTACACGGAACTGCACGCCATGGAGATCACCCGGCCCGCCGGGCTGCGGGCGAAACTGGCGCTGGCCTGGCGGACGGAGGGGCCGGTCAGCCCCGCCGCCCGCGTGTTCATCAGTCAGGCGCGGGCTCTGCTCGCGTTGTGAGCCGCCACAGCGAGGTCACCTCCTTCGCGCGCGCGGCGTGCAGCGGATCGCGTGGATCGGTGGCTCGCGGGTGCTTCGGCCGGGTGTCCTTTCGTCCGAGCACTTCGAGTCCGGAGCGCCGGAACGCCGCGAGCAGCTGGTCACGCGTGCGCAAGCCCAGTAGTTCGGCGAGATCGGACAGGATCAGCCAGGCCTCCCCGCCGGGGGTGAGATGCCGGGGCAGCCGGTCCAGGAAGGCGTGAAGCATCCGGCTGCCCGGGTCGTAGACGGCTCGTTCGAGCGGGGTGTGCGCGCGGGCCGGCAGCCAGGGCGGGTTGCAGACGATCAGCGGCGCGCGTCCTGGCGGGAACAAATCCGTCTCCAGGGTTTCGATCCCCGCGAAGCCCAGGCGCTCGAAATTCTCGCGTGCGCAGGCGAGCGCGCGCGGTTCCGTGTCCGTCGCCACGACTCGTTGGACCCCGCGACGGGCGAGAACCGCGGCGAGCACACCCGTCCCGGTGCCGATGTCGAAGGCCAGTTCCGTCGCGGGTAACGGGCTTTTCGCCACCAAGTCGACGTACTCGCCGCGGACGGGGGAGAAGACCCCGTGATGCGGGTGGATCTTCGCGCCGAGCGCCGGGATTTCGACGCCCTTGACCCGCCACTCGTGCGCGCCGACCACGCCGAGCAGTTCGGGCAAGGACACCAGCGACGCGGTTTCGGACGGTCCGTAGACCTCGGTGCAGGCCGCGCGGACATCCGGACCGCGACGCAGCGGCAGAACGTGTCCCGAGTCCAGCGGGACCAGCAGCCTGCCGAGGATCCGCGCGCGACGTGATTGATGGTTTCGCTTGTCCTGAAACGATTTCCCGGCCGCCGACGGGCAGCGGCGGCCCATCGCGGCGAGCAGGTTCCGTGCGTTCGGGAAATCGCCGTGCCAGGTGAGGCCGGTGCCCGACACGGCGAGCCGATACGCCTCGTCGGCGGTGAGTTCGTCGTCGACGTCGACGACGCGGCGTGGTGGATTCATGCCGGTGGTGGTCAGCCAGCGTCGACCACCACCATCCATTATGGACAGGGAGTTCATGGGGTCCGTTCCTGTAGTCCGCCCACGGCGAAGAGACCCGCGGGCGTTGTTCCGTCGGGCGTTTCAGGAACGGCGGCTAGTGAACGGCCGCGGCATGAACCGGTGTCGTCACGAATCCGATGCTACTCCGAAGGCGGCGGCGTGGTCGGCCGCCCAGACCTCGAAGTCCAGTGCCGGCCTGCCGGTGACCTCCTCGACGGTCGAGGTGACCTCGCCGGGCCGGTCCCCCAGTGCGCGGTATCCGGTCAGCATCGTGTCGACGATGAAGTCCGGCATTTTGGCGAGCATGGCCGCTCTGGCGTCGGCCAAGGGAATCTCCTCCCAGCGTGCCGGACGTCCGGCGGCCTCGCCGATGATCCGCACTTGTTCGATCTGGGTGAGCGGCCGCGTGCCCGTGAGGACGTACTTCGCTTGCGCGTGTCCGTCGCCCGTCAGCGCCTCGACGGCCACCGCGGCGATGTCGCGTTCGTGGATCAACGGCATCGCCGCCTCGCCGTACGCCCCGCGGACGACGCCGTCCGAGCGGATCGACGGCGCCCAGCCGAGGGTGTTGGCCGCGAATCCGTGCGGCCGGAGGAAGGTCCAGTCCACGCCGGAGTTTTCGATCGCCTCCTCGACCATCCGGTGCCAGGCGCCGATGGGATTCTCCTGTTCCGCCAAGGAATCGTCGACGGCGCCGGAGGACAGGAACACCACGCGTTTCACGCGTTCGCCCAGCAGCGACACCGTGGGCAGGAGCGCTTCGGCGGAGCCGGAGAGCATCAGGAACACCGTGTCGACGCCGTCGAGCACCGGGGCGATCGTTTCGGGTTTCGCCAGGTCGCCGCGGACGCTGTCGGGCGGCGGGTTCCGGCTCAACGCCCGGACCGGAATGTCCCTCGCCCGCAATCGGCCGACTATCCGCGCGCCGACGTTGCCCGTCGCACCGGTGACCAGGATCGGCTTCATGCCGCCACCGCCGAAACGAGCGGGCGGTACCGCTTGACCGACCCGCCCGACATCCCCGGGAAGGTCTGCACCTTCTTCCACACGTCGGTCGTGCCGATGCCGTCGGCGCCCGGTGCCGCGAGTGCGGCGAGGTGTGCTTCGGCGCTGATCCACTCGGCGTAGTTCAGCACGCGCGTCCCGTCGGTGCTCACATGGAAGTACCCCGAGAGCCCGCCTTCCGGCCGCGCGGGTTCCGAGGCCATCGCGGTGAAGACGAGGTCGATCCACTCCCGTTGCCGCTGTTCGTCGGGGCCTTCGAACTCGACCGAGACGACCACCAAGCAACCAGGCACGCCTTCACCACGCTGCCCGCGGTAGAGGTGGTACACGGGTGCGCCGTCGAGGTTCCGGATCGCGTCTTCGCTGGTCCACTGCTCGTAGGTGAAGGCGCCGTCGTGGTCGATTCCCTCGTAGGCGGTGAAGGAGACAAGCCCTTCGCCCTCGCGCTTTTCGAACGCCGCCCGCGCCGCTTCGGCACTCGGCCATTCCCGCGCCACCGCGACCATCCCGTCCGCCGGGGTCGGCCAATATCCCTTGTGGATGGTCATTTTCGCGATCCCCTGTTCTGTCATGCCTCCAGCTTCGAACTTAAACAAGGGTTTAAGTCAAGCTAAGATGGCGGACATGTCCGAACCGCCGGCCGAACTCACCATCGGCGAGCTGTCCCGGCGCAGTGGTGTCGCCACCTCCGCCCTGCGGTTCTACGAACGCCAGGGCCTCATCGGCAGCAGGCGTACCAGTGGGAATCAGCGCCGGTACCCGCGGGCGACCCTCCGCTTGGTCGCGTTCATCCGCGCGTCGCACCACCTCGGCATCCCCTTGGAGGTGATCGGCGACGTGCTCGCCTTCCTGCCGGAGGGCGCCGCACCGGACCAGGCGTTCTGGCAGCGCGCCTCCGAATGCTGGAGTGCCGAACTGAACAAGCGCATCGAGCAGCTGGAGTGCATGCGCGACCGGTTCACCGAATGCATCGGCTGCGGCTGCCTGTCCTTCGAGCAGTGCGTGCTGGTCAATCCCGGCGACTTCCTCGCGGCGAAGGGGCCGGGTCCGGCACGACTGCTCAAGGACTGATCGCGGCCAGTTTCCGTTCCAGCAGACGGCGTTCGGCGCTGTTCTCCGCTTGCCGGATCGCCGCCTCGTACGCCAGCGCCGATTCCGCCTCGCGGCCGAGCCGGTGCAGCAGATCGGCGCGGATGGCATGGTACAGATGGTATTTCTCCAGCGGCAGGCCGTCGACGACGTCGAGTGCCGCGCCGGGACCGGCCACTTCGGCCACCGCGACGGCCCGGTTGAGCGCGACGACCGGGGTCGGGTTCATCGTCAGCAGCAGGTCGTACAGCTGGACGATCTGCGACCAGTCCGTGCTTTCCGCGTCGGCGGCGTCGCTGTGGACGGCGTTGATCGCGGCCTGGACCTGGTACGGCCCCGGCTGATTCCGCCGCAGGCAGGCACGGACCAGCGTCTGCCCTTCGTCGATCAGCTCACGGTTCCATCGCGACCGATCCTGTTCGGCCAGCAGTACGACGTCACCGTCCGTGCCGGTGCGGGCGGCGCGCCGGGACTCGGTGAGCAGCATCAGCGCCAGCAGCCCGGTGACCTCGGGTTCGTCGGGCATGAGTTCGGCCAGCAGCCTGGCGAGCCGGATCGCTTCGGCGCACAGGTCCTCCCGCACCAGCGCCTCACCGGAACTCGCCGTGTAACCCTCGTTGAACACGAGGTACACCACGGCGAGCACCGAACGCAGCCGATCCGGCAGGTCGGCGTCTTCCGGGACGCGGTACGGGATCTTCGCGTCGCGGATCTTGCCCTTCGCCCGGACCAGCCGTTGCGCCATCGTCGTTTCGGGAGTGAAGAAGGCGTGCGCGATCTCGCCGGTGGTCAGCCCGCCCAGCAGTTTCAGCGTCAGCGCGACCTGCGCGGTGACGGCCAGCGCGGGGTGGCAGCAGGTGAAGATCAGCCTCAAGCGGTCGTCGCGCACGGGACCCTCCTCCTCTGCTTCGTCGCCCGCGTGGATCAGCGCGGCCTGGGCGTGCTTGTCCTCGCGCGCGGCCTCCCGGCGCAGTCTGTCGATCCCCTTGTTGCGGGCGGTCGTGATGATCCAGCCAGCCGGGCTCGGTGGCAGACCGGTGGACGGCCACCGGTCCACGGCCGCGGCGAAGGCGTCCTGGACCGCCTCTTCGGCGACGTCGATGCTGCCGAAGACGCGGACCAGGACCGCGACCGCGCGCCCGTACTCCTCGGTGAAGATCCGGCCGATGTCCTCGGTGCTCAGGGAACGCACGAAGGGTCTTCCTCGCCTTGGAACGGCCGGACCTCGATCGGCAGGTAGGTGATCTCGGCGATCCGGCGGCCCCATTCGAGCGCGGCGTCCAGATCCGGCGCCTCGACGATGGTGAACCCGCCGAGATGCTCCTTGCCCTCGACGTACGGGCCGTCCGTCATCACGATGTCGCCGCTCTCCTTGGCTTGGAGCACCGTCGCCGTGGTCGGCGGGTGCAGCCCGGCGGCGAACACCCAGGCACCCGCTTTCCGCATCTCTTCATTGAGCGCCTGGAGCTTGCGCGCGATCGGTTCGAGGAACTCCGGCGGCGGGGTGGGACCGTCGGGCTGGTAGAGGCTGATGAGGTATTGGGTCATGGCGTCCTCCTCGCTCGGAGCGGCTTGTCACCCCCTATACGAAGGGCGTCCCACCGATTCGACAGCGGGGGCGATACTTTTCCGGTTTTCGTCGTCGACGTATTGTCGCAGGTCAGACTAGCTTGTAGTGCTATCTAGATAGTGCTGCTACATTGCTCGTCGTGGATCAGGACCGGCGAGGCCAGTGGTTGCGAGGAGTGCTGGCGCCGTGCGTGCTGGCGCTGGTCGCCGAGCGCGAGTCCTACGGCTACGAGCTGGCACAGTCGCTCGACGCCGCCGGGCTCGGCCCCATCCAGGGCGGCACGCTCTATCCGGTGCTGTTGCGGTTGCAGCGGTTCGGCCTGGTCACCGCGAGCTGGCGGGACGGCACGGCCGGGCCCGCGCGCAAGTACTACCGGATCACCGCGGCAGGCCGGGAAACGCTGCGGCACGCCACCGCCGACTGGCAGGAGTTCTCCACCGGCGTGGCCTCGATCTTGCTGGAGGGAAAATGAACCACGACGCATGGCTTGCCGCGCTGGCGCACGAACTGCGCCGCCGCGGCGTCGGGGAGAACGCCGCGCGGCAGGTGGTCGCGGAGGCGTCGGTGCACCTGCGGGAAAGCGGCGGGGATCCGATGCGGGTCTTCGGCCCGCCGCCCGCGTACGCCTCGGCCGTGGCCGAAAGCGTGGGACGGCCACGGCGCCGTCCGGGTGAGGTGCTGCTGGAAGCGCGCGGCATCACGAAGAAGTACGGCCGCCAGACGGTGCTGGACGGGGTCGACCTCGTCGTGCGGTCGGGGGAGGTCGCCGCGGTGATCGGCGCGAACGGCTGCGGCAAGAGCACGTTCCTGAGCATCTGCGCCGGGCTGACCGGTGCGGACAGGGGCGAGGTCCGCGTCCGCGGTTCGCTCGGCTACTGCCCGCAGGACGGGGGCACGGCGGACTTCCTCGACGCGGGCGAGCATTTCGTCCTGATCGGCGCGGGCCGCGGGATGAGCCGCGAGGAGTCGGTCCGGATCGGCGGTGCCCGCGCCTCGGCCCTGGACTGGACGCCGGGACGGGGAAAACAGGCGCGACACCTTTCGGGCGGGACGCGGCAGAAACTGAACCTGGTGCTGGCCGGGCTCGGCGAACCGGACGTCCTCCTGCTCGACGAGCCCTATCAAGGGTTCGACAAAGGCACCTACCTCGACTTCTGGCATCAGGTCTGGCAATGGCGGGAGGCGGGCAAGGCCATCGTCGTGGTCACCCACCTGCTCAACCAGCTCGACCGGGTGGACACCGTGCTCGAACTCTCCCCGGCCCGGAAGGCGGTCGCGTGAAGAAGGTACTGACGGTCGCCGAAATGGCGCTGCGCGAACTTCTGCGCCGCCGGACGGTCCTGTTGATCCTCCTGCTGCTGCCGCTGGTGTTCTACCTGAGCAGGCGTGGTGACCACCTCGGCCAGTCGATCCGGTTCGTCTGCCTCGGCCTCGGCTGGGCGCTGAGCACCGCCGCGCTGTTCGCCGGCAGCGCGAGCCGTGCCATGGAACCCCGGCTGCGGCTTTCGGGCTACCGCTCCCATCATCTGTACCTCGGCCGGTTGAGTGCACTGTGGACGGTCGGACTGGTCTTGTCCGCGCCGTACTTCGTGCTGATCCTCGTCGACCAGCACGACGTCCGATACGGCTCGGTCGGCCTGATCATGCTGCTGACGCTCGCCGTGTCGGCGCCGTTCGGGCTCGCGCTCAGTTCGGTGCTGCCGCGCGAACTCGAAGGGACGCTGGTCCTGCTGGTGGTCGTCGGCCTGCAGATGATGGCCGATCCGTCGAGCCTGATCGCGCGGCTGCTGCCGTTCTGGTCGAGCCGGGAGATCGGGACCTACGCCATCGAACACACCGACTCCGGGTACCTGACCAGGGGGATCGCGCATGGCGTGATCTCGATGGCGGTGCTGCTCGCGGCGGTCGCGGTCGCTTCGGGATTCCGGCTGCGGCGCCGCTCGCATCTCAAGTTCGGTTAGCGGGTTTCTCCAGTAGCCGGGCGGTTTCCCGATGGAGCCGCTCGGCTTCTGCGGAGGTAGCGGTGTCGAGTTCGACGCGCTTGCCGCGTAGGTAGGCGCTCAGCGGTGTTTCCGGACGGTTCTCGATGAGGTCGAGCATCGGCCGGATGGCCTTCTCCGGTGGAGTGCCGAGGACCTTCGCAAGGATGCCGACCATCGCGCGCGACGTCTTGCCGAGCGCGCCTTGATGGCTCGTGCGGACGAAGCCGGGGTTGTAGAGCACGTACCGCACGTGGTCGGACGCCAGCCGGAGCGCGGACAACAGACCGAGCCGACGGCTCTGGAGATTCGCGATCTTCCAGGTATAGCCCCGTTCCAGCTGGAGATCGTCCCAGTGGACGGCGTCTTGCGGCGCGCCGGGGACGGTGGTGTCGAGGACCAGCGGTCGCTCGGCGGCGCCGAGGACTTCCTGGAGTCGCGACGCGAAGATGTGGCGGCTCAGGTAGTAGAGCGCGAAGTTGTGTTCGAAGCCTTCGCTGGTCACCTGGCGGTCTCGATGTACGTACGCGGCGCCGAGCACCAGCGTGTCGACAACGGGGAACCGTGCGGCGATCTCCTTGGTGACGCGCAGGTTTTCCGCGACTTCGCGAAGGTCGGCCTGGAAGAAGTGCGCGTCGCCGTTCCTTGCCAGCTCGCGGAATTTCGCTTCGCTGCGGCCCACCACGATGACGGTGTGGCCTGCCCCGAGCCGGTCGGCCGCCAGTGCGCGGCCGAGGCCGTCGGTTCCCCCGGTGATCACGATCGTGGACATGGTCTCCTCCTGTTCCGGAACCTGTGTTCCGGAACGCACTGTATCCGAAACATTCGTTCCGGAACAGCTAGGATCATCGACATGACCACTTCGCGACGTCAGCGCTGGGACGCGGCGCGGAACCGGGCACAGGTGCTGGACGCCGCGCGCGAGTCCTTCGCCGAACGCGGTCTCGCGACCGACGTCCGGGAGATCGCGCGGCGGGCGGGCGTCGGCGTCGCCACCCTGTACCGGCACTTCCCGACCAAGGACGACCTGGTCGAAGCCGTGCTGGCGGAGGACGTCGCCGAATGGACAGCCGTCTCCGAGCGCGCGAAGGCCGCCGAGGACGCGTGGGAAGGGATCGGCCTGTTCGTCGAGCGGACCCTGGCGATGATGGCCCGTCACCGCGCGTTCCTCGACGGGCTCACCGTCACCGAAGGCGCCCTCGAAGCCTGCCGGGCGCACCTCGCCGAGAGCCTCGATGGCCTGGTCGAACGCGCGCACCGGGAGGGCCGCCTGCGGGCCGGGATCACCTCCGCCGACATCGGCCTGCAGATCCTCGCGCTCGGCCGGATCGTCGAACTGACCTCGTCGCAGGGCGATGACGTCTGGCGCAAGCACGCCGCTCTCGTGCTGGGCGCGCTCGCGACCTGAGGTCCTGGCTGGTACTGCCGGACCTAGGTCGAACAGACCGTTCCACCTCTCCGCCCTAGCGGGTTTCCTGGACTCAGAACGCGACAACGAGTCCACTTAGGAGAGACAGAGATGACGAACTCCCCGGCACGGCACGCGAACAGGGTCGCCGTCGTCACCGGCGCGTCCAGCGGCATCGGCGAGGCGACCGCACGGCGGCTCGCCGCCTCCGGTGCGGCGGTCGCGCTCATCGCCCGCCGGGCCGACAAGCTCGAGACGCTCGCCAAGGAGATCGAGCAGGACGGCGGTACCGCGCTGGTGCTCGCGGCCGACGTCGCCGACGCCGACGCGATGCGGGCCGCGGCGGCCGAGGTCGAAGCGAAACTGGGCCGCGCGGACCTGCTGTTCGACAACGCCGGCGTGATGCTGGCCGCGCCGATCGACGAACTCGCGACCGGCGACTGGCAGCGCATGATCGACGTCAACATGTCGGGCCTGATGAACGCGATCGGTGCCTTCGTCCCACAGCTGGTCGCTTCGGCGGATGAAAAGGGCGTGGCCGACCTGGTGAACACCTCGTCCATCGGCGCGCAGGCCGTTTTCCCGTCCTTCGCCGTCTACGTCGCGTCGAAAGCTTTCGTCACGCACCTGTCGAAGAACCTTCGCGCGGACCTCGGCCCGAAGGGCGTGCGGGTCGCGGCGGTGGAGCCCGGACTGGTCAAGACCGAGCTGCAAGGCCACGTCACCGACGCCGGCGCGCTCGAATGGCTGGACGGCGTGCGCGAGACGCTGACCTGGCTGGAGCCGGACGACATCGCCGAGACCGTCGCGTTCCTGACCTCGCTTCCGGCGCGGGTGAACCTCCAGCAGGTCACCGTGATGCCCACCTGTCAGGTCTGAGCCGAGGGCCCGGGAAAGAGGATCCGGGCGATCGCGCGGGCGGCGGTGTCCGGATCCTCGAGATGCTCGGCGCGCAGGGCGCCGGTGAGCCACAGATTCGCGAAACCGTGCATCAGCGACCACGCGGCGACTCCCGCCATCGCGTCGTCGCTGACCGACGACGCGCCGCTGGTCAGCAGGTCACCCGCGCGGTCGCGGGCGGCGACCAGCGCCACGTCGTCCTCGCGGTGGAGTTCGGGCCGGAACATCACCTCGAAATGCGCGCGGTGCTTGATCGCGAACCGCACGTAGGTCACCCCGACCTCCACGAAGTCGCGCGTGCGCTCTTCGGCGGCGGCGAGGGCGTCCGCGAGGAGTCCGAACCCCTCGGCGGCCAGTGCGGTGAGCACTCCGGCCTTGTCGCCGAAGTGGTGCACCGGACCGGCATGGGAGACACCCGCGCGCCGCGCCAGGTCGCGGAGGCTGACCCCCGCCGGGCCGTGTTCGGTGATGGCCGCGATGGCGGCGTCGAGGACGGCCCGACGGAGGTCGCCATGGTGGTACGGACTCATGCCGACGAATCTAGTCATTGACAAGATAGGGTGCAACAACGCATCTTGTCAGTGGAAAGTTTCACCGTCAGGAAGGCTTCGGTCATGGATCCCGGTCTCGTTCCCGTCCTCATGTTGGTCGTCGTCACGGCGACGTTGTTCCTGCTCGGGGTGGCGGGCGTGCGACGTTTGCGGCCCTGGCCGGTGGCCGTGCGCGGCGGCGTCGCGGCACTTTTCGTCACCACCGGACTCGCGCATTTCATCGGCATGCGCGAAGAACTCGTCGCGATGGTGCCGCCCGCGTTGCCCGCACCCGAGTTGCTGGTCACCGTCACCGGTGTCCTCGAACTGGCGGGCGCCGCGGGAGTGCTGTGGTCGCGCACGGCGCCGTGGGCGGCAGGCGGGCTGACCGTCCTGCTGCTGGGGATGTTCCCGGCGAACGTGTACAAAGCCCTGAACGGGCCGGTGACTTCGACGATGGGCGAACTGGTGCCGCGGAGCCTGATGCAGGTCGTCTTCCTGGCCGCGACGGTATCGGTGGTCGCGCATTACGTGCCGAACAGTCCCTTTGCCCAAAGGAGACCTTAAGTCTTTCCCAAGTTCGGGCCCGGTACTGGAAAACGGCCCTACCATCTGGGAATGAAGATCTCATTGTGGATCGGATTCTGTGGGCTGTGCATCCTCGCCGGGCACATGCTTCTCGGTGCGGTCGGTCTCGTACTGCTGATGGGCTGTCTCCCGGCGGGGCACGATCACGAATCCGGTGACAGAAAAGAGAAAACGCCCGTACGGCTGGCCTGAAGGCCGCACGGGAGGTTTCACCCCATGGTGCTCGCGAAAGCGAGCGCGCCCAGTGCCGGAATGGCCAATGCCGTCAACCACACCGTCTTCCGGTTCGGTTTGGGACTTTCCAGTAATGCTCGGATGCCGGTCGGAACCAACGCGACACAAAGTCCGGCGGTGCCGATGATCGACATGGTTTCGGTTCCCTTCAGCACGCCCAGCGGCAGAAATCCCATCGTGGCCAGCGCTATCGACCGCACGATGCCGAGCACTTTCGCCCGATAGGCGGCGAAGGCGAGTAGATACCAGCCGAACAAGATGGTGAACGAAAGAAAACTGAACAGGTGCAGGTCCTGATACGACTCGCTGACCACGCTCTCGGCGAAGCCGGCGCCGCGACGTTCGGCGAGGCCCAACGCGGCCTGGTCGATCCCGGCGTGGAAGGTCCGCTCGAACAGTCCAATGAGGACAAAGACGCCGGCCCACGCGGCCAGCGCCGGTCTGCTCCGCCCGATCTTCGTGGCGAGCGCGACGATCGCGGGCCACAGCAGGACCGTGCCCGCCAGGAAACAGGTGTAGGCGGCGGTCATCAGCCCGGGGTGTTCGCTCATCGCCCTGAGCTGGCTGGGGAAGAAGAAGTCGAACCGCGCGCGCAGCAGCGTTCCGGTGAGCAGCAGAATCGGACCCAGCACCATCGAGACCGCGGCGACGCGGCGGCCGGGGAAGACGTAGTCGGTTTCCATACCGGGAAGCCTGCCGACTCGGGCGTCCGCGCGGATCGGCCCGCGGTCGGACTCCGGCGGCTCAGACCGTGGGTGGACTGGTGTCCGTCCGGTGGGGCTGTCGCCGTTTCCCGGCGACGGATACACCCGTTGGTCGAGAACCGACGCGTCTTCGAGCGCGCCGAAGCTGTCGTCGTTATCCGGCGACGGGACGCTCCCCCGGTGTCTTAGGAGAGGCCTATCTGGTCGGAAGCCGGCACCTCTAGTCACCAATGCCCTGTTGGAGCTGTCGCCGTTTCCCGGCGACGGGGCTCAGAACGGCGGCGGTTCGTCGGTCAAAGGGCTTTGCGTGCGGGGCTCGTGGAGCGGTGGTGGTGTGCTGTCGTAGCCGTGCCCGGTCGGGGTGGTGATGGTCAACGTCCCGTCAGCCGCGAGACGGTAGGTCCAGCCGGGTTCGTCTTTGAGCCGGTGATCGCGGCGGCACAGGTCGACCAGCTCCTCGGCGTTGGTGTGGCCGCCGAACTGCCACGGCACCACATGGTCCAGATCGCAGGCCTGCGCGGGACGATGGCAGCCGGGTCTTCGGCACTCCCGATCCCGCACCCGCACAAACTCACCCAACCCCGCCGACGGCCGATACCGATCCCGCCCCAAATCCAGCACCTGCCCCGACAACGGATCAGTGATGATCCGCCGCAACACCGTGTCCGGCCCCGTCGCGATCTGCCGTGCCAGCCCCGCCGGGATAGAGCCATGCCCGGCCAGTTCCGCCGGATCGTTGTTCATCCCGAGGTAGGTGAACAGGTCCATATAGAGGAACACCTCGGTGCGTTCATTCGCCCCGCCCTGTCCGCCGAGCAGCAGATCGAGTGCGATATCAGCACGCAGCTGGTCCAGCGTCCGGGTCTCCCCGCTTTTCCGCAGCGCACGGGCTTCGCGGTCGATCCGGCGGTAGGCGGCGGTGACTTTCTCCACCGGGCCGTCTTCGACCTCGATCGACGCCACCCCCATCTCGCCCTGCCGCAGGGTAAGACGGCGACCTTCCCGATGCCGCCGAGCACGCCTGTCCGCACCATCCCGGTCGACGGTGATCGCCGCGTGATTCGCCGCTTTCCGGATCTGATCGGCATTCCGGCCCGGCAACCGATCCTCCAACACCGCATCCGCGGCACGCGCGTTCTCCTCCGACAACCACGCCGTCGCCGCGACCACTTTCATCGCACCGAAACCACTTAGCTTCCCCTGATCCATCAACGCCAGCGTGCGAGGTAGCCGCGTCATCAACGCCTCAGCGGCGGCGACCATCGAACCCGCGTGACTGTCCACAAGAGACAACTCCAACGCGACCTCCTGCACGACACTTCCCGCACCCCCACGATGCCGGTTCAGCTGAGCCGGCGCCCGGAACCGGACCGCCTCCAGTCGCGCGATCCCCGCCGACGCCGCCTTCGCGACAGCCACGGAATCCTTGTCGTCCAACGAATCTACCGAAGCATTGACCAACTCCAAAAGATCAGGATCAGTGAGTTCTTCGAGAAGGGCCACCGGCGCAGCCTGATAAGTGTCCACGCCACGAACATACGATCGACCACCGACAATTTCCGATCACGCGGCCGCCGCGAAGCGTCGCCGATTTCCGGCAACGGGGAGTTGAGGGATGAGGCAACGTGGCGCGCGGCGGTAAGTCGCACCCTGTCGTGGTTTGTGGCCGCGGATTCCATCGCCATTCTGTGGCGACGGCAACGACGACACGGCCGGACCAGGTCGACCCGGCCTGTTCATGAAGGAATCGGGACACTCAACGTCCCGATTCCTTCATGCACACGGGCACCAACCGCGGCCCCAGCGGAAGCGGGTAGTCGACAGCACGTCGTCGTCGGCGCCGATGGCGAGCATCGCTCAGCACCTGCATCCACACTGCCGTGGGCGCCATCGGCGTGAACCCATCCTGCGCCGCACAAGGACGAAGCGCGGAAAGCCCTGCCGCGCCCGGCTTTCGACCGCTCAGGCTAACCCGGTTCGGCGGGGTGGAGGTCGTGCCCGTTCCAGGTGAACCGGGCAGTGGTCACCGCGTCGTCGCCGTCACCGCCGGTGATGAGCTGGTGAATCCCGACGCCGCTGAGTTCGGCGTAGGTGCACCATTCGTGGTCCGACGTCAGCATCAGGTCGAGGTCGAGCGCGGACAGCAGCCCGAACACCTGCCCCCGGTTGGTGGTGTCGACGCCGACGAACACCTCGTCGAGCAGGATCACCCTCGGTGCCTCGGGCACGGCCTGATAGTGCGCGGCGACGGCGGCGAACAGGGGCAGGTGCAACGCGATCGCTTTCTCCCCACCGGAAAGGGCGCCGTGCAGTTTCTTCGTCAGCAGCTGCCAGCCCGCCCCGTTGGCGCGGTCCACCTTGACCACGAACCGGTGCCACGAGGTGTAGTCGAAGACCTGCGCGAGTTGCTGCTCCCAGCTGGTGGCGGTGTCGTCCGCCTTCGCCTGTTCGACGCGTTCACGGAAGAACTTGTGCAGTGATTCGCGGTCCTCGGCCCTCAGCTGGTCCGGATCCTTCAGCAGCAGATCCCGCGCGGTCTTGGTGCCCGGCGGCAGATCCGGGGAGACCTGCCACACCAGCCGGACGGCGACCCGCGACGCGGTCCGCACCCGTTCCAGGCGCGCGTTCATGCCGTCGACGAGGTCGTTGGCCTGCCGGATGCGGGCCGCGAGATGACGGCGGGTGTCGCCGGTCAGCGTCTTGTCGAACAGGTCGCTCTCGCGGTCGGTGATCTCGTGCCTGCTCTGTTCCGCCTCCGCGTACAGGATCTTCAGCAGTTCGGCCGCGCCGACCCGCAGTCCGTCGACGACGGCGGTGAAGATCTGGACGTCTTCGTCGGTCTCCAGGTCGAGTTCCGCGCGCGAACTGAGCGTGTTCCGGCAGGTGTGTACGGCCTCGGAAAGGCGGTGCAACGCCTCGCCGAGGTTGCTCGGGGCGTGCGGCACGGACGGCCACGCCGCGGCGACGAGGCGGGCCGTATCGAGCGCGGACCGCACCCCTTCCGACGCGGACAGGGTGGCCTGGAACTTCGGCAGGTCCTCGATCCCGCCGTCCGCCGGGAAGACGCCGGTGGCGAGCTTCCGGAACCGGTGCGCGGCCGCGTCCTGCTTGGCGGCGGCGTCTTCGCGGGCCTGCGCGTCGGTCGTGCGCTGGACACCGAGCGCGCCCAGCCGCACGGCCAGCTCCGTGACCGTCCGGTTCGCGGTGCGCAGTTCGTCGCCGAGTTCCCGCAGTTTCGTGCGCAGGCCGTCGATTTCGGCGAGCACCTCGCGCTGGCCGGTGTCGGCGGTGCCTTCGATCGCTTCCAGCATCGCGGTGAGCTTGGTGCGCTCGGCCTCCGCCTCGGCGGCCTCCTTCTCGCGCCGGGCGGCGTTCGCCTCCGAGCGTGCCGCCTGTTCGGCGAACGTTTCGGCGCGCTGGGTCGCGGTGAGCAGGGCACCGTGTTCGTACAACCAGTTCTCGCCCTGGTCGGAGTAGGTGCGCAGCGCCGTGGCGAGCGCGGTCAGCGGTGCGCGTTCGGTCGGCAGCCCGCTTTCCGAAGCCTGTGCGGTCAACTCGTGCAGGGCGGTCTTGGCCTCGATCTCCAGTGCGGAGACGGTCGCCTCGCGCTGCCGGACGGCGGTGTCCGCGGCGGTCAGGTCGGCCTCCGCCCTGGTCAATTCTCCAGTCGCGGCAAGAAGATCTTCGTGACCGGGCCGAGCGGCGCGTTCGATCTTGATCAGCTCGCGCCTGCCGCGCAGCCCGGCCAGATCGCCTTCCAGCTCGGCGATCGTCTTCTCCCGGGCGGAAATCTCATCCCGCAGTTCGGCGATCCGGAGTTCTCGCGCGTGCAGCCGAGCCGGGGAACCGATGTAGGTGGCCCTCTTCTTCTCCCAGCTCCCGGCCAGGCTCCCCATCCGCCAGCTGCCGTCGGCGCCGATCGCGGCCGGCCCCGCGGGCAGCGTGTCGTCGAACGCGATCACCTCCAGCACCCGCCGGATCTTCGCCGGGGAGAGTTCGGCGTCAGGTTCCGGCACCAGGACGTCGGCGAGCGAACGACCCGAAACCACCGGCAGCGTCCCGGTTTCCGCGAGTACGTCATGTCCCTCGACGACGCCGTGGGAGTTGATCCAGGCGTCCAGCAGACCGGCGCCCTCGAGCGCGGCTTCGATGCCGGCGTGGGTGTCTTCGCCGACGGTGGCGGCGAAATCGACAAGCCGCCACAACGGCGCGCCGCTCATCTCGGCCCGGTCCGCCGTCCGGGTACGCGGCGACGCGGGGGCGAGGACGTCCTCCGTTTCGAGCGCACCGGCCTCGACGAGGAGTTCGTCGTGCTCGGTGCGCACGGTGGCCAGCGCGGCGCCGGTCGCCGCCTCCTGCCGGATGATGTCTTCGAGCACGGTCTCGGCGACCGCGCTGACCTTGTCCAGCAGCGCGGCTTCCGCTTCGGCCTCCCGCACGAGCGCTTCCACGTCGGGGAAGCGCAGCTCGCGGCAGCCGATCGCCCACTCGGCGAGCCTGGTGCGCAGATCGCTCAGCGCGAGTTCGCGAGTGGCCGTCGTGAGATCCAGTTTGTCCTGCGCTGCCGAGAACTCCGACCTCGCCTGGTCCAGATCCGCCTCGGCCTGGTGACGGCGGCCGACGGCGCGTTCGTGTTCGTCCAGCGTCTTCGCGACGGCCTCGACCTGGTCGCGTTTGCCGCGGATCGCGGCCTGCAGCAACGGACGGAGCCGGGCCGGTTCGTCCAGTCCCGCGACGAGTTCGTCGTGTACCCCCGCCAGATTCGCGCGGGTCGCGGCGGCACGGACCTCGGTCTCCTGCGAGCGGACGAGGTCCGCCTGCCGTTTCGCGACCTGCCGCGCGGCGCGCGACCGTTCCTCGTCGGCGTCCGCTTCGGCCCGGAGCCGGTCGGCGTCCGCGCGGAGCGTTTCCGCCTGTTCGCGCGCGGAACGGGTCCGCTGCCGCAGCTTGTCGAGTTCCTGACCCTTTTGGTACGACTCGGATTCGGTCAGCCCCGAAAGACGGGCCTCGGCTTCTTCGACGTCCTTTTCGAGCCGCGCCGCGCGTTTCTCGGCGGCCTCCTTCTTGGCGGCGACCTCGTCGTACTCCTCGGCCGAACGGCGGGCGGCCGCGGCCAGTTCGTCGAGTTCGGTGGTCACGGCGATGAGGTTCGCGGCACCCGCGCGAAGGACACGCTGGGCGTAGGTCTTCTGCCGCGCCGCGAGCGCGCGGGTCGCGTCGACCTCGGTCTCCAGCGAACCCAGCCGTTCGCGCTGCGCGTCGAGCCGTTCGAATCCTTCGGCCAGGTCCGCGATCTCCTGCTGCCCCAACGGCGGGAGCGCGCGGGACAGCAGGTTGGACAGCAGGCTCGGGTCGAGTCGCTGCGAGAGTTTCGGCATCCGTAGCTGGAGTAGCGCGGTGATCAACGCGTCGTAGCGCTGCTCGCTCAAGCCGGGGAACAGTTTCGTGCGGATCTCGGTGCGGTATTCGGCCGCGCCGGCGTGTACCGTGCCGCGTTCGCCGAGGTGCTCTTCGAGCGCATTCTTGGTCAGCGGCTGACCCGATTCGTTGACCAGCGGAAGACCGTCGCCGACGCGCTGCCCGGTGGTGAAGAAGTCGGCGTGCACCGTGCTGGTGTGCGTGCTCGCCTGCAGCCGCGCGCCGCAGGTGAACCACTTGTCCTCGCCCATCCGGAATTCGAGCCAGACGAACCCGACACGCGTGGCGCCGGATGCGCCTTCGCCCATCAGGTTCCAGTGCATGCTGCGCTCGCTGGTGCCGAAGGTCGACAGCCGGTTGGCGCGCAGGCTCGCGTCGAACAGGAACGGCAGCAGCAGCTCCAGCGCCTTGGACTTCCCGCTCCCGTTGGGGCCGCGCAACAGCAGGCGCCCGTCGTGGAATTCGAAGATCTCGTCGTAGTAGCGCCAGATGTTGAGGATGCCCGCGCGGGACGGGATCCACCTCGTCACGGTCACGTCGCCTCCTCTTTTCGGCCGGGGTCCCGGTCGGTGTATCTCGCGGCGGCCGGGAGCGGCCGGACGAGTTCGGCGTCGACGCGGACCAGCCCGAAACCGGTCAGCACCGCGAGCGCGTCCACGGTCAGCCGTCGCACGCCGTCCTTGCCGCGGTAGGTCTTGGCCCAGCGCGGGAACCGTTTCAGCAGTTTCGCGGTGGCCTTCTGCAGGTATTCGGTCGTTCTCGGCTCGTCGAGCGCGTCCAGCAGCAGGAGTGCGGCGACCTTGGCGTTGCTGCCGTCGTCCGGGAACTTCTCGTCGGTGGCCAGCCCGTCGACGTCGACGAGCAGCACCCCTTCGGCCCGCTCCTCCAGGACGAATCCGCCCTGTTCCGCGGCGCGCCGCAGCAACTGGCGTCCGGTCGGCGACGCGAGGTACGCGCGCTCCTCCGCGGTCAGCTCGGCGAAGTACAGCACGGGATCGTCGACGAGACGGCGAAAGACCGAATGCCGGAGCCATAGGTTCCGCTGGACGTCGGACGCGTTCGGCGTGTCCTCGTGGCGGCCCGAGGAGAGGCCGTAGCGCTGCTCGTGCGACACCGCGTCCAGCAGTTCCTCGAACCGCAGCGCGACGTCGTCGGCGGGCACGGCGAGCTGCGACGGCCCGACCGGGGCCGCGAGCATCCGCAGCAGCAACGTCGCGTCGACCCGGAACAGCACCTTAGCCGTCACTTCGTCCACAAAGGACTCCGGATCGCCGTCGGCGACGTCCAGGACCCCGAAGGACTCCAGCAGTTTGAGGACGTCCACGAACGCGATGCGCTCGGCCCTGGCGGCGACGTCGAACGTGGTGACGAGGTCGTCGGCGGCACTCGCGCGGCCGACGCGGTCGGCGAGCAGGCCGATGGTGGTCACCGGCACCGTGAGCAGTTCGGCCGCCACCACGCAGAGCAGGACGTAACGCCGCCGGTCGAACGGCGCGCGGCCGGACCGCAGCCGCCGGGCGGGACGGCTGGGATCGGTGGCCGCGCGGACCTTGACCAGCCGGGCGTAGCCGAGCCGGGGTTCGACGGTGAGCGTCCAGCCGCAGTAGTAGTCGAACCACTGCCGGATGGGCTCGCGACGGCGGCGGACGAGGTCGAAGGTCTCCGGGGAGCCGCGTTCGCCGATCAGCGGCGTGGCCAGCATCGCCCGGATCCCGCGGGCGACCTCTTCGCGCTCCGCGATGACCAGTTGGTTCGTCAGGCTCACGCACCGCCTCCGGCCGTGCTGATCTCGATCTCGTAGTCGGGTCCGCGGAAGACGCCGCTCGTCGTGGTCAGGCGCGCGACCGCGCCGTTCCGCGGCGGCCGCAGGATGATCTCGATCTGACCGTCGGACGTCGTGCTCCGCCGGGCGCCGCCGGTGCCGGGAGTGCTGCCGAGCGCCTGCCCCAGCAGATCCAGGAGGCGCTCGAAAACGGTGTGGTCCAGCTTCTCGAACGCCGAAAGCCGCACCACGCCGCCGGTGTCGAGCATGCTCCACGCCGCTTCGAGTTCGGCGCGTTCTTCCACCGCTCTTTCCGCTCTCGCCGCCCTGATCGCGGAGACGTCGCGGACCCTGCCGGTCCGGGTGAACCGCTCGGTGCGGCCCGCGGACCGGAGCAGCTCGGAGACCTCGACCGCAGGCGCGTCGAGCCACGACGCCGTCGTGCTGACCACCTCGGGGTCCGCGTGGGCGAGATGCGCGTGCCGCGCGGAGCTGAGCCCGAACATCGTCGACCACAGGCGATGCAGATCCTCCTGCGCCGGGACGACGGTGAACCACCGCGCCAGCTCCCGGAAATCGGCGACCGCGCTGCTCGCCCGCCGCCGCGATTCGGTGATCCGGTCCAGGACCTGGAGGAGCGTGATGATCGCCCGTCGCGCGACCTGATGCAGGTCCTCGACCCGCGGCGTCGCGCCGTCTTCGGACAGAAACCACGCGCGGAGCCCGTCCCAGCGGGCCTTGCGCACTTCGAGCCAGCGCTGATCCGGGCGCGGAAGGGCAGCGCCGTTGAGCGCGCGCCGGTGCAGCAGCGTGACGCCGTACTCGTCGATCTCCTTGATGTGGGTGGCGATGGCGTGCGTGTGGTGCTCCAGGTCGTTGAGGAACCCCTGGAGATACGCGACCGTGGAGGCCTTGACCTCGTGAAACGTCGAGAGGTCGGCTTCGGCGCGCAGCAGGCGTTGCAGGTCGCCGTTGAACCGCTTCGTGTTGTCGCGGAATGCTTCGAGGTGACTCTCGGCTTCGGACAACGTGCTGAAGACGCGCCTGTCGGTGCCGTCTTCGAGCTGCTTCACCAGCTCGCCGAGCCGCTCACCCAGCGCGTCGAGCGTCGCTGTCTGGAGCGCGCCGGTGGAGTTGAGCACTTCGTTCGCGCGAACGATCCCCGCGTACGCCGCCTCACCCTGGCGTGTGAGCGAATACTGAAGGTTCCGGCGCTCGTACTCGGAGGCCGTCCGGTAGTCGCCCGCGTGATTCTGGACGACGTCGAGCTGGCCGTGGCTCCGCAGCTGATCCAGCGTCTTGACCAGCTCGTCGTCGTCCAGCGTCTCCAGCCAGCCGACCGCGCGCAGCCTCGTGCGGAGGTCGTCGATGCCGAGGGCGGTCTCGAGCCGCTCGTTCGCCTCGCCGAAGGCGTGCAGAATCGCCAGGGGAAGCCCGGACCTGCTGCCGTCGGTGAAACGGAACATTTCGGGCGGTACACGGATCGGATCCATGCGGCCTCCGGCGGATGGTGCGTGGAGCTACACGTTAGGGGGTCACCCAGGCGAGTCCGAACGGACCGTCTTTTTCACGCAGCGTGCTCAGGTCGTGAAGAGTTCGAGGTGCACGGTCGTGCCGTCGACCTTCACCTTGCGGTAGACATGGCGACCGTTGACGAGCCGGTCGTCCTCCTGGACACCGGGGGCGAAGTTCGACGCCCGGAGCAGCTCGGGAACGTCCTCCGCCGGAAGCGTGAGGACGACCTGGTACCTCATGTCGATACCCCGGTCGGACTTCGTCTCCAGCACCTTCCCGCTCGCGGGCATCGAGATCCCGCCGAACCGGAAGGCCTCCTCGGGCGACGGGGCGGGCGTGGTCGTGGTGCAGCCGACCGACAGGAGGGCGAAAGCCGCGATGAGGAGCTTCACCTCCGGTGAGACGTGCGGGCCGACGTAAGCGTTCCGTCACACTTGGGCGGGGATGACAGCGGCGTCCTGGCGCGTTCTACTGGGTGTCAACGACCAGAGGAGATCTACAGTGACGGAAAAGGCTGTTCTCGCGGGCGGCTGCTTCTGGGGTATGCAGGACCTGTTCCGACGGCACCCCGGAGTCGTCTCCACCAGGGTCGGCTACACCGGTGGCGACGTGCCCAACGCGACCTACCGCAACCACGGCTCGCACGCCGAAGCGATCGAGATCGTCTTCGACCCGGCGAAGCTGTCGTACCGGCAGATCCTGGAGTTCTTCTTCCAGATCCACGACCCGACGACGCGCAACCGCCAGGGCAACGACATCGGCACCAGCTACCGCTCGGCGATCTTCTACACCGACGACACCCAGAAGCAGATCGCCGAACAGACGATCGCCGACGTCGACGCCTCCGGCAAGTGGCCCGGTAAGGTCGTCACCGAGGTGACCCAGGCCGGCGACTTCTGGGAAGCCGAGCCCGAGCACCAGGACTACCTGGAGCGCATCCCGAACGGCTACACCTGCCACTACGTGCGGCCGGAATGGCAGCTGGGCGAGCGCTGATCGTCGCGCTGCACGTCTCATCCGTGCACGCGTACGAGGGCCGTCCTTCTTCGGGGCCGCGCCCTGCTCCGGTCTCGCACGACCTCGTCGAGGTGCGCGCGGGGCTGGGGCTGGTGGGGGACCGGTACTTCAACCATCCCGCGCATCGCTCGGCCGCGGTGACGCTGTTCTCGGCTTCCGTACCCGGTGACCCGCTTTTGGCTCGGCGGAACATCGTGCTGTCGGGGTTTGACGTGGACGCTCTGCCGCGGGGTTCTGTCGTCACGCTGGACTCTGGCGATGGTCCGGTGCGGTTCGAGATCCATCGGCCCGCTAATCCGTGCGCTTGGATGGACGTTGTCTACCCGGCTGGGACTTTCCGGGCTTTGCGGGGGCGCGGCGGGAAGCGGTGCGTGCCGCTGGATGACGGGGTCCTACGGGTAGGGCCGGTAGAGATCTCCGTGGGCGACTGACAGAAGCTACCGAGTCATTTCTTCCAGGAACTCTTGAGTTTCGGGATCTTCCGAGAAGATGGCCGTACCGCGCATCCCGCGAGTGAGCAGAACCTTGTAGGTGTTCTTGATCAACGCGCCGAAATGCAGTTCGTCCGCCTTCTTGACCTCGGAGTCCCTGGAGTTCTCGCGCACCGGACACCACATGCCGTCACGGCGGACAAGGTCCTTGCCGAAGATCACGCCCGACCAGTCGTACTCGAAGCCCTGAGCGGTGTAGATGCACCCCACCTGCCCGAAACCACGTTCGTCCGTCGCCCAGTAGCTGGAACCGGGAACGTCAGGCACCGTCTTGTCGCCTTTGGCGTTCCACGGCCGTTTCCAGGCTCCGATCCGGACGTCGTCCACCAGGCGAAGACCATCGGAGGTCTCGACCGGATTGCTCCACGGCCAGCAGAAACCGGCCGCGAGCCGCCCGACCCCACCATGTCGCGCCTGCTGGTGCAGTACCCAGGATTCCAGCGCTTCGGGTGATGCGGCGGTGGTCAAGGTGATGCCTTCGTCGAGTGGCCCGGCCAGTTTGCTCCAAGGAATCGGCGGTTCGGCGGAACCGAGGCCGAGCAGTCTGGCGACCCAGGTGTCGTAGGAGACCGAGCCGCCGCACCGCAGCTGGTCGTGTAGCCGGACGACCTCCACTTCGCACCCGAGCGCGCGGGCAGCGGTGGAGATCTCCTTGAGAGAACCCATTTCCCCTGGGCGCACGACCTGGTGTTCGTCGAGAAGGAAAACGGGGACCGTTGCCACGTTGACGAGTTCGTTGACCTGGCGGTCGGCGCGTTCGCGGCGCTCCTTCTTCGTGAACCTGTCGACGCCCTTTTCCCGGATACGGTGCGCTTCATCGCAGATGAGGACGTCCAGCTCGCGAGGCTCGCTGCCTACGTAGGCGTTGAAGTACTTGAAAAGGCTCTGGACTCGAGTGTTGCCACGGCCCGCGTACTTGCGCATGGTCATGGTGAACGACTTCGAACCGGTCGCGTGATGTACCGCGAGACCTCGGCGAGCCAGTTCGCCGAGCAGGCTCAGCGCGATGACGCTTTTGCCCGAACCTGGGCCGCCTTCGACGATCACGACCGTGCGCGTCTGCGCCGCCCGGGACCGCTCGACGGCGTGCAACACCAGTTCGTACGCGACCTTCTGTTCGTCCAGCAGAACGAACTGCTCGCGATCCTTGATCTCGGCCGCGGCCAGCTCCAGCAACGGCTTGGTGGGACGGTGAGAGAAGCCGCTGAACTCGTCGCCGACCGCTACGTTGGCCCGCCTGGTGACCGAGGAATCGAGTACGGCGTTGAGGTGCGCGCCCATCGCCGCTTTGTCGTCCATGGTGAACACACGGTCGTCGGGACTGGGGTTGTGCTGCAGGAGGCCGGCCACGTCGGGTCGACGCGCGTTGTGCAGGTATGCCATGCCGTGCACCGCTTGGGGCCGATCCGCGAGCGCGGGGGTGTGGTCCACGAAGTACTGGCGGTATCCGTGGACCTGCTCGGCCGGATGAAGGGGCCGTCCGTCAAGCCCGGGCACATTGATCACCTCGGACAGGTATGACTCGGCCTTGGACCACTGTTTCAGTTCGATGAAGACGAATGAACTCTGGCCGGAACGAGGATGGATACCGCAAAGCACGACGTCGATGCGCTGCTTGCTGTGCGGCAACTGATGCTCGAGAAGGACTTCGACGTCGCCGAGGCCAGCGTCCGCAAGATCCGCCAACAGGATGGGCAGGCTTTTCCGCCAGGAAGCCACCTCGCTGGTCCCGACCCTGCTCTCAAGTACGAAGCCGGCCTGCTCCTGCAAACGGCTGTGCAGGTGTCCCGCGCGAGCTTCGATCAAGAGATCGGCCGCGCCGCCGCGCACAAGAGCCACTCGTCCCTCCCCTGGGCGTGCGGGTCGCTCGAATGCTTCCCCGGCTGTCGATCATAACCCGCTAGAGTGATGCTTGCCTTCACGCAACAGTGTGGAGGGCCAAGTGACGGGAACAGCCCTGGGGAGGGTGGCTTGCCGGTCAGCAAGACTGCGGATGACCTGCGGAAAGAACTTCAGCACGAACGCATTCTCCTGGAATTGGCCCGACATACAGGAGTCACCTACAAGGCGTCGGAACAGCGTGGTGAAGTCGGTTCATGGCGCCGGAGTCTTCCGGTGCTCGCCGATCTGTTGTGCGGCGCCGGCCTGGGGCATGTCCAGGTCTTGCTCGAATACCGGCTTCCGTACAGTCCGAAACGTGTGGACGCCATCCTCTGCGGAGTCCACCCGGAAACCAAGAGGCCTTCCTACGTACTCGTCGAACTGAAGCAATGGAGTGACGCGAAGACGGTGGGCGCCGGCCTGGTAAGGGTTCGCGGCGGAAGGCGTCAGCCTTACCTGCATCCTGCTGAACAGATCAGGCGGTACTGCCGCCAGTTGCTCGACTTCATCCCCGCCTTCGCCCGAGTTCCCGGTCAGGTCAAGGGGATCGCGTTTCTGCACAACGCCGTACGGGGCAAAGACTGGACGCTGGACGATTTCGAGTTCGACGATTTCGGCCAGCTCTACACGTCAGACCTGCAAGGAGATCTACTGGCCGATCTGTGGTCGGTACTCGACACGGATCCTCGCACTGCCGACGCCGCGATGGCGGCGGCTCACGAGTTGATCTCCGCGCCGCCGGCACCGGCTCGGAACCTGCTCAAGACAGCCGCGGACGCCTTCTTCGCGAGGGACGACTTCGTTCTGCTCGATGAGCAGCAGGTCGCTTACAAGACGGTGCTCGACGCGGTCGCGGACGCGGAGTCCGGCGACGGGAACAAACGGAAGAAGGTCGTCGTCGTCAGTGGGGGCCCGGGATCCGGCAAGAGCGCTATCGCGGTGACGCTCCTGGCCGCCCTCGCGAGGCAGAAGCGAAAGGCACTGCACGCGACCGGTTCGAAAGCCTTCACCGAAACCTTGCGGGAGAAGGTGACCGGCGACGACGAGCGATACGGCGAGATCTTCAAATACTTCAACGAGTTCGGTTCCGCTCCGGCGAACGCACTGGACGTGCTGATCTGCGATGAGGCCCACCGTGTCCGAGGTATGCCGGCCCGGCTGCACGGGCGGGTACGGAGTCAGATCGACGAATTGATCGAGGTGGCCAAGGTGCCGCTCTTCCTGCTGGACGAACACCAAGTGGTGCGTCCAGGGGAGATCGGGACCAAGGGTGACATTCTCGCCATCGCCGACATCAAGGGATGCGATGTGATCGAGATCAGCCTCGACGGCCAGTACCGGTGTGGTGGGTCGGCGAGCTTCGACGAATGGGTGGTCCGCCTGCTGGGCCTCGGGTCGGGGCCGCCGGTGGCCTGGTCGGAGCTGGTCGAGGGAAGCGAAGACGAATACGTGGTCGACTCGGTCGGATCGCCATATGAACTGGAGAACTGGCTTCTCCGGCAGGCGAAGACCTTCTCAGGCACGGCGAGGATGGCAGCCGGCTTCTGCTGGGATTGGCGCGATCCGATCGAGGTCGACGGAGAGCTGCGGCTGGTCGACGACGTTCAGATCGATGGATGGCGCCGTCCGTGGAACACCAAGCGAGGATTCGAGGTTCCCGGAGTTCCGTCGGCTTCTTTGTGGGCCTCGGAGCCCGAGGGATTCGGGCAGGTGGGGTGCATCTACACCGCTCAGGGCTTCGAATACGACTGGGCCGGTGTCATTTTCGGGGACGATCTGGTCATCCGCGGCGGGAAATGGGCCGCCCGTCGAGAGTTTTCTTTCGATCGTTCCGTGAAGGACGCCGAAGCGCCGAAATTCGACCGATTGGTACGGAACACCTACAAGGTGCTCATGACGCGTGGCATGCAAGGGGTCTGCGTCTACTCGAAGGACGATGAGACGAACGATTTCCTGCGGAAGTTCGCGAGATAGCCGAGATGGCCGAGGCTGGGGCGGCCGACCGTGTCAGGCTGCCCGGAAGGGGGAGAATTCCAGGCTCTGTGGCTCGGTGAGGCTATCAGCGTCGCGGGCGACCAACTGGCGAAGGTCACCGTCGTGATGTCGGTGTACTCCCGCCGCATCAGGCCCGGCCTTGCAGCACGGGCCCGACGTGGTCGATGAACTCGGCGAAACTGGTGGAAGCACCACATAGTGCAGATTGATGCCGTCCACCCCCACTCGCTGCCAGGCAGCGACGTCATCGGCGAGCTGTTCCGGGGTACCGGCGAACCTCGCACCGAATCAGATGCGAGGCAGGGGCAGGCGAGGAGTGGGTCACGCCTCGCGGTCGCCCGGGTGAGAGGTTTCACGGTCGCCGAAGAAGTAGCCCCTCATGCTGTTCGCCTCCACGGTCTAAGCCGGATATGAGAGGACTTGGGGATACGAACAGCAGGGAATATGTCGTATGAAGTCGATGAAGTGCCCCCGGCAGGATTCGAACCTGCGACACCCGCTTTAGGAGAGCGGTGCTCTATCCCCTGAGCTACGAGGGCATGTACTGCCACGCGCAGCTTACCGGGTGACTGCCCCCGGTCGAGCACGAGGGCTCAGTCACACCGGCAGGACAGAGCACCCGAACGGCGGTAGCGCTCAGGCGAGCGCCGAGCCCGGGCCCGTGAGCAGGCCGAACCCGGACACTGGCTGTCTAGTGACACTCGACCTGCGGATCCGCCAAGGAGCAGCGACACTCTCCAGCAGCGAATCAGGGACTGAATCGAGCCCTAGATCGACACAGATGACCCGCAGGGGTCACTCGTACGTGTCTGGTTTCGAAACCCTGAACAACAGTAGGTAATCTTCGTTAACGGGACGCGGTACCCACGCTCCCCCGGCTGCCGGAGGGCTTAGTTGATCAAGCTCATGTTCGCCGACGACGAGGAACTTGTCCGTTCGGGCCTGCGTGCCATGATGTCGGGCGCTGCCGACATCGAGATCGTGGGCGAGGCGAGCGACGGGAGATCAGCGGTCGAGGTCGCCCGGCGGTACCACCCTGACGTCGCACTGCTCGACATCAAGATGCGGTCGCCTGACGACGGTATCCGGGCGCTGAGGGCCATCCTCGCGTTGCCGGATCCGCCGACCGTGGCCATGTTGACCACGTTCGACATCGACGATTACGTCAGTCTCGCGCTCAGGCTCGGGGCCAACGGCTTCCTGCTGAAAGACATCGACCCGGCGGCTCTCCTCCGGGCAGTGAGGGACCTCGCTAGGGGCGGCGCGGTGCTGGATCCGGGGGTCGCGGCGCGCATGGTCCAGTCGCATCGGGACGAGCAGCGGGCCGCGCAGCCGGCGCGCAAGCTGCTCGCGTCGTTGTCCGATCGGGAGCGTGAGGTGGTCGGGCTGATCGGGCAGGGGCTGTCCAACGCGGAGATCGGTGGGCGGCTTCATCTGTCCGAGGCCACGGTCAAGGGTTACGTCTCGGCTGTCCTGTCCAAGATCGGCGCGGCGAACCGGGTGCAGGCCGCGCTGCTGGCCTATCGCGGTGGCCTGCTCGACCAGTAATGATCCTCACCGCGCTCGAGTTCCTCGGCTTGATCGCGTTCGCGGCTTCGGGTGCGCTCGCGGCGGTGCGGTCCAGGTTGGACGTGTTCGGAGTGGTCGTCGTGGGGCTCACGACGGCCCTCGGCGGCGGGATCATCCGTGACGTCCTGCTCGGGATCACGCCGCCGACCACCCTGCGGACGTGGCCGTACCTCGCGGTCTGTGGCGGGACGGCGCTGGTCGTGTTCGTCTTCCATCCGCAGATCGCGAAGCTGCGGCGTGGCGTGCTCCTCGCCGACGCGCTCGGGCTCGGGGTGTTCGCGACGGCGGGCACCACGATCGCGTTGAACGCGGGCGCCACTCCCTACGCGGCGTGCCTGATCGGGATGACGACGGGTATCGGCGGTGGCGCGGTGCGTGATCTTCTGCTGCGGGAAATCCCGCTCGTGCTGCGGAAGGAGATCTACGCGGTCGCGGCTCTGGCGGGGGCCGTGCTGGTCGTGATCGGTCACGCTCTGCGACTGCCCCCGGGACCGGTGACGGCCGTAGCAGCCGCGGCCGTCGTGGGGGTTCGCATGCTCGCTTTGTGGCGCAGATGGAACGCTCCCGTTGCAAAAGGGCCCGAGACCGGCTGAAACGTCTTGCGGACTGCCGGATTTCCTTTGTTTGTTCTGTGTGTGTTCTTAGGCGAGTCTCAGCACGCTGCGTAAGACTGTGGCCATGCGCATCCTCGTAGTGGACGACGACAGGGCCGTCCGTGAATCACTCAGGCGATCCCTTGAGTTCAACGGCTACCAGGTCGAACTGGCCGGGGACGGTGCGCAGGCCCTGGAAGCGATCATCGCCAACAGACCCGACGCGATGGTCCTCGACGTGATGATGCCGCGGCTCGACGGCCTGGAAGTCGCCCGGCGGTTGCGCAGCACCGGTGACGACCTGCCGATTCTCGTCCTCACCGCGCGGGACACCGTCTCCGACCGGGTGTCCGGTCTCGACGCCGGCGCCGACGACTATCTCCCGAAGCCCTTCGCGCTCGAAGAGCTCCTCGCTCGCCTTCGCGCGCTTCTGCGCCGTGCCATCCCGGATCCGCAGGCGGGGCAGAACGCCGAGCTTCTGTCGTTCGCGGACCTCACTTTGGACCCGGGGACGCGTGAGGTGCGCCGGGCGGGCCGGGAGATCAGTCTCACGAGGACCGAATTCGCGCTGCTGGAGCTGTTCCTCTCCTACCCGAAACACGTCCTGACTCGCAGCAGGATCCTGGAGGAAGTATGGGGATACGACTTCCCGACGTCGGGCAACGCGCTGGAGGTCTACGTCGGCTACTTGCGCCGAAAGACCGAGGCTGGGAACGAACCGAGGCTGATTCACACGGTCAGGGGAGTGGGGTACGTGCTGAGGGAAACCCCGCCGTGACCGATCCGGCCCAGGTCGCCGAGGGGTCCGAAAAGGATCCGCGCGGCGACCGGTGGGGCACGCGGCGCTTCTCGCTCCGCGGCCGGGTGACGCTGCTCGCGGCCGCCTCGGTGGCGGGCGCGGTGGCGTTGGTGTCGCTCGGCGCGTATCTCGTCGTGAAGGAGAACCTCTACCAGCAGGTCGACGACAACCTGCTCGCCCGCGCGCAGGCCGCGGTCGACTCACCGCAGGTACAGACCGAGCTGCAGCAGGTGCCCGGCGCCTTCCTGGCCAGCGCGGACCTGCAGATCGGCCAGCTGACGGTCGGGGAGAAGATCCGGCTGACCTATCCGCAGTCCGGAAGCCGCCCGCCCTACGGCGCGGACGAGATCGCGGTCGCTTCGGGGACTTCGCCGTTTTCGCTGCGCACTGACCCGAGGACCGACAGCCGGGTCGTCGCCCTCCCGCAGGGGCCCGGGCAGGCGATGGTGCTCGCCCAATCTTTGGGCCCGACCAAACGCACCCTGAACGAGCTTTCGGTGGTCCTGTTCCTGATCGGTGGCGCCGGCATCCTGGTCGCCGCGGTGGCGGGGACGGCCGTCGCGAGAGCCGGTTTGCGGCCGGTCGACAGGCTGACGTCGGCGGCGGAACGCGTCGCGAGCACGGGTGACCTGCGGCCGATCCCGGTCAGCGGCGACGACGAACTCGCCCGCCTCACCCAGAGTTTCAACACGATGCTGGGCACGGTCGCCGAGTCGCAGGAACGGCAGCGGCAGCTCGTCGCGGACGCCGGTCACGAACTCCGGACCCCGCTGACGTCGCTTCGCACGAACCTGGAACTCCTGCTGTCCGCCAGCAGGCCCGGTGCGCGGACACTGTCCGACGAGGACCGCAGCGACATCGAGGCCGACATCCGCGGCCAGCTCGACGAGCTGACCCAGCTGATCGGCGACCTCGTCGAGCTCGCCCGCCAGGACGAGCCGCGGATCGAGCACGAGCGGGTCGAGATGGTCGACGTCGTGGAGCGCGCGCTCGACCGGGCGCGCCGCCGCGCGGGCGAGATCGAATTCGACGTTTCGCTGCAGCCGTGGGTGCTGACCGGCGACACCAGCGCGCTGGAACGCGCGGTGCTGAACCTGCTGGACAACGCGGTCAAGTTCTCGCCGGAGGGCTCGACGGTCGGGGTCCGGCTGTACCCGGTCGGCGACGGCACCGCGGTGCTCGAGGTCGAGGACGCCGGGCCGGGGATCGCCGACGAGGACCTGCCGAAGGTGTTCGACCGCTTCTACCGTTCGTCCGAGGCCCGGACGTTGCCCGGTTCGGGGCTCGGCCTCGCCATCGTTCAGCACGCCGCGCAGCGGCACGGCGGCGACGTCTACGCGGGACGCGCTCCCGCGGGCGGTGCGCTCATGACCCTGCGACTTCCGGGAGCCCCTGCCTGATGGGTGATCACGACAAGGGACTGGAACTGCTGCGCCTGCTCGGCGGCGGCGAGGACCCGGCCGTGCTGGAGCTGTTCGAAAGCGTCGGTGCGACGGACTTCGGCGCGGAGGCCGTCGCTTTCGTCTACGGCGGCGTCTACCGGCGTCCGGGACTTTCGCTGGCGCAGCGGCAGCTGGTGACGGTCGCGGCGCTGGAAGCCCTGGGGTACGCGGAGGCGCAACTCCGGTTCCATCGGACCGCCGTGGCGAAGGTGGGCGGCGACCTGGACTCCGGCGACGAAACGACCCGGCGCCTCCAGCGGATCGCGGTGTACACGGCGAAGGGCGGGGTGGCGCCGGAGCTTGCCGACGTCCTCCGGGAAGCACGGGACGCGGGTGAGTTCGGAGAGGCTGTCGAAGCGATCCTGCATCTCGCCGTCTACGTGGGTTTCCCCGCCGCGCTCAACGCGTTGGGCATCGCCCGTACCCTGACGAGTGATGAGCACCGAGAACGCGCCTGAGCCGCCGCCCCGCCGTCTGCTTTGGACACTGCTGGTGGCCGCGGTGCTGCTGACGGCCGATCAGCTGACCAAGTGGTGGGCCGTCGACGCCCTGACCGACCGGGCGCCGATCCCGGTGATCGGCGACTTCATCCGCTTCCGGCTGCTTTACAACCCGGGTGCGGCCTTCTCGCTGGGCGCCGGTTCCACCTGGATCTTCGCGATCCTGGCCGCCGTCGCGGTGCTCGCGCTCCTGTGGATTTCGCGCAAGGTCCGCTCGGCGGGTTGGGCGATTTCGCTCGGGCTGCTGCTCGGTGGCGCGACGACGCATCTGGGAGACAGGCTGTTCCGTGAGCCGGGCTTCGCCCGTGGTCACGTCGTCGACTTCATCGACTACAACGGCTGGTTCGTCGGGAACGTCGCGGACATCGCGCTGTTCTTCGGCGCGGTTTCGCTGTTCGTGCTCAGCTTCCGCAATGTGCCGATCGACGGTGTCAAGCAGACGGCGTCGGAGTAGCCAGGCAGAACTCGTTTCCTTCGGGGTCGGCGAGTACGACAAGCCCGTCTTCGGGCTGTGTGAGCACCTTCGCGCCCAGTGCGACGAGCCGTTCGACATCGTCGCCGGTCAAGTCCAGGTGCACGCGGTTCTTGGCGACCTTCCCTTCGGGGACCAGGTTGAAGAACAGCCGCGGTCCCGTCGGTGCTTCGACGAGCACCGAAGGATCATCTTCTAGGCTAGAGAATCCCAGTGAGCGAAGCCGATCGAGCTCTTCTTCGTCGTAGGTTGCGACTTCGTAGCCGTCGAGTACCGCCGCCCAGAAGCGGGCCAGCGAAGCCGGATGGTGGCAGTCGAAGACGACGTCGCGAAGCAGGGCCATGGCCCCATGCTGGCAGGCGGTCCTGCTCGTCGCGCCATGTTTATTCGTGTAGGATTTTGTGCAGTTGATTCAGGGAGGATGCGTGCTCGCGCGGCAACGACAGGCGGTGATCCTCGAAGAGGCGCGCCGGACCGGGGCGGTCCGGGTCAGCGACCTCGTCACGAAGCTCGGTGTCTCCGACATGACGGTGCGCCGCGACCTCGACGTGCTCGCCGGTCGCGGCCTGGTCGAGAAGGTCTACGGCGGGGCCACCTCCATTGTCGGCAAGAGCACCGACGAGCCCGGTTTCGAGGCCAAATCCGTCCGTCAACGCGTGCAGAAGGAAGCCATCGCCGCCGTCGCGGCCGGGCTGGTCCGGCCGGGCACCGCGATCGGCATCTCCGCCGGCACCACCACCTGGACGCTGGCCAGGGCGCTCGACGGAATCCCGGGACTGACCATCGTCACCAACTCCATCCAGGTCGCCGACGTACTGCGCGGTGACAGTCAGCCGGAGCGCACGGTGGTCCTCACCGGCGGTGTCCGCACCCCGTCGGACGCGCTGGTCGGGCCGGTCGCCGTGCAGAGCCTGCGCTCGCTGCACCTGGACGTCGTCTTCCTCGGGGTGCACGGGATGGCCGACGGCCCGGGCTTCACCACGCCGAACCTCACCGAATCCGAGACCGACCGCGCCCTGGTCGAAGCGGGCCGCAGGCTGGTCGTGCTCGCCGACCACACCAAATGGGGGATCGTCGGGATCTCCACCATCGCCGGGCTCGAAGAGGCCGACGTCGTCGTCTCGGACGACGGTTTGTCCGACCAGGCAAGGGAAACGCTCACCGAACAGGCGGGTGAGCTGATGATCGCCGAAACGGCGGAGACGGCTGAGGCGGAAGAAGCGTGAAACGCACGGTAAGGCATCTGGCCGACGGCCGGGAAATCATCTACTTCGACTCACCCGGCGCGCCCGAGCGCACCGCCGAAGACACCCGTGCCCTGCCGCGGGTCGCGGCGGCGTCGGAGATCCGGCGCGATCCGCTGACCGGCGAGTGGGTGGCGATGGCCGCGCACCGGCAGACGCGGACCTACAAACCGCCTGCCGACCTGTGCCCGTTGTGTCCGACGAAACCCGGGAAGCCCAGCGAGATCCCGGAGCCGGACTACGACGTCGCGGTGTTCGAGAACCGCTTTCCCTCCTTCGCCCGCGACGTCATCGGCGACTCGTCCACAGTGGATGGGGCGGGTCTCGTGCCCATCGCGCCGGGGGTCGGCCGCTGCGAGGTCGTCTGCTTCACCAGTGATCACGACGGTTCTTTCGCCGGGCTGACGGCCAAGCAGGTCCGCGCGGTCGTCGACGCCTGGGCCGACCGCACCGCCGAACTGTCCGCGATGGACGGCGTCGAACAGGTCTTCCCGTTCGAGAACCGCGGTGAAGAGATCGGCGTGACGCTGCACCATCCGCACGGCCAGATCTACGGCTACCCGTTCGTCACGCCGAAGACCGAGAGGACGCTGGAAGTCGCCCGCGCGTACGAGGCCGAGCACGGCCGTCCGGTGATGGGCGACGTGCTGGCCGCCGAGCGGGCCTCCGGCATCCGGGTCGTGGTCGCGGGAGCGCACTGGACGGCGTTCGTGCCACCCGCCGCGCGCTGGCCGGTGCAGGTCCAGATCGTGCCGCATCGCCAGCTGCCCGACATCCCGGCGTTGTCGGACGAGGAGCGTGACGAGTTCGCCGACGTCTACCTCGAGGTCCTTCGTCGCTGCGACGGGCTCTACGACCGGCCCCTGCCCTACATCGCGGCCTGGAACCAGGCGCCCGCCAAACGCGATCGCGAACTCGGCTGGCTGTACCTGGAGGTGTTCTCGGTACTGAGGTCGAAGGACAAGCTGAAGTATCTGGCCGGTTCGGAGTCCGGGATGGCCGTGTGGATCAACGACGCCACCCCCGAGCAGATCGCCGAGAGGCTGCGCGCCACCCACTGATGAGGCCATACTCATGAGCGACGCACAGCTTCGGCTCAGGAACCTCTCAGGACCATCCCGCAAGGTAGAGACATGACCGAGAACGATCCCAGCGGCCAGAACGCCGAGCAGGCGCGGCCCGCCGGCGCTCAGCCGGACGCGGAACAGAGCGCGAGCTGGGCGGCTCAGCCCGCCTCTTCGCCGCCTGACGCGACCGGCCTCGGCGGCCACGCCGCTTCTCAAGGTGGACAGGCCTACCCCACGGAACAGCAGTACAACCCGTGGTCGCCCCAGGCGCAGCAGACCCAGACGCAGCAGGCGGCGACCTCCGAGCACCAGGCGCAGGGCACCTACACCCAGGGACATCAGATCCCGGGGCAGCAGACGCCCTATGGGCAGCACGCCCAGCCGGGCCCGTCGGTCTACGCGGTCCCGCAGCAGCGACAGGCGTCGAAGTCCACTTCGGGCAAGCTTCTCGCCGGTGTCGCGGCGATCGCGCTGGTCGTCGGCGGGGTCGCGGGCGGCACGGTCGGCTACCTGACCGGTGACGCCTCCGGCGGCAACTCCGTCAACGCGCTCGACGCGCCGAAGCCCGCCCAGCAGACGGGCAACGTCCCGGCGGGGTCGGTCGAGTCGGTGGCGCAGAAGCTGTCGCCGAGCGTGGTCGAGCTGCAGGTTTCCGGCCGGGCCGGTGCGGGTGAGGGCTCCGGCTTCGTGCTCAGCACCGACGGCTACGTGCTGACCAACAACCACGTCGTCGAGGTCGCCGCGGGCGGCGGGCAGATCCAGGCGGTGTTCCAGGACGGCAAGAAGGGCGCGGCGACGATCGTCGGGCGCGACCCCACGACGGACATCGCCGTGGTGAAGGTCAGCGGCGTCAGCGGGCTGACCCCGGTGGAGCTGGGCCGGTCCGACGACCTGCGGGTCGGGCAGCCGGTGGTCGCCATCGGTTCGCCGTTCGAACTCGCGGGCACGGTCACCTCGGGCATCGTCAGCGCGCTGAACCGGCCGGTGAGCGCCGGTGGCAACGGTGACCAGACCACGGTGATGTCGGCGGTGCAGACCGACGCGGCGATCAACCCCGGCAACTCCGGCGGCCCGCTCGCGAACATGTCCGGCCAGGTCATCGGGATCAACTCGGCGATCTACAGCCCGAAGTCCGCGCAAAGCCAGGGCGGCGAGAGCGGCGGCAACGTCGGCATCGGCTTCGCCATCCCGATCGACCAGGCGCGCCGCACGGCCGACGACATCATCAACACCGGCCGGGCGACGCAGACCTTCATCGGCGCGCGGGTACAGACAGTGCCGACAGGCGGAGCACAGCTCGGTGAGATCTCGCCCGGCAGCCCCGCGGAGAAGGCTGGTCTCAAATCCGGCGACGTCGTGACGAAGCTGGACGACCGGCCGATCCCGGACGCGGACGCGCTCGTCGCCGCGATCCGCACGCGGGCACCGAACGACAAGGTCAAGTTCACCCTCAGCGGTGACAGGGTGGTCGAGGTGACCCTCGGCGGCCAGCCGGTCACCCCGAACTAGCTCTCCCTCAACGCTCGGCCGCAGTGCGCGGCCGAGACCAAACCCCGGCTCGAACCCCCAGCGGGCCGGAACCAGAGGCCACGCGTGACCGGCTGCCAATCCCGGTCACGCGTGGCCCTCTTTGTGCGGGATCAGCGCGGCCACGAGCACGCCGAGCCAGACGACGCCCAGGGTCACCAGCAGCCCGGTGCCGGTGTCGGCATCGTGCAGCCCCGGATTCGAGGCCCCGCCGAAAGGTCGCCACAGCAACGGAACCGCGAGCAGCGCGAGCACGCCGGTGAGTGCCGCGCCCGTCTTCACCGGGGTCCTCCAACGTTCCGGCAGGAATTCGCTCAGCGCGAGCCCGACGGCGCCGACCAGTGGCGCGACCAGCAGGTCGTGCGACAGCGGACCGCCGACGAGCCAGGCGAACGTCCCGAAGACGTCGGGCCGTAAGGGGAACGCGTATTCGGCGAAGAGCACCGCGCCCCAGGCTAGTGCGCCCAGACCGGGCAGGAACAGCAGCAGCCGCAGCGTTTTCACAGCGTCTCCAAGCGGGTGACCCATTTGGTCTGCAGGACACCGGGCCGGTTCGGGGCGATGATCCGGCACGGGAAGCCGTGGTCGGCGTCGAGGATCTCGCCGTTGAGTTCCAAGGCCAGCAAGGTGAGTTCGTCCTCGGTGTGTCGGCCGGGCAGTTCGCTGATTCCGTAGATCCCGGTCTTCTCCAGCGAGAACACCCGAACCGGTGTTCCCGGTGAGCTTCCGGCGTGCCGTAACAACTCCGGCAGTGAGACACCGCTCCAGCGCGCGGACTGGCTCCAGCCCTCGACACAGGCGATCGGTAATCCGGCCGAGGTCTGGGGCAGGGAACGGAGTTGGTCCAGCGAATAGGTTTTCGTGCCGTTCGGCGTCACCACCGACAAGCGCCAGTTCGGATCACGGACGGCGTCGAGGACACCGGCCGCCGCGGCCGTCCGGTTCACGGGCAAGCCTTGCGGTCCCTTGCCGCTGCGCCAGGACAACCCGGAAACGTTACGCAGCAAAGGAACGGTCGCGCCCGCTGTCGCGACGACGGCGACGCCCGCGGTCAGCCAGGTCGTCCGGAGGAAGGCGCGTCGTGAGGGTTCGGGCTCCGTGGTGAGCGCGCGACGGACCACCGGCAGTTTCACCGCGACGTGTACCAGGATCGCGCCGATCGCCACCCACCCGACGGCGTAATGCAGCTGCGGGAAGTAGAACGTCCACGGGTAGTTCTGCGCGACGTTGAACAGGCCGGTGACGAGTTCGAAGAACGCGGCTGCGGACAGCACCAGGATCGAGAGGCGTTCCAAGGCGTGCGGCAGGCCGCGAAGCACCGGGCGCTCGAACAGTTTCGGGAAGACGCTCCACAGCTTGGCCAACAGCAAGGGAATCGACGCGATCCCGGAGAGCACGTGTGTGCCCTGCGTGACCCGGTACAGCCAGACCGGGCGGCTCGGCCAGCCGAACCACGACGGTGGATGCTGGATCAGATGGCTGATGAGGCCGGTGACGAAACACAGGGTGAACGTGACGGCGAGCGCGAGTCCGATCCGGGCCGTCACCCGGTCCGAATGCGCGGGGGAGCGGAACCTCATGATTTCTCCAGGCAGGCGAACCAGCGGTGGCCGCGGCGGGTGGCCCAGGTGACGCGGAACGCGGTCCTGGCGGCGAGTTCGGCGATGGCTTCGACGCCGACCCACGCCCAGGTGAACCAGGCGCCGTCGTCGGGACGCAGGCGGACCCGGTCCTGACGGACGCCACGGCCGGGTGGGTCGAGTTCGACGAGCACCGTCCCGCCGTCGGCGACCAGTTCGGCCGTTCGCGACAGCAGGCGCAGTGGGTCCCCGCCGATGCCGATGTTCCCGTCGGCGAGCAGGACATGCCTCCACCGGCCTTCGCCGGGGACGCGGTCGAAGACGTCCCGGCGGAGCGCGACGGCGCCCCTGGCGTGGGTGAGCCGTACGGCGGTCGCCGAGATGTCGACGCCGAGCGCGGCGATGCCTCGTCCGGTCAGCGCGGCGGTGAGCCTGCCCGGGCCGCAGCCGATGTCGAGGGTCGGGCCGGAGCAGGCGTCGAGGAGAACGTCGTCGCCGTCGCCAGGAACGGCCGTCCAGCGTTCCACCGGCAGCTCGACGCGTTCCCCGGTCGCCAATTCCAGCCAACAGCGGTGTCCGAGCAGACCGATGTCGAAGGCGGTCACCGGACTTCGACGACCGCTCGAGCGAACCGGCCGTGCGGATTCGCCGCCGCCACCCGGCGCGCGTCCGTGATGGTGTCCACATCGGACAGGGTGGGCAGGGCGCGGGGGCACAGGCCGACGTCGGTCAGCGCCCGCAGGGTTTCCCGGCCGGTGTCGTGCCGGGACATCGGCACCCCGGCGAGTGCCTTGGCGTGCGCGGGATCGGCCAGGCCGAGCGCCCACCAGCCACCGTCTTCCGCGAGTCCGAGGACGGAATCCCGGGTGGTCAGCGGTTCCGCGGCCGCGGCCAGTGAGTCCGGCGTGACCTGCGGGGTGTCCATGCCGATCTGCAGCACCGGAAACCCGGGATGGAGGGCGGCGGTGTCGGCATGCGCGTTGGCGAGACGGACGTCGAAGCCGTTGCCACGCTGCGGGATCACGTCCGTGTTTTCCAGGACCGCGGCGATCTCCTCGCCGCGCGCGGCATCGCCGAGTTCGCCGGTCAGCGCGACGACTATCCGCGCTCGGTGCGTCAGCAGCGCGGCGTCGAGGGTGTCGAGCAAGGAGGCGGCCGCGATCCCGGCGGCCTGTTCCGGCGTCGCGGGCGGGCAGAGCCGCGTCTTCGCGAAACCGGGTACGGGCGCCTTGGCGACGATCAGCAGGCAGAAGGTCATCGGCTCAGCACCCGCCCGAAATCCCGTGCGGCTCGCAGCGTTCCGCGCAGCGAACCGGAGACCTTCGACTTCGTGCCCTTGGCGCGTTCGCCGTAGGAGACGTCGAACTCGACGACCCGCCAGCCCGCGCGCCGGGCCTTGATCAGCAGTTCGAGCGGGTAACCGAAGGCGCGGTCGGTGACGCCGAGATCGAGGAGCGCCCGCCGCCGGACGGCCCGTAGCGGCGCGACGTCATGAACCGGAAGACCCTTGAGCCGCAACAAGGACGAGACCACCGTGTTGCCGGCTCTCGCGTGCCATGGCCAGACGCCCGAGCCGGTCGGCACCCGTCGTCCGACCGCCAGATCGGCTTCGGCGAGGCCGTCCACCAGCATCGGCAGCTCGGCGAGATCGAGGGAACCGTCGGCGTCGGCGAAGCAGACGACGTCGCTCGTCGCCGCTTCCAGCCCCGTGTGCACCGCGGCGCCGTAACCGCGCCGGGGTTCGTGGACGACCTTCGCCCCGAGCCCGGCCGCCACTTCGGCGGAACCGTCGCCGGAACCGTTGTCGACCACGATCGCCCGATAGCCTTCGGGCAGGGCCGCCAGCACCCCCGGGAGCGCGCCGGCCTCGTCGAGACAGGGAAGTACGACGTCAACTTCGTCATCGTTCACGAACAGCACGGTAAGTCCGGGGTGGACGGTCGAAAACCCTTGCCATGCTTACCGAATCATGACGTCGTCGAAGTTCTTACCGAGTTCTGACGGTTCTCTTCTTCAGCCCGTCGGACGTCGTGGACCCGGCTAGGGTGCCGGTGATGTCCACTGTCACCGCCCCCGCCCGTACGGGTCACCGGGCCGATCTGATCGCCGTCGGCCTGGCGATGCTCGTCGTCGGCGCGGCGATCGCCGTCGGTCTCCACTACAACCGTCCCGGTTCCGGCGTGGTGATCTATGCCTTCGCGCCGCCGCTGTTCGGGCTGTGGCTACCGCACGTCGGCCCCGGGACGGTCGCCGCCGTCGTGCTCGCGCTCGTGGTCGTCACCAAAGGTCCCTCGCTCGCCGCGCGGCTGCGCTGGCGTCCGCTGCTCGCGGCCGGTTACGCGGCGGCACTGGCGTGGACGTTCTCGCTGGCGATGATCGACGGCTGGGCCAGGGGGTTCACGGGCAGGCTCGCTACGGAACACGAGTACCTGCACGAGGTGCCCGGGATCACCGGCATCCCGCGGATGCTGAGTGAGTTCTCCTCGCGCATCCTCGATTTCCAGCCGAACTCGTGGACGACGCATGTCTCCGGGCATCCGCCGGGCGCGACGCTGGTCTTCGTCTGGCTCGACCGGCTCGGGTTGCACGGCGGCGCCTGGGCTTCGATGTTCGTCGTGCTGGTCGGCTGCCTGGTGGTCGTCGCCGTCCCGGTGACGCTCTCCGCGCTGGGCAGACAGGACGCGGCGCGGACGGTCCTGCCGTTCGCCGTTCTGACGCCCGGCGCGATCTGGATCGGTGTCTCGGCGGACGGCCTTTTCGCCGGGGTGACGGCCACCGGCGTCGCGCTCCTCGCTCTCGCGGTACGGCGGCGGATCCTCGCGCTCCCGGCCGGGCTGCTGCTCGGGTTCGGGTTGTTCCTGTCCTACGGGCTGGTGCTGCTGGGGTTGATCGCGCTGGCCGTCGTCGCGCTGACCCGTCAGTGGCGGATTCTGCTCCTCGCCACACTCGGGGTGGCCGCGGTCGTCGTGGTGTTCGCGTGGGCCGGGTTCTGGTGGCTCGACGGCTATCACCTGGTGGTCGAGCGCTACTACCAGGGGATCGCGACGCTGCGCCCGTACTCCTACTGGGTGTGGGCGGATATCGCGGCGCTCTTGATCGCGATCGGACCGGCCGTGATCGCCGGGACCCGGCGGGCGGGCGCGGAGTTCCTCGCCGGGCCGAAGAGGTCGTTCCGTGATCCGGTCACGCTGATCGTGACGGCCGCGGTCCTGACGATCGGGTTCGCCGACCTGTCCGGCCTGTCGAAGGCGGAGGTCGAGCGCATCTGGCTACCGTTCGCGGTGTGGCTGCTGCCCGCGGTCGCGCTGCTGCCGTCGCCGTCGCGGCGATGGTGGCTCGCCGCGCAGGCGGCCACGGCGCTGGTGGTGAACCATTTGGTGCTGACGAGCTGGTGAGGTGGATGTGATGGCCGAACAGGGCCGCGTACTCGTGGTCGACGACGACGAGACCGTCCGGGACGTCGTCCGGCGGTACCTGGAGGTCGCGGGCTTCGACGTCGACGTCGCCGGGGACGGCACCGAGGGGCTGCGGCTGTTCGCCGAGACCGGTCCGGACCTGGTGGTGCTGGACGTGATGATGCCCGGTCTCAACGGGCTCGAGGTGTGCCGTCGCCTGCGGCAGCTGAGCCAGGTGCCGATCGTCATGCTGACCGCGCTCGGCGAGGAGGAGAACCGGATCGCCGGGCTCCAGCTCGGCGCCGACGACTACGTCACGAAACCCTTCAGCCCCAAGGAACTCGCGTTGCGGGTGAGCTCGGTCCTGCGCCGGGCGCGGATGCCCCGCCCGGCCCCGGCGGCCACCGAACTAGCCGACGGTGACCTTTCGCTGCAGATGACCGCGCGGCAGGCGAGTATCGGAGGCGTGGAACTTCCCTTGACCAGCCGGGAATTCGACCTCCTCGCGTTCTTCCTCGCGCATCCGGGGGTGGCGTTTTCCCGGGCGGACCTGCTGGAAAAGGTGTGGGGCTGGGACTTCGGCGATCAGTCCACGGTGACCGTCCACGTGAGACGGTTGCGGGAGAAGATCGAGAAGGATCCGGCGAAACCCGTCCGGGTCGCCACGGTCTGGGGTGTCGGCTACCGGTACGACCCGGTGCGGCCGTGATCGGCGCGGGCGAGTCGTTCGCCGGGATGCTGGCGCACGCCTGGCACATCCTGCCGTTCGCGCTGCTGTTCACGCTGCCGGTGGTCCTGCTCGGCGGGCTGGCGTTGTACCTGCTCAGACGCGGTTCGCTGGCCAGCACGATGACGGTGCTCGTGCTGATCCCCGTGCTCGCGACCCTGGTCGCGGTGCTCGGCGTCAGCGGGTTCATGTTCACCCCCGCGCTGACCACGATGACCCTGGTCTGTCTGCTGGTCGCGCTGGTGACCGTGCCGGCGGCACTCGTGCTCGGCCGTTTGATCGCGCGCCGCAGTGTGTGGGAGCGCGAGGCGCGGGAACGGGAGCGCGCGGCCGAGGCGTCGCGACGCGAACTCGTCGCGTGGATCAGCCACGATCTGCGGAGCCCGCTGGCCGGGATCCAGGCGATGGCCGAGGCCGTCGCGGACGGCGTCGTCGCCGATTCCGGCGAGATCACGGACTACGCCCGGCGGATCAGCGGGGAGACGACGCGGCTTTCGGGCATGGTCGGCGACCTGTTCGAGCTGTCGCGGATCACCGCCGGCGCGCTGGAACTGACCATGGCCGCCGTGCCGCTGCGTGACGTGGTGAGCGACGCCGTCGCCGCGCAGGCGCCGCTCGCGGGGCGGAAACGGGTGCGGATGGTCGAGCAGGCGGACGCCTGGCCGGTCGTCTCCGGAAGCGACCCGGAGCTGGCGCGGATCGTCCGCAACCTGGTGTCCAACGCCGTCCGGCACACGCCGCCGGACGGGACGGTCGCGGTCCAGCTCGGTATCGACGGCGGCGAGGCGTTGCTGGCCGTCGACGACGGGTGCGGAGGGATCCCCGACGACGAGATAGGGCGCGTCTTCGACGTCGCGTTCCGCGGGACGCGGGCGCGGACGCCCGAGCGCGGTGGGCTGGCGAGCGGCGGCGGGCTCGGGCTGGCGATCGCGAAAGGGCTCGTCGAGGCCCATCGTGGCCGGATCGGCGTCCGCAACCACGGACCCGGTTGCCGCTTCGAAGTCCGGCTGCCCCTCTCGACGTCCTGACCGTGTCAGTGCCGTGTCACCGCCGTGTCAGCACGGACGGCGAGTGTTGCCGCCATGACGACTTCAGCGAGCACAGCCAGGAACGACAAGAGCCGGGCCTTCCGGCGAGTGGGGATCACGGCGTCGGCGGCGGCGTTGCTCGCCGGGGCGGCCATACCCGGCGTGGCCGCCGCGGAACCCGCCGGAAAGGATCGTCCGGACCTGCGGGCGATGGTCCAGGAGATCACCGGCTCCGGTTTCGCCGGGGTGCAGCTCCGGGTCCACGACCGACGGGGCGACTGGACCGGTAGCGCCGGGGTGCGCAAGCTGGGCGAGACCGCGAAGCCGCCGACGAACGGGCGGTTCCGCATCGGCAGCAACACCAAGACCTTCGTCGCCACCGTGGTGTTGCAGCTGGTCGGTGAGGGCAAGGTCGGCCTGGACGCACCGGTGGCCGGGTACCTGCCCGAATTCGGCCTTGACCGGCGGATCACCGTGCGGATGCTGCTGCAGCACACGAGCGGGTTGTTCGACTACACCGGCGGACTGCTGCCCGACGGCACGGTTGTGCCGGGAATCCCCTTGCAGGGCAAGGAATTCCTCGACAACCGGTACCACACCTACCAGTCGGAGGAGCTGGTGCGGTTCGGCCTGTCCAAGCCGCCGCTGTTCGCGCCGGGAACGGACTGGACGTACACGAACATCAACTACGTGCTGGCCGGGCTCTTGATCAAGAAGGTCACCGGCAACCACTACGGCGACGAGCTCCAGCGGCGGATCCTGCGGCCGCTCGGCCTGCGGGACACCGTGGTGCCGGGCACGCGGCCGGGCATCCCGGGGCCGCACGCCCACGGCTACTACCGATACGAGGAGGCAGGGCAGTGGAAGACCGTCGACATCACCGAGCAGAACCCGTCGTGGGCGTCGAGCGCCGGTGAGCTGATCTCGACGACCAAGGACCTGCACACGTTCTTCTCCGCGCTGCTGGGCGGAAAGCTCCTGCCCGCCCCGCTGCTGGCCGAGATGCGCAAACCGCATCCGAAGGGCGGTTACGGGCTCGGGTTGTACGTCCAGGAGGCGAGCTGCGGGACCGTCCTCAAGGGTATGGGCGGCTTCCACGGCTACGGGACGCTGATGGCCAGCACGCCCGACGGCAACAGGGCCTATGAGCTGTCCATGACCTATGGAGATTCCGCGGCGGACCTGGGGCAGGCGTACTTCAACGCGGACAAGCTGCTCACCGACAGGGTGCTCTGCGGCAAGTGACGCTTCGGTACAGCGGGTCGTGAGTGGCGATTCGGGTTACTGAGGGGTAAGGCAAACGTGGCGTGCCCCGGGGCGGGTTCGGCCTGGCTGACGGAAGCCGGGACGAGGGTCGAGTTGTCCGCAAAGGACACTTTTCGTAGGTCAAGTGTCCGACTTGGGCAGTATGTGTGGTTCGCGAGGGGTCGTGAGTGCTAAGTGGGGTTCTAACCCGAATCGTCACTCACGACCCCGCCCGAAACCGTGCAGGTAGGCATCAATCGGACACGGAGTTGGGTAACGGTATCCCTTATGGACAATCAAGGGTGCGCCATGTCTCAGCAGCGAGCCGATCACGCTGCGGCCAGGTAGTGAAGGCCCCGTTCACTACCTTCAGGGTAGCGAACGGGGCCTTCACGGCACTGAGCCGAGCACGCCATATTTGCCTTACCTATCAATAACCCGAATCGCCACTCACGACCGACCGGGCGATCAGAGGCGGCGGAACCCCATGTCCGGGAAGTGGGCGGGTGCGATGATCGCGCTGGTCTCTTCGGCCTCGGCGAGGAGCCGCTGCCGGGTGCGGAGCGCGAGGTCCGGGTCGAGGTCGCCGAGGAACCCGATCCTGGCGTCCGTCAGCTGCGCGGGCGTGTGCAGGACATCGCCGAGCAGCAGCAGGCGCTCGTCGTCCGCGGTGATGTCGAGGATGTAGTGACCCGGGGTGTGGCCGGGAGCGTGCCGCGCCACGATGCCGGGGGCGATCGGGACATCGTCGCCGCTGATCGCCTCGATCAGGCCCGCGCCGCGGGCGGTCTCCATGCCGACGCGGCCCCATTCGTCCGTCCCGGCGGGCGCGATCAGGGCTTCCCAGTCGAGTTGCCCGAAGACGACCCGCACGCCGGGGAAGGTCAGGTCGCCTTCGGGGGCGATCCAGCCGATGTGATCGTTGTGCAGGTGAGTGAGGAAGACGGTGTCGATCTCGCTCACCGGGCAGCCCGCCTTGTCCAGCGCGGCGGCGAGGTCGCCTCCCGTACCCATCGGCGGGGTGGGGTCGCCCTTCGCGGGTGTCATCCCCTTGGGGAAAGCGAACTCGCGCGGGCCGAGGCCGGTGTCGACGAGGATCGTGCGCCCGTTGCCGCGAATCAGGTACGCGCCGGTGGGGACGTGGACGGTGCCGTCTTCGTCGAACACCTCCGGGTGGGCGTCCGGGTCGAGGCCGGGGAAGAAGGCGAGTGGCAGCCTGATCAGCCCGTCGCCCAGTGCCTCGATCTCGATGTCGCCGACGGTGATGCCCACAAAACCCCCAAGGTCGTTTCACTTTGTCCGGGAACGACAACCTCGTGAGGGCCCGGTCTGTTCCCGATTTCAGAGACCCGCCGGTTCCCGCAGTTCAGCGGTGGCGAAGCCGGCGATGCCCTCGGCGAAACCGGTCTCCGCCGTGAACCCCAGCAGCCGTTCCGCCCGTGCCGGGTCGGCGACCACGTGCCGGACGTCGGCGGGCCTCGCGCCACCCGCGATCACCGGCGCCGGACCGGCGCAAGCCTTCGCGAGCTCTTCGGCCAGTTCGCCGACGGTGTGCGGCTGTCCGGAGCAGATGTTCAGTGGCGTGAGTTCGCCTTCGGGTCCTTCGGTGTGAAGCGCGAGGGCGTTCGCCCTGGCGACATCGTGGACGTGGACGAAGTCGCGTTGCTGCTTTCCGTCCTCCAGCACAGTGGGTGCTTCACCGCGCTGCAAGGACGAACGGAACAGCGACGCGACACCGGCGTACGGGGTGTTCTGCGGCATTCGGGGTCCGTAGACGTTGTGGTAGCGCATCGCCCAGACCGTTCCGCCGGTCTGCCGGGCCCACGCGGCCGCGAGATGTTCCTGAGCGAGCTTCGTTGCGGCGTAAGTGCTTCGCGGCTGTAGCGGCGCGTCCTCGGGGACGAGCCGCCAGCCGAGTTCGGCACCGCAGGCGGCGCAGGTGGGCTCGAAGTGTCCAGCGTCCAGATCGGACCGCGTTCGCGGCGACGGCGGCACGATCCCGTGTTCAGCGCACGCGTAGCGGCCCTCGCCGTAGACGACCATCGACGACGCGAGCACGAGTTTCCGCACCCCGGCGGCGTGCATCGCGGCGAGCAGCACGGCGGTGCCGTAGTCGTTGTTGAGCGCGTACGATGGTGCGTCGGACGGATCGATCCCATGTCCGACGACGGCGGCCTGGTGGCAGACCGCGTCGACGCCGTCCAGCAGTTCGGCGACCAGTTCCGGGTCGGTGACGTCGCCCCGCAGGAACCGGTGACGTCCGGTGTAGCCGGGAGGACGCGACGAGCCGTGCGCGGTCCGCAGGAGGTTGTCGAGGACGACGACCTCGTGGCCCTGATCGGACAGCAGATCGGCGATGTGGGAGCCGATGAATCCGGCCCCGCCGGTTACCAGTGTTCGCACCCTTCCGACGCTAGGGGCGATCTCCGCCGCCGGCCCCGGATCCGCCGCTCACGTCAGGGAATCGTCACAACTCGTGGCCCGTGCCACCGCGGGAGCGAAGATCAGCCGAAACCGGATACGGTGTGCGTATGGAACGGAGCGCACAACGGCTGGGCCGCGCACTGGTGGTCATCGTGGACGATCGTGTCGCCCACGGCGAACACGAGGACAACACGGGACCGCTGGTCACGGAGCTGCTCGAAGAGGCGGGCTTCATCGTCGACGGTGTCGTGGTGGTCGAGGCCGAGACGGCCGCGATCCGCAACGCGCTCAACACCGCGGTGATCGGCGGTGCCGACCTGGTGATCACCGTCGGCGGCACCGGGGTCTCCCCGCGCGACCGCACGCCCGACGCGACGGCCGGGGTACTCGACCGCCCGATCCCGGGCATCGGCGAGGCATTGCGCGCGTCCGGTCTCGCCGCCGGCGCGGTGGACGCGGGTATCTCCCGCGGGCTCGTCGGTGTCTCAGGCAGCACGCTGGTGGTCAACCTCGCGGGTTCGCGCGCGGCGGTCCGCGACGGCATGGCGACACTCTCGTCGCTGGTGCCGTACGTGATAGACGAGCTTTCCGGACTCGAAGAGGCCTAGCTCTTGGCGGCGGGTCCGGACTCCGTCCCGGGCTCGCCCTTTTTGTCCTGGTGCAGCACCCCTTCCACTTTTGCGGTGACCTTGCCGATCTTGTCTCGAAGCGGCCACCGGGGGCCTTCTCAGCCAGCCCCTTCGCTTTGTCGACAATGCTCATGCGTTGATGGTCCCACCGGTCGGTGTGCCCGGCGGCCGGTGCGAAAATGGACGTCATGCCAGGTGAAGACGAAGACAAGCGTCCGTCGGCGGCCTCTTCCGCGCGGAAGCGGCGCCGGGTCGACGAGATCTTCGGCGACGTCCTGCCGGACACGACCTCCGACGAGCGGGAGCCGGGCCGGCGCTCCCCGGACTCCGACTCGTGGTACCTGGAGAACCGGCCGCCTCATCACGACCGGTGACCCGGCTCAGCCATGGCGGTTCTGCTGCGCTCGAAGCAGGTCGCGGATCTCGGTGAGCAGTTCGACGTCGGTCGGCTCCGTCGGACCCGCCTCTTCACCGCGCTTGCGCCGCTCCTGGATGTGTTTGACCGGCAGCACGATCACGAAGTAGACGACGGCGGCGACGAGCACGAAGTTGATCGCCGCGTTGATCACGCCGCCGAAGTCGAGGAACGTGGCGTCGTTCGCGCTGAGGATGTTGAAGCCCAGCCCCTTGGCGGCGTCCGAACCGCCGATGGTGTTGATCAGCGGCTTGATCAGGCCGTTCGTGAACGCGGTGACGATCGACGTGAACGCGGCACCGATGACCACCGCGACCGCGAGATCGACGACGTTCCCGCGCATCAGGAAGTCCTTGAAACCCTTGAGCAAGACGCTCTCCTCTTCACCTGGGACGGTTGCCGACCGCCCCTTTTTCCGTACCAGGGGGACGCAGGCGCCCGCCGGGGCATGCGCGAGCTAGCGGAGGGTAACCGTTAAGGACCGTTCCAGCGAAGTGGCCGCCACCCGTGTCGCGATCGCGGTGGGCAGGGAGAGCAGCACCAAAGGTCCCTTGCTCCCCGCTCTGGGATGCTTCGCTTCGGCGGTCTCCTGCTCACCGACGGCGGCCACGACGGCCGTGCTGGCCAGCACAGACGCCTCACGGCCCGCTTCGGCCGCCGCGACGACGTCGACCCGCTGGCCCGGCCGCAGGAGTGCGGCGATCCCGGCGTCGGCGAGCCTCACCGGCACGGTCGAACTTTCCGGATCACCCGTTCCGGGGACGGCCGCGTTCACCACGCGGACGTCGGTCAGCGGCTCACCCGCCCGTGCGGCCCCGACGAGCAGCCGACCCTCGACCGAGGTGGCCTGGCCGGTGGCACCCTGTGGACGGACGTCCTCCGGGACGTCGACGAGTTTGAGGTCTCCGGTGCGCAGCAACGTCCCGGCGGGCAGGTCGCGGGCGGAAACCACCGTCGGGGTGCCGGGCGCGCCGCGGGCCGAGGCCGGCAGGAAGAGCGCGACCAGGCCGCCTAGCAGCAGGGAGAGGGCGAGCCAGCGGCGGAGCAGTCGCGCTGGCCTGCCGTGGAGTCTTCGCAGGACGGGCAGATCGTGGAACACGGGATTTCCCCCTCGTCGATCGGTGATGCTCTCGACGCTAGGGGCGGTGCCGAACCCGGGGAAAGAACGAAAACCCCCGGCTGTGGATAACCGGGGGCCTGTGGACAACTCGGGACGTCAGGAAGCGGCGGCGGCCGTTTTCGTCGTACCCGTGGAGGAGGATGCCGCGCTCTTGGTCTCCGACTTCGACTCGGTCTTCGACTCCGACTTGGTCTCGCTCTTGGCCGGCGCCGAGGTCGTGCTGGCCTTCGAGTCGCGCGAATCGGTGCGGTAGAAACCGCTGCCCTTGAAGACCACGCCGACCGAACTGAAGACCTTGCGAAGCGGACCCGAGCACTGGGGGCACACGGTCAAGCTGGCGTCGGAGAACGACTGCACGGCCTCGAAAGCGTGGTCGCATTCCTTGCAGGCGTACTGGTAGGTGGGCACTGCTGCTCCTTCGTGCATTGGCACTCAGCCGACAAGAGTGCTAACACAACACGGTACCGGGGCATTCCGGCGCAGGTCAAACAAGGTTTCCCAAGGTCACATGACGACCTGGTCACGCACTCTGTTCCGTACCTGTTCCGTGCCGGACCGAGATCGGCTCCGGTCCAGGGTACGAGCCGTCATGAGCTGGGCGGTCTCCGAGCGTGCCGCTTTGACCGGCCTGGAGACGGCCGACGTACGCGCCTAGGCTTCTTGGATGGACCTCGGTTGGGTTGGGCAGATTGCCCCCGTTGTCGTGCCACTGGCGACCGCCGCGTTTGCAACTGCGCGGGGACAGCAGCGCTTGCGAGCCAACCTTCGTCATGATGCTGAGACCGCCAAAGTGCTAGCCGAGGGCTCCTCTGCACAGGAGAAGCTTCTTGAGCACATCAACTGGCAGATCGATCAGCTTCGACGCACTGAGGGCAAAGGCAGGAGAGACGTAGCGGGGAGCGTCCTCGGCTTCACTCTCGCTGTCGGGTTCGGCTACCTCGCCTACTGGCTTCTGTCGCAGGACGGATGGTGGCGCTGGTTCGGCGTCGTCTCCATGGTGATCGCTATCACAGGGTTGTACGGCATCGCCGAATCGGTTGGCGTCGCGGAGAGAGATCACAAGGGCAGGCGGATTAAGGCCTCTGGGGGGTCTTCCGAGGAAGACGACCACAAGTGACCTCTTGTCGTGTGCCTGCTCTCTCTCCGCTTCCCTCGCCCCTGCCATCTCTAGCGCCGGTTCGGTCGCGTCAAGGTACGCTTTCCCGCCTTGATGCGGGCGGGCCGGTGTTAGACGCTGAGAAGCGAGGGACCTCTTGGTGACCACTGCGCGTCGGCCGGGTGGGTCGGGTGATCTGGCCGTGTGGCTCCTGGGTCTCCGTCGTCGGCGGCGCGCTGCGGGTGCTGCCCTGCGGCGGGCTCGCCCGGCGGCGCCTGCCGGAGCGGAGCGGGAGGCCGGCGTCGCCTCACGGGCGTAGCCTGCCGGACGGGTGGTGACCCGCGCGCCGCCGACGGCGGCGCCTTGATCCCATAGAGCCAAATTCGGCAACGGATGTCCCGCTCTTCTGCTGTTGCGGGACTGCAAGTCGACGTTCATGAATTTGGTGGCGCGTATCCTGATCGGATGGTGGACTCCCTACAAGGGGCTGATGACACGGCCGACGGTGAGGGCACAGCTACGAGTAGGCACGAAGCAGCGTCGGACTTTAGGTTCGTCGGCCGGTTTGCTGACCTGGCGGCGAATATGCCGAAGGTGAACTCGGCGGGGCTGTTGGCGGGCTTGGCGGGTGTGAACGCGGCTGGGCCGCTGGTGAACTTGCCGAAGGTGGATTCGGTCGGACTTCTGGCGAATATGCCGCCCGTGAACACAGTCGAGCTGATGATGAAGTTTGCTGGGCCAATTAGGACGTCGCATCTTTTTGCTGATTTATATGCGCCGTCTGCGATTGCGAAATTAAACACAGAGAAGCTCACAAGGGGCCTCGGTCCCCGCAATCTTGCGGTCGGCCTTCGTGTCGCTGAAGCCTTGGCAGGAATTGATGGGAACAAGATACTAGACGAGCACGCGGGTCATAGTGCGAGTGATCTGTCCGTCGAGCTTGCGGCGCCACAGAATGCGACCGCAGTTGTTGGCGCTTTGAGCGATTTGACGGCCGATGTCTCGGATAGGTCTGAGCTTGAGATTCTTGACTTGTTGGGTGCTAGGGCTGCGGAGGCCCTAGCGCGATTTGGTGACATGTTCGCGACCACGCTACGCGGGATCACATTTCGAAGTTCGCAAAGGTATATAGCGCTTGCGCTCTTGGCGGAGCTTCAATTGATCATGTTCATTAGTGATCGGAACTTGTTCGAATATATTAGCGACCACTTTGGCTTCCAAGCCAACATATTAGCAGTCTGGCTTTTTTTGCGGGCTGGGAAACGTTCTTAGTGGGCTTATGTGGTGAATGAATGGAGTTGACAAAGTGGGCCAACGGACTGGCGGATCTGCGGCTGGCTGAGCGGCTGCCGCTTCGTTGGAAGCATGTTCAAGGCGTTCGTAAGCGATTGCGAGTAACGGAGCAATTATTTTCCACTTACGATGTGGACCTGCTTGCGGCTGCTGGCATCCTTCATGACATCGGATATGCGCCCGAACTGGCAGGCGCGGGATTGCATGCTTTGGATGGCGCGCGGTACCTCCGTGAGGTCGAGGCTCCGGAGCGGCTGTGCGCGTTGGTCGCGCATCATTCTGCGGCTTATCTGGAGGCAGAACTACGGGGGCTGGCGGACGAACTCGGAGACTGGACCGACGAGAGGACGCCTCTGAGGGACGCCTTGTGGTGGGCTGATATGACCACTTCGCCAGATGGGGAAGTCGTCACCTTCGAGGAGCGAGCGGCAGAGATTCAGGAGCGGTACGGACCGGATGATGTCGTGTCGACATTCATCCAGCTAGCGCGGCCGGAGCTGGCGGGTGCCGTTGAGCGGACGGAAGCCCGGTTACGGGCGGCGGGCATCGATTATGTGTAGAACGGCTGGTCAGAACCGTCGAAGCCGCGGTCGATCCTGAGCCGGATGGCGGGATGGATATTGAGGCCGTCCAGCTTGGCTGGTTCGACCCACAAAACCTCTTTGCTCTCGCTGCTCGTGCGAAGGTCACCGGACAGGGGGCGGGCACGGAAGCAGAGCGAGAACTCCTGGCGGACCTCGCCGTCGTCATACTCGATGACGTAGTCGGGGTCGGAGAAGATTCCGATGAAGCCAGTGACGTCGACGGTCAGGCCTGTCTCTTCCTCGACCTCGCGGACCACGGCCTGTGCCACTGACTCGCCGAACTCCTGTCCGCCGCCGGGGATGGCGTACCGGTCGTTGTCGGTGCGCCGGATCATCAGCAGCCGGCCAGCCTCGTCGAGTATGAACGCGCTGACGGCGACCCGTAGTGAGTTCGCCTCCGGCGCGTTCGGTTCGTGGTAGTGGTCTCGGCGTGCCATAGCTCCTTGCCTACCAGGTCAGCGGCTTGGCGGCAGTCCAGACGGCCTGGAAGCTCTCCATGTACGTCTCGAACATGTCGCCCTCCGGCGTCTGCCGGAGGTGCAGAGCGGGGGCGTGTGCTCCTGGAAGGCCGTACACGTGGGTGTTGATGACCATCTCGTCGTCGAACCGGAACACCGAGTTGTACAGCGTGGTGGTGTGCAGCCGCGCCTCGACGCCGGGTACGCCATCAAGCGGGCGCAGGAACGCTAGTGCGTTGCGGATGCGAGCGGAAACGGTGCGTGCGTCGAGCCGTTCTTCTTCGCTGCGCTTGGTGGCCTCGTCTGCATCGGGATCGCCGAACAGAAGCCGAATTTTGGCCCCATCAATGGCTTTCTGCTTGATCTGCTTTGCAAACGTCGGTCGTTCAACGAGGAACAGGGCGGCCAGGCAAAGAATGTCGATGCGCTCCCCGCTGTCGTCCAGAAGCCGAGTCCACAGGTCGGCCGGGATCGCGCTCCGGTGCGAGAAGACTTCAACGACTTCCGGGTTGCTGCGCGGTTCCATCGCGGAGCTTGGCGGAATAATGGTTTGGCTCCTCGGCGACGCAGTCGGTTCGGGGACGAACTCGATTCCACCGTCGTGAAACTCGAAGAGTTGTTCGGCTTGCCAGCCGGGAAGCATTGCTTCAAGGATTCGGCAGTGGTCGGCGTAGGGCAGGCCGACGAGTTCGCCGGATAGCCATCGGTAGAACTGCGCTTTGCTGGGAAAGCTGCCCCGCAGGCTCTTGTCGACCTTCTCGGCCACCTTGTCGTACTCGCGGCAGAACGCGCGGTAGCTCTGCAAGTGTCGTCCTCTGAGCAGGACTTTGAGGACGATCGGCCGGGCTTCCTGAGCTGTGGTGTCGGGGCTCATGAGACCAACGTAGCACGGGAGACGAGACAAGACGAGACAAGGTGAGTGCGAGACGCTGTGAGGCGAGACCTAGACGGTGTCGTGACGGGACACTCATTTGGCCGATTGTTGTAGGTACGCCGGTAAAGGCGTATCCGACAAGCGGGAAGGTTCACTACGACATGGCGATCGAAAAGGGCATCCGATTCAGCGTTGACCACGATGACGCGTTTCCGCAGGGTCTTGTGATGGTGGGCGAGGTGTCGCCGGACAACGAATATCAGTCGCGTGAGGAGAGGGCGCAGGGGCGGCCGACGAGGCAGCGGGTGGACGAGGTGACCGGGAAGCGGCAGTGGAAGTTCATGGCGACCGACCCCGGTGAGACGAAAGCGAAGCGGGCTTCGTTCGAGATCACGTTGCTGGCCGATGTGCAGCCGGTGCCGACGACGGCTGAGGTGATGCCGGGTATGCGCCCGGTGGAGCTGGACGGGTTGACCGCTGAGCCGAAGGTGGCCGGGCAGGGTGAGTACAAGTACCTGTCCTACGTGTTCCGCGCTACCGGATTCAAGGCGGCGGGAAGTGGCGCGGGCGGGAAGGCGGCCCGGTCGACGGCGGGTGAGTCCTCGGCCAAGGCCGCGTGACGGCACTGACTTCTAGAGGGAAGTGGTGTCGTGACGTCGAAAAAGCAGGTGTCCGCGTGGGAGTCGGCGTATCGCGTTTATCGGGACGCGGCGGACGTGGATGCACGGTCGCGGGGCGCGAATCCGGTTGTTGCGCGAGAGATGGCGGCGGCGTCGCGGTTGGTCGCTCAGGCATGGCGAGCGCTGGGCAGTGATCCCGACCTGCCGTGGTGGGTGGTCGCCGCCGTGGGGTCCGCCGCGCAAGCCTTCGAGGACCAGGCACGGCAGTGGGAACGCAAGGCGGGAGGTGACGAGTATGCGGGAGGGGTTCGGCCCAACGTGGGTGATCAGCCCGTGGGACGAGGTGACGGTGGAGGAAACTGGTTCGGGTCCGGGGTCGCCCCCGGCGCTGGTGCTGTCGGGCACAGCGGGATCGCTGACGATCCGTCCTCCCGAACATCGGGGCGACTGGCTGAGCCGGGCCGTCTTCCTTCGCCGACTCCGCGATTGCGCGGACGAACTGGCGGCACTGCTCGAAAGCCGCGCACGGACCGGGGCCTGTGATGACGACTCCGGGCAGGAATGAGCCGCAAACACTCAAGGAGGCGCACGACGTCGCGGCGTCCACCCGTCCGTTGCCGGGTGCGAGTCTTGCAACGTGGCTGAAGTGGCGGCAGGCCAACGCAAGAATGTACCGCGCGGTGTCCGATGTGGACAGGTTTCATCATCACGAGCTGCGGTACTGGGTCTCACATGAGGAAGACAAGGCGGAGGAGCTGGCAGCGAGAATCGCGGAAGAGAAGGCGGAGACTCGCTGATGGTGCACGGTCCGGAAATTGCCGCTGAGCTCGCCGACCGCTACGCGAATGAAGGAAACACTATCGAGGGTTTGGCGGAGCGGTATCAGCTCAGCTATCGCGCGGTGCGTATCGCGCTCCTGCGGGAGGGTGTCACGCTCCGGCCCCCAAAGATCCCGCTGCCACCAACGCCTCCGGGAATGGTCAACGCCTACAACGGCGGTCGTTCGATCCGGCAACTGGCTGCCATACATGGCATGAGTTACTGCCAGACCCGGCGGGTTCTACTGGCTGAGGGGGTTCAGCTTCGCCCGCGCGGTAGGCAGTAGGAGCCGTCGGCACACAACAGACGAAAAATCGACATAGAAACAAGAAACGCGCGTGGGGACGTGCGAAATAGAAACACGTCCCCACGCGGCTAAAAATGTCCCTAAAACGCAGAACCGGCCCTTGGCTACCAACCTGTTCCGGTTCTGCGCCTGTCCACTGGAGCAGTGAACAATGAAGAAGATAAATGACGGCACACAGTGCGAGTCAACGGGGGTCACCCGAACGCGCTGTACGGAATGCAAGCGGTTCGCTCGGCTGCTGCCGGGTGAGGAGAAGTGCTCCCCGTGTATGGGGATGCTGCCGCTGCCGATCGTGGTTCCCGCTGCTGGTCTGCGGGGTGGTCGGTGATGAACACGCAGGAGATCATGACCACCCTTGCGGTCGGTGGTGGCCTGGCGGTGGTGTTGTGGGTGCTGGCCAAAGTCGGACGAGTGCTGGCGAGTGTGTTCGAGGCGCTGGCCGCGTTGGCGGTGCTCGGTGTGGCGCTGTGGGGTCTGCTGCGGGCGGTCGGCTGGATTGTTCGGCAACTCGTCGGGCACTGGCGTACCTGCCTGGCGCTGCTGGCGTTGTGGGCCTGGTGCACGGTGCTGGGCTGGGTGTCTCTCGTCGTCACGGTCGGCGTGCTTGCGGCGGTGCTGCTGATGTGGTGGCGCTGGGACGCGGTCGGCTACGACCTGTGGTGCGGGCGGTGGCTGCGGGCGTGGTGGCTGCGCTGGGCGCTCTATGGGCGCAAGCTCGCCGGTTGGCTGCACGCCTGCGGCCTGACGGTTCGCGATGACGCGATTCCCGTTGATGTGACGGTGAATCTGGTATCTCGTCGGCGCAAGCGTGAGGCGGTCGCGAAGGCTCGTCAGGCGTCCGGGGTGGCGGTGCCGAAACTGCTGTCGGTCCGCTCCGGCCCGTCGTGGGATGAGGTCCGGGTCCGGCTGGTTCCTGGGCAGAAGCCGGAAGACTTCGATGAGGTCGCGCGGGAGCTGGCGGTGGCGCGCAAGGTCCAGCGGTGCCAGGTGCGGGAGCTTGAGCCGGATGTGGTGTCCATCGACTTCATGCGCCGTGACCTGTTGGACACGGCGGTGACGTGCCTGCCGGTCCCGGAGATGGTCTCCGTGGACGGCTCGGGGGTGGACCTGCGGACTGTCTATGCGGGCTCGACCGAGTACGGCACGCCGTGGACGCTGCCGCTGGTCGGTGGTGGCGCGCACACGCTCGTTGCTGGTGCGTCGGGGTCGGGGAAGGGCTCGGTCCTGTGGGCTCCGCTGGTGTCGGCTGCGGCTCCGATCCGCGCCGGTCTCATCCGGGTGTCCGGGATCGACCCGAAGGCGGTCGAACTCGCCTACGGGCGCGGGATCTTCGCCCGCTACGGCGTGTCCGGTAAGGAAGCCCTGGAAGTCCTCGACGCGCTGATGGAGGAGCTGGAGAACCGGAAGCGCGTCTTCGCCGGGAACACTCGTCAGGTCCTGGTCTCGACGGAGTATCCGGTGGAGCTGCTGGAGTTCGACGAGATCGGCGCTCTGACCCGCTACACCGACCGCAAGACCCGTGACGCGATCGTGGAACGGGTCGCGATCCTGACCACCCAGGGGCGGGCGCTCGGGTTCGCGGTCCGTGGCTATGTCCAGGAGCCGACCAAGGAAACGGTTCCGGTGCGAGAGCTGTTCACCCGCCGTATCTGCCTGCGGGTAATCGCGAAGAGTCAGATCCCGATGGTCCTCGGGGACGGCGCCTATGAGCGTGGGGCGTGGGCGGACCGGATCCCGGAGTCGGCGGCCGGTGTCGGCTACGTCTGGGGCGAAGGCATCCGCGAACCCCTGCGCGTTCGGGCCGGGTGGGTTCCTGACCAGACGATCAAGCACCTGGAGCACTACGTCACCAACGGTGGCGCCTCGGTGATCCACCTGTCAGAGCGGCGCGGCGAGAGGGGGACGGCATGAACACGACAGATTCGCAGGTAGAAGCGGGTGCGGTCGCGCGGCCGGCACCCCCGAATGGAGTAGGGGTCAGAGTAAGCCGCGGGGCACTGTCTGCGGAGGTCGTGAAGGCCACTGCGGAGAAGCACGGTGTGTGTGTCCGGCCGTTCACGATGGAGGTGGGAGACACCGAAACCGGGGAGATTCGCTACGTCCCCGTGCCGTGTGGGTCCACTGTGGAATCGGTGTGTCTTCCTTGTGCGTGCAAGGCAAAGGCGCTTCGTCAGGCGCAGTGTCGTGAGGGCTGGCACCTGACTGAGGAACCCGTCATCGCCCGCGAGACACCGTCGGAGACGCAAACGGAGCTGGTGGCGTTCCGGGCTGATCTGGCGGCGGCCTACCGGGACGCGGTGGCGGTCGGTGATGAGGTGGAGGCGGAGGAGCTGCGGGCAGAGGTCGCCTCGGTGGATGAGGAGTTGCGGGCGTCCGGGATGACGGGTCGTCTGCCTGCGCTCGACGTTCCGGAGAAGCGTCCGGTGAAGCGGTCGACCAGGCGGCGGCAGGGCGCGCCGAACCTGCCACGTCGGAAGGTCGCCAAGACCACCGTGGGCCGTGAGTACGCGGGGAAGTTCCGGCCGTCGATGTTCGTCACGCTCACCTGCGACACCTACGGCGCGGTGCGGTCGGATGGTTCGCCGGTCAACCCATCGACCTATGACTACCGGCGGGCCGCTCGGGATGCGGTGCACTTCTCAGCGCTGGTGGATCGGTGGTGGCAGAACCTGCGGCGCGTGGTCGGCTGGGATGTGCAGTACTTCGCCACCGTGGAACCCCAACGGCGGGCGGCTCCGCACCTGCACACCGCGCTCCGTGGCTCCATCTCCCACGAAGTCATCCGGATGGTCACCGAGGCCACCTATCATCAGGTGTGGTGGCCCAACCATGACGAGATCGTCTACACGGACCGGGAACCGTTGTGGGACATGGATTCCCGCTCCTTCGTGGACCCGGATACCCGCGCTCCGCTGCCGTCGTGGGATGAGGCCGTGGAGGCGGTGGAGGAACCAGCGCACGTCGTCACGTTTGGTCGTCAGGTGCACTCCAAGGGGATCTTGGGCGGCACCGAGGAATCCGGACGTCACATCGGCTACCTCACCAAGTACCTGACCAAATCCACGGGTGAGGTGGTCGACGCCGATACTCCCGCACAGCGGGATCACCACGACCGGCTCCACGCTGAACTGTCGGTGACCCCGTGCTCACCTCGGTGCGCGGTGTGGCTGCTGTATGGCATCAACCCCAAGGGAGCCAACGGAAAGACCGTCCCCGGCCACTGCAAGGGACGCGCCCACCGCCGAACGACACTCGGGCTACCTGGTCGGCGGGTGCTGGTGTCCCGCAAGTGGTCGGGCAAGACCGTGGCCGATCACAAGGCGGACCGGAAGGGCTTCGTCCTCGACGCGCTGGCCGCTGTCGGGATCACCAAGGAACAACCTGCGCCGGATCGGTTCGTCTGGCGCAAGGTCGAGCCCGGAGACACGCACTGCCCGCCACGGGATCACCTCGTGATGCGCGCCATCTCCGAACGGATCACTTGGAGGGCGGAGTACGACCGAGCGCTACTCGCTGCACAAGGGCCACCCGGCGAACGTCCGGAAACTTCGGCAACTCCGCTAGCGGCCTGAATTGGGGGACAACATGAACAACAACGCGATTCGACTAGAAACTCTTCTCAGCACGCCGGAGCTGTGCGACTTCCTCGGCATCAGCCGGGACACGCTTTATGAGTGGCGGGAGATCAATACGGCACCTCCGGCTATCAAGCTGCCTAACGGTCACCTTCGCTTTTCGCTTACAGCGGTCCGCGAGTGGCTGAACGGCAGGCAGGAGCGTGCGGCATGAAACCGACGCGCCAGGTCCGGCTGTGGGAGATCAAGACCATGCCGCCGGACAAGAAGACAGGCAAGAAGCGTCGGCGGCCTTACGGTGTCCGCTGGATCACGGCAGGCAAAGAACACTCCGAATGGTTTGCTACCAAGGCATTGGCCAAGGCGGAGCTGTTTAAGCTTCAGCAGGCCATGAATCGCGGTGAAGCCTTCGATATCGAGACCGGGCTACCCGAATCGATCTACCGGGCGGAACGATCACCGACATTGCTGCGGGTGGCGCGTGAGTACCTTGAGCAGGTTTGGCCGGATATGTCGCCTCGGTCGCGTGATCGGCTCGTTGATGGGCTAGCTGTTGCAGTGCAAGGGTTTCTGGTCGATGACCCGAGTGCTGAACCGGCCTTGGTGCGGTGTGCGCTGACGACATTTGTGCTGCCGCCCGAGGTCTCCAAGGTTGAGCCGTCGGACGAGATTCGAGACGTTGCGGCCTGGCTTGAGGGTCACTCGCGGAAGGTGGGTGACCTTGCGAGTGAAGACGGGATCTTGGAGCTTGGGCGTGCGCTTCGACGGAAGCTCGATGGTCGGCAGGCGGCTACCCGGACAGTCGACACCCGTAAGAGCGCGGTGCTTCCGGCCCTCGACTTCGCCGAGCGGCGCGGCTACCTCGGAGGAAATCCACTGGCCGGGGTGAAGCTGGTCCACTTCGGTAGTGAGCGCGAGGTTGATCCTGGAGTTGTCGTGAACCCAGTCCAGGCCCGGGAGTTGCTGACTGCGGTCACGTATGTTCGCCCGCGCGGCGGGAACCGGTCCTGGTCGCCCTTCTTCGCCACGCTCTACTACGCCGCGCTTCGGCCCGGTGAGGCCCGTTTTCTTGCTGACGTGCATTGCAAGCTGCCTGAGTCGGGCTGGGGTGAGTTGGTCCTGCCGAGTTCCCTAGGGAGTTCCGCCGCGCGATACAGCGACGACGGACAGACGTACCAGGTTCGATCGTTGAAGCACCGTCCGGAAGAACACCGGCGAACCGTCCCGATCCCTCCGGTACTCGTTCGGATCTTGTCCGAGCACATCGACAGGGAGGGCCTGGCGGCGGATGGTCGGCTGTTCCGAACCAGCGAGGGCGGCCCGATCAGCCAGTCTTCTTACAGTGACATTTGGAGGTTGGTCCGGCCGCTGGCGTTGCTGCCGGGCGAGGTCGCCTCGCCGCTGGCCGCCCGACCCTACGACCTTCGCCATGCGGCGGTCTCGTCGTGGATCGCTGCGGGCGTCTCGCTGCCTGACGTCGCGAAGCGAGCTGGGCACACGGTCGACATGCTGACGAAGATCTACGCGAAGTTCGTCCACGGGACGCGAGACGCTGCGAATCGCCGGATTGAAGGCTTCCTGGACGATGGCGGCGTCTAGTCGAGCTAGAGTGGATATGCCCTCGGACAAACACCAGGTCCGGGGGCATATCCGCGTTCCGGATCTGTTCCGTGGCTGTTCCGTGAACGCCACCAAACCGCCGGAGACAGTCACAGACGGTGCCAGACGCTGATACTTCGGCAACGGGGTGCTTCTATTGCGAGACAAGGAAATGTGCCCTGAACCTGCCGGGCGGGCGGGCGCGGAGTGTAACCGGATTTTCGCCGGTACTCTGCCGACAAGAGTGCTAACGCCATACGGTACCGGCGCATTCCGGCGCTGGTCAAACAAGGTTTCCCAAGGTCACACGACGCCCTGGTCACACCCGTCGTCCCTGTCCTGGGCCTCCGCCGTAAAACGGGAAGCGCTGACGGCCCCCTTCGGTGAAGGATGGCGCCTGAGGACCGTCGAAAGGGAGTCACCGTGAGCGACCTTCGAGATCTCTTGGCCGACACCGTCGCCCGCGTGGCCGACTATCGCGAGCGCGTGTCCGATACGCCGGTCTTCCCGGACAGCACGGAAGGCGTCCGCGAGAAGCTCGGCGACCTGCCCGAGAAGCCCGCGCCGCCCGCGGAAGTGATCCGGCGGCTGGCCGACGCCGTCGAGCCCGCGCTGGTGGCGACCACCGGGCCGAGGTACTTCGGCTTCGTCGTCGGGGGCTCGCTCGACGCCGCGACGGCGGCCGACATGCTGACGACCGGCTGGGATCAGGGCGCGTTCAACCAGATCACCTCGCCTGCCGCCGCGATCGTCGAGGACGTCGCGGGTGGGTGGCTCAAGGACATCCTCGGCCTGCCGTCCGGCGCCTCCTTCGGGTTCGTGACCGGCGGCCAGGGCGCGAACACGGTCGGCCTGGCCGCGGCTCGCCATCACGTGCTGGCGCAGGCCGGGTGGGACGTCGAGCGCCGCGGGTTGAACGGGGCGCCACCGCTCCGGGTCGTCGCGAGCGAGGAGCGCCACGCCACGATCGACTGTTCCTTGCGCTTCCTCGGCTTGGGTACCGACGCCGTCGAGCCGGTGCGCGCGAACGCGCAGGGCGCCATCGACGTCGCCGATCTCGAACGGGTGCTTGACGGCCCCGCAATCGTTTGCCTCCAGGCGGGAAACGTGAACAGTGGTGCTTTCGACGACTTCGGGGCCGCGATCCGGATCGCCCACGAGCACGGCGCGTGGGTCCATGTCGACGGCGCGTTCGGGCTTTGGGCGGCGGCGAGTCCGGCGACCCGGCATCTCACCGAAGGGATCGAGGGCGCCGACTCGTGGGCTGTCGACGGGCACAAGTGGCTCAACGTCCCTTACGACTGCGGGTACGCCTTCTGCGCCCATCCCGACTCGCACAAGGCCGCGATGTCGGTCACGGCCGCGTACCTGACCGGGCAGGGAGACGGTGGCGTGCGCGCCCCGGGCGATTTCGTGCCGGAGTCCTCGCGCCGGGCGCGGGGCTTCGCGACGTGGGCGGCGATCGGCGAGCTGGGCCGCGCGGGGATCGCCGAGATGATCGAACGATGCTGCGCTCTGGCGCGAAGGTTCGCCGAGCAGCTCGACGCGTGTGAAGGCGTCACCGTCGTGAACGACGTGGTGCTGAACCAGGTTCTCGTGAGCTTCGGCGACGAAACGGATCGTGTGGTCGAAGCCGTGCAGCGGTCCGGTGAATGCTGGATGGGGGCGACCACCTGGCACGGTCAGCGGCTCATGCGGATCTCCGTGTCCAACTGGAGTACCACCGAAGCGGACGTCGACCGCGGTGTCGCCGCGATTCAAGCGGCTTGGGCCTCCGTGGTGGACAAGGGATAGGCGTAGCTCGCCCCGCCCAGCCGCCGTGCGGTCGCGTGCAAGGCGGCGTTGGCCTCGCGCATACGCCGCAGCGTCGCGAGATCTCCGGGCGGCGCGGTGCGCTGGACGCCGAACAGCACGGTATAGGGATCCCGGGCCTTCGGGACGTGAGGCGCGGCGACGCGCGCGGTCGGGAACAGGTACAGCAGCACGCTCCCGCCGACGCCGAGCAGATCGGGCGTCAACTCCGCCAGGGCGTCATCGAGGATCCGTTCGGCCTGAGTGCCGGGCAGCAGGACGTTCGCCCTCGGATGCGGGTGATACCACGAACCGGTCGACCGCAGGTGCGCCTCGATCGGCAGGATCCGGTCGACGAACTCCCGGTAGGTGGCCTCGGTGATCTGGGCGGAATCGTGCCGGAGGTCGTCGATCGGCCGCGGCTGCTGGGAAACCGCCTCCAGGACGAAACGCCAGTGCCCGTCCGCGTACTGTGCCTGGCCGTCGACGTGGTCGAAGCGGAGTTCGTCCACCAACCGCCGCTGATCGCCGAGGTACGCGCCGAGATCGTGATAGGTCAGGCGATGCCGTCGGACCGTCGAAGGCGCGCGGGTCAGCGCGACGGTGGCGCGCGTGATGATCCCGTGCCGCCCCTGCGTTCCGCGCACGGCGTCGAACAGTTCCGCGTTGCCGGTGGGTGAGCAGGTCACCAGCTCGCCGTCCGGAGTGACGACGTCGAGGTCGTGGACGTTGTCGGCCTGCGAACCGTACCGGTGGCTCGCGCCGCCGAAACCGCCGGTGGACAGCAAACCGCCGACGGAAAGTTCCAGGTAGTCCGGGAGTACCGGCGGGACGGTGCCGGTGCGCAGCGTCGCGTCGACGACCGCGCGCCAGGGTGCGCCGGCGTCGACGCTGATCCGGTCCGGGCCGAACGGGCGGACCCTGCCGAGGGTCGACATGTCGATCACGATTCCGGCGCTGACCAATGCCTGGCCGTCGACCGAATGCCCCGCACCGCGGGCCACCACCGGGATCCGGTGCCGCCGCCCGAACCGGACGAGTGCCGCCACGTCGACCGCGGTGGCCGGGAAGGCGACGGCGAGCGGCCGCCGGTGGACGTGGTCGCCGAAGTCCCGCTCGGCGTCCGTGAGGTCCCGGTCGCGGACGCTGAGCGTGCCGGCGAGTTCGGGCAGTGCCACGGCTCCGCGTCCGGGGACCGGCAGCCGGCGTTCGAAATCGTGGTGTGCCACGGGATACGACCTCCGGTCCGGGGAACAGCCCTCCCCGGTGAACGACGGTACTGGCCGCGGACGGTATCCGGCCTCTTCCCGATTGCGAGTGGTGTCCAGCCCGCGGGTAAGGGGGTGTGGGGTACGCCTTGGTCAGGCGGCGTTGGAAAGCCAACCCGCGGCCGCGTGCTCCGCGCCGGAGGGCTTCAGCGCGAACGGCTCGATCTCCTCGGCGTCCTTCTCGCGCCCGGAAACCACCAGATAGCCTTCGGGCGTCACCCGGACGATGTCGCCGGTGTCGTACCAGCCGCCGTCGACGAACGACCGCGCGTTCAGCTCCGGCGACCGATAATAGCCGCGAGTCGTGTACGGGCCGCGGACCAGCAGCAGTCCGGGTTCACCGGGCGCCACCGGAGCCCCTTCCTCGTCCACCAGGCGGATTTCGTCCCCTGGCGAGATCGGCTTGCCTTGGGTGTGCAGGATCAGCTCGTCCGGATCGTCGAGCCGGGTCAGGCACAGAAGTCCTTCATTCATCCCGAAAACCTGCTGTAGCGTGCAGCCGAGCTTCGGTCGCACCTGCGCCGCCAGCGAAGAATCCAGTTCGGCCGCGCCGATCTGGATCATTTCCAAAGTGGACAGATCAATGCCCGGTCCGGAGTCCAGGTAGTCGATCCAGCGACGCAGGATCGCGGGCACCGCGGACGTCGCCGTGATCCGCTCGCGTTCGATCAGCGGCAACGCGTGCCGCGGGGCCGGTGACGGCGCGATGACGACCCGGCCGCCGGACAGCAGTGCGCCCAGGATGCCCGGCCCGGTATTGGCGAAGCCGTGCCCCAGCGGCAGTACCACCAGGTACGAGGTGTCCGGGCCGAACCGGCAGATCTCCGACGCCGTCTTGATCATGTAGCTCAGGTCGTTGCCGCTGCGTGGGATCAGCTTCGGCGGCCCGGTTGTCCCGCCGGAGAGCAGGAAGGTCGCGACGGCGTCGCCGCTCGGGGCGGCCGCGTCGAGCGCTCGCGACACCTCGACGGGCTCGTCGGTGACGAACAACGCCCGGAGATCGATGTTGCCGGGATGGACATCCTCACCCGCCACGAACACGAGCCCCTCCGGCAGGACTTCACGGGCCAATGCCTGGTGATCGAATCCTTTGTGGACATCCGGCACGACGATCGCGCTCGCCTCGGCGCCGGCGAGGATGCCCCTGATCTCGTGCTCGCGGAGTCGCGGCATCGTCCACACCGGGACGGCGCCGAGCCGTAGACAGGCGACCGTGGTGACGACGAACTCCCAGCAGTTCGGCAACTGGATGACGACCCGGTCGTCGGCACCGATACCCGCCGCGCTCAGCCGGATCGCCGCGCCGTCGGCCTTCGCCAGCAGCTCACCGAAGGTCAGCCGCACCTCGCCGTCGACCAGGCAGACCTCGTCCGGGTACTCGCGTGCGGTCCCGGCCAGCTGCGTTCCCAGCGACCGGCCTTCCCAGTAGCCCTCGGCGAAATAGCGATCCGCGACGCTTCTCGGCCACGGCACGACTCCCGTCCCGGTCGACCGACCCGCTGGTGCCGGCATGACGCCTCCTCGATAGGGGTCCCGATCGGACACTCTCACGGGCCGCGCGTATGGGCGTCTCGAACCTTGCGCTCGCACTCGGGGATCGCTCGAGGATCACGCGCAAGCAGTCGAGGAGATGCCGGAGACAGCCGTCAGGGCAGAAGCTTTCCCTACATAGACGCGCCGGAATTCTGTCTCCGATCGGGCGACCTATTTCGAGGAGCGAGGACTTGAGCGAGTACAAAGCACCCGACGAAGCCATTGCGATCATCGGTATGAGTTGCAGGTTCGCTCCAGACCTCGACTCTCCGGAGAAGTTCTGGGAGTTTCTCGCCGACGGCAAGAGCACCGTCAGCGACATGCCCGAAAAGCGGTGGAAGGCTTACGCCGCAGGCAGTCCCCAGGCCACGGCCATCCTGAGGGGGACCACGATCCGCGGGTCCTTCCTCGACGACATCGAGGGGTTCGATGCCGACTTCTTCGGCATTTCCCCGCGTGAGGCGGACTTTCTCGATCCGCAGCAGCGATTCATCCTCGAACTGGCCTGGGAGGCGCTGGCGGACGCGGGTGTCCCGCCGCTTTCGCTGCGCGACTCCGACGCCGGTGTGTTCGTCGCCGCGAACTCGAACGACTACGGCCGCCGCCTCCTGGAGGACATCCCCCTCACCGGCGCGTACGCGGTCAACGGCACGACGTTCTACGGGATCGCGAACCGCGTTTCCTACTTCCTCGACGTCCGCGGCCCGAGTATGGCCGTCGACACCGCCTGCGCGGGTTCGCTGACGGCCCTGCACATCGCGGCGCAGAGCCTGCGTGCCGGCGAGACGTCGATCGCGCTCGTCGGTGGCGTCAACATCATGGCCACCCCGGCGCTGAACGTCGCGCTGGAAGGCGCGGGCGCGATGTCGCCGGACGGCACCAGCAAGGCCTTCGACAAGAACGCCGACGGCTACGGCCGCGGTGAGGGCGCCGGCGTCATCGTGCTGAAGCTTCTTTCGGAGGCGGTCCGCGACGGCGACCCGATCCAGGCCGTGATCCGCGGCAGCGGCGTTTTCCAGGATGGCCGCTCCGAGGGCATGATGGCGCCGAACGCCGACGCGCAGGCCCAGATGCTGCGCGAGGTCTACCAGCGGGCGGGCGTCGATCCGTCCACTGTGGACTACATCGAGGCCCACGGCACCGGCACCCCGACCGGTGACGGCGAAGAGGTGGAGGCGCTCGCCGCCGTCATCGGTGCCGTGCGGTCGGCGGACAACCCCTGCCTGGTCGGCTCGGTGAAGCCGAACATCGGGCACGTCGAGGGCGGTTCCGGCATCACCGGGGTGATCAAGACCGTGCTGGCGCTGCGCAACGAGCAGATCCCGCCGAGCCTGCACACCGAGCCCAACGACGCCATTTCGGATCCGGACTCAGGCCTGAAACTGGTCGGCGAGAACACGCCGTGGCCCGCGGGCGGCGACACCCGCCGTGCCGGTGTCTCCAGCTACGGCGTCGGCGGCACCATCGCCCATGTCGTCCTCGAAGAGGGCCCCGTGCCGGAGGAAACCCGGTCACGCAAGGACGGCGACGACGGCACGCGGAAGGTCTTCCCGATCTCCGCCATGTCGGAAGCGGGTCTCCGCGCACTGGCCGGTTCGGTCGCGGACTGGATCGACGCCAACCCCAGCGCGTCGCTGGGCTCGATCGGCTACACGCTTTCGCAGCGGCGTTCGCACCTTCCGCAGCGGGGCACGGTCATCGCCGCCTCCACCGGGCAACTGGCCGAGCGGCTCCGCGCGCTCGCCGTCGACGAACCCGCTCCGGGCATCCTGCTGGCCCGGGCGGGTGAGCAGAGTGACGGCGCCGTGTGGGTCTTCTCCGGGCACGGTTCGCAGTGGTCCGGCATGGGCCGTCAGCTGCTCGCCGAGCACGCCGGATTCGCCGCCACGATCGACTCGCTGGCCGGGGTCTTCCGTGCGGAGCTGGGCTGGACGCCGCGTGAGGCGCTACTGGACGGTGGCCCGTGGACCGCGGCACACGTCCAGGCGCTGACCTTCGCCATGCAGGTCGGTCTCGCCGAGGTGTGGCGCAGCCGGGGTGTCAAGCCGGGCGCGATCATCGGCCATTCGGTCGGCGAGATCGCCGCCGCGGTGGCCGCCGGGACGCTCGACGTGCTCGAAGCCGCCCGTTTCGCCTGCCGCCGCGCGGCCGCGTTGCAACGGCTGGAGGGTGACGGCGGCATGGTGCTGGCGAGCCTGTCCTTCGCCGAGGTCCAGGCCAAACTGGGTGACCGCCCCGACCTCGTCGCGGCGATCTCCGCCAGCCCGACGTCGACGGTCGTCTCCGGCGACAAGGGCGCGATCGCGGAACTCGTCACGCGCTGGCGTGAAGAAGACATCGACATGCGGGTCGTCGACACCGACATCGCCTTCCACAGCACCCACGTGGACGCGGTGCTCGAAGAGGTCGCGGCCGCGGCACGGCAGCTCAACCCGCGCACGCCGTCGGTCAGCCTTTACAGCACCGCGCTGACCGACCCGCGCTCCGCCGTCGCCCGCGACGGCGATTACTGGGCGGGCAACCTGCGCAACCCCGTCCGCTTCGCCGAAGCGGTCGAGGCCGCGTTCTCCGACGGGCACCGGGTGTTCGTCGAGATCTCGTCGCATCCGGTCGTCTCCCACTCCATCATCGAGACCGCCGAGAGCCTCGGCATCGACGATCTCGCGGGCTGCGCCACCTTGCGGCGCGACACCGACGAGGTCGGCACCCTCCTGCACAACCTCGCCAAGCTGCACGTCCAGGGCGTCGAGATCGACTGGACGTGCGACTTCCCCGAGGGTGAGCTGCTGGGCATCCCCGCGGCCGCGTGGCAGCACCGTCCTTATTGGATCTTCCCCGAGGGTGCCGGTTCGGCTGGTCTCGGCAGTGGGCATGACCCGGAGAGCCACAGTCTGCTGGGCGGCCGGATGACGGTGGCCGGTGCGCCGTCGCGGCAGGTCTGGCAGACCCGGCTCGACATGGACAGTCGTCCGTACCCGCAGAGCCACGGCCTGGTCGGGGTCGAGGTCACCCCGGCGGCGTCGATCATCAACACCTTCGCCCTCGCGGCGGAGGAAGAGGTCGCGCCGGCGCTGACCGACATCGTGCTGCGCACTCCGCTCGCCGTGCAGCCGCCCCGCATCGTCCAGATCATCAAGGAGGGCCGGTCGCTCACGCTCGCCACGCGGGTAGCGGACGAGACCAGCGCCGAAGACGACGAGTGGATCACGCACACCACCGCCTCGATCGACACGAGCGCGAAGGCGCCTGAGGGCCGGATCGACTTCGCGACGATCCGCGACCGCCTGCCCGACGGATCGCTCACCAAGGCCGACGAGATGTTCGGCCGGATGGGTGTCGAGGGCTACGCGTTCCCGTGGGACATGAGCGAGCTGTACTACGACGACGTCGAGCAGCTCGCCCTGATGGACTGCGTCGCGCCGCCCGCGAAGCTGGCGACGAGCTGGGCGCACGTGATCGACGCCGCGCTCACGATCAGCGCGATGGTGGTCTCGCCCGGCCACGCCACCGTGCTGTGGATGTCGCGCGGCATCGAGAAGGTCGCTTGGAAGGGTGAGCCGCCCGCGCGGATCATCGTGCACGCCGTGCGCTCGCCGAAGTCGCCGGAGGACACCGTCGACGTGCTGGTCGCCAACGAGCACGGCGACATCGTCAGCGAGGTCATCGGCCTGAAGTTCGCGGCCGTCGAGCACCTGGGCACCGCGGTCCTGCCGCGCGACCTGGTGCACGAGATCACCTGGCACGAACTGCCGGAGGCCACACTGGCTTCGGATCTCGACCAGATCGTCGTGGTGGGCCCGTCCGCCACGACCGGCACCCTGGTCGATCAGTTCACCGCGGCGGGGGTCACGGCCACCGCGGTCGACGTCGCCGTCGACGGCGAACCGCTCGACCTCACGGCCGAACTGTTCGCGAACCCGGGCGCGGTCGTCGTCGCGCCTTCGCGGGCGGCGGAAGGCGAGCGGCTGGAGGACGCGACCGAACGCGCGACGTGGTCGCTCATCCGCACCGCGCAGCGCATCGGAGAACTGCGGTCGACGTCGAAGGGCGAGGTCGCGACCCAGCGGATCTGGGCGCTGACCAGCAGCGTCCGCCAGGGCACCGACGAACGTTCCGTCGCGCACGGCCCGTTGTGGGGGGTCGGCCGCATCATCGCCGGAGAGCACCCGGAACTGTGGGGCGGCACGATCGACGTCGAGCACCCCACGGCGGCGGACCTCGGTGCGCGGCTGATCGAGGTCTTCCGCGGCCCGGCCGGTGACGAAGACGTCATCTCGCTGACCGGTGCCGGCGCGGAAGTGGCCCGGTTGAGCCAGATCACCCGCAGCGCGGACGGTTCCCCGCTGCACTGCTCGCCTTCGGGCACGGTGCTGATCACCGGTGGTCTCGGCGGGCTGGGGCTCGAGGTCGCCCGCTGGCTGGTCGACCGCGGCGCCCGCCGTCTGCTGCTGGCCGGCCGCCGTGGCCTGCCGCCGCGCGTGGAATGGCCTTCGGTGACCGACCCGGACGTGCGGCACCAGATCGACAGCGTCCTCGGGCTCGAAGCGCTGGGTGTCACGGTCGGCGTGCTGGCGCTCGACATCACCGACGAGGACGCGGTCGCGTCGGCGCTGGTACCGGGCGCGCTGGGCCTCCCGCCGGTGACCGGCGTCATCCACGCCGCCGGTGTGGTCAACGACGCGCTGGTGGACAAGGTCGACCAGGACGGGCTGCGCGACGTGTTCGCGCCGAAGGTCGGGGGTGCGCTGGTACTGCACCGGCTGTTCCCGCCCGCGTCGCTCGACTTCTTCGTCCTGTTCTCCTCGTGTGGCCAGTTCGCCCGCCTTTCCGGGCAGGCGAGCTACGCGGCGGCGAACTCGTTCCTCGACGCGCTGGCCACGCACCGCAACTCGGGCGGCGCCGGCGACACCATCAGCCTCGGCTGGACGGCGTGGCGCGGTGTCGGTCTGTCACAGGACATCGCGACGACCATGCTCGAAGCGAACTCCCGTGGCCTGGAAGCCGTTTCCGCGTCGGAAGCGTTCCGGGCGTGGGCGTTCGGTGACCGGTTCTCGTCCGCTTACCAGGCGGTGCTGCGGGTGCTGCCGACGCCGCCGCAGCAGCGGAAGCTGCCGATGTTCCGCGAACTCACGGTGGTCGACGAGAGTACCGAAGCCAAGGCGGGCAACGGGTTCGCCGTCGACTTCGCGAACCTGTCCGAAGAGGACACTCGCGAAAAGGTCACCGGTGACGTCCGCGAACAGGTGGCGGCGGAGCTGAACCTGGAGGCGGGCGACATCGAGCTGAAGCGGCCGCTGGTCGAACTCGGTGTCGACTCGGTGATGACGGTGGCGCTGCGGGTGCGGTTGCAGCGGCGTTACGGGGTGGACCTCCCGCCGACCATCCTGTGGGCCAGGCCCACCGTGGCCGCGGTGTCCGACCACATCCACACCGCCCTCGCCGAACTGGCCGGGGCGGGCGAAAACCAGGCCGAAGCGGCCTGATCTCCTCAGTCGAAGGGCGTGGGTGGCCGCGATGGCCGCCCACGCCCTTCGGTGTCCGTTGTTTCTCCGGGAAGGCGCGCTCATGGCCATCGAACCGATCACGCGGTTCCTGCTCGCCGTCGGGGCGATCCTGCTGGTGAGCCATTTCTGTGGGGAGGTCCTGCGCAGAATCGGGCAGCCGCCGGTGCTCGGCGAGATCGTCGGCGGTCTCCTGCTCGGCCCCTCGGTACTCGGGCTGATCTGGCCTTCGGCGGGGACATGGCTCTTTCCCGCCGACGTACTGTCCAGTTTGGACAGGGCGGCGCAGCTGGGCCTCGTGGTGTTCATGTTCCTGCTCGGCTGCGAACTGCGCACCGACCGGATCGAGCGGAAGTCCCTGGTCGGCGCGGTAATACTGGGCGGGATGGGCCTGCCGTTCGCCGCCGGGATCGGCGTCGCGTTCGCGGCGGCGTCCGTACTGGCGGGCGCGGACGCCCCGAAAGCCGGTTACGTACTGTTCTTCGCGCTCGCGCTGGCCATCACGGCGTTGCCGGTACTGGCCCGGATCCTGGTCGATCTCGACCTCGACCGGACCGGGCTGGGCGCGCTTTCCCTGACCAGCGCGGCGATCGGTGACGGCATCGCCTGGCTCACCCTCACCCTGATCCTGGTGGGCACCGGGCAGCACGGCGGCGGGAACGTCGTCATGACGGCGATCCTGGCCGTGGTGCTCGTGGTCTTCACGCAGCTGGTCGTGCGCCGGATACTCGGCAGACTGGTCACCAGGATCGAGTCCGACAAGGTGATGACCGTGCTGTTGCTCGTCGGCGCGATCGGGTTCGCCGTGCTGACCCAGCTGCTCGGACTGCACGCGTTACTCGGCGCTTTCCTGTTCGGGACCGCGGTTCCGCGCGATTGTCCCGTCGTCGAGCGGATCAGCGCGCAATTGCGGGGCTTCACCCTCGTCGTGCTCCTCCCGTTGTTCTTCGCGCTGGTCGGGCTGAGCACGTCGATCGGCCTGCTGGGGACGGATCTTTCGCATTGGCTGCTGTTCGCCGGGATCTTGCTGGTGGCCCAGCTGACCAAGTTCATCGGGGCCGGCGGCGCGGCCAGGCTGGCGGGATTGCCCGGCAGGCAGGCGATCCAGCTCGGCACGCTGATGAACTGCCGCGGCGTCACCGAACTCGTCGTCGCCACGATCGGGTTGAAATACGGGCTGATCAACCAGTTGGGGTTCACCATCCTGGTGCTGGTCGCCGTGGTCACCACGGCGGTCACGGGACCGTTGATGCGGTTCCTCACCCGCCGGGAAAAGGCGGCCGCGAAGCCGGAGATCTTCGAGATCGTCGGCAATTGAGCAGACGCCCCGCGACCGGCCGTCACGCTCGGTATCCGATCAGGAATCGAGAAGCGCCGGAACTCGACCTCACCTAGCGTGACCACCATGGACATCAGCATTCACGGGAGTTTCCTCCCGCAGAACGACCCCGAAGCCGCGCTGGCCTTCTACCGGGACCTCCTGGGCTTCGAGGTGCGCAACGACGTGGGCTACGACGGGATGCGCTGGATCACCGTCGGTCCGCCGGGGCAGCCGGTGTCGATCGTGCTGCACCCGCCCGCCGTCGACCCCGGCATCACCGACGAGGAACGCCGCGTCATCACCGAGATGATGGCCAAGGGCACCTACGCGAGCATCCTGTTCTCCTCGGACGACCTCGACGGCCTCTTCAAGCACCTCGCGGATGCTGGTGCCGAGGTCATCCAGGAGCCGACCGACCAGCCGTACGGCCTCCGTGACGGCGCCGTCCGCGACCCGGCGGGGAACCTGATCCGTATCCAGCAGCGCAGCTGAGGCGGCAAGTCCGTGAAGGCCTCCTTCCCTACCTTCAAAGTCAATGCCAGCAACTTAAGCCGCGGCACTAGAGATCCTCGGACNNAATACGGCTGAATCGCACCCGTCCTGCTGGCTTAAGTTCCTGGCGTCGACCTTCAGAGTAGGGAAGGAGGCCTTCGCGGCCAGCGGCACGGTCGTGAGGTTCACCGCGGGAACGGCGACCTGTAGCAGAATGGAAGAGGACACCTCCGGGGCGGGCTCGCGACACTGATGTGGACGGAAGAACCACCGGTGCGCGAGGAGAAACAGACGTGACCACGACTGAACGCCCCACTGCAACGCCCGCCGACCAGGCCGCCGTCGCGGCGCTGCCGCAGCGCATCGTCGCCGCGTGGGGTGCCCATGACGCCGATGCCTTCGCCTCCGTGTTCACCGACGACGCCACCATGATCATCACCGGTGTGCACGTCAAGGGGAAGAAGCAGATCCGCGACTTCATGGCGGGCGCCTTCGCCGGTCCCTACCAGGGGACCCAGGTCGTCGGCACGCCGTTCGAGCTGCGGCAGGTCGGTCCCGACACGATCCTGCTGCTGACCGAGGGCGGGGTCCGGAGCAAGACGGAGACCGAGGTCAAGCCGGAGAACGTCATCCGCGCTTCCTGGCTCGCCGTGCGCGAGGACGGCGAATGGCGGCTGGCCGCCTACCAGAACACCCCGCGGGACTGAAGCGATGAGCCACGAGGCCGTCATCGCCGATCTCTCGGCCGAGGCCGAGAGCTTCGAGGACCTGCTGACCGGACTGTCCGACGAGGACTGGGCCAAGGCCACCCCCGCGGTGGGCTGGTCCGTCGCGCACCAGGTCGGCCATCTCACCTTCGTGTACCGCATCGCGGCGCTGGCCGCGTCCGCCCCGGAGAAGTTCACCGCGATGACCTCGACGATCGGGGAGCGCGGTGGCTTCGACGCCGTCGTGGCGGCCACCGCCGCCGAGCATCTCGCCGAAGGCCCCGCGGCACTGCTGGGGCACTGGCAGTCGGCACGGAAAGCGGCGGTGGGCGCGCTCGCCGCCGTCCCCACCGAGTCCACCGTGCCGTGGCTGGTCAACCCGCTTCCGCCGACCGTGCTCTGCGCGGCCGGGATGATGGAGGCCTTCGCGCACGGTCAGGACATCGCCGACGCGCTGGGCATCCGCCGCGAGCGGACCGGCCGTCTTCGCCGCATCGTCGATTTCGTCGCGCTCACCTGGCAGTTCGGCTACGAGTCGAACGGACTGACGCCGCCGGCGAAGCCGTTCCGATTCGAGGTGTCCAGCCCGTCCGGGGAGACCTGGTACGCGGGTGCGGACGACGCGGAGACGGGGCTCATCACGGGCCCGGCCGAGGACTTGGTGCTGCTCGCGACCCGTCGTCGCCATCGCGACGACCTCGACCTCAAGGGCGACACGGCGGCGGCCGAAGAGTGGCTCGGAATCGCACAGGCCTATCGCGGCCCCAAGGGCGCCGGACGCGCTCCCGGCCAGTTCCGGCACTGAGGCCACCTGACGGTCGAGCCGGAAAACACCTACTACCGATGAGGAAGACGCATGTCGGACGATTCAGGCCGCGTCGGGCTCCGGGCACTGGCTGATCTGGCGTCCCCGATGGCGATCCGGGTGGCCGCGACACTGAGGGTCGCCGACCACGTCGCGGAGGGCCGGGACACCGCGGAGAAGATCGCGTCGTCGACCGGGACCAACACCGGTGCCATGGATCGGTTGCTGCGGCATCTGGTCACCATCGGGCTGTTCACCAGGGACGACGCGGGCACCTACGCGCTGACCCCGGCCGGTGAACCGCTGCGGGAGGACCACCCGAAGTCACGGCGGGCCTGGCTGGACATCGCGGGCGCGGTCGGCCGGGGTGACCTCGCGTTCGTCGAGCTCCTGCACACGGTCCGGACCGGTCAGCCCGCCTACGTGGAGCGCTACGGCACTCCCTTCTGGGAAGACCTCCGGTCCGACCAGGTGCTTTCGGCGTCGTTCGACGCATTGATGGGCCATCACATCGAGCTCGACAACGAAAAGATCGCGGTCTCGTACGACTGGGCGAAACTCGGTCACGTCATCGACGTCGGCGGCGGGAGCGGCGCGTTGCTCGCCACGCTGCTCCAGGCGCATCCCGGGCTCCGCGGCACGGTGGTGGATCAGCCGGGCCCGGTTTCGGGCGCACGCCGCACCTTCCGGGAGCGCGGGGTGCAGGATCGGGCATCGGCCGTGGAGGGCGACTTCTTCGAGCCGCTGCCTTCGGGTGCCGGGGGTTACGTCCTGTCGGCGATCATCCACGACTGGGACGACGAACCGGCCGTCGCGATCCTGCGCCGGTGCGCCACGGCGGCGGGCGCGGACGGTGTCGTGCTGGTGCTGGAGAACGTCGGCACCGACGGCGAATCGCCCAACACCGAGATGGACCTCCGCATGCTCACCTACATCGCGGGCAAGGAGCGCGGCCTCTCCGAACTCCGGTCGCTCGCGGAGCGCGCGGGCCTGGTGGTGCGCGGGGTGCATCCGGTCGGGGAGCGGCCGACCGTGTCGATCGTCGAGCTGGTCCGCGGCTGATGTCACGGGTACTGACGCTGTCGGTGACGGCCAAGGACGTCGTCGCCGACGACGTGGTCGTCCTCGGCCTGGAGCATCCCGGTGGGGAGCGCCTGCCCGACTGGACGCCCGGTGCGCACATCGACCTCGTGCTGCCGGGCGGGCTCACCCGCCAGTATTCGTTGTGCGGGGACCGCTGGGACGCTCACCGCTACCGGGTCGGGGTCCTGCGGAAGCCGGACGGGCGAGGCGGGTCGGCGTACGTGCACGACCGGCTCCGGCTCGGTGACAGCGTCGGCGTCGGCCGGCCACGCAACAACTTTCCTTTGGTACCCGCGGAAAGCTATCTGTTCTTCGCCGGCGGCATCGGTATCACGCCGCTACTGCCGATGATCCACCAGGCGGAACTGCTCGGCACGGACTGGCACCTGGTGTACGGCGGCCGTCGCCGGGCGTCGATGGCCTTCCTCGACGAACTCGCTCGCTACGGCGACCGCGTCCACCTTGTGCCCGAGGACGAACTCGGCAGGCCGGATCTGCACACCTGGCTGGGTGCGGCGCGCGACGGCGTCAAGGTGTACTGCTGTGGCCCGCCGGGACTCGTCGAAGCCGTCCGGATCGCGTGTGCCCACTGGCATCCGACGGCGTTGCGGGTCGAGCGGTTCTCGGCGAGGGAACAGGCACCGGTGCGGGACGCGCCGTTCGAGGTCGTGTTGTCCAGACAGGGAAAAAGCGTTGTCGTCTCGCCCGGCGTCACCGTGCTGGACGCCGTGCGCGTGGCGGGGGTGCACGTGCTGGCCTCCTGCATGGAGGGCACCTGCGGCACCTGCGAGACCGCCGTCGTCGACGGTGTGGTCGACCACCGTGACGCGCTGCTCACCGACCACGAGCGGGCGATGGGCGACTGCATGTTCCCGTGTGTGTCCCGCTCGTGCGGCGACCGGCTGGTGCTGGATCTCTGACACCGACGGAGGAATCGTGACCGCGACAACCGGCGTCAGGCCGTCGTTGCCGACGTTCGACATCGACCCGTTCAGCCACGAAGTGCTGGCGGACCCGCATCCGCACGAGGCACTCCTGCGCGACGCTGGGCCGCTGGTCTATCTGAGCACCTACGACGTGTACGCGATCGCGCGCCATGAACACGTGAACGCCGCTTTGCGGGACTGGCAAGGTTTTCAGTCCGGCGCGGGAGTGGGGCTGTCGAACTTTCGCACCGGCAAGATCTGGCGGCCGCTGAGCGTGGTGATCGAGGCCGACCCGCCGCATCACGACGCCCCGCGTCGCGTGCTGGCGGAGTTGCTCAGCGCGCGTTCACAACGGCGGTTGCGTACTGAGTGGACAGTCGCGGCGGAGTCCATGGTGGACAGTCTGCTGGGTGGCCGCCGGGTGGTGGAATTCGATGCCGTGCCGTCGCTCGCCGAGGCGTTCCCGCTGCGGGTATTCCCGGACGCCGTCGGCATTCCCGAGGCCGGACGCGAGCACCTGCTGCCCTTCAGTGACTTTCTGCTCAACGCCTTCGGCCCCCGTAACGACCTCGTGGTGGCGGGCGCGGTGGGAGCCCGGGAACGTTCGGTGTGGGTCAACGCCCACTGCGAACGGGAGGCACTCGCCGAGGGCGGCTTCGGGGCCCGGATCTGGGCGGCCGCCGACCGTGGGGACATCACCCACGAGCAGGCGCCGCTGGTGGTCCGTTCGCTCTTCGCGGCGGGCGTCAACACCACGGTTCACGCGCTCGCGTCGATGCTTTACGCCTTGGCGACGCACCCCGGACAGTGGGAGCGGCTGCGCGCCGAGCCCGAGCTGGTGCACGTCGCGCTGGACGAGGCGGTGCGCTGGGCGTCACCCGTCCAGTCGTTCTTCCGGACCACTACCGGTGATGTCCGGGTCGGCGACGCGACGATTCCCGACGGCGAGAAGGTCCTGTTGAGCGTCGGAGCCGCCAACCGTGACCCGCGGCGCTGGGCCGCTCCGGACGCGTTCGACCTGTCTCGTGATCCTTCAGGGCACGTTGGTTTCGGTTTCGGCGTCCACCAGTGCGTTGGCCAGCATCTCGCCCGGCTGGAGGCGGAATGCCTGCTCACCGCCCTGGTGGAGCGGGTCGCGAGCATCGAGCTCGTCGGGCCGGGACGGCGGCGGCTCAACAACACGATCCGGGCTTGGGACTCGCTGCCGGTGCGGGTCCGGACGGCCGGACCGGGGCACGCGGCATGAGGATCACACGTCGCACTCATGTCCTGTTCACTAGTGACGGAGAGTACCGGCTGCCACACTTTCAAGTGCCTGCCAGAGAGCCGGCGTGGCCGTGTCGGCCCGCTGAGCGTCGCGCCACGCGCCGGAAAAGATGAATTAGGGAGACGAGCGTGACCACAGTCAACTCGAGTTCGAGCCCGGAAGGGGTCGAGTCCCCCAAGGCGGCGGATCCGCGCCGATGGTGGGCCCTCATCCTCCTCTGCGGGCTGCAGGCCATGATCCTGCTGGACATGACCGTCGTGAACGTGGCCTTGCCGCGGATCCAGCAGGACCTCGGGTTCACCGAGTCCGGCCTGGCCTGGGTCGTCAACGGCTACGTGCTGATGGCAGGCGGGCTGCTGATCCTCGGCGGCAGGCTGGCCGACGTGTTCGGACGGCGTCGCCTGCTGCTGACCGGCGTGGCCATCTTCGCCATTTCCTCGGCGCTGTCCGGTTTCGCCGTCGCGCCGTGGATGATGGTCATCGGCCGGTTCGGGCAGGGCATCGCCGAGGCGATCGCCGCCCCCGCGGCACTCGGCCTGATCGCGCTGCTGTTCCACGACCCGAAGGAACGCACCAAGGCGCTCGGGCTGTGGGGCGGCATCATCGCTCTCGCCGGCACCTTGGGCTACGTCATCTCCGGTGTCCTGACCGACCTCGCGTCCTGGGAATGGCTGTTCTTCATCAACCTTCCGGTGGCGTTCGTGGTGCTGATTCTCCTGCCGCGGCTGGTCAATGAAAGCCGCATGGTGCGCGAGAACAACGCCGGGCTCGACATCGGTGGTGCGCTCACCCTGACGCTGGGTCTCGTCGGCGTCGTCTACGGCCTGCTGCACGCTGCCGAGCACCCCTGGGGCTCGACGCTGGTGATGGTGCCGCTCATCGGCGGGGTGGTGTTGCTGGTGGCGACGGTGCTCATCGAACGCAGGGCGAAGAACCCGCTTATCCCACTGGACTTCTTCGCCAACCGGACCCGCTCGGCCATCAACTTCGTGACGTTGTTCTTCATGGCGGCGTTCATTTCCTACACCTTCATGATGACGCTTTTCGCCCAGAAGATACTGGGGTATTCGCCGCTGCAAGGTGGGCTGGCATGGCTGCCGCTCGGCCTCGGGATCGGCGCGGGTATCGGCCTCGGCACCGGACTCATCCCGAAGCTCGGGGTCAAGGTGGTCGCGTCCGTCGGATACATCGGCGCGGGTGCGGGACTGTTCATCACCAGTATGGTCGACCTCGATTCCTCCTACGTGGGCGGGCTCATGCCAGGGATGATCGTGTTCGGGCTGTTCGCCGGGGCCACCATGCCCGCCGCGACCAACGCCGCGCTGCACGGCGTCACCGTCCAGGACTCCAGCCTGGCGTCGGGCGTGCAGAGCACCATGCAGCAGGTCGGTTCGGCACTCGGCCTCGCCGTGCTGGTGACGGTCGCCATCCGGTACGCCGGCGACGCGATCGCGACCGGCACCGACCCGCGGATCGCCGCGACCGAGGGCTACACGCTGGCGTTCCGTATCGGCGCCGGGCTGATGGTGCTCGGCGGTATCCTGATCGCGGTGCTGTTCGAAAAGGTCGCCACCGAACTGCGCGACCCGACGGCCGAGCGCCTCGAGGTCGAAGACGCGGCATGATGAATTCGTTGTAACCGGTCCTGCGGGGAGGTTCTCGACCTCCCCGCGGGCTTGTCCCGTTCAATGCCCGGAGAACAAGGAGACCGAACCCCATGCCGGCTGCACCCCAAAGCCCGGAGAAGATCGACCACCAATTCACCTTGCCGCTGATCAAAGAGAACGGAAGCGGCTGGATCTGTGTGGTGGTGCCCAAATCCGGCGAGATCTTCGGAACCAGGAAGGCCGTCAAGATCGGCGGTACCATCGACGGCCAGGACTTCCAGGCGACCATGCTGCCGCTCGGCGACGGGACGCACATGATGCCGGTCAAGGCCGCCCTGCGTAAATCCCTGAAGAAGGACGTCGGCGACGACGTCAAGGTCCACCTCAGCCAGCGTTTCAGCTGATCCTCTACGAAAGGTGTGAACAGTAATGACCGACGCTAGTGCCACTCCGGCCTGGTTCGACATCTCCACCCCGGATTCCGAGCGGGCGCGGAAGTTCTACAACGAAATGTTCGGGTGGAACGTCCACGCGCTGGACGGCACCTACGCGTTGGTGGGCGCCGAGAACAGCCCGCCCACGGGTGGCATCGGCCAGGCGGGGCCGGACAGCCCGTACCTCGGCGTGGTCGTCTACTTCCCGGTCGACGACGTCGACGCGGCGCTGGCGCGGGCCGAAAAGCTCGGCGCCAAGCGCACTCTGGAGCCGGTCGACACCCCCAACGGCCGGATCGCGGCGTTCACCGACCTCGACGGCTACAACATCGGTATCAAGAGCTCTTCCTGAACTTGTGGCGGCGGTGACCCGGTCTCCCGCCGGGTGATGCGCGTGAAGGCCTCCTTCCCTCGGCTCAGCCGAGGGAAGGAGGCCTTCACGCGTGGTCGTCGTGACTGGCGAGCCTGCTGGGACCGGAGGTGGGGTCCGCGGGCGGCCGGCATGGCCGTGGTGCAGGTCAGCGGCGAACGTGACGATCCCGTAGTCCGTGAAGGCCTCCTTCCCTACGGTGAGGGTCAGGGTTCCGGCGAAGTCGCAGAGCTGCTGTTCTGGTGGCGGGTTGCGAGTGGTGTTTTGGTTCTTGAGGGGTGGGAAGGGTGGCGTGTGCGTGGCGCAGGTCGGCTGTCTTGCGCGACGTGCGCCTCACGAGCGGTAACACTTACGTGCCACCGGCCGTAGCGAGTGACCATGCTCGGGTCGGCGGAAAGTGCCCTGAAGGGTCCCTACAGGACGCAGAGGCACGCCGGTCGCGAAGCTTGATCAACGGAAGATCCGGGACACTCAACGTCCCCGATCTTCCGTTGATCAAGCTCGTGCCGGTCACGACCGGTGGCGGACAACCGGGTGCGGAAGATTCCGGAAGTTCAACGGCCGCGGTCTTCCCCACGCCACTCACCTGCCCGGCGGCTATGTGACTACGCCAGAATTGCCTGCCCCCCGGCATCTGTCCCCTATGGACAGTCAAGAACGGCCGGCGGCTCGGTACTGAAAGCACCCATGACAGCCGGAAGGGCCACGGCGCCGGCAACCGGCACAGTGACCCTTCCGGAGTTCGCGGGCGTCGTCACGATTCGAAGTACTCCATCAAGGTCGGCGCCCATGCCTTCTGATCGAACAGGTGGTCGAACCCCTCCCGCGTAAGGAGTTCGCCGCGAGGTATCTCCTCGGCGATCCTCGCGCACGCGTCGTGGATCTCCTTGATCCCGTCGTCCCCTCGCATGAGCAGCGTGGGCACGGTGATCTTCCGGATCTCCTCGTACGGGATGTCCAGGTGGTCTTTGCTGATCATCGCGTCGTAGTACGTCGACGGCGCCATGGACTCGAACGCCTGCCAAGCCGGATGGCTCTTGAAGTGCTCGATGTTCTCGTCCTTGATGAATCCGACGACGTCCCGCGCGAAGATCGTGACGACCTCTTCACGACGGTCCTCGGCGATCAGCTGTTTGAGCTTCGCCACCTGCTCGGCCGTGGCCGTCTCGGACCAGTACGGGGGTTCGTACAGGGCGAGTTTGACCATCGGCGCCCCACCGGCCGCGGCCAGCAGCGCGATGACGCCGCCGGTGCAGTTGGCGAAGACGTGGCACGGCTCGCCGACGGCTTGGAGCACCGCGCGCAGGTCGTCGATCTCGAGCTGGATCGTCCACTGGTCCGGATCGCCGTTGCCGCTCTCGCCACGGCCGCGCCGGTCGTAGTTGAAGACGCGGAACCGTTCGGACATGGCCGTCGCGAGCGGCGTGAACATGGCGCGGTCGTTCAGTCCCGCACCGACCACCACCACGGCCGGGCCGGTGTCCCCGAACCGCTCGTACGCGATCAGCGTGCCGTCGGCCGACACCGCCTTTTCCAGCACGCTCTCGTGTGCCGCGTAGTCGAGGTTGAGGTCACCGAGGATCCCGCCTCCGCCCTCCGCCGTTTTGTCTGCCATGTTCGGACTCCTTCGACTGCGACGGGGGTCAGACAGCGACCGCGGACTTGCCCTTGAGCAGGACGGGCAGGCTCTCGTGGCCGTTGACCACGAAGCTGCCCTGTCCGACGAGCTCGGAGCGGTCGACCGCGAGTTCGATGTCGGGGAAACGGTCGAACAGGGCGGGGATGCCGGTCATCCACGCGCTCTTCGCCAGCCGGGCGCCGATGCAGTAGTGCACGCCGAAGCCGAACGAAAGGTGCGTCTTGTCCTCCCGCAGCGCGTTGAACTCGTCCGCCGTTTCCCCGTGGATCTTCGGGTCCCGGCCGACCCCGGCGAAGTCGACGAGCATCACGTCACCCTTGGCGATCTTGACGCCGCCGAGCTCGACGTCTTCGGTGGCGAAGCGGAACGGCAGGTGCGCGACCGGCGACTCCACCCGCAGTGTCTCCTCGAATACGTCCTCCCAGGAGATCTCCCCGGCCTTGACCTTCGTGAGCAGCTCACGGTCGGTCATCAACGCGACCGAAGCGTGCGCGAGCGCGTTGACCAGGGTCTCGGAACCGGCGCCCAGCAACAGGTGCAGGGTGCCGATCATCTCGGAGTCGCTCAGGCGCGAACCGTCCTCCTCCTTGGCCGCGATCATGCCGGTGGTGAGGTCGTCGCCCGGGTTTTCGCGCTTGTACTGCACCAGATTGGAAATCGCCACCTGCCAGTTCGCCAGGTTCGCCTCCGCGACCTCGGCGGTGATGCGGGTGTCGATGTTCTTGTGGCCGCCTTCGAGCACCTCCGCGCGGACGTCCACCGGAACGCCGAAAAGGTCGCACATCAGCCGGGTGGGCAGCTCCATGTGGAAGCGGCCCTTGATGTCCACGACCTCGTCGGGGGCAGTGGCGGCGAGGTCGTCGAGCAGCTCGTTGACCGTGGTGTCGATGTGCTCCTGCATGGCGTCGACCCGGCGCTGGGTGAACGCCTTCAGGAGCAGCTTGCGCAGCCGGGCGTGGTCGGCGCCGTCCTGTGTCGCCATGGTGTCCATGGCGGCCCAGGTGATCAGCGGCCAGCCATCCGAGATCTTGCCGTCGATGTAGTCGGGCCAGTTACGGCGCGGGTTCTTGGAGAACAGCGCCTCGTTGCCCATGATCTCCTTGGTGAGCTCGTAGTCGTGCACCGACCAGGCGAGCACGCCGTCCGGGAGCTCGACCCGAGCGATCGGGCCCTGCTCACGCAGACGAGCGGTCTCGCCGTGCGTGTCGGTGCCTTCGGGGTTGAGGACGTAGGGGCACACGGCGTCTGACATGAGACACGACCTCCAGTGGTGGTCCATTGTGGTGACCGATTGGCTTTTCAAGCTAAACCCGGTTTCGGCGGCTTTACGTCTTCGGAATTGCGGGCCTGTCATGGGCTTTCGCGCAGTTCCGCCGCCTGGCAGTCCTGGAGAAGAAATTCGGGGTCCACGCGCCGTAATCTCGCAAAAGATCACAAAACGGCGCGGTAGGCGTCAAAGAACCCTTTTCCGTCACGCCCGACTTCAGGAGAGCGCACATGGACATCGAACTCGTCCCGCCGCCGGCCACCCCGATCCCCGAAACGCCGCCGGGGCTGCCGGGTCTGCACCACGCCACCATCACCGTCACCGACGTGGACCGCAGTGTGGCCTGGTACAGCGAGATGCTCGGCATGGTGCTGTGGATGAAGGAGGAGTTCCCGGGTGGTCGCGCCGCGGGCCTGATGCGCCCCGGCACCCAGGTCTTCCTCGGGCTCGCTTCGCACGACCGCAACGAGGGTGAGTCGTTCAGCGCGCACCGCACCGGACTGGACCACCTCACGTTCGCGGCCACCGATCGCGAAGAACTCCGCGCCTGGCACGCCTTCCTGGTCGGCAAGGGCGTCGAGTGCAGCGACCTGCGTGAATACACCGAGCCGCTTCCGTTCGCGCTGTTCACCTTCACCGACCCGGACGGCGTCGCGCTCGAGATCTTCCACGTCGAGGGGTAGGACCATGACCGACGCACCACTTGCCGTCGTGACCGGGGCTTCCTCCGGTATCGGCGCGGAGTTCGCCCGGGTCCTGCTCGATCGCGGGTACCGGGTGCTGGCCGTGGCCCGTCGTGCGGACCGGCTCGACGCGCTCGCGGCGGGCACCGACGGGCGGCTGATACCCGAGGTCCAGGACCTCACCGCGGACGGTGCGATCGAGTGTGTCGCCGCCCGTGCCGAGGAACTCGGCGGTGCCGATCTGCTCATCTGCAACGCCGGCCGCGGGTTGCAGGGCCGGTTCGTCGAGACGGCCCGGTCCGAGACCCTCGAGATGTTGCGGCTCAACGTACTCGCGAGTGTCGACCTCGCATCCCAGGTGGTACCGCGGATGGTCGAGCGCGGCTCGGGCGGGGTGATCGTGGTGGCGTCGTCGCTGGGCTTCTTCGCGACACCGAACCTTGCCGCCTATGGCGCCAGCAAAGCGTTCCTGCTGTCCTTCGCCGAGTCGTTGTCCACCGAGCTGAGGGGCACCGGCGTCCAGGCCATGGCGCTGTGCCCGGGGCCGACCATCACGGAGTTCAGCGAGGTCGCCGGCCTCGGCGACGCGGTGGAAAAGACCCCCGGGCACACGACCGCCGCCGAAGTGGTGGCGGGCGCGCTCCGGGCCTGGGACGCCGGCCGGGTGGTCACCGTGCCCGGCACCGTCACCCGATTGATGACCGCGGCGCTCGACCACGCGCCGCGCGCCATCGCCCGCCGCGTGATGGAAAAGGTGTTCCGGTCCCCGGAAGAAGCGACGCAGCTTCCGGCGGCTTAGCGGAGCTGCTCGGGTCAGGGCCCGGTCCGGTGTCGCCGGACCGGGCTTTCCTGACATGTCAAGGCTTTTCGCCCGATCGGTACAGGTGTGCGACCTGTAGCAGAATGGCAGGTTATGACCACGACCCATACGCTTGACGTCCCGGGCGCACGCGTGCGCTATGAGGTTCGCGGCGCGGGACCGCTGTTGTTGCTCATGGGCTCGCCGATGGGCGCCGCGGCCTTCGAGCTGCTGGCCGACGAGCTCGCGAACGACCACACCGTGCTCACCCACGACCCGCGGGGCTTCTCGGGCAGTCCGGTCCACGACCCCGACGAGGACTCCACTCCCGAGAAGCGCGCGGACGACGTCGCCGCCCTCATCGACGCCGCCGGTGCCGAGTCCGCCGACGTGTTCGGCACCAGCGGCGGCGCGATGACCGTCCTCGCGCTGGCCGCGCGGCATCCCGGCCGGGTGCGGACGGTCATCGCACACGAGCCGCCGGTCCTGGAGTTCCTGCCCGACGCGGCCGAACAGCGGGCCGGGGTCGACGACATCGTCGACACCTTCCATCGGGACGGGCCGATGGCGGCGTTCGAGAAGTTCGCGGCCCACTCCGGCCTGGACACCGAAGAGCAGGGTTCACCCGGTGGCGCCGGCCCGTCCTCGGAGCAGGACGTCGCCGACAGCGCCCGGTTCTTCGCCCACGAGCTCCGCGCCACCACCCGGTATGTGCCCGACGTCGACGCACTGACCGCGTGCCCCGCCGGCGTGGTCGTCGGCATCGGGGCGGATTCCGGCGGCCTGCAGACGTTCCGCACGTCGCACGAGCTGGCCCGGCGCCTCGGCGAACCTCCGGTCGAGTTCCCCGGCGGGCACACTGGCTTCCTGCCCTACCCCGAAGAATTCGCCCGGGTCCTGCGCAAGGTCCTCAGCACAGGATCGTGATGCGCGTGAAGGCCTCCTTCCCCCCGGCTCAGCCGGGGGGAAGGAGGCCCTTACGCCGCGGTCGTCAGCGTCAGGCCTGGGCGCCGAAGCCGTAGGAGCCGACCAGGGCGCCGCCGGAGAAGACCGGGCCATCGGGGACGCGGGAGCGGAACTCGCGCTGGAACTCCTGGAACGCCGTCGACGCGTTCAGCGGATTGTCGTCACCGTCGACATAACCGACATGGAGGAAGCTCACTCCGTCGTCGAGCCGGAATGAGGCATAGCTGAGGCCGCCCGGTCGTTGTTCCGCCAGCTGGGCGAAGACCGCCTCCACCAGTTTCTGGTTCTCGTCGGCGGCTTCCGGTGTCGTCTCGTACCGGACGACGAACGCTGAACCCATTTTTCGTTCCCTTCCTTACCGCTGTGCCTGGGCGGCCCGCCGGAACGACCGCAGGTCGTCGACGAACAGATCTGGTTCCTCCATCGCGGCGAAGTGGCCACCACGGTCGAATTCGTTCCACTGCACGATGTTCGGCAGTGCCTGCTCGGCGATGCTCCGGATCGGCTGGGCGAGGTCGTGAGCGTACACGGCCACCCCGACCGGGCCCGGAATCGGCGGCAGCGGCTGCGGATCGCCCCCCGAGGTGGGCATGAATTCCACGTTGTCGCAGTAAATGTGCCCCGACGAGCCGGCCGTGCCGGTCAGCCAGTACAGCGTGGCGTGGGCGAGGAGCGTGTCGCGGTCGATGGCGTCCTCGGGGGTCTTGTCCGAATCGCTCCACTCCTTGAACTTCTCGACACTCCAGGCGAGCTGGCCCACCGGCGAGTCGGTCATGCCGTACCCGACGGTCTGCGGCCGCGTCGACAGCAGGCTCATGTAGGCCGAACCCTGGGAGCCGAAGTGCGCCAGGCGCTCCAGCCGGGCGAGGTCCGACGGCGGGAGCGAGCCGAGTTCGGCCGGGTCGCCGGTCGGTGGCGCGAACAGGAAGTTGACGTGGGTGCCGAGGACGTGCTCGGCGTCGATCAGGCCGAGCAGGAGCGTCACCGTCGCGCCGAGGTCGCCGCCTTGCGGGATGTACTTGTCGTAACCGAGCGAGGACATCAACCCGGCCCAAGCGCCCGCCACCCGGGGCAGCGTCCAGCCGTGTTGCTTGAGCGGGCTGGAGAAACCGAAACCGGGCAGCGACGGGATGACCACGTGGAAGGCGTCCGCCGGGTCGCCGCCGTGCGAGCGCGGGTCCGTCAGCGGGCCGATCACGCCGAGGAATTCGAGGAACGATCCCGGCCAGCCGTGGGTGAGCAGCAGCGGCACCGCGTCCGGCTCGGGGGAGCGCACGTGCAGAAAGTGGATGTCCTCGCCCTCGATGGTGGTGACGAACTGGGGGTAGGAGTTGATCCGGGCTTCCAGCGCTCGCCAGTCGAAGCCGCTGCGCCAGTACTCGGTCAGCTCACGCAGGTAACCCAGCGGGGTGCCACGGTCCCAGCCGACGTCAGGAGTTTCGGCGGGCCAGCGCGTGGCGGTGAGCCGTGCGTGGAGGTCGTCCAGGTCCTCCTGCGGGATTTCGACGCGGAACGGGCGCATCACGTGGTCCTCATTTCTGGCTCCGGGAAAAGGAAATGGGACACCCGGCGCGTGGAACGCGGTGGTCGTCCACATCGGAAGCTACAACCCTGGAGCGGATCGCCGCAGCTCCTTGCGTGCTCCGAGCAGGAACGGAGAACCGCGTGGACGTCGCAACGAAGGAGAAGAGGAGCGCCTTTCCCCGGTTCTAGCGTTGCGGCGTAACCGCTCACACCGCAGTCCAATGGGAGGACGTCCATGGGAACCAAGATCGGCGATCACGCCGTGGTGCTCGGGGGCAGCGTGGCGGGCATGCTCGCCGCCCGCATGCTTTCGGACTCCTATACCCGAGTGACCGTCATCGATCGCGACGACCTCACCGCCGCGGGCACCGGACTGCGCCCGGCGATCCCGTGGGCCGTCCACATCCACGCCCTGCTCGAACGCGGCCGCCAGATCATCGAGGACCTGTTCCCCGGGTTCGTCGAAGACATGCTCGCCGTCGGCGTGCCCGTCGGTGACTACGGGTCGACCTGCCACTACTGCTTCAACGGCCAGATGTTCGCCGAGACCGAGACGGGGATGGCTTGCGTGGCCGCCAATCGTCCGGTGATCGAGCACTTCCTCCGCGGCCGGACCCTGGTCCGTCCGGGAGTCTCGCTCCGGGAGAGCACCGACATCGTGGGTCTGGAAGCGTCCGAAGACCGGAGCCGGATCATCGGTGTCCGCGTCCAGGGCCGGAACAGTGGCGCCGAAGAGGTCATCACCGCCGACCTGGTCGTCGACGCCACTGGCCGCGGCTCGCGTTCTCCCCGCTGGCTCGAGGAACTCGGCTACGAGCGGGCACCGGAGGAGAAGGTCCAGATGGACCTGACCTATACGACCATGGATTTCGTCGGGCCGTTGGAGTACGACCCGCTCGGTGACGACATCGCACTCGTCCCGACCGCGACACCGGCGTTCCCGCGGGGGGCGATCTTCGCGCGGCTGGCCGACCGCTACGCGCTCACGCTCACCGGGATCAACGGTGACCGTGCGCCCACCGAACGCGAGGGATTCCTCGCCTACGCCAAGAGCTTGCCGCGGCCAGAGGTCTACGAAGCCGTTCGTGACGCGGAGCAGCGTTCCCCGGCGGGAAGCTTCCGTTTCCCCGCGAGCATTCGACGGCACTACGAGCGGCTCCGCCGGTTCCCGGCCGGGTACCTGATCATCGGCGACGCGGCGTGCATCTTCAACCCGGTCTACGCCCAGGGCATGACCGTCGCCGCGCTCGGCGCGACCGTGCTGGGCAAGCATCTCGCCAAGGGCGTCGAGCCGGTCCCCGCCGCCTACTTCCGTGACCTCGCGAGCGTCACCAACGCGCCGTGGACGATGTCCGCCGCCGCCGACCTCGGATATCCCGAAGTGCGCGGCAAGCGGACCATCGCCACCAAGATGGCGAACCTCTACATGCCACGCGTCCAGGCGGTGGCGGCGAACGACCCGGTGGTGGCGCGCGCGTTCATCCGCACGATCTCGCTGATCGACTCACCGCAGTCGCTGATGAAACCGTCGATGATCGGCAGAGTCCTTTTCGGACCCGGAGCGCGCGGCAAGCTCGAAAACCCGGCCAACGCGACGGTCTCGCCCGTGGTTTCGCTCCCGTCTTCGGAGAAGGCGGCGCGGAACGACGCCGAGCGGCCCGCCGCCTGACGCCTGCTCGTTCATTTCTTCATCCGAGGTTCGAGGAGTTCCCGGTGACCCAGTTGAGATCAGCCGGCCGGCAGTCGAGCACTGCCGGTACCGCTGTCACGAGATTTCCCTTGGTGGTGCTGGTCCTGTTGTGCGCCGCCAACTTCACGGTGCTCCTGGACTCGCAGAGTGTCATGCTCGCGCTTCCCTCGCTCACCGCCGACCTCGGCATGAGTGCCGGCACCGCGCAGTGGGTGCTCAGCGCCAAGCTGCTCACCTTCGGCGGTTTCCTGCTACTGGGTGGTCGCGCGGCCGACCGGCTGGGTCGCCGCCGGGTCTTCATGACCGGAACCGTGCTGTTCATGGTCAGTTCCGGCGTCTGCGGGTTCTCCTGGAACGGTGAGGTGATGATCATCGCGCGGGCACTGGGCGGCGCGGCGGCGGCCCTGATGGTGCCCACCGCGCTGTCGATCCTGATGAACGCGTTCCCGGAAGGCCGCAGCCGCAACATGGCGCTCGCGGGCTGGGCGGGCATCGGCGGGATCGGCGCCACCGCGGGTCTGCTGATCGGCGGCCTGCTCACGCAGTCGCTGGGCTGGCAGTGGGTGTTCATCATCAACGTGCCCATCCTCGCGCTCGTGGCGCTGTTCACCCCGATGTTCGTGCGGGAAAGCCGTGGCGCGGACCGGGAAGGCACCTACGATCTCGCCGGCGCGTTGACCAGTACCGTCGCGATGGTCGCGATCATCCTCGCGGTGAGCCAGGCGACCGATTCCGGCTGGGGCAGCGCGTCCACCCTCGGCCTGTTCGGCATCGCCGCGCTGCTGGTGGTGTTGTTCCTGGCCATCGAGCGGCGATCGTCCTCGCCGCTGTTGCCCCTTGCCTTGCTGCGCAAAGGTTCCATGGCCGGTGGCAACCTCGTGGCGCTGACCATGGGCATGACGGTGTTCGGGCTTTCGGTGACGATTTCCCAGTACGCGCAGATCGTGCTCGGATACGGGCCGCTGAAGTTCGGTGTGATGCAGTCCGTGATGCCGATGCTCGCCTTCGCCGGTGCCTACGTGGGACAGACCGTGGTGACCAGGATCGGTTTCCGCCCGGTGGTCGGAGCCTGTCTGGTGCTGATGGGCGCGGGTTGTTTCCTGCTCTCCTTCGTGCGTGCCGACGGCAGCTACGTGCCCGACATGCTCTGGGGCCTCGTCGTGTTCGGACCCGGCCTCGGCGCCGGCACGGCCGCTGCCTCGGTGGCCGCACTGGCCCGGGTGCCCGAACGCGCCAGCGGCGTCGCTTCCGGCCTCAACGTGGCCGCCTTGCAGGTCGGCGGGGCTTTCGGGGTAGCGGTGGTCACCTCGGTGACCACGATGTTCACCCCGGCGCCGGGCGGGCCCGCCGAGCTGGCGCAAGGGCTGGGCGCGGCGTTCGTCGCGTGCGTGGTGTTCGTCCTCATCGGACTGGTGGTGACGCTGACCATGTTGCGCGGCAAGGCGCGGGCCGCGACCGTCGAGCAGCTCCCGGTCAAGGAGCCGGACTTACCCCTCGCGAGTTGAGCCACGGTGAGTGCCCTCGAAGTACATGATGGCCCCCTTCCTTGCGCCTGGCGCAAGGAAGGGGGCCATCATGTACTGGGGCAGGGGAGGAACGCGCTCAGCCCTTGGCGCCCAAGGCGTGGAGTGCCTTCAGGTAGTCCATGTGGTTCGGGAGGCTGGCCGAGTAGATCTCGCGTTCCTTGTCGATCTGTTCGAACATCTCCCAGGCCGCGGCGTCGTTCATCAGCTCGACCGACGGGGGTGCCTTCTTGAAGTCGAAGTCCATTCCGGACAGGATCGCCCAAAGGCTTCGGGTTTCGAACAGGCGGAGCTGACTGCCGTCCGGGATGATCACGCTCTCCGCGTACTCCGTGAGTTTTTCCGCCAGGCTGTCCGGGATCGGGGCCTCGCGGACCGCGCGCCAGAACTCGGTGTCGTCGCGGTCGGTCAGGCAGTAGTGCATGACGATGAAGTCGCGGACGTCCTCGAAGGCGCTGACCATGGTTTCGTTGTAGCGCTTGGCGCGGCGCTCGTCGAGGTCACTGTCCGGGAAGTGCAGGACCAGCAGGGCGAGCTGGTATTCGATCAGCGCGATCGTCGTCGACTCGAGTGGTTCGACGAAGCAGCTGGACAGCCCGACGGCCACGCAGTTGTTCACCCAGGAGCGACGGTTGTGGCCGACGCGCATCTTGATGTGGTTGCCCTCCACGTCGTGGGCGCGGGTGCCGAGGAAGTCGCGCAGTTCCTTCTCCGCCTTGTCCGGTGTGGTCAACTGTCCTGAGTAGACATAACCGGAGCCCTCGCGGTTGAACAGCGGGATCTCCCAGATCCAGCCCTCGTTGCGCGCGGTCGCGGAGGTGTACGGCCGGAGTCCGTCGGGGTGGTGATCCGAGGACAGTGCGATCGCGGAGTCGCAGAGCAGCACGTCCTTCTCGCTGATGAACGGCTCGTTCAGCGTCTGGTTGATCAGCAGGCCGCGGAAGCCCGAGCAGTCGAGGAAGAGGTCGGCGGTGAGTTCGGCGCCGGTTTCGGTGACCACCTTTTCGATGTGGCCGCGAGGGTCGAGCGCCACCGATTCGACGTCGGCGATCACGTGGTGCACGCCGCGGCCGGTGGCGAGTTCCTTGAGGTAGCCGGCCATGAGTGCCGCGTCGAAGTGGTACGCGTAGCGGAACCCCGGATTCGGCCCGTCGGAACCGGGCATGGGTCTTGGCGCTTTGTTGAGCTCGCACAAGCCTTGCAACGGCATGCCCGCGTCACCGAAGGTTTCGCGCAGCCGCGTGTCGCCGGACAGCTTCTGCTTCAGCCAGAAGTGAGCCAGTGAGACGCCGCGGCCGAAGCGCTTGTGGAAGGGCTTCTCGTAATTCGGGACCGGCGGCTCGGGGACGGTGAAGAACGGGTGGAAGTAGGTGTGACTTTCCTTGCCGGGGTGAGGTTTACGCCAGTCGTTGAGCCGGACCGCGGATTTGAACGCCGCGTTGCAGCGCGGCATCCATTCTTCTTCCTTCATGCCCAGGAACGCGAACGTGGTCCGAAGTGTCGGCACGGTGGCTTCGCCGACGCCGATCCGGCCGATCCGGTCCGACTCGACGAGCGTGATGTCCACTTTCTCGCCGAAAGCGCGGTTCAAGTACGCGGCGGACAGCCAGCCGGCTGTACCACCGCCGACGATGACGACCTTCTCGACTGGACGTGCCACGGGGTGCTCCTTCGCGAGCGGCGGGAATGATGGTCTGGAATCATTCTCGGCAGCGGATCCGGGCTTGGCACCTTCTTCGATGCGCAGGGAAAACAGGGAAATCGGGGAATTTTTCCTGAAGTCCTGCGCATGTCAGATAAAAACATCTGGTGCCGTGGCCCGATCCGCGGCTCGGCGGCATTCGCGAGCGAGCTGACACGACGGGCCCGCTACCCTCCGGCCCGTGCGATGTCCGCGCGCAGGGCCTTCTTGTCCACCTTGCCGATCGGGGTGAGCGGCAGGGCGTCGATCGTGACGAGCCGGGCGGGGAGTTTGAACTTGGCGGATTCGGCCGCGATCATCACCGACCACACGTCGGCGAGCTCGACCTTCGTCCCCTCGGTCACCACGACGAAGAGGCAGACCTGCTCACCGAGTTCACGGTCCGGCATGGCGACCGCCGCCGCGTGGGTGACGCCGTCGAGCTGCAGCGCGAAGGTCTCGATCTCTTCGGCGCTGATCTTCTCGCCACCTCGGTTGATGAGGTCCTTCTCCCGGCCGGTGATGATCAGGTAGCCATCCGGTGTCCGCCGGACGATGTCCCCGGTGTGGTACCAGCCGTCGTCGACGAACGAGCGGGCGTCGATCTCCGGGGAGCGGTAGTAACTCCGGGGTGTGTACGGTCCGCGGACGAGCAGGACGCCGGGCTCACCCGGCGGCACCGGACGGCCCTCCTCGTCGATGACGCGGAGCTCGTCGTCCTCGCTGATCGGCCTGCCCTGAGTGTGGTTGACGATCTCCGGCGGGTCATCGAGCCGGGTGACGCACAGAAGTCCTTCGCCCATCCCGAAAACCTGCTGCAACCGGCAACCGAGTTTCGGCCCGATCTCCTCGGCGTCCTCGGCGGACAGCCGGGCCGCGCCGACCTGCACCACGTCCAGCGAGCTCAGGTCGGTACCGGGGTGCTCCTCGTGGTGCCGCATCCAGCGCTGCACGATCGCGGGCACCGCGGAAGTCGTCGTGACGCCTTCCTGTTCGATGAGTGCCAGCGCGAGTTCCGGCGCGGGGGACGACGCGATGACGACCCTGCCACCCGCCAGGAGCGCGCCGATGACGCCCGGCCCGGTGTTGGGGAACCCGTGGCCCAGCGGCAAAGTGGCCATGTACACGGTGTCCGGGCCGTACCCGCAGAGTTCGATCGCCCGCTTGATCATGTAGGTGAGGTCGTTATGCGTGCGGGCGACCAGCTTGGGCAGCCCGGTGGTCCCGCCCGAAAGCAGGAACATCGCGATGGCGTCCCCGGCGGGCGCGGCGGCGTCGAACGCCGTGGCGAGTTCACCCGGGTTTTCGGCAGGGGCGAGCAGGTCACGGAGGTTGACGCTGTCGTCACGGATATCGGTGCCGGTGACGAAGACGTGCTCGGCGCTCGGCACCAGGCCGACGACTTCGTGGGCCAGCGCCTGGTGGTCGAAACCCTTGTACGTGTCGGGGACGACGATCGCCCTGGCCTCCGCGTGCGCGACCACTCCGGAGAGTTCGTGCATCCGGTGCTGCGGCAGCGCCCACACCGGAAGCGCGCCGAGACGCAGGCAGGCCACCGAGATGACGACGTGTTCCCAGCAGTTCGGCAGCTGCACGACGACGCGGTCGTCGGGGCCGACGCCGAGCTCGCGCATGCGGGCGGCCGCGCCGTCCGCGCGTGCGAGCAGTTCGCCGAAGCTGATCCGGGTCTGCCCGTCGACGAGGCAGATCGCGTCCGGAGTCTTGCGGGCGGCGTCCGCGAGATGTGAGCCCAGCGATCGCCCCTCCCAGTAACCGTTCGCGACGTAGCGGGCGGCTGCCTCCGCGGGCCAGGGAGCGACTCCCGTCCGGCTCGGTTCTACCGCGGTCTTGGGCATGATGGCTCCCGGGTTCGAAGGACGACTCTGTCATCGACCGTAGGCAGGCCGGGCATCCGGGACGTCTTTGTGCTTGCGAAATGCGGAATCGGTCTGCTGGGGGTCGTGACGGCGCCGGCTCGCAAATCAGGAGTAGTCGCGGGCGACCCGCCGGGCCGAACCTGTCGTAGAGCGGGGGAGCTTGCCCTCGCGTTGGGTTCTTCGGTGAAGCACAGGAAAAGGGCCGGCGATCACCGGCCGGAAGCTTTGTCATGTCCGGTCGGTGCAGGATTAGGAGCGAGGACTTGAGCGAGAACGCAGCATCATCTGAAGAAGCGATTGCCATCATAGGTATGAGTTGCAGGTTCGCGCCCGACCTCGACTCGCCGGAGAAGTTCTGGGAGTTCCTCGCCGACGGCAAGAGCACGGTCTCCGACATGCCGGAGAAGCGCTGGAAGTCCTACGCCGCGAGCAGCCCGCAGGCGACCGCCATCATCCGGGACACCGTGCTGAAGGGCGCGTTCCTCGACGACATCGAGGGCTTCGACGCCGACTTCTTCGGGATTTCGCCGCGGGAAGCCGATTTCCTCGACCCGCAGCAGCGGTTCATGCTCGAACTCACCTGGGAGGCGCTGGCGGCCGCCGGGGTCCCGCCGCTTTCGCTGCGTGGCAGCGACGCGAGTGTGTACGTCGCCGCGAACTCCAACGACTACGGCAGGCGGCTGCTGGAGGACATCCCCAACACCGGTGCCTACGCGGTGAACGGGACGACGTTCTACGGCATCGCCAACCGGGTCTCGTACTTCCTCGACCTCCGCGGGCCGAGTATGGCGGTCGACACCGCGTGCGCGGGATCGCTGACCGCGCTGCACCTGGCGGCGCAGGCCCTGCGAGCGGGTGAGACACCGATCGCGCTGGTCGGCGGTCTCAACATCATGGCCACCCCGACGCTCAACGTGGCGCTCAACGGTGCCGGCGCGATGTCGAAGGACGGCCGGAGCAAGGCCTTCGACACCGACGCCGACGGGTACGGCAGAGGTGAGGGCGCCGGTGTCGTCGTGCTCAAGCTCCTCTCGGACGCGTTGCGCGACAACGACCCGATTCAGGCGGTCGTGCGCGGTGGCGGGATCTTCCAGGACGGCCGGTCCGACGGCATGATGGCCCCGAACGGCGAGGCGCAGGAGCACATGCTCCGGGAAGCCTACGCACGCGCGGGAATCGATCCCTCCACTGTGGACTATGTGGAGGCGCACGGTACCGGCACGCCGACCGGTGACGGCGAGGAGATCAAGGCGCTGGCCAAGGTCTTCGGCGCGGGCCGCGCGGCGGGTGACCCCTGCCTGATCGGTTCGGTGAAGCCGAACATCGGGCACGTCGAGGGCGGTTCCGGCATCACCGGCGTGATCAAGACCGTGCTCGCCCTGCGGCACGAACAGATCCCGCCCAGCCTCCACAACGAACCCAATCCCGCCTACGGCTGGGAGACCAACGGCCTGCGGCTGGTCGGCGAACTCCGGCCGTGGCCGGCGGGCGAGCAGCCCCGCCGCGCCGGGGTGTCCAGCTACGGCGTCGGCGGCACGATCGCCCACGTCATCCTGGAGGAGAGCCCCGCGCTCGGCTGGCAGGACGAGGTCGAGCAGGCGTTGCCCGCCGCGGACGCCGGGATCCGCGGGGTGTTCGGGGTATCCGCGATGTCGGAAGCCGGACTCCGCGCGCTGGCCGGTTCCGTGGCCGATTGGGTGACCGAGCACCCCGAAACCCCGCTGTCCGAGATCGGCCACACGCTGGCGCTGCACCGTTCGCACCTGTCTCAGCGCGGCGCTGTCGTGGCGGGATCCACCGGGCAACTGGCCGAACGGCTCCGTCAGCTGGCCGACGGCCAGACCGCGCCCGGTGTCTTCTCCGCGCGGACGGTGTCCGGCAACGCGGCCGACGTCGTCTGGGTGTTCTCCGGGCACGGCGCCCAGTGGTCCGGCATGGGCAGGCAACTGCTCGCGCAGGACGCCGCGTTCGCGTCCACTATGGACTCGCTGGCGGGCGTCTTTCGGGAGGAGCTGGGCTGGACGCCGCGTGAGGCGATCCTGGACGGCGGCCCGTGGACCGCGGCGCACGTCCAGGCGCTGACGTTCGCGATGCAGGTCGGTCTCGCCGAGGTGTGGCGCGGTCACGGCGTCGAGCCGGTGGCGGTCATCGGGCATTCGGTCGGCGAGATCGCCGCGGCGGTGGCCGCGGGCTCGCTCGGCCTGCAGGAGGCGGCCCGCTTCGCCTGCCGCCGCGCGGTCGCGTTGCAGCGTCTTGAGGGTGAAGGCGGGATGGCCATGGCCGCGCTGTCCTTCGAGGACACGCGTCGGCGGCTCGCGACGGAGACCGGCGTCGAGGCCGCGATCTCGGCCAGTCCTCATTCGACGGTCATCTCCGGTGACAAGGACGCGATCGCCCGGGTCGTGGAGCGGTGGCGCGAGGACGGCATCGAGATGCGCGTCGTCGACACGAACATCGCCTTCCACAGCGGCCACGTGGACGCGGTGCTCGCCGAGGTCGAAGCGGCGGCACAGGAGCTCGAGCCGCGGACACCGAAGATCAGCCTCTACAGCACCGCGATGACCGACCCCCGGTCCACCGTGGCCCGTGATGGTGCCTACTGGGCGGCGAACCTGCGTCAACCCGTGCGCTTCGCCGAAGCCATCGAGGCGGCGCTCGCGGACGGGCACCGCGGGTTCATCGAGATCTCCTCGCATCCGGTGGTCTCGCACTCGATCATCGAGACCTGCGACCACCTCGGGATCGAAGACACCGCCGGAACGGCCACGCTGCGACGCAACGCCGACGAGATCGAGACGCTGCTGAGCAACCTGGCCAGGATGCACTGCCTCGGCGCGGTGGTGGACTGGACGCTGGACTTCCCCGCCGGCCGCCCGCTCGACCTGCCTGCGGCGGCCTGGCAGCACCGTCCTTATTGGATCTTCCCCGAGGGTGCCAGTTCCGCCGGTCTCGGCAGCGGGCATGACCCGGAGAGCCACAGTCTGCTGGGCGGCCGGATGACGGTGAGTGGCGCGCCGTCGCGGCAGGTCTGGCAGACCCGGCTCGACATGGACACCCGCCCCTACCCGCAGAGCCACGGCCTCGTCGGCGTGGAGGTCACGCCGGCGGCGTCGATCATCAACACGTTCGCGGAGGCCGCCGGCGAGGATGATTCGCCTACCCTGACGGACATCGTGCTCCGCACCCCGCTCGCGGTCCAGCCGCCGCGCGTGGTCCAGATCGTCCGTGAGGGCAGGTCGCTTTCACTGGCGACCCGCATCGCGAACGACGGCGCGGCGGACGAAGGCGACGAGTGGATCACGCACACCACCGCCACCATCGACTCGTCGGCGAAGCGCCCGACCGGCCGCATCGACGACGCGGTGATCCGTGCCAGGCTGCCGGTCGGCTCGCTGACCAAGATCGACGACATGTTCGCCAACATGGGCGTCGAAGGTTACGCGTTCCCGTGGACACTCGACGAACTGCGCCGTGACCAGTACGAGCAGCTCGCCCTGATGGTCGTCGAGCCGGCCCCCGCGACGCGGGCGACCAGCTGGGCGCACGTCATCGACGGCGCGCTGACCATCAGCGCGGCGGTCGTCTCGCCCGGTGACGCGACGGTGCTGTGGATGTCACGCTCGATCGAAAAGGTGTCCTGGCACGGCGAACCACCCGCCAGGGTGATCGTGCACAGCACGCGTTCGCCGAAGTCGCCGCACGACACGGTCGACGTGTGGGTCGCCGACATGAACGGCGACATCGTCTGCGAGGTCCTCGGTCTGAAGTTCGCCGCCGTGGAGCACCTGGGTACCGAGGTCCTCGCGAGAGACCTGGTGCACGAGATCACCTGGCGGCCCGTCGAGCCCGCGGTGGGCAGTGAGCCGCTGGAGCAGCTCGTGCTGGTCGGCGACCCGGACGTGACGGCGCGGCTGGCGAGCCAGTTCGCGGACGCCGGGACGCCGAGTGTGCAGGTCGGCGCCGAACCCGACGAGCTGCGGCCGGAGTTGTTCGCCCGGCCCGGCGCCGTGCTCGTCGTGCCTTCGCTCGGGCAGCCGGGTGAGGATGTCGAGAAGGTGGCGGAGCGGGCATCGTGGACGCTCATCCGCACAGTGCAACGGGTCGCCGAGATCCAGGCCAGCGCGGCCGGACAGGTCGAGCCGCAGCGAGTGTGGGCGCTGACCCGCGGCGTGCGGCCGGCGTCCGAAGAGCGGTCGGTCGCACACGGCCCACTGTGGGGCATCTCCCGGATCACCGCGGGCGAGCACCCCGAGCTGTGGGGCGGTGCCGTCGACATCGACGACGTCACCGGCGACACCGGCTCGCGGCTGCTGGATCTCTTCCGGGGCTCGGCGGGCAGGGGCACCGAGGACGTCATTTCCCTGACCGCCGGCGCCACGGAAGTCGCCCGGCTGAGCCAGATCGAGCGCAGCGCGGACGGTTCGCCCCTGCAGTGCTCGCCGTCGGGCACCATCCTCATCACCGGCGGACTCGGGGCACTCGGCCTCGAAGTCGCCCGGTGGCTGGTCGACCGGGGAGCACGCAGGCTGCTGCTCGCCGGCCGCCGCGGCCTTCCGCCCCGGGCGGAATGGGACACCGTCAGCGATGCCGACGTCCGGCGTCAGATCGACAGTGTCCTCGGGCTCGAAGCGCTCGGGGTGACCGTCGGCGCGGTGGCGCTCGACATCACCGACGCCGACCAGGTCGCCGCGGCGCTGGCCCCGGGTGCCCACGGGCTCCCGCCGGTGCGGGGTGTCGTGCACGCCGCCGGTGTCGTCAACGACGCGCTGGTGGACAAGGTCGACCAGGACGGCCTGCGGGACGTGCTGGCCCCCAAGGCCAACGGCGCGATGGTCCTGCACCGGCTCTTCCCGCCGGGCGAGCTCGACTTCTTCGTGATGTTCTCCTCCTGCGGCCAGTTCGCCCGGCTCTCCGGGCAAACCAGCTACGCGGCCGCCAACTCGTTCCTCGACACGCTGGCCGCGCACCGCAACTCCGGCGGGCACACCGAGACGATCAGCCTCGGCTGGACGGCTTGGCGTGGAGTCGGTCTTTCGGAGGACATCGCGACCACGATGTTCGAGGCCAACTCTCGGGGTCTGGAGGCCGTCTCGGTGGCCGAAGCGTTCCGGGCATGGGCGTTCGCGGACCGGTTCCAGGCGGACTATCAGGCGGTGCTGCGCGTACTGCCGACCCCGCCGAACCTCCCGCGGGTCCCGATGTTCCGCGAACTCACGGCTCCCGACGAGGCCGTCGGCGACACCGGCGGCCAGGGACCGGGGCTCGACCTCGAAGGCCTTTCCGACAGCGAGGCCCTCGAACGTGTCACGGCGGACGTCCGTGAGCAGGTGGGCGCCGAGCTGAACCTCGACGCGGCCGATGTCGAGCTGAAGCGGCCACTGGTCGAACTCGGCGTCGACTCGGTGATGACGGTCGCGCTCCGCGTCCGGCTCCAGCGCCGCTACGGCCTGGACCTCCCGCCGACGATCCTGTGGGCCAGGCCCACCGTGGCGGCGCTGTCCGAGCACGTGACGGAAGCGCTTCGCCCGGCCGCGGAGGCGGAGGTGGCGTAGCCGGCCACCGACGGAAGAAAGGCCCTCGGTACCTGCTTCGGTACCGGGGGCCTTTCCCTGCCCGGTTGTCCGCCACCGGTCGTGACCGGCACGAGCAACCGGCGTGCCCCTGCGTCGATGAAGGAATCGGGACACTCAACGTCCCAATTCCTTCATCGACGGCCTTCACGGACCTCGATAGCAAGGACTACGCGATCGACAGCGCGTGGGTGCGCATCCAGGTGTCGACTTCCAGCAGGGGGATCAGCAGATGGGCGGTGCTGACATGGGTCATCGTCACGCTCTGGCCACCGGCCAGCTCGCGGACGCGCCGGTGGTCCAGCAGGCCGGCGAGCGGGGAGGCCGGGTCGTCGAGGAGACCCAGCACCGTGTCGCGGATCGCCGCCTCGTGCGCGGGGGCGTGCATGGCCGGGTAGCCGGACTTCGGACGGGTGAGGACTTCGGTGGGCAGGAGGTCCGCGGCGGCCATCCGCAGGAGGCTCTTCTCGCGGCCGTCGGCCGTCTTCATCGACCAGGGGACGTTCCACACGTACTCGAGCAGGCGGTGGTCGCAGAACGGTACGCGGACCTCCAGCCCGACCGCCATGCTCATCCGGTCCTTGCGGTCGAGCAGCATCGCGAGCGGGCCGTGGAGACTGAAGAACAGGACCTCCCGCATGCGCGCGTCGAGACGGCTTTCCCCGGCCACGTGTGGCACCTGGGCACGCAGGGTGGCGTAGCAATCCGCTTCGAATTCGGCTGGGCGTAAGGCTTTCCGCAGGTCCGGGTGGAGGCAGTCCGCGAGGCGGGGCGCGTCACCCAGCCACGGGAAGCGGTCACGCCAGACGGTCTGCTCGTCGTGGAACCAGGGATAGCCGCCGAACACCTCGTCCGCGGCCTCGCCGGACAGCGCGACCGTCGAACGCTCGCGCAGCGCGGCGAACATCAGGTACATCGACGCGTCGAAATGGCCGAGACCCGGGAGGTCGCGGGCGCGACGGCTGAGCGGGATCGCCTGCTCGACGGCCGCGGTGTCCATGACGACGTCGTAGTGATCGGTCCCGAGGTGTTTGGCCGCCAGCGCCGCGTAGGGCGCGTCACGCTCCGGCCGCAGCGCGGTGGGGCGGAAATCGTCCTCCTCGCCCTCGAACCGGACGGAGAAACTCGACAGGGGACCTTCGTCGGACCGGTTGAGGCTTCGCGCGGCGAGCGCGGTCACCGTGCTGGAGTCCAGGCCGCCGGACAGCATCGTGGCGCGCGGTACATCCGCGACCAGTTGACGGTCCACAATGTCCTCAAGCAGCTCGCGGACATTGTGGACGGTGGTGTCGAGGTCGTCCCGGTGCTCCCGGGCCGTCAGCCGCCAGTACGGGTACTCATGGCAGCCGCGCCGGTCGATCTTGACCACGTGGCCCGGCTTGACCTCGCGCAGCCCGTTCAGCGGGGTCTGGCCGGGCGCGGCGAGCCGCGGATTCAGCAGAATCGGCAGCGCGTCAGCGGACAGCGTCGCCCGGTAGGCCGGATTCGCCATGATGCCCTTCGGTTCCGAAGCGAACAGCACCCCGGACGGTTGCGGCGCGTAGTACAGCGGCTTCACGCCGAGCCGGTCGCGGGCGAGCACCATCTCGTCGCGCACGGAGTCCCACACCGCGAAGGCGAACATCCCGTTGAACCGTTCGACGCATCCGGCGCCCCACTCGAGGTAGGCGCGGAGCAGGACCTCCGTGTCCGACGCGGTGCGGAAAGTGTGCCCCAGAGCGGAAAGCTGAGTGCGCAGCTCGCGGAAGTTGTAGATTTCGCCCGAGTAGGCGAGGACGACGGGCGCACGATCCGGCCCCAGCTCCGCCTTCATCGGCTGGGCACCACCGGCGACGTCGATCACCGCGAGCCGACGGTGCCCGAGCGCGGCATGGGTGCCGAGCCAGGTGCCGCGGTCGTCGGGGCCCCGCTCGCGCAGCGTATCGGTCATCACGTCGAGGACGCGCTGTTCGGCGCGCAGATCCCTGGAGTAGTCAAGCCATCCGACGAAGCCGCACATCAGTCACTCGCTTTCGCACCGGGTGCCGCCGCACACCAGCGGCAGCACTGCCTTCTCGAACGCCCGCTGGTCGCCGGCGAAGATTCCGTCTTCCCGTGGATAGGGCACCACCACGTCGGTGAACCCCAGTTCGCCGCAGCGTCCGACGACGTCGGCCAGCCGGTCCGGGGAGGCGTAGGGGGCGTCCGTCACGCGGCTGAGGTGGACGAGCCTGCGCGGCGTCCGGCCCGATGTCGCGCAGGCCGCGGCCAGCCGGTCCAGTTGGCGTGCCCACGTCGCGAAGGCTTCGTCGTCGGTGCGCCAGCCCGGTCGCGCCGCGTCGCCGGTGGTGATCCAGATATCGCCGAGTTCCGCCGCGAGCCGCATCCCGCGCGGTCCCGCCGCCGCGATGGCCAGCGGGGACCGGGGCCGCCGAACACAACCAGGCGCGAGATTGACGTCTTCGGCGGTGTAGTACCGGCCGTGGAAGGTCGTCGAGTGGTTGCGCAGCAAGAGGTCCAGCAGTCTCGCGAACTCGCCGAATCGCTCACCACGCTCCACAGTGGAGGGAACCGGCGCGCCGAGTTCCGTGTTGTCCAGGTCCCTCGCGCCCGCGCCGACGCCGAGCACGAACCGTCCCTCGCTGAGCTGGTCCACCGCCATCGTCTGTTTGGCCAGCAACACCGGGTGCCGGAAGTTCGGCGACGCGACCAGCGTGCCCAGCCCGATCCGGTTCGTCACCGCCGCCGCGGCCGTCAGCGTCGTCAGCGCGTCGAACCACGGTTCGTCGCGCGGGGTCCGCCAGGTCAGGTGGTCCGGGACCCAGGCATGGGCGAAGCCGAGCCCCTCGGCCCGGCGCCATACTTCGAGCACCTTCCGGCCGGGATGCTCCGGCAGGATGAGCACGCCGAGCCGGGCGGTGGCCGCCATTTCAGGACTCCACCGATCGCCTGCTCAGCGCCCAGTCGCCCACCAGCTTCGTGCCGGCGCCCGCGACCAGGAAGACGACGGCGAGCGCGAACCAGCCCGTGACGCCCCACTCGACCAGCAGGACCGTCATGATGCCCGGCGCGAGCGCGATCGCCGCCGCCTGACCGGTGTTGAACAGGCCCTGATACTCACCGTGCGCGTCTTGCGGCGTCAGCCCGACCGAGAGCCCGAAGCCGCTGCCCATGAAGAAGAGTTCGCCGGCGACGTGGATGGCGGCCGCGACGATCAGCACGATCAGGACGAAGGTGCCCGTGGCGTGGTAGCTGGCCGCGAAGACCAGACAGGACGCCGTCAGCAGGATCCCGGCCCACAGGCCCAGCCGCCCGGCGCCGCGCACGGTCGCGCCCGCGCGCGAAACGCGGTTCTGGAACAGGACGATCATCACCGCGTTGAAGCCGATGAGCACCCCCATCACCCACGGCGGCGCCCCGGTGTGCGCGGCGATCCACAGTGGAACACCCGCGGTCAGCATGCCGAAGCACAGTGCCAGCAACCCGTTGAGACAGGTGATCAGCAGATACGGCCGGTCCTTCAGTACGAGTACCCCGCGCTTGATTTCGAGGTCGCGCAGCGAAGACACGTGCGGCACCCGCCGCAGAAGTGCCGCACAGCCGAGGTTCGCGATCCCGCAGAACACGATCAGCGCGAGATAGGCGGCCCGGGTGTCGATCGACAGCACGATCGCGCCGAACCCGGCGCCGACCACGATCCCGGCCTGCGTCATCACCCGGGTGGTGGAAATACTTTCGAGCCGCTCCTGGCCGGTGGTCAGCCCGGAGATCACGGCGATCCGGATCCCCGGTGCCGCGCGCTCGCACGCGACCATCACGCAGGTCACCAGCGCGATCGGCCAGAAGTCCCGCACGAACAAGTAACAGAGCATGGCGATGCCCTCGACCAGCTGAAGTCCGAAAAGGACTTCACGCGCGCCCACCCGGTCGGCCAGGTATCCGAACGGGCCACCGGCGAACATGCCGACCAGGCCCGCGGCCGTGATGCCGATACCGAACTCGGCCGTCGTCAGCCCCGCTGATTGCGTGAAGAACAGGGCCCAGCAGGTGAACCACGCGCCCTTGCCGACCGACAGCACCAGCGAGGCCAGGTAGATCGTGCCCACCGGCCGCCGCCACCAGTCCAGCGTCGTGTAGCCCGGCCTGGCCGGTGCCTGCTTGACCTTGGTCACCCTCGCTCCTTCGCCAGCTCTCGGATCTTGGCGCCGAACCGGGCGGCGTGGTCGCCGAGATCGGCCTTTACCCTCGGCGGCACCGGGGGTTCGGCACCCCGCAGCACACAGTGGATGAACACCGGCGAGGAACAGCGGGCCAGCACTCCGCGCAGCAGCTCCGACAGTTCGCCGGTGGTGTGGACCTGGTGGACCTCCAGGTAGCCACAGTCCTGGGCGAGCGCGCCTAGGTCGGGCCGCGACGGGACGGCCTGGCCGCCCGTCGAGGCATACTGGCCGTCGTCGAGCACGATGTGCGCCAGCGGCAGTGAATCGTGTGCCCCGGCGGTGATCAGGCCGACCGGGTTCATCAGCACGGCGCCGTCGCCGTCGACCACCACGGTCGCCAGCCCGCTCGCCCGCGCGATGCCGATCCCGACCGAGGACGCGAGGCCCATCGAACCGGTCATGTAGAAGTGGTTCGCCCGGTCGTCGAGCCCGCTGGCGATCCGGGACGAAAAGCCGGTGGTGAACACGATCGGCTGGACCGAGGTCGCGTCGAGGATCGCTTGGATGGCTTCGGTCTTGTTCATGCGTTCCACCCGAAGAGCGGCGGCGGCACCAGCAGCGCGGCCGTCCGGCCCTGCCGCTGGACGACATCCGCGGCCCAGCCGACCGGCTCCGCGAGGTTCTGGTCGCGCCCGAGTGTGGTGGTCGCGACCCCGAGACCCGCCAGCAACGGCTCGGTGAGCCTGCCCATCACCAGGTTCTCCTGCGTCGGGTCGGGGTCCACCCCGCGGAGGCTGACGATCAGCAGCATGCCGAGGCGGTAGGGCTCGACGAGGGACGCGAGCGCGTTGACCGACTGGCCGAGGCCGGAGTTCTGCATCAGCACCACCGGATGCCGCCCGGCGAGCACGGCACCCGCGGCGATGCCGACCGCGTTGTCCTCCCTGGCGACGGTGAGGAGCCCGGCATGGTCGTCCAGCGCGCGGTAGAGCGGCGCGAGAATCCCGCACGGCGTACCGAAGAACGGGCCGAAACCCGTGCTTGTCAGTTCGTGGCACAGGTGGTGTGCGACATCGACGGCTTCGAGAGCATGAGCTGTGGTCGTCATCGGCGGGTCCGTTCGGTAGGGGAAGTGACCGGCAGTCCGGCCAGGAACTCGTCCAGGTCGACCAGGCGGGTGGCGTGGACACCGGGGCCGTCGCCGCGGATGTTCTCCTTGGCGGGCCGGGCTCCGTCGAAGAAGTGGACCGCGACGAGGCGGTCCGCCCTGTCGACCGTGAGCATCGGGGTGGCGACCAGGAGATCGCGGACCAGTGACGTGTCCCTGGTCGCCCGCAGCTGCACCCGGTAGCCGCGGTAGTGATTTTCGGCGTGGACCAAAGTGGGGTGGAACCGGCGCTTGAACTGGAAGACACCCTTGCCGGGATAAGGGTCCGCGCTGGAGAAGTCGATGCGCGAGACCCGGTTGCCCGCCGCCCATTCCATCGCCAGGTAGTACACGGCCTTCACCGCGCCGCTGCGGTAGTGGGTTTCGTCCCCGTCCAGCACACCCAGCAGCCGCATGCGCATGACCTTGCCGCCGTCCTCCAATCTGGCCAGGACACCGGCGACCCGTTTGCCGCCCTCGGTCACGAACAACAACCGTCCTTTGTGGAAAAGCTCGTGCGTCGCCACATCGAGGTCGACACTGCGGGCGCTTCCACCGTGCCTCGAAGCCATGGTCGGCAGGTGCATACGCTCGTAGAAGAAGCGGAGATCCTCTTCGCCGGTGCCGACCTCGGCCGTCCATTCGTACTTCCGCCGCAGCTTCGCGAACTGCCGCCGCTCGTTGGCGGACACCGTCTTGTGCATGGCTTCGGCGTCACCGACGATGTCCAGCAGCTGGTGCACGCGGAAGGGGAGCAGCACCGAGTGCGCCGAGGGAAGGTCGAGCGCCCGTCGTCGCGAGCAGCCGAGGGCGACCAGGTCGGCGTCCGGTGAGCCATGGCGCAGCTGCCGCCAGGTGATCGCCGGTCCGGCCACTGTGGACACTCGTCCGGCCAGTGCCGACTGTTGTTCCGCCAGATACGGCAAGATGTAGGTCAGACCGGATGGCAACCCTTGGTAGGCCACGGACAGCGAGCGGTCGGGGACGGTGGACAGCACCGACGTGAACCGTCGTCCCGGCAGGCCCGCCCACAGTTGGTGACCGCGAGCCCAGGCTCCCGTACCGGCGGTCCACTGGTATTTCAGGCGGGCGTGGGTGGGCGAGAAGGAGACCATCAGGCGGCCTTGGTGATCGAGCTGACCGGTCTCACGGCTTCGGTGATCACCGCGGAGAGATCGGCGGCGTCGGCGACCGTGCGCACCGCGTGGTCCGGTAGCGGCCGGTAGTCCGTGGCACTGTAGGAACCGGAGCCGTGGACGAGGACCTCGTCGGCGTCGAGCAGTCCGCGGTCGATGGCGTTGAGGACCCCGGTCATCGCCATCACGAGCGACCATTCACGCACTACCCGCGGATCCGCGGGCAGGATGACCCCGGCGTTGCCGAGCAGCGCGCGAACCTCGGCGTAGCGGCCGAGGCATTCGTTCAGGGACACGACGATCCCGCCGCCGCCCTGACGCCGGATGAGTTCGTTCATGGCGGGCGATGTCGCGGGCGAGCTGGTGTAAAACGTCGTTTCGAGGTTCTCGGCGGGATCGAACGTCGTCCGCGGGTACCTCGTCGTCGTTTCCTGGTGGAACAGACCGGTTCCGGGGTCGGCGCGGTAGTCCGGCGGCGTCATGCCGTGCAGACTCAGCACCATGTCCGGAGTGGCCAAGTGCTGCACGAGGAAGTACTGCGAGGTCTCCGTGACGTCCGGCAGCAGCGTCGTCCCGAAGTGGTGGCCCAGCAGGCCGAAGGCACTGGACACCGAATGCGCGTGCGCCCTGGTGACCCCGGGGCGCACGGGCGCGGTGGCGTGCTCGGCGAACGCGCGGGCGGTGTCGGCGACCTGGTAGTTGGCGAGATCGAGGGTGTGCCAGAGCCGGATCCCGCTGGTGCGGAAGAGTTCTCGGGCACTGGTCCGCAGGGCCTGCTTGGCGATTTCCTTGACGTGCGAGGGCTGCCCGGGATCGAGCACGCACATCGGATTGCGCGCGGCCAGCCAGGCGTCGTCGGACAGCGCCGAGGCCCACAGCTTCGGCCGGGCCGTGTCGGGGACCAGCGTGACGATCTGGAGGTCGGCGGGCTGGGCCAGCCCGTACCGGTAGGCGCGCAGCACCGCGTCGCGCAGCGCGGTCGCCTTGTTCGCCGACGATGGCGTCAGGATCATCACCCGTTCGCCGGTCCGATCGATGTGCCGGACCGCCCTGGCCACGATCACCAGTGAAGCCAAGGTCTTGACCGTGCGGGTCCCCGGATTCGCCATCAGATCGAGCAACACGAGCCGCGCGGGGCCGGCGGTGCCGAGCTCCGCGAACCTGAGCTCCGCCACCGCAAAAAATTCGGTCAGTTCAGGCGTCAGATCCGGCAGGGCGAACTCGGGTTCGAAATCCTCGACCGCGGAACGGGACTGCCCGACCACGGCCATCGCCTGCCGTATCCCCTCGTAGAACGCGGCCGCGGGGACGGTCGTCGGTTGATTCCAGGCGACAGACATGGCCTCGTCCCTCGGCTCGACAATGGGCTGTGCCGAGAATCATCGTCCCGCCATGCGGACACGTGCGTCTCCGAAAATGCGCGGTGTCCTTCACGGACCCGTCCCAGGACACCGGACGGCAGAGCACGGCACACCGATCGAGCCTTTGCAGCGACCTGCTGCTGTATGGACAGTAAAAAGGCCCTTCCCATGTCCCTGGGAAGGGCCTTTGACCTGCTGTGGAGGTTAGGGGACCTTACTCGAACATAAAAGACCAGGTCAGAGCGCTGGAAGAGCTTCGCGAGAAGCTCCCCAGCCTCGATACTTCCGAACCGCCGTCGATGAAGCGCGACCGCCCCGGCCGCGCCCGGCAACTCGGCTCCGATCAGGTCGAACAGCTGATCGCCGACTACCAGGCCGGGGCAACGGTGTACGAACTCGGTGACCGATTCGGTATCGAACGGCGAACGGTCAGCAACATCCTCCACCGGCATGGCGTGCCGATGCGCCGCCGCGGCCTCACGTCCGACCAGGTCGACGACGCCATCCACCTCTACAACCTCGGCTGGTCTTTGGCCCGAGTCGGCGACCACCTCGGCGTCAACCACACCACCGTGCTGAACAAACTGCGCGAACGCGGCATCCCCACCCGAGACACCCGCGGACGACCCCGCGTCGAAGCAGGTGTTCCCCGATGACCAGGTCCACCGCCGAATTGCCCCGCTCATCAGGTTCGGGTGGAGCCACGGTCGCTCAGGCGGTCACCGTGATCATGGGCATCGTCGTCGGTCTCACCTTCAGGTTCGGGTTCGACAACGTCCTCAACCTCGGGCTCCGCTTGGGCATACCCGTCTGGGGCGCTCCACTCGTCGCGCAGGCTGTCGACCTCTCGGTACTCGGGCTTCGCCTCGGCATCCGACAACTGGCCCTGGCCGGGGCGACACTGGCACAACTGCGGCCAGCCCGCCGCCTGCTGATCTTCGCCAGCACGGTCGCCTTGGCGCTGAACGTGGCGGACCCGCTCCTCGCAGGCCAGTACGGCAAGGCTGTGTTCAACGTCGTCGGACCACTGCTGCTGATCGGGTGGGCGGAAGTCGGCCCGGACCTGCTCAGGGCGCTGACCATCACACTTCAGCCGGGCGATGCAACACTCGGGGACGCGAAGCGGTGCAGGCCGCCTTCGCAGGCGATCAGGCTGCTGTCAGGGAGACGGCGCCGGAGTCGTCCGGCGAGAACACCAAGCCCAAGGGCGCCCCAACGGGCGAGCAGCGCAGCCGTGATGCTTCCAACGTGGTTGACGACGATCTGCTGGCGCAAGCGAGGGCAGCCGATGCGTGTCATTGGCACGAGCATCGCCGGCCGATCTCCGCTGACACACTGCGCAGAGGCTCCGCATTGGCGCCGCCCGCTCCCGACCGATCGTCTCGATTGGTTCGGGCCGATTCCCAACAACGATCAGCTCCAGACGAGATGGCAGCCCGCGTTGAGAGCGAAGTCAGACGATCGACTGTCACCTCGAAGTCTGTGATATCAGGAGGCGGCAGCTGTCGACTCACCTGTCTGCGGATGTCGGTGGGGCGCATCGCCCGACCCGCCAGGCTGGTAGCTAGAGCCGGCGTAGCCAGCAGGTCGGCGGGTCCGTTTGAGGAGTGGCGTCGAGCTTCGCGGTCGAGGTGCTCCTCTCTGCCCGCTGACCAGGTATGACAGGACCAAGCGCACTGGTGCCCACTGCGAGCAACCGGCCCGCGACCGTCCAGAACTGCGGCCGTTCGTCCTGGCCCGTTACCCTCAAGGTCCGTCGCTGGTGCTGCGAAGACCGGCGAACCACACTACTGGGGGTCGTAACGCAAGGGCCGGGCCTCTCGATCGGAGGTAGGTGGACTGTGGGCGAGGAGGTCAATGGGTGCGGCTTGAGGACGTCAAGCCGGGGTTGCGGCTCGAAGGGCTCATTCCGGCTGAGGTCATCACCGTCATCGCGGTGCAGAGGCACGGCGCCGACGCTCTGGAACTGACCTACAAGACCACCGCAGGCGGGCTCGGGCAACAGGTCGTGTTCCGGAAGGACGAGGACACGCTTTCGATCGCCCAGGCTGGGACCCGCGCCTTTGACGCTCCGGCCAGCGAGTTCAAGCTCGTCGCCGAAGCCCAGCGGATCACGCTCGCTGGCCTATTCGACCCCATGCTCGCGGTGGCGACCAGCGACGTCCGACCGCTGCCGCACCAGATCCGCGCCGTCTACGGTGAACTGCTCCCACGCACGCCGCTGCGATTCCTCCTGGCCGATGACCCCGGCGCTGGCAAAACGATCATGGCGGGGCTCTACATCAAGGAGCTGATCCTTCGCGATGACGTCCAGCGGTGCCTCATCGTCGCGCCGGGCGGCCTGGTGGAGCAGTGGCAGGACGAGTTGTTCTTCAAGTTCGGCCTGCGCTTCGATCTGCTGACCAACCAGCTCATCGACGCGAACGTCAACTTCAACGTCTTCGAGACCAACTCGCTGTTGATCGCCAGGATGGACCAACTCAGCCGCAATGAGGAGTTGCGGGCGCGGTTGAAGGAGACCGAGTGGGACCTGATCATTGTCGACGAAGCCCACCGAATGGGGGCGCATTACTTCGGCAGCAAGCTGGAGAAGACAAAACGTTTTCAGCTCGGCGAGCTCCTAGGCGACCTCACCCGCCATCTGCTGCTGATGACTGCCACCCCCCATTCGGGCAAAGAGGAGGACTTTCAGCTCTTCCTTACCCTACTGGACCGCGACCGCTTCGAAGGCAAGCAGAAGATCAGCGCCGACACCAGCGGCATCATGCGCAGGATGGTCAAGGAAGACCTGCTCACCTTCGAGGGCAAGAAGCTGTTTCCCGAGCGGATCGCCGAAACTGTTCCCTACGAGCTCACGGCCAGCGAGTACCACCTCTATGAACAGGTCACCCAGTACGTCCGTACTGGGATGAATCGGGCAGACAAGCTCGACGGCAAACGCCGAAACACCGTCGGCTTTGCCCTCACGGTGCTCCAGCGCCGTCTCGCCTCCAGCCCTGAGGCGATCTACCAGAGCCTGATCCGCCGCTCACGGCGGCTCGAGCGCAAGAAGCACGAGATCCTCAACGGCACCTACCAGGAGTCAGAGCCCACGATCGACCTCGACGACCTCGACGCGGACGAATACAACGCCGAACAGGTTGAGGTGCTGGAGGAAGAACTCCTCGACGCGGCCACTGCGGCGCGCACCGTGAAAGAGCTTGACGCGGAGCTGGTCGAGCTGTCGGACCTGGCCGCGCTGGCCAAGCAAGTCCGCGACCTGGGTAAAGACCGCAAGTGGACCGAGCTGTCGACGATCCTGCAGGACAACGCCCTTACGACCGACCACGACGGCTGGCCACGGAAGTTCATCATCTTCACCGAACATCGTGACACCCTCGAATACCTCCGGGGCCGCATCAGCTCGCTGCTCGGCCGCCCGGATGCCGTCCGCACCATCCACGGTGGCGTGCGCCGCGGCGAGCGCCGCCAGATCACCGAGGAATTCACCAAGAGCCGCGACTGCCAGATCCTTATCGCCACTGACGCCGCGGGCGAGGGACTGAACCTTCAGGCCGCTCACCTGATGGTCAACTACGACCTGCCCTGGAACCCGAACCGGATTGAACAGCGCTTCGGCAGGATCCACCGCATCGGCCAGGAAGAGGTCTGCCGACTGTGGAACCTGGTCGCCTCCAACACGCGTGAGGGCGAGGTCTTCACCCGCCTGCTCGTGAAGCTTGAGGAGATGGGCAAGGCCTACGGCGGGAAGGTCTTCGACGTGCTCGGCGAAGCCTTCATCGAGACCCCGCTCCGGGACCTCTTGAAGGAGGCGATCCAGTACGGCGAGCGCCCCGATGTCCGAGCGAAGATGCACAAGATCATCGACGCCAGCGTCGGCGACGGCGTCAAGGAACTGCTGGAGGAACGGGCACTGGCCGCCGAACACCTCGCGGAGGCCGACCTCGCAGCACTGCGTGCCGCGATGGACGAGGCCCGCGCCCGCCGCCTGCAGCCGCACTACATCGAATTGGCCTTCAAGGCAGCGTTCACCCGCCTCGGTGGCCGGATCGCCCGGCGCGAACGCGGACGCTACGAGGTCGCCAACGTGCCGGCCCACCTCCGGGCCAGCAAGTACGGGCCGATCGCGACCCGCTACGACCGCGTCACCTTCGACCTGGCCCGGGTCGCCCCGGAAGACGGCCTCGTCCGCGCCGATCTCCTCGCCCCCGGTCACCCGCTGCACGACACGGTCATGGACGAGGCCATCAAACAGTTCGGGAGGGTCCTCAATTCGGGCACCGTGCTGGTGTCCTCGACCCTCGAGGAGCCGCATCTGCTGGTGGGCGTTATCGAGGAGGTCGCGGACGCGACCGGCGCCAGCGTAGCCCGTCGCTTCGAATATGCCTTCGTTGACAGTCTCGGCACCGTGACCACCGCCGGTCCCGCGCCCTACCTTGACTGTGTCGCCGCCCCCGACACGCCTGCCGTCGCGGCGGCTCGCGCCCTGCCGTGGCTCGCGGACGCGGAAGACAACGCAACGAGCTGGATCATCGCCCACCAGTTGCCGGAGCACCTGGCCGAGGTTCAGCCCCGGCGCTTGGCCGAGCTGACCAGGACACGGACGTTGGTCACCAAGCGGCTCTCGTCCGAAAACGAACGCCTGCTCCTCGAAGCTGCGGTTTCCGCCGAGAAGGAGCAGAAAGGCGAAAAGCCGAGGGAGTCCTCCGACAGTCTCAGCCGTAAGGCTGCTGAGCTCGAGGTGCGACTGCGTCGTCGACTCGCCCTACTGGACCAGCAGAGCCTCATGTCCACGAAGCCGCCGCTGATCGTCACCGCAGCGCTCGTCCTACCGATCAGCCTGCTCGAAGACGACCTCCCGGCCAGCGCCCCCATCCACGCCAAAGAGACCAAGGAAGTCGAACGACGCGGCGTCGACCTGGTGCTGGCCCGTGAGCGAGAACTCGATCGGCGACCGGTCGAGCAGCCGTTCAACAACAAGGGTTTCGATATCTTGTCTACGGCACCGAACGGCGACACCTACCGGATCGAGGTCAAAGCCCGCCTTGACGGAGCCACGGATTTCTTCGTCACCCACAACGAGGTGATGACCGGCAAGAACGCCGTGCCCCGCTACCGCCTGGCCCTAGTGCGAGTCGACCCGCGCGGGCCCCACCACGACGAGGTCCGCTACCTCGACAACCCCTTCGCCACCACCGACCTCGGCAATTTCGAGGCCACCGGAATTCGCGGCGACTGGGCCAAAATGTGGGCCAAAGGAACGGTGCCCTTCTGATGCCGACTGCTTCGAGAAGAACTCTGGTCGCGGTTCTGGCCAACCCGCCCCTGACCGATGGCAAGCGGACCCTGCGTCGGGTGGCGTTGGCGGTCGAGCTGCTCGGCTTCGACGACGTCGCGGTAGCGAACCTCTTCTCCGTGCCGTCACACCGGACCGATGCCATCACTGAACTGGGGGCCGCCGAGGACGGGTGGCTGGCGGCGAGAGAGTCGCTGGAGACCTGCCTCGGGGCGGGTGACGGCGTGCTACTCGCGTATGGAGCCACCTCGCCGTCCGGCGAGGCGCGAGTTCAGTTTCGCCAGCAGGTCGCGTGGCTTCAGCACCGAATCACTGCCCAGGACCTGCCGACCTGGCACGTCGGCGACGGGCCGAGACATCCGTCGCGCTGGCAACGATGGACCTATCGTGCACACCCTGACGTGCCTTTCGCTCAGGCTCTGCGCGACAGTCTTGTCCCGGTACAGGTCGATTACGTTTGGCCGGCCACTAGATTTGAACGAGCAAGTCGCGGTGACAAGACGCCGCTTGGTCGAGCCAACTCCAAGGCTCAGAGGGTCGAGAAGATAGATGTACAAGCGCAAGCTAATTGAGGTGGCCCTGCCACTGGAGGCCATCAACCGGGAGTCAGCCCGCGAAAAGTCGATCCGGCACGGACACCCGTCGACCCTGCATCTGTGGTGGGCACGCCGCCCACTCGCCGCGGCCCGCGCGGTGCTGTTCGCCCAACTCGTCGACGACCCATCATCGCGGCCAGACGAGTTTCCGACTGAGGAACTGCAGCGCAAAGAGCGCGAGCGGCTGCATAACCTCATCGAGCGGCTCGTCGTGTGGGAAAACGTCCGCGACGAGAAACTGCTCGCCGAGGCCCACGCCGAAATCCTGAAATCCACCAACGGCAACCCGCCACCGATCCTCGACCCCTTTGCTGGCGGCGGCACCATCCCTCTTGAAGCCCAACGACTCGGTCTCGAGGCACACGCTTCCGACCTTAATCCAGTTGCGGTCCTTATCAACAAAGCACTCATCGAGATCCCGCCGAAATTCCGCGATCAGCCACCGGTCTTCCCAGGCTTGGCTGACTCCCAGATTCGGCAGTGGCGGGGCGCTGAAGGCCTTGCTGCCGATGTCCGCGCTTATGGCGCATGGATGCGCGACGAGGCCGAGAACCGCATCGGCCACCTCTACCCCAAGGCCACCCTCCCAGACGGTACAAAAGCCACCGTCATCGCCTGGATCTGGGCCCGCACCGTCACCTGCCCCAACCCCGCTTGCGGCATCGAGATGCCGTTGGTCCGGTCGTGGTGGCTCGGCAAGAAAAAAGGCAAGGAGTCGTACATCGTCCCCTCCATCGTCGCCGACTCCACCCACCAGTCGGGGCAACGGGTGAAGTTCGAGATTGGCCACGACGTGGAACGCAACCTGCCGACTGCTGGTCAAGGAACCGTAGGACGGACCGGTGCCACATGTGTCTCTTGCGAAACCTCGGTGAAACTTGCCTATATTCGTGACGAAGGACGAGCCAACCGAGTTGGATCTCAGCTAATGGCTATCGCCGCTGAGGGGAGTCGCCGGCGCATCTACCTTCCGGCAGATCATGAACACAGCGATGCCGCCAACGTTGAGCCTCCTGTAGATACCATCAGCGGTTCGCTCGGCTACTACCCGCGCGATCTCAAGGCGCCGACTTACGGACTTACAGAATTCACCGACCTCTTCACGAACCGTCAACTCGTTGCGCTGACGACCTTCTCCGATCTGGTTTCCGACGCCCGCGTGCGTGTTCTCGCTGACGGCGGCACCGAAGCGTACGCCGACGCGATTGCAACCTACCTCGGAATGGGCGTTAGCAGATATGCGAACTTCATGAATGCTCTCTGCCAGTGGCGGCCAGATGCCGGGAAGGAACAGGTCGGCCATCTGTTCACGCGTCAAGCGATTCCGATGGTGTGGGACTTCGCAGAGTCGTGCGCGTTCAGCAACTCGGCTGGTGGATGGAGCCCAGCATTTCAATTCATCCCGAAGGCCCTTGAATACTTGCCATCCTCCGGTGACGGCGAAGGCAAGGTTAGCCAGGCTGACGCATCGGCGCGATCGTATGCCGGTGTCCTGATCAGCACTGATCCACCGTACTACGACAACATCGGCTACTCAGATCTCTCTGACTTCTTCTACGTGTGGCTACGTCGTTCTTTGCGTCCGACACATCCGGAGTTGCTCGCCACGATGCTTGTGCCGAAGGCGGAGGAACTCGTTGCGAACGCTTATCGTCACGGTGGCAAGGACGGGGCGCGGGCGTTTTTTGAGGATGGCTTCCGTCGCGTGTTCGCGCACGCTCGGGAGACCGCGCTCGACGACTATCCGATCATGGTCTGGTACGCGTTCAAACAGAGCGAAGACGACGATTCCGGTGAGGCATCGACAGGTTGGGAAACGCTCCTTGAAGGGATGATCCGCTCGGGCTGGAGGATCACGGCCACCTGGCCGAACCGCTCCGAGCTGGGCAACCGGATGATGGCGAAGGACATGAATGCGCTCGCCTCCTCCATCCTCCTGTCGCTCCGGCCGCGGCCGGAGGGAGCGCCAACGGCTGACCGTCGTGGGTTCATCGCGGCATTGGAGGACGAACTGCCCGACGCGTTGCGCAAGCTGCAGCAGGGGCAGATTGCGCCGGTGGATCTGCCGCAGGCAGCGATTGGGCCGGGGATGGCGGTGTTCAGCCGTTACAGCTCTGTGCTGGAACCGGATGGCAAGAAGATGACCGTCCGGTCAGCGCTTGCGCGGATCAACGAGAGCCTCGACCGGGTGCTCGCGGAGCAGGAAGGGGACTTCGACGCGGCGACACGGTTCGCGATCGCGTGGTACCGGCAGCATGGTTATGGCGTGGGAAGGTTCGGTGACGCGGATAGTCTTGCTCGGGCGCGGAACACCAGCGTGGACGTGATGGATCGGGATGCGATTTTGATGAGTCGAGCGGGCAAGGTTCAGCTCCTCAAGCCAGCGGATCTTCCGGAGGAGTATGACGTCCGCAAAGACAGCCACACCAGCAATTGGGAGGCGTTGCACCACCTGATCAAGATCGTGGAGCGCGATGGCATCGCCTACGCCGGTGGCTTCCTTCAGGCCGCGTTGAGCCGTCCCGACGGGGCCGTTGACGGTGATCTCGTCAAGGAACTCGCCCACTTGTTGTTCCGCATCGCCGAGGGAAATGGCTGGACCAAAGATGCCCTGAGCTTCAACAATCTCGTCACGAGCTGGCCCGAGGTTTTCGAGGTAGCGCGGGCGGTGCAGAAGCCGGCCCAGGAGCAGGGCGCATTCGACTTTACTGAGGGGGACGATTGACATGGCAGTGAGCAACCGCGACCGCATCGGCCAGATGTTCGACTTGCTTGCACCCAAGTTGGACGCGTTCCTGTCCCAGATCCTCGACCCGCAACTCGAGGCCGGTCGCACCTGGGTCGATATCATCACCGCGGTTGACAACAGCGATGGCAGGGAGGTCCACCGTGGTGACCCGTCGGTCCAGCTCAAGCTGATCACCCGGGACTACACCCACCGCTTTCGGCGTAACTGGCGTCCGTTGAACCCCCACTTGAACCGCACTCATCTGGCTTACGCCGCGGAACTCCTACAGGTGCGGCACACGTGGGCGCACATGAGGTCGTTCACCGATGACGACGCGTACCGGGCACTCGACACCGCTCAGCGTTTCGCGGTCGCGATCGGCGCCGTCGACACTGGTGAGGAGATCGCGCGGATTCGGCTCAACCTGCGTCGCGTCACTGCGGACAAGGATGACAAGAAGGTCCTCAAGTCCGCAGTCGACAACCCCGAGGCCTCCGGGCTCAAGCCGTGGCGTGAGGTGCTGCCACCGCACGATGACGTCGCAACCGGCAACTTCCACGCCTCCGAGTTCGCCGCCGACCTGTACAAGGTTGCTACGGGTGGCGAGGTGGACTTGGATTATGCAGACCCCGTGGAGTTCTTCAAGCGCACCTACCTGACCGAGGGCCTACGTGACCTCATCGGCCGCGCGGTGCGCCGACTGTCCGGTGACGACAACGCCGCACCGGTGATCAATCTGCAGACCAACTTCGGTGGCGGCAAGACCCACTCGATGCTGTCCCTGTGGCACATCGCCGCGGGGCTCCCGGTGGGCGACTTCCCGCAAGACACCCAGGAACTGCTGAGCGCCAGCGGCTATACCGGCGCCAAGGTCAACCGTGTCGCGATCGTCGGTAACCACCTCAGCCCGTCCGGTGCCATCAAGGACGACGGCACCCAGGTCAACACGATCTGGGGCGAACTCGCGTGGCAGCTCGGTGGCGCAGAGGGCTACGCGATCGTTGCCACCGCTGATAGTAATCGGACACACCCCGGCGACGCTCTCCACGAGTTACTGGCGAAGTACGCCCCGGCAGTGATCCTAATCGACGAGTGGGTCGCTTATGCCCGCTCGCTCGTTGGCCGTGACGATCTCGCTGGCGGCACCTTCGATGACCAATTCACCTTCGCCCAGTCGCTCACCGAGACGGCCAAGGGCACCTCGGGCATCCTGCTCGCGATCTCCATTCCCGCCTCCGAGAGCGGCGACGATGACTCGGAGTTCGCGGCTGGCAGCGCCGAGGAGGTCGGTGGCGCCCACGGTCTTGAGGCGCTGAAACGGCTGCAAAACGTCGTACGCCGTGTGGCCGATCAGTGGCGGCCGGCGTCCTCGGACGAGGCATATCACATCGTGAAACAGCGGCTGTTCAAGCAGCCCGACGCCGCCGGGCTCGCCGCGATCGGCGCGACAGCCCGGGCCTACGTGGAGATGTATCGCAAGTATATTGACGATTTTCCGCGGGAGGCGCGGGACCCGAAATACGAGAACCGAATCAAGGAAACCTACCCCATCCACCCGGAGCTGTTCGACACCCTCTACGAGGAGTGGTCCTCGCTAGAGCGGTTTCAGCGCACCCGTGGCGTGCTGCGATTGATGAGCACGGTGATTCACGCCCTGTGGACAGGCGAGGACGCCGCGCCGCTGATCATGCCTGCGTCGATTCCACTCGCCACGGCGAACGTGAACGCCGAGCTGACGCAGTACCTCCAGGATTCCTGGAAGACGATTATTGACGCCGATGTGGATGGTCCCAACTCCGAACCTGCCCGCATCGACCGGGAGAAGCCGCTGTATGGCCAGCGAGCTCTGACTAAACGTCTCGCCCGTGCGGTGTTTTTTGGTGCCGCGCCGACCATCGCCCCCGGCTCAGTCCACAAAGGGATCGGCACCCAGCGGGTTTTCCTTGGCACCGCCGTCCCCGGCGACGTGCCCGGCAACTTTCACTCCGCGCTCACCCAACTCAGTGATCGGGCGACCTACTTCTACACCGGCTCCGGAAAATACTGGTACGACCTCCAACCCAACATCACCCGCACCGCCAAAGACCAGGCCGAGCGCCTGCACAAGGAAGATATCTGGGCTGAGATCGTCCGCCGGCTGCAAAGCCAGGCCCGCACTCGTGGCGACTTCGCGGGCGTACACGTTTGCCCAGAGACCAACTCCGACATTCCTGACACGGACGAAGCCCGGCTTGTCATCCTCCACCCGAAGGTCGCTCACAAGCGCGGTACTGATTCAGCGGCGAAGGAATTCGCCCAAGAGGCGACCGAACAGCGCGGGAACGCCAACCGGACCCATCGCAACATGCTCGTCTACCTCGCGGCCGACGAGGCCCGGTTGGAGGAGCTCGACACGGCGACCCGTGACTACCTCGGCTGGCGCCATGTGCTCGACAACGAGGCAGACCTCGACCTGACCCAAAATCAGAAGAACCAAGCCGCGCAGCGCCAGACTCAGGCAGACCAGACGGTGACTGCGCGACTGCTCCAAACCTTCACCTGGGCGCTCATCCCCGACCAGCCCGACCCCGGAGCGCCCTTTATCCTCCGGGAAACCAAAGTAGAAGGACAGTCCGATGCGTTGGCTGAGCGGGTCTCGCGACGCCTCGGCAACGACGGTGACCTGTCCACTCGACAAGCTGCCGCGACGATCCGTCTGGCCCTGGGCAAAGTGCCGCAAATCTGGAAAGACGGCCACGTCGCCCTGGGCTCGCTCTGGGTGCTTTACAGTCAGTACCCGTACCTGCCGCGTGTTCGTGATCGTCGTGTCCTTGACGAGGGCGTGGTCGATCTGCCGATGATCTGGCAGACCGATGCTTTTGCCCTGGCGACGGGCTACGACGAGGTCGCTAACCGGTACATCGACCTTTGGATCCCGGGCGATGAGCGGCCAGCTCCCTCTACTTCGGATTCGCTGCTGCTCGTCCGTCCCGACGTTGCCACCCAACAGCGCGAGGCCGAAGCCGCTGCGACGCCGGGAATGCCAACTGGGGCTACCGAAAGCACTGCTGAGAAGCACTTCGAGCAGGATCCCGACCACCCCGGCGTCTACCACCGGAAGTTCAAGACCCGCTTCTACGGTGTCAAGACGCTGAACACTGAGAAGATCGCTATGGACTTCAAAAATATTGCCGAGGAGGTCATCGCCCCACTCCGAGCCGACCAGGGCACGAACCTGACTGTCCGCATCGAAATCGAAGCAACTGAAACCTTCGGCTTCGAGGAGGCCAAAGTGCGAACGGTCTCCGAGAACGCCCAAACCCTCAAATTCGACCAGGCCGGGTTTGAGGAGAGTTGAGTACGCAATTGCAGTTGAGTTCGAGCCGTTCCGTCGGTCGTTGCAGACTGCGGCTTCCGTGCTGGACATGGGCCTGCGGCGCGTCACCTGATCGAGGCACGGCCATTGAATCCGCATCACCGTTGCTGACAAGCTCGCTCTGAGCTTGACGAGTTTTCAGTGTGAGTGAAGTCCGAGGGGGCGGGTTTGTCTCTGGCCGTGGTGCGGTCGCTGCATGAGCGCCGCACGCCGCTGACCGAAGACGAGCTGGCCGACTTCGAGCTGGACGTGCTGGCGGAATACGTGTTGGCGCGGAACGCGGCGGGCTTGGTCGACAGCAGCATTCGCACGGACACCTCGAATCTCGACCAGGTGCGGGCCTGGTTCAGGCGTCCGTTGTGGGAGATGGAGCCGCGCGACGCCGACCGGTACTTCGGTCGCGTGCTGCGGGAGGCGTCGCCGTCGACGCGGGCGAGCCGAGCGCAAACGCTGGTGACCTACTTCGGGTTCCTGGAGCTGCGGTACTCGGCCGAGCTGCACCAGCTGACCGGGCGGGTGGTTGAGTGCCCGATCGACGAGATGAACCGGCCGCGGATGGCGGTCGAGGCGCAGGTGCGGATCCCGCCGACGGCGGCGGAGATGGAGCAGCTGTTCACCGGGTGGCGCGAAGAACTGGCGACGTGTCGGAAGTTCGCGCCGAACGCCCGCAACTACGCCGTGGCCCGGCTGCTGGCCGACGTCGGGCTACGGATCAACGAGTCCCGGATGCTCGATCTCGCCGACGTGCGGTGGGAGCTGGGCCGGTTCGGCAAGCTCAATGTCCGGCACGGCAAGGGATCGGGCAGGCGGGGGCCGAAGCAGCGTCTCGTGCCGCTGCTCAACGGCGCCGACACACTGCTGGTCTGGTACATCGAAGAGGTCTTGGGCCCAGTTCGACTGCAACTTCGATCTGCCCGGCGTTCCGCTGTTCCCGTCCGAGCGCCGCGCCGGCGACGACCCTGGCGCGCGGCTGGCCGACAACGTGGTTCGTCGAGCACTGACGGTGGCGGTCGAGAACCACCTGCCGAGCTGGACGGGGAAGGTCACTCCGCACGTGCTGCGGCACTACTGCGCCAGCCAGCTCTACGAGCTGGGCGTGGACATTCTCGCGATCCAGGAGCTGCTTGGACACTCGTGGATCGCCACGACGATGCACTACGTCCACGCTCGCAACACCCGTATCGAGGATGCAGTCGCTCGCGGCCAGGAACGCGCCGCCCAACGCTGGAAAGGACTGCTCGGATGAAGTGGAACCTGCGGCTGGCCGCAGCGAACCGGGGCATCTGGAAGGCCAGCGAGATGCGTCGGCTGCTGGCCGCGCGCGGTCTGGAGATGAGCACAGGGAAGATGTCCGGGCTGTGGTCCGGAACGCCCAGCGTGCTGCGCCCGGAAGAACTCGACGCGTTCTGCGCGGTGCTGGGCTGCGAGATCGCCGACCTGGTCACCGCCGAGCCGGAGACGGTGCCCGCGCCCGTCGAGGCCGAGGACATGACGCAGAAGGCGGCTGGTGGCGACGCGGTCGCGGGCCGCCGGATCACACCGAAGCCGCGCACCGGGCGGTCCCTCCCGCCCCGGTGACCGATCCGTTTGCGCCCGCGACGACAAGGATCTGCCGGGGCTGCGGCGAGCCGATCGAACCGGCCACGAGTCGCCGAGGTGGTCGTCCCCGCCAGTTCTGCCTGGCCTGCCGACCGTCCGCCGCCGCACGGCGCCGGAGCCTGCCCGAACCTCCGCTGCCGCGATCGTGCCGCCGTTGCGGCGGCACGATCGCACCGGTTCCTCATCCTGCCGGTCGTCCGCGCCTGTATTGCCAGACCTGCGAGCCGTCCCGTATTCGCTCCCGGGCCAAGCCCTCGCCGGTGTCCGTCGAGGACGCCCTGGCCGACCCCGCGCTGCCCACTCTGCACCGTGCCGCCTTGGCCGGTCTCGCGGAACGGGCCGCCGGGGCGGGCTGGCCACTGGTTACCGTCGAGCGGGCGGTTGCCGCGCTGTACCGCGTCCTCACCACGCCGGAAACCGGTGCCGCAGTGGCGCTCAGCCAGGTCCGGGCCGCGCTGCCCAGCTCTGCGGAGTGGCCGGTTGTCGCGGCCGTCCTGGCCGAGCACGACGTGCTGCGCGAGGACACAGTGCCGACGATGCACGCCTGGATCGATCGCAAGACCGCCGACCTGCCGGACGGATTCCGAGATCCCGTCCGGGCCTGGTTGCGGGAGCTGAACGACGGCGGCCCCAGGACGAAACCCCGAGCCCGCAACACCCTCTACGCCTACTTCGGCCGCGCGCACCCGCACCTGCAAACCTGGTCCCGCACCTACGAACACCTCCGGGAGGTCACCGAAGCCGACGTCCGCGCTGCGCTGGACGCCCAGCGCGGACACGAACAGCAGGGCACGTTCACGTCGCTGCGGTCTCTGTTCGCCTTCGCCCGTCGCGCAAGGGTCTCCTTCGCCGATCCGGCTCGCAGGGTCCATATCGGCAGCGCCCCGAAGCGCCAAACAGTGCCGCTGGACGAAGCCGAGGCTGCCACGATTCGGCAGGCCGCCGTTTCTCCGCTGCAACGGCTCGTCGTCGGCCTGGTCGCGGTCTACGCCGTCCGCGCGACGGCGGTCCGGACGCTCACCCTGGACGATCTGGACTTCGGATGGCAGCGCATCCGCATCAGCGGAACGACCCGCCCGATGCCCGATTTGGTGCATCGGCTGCTTCGGAACTGGCTTGTCCAGCGACGCCGGAAGTGGCCGCACACTGGCAACCGGCACGTTCTGCTCAGCCGCGTATCCGCTGCCGGGAACAAGCCGGTCAGCGACTACTACCTGTCCTGGCACCTGGCCATGCGCGACATACCGCTGGAGCGACTGCGCGCCGACCGCATCCTGTCCGAAGCCCTGGCCGTCGACGCCGATCCGCTACACCTCGCGGCCGCGTTCGGCCTCAGCATGCAGACGGCCATCGACTACTCCGAGATCGCCCGCGTCCTCGCTTCCCGGCCAATCGAACTGCGGGACGCACCCTCCACTCCGGACCGATGAGCGTCGTCCCTGCCGTCGTTGCACGACTGGGTTCGTCGCGAACCCAACGCCTTTTCCTTCCGCGCAGGCGAATGCTTGTTGGGTTCCCACTGAAGAAGCTTCATTGAGGCTAAACACGTCTGGTTCAGTTCAGCGAGATAGGAAGCAACCCGACGTACCGGCCACGCTATCGTCATGAAGGCGCATGGTCCGAAATCGACCGGCATGCCGACCGCCTGCCATCGTTTCGACCCTGGCGGCGGACCGGATGACGACGGGATGGCCGCTCGCACCAGGAGGCGGACGATGGCCGCGTTGGGTGTCGTCGAGATGTTCTGGTCACTGAGGAGACACCCATGCAGCTGGCGAACAGAAGCGGCCGAACACCAGCATGTTCCATGAAGCACACACGATCGAGTGAGTCTTCTCCTTGTAAGCCGCAGTTACGTCCTGGTCGGTGTCGGGTTGAGTACCTTGCGCAGAGCAATGGGCAGCGACCGGTTCCGGAACGCGTAGCCGTTCCAGGAACCTGGCCCTCTTCTAGAAAGTGGTGGGTGTGGACGTCAACACAGACCGGAAGCGACACGTGCGCCATTCCAACTCCCGACGGCTTCGTGTCAGTGACGAACGTCGTGATCCACCCGATGTCGAGAAGCTCGCCAAGGTTCTCATCGGTCTCGCGCGAAAGCAGAAGCCCAACCAGCCGCACGCTGCTACACAGAGTGGCCCCAAGCCGACACCTGAGGTGAGTTAGAACCGTCGAAATAGCACTCTGGCCTGGCATTCTGTCGAATGTCAGGCCAGAGTGCTGGAACTACGAAAAGTTAAAACCGCAGGTCAACAGTGATTAAACCCTTAAGTGGAGCTGAGGGGAATCGAACCCCTGACCTTCTCGATGCGAACGAGACGCGCTACCAACTGCGCTACAGCCCCTGGTGAAGCTTGCCCCTCGTTTGGAGCTCCATGAGCCTATCAGTGGCTCATGGAGCCCCGAAAAGGGGGGTCACTCTCCGGCGGCCCGGCGGAACGGCCTGGTCCCGGGCTCGTCGAGCTCGTGGAAGGCCGGGTCCTCGTCGTCGAGGTCGACGACGACGGCTTGGCGCCGGAGGCGGGACATCGGGGACGGTTTGCGTTCCACGACGTCCGGACGTCCGGCGGCGACGACCTCGACGTCCTCAGGGGACTCGTGGGTTTCGTCGTCGGTGATCGACGGGCGGCGCGGGGCGCGGGTGCTGTTGTAGCGGGCGAGGCGGCGTTGCCGGATCTCGTTCTCGATGCGCACCTGGCGGCGCAGGTAGGCGAGGTAGCCGATGAGGACGGCGTCGACGACACCGTTGGCCCACCAGACCATGGGCGTCAGGAAGCCGGCGACGGCCGCGGTGGTGACCACGAGTACCAGGAGGGCGATGACGACCCGTTGCCGGAACGCGTACTTGGCGCGTGCGGCGATGTCGGCAGCCTCGGGGTCGAACCCGCCCCGGCCGGGACGGTAGCCCGCGCTTTGGCGTTCTCTTTCGGTGCGGGACGCGCGCGAAGGCTGCGGAAGCGGTTCGGCTTCCGGCTCCTCGTCTTCGAGGTCGGCGTCGAGTTCCGCCTCGAGCTCGGCCAGGTCGTCTTCTACCGATGGTTCCGTGTTCTCCGCCATGGCGAACTCCTCCGGTCCCTCGTGGCGTGTGCTCCCGCTCCGCACGACTCGCGCCGCGAGGGCCGAGTCCGCCGTCCGTGCGACCTGCTGGCGCTTGCGGGCGACCATGGGCACGAGAACGACGAGCCATGCCGCTGCGAGCGCGACGATGATCACCGAACTGGGCATCTCCCGTCACCTCCCCCGATCCACTGCTGTAGTCACGCTAGCCACAACAGTCACACACGCCGCGCAGACTCGCCGGTTTCGATCACGGAAAATGCCTCACCAAATTAGGTGAATCTCACAGTTTGTGGTAACGCGGTCACCGGAACGGCCCCGTGATGGGGTCAAACCCGCTCCGCGAGGCCCTTCGCGACGAGCCGCGATACCAGTCCGTCACCGGTTTCTTCCTTGGTGACGGCGTAGCAGAAGTGGTCACGCCAGCCGCCCGCGACGTCGAGATAGCGCTCGAAAAGGCCCTCTTGCCGATATCCGGCTTTGGTGAGAACCCGCAGGCTGGCGGTGTTTTCGGGGCGGACGGTGGCCTCGAGCCGGTGCAGGCCGCCGAAGTCGAAGGCGTGGTCGGTGACGAGAGCGACAGCGCCGGTCGCGACGCCGCCGCGGACGATGTCCGACGACACCCAGTAACCGATCCAAGCCGACCGGAGCGACGCCCGGATGACGTTACCCACAGTGATCTGTCCGGCGAAGCGGCCGTCCACCGTGATGGTGAACGGGAGGCACTGCCCGCGCCGGGCGAGGCCGCGCAGAGCCAGCCACTGCGAAGGCCACGACCAGAACGCGTTCCGCTCCGGCCATGGTCCGACGCCGGTCGGTTCCCATCGCTCGAGATGTTCGCGGTCCCGCAGCCGGACGCGGCTCCACTCGCCGGCGTCCCGCAGCCGGACCGGCCGGACAGCCAGGATCCCGGCCGGTACCCGGAGCGGCCCGAGCTTCGCGGGCCAGCCGGGATGCCTGCTCTCGATCGGATAGGCGACGCCGGAAATCGGTGCGCCCATTACGCTCTCTGGGCCAGGAAGGTCACCTTGACCTGCTCGCCCGCCGCGACCTCGGTGAGATCCTCGTCGATGTTGATCAGGCAGTTGGCCTCGGCCAGCGATGCGAGCAGGTGCGCGCCGGAAGTGCCGAGTGGCTGCACCAGGTATTCGCCGTTGCCCTCGTCCCGCAGCAGTTGCCCGCGCAGGAAACCCTTGCGTCCCTTGGTGGAGGAGATCGGGGAGAGCAGCCGCGCGCCGACGATCCGGCGATGCGGGTTGCGGGTGCCGCGCGCGGCGCGGATCAGCGGACGGACCAGGACCTCGAACACGACCAGCGCGCTCATCGGGTTGCCGGGGATCAGGAAGGTCGGCACCGAATCGGGGCCGAGCCTGCCGAAACCCTGTACCGAGCCGGGGTGCATGGCGACGCGGGTCATGTCGATGTTGCCGAGGTCGGACAGCGCCGCGTGCACCTCGTCGCCCGCGCTCCCGCCGGCGCCGCCCGCGACGACGACGATCTCCGACATCAGCAGGCGGCCTTCGACGATCTCGCGCAGCCGCTTCGGATCACCGGGGACGATGCCGACACGGCTCACCTCGGCGCCCGCGTCCCGCGCGGCCGCGGACAGCGCGTAGGAGTTGACGTCGTAGACCTGCCCGACCGACGGGGTGCGGTCGATGTCGACCAGTTCGTCGCCGACGGACACGATCGAGACCCGCGGTCGCGGATAGACCAGCACCTTCGCGCGGCCGACCGCGGCGAGCAGGCCGACCTGGGCCGAGCCGATGGTGTCGCCCTTGCGCACGGCGACGTCACCGATCTGCACGTCCTCGCCGGTCCGGCGCACGTAACCGGCGGACGGCACCGACTTGTGCACGGTGACCTTGGCCTGGTGGCCGTCGGTGTAGGCGGTCGGGACGACGGCGTCGGCGAGGGTGGGCAGTGGCGCGCCGGTGTCGACGCGCACGGCCTGGCCGGGTTGCAGCCGTCGCGGCTGGCGTGAACCGGCGGCGATCTCGCCGACCACCGGCAACTGCACCGGCTCCTGACCGGCGGTGCGGACGTCGACGCTTCGCACGGCGTAACCGTCGACGGCGGCCTGGTCGAAACCGGGCAGCGCGTGTTCGGCGACGACCTCTTCGGCGCACAGGAGGCCTTGGGCCTCGGAGATGGCGACCCGGACCGGTCGCGGGCGTACCGCGGCGTCCAGGGTCAGCGCGATCTGATCCTCGACGGAACGGAACTGTCCCGCGTCTTCGGTCTCGGCCGCTTCGGCGATGGGCTCCGTCATGACTGGGGGATCTCGATCCGTTCGTTCGACCAGGCACGCGGTGAAGGCCCGTCGGTGAACTGAAGTTCACCACCGTTACCAGGAGTGATGCGGTCCGAAGCCGTGGAAATCGCCCGATCGGGCAAGCTCCTCGTGGTCCGTGCCGCCGGGGTGGTCGCTGCGCCTGTCATAGGCGTGAAGCCTAACCTGACCACGTGGGCAAGCCCGGCAATGAACACCTGAGCAAGGCGGAGTGGCGTTCCCGGATAACCGCCGAACGACGTTCGCTGGTGCCGGAAGCCCGGGCTCGCGAGGCGGTTTCACTGGCCGCCGCGGCCGTCCTCCTGCCGGGCGCGCTCGTCTGCGCGTACGTCCCGTTCGGGACCGAGCCGGGTTCGGCGTCACTCCTTGATCAACTTCGCGACCAGGGCAAACGGGTGCTGCTGCCGGTCGTCCCCGGCGAACCGGGGCCGCTCGGCTGGGCCGACTACGAAGGCCCGTCGAGTCTCGGGCCGGGCAGGCTACGAGGGCTGCTCGAACCGACCGGCCGCCGGCTCGGTCCCGACACGCTGAGGACGGCCGATCTGGTCCTGATCCCCGCGCTCGCCGTCGACGACGAAGGCGTCCGGCTCGGCCGGGGCGCCGGGTACTACGACCGGTCCCTCTCCTTCGCCGCGCCGGACGCCGCGCTGATCGCCGTCGTCCGCGACACCGAACTCGTCCGTCAGTTGCCCGCGGAACCGCATGACGTCCGCATGACCGGGGTACTGACCCCGGAGCACGGCCTGGTGCCGCGCCCGGTGCGTTAGCCCGGAACCACCCCGGCCATCGACACCTTCGTCAACGTCGCCGCGAACCCCTCGGCGAGCAGCGCACGCACGGCGCTCGCGGCAGTGTCCCCCAGGAAGACTCCGAAAACGCAACCGCCTCTCCCGGTCCCAGTGATCTTCGCGCCCAGGGCGCCGTGTCTCTTCAGCGCTTCTATGCAGTCGTCGGTCACGTCGTCGCTGACCCCCATGTCGTCCCGAAGCGTGTTTTGCGCCGCATCGAGCACTTCGCCTATCGAGACCGGATCCGGCGTTTCGTCTTCGAGGAGCGCGCGCAGCCTCTCGACGGCCTCATTCGTCCGACGGACATAGGCCGCGATCGCCGGGTCTCCGGCCTGGCTTCGCGCCCGCTTCCACCGGATGACCTCGCTGGTGTCCCGGGTGCGCCGGGTGTCCACCACGACGATCGCCAGGTCGCCCGGCCACGCCAGGTGTCCGACCGATTCGATACGCCCTCCGTGACAGAAGACCCGCACGACACCGCCCGCCGTGCAGGGCACGTAGTCCATCGGACCGACATCCCGGCCCGCCAGTTCTCGTTCCACGACCAGGCCTGCCTCGATCGGCTCGCCGGGATCAATCCGGTCCGCGGGGATCGCCAGTGCCGCCACACACAAAGCCGCGCTGCTCGCCAGCCCCGCCCCTGGCGGTATCGCCGAGACGATGGCCAGCTTGCTCGGCCACCGATCGTCGTCGCGGTCATGGTGGAAGCTCACGGCGAGCCGGGCGAGTTCCGCCCAGGCCGCGTCGGCCGGTGTCCAGACGTCGGCGGACACCGCCTGGCCGGTGAGCGTGCCCGAAGCGAGTATCTCGAACGAAGTCGGAGGAGGGGCCATGCTGAGCGCGCACCGGATCCGGAGATCGATCGCGGCTTGGAGGGACGACCCGCCGAGCCAGTCCAGATCTTCGCCGGCGAGACAGATCCGGGCCGGCGCCGATCTCGACGGTTCCGGCTCAGTCGAGTTGTTTGTCATTTCTGAAGATCTCCCGCTTGTCCACGCCGTCCAGTACCAGCTTGAAGACGATGAACCGGACCGGGTCGCCGGATCTGTTCTCCCAGGTATGCGGCGCGGTACCCAGTCGCGCGACATCGCCCGCGCCCAGTTCTTCCGTGCGCTCCTGGCCGTCCTCCCGCCAGTGCAGCAGCATGCGGCCCGCGACGACGTACACGGTCTCCTCGATCGTGTCGTGGTGATGCCATTGCTGCGTGACGCCGTCAGGAAGTTCGTTCCAATGGATCTCGTATTCGGGGAATAGGTGATAGCGGACCGCGGTGCCGTCGGGTTTGACGGCCTCCTTCCCGTCGGCCGCGCGGGAGATCAGCGGGGTCGTCGTACGCACAATCAAAACTCCGTCACAGGAAGGGGTCGTAATCGGGGACCGGTTCGAGGGGCTCGTCGCGCAGCCGGAACAGGGCGAGGTTCGAGCGGTGGCGGATGCAGTGGAAGCGGCAGTGTTCGTCGGGCCGGACCCCCTCGCGCACGCGGCGGCGGCGTTCACCGTTCCACATCCCGGCGAACGACTCGGTCGCGGGATCCCCGTACTGTGCCGCGGGATTACCGCGGTGATAGGGACAGAAGTAGGCGCCGGAGGTGGTGATCAGCGTGCGGAGATCGGCGATCGGACAGGAGGCGTAGTCCTTCACCTCGACGGCGGTCCCGCCCCCGACGGCGCCGAGCGTGGACGTGCTCAGCACCTCGAAGCCGTCGTGGTCCAGTTCGCGGATACGGGCGAGCTGTTCGGAAAGGACTTCCAGCAGGCTTCGATCCTGGCCGAGAATGAAATGCTCCAGATCGTATTCCGGTTTCACCTCGAAGTAGTCGCACCCGATCCGTGCCGCGAGGGCGGCGGCTTCGGCTATCTCGTGCGCGTTGGTTTCACGCAATGAGCCGTCTTCGGCTTTCCGTCCCATGACCAGAAAAGAAAAGCCGAGCTTCCCGCGTTTCCGGGAAGCGAGCATTTCCATATTGCGCACGACTTCGGCGAACCGGTTCCGCCCGCCGCGCCCCGGCCGGAACCGGCCGTAGGTTTCCGGGGTGGCCGCGTCGACCGAAACCCTGGTCCAGTTCGCCCGTTCGGCCAGTACGTCGATATGCCGGTGAATGGTGGTGCCGTTCGTGGTGATGCCGACGCTTATCCCGCCGTCGTGCAGGAGGGTGAGTACTCTCCCGATCGCCGAATGCAGCAGCGGTTCGCCGCCGCCGATGAGGATCACCGCCCGGACGCCTGCTTCGACGAGTTCGGCGGCGAGTCCGGTCAACCGTTCGCTGGAGAATCTCCCGTTGTTCAGAAGCCGCCCGCTGATGCATTCCGGGCAGGCGAGGTCGCAGAACGAGGTTGGGTCCAGCTCCACCACCAGCGGCGCGGCCGGTTGCACGCCGTTCGCCGCTTGGGAAACTTGCCGGTGCGCGAATTCCTGGTAAAGCTTCGAGGTGAGATCGAGTGGTCCGCCAAGAGGATCTGTCGACATCCGCGCCGCCTCCGCTTCGGTCGTCACCGCGGTGGGTCGCGCATGTGCACGACCCTGTCGGATACACTAACGTCTTGAGCAGTGTTGCAGAAAGGTCGCGTGAGCATGCCTGATCGTTTCACCAAAACGCTGTCGAAAATGCGTTCCGCCGGAGCGCACGCCATGGAGCTGGCGGCACTGCGACGGCGCTTGGAACAACTGGCCGAAGACGGCGCCGGTGAAATGCCGGGTTTGGAACTCGAGCCGCTCGAGGACATCAGCCGGCTGGTGGATCTGCCTGAGCCGGATGCCGATGCCGCGCGATACGCACTGGACCGGACAGCGGTACTCAAGCTGAACGGCGGCCTCGGCACCAGTATGGGGCTCACCGGCCCGAAATCGCTGCTCGAAATCAAACCGGGCAAGACGTTCCTCGACGTCATCGCGATGCAGGTGCTTTCGACGCGCAAGACGTACAACGCCCGGCTGCCGCTGGTGCTGATGAACTCGGCCGGCACCCGCGAGCCCTCGCTCGAGCTGTTGAAGAAATACCCCGACCTGGCCGACGACGTCATCCCGGCCGACTTCCTGCAGGGTCGCGAGCCGAAGATCGCCGCAGCGGACCTGCAGCCGGTCGACTGGCCGGCCAATCGGGAGCTCGAGTGGTGCCCGCCGGGCCACGGTGATATCTACATCGCGCTGGCGGTTAGTGGGATGCGCGACCAGCTGCTGGCCGAGGGCATCAAGTGGTGCTTCGTCTCCAACGCGGACAACCTCGGCGCGGTGCCGGACGCCAGGATCGCGGCTTGGCTCGCCGACCAGGATATCCCCTTCGCGATGGAGACCGTTCTCGGCACCCCGGCCGACCGCAAGGGCGGTCACCTGGCCCGGCGTGACGGACGGATCGTTCTGCGCGAATCCGCCCAGGTGCCCGAGGGTGACGATTCGTTCGGCGACGTGGCCAAGTGGCGCTACTTCAACACGAACAACATCTGGTTCGACCTGGAACGACTGAAGGAGTTGCAGGACGCCGACCCGGCCGCGCCGGAACTGCCGCTCATCGTGAACCGCAAGACCGTCGACCCGACCGATTCCGGCAGCACGCCGGTCATCCAACTCGAAACAGCGATGGGCGCGGCGGTCGCTTCGGTCGAGGGTGCGCGGGCCATCGAGATCCCGCGGACCCGGTTCGCGCCGGTCAAGACCACCGACGACCTGCTCGTCGTCCGCTCGGACGCCTACGTGCTGGCCACAAGCGGCGAGATGGTCCCGGAATTCACCACGAGCCCGCCCGTGGTGTCGCTGGGCAAGGAGCATTTCAAGCTACTGCGGGACTTCGACGCCCGGATCCCGCAAGCGCCGTCGCTCAAGGAATGCACCAGCCTGGTCGTGGAAGGGGACGTCACGTTCGGGAAGGACGTGGTGCTCCGGGGTGAGGTCAAGATCGTCGGTCCCAAAACCATTCCGGACGGCGAAATCCTCTGATTCAGTGGAGTCCGCCGGGCTCCCTGGCGTGGGATTGGACGGCGGCGAGGACCGTCTCGGTCTCGGTCTTCGTCCAGGTCGAAATGTGTACTTCCCACGTGTCGTCCGCACGCAGTTCCTGTCGCAGGGCGCGCCACATCCATTCGAAGCAGATAGCGGGGTCCAGGCCGCCCAGCCCGGCGCCGAACAGCGGGAGCAGCACCGATCGCAGCTCCATGCCTTCCTCCTCGCGCTCACGTCGGGCGAGCTCGAAGACGTTGTGCACGGCCTGGGCGACGGAAAGAGGGTTCACCTCGAAGCGGTCGGTGCCGAGGACGGGGATCCCGATCGCGGCGTGGTAGATCCGCTGGACACCACGGCGGATCATGGCGCCCGACGACGTGGCGGCCACCGTCCCCGGTTCGACGGGCAGGCCGAATCGGCCGTTCTTCCGCATCCAGTCGTCGAGTTCGGCTGCGGCGGTGTCTTCGATGATCTCCCCGGCGGGCCCCCGTTTCGCCGCCGCGCGGCGCAACCTGCCGGAAACCGACGGTTTGAAGGTCATCGCCATCTGCATGTAGATGTTTTCGGAAGTGCAGACGATGTCGACGTCGGAGATCTGGTCCACCGGGCCGGACCGGACAGCGATGGGAACGGGCTTTCCCGAGCCGCCTTCGATGTCGACCATGACCGGCCCGTGCAGGGTCATTTCGGAGTGATAGTCGTCGCTTTCCGAAGAGGCCATGCCGCTCTTCTGTTTCTGGGGCGACGGCATCGGCTCCGTAAGGGCGGTGATCAGTGCGGCGCGCAGTACCAGGAACGACGGGTGGGACAGGCTGTCCGGTTGGATGATCGTGGAGTGATCTCCTTGCAGCACACCGACTTCCGGGAACACGCTCCTCGCGGACGAGGCCCAGACGATGTTGTCCGTGTCGCCCGCGTAGCAGACGACCGGGATCGGGCATCGGCGGTCGTCGAGGTACGGCGCGTAGACGACGTCGGCGAGCACCCTGCGCTGTGTTTCGACCACCGATTCGGCGAGCGGGCGCAATTCCCGCTCCTGCGTGTGCCAACCGAGCAGTGAGCGCCGCAGAGTCAGCATGAACTCGGATCCGTTGTTAGGGCAAGCGAACAGCACGATCCGCCGGATCCGGGCGAGCCGTAGGCCATTGCCCTCGGCCAGCTGACGCATCAGGAACCGGAGCACGATCAGCCCGCCCTGGCTGTGCGCGACCAGGACGACGCGCTCGTACTTCCCGTGCTTGGCCTCGAGAACACCGGCGAGGCGATCCGCGAGCACCGTGAAGTCCGGAACCCGGCGAGCCAGGTTCACCCGCAGTTTCGGTGAGGAGTAACCGAAGCAGTCGAAGTCGTAGTTCTTCACCAACTCCCTGTCGGCCGAAAGGAGCGCCTGCATCGCGTTCCAAGTCGACTCGGTGGAAAAGAGTCCGTGAACGAACAGCGCAAGGGACTTCGCCACGATCAACTCCTCAGGCCGTGGGCTCACACGATACCCGGGAGAGGCGATTCAGGTCGTCCGCTGAGCGATGAACACGTACTCGCGTCCTGGACGATCCGGGGCGTCCCGGACGTCCAGGACGCGGAAACCGTGTTCGCTCAGCAGCGCCTCCAGGTCTTCACGCTCGCGGAACCACAGCTTCGAATCCGAGGTGACGACCTCGCCGTCGGAGAACCGGTAGCTGTACCGGAACGAGACGAACGGGAGGTTCACCTCGGTGACCTCGCGCCACTGCTCGACTTCGCCGACGCCCGGAACGTCGATGATCTCGTGCGCGGTGTCGGCGCTCCAGTCCTCCCATACGCGGCGATCCGGGCGCCGGATCTCGAACACCAGGTATCCGCCCGGCGTCAGCGCGGTGTGGATGCCTTCGAGAGTCCGGTCCCATTCGGCGTCGGTCAGGAAGACCTGGGCCACGTTGCCGGTCATCACGGCGAGATCGGCGTCCGCCTCACCCGCGGCTTTCGCTTCACCGTGGAGCCAGGTGATCTTTTTTTCCGGATCCTTGGCTTTCGCGATCTCCAGTGACGCCTCGGCCGGATCGACCCCCACGACCTCGATCCCGCGCTCGGCCAGGAGGACGGCGAGACAGCCGGTGCCGCAGCCGACGTCGAGCACTCTCTTCGCCCCGAGTTCGCCGATGAGGGCGAGGTAGTGGTCGAGATCGTCGCGAGCGCCGTCGAAGGCGTCGTAGATCGGTGCGAGCCGGGCGTGGGCGAAGAGCGCGTCAGGCATTCGGCGACGATAGTTCCGGTACGCGTTCGGAAGCCACGGATTTACGATCGGGCCGCCGGCCTCGATCTCCCAGCAGCGCGAGGAACGCGGGCAGCAGCACCCCGCGGACGAGGGTGGCGTCGATCAGCACGGCGACCGCCATCCCGACGCCCATCATCTTGTACTCGATCGCGCTCAGCGTCACGAAGACACTGAACACGCCGACCATGATCACCGCCGCGCCGCTCACCACTCCGGCGCTGGTGCCGGTGCCGCGGACGATCGCGGTGACGGCGCCCTCGGCCCGGTGTTCACGGATCCGGCTGAGGATGAATATGTGGTAGTCCATGCTCAACCCGAGCAACAGGACGAACATGAACATCGGCAACCACCCGACGACCCCGCCATACGGGGTGAAACCCAGCAGAGACGCGAAATGCCCGTCCTGGAAGATCCAGGTGAGCACGCCGTAGGCCGCGCCGATCGACAGCAGGTTGAGCACGAGCGACACGAGTGACACCGCCACGGACCGGAAAGCCAGCAGCAGCAACACGAACGCCGCCAGCAACACGAATCCGAAGACCAGCGGCATCCGCTCGATGACCCGGTCGGCGAAGTCACGGGCGTTCGCCGTCCGGCCGGATACGGCGAAGTCGACACCGTCCACCTCGCCGATCGTCGCGGGCAGCAACTCGGTGCGCAGCTTCGCCAGCGCGGCGTCGGATGCCGCGTCCCGGCCGGCGCCGGAGAGTGGAACCCGGACGACCACCGCTTCGTCGACGTTCGCCACCGCGATGGGTCTGTTCAGCACCCCACCGGTTTCGCCGATCCGCCGGTCGAGTTCCGTGATCGCCGACCGCAGTGCCGGACTGTCCACCGGGCCGCCGTTCTCGGCCGTCAGCACCACCGTCGCGGGATAGACCACGCCGGGAAAGGCTTCCTGGGTGCGGATGGCGGCGTCGATCGTCGCCGTCGATCGAGGCAGGCTCTCCGCCGGCGTCGGGTCCTGCAGGCGCATGCCGAGCGCGGGCAGCGTGAGCAGGATCAGCAACGCGGCCGCGAGCCCGCCCCACAGCGCGGGCCGCCGGGTGACCGCCCGTGCCGTCGCGGACCAGAACCGCGAACTCTCCGCGGCCGTGCGCCGCTTGCCCAGCCAGGGAATCCGGCCGCGGTCGACCTTGTCGCCCAGCAGGGAAAGCAGCGCGGGCAGAACGGTGACCGCGCCGAGTACGGCCAAACCGACCACGAACGCCGTACTGATCGCGAGGCCGCTGAAGTTGTCGAGTCCGGTGAACGCCAGCCCGCTCACGCACAGGACGACCGTGACGCCGGAGACGACCACGACGTGGCCGGACGTCCTCGCCGAGATCCGGATCGCGTCGTCGACGGAGTGGCCTCGCGCGCGTTCTTCTCGTTGCCGCCTGAGAAAGAACAGCGAGTAGTCGACGCCGACCGCCATCCCGATGAGGAGGGTGATCACCGTCGTCGCGCTGTTGATCGGGGTGAAGTCGTCGACGACGGAGAGGAACCCGAACGTCGCCGCGACACTCGCCCCCGCCAGCAGCAACGGGACCGACGCGGCGACCAGCGCGCCGAACACGATCAGCAGGATCACCAGCGTCATCGGCAGCGACAGGAACTCCGACCGCTTGACGTCCTCCCGGATGCCCTTGTCGACCACGGAAGAGAGACTGAGATCGCCGGACTGTCCCAGCCGGACCGCCGGATGCCGGGCCGCGACTGAGCTGATCCGCACCACCGCGGTCTCGAAGTTCGGGCGGATGTCCTTCTCCTCGCCCGCGATCGAAAAACCGACCAGACCGGACCTGCCATCAGCCGAGATCCGTTCCGCGCCCTCGGTGGCCAGCGGGGACCGGACGTCGGTGACGGCGCCGGACCGGGTGAGCGTGGTGACCAGGTCTTCGGTCGCCCGCCGGAGGTCCTCGTTGGCGGTGAACGGTGGAGCGTCAGGGGCCTTCGCCTCGACGAGAACGTTCTCGCGTAAGGGGTCGAAGGTGCGCTGGGCGTTCAAGGCGGTCTGAGCGCGACCGGATTCGCCAGGATCGGTGCTGCGACGGCTTTCACCGTCCAGCAGCGTCCCCGAAAGCAGGGCGATCAGCACCAGCGCGACCCAGCCGACGAGGGTCAGCGCGCGGTGCCGGATGGACCAGGCGGCGACGCGTTCGGTCACCGGTGTGCGCGATTGGGTTTCGGGCAGCATGAACTACAGTCCTTTGCGTGAAGGAGTGAGATGCCTCGGGCGAGGTTTTTGCTTCTTCTTTCCTGGGCCGTCGAGTTGCCGCTCGGCGGCCCAGGGCCTTTCGATCCGGTTCAAGCCGGGGAACGGGTGGTCAGTCGACCTCCTTGAGGATCCGCTCGACCGAGCCCACGCTCTTCCGGAGATCGGCGAGGCGTCCGTCGAGTTCGGTGAGTTTGCGCTCGGTCTCTTCCTGCGCCCGGACGGCCTTTTCGGCGAGCCTGCGGTATTCCTGTTCACGCGTGAGCGCGCCCCTGGCCCGGATGGTCGCGCCGAACTGCCAGACGACCACCGTGATCACCACGGTGAGGAACACGAAGATGCCGACCAGTCCGGCGACCTCTTGCCATTGATGCCACTTCACGGTCGTTCCCCCTCATCGCCCGGTGTACCCGCCGTTGATGTACTCAGCGTCGGCGCCGCGGCGGCGATGGCGTCCGGGCTCAGCTCGACCAGGAACGGTTTCACCTCGTAGAACTTCATCGCCTTCCCGTCCTCCGACAGCTCGAGAGTGGCCGACACGAGCCCAGCCGCCTCCAGTTTGCGCAGGTGGAGCTGCATGAGCGCCCGGCTGATGCCGAGTTCTCGCGCCAGCTGGCTCACGTACGCGCGCTCCGCGCGGAGCGCCGCGACGATCCGCAGCCGGTGCGGATTCGCCAGGGTCCCCAGCAGCCGCAGCAACTCGTCGCCGGTCGGTCCGGTGGCGGTCATCCCGAGCTCCAGCACATGCCAAAGAAATCTAGCAGGTGCTGGCTTCAGCTACCAGGTGCTCCAGCCAGACGTTCGGCTCCACGTAGACGCCGAGGTCCAGCGCCGAGGAGGCGAGTACCGGCGCGATCCCGCCCGGCACGGTCATGAGACCGTCCCGGAGTTCGACGCCGGTCCACGCCTTCCATTGGGCGAAGGTGCCCGTCACCGTCATCGCGAACGGCGCCACCTTCACGAACCGGGCACCGAGCCGCTCATGCGTGCGCAGCCATGGATCCTCGGGCAGCCCGTCGGGGCGACGGCGGGCGATATAGTCCTCAAAGGACAGTCCTGGTTCGTACTCCTTCCCGGCCGGGCGGACCGGCACGACGAGTTTGCGCATCCCTGTCGCCGAGGCGCGTTCTTTCAACGCTTCCAACGCTTTTGTGGCCAGGCCGCCACCTCGGCGGCCTGGGGCGACCATCACTTCGAGTGCGATCAGCGTATTCGTCTCACGGGTGCTCATCAGGTCTTCCGCGGCCCAGATAAGGGCGGCGTCCCAGCCGTGGTCCGGCAGTTCCCGCCGTTCGGCCGTCGGGAATCCGACCGGGACGGCGGCCGCTCTCGCCACCGGGACGTCGTCTTCCAGCAGGACGAGGAAGTACTCCGGCCAGCGGGCGGCCAGATGGGACGACTTCGCCAGCCGGGCGGTCTGGTCGTGCTGGAGGAATTCACCGCCGACGCCGCCGAGGCGGAGCGCGGGCTCGCGCAATTCGGGCCGGGTGGACAGGTCTTCGATCACGATCATGTCCTCAGTAGACCCGAGGACACGTGCTTGTCACGAGTGGTTTTCAGGTACGGCTTTCGGTTGCGCCGTGGCTGTTCACTGGGGGAGATTTCAGTGCGGTACGGGCTAACGGACCGGCAGCGCGCGGCGCCGTCCGGTGATGCCGGTGGTGTTGAGGTTCGCGCGCTCGCCCGCGGAGTGCCCGTCGAGGTAGCCGCTGCCGGAAAGCCGCCTCGGCGGGGCCGAACGCAGGTCGCCGTATCGCTCGTCGTAGGCCTGCTTGACCATCGTCGTCCGGTCCTGGATCACCAGTTCGGCGGAGCGATGCCCCGCGGTGGCGGTGTGGGTGCGGGCCGCGGTGTCCTCGCTGTTGCGGAGCCGTTCGTAGACCGCGCCGGAGAACCCGTGCAGCCAGGTGCGCCGGTACGCGGCCAGTGATTCGCCCGCGAACACGCGGTTCTCCGGGCGGACTCTGGTCAGCTGGGTGGTCGCCTGCAGCAACAGGCTCGTGTACAGCAGTTCGACCCGCTCCAGATCCGAGCGGAAACCGAAGACGGTCACCCCGGTGACGGACTGGCCGAGCCGGTGCAGCAGGGCCCGGCAGCGCAGCGGGTGGGCGATGTTGGTGAGCAGTCCCGCCTTGTCCCGGCTGTACGGGTTGTCGATCGGGATCAAGACCTGGGTGATCTCGTCGGCCGTCGCGACTGAAGCGGCCAGCAGCGCCTGATCGATGCCGTAACGGGCGATCAGTTCGGCGGCCTTGGTGTTGTACGACTCCGCTTCGGCCTCGGTGACCGCCGGGTCCTCCGCCTTGGCGAGAAGTTTCCGGACGCGTGCGAGCAGCGTGTCATGGTCGGGCATGGCTCCCCCTTCCTGATTGGGTTGGAGTGGATCAACCTAGGAGAGGGGTCCGACAATATTCGCCCAGATGTTCGGATCCCGGCAAGGGGGTGGCATGTCGGCCGAGGTGTCGGTGCCCGGACCCGCCAGGGGTCAGCCGAGGTAGGCGTCGAGGGTGACGGCCAGCGCGGTCTCCGGTGACGGCGCGAAACTGGCGCCCGCCAGCCCGCCCCAAAGCCACAGCTGGGCGAGACCGTGCAGCGACGCCCACAGTGAGGACGCGAGCAACCGCGGATCGGTGGCGGGATGCCAGTTTTCGTGCTGGAGGTCGGCGACCAGCGCGGCGAAGAAGTCGAACACCGCGCTGCTCACCCGGGTGAGTTCGGGATCGGCCGGATCGATGAGGTCGCGGCGGAACATCAGCTCGAACATCGCCGGATTGGCCAGCGCGAAGTCGAGATAGCCGTGGCAGGCCGCGATGAGCCGTTCTCGCGGTGTCGCGTCCGGTAGTCCGGTACCGCGGTCGAGCAGTTCGGTGTAGCCGCGGGTGGCGACGGCGGAGAGCAGGGCGGCGCGGCCGGTGAAGTGACGCAACGGCGCCCCGTGCGAGACGCCGGCCGCTTTCGCGATTCCGCGCAGGGTCACGGCTGCGACGCCTTCTTCGGCCAGCAGGTTCGCCGCGGTGTCGATCAAGCGGGTTCGGGCGCCCATGGACGGCTCTCCTCGAGGACGGGAAGGAGGTCGGGGCGTTTGGGCAGGAAGCCGTCGCCCGGCTGGCGGCCGATGAGCCGGTTGCGGAACCGGCTGACCGCGACCGGGAGCACCTCCCTGGTCACCCAGCGCAGGTCCGCCCGCAAGCCGGGGCGTCCGGCCGGCCCGGGAAGCGGTTCGAGCCAGGACGGGTCGTGCGCGACGCCGAGTTTGCCGAGCACGTGGCCCGCCAGTCGCCGGTGGCCCTGCTCGGACAGGTGCAGCCGGTCCGGACCGAAGTAGCGGGAATCGTGCGCCGCGTGATCCGGCCAGAGGTCGACGAGCGTCGCGCCGTAGCTGACGGATGCCTCGCGGACGGCGTCGTTCAACGCGGTGAGACGCGGGCGCATGCGTTGCCCCATCGGCATGCGGTGGGAGATGTCGCTGAGGGTGAAGGTGACGACGGTGGGCGCGATCTCGGTGCAGGCGCGGATGGCCGTGTCGACGCGGCGGGCTACCGTCCGCGCGTCCCAGCCGCGGCTCATCACGTCGTTCCCGCCGCCGAACAGCGCGATCAGATCCGGCTGGAGCTTGCTCGCCGCCGGGGTCTGTTCGGCGTGGATCTGATCGAGCCTGCGCCCGCGGACCGCGAGGTTGGCGTACCGGAACCCCGCCTCGTCCTCGGCGAGGCGTTCCGCGACGAAGTCGGCCCAGCCGCGGTAGTACCCGCCAGCCGGGTGAGGGTCGGCCAGCCCTTCGGCGCAGCTGTCGCCGAGCGCGACGAAACGTTGGTAGCCCATCCAGATCTCCGTAACCACGAGTTCACCTTGTAGACACTGTCTATCAAACTCGTGTAGACGCTGTCTACTCGGTGCGTGGCAGCCTGGCGCCATGATCGACGACGTCGCGAAAGAGTCTTTGCACAGTGATCTGCGAGAGATCCGCGAGGTGATGCTCTGGAAGCTGGAGGGCCTGGGGGAGTACGACATCCGCCGTCCCTTGACCCGGACCGGGACCAACCTTCTCGGGCTGGTCAAGCACCTGGCGCTCTGGGAGGCCCGGTATTTCGGCGAGGTCTTCGACCGGCCGTTTCCCGAGCCCTTGCCCCGATGGGACGACCTCGGGCAGCGAGGTGCCGACATGTGGGCCACCGAGCACGAGACGCGCGAGGAGATCGTCGGCCGCTACCGACGCGTCTGGGAACACACCGACGCGACGATCGCGGCTTTGGCCATCGACTCGCCCGGTCACGTGCCGTGGTGGCCACGACCGCACGTGATGCTGTTCGACATTCTGGTCCACCTCCTCACCGAAACCAGCCGGCACGCTGGCCATGCCGACATCTTGCGCGAACAACTGGACGGCTCGACCGGAACGGGTACCGACTACTCCACCCAGCGGCGCGACGAGGCCTTCTGGGAAACCCGGCATGACCAGATCGAGCAAGCCGCCAAGGCCGCCGCCCGGCCGGATCGCGGTCGTCGGCCCTGACAGCGAGCGAGGTCAGAGAATGTCCTTGTCCGAGGGCGTCGACGGAAGCGAACGGCCGAGCAACGCGATGAGCCGCTCGCCGGCGCCCGCGCCCGGTGGTGCCTCGACAGCGTGGTCGAAGGCACCGCCGGGCCCGCGCACCGGCGTACCGTCGGGGAAGCGGCTCGCCACGCCCAGCGCGACCGTCGCGAGCTCGTCGTCCCAGCGGTGTTCGCGGCCGAGCGCGGTGTTGAGGTCCCAGTCGTGGACGAGCGTGTCGGCGAAGAGCACGGCCAAGACGTTCTTGCCGGGCAGCGGGCCGAATTTGCCGAAGTCGAAGGTCTTCTTCAGCGCCTGGTCGTCGAAAGCGGCGAGGAACTCGGCGGAGCTTTCTTCGTAGGCCGCGGCGAGGTTGTCGACTGTTGTCGAGCGGGTCGTGCGGGGACGATCCGCCGCCCGCGCGGCGGCCCGCTCGTTGTTGTCGATCAGGTGTTCCACGATGTCGCGGACGGTCCACTCGGCGCAGGGGGTCGAGCGGTCCCAGTCGTCGGCGCCGATTCCGGTGATCGTGGTTCGGGTGGCGTGATGTGCGCGGGTGGTCAGGGCGAGAAAGTCCATGGACTCAAACTATACGAACGATCGTGCTATCTTCTAGGGGTGAGCACTCTCGAAGTGAACGAGGTCTTCGTAGGACGGCCGTCCGTGCTGGGGATCAAGCGTGACGTGCCGGTGTACAGCGCGATCGCGAAATCACGCGTGGAGTCGTCCTCGCTCGAACTCGGCGAGATCAATTTGGCCGGCGACGACCAGGCCGATCGCACTGTGCACGGCGGTGTCGACAAGGCGGTCTACGTCTATCCGGCCACGCACTACACGGCCTGGTCCGAGCAGGGTTTCCCGGTGGTCGCGGGCGATTTCGGGGAGAACGCGTCGGTCACGGGCGCCGACGAGTACGACGTCCGCGTCGGGGATGTCTGGGCGTGGGGAGACGCGCTGGTCCAGGTCTCGCAGCCGCGGACGCCGTGCTTCAAGCTCGCGATGAAGACCGGGCGCAAGGACGTCATTCCGGCGATGATCGATTCCGGCCGCAGCGGCTGGTACCTGCGGGTCCTCCGGACGGGCGAAGTAGTCCCCACTTCGGGGCACATGACCCTCGAAGAACGCGATCCGGTGAACCCGACGATCGCCGAGGTCTACGTCGCGTCGTTCACCAACGTCACCCAGTTGGACGACGATCGCCGGGCCGCGTACTGGGCGTTGCTGGATCGGGTCCTCGCGGCACCGGCGCTCTCCCGGCAGTACCGTGACGGCCTGGAATCGGCGAAACGGCGGCGGGAGGATCGGGATGCCGGTTGACGGCCGGGTTGCCCGAGGCGACGCGACGAGGCGGATCGTCCTGCGGCGCGCCGTCGACATCGCGTCGGTCGAAGGGCTTGACGGGTTGTCTCTCGGCAGGCTCGCCACCGAGCTGGAATTGAGCAAATCCGGGGTGTTCGCGTTGTTCGGTTCCAAGGAGGAACTGCAGCTCGCGGCGATCGAGACGGCGAGCGCGATCTTCGCGGAGAACGTCGTCACCCCGACGCTGGAGTTCGAGCAGGGGATCGCCCGGCTGCGCGCGCTCTGCGCGAACTGGCTGGACTACTCGGAACGCCGGGTGTTCCCCGGTGGCTGTTTCTTCTTCAACGCCGGCGCCGAGTTCGACGCGCGGACCGGGCGGGTCCACGACGCGGTGGCGAACGCGAGCCGCGCCTTCGCCAAGTTCATCCGGTCCACCGTCGTCGAAGCACGGAAAGCCGGGCATCTTCGCGAATCCGTCGACGTGGACAGACTGGCCTTCGAGCTGAACGCCCTCGGCCGCGCCGCGAACGCGGACTCGGTCATGTTCGACGGCAAGGAGCCGTACGCGCTGGCGCGGGCCGCCATCACCGCTCGCCTCGACGCCGCGACAGTGACATGAAAGGCCCCTTCATCGCAAAATTTGCGATGAAGGGGCCTTTCATGTCGTCCGCGAGGCGCTACTTCCAGTCGACCTGAGTAGATCGGTAGAAGTCGATTCCCTGCTGAACCCACCGCGGGCTCTGCTTCGCCAGCCGGAGCCGGTAGGCGTCCCACGTGCGGGAAGCCTTCGGCGACCAGCCGATCTCGGCGTAACCCGGCAGCCTCGGGAACGCCATGAATTCGATGTCGTCACTGGTGACGAGCGTTTCCGACCACAACGGTGCCTCGACCCCGGCGACGTTCTGCTCCGTCACGCCCTGCAGATAGGTGGCCGGATCCCAGTCGTAGCCGGTCTTGACCTCGATCAACCCGGCCCAGTCCTGGCCGAGCCGCGTCTGCGGGTGGTACTTCATGTCCAGGTAGGCCTTGTTGGCGGGCGACATCAGGATCTTGTTGCCGCGAGCCGCCGCTTCGGCCACGTGGGCGTCCGTGCCGGTCGTGCCCCAGAACTGCGGAACGGCCGAAACCGGCGGTTTCGTCTTGGCGATGTCGTGCCAGCCGGTGATCGTCTTGCCGTACTTTGTGACGATCGGATGCACCTTGGTGGCGAAGGTCTGGTAGTCCGCCGGGGTGGTCGAGTGGGCCTCGTCGCCGCCGATGTTGAGGTACTTCCCAGGGGTGATCGCCGACAGTTCGCGGATGACGTCGTCGACGAATTTGTAGGTGATGTCCTTGTTGATGCACAGTGAGCTGTAGCCGACCTCGATGTCCGTGCGCGGCGGCACCGCCACGCCGTCGCAGTTCAGTTCGGCGTAGGAGTGCTGGGCCGCGTTGGTGTGCCCCGGCATGTCGATTTCGGGAACGATCGTGATGTGCCGCGAAGCCGCGTAGCGCACCAGGTCCTTGTACTGCTCCTGGGTGTAGTAGCCGCCGGGCGCGCCGCCGACGGCGGTCTGCCCGCCGACGGTCGCCAGCTTCGGCCAGCTCTTGATCTCGATCCGCCAGCCCTGGTCGTCGGTCAAGTGCAGGTGGAGGGTGTTGATCTTGTACTGCGCGATCTGGTCGATGTAGAGCTTGACCTGCGCCGGGGTGAAGAAGTGCCGGGCGACGTCGAGCATCGCGCCGCGGTAACCGAAACGCGGATAGTCGAGCACCGTGCCGCCCGAGATCACCCAGGAGCGGTGCTGGACGGTCTTCGCGTCGATCGCCGACGGAAGCAGCTGGCGCAGCGTCTGCACGCCGAGGAAGAGGCCCTTGTCGGTGTTCGCCTTCAGTGTCACGCCGCCGGGGGAGACCTTGAGCTGATAGCCCTCGGTGCCGACCCTCCCGCCCGCGTGGCCGGTTTCGAGCGAGATGGCGGGCCGGCCGCCGCGGTGACCGCTGACGACGGGCAGCCGGTAGCCGGTGGCGGGCCGGAGCAGCCCGGCCAGGTAGTCGGCGACCTGCTTGCCGTCACGGTCGGTGCGGATGACGGTCGCGGGGTTGAGCCGGAAGTCGGCGCGCGGATCGGGTTTCGCTTCGACCGGCGCGGGGACGACGTCGGAGACGGTCCGCTCGGGCTTCGCGCGCTGTGCCGCCGCGGGGTCCGCGCTCGCCGTGGCGGGCAGCCCGAAGGTCACGAGACCCAGGACGGCCACGCCGAGCACGGTTCTGGACAGGCGTTTACTCATGGAGCACCTCCGGTCGGGGAACTGGAGACTCTCTTCTTCTAGAGGTATAGACCAATAGGGCAACCGCGACAACACCCGATCGGACTACGACGGCATACCGGTCACCGGTTCACTCGCCGCGTAGCACCGCTTTCAGCGCGTCGAGGACGCTCGCGTCTTCGATCGTCGAGGGCACCTGTTCGTCGCGTCCGTCGGCGATACCCCGCATGGTCTTCCGCAGGATCTTGCCGGATCGCGTCTTCGGCAGCGCGTCCACAATGGACACGTCGCGGAACGCGGCGACCGGGCCGATGTCGCGCCGCACCAGCGCGACCAATTCGGACTTGAGCGTTTCGGCGTCGGCATCGACACCCGATTTCAGCACCACGAAGCCGCGCGGCAGCTGCCCCTTGAGCTGGTCACGGACCCCGATCACCGCGCATTCGGCGACGGCGGGGTGCGAGGCCAGCACGGCCTCCATCGAACCGGTGGAAAGCCGGTGGCCCGCGACGTTGATGACGTCGTCGGTGCGGCCCATGACGAACAGGTAGCCGTCTTCGTCGACGTAGCCGGAATCACCCGTCAGGTAGTAGCCGTCGTACCGCGAAAGATACGCCTCTCGATACCGCTCGTCGTCCTGCCAGAGGGTCGGCAGCGAACCCGGCGGCAGGGGCAGCTTGATGGCGATCGCGCCTTCCTTCCCCGCCGGGAGCGGCTCGCCCGACTGGTCCAGGATCCGCACGTCCCAGCCCGGCACCGGCTTCGTCGCGGAACCGGGTTTGACCGGCATCGGCTCCAGCCCGCGCGGATTCGCCGCGATCGGCCAGCCGGTCTCGGTCTGCCACCAGTGGTCGATCACCGGGACGCCGAGCTTCTCGCGCGCCCAGTGATAGGTCTCCGGATCGAGTCGTTCCCCCGCCATGAACAACGTCTCGAACCGGCCGACGTCGTATTTCTTCACTTCGTTCGCGTCCGGATCGACCTTCTTGATCGCACGCAACGCCGTCGGCGCGGTGAACAACGCCTTCACTCCATGGTCGGCGATGGCCCGCCAGAACGCGCCCGCGTCCGGGGTCCCGATCGGTTTGCCCTCGTACATCAGCGACGTGGCCCCGATGAGCAGTGGCGCGTACACGATGTAGGAATGGCCGACCACCCAGCCGACGTCGGACGCCGTCCACCACACGTCGCCGGGATGGACGTCGTAGATCGCGCCCATCGACCAGGCCAGCGCCACCGCGTGGCCGCCGGTGTCGCGCACGACACCCTTCGGCTTCCCGGTGGTGCCGGAGGTGTACAGGATGTACAGCGGGTCGGTCGCCGCGACCGGGACCGGATCGGCCGGGGACGCCTTCGCGACCAGTTCGTCCCAGTCGACATCGCGTTCGCCGAGTTCGGCGCGGGCCCGTTCTCGCTGCAGTACGACGACCTTGTCCGGCTGGTGCGCCGTTCCCGCGAGCGCTTCGTCGATGATCGGTTTGTACTCGACGACCTGTGTCGGTTCGATCCCGCACGAGGCCGCCACGATCACCTTGGGTTTCGCGTCTTCGATCCGCGCCGCCAGCTCCTTCGGCGCGAAGCCACCGAAGACCACCGAGTGCACCGCGCCGAGCCTGGCGCAGGCGAGCATCGCGATCGCGGCTTCGGGCACCATAGGCAGGTAAATGATGACGCGATCACCCTTGCCGACGCCGAGCGAGACGAGCGCGCCGGCGAACCGGGCGACGTCGGCCAGCAATTCCGCGTAGGTGAACCGGCGGACCGAACCGGTGACCGGGGAATCCCAGATCAGCGCGAGCTGCTCACCGCGGCCGTTTCGCACGTGCCGGTCGAGCGCGTTGAACGCCGTGTTCAGCTCCCCGTCCGGGAACCAGCGGTAGAAGGGCGCTTTCGACGCGTCGAGGGCCCGCGTCGGCGGGCGGGTCCAGTCGATCGCCTGTGCGGCTTCGAGCCAGAAACCCTCCGGATCTTCGAGGCTCCGCTGGTACGACTCGGCGTACATCGAATGCTCCTTCGCGCTCGGGTACGGAACCCATCATGGACTTTCGCCCGCGCCGATGCCTGGTGGTAACGGCGGGGAGACGCCCGCGACAACCCGGCAACCCTGTAAGTGCGTAGAGCGTCCTAAGCTGAACTAGGGAAAAACCGGCCGGAAACGGCCTCGACTGGCGAGGGGAGCAGGGTCCATGGGACTAGCGAGCGCGCTGCTCTCGTTCGCGCACGGCCTGTTCGGACCAGGCATCTGGCCTGGGGACTGGGTGTGGGCGACGAGCACCGCGGGAGCGCTGGTCGCGCTGCTGCCCGCACTGGGGGCGATGGTCGTCGCGATCATCCGCAAAGGCACCGGCAACCGCTACGACGTGGTGACCCTGTCCATTTTCGGCGGGATCGGCGCGGTCGCCGTCTTCCTGCTGCCGTGGCTGCTGGCGACCGGGGTTTCGCAGACCTATCAAGAGGCGGCCTCGACGAAGTCTGGCGGTCAATCCGGCTTCTCCGCCAGCGACCTGTCGACGTTCAACACCGACTACAGCCCGCTGATCGGCAAGCAGAGCGAGTACCTCGGCCGCGGCCAAAACGTTTACGAGGTCCTGTTCTATCCGAGCGGGATGCAGCTGGGTTACGTCTTCTACTTGATCCTGCTGGTCGGGTTGCCCGCGCTGGCGCTGCTGTTCGTGATGCTGCAGGCCCGCACCGCGTTCCGGCGCGGCCCGAAGTGGCCTTCGCGGTTCTTCTGGATTCCGTTCGTGCTCATGGTGCTGGCGAGTGTCGGCATGGGCGCGAACACCGCCGTGCACTTCTGGCTCGGTTTCCTGCCGTTCAGCGTGCTGGGCCTGATCCCCGTGGCGCTGGTCGGCCCGCCTCCCTGGTCGGTGATCAACCGCCCGGAGCCGCAGCCGCGGCCGAAGATCGAGCCGTACCGCCCGGAGCCGCCCGCCCCGAAGCCGCAGCAGCAGTTGCCGCCCCCGCCGCCTGCCAAGCAGTACCCGGCGACGGCACTGGCGCAGGCGCCCGAACCGCCGGCGCTGGCCGCGATGCCGGGTCCGGTCCCGGCACCTCCTGGTTCCCGTAACTCCGGCGGCAGCCGTTACAAGCGTGTTCGCCGGCTCGGCCACGGTGGCTTCGGCACCGTATGGGAAGCGATCGACACGCAGCTCAACCGCACCGTCGCGCTGAAGATCGCGCACGCGCCGGACCGTGACACCGAGGAACGGATGCAGCGCGAGGCCCGTGCGCTGGCCGTCGTGAACCACCCCAACTGCGTCCGCGTGTACGACCTCGTCGAAGAGCCCGACGGACTCGCGCTGGTGATGGAGTACCTCGAAGGCAAGTCGCTGGCCGAGATCGTCGACTCGCAAGGCCCGCTCGACGACATCGCCGCCGGACGGCTCTGGTCGACCATGGCGGGCGCGCTCGCCGCGGCGCACGAGAAGGGTGTGCTGCACCGCGACCTCAAGCCGTCGAACATCATCCTCGACCGCAACGGCCTCGCCCATCTCATCGACTTCGGTATCGCCCGCAGCCAGGGCGACTCGAAGATGACCGCGACCGGGATGATGATCGGTACGCCGGACTTCGTCGCCCCCGAGCAGGCGATGGGTTCCCCGGCGAGCCCGGCGTCGGATGCCTGGCAGCTCGCGGCGACGGTCAGCTACGCGCTGTCCGGCCAACCGCCGCGCGGCACGCGCGAGACCCCGATGGCCGCGCTGATGGCCGCCGCCCGCGCCGAACCGGTGTCGAAGCTGCCGAACCGCAGCGCGCACGCCCGGATTCTCATCGCGTCGCTGGACCAGGAGCCTCGCCGCCGTCCGACGCTCGCCGCCGTGCGGCGCGACGTCGAAGGCTGGCTGGCCCGGGCGGGCAAGTCGCCGGACGGCCCGGTGACGCAGATCGTTCCGCGTCGCCCGCCGCAACGGCAACACCAGCCGCAGCCCCAGCGTCATCCCCGCTGACCCGGGCTGACCTGCGAAAAGAGAGCAAGGGACCTTTGCTAGCGTTAGTTAGTACGCTAACGAACGCTAGCAAAGGTCCCTTGCTCTCTCACTTGATGATGACCCAGGTCCCCTCGCGCCAGCCCATGGTGAAGATCTTGGGGTCGCCGTCCATGATCGTCGCCTTCGGCGCGATCGCCCCGGGCGGGACGATCACCTGGTCGGGCCCCTGGCTCTTCACCTTCGCCCGGTCGACCCGGGTGACTTTCAGGTTCTTCAGATCCGCGGGCGTGAACATCTCGAATTGAATCGGGGTGAGGCTGCGGCACTCCTTCATCCCGCCGTCGAACGCCGGCGCGGTGATGCGGCAAACGGTGTCGAGGTCCTTGTTGCCCAACGCGTGGTGATATTCCTCCATCACGGTCGCGGCCCCTTCCAGGGTGTGCGCCACCGCGCCGCCGGTGGCGGGTTTGGTGACCGTCGCGGCGCTCGCCGAAGGAACGGTCGCGCTGGGACTCGTAGTCGACGCAGGCGCGCTCGAGCTGCTGCTCGGCGCCACCGAAGTGCCCGGAATGGCCGAAGTCTGCGGTGCCGCGGTGCCCGGCGTCTGCTCTTCGCAGCCCGCGATCAAGAACAGCGCCGCGGCCGCGCAGGTCACTCCGAGCGGTCGGATTGTCATGGTGCCCCCTGTCGAACTGCTGCTGACCAGGGGAGAGTAACAACTATTGCCCAAGTGTCACAGTTGAACCGGGAAATCAGCCGTCACCGTTGATCAGGGCGAGCATCGACACCGACAAGACGAGCTGGGCGGATACGCAGGTCCGGCTCATCGCTTCCTTCTTCTTGCCGACGAAGTCGACCTGGACCACTTGGCCGTTGGTGAGCTGCACACTCACGGCACACGTCTCCTCGGTCTGTTCGTACCTGGCCTTCAACGTTCCGAACTTCCCGTTACGCACTTCCGCGCCGGGTTTCGGCGGGACGGCTTCGAGGCCGCCGGTGCCGGTGGTGTACATCCCGACGACCTTCGCGTAGGCGACTTCGTGGGTACAGGTCGGTCCGATCGGGCTCTCGCCCTTCTGCGCGCCCTCGCGGCCCCCGTTGACGCCCGCGTAATTCGCGTGGGTGAACTTGACGACCTCGCAGATGTCGGCGTTCTTCAGCGCCTCCGCCGACGGCTCCTGGACCGTGCTCGGCGCCGGCTTGCCGCCCGCGAGCGGGACGAACTTCTTCAACACCACTTCGGCGACCTTCTTCGCCAGTTCACAGTGCTCGGCGCGGACCCCTCCTTCGTCGCTGTTGACGTCATAGGCGTCGACGGCGATCGAGGCGTAGGCGCGAACGTCCATGTTGACCGAGCAGAAGGTCGCCGGTTCCGGGTCGAAGGCATAGGTCCGGCCCTTGATCCCGGCGATCTCCACCGGTTCCATCACCGGGGAGTCCTGCGTGATCCAGCTGTACGGGCTGTAGGCGTGCACCTGCGCGCCCTTGTTGCCCGGGAACACGAACTGGCAGCCGCTGAGCACGCCCTTGGTGCTGATCAGGCCGAGCGGTTGCAGATCGGGTTTGATCGAATCCAGCCAATCGCAGCCTTCTTCACCCTGTTTGGACGGCAGGGCCAGCGGCTGATCGAGCATCTGGTCGCTGAAACCCGATCCGTCGGCGGGCGGCTTGTACTTCGGATACTTCGCTTCGCTGGCGCCCGGTGCCGAACCTTCGGGGAAGGCCTTGCCGTCGACGGCGCTGGAGCATCCGGTGAGCAGAAGAGCGATGGCCACGAAATACGGCCAACGAGACATGGTGACCCCCAGTAGTCCTCAATTCGGACGGGAGTCTAAGTCGGTTTCAGCGGTCTCGCTGGGTCTTGGGTCAACCGATGGTGGTCATTTCCAGGACGGAAGCCACAACTCGGCGTTCCAGTGCTCGTTCGTGATCGCGTTGCCGTTCAGGATCGGCCACAACCAGGCGAAATTGGCCACGACGAGACCCACGTAGAGCGCGACGACGAGCATGCCGGTGCCCCGCCGTTCGAACCCGCGTTTCGCGCTGCCGAGGATCTGGCCGAGGACCAACGTCAACCCGAGTACCAGGAACGGCGCCAGCGGCGTCGCGTAGAAGTAGTACATCTGGCGGTCGAGGTTGGTGAACCAGGGCAGGAATCCGGCGAAGTAGCCGACGAGCACGGCGGCGTAGCGCCAGTCCGCGCGGAAGAACGACCGCCACAGGCTCCAGCCCAGCATCGGCAGGGCGAGCCACCACATCGCCGGTGTCCCGATCAGCATCGTCGCCCGCACACAGGTCGACTCGCCACAGCCGGTCGCCTCGGTGCCGCCCGCGTACGCGTAGAGCATCGGCCGCAGCCCCATCGGCCAGGTCCACGGCTTCGATTCCCACGGATGCGGTTTGTCCTTGGGCGTGACCAGGTTCGCGTGGAAGTCGAGGACGTTCATCGTGTAGTCGCCGAGGGACCGCAGAGCCGGTGGCATCCAGGCCCAGAAGCCGGGGTCGATGTCCTTGATCGCCACGTAGTTGCGGTCGGTCGCGGTCTCGCTCGCGAACCAGGCCCAGTAGCAGGCGAGATACACCAGGATCGGGATGACGACGATCGCCCACAGCGCGGGAAGCACGTCACGGCGCAGCGTGCCGAGCCACGGCCGCTGCACGCCCGCGGCGCGGCGCGCGGCGACGTCGAAGAAGACGGTGAGCAGCCCGAACGCGGCGATGTAGTACAGCGCCGACCACTTGACGCCGAAGGTCAGCCCGATCATCAGGCCGCCGGCGAACCGCCACCACCGGAATCCCAGCTTCGGGCCGAACCGCGACTCGTCGATCCAGCCTTCGCGGACGGCCACGGCCAGCCGCTGCCGCACCTGGTCGCGATCGCACAGCACGCAGGCGAACGCGGCGAGCACGAACACGGCGATGAAGATGTCGAGCATCCCCATCCGCGACTGCAGGTGCAGTACGCCGTCGCTGATGACCAGGATCCCGGCGACCGCGCCGAGCAGCGTCGAACGGGTGAGCCGCCGGGCGACCCGGATGGTGAGGAACACGATCAGCGTGCCCGCCAGCGCCGGCATGATCCGCCAGCCCCAGGCGTTGTAGCCGAACATCCACTCGCCGATCGCGATGAGGTGCTTGGCCAACGGCGGGTGCACGATGAGTTCGTAGCCGTAGTTGTCTTCGTAACCGCCGTTGCGCAACATCTGCCACGCCTGCGGGACGTAGTGCTTCTCGTCGAAGACGGGGGTGCCCTTGTCCGTGGGCGTGCCCAGGTTCTGGATCCGGACGATGCCGCCGATGAGCGTCAACACCAGCGTGACGATCCAGCCGCGGAGGCGGTCGGTCGGCATGCCGCGGCCGAGGAGGGTGGCCTCCCGGTCGCTCGGTGGCCGGAGCGCGTCGACCGGATCCGGCCGCATGCTCTCGTCGTCACGGGTCAGCAGCGCGGTCACGAGGCATGATCCTACGGGCGGAAGAGTGAACTCGGTGTCCGGATCCGTGAACCGGTTAACCTTCGGGAATGACCGAAGGACGCCTCGTGCTGGCAGCCACCCCGCTCGGAGACGTCCGCGACGCTTCGCCACGCCTTTCCGAGGCCCTCGCGACGGCCGATGTGATCGCCGCCGAGGACACCCGGCGCCTGCGCACCCTCACCGCCGCTCTCGACGTTTCCCCGGTCGGACGCGTGGTCAGCTTCTATGAGGACGTCGAGACCGCCCGCCTGCCGAAACTGCTCGAATCGCTCCGGTCGGGCGAAACGGTGGTGCTCGTGACCGACGCCGGGATGCCGAGTGTCTCGGATCCCGGGTTCCGCCTGGTCGCGGCGTGTGTCGAGGCGGATGTGCCGGTGACCTGTCTCCCCGGCCCGTCCGCGGTGACCACGGCGCTCGCGCTGTCCGGCCTGCCGTGCGACCGGTTCTGTTTCGAAGGATTCGCCCCGCGCAAGCCCGGCGAACGCGCGAAATGGCTCGGTTCGCTGAAGGACGAGCCCCGCACGGCCGTGTTCTTCGAGTCGCCGCACCGCCTGGCGAGCACGCTCTCCGATGCCGCTGAAGTTCTGGGCCCTGATCGCCGCGCCGCCGTCTGCCGCGAGCTGACCAAAACGTACGAAGAGGTCAAACGAGGCACCCTCCCGGAGTTGGCCGCGTGGGCCGCCGACGGGGTCAAGGGCGAGATCACCGTCGTTCTCGCGGGCGCGCCTCCGCGCGCGGTGAGCGTCGCGGATCTGGTTTCGGAAGTTTCGTCGCGGGTCGCGGCGGGCGAACGGCTCAAATCCGCCGCAGCGGAGGTCGCCGAAGCGACGGGAGTGTCGAAGAAGGAGCTTTACGACGCTGTCCTCGCGTCGCGGAAGTAGGGGTTCAACTCAGTAACGCGGCTGCGGCCGCATACGCCTTCGTGGCGTCGGGCTCGGCGCCGGTGATGACGTCGGTATAGATGAAGGACTCACTGATCCGCACGAGCAGGTAGGCCAGGTCTTCGACCGGCAGCGGCGGGGTAAGCCGTCCGGCCGCGACCTCTTCTTCGAGGAACCCGCGCATCTTCGCGATCGCGCGGCTCTGCACCACGCTGGCCTTCGTCGTCAGGATCCGCAGTGCCCGCTCGGGCTCGTTGCGCAGGAACTCCCGGAACGGCTTCGAGTCGTTCACGGTACGGACGAAAGTGCCGATGAGCTCCGCGATCCCTTTCGCGCCGCGGCCGAGCTTGCCGGAAGCCCGCGCTTCGAACATCTCCACGGTCATCGACCACAGGATCTCGCCGAGCAACTGATCGCGGCCGCCGACCCAGCGGTGCAGGGTGGCCCGGCTGATTCCCAGCTCGGCGGCGAGGTCGCCCATGTCGACGCGGCGGCCCTCCAAGAACCAGGCGCGCGCGATCGTGAACGCGCGCACGGCGTCCGGGCGCGGCGAGGTCAGCTGGCGTTCGAGTGCGGTTTCGATGAGTGAAACATATCACGCGATGTCTCAGAGATGAGACATATGCAAGAATGTCTCATCTCGACGAGGAGGAGTGCGGATGCGTGCAGTACAGGTGACCGAATTCGGCGGCCCCGAGGTCCTCAACCTCGTCGACTTGCCCGATCCCGTACCCGGCCCCGGCCAGCTGGTCATCGAGGTCGACCGGATCGGCGTCAACTACGCCGATACGCACCAAGCCGAAAACTCTTATCTCGCGCCTAGCAAGCTCCCGCTCGTGCCCGGCGGCGAGGTCGTCGGCCGCACCAGCGACGGCAAGCGTGTCGTCGCACTGCTCAACGGCGGTGGCGGCTACGCCGAGCGCGCGGTGGCGGACGAGGCCACCACCTTCGGCGTGCCCGACGGCGTCGACGACCTGACCGCGCTGTCCTTCATCGTGCAGGGCACCACCGCCGCGATCCTGCTCCGCAAGAACGCCCACCTGGAGCCCGGCGAATCCGTCGTCGTGCACGCGGCGGCGGGCGGGGTCGGCTCCATCGCCGTCCAGCTCGCGAAGGCCTGGGGAGCGAGCCGCGTCATCGCGACCGCCAGTAGTGATGAAAAGCGCGCACTCGCGCTCGACCTCGGCGCCGATGTCGCCATCGATTCGCGGGCCGAAAACATGACCGACGCGCTTCGCGAGGCGAACGGCGGCAAACGCGTCGACGTCGTTCTCGACATGGCCGGTGGGTCGGTCACCGACCAGAGCATCGCGGCGCTCGCGCCCTTCGGCCGACTCGCGTTCTACGGAATGGCCAGCCGTCAGCAGCCCAAGCCGATCGAGACCCGCAACCTCCTCGGGCACAGCACCACCGTGTCCGGGATGTGGCTGCCGCACGTTTTCAAGCTTCGCGGGAACGTCTTCGGCCGTGCGCTCGATGACCTCTTCTCGCTGGCGCTCGCCGGTCAGATCCGCGCTGTCGCCGGCGGCGAGTACGCGCTGTCGGACGCGCGTGCCGCCCATGAGGCCCTGCGTTCGCGCGGCACCTCCGGCAAGCTCCTGCTGGATCCCGGCAAGTAGGTCAGCCGAGCAACCGCTCCAGCGGAGCGGATTTGTGCAGGCACTCCTGCCATTCCGCTTCGCTGTCGGAGTCGGCGGTGATCCCGCCGCCGACTCCCAGCGCGATCGTGCCGTCGTGGATTTCGAAGGTCCTGATCGCGACGTTCAGCTCCAGGCCGGCGATCGGCGACGCGAGCCCGATCGCGCCCGTGTAGACACCACGCGGCGTGGGTTCCAGTTCGGCGATCAGATCCAGCGCCCGGATCTTCGGGGCACCGGTCACCGAACCCGGCGGGAACGTGGCCGCGAGCAGATCGGCGTCGTCGACCCCGTCGGCGAGCGAGCCCTCCACAGTGGACTCGAGATGCCAAACCCCCGGAGCGGGCCGCACCTTGAGCAGTTCCGGAACGCGAACGCTGCCGGTGGCACACACGCGGCCGAGGTCGTTGCGGACGAGGTCGGTGATCATCACGTTCTCGGCGACGTCCTTGGTGGATTCCCGCAGCAGCCGCGCGAAGTGCTCGTCGGCCGCGTCCCGCCGCGGGAGGGTCCCCTTGATCGGCGTCGACCGGACCCGCTGCCCATGCCTGGCAAGGAAAAGCTCAGGGGAGAACGAGACGATCGAGCCCCAGTCGCCGCCGAGGAACGCCGACCGCCGGGCCCGCAGACGGCGCACACCTTCGGCGAACAACGCGATCGGATCGCCCGTGAATTCTCCGGCGAAGCGAGCGCAAATGTTCGCTTGGAACAGCTCACCCGCCTCGATGGCGTGCACACACGCCTTGACCGCGTCGTAGTGCTCCGAGGGAAGCGGACGCGACAGCGGACCGGACTTCCAGGTTGTCTCTTCGAAGCGCCCCGCCAGCGACGACTCCATCGCGGATACCTCGTCGGCCGGGTCCGGATCGCCGTCGGGAAGCAGCGCCTCGAACCACCACGAACCGTGCTCGTCCAGGCGCAGCACCCGGTCGACCCAGCCCCAGGCAGCCGGCGGAAGGCCACCTGTACGTGCGGAAGGATCAGTCAGGTCATAACCGAGGTAACCGAACCAGCCGCCCCCGACAGCGCCGGGCACCGCGTCACGAATCAGGGGTAGCCGGGTGGGAATCGCGAACGCCTCGGCCACCTCCCGGACAGGAGACAGGGAAACGCCCGGTGCGATGACCGCGCGCGAGGAGAACCAGTCTCCGCAAAGCGCCGCAGGCGGTGCGAGTCCGAGCGCCTCGGCCCGTACGCCGAGGGCCGTCAGCGCCCGTTCGGGCGTGACGTCCGTCCGCAGCTTCCGGCACATCAACCGCACGCGACATTGTCGCTGTCCGAGCGGGCGAAAAGGCAACCCGCGTCCGTCGGAAAGTGACGTCCGCGACCACGGGCGCCGGCGATTGTCACCGCTCGCGCACCCATGGTGACCGGCGAATCGCTACAGGAGCACGTCCGCGAGCGTGAAGGGATAGACGACGGTGTCTTGGGCGATCGGCCCGGTCACCCCGGGTAATCCGGTACCGAAGCCGTGCTGATGCAGACCCAGCCGGGAGTGGAACCATCCCGGCCGTCCCGGGATCTCGTTGTGCCTGACCAGCCACAACACCACTTCGCTGTCCGCCCACTTGTCCGGGTGCAGGCGGTTCGTCCAGCAGTCGAGTCCGGCGTACACCAGGACGCGCTCGACGCGTGCCGCCTGCCGGACGTGTTTGATCCACGTTTTGATGAAACGGTCGTCGACGCTGGGCGCCTCCACTTCGAGCGCCGGCGCGAGAGAACCGGGCGCGAAGGCGCCGAGCGCGCTCGCCGTCCGCACGAAATGGTCGGCCTGATCGTGGACGGCACCGGGACGCGCGTAGTGGCGCGCGCCGGTGTGGATACCGGCGTGCTGCGCACCGGCCAGATTGCGTTCCGCGGCGACGTCCCGCCAGTTGGTGTTCTCGCTGACGGTGACCGAGGCGAACCGGATGTCGGCGCCACGCACCGCCGCCCAGTCCGTCACCGTCTCACGGTGGGACAGGGTGACGCCGTGCTCACCTTCCGGATCGATCAAAGTCACCTACCTCGCATTTCACCCCACTACGACGGAAAGGTCACCTTACGTCCGAGGAGCGGACATAAGGTGACCTTTCGGTACAGCGTGTCTCAGGCGTTTTCGCGTTGGAACGTCCGTGAGCCCCACCAGATGGCCAGCACCGCCATCACCAGCACCACGACGCCGCCGGTGAACAGCGCGTCCATCGAGAAGTCACCGCGGAAACTGTTCCGCTCGACATCCACCACATGCCGGAACGGATTGATGCGGGAAATCGTGTACAGCCACTCCGGCGCCGATCCCGCGGTGATCGGGATCAGGATTCCGGAAAGCAGCAGCAACGGCATGAGAACCGCGTTGAGCAAGGGGGGAAAAGCGTCCTCGCTCTTGAGGGTCAGCGCCAATGCGTAGGAGCACGACGCCAACGTGACCGCCAGCAGGAAGACGATCGCCAGGCTGAGCACGACCCCGCCGAACGGCGCGTTCAGGTCGAAGACCAGATACGCCAGCGCGATGATGAGCAAAGCCTGGACGACGGTCTGCAGCGCGTTGGCGAGCACTTTGCCCAGCAACAGCGCCACCCGGCTCACCGGGGTGACCCGCATCCGCTCGACCACGCCCGAGCGGTACTCCGCGAGGAGGCCGAAGCCGACGAACGAACTGCCGAACAGCGCGAGCTGCGCGATGATCGCCGGAGTGAAGATCATCCATCCGTCCACATCGGACAACCCTTGCGCGTTGAGCGCCTTCACCAGAAGCGGCCCGAAGAAGAACAAATAAAGCAGTGGCTGCATGATGCCGATGGCGAGCCAGGTCGGGTTGCGCAACGCCGCGAGTATGTCCCGGCGGAAGATCAACCAAGTGTCATGCAACATGTGTCGCCTCCTGCGCCGGAGCGTCGTCGACCGGCGCGCCTTCTTCGGCGTCACGCAGGCTTCGGCCCGTCAGGGTCAGGAAGACGTCGTCGAGCGTCGGCCGGTGTACCTGCATGGACGTCATCGTGATGGCACGCGCGTCCAGCGCACGCAGCAACTCAGGCATCGCGGTGTCCCCGCGCGGTACCCGGAACCGCACCGTACCGTCGGCGACGGTCATTTCGTGGGTCCCTTCGAGCCTGCCCGCGATCTCCGCGGTCTCCGCCGCCGATTCCGGTGAAACCCCGATGACGACGCTGTCACCGGAGACCCTCGCCTTCAGGGAGTCCGGCGTGCCTTCGGCGACGATCTTCCCGTCGTCGATGACGATCAGCCGGTCGGAGAGCGCGTCGGCCTCGTCGAGATAGTGCGTGGTCAGGAAGACCGTGACGCCCTGCTCGTCGCGCAGCCTGCGGATGTGGTCCCACAGGTTCGCGCGGCTCTGCGGGTCGAGCCCTGTCGACGGCTCGTCGAGGAAGACGAGGCCGGGCGAATGGATCAGCCCGAGCGCGATGTCGAGACGACGCCGCTGCCCGCCCGACAAGGTCGCGGTCGTCCGCTGGTCGAGCCCGGCCAGGTCCAGCTGTTCGGCGAGGACGGCCCCGCGCGCGAGCGCGTCCGCCTTGCTCATTCGGTACAACCTGCCCTGGAATTCGATCTCCTCGACGACCTTGCTCGCCGGCGCGGTGCCGCCACCCTGTGCGACGTAGCCGATTCGACGGCGGACCCCCAGCGGGTCGGTCAGTAGGTCGCAGCCGCCGACGGTCGCTTCGCCCGCCGTGGGCTTGAGCAGTGTGGTCAGCATGCGCAAGGTCGTGGTCTTGCCCGCGCCGTTCGGTCCGAGGAAGCCGACCAGTTCTCCGGCCGACACGTCGAGATCGACGCCCTTGACGGCGTGGACCTCGCCCCCATTGCGGCCCTTGCGGCGGAAGCGCCGCCCAAGGCCGCGTGCCTTGATCATGACTACTCCTTTCCGGATTCAACTAATCAAACTTGACTAGTTGCGGGACGCACTCTGCCCTAGGAGTCGATCCATAGTCAAATTTGATTACTTGGGCGGCGAGCCGAACTCCGCTTCGCCCTCGCCCGCCATCACGTACTCGCCCGCCTCAAGACGGCCGATCAGATCCTTCATCCAAGTCACGTTCGCCTCGGCATGGACGCTCCACAGGCGGTACAGCTCGCTGACGTGTGCCGGTTTTCCCAGGTCGGTCGCGTGCTCACGGGCGTAATGGGTCGACTTGGCGTGCGCCTCCATATTCGCCAGCTGCTGTTTCAACAGGGCCAGCACCTGCGCTCGCGGCAGACTCGGCATGAACGTGACCGCCGCGGACAGCGAGTACCCGGTCGCGTCATCGCTCGACAACGCCCTGCCGAGTTGCACGAGGAACTCGGTCTCGCCGTCGTCGGTCAGCCTGTACGCGGTCCGGTCGGGCCCGCCGCCCGCCTCGATGTCCTCGACCTGTTCCAGGAGGCCTTCGGCGGTCATCTTCTTCAGCGCGTGATAGATCGAGCCCGGCTGGACATTGCCCCACTTGTCGGCCGCCCACGAGAGAAGCTCACGCCGGACCTGGTAGCCGTGTGCCTTCCCGTGCATGCGCACGACACCCAGCACCAGCAGACGCGTGGCGGACACCGAGGCCTCCGATCCTCTCCCGGACAACAATGCCTTGGACGACGTCCGTAGGCTAAACAAGCATGAGCACCCCAGTGTTGACTGCGGTGGCCTGGCCCTACGCCAACGGCCCCCGCCACATCGGCCACGTGTCCGGATTCGGCGTCCCGTCCGACGTCTTCTCCCGTTACCAGCGAATGGCCGGCAACCGGGTGCTCATGGTGTCCGGTACCGACGAACACGGCACCCCGATCACCGTCCAGGCCGACAAGGAAGGCCTGACCTCCCAGCAGACGGCGGACAAGTACACCCGTCAGATCGGCCAGGACCTGCAGGGGCTGGGCCTCACCTACGACCTGTTCACCCGCACCACCACCGGTAACCACGCCGAGGTCACGCAGCAGATCTTCCTCGCGCTGCACCGCAACGGCTACGTGGTCCCCAAGACCGCGCGCGGCGCGATCAGCCCCTCGACCGGCCGCACTCTGCCCGACCGGTACATCGAGGGCACGTGCCCGATCTGTGGTTACGACGGCGCGCGCGGTGACCAGTGCGACAACTGCGGCAATCAGCTCGACGCCGCCGAGCTGATCAACCCGAAGTCCCGCATCAACGGTGAAACGCCGAAGTTCGTCGAGACCGAGCACTACTTCCTCGACCTCACTGCGTTCGTCGACACCTTGGGCAAGTGGCTGTCCAGCAAGACCGACTGGCGCCCGAACGTCCTCAACTTCACCAAGAACCTGATCGACGACATGCGGCCGCGGCCGATCACCCGCGATCTCGACTGGGGCGTGAAGATTCCGCTGGAAGGCTGGCGCGACCAGCCGCTCAAGCGGTTCTACGTCTGGTTCGACGCGGTCATCGGCTACTTCTCGGCGAGCGTCGAATGGGCGCGCCGATCCGGCAACCCGGACGCCTGGCAGGAGTGGTGGAGTAACCCGGAGGCCCGCGCCTACTACTTCATGGGCAAGGACAACATCACCTTCCATGCCCAGATCTGGCCGGCGCTGCTGTTCGGTCACAACGGCGAGGGCGACCGAGGCGGAGAGCCCGGTAAATACGGCAAGCTGCACCTGCCGGACGAAATCGTCTCCAGCGAGTTCCTCACGATGAGCGGCTCGAAGTTCTCGACCTCGCGTGGCACGGTCATCTACGTCCACGACTTCCTGCGCGACTTCGGTCCGGACACCCTGCGCTACTTCATCTCGGTCGCGGGCCCCGAGACCCAGGACACCGACTTCACCTGGGACGAATTCGTCCGCCGGACCAACTTCGAGCTGGCCAACGAATGGGGCAACCTCGTCAACCGGTCCATCTCGATGGCGCACAAGAACGTCGGCGCCATTCCGCGTCCGGACGCACCCATGGCCGCGGACGAGGAACTCAAGGAACTTTCCCGCAAGGCGTTCGACACCGCCGGTGCCCACCTCCAGCGGTCCAGGTTCAAAGCGGCGGCGAGCGAGGCCATGCGCGTCGTCACCGCCGCGAACCGCTACCTCTCGGACCAGGAGCCCTGGAAACTCAAGGACGACCCGGCCCGCCGCGACAGCGTCCTGCACACCGCTCTGCAGGTCGTTTCGGACGCCAACACCCTCCTGACCCCCTTCCTACCCCACTCGGCTCAGAAGGTGCACGAGGCACTCGGCGGTTCCGGAGTCTGGGCGGCCCAGCCCGAACTGCAGGACGTCGAGGACCTCGACATTCCCGGCCGGATCAACCCCATCCTGACCGGGGACTACAAGGCCGAGCAGGCGCGCTGGAAGTCCGTGCCGATCGAGGTCGGCAAGCCGCTCGAAAAGCCGACCCCGTTGTTCGCCAAGCTGGACCCGGAGCTGGGCGAGACCGGTCCCGAATGGGCGCCGATCTCGAAGTGATCAGCTGATGAGCGCAGAAAAGAAGGAACTGCCGCCGATCCCGGACAGGCTGCCGGTTTCGGTGGTGGACGCGCACACCCACCTTGACGCGTGCGGCGCGGTCACCGCGGCGGATGTCACCGCCATGGTCGACCGCGCCGAACACGCCGGTGTCTCGCGGGTGATCACCGTCGCGGACGATCTCGCGGCCGCTCGCTGGGCCGCGCAGGCGTCCACTTGGGACTCTCGGGTCTGGGCCGCCATCGCGATCCATCCGACCCGCACCAAGGATTTCGGCGAGGCCGAGAAATCCGAAGTGGAGAGTCTCGCGAAGGAGTCCAGAGTGGTCGCGGTCGGCGAGACCGGCCTCGACTACTACTGGGACTACTCACCCCACGATGTGCAGCAGGACGCCTTCCGGTGGCATATCGACCTCGCGAAGCGGATCGGTAAGCCGCTGATGATCCATGATCGAGACGCTCACGACGACGTCCTCCGGATCCTCGAGGAAGAGGGAGCGCCCGAGCAGGTCGTATTCCACTGCTTCTCAGGGGACGAACACATCGCGCGCCGCTGCATCGACGCGGGATATGTGCTCTCGTTCGCCGGTACGGTCAGTTTTCGCAACGCGCGCGGACTTCACGAAGCGGCACGAATCGTTCCGGCGGGCCAGTACCTCGTCGAGACGGACGCGCCGTTCCTGACCCCTCATCCGTTCCGTGGGCGACCTAACGAGCCCTACTGCGCCGCCTACACCGTTCGTCACCTCGCCTCGTTCAGGGGCGAGGCGGTGCACGAGGTGGCCGAATCGGTGCGAGTCACCGCTGAACGGGTCTTCCGTTTGCCGACAGTCACCCCCAGTTGAACGGATTGCGACATTAGTGATCACCGATGGGCCACTCTGCTGAGTGACCAACGTCACGACACTCCGGGCGGTGTTTGCGCAACCCGCCGAGGTTCGTTACTGTCCCGTGATCGTGCCGGTCGGTGCTGCTCATGCGGTCTCCGGCTGTACGCCCACAGTCACGTCAGTGCACGTCGGGGAAGCGGAACCAGGAGAGGTACGGCCTGGAACCGTGACGATGGCGCTGGCTGCGGGTGTCGGACTTCTATGAGGTGTGCCGAAGCGCGCATCGAGACGAAGGACGTTGTGGAGAGGTTGTCGAGCTCCTTGACGTCTTGGGAAAGGGAACGACCCAGTGACTGGTAGCAGTAGGCAGGATGCCTCGCGCCTCGGCGCAGAGACGAACACCTTCGCTTCCGCCGGTTCGGTTGCCGTGCTCGACCGCGATACCCACTACGGCGAGCTGGACTACTCCGACGATCCGCGCATCACGCATCAGGACGTCCTGGCCGCCCTCGGCCCCGACGCCGATGCCCTGATGGCCGAGATCGACGTCGACGTCGACGAGCTGATTCGCCTCATCAGCGCCGAGACCACCATGCTCCCGCCGATCGTCATTCCGGACGAGGTGGCCGAGGACCGCACCGCGGGCGCGCCGATGAGGGCCGCGACCAAGGACGAGGTCATCTCGCACTCGACCCGCGTGTGGAAGAAGCGTTTCCTCAAGGGAACCGTCATGGCGGTGCTGCTCACCCTCGGTGGTGGCGGCGCGGCCGCGATGGCGATGAACAAGAGCGTCACGCTCGACATCGACGGCCAACAGCGCACCGTTCACAGCTTCGGCGACACGGTCGGCGAGGTCCTCGAAGACGCCGGCCTTTCCGTCGGCGCGCACGACTCGCTCTCGCCCTCTCCTCAGGCCGAGGTCGGCGACGGCGGAGTCATCAAGCTTGAGCGCGGCCGCAAGCTGAACCTGGTCGTCGACGGCGTAGCGCAGGAATCCTGGGTTCGCGCGACCAACCTCGGCGAGGCTTTGAACCAGCTCGGCCGCGCCGACCTCGCGAAGTCCGGTACCTGGACCTCGATGCCGCAGAACGGCGAACTCCCGCTCGAGGGCGCCACTGTCGAGGTCAAGACCCTCAAGAACATCACCCTCTACGACGGCGCGAACGAACCCCGGAAGGTCCAGACCAACTCGGTCACCACCAAGGAATTCCTCGGCGAGCTGCGGATGACCCTCGGCCCGGACGACGAGACTGTCGGCGGCCTCGACGTCAAGCTGGTCGACGGCGCCGAGGTCCACGTCAGCCGGACCGGCGTCACCATGGTCAAGCAGAACGAGGAAATCGCGCCGCCCGAGCAGAAGGTCGACGACCCGGAGCTCGAAAAGGGCAAGACCAAGGTCGAAGACCCGGGCACCCCTGGCCAGAAGACCGTGACCTACAAGGTCACCCAGCGCAACGGCAAAGAGGTCGGCCGCGAGAAGGTCTCCGAAGAGGTCATCACCGAGGCCAAGCCCAAGATCATCAAGGTCGGTACGAAGAAGCCCGCGGACCCGGTCATCGGGGACGCCGGCGCCTGGGACCGCATTGCGCAGTGCGAGTCGACCGGGAACTGGGCCGCCAACACCGGCAACGGCTACTACGGTGGCCTGCAGTTCAACAAGAGCACCTGGGATGCCTACGGCGGCTCGCAGTACGCCGCTTACCCCCACCAGGCCAGCAAGGCCCAGCAGATCGCTGTCGCCGAGAAGGTCCGCGACGACCGCGGTGGCTACGGCGCTTGGCCGCACTGTGGCAAGAAGGCCTGACGCCAGATCATTCTCCTTTCCTGAAGGCCATCGTGTGGGTTTCTCCCGCAGGGTGGCCTTCAGGCCGTTTTTCGCCCTTGAGAGTGCGTAGCGTTTTCGTCGGAGATTTGCACAACTGATCGGCCATGCGTCGGCGATGGGGTTTCGGCGCCGGGTCTTGATCTCGACAGCCGGAACCACCAGCGCGGCGGTCGTATGTGGGCTACATCGCGAGCCTTGCCCGACCGCACGCTGTCGCTGCCGCTGTACGGACTTTGGCGGCCCTGTTCCTGCGGCTGGGCCGTCCTGGAGCTGTCCGTCGATTTCCCGACTGACTCCGCAAGCTCAGGCTGCTCGGTGGCTGGCTCTGACGCCTGCCGGGGCATTGGAACGGCCGGACCGCTCTCCGCAAGGTCGACGATCTCCGCGAAAGCGTCGCCGCGTCTTTCCGCAGGGGTACGGTCGTCGGCTTTCCCGTTGGGGGCCGGTTGTGCCAGCGGCACGAGAAGCGCGTTCAGGCGAGCGCCTGTCTCAGGGTCGAGGTTGCCGCGCAGATCCCAACGACCGGTGCGTTTCTGACGCAACCAGAACTCGCTTCGCGGAGCTCTCGGGGTCGGGTCGTGGGTGTCATTGCCGTCCGGGTCGAGACGCGCGAGCAGGTCTGTCCCGGCGATCGTGACGTCGCGCGGTCTTGCGACGCTGGCGAGATCGACCAGGACTTTCTCCGCGTCGAGCCGCGCGCTCGCGGCGACGTGCTCTGGCAGCTTGCTCATGACCGTGACGATTCGGTCGATGCCGGCCTCGGCCAGTACACCGGTGGCGGCTGCGGCTCCGGTCATAGGCGCGACGGGCGGAGTGGTGGTCCCGTCGCGCGTCCGTCTTGAGTTAAGGGCCAGCGCTCGACCGGCCACCTTCTTCGCCTCGGCTCGGGAAACCCGGGCCACATGCTCGTAGAAGACGGCGATCGAGTTGTACCCGTAGAGGTCTCGGACACCGCGGGCTTCGATCTCAGCCAGGATCTGGCCGACTTCGGCGAAAAGGCGTCGCCCTTCGCGCAATCGTGTCTGCAACTCATGGAGAAGCAGCTCGGGGTCACCTTCCGGCAGGTTCAGCGGGAAGGTCTTAGGGGTGTTTTTGCTGGTCATCCCTCGATTGTGGAGCCAAATTCGAACTAGTGCACGGTATCGATCGGGTGGATGATCATCACGCTCCGGCAGCCCGAACTTGCACGCATCACTCCGACGTAGGACCCCGATCGCCTCGGAAACGCTTAAGGATGATGCGGTCGAGTTCCGGGGGAACGAGGCCTGACGTCATTCATGCGCGCCCACTCCTCATGGAGCCCTCGCCTGGTGCGGGGCTCGGGCGGTCCCCATTAGGCCGAGGCGAGTTCGAGCGCCGTGGCTTTCTCGCCTCCGAGGGTGACGTCGTCCACCGGCCGATCGCGGCCCACCGGGGCTGGCTACGATCGTCAGGTGACTGAACTGCTCGGGCCTGCGGAGATCAGGGCGTTGGCGGCCGAGCTGGACGTACGTCCGACCAAGAAGCTCGGCCAGAATTTCGTGCACGACCCGAACACCGTGCGCCGTATCGTCGACCTCTCGGGAGTCGGCGAAGAGGATGTCGTGCTGGAAGTCGGACCGGGGCTGGGCTCGTTGACGCTCGGTCTGCTCGCGACCGGTGCCAAGGTCGTCGCGGTCGAGATCGATCCCGTCCTGGCCGGGCGGCTGCCGCACACGGTGGCGGAGCGAGGTGGGGCCGACAGGCTGACGGTCGTCGGGGCGGACGCTCTGCGGATCAAGGCGGAGGACCTGCCCGAACGGCCGACGGCGCTTGTCGCGAATCTGCCGTACAACGTCGCCGTTCCTGTCGTTCTTCACCTGCTCGCCGAGCTGCCCTCGCTGACCAGCGGTCTCGTGATGGTCCAGACCGAGGTCGCGGACCGGATGGCCGCAGGGCCGGGAAGCCGGACTTACGGCGTGCCCAGCGTCAAGCTGGCGTGGTACGGGAAGGCGCGCAAAGTCGCCGCGGTGCCGCGATCGGTGTTCTGGCCTGTGCCGAATGTGGATTCCGCATTGGTCGCCTTCGAACGTGGCGACTTGGTGTGGTCCGTGGATCGGCAGCGGCTGTTCGCGGTCGTCGACGCCGCCTTCTCGCAGCGGCGAAAGACTTTGCGCGCGGCGTTGGCGTCATGGGCCGGTTCCGCCGAACGCGCGGGGGAGTTGCTCGAGAAGGCGGGTGTCGACCCCAAAGCTCGCGGCGAGCAGTTGGATGTTCACCAATTCGCTCGTATCGCTGCCGCGGCCGAGTGACCAGCGGCTGGGCATGAGGGGTGCCGCCGGCGGATGCCGGCCAAGGTCAGCACGATGGCATAAACCCTCTTCTCGATCTGCGCTGCTCTAACCTGTCTTAGCAGGCAGAGACCTTGGCGCAGATCTGGGGAAACTACTGCTGTCTCATAATATGGACAGCCAATCCTGTAGTATGGACGCGACCAGACGTGTGATCTGCGCCTACGCGCTTGCTTTCATCCAGTGGGATCGGTTTTACTCAGTGAGCCATCCCGAGCGACTGAGAGACCTGGCTCGCCGAAGTCGCAGCAACCACCCTCCACAGGGCAGGTGCTACCGCCAGGACCGATGGAGGCTGTGCCTAATGAACAGGGTCACCCACCCGCTCCTGCTGACCAGGCGACGTGTCGTCGATGAAGGTCGCCGCACGGTAAGTGCGTGTCGACGCTCCACCGTTACTGCCTGAGTCTTTCCCTTACCTCTGAAACCCGTCCGGGTCTGGACGGGTAATCGGTGACGGTTGGCGCGCTCGAAAGAAGCGGCGCCCCATTCGCATGGAGCCTTTCGTGATCACTGTCGAAAACTTGTCCAAGTCCTTCCCCCTCAACGGAAATCCCGTCGTCGCCCTGCGCGACGTCAGCGTGGACATCCAAGCCGGCTCGCTGTTCGGAGTCGTCGGTCCGGCCGGCTCCGGCAAGTCCACCCTCGCTCGTTGCATCGGGCTGCAGGAGCGCCCTGACCGGGGTGTCGTCCGGCTCGACGGCCTCAACACCGGGACCCTGGACGGACGCCGCTTGCGCGAGATCCGTCGTCAGGTCGGTGTCGTGAGCACCAAGCCGGAGCTGCTCGCGGAGCGCACCATCGCCGGAAACATCGCGTCACCGCTCGAACAGCTCGGCCTCGACGGACCGCAGCGCCGGAACCGAGTGGGCAATCTGCTCGACCTGGTCGGCCTCACGCCGCGAGCAGGGCAACGGCCGGGTGAACTGTCCGAGGGGCAGCTGCGCCGAGTGGCGATCGCCAAGGCCTTGGCCGCCGGGCCGTCCGTGCTCCTGGCCGACGATCCGACCGCAGGTGTGCGGCCCGAGGAGTCCGGCGCGGTGTTGACCGTGCTCGACCGTGCGCGCGCCGAGCTCGGCGTGACCGTGCTGCTCACCACGCCTGACGCCGGAGTGGTGCGCCGTGTCTGCGATGACGTGGCGGTTCTCGAAGCCGGTGCGATCATCGAGCGGGGGACCGTGCTCGACTTGGTCTCCGACCCGAACAGCCGGACCGCGCAGGCGCTGCTTCCTCCGATCGAGACCAGCCGGGCTCAGGCCTCGAAGTACGACCGCGCGGTGGACGTCGTGCTTGTCGGCTTCGCTTCGGTCGGCGCCCTGCTGCCCGAGGCCGCCGGTCGCTTCGACGTCGAACTCGCCACGATCGGGGGCGGTCTGACCCGCATCGGTGACACGCCGGTCGGCCGGTTCCGCCTCGGCGTGCGCGGTGAGCACGCGGACGCCGCGCTCGCCTGGATCGCCGAACGCGGTGGCCACGTGACCCACCCGGTTCGCGGACCGCAGGGCGTCGCCGCCTGATTTCTCCACGAACGGGCCGCCCTGGACGAGATCCGTCCAGGGCGGCCCGTTCATGTCTGACTCGTCCTGTTCTCTTTCTCCTGGTGGCAGCACAAGTCGGGCGGCCACGTAGGCTTGACTCGTGCTCGCCGTCGTACCGCCTCCAGTCACCGTCAGGGTTCCCGCCAAGGTCAACCTGCACTTGTCGGTCGGTGACGTACGTCCGGACGGCTACCACGAGCTGGTGACCGTGTTCCAGGCGCTTTCCCTGACCGATGAGGTGACCGTGGCGGTCACCGAAGACCCGGGTGTCGAGGTCTATGGCGAGGGGGAAGGTGCCGTACCGACCGGCGCCAACAACCTGGCGTGGAAGGCCGCGCAGGCCCTGGCGGCTCATGTGGGCAAGGCGGACGGTGAATCCAAGGTTCGCGTGGTGCTCCGCAAAGGCATCCCGGTCGCCGGCGGGATGGCGGGGGGCAGCGCTGACGCGGCCGCGACCCTGGTCGGACTCGCGTCGCTGTGGAAACTCGACATCTCCCGCGACGAACTGGCCGGTATCGCCGCCAAGCTCGGCAGCGACGTTCCCTTCGCGCTTTACGGCGGGACCGCGCTGGGGACAGGCCGAGGTGAGCAACTGGTTCCGGTCCTGTCGCGGCACACCTTCCACTGGGTATTGGCGTTCGACCAGCGTGGTCTTTCGACTCCGCGTGTGTTCGGCGAATTGGACAGGTTGCGGGAAGAGGGCAACCCGCCGCGGATCGGTTCCCACACTCCGGTGGTCGAAGCGCTGGCGTCGGGTGACCCTCGGCAGCTGGCCCTTCTCCTCGGCAACGACCTGCAGGCGGCCGCCGTCTCGTTGCGTCCTGGACTGCGGCGCACCTTGCGGGCGGGGGTCAACGCGGGGGCACTCGCGGGTACCGTCTCCGGATCCGGGCCGACCTGCGCGTTCCTCTGCGCGGACGCCCAGTCGGCGGTCGAGGTCGCCGCGGAGTTGTCCGGTGCGGGAGTGTGCCGGACGGTTCGCGTCGCGCACGGGCCGGTTCCCGGCGCCCGGCTGGTCGGCGGGGATGACGCGCCGCGACCGGCGCCGCCTCGAGTACATGCGTGAGGGTGTCCGAACGGACGTCTGTCAATTTCTTTGTGGTGCAAGCTTTTTGGAAAGGATCGGCTGAGGCATGGCCAACTTGGTCAACCTGGAGTCGGTGAGCAAGTCCTACGGGGTGCGCCCGCTGCTCGACGGTGTTTCGCTTGGTGTGGCGGAAGGACAGCGCGTCGGCGTCGTCGGTCTCAACGGAGGCGGGAAGACGACCTTGCTGGAAGTCCTAGCGGGGCTCAGTGAGCCGGACGCGGGGCGGGTGAGTCACGTCCGTGGCCTGCGGATGGCCGTCGTCACTCAGAGGACCGAACTTCCCGGTGGTAGCACAATCGGCGACGTCGTGCTGGAGCGATACGGCGCGGAGCACGAATGGGCCGCCGACGCGCGAGTCAGGTCCATTATGGACGGTCTGGGAATCACCGCGCTGGGTGTCGACACTCCGACGGCGAACCTGTCCGGCGGTGAACGGCGCCGAGTCGCGCTGGCCGCGGCTCTCACCGGTGAACTGGACCTCGTGGTCCTCGACGAGCCGACGAACCACTTGGACGTCGAAGGTGTGCGCTGGCTGGCGGACCACCTGCTCAACCGCAAGATCGCGGTCGTGGTCGTCACCCACGACCGGTGGTTCCTCGACACGGTCGCGAGTGTGACCTGGGAGGTCGCCAACGGTCGCGTCGAACAGTACGAAGGTGGCTACGCGGACTGGATCTTCGCGCGGGCCGAGCGGGCGAGGTTGGCGGCGACGGCCGAGGAGAAGCGGCAGAATCTCGCGCGCAAGGAACTCGCGTGGCTGCGGCGCGGTCCACAGGCCAGGACTTCGAAGCCGCGTTACCGAGTCGAAGCGGCAGAGGCGCTGATCTCCGATGTCCCGGAGCCGCGTGACTCGGTCGAACTGCAGGCGTTCGCGCGGCGACGGCTGGGGAAGACCGTCCTGGAAATCGAGGACGCCACCCTGACCGTCGGCGACCGCACCCTGCTCGACCACGTCACGTGGCGGATCGGACCCGGCGACCGGATCGGGCTGGTCGGCGTCAACGGGTCGGGAAAGACGACGTTGCTCAAGCTGCTCGGCGGTGACAAGGAGCCCGAGACGGGGCGCCGCATCGAGGGGAAGACGGTCAGCCTCGCGCACCTTCGGCAGGAACTCGACGACCTGCCGGGTGACCTGCGCGTCCTGCAGGCGATCGAAGAGGTCTCCGGACGCGTCGTGTTCGGCAAGCAGGAGCTTTCCGCTTCGCAGCTGGCCGAAAAGCTGGGATTTCCCGCGGCGAGGCAGTGGACACCGGTCGAAGACCTTTCCGGTGGTGAACGCCGTCGGCTGCAGCTGTGCCGGCTCCTGATGGCCGAACCCAACGTGCTGCTCCTCGACGAACCGACGAACGACCTCGACATCGATACTTTGCAGCAGCTGGAAGACCTGCTCGATTCATGGCCGGGCAGCCTCGTCGTCGTTTCGCACGACCGGTATCTGGTGGAACGTGTTTGCGACACCATCGTCGCCTTGTTCGGCGACGGGCACGTGACCCATCTGCCGGGCGGTATCGAGGAGTACCTCGAACGGCGGGTGAAGAGTCTGGCGAAGGCCAGTGCCGACAGGAAGTCGGGCAGTGGGCAGGCATCCGAGCCCAAGAAGAGCGCCGCGGAACAGCGAGCGGCGCAGAAGGAGCTGTCCCGCCTCGAGCGCAAGCTCGACCAGTTGCACGCCAAGGAAGAGAAGCTGCACGCGGCACTGCTCGCCGCGGCGACCGATCCGACGAAGCTCATCGAGCTCAACACTGAGCTGAAATCCGTCGAAACGGAGAAGGCGGAGGTCGAAGCCCAGTGGCTCGAGACCTCCGAAGCGATCGAGTGAGTTCACTCGACAGTGAGCGGGCGTTCCGGGGCGGACAGTAATGTGACGCGCATGAGTCGGTTCGTGGACACGCTCGTCGCCACCGCGGCGGGGCGAGGTCAGCAGCGGGGAATGGTCACTGGCGAGCCCAAGGAGCCGGTTCGGCGTACCTGGGCCGAAATTCACGAGCAGGCCAAGCGAGTGGCCGGTGGCCTGGTCGCCGGCGGGCTGGAGCCGGGCAAGGCGGTCGCGGTCCTGGCGGCGGCGCCGTCGTTGATCGCGCCGACGGTGCAGGCCGTATGGCTCGCCGGTGGCAGCGTGACGATGCTGCACCAGCCCACCCAGCGCACCGACCTCGCCGAATGGGCCGAGGACACCGTTCGCGTGCTGAGGATGATCGGATCCGGTCTGGTTCTGCTCGGTGAGCCGTTCGATCAGCTGGCGCCGGTGCTCACCGAGCATGGCATCGCCTTCCAGGTGATCACCGAGCTGCTTGCGGCCGAACCGCTGGCGGAGCCTGTTCCGACGGCCGAATCCGACACCGCGCTCTTGCAGCTGACCAGTGGGTCGACGGCCGACCCGAAAGCCGTTCAGATCACCTACGGAAACCTCTACTCGAACGTCAAGGCGATGGTCGACCGCGCCGAGTTCGATTTCGACGTCGATGTGATGGTTTCCTGGCTGCCCACCTTCCACGACATGGGGATGGTCGGCTTCCTGACCGTTCCGATGACCTTCGGCGTCGAACTGGTCAAGATCACGCCGCTCGAGTTCCTGTCGGGGCCGTTGATCTGGCCGCAGCTGATCAGCAAGTACAACGGGACGACCACGGCCGCGCCGAACTTCGCTTACGCGATCGTGGGAAGGCGGATGGCACGTGTCGACGATGACGACGCCTACGACCTCTCGAAGCTTCGGATCGCACTGAACGGTGCCGAGCCGATCGATGAGACGGCTGTGCAGACGTTCGTGGAGGCCGGAGCACGGTTCAAAATGCCCGCCGAATGTGTTTTCCCCGCCTACGGCATGGCGGAGGCGACTCTCGCGGTTTCGTTCGCGCCGTTGTTCACCGGGCTGACTCTCGACGTCGTCGAAGCCGATGCGCTCGAAACGGACAACCGCGCGGTGCCGGTGCCCGAGGGCGACCCGCGGCGCGGAACCGACGCCGTCCGCTCGTTCGCGATCCTGGGGCCGCCGCTCGACGGGCTCGAGGCCGAGATCGTCGACGACAAGGGCACGGTTCTCGGAGAGCGGCAGGTCGGGGAGATTCGCCTGCGTGGTGAGGCCGTCACGCCGGGGTACCTGACGATGGACGGTCCGCTCGCGACACAGGACGAGAACGGCTGGCTGCTCACCGGCGACCTCGGTTACCTGGTCGACGGCATGATCGTGATCTGTGGTCGCCGCAAGGACGTCATCATCATGGGCGGCCGGAACCTGTATCCGACCGATATCGAACGTGCTGCCACGTCGGTCGAGGGGGTTCGCGCGGGGAACGCGGTGGCCGTGCGGATCGACGCCGGCAGCCGTCGGGAGCGGTTCGCCGTCGTCGTCGAGTCGAAGCTCGCCGGGGATCCCGGCACCGAGAAGGCGCTGGCGAAAGAGGTCGCGGCCAGGGTGCGCGACGCGGTCGACATGCGGCCGTTCGCGGTCGTCGTGCTTCCGGCCGGAAGCCTGCCCAAGACGCCGTCGGGCAAGGTGAAGCGGGCCGCCACGGCCACCCAGTTCGCGGACAAGATCGCCAAGAACGCGGCTACCACCTGACTCGAAGGGGCCGGGGCCGGTGAACGAACGTCACCGGCCCCGGCCCCTCGCGGCACCTCCCGTGGGTCAGCGGCGCCGCCAGAGCGGCTTACGGGTGTGGGTGTGTTCCAAAGCCGGCGCTATGTAGTAGTCGGTGGACTGGGAGAGTCCGGCAAGCGTGCCTTCGACATCTCGGAGGAACGCGTCGACGGCTGCCGGGTCATAGCCTCGTTTCGAGAGCGGCGCTTTGGCGAACGCCACGTTGTGGACGTCCGAAACCGAGAGGTCGTCGTCGCCGTCGAGGGTCGCCGCGACGCGTTCGAGGAAGGCGTCGACCGCGGGTTCGTGGTATCCCCGGGCGCCGATGGGCGCCCGGTCGAACTGCCGGGTCCTCGCCTCGAACGCGGTGACGGGCACTAGCGCTCCTGGAGGAACTCGACGGGACCGCGGTCCGGAACGGCGCGTTCGGCGGTCGTCTGGCCTTCTTCACGTGCGCCGGGCACTCCGAGTACCTGCTGGCCGGTTCGGTGAGCGAGTTGCGCCTCGACCTTGTCGAGGAACTCGTCGACTTCGCGTTCGTCGTAGCCGCGCTTCCCGATCAGCGGGCGCGAGAACATGACGTGGTGGACTTCGGCCGCCGTCAGGTCGTCCCGGTCCGAGATCGTGTCCGCGATCCGCTCCAGGAACGCGTCGACCTCGTGTTTGGCGTATCCGCGCCGCCCGATCGGGGCGTTCGGAAAAGTGGCGCCGGTGATGTCTTCGGCCGTAAACGACATGAAACTCTCTCCGGTTTCGGTGGGGAATGCGATCTCCGCATTCCGTCCTAACGGGTTTGAGAGTTTCCTGGAAGAGTCGCGCAATTCCACGACTCGATCAGGGGTCTGGTGAAACGCCTTCGAGTGATGAGAGGTAACGCACCGCCATGTGAGCGGGTTCACCCAGCGTGGAAGGTGTTCTGGGCCGCCGCGAGTCCAGTGCTGATAAGCGCTTCAACGGCGTCGGCGCAACGATCGATCTCGAAAGCGAGCTCTTTGCGTTCGACCGTCGAGAAGTCCTTCAGCACGAAATCCGCCGGATCCTGCCGCCCAGGCGGGCGTCCGACACCGAAACGGACGCGGTAGTAGTCCTTCGTGCCGAGAGATTTGGTGATCGAGCGAAGACCGTTGTGGCCGTTGTCGCCGCCGCCCAGCTTCATCTTGAGCGCGCCGAAATCGACGTCGAGCTCGTCGTGGACGACCACGAGACCCGCCGGGGGGATCTTGTAGAACCGCGCTACGCCCACCACAGGACCGCCAGAGAGGTTCATGTACGAGCGCGGCTTGGCCAGGACCACTCGCTGCCCGGCGAGCCTGCCCTCGAGGACTTCAGCGCCGCTCTTGTGGGCTTTGAACTTCCCGCCGACGCGGGCGGCGAGCTCGTCGAGCACCATGAAGCCGACGTTGTGCCGGTTGCCTGCGTACTGGGGCCCGGGATTGCCGAGGCCGGCGAGCAGAATCTGCTCGCCGGCCCCGGGAAGTACTGCTTCGGTCACAAGAGTGACTTTATTCGGCGGCCTCGGCGGTGGTCTCCTCCGCCTCGGCTTCTTCGCCCTCGAGCGCGGACTCGGACGGCGCCTCGTTCACGGCGACGACCAGCGCGTCGGGGTCGGTGACCAGGGTTGCGCCCTTCGGCAGGGTGACGTCCGAGGCGTTGATCTGGGTGCCGGCGACGACGCCCTCGACCGAGACCTCGACCTGCTCGGGAATGTGCAGCGCCTCGACCTCGATCTGGATGGCGTCGAGGTCGGTGGTGACCAGGGTGCCGGGGCCGGGGGTGCCGGTGACGACGACCGGGATGTCGACGGTGACCTTCTCGCCGCGGATGACGACCAGCAGGTCGACGTGCTCGATGTAGTTCTTCAGCGGGTGGACGACGATGGTCTTCGTCAGCGCCAGCTCGCTCTTGCCCTCGAGGTCGAGGGTGATGACGGCGTTGCTGCCGTTCTCACGCACGACGCGGGCGAACTCGATGGCGGGCAGGGCGTAGTGACGGGGCTCCGAGCCGTGCCCGTACAGCACCGCGGGGATCTTGCCGGCGCGACGCGTGCGGCGCGCGGCACCCTTGCCGAATTCGGTGCGGGGCTCGACGGACAGGCGTACCTCGGACACGGTGTAGCACTCCTTCAATTCACCAACATGTTCAGCGAAATCATGCTGAGGTGGGGATGGTTCGGGGCGGTTCTGGTGTTCGGCGGCGAATTCCACAGGCGTGCTCGACCGCGTGTGGCCACTCAAGCCGCCGCGTCGATCACGTCGGGCACCAGGTGCTCACGGAACCCGCCTCGCCGAGACCGGGAAAGTGTAGACCAACCGGTCGCACCGGGGTCCCGCCGGGTGGCTCGTTCAGGTGACAAGTCGGTGACAGCTGCTTCCAGGACCCGCGGATGCGGTGGTGCGCGACCCCTTTTCTAAGGTGTGATCTCTTCGCACGCGAGACACAGGGGGCGGAATGCCGGCACGACGGTTGAGGATCGGCGCTGTCGCCGTCTTGTGCTGCCTTGTGGCCGGCTGCGACGTCGCGATCGACGGTGCGGCGGGGATCTCGCCCGCCGAACAGCAGCGGGTGGACCGGCGCGCGGAGCAGCGTGGTGCTGTCGAGAGCGCGTTGAAGGTGCTCGAGCAGACGCCTGCGGTTGTCTACAAGTCGACAATCAAGGATGCTTCGGGTAACCCCGCCGAATTGCTGTTCCGGATCACTCGCAACGGGAGCGCGCTCGGCGCGCTGCCGGTGGACGGCCAGGCCATCCAGGTGATCTCGGCCGACAAGCAGCTGTACCTCTCGGCGACGCCGGAGTACTGGAAGGCGCACGGGCTCGGCAACAGCGACCAGTACGGCACCAGCTGGGTCCGCACCGACAGCACCGACCTGCCGGTGAACGCCGTCGAGGTGCTTAACCCGCGCAAGGCGGCTTCGACGCTTCGTACCGCGGTTTCCGCGATGAACCGGCTGATCGATCCGGTTCGTTCCAAGTTGCCCGACGGGACCGAGGTCTACGACGTCGGGAGCGGAATCGGGATGCTGCGGGTGACCACGGCGGCGCCGCATCGCGTGATCAGTTTCGCGCCTTCCCTCATCGACGCGGCGGGCGGCAAGACACTCGGCGCCGAGATGCGGGTCGAGCCGCTCGCCGGGGACACGCTCAAAAAACTCCAGACGGATCTGGACGCCACGATCGGCGGGATCGGCCAGCCGTTCGACGCGCTCACCCAGGTCAGTGTCAGCGTGGTCAACGACAAACTGGACTGCACGGATTTCGTCGGGACCTGCCGGGCGACCATCGACGTCGCCAACACCGTCATCGGTGACGTGGGCGGGACGCCCGTGCATCTGACGCTGAGCGTCGAGTTCACGGCCCAAACGCTCGGCGCCCAGACCTGCACGGCGGACGCCAACGCGGCGCCGGACACCACGACGCCCATGAGCTGCGAGGTCAAGTTCAAGCTTCCGAATCGGAACGCCAGCTATCAGGTGCAGGCCAAGCCGTCGGCTCGCGGCGAGGTCCGTGCCCCGGTCGACGTCAACGGCGTACGCGAGAAGCTCAAGGCCGAGTTCACCGCTCTGGGTGGCTGACCTGCACACTCACCCCGGGGTGCGTTGCATACGTTGAAGTAGCCGATCTTGCGTTCTTAGCATCGGTGCCATCACCGAGATAAGGGAGAACGTGATGGCGAAGCTGGTTGTGTTCGGAGGAACCGGGTACGCGGGCGGGAAGATCACCGCCGAAGCGCGCGGCCGCGGACACGAGGTCCTGGCGGTGTCGAGGAACGCCGAAGGCGAGGGCACCCGGGCGGGGTCGCTGTACGACGAGGCCTTCTTGACCGAGGTCGCCAAGGGCGCCGACGTCCTGGTCATCGCGGTTCACGGGCAGAGCGGCTTGCTGGACGCGGTGCCCTCGATCGCCCGGGTCGCGAAGGACAACGGCGCTCGGATCGGCGTGGTCGGCGGTGCCGGGAGCCTGCACGTGGCCGAGGGTGGCCCGCGGCTGATCGACACCCCCGAGTTCCCGGACGAGTACAAGGGCGAAGCGGGGTCGCACGCGAAGGTGCTGGAAGCGTTCCGGGCGCTCCCCGAGGACGTCGACTGGTTCTACCTCAGCCCGGCCGCCGAGTTCGGCGCGTGGGCCGAGGGCGAGCGGACCGGCGAATTCCGGCTCGGGAGCGACGTGCTCCTGACCGACGAGAACGGCGGTTCGAAGATCAGCGGCGCCGACTACGCGATCGCGTTCGTCGACGAGATCGAGAAGCCGCGGCACCGCCGTCAGCGTTTCTGCGTCGCCTACTGACCGGACAATTGCTTCACGACCGGCGCGAATGTTTCCAGCATCGGTTCGAACACCGTGATGTAGGAGAAGCCGTACCGCTCACGACGCTCCTGGAGTTGCCGGACGATCTCGTCGACGGTCCCGAACAGCAATTGTGGTGTTTCGAGCAGCCTGTCCACGTCGAGACCGTCTTCGTTCTCTTCATGCCAGGTCCCGGCGGCCGCGCGCCGGTCGTCCGTGACGACGACGCGCTGGACGAGCATGTTCAGTTCGGGATCCCGGCCGTTGGCGTGGGAGCGGAAGAAGGCGACGCGTTCGTCCATGCGCTCGGCGTCGTCCAGCCGGAAGGTGCCCGGCGGCTTTCCCTGTGCTTGGCGAAGACCCGCGAAGCCGGCGATGTCGGCTTCGCGGGCTGCGAGGGAAAGCACGCCGTCGCTGTTGCCTGCGAGGAGCAGCGGGGGTGGCGTGATCTTCTCGTCGGCGAAGTGTTCCCGCAGGTGGTCGAGGCTCTTCGTGAGGTATTCGATGCGTTCCTTGGCGGGAGTCCACGGCAGGCCGGCTCCGTCGAATTCCGACTTCATGTGGCCGGAGCCGAGGCCGAGGTCCAGCCGGTCGCCGGTCATCTTCACCGTCGTCGCGACTTCGCGGGCGAAGAGCGCGAGGTTGTAGAAGGGGACGTTGGAGACCAGGGTGCCTACGCGCGGCCGCTGGGTGACCGCGGCGGCCATGGTCAAAGCCGGGAAAGGCGCGTTCCGTCCTGGGCCGAGGTGGTCGGGCACGGAGATGACGTCGTAGCCGAGGGCCTCGACGCGGTGGCACTTCCTGACCCAGTCTTCGCGGTTCTCGGCGCCCCAAAGGTTCACGCCGAACTTGAATTTCCCCATGAACGGCAACCTAGCCAGGTGGGGTGGCTGGGCGCGCCCTGTTTCGCGAGGAGCCGAAAACGAAGCAAGGGACCTTTGCTGTCACTCTCCGGGAAAGAGCGATAGCAAAGGTCCCTTGCTTCGATGGGATCAGGCGTTGCCGTCGAAGAGGGACGTGACCGACCCGTCCTCGAAGACCTGCTGGATCGCCTGCGCCAGGAGCGGGGCGATGGACAGCACGGTCAGGCCCGGAAACCGCTTCTCCTCCGGGATCGGCAGCGTATTGGTGACGATCACCTCGCGCGCCTTGCAGTTCGACAGCCGCTCGGTGGCGGGGTCGGACAGGATGCCGTGGGTCGAGGCGATGACGACATCGGCCGCGCCTTCGTCGAGCAGGGCCTCGGTCGCCTTCACGATCGTTCCACCGGTGTCGATCATGTCGTCGATCAGCACACACAGCTGACCGCGGACCTTGCCGACGACGCGGTTCGCGACGGCCTGGTTCGGCTTGTCCGGGTCGCGGGTCTTGTGGATGAACGCGATCGGCCGGTCGCCCAGCTGAGCCGCCCACTTCTCGGCGAGCCGCACGCGGCCCGAGTCCGGCGAGACGACGGTGATGTTCTCACCGTGGTAGGTCTTGTTGATGTGCGCGGCTAGCACGTTCTGCGCGAGCAGGTGGTCGACCGGGCCGTCGAAGAAGCCCTGGATCTGCGCGGTGTGCAGATCGACCGTCATGATCCGGTCGGCGCCCGCGGTCTTGAACAGGTCCGCGATCAGGCGCGCGGAGATCGGCTCGCGGCCCTTGTGCTTCTTGTCCTGCCGCGCGTACGGGTAGAACGGCATGATCACGGTGATCCGCTTGGCGCTCGCCCGCTTCAGGGCGTCCACCATGATCAGCTGCTCCATCACCCATTCGTTGATGGGCGCCGGGTGGCTCTGGATCACGAACGCGTCGGTCCCGCGCACCGATTCGTTGAACCGGACGAAGATCTCCCCGTTGGCGAAGTTGTGCGCGGTCTGCGGGACAACCGACACGTTGAGGTGCTTGGCCACCTCCTCCGCGAGCTCCGGGTGCGCGCGCCCGGAAAAGAGCATCAGGTTCTTCTTCGGTGTGCCGGACTTCGAACTCATGCTGGCGACTCCCCGTCGTTTCCCTTATTTGAATCGGACACGGCGGTGGTGTCCTGCTTCGCGGCGGAAGCTGCTTCCGCCGCGGGTGTGCCCGGCCTGCGCCGGGACACCCAGTCTTCGATGTTGCGCTGCGGCCCGGTCGACACGGCGAGCGCGCCCGGGGGCACGTCCTGCCTGATCACGGTGCCTGCCCCACTGTAAGCGCCATCGCCGATGGTCACCGGGGCGACGAACGTGTTGTCCGCGCCGAGCCGCACATGGGAGCCGATCGTGGTGTGGTGCTTGTTCACCCCGTCGTAGTTGACGAAGACGCTGGAACAACCGATGTTGCTGTTTTCGCCGATGGTCGCGTCGCCGACGTAGGTCAGGTGCGGAACCTTCGTCCCGGCCCCGATGTCCGCGTTCTTCGTCTCGACGAACGCGCCGAGTTTGCCCTTGGTCCCCAGCTTCGTGCCGGGTCGCAGGTAGGTGAACGGGCCGACCTTCACGCCGTCGCCGAGTTCCGAATCGGAACCGTGCGTCCGCACCACCGACGCGCCCGCACCGACGGAGACGTTCTCCAGCGTGCTGTCCGGGCCGATCTGCGCGCCTTCGCCGACCGACGTCGAACCCTTCAGCTGCACACCGGGCTCGATGACTACGTCGCGCGAGAGGGTCACTCCCGCGTCGATCCAGGTGCTCGACGGGTCGACGATGGTGACGCCCGCCCGCTGCCAGCCGCGGACGATCCGGCGGTTCAGCTCGGCGCCGAGGACTGAGAGCTGCACGCGGTCGTTGACGCCTTCGGTCACCCACGGGTCGTCGATGACCAGCGCGCCGACACCCTTGCCGTCGCCGCGGGCGATGCCGAGGACGTCGGTGAGGTAGAGCTCGCCTTGCGCGTTGTCGGTCGAAAGCTTCGAGAGCCCGTCGACCAGTACCGAAGCGTCGAAGGCGTAGACGCCGGAGTTGATTTCGGCGATTTCGCGCTGCTCCGGGGTGGCGTCCTTCTGCTCGACGATCGAGGTGACGACGCCGTTCGCGTCACGGACGATCCGGCCGTAGCCGGTCGGGTCCGCGACGACCGCGGTCAGCACGGTGACCGCGTTGCCCGTCGAGGTGTGCTCGGCGACCAGGGAACCGAGCGTTTCGGTGTCGAGCAGCGGGACGTCGCCGTAGCTGACGACGACGGTGCCGGTCAGTCCGCCAGGCAGCGCCGAGAGCGCGCACGAGACGGCGTGCCCGGTGCCCTTCTGCTCCTCCTGGACGGCGGTGACGACCTCGCGGCCGAGCGCCTCGCCGACCTTCGCCAGCTTCGCGCCGACCGAGTCGCGACCGTGGCCGATGACCACGACCAGGTGTTCCGGGTTCAGCCCCGCGGCGGCCCGCACCGCGTGCTCGACCAGAGGACGGCCGGCGATGGGGTGCAGCACCTTCGGGGTGGACGAACGCATGCGGGTGCCCTCACCCGCGGCGAGGATCAACGTGCTCAGCGGGCCGGTCACGGCACTCCCAACATTTCACCAACGGTGGTTGTCGGGCATTGATCCTACGTGGGGTGCTCGGAGTCCCACGCGGGGTCGGTCGGAGCATCCTCGCCGGGCCATCCGGTCACCGGATCGACGGCCATCGAGTTCACCGACGAAACCTGGTTCCCACCGCCGCGTTTTGCCTGGTACATGGCCGCGTCGGCACGCGCGAGGACCTGTTCGGCCCGTTCCTGCGGGCGGAGCGAGACGAGGCCGACGGAGAGGGTGACCCCGTGCGAAAGGTGGTGTGGCAGAGATGCGACGGCATTCACAGAGCGGCCAAGGGCCTGCTTCGCCGCCGACGCCGGAGCCCCAGGTAGAAGCACGATGAACTCGTCGCCGCCGTATCGGGCGACGACGTCGTCGCCGCGCAGGGCGTCGCGCAGCGTGCTCGCGATGACACGGAGCACGTTGTCGCCCTCGGCGTGCGACTGCTTGTCGTTGACGTCCTTGAACCCGTCGAGGTCGACCAGCGCGACCGCGAGCGGCTGGGCGTCCGCGGACGACGCCAGCGAACGCAGCTTTTCGTCGAGCGCGCGCCGGTTCGGCAGCCCGGTGAGCGGATCCTGCAAAGCCTGCTGGGTGATGGCGCCGTGCTCGGCGGACAGGCGTTCGTGCTCGCGGCGCGCGTTCAGCGTGGCGATCTGCGATTCCCGCAGCGACCACATCTCCGATTCCAGGATGGTCGCGTAGTCGATCAGCGATTGGCTCGCCCCGGACGCGTAGTCGGGGGTGGTGTCGAGCCTGGCCAGCTCGCGGGCGAGATTCAGCCGCATCGAAGGCAGCGAGCCGTCCTCGTTGTCTTCGCGGACCTCCTTGAGGACCTGCAGCGCTTCCTCGCGGCGGCCGGTGTTGTCCAGGCAACGGGCCAGCGCGATGGCGATGATCTCGCGTTCGTGCGGGAACACCAGCTCCGGATGCAGCAGGGAGTTCAACCGTTCGATATGCGACGAATCGGGCGACGCCAGCGCGGCGGCCGCGGCGAGGACGCCGACCTGGTCGATCGCGGGCACCCCGGCCTTGCGCGGGAACAACGACTCGGTGAACGGGCCCTCGGCGGCCTGCGCCATCGAGGCCGCGGTGCGGAACTTGTCCGCTCCCTCGTCGTAGCGTTCGATGCGTTCGAGCCGCAGACCCCAGCCCAGCAGCATCTTGACCCGGTTGATCAGCTGGAGTGCGATCTCGTGCGGGCTCGCGCTGTCGCGGATCGCCTGCGCGGCACGGGCGATGGCCTCCTCGGCCGCCTCGTAGACGCCCAGCTGGTTCAGCACGAGCCAGCAGTCGACCAGTGTCGAGGACAGCATCCGGTCCCAGTTGCGCCTGCCGACCTGACGGTCCGGGACCGCGGAGTCGTCGAGGATGGCCAGCGCCCTGGCGATCTCGGTGAGGGCGGCGTCCTCCTGTTTGGCGATCACCAGCCGACGTCCGCGCAGGGCGTGCGCGTCGGCCCGCATCAGCGCGAGACCGTGCCGCCTGGTGTGCGCGAGCATCTCGTCGAGCCTGGGTTCGGCTTCGGCCGCGAGGCCGCGGGTGACCAGCCTGGCCACCGCGGAGTAGCGCAGCAGCTGCGCGACCAGCAGCGGTTCGCCGCGGCGCTGCGTCTCGTCGAGGAGTTCGTCGAGGCTGGTCACGATGTCCAGCTGCTCGGCGAAGCCGACGCGCTGGATGGCCGCACCGAGTTCGCGCGCGCGACCGTACAGCCAGGCGTCGGACATCTCCGCAAGCGCCGGCCGCCTGCTACTGGTCGTCGGGTCGATCGCGTCCTCGGTCAGCCGCACACACCCCCACCGTTGAAAACGCCGCTGGTCATCTGTTCGTCTGCTCCGCCGCCAGGATTCGAACCTGAACTGTCAGAACCAAAATCTGAAGTGCTGCCGATTACACTACGGCGGATCGATCCTGGTCAGGATAGCCATGCCGGAGACGCCCGCGTGCGCCCGGGGGTTACCTCACGGCCGCGGCCTCTCCCCAGCGGGCGAAACCTCCTGTACCGTAACTTACGGCATCGTAGGTAAGGACACCCTTAGGGTCGCCCCCAAGGGTTGCACGGAGAAAAGAAGTGACTGCATGACGGCTACCCTCGACCGTTCCCAGACGCCCGCGAAGGGCCCCAAGCCGGTACTGGAAGGACACCGATCGAGCGGCGTGCAGCTCTCGGTCTACCTCGGGGTCATCTTCCCGCTCGCCGCGTTGCTCGCGGCTGTCCCGTTCGCCTGGGGCTGGGGACTGACGTGGGTCGACGTCGGCCTGTTCGTGGTCTTCTACGCGATCAGCGGACTCGGTATCACCGTCTCGTACCACCGGTACTTCACGCACGGCTCGTTCAAGGCCAAGCCGTGGCTGCGCGTCGCGATGGCGATCGCCGGCAGCATGGCCGTCCAGGGCCCCGTGATCACCTGGGTCGCCGACCACCGGCGCCACCACGCCTTCTCCGACCGTGACGGCGACCCGCATTCGCCGTGGCTGTTCGGGACGTCCCCGGTCGCCATCGCCAAGGGTTTCTGGCACGCGCACATGGGCTGGCTGTTCGACCGCGACCAGACCAACGCGGAGCGTTTCGCGCCGGACCTGGTGAAGGATCCGGCCATCAAGAAGGTCGACGACCTGTTCTGGCTGTGGAGCCTGCTCACCCTCGTGCTGCCCGGCATCCTTGGCGGGTTGATCACCTGGTCGTTCTGGGGCGCGGTGACCGCGTTCTTCTGGGCCGGGCTCGTCCGTGTCTGCGTGCTGCACCACGTGACCTGGTCGGTCAACTCGGTCTGCCACATGATCGGTGAGCGCCCGTTCGCCGCCCGTGACAAGTCGGCCAACTTCTGGCCGCTGGCGATCTTCTCCTTCGGCGAGTCGTGGCACAACCTGCACCACGCCGACCCGACCTCGGCGCGGCACGGCGTGCAGCGCGGTCAGATCGACATTTCCGCGCGGCTCATTTGGATCTTCGAGAAGTTCGGCTGGGCCCATGACGTGCGGTGGCCGACTCCGCAGCGCCTCGCGCGCATCGCCGCCGAAAGCAAATAGCGAGGTCGCGTTAGTCTTCTCGAATGGCGGGGAGACGGCGAAGCAAACGTGAAGCGGTCACCGGGGCGCGTCCAGTCGCCCCGGTGGCCCGGGTGCGCATGACGGGGACCGAGCGCAGGCAGCAGCTGCTCAACGTCGCCAGAGCCCTTTTCGCGGAGAAGGGTTTCGAAGGCACTTCCATCGAGGAGATCGCGCATCGCGCGAACGTCTCCAAACCGGTGGTGTACGAACACTTCGGTGGCAAGGAAGGCATCTACGCCGTCGTCGTCGACCGCGAGACGCAGTTGCTGCTCGACCGGATGGTCTCCACTCTCCACGGCGGGCACCCGAGGGTGATGCTGGAGCAGGCGGCGATCGCGTTGCTCTCCTACGTCGAGGATTCGCACGACGGTTTCCGCATCCTGGTGCGGGATTCACCGGTCGCGAGTTCGACGGGCACGTTCTCCACGGTGCTGAACGACATCGCCAGTCAGGTCGAGCACATCCTCGCGCAGCAGTTCGCCGCGCGGGGTTATGACGAGAAGCTGGCCGCGCTGTACGCGCAGGCGCTCGTCGGGATGGTCGCGCTGACCGGGCAATGGTGGCTCGACGCGCGGAAACCGAAGCGGGACGAGGTCGCCGCGCATCTGGTGAACCTCGCCTGGAACGGTCTGTCCAATTTGGAGCACAAGCCCAAGCTGCGGGTGTACTGAGATCTGCGTCGCGCGGCAGTAACGTTTGCCCGGCGATGAGCGCTAGGACCCCCATAGAGATCATCTAGCTGGGGGAACCACCGTGGAAAACCATCCCGCGCCCGCCGTGGAACAGTTGGTGCCGAAGAAGAGAACCTGGCTCAAACCGGTCATCCGGCTGGGCATCTTCGGTGTCGTCGCCTTGATCGCGTTCTTCTTCGCGAATCCGTTCACGGCGTCGAGCACCGAAGTCGGCTCCTGCCTCAAGGGTGACATCGACAACGCGGACAGTGTCAAGAACGCCGAATGTGGCACACCGGACGCGAACTTCAAGGTCGTCGGGAAGCAGAACGGCAAGTCGGAAATCGCGCTTCGCATTTCGGGGGGATTGGAATGCGACGAATACGCCAATGTCGACGCCTACCTCTTCCAGGGGAAGAAGGCGGCCACTGACGGCGTGCTGCTGTGCCTGGAAGATCTCAAGAACCCTGGTCAGCGACCGCCGGTCGTCGGCGACTGCCTTCCCGGCGACGCCGATGAAGCGAAGAAGCTCGCGACGGTCGACTGTGGGTCGGCTGGTTACAAAGTGCTCGCCGTCGAGAAGAAGCCCGCGGTTGCTTTCGAGGACACCACCTGCGCGCAGGTTCCGTCCACCGATGCGAAGCTCTCTTGGCAACGAGCCGGTGGCGCGTTGCCACAGGAGCGGGTGCTGTGCCTGGACAAGATCGAGCAGTAGCTCGTCAGCGCAGGAGGCCGGTCTCCCGCAGGTGGTCGAAGATGATCTTGTCCACCGCGGAGACCCGGTCCCTGTCGGCGTAATCGAGCCAGGCGACTTCGTCGATTTCGCTGTCGGCCGCGAGTGTCCCGGTGAAATCGGCGGTGTAGCACGTCATCCGGACCACGACGCCCGCCATGTGCCCATCGGCCTGTGCCTCGAAGACCCCGGCGGGCTCGACGCTCGCCGGGACGATCTCGACGGTCAGTTCCTCGCGGATCTCCCGGATCAGCGCCTCGGCGTCGTTTTCGCCGGGTTCGCGTTTGCCGCCGGGCAGGTAGAACACGGACTTGCCGCGTGAGCGCGTGCTCAGGATCCGGCCGTCCCGCAGGTGGAGCCAGGCGATCTTGTCGATCATGGCTCAGCCCAGCGCCGCGGCGGTCTCGGCGGTCGTGAGCACTTCGCCCAGCCGCGGGAACACCTTCGTGAGCGCCGATTCGTGGGAGATCGCGGCGATACCCGCCATCGCGTCCGAAACGGCGATGGTCTCGTAGCCGTGGTCGATCGCGGCGCGCAAAGTCGATTCGACGCCGTACTCCGTGGCGATCCCGCCGAGCACCAGTGTCTTCACGCCGAGTCCGCGCAGGAGTTCGTGGAGTCCGGTGCGGTAGAACGCGCCGATCGTGTGCTTCGTGATCAGGTGTTCGCCGTCGCGGGGAGTCAGTTCGGCGACCAGTTCACTGCCGGGCGGCTGTTCGTCGACGTCCGGCCGATGCGCCCGCACATGGACGATCGGTGCGCCTGCCGCGCTGAAGGCGTCGCGCAGCAAGACGGCGTTCGACACGACTTCGGCACCTTCGATCGGCACGGTTTCGAGTGCGACGATCCGCGTCTGGAGGTCGATCAGCACGAGCGCGGTCGTCACCGGGTCGATCTTCGTCATGCGCGAGAGCCTAGTGTCCCTATGCTGGAGTCATGGGGAAGCCCAGGGAAGTCGTGATCACCGGCGGTGGAACGGGAATCGGGTACGCGGTCGCGGCGGCGTTCTCCGCGCAGGGCGAACGGGTCACGATCGCCGGCCGCCGCGAGCAGGTCCTCACCGAGGCCGCCACGTTGCTCGGCGCGAACCCGGTCCCGTTCGACGCGGCCGATCCGGACGCGGTGGAGCGGGCGCTGACGGAACTGCCGGAACACGTCGATGTCCTGGTCAACAACGCGGGCGGCAACACCGATTTCCAGAACGGATCGGCCGAAGACCTCAAAGCGTTCGCCGCGAACTGGCAGGCCAATCTGGACGCGAACGTGTTCAGTGCCGTCCTGGTCACGCGTGCCCTGCGGGACAGGCTCGCCGACGACGCGCGGATCGTCACCATCGGTTCCATCGCCGCGCACACCGGAGCCGGTTCCTACGGTGCCGCCAAGGCCGCGTTGGAGGCCTGGAACGTCGACGTGGCAAGGGAATTCGGGCCGCGCGGGATCACCGCGAACATCGTCGCGCCCGGTCTGGTCGGGGACACCGAGTTCTTCCACGGCAACCTCTCCGACGAACGCCGCGCGACGCTGATCGGCAACACGCTGACCAAACGCGCCGGTGAGCCCGCCGACGTCGCCGAAGTGGTGACGTTCCTGGCGAGCCCGGCCGCGCGGCACGTCACCGGCCAGGTCGTCCACGTCAACGGCGGTGCTTACTTCGGTCGTTAGGCGCCCGGCGTGACACGCAGCAGTTTGTCGTCCTCGCCTTCCGAGGTCGTCACGTAGAGGGAGCCGTCCGGCGCGCCGCGGACAGCGCGCAGCCTGCCGAACTTGTCGTCGAACTCGGGCGGCAGCGTCACTTCGGTGACGGCGCCGGCGTCGTCGAGGCGGAACAGCAGCAGCTTCTGGCCTTTGAGCGCGGTGACGGCGAGGGCGCCTTCGAGCGCGCCCCACTGCGATCCGGTGAGGAATTCGGCGCCACAGATCGCCTCGGTGATCTCCCCGGTCGTCCACAAAGGACGGACAGCGTCCGGGAACCGTCGCGTGTCGGTCATCGGCACGCTTTCGTCGTAGCTGGTCTCGGTGCCGCCCTTCGACGGGTCCCAACCGTAGTTCCCGCCCGGCCGTTCCAGGTTGACCTCGTCGTCGATGGTCGGCCCGTGCTCGGCCGTGAACACCTGACCGGAGCCGGGCCGCACCGTCACGCCCTGGACGTTGCGGTGTCCGTAGGTGAACACACGCTGTTCGTTCGGGTTCGCCGAGGTGATGAACGGGTTGTCCGGCAACGGGTTGCCGGTCTTCGCGTCGACCCGCAGCACCTTGCCGCCGAGGCTGGTGCGGTCTTGCGGATGCTGTGGGCGGGCGGTGTCGCCGGTGCCGACCAGCAGCGCTCCGTCCGCGCCGAACGTGGGACGGCAGCCCGAGTGGCGGCCGCTGGGGTTCACCGGCAGGCCGGTCAGCAGGTCCTTGACCTTCGTGGCGTTCGCGCCGTCCTCGGAAAGCCGCCAGGTGACCAGCCGGATGTCGACGGCGTTGTCGCCCTCCTTGTGGGTCTGGCAGGTGATGAACTCACGCGACGTCGCGAAGTCCTTGCTGATCACCATCCCCATCAGGCCGCCTTCGCCGCGCACGTGGACGTCGGAGAAGTCGGCGGTGACGTCGCGTTTCGTGCCTCCGTCGACCAGGGCCAGCTTTCCGGGGCGCTGGGTGACGAGGATCTTCCCGTCGGGTAGGAAACCGACGTCCCAGCCGTGTTCGAGGCCTGCCGTCACCTGCTCGACCTTCAGTTTCGACACGGCGGGTTTCGAGGTGACCGGCGGCGCGCTCTGCACCGTCTCGCTCGACGCCCCCGAACAGGCCGTGACCAGCAAGGACAAGGACGTGAACGCGACGACAGCCGTTGAGCGCATGGCATCAGCATGCCACCGCTTTCACCCTCCGGCGCGGACCAAACCGCTTTCGTAGGCGAACACCACGGCGTGGACCCGGTCGCGGAGCGACAGTTTCGCGAGGATCCGGCCGACGTGGGTCTTCACGGTCGTCTCCCCGATGTAGAGCTTCGCGGCGATCTCGGCGTTCGCCAGACCGCGCGCGATGAGCGAGAGGACGTCCTTCTCGCGTTCCGTCAGTGTCTCGAGCCGCGCGCTCGCGCCGGAGTCCCGTTCGTCGTGCAGGTAGCGGTCGAGCAGCCGTTTCGTCACCGAAGGGGAGACCATCGAGTCGCCGCGAAGGACACCTCGGATCGCGACGAGGATCTCGTCGGCGGGGGCGTCTTTGACGAGAAAGCCGCTGGCGCCGGCACGCAACGCGGCATACGCGTATTCGTCGAGGTCAAATGTGGTGATCATCAGGACGCGGGTGTCCGGAAGCGCTTCGCAGATCCGCTCGGTCGCCGCGACGCCGTCGAGCACGGGCATCCGGACGTCCATCAGGACCAGATCCGGGCGCAGCTTCTCAGCGGCTTCGACCGCTTCGGCGCCGTTGGTGGCCTCGCCCGCGACGGTCAGGTCGTCCTGGCTCGTGACGATCATTCCCATCCCGACCCGGACAAGCTCCTGGTCGTCGCAGATCAGTACCTTCGTGGTCATCCCGCCTCCACCACCAGGCTCGCGGCGACCCGGTAGCCGCCGTCGCGTGTCGGTCCGGTGTCGAGGGTGCCGTGGAACAGCTCGACGCGCTGGGTCATACCGGCGATTCCCCGGCCGGACGACGGGAGCCGCGGCGCGACGGGTTCGGTCCCGCCCGTGTTCGTCACCTCGATCCGGACGTTCCGGCGGTGGCCTTCGTGACCGAAATCGATCTCGACCTGCCCGCTCGCGTCGCCGGGAGCGTGTTTAATCATGTTGGTCAGCGACTCCTGGACGATGCGGTACGTCTGCAGCACGGCGCTCGGCGGCAGCCCCTCGGCGTCCCCGGTGACCTGCAGATCCACCTCCCGTCCGCTCGCGCTGACCTGCGCGACCAGGCCGCGCAGCTCCGCGACGGTCGGCTGCGGACTCCGGGCGGCCTCGCCGGCATGGAGGACTTCCAGCAGGCGGCGCAGCTCGGCGAGGGCGTCGCGACCCGCCTTGCCGATCGTGTCGAGTGTCCGGTCGACGACGTCGGGATCCTTGTCGCGCATGAGTTTCGCCCCCTCGGCGTTGACCACGATGACGCTCACGCTGTGCGCGAGGACGTCGTGCAGTTCGCGGGCGATGCGGGTGCGTTCCTCGGCGACGGCGGCACGGGCACGGGCCTCCTGCTCGGACGCGGCCAACTCTGCCTTCGACGTCTCCTCCGCCGAAAGCCGTTGCCGCGCGCGGAAGAACTCACCGAGCGCCCACGCCGCGACATGCAGCGGGAGCGTCACGACGATCGCGAGACCGGCTCCCTGGTCGGTGGTCACTCCCCAGGCGAGACCCCACGCGATGTCCAGCGCGACGATCCAGACGGCGATCAGCGCGGCGAACCGGCGGTTTCCCGCCCGGACCAGCGTGTAGAGCGCGACGGCCATCGCCAGCTCGCCCCGGCCGCGGTCGTAGGCCCAGAGCTCCGTGGCGTACTGCGCGGTCACCCCGGCGACGATCAGCACGGCGACGATCTCGGGGTGACGCCGCCGCCACAGCAACGGGACGAGGAAGAGATACGGCACCAGCAGGACGGCCTTGGGCACCGGTGACGACCCGGTCGGCGCGAGGAACACGAACCACGCGTACAGGGGAAGGTCGGTCACCCACGGGTGGGCGCGGAACCGGTCGAACAGCCTTTGCACCGTTCGAACGTAACTCCGGCCGGTACGAACGCGCGTCGTCCTGGAGTACCGCCGGGGTCCTCCCCGGGGAGTACGGACCCGGCCGACGTGGCCGACGCGAGGCCACGACGATCGTTCCTAGCGTCGGGAACATGTCGATCACCAGGGAATTCTTCCGCCATCCCCTCCTGACCGGAGCGGTCGCGGCCAGTTCACCGAAACTCGCGGAGGCCATGACCGCCGGCCTCGGACTGGAAAGCGCCGGGCTCGTCGTCGAGCTGGGCCCCGGGACGGGCGTGTTCACCGACGCCGTCGTCCGCCGACTGCCCCCGGGCGCGCGGCTGATCGCGGTCGAGATCAATCCGCGGCTGGCGCGGGAACTGCGGTCCCGGCATCGAGACGTCGAGGTCGTCGAGGGCTCCGCCGAGAACCTGCGTTCGTACGTCGACGAGGCCGCCGACGTCGTGGTGTCCGGGCTGCCGTGGACGGTCATGCCCGCCGAACGGCAGCTGCGGATCCTCGACCAGGTCACGGAAATCCTCGCCCCGCACGGACGGTTCACCACGTTCGCCTACGCGCACGCGGCGTGGACCTCGCCCGCCCGCCGGTTCGCCGCGGCGCTGCGGGACCGGTTCGCGGTGACCGGCCGGACCCCACTGGTCTGGCCGAACCTGCCGCCCGCCTTCGTGCACCGCGCGGCCTTGCCGCAGAGGACGGGGAGGCGTAGTGGACAGCCTGTTGCGGCCGCTTCTTGAGGCGCCGCCCGTGCTCGTCTACCTCGTTTGCGGCACGCTGATCTTCCTGAAAACCGCGCTGTTGGCGAGGACCAGCTCGCCTTCCTGAGGGCCGGGAGCGGCCGAGATGCCGTACCGGCGGTTCGTGCCGAGCTGCTCTTGGGTCACGCCGGCGCCGCCTTGGGCTAACGGGTCAGGATCTCGGCGGTTTCGGCGTCGGCGGGCAGGAACGTCTCCAGTTTCAGTTCCGACACCGTGACGTCGGCGGCGGTCGCGAACGTCGTGATGGCCGTGATCAGCCGCAGCTCCCCGGCCGAAGTGGACAGGCGCATCGGGACGGCGAACCCGAGGTGATCCGGCCCTGGCGGCCCGGGCTCCGGAACGTAGCCTTCGAGTTCGGCCAGCAGTTCCGTGAGCCGCTCGTCGGGGGCGTGCGCGATCTCCTGCGTCAACCGCTCCAGGATGTGCCGGGCCCAGTCCGCGAGGTTGCGCACCCGCGGCGCCATCCCCTTCGGATGCAGCGCGAGCCGCAAGGTGTTGACCGGTTCTTCCAGCAGTTCCGGCGCCACGTCCTCGAAGAGCAGGTCGAGCGCGTCGTTGCGGGCGACGAGGACGCCGTAGCGGTCGACCACGATGGCCGGATACGGCCGGTGCCCGTCGAGCAGCCGCCGCATGCCGTCGAGGACCGGCCGCAGCCTCGGATCGTCCAATTCGGTTTCGGGGAAACCGGGCGCGAACCCGGCCGCGAGCAGCAGACCGTTGCGTTCGCGGAGCGGGAGTTCGAGCGATTCGGCGACGCGCAGCACCAGACCGCGGCCGGGGATCGACCGGCCGCCTTCCAGGAAACTCACGTGCCGCTGGGTGGTACCGGCCCGGAGCGCCAGTTCCAGCTGGGACAACCGCCGACGCTCACGCCAGCCCCGGAGCGCCGGGCCGAATCCGGAAACCATGGTCGTCATCTTGGCCGAGTCGCGCGCGGCGCCGCCATTCCCTCGAAGGAATTGAGGTGATTCCCGGCCGCGGCGATGCTTCCGGCATGAAATTCGGTCTGGTCGTCCCCACCTATCGGTCCATCCTCGACGCCGGGCGCACCGCGCCGGAAATGGTCGCCATCGCGGTCGAAGCCGAACGCCTCGGTTTCGATTCGGTCTGGGTCGGCGACACCCTCGCGAAGGCGCCCATCGATCCCCTGACGTTGCTCGGCGCGTTCGCCGCCAGAACCGAACGTGTCACGCTCGGTACCGCCGCGCTGCTTCCGGCGCTACGGGATCCGCTGCTTTCCGCGAACGCGATCCTTTCCCTCGATCTGCTCAGCCAGGGCCGGATCACGCTGGGTGTCGGCGCCGGGTTCGCGGGCCGCAGCGAACCCGAATTCGCGTTCACCCGGGTGCCTTGGGAACGCCGACGTGCCCGGCTCGACGACATCGTCGCGTTGTGGCGGCACGTCTGGAGCGGGAAGAGCGGCCCGTTCCACGGCGAAGTCCTGCGTTACGACACTCTTCCGGAGTACCCGGAGCCGTACCGTCCCGGTGGCCCGCCGGTGTGGCTGGCCGCGTTCACGCCGGGTGCGCTGGAGCGCGCGGGGCGGCTCTACGACGGTTGGCTGCCGTACCCGCCCGACGTCGCGGACTACTCCGACGGGCTCGCGAAGATTCGCGAAGCAGCCGTACGGCCGGTGACACCCGCGTTGTTCGCGACGGTCCTCATCGAGGATGACCCGATCAGGGCACGCGAGCGGCTGGAGGACTACGCGCAGCGGAACTACGGCGTCCCGCTGGACTTCGTCGAGAAGATCCAGGTGCAGATCGCGGGCAGCCGGGACGAGGTCGCCGCGAGGCTTCGCGAATACACGGACGTGGGCGCCGAACACGTGCTGATCCGCATCGCCACGCAGGAACCAGCCGAATTCGACGAGCAGCTTCCGAAAGTGGCCGAGGCACTGACCAGGTAATCGCGCGGCGGACTGTCGGTGGCCCCACGTAGGCTGGGACGGTGACAAACGCTCCATTGTCCGGACTCCTTCATTCCATCCTTCCCGATCCGGCTCTGCGCGGGGTCGTCGAGCGGGCCGGTGCCCCCTTGCTCGAACTGCAGGGCGCGATCGCGACCCGGCAGCTGGTCGCGGCCGCCCTCGCCGCGGACGAGGGCGCCGGCCGCCCCGTGCTCGCGGTGACGGCCACCGGCCGCGAGGCCGACGAACTGACCGCTTCGCTGACGTCGTTCCTCGGCGAAGGCGCCGTCGCCGACTTCCCGTCCTGGGAGACGCTGCCGCACGAGCGGCTGTCCCCGCGGGCGGACACCGTCGGACGGCGGCTGGAGGTGCTGCACCGGCTCAAGACCGGTGACGACGACCTGCGCGTCGTCGTCGCGACCGTGCGCAGCCTGATCCAGCCGATGGCGCCCGGGCTGGGTTCACTCGCGCCGATCGACCTGGTCGTCGGCGAGGAGCAGAGTTTTGAAGGCCTGCTGGACCGGCTGGTCGAACTGGCCTACACGCGGGTGGACATGGTCGAGAAGCGCGGCGAGTTCGCCGTGCGCGGCGGCATCCTCGACCTGTTCGGGCCGACGGCGCAGCATCCGGTGCGGGTCGAGTTCTGGGGTGACGAGGTCAGCGAGATCCGCGCGTTCGCGGTCTCCGACCAGCGGTCGCTGCCGGGGGAGATCCGGCACGTCAGCGCGCCGCCGTGCCGTGAGCTGCTGCTCACCGAGCCGGTACGGGCGAAGGCGGCCGAGCTGGCGACGACCTACGAAGCGGACGCCCAGCTCACCGAGATGCTCACCAAGCTGTCCGGCGGGATCCCCGTCGAGGGGATGGAAGCGCTCATCCCCGTGCTGTGCGAAGACGACCTGGAGCTGCTCACCGACGCGATGCCCCAGGGCACGCACGTGCTGCTGGCCGATCCGGAAAAGATCCGCGCCCGCGCGGCCGACCTGGTCCGCACCGGGCAGGAGTTCCTCGAAGCGTCCTGGACCACGGCCGCCGCGGGCGGTCAGGCGCCGATCGACCTCGGCGCCTCCGCGTACCGGGGCCTCGCGGAGGTCGCGAAGCACGCTCAGGAGACGAAGCGGCCCTGGTGGACGCTGACGCAGCTGGCCAGCGACGACCCCGACGTCTACCGAGTCTCGATCGAGGCCGCGCCGAACTACCGCGGCGAGGTCGAGCGCGCGACGACCGACCTGCGCGCGCATACGGCCGCGGGCGGGACGGCCGTGCTCGTCGTCGCCGGGCACGGCACCGCGGCACGCGCGGTCGAGCAGCTGTCGGCCGGTGACGTGCCCGCGACGCTGGCGGAAGGACTCACCGGCCCGCCCACGGCCGGTGTCGTGACGGTGACCTGTGGCGGTCTGTCGGACGGCTTCGTGTCGCCGGAGCGCGCGCTGGTCGTGCTGTCCGAGTCGGATCTGACCGGGCGGGGCTCCGGCGCCGGAACGTCCACAAAGGACTTCAGCACCAAGATGCCGTCGCGGCGCCGCAACGCCGTCGACCCGCTCGCCCTCAAGGCGGGCGACTACGTCGTGCACGACCAGCACGGCATCGGGCGGTTCGTCGAGATGGTGCAGCGCACCGTCGCCGGAGCCACCCGCGAATACCTGTTGCTGGAGTACGCCTCCTCCAAACGCGGACATCCCGGCGACCGGCTGTTCGTGCCGACCGACCAGCTCGACGAGGTCTCCCGCTACGTCGGCGGCGAGCTGCCGACGCTGAACAAGCTCGGCGGCTCCGACTGGAAGAACACCAAGGCCAAGGCGAAGAAGGCGGTCAAGGAGATCGCCGCCGAACTGGTGCAGCTCTACGCCGCGCGGCAGGCCGCGCCCGGGCACGCGTTCGGGCCGGACACCCCGTGGCAGAACGAACTCGAGGACGCCTTCCCGTTCACCGAGACCAACGATCAGCTCGCCGCGATCGACGAGGTCAAGGCGGATATGGAACGCGGCGTCCCGATGGACCGGGTCATCTGCGGCGACGTCGGCTACGGCAAGACCGAGATCGCGGTGCGCGCGGCGTTCAAGGCGGTGCAGGACGGCAAGCAGGTCGCGGTGCTCGTGCCCACGACGCTGCTCGCGCAGCAGCACCTCAACACCTTCACCGAACGGATGAGCTCGTTCCCGGTGAAGATCAGGGGCCTTTCGCGGTTCACCAACAAGACCGAGTCGGACGCGATCCTGGAGCAGCTGGCCTCCGGCGACGTCGACATCGTGATCGGCACGCATCGCCTGCTGCAGACCGGGATCCGGTACAAGGATCTCGGCCTGGTGATCGTCGACGAGGAGCAGCGGTTCGGTGTCGAGCACAAGGAGCACATCAAGGCGCTGCGGACGCACGTCGACGTTCTGACGATGTCGGCGACCCCGATCCCGCGGACGCTGGAGATGTCGCTCGCCGGAATTCGTGAGATGTCCACGATCCTGACCCCGCCCGAGGACAGGCACCCGATCCTGACCTACGTCGGCGCGTACGACGACAAGCAGGTCGGTGCGGCGATCCGGCGTGAACTGCTGCGCGACGGCCAGGTCTTCTATGTCCACAACAGGGTTTCCTCGATCGAGAAGGCCGCGAAGCGCCTTCGCGAGCTGGTGCCGGAGGCGCGTGTCGTCACCGCGCACGGGCAGATGAACGAGGACAAACTCGAGAAGATCATCGAGGGGTTCTGGGAGAACGAGTACGACGTGCTCGTCTGCACCACGATCGTCGAGACCGGGCTGGACATCTCGAACGCCAACACGCTGCTGGTGGAACGCGGCGACCTGCTGGGGCTCGCGCAGCTGCACCAGCTGCGCGGCCGGGTCGGGCGAGGACGCGAGCGCGGGTACGCGTACTTCCTGTATCCGCCGGAGGCACCGCTCACCGAGACGGCGCACGACCGGCTGGCGACCATCGCGCAGAACACCGAACTCGGCGCGGGAATGGCCGTCGCGATGAAGGACCTCGAAATCCGCGGCGCGGGCAACATCCTCGGCGCGGAGCAGTCCGGGCATATCGCGGGCGTCGGGTTCGATCTGTACGTGCGGCTCGTCGGCGAAGCGGTCGACGCGTTCCGGCGGCACGCGGGCGCGGACACGCCGGAGGAGGAAGAGCTCGCCGACGTCCGGGTCGACCTCCCGGTGGACGCGCATATCCCGCACGACTACGTCCCGGGGGAGCGGCTGCGGCTGGAGGCGTACCGCAAGATCGCGGCCGCGCCCGACCAGGCCGGGCTCGACGCGGTGCGCGAAGAACTGATCGACCGCTACGGCCAGCCGCCCGCCCCGGTGCGGCGGCTGCTCGCCGTCGCCGCGTTCCGGCACCACTGCCGGGCGGCGGGCGTCACCGAGGTCGCCGTACAGGGCACGTCGATCCGGTTCGCGCCGCTGCCGCTGGCGGATTCGCAGCTGGTTCGGCTGAAGCGCTTGTACCCCAAGGCTCTCTTCAAGGCCGTGACGAACACGGTTTCCGTGCCGAAGCCGACCGAGGGCGCGGCCGGTGGCCGCATCGGCGCGCCGGCGCTGCGGGACGAAGAGCTATTGGACTGGTGCGCGAAACTGCTGACGAATCTGATGAAGTCACCGGCGCCCGTCGCGTGACCGACCGAAATCCCGAGCCACGACCTGGTTCTCTCACCGAGGCCGGTATGAGAGGGTATGCGCTGTGATGCGGATCATGGGGCGCCGTCGCGCGCTGGTCGGGGTTCTTGCCGGTTCTCTCCTCCTCGCCGGATGCAATGCCGGACCGGGGCAGGTCGGCGCGGCGGTGATCATCGACGGCGCGTCCGTCCCGGTGGATCGCGTGCAGCAGATGATCGACAAGGCCGTCCGTGAACATCCGTACGGGCAGCAGCTCGCCAAGGAGCACAAGCTCGATCTGGTCGGCCGGGAGATCGTGCGGCAGGAGATCCTCCACAAGCTGACCGAGCGCGCGGCGCGGCGTGAGGGCATCCGGGTCGACGAGTCCCTCGTCATGGCCGCGCTGCAGAAGGATCCACTGGCGACGCCGATGGAGGCCAAGCAGCAGGACGCGCCCGAGACCAGCGTCGAGCAGCTCGTCGCCCGCGTGCGGGATCATCGCGAAGCCCTGATCGACGCCGCGTTGCAGAGCCAGCTCGGGCTGAAGTACCTGGACAAGCTTTCCGTCACGTTCGATTTCAGCTCGGTCTCTTCGACCGACGCCACCGGCGGCGACGCGGACAAGCTGCGTGAGCAGGCGATCGAGAAGGCGCGGCGATTCGCCGCCTCGCCGAACGCCGCCGCGGAGCTGATCGCGCAGGACCAGCAGACGAGCGACACGCAGGCCGGTGCCGGCCAGAAGCTGCCGGCGATGCAGTCGCCCGCGACCGCGGCCACCGTCCTGTTCGGTATCCAGCCGAACACCGTCGCCGCGTTCCAGCCGTCGCCTCAGCAGCCGTTGTGGGTCGTCGTCGTGATGCGTGAGCGGACCGCCGACAAACCCGTCGCTTCGGATCAGGCCACCCAGCCCAGTGCTCAGCAGCTGGCCAAGGTCGGTGTCCGGCTCCTCCAGCCGTACCTCGACCAGGTCGACCTCAAGGTGAACCCGCGTTACGGCGTGTGGGATGTTGTGGAAATGAACCTCGCGGCCAACGAAGCTTCGAAGAAGGGCATCGTGCTGCCTGTGCACGGTGCCGCCCCGCAACAGCGGTGAGCGCTGCCGTAGTCGTGATCGCCCGCGGGGCGACTCTGCCCGCCGCGGCACTCCCGATCCTGCGAAGCAGCGAAGCCGTGTATGCGGCATCCGACGTCGATCCCGCCGTTTTCGGGGTGCCTCCGCTCGGTGACGCGCAGGTGCGCGACCTCGTGCTCATCGCCGGTTCGCGAAGGGAACCGAAGGCCGCGGCGTTGATCAGGTCGGGCGCGCGGGTACTCGAAGCGCCCGTTCCGCCGCTGGTCGAGGCCGCCGAGGTGATGGACCGTCTTCGGTCGCCGGGTGGCTGCCCGTGGGACGCGGTCCAGACGCACGAGTCGCTGCGCCAGTACCTGGTGGAGGAGACCTATGAGCTGCTCGACGCCATCGAAGAAGGCGATCGGGCCGCTCTGCGCGAGGAACTCGGCGACGTCCTGCTGCAGGTGCTGTTCCACGCGCGTGTCGCTGCCGAGGACGCGGGAGATCCGTTCGGGATCGACGAGGTCGCCGCCGACCTGGTCGCGAAACTCGTCGGACGCCACCCGCACGTATTCACCGACGCCCCACGGGTCGAGAGCGTCGATCACCAGAACCTCAAATGGGAAGAACTGAAACAGGCGGAGAAGAGCAGGCAGTCCATTGTGGATGGCGTCGCGCTCGGTCAGCCCGCCGTGGCGCTGGCCGGGAAGCTCGGCCAGCGCAGCGGCCGCGCCGGGATCCCGCTCGACCTGTTCCCCGAAGGTTCCGAAGCCGCGGCCCAGTTGTTCCGGGTGGCCGCGATCGCTCGCCGAGCGGGCGTCGACCCCGAAGGTGAGCTTCGCGCCGTCGCGAAACGGTTCGCGCGCGACATCCGCGACGCGGAGCAGGCCGCCCGCGACGCCGGTCTCGAACCGACGACGCTCGAAGCCGACGGCTGGCGCAAGTTCTGGCCGAGGATGTTTTAGATACCTACGCCGAGGAACTCGACCTTCCCACCTTCCCCCAGTACATGATGGCCCCCTTCCTTGCGCCAGGCGCAAGGAAGGGGGCCATCATGTACTTCACGCGAGCAAGCCGTAGGCGACGAAGTGGCCCAGAGCTTGCCGCTGTGATGCGGAACACAATCGAGTGAGAACCGTTTCCATGATCCCGGCGTCTTGCTGGTTGTGAAGGGAACGGAACCGGACGAAGAGCAACTCGTCCGCCGCACGGCGAAGGGTGACCGAGCGGCGTTCGAGGAGCTTTACCGCCGCACGTCACCGTGGCTGGCCGTACGCCTGCGTCGTCGCTGCGCCGACGAGCAGATCGTCGCCGAGGTGATGCAGGAGACCTATCTCGCCGTTTGGCGGGCGGCCGGGGCGTTCGCCGGTTCGGCCGTCGGCGGGAGTGCCGTCGGCTGGTTGTGGACGATCGCCGCGCGGCGGCTCGTCGACGCTTTCCGCCGCCGGGCGCGGCACACGCAGCCGCTGCCGGTCGCGGAAACCACCGTCGCGCCGGCCGCCGAGGACGAGGCGCTGGCCGGGTCGGTCGGCGACCACGTCGGCGACGCGTTGCGCCGGCTCGCTCCCGAACTACGTCAGGTCCTGCAGGCCATGGTGCTCGACGGGCTGACCGTCCGCGAGACCGCGGTCCTGCTCGGGCTGCCGGAAGGAACCGTCAAAACCCGCGCCAGGCGGGCTCGGATCGCGATGCGGGAGGCGCTGTCGTGAACAAGGAACACGTGTCCCCACAGCTCCTGACCGGTTACGTTCGCGGGGACGCCGGTCTGGCGGGCGACGACGTCTGGGCGGTCGAAGCCCATCTGGAGTCGTGTGCGGAGTGCCGGGGACGGCTCGCCGCGCTCAGCCTGCCCGCGGTGTCGACGCTGGTGGACGACGTCTGGGCCGGACTCGGCCCGAAACTGGCCGAAGCGGGGCCGCAGCCGATGCGAAGCCGGTGGGCCGGGCGGCTGCACACCTGGGTGACGCCGGTGATGCTGCCGTGGCTGCTGATGATCCTGCTGATCCCGGGAATCGGCTTCGCGCTGGACTGGCTCGGCTTCACCAAGAACGAGGACTTCTCGTTCGTCCAGCTCTTTTCACCGGTGTTGCCGGTGCTCGGCGTCGCGGTTTCGTGGTCCAAGGGCCTCGATCCCGCCTACGAAATCGTCACTTCCTCGCCGAGGGGTGGCCTCTACCTGGTGCTGCGCCGCACGACGGCGGTCCTCGCCGTCGTCCTGCCGACCCAGGCCCTCACGGGCTGGCTCAGCGGTGCCGGCTTCGGGCTCGGCCTCCTGCCGAGCCTGGCCTTCACCACCGGGACGCTCGCGCTCGGCGGGCTGATCGGGGTGACACGGGCGGCGTACGTCCTCGCCGGGATCTGGGTGGCGGTGATCCTGGCTCCCGCGGTGGTTTCGGAAGGGCAGGTCGCCGCACTCGAACCCCGGCTTCTTCCGGCGTGGGGCGCGGTCTTCGCGCTGACCGCGGCCGTGGTGGCGTTCCGGCGGAACGCCTTCGGTGTGCTCACCGGAACCGAACGATGAACGAAGGAGAGAACATGATGCGTGCTGTCGGGGCCGCGGAGGTCGCGCCGACGACCTACGCGTGGCAGATCAAGGCGGAGGGGCTGAAGGTCCGGGTCGGCAAGCGCAAGTTCGCCGTGAACGGCCTCGACCTGGAACTGGGGACGGGGGTGCACGGTCTGCTCGGCCCGAACGGGGCCGGGAAGACCACGCTGATCCGGGCGCTGGCGACGGTACTCCGGCCGGCGGAGGGAGGGCTGGCGCTGCTCGGTGCTTCTGTCGGGGGACTCACCGATCAGCGCCGCCTGCGCCGCCGGATCGGTTATCTGCCGCAGAATTTCGGTTTCTACAAGCGGTTCACCGTCCGCGAGTTCGTCGAGTACATCGCTTGGCTCAAGGAGATGGCACGAGAGGACATCCCGGGCGCGGTGCAGCGGTCGATCGAACGGGTCGGTCTCGCCGATCGCGCCGACGACAAGATGAAGACGTTGTCGGGCGGGATGGTACGGCGGGTCGGGATCGCGCAGGCGATCGTGAACGATCCGGATATCCTCCTGCTGGACGAGCCGACCGCCGGGCTCGACCCGGCGCAGCGCGTGCGGTTCCGGGAGCTCATGCAGGAACTGGGGCGCGACGCCTGCGTCGTCGTCTCGACGCATCTCGTCGAGGACGTCGCGACAGCCTGCACCGACGTCGTCCTGTTCGAAGACGGGAAGCTCGTTTTCCAGGGGACTCCGGACGAGCTGGCCGCGGCCGGGAGCGAGGAGTACGTCGGCGACAGCCCGATCGAGCGCGGCTATTCGGCGTTGCTGGGGCACGAGCCGGGGAAGGGGAACTGGTGAACACGCGTGTGTTGCGGACCGAACTCCGCCGTTCCATCGCCCCTTGGGCGACGCTCGCGATCCTCGTGGTCGCGTTCGGCTTCCTGGTTTCGTTCTCCGGGCCGTGGTCGAAGGGACCGCTCGCCTGGGACGAGCACTGGACGCTGGCCGCGGAGTGGAGCCGGTTCCTGCTGGTGTTCCTGTGGCCGATCGCGATCGGCGCCGGCGTCATCCAGGGGATGCGCGACAGCCGGTCCGGCATGGTCGAACTCCTGACCACGACGCCGCGTCCAGGATGGCACCGGGCGGCGAAACTCGCCGCCGCCTTGGGTGGGCTGCTGGTGCTGGGCTATCTGCTGATCTTCGCCGTCGGCGCCGTACAAGTGCTCTTCAGTGGCGCGTTCTTCACCTTCGGCTGGCTGCCGATCGTGGGGGTCGGGGTACTCGCGATGCTCGCCGGCGCCTGGATCGGACTGGGAATCGGCCGGTTGCTGCCGCATCCGCTGACCGCGCCCGCGGTGGCCGTCGCCGCTTTGGTGGTCGTGATCGTGTTCCAGGTCGTCCCGTCGGCGGGCAGTGCGTTCGAAGGGGCCCTGCCGCTCCGGCTCGTGCTGCTTTCTCCCGCGATGGACGTCTTCAAGGATCCGTTTCTGACCACCTCGGGCCGGATGAATCTCGGACAGGCGGTCTGGCTCACCGGACTGGCGGTGACCGGCTTCCTGTTCCTGGCGACGCGCTCGAAACGAACGAAGGCGCTCGCCGTCGTGCCCGCGCTGGTGGCGGCCGCGATTGCGATTCCCGTTCTGCCGGGGACCACGGCCGAAGCCAAAGTCGTCGATCCCCTGGCGACGGCGAAGGTCTGCGATGGCCCGGTCTGCGTCACCCGCATGCACGAGGCCGAACTCGCCCGTATCGCGGGCCCCGGCAAGGAAGCGTTGCGGCTACTGAGCACACTGCCGGACGCGCCGGTCAAGATCGTTCAGCTGGACCGGCGGCTGGAGCCCGACGAGGTTCCGCCGCGTGCCGCCGACACGATCTACGCCGACCTGATGGATTGGCCGCTGCGCGTGGCCATCGAGCCGAGAGACGTGACACGCGTGCTGGTCGGCGGAGCCGGGACCCCCTCCTGCTATTCCTCTCGCGGTTACGACAAGTCCTTTTTGGACGAAATCGTCGCACGGACGATCGCGGCGAGCTGGTTGCTCGGTGAGTGGAAACTGGTCAACGGGGAAAGTGCCTGGTTGAGCGAGCAGTCCGAGGGAGAGGTCGCCGGGAAGTGGGAGGCCTTCCGTGCCCTGCCACCCGACGTCCAGCGCGCCCGGATCATCGCGCAGCGACAGGCGGGGCTGACCTGCCAGGGCAAGCAGCTCGACATCCTCCTCGGCGGCGCTTGATGAGGTGGGCGGTGCTGTACGCCCGTTCGCGCGCCGTGCCCGCCTCCCTCGCGGCACTGGTGGTGAGCATGGCGGTGCTGTGGTCACTGGCGAGGGATTCCTGGTCCCTGACCCCGGTTTCGCTGGCGCTCACGGTGGCGGTCGCGGTACCCGCCATCGGCCTGAGCGGACAGGACGCCGACCTCGACCGGACCGCCGCGATCCGCTGGCGGCCGCGGCGAGGACTGCATCTCCTGCTGATCGGCGGCCTCGCCTTCGGCGCCGCGCTCCTGCCGCGGCTGTGGGAGACGGAGCGGGTGCCGGTGGAGATCATCGCGCGGAACGCGGGCGGGTTGCTCGGCCTCGTCGGGATCGCCGCGATGCTGTTCGGCGGGGCCTACGGGTGGACGTTGCCGCTGCTCGCGTTCGCGGTCGCGTTCTTCACCCCGCCGGGGACCGACACCGGGACGCTGGTGGCGACCTGGCTCCTGCAACCCGCCGACGTGGCCGCGGCCACGTGGACCGCGGTGGTGCTCGCCGTCGCCGGATTCGGGACCTACGCGGTCTTCGGTGGCCGTCGCTGACCGCGCCACGGTCCCGTCGATCACGCCGGATAGGGACTTTTCATCGTGCCGAAATAGGCCTCGGGTGCTCCGTCGATGTGCTCGGGCAGTTCGGCCATGAAGGCGCGCAGCAGCGGAGTCGCGTTGTGCCGGTCGAGGTCCTCCTGCGAACGCCAAACCTCGTAAAGAAAGAACCGGCCGTCTTCCTGTTCGTGGAGGTGGTACTGAAGGCTGCCTTCGTGCCCTCGCGACGGTTCGACGAGGTCCATCAGGAGCTTCCTGAGTTCGTCGGCGTGTCCGGGCTTGGGGGTCAGGAAGCCGTAGAGGGAAACCGGCGCGGTCGAAATAGTCGTCATGCGATCGACGTTAGGAGCTGACACCAGTGTGAGATTCAAGGCGCGGTCCTGTGAGGTGGGTCATATGAAGATCGGGGAGTTGTCCCGCGAAACAGGCGTGGCCGTACGTCTTCTCCGCTACTACGAGGCTCAGGGGCTGCTCACCTCCCGTCGCAGCGAAGGCGGGCACCGCCTTTACGACGCCGCGGCCCCCGCCACCGTCGCCCGCATCCGCACCCTGCTCGCCGCCGGACTCCCCACCAAGGTCATCCACGAACTCATGCCCTGTTTCGTCGGTGACGGCACCGAACTCCAGGCCTGCGTTCTCGACCACCTCAGAACCCAGTACGCCGAGCTGGATTCCCGGATCGCCGACCTCACCCGAGCCCGCGCCGCTCTGGGAGGCATCCTCGAAACCTCCGTTCGCGCCTGAACCGGCTTCACGTGACAGCGTCTCCGTCACACGTTCCGGTTGTGCGGAACGAGATCGAGCGGGTCGTGGTCCGGGTCGTCGACGCCGAGGCTGATGATCCGCGAGGGATGGATCCGGATCACCGCGCCGTCGAGGTGGCCGTCCGGGGTGCGGGCGCCGGTCAGCGCCTCGGCGCGGCCGCGGATTTCGAGGCACCGGATCCTCGGCGGGTCCTGCGAAGGCATGTCGTCCACCACGAACGCGGCTTGCCCGTTGGCGGCCACGTTCCGGAACTTCTTGCTCTTCGCCAGTTCGTAGCCGGTGATGTCGATCGTGCGGGTTTCGGGGTTGTAGACGTAGCCGACCGGGCTGACCTGCAGGGTGCCGTTCGGCTGCGCCGTCGCGAGCCGCCCCAGTCCCTGGCCGGCGAGGTAGTCGAGTTCCGCTTCACTGAACATGGCGTTCAGTGTGCGACCTCCACTTTACTGGAGGTCAAGAGAACAGGCCTTCGCCCCAGAAACCACCTTCGCGCACGCCTGGAGGAACGGCGAAATGGGCGGATCCGGTGTGCTGCAGATACTCCATCATCGCGTCCTTCGACGACAACGCCTGCTGCATCGGCACGAACTGCTTGCGCGTATCCCGGTTGAACGCGAGGAAGAACAAGCCCGCTTCGAGGTGTCCGACACCGTCGGACCCGTCGACGAAGTTGTAACCGCGGCGCAGGATCCGCGCCCCGTTCAGGTTCTCGTGCGAGGCCAGCCGGACGTGCGAGTCCGCCGGGATCAGCTTCTCGCCGCCGGCGCCGCCCACGTGGAAATCGGGCTCGTCGAACTCGGCGGCCTGGCCGAGCGGGGCACCGACGCCCTTCGACCGGCCGACGATGCCTTCCTGGCCCTGCAACGATTCCCGATCCCAGGTTTCGATGTGCATCCGGATCCGGCGGGCCACCAGGAACGTCCCGCCCGCCATCCACGGCTGTCCGTCTTCGGCCGCCGCCCACACCTGGTCGCGCAGGACGTCGGTCTCCTCGGCCTTGATGTTGCGCGTCCCGTCCTTGAACCCGAACAGGTTCCGCGGCGTGGATTGCGCCCGCGACGTCGACGAGCTGCGGCCGAACCCGAGCTGTGACCAGCGCACCGCGGTGACGCCGAAGCCCAGTCGCACCAGATTCCGGATCGCGTGCACCGCGACCTGCGGATCGTCCGCGCACGCCTGGACGCAGATGTCCCCGCCGCCACGCGCGGGGTCTAGTTTGTCCTGCGGGAACAGGGGGAGGTCGATCAGCGCGGCCGGACGTTTGGCCGCCAGGCCGAACCGGTCGTCGAACAGCGAGGGGCCGAAACCGATGGTCAGCGTCAGCGAAGACGCCGCCAGATCGAGCGCCTCGCCGGTGTCGCTCGGCGGGGCGGCGGGGGCGCCACCGACGGCGCCGCCCGTTCCGACCTCCTGGCCCGCGGTCATCCGCCGGGCGGCGTCCGTCCACGTCCGCAGCAGTTTGACCAGCTTTTCGCGGTCCTTCGTCGTCACGTCCAGCGCGACGAAGTGCAGGTTTTCCTGCACCGGCGTGACGATCCCGGCCTGATGCTCGCCGTGGAACTCGACGACGTTCTGCGCCGCCTGCGCCGGGTTGTCGCCGCCGAGGAGCCTGTCGGCGCCGTATGCGGCCGCCGCGCCGGTCCCGACGAGAGCGGCACCCGCTCCCGCCATGCCGAACAGCTTCCGGCGGGAGACGCGGGTGTGCTCCGCCTCGCTCATTGCGCCGCGACCTCCGCCACCTTGCTCAGCGGTTCGCTCAGCGCGTCGACCGCCGACGCGAATTCCTTGATCTGGTCCTGGCTCAGCGCCGTGTACAGCTTGAAGCCGTCACCTTCGCGCTGCTTGTCCAGCAGCACCTGCACGTTGCCGAACTCCTTGTCCAAAGTAGACACCAGTGCCGGGTCCTTCGCTTGCAGCAGCGGGCGCAGCGAGTTGATCGCGGCCTTCGAGCCGTCGAGGTTGCCCTGGAAGTCCGAGAGGTCGGTGTGCGAGAACGCCTCCTCCTCGCCGGTGATCTTGCCGGTGGCGATCTCGTCGAGCAGTTCCTTGGCGCCGTTGGCCAGGTCGAGCGCGTTCAATTCGAGCGCCGCCGACTTGGTGACCAGTTCCTTGACGTCGGCGAGCAACTGGTCGGCGATCTGGGCGGTGTCCGGCTGGAGCCCGGTCACCCAAAGGTCCTTCTCCAGGCGGTGGAACCCGGTGAACTTCTGGCCCGGTTCGAGGTCGGCCTCACGCGCGTCGATCTTCGGGTCCAGGTCACCGAACTTCTCGGCCACCGGTTCGACCCGTTCGAAGTAGACACGGGTGCGGGCGTACGCGGCCTTCGCCTCGTCGACCTTGCCCGCCTTCACGACGGCGACGAACTTGGTGGTCTCCTCCTCGAGCGCCTTCGTGTTGTTCGCGACGTACTCCGCGTAGCTCTTGACCGCCTGCGCCTTCTGCGAGTTCGGGTCGGCCTGCTTCGCGGCGCCGCCGGTGACGGTGAACTCGCCCCGGATGCCGCCGCCGGTCATGCCCGGCTTGCACGCGGTCTGGTACTTGCCGGCCTCGGCGACCTCGACGATGAGCCGCCGGTTCAGCCCCGGCGCGATGTTCTCGACCTCGCCCATGATCCGGTCGCCCTCGGCGTAGAGGTAGAACTCGGTGACCTTGCTGCCCTTGTTCGTGATCTCGAAGGTCACCGGGCCCGCGTTCGCGGTGGTGGCCGAGACGGCGCACGCGGTGTCCGAGGCTTCGACCTTGATCGGCCCGCCCGCGGCGGCGGGCTTCTCCTCGCCGCCGCCACAGGCGGTGAGCACCAAGGCACCGACGCCGGCGAAGGCGGCGAGAGGGAATCGACGAGACACGGTCACTCCTTGACTGCGGCCGCGGCGGGAGCCGCCACGACCTTCTTCTTGGGCCTGAGGAACAAAGGCAGCACGATGGCCACGTACGCGAGCCACGCGACGGCCTGGAGCACCGTCGTCTGCTGCGAATAGTTGAAGATCCCCTTGAGCAGCGCGCCGTACCAGCTCGTCTCCGGCAGTACGGCCGACGCGTCGAACGCGAGCACGGTCAAACCGGGCAGGAAGGCGGCTTCCTGCAGGTCGTGCAGGCCGTAGCCGAGCACGCCCGCCGCGACGAACACCAGCAGGACACCGGTGACGGTGAAGAACCTGCCGAGGTCGAACCGGACGGCGCCGCGGTAGATCAGGTACGCCAGCACGATCGCGACGAGGATGCCGCTGGTGAAGCCGATCAACGGCTCGGTCGTCCCGCCCTGCGCGGTCTGCACCGTCGAGTAAAAGAACACCGCCGTCTCCAGGCCTTCCCGGCCGACGGCGAAGAAGGACAGGACGAGGACGGCGAGCGGGCCGACGTCGAGCGCTTCGTCCAGTTTCCCCCGCAGTTCGGCGGCGATCGTCCTCGATGCCTTGCGCATCCAGAAGATCATCGCCGTCACGAAGCCGACCGCGACGATCGACAGGGTGCCGCCGAGCAGTTCCTGCTGTTCGAAGGACAGCTGCGCGGTGGAGTAGGTGAGGATCGCGCCGATCCCGACCGACAGCAGGACCGCCACGCCGACACCGAGCCACACCCAGCGAAGCGCGTGCCGCCGTTCGGTCTTGACCAGGAACGCGACGAGGATGCTGACGACGAGGGCGGCCTCCAGACCTTCGCGCAGGCCGATGAGCGCACTCGCGAACCACACGTCGTTCTCCCTGGTCGTCTGACTGAACCTCCTGGTTTTAGGTAAGGCTTCCCTGAAAGTCCAGCGGGAGTGACGTGACCCGTAAGCGGACGAAACGCTTGAAGAGACCTTGATCGGACACGGCTGTCGCAAGCATCCCCAGGTCAGGGTGGCCGGAGCTCGGCACATAACGAATCGGCCGCCGAGGACCGATCATCGATCCGGTTTACCGACAGTTGGCTTCGTAGCCCGAACGGGGCACCGCTCGGCGGTGCGGCGAAGTAACCTGACCGCGTGGCCGAAACCACCCAGTCGAGCGCCGACACCCCCGAGTACTTTTCGCGTCCTCTGCCGCCGTACGTTTCCAGGCTCGCTTTCGCCGGTGGTCTCGTGCTCACCGGCGTGGTGCTGATCATGACCGTCGGGGTGCAGCGGCCGGGCGGCGAGGAGCCGCCCCCGCCGCCGCAACCCCAGCCCGCGCTCGCGGTGCCCGACCAGAAGCCGCAGCCCGGGGTGGCGACGCCGCGGGCCGGGCTCGCCGCGCCGCCCGACCGGCCCACCGTTTCCGACGCCGCCGAACTCGAGACCTGGGCGAAACGGGTGGCCTCGAAGACCCGGCTCCCCGTCGCCGATCTGTCCGCTTACGGCCGGGCCGAGATGTGGCTCCGGCGTCAGAAACCGGGCTGTCACCTTTCGTGGGCGACCCTCGCCGGGATCTCCCACGTCGAGGCGGCGCAGGGCAGGCCGGGCCCGATCACGCTGGCGCCCGACGTCTGGGCCAAGCACTCCATGCGCGCCACCGGCGACGGGAAGCGGCCGGATACGAAGAACCTCGACGACGCCGCCTTCGCCACCGCTCGCTACCTGTGCGCCGACGGCGACGACATCGCCACTCCGGCGGGCTGGTGGAAGGCGATGCGGGTCTTCAACCCGGCCGTCCCCTACGTCCAGGAAGTCTTCAGCGCGGCCGACGCCTACGCGGACGCCAGCGTCGCGCCCTGATCTTCCAGGACCAGATCGAAGTTGAGCGCCGACGCCATCTTGTAGGCCTCCCCGGCCGCGACGACCAGCTGCGCCATCGGATCGACGACGTTGCCCGCCGCCCAGAAGCCGTCCACCTTCGTCCGGCCCTGCGCGTCCACCGCGACGAAACCGTCTTGGGTGCGCTCGCAGCCGATTTGGGCGAGAAGCTTGTCGTGCGGGACGAACTTCGGGCCGACGAACACGACATCGCGTTCGACGAGTTCGCCGTCGACGAGCCGGACCCCGGTCAGCCGGTCGTTTTCGACGGCGAGTTCGGACACCTTCCCGTCGACGATCCGGATGCCCAGCCCGGTCAGTTTCTCCCGGTCCTCGGCCGAGATCTGCTGTGTGTGCGTGAAGAACGTCAGGTCCTTGCTCCACTGCCAGACGATCAGTGCCTGGTGGACCGACTTCTCGGAGGTGGCCAGCACGCCGAAGCGCTGATCGCGCACTTCCCACCCGTGGCAGTACGGGCAGTGCAGCACGTCGGTGCCGAAGCGCTCCGCGACGCCGGGGACGTCCGGCAGTTCGTCCGCCAGTCCGGTCGTCACCACGATCCGGCGTCCGCTGACGACCCGCCCGCTCGCCAGTTCCACCGCCTTGTCGCGCCTTAGCCGGTGGACCACGTCCTCGACGATCTCGACGCCGTAGCCGCGGACTTCGTCACGGCCTATCGCCAGCAGTTCTTTGGGTGGAATGCCGTCCCTGGTCAGGAAACCGTGCGCGTGCGCGGCGGGCGTGTTGCGCGGGGTGCCGGCGTCGATCACGACGACCTCGCGCCGCGCCCGGCCGAGGACCAGCGCCGCGCTGAGCCCCGCCACGCCGCCACCGATGATCACTACGTCGAATTCGTTGTTCATGGTCCCGAGCATCCGGATTCCGCGGAAGTGTGGCAAAGTTCTTTGCCGATTTGGCAAACTGGGTTCATGCAGGACATCGAACGGCGGCTCGCCGAGGTCGGCCCGAGGCTCAAGCAGCTTCGCAAGGAACGCGGCACCACCCTCTCCGCGCTCTCGGAGGCGACGGGGATCTCCGCCAGCACGCTCTCCCGGCTCGAATCGGGCTCGCGCAAGGCCACCCTGGAACTGCTGCTGACGTTGTCGGAGGCGCATCAGGTCCCGCTCGACGAACTGGTCGGCGAACCCGAGCCCAGCGACCCGCGGATCCGGATGAAGCCGCAGAAATTCGGCCGGTTCACCGCCTGGCCGCTCAGCGCGCAGCCAGGGCAGCCGCAGGCGTTCAAACTGCTGATCCCGGTCGAGGACATCGAACCGGTGCAACGGACGCACGAGGGCTACGAGTGGATGTACGTCCTCAGCGGCCGTTTGCGGGCGGTGCTCGGCGACCGTGACTTCACGATGGGGCCGGGCGAGGCCGCCGAATTCGACACGCGGGTGCCGCACTGGTTCGGCAGTGCGGGGCCGGGGCCGGTGGAACTGCTGGTGCTGTTCGGCAAACAGGGCGAGCGCGCCCACCTGCGGGCCAAGTCGAAATGAGAGCAAAGGTCCCTTGCTCCCGCGACGACGGCGGCGGGGCCTGGGTCAGTCCCGCAGCGCGATCCGCGCGCTGACCTCGCTGATCGCTTCCAGGTATTCCGGGATCGGATGCATCGCCGACGCGATCCGCATCTGCGCGAGCGCCTCGGTCAACCGGCCGAGGCGCTGGAGGGTCCGACCCAGCACGAACCGCGCGTAATGATCGGTGGGGTCCAGTTCCAGCACCCGGGTGAAGGCGCGTTCGGCCCGGCGCAACTGTGCGGAGTGGAAGTACGCGCGACCGGCCAGCAACTGCACGCTCGGTTTGTCGGTTTCGTCCTCCAGCAGCGGCTCGAGGGCCTTGAGGGCGTCGAGCGGCCTGCGGCTTTCGACCAGCGCCTCCGCCTGTCGGAAGGCGCGGAACCGGGATTCGCCGGACGAGTCCGGACCGGTTTCTGGGGCGGGTTCGGCATCCATCATGGTCCGCTCCACGATACGCCGGGGCAGGGTCGTTCACGAGGCGCTGAAACGGTCATGGTGGACTGTCTCGCCATGAGCAGTGCCGAAGCGGATAGGCCCGAGAACGAGTCCGGCTACGTCGGGCTCGCGCCGTACCTCTACTACACCGACGCGACCGAAGCGGTCGAGTGGCTGGTCAGAGTGTTCGGGTTCACCGAGGAGGTGCGCTTCGCCGACGCCTCCGGTGAAGTGTTCCAGGCCACGCTGTGCGCCGGTCCGGCGAAGATCCAGCTGGCCGGGGTCGGTCCCGGATACTGGGAGGCCAAGGGTGTCGACGGCCCGGTCGGCCAGCTGAACATCGTCTACGTCCCCGACGCCGACGCCCAGTACGAGCGGGTCCGCGCCGCGTTGGGCGACGACGCCGACCTCGACGCTCCGCAAGATCAGCCCTACGGTGCCCGCGTGTTCACCGTCTCCGACATCGGCGGCAACAGCTGGACGTTCTGGCAGCAGTTCTCCGACACCGTCGAGCTCCCCTCGGGCTGGCGGGAGATCCGGGCGCACGAACCGCCTTCGGAGTGAGCGCTGTGGCGCGTGCCTCCAACGGGTGAACAGCGCCGACGGCTAGGCTGGGGCCCGTCACCGCAGGCACAACCCACATGAGGAGCATGGCGTGGCGCTCATCGAGCAGGTAGGCGCTCGCGAGATTCTGGACTCGCGAGGCAACCCGACGGTCGAAGTGGAGGTGGCTCTCGACGACGGCACGCTCGCGCGGGCCGCGGTCCCCTCGGGTGCCTCCACCGGCGAACACGAAGCCGTCGAGCTGCGTGACGGCGACACCGGCCGGTACAACGGCAAGGGTGTCGAGCGCGCGGTCGCGGCCGTCCTGGACGAGATCGGCCCGGACCTCGTCGGCACCGACGCCGTGGACCAGCGCATCGTCGACCAGAAGCTGGTCGACCTCGACGGCACCCCGGCGAAGTCCCGTCTCGGCGCGAACGCCATCCTCGGCGTCTCGCTCGCCGTCGCGAAGGCCGCCGCCGAATCGGCCGAGCTGGAACTGTTCCGCTACCTCGGCGGGCCGAACGCGCACGTGCTGCCGGTGCCGATGCTCAACATCCTCAACGGTGGCGCGCACGCCGACACCGATGTGGACATCCAGGAGTTCATGATCGCGCCGATCGGCGCCGAGTCGTTCCGCGAGGCCCTGCGCTGGGGCACCGAGGTCTACCACTCGCTGAAGTCGGTGCTGAAGGGCCGCGGCCTGGCCACCGGTCTCGGCGACGAAGGCGGCTTCGCGCCCAGCCTGAAGAACAACCGCGAGGCGCTCGACCTGATCCTTCAGGCGATCGAGAAGGCCGGATACGCCCCGGGCCGCGACGTCGCGCTGGCGCTCGACGTCGCCGCGACGGAGTTCTTCTCCGACGGCGCGTACACCTTCGAAGGTGCGAAGAAGAGCGCCGAGCAGATGTCGGCCTACTACGCCGAACTGCTGCGCGACTACCCGCTCGTGTCCATCGAGGACCCGCTGAGCGAGGACGACTGGGACGGCTGGGTCCAGCTGACCGCCGAGGTCGGCGAGAAGGTCCAGATCGTCGGCGACGATCTGTTCGTCACCAACCCGGACCGTCTCGAAGAGGGCATCACCCGCCGCGCCGCCAACGCGCTGCTGGTGAAGGTCAACCAGATCGGCACGCTGTCGGAGACCCTCGACGCGATCTCGCTGGCCACCTCCTACGGCTACAAGTCGATGATGAGCCACCGGTCCGGCGAGACCGAGGACACCTTCATCGCCGACCTCGCCGTCGCCACCGGTGTCGGCCAGATCAAGACCGGCGCCCCGGCACGCGGCGAGCGCATCGCCAAGTACAACCAGCTGCTGCGGATCGAGGAGACCCTCGCCGACGCGGCCCGGTACGCCGGCGACCTCGCGTTCCCGCGGTTCAGCCCGGAGGGGTAAGCAGGCATGGCGGACCGGGGGAGGGCGCGGACCCGTCGTAGCGGGCGCGCGGGTGGCGGAGGCGGCTCCAGCAGGGGCCGCCGACCGGAGCGCGCCCGGCGGACCACGACGACGGAGGTCCGCGCCCGAACCCGGCTGCGCCGCAGCCTCGCGGCGAAACGCGCGTCGGGCGCCGCGAAGGTGCTCGGCATGTCCACCACCCGCCGGGCCGCGGTGGTGGCGATCGTGGTGTGCGCGCTCGCGTTCACCATCGCCGTCCCGCTGCGCACGTACCTCAGCCAGAAGTCCGAGGTGAGCGAGCAGCAGCAGTTGCAGTCCGAACTGCAGCGGAGCGTCGCCCAGCTGGAGGGCCGCAAGGCCGAGCTGAGCGACCCGGCGCAGATCGAGGCCGAGGCCCGCAAGCGGTTCGGTTTCGTGAAACCCGGTGAGACGCCGTACATCGTGCAGCTGCCCGAAGACAAGGCGCCCGAGCAGGGCGAGCAAGGCCAGCAGCCGGTGCCCGCGGGCTCCTGGTACGAGAAGCTGTGGGATCAGGTCGCGGGCGGCTGAGCTCGGGGCCCCGGTTAGCCTTGGTGGCGTGAACAGCACGGAAAAGTCTTCTTATGAGCCTGTGACCGACGCCGACCGCGAGATCATCGCGGAACAGCTCGGCCGGGCACCCCGTGCGCTGCGCGCCGTCGCCGCGCGCTGCCCGAGCGGCCACCCGTCGGTCGTGCAGACCAGCCCCCGCCTCGACGACGGCACTCCCTTCCCGACGCTCTACTACTTGACCTGCCCGAAGCTGACCTCGATGGTCGGCACCCTCGAGGCGTCCGGGCTGATGAAGGAAATGACCGACCGGCTCTCGGAAGACCCCGAGCTGGCCGCCGCCTACCAGCGGACCCACGAGAGCTACCTCGCCGAACGCGACGCCATCGATTCGCTCGGCCACGAGGTCAGCGCGGGCGGGATGCCCGGTCGCGTCAAGTGCCTGCACGTCCACCTGGCGCACACGCTCGCCGTCGGTCCTGGAGTGAACCCGTTCGGGGACGAGACCCTCGCGCTGCTCAAAGCGAATGGGTGGCCGTCGGGCGACTGTCAGGGGTAACACCCGCCCCGCGGGTACAGATAGTTCCTCCAGGTGGGTTAATTCACCCGTTGAAGACCGACTGGTCTCCCCTTTAGGGTGAAACCGGTCACCGCATGCGGCAGGCTGGGCACCAGGTGCGGGTTTTCTGGGTGGGCAAGGAACGGATTCGCCGGATCGCGATCCGCCGGGAGGGTTCTGAGGTATGCGCGTGAGGCACGTGCCAGGCGCGGTGACCGGTCATGTCCGGAGACTGTGTCTCCGGCACCGCACGATCGCCGCGGTGGCCGGGGGTGTCCTCGCCATCGTCCCGGCCGGTGCCGCGGTCGTCGGGGCCGGCAGCTGGGCCGCGACGGCGAGCACGATCCATTCCGACGACGTCGCCCTTGTCGGCGGCTATGACCCGAAGAACCCGCTCGTCCAGCAGATCGGTGTCGACGGCAGCCTGCCGAACGCGCCGACCCCGCTCCCGCTCCCCGCGGACGAACTCCCCAACGGACCGCTTGGCATCCCCGTGACCGCGCTCGCCGCGTATCGCAAGGCCGCCGACATCCTCATCGCCGAACAGCCCGGTTGTCACATCGACTGGGCGCTGATCGCGAGTATCGGCCGGATCGAGTCCAATCACGCGCGCGGCGGTTTCGTCGACGCGAAGGGCAACACTCTCGAACCGATTCTGGGCCCGCAGCTCAACGGTGCCGGTCCGTTCGCGGCCATCCCGGACACCGACGGCGGCAAATACGACGGTGACGCCGTCTGGGATCGCGCCGTCGGCCCGACGCAGTTCATCCCGTCCACGTGGGCCGCTTACGCCTCCGACGGCAACGATGACGGCGAGTCCGATCCGAACAACATCTTCGACGCGGCGCTGGGCACCGGCCGGTACCTGTGCTCGGGCGGGCTCGATCTGTCCAAACCGGACCAGTTGCGCGCGGCCGTGTTCCGCTACAACAACTCCGACACGTATGTGAACACGGTCATCATCTGGGCCGAGGCCTACCGCACGGGCGTGCTGCCGACGCCGGACAGCAAGGTGCCGATCGGCGCGCCGAACGCCGCGGCCGCTCCGCCGCCTGCTTCGGTGCCGCCGCCTCCGGTGCCGCCGACGCCGCCCGGTTCGGTGACGCCGCCGCCTTCGAGTTCAGCGCCGCCGACGATCTCGAAATCGTCCACGTCTCCGTCGAAGCCGGGAACCACCTCGAATACCTCGACTTCGCCGACCACGACGCCGCTTCCGCCCTGTCCGACTCCGACAGCGTCGACGACGCCGTCCAGCTCGTCCAGCCCGACGACTACCCCGGCGCCGACTTGCACCCCGTCACCACCGGCGGGCAACTCGTCCGGCGAGAATTCGGTGAAGCCGACTGGCTAGGCTGAACGTATGCCTCGTGTTGCCGCGATCGACTGTGGGACCAACTCCATCCGTCTGCTCGTCGCCGAGCTGACCCCCCGCCACGACGGGACGGTCGACCTGCGCGACCTGCACCGCGAGATGCGGATCGTCCGCCTCGGCCAGGGTGTGGACGCCACCGGCAGGCTGGCCCCCGAGGCGCTCGAACGCACCCGTAAGGCGCTGGCGGACTACACGATCGCCGCGCGCCGCAAAGGTGTCGAGAAGGTCCGCATGGTCGCGACGTCGGCGACCCGCGACGCGAGCAATCGTGATGAGTTCTTCGCGATGACGCGTGAGGTGCTGGGCACCGAGGCCGAAGTCATCAGCGGCGACGAAGAGGCCCGGCTGTCCTTCACCGGCGCCGTCGGCGAGCAGGACCCCGACGACGGCCCGTTCGTGGTGGTCGACGTCGGCGGCGGCTCGACCGAACTCGTCGTCGGCACCTGGGACGGCCGCCAGGCCGAGGTCATCGCCGCGAAGTCGGTCGACATCGGCTGCGTGCGGATCACCGAACGCGCGCTGAAGTCCGACCCGCCCTCCGCCGCCGAGATCGCCGAAGCCCGCGAGCTGGCCGCCAAGGTGCTCTCCGAAGCCTTCGACGTCGTGGACGTGTCCACGGCCAAGACATGGATCGGTGTCGCCGGTACGGTCACCACCCTGACCGCGGTGGCACAGGGCCTCTCGGAGTACGACTCCGAACGCACCCACCTCTCGAAGCTCTCCCACGCCGACATCGACCGGGTCGCGCGATCGCTTCTCACGGCCGACCACGCGACCCGTGCCGCGAACCCGGTGATCCACCCCGGCCGGGTCGACGTGATCGGCGGCGGATCGGTCATCGTGCAGGTGCTGGCCGAACAGTTCGCCACGCGCAGTGGTCCCGACGAGTTGGTGGTCTCCGAGCACGACATCCTCGACGGGATCGCGCTCTCCCTGGCCTGAGAATGTCGATTTCTCTTATGTGACGCCATTTCTTTCGGTGATCACTCGGTGACCTCCTGTCCGGGTTGGGCCGTTCGGCGCAGCACGGCTCCTACCAACGTTGTGCTCTGACCGGGTGGTCGGGGAGACCGTCACACATTTGCAACACCAACGCACTGTGATCGGCTTCACGTGTCCCATAGCGTCGTCTCACCTTCTGGACGGCAGGGCGCGACCAGCGCTCGCCGGACGATCCGACGACGAGAGTTGGAGTGGACATGCGGGCTTCACGCGGGTTCTGGGGAGCGACGGCGGTGGTGGCCACGGCGGCCATGCTGCTGACGGCCTGTGGAGGTGGTGGATCCAGCGAAGACAAGGGCTCCGGCGCCACCGACGCCAACGCGGCGGTCTCGGTCTACGGCACCGAGCCGGAGAACACGCTGATCCCCGCCAACACCAACGAACTCGGCGGCTCCAAAGCCCTCAAGCCGGTCTTCTCGGCGTTGGTCGGCTACAAATCCGACACGGCCGAACCGTACAACCTGATGGCCGAATCGATCACCACGACCGATTCGAAGGTCTTCGACATCAAGATCAAAAAGGGCTGGAAGTTCCACGACGGGACCGAAGTCAAGGCGAAGAACTTCGTCGACGCGTGGAACTACAGCGCGAACGGCAAGAACGGCATGCAGAACGCGTCGTTCTTCGAGCAGATCCAGGGCTACGACGAAATCAGCGCCAAAGAGCCGACGGTCAAGGAGATGTCCGGGCTCAAGGTCGTGAACGACTACGAGTTCCAGGTCACCCTCAAGGGCCCGTTCTCGGTGTTCGCCACCAAGATCGGCTACCTCGCCTTCGCGCCGCTCCCGGACAAGTTCTTCGCCGACCCGGAGGCGTTCGCCAAGGCACCCATCGGAAACGGGCCGCTGAAGTTCGTTTCACGCACGCCCAACCAGAACATGAAGCTCACTCGGTTCGACGAGTACCAGGGCGAGGACAAGGTCAAGTTCAAGGACCTCGAAGTCCGCATCTACACCAGCCAGGAAACCGCGTACCAGGACCTGCTGAGCAACCGCCTCGACTTCATGGAGGCGCTCCCGCCGGCGGCGAAGGCCGGCGGCAAGTACAAGACCGACCTCGGTGAGCGGCTGGTCGAAGGAAACCTGCTCGGCATCAGCGCGCTCGCCATCCCCTACTACGTCCCGGGTTACAACAACCTGGACCTGCGTAAGGCGATCTCGCTGGCCATCGACCGCGAGCAGATCGTCAAGACCGTCATGAACGACACCTACGCGCCCGCCGACGGTTACGTTTCGCGCGGTATCGAGGGCTACCGGCCCGGTGTTTGCGAGTTCTGCAAGTTCGATCCGGTGAAGGCCAAGGAGTTCTGGGCGAAGTCCGGGTACACCGGCAAGCTGACCATCGCCTCGAACGCGGACGGCGGCCGTAAGGAACCGCTGGTCGCGGCGTGCAACAGCATCAAGAACGCGCTCGGCGTCGAATGCGACTTCGTCCCGGCGACCGACTTCGGCCAGTGGCGCAGCATCGTCAACGGCAGGAAGCTGACCGGCATGGGCCGCTCCGACTGGTCGGCCGACTACCCGTCGATCGAGAACTACCTGAACCCGCGCTACAAGAGCACCGGTTCCTCCAACGACTCGACGTACAACAACCCGGCCGTCGACGCGCTGCTGAACCAGGCGGACCAGACCGCCGACAAGGCGGCCGCGATCAAGCTGTACCAGCAGGCCGAGGACCTGATCGCGAAGGACCTGCCGCAGATCCCGGTGTGGGAGGAAAAGGGCGTCGGTGGCAAGTCGAACCGGCTGAAGGTCGCGAAGCTCGACTTCGGCCGCCTCGCGGACTACTCGTCCATTGAGGTCGCCGCGAAGTAGAGCACCGCGCGGGACTCCGTGCGTCGTGAGGGGCGATTCGGGTCAGAACCCGAATCGCCACTCACGACCCGCCGGTCCCACAGCTCCCACCACGCGATCTCCAGGACGGCACGCCCATGTCCCAGTACATCCTCCGTCGCCTACTTCAACTGATCCCGGTCTTCTTCGGCACCACGTTCCTCATCTACGCCCTCGTGTGGGCGGTGCCCGGTGACCCGTTCGCGGGCAAATGCGGTCAGGTCGCCTGCCCGCCCGCCTACATCGAGATGATGACCGCGAAGTTCAACCTCGATGATTCGATCTTCGTCCAGTACTTCAAATACCTCGGCAACCTGTTCACCGGTGACTGGGGTGAGACCTTCAACGGCGTCTCGGTCGGCGAGCTGATCGGGAACGCCTATCCGGTGACCGTCCGGCTCGCGCTCATCGCGGTGGCCATCGAGGCGATCATCGGACTCGCCGCCGGCATCCTGACCGGGCTGCGCGGCAAGGGTTTCCTCGACAACCTCGTGCTGATGTCGACCACGTTCCTGATCTCGATCCCGGTGTTCGTCACCGCGATCGTGCTCCAGATCATCCTGGGTTCGGAACTGGGCCTCATCGAGGCGAGCGTGTCCGAGGACGCGACAGTCGGCGAACTCATCGTGCCCGGGATAGCGCTGGGCAGTCTCTCGATGGCCTACATCGCCCGGCTGACCCGGACGAGTATCGCCGAGAACCGGCACGCCGACTACGTCCGCACGGCCATCGCGAAAGGGCAGCCGCGCAGCCGCGTCGTCGGTGTCCACCTGCTGCGCAACTCGGTGATCCCGGTACTGACCTTCATCGGCACCGACATCGGCGCGCTCATGGGCGGGGCCATCGTCACCGAAGGCGTGTTCAACATCAACGGCATCGGCGGGCTCATCTTCCGCGGTATCCAGAACCGGGAGGGCGCCACCGTCACCGGCGTCGTCGTCCTGCTGGTGATGGTCTACCTGCTGGTGAGTCTCACCGTCGACCTGCTCTATGCCGTTCTCGACCCGAGGATCCGTTATGACTGACCCCAACGTGGCCGGTGGCGTGTCCTCTGTGGACGTCGCCGCCGCCGGCGTCGCCGACGACTCCGCACTGGCGTACAAGCCGCGCAGCCTCGGCGGTGACGCCTGGCGGATGCTGCGCCGCAAGCCGTCCTTCCTCATCTCCTCCGTCATCATCGTGCTGATCGTGCTGATCGCCATCGCGCCGGACCTGTTCAGTTCGCGTCCGGCCGGTTTCAGCGATCTGACGCACGCCAACGAAGGCCCGTCCGCGGACGCCTGGTTCGGCTACGACAACCAGGGCTACGACATCTACGCGCGGACCATCCACGGCGCGCGGGCGTCGTTGCTGGTGGGGGTCTTCGCGACGGTGCTGACGATCCTGATCGGTTCGCTCGTCGGGATCGTCGCCGGGTATTACGGCCGTCTCGTCGACAGCCTGTTCTCCCGGGTCGGCGACATCTTCGCGGCGCTGCCGTTCGTGCTCGGCGCGATCGTCATCCTCACGACGTTCAACGCACCCGGCACGAACCCCGGTGCGGTCACCATCATCGTGCAGGTGGTGTTCTCGATCGCGGCGCTGAGCTGGCCGGTGGCGATGCGCATCATGCGGTCGGCGACGCTGGTGGCCAAGCAACTCGACTACGTCAAGGCCGCTCGCGGTCTCGGTGCGAGCACGCCACGCATCGTGCTCCGGCACCTGCTGCCCAACACCGTCGCGCCGGTGCTGGTCTACGGGACCATCGCGCTCGGTGCCTTCATCGGGGCGGAGGCGACGTTGGCTTACCTCGGCGTTGGCGTGCGGCCGCCGGTCGTTTCGTGGGGTGTGATGATCAGCGACGCGCGGGACTACTTCCGGGTCATCCCGCACATGTTGCTGTTCCCCGCCGGATTCGTGACCGTCACCGTGCTCGCGTTCGTCATGCTCGGTGACGGGATCCGCGACGCACTCGACCCGAAGGCCCGGTGAGTGGTCGTGGACAACGAATTGCTGCTGGAAGTGGAAGACCTCCACGTCGAGTTCCGGACCTCGGACGGCGTCGCGACCGTGCTCAACGGCGTCGACTACTCCGTGCACGCCGGGGAAACCCTTGCCGTGCTGGGAGAATCCGGTTCGGGCAAGAGCGTGACCGCGCAGACGGTGATGGGAATCCTCGACAGCCCGCCCGCCGTCGTCACCGGCGGCGCCGTCCGGTACCGCGGCGAGGATCTGCTCACCGCCACCGAAGAACGGCGGCGTGAGGTGCGGGGCGCGGGGATCGCGATGATCTTCCAGGACGCGCTTTCCGCGCTGAACCCGGTCTTCACCGTCGGATTCCAGATCGAGGAGCAGTTGCGCGTCCGGCTTGGGATGTCCAAAAAGGACGCTCGCAAGCGGGCGATCGAACTGCTCGACATCGTGCGCATCCCGGCCGCCGCGCGCCGGGTCCGCGAGTACCCGCACCAGTTCTCCGGTGGGATGCGGCAGCGCGCGATGATCGCCATGTCGCTGGCGCTCGACCCGGATCTGCTGATCGCGGACGAGCCGACGACCGCGCTGGACGTCACCGTGCAGGCCCAGATCATGGACCTGCTGGCGGAGATCCAGGCCGAGCGGCGGATGGGGCTGATCCTCATCACCCACGACCTGGCGGTGGTCGCCGAGGTCGCCGACCGGATCGCGGTGATGTACGCGGGCCGGATCGTCGAACAGGCCGACGTCACCGAGTTGTTCCGCTCGCCGGGGCATCCCTACACCGAGGCACTGATGGCCTCTCTGCCACGGCTGGACCTCAAAGGACAGACGCTGAAGACCATCACGGGTCTGCCGCCGAGTCTTCTGCACGTCCCGCCGGGTTGCCCGTTCCATCCGCGTTGCCCCCGGGCGGTGGACCGGTGCGAGACCGAACGGCCCGCGCTGCACAGTCTCGGGTTCGGCAGGGTCAGCGCCTGTCACTTCGCCGAAGAGGTGGTGAGTGAGCGTGTCTGAGCCCATTTTGCGGGTCGAGAACCTGGTGAAGTACTTCCCGGTGCGAGCGGGGATCCTCGTCAAACGCACGATCGGTCAGGTGAAGGCTGTCGACGGGGTCTCGTTCGACCTCATGCCCGGTGAGACCCTCGGTGTGGTGGGGGAATCCGGTTGTGGCAAGTCCACGTTGGCCCAGGTGTTGATGCGGCTGGAAGAGCCCACGGGCGGAATCGCGACCTTCGAAGGCCGTGACATCTTCGCGTTGCGGGGCGCCGAGCTCAGGAAAATGCGGCGTGAGATCCAGATCGTGTTGCAGGATCCGTACACGTCGCTGAACCCGAGGATGACGGTCGGTGACATCGTCGGTGAGCCCTTCGAGATCCACACCGACGTGGCCCCGAAGGGCTCACGGGCGGCGAAGGTGCGGGACCTGCTCGACGTCGTCGGCCTGAACCCCGAGCACATCAACCGCTATCCGCACCAGTTCTCCGGTGGGCAGCGGCAGCGCATCGGGATCGCGCGGGCCCTGGCGTTGCGGCCGAAGGTCATCATCTGCGACGAACCGGTGTCCGCGCTGGACGTCTCCATCCAGGCGCAGGTGATGAACCTGCTCGGTGAACTGCAGAACGAATTCGGCCTTTCCTATGTGTTCATCGCACATGATTTGTCCGTTGTCCGTCACCTTTCCACGCGGGTCGCGGTGATGTATCTCGGCAAGATCGTGGAAATGGGGACGGAAGAGGAGATCTACGAGCATCCCTCGCACCCCTACACGCAGGCGCTGCTGTCCGCGGTGCCGGTCGCCGACCCGGCGTTGCGGGGGCAGCGGCAGGTGATTCGCCTGGAAGGCGACGTGCCGAGCCCGCTGGATCCGCCGTCGGGCTGCCGGTTCCGTACCCGGTGCTGGAAGGCGCAGGACATTTGCGCCGACCAGGAACCCGAATTGATCACCCGGACCGGTGGACATTTGTCGGCCTGTCATTTCGCGGAGGAAAAAACCGTCGTGCCCGGACTTTAGTAGGGACTTCGTTGAAGCCCGACGGTCAGTGACGTAGTTTGCACGAATCGTTTTCTTCAGGAGGCATGAAGTGAAAAGATCTAGATCTCTCATCATCGCCTTGGCGGTACCGTTGTCCGGCGCGATCGTCGCGGCGCCGATGGCGTCCGCGCAGCCACAGCTTTCCGGCGCGCCGACGGAATTCTCCGTTCTGGCCCGCGAGGGGCAGAGCGTCGCTTCGGTGGAGCGCGCGATCCGTGCCGCCGGAGGCACCGTCGTGACCAGCAACGTCGCGGTCGGCCTGATCACCGCGACCGCGCCCGCCAACGGTTTCGCCGAGCGGGTCTCCGCCGACCGGTCGGTTTTCGGTGCGGCCAAAGCGAAGCCGATCGGCTCCGCGCCGAAGAGCAACAAGGCGAAGGTCAAGCCGAACGTCGTCGAGAAGGAAAGCCACGGGTCGGCTTCGAAGCCGAAGGCGGCTTCGGCCCAGTCCGCCGGGCTCGACCCGCTCGACAGTCAGCTCTGGGGCCTCAAGTCCGTCCGTTCGGACCTTTCGCGCACCGTGCAGCCGGGCGACAAGCGCGTGAAGGTCGGCATCATCGACACCGGTGTCGACGCGAGTCACCCGGACATCGCCCCCAACTTCGACCGGGCGTTGTCGCAGAACTTCACCAAGGACATCGTCGCGGACGTGAAGGGTGAACCCGTCGACGGACCGTGCGAGTACCGCGGCTGTGTCGACCCCGCCGACGTCGACGACAACGGGCACGGCACGCACGTCGCCGGCACCATCGGCGCCGCCGCGAACGGTTTCGGCGTCTCGGGCGTCGCGCCGAACGTGACGCTGGTGAACCTCCGCGCCGGCCAGGACTCGGGCTTCTTCTTCCTGCAGCCGACCGTGGACGCGATCACCTACGCCGGTGACGCCGGTGTGGACGTCGTCAACATGAGCTTCTACACGGACCCTTGGCTCTACAACTGCACCTCCAACCCGGCGGACTCGGCCGCGGAGCAGGCGGAACAGCGGACCGTCATCGAGGCGACGACCCGTGCGCTGAACTACGCGCACCGCAAGGGCGTCACCCAGGTCGTCTCGCTGGGCAACCAGCACACTGACCTCGGCGCCCCGCAGCCGGACGCTTCGAGCCCGGACTACCCGTCGAACAGCACGCACCCGCGGCAGATCGACAACGCGAGCTGCCTCTCGCTGCCCGTCGAGGGCCCGCACACGATCGGCGTCTCGTCCTTCGGTCCTTCGCAGGCGAAGGCGGACTACTCGAACTACGGCCTCGAGCAGATCTCTGTCTCCGCGCCCGGCGGATACTTCCGTGACGGCTTCGGCACCCCGTGGTTCCGCGCCATCGAGAACCAGATCCTCTCGACCTACCCGCGCAACGTCGGCGTCGCGGAAGGCAAAATCGACGCCGCCGGGAACATCACGCCCGACGGTCTCGACGACGGCGTCCAGAAGGCGACCACCGCCGACGGCCGCGTCGGCTACTACCAGTGGCTACAGGGAACGTCGATGGCGTCGCCGCACGCGACCGGTGTCGCCGCGCTCATCGTTTCGCAGTACGGCAAGGGCTCGCGCGACTTCGGCATGAACCCGGACGCGGTGCAGCGGGTGCTCGAGGGCACGGCCTCCGACATCGCGTGCCCGGTGCCGCGGACCGTCGACTACCTGGACGAAGGCCGGGACGCGTCGTACACCGCAACCTGCGTCGGTGACGCTTCGTTCAACGGCTTCTACGGTCATGGTGCCGTTGACGCCTGGTCGGCCGTTACGCGGGGCTCACAGTTCCTGCGAGGCTGACTCTTCTGCCGAGAAGTGCTATGAAAGGTCCTTTCCTTGCAAATTTTGCAAGGAAAGGACCTTTCATAGCGTTACGGGCTGGAGTGTCAGGCGGCCCGATCGGTGCGGACCACGGAGACGGCCGGTCTCGGACGTCGTGCTGCCGCTTCGGCTGCGGCCCGGAGTTCTGCAATGACCTTGTCAGGCTCATCGCGAATCCGGGACGGCAACGTCTGCACGACGACGATTCCGGCTGCCGCGTAACGATTGTTACGGTGGAGGGTCTTGCGGTAGGCATCCCTTCCGAAGTGGAAGGCATACGAATCGATTTCCCATGCCAAGGCGAGTTCGTCGCACCAGGAATCGGGCTTGCCGACGTAATTTCCGGAAGCGTCGAGGATCCTTACGTTCCGTTCGGCCGGTGGCAGCCCCGCCCTCTTCCAGATCGCCAGTGCGGCGGCCTCGGGAACCGACTTGACCTCGGCCGCGAGCTCTCGAAGTACGGCGCGAGGAAGTGCGGTTCCCCGCCTGCTGCCGGATTCGAGTTCGGCGCTCAGTTCATCGACCGTGCACAGGCCTGCCTCGACGGTTTCGATCAGCAAGGCACGTACGGGGTCGAGGTCACGGATGCGCCGTACGCCGTCCAAGACGGCTCGAGCCGGAGTGGCCAGCGGAACCCCTTCGACTATGCGATGGTCCGGCATGACGATCGTTCTTTCGAAGATCGCGAACTTGACGCTTCGCACTTTGCGCTGTTGGGGAATGAGCACGTGGACGGTTCCGTGCGGCCCGGCTTGCCGTAGCCCGTATCGGCGCGCGGCCTCGAAGCCGCTAACGACCCCACGGCCGCCGGTGAGCATCAAGGAGGCTTCGACTCGTTGTCGCGCGGTCGGTTGTTCCTTCGAGAGCAGGACGATGCCTGGCAGTAGATGAGTCCACCTTCCACCAGGCTGGCATCTTCGGTACGCCGTGCTTTGTGTGACCCCTAATTTCTCTAAGGACGCCACCCGGATGACGCCATGCCTGCTGTGTTGTCGTAGGTACGAGTCCGTAAGCGGAGTTTTGGATAGATACATGCCGATATGGTCAGGGACGGGTCCGACAGAACTTGGTACCTGAGTGCTATGAAAGGTCCTTTCCTTGCAAAATTTGCAAGGAAAGGACCTTTCATAGCACTTGCCGGTCTGGGCACAGGCTCCCCTACTGTCCCGAAGCGCTCTTCACGAACTTCGCCAGGTCCTTTGACTGCCGCACCCGAGACTCCTCGTGCACGTACATCATGTGCCCCGCCGGATAGTACGCCGTGTCGATGTTCTCCCGCAGCTCCTCGGGAATCTGCAGGCGCGCCAACACGTGCTCCGAAGCGAAGTAAGGCGTAGCGCCATCATAGTGACCGAAAGCGACATGGACGCGAAGATGCGGATTCGCCCGCATGGCGGAGGCGAGAGAGTCCACAGAGGACACCGAACGGCCCTCGAAGTCGGAGTACGACCAGGCCTTGAAGACGTCCATCGACAAGACCTCGTACGGAAGGTCGTTCTCGTAACCAAGCTCGGCGCGCACGTAGTGGTTGAGGCCGCTCGCGTAGGCGCCGATGATCCGTGAGATCGACGGGTCGTCGCTCATGTGCTCGCGCCCGCCGTCGGGTTCCCAGGTGGTGAACCGGCCATCCATCCGCCCGACGGTGAGACCCTTGTCCCGCAGCAGTTCCGTGAAAAACCGGACGTGTTCGATCCGCAGGTTCACCCGGTCCACATAGGACTCGCTGAGACCGGTGAGCGAAGCCAGTGTCGCCACCGCTTCGGCGCGGTCCTGTGTGGACAGACGGGCGCCGCGCGCGAGTGCCCAGGGGAGTTCCTTGGCCGCGAAATCCTCGGCGTCCGCGAGGACGTCGTCGAGCGGGCGTTCGCCGTGGAGACCATGGTAGTGCGCGATCGCCGCGTATGTCGGCACGTAGAGCGTGTACGGCAGGTCGTTGCCTTCGGTGAACCGCAGAGTGCCCAGGTCGAGCACGGAGGAGATCAGGAGCAGCCCGTTGAGGTACATCCCGTGACGTTCCTGCAGATGGGCCGCCAGGCCTGCCGCCCGGAGCGTGCCGTACGACTCGCCCGCCAGGAACTTCGGCGAGAGCCAGCGCTGTTTGCGCGAGACCCACAGTCGGATGATCTCGCCGATGGACTCGATGTCGGCGGTGTAACCGTGGTACTCCTTGGCCTTTTCGCCGTCCACGGCGCGCGAGTAGCCGGTCGACACCGGGTCGATGAACACCAGGTCACTGTGCGCGAGCAAAGTTTCCTGGTTGTCGGTCAGGCCGTAGGGCGGCGCGACCGGGTCGTCGACGTCGCCGGACAGCACGCGCCGCGGGCCGAGCAGGCCCATGTGCAGCCAGATGCTCGCCGAACCCGGGCCGCCGTTGAACGCGAACGTGACCGGGCGAGTGCCGGGCTCCGCGTCGTCGAGGGTGTAAGCGGTCAGGAACACCTCGGCCTTGGCCTTGTGGCCTTCGGACTTGCCGTCGGTGATGACCTCCTTCCTCAGCACGATCCGCCCGGTCTGGGCCGTGTACGCGAGCTTCCGCCGTTTGAGCGTCAGCGTGTGCTTCGTGGTGACCAGGTCGTCGATCGGCTCGACCTTGGTGTCCGCCGACGGGGTGTCCTTCTCGTCGGCGGCCTTCTCATCGGGATTGGTGTCCGGCATGGTCCCAACTTACTGGCAGTCTGTACGAGTGGACATCGTCACGGCGCATGATCGCCCGAACACCGTCGCCGAAGCGATCGAAATCCAGGAAACCCTGCGTGGCCTGGTCGATCGCGGGGATCGTTGTCCACAAGAGATCGTCACGGTCACCGGTCTGGACGTCGCCTACGACGAGGAGAGAGGCCTGATCGCGGCCGCCGCGGTCACTCTCGAGGCCTCCGGATTCCGCGTCGTGGAAAAGCGAACCGTCGTTTCCGGGATCTCGTTCCCGTACGAACCCGGCCTTTTCGCCTTCCGGGAGCTGCCGCCACTGCTCGACGCCCTCCGCGCGCTCGAACACACTCCCGATCTCCTGGTCTGCGACGGCCACGGGTTGGCTCACCCACGCCGCTTCGGACTGGCGTGCCATGTGGGCGTTGTGACCGGCTTGCCTGCCATCGGGGTCGGCAAGACCAGGTTCATCGGCGAACACGACGAGCCGGGCCGGGAGCGCGGCGCCCGGACACCGCTGGTGGACGACGGCGAGGTCGTCGGCGCCGTCGTGCGTACCCAAGACGGCGTGAAGCCCGTTTACGTCTCCGTCGGGCACAAGATCTCGCTGGACAACGCGTGCCGCCAGGTCCTGCGGCTGTGCCCGGCGTTCCGGCAGCCCGAGACGACCCGTCTCGCCGACCGCCTCTGCCGTGACGCCTTGAAGGAGTCGCTATGAGGTTCCAGTCGATCGCCGAGCTCGACGCCGAGGTCGTCGGTTGCCGCGCCTGCCCGCGGCTGGTCGCGTGGCGCGAGGAGATCGCCGTGGTCAAGCGGGCGGCCTTCGCCGACGAGACCTATTGGGCCCGGCCGGTGCCCGGCTTCGGCCCACCGGACGCGTCACTGGCGATCGTGGGGCTCGCCCCGTCAGCCCATGGAGCGAACCGGACCGGTCGCATGTTCACCGGCGACCCTTCCGGTGACGTTCTCTTCAAGGCGCTTCACCAGGTCGGGGTCGCCTCGCAACCGACGTCTACCCATATGGGTGACGGTCTCGGGCTCCGAGGGACCCGGATCGTCTCCCCGGTGAGATGCGCGCCACCCGCGAACAAACCCACACCTGAGGAACGGGAAACCTGCCGATCGTGGCTCGCCGCCGAGCTCGCGTTGCTGAGGCCGACGCTGAAGGCCGTCGTGGTCCTGGGCGCGTTCGGCTGGCAGGCGCTGCTGCCGGTCCTCGCGGAGGCGGGCTGGCCGGTGCCCGCGCCACGCCCGAAATTCGGCCACGGCGTCGAGGTGAGCCTCGGCGACCTGCGCCTTTTCGGCTGTTACCACGTATCGCAGCGCAATGTCCAGACCGGCCGCCTGACGCTTGACATGGTGTGCGACGTCCTGGCCGCCGCGACCTCGGTGGCCGGCCTGAACTGAATCGGTGCGGAAGCCGTGGCGACGCTGGTCACAGCCGGATGGGGTCTACGAGCGATCTCAGCAGATGGGTGCGACTATAGAAATATGGCTGGTGTTAAGTCGGAACCGACACGGATCCTCGTCCTTGGTGGTGGATACGTCGGGCTCTACACGGCGTACGGGCTCCAGAAGATGCTCCGGGCCAACGAAGCGTCCGTGACGGTCGTTGACCCGCAGCCGCACATGACCTATGCCCCCTTCCTGCCCGAGGCGGCGGCCGGTGCGATCGAACCGCGGCACGTGGTCGTGCCGCTGCGGCGCGTGCTCAAGCGCTGCCACGTGCTCACCGCGCGCGTGACGAAGATCGAGCACGAGCGCAAGGCCGTCACGGTCGAAGCCGCCGACGGGCACGTCGAGCAGCTGAACTACGACGTCCTCGTGGTCGCGCTCGGCGCCGTCGCGCGCATCCTGCCGATTCCGGGCCTGGTCGAGGAAGGCATCGCCTTCAAGACCATCGGTGAGGCGATCTACCTGCGCAACCACGTCATGACGAAGCTGGACGAGGCCGCCAGCACGCTCGACCCCGAGCAGCGCAAGCGCCTGCTGACCTTCACCGTCGTCGGTGGCGGGTTCGCCGGTATCGAAGCGCTCGCCGAGCTCGAGGACATGACCCGCTTCGCGGTGGAGAACTACTACCCGAACCTCAAGGTCGAGGACATCCGCTGGGTGCTCGTCGAGGCCGCCGGGCGGATCCTCCCCGAGGTGCGCGAAACGCTCGGTGTGTACACCGTCGAGCAGCTCGAAAAGCGCGGCATCGAAGTCTATTTGTCGACAGCGGCGAAGTCGTTCGAGAACGGCCATGTCGTCCTCTCCGACGGCACCGAATTCGACACCGACACGATCATCTGGACCGCCGGTGTGAAGGCGAACCCGGTGCTCGCCGGCTCGGACCTGCCGCTGGACAAGCGCGGCCGCGTCGAGGCCACCGCCGCGATGCAGGTCGTCGGACACCCCGACGTCTGGGCCGCCGGTGACAACGCCGCCGTGCCGGACCTCTCGCGCACCGAGCAGGACCCGACCGCGACCTGCCCGCCGAACGCGCAGCACGCCGTTCGTCAGGCGCGTCTGCTGGCGAAGAACATCATCAAGGTGATCCGCGGCGGCAAGCCGAAGGACTATTACCACAAGAATCTGGGTGCGGTGGCCAGTCTCGGCCTGCACAAGGGTGTCGCCGACGCGCTGAACCTGAAGATCAAGGGCTTCCCGGCCTGGCTCTTCCACCGCGCGTACCACCTCAAGGCGATGCCGACGTGGAACCGCAAGATCCGCATCCTGTTCGACTGGATGCTCGGCGGCCTGTTCCGGCGCGAGGTCATCTCGCTCGGCCAGATCAACAACCCGCGCGAGGAGTTCGACAGGCTGTCGAAGTCCTGATTTCGTAGCTTGCCGTGAAGGCCTCCTTCCCTACTTTGAGCGTAGGGAAGGAGGCCTTCACGGCGTTCAGGGTTAAGTCATCGCCGGAACGTCACATCGCTTAGGCTGTCGGTGCCCCGGTAGCCCAACTGGCAGAGGCAGTCGACTTAAAATCGACACAGTGCGGGTTCGATCCCCGTCCGGGGCACAACTGGTTCCGCTCTGTGGACACGCTGGTCCGCGCGGACGGCCGCTGCTCACAATGATCCGCATGACCGGAAGCGGCCTGACCGACGAAGCCACCTACGACCGCACGCGATTCACGCAGTGGCGGGCGGGGGAGGCGCGAGGTGACGGGCTGTCGCGGCGCACGTTGCTTCGGCTGACGGCCGGTGGCGGGCTCGCGTTGGCGGCGTTCGGATCGTTGCCGTCGGGGACGGCCTCGGCGGCCGCGCCGATCGTGAAACCCTTGCCGCCGGAGTTCTTCGAGGTCTACGGCACGAACGCGGAGACACGCTGGGAGGCGTTGAGCGGGCAGGGCTACCTGACGCCGATCGACCGGTTCTTCGTCCGTAACCACACCTCGACCCCGCTGATCGACGCACGCTCGTGGCGGCTGAAGCTGTTCGGCACCGGACTGCGCGGAGCACCGACGGCGGACCGTCCGGTGGAGTTCGCCTACGCCGACTTGCTCCGGTTGCCTTCGGAGACCATCACCTCCGCCATCGAGTGCGCGGGCAACGGCCGGAATTTCTTCACCAGCCAGCAAGGGCAGACGGTGTCCGGTACGGCGTGGAAACTCGGCGCGGTCGGAGTCGCGCGCTGGCGTGGCGTCCGTCTCGCCACCGTGCTCGCCAAGGCGGGGCTGACGCGGCACGCGGTGGACGTCCTGCCGGAAGGACTGGACGCCGACTACGTCACCGCAGGGGAAAATCTGGGAAAGGTGCGACGTCCGCTACCGGTCGCGAAGGCGTTGCAGGATGTTTTGCTGGCGTACGAAATGAACGGGCGGCCATTGCCGCCGGACCACGGTCATCCGGTGCGGCTAGTCGTGCCGTCCTGGGTGGGCATCTCATCGATCAAATGGCTGGGACGCATCGAAGTTTCGGAAACACCGCTGTTCTCACCGTGGAACACGCGGTACTACCGGTTGCTCGGCCCCGGCTACCCGGTGGAGGGCACGGTCGTGACCCGGCAGGTGGTCAAGAGCGCCTTCGAACTGCCGTGGAACGCCGAGTTCGCCGCCGGCGCCAAGCAGGTACTGCGCGGTCGGTCATGGTCGGGAAACGGCCGGATCCGGCGCGTCGAAGTGAGCACCGGTGACGGCTGGCGGCAAGCGAAGTTCGTGGGAGCGGCGACGGATCGCGGGTGGCAACGCTGGGAAATTCCTTGGCATCCCGGGGTTTCCGGCGCGTACACCCTGCGGGCGAGAGCCACGGACATCACCGGCGTCACCCAGTCGGACGTCACTCCGCACAACACGCAGGGCTACCTTTTCGACGCTGTCGTGCGGCATCCGGTCCGGGTGGTGTGAGATGACGCAGTCGGTTGTGGTGACCGGGGAACCGACCGTCGAACTGACCTTGGCCTTGCGAGTCAGCACCGACTCCGAGCACGCCGCCGCGATCACCGCGCGCCTGCTTGAGTCCTTTGAGGACACTGTCGGCGTGACTTTGACGGCGCGCACTTTCCACGATGACAAGGTCGTCGAACTCGCTGGACGGCGTCGTCGCCTCAGCGGACCCGCGCCGCCGCTGCGCATCGAGCCCGAATCACGGCGTGTGCTGCTGTGCGGCGAGGTGCTGGAGTTCACCAGGCTGGAGTTCGATCTCCTGCTGTTCCTGAGCCGGAATCCCGACCGCGTCTTCGACCGCGGCACCCTCATGGCGCGGGTGTGGGGGCTGAGCGGTGGCAACGGACGGACGGTGGACGTCCATGTCCGTAAGATCCGCGGCAAGCTCGAACCCGTGCTGGCGCCCATCACGACCGTGCGCGGGGTCGGTTACCGGTTCGACGGAGCGGGAGAGGTGCTCATCGCGGACTGAGAGCGGTCGCGGTCCTTGGGCGTGGAAGAGTCGCTGGTCTGGTCATGGGTGCAGCCGGACATGATCACGCCGCAAGCGATACCGCTGGCGAAGGTCAGGCCGACCACTCGTGCGGCGGAGCTGCAGTGCCGCGCCGATCTCGGTGTCGGTCCCGCCCTGGGTGGCGGTGGTGACGATCTCTGGTTCTCGTTCGGTCAGCGTGGCCGGCCCAGGGTGTGACTGTCGCACCGTGAAAGGCCTCCTTCGCCATTCTCGGGGTGGCGAGGTGGCCTTCGCGATTGCGGCATGATGCGGACATGACCGAGGCCACGCATCCGTTCGACCCGCCCGCCCACGAACATCGCTGGATCGAAATCGTCACCGAACTGGCGAAGGGCTTCGCCGCGACAGCGGCCGACTTCGACGATACGGCCGAGTTGCCCATCGCCAACCTCCGCGCTCTGCACGCGACCGGCCTCGACAGGGCGACGTTGCCCGCGGAGTTCGGTGGCGAGGGCCTGAGCTATCGGGCTTACGGCGAGATCGTCCGGATCCTCAGCGCCGCCTGTTCCTCGACCGCGTGCATCTGGGTGATGCACATCGGCGCCGCGGTCGGACTGGTCCAGCTGTCCGCTCCCGAAGTGGGCCGCTTCTATGCCGGGGAACTCATCGACGGCAAACGTTTCGCCAACGCGCTGTCGGAACCGAGCAGCGGGAACATGTTCCTCATGCCGCAACAGGTCGCCGAGCCCGTCGATGGCGGGTTCCGGCTCACCGGTGCCAAACGGTTCGTTTCCGGCTGCGAGGCCGCCGATCACTTCCTGGTCAACGCGCTCGTCGACGGCGCGCCGACCTTCTTCGGCGTCGCGCCGGACGACACGATGACCTTCGTACCCATCTGGGACACGATGGGACTGCGTGCCAGTCGTAGCCAGCTCGTCTCGTTCGAAGGCACGGTCCTGCGGGAGGACCGCCGGTGTCCGCCCTCGACCGAGCGGCGCCCGAACCACATCGGAGCAGGGCTCGCGTTCCTTTCACTCGGGATAGCCGACGCGGCGGAGGACGCGCTGATCACGCACTCCCGTAACCGTGTCATTCCCATGACCGGGCAGTCACTCGCCGAAATGCAATGGCTGCAGTTCGAAGTGGCGGACGTCCACACCCGCCTCGACGCCGCGCGCATGTACGCCCGCAACATGGCGTGGCTGGCAGATCAGAACTCGCCGGAATTCATGTCCGCGACCATGACCGCGAAGGTGCTCGCGAACGACGTCGCCCGCGACGTCGCCCAGCTGGCGTTGAAGGCGGGAGGTGGCTCGGGTTTTCTGCGCGCTTCGCCGATTCAGCGTCTCTTTCGGGATGCGCAGGCTGGCGGGCTGATGGCTTACTCCGCCGAGGTCTGCAAGGACAGGATCGGGAAGACGGTGCTCCTGCCGCAGGACTGACCGCTCGGATGGCCGGCCGGGTGACGTCAAGCCCGGCCGGTCCCGCCGGAACCGGTCAGCAGCAGCCGGTGCCGCAGTCGCAGTCGCACCAGTCGTCGTTCCGCATGGTCATCCACCTCCTCCCTCGGGTCCGTGGTCAGGCGGGCACCACGCGCCGGGCAGCGGATCGGCGCATTTCTCGCCGGACATCCCGGACAGCATGGAAGTGAGTTCGGCGTGCAGGGCGCCGAGCCGGGTCATCTCCGCTTCGATTTCGGCGAGATGGCGTTCCAGCATGGTTTCGGCGGGTTCACACGGGCAGACCCCGGTGTCGCGCACGCTCAGCAGGTCGCCGATCTCCGTCAGCGTCAGCCCGAGCCGCTGGGTGCCGCGGATGAACCGCAACCTGTCGATGACGTCCTCGTCGTAGCGCCGATGTGCCCCGGACGTCCGCGCCGGTGCTGGCAGGAGACCGATGCGCTCGTAGTAGCGCACGGTGTCCGGTCGTACACCGGCGCGCGAGGTCACCTGGGACATGGTCAACGCCGTCAGCGCCGTCGTCGCTTCGGTTCGCATGTACCGAGGGTAGAACCTGGACCCGGCTCCAGAATCAAGCGCGAATTTTCTGCGGCTCACGAGGAGAAGACGACGGCGTGCCGCGTCCGCATCATCGGAAAGGGTGGAAACGGCGAGAGGACGGCACGGTGACTGACTTCCGGCACGTGATCAGGGACCTCACCGCGGAGGGTGAACAGGTCGACGCCCTGGTGTCCGATCTGGACGACACGGGCTGGGCTCTGCCCACGCCCGCGGCCGGGTGGTCGGTCAGGCATCAGATCGCTCACCTTTCCTTCATTTTCAAGATCGCCGGGCTGTCCGCGGCCGAGCCGCGGAAGTTCGCCGAACTCGCGAAGACCTCGATGGCGCGCGGTTTCGACGCCGCCGTCAACGCGGCACTCGACGACTACCTCGGAGATCCCAACGAGGTCCTGCTGAGCCGGTGGCGCGCCGAACGCGACGCCGGCATCAAGGCACTCGCCGCGGTCCCGGCGGACCAGGTCGTGCCGTGGCTGGTCAACCCGCTGCCGCCGGCCATCCTCGCCTGCGCCGGGATGATGGAACTGTTCGCTCACGGCCAGGACGTCGCGGACGCGCTCGGAGTGCGCCCGGAGCGGACCGACCGGCTCGCCTACCTCGTCGGTTTCGCAGTCCGGGTGCGGGACTTCGGTTACGAAGCACGGGGGCTGACGCCGCCGGAGCAGGAGTTCCGCTTCGAGATCACTTCGCCGTCCGGGCAACTGTGGACGTTCGGCCCCGAGGATTCACCGCAGCGGATCACCGGGAGCGCGGAGGACTTCTGCCTCCTGGTCACGCGGCGCCGTCACCGCGACGATCTCGACGTCCTTGCCGAAGGCGCGCTGGCGGACCACTGGCTGGACATCGCGCAGGCGTACCGCGGCCCCGCGGGCGAGGGACGGCAGCCGGGGCAGTTCGACCGCTGAAAACCGTGTCACTTCCCCGGTGATTACGGCATCCTGGAAGTCGCGATCAACTCCGCTCGGTGCGATCGTCGGTGCACACGGGGTCTAGGAGGCGATCGTGACCAGGGTGTGGTTGATCAGGCACGGGGAAAGCGAGTCGAACGCCGGTCTTCCCGGTGGTGAGCCGGGGGCTTCGGCGCTGACCGACCTAGGCAGACGGCAGGCCGCCGAAGTCGCCGAATCCTTTGATGAACCGCCACGGTTGATCGTGACGTCGCCGTTTCTGCGGGCGAGGCAGACGTCGGAACCGACGATCAAGCGGTTCCCCGGCGCGGAACGCGAGGAGTGGCCTGTCCAGGAGTTCACCTTTCTCGGCGAACTCCATGGACAGGTCACCACCACCGCCATCCGCAGGCCGTACACCGAGGCGTACTGGGACCGGGCCGATCCACACCACGCGGTGAACGGCGCGGAATCCTTCGCCGGTCTCTTCAGCCGGACCCAGGAGTTCCTGGCCCGGCTGGGAGAACGGGAACCCGGACCGATCGCCGTCTTCACGCACGGACTCTTCATCCGCGCGGTCATGTGGTCGTTGCTGACCGGGATCACCACCCCCGACAGCGAGGCCATGCGCGGATTCCGCACGTTCGCCGACACCTACCTCGTACCGAACGGCAACATCACCGAGCTGCGGTACACACCAGGCAAGCGGGTTCCGCGAGTGGTGGTCCCGCTCGCTTCCCGGTTCGCCGACCGCTAAGGCTTCAGCAGCAGCTGAAGCTCGTTCACCCCGGTCATGTTCGGACTGGGAATGAACGAAGGCGGGACAGCGGGGTCGGTACGCAGCTCAGGGAACCGGTCCAACAGGATGTTGAGCGCCGTCTTGCCTTCCAGCCTCGCCAGCGGAGCCCCGATGCAGAAGTGGATTCCCCGGCCGAAGGCCAAATGGGGGTTATGCGCCCTGGCCGGGTCGAAGGTTCCCGGATCCGTGAACGTGCGCGGATCCCGGTTCGCGGCCGCGACCCAGATGGCGAGCATGCTGTCCGCCGGAATCGTCCGGCCGCCGAGTTCGACTTCGGTCGTCGTGGCGCGGGCGACGAGTGCGAACGGGCTGAGGAAGCGCAGTGATTCCTCGATCGTGGCGGGCAGCAGAGCGCGGTCCGCACGGACGCGCCGGTACTCGTCCGGATGGGAATCCAGGCACAGCACCGTGTTCCCGAGCAGCATCGTGGTGGTGATGTGCCCGGCGAGTAGCAGCACGTTCGCGAAGTTCACGACCTCGTTCTGCGAAAGCTTTTCGCCGTCGACCTCGGCTTCGACGAGTTTGGTCAGCAGATCTTCGCGCGGGTTCCGCCGTCGGTCGTCGACGTGCTCGCCAAGGTAGTTCACCAGGTTCCTCAGCTGCTCGACCGTTTCGTCGGAGGCCTTCTTGTCCTCTTCGGTCTGCTTGACCAGCGACCGCTGCTGACTGTTCCGCAGCAACGTGTCGACCCATTCCTTGAACAGCTCGCGGTCGCTCGCCGGGATACCGAGCAATTCGGCGATGACGATCACCGGCAGCGGATAGGCCAGATTCGTCACCAGTTCCATCGAGTCCTCCCCGTCGACGACGTCGAGGAGTTCGTTCGTCAACGTGGCGATCCGCGGTTCGAGGTCCGCGACGACCTTCGGTGTGAAGGCGTGACTCACCAGTGTGCGCAACTTCTTGTGGTCCGGTGGATCCATCTGCAGCAGGTTGCCGTCGACGAACAGGTCCTTGTCCGGCGCCAGCTCCTGGGGGATCAGGCGGGCGGTGTCGGAGGAGAAGACCTTGTGATCGCTCAAGGTCTTCAGCGCCTCGGCGTGGCCGTAGACGTTCCACATGCCCGTTTCGGGTTCGAACTGCACCGGATCGGCCGGGAATTCGCCGCGAAGCCAGAACTGGCTTTCGTGGACTCCCCAGTTTTCGGCGAGTGTGGTCATGGCGTGCCCCCTTCTTCTCGAATGAAGGAGCTCGGATCAGACGGGCTCCTCGGCTCCGTCCTGCCGGTAGATCCAGGCGTGATAGGTCGAAATGAGATCCTGGAACGCCTGGGTCACTTCGGCCGCGGTGACGGCCAAGTCCGCCGGGGACGGTTCTTCCGGCGGCTCGAACGCCGACCGGATGATGTGCGCGAGGGCATCGGCCTTCTCCTCAGGTGTGAGGCCGGTGCTCTCGGGGATGAAGCTGTCCACCAGATAGAACCCCAGCGCCGAGGCTCGCAGGGAATACAGCAGGTTCGGGATGTCGCGCAGCAGACCCCGGTCGATCATCGTCTTCAGATACCGCTCGGTCACGACGGCGTCCTGGTTCTGCAAGGGATGTTTCTTCAACCGGCCCAGTAGTTCGGTGTTGCCGGTGATGAGCGCGCCGAGCAGCGGATTTCGTTGGGTGTGCAGGAAGGTCGCCCGCTGAAACCGATGGGGGAGTACCTCCGCCGGGTCTTCGGCCAGCCTCGCGAGAAGCGCCTCGGCGGCTCGGACGGATTCACGCAGGAGCAACGCTTGGAAGAGGTCTTCCTTGGCGCGCCAGTGCAGGTAGATCGTGCCCTTCCCGATGCCGGCCTGGTTCGCGATGTCCTCGATGGTCACCTTGCGATAGCCCAGCCGCGTCAGCAGGACGCCGGCCGCGTCGAGGATGCGATCGGCGCGGCCGGCCGTGCGGTCCGGACGTTCTGCCACGTGCACTCCCAGTCTCTGACTTCGTGACCAAATTTGCTCATCAGGTCATCCGGTCAGTCAAACCGTACCGCCGCACGGGTTGGCCCGGCAAGGAAATGGCCGTTTTAAGGCCGACGATGGGCCAGGAAGAAGCTCCAGATGACCGGTGTCGCGTTGATGACCGCCGGGGTGATGGAGTCGTTGTTCGGTGCTGTGCTCGGCCAGACATGCCCGGCGCCTTCGACCCGGTAGTGCTGGAGGGAGCAGCCGAGCCAGCGTTGGACGGTGACGTCGGTTTTCGGCGAATACTGGATTGGGCGTGGGAAGCAACCATTCCGGTCTGCCCATCCGGCGAGCCAGTCCGGCAGCGTCGGCAGGCCCTTGGCGGGATTCCCGGTGTAGGGAATCGTCATGTCGGCAGTTCCGTGAAAGTCGAGAATCGGTGCCGGGCGCGATGGATCGCACTTCCCGTCCTGCGGGTAAAACGCCCCGGCGACCGGGGCGAACGCCGCGATCCGGCCTGGCATCCGGCAGGCGAGGACGCCGACGAACCCGCCGCCGTTCGATTTGCCCGTCGCGTAGATCCGGCGGGAGTCGACGCACAGGTCCCGCTGGAGCGCGTTCAACAGGTCGCTGGTGAAGAGCACGTCGTCGGCGACCGCCGAATAGGGTGCGCCGGTCCAGGCCGACTCGCCGTCGGTGCCAGGAAGCCCCTGCGGGTAAACGGAAATCGCGTCATACGCGGAGAAGCCGGACAACTCCTCCTGGTACTTCGAGGTCCGCTTGTGCCCGTGGAACGACAACACCAGCGGATACGACCGCGACGGCTGGTACCGCGCGGGAACGTGGACCGTGTACTCGCGGGCCAGACCACCGGACGTCAGAGTCCGCAGCGTCGTCACCCCGGCGGGACCGGCGAAGGACGGTCGCAACCGGTGGTCGGTACCGGACGATCGATCGATGACGGCGCTCCTGACGTCACCGGCGCGACGAGTAGGCTCAATCCGGCCGCGGCGGCGGTCATCAGTGCGAAACGGCGTAGGTACTTCATGGGACCAGGCACGCGATCCTCCTTGATCCGGCGGCGGGGCGGTGATCAGGGTCACTCCCGGCGCCGACCTGGTCAGCATTGTGTTTTCGGACCGTTTATGGACAGCCTGGTTTGCGGACGGCCCAGTCGATTCGTCCGCGCCGGGCAAGCCGCGGAGCCGCCTTCCGGGCCCCGGTTCGGTCAGCCGCAGGCCTGTTTCGCCGTGAGCACCCTGGTCAGCGCCTCATCGACCCTGGCGGCCGGGAGCGCGCCTGACGCAAGCGCTTGCTCCAGCGTGTTCAGTACCGTGCCGACGTTGCCGCCGGAGGACCACAACGCCTGATCCGCCCCCGCCTGCAACGCCTTGAGGACCGCCGTCGGCAGCGGGTACTGAGCCGTGATCGCCTTCATCGCCCCGAGATCGTCCGTGATCACCGGGCCGTCGAACGCGTAGTCCTTCCGCAGCAGCCGGTACGCCGGCGCCGACAGGGTCGACGGCGTACCGCCGGTCAGATCGGGCACGTCCAGGTGTCCGACCATGACGCCGACCTCGCCGTACTGGCCGATGTCGCGGTAAGGCACCAGATCGACCTTCCGCAGCGAAGCGAGCGGCGGCGTCCGGACCAGTCCCTTGTGGGAGTCCCCCGTGGCGTGCCCGTGCCCCGGGAAGTGCTTGAGCACCGGCTGCACCCCGGCGTCCCGTAGCCCTTGCGCGAACGCCAGGACGTACTTGCGAGCGACTTCGGGGTCCGAGCCGAACGACCGGTCGCCGACGATGTCTCGGTCCGGCTGATCGGTGATGTCGGCATCGGGCGCGTAGTCGACAGTGACGCCACGGGCCCGCATCTGCCGGCCTCGTTCGGCGGCCTTTGACCGTACCTGCGCCGGTGTCATGGTCGCGGCCATCTTCCGCGCGCTCGGCATGCTGCCGTCGAGGGCGTCGATCCGCTGAACGCGGCCACCTTCCTCGTCGATTGCCACCGACACGGGGACTTTCGCGGCCTTTTGGACCTCGTCCAACGCGCGGTTCTGCAACAGGGCCGTCTCGTTGCCGCCGAGGAAGATGCCGCCGACCTGCTGATCGCGCACCAGCTTCACCGTTGCCTGCGGGTCGCCCGCGTTCACGCCGACCACCACCAGCTGGGCCAGCCGCTGCCGGGGGCTCATCCCGGCGGTGACCGCCTTGCAGTCCGATCCGGGCGCCTGCTCCGTCCTCGGTGACGGCGAGGGAGGAGGCGGGCTGGTGGACGGGCTGGAAACGGTGCTGCCCGGCGGGGGAACCGTCCCCGCAGGCTGTGCCGATCCTGGTTGCTCGTTCGCTGTACCGCACTGCACGCTCGTGAGCAGAACAGTGGCCGCTCCCAGGATGACGGTCGCCCATCGTTTCGTCGTCTTCGGTCGCCCGGCGTTCATCAGCTCGTCTCGGTCGTCGTCCATGCCGGTACCGACGGTAACCCCAATTGCCCGCCAGTACGCGCTCGCGTGCCCTTTAGCGCAGGCGCGTGGCGGCCGAGAGCGTGGCCTCGCCTCCTTTCTCTTCCGTGTTCTTCCTCGTCAGGCTCGGTGTGGGACTTGACAAGTCGATCTGCTCCCCCGTAGATTACCACATGGTTATGGAACCGCAAGGTTATCCAAGGCTCGGCTGCGGCACGGACGTCGTGAAGACCGATCGTGAGAACTCGAACTCGTGAGAACGGAAAGGCGGGCGACCGTGGCACAGGATCTGCTCGATGTCACTTTCGCGGCGCTCGCGGACCCCACCCGCCGCGCGATCCTCGCGCGGCTCGCGCGCGGCGAAGCCACGGTGACGGAGCTGGCCGAGCCGTTCGCGATGAGCCAGCCCGCCATCTCCAAGCATCTGAAGGTGCTGGAGCGGGCGGGACTGGTGGCGCGAGGCCGTGACGCCCAGCGCCGCCCCTGCCGACTGGTGGCCGAGCCGTTGAAGAACGCGAACGAATGGCTCGGTGGCTACCGCCGCCACTGGGACGAAGCCTTCTCGCAACTGGACCTCGTCCTCGATGAGGAGCTGCGGCACCCGGAGCACCGGGACGAGACCGACTGACCACCGCACGAGCGGAAAGGAACAGCACGATGGGACGCACTCTCAGCGTGGTGAAATCCGGCGATCTGGAGATCGTCATGACGAGGTCCTTCAACGCGCCGAGGGCGCTGGTGTTCGACGCGTGGACCAAAGCGGAACTGGTACGCCGCTGGTTCGGCCCGCGTGATTGGGAAGTCAGCGAGTGTGAGATCGACCTGCGGGTCGGCGGCAGATGGCGTTACCGGCTGCGCCACGGTGACGGGAGGGAGATGCTCCTGCAGGGCGTCTACCAGGAGATCCGCCGTCCGGAAAGGCTCGTCTCCCTGGAGACGAACGACGACTGTGACGCTTCGGAAGGTCAAGCCCTGGCGACGCTGAGCCTGGTCGAACAAGGTGGCGTGACCACCCTGACGCAGGTGTTGAAGTATGGCTCGAAACGGATCCGGGACGCGGTGCTCGAATCCGGAATGGAGCGAGGCGTCGGCGAAGGGTTCGACAAGCTGGCCGAAGCCTTGGCCGTCCCGGCGGGGGCGTGCACACGATGAGCACCATCGCGGACCGCTACCGCGTCCGGGCCGACGCTTTCGAGAGCAAGGTCGCGGCCGTGAAAGCCGATCAGTGGGAGAACCGGTCGCCGTGTGAAGAGTGGAACGCCAGGGACGTCGTCGGGCACATCGTCGACATGCACGGCGTGATGCTGCGTCCCTTCGGACGTGCTCTCGGCCCAGCGCCCTCGCTCCAGAAGGACCCACTCGGAGCGTTCCGGGCGGCAAGGGCGGATATCGAAGCCGTCCTCGCCGATCCTGTGCTCGCTGTTACGGAACACGAGACCCCGACGGGGAAGATGACCGCCGAACAGCACATCGATCGGGTCGTCAGTGCCGACATGGTTGTCCACGGCTGGGATCTGGCCAGGGCTACCGGTCAGGACGACACGATCGACCCCGAGGAGGTGGCCCGGATGTTGCCGGACGCCGAGGGGATCCCCGAGGAAATGAGGATTCCTGGCGCCTTCGGGCCCGGAATCGTCGTCTTAGGTCCGGAGGTGAAGGTGCCCGACGACGCGCCCTTGCAGGACAGGCTGCTCGGGCTGATGGGCCGAGACCCGAACGCCTAGTACGCACCGGACGTGGTTAGACGTGCATGCCCCGATGCCGCCGTACGGGCCGGGAAGGAACCGGTACCTCGGCGGTGTCGGTCCCCTTGGCCGCGGCCAGGACACGCTCCAGAACCGACAGAGAGGAGGTGAGCAACGAAATCTGGTTCTGGATCCGAGTTTTGGCGATCTCGAGTTCGTCGGTCATCCCCGGTGAAGGCACCAAGTGTGTGTCGTCCCCGGAAACACAGGGAAGGAGTTCCGCGATCTTGCCACTGCACAACCCGGCCGAATAGAAGAGTTGAATCTGCAGAACCCGGGCGACGTCGTCTTCGGTGAAGGTCCGGTAGCCGTTGACACATCGATCGGGGCTCAGTAGCCCTTCCGCTTCGTAGTAACGCAAGGACCGCACACTCACCCCGGTCCGTTCCGCCAGTTCGCCGATCCGCATGAATCCACATTAGCCGCGGAAACCGACGTTGACCGTGACGCCGGTGTCAGGGTTTAGCTTCGCGTTCATGACGTTGCTCGAACCATTTCACAGCACTGCGATCCAGTTGCCGAACCGCGTCGCGATGGCCCCGATGACCCGGGGGCGTGCCGACGACAAGACAGGTGTGCCACATCCGCTGACGGCCGAGTACTACGCGCAACGCGCGTGCGCGGGCTTGATCGTGAGTGAAGGTGTTTGGGTCACTCAGACCGGCAAGAGCGGCCCTGGTATCCCGGGGCTGGTGACGGAACAGCAGGTCGCGGCCTGGCGGGCGGTGACGGAGGCCGTCCATGAGAAAGGCGGTCGGATTTTCGCGCAGCTGTGGCACGCGGGCCGGGTCAGCCACCCGGACGTGATGGGCCGGACACCGGTGGCGCCCTCGGCGGTCCGGCAGGCCGGGCGGATCTTCGTGGCCGACAGCTGGGTGGACACGGTCGAGCCCCGCGAACTCCGTGAAGATGAGATCGGCGGTGTCGTCCAGGACTTCGCCACGGCGGCACGCCGGGCCGTCGAAGCCGGGTTCGACGGCGTGGAACTCCACGGTGCCAACGGTTATCTCCTTCAGGAGTTCCTCGCCGACAACACCAACCGCCGACAGGACCGGTACGGCGGTTCTGTCGCGGCCCGGCTCAGGTTTCCGCTCGAGGTGGTCGAGGCCGTGGCCGCACAGATCGGCGTGGCCAAGGTCGCCCTGCGGATTTCACCGGGCAACCCGGAGAACGACATCGTGGAAGACGATTGGAAGGAGGTGTACTCACGACTGCTCGCGGAACTTCGCCGGTACGAGCTCGCGTACCTGCACGTCATCGACACCCCGGAGGCCGAGGCGCTGGCCTACCTGCGGCCACTGTGGCCGGGAGTGCTCATCGCGAACCTGCGTTCCGAGGAGCCGACCTCACAAAGGGAGGGTGAGTCCTTGATCGAGGCCGGATTGGCCGACGTGGTCGCCTTCGGGAGGCTGTTCATCGCGAACCCGGACCTGCCCGTCCGGTTCGCGCTCGGTGCCCCACTCGCCCAAGCGGATCACGACGTCTACTACGGCGCCCGACTCGACGGCTACACCGACTTCCCGGCGTTCGAACCGGACTCGGCGAAGTTCGCCTGTTCAGCGCGCAGCTGATCTCCGCCGTCCGTTCTACAGTGCGGGAATGGTCAAGACGGCAGTGGAAATCGCGGCAGCTGTGCGTGCCAAGGATCTCGACCCGGTCCAGGTGACCCGCGAGGCGTTGGCACGGATCGCCGCGGCGGACGGAGTGGTCGGTGCCTTCCGCCGGGTCCGGACCGAGGAGGCGCTTGCCGAGGCCGCGGCCGTCGCCGAACGCGCGGACCTGGCCGACCTGCCACTGGCGGGAGTGCCGGTCGCGGTCAAGGACGTCACTTCGGTCGAGGGCGAGTACGCCTCGTGGGGGTCGCGCGCGGGTTCCTCCACGGTGTCCACAGAGGACGGCGAGATCGCGCGACGGCTGCGCGCGGCCGGTGCGGTGATCGTCGGCCTGACCCGGGTGCCGGAGCTGTGCGTTTGGCCGTCGAGCGACGGTCCGGACGGGACGGCGCGTAATCCGCGCAACCCGTCCTACGCGGCGGGTGGTTCGTCGGGTGGGAGTGCCGCGGCTGTGGCCGCCGGGCTGGTGCCCATCGCGCACGGTACGGACGGCTTGGGCTCGATCCGGCTACCGTCCGCGATGTGCGGGATCGTCGGTCTCAAACCGGGTAAGGACGTGGTCCGCATACCGGGGGAGAACGGCTGGTTCGGACTGTCCACGCACGGCCCGATGACGACCACCGTGGCCGACGCGGCCGTGCTGATGTCGGTCCTCGCCGAACAACCCGGCCTGGCGAAACTCGCCGACCCGAAGCCGTCCCGCATCGCCCTGTCGACTCAGGTCCCGTTGACCAGGGCGCCCTTGCCGCGCGCGTTCGGTCGAGCCGTCGCACGAGCCGGAGAGCTGTTGCGCGCGGCGGGGCACACGGTCGCGCCCGGAACGCCCCGGTACAGCGCCGGAGCCGTCGGCGGCCTCTTCGCGCGCTGGGTGGCGGGCCCGGCCGAACAGGCGGCCGGGTTCGACCTCGGCGCACTCCAACCTCGGACGCGGACGCACGTCCGGCTCGGTCGCCTCTTGGCGACGCGAGTCCGGGACAGCACCCGCGAGCGCTGGCTGGAGCGTGCCGAAGAGTTCTTCACCGAGCATGACGTGCTGGTCACGCCGATGCTCGCGACACTCCCGCTCAAGGCTCGCACGTGGCATGAAAGCCGATGGATCACGAACGTGCTGCCGTCCGTGCGCGTCGCGGGTTTCGCCGGTTTCTGGAATCTCGCGGGCTACCCGGCGATGTCGGTTCCGATCGGCGTGCACCCTTCGGGGGTTCCGGCCGGCGTTCAGCTCGTCGCGGCACCCGGTGGGGAAGCACTCCTCCTCGGCCTCGCCGCCCAGCTGGAAGCGGCCAATCCCTGGCCACGCACCACCGCCACCTGATCTCCAAAAGAGAGCAAGGGACCTTTGCTATCACTCTCTTCCGGAGAGCGACAGCAAAGGTCCCTTGCTACTTTCTGCTGGTCAGGAGCCGGTTTTGGCGGGCGACGGCTTCTGTCCGTTGCCCTTCGGGGCGTTCTGCCCGTTCTTCGGCGCAGCGGCGGCAGGCGCCGAAGAAGCGGGCTTGGCGGCAGCGGGCTTGGCCGGGGCGGCGGCCTTCGACGCGGGTGGCTCGGCGGGCTTGCCCGCCGGCTTCGTCTCTTCGGCCTTGCTGTCGCCACCGACGAGCTTCGAAGCGTGCGGGATCACCGACTCCTCGGGCAGGGCGGCGAGCATCGCCTCGCTGCCCTTCAGGACCTCGTCGGCCTGCTGCAGGCTCTTGCGGGCCTGCTCGCGGATCTCCGCGAGCCGCTCGACCTTCCGCTGGGCGGCGGTCGTGCGCTGGGCGGCCGCCGTCGTGGCCTCGTCGAGCCGGCGCTTGGCCTCGGCCGTCGCCTCGTCGATGCGGCGCTTCGCCTCCGCGGTGGCCTCCGCGATCCGGCGTTCGGCCTGGTTCTTGCTGGCCGTCTGCTGGTCGGTGATGTGCTTCTCGTGCGCCGCGCGCTGAGCCGCGATCGTCTGATCGAATTCGCGTTCGATCTTCCGGCGCTTGCGCTCGGCCTCGTTGTCCAGCAGTTCCCGGCGCTGGGCGGCCTCGACGGTCAGCCGCTGGACCTCGGCCCGCGTCTCGGCGAGCGCGGCTTCGTGCTCGGAGTGCAGCGCGTCCGCCTGCTTGTCCAGTTCGGCGACAAGGCGCGAGTAGCGCTCACGGAGCTTCTTCGAAGCCTCGGTCGAGGATGCCCAGTGCTTTTCGGCGGCGACCTCGGCACGCTTCGTGATCTCGTCCGCGCGCGCCTGCGCGAGCGTCACGGTGCGTTGCATCCGCTCGTCGAGGTCTTCGAGCCGCTCCGGCGGCTTCTTCAGCTCCTCGATGCGGGCGTTGAGCTTCGCCACCTCGTGGCGCAAGGTTTCGAGTTCGCGCGAGGCCGACGTCGCCTGGGCGATCGCGGCGTCGCGGTCGGTCATCATGCGATGCAGCTGGGCTTCGAGATGATCCAGATACTGGCGCACTTCGTTCCGGTCGAAGCCGTGCCAGGCCTGGGTGTACTCGCGCCGCAGGGGCAACAGGCCGTTGTCTCGCTCGGGAACCATGGTCACGACGGTACCTGCGTACCCGGCGTCGCCGTTGTCAGGCTTCGTGATTCACCGACGTGTGTCGGCTCTCAGCTGCGATCCCTCACCTGAACGGCCGCCACCCGTGTGCGCAGTGTCACCAATGGAACCCGCGGCTGAGCCGGGCGAGCGCGACCGCCGCACGGGACAGATGCTGCTCGCCCTTCCCGATTTTCAGTCCGCCACCGCCGCCCGCGGCCGCGGAGTCCGGGAACACCTGGAATCCTTGGTAGGCCACGGCATCCGTGAGTCCGGGCGTAAGGGTGTAGGCGAGCCCGATCGCCTGTCCGGCGGGCGTGCCGATGTGCTTCGGACGCTCCTTCAGCGCCTTCATCACCATGTCCGCCGCCTGGTCCGGGGACTTCGTCGGAAACGCGTCGTAAATCTTCGTCGGCCGGATCATCGGGGTCCGCACGAGTGGCATGTGGATGGTCGTGAAGGTGATTCCGTCCCCGTGGGTCTCGGTCGCGGCGATCCTGGAGAAATAGTCCAAAGCGGCCTTCGACGCCGCGTACGCCGAAAAGCGCGGCGCGATTCCCTGCACACCGATCGACGAGACATTGACGATATGCCCGAATTTCCGCTCGGACATGTGCGGCAGTACCGCGAGGATCAGGCGCACCGCGCCGAAGTAGTTGATCGCCATCGCGCGTTCGTAATCGTGGAACCGGTCGTAGGAGAGCTTGATCGACCGACGGATCGAACGACCCGCGTTGTTCACGAGCATGTCGATCCGGCCGTGCTCGGCGAGCATCGCGTCGACGGCCTTGAGCACCGATTCCTCGTCGGTCAGGTCGGCCGGGTACACCGACGCCGTGCCGCCCGCGGCGATGATCTCGTCCCGCACTTCTTCGAGTTCGTGCTGGCGCCGCGCCACCAGCAGGGGCACGCCGCCCGCCGCCGCGACCTTGATCGCGGTCGCCCTGCCGATGCCCGACGACGCGCCGGTGATGATCACGCGGCGGCCGTCCAGTTCGCCGCGAGGGCCGTGCTTACGGGCGCGGAACGGGTCCAGGTGCTCGCGCCAGTAGCGCCACAGAGTGGGCGCGTACTCCTCGATCCGGGGCACTTCGACACCCGAGCCGATGAGCGCCTTGCGTGTCGACGCCGACGAGAACACCGATGGGAACGCCATGGTCTCCAGCAGTACCGGCGGGATGCCGAGCCGCTCCAGCACGGCGTCGCGAGCGATCGTGAAGCCGGGGATGTGCTCGCTCAGCTTCACCAGGTTGACGATGCCCTTGGACAAGCGGTCGTTGAGTTGCACGGAGATCGTCGGCGCGCCCGCGGCCTTCGCGAAGGCGTTGTACACCGATACGACCGGCTGCGGCTCCGGGTTGACCAGGTGGAACGCGCGTCCGTCGAGCCCCTTCGTGGTGACCAGCGCGAGCAGTGACTCGGCGACGTAGTCGACCGGGACGACGTTGGTGTCGCCGAGGTCGGGGCCGACGATCGGCAGGTCGGGCAGCCCGGCCAGCCTGCTGATCGCGGGGAACAGGTAGTACGGGCCATCGATCTTGTCCATCTCGCCGGTCTGGGAGTTCCCGACCACGACCGCGGGCCGGTACACCCGCCACGGCACGTCCTGCTGTTCGCGCACGAGACGTTCCGCCTCGAACTTCGTGCGGTGGTACGGCGTGACGAGCCGCTGGCCGACGTCGAACATCTCCTCGGTGAACATGCCCTCGTGGTCACCGGCGACGGCGACCGACGACACGTGGTGCAGGCAGCCGGCGTTCAGGTCGGCGGCGAGCGCGATCACCTGCGCGGTGCCCTCGACGTTGGCCTTGATGCTGGCTTCGTCGTCGGCGGTGAGGTCGTACAGGGCGGCGAGGTGGACGACGTGATCGACACCGCGAAGCTTCTCTCGATCCTCTTCGCTGACGCCGAGCAGCGGCTCGCCGAGATCACCGGTGACGAGGGTGACCCGCTCCGGATGCGGCCAGCCGTTCACGAGTTTCGCGAGTTTGTCCTGTGAGGACGGGCGGACGACGAGCGCGACCTGGTCGACGTCCTCTCTGGTGAGCAGCAGCCGGGTGAACTGGCGCCCGATCAGTCCGGTCGCCCCGGTCACCAGAAAAGTCGCCATCTGCTTCACCCTTCACCGTGCTCACCCGCGTCCACCCGGCATTCTGCTGCATGAGGACATCGCTGACCACCATGACACGGATGAAGTTACTAACGGGTAACTAGGCCGGGTCGGCGATGACGACCCGGTTCTCGGCGTAGCCGGTCTCTCCGCCGATCCAGCGGCCGCCGCAGGTGACGAGGACTATCCGATGTCGACCGGACTGGCCGAACAGCTCGTCCGCCCGCTGCGGCAGTTCGTTCTTCTTCAGCGTGATCAGCTGGGAAACCTTGTACCGCCAAGACTTCCCGGCCTTGTCGACCACGGTGACGTCACCGCCGATCCGGTCGTTCCACAGTTCCGCGAACGGCCCCGTCGCGCCCTTCCAGTTCACATGCCCGGCGAACACGCTCGCGCCGGTCGCCGAACTCAGTTCGGCGCCCCACCAGGTCACCTCGTCGAGGTTCTCCGGCACCGGAAGTTCCGCGCCCGGCCCGAGGTCCTTGCGGATCAGCTTCGCGCCCCCGCCGGCAGGCAGCCGGATCGTCCCGGGACCCTGCGGCGGGGCGGAGACGGGCGCTTGCTCAGGCTGTGGCGTCGGTGTGGGTGGCGGCGTCGTGGGGACGATCTCCGGCGGAGGCGCGACGTCCTGCTGCGCGGGCGCGGCCGGTGCGCCGCCCGCGACGGTGGCGGAGACGGGCTGAGCCGTCCCCGCCACCACGGTCGTGGGCGGCCAGATGGTCAAGGCCGCGACGAGGTCCGCGCACAGGACCGTGACGGCTCCCAGCGCGAACCCGCGTCGTACTGACATTCTCGAATCCTCTTTAGCGTCGCGAAGACCGCCGAGCGGCCACGCCCACCATCAGCGAACCGAGCAGCGCGAGCGCGCCGAGGCCGAGGATCCCGGCGGTCGACGCCGAGTTCTCGACGGTGCCCTGCATCATCGCCACCGGCCGGTCGCCGGCGGGAATGGTGCGCGGTACCTCGTTGGGCGTGTTGGCGACCTTGAGCGCCAGCGTCTCACCCGGCTTGAGCTCGCCGCAGGCGGACGGCGGATTCTTCGGATCGAACGCGTTGGTGTAACCCGGCGGCGCGCTGACCTCGACCACGCAGATCTCCTGCGGGGCCTGCAGGTTCTCGACGGTGACGGTGCCGTTCTCGCCTTCGGTGGTGACGACGGCGGGCTTGCCGTCGGCGCCGTTGAGGGGCTTGCCGTCTTGGCCGACGGCGCCGCTCGTCTTGTCCTTGGCGGTGATCCGGAGCACAGCGCCGGCGATGCCCTTGTCGGTCTTCGCGTCGACCTTGGTCACCTGCACTTTGCCCGGTTTCGCGAGGACAGCGACCCCCTGTGCCTTCAGCTCCTTCTCGCCGCCGGTCGAAACGACCCTCTGCACGCCGGTCTCGACCGGGAACTGGACATATGGCCGGTCCGCGGGCGCGGACAGCGAGCTGGCCAGCTTCGGCTGCTCACCGGTCGGCGTCACCTTGACCGTGACGGTGCCGTCTTCGCCGGTTTTCACCGTGGTGGCTTTCTCGGCCTTCGCGTTCGAAGTGGACGCGGGCTTGGTGCTCTCGCCACTGTCGACGGTCGCGTTCGACGGCGTCAGCTTCACCGGCACACCGGAGACGCCCTTGCCCCTGGCGTTCTTGACGCTGATCGTCCACTCGCCCGCGGTGCCGATGTGCTGGTCTTCCTTCGGCGGCGCGATCGCGGTGGTCCACGGGCCGCGGTTGGCCTCGGCGTCCTTGGTCAGTTTCTCGACGGCCGTGGCGGCGTCGGGGTGCTGCTCCTTCAGCTTGTCGAGGTGGTCTTGGATCTTGTAGCCGATCTCCTTCGAAGGCTTTTCCGGATTGGTGTCGGCGTCGGACCGCGGCTTGGCCGTCCAGGAGTGGAGTAGGTGCGCGAGCGCGGCGGCTTCGGCGTTGTCCTGTGTTCCGCCGTAGCGAAGGAGCAGGTAGGAGATGTTGGCCGCGATGTCCTCAGGCAGCTTCTGTCCCCATTTGTCCAGCAGTTCGTCGCCGGGCTTGTACTCCTCGTTCGTGTCCGGCGCCTTCTGCTGGAAGCTCACACAGAACACGTGCTTGCCGTTGACGACATAGGAACCGAGCCAGTCGCTCTTCTGCGCGTGGCCACCGAACGGCTGGCCGGGCGTGACCTCGTAGCCGACGCCCTGTTTCGGATCGGCCGTGGCCGGTGTCGCCGCGACGGTGGCGGACAGAGCGCCGAGAAGGCACGTCGCGATCAGGCTGGTCAAGGCGCGCGAACGCACGCTCGGGCGTGTGGTCCACCCCATGGTGTGTTGACTCCTTTGGCCGTGCTCTGCCCCGGCGCCTTTACGTCGGTGCAGGTCACACGATCGATAGGTTCCCCGACACGCCTTCGGTGTTTATCCGAACACGCAACGTGGAGGGTCGCGTGTGATCAGTGGTTTTGGCAATAGGGCATCAGGTGGGGTATCGGTGAACGGTCGGTGATCTCCGCCGCATACGGTGTGGGGGATGGGCCTCGCCTCGAATGTGAGTAAAGTCGTCTTTACTTCGACGGGAACCGGGCGGCCCGCGCGGTCGTTGAACCCGATGCAGGTGCCAGTAGATCCAGGAGGATCAGGTGCGATCCAGTAGCAACCCGGCGTTCCGGAACCTGCCGCGTGGCGCGGCGGAGTACGGACCCAACGTAGGCTTCAACCAACCCCAGGGCGGGGTCCCCGGCTACGGCCCTCCGCAGACTTCCGCCGGTGCCGGTGACCGTCCGATGACCGTCGACGACGTCGTCATCAAGACGGCGCTGAGCCTCGGCACCGCGCTGGTGACCGGTGTGCTCACCGCGATCTGGGCGATCAGCCAGATCCCGGTGTCGGCGTCCGGCAAGATCATGGGCATCCCCGGTGCCGTGATCGGCGCGCTCGTCGGCGCGATGATCGTCGGCCTCGTGATTTCGCTGGTCATCATCTTCAAGCAGAAGCCGAGCGGCCCGCTCACGCTGGCGTACTCGGCCGTCGAGGGTGTCTTCCTCGGCGCGATCAGCGGTCTGTTCGAAGCGCTGTACCCCGGTATCGCGCTGCAGGCGATCGTCGGTACCGCCGGTGTCTTCATCGCGATGTTGGTCGTCTACAAGACGGGTGCCGTCAAGGTCACCCCGAAGCTGACGAAGTGGATCGTCGGCGCCGTCGTCGGTGTCGCGATCCTGATGCTGGTGAACCTCGTCACGAGTTTCTTCGGGTTCAACCCGCTGCGTGACGGCGGGCCGATCGCGATCATCTTCAGCCTCGTGGTGATCGGTGTCGCCGCGTTCAGCTTCCTGCTCGACTTCGACCAGGCCGACCGGATGATCCGCGAAGGCATGCCTTCGAAGTGGGCGTGGTTCGCCGCCTTCGGCCTGATGACCACGCTGGTCTGGCTGTACCTCGAGATCCTGCGGTTGCTGTCGTACTTCCAAAACGACTGACCGGATTTTCTCCGCGAAAGGGCGCTCCGAGCGATCGGGGCGCCCTTTTCCGTGATGGCGAATACGCTGGCCCCATGACCGAGCACAGTGGTGAACCGCCCAGGCCGAAGCGGTCGAAATGGTTCTGGGTCGGCATTCTGGTGCCGGTCGCGATCGTGGTGCTGAGCGCGTCTTCGTGGATCTTCGGCTATCTCTCCGACACGGACGATGTCCGGGTAGGCGACTGCTACGCGATCACCACGTTCGGCGACGTCGGCGAAGACCCCGTCAAGGCGGACTGCGGTTCGGTCGAGGCCAACGCCAAGGCCGGGGCGAAGACCGAGGCAGGCGGGGCGTGTCCCGCGGGCGAGTACGACCAGCTCACCGTCGACAGGACGTTCGCCTCGTACAAGCTCTGCATGATGATCAACGCCAAGCAGGGCGACTGTCTCGAGAACTTCCTCGCCGACAGCGTGGCCTATCAGAAGGTGCCGTGCTCGGATCCCGCACGGGACGCGGAGGTCTTGAAGGTGGTCGACGGCGTCGCGACCTGTGACGACACGGAAGCGACCGACCTCAAGAGCTACTCGACGCCGCCTTCGACGGTCTGCGTGAGGAGCACCAAATAGCGAGCTCGACCAGGGGATTTCACTCTTTCGGGGACCTGCTTGGTGGCGCTGCTCACGCTAAGTGTTTGATACCGAGGTTCTCATTCCTTTCACACCTGTGAGGTTTCTCGGTGACCACTTCCCAGCCGGCCCCTGGGGGCCAAACGCCGGTGGGACAGCCCGACCCCTTCGGTCCGCCTCCCGGCGGTCAGCCGGTGGCGCCCAAGCGGTCCAAGTTCGCCTGGCTGAGATTCGCGATCCCGATCGTCGTCGTGGTGCTCAGTGCCGGCGCCTTCGCTTTCAACTACTTCACCGGTACGGGCAATGCCCAGCCCGGTGAGTGCTTGAGTGTGAGCGAATTCACGAGGACGGCCGACGAACCGAAGAAGGCCGATTGCGGCGCGCAGGAGGCGAACGTCAAGATCGCCGCGCGCGTGGGTGGCGACGAGGCCTGCCCGCAGGGTGACTACGACACCATCTCGATGTCCGGCCGGATCTCGTACAAGTTGTGCCTGGCGGTGAACGCCAAGCAGGGTGACTGCCTCACGGGCTACAACTCGTCCACCGCCGGCTACCAGAAGGTGCCCTGCACCGACCCCGGCAAGGACGCGGAGCTGCTCAAGGTCGCCGACGTCGTGGACGAGGCCGTGTGTGAAGGCACCGAAGCGACGCACGTGCGGTCGTACTCGATTCCGCCGACCACCTTGTGCCTGAAGGTCGGCAAGTAGCCGACGTTTCGCGTGAAGGCCCCCTTCGCTCGGCTCAGCCGCGGGAAGGGGGCCTTCACGCGTCTCCGGGGAGCAAGGGACCTTTGGTGTCGCCGCCGCCATCCGGCCGCGTGTGAGCCTCCGTTCGTCGCACAGTGTGGGACGGGCTGCGACCGGACGGTCACCGGACCTAACGTTGCTCGTCCCCAACCCCGCCGATCGACCTGGAGTCCTGGTGGCGACGACAGAAACCCAAGCCGGTGCGAAGAAACTCCTCGACTTCCCGACCTCTTGCGCCGCGCCGGTCCCGCGACCGGAGGAGCCGGTCAAGAGCGTGCCGCTGGCGGTCGCGGGGGTGCTCGCCGCCGGCCTGACCTGGTACGTCTGGGCGGCGCACGGGGCGAAGTTCGGTGTCCTGCTCATCCTCGGGCTTCTGCTCGGGCTCGCGCTCTTCCACTCCCGCTTCGGCTTCACTTCGGCCTGGCGCCAGCTGATCGCGGTCGGAAACGGTCAGGGCCTGCGGGCGCACACGCTGTTGCTCGGCACCGCCGCGACCTTGATCGCGCTGATCGTCGGCACCGGCTCCGGACTGTTCGGCAGCACCCCGAACCCGACCGCGGGTGGGCTGGGACTCGCCTTGTTCGTCGGCGCGACGATCTTCGCCATCGGCATGCAGCTGGGTGGCGCGTGCGCGTCGGGAACGTTGTTCGCGGTCGGCTCGGGGCAGTCGACGATCGTGCTGACCCTCGGCGGGTTCATCACCGGCTCGGTCCTCTACACAGGGGCGTATCCGCTGCTTTCGGGCTGGCCCGAGTTCAAGGGCATCCTGCTCGCCGACCACGTCGGCTGGTTCGGTTCGTGGGCGATCACCGTCGCCGTGCTCGTCGCGATCGTGCTGGGCACCCGGTTCGTGCAGAAGCGCCGCAACCCGCCGCCGGTCGGCGTCGTGCCGACCGCGCGCGGGTTCGCCCGGATCTTCCGCGGCTCCTGGCCGATCCTCGTCGGTGCCGTCGTCCTCGGCGTGCTGGCAGGCGCGGTCTTCCTGGTTTCCGGCGGGATCTGGGGTGTCACGAGCGCGTTCAGCCTGTGGGGCGCCAAGATCCTGCAGGTGTTCGGGCTGCACCCGGAGACATGGGAATTCTGGCGTCTCAAGGCGAACGCGGCTTCGCTGGCGGCGCCGATCTGGAAGGACAAGAACAGCCTCACCGACATCGGCATCATGATCGGCGCGGGGATCGCCGCCGCGGCGGCGGGCGCGTGGAAGATCCACAGTTCGATCCCGTGGCGCACCGCCGTCGCCGCGGTGCTCGGCGGGATCCTGATGGGTGTCGGCGCGCGGATGGCGGGCGGCTGCAACATCGGCGCCTACCTCGGCGGTATCTCGGTCGGCAGTCTGCACGGCTGGCTGTGGGGTGTCTTCGCGCTCGGCGGCACCTGGATCGGCCTCAAGCTGCGACCGCTTTTCGGACTCGGCAACCCGGCTCCGACAGACAGCGTCTGCTGATCACCCAGTGTGACAAACCGTATGCGGGCTTGCCCTTTCGGCCCGCATACGGGGAAAAAGTTGGCAGGTAAAACCCGTGTTCGGCTACCCTCGGCAACATGTTGTCGCTTGTGTATCAGTGCACAAGCGCCATGGGGAAGGCCCGGCGCAGGCGCCGGGCGTCAATCTCGCAGTCGCGACCGGCGGGGGTCGTCGCGTCCGCTGATCACCAGGGACGGGTTTTCCATGTCAACACAAGGTCCGGCCGCGCCCGCCGGAGACAAACTCGACGCCGGTGTGCTCAAGGTCGCCGGCGTCGTCATTCTCGGCGCGATCATGGCGATCCTCGACACGACGGTCGTCAACGTCGCGCTCCAGAAGCTGACCATCGAGTTCCAGACGTCGTTCGACACCATCCAATGGGTCGCGACCGGCTACATGCTGGCGCTGGCCACGGTCATCCCGATCACCGGCTGGGCCTCGGACCGGTTCGGCACCAAACGGCTCTACCTGACGGCGATCGGGCTGTTCCTGATCGGCTCGATGCTCACCGGGATGGCGTGGGACGTCGAGTCGCTGATCGTCTTCCGGGTACTGCAGGGCTTCGGCGGCGGCATGCTGATGCCCGCCGGTATGACGATCCTGACCAGGACGGCGGGGCCGCACCGGATCGGGCGCGTGATGGGCGTGCTCGGCGTGCCGATGCTGCTCGGCCCGATCGGCGGCCCGATCCTCGGCGGCTGGCTGGTCGACGCGGTGAGCTGGCGCTGGATCTTCTACATCAACGTGCCGATCGGCCTGATCACCATTCTGCTGGCCTGGCGCCTGCTGCCGAAGGACCGGCCGGAGCCCGGCGAGCGGTTCGACTTCGTCGGCATGCTGATGGTGTCGCCCGGACTGGCGGCGTTGATCTTCGGTGTTTCGAACATCCCGTCGGCCGGTGGTGTCGGCGCGGTGGACGTCTGGCTGCCCGCGCTGGCCGGGGTCGTGTTGCTGGTGGCGTTCGTGGTGCGGGCGAACCGGGTTTCGAACCCGCTGGTCGACCTGAAACTGTTCAAGAACCGGACGTTCTCCGTCGCGATGGTGACGATGACGTTCTTCTGCGTCGCGTTCTTCGGCGCGATGTTGTTGCTGCCCACGTACTTCGTGCTCGCCCGCGGTGAGTCGGCGATGAACGCGGGGCTGTTGCTCGCACCGCAGGGTCTCGGCGCGATGCTGACGATGCCGATCGCGGGCAGGCTGGCGGACAAGATCGGCGCCAGGAAGATCGTGCTGCCCGGGCTCGTGCTGATGCTCGCCGGGCTGATCTCGTTCACCCAGGTCACCGCGACGACGCCGTACTGGCTGCTGCTTTCGGCGCTGTTCGTCATCGGGCTCGGCATGGGCGCGACGATGATGCCGATCACCTCGGCCGCGCTGCAGACGCTCGAGCCGAAAGACATGGCGAAGGCGTCGACGGCGACGAACATCTTCCAGCAGACCGCCGGAGCGATCGGCGCGGCCGTGCTGTCGATCATCCTCGCCGCGCAGCTGGCCGGGAAGTTCGGCGTGCCGACCGCTCAGGGACAGCTCGCCGCGACGGGCGCGATCATGAACCCGGCCACGCACGAGGCGGCCGCGGGATTGGCCGCGGACTCGTTCTCGACGACGTTCCTGTGGTCGATGATCCTGCTGGCGCTGTGCCTGATCCCGGCCGCGTTCCTGCCGAAGAGCAAGCCCGCGCTGCCGGAGGACGCGGCCGACGGCGAGGTCCCCGCGGCGCCGCCGATCATGACCCACTAGGCCCGCAAGGGAGCAAGGGACCTTTGCTGCCACTTGGTTATCGAGGGGCTCTTCACGCGCCGCCCAAGTACATGAAGGCCCCCTTCCTTGCGCTAGGAGCAAGGAAGGGGGCCTTCATGTACTTCCAGCCAGCGGCGAAGGGCCTGACGATGACCTTCGCGAACCTGCCACCTTTGCTCCCTTTTGCAGGTCAGGAGGTCAGGAGAGGCGCTCCAGCACCATCGCCATGCCCTGTCCGCCGCCGACGCACATCGTCTCGAGGCCGAACTGCTTGTCGTGGTGCCGCAGCGAGTTGATCAGCGTCGAGGTGATCCGCGCGCCGGTCATGCCGAACGGGTGGCCGACGGCGATCGCGCCGCCGTTGACGTTCAGCTTGTCGAGATCGATCCCGAGGTCCTTGTAGGACGGGATGACCTGCGCCGCGAACGCCTCGTTGATCTCGACGAGGTCGATGTCGTCGATGGACATCCCGGCGCGCGCGAGCGCTCGTTTCGACGCCTCGACCGGGCCGTAGCCCATGATTTCCGGCGACAGCCCCGAAACGCCGGTCGAGACGATGCGGGCGAGCGGCGTGAGGCCGAGTTCCTTCGCCTTGGTGTCGGACATGATGATCATCGCGGCGGCGCCGTCGTTGAGCGCGCAGCAGTTGCCGGCGGTGATGCGGCCGTCGGGACGGAAGACCGGCTTGAGGCCGGAGACGCCTTCGAGGGTGACGCCGGCGCGCGGGCCGTCGTCCTTCGAGACCACGGTGCCGTCCGGCAGGGTCACCGGCGTGATGTCCTTGGCCCAGAAGCCGTCCGCGATGGCCTTCTCGGCGAGGTTCTGCGACCGGACGCCGAACTCGTCCATCTCTTCACGCGACACGTTCTTCAGCCGCGCGAGGTTCTCGGCGGTCTGGCCCATCGCGATGTAGACGTCCGGCAGGGCGCCGTTCTCCCGCGGGTCGGTCCAGCTGTCGGCGCCTTCGGCGGCCACCTGCGCGGTGCGTGCCTCGGCGTCGGCGAAGAGCGGGTTGTGGGTGTTCGGCCAGGAGTCCGAGCTGCCGTTGGCGAAGCGTGAGACGGTCTCGACACCGGCGGAGATGAACACGTCACCTTCGCCCGCCTTGATCGCGTGCAGCGCCATGCGGGTGGTCTGCAGGCTGGAAGAGCAGTACCGCGTGATGGTGCAGCCGGGCAGGTGGTCGTAGCCGAGTTCGACGGCGACCGCGCGGCCCATGTTGAAGCCCTGCTCACCGCCGGGGAGACCACAGCCCAGCATGAGGTCTTCGATCTGCGTCGGGTCGAGTTCGGGGACCTTGTCGAGCGCGGCGCGGACCATCTGCACGGTGAGATCGTCCGGGCGCATGCTCACCAGCGATCCCTTGCCGGCGCGGCCGATCGGGGATCGGGCGATGGAGACGATGACGGCTTCGGGCATGGAACGACACTCCCTTGTTCTCGATCCAGACACGCGCTAAGCGGTTGCTCACCCGGCATCCTCCACCGGAGTGAGGTGCGGGTCAAAGGCGAACGCGACCTACGCCACTCTTTCGGCCAACACCTTCCGGGCGGCCGAAAGCCCACCGGAGTTGAATGGGCACATCCCGACCTGCGGCGTTTAGGCTGTCACTGTGGATTACGTCGAGCACATCGTGGACCTCGTGGGCAACACCCCGCTGGTCAAGCTGAACGCACTGGCCGAGGGGCTGCAACCGCTCATCCTCGCCAAAGTCGAGTACGTCAACCCCGGCGGCAGCGTCAAGGACCGTATCGCGCTGCGGATGATCGAGGCCGCGGAGCGTTCCGGCGAGCTGAAGCCCGGCGGCACCATCGTCGAGCCGACGTCCGGCAACACCGGCGTCGGGCTGGCCATGGTGGCGCAGCGCAAGGGGTACAAGTGCGTGTTCGTCTGCCCGGACAAGGTCAGCGAGGACAAGCGCAACGTGCTCAAGGCCTACGGCGCCCGTGTCGTGGTGTGCCCGACAGCGGTCGCGCCGGAGCATCCGGACTCCTACTACAACGTCTCCGACCGCCTCGTGCGCGAGATCGAGGGAGCCTGGAAGCCGAACCAGTACGCCAACCCGGAGAACCCCGCCAGCCACTACCACTCGACCGGCCCGGAACTCTGGCGCCAGACCGAGGGCAAGATCACGCATTTCGTCGCGGGCGTCGGAACGGGCGGCACGATCTCGGGCACCGGCAAGTACCTCAAGGAGGTCAGCGACGGCCGGGTGCGGGTCATCGGCGCGGACCCCGAAGGCTCGGTGTACTCCGGCGGATCCGGACGGCCGTACCTGGTCGAGGGGGTCGGTGAGGACTTCTGGCCGGACACCTACGACCGGAACATCGCCGACCAGATCATCCCGGTGTCGGACGCGGATTCCTTCGACATCACCCGTCGTCTCGCGCTCGAGGAGGGGCTGCTCGTCGGCGGCTCGTGCGGAATGGCCGTCGCCGCCGCGCTCAAGCTCGCCGAAGGGCTCGGCCCGGACGACGTCGTCGTCGTGCTCCTGCCCGATGGTGGCCGCGGCTATCTCACCAAGGTGTTCAACGACGACTGGATGTCCTCCTATGGCTTCCTGCCGCCGGATTCCAGCGGCGCCACCGTCGGCGACGTGCTGATGAAGAAGCGCGGCTCGCTGCCCAGCCTGGTGCACAGTCACCCGAACGAAACGGTCGCCGAAGCGGTGGCGATCCTTTCGGAGTTCGGCGTCAGCCAGATGCCCGTGGTCAGCGCGGAACCGCCGGTCATGGCGGCCGAGGTCGTCGGCGCGGTCAACGAACGTGACCTGCTCGAAGCGCTCTTCACCGGCAAGGCGCAGCTGGCCGACCGGCTCGAACAGCACATGTCGTCGCCGCTGCCGACCATCGGCGCCGGTGAACAGGTGGGTTCGGCGATGAACGCGCTGTCGGGCGCCGACGGCGCGCTGGTGCTGGTCGACGGCAAGCCGGCGGGCGTCGTCACCCGTCACGACCTGCTGTCGTTTCTCGCGGGGCGGTAAAGAGGCATTCCATCGGATGGCCGGGCCGGGGCGTTACGAGCGGCCCACCCGGCTATCCGATAGCGTATTGGGTGAGTTGAACTTTTATGTCCTCGTCAAGGGGGTTCAAGACCCAAATGAGTGCTCCGCAGCCACCGAATCAGCCTTGGGGTGGCGCCCAGCCACCGCAGGGACCCCCGAGTGGCCCCCAGCCGCAGCAAGACAACCCGTTCGGTTCCCCGGAACCGACCCAGGTGGTGCAGCCCGGCCAGCCCGCGCAGCCCGACTACGGGCAACCGCAGTACGGGCAGCCCTCCTATGAGCAGCCCCAGGGTGGCGGGTTCGGCGACACGCCGGAGCCCACGCAGGTCGTCCAGCCGGTGCAGCAGGGTTCCGGTGACGCGAACGCGACGCAGGTCGTGCAGCCGGTGAGCGGTGGCGGGGAAGCCCCCGGCGCCGACTCCACCCAGCTCGTGCCGCCGGGTTCGCAGCCGCCCGCCATCCCGTACGCCCCGCCGCCGAGCGCGGCCGACAATCCGGCCGCCGGTGCCTACGGCGCCCAGGGTGGTGGCTTCGGTCAGCAGCAGGGCTTCAGCGGCCCCCAGCCGGGCGGGTTCGACCCGTCGCAGGGGCAGCAGCAGCCCGGCTTCGGTCAGCCCCAGCAGGGCTTCGGCGGGCAGCCGCAGGGCGGTTTCGGTCAGCAGCCCGGTTTCGGCGGACCGCCGCAGGGCTACAGCTCCGCGCCCACCGGTGGCAGTGGCGGGAACCCGATGTTCGGGTTCATCGCCGGTGGACTGGTCGGCCTTCTCGGTCTTCTCGCCCTGGTCTTCAGCTTCGTCTACTTCGGTGACGCGAGTGACTACTCCGAAGGCCTCGACAGCCAGTCCTCGAGGCTCGGACAGGAAGCGGTCGACAAGCTTCTCGACCAGTTCGGCCTGGCGTCGCCCGGCACTGTCTGGCTCTACGTGATCCTGCTGCTGGTCGCCTCGCTCATCGCGACGGCGGCCGGTGTCGGTCTCGCGCTGGCGGGCAAGCTCCCGGCCAAGATCAAGAAGATCGTGCCGATCGCGGTCACCGTGGGCGGTGCGCTTCTGCTGCTTTTCGGCATCCTCCTCCTGGGTTCCACGACCCCGTCGGGCGACGGTGTCCCGGATGAGGTCGGCATCGGCATCGGCCTGCCGCACCTGATCTTCGGCATCCTCATCCTGATCATCGGGGTGCTGGGCCTGATCCCGGCGACCGCGCAGTTCGTCGGCCTCGGTGGCGGCGGTTCGGCCCTCGGTACCACGCAGAGCGGCCAGCCCGGCGGTTTCGGCGGTCCGCCGCAGGGCGGCTTCGGCCAGCCGGGGCAGCCGGGACAGTACGGCCAGCCGCAGCAGAATCCCTATGGTCAGCCCGGTCCGCCTTCGGGCGGGTTCCCGCAGCCTGGCCAGCAAGGCGGTTTCGGTCAGCAGCAACAGCAGCCCGGCCAGCCCGGCGGTGGCTTCGGCCAGCCGGGTCAGCAGCAGGGTGGCTTCGGGCAGCCGGGTCAGCAGCAGGGTGGCTTCGGCCAACCGCAGCAGCAGGGCGGTTTCGGTCAGCAGCAACAGCAGCCCGGCCAGCCCGGCGGTGGCTTCGGCCAGCCGGGTCAGCAGCCCGGTCAGCCGCCGCAGCAGTGGTGATCAGAAGCCACTGAACGGTTTCGCGCAAGACGCCCCCGGCCTGTCGGCCGGGGGCGTCTTGTTTCCGCCGATGTCTTCCGGATCGTCCTCCACGACCTCCTCCGCCCGGCTAGGGTGAGCGCCGTTAACCCATACCCGGCTGATGGGGGCGACGTGACCGGTCCGTACGGAGATCCCGCGCGGCAGCACGGACCGGGCGGTTTCGGATATCCCGCACGGCAGGCACGACCGACCGGCGCGACGGCGATCGTCGCCGCACTGCTCGGGCTCGTCGCCGCGGGTGCCGCCGGGTACCTTCCGATCTACTTCTTCCTCAAACTGCCGTCCGGGTTCAGCATCGGCAATCTGCCGGGTCTCGTGCTGACCGCGCTGGGGTTGTATTTGCTGGCCGCCTTGCTCTTGCTGGTCGGCGCGCTGTCGGCGTTCTTCCGCTCGGTCGCCGGCGCCGTCCTGCTGATCTCCGGCTCGCTGATGGTGATCGCCGCCGTCGTGCTGGAACCGTTGGCGTTCAACGGAACCCACAGTCATTACTTCCGCACGCAGTTCGAGTTCGAGTCGTTCGTCGCCCTCGTCCGGGTGGTCATGTTCGCGGTCGTCCCGTGCACGCTGATCTTCGCGATCATCCCGCCGACGCTGAAATATCTGCGCTGGCGGCCGTCACCGGTCCAGCCCTATCGGCCGCGGGACGAGGTTCCGCGGCAACGCGGTTGGTGAGATCCTGAGGCGTACGGGCGTTGGCTGCTTCTTCGCCGAGGTGAACGGCCAGCCGACGGTCACGAACGACCTCGTCGCGTTCCTGCTCTTCGCGATGGCCGTCTCCGCTTGGTGCCGTCGGTGATCCGCCCGACTTAAAAAACGAAGAACCGTCGAAGCAGGATCGGCTTCCCGGCTGGTGCGGTGGCTGACAGGATGAGTCGAGGAAGTCGACAGGGGGAGCGATGACGTATCAGCAGTACCCACCGCAGGGCGGCTATCCGCCACCCGGCGCCTATCCGCCGCCAGGAATGGCGCTGAAACCGAGTGGCGCCACCGGCATCATCGCCGGGATTCTCGCGATTCTCGGCGGCGTGTGGTTCTTGTCCGGGCTCGTGTGGGTGCTCATCCTGCTGGTCGACCGGGTGCGGTCTTACTACATCGTCGGTGGGATCCTCGACCTCGCCGTCGGGGTGGTCCTGCTGGTCGGCGGGATCCTGTTGCTTCGGCGCAAGCGCGCCGGGCGCATGCTCGTCGTGATCGGCGCGGGCGCGGGGCTCTTCTTCGGAATTGTCCTCGTCGTTCTGCGTACGACCGGGATGGACGTGGCCTATGTGTTCGGAGGGGTCTCGGCCATCTACGGATTCCTCGGGCTGATCGTCCAGTTGCTGATCCCGGCGGTCGCGACGATCGTGCTGGCGTTACTTCCGCCGACCGGTCGCTGGCTCGCGGCAGGCAAGCAGCCCGCGGTGCCCATGTCGCCGCAGAACTTCGGTCACCCTCAGCCGCCGCCCGGATACCCACCTGCCGGTTATCCGCCGCCACAGCAGGGCCCGCCACCCGGCCAGTGGTGAGTTCGATCCCAGACGATGGGATCTCGAGGGGGTGGTCGTACCCTGGACGGTATGGCCGACGACTACTCTCTGCTGGGCTTCGAGACGCGCGCGATCCACGCCGGGCAGACCCCTGATCCCCGGACCGGCGCGGTCATCGTGCCGATCTACCAGACGTCGACCTACGCGCAGGACGGCGTCGGCGGTACGCGCGAGGGCGACTACGAATACTCGCGCACCGCGAACCCCACCCGCACCGCGCTGGAGGTCGCGCTCGCGGCGCTGGAAGGCGCCCGGCACGGCCTGGCCTACGCGTCGGGGATGGCGGCCAGCGACGTCCTGCTGCGGGCGACGCTGCGTCCCGGTGACCACCTCGTGCTCGGCAACGACGCGTACGGCGGCACGTTCCGGCTGATCGACAAGGTGCTCAGCCTGTGGGGCGTCGAGCACACGGTCGCCGATCTCGGGAACATCGCCGAGGTCCGCGCCGCGATCCGGCCGGAGACGAAGCTGATCTGGTGCGAGTCGCCGACGAACCCGATGCTGGGGATCGCCGACATCGCCGCGCTGGCCGAGGTCGCGCACGGCGCCGGAGCGCGTCTGGTGGTCGACAACACCTTCGCCACCCCGTACCTGCAGAACCCGCTTTCGCTGGGCGCGGACGTCGTCCTGCACTCGACGACCAAGTACCTCGGCGGGCACTCCGACGTCGTCGGTGGCGCGATCCTGACCAACGAGGACGAACTGCGCGAACAGCTGTTCTACCTGCGGAACGCGGCCGGTGCGGTGCCCGGCCCGTTCGACGCGTGGCTCACCCTACGCGGCATCAAGACGCTGGCGCTGCGGATGGAGCGGCACAGCGACAACGCCGAACTGATCGCCCGGATGCTGCTTAAGCACCCGAAGGTCGAGCGTGTCTACTTCCCGGGCCTGCCCGAGCACCCGGGCCACGAGGTCGCCTCGAAGCAGATGCGGCGCTTCGGCGGGATGATCTCGTTCACCCACGTCGACGGCGAGCAGGCCGCGCTCGACGTCGCGTCGAAGACGAAGTTGTTCATCCTCGCGGAGTCGCTGGGTGGTATCGAATCGCTCATCGAGCACCCGGGCCGGATGACGCACGCGAGCACCGTGGGGTCGACCCTCCAGGTGCCGGACAATCTGCTGCGCCTGTCCGTCGGCATCGAGGACGGCAGCGACCTGGTCGCCGACCTGGCCGCGGCCCTGGGCTGACCGCCGCCGAGCCCAGGGGGAGCAAGGGACCTTTGCTATCGTTAGCGTACCCATGCTAACTAAGTGAGCGCAAAGGTCCCTTGCTCTTTTCGCGCTGGTCAGCGCGGTGTGGTGGAGGAATCGCCCGGTTACGGGCGGAAGTTGCCGGGCTGGACGTCGCCGGCTTCGTGCGAGGTCCCCTGCGGCGCGGCGGGCAGTTCGGAGCCGTCGACGCAGCCGCCGACGAGTTCGATGTGGTTGTCGTGCCGGATGTACTGACCCGGGTCCACACAACCGGCGCGATCGACGGTGTAGACCGCGGCGCCGGTCAGCAGCGCGGCCGAGGTCAGGGCCAGCACGGCCGGCAGCATCCCGGCGGAACGGGTCGCCCGGACCCTGCCGATGTTCCCCCGTGCCATGCGCGCTCCCTGGTCGCTTTCACCGCCGTCGTCAAGAGTACCCGGACAGTGAACCTGTCACGTGACGTATCCGTCAGGTGGCATCATCCGGTCATGGAATTGGTCGGCGTCGAGAAGGTCCGGGCGGCCCGCAAGCTGCTGGAAGGCGTGACTCGCGTGACTCCCATGGAGCACGCCAGAGATCTTCGGAAGCTCCATGGCGGCCCGGTCCACCTCAAATGCGAGAACCTCCAGCGGACGGGTTCGTTCAAAATCCGCGGCGCGTACACCCGAATCCACGGCCTGTCCGCCGGGGAACGCGACCGTGGGGTGGTCGCGGCGAGCGCGGGCAATCACGCGCAAGGGGTAGCGCTCGCGTCGGCGCTGCTCGGGACGAAGGCCACGGTCTTCATGCCGCAACGCGCGCCGCTGCCGAAACTCGCCGCCACTCGCGGCTACGGCGCCGACGTCCATCTGCACGGTGAGGTGCTGGAGGAGACCCTTGCCGAGGCGATCGCGTTCGGCGAGCGCACCGGGGCGGTGTTCATCCACCCGTTCGACCACGCGGACATCATCGCCGGGCAGGGCACTGTCGGATTGGAAATCCTCGACCAGGTCCCGGGCGTCCGGACGGTGCTGGTCTCGACCGGAGGCGGCGGTCTGGTCGGCGGGGTCGCTTCGGCGGTGAAGGCGCTGCGCCCGGAAGTGCGGATCGTCGGCGTCCAGGCCGAGGAAGCCGCCGCGTATCCGCCGTCGCTGGCCGCGGGCGAGCCGGTCCGGCTGCGTGAGATGCACACCATGGCCGACGGGATCGCCGTCGGCCGACCCGGGCCGATCAGCTACGCGCATGTCGCCGCGTTGGTCGACGACGTCGTGACAGTGACCGAGGAGTCGCTTTCGCGGGCGGTACTGCTTTGCCTGGAAAGGCGGAAACTCGTCGTCGAACCGGCGGGCGCGGCCGGGGTGGCGGCACTGATGCAGCATCCGGGCGCCTTCGAGCCGCCGATCGTGGCGATCCTTTCGGGCGGCAACGTCGACCCGGTGCTCCTGCTCCAGATCGTGCGGCACGGGATGACCGCGGGCGGCCGCTATCTGAAGCTGCGGCTGCTGGTACCGGACAGGCCGGGCTCGCTGGCTTCGGTGCTTTCCCGTGTCAGCGAACTGGGCGCGAACGTGCTGGACGTCGAGCACTCGCGGGTCTCGGGGAGTCTCGCGCTCGGTGAGGTCGAGATCTCCCTCGCGCTGGAGACTCGCGGCCCTTCGCATTGCGCCGAGGTGGCGGAGGCGCTGCAGAAGGCTGGTTGGACGGTGGTTTGAGCGCAATGAAGGGGCCTTTCATCGCAAATTTCGCAATGAAAGGGCCCTTCATTGCGCGCCAGGGGGCACGTTGCGCGCGGGGGAGGGTGGTCCTAAGTGGACGGTTGGCCGGTGATGGCGGCGACCGCGAGTTCGCGTTCGGGCTCGCCGACCTCCGGCAGGGTGAACCGCAGCGCCCGGATGTGGGTGAGCAGTTCGGGATCGGGTGCCACGTCGTGCTCGCGCAGATAGTAGGCGACCGCGCCCGGCCAGTACCACCGGCCGTCCGTGCGGAAGTTCAACGGTACCAACGGTTCCCGATCGGGTTCGAAGGCGTCGGCGTCGTAGGTCCGTGACGCCAGCACGACCGGAGCGCCGTCAAGGTACTCCAGCACGCGGTCCCGCTCGGCGGGAGACAACGGCTCGCGGTCCACCACCGGACGGCCCGACTCGTCGAGCCCGTCGTAGACACGCGGAGACTTCAAGGCCTCCGGTGTCTCCGCGGGCGGGGTCGCGACCAAGGGCCCGGCGGGTTCCAGGCCGGCTCGTTGCCTGAACCAGGGCGGGATGTACTGCTCGGCGCGCGGGAAGAACCGAAGCTCGTCTTGGAAGCCGATCGGCGGTGGCGCCTGCCGCCACGGCGGCTCGACGTCCAGCAGGAAATCCGTGCCGAGCACCGTCGCCGAGCCATAGACCAGGATCGTGCTCAGCCAGGTCCCTCTGCCGGGCTGGTACATCCCCGCCCGAAGATTTCCGAGCAACTGCACGGCTTCCGGGCTCGGCTGCACCGGGCGGGGCAGCCCGTCCTGACCGGTGACGAGCAGGTCGACCTCGACATGCCTGCCCGCCGCCCGGTACTCGACGCGCATCTGCTGCCAGCCCGGAGGCAGCGGGGTGGCGAGGGCATGGCCGATCTGCCAGACGAGCTGCTGTTGCTGCTGCTGGGTCAACGGTACTTGTGGTCGGCTCATGTCCCCTCCCGCACCGATGATCAGTTCGCCGTGCCGGAGGCGCGACGCTGAAGCCATTCCGCGCGTTCGCCGGTTCGCGGGTAGCGCTCCAGTTCCTGGGCGAAGAACTCCGCCGGCGGGACGTGATCCCAAGCGGGTTCGTTGTCCCAGTCGTATTCCACGGAGTACCCGCCTGGATGGACCATGTGATAGCGAACCGAGGTCCAAGCGCCCTCGCCCGGTTGAGCCATGCTGTCCCGCAGGTCCACGAAGAAGTCCGCTACCCCCGACGGCGGCGTCCACGGTGTGCTCGTGCCCATCACGGTCAGCACGTGGGCCGAGATCTCGACGTAGTCCCCCACCGAACGGAAGGTGAGGAACAACTGCTCGTAATCCGACGGTACGGAGTGCACCATCCAGGTGGTGAACTCCTTGAACAGCTGATTGGCCTGTGCCGCGCTCGTGGGCACAACGGGCATGGGCATCAGTCGCGCTCCTTGTCGTTCGCCGCCGCGAGTTTCTCGCTGAGCCAAGCCGGGATGTGTTCAGGATCCCTGGGGAACTTCTTCAGATCTTCGACGTAGTGTTCCGGCTCCATGGGCGGCGTGAGCACCGGTTCGTAGTCGTAGTTGTAGTCGTAGAAGATGGCTCCCGGCGGATTCATCGAGATCCGCGCGGAGAACCAGGCGCCGCGGCCGGGCCGGTACAACAGCGTGCGCAGTTTGGCCAGTATCACGTTCAGCTCGGTCGGTGGCGCGATCTCCGGCCTGGAACCGTCGTCCATGATCACGGTGAGGCCGAGGTCCTGTGCCGGCACCGTCATCGCGCTGACCAGGTCGATGCGCCGCCAGCCTTCCACGGGGACGAGGTCCAGCAGCGCGGTGCCGAGCTGCTGGATCAGGTCCTCGTGGGTCTCACCCCCGGAAGTCATCGGGCCAGAGTGGGTCGTTGTGGTCATTGGGGAAGCTCCTGACGATTACCGAGATCCGGCCTTCGGCGTCCGGACCGTAGGCCCGGTACTGGCGGGTGTGCGCGTCGTCGACGCCGGGATCCCGGAGTTCGAAAATATCCTCGTTCTCCAACCTACTAGCGAGGCCGGTCTCGTCCCGATTCCGCTCCATCTGGTACCAGCTGTCGTCGGGATCGTAGGTCTCCGCGAGTTCCTTGGCGCCCGCGTTGCTGTTGTCCACCCGCCCTTGCGTGCCTTGGTTGCCCGCTTCGCCGGAGCCACCGACGGACGTGCCGCGGTGGTGACCACCGTCGTCGATGTTCTTCCCGGAGGCGTCCTTGCCACCGTTCGCGCCGACTCCGGCCTGCGCCGGACCGTCGCGCCGGACGTTGCTGGCGCCACCGGGATCCGGCGGGGCCGAGGTCACCACCACGTTGCCACGCTCGTCGGTCCGGTGGATCTCGCCGGGCGAACGGCGGTTCAGCGGGTTGCCGTCCTTGTCGTGCATTTCCAGGCCGTGATCGACCCGGATCACCGCGTTGGGCGGGGGGTTGTTCAGATCCGGGTTGAACGGCTGCCCGGTGTGCAGGTGGGTGATCTTGCCGTCCGGCCCGGTCTGGAACGAGCCGTAGGGCAGGCCGTCCTTGTCCACCACGTGGATACGGGTATTGGGTGGCAGGTTGTCGCGGCCCGCGATCGGATCCTTGTGCGCGATCTTGTCGCTGATCGCCTTGCGCTCGGCGTCACTGAGTGCGTCCGGGTCGCCGTCGACGAACCCCTGCGGATCGTCGCTTCGCGGCGGCGGCTGATGCGAGTAGGTGAGCTCGCGATCGGGAGCGGGCCAGGAATCCTGGACCTTGCTGGCGTTCTTGGTGCCGTAATGGCCGTCCTGGGTGATCTCCGCGCCCTGGGCGGCCGCCACCTCGGAGTTCGTCCGGCCACGCTGGCCACTGGTGGTGTCGACGTGGGTGATACGCCCCGTGTCGTCGGTGTAGAAGTCGCCTCGCGGATGCCCGTACTCGTCGGTCGGCCGGTGCACGCTGTTCGGCTTGAGCGTGGGGTTCCCGTCCGCGTCGAGCTTGGGGCTGCCGTCTTCGTTGGCATGGAGGCGGTTGAAGGGCTGGTCCTGCTTCACCGCGTTCGGGTGCGGGACCGGGTCACCCTGCGGCGTCGGCGGGTTGAACTCCTGGCCATGTTCCGGTCGCCCGTCCGGCCCGACGCGGTACTCCTCGTGGAGCGGCCCTCGGTCGATCCGGTAATTGCTGTCCGGCAACGGTTCCCGGAGTTCGGGGTTGGGACGGTCCGGTGTGCTTTCCGGGGTTTCGACCCACCTGACCTTGCGCTCGCCGTCGGTCTGGAAGCTGCCGCGGGGATTCCCGTCGGCGTCCGTGACGTGATAGCGGGTGTTCGGTTCGAGATCGGTGCGACGGCTGAACGCGTCGTTCGCACCGGGTGCCCGTGGGTCGTCGGCCTCGATCCGCACCTCGTCGCGGGGCTTCGGCGGCGACTCGATGTGGTCGACCCTGGTGACGTCCTGGCGGCCGTGCTGGGTCTTCACGTCGGTGTGCGTCACCGTCCGGACTTCGCCGTTCGCGTCGGTCGGGAAGGTGTCATGCCGATGGCCGACCTGCACGCGATAGTTGGAGTTCGGCGCCGGGCGCATGATCTCCGGGTTGCCCGGGGCGTGCAGCTTGTTCGGCGCGACGGCGTCGACGTGCGTCACGTTGCGGTTCGCGTCGGTGTAGACCCGGCTGCGCACGTTGCCGTCCGCGTCGGTGATGTCGTACCGCGTACTCGGCTCGAGCTTGCGCGGAGGCGTCGTCGGATCGAAGAACGACTGGTCGTCGCCCAGCCGGACAGGACGGGCGGGCGGCGTGAAATCGGGCTCCTCCCAGCGTCCGTCGAGCTGATGTTGAGGGGTGAGGTTGTCGCCCTCACCGCGGTCGCGGGCGCTGTCGGCGTCCACGTCCTGCTTGTCCGCGTGCGAGGTGTCCGGCGTGAAGCCGTCGTCGCTCGCCCGGCGAGCGGTGCCGTCGGGGCTGTGGATGTCCCACTCGCCGTTCGGCGGGATCCGTGGACGGGTGCGGCCGTCGGGGCCGATCTCGTAGTCGGACGAGAAGACGCGCCCGTTCGCGTCGGTCCACGCCGGCTTGCTCGGCGCCATCACCTCGGTGTCGAGTTCCCGCGACAGACGGCGCGCGAAGTCGTTCGAGCCGGCGTCACAGCCGATCAGCCGGATCGGGCGGCCGTCGTAATCGGTGTTACGGCGCAGGATGTCCGCGAATTCCTCGGGGGTGTAGGTGCGGTTGCCGATGCGGGCGTGCCCGTCCGGGGTGACGTGCACGTCGACGGTGTAGCGGCCGTCCGGGTCCGGCTGGACGCGGTGCGGCAAATCGCCCATGTCCGCGTCGCCGCGGTGATACGAGCTACCCGCCGGGGTGCCTTCGGAATGCCGCTGGTTGACCTCGTCCGGCGTCAGCGGGCGGTCCGGTTCGCCGTCGGGGCCGCGGTCGTGCGGTGAGCCGTCGGGGTGACCGTTCGGGTCCTGGCGCGGGCCGTGCCCAGCGGGGCCGTGACCGTCCGGCGAATGCGGCGGCCCGGAGTGACCACCGGGGCCGCGCCCGCCCGGTCCGGTGTTGCCGGGACCGGTGCCGCCGGGCCGGTTACCGGGGCCGTGCGTGCCCGGCGTGCCGGTGTGCGGCTGGGCGCCGGGGCCGAACTCGTTGCCGCGGGCCACCGGTTGCGGCTGATGCGGCTGGTTCGGCCGCCCGCCGGGACCGGTCTGCCCGGGACCGCGGCTGGGACCGGTGTGGGTGTCGGGAGTGCGGGGGGCGTGCGTGTCCGGGGTGCGCGGCGAACCGGGCGTGCCCGTCCAGCCACCGCCCGGCGGCCTGCCGCCGGGCGAACCCGGGGTGCCGCCGGGAGTACCGCCGCCGGGCGCGCCCTGTGGCGGCATGCCGCCCGCCATCGGCTGACCCTGCGGCGGGATACCGGGCGAGCCGTCACCACCGGTGCCGCCGCGCTGCGCGGGAACGTGCGACGGACCGGCGTCGCCGAGTCGCGGCGCGGTGGGCGCGGTACCGCTGGTCGTGGTGCCGCTGTCGGTCGGCCGGGTGGGGCTGCCGCCGTCGTTTCCGCCGTGCTGGCCGGCTGCCGGGTCGGAACGCGGAGTGGGCGAACCGCCACCGTCACCGCCGTGGGTCCGGGGCGAACCACCGCCGTCGCCGGTGTGGCCGGGCGAACCGCCGGTGTCCGCGCGCGTGGGACTCGGTGCACCGCCGTCCGGGGTGTGGCTCGGGGAGCCGCCGGTGTCGGTGCGGGTCTGCGGTGCGGACGCGGGTGAGCCGCCGTCCGGGCCGTGGGGCGGTGAACCGCCGGTATCCGCGCGGGTGTGCGGTGCCGGGGTGGGCGAACCGCCGTCGGGGGTGTGGCTCGGTGAACCATCGGCGTCGGCGCGTGTCTGCGGTGCGGGACCGCTGTCCGCGCGGGCCGTGCTCGGCGAGCCGCCGTCGGGCGCGCGGTTCGGCGTACCGGAATCGCCGGAGTGCGTGGGCGAACCGCCGTCGGAGCGGGTGTGCGGAGTACTGGGCGAACCCCCGTCGCCGGTGTGGCCGGGAGTGCCACCGCCGGAGCGCGGTGACGAGCCGGCGCCGTCCGGCGCCCTGCCGAGGTTGCCGTCCGATGTGGACGGTCCGTCGCCATCGCCCGCGCGGCTGGTGGATCCACCGTCCGAACGGGGCGGGGAGCCACCGTCTCGTGTGGACGGTGAGCCGCCACCGTCGCCGCCGCGGGTGCCGGTGCTCGACGGGGAGTCGCCGCTGGAACCGTTCGATCCGGTCGAGCCGGAATCGCCGGAGCGGCCGGAGTCGCCCGAACCACCCGAGTCGCCGTCGGAACCGTTCGAGCCGCGGGAACCGTCGCCGGCACCGTTCGAGCCATCACCGGACCCGCTGCCGGAACCGTCACCGTCCGGACCGTCGCCGGAGCCCGTGCCGCCGCCATCGGGCCCGCCGGATCCGCCGCCGCGGCCGCCGCGCTGGATGAAGCCGCCCGCCTTGATGTTCTTGGGGTTGAGCGCGTCGAGCCCGGTGACCTTGCCCGCGATCTTGCCGAAGATCTTGATGATCTTCTCGAAGACGTCGACCAGCTTGCCGAGCAGCGGGGAAACGCGCCGCATCGCGTCGCACAGTTCCTTGAGCTTGTCGGCGATCTTCGCGGCCCACTTCGCGATCGCGGTGACGGCCTGCGCGACCACGACGGGGGTACCGAAGCCGAGGGAGAACACCGTCTCCATGACCCACGCGATGAGCTTGCCGACCGCGTCCGCGATCAGCTGGCGGATGAATTCGCGGACGAACGCGACGATCTCGCCGAAGATCATCACGACGGTGCTGATCCCGCCCGCGACGGTCGCCGCCGCGCCGATCGCCTCCGCCTGCTCCGCGGCCTGCTTGCGGTACTGGTCGCCCGCCTCGCCCGTCCAGCCCGCGGTGCCGTTCTTGACCGTGTTCGACAACTCGACCTGGGTGTCTTCCAATTTCTTGGCGACGTTGCCCCAGGTTTCGGAGTACGACTGGATCACCGGCGGATCGCCTGCCACCGCGTCCAGCATGTCCTTCAGCGGCTGCATGTGTTCCATCAGGAACGACGCCACCGACGACATCAGGTAGCCGAACGGGTCGATCGCCGCGCTGGCGATCTCACCGGCGAGGCTCAGCACGCCGAGCCCGCCGCCCACCCAGTCGCCGTTCGAAATGCCGTTGAAGGCGTCCATGGCCGACTCGGCGACGCCGATCCCCGCCGCGTAGCCGTATTCGCTGTTCCCCGCCGTCAACGGGCCAGGGCCGTCTTCGTCTGTCGGCGCCTTCGCGACGAGCGGATTTCCCTCGGGCATCAGTCAGGCACCTGCACGTTCTTCAGCTCCGCGGCGAAGTTCTCGTCCTGCGCGTGGTAGGCGTTGGACGCGGACCGCACGTTGTTCGCCACCGCCGTCGCGGCTTCGACCGCCTTGTTCAGCGCGTTGATGCCGAATTCCTCGACCGGGTCGAGCATCATCCGGAACGGCTGGCAGATGATGCCGTACGCGTCGGTCGGCATGCTCACCTGTTGCGCGGCGTCGACCGCGGTACGCAGTCCGTCGGCGATGCCGTCGATCTGCTTCGCGTGCGCGTCGAGGTCGGAACCGAGCTCGTAACCCTTGCCTGCCATGGTGTCTCCCCTCTACCCGGCCGGATGGAACGTCTACGAAAGGATGCTGCCGCCGAAGTCGTCGTCATCGTCGTCCCGCGCGCGGCGGCGGCGCGGGATCGGCTTCGGCTGTGGCGGCGTGGACGAGGCGGGCGGCGGGGGCTCTTCCTCTTCGGGGCCGAAGCGGTGGTGCCGCTCGGGCTCCGGCGGAGCGGGATCCTCTTCCGGCGGCGCTTCGGGGAAGGTGCTCTGGGCTTCCGCGATCACGCGGCTCGCCGTCTCGTCGGTCGTACCGACCGTTTCGGCCATCGCCTGCTGCAGCAGTTCGGGGATCCGGGACTGCGCGAGCTGCACGAGCCGCATGACCTGCGACGAGACCTCGGCCATCCGCTTGCCGCTCGCCGCTTCGGAGATGACGAGATTGGTCAGCAGGCCCTTGGCGTCGACGGTCACTTCGACGGTGTTGTCCTTCGACCGCTCCGTCACGGTCTGTCCCTGCATCCGCGCCGCCATCGCCTGATAGCGCGCGGCGGTCTCCTGGATCTGCTTCGTCCAGTTGTCCACCATCTGTTCGCTGGCGTCGACGTTGTCCGGCATCGGGACCCTTCCACAAGCTGCATGCTGACGTCTTCACACTGACGGTCCGAAGACACCATCGGTTCCGGTGGGCGATGAGTTTTCGTCGGACAGTTTAGTGCTCGTCCGGTGTACCACCCTGGGCCGACAGAGTCGGGCCGCTCACGCGGCGAAAGGGCCCCTCACCGCACCAAATGCGATGAAGAGCCCTTTCGCGCCTTGCGAACTGCCGGGGTCAGAGGTTGCCGCGGCGCTCCTGCTCACGCTCGATGGCCTCGAAGAGGGCCTTGAAGTTGCCCTTGCCGAAGCCGAGCGAACCGTGCCGCTCGATGAGCTCGTAGAACACCGTCGGGCGGTCGCCGATCGGCTTGGTGAAGATCTGCAGCAGGTAGCCGTCCTCGTCGCGGTCGACGAGGATGCGGTGCTCCTTGAGCTTCTCGATCGGCACCCGGACCTCGCCGATCCGCGCGCGCAGCTCCGGGTCGTCGTAGTAGGAGTCCGGGGTGTCGAGGAACTCGACGCCCGCCGCGCGCATCGCCTTCACCGTGGTGATGATGTCGTTGGTGGCCAGTGCGATGTGCTGGCAGCCCGCGCCGCCGTAGAACTCGAGGTACTCGTCGATCTGCGACTTCTTCTTCGCGATCGCGGGCTCGTTGAGCGGGAACTTGACGCGGTGGTTGCCGTTGGAGACCACCTTGCTCATCAGCGCCGAGTACTCGGTCGCGATGTCGTCGCCGACGAACTCCGCCATGTTCACGAAGCCCATGACGCGGTGGTACCAGTCGACCCAGTAGTCCATCTTGCCGAGCTCGACGTTGCCGACGCAGTGGTCGACGGCCTGGAACAGCCGCTTCGGCGCGCCCTCCGGGCGGACGATGTTGCTCTCGCGCGGCTCGTAGCCGGGCAGGTAGACACCCGTGTACTTCGATCGGTCGATCAGCGTGTGGCGGGTCTCGCCGTAGGTCGCGATCGCGGCGATCCGCACCGTGCCGTGCTCGTCGGAGACGTCGTGCGGCTCCTCCAGGACGGTGGCGCCCTGCGCGCGGGCGTGCTCGATGCACTTGTCGACGTCGGCGACCTCGAGCGCGAGGTCGATGACGCCGTCGCCGTGGCGGCGGTGGTGGTCGAGCAGCGGGGAGTCGGGCTTGACGCCACCGGTGATCACGAAGCGGGCGGAGCCGGACTTCAGCACGAAGGACTTGCGTTCGAAGTTCCCGGTCTCGGGGCCGGAGTAAGCGATGAGCCGCATACCGAACGCGACCTGGTAGAACCACGCGGTCTGCGTGGCGTTGCCCGCGATGAACACCACCGCGTCCATCGACTTCACCGGGAAGGGGTCGGTCGAAGAATCGTGGTCGACGAGGCCGACGAGCTGACGCAGCTGGTCGTAGCTCACGTCGTCAAGAGCACCCTGGGGTTCCATTGTGTGCGTCATGTCAGAAGCATCCGAGTACATGACAAAATGTGCAATGGTCAAAGATTTTGCTGCACACTATGTCCAGTGTCGACGGGGGATCCGCTGTCATAGTGGGCAATCTGCGTAGGAGGTAGGGGCGATGTCGGAAAGCCTTGACGCGCTGGACGCGCGGCTGCTGCTGTTGCTCACCGACTCGCCGCGGCTCGGCGTGCTCGAATGCGCCCGTCGTCTCGGCGTCGCGCGGGGCACCGTGCAGGCCCGGCTGGACCGGCTGACCGACCGCGGGATCCTCGGCGGTTTCCCGCCGGATCTCGACCTCGGGGCGATGGGTTACGGCCTCACCGCGTTCGCCGTTCTCGAGATCGCGCAGGGTCGCCGGGCCGAGGTCGTGGCGGCGCTGTCCGCGATCGACGAGGTGTGCGAGGTCTACGCGACGACCGGGCAGGGCGACCTCTTCGTGCGGATGGTGGCGCGCGACAACGACGACCTGCAACGGGTGGTCGACGAGGTGGTCGGCGCCCCGTACGTGCGGCGGACCTCGACGTCGATCGCGTTGTCGACGCCGGTTCCGCCGCGCGTACGGCCGCTGCTGGAACGGCTGGCGCGGAGCTAGCCGACCTGGCCGAGGTACCGCTTCGCCGACCGCTGGACGGCGTCGTGCCCGTCGGTGCGGATGATCGCGTCCCACCAGGCGCCGTAGATCGCCTCGAATTCGTACGGTTCGAGCATCTCGGCCGCGCGCCGGACGACCTCCGGGCGCTCCGGGATCAGGTTCGGGTAGCTGTACATCATGCCGACGAACCGGCGGTCCGGGATGACCTGCAGGATATCGCCCGAGAGCACCGCGCCGCGGCCGTTCTCCCCGCCCGGCCAGTGCAGCACGGTCCCGCCGTCGAAGTGCACGCCGAGATTGATCAGCCGCAGGTCGGGCGCGACGTCGAGGGTCGCGCCGCTCCACAGTTTGAGGGCCGGGTCCTGCCTGCCGATCCACTGCTGGTCGTTCTCGTGCAGGTAGACGGGCACGTCGAAGGCGTGCGCCCACTCGACCATGGTGGTGTAGTAGTGCGGGTGGCTGATCGCGATCCCGGTGATCCCGCCGAGTTCGCGGACCCGCGCGACGAGGTCGTCGTCGAGGTAGCCGGCGCAGTCCCACAGGAAGTTGCCGGATTCGGCCTTGATCAGCAGGGCGCGCTCGCCGATGGCGAAGTTCGGGGTCGAGCCGACCCCGATGAGGCCGGGGCCCTGCTCTTCGACGCGCGCGGTGTACGTCCCGCTCTCGCGCACTGTCTTCAGGTCGGTCCACCGTTGTCCCGCCTGCGGGACGTACTGCCGTTCGTCGTCGCAGATCGGGCAGTCGGACCGGGGTTCCGCGTACTGCATGCCACAGGCGACGCAGATCGGTAGCTCGCTCATCGTTTCCCTCCAGAATGATCCGGGGGTCACGCTAACGGCTCATATGCGCGCCCGGCCATATCGGGCCGGGCGCGCGGACACTCACTTGCCGGTGTAAGGAACGGCCTTGACGAGCGTCACCTTCTGGATGCTGCCGTTGGGCAGCTCGTACTCACGGGTCTCGCCCTCTTTGGCGCCGAGCAGCGCCTTGCCGAGCGGGGACTCCGGCGAGTAGACGTCCAGGTCGCCTTCGGTGCCCTCTTCACGGGTCGCCAAGAGGAAGTTCTCGTCCTCGTCGTCACCGTCGTAGCGCACGGTGAGGACCTTGCCCGGTCCCGCGCTGCCATCGTTGGCGGGCGGCTCGCCCACCTTGGCCGAGCGGAGGAGCTCCTGGAGGTGGCGGATGCGGGCCTCGTGCTGGCCCTGCTCTTCGCGGGCGGCGTGGTAGCCGCCGTTCTCCTTGAGGTCGCCCTCTTCCCGGCTATCGTTGATCTTCGCGGCGATGACCGGGCGGAGCTCGATGTAGTGGTCGAGTTCCTGCTTGAGCCTGTCGTAGGCATCCTGGGTCAGCCAGGTCACCTTTGTGTCGCTCACGGTCACCATCTCCTAGTAGGGCCTGCCAGGCTTGGGTGTACAAGCCGGCCACCAGGCCGACATGGCGCGCCGGTCTGGCTGAGATAAAGGAAAAACACGGCCCGTCTTGGGCCGTGCCGGTAGATCAGAGTAACACGGCGCGAGGCATCGCCGCCGGTCGAATTCGGTCGCGCCTCGGCGTTGGGCGCCCGTTTCACCCCGTTGGCCGCTATGGCCTTGACAGGTACCGTGGTACGTCGTATGAGCACCCGAAGATATCAGCCGTGACCGGCCTTCCGATGCTCTTGATGGTGGTAGTCACCCGGCTGTTTTTCGAACCAGGCTGAATCAGAACCTCTTTGCGGCCGCTTTCCGCCCCGGCCTTGTCACGGACGCGGACGACGCACACCCCCGGCCGGTTCACCTCGTCCCTGGTCACGTTGATGGTGATCTCCATCGCGTCACCTGGCACCTCCTTGAACGCGACGCGTTCGCCTTCGATGGGCGCGCTGCCGAAGTTCAGATACGCGACGTAGGCGATACCACCGCTGACCAGCAGCGCGAGCACGCCGAACACCAGGCGCCGCCAGCGGGCGGGCCGCGCGTCGCGGGTCTTGCCGTAGCGGCCTTCCGGCAGGTCCGTCCGGGTGCTTTCCGCGCTGGGAGCATCCTGTCCCGTGCTCAACCCGGGCCTCCCGGTTGGTGTCGTCGTGCTCGCAGGGACAATGGAGTCGTATGCGAGTGGTTCCCCTCGAGTATCCGCGTCCCGCCGCGCGGGCCGTCAGGCAGGGTCGCAGGGGAATACGGAACGAGAAGGGGACGTTCGGAGCATGGTGCTAGCCGAGGAACCGCCGAAGTCGAGCCTCCGCCTGATGGCGGTACACGCGCACCCTGACGACGAGTCGAGCAAGGGTGCCGCCACGCTGGCCAGGTACGCCGCCGAAGGACACGAGGTCATGGTCGTGACCTGTACCGGTGGCGAAGCGGGCAGCGTGCTGAACCCGGCCATGGACCGTCCCGACGTAGTGGCCAACATGACCGAGATCCGCCGGGAGGAGATGGCCCGGGCGGCCAAGATCCTCGGCGTGAGTCACACCTGGCTCGGCTTCATCGACTCGGGACTGCCCGAAGGTGACCCGCTGCCCCCGGTCCCGGAGGGCTCGTTCGCGGTCATCCCGCTGGAGGAGTCCACCGGTGCGCTGGTGAAGGTCATCCGCGACTTCCGCCCGCACGTGATCGTCACCTACGACGAGAACGGCGGCTACCCGCACCCCGACCACATCCGCACGCACGAGATCTCGGTCGCGGCCTTCGACGCCGCCGGGGAGGCGGAGAGGTACCCGGAGGCGGGCGAGCCGTGGCAGCCGCTGAAGCTGTACTACGTGCACGGCTTCTCACGCGCCAGGATGACGACCTTCCACGATGCGCTGCTCGCGCGCGGCCTCGAGTCGCCGTACGAGGAGTGGCTGAAGTCGTGGGATCCGGAGAAGGCCGACGTCATGGAGCGGGTGACCACCCGCGTCGAATGCGGCGACTACTTCGAGCAGCGTGACGAGGCCCTGAAGGCGCACGCCACCCAGATCGACCCGAACAGCCGCTGGTTCGCCGTCCCGCGCGACCTGCAGCGCGAGGTCTGGCCGACCGAGGAGTACGAGCTGGTCCGCTCACTGGTGGACAGCACCCTGCCGGAGGACGATCTGTTCGCCGGTGTGAAGGAGAAGGTGGGCTGAATGAGTTTCTCGGTGCCGGCGTTCGCCGTCGTTCCAGTGACGGCGGCGTCGCAGTTCCTGGCACAACAGCCCGGCAACGGCGACAACGGCGGCCAGGGTGAGGACTTCGGCAAGTCCTCACCGGTGGGGTTCCTGATCCTCATCCTGTTCCTGATCGCCGTCGCACTGCTGGTGCGGTCGATGACCAAGCATCTGAAGCGGCTGCCGGAGAGTTTCGACGAACCGGCCACTTCTTCGGAGACCCCCGCCGACGAGACTCCTTCGGCGTCGGCGTCGGCGTCGGCGGAGAAGCCCGCTGAGCCCGTCGCCAAGGCGGAGAAACCGGCCGCCAAGTCCGACTGAGCGCTGCAATGAAGGGGCCTTTCATCGCAAATTTTGCGATGAAAGGCCCCTTCATTGCGCTTGAGAAGCGGGTCAGAGGCGCGGATCGACCGGATCCGACTCCAACGCCAGCACGGCGAACACGCACTCGTGCACTCGCCACAGCGGTTCTCCGCGCGCGAGCCGCTCCAGCGCCTCCAATCCCAGCGCGTACTCGCGCAGCGCGAGCGCCCGCTTCCGGTTCAGCCCGCGCTTGCGAAGCCGGTCGAGGTTCTCCGGCAGCGTGTAGTCGGGCCCGTAGATGATCCGCAGGTACTCCCGCCCGCGCACCTTCACCCCCGGCTGCACCAGCCCGCGCGTGCCGCGGGTCAGGTTCGCCGCCGGTTTGACGACCATGCCTTCGCCGCCCGCGCCGGTCAGCTCCAGCCACCATTCGACACCGCGCGCCACCGCCGCCGGATCCGTGGTGTCGACGGCCAGCGTCCGCGTGCGCGTGAACAGGTCGCCGGTGAGCCGGTCCAGCAGCGAGAGGTGCCACTCGTGCGGGCGGTCGTGGTACGACCGGCCCTCCGACGCGAGTACCTGGAACGGCGCGAGCCGGACGCCGTCGAGGCCGTCGGTCGGCCAGCAGTAGCGCCGGTACGCCTGACGGTAGGCGTCCACAGTGGACTCTCGGACCCGCGTCCGCGTCAGGAGCTCCGACACGTCGACCCCACGACCGGCGGCGGCGTCCAGTGAAGCGACGGCGGTGGGCAGCACGGCCTGAGCCGCCGCGCCGACAGCCGCGTACTGACCCGAGATCAGTGAGCCCGCTTTCGCGCTCCACGGCAGCAGCTCCGTGTCGAGCAGCAACCAGCCGGTGTCCAGTTCCTCGAACAGCTCTGACGCCGCTTCGCGCACACCGCTGAGCAACCGCGCGTTCTGCTCGGGCGTGAAGAACGGCCGCCCGGTGCGGGTGTAAACGGCGCCGGAACCCCGGATGCCGAACCGGGCGGGAGCCACGTCCTCGTCACGGCAGACGAGCACGACCGCCCGCGAGCCCATGTGCTTTTCTTCGCAGACAACGGATTGGACACCCGCCGCGCGGAACTCGGCGAAGGCCTCCTCGGGGTGTTCGAGGTAGTCGTCCGAACTGGACGTCGAACACGGCGCCATGGTCGGCGGCAGGTACGGCAGCCAGCGCGGGTCGACGGCGAACCGGCTCATCACCTCGAGCGCCGCCGCCGACTGCTCGGCGGAAACCCCGACCCGGCCGTGGTGGTGGGTCTGGATGATCCGCTTCCCGGTGACGTCGCCCAATTCCAGCACCGCGGGTTCGCGTCCGCCCAGCGGTCGCTCCGGTTGGAGCGGACGCGCCGGTTCGTACCAGACCTTCTTCGCCTTGACGGAGACGACTTCCCGCTCCGGGTAACGCAAAGCGGTCAGCTTCCCGCCGAAGACGCAGCCCGTGTCGAGACACATGGTCTTGTTGATCCACTCCGGCTCCAACGTCGGCGTGTGTCCATAGAGGACCATCGCGGTCCCGCGGTAGTCGCGAGCCCAGGGCAGCCGGACCGGCAAGCCGTACTCGTCGGTCTCGCCGGTGGTGTCACCGTAGAGGGCGGTGCTCCGCACCCGGCCGGACGCGCGCCCGTGGTACTTCTCGGGCAGGCCGGCGTGCGCGACGACGAGTTTGCCGTCGTCGAGGACGTAGTGCGCGATGAGCCCTTCGCAGAAGGCGTGCGCCTTCGCGCGGAAGCCGTCGTCCTGCGAGGAAAGCTGCTCCAGTGACTCCGCGAGCCCGTGTGTCGCCTGGACCTTGCGCCCGTTCAGCGCGCGGACCAGTTTCTGTTCGTGGTTCCCGCAGACGACCAGCGCGCTGCCCGCTTCGGCCATCGCCATCACACGGCGCAGCACCCCCGGCGTATCGGGGCCGCGGTCGACGAGGTCGCCGACGAAGACCGCGGTGCGACCTTCGGGATGCACGCCGTCGACGTAGCCCAGCTCGGTGAGCAGTTCCTCCAGTTCCTCGCGGCAGCCGTGGACGTCGCCGATGACGTCGAACGGCCCGGTCAGCTCGCGGCGGTCGTTGCGCAGCGGCTCGACGACGATCTCCGCCTCGGCGATCTCGGCTTCGCTCCGCAACACGTGGACACGGCGGAAACCCTCACGTTCCAACGACTTCAGCGACCGATGCAGTTCCCCGCGCTGACGGCGGACGACGTGCTCGCCGAAGTCGCGGTCCGGCCGTGACTCGTTGCGTTCCTGGCAGACCTTCGCCGGGAGGTCCAGCACGATCGCCGTCGGCAGGACGTCGTACTCCTTCGCCAGCTTCAGCAGGCTCGCCCGCGACGAGCGCTGGACGTTCGTCGCGTCGATCACGGTGACCCGGCCCGCTTCGAGCCGCTTCGCCGCGACGTAGTGGAGCACGTCGAATGCGGCGGCCGACGCGCTCTGGTCGTTCTCGTCGTCGGCCACCAGGCCGCGGAAGTAGTCGCTGGAGAGCACCTGTGTCGGCGCGAAATGGGTCCGCGCGAAGGTCGACTTGCCGGAGCCCGAGGCGCCGACGAGCACGACGAGGGACATGTCGGGAATGGTCAGCTTCATGCCACGGCCTCCTTCCGAGTGGTGAAGACCGCCATTTGGGTCGGCGGTCCTGATTCTTGGGACGCGGGTCCCACCGGCAAGTGACGGACGTCGTAGCCGTAACGCGACGCGACCCACTCGGCCCACGAGCGGAATTGCCCGCGAGTCCATTCGAACCGGTGGTCGGCATGCCGGAACCGGCCCTCTTCGAGGAATTCGAAGTGCCGGTTGTACTCGGTGTTCGGCGTCGTGACGAGCACGGTCCGAGGCGCGGCGACGCCGAACACCGCGTGCTCCAGTGCGGGCAGGCGTTCCTCGTCGACGTGCTCGATCACCTCCATCAGGACGGCGGCGTCGTACCCGGCAAGCGCCGGGTCCGCGTAGGTCAACGCGGACTGCCGGAGGGTGATCCGCGACTTGTCCTTGAGCCGCTTTTCGGCGATGTCCAACGCGCTCGCCGACACGTCGACACCGACGATCTCCGTGAACGACGGGTCCTTCTGGAGCACGCGCAGCAGCGCGCCACCTCCGCAGCCGAGGTCGAGCACCCGCCGCGCGCCCGCCGCCCGGAGCGCCGCGAGCACGCTCCCGTGCCGCTGGACGGCCAGCGGTTCCGGCCGGTCCGGCAGCTCGGTGACCAGCGCTTCGGCCTCGGCGGGCACGTCGTCGTCTTCGGCGAGGCGATCGAGCGCGTATGAGACGATCGGGCGCCGCCGTTCGAGATACCGGTTGGTGATCAGCGCACGTTCCGGGTGCCCGGCGAGCCAGCCTTCGCCGGCACGCAGCAACTTGTCGGCCTCGTCCTGCCCGACCCAGTAGTGCTTGTCACCGTCGAGTGCGGGCAGCAGGACGTACAGGTGCCGCAACGCGTCGACAACTCGCTGTGTCCCGGTCAGCCGAAGATCGACGTAGCGGGAATCGCCCCACTGGGGGAACTCGGGGTCGAGCGGGATTGCCTTCGTCTCGACCTGCCAGCCGAGCGGTTCGAACAGCTTGTGCACGACCTCGGCGCCGCCGCGCGCGGTCAGCGACGGCACCCGGATCTCCAGCGGGAACGCCTCGTCGACCAGCTCCGGCCGGTTAGCGCACCGGCCGGCGAGCGCCGTGGTGAAGACCGCCCGCAGCGCCACCGCTAGATAGGAGCCGCCCGCGTACGGCCGGTCGTTGACGTACTGCGTCAACGACGTCCCACCGCCGCGCACGAGGTCGATCGGATCGATCTCGACCAGCAGCGCGACCGTGCAGCGCTCCTCGGTCGCCTCCGGGTAGAAGACGTGCGCCGTCCCGGCCGACAGCGGGAACGACTGCGCCTTCTCCGGATGCTTGTGCAGGAGAAAGCCCAGGTCGGTGGCGGGCGCGCGGGTGGTCGTCATGGTCAGCAGCACCGGATGAGTGTCGCGCAGGCGGCCGTTCTGCGCGCCTGCATTTCCGCGTGCGACCCTGGAGTCATGTCGAATCGCCTGAAGGCCGCGACCAGCCCGTACCTGCTGCAGCACGCCGAGAACCCGGTGGACTGGTGGCCGTGGGGGGAAGAGGCGCTGGCCGAGGCGAAACGGCGGAACGTGCCGATCCTGCTTTCGGTCGGCTACGCGGCCTGCCACTGGTGCCATGTCATGGCGCACGAGTCCTTCGAGGACGAGCCCACCGCGACGCTGATGAACGCGAACTTCGTCAACATCAAGGTGGACCGGGAAGAACGCCCGGACATCGACGCGGTGTACATGACCGCCACCCAGGCGATGACCGGCCAGGGCGGTTGGCCGATGACGTGCTTCCTGACTCCCGAGGGCGAGCCGTTCCACTGCGGCACCTACTACCCGCCGTCGCCGCGGCCGGGAATGCCGTCGTTCTCACAGTTGCTTGTCGCGGTCTCCGAAGCCTGGACCGAACGCCCGGAGGAGCTGCGGTCCGGGGCCCGGCAGATCGTCGCCCACCTCACGGCGAAGACCGGCCCGCTGCCGGAGTCCGTTGTGGACAGTGCGGCGCTGGACGCCGCTTTCTCCTCGGTGCGCGGGGACTACGACGCCGAGAACGGTGGTTTCGGCGGCGCGCCGAAGTTCCCGCCGACGATGACGCTGACCTTCCTGCTCCGGCACCACCAGCGCACCGGCTCGGACCTTTCGATGGTCGAGCACACGGCCGAAGCGATGGCGCTCGGCGGGCTCAATGACCAGCTCGCCGGCGGGTTCGCGCGTTATTCGGTCGACGCGCGCTGGGAAGTGCCGCACTTCGAGAAAATGTTGTACGACAACGGGTTGCTCCTGCGCTTCTACGATCGGTTCCATGGCCGGACCGGAGTCGAGTACGCGCGGCGGACGGTCGAGGAGACCGCCGAATTCCTGCTGCGAGACCTCGGGACGGCCGAAGGTGGGTTCGCCGCGTCGCTCGACGCCGACACGAACGGCGTCGAGGGGCTCACCTACGTCTGGACTCCCGCGCAGCTCGTGGAGGTGCTCGGTGAGGAAGACGGTGCTTGGGCGGCTGAACTGTTCCAGGTGACCGAGCAGGGCAACTTCGAGCACGGCGCTTCGACGTTGCGGCTGCGTGAGCCGCACCCCGAAGACGCCGAACGCTACGAGCGGGTCCGCCGGGCGTTGCTGGCCGCGCGCGACGGACGTCCTCAGCCCGCCCGTGACGACAAGGTCATCGCCGCCTGGAACGGGCTCGCGATAGGCGCGCTCGCCAAGGCGGGTGCCCGGCTGGATCGTCCACAATGGATCGACGCGGCCGCGCGTGCGGCGGCTTTCCTGATGGACACCCATTTCGTGGACGGACGGCTGCGCCGGACCTCGCGCGACGGCGTCGTCGGCACGACCGCCGGGGTGCTGGAGGACTACTCGTGCCTCGCCGAAGGATTGCTCGAACTCCACCAGGCGACCGGAGAACCGCGCTGGCTGGCCGACGCGATCACGTTGCTGGACCTCGCCCTGGCGCATTTCGGCGTCCCGGACTCGCCAGGGGCCTACTATGACACGGCAGACGACGCGGAAGTCCTCGTGCAGCGGCCTTCCGACCCGGGTGACAACGCGAGCCCGTCAGGTGCTTCGGCACTGGCGAGCGCGCTGCTGACCGCTTCCGTCTTGGCCGGGCACGACCAGGTCGGCCGATATCGCGAGGCGGCCGAGCGGGCACTGGCGCGGGCGGGACGGCTCGCCGCCCACGCGCCGCGGTTCGCCGGGCATTGGCTGTCCGTCGCCGAAGCGGCGGCATCCGGGCCGATCCAGGTGGCCGTGGTCGGACCGGATACCGCTTCGCGCGCGAACCTGCTCGCCGCGGCCGTCTCGTCCTTGCCGGACGGGGCCGTCGTGGTGAGCGGGGTGCCGGACGCCGACGGGGTGCCGCTGCTCGCCGACCGGCCACTGGTGGAGGGCTCGGCCGCGGCGTACGTATGCCGCGGGTACGTGTGCGAACGTCCGGTCACCACTGCCGAGGAGCTGCGCTCCCAGCTCACCTGACGGGCACGCGGTGGTGAGCGCTTTCAGCTCACCAGTCCCACGCCAGCGGGCCGAAGGCGCCGCCGCCGGTCTGCGGAGCCCCGACCGGTTTCACCGCGACCTGCGGCTTCGGCTTCGGCTTGGCCGTCGTGGTCTTCGACGGCTTCGGCGTCTTCGTGGACGTCGGCGGCTTCGGAGTGGTGGTCGGTGGCGTTCCGATGATGGTGAACGTGCGGGAGGTCTTCCTGCCGTCCGAGCAGGTGAACGTCGCCGCGTACTTGCCCGGCGTCTTGCCGGCCTTGCCGTAGCCGGCGGCCTTCCCCCAGTTGCCGCCCATGGTCCACTGAAGCGGTGCGGCGAACCCCGGTGAGGTCACCGGGGTCGCCGGTCCGCAACCGCCCATCGCGGCCTTTGTCTCGGCGTAGATCTGTCCGCCGGGTTCGACTTCGGTCGGAGCCAGGCCCCAGGACACGTCCCCGGTCTCCGTCGCCGCCGCCGGTGCGATCACGGCGAGCTGGGCGGCTCCGACGATGAGCGCGCCGATCATGGCCTTCTTCAGCATGAGGTTCCCCTTTTCGTCAACTGCTGGTGGGGATACGTCCGCGCAGGTCATCAGGTTGCCTCGGGTTTCGCCGGGCGAGAACACGAGTATGTCTCGGTGATTGTGGGTGTAGCTTCAGTAGCGTTGTAATCATGTAATCGCGGAGACGAGCATGGACACCTACGTCAGGACGGCGAGGCATATGGGACGCGGTGGATGGAAAGGCCGGGGCGGCTGGCAGCAGGCGGAGATCCCGTCGGCGGACGACGCGGCCGCCTGGTTCGGCGGGCGGCTTCCCGACGGCTGGTTCGTCGGCGACCCTGAGGTCACGGTGGATCGCGAGGAGATCGTCATCGTCGGGGAACTCCAGCCCCTCACCGGCGAATACGCCGACGACGCCGCCCGTGCGGCGGCCGAGGACGGCCGGATCAGCCGGTTCCGCGAGGAAACCCGCGACGAGCGCATCGAGATCGCGCGCCAGGCGGAGCACCGGTATCAGCGCAAGGTCGCCTGGGGCGCGAGCCTCGGCGGCACGAGGCACCTGTTCACCACGCATTCGGCGCCGGTGATGACCAGGCTGCGGCAGCCCGAACGCCTGGTACTCGACACCCTCGTCGACGCGGGCGTGGCGCGATCGCGATCGGAGGCACTGGCCTGGGCGGTCCGGCTGGTCGGGGAGCACGCGGACGCGTGGCTCGCCGAACTCCGGGAGGCGATGACGAAGGTCGACGATCTCCGTTCACAGGGACCGGGCCTTTCCTGAGGCCGGGGTCCGCGAGTGTGTGGAATCGCTGGTGGTGAAGGGAATCCCGCCGAAGAAGCGGATTGTGCCCCACGCGCTCCAACGCCGACGTGCCGTGCCGGAACGCGATCACTCGCGGCAGCGAGCAGACCGGCGGTATCCGCGACGTCTACGCGTACCGGCTCACCGTCACCGGCGAGACTCGGTCGCGTACGTCCCCCGGTTCGGGCCGTTCACGATCAGCCACTCGTCCAGTACGAAGTGCGGGCGGGCGGCCTTCGATGTCCGAGGGTTGCCCAACTCACACGTTCGGGGGCTCCGGGTGAGTGATTGCCGCTCCGAAGGCTTCGCGAACTCGGAAAACACCCTCAAGCACGTCGATGACCTGCGGTTCGAGGACACGACGAGCAACGGGAGACCGAGCTGATTCGTGCTGCGGCCCCCGATGCGGTGCGGCAGGCTGAACGCAGACCGCACCGCATCGGAGGAATCGTGGACACACCAGGACTTCCCGCGAAGATCGACCCGGACGCGCTGACCACCGTCCTCGATGGACGGTGGGCGGAACTCCGCCGCGCGGTGCGGGCACAGATGGCGGCGGAGGACTTCAAGGACCCCTTCCACCTCGACGTCGAAGGGCACCGCGCCCAGGTCCTCGAATGGCTGCGCCTGCTCGCCCGCACCGACCGGCCGGGACTCGGTTTCGACCCGGCATACGGCGGTGGCGGCGACGTCGGCGGCTCGGTGATGTCGTTCGAGATGCTGGGCTTCGGTGACCTTTCGCTGATGGTCAAGGCCGGGGTCCAATGGGGTCTGTTCGGCGGTGCGGTGCAGCTGCTCGGCACCGAACGTCACCACGAGCGTTACCTGCGCGAGATCAAGGATCTGGAGCTGCTCGGCTGCTTCGCGATGACCGAGCACGGGCACGGCTCGGACGTCCAGCACCTGCGCACCACCGCGACCTACGACCCCGCCACCCGCGAATTCGTCGTGCACACCCCGGATCGCGGCGCGATGAAGGAGTACATCGGCAACGCCGCCCGTGACGGCGAAGTCGCGGTGGTGTTCGCGCAGCTGATCACCGGCGGTGAGTCGCGCGGCGTGCACGCGTTCCTGGTACCGATCCGCGGCGAGCAGGCCCGTGGTGTCGAGATCGAGGACTGCGGGCGCAAGGCCGGGCTCAACGGCGTCGACAACGGGCGGCTCACCTTCGACCAGGTGAGGGTTCCGCGCGAGGCGCTGCTCAACCGGTTCGGTGACGTCACCGAGGACGGGACGTACACGAGCCCGATCGAAAGCGACGGCCGCCGGTTCTTCACCATGCTCGGCACGCTCATCCGCGGCCGGGTCAGTGTCGCGGGCAGTGCCGGCAGCGCCACGAAACGCGCGTTGACGCTGGCTGTCCGGTACGGCGACCAGCGACGGCAGTTCGCGCGGCCGGAAGGCGAGGAGGTCGTGATTCTCGACTACCGCGCCCACCAGCGGAAATTGCTGCCCGCGCTGGCGACGTCGTACGCGCTGCACTTCGCGCAGGAAGCGCTCGTGTCGAAGCTGCACGACATCGCCGAAGACGCGCCGGAGGAGGAACAGCGGGAGCTGGAGTCGCGCGCGGCCGGGATCAAGGCCGTCTCGACCTGGCACGCGACGGCGACCATCCAGGCCGCCCGCGAGGCGTGCGGCGGCTCCGGCTACCTGTCGGAAAACCTGCTCGCCGGGCTGAAGGCCGACACGGACGTCTTCACCACCTTCGAAGGTGACAACACCGTGCTGCTGCAGCTGGTCGCGAAGGGACTCCTGACCAGCTACAAGGACCACTTCGAGGACCTGAGCCCACTCGCGACCGCGAAATTCGTGGCCGAGCAGTTCGTCGAGGCCGTGATCGAACGGACGTCCGCGCGGAAGGTCGTCGAGCGGCTCACCGAAGCCGACGACAGCGAGGTGCTGTACTCGCGCGAGTGGCACCTGAAGCTGTTCGAAGACCGCGAAGAGCACGTACTCGGCGGCGTCGCACAGAGGCTTCGTAAGGCCGCTTCGGACCCCTTCGGTGTCTTTAACGACGCCCAAGACCATGTCCTGCGCGCCGGGCGCGCACACGTCGATCGAGTGGTACTGGAAGCGTTCGTCGACGCCATCGAGCGATGCGCCGACGCCGAAGCGCGCGAGCTGCTGGAGCGAGTCTGCGACCTCTACGCGCTGGCGAACATCGAGGCGGACCGTGGCTGGTTCCTCGAACACGGCCGCTTGACCTCCGGGCGCTCGAAGGCCGTCACCGCCGCGGTGAACGCGCTGTGCGCCGACCTGCGCCCGCACGCGCGGACGCTCGTGGACGCCTTCGCTATCCCCGAGCAGTACCTAGCGGCTCCGATGCTGTGGGACTGAGTCCGGCCCGCTGCTCGGCGAGCTCGGCCCGCAACGCCTTGACTTCGCGGGTCAGCTCGTCGAGATGCTCGCGGGTGACGGCCTGCGCGTTCTCGTCGGCCTCGGTCACCCGGCGGATCAGCCACGACGCCAGCGTCGCGGTGACCACACCGAGCAGGGCGATCCCGGCCAGCATCAACCCGACCGCGACGACGCGGCCGGTACCGCTGATGGGGTAGCGATCGCCGTAGCCGACCGTGGTGATGGTCGTGATCGACCACCACACCGCGTCGGGGAAGTCGGTGATCGGCGCGTCCGGCGTGGCGCGTTCCGCGTCGAGGACGGCGAGCGCCGAACAGAACACGATGAGCGCCGTCGCGCCCACCGTGTAGACCACGACGCGGCCGCGCAACGACAGACCGGCGTTGCGGTTGAGGATGTTGAGCACCGTGACCAGCCGCAGCAGGCGCAACTGCCGGATCAGCGGGAGCACGATGATCAGCAGGTCGAAGATGTTGCTCTTGAGGAACGCGCGCTTGTCGTCCGCGTGCTTCAGGCGGACGCCGTAGTCCAAGGCGAAGACCCCCCAGGCGAGCCAGGTGACGACCTCGAACCAGAGGCGGCCGGTATCCCCGATCGAGGGTTGGAGGATCGGCCACGCGTAGGCGGCCAGGAACAGTACGGCGGCGGCGTTGAGCGGCCACTCCATCCGCTTTTCCCACATCGGGCGTCTCCTCACCTGGCCTTTTCCAGGTGCACGTTAAGCGATGTCGAGGGCCGTTCCATAGAGTTTGCCGGTTTTGAGGGTGATGTGGAGCCTGCGTTCGGCCGCGATGGTCTCGAGGAACTCGGCCTCGTCCTCGGGTTTTTGGCGCTGTGCGGCGAGATAGTCGAGCCCGGCCGTGTCACCGGGTGTCCGGGTGACTTCGGAGAGTTCCGCTTTTCCTTCCACCACGGCGAATTTCCAGTGATCGGCGCTGGAGACGTAGAGCGAGGCGGTGGGGTTGTTGCGGAGCTGTTTGACCTTGAGACGGTCTTCGGTCGTGCTGATCCGGATCTCGCGGGTTTCGGGATTCCAGTCGTAGACGACGGTGGAGAGATGCGGGCGGCCGTCACGCTTGATGGTCGCGAGGGCGCCGAAGGTGTGCTCGGCGAGGAACTCGCTGAGGGCGGCTTCGTCGAGTGCGCGGGGCGGGGCGTTCTTGGTCATGTGGCGATCATGGCCGGGGTACCGGAACGCCGGAAGAAGGCACTTTCTTGTGCCAGAGGGAACACGGGTGTGTCCGTCCTGGTCACGCTGCTCGTGAGTGGCGATTCGGATTAGAGCGTGAAGTACATTATGGCCCCCTTCCTTGCGCTAGGCGCAGTGAAGGGGGCCTTCATGTACTGGGAAAGGTGGGGAGGACTCCTGCGGGAACTCCGAGTCCGTCGCCCGTTGCTCAAGCTCGCGCCGACCGGCCACGCGGCTAGGAGTACATCGCCAGCCAGATCGCGACGTAGTGGGACGTCGCCGCGAGAACCGTGCAAGCGTGGAAGTACTCGTGGTAACCGAACGTCTCCGGGAAGTGGTTCGGCCATTTGACGGCGTAGAACACCGCGCCCAGCGTGTAGAACAGCCCGCCGACGCACAGCAGCACGAGCGCCGCGACACCGGCGTGGGAGGCCAGCTCGGGCAGGACGAAGACGGCGACCCAGCCCAGCGCGATGTAAATCGGCACACCGAGCCACCGCGGCGCGTTCGGCCACAGCATCTTCAGTGTGACGCCGCCGACCGCGCCGCCCCAGACGATGGCGAGCACGATGTACCCGGTCGGCTGGGACATCGCCAGAAGCGTGAACGGCGTGTAGGTGCCGGCGATGAACAGGAAGATCATCGAATGGTCGGCGCGCTTCATCCATTCGTATGCTCGTGGGCTCCACAAGCGACGGTGGTAGAGGGCGCTGACGCCGAAGAGGCCGAGCACGGTCAGCCCATAGACCGAAGTGGATAAAGCGGCTAAAGGCGACACAGTAGACGCTGCGAGACTGATCAAGGTCACGGCGCCGACGACTGCGACGAAGAAGGACCAGAAGTGGATGTGCCCACGCAGGCGAGGACGGGTGTCCACCAAGGGCGCGGGGCCGGACGGCTGCTGTTCGGACTCTACGCTCACCTTTATCAGGTTACGTCACCGTAGGTTTTTCGCCAGTGTCCGTGGCGCGTCCCACTGAGGCGCGAAGGGTGCGTACTCTCCGGTGGCGTGAGTCTTCGGTCCTTCTTGTCAGACGTCGTGTACAGCGCCTACGGCAGGCGCTTGATCCAGCAGGCGAAGGGGCGCCATCCACGCCATATCGCCATCATGCTGGACGGCAACCGTCGCTGGGCGCGCGAAGCGGGCTTCACCGACGTCGCCGACGGCCATCGCGCCGGCGCCAAGAAGATCGCCGACTTCCTGAGCTGGTGCAACGAGGCCGACGTCGAGGTCGTCACCATGTGGCTGCTCTCGACCGACAACCTCGGTCGCGCGGCCGAGGAACTGAGCCCGCTGCTGAAGATCATCACCGACGTCACCGACGAGCTCGCCGCACCGCACACGCCATGGCGGCTCCGCATCGTGGGGGCCCTTGACCTGCTGCCCCCGGAGGTCGCGAAAGCCCTCAGCGCGGCCGCGGAGCGTACGGAGGGGCGCACTGGGATGGAGGTCAACGTCGCGGTCGGTTACGGAGGGCGTCAGGAGATCGCCGACGCGGTCCGCAAACTCCTGCTCCAGCACGCCGACGAGGGCACCTCGATCCGCGAGCTCGCGAAGATACTGGACGTCGACCATATTTCCGAACACATGTACACCTCCGGCCAGCCTGATCCGGATTTGATTATCCGTACCTCGGGTGAGCAGCGGCTTTCCGGATTTCTCCTCTGGCAATCGGCGCATTCGGAATTCTGGTTCACCGAAGCGTATTGGCCCGCGTTCCGCCGGGTCGATTTTCTCCGCGCGATGCGTGATTACGCGTGGCGGCACCGGCGCTTCGGTTCCTGACCCTTGACGTGACGAAGGCCCCGGCGTGCACTCCGGGGCCTTCGACGTTCACGCTGAAGATCAGTGGTGGTGGTGCTCCAGCGAGTGGAGAATCAGCGCCGGGGTGGTGGCGATGCCCGTGTAGGCGCCGGCGACCAGCGAAGCCGCACCGGAGCCTAGCGCGCCACCGCCCTCGATGAAGGTGTGGTAAGCGTCGCCGAACGTCGGGTCCGGGGTACCGGTGGTGTCACCCGTCGCGGCGAACGCCGTTCCGCCGACCATCATGATGCCCGCGGCGACGGCGGAAACAAAACCAGCCTTCTTCAGCACTTCGCACACTCCTTGGTTGGGGACACCAAAATCCGGTGGGGGTGTCCCGCGGTGAGGAAATTACTCGCTGTCCAGGCTTTGTGACCGTCTCGTAAGCCCATTGTGTGAGACGAAAAAGCTGCGTTTCACTCTGTCCGGTTCTCTGTCTCGGTCACAAAATGCGCTCCGCTACCGCGCGTGGTAGAAGCTCGGATTTTGTCGAGTGAACGCCCTCTGTCGCGGTAATCCGGCCGGGTCGCGTCAACGGGCGTCCCGGAATGGAGATCATCACTACTCACCGTGATGGTTACCGATTGTCGGTGTCGGACGACCGACAGTGAGATGACGGTTTGGCGAATCACCGTGGTGGCTGCCTGCGCGATCGCCCGGACGCAGGTACCTTCCGGAAGTGAGGGTTCGCGTCCCATGCGGACTCTCACGGGAGGCCCTGGTCGTGGCGGTTGTCGACAGGGCGGCTCAGCCGCCCAGTGGATGCACGAGGGGGCCGGCACCCGGCCCTCGCGGCCGTACCGACTGACGCGCCGAGCGTCAGAAGGAGCGGTTGGCCAGGGAGGTGCCCGGCCCAGCGAGTGCGGGCGTGGTGCCACGCCCACGAGGGAGATGCCGTCGTGACTGCGCAGCGTTCACCCCGCAAGGCCTCTGGCCGTTCTTCGACCGGTGCCTCTGGCCCGGAGAAAGCCTCGATCTCGCCCGAATCCCAGCGCGCCACCTACGTGCTCGACACGTCGGTTCTGCTCTCTGACCCCTGGTCGGTGACCCGGTTCGCCGAACACGCGGTCGTGCTTCCGCTGGTCGTCATCAGTGAACTGGAGGCGAAACGTCACCACCCCGAACTGGGCTGGTTCGCGCGCGAAGCGCTTCGCATGCTCGACGACCTGCGTCGTCAGCACGGCAGGCTCGACGCGCCGATCCCGATCGGCGAGCACGGCGGCACCTTGCAGGTGGAGTTGAACCACTCGGACCCCACGGTGCTCCCGGTCGGTTTCCGCACCGACTCCAACGACCACCGCATCCTCGCCTGTGCGCTCAACCTGGCGGCGGAACGCGCGTCGGTCACGCTGGTGACCAAGGACATCCCCCTGCGCGTCAAGGCGGGCGCCGTCGGTCTCGAAGCCGACGAGTACCGCGCGCAGGAGGTGACGCCGTCGGGCTGGACCGGAATGGCGGACGTGGACGTACCGCAGAACCTGGTCGACGCGCTGTTCAGCGGGGCTTCGGCCGCCGTCGATCCGACGGAGTTCGGCATGCCCGAGGTCGGTGAACTGCCCTGTCACACCGGGTTGAGGCTGCTGGCGGGCAGTTCGAGCGCGCTGGGCCGGGTCACCGCGGACAAGCGGATCCGGCTCGTGCGGGGTGACAGGGAGGCGTTCGGGCTGCACGGCCGTTCGGCCGAACAGCGGGTGGCGCTGGATCTCCTGCTGGACTCCGATGTCGGCATCGTCTCGCTGGGCGGACGCGCCGGTACGGGTAAGTCGGCGCTCGCGCTCTGCGCGGGGCTGGAATCGGTGATGGAACGCCGCCAGCACCGCAAGGTCGTGGTGTTCCGGCCGGTGTACGCGGTCGGCGGCCAGGACCTCGGCTACCTGCCGGGCTCCGAGTCCGAGAAGATGCAGCCGTGGGCACAGGCGGTGTTCGACACACTCGGCGCGCTGGTCAGTCAGGACGTCCTCGACGAGGTCTTCGATCGCGGCATGCTCGAGGTGCTGCCGCTGACCCATATCCGCGGCCGGTCGCTGCACGACACGTTCGTCATCGTTGACGAGGCACAGTCTTTGGAGCGCAACGTGCTCCTGACCGTGCTTTCGCGGCTCGGCACCGCTTCGCGGGTCGTGCTCACGCATGACGTCGCGCAGCGTGACAACCTGCGGGTCGGGCGGCACGACGGCGTTTCCGCGGTGATCGAGAAGCTCAAGGGGCATCCGCTGTTCGCCCACGTCACGTTGACCCGGTCCGAGCGGTCACCGATCGCCGCACTGGTGACCGAGATGCTGGAGGACCACGGCTAGGCGCGTGCAATGAAGGGGCCTTTCATCGCAAAATTTGCGATGAAAGGCCCCTTCATCTCAGCTTTTCGCGCTCAGGTGACCGGTTTCGCCCAGGGGAGCGGCCGTCCGTCCACGTCGTCGGTGAGTTCGACGCCGAGCATGGCCGAAAGGGTCGCGCCCAGGTCGACGACGTCCAGGTCCGGCAGCTTCGCGCCCGGCTCGAAACCGGGGCCACTGGCGAGCAGCAGCCCGTCCGGGCGGTGGTCGCCGGTGCGCCAATGCTCGTCCGGTCCGTAGACGACGCCGGTCTTGGGCGACCAGACCGTCTCGATCGGCCCGGTGCGGGCCCAGTCGATCAGCAGATCCGGCAGGGTGTCATCGGCCTCGCGGTCGTAATGGTCGCTCGTCCGCGAGACCTCGCGCACGACGGGCTTGCCGGTCGCGACGTTCACCAGCGAAAGCAGGTCCTCGGTCAGCCGCGCGCAGACGGCCTCGTACTCGGCGCCAGGCCGGACGACGCCGTGCGGTTCGCGGCCGACCAGGTTGATCCGCACCCCGCCGAAGACGAAGTTGTTGGGAGAAAGGTAGAACCGTTGCTTCGACCGTTGTTCGGCGGTCGCCCAGTTCGGCACCGCGGGCAGCGGTGCCGCGGCCAGCCGCTTGCGCAGCAAGGGCATCGCGGCGGACGCCAGCGCCGTCCTCAACGGACCGGGTAGCGCGGAGTAGCCGCGTTTGGCCAGCGTCATCGGGGCACTGCCGCGCAACCCTTCCGACGCCACCCCGTCGAGCAGCCGCAGGATTTCGTGCAGCAGATGGCTTCCCTCGTACCTCGGCCCCATGCCGTGGCTCAGCAGCACGAAGACGGTGGTGTCCGGTCCGGACAGGGCGAGGTGTTCACCGATCGCGGTGTCGAGGCTCCGGTACACCGAGCGGATCGGATCCAGTTCGGCGGCGAGCGCGGCTTCGTGGTCACGGTGCGCGGGATCGTGCAGATGCCACTGCTGATGTCCGATGCTGTGGGATTCCCCATACACCGACAGGAAAAGATCCCAGCCGCCTTCGGCGAGGAGCTTGGTCGACACCTGGGTCTTCTGCGTGATCCCGGCGACGAGGCCGTGGGTCAGCGCGCGCTCCTCGTCGAGTGTCCGATGTGGACCTTCGCGGTGGAGGTAGTCATCCGGTGCCCAGTCGCGGACGAGATCCGGTTCGGCGGTGAGGATCGGGGTGAGCCCGACCTCGGCCTCGATCTCCTTCGCCAGTTCCGGCGGTGCGGTGTGGAAGCCGAAATGCCTGTCGTGGCAGGCGTATTCGCTGACCATGACGCCGTTGAGCGGTTTGTCCGCACGGGAATGCGGGACGTCGAGGACGGCGACGCGTTTGCCCGCCTCGGAGAGCGTCTCCCAGAACGGGGTGCCCCGGATTTCGAGCGGGCTGGTCAGCCGCCGTTCGTAGGTCTTGGTGTCGACCTCTTCCCAGCAGTGGAATCCGGTGCGCGCGGCCGTGCGGGCGGTGAAGAAACTGCTCCACAGTGAACCGACGAACAGGCCGTACGGGTTGTGCGTGGTCGCCGACGCGCTGCTTTCGAGCAGGCGCGCCAACGTCGGCACCTCGCCGGCCGCGGCAAGTTCACGGATCGTGCCGGGGTCGCAGGCGTCGAGTGCGACGACGAGGATCTTGGTGGGTTCGGTCACGGCTTGTCCTCGGTTCCGGAATGCTTGCGGCGGATGGCCGCGAAGTCGGCGTCGTAGGTCGGCCCGTGGGAAAGCCGGTCGTCGGACGCGGTCGAGTAGTAGCAGGCGATCGCCGGGACGACCAGGGGAGCGCGCTCCGCGGTCAACGCCAGGAGCAGGTCCCAGTCGCCCATCTCGACCAAGGACTCGTCGAATCCGGCTTCCTTCAGCCCCGCCCGATGCGCGACAGCGCCGATGTCGGCGAGATTCTCCTCCAGCAGCGTTTCCCGGTCGTACCGACGCAGGAACAGCGTCGGGAGACCGCCGATGTCGTCGATCACGAAACCGCCATAGGCCGCGGTGATCTCCGGATGCTCGCCGAACGCCCAGGCCAAGGCCTTGAGCCACAACGGATGCATGGTGTTGTCGTCGTCGAGGTAGGCGACGACGTCGCCGGTGACCTCGGCCAGCCCGGCGTTGCGGGCGGCGCAGACGCCGCCGTGCGCGACGCGGATCGACCGGATACGCGGATCTTCGAGGGCGGCGAGCACCTTGGGCGTGGAATCCGCGCTGGCGTCGTCGACGATCACCAGTTCCCAGTTGGGATAACGCTGTGCCTCGACCGAAGCGATCGCGCGGGGCACCAGTTCCGCGCGGTTGTGCGTCGGCAGGACGATCGAGATCTTCGGCGTGGCCGCGAGTTCGTGCTGATCGAGCCAGTGGGTGAAAGTGCGGACGTCGCGAGCCGCTTCGAGCTGCTCCGTCCGGATATGGAGCCCGTGGAACGCGGTGTCATGGCCGTCGAGCCAGCCGTCCAGCGCTTCCTGCCGCGCGTCGAGGGCGCGCTGCCGGGCTTCCACCGTGGTGGTGCGGGCATCGGCGTCGCGCAGCGCCCCGCCGTGGTCTTCGAGCCAGGCGGTGTGGTGCTCCAGCACCCCGCGCAACCGCTCCAGTTCCTCGGCCTGGGCCGCGATCCTGGACCGGAGTCCGGCGATTTCGTCATGGTCCGCGTGGCGGCGGCGGTCCAGCGCCGCCGCCACGATCCGTCTGAGGGGCCTCACCCGGTGCACCATAGTGCTATCCGGGCGCGGGATCACCAGCCCGCGGGCAGCGGCCGTCCCTCCGCGAACCCGGCGGCCGACTGGATGCCGAGCAACGCGCGCTCGTGGAACTCCTCCAGCGTCCGCGCACCCGCGTACGTGCAGGCCGACCGGACACCGGAACCGATCGAGTCGAGCAGATCCTCGACGCCGGGGCGGGCGGGGTCCAGCGCCATCCGTGACGCCGAGATGCCCTCTTCGAACAGTCCCTTCTTCGCGCGCTCGAAGACGTTGTCCGTCCGCGTGCGGGCACCGACGGCGCGCTTCGACGCCATGCCGAAGGACTCCTTGTACGGCTTGCCCTGCTCGTCGTAGCGCAGGTCACCGGGGGATTCGTGGGTGCCGGCGAACCAGGAGCCGACCATCGCCGCGGACGCGCCGGCGGCCAGTGCGAGCGCGACGTCGCGGGGATGCCGCACGCCGCCGTCCGCCCACACGTGTTTGCCCAGTTCGCGGGCCGCGGCCGCGCATTCGGCGACGGCGGAGAACTGCGGGCGGCCGACGCCGGTCATCATCCGCGTCGTGCACATGGCGCCGGGGCCGACGCCGACCTTGACGACGTCCGCGCCCGCGTGGATCAGGTCACGGGTGCCTTCCGCGGTGACCACGTTCCCGGCGACCACCGGGACCCGCGGATTCACCGAACGGACGGCCTTGAGCGCGGAGATCATCTTCTCTTGGTGGCCGTGCGCGGTGTCGACGACCAGCACGTCGACACCCGCCGCGAGGACGGCCTCGGCCTTCGCCGCGACGTCGCCGTTCACGCCGATCGCGGCGGCGACGCGCAGGTTCCCGCCGTCGTCGACGGCCGGGGTGTAGATCTCCGCGCGCAACGCCGCGATCTCGGTCAGGACGCCCGCGAGCCTGCCGTTTTCGTCGATGCCGAGGGCGAGGCGGCCGCCGTGGGCGTGCAGGCGCTCGAAGACCTCACGCGGCGGGGTGTCCAGTGGGACGGTGACGAGTGCAGGCTCCGCGACGTCGGCCAGCCGCGCGAAGCGGTCGACACCGGCGCAGGCCGCCTCGTCGACGACGCCGACGGGCTTGCCGTCCTCGTCCACCACGACGACGGCGCCGTGGGCACGCTTGCCGACCAGGTTGAGCGCGTCGGCGACCGCGTCGCCGCCGCCGAGCACGAGCGGGGTGTCCCACACCGTGTGACGGCTCTTGACCCAGGTGACGATGTCGGCGACGGCGGCGGTGTCGACGTCCTGCGGGAGCACGACGAGCCCGCCGCGCCGGGCGACCGTCTCGGCCATGCGGCGGCCCGCGACGGCGGTCATGTTCGCCACCACGATCGGGATCGTCGCGCCGGTGCCGTCCACAGTGGACAGGTCGACGTCGAAACGGGACTCCACGTCCGAACGGTTCGGCAAGAGGAACACGTCGTCGTAGGTCAGGTCGTGAGCGGGCCGATGCCCGTCGAGAAAGCGCACGAGTCGCCAGGATACCCGCGTGGGACACTGAGGGCATGACCGACCGGGACCGCGACGAAGCCGGACGAGCCCGCAACGCCCGCCCCCGGGACGGCCTCGGCAGGCCGCTTCCGTACGGCGCGGACGGGGTCGAACGGCAGCCAGAGGGCATCGAACGGACCCCCGAGGACACCATCGCGGAGGCCCAGCGCCTGCTCGACGCGGGCCGCCCGTTTCACGCGCACGAGGTGTTCGAGGACGCGTGGAAGACCACCGACGGACCCGAGCGGGAGCTGTGGCGCGGGCTCGCGCAGCTCGCTGTCGGGTTGACCCACGTGGCCAGGGGGAACGGGAACGGCGCGGTCTCGCTGCTGGAGCGTGGCGCCGTCAACATCGAGCCGTTCCGCGAGGCGCGGCCGCACGGGATCGACGTCCCCGGCCTTCAGGCGTGGGCGCGGGCGATGGCCGATGAGGTGAAGATGCGGGCCCGGGTGGCGCCGGCCGCGCCCCGGCTGCTCGGCTGTCCTTGAGTACGCGGTATACCGGGAGTAGGTTACTTCGAGTAGGAATACTGCTCAGTAGGTAACTGCCCGGAGGACGCGCGATGAGCGAGCCCAAGGAACTGCTGGCCGCACCGCTCACCCTCCGCTGCGGCGCGATCCTGCCGAACCGGCTGGCCAAGGCCGCGCTGAGCGAGCAGCTCGGGGACCGCCGCAACCGGCCCACCCCGGAACTGGCCGAGCTGTACCGGACGTGGTCACGAGGCGGCGCAGGGACACTGATCACCGGCAACGTCATGGTCGACCCCACCGCGCTCGGCGAACCGCGCAACGTCGCGGTACCGAGGGAGCCGGACCCGTTGGAGTTCAAGTCGTGGGCGCGCTCGGCCGACGGGACCGAGACCGGGTTGTGGGTCCAGCTCAACCACCCCGGTCGCCAGAGTCCCCGGTTCCTGTCCCGCCAGCCGGTCGCGCCGTCCGCGGTGCCCTTCGGCGACCGCGGCATCCGCTCGGTGTTCGCCACGCCGCGGGCGCTCACCGGAGACGAGATCGAAGCGATCATCGAGCGCTTCGGCGTGGCCGCGCGCACCGTCGTCGACGCCGGGTTCGCCGGTGTCCAGATCCACGGCGCGCACGGCTATCTCGTTTCGCAGTTCCTCTCACCGCTGACCAACCAGCGCACCGACGGCTGGGGCGGCGACGCGCGGCGACGGCGCCGGTTCCTGCTCGAAGTGGTCGCCAGGGTGCGTGCCGAAGTCGGCGACGCCGTGCCGATCGCGGTCAAACTCAACAGCGCGGACTTCCAGCGTGGCGGCTTCAGCGAGGAGGAATCGCTCGAGGTCGTCCGCGAACTGGGGGAAGCGGGCATCGACCTGCTGGAGGTCTCCGGCGGCACCTACGAGAAGGCCGCCATGATGGGCTCCGGCCGGGCGAGCACGGTCAGCCGTGAGGCCTACTTCCTCGACTACGCCGCGAAAGCGCGGCAGATCACCGACGTCGCGCTGATGGTCACCGGTGGTTTCACCAGTCCGGGCGGGATGGCGGACGCGCTGCGCTCCGGCGCGCTGGACGTCATCGGACTCGGCAGGCCGCTGGTCGTCGACCCGGCACTGCCCGGCCGTCTGTTGCGCGGCGACGACGCCCGCGCCGAGCGCAAGGCCCCGAAGACCGGCCTTTCCCTGGCCGACAGCCTGCTCGAAATCCAGTGGCACACCCAGCAGATGCACCGCGTCGCCGCCGGGAAACCGGTCGACCGGCGGCTCGGCGCGGTGCGGACGCTAGTGCGCGCCGGCGTCGCGGACCCGCTCAACGCTTTCCGCCGGGTCCGGGGCTAGTTCGTCGTCGAGCAGCTCGTCGCGTTCGTCGCGACGGGTGAAGGTGCGGTCGAAGCCGACCGCGGCCGCCGCGAGCCCGGTGAACAGCACGCCGATCAGCACGCAGTTGAACGCGACTCCGCCGTAGCCGTTGATACCCGGGTCGACGAACGGGTACGGGTAGAACCCGATCATCACGCCGCGCACCAGCGTGACCGCGAGCCAGCCCAGTGGATACAGCAGCGACCACCACAGTGCCCGCCACGACAGCTGGCCGCGCGGCCCGAACAGCAGCCAGCCCGCGACGCACATCAGGGGTGACACCTTGTGCAGCATCGTGTCGGCGAACACGGCCCAGCCGTGCAGTTCGTAGAGATCGGCGAGCGCGACCTGGAAGACGACGCCGGTCACGGTGATGCCGATGAGACCGGTCAGCCGCAGTACCCCGGCGAGGGTCGATCTGCCGGCGACGCCCAGCGCGAGCAGCAGGCTGCCGACGCCGACCAGGATGTTCGAGTCGATGGTGAAGAAGGCCAGCAGATTGGCCACCCGCCCGGCCGGGGTCTGGAAGGTGCCGCCCGTGGTGCCCGCCGAGACCGGGATCTGCGCGGCGAGACCGGCGATCACCACCAGCGCTGTCGCGCCGAACCAGGCACGCGCGATGTTGGAAGCCTGCATCCGCCTACTTTATGGGTGACCGGGTCGCGACGTCCCGTCACCAGCGCAATCCACCACTCGATCGGGGCGGGACGCCACCGGGAAATGCCGCACATCGGGTCCCGACGTGGCGGCGATGGACTGACCAGACGCGATTAGTCCTCTCCATGCGGTAGTTGCACGCGCAAGGACCGCATGGAGAGGACTAATTGCCGGGTTTGAGGAGGCCACGCACGGTGTCGATGGTGTCGGCGTCGGCGGCCTCCTTGTCGGGCCGGTAGCGCACGACCCGCGCGAACCGCAGCGCCAGCCCGCCCGGATACCGCGTGCTCACCTGGGCGCCGTCGAGTTCGATCTCGACGACGATCTCCGGCCGGACGTGCACCGTCCACTCCGTGCGGTGGGTCTCGATCTCCTGGAATGTCTTCGTCTGCCAGGCCAGCAGTTCGTCGGTCATGCCCTTGAACGTCTTGCCGACCATGATCGGCGGTCCGCCGTCGGGATCGCGCGCGCCGAGATGCAGGTTCGAGAGCGTGCCGGTGCGCCTGCCGTGCCCCCATTCCGCGGCCAGCACGACCAGGTCGATCGTGTGCACCGGTTTGACCTTGAGCCACGCGCGCCCGCGGCGCCCCGCCGCGTACGGCGACGCGAGATCCTTGACCATCACGCCCTCGTGCCCGGCGGCCATCGCCGCTTCCAGCACCTCCTCGGCCGACGCGGGCGCGACCTCGCCGGGGATGACGTGCTCTCCGGCGACCTTCCGCAGGGCGGCGTTCCGTTCGGACAGCGGCGCGTCCAGCAGGTCGACGCCGTCGAGATGCAGGCAGTCGAAGAAGTACGGCCGCAGCAGCAACGCCTTGACCTGCTCCTCGCGTGTGCTGCCGAACCGGCTCATCGTCTCCTGGAACGGCCTCGGCCTGCCGTCGTCGGTGAGTGCCAGCGTCTCGCCGTCGAGGACCACCGACGAACACGGCAGCGAACGCACCAGCTCCACCAGTTCGGCGACGCTGCCGGTGATCTCCCGCAGCGTCCGGGTGTAGACGTGCACCTCGTCGCCGTCGCGGTGGACCTGGATCCGCGCACCGTCCATCTTGTACTCGACCAGGGCTTCGGCGTGCTCGGTGATCGCCTCGTCCAGCGACTCCGCCGGGGACGCCAGCATCGGCCGGATGGGCCTGCCCAGAGCCAGCCTGAACTCCGCCAGCCGCTCTTGCCCGCCGGTCATCGCCGCGAGCGCCGTCACCGGGAGCTGTCCGGACAGCATGAACGCCCGCCGGACGTCCTCCACCGGGAGCTCGGCCGCCGCCGCGATGGCGTCCACCATGATCCCTTCGAGGGCGCCCTGCCGCAGTTCACCGGTGAGGAGCCGGAACAGGAACTCCTGCTCGGCCTTGGTCATCTTGGTGAACAGCGCCCGCAACGTCTCCGCGCGCAGCTTCACCGAGCCCGAACCGGAGGCGGCCCCGACCGTGCCGAGCGCCGTGTCGACCTCCGCCACGGTCAACGACGGTTCGGTGGCCGGGGTGGCGTTCAACTCGGCCAGCGTCCGCCAGCCGGTGCCTATCCGGCCCTGCGTCGGTTGTCCGGTGAGGAACGCGACCACGGCGGGCAGCTCCAGCTCACCGGCGGCGCGCAGCAGCGCGGCCAGGGTGGCGATCTTCGCCTTCCGGGACCTGGTGGCGGCCAGCTCGGCCGACGCGGTCACCACCGCGGTGAGCAACATGGGTCCATCATGACCCCGGACACCGACAGTTTTCGCGCTGAAGCCTGATCGAGGTACTGGGAAGGGGTGGACGAGCTCATGACCCGGCAAGTGCTCAGGCGTGGGCGGGATCCGCGACCCAGCTGGCGAGCAGACCGAGCGCTCGGTCGCTGTCGGAACCGGGCTCGGCGGTGTAGATCACCAGTGCCTGGTCCGGGTCGTCGGGCAGCCGCAGTGTCTCGTAGCGCAGCCGGAGTTCCCCCACGATCGGGTTGATCATCACCTTCCACGCGTGCGCCTTCTCACGCACGGTGTGCTTCGCCCACAGCTTCCGGAACTCCTCGCTGCCGAGGGAAAGCTCGCCGACCAGCTGCGCGAGATAGGGGTCATCCGGGTATTTCCCGCTCTCGGAGCGCAGGTTCGCCACGACCTCCTTCGCCACGGTCTCCCACTCCGGATGCATTTCCCGCGCGTTCTCGTCGAGGAAGAACATCTTCGGGATGTTGCGCTCGCCGGGAGCGCAGGCGGCGAAGTCGAACGACAGCGCACTGCCGAGCGAATTCCAGGCCAGGACGTCCAGATAGCGGCCGAAGACGAACGCGGGTGAGTGGAGCGCGTTCAGCATCGTCTGCAGTTCCGGCCGGACGCGCTGCGCTCGCGGCCGCGCGACGCGTTTGCGTTTCGGGGCGGCCAGGTTGCGGAGGTAGGTCTCCTCGTCGCGGTGCAGCCGTAGCGCCCGGCTCAGCGATTCGAGGACCGCATCGGAGACGTTGCGCGCCCGGCCCTGTTCGAGCCGCGTGTAGTAGTCGACGCTGATCCCGGCCAGTTGCGCCAGCTCCTCGCGCCGCAGTCCGGCGACCCGCCGCTGGTTGAACCCGGTCGGCAGCCCGAGGTCCGCCGGGTCCAGCGCGGCTCGGCGCGCCTTGAGGAAATCGCCCAGTTCGGCCGTGTCGGTCATGTCCACGAGTATCCCGGACGGGGCCGGGTGCGTGCCTGGTCCTGTCAGGCCCAGGCACGCGGTTGCGTCGACTTATGGCCCTATTGCTCTGACGTGTTCTGGCCCTGTGCCTCGGACCAATCGGCCGACATCGTGGAGGCATGGACAGCGAACGAAGAAGCGTGACGATCGGCGTACTGGGGGTGCTGGTCGTCGGCGCGTCCGTGCCGGTGACGGGAATGCTCGACGGTTATCCGGTGATCACCGGCCAGGCGCTGCGCTACGCGCTGGCGGGAGTCATCCTGCTGGCGTGGGCGCGGCTGAGCGGGCGCCCGTTGCCGCCGCCCGGCGCGCGCGACGCCCCGTCGCTGCTCGCCCTCGCGGCGACGGGGATGATCGGGTTCCAGGCTTGCCTGCTGTTCGCGCAGCGCTACGCCGAACCCGGTCTGGTCGCGGCGTTCCTCGGCGGCACACCGCTCGTGCTCGCGCTCGCCGGCCCGCTGGCGAAAGGGAAACGGCCCTCGTGGGCGCCGGTGACCGGGGCGGTGCTCGCCGGACTCGGGATCGCCGTCCTGTCCGGTGGCGGCGCGGCGCGCTGGCAAGGACTGGTGCTCGCGGCGCTGGCGATGGTGTGCGAAGCGCTGTTCACGCTGCTCGCCGTCGGCGTGCTCGAGCGGCTCGGGCCGTTGGCGACCGCGACCTGGAGTTGTTTCGCCGCCGGTGTCGGCGGCGCCGTCGTCGGCACGATCGCCGACCCGTCCGGCGCCTGGGCGTGGCCGGACGGGCGTGAACTGCTCGCGCTCGGCTACCTGACGGTCGTCGTCACCGCGATCGCGTTTCTTCTCTGGTACTCGGCGGTTTCCGCACTGGGCGCGGACCGGGCCGGGGTGCTGGTCGGGCTGATGCCGGTCTCCGGGCTCGCCGTCTCGCTCCTGCTCGGCATGCAGGATTTCCGGTTCACCCAGGTGATCGGGGTCGCGCTGGTGTCCTCAGGCGTCGTGATCGGCCTGCGCCGCCGCAAGCTCGACGAGCCTGGCGCATTTGACGTCGAAATGCTTCACGACGTCGCCGCCGATGACCGCGACCATGACCGAGCGCAGCGGCCCGTCGAAGGTGACCTTCTGGACGAACTCCGTCCCGCCGTCGACCGCGGTCAGACTCAGCACGAGAGTCATGGCGCCCAAGGGAATCGGCTGACGGAAGGCGATCTCGCGGTGCTTGGTCAGGGAGGTGATCGTGAACGGCTCGGCGACCCGTGAGTGCGCGCGGCCGCGCACTCCGGTCGGCACGAGGGATCCAGTGGAGCCCACCTCGGCGGGCCCGTGGAGTTCGACGGCGACGAGGTCGGGATCCCAGTCGGGCCACCGGGTGAAGTCGGCCAACGGGGCCCAGAGCGCGGACGGCGAGCAGGGCAGGATTTCGCGGGAGGTTCTGGTCCAGGTCATCCCCGGACAATATATGGAACTGGCAGTCTCGTAAACTGGGGTGCATGGTGCGAGGCAGGCCGAGAGAAGAGGGCATCGACGACGCGGTCCGCGAAGCCGTGCGGGCGCTGCTGGCCGAAACCGGTTACCAGCGCTGCACGATCGACGCGGTCGCGGCGCGGGCGGGGGTCGGCAAGGCCGCGGTGTACCGGCGGTGGCGGTCGAAGGCGGAACTCGTGTTCACCGCGGTGATCCATGCGGCGGACTTGGCGCCGCCGGAGGACACCGGTTCGCTGCGGGGTGACGTGGCGGCGGTCCTCGGGGTGATCGAGTCCTCTTTGGACGGTCCGGAACTGCGGCGGGCGCTGCCGTCGCTGCTCGCCGACGTCCGGGCGGATCCCGTGCTGGAAGCACGGTTCGGCGAGGTCTTCCTCGGGCGGGAACGCGGATATCTGGTCCAGATGCTGGATCGGGCCGTCGAGAGAGGGGAACTCTCGCGACGGCCCGATCCGGCGCTCGTGCACGCGATGCTGCTCGGCCCGGTGCTGACGTGGCTGCACCTTTTCCCCGAGCCGCCGCCATCCGGCGGATTGGCGGCTTCACTCGCCTCGCCGGTTTACGCGGCGGTGGTCGCCCTCGGTGCTTAACGGCCGCCGCGCGCCATGCGGAGCACGTCGAGTGCTTCGTCCAGCTGCGCTTCCGTCAGCTTGCCGTTGGCGACGTGACCGCGTTCGAGCACGACCTCGCGGATCGTCTTCAGCTCCTTGAGCGCCTGCTTCGCGATGGCGGCGGCTTCTTCGTAGCCGAGGTATTTGTTGAGCGGCGTCACGATCGACGGCGAACCCTCGGCGTACTCCCGCGCGCGGTCGGCGTTCACCGTCACCCCCGCGAACACCTTGTCCGCCAGCAGTCGCGAAACCGCCGCGAGCAGCCGCGCCGATTCGAGCACGTTGCGCGCGATCACCGGCAGGTTCACGTTGAGCTGGAAGTTGCCGGCCGCGCCCGCGAAGGCGACCGCCGCGTCGTTCCCGATCACCTGGGCGACCACCTGCAGTGTCGCCTCCGGGATCACCGGGTTCACCTTGCCCGGCATGATCGAGGAGCCCGGCTGCAGATCGGGCAGCGCGAGTTCGGCGAGCCCGGTGCGCGGGCCGGAACCCAGCCAGCGCAGGTCGTTCGCGATCTTGTTCAGCGACACCGCGACCGTGCGCAGATGTCCGGAGGTCTCGACGACGCTGTCCTGCGTCGCCTGCGCCTCGAAGTGGTCGCGCGCCTCCGTCAGCGGGAGGCCGGTGACCGAAGCCAATTCCTGCGAGACAGCGGCGCCGAAACCTTCCGGCGCGTTCAGCCCGGAACCGACCGCGGTGCCGCCGATCGGCAGTTCACCGAGCCGCGGCAGACCCGAACGCAGCCGCTCGACACCGAACCGGACCTGCGACGCCCACGCGCCGGCTTCCTGGCCGAAGGTGATCGGGACGGCGTCCATCAGGTGCGTACGGCCGGACTTCACGATGTCCGCCCACTCGGCCGCCCCCGTCTCGATCGCGGCGGCCAGGTACTCCAGCGCCGGGATGACGTCGGACAGCACGGCTTCCGTCGCGGCGACGTGGATCGTCGTCGGGAAGGTGTCGTTCGAGGACTGCGAGGCGTTGACGTGGTCGTTCGGGTGCACGTCGCGGCCGAGCGTCCTCGACGCGAGCGTCGCGATGACCTCGTTGGCGTTCATGTTCGACGAGGTCCCGGAACCGGTCTGGAACACGTCGATCGGGAAATGCGCGTCGTGCTTGCCCTCGGCGACCTCGTCGGCGGCCTTCGCGATGGCCTCGGCGACCTCGGCGTCCAGCACACCGAGTTTCGCGTTGACCCGCGCGGCCGCGGCCTTCAGCAGGCCGAGCGCGCGGATCTGGGCGCGCTCCAGGCCCCGGCCGGAGATCGGGAAGTTCTCGACGGCGCGCTGCGTCTGCGCGCGGTAGAGGGCGTCGACGGGGACGCGCACCTCGCCCATGGTGTCGTGTTCGATCCGGTATTCCTGTTCAGCCATGCCTCAAGTTTCGCGCAGGGACACCTGGCGCGCTCCGTGTCTTTCGGCACGCGAGGGCTAGGATCGATTGTGTTCTCGATCACGCCGCCCACCACTGGCCGGGAGAGTGCCGAATGAGCGAGTCCGCTGGGGAAACGTCGTACGACCTCGTCATCATCGGGGCAGGTCCGACGGGTTTGTTCGCCGCCTACTACGCGGGATTCCGCGGCCTTTCGATGGCCGTCGTCGATTCGCTGCCGGAGGCGGGCGGACAGGTCACCGCCATGTACCCCGAAAAGATGATCTACGACGTCGGCGGTTTCGCGGAGATCCGGGGCCGGGATCTGGTACAGGGTCTGCTCGACCAGGCCGCGCCGTGGAAGCCCACGTATCTGCTCGGCCGCAAGGCGGAAAAACTCGAAAGTGTCGAAGGCGGCATCACCATCACGCTCGATGGCGGACAGGTCCTGCGCGCCGGGGCGGTGCTGATCACCGCCGGAATCGGGGAATTCACCCCGCGTCCGCTACCCGCCGGGGAGGGCTGGCTCGGCCGCGGCATGGTTCATTTCGTCCCGTCGCTGCGGGCGCACGCCGGCCAGCACGTGGTCGTCGTCGGCGGTGGGGACTCGGCCTTCGACTGGGTGCTGGCCCTGCATCCGGTCGCCGCGAGCGTCACCCTCGTGCACCGGCGCGCGCGGTTCCGCGCGGCCGAATCGATCGTGCGGCAGGCGCGGGAACTCGGCGTGCGGATCATCACCGACGCCGAAGTCACCCGCTTCCTCGACCGCGACGGCGCGCTGGCGGAGGTGGAGGTCCAGGCCAAAGACGCCGAACCCGAGGTGCTGCCCGCCGATTCGGTGGTGGCCGCGCTCGGCTTCACCGCGGACCTGGGCCCGATCGAAAGCTGGGGGCTGCGGATCGACCACCGCGCGATCACCGTCGACTCGACCATGGCGACCCCGCGGGAGCGGGTCTACGCGGCGGGCGACGTCGCGGCGTATCCGGGGAAGGTCAAGCTGATCGCGACCGGTTTCGGCGAGGCGGCGACGGCGGTCAACAACATCGCGGTGCTGCTGGACCCGGACGCGCACCTGTTCCCCGGTCACTCCAGTAACGCGGAGTAGCGCGCGCAAGGCGAGGTCACGCCGGTGACGGCCAGTACATGATGGCCCCCTTCCTTGCGCTAGGCGCAAGGAAGGGGGCCATCATGTACTACGTCGGGCCTGCCACCCCCTCAGGCAGGCGGACCCGGAGGCGTGATCTTCTCCGCGATCCACTGCGCGTAAGCCACCACCGAGGTCGCGATCGACGGCGAGGTCGCGCAGACCGGGTCCGCGTTGCCCGGACGGCTGATCGTGCCCAGCAGGACCCACTTCTCGGCGACCTTGGCGATCTGCGGTCCGCCGGAATCGCCGTAGCACGAACCCGACTTCCCGCCGGGGTTGTCGGTGCACAATTCGACGGCGCCGTCGAACTTCGCGGTGCAGCGCACGCCTTCGACGATCTTCGTGTCCAGTTGCTGCAGCTTCGCCGTGCCCTTGTCGCAGCCCGAAGTCGGGCACATCTGGCCCCAGCCGAGCAGCCGCGTCGGCGTCTCCGGCGCCACGGTCGCGCCGATCGAGATCGGGGCCGACTTCACCGGCGCGGCCAGCCGCACCAGCGCGAGGTCACCGCCCGCGTGGTCGGGCACCGGGTTGTAGGACGGGTTCACGATGATCTCGGCGGGTTTCGCGATCTCGCCGCCCACGGTGTTGTCGTTGCTGCCGATCCGTGCGCTCAGCGTCGCGGCGTTCTTGCCTTCGACACAGTGTCCCGCGGTCACCAGCCAGTCCGCCGTGATCAGCGTCCCGGCGCAGAAAGCCTTACCGGAGGCCGAATGCAGCGACACGATGAACGAATACGGCTCGTCGGCCTCTCGGCCGCCGACGAGGTCGCCCGCGCCCGTGGCCTGCCCGGCCGGCGTCAAGACCATCGCCGCCAGCAGGACCACGAGCACGCGCTTCAGCACGGATTCTCCTTAGGGGAGCGGGGGAACGACGTCGTCTTCCAGCGAATCGTCGAGGTGGCCGTCGAAGTTGACGGACGAGTACGAGCGGAGCTTGGTCAGCCGGTGGTAGCCGTCGATCATCCGGACCGTGCCGGATTTCGACCGCATCACGATCGACTGGGTCGTCGCGCCGCCGGCGCGGTAGTGCACGCCGCGCAGCAGGTCGCCGTCGGTGACGCCGGTGGCACAGAAGAACACGTTGTCGCCGCGGACGAGGTCGTCGTTGCCGAGCACGCGGTCGAGGTCGTGGCCCGCGGCCAGTGCCTTCTCGCGCTCGGCGTCGTCCTTCGGCCACAGGCGGCCCTGCAGTTCGCCGCCGAGACATTTCATCGCGCAGGCCGCGATGATGCCTTCGGGGGTGCCGCCGATGCCGAGCAGCATGTCGACGCCGGTGGTCGGCCGGGCCGCGGCGATCGCGCCGGCGACGTCGCCGTCGGAGATGAAGCGGATCCGCGCGCCCGCGTCGCGGACCTCCTTGATCAGCCGCTCGTGGCGCGGCCGGTCGAGGATGCACACGGTGACGTCGGAAACGCTGGAGTTCTTGGCCTTCGCGACCCGTCGGATGTTCTCCGCGACCGGGGCGGCCAGGTCGACCTTGCCGGCGGCGTCCGGTCCGACGGCGAGCTTCTCCATGTAGAAGACCGCGGACGGGTCGAACATCGCGCCGCGTTCGGCGACCGCGAGCACGGCCAGCGCGTTCGGCATGCCCTTGGCCATCAGGGTCGTCCCGTCGACCGGGTCTACCGCGACGTCGCAGTCCGGCCCGTCGCCGTTGCCGACCTCTTCCCCGTTGAACAGCATCGGGGCTTCGTCCTTCTCACCCTCGCCGATGACGACGACACCGCGCATCGACACGGTCGAGACGAGCTGGCGCATCGCGTCCACGGCGGCGCCGTCACCGCCGATCTTGTCCCCGCGCCCCACCCAGCGGCCCGCGGCCATCGCGGCGGCTTCGGTCACGCGGACCAGCTCCATCGCGAGGTTGCGGTCAGGCGCTTCAGGGCGTCGAGAAGAGCCGGCGGACGAGGTGGGGGTGGGCATGAGGCCTCCCGGGTCAGGAAACTCGGCGGGGTCCCAGTCTCTCAGATACCCGCCGTGCATCGGCGACTCGGAGAGCATGGTGAACGTCACTGACCGTTGCTGGTCTCTTCTTCCACGGACGACAGCGCGGCCTCGATCCGCTCGCGCGCGCCTTCGAGGTGGTGTTCGCAGACCTTCGCCAGCTGCTCGCCCTTTTCCCACAAAGCGAGCGACTGCTCCAGGGACAGTCCGCCCGCTTCGAGCTCGCGGACGACCTCGACCAGTCTGTCGCGGGCCTGCTCGTAGCCGAGTTCGGCGGTCTCGCCACCGGGTTTGCTCACGCTGTGCTTCCTTCTACCGGACGTCGATGCTTGCCGATACCCGCGCACACTACCGCGCCGGCCATGGCGTTGTCGTAACCCACGAAGGCGAGAGCGAACTCCTGTCCGTCACCCTCCGCGATCGCCGCGACGAGGTTTTCCTGCGCTCGCGCCACCCGTTTGCGGTGCCCGGCCCCGTCCGCGAACCACCAACGGGTGCCGACGTGCTCGGCCGTGGCCTCCGACAGCTTGCGCAATCGGGCGTCGAGATCCCGCTTGGTCGAGAACTCACAGCCCGCCAGCAGCACCGTCCAGCATTCGGCGGCCGCACGGTCGGTGAGGAGGGCCTGGCGCAGCACCTCGGGGGCGTCGGCGCGCTTCGCGGCGTCGACGGTCAAAGGCAGGAAACTCCCCGTCAAAGCTTCTCCTCCGCCTCGGCCGCGACGACGGCGCCGATCGCGCCGTCGACCACGCGGACGCGCAGGCTCGCGCCGTCCGCGACTTCGGAGACGGACCGGAGTACCTGGAGGTTGCCTTCGGCGTCGGTGTACTGGACCACCGCGTAGCCGCGTTCGAGGGTCGCCGCCGGGCCGAGCGCGGTCAGCCGGGCGCGGGCGCTGGCGATCTCCGCCTGGTCCTTGGCGAGCAGGGTGAGCATCGCGCGGCGTCCGCGCTCGCGGTGGATCTCCACGTCGTCGGACCGCCGCTGGATCGGGCCGAGCGGGTCGGCGAGCACCGGACGGCTGCGCATCTGGTTCAGCAGCCTGACCTGCGTGTCCACCCAACCGTGCAGGGCGCGGCGACCGCGGTCGCGCAGCTGGTGGACGCGCTGGGTCTCCTCGCGGACGTCGGGCACGATCCGCTTGCTGGCGTCGGTCGGCGTCGAGCAGCGGAGGTCGGCGACGTGGTCGAGCAGCGGGGTGTCCGGCTCGTGCCCGATGGCGCTGACCACCGGGGTCCCGGCCGCGGAGACGGCGCGGCACAGCGCCTCGTCGGAGAACGGGAGGAGGTCTTCCACGCTGCCGCCGCCCCGGGCGATCACGATGACGTCGATGTCCGGGTCACGGTCCAATTTGGACAGTGCATGCAGGATCTGCGGAACGGCGAGCGACCCCTGCACGGCGGTGTTGATCACCTTGAACGCGACATGCGGCCAGCGGGCCTGCGCGTTCACCAGCACGTCGCGCTCCGCCGCCGAGGCGCGGCCGGTGATCAACCCGATTCCCCTCGGCAGGAAGGGAATCTTGCGTTTGCGCTCGGGCGCGAACAGACCTTCGGCGGCGAGCAGCCGCCGCAACCGCTCGATCCGCGCGAGCAGTTCGCCGATGCCGACCGCGCGGATCTCGTTGGCGCGCAGGCTCAGCGAACCGCGGTTCATGAAGAAGGTCGGCTTCGCGTGCACCACGACACTCGCGCCCTCGCGCAGCGGCGGTTCGATCGTGCGCAGCAGGCCCATCGGGCAGGTCACCGACATCGAGACGTCCGCGGACGGGTCGCGCAGCGTCAGGAAGGCGGTGTTGGTGCCTTGGCGGGCCGAGATCTGCGTGACCTGACCTTCCACCCAGACCGCGCCGAGCCGGTTGATCCACTCGCCGACCTTGCGGGCGACCGTGCGGACCGGCCAAGGGTTTTCGGCGGTGGTGGACGGACCCGCCGCCGCGGCGGTGGGTTCGGCGCTCACTGGCCTTCCGCGCTGTCGCCGTCGCTCTCGGTCTTCTTCACGTTTCCGATGCGGCGCGCGAGCATGCCGACGAACGACGGCCTGTCGGCGTTCGCGCGTTCGTAGGTCAGCAGCTCTTCCAGCTGGCTCAGATCGAACCGGCGCAGCCGGGCCCGCAGCTGCGGCAGGGTGAGCGTGTCGTAGTCGTCCAGCCCGGCCGGACCGGAGGTCACGGGCGCCTTCACGCTGTCGAACTCGCCGTCGGCGTGGTCCTCGGCGAGCGCGCGCTCCTCCTCGGCCCACGGGTCTTCGGTGAGCTGTTCGAGGTCGCGGAGATGCCCGTTCGCCTCGGCACGCGGCTCGGGGACCTCGGCCTCCTCACGCAGCGGGACCACACACGAGTCACGTTCGTACCGGCGCTCGTTCACCTCGGGCGGGAGGTCTTCGTCGAAGGTGGCCCAGCTGGGGGTGTCTTCGACCGGGCGAAGGCCCGACAGCACGTCGTCGCCCTTGATCGCGAGCTCGGTGACGTGCTGCTGGACGCGCATGGAGAACTGGAGCACCTGGCTGACCACCGTGACGGGGAGCCCGGTGAGCTGCTTGGGAAGTTCGCGAACCCGCTCGGCGGTGGTGACGGCGAGGCCCGCGGCGACCCGGAGGGGGAGCGGGAGAGGCTTCATACGTCTAGCCTGCCGTATCCGGTCCATCCTGCCCAACCGAACGGGTGGGTCGGTTCACCGGACGTGATGCCACGCACATACTTTCGAGGGGTTCGCAGGTCACCTGAACGTGAGTGCGAGTTGCCCCGGGGCCAGCCCGTACCCTGGGGGCATGAGTTCTGCGAGTCCCGGAATCACGCCCGCCGGCAGTCCGACGATCACCGAGTCCGGTGTGCCGGCAGGTGGCAAACGTGTCCTGCTCGCGAAGCCTCGCGGCTACTGCGCCGGGGTCGACCGCGCGGTCATCGCCGTCGAAAAGGCACTCGAGCTCTACGGTGCGCCGGTGTACGTGCGCAAGGAGATCGTGCACAACCGGCACGTCGTGGAGACCCTGCGCGAACGCGGGGTGATCTTCGTCGACGAGACCTCCGAGGTGCCGGAAGGCGAGCTGGTGGTGTTCTCCGCGCACGGCGTCTCGCCCGCGGTGCACGCCGAGGCGGCCGAGCGCAACCTGCGGACCATCGACGCGACCTGCCCCCTCGTGACGAAGGTGCACAAGGAGGTCAACCGGTTCGCGAAGGACGACTACGACATCCTGCTGATCGGCCACGAAGGCCACGAAGAGGTCGAAGGCACCGCCGGCGAAGCTCCCGACAAGGTGCAGCTGGTCGACACCGCGGAGGACGTCGACAAGGTCGAGGTCCGCGACCCCTCGAAGGTCATCTGGCTTTCGCAGACCACCCTTTCGGTTGACGAGACCATGGAGCGCGTCGACCAGTTGCGGGACAAGTTCCCGGGCCTGGCCGACCCGCCCAGCGACGACATCTGCTACGCCACCACGAACCGTCAGGTCGCGGTCAAGGCGATGGCCGCCGAGTGCGACCTGGTGCTGGTGGTCGGCTCGACGAACTCGTCCAACTCGAAGCGGCTGGTCGAGGTCGCGCTGAAGGCGGGGGCGCGCGCGTCGCACCTGGTCGACTTCGCGCACGAGGTCGACGAAGCGTGGCTCGAAGGTGTCGAGACCGTCGGTGTCACGAGCGGCGCTTCGGTGCCGGAAGTGCTGGTCATGGACCTGCTGGCGTGGCTGGCCGAGCGCGGCTGGGACAACGTCGACGAGGTCACCACGGCGAACGAGAAGATCGCGTTCGCGCTGCCGCACGAGCTGCGTAAGGCCGCGAAGGCCTGACACCCGCTACGCGAAAAGGGCCGCCCGAGAACTTCTCGGGCGGCCCTTTTCGCTGTTCAGCAGCTCAGGCGAGAGCAAAGGTCCCTTGCTTCACCGCTCGTCGTCCCACGGGCGACGGCGAGGCGGCGGACCACCGCGGCGCGGATCGTCCCCACGCGGCGGACGGCGGCGCGGGGCACCGGGAGCGCCTTCGGCACGCGGGTCGCGGCGACGGGGCTCGCCGTCCTCGGGAGGCCGTGGCCGACGGGGCTGACGTCCCGGGGGCGGCGGTTTGCGGGCGCCGGGCTCGGCGTCGCGGCGAGGACGGCGCTCGTCGTCGACGGGACGGCGGCGCGGTGGCGCGTCGTCCCGCGGCGCACCACGGCGCGACGGCGGGGGCGGTGTCTGGCCGGTCCGGGAGGCCGGACGGCCACGGCCCGCGGCGGCGGGCTTGGCCGGGGGCTTGGCCTCGTCGCGGCGTTCCGGCTTCGCGCTCGACTTCAGCTTCACCGGGGCGTCGGGATCGCGCTCGCGATAGATCCGGAAGATCCCGATCGCCAAGGTGACGCCGGTGGTGATGGCCATCGTCGGGAAGCCGTTGATCAGCGGGCCGCCGACGTCGACGGCTCTGGACAGCAGGTCGGTACCCTTGCTGCCGTCCGAGGTCAGGAGGATGACCCCCGGGACGGTCACGGCGAGGACCAGGGGCGGCTGCACCATCGGGCCGAACAGCCCCCGGCGCTGCACGGCCACCACGGCGGCCACCGCGCCGAGCGCGTAGCACGCCTTGAACAGCAGGCCCAGGTCCTTCTGCAGCATCATGTCGACGAAGGCGCCAAGAATGGCGAGCCCGAAGCCCACCAGGACGGCCGCCCACCAGGGCAGCCCACGCCTGGCGCCGACGAGCGGACGCTCGTCCCAGGCAACGGGGACGTCGTCGGCATCAGGATCGCTCTGGCGATCGCGAATCGCGGTCACAGGCCCCACCGTATATCCAAGCTGCGGACATACCGCCAACAGGCGGTATGTCTATCGCCTGGTAGTGGTCATTCCGGACCACCCGGACGGACTGCCCGGGCTCTTCCTGGAGGGAGTACGCGTGAGGGTGCGACAAGGTTGTCACCGGGGGCGAAATGGAGCCTCCGGTTCCGGAAACCGCAGGTGGTGAAGGTTCACTCAGGAGGCAGGAAGTTCGTCCGCCTTCCTGATGAGCGGCACCTGTGCCGGGCTGCCGGCCGCGTCCGTCAACGGGGAGACCGTGCTCCGGAAGCTCTCGAGCGCCTCCAGCTCCCGCCGTCGTGCCGAGATGAAGCGCTGCAGATGGGTACTCGACAGGTTCAGCGCGTCGACCGCGTTGCCCGCGGCCCGGTGCGCGGCCGCGGCGCCGGCGCGGACCTGCTCGACGTCCTCGACCAGTGCCCGCTCGGTCGCGGCGAACAGCGCGGCGGACGCCAGTACGGCGAACCCGGTCGGCCCGCAGAGGAAGACCCGCCGGTCCAGCATCCAGCGCAGCAGTTCCGGATCGGTGTCCAGCGCGGCGACCACGGCCGCGTCGGAGGGGACGAACATGATCGTCCCGTAGATCGCGTCGGCCCAGCGCTGGTAGCCCTTGCCCGCCAGCTCGGCCGCCCGGGACCGTAGTTGCCGGACGTGGACGCGCAACGCGTCCAGCCGTTCTTCGGGATCGTCGGTCTCGACCGCTTCGGCCCAGCAGGCCATGCTCGCCTTCGCGTCGACCGGCACCGTCCGGCCGCCGCCGACCCGCAGCACCATGTCCGGTTTCGCCGCGCCGCCGCCCGCGAGATCCGTTTGCAGGGTGAAGTGCAGTTCCTCGCGGAGCCCGAGCGCGCGGGCGGTCTCCAGCAGCACCTGTTCGCCCAGTTCACCGCGTCCGCTGATCGAGGCGAACGCCACCTCGTACCGGCGCAGCGCGAGCTGCTGCTGGTCGAGCTTGGACCGCTCGGCGGCGACCAGTTTCGCCGCCGCGTCCGCCCGCCGCATCCCGTCGTTGTACAGCCGCCACAGCAGCGCGACGGCCACGAGCAGCAGCAATGCGAGCACGACGGCCGCGGTGGTGATCACCGTCGCCACCGGTACCTCCCTTCCGGATCCGAGTCGGGGGACATCATGGCGGAACCCACCGACAAAAACCGGACGGCTCCGTCGCGCTCCGTATCTGACCTGCGCCGTCCCCGGCGTGTCGGAAACCTCGGCCGCACCAAGGGCGCGCCTCCGCCCTCCGGCCGGTGCGCGGCCCTACCTTGGGCTGCGTGAAGCTCCTGCACACGTCCGACTGGCATATCGGCCGTACCTTCCACGGCGCCGATCTGCTCGCCGAACAGGAAGCCGTGCTCGGCCACCTCGCCGAACTCGTGGTCACCGAGTCGGTCGACGTCGTGCTCGTGTCCGGGGACATCTACGACCGCGCGGTGCCGTCGGCGGAGGCCGTCCGCGTGGCCACCACCGCGCTGGGCAGGCTCCGCCAGGCCGGGGCCAAGCTGGTGATGACGCCGGGCAATCACGACTCCGCGCCGCGGCTGGGCGCCTTCGCCGAATTCGCCGCGGCGGGCGGGCTGTACCTGCGCGCCACGATCGACGGCCTCGCCGAGCCGGTGCTGCTGCCCGACGAACACGGCGAAGTCGCCCTCTACGGCATTCCGTACCTCGAACCGGAGCCCGCGCGTCACGCGCTCGGCGTGCCGGAGTCCCGCGGCCACACCGGCGTCCTCACCGAGGCGATGCGGCGGATCCGCGCGGATCTCGCCGGGCGGCCGTCCGGCACGCGGTCCGTGGTGCTCGCGCACGCCTTCGTCACCGGCGGCGAGCCGACCGAATCCGAGCGGACCATCGCGGTCGGCGGCGTCGAGCAGGTGTCAGGGTCGGTGTTCGACGGCGTCGATTACGTCGCACTCGGCCACCTGCACGGGCCGCAGACCCTCGCCGAGCATCTGCGCTACTCGGGCAGTCCGCTGGCGTACTCGTTTTCCGAGACACGCCAACGGAAATCGGTGTGGCTCGTGGACCTCGACGCCGACGGCCTCGCCGAGGTCCGGCGCCACGAACTGCCGGTTCCGCGGCGGCTCGCGATGCTCCGCGGCGAGCTGGCCGACCTCCTGTCGGATCCCGCGCACGACGATCTCACCGAACATTTCCTCTCCTTCACGGTCACCGACCGGGTCCGCCCGATCGACGCCATGCGCAAACTGCGTGAGAGGTTCCCGTACGCCGTGCACATGGACTGGCAGCCGGAAGGCGGGCACGACGGCGCGGTGCTGAAGTACGCCGAAGCCGTCCGAGGACGATCCGACGTCGAGATCACCCGGAGTTTCCTCGAAGACTGCCGCGGCTCGGCGCCGTCGGAGAGGGAGGAGCGCCTCGTCTTGGCCGCTCTCGGCGCCGCGGGCAGGGAGCGCGAAGTATGAGGTTGCACCGGCTGGAGGTCGCCGCTTTCGGCCCGTACGCGGGCCGTGAGGTGGTGGACTTCGACGCGCTCGGCGCCGACGGCCTGTTCCTGCTGCACGGCGACACCGGCGCGGGGAAGACGACGCTGCTCGACGCCATCGCGTTCGCGTTGTTCGGCACGGTCCCCGGCGCTCGCGGCGAGGTCAAGCGGCTGCGCTGCGATCTCGCCGAGCCCGACCAGGTCACCGAGGTCGTCCTCGAACTGACCGTGCAGGGCCAGCGGATGCGGATCGCGCGCAACCCCGAGTACCAGCGGCCCAAGCGGCGCGGCGAAGGAATGACCGTCCAGCAGGCGAAGGCGGTGCTGAACTGGGTCGGGACGGTGCCCGCCGGGCATGTCGCCGAAGGCATCACCCGCATCGACGAGGTCGCGCGCACGGTCGAGCGGCTCATCGGCATGACGCACGAGCAGTTCTTCCAGGTGGTGCTGCTCCCGCAGGGTGAATTCGCGCGCTTCCTGCGCGCGAACACGGCCGAACGGGAGGAGCTGCTGGAGCGGCTGTTCGGCACCGAGCGCTTCGCCGACGTCGAAGACTGGTTCGCGAACCTGCGCGCCGAACGCGGCCGGGAGTTGCAGGCGCGGCAGCAGTCGTTGCGGGAGTGGGTCGCGCGGTTCGCGCAGGTCGCCCAGCAGGAAGCGCCCGAAGAGGGACAGGCCGAGTGGATCGACGCGGTCCTCGCCGAATCGGCCCAGCGCGTCGCCGAGGCACGGGAACGGGAAGCCAAGGCGAGGACGGCGGCCAAGACCGCCGAGGCGATCTGGCAGGAGAACCGGTCCACCGCCGAACGCATCCGCCGGGTGCGGACCGCGTACACCCGGCTCGCGGCGATCGCCGAACAGGCGGGGCAGCGCGCGGAGTGGGCGGAAGAGGTCGAGGCGGCCCATCGTGCGGCAGGCGTGGTCGCGGAGGCCGATCTCCTCGAACGCAGACTGGAGCAGCTCGCGGAGGCCGAGGCCACGGAAGCCCTCCGGGCCCGCGAAGTGCCTGATGCCGAGGACAGCTCCGCCGTCGAACTTCGCGCGCGTGCCGGTGGTTTGCGCGAGGAGGCCGGGGCGCTCGCCGAACTCGTGGCGGAAAGCGAGCAGCAGCAACGGGATCTGGTCCGCCGGGAGCAGCTGAACGCCGCCGCGGAAAAGGCGAAGAAGCAGGCCGAAAATTTCGCCGGCGAACTCGATTCGGCACCGGAGAAGGTCGCGGCAGTGCGTGCCGAGGTGGCCGCGGCCGCGGAAGCCGAAGCGAAACTCGACGGCGTGCGTACCCGCGTCGACGAGCTGTCCGCGCTGCTCCGCGACGCCGACGAGCTGCCGAACGCGCGGCAAGCCGTCGAGCGAGCCCGTATGACGGTCAGCGAAGCCGTGGACGTCCACCAGCGGGCCCGTCAGCATCGCCTGGATCTTCGCGAGCGCCGTCTCGACGGGATGGCGGCCGAACTCGCCGCCGGGCTGCACGCGGGCGAGAACTGCCCGGTCTGCGGCGCGACCGAACATCCGACGCCCGCCAAGCACACCGGCGGACTGGTCGATCCCGAAGACGAACGTCGCGCCGAACTCGCGGAGCAACAGGCCGACGGGCGGCGCGAGAAGGCGAAAGCCGCGTTGCTGGAAGCCGAAAACCGGCTGACGGTCCTGGTCGAGCGGCTGGGTGAGCACACCGCGGAGACGGTGCGGACCGGCCTCGGCGAGGCGCGGGAACTGGTCGCGTCGCTGTCGGAGTCGGCTCGTCGCAAGCCTGCTCTCGAGACGCGACTCCTCGAACTGGAGAAGACGATCGAGCGGCTGACCGATCAGCGCGGGGTGGCCGAGCGGCGGGTGGTCGAGGTCGCGACCGAGCTCCGAGGCCTCACGGAACGGCTGGCCGAACGGGAACGACGGCTGGAAAGCGCCCGAGGCGAGTTCGCCGACGTCGCCGCGCGACGGCGGCACCTGCTCGGCTTCGCGAGCCGCCTCGACGCGCTCGCCGAAGCGCGAATCGGCGTCGCCGGTGCCCGCGAACGCCGCGACGAGCAAGCGAAGCTGGTCGAGAAAGCGTTGCGTGCCAAGGGCTTCACGGATTTGGACGAGATGCGTGCCGCGGCTCGGCCGGAAGAACAGATCACGAAACTGGAGACCAGCCTCGCCGACGCGAAGGTGATGGAGGAGACCGAGCGGCGCGCGCTGGCCGAACCGGAACTCTTCGGCATCTCGCCGGAGGATGAAATCGACGTCGCCGCCTCCGAGGAAGCGGCGCGGGACACGCGGGGCGAGGCCGAACAGGCTTTCGTGGCACTGCGGACGGCCACGGCGCGGCACACGGACCTGACCGGACTGTCCGAGCGGATGGCGTCGGTCATGGCGGAACTGGCGCCGGTCGAGGAGCGGTACCTCGAACTGAAGGCGCTGGCCGAGGTGGTCAACGGACGCGGGCAGAACGCGCGGAAGATGTCGCTGCGCTCGTACGTCCTCGCCGCCCGGCTGGAAGAGGTCGCGGTCGCCGCGACCCACCGCCTGCGGACGATGAGCCAGGGCCGCTACTCCTTCGTGCACTCGGACGCGGCAGGCGCCCGCGGCACCCGTGGCGGGCTCGGTCTCGACGTGCTCGACGACTATTCCGGCACCGTCCGGCCCGCGAAGACGCTTTCGGGTGGCGAGTCCTTCCTCGCGTCACTCTCGCTAGCGCTGGGGCTCGCCGATGTCGTCGCCGCCGAAACCGGCGGCGCGCTGCTGGACACCTTGTTCATCGACGAGGGCTTCGGCACCCTGGACGCCGAAACGCTCGATATCGTCATGAACATCCTCGACGAGCTTCGCGCCGGAGGGCGCGTGGTCGGGCTGGTCTCGCACGTCGAGGAGCTGCGGCAGCGGATCCCGACGCGGCTGCGGGTCCGGAAGTCGCGTACGGGCTCTTCGGTGGAGATCCACGCCGCCTAGACCCGTTCTCTCGTGACATGAAAGGCCCCTTCATCGCAAAATTTGCAATGAAGGGCCTTTCATGTCACTTGAGGGACGAGTTCAGGCGGCTTCGTGGGTCAGCAGCCACTGCTTCGCCGGAACACCCCACCGGAAGTTTCCCACCGCCCCACCGGTCCGCACCACCCGATGGCAGGGCACGAACAGCGCCGCCGCGTTCTTCGCGCATGCCGAGGCGGCCGCCCGCACCGCCGAGGGACTCCCCGCCAGCGCCGCGTATTCCGCATAGCTCACCGGCTCACCGGCTGGCACCTTCCGAAGGATTTCCCAAGCGTGCTCACGGAAAGCGCCGGACCGCTGCCGAACCTCGATGTCGGCGACGACGTCGAGATCACCGTCGTGGTACCGGCGGATCGCCGTGCTCACCGGCCCCAGATCTCGTCGTTGCTTCACCTCGCCGGGAGCCAGTGACGGCGAGATCAGCGACGTCAGCTCGCCGACGTCGCCGGTCCAGCCCGAGGCGAGCACGGCCCCGTCACCCGCCACCACGGCGGTGAACGGACCGATCTTCGTGTCCATTGTGGACCAATACGCGATACTCATCAGTTCCCTTTCGAGGTCAAGCGCGCCACAGGTACATGCCGGCGTACGAGGACCATGGCTGCCAGGCCCGTCCGCGTTCGGCCAGCGTCTTTTCGTCGTCGGCGATGCCCAGCGCGGCCGCTCCCCGGCGCAGCGCCGGATCACCGGTCAGGAGGACGTCCGGCGCGCCCAGCACACGCATCAGGACGTAGTCCGCGGTCCGCGGCCCGATTCCGGGCAGATCGAGCAGCTCAGCTCGTAATTCCATCGGGTCACGGCCGACGTGGACCGAAACGTCCTCCGCCAGCGCCCGGGCCACCGCGGCCACTCGCCCAGGGCCGTGTTCGGCGACCTGCGCGGCCGTCGGGAACACCGTGGTCACCCCTTCCAGCGACTCGTCGCAGCTGGGCACGCGTTCGCCGAGGGCGTCGGCGAGTGACGCCGCCTCGGCGGTGGACAGCAGCGCGCGCAGCACGAGTTCGTCCCCGTCGACCGCGCCGGGCACCCGGATTCCCGGGATCGCCTCGACCAGCGGCGCGAGCGCCGGGTCGGCCCCGAGGACCCGTGTGACCGCCTCGGGGTCGGCGTCGAGATCGAACAGCCGCCGCACCCTGGCCACCGCGCTGCTCAGATCGCGCAGGTCGGTGAGCCGCAGGTCGCAGAGGATGTGGTCGTCCTTCGCCGTCAGCCACACCACGCCGGAGCCGTGCGCCAGCCGCAGCGTGCGCCCGTAGCCGGTCACCCCGGTCTCGTCACGCGTCAGGTGCTCGACGCCGGGTACCGCCCGATCGGCCAGGAAGTCCAGCACCCCGGCGGCGTCGAAGGGTCTGCGGAACGGCAGCCGCAGGCTCAGGCGGGTCCCGGTCGGCAATTCCTTGGCCCTGCGACGGCGCAGGCTCGCGGCCCGAAGCTGCGAAGGCGTCGTCGCGAACACCTCGCGGATCGTCTCGTTGAACTGGCGGACACTGGAGAAGCCCGCCGCGAACGCGACGTCGGTCAGCGGGAGCCCGGACATCTCGATCAGCAGCCGGGCCGAATGCGCCCGGTGCGCCCTGGCCAGCGCGAGCGGTCCGGCCCCGAGTTCCGCGGTGAGGACGCGCCCGAGCTGGCGTTCGGAATAACCGAGCCGCCGCGCGAGCCCCGGGACGCCGTCGCGTTCGACGGTCCCGTCCGAGATGAGCCGCATCGCCCGTGCGGCGAGGTCGGCCCGGATGTCCCAGTCGGGTGAGCCGGGGACGGCGTCGGGGAGGCAGCGCCGGCAGGCGCGGAAGCCGTTGGCCTGCGCGGCGGCCGAGGTCGGGTAGAAGCGGACATTCTGTGGTTTCGGCGTCGACGCGGGGCAGGACGGGCGGCAGTAGATCCCGGTGGTGCGCACGGCCATGATGAACTGTCCGTCGAAGCGGGAATCACGGGCGGCGACGGCACGGTAACACCGTTCGGTGTCACGCCACACGGCCCGCTCGGCCAGCGTCTGCTCGGTCATGACGTCGATCGTGCCACCAGGTCGAGGGCCCGGCTGGCGGAAATCCGACACGGCGATCCGGGCCTCGGCGACCGGCACCGGGAGCGGGCGGCGGGCGGCACGTAGACTTCTGGCCCGTGAGTCTCACCCTCGGTATCGTCGGCCTGCCCAACGTCGGCAAGTCCACCCTGTTCAACGCGCTGACCCGCAACGACGTGCTCGCCGCGAACTACCCGTTCGCGACGATCGAGCCCAACGTCGGCGTCGTGCCGCTGCCGGACCCGCGGCTGGACGAGCTCGCCAAGGTCTTCGGCTCCGAGCGGACCGTCCCGGCCGTCGTGTCCTTTGTGGACATCGCGGGCATCGTGAAGGGCGCGTCGGAAGGCGCGGGGCTCGGCAACAAGTTCCTCGCGAACATCCGCGAGGCGAACGCGATCTGCCAGGTCGTCCGCGTCTTCGACGACCCGGACGTGATCCACGTCGACGACCGGATCGACCCGGCGAGCGACATCGAGACGATCAACACCGAGCTGATCCTCGCCGACCTGCAGACGCTCGACAAGGCGCTGCACCGGCTCGAGAAGGAGGCGCGGACCAAGAAGGAAGCCAAGCCCGCCCTCGACAACGCGGTCAAGGCCAAGGAGATCCTCGACTCGGGCCGGACCCTGTTCCAGGCGCAGAAGGAGGTCGACTTCGAGGCGCTGCGCGAGCTGAGCCTGCTCACCACGAAGCCGTTCCTCTACGTCTTCAACGCCGACGAAGGCATCCTCACCGACGAGTCCCGTCGCGACGAGCTGGCCAAGATGGTCGCCCCGGCCGACGCGGTGTTCCTCGACGCCAAGGTCGAGTCCGAGCTGCTCGAACTGGACGACGAAGAGTCCGTGCGCGAACTGCTGGAGTCCGTCGGCCAGCACGAACCGGGCCTCTATTCGCTGGCGCGCGCCGGTTTCCACACCCTCGGCCTGCAGACGTACCTCACCGCCGGGCCGAAGGAATCACGCGCCTGGACGATCCCGAAGGGCGCGACGGCCCCGCAGGCCGCCGGTGTCATCCACACCGACTTCGAACGCGGCTTCATCAAGGCCGAGGTCGTCTCGTACGCGGACCTGATCGAGCACGGCTCCATGGCCGCCGCCCGGTCCGCGGGCAAGGTGCGCATGGAGGGCAAGGACTACGTCATGGCCGACGGCGACGTGGTCGAGTTCCGCTTCAACGTCTAGAGATGTCGTGGTACGGCGGGTGAGCCCGGTAGCCGCATGGCCGTGAAGGACTCTTGGGCGGAGGCCCTCAAGGAGTCCTCCACACCTTCCCCGTACATGAAGGCCCCCTTCCTTGCGCCTAGCGCAAGGAAGGGGGCCATCATGTACGTCACGCGAGCAAGACCGCAGGTGGCGGGTAGGTATCTAAGAGAGGGTTCGTTCTAACGACCCAAATCACTCACGAGTCCTTCTACTTTCGCAGCAGACTGTACGCCGCCGACCCGATCAGCTCCAGCGAGACCTGAAGCCGCTCAAGGGAAACGTTGTCCTTGATGGTGTCTTCCGGCGTGTGGTAGGTCGGCTCCAGCAGTGCCGGGCCGGCCTCGCCGCGCCAGCTGAAGTTGCCCGACGCGATCCCGCGCTCGAAGAACGGCACGTGGTCGCTCGAACCGCGTGCGACCGGGCCCTTGACCCGCGGGTCGTAGCCGAGCCGCTTGGCGGCGGCGTTGACGGCCGCGGTCGTGGCGTTGTCGGCACCGTCGACCGAAAGCAGCCAGTAGGTGATCGCCGGGTCCCAGCTGGTGGCGACCATGTCGTTCTGGAAGCAGCCCGCGATCCGCTTCGCCTCCGGATCGGACAGCTGCGACACGTAGTGCCGCGAACCGATCAGCCCGTACTCCTCCGAGCCCCACAGCGCGAACCGCAGCGTCTTGTTCGTCGGCAGATACCGCAGGACGCGTGCGAGTTCGAGGCACAGCACGGTGCCGCTGCCGTCGTCGTTCGCGCCGGGAGAGCCGGGGACGCTGTCGTAGTGCGCGGTCACCATGACCACGCCGTCGTCCTTGCCGGGGAATGTGGCCGGGCGTTCGGCGATGATGTTGTGCGAGGTCAGGTTCTTGTGGTGGACGGCCGACGCCTTCACCGTCACCGAGCCCTTGGCCAGGCGTTCACGCAGGCGCTCCACCTGGACCTGGGCCAGCCCGAGCACCGGGATGGTGACCGGGGTGGCGAGCGTCGGGGAGAACGCCGACAGCTTGCGTGCCGGGTCGGCGCCGATGCGGCCGAGCAGTACGGCGACGGCACCGCGCTGCGCGGCCGTCAGGTAGGCGTCCGCCTTGTTCGCCACGGCCGCGATCAGCACGATCTTGCCGGTCAGGTCATCGGGCAGGGTGGTCCCGTCTCCGGCGTCGACGACGACCGCTTCGCGCGTGACGTCCTGCGCGCCCTGCGGCGACGAGCCGGTCTGCCAGCTGTCGCGTCCGATCGACAGGGCACCCAGGAACTTGTCGGCGATCGGGAACGGCTGCACCGTGACCTGGTAGCGCAGGTCACGCAGCACCTTCGCGATGTAGTCCTTGGCACGCAGTTCGCCTTCGGTGCCGGCGATGCGCGGACCGATCCGGTCGCTGAGCACCCGCAGATGCTCCAGCGCCCGCCGCGACCGGACCCGGGCGACCACGGGATAGTCGCCGAAGTCCAGCGACGGCGGGAACTGCGCGCCCGGACGCTGTTGCGTGGCCGCGGCGGCGGTGCCGGGGTTCAGCCCGATCGTCGCCGCGCCCGCCAGTGCCACCGCGCCCGCGAGCACCTCACGCCTGCGCAGACCTGCCATGGAACACCCCTCACTTCTCGGGAAACCTTCGTTCGAGTAGCTAAGAGACGCGCGGCCCGGAGAGCAACCTCCGATCGTCCCCTTTTTCCGCTTCAGCGAGGGCGCCGATCACTCCTACGCGGACCTGCGTAGGGGTTCGCCGAGGACTGCGGTGAGTTCCGCCGAAATCGCGGTCACCAGTTCGTCGCCGAATACGCAGAGCGTGTACTCCCACGGATGCCCGAACGTGCCGAGCCGGAAGTCCGGCGTGAGGTAGATGTAGTAGTCGCCGTCCGGGAACGGGCTGAGCGGCCAGTCTTCCGCGGCGGTCGGGAACCGGTACGCGTCGTGGTGCCAATCGAGCGCGTACAGCTCGTCGGCGCAGGCGGTCAGACCCCGTCGGACCACGGAAACCAGCCGGTCCAGCAGCAGGTACTCCGGGTCGTCGTCGAGGGCGGTCAGGCTCCAGGTCACCGAACCCGGCGGCTCGCTGATCCCGGGCCACTGGAACCGGTTCGTGCTGGGCCGGAAGGCGAAGTCCGCGTAGAAGCGGTGCCATACCTGGCGGTGGTCGGAGTCTCCGAGGGTCTCGACGCTCACCCGGGGAAGATACGCGCAGCACGTGCTACCAGAGTGGTATCATCGACGGCGTGGCCATGACCCTGAGGTTGAACGACGAGCAGGAGCGCGCGCTCGCCTTGCTGGCCGAGGCCGACGGCGTGAGCAAGCACGAAGCCACGGTTCGCGCCATCATCGAGGCCGCCGGACGCCGCGTTCGCGATGATCGTGTCCGCGCGCTGTCGAAGGACGGCCGAGAGCGCTATGCCGCACTGCTCGACCGCCTCGCCCAGTGATCGAGTATCTCACCGTCGAAGACCTCCTGACGCTCGCTGAAGATCTCCGGGTGCCCAAGGTTCGTGACCTCGGGTTGCTCGACTCCGCCGCGCATCGTCCGCAGGCTTCGTTGATGGGCCGGGACGCGTATCCGACGCTGCACGAAAAAGCCGCGGTCCTGTTGGAGTCGGTCGTTCGCAACCACCCGCTCATCGACGGCAACAAGCGTCTTTCCTGGATGGCGACGTTCGTCTTCTACGGGCTCAACGGCCACGATCTCGACGCGCCGGAAGACGACGCCTACGACCTGGTGATCGCGATGTCCACCGGCTCGCGTACCTATCGGGAAGCCGCGGCCGAACTGGCGGCGTGGACGAGGGTAACTTCGAACGGGTGAAGCCGTTGAGTCCCGACATGTTCGCGCCCGGTTGCCCGTCGAAGCTGACGCCGTTCCGGATCGGCGACAAGTGGGCGGGTCTGGTCGTGCTGTGCCTGGAGGAAGGATCGCGCCGGTTCTCCGAGCTGCGGGTGCCGCTGCGGGGCGTCACATCGAAGGTTCTCACGGAAACCCTGAGGGCCTTGGAGCGCGACGGCATGATCACGCGGACGGCGTACGACGAGACGCCGCCGCGAGTGGAGTACGAGCTCACCTCGCTCGGCCGGACGTTGTTCGAGCCGATCGAGGCGTGCCGCGAGTGGGCGGCGAAGCACCTTCCGGAGCTTGTCGCCGCCCGCGAGGCGTACTCAGGATAAAAAGCTAGCCGAGAAGACCCAGCACCAAGATCGTCAGCAGCGTGATCGCGGTGGCGAAGGCGGTCACCCAGGCGCGCTGGGCGGCGGTGATGGAGGCGTTGTTCACGGCGGTTCCCCGGGGGAGAGAAGCGACAGGTCCGTCGTGAACAGCGCGTTGATCAGGCTTCGCGTTACCTTCGGCAGGCCGCTGTGATCAAGATCACTGATCCTGCTGGTGATGCCGCCCTCGCGCCGTGTACCAGAGCACTCCGGCCGCGGCCGCCACCATCGTGCCGAATGCCGAGAAGCCCACCACGATCGCTTGCGTCATCACTCGTCCTTTCTCGTTGTTCCTACTGGAAGGACGTCCGAGAAGCGGCGACGTGGCGTGATCGTCGCGGACGTCACACGGCGGCGAGTACCCCGTCGATCTGCGACGCAAGCGCGAAGTCCTTCTCCGTCAGCCCTCCGGCGGAATGGGTGCTGAGTCGGAACGTCACCGTCCGCCAGCGGATGTCGATGTCGGGATGGTGGTCGGCCGCCTCCGCCAGTTCGGCCACCTTGTCCACCGCTTCGATGGCCTTCGGGAAGCTCGGCAGCTTCGCCGTCCGCTCGATGGTGACACCGTCGCGGGTCCAGCCGGAGAGCTGCGTCACGGCTTCGTCGGCCTGCGTGTCGTTCAAGATTTCCGCCATGACTCCATGGTGGTACGCCGTCGGCTACGCTGCACGTTTGCCACGGGTCCCCCAGGAAAACGCAGGAGGCTAGATGAAACGCGCCCTCCGCACGCTCGTTGCGGCTGGCACGGTGGCCGCCCTCGTCGCGGGCTGCTCACTCTCCGGGAACTCCGGAGAGGACCCGCAGGGACCGACGACGGTCACGCTCGTGACGCACGATTCGTGGCTCGCCCCGCAGGAGGTCCTCGACGCCTTCGAGCGGCAGTCCGGGATCAAGATCTCCGTGCTCAAGCAGGGCGACGCGGGCGCGCTGACCAACAAATTGGTGCTGACCAAGGCGAACCCGATCGGCGACGTCGCGTACGGCATCGACTCGACGTTCGCCTCCCGCGCGCTCTCCGAGGGCGTTTTCGAGCAGTACACCAGCCCGGAAGCCGATCGCGGCCCGCAGCGGTACTCCATCGACCCCGGGCACCGGCTCTCCGCGGTCGACCTCGGTGACGTCTGCGTCAACATCGACACCCGCTACTTCGCGGACAAGGGCCTCCCGGAGCCGAAGTCGTTCGCGGACCTCGCCGACGCCAAGTACAAGGACCTGATGGTCGCCGAGAGCCCCGCGACGTCGTCGCCGGGCCTGGCGTTCCTGCTCGGCACCGTCGCCCAGTTCGGGGACCAGGGCTGGGAGGGGTACTGGACGCAGCTGAAGGCCAACGGGCTCAAGACGGTCAGCGGCTGGGAAGAGGCCTACACCAAGGAATTCTCCGGTTCCTCCGGCAAGGGGCCGCGGCCGATCGTCGTCTCCTACGCGTCGTCGCCCGCCGCCGAGCTCGGCGAAGACGGCAAGCCGCGCACGAAGGCGCTGCTGGACACCTGCTACCGCCAGGTCGAGTACGCGGGCGTGCTGGCGGGCGGCAAGCAGGTCGAGAAGGCCCGCAAGGTCGTGGACTTCCTGCTGTCCCAGCAGTTCCAGGTGACCGTGGCGAGCAACATGTACGTCTACCCGGCACGCCAGGGCGTCGAACTGCCGCAGGGCTGGGCGCAGGCCGCGCCGCTGCCGCAGCAGCCGAAGACGCTCGAACCGGCCAAGATCCAAGCCGGGCGTGAGCAGTGGATCGCCCAGTGGCGCACTCTCTTCGAGGGCTGAAGACTGCTGGGCTGACTTCCCGCGGAGCCGGGTTGGCCGCACTCGCCGTGCTGCCGCTCGGCTTCCTCGTGGTCTTCTTCGCCTGGCCGGTCGCGGCGATCGTCGCCCGTGGTTTCGGCTCGGGCGGGGTCGGCGCGACCATCGGAGACCCGCTGACCTGGAAGCTCGCCGGGTTCACCGTCGCCAGTGCCGGCGCGTCGACGATCGTCGCGGTGCTGGCGGGTCTGCCGGTGGCGTTCCTGCTGGCCCGGGTGCGGCTGCCCGGCGTGTCGCTGGTCCGGACGCTGGTTCTGGTGCCGTTCGTGCTGCCGACGGTCGTGGTGGGCCTGGCGTTCCGCGCGCTTTGGCCGGACGGCGGACTGCTGCCGTTGGTGCTGGCCAACGCCTTCTTCAACGTCGCCGTCGTCGCGCGCACGGTTTCGGGTCTGTGGAGCCATCTCGACCCGCGCACCGTCGACGCGGCGCGGGCACTCGGCGCGTCGCCGTGGCGCGCCTTCCGCGTAGTGACGCTGCCCGCGCTCGCGCCTGCCGTCGCGTCGGCCGCGGCGGTCGTGTTCCTGTTCTGTGCCACCAGTTTCGGGGTCGTGCTCATTCTCGGCGGGGCGAAGTTCCGGACCCTGGAGACGGAGATCTACCTGCGCACGGTCGAACTGCTCGACCTTTCCGGCGCGGCCGCGCTGTCGCTGGTGCAGTTCGCCGCCGTCGTCGCCGCGCTCGTCGTCGGCGCACTGGCCAGGCGTCGCCGCGAGAACGCGGTGCGGCTGCGCTCCCGGAGTGAGACCGTCCGCCGTCCTCGCGGTGGTGAATGGTGGGCCGTCGGCGCGGGGCTGGCGGTGATCGCCTTGCTCATGACGCCGATCGTGGCGCTCCTCGTCGAATCCGTGTCCACTTCGGACGGTTGGAGCCTGGCGGGGTACGGAGCGCTCGGCGGTCGAGGATCCCGTGGCGCGCTCCAGGTTTCGGGCTGGGACGCGGCGTCGATGTCGCTGCGGACGGCGTTCGACGCGACGATGCTCGCGATGATCGTCGGGGTGCTGGCTTCGGTCGTGCTGGTGGCCCTGCGGCGCACGCCGGGCAGGCTGGCGCGGGGGATGGGCGAGACGATGGACGCGGCGTTGATGCTGCCGCTGGGCGTGTCCGCGGTGACCGTCGGTTTCGGTTATCTCGTGACGCTCGACGCGCTTCCCGGCGACCTGCGGACGTCGCCGCTGCTGGTCCCGCTCGCTCAGGCCCTGGTGATCATCCCGCTGATCGTGCGGATGGTGCTGCCGGTGCTGCGCTCGGTCGACGTCCGGCTGCGGCAGGCCGCCTCGACGCTCGGCGCGAGCCCCGCCCGGGTGTGGCGCGAAATCGATCTCCCGTTGACCGCGCGTTCGCTGGTCGCGGCGGCGGGCTTCGGTTACGTGGTCGCGCTCGGCGAATTCGGCGCCACGAGTTTCCTGGCCAGGCCGGACGCGCCGACGTTGCCGGTGGCCGTCGCGACGCTGATCTCGCGGCCGGGCGAACTGAACAACCAGATGGCCTACGCGGCCTGCGCGCTGCTCATGATCGTGACCGTGGCGGCGGTGGTGCTGATCGACCGGTTCGGCGCGGTCCGCGGGCAGAATTCGGTAGGGGAGTTCTAGTGTCGCTGTCGGTACGGGATCTGACCGTCAACTATGGACCTTTCGCGGCGGTGAAGGAGGCCGCGCTGGACATCGCCGACGGGGAGGTGCTCGCCCTGCTCGGCCCGTCCGGCTCGGGGAAGTCGACGCTGTTGCGGGCCATCACCGGGCTGGAGCCGCTGACTGCGGGCACTGTGCGCTGGGACGGCGAGGATCTCGCCAGGGTGCCGGTGCACCGGCGGGGGTTCGGGCTGGTGTTCCAGGACGGGCAGCTGTTCCCGCACAAGGACGTGGCCTCGAACATCGCGTTCGGCCTGCGGATGCACGACGTCCCGCGCGCCGAGCACGCCGAGCGGGTCCGCGCCCTGCTGGACCTGGTCGGGCTGAGCGGGTATGAGCGACGGCGGGTGACCGAGTTGTCCGGCGGGCAGGCGCAGCGAGTGGCGCTGGCCCGGGCACTGGCGCCCGAACCGCGGTTGCTGCTGCTGGACGAGCCACTGTCCGGTTTGGACGCCGGATTGCGGGAGCAGCTCGCGATCGACCTCGCGGCGTTGCTGAGGCGCAGCAAGATCACCGCGCTGCTGGTCACGCACGATCAGGAAGAGGCGTTCACGCTCGCCGACCGGGTCGCCGTCCTCGACGGCGGCGAGATCCGGCAGGAGGGCGCGGTGCGCCGGGTCTGGCGGCAGCCGGTGGACGAGGGAGTGGCGCGGTTCCTCGGCGTGACGACCTTCGTCGACGGTGAGGCGTCCGGCGGCACGGTGCGGACCGTACTCGGCGACGTCATGCTTCCCGACGTCAAGGACGGCGCGGTGCGGCTAGGGTTACGGCCGCACGGCCTGCGGGTTTCGGAAACCGGGGTCGAGGGCGAGGTCACGGCGGTGGTGCACCGGCGGGAACACGTCCGGCTCGTGATCGCGCCCGGCGGCGATCTGTCCACTGTGGACGCCGTCGCGCCGGTGACGGCCGACCTGCGTCCCGGCGACACCGTCCGGCTCGCGCTGGACCCCGACGGCGTCGCCCAACTCCCGCGTTTCGTCCTCTGAACGCGGTAGTTCGCTTACCCAACTACCGCATTTAGAGGACGAAACGCGGGGTCGCGTGGTCAGACGGCGACTAAGCGGATGAGCAGGACCAGGCCGAGGGTCAGGGCGGCGCATGCGATCGCCAGCCACGCGTAGCCCTCCATCGGCGAATCGTAGAGGGTGTGCACGGTGCCGTACCTGTTCAGCCTGCGGCCGATCACCCGGATCAGGATGGCGCTGAGTACGAATCCCGCCACCCACGCTATGTCGGTGACCAGGGTCTTCCCGTCGAACAGTCCCTGGAAGACGACGCCGACGGCGAGTCCGAGCAACAGCAAGGGCCCGACCAGGCAGCCTGCCCCGGACCACTTGACGGCTCCTACCTCGAACATGTCACGCTCCCTCGCAAGAGGAACTCAGATCCTACCGCGCCTCAACGCCGTGAAGGCCTCCTTCCCTACCCTGAAGGTAGTGAAGGAGGCCTTCACGGAACGACGGGTCAGCCGTCCCGCGTCGTCAGGCGCGCGTAGGCGATCGACAGGCCGATGGCGATGTAGCAGGCGGCGCGCAGCGCGCCCTCGCCGAGCATCGCGGTGTCGATGGGGTCCATCAGCACAGAAGCCGGTGCCTGGGACCAGTTCTCGTTGAGCAGGAACGGATGCAGCCACGAAACCGCGTCCAGCACGCCGAGGATGGTGAACACGATCGTCCCGGCCAGCACCGAAGCGACGACCAGCATCGGATGTTCGGTGAACGACGAGATCGCGAGCGCGACCGCGCCGACCGCCCACAACTGCAGGATCACCCACGCCGCCACGAGCAGGATGCGGCCCAGCGCGTCCCAGACGCTCAGTGTCGAGCCGGTGAGGGTGAACATCGAATCGGTACCGCTGATGATGAGCCCGGTGACAAACCCGGTGAAGGTCATGGCCAGCACGGCGATCGTCGAAACCGTCGCGACGCCGAACGCCTTGATCGCCAGCAGCCTGCCGCGGCCGACCGGGGCGACCAGCCAGCCACGCAAGGTGCCGTGAGCCGCTTCGCCGGCGATCGCGTCCGCCCCGGCCATCGCCGAGGCGAGCGGGAGCAGCAACGCCAGCGTCATGGTGAGCGCGGCGACCGGCAGGATGAACCCGTTGTTGACCGCGGAGGCGAGCAACGCACCGTCCTGCCCGCCGCTGGTTTCCGAAGCGTCGACGAGCGTGAGCGCGACGCCGATGATCACCGGTATCAGCGCGAGCAGTCCCAGTACGGCCAGGGTGCGGGGCCGCCGGAAGATCCAGCGCAGTTCGGCGCGGTACAACCGGAGCAGGCCGACACTGTCCTGGCCGGTCCGTGCCGCGGGTGCCGCGGCCAGGGCGTGGGTCACGATTCCCCCTCGGTGTCCACAGTGGACTCGGGCTGGGTCAGCCTGGCGAACAGGTCCTCGAGTCCGGTCCGTGCCCGTGCCGCCTCGTGGACGGCCACCCCGGCCGTCACGAGATGCCGCAGCACGTCGGGAGCTTCGGCGGCGGTGAGGTCCACCCGGACGCCGTCCGGTGTGAGCCTGCTGCCGATCCTGTTCTCCCGCAGCGTTTCCACCGCGAGTTCGGCGTCCGGCGTCCGCACCAGCAGCGCCGCGTTCCCCGACTCCAGCAGTTCGGCGAGCTCGCCCTGGGCGATCACGTTCCCCGACTGGAGCACCGCGACGTGCGTGCAGGTCGCTTCGACTTCGGCCAGTAGATGCGACGACACCACGACGGTGACGCCGTCGGCGTGCAGTTCGCCGATGATCCGGCGGATCTCCCTGGTCCCGGCCGGGTCGAGGCCGTTGGTCGGCTCGTCGAGCACGACCATCCGCCGCGGTACGAGCAGCGCGCTCGCCAGCCCCATCCGCTGTTTCATGCCCAGCGAATACCCTTTGTAGCGCCGGTTCGAGGCGGCGGTCAGGCCGACCCGCTCAAGCGCCGCGTCGACGGCGCCGGGGATCCCGGCCGACGCCAGTCTCGGCTCGGCCGCGGCCACGCGCAGCAGGTTCTCCCGTCCGGAAAGAAAAGGGTGGAAGCCCGGCCCTTCGACCAGGGCCCCGACGTCGGGCAGCGCGTGCGCCGCCTCGTCGGGCATCCGCTTGCCGAAGAGTTCGACCTCGCCCTCGGTCGGGCGGACCAGGCCGAGCAGCATCCGGATGGTCGTCGTCTTGCCCGAACCGTTGGGGCCGAGCATCCCCAGCACGGCGCCGTCGGGAACGTCGAGGTCGACGTGGTCCACGGCCACCGTGCGGCCGTAGACCTTGCGCAGGCCCCTGGTGCGGGCCGCCATGGGTACCGCCGGAGCGGACGCCTCCGTGGAGACGTCCGCCCCGGCTTCGAACGTGGTGGTCACTTCGCGGCCAATGCCTCGAAGAGAACCTGCTCCGGCACCGCGCCGACGGCGTAGCGGCCGTCGTCGGTCAGCACGCCGGTGCCGACCTTGGTGGTCACCAGCCAGCCACTGCCCCAGGCACCGCTGACCGGCTTGGCGAACCGCGAGAGCAGCGCCTTCGGGTCGACCTGGTTGCCTTCGCCGTCCTTCGCGGTTCCGACCTTCGCCAGCGCGTCGGCCGGGATCTTGCCGGTGATCGCGGTGTCCCAGCCGTCGCCGACGGCCTTGACCTCGCTCTTCGCCTGCGCGGCGAGCTCACGGTCCTTCGGGTCGATCTCGGCGGTCTTCTCGGTCACCTTCGCGCCCTTCGGCGGGGTGAACTCGAAGTTCGACGCGGGCTGGTTCGCGAAGTTGATCTCGCTGAACGAAGCCTCGAACGCCGGCGAAGAGGTGCCGTTGGCCAGCACCGTCACGCGCAGCGGCATCCGCGTCTGCTCGTCGATCGCGACCCGGATCTCACGCAGGAGCGTCCGCTCGGTCGGCTTCGGCGTCAGCACCAGTTCGTACGCGGCGCGGTTGGCGACCGACGACGTCCCGTCGACGGCGATCGTGCTGCTCTCCCGCACCTTGCCGAGCAGTTCCGAGGCAACCGTGGCCGGGTCGACGGCCTGACCGTCGGACTTGTTCTTGTGCTCCTTGGCCAATTCCGGCGGAATCGTGATCTTGGTGGCGGAGTTGTCCTTGGAGTTGTACTCCCAGACGGTCTCCCCGTTCCGGACGATGGTCTGCTGGCTGGAGCCCTCGGTGAGCGACATCTTGCTCTTGCCCGCGCCGTCGGTCGAGACCTGCGCCGAGTCGATGCTGAGCGCCGACGCGCCGGGCAGCGTCCTGCCGACCGCGGGCAGGCCCAGGTCGTTGTCGACCTTGACCTTCCCGTCGAATGCCATCGGTTTCGCGTTGAGCGTCGACCGCACCAGCTCTTCGGCGCTGATCTGCGGCAAGACGGGCGCGTCACCCGCGGTGGCCGGCATCGCGACGACGGCGAGCCCGCCGACGCCCAGCGCCGTCCCCACCACCGCCGCGGTGATGGCCTTCCTCTTCGGATCCATGCTGTCTCTCCCTGTTTCCCCGAACTCCGAGTGTGCCCCGGGTCCTGGCGACAACGCTTCCCCGGAAACGCTGAGATACCACTCAGACTCCACCGCCGGAGCTGAGATGGCGCTGAGAGCTCGCGCGTGAGCTGGTGAAACCGTGAATGATGAGTGACGTGAAACCTCGAGTACTGGTGGTCGACGACGAACCCGGTGTGCGCAAAGCCCTGCAGCGCGGATTGCGCGCCGAGGACATGGACGTGGTCACGGCGGCGGACGGGCCCAGCGGCCTGCGGCTCGCCCAGACAGGCTCCTTCGACGTCGTCCTGCTCGACATCATGCTTCCGGGGCTTTCCGGCTACCGCGTGCTCGAACGGCTGCGCGCGGTCGGCGTGACCACGCCGGTGCTGATGATCTCCGCGAAGGACGGCGAGGTCGACCAGGCCGACGGTCTCGACCTCGGCGCCGACGGATATCTCGTGAAGCCGTTCTCGTTCGTCGTCCTGGTCGCGCAGGTGCGCGCGGTACTGCGGCGTGCCTCGCCGGACGCGATCCGCGGCCCGCTGCGGATCGGCGCGCTCGAAGTCGACCGAAGCCTGCGGCAGGTCCGCTACGACGGCGTCGAGGTCGCGTTCAGTCCCCGCGAGTTCGCGCTGCTCGAAGTGCTGGCGGGCCGGGCGGGCACGGTGGTGACCAAGGACGAGCTGCTCCGCGCGGTCTGGGGTGACGAACAGGCCGCGACCCGCAACGTCGTCGAGGTCTACGTCGGTTACGTGCGCCGCAAACTCGACGCCGTCGGCGCCGGCGCGCTGGTCCGGACCGTGCGCGGTCACGGTTACCTCGCTTCCGACGCGCAGCTCGACGAAGTCATCGCTCCGGCGGGACAGGGGTGATCGGCTCGCCGTCTTGGTGGCGCCGCCGTTCGCTCCAGGTCCGGATCACCCTGCTCGCGGCCGCGGTCACGCTCGGTTTCCTGCTCGGGCTGGCGGCGGTCGCCGGTGACAATCTCCGGCCGCTGCTCATCGGCTCGGTCGACGACGAACTCGGTGCCCAGCTGGCGACCGCGACCGCCGACGTCGCCGCGGGCAGGACGCCGTCGGGATCGGCGGTCACCGTCCGCGTCCTCGACACCGGGGGCGGGCCGGTGGACGGCCTGCCGCCCGCGAAACTCGGTCCCGCCGAGGTCCGCGCGCTGAAGGCGGGGGAGTCGGTCACGACCGGCGGCGAGCACAGCTGGCGGTGGGCCGGGACCGTGGTCACCGCGCCCGACGGCCAGCAACGGCTCGTCGTCGCGGGGGCGGGCCTGGTCGGTTTCGCGACGGCCGTGCACTCAGGTGGTCTCTGGCTGTTCGTGGTCGCGTCCGTCGGCGCGGTGGGCGCGGGGATCGCGACGTGGCTGCTGGTGCGGTTCGCGCTGCGGCCGGTGGCCCGGATGCGCGGGTCGGTGCGGGCGCTCCCGCCGGGCGCGCGGCTGCCGCTGCCGGATTCGCACGACGAACTCCGCGCGCTGGCCGAAGAGTTCAACGCGCTGCTGGCCCGGCAGGAGGAGAGTGCCGGACGGCTGCGGCGCTTCACCGGGGACGCGGCGCACGAACTGCGGTCGCCGGTCGCGTCGATCCGCGTGCAGGCCGAGGTCGCCGTCACCAACCCCGATCCCGACCTCGCCCAGGAGACGCTGTCGGACATCCTCGAGGAAGCGGAACGGCTTTCCTCGCTGCTCGACGGGTTGCTGGCGCTGGCGAGGTCGGACGCGGGGGAGGTCCCGCCCCCGGAACCGGTCGAGCTGGTGAGCGAGGTGCGGGCGGTGGTCGCGCGGCTGGCGCGGTCGTCTCCGGACGCGCCGGACATCCGGGTCACCGGAACCGTCGGGACCGCGTGGGCGCTGGCCACGCACGCCGAGGTCGAACTGGTGCTGAGCAACCTGCTGCGCAATGCCTGCCGGTACGCGCGCGGGGAGATCGTGGTGTCGGTGCTCGCGACGCGCTCCACCGTGCGGGTGGTGGTCGACGACGACGGGCCGGGTATCGAGCCGGAACACCGGGAGCGCGTCTTCGACCGGTTCTATCGCGTTTCCGATTCGCGGGCGCGGTCCTCCGGCGGCACCGGGCTGGGGCTGGCGATGGTGGCGGAGGCCGTCCGGCGGCGCGGTGGCCGGGTGCGCGTCGGCGAATCACCCGACGGCGGGGCGCGCTTCCAGATCGTCTGGCAGGCGGCACGGCCACACTAGGGTGTGGCGCGTGGTGATCGTGGGCGCCGCCATCGTGCGGAACGGACAGCTGCTGGCGCAGCAGCGGGCTTGGCCCGCCGACCACGCCGGGCAATGGGAACTGCCCGGCGGACGGGTCGAAGACGGCGAAGGCGACGAGGCCGCTCTGGCGCGTGAATGCCTGGAGGAACTCGACGTCGCGGTGACGGTCGGGGGCCGGGTCGGCGACGACGTCCCGTTGCCGGGCGGGAAGGTGCTGCGGATCTACGCGGCTTCGCTGCTCTCGGCGGCGGACGAGCCGCGGGCGGTGGAGCACAAGGACGTCCGATGGATCTCCGCGCGCGAACTCGACGACCTGGACTGGCTGCCCGCTGATCGGATCCTTCTGCCCGCGCTGCACGCCCTGCTCGAAGGTCCGTGAAGGCCTCCTTCCCTACTTTGAGGGTAGGGAAGGAGGCCTTCACGGACCTCTTCAGCCCGCGCCGATGAGCCGTAGCGCGGACTGGAGCCGGTGCTCGCCCCGCTCCGCCGCCCGGACGGCACCCGCCTTGCGGACCCGCTCCAGTTCACCGGGGTCGGCGAGCAGCGCCAGGGCGCGCTCCCGAACCGGCCGGAGTTCCTCGATCAGCGCTTCCGCCACGGCCTCTTTCACCTGGCCGTACGAGGCGTACTGATCGGCGAGGACGTCGGGTTTCTCCTTGACGCAGGCCGCCAGGACGTCCAGCAGGTTCGCCATCCCCGGCCGGGTTTCCGGCGCGTAGACCGGCTTCGACCCGCCGTCGGTCACCGCGCGTTTCACCTTCCGCCTGACCTGGTCGGCCTCGTCGAGGACGAAGACCACCCCGGCCTCCTCACGTGTCGACTTCGACATCTTCCGCGTCGGCTCGGAGAGGTCCATGATCCGCGCCCCGGCGGGCGGCAGTACCGCCTTCGGCATGGTGAACACCTCGCCGTAGGTGGAGTTGAACCGTTTCGCCAGTGTCCTGGCCAGTTCGACGTGCTGCCGCTGGTCCTCGCCCACCGGGACCTCGTCCGCGCCCTGCAGCAGGATGTCCGCCGCCATCAGCACCGGATAGGTCAGCAGGGACAGCCGGACCCCGGCGCGGCCCTTCGACTTCTCCTTGAACTGGATCATCCTGGCGGCCTCGCCGTAGTTGCAGGTGCATTCGAGGACCCAGTTGAGCGCGCCCAGTTCGCGGGCGATGTCCGATTGCACGAACACGCGGTCCGGTTCGATCCCGGCCGCGATCAGCACCGCGAGCTGCTCGGCCGCCATCGACCGCAGTTTCGCCGGGTTGTGCGACGTCGTCATGGCGTGCAGGTCGGAGACGAAGTACAGGTCGTCCGGCCCGCCCTCGTCCGCCCAGCGCCGGATGGCCCCCAGGTGGTTCCCGACGTGGACGTGGCCGGACGGGGTGATCCCGGACAACCTGATCATCTGCCTTCTTCCTTCCGGATTCGGGCCGCCCCAGGGTCCGGGCACGAAAAAGGCCGCCCGGTGGGGCGGCCTGGTGGTGCGCTCGTCTGGTTCAGCGCAGGACTTCGAGGCCGCCGGAGGGCGGCCACCACTGAGCGTTCTGCGCGCGCATGCCGTCGATGCTAGCGCACCCCTCGCGGGTAGTCCTCTGATCGCGGTGGTTCGACGCCGAACCACCGCGATCAGAGGACTACACGCGGAGTGCAATAAGGGGTGAGCCACTCATTCCGGGCGCGTCGCGTCAACACTTCATATCGGCCGGGGCAGTACGGCTGTCACAGTGGAGATCCGGGTCTACCGTCATCTCATGTATGTCGTCCTGCTGACCTACACCGCACCCATCGAAGAAATCGACTACGTGCTCCCTGATCACGCCGACTGGCTGACCAAGCAGTACGGGCACGGCAATTTCCTCGCCTCCGGCAGGCGTAATCCGCGCATCGGCGGGGTCATCATCACCAGGCCCATGACCAGGGGAAAGCTGGACGCGATCCTCGCGACCGACCCCTTCTCGGTCAAGCACATGGCCGCTTACGAGGTGATCGAGTTCTCGCCGACCCGTACCGCTCCGGAACTGCGGGCGATCAATGAGGCGGTGGTGCACTGAGGATCTTTCACGACGACGAGGTCAAGCCGCTTTCGCGATCTTCGTCTTCGCCTTTTTCAGTGCGAGAACGGGGCATTTTCCGCACCTTGATTTGGATCGGCAGCATTTCTTCTTGACCTTGCCGGACTTCATCCACTTGCGGACGAGCTTGTGCGGGTCGTCGGGTAGCTTCTTGCCCACTCGATGCTCCTCGTCGGACTTCGTCGGCGACGCCCGCCTCGACTCCTCACGTTAGGTGAGCCTAACCGATCTTGGGGCGTGGGGGTGCTCACAGTTCGGCTACAGGTACCCTGGTGTGGTCCGCGTATGGCCAAAGTCGGCCGACGTTACTCGATCGCGTGAGTAAGCCTTCGAGGCGGCGCGGGCACCACACCCGAACTTGAAACCTTTGGAGCCTTCGCGTGCCCGCAGCCAGCGCCACCGCAGTCGATGCCGGCCGCCATTCCGGCAAGACACGGCCCGACCTGCGCAACGTCGCCATCGTCGCACACGTCGACCATGGCAAGACGACCCTCGTCGACGCGATGCTCCGGCAGTCCGGAGCCTTCGAGGAGCGTGCCGAACTCGTCGACCGCGTGATGGACTCCGGGGAGCTCGAGCGGGAAAAGGGCATCACCATTCTCGCGAAGAACACCTCCATCCACCGCGAGACCGAGAACGGCCCGGTGACGATCAACGTCATCGACACCCCCGGCCACGCCGACTTCGGCGGTGAGGTCGAACGCGGCCTCGCCATGGTCGACGGCGTCGTCCTGCTGGTGGACGCCAGCGAGGGCCCGCTCCCGCAGACCCGGTTCGTGCTGCGCAAGACCCTCGAGGCCGGTCTGCCGGTGATCCTCGTGGTCAACAAGACCGACCGCCCCGACGCCCGGATCTCCGAGGTCGTCGAGGAGACCCACGACCTGCTCCTCGACCTCGCCGGTGACATCGAGGACGCCGACCTCGACGCGATCCTCGACCTGCCGGTCGTGTTCGCCTCCGCGCGGGCGGGCAAGGCGAGCCTCGAGCAGCCCGCCGACGGCGCGGTGCCCGAGAGCGAGAACCTCGACCCGCTGTTCGAGACCCTGCTGCGCCACGTGCCGCCGCCCTTCGCGGACAAGGAAGGCCCGCTGCGCGCACTGGTCACCAACCTCGACGCGTCGAACTTCCTCGGCCGGATCGCGCTCATCCGCATCCACTCCGGCAACCTCCGCAAGGGCCAGACCGTGGCCTGGATGCGCGAGGACGGCACCATCCAGAACGTCCGCATCTCCGAGCTGCTGGTCACCGAGGCGCTCACCCGCGTCCCGGCGACCGAGGCCAGCGCGGGCGAGCTGGTCGCCATCGCCGGCATCCCCGAGATCACCATCGGTGACACGCTGGCCGACGTCGAGAATCCCGAGGCGCTGCCCCGGATCGCGGTCGACGAGCCCGCGATCTCGATGACCATCGGTGTCAACACCTCGCCGCTGGCGGGCCGCAGCGGTGGCGACAAGGTCACCGCGCGGCTGGTCAAGGCCCGGCTGGACCAGGAGCTGATCGGTAATGTCAGCATCAAGGTGCTGCCGACCGAGCGTCCCGACACCTGGGAGGTCCAGGGCCGTGGCGAGCTGGCGCTGGCGATCCTCGTCGAGCAGATGCGCCGTGAAGGGTTCGAGCTGACCGTCGGCAAGCCGCAGGTGGTCACCCGGATGATCGACGGCAAGCTGCACGAGCCGTTCGAGCGCCTGTCGATCGACGCCCCGGAAGAGCACCTCGGCGGCATCACGCAGCTCCTCGCCGCCCGCAAGGGCCGCATGGAGCACATGGGCGGGCACGGCTCGGGCCGGATCAAGCTCGACTACGTCCTCCCGGCGCGTGGCCTGATCGGTTTCCGCACCGACTTCCTCACCGAGACCCGCGGCACCGGTATCGCGAACCACGTGTTCGAGGGCTACTTCCCGTGGGCGGGCGAGATCCGCACCCGCCACTCCGGTTCCTTGGTCGCCGACCGCTCCGGCCCCATCACCGCGTACGCGATGATCCAGCTGGCCGACCGCGGCACCTTCTTCGTCGAGCCGGGCGCCGAGGTGTACGAGGGCATGGTCGTCGGCGAGAACCCGCGCGCCGAGGACCTCGACATCAACATCACCAAGGAGAAGAAGCTGACCAACATGCGTCAGTCCTCCGCCGACGTGATGGAGACGCTGGCCCGGCCGCGCAAGATGGGCCTGGAAGAGGCGCTCGAGTTCTGCTCCGTCGACGAATGCGTCGAGGTCGCGCCGGACGTCGTCCGCATCCGCAAGGTCACGCTGGACGTCAACCAGCGCGCCAAGGAGCGCAACCGCAACAAGAACCGCGGCTGACTCACGAAGCCGTAACGAGCCGTAGGGGCGTCTCCTCACTCAGCGTGAGGGGGCGCCCCTATTCGTGTCCTGTGGCCCGGCTGGCCATCATGTCCTTGGGAAGGGGCCTCGTCGCCGCGGAGCGTGAGCGCGGCGGTCACGGCCAGTGTCACTGTTCGCGCGTTCCGCCGCGATAGTCTAGTCACGCTAAGTAGTCACCCGGGCTCTTAATGTTAAGAATCGCTTTTTCCGTCGATTTCTTCCACTCCTTTTCAGGACCGGCGTTCACAACACCGGAACGGCTTCCCGTCGCGGCGAGAGGGCGGCCGCGGACACCGTACCGAGAACGCCGACACAACCCAGCGCGAAACAAACGATCCGAAATGCGTCGGTATAGGACTCGCCGGAGAGCTGCCCACCGGTAATCGACGCGAGAACGGCACCGACAACCGCGATCGCGATCGTTTCCGTCGCCAATCGTGCGGTGGTGAACATTCCGGCCGCCGTTCCGGAATGTTCCGGGCCGACGGAACCTATCGCCAAACCGTCCAGCAATCCCATCGTCAATCCCGTGCCCGCCCCCACCAGAACGAGCGGGGCGAGCAGCGAGAGCACCCCGGACGAGGAGTTCATGGTCATCAGCAGAAAGGCGCCCGCCCCGCTCACGGCCACCGCTCCCGCGACGAACCACGACGACGGCAGCCGCCGCGCCAGCGCGGCGCCCACGGTCGGGAACAGCACGGTCGGCGCGGTGAGCATCAGCAGCCACAGCCCGGCCTCCCCGGCGCCGAGCCCGACCACCTCGATCAGGTACGAGGGCAGGTAGACCAGCAGCGGCACCAGGATGGTCACCAGGGCGCCCGCCGCGACGGCGAGGGAGGTGAAGCCGCGGTTGGCCAGCAAGGCGAGATCGAACAGTGGATCGGCGCGCCGTCGCTCCACGAACGGGAAGACCGCCGCGAGCACCACGGCCAGCGACAGGGCGCCGACGACGAGCGGATGTCCGAAGCCGAGATCGCCCGCTTCGACCAGTCCGAAGATCAGCAGCATGATCGCGCCCGTGAAGAGCGCGGCGCCCGCCCAGTCGACCCGGCGCCCGGAAGTCCCGGGAACTCGCGGGAGAAGCGGCGTCAGGGCCAGTACGAGCGCCGCCACGGCGGCCGGTGCGCCGAAAACGGCCCGCCAGCCCAACAGTTCGACGAGCAGGCCGCCGATCGACGGCCCGAACGCGAGCCCGATCCCGAGCACCGTGCCGACCGAACCGAACGCGCGGGTCCTCGCCGCGCCCTGGAAGGTTTCGGTGAGGATCGCCAGTCCGCCGGTGACCGCGGCGGCCGCGCCGGTCCCGGCGATCAGCCGGACGACATCGAGCACGACGATGTTCCCCGCCACGGTGCAGGCGATGCCGCCGCCGGCGAACAACGCGAGGCCGGCCACGTAGATCCGGCGTCTGCCCAGTACATCGGCCAGAGAACCCGCGAAGACCAGGAAGCTCGCGAAGCAGGCGTTGTACCCGTTGACGACCCACTGGGTCGCCGCGAGGCCCGCACCGAGGTCGTCCGCGATGTCGGTCAGGGCCACCGAGGCGCCCGTGATGGTCAGCGGGAAGGTGAACGTGGACATGAGCACGATCACGAGGACGAGCGCGCGTTTGGTCACCCCGGCAAGCTAGCGGCCCGGTACTTCGCGCGGCTAAGCGTTTTCCCGCGGTCCGCGCAGGAACCTCGCGGGCCTCCCGCACGTCCACCGGATGGGTGGTACTCAAGCCGGTCGGGCGACGGCCAGGCCGATATGGGAATCTCGCTGTGGCGGTCGGATCGACGTGGCAGCATGGCGAGGGACAAATCAGGAGGACTCAGGCGTGCGGTTAGTGACCACAGCGGCGCCCATGCTGGCGTGCGCGGCCGTGCTCCTCGCCGCCTGCAGCAATACGCCGCCCCCACCCGTGGTCAGCTCCTCGGCCTCCCCGGTGAGTTCCTCGACCACGAAGACGCCTTCGCAGGTCGTAGTGGGTGTCGACACCATTCTCGGCGGCTACAACCCGCATAACCTCGCAGACGCCTCCCAGGTGACGTCGGCGCTCTCGCAGCTTCTGCTCCCGTCGGTGTTCCGCCCCAAGGACGACGGCAGTGTCGAGCTGGACAAGAACCTGATGAAGTCCGCCGAAGTCGTCTCGCAGCAGCCGTTCACGGTCGCCTACACGATCCGGCCGGACGCGTCCTGGTCCGACAGTGCGCCGATCGCCGCCGAAGACTTCGCGTACTTGCGCGAGGCGATGCGCGACCAGCCCGGCGTGATCGGCGCCGCGGGCTACCGGCTGATCTCCGACATCCAGTCGCGTGAGGGCGGTAAACGGGTCGAGGTCACCTTCGGCAAGCCGTACCCCGGCTGGCAGACGCTGTTCGCGAACCTCCTGCCCGCCCATCTGCTCAAGGACGCCCCGAACGGATGGCAGGGCGCGCTGGCGACCACCTTCCCGGCCGTCGCCGGCCCCTACTCGATCAAGAGCCTCGACACCGCGCGCGGAGAGGTGATCCTGGAGCGCAACGAGCGCTATTGGGAGAAACCCTCGGCACTGGACCGGATCGTCCTGCGTGCGGCCGATCAGGACGGCACACTGGCCGCGCTGCGCAGCGGCAACGACCAGTTCGTGATGACCAGGACCGGCGCCACCGGTCTCAAGCGGCTCGGCGAGCTGGGTTCCGCCGTGCAGCTGCACACGGTCGCCCGGCCGACGGTCGCGCAGATCCTCCTGCGGCCGGTGAGTTCGACGCTGTCGGATCCCAAGGTGCGCGAAGGCGTCACCGCGCTGATCGACCGCGGCAAGCTGATCACCGAGGCGGCGGACGGGGGCCCGTCGGACAAGCTCCGTGCCGACGCACAGGCCCGGGTCCCGTCGGGAACCGGTTTCCAGCCGACGATCCCCTCGCCGGGCCCGCCGTCGGCGCCCGATCCGGCCAAGGGCGAGGAACTGCTCAAAGCCGCCGGATACACCAAGGAAGCCGGAACCTGGCGCAAGAACGGGAAGAACCTTTCGCTGGTTGTCGCTTCGCCCGCCAAGCAGGAGCCGTACGCGACGATCGCCAAGGAGCTGACGGCGCAACTGGTGGCCGCGGGGATCGAGGTCAACGCGATCGCGCCGCAGCCGAGGGAGCTGTTCTCGACGCTGCTGGCGATGCCGGTGCTCAACGGCGTCCAGCAGACGACGTCCGAGGGCGCGGGCAACGTCGGCATCGACATCGCCGTGATCGGCCAGGCCACCGGCGGCGCGGACGTCGCGTCGGTGCTGGCGTCCACCTTCGGCTGCCGTCCCGATCAGCTCGCCGACAAGACCAAGGCCGTCGTGCCGGGGAACCCGCTCGGCTTCTGCGATGCGGCCCTGCAGCCGGCGATCGACGCCGCGCTGACCGGCGCCACGCCCGCCGCCGACGCGCTTTCGACCCTCGAACCGGAATTGTGGCGCCGGAATGTGGCCATTCCGTTGTTCCAGCTGGCCGATACCCTCGCCATCGGCTCTGGTATTTCCGGAGTAACCGCAGGTCCTCCTATGGTCGGCCCTTTCGGGTCGGCGGTGAACTGGACGCGGGGTCCGAAGTAGCCCATTCGCGCTCAAGTTCGCGCCGGAGGGTGACCTTTCGCGGCACGTTCGAGTGGCGGACTGATTCCTCCTGGTAACCAATATATTTCTCGAAGTCAGCCGCAAGTTACCCTTTGGTCACGATCGCCCCGTAACTGGTGACTGTTCGTGCATTTCCTTTCTAGCGTGCACCCGCAGTGCGCCAAATGAGGTTGCTTGGCGTGTCATAGGCTCCGGGCCATCTCACCGGAGCGGTGTGGGGTCCTGTTCCGATCTCAGGAACCCAGTGCTAGGAGGGCACACTTCATGAGGAAGTCCAAGGCAGTCTCCGCCTGGTCGCTGGTCGCGGCCTCCGCGCTTGTGCTGAGCGCATGCAGCGGTGGCGACAGCGGTAGTTCCGACCAGAACGGGTCGTCTACCGACATCAAGAGCATGGCGGTCGGCAAGGCGCAGAACGGCGAAAACTTCAAGCTCGCGGACACCCCGGGGTACGAAGGCACCGTCACCGTGGGTATCGACGACGGGTACTCGGGCTACAACAACGACACGCCCGACACCAACACGTCGTACAACACCTACATCCTGACGGCCGTGCTCGCCGGTGCCGATGTGCTCGACGGCAACAACAAGGTGCTGCTGAACAACGACGTGTTCGACTCCTGGGAGGTCACCACCAAGGAGCCGCAGACCGTCGTCTACAAGATCAAGCCGAACGTGAAGTGGTCCGACGGCGAGGCGTTCGACTGCGACGACATGTACCTGTCGTGGCTGTCGCACTCCGGTGCCGCCAAGACCGCTGACGGCAAGCAGGCCTTCCTCGCCGCTTCGACGACCGGCTACCAGCTGATCAACCAGGCGACCTGCAAGGACGACCTGACCTTCGAGACCAAGTACACCGAGCCGTACCTGGACTACAAGGGTCTGTTCAACTCGACCGCGATCATGCCCGCGCACATCGTCGAGAAGCGCGCGAACGTCCCCGACATCACCAAGCTGACGCCGACCAGCGACTCGGCCCAGCTCAAGGCGGCGGGTGACTTCTGGACCAACGGCTTCAAGCAGTTCAAGGCCGAGGACATGCCGGCTTCGGGTCCGTACAAGATCACCCAGTTCGACGCCAACCAGAAGGCCGTCACGCTGGAGAAGAACCCGAACTGGATCGGTGGCAAGGGTGGCCCCTCCAAGATCGTCGTGAAGGCGATGGAGGACACCAAGGCCATGGCGACCGCGCTGCAGAACGGTGAGATCGACATCGCCGCTTCGACCCAGCCCGACGCCACCGCCGCCGGCACCCTGAAGAGCCTTTCCGCTCAGGGCGTCACCTATGGTTCGGCCTCGCAGCTGACCTTCGAGCACATCGACCTCAACTACAAGCGCATGTTCAAGGACAAGAACCTGCGCAAGGCGTTCTTCGAGGTGGTCAACCGCCAGGAGATCACCGACAAGCTGCTCAAGGAGGTCCAGGCCGACGCGAGCCCGCTGAACAGCATCGTGTTCATGCCGGGCGAGCAGGGCTTCAAGGACCTGTACAGCAGCAAGGCCGGTCTGGGCGCCGAGGCCGCGGCCAAGACGCTGACCGACGCCGGCTGGGTCAAGGGTGCCGACGGCATCTTCGCCAAGGACGGCCAGCGCGCGTCGTTCAAGATCTCGCACAACCAGAACGCCCGCCGTCAGCAGACCGTCGAGATCATCATCTCGCAGGCCAAGCTCGCCGGTATCGAGATCACGGACGACCAGGACGCGAACTTCCTGAAGGGCGGCCGCCTCGCGGCCAGTGACTACGACGCCGCGCTCTTCGGCTGGTCCGCCGCTCCGTTCAAGGCCGAGCAGAAGTCGATCTACATCACCCGGGTCGACGACAGCAGCCAGAACTACCAGGGCCTGTCGAACCCGACGATCGACTCCGCGTTCGAGGCGGCCGTGAAGGCCACCGACGAGGCCGTCCAGCTGGAGAGCTACCAGAAGGCCGACGCGGCGATCGCGGACGAGTACGCGACGCTGCCGCTGTTCCAGACCCCGTCCATGTGGGCGTTCAAGGGCATCGACCGCACTTACATGCAGTCGTACAACGGTGTCCTGTGGAACGCCGGTGAGTGGGAGAAGAAGTAGGGCTTAGCCCCGCTTTTTCACCTCTCGCTTACGCGATCCTGGTGGTAAGGGGGCCCGGCCACAAGCCGGGCCCCCCTACCCGCCGGAAGTAGCTGTTGACCGTAGGGTTACCGCCACTACGGTGGACAACCGGGCGACGGTCCAGCACTTCGGCGACCAGGCCCGGATGAGGAGCAGTTCGTTGAACCTGGTGATCTACATTCTTCGCCGTCTGGCGATATCGATTCCCGTCCTGCTGGTCGGGACTTTTCTGTGTTTCATCATGGTCGCCGGCACCGGTGACCCGCTCGCCGAGCTGAAGAGCAACCCGGCCATGAACCCGCAGGTACTCGCGGAGACGGCCGCGCGGCTCGGACTCGACCAGGGCATCATCCCTCGGTACTTCTCGTGGCTCGGCAACTTCATCACCGGCGACTGGGGCGTTTCCATCGCCCAGGGCAACGCGCAGGCCCCGGTGTTCCCGAAGGTGATGGCCGCGTTCGAGGTCACCTTGAAGCTCGTCGTCGGAGCCGAGATCCTCGCGCTCATCCTCGGCGTTCTCGTCGGTGTGGTCGCGGCGGTCAAGCAGTACTCGATCCTCGACTACGTCGCCACCACGCTGGCCTTCCTGCTGTTCTCGATGCCGATCTTCTGTGTCGCCATCGTGCTGAAGGGCTACGCGATCCAGTTCAACGGCTGGGTGCGGGACCTGGGACTGTCCGATGTGCTCGGTAATCCCTGGATCCGCACCACGAGTCCGGAATCGCTGAATTTCGACGGGCCGGGCGGTTTCCTCGCCAGTTACGTCGGCGCGTATCTGCTGCCGACACTGTCCATCATGGCCATCAGCTTCGCCGCGTACAGCCGGTTCCAGCGCGCTTCGATGCTGGAGACGCTGAACGCGGACTACGTGCGGACCGCGCGTGCCAAGGGCCTCGCCAACGGCCGGGTCATCTTCCGGCACGCCTTCCGGAACGCGCTCATCCCGGTGACCACCCTGTTCTCCGTGAACTTCGGTGCCGTGCTCTCGGGCGCGATCATCACCGAGTCGGTGTTCAACTGGAATGGCATGGGCAAGCTGCTCGTCGAAGCCGTCGTCAAAAACGACACACAGGTGATGATGGGGTGGCTGGTGCTCATCGCCAGCAGCATCATCGTCGCCAACCTGATCGCCGATCTGATGTACGGCATCCTGGACCCGAGGATTCGCGTTGGCTGACTTGAACTCCCTCATCGCGGCGGAAGGCTCGACGTCCGCCGACGGCAAGCTTCCGGAAGAGGCCCTGCCCGAACCCCGGAGCCAGGGCAAGCTGGTCCTGCGCAAGTTCCTGCGGCACAAGCTGGCGATGATCTGCACGGCGATCCTGCTGTTGCTCGTGCTGACCGTCATCATCATGCCGATCTTCTGGCCGTACGACTACGAGGACAGCTCGTTCCCGTCCTTCGCCAAGCCCAGCGGGGACTACCCGCTCGGCACGACGCAGGTCGGCAAGGAGATGGTGTCGCAGATCCTGCGCGGCACGCAGTACTCGCTCCTGATCGCGCTCATCGTGTCGATCGTCGCCACCACCATCGGCACCATTTTCGGGGCCATGGCGGGATACCTGCGTGGCTTCACCGACTCGGCGATCTCGCGCGTGACGGACCTGTTCCTGATCGTGCCGCAGATCGCCGCCGCGGCGATCCTGGCGAAGGTGTTCGGCGGCGGTACCTGGTACATCGTCGCGATCGTGCTGGCCGCCTTCGGCTGGATGCCGATCGCGCGGATCGCCAGGGCCGAGTCGATGTCGCTGTCCCAGCGTGAGTTCGTGGACGCCGCTCGCGCGTCCGGCGCCGGGACGCTGCACATCGTGTTCAAGCACCTGGTGCCGAACATGGTCGGCCTCATCACGGTCAACGCGACCCTCGCGATCGCGCAGGCCGTGTTGATCGAGGCGGCGCTGTCCTTCATCGGGCTGGGGGTGCAGCTGCCGGACACCTCGCTCGGCCGCGTCATCCTCGAGAACTACTCGCAGCTGCAGAACCGGCCCGCGTTGTTCTTCGGTCCGTTCATCGTGCTGGTGCTGATCTCGCTGACGATCAACTTCATCGGCGACGGTCTGCGGGACGCTTTCGACCCGCGGCAGCGCCGGATGAAGGCGTAAGGCTCCTTATCGCGTGAAGGCCCCCTTTCCTCGGCTGAGTCGAGGAAAGGGGGCCTTCACGCGTTTCGGGACGTTCTATGGACTTCGGGTACCGCGACACGCTTCAAGCCGCCGTGTGCCGCGATTCGGGCAGCCCCTCGCCCCAGTACATGAAGGCCCCCATCACTGCGCTAGACGCAATGAAGGGGGCCTTCATGTACTTCCAGAGGCTAGTCGGCCACCGGCGCGAGCTTGCCGGCCTGCCAGGCCGCACGGCGCTCGGCCTGCAGCACCGGGTCCGCGACCGGAGCGGCCGAGAGCAGACGGCGCGTGTAGTCCTCGCGCGGCGAGTGCAGCACCTGGTCACGCGTGCCGACCTCGACCAGCTTGCCGTGCTGCATCACCGCGACGCGGTCGGCCAGCAGGTCGACGACGGCGAGGTCGTGGCTGATGAAGAGGCAGGCGAACTGCAGCGAACGCTGCAGGTCCAGGAACAGGTCCAGCACGCGCGCCTGCACCGACACGTCCAGCGCCGAGGTCGGCTCGTCCGCGATCAGCAGCGCCGGGTCGAGCGAGAGCGCCCGCGCGATGGCGACGCGCTGGCGCTGGCCGCCGGACAGCTCGTGCGGGTACCGGTTGCGGTAGTGGCCGCCGAGCTCGACCTTGTCCAAAAGGGACGCCACGCGCTCGTTCAGCGCCTTGCCCTGCAGGAACTTGTGCAGCACCATCGGCTCGGCGATCGACTCGCCGATGGTCATCTTCGGGTCGAGGGTGGACGCCGGGTCCTGGAACACGATGGAGAAGTAGCGGCGCAGCGGGCGCAGTTCCTTGTTGGACATGTTCGTGATGTCCTTGCCCGCGATCGACACCGACCCCTCGGTCGGGGTCAGCAGACGGATCGCGCAGCGGCCGACGGTCGACTTGCCGGAACCGGATTCACCGACCAGGCCGACGATCTCGCCCTTGGCGATGCTCAGCGAGACGTCGTCGACCGCGCGGTTCTTCGCCTGGCCGCGGCGGCCGGGGTACTCCAGCACGAGGTTCTTGATCTCGAGCGCCGGGGCGTCCGCTTCGATCACGGCTTCGAGCTCGGCGTCCTTGAGGCGGATGTCCTCGGCGATCTTCGAAGCCTCGTCGCTGTCGGCGTCGATGCCGGAGTCGTCGAGCAGACGGCGTCCTTCGGGGCGCTGGCCCAGCACCGGCACCGCGGCGAGCAGCTTGCGGGTGTACTCCACCTGCGGCGACGCGAACAGGTCGCGCACCGGCGCCTGCTCGACGATGTTGCCCTGGTACATCACGACCACGCGGTCGGCGAGGTCGGCGACGACACCCATGTCGTGCGTGATCAGCACGATCGCGGTGTTGAGAGTGTCGCGCAGCTTGCGCAGCAGGCCGAGGATCTCCGCCTGCACGGTGACGTCTAGTGCCGTGGTCGGCTCGTCGGCGATGATCACCTTCGGGTCGCACGAGATCGCCATCGCGATGACGACGCGCTGACGCAGACCGCCGGAGAGCTGGTGCGGGTACTGCTTGAACCGCAGCGGCGGGTTCGGGATGCCGACCATCTCCAGCAGCTCGATGGCGCGCTTGTCGGCGGCTTCCTTCGAGATGTCCTGGTGCGAGCGGAGCGCCTCACGCAGCTGCCAGCCGACGGTGTAGACCGGGTTGAGCGCGGTCATCGGCTCCTGGAAGATCATCGCGATCTGGTTCCCGCGGATCTTCTGGAGGTCCTTCTCCTTGAGGTCGGCGAGGTTGCGCTCGCCGAGGCGAAGCTCGCCCGCGATCCGGCTCGTCTTCGGAAGCAACCCGAGCACCGACATCGAGGTCACGGACTTGCCGGAACCGGACTCGCCGACCACCGCGACGATCTCACCCGGTTTGACGTCGAACCCGATGCCCTTGACGGCGTCGACAACGCCTTCGTCGGTCGGGAACGAGACGCTCAGGTCGGAGATGGACAGAACCGAACCCGACACGCCGCCGAGGTCCGACGATGCTGCTTCAGTGCTCACCAAGATGCCCTTCGTGGGGGTACATATGGTCACGGCGCAATGTCCATGACTCGCGCGAGGATAACCGAGAGTCGCCCGACTAAGGTCGGTGCTCGTGGCTTCCGTTCCCGACACCCTATAAAGGAATGCCCGCCGTGTTCGAATTAGTCTTCAAGCCGTGATCTCCGCTCAGGCCAAATTGCTACTGGTGCACGCCCATCCGGACGACGAAAGCATCACCACCGGCGGGACCATCGCGCGGTACGCGGCCGAAGGCGCCGACGTGACCGTGGTCACGTGCACTCTCGGTGAGGAAGGCGAGATCATCCCGCCGTCCCTCGGCGGGCTCGGTTCGTGGGCTTCCGACCAGCTGGGCGGATACCGCGCGGGCGAACTGGCGTCGGCGTGCGCCGCGCTCGGCGTCTCCCGGCACCGGTATCTCGGCGGCATCGGCCGCTGGCGCGACTCGGGGATGGCCGGAACGCCGTCCGCGGCCCACCCGCGGGCCTTCTCCGGTGGCGACGTCGAGGAGCAGGCGGCTCAGCTCGCCGAGATCCTCGACGAGGTCCGTCCTCAGGTCGTGGTCACTTATGACGCTTTCGGGGGTTATGGGCACCCCGACCACATTCGCGCGCACGAGATCACGATGGCCGCCGCGCCGAAGGCCGCTTCGGTCGAGCGGGTGTTCCATACGGTTTCTTCGCGTGACGCCGTCGCGGCCGGGCTCGCCGCGCTGCGCGGCCACTCGCCGTTCCGGGTTCCGGAAGACGGCGAACTGCCGGTGACGCCGGACGAGACGATCACGACCGTCCTCGACGTCCGCGCGCATCTCCCGGCGAAGGCCGCCGCGCTGCGCGCGCACGAGACCCAGGTCAGCGTGCCCGCTTCCGAGGACCACTTCGCGTTGAGCAACGACGTCGCCCAGCCGATCACGCCGAACGAGTACTTCGTGCTCGCACACGGGCCGGCCGAGGGTGCCGCCGCGGATCTGTTCGGAGGGCTCGCGAAGTGACGGTCACGCCTCAGCCGCTCACCGCGCGTCAGCGTGGACTGCTGGTCTTGCTGTCCTTCGACGCGTTCCTGCTGGGGCTGCTCGAGTTGTTCTTCCTGCCGCTGCGGCTCGACGGCATCGTGCTCCCGAAGCTCGGGGACGCGCCGATCCCGCTGACCGTGGTGCTCGCCGTGCTCACCACCCCCTTGCTGGTCATGATGACCGCGAAAGTGATCCGCCCGTCCTTTTCGGTGATTCCGCTGCTCGTCTGGGTACTAGTCGTACTCGTGATGGGCGTGACGGGCCCGGGAGGTGATCTGGTGCTGGTACAGGACTGGCGGGCGTTGCTGCTGATCGGCGGCGGGGCGCTGCCGGGCGCGCTGGCGCTGGGTGGAGGCCTTGGCAGGGCGGCGAAGGCGGGCAAGGGAGGCAATCATGGGTGAAGCGATTTCGGATCGCCAGGTCGTGACGGTGTTGCGGCCGTTCGTCCGCGCCTGCGGTCCGATGGTCGACGCGTTGCGGGTCGCGGATCCGTTCGGCCTGCAGGCCAGGGGCCGTCGCGAGGACGCGCTGGAAGGCGTCGAACCCAAGCTGAAGGACAAACTCCTCGACGGGATCACGTCGGTCAAGGTGCCCGGCACCGCAGCGTGGGCGGAGATGTCGAACTATCAGCGGACCCATTGGTGGGTGAACCGGGTCGGCCGGGTCACCGCGCTGATCACCGCGATCCCCGGGCTGGGTGGCGCGCTCGCCGACCGGCTGCCGGTGCAGGACGCGCTCGGCTCCGCGTCCCAAGGGATCCTGCTGTGCGCGATCGCGGGGGAGTACGGCGTGACCGACGTCGGTGCCCGGGTCCGGCTGATCGCGTGGGTGCTCTTCGAGCGCGACATCGATCCGGTGATCGCGGCGGGCAAGCACGCCGAGCACGACAAGGCCGCCGAAGACGACGAAGCGGCGAAGCTCACCGAAGAACTCGACGATGCCAAGCAGAAGCACGGCAAAGTCACCTTCAAGGCGGCCGCGGGCACGCTGTGGCGGCTCGGCCGGGGATTGCTGGGCATCGTCGAGGAACTGGAGAAGCGGCCGCGTGGCCGTCTCATCCACCGGGCGCTCGGCAAACTGCCGGTGGTCGGGATGGCGGGCGACTACCTCGGCGAGCGCTCCGGACTGAAACGTGTCTGGAAGCGGGCGCACGCGTGGTTCACCGAGCACCCTGACGGCGGGCTCACTTCCAGAACATGAACGCGTCTTGCCCGTACTGAGCCGCGAGCGAAAAACCGCCGACGGCGTCGAAGATCGCGAAAGACGCCCGCCACAGCAGAAGGCTCGCTTCGTCCACCAGGAACAGCACGGCGAACAGCACGAGCGGCGCCCACGGCCGGGCCTTGGCGCCGAACTCGCGCGCACCGGGTGAGAGATAGGGCTCGATCGCGCCCCAGCCGTCGAGACCGGGGATCGGCAAGATGTTCAGGATGAACGTCACGATCTGAAGCAGCGCCAGGAAGGACAGTCCGATCACGAGCCCGGCCGTCATCGGCACGAGCGCGACGACGAGGGTCAGCAGCACGCCGACGGCGAGGTTGCTCAGCGGCCCGGCGAGCGACACCCATGACTGGACACCGCGGGACCGCAGGCGGCCGTGTTCGATCCAGACCGCGCCACCCGGCAGCGGGATGCCGCCGATGATGAGGAATACCAACGGCAGGATGATGGACAACGCCGGATCCGTGTACTTCCGGACGTCCATGGAGAGGTAACCCTTGTGGGCGACACTGTGGTCGCCGCCGCGGAACGCCACGATCGCGTGCCCGAACTCGTGCAGCGTCAAGGACGCGACCCAGCCGCCCGCCACGAGCAGGACCACGCCGGCGATGATCAGCGGGTCGTACTTCTGACTGGGAATCGTGGTCACGTCACCGAAAGCCGCCAGTACACCGCCCAGGACGGTGACCGCGAGGATGCCGAGGAAGATCGGGCTTGGCCGCACTGCTGATCTCTGCACCCCTCCAGTCTTCCGTATGCCCGATGTGAAGTTCTCGGCGTGTCCCCTTGCGCGGTCGCGCCGAAGTATCCCCCGAACTCGCTACTCCGCTTGACCTGACCGCACTACACGGGTGTAATCACAGTGATGTCATTCGTCGCTGGAAGGGGGCGGCGGATGGTGTTTCAACACCGCCAGCCTGGGGAGTGCGTGGACAGCGAGGAGGCGGACGTGCGGTTGGAAGCAGATGGAAGGGAATGGGGGCAAGTCGTGGGCTGGGGTGAGGTCCCGGAGCAGCAACTGGGCGATCTCACCGAGCTTTTCGACGATGCCTCCGCGGAAGAGCAGGACTGGCAGGAACGGGCCCTCTGCGCGCAGACGGACCCGGAGGCGTTCTTCCCGGAGAAGGGCGGCTCCACCCGCGAAGCCAAGCGGATCTGCCTCGGTTGCGAGGTCAAGGACGAGTGCCTCGAGTACGCCCTCGCGCATGACGAGCGGTTCGGTATTTGGGGCGGGCTCTCCGAACGCGAGCGTCGGAAACTGAAGAAACGAGCTGTGTGACGGCGATCTCCGGCACCCCGTGCGCCGGAGATCGCTTCCTGCCCGCTTCCACCTGGTCCGGGTTCCACACGGTCGTTGTTCCATACAGTGGGGCCACCAACGGGTGACAGGGTCGCGTCGTAGGGTGGCGGCACTCGACTTCGCCGCCACATCTGGAGTGCCCGTTGTCCCGCACTGCCGCGTCACCCGCACTGCGCACGGTCCCCGTTCTGGCCATTGTGGTCTGTCACAACGGCGAGAACTGGTTGCCGCTGGCGCTTTCCGCGTTGCGGCGCAGCGGTGTCCGGCCCCGGCACGTGCTCGCCGTCGACACCGGTTCCACTGACCGGACCGCGCGAATCCTCACCGATGCGGCGGCGGCCGAAGGCGTCGCGGGAGAGGCGCCGGTCCTCGACGGAATTCTCACGCTATCGGATGACGTCGGCTTCGGCGCCGCGGTCGGCGAGGCCGTCGAGTACGCCGTCGAACGCTGGGGTGATCCCGGCGGCTGGCTCTGGCTGTTGCACGACGATTGCGCGCCGGAACCCGACTGTCTCGAAAACCTGTTGGCAGCGGCCGAAAACGAGCCCGCCGCGACGGTGCTCGGTCCACTCGCGGTGGACTGGAGCGATCCGCGGCTGATCGTCGAAGCCGGGCTGTCGACCGACGCCATCGGCCATCGGCAGCAGATCTCGCCCGAGGAGACCGCCGCGGCGGTGCTCGCCGTGCCGAGCGCGGGATCGCTGGTACGGCGGGAGATTTGGCACGATCTGGGCGGTTACGACCCCGGGTTTCCTTTGCTGCGTGAGGATCTCGACTTCGGCTGGCGCGCGAACGCCGCGGGCGGCCGCGTGCTTTCGGTGCCGTCGGCCCGGCTCCGGCACGCTCGCGCGCTCAGCACCGGACAGCGGGAACCGGACGCGCTCGGGATTTCGCTCGCCGCCGCCAACCGCGCGCACGGCCTCCGGGTGTTCCTCGTCAACTGCTCGCCGTTGTCGTTTTGGTTCGGCTTGTTCCGGATCCCGTTCTTCGCGGTGCTGCGCGCGCTCGCGTTCCTGCTGCTGCGCCGCACCGGCGAGGCGGGCGCGGAACTCGCGGCGACCTCGTACCTGCTGCGCGGCCGCGGTGGGCTGCGCGCGGCCCGCGCCGAACGCCGCGAGACCGGCGAACCCGGCGCTGTCCGCGGCCTCTTCACCGGGCGGATGACGCGGGTGCGCAACGCGGTCCGCGCCGGTGTCGTCGGTCTCGTCCGGCGCGGCGTCGAACGGGACTACGCGCTCGGGACCGTGCCGGAGACCGTGGATCAGCAAGGCGCCTGGATTCCGCCGGAAGCCTTGAAGGCCGGACAAGAGCGGCCGGTCGGCCCCGGCGCGCTGCCCGCGGGGGCGATGCGCGGTGTCGGCTCGCGGGGGACCGGTCTGCGACGGCCCAGCGGGGTCGTGGCGGTCGCGGTGCCCGAGCAGGCGGCCGAGCCACGCGGCGAGGGCAGGCCGAAACCGTCGCCGGTACCGCGTGACGGCGCGCGGCCGGAGCCGGAACTCGTGTTCGTCGAGGTCGACCGGAAACGGGTGCTCGGCGCGACCGTGTTCGCCCCGCCGGTGCTGATGCTCGTCGTGCTGACGGCGCTCGCGTTCGTGGTCAACGGTTCGCGGCTCGGGCTCGACCTCTTCGGCGGGAAACTGCTGCCGGTCGGCGGGCTCGGCGAGATCTGGTCGTCGTATCTCGCGCCGTGGCACGCGATCACCGGCGGGACGGCGAGTCCAGCCCCCGCGACGCTGCCGGTGCTGGGCGTCCTCGGCGCGATTTTCACACCGATCGGGGGACCCGCGGCGCTGGTCGCGATCCTGCTGATCGGTGACATCCCGCTCGCCGCTCTGAGCGCGTACGTGGCCACTCGGCACCTTCGCGTGCGTCGCTGGGTGCGTGCCGTCGTCGCGGCGGCGTACGGCGTGCTTCCCGCCGCCACGGCTTCGGTCGCGCAGGGACGGCTCGACGTCGTCGTCGTGCACCTGCTGCTGCCGCTGGTGATCGCCGGCCTCGTGGGGTTGCTGGTCCGCGCGGATTCGCGGTGGCTGCACGTCTCCGCGCTGAGCGCGATCGGGCTGGCGCTGATCGGCGCCTTCTCGCCGCTGGCGCACGCGCTGGCGCTGGTCGGGCTGGTGGTCGGCTTCGTGGTGCTGCCCTCGCCGAGCGGGCTCGCGCGGCGGATCGCGTCGGTCGGCATCGTGGTCTTCCTGCCGCTGGCGCTGCTGCTGCCGTGGCCGAGTGTGCTGCTGAGGCATCCGGAACTGCTGTTGCACGGCCTCGGTGGCGGTGCCACGGCCGCGTCCGGCGCCGATCTCGCCGGGCTGGACCCCGGCGGTCCCGGCGCCTGGCCGATCGGGGTGGTGCTGGTCGCGGCCGCGATCGTCGCGCTCGTGGTCCGGCCGTCGAGGGGCGCGGGCGGCGGCGTCGCGGTCGTCGTACTGGGTGTGCTCGGGCTCGTGGCCGTGCGGTTCGTGGCGGTGACGCCGATGTCGGGCGGCGCGCACGCGACCGGCTACGCCGGGGTGCCGCTGCTGGTGATCGGCGCCGGGCTGCTGTGGACGGTGCTGGCGACCTGGCAGCGTGGCGCGGCCGGTGTCGAACCGGCGCCGTGGCTCGCGAAGGTGACGGCCGTGGCGGGGGTGCTCGTGCTGCTGGCGCTGGCGACCGGTGCCGTCGTCGCCGGACGCGAAGGGCCTTTGAGGTCGGGTGACCGTCCTACACTGGCCCCGGAGATTTCGGCGGAACTGGCTTCGAGCGGACGTTCGGTACTGGTCGTGGGCTCATCTCCGGACCTGGTCCGGCAGACCGGTGGCCGGTTGCCGCTTTACGGCGACGACGAACTCGCACCGACGCCCGGCAGCGCCGACAGGCTGGCCTCGTGGCGCAAGGACCTGCTGCAGGGCTCGCCGGACGCGGTCAAACAGGCCTTCGCGGCGGCCGCCGCTTCCGGGGTGCAGTACGTCGTGCTGCCCAGCGGGGTCGACGGCTCGGCCTTCGCCGGACTCGCGCGGGACCTGGTCGCACCGGTCGCACCGACCTCCGACGGGCGTGCGGTGCTGCGGCTGCTGCCCGCCGGTGGCCAGGTGGCGCTGATCTCGCCGGAACTGGCGCAGGCGGCGGTGACCGGGAAGGGCGCGCCGGGCGCGTCGCCCGGCGTGGCGCCGGTGCAGGCCGGACTGCCGGACGTGCGGGTGCGCGTCTCGGAGGGGCCGACCGGACGGCTGCTCGTGCTGGCCGCGGAGTTCGAGGCGGGCTGGCAGGCGACCGTGGACGGGAAGGCCGTCCCGATCGTGCGGGCTTGGGGCCACCAGGTCGCCGTCTCGGTGCCTCCCGCGCCGTCGGAGGTGGTGGTGGAGCACCAGGGCACCACGCGGAACTTGCTGCTGCTGGCGCAGATCGCGGCGGTGCTGTTCACGCTGCTGACGGCGGTGCCCACGCGGCGCCGTCCGGACTGATCCGCGGTCTTCGGCCCGCTGCTTTCGCGACTCGCAAAGGCCTCCTTTGAGACGTTGAAGGTCTCGACGGAGGCCTTCGCGACTTCGCTGCTCCGTCTCCCTGAAGCGCGCTATGAAAGGTCCTTTACTTGCAAAATTTGCGAGGAAAGGACCTTTCCTCGCACCGGAACCGAGTTGTCCACAGCCCCGCCCTCTTGTGGACAACTCCGCGCTCCAGGCCCGTTTTCCCAGGTCAAGTCGGTCCCTCGCGGTACGCTGGGCTGGGGACGCCCCCCGGGAAGGGTGGGGGCTGGGCCGGGGCGGGCAGGGAAGGTGAGGGTTATTCGCCTTCGATGACGTCGGGTTCGACGCCGAGGTAGCCCGCGACCTGTTCCACGAGGACGTCATGCACGAGTTCCGCGAGTTCGCCCGGGTCCTTCGCGCGCGCTTCGAGTGGGCGGCGGTAAAGGACGATGCGGGCGCGCGTGGGCAGTCCGGCGCGGTCGACGCCGGCGGGCACGAGTCGCGAGAGCGGGACGGCCCCGTCGTGCAACACGCCGTCCACTCCGCTCGGTGCGCCATCCGAGCGAACTTCGGGAACGTCGTCGACGGCGACATCGAGCTTCGTCAGCTCGTGCCGCCACCGTGCCTCGATCGGTTCGAGCGCGTCCAAAACCAGTGCGTCGAACCTTTCCGCCCTGCTAGCGGCGGCGGGAAGGGTCGACGGATAGAGCGCACCACGCAGGCCCCGGCCGTGCCGGTCCCGGCGCATCCGCCGTCGCTGTCGGGAATCACGAGCCGTCGCCACGAACCGAAGGGTACGCGCTCGGCGAGTCGAAGCGCGTGTCGCCGGTACGCCTGGCTCGCGACGCGCTATCGTTCTCGATCGTGCGGAGCGTACGAAAGTGTTCGCGAACGGGTTGCCTCGAACCCGCTGTCGCCACGCTCACGTATGCCTACAGCGATTCGACGGCCGTGGTGGGACCTCTGGCTACCGCGAGCGAACCGCACTCCTATGACCTCTGCGAAGCCCACGCCCTCCGGCTCACCGTGCCCAAGGGTTGGGAAGTCGTCCGGCACGAGGGGGCCTTCGCCGCCCCGGACCCGTCCGCCGACGAGCTGACCGCGTTGGCCGAGGCCGTCCGCGAAGCGGGCCGCTCGGACAAGCCCGCGCCCGACCCCGAACCCGAGGGACCCTCGGGCAGGCGCGGCCACCTGCGCGTCCTGCCCGGCCGCGCCTGACACCAGGGCTCGCCGGTAGGCTTTCGAGGCGCCAGAGGGCGTTGTAACGAGACTATCGGCGGGGAGCAGGCGTGCCAGACCTTTCGGGCATCGTGAAGGCCTACGACATTCGTGGTGTGGTCGGTGAACAGCTGGACGTGGCGCTCGTCCGCGACCTCGGTTCGGCGTTCGCCCTGTTGATCAAACCCGAGTCGGACGCGATCGTCATCGGCCACGACATGCGCGACTCCTCGCCCGAGCTGTCCGCCGCGTTCGCCGACGGCGTGACCTCGCAGGGCCTCGACGTCGTCACGATCGGTCTCGCCAGCACCGACCAGCTGTACTTCGCGTCCGGGTCGCTGAACCTGCCCGGCGCCATGTTCACCGCCAGCCACAACCCGGCCGAGTACAACGGCATCAAGCTGTGCCGTTCGGGCGCGGCCCCGGTCGGCCAGGACTCCGGTCTCGCGGAGATCCGCGACACCGTCGAGCAGGGCGTGCCCGCCTTCGCGGGCCAGCGCGGTTCGGTGACCGAGAAGGACGTCCTCGCCGACTACGCGGCGTACCTGCGCAAGCTCGTCGACCTGTCGGGCAGCCGCCCGCTGAAGGTCGTCGTCGACGCGGGCAACGGCATGGGCGGCCACACCGTGCCGACCGTTTTCGCGGGTCTGCCCATCGAGATCGTGCCGATGTACTTCGAGCTCGACGGCAGCTTCCCGAACCACGAGGCCAACCCGCTCGACCCGAAGAACATCGTCGACCTCCAGGCGAAGGTGCGCGAAGAGGGCGCCGACGCCGGGCTGGCCTTCGACGGCGACGCGGACCGCTGCTTCGTGGTCGACGAGCGCGGCGAGCCGGTGTCGCCCAGCGCCATCACCGCGCTGGTCGCGATCCGTGAGCTGGAGAAGGAGCCGGGCGGCACCATCATCCACAACCTCATCACGTCGAAGGGCGTACCCGAGATCGTCGCCGAGCACGGCGGCAAGCCGGTGCGCACCCGGGTCGGGCACTCGTTCATCAAGGCCGAGATGGCCAAGACCGGCGCGATCTTCGGCGGCGAGCACTCCGCGCACTACTACTTCCGCGACTTCTGGCGTGCCGACACCGGCATGCTGGCCGCGCTCCACGTCCTCGCCGCCCTCGGCGAGCAGACCGGCCCGCTCTCCGAGCTGACCGCGGAGTACTCGCGTTACGCGGCCTCCGGCGAGATCAACTCGACCGTGGACGACCAGGTCGCGCGCATGATGGCGGTCAAGGACGCGTTCGGCGCGCGCGACGGCGTCGAGATCGACGAGCTGGACGGGCTCACCGTGCAGCTTCCCGGCGGCGGCTGGTTCAACCTCCGCCCGTCCAACACCGAGCCACTGCTCCGCCTGAACGTCGAGGCCGCCGACGCCGAAGCCGTCCGGGCATTGACCGAAGACGTACTGGCGATAGTCCGTGGGTAACGAATGTGTCGTGAAAACACACATAGAGACATGTCTTGGTCTCGAACGTGGCATCCACGACGCACCCACAGGTAGGGAGTAACCATGGCCGTCACGCTTGACGCGCAGCTGCTGGACATCTTGGCCTGCCCGTCCCCCGATCACGCGCCGCTGCGCACGGGGACGGCGGCGGACCCCGAGGCCGACGCGCTGACTTGCACGGAGTGTGGCCGAGTGTATCCGGTCCGTGATGGAATCCCGGTATTGTTGCTGGACGAAGCCACCGAGCCGACGAACCCGGATGGCGAACATGCCGACGGTCCCTGACGATTCCCTGCTCGACGACCCCGCGCGGCTGGCCGAGGCCGACAGCGCGGGGCTTCTCCGCGCCGCCGCGATGGCGGGTGCCCAGGTCAGGGCGACCGCCGAGGCAGCGGCCGAACTCGAGTTGAGCGACCGCCTCGACGTCGGGCGGCCCCGCTCGCTCGTCCTGCTCGACCGGCCCGGGGTCAGCCGGACGCTGACCCGTCTGGTCGCCGCGCTGCTGACCCCGTCGTGCCCGGTCCCGGTGGTCGTCGCCGAGGTGGTGCCCAGCTGGATCGGCGCGCTCGACGTCGTCTTCGCGCACACCGACGACGCCGGTGACCGCGAGCTGGCCGCTTCGCTGGAGCGCGCCGCCCGGTTCGGCGCGACCGTCGTGCTGTCCGCGCCCGCCGAAGGCCCGGTCGCGGCCGCCGTGGCGGGAAAGGGTGTCCTGCTGGCGCCCCGGATCCCGGTCCCGCCGGAGATGGCGTTCCCGCGGGGGCTCGCCGCCGCGCTGGTCACCGCGAACGCGCTCGGCCTGCTCGTGGCCGATCTGGAGCAGCTCGCCGACCACCTCGACGCGGAAGCCGAGAAGGACTACCTGGCCAGGGACTCGTTCGCGAACCCGGCCAAGGCGATGGCGCTGCGCGTCGCCGACCGGCAGCCGCTGCTGTGGGGACTGGACCCGGTCGCGGTCGCCGTCGGCGAGCACGCGGCGCACGCTTTCGCCGCCCACGCGGCGCTCGTCTGTGACGTCGAGGACTACCGCCAGGCGCTGGCCAGGCCCGCTTTGCGGCGTGCGGCATTGTCCGGGGGCGTGGAGCGCGATATCTTCGCGGACCCGGAGGAGGGGGTCGGCTTGACGCCGAGGGTGTTGCTCCTCTCGGTTCGGACGGGGCCCGCCACGGAGGCGGCCCGCTACGAGGCACAAGACCTGTTGCCCGGTGCGGACGTGATCGCCCCGGCCGAAGAGATCGAAACGGACGAGATCGTGCGTGCGGCCGTTCTCGCGCTGCGCTTCGAGCTGGCCGCGGTCTACCTGGGGCTGGCCGTCGGCAGCATCGGCGGCGCCGGGAGGTACACGCCCGCGACGGCGTGAACCCCGCGCGCGAGACGAAGGAATGAGGGCCGGCACCACCCGTGCCCGGCGAGGAGTTGAGGTGACAGTGGAGCTGCTGCGCAATGCCGTGCGGCCCTACGCGTGGGGATCGAGAACGACGATCCCCGAGCTGCTGGGGCGTCCGGTGCCGGCGCCGCATCCGGAGGCGGAACTGTGGATGGGCGCCCACCCCGGTGACCCGTCCCACGTCATCGGCCCGGACGGCACCGAGCGGAGCCTGCTGGAGCTCGTCGAAGCCGACCCGGTCGGCCAGCTCGGCACGAGCTGCGCCGACCGCTGGGGCGGCAGGCTGCCGTTCCTGTTGAAGATCCTCGCCGCCGAAGAGCCGCTTTCGATGCAGGCGCACCCCTCGGCCGCACAGGCGGCGGAGGGCTACGCGCGCGAGGAGTCCGCCGGGATCCCGCGCGACGCCTCGAACCGCAACTACCCGGACCCGACCGCGAAACCGGAACTCGTCTGCGCGCTGACGGAGTTCCACGCACTGGCCGGCTTCCGTGACCCGGAGCGCACGATCTCGCTGCTGAAGGCGATCGAGACGCCCGGTCTGGCGAAGTACGCGGTGCTGCTGGAGGCCCAGCCGGATCCGGCCGGGCTGCGCGCGCTGTTCACCACCTGGATCACCCTGCCGCAGGCCGCGCTCGACGAACTGCTGCCCGAGGTCCTCGACTCCTGCGTCGAACACGTGCGGGAACGCGGCGAGTTCGACGTCGAATGCCGGACCATCCTGGAACTCGGCGAGTCGCATCCGCGGGACGCGGGCGTGCTCGCCGCGCTGCTGCTCAACCGCCTCACCCTCAGCGCGGGTGAGGCGATCTACCTGCCTGCCGGGAACCTGCACCTCTACCTGCACGGCACCGCCGTCGAGATCCTCGCGAACTCGGACAACATCCTGCGCTGCGGGCTCACCCCCAAGCACGTCGATGTGCCGGAACTGCTGCGCGTCGTCGATTTCGCGTGCGGCGAGATGCCGGTCCAGAGCGGCGAACGCGAGGAGCGCATGTCGGTGTACCGCACCGACGCGCCCGAATTCGAGCTGTCGCGGATCGAATGGGAGGCCGGGGACGACGGCGAGGTCGCCGTCCACGACGTCGGCCCGCAGATCCTGCTGTGCACCGCCGGCAGCCTTCAGGTGACCGCCGACGACGGCGAACAGGTCGAACTCCGCCGCGGCCAGTCAGTGTGGCTCCCGGCCGCCGACCCGGCCGTCCGCGTGCGGCCGCTTTCCGGCGAGCGCACCCAGGTCTTCCGCGCCACCGCCGGCACCTGCTAGCTCCCCGACCTCTCGCATTTCGTCCTCTAGTTGCGGTACTTGCACACGCAAGGACCGCAACTAGAGGACGAGATGCGGTCCTTGGCCGAACTGTGTGCGTTCCGTGTGGTGGGTTCCGCAACTATCGCCCGAAGGGGTGACCCGGCGGTTGTCGTCGGCTCATCCCGGATGTCGAGAGCCAAGGAGTGACCAGCAGTGACTTCCCATCCCGACGCGGCGAGCGGGCGCTGGTCATCGTGCTGGCCTGGTTCTCCTCGGCCCGTCGTGAGCCGCGGCTCACGCTTAGGTGATTTCCGGGTGGTGCTCGTCTGAGGGGTCGGGCACCCCCCGGTCAGGCCGGGGCGGGTTCGGTGAGCGACAACAGCAACCGGACGAGGGTCGAAGCGTTGGCGTCGTGGGGGACTTCCAATCGCTTCGCCTCTTCACCCGCCGCCTCGGCCGCCTTCGTCTCCCCGACGGCCTCATACGCCCGGCGCAGCACGTGCAGGGTGAGGCCGGTCGCGGGTTTCCCGCCCATGGCCCGGAATTCGTCGAGGCACCGGCGCAGCACGGGGATCGCGCGATCGGCCCGGCCGTCGCCGATCCAGCTGGCCGCGATCGCGCGGGTGCACGAAAGCTCCCGTGGCCGTTCTTCGAGCGCGCCGGCCAGCTGTCGCGCGTTTTCGTAGGCCTTCACCGCGCCGGCCCGCCGTCCGGCGCCCGCGAGGATGGCGCCCTGGGTGCGCAACGACTTCGCCAGCGCGGACTTCGCCGTCGTCCGGCGCAACACCCGGACCGATTCCTCGATCGTCTCCAGCGCTTCCTCCGAGCGTCCGTCGAGCATCAGCGACCACGAAAGTCCTTGCAGGGCAACGCCGAGCTGACGATCGTCACCTCGTTCGCGGGCGTGCGCGAGGATTCTGCGGTCGATCTCCAGCGCTTCGGCGACCTTGCCGAGCCGGTGCAACGCGGCGGACTCCGCGTGCCGCGCGTACGCACCCGGTCCCGTTTCCTCCACAGTGGACAGTGCGCGGGCCTGGGTCGCGGCGTGCAGGGATTCCCCCGCCCGGCCGAGGCCGACGAGGCAATGCGCCAGGTTCGTCTCCACCCACGCCTGCGCGGAACTGTCGCCGAGAGCCGCCAGCTCCTTCGAGCATTCGCGGTAACCCTCGGCGGCGCGTTCGTACTCGCCGCGAGCGTGCAGCAATACCGCCAAGTTCGCTTCGGCGATGACCACGATATGCCTGTCACCCGCCTCGCGGGCGGCGTCGCGCAGGGTCTCGTACGCCGTCCGCATATCGGTGTAGTGGCTGTGCAGGTACAGGTACGCGGTCAACCTTTCCAGTATCCGCAACGCTTTTCGCAGCCAGCCGACGGCGCACAACGACGAGACGGCGGTGACCAGATTGGCCCGCTCCACGGAGAACCATGCCCCGGGGTCGCGCAGCAGCCGCTCGACCAGTTCGTCCGCGAGCGGTTGCGCGGGCAGGTCCTGATCCGACAACGGCATCGGCACCGTCCTCGGCAGGCGGCGGGCCGCCGTGTCGGCGAGGCACAGCGCCGCGTCCGACACCTTCGCGACGGTGACCACCCGCTCGGCGCGGGTCTCCAGTTCCCGGCCGAGTTCGGTGGCGAAGACGCGCACGAGGTCGTGCACGCGGAACCGCTGTTCGCCCGTCGGGTCGAGGCCGGTGGCTTCGAGCAGGCTGGCTTCGACGAGTTCGTCGATGGCCTCGTCCGCGTCTTCGTCGTCGATGAGGGTCGACACCGCCCAGGCGGGAAGATCGAGGGTGCGGCAGCGGCCGATCAACCGGAACGCGCGCCGCGCGGCCGGGCTCAAGGCCCGGTAGCTCAACGCGATGCTGCCGCGGACCTGAAGATCGCTGACCCGCAGTTCGTCGAGGCGGGAGACCTCGTCCTCCAGCTTCGCGGCGAGTTTGCCCAGCGGCAGCCCCGGCCGCATCGCGAGCCTGCTGCCCGCGATCCGCAGTGCCAGCGGGAGATTGCCGCAGGCCTTGGCGATCCGCTCCGCGTCCGCGCGTGCGGCGCCTACCCGATCCGGCCCGGCCAGCCGCGCCAGCAGGGTCATCGCCTCGGCACCGGACAGTGGGGCGAGGTGGAGGCGATTCGCCCCGGCGAGCCCGGAAAGCCGTTGCCTGCTGGTGATCAGGACGGCGCAGCCCGGCGTTCCCGGCAGCAGCGCGCGGACCTGATCCGGACCGGCGGCGTCGTCGAGCACCACGAGGACCCGCCGGTCGGCGAGGCGCCCGCGGTAGACCGCCGCCCGCGCCTCGACGTCGTCCGGGATGGCGGGGCCGGTGACCCCCAGCGCCCGCAAGAGGTCGCCGAGGACGTCGGCGAGGTCGCGCGGACTGGAGGCGCCTGCCAGCGGGACGAACAGCTGACCGTCCGGAAAGGACCGGCGGAGCCGATGTGCCGTGCTGACCGCGAGCGTGGACTTGCCGGCACCGGGTTCGCCGGTGATCACCGCGACCGGGACGCCGATGCCGTCGCCGAGCACGCCGGAGAGTCGCGCGATCTCGCCTTCGCGGCCGGCGAAATCCGCGATGTCCGGCGGGAGCTGGCAGATCGGGAAGACCGGCGTCACCTTGGTGGCGGGCACCGGATCCTCACCGCGCAGCACGGCGGCGTGCACGCGGCGGACCTCGGCGCCGGGTTCCACGCCGAGTTCCTCGACGAGGGTGGCACGCAGGTCGCGGTAGACGGCCAGCGAATCGGCCTGCCGCCCGGCGCGGTGCAGCGCGATCATCAGCTGCGCGGCCAGCCGCTCGCGCAGCGGGTGTTCGGCGATCATCGCCTGGAGTTCACCGGTGAGTTCGCCGTGCCTGCCGTCGGACAGTTCGGCGTCGACACAGTCCTCGAAGGCGGCGAGACGTTCCGATTCGAGCCGCGCGACGTCCGCGTCGAGCCGGGGAACGTGCAATCCGGACAGGACCGGCCCGCGCCACTCCGCGAGCGCGCGGCGATAGTGCCCGGCGGCCACCGCCGGATCACCGGCCCGCGCGGCGGCCTTCCCCGCGGCCGCGGCCTCGCGGAAGGACAGCAGATCGAGGTCGCCGGGCTCGACCACCAGCCGGTAGCCGTGCGGATCCCGCTCGATCTCCAGCCCCTCGATCCGCGCGCGCAGCCGGGAGACGTAGGTGTGCAGATTCGAGGCGTACGACTTCGGCGGCGTCTCCGGCCAGAGCGTCTCGACCAGGGCATCGACCGGGACGGACGCGTTCGCGTTCAGCAGCAGGACGGCCAGGAGGGTGCGCTGATGATCGCCGCGCGGCGTCGTACGCCGCCCGTGCGGGCTCTCGATCGTCAACGGTCCGAGCACGCCGAATCGCGGCACGGGCGACCTCCCCAGCTCATGAGAGGGGCGAGACTAGCGAGGGCGTCCGACAATTCTGTGACCTGTCCCGCCCGCCGTGTACGGGCTCATCTGCACTGCTAGCCTTCGAACCCGGCATATCGGGACACCATTGGGGAGTTGCACGTGTCTGCAGGTGGCGGAACCAAGGCGATCATCGCCGCGCTCGTGGCGAACGCCGGCATCGCGGCCGCGAAATTCACCGGCTTCCTCATCACGGGGTCGTCCTCGATGCTCGCCGAGTCCGTGCACTCGCTCGCGGACACCTCGAACCAGGGGCTGCTGCTGCTGGGCCATAAGACCTCGCAGCGCAAGGCGACCCGCACGCATCCGTTCGGGTTCGGGCGTGACCGGTACTTCTACTCGTTCATCGTCGCGCTGATGCTCTTCAGCCTCGGCTCGGTGTTCGCGCTGTGGGAGGGCATCCACAAGATCAGCGAGCCGGAGGCGCTGACCTCGCCGCTGGTGGCCGTCGGCATCCTGGTGGTCGCGATCGGGCTGGAGTCGTACTCCTTCTACACCGCGATCCAGGAGTCGAAGAAGATCAAGGGCGACGCGGGCTGGTGGGCGTTCATCCGCCAGGCCAAGACCCCCGAACTGCCGGTGGTCCTGCTGGAGGACGCCGGCGCGCTGCTCGGCCTGGTGTTCGCGCTCATCGGTGTCGGCCTTTCCGTCGTCACCGGCGAGCCGGTGTGGGACGGCATCGGCACCGTCATGATCGGCCTGCTGCTCGGGATCATCGCGATCATCCTGATCATCGAGATGAAGAGCCTGCTGATCGGCGAAGGCGCTTCTCCGGCGGACCTCGACACGATCGTCGACGAACTGGCCGCGGGCAAGGTCGAGCGGGTCATCCACATCCGCACCCTCTACATCGGCCCGGACGAGATGCTGGTGGCCGCGAAGCTCGCTTTGGTGCCCGGACTGGACACCGCCGATATCGCGCAGGCCATCGACGACGCCGAAGCGCGTGTGCGCGCGAAGGTGCCGACGGCGAAGCTGATCTACCTGGAGCCGGACCTGGACCGCTCCCTGGTCTGAGTCCCGCTCGCCCCAAGGCGTGCGATTGCACGAGGTTCGTCCTGGGGCTCCTGAGAGCGGACGTTGGCTATCGGACAGCCAGACGCACCACAGGCCAGACGACAGCCTGAAGGTCCTGCCGGCTCCCGCGACCAGGCGTCGACTCGCAACCAGCGGACCAGTCCCGCTCGCCCCAAGCGTGCAATGAAGGGGCCTTTCATCGCAAAATTTGCGATGAAAGGCCCCTTCATTGCACCGGGGAGGGGGAGAGGGGGAAGGGAGAGGGAGCGGTCACGGACGTCCGCGACCGCCGTCCGGAGCAACTGTCCGTACTCCGCCGGTTACCGTCCCTGCCTCCTCGTACTTCGTTGCTCTCCCACCGCGCTGCCGTCACGACCGGGCGATAGGGTCCCTTGAACCGCAGTCAGGTGTAGGAGGTCAAGGGTGCCCGGAAACGGTCTGTGGCGTACGAAATCCATCGAACAGTCCATCGCGGACACCGACGAGCCGGGGACCAAGCTCAGGCGGAACCTGAGCGCGTGGGACCTGACCGTCTTCGGTGTCGCCGTCGTCATCGGCGCCGGGATCTTCACACTCACCGCGCGTACGGCCGGTGACTTCGCGGGCCCGTCCGTCTCGCTCGCGTTCGTCTTCGCGGCGATCGCCTGCGCGCTGGCCGCCCTTTGCTACGCGGAATTCGCGTCGACCGTCCCGGTGGCCGGGAGCGCGTACACGTTCTCCTACGCCACGTTCGGCGAGTTCATGGCGTGGATCATCGGCTGGGACCTCATCCTGGAACTCGCCGTCGGCGCGGCCGCGGTCTCGAAGGGCTGGTCCGCCTACCTCGAAACCGTGCTTTCCTACATCTTCGGCAAGGGCACGAAGACGACGTTCGAGATCGGCCCCGTGCCGGTCGACTGGGGCGCCCTGCTCGTGGTGCTCGTGCTGGCGACGCTGCTCGCCGTCGGCACGAAGCTGTCGTCGCGGTTCTCGATGGTGATCACCGGGATCAAGGTCGCGGTGGTGCTGTTCGTGATCGTGCTCGGCATCTTCTACATCAAGGGGTCGAACTACACCCCGTTCATCCCGGACGCGCAGCCCGCCGGGGAATCGGCGTCGACCGGGGTCGACCAGTCCCTGTTCTCGCTGGTCGCCGGGGGCGGCAGCAGCGCGTTCGGTGTCTTCGGCCTGCTGGCCGCGGCGTCGCTGGTGTTCTTCGCGTTCATCGGCTTCGACATCGTCGCGACCACCGCCGAGGAGACCCGCAACCCGCAGAAGGCCGTGCCCCGGGGCATTTTCGGCTCGCTCGCCATCGTCACGGTGCTCTACGTCGCCGTGTCGCTCGTGGTCGTCGGCATGGTGAACTACAAGGAGCTCGCCACTTCGGCCGGTGACGGCGGCAAGAAGACGCTCGCGTCGGCGTTCGCGGCCAACGGTGTCGACTGGGCGGCCAACATCATCTCCGTCGGCGCCCTCGCCGGCCTGACGACCGTCGTCATGGTCCTGATGCTCGGCCAGATCCGGATCATCTTCGCGATGTCGCGTGACGGCCTGATGCCGCGAGGCCTGGCGAAGACGGGGGAACACGGCACGCCGAAGCGGGCGACCATCGTCGTCGGCGGGCTGGTCGCGGTCGCGGCGACGTTCTTCCCGGCCGACAAACTCGAGGAAATGGTCAACGTCGGGACGCTGTTCGCTTTCGTTCTGGTCTCCGCGGGGGTGCTGGTGCTGCGCAAGACCCGGCCCGACCTGCCCCGTGCCTTCCGGGTGCCGTGGGTTCCGCTGATCCCGATCCTGGCCATCGCCGCCTGTGTCTGGCTGATGCTGAACCTGACCGTGCTCACCTGGCTGCGCTTCCTGGCGTGGATGGCGCTCGGCATCGTCATCTACTTCGCCTACAGCCGTCGTCATTCGCTGCTCGGCAAGCAGAACAAGGGCGAGGTGCCGACGTCCGTATCGGACTGATCATTCTCGTTTCGGCGGCCCACCATTCCTTTGTGGATGGTGGGCCGCTCCGTTCGGGGCCCCGGTTTCGGTGTGAAATCGGTGTGCGATAGCGTCCGGTCTCTCGTCTCCCCCTGACGGGTGAACGGGGCTCGTGTAGACGCACTGCGAGTCGACCTTCATCCCTCGAAAGAGGCGCCACGCTTTGCTCGTTTGTCCCCCGATCGGTACAGGAGAGCTCTGAATGCAGATCATCACCGGGCGGCGTGTCCGCTCCGCCGCCACCGTCGTCGCGCTGGCCACCGCCGCCCTGCTCGGTGTCACGGGCACCGCGCTGGCGTGCCACACCGACGACCCCCGCGCCATCCCGACCCCGAAGAACGTCAGCACCTGTGAAAAGGCGAAGCTGCCGGGCACCGAGATCTCGACGAAGGACCTGACCTTCACCGGTGGCACCGAGAAGGACAAGTACCTCAACATCACCGCGGTCGGCGAAGGCGTCACCGTCACCGCGATCGTGGTCAAGGGCGGCGACGGCTACAACATCTACGAGCCCGGCAAGCGCGGCCTCGCCGAGACCCCGCCGTGGGAGAAGCTGCGCTCGCCGATGAACGGCGGCGGCAAGCAGGCCGACATCAGCCACTGGTTCGCCTGTGGTGAGAAGAAGACCAAGCCGACCGAGCAGCCGAAGCCGAGCGAGCCGACGAAGACCACGACGGCCAAGCCGCCGACGAGCGCGCCGACCACCACGGACAAGCCGTCCGAGACCTCCTCCGCTCCGTCGAGCACCGCGGTTCCCGCCCCGAACGTCGGCGGTAACGGTGGCAACGGCGGCGGCCTCGCGGACACCGGTTTCGACAACGCCTGGCTGCTGTGGGCCGGTGGCCTGCTGGTACTGGCCGGTGCCGGCGTCCTGGTCCTGCTGCGCGTGCGCCGCAAGGCCAACTGAAGCTAGCTAATGCCTGAAGGCCCTCTTTCTGGTGAAGGGGGCCTTCAGCGCATCTGGGGGAAGTCGCCGAAGAGCGATCCTTGCTCGCCCCAAGGGTTCGTAGGGCGGGGACGGCCGAGCCCGGCGGCCATCGCGACGGCGTTGTCCCACTCGGCGTCGACGACGTAGTCCGTGTGCTTGAGCACGCCGGGTGCCCAGCGATGCCGCCCGGTCGGCCCGCGCATCGGGTCGGGCAGCCAATGGTCGCCCCCGAGCACGAGGACGCCCTGGTCGTCGGCTTCGGCGGCCAGCGGTCCCGTCCCGCCGCCGGGCAGATAGCCGTCGCCCAGCAGTTTTCCGCCCACCACGCGGTGCCGCCACGTCGTGACGCCGCCGCCGAAGATGTCCGTGCCGCGGCACAGCGCCCGCCAGCGGCCGTCGAGATCCTGGTACAGATCGGCGAGTTGTGCCTGCGGCAGCATCGCCGGGAAGGCCCGCTGATAGCCCCATTGCAGCGGTGAACCGGCGGTCAGCAGTCCGACGCGGTCGCGGTCTTCCGGCGGGAGATCGGCGACCACCCGCGCCGCGGCGAGCACAGTGAGCAGGCTGCCGAGGTTGTACCCGGACAGCACCACCCGGGTGCCCGGATCGGCGAGGTGTTCCTTGACCCGGTCCGCGAGTTCCGGGACGACCTTGAGCGCGTAACTCGGCGGAACGGTCGGATGCGCGGCACGCGGCCAGAAGCACACGAGATCGGCCAGCGCGCCGAGGTGACGGCTGCGTTTGGGGGTCGTCGCGGCGGCGAACACGACCCGCAGCAGTCCCGCCGCCAGCGCGCCGAGCGCGAACACCCCGATCGTCGAGAGCGGCTTGAACCAGCCGGGCAGGTGACCGAAACCGAAGCGCACCACCAGGAGCGCGCCACCGCCCGCCGCCATCGCCAGCGCGACGGTGAGCGCGAGATGGTGCAGATGTTTGCGTTCCCACGACGCACGGGCCCAGACGCGCGCGGCCTCCTCTTCCTGCGCCTTGCCGATCTCCATCAGCGCGACGATCTTCGGGATGCCGCGCCGCAGCCGCCGCAGCGGCACCGCGACGGCGAACCCGAGGACACCGAGTACGACGGCGAGCGCGAGCCCGGCGCCCCACAGCACGGTCACCAGGACGTAGGTGTCGGGCAGGCGCAGATCGTTCATCCCGACCACTCGCCGCAGCGCGACCGCGAGTCCCGCGCCGAAACCGCCACCGAGCAACCCGGCGAGCGCGAGGACCGGGGCCGCGGCCCAGCCGCCGAGCCACGGCCGCAACCGGTGCGGCAGATGGTTCCAGGTCGACCGGCCCAGCAACGCCGCCGGGATCAGCATCAGCGCGAACAGCAGGGTCACCGCGACCATCGCCGCGCCGAGCGCTTCGACCGTCCCGTCGGCTCCGCCGAGACCGCCGCCCGACAACCCGGCGGGCAACGGAGTCCGGCGGAAGACGGCGATCCCGACCAGCGCGACGGCGATCGCGATCAGTCCGCCGCGGACGATCGGGCCGGCCGAGAAACCGACCGTCGAGGCCACGAGCGCGGCGACGACGAGCGCCAGCGCGCAGCTCCAGACGATCAGGTCGAAGGTCGCCGTCGGCAGCCGGAACGGCCCGCCGAGCAACGGAAGCGCGACACAGGTCAACGCGGCGACGGTGTGCAGCGTGCGCAGACCCGGCGTCCGCGGCAGGTCCTGTGGCTGCAGCGGACTCGAACTGTGGGCCCGGTGCAGCCTGTTCCGTGATCGCCAGTCCGAGGACGGGATCCGGTCGAGGACGAAGATCAGCACCAGCAGCGGCAGCACGCCGATCGCGGCGCGCAGCGGCGCGAAATCGCGCAGGAACGACGGCGCGCCAGGCAGGCAGGCGGAGCCGGGGGCGAGGCATTGCGCGGCGAACAGGTCCAGCGAGACCACCGCGAGCTGGCTGATCAGCAGCATCGTCAGCAGCAGTGAAGCCACCCGCAACACACCGCGGCAAGCGGCGGTGAGCAACGCGGCGGACCGCTTGCCTTCCGGGACCGGCGGCAGCATCCAATGCGCGACGTTCGCCAGCGAGAAGGGGAACAGCAGCGCCCAGGTGGCCTTGGCCGCGCCCCCGGAGGTCATCCCGCTCCACAGGTAGCCTTCGAGAATGCGCGGGATCGAACGGCCGAGCGCGGGCAGCACCGGACCGGGAGCGGGACGGCGCAGCCGGTCCGACGGCCGGATCAGCCTGCCGATCCCGTCGCCCGCGACGTCGACCACCGACGTCGAATCCAGCAGGCTTTCACCGCTCGTGCCCACCAGCCCGGGTACGCGTATTTCGACGACGCGGGTGTCGGGACCCGGCATGACCACGGTGAAGGCCTCCAAACCATTCCAGTGGGGACTGAGCCGACAACGGTACTGTTCCGATGTCATCCAACCTTGGAGGAAGCGCGCATATGACCCCCGAAAGCGTTGCCAAGCGGCACGACACCCGCAACGGCATCGAGTTCGCCGTCGCCGATCTCGAGGCCGCCGAATTCGGCCGCAAGGAGATCCGCCTCGCCGAGCACGAGATGCCTGGCCTGATGGCGTTGCGCCGCGAGTACGCCGAGGTGTATCCCCTGCGGGGAGCCCGGGTTTCGGGCTCGCTGCACATGACGGTACAGACCGCGGTGCTGATCGAGACCCTCGTCGCACTGGGTGCGGAGGTGCGCTGGGCCTCGTGCAACATCTTCTCCACGCAGGACCACGCCGCCGCGGCGGTCGTCGTCGGCCCGCACGGCACCGTCGAGGAGCCGAAGGGGGTGCCGGTCTTCGCCTGGAAGGGCGAGTCGCTGGAGGAGTACTGGTGGTGCACCGAAAAGATGCTGACCTGGGACGGCGAAGGTCCCAACATGATCCTCGACGACGGCGGCGACGCCACCATGCTGGTGCACAAGGGAACCGAGTTCGAGAAGGCGGGCGTCGTCCCCTCGCCGGACGAGAACACCTCGGACGAGTTCCGCGTGTTCCTTCAGCTGCTGAGCGCCTCCGTCGCGGCCGACACCGGCAAATGGACCAAGATCGGCGAAGGCATCCGCGGGGTCACCGAGGAGACCACCACCGGCGTGCTGCGGCTCTACCAGCTCGCCGCGGCCGGTGAGCTGCTGTTCCCGGCGATCAACGTGAACGACGCCGTGACCAAGTCGAAGTTCGACAACCGCTACGGCATCCGGCACTCGCTGATCGACGGCATCAACCGCGGCACCGACGTCCTCATCGGCGGCAAGGTCGCGGTCGTCTGCGGCTACGGCGACGTCGGCAAGGGTGCCGCGGAATCGCTGCGCGGCCAGGGCGCCCGCGTGATCGTCACCGAGATCGACCCGATCTGCGCGCTGCAGGCGGCGATGGACGGCTACCAGGTCAAGAAGCTGGAGAACGTCCTCGGCGAAGCCGACATCATCATCACGACCACCGGCAACAAGGACGTCGTGCTCGTCGAGCACATGGCTCAGATGAAGCACCAGGCGATCCTGGGCAACATCGGCCACTTCGACAACGAGCTCGACATGGCCGGCCTCCAGCGCTACCCGGGCATCCGGCGGATCAACATCAAGCCGCAGGTCGACGAGTGGGTGTTCCCGGACGGCAAGAGCATCATCGTGCTGTCGGAAGGCCGCCTGCTGAACCTGGGCAACGCGACCGGGCACCCGTCGTTCGTGATGTCGAACAGCTTCTCCAACCAGGTGATCGCGCAGATCGAGCTGTTCACCAAGTACGAGGAGTACGACAAGGAGGTCTTCCGCCTTCCGAAGAAGCTCGACGAGAAGGTCGCGAAGATCCACCTCGACGCGCTCGGCGGTGAGCTCACGAAGCTGACCAAGGAGCAGGCCGAGTACATCGACGTGGACGTCGAAGGCCCGTTCAAGACGGATCACTACCGGTACTGAGCGCTGCAATGAAAGGCCCCTTCATCGCAAATTTTGCGATGAAGGGGCCTTTCATTGCGCGCGCCAGGGCCGCATTCGGGTGAAGCGGGTCGGCAGGCGGCAACCACGGCGCCGCGCCGGACGTGTAGGGCTGGGAGCCCGGAATCGCCGGGTTCCGGCTTGACCACACAGGAGGGGACTTCCTTGGTCTCGATGCTGAGGTCCACACCGCGTCCCGAGCCGACGGCCGGGAGCGGCACCGGACGACTCCGCGCAGCGGCGGCCGGCGCGGCCGCCGTCGTGCTCGTTCTCGCAGGTGCGCCGTCTGCCATGGCCGCACCGGAATCCGTCACCAAGGAGCTGCACGTCGAGTACGGCGCCAGCGTCCTCCACGGCACCGTGACCTTCAGCAACAGGACGGTGACCATCGACGGAACCCTGCACGCTGTCGGCTGCCGCTTCATCTGGGGCGACTCCTACGCGAAGAACAACTATCTCGGCAGCGGGAGTTCGAAGCAGCACTGCGACAAGAACCACGTGATCCACGTCCCGGTTCCGGCGGACGTCCCAGGCGGCGCCACCCTCCTCAAGGTTTTCCTGGACGCCCCGGGGGCGGGCCAAGGACACACGGAGAAGTGGGTTTACCGCGACTTCTGACCGGTCCGCAACCCAGCAACGTTCGGGACGGTGGCGGCACGCGCTAGCGCCACTCGACCTCGATGCCTGCCAGCCCCGGCCCGGCGTCGCTGAAGTACCCGCTGGTCACGCCGCCCATGTCGAGTGGCAGCTCCTCGGACTCGACGGGCACGGCGTCGTCGCGGGTCCGGAACTGCCGGGTGCAGCGGGCGGGCAGCGCGCCAAGCGCGAACTTGAGCTGTACCAGGTAACTGGAGCACTGATCCCGCAGCATCCGGAAGTAGCCGGGCGAAGCGGTGCCCGAGTCGTCGCGGACCTCGAAGCAGAACACGTGGATCTCGCCCTCGGCGAGCTTCCGGTCGAAGAGCAGTTCGGTGGCCATCGTCTCGGCGTCGGCGTTGCGCCGGATCCGGCCGACCCGGCAACCCTCCGCGGTGATCAGCTCGACGTCGCCGATATTGCAGCCGGGGTCGCCGTTGTAGACCGTGACGTACCGGTCCGGGCCGTGCCGCCGTGCCCGGCACACCAGCCGGGTCTGCAGGCCGACCTGCCGGTGCGCGGCGTCGAAGGTGATCGTGTCGTGCACCGAAAGCATCTCGAGGTCGGCGTTGTAGCGGTTGGACGAGGGGTACGCGCCGAGTTCGGACAGCAGCTGGTCGACGATCGAGCCCATGTCACCGGAACGGATGTCGTGGAACGACGCGGCCATCTGATGCCCGCGCGCCCGCGCCGTCCGCGGCCCGATCAGCACGACGAGCGCGTCGGCAGGCAGCTGCAGCACCGATTCCAGGGCCCGGACCGCCGGCAGCGCCTTGGGTACCTCCGGCTGGCGTAACCCGCGCTGCCAGTAGCTCAACGTCGACTGTCCGATTTGGACGCCGCGAAGCCCGAGATGGGCGCGGAGCCGGGCCAGCGAGAGGCCTCGGTAGGCGATCGCCTGCCGCAACGCGTGGTGGAATTCGCCGCTGCGAAGGGCTTCGACCAGCTCTTTGGGCAGGGCTTCGAGCGGTTGACGGCGCGCGCCGTCGATGATCGTCGGGGTGTCCCCTTCTCGTGTCACCGCTCGTCCCTTCACCAGACCAGTGTGTGCGCTGAGCGTGAACACCGCGGAACGTTCACGTTAGCAGCGCACTGTGAACACTACGTCCCCCGTTCGGGGTGGTTGACCCCGGAAGAGTGACCGTTCCGGGGTGTGGAAACGCCCCGGAACGGTCCGTTCCGCCGAGTGCCCATCTTGCTCTGTGTGAACCTTCTGTTCACCGTTGTGACCACATTGGTTCGCCATGGTGACCAGGAGGCCCGTCGTGCCTGTGTTCTCGAGGAGGGTTTGCGCCGCGGGCGCCGCGAGTCTCGCGGCGTGGCTCGCGGTCCAGACCCCGGCGAGCGCGCTGCCCCCGCCGTCGGCCGAGCAGCACTCCGCCTATCAGCGCCCCTCCGCCCATCAGAACCCCATCGTCATGCAGGTACAGGAAAAGCCGCAGTGGTGCTGGGTGGCTTCGGGCAACACCATCGCGGCACGCCACGGCGTGACCGTCAGCCAGAACGAATTCTGCCGGATGGCCCACGGCGAGCGGCGCCGGGACTGCGCCGACCGCCCCGGGACACTGGGCGACGTCCGGCGCGCCTTCGGCAAGCTCGGCTTTTCGGCGCCGGGGAACTACGTCAAGGGCCGCATCGGATACGCGGGCGTTCAGGCGCAGACCGGTGCCGGGCAGCCGGTGCAGACCCGGGTCGGCTGGGCGGCGGGCGGCGGCCACATGCACGTGCTCTACGGCTCCGACGCCGGCCGGAAGTGGGTCTCGTGGGGGGATCCACTGCCCACCGGTAACCGCTACAACTGGTCGACCTACGACTTCTACGCCGGCAACCGGTCCTTCACCTGGACCCATACCCTCACCGGGATCCGGCGATGAGGGCACGGCGGATCCTCGGGCTCGCCGGGCTGGTCGCGATCACGTTGCTGATGTCGGCGCCGGGAGCGCGCGCGGATCAGCTGTCGAGTGAAGATCTCGCGGCCGCCAAGGCAGCCGCCGACGATCCCACGCTGCGTGCGGAAATCAGTCGCTTCTTCACCCAGACGGGTGGTTCGGGACATTCCCCGTCGGTCAGCGCCGTCGGCGAATCCTTCCCGGTTTACGAGCTTTCGAGGGATTTCGTCGCCGGAGACGGCGCGGGCGCCGGGCAGCTCGCCTACGTCGCCGTCCCGGTGACGGCGTCCGACGGACAGACCGCGACGGTCTGGTCGGTCCGTGGCGACGACGGCGTCTGGCGCGTCGGCAACATCGCCTCGGGTGACCGGGAAAGCGAACTGGCCCGGCGGCTGCCCGCCGGGGCGACGCTGCTCCACGAACCTCAGGTCGACGCCTGGTACGCGCTGCGCGACGGCCGGGTGACACTGCTCGACCCGGGTGCCGGCGGCTACGCGACCGGCGCGTCGGCCACCCTCGCGGAGTACCAGAAGACGGTCTCCGGCCGGTACGGGGCGATGCTCGCGGGCTCGCCCTACGCCCAAGAAGGCAAGGCCGGTGGTTACAACGCCCAGGTGATGCCGCGCGGCGACGGCGGCCCGGCACCCGACGCGCAGGACACCGGCTTCGTCCCGCTGCTGATCTTCGGCGGCTTGCTTCTCATCGGTATCGCGGGCTTCTTCCTCCACTCGAAGCGGCGCGTCCCCTAGCGGACCGGTGGGCCGGGCGTGTGCTGACCCCGTCTGGCCCGCCGGTCGACCACGGCACCTTAAGGTAGGCGTTGTGGGACGACTCGTGGTGATCGAAGGTCTGGACGGCGCCGGTAAGCGCACGCTCGCCGACGCGCTGACCGGTGCGCTGAACGCCGACGGCGCGAGCGTCACGTCGATCGCGTTCCCGCGCTACGGCGAAAGCGTGCACGCCGACCTCGTGCGCGAGGCGCTGCACCGGGGCCACGGCGACCTCGCCGACTCCGTGTACGGCATGGCGATGCTTTACGCGCTCGACCGCCGCGGCGCCGCGGACGAGATTCGCGCCCGGCTCGATGATCACGACGTCGTGCTGCTCGACCGGTATGTAGCGTCGAACGCGGCGTACGGCGCGGCCCGGCTCCATCAGGGCGCGGACGGCGAGTTCGTCCGGTGGCTCCGCGACCTGGAGATCGACCGGTTCGGGCTGCCCGTACCCGCCGCGCATCTGCTGCTGCGGGTCACCCCCGACGTCGCCGCCGAACGCGCGCGGCGCCGTGCCGACGGCGACGCCGCCCGCGCGCGGGACTCCTTCGAAACCGACGACGCGCTCCAGAAGCGGTGCTCGCTGGTCTATGACGAGCTGGCCGCGACCGGCTGGCTCGCGCCTTGGCACGTTCTCGACGGCGTCGCCGGTGTCGACGCCGCCGCGCTGGCCTCCACTCTTCTCCGCGTTTAGTCCTCTGAATGCGGTACTTGCGCGCGCAACTACCGCGTTCAGTCCTCTAAATGCTTGAGTAGCCAGTCATGGAACTCGCCGATGTGGTGTTCCGAGGGCATCAGGACGCCGCCGTCGCGGTAGGCGCGGGACGCCATCGCGGGCTGGCAGCGTTCGCACGCGGCGAAGTCCTGCTCGTTGACGCGGTGGAACAACTCCACCGACCGCGACACGTCCCGGCCCGAGGCGACGACGTCGGCCGAGTACAGCCAATCGCATTCGACGACCGTGCGGTCCGCCGCGAGCGGGTACATCCGGTGGAAGATCACGTGATCCGGCACCAGGTTCACGAACACCTGCGGCCGGATGGTGATCGCGTAGTACCGCCTGTCCTGCTCGGTCGCGACGCCGTCGAGCCGGTCGAAACCCGACCCGCCGTCGATGGTGAACCCGTCGACGTCGTCGCCGAACTCGGCACCGTGCCCGACGTAGTACTGCGCCGCGTAGCCGTCGGCGAACTCCGGCAGCACCTCGGTCAGCTCAGGATGGATCGTCGCGCAGTGGTAGCACTCCATGAAGTTCTCGACGATCAGCTTCCAGTTCGCCTTGACGTCATAGGTGATCCGGCGTCCGACCGAAAGTCCGTCGAGGCCGTACCGGTCGATCGACTCGACGTCGCCCAGTCGTTCGCGCACCGCGCCCTGGACATCGGCCTCGAACGACGGCGGCTCCGTGGCCAGGCAGACCCACGCGTAGCCCAGCCACTCCCGCAGGCGCACGGTGTGCAGCCCGTATCCGGTGCGATCGATGTCGGGCAGGCTCGTCAGGTTCGGCGCCGCGATCAGCTTCCCGTCGAGTCCGTACGTCCACGCGTGGTACGGGCATCGGAAGGCGCGCTTCACCGTCCCCGACTCCTCGGTGCACAGCCGGGCGCCCCGGTGGCGGCAGACGTTCAGGAACGCCTTCAGCCCGCCGTCACGCCCCCGGCTGACGATCACGTTCTCGCGTCCGATTTGGACGGTCCGGAAGTCGCCAGCCGACGGCAGATCCGCCGCACGCACGGCGCAGAACCACTGGCGTTCGAAGAGCTTTTCCTGCTCGGCCGCGAAGATCCCGGGATCGGTGTAGTAACCGCCGCCCAGGGTCGGGATGAGACTCGTCATCTCGCGACTCCGGCGAACCGGGCGGGGTCGAACAGGGCGATCGGGTGTCCGGTGGAGCCGTCCACCACCAGATCGGCGAGCACCTCGCCGACCACCGGCACGAATTTGAAACCGTGCCCGGAGAAGCCGCAGGCGACCACCACACGATCGCAGGCGGGATGGCGGGAGATGACGAAATGTTCGTCAGGGGTGTTCGTGTACATGCAGGTCGCCGCGCGCAGGAAGGTGCCGGGCAGTGACGGCATCTTCCGGCCGACGAACGCGGAGATCTCGCCGACCTCTTCGGCGTGCACCGTCCGGTCGATGGTCTCCGGTGTGCAGGTCTTGCCGCCCCGGAAGAAAGCGACCTTCACGCTCCCGGCGTCGTCGTGTGACGGGAAGCCGTAGAACTGGCGGCCGTTTTCGCCTTCCCAGACGTAGATCGGATGTCGTTCCGCGCGGAACGCGTCCGCGGGGCCCGACGGCGCGAACCAGTACTGGATCTGTCGTTCGATGGTGAACTCGACGCCGAGTTCGGTGAGCAGTTCCGGTGCCCAGGCACCCGGACAGATCACCAACTGCCCGGCGGTGTAGAAGTTCTGCGAGGTGCCGACCCGGACACCAGTGGACGTCTGGTGCCACGTGAGGACTTTCTCCTCGTGACGCAGCTCCGCGCCGGCCCGCGCGGCGAGTTGCAGATGGGCCGCGACGCTGCCTTCCGGTACCACGAATCCGGCGTTCTCCTCGTACAGCGCGATCTCGCCCTCGGCCGGGTTCATCGTCGGGAACCGGCGCCGGACCTGCGACGCGTCCAGGATCTCGTGCGGCAGTCCCCATCGCCGGGCGCTGGCAAGACTTCCCGACACCGTCCGCGAATCGGGGTCGCCGAGCATGATCCCGCCGCAGCGGGTGAAGATCTTCCGACCGGAGTCGCGTTCGATCCCGTCCCACAGTTCGTGTGCCCGCAAAAGCAACGGGACGTACGCCGGATCCTCGAAGTACGCCTGCCGCGTGATCCGCGAGCCGCCGTGGCTGGACCCGAGGTCGTGCACCGGCGCGAACTGGTCGATGCCCAGCACCCGCTGTCCGCGCCGGGCGAGCCGGTACGCGGCCGCGCTGCCCATCCCGCCGAGGCCGATGACGATGACGTCGTAATGGCTCATGCGGCACTCCTGATCCGGCTCATGCCGGCGTCGAACAACGGTTCGTTCGCCACGACGGCGCGGATCCGCTCGCCGAAGTACTCGATCTCCAGCGGCCTGCCCGGCTGGGTGAACTCCACCGGAAGCCAGGCGTACGCGATGTTCTTCGCGACGGTGTAGCCGTACGCCGCACTGGTGACGTATCCGGCGGGACGGCCGTCGGCGTACACCGGTTCCTTGCCGAGGACGACCGAGTACGGATCGTCGACCGTGAGACAGGTCAGCTTCCTGGTGGCGGTGTCTTCCGAGCGGCCGGCCAGCGCGTCCCGCCCGACGAAGTAACCCTTGTCCATCCGTACGGCGAAGCCCAGTCCGGCCTCGAACGGGTCATGCTCGGCGGTGACGTCGGTACCCCACAGGCGGTATCCCTTCTCCAGCCGCATGCTGGAGAAGGCGTCGCGTCCGGCGGCGATGACGCCGTGCTCCTGCCCGGCGTCCCAGAGCGTGTCCCACAGTTCACGGCCGAGGTCGGCGCTCGTGTACAGCTCCCAGCCGAGTTCGCCCACATAGGACAGTCGCATCGCGGTCACCGGGACTTGGCCGACATAGGCCTGTTTCGTCTTGAAATAACCCATGGCCTGGTGTGAAAAGTCCGTTGTGGACAGTGGTTGCAGGACGGCTCTGGCGAGCGGTCCCCACAAACCGACGCAACAGGTGCCCGGGGTGGTCTCGTGGATCTGCGCCGCGCCGTTCCTCGGCAGATGCCGTCGCAGCCAGTCGATGTCGATGGCGCTGTCGACCCCGACCTGGAACCGTTCGGTGCCGAGCCTGGCCACGGTGAGGTCGCCGCGCACGCCGCCGTTCTCGTCGAGCAACAGCGTGTAGGTGACCGAACCGGGTTTCTTGTCGAGCTGGTTCGTCGTCATGGTCTGGAGGAACGGCAGCGCGCCCGGGCCGGTGACCTCCACGCGTTTCAACGACGTCATGTCGAACATCGCGACCCGCTGCCGCGCGACCAGTGCCTCGGCGCCGCCGATCGGGGACCAGTACCGCGCCGCCCAGTCGTTGCGGGCGGGGACGCGCTCGACTTCCGGCAGGTTCGCGTTGGCCTCGTACCAGTGCGGCCGCTCCCAGCCGCTCGCTTCGAGGAAGAACGCCCCGAGTTCCGTCTGCCGCTCGTAGAACGGGCTCGTCCGCAGCGGCCGTGGTTCTTCCATGGGCTGCAAGGGATGGACGACGTCGTAGACCTCGACGAAGCTCTGGCAGCTGCGTGCCATGACGTAGGCCGGGGCCAGTTGCACCTTCTCGAACCTGGCGAGGTCACAACCGTGCAGATCCGCTTCGGGCTGTCCGTCGACCAGCCACTGCGCCATCGCGCGGGCGACCCCGGCCGAATGCGTGATCCAGACGGCTTCCGCGACCCAGAACCCGTCGAGCTCCGGATGCTCACCCAGCAGCGGCATCCCGTCCGGGGTGAAGGAGAACAACCCGTTGATGCCTTCTTCGACCTTGGTCTCGGCGAGCGAGGGCAGCAGGTCGACGGCGGCGGACCAGGACGTCTCGAAGTCCGCCGGGGTGAACGCCAGTTCCGACGGCATACCCTCCCCGGCGCCGATCTCCTTGGCGGGCAACGGCATCGGCCGGTGGCCGTAGGCGCCGATGCCGATACGGTCGGTGTGCTCGCGGAAGTAGAGGTCGGCATCCTGATGCCGCAGGATCGGCAGGGTCGCTTCTTCGAGCGCGCCGACGAGTGACGGCAGGGGACCGGTGCGCGCGTACTGGTGCGCCATCGGGACCAGCGGAATCGTGAGGTTCACCAGTTCGCCGAGCAGCGGCCCCCACATCCCGGCGCAGGAGAGCACGATGTCCGCGCGGAAACTCCCGGTCTCGGTGGTGACGCCGGTGACCCGCCCGCCCGAGCTTTCGACGCCGACGACCTTCTGACGCGCGTGGAACTTCGCGCCACGCCCGATCGCGCGGCGCGCCTGCGCCTCGGCCGCCCACAGGGGTTTCGCCAGCCCGTCGGAGGGGATGTGGAACCCGCCGAGCACCTTGGCCGGATCGAGCAGCGGATGCAGTGCGGCGCATTCGTCCGGCTCGATCAGCCTGCTTGCGACGCCCGACGCGGTCGCCCAGCCGTGCCGCCGCTTGAGATCGGCGAGCCGCTCCGGTGTCGTGGCCACCTCCAGCCCGCCGACCTGCCGGAAGCACGGCTTCCCGTCGAGGTCGAGCGCGCCGTATTTGGCGACGGTGTAGCCGGCGAACTCGGTCATCGTGCGGCAGCCGGTGGTCTGGAAGACCAGCCCGGGCGCGTGCGAACTGGATCCGCCGGTGATGAACAGGTCGCCCTGTTCCAGCACGGTGAGGTCGGTCCAGCCGCGTTCGGTCAGCTCGTCGGCGATCGCGCAGCCGACGATGCCGGCGCCGATCACGACCACGCGGGGTCTGGGGGCCATGGGGATGGGAACCTCCTGCCTGCCCCGGACGTCCACAGTGGACACGGGGCATCGGGGTGACCGGCGCTGTTGCGGATGAGGCACGGTGTTCCGTCTTCAGCAACAAAGTGCGGCACGTGCGGGCACGCTGTCAAGAGCCCGAAGAGGTCGGCTGCTTCAACCCGCGCGTGCAATGAAAGGCCCCTTCATTGCAAAATCTGCGAGGAAGGGGCCTTTCATTGCACGCCTGACGGTCGTGACCGGACCGGTCACCTCACTCGGTGAAGTACCCCAGCTGAGCCGAGAGATTCGCGGAGGCCTTGGTCAGTGGCCGCACGATCTGCCGTACCCGCTGCTTCGAGAGCCGGTACGAAGGACCGGACGCGCTCATCGCCGCGACGACCTCGCCCCCGGGGCCGCGAACCGGGACCGCGACCGCGTGCATCCCCAGCTCCAATTCCTCGAAGCAGGCCGCGTACCCGTCCTCGGTCACGCGCTCCAGTTCGGCGGTCAGCTCGTCCGGGTCGATCGTGGTCCGCGGCGTGAACTGTTCGAGTTTCCGCCGGAGCAAGCGTTTGCGCTCGACGTCGCCCATGTACGCGAGCAGGACCTTTCCGCTGGAGGTGGCGTGCAGCGGCGTGCGCTGGCCGGTCCAGTTCTGCGTCGTGATCGCGGCCGAGCCGCGGGCCTGGCTGATGTTGATCGCGACCCCGTCGTCGGCGATCGCGATGTTGACCGTTTCCCCGAGGGTTTCGGCCAGGCCCTGGCAGGTCTGCCTGCCGAGTTTCGCCAGATCCATCCGGCCGGTGGCGGCACCGGCGAGCCGGACGACGCCGAAACCGATCGCGTACTTGCCGCGCTCACCGAGCTGTTCGACGAGGCCGCGGTTTTCCAGGACGCTCAGCAGGCGCGAGGCCGTCGACTTGTGCACGCCGAGTTCGCCGGCGATCTCGGTGATCCCGGTTTCCCCATTGCGCGCCAGCAGTTCCAGCACGCTGATCGCGCGGTCGACGGACTGCACCTGACTGGGTGTTGCGTTCCCCGTGTCCTGGTTCCGCATGACGCAACAGTAGCCGTTTCGCCCGCATCCGCTCGGCTGAGTGGGCGAATCTCTTGACGTACTGTCTCCTCAGGGGTGATTGTTGCGCAGAGCACGTCTTGTCTCGTAATACGCAACATCAACAAACCGCCGGTCCTTTCCCCGGAGGCCCCGATGATCCGTGCCTGCTCCGTCTCCGAACTCCCCGAGGGTGAGGCTCTCCGTCTGGAGGGTCCTGTCCCCGTTTCGGTCTTCCACGCCGAGGGCGGCTATTACGCCCTCGACGACACCTGCACCCACCAGGACGCGTCGCTGGCCGACGGCTGGATCGAGGACTGCTTCGTCGAATGCCCGCTGCACGCCGCGCGGTTCGATCTGCGGACCGGCGTCCCGGCTTGCCTTCCCGCGAAGCACGCCGTGCGCACGTATCCGGTCGTCGTCGACGACGGCGTGATCTACGTGGACACCGAGGCGCGCCAGGAAGTGGCTTGAGAGCCGTCGCCGTCGTCGGCACGTCGCTGGCCGGACTCCGGTCGGCGCAGGAGCTGCGCGCGCAGGGCTTCGACGGACGGCTGGTGATGATCGGCGCGGAACCGCCGTACGACCGGCCGCAGCTGTCGAAGGATTTCTTGCTGGGCAAGGTTTCCGTCGAGGACCTCGCCCTCGTCGAGCAAGCCGGTCTCGACGACCTGGCGGCCGAATGGCACCTCGGCGCCCGCGCCGAACGGCTCACAGGTGATGGCGTGACACTCGGCGACGGCACGACGATCGCCGCGGACGGTTACGTCATCGCGACCGGCGCCGTGGCCAGAACCCTTGGCGCGGCAAGGAATCTGAAAGGCGTTCACACCCTGAGAACGCTCGACGACGCCGTCGCGCTGAAACGTGATCTCGCGACTGGGCCTGCTGCGGTGGTCGTCATCGGCGCGGGTTTCATCGGCGCGGAGGTCGCGTCCGCCTGCCGTCTGCTCGGTCACGACGTCACCGTCATCGAGGCGATGGCCGTCCCGCTCGCCTCGGTCGTCGGCCCGGAAATGGGCGCGGTGTGCGGTGGGCTGCATGCGGAAAACGGTGCCCGGTTGCTCACGGGCGTTCCCGTCGCGGGGTTCGCCGGAACCGATCGCGTGACCGGTGTGCGGCTCGCGGACGGCAGGGAGATCGCCGCCGATCTCGTCGTCGCCGGGGTGGGCGCGCGACCGGCCACCGAATGGCTGACCGGTTCCGGGCTCGCCGTCGACGACGGGGTGCTGGTCGATTCCGGCTGTGTCACAGCGAATCCCCGAGTGATCGCGGTGGGTGACGTCGCGCGGTACCACCGCCATCAGCGTGGCGGACGGCTCCGCGCCGAGCACTGGACGGCCGCGAACGAACAGCCCGGTGTCGCGGTCGCGAATCTGCTCGCCGGCGCGACCGTCACGCATTTCGCGCGACCCGGTTACTTTTGGTCCGATCAGTACGGACGCCGCATCCAGTTCGCCGGAGTGGCCACAGAAGACGTCCGGATCGTCGAGGGTGATGTCACGGCGAAGCGTTTCGTGGCGGCCTACTACCGCGAGGACGCCCTGACCGGTGTGTTCGCCATCGACTCTCCTCGCCCCTTCACCAGGCTCCGGCGCTCTCTCTAGGGCCCGAATGCCCTACTCGGATGGAGCAATTTGCCCGATCCGATGATCTTTCTGGTGGTCACATCGCCGGGTCGCGCGCTCGCGCGGGGAAACTAGTGCGAACATAGGTTTATGAAGGCACGTGTTCTGGTCGTCGACGACGACCCTGCTCTCGCGGAGATGCTCACCATCGTGCTGCGTGGGGAGGGGTTCGACACAGCCGTCGTGGCCGACGGCTCACGGGCGCTGCCCGCGCTTCGTGAGCTGAAACCGGATCTGGTCCTCCTCGACCTCATGCTGCCCGGCATGAACGGCATCGACGTCTGCAAGGCGATCCGGGCCGAGTCCGGTGTGCCGATCGTGATGCTCACCGCCAAGAGCGACACCGTGGACATCGTCCTCGGGCTCGAATCGGGTGCCGACGACTACGTGGTCAAGCCCTTCAAGCCGAAGGAGCTGGTGGCCCGGGTCCGCGCCAGGATGCGCCGCACCGAGGCCGAGCCCGCCGAGTCGCTGACGATCGGCGACCTCGCGATCGACGTCCCCGGCCACGAGGTGACCAGGGAGGGCAAGGCCATCCCGCTGACCCCGCTCGAGTTCGACCTCCTGGTCGCCCTCGCCCGCAAGCCGCGGCAGGTGTTCACCCGTGAGGTGCTGCTCGAGCAGGTGTGGGGTTACCGCCACGCCGCCGACACCCGGCTGGTGAACGTGCACGTCCAGCGTCTGCGCTCGAAGGTGGAGAAGGATCCGGAACACCCCGAGGTGGTGTTGACCGTTCGCGGCGTCGGATACAAGGCCGGCCCGCCGTGATCACCCCATGAGAGAACCTTCTCCTTCGATCGCCCAGGCTGAACCACCGGAGTCCCCACGGGATCCTCAGCCGAAAAGCGTGCTCCGAGCCACGATGCGCCAGATCCGGCGCATCGTGGTTTTCGTGCGCCGTAAAGCCGTCGCCTTCAACGAGCTGTGGCGGCATTCGCTGCAGTTCCGGGTCACGGTGTCCACCCTGGCGTTGTCGTCGGCCGTGGTGTTCGTGCTGGGCATGGTGCTGCAGAACCAGATCACCGAACGGCTGCTCGAAACCAAGCAGAACGCGGCGATCGCGCAGACCAGGGCGGTCGTCGAGACCGCGGCCAGCGAGCTGGTCGGCGTCGGTGCCGAAACACCCGAAGCGATGGTCGCGCGGCTGAAGAACGCGCTGAAGAAGATCTCCAGCACCACGACGTCGCAGGACGGCGCGGGTTCGGCCGCCGGCACCTTCGAACCGGTGCTGGCCGCGGGCGGCCGTGACCAGTCGAGCCAGCCGGTGGCCGCCGGTCCCTACGAGCGGGTGCCGGTGCGGCTGCGTCAGTTCGTGGAGACCGAGCAGGTCAGCTACCTGATGCACACGGTCACCGAACCGGACGGCGGCAAGACGACGTATCTGATCGTCGGCGCCCCGGTGACCACCGTGATCAATCCGCTCCAGCTCTATTTGCTCTACCCGCTCACCAGCGAGCAAAACACCGTCTCGACCGTGCAGAACACGCTGCTCGTCGGCTGTCTCGTGCTGCTGCTCCTGCTGGCCGGGATCACGAACCTGGTCACCCGGCAGGTGGTGCGGCCGGTGCGGCAGGCCGCCGCGGCGGCCGAAGGATTCGCCGGTGGCGACCTGGACCAGCGGCTCGCCGTGCTCGGCGAGGACGATCTCGCCAAACTCGCCGTGTCCTACAACGAGATGGCCGCGAGCATCCAGCGGCAGATCCGGCAGCTGGAGGACTTCGGCGGACTGCAGCGCCGGTTCACCTCCGACGTCTCGCACGAACTGCGCACCCCGCTGACCACCGTCCGGATGGCCGCCGACGTGCTGCACGCGTCCCGCGAGCAGTTCCCCGCCGGTCTCGCCCGCTCCACCGAACTGCTGGTCGACGAGCTCGACCGGTTCGAAGCCCTGCTCGGCGATCTGCTGGAGATCAGCAGGCTCGACGCGGGGGTCGAGGAGCTCTCGGCCGAGCTGATCGACGTCCGGCCGATCGCGACCAGGGCCGTCGAACAGGTCCGGGTGATCGCGGGCAACGCGGGCAGTTCGGTCGAGCTGGTACTGCCGGACGAAGAGGCGGCCGCCGAGGTCGACGCGCGCCGCGTCGAGCGGATCCTGCGCAACCTGCTGGCCAACGCGGTGGACCACAGCGAAGGGAAGCCGGTGGTCCTCACACTGGCGGTGAACGAGACCGCGATCGCCATCACCGTGCGCGACCACGGCGTCGGGCTCCGCCCCGGTGAGGCGGAACTGGTCTTCAACCGGTTCTGGCGCGCCGACCCGTCCCGCAACCGCCGGACCGGCGGCACCGGGCTCGGCCTCGCGATCAGTCAGGAGGACGCGCGGTTGCACGGCGGCGTACTCGACGCGTGGGGCGAGACCGGCCACGGCGCCTGTTTCCGGCTCGTACTGCCGCGACGGCAGGACACGCCGATGGGGGAGAGCCCGCTGGTGCTGCCGCCGCCCGATCACAAGGCGACCGACTCGCACGGTCTGTCGTCCGGATTGCTCGAAGTCCGCCCGGCGCCCGAGGCGATCCTCGCCGAATCCGAGGAGGTCGGCCGATGAAACGGCTGCTGACCCTGCTCGCGGTGTTCCTGCTGGTCGCCGGTTGCGCGAACATCCCGCTCGAATCCCAGCCCGTCGTCGTCTCCGGGGACAAACCCGCGCAAGCGCCGGTGGACGTCCCCGAACCGGCGGCCGGGATCGACTCGCTGACCGTCACCCGCCAGTTCATCCGCAACTCCGCGACGCCGGGCACGGCGAACGCCGACGCGCGGGTCTACCTCGACGACGAGGCCCGGCGCACCTGGAAGCCGTCGCCGGGGCTGACGATCATCGACGACACCTTCGGCACCGTCTACGACACATCGTCACCGCAGGAGAACCCGGACGAGCAGCTGGTGAACGTCCGCGGGTTCAAACTCGGCACCCTGAGCCCCGACAACGCGTTCATCCCGCAGAAGGCCGAATACTCGCAGCAGTTCAAGCTGCGGAAGCAGGCGAACGGCCAGTGGCGGATCGTGGATCCGCCGCAGGATCTCGCGATCACCGACGAGGATTTCTCGGTCAACTACTTCCGGGTGCCGATCCGGTTCTACTCACCCGATTCCGGCACCTTCGTCCCCGACCTCCGGTATGTCGCGGCGAAACCGCAGTCCGGACTGCCGGGCCGGGTGATGGACCTGGTGCTGCAGGGACCGTCGGAAGGGCTGAAGGGCGCGGTCAAGGACCTGCTCGCCGATCAGGTCACCACCGACACGAACGTGCGCAGCACGGACGACGGGACCTTGGACGTCGCGCTGACCGGTATCGGCGGGGCCAGCCTCGCGGACCGGACCCTGATCGCCGCGCAGATCGTCCTCTCGCTGCAGACGGTGACGCTGAGCCGGATCCGGTTGCTGGCCGACGGCACCGCGCTGGTGCCGGACCACGAGTACTGGCGCTCCAGCGACCTTCCCGCGTACAACACGGAGATCGAGCCCAATCTGGAGCTGAAGGGGCTGATGACCGTCAACGGGCGGGTCCGGTCCCTCGGCGACGGGGCCCCGGTCGGGGGACCGGCGGGCAATGGCGGGTACAAGGTCGTCAGCGCCGCGCAGTCCGTCGACGGCAAACGGCTCGCGGTGGTCGAAGAGCGCGACGGCAGGCAGTGGCTGCGGGTCGGCGATCTCGGCCACGACCTCGGCTCGGTCGAACTGTTCGGGGGCAGCCTGAGCCGTCCGACCTGGCGTCCGGTCCCGCGCGGCAGCGGCGGGGTCTCGGGCGAGGTCTGGACGGTCGTCGACCACAACACCGTCGCCAGGGTCACCCTCGCCGCGGACGGCCGCTGGGTGAAGGCGGGCGTCGACGCGACCATGCTCACCGGACTCGGCCAGATCACCGAACTGCGGCTCTCCCGCGACGGGTCGCGGCTGGCCGCGGTGGTCAACGGGCAGCTGGTGATCGCCTCGATCGTGCGGACGGCGGATTCGGTGGCCCTGCGCTCGCCTCGCTCGCTGCAGGAACGCCAGCTCAAGGACGTCGTCGACGTCGACTGGGCGACTCAGGACCACCTGATCGTCGCGACGTCGTCGAGCACCCTGCCGGTGGTCAAGGTGCCGTTGGACGGGCAGCGGATGGACGCCTTCAACAGCTCGAACCTCACTCCGCCGGTGCACGGCGTCACCGCGGCGCCGAACCGGCAGAACCTGGTCGCGGACGCGGGCGGGCTGTGGGTCGCCTCCGAACTGGGCGAGGTCTGGCGGCCGCAGGCGCACACCGTCACCGAGGCGGACCCCTTCTACCCGGGCTGAGCTCGCTCCGTTCGCGCGTGAAGACCCTCTTGTGTCCGTGAAGGAATTGGGACACTCAACGTCCCGATTCTTCACAGATACGCTCGACGGCCCGCCGAGAAATCTCGACCCCCACAGTCCCGGCAAAGTTGCGATCTTGCAGGTCAGGCGACTATTCCTGCACTGTCGCGGGGTCGCACGCATCGGCGGTGGAGCTTGATCAACGGAAGATCACGGACACTCAACGTCCCCGATCTTCCGTTGATCAAGAACGAGTCGCCCGCACCCGGCACACTCCGCCGCCGCAAGGACGAGGCCTTCACCGGCTCGGTGGCTCGAAGCGTCACCGAAGCTCTTGGCTGGCTCGGTACCGCCGCACTTACCCACTCGGAGGGAGCAAGGGACCTTTAGTATCGCTAGCTTTTCTAGCAACGCTAGCCACAGCTACGGGTCCTTCTTCTCGGCTGCGGTCATGACCGGTCACCTTGGGTCCCAAACCGTCCAAAGCGGACCTGTCACGACACGAGCCGCCCGGAAACCGTCGGTGCCCCCGAAGACACTCGCCCCATGTCCGAAATCCTGGATCTCCTCATCCCCGCCCGCTGTGCTTCCTGTGGCGCGCCCGGCGCCCCGTGCTGCCCGGTCTGCCAAGCCGTTTGGGGTTCGCTCAGCGAGATAACGCGCGCCCCGATGGCCGGCCTCGTCCCGGTCTACGCCTTGGCCCGCTACGCCGACGAAGCCCGCCGTCTGATCCTCGCCTACAAGGAACGCGGCCGACGCGATCTCGCGCCGTCCCTGGGCCGGGCCGTAGCCGAAGCCCTGCCTCTGCTCCCCACTGGACAGGACGCCGGATGGTGGCTCGTCCCGGTTCCGTCGAGGCGGCACGCCTCCCGTGTCCGAGGTGGACCGCATATCCGACGGGTGGCCGAGGAGTGCGCGAAAATCCTTTCGCATAAGGGGAAACGAGCGACAGTGGCACCCGTGCTCAGCCTCCGGGCCGGCGTCCGCGACGCCGCGAGGCTCACCAGGGCCGAGCGTGCGGCGAACCTGGACGGACGGGTCCGCATCGCCTCCGAGGCCGTCCCGCCGAAGGGGGCACCGGTCATTCTTCTCGACGACGTGATCACAACCGGAGCGACTGCCGCCGCTTGTACGAAACTTTTGGCCGCAAGCGGAATTCACGTTCAGGCCGTGGTCGCGCTGGCCGCCGCCGGGTGATCACGAGGTCACCTACAAGAGTGATGAATGGCCGGGAACGAGAATGGGTACAAGGGCGTTGACGGGATATGAGGAAGCTACCGAGGAACACTCCGGCAGCCCGCCACTCCACCGGGGTGGCGGCGGATTCCCCGGGTAGCGTCACCCTCGGCTTTTTCCTGTCCGAAGGCTTGCGCCGTCCGCGTGAAAAGAAATCACGGGGACGACGCCCGACAGGCCGGATTGTCCCGCTGTCCACCGCTCCGTCGTCGCGTGCGGTGACGAGGTCTCACGTCGTGATATCCCCCGGCTCGGGGGCTGTTGCTCGCGGCATGATGCGGCTAACGTGCAGCGCTATCAGCAATCCCGGCAGGCAGGGAGGTGACCAGCCCATGTCCCTGGCGCCGGAGCCGCGCTGAGTCCGCGCTCGGACATCCGCCACGAGACGTCGTGACCGCATGCCGAGTTCTCTCACCGCCCGCGATCCGGGCTTCGTCCCCGCTTTACCGGCGCCCTAGTGAACACATCTACAGCTCGCAGTCATTTCAGCGAGGGAGGTCGTGTATGGACATCGTCGTTAAGGGCCGCAACGTGGAGGTGCCCGACCACTATCGGGCACTCGTCAGCGAAAAGCTGGCCCGGCTAGAGCGCTACGACAAGAAGGTCATCCGTTACGACGTGGAACTCTTCCACGAGCCCAATCGCCGGCAGTCCAAGAACTGCCAGCGGGTCGAAATCACCGGGAAGGGACGGGGCCCCGCCGTACGCGCTGAAGCGTGTGCAGGCGACTTCTACGCAGCGCTGGATTCCGCACTCAACAAGCTCGAAAACAGGTTGCGGAAGACACACGACCGACGGCGCGTGCACTACGGCCGCAGCCGCCCGGAATCCGTCGCCGAGGCGACTTCGATCGCGGTCGCCGGTGGGATGACCACCGACACCCGACATCTGGCAGGCACCGCTGTGCTCGAAGCGCCAGAGGCCGAACCCATGGCCGACGGTTTCGCTGTCGAGAGCGGTGACGAGTTCGAGCTGCCCCAGCAGCAGCGCTGGGATGACGGGGTGACCGAACATCAGCCCGGTCGCGTCGTCCGCGAGAAGAAACACGACGCGGTACCGATGACGGTGGACCAGGCCCTCTACGAGATGGAACTGGTCGGCCACGACTTCTACCTCTTCAACGACTCCGACGCCGGTTGCCCGAGCGTCGTCTATCGGAGGCGAGGCTTCGACTACGGCGTCATCCGGCTGAGTTAGCCGGCCCCTCCGACCACCACAACGTCCACGACGGCGGCCCGCACGTGCTCGCGTGCGGGCCGCCGCCGTGTCCGGATCAAGCTCGATACGACCCCGTCCCGTCAAGTACCGACAGACGGTGCGTGCGCGAACACCGAGGTGTTCCCTACGATGGGGGTCGGACGGTGGTGCGTACCAGGTACCACCGCGCACGAGATTGCCCGGGACCGGCTCGGGTGCGATCACAAATCAGCTAGTGAGGTCGACCGGATGGTGCTGAACCGCCTGCTCCGCGCGGGCGAGGGCAAAATGGTGAAGCGGCTGCGTAACATCGCCGATCACATCAACACCCTCGAAGACGACGTCAAGGAACTTTCGGACACGGCGCTGCGGGCGAAGACCGACGAGTTCCGTAAGCGGCACGCGGACGGCGAGTCACTCGACGACCTCCTGCCGGAGGCGTTCGCGGTGGCGAGGGAGGCCGCCTGGCGCGTGCTCGGCCAGCGGCCCTACGACGTCCAGCTGATGGGCGGCGCCGCGCTGCACCTCGGCCAGGTCTCCGAGATGAAGACCGGTGAGGGCAAGACCCTGACCCAGGTCCTTCCCGCGTACCTGAACGGGCTGTCCGGCAAAGGCGTGCACGTCATCACGGTGAACGACTACCTCGCCAAACGTGACGCCGAGTGGATGGGCCGCATCCACCGCTTCCTCGGCCTCGAGGTCGGGATCATCCTGGCCGACCAGACCCCCGAGGTCCGCCGTCAGCAGTACGCCGCCGACATCACGCACGGCACGAACAACGAGTTCGGCTTCGACTACCTCCGCGACAACATGGCGTGGAGCCTCGACGACTGCGTGCAGCGTGGCCACAACTTCGCGATCGTCGACGAGGTGGACTCCATCCTCATCGACGAGGCCAGGACGCCGCTGATCATCTCCGGCCCGGCCGACCAGTCCTCGCGCTGGTACATCGAGTTCGCGCGGATGACCCCGCTGATGAAGCCGGACATCCACTACGAGGTCGACATCCGCAAGCGCACCGTCGGTGTCACCGAGAAGGGTGTCGCCTTCGTCGAGGACCAGCTCGGCATCGACAACCTCTACGAAGCCGCGAACACGCCGCTGGTCGGCTACCTGAACAACGCGCTGAAGGTCAAAGAGCTCTACAAGCGGGACAAGGACTACATCGTCCGCGACGGCGAAGTCCTCATCGTCGACGAGTTCACCGGCCGCATCCTGCACGGCCGCCGCTACAACGAGGGCATGCACCAGGCGATCGAGGCCAAGGAAGGCGTCGAGATCAAGGCCGAGAACCAGACACTCGCCACGATCACGCTGCAGAACTACTTCCGGCTCTACGACAAGCTGTCGGGGATGACCGGTACCGCCGAGACCGAAGCGGCCGAGTTCCACCAGACCTACAAGCTGGGTGTGGTGCCGATCCCGACCAACAAGCCGATGGTCCGCGTGGACCAGGCCGACCTGATCTACAAGACCGAGCAGGCCAAGTTCGAGGCCGTCGCCGAGGACATCGCCGAGCGGCACGAGAAGGGCCAGCCGGTGCTGGTCGGCACCACGAGTGTCGAGAAGTCCGAGCATCTGTCGAAGCTGCTGCTCAAGCTGGGTGTCCCACACGAGGTCCTCAACGCGAAGCACCACGACCGGGAGGCGCTGATCGTCGCCCGCGCGGGGCGCAAGGGCGCGGTCACGGTCGCCACCAACATGGCGGGCCGCGGTACCGACATCGTGCTCGGCGGCAACCCGGACATCATCGCCGACGAGGTGCTGCGCCAGCGTGGCCTCGACCCGGTGGAGCACTCGGAGGAGTACGAGGCCGCCTGGCCCAAGGTCCTCGAAGAGATCCAGGCGGAGGCCAAGGCCGAGGCCGAGGAGGTCCGCGAAGCAGGCGGTCTGTACGTGCTCGGCACCGAGCGCCACGAGTCCCGCCGGATCGACAACCAGCTCCGCGGTCGTTCCGGCCGTCAGGGCGACCCCGGCGAGTCCCGCTTCTACCTGTCGCTCGGCGACGAGCTCATGCGCCGCTTCAACGCGTCGATGGTCGAGCGCGTCATGACGACCATGCGGCTGCCCGACGACGTGCCGATCGAGCACAAGATGGTCTCCAAGGCGATCAAGAGCGCGCAGACGCAGGTCGAACAGCAGAACATGGAGATCCGCAAGAACGTCCTCAAGTACGACGAGGTCATGAACGAGCAGCGCAAGGTGATCTACGCCGAGCGCCTGCGCGTCCTCGAGGGCGAGGATCTGCGCGAGCAGATCGAGCACATGCTGGTCGACGTCATCAACGCGTACGTCACCGAGGAGACCTCGTCGGGCTACGCCGAGGACTGGGACCACGAGAAGCTGTGGACGGCGCTCAAGACGCTGTACCCGGTCGGGGTCACCTGGGAAGAGCTCACCGAGGACGACGACCTCGACGCCGAAGGGCTTCGCGAGGCGCTGCTCAAGGACGCTCACCGCGCGTATGACGCGCGCGAGGCCGAGATCGACGCCAAGGTGGGCGAAGGCGCGATGCGCAGCCTGGAGCGTCAGGTGATGCTGACCGTGCTCGACCGCAAATGGCGTGAGCACCTCTACGAGATGGACTATCTCAAGGAGGGCATCGGCATGCGGGCCCTGGCCCAGCGCGATCCGGTCATCGAGTACCAGCGCGAGGGCTACGACATGTTCCGCGCGATGCTGGAGTCGCTGAAGGAGGAGGCCGTCGGCTTCCTGTTCAACCTCCAGGTCGAGCAGGCCGAGCCCGCCGCGCCGTCGCCGGAGTCCGCGGCCGCGCTGCCCGCCGGTGTCGCGTCCGGGAACGGCCAGGCCAACGGCAATGGCCGCCACGCCCGTCCGACGCCTCCGCAGGGGCCGGCTACCGACACCGAATCCGTGCCGTCCGCCTTGCGCGGCAAGGGGCTCGGCGGCGGTTCGCGGTCCGGGCTGACCATGTCGGGCCCGTCCGAGGACGGCGGCGTCGAGTCGCATTCGGACAGCGCCGCCGGTGACGCCGGTGACCAGAGCGGGACCCGCCGGGAGCGTCGCGCCGCGCAGCGCGCCTCCCAGAAGAAGGGCAAGAAGGGCCCGCGCCGCTAACACAAGCCGAAGGGGGCCTTTTCCGCGCAGGACGGCGGAGAAGGCCCCCTTTGTCATGCCGCCAGGCGAAGCGCGGAAACTCGGCGCGGTGGCTTCAGCAACTGGAAACGGGTGCACACCCAGCCGGTCGGCGTCCGCTCGAAGCGTGCGGCCAGTGCGAGGCAGCGACTGTTCTGCTCGACGGTCGCGCAGGCCTCGATGACCCCGTCCGCCGGATGACACAGGTGGATCGACTTCGGCCGGTAGCCACCCGGCGGACGGCGACGGGCGCGGTCCAGCAGGACGCGGTGGAGCGCCGGGTCGAGGATCGGCTGCACCTGGACCGCCGGACGGCGCCCGTCACAGGCCTCCAGGATGGTGGTCAGCAGCCTGCCCACCTGCCGCCCGTCCAGCGCGTCGGGCTCCTGCCGGGGCACCGGTGTCCGCGCGGGCTCTCCGCCGGGCAGCGGCAGATCCAGCACGAGCTGGTTGTCCGGTGGCGGTACCCGGTGGGTCAGCGGATCCGGGCGGATCGTCGTCCGGTAAGCCGGTTCACACGGTTTCAGCCGTCTCAGTACGTACGAAGCCATCAGGTGGTCCCCCTTCGCGGCCCCCTCGGCCGCGCCAGCAATTAAGGGGCCGAAGCTGGCCGAGAAGACGACAGGAACCCCCCGAGAGGATGAAACGGGCGGTAATCGCTTGTGGACGGCCGGGGTACCGTTGGGTGGTGCTGAAAGGGCTGGTCGTCGACTACGTAGGAGTGCTCACGGACGCCGACGCGGATCAGCTGTATGCCTTCCTGCGGGCCGCCAGGGAACGCGGCATCAAAACGGCCTTGCTCTCGAACGCTCCCGGCGCGTCGGACGAGGCCAAGCAGGCGCTGGACCCGTTCTTCGACGCGCTCGTCTTCTCGGGCGAGGTCGGCGTCGCCAAACCCGAGCGCGAGGTCTACCTGCTCACCGCCGGGCTGCTCGACCTGCCCGCCGACCGGTGCGTCTTCGTCGACGACGCCGCGCACAACGTCCGCGCCGCGGTGGCGGCCGGGATGGCGGGGGTGCACCACACATCGGTCGAGGAGACCCTGACCGAACTCAGCGCCCTTTTCGCGGGGGACCGCTAACCGCCGGCCCGCCGGACCAGCTCGAACGACAGCACGGCGGCCGCCGCGGAGACGTTGAGCGACTCCACCTCACCCGGCATCGGGATCGACACCCACTCCGTCACCAGCTCGCCGACTTCCGCGCTGACGCCGTTCGTCTCCCCGCCCAGCACGAACGCCGCGCGCTGCGGCAGCTCGACGTCGAACACCGAAGCGCGTGCCGAAGCACCCAGCGCGTAGAGCCCGTACCCGGCTTCGGTCAGCATTTCGGCGGCCTCGCGCGCGCTGCCGCAGCGCAGCACCGGCGCGCGGAACGCGACTCCGGCGGAGGCCTTCACCACCATCGGGTCGAGGGCGGCGACGCCGCGCCGCGGCACCACGACCCCTTCCAGCCCGGCGGCGGTCGCCGTGCGCAGGATCATCCCGACGTTCGCCGGGGTGGTGATCCCGTCGAGCAGCAGCACCCGCGACGGCGACCTGCCGTCGGAGAGGGCGGCGTGCAGCGACCGCATCCGCGGCGCGACGACGTCGGCGAGGACGCCCTGGTCCTGCTTGCCGTTGCCTGCCAGCACCTTGACGCGGTGCGCGCTCGCCCGCCGCACCGGTACCCCGGCGGCCTTGGCGGCACGCTGGATCTCGGCGGCGTTCGGCCCGCGCACGGTGTCGGCGAGAATCACCTTGTCCACCTCGAGCGCCGCGTCGTCCAATGCCTCGAGCACCGGTTTCCGCCCGTACACCGTCAGGAACCGGTCCTTCGGCGAAATCACCGACTCATCACCCACACCGGCGAGTGTCCCACTATGTAAGGATCGGCTCATGCCCGACCGCCTCTCCGCGCTGGACGCCTCGTTCCTGTACGTGGAAGACCACTCGACCCCGATGCACGTCGGCGGCGTGGCGATCTTCGAACGGCCGCGCGACGGTGTCACCTACGAGCAGCTGCTGGACCTGATCGGGCAGCGCCTCTCGTTCCTGCCGCGTTACCGGCAGCGGGTGCTGGAAGTACCCGGTCACCTCGCCCGGCCGGTGTGGGTCGACGACGTGGATTTCGATCTCCACTACCACGTCCGCCGGTCCGCGCTGCCGCAGCCGGGTTCCGACGGTCAGCTGTTCGATCTCGTGGCCCGGCTCATGTCGAGGCGGCTCGATCCGGGAAGGCCGCTTTGGGAGGCGTACTTCGTCGAGGGGCTCGCGGGGGACCGCGTCGCGCTGGTGACCAAGACGCATCAGTCCGTTGTGGACGGGCTGGGCACCATCGAGCTCGGGCAGCTGATCCTCGACGCCACCCCGCAGGAGCCGGAACCCTTCGAAGACAACTGGCATCCGCGCCGCGAGCCGAGCCGGACGCAGCTGATCCTCGACGCGGTCGCCGAGACCGTGCAGCGCCCGACCGAACTGGTCGAGAACGTCCGGTCCATCGCCCACGACGCCGCCGCGATGGCGGGCAAGGTCACCGAGACGGTCGGCGACGTCGCGTCGGCGCTGAAGACCATGGTCCATCCGGCGCCGTCCGGGCCGCTCAACGTCCGCACGTCCGGCGGCCGCGTGTTCGCCGTGGTCCGCACGCGGCTGGAGGACTTCCGCAAGGTCCGCGCCGCGCACGGCGGCACGGTCAACGACGTCGTGCTGGCCGCGATCACCGGCGCGCTGCGGGAATGGCTGCTCTCCCGCGGCTCGCACCTGACCGCGACGACCACGGTGCGCGCGCTGGTCCCGATGGCCGTGCGTGACGCCGAGACGGCCGAGTACTCGACGCCGGCGCTGGTCGGGAACCAGGTCGACGCCTACCTGATCGACCTCCCGGTCGGCGAGCCGAACGCCGTCCTGCGGCTGCAGCACATCGGCCACGCGATGGCGGATCACCTCGACTCCGGCCGGTCGGTCGCCGCCCGCGGGCTGCTGACGGTCGGCGGCTTCGCGCCCGCGACGCTGCATTCGCTGGGCGCACGGGCCGCCGGATCGATGTCGGGGCGCATCTTCAACGTGCTGATCACGAACTCGCCGGGCCCGCAGGTGCCGCTCTACGCGGGACAGGCGAAGATGGTGGAGATGTACCCGGTCATGCCGCTGGTGCGCAATCAGGCGCTGGCGATCGGGGTCACCTCGTATCACGGGGGTGTCTACTTCGGACTGAACGGCGACCGCAAGGCCGTGTCCGATGTGGACCTGCTCGCCGGGATGATCGAGGAATCGTTGGAAGAGCTGAAGGGTGCGCACTGGTGAGGGTCTATCTACCCGGGACGATCGCGATGCTCCGTGATCTCGAAACCGCCGGTGAATTCCGGGCGCGCAGCGGCACCGGGTTCGCGCTGACCCCGGCGTTGCGGGAGTCCTACGCCAGCGGCTCCGACGAGGAACTCGAGTACGCCGCGCTGCTCGACGCGGCCAGGGCGTCGCTCCGGCTGATCGCGGCCGAGGAGAAGCCCGAGCCGCGGCGGGTGGTGATCTCGGCCGACGTCGACGACGTCACGCTGCGTCCGGATCTCGACGCCGCCGTCGTCCGGCTGTCCGGGCCGGTGAAGATCGCCGACGTCGCCGCGATCCACGTCGACGCGGCCGAGGCCGCCGAGTCCGTGCAGGCCGCGGCCGCGGTGATCGACCAGGCCGACCTCGGCGACCCGGACGCGGAGTTCACCCTCGGCGACGCCGAAGACCACGAACTCGCCTGGTACGCGCCCCAGGAACTCCCTTTCCTGCTCGAACTTCTCTGATCCTCGCGTTTCGTCCTCTGAATGCGGTCCTTGCCCGCGCAACTACCGCATTCAGAGGACGAAACGCCCCAGGGGAGGGAAGCTAGAACCAGGAAGGGCGGGGTACCGGGCGTTCGGGGCGCCATCCGGTCGCCTCGGTGAGCCGGGTCGAGACGACCCGCTGCGAACGCGCCAGTACCGACATCACGCCCAGCCGGTCCGCCAGCCACTTCGGCAGCGCGCGTGCTCGCCGGACACCGGCCGCGGCGGCCATCGCCGCGCCGAGTTCCTGTTTCCGCACCGGATCCGCCGCCAGGTTGTAGACGCCGCTCGGTGCCCGCAGTGCCGCGATCGCCCCCGCCGCCGCGTCGTCCGGGTGGATGGGCGCGGTCCAGTCGGTCCGGCGACCGATGATCAGCGGCGCACCACGCCGCGCGGCCGCCAGCATCGTCCTGGTCATCGCGTCGTCGCCGACCAGGTTCCCGATCCGCAGCCGGATCGCGGTGCGGCCCTCGGCCGCCAGTTCCGCGACGTTCGCGTGCGCCACCGTCGAGGACGCGATGTTGTCGCGAAGCGAGAGAGGCGCGTCCTCGTCGAGTTCGCGATCGCCGCCGTCGGCGTAGACGAACGAAATCCCCTCCTGCACGACGACTCCCACCTCGTCGACCTGGCGAACGGCGGCCGCGAGCGTCCTGCTGCCCTCGATCCGCACGCGGTCGTTCTCCGCCCAGCCGGACGGCCTCATCGCCCGGCGAGCGTCCGGGATCCGGGTCGCGACGTTGACCACCGCGTCGTGCCCGCGCAGCGCCGCGGCCAGGGAATCGACGTCGAACAACGAGCCCGTCACCGGTTTCGCACCGGTCGCGCGCACGGCCGCGACCCGGTCCTCGCCGCGGGCCAGCCCGCTCACCTCGTGGCCCTCGGCCAGCAGACGCCGCACCAGCGGCCGTCCCAGCACGCCCGTCGCCCCGATCACCATCACGCGCATGTTCGTCCTCCTGTTCGCCTTCACGATGGGGACGGGACGCGCGCGAGGAACGTGACAAGGTCAACCGCCCGGGAGCTCGCCGATCTGGTCCGGCGGCGGTGCCTGGATATCGGCCTGCGTGCCCCACTCGGTGTAGCGCGTGACGATCCGGGCCATCGCGCTGTCCGGGGCCCCCGAAGCGGCGAGGACGGGGGCGAGGTCGAGCATCACCTGCAGCGGCCTGCGCGCGTCGTCGAGCCAAAGTTCCATGGGGAGCTTCCCGAGCTTGCCGCCCAGCTCCCCGACGGCCTCGGCCGACAACCCCGCGGGCAGATCGCCGCCCAGCGCGGCCACGTCGATGTCCAACCGGTAGCGCTCGGCGGACGCGCCGTCGAGTTCGGTGCGCCCGGACTCGATGAGGGTGCCCGCGCGCCGGACCTGGTCGAGCGCGCGACCGGGATCGTTCTGCTTCGCCAGCTGGTCGATACTGCCCCCGGCGACCTGTGAGAACGGGTCCGCGCCGTCGGCGGACACCTTGACCCACGGCTTGCCGCCGGGAACGTCCTCACGGGCGCTTTCGGGCACCTTGGCGAAGACGATCTTGTCGACCAGGCGGAGTTCGAGCGGTTCGCCGAGGAAGTCCGTGGTCATGGCCAGCGCGGTACCCGCTCGCGCGACCCGGGCCTGCCCTTGGCTCTTCGAGCGCATCGCCCCCGCGGTGACGTCCGTGGCGAACTTCGCGGCCTTGCCGTCGATGGCGGACGTGGTCCCGTCCGCGAGAGCGCGGGCGTCGGCGAACGCGACGGTTTCGCCGTCACAAGCGCCGAGCAGCGCACCGAGTACGAACACGACGGTGGACAGGGCCGTTCTCCGCATGAGGACCTGCTTTCAAGTGCGGGTACCCAAGCGAAACACAGCCGCGGGCCGCCCCCCGATCGGGGGAACGGCTCAGCGGCTGTCGCCGATCGCCTCGGGCGGCGGCGCGATGATCACCACGTCCGAGGCCCAGCTGTCGTAGTTGACCGTGGACTTGCCGAGGGTGACCCGCACCGGGCGCTGCTCGGCGTCGAGCCACATTTCGGCGGGCGCGCCGCCGAGGTCGAGGACGTAATGTGTGGCGGCCGTGCCGTTCACGTCGGCCTGCTCGGATTTGACGACCTTGCCGGACTTCGAGATCCGGTCGATCGTGCGCGTCGGATCCATCGTCTCGACGACTTTCGTCATCAGCTCGCCGTTGGCCGCGGAGACCGCGTCCTTGCCGCCGGCGGTGATCTTGACCCATTCCTTGCCGGTCTTGACTTCCTGGAGCTGCGCGTCGGACAGGTGGTAGTAGAGGACGCCGTCGGCGAAGATCAGGTCCCGTTTCTCACCGCCGATCTCGGCGACCATGGAGAACTTGCTGTTCGGTCCTTCGTAGAGCCCGGAACTGGTCACCACGACCTTGCGGCCGTCCTCCGCGGTGGTCTCCAGCGCCACTTTCGACGAGCGGGCCTTCTGCGTGCCGGCGGCGGCGACCGAGGCCAGCTGAGCAGCGTCAGTGGCCGGCTTCGCCACCGGTTTCTCTTCCCCGGAACAACCGCCCAGCAGCAAGATGGCGGTACAGACGGCGGCGAATCCGGTGGCACGCATAGGACTCCCTCGGGTGAATGGTCTGTACCACCACCGTAGCCAGAGAACGGCGGCGCGTGAAGGCCCCCTTCCCTTGGTCGAGCCGAGGGAAGGGGGCCTTCACGCGGAGCAGGGGCTAGCTACCTGCCCTCTTCCTCATTTCGGTGTAGTCGCCCACCTCGTCGGCCGGTGGCGGAGTGACCTCCACCGGCACGCCCCAGTCGCTGTAGGTGTAGGTCGACTTGACCTCGCCCTCAATGGCGCTGCCGGCCGACTTCAGGAACGAGGTCAGGTCCATGGTCAGCTTCAGCGGAAGCTGCTCGGCGTTGAACCACATTTCCGCGGGGACCCGCAAATCCTTGCCCTCGAGCCGCTTCTCGATCTTCGCCCGTTGGTCGGCGGGGACATCGTCGCCGAGGAACAGGGCGATCTGCTTCTTGACGTCGTATTCCACGAAATAGTGGTTCACCGGCACGCCGTTCAGCTGGGTCTGCTCCGAGCGGACGATTCGGCCGGTCTTCTCGATCAGCTCCAGCTGCTTCGCCGGGTCGCCCATCTCGAACGACTTCACCATGGCCTTCCCGAAAGCCTTGGTCTGGGGGTCATCGCTGTCCAGGTCGACCGCTCCCCAGTTCTTGTCCGTCTTGAGCTCGGCTTTTTCGGAAGGATCGAGCTTGAGGAACAGCGTCCGGTTCACCAGGCGCAGGGTGCCCGGTTCGCCGTCGATGGTCATGTTCGCCTCGATCTTCGAGGCGGGGCCGTCGTAGAACGCCGTCAAGGTGCCCGTGACCTTCGAGGTGCCGAGCGCGCCGTCGATGGTCGTCTTGGAGGACTTGGTCTTCGCTGTGCCCTGCTTCGCGGCCTCGACCAGGCCGAGCGCGTCGGTGAACGGGGTGGCCAGCGCCAGCTCGCCGCCCTTGTTCTCGCCAGTCGCGCTCGGGCGGGCGCCGCAGCCGGTGACCACGAGGGCCAGTGCCGCGGCCACCGCGGCGAGCTTGGTTACGCGTTTCAACGTTGAACCCCCAGAGAGTTGATCTAATCCGAACGGAGTATCGCACCAGCGCGGATTTAGTTACCGCTCGTCGTCATGTCCGGCCCGCGAGCCCAAAAGGCGACGCAAGGAGCCCAGCCGCTCCGGGCTGGCGTGACCCTCGGTGACCACGTCGTCGAGCGCGCAGTCCGGATCCGACGGCGGTCCGAGGTGACCACAGCCGGAGGGGCATTCCTCGGCCGCCTCGGCGAACTCCTCGAACGCGAGCACGATGTCGTCCGCGGTCACGTGGGCGAGACCGAACGAGCGGATGCCGGGGGTGTCGACGACCCAGCCGCCGCCGGGCAGCGGGAGCGCGACGGCCGCGACCGACGTGTGCCTGCCCTTGCCGACCGCGCTGACCACCCCGGTCGCCAGTCCGGCGTCCGGCACCAGCCGGTTGACCAAAGTGGACTTCCCGACCCCGGAATGCCCGACCAGCGCGGTGACCCGGTCCTTGAGCCGTCCGGCCAGTTCGTCGGGGTCCTCGTCGTGCCGGGTGACCACGGCCGGGATGTCGAGACCCGCGTAACCGGCGAGGAGTTCGTCCGGGCTCGCGAGGTCTGCCTTCGTCAGGCACAGGACGGGCTCGAGTCCGCCGGCGTAGCAGGCGACGAGACAGCGGTCGATGAAGCCGGTGCGCGGCGGGGGATCGGCCAGCGCGGTCACGATCAGCAACTGTTCGGCGTTGGCGACGACCACCCGTTCGTAGGGATCGGTGTCGTCCGCGGTCCGGCGGAGCACGCTGGAGCGTTCATCCACCCGGATGATCCGGGCGAGGGTGTCCGGCTTGCCGCTCACGTCGCCGACGATGCCGACGGTGTCGCCGACGACGACCGAGACCCTGCCCATCTCGCGGGCCCGCATCGCGGTGACGACCCGATCCGGATCCGAGTCGATCGCGCAGGTCCAGCGCCCGCGGTCCTTCCCGATGACCATCGCGGTGGAGGCGTCGGCGTGCTCGGGACGGCGTTTGCTGCGCGGTCTGGTGCCCTTGCCGGGACGGATCCGCACATCGGATTCGTCCAGCCTGCGCCAGTCCTTGCCCGACAAACCGCCTCCTGCTCTTCGAACACCGCGGAAGAATGATCCCATGCCGCTCGCGATCGCTTGGCGAGCGTGTAACGATGGCTGTTCGACGAGGAGGTTTTCGCATGTGCGGGCGCTATGCCGCCACGAAGGACCCCGCCGCGCTGATCGACGAGTTCGCCGCGGTGGACCTGACCGAAGGCCGGGTGCGGACCGATCACAACGTGGCGCCGACCAAGGAGGTCGCCACCGTGGTGCAGCGGCATCCCCGGGACGCCGACGGCGCGGTGCTCGAGGACGAACCGGCCGTCCGGTCGCTGCGGATGATGCGCTGGGGCCTGGTCCCGTTCTGGGCGAAGGATCCGGGCGTCGGCTCGAAGATGATCAACACGCGCGCCGAGACGGCCAAGGAGAAGCCGTCCTTCAAGAAGGCGGTCTCTTCGCGGCGTTGTCTGGTCCCCGCGGACGGCTGGTACGAGTGGCGCCGCGACGGCAAGGAGAAGCAGCCCTTCTTCATGACAGGTCCCGATGACGCTTCGCTCGCCTTCGCCGGTATCTGGGAAACCTGGCGGCCGAAGGACGACAAGGACGCGGACCCGCTGATCACCTTCTCGGTGATCACCACGGACTCGGTCGGCAGGCTCACCGACATCCACCACCGCATGCCGCTGCTGATGCCGCGCGAGAAGTGGGACACCTGGCTCGACCCCGACCTGTCCGACGTCACCGACCTGCTCGTCCCGCCGTCGGCGGAGCTGGTCGACACGATCGAGCTGCGGCCGGTGTCCAGTCTGGTCAACAACGTCCGCAACAACGGGCCGGAGCTGCTCGACCGCGTCGAACCCGCCGCCGACAGCGCGCTTTTCGATCTGCCGAACTCATGACGAAACTGGAGATCGACACCGCCTACGGTCCCGCGCGGGCCGAGCTGCACTGTGCCGAGGAGGGAATCGCGGTCCTGATGCTCGGCCACGGCGCGGGTGGCGGGATCGGCGCGAAGGACCTGGTCGCGGTCACACGGGCGGCGCAGGCCGCCGGCGTGCACGTCGCGCTCGTCGAGCAGCCGTACCGGGTGGCCGGCCGCCGCGCGCCCGCCCCGGCCACGCAGCTGGACACCGCCTGGCTCACCGTGGCCGACGAGATCTCCGCCCGGTTCGACGCTCTCCCCATCGTGTTCGGCGGCCGGTCCTCCGGGGCGCGGGTCGCCTGCCGGACGGCCGCGGCGGGGCAGGCGGTGGCGGTGCTCTGCCTGGCCTTCCCCGAGCATCCGCCGGGGAAGCCGGAGAAGACCCGGCAGGCCGAGCTGGACGCCGTCGAGGCGCCGACCCTGGTGATCCAGGGCGAACGTGACCCCTTCGGCTTGCCCAAGGGCGGCCCGCATCACGAGATCGTGGTGCTCAAGGGCGACCACAACCTCAGCGCCGACCTCGAAGGCGTGTCACGCGCGGCCGCCGAGTGGCTCGAGCGTGTGCTGCGGCCGCTCACCTGAGTGTCGCCGCCGGGCGTAGTGCACGGTGACGGCCGCCAGCAGCGGACCCCAGAGCAGGAGCGGGGCGTAGCAGGCGGCCATGACGACGCCGTAGACCGGCGAGGTCTCCCAGCTGCCCGGCGACATCGAGGAACCGGCCTCCGCCCAGCCGAACAGCCCCTGCACCCCCAGCGCGGTCAGGATGATCGCCCCCGCCGCGGCCGGGACGATCGCCGCGAGCGGTGGGACGGGACGGCCGCGCAATCCCGGGATCCAGCGTGGCCACACTTCGCCCCACGGCCGGACGAGACCGAGGGTGAGGAACGCGAGTGCCTCGGCGAGGATGCTCAGTCCGAAGACGTAGGCCGTGCCCCAGCCGGGAATGCCGAACTCCACCAGCCCTTGCGCGGTGAACCCGACCGGGAGGCCCAGTCCCATCGCGATCCGCCACAACCCGGACGGCAGGGTCGCCAGCAACGTCGCGTGTGCGGCGAGGTTCGCCCACTTCGGTACGCCGGGCACGGTGTTCGTCATTTCGGGGCCCCCAGGAGTCGTCGTTCGCTTGCCGATGACGATTCCCGAGTCCGGCCGGGCGATCTTCCCGCTGCGGGCCGACCTCCCTCCCTCGCGAGGGTGATTCTCCCGCCCGCATTTCGTCCTCTAAATGCGGTAGTTGCACGCGCAAGGACCGCATTTAGAGGACGAAATGCGGGAAGTGTCAGCTCGCGATCGGGGCCACCACGGCACCGGTGAGCCGCACCAGGTCGCCGGGCGCGAGTTCGACCTCCAGGCCCCGCCGCCCGGCCGAGCAATGCACGGTCTCGAACTTCTCCGCGGTGGCGTCGATCACCACCGGGAGCCGGCTCCGGTGCCCGAGCGGCGAGATCCCGCCGAGCACGTATCCCGTCGCGCGCTGCGCGGCGGCCGGGTCGGCCATCTTCGCCTTCTTCCCGCCCGCGGCGGCGGCCAGCGCCTTCAAATCCAGCTGACCGGTGACCGGGACCACGCCCACGGTCAGTTTCCCGTCGACGTCGGCGACCAGTGTCTTGAATACGCGCGCGGGGTCCAGCCCCAGCGCTTCGACCGCTTCGAGACCGTACGACTCGGCCCGCGGGTCGTGGTCGTACGCGTGCAACACGTGCGGCACTTTCTGTTTCGCCAGCAGCGCCGTCGCCGGGGTTCCCTTGCCTGCCATGGGCGGAGTCTACGAGCGCGCCGGGAATGCCCGGCCGGGCCGCACTGTTGGAAGGCACGTGTCCACCACACTGGAAGCTCCCCGAATCCTGATCCCGCGCACGCCGGGCGGCCAGGTGATCCGCCCGCGCGTAAACTCGACGACGTCTCATGCGCACAAGCGCATCGACGCCGATCGGGAAGGGAACGGTTTGCCGAGCACGGAGAATCCTGCGCCGGAAACGGGCACGGACGCCGAAGAGGCGGCCGTGCGGGCCGAGCGCTTCGAGCGGGACGCGATGCCCCTGCTCGACCAGTTGTACTCGGCCGCCATGCGGATGACCCGGAACCCCGCCGACGCTGAGGACCTCGTTCAGGAGACGTACCTGAAGGCGTACGCGGCTTTCGCCTCCTTCAAGGCGGGTACGAACCTCAAGGCGTGGATGTACCGCATCCTCACGAACACCTACATCAACGGCTACCGCAAGCGTCAGCGTCAGCCGGTGCAGCAGCCCACCGAGGAGATCACCGACTGGCAGATCGCCAAGGCGGAGAGTCACACCTCCAGCGGCCTCCGCTCGGCCGAGGTCGAGGCGATGGACAATCTGCCCGACATCGACGTCAAGGAAGCGCTGCAGAAGCTGCCCGAGGAGTTCCGCCTCGCGGTCTACCTCGCCGATGTCGAAGGTTTCGCGTACAAGGAGATCGCCGAGATCATGGACACGCCGATCGGCACCGTGATGTCCCGGCTGCACCGCGGCCGTGCCCAGCTTCGTGACCTGCTCGCCGACGTCGCCCGCGAGCGGGGCTTCATCCGCGCCGGCAAACAGCAGGAGGTGGCGGGGCGATGACCGAGGACTATTGCAGCGGTGCGGACGACAAGGTCAAGTGCGAAGAGGCCCTCGCCGACATCTACCTGCTGCTGGACAAGGAATGCAGCGCCGAACGCGACGCGGCCCTGCGCAAGCACATCGAGGACTGCCCGCCGTGCCTCGAGGAATATGGCATCGACGAGCACATCAAGCAGCTGCTCGCCCGCAAATGCGGTGGTGACCACGCGCCGGACGAGCTGAAGTCCCGGCTGCGGGCTTCGATCCGCCAGACCGTGCAGACCAAGGGCGCGCTCACCATCGAGCGCACCGACGTCAAGATCGAGCAGAGCTTCGAATAGCCCACTTCGGACACGCGAAGGCCCCCGTACCGAATCCGGTGCGGGGGCCTTCGCCGTCCGATCGATGATCAGGCGTTGGGCTTCTTGCCGTGGTTCGCGCCGTTCTTCTTACGGTCGCGACGCTTGCGGGCGCGCTTCGACATGTTCCACTCCTTGTCCAAGTGGCCCTCGCGGGGTGATACGACACCGCTGGGCCAGGGTCAACCGCTCCAGTGTGTCATGCGGCTCCCACCCTGCTTGGATGGGGACGTGTCCACCCTCTCCGACCTGCTCGCCGAGAACACCGGTCTGTCCGGCGAAGCCGCGGATCACCTCCAGACCGTGGTCGCCGAATGGCAGCTGCTCGCCGACCTTTCCTTCGCCGACTTCCTGCTCTGGGTAGCCGTCTCCGAAGAGCTGCAGCCCGACGGCGGGGACTACGTCTGCGTCGCGCACGCACGCCCGACGACGGCGCCCACGGCCCATCCGGAGGACGTCGTCGGCTCCCGGTTCACCGTGGCCGAGCATCCGCAGCTGGCCAAGGCGAGCCGCGAGGTGCGGATCTGCCGTGAAGAGGATCCGCACTGGTATCGCGACCTGCCGATGCGCCGCGAGGCCATCCCGGTGGTGTTCGGCGGCACGGTGATCGCCGTCCTCAGCCGGGAGACCAACCTGGCGGCCTCGCGGGTACCGAGTCCGCTCGAGATCGCCTACCTCGGCAGCGCGGGCGACCTGTGCCAGATGATCGTCGACGGCACCTTCCCCAGCCCGGGAAACCAGACTGACACGCACACCAGTCCGCGCGTCGGCGACGGCCTGATCCGCCTCGATCCGACCGGCACCGTGGTCTTCGCCAGCCCGAACGGGTTGTCCGCCTATCACCGGATGGGGCACGAGTCCGATCTCGTCGGGCAGCGTCTCGCGCCGCTGACCAGGTCGCTCATCCGTGACCCGTTCGACGCGACCGAGGTGTCGCACCGGATCATCGAGGCGCTCGACGGCAAGCCCAGCAGCCGCACGGAGGCGGATTCACGCCGCGGTGCCGTCGTGCTGTTCCGTGCGCTGCCGTTGCGTCCGGCCGGGCAGGCCGCCGGCGCCCTGGTGCTGGTGCGCGATGTCACCGAGGTGAAGCGCCGCGATCGCGCCCTCCTTTCGAAGGACGCGACCATCCGCGAGATCCACCATCGGGTGAAGAACAACCTGCAGACCGTGGCCGCGCTCCTGCGGCTGCAGTCGCGCCGGACCTCCAGCGAGGAGGCACGGCTCGCGCTCGGTGAGTCCGTGCGCCGGGTTTCGTCGATCGCGATGGTGCACGAGGCGCTGTCCATTTCCGTGGACGAGCGGGTCGACCTCGACAAGCTGCTCGACAACGTCCTGCCGATGGTCGGCGAGGTCGCGACGGCCGAGTCCCAGGTCGGGCTTTCCCGCAAGGGCTCGTTCGGGATCGTCGTCGCCGAGATCGCGACGCCGCTGGTGATGGTGCTGGCCGAACTGGTGCAGAACGCCATCGAGCACGCCTTCCCCGGCGGACGGCCGGGCAAGGTCGAACTCGAGGTGGAACGGTCGGCCCGCTGGCTCGACGTCGTCATCCGCGACAACGGGCGCGGACTGCCTTCGGGGTTCTCCTTGGAACGCAGCGACGGCCTCGGACTGCAGATCGTGCGGACGCTGGTGGAGTCGGAACTGCGCGGTTCGCTGTCACTTCGCGGAATGCGCGGGGAACAAGAGGAAACCGGCGGTCGCCGGGCGGGAACCGAGGCGGCCTTGCGGATCCCGCTTTCCCGCCGTCTCTAGTGGACTGTCCCCTTTGAGCATCCTTTGTGGACCGTCTGGTCCGGACACGTTTAAGGGCCGGCGCCCGAAGAGAAGTGGCGCCGGCCCTGCAACGGTGCTGCGGGAGGACTGGAGAAAGTCCGGTGAAGCCATACCCCCATGGGGGGTGTGTCGGCCTCGCTTGTTAAGCTCAAGTCGGGTACGTGTCACCTCGCAGCGCACGGCTATACAGCCATTGCGCCGCGGGAGTTTCCCGAAGCTTGGATGTAGCTTTTTGGTTGCTGTGATGAAGCGTGCTGAGTCTCGAAAGACTCAGGCGGAGGTACGCGTGCCGATGTGCGTACGACGGCGCTTCAGGGCCCGTCGCTCGTCCTCGCTCATCCCGCCCCAGACGCCTGCGTCCTGCCCGCTGGCCAAAGCCCAGGCCAAGCAGTCGGATGCGACGGTGCAGCGGTGGCACACGGCCTTCGCCTGCGTTACCTGCGACAGAGCCGGACCACTGGTTCCCACGGGGAAGAACAGCTCGGGGTCCTCGTCTCGGCAGGCCGCGTCATGGCGCCAGTCCATGTTTCTGAGCTCCTTCATAACGGCGCGGTACTCCGCGCCATAGTCGTCATGGCGGTCGTTTTTTTGGGTGCTTGTGAATGCTTTCACGAAGCACCCGTTTCGACAAGGGTTTTCTGAAGATCGGTGAGTCAGCTCACCCGGCCGAGCGACGCTCCTGACCTGCGGTTTCGTTCCGAAACGGTCTCCCCTTGGGAAGGCCGATGCGGTGAGCGGAGGTTCTGCGTCGATGAGCGGCAGATAGCACTTTGCCGCAGGCGATCAGCGGCCGGGTCTTCACACGGTTACTGTCAGTGCTCCCGGGACGCTGAAGAACTCCACCCTCGTCCGCTGGCCGACGAGGTCGCCGTCCACCTGGAAGTTTACCGGTTCGGCAGCGTCGATGCGGATCATCGGCAGGTCATCGTGACGAAGGAGACGTCGTCCGCGTTGGTCGCTCTTCGTGAGCAATGCCTGCCGTACATGCTTGAACACGGTGGGCAACCGCAGACCGCTCAACGCGAAAAGGCCCAATCCGGTGTCGAACGAGCTGCCCGGGTTGAGGTGAACGGGACGGTCACCCAGGTAACTCCACGGATCGGTGTTCGACACGAAAGCGGTCAGCACTTCGGTGGGCTCTTCACCCGGGATCCGCACGGTGAGGGGCGGGCGACCGAGCGGAGGCCGTAGATGGGACGCCACCGCGGCCCTCAGGTAGAGCCCCGCCGTGGTCTGCTTGCCCCGTCGCTTGGCCACCCGGCCGACGACGTCGGCGTCCCAGCCCATGCCGGCGTTGAAGGTGAACCAATGGCCGTCGGCGAGCCCGAGGCCGACTTTGCGGCTCCGGTCGTTCTCGATGGCGTTGAGGAGCTGATGGGTCGCTTCCACCGGATCGTGCGCGATCCCCAGCGCGCGGGCGAACACGTTCGCCGAGCCGCCCGGTACGACACCGAGCATGGGGACGTCGCCGATTCCGGCCGGATCGCCGTCGGCGTCCGCGAGGAGGCCGTTGACGACCTCGTTGACCGTGCCGTCGCCGCCGTGGGCGACCACCAGGTCGATCCCGTCACGGGCGGCCGAGCGCGCCACGGCCATCGCGTGGCCGCGGTAGTCGGTCTCCACGACGTCGAGCTTCACCTGGCTGGCCAGCGCGTGGGCCAGCACGTCACGGCCACCGGCGGTGGTCGAGGTGGCCTGGGGATTCACGACGAGGATGGCACGCACTACCGCAGGGTAAGTGACGTCGGCCCGTAGGGGGGAGCGTCAGGTGACGCGAAGCTCAATGCCCGTGCGTCCTCGAAGCAGCACCGTATGACCCTGTGGCGGGCGTTCCTCCTCATCGCCGGCGACTCTCGCTCGTCGTGACAAGTGCACCCGGGCCGACCGCCCGCTCATCGACGACGCCTCCAATTCTTCCCAGCCGGCGGTCAGGGGAAACCGGCCGTCCGGGTGGCATACGATCGAAAGCGCTCACGTACGGTGACCCGCCCTGCGGGAACGCCGTGTCCGGAAGCCTGGAAGGCTGTTTCGCCGTGTCCATCGCCGACAAGCTCTCGCCCGCGCCCCGTGAAGTCCGCCTCGCCGGGGCCATCACCGCGCTCCCGGGTCTCGCCCTCATCGTGTTCGCGGTCCTGCTGCTGCTCAACGGCCGAGCCGGACCGGAGAACCTGCTGGCCGAGGTCGCCTATTACCTCGTCCTCGCCGCCGGAACGCTGGCCTGCGCGGCCGGTCTGCTGCTCGGGAAGGTCTGGGCGAGGTCGCCGGGGGTGGTCGTCGGGCTCATCCTGATCGGCGTCGGCTGGTATGGCGCCGGGCCGTCCGGGCAGCCCGTCTGGGGCGTGCCTCTGGGTCTGGTCGGCGTCCTCGTCATCGTGCTGCTGTTCCGCCGATCCTCGCGCGCGTGGGCGCTCGGGCTGCGGGAAGGCGAGACCGAGGAAGAGGCCGCCGAACGCGACGGCGCCGCGGGCCGTGCCGCCCGCCGGGAGCGCGAAGAGCGCGACAGTACATGATGGCCCCCTTCCTTGCGCCTAGCGCAAGGAAGGGGGCCATCATGTACTTCCGAGAGGTCAGACCTGCGCCGCGAGCGCCTTCAGTGGCTCGTCGGTGAGCCGGTCCACGGTCCACTCGTCCATCGGCACCGCGCCGAGCGACTTGTAGAAGCCCTGTGCCGGATTCCAGTTCAGCACCGACCATTCGAGGCGGGCGTAACCGCGCTCGACGCAGACCGCCGCGAGGGTGGCCAGCAGCGCCTTGCCGAGGCCGGAGCCACGCTGCTCAGGGCGGACGTAGAGGTCCTCCAGGTAGATGCCGTGCACCCCGCGCCAGGTGGAGAAGTTGAGGAACCAGAGCGCGTAGCCCACGATTTCGCCGTCGACCTCGGCGACGTGCCCGAACAGGGCGGGCGCCTCGCCGAACAGCGCGGTGCGCAGCTGTCCGGGAGTGAGGTGGCACTCGTCGGGAGCGCGTTCGAATTCGGCGAGGTCGTAGACGAGCTGAACGACGGCGTCGACGTCTTCTTCCTTGATGCGCCGGATGCGATCGTCGGACACTAATCCTCCGTGGTGGGGAGCAGGTTGAGGTGTTCGATCTGCGGCTCGCCGCGTTCGTCGCCGAGCACCGCGACCCCGGCCGGGTCGAGTCCGAAGTGGACGCCCGCCGTCGACGGCAGCCCGATCCAGCGCGCGACCAGGACCCGGCTGAAGTGGCCGTGACCGACCAGGATCACGTCACCCGAGCCGAGCGGCTCGCGGACGCGGTCGATCAGCTTGTCCGCGCGGGCGTTGACGTCCTCCGCGCTTTCGCCGCCGGGAACCGGATGCGACCAGACCGTCCAGCCGGGAACGGTCTCGCGGATCACCGGGGTGGTGACGCCTTCGTAGTCGCCGTAATCCCATTCGGCCAGCTCTTCGGTGACCTCGTCGACGCGCAGCCCGGCCAGTTCGGCCGTCCGCAGCGCGCGGGTGCGCGGGCTGGAGAGGACGAGCGCGGGAGCACCGCCGAGCACGGCGCGCAAGGTGCCGCCGGCGGCGCGGGCCTGCCCTTCGCCGGCGGTGGTGAGCGGGATGTCGGTGCGGCCGGTGTGCCGTCCGTTGACGGACCACTCGGTCTGACCATGCCGGAGGAGGAAGAGCCGATGAGCCACGTTGCGAATATAGCCTGCGGTCCGGTTATGCTACCGGCGAGTAACATGGTGAGGAGACCGTGATGGCGCAGAATCCGACCTACGCGATGTGGAACAGGCTGGCCGGGAAGCCGGTCGGCAAACAGCTGTTCTCGGCGGCGATGTGCCTGCGTGTGCCGTACTTCCGGACGGTGCTGCCGTCGGTGCGCGAACTGCGTCCCGGCCGCTGCGAGGTGACGGCCCCGAAGTGGTGGGGTGTTTACAACCACATCAAGACTTTTCACGCGATCGCGGCATGCAACCTCGCCGAGATCGCCATGGGCATGCTCGCCGAGGCGACCGTCCCGACGACGCATCGCTGGCTGCCCAAGGGGATGACGGTCGCCTATGTGGCGAAGGCCGAAACCGGCCTTCGGGCCGTCGCCGAACTGCCGGAGTTGCCGGAATTCGGCGACGAGGGCTTCGAGCTGCCGGTGCCGGTGACGATCACGGACACGACCGGGAAGCCCGTCGTGACCGCGACCATCACCATCTGGGTGACCAAGAAGAAGTAAGGCGCCCTTGCTACGCATTTCGTCCTCTGAATGCGGTCCTTGCGCGTGCAACTACCGCATTCAGAGGACGAAATGCGGTGGTCAGAGGGACTTGAAGCGCACGTAGGTCGTCTGCTTGAGGGTGTTCGCCCCGCTCGGTGACGGCAGGCCGAGCAGGCGGTCGGCCACCGGCGTCAGCCGTCCGCAGCCGGTCGTGCCCGGCAGGGCGAGTTGCGTGTCCACGACGCCGAACTTCACCGTCTTCGGGTTCTGTGAGATCACCTCGAAGGGCACCGCGGGATCGTCCTTGACGACGGAGTGAAGCGGCGCGTCGAACGTGCCGATCGTGCATCCCTTGGGCAGCAAGGGATGCCGCAGGACGGCGTACAGGTCCAGTTCGCCGCGGCGTTCGTCGTTCGACTGGAAGTCCGAGTAGCCGCCGTACTTCAGCCGCATGCTCGCGCCGAAAGTGCCGTCCACCCTGGCGGGGGCGTGGCGTAGTTCGCCGAACACCTGCGCGTATTTCCCGTCCACCTCACCCTCGGAAAACGTCAGCCGCATCTCGCCGAGCGCGATCTCCCGGTTGCCGACGGTCAGAACTCCTTGAGAGACAAAGGCTTCACACCGCCAGGTGCCCGGGTCGGCGTTGGCGGGCGGGGCGGGACACGCGGAGAAGTCGAAGTCGGGCAAGGGTGACGGCGCCGCGGAGGCGTGGCCGGGGAAAGCGAAGAGGGCGGCGGCGGACAGTGCGGCCGCGGCCGCTGCGAAAAGACGTCTCATGACCGGAAAGAGTGGCCCGTGCCGCTTGACGCCACATCGGGGAAGGTACCCAGGGGAATCCCGGAAATCGCCACGTTCGAGTGAAAATTAACGGTGTTTACCCAGCTGACGCGAATCCGCTTCGGATTCGGTCTTGAAGGCCCGTGAAGCGGCGGGTGATCATCGGCCCATGTCCCCACTGTCGCGCCGCACGTTCCTCGGGTTCACCGCCCTCAACTCCGCCGCCGCTCTCGGTCTCACCACGATTTCCACCGCGCGGGCCGAAGAAGCGGCTCCGGGCTTCTCGACGGCAGTGGTCGTCGGCACCGGTTACGGCGCCGCCGTCACCGCGCTCCGCCTCGGCGAAGCCGGGATTCCCACCGTCATGCTCGAAATGGGCAGGCTGTGGGCCGACCCGGGCCCCGACGGCAAGGTCTTCTGCGACATGCTCAACCCGGACCGGCGAGCCATGTGGTTCAAGAACCGCACGCAGGCGCCGCTCGCGTCCTTCCTTTGGCTGGATCTGGCGAACCGGGACATCAAGCGGTACCCCGGCGTCCTCGACAGGGTGAACTACGGCGACATGTCCGTGTACGTCGGCCGAGGGGTCGGCGGCGGCTCGCTGGTCAACGGCGCGATGGCCGTGACGCCGAAACGCTCGTACTTCGAGGAGATCCTGCCCGCCGTCGACGCGGACGAGATGTACGGGACGTACTTCCCCCGGGCGAACCGCGCGCTCGGGGTGAACGACATCGACCCACGCTGGTTCGAAACCTGCCGTTCCTACCGCTACGCGAGGGTTTCGCGGAAGGCCGCGACGCGAGCGGGCCTCAAGACGGTGTTCGTGCCCAGCGTCTACGACTTCGAGTACCTGAAACGGGAAGAAGCGGGCACGGTGCCGCGGTCGGCGCTCGCGTCGGAGGTCATCTACGGCAACAACCACGGCAAGCGTTCCCTCGACAAGAGCTATCTCGCGGCCGCGCTCGGCACCGGGAACGTGACCATCAAGACCCTGCACCAGGTGCGGGGGATCACTCGGCAGACTGACGGCACCTACGTGCTGACCGTGCACGAAACGTCGGAGAACGGCACGGTCGTGGCGAGGAAGCAGCTCGGCGCGAAGTACCTCTTCCTCGGTGCCGGCAGCCTCGGCTCGACAGAACTCCTCGTGCGGGCGCGGGAAACCGGGACGCTGCCGGACCTGAACGAAGAGGTCGGCCGTGGCTGGGGGACCAACGGCAACGTGATGCTGGGCCGCGCCAACCACGCGTGGGATTTCGGCGGTTCGCTGCAGTCGGGGATGCCCGCGCTCGGCATCGACGCGTGGGACGACCCGGTGAACCCGGTCTTCGCCGAGGTCGCGCCGGTGCCTGCCGGGGTCGAGACGTGGCTGAGCCTGTATCTGGCGATCACGAAGAACCCCGAACGCGGCCACTTCACCTACGACGCCGCCGGCGATTCCGCGCGACTGCGGTGGAGCGCCGGGCAGGGGACACCGTCGATCGACGCGGCGAAGTCGTTGTTCGACAAGGTCAACCGGGCGAACCGCACGGTGTACCGGAGCGACCTGTTCGGGGATACGCGGTCGTTCGAGAACCGGTTCACCTATCACCCGCTGGGTGGGTTGGTGCTGGGCAAGGCCACGGACCTCTATGGCCGCGTGAAGGGCTATCGGAACCTTTACGTGACCGACGGGTCGCTGATTCCCGGCAGTACCGGCGTGAACCCGTTCGTGACGATCACCGCCCTGGCGGAGCGGAATGTGGAACGGGTGCTGCTGGAGGACGTGCGGCGGTAGCTAGGCCCGCAACTTCTCGTAGTACGCGACGCACTCGTCGTAACGCGGCAACAACCCCTGGTCCAGTGCCTCTTTCAGGTTGGGCGCGCTGATGTCCTTTTCGGACAGCAGAGGTTCGATGTCTCGCGGCCACGGCAACGCGAGGTCGGCGTCCATCGGGTTGATGCCGTGCTCGCCGGCCGGGTTGTACGGCTCCGAGCAGAGGTACGTCATGACGGTGTCGTCTTCGAGCGCCATGAAGGCGTGGCCCAGGCCTTCGGCGATGTAGACCGACTTGTACTCGGAACTGTCGAGCACCACGGACGTCCATTCGCCGAAGGTCGGCGATCCCGCCCGCAGGTCGACGATGACGTCGAGCAGCGATCCGTTCGGGCAGTAAATGTATTTCGCCTGCCCTGGCGGCGTGTCCGCGAAGTGCACGCCGCGAACGGCGCCGCGCCGGGAAACGCTCGTGTTGGTCTGCGCCAGGCGAAGCCGATGTCCGACCGCTTCGACGAACGCCTCCTCTTGGAACGGTGCCACGAACAGGCCGCGGTGATCGGGGAAAACGCGCGGGGTGAACTCGAAGCAGTCGGAGATGCTGAGGCGCCTGGCTTGCATGACCTCAATGCTAACGAGGGCTGACGCCGCCTTACCAAACCGGATGGACGTCTTGCGAAACCTCTCCTGAGCTGCGGAAAGCCGGGCCTGTTTGTGACATCAACCGCACCAGAGGGACACACTGGTCCGGGGTCCTGTCACAATGATCTGACCGCTGCGTCCGCGGCCCTCGCCACACCCACGGCACCGATGGCCGATTGGACGCTTCGCCGACAGGCCGGCGCTACCGCGCTGGGCTGCCGTGTCGGAGGACGAGTTACCCCAGGCGGCCGGGTCATGCCCTTTCGACCTGACCGTCTACCAGTTCCCCCGCTCGCAGTCCCAGGAGAATCCAGTGACTTACGCTCCAATCGAGACTTCGCCGTCCTTAGCCACGGCGGAAGCAATGACGGGATCCACCATGACCACGCCAGTGACCGACGCCGAGATCTTCGAAGGACACGAGGGCGGCAAGCTCTCCGTGGCCGCGACGCGGCCGATCTCCTCGCCCCGTGACCTTTCGGTCGCGTACACGCCTGGGGTGGCGAAGGTGAGCCTCGCGATCGCCGAGGACGCGGCCAAGGCGAAGCGGTACACGTGGGCGGACAGGCTGGTCGTGGTGGTCAGCGACGGTACGGCGGTGCTCGGCCTCGGTGACATCGGCGCGAGCGCCTCGCTGCCGGTCATGGAGGGCAAGTCGGTCCTGTTCAAGACCTTCGGCGGGCTCGACTCGATCCCGCTGGTGCTCGACACCACCGACGTCGACGAGATCATCGAAACCCTGGTCCGGCTGCGCCCGTCGTACGGTGCGGTGAACCTGGAGGACATCTCGGCGCCGCGGTGCTTCGAGCTGGAGGACAGGCTCAAGGAGGCACTCGACTGCCCGGTCATGCACGACGACCAGCACGGCACGGCGATCGTCACGCTGGCCGCGCTGCGCGGGGCGAACCAGGTCCTCGGCAAGGACATCTCCGGCCAGCGCGTGGTCGTCTCGGGAGCGGGCGCGGCGGGGGTGGCCTGCGCCAGGATCCTGCAGAACGCCGGGGTCGCGGACGTCACCGTGCTCGACTCGCGCGGGATCATCCACGAAGGCCGCGACGGCCTGAACCCGATCAAGCAGAAGCTGGCCGAGACCACGAACACGGCCGGTCTGCGCGGCGGGCTCGGTGAGGCACTGAAGGGTGCCGACGTCTTCCTCGGCCTGTCCGGCGCGACCATCGACGAGACGCTGCTGGCCGGGATGGCCGACGACGCGATCGTGTTCGCGCTGTCCAACCCGGACCCGGAGGTCCACCCGGTCGCGGCATCGCGGTACGCCAAGATCGTGGCGACCGGACGCAGCGACTTCCCGAACCAGATCAACAACGTGCTGGCGTTCCCCGGCGTCTTCCGCGGCGCGCTGGACTCCGGCGCGCGGGCGATCACCGAGAACATGAAGCTGGCCGCGGCCGAAGCGATCTTCTCCGTCGCGCAGGACGACCTCGGCCCGGACCGCATCGTCCCGAGCCCGCTGGACCCGCGGGTCGCGCCCGAGGTGGCCGCGGCGGTCGCGAAGGCCGCCGAGGCCGACGGCGTGGTGTGACAGTTCCTTTCATGCTCGCGTAAGTGCTATGAAAGGCCCCTTCCTTGCGAAATTCGCAAGGAAGGGGCCTTTCATTGCGGGTGGGGGTTGCGCTCCTCAGCCAGTGGGAATCGCCAGATCGGCGCCAGAGGTGAGCACGGAAGCGGTCAGCTGTGCGTCGGGCGAGTAGATCGTGCAGAAGACGGTGCGCACGCCGTGTTCCCAGCTCTCCCGTCCGGGCGCCAGGTAACTCAGATCGGCGTAGACCCCGGCGGCCTCGAGCCGCGGACGATCCACGTTCTTGGCCATGATCCGCAGGCACTGGACCACCGCCTCCGCCCTCAGTTGCTCGGCGCCGGGCCAGGGGCCGTCCGCCGCGGCGAAGGCCCCGATCGCCTCGGTGCTGTGCGCGTTCCCGCACGAGGTGAGTTCGACGCTGTCGAAGGTGCCCTTGACCTTGGGTTGTTCGAAGCATTCGCCCGGCTTCAAGGTGCAAGCGTCCGCGTGCCCGGGCGACGGAGTGGCGCAACCCGCGCTCTGCGGGCCCGCGGTGTCGTGGCGCAGATCGTCCATGGTGTTCCCGAGCAGGGCGACCCAGCCGACCGCCCAGAACCCCGCGGCCGCGAGACCGCCGATCGCCAGGCCCCGGCCCGGCCGCTTCCCCGGACCGGTCTGGGTGAGCGCGATGACGCCCACGATCATCGCGGGCAGTAACGGCAGGGCCAGACAACCGGTCAGCCCCAGTACGAGCGCGGCGATCGCCAGGCCGCTGGTCTTGTGGTGGTGTGGCGGTGGCCCGGGTGGGTGGACGAACCCGTACGGCTGTGCGATCGGCGTTCCCGGCCCCAGCGGATTGTTCATGGCCCGAACCTACGAAGGACGCATGAAGTTCCGATGACACAACGGCCGCGAGAACCGCGTCAGTCGAGCAGTTCCGTGAGCCGGTGCCGGGGGAGGTCGATCAGCCGGGCGTCCGTCAGGTCCGACGGGACGTCGAGTGAGACGTTCGCCAGCCGCGCGTGCGCCCGGGTCAGTAGTTCGTTCTGGTGCTCGATGGCGTCCGCGACGACGATGGCGTGCCGGTTGTCCGGGGTGCTGCGCAGCAGCCGTAGCCGGTATTTCGCGCCGACCAGCCGGTTGAGCGCGGTCTGCGCTTCGGCGTTGGTCAGATCCGGATGCGAATTCGGGACCAGTAGCGCGAGCCGACGCGCGTTGGTGCCCAGCAGGGTCCGCAGCAGCCACGGGCCGGGGTCGGCCGAGAGATCCATCGCGACCGCGTCACCCTCCGGTCCGGAAACCGACCAGTCGACCGGCCGTGATTCCAGCGCCAGCCCGCCCTCGGTGGCGATCTCGTGCAGCTTGTCCAGCAACGACGGCTTGGCCGCCCCGGCGGACTCCACCGACTGCGGTCCGTGGGTGTAGATCGCGGACTTCCCTTTGCCGCCGCGGTTCTTCTTCGACTTCGCGGTCGGCTGGCAGACGTAAAGATCCGCCGCGCTCCCGATCGCCTGCGCGCCGAAGTACCGGTTGAAGCCCGGCAGGATCGCTTCGAAGGTCAGCCCGAGCGTCGCGAGCGCCCGCTGTACCTGCGCGCCCAACGCGGGATGCCGGGGGCTGTAGCCGTAGGCGAGCAGCAGTCGCCCGTCCGAGGGTTCGGCGAGCGCTTGGACCCCGCGCGCGGCGAACAGGCCCATTCCTTCGGGGGTGTAAGGCGGATCACTGAACACGAGATCCATCCGCCCGGTCACCGCGGGTGGCAGGCCGACCCGCAGGTCCGTGTGCAGGGTGCGGATCGACCGCTCGCTGAGTTCGTCGATGTAGGCCAGCACGCGATCGTCGAGGTCGACGACGGTGAGGTCCGCGTCCGGCCGCAGCGCGCGCACGGCCAGTGAAGTGAGGTCGTGGTCGCCGAGGAACAGCAGCTTCGCCGTGTCCAGGTCGTACTGCTCGTCCAGCCACAGCGCGCGGTTCAGCACGGTCTCCGGCGTCGCCTGCACGTGGTCGAGCGCGGACAGCGGCGGCGGCACGTTCTCGACGTAGCTGGTGATGGTCTTCAGCAGGTCGGGATCGATTTTCCGGTCTCGCGCCTCGAAGCGCGCGTACTTCTCGCGGGCGGCGGGGGTCAGCCGGAAACGGGCTTCGGCCCGCTCGAGGTCATCACCGAGCGCGTTCAGGACGTCCTCGACACTCCGGCGTGGCGCGGTACTGATCCGGATCAGCTCGCCGAGATCACGCCAATCCGTCCGGAGCAGGGAAATCACCTGATGGAGCGGTCGCACGTGGACACCGTGCGCAGCCAGGACGTCACCGAGGGGAGAACTCACGGGCCTCAGCCTAGTGACCCGCTGCTTGAGACACCGTGCCAACGCCCGCGATCTGGGCTACGGTTTTTCGACCAGACATGGGGAGAGACACGTGACTATCGAGTTCCGTGGCGTGACGAAGCGGTATCCGGACGGGACGGTCGCGGTCGACGACCTGAACCTCACCGTGGAGGACGGCACCATCACCGTCTTCGTCGGGCCGTCCGGCTGTGGCAAGACCACGTCGCTCCGGATGATCAACCGGATGGTCGAGCCGACCTCGGGCACGGTACTGCTCGACGGCGAGGACGTCAGCGACGGCGACCCGGCCCTGTTGCGCCGCGGTATCGGCTACGTCATCCAGCACGCGGGCCTCTTTCCACATAGGACCGTCCTCGACAACATCGCCACCGTGCCGCTGTTGTCCGGCTGGGACAAGGGCAAGGCGCGCAAGCGCGCGGCCGAACTCCTCGAAACCGTCGGCCTGCCCACGGAACTCGGCAAGCGGTACCCCGCCCAGCTTTCCGGCGGCCAGCAACAGCGGGTCGGTGTCGCCAGGGCGCTCGCGGCGGACTCGCCGGTGCTGCTGATGGACGAGCCGTTCTCCGCCGTCGACCCGGTCGTGCGCGAGGAACTGCAGGACGAGCTGCTGCGCCTGCAGTCGCAGCTGGGAAAGACGATCGTGTTCGTCACCCACGACATCGACGAGGCCGTGCGGCTCGGTGACAAGATCGCGGTGCTCCGCGTCGGTGGTGTGCTCGCGCAGTACGGCACGCCCTCGGATGTCTTGCGTCACCCTGTCGACGACTTCGTCGCCTCGTTCGTCGGCAAGGACCGCGGCTACCGCGGGCTCTCCTTCCTTCCCGCGGAAGGGATCGTCGTCGAAGAGGTCAAGCGGGTCGAGGTCGGCAAGCCGGTCGCGGGCACGGTCGACGAATGGCTGCTGGCGGTCAACGCCGAAGAGCAGCCACGCGGCTGGCTCCGCCCCGAGTCCACTGTGGACGGCGAGCTGGCCGAAACGGATCTGGTCGCGGGCGGCTCGCTGTACGTCCAGGGAACGCCGATCCGCGGCGCGCTCGACGCGGCGCTGTCGTCACCCGCGAGTCTCGGCGTCGTCGTCGATTCCGGTAACAAGGTCCTCGGCGTGGTGAGAGCCAAGCAGGTTCTCGAAGTGATCGAAGCGCTGCCACTGGGTTCCTGATGGGGGACTTCTTCGCGGAACTCGGCCGCTACCTCGGCAGCGCCCACAACCGCTCGCAGTTCTTCGGTGATCTGCTCGACCACATCTACCTCTCGCTGGTGCCGCTGGTACTGGGACTGGTGATCGCGGTACTGGCCGGCTGGCTCGGGCACCGGTTCTCCGCGGCGCGTTCGGTGCTGCTGGTGGTGTCGAACCTGCTGTACACGATCCCGTCACTCGCGTTGTTCGTGGTGATCCCCGGCATCATCGGCTCGAAGATCCTCGACAGCGTCAACGTCATCGTCGCGCTCACCGTCTACACCGCCGCCCTGCTGGCGCGCCCGGTGCTGGACGCGCTCGACGCCGTCCCGCCGCACGTCGTCGCGGCGGCGACCGCGGTCGGCTACAAACCCGCGCGCCGATTCCTCGCCGTGGAACTGCCGCTTTCGGTGCCGGTGCTCGCCGCGGGCGTCCGGGTGGCCTCGGTCAGCAACATCAGCCTGGTCAGCGTCGGCGCGCTGATCGGAACCGGCGGGCTCGGCGTGCTGTTCACCGACGGCTTCCAGCGCGAGTACTTCTCGCCGATCGTCGTCGGCATCGTCGCGACGCTCCTGCTCGCGTTGATCGTCGATCTGCTGCTGGTACGGCTGCGTGATGTCCTCACACCCTGGAACCGGGTGGCGACCACGGCGGGGGCGAAATGATCGGCGACGTCGTGAACTGGTTCGGTGACCCGGCCCATTGGCAGGGCACCGACGGCATCCTCAACCGGCTTCTGCAGCATCTCGGCTACACGGTGCTGGCCTTGGTCTTCGCGGTGGTGATCGCGATCCCGCTCGGGCTCTACGTCGGGCACACCGGCCGCGGCGCGGTGCTCCTGGTGAGCGGCGGCAACGCGATCCGCGCGCTGCCGACGCTGGGGTTGGTGACCTTCCTGTTCCTGCTGATCACCGAAAGCGTGACCTCGACGATCATCGGTCTCGTGGTGCTCGCCATCCCGCCGATCCTCGCCGGGACGTACGCGGGGCTGCAGGCGACCGACCACGGCGTGGTCGACGCGGCGCAGGGCATCGGAATGACCGGCTGGCAACGGTTGTGGAAGGTCGAGGTGCCCATCTCGCTGCCGCTCGTGCTCGGCGGGGTGCGCAACTCGGTGCTGCAACTGGTGGCGACGGCGGCCGTGGCCGCTTACGTCGGGCTCGGCGGACTCGGCCGGTTCCTGCTCGACGGACTGGCCATTTTGGACTACCCCCAGGTCGTCGCGGGCGCTGTCCTGACGACGTTGCTCGCCGTCGTGCTGGATCTCCTCCTGGCGGGCGTCCAGCGGGCGCTGGTGCCCAAGGGAGTCCGGCTGGCGCAGGCCGCGAGCGGGAAGAAGGCGAAGGTATGAGGCGGACGGTGGCGGCATTGTTCGCCGGGATCGCTTTGCTCGCGACGGGATGCGGAAACCCGCTGGCGGGCGGCGCCGAGGGTGGCGCGACCGGTGACATCATCATCGGCGCCTCCGACGTCGGGGAAAGCCTGCTGCTGGCCCAGATCTACGCGGGCGCGCTGCGCAACGCGGGTGCGGAGAACGTGACCGTGCGCCCGCCGGTCGGCAGCCGCGAGGTCGTCGTCAAGGCGCTGCAGGACAAATCTCTTTCGGTGGTTTCCGACTACAGCGGGAATCTGCTGCGTTACTTCGACAAGGAGACGCAGGCGACCACACCGCAGGACGTTTACGCGCAGCTGAAACGGAAATTGCCGCCGGGCTTCGAGGTGCTCGACCAGGCGCCCGCCGAGGACAAGGACCTTTTGGTGGTGCGCAAGGAACTCGCCGATTCCGGGGTGAAGACCTTCTCCGAGCTCGGCCCGCGCTGCAAGGATCTCGTCTTCGGCGGTCCTGGCCAGTGGAGCAGCCGCTGGAAGGACAAGATCAAGACGCTCTACGGCTGCGAGTTCGCCGAGATCCGCACGACCGACACCGGCGGCCCGGTCACGGTCGCCGCGCTGAAGTCCGGCGACATCCAGGTCGCCGACCTGTTCAGTACGTCGTCGACGATCGCCGCGAACGGCTTCGTGCCGCTGGTGGACGACAAGAACATGTTCCCCGCACAGAACATCGTGCCGCTGATCGCGAAGGGGACGTTGTCGCCGAAGGAGGTCGAGGCGCTGAACCGCGTTTCGGCGGCGCTCACGACCGATCAGCTGACCGAGCTGAACGTCCAGTTCAGCGAGGAGAAGCGCAACCCGCTCGACGTCGCCGAGGAGTTCCTGCGCCGGAACAACCTCCTCGCCCCCTCCTGAGCCCTGCGTTTAGTCCTCTGAATGCGGTCCTTGCGCGTGCAACTACCGCATTCAGAGGACTAAAGGCGGGCGGGGAGCAGGGCGTTAGAGGCGGTCGAAGGCGGGTGAGTAGCGGAACGCGCCCCGAAGACCGGGGTCGTAGGCGCGGAGCGTGCGGACCTGGAAATGCGGCGCCCACTCCGCGACCGGCGGCGTGATCCCGTGCTCTTCGGCGAGGACGAAACCGAACCGGGAGTAGTAGCGCGGGTCGCCGAGGAGGACCACGGCCCCGTAGCCGAGCGCGTCCGCCGCGCCCAGTACCGCGTGCACGAGTGCCGAGCCGATGCCGGAAGCGTGATACTCGGGCAGCACACCGAGCGGGCCCAGGCCGACCGTCGACTTCCCGTCGGAGCCGAGGCGGGCCGGGCTGCAGCAGACATGCCCGACGACTTCCCCTTCGCGTTCGGCCACGATGGAGAGTGCGCCGATCAGATCGCCGTCTTCACGCAGCTCGTCGACGAGTTTCGCCTCGACCACCGGAACACTGAGTTTCGCGAAAGCGGCCAGGTGGACGGCGTGGATCGCCTCGCGGTCGGCCGGAGTTTCCTGTCTGAGCAACATGCGGACGAGCATGCTCCCTCCGAAGGTAGGATGGAAATCGATTTCCGCTGGGCGAGGTCGCGACTTTAGTAGGCGGCCATCCGTGTGTACTTCCACGCCACTGAAACGACCGGTCGGCGGGAAAGCGACCACGCGATGTGCGGTTCCCCAATTCTTCGTGGGCCGTACGGGCGCAAAACGCGACTAAAGGCGGGGGCTGAACGGTGCCGACCTGCGCTTGAAGCGTGTCCATTACCCCCGAGATGTCCGTAATGCAAGGTCTTCCTTGGGGTGAACCCGCGACTTAGTCTCAGCCTGCGCTCCTAAGTGGAACGCGCTTCACCTCTGAGTCACCCCACCGATCCGGCGGACGCTTACGTCCGTGGGTCGACCCTGCCTGGGAGGAATATCTTGAACAATTCCCTGGGAACCTTGAAGAGACGTCTGCCCGCCTTCGGCGTCGCCGCGGCCGTCGCCGTGCTGACGGCACTCGGCGGCGCCAACGTCGCTTCGGCGGCGGAGGGTTCGATCGTCAACGCCGGTAGCGACAAGGCGATCAAGGACAGCTATATCGTCGTGCTGAAGGACGGCTCGTCGGTCGAGGCCACCGCGAAGAACATCACGAAACGCCACGGTGGCACGGTCGAGAAGACCTTCGCGTCTTCGGTCCACGGCTTTTCCGGTGCGCTGACCGAAAAGCAGGCGAAGCGTGTCGCCGCCGATCCGGCGGTCGCCTACGTGGAGCAGAACCAGACCGTCTCGATCTCGGCGGACCAGCTGAACCCGCCTTCGTGGGGCCTGGACCGGGTCGACCAGCGAAACCTTCCGCTGGACCAGAAGTACAGCTACAGCACCACGGCCTCCAACGTCACCGCCTACGTCGTCGACACCGGCATCCTCACCACGCACCCCGACTTCGGCGGGCGCGCGACCCACGGCCGTGACACCGTCGACAACGACAACGACGCCACGGACTGCCAGGGCCACGGCACCCACGTCGCCGGGACCATCGGCGGCACCGCGCACGGGCTGGCCAAGGGCGTCAAGCTCGTCGCCGTCCGCGTGCTGAACTGCTCCGGTTCCGGCACGACGGCCGGCGTCATCGCCGGTGTCGACTGGGTGACCGCGAACGCCGTCAAGCCCGCCGTCGCGAACATGAGCCTCGGTGGCGGCGCCTCGGCGACCCTCGACCAGGCCGTCCAGCGGTCGATCGCGGCCGGTGTCACCTACGGTGTCGCGGCCGGTAACGACACGGGCGCCAACGCCTGCAACGTCTCGCCCGCCCGTACGCCGGAAGCGATCACCGTCGGCTCGACGACGAACACCGACGCGCGGTCGAGCTTCTCCAACATCGGCACCTGCCTCGACATCTTCGCGCCGGGCAGCAACATCACCTCGACCTGGCTGAACAACGGCACCAACACCATCAGCGGCACCTCGATGGCGACCCCGCACGTCGTCGGCGCGGCGGCCCTGTACGCCTCCGCCAACCCGACGGCCACGCCGAAGCAGGTCCGTGACGCGCTGGTCGCCAACGGCACCAAGGACAAGGTGACCAACCCGGGCACCGGTTCGCCGAACGTGCTGCTCTACACCGGTACCGGCGGTGGCCCTGGCCCCGAGCCCACGCCTTGCGGCACGCAGACCAACAGCAGCCCCGTCGCCATCCCCGACGCGGGTGCCGCGGTGAGCAGCACCGTCAGCGTCGCGAACTGCGCCCGCAACGCTTCGGCCACCACCAAGGTCGCCGTGAACATCACCCACACCTACGTCGGTGACCTGGTCATCGACCTGGTCGCGCCGGACGGCACCTCGTACCGCCTCAAGGGTTCGAGCAACGACTCGTCCGACAACATCAACACCACCTACACCGTCAACGCCTCGGCCGAGGCCGCGAACGGCACCTGGACGCTGAAGGTCCAGGACGTGTACCGGGCCGACACCGGCACGCTCAACAGCTGGTCGCTGACCCTCTGATCCACTCCTGGAGTGCGTGAAGGCTCCCTTCCTCCTGCTGGGAAGGGGGCCTTTCACGTATCCGGAGGGTGATTCGGCCCCCAGTTGCCGCGTTCGTCCACTAAGGACCTTCGTGAGGCCTTAACCTCTCCGCATGCAGCCCGGACCGCCCTATCAGCAGGGACCTCAGCAGCCGTATCCGCCGCAGGGATATCCGGGATATCCGCCGCCCGGATACGGCCCCCCGCCCAAGAAGTCGAACACCGGGCTCATCGTCGGCCTCGTCATCGGCGCGGTGGTGCTGCTCGGCGGTGGCGGGGTCGCCGCTTTCCTGCTGCTGTCCGGCGACTCTGGTTCGTCCTCGTCCGCGGCGCCGACCTCGGCCAAGAAGTCCGGGCCGCCGGACAAGTACAGCGCGATGCCCACCTGCCAGAAGATCGGGAACGGGGTGCGGAACCTGCCGCCGCTCGAAACCCCGAAGGGCGAGGAGCCGGCGAGCACGTCGAACAACGAGATCACCTACACCCGCTCGTTCTGCTCCTGGCGCGAACCCAACGCGCCTTCGGCGACGGTGGGGATGTACCTGTCGAAGTCGAAGGAGCCGGGTTCGGGTGCCGGTGAAGGCTGGGCGAAGGCGTCGGTCGAGAACGCCGTGAACGACGGCGGCGTCCTCATCCCCAGCATGGCGAAGGCGACCAAAGCCGTGTACGCCAAGCTCGACTCGTCGAGTCAGTGCCAGATCAAGTTCTATCAGGGCAACGTCGAGGCGGAGATCATCGTGACCGGTCCCGACCCGTCCGGGACGGTCAACCAGACGGTGTGCAAGGAGAACGCCCTGAAGGTCGCGAAGGCGACCTCCGAGGCGATCGGTTAGCCGATTTCGGCGACCTGGACCTGCCCGGTCGGCCCGTCGCCGAACGGGTTCTCCCAACCGTGCCATTCGGCGGCGAGGACGTAGAGCGAACGCCCGTCCTCGCCGCCGAGCGTGCAGGAGAAACAGCCTCGGTCGGCTTCGACCTTCTGCAGTACTTCGCCTCCTTCTCGGACGCGGACGCAGTGCTTGCTCGCGACGTCCGCGTACCAGACGGCGCCGTCGGCATCGAGGCAGATGCCGTCGGGGTGGTCGCCGCCGAGCTCGGCCCACACGCGCCGCCCGGACAGCGAGCCGTCCTCGGCGATGTCGAAGGCGGTGAGCCGGTTGCCGTACGACTCGGCGACGATCAGCGTCGCGTCGTCGGGCGTGACGGCCATGCCGTTGCCGAACAGGATCCCGTCGGCGACCTGGCGCACCTCGCCGTCCGGGGTGACGACGGCGATGGCTCCCGGCGCCTGGAAGTCGTTCATCCCGTTGACGAAGGCGTTGCCGCGGCCGTCGACCACGACTTCGTTCCAGAGGGAGGCGACCGGACTCAGCTCCGCGTAGGTGCTCAGGTCCGCGTTCACCAGTCGAGCGTTCGGACCGTCGACGATGAGCAAGCGGCCGTCGGGGAGCCAGTCGAAAGTGAGCGGCATCGCGGCCGGCACGTTCGCGATCAGTTCGCTCTCGCCACCGGGCGTGACGGCGAGGATCTGGCCGCCACCCCAGTTCGCCAGCCAGAGACGGCCGTCGTGCCAGCGGGCGGATTAGGGGAGCTTGAGGCCGTCGAGCAGGGTCTTCATGGTGTCTCCTTCGTTCGTTTACCCCTACACGAACGGGACCCGCCGGTTTCGACACCTCAAGTACATGAAGGCCCCCTTCCTTGCGTCAGGCGCAAGGAAGGGGGCCTTCATGTACTTCTAGGCGATCAGTCGAACGCCCGGGCGATCAGCGCCTTCTGCTCGACCTCGTGCACCTTGGACGAACCGGCCGACGGTGCCGCCATCGGGCGCCGCGAGACGACGTCCAGGCTGGAGAACACCTCCGGGAGCTTCCGCGGCAGGTTCAGGCCGAAGAACGGCCACGCACCCTGGTTCTCCGGCTCCTCCTGGACCCAGACCGCGGGCGCGCCGTTGTAGCGCTCGAGCGCCGCCACCAGCTTCTTCTTCGGCAGCGGGTAGTACTGCTCGACGCGCACGATCGCGATGTCGTCCGCCTCGCGCTTCGTCCGCTCGGCCACCAGTTCCCAGTACAGCTTGCCCGACGTCAGCAGGACCTTGCGCACCTTCGACGGGTCGACGACGGCGTCGTCGATGACCGACATGAACTTCGACTGGCCGGTGAAGTCCTCGACCGCCGAAGTCGCCGCCTTGTTGCGCAGCATCGACTTGGGGGTGAAGACCACCAGCGGCCGGTTGACTCCGTCGAGCGCGTGGCGGCGGAGGAGGTGGAAGTAGTTCGCCGGGGTCGATGGCACCGCGACGGTCATCGAGCCCTCCGCGCACAGCGAGAGGAAACGCTCGATGCGGCCGGAGGTGTGGTCCGGGCCCTGGCCTTCGTGGCCGTGCGGCAGCAGCAGCACGACGTCCGACAGCTGACCCCACTTGGCCTCGCCGGAGGAGATGTACTCGTCGATGACGGTCTGCGCGCCGTTGACGAAGTCACCGAACTGCGCTTCCCACATGACCAGCGCTTCGGAGTTGGCCACGGAGTAGCCGTACTCGAAGCCGACCGCCGCGTACTCGGACAGCGCCGAGTCGTAGATCATCACGCGGCCCTGGCCGTCGGCCAGGCTCGCCAGCGGCGAGTACTCCTGGCCGTTCTTGCGGTCGATCAGCACCGAGTGGCGCTGGGTGAAGGTGCCGCGGCGGGAGTCCTGGCCGGACAGCCGCACCAGGCGGCCTTCCATGGCCAGCGAACCGAACGCGAGCAGCTCGCCGAACGCCCAGTCGATGCCGCCTTCGCGGGACATCTTGTGGCGGCGCTCCATGACCGGCTTGACCCGCGGGTGCGGGGTGAAGCCCTCGGGCACGTTGAGGAACGCGTCGCCGATGCGCTCGATGACCTCGGTGGTGGTCGCCGTGGGCACCTTGGCCGGGACCTGCTGCTCCTCCTCGACCGAGGGGCTGGCCTTCGCCGGGTGCTTCTCCAGTTCGCGGACCTCGTTGAACACGTGCTCCAGCTGACTGGAGAAGTCGCGCAACGCGGCCTCGGCCTCTTCGACCGAGATGTCGCCGCGGCCGATCAGCGATTCGGTGTAGGTCTTCCGGACCGAACGCTTCGTGTCGATGATGTCGTACATCGCCGGCTGGGTCATCGAGGGGTCGTCGCCCTCGTTGTGGCCGCGACGGCGGTAGCAGATCAGGTCGATCACGACGTCCTTGTGGAACGCCTGGCGGTAGTCGACGGCCAGCTTGGCCACCCAGTGCGCGGCCTCGGGGTCGTCGCCGTTCACGTGGAAGATCGGCGAGCCGATCATCTTCGCGACGTCGGTGGCGTACTGGCTCGAACGCGAGTGCTCGGGCGCGGTGGTGAAGCCGACCTGGTTGTTGACGATGACGTGCACGGTGCCGCCGGTGCGGTACCCGCGCAGCAGCGCCAGGTTCAGGGTCTCGGCCACGACACCCTGGCCCGCGAAGGCCGCGTCACCGTGCATCAGGACCGGGAGGACGGTGAAGCCCTCGCCGCCCTTGTCGAGGATGTCCTGCTTCGCGCGGACGATGCCCTCGAGGACCGGGTCGACGGTCTCCAGGTGCGACGGGTTCGCGGTCAGCGACACCTTGGTCTCGCCGTCGCCGAACATGCGGAAGTACTTGCCCTCGGCGCCGAGGTGGTACTTCACGTCACCGGAACCGTGCGCCTGCCCCGGGTCGAGGTTGCCCTCGAACTCCTGGAAGATCTGCGCGATCGGCTTGCCGACGATGTTCGCGAGCACGTTCAGGCGGCCGCGGTGCGGCATGCCGATGACGACCTCGTCGAGCTCGTGCTCGGCGGCCTTGTCCAGCAGCGTGTCGAGCAGCGGGATCGCCGTCTCGCCGCCTTCGAGGGAGAACCGCTTCTGGCCGACGTACTTGGTCTGCAGGAACGTCTCGAACGCCTCGGCGGCGTTGAGCTTCGAGAGCACGTACTTCTGGACGGCGGGGTCCGGCTTCTCGTGCGGGATCTCGACGCGGTCCTGGATCCAGCGGCGCTCTTCCGGGTCGAGGATGTGCGTGTACTCGATGCCGACGGTGCGGCAGTAGGAGTTGCGCAGCACCCCGAGGATGTCCCGCAGCTTCATCCGCTCCTGGCCGGCGAAGCCGCCGACCGGGAACTCGCGGTCCAGGTCCCACAGGGTCAAGCCATGGGAGAGGACGTCGAGGTCGGCGTGGCTGCGCTGCCGGTAGTTCAGCGGGTCGGTGTCGGCCATCAGGTGACCGCGCATGCGGAAGGCGTCGATCAGCTCGATCACGCGCGCGGTCTTGTCGACCGGACCGTCCGGGATGTCGGCGACCCAGCGGATCGGCTCGTACGGCAGGCGCAGGCTGGTGAAGACGTCGTCGTAGAAGCCGTCTTCACCGAGCAGCAGCTCGTGGATGCGCTTGAGGAACTCGCCCGACTCCGCGCCCTGGATGATGCGGTGGTCATAGGTCGAGGTCAGCGTCATGATCTTCGAGACGCCGAGGTCGACCAGTGCCTTCTCGCTGGTGCCCTCGAAGTGCGCCGGGTACTGCATGGCGCCGACGCCGATGATCGCGCCCTGGCCGGCCTGCAGCCGCGGCACCGAGTGGTTGGTGCCGATACCGCCCGGGTTGGTCAGCGAGATCGTGGTGCCGGCGAAGTCGTCGGCGGTCAGCTTGCCGGTGCGGGCCTTCTTGACGATGTCCTCGTAGGCCTGCCAGAACTGCATGAAGGTCATGTTCTCGGTGGCCTTGATGGAGGCCACGACGAGCGTGCGGGAGCCTTCCTTGCCCTTCATGTCGATCGCGAGACCGAAGTTCACGTGCTCCGGCGTGATCGCGAACGGCTTCCCGTCGATCAGCTGGTAGTGCCGGTTCATGTTCGGGAAGTCCTTCAGCGCCCGCACCATCGCGTAGCCGATGAGGTGCGTGAAGGAGATCTTGCCGCCGCGCGTGCGCTTGAGGTGGTTGTTGATGACGATGCGGTTGTCGGCCATCAGCTTCGCCGGGACGGCGCGCACACTCGTCGCGGTCGGCACGGACAGCGAGGCGTCCATGTTCTTCGCGATCGCCGCGGCCGCGCCGCGGAGCTGCTTGGACTCCGGCTCGGCGTCCTTCTCGACCGGCTTGGCGGGAGCCTTCGCCGTCGCCTTGGCGGGAGCCGCCTTGGGCGCGGCCTTCGCTTCGGTCTTCGGGGCCGGCTTCGCGGGCGCGGCTTCCTTCGTCTCCGTCTTCGGAGCGGTCTGCTTCGCGGTGGACTCGGCGTTGCGGACCGTCTGCGGCGACGGCGTGGAGGCCTGGCCGTTGGTGCCCGGGCCATCCTTGACGGTCTGACGTGCGTCGTCAGCCTTCGTCTGCGCGGCCTGCGTTGGCTTGAAGTCCGCGAAGAAGTCGTGCCAGGCGGCATCGACTGAGGTGGGGTCGGCGAGGAACTGGTCGTACATTTCCTCGACGACCCACTCGTTGGGGCCGAATTGTGACGCAGGGCTGCTGCTGGACACGGCTTGGACTCGCCTCTATCCGTCTCGAGATCTTGAACACCGCTGATGCGCCTACCAGGCTAACCCCCTCGGTGGCGGCCGTGTGATGGAACTGGCCTGTGTGAGGCGTGGCGCACTAGGTGATGGGTCACTGTCTCGATCAAGAGATCGAAAATCGGCCACCCGCGGACGGGGGTCGCGGCCCGTCGGGGGAGCGGGGGACCTTTGGTATCACCGTCGCCGTCTGTGCAGGTCAGGTCACTGTTTCGTCGGTCAAGCTTGGCGAAGTCGTCGCCGGCGGACAGCCTGGAGTTCACGTCGGCGCGCTTTGCTGAGTGGAGGATGCGGCCGGTGTCGGGCCGGCCGCCGGTCACCCGCGAGGTGGTGGCAGACGATGTGGCTGGACGAGTGTCCGTCGTTCTGGGACGAGGGGCGCGTGCGCCCGTTGGTCACCGAATCCGGCGAGGTCGTGCTGAGGTGCGACTCGTGCTGCGCGGTGTGGCCGACGCTCTCCGATTTCGAGGAGATGGAGCATGTCGAGCCCGACGAACCGGACTGGGTCGTGACGGCCGGGGTGCACGTCCGGCCGGGGACCTTCCGGTGGGCTTCGGAGCGGGACTTGGAGGCCGCCGGGATGAGCGGCCTCGCCTGGCGCTCTTAACCGGCGTACGGACGCTCCGGCGGTAGCAGCGCTTCGGCCTCGTCGATGCGGTTCGCGGCGACGAGCGCGCCGATGTCGCGCATGGTCGAGGTGACGTCGGTGACCGCGGTGATCCATTTGTCGACATAGTGATCGACGGCCTCGCCGCTCAGCCCCATTTGGAGTGAGCGGTGCTTCAGCGGGCCAAGGCGGATGCTGCGTTCCGGATCCCATTGGACGCGGACCGGGCCGGCCTTGACCTGGCGCCGCCACGTTTCCTGGTCGGGATGGACGTCCGGGTCGTAGTGACTGAGCGCCGCGTGGTCGAGTGCCCAGGCGAAGCCCTCGCGAGTGATGTCGAGGGCGAGTACGCGCTCCTGGCCGGGCTTGGCCGCCCAGCCACAGCGGTACGCCATCCACAGGAAGGACGGCTTGATCCAGGTCATCCGTTCGCGTTTGAACGGCGGCACGAACGTGCCCGCTTCGAGGGCGGCGTCGGCGATGGCCGGTGAGTACGCCTGGTAGACGCGGATCGTGGTTTCGGTGTGGACGGCGCGGATCTGCCGCGCCGGGATTTCTTCGTTCATTTGCCGCACAGGGTGACAGCTTCAGCGGCCCGTGCGCGACCGAAATTCCAGGCGTACCCCCGCATTTAGAGGACTGAATGCGGGGGTGTGCTCAGCCCAGGGACCACAGGCGCGCGTAGTGGCCGTCCGCGGCCACCAGTTCGGTGTGCGTGCCCTGTTCGACGATTCGGCCGTGGTCCAGCACCACGATCCGGTCGGCCTTGGCGGCGGTGGCGAGGCGATGCGCGACGACGAACGTCGTGCGACGGCGCGCGAGTTGTTCGGTCGCGCGCAGGACGGTGGCTTCGGTGGACGGGTCGAGGGCCGCGGTCGCCTCGTCGAGCAGGAGGATGTCCGGGTCGACGAGTTCGGCGCGGGCGAGGGCGACGAGCTGCCGCTGCCCGGCCGACAGCGACCGTCCGCGTTCGCCGACGGGCTGGTTGAACCCGGCGGGAAGGGCGGCGACACCGTCGAGCGCACCGACGGACCTGACCGCCTCCTCGACCTCCGCGTCCGTCGCCAAAGGCTTGCCGTAGCGCACGTTGTCCGCGACGGTCCCCGAGAACAGATGCGCTTCCTGTGGCACCACGCCCATCCGCGCCCGCAGTGCGGCCAGGTCGTATTCGCGGATGTCGGTCCCGTCGATCCGGACCACGCCGCCTGTCGCGTCGTAGAACCGGGCGACGAGCTTCACCGCCGTCGATTTCCCGGCACCCGTCGCCCCGACCAAGGCGACGGTCTCGCCCGCCGACACCTCCAGCGAGAGCCGCGTCAGGGCGGGCTCGTCCGACCCCGTGTACGCGAAATCGACGTCCTTGAAGGAAACCTCGCCCCGCAGTCGCTCCGGGACCGTGACCGGGTGCTCCGCTTCGGGAACGGAAGTCGGAGTGCGCAACAGATCGCCGATGCGGGACAGGCCGACCCTCGCCTGCTGATAACCGTCGAAGACCGACGACAGCTGCTGGATCGGCGAGAAGAACTGACCCAGGTACAACAGGAACGCCACCAGGACACCGGCGGACAGGGTGCCCGTCGCGACCCGGTTCGCGCCGACGATCAGTACGACGACCTCGGCGAGTCCGGAAAGCATTGCCGCGAAAGGGAAGTACGTCGCGACATAGCGTTGTGCGCGCAGCCGTGAACGCCGGTACTCGTCACTGCGGGAAGCGAACTTCTCCGCCGTCCGCTCCTCGCGCGTGTACGCCTGCGCGACCCGCAGCCCGCTGACGTTCTCCTGCATGTCCGCGTTGACCACGCTCACGCGTTCCCGCGCTTCGGTGTACGCCTTCGAGGAAGCGCGCCGGAAAATCACGGTGGCCACGATGAGGATGGGCAGCACCGCGAGCGCGTACGCCGCCAGCCCCATGTCGGTGATCATCAGCGCCGCCGCGATACCGACCAGGGTCAGCGCACTCACCACGGCCTGGGCGACGCCGGTCTGGAGGAACGTCGAGAGCGCGTCGACGTCGGTCGTCATCCGGGTCATGATCTTCCCGGACAGCTCGCGTTCGTAGAAGTCGAGTCCCAGCCGCTGCAGATGCGCGTAACTGCGTACGCGCAGCGAATACAGCACCGTCTCGCCGACCCGCGCTGTCATCTTGGTCTGGAGGTAGACCACCAGCCAGTCCGCGAGGATGACCAGCGCGCCGATCCCGGCGGCCAGCCAGATCACCGCCTCCACCCCGGCGCGCACGCCGTTGTCGATGCCGTACTGGTACAGCGCCGGCATCGCGATGGTGGCCAGCGCGTCGGCGGCGACCAGCCCGATCACCACGGCGAGCGGGCCCCGCACCGGTTTCAGCAGGCGGCCGAGGCGGAACCTCGGTTCGGGCGCGGTGACGTCCGTGCCCGGCAGCCGCGGGGTGTCCGTGGCGGGCGGCAGTTTCCGGACCCCTTCGAGGAGTTCGCCGCTCGGCGGGAGGTCGACCTCCCATTCGCCGCCGCCGCCTTTCCGCCGCTCACCGGCCAGTTCGTCGGTGCCTTCCTGGTGCGGCCACAGGGCGGGGGTGATCCCCGCGGGGCCGCAGTCGAGGCCTTCACAGCGGTGCGGTTCCTCGACGTCGTCGCCCGGACCCGCGACGAGTTCGCGGAACAGCGGGCAGCGCGCCAGCAGTTCCTCCTCGGTGCCGACGTCGACGACCCGGCCCTTGTCCAGGACGGCGATGCGGTCGGCGAGGGCGAGGGTGGAGCGGCGGTGCGCGATCAGCAGGGTCGTCCGGCTCGCGGTGACCGAGCGCAGCGTGTCGTGGATCGCCGCTTCGGTGACCGTGTCGATGGCCGAGGTCGCGTCGTCGAGGACCAGTACGCGCGGATCGGTCATCAACGCCCTCGCCAGGCCGAGCCGTTGCCGCTGGCCGCCGGACAAGGTGAGGCCGCGCTCGCCGACGAGGGTGTCGTAACCGTCGGGGAGCCGCTGGATGAACTCGTCCGCTTCCGCCGCCCGCGCGGCCGCCCTGATCTCTTCGTCGCTCGCGTCCGGCCTGCCGTAGGCGATGTTGTCGCGCACCGAGGAGGAGAACAGGAACGCCTCCTCGAAGACCACGCCGATGGCGCTGCGCAGGTCGTGTTGGCGGACGTCGCGGACGTCGAGGTCACCGACCTGGACCGAACCGCTGTGCACGTCGTAGAACCGGGGCAGCAGCAGCGAAATCGTCGACTTCCCCGAACCGGCCGTGCCGACCAGCGCGAGTGTCTCGCCCGGCTGGGCCTCCAGTGTGAGGCCGTCGAGCACGGGATCCGACCGCGTGTAACCGAAGGAGACATCCTCCAACCGGACGCCGAGCGGACCGTCGGGCAGTGGCCGCGCGTCGGGGCTGTCGACGACGTCCGGCTGCGCGTCGATCAGTTCGTTGACCCGCTCCGCTCCGGCCCGGGTCAGCTGGGCCTGGACGACGAGGCTCGAGATCATCCTCGCCGGGCCGATCAGGATGGAGAGATAGGTCGCGAAAGCCAGGAAGGTGCCCAGGCTGACCTCGCCCTTCAGGGCCAGAACGCCACCGACCGCCAGCACCGCGACCTGACCGGCGGCGGGCAGCGCGGCTGTCGTGGCCGTCGGCAGGGAGGACAGCCGTGCCGCGCGCATGCGTTCGGCGAAAAGCTTCTTCGCCGTGTTTTCCAGCTTCGCTACTTCGCGTGCTTCCTGGCCGAAGCCCTTCACCACGCGGACGCCGGTGACGGTCTCTTCGACCTGCTGAGCGACATCGGCCGCGCGTTGCTGCGCCGCCCACGTCGCCGGGAACAGCCGCTTCCGGCTCACCGCCATGATGATCGCGATCGCCGGGGCGACCACCATCGCGATCAGGGTCAGCGTCGGGGACATCCACAGCATCGCGCCCAGCGACAGCAGCGCGAAGATCACCGAGCCCGCCGAGAGCGGCACCTGCATCAGGACCGAGGTGACCAGCTGCAGATCCGAGATCGCGCGCGAGGCGACCTGACCGGTGCGCAACGCGTCCTGCTTGCCACCGTCGAGCCGGGAGACCGCGTTGAACACCTGGCGGCGCAGATCGTGCTGGACGTCCAGCGCCAGCCGTCCGCCGACGTACCGGCGGGCGAAGGCGTTGCCGAAGGTCAGCACCTGCAGCACCGCCATCACGGCGGCGAGCAGACCGAGGCGGGAGGTTTCGCCCGCGACGGCGTCGTCGAGCGCCTCGCGGATCAACAGGGGAGCCGCGGCCTGCAGCCCGACGCCGATGATCGCCGCGCCCAACGACAGTACGACCAGCCAGGGATGTTTCCAGCACGAAGCGGCCAGGCGTCGGATCCAGCCTCCGGTGGGCACCGGGGCCGTCTCACGAGCCGGGCTGGCTTGACGCGGGCGAGGTGGAGCAGTAGTCACCCCGTCAGCCTATGCGTCGGCACCGACAAGCCCGGCGGGTTCGCGCAGGGCCGAACGCAATGAAAGGCCCCTTCATCGCAAAATTTGCGATGAAGGGGCCTTTCATGTCACGCGTTCGCGAAGGACTACGTGATGTCCTTCTTCTGGTTCACGGCCCAGCCCGCCAGGAAGAAGATCATCGTCCAGCCGAAGAAGATGAGCGCGGACGCCCACCATGAGAACGCGCCGGGCGCACCGGCCGCGTACTGCAGCGCCCACGCCGTCTCGTCCTGCAGACCAGGCACCTTCACGCCGGCGGCACCGAACGCCTCCGCGCCGATGGCACCCACGATGCCGTTGACCGTGCCGTTCGGCAGGACCCCGCCGAGCCACGTGATGTCCCACGCGCCGAACGAGACGAACACCAGGACGTTCTCGACCACGAGCATCCAGATCGTCAGCGTGATGATGCTGCCGACGACACTGCGCCACACCGCGCCGACCCCGATGCCGAACAAGGTCGCGAGGACCGTCGCGAGGACACCGGCGCCGAGCACGCCCAGCCACTGGCCCGCCGTCGGCAGGCGTTCGCTGTCGACCGTGATCACGGTGCCGAGGCTCGCCGCGGCCACGATGATCACGCCGTAGATCGCGCCCCACGCGACGTAGGTGATCATCTTCGCGCTCAGTGCCGAAACCCGGTTCGGGGCGGTGAGGAACGTCGTGGTGATCGTCTTCTTCGTGTACTCACCGGCGAGCGCGAAGACACCGAAGATGATCGGGATCATCGTGCCGATGTTGATGCCGTGCCCGAGCGCGAGCAGGCCGACGGGCAGCTGGCCGGTCGAGATGCCGAGCGCCTCGGTCAGTTCGCGGGTGTCGGAGCGCCCGAGGAAGTCACTGAAGTCGTTGGTGATCCTGCCCCAGAACAGGGCGAACACGAACGCGAAGACCACCGCGGGGATCATCAGCGCCCACCACGCCTTGAGCGTGAGCGTCTTGCGGAACTCCGCCTTGATCAGGTTGCCCATCAGCCCTGGCCTCCCCAGACCTCGTTCTGGCCCTGCTGCGCCTGCTGAGGTGGCGCCTGCTGGTACTGCTGTTGCTGGGGCTGCTGGCCCTGCTGGAACTGTTGCTGTTGCTGTTGCTGCGGCGGAGCGAATCCGGGCGGCGGGGTGTTCTGCGGGGCATAGCCCGGAGGCGGACCCTGGTACCCGGGTGGCGGGCCCTGATACCCCGGAGGCGGACCCTGGTAGCCCGGAGGCGGTCCCTGCTGGAAGCCGGGCGGAGGCGCGGCGTACTGCCCCTGGGTCAGCTGGAAGAACATCCGCTCCAGATCCGCGGTCTCCTCCTGCATGCCGTAGACGGCGATGCTCGCCTTGGCGGAGATGTCACCGATCTGCTGCACCGTCGCACCGGAGACCGCGACACGGCCGTCCGGCATCGGCGAGACCTGCGTGATGCCCGCTTCCTGCATCGCCGAGACCAGGCCGTTCGCGTCCGCGGACTGCACCAGCACGCGCGACTGGTTGCTCTTGCGCAACTGGTCCAGCGAGCCGTTGTAGCGCGTCATGCCCTGGCTGATGATCACGACCTGGTCGATCGTCTGCTCCACCTCGTTCAGCAGGTGGCTCGAGACCAGCACCGTGCGCCCTTCACGCGCGTAGGCGCGCAGGAAGTTCCGAAGCCATAGGATGCCTTCGGGGTCGAGACCGTTCGTGGGCTCGTCCAACACCAGCACCTGCGGATTCCCCAGCAACGCCGTCGCCAGCGCCAGCCGCTGCCGCATCCCGAGCGAGAACCCGCCCGCCTTGCGGTCCGCCGCGGACGACAGGCCGACCAGGCCCAGCACCTCGTCCACCCGCTGATCCGGCATCCCGATCGCCGCCGAGTACACGCGCAGGTGATTCCGCGCCGTACGTCCCGGGTGGAAGCCCTCGTTCTCCAGCACCGAGCCGACGACCCTGGCCGGGTTCCCCAGCTGGTCGTGCGGGCGCCCGTTGATGGTCGCCGTGCCGTTCGTGGGCGTCACCAGCCCGAGCAGCATCCGGAGCGTCGTGGTCTTCCCGGCCCCGTTGGGCCCCAGGAAACCGGTCACCGAACCCGGCTCCACCGTGAAGCTCAGATTCTGGACCGCGTTGACCGCACCGAACTGCTTGCTCAGGTTCTGCACCGCGATGCGGCCACTGCCGTCGTGCATACCGTCCCCTTTTGTTGACGAAGGCCGATCACGCGACATCCTGCCTCACCCGGTGAGCCCGCACCCGCGGAAGGGGTCAATCCGCCGAAAGCGACCTTCATCACGTTCAGCGCCGTGACGGTTCCGTCCCTCAGCGCAGCCGACACTGGGCCGAATGGCCGCTGACTACCGGTTTTGCGCCGCGGAGCGCGAAAATTCACCGACCCCGTCGATGGTCTGTGAAGAAATAATTCGGACGACATCGCGGCCCCATGCAGCGCGACGGCGACTTATTACCTACGATGTAGGAGGCGGCCCGCTCCCAGTGACCCCCAGGCTGGTTGAGCGGGCCGCCCTCAGCCCCTTTGCCCCACTTTGTTCGGTGCTTGCGCACCTTCACCGAGGTGGGGCTTCGTCGTAGTTCCCGGGGGCCGAGCCCACGGTGCGTCCGGCTGCGGTCGGCGGGTGGGTCGGCCTCGGGCGCGGGGCGCCCTGGCCTGGTGAGTGGTGCGGCCAGAGTGCGTGAAGGTTCCGGAGTGTGGTTAGCCACTGGGGTGGAGTTCGTGCGGGTTGCGCCGCCAGGTCTTGATCGGCACGAGCTCGACCGCGCGTGAAGGCCACCACCAGTCACAACGGCGGCGCGCCGGCAAAGGCGCAGGACCCGAATAGGTGCCTAAAAGACGGTTCTGTTGAGCGGTAAGGCAAACGTGGCGTGTCTCGGCCCGCCGCACCGGCCAGACTCGTGAAGAGGTGACAACTCACCCTCTCGTCAACCGGACACGTTCGCCCTACCCCTCGATAACCGTCATCGGCGCGCACGAGAAAAGGGGCGAGGGACCTTCGCACTGGGGTGGCAAAGGTCCCTCGCGTGGGAGTGTGGCTTGGGGGTCAGGCCAGAACGGTGGCCAGTTCGGTGGCGGGCAGGCTGTGCGCGGCCGCGACCGGGGCGTTCGTCAGGGCGCCATCGTGGGTGTTGAGGCCCTTCGCCAGCGAAGCGTCCGCCTGCAGCGCCTTCTTCCAACCGTGGTCCGCCAGCTGGACGGCGTACGGCAGCGTCACGTTGGTCAGCCCGTAGGTCGACGTACGCGGGACGGCACCCGGCATGTTCGCGACGCAGTAGAACACCGACTCGTGGACCTTGTAGGTCGGCTCGTCGTGCGTGGTCGGCCGCGAGTCGGCGAAGCAGCCGCCCTGGTCGATCGCGATGTCCACCAGCACACTGCCGGGACGCATCCGCGAGACAAGCTCGTTCGAGACCAGCTTCGGCGCCTTCGCGCCGGGCACGAGCACCGCGCCGATGACCATGTCGGCCTCCAGCACGGCCTGCTCGACCGACAGCGCGTTCGAGGTCACCGTGCGGATGCGGCCGCCGAAGTCGTTGTCGATCTGGCGGAGCCGGTCGACGTTGGTGTCGAGGATTTCGACGTCCGAGCCGAGGCCGAGCGCGACCCGCGCCGCGTTCAGACCGGCGACACCGCCACCGATCACGACCACGCGAGCCGGGTGCACACCGGGAATCCCGCCGGGCAGCACACCGCGGCCACCGCTGGGCTTCATCAGGGAGAACGCGCCCACCTGCGGCGCCAGCCGCCCGGCGACCTCGGACATCGGCGCGAGCAGCGGCAGCGCGCGGTTCGGGGTCTGCACCGTCTCGTACGCGATCGCGGTGGTGCCCGCCGCCAGCAGCGCGTCGGTCAGCGGCCGGTCGGCGGCGATGTGGAGGTAGGTGAACAGCACCTGGTCGCGCCGCAGCCGCGGGTACTCCTCGGCGATCGGCTCCTTGACCTTGAGCACGAGTTCGCCCTCGGACCAGGTCTCCTCCGCCGTCGCGAGGACCTTCGCGCCCGCGGCGACGTACTCCTCGTCGGTGATCGACGAGCCGAGGCCGGCACCGGTCTCGACGAAGACGTCGTGGCCGCGCCCGGTCAGTTCGTGCACGCCCGCCGGGGTGAGCGCCACCCGGTATTCGTGCCTCTTGATTTCACGGGGGACGGCGATACGCACTGGAAGCCTCCTGCGGCGGTCTACTAGAAGGTGCTGCCACTCACGGTGATGTACCCGGACGGCGGTGTCATCGTGCGGGCGCGACAATCTCGCGAACCGATCATGGTTCTTCCGGCACAGTCGCTTGACCTCCACCGAACTGGAGCTTGCACCTTGGCTCACATGAGAGCCGTGTGGTTGAAAGAGTTCGGCGGGCCCGAAGTGCTCGTCGCCGGTGACGCTCCCGATCCGGTCCCGGCAGCGGGCCAGGTGCTGATCGAGGTGGCGTACGCCAATATCACGTTCGTCGAGACCCAGGTCCGCGCCGGCGGCGGGCCGTTCCGCGTGGAGCTGCCGATGATCCCGGGCAACGGCGTCGGCGGGGTGATCAGCACAGTCGGCGAAGGGGTCGATCGCGGTCTGGCCGGGAAACGCGTCGTGACCTCGACAGGCGGCTCCGGGGCGTACGCGCAACGCGTCGTTGTCGCCGCCGACGCCGTCTTCGAGGTCCCGGACGGCCTGGCCCTCGACGCGGCGGTGGCGATCCTCGCCGACGGCCGCACGGCGACGGCGTTGGTGACCGCCGCCCGGATCAAGCCAGGAGAGCGCGTAGTGGTCGAGGCCGCGGCCGGGGGTGTCGGCGGACTGGTCGTCCAGCTCGCCAAGGCGGCCGGTGCGGAAGTCGTCGGTGCCGCTGGTGGCCCGGCGAAGACCGAGCACGTCCGGGCCCGCGGAGCCGATCTGGCGGTCGACTACCGCGAGCCGGACTGGGCGGCGAAGGCGGGCGAGGTCGACGTCGTGTTCGACGGGGTCGGCGGTGAGATCGGGACAACTTCGTTCGGGCTGCTGCGGCCCGGTGGCCGGATGCTGATCTTCGGACTGTCGAGCGGCGTCTGGACCGAGGTGTCCGAAGAGGACGCCGCCGCACGCGGGGTCACGGTGATCCGGCAGTTCGGCGGGCCGGCCGAAATGCGCGCGTTCACCGAGTCCGCCCTCGCCGAAGCCGCGGCGGGGCGGCTGGAACCCGTGATCGGTCAACGGTTCCCGCTCGACCGGGCGGCGGACGCGCACGCGGTGATGCAGTCGCGGGGCACGGTCGGCAAGACATTGCTCGAGGTCTGATGTTCGACGCCGACGAATTCCTCGCCGGTCCGTTGACGGCGAGGGTCGCCACGGCCGGGCCGACCGTGCGCCCGACCTGGTACCTCTGGGAGAACCGCGCCTTCTGGCTCCTCACCGGACCATGGGCGCGTCTGGCCGGTCTCGTCCGAGAGTCGCCGTCGATCGCGTTGACCGTCGATGTCTGCGACGTCGGCACCGGCGTGGTCAAGCAGGTGCTCGCGCGAGGCGAGGCGGAGGTGCTGCCGTTCGACGTTCCCCGTGGACGGCGGCTGCTGAGCCGGTATCTCGGGGCGGACGAGCGGAAATGGGATGCGCGTTTTCGTTCGTACCTGCACGATGATCCCGAGGTGAAAGGGACCGTCTGGATCCGGATGGTGCCGAAGCGATTCGTCGCCGACGACCTCGGTTATCGGGTTTGACGCACGGCCGCGTTCGCTGGGGGTGAGCGCGGCCGTGCTACCGGCGGATCGGTAAATGCAGCACGATCGAGTCAAGATGTTGATCTTACTGGCCGGTAAGCTGCCATTCTGTTGCGCATGACAAATCAGGACTGGCGGCGGGAGCGGCGTGTCCGCACCGTCGACACCGAAGGCAATCCGGCGGATGTCATCGTGGGTCTGGTCGAAACTCCCGGGCATGGCTACGAAGCCGCGCTGCGGGTCGACGGCGGCCCCGGTGTGCTTTTGCCGCTTTACCCGGGCGCCGATCTGCTCGCCGCGGTACGTCAGACCATTGAGGACGGATATCGCGCCAGCGCCCACTAGTCGCCGGATGTCGGGAAAGGGTCTTTCGAGACGGTTTACGTCCTGAAAGACCCTTTCATGACGTCGGCGCACAATTCTGTAGCACTACAAAGTGTTCGGTATTGAATATTTTGTAGTTGACTCAGCTCCACCGGAGCGAAACGAGTTGCGTGAGCAACGCCAGCCGGACGTCGGGATCATCGAGGTCCAGCGGGACGAGGTCGAGCAGCCGCCGCATGCGGTACCGGAGGGTGTTGGGATGGATCCGGAGTTCCTTCGCGGCCGCGCGGGGATCGCCGGGGTACCGGAGCCATTGGTAGAGCGTGTCGACGTAGCCGCTCTCGTGGGCTTCGTCGTGCGCGCGCAGCAGGCCGAGCGGACCGAGTTCGGCCACCTTCGCCGTACTCGCCGCCGTCGCCCCGCGATGCAGCGAAAGGGCTGTCCACGCCTCGTCGAAGACAACGACCCGGCCGGGGACGAGCTTGGCGCGTAGCAGGCCCAACGCCTCGTCGGCCTGGGCGCGGGAGGTCGCGAGTTCCCCGATCTCACGGGCCGAGCCGGCGGCCGCCCGAGGGGTGCCGCCGCGGCGCGACGCCGGGAGGGCTTCGAGCGCGGCTCGGAGTTCGTCCCAGCCGTCCCCGTCCGGGACGACGGCGTAGAGCACCCCGCCGAGTTCGGTGGCCACCGGTCGTCTGCCGACACCTTGCGAGATCCGTTCGAGGAGGGCGAGCCGCAGGCCCTCGTCGTCGCGACCGTCACCGCCGGAGACTTCGATGACGACGACGCGGTGCGGCTCCTCGGACAGGTCGAGTTCGGCGATCGCCTTGCGCGGGCTGGCCTTCCCTTCGAGCACGGCGCGCAGGAGTTCGGCCGAGACCCGCCGTTGCGAATCGGTGTGCGCGCGGCGGCGCAGCAGGTGCAGCGCGACGACGGGCGCCGCGTCGGCGAAGGCTGCCGCGCGTTCGTCGGAGACCGGGCCCGCGACGACCGCCCACATCGACCCCAGCAGCTCGCCGCCCATCCGGATCGGCACGATGAGCCGGGGCAGCGTGCCGTCGCGCTGCGCGGGTACGAAGATCGTTTGCCGTCCACGGGAAAGTTCGCGGAACACCCCTCGCGAACGGAACCGCGCGAGCACGTCGTCGGGGATGCGGCGGCCCATGATCGTGGAGACGCGCGCGGAGTCGGTCAGGTCCTGCCGGGCCGAGTAGGCGAGCACCCGCGAGTTGGTGTCCTCGATGGTGACGGGCGCGTCGACGACGGAAGCGACCGCGTCGGCGAGCCGGAACAGGTCGCCGGAACCGGGACCGCCGCCGTCCTCCAGCGCGTCGGATTCGTCGGCGAGCGCGTCGAGGACGGTCCTGAGCAGCCAGACCAGCTGGGCCCACGACGTCGCCGAGCGCACTTCGATCAACGCGATGTCCGCCGACTTCGCCGCCCGCTTGACCGACGGTTTCGCCGCGAGCGGAGGCTTCAGGAGGACCGCGGCGGCCCCTTTCGACGCGCTGAGCTTGACGAGTTCGGCGGCGTCCGACGTCTCGGTGATCGCGACGCCGAGGACGAGATCGCCCGCCGCGAGGGTGTTGCCTGGTTCGGCGATGACGACGTCGCCGACGGCCGGGGACTCCTCGGGGACCTGGAGGGCGTGCAACAGCGTCGGACCGACTCGATCGACGACACTGCGCACCGAAACCATGGGGCGATTGTCCAGCAGCTGGGACCGCCGCACACGTCAGACCTCGTGTGGGGTCCGGAACGCCGTGGAGGTGAGCTGCGGGTTGCCATCGGCCATCCGGGAAGCACACACTCCGATCTCGTTACTTCCATGATGGAGACGAGGAGGCGGACGTGGCGATACAGGGCGTGCACAAGATCGTCGTCGGGGTGCGGGATCAGGAACGGGCGAAGAGGTTCTGGTCCGAGGTCGTCGGCTTCGAGATCACCACCGACGTGCCCTACGACGACAAGGGGAACCGCTGGGTCGAGGTCAGTTCCACCGATGGTGCGACGGCGCTCGTCCTGAGCACCGCGCCGGAGGACCTGAAGCGGTTCGAAGTGCGGGACGAATTGCCGACGGCCAACTTCTTCTTCTACGCCGACGACATCGAGAAGACCTACGAGGAGCTTTCGGCGAAAGGGGTGGAATTCCCGGCGCGTCCGGAGAAGCAGCCGTGGGGCTGGTGGGCGATGTTCGTCGACTCCGAGGGCAACCGGTTCGCCCTTCAGGAGAAGAATCCCACTTCCTGAGAGTGGTTGGGTGGTCCGTTCGGCGGAGCTAGCTTCGGTGACAACAGCCGGAACCCTTGAACCGCTAGGAGAATCGCGATGAGCGCGGACGGATGGTCGTTCGAGACCAAGCAGATCCACGCGGGTGCCGCGCCGGACACCGCCACCGGTGCGCGGGCGACCCCGATCTACCAGACCACCTCGTACGTGTTCCGCGACACCCAGCACGGCGCCGACCTGTTCAGCCTCGCCGAGCCGGGCAACATCTACACCCGGATCAACAACCCGACGCAGGACGTCCTGGAACAGCGCCTCGCCGCGCTCGAAGGCGGCGTCGCGGCGCTGGCGTTCGCCTCCGGATCCGCGGCGACGACTGCGGCCATCCTCAACCTGGCAAACGCGGGTGACCATTTCGTCTCCAGTCCGTCTCTCTACGGCGGCACTTACAACCTCTTCCACTACACGCTGCCGAAGCTCGGCATCGAGGTCTCGTTCGTCGAGGACCAGGACGACATCGAGCAGTGGAAGGCCGCGGTCCGGCCCAACACCAAACTGTTCTTCGCCGAGACGCTGGCCAACCCCGGCAGCAACGTGCTCGACATCCGCGCGGTCGCCGACGCCGCGCACGAAGCGGGTGTCCCGCTGGTGGTGGACAACACCGTGCCCACGCCGTACCTCGTCCGCCCGATCGAGCACGGCGCCGATGTCGTGGTCCACTCGGCCACCAAGTACCTCGGCGGCCACGGCACCACGGTCGCGGGTGTACTCGTCGACGGCGGAACCTTCGACTTCGGCAAGGATCCCGCGCGCTTCCCCGGCTTCAACGAGGCCGATCCGAGCTATCACGGCCTCAAGTACTGGGAGGCGCTCGGCCCCGGCGCGTACGCCGCCAAGGCCAGGGTGCAGATCCTGCGTGACACCGGTGCCGCGATCGCGCCGCTGAACAGTTTCCTCATCCTGCAAGGGATCGAGACCCTGTCGCTGCGGCTGGAGCGGCACGTGGCCAACGCCCAGGCGCTGGCCGAATGGCTGGAGCAGCGCGACGAGGTCGAGAAGGTGTACTACGCCGGGCTTCCCTCGAGCCCGTACCACGCGGCCGCGAAGAAATACCTGCCGAAGGGCGCGGGCGCCGTCCTGTCCTTCGACCTCCGTGGCGGCGTCGACGCCGGACGGGCCTTTGTGGACGGTACGGAACTGCACAGCCAGCTGGTCAACATCGGTGACGTGCGCAGCCTGATCGTGCACCCGGCCTCGACGACGCACAGCCAGCTCGCACCCGAGGAGCAGGTCTCCACCGGTGTCACGCCAGGGCTCGTGCGGCTCGCCGTCGGGCTGGAAGGGATCGAGGACCTCAAGGCCGACCTCGAGGCCGGATTCCGGGCGGCCAAGGCGGCTCTGTGACCCAGGCTCCCGATCTTCCTCCCGGCACCGGGGCGTGGCGGGAGGGAGATCCGCCTGGACGGCGCCAGTTCGTCACCGGCACCCAAGTGCTCGAAACCGGGCCGGAACTGTCTTTCACGCTCGCCTACGAAACCTGGGGAACGCTGAATTCCAGCGCCTCCAACGCGATTCTCGTCGAGCACGCGCTGACCGGCGACAGCCACGCCGTCGGACCCGCGGAGGAAGGGCACGTCAGTCCGGGCTGGTGGGACGGCCTGATCGGCCCTGGCAAGGCTGTCGACACGGACGAATTCTTCGTCGTGGTCCCGAATGTGCTCGGCGGCTGCCAGGGTTCGACCGGGCCTCCGTCCCGGCATCCGGACGGGAAGGCTTGGGGCAGCAGGTTTCCCGTTGTGACCGTACGGGATCAGGTGGCCGCCGAGGTCGTTCTCGCCGACGCGCTGGGTATCGGCCGGTGGGCCGCGGTGCTCGGCGGCTCGATGGGCGGAATGCGCGCGCTGGAATGGGCGGTGGGGGAATCGGAGCGGGTCGCGTCGCTGCTCGTCCTCGCGTCGACGGCGCAGGCGTCGGCCGACCAGATCGCCTGGGCCGCGCCGCAACTGCACGCCATTCGCGCCGATCCGGGCTGGCACGGCGGCGACTACCACGACGTCCCGGGCGGCGGACCGGAGGCAGGTCTCGGCATCGCGCGCCGCATCGCGCACGTCACCTATCGCAGTGAGGCGGAACTTTCGCGCCGGTTCGGCCGTCGCCACCAGGACGGCGAGGATCCGTTGCGTGGCGGCCGGTTCGCCGTCGAGTCCTATTTGGACCATCATGCCGGGAAGCTGTCCCGCCGCTTCGACGCCGGCAGTTACGTGGTGCTCACCGAATCGATGAACACCCACGACGTCGGCCGCGGGCGCGGTGGCGTCGCGAACGCGCTGGGCCGGATCACCGCGCGCACGGTCGCCGCCGGGGTCGACAGCGACCGGCTCTACCCGCTCTACCAGTCACAGTCCATCGCGGACGGGGTCGCGGGTGCCGAGTTCGCCGTCATCGGCTCGCCCTACGGGCACGACTCGTTCCTGATCGAAACCGAGCAGATCGCGAAACTGGTGAAGGGCTTGCTCGCGTGAAGTACATGATGGCCCCCTTCCTTGCGCCTAGCGCAAGGAAGGGGGCCATCATGTACTGGGAAAGGTGTGAGGGGGGCGGCAACCCGCACCAGCCCCACACCAGCGGGTGACCAAACACAAGTCCCCCACGGAGTCCTTCACCGGGCCCACCCGCCGTAGGTACCTGAAACACCCTTGGCTAGAACGACCCGAATCACTCACGAGGCCTAGTCGGCGACGGCGTCCGAAATCCAGGGCGCCACCGGCAGATCCCGGTCGAGGCATTCCGCCGACAGCCGGATCGTCCAGCGCAGCGCCTGCAGCACCAGGCTGTCGACCTCGTCCGGGGCGGCGTTGGCGAGCGCGATCTCGACCTGTTCCTGCGCGGCCTCGCTGTTGCCGTGCACTTCGGCCAGCAGCGTGCGCACGGCCGTACGGACGGGCGGGTCGGCCTGATCGATGGAGACCTCTTCGCCGTCCTCGTCGAACACCTGCACCTTGACCGGCGCACTTCCTCCATCACCCAGCGTCGACACCATGGCGCTGCATTCGCCGAAGAGCATCATGACGAGCTCTTTGGTCTCTTCGGAGCGGGCGATCGGTTCTTCGGCCGTCGGCGCGAGCTCGTCGAGCGCCTCGGCGTCCTCCCCGAGGCTGATCGCCACGAGCGCACGCTGCGCCTTCTCGACGAGCCTCCGCTCGTACTCGCTCCTGTCCGGCTCCACGTGCCTATCAAACACCAGTGGACGGAAAAGTGGCGACAGGCGGAAACCCGGACGTGGTCACTTCGCGGCGTGCAGTGCACCCAGCGCGAGGCGGCAGAGCATTTCGGCGAGTTCGCTGTCACCGAGATGGCGGTTGTACGGCGTCGAGTTGATCAACCCGAAGACCGCGTGTGCCGCCGACCTCGCCTGCCGCTCGCCGATTCCGGGCACGGCGTCGCTGATCGCGCGCACCCACACCTCGACGTACTGGCGCTGAATGGCGCGGACCTGCTTGCGGTCGCCGTCGGTGAGATTGGCGAGGTTGCGCTCCTGGACGGTGATCAGCGCGGGATGCGCGAGCGCGAAGTCCACGTGAAAATGCACCAATGCTTCGAGAACATCGCCGGGCTCGCCCCGTTGACTCGCGCGTGCCGTCCCTCCGTCGAGGAGGTAGCGGCTGATCGAGTTCAGCATCTCCCCGAGAATGGCGTCCTTGCTGCGGAAATGCCGGTACAGCGCGGGTCCGGAGATACCGACCGCCGCGCCGATGTCGTCGATCCCGACGCCGTGGAACCCGTGGTGGGCGAAGAGTTCGGCGGCGGCGGCCATGATCTGTTCACGCCTGTTCGCCTTCTCGCCGTTCACGAGTGGGGTGGGGTTCGCCGACATCTGGCCATATTAGGGGCGCCTGTTAGCGAGCGCTAACACGCGGCCGTACTTCCAGCCTGAGCCAAGCGGGTTACCTGGGGAAATGACCCTTTTGCGTGGAGCTACCACCTGGTAATGCTGTCTCTCGTTAACTTGTCACGAAGGAGTGACCATGGCCGTCCCTGCTCGGATCGAATCGCGTTCCTTCACCAGATCAGTCGTGGCCCTGGGGGTCGCCGTTCTCGCCAGTTTCGGGCTTGCCGGTACCGCGCAAGCCGCCACCAACTACGTCGCGCTCGGTGACTCGTACTCCTCCGGTGTCGGTGCCGGCAGTTACGGGGACTCGGGCAACTGCATGCGCAGCACCAACGCCTATCCCCAGCTGTGGGCCAACGCCCACGCCGGTACCTCGTTCAAGTTCGTCGCGTGCTCGGGGGCGCGCACCGGCGATGTCCTCGACCAGGCCGCCAATGTCACCTCCAGCACCACGCTGGTGACGGTGTCGGTCGGCGGTAACGACGCGGGGTTCGCCGACGTCATGACCACCTGCACCACCGGCAGCGATCAGACCTGCATCAACCGGGTGAACACCGCCAAGAACTACGTGAACAACACGCTGCCCGGCCTGCTGGACAACGTCTACAGCACCATCAAGTCGAAGGCGCCGGGCGCGCAGCTCGTCGTCCTCGGTTACCCGCGCTTCTACACGGTTCCGGGTTCGTGCTCGGTCGGGCTGAGCGACACCAAGCGCACCGCGATCAACTCGGGCTCCGACGCGCTGGCCTCTGTGCTTTCGGCTCGCGCGGCCGCGCACGGCGCGAAGTTCGTCGACGTGCGGGGTGCCTTCACCGGGCACAACATCTGCTCGTCGGCCAGTGACTACCTGCACAGCCTCACCTGGCCGGTGGTGAACTCGTACCACCCGACGGTCGCCGGACAGCGTGGCGGTTACTACGCCCCGCTGGTCTCGGCCATCGGCTGACAGTCTGCGTGCGAAGGCCCCCTTCTCTTCGGTTCAGTCGAGGGAAGGGGGCCTTCACGCGCTTCCCAGGGTGCGGTGGACAGAGCGGGTTAGCAGGCGTTAACCTGAGTCAGCGAGTTAACGACGGCTAACTTGGCGACGAGGAGCCATGGACACACCCGTACTGAGCACTTCGGCGGATCCGGGCAGCGACGAGTACGCCCGCAGCGTCACCTCCCATGCCGAGCTGGTCGAGGACCTGCGCAAGCGGCTCGCCGCGGCCCGGCTCGGGGGCCCGGAGAAATCCCGCACCCGCCACGTCGAGCGGGGCAAACTCCTGCCGCGCGACCGGGTCGACACCCTCCTCGACCCGGGTTCGCCGTTCCTGGAGCTGTCCCCGCTGGCCGCCACCGGACTGTATGACGACGAAGCGCCGTCGGCCGGGATCATCACCGGAATCGGGCGGGTCTCCGGCCGCGAATGCGTGATCGTCGCGAACGACGCCACGGTCAAGGGCGGCACGTACTACCCGATGACCGTCAAGAAGCACCTGCGCGCGCAAGAGGTCGCGCTGCACAACAATCTGCCGTGCGTCTACCTGGTGGACTCCGGCGGTGCGTTCCTGCCGAGGCAGGACGAGGTCTTCCCGGATCGTGAGCATTTCGGCCGGATCTTCTACAACCAGGCGACCATGTCCGCGCGCGGCATCCCGCAGATCGCGGCGGTGCTCGGCTCCTGCACCGCGGGCGGCGCGTACGTCCCGGCGATGAGCGACGAAGCGGTCATCGTGCGCAATCAGGGCACGATCTTCCTCGGCGGCCCGCCGCTGGTGAAGGCCGCGACCGGCGAGGTCGTCACGGCCGAGGAACTCGGCGGCGGGGATGTGCACTCGCGTCAGTCCGGCGTCACCGACCACCTGGCCGAGGACGACGCCGACGCGCTCCGCATCGTTCGCTCGATCGTGTCGACTTTGGGACCGCGTACGCCACGCCCGTGGGACGTGCTCCCGACCGAGGAGCCGGCCGCCGATCCGAACGAGTTGTACGGCGTCGTCCCGACCGACCCGCGCGTGCCCTACGACGTCCGCGAGGTCATCGCCCGGATCGTCGACGGCAGCCGGTTCGGCGAGTTCAAGAAGGAGTACGGCTCGACGCTGGTCACCGGGTTCGCCCGGATCCACGGCCACCCCGTCGGCATCATCGCGAACAACGGCGTGCTGTTCGCCGAGTCCGCGATGAAGGGCGCGCACTTCATCGAGCTGTGCGACAAACGCTCGATCCCGCTGCTGTTCCTGCAGAACATCACCGGCTTCATGGTCGGCCGTGCCTACGAGGCGGGCGGCATCGCCAAGCACGGCGCGAAGATGGTCACCGCGGTGGCCTGCGCGCGGGTGCCGAAGCTGACCGTCGTCATCGGTGGCTCGTTCGGTGCGGGCAACTATTCGATGTGCGGCCGCGCGTACTCGCCGCGGTTCCTGTGGATGTGGCCGAACGCGCGGATCTCGGTGATGGGCGGTGAGCAGGCGGCGTCGGTGCTCTCGACGGTCCGCCGCGACGCCATCGAGGCTCGCGGCGGCGAATGGTCCAGTGAGGACGAAGAAGCCTTCAAGGAGCCGATCCGCGAGCAGTACGAGGCGCAGGGGAGCCCGTACTACTCGACGGCGCGGCTGTGGGACGACGGCGTGATCGACCCGGCGGACACCCGCACGGTGCTCGGCCTCGCGTTGTCCGCGGCGGCCAACGCGCCTTTGTCCGATGTCAACTACGGCGTTTTCCGGATGTGAGCATGTTCGACACGGTTCTGGTCGCCAATCGCGGGGAGATCGCCGTCCGCGTGATCCGCTCGTTGCAGGGGCTCGGCATCCGCTCGGTCGCGGTGTACAGCGACGCGGACGCCGACGCCAAGCACGTCCGCGAGGCGCATACGGCGGTCCGGATCGGCCCGGCCGAAGCGGCGAAAAGCTATCTGTCGATCCCGGCGATCGTCCAGGCGGCACTCGACACGGGCGCGCAGGCCGTTCATCCGGGCTACGGATTCCTCGCGGAGAACGCCGAGTTCGCCCGGGCCTGCGCCGAAGCCGGTCTGGTCTTCATCGGTCCGCCGGTCGAGGCGATCGACGCCATGGGGGACAAGATCCGTGCCAAGGCGACGGTGTCCGAGGCCGGTGTCCCGGTCGTACCCGGTGCGTCCGATGTGGACATTCCTGACGGCGGCTTCGCGGCCGCCGCGGAAAAGGTCGGGTTCCCGCTGCTGCTCAAGCCGTCCGCCGGTGGTGGCGGCAAGGGGATGCGGCTGGTGCACGAACTGTCCGAATTGGACGCCGCGGTGGAGTCCGCCCGCCGTGAGGCCAAGGGTTCCTTCGGCGACGACACCCTGCTGATGGAGCGGTTCGTCACCACGCCGAGGCATATCGAGATCCAGGTGCTCGCCGACCAGCACGGCAACGTGATCCACCTCGGCGAGCGCGAGTGCAGCCTGCAACGGCGGCATCAGAAGATCATCGAAGAGGCGCCGTCGGTCCTGCTGGACGAGGCGACGCGCGCGAAAATGGGCGCGTCCGCGGTCGAAGCGGCACGGTCGGTCGGTTACGTGGGCGCGGGCACGGTCGAGTTCATCGTGTCGGCCCTCGCGCCCGACGAGTTCTTCTTCATGGAGATGAACACCCGGCTCCAGGTCGAGCATCCGGTGACCGAACTGGTGACCGGGCTCGACCTCGTCGAGTGGCAGGTCAAGATCGCCGCGGGCGACGTGCTCACGGTGTCGCAGGACGACGTCCGGCTGGCGGGGCACGCCGTCGAAGCCCGCGTGTACGCCGAAGATCCCGCCCGTGGCTTCATCCCGACCGGTGGCACCGTGCTCGCGGTCCACGAGCCGTCCGGCGAGGGCGTTCGTGTCGACTCGTGGATGAGCGAGGGCGCGGTCATCGGTTCGAACTACGACCCGATGCTGGCCAAGGTCATCGCCTGGGGCCCGGATCGCGCGGCCGCGTTGCACCGGCTCGATCTCGCGCTCGCCGACACCGCGCTGCTCGGCGTCGGCACGAACGTCGCCTTCCTGCGCGGGCTGCTGGCGGACGCCGACGTCCGCGACGGCAAGCTCGACACCGGACTCGTCGACCGGCAACTGTCCACTTTGGTCTCCGAAGAGGTGCCGCCGGAATTCTTCGTGGCCGCCGCGCTCGACAGGTTGCTGTCCTTGCAGCCGCACGGGCCGGTGATCGATCCGTGGGCCGTTCCCGACGGCTGGCGGCTCGGCGCGTCCGGCGGAATCGACTTCGCCTTGAAGTCCGGTGCTTCCGAAGCCGTCGTGCGCGTGCAGGGCACCCCGGCGAACGCGCTCGTCAGCGTCGACGGCGGTGAGCCGACGCGGGTTTCCGCGCGGCGCGAGGGCGATCTGCTCGAAGTCCGGCATCCCAGCGGATTCCACCGTTACCGCCACGCCGCCGGACGCGGGAAGACAGTCTGGCTCGCGCGCGACGGCCACAGCTTCGCGATCGGTGAACGCGAAAGGCTGCGGTCGGCCGCCGGTGCCGCGGGCGGTGCCGGGCCGGTCACCAGCCCGATGCCCGGCACCGTGCTGGTGGTCAAGGTCGCCGCCGGCGACGTCGTGAGCGCCGGGACGCCGCTCGTGGTCGTCGAGGCGATGAAGATGGAGCACACGATCACCGCGCCGATCGACGGCGTGGTCAGCGAACTCCCCGTCCGGACGGGCCAACAGGTCGCCCTGGACGAGACCGTAGCCGTTGTGACACCCCAAAAGGATGGCCAATGATCGACTTTCGGCTGGACGACGAGTACGAGACGCTGCGCAAGACGGTCGAGGACTTCGCCCGTTCCGAGGTCGCCCCGGTCATCGGCGACCTGTACGAGCGGCAGGAGTTCCCGTACGAGATCGTCGCGAAGATGGCCGAGATGGGCCTGTTCGGTCTGCCCTTCCCGGAGCAATACGGCGGCATGGGCGGCGACTACTTCGCGCTCTGCCTGGCTCTGGAGGAGCTGGCGCGGGTCGACTCCTCGGTCGCGATCACCCTTGAGGCCGGGGTTTCCCTTGGTGCCATGCCGATCTACCGGTTCGGCTCCGAGGAACAGAAGGAGAAGTGGCTCCCCGAACTGTGCGCGGGCACCGCGCTCGGCGGCTTCGGGCTCACCGAACCGGGCGGTGGCTCGGACGCCGGTGCCACCCGCACGCGGGCGAAGCTCGACGGTGACAGCTGGGTGATCAACGGCAGCAAATCGTTCATCACCAACTCCGGTACCGACATCACGAAACTGGTCACCGTCACCGCCGTCACCGACGTGAAGGAGAACGGGCGCAAGGAGATTTCGGCGATCATCGTCCCGTCCGGCACCCCGGGCTTCGCGGTCGCGCCGAAGTACTCCAAGGTCGGCTGGAACTGCTCGGACACGCACGAGCTGTCGTTCGACGACGTCCGTGTCCCGGCGGAGAACCTCGTCGGCGAACGCGGCCGAGGGTACGCCCAGTTCTTGTCCATTTTGGACGAAGGCAGGGTCGCGATCGCGGCGCTGAGCGTCGGGCTCGCGCAGGGTTGTATCGACGAATGCCTGCGTTACGTCAAGGAACGCGAGGCGTTCGGGCACAAGATCGGTGAGTACCAGGCGATCCAGTTCAAGATCGCCGACATGGAGGTGCGCACGCACACCGCGCGCCTGGCGTACTACGCGGCGGCGTCGAAGATGCTGCGCGGCGAACCGTTCAAGAAGGAGGCGTCGATCGCGAAGCTGGTCGCGTCGAACGCCGCCATGGACAACTCACGCGAGGCGACACAGATCTTCGGCGGGTACGGCTTCATGAACGAGTTCCCGGTGAGCCGCTTCTACCGGGACGCGAAGATCCTGGAGATCGGCGAGGGCACCTCGGAGGTGCAGCGGATGCTGATCGCGCGCCACCTCGGCGTCGCCTGACGCGGTTTCGGGACTTTCCTGACTTGAGGCTGCGGGTGAGGGTGGCTGGGTTGGTCGTGAGTGGCGATCCGGGTTCTATGGGTGGGGAAGCCGAAAAGGAAAGCAAAGTGTCCACAAAGGACACTTTTTGGCAGGCAAGTGTCCGACTTGAGCGGTATGCGTGGGTTCCCGAGGGGTCGTGAGCGCCAAGTGGTGTTCTAACCCTGATCGGCACACGCGACCCCACTCGAAACCGCACGTACACACCTAAATCGGACATCGAACTGGGTTAAAGTGTCCCTTGTGGACAGTCAAAAGCGCGCCGTGTCTCAGCTCGGGAGGATTCCGGTCGTTGAGCGTCCGGAATCTTCCTTACTCGGTCTCCGGTCCACCGGTCGTGATCGACACGGGCTTGATCAACGGAAGATCCGGGACACTCAACGTCCCCGATCCTCCGTTGATCAAGGGGTGACCCGGGCGACGATGCCTTCGCTACCTTCACGGCAACGAGTCGATCACGCCGTATTCGCCTTGCCCCTCAATAGCCCGAATCGCCACTCGCGACCCGTCGCCGCTACCCGCCGACGCAAGTGGTCCGCTGAACGCGGTCAGGAGGGCCACGCTTGCGAACGATAACTATACCGGTATAGTTATCGTCATGGTTGAGTTGAAATCCCAGGCCGAGCTGGACGTCATGCGCGAGTCCGGCCGAGTCGTGGCGCAGGCGTTGCAAGCGGTGAAGAAGGCGTCGGCGATCGGCGTCAGCTTGAAGGAGCTGGACGAGGTCGCCGCGCAGGTGATCAGGGACGCCGGCGCGAAGCCGAACTTCCTGAACTACCGGCCGCATTCCGCGCCGACGCCCTTCCCCGGCGTGATCTGCGCGAGCGTCAACGACGCCGTCGTCCACGGCATCCCGTCGGACTATCGGCTGACCGACGGTGACCTGGTCAGCATCGACTGCGGCGCCTACATCGACGGCTGGCACGGTGACGCGGCGATCAGCTACGTCGTCGGCACCGCCGACCCCGCCGACCTCGAACTCATCGCGACCACCGAGCGTGGCCTGGCCGCCGGTATCGCCGCCGCGGTGGCGGGCGGGAAGATGGGCGACATTTCCCACGCCGTCGGCTCCATCGGCCGCGAGGCCGGGTACGGCCTCCTCGAGAACCATGGCGGGCACGGCATCGGTCGCGCGATGCACGAGGACCCGCACCTGCCGAACGAGGGCAGGCCGGGCCGCGGCATGCGGCTCAAGCCGGGCCTGGTCCTGGCGATCGAGCCGATGTACATCATGGACGGCAGCGACGAGTACCGGACCGCGGAAGACGGCTGGACGTTGCACACCGCGAGCGGCTGCCGCGCCGCGCACGTCGAGCACACGGTGGCGATCACGACAGAAGGGCCGCGTGTCCTCACGATGTTGTAGAACAGAAGGATGAGTGACTTCATCATCCGGCAGGGTGGTTCTGGGGACTTCGAGACGCTGCTGAGCATGTTCGACGAGGTCGTCGCGTGGTTGGCCTCGCGCGGCAGCGAAGGGCAGTGGGGGAGCGAGCCGTGGTCCACGATCCCGAAGCGGGTCGAGCGGGTCCGCGGGATGGCCGACGGGCCGGGGCTGTACCTCGCCGAGATCGACGGCCAGGTGGCCGGGGCGATCATCCTCGGTGACCGTTTCCCGCATGTCTCACCGGTCGACGAGCCGGAGATCTACATCGGCCTGCTGCTGACCTCGCGCCGGTTCACCGGTCACCGGGTCGGCTCGCGGCTCATCGAGTTCGCGCTGGCCCAGGCGCGGGACCGCGGCATCGGGCTGGTGCGGGTCGACTGCTGGGCCGGCGGCGACGGCGACCTGCAGCGTTACTACGAGAGCCAGGGCTTCAAGCCGACGGAACGCTTCGACGTCAACGGCTGGATCGGGCAGGTGTTCGAGCAGCGCCCCTAGGACTGGCGTCGTCGCGGCTTCGAGTGCACCATAGTTGACACATCGCCAACAGTGCCCTGGACAGCGCAGTCGCAGAGGAGCCCAGCATGGCCAAGCGTGAACGTTCCCTGGCAGGCAAGGTCGTCGTGATCACCGGAGCGGCGCAGGGCATCGGAGCCGCCACCGCGTCGGCGCTGTCCCGGCTCGGTGCCAAGGTGGTGATCGGCGATCTGGACCAGGTGCTCGCCGAGAAGACCGCGGCCGAACTGGGCGCGGAGGCGCTGCCGCTCGACGTCACCGACATCGAGGGCTTCACCGCGTTCCTCGACGAGGTCGAGCGGCGCGTCGGGCCGATCGACGTGCTGATCAACAACGCGGGCATCATGCCGCTCGCGCCGCTCGACGAAGAGGACGACGCGGCGACCCGGCGGCTGCTCGAAATCAACCTGCACGCGGTCATCCACGGCACCAGGGAAGCGGTCAAGCGAATGCGCCCGCGTGGCACGGGTCACATCGTCAACATCGCTTCGATGGCGGGAAAGGCCGGCTTCCCCGGCGCCGCCACCTACTGCGCCACGAAACACGCCGTCGTCGGCCTGTCGGAATCGGTGCATCTGGAACTGCGCGGAACGGGCGTCCTGGTCTCGTGCGTGATGCCCGCCGTGGTGCGCACCGAACTGGCCAGCGGGCTGGGCGAGGCGAAGTTCTTCAAATCCGTGCAGCCGGAAGATGTGGCGCAGGCCATCGCCGATGCGTTGCGCCGTCCCAAATTCGACGTCTTCGTTCCCGCGTCGCTGGACGCCATGGGCAGGATCACACGGCTCCTTCCCCGGCGCGTCGGCGAAGGGCTGGTGCGCGCACTCGGTGGCGACCGGATTTTGGCCTCGGCAACGCATTCCAGCGCCCGCACGGAGTACGAATCGCGGGCCGCGCGCAGCGCTCCGGCGGCGGAAAAGGAGCCCGGTTCTTGACTCGGACGGCCTAGCGACCGTCCGAAGTGGACGGCCTGGAACGGCGACGGTATTGAGTCGTGCGCCCGTACGCGGCAAGATTGCGTCTTACCGCGTTGATCCCTCCAGGAGGCACCTCATGGCAACACCCCCGGCACGGCTCGCCGCCGCCGCGTCGAACGTCGTCGGGAAGGTGCTGCACGGTGGTGTCGCCGATCTCCGCCCGGTGCCGCGCGTCCTGATCGACCAGGGCCCCAACCGGTCGGTCTACCGGCTGACGAACGGCAAGGAGCCGGTGCCCGGGCCGCCGGTGCTGCTGGTGCCGCCGCTGGCCGCGCCCGCGCTGTGCTTCGACCTGCGCCGCGGCTGCAGTCTTGCCGAGCACCTGGTCGACGGTGGCCGCAACACCTACCTGGTCGACTACGGGAATGTCGCCTTCTCCGATCGGCGCCTCGGCATCGAGCACTGGATCGACGAGGTGCTCCCGCGCGCCATCCGCAAGGTCAGCGAGGACTCCGGCGGCCAGGGCGTGCACGTCGTCGCGTGGTGCCTCGGCGGCATTTTCTCCCTGCTGACCGCCGCCGACCAGCCCGAGCTGCCGATCGAGTCGATCGCGACCGTCGCGTCGCCGTTCGACTTCACCGCCATCCCGCTGATCGCGCCGTTCCGCCCGCTGGTGGACCTCACCGGCGGCCACCTGCTGACGCCGTTCTACCGCGTGCTCGGCGGCGCACCGTCCTATTTGGTCAGCCGCGTCTTCCGGGTGACCGGTATCAGCAAGGAGATCACCAAACCGCTGGCGATTTTGAAGAATCTCGACGACCGGGACTACCTGGCGCAGATCGAGGCCGTCGACCACTTCATGGACAACATGATCGCCTACCCCGGGCGGACGTTCGGCCAGATCTACCACCGGTTCTTCCGCGCGAACGACCTCGCCGAGGGGACGGTCGACCTCAACGGCCGCATCATCGCGCTGTCCGGGGTGAAGGTGCCCACGCTGATCATCGCCGGGCAGAACGACACGATCGCGCCGCGTGCGGCCGTCGAGCGGCTCACCGGCCTGCTGGACAACGCGCCGTCGGTGACCTTCGAGACCGCGCCCGGCGGGCACCTGGGTGTCCTCACCGGCCGGAAAGCACGCGGGACCACCTGGCGCTACCTCGATCGCTTCCTCGACGAACAGGTCGCCTGAGCCTCAGTCGGCGGCTTCCTCGCTCTTGCGCCGAGTGGTCATCGCACTGCGCATCGACTGGCGTGGCGCGATCATGTCGACCATTTCGGTGATGTGGTGCCAGGCGTCGGTGATCTCGGCGGTCGCGCGGTCGCGTTCCAGGACGACCGTGGACAGCACCAGCGCCGTCAGCCCGATGGTGGCGTCGAAGGTCTGGATCAGCAGCATCCTCGCCGCCAGTTCGTAGTCCCCGTAAGGTCCCACGCCGCGCGCCGCACCGAAGATCATGAAGGTGCAGACGCACAGGGAACACAGCAGCGCACCGGCCTGCCGGAAGCGCAGGGCCGCCCACACCAGCACGGGGAAGACGATGAACGTCTTGGGTGGGTCGGTGCCGGCGAGGAACGAGACACCGAAAACGCAGACGCCGAGCGCGGTGGCTTCGGCCCAGCGGGAAAGTGGTATCCGGGTCGGCGGCCGGAATCTCCGCGCGAGCAGCAGCAGCGGAGTGATGGTGAGGACGCCCATCGCGTCGCCGGTCCACCAGACCAGCGCCGTCGGCCAGAATTCGGTGGACGCGAGCCCTCCTCCGGCGACCAGTGCGCCGGTGCCGATCAGCGCGCTGACCGCCGTGCCCCCGATCGCGCCGATGACGACCAGCAGGACGACGTCCGGGAGCCGGGCGAGCCGGGTGCGGAAACCACACCGTCGCATCGCGGCGTAGCCCAGCAGCGGTCCGAGGGTGTTCCCGGCGGAGATCACCAGGACCACGAGTGGCGAGGGCCCGAACGTGACGTTCGTCAGGAGCGCGCCGAGGGCGATCCCCGGCCAGAACCGCGGTCCGAGCAGCATCGGTACCGCCAGTGCGACCCCGGCCGCGGGCCACAGCGGCGAGATCTGCGCACGGACGATCGCCCACTGGATGCCGATCTGGCCGACGGCGAAGTAGCAGGCCGTGCTGCCGAGGACGATCAGACACCACTGTGCGACAGGGGAGAGCTGTCGAGCGGAGCGTCTCATCGCGACTCCGGCTTTGGCGGGCTGGGAAAACTACGAGAATACCCCGGCCCGGCCCCGCCGGAGGGTCGCCGGATGGTGTTGTCGTGGTCGCGGAGCCTGTTGGGAATAAACGAAAATGGTGCCGATGCGGAAGCCGTGCGCAGCCGCACGGGCGCTTGGGCCTGGTGTCCGTGAAGGCCTCCTTCCCTACTTTGAAGGTAGGGAAGGAGGCCTTCACGGACAAAGCACGCGACCCACTGTCTACTTGAGTTCGGCGCTCGTCTTGCCCAGGATCCGGCGCGCCACGATCAGCTGCTGGATCTGTTGCGTGCCTTCGAAGATGTCCAGGATCTTCGCGTCCCGGCTCCACTTCTCCAGCAGCGATTCCTCGGTGTAGCCGAAGGTTCCCGCCAGCTCGACGCATTTCAGCGTGATCTCGACGACCGACCGGCCCGCCTTCGCCTTGGCCATCGAGGCCTGCAGCGAGTTCGGCTTGCGGTTGTCGGCCATCCACGCCGATTCCATGGTCAGCAGGTAAGCCGCTTCGTAGTCGGCTTCCAGCTGCAGGAACGTGGCGGCGGCGGCGTGCTGGCTGTGGACGGGCTTGTCGTAGTCGATGCTCACCCCGGCGTCGGTGAGGATCTTCCGGGTCTCTTCGAGCGCCGCGCGGGCGACACCGATGGCCATGGCGGCGACCAGCGGGCGGGTGTTGTCGAAGGTCTGCATGACCCCGGCGAAACCCTTGGCGGTGTCGATCTCCGGCGTGCCGAGGAGATTCTCCTTGGGCACGCGGACGTTCTCGAAGCGCAGCACGGCGGTGTCGGAGGCGCGGATACCGAGTTTGTGCTCGACGCGCACCACCTCGAAGCCGGGAGTGCCCTTCTCGACGACGAACGACTTGATCGCCGCGCGGCCCTTCGTCTTGTCCAGAGTGGCCCAGACGACGACGGCGTCGGCGCGCTCGCCGGCGGTCACGAAGATCTTCTCGCCGTTGATCACGTAGTCGTCACCGTCGAGACGCGCGGTCGCGGTGATCGCGGCGGAGTCGGAACCGCAGTCCGGTTCGGTGATCGCCATCGCGGCCCACAGACCGGAGAACTTCTTGAGCTGTTCGTCGGTGGCGACCGAGCCGATGGCGGCGTTGCCGAGGCCCTGACGCGGCATCGACAGCAGCAATCCGACGTCGCCCCAGCACATCTCGATCGTGCCGAGCACGATGTTGAGGTTGGAACCGTTGCGGTTGCCCGGTTTCTCGTTCTTCTCGGAGCGGCGGACGCCCGCCGCACCCGCGCCGCCCTCGCCGGAGGAGTTCAGCCCGTCCAGCAGCGCGGCGAACATGTCGAGTTCGGTCGGATAGGTGTGTTCGGCGCGGTCGTACTTGCGCGAGATCGGCCGGAACACCTCGGCCGCGGCCTGGTACGCCTGGTTGATCAGGGTGCCGGCCTTCTTCGGAACCTCAAGGTTGATCATGATTGCCTTTCGAAAGTCCTAGGTCGTGGCCTGTGAGTCCGTTCGATGGGCCGCCTGGGCGCGAAGACCGCGGACATGACTTGCAGGGCACGACCTAGAGGAGGACGGCGCCTTCCATCACGCCGATCGCGCGGAGGTCGCGGTACCAGCGTTCGACCGGGTGTTCCTTGACGAAGCCGTGCCCGCCGAGCAGCTGCACTCCGGCGCTGCCGATCTGCATTCCCTTGTCGGCGGCCAGTTTCCTGGCCAGCGCGACCTCGCGGGCGTACGGTTTGCCCTGTTCGGCGCGGGAAGCGGCGCGAAGGGTGACCAACCGCAGCCCCTCCAGTTCGATGGCGATGTCGGCGACCGAGAACGCGACGGCCTGCCGGTGGCTCACCGGTTCGCCGAACGCCTTGCGCTCGTTGACGTAAGGCACCACGTAGTCGAGGACGGCCTTCGCGGTCCCGGCGGCCAGCGCGGCCCACCCGAGCCGCGAGAGCCGGACGACCTCGGTGAAGACCTCGGCCTTGCCGCCGCCGAGCAGCGCTCCCGCCGGCAGAGCGACCTTCTCCAGGTGCAGCTTGCCGGTGGCCGCGCCGCGCAGGCCCATCGCGGGCTCGGTCTCGATGGTGACGCCCGAGTTGGAAGACTCCACGAGGAACAGCGCCGGGCCGCGGCCTTCGAGGTCGGCCGAGACGATGAACAGTTCGGCGTCCGCGGCACGGGGTACCAGCGACTTCACACCGTCGAGCTGGTAGCCCTTCGGCGTGCGGCGGGCCTTGGTCGCCGGTTTGAACGGGTCGAACAGCGCCGTGCGCTCCTGCAGCGCGAGCGCCGCGGCCGGGACGTTCTCGCCGACGAACGCGGGCAGGTAGTCCGCCTGCTGCTGCTCGTCGCCGTAGGACACCAGCGCGGTGCTGACCGCGGAGGGCGCGAGCACCGCGACCGCGAGGCCGAGGTCTCCGTGCGCGAGCGCCTCGGCGACCAGCGTGTTCGTGACGACCGATCGCTCGGTGCCGACACCGCCCAGCTCCTCGGGGATGCCGACGAGCGTGATCCCGAGTTCGGCGGCGCGGCTCAGCAGGCCTTCGGGCGCCTTGAGCTTCGCGTCGGCGTCGGCCGCGGCGGGCCGCAGCTGCTCGGCGGCGAACTCCGTCACGGTCTCGACGATGAGCTGCTGGTCCTCACTCGGGGTGAGATCGAACAGTCCCGTGTCCTCCGTCGGCGCGAGCCGCGCGGGCTTGCCGAGCCGCTGGGCGGACTTGAACGTCCTGCTCGCCGCGCCGGCGACCCGGAAGCCGTTCCGCGTCCCGGCGCTGACCAGGTTCTGCACGGGCTTCCGCAGTCCTGCCCGTTCAATGACCTTGCTCCCGGCCAGCCGGGTGAGCGCGGACAGGCCAAAGCCCATCGCGTCTCGTTTCCTAGGCGCACCCACGGTGAGTCTCCCTGCCTCGCTTACCTACTCGCGAGTAGGTTAACCCTCCTGGGACGGATGCGCTACCACGGGGGAGGCGAACGTCACGCTCGTGAGTGATTCGGGTCATGCTCACCGCCCAAAACACTCACGACTTTGCGTCGCTCGAAGGTCACGAGCCCCACCGCGGCCAGAGCCACGATGCCGACCAAGGCCACCGCCGGTACCAGCTCCAGCAACGGGGTCGCCGCCAGCAGGACCACGCCGAGCACCAGCCGCTGTACGTTCCACGCACCCAGGTTCCGCCGCCGCAGCCCGCTCAACGCGATCAGGTAGAGCGCGAGCCCGCCGGTGAGCGCCCAGATCGGGGTCCCGTGCAGACCGTCGGAGAGGCTGTGGTGTTCGGTGTCGGACACGTACAGCAGCGATTTCTTCAGTCCCAGCGCCACCAGCACGATCCCGGCGATGAGCGGGAGGTGCAGGAACGTGTACGTGTCCGTCCCGATCTGCACCCGCTCCACGCCCTCCGCGCGCTTGAGGTTGCGCTCGGAAACGTGCGCGACGACGGCGAAGTACATCCACCACATCGCCGAGGCCAGCGTGAGCCCGAAGACGGCGGCCAGCGTGATCGGCCAGGACATCGGATACGAGCCGATCCCGATGCCGATCGCCACGATCGACTCGCCGAGCGCGATGATCACGATCAGCCCGAAGCGCTCGGCGAAATGGCCGGGCTGGTGCAGGCGCCAGTCCGAGGAACGCGTCCGGAAGACGTTGACGTAGTCCGCGAGCAGGGCGGCGGCCCAGATGCCGAGCTGCACCCAGCCGGAGAAGAAGGCCGCGACGGTCAGCAGCACGACGCTCGGCAGCAGGCCGATGAACATCTTCAGCACCGTCTTGCGCAGGTCCGGGTCGTTCCGCCCGGCCCCGAGGAAGGCGGTCAGGTGCAGCAGTCGCACGAGGAAATAGCAGCCGACGAACATCAGTGGCGCGTACAGCCCGCCGGGGAGGTCGGTGAACGCCTCCGGGATGGTCAGCGACACCAGGAACATCGTCCCCATCGCGGCGAACATCGCCAGCTGGGCGATACCGCGGTCGACGTGCACCGTGTTGGCCAGCCAGGCGTAGGCGCACCAGCACCACCACAGGACGGCGATCATGGCCACGCCCTGCCCGATGCCGAGCGGGGTGAGGTGATCGGCCATCAGCTGGGTGGTCTGGGTGATGGCGTAGACGAAGACCAGATCGAAGAAGAGTTCCAGCGTGGTGACCTTGTGGTCTTCTTCCCGGGTCACCAGATGCAGGCCGCGTTTCGTTGGCACGCGCATATCGTGCCCGTCGCTCCTTCGCGACACACGCGAGTTTGCCCAGAGCTGACTTTCAGGCTCCGAGCACGGCGTGCGTCAGCGTGGTCAGCTCCGCCTCGATGTTCGGACGGCCGTTGACCCGCCGGGTGCGCGCGAGGTCGTTCGCGATGGTCAGCGCCGCGTGCACGGTGATCTTCACTTCGCGCAGGCTCAGTTCCGGGCGGACTTCCGAAGCGAGCGCGATCCAGCGCGCGACGTAGTCCCGCTGGACCCGGATCAGATCCGCCTTGTCGCGTTCCGGCAGCTCCATCGGACTGCCGGAGAACGACACCCGCAGCTCGGGCGTGCGCAGCAGGGTGTGCACGTAGGACGCCGCCAGCCTGCGCAGCGCGTCGCGTTCGTCGTCGGTCCGCAACGCGCGTTCCGCGGCGACCGTCAGCCTGTCGGCCGCTCGATGCCCGATCGCCACCATCAGCGCGGCCTTGCTGGGGAAGTGCCGGTACACGCTCGGTCCGGCGATTCCGGCCGCCGCGCCGATCTCTTCCATGCTCACCGCGCGGAAGCCGCGTTGCCCGAACAACCCGGTCGCGGCCGCGAGGATCTGCTCGCGCCGGGACGGCTCGCCGAGGGTCATCGACGGCGTCTCTTCCGGTGCTTCCCCGGGTTCGGGAAGTGTGACATGCAGCACCGACTCCGCCAGCTGCACCAGGATCTGCGCGAAGCGTTTCTTCGCCACGGACGTGTGATGAACGGAGACGCTGCCGAACACGCTCAGCCCCGCCCAGCACAGCAGTTCGGCGTCGTCGGGGGTCAGTTCGGGGCGCAGCGCGAGCAGCGCCTTGGACCACGCCGCGAGCACCGCGCCGGACCGGCGGCGGATCTCCCGGCGCTCCTCCCGTGGCAGGTGCCTGCCTTCCCAGCGCCACAGCGCGGCGACCTCCCGCCGCTCCACGGCCTGCGCGGCAAGGGTGTCCAACAGGGCTTTGACCTGGGCGCGGACGGGCAGGTCGACGTCGGCGAGCGTCTCGGTGGTCGCCCTCTCCATGTCGTCGATGCCGGAGAGTACGACGTAGGACAGCACCGCTTGCTTGTCCGCGAAATGCCGGTACAGCGCGGGCCCGGTGATCCCGGCCGCGGCGGCGATGTCGTTGATCCCGACGCCGTGGAACCCACGGGCGCGAAACAGCTCCGCGGCGAGGCCTGCCAACTGGGCCTTGCGGTCGCGCGGTCGGGCCTGGCGCTCGGTCGGGTGCTCCATAGGTGAACACACGATAGCGCTGGTTGCGTGCATCGCAACCCATTGACACCATGGGGTTATCGCGGTTTATGTTAATGACCATTAGCATGGCTACTGGCCGGTACGATCCGTCCTGTTACAGCGCCGTACTGCGGAGGAGTTTTTCTGTGAGTAGCGAGGCCTACATCTACGAGGCGATCCGTACGCCTCGCGGCAAGAACAAGGGCGGTGCCCTCCACGGCACCAAGCCGGTCGATCTCGTGGTCGGCCTCATCGAGGAACTGAAGGTCCGGCACCCGAACCTCGACCCCGCCGTCATCGACGACATCGTCCTCGGCGTGGTCTCCCCGGTCGGCGAGCAGGGCGCCGTGATCGCGCGCACCGCCGCGCTGAACGCGGGCCTGCCGCAGTCGGTCGCCGGCGTCCAGCTGAACCGCTTCTGCGCCTCCGGCCTCGAAGCCACCAACACCGCCGCGCAGAAGGTGCGCTCCGGCTGGGACCAGCTGATCATCGCGGGCGGCGTCGAGTCGATGTCGCGCGTGCCGATGGGCTCCGACGGCGGCGCGCTGTTCATGGACCCCGCCACCGCCTACGACAACTACATCGTGCCGCAGGGCACCGGTGCCGACCTGATCGCGACCATCGAGGGCTTCTCCCGCGAGGACGTCGACGCGTGGGCCGTCCGTTCCCAGGAAAGGGCCGAAGCGGCCTGGTCCGGCGGCTACTTCGCGAAGTCCGTCGTCCCGGTGAAGGACATCAACGGCGTCACGATCCTCGACCACGACGAGCACCGTCGCCCGGGCAGCACCATCGAGGGCCTCGGCAAGCTCAAGCCCGCCTTCGCCGGTATCGGTGAGCTGGGCGGCTTCGACGCCGTCGCGCTGCAGAAGTACCACTCGGTCGAGAAGATCAACCACGTCCACACCGGCGGCAACTCGTCCGGCATCGTGGACGGCGCCGCGGTGGTCCTGGTCGGCAACGAGCAGATCGGCAAGGACTTCGGCCTCACCCCGCGTGCCCGCATCGTGGCCACCGCGACCGTCGGCTCCGAGCCCACGATCATGCTCACCGGCCCCACCCCGGCCACCGAGAAGGTCCTCAAGCTCGCCGGTCTCACCCCGGACGACATCGACCTGTGGGAGCTGAACGAGGCCTTCGCCTCGGTCGTCCTCAAGTGGATCAAGGACCTGCACCTCGACGAGGAGAAGGTCAACGTCAACGGCGGCGCCATCGCGATGGGTCACCCGCTGGGCGCCACCGGCGCGATGCTGGTCGGCACCGTCGTCGACGAGCTGGAGCGTCGTCAGGCGCGCCGCGCCCTGGTCACCCTGTGCATCGGCGGCGGCATGGGCGTCGCGACCATCATCGAGCGGGTCTGAGGAAGAGACAATGACTGAAGCGAAGACCATCCGCTGGGAGCAGGACGCCGACGGCATCGTCGTGCTCACCCTGGACGACCCGAAGCAGTCCGCCAACACGATGAACGCCGACTTCCGCGAGTCGCTCGGCGTGGTCGTGGACCGCCTGGAGGCGGAGAAGGACAGCATCACCGGTGTCGTCCTCACCTCGGCCAAGAAGACCTTCTTCGCCGGTGGCGACCTCAACGACCTGATCAAGGCGAAGCCGGAGAACGCGGCCGAGCTCACCGAGGGCAGCGCCCTGATGAAGAGCCAGATGCGCCGGCTCGAGCAGCTGGGCAAGCCGGTCGTGGCGGCCATCAACGGCGCCGCGCTCGGCGGCGGGCTCGAACTCGCGCTCGCGACGCACCACCGCATCGCGGCCGACGTCAAGGGCAGCCAGATCGGCCTCCCCGAGGTCACCCTCGGCCTGCTCCCCGGCGGTGGCGGCATCGTCCGCACCGTACGGCTGCTCGGCATCCAGAGCGCGCTGCTGAACGTGCTGCTGCAGGGTCAGCGGCACCGTCCGGCCAAGGCGAAGGAACTCGGCCTCGTGCACGAGCTCGTCGGCACCGTCGAGGAACTGGTGCCCGCCGCGAAGGCGTGGATCAAGGCCAACCCCGAAGCCGGCGTGCAGCCGTGGGACGTCAAGGGTTACAAGATCCCGGGCGGCACCCCATCGAACCCGAGCTTCGCGGCGAACCTGCCCGCGTTCCCGGCGAACCTGCGCAAGCAGATCAAGGGCGCGAACATGCCCGCCCCGCGCGCGATTCTCGCCGCGGCCATCGAGGGTTCGCAAGTCGACTTCGACACCGCGATCACCGTCGAGACCCGCTACTTCGTGCACCTCGCCACCGGCCAGGTCTCGAAGAACATGACGAAGGCGTTCTTCTTCGACCTGCAGAGCATCAACTCCGGGGGTTCGCGGCCGGAAGGCTTCGAGAAGTACACGGCCAAGAAGGTCGGTGTCATCGGCGCGGGCATGATGGGCGCCGCGATCGCGTACGTCTCGGCGAAGGCCGGTATCGACGTCGTGCTCAAGGACGTCACCCTCGAAGGCGCGGAAAAGGGCAAGGGCTACGCGGTCAAGCTGGAGGAGAAGGCGCTCTCCCGTGGCAAGACCACGAAGGAGAAGTCCGACGCGCTGCTCGCCAAGATCAAGCCGACCGACAAGGCGGAGGACTTCGACGGCGTCGACTTCGTGATCGAGGCCGTCTTCGAGAGCGTCGAGCTGAAGCACAAGGTTTTCCAGGAGATCGAGGGGTTCGTCAACGCGGACGCCGTGCTGGGCTCGAACACCTCGACCCTGCCGATCACCGCGCTCGCCGAGGGCGTGCAGCGGACCGAGGACTTCATCGGGATCCACTTCTTCTCGCCGGTGGACAAGATGCCGCTGGTCGAGATCATCTGCGGGGAGAAGACGTCGCCCGCCACGCTGGCGAAGGTCTTCGACTACACCCTCCAGATCAAGAAGACCCCGATCGTCGTCAACGACAGCCGCGGTTTCTTCACTTCGCGCGTCATCGGCACGTTCCTCAACGAGGCCGTCGCCGCGCTCGGCGAGGGTGTCGAGCCGGCTTCGATCGAGCAGGCCGGTGCGCAGGCCGGCTACCCGGCGCCGCCGCTGCAGCTGATGGACGAGCTGACCCTGACGCTGCCGCGCAAGATCCGCAAGGAGACGCGCGAAGCGATCGAGGCCGCGGGCGGCACCTGGAACGCGCACGCGTCCGAGGGCGTCATCGACCGGATGGTGGAGGAGTTCGACCGCAAGGGCCGCTCCACCGGCTCGGGCTTCTACGACTACGACGAGGACGGCAAGCGGACCGGGCTCTGGCCGGGCCTGCGTGACGCGTTCAAGTCGGGCAGCGCCGAGGTCCCGTTCGAGGACCTCAAGGAGCGCATGCTGTTCGCCGAGGCGCTCGAGACCGTGAAGTGCTTCGACGAGGGCGTGCTCACCACCGTCGCCGACGCCAACATCGGTTCGATCTTCGGCATCGGTTTCCCGGCGTGGACCGGCGGTGTCATCCAGTACATCAACCAGTACGAGGGTGGCTTGCAGGGCTTCGTCGACCGCGCCCGGCAGCTCGCCGAGCGCTACGGCGACCACTTCACCCCGCCCGCGTCGCTGGTGGAGAAGGCCGCGAAGGGCGAGATCTACGAGTAAGTCGCTTCGCCTGCTTTAACCACCTGAAGGCCCTCTCCCTCCCGGGAGGGGGCCTTCAGGCATAACGAACTTCCGGCGGCGGTAACACCGGCGAAGGATCTCCCGACTACGCGGCACTACTACGTGCAGGGAGGCCGCCGTGCCGAAGAGAACGACGAAGCTGGGTATGGCACTGGCGATCGGCCTTCTGGTCGCCGGTGGCTGTGGCGTGGAGACCGTGCCCACCGGACGGGTCACGCCGCAGAGCACCGTTGAGACGTCGTCGACACCGACCAGCAGCTCGGTGCCGCCGACGACCACGGCGACTCCGACCCCGACGCCCGAGCGGTTCGTGCCGCCGACCACGGACCTGGGCGAGGTTTCGAAGCAGGTCGATCCGCCGCCGTCGAAGACGCGCCCGAAGACGACACCCACGGCGAAGGCGCCGAACCCGGCGGACTGCGGAAGCGACTATTACCGCAATACCGACGGCGTCTGTGTCCATCGCCCCGCGAGCGGTCCCCGCGCGGCCGACGGCGCGACCGCCCTCTGCAAGGACGGTTCCTATAGCTACAGCCAGAACCGGCGGGGAACCTGCTCAGGGCACGGCGGGGTCCGCACCTGGTTGTGATCCCGTCGGTGAACCGTTCACTGACAAGGGTGGTGCTGGGTAAGGTCGGATCATGGGATGCGCATGGTGAATCCGGCCGGCCGGGCACCTTCGCCCCGGCTCTTCGTCGTCGTGCTCGCCACCTGCGGGCTGGTGGCCTCGTTCATGCAGACGCTCGTCGTCCCGCTCATCCCGGCGTTTCCGCGGTTGCTCACCACGACTCCGGCCGACGCGTCGTGGGTGGTGACGGCGACCCTGATCGCCGGGGCCGTGGTGATGCCGGTGAGCGGCAGGCTCGGCGATCTCCACGGTAAGCGCCGGTTGCTGCTGATCAGTCTGGGCTTCCTGGTCGCGGGCTCGGTGGTGTCCGCGTTGACCAGTTCGCTCGCGCTGATGGTCGTCGGCCGCGGCCTGCAAGGCTGTGCGATGGGGGCGATCCCGCTGGGGATCAGCATCATGCGCGACGAACTCGCGCCCGAACGCGTCGGCGCCGCGATCTCGGTGATGAGTTCGACGCTCGGCGTCGGCGGTGCGATCGGCCTGCCCGTGTCGGCGCTGGTCGCGCAGAACGCCGATTGGCACGTTCTCTTCTGGGCGTCGGCTGGGCTCGGGCTGATTTGCGGCCTGCTGATCCTGTTCGTGATTCCGGAGTCGCCGCTGAAGACACCCGCGCCGTTCGACTACCTCGGCGCCCTGGGACTGACGGTCGGACTGGTCTGCCTGCTGTTGCCGATCGTCAAGGGCAGGGAATGGGGCTGGGGGAGCGTGCGCACCCTCGGCTTCGCCGGTGTCGCGGTGGCGATCCTGCTGGTCTGGGGCAGCTACCAGCTGCGGCGCCGGGATCCGCTGGTGGACTTGCGGGTCTCCGCACGGCGGCCGGTGCTGTTCACCAACCTCGCGTCGATCATGATCGGGTTCGCGCTGTACTCGTTGGCGTTGTCGTTCCCGCAGTTGCTGCAGGCTCCGGCGTCGACCGGGTACGGCCTCGGACTCACGATGGTGCAGGCCGGGCTCTGCCTGGCACCGAACGGCGTGGTCATGTTCATGTTGTCGCCGGTTTCTGCCCGGCTCATCGAGCGCTACGGCCCGCGCACGACGCTGATGACCGGGGCCGCCACCATCGCGGCCGGGTACCTCTTCGCGACGGTGCTGATGGACAACGCCTTCGAGCTGATCACGGCGTCGATCATCATCGGCGGTGGCGTCGGCATCGCCTACGCGGCCATGCCCGCGCTGATCATGGGCTCGGTGCCGGTCACCGAAACCGCGTCCGCGAACGGGTTGAACTCGCTGATGCGCTCGGTCGGCACGTCGACCTCCAGCGCGGTGATGGCCACCATGCTCGCCTCACTGGCGATCACCGTCGGCGGGGTCTCCGTGCCGTCCGCGACCGGCTTCCGGCTGAGCTTTCTGGTCGCCGCCGGTGCCGCACTCCTGGGTCTCGTCTTGACCGCTTTCGTCCCGAAGCAACGTCAGCCCGAACCGCTGGTCGCCCCGATCCGCTAGTCCCCCCGCGCTATGAAAGGTCCTTTCCTTGCGAAATTCGCAAGGAAAGGACCTTTCATGGCGCTACCGGCGCTCGGCTCAGAACAGCGTCGGAACGATCGCGTCGATCAGATGCGGTCCCGGCTCGGCGAGCGCGCGCTGGAACTGCTCGGCGAGTTCCTCCGCGGTCGTCGCCCGCGTCGCCGGAACGCCCATGCCCTCGGCGATCTTGACGAAGTCCATGTCCGGCCGCGAAAGGTCGAGCAGTTCGTTTGCCTTGGGGCCGCTGGCGTCCGCGCCGACGCGCTGCAACTCCAGCCGCAGGATCGCGTACGCGCGGTTGTTCAGCAGCACCGTGGTGACGTTGAGGTTCTCCCGAGCCTGGGTCCACAACGCCGAAATCGTGTACAGCGCGCTGCCGTCGGACTGCAGGTTGATCACCGGCCGGTCCGGCGCGGCGACGGCGGCACCGGTCGCGACGGGCATCCCATAGCCGATCGCGCCGCCGGTCAGGGTCAGCACGTCGTGCCGCGGCGCACCCGCGGTCGCGGCGGGCAGCAGCAGACCGGAGGTGTTCGCCTCGTCCGCGATGATCGCGCGCTCCGGCAGCAGCGCGCCGATCACGTCGACCCAGTTCTGCGGGGTCAGCGGCCCGGACGGCAGCGCGGGCCGGGAGGCCTGCTGCAGCACCGGCTCCGTGTCGGCCGCGACCAGGTCCGCGATGTCGTTCAGCGCGCGCGGGACGTCCTGCCCGACCTCGGCCAGCACGTGCACCTGCGCGCCTTCGGGAACCAGGTCGCTCGCCTTGCCCGGGTACGCGAAGAACGACACGGGCGCTTTCGTCCCGGCGACGATCACGTGCTTGATCCCGTCGAGCTGGTAGGCGACCTGCTCGGCGAGGTAACCCAGCCGCTCGATCGTCGGCAGGCCCTCGCCTCGTTCGAGCCGCGAGGGGAACGTCTCGATGAACGCCTTCACCCCGGTCGCGGCGGCGATCCGGCTGGTCGCGAGCAAGCCGGCTTCGCGGCAGCCACTGCCGCCGACGAGGAGTGCGACCGGTTCGCCACTGGTCAGCACGTCGGCGATGTTCTTCACCTTCGTCGCGTCGACGACCTGCGGAATCCTCGGCGGGATGGGCGCGCAGGTCTCGCCGCCCTCACCCCACGACGCGTCGGCCGGGAGGATCAGCGTCGCCACCTGTCCGGGCGCGTCCTGCGCCGCGGCCACCGCCGCGGCCGCGTCGGCGCCGACGTCCTTCGTGTGCTCGGAGCGCCGGATCCAGCCATCGAGCGAACCGGCCACCGCCTCGATGTCCGATTCGAGCGGGGCGTCGTACTGCTTGTGGTAGGTCGCGTGATCGCCGATCACGTTGACGATCGGGGTGTGCGCGCGGCGGGCGTTGTGCAGGTTCGCCAGCCCGTTCCCGAGACCCGGGCCGAGGTGCAGCAGCGTGGCCGCCGGTTTCCCGGCGATGCGCGCGTACCCGTCCGCCGCGCCGGTGACGACGCCTTCGAACAGGCCGAGCACGCCGCGCATCTCGGGCACGGTGTCGAGCGCGGCCACGAAGTGCATCTCCGAGGTGCCGGGATTCGAAAAGCACACATCGACGCCGCTGTCGACCAGCGTGCGGATCAGGGACTGGGCGCCGTTCATCTCACTCACTTTTCAAGCCCTCTCAGCGAAAAGAACGCCGGGGTTGAGGATCCCGGCCGGGTCGAAGCTCTCCTTGATCCGGCGCATCAGCGCGATTTTCGCCGGGTCCTCCAAATCGAGGAAGTACGCGGACTTGGCCTGCCCGAGGCCGTGCTCGCCGGAGATCGCGCCGCCGAGTTCCATACCGAGCGCGAAGATGTCGGTCAGCAGCTGCTTCCGTTTGTCCGGGTCCTTGCAGAAGATGGCGAGGTGGACGTTGCCGTCACCGGCGTGCCCGCAGCCGAGTGCGCCCGACTCGCGGGAGAGCGCCATTTCCCTGGTTTTGCGCAGGAACTCCGGCATCGCGGACCTCGGGACCACCACGTCGATGATGTCGTCGGCCCCGACCGACTTGGCCGTCCAGAACGCCTTCTCGCGGGCTTCGATGAGCTTGCGCGCCGAGTTGCCTTCGAGCACGTACACGTCCATCGCGCCGAGCTCACCCAGCATGCCGCCGAGTTCTTCGATGTCGGCGTGCAACCGGTCGTCGTCGCGATTTTCCAGCGCTACCACCAGATACGCTTGCGCGGTGTCGCGGATGGAGTCCGGCACGCCGAGGCTGAGCTTCTCGTTGTAACTGATCGCGGCGAGCGTCAGGTTGTCGATGTACTCGAGGATGTGCGGTGCGAGCCCACTGGAGATGATCTTCGGGACGACCGTCATCACCTCGTCGAAGGTCTCGAACGGAGCGAGCACCGTGGCGCCGTGCGGCAGGCGCGGATACAGCTTCACGATGATCTCGGTCGCGATCGCGAGTGTGCCTTCCGAGCCGATGATCAGCTGGGTCAGGTCGTATCCGGTCGACACCTTCGAGGTTTTGCCACCTGTCCGGATGATCTCGCCGGTCGGCAGGACGGCTTGCAGGCCGACGACGTTGTGCCGCGTGACGCCGTATTTGACCGCTCGCATACCGCCCGCGTTGGTCCCGACGTTGCCGCCGACGCTCGCGCTCAGTTCCCCGGGGTGGACGGTGTAGCCGAGGCCGGCCGCGGTGCTCTTTTCGTCCAAATCGGACAGCGTGACACCCGGCTGGACGACGGCAACGTGGTTCTCCGAGTCGATCTCCAGCACCGCGTTCATGCGCTCGAAGGAGATGACCAGGCTGTCCGCGCGCGGCCGCGCCCCACCCGAAAGCCCAGTGCCCGCCCCTCTCGCGGTGACCGGCACGCCGTGTTCGGTCGCGGCCTTGAGCAGCTCCGCGACCTCCTCGGCGCTTCCCGGTTTCGCCAGGTAAGCGGGCTGCTGCGGGGCGGCCGTCAACGCCTCGTCGTGTGCGTAGTCCTCGGGGATCGCTTCACCTGACAGCAGATTCGTGTCCCCGACGATCTCGGCGAACCGTGCCGCTACATCGCCCATCGACAGCCCTTCCTCACGCGTCCTTGCCTGGTTACCGAAGCGTAGTACGTCGTGAGCGGCGATGGCCATGAATCATTTTCATGTTCGCTTCGCGGCTGAAGCGTGAAGGCGGAATGTGGGTCGTACGTGGGTGGGTGCGGGTTCCGAACGGCCCCGCACCACCCACGAGGTTCAGGCGCGTGCGAACGAAAGCGTTTCGCCCTCGACGCCACGCAGCCAGAGGTCCTGCGCGGCTTCCGCCATTTCGGCCAATCCCTCTTCGATCGTCGCGAACACGTTGCCGGGTACCCAGCCCGCGTCGCCGTTGATCAGCAGGTTGTTCCGGCCGTAGAAGATCGCGAGGTCCGTCGCCCCCTGATCGCTGTGCGCCTCGCTGTCCTCGTCGTAGCCGTACGCCGGGTTGCCGATCTCCCACGCCTCGAAGCCGAAATAGACGACATCGCCCGGAATCGGCGTCACCGTGGGGTTTTCACGGCCCGGCTTCGGCTCGGCGAAGGGCGGCACGAGGGTGTAGACCTCGTTCCGCGCGTACTTCGCGTGGTAGGCGGAACCGCTCTGCGGCAACGCGTCCCACACCGCGCGGCAGGTCCGCGGGGCTTCGGCGTCGAGCAACCGGGCCCGGCAGGACACCCCGCGCTTGTCGAGGGTGATCGTGATGTAGCGGGCCATCACTCGACCCCCGCCACGACGTCTCCCCAGACGCGCAGGGCGTCGTCCACCTGCTCGGCGTTGACGACCAGCGGCGGAACCATCCGGACGACGTTCATGTACGCACCACAGGTCAGCAGCAGCAACCCGTTGGCGGACGCGGCTTTCTGCGCCGCCTGGGCCTTCGCGGTGTCCGGCTCGCCGTCCGGGGTGGTGAACTCGGAACCGACCAGCAGCCCGAGCCCGCGGACGTCGCCGATCGACGGCGACTTGTCCGCGATCACCCGTACCCCTTCGAGCAGCTGCCGTCCGCGTTCGGCGGCGTTCTCGACCAGGCCTTCCCGCTCGATCACCTCGAGCGTGGCGATCGCCGCCGCGCAGGCCACGGCGTTCCCGCCGTAGGTCCCGCCCTGAGAACCGGGGAGCGCCTTCGCCATCAACTCCCCCGACGCGGCGATACCCGAGATCGGGAATCCGCTCGCCAGTCCCTTCGCGATGAGCACGATGTCCGGGCGCACCCCGAAGTGGTCGTGACCCCAGAACTTGCCGGTCCGGCCGAAGCCGGTCTGGATCTCGTCCATCACCAGCAGGATCCCGTGCTTGTCGGCGCGTTCCCGCAGACCGGCCAGGAACTCCGGGTTCGCCGGGACGTAGCCGCCCTCGCCGAGTACCGGTTCGATGAAGAACGCGGCCGTCTCGTTCGGCGCGCAGACCGTCGCGAACAGGTAGTCGAGCTCGCGCAGGGCGAACTTCGTCGCGGTCCCTTCGTCCCAGCCGTAGTGGAAGGCGTACGGGAACGGCGCGACGTGCACGCCGGACATGAGCGGGGAGATCCCGGCGCTGAACCGGGTCCCCGAGGTCGTCATGGTCGCCGCGGCGACCGTCCGGCCGTGGAACCCGCCCTGAAAGACGATGATGTTGGGACGTTTGGTCGCCTGCCGTGACAACCGGAGCGCCGCCTCGACGGCCTCGCTGCCTGAGTTCGCATAGAAGAGGGAATCCAGGCCCTTCGGCAGCACGCTGCCCAGCTTCTCCGTGAGCTCCAGCATCGGCTTGTGCATGACCGTCGTGTACTGGCCGTGGATGAGCTTGCCGATCTGCTCCCGCGCGGCGCTCACCACGTGCGGGTGGCAGTGGCCGGTGCTGGTCACGCCGATACCGGCGGTGAAGTCCAGGTGACGTTTGCCAGCGGTGTCGTAGAGGTACACCCCTTCACCGTGGTCGACCACGACCGGAGTCGCCTGTTTGAGCAGCGGTGATAGCTGGGCCATGGGCATCACTCCTAGGTCGGCTGAGCTGTTGTCGATTGTTGACAATATCCATAGCATGGCCTTCGGGACAACATGGAGGAGCGTTGGGATGGACTCGATCAGTGAGGCCGGCGTGGTCGCGGCGGTCGACAAGGAACTGTTCATCGGCGGCAAGTGGGTGCCCGCCGCGAACGGGAAGACCTTCCCCGTTCTCGACCCCTCGACAGGCGAAGTCCTGTGCGAGGTGGCCGACGCGTCACCGGCGGACGGTGTCAGCGCACTCGACGCCGCCGTCGCCGCACAGGCCGATTGGGCGAACGTCGCCCCGCGTGAACGCGGCGAGATCCTTCGTCGTGCCTACGAACTGCTCGTCGAACGCGCCGACGAACTCGCGCTGCTGATGACCCTCGAAATGGGCAAGCCGCTCGCGGAGTCGAAGGGCGAGATCACCTACGCGGCCGAATTCTTCCGCTGGTTCGCGGAGGAGGCCGTCCGGATCGGCGGCGGCTACGCCGTCGCCCCCAACGGGACAGGTCGATTCCTGGTGACGAAGCAGCCCGTCGGACCGTCTCTGCTGATCACGCCATGGAACTTCCCCATGGCGATGGGCACCCGCAAGATCGGGCCCGCGGTCGCGGCCGGATGCACGATGGTCATCAAACCCGCCGCCCAAACCCCCCTTTCGATGTTGGCCCTCGCGGCGATCCTCGCCGAAGCGGGGTTGCCGGAAGGTGTGCTGAACGTGCTCACGACGTCGGACTCCGGCGGCGTGATGGAGCCGCTGATCCGGGACGGCCGGGCCAGGAAGCTGTCCTTCACCGGCTCGACCGGAGTCGGGCGGAAGCTGCTGGAACAGTGCGCGGACAAGGTGCTCCGCACTTCGATGGAACTCGGCGGCAACGCCCCCTTCCTGGTCTTCGAAGACGCCGACCTCGACGCGGCGATCGAAGGCGCGATGACCGCGAAGATGCGCAACATCGGCGAGGCCTGCACGGCCGCGAACCGCTTCTACGTCCAGCGAGGCATCGTCGACGAGTTCTCCCGCCGTCTCACCGAGCGCATGGAGGCCCTGCCGATGGGCCGGGGCACCGAAGAAGGTGTCGTGGTCGGCCCGCTCATCGACGAACCCGCGGTCGAGAAGGTGAGCGGCCTCGTCGCCGACGCCGTCGATCGAGGAGCACGCGTTCTCACCGGTGGATCCACTGTGGATGGACCAGGTAACTTCTATCAGGCCACGGTGCTCACCGACGTGCCCAAGGAAGCCAGGCTCGCCTCGGAGGAGATCTTCGGGCCGGTCGCCCCGATCACTCCGTTCGACAGCGAGGACGAGGCCATCGCGGCGGCGAACGACACCGAATTCGGTCTCGTGTCCTATGTGTACACCTCCGATCTCAAGCGGGCGTTGCGGGTTTCGGAACGGCTGGAAGCCGGCATGATCGGCCTCAACCAGGGATTGGTCTCGAACCCGGCGGCACCCTTCGGCGGCATCAAGCAGTCCGGGCTCGGCCGCGAAGGCGGCACCGTCGGCATCGACGAGTTCCTCGAGACCAAGTACATCGCGGTGGCTCTGTGACAATTCAAGCAGGGACAATTCAAGCAGGGACAATTCAAGCAGGGAACTCCTATCGGATCGCCGGCATTCCCGGTGACGGGATCGGTGTCGACGTCACGGTCGAGGCCCGCAAGGTCCTCGACCGTGTGGCGGCATCACATGGCTTCTCCTTGTCCTGGAAGGAATTCGACTGGAGCTGTGAGCGGTACACCAAGACCGGCTCGATGATGCCGGGGGACGGCATCGACCAGCTCTCCCGGTTCGACGGAATCCTTCTCGGTGCCGTCGGCTTTCCCGGTGTCCCGGACCATGTCTCGTTGTGGGGGCTTCTCATTCCGGTGCGGCGTGCGTTCACCCAGTACGTCAACCTCCGGCCTGTCCGGTTGCTACCGGGGACGACGTCGGCGCTGGCCGGCCGGAGCGCCGAAGAACTGGAGATGGTGATCGTCCGCGAGAACTCCGAGGGCGAGTACTCGGAGATCGGCGGCAGGCACAATCGTGGGCAGAGCAACGAGTTCGTCTTACAGGAATCAGTGTTCACGCGGATCGGGGTCGAGCGGATCATCCGCTACGCCTTCGAACTGGCGAAGACGCGAACGGGACGGGTCTGCTCGGCGACGAAGTCCAACGGGCTCATTCACTCGATGCCGTTCTGGGACGAGGTCTTTCTCGAAATCGCTTCGGAATATCCGGACGTGCGTGCCGAACAATGTCATGTCGACGCGCTCGCCGCGCGGATGGTGCAGGCGCCGGACCGGCTCGACGTCGTGGTCGCTTCCAATCTCTTCGGCGACATCCTGAGCGACCTGGCCGCGGCCGTGACGGGTGGGCTCGGAATGGCGCCTTCGGGCAACATCAATCCCTCCAGGGAGTTTCCTTCCATGTTCGAGGCGGTGCACGGCAGCGCTCCCGACATCGCCGGACAGGGCATCGCGAATCCGGTGGCGCAGATCCTGGCGGGGGCGATGCTGCTCGACCATCTCGGAGAAATCGCTGCGGCACAAGATGTTCACGCTGCGGTGGAGAAGGTTCTCGCGGAGGGGACCGTGCGGACCCCAGACCTCGGCGGGAAGTCCACCACCGCCGAACTCGGGTCCGCGGTGGTCGCCGCTCTATCTTGAACCATCCCCATAGAGGCGTGTCAAGTCCCGCGCGGAACTTTTCTCGCCAGTGATGCCATGAACGGGACTTTCATCGCGAATTTCGCAATGAAAGTCCCGTTCATCGCGTCGGCGGTGCGCTGGTCGGCGCCACTGCGATAGCGGGACAAGCAAACGTGTCGTGAGGAAGGCGACCGGGAGTGGGCTCACGCGGAGGCTCAACCCAACTCTAGATTGTCCATAAGGGACAGTTGTCGAGGCAAAAGAGTGATTGGGGCGTTCTAGTGACCCGTAAGTCAATCTGACGTGTCGCGAAAGCCACTTTCGCGACGTCCAGTGTCCCGAACGTGGCTTTCGCGGCATGGGCGGGTCGGCGCCAGCCTCCACAGACTTTTAGAGCGCATCCCGGCCTCACGCCGTCCCACATCGGCCGGTAGTGAAGGGCCCTTGGGTTCACGGGGTCGTTGCAACACTGATTGTGGTTGGAGGT
>NZ_LQCI01000004.1 GCF_001613935.1 Amycolatopsis regifaucium
GGGGGACCTTTGCTATCGCGCCGCGATAGCAAAGGTCCCCCGCTCCCCCTTTGGGCGTGGTACGGCTCGGTTTGGTGTTCACTGGGGGCATGGCTGTACACACGCACGACGACATCGACTGGGCGGACCGGCTTCGAGCACTTCGCATGGCCGAAGCGCTCGACGCCGGGCCGTCGCGGGCAGCGGCTCGACAGCTCCTGAAGGGTATGCCGGACAGGCCGACCATCCTCGACGTCGGCTGTGGCGCAGGCGGGATGAGCGTGCTCTTCGCCGAGGAACTCGCGTCCGCCGGTGCCAGGATCGTGCTGGTCGACGCCACCGAGCAGCTGCTGGCCGAGGCACACCGGGTCGTCAGCGCGGCCGCGGGGGACAAGGCCACCGTCGAGACGATCCACGCCGACGTGGCCGACGGCGATTTGCCCGCGAAGCTCCCTGCCGCCGATTTGGTCTGGGCTTCTCGTGTGGTCCACCACTTGCCCGACCAGCAAGCGGCAATCAGCACTTTCGCCCGGCTCGCCCGCCCCGGCGGCTTGGTCGCCATTTCCGAGGGCGGCCTGGACTTCAACTGTCTTCCCTGGGACCTCGGCATCGGCCGGCCAGGACTCGAGGGTCGGCTGCTCGCCGCACGAGGTGAGTGGTTCGCCGAAATGCGGGCAGGCATCCCTGGCTCCGTCTCCATGCCCTACGGCTGGAACATCGCGCTTCAGCGGGCAGGCCTCGACAACGTCGACTCCATCGGTGTGCTCATCCATCACCCGGCGCCCGGGTCGGAACTGCTGCGCGACTTCGTGGTCGACCGGGTCATGTGGTTGGCCGACGTGGCGGGTGATCGCCTGAGCAGCGACGATCGCAAGACCGCGGCCGCCCTGGTGGATCCGGCGAGCCCCGCCTTCCTCGGCGCGCGCCAGGACCTGTTCCTGCAGGGGACGAAGACGATCCAGTGTGGACGGCAGCCTTGAGCGACCAGGTCGGCTGCTCGTTGTGCGGCAGGATTCGCGGTGTCGACGAGGAAGCCGCGCAGACGCTCGCCTGGGTTTCCACCCGGGAGAAGAACGTCGTGCGATGGATGTGCCCTACCTGCGCTCGCCGTCACGCGCGCGACATCGAGGGAAAGCTTCCGGACGAGTATTGGTGAGCCCCTCAGGCGGCATCATCGATCTGACCGATCGTGCGGACCTTCGGCCGAGGCGTCCGTGCTGCTTCCGCGTACCCCCTGACGAGCTCGGTCGCCACTTCCTTCGGAACCTTTCTCAGCTGGTCGATGGTGCAGCGGACCAGCACTGTCCCAGTCGCGGTCAGGGCCAGCGGATGAAAGTTTGCGGCGCCCTGTCTCGGCGCACGGAATTGCCATGCCAGGCCGATGTCGTCCCACCAGGCGTCGGCGGCGCCGATCGGCCGCCCACGCCGGTCGCAGATCGTCACGTTCCATGAGGGCGAGGGCAGCGGGCAGCCATCGAGCGCCTGCTTCGCCAGTCCGCACGCGTAGGTCTCTTCGGGATCGACACGGCGCAGAGCCGCACGGACCGCGGCTGAGCCTCGTCGGTTACCGGCATCGAGCTCTTCCTTCAGTTCTTCGAGCGTGCACAGGCCCCAATACAGCGGTAGCGAGATCAGCTCGTCGATCCGGGCCGGATCGAGCTCCAGGCGAGCGAGATCGAGTGCGGCGCGGGCGGGAGGGGCGAACGGGACGCCGTCGATCAAGGTCGGCGGCGGCATCCGCGTGGTTCTTCGGGGCAGCATGCCGGGTTCCGCCGGCATGCGCCGGTAGTCGGGGACGAGGAGGTGAACCTCGCGCGTCACCGGGCAGTCGACACCTCGCGCGCGAAGCGCGTCGGCGCCCGTCACCACCACGTCCGGTCCGAACCGTGCGACGGCGGCCTGTAGCAGCTGAAGCCGGGTGGGCGCGGAGTCGCGCAACAGGATCACACCCGGCATCAGCCTTCGCCAAGGACCACCCGGCCCGCAGAGCTTCGCGGCGTGACGCGCGGTCACGCCTGCTTTGCGAAGCTCGCGGCTGGTGATGATCCCGGACTCGCAGGTGTTACTGAGCGCCATCAGTCGAGCGCTTCGTGTAGTGGTCATGTATCGAGGATGACCGTTGGGCCGTCCGGGTGGAACCGCTTTCCGCAAGTTGTGGACAACTCGCCCGGGGGCTCCGAATTTCGGCCCAGTCCCAACGATCCCTGTGGATAACTTCTCAGGCCGCGAAGCCGGGCTGCCACCGTTCGACGATCGCTCGGGCGGGAATCTCCGCGTCGAGCTGACACAGGATGCCGGTCGATCCGGCGGTGACCCGGTGGATCATGAGGTACTCGGGCGGCAGGTTGAGGGAGCGGCCGATCCGGAAATCCTGGCCGCGGGTGTCCCCCACCCGGCCAGCCTGACGCTGCATCCAGCGGCGGGTGAAGTGGAACGTCTCTCCCGCCAGCGGTTCGGTGAACGGCGCGAGATAGGCGAGCACGTCGTCGGCCTGCAGGTCCGCGTCTGCCCGGATGAAGCCGGACTCCCTGAGCAGCCGCATCAGCTTCGAGGACTCCCCGTCGAGCGCCAGCCGGGTCATCTCGCCCAGATGCTGCGGAATGCCTTCGGGCAGCCGGGACACTCCGCCGAAGTCGATCACGCACAGCCTGCCGTCGGCGGTCAGCATGAAGTTGCCTGGGTGCGGGTCCGAATGCAGGAGCCGGGCCCGTTCCGGCGACGAGTAGTGGAACTCGGTGAGCAGACGGCCGGCGCGGTCCCGCGCCTCTTTGTCGCCGCCGGCGATGATCTTCGAAAGCGGTGTGCCGGTGACCCACTCCGTGACGACGACCTTCGGCGCGCTGGCGACCACCCGGGGGATCAGGAAGCCCGGGACGCCTTCGAAAGCCTTCACGAAGGCACGCTGGTTTTGGGCTTCTGCCTGGTAGTCGAGCTCTTCGTTCATTCGCTCGGCCAGTTCCGCCAGGAGAGGTTTCACTTCGGTTCCCGGTATGAAGGCCTGGAACAGCCTGCTGAAACGCTGAAGCTGGCGAAGGTCGCTTCGTAGCGCGTCATCGGCGCCGGGGTACTGGACCTTGACGGCGACTTCGCGACCGTCGTGCCAGGTCGCGCGGTGGACCTGGCCGATGCTCGCGGCCGCTGCCGGCTCGTCGTCGAAGGCGGCGAACCGCTGCTGCCAGCTACGTCCCAGCTGCTCGGCGAGGACGCGGTGGGTCTGCCGGGCCGGCATGGGCGGTGCCGCGGCCTGGAGCTTGGTCAGGGCCTCGCGATAGGGCTTCGCCATCTCATCCGGCACCGCGGCTTCGAAGACGCTGAGAGCTTGGCCGAACTTCATGGCGCCGCCCTTGAGCGTCCCGAGGACCTCGAAGAGCTGTTCCGCTGCTTTCGCGGACAAGGTCGCATTGACTTCTTCGGCGCTCTGCCCGGTCAGTCGTCGGCCCCAGCCGCCGACCGCCCTGCCCGCTATGCCGAGCGGGATACTGGCCAGCTTCGCCGTGCGCGCAGCCCCTTTGCGGGGAATGGCGGTTTCACGGTCCTCGGCGCTGCGGGAGTCGGTCACCTTCGCGATTCTGCCTTGATTCACTCCGCGCGCGCAGCCTGTCGAGGGCGCGCGTGTGGGCTACGTCGCTCGCCGTATCACCGAGCGCCGCATCCGCATCCGCTGTGCGGCGGCCAATCGCGATGGCGGATCGCGCCGTCGAAGAAGTCGATCTCGAGGGTGGCGTTCCACGCGGGCGGTGCCTGGTCGCCGGGTGAGAGCAGCCGGAGTGCCTGGGCGGAGGCCAGCGCGGCGCACGCCTGCACGGCGCCGAGATCCGGTCGTTGCACGCGTCCGGCGAGCTGGCTCGCCACCCTGGGCCAGGACTTGTCGAGGCCGGAACGGTGCAGGTCGGCACAGCGCAGGCAGCTGCTGCGGCCGGGTACCACCAGCGGCCCGACGATGCCGACGCCGTCCCGTACGCGCACTGGCAGGTGGCTTACGCCGTCTCGAACGAGCTCATCGACGACTTCGGGCGCGGGCACCACGGCGTCGGCGAGTAGCGCGAGTTCCGGCTGCCGGTCCGCGTAGAGCCGGGTGGTCGACGTGTTCGCCCCGGCGCGGTGCACCACCTGCGCCATCGCTTCCCTGCGCGGCATGCCGATTTCGGCCTCGGTGTACCCCGAGCCCAGATCTTGGGCGAGAACCGTGCCTGTCGCCCGGACGTCGATGTGTCCGATTCCGGCGTTGGCGAGCAGTACGGCGATGGCCACGGCCAGCCGTCCGTCGCCGTGGACGGCCACCGCGGTGCGCTTGCGACGGGCCGTCATGGCCGCCTGATGGTGGCGGGCGCGGAGCGACCACAGTCCCGTCTCCGGTCTTGGCCGTGGATGCCGTCCGGGCTCCCCGGCGTCGGTCACGAGCCCGCGGGCCGCCAGATCCGTCATCAAGTCCCGCAACTGTTCATCGTGTTCGCTTTGCGCGAGCACGATGTCGTCGGCGGCCCGTTTCCCGTCCAGTCCGCGGACGGCTTCGGCCACCTCGGCGGCGACTCCGGCGATCACGACGGCGTGGGCGGGGTCGAGGCCGATCTGGATCTCACCGTTCCCGCGTTCCAGCACATCGAGGCCGGGAAGCAGGGCCGGGAAGGCGGGCACGGCGATCGATCGCAGATCCGGTTCGCGAAGGTTCACGATCCCAGGATCGCACTGGCCCGCTAACCGCCCACTAAGAAAAACCCGAGTTATCCACAGGTGGGTCCCGTTGTGGACAACTCGGGGCTGTGACCTTTCGGCTCTCGGAGTTGTCGGTGACTGGCCTTACCGTGGTCGAGTGGTCGAAGCACGGATGCCCTCATTGAGGAGCCGGGACAAGACGATTCCTCCGTCGGACGGTCCCGAACACAAGGTCGAGGTACGGCGTAGCCAGCGCCGTCACCGGACCGTCACCGCGTACTGGGACGAGGACACCCTCGTCGTGCTGATTCCGGCCCGGATGACCCGGGCCGAGGAGAAGCACTGGGTAGCCGAGATGCAGCGCAAGCTGCTGCGCACGGGCCCGAGGCGGGCGGCTCCGCCGAAGGCCTCGGACGAGGCACTGCTGGCGCGCTGCGCCGTGCTCTCGGCGAAGTATCTGGACGGAAAGGCGATACCCGCGAGCGTTCGCTGGGTGCCGCCGATGCGCACGAGGTGGGCGTCCTGCACGCCGGTCGACGCGACGATCAGGGTCAGCGATCGTCTGCGCCGGGTGCCGGCCTGGGTGCTGGACTACGTCCTCGTGCACGAACTCGCGCATTTGCAAGAACCAGGGCACAACGCGGCGTTCTGGGAGCTCGTTCGCCGTTATCCCAAGACCGAGCGCGCCATCGGCTACCTGGAGGGCCTGTCCTCCGCCGCCGGATGGGGCATCGCGGCGGAGGACTGACGTGCCTCAGTTCTTGTCTTCGTCGCCCTTGTCCTTCTCACGCTGGGTGCGTTCGATCTCGGCGATCGGGTCGATGCCGTCGAGGGTCGACTCGCCGTCGCCGAGACGTTCGGAGAAATCGAGCGGCTCGTCGAGGTCCTCGGCGGTCGGCATGAGGTCGGGGTGGGACCAGAGTCCATCCCTCTTCTCGATGCCGTGCTGGTCGCCGACCAGCTTCCACAGCGAAGAGGCCGCCCGCATCCGCCTCGGCCGGAGCTCGAGCCCGACCAGGGTGGCGAAGGTCTGCTCGGCGGGGCCACCCGTGGCCCGGCGTCGGCGCAGTGTCTCCCGGAGCGCGTCCGCGCCCGGGAGGCGGTCGCCGATGGCCTCGGCGACAACGACGTCGACCCAGCCCTCGACCAGCGCGAGCAGTGTCTCGAGCCGGTTCAGCGCAGCCTTCTGCTCGGGCGAGGTCTGGGGTTCGAGGAGACCGGAGGACATGGCCTCTTCGATGCTGGCGGGGTTCGACGGGTCGATTTGGCCCGCGAGTTGTTCCAGCGCCGAAGTGTCGACGGAGATACCACTGGCGAACTCCTCGACGGTGGCGAGGAGGCGCTGCCGCAGCCAGGGAACGTGGGCGAACAACCGCTGGTGGGCGGCCTCGCGCGCGGCGATGAAGACCAGCACTTCGCTGGTCGGCAGTTCCAGGCCTTCGGTGAACTTCTCGATGTTCGCCGGCAGGAGCGCGGAGGTGGCCGCAGGGCCCAGCGGAAGGCCGACCTCGGTGGAGGTGAGCACTTCGGAAGCCAACTGAGCCAGGGCGTTGCCGAGTTGGGAGCCGAAGGCCATCCCGCCCATCTGCCCCATCATCGAGAGGAGCGGACCGGCGGCCTGTTTGGCCTCCTCGGGCAGGGCCTGGACCCATGCGCCCGAGACCTGCTGGGCGACGGGATCACAGAGGCGTTGCCAGGTGGGCAGGGTCTTTTCGACCCAGGTACGCGCGGACCACGCGACGGTCGTCGAGGCACCGGCGGGCAGGATCGTCGCGGCGTCGAGCCATAGCTCGGCCAGGTGCGCGGCGTCACGGACCGCGGTGCTCGAGTCGCCGCCGCTGGACGGCGAAAAGCCGAGCTGGACGTCGCCGCTGTCGCTGCTGCTGAGGTTCTGCAGCGCGATCTGTTTCGCCAGGTCGTAATTGACCGGCCCGGTCGAGCTGCCGGCCTGGCTGAGCATCTGGCCCAGCTGGCTGAGCATCTGACCGAGCTGATTGAAGGCCTCGGCGCCGGAGGGCTGGCCGCCGGAGTCCGACGGCTCGTTCTCGCCTCGTTTGTCGGGATCGGGCGGTCCGAAGCCGAACGGGGGTTTGCTCATGGCACCACCGTACGCGGGTCCTGGGACCCAGAGCTCGTCAACTGGAGGGATGAGCGTGGCCTTCACCGAGAAGCGAACACCGTCACCGTACGCTGTCACGCGTGACAGAGCCCTCGGAGGAGACCACAGCAGCGCGGAGCCGTGCGGGGTCCGCGAGTGACCAGGACCGCTCCGAACGGCGGTTGACCCGGCGAGGCTGGACGCTGCTGGTCAGCGGCGCTTTGTTCGTGGTCTTCGCGCTGGTCGGGTTCTTCATCCCGGTGCCGTATGTGGCGATCAGTCCCGGCCCGACCTACGACACGCTCGGCAAGGACGCCGCCGGGCAGTCGGTGATCCAGGTCAACGGGCATGAGGTCTTCCAGACCTCCGGTGAGCTCCGCATGACGACGGTCTCCCTGCGCGATGGCGGCATCACGCTGTTCAACGCGCTCGGGCTCTGGGCGAGCGGCCGGTTTGCGCTGGCCCCGCGCGAGGAGTACTTCAAGCCCGGCGAGACCAACGAGCAGGTCCGCCAGGAGAACATCCAGCAGTTGCAGGACTCGCAGACCGCCGCGCAGGTCGCCGCGCTGCGCCGCAAGTTCCCGGTGAAGGTGCTCGCGAAAACGATCGTCTCCGGCAGCCCTGCGGACAAGGTGCTGGCCCCGGGCGACCGGCTGATCGTGGTCAACGGGCAGACGGTCAAAGAGGCGACCGACGTGCGGGCCGCGCTGAACGGCACCAAGCCGGGGCAGACCGTGCAGATCACCTTCAAATCCGACGGTCAGGCCGAGCGCACCGTGCCTCTCACGCTCGCGCAGCGGCCCGACGGCCCGGAAGGCTTCATGGGCCTGACCGCGGTGGACCGCGCGGACGTCCCGTTCGATGTGAAGATCTCGCTGCAGGACGTCGGCGGCCCGTCGGCCGGCCTGATGTTCGCGCTCGCGATCGTCGACAAGATGGAACCCGGCGACCTCGCCGGTGGCAGGCATATCGCCGGGACGGGCGAGATCTCGGAGAAGGGTGTCGTCGGTGCGATCGGCGGCATCTCGTTCAAGGTGGTCGGCGCCCGCGAGGCCGGCGCGACCGACTTCCTGGTGCCCGCGCACAACTGCGCCGAGGCGAAGACCGCCGCGCCCGATGGCCTGAACTTGATCAAGGTGTCCACGCTGGACGAGGCGATCGCGCAGCTCGAGAACCTCAAAGCGGGCAGGCCCACCGCCTCCTGCTGACCGCCGGGGGAGCAAGGGACCTTTGCTATCGCCTACGGGTCTGACGAGAGCAAGGGACCTTTGGTATCGCTCCGTCCCGCGTCCGGGTCGGCGATAGCAAAGGTCCCTTGCTCTCTTTTGCTGGTCAGGGCTGCAGCGTCGCCTTCAGGGCTTCGAGCAGGTTCGGGGCCAGTTCCGGGTTCTCGATGATCTCGTCGACTGGGACGTCGCCGGGTTCTCCGGACTGTCCGGCACCGCGAAGCCGCAGGACGCATGCTCCGGCGCCGTCCCGCAGCACCGCGGCCACGAGCCTGGCTTCCGTGCGGCGCGGGTGGTCGGCGGCCGCTTGGCGCAGGCGTTCGGCATCGGTCTCGGGTACCACCGGAAGCTCCGCTTCGGCGTCCGGCGGGAGCACGATGATCTCTTGCGCGAGGGCGCAACCCAGTACGAGGTCCGGCCACGCGATCTGCGCCAGCGCTTCACCGAGATCACCGTCGGGCAGCGACTCCTGGGCGACGGGCGTCAGCGGGGCTGACGGGTCGAGTTGCCCGGCCAACTCAGGCTGCTCATCCAGCAGCGCCGCTGTCGGGACCAGCGCGAACAACTGCGGCGGCTGATCCCATCCTCCAGAGGCGACGAACTCCTCGACTTCGCGGGCCAGGCCGGCCACGCCCTGCTGCTCACTCGGTGCCATTGGCTCATCGTTCCAGGCGGTCATGGTGGCAACCTTCCGAGTCCGGTTTGGGCGGGTTCCGGGAACTTCCGACCGCATCCGTAGAGTTAGAGCATCAGGGGCCGCACGCGGTACGCGCGCCCCCGCGAAAAGTTCACCAAACCAGGAGCGTGTGCAGTGGCCACTCGGCCCCCCGTGAGCCTGCCGAAGCTGTCCCGGCGCAGCCGGATCCTGCTCATCATCGCCGCCGTAGTCATTCTGGCGCTGCTGCTGGGCGCGAGACTGCTGGACACCTATGTCGACTGGCTGTGGTTCGGCGAGGTCGGTGCGCGGCCGGTGTTCAGCACGGTGTTGATCACCCGCGTCGTCTTGTTTTTCGCCGTAGGGCTCTTGGTGGGCGGTGCGCTGGCGATCAGTTTGATGATCGCCTATCGGACCAGGCCGGTCTTCGTGCCGATCTCCGGCAACGACGACCCGCTCGCGCGCTACCGGTCCGCCATCGTCGGCCGGATCCGCCTGTTCGGCATCGGCATCCCGGTACTCACCGGGCTCATCGCCGGCGCGTCCGCGCAGAGCGACTGGCAGGTCGTGCAGCTGTTCCTCAACGGCACACCGTTCGGCCAGACCGATCCCGAGTTCGGCAATGACGTCGGCTTCTACGCCTTCGATCTGCCGTTCTACAACTGGCTCCTGGGCTGGCTGTTCATCGCGGTCGTCATCGCGTTCTTCGGCGCGCTGATCTCGCACTACGTCTTCGGCGGCATCCGGCTCGCGGGCAAGGGCGGCCAGCTCGCCGGCCCGACCCGGGCCCAGCTCGCCATCACCATCGGCCTCTTCGTGCTGTTGAAGGCGGTCGAGTACTTCTTCGACCGCTACAACCTGCTCCTCTCCGATCGCGGAGCCCCGCTGTTCGTCGGTGCGACCTACACCGACCTGAACGCGGTACTGCCCGCGAAGCTGATCCTGCTGTGCATTTCGGTGATCTGCGCCGTCGCGTTCTTCGCCGGTGCGTTCCTGCGCAACCTGCAGCTGCCCGCGATCGCGTTGGTGCTGCTGATCCTGTCGAACGTGCTCGTCGGTGTCGCCTGGCCCGCGGTGCTCGACCAGTTCTCGGTGCGTCCCAACGCGAACGAGAAGGAATCCGCGTCGATCCAGCGCAACATGGACGCGACCCGTCAGGCGTTCGGCCTGACCAACGTCGAGTACAAGGACTACACCGGCAAGTCCGAGGCGACCTCCGCGGAGATCAAGGCGGACAAGGGGACCGTCCCGAACATCCGGCTCCTCGACCCGAACGTTCTCAGCGACACCTTCACCCAGCGCGTCGGTCGGGAGAACTTCTACGGCTTCCCGTCCAAGCTGGACATCGACCGCTACACCCTCAACGGTGTCACGCAGGACTACATCGTCGCGGCCAAGGAGATCAAGACCGAGGGTCTCACCGGCAACCAGACGAACTGGATCAACAAGCACCTCGTCTACACGCACGGAAACGGCTTCGTCGCCGCGCCGGCCAACACGATCGACCGCGCGCTGAAGGACGCCAACTCCGACGGCGGCTATCCGATCGCCACCACCAGCGACACCCAGAACCCGACGGGTGCCGGCGCGACCGACCCGGCCAAGCCGGGCATCAAGGTCGACGAGCCCCGCATCTACTACGGCGAGCTCGCGACCGATGCCGCGTACGCGATCGTCGGCGGCAAGGCCGGGCAGGCGCCCGGCGAGTACGACACCGCCGTCGACCGTGCCTACATCTACAAGGGCTCCGGCGGCGTGCCGATCGACAACTGGTTCAACCGGCTCGTCTTCGCCGCCGAGTACGGCGAGCGGAACATCCTGTTCTCCGACGCCATCGGCGACGGATCCAAGATCATGTTCAATCGCGAGCCTCGCGATCGCGTCGCCAAGATCGCCCCGTGGCTGACCCTCGACGGCGACCCGTATCCGGCGGTCGTCGACGGCAAGATCAAGTGGATCATCGACGGCTACACGACGATGAACAACTTCCCGTACGCCCAGCAGACCCAGCTCGGGCAGGCCACCAACGACTCGCTCAGCGGCACCACCCGCCAGTCGAACGCCTCGATCAACTACATCCGCAACTCGGTCAAGGCCACCGTTGACGCGTTCGACGGCACCGTGAACCTGTACGGCGTCGAGGACAACGAGCCCGTGCTCAACGCCTGGAAGAAGGTCTTCCCGGGCCTGGTCAAGCCGAGCAGCGAGATCTCACCGGATCTGCGGTCGCACTTCCGCTACCCCGAAGATCTCTTCAAGGTGCAGCGGGAACTCCTGTCGAAGTACCACGTGAACAACCCGGCGGAGTTCTACGCCCAGCAGGCCTTCTGGAGTGTTCCGCAGGACCCGACGCAGGAAGGCGGCGTGAACGCGTCGGCGTCCGGCATCGCCAACCAGCCCGGCTACTACGTCCTGGCCACCGCGCCGGGCGACAGCAAGTCACGGTTCCAGCTCACCAGTTCGCTCACCGGTCTCCAGCGGCAGTACCTGGCCGCCTGGATGTCGGTGTCCTCGGATCCCGAGGACTACGGGAAGATGCGGGTCCTCAGACTGCCGACAGGGGCCAGTGGCTCCACCCAGGTCGACGGTCCCGTCCAGGTCCAGAACAGATTCCAAAGTGACCCCCGGGTCGCGCAGGACCGGACCCTGTTCAACAACCCGAACGTCACCGTCACCTACGGAAACCTGATCACGCTGCCTGTCGCCAACGGCTTCCTCTATGTGGAACCCGTCTACATCCGGCAACGGAACCAGCTGAGCTATCCCCAGTTGGCCCGCGTCCTGGTCTCCTACGGCACCAAGATCGGCTTCGCGCCGACACTCAACGAAGCTCTCGACCAGGTCTTCGGCGCCGGCACCGGTTCCGGGGTCACACCGCCTCAGACCGGTGGCACCCCCGGACCCACGACGCCGCAACAGCCCGGGACGACACCGCCGCAGCAGCCGCCCGCCGGTGGCAACCCGGCGCTCGACAAGGCCGCGGCCGAGATGCACGACGCGTGGGGCAAGTTCAAGGCGGCCCAGCAGGGGGGCAACTACGCGGACCAGGGTGCCGCCCTCGCCGCACTCGATGCCGCGTACAGGGCTTACGAGGCGGCTAAGGCCAATCCCCCGGCCAGTAACCCGCCCGCAACCAGCGCTCCGCCGCCCACCGGCCAACCCGGAGGGTGACGTCGCTTACCAAAAGGGCACCTGCTTTGCGTCTGCTCGAAACGCAGGCGTAAGGTAGGTGTCACGACGCGGGGTGGAGCAGCTCGGTAGCTCGCTGGGCTCATAACCCAGAGGTCGCAGGTTCAAATCCTGTCCCCGCTACAGAGGTCGGAGGCGTGTGTCTGCGGAAATCGCAGACCACGCCTCCTTCGCATTTCTCCCGGGGGGTCGAACCCCCGAACCCCCGCCAGGGAGGGCTTCGCCCCCCCTGGACCCCCAAAGTGAGTTGGTTACGAAGGTGGCCGAGCTGCGTGGGGAGCAAGGGACCTTTGCTATCGCGGGGGAACAAGGGACCTTTGGTGCCGTGGATAGCGAGGGACCTTTGCTATCGCGTGGGGGTGGGGGCGACCCAGCAGGCGTAGCCATCGGGGCGGTACAGGACGGCCTCGGTCGAGGGCCACGGCAGGTCGGCGACCAGTTGGGTCGTCAGCCGCGTGGCCTGGGAGCGGGCGGCGTCGGTGTGGGCCGCTGTGGTCGTCAGGAGCACGAAGTCGCCGGTCCGGAACAGGGTGCTCGGTCGGAGCGGGCCGGTCTCGGTGAGGACGTGCTGGTCGTTCAGCCGCGCGCCGAGCGCGGGATGCGCGGTCCCGTAGGTCGGGTAGCGGATCCCGAGGCCGGAGACCATGCCCGACAGATACCGGTTCACCTCGGGAAGCGCGGCCAGATCGCCGAAGAGAGCGCGAAGCGCGCGTGACTCGTGAGACCGCGGAGTCAGTCCCAGCTGGGCCGCGACGTTGTGCAGCACCTGCGCGCCCACCGGGTGCCGTTCGGCCTCGTAGGTGTCGAGGAGGTCGTCATCAGCCCAGCCACGCACGGTCGCCGCCAGCTTCCAGCCCAGGTTCATGGCGTCTTGTACGCCGAGGTTCAGCCCCTGCCCGCCGGCCGGGAAGTGGATGTGCGCGGCGTCGCCCGCCAGCAGCACGCGCCCGTCCCGATAGTGCGCAGCCTGCCGCGCCGTGTCGGAAAACCGTGAAGCCCACCGGATTTCCGACACCGTCGCGGTGTCACCGTACGAGTCGAGCAGTGCCGTCCGGACTTCGTCGTGGGAGATGCCGGACCGCATGTCCGCGGGCCGAGAGGCCCGGTCGCCGTAGATGAACCGGTAGAGACCCGGTTCTCCCAACGGAATCAGGCCTTTGAACGTGGTCGCGCCGGTCGGCTCGCCGATGTTCCGCATCGTCCGCCACTGCTTTTGCGCCGCGTCAGGCGCCTTGTCGAACAAGACGTCCGCGACGACGCCGAATCCTTCACCGTCCACGCCGGGAAAGTCCACGCCGAGTCCTTTGCGCACAACGCTTCGTGCGCCGTCGCAGCCGACGAGGAACTTCGCATACAGCTGCGCTTCGCCGCTGTCTGTTCGGTATCGGACAGACACAGAGTCCTTGTCCTGTACGAAAGTGAGTACTTCGCTGCCGCGCAGCACCTTCGTTCCTTGTGCGGCAAGCTGTTCCTCCAAGAACTCTTCGACCTTCGCCTGCGGAATCCCCAGCTGGAACGGGAATCGAGTGTCCCAACCGTCGTAGACGACGGGGATCATCGCGAAATGCCCGTCCCGCACCGTTGTGAACGAACGCTCCTCGACACCGTCCAGAAGTCCGCGCAGCTCCAGCATTTCCGCGGTGCGCGGCTGAAGGTTCAGCGCCTTCGAGAGGCCCGTGCGCTCGGGAAGGCGTTCCAGTACCACCACATCGACGTCGGCGAGCGCCAGTTCGTTCGCGAGTGTCAGCCCCGTCGGCCCCGCCCCGACCACGATCACGTCGGTCCCCAGGTTGTTCATACCACTCCTTAACGACGTTAAATTGACCTGCGCCCAGCGTGCCCTTAACATCGTTAAATTGTCAAGGCGGTAGTACGGGAAGAGAGCGCAAAAGTGGGTCTGACCAGGCAGGACATCGTCCGCGCTGGGCTTCGGTTGCTCAATGACGTCGGGCTCAACGGGCTCACGCTCCGGCTGATCGCGCAGGAACTCGGGGTCAAGGCGCCCGCGCTCTACTGGCATGTGAAGAACAAGCAGGAGCTGCTCGACGAGATGGCGACGCAGATGTACGCGGACGCCATGCCGGGTCGTACGCCGGAAGGTATGGGGGAGCGGGAGTCGCTTGAGCTGGCGTCACAGCAGATGCGCCGGATGATGCTCGCTTACCGTGACGGCGCGAAGGTCTTCTCGGGGACGTTTTTGACCGATCAAACCTTGCTTACCGATAACCCACTGCAAGCGCGGGTCGACGCGGGGCTGGAACCGTACCTGGCCGGCCGGGCGTTGTTCACCGTCTACAGCTATGTCGTCGGCTTCACCATCGAAGAGCAGGCCGTTTATCCGGTTCCGGGCGAGCGGGACCCGCGTTACGACCTCACGCCCACGGCGTGGGTCTTCGATGACGACGTCGAGGCCAGGTTCGGTGATGGGCTGACCATGGTGCTCAACGGCGTCTTCGCTTGGCTGGACGACAAAGTCACGTCATAAAGGCTGGTCAAAGGCTTACCGGGAAGTTAAGGGTACCCCCGTGAAACCCGGTTCCGGCCCCGTGTAATCTATTAACACAACGACGCGGGGTGGAGCAGCTCGGTAGCTCGCTGGGCTCATAACCCAGAGGTCGCAGGTTCAAATCCTGTCCCCGCTACAGAGAAAACGAAGCGCGTGTCTGCGGAAATCGCAGGCACGCGCTTCTTCTATTTCCGGTTCCGCGGCGCGTGCGCCGTCCGGGTCGATCACGCACCGTCGTTGGTCGGGGCGGGGGACGCGTACCGCTGTCCGTGGCGAAGCCCGGTTGCGCAGCGTGTCCGGTCCTTTGTGGACAGGCGTAGTGCGTTGGGCCGAATGAGCGCATATCACTAGCCACAATGGACAGATGTGCTGACCACAGTGGACACAGGTTCCGAAAAGTGGGACCGTAGAGGACGTGTCCGAATTGAATGCAACAGCCGCCGCACTGCTCGGTCTTCTCCACGACGGTCCCGCCACGGGCGGGCAACTGGTCGCGGGGGCGGGTGAGCGTTTCGGCGCCTTCTTCAGCGTGACCCGCAGCCAGGTGTACCGGGAGCTTCCCGCCTTGTCGAAGGAGGGCCTCGTCCGCCTCGGCAAGCAGGGCCCGCGGTCGAGCCAGCAGTACGTCATCACCCCGGCCGGCAAGAAGGCGTTCAAGACGTGGCTGTCCTCAGAAGCCGGTCCTGACCACCTCCGCAGCCCGCTGATCCTGCGTCTCGTGCACGCCGGTTCGCTGACGGTGAAGCAGCGCTCAGCCCTGCTCGAGTCGGCGCGCGCCAGCTACACGCAGCAGCTCGACGAGGCGAAGGCCGCCACCAAGGCCGCCGACGGTCCGTACGCCAAGGCGGTCGCCGAGTTCGCGCAGGCGCAGGCCAAAGCGGCACTGAAACTGCTGGATTCCATCCCCCAGTCCTGACCCGGACAGGTGCCCACGACCGGTTCCCCGCAACCGGTCGTGGGTTTTGCCGTAACCTTGGCCGACGTGAGTGATGAGTTCGATGCGGCACTGAAGGACCTGACCGGCAAGCTGACGCAGATCGAGTCGGTGATGGACCTGGATGCGCTGCGTGCCCAGGTGGCTGAGCTGGAGGAACAGGCCTCCAGCCCGAACCTCTGGGACGACCCCGAAGCGGCGCAGCAGGTCACCAGCCAGTTGTCACACCGGCAGAGTGAGCTGCGACGCATCTCCGAGCTGCGGCAGCGGCTCGACGACCTGGGCGTCCTGTATGAACTGGCCGAGGCCGAGGGTGACTCCGCGAGCATGGCCGAGTCCGAGTCCGAGCTCACGTCGCTCACCAAGGACATCGACGGGCTCGAGGTCCGCACCCTGCTGTCGGGTGAATACGACCAGCGGAACGCGGTGGTCACCATCCGGTCCGAGGCGGGCGGCGTCGACGCGGCCGACTGGGCCGAGATGCTCCTGCGGATGTACCTGCGCTGGGCGGAGCGGCACAACTACCCGACGGACGTCTACGACATCTCCTACGCCGAAGAGGCGGGCATCAAGTCCGCCACCTTCAAGGTGAGCGCCCCCTACGTTTACGGCACGCTCTCGGTCGAACAGGGCACGCACCGGCTGGTGCGCATCTCGCCGTTCGACAACCAGAGCCGTCGCCAGACCTCCTTCGCGCACGTCGAGGTGATGCCCGAGGTCGAGGAGGTCGACCACGTCGACATCCCCGAGAAGGACATCCGCGTCGACGTCTACCGCTCGTCCGGGCCGGGTGGCCAGAGCGTGAACACGACCGACTCGGCGGTGCGGATCACGCACATCCCGACCGGCGTGGTCGTGTCGTGCCAGAACGAGAAGTCGCAGCTGCAGAACAAGGCGGCGGCGATGAAGGTCCTCCAGGCGCGGCTGCTGCTGCGGAAGAAGGAAGAGGAGCGCGCCGAGATGGACGCGCTCAAGGACGGCGGCTCCAGCTGGGGCAACCAGATGCGCTCCTACGTGCTGCACCCGTACCAGATGGTCAAGGACCTGCGGACCGAGTTCGAGGTCGGCAACCCGTCGTCCGTTCTCGACGGTGAGATCGACGGTTTCCTCGAGGCGGGCATCCGCTGGCGCAAGCAGTCCGGAGCCGCGTAACAACCCTGCGTGAGAGAGCAAGGGACCTTTGCTATCACTTTCCGGAAGAGAGTGATAGCAAAGGTCCCTTGCTCGCTTGGCCGCCGGGACCGGGCTACCCGGGCTTGACGGGCGGCATGGGTAGTATGCCGAACCGTGATCCGGCTCGAAGAGGTTTCCAAGGTCTACAAGACCTCGACCCGTCCCGCCCTCGAAAGGGTGTCGGTCGAGATCGACAAAGGTGAGTTCGTCTTCCTGATCGGTCCCTCGGGATCCGGGAAGTCGACCTTCCTGCGCCTCCTGCTGCGCGAAGAGGTGCCGAGCAAGGGTCGCGTCATGGTCTCCAACTTCGACGTCGCCAAGCTCGCCCGCCGCCGGGTGCCGCGCTTGCGGCAGACCATCGGCTGCGTCTTCCAGGACTTCCGACTGCTGTCGAACAAGACCGTCGCCGAGAACGTCGCCTTCGCGCTCGAAGTGATCGGCAAGCCGCGCCCGACGATCCGCAAGGTCGTGCCCGAGGTGCTCGAGCTCGTCGGCCTCGACGGCAAGGCCGACCGCCTGCCCAACGAACTCTCCGGTGGTGAGCAGCAGCGCGTCGCGATCGCCCGCGCGTTCGTGAACCGCCCGCTCGTGCTGCTCGCCGACGAGCCGACCGGGAACCTGGACCCCGACACCAGCCAGGACATCATGTTGCTGCTGGAGCGGATCAACCGCACCGGCACGACGGTGCTGATGGCCACCCACGACCATTCGATCGTGGACTCGATGCGGCGGAGGGTCGTCGAACTCCAGCTCGGCAAGGTCATCCGTGACGACGCCCGAGGCGTCTACGGCATCGGCCGCTGACCGGCCCAGCCCTCCTCCGTTACCCACGACTTCCAAGGGACATCAACCCCGATGCGCGCCAGTTTCGTCTTCAGCGAGGTAGTCACCGGCTTGCGCCGGAACGTCACGATGACCATCGCGATGATCCTCACCACCGCGGTCTCCCTCGCCATGCTCGGCATCGGCCTGCTGGCCGTCGGCACGATCGACAAGATGAAGGCCAACTTCCTCTCCGACGTCGAGGTCTCGGTCTATCTGGTCAACGACATCAGCGCGGGTGACCCGAACTGCTCGCAGTCGGCGTGCCAGTCGCTGCGCCAGGAGTTGCAGCGCAACGAGGGTGTCGAGTCCGTCGTATACGAGAACCGCGCGCAGGCGTTCGAGCGGTTCAAGAAGATGTTCGAAAGCCAGCCGGAACTGCTCGCGCTCACCGGCCCGGACGCGCTGCCCGCTTCGCTGCACGTCAAGCTGAAAAACCCGGAGCGCAGCCAGGCGATCATCCAGGAGTACACCGGCAAACCGGGCGTCAGCAAGGTCGACGACCAGCAGAAGGCGCTCGATCGCGTGTTCAACGCGCTCAACGCCGTCCGGAACCTCGCCTTCGGCGCCGCGGTGATCATGGCGCTGGCGGCGCTGCTGCTGATCGCCAACACGATCCAGGTGTCGGCGTTCACCCGGCGCACCGAGGTCGGCATCATGCGCCTGGTCGGCGCCACCCGCTGGTACACGCAGCTGCCGTTCCTCTTGGAGGCGGTGGTCGCCGGCCTTGTCGGTGCCCTCATCGGGATCGTCTTCCTGATCCTCACCAAGGTGTTCCTGCTCGACCTCGTGCTGACCGGGGACGTGTTCCCGGCGATCAGCATGCTCGAATTGCTGTTCCCGGTGGCGCCGATCCTGCTCGCCGTCTCGGTGATCATCTCGGCGATCACCGGGTATGTGACGCTGCGCCTGTACGTGCGCCACTGATCCGTCCGATAACCACCTGCTCGAACACAGAAACTCACGTAGAGTCGCCGCTATGCCCAAGGAACGTGGACACAAGGTGATCGTGTCGAACCGCAAGGCTCGCCACGATTACTCCATCCTCGACACCTACGAAGCCGGTCTCGTGCTCGTCGGTACCGAGGTGAAGAGCCTGCGTGAGGGACGGGCATCACTGGCAGACGCGTTCGCCACCGTGGACGACGGCGAGGTCTGGCTGCGCAACGTGCACATCCCGGAGTACGTGCAGGGCACCTGGACGAACCACACGCCGCGGCGTACCCGGAAACTGCTGCTGCACCGTCAGGAGATCGAGCGGCTCATCGGCAAGACCAAGGAGAGCGGTCTTTCGCTGGTCCCGCTGTCGATGTACTTCAAGGACGGCAAGGTCAAGGTCGAGATCGCCCTGGCCAAGGGCAAGAAGTCCTACGACAAGCGGCAGGACATCTCCAAGCGTGACGCTGAGCGCACCATCAGCCGGGCCTTGGGCCGGGCGCTGAAGGGCCGGTACAACGATTGATCCACGGGCCCGCCTCGGACGCCGAGATCCCTGATTGGATCTCGGCGTTGGGCATCGACGGGCTCGTGGACATCCACCTCCATTTCCTGCCGAAGCCGGTCATGGACAAGGTGTGGGCCTACTTCGACCAGGCCGAGGAGCACTACGGCACGGCCTGGCCGGTGCACTACCGCACTTCGGAAGAGGACCGGATCGAAACTCTGCGTTCGTTCGGTGTGCGCAAGTTCGCGCCGCTGGTCTATCCGCACAAACCCGGGATGGCCGAATGGCTGACGTCCTGGGCGCTGGAATTCGCCGAGCGGGTCCCGGACGCCGTGGCGACGGGGACGTTCTATCCCGAGCCCTCTGCGGTGTCCGTTGTGGATGGAGCACTGCGCGCGGGCGCCCGCTGTTTCAAGGCGCACGTCCAGGTCGGCGCCTACGACCCCCGTGACGAACTGCTGGACGGCGTCTGGGGCGCGCTGGCCGACGCGGGCGTTCCGGTTGTCGTCCACTGTGGACACGGTCCGCTGAAGGGCGCCTTCACCGGGCTACGGTTGTTCGAAGAGATTCTGGTGCGGCATCCGGAGTTGACGCTGGTACTGGCGCACGCCGGTATGCCGGAGATCGACTTCGCGTTCGAGCTGGCCGGGAAGTATCCGCGCGTGTACCTCGACACCACGATGGTCGGGGTGGAGTTCACCCTGCGCGGCAACCCGCTTCCGCCGGACTGGACGGACCTGTTGGCGGAGTTTCCCGATCGCGTCGTTCTCGGCACGGATTTCCCCAACATCCCGTACTCCTACGCCACCCAGCTGCAGGCGATCGCCGGCTGGGCCGCCGACGATCGCCTGGGTGAGCCGTTCCTGCGGGCGGTGTTGCACGACACCCCCGCGAAGCTGCTCAGCGTTTGAGCTGCGCCAGCTCGGTGACCGAGACGGCGCGGCCGAGCAGCCGCGTCCCCAGCTCCGAGACCGGGATCTGCTTGCCCGCCAGGTAAAAACCGCCGGTCGCCAGTGCCACCCACGGCACCGGTCCCTGCGCGAGACCGTCGCTCAGCGGGGCGAAACCGTGCGCGGCCAGTCCCAGCAGGCCGCCGGAGATCGCCAGGCCGGCCAGGACGAGCTGAGGAGTGTGCGCGGTCGACGCGGGGCCGGAGCTCTGCGTTTCGAAGCGGGCGAAGAGCCGCAGGAGACCGAGGAGCACCAGTCCGCAGGCGCCGAGCCAAGCCGGGACCATCGTCAGCCACAGCACGGAACCCGGTTCGGGCGTCGAGTAACCGAGGCCGTAGACGGCGACACCGGAGACGACGATCAGCGCCGGCATGTGCCACAGGTAGACGCTCATGAACCGCGGGCCGATCCACTTCAGGGCGGCGTCGAGGTTCGGGCGCGCGGCCAGCGCGTTCAGCTGCGGCTTGAAGGCCAGCAGGAGACCGATTTGGCCGATCGCGAGGAAGGCCAGCAGCACGGTTGGCGGGCTCATGTTCGACACCGGAGCGCCCGGCATGCCGATCATGCTGGCCGGGTAGGGGCCGAAGGCGACCATCAGCGCGGTGATGCCGAAGCCCGCGCCCGCCATGCCCAGTGCGGCGTTGCGGCCGATCGAGCCGAGACGGCCTTGCGTGTAGTGGAAACCGAGCTGGTGCACGGCGACCCAGACGAAGATCGCGTTCGCGAAACCGATCAGGCCGAGGTCGTTGAAGCGGGCGATGTCGACGAGGACGGCGGCGGCGAGCATCACGAACGGGACCTTGAGGCCCCAGCGGCGATGTGCCGCGACCATCAGCGGGGTGAGCAGCACGGTGAGCACGTAGACGGCCAGGAACCACAGCAGTTGCGCGGCGATCGCGCCGCCGACCTGCAGCGGCTGCTCCGGGATGCCCATGCCACGCAGGATGTCCGGGACGAAGAGCCAGACGGCCACGAGCGGCAGCACCGGGAGCATCAGCCGCTTGAGGCGGGCCGCGAGCCAGGAGCGGGAGCTTTCCGCCCGGGTGAACGAGATCAGATTCGCCGCGCCACCGGCGAAGAAGACGAGCGGCATCACTTGCGAGGCCCAGGTCATGACCCACCAGCCGGGCGTCGCGAGGGCGTTTCCGGTGGAGAGGTGGCCGTCGGAATAGGAAAGCACCGGCATGCCCCAGTGCTGAACGACGACCGCGAGGATCGCGACCGCTCGGACGATGTCGAGGAACCGGTCCCGGCCCCGCTTCTGGCTCGTGTGCATGCCAAGAAGCCTGGTGTTTCCGGGCTTCGGAAACAGCGGTGCGGGCCGCCGTATCCGCCTTCCTGTTTTCGCCCCTCGAAGGTGGAGTTTTCCCTACCCCACGCCGTCGGGTTCCGGCTCCGGCCGTGGCGCGGGCTCCGGGATTGGGGCGGCGCACAGGCGGAACTCCCAGCGATCGTTCTCGGCGAGGCCGAGTTCGTAGCGGGTCTCGATCTTCGGCCCGTCGTGCAGATGGACGTGCTTGAGGACGGTGCCCGCGATCGGCTCGGTGTCACCGAGTTCCTGGACACGTCCGTCGAGCGGACCACCGAAGAAGCGGACGCTGTGGGAGGGCCGGTCGGTCATGGGTCCTCCTCGGTTCGGTTCGTCGCTCACCAACAGTCTGCCAATGTTAGGTGAGTGACGGCCTCGCCACCAAGAGCTACTTCAGCGTCGTCGAGAGGCGATAGCAAAGGTCCCTTGCTCTCTTTGTGCGGGTCAGCGTCCTAGATAGGTGAGAACCGCGCGGACCCGGCGGTGTTCCACCGAACTCGCTTCGAGACCGAGCTTCGAGAAGATGTTGCCGATGTGCTTTTCGACGGCGCCGTGCGAGACGACGAGCGAGTTCGCGATCGCGGTATTCGACAGGCCCTGCGCCATCAGCCCCAAGACCTCGGACTCGCGGGCGGTCAGGGAATCGAGGGGGTTCTTGCGGCCTCGCGCCATCAGCTGGGCGATGACGTCGGGGTCGATGGCCGTACCGCCGCCGGCGACCCGCTTCACCGCGTCGACGAAGTCCCCGACGTCCGCGACGCGCTCTTTGAGCAGGTAGCCGACGCCGCCGGCGCCACCGGAGAGCAGTTCGACGGCGTAACTCTCTTCGACGTACTGCGAAAGCACCAGGACCGGCAGCCCCGGGATGGCGTCACGGGCGCCCAGCGCCGCGCGCAGGCCTTCGTCGGTGAAGGTGGGCGGCATCCGGACGTCGACGATCGCGAGATCCGGCCGGTGCTCCTTGACCGCGCCCAGCAGATCGTCACCGTTGTCCACGGCCGCGACGGTCTCGATGTTCTCGTCGGCGAGCAGACGGATCACCCCCTCGCGCAACAGAACCGCGTCTTCGGCGATGACAACCCGCATCCTGCCCCCAGCGTCGTGAGTGAACGGCAGGGCCTATTCACTCACGAGCCGGTCACCATTGACACGGCAGGTCCGCACGAATGACCGTGGGACCGCCGACCGGGCTGACGACGGTGATCACGCCGTCGATCGTGGCCGCCCGGTCGGCGAGCCCGGCGAGTCCGCCACCGGGCCGGACCTCGGCGCCGCCGTGCCCGTTGTCGGTGATCTCGACGATCACCATCGAGTCGGTGCGCCACACCTTCACACCCGCTTCGGTCGCGCCCGAGTGCTTCGCGATGTTCGTCAGTGTCTCGCCGACGATGAAGTACGCCGTCGTTTCGACCGCGGCGGGCGGCCGCGGTTCGACGTCCACCTCGACGTCGACGTGGATCGGCGACTTCGCGGCCTGCGCGGACAGGGCGGCGTCGAGGCCGCGGTCGCCGAGCACGGCCGGGTAGATGCCCCTGGCGAGGTCGCGCAGTTCGGACACCGCGAGCTTCGCGTCGAGGTGCGCTTCGTCGATCAGTTCACGCACCGCGGCCGGGTCATGGTCGAACTTCGACTTCGCGCGGCCGAGGCTCATCGCGACGGCGACCAGGCGCTGCTGCGCGCCGTCGTGCAGGTCCCGTTCGATACGGCGACGTTCGGCTTCGGCGGCATCGACACCGCGCGCCCGTGACGCCTGCAGGTGTTCCGCCTTCTGCTCCAGCCGCTGGGTGCGGTTCGGGCCGAGGAAGGAGAACGCCAGATTGCCGTGCAGCCAGGCGAGCCACGGGGTCACCCAGAGCGCCATCGGCAGCAGCACGATGGACGCGAGCGCGATCGGAAGTTCCACGCAGGCCAGGGGGAACGCCAGCATCAGGTAGGCGAGGTCGCGCCAGGTGGTCGGATCGGTCAGCCTGGTCAACCAGCGCTTGACCAGCGAAAGACCCTCCACCGGCAGCCGTTCGACCGGCTCCAGTGGCGTACCGAGCATCTTCCGCGCCCAGCCACGCTCGCGGTCGGCGGACCAGCGGATGAAGCTGGTGGTGGCCATGAGGATCGGGAAGCCGATCCACACCACCGCGGTCGCGATGCCGACCGCGAAACCGACGACGATCAAAATGAACTGGAGGGTCCGGAAGAACCAGCTGACGATCATGTAGACGATCGATTTCAGTGGTCTCGGGCGCGGGATCTCGACGGGCCGCACCTGCTGGTCGATCGTCATCCGTTCACCGTGCTCATCGTCGAAACCTCGCCCCAGGACTCCTCCAAGCGGCGGCGCTGGGCGTGGGTCGGCCCGAGCAACGCCGTCGCCAGCCGGGCGTGCATCCCCGCCAACGCTTTCGTCAACGCTACCGAGAGCGCGATGCAGAGCACGCCGAGAGCCGCCCATGGCAACGCCGAGACCGTCGAGTCGACGGTGAACCACGGCACCTCCCAGGTGGGGAAGCGGTACTCGCCGCCCGGGAGGAAGCGGTAGTGAATCGGCAGCCCCGCAAGGCCGAGACTGGTCGACCAGAACGCCGTGACCAGCACGAACTCGACGATGCCGAGCGGGAAGAGCAGGAAGAAATAGCTCAGGTCACGCCAGGTGGAGGTGTCCTTCAACCGCGCCTTCCAACGCACGGACTGGCCCGCCTCGGGCAGCGGGAGGTACGGCAGGTCGATGTAGCGGTCGAGCAGCGCGTACACCCTGGCGCGTTCCATGCGGGCGGCCCCGCGGACCGACAGGATCACCAGCGCGAGGATGGGCACCCCGATCCAGATGATCACCGTCCCGACGCCCAGCCAGAAGAACGACATCAGGAGCGCGAAGGCCAGCACGCCCATCGGCAGGTTCATCAGCAGGTAGGCCAGTGAGCCGCCGAACGACGGATCGGACCTGCTCAGCTCCCGCTCGGCCGCTAGCGAACTCATGGTCGTGCTCCCTTCCGAGGTCGATGGAACAAGCATCGTCCTCCGGAGGGACCGGACGACATGGTGTGCGCGGGCATCTCGCAGGTGGGGCTAGCCCCACCGCCGGAAATAACCCGGTTGCCGTCCGCGTTATGATGGACAGGTCCCTACAAGGGGGTGAACGGTTTCGACTTTGGACGTTGAATCAGGAGAAGCGTGCCGGTGCAGGCGAGAGACCACCGTAAGCGTCATCGCAAACCAATAAGCGCCGAGCCTAAGAGCCAGCGCGAGTTCGCTCTTGCTGCCTAAGCAGTAGAGCAACTCTGTCGGTCCGGGGTCGCCTCCGACCCGGTCACCGGCATCAGCTAGGAGGCTTACCGCCACACTCGGCTACGGGGTGTGGTTGGGAAACAAACAGTGGCTGGGCTCGTCACTTCAGCTTGTTCGCGTGACTGAAGGGGCCAAGTAGAGACATAGCGGACTGCGCACGGAGAAGCCCTGGTGATACGCCAGAGGACCCGGGTTCAATTCCCGGCACCTCCACTGGACGGCTGAAGCGGCCCTACCCCTCGGGGTGGGGCCGCTTCTCTTTTACCGTGAGGTAGGCGAGCGTCATCTCGGTCGTTTCGGTCGCCCACGTGGTCCAGGAGAGGTCGTCGGACCAGAACCGGCAGGTGGCGGCCCGGTGCACGCAGGAGCCGATGATGGTGCGAGCCGCCATCCGGATGGCCAGGGCGGGGTCCCGCCGATGGATCTCCTCGATGCAGGGATGCGCGGCTTCGAGAAGGGCTCGCTGGACCGCGGCCAGGGCTTCCAGGCCGCGTTCGCGCCCGTCGGCGCGCTGGCCGTCGAGTAGCTCGGGGAAGATCCGGCCGTGGTGGGTGAAGGTGCGTGCGAGCGCGTGGGTGAACGCGCCGACGAGCTCGCTCAGTGTGGGTGCCGATGAGCGAAGCGCTTCGCTGACGGTGGCTTCCAGCTGGCCGAGCAACTGGTCCTTGACGGCGTACAGCAGCTGTTCCTTGCCCGCGAAACGGCGATAGATCGCACCCACCGACATGCCCGCCTGCTCGGCGACCGCCGCGATGGTGAATTCCTCGATGCCTCCTTCTGCCAGGACGTGCTCGGCGGCGGCCAGCACCTTCTGCAGGGAGGCGCGGCTACGAGCTTGTTGGGGCGGGCGGAACCCCTGCTCGGCGGACTGCTGACTCACCGGCCGCACGTTACCTCCTGTCGCGGGGCGCGAGATCCTCGGCCTAATGCGAATGATAACTTTCGTTCGCATTATCCGACATGAAGGGTGGAACCATGGTGAGCATCGAGGTGCGGGGCGCCTACGTCGACTTCCCGATCTTCGACGCCAAGACCAGGTCGCTCAAAAAGCAGGTGCTCGGCAAGGTCGGCGGCAAAATCGGCACCGAAGCGAAAGTCCCGATCATCGAGGCGCTGCGGGACATCACCCTGTCCCTGCGCGAGGGGGACCGAGTCGGCCTGGTCGGACACAACGGTGCCGGCAAATCCACCCTCCTGCGGCTGCTGTCCGGTATCTACGAGCCGACGCGAGGTAGCGCGCACGTCGTCGGGAGGATCGCGCCCGTGTTCGACCTCGGCGTCGGCCTGGATCCTGAGGTGTCCGGCCACGAGAACATCCTCATCCGGGGCCTGTTTCTCGGCATGGGCCGAAAGCAGATGGAGAAAAAGGTCGACGACATCGCGGAGTTCACCGAACTCGGCGACTATCTGCACCTGCCGCTGCGGACCTATTCCGCGGGAATGCGCGTGCGGCTCGCACTCGGCGTGGTGACCACCATCGATCCTGAGATCCTCATCCTCGACGAAGGTCTCGGTGCGATCGATTCGGCGTTCCTCGCCAAAGCGCGCGAACGGCTGGTGGATCTCGCGCAACGGTCCGGGCTGCTGGTGTTCGCGTTGCACGCCGACGAACTGTTGATGGAGTTGTGCACGACCGCGCTGTGGATGGACGAAGGGCGGATACGTAAGCATGGACCGTTGAGTGAGGTCCTCGCGGCTTACAAAGGGCGCCTCTGAGTGGCGGTCTCGCTTTGAGGCTGCGAAGCGCGCGAAGGTGTCTACGACTTCGTAAGTTTACTACTCGGCGCATTTTCTTGGTTGCACATTGGGTAGCACACCTGTTCGAACGCGTGTACTCTTGAGACCGTGGCCAGCGAGAACAGTCCTCAGGCGGTGCGCTCAGAGTGTCGGCGTGCGGATACGGCGACGCCGTGTGCCCGGAAGCAGGAAATCGAAGTGTTGAAGCGTCAATTGGGTGCTGAGTAGAAGGCGATCCTAAAGCCAGGCTGGATCTCGAAACGTAAGCGCGGTTGAAGTCAGACCTCGACCCGATGGCGGAACCGCGTAAGGTCATCGACGGGGTTCGGGACTTCCGCACCCAAGACGAACGCTACGGGGATGCTTTCACTGACTACGTGCGGCTGAAGACCACCAACCGGAACCTCCCCGGACAGGCCGGGGAAGTCACCCACATTCTCGCCACCATGTCTTACGAGGATTTGATCAGCGATCTGGATGAGACGCAGCTGGATCTGGTCGGGCCGCTCGAAACGGACGGTGTCGTTGGCGCAGAAGTACGCGTTGGTGGGTGCGCGTTTCCTCGCTGCGACATGCCCGTACCCCCCTGTACCGCTCATCACATCATTTTCTGACGACACCACGGCGAAACCAAAATAGACAACCTCGTGCTGCTCCGCACCAACACCACCGCCTCATCCACCGCAGCGAATGGAAAGTCCAAATCGCGCGAGATGGATTGCCGGAGTTCACTCCGCCCGCCTATCTGGACCCTTCAGGAGAGCCGAGGCGCAATACCATGCCCTTCCGGGCATAGGCCGACCCGCGGGGCCGCCTTTCCGGGCAGGAATCGGCAAATTCTCCGCGATAACCTCGTGGCATGCGGCTTCATGTACATCAGTGGGGATCGGGACCGCGCGTCGTGCTCGTGCACGGCGTCCTGCTCGGCGGTCGGGAGGCGTGGCGGGCGCAGCGACCGTTGACCGAGCGGTGGACGCTGCTCGCCCCGGACCGGCTCGGTCACGGGAGGTCGCCGGACGGCGTGCAGGACTTCGAGGTCGACGCCCGGCTGATCGCGGAGCAGGTGCTCGACGACCCGGCGCATCTGGTCGGCCTGTCCTATGGCGCGATCGTCGCGATGGTGGCGGCCGCCCGGCGTCCGGAGATGGTCCGGTCGCTCACCGTGGTCGAGCCGCCCGCGGCCGGAGTGGTCCGCGGGAACGAGGTGGTCGACGCGTGGGACGCGGAGTTGCGGAGATTCCTCGACGGTCCGCTGGAAGACCCTCGCGAGGTCTTCGAGACGTTCTTCCCGCTCGCGGGTGTGCCACTGCCGATCCCGGATCCGGTGCCGGAGACGTTGCGGCGCGGTGCCCGCGCCCTGGTCGGGATGCGACCGCCGGGAGACGCGGAATTGCCACTGGATGTGTTGGCGTCAGCGGAATTCCCGATACTCGTGCTCACCGGCGATCATCGGCGGGAGTACGAAATCATCGCCGACGAGATCGCGAACAGAACCGGCGCGCGCCGCGACGTCGTGGCGGGGATGGGGCATTTGGTGCCCGATACAGGTGAGCCGTTCAATGTCCGGCTGGAGACCTTTTTGGATCACGGAGAGTAGCAAAACCAAGGTCATTTCCGTCTCAATTCACCCGCGCCGGGAACAGTCGCCGGGTGGGATGTCATGCTGTGTGTCCGACCATGGCCCTCTTTCGAACCGACCCCGTGTCGCCGGAGGGCCGGAAGAAGGTGTCAGATGACCTGGGCTAGGCATTCCAGTCGTCCCGATCCCGCAGAAGACCAGAGCCGCATGGCAGGTGTGCGGGCGGAGGAAGAAATCCGCCTCACCGTGCAGAACGGCAGGGCCGCAAGGACCGTTGCCGGGCACTCTTCGGACGCGCTCGACTGCGCCGAACTGCTGGCGATGCTCGGCCTTGAGGGCGTCCAGAAAAGGCACGCTCAGCGCACCTGACCTCCGATCCGGGTGGTCAGTTCGGCCGCGGTCAAGCGGACCTCTTCGGCGAGGTCAGGCCAAGTCTCTTCGCAACCTTCCGCCCCTGGGCAAAGGTGGCGCAGGGTCACGCTGATCGCGGCCATCGGCCGGCCGCCGTGGTCGAAGACCGGGCAGGCCACTGAGGCGAATCCCTCGGTGACGTGGCCGTCTTCGACGGCCCAGCCGAGCCTGCCCTCCGCGTTCAACGTGCGGCGCAGTTCGGCGAGGGTGCGTGGGCCGCGGCCGGTACGCGAGACGAACGCGGACGCGGCCGGGAAAAGCGCGCGTACATGCGGCGACGGCAGGTGCCGAAGGATCGCCCTGCCCGACGCCGTGAGCTGGCCAGGCAACCGGACACCGACCTCGGTGACCAGCGTTTCCGGCCGCGTGGGCCGTTCTTTGACCAGGTAAAGCGACTCGTTGCCGTGCAATACGCCGAGATGCGCGGTGTGCCCGACGCGGTCGGCGAGTTTGCGCAGCAACGGGGCAGCGAGCCTCTCCAGTGGTTCGTGCCGCAGGTAGGCCGAGCCGAGTTCGAACGCGGCGATGCCGAGCCCGTAGCGACGTTCGGCGGGCAGGTGCGCCACGAAACCGGCGGCCTCCAGTTCGGCGAGCAGGTGATACGTCGTCGAGCGCGGGAGGCCGAGTTCGCGCGCGATCGCGGCCGCGGACACCGGCCCGGGCCGCGCGGCGAGCGCGCGAAGGATGCCCAGACCGCGTCGCAGCGCAGGTACTTCGCTGCTTTCGCCCATGTCGACCTCCTCTTCGCGCGACCCCGGGGGAGCAAGGGACCTTTGCTATCACTTACTTAGGCATGCTCAGCAAGCGATAGCAAAGGTCCCTTGCTCTCTTCCGCTGCGTCTTGGATACCAGACACAACCACCGGTTGGGGCCGCCCACCAGCGGGCATGGCGTTATCCAATGGGGCTATGCCGGAAACCGTACTTCTGGGAACCGAACCGCTTCGGCCCGAACAGGTCGTCGCGGTCGCCCGTGACCACTCGCCCGTCGCGGTCAGCGAAGCGGCCGAGAAGAATCTTGCCGCGACGCGTCAGCACATCGACAACCTCGCCCATGCCGAGACGCCGACGTACGGCGTGTCGACCGGCTTCGGTGCGCTCGCCACCAGGCACATCCCGCTCGAGAGCCGCACCGCGCTCCAGCGGTCGCTGATCCGCTCCCATGCCGCGGGCGCGGGTCCGGTCGTCGAGACCGAGGTCGTGCGCGCACTGATGCTGCTGCGTCTCCGCACCCTCACCAGCGGCTACACCGGCGTTCGCCCGCAAACGGCGCAAGCGCTTGCGGGCCTGCTCAACGCCGGAATCACCCCGCTTGTGCACGAGTACGGCTCTCTTGGCTGTTCCGGCGATCTCGCGCCCTTGGCCGCCGTCGCGCTCGCGCTGATGGGGGAGGGCGAAGTCGCGTACAGGGACGAAGTCGTCCCGGCAGGCGAAGCGCTGAAGCACGCCGGGATCGAGCCAATCGTCCTCGCGGAGAAGGAGGGCCTCGCCCTCACTAACGGCACCGACGGCATGCTCGGCATGCTCCTGTTGGCCGCGGCCGACCTGCGCAAGCTCCTCGACACCGCCGACATCACGGCGGCGATGAGCGTCGAAGCGCTCCTCGGCACCGATCGCGCCTTCGCGGCGGACCTCCAGGCCCTGCGCCCGCACCCTGGGCAGGCGCTGAGCGCCCGGCGCATGTGGACAGCGCTCCAGGACTCCAAGATCGTCGAGAGCCACCGCGGCCCGGACTGCAACCGCGTCCAGGACGCCTACTCGCTCCGCTGCGCACCCCAGGTGCACGGAGGCGCGCGCGACAGTCTCACGCACGCCGAACTCGTCGCCGAGCGTGAGCTTCACTCCGCGGTCGACAACCCGGTCGTGTTGTCCGACGGCCGGGTCGAGTCGAACGGCAACTTCCACGGTGCCCCGGTCGCGTACGTCCTCGACTTCCTCGCCATCCCGCTCGCGGACGTCGCCAGCATCGCCGAGCGCCGCACGGACCGGATGCTCGACAAGGCGCGCTCGCACGGCCTGCCGCCGTTCCTCGCGTTCGACCCCGGTGTCGACTCCGGCCACATGATCGCCCAGTACACGCAGGCGGCCATCGTCAGCGAACTCAAGCGTCTCGCGGTTCCGGCGTCGGTCGATTCGATCCCGAGCAGCGCCATGCAGGAGGACCACGTTTCCATGGGCTGGTCCGCCGCGCGCAAGCTGCGCAAGGCCGTCGAGGGACTCAACACCGTCCTCGCCATCGAACTGCTCACCGCCGCGCGGGCACTCGACATGCGCGCGCCTCTCGTCCCGTCGCCGGTCACCGGCCGCGTCCGGGAGCTGGTCCGTACCAAGGTCGATGGCCCCGGCCCCGACCGTCATCTGGCGCCGGAGATCGCCGCCGCCGAAGAACTCGTCGCGTCGGGTGCCGTCCTCGCCGCGGCCCAACTGGAGGTCTGAGCCCATGTCCCGCACGGTCCGTGCCGCCCGAGGCACCACGCTCACCGCGAAGAACTGGCAGACCGAAGCCGCCCTGCGGATGTTCCACAACAACCTCGACCCCGAGGTCGCCGAGCGCCCCGACGACCTGGTCGTCTACGGCGGCACCGGCAAGGCCGCCCGCAACTGGGCCAGTTTCGACGCGATCACCCGCGAACTGACCAGTTTGGAACAGGACGAGACGCTGCTCGTCCAGTCGGGCAAGCCGGTCGGCGTGTTCCGCACGCACGAATGGGCGCCGCGCGTGCTCATCGCGAACTCCAACCTCGTCGGCGACTGGGCGACCTGGCCGGAGTTCCGCCGCCTGGAGGCGCAGGGCCTGACCATGTACGGCCAGATGACCGCGGGGTCCTGGATCTACATCGGCACGCAGGGAATCCTGCAGGGCACTTACGAAACCTTCGCCGCTGTCGCGAAGAAGCGGTTCGGAGGCAGCCTCAAGGGCACGCTCACCGTCACCGCCGGCCTCGGTGGCATGGGCGGCGCGCAGCCGCTGGCCGTCACGATGAACGACGGCGTCGCGCTCGTCATCGAATGCGACCCGCAGCGCGCCCACCGCCGCGTCGAGACCCGCTATCTCGACGAGGTCGCCGACGACCTCGACGACGCGATCCGCCGCGTGGAAGCCGCGAAGAAGGAGAAGCGCGCGCTGTCCGTCGGCGTCGTCGGCAACGCCGCCGAGGTGCTGCCCGAACTGCTGCGCCGTGGCGTCGAGGTCGACATCGTCACCGACCAGACCTCCGCGCACGATCCGCTTTCCTACCTGCCCAAGGGCGTCGGCGTCGACGAGTGGCAGGACTACGCGGACAAGAAGCCCGACGAGTTCACCGAACGCGCCCGCGAGTCGATGGCCGACCACGTCGAAGCGATGCTCGGCTTCCTCGACAAGGGCGCCGAGGTCTTCGACTACGGCAATTCCTTGCGCGGGGAGGCGAAACTCGGCGGCTGCGAGCGCGCGTTCGACTTCCCGGGTTTCGTGCCCGCCTACATCCGGCCGCTGTTCTGCGAGGGCAACGGCCCGTTCCGCTGGGCGGCGCTGTCCGGTGACCCGGAGGACATCGCGGCGACCGACCGCGCGATGCTGGACCTGTTCCCGGAGAACGAATCCCTCGCCCGCTGGATCAAACTGGCAGGCGAACGCGTCGCCTTCCAAGGGCTTCCGGCGCGGATCTGCTGGCTCGGCTACGGCGAGCGGCACCTGGCGGGCCTGCGGTTCAATGAGATGGTCGCCAGCGGCGAGTTGAAGGCGCCGGTCGTCATCGGCCGCGACCACCTCGACTCGGGCAGCGTCGCCTCGCCGTACCGCGAGACCGAGGGCATGGCTGACGGTTCCGACGCGATCGCCGACTGGCCGCTGCTCAACGCGCTGGTCAACACCTCGTCGGGCGCCAGCTGGGTGTCGATCCACCACGGCGGCGGCGTCGGCATGGGCCGCTCCATCCACGCCGGTCAGGTCAGCGTGGCCGACGGAACCCCGCTGGCCGCGCGGAAACTCGAACGCGTGCTCACCAACGACCCGGGCATGGGCGTCATCCGGCACGTCGACGCCGGTTACGACCGCGCGGCCGACGTCGCCGACGAGCGTGGCGTCCGGGTGCCGATGCGGGACGCCGAGTGACCGCGTCCTCGCTGCTGGCGGAGATCTCGGACGTCGGCCGCGACCCGAAGCGCGGCGGCTACTCGCGCCACGCCTTCGACGCGGCCGAAACGGAGTTGCGCGCGTGGTTCGCCGAGCGCGCGGGACGGCTGGGACTGGGCGTCGAGACCGACCGCAACGGCAACATCTGGGCCTGGTGGGGCACGCCCGGTCCGGACGCTGTCGTCACGGGCAGCCATCTCGATTCGGTGCCCGGTGGCGGTGCCTTCGACGGCCCGCTCGGGGTCGCGAGCGCGCTCGACGCGGTGGAGACCTTGCAAGCCAAGGGATTTCGCCCGGCCAAGCCGTTCGCCGTCGTGGTCTTCGCCGAAGAGGAGGGCGGCCGGTTCGGCGTGCCGTGTCTCGGCTCGCGGTTGCTGACCGGGACCATCGACGCGGACAAGGCGCGGGGCCTGCGTGACCCCGACGGTGTCACGTTCGCCGAAGCGGCGGCGAAATCCGGTCTCGACCCCCAACGGGTCGGTCGCGATGCCGAGCGACTCGGTCTGATCGGACGGTTCCTCGAACTGCACGTCGAGCAGGGGCGTGGGCTGATCGACCTCGGCTCGCCGGTCGCCGTCGGCAATACGGTGATCGCGCACGGCCGGTGGCGGTTCTCCTTCCAGGGACAGGGAAATCACGCCGGTGCCACGCTGATCGGCGATCGTCGCGATCCGATGATCCCGGCGGCCGAGACCGTTCTCGCCGTGCAGAAATCGGCGAAGGCGACGGTCGGCGCCAGGGCCACGGTCGGCAGGCTCGTGCCGATCCCCGGCGGCACCAATGTCATCGCGTCCACGGTGGACTTGTGGCTGGACGCACGGGTACCGGGCACGGACACGCCGGAACTGGTCGCGGAGATCGCGAAGCTGGCCGAGGAAGCGGCAGGCCAGGAGGGCTGCCGGGTCGACGTCACCAGGGAGTCGTACTCGGACGACGTGGTCTTCGACGACGCGTTGCGCCGTGACCTGGGTACTTGGCTCGGCGGGCCGCCGGAGCTGCCGACCGGTGCCGGGCACGACGCGGCGATCCTCGCCGGGTTCGTCCCGTCCGGGATGCTCTACGTGCGCAATCCCACCGGCATAAGTCATTCTCCGGAGGAGTTCTCGGAGGCGGAGGATGTCGACCACGGTGCTCGCGCGCTCGCGGACGTCCTGGAGAAACTGTCGACATGACGACATATTGGTGTGAGCGGGCCTGGTTGCCGGACGGGATCGCCGAAGCCGTCCGGATCGAGGTCGATGGTGGGGCGATCACGTCCGTGGCGGCGAACGCGCCCCGTGCCGGGGTCATCCTCAAGGGACTGACGCTGCCCGGATTCGCGAACGGGCACTCGCACGCCTTCCATCGCGCGCTGCGGGGCCGGACGCATCACGATCGCGGCACGTTCTGGACCTGGCGCGAGCGGATGTACTCGCTCGCGTCCAGGCTCGATCCGGACTCGTACTACCGGCTGGCGCGCGGTGTCTACGCCGAGATGGTGCTGGCCGGGTACACGAGTGTCGGCGAGTTCCACTATCTGCACCACGCACCGGGCGGAAAGTCTTATGCCGAGCCGAACGCGATGGGGGAGGCGCTGCGGCAGGCCGCCGCAGACGCGGGGATCCGGCTCACCCTGCTCGACACCTGCTATCTCGCCGGTGGCATCGGCGTCGAACCCGACGCGGTGCAACGGCGGTTCTCCGACGGGTCCGCCACGGCGTGGGCGCAACGAGTCGGCGAATTGCGGGCGCAGGACACTTTCCGGGTCGGCGGTGCGATCCATTCGGTGCGCGCGGTTCCCGAAGATCAACTGTCCGAAGTGGACAACGGGACACCGTCGGATCGGCCGCTGCACATCCACCTCTCCGAGCAGCGGGCCGAGAACGAACAGTGCATGGCGGCTTACCACTGGACTCCGACGGGGTTGCTCTGGGACAACGGCGTGCTCAGCGACCGGCTCACCGCGGTGCACGCGACGCACCTGACGCCGGGCGACGTCGAACGGCTCGGTGAGGCCGAGAGTCGCGTGTGCTTCTGCCCGACGACCGAACGGGATCTCGGTGACGGCATCGGCCCGGCGCGGACGCTGCTGGACGCGGGTGTGCGGTTGTGCGTCGGCAGCGACAGCAACGCGGTCGTCGACGCGTTCGAGGAGACCAGGGCGCTGGAATTGAACGAACGGCTGGCCAGTGAGCAGCGCGGCCGGTTCACCGCGGAGGAGCTGCTCGCGGCGGCGACCGAGCACGGCGCGATCGGCTGGCACGAGGTCGGCCGGCTGGCCGCGGGGGCGGGCGCGGACTTCGTCACGGTCGACCTCGATTCGGTGCGGACCGCGGGAATCGAGCCGTCCGGGGTGGTCTTCGCCGCGTCCGGGGCGGACGTGCGGAACGTCGTGGTCGCCGGACGTGAGATCGTCCGCGATGGCGCACACCAGCTGATCGACCGGCCGGAAACGGTCTTGGCCAAGGAGATCGAGGCATTGTGGCAGTCCTGATCACGGGTATCGGCGAGCTCACCACGAACGACGCCGAGCTGGGCAAACTCCGCGACGCGGCCGTCGTCGTCGATGGCGAGAAGATCGCTTGGGTGGGTGCCGCGGCGGACGCTCCAGACTCCGACGAGCGGATCGACGTCGAGGGCCGCGCGGTGCTGCCCGGCTGGGTGGACAGCCACACGCACCTCGTCTTCGCCGGGGACCGGACGACCGAGTTCGAGGCACGGATGGCCGGCAAGGCGTACAGCGCAGGTGGGATCGCGGTCACCGTCGAGGCGACGCGGGCGGCTTCCGACGAGCAGCTGGCGGCGAACCTGCGGCGTCATGTCGACGAAGCGGCGAAGCAGGGCACGACCTGTTTGGAGACGAAGACCGGGTACGGGCTGAACGTCGAAGACGAGGTGCGTTCGGCGCGGATCGCCACCGACGTGGCCGACGAGGTCACCTTTCTCGGCGCGCATCTGGTGCCACCGGGTGCGGACGCGGAGTCCTATGTGGACTTGGTCTGCGGTGACATGCTCGACGCCGTGGCGCCGCTCGTGCGGTGGGCGGACGTGTTCTGCGAGACCGGCGCTTTCGACGAGGCGCAGTCCGGACGGGTGCTGAAGGCGGCGCGGGAACGTGGTCTCGGGCTGCGGGTGCACGGCAATCAGCTGGGGGAGGGGCCGGGCGTGCGGCTCGCCGTCGAACTGGGGGCCGCGAGCGTCGACCACTGCACATACCTGAGCGAAGCGGACGTAGCGGCTCTCGCCGCTTCGGACACTGTCGCGACCCTTCTACCCGCGTGTGACCTGTCGACCCGGCAGCCGTTGGCTCCGGCGCGACGGCTGCTGGACGCCGGGGCGACGGTCGCGTTGGCGAGCAACGCGAACCCGGGCAGCTCGTACACGACGTCGATGGCGTTCTGCGTGACGACCGCGGTGCTGCAGATGCGGATGACGATCGAGGAGGCCGTCTGGTCGGCGACGGCGGGCGGCGCTCGAGCTTTACGGAGGGACGACGTCGGGGTGATCCGGCCTGGCGCGCGGGCGGACCTTCAGGTGCTCGAAGCGCCTTCGGTCACGCACCTCGCGTACCGGCCGGGGGTGCCGCTGACGGCCGGAGTGTGGCGCTGCGGAAGGGCGTTGACCAGCTGTTTCGCCGCAAAGTGATAGCAAAGGTCCCTTGCTCCCCCGGCGGGATCAGGAGGGTTGGCCCAGGGTTTCTTCGATGCGCTCGCGCAGGGCGGGCGGGACTTCGCCGAGCAGGTGCGACCACTGCTCGATCCGCTTCTCGCTCAGGTGGGTGAGCAGGTCCAGCACGGGCGGCCACAGGTCCTCGTCGGCGGCCGCGACCCGCAGGAGGCCGCTGAACCGGCCCTCGGAGAGCAGGCCGAGGACGTGGTCGATCCGGTTCTTGTCGTCGAGGACGAACGCGATCCGGATCAGCGCTTCGTCGCCGATGACGTCGAGAGCCTTCCGCACCGTCGGATCGGGCAGATGGCCGACGAACCGGCCGACGGTGATCCAGTCTTCTCGGCGCACCAGCTCCCCGGCGACCGCGACGACGGTGTCGAGCGGGATCCGGGCGATGATCGCGCTCGCCCGGCGCGGGTCCAGTTCGGCCGCGACGTCGGCCAGGAACCGCGGCTTCAGCCGCTTCGCGACGTCGACTCCCCGGGAGACGTCCACCAGCCCGGCGATCCGGGCGCACAGAAGCGGACCGAAGACCTTCTCGGCGATCTTCGCCAGAATCGGGGAGGGGACGAGCTTGCTCGCCATCGCCATCCGCTCGAGGGCGGCGCGGTTGGCGTCGAACAGCGTGTCCGTCACCTGTTCGCGGAACGCCTGCAGTTCGGCGGCGTCCACGCGGTCGAGGTAGGCGAGTCGCTCGGGCGTGGTGCCGAGGACGCGGGCGAGTTTGAGGATCTCCGCCTGCGAAGCGAAGTTTTCGGTGGTCACAGGCCCACCACCCGGCGGACAGTGCCGCGCAGAAGGGCGGGTACGTACTTCAGGCCCTCTTCGCCCGCTTCGGCCAAGGCCTTGGCCTGGCGGTGGCGCGCGTCGCGCAACGCGTCGGAGAGGTCCTGTTTCTCGTGGTCGGCCAGCGCTTCGATGCCTGCCGGGACAGGACCGCCTAGCTGACCGGAGAGTGTGCGCTCGGCCATGGTGGATCATCATGCCTCATGGATCCGGGGGAGCAAGGGACCTTTACTTTCGTCCATGGCGGACCGCTGGTCACGGCTTGTAGCGTCCGAGTCTGTGAAGGACGCGGAGGAGCCTGTGCGGCGCGGGCGGCGGCTGGTCATGGACGTCGCGCTGTGGCTCGGGCTCTGTGGCTGGGTGACCATCGACGCCGGATCCAGCACGAAGCACTGGGAACTGCTCTTCGGGCTCACCGCGACCACGGCCGCGATCGCGGTGTCGCGCCGGTACCCGCTGGTCTCGCTCATCATCGCCATGCTCGCGAGCTTCATCGTGCTGGGCAGCTTCGGTGGCCGGGTGCCGATCTGGGAGGGGTTCCTCCTCGTCGCCGTGAGTTACCTCGCGGGCTACCGGCAGCCGGTCGCGAAGCCGATGTTGCGGGTATTCACCGTCATCTCCGTCATCGCGGTCCCAGTGGCGCTGCTGTGGAGCGAGGACGGTTTCTCGGCGTGGGGAGCGCTGCTCGGCATTTTGGTTTTCGCCTCGGTGACGCCTTGGTTGCTGGGCCGGTACATCCGGCAACGCGAGGACATGGCTCGGGACGGCTGGCGCCGCGCCGAGGAGATGGAGAGCCGTCAGCGGCTCATCGCCGACCGTGCGCGGCTGCGCGAACGTGCCCGGATCGCCAGCGACATGCACGATTCGCTGGGCCACGAGCTGAGTCTCATCGCGGTGCGCGCCGCGGCGCTGGAGGTCGCGGGCGGCCTCGACGAGCGACAGCGGCAGGCCGCCGGTGAATTGCGGCAGAGTGCCGCGACGGCGACCGAACGGCTGCGCGAGATCATCGGCGTGCTGCGCGAAGAGGACGCCCCCACCGAGCCGGTGGACGAGAGCATCGACGAACTGCTCGATCGCGCGAGGGCGTCCGGCATGCTGATCGAGTCCTCTGTGGACGCTCCGGTCGACGGCGAGCCGGGGATGGTCGACCGCGCGGCGTATCGCGTGGTCCAGGAGTCCATGACGAACGTCGTCAAACACGCGCCGGGAGCCGCCGTCACCGTCCGGGTGGTGCGCTCGGCGGGGCAGACGGACGTCGTGGTCACCAACGCGCCACCGCCCGCGGGGCCACTGCCCGGACGGTCTTCCGGACGTCGCGGCCTGATCGGCCTGCGCGAACGGGTCCGGCTGGTCGGCGGGACACTGCGTGCGGCGCCGAGCGGCGGCGGGTTCGAGGTCAGCGCCACCCTGCCGCATGACGCGGCGCCTTCGGAGGAATCGCCGGAGAGCCAGGCGGCGATGGACGCGGAGGTCGGACAGTCGACATCGGCCAGGGAACTGGAACGCGCCCGCCGCGACGTCCGGCGCAGCCTGATCCAGGCGATCGTCGTGCCGATCGGGCTCTTCGGCCTGGTGGTCGGCATCAGCGGGGTGGTGTTCCTCGTCCAGTGGTACGGCTCCGAACTCCCTCGAGGAGCCTACGAGCGGATCCGGGTCGGCCAGACGCGGGCGGAGATCGCGCCCGTCCTGCCCGGCGGTCAGCGGATCGCGCGGCCTCGGATGGTGGAGCCGCCGGTGCCCGCGGGAGCGATATGCGAGTACTACGGCACCGAGCGCACCGTGTTCAACTTGAACTACGAGGTCTACCGGCTGTGCTTCGCCGACGGGAAGCTCGTGGCGAAGGACGTGATCAGTGAGGACGAGCAAAGGGGGAACCCGGATGATCCGGGTGGTGCTGGCCGATGACGAGGCGATGATCCGAGCCGGCGTATCGGCGATCCTGGCCGCCGACACCGAAATCGAAGTGGTCGCGGAGGCCGGGGATGGCCGTTCCGCCGTCGAGCAGGTGCGCGCGACCAGGCCGGACGTCGTGCTTCTCGACATCCGCATGCCGGTCATGGACGGGCTCAAAGCGGCGGAGGAGATCCGGCGGCTGCTGCCCGAGGTCGGCGTGATCATGCTGACCACGTTCGGCGAGGACACCTACATCGAACGCGCGCTCGGCCTCGGCGCGAGTGGTTTCCTGCTGAAATCCGGTGATCCGCGCGAACTGTTGTCCGGGATCCACGCGGTCGCGGGTGGAGCGGCGTTCCTTTCGCCGAAGGTCGCGCAGCGGGTGATCGCCCGCTTCTCCGGCAACCAGGTGTCCCGCGCGGAAGAGGCGAAGGCGTTGATCGGCAAGCTGACGCCGCGTGAACAGGAAGTGCTGGCACTACTGGGTTCTGGACTGTCCAATGCGGACATCGCGGGCAAGCTGTTCGTGGTCGAGGGCACAGTGAAGGCCTACGTGAGCACTATTCTCAACCGGCTCGGCGCACGGAACCGCGTGCAGGCCGCGATCACCGCGTACGAGGCGGGGCTGGTCGGCGGGGAACCGGAGGCGTCCAGCCGCTGACCCCGGCCCCGATGCGGGCGGTGAGCGCGCCGGGAAGCAATCGGAAGACGCTGTTGCGTACGGCCACGGCGAGCGGGTTCCTCAACTGTGGGCCCAGTTTTCCCGCCTGAATCGACGCTTTGACGACCGACTGGCTGCGCGGACGGCGTTGCTCGTCGTAATTCTTCAGCGCCGCGTCGACGTCCTCGGTGGTGCTGAGCGCGGCGGCGAGGACGACGGCGTCTTCGATCGCCTGGCAACCGCCTTGGCCGAGGAACGGCGGCATCGCGTGCGCGGCGTCGCCGAGGAACGCGACCCGCCCCTTCACGTAGGACGGCAGGGGAGTGCCGAGCAGGTAGAGGTCGTGGTGGAGCAGCGTCTCGGGGGTGGTGGCGTCGATGAGCTCCGGGATCGGTTCGTGCCAGCCGCCGAAACGTTCACGGAGATAAGCCTTCGGGTCTTCGTGCCGAAGACCTGCTTCGGCGACGTAGCTCGCCCACCAGTAGACGCGGCCGTCGTGGAGCGGGATGACGCCGATCTCGGCGCCGTCGTCCCAGCTCGTGCTGAGATCCGTCGGGTGCGGGAGCGCGGTGACGGCACGGAAGGCCGTGCTGCCGCTGTAGACCGGTGCGGGATGCCGCGGCCACAGCTGCTTCCGGAGTCCGCTGTGGATTCCGTCGGCGGCGATGATGACGTCCGCGTCGAGGTCACCGACGTCGGTGACCGCGGCGCCGGTGCGGACGCTTCCGGCGGGCAGGGCGTCGAGGAGTCCCCCGATGAGGTCGGCGCGGTGGATGGCGGCGAGCGGACGGCCGTGGTGACGGCGGAACGCGTCGGCGTCCCATCGGGTGATGCGGCGGCCTTTCCGGTCGTGGAGACCGCCGGAGGATTGCTCTTGGAGCTTGTCGAGGCGGACGCCCAGTGTTTCGAGTGAGCGCAGGGCGTTCGGCCACAGGGAGATGCCCGCGCCCACGGCGGTGAGTTCCGGCGCTTGTTCCAGGACGGTGACCTCCCAGCCGATGCCGTGCAGCCCGATGGCGGCGCTGAGTCCACCGATTCCCCCGCCGACCACGATCGCTTTGCGCACGTCGACCTCCTCTACATGTGTAGAGTACTACTACACTTGTAGAGTGCGAAAGTCGATAATCGGGGACGCGGCCATCGAGGTGATCGCGGCCGAGGGGATGCGCGGGCTGACGCATCGCGCGGTCGACCGGTTCGCCGGGCTGCCGTCGGGATCGACCTCGTATTACGCGCGGACGCGGGCGGCGCTGCTGGAACTGGCGATCTCGCGGATGGTCGAACTCGACGAGGTCACCATCGAGCCGCGGCCCGGGAAGCTGGCCGAGTATGTGGCGGAGTTCGCGTACGCGGCGATCACGCGGGGGCGGACGCGGATGCTGGCGCGGTACGAGTTCGCACTGGAGGCGACGCGGCGGCCGGAGTTGCGCGAGGCCTATGACCGCGGAGGGCTGGTGATCCGGCGAAGGTGCGCCGAGGTGCTTGCCGACCGCGGGTCGACGGAGCCTGAGCGGCACGCGCGGGTGCTCGTCGCGTGGCTGGACGGGACGATCTTCGACGCGCTGGCCGGGACCGGGTCGCTGCGGCCGCCGGGGCTGGCGGAGCTGACGCGGGACGCGGGGGAGGTTCTGGCTGGGCTCGGGGTGGCGGGGTAGCGGGGGACCTTTGGTATCGCCGAGGGCTCTGACCTGCGGTTATGGTGCGGAGGGGAGCAAGGGACCTTTGGTGTCGCCGTCGGGTCGTGAGTGGCGATTCTCGGGGCGTCGGTGAAGGAATTGGGACACTCAACGTCCCAATTCCTTCATCGATAGGGGCTCCGCAGGGGAGCGAGGTAGCAGGGGACCTTTGCTATCGCGGGGGGGCTCCGACCTGCGGTTACGGCGCGGAAGTGAGCAAGGGACCTTTGCTCTCGCTTCTCTCAACGTTGCGACAAGCGAGAGCGAAGGTCCCTTGCTCTCCCTCAGGCGTCGCGCCGCCGCAGCACGGTGGAACCGGTGGCGAGACCGGCCGCCGCCCAAGCCGTACAGAGCGCGATGCCGACCCAAGGCGCGTAGGGCGCGACGCCGCCGAAGATCGGGTTCGGCTCGCCTGAAGTGACCATCGCGTTGACGCCCGCGAAGCCGGGGAAGTAGTTCACGAGGTCTTCCCCGCCCAGTGAACCGGCGAACATCGGGATCATCACCAGCAGCACGAAGACCGTCACGATCGTCCCCGCCGTGCTCCGCAGCGCCGTCCCGAGGCCGAGGCAGAGCAGGCCCAGCAGCGCGAAGTAGCCGCCCATGCCTGCCGAGGTCGCGAGGACCTCGCCCACCGAGGAATTCCGCCCGGGGATCAGCGGCGCCGAGATCGCCACGCCGGCGAGGGTGTTCAGGACGCCGTAGCCGAACAGCACCGGCAGCAGGACGGCCGATTTCGCCGCGAGGACCCGGTTGCGCGTCGGGACCCATTGCAGGGTCGAGCGGATGCTGCCGCTGGCGTACTCGCTCGTGATGAACAGCGTCGCCAGCGCGACCACGGCGAACTGCGTGAGGTAGAACGCCGCCCCGGTCACGACGGCGTGCGGGGCCATCGAGCGTTCGACGCCGGAGTTCGCGGCCAGGCCCAGCGCACCGGAATAGGCGAGCATCAGCACGAGCCCGCTGATCAGGCACCACCAGGTGGAGCGGACCGACCAGAACTTGGTCCATTCCGACGAGATCGTGTTCATCGTGCGCTCCACTGCTTGAAGAAGGCGGTCAGCCGGTCGCGGTAGAAGTCCAGCGCTACCCGCGAATCGATCGAGCCGTACTGGTTGCGGACGAAATCGGCGGGCAGCGAGGACCGCAGACCCAGTTGATCCACCAGGATCGCGCCGTCGGTCACCGAGGAGTGGCCGCTGTTTTCGAGCAGGTACCGCTCCTTCGGCCCGGTGAGCCGCGGCCAGGTCTCGTCCCAGGTCGGGCTGTAGTTCTTCTCGCCGATCGGGCTGGCCAGCAGCAGCAGCGGCCGGTCGAGGGAAACGATGCCGAAGAACGGGCCGTCGACGTTCACGCCCGCCCTGATCCGCCGGTCGGCGGCCATGGCCGTGGCGGTGGCCGAACCACCGGCGGAATGCCCGGCCATCCCGATTTTCTTGGCGTCGATCGACCAGCGCCGGTCCTTCAGCAGGGTGTCGATGACGAACGACGCGTCGACGGCGCGGTTCGCGATCGCCGACGGCCAGGGTTCACCGGGAAGTCCACAAGGGACACACTGACGCAGCCCATCGGGGAACTCCGTTTCCCAGGCTTCGTAGGCGTGGTCGATTCCGGCGACCACGAATCCTTGTGCGGCAAGACGTTCGGCGACCGCGGTCAGGGTGATCCGGTTGTTGCCCGCGCCCGGCGAAAGCAGTACCAAGGGACGACGTCCGGGCAGCGAGGGCGCGTTCTCCCTCGAATGAACCCGCACCTCGCTCAGCGTGTCCGGCGGCAGGTCGAGCTTCCGTCCGGCGATCGCCGCCGCCGACTCCGCGCGCGTCATGTACCGCGGGGCGCGCCCGATCGGGACCGCCGGGTACCAGACGTTGACCATCAGCTCGCGCCGCCTTTCCGGCACCCAAGGGTCGGCTCGCCGCTGATCGGTGAGGTGCAGCGTGCGCGACCCGATCGGGAGCGGGCCGCCCGGCGCGGGCAGCGACAGTTCCGGTGCCGCCGACGCGGCCGCCGGCACCCCCAGCAGGCCGGCGATCACCGCCACCAGGACCATGAGTGACTTCATGCCGCGACTCCCGTTCCGTATTCGACCGACGACGCGGTCAATTCCATATAGGCCTGCTCCAGCGACGCGGTCCGTTCGGTCAGCCCGTGTACGCGGATCCCGAGTTCGTGCACCGCGTCGCCGACGCGCGCGACGGGCAGGTCGTGCACGATCAGTTCGTCCCGGTCGGATTCCGTGCTCGCGCCGAGGGCGCGCAGACGCTGTTCGAGCGCACGCAGTTCGCCGGAAACGGGGACCCGCACCGCGACCGACGTCCGCGAATTGCCCGCGATGAATTCGTCGACCGGGGCGTCGGCGAGCAGCTTTCCCTTGCCGATGACCACGAGCCTGTCCGCGGTCAGTTGCATTTCACTCATCAGGTGACTCGATACGAACACCGTGCGGCCCTCCGCGGCGAGCGAGCGCATCAGTTGCCGTACCCAGCGGACGCCGTCGGGGTCGAGGCCGTTGACCGGCTCGTCGAACATCAGCACGCCGGGGTCGCCCAGCAGGGCACCGGCGATGCCGAGCCGCTGCCCCATCCCGAGCGAGAACGTCCCGGCTCGTTTGCCCGCGACGTCGGTGAGGCCGACCGTCGCGAGCACTTCGTCCACCCGGCTCGCCGGGATCCCGTTGCTGCGCGCCATCGCCAGGAGGTGCTTGCCCGCGGTCCGGCCGGGGTGCAGCGCCTTGGCTTCCAGCAACGCTCCGACCTCACGCAGCGGATGTCGCAGGTCCGCGTACTTCTCGCCGTCGATGCGGACCTCTCCGGCGCTCGGCGCGTCGAGGCCGAGTGTCATCCGCATGGTCGTCGACTTCCCGGCGCCGTTGGGACCGAGGAAACCGGTCACCTTGCCCGGCTCGACGGCGAAGGTCAGCCCGTCGACGACCGTCTTCTCGCCATAGCGCTTCGTGAGTCCTCGAAGCGTGATCATCCGCGTCCTCCTTCGTGTGACGCCAGTTTCCGGCGTGGAGGCCCGCGCGGGCATTGCCCCGAAGTCATCGGTCGCCCCTTACTTTCGGCAGGTGCCGTTCGGCACGAGCATCGCGGAAAGGCACAATCGGCGCCATGACCACCCGTGGACAACGGCGCGTGAATCCGCTCGACCTGGTGATGCTCGCACTCGCCGTGTTCTCCGTCGGGCTGCTCGTCTATGTGACGTTCTTCCCGCATTCGGACGAGACGGCCCATCGCGTGTTCATCATCGACACGACGGTGTGCGGGCTCTTCGCGCTCGAATTCCTGTGGCGGTGGCGGCGCGACGGCTGGGAAAAGCGGTTCCCGTTGCGCAACTGGTACGAGATCCTCGGCATGATCCCCATCGCGCATCCGGCGCTGCGCGGATTCCGGTTGCTGCGGATCGTCGTGGTGCTGATCCGGCTCGCGCGGACGGCGGACCGCGCGTTCGGGGAGCGGTTCACGCAGCGCCTGGTCGAGCGGCTGTCGCGGCCGATCGTGCTGGCGATCAAGAAGCCGATCACGATCGCGGTGCTCGACGAAGTCGTCAAGGTGCTGGAAACCGGCAACTACCCGCAGAACCTCGCGCGTTCCCTCGCCGAAAACCAGACGCTGCTGCGGGGGATCATCGCCGAGAAGCTGAAAAACGATCCGCAGGCGGGTCGGCTGTCGAAGCTGCCGTTCCACGACGAGGTGGTCCGTTCGGTGATCGACACCGCGATGCGCGTGATCCTCGAAGTACTGACCGATCCGCGGACCGACGAGTTCTTCGCGCATGTCGTGCGGGAGAACCGAGAGCAGATCCGCAGCGCGGTGCAACTGGGCCTGAACGAGCGACTGGAGGACGAGGAACTGGCGGAGCGGCTGCCGACCCGGCCTCAGCACCAGATGATGGACTGACCGGTCAGGAGCCGCGCCGCGTGGTCCGCCGGGTGGGAGCGGCGCTCAGCGGGTCGTCCGGCCAGGGATGCTTCGGGTAGCGTCCGCGGAGATCGGCCCGCACGGCCGCATAACCGTTGCGCCAGAACGATTCCAGATCGGCGGTGACCGCGGCGGGTCGTCCGGCTGGTGAGAGCAGGTGCAGGACGACGGGGACGCCCGCCAGTTCCGGTGTCGCGAGCCAGCCGAACGTCTCCTGCAGTTTCACGGCCAGCACCGGCTGCGCACCCGAATAGTCGACCCGGATCCGCGAACCCGACGGGACCTCCAGCCGGTCCGGTGCCAGTTCGTCCAACCGCGACGCCTCGGGCCACGGCAACAGACCGCGCAGCGCGGCACCCGCGTCCAGTGCCGCCAGATCCGATCGGCGGCGGGCGGAGCCGAGATCAAGCCATGAGCCCAAAGTGGACAACAGGGCCGCGTCGTCGACCGCCGGCCAAGGCGAACCCGCCACCCGATGCAGGAAGGACAACCGCTCACGGAGCCGCCGCCCGTCCTCGGACCAGCGCAACAGGCCGAGCCCCTCGGTGCGCAATCCCTCCAGCAGCGCGGAGCGAATCGCGTCCGGCGCGGGCGAGCGCAGCGGTTTCTCCGACAGCACGATCGCGCCCAGCCGCCGCACCGAACGCGCGACGACGTCCCCTTGGGACCAGCGCACTTCGTCGGCCGAGGAGACCAGATTCGGTGCCGCGCGGACCGCGAGGTCCTCGTCGGCGGGCGCGGCCAGCCGGATGACGCCCTGTGCGCGGCCGGGATCGCGGGTCGCTTCGGCCACGGCCAGCCATTCGACGTCGGCCAGTCCACTGCCGCGCGGCAGTTCCGCCGCCGTGCCACCGGCCATCAAATAGACCGGCGTACCCGCGGCACGCCGTCGGGCGAGCCGTTCCGGATGCGCCAGCGCGACGATCAGCGCCGGATCGGACGCCCCGCCGCCGTCGGGCACCAGCCTGGAAAGCCGTCGTACGTCGGACTTCCAGCGGTCGTCACCCCGTACGCGCCGCAGTTCGGCTTCGAGATCGGTCAGCGTGCCGCCACTGTCCAGCAGCGCGACGACCTCGGCGGCCGAACGCGCGTTGGTCCGCGCCGCGCCGTCCAGCAGCGCCCGCGCCAGTCGCGGATGCAGGCCGAGTTCGGCCATCTTCCGGCCGCGTTCGGTCACCGTGCCGTCTTCCGCGGTCGCGCCGAGCGTCGTCAGCAGCGCGCGACCGGCGGCGAGCGCGCCTTCACCGGGCGGATCCCACCAGGCGAGCCCGGAACCGTCCGGAGTGGACCAGCACGCGAGCTCCAGCGCGAACCGGGCCAGTTCGGCCGTGCGGATTTCGGGTTCGGGGTAGGCGGGCAAGGACCCCTGCTCGTGCGCCGCCCAGCATCGATAGGCGCGTCCCGGCGCTTCCCGTCCGGCCCGGCCGGCGCGCTGCTCGGCGACGGCCGCCGAGACACGGACGGTCGCCAAGCCGGGCAACCCACGCCGGTGATCGACACGAGGCACCCTGGACAACCCGCAGTCCACCACCGCGCGCACGCCCGGCACGGTCAAGCTGGACTCGGCGACCGACGTCGAAAGCACCACCCGGCGGCGGGCACGCGGGCGCAGCGCGTCGTCCTGGCTCGCCGCCGAAAGCCGGCCGTGCAGCGGCAGCACGTCGGCGTCCAGGCCGTTGAGCCGTCCGCTCACCCTGGCGATTTCGCCGGCACCGGGGAGGAACGCGAGGACGTCACCATCCCCTTCGGACAGTGCTTTGTGGATCGTCCGGACCACGGTCGCCTCGATCCGCTCACCGCGCGCGGGCGGCTGATACGAGACGTCGACCGGATAGGTCCGGGCCCGCGCGGTGATCACCGGCGCGTCCCCGAGCAGGGCGGCCAGCCGCCCGGCCGCCACGGTGGCGGACGTCGCGAGCAGGCGCAGGTCGTCCCGCAGCCCGGCGCGCACGTCCAGCAGCAGCGCGAGCAGCAGGTCCGCGTCGAGGTGGCGCTCGTGGCATTCGTCGAGCAGGACGGTCGAAACCCCGGCGAGTTCGGGATCGCTCTGCACCCGCCGGACCAGCAACCCGGACGTGACCACTTCGATCCGCGTCGAAGACGACACCTTCCGGTCCCCGCGCACCGAATAGCCGACCGTCTCGCCGACCCGTTCGCCCAGCAGGGACGCCATCCGTGCCGCCGCGGCCCGCGCGGCCAGCCGCCTCGGTTCGGCGACGATCACCCGGCCCTCGCCGTTGTCCAGCGCGAGCGGCACCAAGGTGGTCTTGCCGGTACCAGGGGGTGCGACGAGCACCGCGGTGCCGTGCGTGTCGAGGGCGGCCAGGAGTTCGGGCAGGACGGCGCGAACCGGCAGGTCGGGAAGGGTCACTGCTCGGTGACCTGCGGTGGGGGCGGGATCCGGTAGCCGGACGGGCCGATGTTGCGGTTCAGCGAGGCGAGCCATTCCCCGGACGAGATCATCTTCTGGATGGCCCTGGCCACCGCCGCGCGCCCTTCGTTGTCGCCCTTGCGCAGGCCGACGCCGTATTTCTCGGCGGAGAACGGCTTGCCGACGACCCTCAGCAGCTCCGGGTTCTGCGCGACGTACCCGGCCAGGATGACGTCGTCGGTCGTCACCGCGTCGACCTGTCCCGCGAGCAATGCCGTGACGCAGTCCTGATAGCGCGGGTACTCGACGAGCTGGACGGCCTGGGCGAACTTGTCGCGCACCTGCTCGGCCGAGGTGGTGCCGCCCACGGCGCACAGTTTGCGGCCGTTGAGGTTTTCCGGGCCGGTGATGTCGGTCGACCGGAGGCGGACCAGCAGATCCTGGCCGGTTTCGAAATAGGGACCGGCGAAGGCGACCACCTGTTTGCGTTTCTCGGTGATCGAGTAGGTCGCCACCATCAGATCCGTGATCCCGGAGGTTATGTCCGTCTCACGGGTCGACGGTCTGCTGTCGTGCCAGGTGATGCGATCCGTGTCGACACCCAATTCGCTCGCGACGTACTTCGCGACGTCGACGTCGAAACCGACATAGCGGCCGTCGACCGTCCGTTTGGAAAGCCCCGGCTGGTCAAAGCGGATACCGATGGTGAGTTTGTTGGCTCCGACGGCGCGGGCGACGAGCGAATCCGCGGGACCGGCTTCCGGCCCGCACGCCGCCACCGAGGTGACCAGCATCAAGCAAGCCGCCAGCAGGGCATGTCCCCTCATCGGGTGCCTCCGTCCGCCGCCTCACCTTGTTCTCAGGGTCGACCGTTAGCCTAGGCCCGTGCGTAGACCGCCCCAAGTCGTGCTCGACGCCGTGGGCACCCTCGCCCGGCTCGGACTGGCCGCCGTCTGGTTGATTTCCGGAGCGCTGAAGATCAGCGATCCGGGGCAGACCTACATCGCCGTGCAGGCGTTCGACGTCCTGCCGGACGGGCTCGTCCGCCCGGTCGCGATCGGGATGCCGCTCGTCGAACTGGCGCTCGGCCTGTTCCTGCTCGCCGGGTTCGTGACCCGCTGGGTGTCGGTGCTGTCGGTGCTGCTGCTCGCGGTGCTCATCGCCGCGATCGCCCAGTCCTGGGCGCGCGGGCTGAGCATCGATTGCGGCTGCTTCGGCGGTGGCGGTCAGATCGCCGCGGATCAGACGCAGTATCCGCAGGAGATCGCCAGGGACCTCGGGTTCGCGTTGCTGGGCGTCTGGTTGATCGTCCGGCCGCGGACCTGGTTCTCCGTGGACGGGTGGCTCGGGAACTCTCGTGCCCCCGCGGACGACGACTATGTGGGTATCGCTGAAGGGAACGGATAATCGTGGGTGGAGCTGAGCGCAACGCTCGGAAACGCAAGCAGCAGCAGACGGCGGCGCGTTCGGTGGCACAGGCCAGGGGCGTCGCCGGCGGCGACAAGAAGAAGGTCGTCGCGATCACGGTCGCCGTGGTCGTGCTCGCCGCGCTGGTGATCGGTGGGGTCATCTGGACGACGTCCAGCAAGGACAGCACCGCGGGCAGGGTGATCCAGCCGCAGGCCTCGACGGCGGTGGCTCCCGGTGTCGTCCAGAAGCGTGACGGGGCCGTCGTGGTCGTCGGCAAGCCCGAGGCGACGAAGACGATCGACATCTACGCCGACTTCCTGTGCCCGATCTGCAAGCAGTTCGAGGAGAAGTTCAAGGACCAGATCCAGGAGCAGGTCAACAACGGCGTCCTGCAGGTGCGCTATCACATGCTGCCGATGCTCAACCAGCGCTCCGATCCGCCGGGGTACTCGATGGACTCCGCCAACGCCTCGCTCGCCGCGGCCGACGCGGGCAAGTTCCTCGCCTTCCACGACGCGCTGTTCAAGGACCAGCCGCAGGAAGGTGGCCGCGGGTTCGACAAGGGGCAGCTGATCAAGCTCGGCCAGGACGTAGGCATCACCGACCCGGCTTTCGCCACGGCGGTCAACACCGGTGTCTACGAGCAGCAGATCCAGGACGCGTACAAGAAGACCTCCACGGATCCGTCGTTGCAGCAGGACTTCGGCAACGGACCGGGCTTCGGCACACCGACCGTCGCTTCGAACGGTCAGGTCGTGAAGCTCGAAGACGGCTGGGTGCAGAAGGTCGTCGCCTGATCCCGTCGCGTTTCGTCCTCTAAATGCGGAAGTTGCGTGGGCAAGGACCGCATTTAGAGGACGAAATGCGGGAGTCAGGGGCGCGTGGAGGAGGCGACGTTCGCGAAGGCCTGGACGCGCGCTGTCTCGGCGGAGCGTGGCCAGACGAGACCCCACTCGACGTCGGGTGATCCCGTGAAGGGAACGAAGCGGATTCTCGGGTGGCTGAAGTACTCCCGCGCGTGCGCCGCGAGCGGACAGATCCCGGCACCGGTGGCGATCGCGGCGAGCAGTTCCTGAAAGGTCGCGAACGGCTTGCCTCGCGTCACCGGATGTCCGGCCGGGGTCAGCCACTGCCTCGGCCCCTCGACCCAGTACGGCTCCGGCGGATGCGCCGCGCGGAGGACGGTGTCCCTGGCGAGATCGTCCAGGGACACCGAATTCCGCCGCGCGAACGGGTGTTTCGACGACACCGCGAGCACCATCGGTTCGCGGTACACGGCGGGCCCGGTGGTGAGATCGGCTTCGTCGGCCGGGAGCAGGGTCACCAGGACGTCGATCTCGCCCGAGCGCAGCATCGCGAACGGGTCGGCGAAATCGGCTTCCCGGATCAGCAATTCCGTTTCCGGGTAGCGCTGCCGGAAGCGGTCCAACAGGCTCTCGGTGAGGTCGGCGACGCCGGGGGCTTCGAAGCCCAGACGTAGGACCCCGCCGATCCCGCGTCCGGCGGTGACCGCGCGTTCGATGCCTTCGTGCAGCGCGCGGTAGGCGGGCCCGAGGTCGTCCCGCAGCCGCCTGCCGATCGGCGTGAGCTGGACCCGCCTGCTGGTGCGGGCGAACAGAGGTGCGCCGATCCGACGTTCCACCTGCTTGATCGTCTGGCTCACCCGGGCCTGCGAGACATGCAGCCGCTCCGCGGTACGGCCGAAATGCAGCTCCTCGGCCAGCGTCAGGAAGATCTCGATGTCCCGCAATTCCATAATCCACAGGTTATCGATCCGGGGCCGTGCCGGTCACCGGTAACCGTCTTTCCGCTCAGGTCTAGACCACCGGCTCGCTATCATGCGTTAATTCAAGCCTTGAACTTACGGTTCTGGCTTGGGTGGTGAGCAAGATGAAGAAATTCGTACTCCGGCTCGCTCTACTGTTCGCCTCGTGTCTCGCATTGGCCATGGCGCCGGTGCCCGCCGGGGCCGCGCCCGCGTTCAAAGTGCTGGCCTTCTACAACGGCACCTACGACGCGGCGCACATCAGCTTCGTCAAGGAAGCCGACCGGTGGTTTCCGAAAACCCCCGCGGAGCACAACTTCGGCTACACCGCGACCAACGACTGGAACCGGCTGAACTCCCTGCAGCCGTCGCAGTACCAGGTCGTGGTATTCCTGGACGACCTGCCGCAGACCTCGGCGCAGCGCGCGGGCTTCGAGCGCTACCTGCGTGCGGGCGGTGCGTTCTTCGGCTTCCACGTGGCCGCGTTCACCACCGCTCCGTCCACTTGGGACTGGTACCACAACAGGTTCCTCGGCACGGGCGCGTTCAAATCGAACACGTGGGGGCCGACGACTTCGACGTTGCGGGTGGAGAACCGGTCGCATCCCTCGACCACGCGGCTGCCCGCGACGTTCACCTCTTCGGTGAGCGAGTGGTACTCCTGGAGCAGCGACCTGCGGAAGAACCCGGACATCCGGATCCTCGCGTCGGTGGACCCGGTGAGCTTCCCGCTGGGGACCGATCCGGACCAGTCCTGGTACAGCGGGTACTACCCGATCCTCTGGACCAACGACAAGTACAAGATGCTGTACGCCAACTTCGGCCACAACAAGATGAACTACGAGACGAACCAGCCGCTGTCGTCGACGTTCGCCAGTGAGGTGCAGAACCGCTTCGTCATCGACGGTCTGCTGTGGCTCGGGGGAGCGAAGACCGCCTAGAGACATGCCGGAGGGCCGGACAGGGGGGTGTTTTCCCTGGTCAGGCCCTCCGGCGATAGCAAAGGTCCCTTGCTACTCCTCGATGGCGCCGCCGACCGCCCGCAGGTGCTCCCGGAACGTCAGCGAAGGTGACTTCGCGCGCTCGGCGAGGAAGTCGGCGAAGCGCACCTGTTCGCGAAGGGTCTCTCCGGTGCGGATCCGCTCGGCCTGCCGCCGTTCGGTGTCCCGGATGGCTTCCGCCCGGTCCAGGACCTCGTCGGCGCGGTCGGCCGCGACGAACAGCACGCCGTCCTCGTCGCCGAACACGAAGTCGTCGCGGGTCACCGTCCACTCCCCGACGACGGCCGAGTCGAGCGCGCCGTCCGGGCGGGCGGAGACCGAGAGGGGGCCGGTCGGGATCGAGCCGAGGCTGAACACCGGCAGGCCGATCTTCTCGATGTCGGCGGTATCGCGGTGCAGGCCCCAGATGACGACGCCGCTCAGCCCGGCCGCCTCCGCCTCGAGGACCGCGAGGTCACCGACGCAGCTTTCGTCGAGCCTGCCGCCGTTGTCGACGACCAGGACGTCGCCGGGATTCGCGGTTTCGTACGCCTCCAGGAAGACGTCGACGCTGCCGACGTGCCGGGCGGGGGTGACCCGCCCGGCGACGCGGCTGCCGGGCACGATCGCGTGCGTTCCGGCCGGCGCGCACCGGACCGGGACGCGGGCGCGGACGCAGCCGTCGGTCAGATGCGCGGTGGTCAGCAGGGAGAACCGCTGCCGAAGCTCCTCGGGATCCATACCCCGACTTTAGCCACGGCGCCACACCACGGGCGTGTCGTAAGGCCCGTTCTCCGCAAGGGTGCCCACGACTTCCCCGTTTTCGCCCGCGATGGTGGCGCAGCCGCTGGACGGCGCGGGCAGCGTCTCGACCTGGCCGCCGAGCGACCACACGGCGGGAATCGTCGAGGCGTCCGGCGTCCGCATACAGCCGGCCACCTGCCCCGAGCTGGTGAGCGCGTTCGCCGTCATGCCATCCGGCACCGGTACCGAGGTGTCGAAAGCGGTCCACACCCGGGGCCCGCCTTCGAGGTCGGCCAGTACCTTGCCGCCGCGGATCGCGAGGGCGCGTGACTCACGGATGCCGTCGGGGAGCACGAGCTGCTGCGCCGCCCCGTCCTTCCAGAGCCAGGTACCGCCGTACTGTTCCTGCATCAGGATCGTGCCGTCGTGGTCGACGTCCACCGGGCTGAGCAGCGGCGGGGAGTCCAACCGCACCGGGTGCGCGCGGTCGCCGCCCGGCCAGAACGCCGCCCAGGAGCCGTATCGCGGATCGTTGAACACCCTGCCGACGATGTCGCCGCGGTCGTTGATGCCGGTGACCCGCGTCTGGGCGTAGCCCGGCACGTTCTCCAGGACCTGGAACACGCCGTTCTCGAAGACGAACGAGCGATTCGCCCGGGTGGAGATCGCGTAGCTGTTGAGGAGAACGGTCCCCGACGCGTTCTCGTCCACGGTGTCGACGGTGTTGTAGCCCGCCGGGATGCCGTGGTCGTGGACGGCCCCTCCGGACCAGGTGAGCAGACCGCCGTCGAAGTGCCCGGCGTAGCTTCCGGCCCCGTCGGTGGCCACGACCCGCAGAGCGTCGCCGCCGGGCGTCGGCAGGTGACTCATCGTCCAATCGCTCGCGGCTGCCGTGCCTGCCGACAGCAGTCCTGCGGCGACGGTGGCGGCCAAGACCAGACTTGTCCGTTTCATCGATACCCCCTGTTAGTGGTGTTTTCCCTGTTTATCGGGGGTCGGGGCCGTCTGTCTGCGTCATCTGACACCTACCGTGTCGTAAGTAACATCCGTGCAGTCCTGTATGTAAGGGGTTGATAAATACAGTCCTGTCTGTATCTTCAGTGGCGGTAGCGACCCGGCAACGGCAAGGAGCGTCGTGGTGGGCAACAAGGTGTACGTCGTCGGCGTCGGCATGACGAAATTCGAGAAACCCGGCCGCCGTGAGGGCTGGGACTACCCGCAGATGGCCAAGGAGTCCGGGACCAAGGCGCTCGAAGACGCCGGGATCTCCTTCGACGAGGTGCGGCAGGCCTACGTCGGTTACGTCTACGGCGAGTCGACCTCGGGGCAGCGCGCGGTCTACGAACTGGGCATGACCGGCATCCCGGTGGTCAACGTCAACAACAACTGCTCGACCGGATCGACCGCCCTCTACCTGGCCGCGGAAGCGATCCGGGGCGGTCGCGCGGACTGCGTGCTCGCGCTCGGTTTCGAGAAGATGCAGCCGGGTTCGCTCGGTTCGACCTACGACGACCGCGAACAGCCGATGGGCAGGCACCTCCAGGCACTCGCGGAGATCTCCGAGGTGCTGTTCCCGCCGGCGCCGTGGATGTTCGGCGCGGCGGGCCGCGAGCACATGAAGACCTACGGGACGACCGCCGAGCACTTCGCCAAGATCGGCGAGAAGAACCACCGGCATTCGGTGAACAACCCGTACGCGCAGTTCCAGGAAAGCTATTCGCTGCAGGACATCCTCGACTCGCGGATGATCTACGACCCGCTCACCAAACTCCAGTGCTCGCCGACCTCGGACGGTTCGGGCGCCGCGATCCTGGCCAGTGAGTCCTTTGTGGACTCGCATGGCCTGGCGGGGCAGGCGGTCGAGATCGTCGGGCAGGCGATGACCACCGACTTCGCGAGCACGTTCGACGGCACCGCGAAGAACATCATCGGCTACGACATGAACGTCCAGGCCGCGCGCCAGGTGTACGACCAGGCCGGGCTCGGCGCCGAAGACTTCCAGGTCATCGAACTGCACGATTGCTTCTCCGCCAACGAACTCCTGCTCTACGAAGCGCTGGGACTCTGCGCCGAGGGGGAGGCCGGAAAGCTCGTCGATTCCGGGGACACCACCTATGGCGGCAAGTGGGTCGTCAACCCGTCCGGCGGCCTCATCTCCAAGGGACATCCGCTCGGCGCCACCGGCCTCGCGCAGTGCGCCGAGCTGACCTGGCAGCTGCGCGGCACCGCGGACAAGCGCCAGGTGGACGGCGTCGAAGCCGCACTGCAACACAACATCGGACTCGGCGGCGCCGCCGTCGTCACCGCCTACCAGCGCGCCGAGCGCTGATCCCACCGAAAGGAACAACCATGGGCAAGATCAGTGCCTCCGTCGAACTCCCCGCCGCTCCCGACAAGGTGTGGGCGGAGTTCTCCAACCCCAACAACTTCGAGAAGTGGCTGACCATCCACACCAAGTGGAAGGGCGAGGTCCCGGCCGAGTTCTCCAAGGGCGCGCAGGCTTCCGAGGTCGTCACGATGCTCGGGATGCCGAACACGATCACCTGGACGGTCGACGAGTTCGAGGCGCCGTCGAAGCTGGCGATCTCCGGGACCGGGATGGCCGGGGTGAAGGTCAAGTTCGAGCTGTCCGTGGAGCCGTCCGGTGCCGGTTCGCTCGCCAGCATCGACGCCGAATTCGCCGGACAGATGATCGTCGGCGCGCTCGGCAAGGCCGTCGAGAAGGACGGCAAGAAGAACCTCGACGCGTCGCTGGAGAAGTTCAAGGCGCTGGTCGCGTGACCGAGGACCGGTTCGATCCCGGCGGGCTCGGCAAGTGGACCGACGAGTCCCGGTTCGAGGTGACCCGCGAGCGGCTGATCGAGTACGCCAAGGCGACCAACGACCCGATCCCGGCGCACCTCGCGGGCGAGGTCGCGAGCCCGGTGTTCGCGATCGTGCCGGTGTTCGAGTCGCTGATGGAACCCGCGCTGGAGGTCGTGCCGGTCGGGCTGTTCGGCCGGATCGTGCACGGGGAGCAGGAATTCCGGTTCCACCGCCCGATTCGTCCCGGCGACAAGCTCGTGTCGCGGGCGCGGATGACCGGGTACGAGGGGCTGCCGAACGGCACGCGCGGCACCATTCACCTCGAATGCCGCACCGAGGACGGCGACCTCGTCAACGAGCAGTACGTGACGTTGTTCGTGCGCGGTTTCGACACCGGCGAGACACGCGGCGAACTCGGGCCGGAGCACAGGTTCGACGAGGCCCTGCGCTCGCAGGCGCCGGTGGCGAAGGTCAGCCAGCACGTCGACGACGACCAGACCTACCGGTACGCGCCCGCCGCGGGCGACCCGATGCCGATCCACCTCGACGAAGAGGTCGCGAAGGATTCGGGACTCCCGGGGATCATCGCGCACGGCCTGTGCACCATGGCGTTCACCTCGTGGGCGCTGCTGACCGAGGTCGCCGGGTCCGATGTGGACAGACTGAAGCGGTTCGCCGTCCGGTTCGCCAAGCCGGTGCTGCCAGGGCAGGACCTGACGACGTCCATCTGGCGCGCGGGCGCCGGAAGCTACGCGTTCGAAACCACCGTCGGCGAAACCGTCGTGCTCAAAGACGGTCTCGCGGAATTCGCGGAGTAGGAGCAAAAGTCATGGGAGCACTCGACGGGCGGGTCGCCGTCATCACCGGCGCCGGCCGGGGGATCGGCCGCGAGCACGCGTTGCTGTTCGCGGCCGAAGGCGCGAGCGTCGTGGTCAACGACCTCGGCGGGGCGAACGACGGCAGCGGGGCCGACACCGGTCCGGCGCAGGAGGTCGTCGACGAGATCCGTTCGGCGGGCGGCAAGGCCGTGGCGAACATGGCGAACGTCGCCGACTGGACGGGTGCCGAGGAACTCATCGCCCAAGCGGTGGGCGAGTTCGGCAGGCTGGACGTCGTCGTGAACAACGCGGGCATCCTGCGCGACGCGTTCATCGCCGGGATGGAGGAATCCCAGTGGGATTCCGTGATCGCCGTGCACCTGAAGGGGCACGCGGCCGTGCTGCGGCACGCGGCGGCGTACTGGAAGTCGGCGAGCAAGGCCGGTGAGCAGGTGGCCGGTTCGGTGATCAACACCGCCTCGGCGTCCGGGACCACGTTGCCGAACGCGGGGCAGGCCAACTACGGCGCCGCGAAGGCGGGCATCGCCGCGCTGACGCTGGTCGCGGCCGAGGAACTGGAACGCTACGGCGTGCGGGTCAACGCGATCGCGCCGATCGCGCGTACCCGGCTCACCCTGGCGACGCCGGGCATGGGCGCGATCTTCGCGCAGGAGGTCGACGAAGGCGAGTTCGACGCCTTCTCCCCGGCCAACATCTCACCGCTCGTGGCCTATCTCGCGACCGAGAAGTGCCCGCTCACCGGCAAGGTGTTCGCGGTACAGGGCGGGGCGATCTCGGAACTCGCCGGCTGGCACGACGTCAAGGTGATCGAAACCGAGGAAGCCTGGACGATCGACGACATCGCGGCCAGGCTGCCGTGATCGAATGGTCCGAGACCGAACTGCTGATCCGGGACGCGATCCGCGAGTTCGTCGACAAGGAGATCCGGCCGCAGCTGGACGCGCTGGAAAGCGGGACGCTGCCGCCGTACGACATCATCCGGAAGATGTTCGCCTCCTTCGGCATCGACGCGCTCGCGCGGGAATCGGTGTCGAAACTGCTCTCGAAGTCCCCTGGGTCCGGTTCGGGTGGCGGCTTGGCCTTCGGCGGGCAGGAGGCGATGGCGCTCATCGCGGTGAGCGAACTGGCCGGGGTCAGCCTCGGCATCGTCGCGTCGCTCGGGGTGAGCATCGGGCTGACCGCGCAGACGATCCTGACGAAGGGCACGCAGGCACAGAAGGAACGCTGGCTGCCCGGGTTGGCGACCTTCGAGAAGGTCGGCGCGTGGGCGATCACCGAACCCGACTCCGGCTCGGACGCTTTCGGCGGGATGAAGACGTCGGTGCGGCGTGACGGCGACGAGTACGTCCTCAATGGACAGAAGACGTTCATCACCAACGGCCCCTACGCCGACACGATCATCGTCTACGCGAAGCTCGACGAAGGCAATGGCGCCGCCGTGCGGGACCGCGAGGTGCTGACGTTCGTGCTGGACAAGGGCATGCCGGGGCTCACGCAGGGCAAACCGTTCAAGAAGATGGGCATGATGTCCTCGCCGACCGGTGAGCTGTTCTTCAGCGACGTCCGGCTCGGCCGGGACAGGCTGCTCGGCGAATCCGAGACCGGCCGTGACGGCGACAGCAAGGCCGAGGTGAAGTCCGGGTTCGCCGTCGAGCGGATCGGGGTCGCGGCGCTGGCGCTCGGGATCATCAACGAATGCCACCGGCTTTGCGTGGACTACGCGAAGAACCGGAAGCTGTGGGGCCAAGAGATCGGGCGATTCCAGCTGATCCAGCTCAAGCTGGCGAAGATGGAGGTCGCGCGGATCAACGTGCGGAACATGGTGTTCCAGCTGATCGAGACGCTGCGCGCGGGCAAGATGCCGACGCTGGCCGAGGCTTCGGCGATGAAGCTGTACTCGTCGGAGGCGGCCACCGAAGTCGCGATGGAGGCCGTGCAGTTGTTCGGCGGCAACGGGTACATGGCCGAATACCGGGTCGAGCAGCTGGCGCGGGACGCGAAGTCGCTGATGATCTACGCGGGGAGCAACGAGATCCAGGTGACGCACATCGCGAAGGGCCTGCTGGGCCGCTGAGGGAGCAAGGGACCTTTGCTATCACGCGGGTGGGACGGCCGGCGCGCGTGCAATGAAGGGGCCTTTCATCGCGAAATTTGCGATGAAAGGCCCCTTCATTGCGCTTGCGCCAAGTGGGAAGCGCGCGGGGTGGCCGCATCCGGAGGACTGAATGCGGCGGGGGTCAGCCGCGTTCGATCAGGTGGCCGACGACCTCGGGGCCGGGGTGCGCGTGGCCGGAGCCGTCGCGCCGGACGTCGACCTCGGGCAGCTCCACGGGGTCACCGGTACGCGAGGCACCGGCCGGACGCGGGCCGATCCAGCCGACGGCCAGTCGCGTTTCGCCCTTGAGGAACCGCTGTGCCCGGACACCGCCGGTCGCGCGGCCCTTCGCCGGGTACTCGCTGAACGGCGTCACCTTCACGCTCAAACCGGTCGCGGTGACGACCATCGGCTCGCCGTGCTCGGCGTCATCCGTACGGACGGCGCCGAAGAAGACCACTTCCGCCTCGCCGCGCACGGCGATCCCGGCCATGCCGCCGCCCTTGAGGCCCTGCGGCCGCACCAGCGAAGCCGGGTAGCGCAGCAGCGACGCTTCGGACGACAGGAACGCCAGTGTCTCCTCACCGTCGGTGAGCCAGGTGGCGCCGACGACCTCGTCGCCGTCCTTCAGGCTGATCACGTCGAACTCGTCCGAGCGGACCGGCCATTCCGGCGAGCACACCTTCACCACGCCGAGTTTCGTGCCGAGGGCGAGTCCGGGGGAGCCGGCGGCCTGCTCGCCGAGCGGGGCCAGCCCGATGACGCGCTCGCCCTTCTCCAGCGGCACCAGTTCCTTCGCGGCCATTCCGCCGCGAAGCGACACAGTGCCCGCCTGCTCGGGCAGCACCGGCAGCGGCAGTACGTCGGTCTTGAACGCGCGGCCGCGGTTGGTCACCAGCAGCACCTGACCGCGCGCGGTCGAGTGCACGACGGCGGCCACCGAGTCGTGTTTGACGCGGCCGTTGCGGCGCCGCACTTCCGACGCCTCCTCCGATTCCGCGGCCGTCCGCGCCACCAGCCCGGTGGCCGACAGGATCACCTGGCACGGATCGTCGGCGACCTCCAGCGGACCCGACGGCTTCGACGCGGCGAGGACCTCCTTGAGGTCGCCGTCGATCAGCGCGGTGCGGCGTTCGGTGGGGTGGTCCTTGGCGACCTTGGCCAGTTCGGCCGAGACGACCTTCTTGAGCACCGACTCGTCGTCGAGGATCTTCGACAGCTCGGCGATCTCTTCGCGCAGCTTGTCCTGCTCGGCCTCGAGCTCGATCCGGTCGTACTTCGTGAGCCGGCGCAGCGGCGTGTCCAGGATGTAGGTCGCCTGGATCTCCGAGAGCTTGAACCGCTTCATCAGGCCGTCCTTCGCGGCCGCGGCGTTCTCGCTCTCGCGGATCAGCTTGATCACCTTGTCGATGTTGAGCAAGGCGATCAACAGGCCGTCGACCAGGTGCAGGCGCTCTTCGCGCTTGCGGCGGCGGTAGCGCGTGCGGCGGGTGACGACCTCGTAGCGGTGGCTGAGGAAGACCTCCAGCAGCGCCTTGAGCCCCAGCGTCTGCGGCTGCCCGTCCACCAGCACCAGGTTGTTGATGCCGAAGGACTGCTCCAGCGGCGTGAGCCGGTACAGATCCGCCAGCAGCGCCTGCGGGTTCACACCGACCTTGCACTCGATGACCAGCCGCGTGCCGTTCTCGCGGTCGGTGAGGTCTTTGACATCGGCGATCCCGGTGAGCCGCTTGGACTTGTTGACCTCGTCGGTGATCTTCTCGATCACCTTCTCCGGGCCGACGCCGTACGGCAGTTCGGTGACGGTGATCGCCTGGCGGCCGCGGCTGCCTTCCAGCGGTCCGGTCTCGGCACCGGCGCGCATGCGCACCACCCCGCGGCCGGTCTCGTAGGCGCGGCGGACCTCGTCCAAGCCCAGCAGTGAACCACCGGTCGGCAGGTCGGGGCCCGGGACGAACTCCATCAGCTTGTCGAGCGTGGCGTTCGGATGGTTGATCAGCCACCGCGCCGCGCCGATCACCTCGGTGAGGTTGTGCGGGATCATGTTGGTCGCCATCCCGACCGCGATCCCGGACGTGCCGTTGACCAGCAGGTTCGGGAACGCGGCAGGCAGCACCGTCGGCTCTTCGAGCGAACCGTCGTAGTTGGGCCGGAAGTCGACGGTGTCCTCGCCGAGTTCGCCGACCAGCAGCATCGCCTCGGGGGAGAGCCGCGCCTCGGTGTACCGCGAGGCGGCCGGGCCGTCGTCGGGCGAGCCGAAGTTGCCGTGCCCATCGACCAGCGGGACGTTGAGCGAGAAGTCCTGCGCCAGCCGGACCATGGCGTCGTAGATCGCCGTGTCGCCGTGCGGGTGGTACTTGCCCATCACGTCACCGACCACGCGGGACGACTTCACGTACGCGTGCGTCGGCCGGTAGCCGTTCTCGTTCATCGAGTACATGATCCGGCGGTGCACCGGCTTCAGCCCGTCCCGCGCGTCCGGGAGCGCCCGCGAGTGGATGACCGAGTAGGCGTACTCCAGGTACGAATCCTCGATCTCCGTCTTCAGCGAGTTGTCGAAGACGTTCGCGCCGGGCCGGTCGAACGCGGAGGGGTCGACCTTGGTGGTGGTGCCCTTACGGCGTGCCATTGCTCAAAGCTCCTTGAATAGCAACGAAATCAGGCGTCGATGGCTTCGCGGTCGACCCGGTCGGAGGATTCGACCAGCCAGTTGCGGCGAGGCTCGACCTTCTCGCCCATCAACAGTTCCAGCGCGTTCTCCGCGGCTTCGACGTCGTCGAGGGTGATGCGGCGGACCGAGCGGGTGGCCGGGTTCATCGTGGTGTCCCACAGTTCGTCGGCGTCCATCTCGCCGAGACCCTTGAACCGGGGCACCGGCGTGACGATCTGCTTGCCCGCGCGTTCCAGCGCCGCGTACTTGGTCTCCATCTCCTTCTGGGAGAAGGTGAAGTGGGTTTCCGGGTTCCGGCCCTTGGTGACCAGCTTGTGCAGCGGCGGCATCGCGGCGTACAGCCTGCCGTCCTCGATCACCGGGCGCATGTACTTGGCGAACAGGGTGATCAGCAGCGTCCGGATGTGCGAACCGTCGACGTCCGCGTCGGCCATCAGGATCACCCGGCCGTAGCGCATGGTCGACAGGTCGAACGTGCGCCCGCTGCCGGCGCCGAGCACCTGCACGATCGAGGCGATCTCGGCGTTCTTCAGCGTGTCACCGAGCGAGGCTTTCTGGACGTTGAGGATCTTGCCCCGCAAGGGAAGCAGCGCCTGGTACTCCGACACGCGCGCCATCCGCGCCGAACCGAGCGCGCTGTCACCCTCGACGAGGAACAGTTCACTGCGGGAGACGCCGGTGGTGCGGCAGTCGACCAGCTTCGGCGGCATGGCCGCGCCTTCGAGCGCGGTCTTGCGCCGGGCCGCGTCCTTCTGCTGCTTCTGGGTGAGCCGGACGCGTGACGCGTCGACCACCTTCTGCAGGACGACCTTGGCCTCGGATTTGGTCTTGCGCTCTTCGGTCCAGGCGCGGATGTGCTTGTCGACGACGCCCTGGATGACCCGGGTGATCCCGGCGGTGGACAGCTCGTCCTTGGTCTGCGAGGTGAACTGCGGCTCCGGCAGGCGGACGTGCACGACCGCCGTCATGCCTTCGAGGACGTCCTCGACGGTCGGCATGTCCTCCTTGGGCTTCAGCAGCCCGCGGGTCTTGGAAATGGCGTCCTGCAAGGCTTTCAGCACCGCGCGGTCGAAACCGCGGCGATGGGTGCCGCCGTGCACGTTGCGGATGGTGTTGGTGAAGCACTCCACCGTCCGCTCGTAGCCGGTGCCCCAGCGCAGCGCGACCTCGATCTCCGCGTGACGCACCACATTGGACTGCATGACGCCGTTGGCGTCGGCCGCGTTCTCCTTGTAGGTGCCCTCACCGGTGATGAAGAGCGTGCCGCAGACGGGTTTTTCGCCCGCGGGGGAAAGGAAGTCGACCATGTCGGACAGGCCGTTGGGGAAGTGGAAGGTCTCTTCGCTGATCGAGTCGTCGACAGCGGTGCGCAGTACGTACGTGACGCCGGGGACCAGGAAAGCGGTGTTGCGCATCTTCGTGCGGACGCCTTCGACGTCGAGCGAAGAGCCTGTCTCGAAGTAGCGCGCGTCGTACCAGTACCGGATCGACGTGCCGCTGCGCTCGCCGCGTTTCATCTTCCCGGTGATGTTCAGCCCGGACTTGCGGGTGAACTTCGCCTTCGGGCCGGGCCCGTCGAACACGCCGGGGACGCCGTGCGCGAACGACATCTGGTGGACCTTGCCGTTCTGCTTCACGGTGACGTCGAAGCGGTGCGACAGCGCGTTCACCGCCGAAGCGCCGACGCCGTGCAAGCCACCGGAGGTCTTGTAGCCCGAGCCGCCGAACTTGCCGCCGGCGTGCAGCCTCGTCAGCACCAGTTCGACACCGGACAAACCGGATTTGGCGTGCGTGCCGGTGGGGATGCCCCGGCCGTCGTCGTCGACCTGGACACTGCCGTCGGCGTGCAGGGTGACCACGATCTTCGTGGCGTGACCCGCCACACCTTCATCGGTCGAGTTGTCCACGACCTCGGAGAACAGGTGGTTGATACCGCGGCTGTCGGTGGAGCCGATGTACATCCCGGGGCGCTTGCGGACCGCTTCCAGACCCTCGAGATGCGTCAGGTCGTCGGCCCCGTACAGGGTCTCAGCAGTCACTGGGTCTTTCTCCTGGAGTCGTGGCTCGCGAACTTGCTCGTGGAGGTGGCGTTCAACGCGACACCGTACTGGAGGATATCCGGCAGCCCCGACAGTTCGTCTTCTCCAGCGCCCTCGGTGTGGCGAACACCTGTTCGTGGCCACGCCCTGTCATCCGATGTCGCCCTTTCGCGACCGTCCGTGAAGACCGGTGCTTTTACCCTGGTCCTGCTCCTGACAGTCATCTGATGAGGCGTTATGGTTTCCAGTGTCACACTGCTGGGGGCGGCAGGGGGAATCGGGAAGTGACCGTCGGAGTCGGTCCCACGCGCGCGTCGATCGCGCAGCGCGTGGTGAGTCTTTGGTATTTCGTGGTGGTCATCGCGTCACTCGGGCTGCTCGCGCCCCTGCCGTTCGTGCACGCGGCGATCCGGCTGCGCCGCCCGTTCGTGTTGCTGTACGTGCTGATCTACGGCATCGCCTCCTTCGGGCTGATCTGGCTGCTCGCGACCGGGGAGACAGAGGGCGAGGTCGAGACGGCCATGGCCCTCTCGTGGTTCTTCGGCACGATCCTGTTGATCACCGTGTCCTGCGTCCACCTCGCCCTGCTGCGGAAGAAGATCCTCTACCCGCAGCGGACGGTCTGGGTCGAATCCGGCATGCACTGCGGGCTGTTCTCGATCGACATCGCCGGATTCGGCCAGGTCGGGCGCAGCAGCGACATCTTCGTCCAGGTGCGACGGATGCTTTTCGGCCTGCTGGCGAACGCCTTCGAGGCCAGCGGGATCTCCTGGAACATGTGTCTCAAACGGGATACCGGTGACGGGATGATCGTCGTCGTCCCGCCGCATTTCCCCAAGTTCCGGCTGCTGCTCCCGCTGCTTTCACAACTGGCGGCCGAGCTGGCCAAGTACAACGTGGTCACCGATCCGGCGCTGCGGATCCGGGTACGCGTCGCGATCCACGCCGGAGAGGTCACGCTCGACGAGTACGGCGTGACGGGGCGGCCGAAGGTGCTGCTCGCCCGGCTGCTCGACTCGCGCGTGCTGCGTGACGCGCTCGCCGAGGCGCCGGACGAGTCGCCCGTCGTCGTACTCGTCTCGGACCGGTTCCATGAGGACGTCCAGGACCAGGGCGGCCCCGGTCTCGACACGATGAGCTACCGGCAGGTGCTCGTGCAGGAGAAGGAGACCGAGGTCCTCGCCTGGCTGCACGTCCCGACGCCGGTGGTCAGAGGGCTGCCGTGAGGACCTCCAGCGCGCTGTGCTGACGGGCCGCGTCGATCCGGTCGACCGGACCGGCCCAGCGCAGGCCGTGCTGATCGAGCGAGGTGCGGTTGTTCGCGACGGTCGAATTCGCTTGGCGGGTCAGGTAAGCGCGGTACGGCCTGCCCGCGAGCGCTCGGTCCAGCTCGCCGAGGTTGCGGGCGTAGGCGCCTTTGAACGACGGTCCATCCGCGCCGCAGTCGCCGGACTCGCAGGGGTCGCGCAGGATGCCGCCGGAATGCAGTGACGGCGCCGTGGTGGAGGCGTCGGCGAGCCGGCGGGCCCTGGTGAGCAGCGCGGCGTCACCGGTCGCGCGGTTCAGTTCGACCAGCGCCCCGAGGACGATGCCCTGGTTGTAGCTCCACACGGCGTCGCCGTTGTTGGCGCACGAGGAGTTCAGCCCGTCGTTGATCAGGTCGCTTCCGTTGATCATGCCGCTGGCGCGGAACCAGTCCCAGATCTCGCGTGCCCGCGCGAGCTGGACCGTGTCACCGGGGAGGCGGTTGTGCAGTGAAGCGGCGACCTTGACGTACAACTCGTTGGTGACCGCGTTCTTGTACGTCCGCGCCGTCGACCACCACAGACCGCCGCCGCAGGTACCGTCGCGGTAGGAGTACATGTAGTTCGCCGCGATGACGGCGGTGTCGAGGTAGCGGCGCTCCTTGGTCAGGTCGTAGGCGCGGATCCAGGCGAGTGCCCACCACCCGGTGTCGTCGATGTATTCGTTCGTGAAGTTGTCGCCGCGATTGCGATCGAAGGTGTTGGCGATGGCGTGGCGGTAGTTCTGCGAACCGGTGCGGGTGCTGTAGTCGAGGATCGCGGTGAGCGCGTTCGCGGAGTTCCACCAGCCCGTGGTCTGCCAGAGCCCGGTGCCGTTGTCGTAGAACTGCATCAGCGCGGTGGCCGCCGCCTCGGCGCGATTATTCGCGGCGACGGTGGTGCGAAACCATGGCGTGCAGGCGATTTCCGGGCGATTTCCGGCCTTGCCGCAGGCGCGAAGCGCGCCGAAACGGTGGGTGGCGGGGTCGTCGCCGTTGAACATCAGGGTCCGCCAGGCGCGGTGGCCGGCGGGGATCTTCGTGTCGCCGATCCGGCTGTCACCGGCCCAGGTGCGGCCGCCGTCGAAAGAGCGGTCGAGCCATACCTCGTCGCCCCGATCGCCGTTTTCGATGCTGCCCCAGCCCATGTTGTCGCCGTCGGAGAGGTGCAGCACGATGCCGCGACCCCAGACGGACGTCGTCGCGGGACTTCTGTCGCCGACGGCGACCGCCGGATCGCGGCCGTCGCAGTACTTCGCGCAGATGGTCGCCGTGACGGACGGGGCGGGAGTGATGGGAGTGGCGGGAGAGAGTGCCAATGTCAACGTTGTCACAAGCAGGGAAGTGAGCCACATGGCTTCGAGTGTGAGGGCGGTCACTTGCGCGTCCGACCAAGTCACTCGTTCAGCTCGCGCCGAAGGTCTGGACCAGCGGGGTGGTGGCAGGGAATACATCTTCCACGCGTAAGGTTGAACGCTCAAGTAAAGCTGATCCGGTGATAGAGGGAGCAGGTCATGCAGTTCGGAATCTTCACGGTGGGCGATGTGACGACCGACCCGACCACCGGGGAGGCGCCCAGCGAGTACGAGCGCATCAAGGCGATGGTGCGGATCGCGCTCAAGGCCGAGGAGGTCGGTCTCGACGTTTTCGCGACCGGCGAGCACCACAACCCGCCCTTCGTGCCTTCTTCTCCGACGACGATGCTCGGCTACATCGCCGCGCGGACGTCGAAACTCATCCTTTCCACGTCGACGACGCTGATCACCACGAACGACCCGGTGAAGATCGCCGAAGACTTCGCGATGCTCCAGCACCTCGCCGACGGACGGGTCGACCTGATGATGGGCCGTGGCAACACCGGACCGGTGTACCCGTGGTTCGGGCAGGACATCCGGCAGGGCATTCCGCTCGCGATCGAGAACTACCACCTGCTGCACCGGTTGTGGCGCGAGGACGTGGTCAGCTGGTCCGGCAGGTTCCGGACGCCGCTGCAGGAGTTCACCTCGACCCCGCGTCCGCTCGACGGCGTGCCGCCGTTCGTCTGGCACGGTTCGATCCGCAGCCCGGAGATCGCGGAACAGGCCGCCTACTACGGCGACGGGTTCTTCGCGAACCACATCTTCTGGCCGAAGGAGCACTTCCAGGCGTTGATCGAGCTGTACCGGGAGCGGTACGAGCACTACGGGCACGGCAAAGCGGACCAGGCCATCGTCGGCCTCGGCGGTCAGGTGTTCCTGCGGCCGAAGTCGCAGGACGCGGTGCGGGAGTTCCGGCCGTACTTCGACAACGCGCCGGTGTACGGCCACGGGCCGTCGCTGGAGGAGTTCACCGAGCAGACGCCGCTGACCGTCGGAAGCCCGCAAGAGGTGATCGACAAGACGCTGACCTTCCGCGAGCACTTCGGCGACTACCAGCGTCAGCTGTTCCTGATGGACCACGCCGGGCTGCCGTTGAAGACCGTTCTGGAGCAGCTCGACCTGCTCGGCGAGCACGTGATTCCGGTGCTGCGCAAGGAACTCGACTCGCTTCGTCCGGCTCATGTTCCTGAGGCGCCTACGCACGCTTCGCTTGTCGAGGCTTCTTCGGCGGTGACCGCATGACCACGATCGCTGTCGTGACCGCGGGGCTGAGCCAACCGTCCTCGACGCGGCTGCTCGCGGACAAGCTGGCCGCGGCGGTGTCTTCCGCGCTCCCGGACGTGCAGATCGACGTGATCGAACTTCGCGACCTGGCCATCGACGTCACGAAGAACATGCTGACCGGGTTTCCTTCCCCGGCGCTGCGCGCGGCCATCGACACGGTGACCGCCGCGGACGGCCTGATCGCCGTCACGCCGGTGTTCACCGCGTCGTACAGCGGGCTGTTCAAGTCGTTCTTCGACGTGCTGGACCCGAAGGCGCTCGACGGGAAGCCGGTGCTGATCGGTGCCACCGGCGGGACCGAACGGCACTCGTTGGTACTCGACTTCGCGCTGCGTCCGCTCTTCGCCTACCTACGCGCCGAGCCCGTCGCGACGGCGGTGTACGCGGCTTCGTCGGACTGGGCGTCTCCGGGTGACCTCGACACGCGGGCTTCGCGGGCGGGGCGGGAGTTCGCCTCCCGGCTGTCCCGGGAAGGGACGGTGGCGGCCCCGGCCAGCGGGTTCGTGCCGTTCGAGCAGCTGCTGCGCGCGGGGGAGTGAGCAAGGGACCTTTGCTGTCGCCTCCGCGGGTCGGGACTGGCCGGACCAGCGCGTTTCCCGCCGGACCGGCACAATCGAGAGGGACGACGACGGCGAGGAGAAAACGGTGGGTATCGGAAAACCCGTGAAGCAGGTGCTGATCCTGATCGCGGGCGGCATTCTCCTGCTGGTCGGCATCGCGCTGCTCGTGCTGCCCGGACCGGGCCTGTTGCTCGTGCTCGCCGGTCTGCTCGTGCTGGCGTCGGAGTTCCCGGCGGTGGAGAAATACGTCGATCCCATCCGGGACAGGGCGATGAAGGCGGCCGAGGACAGCGTTTCTTCACCGCTGCGCATCGCCGGTTCGGTGCTGGCCGGCCTGTGCCTGCTGGCGGCCGGGGTCGTGTGGGGGCTGGTGCCCGGGCTGCCACTCGGCGGCTGGAGCACCGGTTCGAGCCTGATCCTGTCCGGGATCATCCTGTTCGCGCTGCTGGTCTGGAGCTACAAGAGGGTGCGGGACCGGAGGGCCGCGAAGGCCGAATAACAGCCGGGTGGTCTGGTACGGTGCGGCGCGTGGGCCCCGATTTTCAGCGCGCCCGGCGGCCGGAACAGGTGGCGGTCCGGCGCACGGCGATCCTCGGGGCGGCGCGCGAACTCCTGGCCGAGCGGCCGGTTTCCCGGATCAGCCTGCGGGAACTGGCCGATCGCGTCGGCCTGGCGAAGTCGAACGTGCTGCGGTACTTCGACAGCCGCGAGGCGATCTTCCTGGAAGTCCTCGACGCGACCTGGGTCGCGTGGCTCGACGAGCTTGAAGGCGAGTTAGGCGCTCCTCGTGCCGCGAAGCCTGGGTACGAGCACGAAGTGCGCGTCGCGACCGTCATCGCGAAGTCGCTCTCGCGGCAGCACCTGCTGTGCGAGCTGATCAGCACGATGGCGGCCGTGCTCGAACGCAACATCTCCGTGGAGACAGCACGGAAGTTCAAGAGCCGGGCCGCCGAGCGGACCGAACGGCTCGCGGACGTCGTCCGCGCCCAAATCCCGTTGGACGCCGAGGCGGCCGGGCACTTCGCGAAGGCGGTCTTCATCCTCGTCGCGGGCCTGTGGCCCTACGCGAACCCGGGCGAGGCGGTGGCGACGGTCCTGGCCGAACGGGGAGCGCCCACCGGTCGCGAGATGTTCGTCGACGGGCTGACCGAAGGGCTGGCCAACCAGCTCGTCGGACTGGTCGTTCGCGCAGGACAGCGCCCCGGGCGAGAGCAAAGGTCCCTTGCTCCCTTCCCGGGCGCGCCGAGCCGGGCGACCCTGCCTAAGGTGAGCGGAACCCACTTGCACAAGGAGCGATCATGAGCCCAGGCGGCACCCTCACTCTCGGCGATCTCACCGTGAGCCGGATGGGCTACGGCGCCATGCGGCTGTCCGGCCCCGGCATCTGGGGACCGCCGGGTGACCGCGAAACCGCGATCGCCGTCCTTCGCGAGGCTGTCGAGCTGGGCGTGACCCACATCGACACCAGCGACTTCTACGGCCCGCACACGGTCAACGAGCTGATCCGCGAGGCGCTGCACCCGTACCCGGAGAATCTGCACATCGTCACGAAGGTCGGGGCGAAGCGGACCCCGGACAAGGGCTGGCCTTCGGCGCTCTCGCGGGAGGAACTCACCGCCGCGGTCCACGACAACCTGCGCAACCTCGGCGTCGACGTGCTCGACGTCGTCAACCTGCGGCTCGCGGGGGAGCACGGCGTCTTCCCGATCCCGGTTTCGATCACGGAGCCGTTCGAGGTCCTCGCCGAGTTGCGACAGCAGGGCCTGATCCGGCACCTCGGCCTGAGTCACGTCTCGGCGGAGCAGGTCAAGGAAGCCCGCGCCATCGCGCCGGTCGTCTGCGTGCAGAACGAGTACAACGTCGCGCAGCGTGCCAACGACGGGTTGCTCGACGCCCTCGCGGCCATCAGCGTCCCGTTCGTGCCGTACTTCCCGCTCGGCGGATTCACCCCGCTGCAGTCCGGCGTGCTCGACGACTGCGCCCGCCGGGTCGACGCGACGCCGATGCAGGTCGCGCTCGCGTGGCTGCTCCAGCGGTCGCCGAACATCCTGCTGATCCCCGGCACGTCCTCGCTGCCGCACCTGCGTGAGAACATCGCCGCCGCGGACCTGGAACTGCCCAAGGACGTCGTCGCGGATCTCGACGCCCTCGCCTAGAAGTACATGAAGGCCCCCTTGCTTGCGCCTAGCGCAATGAAGGGGGCCTTCACGTACTTCAGAGGACATCCCGGCGCCGCAGCAGCCAGCCGCCGAGAACGGTGAAGGCCACCAGGTACCCGGCCACCACCAGCGTCGCCTGGGGGACGCTGACGAGTTCCCCGACCCCCGGCGTCGCACCGGAAGCGCCGAGCGACGCGGCCAGCGAACCGGCGTTGGCGCCGGGGAGGGCGCGCTGAAGCGTGTCGACCCAGCCCAGCAGCGGGGCCGCGACCCCGAACAGCAGGTTCTGGACCACGAGCAGCCACACCAGGCCGAGCCCGATCGGCAGCGCCACCCCGCGCATCGCGATGGCGAGTGCCGCGCCGAGTACCGCCCAGGTCATCGCGATCAGCCAGCCGGCGCCGATCCCGGTGACCAGCGAGCCGACCGCGGGCCAGTCCATCGCCTCGCCTTCGGAGGCCGCGATGAGCGCGCTCGTGACCGCACCGGTCGCGAAACTCGTCAGCACGACGGTCAGTGTCGCGACGGCCAGTGCGCACAACTTTCCACTGTAGACGGTCATCCGCGAAGGACCCTGTGTCAGCACGGTCTTCCACGTGCTCCAGCCGTATTCGGTGCCGACGGCCAGCACCCCGAGCACGAGCAGGATCGCCCCGAGGAACACCGGTAGCCCGCCGATCGAGTTGCCGACCAGGTTCGACGGCATGGTCGCGGCCAGCCCGCGATCCGTGCCGGGCGCCCCGCTCGACGAGCCCGCCGCGCCGGCCAGCGGCAGCAGGTAGGTGAACGTCAGCCCGAGCACGACCGCGATCCCCAGCATGAACCAGTTCGCCGGACGCCGGACGAGTTTCGCCAGCTCGGCGCCGCAACTACCCCACATGGTCGGCCACCCCTCCGGTGAGTTCGAAGAAAACCTGTTCCAGATCCCGTTCGCGGACGTGCAGTTCGCGCACCGCGATCCCTTCCGTGACGAGTTCGCGGTTCAGCCACGACGCGCGCTCCGGGTCGACGGTCAGATCAAGACCGGTCCCGCTCGTCCGTACGTTCTCCCCGCCCACCCAGCGCTTCGCCAGTTCGGCGGCGCGAGTGATCTCGTCGGCTTCGATGTGCAGCACCGTGCCGCCGCGGAGTTCGGCGACCGTGTTCTCCGCGACCAGCCGCCCGTGCGAGACGACACCGACGCGGTCGCAGATCTGCTGGACCTCGCCGAGCAGATGGCTCGACAGCAGCACGGTGCACCCCTCCGCGCCGAGCCGCCGGATCAGCACGCGCATGTCGGCCATTCCGGCCGGGTCGAGTCCGTTGGTCGGCTCGTCGAGGATCAGCAACCGCGGATCCTTCAGCAACGCGGCCGCGACACCGAGTCGCTGCTTCATGCCGAGGGAGTAGGTCGAATACCGGTCTTTGCCGCGATCGGCTAGATCGACCAGCGCGAGTACTTCACCGACGCGGCGCGGATCCGTTCCGCTGTACCGGGCCAGCACCTTCAGATTGTCCGAACCGGACAGGTACGGGTAAAAACCGGGTGATTCGATCAGCGCGCCGACGCCGTCGAGGTCACCGGGCGGCCGCCCGAAGAGCCGCACGTCGCCGGACGTCGGCCGCACGAGGCCCAGCAACATCCGCAACGTCGTCGTCTTGCCGGCGCCGTTCGGGCCTAGGAAGCCGTAGATCTCGCCGGGCAGCACGGTCAGCTTCATCCGGTCGACGGCGAGGTGTTCGCCGTACCGTTTCGTGAGTTCGTCTGTGTCCACGGGAATGGTCATGGTGACCAATGGTGTCCGCCGCGAGGCCGCGCCACATCCGTTCACAGGCGACTCCCGGCGTACGTCGCCGGACGTAGCCGATGGCCGGAATCCTGTGACATCTGTCGAAAACACCGGTACCGGAGGAGCGGGTGACGATCTTAGGCTCGGCGGCGTGTCGAAAGTCCTGTTGATCCTTCACGTCCTCGCCGCCGTCATCGCGATCGGACCGGTCACCGTCGCGGCGAGCATGTTCCCGGCCGCCGCCCGCCGCGCGTTCGCCGAACCGGGTTCCGGGCTGTCCGTGCTGCGGGCGTTGCACCGGATCTGCCGGGTCTACGCCGTCGTCGGGATCGCGGTGCCGTTCTTCGGGCTGGCGACGGCGGGCAGCATGCGGGTCTTCGGCGACGCGTGGGTCATCGTGTCGATCGTCCTCACCGCCGCGGCCGCCGGGGTGCTGGCGGCGCTGGTGCTGCCGGGACAAAAGGCGATGCTCGCGGCCTTGGACGCCGAGCCGCCGTCGGAACCGCTGACGGCCGGACGGGTGGCGATGTACACCGGGATGTTCAATCTGCTCTGGGCCGTGGTGACGATCCTGATGATCGTGCGGCCGGGATCGACCACCGGCGCCTGAAAGTCCGTGAAGGCCTCCTTCCCTACTTTGAGGGTAGGGAAGGAGGCCTTCACGGACTGGTGAGGATTACGCCCTCAGCAGCTGGTTGAAGAACGACCGGTAGCGGCGCAGGGCGATCCGGAGGTCCTCGGTCGCCGGTTCACCCTGGCTCCACGCGGATTCCAGTTCCTTCTTGTGGTCGGCGAACGTCGCGGCCAGGTTCTGGATCACGACGGCCACCAGTTCGTCGGCTTCCTTGACGGCCCGCTGCGGGTCGTCCACGAAGGCCGTCTGGATGCCCTGCCAGCTTTCGCGGAACCGCGTCACGTCGGAGTCGTCGAAGAGGGTCTGCTCACCGTCCTCAGTGGACTCGGCCGTGGCGGACTCCGTGGTGGAATCCGGTTCGGCGGCCACCAGGTCCTCGGTGCTCAAGGTGTGCCCGGAGTCGCGGCCTTCGGTGTCCGTGGCGGTTCGGTCGAGACCGTCAGTGGTCCGATCCTCGTCGAGCCGATCCTCCGTCCGCGGTTCCGTTCGCTCGGTTCCCAGAGGCCTGCTTTCCATGGCTTTCCGCTCCTTCGTCACCCTCGGTCAACAGATCTTCGAACACCACGCGGTAGTGCTTCATCGCCTCACGCATGTCCTCTGTGGACATTTCGGATTCACGATGGCGCTCCAGCGTGTCGTGCCCGGCGCGGTAGTGCCGCAACGTGTTCGCGTGCCGGACGGACAGATCCGCGAGCTGCTGGTCGTACCCTTCGGTCGGGTAACCGCGCTCGGCCATCAGTGAGACCAACACCCGGTCCGCTTCGACGACGGCGCCGGACGGGCGATCGACGAACTGTTCCTGGATCAGCGCCCATTCCTGGGCGTAACGGTCCTTTGTGGTCGCCGGCAGAGGACGGATGTCGAGATCCGAATGGCGCTTCATCCGCGACGAAAGATCGCGTTCCGCTTCCCGTGGGCTCTCGTGTTCCTTGACGGCCCGGTCGTACTCGGGCCCGAACGTTTCGCGCAATCGCCGCTTGCGCTGCTGCGCGATGACGGCCCAGGCGGCCGCTCCCACCACCAGGATCGCGGCGATGACGATGATGATGACCAACCACGTTGGCATCGTTATCTCCTCCGGATATTTGCCGGTAAATCCCCCGACGGACCGTGTATGCCCTCGGCTCAGAGCGCGGAAACCCTTGTGCCACAAGAATTTTTGGATCTTAGGCCGGATGGCCCAGTGGAATCCGTCGCGAAGCGGAGCGGAGGCGGGCGGAGTAGGGCCATCCGGAGTAGGTCGTGAGGCCCGCTAACGAAACGTCCCTCTTTTGGATGCCTGCGATGACTCAGTGTAGGTAAAGACTCCCGATCACTGCTCCGTTGTGGCACTATTGCCCCATTCGCAGGAAGAGGGCCTGCGAATGAGGGGGCCCGGCGCGATGGGGTCGCCCGGCACGACAAATAAAGATCATCAGGGGAGGAGATCGTCATATGTCGACGCCAACGGACGTCAAGGATCCCATCGGTGAGGAAGAGCCGGTCGACGCGGTTCAGTCCGAGCCCGGCCTGCCGCAACACGAGCACAGTCCGGACTGTGAGCACAACCGGAACAAGTTCTTCGATTGTGCCGGTGGCTGCATCCAGACGCCGCCTCCCAGGGGCTGACGGGGTGAGCTGAAAGTTCAGGTCCGCCCGCCGAGGTGATCTTCGACGGGCGGACGACTTTCGGCTACGGACTGTGCTGTCATAGATCAGTGCCGGTAACAGAACTCGGGGTGGCGGAAGCCATCCGTAAAGCGCGTGACCTGCAGCGGGCCGGGGTCGACGCGGTCTGCTCGGCGCGGCCACGAGAGGGCCTGAAGCTGCTCCACCGGGGCATGTCGGTCCTCGACGCGGTGGAACCCAGCGTCGAGGGTGACCGATCCGAGTGGCTCGCCGCTCGAATCCGCCTTACGAATTCCCTGGTCGCACTCGGCACGGAAACCGGCGGCGAGGTCGCGGTCGGGCTGGCCGAACTGGACGAGGTCCGATCGCTTCTGGCCGAAGTGCGCGATCGGAAACTGCGTGCTGAGCTGAGTGGCGCCATCGACCACAACTACGGGCTCCTGCTCATGGCGGTGGGCCGGAACGAAGACGGTATCGCCTATTTCGATTCCTCGATCCAAAACAAGGAATTCGTGCTTTCCGCGGCGGATGACCCCGCTCCCTTGCTTCATCCGTATCTGGGGACGATGATCACTCGCGGGCTGGCCTATACCCGGTTGGGCGATGTCCGCAAGGCTCGCCACGATCTGGCTCGCGCGATGGACATCGCGGAAAAGTTCGAACTGCGGTTGCAGGCGGCTGACGTCCGGCGGCCGCTCGGTTCGCTCGAGCTGCGGGTCGGTAACGTTCCCGCCGCTCTCCGGCTGTACGAGGAGAGCGAACGGATCTATCGAGCCCTCGACGTGGAGGTCCATCCACTTCTCCGGCTGGACCAGGCCCAGGCGTTGCTCGCCGCCGGTCTGGCGGACGAGGCGGGCAGGCATCTCGACGAGGTCCTGGAGGCCATGCACGCACAGAGCACCACCCGCGAGCTGGCGTACGCGGAGCTGTACCGCGCTTCCGCCGCGCTGATGAGCGACGATCTCGAACTCGCTCGTGGCCACGCCGCCTCCGCGCGACGCAGGATGCTCCGCTGGGGTTGTCAGACCTGCGTCGCCAACGCGACCATCGTCGGCCTTCGTGCCGATGTGCGGGATGCCTTGCGCACCAACGATATCCCGCTCACCCTGACCGCCCGCGCGCTGCGCGCGGCGAACCGGATGCCGATGCCGCGGCTCGCCGATCAGGCCGCGCTCGCGCGCATGCTGGCCGTCCGGGTCGAACTGCGGAAGGGAAAGCGCAAACGCGCCGCCGAACTGCTGTCGCGGATTCCGCGGCCGGGACGGTTGACCTCCGTCGATTATCGGATGCTGCGCCGGCTCTGCCGCGCGGAACTCGCGGTCGCCGAGGGGGACAAGAGCAGGGCGCTGGCCGAGATCCGTGCCGGGCTGGCCGAACTCGACCGGGTCCGTGACCGGATGGGCGGCCTCGAATTGGTGTCCGGGACGGCGCTGCACGGCCAGGAGCTGGCGGATCTGGCGATCAAGATCGTGCTCGAACGCGCCGACGCGGCCCGGCTGTTCGCCTGGACGGAGCGGACACGCGCGCAAAGTCACCGGTACGAACCTGTCGCGGCGACCGATCCGGATCTCGCCGAGCGGGTCGGCGAGGTCCGTGGTCTGGATCAGGCGATCCACCAGGCACAGCACGACGGGCATCCCACGGCGGCCTTGCGCGCGAAACACGCCGAGCGGTTGCGCGAGGCGCATCGGCTCGGGTGGCACACCGGACGCTGGGGCAGGCCGCGGCCGATCGCGCGGCTCGCCGAGGTCGCCGACGAACTCGGTGAACGCGCGCTGGTGAGTTTCGCCTACTCCGGAGACGACCTGGTGGCGGTGGTCGTCGCGGGCGGGCGGTGTGAACTGGTGCGGCTCGGTTCGGCGGCGGTGGCCGCGGAATCCGCGCGGATGCTGAACGTCGACCTCGACGCACTCGCCCCCGATCAGCTGCCGGCGCCGCTGGTGCGGTCGGTGCTCGGTTCGGCGCGAAAGCAGGCTGACCGGCTCGACGCCCGGCTGATCCGACCGCTGGCGGGCCTGCTCGGGGACCGCGGCCTGGTCGTCGTGCCGACCGGACCGCTGTACGCGGTGCCGTGGGGTGTGCTGCCCGCACTACGGTCGCGGCCGATCGTCGTCGCCCCGTCGGCGACGGCGTGGCTGGGGGCGGAGCGTTCGACGGGGGCACCCGCGCGGAAGGTCGTCCTCGTTCGCGGACCCGGGTTGGTCGGGACCAGGGGTGAACTGGACAAGCTCGCGACGCACTACCGGACCGCGCGTACGCTGGCCGGCGCCGACGCGACGGTGAAGTCGGTTTTGCGCGCGCTGGACGGCGCGAACCTCGCGCACATCGCCGCGCACGGCGCGCACGAGCCCGAGAACGCCTTGTTCTCCCGGCTGGAAATGGCCGACGGGGCACTCTTCGCGCACGAGATGGCCGGGCTCGCGCAGCCGCCGTCGCAGGTGGTCTTCGCGGCGTGCGAGCTCGCGCTGAACCGGATCCGGCCCGGCGACGAGGTCCTCGGTTTCGCCAGCGCGTTGCTCGCGAGCGGTTCGCGGACGGTGATCGCGCCGTTGAGCCGAGTCGGTGACGAGGCCGCCGCGGCGGCGATGGACGATTACCACCGAGGGCTCGCCGAAGGGGCCGGACCGGCGACGGCGCTCGCGGACACCATCGCCGTTGACCCGTTCCGGCGACCGTTCGTCTGTTTGGGTGCGGGCTGATCGTCCGGCTTGACAACTCCTGTTCGATCTTCACCGGCCGAAGCGACCGGTTGGTTACTCTTGACCAATTCGTCTGAACCAATTATGGTCTAGACCACATTCGCCGGCTCGACGCTTTGGCGAATGTGGTCCCAACCGTCATTGGTTTTCGCTCGCTGTGGCCCCAGAACCGTTGATTCGACGGCGGTTCTGCCACCGGGTCAGCGGTGGGTGTCGAAAGGGGTAAGGCATGAGCTTCAAACGAAGGCTTCTGACCCTGGCGGCAGGTGCGGCGATGGTGCCGGCCGTGCTGGTCGCGATCCCGGCGGGAACAGCCAGTGCGCACGGCTACGTTTCCTCGCCCGCGAGCAGGCAGGCGCAATGCGCGCAGGGCACCGTTTCCTGTGGTGACATCAAATGGGAACCGCAAAGTGTCGAGGGCCCCAAGGGGCTCATGAGCTGTAACGGCGGTGTCGGCCGGTTCGCGGATCTCAACAACGACAGCAAGGGCTGGAAGGTGCATTCCCTCGGCCGTACCACCTCGTTCCGGTGGACGCTGACGGCTCGCCACCGCACCAGCACCTGGGAGTACTTCGTCGACGGTGCCAAGGTCGCGACCATCAACGACAACGGCGCGCAGCCGGGTGCCACGGTCACGCACAGCGTGAACCTGCAGCAGAGCGGGCGGCACAAGATCCTCGCCCGCTGGAACGTCTACGACACGGCGAACGCGTTTTACGCCTGCATCGACGCCAACATCAGCTAAGAGTGGGTTTCGTGAGCGGTAAAGACGGTTGGAATCGTCTTTACCGCTCACGAGGCTTTACGCTCACCCCATGAGCGATGACGAACGCGACGGGGTCAAGCTGACCAACCTCGATCAGCCGTTGTTCGAGGGCGCGACCAAACGCGATCTGGTGGATTACCTGGACGCCGTCGCCGACCGCATTCTCCCCGTGCTGGAGAACCGCCCGCTCTCGGTGATCCGCATCCTGCGCGGGCAGGACCCGTTCATGCAGAAGAACCTGCCCAAGTACACGCCGGACTGGGTGAAGCGGTACGGGATGTGGGCGGAGACCTCGAAGCGGCAGGTGTCGTACGCGCTGTGCGACGACCGCCGCACGCTGCTGTGGTTCGCGAACCAGCGCGCCGTCGAATATCACCCGACGTTGATGCGCGCCGGCGACGAAACGGGCCCGACCCATCTCGTCCTCGATCTCGACCCACCAGTGGGTGACGACTTCGCGCACGTCGTGAAGGCCGCCGGCCTGGTGCGGCAGGCCCTTGCCGATTCCGGTCTCGCCGGGGCGGTGAAGACCAGCGGTTCCAAGGGAGTGCACATCTTCGTCCCGCTGGTGCCGGGGCAGGGCTTCGACGACGTCGCGGCCGCGACCCGTGCGCTCGCCGCCCGCGCGGAGGCTGTCGATCCGTCGGTCGCGACGACCGCGTACATCGTGGAAGACCGCGAAGGCAAGGTGTACCTCGATTCGACGCGGGCGGGCAGCAACACCGTCGCGGCGGCGTACAGCCCGCGGTTGCGGCCAGGGATGCCGGTGTCGTTCCCGGTGGCGTGGGACGACCTGGAGAACGTCGTCCCCGCCGATTTCACCGTGCACACCGCGCCCGCCCTTTTGGGTGACAAGGATCCTTGGGCCGAGTCGATGCCCGGACCGCAGTCGCTGCCCGCCGATCTGGTCGAGCAGGGGCACACGATCCCGGTCGCCAGGGTCGTGGCGATGCACGAAGGAAAACGCCGCGCGCGGATGCGTGCCCAGAAGGGTTGAAAGCCCACCGCGGGAAAGCGCCTTGTGTACCTTGGACCACCTGGGGTGGCGGAGGTACTGGGGGCTTTCGTGGGAAAGATCGATGCTGACGTCCTGATCACCGGTGCGGGTCCGGCCGGGCTGGTGCTGGGAAACCTCTTGCGCGCGGCCGGAATCGACTGCCTGATCCTGGAGCGGCAAAGCCGGGAGCATGTCGAAAACCGGGCGAGAGCGGGGTTTCTGGCCGCCAACAGTGTCCGTGTGCTCACCGGGAACGGACTCGCCGACGGACTTCTCCGCGATGGTGCGCGGCACGACACCTGTGCCTTCCGCACCGATCAGGCGGAATTCGAGCTCAAGTACGGCGAACTCGGCACGGGTGAAGTACACACCGTTTATCCGCAGCAGTTCCTGGTCACCGACCTGATCGCGGAATTCCTCGCGCGGGGCGGGGAGATCAGGTTCGAAACCGAGGTGACGTCGGTGTCGGGCACGGAGGCCACCGTCATCGCGGACGATCTTCTGTTGCGCGCCGAGTACATCGCCGGCTGCGACGGTCAGCACGGTGTCTCGCGGCAGTCCGTGCCCGCGCGAATCTTCCGTCGAGACCACGAAATCTCCTGGCTCGCGATCCTCGCCGAAGCTCCGCCGAGTATGTCCGCGATCGGTTACGCGATCCACGAACGCGGCTTCGCGGGGCATATGGCGAGGACGTCGACGGTGACGCGCTACTACCTCGAAGTCCCGCGCGGTGAAGATCCGGCAGCTTGGCCGGACGAGCGGATCTGGGACGAGCTGCACGTGCGGATGGCCGCCGGGTATCACGGCGAGCTGAAACGCGGCCCGATCATCGAGCGCCGGATCGTGGACCTCGGTTCGCGGGTGATGGACACGATCCAGCGGGGGAAGCTGTTCCTCGCCGGCGACGCGGCGAGCCTGATCAGCCCTTCGGCGGCGAAGGGCGCGAACCTCGCGCTGATGGAGGCCGAGATCCTCGCCGGCGCGTTGGTCGCCGCCCTGGAGAAGGGCGACACGACGGCGCTTGACCGCTATTCCGCGGACTGCTTGCCGCGGATCTGGCGGGCGCAGGAGTTCTCACACTGGATGATCAACCTGTTGCACAGCCCGCCCGGGTACGGCGACGAGGCCCTGTTCCTGCGTGGCCTGCGGGACGCGCGGCTGGAAAGCCTGCGGGTTTCCCGGGCACATCAAAACTTCTTCGCCGAGAACTATGTGGGTATCTGATCCTCCGGTGAGGGTCTTTCTCGCGGCTGGAATGAACCGGTGGATCATCAGGTCCGTATCTCGGTGGAGAGGCCCTTCGCGGGAGTGGAAAGGACGATGCCGATGCCGGTACGCATCCGCTGGGCGCCAGGGAACTCGTCCCCGCACCCGAACCGGCCCGCGCCTTCGGAGGAAGCCGAGCCCGGCGGGCGGGAGCACTCAACCTGCGCGCATTGTGGGTGCGGCCGCCCGATCGAGCGGGACGAGCCTGACGTCGCCTGAGGGGCGCGCGCCCCTCACGGGTTCTTCCTCGGTGACGAACCGCAGTGCCCCGCTCACCTCGCGGGTCACCATCCGCGCGCTCCGCCAGCCCACCGGTACCCAGCCGTCGCGCAGGTCACGGCGCAGCTTCTCGGCCCTTCTGACGTGGCGGGCGAACGAGTGCCGCCGGATGACCCGCCCGCGCGCGACTTGGCCCGCGCGGGCCTCCTCCGGCGTCACGTCGAGCCACAGCAACCGGACCGGGCGGCGGCTCAGCAGGCCGAGCAGGGCCAGCAGCCCACGCGTCGTCGCCCTGGTCGACGGCTCGTGCACGATCAGCGGGCCGCCGCCCAATGCGAACCCGACGACGCGCGCCCGGTGCCACAGGTGAACGAGCGGCCGATAGGACCGGTACGGCAACCACGAGGGCAGCCGTGCGCGCAGCCTGCCGCGGACCTGGTCGGAATCGAGCACCGGCATCGCGCCGGTCGCCGCCCGGGACAGCAGCGTGGTCTTGCCCGCCCCGGGAATCCCCGCGACCACCAGGAGGTCGCGGCGGCCGAGCTGAAGTGCGATGCGCTCAGTCATAACGCGACAACGACCCGGCCGTTGACAAAGGTTCCTTTACCTTCGCCCGGCGCGGCCGATGCCCAGGTCAGACCTCCGACAGCGGCGCGGGGCGGGTCGGCACCCCGGAAACGGCCGCCGGTTTGTCGGGCAACAGCGTCCCGCCCTTCGTGAGCCAGGCCACGCCGAACGCGAGGATCGCCGCCGACTCCAGCCAGAGCGCCGGGTAGAACGCTCTGGTCTCTTCGTCGAAGAACAGACCGCAGAGCACGATCAACGCCAGGCACACCAGCATGAGCACGCCCGACGTGACGTACAGCCGGTTCCGCTCGGGTTTGCGGCCGCCGGGGATCGCCTTGTCCGACTTCGTGAACAGCACGATGCAGAAGAACGCCAAGGTGAGGAAGAAGACCGCCGCGAAGCCGAGATGCAGCATGCCGATGATCTCGTCCGTGCGGTCGCCGTGCGCCGGGGTCGTGGGGAACAGCGCCACCCCGACCGCGGCCACCGCCGCGATGTTCCCCGCGATGTCGTCGATCCGGCCGTAACCCCGGTAGGACAACAGGAAGACGCCGATGGCGCACATGGTGCCGACCCAGACGTCACGCATTCCGGAGTAGTAGTACCCGCTGATCGAGTTGAGCAGCCCGCCGCCGTCGACGAGGAGTTTCCCGAAGATCAGCACGAAGGGCAGCGCGACACCGAGGAAACCTATGGCACGCCGCAAGAACAGGTAGTTGTGGACGAGGTTGTCGGACACCGTTCTCGGGCTCATGGCCGCCTCCGTGCTCAGTGCGTTTCGCGACCTGGAGTATCGCTCACGTGAGCACGGGAAATGACGGTTCGTGACGACGTTGAGACCGTGTGTTATCGAATTGGTCGATTGGCGGACGGCTGGACGTTCAGGCGGCGTCCAGTACGACGGCGGTGACGTAACCGCCCATCCCGATCGAGGTCTTGACGGTGAGCCCGCTTTCCGGCCGGGACGGTCCGTCCATCAGCTGCGGATGCCCGTCCGCCACCGGTTTCGGCGCCGGGATGAGGTCACGCCGCGCCGCGAGACAGGTCGTCACGATCTCGGTCAGCGCGCTGCCCGACTGGCTGTGCCCGGTCAGCGGTTTGATCGAGTAGATCTCGGTACTGCGCGGGAACACCGCTTCGAGGATCTGGGATTCGGTGCGGTGACAGAGTTTCGTCCCTGTTCCGTGCGCGTTCACGTACCGGACGTCCGCCGCGTCGGCGTTCGCGTTCTCCAGCGCGCCGGTCACCGCCGCGATCGCGGTCGTCGGATCGGGGTCGAGCGCCATCGCGTTGTGCGCCTCGTGCGTCATGGCGCCGCCGAGCACGGTGGCGTACGCGTCGGTCTTCCGCTGCGTCATCACGACCGCGATCGACGCCTCGGAGAAGGTGAAACCCCTTGTGCCCTCTTGGAAAGGACGGCACGCCTCGAGCGGCGGCACGTCGGTGACCGCGACGCCGCAGTGCACGAAATGCCGGACGACCTGCCGGGTCGCGGACAGATCGGTGGTGACCACCACGACGTCGTCGGCCATCCCCGCGTCCAGCCACATCTTCGCGGTGAGCACCGCGGCGTTGCCGGTCGCGCACATCGCGGACGCGGTCATCGTGGGGCCGTGGAAGCCGAACTCGGCCATCAGCGAGGTGATCGGCGTCGACGGCATCATGCCGATGAACTGGCGCCGGTAGGCGAGCCGCTCGCCGAGGGCGTGGAAACCGTCCCAGGTCCGCATGTCGTCACGGACGCCGCCGTAGACGAGGCCCACCCGGCGGCCGGGGGTCCAGCCGTGCGCGCCGGCGTCCTCGATCGCTTCCCGCGCCGCCGCGAGCAGCGCGCGGCAATGCAGGCTGCCGTCCCTCGGCCTGCCGCCCTCGGGAATGTGCCCGACCCAGCCCGGCAGTTCCCGGGTCTCACCGAATCCTTCGACGAGCTGGGCGGCGGGGAGGCCGCTCACGAGGCCTTCCCACAACGATTCGCGCCCCCAGCCGTAGGCGGTTACGGCTCCGATGCCGCAGATGCCGGTTTTGCTCCGCACGTGTTTCCTTTCAACTACATTCTGTCAATGCCGGATGGATTAAGCCGTACCGGTCAGCTGGTCGAGGAGGACGGCTACGTCGATTTAGTGATCTAATCGGAAGCTACATCAGTCGAGTAGGGGGTTTGGATCACATGGATCCTGACGATCTCGACGGTGGGACCCCCGACACCCGCCGGTCTTCGGATCAGGATTCCTCGCCAGCGAACAGCGCCGCGACCTGCACGGTTGGAGTATCCGCCGCCTCCGGTGGGCGGACTTCCCGGCATGCGTCGCTCGTCCGTCTGCTGACCGAGTTGTCCACCGAGAGGGATCCTCGCGGTGAGCCCGCGCTCGCATTTCTCGGCAAGGGGTACCGCCTTTTGGAGCAAAATTCCGACGGCGGGACTTTGGGCACGCAATACCTCACGATGGTCGAGGCGAGCCCGTACGGCATCTGTGTCCATCAGCGCGGCAAAGTGGTGTTCGTCAACTCCGCCGCGATGCGGTTCGTCGGCGCCACGGTCTCGACCGAACTCGTCGGCCTGCACATCACGGACATGGTCGACGCCGGTTCGCAGGACGCGTTGCTCGCCAGGATCGGCTCGCTGGCCGCTCCCGGTTCCTTCAGCGAACCGACCGAGATGACGCTGCTGACCCTCGATGGCGGCAAGGTCACCGTCGAGTCCCAAGCGGTGCTCACCACCTGGGAGGGCAAGCCCGCCTATCAGGTGATCATGCGCGATCTGAGCACGCAGAAGGCGGCGGAGGCCGGTCTGCGGTTCCAGGCCGCACTGGTCGGCCACGCGAGTGACGCGATCATCGCGACCTCGCCCGACGGGCTGGTGACGAGCTGGAATCCGGCGGCCGAAGCGGTGTACGGGCATGAACTCGAAGAGGTCATCGGCGTGCCGGTGTCCGAGGTCGTCGGCGCGCCGATGGAGCCGCGACAGGTCGTCGCGTCGGGCGGGGTCGTGCAGGCCACGCATTTCAGTGCCGACGGCACCGCGCTTTCGGTGCGGGTTTCGGCGGCGGAGATGTTCGACGGGTACGTGCTCCTGTGCGCCGACGAGACCGCGCAGCGCCGGGCCGAGGCCGAATTCGCCACCGTCGTCGAGACGCTGGACGAAGGCGTGCTGGTGGTCGGGCCGGGCGGGCGGATCGAGCTGGCGAACTCCGCCGCGCACCGCATCTCCGGCGTACCGGACGGATCCCTGGTGGGCCTGGAGAGCCGGACGCTGAGGCTGCACGACGAGCAAGGCGTCCCGGTGCCCGTCGCCGATCTTCCGTCCGCGCGCGTGCGGCGCTCCGGGAAGGTCGAGACCGGACGGGTCGTGCAGGTGCGGCGGCGCGACGGCGCGCACCGGTGGCTTTCGCTGACCTCCGGTCCGCTGATGGCGCCGGGGCAGAGCGTGCCCTCGGTGCTGACGTCCTTCGCCGATATCACCGAACGGCGGGCGATCAGCGAACGGCTGGCCTACGAAGCGACCCACGATCCGTTGACCAGGCTGGCGAACCGCACGCTCGCGCTGAACCATCTGCGGCGCACGATCGCCGATCCGGCGCTCACGACCACGGTGCTGTTCATCGACCTCGACAAGTTCAAGATCATCAACGACTCGCTCGGTCATACCGTCGGCGACCAGGTGCTGCGCATCATCGGCGAGCGCCTGCGGGCCGCGGCCGGTCCGTCGGATCTGGTCGGACGGCTCGGCGGTGACGAGTTCCTGGTCATCACCACCGGTTATACCGAAGCCGCCGAGGTGCGGGCGCTGGCCGACCATCTGCAGCGGCAGCTCGCCGAATCGCTCACCGTGCACGGCCGGGAACTGCATATAAATACGAGCATCGGAATAGTGCTCGCCGAACCCGGGGATACCCGCAGTGCCGACGAAATGCTGGAAGACGCCGATTTGGCGATGTATCAAGCGAAAACGTTCGGGCCGGGACGGTACGCGTTCTATGCGCCGATCATGCGGGAACGGGTGCAGGATCGGTTCATTCTCGAACAGGATCTGCGGAACGCCGTCGCGGAAGGACTGATCGAGACCGTTTATCAGCCCGTCGTCGATTTGCGGACCGGTGAGATGGTCGCGGTGAAGGCGAAGTCGCGCTGGGATCACCCGATCCGGGGGTCGATCGATCCGGCGGAATTGGTCGAGATCGCCGATGACGGTGATCTTCTGACGATCATCGGCGCGGAGGTTCTTGCCAAAGCCGCCGGTGAGATCTCCCGATGGCGTGCCGATCATGGTGTGCACTGTAATGTGAATGTGAGTGTCTCGGTGCGCCAATTGGGCGATCCCACCTTACTGCAATTGGTCCAGACCACATTGGACGAGACGGGCCTGGGGCCGGAGGAGCTGAGTCTCGACGTCGACGAAACGGCGCTGAAAGACGCGGCCGACGCGGTCGACGCGCTGCGGAAGACCGGGGTCAAGGTGACCGCCGAACGATTCGGCGCGGGCTATTCCTCGCTCGCCCAGTTGTGCCGTCTCGACCTGAACGTGGTCGAAATCGATCGGTCGTTCGTCGCCGATCTCGGCAGATCGAGTGACGCCGAGCCGATCGTCGCCGGAATCATGGCGATGGCGCACGCGGTCGACCTCGTGGTGGTCGCCGAAGGGGTCGAGACCGCGCGGCAGTTGAAGGTGCTGCACGAACTCGGCTGCGATTGGGCGAAGGGGCCGCTGGTGGCGCCGCCGGGGCCGGTGGAGGAGCTGAAGCCGGCGTACGAGCACGTCGTGCGGTGAACCGGGCGATGTTGTGGTCCGTGAAGGCCTCCTTCCCTACCCTGAGCGTAGGGAAGGAGGCCTTCACGGACCTTCCGCCTGGGGAGTGACTGTCCATAAGGGACATTCTCGAATCCGCAGCGCCCGTTTGGGTGGTTTGCGTGACTTTGCCAGGGGGTGGTGAGTGCTAATGAGGGTTCTAACCCTATTCAGCACTCACGACCCCCTGTGGAACGGTGTATAAGGGATCAATCGGACCTCCGGTTGCTTGGGGGCGTCCCTGCTGGCCACGTATGCGCGGCCGGTGTCCGGATCGGTCCCTCCGTCTGAGGTGTGGGTGCCACTTGAGGTGCTCCTGACCTGCGGTTTAGGGCGAAAGCGATAGCAAAGGTCCCTTGCTTCCGCGGGCTCGGGTTGTTCCTGTACCTACTAGTATGTACAGTCTGGGTGTGAACAAGAGGGAACAGCTCATCGAGAGCACTCGCGAGCTCCTGTGGGAGCGCGGGTACGTCGGCACCAGCCCGAAGGCGATCCAGGAGCGTTCAGGCGCCGGTCAGGGCAGCATGTACCACCACTTCCAAGGCAAGTCCGAACTCGCGCTGGCCGCGATCGGCCGCAACGCCGACCACCTGCGTGCCAAGGCCGAGGCCGAGTTCAGCGGGCCCGGCACGGTCGTCGAGCGGATCACCGCCTACCTGCGCCGCGAGCGTGACGTGCTCAAGGGCTGCCCGGTCGGCAAGCTCGCCCAGGACCCCGACGTGATGGCCGATCCGGACCTGCGAAGGCCGGTCGAGGAGACCTTCGGCTGGCTCACCGGCCGTCTGGCCGAACTGCTCGACGAAGGCCGGGCGGCCGGCGAACTCGATGCCTCCCTCGACTCCGCCGCCACGGCGACCGCGCTGGTCGCGGTCCTCCAAGGCGGTTATGTCCTCGCCCGCGCCGCGGGCTCCCCGGACGTCTTCGCGAAAGCCGTCGACGGCGCTCTCGGGCTTCTCGTCACCAAGGAGAACTGACATGCCCTTCGTCCGTATCGACGCCATCGGGACCGATAAGCTCGAAGCCCTCGGCAACGCCGTCCATGACGCGATGGTCGAAACGCTCGGCATCCCGGCCGACGACCGCTTCCAGGTCCTGAACGGCCGGAGCACCCTGAAATACGACGACTACCTGGGGATCCACCGGGACGAGGGCGTGGTGTTCGTCGCGATCACCATGCGGCCGGGCCGGACGGACGAGCAGAAGAAGGCGCTGTACCGGCGGATCGCGGAGCTCGCCGAGGAGTACTCGGGGACGGAACCGCGCAATGTGCTCGTCACGATCAACGAGACCGATCTGGTGAACTGGTCGTTCGGAAACGGCGAAGCGCAGTACGCCTGATCACGCGACGTCGACGGTGACGCGCGGCCGGGGTTCGACAGGGGCGGTACCGAAGGCGTGCTGCTCCAGCAGCCACCACGTGTCCCGCCCGAAAGACCAGGCCAGCAGGCCGAGCGCGCCGAGCGTGACCACAAAACCGACCCACACCGGCAAGATCGTCGAAGCCGCCGCGACCAGCACGATGCCCTGCACGGCCGCGACCGTCTTCCGCGCCATGCTCGACGGCAGCGGATCGTTCAGCCACGGCCACAGCCTGCCCGCGGCGACGAAGACGTACCGCATCGCGCCGATCGTGAGCACCCACGGCCCCAGCGACTGCGCGACCACGACGCTCAGGACGAGGATCAGATACGCGTCGACCTCCATGTCGAAGCGCGCGCCGAGCCGAGACGCCGTGCCCGTGCGGCGCGCGACCTGGCCGTCGACGGCGTCCAGCACCAGCGCCACCGAAGCGAGGACGACCATCACGGCGGTCTCCCGGCCCGCGGTGTCGGCGACGAGCGCGGTCACGCAGCCGACGAGCGCGGAGCGGCCGAGTGTGACGGCGTCGGCCGGGCCGAGGGAGCGCCCGGAGCTCCGGGTCAAGCCGAAGGTCAGGAATCCGGCGACGGCGACGCCGTAGGCCGCTCCGGCGAGCCAGCCCAGCGGGCCGAGTCCGACGGAGGCGTCCAGCGAGCCGAGAAGGGCCAGCTGGACGAGGACCCCCAGGAAAACTCCGGGGTTGAGCACGAGGCCTCCTCGTTATGGTGACGGTTGATCCCGTCTGAAGGGTCCGACATGAGAGGACACGATGGAACGCGCCTTCTGGTTCAGTGGTACCGGCGACGGCGAGCTCAGGCCGGTCACGCTCCCTCCGGTCGGTGACGGCGAAGTGCTGGTCCGCACGCTGTGCAGCGGCGTGAGCCGGGGGACCGAGACGCTCGTCTTCCGCGGCGAGGTCCCGGCGAGCCAGCGTGAGGCCATGCGCGCGCCGTTCCAGGAAGGCGACTTCCCGGGGCCCGTGAAGTACGGGTACCTCAACGTGGGCGTCGTCGAACAAGGTCCGGCCGAATTGGTCGGCCAAGTGGTGTTCTGCCTCTACCCGCATCAGACGCGCTACGTCGTTCCCGCGTCGGCCGTCACGCCGGTGCCGCGCGGGGTGCCGCCGGAGCGCGCGATCCTCGCCGGGACGATCGAGACCGCGGTCAACGCCGTCTGGGACGCGGCGCCGAAACTCGGCGACCGGATCGCCGTGGTCGGCGCCGGCATGGTCGGCGGAAGCGTCGCGAAGCTGTTGTCCGGTTTCCCCGCGACCCGGGTGCAGCTGATCGACGTCGACCCGGAGCGCGCGAAGATCGCCGAAGCGCTCGGTGTCGACTTCTCGACACCCGAGGACGCACTAGGTGACTGCGACCTCGTCGTGCACGCCAGCGCGAGCGAGGCCGGGCTGACGCGATCCTTGGAGCTGCTCGCGCCGGAGGGGGAGGTCATCGAGCTGAGCTGGTACGGCGACCGCCGGATCAGCGTCCCGCTCGGCGAGAACTTCCACTCGCGCCGGTTGACGATCCGCTCCAGCCAGGTCGGCATGGTGTCCCCGGCCCGCCGCCTGAACCGAAGCTACGGCGACCGCTTGGCCCTCGCTTTGCGGATTTTGTCGGACCCCGTCTTTAAGGTGCTGGTCAGTGAGGAATGCCGGTTCACTGAACTGCCGGACGTCTTGCCGCGGCTGGCCGCGAATGAACCGGGAACGCTCTGCCTCCGTGTCACCTATCAGGTGGAGGACACGCGTTAAGGGCACGATCTGGGAGGTCCGTTGTTCAGTATCACCGTCCGCGATCACGTCATGGTGGCCCACAGCTTCCGCGGCGAGGTCTTCGGCCCCGCGCAGAAACTGCACGGCGCCACCTTCGTGGTGGACGCGACGTTCCGCCGGTCCGAACTGGACGCCGACAACATCGTCGTCGACATCGGCAAGGCCACCGAAGAGCTCAAGGCGGTACTCGCCGACCTGAACTACCGCAACCTCGACGACGTGCCCGAGTTCGCCGGGATCAACACCTCGACCGAGTTCCTGGCCAAGGTCATCGCCGACCGGCTCGCCGATCGGGTCCACGCGGGCGCGCTCGGCGAGGGCGCCCGCGGGCTCGGCGGGATCACCGTCGCATTGCACGAGTCCCACGTGGCGTGGGCGAGTTACGAGCGCGCGTTGTGACCGGACTCCATGTGGTCCTGCCGAACGACATCGATGACGCGAGCGCGCCGAGCGGCGGCAACGTCTACGACCGCCGCCTGTGCGACGGTCTCGCCGCCACGGGCGTGGACGTCCACGAGATCGCCGTGCGGGGGAGCTGGCCGAGGCCCGGCACCGAATCGCGCAACGTCCTCGCGCGCAAGCTCGCCGAGCTGCCCGACGGTTCGGCTGTTCTGCTCGACGGCCTGGTGGCGTGCGGGGTGCCTGAAGTGATCGTGCCGTCGGCGCAGCGGCTGTCGATCGCGGTGCTGGTGCATCTGCCCCTGGCCGACGAAACGGGGCTGTCGCCGTCGCTGGCCACCGAGCTGGACCGGCTGGAGCGGGAGACACTCGGCGCGGTAGAGGCCGTGGTCGCGACCAGCGAGTGGGCGGCGCGGCGGCTGATCGCGCATCACGGGCTCGCCCCGCATCGCGTGCACGTGGTGCCTCCGGGCGTCGACAAGGCCGAAGTCTCGTTAGGGAGCCTGGACGGCACCCGGCTGGTCTGTATCGCCAATGTGACTCCGCGCAAGGGCCAGGGCCTGCTCGCCGACGCGCTCAAGTCGCTTTCGGACCTTCCGTGGAGCTGTGAATGCGTCGGCGCCATCCGCCGCGAGACGCGCTACGTCGAACGCCTGCGGCGACACACTCTGGGCGACAGGTTCTCCCTTACCGGTCCCCGGTCCGGCGAAGAACTCGAAGCGACGTACGCCGCCGCCGACCTCCTCGTGCTGCCTTCGCGCGCGGAGACCTACGGCATGGTCGTCACCGAGGCGCTCGCGCACGGCATTCCCGTACTGGCGACCGCTGTCGACGCCCTGCCGGACACCCTCGGCCGAGCACCCGACGGCAGCGTCCCCGGGATGCTCGTGCCAGGCGAGGACGTCGACGCGCTGGCCGCGGCCCTTCGCCGTTGGCTCACCGAACCTGACCTGCGTGACCGGCTTCGCGCGTCGGCTCGCCTTCGCCGCGAGATGCTGACCGGCTGGGACGCGACGGCCCGCGGCGTCGCCGCCGTGCTGCTGAACGAAAGGACGGCGGCATGACCAAGTACGCCCCCAGCTGGCTGCGGCTGCGGGAGGACGCCGACGCCGCGGCCCGCGCGACCGAGCTGCTGGAGCCGGTGCGTGCCTTCCTCCGCACGCAGGACGAGGTCGTCGTCCGTGACCTCGGCTGCGGCACCGGATCGCTCGGCCGCTGGCTGGCCAGGCGGCTGCCCGGCCGTCAGCGCTGGATCCTGCACGACCGCGACCCCGATCTGCTCACGCACGCGCTGGCTCCCACCAGTCGCCCCGATCACTCGTTGGACGGAAGCGAGGTCGAGGTCGTCGCCGAACAGCGTGACATCACCGAGCTGCGGGCGGCCGACCTCGCCGGGACGTCGCTGGTGGCGGCGTCGGCGCTGCTCGACCTGCTCACCGCCGAGGAGATGACCCGGCTCGCGGAAGCGTGCGTCGAGGCCCGATGCGCGGTCCTGTTCACGTTGAGCGTTTCGGGCCGGGTCGGGCTGTCGCCCAAAGAGAGGTTCGACGTCGAGATCTCCGACGCCTTCAACGCGCATCAACGCCGGGTGACCGACGGCCGGTGGCTGCTCGGCCCGGACGCGGTGGACGTCGCGTTCGGGGTGTTCGAACGGCTCGGGGCCACCGTGCGGCGCGCGCCGAGTCCGTGGCGGCTCGGCGCGGATCAGGCCGCGCTGACCGCGGAATGGCTCACCGGCTGGGTCGGCGCCGCCTGCGAACAGCGGCCGGAATTGCGTCCCGACGCCGACGCCTACCTGCGATGGCGGCTCTCGCAGTGCGCGGCGGGTGAATTGACCGCGATGATCCAGCACGAGGATCTTCTGGTGGTGCCGTCGTGAAGCGGTTCTGGCCCTGGCTGCGGATCCTCGGCGCGCTCGGCATCCTCGCCGTCCTCGTCTGGCGCTTGGGGACGAGCGCGTTCCTGGACGGACTGCGCGAGGTCGACGCGGCCGGTGTCGCCGCCGCGCTCGCGATCGGCTTCACCACCACCGTGTTCAGCGCCTGGCGCTGGCGCCTGGTCGCGCGGCGGCTCAGCCTGGAACTGCCGGTGTGGAGCGCGGTCGGCGAGTACTACCGCGCGCTGTTCCTCAACGGTGTCCTGCCGGCCGGCGTGCTCGGCGACGTCGACCGGGCCGTGCAGCACGGCCGCGCATCCGGCGACGTCCCGCGCGGCGTCCGCGCGGTGGTGCTGGAGCGGACGGCCGGGCAGATCGTGCTGATCGGCGCTTCGGTCGCGGTCGTGCTCAGCACGCCCTCCGTGGTGCCGCGGCCGATCGACAAGATCGTCATGGTCGCCGGGATCGTGGTCGTCATGCTCGCCCTCGCGGCCGTCGTCACCGGGATGACGGCGGGGAAACGCTGGAGCCACAGTGGATCGAAGTGGCGGCGTGGGTTCGCCGTCACCCTGGCCGACGTCCGGCTGGGCCTGCTGACCAAGGAGACCTGGCCCGGCGTGAGCCTCCTTTCGATGGCCACGCTGGCCGGGCATCTCGCACTGTTCGTCGTCGCCGCACGAGCGGCCGGGGTGACCGCGCCGATCGGGGAACTGCTTCCGCTGATGATCCTCGCCCTGCTCGCGATGGGACTGCCGCTCAACATCGGCGGCTGGGGCCCGCGCGAAGGCGTCTGCGCGCTGCTTTTCGGCGCGGCCGGACTCGGTTCGGCGCAGGGCGTCACGGTGGCCGTCGTCTACGGCGTGCTCGCCCTCGTCGCCAGCCTGCCCGGCGCGGCCGTGCTGCTCGCGCGCTCTTTCGAGACTCACCGCATCGACACGTCCGCCGCACCGCGCATCGCGGCCCGTGTCGTCAGGACACCCGTACGGACAGGAGAAACGCGATGACTGTGGAGAGGGTCGTAGAGACCAGACTGCCGACTCATTACGGGGTTTTCCGCGCGTACGGGTACCTGGACGGCGACGGAACCGAACAGATGGCGCTGGTGCACGGCGACGTCGCGGGCTTCGACACGCTGGCACGCGTCCATTCGGAATGCCTCACCGGCGACGTGTTCAGCTCGATGCACTGCGAATGCGGCGACCAGCTGGCCGCCGCGCTGCGGGCGATCGTCGAGGAAGGCGCCGGAGTCCTCGTGTACGCGCAGGGGCACGAAGGGCGTGGCATCGGCCTGCTCGCGAAGCTGAAGGCGATGCGGCTGCAGGAGGAAGGCCTCGACACCGTCGAGGCGAACATCGCGCTCGGGCTGCCGGTGGACGCGCGCGACTACCGCGCGGCGGCGGAGATCCTGGCCGACCTCGGGGTGCGCTCGGTGCGGCTGCTGTCCAACAACCCGACGAAGGTCGACCAGCTGAAGCGGCACGGGCTGCGGATCAGCGAACGGGTGCCGCTGCTGGTGACGCCGAACGACGAGAACCTGCGGTACCTGCGGACGAAACAGGAACGGATGCATCACTTCCTGCCGCATCTGGACGCCATCGGTCCGTTGGGGGCGGCTGGGTCTTGAGGCGCTCGTTGCCCGCCGCGCCCGTGCGATGAAGGACGCTTTCCTTGCGAAATCTGCAAGGAAAGCGTCCTTCATCGCACGCGGGAGGGAGACCCCAGCGCGGCCAGGGTGTCCGCGAAGCTCTCCACGAGGGACTCCAGTACCAGCCGTCCCTTCTCCGCCGTACCCAGCGAAGGCCGTCCCACCACACCGGACTCCGAGTACGGCCGAAGCCCCACCGTCAGCAGATGCCGCCTGTCGTCGGCGAGGTGATCGGCCTCCGCGAAACCGGGCCGGACCAGCGAAGGATGGGCGTGCAGCAGAAGAGAGGTCTCCAGCTCCCCGGCGTGCATGTCGCTGTCGAGTGACGTCTCCAGCCCGGCCGCGTGGTGCGCCGCCTGCCAGCCTTCGAGGCCGGGGAAGAGCGCCATCGGCGACGTCGACTCCTGGACCACATTGGACAGGACGTAGTTGCCGCCGTGTGCGTTCACCAGCACCAGCTTGCCGACGCCGGACCGGCGCAGCGAAGCGGCGACGTCGTTCACCACGGCGTACAGCGTCGCGGCCGAGACGCTGACGGTCCCCGGCCAGTCCGCGTGTTCGTGCGAGCAGCCGATCGTGATCGGCGGGAGCCTCAGCACCGGGTAGGCGGCGGCGAGGGCGTCGGCGATCGTCGTCGCGATCACCGCGTCGGTGGCGAGCGGGAGGTACGGGCCATGCTGTTCGAAACTGCCGATCGGCAGCACCGCGACGTCGGCACCGCGGGCGCGTTCGTCGGCCGTCGTGGCCGTCGGGAACAGGTCCATTCCGGCTACGGTACCCATATGACCGACCATGCCGCATTGTTGTCCGTCGCCACCGAGGCCGTCGCGAAGGCGACCGGGATCATCCGCTCGATGACGACGTTTTCCGTTGCCGCCAAGGGTGATCGCGACATGGTGACCGATGTCGACCTCGCCGTCGAGGACGCCGTGCGTGAGTTCCTGGCGCGCGAGACCCCGGAAATCGGCATTCTCGGGGAAGAACGCGGGCACGAGGGCGACAAGGACCTGTGGTGGGCGCTCGACCCGGTCGACGGCACCGCCAACTTCGCGCGCGGCATCCCGTTGTGCGGCGTTTCGCTCGGTCTCGTCGACGGGTCGAAGAGCACGGTCGCGGCGATCTCCCTGCCGTTCCTCGACGTCACTTACACCGCTGCTGAAGGGCAGGGCGCGTACGTGGGCGAAGAGCGTCTCGAAGCGTCCAAAGCGACGAAGCTGTCCGACGCGATCGTCTCCATCGGCGACTTCGCGGTCGGTGCGGGCGCGGAGGTCAAGAACCGTGTCCGGATGGCGTTGCTGGCCGAACTCGGCGGCCGGGTCCAGCGCGTCCGGTTCCTCGGCTCCGCGGCGATCGACCTGGCCTGGGTCGCGCACGGCAAACTCGACGCGAGTGTCATCCTCGCCAACCAACCGTGGGACACGATGGCCGGTGTACTGCTGGTCCGCGAGGCCGGGGGAGTGGTCGTCGACACCGACGGCGGTGAGCACACGGTGCGCTCGGCGGCCACCATCGCCGTCGGAGCCGGCCTGCGTGACGACCTCGTGGCCGCGATCGCCCGCGTGAGCGGCTGAAAATTTTTCTCGCTCCAGGTGTGAACCGTTCCGGCGCCGGATCCGTGTCCCCTAACAAGGCCGTCCGCCGGTTCGCCGTCCGCACCTGGAGGTTCTCCGTGTACACCTCGAATGTTCGCGGCACCGAGCCGGTGGTGTTCGTGCTGCCGGGGGACGCCGAGGAAAGCGACGCCGAGTACGACCGCCGCATGTGCCAGAACCTCCCGGCCACCGGTCTTCCGCTGCTGGAACTGCCGATCGCCGGCGAATGGCCGATGCCGGGGCCGCTGTCCCGGTCGCGGCTGGCCCGTTCGCTCACCGCGCTGCCCGACGACACGGTCGTCCTGATCGACGGCACGGTCGCCTGCGGGGTCCCGGAGATCGTGATCCCGCACGCCCGGCGGCTGCGGCCGGCCATCCTGGTGCACCGGCTGCTCGCCGACGACCCCGCGCTCGACCCGGCGCAGGCCGCCGAACTCGACGCGTGCGAACGGGAGACCCTGCGGCTGGCGGGCATGGTCATCGCGACCGGGCCGTGGCTCGCGCGGCAGCTGATCGACCACCACGATCTTGACCCCACCCGCGTGTACGTCGCGACACCGGGCACGGACGCGGCACCACTCGCCACCGGCGCCGACGGTGTCTCCCGGCTGTTGTGTCTCGCGCCGATGACCGCGCGCCACGGCCAGGACGTGCTCATCCAGGCACTTTCGACGGTCGACGAACTGGCGTTCAAATGCGTGTTCGCCGGGGCGATGCAGCACGATCCCGCCTACGTCGACGAACTGCGCTGGACGGTCGAACGGCTCGGGCTCGGCTCCCGGATCAGTCTCATCCAGCCACCGGAAGACCTCGACCTCGTCTACGACGGCGCGGACCTGCTCGTCCTGCCGTCGCGAGGAGGCCCGTCCGGGATGGTCGTCGCCGAGGCGCTGGCGCGCGGGATCCCCGTGGTGACCACCGAAACCGCGGGCGCGCACGACGCGCTCGGCATGGCGCCCGGCGGCGGCGTGCCCGGAATGCTGGTGCCGCCGAACAAGCCGTCGGCCCTCGCGACGGCGTTGCTGCGCTGGTCGCTCGACGCCGGACTCCGGCATTCGTTGCGGACGTCGGCGCTCGCGCGGAGCAGCGTCCTCGAAGAATGGGACGTCGCCGCGGGAAGGCTCACCGACGTCCTTTCCCGGCTGCAGGCCACGCCGCGTCAGCTGGCTTGATCATCGCCCGGAAGCAGCTATCGGGCCGATCACCGGCTCGGTTGACTTGGCGGTATGCGAATCGTCGATCTTGCGTCCCGGCCCGATCTCCTCGATCCCGCGCTGGATCTCGGTGATGTCGGCGGTGAGTTCATCTACGCCGGGTTCAGCGGCAAGATGATCACCCCGGTACGCCTGCTCCGTCACTGGGCCCGGTACTTCCTGATCGCGCTGGACGACGACGGCGAACCGATCGCGCGGGCGTTGTCGGTCCCGCTGACCTATCCCGCCGAAGACCGCGCCGAACTGCCGGATCACGGCTGGGACGAAGCGATCCAGTGGGCGGCGCAAGACCTCATGGACGGCCGCGCGCCGGACACCCTGTGCGCACTCGAAGTCGTCGTCGCACCGCGGCTGCGCGGGACCGGGCTGTCCACACCGATGCTGAAGGCGCTCAAGGCGCGTGCGGCCGAGACCGGGTTGAAGCGGCTGATCGTCTCAGTGCGCCCGATCGGCAAGGAGGACGAGCCCGACGTCCCGATGAGCGAATACGCCGTCCGGCGGCGCGAGGACGGGCTGTTCGCCGACCGCTGGCTGCGCACCCACGAACGGCTGGGTGCGCGGATGATCAAGGTGTGCCCGTTCGCCGTGACCATCTCCGGCTCCGTCGCGGACTGGCGGAAATGGGCGGGCGTCGACCTCGCCGACGGCGACAACGTGATCCCCGGCGGCATCGCGCCGGTGCACGCGAACCTCGAACGCGACTGCGGGGTTTACGTGGAGGCGAACGTGTGGATGGAGCACCCCTTCTGACCGCTTTCAGACGGCCGTAGGGGCATTCCTCGCGATTTCCGGCAGGAATGCCGCATCGGCCACAGCGGCTCCCGGCCGTGCCGCACAGTGGGTCCATGGGTATCTCACGAGTCGGTTTCGCCGGGCTGGGCAGGATGGGCGGGCCGATGGCACGGAACCTGGCGCGGGCCGGAGTTCCCCTGCTCGTCTGGAATCGCACGCCGGATAAAGCGGGCGAGGTCGCCGAGGCCGCTGAAGACGTGGCCGAACTCTTCGCGCGGTGCGACGTCGTGATCCTGATGGTGAAGGACGCGGCCGCCGTCGACGCCGTGCTCGACCGCGGAGGGCCCGCGTTCGCCGAGCGGGTGCGAGGCCACACGATCGTCCACATGGGAACGACGGCGCCGGAGCATTCCCGCGCGCTCGAGACCGACCTCCTCGCGGCGGGGGCGCGGTACGTGGAGGCACCGGTTTCCGGCTCCCGGGTCCCCGCCGAGGCGGGTGAACTGGTCGCCATGCTCGCGGGTGACCCCGGCGCGATCGAGGAGGTCCGGGAGCTGTTCGGGCCGCTGTGCCGGGAAACCGTGCGGTGCGGGCCGGTGCCGAACGCGCTCCTGATGAAGCTGGCGGTCAACGTGCACCTGACCGCGGTGGTGACCAGCCTGGCCGAGACCGTGCACTTCGCCCGTGCGCACGGGCTCGATCTCGGCCTGCTCGCCGGTGTCCTCGGCGCGGGACAACTGGCCAGCCCGATCGTGCGGGTCAAGGCGCCGAAACTGGCCGAGGAGGATTTCGCGCCGCAAGCGTCGATCGCGAACGTCCTGGCCAACGTCGAGCTGATCGCGGCGGCGGCCGGGAAAGCGGGACTCGCCTTGCCGTTGCTCGAAGCGTCCCGTGCCCTCTACGCCGAGACCGCCCGCCTTGGCCTCGGTGACGCGGACATGGTCGCCGTCGTCAAGGCCCTCGAAGCCCGGCCCAAAACGCATTCAGAGGACTAAACGCGGTACTTGCGTGCGCAACTAGTCCGTGAAGGCCTCCTTCACTACCTTGAGAGTAGGTAAGGAGGCCTTCACGGCAGCGAGCGCCCTCAGCGCGGTACGCCTCTTCAGGCGCGCCGCAGCACGCGGAGCAGGTATTCCTTGCGGTCCAACGGGTTGTGGTCGGTCCTCGATCGTGACGGTGCTGGGCCCCGGACGGGCCGGTAGCCGTGGAAGGCGGTCTCCATCGCGCCTTCGCCGCGGGTCGCCGAGGGCAGAAGCTGGTGCACCTCATGGGTTTTCGCCGCCGGGATCTCGCCGTCCAGCTCGGCCGTCTCCCCGCGGGTGAGCGTCGTGCGCGGGACGGCGCGTGCCTGCGCCAGCAGCGCGGTGACCGGGCCGAGGGTGTCGGCCGGGGTCTGGAGGACGAACCGGTGCATCGGTTCGTGCACGGTCGTCCCGGCTTCACACAAGGCCGCCATCAACACCAGCGGCGTCAGGTTGCGGAAGTCGCCCGCGGTACTGGACATGCTCTTGTCGAAGGTGCCGTGCGCGTGGCTTTGCCTGGCGTAATAGCCCGAATGCGTCATCGTGACCACGCAGTCGAGCACCTCCCAGCCGTGGACGCCCTCGCGCAGGGTCTCCTTCACCGCGTCCTCCACGGCTTTGATGAAGGAGTACGGCATCGAGCCGAGTTCGACCTCCAGCCGGAATGAGATCCCACTCCCCGGCGAGCCGGGCTCGACGCGCAGCCCGACCGTGGCCAGAAAGGGATTCGGTGCCTTGCCGATGAGTTCGACAGCCGAACCGACGCCGGAGACACGCTCGACGCAGATCGTGGTCGTCTCACTGAACGTGACCTCGATGCCGTACTCGTCCGCGAGGGTCGCCTGGATGACCTCCTTCTGCACCTCGCCGTAGAGCGAAACGGAGGTTTCCTGACGGATTTCGTCATGCCGCAGGCCGATCAGCGGGTCCTGTTCGGTCAGCTGGGTCAGCGCCTGATGCAGCGGTCCGCGTTCGGCCGGGCGCACCGGTGAGACGACGGTTTCCAGCGTCGGCGGCGAGAACAGCGCCTCCCGTCCGTGTCCCGGACCGCTCCCGAGCACGTCGCCGATCCGGACGTCGAGCCCCGAGAGCTTCGCGATCCGGCCCGCCACGACCGATCCCGACGGCACGACGGAGCCGTTGTCGAAGACGCTGATCGCGGTGACCTTGCCTTCGCCGTCGCCGAGCGGAACCTTGTCGCGGACGGCGAGACTGCCGGAGAACAGCCGCACGTAGGCGAGTTTCTCGCCGCCGGGACCGCGTTCGACCTTGAACACCGTGCCGGAAAGTGGGCCATCGGCCGTATTTTCCTTGGAGGGCAACAGATTCTCAATGCCATCCCGGAGCGCGTCGATACCCGCGCCGGTGATCGCCGAACCGAAGTACACCGGGTATGCGAGCCCGTCGGCCACTTTCGCGGTGAGCTCGGCATGGAGCCGTGACGGCGTGAACACCTCTGGATCGGTGAGGTACTCGGTCAAGAGGTCTTCGTCGAGGGTCGCCAGCAGATCGATCACCCGATCGGGTTCGACGGGGTCCATCGCGACGACCGAAGGCGTGAGCTTCGCGGCTATCTCCCGGAACACCCGGTCCGGATCGGCGCCGCGACGGTCGATCTTGTTCACGAACAGCAGCACCGGGATGCCCAGCCGTCGCAGTGTCCGCATCAGGACGCGCGTCTGTGCCTGGACGCCTTCGACCGCCGACAGCACCAGGACGGCGCCGTCGAGGACGCCGAGGGCGCGTTCGACCTCGGCGATGAAATCGGGGTGGCCGGGGGTGTCGATCAGGTTGACGGTGACATCGCCGACGGCGAACGACACCACGGCCGCCTTGATGGTGATCCCGCGGGCGCGTTCCAGCGCCAGTGTGTCGGTCTGGGTACTGCCGTCATCGACACTGCCCAGCTCGCCGATGATCCCGGCCGTGTGCAACAGCCGCTCGGTCAGGCTCGTCTTCCCGGCGTCAACATGCGCCAGAATCCCGAGATTGAGGGTCTTCACGAGATGTCTTGTCCTTGAGGTAGGCGGAAATTACCTGGTAGAAGGACTCGGACACTCGCAAGACGATCATCTCCTAGGCCGGGAACCGATCTTCAGTGACTACACACCTCTCTCATCGGCTCCGCAACCGATTTACGCCTGACAGCATTTCGTCCTCTGCTTGCGGTATTTGCGCGTGCATCTACCGCGACCAGAGGACGAAATGCGAGAGGGGTCAGGCCAGGTACTCCGCCGCGGCGCGGAGGCTGACGTAGGACCCGCTGAACGTGTCGATCCGCGGCCCGTCACCGGTGTCGGGGCCGGGTGCGCCGGTCTCGACCCGGATGTAGTCCACAGTGGATTCCCGCAGCCAGGCGAGGAACTCGCGGACCTCGGGATGGCGGTGCGCCTCGCGGGTCACCACCACGAGGTCGCGTGCGCCGTGGACGGCGTCGATCGCGGTCGCGATCCCGTCCGCGGTGACCTTCAGCGCCCGCGTGCCGGGAACGAGCTCGGTCAGATGCGCGCCGAGCCCCCACGGCATCGGCCCGGCCGCGACGATCGGCTCGGTCTCGACGTCGATTACCAGCGGTGGTCCGTCCAGCTTCGGCGAACCCTGGATCCGCAAGGCCTTGCGCGCCACCTCCAGCCCGAGCCGGTGATCGACCGGCGAAATCGGCGTCGACACCGGCGGAGTGCCGAGTGCGGCGACCCGCTCCGACGCCTCCGCCAGCCGCTCCAGCGGCAGTTCACCGGCTTCGACCGCGGCCGCGATGACCGCCGCGATCCGGTTCAGTTCGTCCTCTTCGAACGACACACCGCCCAGGCAGAGCGCGTCGGCGCCGGCGATCAGCGCCCGCACCGCCGCCCGGCCGACGCCCTCGGTCTTGCCCAGCTCGCCGGCGATGGCGCCCATGTCGAGCGCGTCGGTGACCACCGCGCCGGTGAAACCGAGTTCGCCGCGCAGGACGTCGGTCAACGCCTTCGGGTTGAGCGTCGCGGGCAGCTCACCCCACGCGGGGACGACGAGATGCCCGGTCATCACCGCCCGCACGCCCGCCGCGATCGCCGCCTTGAACGGGACGAGTTCGATCTCGTGCAGTTCCGCCTCGGTCCTGGGCAGCACCGGCAGCGCGTGGTGCGAATCGTCGGTCGCCGCCCCGTGGCCGGGGAAGTGCTTGGCCGACGCGGCGACGCCGTACTTCTGCAGACCGGTGATGTACGCCGCGACGTGCGGCGACGCCTTCACCGGATCCGAACCGAACGCCCGTACCCCGATGGAGGGATCCTCCGCCGCCAGGGTCAGATCCGCGCACGGGGCGAAATTGATCGTGACCCCGCACGCGGCCAGCCGTTCGCCGAGTGCCGCGGCGACCGAAGTCGTCAGCTCGACGTCGTCCGCGGCGCCGAGCGCGAGTGGTCCCGGGACGAACGAGCCGGTGGCGACGTCGAGGCGCGTGACGTCACCGCCCTCCTCGTCGATGCCGATGAGCACGTCGGGCCGTTCCGCCCGCAGCTGCGCGCTCAACGCGGCCACCTGCTCGTCGTCGACTACGTTGCGGCCGAACAGGATCGCGCCGCCGAGGCCGTCGGCGACCTTGCGCCGCAGCCAGTCCGGCGCGGTCGTGCCGTCGAAGCCCGGAACGAGAACGGATCCGGCGAGCTTTTCCGGTGAAGACAACGATTATCCCTTCACTGCGCCTGCGGTCAGGTTGGACACGAGCTTGCGCTGGACGATGATGAAGAACACCAGCGCGGGCACGGCGTAGATGACCGACGCCGCCATGATGCCGCCCCAGTCCACGGAAAACGCCGTGCGGAACGAGGAAAGCCACACCGGCAGCGTCTGCATGTTCTGGTCGCGCATGAACACGAACGCGAACAGGAATTCGTTCCACGCGGTGATGAAGCTGAACACCGAGGTGGTCACCAGTCCCGGCGCGAGCAGCGGCAGCGTCACCCGGCGGAACGCGCCCGCCCGGCTGCAGCCGTCGATCATCGCGGCCTCTTCGAGGTCGTACGGGATGCCGTTGACGAAGCCGTAGAGCATCCAGCAGGTGAAGGGCAGCGTCGCCGCGAAGTACACCAGCAGCAGCGAAGGCAGCTGGTTGAGCAGACCGGCGTCCCGCATCAGCAGGTACATCGGGATCAGCAGGGCCTCGAACGGCGCGAGCTGCGCGACCAGCACCAGCAGCAGGAAACCCTTGCGACCGCGGAAACGCATGCGGGACAACGGAACCGCGGCCAGTACACCCGCGACGAGCGAACACAGCACCGCGCCGATCGTGACGATCAGGCTGTTGGCGAGATAGGTGGTGAAACCGGGCTTCGTCAGCGCCGAGACGAAGTTGTCGAACGTCACCGAAAGCGGGACCAGGTCGTAACTCGGTGACAGGACTTCGCCCGGCGTCTTGAGCGAGGACGTGATCATCCAGTACGTCGGGAAGACGAACAGGACGGCCACGACCACGCCGAGCGTGCCGAGGCCGATCCGCTGGGGCAGGGACTTCCTCATGACAGGTCGGCCTCCTTCGTGCGCACCAGCAGCTGGACGTACCGGGCGGTGAGCAGGATCAGCACGAGCATCATCAGCAGGGCGGCGGTCGCCGCCAGGCCGAAGTGGTTGCCCGCGAGGCCCTTGAGGTACATGTAGACCGGCAGTGTCGTGCTGGCGCCGTCCGGCCCGCCCTGGCGGATCGCCCACACCTGGGCGAACACCTTGAAGTCCCACAGGACCGACAGGAACGTGACCATGGTCAGGATCGGCCGGATCGCCGGCCAGCTGACCGCCCAGAACGCCTGCCAGGCGTTGGCGCCGTCGATACCCGCCGCCTCGTACTGTTCCTTCGGGACGCCGAGAAGCCCGGCGTACAACGTGAACGCCACGAACGGCACTGCCTGCCAGACGACCAGCAGACCGATGACGGTCAGGGTGCTCGGTCCGGTGGAGAACCAGGAATGCCCGATGAACTCCTCGAAACCGAGTTTCGCGAGTGTCTTGTTCAGGATCCCGTACTGCTGGTCGAAGATCCATTGGAAGATCGTGGTCGTCGCGACCACCGGGGTCGCCCACGCGAGGATCAGCGCGACCTGCAGGATCACCCGGACCACCGGGTTGAGATGCCGCATCAGCAGCGCCATGAACAGCGCGAGCAGCAGGGTGGTGAGCACGACCGCCGCGGTGAACACCAGCGTGCGGACGGTGATCTCCCAGAATTCGGGGTCGGACAGGATCGCGGAGAAGTTCTCGAACCCGACCCAGACCATCTCTCCGGAGACCAGCTCACGGAGGTCGAGCTTGCGGAGACTGATCCCGATCAGCTGCATCGTCGGCCAGCCCAGCAGGACCAGGATGGCGATCAACGCGGGAAGGATCAGCAGATACGGTGCCGTCCGTTCGCCGAGACGGAGGCGCCGATTCGACTTCGGCGGCTTGATGCGCGGCGAAGCCGGCGGGGAGGACCCCGCCGGCGTCGTCACATCTTCGGTCGTGGTCATCCGCCGATGAGCTTGTCGAGCGCTGCGTTGGCGTCGGCGGTCGCCTGGTCGAGCGGTTTCGTTCCGGTCAGGTAGGCGGTGAGCATGTCCTTGATCGGGTTCTGGCCGGATTCGACGTCACCCCACTTGGGGCTGGTCGGCACGGCGCGGCCGTTCTTGGACGCCTCGGCCATGACCTTGGTGAGCGGGTTCGCGTCGAGCGCGGACACGTCGGTCGAGGTACCGGGGACGTAACCGGCCTTGGCCAGCTCGGTCTGGTACTTCGGGGTGGAGAACAGCTTGACGTAGTCCTTGGCCGCGGCCGCGTTCTTGCTGTTGGCCGGGATGACCAGGTTCGAGCCGCCGAGGAAGACCGGGGCCGACTTGTCGGCGGTCTTGCCGGGGATCGGGAAGGCGCCCGACTTCTCCTTGATCGACGGGTCGGTCTTCGCCGCGGTGTCGGCCTCACCCGGGACGCCGATCATCATCGCGACCTTGCCGGCGCCGTAGATGCCCGCCTGCTGCGGGGTGGCCTCGTCGGCGTCCTTCGGCGCCTTGGTGCCCGAAGCGTCGGTGAGCTGCTTGTAGAACTCGAGCCCGGCCTTGGCCTGCGGGGTGTTCAGCGTGGCCTTGAAGGACTTCCCGTTGGCCTGGGCGATGTCGCCGCCCTCGTCCCAGATGAACGACAGCAGCTCGTACCAGTTCTGGCCCGGCTGGTAGAGGGCCTGGAACTCGGGGTCGCTGCCGAATTTGGCCTTGAGCTTGGTGATCGCGTCGAGCCACTCCGCGCGCGTCTTCGGCGTCGCGGTGATGCCCGCCTGCTCGAACATGTCCTTGCGGTAGATGACCTCGCGGTTGGCCGCGTAGAACGGGACGCCGTAGGTCTTGCCGTCGAACTCGCCCGAGGCCTTGAGGCCCTGAAGCCACTGGTCGCCGTTGAAGTCCTTCACGCTCGCGGAGAGGTCGGCGAGCACGCCCTGGTTGGCGAACGCGGGGGTCTGGGTGTTGCCCAGCTCGATCACGTCCGGCGGGTTGTCACTGGCCAGTGCGGTGGTCAGCTTCTGCTGGATGCCGTTCCACTGCTGGATTTCGTACTTGACCTTGACGCCGGGGTGCGCGTCTTCGAATTCCTTGTGGAGCGAGTTCGTCAGAGATTCGGGGGCGGTCCCGGTCATGAGCCAGACCGTGAGCGCGCCGTTCGAGGCCGGAGCGCTCGAATTCGTGCTGTCGCCACTGCCGGAACCGGCGCAGCCCGCCGTCGCGAGGGTGATGGCCGCGGCGCCCGCAGTCATCTTGAGCCAGCGCTTCACTCGTGCCGTCCTTTCGATGCCCGACCACGATGCCGGGCTCCCACAAAATGGTGTAGACCAATGCGGGCAGCGTGGTACGTACCACTCCGACTGTCAAGCAGGTGGCCGGTTCGTTGTAAACGAGCCGCAATCTTTCACCTTGCGTGAGCGGATGATCACGCTCATACGCGGATTTCGCGGCACTCGACAAGTTGTCCCCGGCCGCGCTGACATGCGGTTTTTCCTTGACTGTTCCGCTGAGCGGGGCATTCGGCGGAACGCTCAGGGCTGTTCGGCGGAAGCCGGACCGGCTATCGGATCAGCAGTGCTCGTCGTCGTCGAGAGGTGGTTCGATGCCCAGGAGCGCCCGGGTCTGATCCTGCCGGAACCACGCCAGCGTCGCGCAGGCGATCAGCAGGATCAGGGGGAGGACCGGGCCGCCGCCGGTGAGGATGAACAGTTCGGTGACGCTCGCGCCCACCATGACCCCGGCGAGCAGGAGCGCCGCCGGGCCACCGAGACGGGGAATGAGGAGGCCGACGGCGCCGCCGACCTCGAGGACGCCCGTGACGTACCGGAGCCACTGCCCCAGCCCGATTTCGGCGAAGGTCTGTTCGGTGTGCCCGCCCGCGAACAGCAGGTAGCCGCTGTAGAGGAACTCGGCGGCGAGCGCGACGCGTACGATCCACAGCGCGATCGAGCCGATCGGCAGGCTCCTGGTACCGCTGGCTCCTTCGGGCATGCCAGGGATCTTAGGCGTCACCGAGGAGTATTTGTTCGAGCAGCAGGTCGACGTCGCGGGCGGACTCGGCTTCGCCTATCCGGTGGAAGGTTTCGGCGGCGCGGAGCGCGCGGCGGGCGGCTTCCCGGACGCGGCCCGCGGCGCTGAGCACGTGCGCGGCGACGTGGTCGAGCTGGGCGACGAGATGCTCCCTGGCGGGCGCGGTTTCGGCTTTCACGGCGTGGACGGCGGTTTCCGCGTCGGCGAGCGCGGTCAGAGCCGCGTCGAGGTCGCCCGACCGCAGCCGGGAAAGCGTCGCGGCGTTACGGCAGGTGGCGGCCACGTAGCCGCCGCCGATCGCCAGCGCCGCCTCGGCGGCCCGCGCGTAGAAGTCGGCGGCGTTGGCGCCGTAGCCGAGCAGGTCCAGTTGTTCGGCGGCGGCCATACTCGCCGAGATGTAGGAATGCCCGGTGTCGCCCGCCTTCTGGAGAATTTCGGCGAGGACGGCGTATTCGTCGAACGCCCGCGAGGATTCGCCGAGCGCGCGGTAGGCGTCGGCGTACATCCACCGGCAGCGCTGATCCCAGTCCGGCAGCCCGGTGAGCAGGTCGATGGTGCGGGGCGCGACGTCGAGCACCTCGTCGTAGCGGCCGGCGCCGTGCAGCGCGGTGACCAGGACGTACCAGTGTTCCACCGTGTCCTTGCCCCTCGACGCGGCGACACCGAGGGACGCGTAGGCGTCGTCGACGGCTTCGGCGAACCGGCCGGTGCCGATCAGGGACATCGCCCGAAGCTGGCGGAGGTGCCCGCGCAACCGCTCCGGGCCGCCCACGGGCAGCGTCGACAGCAAGTGCTCCACGAAGACGTCGAGTTCGTCAAGCGATCCTGTGCGCTCGTAGGCGATCCGGACCTGTTCGACGGCTTCGACGGCCTTCTCGCCGACGTTCCCGATGATGAACGCGTCGGTCGCCGCCCGCGCGAGTTCCACTGTGGTCACCGGATCCTCACCATCGCCGTTCCGCAGCGACGCCTCCAGGCACAGAAGAGTGCCGAGGAGCAAGGGATCCCCGGCCTCGCGGGCCCGGTCCGCCCCGCGCCGCAAGGCCTCGTACGCCTCGGTGGTGCGGCCCTGTCCGGAAAGCACGTGCGCCAGCCAGTATTCGCCCCAGCAGGCGGCGCCGTCGTCGGTCCCGGCGCGCAACCGTGCCGCGGCCACCGTCGTCAGCGCGACACCGGTCTCGACCTGATCGTCGAAGACCAGCCAGAGGCCGAGCCAGCACTGGTTGAGCAGGAAGCGGACCTCATCGCCTCCGCGTCGGAACCCGGCGGCCGCGCGCCGCAGCCGCTCCTCGGTGTCACCGCCCTGGAAGAAGATCGCGCGCAGTTCGGTCAGCCGAGGGGCGATCCCGTCCGGGACGGTGTCGATCGCGGCGAGACAGGCCCGCGCCTCCTCCGGTTCGCACCGGTGATTGTGGATTTCGGCCCGGACGACCAGTTCTTCCGGTGGCAGATCCGGCGGCGGCAGGATCGGGACCCGGGGGAGCGCGGAAGGCAAGAGCGGCACGAACTCCGCGACCGGTTTCGCGGCCATCTTCCGCCGGGCGTGCTCGGTGAAGTGATCGGTGTGCTCGCGTTCGTCGAGTTCCTCGGCTTCGACGAACGCCGCCGCCCGCATCCGCTGGTGCAAGTGGCGCAGGAGCAGCCCGTCGTACGGGCCGTCGAGGGTGACCCGGATCCCCCCGTACCCGGTTTCGGTCAACCGCCGGGTGAGCAGGGCGGCCGCGGTGAAGAACTCCAGCCTGTCGACGGCGTCCGCGTGATCGCCGACACCGTCCAAAAGCGACAGAAGTTCGATTCCGGTGTGCTCGTTGCCGGTGAGCGCGCAGAACTCCAGCCGCAGGGCGTGGTCGCCGTACCGGTGCGGGGCACCGGTCGAGGCCCTGGTCACCCACCGGTAGGTCGACGCCGCCTCGGCGTGTTTACCGGCGGCCGCCAGTGGGATCAGCGTCCGGCAGAGCCGCGTGATCTCGGCCTCACCGGAGCCGGAGCCGCCCGCCTCCGCGTGGCGTGGTTCCACTTCCATGGTTCTGCCCCCAGAACATGACGTCGACGCCGGATCTTAACTCCCGTGGTCCGGCCGTGACCCTGCTTTCGGATGGTTCAGGGGTGCGGGTACGCCGCATCGGCGGTGTCCTGGGCGACAGCGCGTGACCGGACTGGTTAGGCTCAGCGCATGTCTGAGACTTCGACGGCCGACGAGCGCATCCAGGTGCTCGAAGCCATCACCGACACCGCATTGGGCCATCTCGGCCCCGGCAAGGTGATGGAGACGATTCTCGGCCGGGTACGCGAGGTGATGGGGGTCGACACGGCCACGGTGCTCCGGTTCGACCCGGAAGCGCAGCTTCTGCGTGCCGTCGCCGCCTCGGGGATCGAAGAAGAGGTCTACCAGGACGTCCAGATCACCCTGGGCGCCGGCTTCGCTGGCCGGGTGGCCGCGGAACGGCGTCCGGTGATCCTCGACCACGTCGACGAGACCACCGTCGTCAACGCGCTCCTGTGGGAACGCGGTCTTCGTGCCCTGCTCGGCGTGCCGATGATGGCAGGTGACGATCTGGTCGGTGTGCTGCACGTCGGCTCGGTGACGCCGCGCGAGTTCACCGAGGCCGATGTCGACCTGCTGCGGCTGGTGGCCGCGCGGATCGCGCTCGCGGTCCAGATCGACGTCTCCACCGCCGATCGCGCGGCCGCGTCGGCGCTTCAGCGGAGCCTGCTGCCGGGACGGCTGCCCGACGTCACCGGAATGCAGTTCGCCGCGCGGTACGTGCCGGGTACCGAACCGGGGGTCGGCGGTGACTGGTACGACCTGTTCCCCCTGCCGGGTGACCGCTTCGGCATCGTGATGGGCGATGTCGCCGGGCACGGCCTCAACGCCGCCGTGATCATGGGCCGGATCCGCAGCGCACTGCGCGCCTACGCGCTCGAATCGGACGACCCGGCGGAGGTGCTGTCCAAACTCGACCGGAAGGTGCACCATTTCGAGCCGGGGGCGCTGGCCACCGTCGTGTACGGGTTGTTGCCCGCTTCACGCGACAGCGTGGCGATTTCACTGGCGGGGCATTTGCCCCCGGTGCTCGCGATGCGTGACCGCCCGTCGGTCTTCGTCGATGCCCCGGTCGACCCGCCCATCGGGGTCACCGGGGTGAACCGCCGGCGAACGGACATCGACCTGCCGCCCGGCAGTGTGCTCGCCTTGTACACCGACGGTCTCGTGGAGCGCCGGGATCACCTGATCGACGTCGGGTTGCGGCGGCTCGCCGACGTGATCACCGCCGAACCGCCCGGCGTGGTGTGCGCGCGGGTGATGGCCGCGCTCGTCGGATCGACGCCCGCGCAGGACGACATCGCCCTCCTCGTGGCACGGCGCGACCTGAACTGATCACCGGACCGGGTGATTGGCGCGGCGGTTCACGGCCGCGAGTTCGACGGTCCTCGCGATCCGCCGCTCCCGCGTTTCCGGCTTCTTCGCGGTCAGGATCCATTCCAGGATCAGCCTTTTCGAGGACGGCGGGAACTTCTCGAAGTGGGTGCGGGCGGCATCGTCCTCGTCGAGCCGGGCACGCAGATCCTCGGGGACGCCCGCACCGTCGGGTACGACCTGCCAGCGGCCCTTCTCCTTGGCCAGGTCGATCATCGCCTGACCCCGCGCGGTCATCAGGCCCGCCGCGGTCAGGCGGGCGGCCCGTTCGCGGTTGACCCGGCTCCACGAACTCCGGGGATCGCGCGGCGTGAACCGCAGCCGGGAACTGCCGGCGTCGTTCTTGCGGTGGAGCCCGTCGATCCAGCCGAAGCAGAGGGCCTGCTCCATCGCCTCGTGGACGGCCACGCCGGGGACGCCACTGTCCTTGTGCTGGATGATCAACCAGACCGCCTTCCCGGTGTCGGCGTTTTCGCTCAGCCAGGCACGCCACTCGGCGGGGGTGGCGGCGGTGAAGGTGGGCTCGTCCATGGCCGGGTCCTCTCTCGTAACGTCTGAGACCATCATCGGAAAAAAAGTGCTCATCGACTGAGCACTTTCAGGACAGAGGTGGTCCGACATGGAGATCTGGGTGAACCCCGCGTGCGGCAAATGCCGGTCGGCGGTGTCGATGCTGGACGAGGCGGGTGCCGAGTACACCGTGCGGAAGTACCTGGAGGAACCACCGACGGCGAAGGAACTGAAGGCCGTCCTCAAGCGACTCGGCCTGGAGCCATGGGACATCACCCGCACCGCCGAGCCGATCGCGAAAGAACTCGGACTGAAGACCTGGGGGCGCACGCCCGCCGACCGCGACAGATGGATCGAAGCGCTGGTCACGCACCCGAAGCTGATCCAGCGGCCGATCATCACCGCCGACGATGGCACGACGGTCGTCGCGCGCACCCCCGAGGCCGTCCAGGCCGTTCTTCCCGGCTGAGGCGCGCGGAGCAGCACGGACGGCTCGTGAGTGGTGATAAGAGTTGCTCGCGTGAAGTACATGATGGCCCCCTTCCTTGCGCTAGGCGCAATGAAGGGGGCCTTCATGTACTGGGAAAGGCGTCACGCCCTACTCGCGTCTTATCCGCTCACCTTGCCGAAGAAGTCCCGGATGCTCACCAGCAGCAGGTCCGGCGCGTCTTGCGTCGCCCAGTGGCTGCCGCGGTCGAATTCCTCCCAGACCACGATGTTCGCGTGGTCGCGTTCGGCGAAACGCCGCAGGGGACGGAAGTCGTAGGCGAAACTCGCCAGCCCGGTCGGCGCGGTCGTCGGCTCGGTGGGGTGCTCGGTGTGCTTGTCCTCGTAGTAGAACCGCGCCGCCGAAGCCGCCGTGTTCGTCAGCCAGTACAGCGTGGCGTTGGTGAGCACGTGGTCGTCGTTCGTGCCCGCCAGCAGTTGCGCGCTCCAGGCCAGCTGCCCGGCCGGTGAATCGGCCAGCGCGTGCGCGAGGTTCTGCGGCGCGCTTTCCTGCAGTTTCGCGTAGCCGGACATGTCGTCGTTGAAGTTCTGGAGGAACTCCATGTACTCCAGTTCCTTCTCCGTCATGCCCTCGAACTCGGCCGGGTCGCCGCTCGGGAACGAGAACAGCTGCGTGACGTGCACGCCGATGACGTGGTCCGGATCGACGCGGCCGACCTCGGGAGCGACGAACGAACCGGCGTCGTTCCCGTGCGTCCCATAGCGTTCGTAACCCAGTCGCCGCATCAGCTCGGCCCAGGCGCGGGCCGTGCGGTAGCGGTTCCAGCCCTTTTCGTGCGTGGGACCGGAGAAGCCGAACCCCGGCAGCGACGGGATCACGACGTGGAAGGCCTTCGCCTCCTCGTCGCCATGCGAGCGCGGGTCGGTCAGCTGGTCGATGAGGCCGAGGTACTCGAAGACGGAGTTCGGCCAGCCGTGGGTGAGGATCAGCGGCGTCGCGTCCGGTTCCGGCGAGCGGACGTGGAGGAAATGAATGTTCTGCCCGTCGATCTCGGTGGTGAACTGCGGGTACGCGTTGAGCTTCGCCTCCCACTCGCGCCAGTCGTAGCCGTCGCGCCAGCGGGCGACCAGGCGCTGCACGTACTCGAGCGGCACGCCGTACTCCCAGCCCGGCGTGACGGGTCCTCGCTGTACGCCGTCGGTGACCTGATCGGCGGGCAGTTCGTTCGCCCAGCGGACCCGGGCGAGCCGATCGGTCAGATCGTCGAGGTCGGCTTGCGGGATTTCGATGCGGAAGGGCTTGATTTCGGTGTTTTCGTTCATGAGACCAAGATAAAGTTCCATTAGGAACACTACGTTCCTAATGAGGAGGGAGTCTCGAAGAATGTTGGAAACTTCGGCAAGATTGCTCCGTTTGCTCTCCCTTCTGCAGACTCCCCGTGACTGGACCGGTACTGAACTGGCCGAACGCCTGGAGGTGAGCGCGCGGACGATCCGCAACGACGTCGAGCGGCTGCGCGCGCTCGGCTACCCGGTGAACGCGACCCGCGGCTCCGTCGGCGGCTATCGCCTCGGCGCGGGCGCCGATCTGCCGCCGTTGCTGCTCGACGACGAGGAGGCCGTCGCCGTCGCGATCGGCCTGCGCACCGCGGCGGGCGGCACGATCGCGGGAGTGGAGGAGACGTCGTTGCGCGCGCTCGCGAAGCTGGAGCAGGTCCTGCCGTCGCGACTGCGACGCCGCGTGAACGCTCTGCAGGCGTACACGATCCCCGTGCCCCGGGACCAGCCCGGGCCGCGTGTCGACGCCGGGACGCTGACGGTGCTGACCGCCGCCTGCCGGGATCACGAGGTGCTGCGTTTCGGCTACCGCGCCCACGACGGCTCGGAGAGCGTCCGGAAGGCCGAGCCGTATCGCCTGGTGAACTGGGGGCGCCGCTGGTACCTGGTCGGGTGGGACCTCGATCGCGGCGACTGGCGCACCTTCCGCGTCGACAGGCTGACCCCGCGCGTCCCGACCGGCCCGCGTTTCACCCCGCGTGACCTGCCCGAAGACGTCACGGACCGGGTGCGGCGCGGCGTCTCGGCCGCGGCTTGGCGGTATCGGGCCGACGTCACCGTGCACGCGTCCGCCGAGGAGGTGACCGCGCGGATCAACCCGGCCGTCGGGACAGTGGAGGCTGTCGACGCGGACACCTGTGTGCTGCGCACCGGGGCCGACAGCGTCGAGACGCTCGCCGTCCACTTAGGACTGCTCAATGCTCCTTTCCGGGTCACCGAACCCCCGCAATTGGTCGACTACCTGCGCACGTTGGCCGACCGGTATCGCGACGCGACCCGCGTTTAGTCCTCTGAATGCGAGGTTCAGTGGGCGAAGGTGCTCAGGAACCGGTCCCGGAACGCGTCCATCGGCCAGCTCGGCGCGTTCCGGTCCGGGTTCAGCCCGTCCTGCCAGTTCCACCCGGCGATCTTGTCCAGCACGGCCTTGTCCCGCGTGACGACGGTGATCGGGACGTCGCGGTCGGCGCCCGCCCCGGCGACGATCGGGTTCGGCTGATGGTCGCCGAGGAACACGAGCACCAGGTCGTCATCCCCGTAGTTCTCCACGTACGAGATCAGCGAGTTCAACGAATAAGCGATCGAGTCGCCGTACGCGCCGCGCACCTTGGCGGGGTCGGTGAAGACCTCTTCGGGCGTCTTCCCCTGCCCCGGCATCGGGTGGTAGACCAACCCGTCGCCGACGGCGTTCCAATCGACCATCCGGGGGAGCGGCGTCCACGGCCAGTGACTGGTGACCAGGTCGATTTCCGCCATCAGCGGCGGCCGGTCCCGCTTCGCGCGTTCGGCGCGCTGGAAAGCCGAAAGCGTGAACTGGTCCGGCATCGTGGCGTAGGAGAACGGCGGGCCGTGGTAACCGATTCCACGGGAGTCGTAGTAGCGGTCGTAGCCATAGATCTTCCCCTCGGGCCAGTCCTCGGTGTGCGCCGGGACGACGCCGACGGTCTCCCAGCCCGCGCGTTCGAACGCGCGGGCGAGGGTGAACCGGTCGGTCTTCACGAAGTCGTCGTACCGGTGCTGGCTGTCGACCCAGACGCCGGACTGGAACGTCGAATGCGCGAGCCAGCTGCCCGCGCTCGTCGTCGGCGACGTCAGGAACGCGCTGCGTGAGCCGTACCCGGCGTTCTTCAGCCGCGCGGTCCCGGCGTCGAGCACCGCGTCGACCTTGGGCGCGATGTCGGAGTCCTGGACGGCCACCCGCCCGTAGCTCTCGACGAAGGTGAATAGGACGTCCTTGCCGCGCAACGCGTTCAGCAGTCCGGACGGCGGCGTGTCACGGAAGGCGTCGATGGCGACTTCCGAAGCGAAGGCCTCCCGGTCCCGGATACCGGCCCGTACCTGCCGGAGGTCGTCGTAGGCGTAGGCGGCGGCACTGCGTGAGGCGAGCGGCTGCCCCGGCGCGAGCTGCACACCGAACACCGCGCAGACCATCCAAATCACGCTCAGCACCGCGACCACCCTGGTCGACGCGGTGCGGCGGCCGGCCACGATCCCGCTCAGCCGCAGCGTCGACAGCGCCATCAGCCCGATGACGACCACGGCGAGCAGCACCAGTCCGACGACCGACGCGATCGCGCCCGCCCGGCCGATCGACGAGCCGAGCAGGTCGACGCCGTTGCCGACGACGCCCCAGTCGAACACCGGGTTGAAGCGCCGGTTCAAGGCGAGCCCGAAACCGATGTCGATGGCCTTGACGACGGTCAGCAACCCGAGGACGGCGCCGGCGGACACCGCGACGATCCGCCGCGCGCCGTCGCGCAGCATGAGCACGACCGCCACCCCGAGCAGTGCTTCCACCGGCAGCCGCACGAACGCCTCCGGCGTCAGCCGGTCGAGGTCGTTCGGCACGAGCAGGGCGAACAGCACGAGGACGCCCGCCAGCGTCGTCACCGCGCTGGACGCGATTTCGCGGGCCGCGGTCCGGTCCCCTGGCAGGCCGGTCAGAGCGGGGCGCGGGAAAACCGACAAGGCGGGTTCCTTCCGGGGTGGGCTGCCTTCACCGGGTTACACGGACCGACGGCCTCGGTGGTTCAGCCCGATCGCCAGGTGCGCAGCGCCCACCACCAGCCGACGGTGTGCCGCACCTGCGATCCGCCGTCGTCTTCCGGCAGGTCGAGCGACGCTCCGGTGATCTCGCCGAGCCTGGAGAGCCGGTACCTGACGGTGTTCGCGTGGACGTGCAGTGCCGCGGCGGTCTGGTCGAGCCGCCGCCCGTGGTCGAGGTAGGCCAGAGCGGTCGAGACGAGCTGTTCGTGGAAGGCGTCGCCCGGCGTCAGCGCGCCCAGGAGGGTCTCGCCGAGCAGCGCGGCGAGTCCGGGCTGGGCGTCGAGCGCGGTCTCCACGGCCAGCTCGGCCACCTCGTGCAGGCCGCGGGCCCGCTCCCGCGCGGCCGTCGGCAGGGCCATCGCGCACAGGGCGTGCATGCCGCGGACCTCGGTGAGCGGGACGGCGGGGGAGACCACCATGAGGACGTCGTCCCCGAGCACCGAGGGCGTGGGCAGCCGCGGCGCCAGCCCGGTCAGCCGCCCTTCCACCAGTCCGAAGATCCCGCCCGTCCCGCCGAGCCGTCGTTCGACGACCCGTGCCTGGTACGGATCGCCGATGTCGGAATGCAGGCAGTGGTAGCGGCCGTCCGGGTTCAGCCCGGCGTGCGCGACCTCCTCGGCCGACGGGACCGCCGTGTCCTCGCCCAGCAACCGCCGCAGCAACCGGACCCGGCTGTCGTGGACCGTGCGGGAGAGTTCGAGTTCTGCTTCGTGGTAGCCGGCGATCACCTGCCGTTCGAGCGCGCGGGTGTTCCGGTCGAAGTCGACCAGCGCCGCCAGCATGACGTCGTCCGGGATCCCGGCGGCCTTGCCGCGTTCGACGGCGATCTCGACCGCGCGGCCGCGGCCGGCCTGTACCCCGCGCAGCAGCGCGGCCAGCGGCACCCCCTGCGCGGCGCGGTCGGCGCCGAGGACGGCGGCCGCGGCGTAGTCCTGCTCGCTGGTCCCGCCCGGCCGTTCGAACGACGCGAGCCCGGCGGCGAGCACGATCGCGACGTGCCGCCGGTTCTCGTGCACCGGCAGGCCCGCCACTTCCGGCGACTCCGTGCGGGCGGCGAGAACGACCTCTTCGACGACCTCGGCGTCCGCCGCCATCGCCCGCAGCACCTCGTGGAGCAACCGGTGCACCATCGCCACCGCCTTCCCACGGGTGGTTGTGAGCTGTGCACAACGAACGACGCGGTCCTTGGCGACCGGCCCCTACCGAGGGTGTCCGATCGGTTGGTTTCCTGAGAGCTACCGAAAGGTAACAGGACTTCGCCGAAGGGTGCGCGTGATGCGGAAACGCCGGTTGCTCAACACCGTCCTCGTGACCTGCCTCGCCGTCGCGGCGCTGGGCTCGGTGCCAGTGACCACGGCGGCGAGCGCCGCCCTGCGGCAGGTCCTGTTCGTGGGCAACAACTGGGAGGGGACGGCGGACGTCATCCGGCCCTCCGGCGATTACGCGAAGATCGCGCGCGTCGACATGGTGCCGGACAAGGACGAGCGGCTCGCCGAGATCTACCTGAACCCGATCAAGCTCGCGTTCTTCCTCGGTATCCGCAACGGCGTCGGCGAGGGCCACGACCAGCTCGTCGACGACCTCTACACGACGCCGGACGGCCGGTCGGTCGTCGCGTCCCGCCCGAGTTTCGCCGACGTCGTCTCGATCGACCTCACCACCGGCCGCGTCAACTGGCGCTTTCCGGTGTCGGGGTTCCGGTCCGACCACATGGCCGTCTCGCCGGACGGGCGCGGCATCGCGGTATCCGCTTCGACGTCGAACACCGTCCACGTGCTGAACATCGAGACCGGGCAGCAGTTGGGCTCGTTCAAGACCGGCGACAAACCGCACGAGAACACCTACACCGACGGCGGCCGGTACCTCTGGAACAGCTCGATCGGCGAGGTGAACACCGCCCTCGACGCGCCGTGGCAGGACTTCACCAAGGGCGACCGGAAGCTCACCGTCGCCGACACGAAGACCTTCCAGCAGGTCAAGGTCATCGACATGCGCCAGCGACTGGACGCCTTCGGCCGCACCGATCTGTCCGACGCGATCCGCCCGATGGCGTTCACGCCCGACGAGTCGAAGCTGTACTTCCAGGTCTCGTTCTTCAACGGACTACTGGAGTACGACGTCGCCACCGACCGCATCACGCGGTCGAAGACACTGCCGAAGAACCCGGACACCAGCGAAGACCGGACGACCTGGGTCAACGATTCGCGTCACCACGGGCTGTCGATGAGCCCCGCGGGCGACAAGCTGTGCGTCGCCGGGACGATGGACGACTACGCGACCATTGTGGACCGCGCGAGCCTGCAGGAGGCGCGGCTCGTGACGGCCGCGAAGCCGTACTGGGCGACGGTGAACGGCGACGGAAAGCATTGCGTCATCTCGGAAAGCGGGACGGACCAGGTGACCGCGATCGACTTCGCGACCGGCGCGAAGGTGAAGTCCGTCCCGGTCGGCGACCACCCGCAGCGCATCCGGATCGGCCACGTGCCCGACGGCTGGACGGGGCCCGCGGCCCGGTAGCCTGCGCCGGTGAGCGAAGAGATCTGGGCGGCCCTCGGTGCGACCTCCCTCGACGAGGTGCGGCGTCGTGCCGCGGTGATCGACGCGATCACCGACAGCACGCCGATCACGGTGGACGGCGCGGAGCGGTTCGCCTGGAACGACAGCGGCGGGCAGTCGGCCGTCTGGTACTTCACGCCGGACAAGCGGGCGCTGCTGCTGACCTTCGACCACGAGTCGGATCTGAACCTGTACGCCGAAGAGGACTACTCGGTGCAGGAGGCGCTCTACGCCGGCGTTCCCGAGCACCTCGTCGCGCTGGTGCGCGACCGGCCCGAGAACTACGAGTCCCTGAACCTCGTCGACGCGGAGACAGGGGCGGCGATCCACTACGCCGGTGGCGTGTTCTGGTTCGACGGAAAGCAGTGGCGACAGGCCGAAGGCTTCCTGGAGCACTGCCGCCGGGAAGGACTGGACCCGCTGAGCGAGTCGGGGTTCGCCTACTGCCTCGGTGCCTACCGGTTCGGCGAGGAATTCACCCCTGAGGCGATCGTCGAGGATCGGGCCGCCGACGGCTGGTACGAAGACGACGACGCGGAACGGGAGAAGGCGCTGGCCGGGATCCGGGAGATCTTCGCGCGGCTCGGCTGAGGTATCCGCTCAGCGCACGATCTTGGCTCCGCTGTGGCACCGTTTCAGGAATGAGTCTGCTTCTGGGGCCGTTGCTGCGCCACGTCGACGAGACGTCGGCGACCGTATGGGTCGAGACCGATACCGCGAGTGAGGTCGAGATCCTCGGCGTCACGGCGAGGACGTTCGAAATCCGGGGCCACCACTACGCCCTGCTCGTGCTGACCGGCCTCGAACCCGGCACCGGTACCGAGTACGAAGTGCGCGTGGACGGCGAGAAGGTGTGGCCGCTGCCGGATTCCGAGTTCCCGCCCAGTCGCATCCGGACACTGCCCGCGAACGAGTCCCGGGTGCGGCTGGTGTTCGGCTCCTGCCGCAAGCCGCACGACGGCGACACCTTCGGCCCGGACGCGCTGGCCGCGTACGCCCGCCGGATGGCGGAAGGCGACGAGGCCGAGTGGCCGCAGGCGTTGCTGATGCTGGGCGACCAGGTCTACGCCGACGAAACCACCGACGAGACGCAGGAATGGCTGAAGCGGCGTCGCGACACCTCGAAGCCGCCCGGAACCGAGGTGACGGACTTCGAGGAGTACACCCACCTCTACCTCGAAGCCTGGGGTGAGCCGACGATCCGCTGGCTGCTCTCCACCGTGCCGACGTCGATGATCTTCGATGACCACGACGTCCGCGACGACTGGAACACCTCGCACACGTGGCGGCGGCAGATGCGCGCGCAGCCGTGGTGGCAGGAGCGCCTGCGCGGGGCGATCATGTCGTACTGGGTCTACCAGCACCTCGGGAACTTCGGCCCCGCCGAACTCGCCGAAGACCCGACCTACCAGAAGGCCCTCACCTCCGGCCGGGACAACGCCGACCTGCTCGTCGCCTACGCCGACGAAGCCGACAACGAACGCGACGGCACCAAAGGCGCGCGATGGAGTTATCGGCGCGACTTCGGCAACGTGCGGCTGCTGGTCATCGACAGCCGGGCGGGCCGGATCCTGGAGCCCGGCCATCGGGCGATGGTCGACGACGACGAGTTCGACTGGATCGAGGAGAACGCCGCCGACGCCTGCGATCACCTGCTCATCGGGTCCTCGCTGCCGTGGCTGCTGCCGCCGGTCATCTCCCACCTGCAGTCCCTGAACGAGCGGGCTTGCAACCGTCCCGGGTGGCGGGGACGGCTCGCGGAGAAGATCCGGCAGGCCGGCGACCTCGAACACTGGGCGGCGTTCCGCGGGTCGTTCGACCGGCTCGCCGCGATGATCGCGCGCGAGGGACGCGGGGAGAAGCCGCCCGCCACCATCGCGGTGCTCTCCGGTGACGTCCATCACGCCTACATCGCCGAGGCGCGGTACGCCGAACCGGTGACGTCGACGGTGTACCAGCTCACCTGCTCGCCGGTGCACAACGCGATGCCGCGGCCGCTCCGCCTGGCGTTCGCCGCGACCTGGTCGGCCCCGGTGGCCTCGCTCGCGCGCCGATGGGCCCGCCGAGGCGGCGTCGCACCCGAGCCAGTGACCTGGTCGAAGGTGGCCGGCCCGCATTTCGGCAACGTGATCGCCACGGTCGAGACGACCGGCCGTTCCGCTGTCACGAAGATCGAACAAGCCACCGGCGACGGGCTGACCGAGGTGGCCAGGCAGAGGCTGGCTTGACGCGCTCCCGCGCTCGGTAATATCGCCGCGTGACAACCTCTGCCGAAACACTCGAGTTCCAGTCGGAGGCACGTCAGCTCCTGCAGCTGATGATCCACTCGATCTACTCGAACAAGGACACCTTCCTGCGGGAACTGGTGTCCAACGCCTCCGACGCACTGGACAAGCTCCGCCTCGAAGCGTTCCGTGACAAGGACCTCCAGGCGGACACCGACGATCTCCACATCGAGATCGACACCGACCCCGAAAACCGCACCCTGACCGTGCGGGACAACGGAATCGGGATGAGCCGGGACGACGTCGTTGCGCTGATCGGCACGATCGCGAAATCCGGCACCGCCGAATTCCTGAAGAAGCTGAAAGAGACCAAGGATTCCGCGGCATCGCAGGATCTGATCGGCCAATTCGGTATCGGTTTCTACGCCAGCTTCATGGTGGCCGACAAGGTCACCCTGCTGACCCGCCGCGCCGGATCGGACGAAGGCGTCCGCTGGGAGTCCGAGGGCGAAGGCACGTACACCATCGAGACGGTCCCGGACCTGCCGCAGGGCACGTCGGTCATCCTGCACCTCAAGCCCGAAGACACCGAAGACCAGCTCTTCGACTACACCTCGGCCACCAAGATCAAGCAGATCGTCAAGAAGTACTCGGACTTCATCACCTGGCCCATCCGGATGACCGAAGGCGACAGTGCTGACAACGTCGTCACGGTCAACTCGATGAAGGCGCTGTGGGCCCGCCCCTCCAGCGACGTCAGCGAAGACGAGTACAACGAGTTCTACAAGCACGTCGCGCACGACTGGAACGACCCGCTGGAGACGATCCGGCTCCAGGCCGAAGGCACCTTCGAGTACCAGGCGCTGCTGTTCCTGCCGGGGCACGCACCGCTCGACCTGTTCATGCGGGAGCGCAAACGCGGCGTCCAGCTGTACGTGAAGCGCGTCTTCATCATGGACGACTGCGAAGCGCTGATGCCGGAGTACCTGCGCTTCGTGAAGGGCGTCGTCGACGCGCAGGACCTCTCGCTCAACGTCTCGCGCGAGATCCTGCAGCAGGACCGGCAGATCCAGCTGATCCGCCGTCGGCTGGTCAAGAAGGTCCTCTCGACGGTCAAGGGCCTGATGACCGGCGAGAACACCGACAAGTACGAGACCTTCTGGAAGGAGTTCGGCCGCGCGGTCAAGGAAGGCCTGCTGGACGACTTCGAGAACCGCACCGCGATCCTCGACATCTGCTCCTTCGCGTCGACGAACGACCCGGAGAAGCTGACCACGCTGCGCGAGTACGTCGAGCGGATGAAGGACGGCCAGGAGCACATCTACTACCTGACCGGCGAATCGCGGCAGAGCATCGAGAACTCCCCGCATCTGGAAGCCTTCAAGGCCAAGGGTTACGAGGTCCTCGTGCTCACCGACCCGATCGACGAGATGTGGGTCGACGCGGTGCCGGGCTTCGAGGAGAAGCAGTTCCAGTCGGTCGCGAAGGGCGAGGTCGAACTCGACTCCGACACCACCGACGAGCAGAAGGAGGAGTTCTCCGGGCTCCTGACCTGGCTGACGACGGCGCTCGCGGAGCAGGTCAAGGAGGTCCGGCTGTCGTCGCGGCTGACGACGTCGCCCGCCTGCATCGTCGGTGACACGAACGACGTCACCCCGACGCTGGAGAAGATGTACCGCGCGATGGGCCAGGAAATGCCGCAGATCAAGCGGATCCTGGAACTCAACCCGGGCCACCCGCTGGTCTCCGGGCTGCGGGACGCCTTCGCGAAGCAGGGCGAGAACGAGGGCCTCGCCGAGACCGCCGAACTGCTCTACGGCATGGCTCTGCTGGCCGAAGGCGGCGAACTCGCCGACCCCTCACGCTTCACCAAACTCCTCGCCACCCACCTCCAGAAAACCCTCTAAGTTCCTCCAAGTACGTGAAGGCCCCCATCATTGCGCCTAGGTACATGATGGGGGCCTTCACGTACTTCTACGGCCGGGTCCGCCAGAGCACCAGGACGAAGTACGGCGTCCCGACCAGCGCGATGACCAGGCCGGCGGGGATCTGGGCGGGGGCGATGACCGTCCGCCCGAGCGTGTCCGCGATGCTGACCAGCAGCGCGCCGATCGCCGCCGCCACCGGGATCACCCGGCCGTGCCGTCCGCCGACCAGCGATCGCGCCAGATGCGGCGCGACCAGCCCGACGAAGGCGACCACGCCGATCGCGGACACCGCGGTGGCCGCGAGGATCCCGGACGCCGCCAGTACCACCAGCCGCGACCGTTCGACGCGCATCCCGAGCACCCGCGGCGTGTCCTCGTCGAGGGCGTGCAGGTCGAGTTCGCGGTGCTTGAACCACACCAGCGGGGTCAGCGCGAGCAGTGACAGCGCCACGGGCGCGACCTGCTCCAGCGTCCGGCCGTAGGTCGACCCCGAAAGCCAGGTCAGCGCCTTGGCCGAGTTCCACGGATCGGAGACGACGATCAGCAGGGTGATCAGCGCCATCCCGGCCGACCAGACCGCGATGCCGATGATCACCAGCCGGTCCGAGTCCAGCCCCGAGCGCCACGCCAGCCCGTAGACCAGCAGGAACACCACGGCCGCCCCCGCGCCGGCGGCACCGGCGATCGCCCACGCGCCGACCGCCGGGACGATGGTGATCAGCGTGATCGCGCCCAGCCCGGCACCGGCGGTGATGCCGAGCAGGCCTGGTTCGGCGAGCGGGTTGCGGCTGACCGACTGGATCCCGCAGCCGGACACCGCCAGCGCGGCACCCGCGAGCAGCGCGGCGAGCACCCGCGGAAGCCGTTGGTCCAGCACGAAGGTCAGCGCCGTGCCGGTGTTCCCGGTGACCCAGTTCGCGAGGTCACCGAGCAGCACCACCCGGTCGCCCAGCATCAGGCCCACAACGGGCACGGCGGCCAGCAGCACCACCAGCGCGGCGGTGGTGGTCACGAGCCGTCGCTTCGATCCGGCGACGCCGACCCGCCCCGCCGGGGACGGGCGGCGCGAGCCACTGGCCCGGCCGCGTCGCGCCAGCCACACCATCACGGCGGCGCCGACGAGCGTCGTCACCACCCCGGTCGGTACCCGCACCGCGGCGGCCGAGCCCATGATCGCCCGCAGGACGACGTCGGCGCCGAGCACCGTCACCACCCCGACCAGGCCGGACACCGGCAGCAGCACGCGGTGCTTGGCGAGCGGCAACAGCAGCCGGGTGATCACCGGCGCGCTCAGCCCGACGAACCCGACCGGCCCGGCGACGGTCACCGCCGCCGCGGTCAACGCGACGGTCAGCAGGACCGCGCCGACCCTCGTCCGCCGTACCCGCAGGCCGAGCACGGTCGCGTTGTCGTCGCCGAGGGCGAGGATGTCGAGTTTGCGGCCCAGCACGACGAGCGCCACGACGGCGATCACCACGATCGGCGTCATCTGCCCGGTCGCCCGCAGATCCGAGACCGTCAGTGAACCGCTGCCCCAGGCGAAGAGCCCGGACGTCTCCTGCTCGAACATGAGCAGCAGCAGGATGGTCACCGACTGGAGCGCCAGCATCACCGCCGAACCGACGAGCACCAGCCGCGGACTCGCCGAACCGCCGCCCGCCAGTCCCAGCACGACCGCGGCCGCGGCGAGCCCGCCCGCGAACGCCGCCCCGCCCACCGGCACGAGCGGCAGCGAAAGCCCGAACGCGGAAATGGCCACGACGGCGAAATGCGCGCCCGCGTTCACCGCGAGCGTGTCGGGGGAGGCGAGCGGATTCCGCGCCACGGACTGCATTCCCGCGCCCGCGACGCCGAGGGCGACCCCGAGCAGCAACGCGGCGAGGAGCCGGGGCACGCGCGAACCCTCCAGTACCGCGAGGGTCTGCGCGTCGCCCTGGCCGAAGAGCGCCTTCAGCACGTCCAGCGGACCGGACGTCGAGGTGCCCTGAGTCAGGTGGATGCCGGCGAGGACGGCGATGAGCACCATCAACCCCGCCGACACCACGGCGGTCCGCACGGTTTGCGGCGACCGCAGGTCCTCGATCATCAGGCGGTGATGGCCTTCACGATCTGGTCGGCGGTGAAGATGATCGACTTCGGCCCGCCGAAGGTCCACGTCCCCGCCTCCAGCTTGTGGATCTTCTTCGACACCACGAACGGCAGTCGCCGGTAGACGGCGTTCTGCGCGAGTCCGGTGGTGAAGACGTCCTCTTCGGACGCGCTGTAGAACAGCACGGTCTTCGGGTCGGTGATCGCGGTCAGGCCTTCGACGTCGGTTTGGCCGAGTCCCCACTGCGGGTCGACCTGTCCGGTCCACACGTTCTTCAAGCCGACGGCCTCGGCGGTGTCGGAGACCAGCGAACCCTTGCCGAACGGGCGGATGCTGACGGTGCTGCCTTCGAGGTAGCCGTCGGCCATCAGGAACGGCGTGCCGGCGGCGCCCTTGGCCTCGACGGCCTTCTTGCCTTCGGCGAGTTTGGCGTCCATTTCGGACAGTTGCTTGTCCGCTTCGGCCTCCTTGCCGACCGTTTTGGCGATCAGCTTGAAGTCCTCGCGCAGCCGGTCGAAGTTCCGGCTCGCGTCGCTGGATTTGGTGACCACGACCGGCACGTACTTCTCGATCTGCGGCACCAGCGTCGAGTCGCGTTCCTCGGCCATGATGACGACCTCGGGGTTCAGCCCGACGATCGCGTCCACGCTCGGTTCGTTGCGCTTGCCGACGTCCTTGACCTCGGCCGACAGCGGAACGGCCTTGTCCCACACGTGGTAGCCCGCGACGTCCGCGGCGCCGACCGGCATGACCCCCAGCGAGGCGACCATCTCGGCCTCGCCCCACTCCAGCGCGACGACGCGTTTCGCCGGCGCCTTGAGGGTGACGGCCTTGCCGCGCGCGTCGGTCACCGTGACCGGACCGCTCGCGGCGGCGGGCGCGTCCGGCGTGGACGCGGGGGTCTCGGTGGTGCCGCAGGCGGACAACAGCAACGCCGCCGCCGTGAGGAGGGCAGGGGTCAGCACTCGCATGGTTCTTCCTGGGTTTTCTCAGGCGGGCCGGGGCGAATAACGCCCGAGTGGCCTGCAGTGGATCGCGCCCGTGACCGGGTCGTTCGCGACGTGGACGGTGACTCCGTAGGCCCGGGAAAGATGCTCGGTGGTGAGCACCTGCCCGATGTCACCCGTGGCCACGATGGTTCCCTCACTCAGCAGCACGACCTCGTCGGCGATGATCGCCGCGTGGTCGAGGTCGTGCAGCACCACGCCGACCGCGACGCCTTCACCGGCGAGATCGCGGACGACATCGAGGATCTCGACCTGGTAGCGCAGGTCGAGATGGTTGGTGGGCTCGTCGAGCAGCAGCACGGCGGTCTGCTGCGCGAGGCAGGACGCGAGCCAGACGCGCTGGAGTTCGCCGCCGGACAGTTCGTCGACGCCGCGTTCGGCCATCGGTGTCACGCCGGTCAGTTCCATCGCGCGGCGGATCGCGGCGGCGCCGTCGGCGTCGACCCCCCGCCAACCCGAGCGGTACGGGTAGCGGCCATAGGAGACGACGTCGCGGACGGAGACCCCGCTCGGCGTGGGCCGGTGCTGGGTCAGCAACGTGACCTGACGTGCGAACTCCTTGCCGGACAACGCGTTCGGACCCCACACGGAACGCTCGCCGAGCCGGACGTCGCCTTCGCGGGGCTTGTGCAGCCGCGCCAGCGAACGCAACAGCGTCGACTTGCCGGAACCGTTCGGCCCGACCAGCGCGGTCACCGTACCCGCGCGCAGCGACAGGGACACGCCGTCCACCACGGCCCGCTCATGGTGCGCGAGCACCAGGTCATGGCCGGTGAGCAGCGCGTCTTCTGTGGCCATGAGGGGAGCCTAACCTAAGGATGTGGAGAGGCGGATGTCGCGAGAGACACAGCGCGCGGGGTGAGTGCCCGGTCACGCCGCCCGCGCCGGCTCCCGCCTCCGCTTGGCCAGCCGCTTCCCCACGATCCCGTGCCGCGGCCCGAACAGGTACACCAGCGTGAACCCCGCGCCCTGCACCAGCACGATCATCCCGCCGGACGCGGTGTCGAGGTGGTAGCTCAGGTACAGCCCGGTCACCGCCGCGAGCACCGAGAACGACGGCGCGATCACGAGCATGCGGCCGAAGCGGTCGGTCAGCAGATACGCCGTCGCGCCGGGGATGATCAGCATCGCCACCACCAGGATCACGCCCACCACCTGCAGCGCCACCACCGAGGTCAGCGCGAGCAGCCCGAGCAGCGCGGCGCCGAGCAGGCGGGGGTTGAAACCGATGGCGTGCGCGTGCGTGGGATCGAAGGCGTACAAGGTGAAATCACGGCGTTTGAGCACCAGCAGGATGAGGGTGATCGCGCCGAGGACGCCGATCTGAAGCAGATCCCAGACGTCGACGCCGAGCAGGTTGCCGAAGATGATGTGGTTCAGGTCGGTCTGGCTCGGCGTCACCGAGATCAGCACGAGGCCGAGCGCGAACAGCGTGGTGAACACGATGCCGATCGCGGCGTCCTCCTTGACCCGGCTGGTGTCGCGGACGACGCCGATCAATGCCACGGCGAGGAAGCCGAAGACGACGGCGCCCAGCGCGAAGGGCGCGCCGAGGATGTAGGCGAGCACGACGCCGGGCAGCACCGCGTGCGAGACCGCGTCGCCCATCAGCGACCAGCCGATCAGCACGAGCCAGCAGGAGAGCACCGCGCAGACCACGGACGCGACGACCGTGGAGGCCAGCGCCCGCACCATGAAGCCGTAGTTCAGCGGCTCGAGGAGCAGATCGTAGAGGTTCACGCGGGTTCTTCTTCCCGTTGCAGGACATCGAGTCCGAAGGCCAGCGCGAGGTTTTCGGGCCGGAGCACCTCGCCGGGGGAGCCGTGCGCGAGCACCTTGCGCATGAGCAGGATCGCCTCGTCGGCCAGACCGGGCAGCGCGTGCAGGTCGTGCGTGGAGATCAGGACGGCGGCGCCGTCGGCCGCGAGTTCCTTCAGCAGGCGGGTGATCGTGGCCTCGGACCGTTTGTCCACGCCGGCGAACGGCTCGTCGAGGAGCAGGACCCGCGCCCCCTGGGCGATGCCGCGGGCGACGAACGCGCGTTTGCGCTGGCCGCCGGACAACTGGCCGATCTGGCGCCCGGCGAGGTCGGTCAGTTCGACCCGGTCCAGCGCCTGATCGACGGCTTCGTGGTCGGCGCGGCGCGGCCGCCGGGTGAACCCGAGACGCCCGTAGCGGCCGGTCATCACGACGTCGCGCACCGACAGGGGGAACGACCAGTCGACGTCCTCGCTCTGCGGCACATAGCCGATCACGCCGGTCTTGCGGGCGCGGGCGGGCGGGCCGCCGTCGATCGAGACGGTGCCGGTGTCCGGCCGGACCATGCCCATGATCGCCTTGAACAGCGTCGACTTGCCGGAGCCGTTCATCCCGACCAGACCGCAGACGTGACCATGCTCCAGGGTGGCGTCGACGCCGTCGAGCGCGAGGACGTCGCCATAGTGGACGGTGACGCCTTCGACGCGGATCGCGGCGGTCACGGCTTCGCTCCGGTGAGACCGGCCACGATCGTCTTCGAGTCGTGGCGGATGAGATCGAGGTACGTCGGCACCGGGCCTTCGGGGCCGGACAGGGAGTCGACGTAGAGGACACCGCCGAACGCGGCACCGGTCGCGGAGACGACCTGGCGCATCGGGGCGTCGGAGACGGTCGATTCGCAGAACACCGCGGGTACCTTGTTCTGCTTGACGAATTCGATGGCGCGGGTGATCTGCTGCGGCGTCGCCTGCTGTTCGGCGTTGACCGCCCAGATGTACCGCTCGGTGAGCCCGGCGTCGCGCGCCAGGTAGGAGAAAGCACCTTCGCAGGAGACCAGTGCGCGTTCGTTCTCCGGCAGGCCGCTCAGCGCACCCGTCATCTCGTCCCGGACCCCCTTCAGTTTCGCCTTGTAGGCATCGCCGTTGGCCGTGAACACGGCGGCGTCACCGGAGGAGAGTTCGCTGAACGCCTTCACCATGTTGTCCACGTAGATACCCACATTCGTCGGAGACATCCACGCGTGCGGGTTCGGCTTTCCCTGATAGGCGTCTTCGCCGATGGCGATGGGCTGGACACCCTCGCTGACCACCTTGTGCGGCGCGTCGCTCTCCTTGACGAACCGGGCGAACCAGGCCTCCAGGTTCAGCCCGTTGTCGAGGATCAGGTCGGCCTTCGCGGCCTTCTTGATGTCGTCCGGGGTGGGCTCGTAGCCGTGGATCTCCGCGCCGGGCTTGGTGATCGACTCGACCCGGAGCTTGTCACCCGCGACGTTCGAGGCGATGTCGGCGAGGACCGTGAACGTGGTCAGCACCACCGGCCGGTGGTCGCTGTCGCCCGCGCTGGGGCCGCCGCACGCGGTGAGGACGAGCGTGGACGCCGCCAGCGCACAGACGGCCTTGCGCAGATTCGCCATGGCGAGAGTCTAGAGTTCGGCGCGCCGAACTTCCAACTGACGTGTGCCTTAAATCTCCGTCCTGGTCTGGCCCCGCTCCCGCACGGTTTCCAGTAGCAGCTGGGAGACGTCGCGCACGGTGACGTTCTCGCCGCGCTGCTCACTCTGCCGCTGGACGAGGCCGTCGTTCAGCATCACGCGGCAGAACGGGCAGCCGGTGACGATGGTCTCGGCGTCCGTGCCGAGCGCCTCGTCGACGCGTTCGAGGTTGATGCGCTTGCCGATCTGTTCCTCCATCCACATCCGCGCGCCACCGGCGCCGCAGCACAGCGACCGGTCACCGTGCCGGGGCATCTCGCTCAGCGTGGCCCCGGTCGCGCCGACGAGTTCGCGCGGCGGTTCGTAGACCTTGTTGTGGCGGCCCAGGTAGCAAGGGTCGTGATAGGTCACGGGTCCGGCGTCGACCGGTTTGACCGGGGTCAGTTTGCCCGCGCGCACGAGCCGGTTCAGCAGCTGCGTGTGATGCAGGACCTCGTAGTGCCCGTCCAGCTGCGGATACTCGCGGCCCAGCGTGTTCAGGCAGTGCGGACAGGTGGTGACGATCTTGCGCGTACCCGGCTCGCGGCCTTCGAACACCGCGTTCAGGGTTTCGACGGTCTGCTGCGCGAGCATCTGGAAGAGGAACTCGTTGCCCGAGCGCCGCGCCGGGTCGCCGGTGCAGGATTCGTCGGTGCCGAGGACCGTGTACTCGACCCCGGCCAGCTGCAACAGCTCCGCGGTCGCGCGGACGGTCTTGCGCGCGTTGTCGTCGAAGGCGCCCGCGCAACCGACCCAATAGACGTACTCGACGTTCTCGGCGAGTTCGCCGTCGAAGACCGGCACCTCGAAATCGAGGCCCTTCGTCCACGCGAGGCGATCGGAATTGTTCTGCCCCCAAGGGTTTCCCTTGGTCTCCAGGTTCTTGAACAGCACCCCGAGTTCGCTGGGGAACGCGGATTCGATCATCACCTGGTAGCGGCGCATGTCGACGATGTGGTCGACGTGCTCGATGTCCACCGGGCACTGCTCGACGCAGGCGCCGCAGGTGGTGCAGGACCAGAGGACGTCCGGATCGATGACGCCGAAGTCCTCCTTGGTGCCGACGAGCGGACGCTCCTCAGGCGGCTCCTTGCCGTCGAGGAGGTAGGGCGCCTTTTCGAAGAGGTGGTCCCGAAGGTCCATGATCACCAGCTTGGGGGACAACGGTTTCCCGGTGTTCCACGCCGGGCACTGCGACTGGCAGCGGCCGCATTCGGTGCAGGTGGCGAAGTCGAGCATGCCCTTCCAGGTGAAGTCCTCGATCTTGCCGCGGCCGAAGGTGTCGTCCTCGCCGGGATCTTCGAAGTCGATCGGCTTGCCTGCCGACTCCATCGGCAGGAGCGGGCCGAGCGCGTCCGGGAGCCGTTTGGCGGTGACGTTGACCGGCGCCAGGAAGATGTGCAGGTGCTTGGAGTAGAGCACGATCGACAGGAACGCCAGCATCACGCCGATGTGCAGCAGCAGCCCGACGGTCTCCAGCGGTTCGGTGACCGAAGACCCCAGCGGCTCCAGGAGCTCGCCGACGCCCAGGGAGACCCACGCGCCCGACTCGTACGGGAAGACGCCGACCGCCGCCGACGCGCCGCGGAAGAGGAACATCGTCCAGATCACGTTGAAGATCATGAACAGGATCAGCCAGGCGCCGCCGGTGTGCGAGCCGAAGAACCGCGACGCGCGCTCTTTCCGTCCGGGTGCCTGGCGGATCCGGATGACCGCGAAGACCGCGAGCGAGACGAGCACCGCGACCGCGATGAAATCCTGCAGGAAACCCAGTACCGCCCAGTGCCCGATGAGCGGGATGTGGAAGTCGTGGTCGAACAAGGCGCCGTACGCCTCGACGTAGACCGAGCCGAGGATCACGAAGCCCCAGAACGTGAACAGATGCGCGAGCCCGGGGACGGACCATTTCAGCAGTTTGCGCTGACCGAAGACCTCGGCCAGCTGCGTTTTCGCGCGGACGGCCATGACGTCCGAGCGTTTCTCGTCCGGCTGGCCGGACCGGATGAGCCGGTACAGCCAGGCGGCGCGGCGGGCGGCGAAAGCGAGGCCGGCGACGGTGATGAGCAGACCGAGGATGAGACGAACGAGCACGAGTCCTCCGGGGGAGAATCGGCTCAGTGAGAGCCGGTGTAGTACCGGCACGCCTTGCAGGCGTACCGCATTTTGGCTACTCGCCACCGTTTCCGGTAGACCTCGAGCCGTCCCGGCCGTGGCGGGCGCACGCCGAGTCTTTGGTGACTTCGCCGTTGGTGGCAGCGGATCCGCCGCCCCGTTTCGAAGAGTTCGGTCGCCAGCCCGAGGTAGGCGCGCCTGAGCGCGATACCGGTCTCCGTCGTGGGATTGTCCCGGCAGAACCGGTGCAGGAGGGCGAGGTCCGGCAGGCCGGGGGTGGCGGCGCCGGCGAGATGCTCGACGACGCCGAGCCCCGGATGCCCTGGGGGAAGGGAGAATCCGGCGGGAAGTCCACAGTGGACGCAGGTGAGGGTGCAGCTCAGGCAGCGGGTGACATGGCGGATCCGCCGTTCGCGCTGATCCCCGTCGATCACCTCGCGAACGTGCCACCCCATGGAGCCTCCCAAGACCGTGGTGTGTCCTGTGTCACTCTCAATACTGGAGAGTAGGGGGCGTTCCCGGTGGTGCGACAGGTCCAACCGGATGGCGTCGGAGCAGCCGGTCGGCGTAACGCCGCGCGTCCGGCCGCCCCCTCCGCGTCGCGCCCCTCGCGTTTAGTCCTCTAAACGCGGACGGGCCGCCTTCAGAGGACTAAACGCCGCTGGCGAGGGCGCGCATCCAGAGGACTAAATGCGTTGCCGGGACTTCCGAGGACGGCGTACGCAAGGCCGTGCCGCACGGTTGCGCGCACCGTGACCCACTCGTAGCCGAAAACCCTCCTCCCGGCATCACGCCCTGGTTATAGTCCTGACGCGGGGTAATGGGGGAGGGAACGACGGCGATGGGCGGGTTCGTCACCGCGGCTCTGGGGTTCCCGGCCGTGCTTTTCAGCTTCCTGCTGATCGTGGTGATCGGCTATTGGCTGCTGGCACTGCTCGGTGCCGTCGACGCGGACGGATTCGACGTCCCCGAAGGCGAGGGGCTCCTTGCCGGTTTCGGTGGCGTCCCACTGTCCCTTTCGCTCTCTTTGCTGATCGCATTCACCTGGTTCGCCAGCCTGGCAGGGACGGTTCTTCTCGATGACTTGGAGCTTTCGACACCTTCGAGGATCGGCTTCGGCGCCGTCGTGGTCGCCGTCGCGCTCGTCCTCGGCACACTCGGGACGAGGGTGATCGTCGTGCCGCTGCGCCGGGTGTTCGGTCCCGCCAGGGAACCGAGCAGGATGGACTTCGTCGGCCGCGCCGCGGTCATCCGCACCTCGTCGGTGACCCACGACTTCGGGCAGGCCGAAGTGGCCGCCGCCGACGGGTCCACGGCCATTGTGGACGTTCGTCAAGCGGGTGAAGGCAACCTGACGGCGGGGAGCCGCGTAGTTCTCTATGACTACGACTCCGAAGGCGAGTTCTTCTGGGTCGAGTCCTTGGACATCTGAAGCAGAAAAGGAACAGTATGGGTGCCATCAGCGTGGGGGCCGGCGTTCTGATCGCCGTGATAGTTGTCATCCTCCTGGTTTTGCTCTTCACGATCACCAGGTTGTTCAAGAAGGTGCCGCAGGGGAAGGCACTGATCATTTCGAAGGTCCGCCGGGTCGACGTGACGTTCACCGGCGCGATCGTCCTTCCGGTGCTGCACAAGGCCGAGATCATGGACACCTCGGTCAAGGCGATGGAGATCACCCGCACCGGCCGCGAAGGCCTGATCTGCCGGGACAACATCCGCGCCGACATCCGCATCTCGTTCTTCGTGCGGGTCAACAAGACCACCGAGGACGTCATCAAGGTCGCTCAGGCGATCGGCACCGAACGCGCGAGCCACGAGGCGACCCTGCAGGAGCTGTTCAACGCCAAGTTCTCCGAGGCGTTGAAAACCGTCGGCAAGCAGCTCGACTTCGTCGATCTCTACACCAAGCGCCACGAGTTCCGCGACCAGATCATCCGCGTCATCGGCACCGACCTCAACGGGTACAGCCTCGAAGACGCGGCCATCGACTACCTCGAGCAGACGCCGATGGCGCAGCTCGATTCCGCGAACATCCTCGACGCGCAGGGCATCCGCAAGATCACCGAGCTGACCGCGATCGAGCACGTGCGCACCAACGAATACCGCCGCGGTGAGGAAAAAGAGATCACCCGCCAGAACGTGGACGCCCGCGAGGCCATCCTCGAACTGGAGCGGCGTCAGGCCGACGCGGAGATCAAGCAGCGCCGCGAGGTCGAGACCATGCGGGCGCGCGAAGAGGCCGAGATCGCCAAGGTCCAGGCGGAGGAGCGGCTCAAGTCGCAGGCGGCGGGACTGCGCACGGACGAACAGCTCGGTATCCAGCACCAGAACCAGCAGCGTGAGATCGAGGTCGCGGGCAAGAACCGCGAGCGCGTCATCGCCATCGAGAGCGAGCGCATCGAGAAGGACCGGCTGCTGGAGGTCATCGGCCGCGAACGCGAGACCGAATTGTCCCGGATCGCCAAAGACAAGGAAGTCGAGACCGAGAAGCGGTCGATCGCCGAGGTGATCCGCGAGCGGATCGCGGTCGAGAAGACGGTGGCGGAGCAGGAAGAGATCATCAAGAAGCTCCGCGTCGTCGAGGAGGCGGAGCGCCAGCGCGAGGCCATCATCATCCGGGCCGAGGCGGAGGCGCAGGAAAGCCTGGTCAAGGACATCAAGGCCGCGGAAGCCGCCGAGGCAGCTTCGAAGCACAAGGCCCGCGAGGAACTGACGCTGGCCGAGGCCCGCCAGCAGACCGCCGAACTGGAGACCCGCGCGAAGATCCGTCTCGCGGAAGGGATCCAGGCCGAAGAGGCCGCCAGCGGGCTGGCCGCGGCCCAGGTCAAGGAACGCGACGCCGACGCGCTGGAGAAGGTCGGCCGGGCCGAGGCGATCGTCGCCCGCGAGAAGGCGATCGTGCTCGCCGACGGGATGCGCGACAAGCTCAAGGGCGAGGCCGAAGGGCTCACCGAGAAGGCCGCCGCGATGGCCGCCCTCGACAGCGCCAGCCGCCAGCACGAGGAGTACCGCCTGCGCCTGGAGGCGGAGAAGGAGATCCGGCTCGCCGCGCTCAACGTGCAGCGCGAGGTCGCCGAGGCGCAGGCCACGGTGCTCGGCATCGGGCTGGAGAAGGCCGACATCGACATCGTCGGCGGCGAGACGATGTTCTTCGAGAAGATCATCGGCTCCATCGGCCTCGGCAAGAGCGTGGACGGGTTCGTCGAGCACTCGGACGTCGTCCAGACGCTCGCGAAGCCGTGGCTCGACGGTTCGGGCAGCTTCACCGACGACATCACCAAGCTGGTCGGCTCGGTGAGCACGGAGGACGTGAAGAACCTGACGCTGTCGGCCTTCCTGGCCAAGCAGTTGCAGGCGGGCGGCCCGGACAGCGACAAGCTGCGTGAGCTGCTGACCATGGCGCAACGGCTCGGCCTCGCCGAGACGTCGGTCGCCACCCTCGCCGCCGCGAAGCAGTGACGGCGACCGAACCGGCGGTCGGAACGGAGCTGGACGCGGGCACCTACGAGGTGCTCCGCGCCCGGCTCGCCGCACAGGCCGCCGAACTGGCGAAACGCGCGGACGAGCTCAACACGGCACGGCTGGGTGTCTTCGGCAGCGCGCAACTCGCGCTGATCGGCACGGAACGGATCCGCACCGCGAACAACTGCGTGCCGCGCGACGTCGTGTCGGTCGGCGGGCGGATGTTGTTCGGCTACAACGTCTTCATCGGGCTCAAACCCGAGACGACGGTCGACGACGTCTTCTCGCTGCACGGCTTCAGCCATGACGAAGAAGCGTTCCGGTTCGACGACGTGCCCGCCGAAGAGCTGCCGGGACTGCTGCGCGACGAGCAGTTCGTCCGCGACTTCGCGGAGCTGTACCGGTATTACCGGCAGGCGAAGCTGCTGCAGCTGCGACGGGTCGAGGGCAAACTGCTCGCGATCTTCCAGATCGGTCCGCGGACCGAGGACATCCGGGTGCTGCGCTGGGGCATCGCCGCCGACGGTTCGGTGTCCTATGTGGACAACCGTGGCGAACGCGACCACGTCTTCCCGCCGTCACACGACTTCGAATGGATCGAGACCACCCGAGAGCAGCATGTGCTCGGACGGCATCCGCACATCTCGATCGAGGACGAGGTGTTCGTCGAGACCGTCGGCGGCAACCTGACGATCAAGATCGAGAACAACACCGAAACCGGCGAGGGCGTCTACGCCGAGCCGGTCGACGAGCCACTGCAGAGCCTGGCCGACGCCGAGGTGTCCTACGCCAGGATCGGCCCGCTGATCCTGCTGCGGATGCTGCCGTACAAGGAGACCGAGTACCGCTACCTGGTCTTCAACATCCGCACGCGGGACGTGGTCCGCCTCGACGGCATCGGGCAGGCGTGCCAGCGGCTGCCCGAGGATCACGGGATCATCTTCCCCGGCGGCTACTACCTCGACACCGGTGTCAGCAAGACGTTCGACACCACTGTGGACGGCCTCGAATTCGAGCGGGTGATCCGCTCGCCCAACGGTGAGGACGTGCTCTACGTCTTCCACGCGCGGGCCGAGGGACGCACGCTCCTCCTGCCGTACAACGTGATCCGCAAAGAGGTCTCGAACCCGATCCCGTGCCACGGGTACTCGCTGTTCGACGACGGCACGATGGTGCTGTTCCGGGCGTTGTCCGACGAGCCGAGCCGCGTGCATCCGATGCAGGTGTGGCGGACGCCGTTCCAATCGGACACCTACGCCGCGTCACAGCCCACCGGGACCGGGCCGCTGGAGCGGGTCGGCAACGCCGATCTGGTCCGCGGGATCTCCGACTGCCTCTCGATCGGCCGGATGGTCGACGAGATGGCGCCGTCGGCGGCGGTGTTCGAAGCCCTGATCGCCGCGTGCGCGCGGATCTTCGACCACTACCACTGGCTCGGCGAGGCCGAACTCGGCGATCTGCGGTCGCCGCTGTCGGAGGTCCGGGTCACCGCGGAGCAGGTGCTCGACGAGTTCGAGACGGTCACCGCGCTCACCACGCAGGCGGCCGAAGCGGTCGACGAGGCCGCCGCGGAAACCGCCTCTCTCGTGCGGAAAGTGCGCGGGGAGGCGCTGAACGGGGCCGACGCGTGGGTGCGACGGCTCGCCGAAATGCACCGCGCGCGGGGACATCTGGTCACCGTGCGGGAACTGCGGTATGTCGACACCGGCCGCGTGGACAAGCTGATCGCGGACCTCGACGGAGATTTCAGCGAAGCCGCGCGGCGCGCCGTGCGGTTCCTGCAGGGCGAGGACGCGTTCACGAGCTATCACGCCGAGGTGGACGGGCTGATCGCCGCCGCGGGCGCGATCGCCACCGTCGCCGAAGCGGTCCCGGTCGCCGAACGGCTCGACGAGCAATCCGGCGGGCTCGAAGTCCTCACCGATGTCGTCGGCGGGCTGGAGATCGCGGACGCCGTGGTGCGGACGCGGATCCTGGAACGTGTCGGTGAGGTCATCGGCGGGGTCAACCGCGCGAGGGCCACCCTCGAAGCACGGCGCAAGGAACTGCTGGAGACCGAAGGGCGGGCGGAGTTCGCCGCCGAGTTCGCCCTGCTCGCGCAGGCCATCACCGGCGGTCTCGCGGTCGCGGACACGCCGGACCGCTGCGACGAGCAGCTCGGCAGATTGCTGCTCCAGCTGGAAAATCTCGAGTCGCGGTTCGGCGAGTTCGACGACTTCCTGGTGTCGCTGGGGGAGAAGCGCACCGACGTCTACGAAGCGTTCTCCTCACGCAAGCAGGCGTTGCTCGACGAACGGGCCCGCCGCGCGGACCGGCTGGTCGATTCGGCGGAGCGGATCCTCACGAGTGTGACCAGGCGGGTCGGCACGCTCGGTTCGGTCGACGAGATCAACACCTATTTCGCTTCCGACCCCATGGTCGCGAAGCTGCGCAGCGTCGTCGCCGAACTGCGCGACCTCGGCGACCAGGTGCGCGCCGAAGAACTCGAAGGCCGCGTCAAGGCCGCCCGCCAGGAAGCGGGCCGCGCGTTGCGCGACCGGCTCGACCTCTACGGCGAGGGCGGGGAGACGATCCGCCTCGGCCGCAACACGTTCGCGGTCAACACCCAGGACATCGACCTCACCCTGGTCCCGCACGACGGCGGGATGAAGTTCGCGATCACCGGCACCGACTACCGCGCTCCCGTGCGGGACGCCTCGTTCGAGGCGACGAGGCCGTACTGGGACCAGCTGCTGGTCTCGGAATCGCCCGAGGTCTATCGCGCCGAATACCTCGCGACGTCGATCCTGCACGAAGAGCCGGATCTGATCGAGACCGACCTGCTCGACGTCGTCCGGCGTGTGGCGGGGAACCGGTACGACGAGGGCTACGCGCGCGGTGTGCACGACCACGACGCCGCCGCGATCCTGTCGGCGTTGCTGCGCCTGCGTTCCGCCGCGGGACTGCTGCGTTATCCGCCCGCGTCGAGGGCGACCGCCCAGCTGTTCTGGGCGTTCGGCGCCGAAGAGGCGGCGAAGAGCGCGTGGACCACACGGGCCGCGTCGCTCGCGCGGGTCCGGGAAGCCTTCGGGCACACCACGGCGATCGACGCGCTGGCGCGGGAGTTCACCGAGGCGATGACCGCGTTCGCCGAGAACTCCGGTCTGACGCTGGACCTCGAATTCGCCGGCGAGTACCTGTTCGAGGAGCTGGCCGACGCGTCACCGGGATTCGTCACCAGCGGCGGCGCACGGGCACTGCTTGACAAGTTCCGGCTCGACAGGCGCAGTTTCGCCGAAGACCTGCGCGCGCTCGACGACCTCGCCGATCGCCATCAGCTCGCCGAAGCCTGGCTGGCGTCCTTCGTGGAGTCCGCCGAGTTGCCCGGCGACGAACTGGCGGAGGCCGTCGCGATCGAATTGGCCGACCTGCCACGCTACGACTCGTCGGCGGAACTCTCGGCCACTGTGGACGGTCTGCTCGGATCGCATCCGCGGATCGTCAACCGGTCCATGACGCTCCGGCTCGACGAGACACTGGCCAGGACGCAGCGCTTCCGGCGGGATCGGGTGCCGGGTTTCCGCGCGTATCAACGGCAACGCAACGAACTGGTGGCGGCCGAGCGGGACAGGCTCCGGTTGAGCGAGTACAAGCCGAAGGTGATGAGCGCCTTCGTGCGCAACCGGTTGCTCGACGAGGTCTACCTGCCGTTGATCGGCGACAACCTCGCCAAGCAACTCGGCGCGACCGGCGACGCCCGCCGCACCGACCAGTCCGGTCTGCTGCTGCTCATCTCGCCGCCGGGCTACGGCAAGACGACCTTGATGGAGTACGTCGCGAGCCGCCTCGGCCTGGTGTTCGTCAAGGTGAACGGGCCCGCCCTCGGACACGAGGTCACCTCGGTCGATCCGGCGGACGCGCCCAACGCGACCGCGCGCCAGGAGGTCGAGAAGATCTCGTTCGCGCTGGAGCAGGGCAACAACGTGCTGTTGTATCTCGACGACATCCAGCACACCTCACCGGAACTGTTGCAGAAGTTCATTTCGCTGTGCGACGCGCAGCGGCGGATGGAAGGTGTCTGGGAGGGCCGGACGCGGACCTACGACCTGCGCGGCAAGCGGTTCGCGGTCTGCATGGCCGGTAACCCGTACACCGAGCAGGGCAAACGGTTCCGGATCCCGGACATGCTCGCCAACCGCGCGGACGTGTGGAACCTCGGCGATGTGCTGTCGGGCAAGGAAGAACTGTTCGCACTGAGCTACATCGAGAACTCGCTCACCGCGAACACCGTGCTGGCACCGCTCGTCGCGCGTGAACGGTCCGATGTGGACGTTCTGGTCCGGCTGGCCCGCGGTGACGGCGGCGTCCGGGCGGATCAGCTGAAGCACGCGTATTCGGCGACCGAACTGGAACAGATCCTCGCCGTGCTGCGGAAACTGATCCAGGTACAGCGGATCGTGCTGAAGAACAACCAGGCCTACATCGCTTCGGCGGCGCAGGCCGACGCGTCCCGCGTCGAACCGCCGTTCCAGCTGCAGGGTTCCTACCGGAACATGAACAAGCTGGCCGGCCGGATCGTGCCCGCGATGAACGACGCCGAACTCGAAGCACTCATCGACGACCACTACGCCGGCGAAGCGCAGACGCTGACCTCGGGCGCCGAGGCCAACCTGCTCAAGCTGGCGGAACTGCGCGGACGCCTGACCGACTCGGACGCGCGACGATGGGCCGAGGTCAAGGCGGGTTACCTGCGGGCGCAGGCGCTCGGTGGCGACGAGGAGGACCCGATGAGCCGCGCGGTCGGCGCGATGGGCCTGCTGGCGGACCGGGTCGGTGCGGTGGAAGCGGCGATCGAGCGGGCTTCGGAGCGGCTGGTCGTGCGGGATGTGCTGTGAGGGTTCGGCTGGCTGGTCGTGAGTGGCGATTCGTGTTCTAACCCGGATCGCCACTCACGACCTCCTGTTGCCGGAAATCGGCGACGCTTGACGGTGGCCGCGTGATCGGAAATTGTCGGTGGTCGATCGTATGTTCGTGGCGTGGACACTTACCAGGCCGCGCCGGTGGCGCTTCTCGAAGAACTCACTGATCCTGACTTGTTGGAGTTGGTCAATGCTTCCGCAGATTCGTTGGACGACAAGGATTCCGTGGCTGTGGCGCAGGCGGCGTCGGCAGGGATTGCGCGGTTGGAGGCGGTCCGGTTCCGGGCGCTGGCTCAGCTGAGTCGGCATCGTGGTGGTGCGGGGAGCGTGACGCAGGAGGTGGCGCTCGAATTGTCTCTTGTGGACAGTCACGCGGGTGCGGTGGTCGCCGCGGCTGAGGCGTTGACGACACGTCTGCCGTGCACGCTGGCGTTGATGGACCGGGGGAAGCTGGGTGGTTTCGGTGCGATGAAGGNNATGCCGATCAGATCCGGAAAGCGGCGAATCACGCCGCGATCAGCGTCGACCGGGATGGTGCGGACAGGCGTGCCCGGCGGCATCGGGAGGGGCGTCGTCTCAGGGTGCGGCAGGGTGAGGCGGGGGTGGCGTCGATCGAGGTCGAGGACGGCCCGGTGGAGAAAGTCACCGCCGCCTATCGGCGGATCGATCGTGAAGCGCGTGCTTTGCGGAAAGGTGGGGAGACGCGGACGCTGGATCAGTTGCGCGCTGATATCGCGCTGGATTTGCTGCTCGGTGGGCAGGGCTCTGGGGGTGAACGGACCGAGGTGTTTCTGTACATGGACCTGTTCACCTATCTCGGACTCAACGATGATCCGGCCGAGTTGGCCGGGCATGGGCACATTCCCGCTGGGTTGGCGCGGCACATCGCGACCGGGCCGGACACCGTGTTGCGGCGGATCATCACGGACCCGCTCTCCGGGCAGGTGCTGGACCTCGGCCGGGATCGGTACCGGCCGACCGCGGGGTTGGGCGAGTTCGTACGGGTGCGGGATCGGGAGTGCCGAAGACCGGGTTGTCATCGTCCCGCGCAAGCCTGCGATCTCGATCATGTGGTGCCGTGGCAGTTCGGCGGCCACACCAACGCCGACGAGCTGATCGACCTGTGCCGCCGCGACCACCGGCTCAAAGACGAACCCGGCTGGGTCTACCGTCTCGCGGCTGACGGGACGTTGACCATCACCACCCCGACCGGACACAGCTATGACAGCACGCCGCCGCCGCTTCATGAGCCGCGCCCGCAAAGCCCTTTGACCGACGAACCGCCGCCATTCTGAGCCCCGTTGCCGGGAAACGACGACAGCTCCGCCTCGCTTTTACGTCTGGTTTCCTGACCGGCAGAGGCTTGCTGTGACCGGTGGACACTCCTTGGGCACGCTCCCGGCAGTGACTGGCGTGGCTTGGCGGCTGGAGAGGTGCTGGTTCGCGACCAGACAGGCCTTTCTGCGCAGCCGGGCGGAATCCCGTCGCCGAAAAACGGCGACAGCTCCTGCATACCTGAAGACGAGCCGTTTCCCGGCCAACAGGCGCACCCCATCGCCGAATAGCGGCGACAGGCCAAGCTGGCTGTTGGCGGGGTGTCTTCCCTGCGGTGGTGGGCGTGGCTTGGGTGATTGGAGTGGTGCCGGTTCCCTACCGGATAGCCCTCTGCTGCGCCCCGGAACAAAATCGCGTCACCGAAAAACGGCGACTCCCATCAGCCACACCCCACTCACGACACCAAAGCCGCCAACTGCTCATCCGTAAGCCGTTCCACCAAAGCAACCGCCCGATACCCACCCTCAGAAAAAACCACCCTCACCGGCCCGGCGATGTGCGGATGCTCCTCCGCCACCCGCAAGGCGGCCGAAACCCGCTCAGCCGGCCACCCCAGCGCCGCCGCGAGAGCCGGAACGGACAGCGCGCGTTGAGCGTGCAGCAGGGCGGCGAGCGCGGTCAGGGCGTCGCCGACGTAGACCGCGACGCGGTCATCCAGCATGATTTCGTTGATGCGGGCGTGGAAGCGGGAGAGATCGTCCATGCGGGCGCCGGCTGGGGTCGAGGTGCCGAGGACTTCGGCGCCCTGGCGGGCGATTTTGATCCATTCTTGGTTCGCGCGGACGCTTTCGGCCCAGACCCGCTGGGGCATTTCATCGTCGATGACGTACTGCTCGCGCCGTCCGTTGCGTTCCCGTTTGAGCAGTGCCTGGGTTTCGAGGTAGCGGACGGCGTTCGAGATCGACGCGGGGCTGACCTGGAGTCGCTGGGCGAGTTCGGCGGCGGTGTGGACGCCGTCGTCGCTGACGGACAGGCACGCGAGCACGCGCGACATCATCCTGGGCAGGCCGGTGGCCACCATCATCTCGGTGAAGTCCGCTTCGAAGCGGCGCACGGCTTCCGGGTCGCGCCCGTAGTCGTTCGTGACGACGGGGGCGGCGCGGGGAGATGGCTTGCGGCGCCGCGCTCGTTCGCCGGTGACCCGGCTCGCTTCGTCGGCGCGATAGCCGGAATGGCCGCTGTTGCGCGAAACCTCACGGCTGATCGTCGAGGTCGGGCGGCCGAGGCGCCGGGCGATCTCGGCGTATCCGAGGCCGTCCTTGAGCCAGGCCGCGATCAGCCGGCGGTCCTCCAGGGTCAGCCTGCCGCCCGGCATGGGCGCCTCCTGTGCGTTCACTCGCAGGTCAATGCAACGAACTGTTGCATTCATCGACAGGGCAGTTGCAACGATTCTCGGCAATCTACCAGTTACTAAGCCTAAAAGTACCGCTTGAAGCTTTGAGCGATAGATGAATGCAACGTAGCCTTCGGTCATGGCTGAAGATCTGGGAGGAACAGCTATGACCAAGTCCGTACCCCATCTCGCGGAACTGCCCCTCGAACGGCCGCCGGGATGCCCGTTCGACCCGCCCGCGGAACTCGCCTCGCTGCGCGACGAGCACCCGCTCGTCCGCCTGACCTTCCCCGACGGCCACGAAGGCTGGCTCGCGACGGGGTACTCGATTGTCCGGTCCATCGTCGCGGATCCCCGCTTCAGCGCCCGGCAGGAGCTGATTCACTCGCCCCTGCCGGGGCCCGCCGCGATGGTGACGCCGCCGCCCGCGGCGCCGGGGATGTTCATCAAGATGGACGATCCCGAGCACGGCCGCTATCGCAAACTGCTCACCGGCAAGTTCACCGTGCGCCGGATGCGGCTGCTCACCGAACGGGTCGAGCAGGTGGTCACCGAACATCTCGACGCCATGGAGCGGCAGGGTTCGCCCGCCGATCTGGTGGCTGCCTTCGCGCAGCCCATCCCGGCGTTGATGATCTGCGAACTGCTCGGCGTTCCTTATGCCGACCACGAATTCTTCCGGCGCAACGTCGCGCCGTTGAACAAGCCGGACGCCCCGCTGGCCGAGCAGGAGGAGGCCATCAACGCGCTGGGGGAATACCTCTACCGGCTCATCGTGGCGAAACGCGCCGAACCGACCGACGACATCCTCGGCGAACTGGTCACCACGGAACTCACGGACGAGGAACTCACGAGTATCGCGTTCCTCTTGCTGGGGGCCGGTTTGGACACCACGGCCAACATGCTGGCGCTGGGCACTTTCGCGCTGCTGCGGCATCCTGACCAACTGCGAGCCCTGCGCGAGGATCCGGAGAGCCTCGAAGGCGCGATCGAGGAACTGCTGCGCTACCTGACCATCGCGCATACCGGCGCCCGCACCGCGCTCGAAGACGTCGAGGTCGGCGGGCAGCTCATCAAGGCGGGACAAGCGGTCGCGCTTTCCGCGGGAGCCGCCAACCGCGATCCGCTGAAATTCCCGGAACCCGACCGGCTCGACCTCCGCCGGAACGCCGCCGGGCACGCGGCGTTCGGGCACGGTGTCCACCAGTGCCTCGGCCAGCAGCTGGCACGCGTCCAAATGAAGGTCGCCTTCGCTGGGCTGCTGGCCAGGTTTCCGTCCCTGCGTCTCGCGGTCCCTGCCGACGAGGTCCCGCTGCGGACGGATTCCGACATCTACGGGGTGTACGCGCTCCCGGTGGCCTGGGACTGATCGCGATGAAACTGTCGGTGGACCCGGAACCGGCGACGCCGTGCAATTGTGCCCGGCGGCGGCGATCACGGCGGACGGCTGAGGCGGCCAGGGGGTGCCGGGCAGGCACCCCCTGGCGCGGGATCAGCCGACTTCCGCGAGAACCTTGCCGGTGTCGGCGTTCCGCACGGCGGTGCCGGCGTAGTTCTGCTGAACCCTGGCCTTCTCCTGGGCGTTGGGGTTCACGTTGGCGCAGCTGACCCCACCGGTCGAGCCGGACATCAGCGACGAGCACGGCCCGGGCTTCACGTCGGGAAGGCCGAGGCTGTGGCCGAGTTCGTGGGACGCGATCCGGACCTTGTTGTAGCCCTGCTGGACGGCCTGCCTGCCGTACCAGACGGTGACCGTGCCGCTCGGCCGGACCGGTCCGAGGGTGGCGCGCGGCCAGCCGTTGTCGGCGATGATCCGGATGTTGACCCGCTGCCCCGGCGTCGCCTTCACGATGCGGACGTTGGTGACGTTGGTGTTCCACACGTTGACGCCGGCGGCCACCGCGTCCTTGAACTCCGCGGCCTGGCTGTCGTCGTAGGTCAGGGTGGTCGCCATGATCTCGGCGGCTCCGGCGGAGGGCGCCGAGAGCATCGAAAGGGAGAGCGCGGCGCCGGTGAGCACCGCGGCGAAGGTACGTCGAAGCACGTGTTACTCCTCGCGTTAAGGCGTGCTGGAATTGCGGAGCAGTGTCGACACTTGGTTCGGGCGAGAGGGACCTCTGAGTAGTCCTCCGTTGCCACCGCGTGATGTTAGGACCTGGCCGGCTCGTCGCGGAACCCGCCGATAGTCGCCTGTCGTTAACCATGATCTTGACGCGACCGGAAGACTGTCCGGCTATGACCACGGCACGTTTCACCGGACACGAAGAACCCATCCTCGCCGTCGCGGTGCACGGAAACCGGCTGGTCACCGGCGGCACGGACAAGACGGTGCGGGTATGGGACCTGGAGACCGGCGCGCAGCGGTTCGCCTTGAGCGGCCACGAACGGCCGGTGCTCGCGGTGGGTATCTCGGGTCAGTACGTGGTGGGTTGCGATGGGGCGACGGTGCGGCGCTGGCGGCTCACCGGACACGAGGCGCAGCCCCCGGAGGTCCAGACGACCAAACGGGCACTCGCGGTCGCGGTGGCGAAGGAGTTCGTCGTGTCCGGTGTGGGAAGCACCGTCGAGGTCCGGCGGCTGGACGGTGTGACGGTGCGTGGTCTCCGCACCGGTGGCCCGGAGATCGAATCGGTCGCGGTGACCCCGGACGGCCGGGTCGTGGTCGCCGGTGACGACACCGGCGGCGTGCGGCTGTGGGACCGCGAAGTCGTTTCCCACTACCGGTTCGGCGGCGCGGGCGCGGTACACGTGGTCGCGGTCTCGGCCGACGGCGCGCGGGTGCTGTCCGGTGAGGGCGAGACGGTCCGGTTGTGGGGGCGGAAAGGCGACCCCGCCCTTGTCTTCCCCGGACACGCCGGGGTGGTGCGGGCGCTGGCCTTCAGCCCGGACGGAAAACTGGTGCTCTCCGGCGGTTCCGGCGGCGAGGTCTACGTCCGCGACATCGAGAACCCCGCCGAGTACACCCTCCTCACCGGACACGAGGGCAACGTGCGCGCGATCGCCTGCACCGCGGGCAACGAGAAGATCGTGTCGGTCGGCGACGACCGCACGATCCGGGTGTGGGACCGCTTCGGCAATCAGATCGACGGAACCGGCTTCGTCGAGCCCAAACCGGGGCGGGCCCGGCCGCGGATCACTCCGGACGTCGAAAGCGCGATAGACCTGATCGGCTTCCAGGACGACGTGCGCACGCTCGCCGCGGTCATCGCCGACCGTGAGACCAGCCCGCCGCTGTGCATCGCGCTGCTGGGCCCCTGGGGCTCCGGCAAATCGAGTTTCGTGCGGCAGGTGGCCGATCGGGTGGCCGAACTGGCCCGGCGATCCCGGGGCGACGCCGCCAACAGTGTGTTCGCCGGTGAGATCCGGCAGATCCGGTTCAACGCCTGGCAGTACCACGACGACCATCTGTGGGTCGGCCTGGTGGACCACCTGTTCCGGCACCTCGGCGCGCCCGAGCCGCACGCGGACGCCGACGAGGTCCGCGCCGAACGCGAGGAACTGCGGACCCGGCTCGCCGGGCTGCGGGCCGTCAAAGCGGATGCCCCGCGCACCTGGCGGTGGCGGCTGCTGGTGTCCGGGGTGGACCGGGCCGAACGCCGACGGCGGCGGCTCGCCGTCGCGGGGTACGCGGTGCTCGGCGTACTCGGCGTCGCCGCGGCGATCACCGGATGGGCGTTGTGGCACAACGCGATCCTCGCCGCGGCGGGCGCGCTCGTCGCGCTCGGCGCCGTGCTGACCCCGGCGCTCACCACCGCGAGGGCCGCCCTCGCGCCGGTAAAGTCCACCTTGGACAAACTGCGTCACGACGTCGACAAACGGGCGGAACGGTTCGAGACCGAGGTCCGCGAAGCCGAGGAACGGCTCCGGCGACTGGACGCGGCCACGCGGCTCGGTGAGCTGATCGAAGCGGCGAAGACCGGCAGATACGGGGACTACCAAGGGGTTTTCGCCCGCGTCCGGGACGATCTCGCGCGGCTGAGCGCGGATCTGGTGGACGCGCGCGAGGACTGGCGGCTGGCGGGCGGCAAGGGCGAGCCGCCGCTGGAACGGATCGTGCTCTACATCGACGACCTCGATCGCTGCCCGCCGTCGAAGGTGATCGAAGTGCTCGCCGCGGTGCATCTGCTGCTGGCCCTGCCCGCGTTCGTCGTGGTGGTGGCCGTCGATCCCCGATGGCTGCGCCGATGCCTCGATCAGCATCACGAAGAGTTGTTCGGCACCGGGGAAGAGAGCCGGACGGAGTACCTCGACAAGATCTTCCAGATCGTCTTCGCGTTGCGGCCCATGGGAGCCGCGGCCGACGAACTGATCGACGTCCTGATGCCGATCGAAGGCAGGGAACCGGCGGCCAGTGAGCAGGAGGAATGGTCCGACGACGGGGAAACCCTCCGGCGCGGCGAAAGCGGCGAGCCGAGGGAGGTCATCGTCAAGGACACGGCCCCGCCCACGTTCTACAACATGCGGCCGGACCGGTTGCGGCTCACCGAAGTCGAACGCGATTTCGTCCACGTGCTGCGGAAACGGCTGAACACGCCACGGGAGATCCGGAAACTGGTCAACCTCTACCGGCTCGTGCGCATCGGTATTCCCGACGCTGAACTGGCCCGGTTCGTCAGCGGCCCGTACCGGGCGGTGCTGGTGCTGCTGACCCTGCTGGTCGCCGATCCGGACGCCGCGCGCTCGACCTTCGTCGCGCTGTCCGCCGGGGAATCGTTGTCCGAAGCCTTTCCACCTGAATGGCGGCTAGACGCCGAATCCTTCGATGATCTAGAGGTCTATCGGAATTGGGTGGGTACCCTCTCCCGCTTCAGTTTCGAAACCTACGATCTGGTGACCGAGGAAACAGAACCGGGAACCACGTTGTAGCTACACTTGCCCGCTACGACGTCGAGGGGGCGCGCATGCGGAGATCAGGCTGGCTTTCGCTCGCCTTCGGCGCGCTGGTCGGGACGCTGGTGATCATCCTGCTGGCGACCGTCGTCACCGCGCCCTCGAACGCGCTCCGGACCGATTGCGTCCGCCTGGTCACAAGTTCCTCCACGGAGAAGGGCGACCTGATCCGCGAGCTCGCCGAGCGGTACAACAACACCGGCCGGACCTTCGACGGCGGCCGGTGCGCGAAGGTCGAGGCGTACAAGAAGACCTCGGGCGCCACACTCGACCTGATCGTCGACGGCTGGAACGACATCGACGAAGGGCAGCCGGAACCCCAGGTCTGGCTGCCGAGTTCGTCGCTGTGGCTCGACCTGCTGCGCCAGCGGGGTAAAGGCGGTTTGATCGAGAGCGGCCCGAAGACCTCGCTCGCGACGAGTCCGATGGTCATCGCGATGCCGAAGCCGATGGCCACGGCGATGGACTGGCCGCACAAGACCATCGGCTGGAACGACGTCCTGCAGATGAATCAGAAGGGCGGCTGGGCCTCCACTGATGCGGCGAACGCGCAATGGGGGAGCTTCACCCTGGGCAAGGACAACCCACGCCGGTCGACCTCGGGGCTCGCCGCGACCATCGCGACCTACTTCGCGGCGACCGGCGGGGACTACGGCAAGATCGGCACGGCGGACGCCGTACGGTTCGTCCGCGGCATCGAGGCTTCGGTCGCCTACTACAGCGACGATTCGGTCGCGTTCCTGAAGACACTGTACGAAGAGGACCGGAAGAAGCCGACGCCCTACATCAGCGCGATGGCGATGCAGGAGCAAATGGTCTACCTCTACAACCACGGCGCGCCGACAGGGGATCCGAAGCAGCTGAAGGACAAACCCGAACCACTGAACCGCCCGCTCGTCGCCGTGCACCCGAGCGAGGGGACGATGCTGATCGATCATCCCTTCCTGACCACGGCCAAGGCGTCACCGGAACAGCACGCGGCGGCCAAGGACTTCTACGACTTCCTCCGGGAGACCGAGCAGCAGGAGCGCTTCCGCGATCTCGGCTTCCGCGACCCGGAGGGCCGCGGCAACCCGAAACTGGCCGAGGGCGCGCACACCGCGGAAACCGGTGACTCGCGGCTCATCGAACTCCCCACCGGTGAGCAGATCCAGAAGATGCTGGACGGCTGGGAATACACGCAGCGCCGCGGCCGGATCCTGCTGGTACTGGACCTGTCCGGTTCGATGAGCGAACCGTTCGACAAGAACCGCAAGGACAAACCGTATTCCGAGAGCCGGATCAACCTGCTGAAACCCGCGATCCGGACCCAGCTCGACTACCTGCATCCCGAAGACGAGGTCGGGCTGTGGACGTTTTCGACCAACGGGCCCGAGGAAAAGATGCCGATCGGCAAGGTGAAGGACGTCCGGGGCCCGATGATCGACCTGGTCGAGAATCTGCGGCCGGACGGCGAGACCGCGCTCTACAGATCCGTGGTGGAAGCCAACGCCAAGATGCGGCGGGAGTTCGACCCGAACGTCATCAACGCGGTCGTGGTCCTGACCGACGGCGAGAACACCGCGGCCGGGACCACCAAGGAACAGATGCTGCAGGACGTCGACGCCGAACGGCTGGACAACTCCGTCCGGATCTTCACCATGGCCTACGGCGCGCAGGCGGACAGCCGTGTGCTCGACGAGATCGCGCAGAAGTCCAAGGCGCGCAGCTACAAGGCCGTCGATCCGCAGGGCATCACCAAGATGTTCGTCAACGTCTTCAGCAACTTCTGACATGGCCGATTCCGACAACCGCCCGTTCCACGTCGTCACCGGCGTGCTCACGGTCGTCGCGGCCCTGCTCGGTCACTCGGTGACCTTGCCGCATCCGCAGGCCTGGCTCTTCGGCGCCGTCGCCGCGCTCGCCGTCCTGATCCCCGCCGAGGTCGCGTTCTTCGTGCTGAGCGGCAGGCGACCGGCGAAAAGGACGGAGTCGCGCGCGCCCGAGCCCACCACCGGCTACGACCACTACAGCCTGCTGGGCCGCGCGCTGACGGCCATCGAAGCGGTGCGGCCGGGCGAGACGGAACTGGCCGGAACCTTCCGGCGCGCGGTGGCGAAACTCGAAGACCGCGCCGGCGACAACGAGACGGCCGTCGTCGAACTGCGGGTGACGGTGAAGCAGACCACCGAAAAGCTGGAGCGGCACGCCCGGGACGAGAATCCGGATCCGGTGATGCTCGTCCAGCGGATGATGTTGTACCGGGAACAACTCGAAGACGCGCTCGCGGCGGCCGAAGCGGGCTGACGGCCAAGCGCGCTAGAGCCAACCGTGTCTTGAGTAGCTGCATGGGTACTCACGTGGGCCCCAAGACACTGGCAGCGAGCCGCCCAAGGCCAGCTGTCGAACGCCGCCAACCAGGCTGAGTCGCGCTGAGTGTGCGGTGCCGAACAGACTACGGCCGTGCGTCATGCTGATCTGACAGCATGCCGTTGATCGGGCGCCGGGTTGTCGAAGGCGTGGAACATGTGGTCGTGCCGGTGGAGCACCGGTTCAGCCTGGAGGAGGCCGTGCTGGCGGTGATGGCCGCCAAGAGCACCGTGCGGCCCGCCCCCGGGATCAAGGTCGCACCCTTGAAGGTGTCAGAGGTACGGTCAGCGCTGCTCTACGCGGCGAAACACGCCGACAGACGGCACCAGATCGTGGACAGCTATTTCGTCGAGGCCGAGGACGGACCGTTGCACCGGCTGGCCGAGTGGATCAGATCGGAGCTGGTCCGGCTGGGCATCTTCACCACACACGATGGTTCCGCCGCCGGATCGGGTGGCCGATTCGGTTACTCTCCGCGATAGGTGTTCACGACTGCCTGGGAGGGTGTTTCGTGGGTTTGGGCCCGGAGGCCGCCGAAGAAAGAGAACGTCCGTTCCTGGAGCGGCTGGACGAACCCGTCCGTGCCCGGTTACTGGAGATGGGCACCCCGCAGACCTACGAGAGCAGACAGGCGCTGATGCGCGCGGGCGAGCCCGGCGACTTCGTCATGCTGCTGCGGCACGGCTACGTGAAGGTGACCAGCGCCGACCGGATGGGGGCGACGGTTATCCTCGACGTCGGGGTGCCCGGCGATCTGCACGGCGAGATCGCGGTGATCGCGGGCGGCATCCGGATGGCCGACGTCGTGGCCATCGAGGAGGTCCACGTCCGGCGGATCGCGGCGAGCGAGTTCAACCGCTTCCTGCTGGACCATCCGTCGGCGATGCGGGAGGTGCTGGTGAGCGTCGCCCGCCGGTTCGTGCTCGCCCAGCGGCAGCGGACGCAGTCGTGGAAACCGCAGGCGGTGGCGCGGGTCGCGACGCGGCTGGACTACCTGGTCGATGTCTGCGGCATCCGGACACCCGCCGGCTGGCGGATCGGGATCCCGTTGAGCCAGGACGAACTCGCGCAGTTCATCCCGATGGGCCGGACGATGGTCGCGCAGGCACTGGACAAGCTCCGGAAGGCAGGAGTCGTGGCCAGTTCGCGCCGTGCGATCACGGTCGTCGATCGCGACGCATTGCGGGTGATCACGGAAAAAGGTGTGACTTAGCTCACTGGCGTTGACCATGGCGGGGTCAGGTTCTGTTCGGTTCCGAACAGAACTTCCGGTGAGGAGTGGGAACACTGCTTCGTGCCGCCAGTTTTCACCGATCAGGGGAGGGGTCGCAGAGATGCAGGTGCTGACCTCAGGCCATTACAACGCGCACACTCATGCCGTGCTCGCCGTCGACATCGTCGGTTCGTCCAAGGCCAGCGATGACCTGCTGGATCCGATGAAGACCGAGATGGAGACGCTGGTCTCCCGCTCCTTCACCGCGGTCGGGCTCGCGCCGGCGGAAGCACGGCATTTCCGGGAGACCGGCGACGGGCTGATGGTCGCCTATCCGGACCGGGCCGTCGGCCAGCTCTGCGAGGTCGTGTTCCACCTGGACCATCTGCTGCGGTCCCGCAACCGGTACGCCCGCGTCCCGATGCGAGCGCGGGTGGCCGTCCATATGGGACCGATGGCGGACAATCACCGCTACCACCGCACCTACATCACGCTGACCCGGCTGCTGTGCGCGTCGACCTTCAACGACGCCGTCGGCTACTGGTGCCGTCTCGATCCGACCGGCGACAAATTCGGCGCCGGGATGATCGTCTCGCAATCGGTGTGGCGCAACGTGGTCGAGCCGTTCGGTGTCGCGCTGGTCCCGCCGGCGCGCTGCGGCCGGATCAGCGTCACCACCCCGGATTTCGCCGACAGCGCGTGGATTCACCTGCCAGGCCTGGACGCCGACGCCGTACTGGCCGAAGTCGACCCCGCGGTGCCGGCGCCGCTCGTGTTCGACCGGGTGAGCCGGTTGTCCACGACGGCCTAGCCCCAGACCGGGCGAGCCGGCTTCCAGGGAGGGAAAGCCGTACCGCCCGCCGGTTTCTGGCCCGGTACCCCTACGCCGGGCCAGAAACCGGACCTTCGCACCTACTGGCGACAGCGCTTCCCGCTGTTGACGCACTTCACGAGCTGGTTCATCAGGCATTGCGACATCACGTTCGCGAAGTCGTCGTGGTCGGAGCGCGGGTTGTGCTTCTCCTGCGCGAACGCGTCGACCGCGTACTGCCCGGCGGCCTGGACCTCCGGCGGGATGTCGTAGGTCAGCGTGATCCGCAGCTGCGGCACGTTCTTGAAGCCGCGCGGGCATTTCCCGTCGCGGTCGGAGAACACGATATGCGTGCGATGGTTGGCGCTGTCGGTGTTCTTCCCGTCCCAGCAGTTCGGGAACGAGTGGACACGGGTGACCTTGCTCCCCTGCGGGCAGATCGGATACAGCTCGGTGAGCCGGTCTTCGAAGCCGCTGCAGGTCCAGCTGGGCCGGGCGTTGGCCGGGCCGTTGGTGGACTGCTTGGCGTCGCCGTAGAGCACCCGCAGGAACTTCGGCATCGCGACGACGCGGCGGGCGCCGCCGCTGGTGAAGGTCAGATCCACCTTCGCGGGACGCTGGATCTCGCCTTCGTTGTCACCGATCTCGTTGTTGTCGTCGACACCGGGAAGCTCGGCGGCCTTGCCGTCGGACTTCTTCTTCTCGACGTCGCCGCCCTTGGCGACCTTGCTGTTCTCACCGCCGTTGTCGAGGCCGCCTTCGCCGTTCTGCTTCACCGCGCAGCCGGTGAGCTGGTCTTCGGGCTTCGCGACTGGTTTGCCCGCCTGCTTCATCTGATCGGCGATCTTCTTGATCGCCGCCTGGCGTTGGTTCTTCAGGTCGTCGAGCACCTTGGCGGCCTGTTTTCCCTGCGCCAGCTGGTTGTTCGCGTTGTCGACGTCCTGGTCGATCTTGATGAGGCCTTCGTTGACCGCGTCCATGGCCTGGTCGGGGACGTCCTCGAGTTCGCTGGCGACGTCGGGGCAGTCGGCCTGTGGGGAGGCTTCGTCCTTGGCCGCGTTCGCGCGGTCGGCGGCGAGCTTCTCCTCGTTCGCCGCTTCGTTTTCTTCCTCTTCCTCGGTGTTGATCCGGATGACCGGCCAGAAGTAGGCGGATTTGTCGCCGTTCTTGCAGGTGGTGCCCGCGCGGAGCAGGCTCTTGTTGTTCGAGTCCGCGTTGGTCGAGAGATTCCCGACGTAGTCGTGGAGGTGCTCGGCTCCATTGCGGACACCGGGCTGGGCGATGAAGTTGTCGCCGTTGAAGTGGCCGTTCTCGTTCCGGCCGCAGTCGACGGTGAACGTCCCTCGTGCGCCTCGGTTCGCGAGGTCGAGATTGACGTTGTTGCCGCGGGGGACCTTCGCGATGTCGATGAAGAACGACTTGTCGGCGCCGTCGGCCCTGGCCGAGTCGGGGATCCCGGTCGTGTTCACCACGACGAGCCCGCCGATGGCGAGAGAGAGCGCGATGGCGCCGGTGGCGAGTTTGGTCCGGCGTGCCATGCGGTGGCGGCCGGCGGATCTCGGGTTACGGGGCATGGAATCGTTCACCTCGTTCGGTGTCGTTTCGCGGAGTCCGGGGGATGCGTCACCGGCATCGCCGGCGTCACTGACTCCGCGTTGGCTGAAACGGCCCCGGTGCAAGGACGGTTCAAAACGCGATCTAGCCGTTACTATTTCGTTATGTTGCCGGAAGACCCGGCCTCGGGGCAGTCGAGGCCGGGTCTTGATCGGGATCGCCGCAGGTCAGACGTCCACTTTGGCCCGTGGTTCCGCCTCGGCCGCGGGCGGCCGGGAGGGCAGGAGACGCTTGATCAACGGGAAGAACACGATCAGCAGGATGATCACGTAGACCACGATCGAGAACGGGGTGTTGACCAGTCCGATCAGGTCGCCGTCGCTCAGTTGCAGCGCGCGCCGCATCTGCTGCTCGGCGGCCGGGCCGAGGATGACGCCGATGATCGCCGGCAGCACCGGCAGGCCGTAGCGTCGCATCGCGAAGCCGAGCAGGCCGATCACGAACATGACCAGCAGGTCGAAGATGTCCGCGTTGACCGCATACGCGCCGACACTGGCGAAGAACAGGATGCCCGCGTAGAGGTACGGCCGCGGGATCCGCAGCAGCTTCGCCCACAGCGGCGCCAGCGGCAGGTTCAGCACCAGCAGCAGCGTCAGCCCGACGAACAGCGAGGCGATCAGGCCCCACACCAGCGACGACTCCCGCTCGAACAGCAGCGGTCCCGGCTGGATGCCGTACTGCTGGAACGCCGCGAGCATCACGGCCGCGACCGCGGTGGTCGGCAGGCCGAGCGTCAGCATCGAGACCAGCGTCCCGGCGGCGGAGGCCGACGCCGTCGCTTCCGGGCCCGCGACGCCTTCGATGGCGCCCTTGCCGAACTCGTCCTTGTGCTTCGAGAGGCGCTTTTCCGTGACGTAGGAGAGGAACGTCGGGATCTCCGCGCCACCGGCGGGCACCGCGCCGAACGGGAAGCCGATCAGCGGACCGCGCAACCACGGTTTCCAGGTCCGTTTGAGATCGGCACGCGAAAGCCACGGCCTGCCGACCGGGATCGGTTCGAACGCGTTGCGCCGCAGATGCGCGGCGACCCACAGCGACTCGCCGACCGCGAACAGCGCGACCGCCACGATCACCACGTCGATGCCGTCGGCCAGATGCAGCGAGCCGAAGGTGAGCCGCTGCTGGCCGGTCATCTCGTCCAGGCCGACCAGCCCGATGGTGAGCCCGATCAGCAGCGACGCCACGCCGCGGATCCGGGAACCGCCGAGCACCGAGGTGACCGCGATGAACGCCAGCACCATGATCGCGAACAGGTCCGGCGCGCCGATGTCGACGGCGTGCTTCGCGATCACCGGGGCCAGCACGACCAGCGCGATCGTGCCGAGGATGCCGCCGACGAAGTGCCCGATGGCGGCCGCGGCAAGCGCTTGCGCGCCACGTCCCTTGCGCGCCATGGGATTGCCGTCGATGGCCGCGACGACCGCCGCGCTCTCGCCCGGGGTGTTCAGCAGGATCGACGTCGTCGAGCCGCCGAACATCCCGCCGTAGTAGATGCCGGCGAACATGATGAACGCGCCAGTGGGCTCCAGCCCGTAAGTGACCGGGAGCAGCAGCGCCACCGCCATGGCCGGGCCGATGCCGGGCAGTACGCCGATCGCGGTGCCGAGCAGGACCCCGATCGCCGCCATCGCGATATGGGCCGGGGTCAGCGCGGTGCCGAAGCCGTCGATGAGTTGCTGAAGCATCAGAACACCTCCATCAACGGGCCACCGGGGAGCGGGACACCGAGCAGGTTGTTGAAAATCAGGAATGTCGCGACGGACATGCCCGCCGCGATCAGCGGGTCACGCACCAGGTTGCGGCTGCCGAGCGCGTAGGCCGCGCCCCAGAAAAGGATCGCGCCCGAGATCGGGAAACCGACCAGGCCGATCAAGGCCGCGTTGGCGAGGAAAGCCCCGCACAGCAACAGGACCGTACGCAGGTCGGCGGGTGCGGTGAGGTCGATGTCCTCGCCGCCCTCGGCCTCTCCCTTGCCGCCGCGCAACACGTCGCGCGCCAGTAGCACGGCGACGATCAGCAGCAGCGAGCCGACCAGGATCGGCACCGCCTTCGGTCCCACCGGTCCGCGCTGGGCGAAATCGGTCGGAATCCTCAGCGCGTCGGTGAGCACCAGTGCCCCGAGCGCCAGAAGTACCACGCTCACCCCGAGTTCGGAGCGCTCCTTCAGCCACGTGGTCATGCCAGACCCAGCTCTTTCAGCACCGTTGCCACTCGAGTGTTCTCCTCTTCGAGAAACGAACCGAACTGCTCCCCTGGCGCGAACGCCCCGGTCCATCCGTTGCGCTGCAAGGCTTCCTGCCACTGCGGCGTCTTCTGCAGCCGCTCGAACAGGCCGACCAGCTTCGCGCGGTCCGCGTCGGTGATGCCGGGCGGCGCGACGATGCCGCGCCAGTTGGTGAACTTGACGTCCACACCGGACTCCGAAAGCGTCGGCGCGTCGATGCCGGGGATCCGGTTCGCGCTGGTCACCGCGAGCACCCGGAGCGTGCCCGCCTGGATCTGGTCGCGGTACTCGCCGACCCCGGAGACACCGAACGCGACCTTGCCGCCGAGGACCGACGCGAGCAGTTCACCGCCGCCGTCGAACTGGACGTAGTTGACCGCCTTGGGCGCGAGCCCGACCGCCTTCGCCATCAGCATCGGCGCCAGGTGGTCCGGGCCGCCGGGCGAAGAACCGCCGCCGACCTGGACCGCGCCGGGGTCGGCCTTCCACGCGTCGACCAGCTGGCCGATCGTCTGGTACGGCGAGTCCTTGCCGACCACGACGATGTCCGACTCTTCGATCAGCTTCGCCACCGGTGTGGTGTCGAGCAAGGACGACGGCGACTTGTTCGTGAACACGCTGCCGACCACGCCGAGTCCCATGGACATGACGAGCTTGCCGTTGCCGCGTTCGGCCACCGTGCGGCCGAGGCCGACGGTCCCGCCGGCACCGGGAAGGTTGAACACCTCCGCGTTGCCGAGCAGGTCGGCGTCCTCCATCGCCTTGGTCGCCGTGCGGGCCGTGATGTCGTAACCGCCGCCGGGCGCGTTGGGCACGAGTACCCGCAACGACCGGATCTGCGAGCCCTCGTCGGCCTCGCCGCCCGGGGTGAGCAACGGTGGCACCAGCAAAACGGCGACCAGCGCCGCCGCGATGGCCAACCAGCTACTGGGCTTCACTGTGATCCCCGCCTCTCTGCCGCGTGGTTGGCCATGTTGCACTCGTGTAAACAGAGATGTCCCGCTTGCGGGCCCAATGGTTGTTGTGTTCGTTTTGGTCACGCGGAGGTGGCGATGGGTGCTCGGGGTTCGCTGGCCCGTCAGCTCCTCGTGTGGCAACTAGTAGTCGTGACTTGCCTACTCTGCGCGGTGGGCGTGCTGGCCGTCGTCCAGGCGGGGAGCAACTTCCGCACGACCGAGGGACGCCGGGCGCTTTCGGTCGCGGAGAGTGTCGCCGCGCAGGGTGTCGTGGGCGACCTCGGAAACGGCCCGTTCGAACTGAACGCGCCCGCGGAGACCGCGCGGAGCCTCTCCGGCGTCGATTTCGTGGTGATCGCGGGCGCGGATCGCTCCGTGCTCGCGTCACCGGATCCGGGTCAGTTGCGGACGCTGCTCGATATCGGCGAAAGCACTGTCCTGCATGGACGGTCCTGGGTCGGCGAACTCGACGGTTCGATCGTGGCGCATGTCCCGGTGCTCGACGAAAAGGGCGGCAAGGTGGTCCGCATGGTCGCGGCGGGCTCGAAGTCGCCCGGTTTCTTCGCGGGCGTGCTCGACTCGCCGGGCAACGCCCTGCGGGTGCTGGGTGTCGCGCTGGTGATCGGCGTGAGCGGTTCGCTGCTGCTGGCACGGCGCGTGAAGAACCAGACGCTGGGCCTGGAACCGCACGAGATCACCGCACTGGTGGAGAACCGGGAGGCGCTCCTGCACGGCATCAAGGAGGGCGTCGTCGGCCTGGACCCGCAGCACCGGATCACCCTGGTCAACGATCAGGCTCGCGAACTGCTGGCGTTGCCGGAGGACGCCGTCGGCCGGTCGGTCGAGGACCTCGACCTCAACGAGCGCATCCGCGACCTGCTCACCGGCCGCGCGACCGGCGCCGACCAAATCGTCTTGCGGCAAGGGAAAGTGCTGACGCTGAACCGGATGCCGATCGACGTGCGCGGCGCTGTCGTCACCTTGCGGGACCGCACCGATCTGATGACGCTGCGGGACGAACTCGACGCCAGCAGGCATGCCACCGACACGTTGCGGGCGCAGGCGCACGAGTTCAGCAACCGGCTGCACACCATTTCCGGGCTGCTGGAACTCGGGGAGTACGACGAGGTTCGCGGCTACGTCAGCCGGATCAGTTCGGCGCAGGGGGAGTGGCGCGCGGAGGTCGGCTCGCGCATCGGCGACCCGGCGGTGGCGGCGCTGCTGATCGCGAAGGCGTCGCTCGCCGCGGAACGCGGGGTCGGGCTGCGGATGGCCCCGGACAGCGAACTGGACCGGGTCGAGGAGGGACTGTCCACGGATTTGGTGACAGTGCTGGGAAATCTCGTCGACAACGCGTTGGACGCCTTGGGTGGTGAGCGCGGCTGGATCGAGGTCGGCGTGTGGCAGGAGGATGACGAAGTGCGGGTGGAAGTCCGAGATTCCGGACCCGGTGTCGCCCCGGACATCGCCGAGGAAGTGTTCGAACACGGCTTCACCACGAAAGCGGCCGCCCACGGCCAGCGTGGTCTCGGCCTGGCGCTCATCCGGCAGGCGTGCGTCCGGCGGGGAGGATCGGTCGAGGTGCACAACTCCGGCGGCGCGGTGTTCACGGCAAGGCTTCCGCGATGATCCGGGTCCTCGTCGTCGACGACGATTTCATGGTCGCGAAAGTCCACAGTGGATACGTCGCGCGCACGGACGGGTTCGCCGTCGTCGGGGTCGCGCACACCGGTGCCGACGCGATCCGGCTGGCGCGGGAACTGAAACCGGATCTGGTGCTGCTCGACGTCTACCTTCCCGACCTCGACGGTCTTTCGGTGTTGCGGGAGCTGCGCGCCACCGAGGACGTCGACGTCATCCTGATCACCGCGGCGACCGACGTCGAGACCGTGCGGCAGGCGATGCGGGGCGGCGTCCTGCACTACCTGATCAAGTCGTTCGAGTACGCGTCCCTGCGGGATCAGCTCACCCATTTCGCCGCCCTGCACCAGCGCCTGGACCGGCTGGCCGAGGCCGGACAGGCCGACGTCGACCAGGTCTTCGGTGCCCGGCCGAGCGCCAAACCGGTGCTGCCCAAGGGACTCACCGCCGAAACCGCGCGTCTGGTGGAGACCGCCCTGCGCGGTGCGGCGGGCGGGATGTCCGCGAGCGAATGCGCCGAGGCGACCGGCGTCGCGCGGGTGAGCGCGCGGCGGTACCTGGAGCATTTCGTGGCGACCGGGAAGGCCGAGGTGAGCCTCAAGTACGGCGGGACGGGGCGCCCCGAACGGCGCTACCTCTGGTCCTGACCCCTACCTCGCATTCAGAGGACTAAATGCGGGGAGTCAGGGGGCGGCCGAGCGGAGACCGGCGATCAGGAGGGAGAGGCCGTATTCGAAGGAAGCGGCCGGATCTTCGTCGTGGTCGACCGACTCGCCCTCGACGGACTGCTGCTCGTCGATCGCGCAGCCGAGGGTGTACCGGCTGACGGCGAGGATCGCGTGTGTCGCGTCTTCCTCGGTGAAACCGGCTGCCAGCAACGGTTTGATCAGCGGCGTCATCGCCGATCGCTCGGTGGGGCGGGAGCCGGCGTGCAGGCGGGCGCCGTCGCGATAGGACAGCAGTGTGCGGCGGATGGCGCGGGCTCGCTTGGCCAGCCACGCGGGCCAGTCGTCCGCCGACGCCGGATCGTCCAGCGGGGCGAGCTCGTCGTCCAGCATGGTTTCGGCCATTTGATCGAGCAGCGCCTGCTTGCTCTTGAAGTGGGTGTAGAGCGCGGGACCACGCACGCCGAGCTTCTCCCCGAGCTTGCGCAGACTCAACCCGTCCAGCCCGACCTCGTCGAGGAGTTCGAGCGCGGCTCGAACGTACCCATCCCGTCTCACGACCATGCGCACACCTTCGCCGGTCCGTAGCGGACTTGACAACTCGAAGAAGCCTTATCACTGTTAAGATCTTAACACCGATAAGATTGGCTGGTAGGATGATCGGGCGTCCCGTGGACGAGCGCATTTCCCTTGCTTTGTGGGGGATGGCGTCGATCTTGACCGTGGGCGGGTTCCTGTCGATGTTCACCTCGACAGTGGTCAATGTCGCGCTCGGCGCGATCGCGGCGGAGTTCCGCACGCCGCTCAGCACCGCGCAGTGGATCGCCACCGGTTACCTGCTCGCCCTCGCCGCGATGGTCCCGGTGAGCGGATGGGCGAGCCGCCGCTTCGGGGCGGCCAGGCTGTGGCTGTGGTGCGTCGGTCTGTTCGCGGTGCTTTCCGCGTGCTGCGCGATGGCGACGTCGATCGAGGCGCTGATCGCTTTACGGATCCTGCAAGGCGCCGTGGGCGGGCTGCTGGTCCCGGCCGGGCAGATCCTGTTCGCGGTGGCGGCGGGCCCGAAGCGGCTTGGCCGGATGATGAGTGTGCTGAGCATTCCGATCTACCTGGCCCCGGTGCTCGGCACGCTGTTCGGCAGCATGCTCACCGACGGGCTCGGTTGGCCGTGGCTGTTCCTCGTGAACGTGCCGATCTCGGTGCTCAGCCTGCTGCTGGGCCGGAGGTGGCTGCCGAGCCGGCCCTCGCCCACCACGCAACCGCTGGACTGGCGCGGTCTCGTCCTCACCGTGTCGGGCCTGCCGTTACTCGTGTACGGCGTCGCGGGATTCGCCCCGGTTCCGGCGATCGCCGGCGCGCTCCTGCTGACGGCGTTCGTCGTCACCGCGTCGCGGTCGAGCCACGCGACGGCCATCGCCGACACACACTGGTGGATCGTCGGTGTCACCGCGATCGTGCTGATCCCGGCCGCCGTCCTCGTGCGGGTCGAAACCCGGCTCAGCTGAGCCGATCGGCGAGGAAGGCCAGAATCTCGTCTCTGGCCCGGACGGTGGGATGTCCTTCCTCGTCGACGAGGTGGGCGGTGACGACGCTGTGAGGACACGCGACGACGTCGCGGAAAAACGGCGGCGGTTCGAGATTGGCCACCTCACCCGGAATGACGCGACCGTCGAACGCCTCACCGAGAAGCGCCCGGTACGCGGCGAAGCGCTGTCCGGTGCACCATCGGTCGTTGTCAAAGCGGTAGGCGAGCACCTTAAGTCCGTCGCGCTCGACGCGCTCGCGGATCGCGACGGCGTCCGCCTCGCCGATCTCCAGGCCGCCGGGATCGTCCAGCGGTAACGAGGGATGGTTGACGACGGGCGCGATGACGGCCGGTTCGAGGGTCATGCTGAGGGCGAAGTTGCCGGTGAAGCAGAGTCCGATCGCACCGACTCCCGGCCCGCCGCACTCCTCGAACGCCTTCCTCGCCAGCCCTCGCAGCCAGCTCACGACGGGGCTGGTGCCGCCGCCGGCGAAGGCCCGGAACTCGGCGCTCACGCAGGCGCGACGGGCGACCTTCTCTCCGTCGGCGGCGGTGGGGAAGGCGCCGTCGACACCGAAAAGCGACGGAAGGTGGACCGTGAAACCCGCGTCCCGGATCCACCGGGCGAAGCGGACGACGTCCGGGCTGATGCCGGGCATCTCCGGCATCAGCACCACCGCCGGCCCGGAGCCGGCGACATAGACGGTTTTGCCGGCCCCTTCGACATCGACAAGCCGTTTCGAGAAGTCCGCGAGGGTGTCCATCACGCCATCGTCCGGTGCGGCGCCGACTTCGAACAGGGGCGAGATCGCCACCTGAGCGGGTAATCTCGCCATCATGGTGACCCCGCCGCGCGTCGGAGTTCTCGCTTATCCGGGATGCTTCGCGTCGGAGGTCTTCGGGGTTCTTGATCTCCTCACGATGGCCTCGCATGTCGCCCCCGCAGGGGATTTTTCGTACGAGGTCTCGATCTTGTCGCCGCGACGGCGCGTGGTCGCCTCCGGCGGCGCGGTGCTCGCGGTTGCCCCGCTGCGGCCGGTCGATGTCCTGGTGGTTCCCGGGTTCGAGCTGTCGCCGGCCCTCGATCTCGATAGCAGGCTCAAGTCGCTCCGGCCGGAAATCGAAGCCATCAGGACGACCGCGGAGACCGGGGTCGCGGTGGTCTCGATCTGCGTCGGCGCGTTCTTGCTCGCCGACGCGGGTGTGCTCGACGGACGGCGGTCGACGACGTCGTGGCTTTTCGCCGACCGGTTGGCGAGCCGATGCCCTGGCACCGAAGTCCTGCCGGAGGAACTCGTGATCACCGACAGCGGGGTGACCACGACGGGCGCGTTCAGCGCGATGTACGACTTCGCGCTCGGCCTCATCCGGGCACACCATGGCGGCCGGGTCGCCCGTGCGACCGCGCGGATCGCGCTCGTCGACGACGCGCGGTCGAGCCAGACGCCGTATGTCGACACGGATCTGCTGCCCGCGGTCGGCAGCGAGTTTTCCCAAGAAGTGAAGCGCTGGCTGGACCAGAACCTGCGCGAGCGGTACGACCTCGGGCTGCTTTCCGCGACGTTCCACGTCAGCACGCGAACCCTCCTGCGGCGATTTCGCGACGAGACCGGCAAGACCCCGCTCGGCCATCTGCAGGAGACGCGGGTGCGCCGGGCGAAGCATCTGCTCGAGACCACGGAGCGGACGATCGCCGGTATCGCCGCCGAGGTCGGCTATCGCGATCCCGGGACGTTCGGCGCGGTCTTCGCGCGGCTGACCGGGCACCGGCCGCGGGACTACCGCGCGATGTTCAGACGCGGCCGGACGGCCACGGGCGTTCGGGACAGGAAGTGGACAACGCCGTAGGCTCGGCTGAATGAGCACGGCATCCACCACGGAGCATCCGATGGTCGAAACCCGGCACCAAACCCAGTTGCTCACCTTGCTGCGGGACGAGGGCCCGATGTCCCGGGTCGAACTGGGGGAGCGGCTGGAGCTGCCGCGTGCCCGGGTGGGTGCCGAGGTGGCCCGCCTCGCCGAGGTCGGCCTCGTCGAGACGGCGGGTCCGTCGGCGAGCCGGGGCGGCCGTCGGTCGACGCTCGTGCGGCTGGCGGGAGACCTGCGCGTGCTCTCCGTCGACGTCGGCGCGACGTCGGTCGGGGTCGCCCTCACCGACGCTTCGTGCGAGGTGCTGGTGCACACCGTCGAGGACTGCGACGTCCGGCAGGGGCCGCACGCCGTCCTGAAACGCGTCGTGGAGCTGGCGGAGAAGATCCGCGAAGAGGCGCCGGGCAAGCTGATCGCCGCCGGAATCGGCCTGCCGGGGCCAGTGAGCTTCGCCGAGGGGATGGCGGTGGCGCCGCCGATAATGCCCGGCTGGGACCGGTTTTCCGTGCGCGACCATCTCGGCGGGCTGCTGCGCTGCCCGGTCACCGTCGACAACGACGTGAACTCGATGGCGCTCGGGGAACGGCACGCCGGCGTCGCGCGGTCCATCGACGATCTGGTGTTCGTCAAGATCGGGACCGGTATCGGCTGCGGGATCGTGCTCGGCGGCAAGGTGTACCGCGGTGTCGCGGGCACCGCGGGCGACATCGGGCACATCCGCCTCGACGACTACGGCCCGACCTGTGCCTGCGGCGAGACCGGCTGCCTCGAGGCGTACTTCGGCGGCGCCGCGCTGGCCCGCGACGGGCTGACGCTGGCGCGCAGCGGCCGGTCGGCCTACCTCGCCGACGTCGTCGCGGCCCGGGGCGCGATCACCGCCGCGGACGTCGGCCGCGCGGCGGCGTCGGGCGATTTCGGCGCGGTCAACCTGATCCGCGACGGCGGGCGGCGGCTCGGCCAGGTCGTCGCGTCGCTGGTGAGTTTCGTGAACCCGGGGATGGTCGTGATCGGCGGCGGCGTGGCCCAGCTCGGGCATCAGCTGCTCGCCGAGATCCGCAGCTCGGTCTACCGTCGCTCGCTGCCGCTGGCGACCGGGAACCTGCCGATCGTGCTCTCCGAGCTGGGGGACACCGCCGGGGTCATCGGGGCCGCTTGGTCGGCCACGGACCGCGCGTTCACGTTGAGTAGCTGAGGGCCGGGGGCGCGGTCTCCCTCGGGACTGCAATGAAGGGGCCTTTCATCGCAAAATTTGCGATGAAAGGCCCCTTCATTGCAGGCGGGAGGCAGGCGCGAAGGGCAGTGCAGAGAGCGCTGAGTGACGGGCCGACGATACGTTGGGCACTCACCTGATTCCGATTAGTAACGTCAAGATCGTGCAGACTTTCGATCGAGAAGTACAAAAGTCTGCACCGATTGGAGCGGCTAATCGGGTGACAGGGGCCATTCCTGTCTTGTTGTCACCTTGACGAGTGACAGCAGTCACCCTACTTTCGCTGGCTAAGTAACAAAGTTTGTTACGGCCGATTCGTAAGTGAGGGCAGTGTGGCCGCGACTGATCCCGGGCAGCTCGACCCGGTCAGCCCACGCACGGCGAACCTCGCCGCGCTCCTGCGGGCGCTGCGCGCGGGGCCGCTGTCGCGTACCCAGCTCGCGGCGCGGAGCGGGATCACCAAGCCGGCCGTTTCCAGTCTGGTCACCGAGCTCTCCGAGCGCGGCCTCGTCCGCTCCGCCGGGCTCCAGGCGGGTGGCAACGGCAGGCCCAGTCAGCTGGTCGAGCTGAACGGCGCGAGCGCCTACGGGCTCGCGCTGAGTGTCGAGGCCGATCGCTTCGCCGCCGTCGTCACGAACCTCGACGGCCGGGTCATCGCCGAACGCGCCGAGTCCGCCGACGTCGCCGCGCTCGGGCTGCACCGGAGCATGGACGAACTCGCCTTCCTCGCCGGTCAGGTGCTGCGCGACGAGCAGCCGGTCGGCGTCACGGTCTCGGTTCCCGGCCTGGTCGACTCGGCCGCCGCCGTGCTGCGGTTCGCACCCACCTTGCGTTGGCGCGACGCCGAAATCGCCGACCTGCTGGCCGCCCGGCTCGGGCTGCCGGTCGACGCCATCGCGGTCGACAACGAGGCCAACCTCGGCGCGGTCGGCGAGGCGGTCGCGGGGGCCGGCCGCGGCGTGCGGGAGCTTTTCTACCTCAGCGGCGGGATGAGCGTCGGCGGCGGGCTCGTCTCCGGCGGCGCGATCCTGCGCGGTGCCAGGGGTTTCGCCGGCGAGGTCGGGCACATCACCGTCGACCCGTCCGGCGAGCAGTGCCAGTGCGGCCGGGTCGGCTGCCTGGAGACCAAGGCCGGGCTCAACGCCGTGCTGCGGGGCGCCGCCTCACCGGGTGACCCGCTGCACGATCCCGCGCTCGGCGTCGACGGCCGCGTCGGGCTGCTCAAACATCGCGTCCAGCGCGGTGACCAGCGCGCCGTCGCGGCGGTCTCGGAACTCGGGGTCGCGCTCGGTATCGCGGTGTCCACTGTGGTCGATGTGCTCGACCCGGACGTCGTGGTGCTCGGCGGGTACTTCGCCGAATTGGGCGAGTGGCTGGTCGAGCCGGTGCGCCGCGAACTGTCCGCGCGCCCGCTCGGGCACGAGCCCGCCTGCCGGGTCGAGCCGTCGCCGCTGGGCACCACCGCCCCGCTGCGCGGGGCCGCACACCTTGCCATCGAACGGCTTTTCGCCGACCCGACGCTCGTTCCAGTGCTCACCGAGGAGGCGCCGGCATGACCTTGCTATCGGTCCGGGGGATCGTGAAGACCTTTCCGGGGGTGCGCGCTCTCGATGGGGTCGACTTCGACGTCGAACCCGGCGAGGTGCACTGTCTCCTCGGCCAGAACGGCGCGGGCAAGTCCACGTTGATCAAGACCCTCGCCGGGGCGCACCGTCCCGACGGAGGCGAGATCTTCTGGCAGGGCGAGCCGGTCACGTTGCCTTCGCCGGTCGCCGCGTTGAAGATCGGCATCGCGACCATGTACCAGGAACTCGACCTGGTGCCCGGGCTTTCCGTGGCGGACAACATCTTCCTCGGCCGCGAGCGGGCCAGCTTCGGCTTCACGCGGATCAGCGAATCGCGTGCCATGGCCGCGAAGCTGATGGCCCGGCTCGGCCATCCGGAGATCACGCCGTCGACCGAGGTCGGCAAGCTCTCCGCCGCGGGCCAGCAGCTGGTGTCGATGGCGCGCGCACTCGCGTACGACGCGAAGCTGCTCGTGATGGACGAGCCCACCGCGGCGCTCGCGGGGGAAGAGGTCGACAACCTGTTCCGCATCGTCGGCGAACTGACCGCCGAGGGTGTCGCGATCGTCTACATCTCCCACCGGCTCGAAGAACTGCGCCGGATCGGCCACCGCGTCACCGTGCTCAAAGACGGCAAGACCGTCTCCACCGGCCTCGACGCCAAGGAGACGCCGACGGCGGATCTCGTCGCGCTCATGGCCGGCCGCAAGGTCGAGACCGTGTTCGGCCCGCGTCACCAGGAACACGTGAACCCGGACAAAGAAGTGCTCAAGGTGGAGAACCTGACCACCGTGGGCGAATTCGAGAACGTGAGCTTCACGGTGCACGCCGGGGAGGTCGTCGGCATCGCCGGCCTCGTCGGATCCGGGCGCAGCGAGCTGCTGGAGACGATCTTCGGCGCGCGCAAACAGGACGCGGGCACGGTCTCGGTCGACGGCGAACCGGTACGGGCGGGCAGTGTGTCCGCGGCGGTCAAGGCCGGGATCGGCTTGGCACCTGAGGAACGCAAGAGCCAAGGTCTGCTGCTGGACCTGCCCGTGGTGCACAACGTGACCCTGGCCAGCCTGTCGAAATACGCGACGTTCGGGTTCTCGGAGCGGTCGCGGGAACTCGAGGACGCCGGGGAAAGCCTGCGGCGGCTCGACCTCCGGCCCGCCGACCCGCACCGGATCATCCGGACGCTGTCCGGCGGAAACCAGCAGAAGGCGGTGCTCGCGCGCTGGCTGGTCCGCGGCTGCCGGGTGCTGCTGCTGGACGAGCCGACGCGCGGGGTGGACGTCGGCGCGCGGGCCGAGCTGTACCGGCTGATCGAAGAACTGGCCGCGACCGGGGTCGCGATCGTGCTGGTCTCCAGCGAGATCCCCGAAGTACTCGGACTGTCCGACCGGGTGCTGGTGCTGCGTGAAGGACATGTCCTGGCTGAAAGGCCGTCTGCGGAGCTGACAGAGGCGGATGTGCTCGACGTGATTCTCGAGGGGAGTGCGGCGTGACTGACCAAGCCGAGTCGGTGCGTACGGGAAGTGCCGTGGAACCCCTGCCACCCAAGGAAAAACGATCATTCTCACTCGACACCCGGCTGCTCGGGCTGACCGGTGTGCTGGTGATCCTGTGCATCGTCGGCCAGGTCACCCGGCCCGACCAGTTCTTCACCGAAGGCAACATCTCGACGATCCTCCGGCTGGCCGCGGCCATCGGCGTGGTCAGTGTCGGGATGACCTTCGTGATCATCGCCGGCGGCATCGACCTCTCGGTCGGGTCGATCGTGGCGCTCTCCAGTGTCTGGCTGACCACGCTGGCCACCCAGTCCTACGGCCCGTTCGTGATGATCCTTTGTGGACTCCTGGTCGGCCTCGGCTGCGGGCTGATCAACGGGATACTGGTCTCCTACGGGAAGATCGTGCCGTTCATCGCGACCTTGGCGATGTACGTCGCGGCCCGAGGGCTCGCGGAACGCATCAGCGGCCGCCGCACGCAGGTGGTTTCGGAGGCGGGGTTCCTCGACTTCTTCCGCGGTGACCTGCTCGGCGTCCCGGTGCTGATCTGGATGTTCGCGCTGGTGTTCGTGGTCGGCTGGGTGCTGCTGAACCGCACCACGTTCGGCCGCCGCACCTTCGCCGTCGGCGGCAACGCCGAGGCCTCGCGCCTGGCGGGGATCAACGTCAAGCGGCACATCGCGCTCGTCTACGGCGTCGCCGGTCTGTGCTGTGGCATCGCCGCGCTGATGGTCGTCGCCCGCACCACCGCGGGCGCCTCGACCAACGGCATGCTCTACGAACTCGACGCCATCGCGGCGGTCGTCATCGGCGGCACGCTGCTCACCGGTGGCCGCGGCTCGCTCATCGGGACCCTGATCGGCGTGCTGATCTTCACCGTGCTGTCCAACATCTTCACGCTCAACAACCTGGACACCGACATCCAGAACATCGCCAAGGGCGTGATCATCGTGCTGGCCGCGCTACTGCAGTTCCGCTCCGTCAAGAAGACAAAGACGAGTACTTGATCACCGTGGATGGAGAGTCGTCATGACCGAACAATCCCTGCATCGCCGCCGTTTCCTGCTGGGGGGCGCGGCCGTCGGAGCGGGCGCGCTGCTGACCGCGTGCACCTCGAACGAGGCACCGGCGCAGAACAACGCCGCCAACGTGGCCAACGCGGGCAGCAACTCGCAGCCGGGAAACCCCGTCACCATCGGGTTTTCGGCGCCCGCGGCCGACCACGGCTGGATGGCGGCCATCACCAAGAACGCCCGCGCGCAGGCGCAGAAGTTCAGTGAGGTCACGCTCAACGCGACCGAGGGCACCAACGACGTCAACCAGCAGATCTCGCAGGTGGAGACGCTGATCAACGCCAAGGTCAACGTGCTGGTGATCCTGCCGTTCGACGGCAAGGCGCTCACCGCCGTCGGCCAGCAGGCGATGGACGCCGGGATCCAGGTGATCAACCTCGACCGCGTCTTCGACACCCCGCTCGCGTACCGCACCTGGATCGGTGGCGACAACTACCGGATGGGCGTCAACGCCGGGAACTACATCGCCAAGCAGATGAAGGCGAAGAACATCGCGAGCCCGGTGATCGGCGAGGTCGCGGGCATCGATTCGCTGCCGCTGACCCAGGAACGCAGCAAGGGTTTCAAGGACGCCTTGGCGCGTCAGGGTTTCCAGGTGGGGCCGCGGGTTTCGGCGCAGTTCACACCGGAGTCGGGTGAGCAGCAGACCTCGAACCTGCTGCAGTCCGCGCCCAAACTGGACGCGCTCTGGAACCACGACGACGACCAGGGCGTCGGCGTCATCGCGGCCATCAACAACGCGAACCGCAAGGACTTCCTGATGGTCGGCGGCGCGGGTTCGAAGAACGCGATGAACCTGATCAAGTCCGACGCCGAACCGCTGAAGGCGACGGTGCTCTACAGCCCGTCGATGGCGTCGTCCGCGATCTCGCTCGCCCGGCTGCTCGGCCAGAACAAGGGTGCGAGCGATTTCGCCGAGCACGAGATCCCGTCCGAGATCACCACGTACTCCGCGGTGGTCACCAAGGAGAACGTCGACCGGTACATGGACGTCGGCTTCGACTCGTAAACCCGCGTACCCGACACACGCAAGCGGACACCTAGGAGGGGCATGAGCACGGCAAAGGAAACGATCGGGGTCGGCATGGTCGGTCACTCGTTCATGGGTGCGGTGCATTCGCACGCGTGGCGCAGTGTGCACCGGTTCTTCGCGCCACCGCTGATCCCGAGACTCGCCGTGCTCGGCGGCCGTGACGAGGTGCGGGCGAAGGCCGCGGCGGAGCGGTTCGGCTGGGAAGACGTCGAGACGGACTGGCGCGCGCTGGTCACCCGCGACGACGTCGACCTGGTCGACATCTGCACCCCGGGCGACAGTCACGCCGAGATCGCGATCGCCGCGCTCGAGGCCGGAAAGCACGTGCTGTGCGAGAAACCGCTGGCCAACACCCTCGCCGAAGCGGAGGCGATGGCGGAGGCGGCGGCGAAGGCCCGCGCGAACGGCGTCCGGTCGATGGTGGCCTTCAACTACCGCCGGGTGCCCGCGCTCGCGCACGCCAGGAACCTGGTCGCGAGCGGGGCACTCGGCGAGATCCGCCATGTGCGGTCGGTCTACCTGCAGGACTGGCTTTCGGACCCACAGTCGCCGATGACCTGGCGGCTGCACAAGGACAAGGCGGGCTCCGGCGCGCTGGGCGATCTCGGCGCGCACATCGTCGACGCCGCCCAGTTCGTCACCGGCGAGACCATCACCGGGGTCTCCGCCTTGACGAACACCTTCGTGCCGGAACGGCCCGACGGCGACGGCGGGACGGGGCAGGTCACGGTCGACGACTGCGCACTGTTCCTCGGCCGGTTCTCCGGCGGGGCCGTAGCGAGTTTCGAGGCGACCCGGTACGCGCTGGGCCGCAAGAACTCGATGCGGCTGGAGATCAACGGATCGAAGGCGAGCCTCGCGTTCGACTTCGAGTCGATGAACGAACTGTCCTTCTTCGACGGCGGCCAGCCCGCCACCGAGTCGGGGTTCCGCCGGATCCTGGTCACCGAGCCGGATCACCCGTACGTCGGGGTGTGGTGGCCGCCGGGCCACCTCCTCGGCTACGAGCACACCTTCACCAACGAGGTCGCCGACCTGCTCACCGCGATCGGCGAAGGCACGGATCCGGAACCGTCCTTCGAGGACGGGTTGAGGGTTCAGATGGTCCTCGACGCGGTCGAGCGCAGCGCGGCGGAGGAGGCGCGGTGGACCGCGGTGCCCGGCGTCACCACAAAGGGCGAGTAACTGCGGAGTAGATCCAGCCGAAAGTCGCATGGACGTACCTCATGACGACTTGGTTCGATCCGAAACGTCCGACCATCCGAGGAAATAGGCCGTTGGACGTTCCGGATCTTGGAAAGGTGGAGAAATGCCTGCTCAGGAGCGCACGGGCATCTGGTTGATCGGCGCGAGAGGATCGGTGGCCACGACCGCCGCGGTGGGCCTGCTGGCCCTGCGCGCCGGCGTGACCGGTCCGGTCGGCTGTGTCACCGAGCTATCCGCGTTCGCGGGGGTTCCGTTGCCGGGCTGGGACGATCTGGTCCTCGGCGGGCACGACATCGCGCACACGCCGTTGGAGAAGCGCGCCGAACAGCTGGCGGGCGCCGGCGTGTTCGGGCACCCGGTGTTCTCGGCGGTCCGGTCCGGACTGGCCGAAGTGGACGCCGAAATCCGCGACGGTTACCACCCGGCGACGCATACGGGTGCCCAGGCCGACGCCGCCGCGCGGCTCGGCGCGGACATCCGGGCTTTCGCGGACCGGCACGGCCTCGCGCGGGTCGTGGTGGTCAACGTGTCCTCCACCGAGGCCCCGTGCCCCCACCTTCCCGAACACGACGACCTCGACGCGCTCGAAGCGGCGCTGGCGGATCCGGCGCGGGCGGTCCTGCCGTCCAGTTCCCTGTCGGCCTACGCGGCGCTGAAGGCGGGGAGCCCGTACGTCGAGTTCACGCCGTCCTCCGGCGTCACCCTGCCCGCGCTGCGGCAGCTCGCCGAACGGGAAGGCCTGCCGTACGCGGGTTCCGACGGCAAGACCGGTGAGACCCTGCTCCGCACGGTCCTCGCGCCGATGTTCAGCGCGCGGGCGCTGAAGGTCCGCTCCTGGTCAGGCACCAACCTGCTCGGCGGCGGTGACGGCGAGACGCTGGCCGACCCGGTGACCGCGAACAGCAAGCTGGAGTCGAAGGCCCGCGGGCTCGCGGCGTTGCTCGGCGAGGACGTCACCGCGCCGCTGCACATCGACAACGTGCCCGACCTCGGCGAGATCAAGACCGCGTGGGACCACGTGTCGTTCGAGGGTTTCCTCGGTGCGCGCATGAGCCTGCAGTTCACCTGGACCGGCTACGACTCCGCGCTCGCGGCACCGCTGATCCTCGACCTCGCGAGGCTGGTGACCGCGGCGCACGCCGACGGCCAGAGCGGCGCGCTGACCGAACTCGGCTTCTTCTTCAAGGACCCGCTGGGCAGCGACGAACACCGCTTCGCCGAGCAGGCCGCCCGCCTGATCACCTGGGCGGAGGCCCTGTGAAATCCCACGCTGTGAAGGCCTACGTGGAACTCGTACGCGCGCCCGCCGCGCTGACGGTGCTCGGTGACACGGTCGCCGGATCCGCCGCGGCGGGGCTCAAGATGACCGGGCGACGGCTGCTGCTGCCGCTCTCCTCGGTCGCCTTCTACTGGGCCGGGATGGCGCTCAACGACTGGGCGGACCGGAAGCTCGACGCCGTGGAGCGACCCGAGCGGCCGATCCCGTCCGGTCGGGTGAGCGCGGGCGCGGCGCTCACCACCGGGGCGACGCTGACCGCGGCCGGTCTTGGCCTGGCCGCGCTCGGCGGTGGTCGGCAGGCGATGCGGGTCGCGGTCCCGCTCGCCGCCGCGGTGTGGGCCTACGACACCGTGTTCAAGCCGACCCCGGCCGGACCGGTGGCGATGGCGGCCTGCCGCACGCTCGACGTCCTGCTGGGCGCGGGTCTTGAGACTCGCCGTGCGCTCACCGCCGCGGCCGCGGTGGGGGTCCACACGCTCGGTGTCACCGCCTTGTCCACCGGGGAGGTCCACGGCGCGAAACCAGGTACGGCTCGTGCCGCACTGGCCACCAGCTGTGCCGCGACAACGTTGGCATTGACCGGACCGGCGCGGGGTGGCTGGCACCGGATCGCCTCGCTGGCGGCTGGTTCCGGATACGCGGGCCTGGTCGGCCGGGCACAGACGGACGCCGTCCGTGACCCGTCGGCCAGGTCCGTGCGCTCGGCGACGAAGTCCGGCATCCACGGCATGGTCCCGCTGCAGGCGGCGGTCACGGCCAAGGGCTCGGTACTGGGGGCCGTGCTGGTCGCGGCCGCGCTGCCGATCGCCCGCAAGTTGTCGCGGAAGGTGAGCCCCACATGACGGTGTTCTCCCTCGGATACGGCACGAACGGCTTCTCCAACCACCGCCTCGACGACGCGCTCGCGATCATCGCCGACCTCGGCTACACCGGGGTGGCACTGACGCTGGACCACGACCATCTCGATCCGTTCGCCGAAGACCTGGCACAGCGGGTGGACCACGTGGCTTCGCGGCTTTCGGCGCTCGGACTGAACCGGGTCGTCATCGAGACCGGCGCCCGGTACCTGCTCGACCCGTGGCGCAAGCACTCGCCGACGCTCCTGTCGGACGACCCCGCGCTCCGGATCGACTTCCTGGAGCGGGCGATGCGGATCGCGGCCGACCTCGGCGCCGACTGCGTTTCGTTCTGGTCCGGTGTGTCTACTGTGGACGTAGAGACTGCCTGGTCACGGTTGCGCGCTGGCGTCGCCGCGGTCCTGGAGCACGCTTCGCGACTGAACGTCCGGCTCGCGATGGAACCGGAACCCGGGCACCTCGTGCAGCACCTGCGCCAGGTCTTGGACCTGCGCAAGGAACTCGGCGACCCGGAGCTGCTCGGCGTCACGCTGGACGTCGGGCACTGTGTCGCCGTCGAGCCGGTGAACGCGGCCGAGTGCGTCCGTCTCGCCGGACCGCTGCTGTGGAACGTCCAGCTGGACGACATGCTGCCGCGGGTCCACGAGCACCTGGAGTTCGGCGACGGCCATCTGGACCTGCCCGGGACGCTCGCCGCGCTGGCGGAGATCGGCTACACCGGGCTGGCCGCGGTCGAACTGCCCCGGCACAGCCACGCCGCGCCCGACACCGCCCGCAGGGCCTTCGAAGCCCTCACCAGCGCGTTGCCGCAAACGTGGCTGGACAAGGCGGAACGCCGGATCCGGGAGAAGCCGTCGGTCATCGGCTCGCTTTTCCCGGCCGTCGGCCGCGAGGTCGGCCGGACGGCGTTGCGGCCGGAGACGGATCCGCAGGGGCTGGTGCACGGCACCGTCGACGACCGGGCACGCGTCCGGCTCGTGACGGTGCTGGCCGAAGTCCTCGACGACGCGGCGTTGGCGGCCGAGCTGCGGGATCTCTACCGCTACGGCGACGACGCCGAGCGGCGGGGGGTGCTCCGCGCGCTCAACGAGCTGGAGTCCCCGGACGCCGAAGTCACCGACACCGGCGTCAAGCTGGTCGAAGACGCTCTGCGCGCCAACGACATCCGCCTGGTCGCCGCCGCCATGGGCGCCTTCGCCCGCTTCCTGGACGACCACACCTGGCGGCACGGCGTCCTCAAATGCGTCTTCGTCGGCGTTCCGCTCGCCGCCGTCGCGGATCTCGAAACCCGCGCGGACGACGAGCTGAGGCGCATGCTCGCCGACTTCGCCGACGAACGCAGGGCGGCCGGACGTGACGTTCCCGCCGACGCCCTCTCACTGCTCAAGGAAGGCCACTGACCGTGCGCATCTTCGACCCCCACATCCACATGTCCTCCCGGACCACCGACGACTACGAAGCCATGTACGCGGCGGGCGTCCGCGCTCTCGTCGAACCCGCGTTCTGGCTGGGCCAGCCGCGCACCAGCGTCGGCTCGTACACCGACTACTTCGACGCCCTCATCGGCTGGGAACGGTTCCGCGCCGCCCAGTTCGGCATCCGGCACCACTGCACGATCGCGCTGAACCCCAAGGAGGCCAACGACCCCCGCTGCCGCGAGGTGCTCGACGTCCTGCCGAGGTACCTGGCCAAGGACGGCGTGGTCGCGGTCGGCGAGGTCGGCTACGACTCGATGACCAAGGAAGAGGACGAGGTGTTCGCGCGCCAGCTGGCGCTGGCGTTGCAACACGACCTGCCCGTCTTGGTGCACACCCCGCACCGCGACAAGCTGGAAGGCACCAAGCGCACGCTCGACGTGGTCCGCGAGGCCGGCATCGCACCGGAGCGCGTGGTCGTCGACCACCTCAACGAGGTCACCGTCAAGCTGGTCAAGGATTCCGGCGCCTGGATGGGGTTCTCCATCTACCCGGACACCAAAATGGACGAACACCGGATGGTCGAGATCCTGCGCCAATACGGGCTGGACAACATGATCGTCAACTCGGCGGCCGACTGGGGCCGCTCGGATCCCTTGAAGACCGCCAAAACCGGGCAGGCGATGCTCGACGGCGGCTTCACCGAGGCCGACGTCGACAAGGTGCTGTGGCAGAACCCGGTCGACTTCTACGGCCAAAGCGGACGGCTCACCCTCGACCCGCTGCCCGGCTTCACCGGCGAGGCGGCGACCTTCGAAGGCAACTCCGTGCTGCGAGGTGCCCGCAAATGATCTCCTACTGTACGAACGTTCATCCCGCCGAAGATGTCGACGGCATCGTCGCGCAGCTGGAGCGGTACGCGCTGCCGGTCCGCGAACGGCTGGGCGCCGATCGGCTCGGCGTCGGGCTGTGGCTTTCCGCGCCGGTCGCGCGCGGGCTCGCCGACGACGCGGACGCCCGCAAGGCGTTCCGCGCGGAGCTGGACGCGCGCGGACTGTCGGTGTACACGCTCAACGCCTTCCCGTACGGCGGTTTCCACGACGAGATCGTCAAGCACGCGGTCTATCGTCCTGAGTGGACGAACAGCGACCGCGTCGCCTACACGATCGACTGCGTGACCGTCCTGTCCGATCTGCTCGCCGACGACGCTTCGTACGGCAGCATCTCCACGCTGCCGCTCGCCTGGCGTGAGCCGTGGTCCGAGCACGACGATCGCCGTGCGGCCGAGGCTTTCGGCGAGGTCGTCCGGGCGATCGGCGACCGGCCGGTCAAGCTGGCCGTCGAACCCGAACCCGGCTGTGTGCTCGACACCGTGGCCGACGCGCTGAGCTGGCTTTCCGGCCGCGTCGACCCGGAGTACGTCGGGCTGTGCCTGGACACCTGTCACCTCGCGGTGTCGTTCGCCGACCCGGCGGGGACACTGGCCGCGATCGCGAAGTCCGATGTGGACATCGTCAAGGTGCAGGCTTCCGCCGCACTGCACGTGGAAAAGCCCGCCGAAGCCCGTGAGGCGTTGGCCGCGTTCGCCGAACCGCGGTATCTGCACCAGGTCCGGGAGCTTTCGGGCGGTGTCGTGCACAAGGCCGACGATCTGCCGGAGGCCTGGACGGAGTTGCCGGGGGAGGGGCCGTGGCGCGTGCATTTCCACCTGCCGCTGCACCAGGCCCCGGCCGCGCCCCTGGCCACCACCACGGACGTCCTGCGCACTGTCGCCGCCGGGCTGCCCGGCGAACCGCATATCGAGGTCGAGACCTACACCTGGAGCGTGCTCCCGGACGCGGGTGACCTCGTCGGCGGAATCGCCGCGGAACTCGAGTGGGCACAGGCGAACCTCGTCACGGAAGGGGTTTCCGCGTGAAGCCGCTGGTCGTCGTCGACGTCGTCGGGCTGACCCCGAAGGCGCTGCGGGACATGCCGAAACTGTCCGCCGTCGCCCGCGACGGCTGGCAGGCCGAACTGGGCACGGTGCTGCCCGCCGTCACCTGCAGCGCGCAGTCGACCTTCCTCACCGGGCTCATGCCCGCGCAGCACGGGATCGTCGGCAACGGCTGGTACTTCCGTGAGCTCGGCGAGATCTTCCTGTGGCGCCAGCACAACCGGCTCGTCGGCGGGGAGAAGCTGTGGGAGACCGCGCGAGCGGCGCATCCCGGCTACACGTCGGCGAACGTCTGCTGGTGGTACGCGATGGGGATGAGCACCGACGTCACGGTGACCCCGCGGCCGATCTACCACGCCGACGGCCGCAAATCGCCGGACGCCTACGTGCGCCCGCCGGAACTGCACGATCAGCTGACCGGCGCGCTGGGAGAGTTCCCGCTCTTCCAATACTGGGGACCGACGGCGTCGCTCAAATCGAGCAAGTGGGTCATCGGCGCCTCGCGGCAGATCCTGCGCGAGAAGCGTCCGGATCTGCTGCTGACCTACGTCCCGCATCTGGACTACGACCTGCAGCGCTTCGGTCCCGATGCACCGCAGGCCGCGTTGGCGGCGCGGGAACTGGACAACGCGCTCGCGCCGCTCCTGGACGACGCCCGTGACGCGGGGGCGACCGTGGTCGCGCTCAGCGAGTACGGGATCACCAACGTCAGCAGGCCGGTCGACATCAACCGGGCACTGCGCCGTGAGGGACTGCTGGAGGTCTACACCCAGGCGGGGATGGAATACCTCGACCCGTGGGCGTCACGCGCGTTCGCCGTGGCCGACCACCAGGTCGCGCACGTCTACGTTCGCGACTCCGCCGACGTCGAGCGAGTGCGGTCGATCGTCGGCGAGCTGACCGGCGTCGACGAGGTCCTCGACCGCGAGGCACAGGCTCGATACGGACTGGATCACGAACGCGCCGGCGAACTCGTCGCCGTCGCCGAGCCGGACTCGTGGTTCACGTACTACTACTGGCTCGACGACGCGCGGAAGCCCGACTTCGCGCGCGGTGTCGAGATCCATCGCAAGCCGGGCTACGACCCCGCCGAACTGTTCTTCGACCCGGAGGACAAGTTCGCCAAGGCGCGGGCCGGGCTCAACCTGGCGAAGAAGTTCGCCGGGCTCCGCTACGCGATGGACGTCGTCCCGACCGATCCGCGCTGGGTGCGCGGCTCGCACGGACGGCTGCCCGATTCAACCGAAGACGGTCCGGTGCTGTTGTGCAGTGACCCGGCCTTCCAGCCGTCGGGTCGGGTGGGGGCGACCGACGTACATCCGTTGCTGTTGGCACTGCAAGGGCTCAAGTGACGTCGTGAGTGATCTGGGTCGTTAGAACGACCCAAATCACTCACGACATCTCCTCCTCACCTCACGAAAGGACGCTCGTTCCGCATCCCCTTCCATGATCGCCGCCGCTCATCGAAAGGATCGCCACTGCTATGTCCTTGAAACGACGACTAGGCGTGCTCGTCACGTCGATGGTCACGGCTCTGACAGGCGTCGCGCTACCGGTGCAGACCGCATCGGCGCACGAAGCGGCCACGGTGCTCGTGTTCTCCAAGACCGCGGGCTTCCGGCACGATTCGATTCCCACGGGAATCCAGGCGATCAAGGAACTGGGTGCGCGGCACCACTTCGGGGTGGAGGCCACCGAAGACGCGGCGGCCTTCACCGACGCGAACCTCAAGCGCTTCAACGCGGTGGTCTGGCTTTCCACCACCGGTGACGTGCTGAACGCGGACCAGCAGGCCGCGTTCGAGCGGTACGTGCAGGGAGGCGGCGGGTACGTGGGCGTGCACGCCGCCTCCGACACCGAATACGACTGGCCGTGGTACGGCGAGCTGGTCGGGGCGTACTTCAAGTCGCATCCGCGGATCCAGCAGGCGAACGTCGAAGTCGAAGACCACACCCATGTGTCCACAGTGGATCTTCCTCGGACCTGGCCGCGCACCGACGAGTGGTACAACTACCGCCGGAATCCGCGAAGCAACGTCCATGTGCTCGCGAGCCTGGACGAGAAGAGCTACCAGCCCGGCGACGGCGCGATGGGCGATCACCCCATCGCCTGGTGCCACGAGAACTCCGGTGGCCGCTCCTGGTACACCGGTGGCGGGCACACCAAGGAGTCCTACGCCGAACCGGCCTTTCGCAAGCATCTGGCGGGTGGCATCGAGTACGCCACCAAGCTGAGTGCGGCGGGCTGCGCCAAGACCCAGGAGGAACCGGTCGACGCGGACTTCGACCAGATCACCCTGGCCAAGGGCGAGGAGAAGACCGGCGAACCGATCGCGCTCGCGGTGCTGCCCAACCGCGACGTCCTGCACACTTCCCGCGACGGCCGGGTCTGGTACACCAGCTCGTCGGCGACGACCAAGCTGGCCGCGACGATCCCGGTCTACAACCACGACGAGGACGGACTCCAAGGCGTCGCCATCGACCCCGGCTTCGCGAAGAACCGCTGGGTCTATCTGTACTACGCGCCCAAGCTGAACACCCCGGCCGGGGACGCGCCGCAGAACGGCACCCCGGCGGACTTCGAACCGTTCAAGGGCTACAACCAGCTTTCGCGGTTCAAACTCACCGCGGACAACAACCTGGACCTCGCCACCGAGCAGAAGATCCTGCAGGTCCCCGCCGACCGCGGTATCTGCTGCCACGCCGGCGGCGAGATCGACTTCGACGCCAAGGGCAACCTCTATCTGTCCACAGGGGACGATTCCAACCCGTTCGCCTCCGACGGGTTCACCCCGATCGACGAGCGCGCCGACCGCAACCCGGTGTACGACGCGCAGCGCACCTCGGCCAACACCAACGATCTGCGCGGCAAGGTGCTGCGGATCAAGGTCGGCGCGGGAGGCAAGTACACGATCCCCAAGGGCAACCTGTTCCCCAAGGGCACGGCCAAGACCCGGCCGGAGATCTACGCGATGGGCTTCCGGAACCCGTTCCGGTTCGCCGTCGACCGCAAGACCGGCTGGCTCCACCTCGCCGACTACGGTCCCGACGCCGGCGCGGCCGACCCGGCCCGCGGCCCCGGTGGCACGGTCGAGTTCAACCTGATCAAGAAGCCGGGTAACTTCGGCTGGCCGTACTGTATCGGTGACAACCAGCCGTTCATCGACTACGACTTCGCCACCAAGCAGTCCGGTGCGGCCTTCGACTGTGCCAAGCCGAAGAACACCAGCCCGCGCAACACCGGGCTGACCGACCTGCCCCCGGTCGAGAAGGCCTGGATTCCCTACGACGGCGGTTCGGTGCCCGAGTTCGGAACCGGTCCCGAGTCCCCGATGGGCGGCCCGGTCTACCAGTACGACGCGAAGAACCCGTCGCTGACGAAGTTCCCGGAGTACTTCAACGGCAAGACCTTCGCCTACGAATGGGAACGCGGCTGGATCAAGGAGATCACCGTCGGCCCGAACGGTGAACGCGGTGCCATCAAGCCGTTCTTCGACTCGATGGAGCTGGTGCGCCCGATGAACGTCGAGTTCGGCCCGGACGGCGCGATGTACGTGCTCGATTACGGCACCGGCTACTTCGGCGGTTCCAAGGAATCCGCGGTCTACCGCATCGACTACACCAAGGGCAGGCGGACTCCGGAGGTCAAGGTGGCCGCGGACAAGACGTCCGGCCAGGCGCCGTTGACCGTGAAGTTCGACCCGGCCGGGACGAACGACCCCGACGGCGGCGCGCTCACCTACGCCTGGGACTTCGACGGGAACGGCACGACCGATTCCGCCGAAGCCGTTCCGGTTTCCCACACCTACGCCGCGAACGGCCAGTACACGGCGAAGCTTTCGGTCACCGACTCCACCGGGCTGACCGGGGCGGCGAGCGTGGTGATCACCGTCGGCAACACCGCGCCGGTGGTCACGCTGAAGACGCCGGTCAACGGCAGTGTGTTCAGCTTCGGGGACACGGTCCCGTTCAAGGTCGAGGTGACCGACGCCGAGGACAACCCGATCGACTGCTCGAAGGTGACCGTCGAATACATCCTCGGCCACGAGGGGCACGGGCATCCGCTGAGCCGCGCGACCGGCTGTGAGGGCGCCATCGCCACGCCAGCCGACGAAGGCCACGGCGCGGACGCCAACGTGTTCGGCGTCATCAACGCCAGCTACACCGACAACGGCGCCAACGGCGTTCCGGCGCTCAGCGGTGAGGCGGAATCGCTGCTGCAGCCCAAACTGAAGCAGGCGGAGTTCTACACGCGGTCCAGCGGGATCGAGGTCGTCGGCCACGACGGCGCCAGTGGCGGCAAACGCGTCGGCCACATCGAATCCGGTGACTGGATCGAATTCGACCCGGTGAACCTCGTGGGTGTCCGCGGTATCGGCTACCGGGTCTCCTCCGGGGGCGCGGGCGGCACGATCGAAATCCACTCGGGCGCGGTGGACGGGCCGCTGGTCCAGACGGTCACCGTCGCCAACACCGGCGGCTGGGACGCCTATGCCGACATCCCGGCCTCCGCCATCACCGACCCCGGTGGCACCGGCCCGCTGTTCCTCGTGTTCAAGGGCGGTTCCGGCGGTTTGTTCGACGTAGACGCGATCACCTTCGAGGAGTCCTGATGAGTCGTCCGATCACCCTGTTCACCGGCCAGTGGGCGGATCTGCCGTTCACCGAGGTGTGCAGGCTGGCCAGCGAATGGGGCTACGACGGCCTCGAGATCGCCTGTTCCGGCGACCACTTCGAGGTCGATCGCGCACTGTCCGAAGAGGACTATGTGCCGGGGCGCCTGAAGCTGCTCGCCGACCACGGCCTCAAGGTGTGGGCCATCTCCAACCACCTCGTCGGCCAGGCCGTCTGCGACGATCCGATCGACGAACGCCACCAGGCCATCATTCCCTCCAGGGTGTGGGGCGACGGTGAACCGGAAGGCGTCCGGCAGCGGGCGGCGAAGGAGATGGCCGACACCGCCCGCGCGGCGGCGAAACTCGGCGTGGACACGGTGATCGGCTTCACCGGTTCGAAGACGTGGAAGTACGTCGCGATGTTCCCGCCGGTCTCGCAGGCGGTCATCGACGACGGCTACGCCGACTTCGCGAACCGGTGGAACCCGATCCTCGACGTCTTCGACGAGGTCGGCGTGCGGTTCGCGCACGAGGTGCATCCCTCCGAAATCGCCTATGACTACTGGACGACGAAGCGTGCGCTCGAGGCCGTCGGCGACCGTCCGGCGTTCGGGCTGAATTGGGATCCTTCGCATTTCATCTGGCAGGACCTCGACCCGGTCGGCTTCATCCTCGATTTCGCCGACCGGATCTACCACGTGGACTGCAAGGACACCAGGAAGCGGTTCGACGGACGCAACGGCAGGCTCGGCTCGCATCTCCCCTGGGGAGACCCCCGACGCGGCTGGGACTTCGTTTCGACCGGGCACGGCGACGTGCCGTGGGAGGACTGTTTCCGGGCACTGAATTCGATCGGCTACGCCGGTCCGATCTCGGTGGAGTGGGAAGACGCCGGTATGGACCGGCTCCGGGGCGCGGCGGAAGCCGTGACCTTTCTGCGGGGGCTCCTGTTCGACAAGCCGTCGGCGGCCTTCGACGCGGCTTTCAGCAACCAGAAGTGAGGGCGGTTTCATGTGCGGTGAAGAAGCTGAGCGGTTCCACTCCCGACGGACACTCCTCCGCGGTGCGGCGACGGCGGCGGTCGCGGTGGGGGCGGCGGTAGCCCTGCCGGGCCTCGCCAACGCCGCCGCCACCTCGGCCGAGGCGGAGACCCAGGGACACGGCCACCACGGTCGGGGCCGTGTCCCGGTGGACAAGATCAGCATCCAGCTCTACTCCCTGCGCACCGCGCTGCAGGCCGATCTGCCGGGAACCCTGTCCGCGCTGGCGGACATCGGCTACCGGAAGGTCGAACTGGCCGGCACCTACGGCCGCACGGCCGGGGAGTTCCGCGGTCTGCTGGACAAGTTCCACCTCAAGGCGACGTCCACGCACACCGGTATCGACGGTGACCTCGACAAGACCATCGCGGACGCGAAGATCCTCGGGAACACCCGGGCGAACGTGCCGTGGGCGAATTTCGACACCATCGACGGCTGGAAGCAGTTCGCCGGACGGCTCGACACGGCCGCGCGGAAGTTCCGCCAGGCGGGGATTCCGCTCGGCTACCACAACCACGCGCACGAATTCGCCCCCATCGGCGGCGTGCGTCCCTACGACGTGCTCACCAGGAACACCAACCCGCGTTACGTGCACCTGGAGATCGACCTGTTCTGGGCGGTGGAAGGCGGGATGGACCCGGTTTCGCTGTACCGGCAACACTTCCCGCGCGTGGTGCAGTACCACGTCAAGGACCGGACGGCCGACGGGAAGATGGTCGACCCCGGCGCCGGGGTCATCGACTTCCCCCGCATTTTCTCCCGCACCCGTCCCCACCTCGCCGAGTACATCGTCGAGCACGACAACCCCACGGATCCCTTGAGCACCGCGCAAGCCGGATTCCGCTATCTCCGTAACGTCCGCTTCTGACTGGGGAATCCACATGGACAAGAACAACCGCGGGCTGTCCCGCAGATCCATGCTCGCGGGCACCGCGGCCGGGGTGATCGCCCCGGTCGTGGTGTCGGCCAGCGCCGGATCGGCTCCGGCCGCCGCGGCCGGGATGACCCGCAACATCACCGTGTACGCCGACTACGTTCCCGGCTCGACCCGGGTCGGCTACGGGCTGGAGCCCGGCAAGCCGACGATCCCCGGACCGCTCCTGGAGTGCTACGAGGGTGACACGCTGGTGATCGAGCTGGTCAACAACACCGACCAGCGCCTCTCCATCCACCCGCACGGCGTCAATTACGACACCAAATCCGACGGTTCCCCGTTCAACGATTCCTTCAACAAGCCCTACGAGACCAAGACCTACACCTGGAAGACCCGGACGGCCTACCAGGCGGCCAACGGTTTCTGGATGCCGGGCAGCGCGGGCTACTGGCACTACCACGACCACGCGTTCGGCGGCGACCACGGCACCGTGGGCCTGATGAAAGGGCTCTACGGCGGTCTGATCGTGCGCAAACGCGGGGATCTGCTGCCCAGCAAGCAGTTCACCGTGGTGTTCACCGAAATGTGGATCAACCACCAGGTCGCCCCGAACACGCCGATCTTCGAGGCGAACCTCGGTGAACGCGTCGAGTTCATCTGCATCGGGCACGGCAACCTGATGCACACCTTCCACCTGCACGCGCACCGCTGGGCGGACACCCGCACCGGCATGCTCACCAGCGCGACCGACAACGCCCCGATCGTCGACAACAAGACCCTGGACCCGGGCAACTCGTTCGGGTTCCAGGTGATCGCCGGTGACGGCGTCGGCCCGGGCGCGTGGATGTACCACTGCCATGTCCAGCAGCACTCGGACGACGGCATGTCCGGCGTGTTCCTGGTCCGCAACGCCGACGGCGGGATGCCCGCGGGCGCGCAGGCGGCGATCGACCGCTTCAAGGGACATCAGCACTCCACCACGTCCACTCCGGACGCCACCGGGGCTTCGGCCCACCACCACCAGTCTTGAAAGGAGCGAGAACTTGAGACGAATCTTTTCGCAACGTCGGCTCCGCAGACGGTCACTGGCCGCGCTGGCGGTCGGCGCCGTCGTCACCTCCGGCCTTCCGCTGGCCATCGCACCGGTCGCCGCCGAAGCCGCGACGAACGTCCCGGTGAACGTCCTGGTCTTCCACGGCACCGCCGCGGACCAGAAGGACCCCGTCCTGCGCGCCACGGACGCGATCGCGAGCCTTGGCCAGGCGAACGGCATCTCCGTTTCGTCCTCTTCGGACCCCGCGGTGTTCACCGAGGCGAACCTCGCGAAGTACCGCGGCGTCGTCTTCCTTTCCGCGCAGGGCATCACGCTCAACCGTGACCAGGAAACCTCGCTGCAGAACTACATGAAGGCGGGCGGTGGCTTCCTCGGCCTGTCGGACGCGGCGCGGGCACAGGACGGTTCGCAGTGGTTCTCCGGGCTGATCGGCGCCCGTCCGGTGGGCGCGCGTCCCACCCCGGAGGCGGTCGCCTCGGTCACCGCGAGCGCGGAGAACCCGCCCAACGAGACCAAGGAAAAGCTGACCGACAACAACGAGAACACCAAGTGGCTGACCTTCTCCCCGACCGGGTGGGTCGCCTACAAGATGGCCGCCCCGGTCGCCGTGAGCAGCTACGACCTCGTGTCGGCGAACGACTTCCCCGGACGTGACCCCAAGAGCTGGACCCTGCAGGGCTCCAACGACGGGACCACGTGGACCGATCTGGACACTCGCGCAGGCGAGACGTTCGCCGACCGGTTCGTGAGCCGCAAGTTCACCTTCGCCAACACCACGGCGTACGCGAACTACCGGCTGAACATCACCGCCAACGCGGGTGACCCGCTCATCCAGCTGGCCGATTTCAAGCTGTACAAGGACAATTCGACCACCCCGCCGCCGCCGGAGAGCGCACCGGCCGAGGCCACGGTCGACGTCCTCGACAAGGCGAATCCCGCCACCGCGGGCCTGCCGCAGAAGTGGGTCCGCACCGACCGGTGGCTCAACTGGGAGGTCAACCCGGTCGGCACCGTGCACACGGTCGCGCAGGTCGAGGAATCGACCTACAAGCCGGGTGTCGGCGCGAACGGCGCCTTCCACCCGATCTCGTGGTGCCGTGACTACGACGGCGGCCGCTCCTTCTACACCGGTATGGGCCGGACCGAGGCGAGCTACGGCGAAGCCCAGTTCCGCGGCCACCTCCTCGGTGCGCTGAAGTGGACCACCGGCATGGTGCGCGGTGACTGCAAGGCGGGGATCGCGGCCAACTACAAGGTCGAACGCCTGACCGGGATCAACCAGCCCGGCCAGCTGGACCAGATGGGCGAGCCGCACGGGCTCACCATCGCGCCGAACGGCCGGGTGTTCTACATCGGCCGCGCGGCCTGCGCCGGCAACGTGGTGCCCGCGCCGAACGACTGGACCAACCCCGAGATCGGCGCCGGTTGCGGCACGATCCACCAGTGGGACCCGGTCACCAAGAAGCCGAAGCTGCTCACCACGCTGAAGGTGATGGGCAACCGCGGCAGCGGCGACGAACTGGTCAAGAACGAGGAAGGCCTCCTCGGTCTCGTGCTGGACCCGAAGTTCAGCGAGAACGGCTGGATGTACGCCTACTGGATGCCGCACGCGTCGGTCGACATCGACAAGCGGATCGGCAAGCGCACGGTCTCGCGGTTCACCTACGACCTGAAGAACCAGACGCTGGACCAGGCGACCCGCAAGGATCTGCTGTCGTGGGACGTCCAGGTCCACAGCTGCTGCCACGCCGGTGGCGGGATGGACTTCGACTCCGGCGGGAACCTTTACATCGGTTCCGGTGACAGCAACTCGTCGCAGGGCTCCAACGGATACTCCGGCAACAACTGGACCCAGGACTACAAGGGCGTCTCGTTCCAGGACGCGCGCCGCACCGCCGGTAACACCAACGACCTCAACGGGAAGATCCTGCGGATCCACCCGGAGCCGGACGGTACCTACACCAACCCGGCCGGCAACCTGTTCCCCGAGGCGAACGACCCCGGGAACAAGACCAGGCCCGAGATCTACGTGATGGGCGTGCGGAACATCTCGCGTCTGCAGGTCGACAAGAAGACCAACTGGCTGACCGCGGCTTGGGTCGGCCCGGACGCGACCTCGCCGAGCCCGGAACTCGGGCCTGCCAAGTACGAGACCGCCACGGTCATCACCGAGGCCGGCAACCACGGCTGGCCGTACTGCATGGGCAACAAGCAGCCGTACCGGGACCGCAGCAGCACCGACGCCGCGGTGCTCACCGGCTGGTACGACTGCGACAACCCGGTCAACACCTCGCCGCGCAACACCGGGCTGGTGAACCTGCCGCCGATCAAGAAGAACATGATCTGGTACGCGCCGGACGGCGGCGGACCGGTGTTCCCCAACCGGCCCAACAGCTCCGTCCCGACGTACAACGCGGCCGAGGCCACCTACACGCAGCCCTACCTCAAGGGCGGCGGCCAGGCGGTCATGACCGGGCCGACGTACCACCGCGAACTGGTCAACACCAACAGCGGGGTGGCGTGGCCGTCGTACTGGAACGACAAGTGGTTCATCGGTGACCAGAGCAACGGGCAGAACCGGATCGCGGTCACCCTCGACCCCAACGGCGTCGCGAAGCAGGATCCGCCGGTGTTCGCCGAGACGGTGCGGCAGATCATCCCGACCGGTGGTGGCGACACCAAGCTGAACCAGTGGATGGACGCCAAGTTCGGGCCGGACGGCGCGCTGTACGTGCTCGACTACGGCGGCGGCTTCTTCACCCTGACCAACAACCAGAAGCTACTGAAGATCAGCTACACCGGCGGCGAGGCGACCCCGTCGGCCGCGGCGGCGTCGACCATGGTGCAGAACAAGCCGCTCACCGCGGCCTTCACCGGGTCGAAGTCCGGCGGCGTCTCCTACAAGTGGGAGTTCGGCGACGGCACCATCTCGACGCAGCCCGACCCGCGGCACACCTACCCGCGCACCGGGCTCTACACCGCGAAGCTGACCGTGACCTACGCGGACGGCGAGACGGTGACCACGCGGAACTCGGTGAGCGTCGGTTGTCTCGTGGCGGATTCCGGTGCCACGGTCACCATCGGCGACACCGACACCGGGGTGACCAACCGGAACGCCGGTGGCGGCTGCACGGTCGACGACATGATCGACGACGAGAGCACGTGGACCTCCCACGCCGGTTTCGTCAACCACGTCACCCAGGCCGTGAACCGGCTGGGCGATCTCGGGGTGCTGAACTCGGCCGAGTCGGACAAGATCAACGCCGCGGCCGCCGCGTCGCCCATCGGCAACCCGGGCGTCACCGGCTACGACGCGATCTACGACGGCACGCCCGCGTCGTTCCGCAATTGGTCGCAGGCACCGTCGGGGCAGTTCGCCATCCAGCCGGACGGGTCACTGCGACCGTCGGGCGGGCTGGGGATGCTGTGGTACTCGGCGCGGCAGTTCGGCAACTTCTCGGTGAAGCTGCAGTTCAAGGACATCGCGCCGACCGGAAGCGCGAACAGCGGCGTGTTCGTCCGGTTCCCGGACCCGCGCACTCCGCTGGAGCAGCGTCCGCCGGGCAGCTGCGGCACTGTCGGTTCCGCGAGGACGTCGCAGGCCTGGGTCGCGATCTACTGTGGACACGAGGTCCAGCTGTACGACGGGGCCACCGGTGAGCCGCAGAAGACCGGGTCGATCTACAACTTCGACCCGCGGCCGCTGGACCAGGCGGGTGTGAAGCCGAAGGGGACCTGGAACGAGTACGAGGTCAAGGTCGTCGGCCAGAAGTACACGATCATCCGCAACGGCGTCGTGATCAACGAGTTCGAGAACGCGCCGGGGATCAACTCGTCGCGGGCCGGCGATCCGTCGACCGACTTCCGGCAGTTCGTCAGCGGGTTCATCGGTCTGCAGAACCACGGTGACAACGACCTGATGGAGTTCCGCAACATCCGGGTGCGGCAGCTGTAGCGCGAAAACCGGCCGGGTGCGACCTCCCTCGCGCCCGGCCGGTCTCCCTGTACGGAAGGTTTCCCTGCGATGTCCCCAAGAACCCTCGTCGTGGCCCTGGTGGCCGCGACGCTCGCACTGGCGGGCCTGGTGTTACCGGGCTCGTCCGCACCCGCCGTCGCCGCAGCCGTCCAGACCCTGGAATGGACCGCGGGCGACAGCACCGACCACTACCTCAGCGCGCCGTCGACCGCGGTGGCCGGTGAGACCACGATCGTCTTCAAGAACACCGAAGAGCTCGGCTCGACGATGTCGCACACGCTGACGTTCGACACCGAGACCCCGGGCTACAACCACGACGTCACCCTCAACATCCTCGCCAACCCCTACGACGACAAGAACGGCGTGCACCAGGCCACGGTGACGCTGACCCCGGGCAAGTACCGCTACTACTGCACGATCCAGGGCCACACCAAGATGGTGGGCGAGTTCGTCGTCACCGACGGCGGCGGTGCCGACACCACGCCGCCGACGGTCACCGCGAACGTGACCGGCACCAAGGACACCGCCGGGAACTACGTCGGGTCCGCGACGGTGAACCTGGCCGCCACCGACAGCCAGTCCGGGGTGGACAAGGTCGAATACCAGCTCGACGGCGGCGCCTGGACCGCGTACACGGCGCCCGTGGTGGTCAGCGGCGTCGGCTCGCACATGGTCCACTATCGCGCCTCGGACAAGGCGGGCAACGTTTCCCGGGAAGAGATGGCGTCGTTCAGCGTCGTCACCGGCCAGCCAGGGGACACGACCCCGCCGACGGTGACCGCCGAGGTGACGGGGACCAAGGACGCTTCGGGCAACTACCTCGACACCGCCACCGTGAAGCTCACCGCGACCGACGCCGGCACCGGCGTCGACAAGGTCGAGTACAAAGTGGACGAAGGCGCGTGGACCGCGTACACCGCTCCGGTCGCGGTGTCCGCGCCGGGAATGCACATGGTCTCCTACCGTGCCTCGGATAAAGCGGGCAACGTCTCGCCGGAAGGTATGGCGCATTTCACGGTCGTCAGCAGCGACACGACCGCGCCGACAGTGACGTCCGAAGTGACGGGCACCAAGGACGCCGCGGGCGACTACGTCGGCAAGGCGACAGTGACCCTCACGGCCACCGACGCCGGTTCGGGTGTCGGCAAGGTCGAGTACAAATTGGACGGTGGCCCGTGGCTGACGTACTCGGCGCCGCTCGCGCTGACCGTCGTCGGCGCTCACACGGTGAACTACCGCGCCACCGACAAGGCGGGCAACGTCTCGGCGGAGGGCGCGGCGACGTTCACCATCGTCGCGGGCGGCGACAGCACCGCGCCGGTCGTTTCCGTGGTGGTGAGCGGTGATCTGGACGGAAGCTGGTCCTACATCGAGGACGCGACGGTCAACCTGACCGCGACCGACACCGGGTCCGGTGTGGACAAGGTCGAGTACAAACTGGACGGTGGGCCCTGGACGGTCTACACCGCGCCGGTGAAGGTGACCGTGCTCGGCACGCACACGCTGACCTACCGCGCGTCGGACAAGGCGGGCAACGTCTCGGCGGAGCAGGGCGGCGCGTTCACCATCGTCGCCGCGCCGCCGGGTCCGGACGCGTGCCCGGACTCCGACCTCCGGGACACCGTGATCCTCGGCTCGGCCGACAGCCAGGTCGAGAACCGCGACACCGGCAACGGCTGCACGATCAACGACGTGCTCGACGACGAGTCGGACTACTCGTCGAACGACCAGTTCGTGACCTACGTCAGCGCGGTGACACAGGAACTACTCGACCGCGAGGTCGTCTCGTCCGATGAGCGGAACCTGATCGTGACGGCGGCGATCGAGTCCGGGATCGGCGGCTCCACCGCCGAGCCCGAGCCGCAGAAGAGGCCGGAGACGAAGAACCCCGGCATGAAGAAGGTCGTGAAGACGCCGATCCGGGACGTCTGAGCGGCTCCTCGTAGCGCGTGAAGGCCTCCTTCCCTCTGCTCAGCCGAGGGAAGGGGGCCTTCACGCGCAAGGCGCGTTACCTTTTCCGTGCGGCGCTCGTCATGTCCATGACGGATCGGGCGCGAGAAAGGTAACGACATGACCGGCGAAGCCCTGGCCAGCGCGTTCGAGGAGCAGCGCGGGCGCCTGGTGGCGGTGGCACACCGGATGCTCGGCTCGCGCGCCGACGCCGAGGACGCCGTCCAGGAGGCCTGGCTGCGGCTGGCCCGGCAGGACGCCGACACGATCGGCAATCTCTCCGGCTGGCTGACCACGGTCGTCGGGCGCGTCTGCATCGACGTCCTGCGCTCCCGCAAGACCCGCCCCGAGGATTCGTACGACGAGCCGCCCGAGCCGCTGGTGATCGAGGACTCGCTGGAAGAAGACGCGATGCTCGCCGAGTCGGTCGGGGTGGCGTTGCTCGTGGTGCTGGACACCCTCGGTCCCGCCGAGCGGCTGGCGTTCGTCCTGCACGATCTGTTCGCCGTCCCGTTCACCGAGGTCGGCGAGATCCTCGGCAAATCCCCGGACGCCGCCAAAATGCTCGCCAGCCGCGCGCGCCGGAAGGTGCAGGGACGGCGTCCGGCCGACGAGTCGTCGCAGCGTGCCGTGGTCGAAGCGTTCCTGGCGGCCGCGCGCGAAGGGGACTTCGACGGACTGATCGAGCTGCTCCACCCCGACGTGACCTGGCGTTCGCAGACGAGGCACGGCGAGGTCGTGCGGCTGGGCGCGGCCGAGGTGGCCACGCGCGTCCAGCGCGGGGCGCGCGCCGCTGTCACCACGCGTGCCGCGCTGGTCGACGGGAAGCCGGGGGTCGTGTCGTGGAGCAGGACCGGCAAGCTGCTGGGCGTGATGTCGTGCACCGTCGTCGACGGCCGCATCGCCGGAATCGACTCCGTGAGTGATCCACGTCGCCTCGCGGCCATGGGTGTTACCTCTTGGGAGCCCTCCTCGTCGAAGTAAGTGAACACCGACGAGAAGGAGAAAATCCCATGCAGGCAAGGCTGGAAGTCTTCAAGACCGCTCTCGCGCCGAAGCTCGTGAAGCATCTCGCGGCGGCCGGAAGGCTCCTCGAAAGCAGCGAAATCCCCGCCACGACAAGGGAACTGGTGAACATCCGGGCCAGCCAGATCAACGGGTGCGCGGGCTGCCTGGACATGCACACCAAGGACGCCGCGGCGGCGGGGGAGACCACCGTCCGGTTGAACCTGGTCGCGTGCTGGCGCGAGGCGACGGTCTTCACCGAGGCCGAGCGCGCCGCACTGGAACTCACCGAGGCGGGTTGCCGCATCGCCGACAGCGCCGGGGTCAGCGACGAGGTGTGGGAGTCCGCCGCCAAGCACTACGACGACGAACAGCTCCTGGCCTTGACGATGCAGATCGCGCTCATCAACGCCTTCAACCGGCTGAACGTCATCACCCGGCAGCCGGCGGGGGACTACACGCCCGGCCAGTTCGCGCACTGAAACACCGGAAGTACATGAAGGCCCCCATCCTTGCGCCTGGGTACAGGATGGGGGCCTTCATGTACTTGCGAGCTCAGGAGCGCTGTTTCGCCCGCCCGAGGATGCGGCGGCGTCCACCGGCGCTGTTGGTGCGTTCCTCGTGGAGTTCCTTCAGCGACAGCATCATCGCGTCTTCCTGCTTCATCAGCGGGTCGTTGCGCAGATCCTTCCAGACCGACACGCACAACCCGACCATCACGAACACGAACGGCACCGCGATCAGGATGGTGAGATTCTGCAGACCGGTCAGCGCCTTGTCCCCGCCGACCAGCAGCATCACCGCCGCGACGGCGCCCATCAGCACACCCCAGAAGATGACGACGTTCTTCTTCGGATGCACGCTTCCGCGCTGGGACAAGGTGCCCATCACCACCGACGCCGCGTCCGCGCCGGAGACGAAGAAAATGGACACCAGGATCATCACCAGGACCGCGATCGGGATGAACCACGGCAGTGTCTCGAGCAGTTCGAACGTCGCCGACTGGGCACTGCCCGCGCCCGCGATGTCGGTACCTGCCCGCTGCCTGCTGATCGCCGCGCCGCCGAAGATCGCGAACCAGATCAGGCTCACCACGCTCGGGATCGCGATGACGCCGAAGATGAACTGGCGGATCGTGCGGCCGCGGGAGATCCGCGCGATGAACATGCCGACGAAGGGCGTCCACGAGATCCACCACGCCCAGTAGAAGACCGTCCAGCCGCCGAGCCAGGTCTGCATCTCGTTGCCGCCGGTCATCCCGGTCCGGCCGGACATCTCCGCCAGCTCACGGAAGTAGTCGCCGATCGCGCCGGGCACGATGTTGAGGATCAGCACGGTCGGCCCGACCACCAGCACGAACACCGCGAGCACCGCGGCGAGCACCATGTTGATGTTGGACAGCCACTGGATCCCCTTGGCCACGCCGGAAACCGCCGAAGCGATGAACGCGATGGTGAGGATCGCGATGATCGCGACCAGCAGGCCCTTGCCGGGGTTGTCGATCCAGCCGACGGCACCGAGGCCGCCGCCGACCTGGAGCGCGCCGAGACCGAGGGAGGCGGCCGAACCGAACAACGTGGCGAAGATCGCCATGATGTCGATCGCCTTGCCCAGCGGGCCTTCGGTGCGCCGCTTGCCGATCAGCGGGGCGAACACCGAACTAATCAGCTGGGTGCGGCCCTTCCGGAAGGTGCTGTAGGCGATCGCGAGACCGACGACGGCGTAGATCGCCCACGGGTGCACGGTCCAGTGGAACAGCGTCGTGGCCATCGCGGTGTGGACGGCTTCGTCGGAATTCGGGGCCGCGGTGCCCGGTGGCGGGCTCGCGAGGTGGGAGACCGGCTCGTACACACCGAAGAACATCAGGCCGATGCCCATCCCGGCGCTGAACATCATCGCGATCCACGACGACGTCCGGAATTCGGGAAGTTCCTTGTCCCCGCCGAGGGGGATCCGGCCGTAGCGGCTTATGGCCAGACAGACCGCGAAGAGCACGAAACCGCTCGCGGTGAGGACGAAAGCCCAACCGCCATAAGGGATCACGGCGTCGTTGAGGAGGGTCGACGCGACTTTCGCGAGGTTCTCCGGCGCGAGCACGCCCCAAAGGATGATCGCGAGCGCGAGGGCCGCCGCCACACCGAAAACGGTGCGGTCGGTCGTGGCGGGTCGGTCGGCGGCGAGATCGAGAGGGACGTGCTCATCGGGCGGGTGCCCCGGACCCGTCGTATCCGGTGCGTGTGCGAGGTCGGTCGCGGTCTCCGCGAGGACCTCTTCTTCCGCTTGTTTCCCGTCCTGCGAACTCATGTTCAACCGCGCCGATGACAGCGCGCTCTCCTTCCGCCCGAGTCAACCCGTTTGCATCACCGCACCCTAACCAGAAAACCGGTAACCGGCAGAAAATGCGGCAACTGAGGTTTAGACCCGTGATTGTGGCGCCGACCTCGGCGGATGCGGGGTCGGCGACGGCGGAGAACGTGTCGCTCGTGACACCGTGAGTTCAGCTCGTGGCGCCACCTCGCCAGAAGGGCCGACCGATGGGGTCGCCGCCGGCGGCATCCGGGCGTCCCTGCCGGGCGTGGTTGCGCTGCAGGAGGTAGGTGACCAGGGCGAGGAGGGCGAGGGTGGCGATGAATGCGGTCATGGCGGTAAGTTTGCGCCACTCGACATCCTGCCAAAAGTGGCTGTTCTGTCGTTGTGCGTCAAAATCCTGCCAGCTATGCTCGCCGCATGATGCAGAGCGTCGCCGTGGTGCTGATGGACGACTTCGCCCCCTTCGAGTTCGGCGTCGTCTGCGAGGTGTTCGGCGAAGACCGCTCCGATGACGGAGTGCCGCCGCTCGACTTCCGCGTGTGCGGGGAGCGGGCGGGAGAGCAGTTGAGTCTTGGCCACGGCCTCAAAGTGACCCCGGAATTCGGCCTCGAAGCGACCGAGGACGCGGACCTCGTCGTGGTCCCCGCCTGTGACGTCCGCGACGAGTATCCGGCCGCGGTGCTCGAAGCGCTCCGCGCGGCTTCGGCGCGGGGAGCCACCCTGCTTTCGGTCTGCACCGGCGCGTTCGTGCTGGGCGCCGCGGGCCTGCTCGACGGCAGACGATGCACGAACCACTGGCGCCGCAGCGCCGAGTTCCGGAAGCGGTTCCCGCGGGCCCACCTCGACCCGGACGTCCTCTTCGTCGACGACGGCGACATCATCACCAGCGCGGGGACCGCCGCCGGCATCGACGCGTGCCTGCACCTGGTGCGGCGTGAGCTGGGCTCGGCCGCGGCCACCGTGATCGCCCGGCGCATGGTGGTGCCGCCGCAACGCGAGGGCGGACAGCGCCAGTTCGTCGAGACGCCCATCCCGGAATGCACCGGCGACAGTCTTCAGCCGGTGCTCGCCTGGATGCTCGACACCCTCGACCGGGAACATCCCGTCGCCGATCTCGCGCGCCGCGCGCAGATGTCCGAGCGCACCTTCGCCCGCAAGTTCGTCGCCGAGACGGGCACCACGCCGCATCGGTGGCTTTCGACGCAGCGAGTGCTGCACGCGAGGTCGCTGCTGGAGGAAACGACACTGGGCATCGACGAGATCGCCCGCCGCTGCGGGTTCGGCTCGGGCGCCTTGCTGCGGCACCATTTCCACAAGGTCGTCGGGGTCTCCCCGCAGGACTACCGTCGCACCTTCGCGCCGCAGCGCGTCTAGTCCGTGTCCGGAAAGGACGGTCGCTTCCCGAGGAACGCGCGACGGGGGCGGGAGGTTGCCTAGTCCCTCGGCGCCTTGGTGAAGAGTCCGAGGGACTGGGCGATGGTCGCCCCGCCGACCATCAAGGCGATCGGCAGGGTCCTCACCCAGAAAGCGCCCGCGTCGAGCGAGACCAGCAGTGCGATCAGCCCGCCCGCCAGCAAGGCGAGCACGAACATCCCCAACGCGACGCGAGGCTTCGAGATCATATGTCCTCCAAGGGTGGTTCTGGAGGAGCAAGTCTGGCGGCGGTCCCGACGCGGAGCGAGGTCATTTTTGCCGGAGTCCTCCCGTCCGGTCAGCGGCAGCGCGAACTCCCGTCGACCGAGGTCCACGACGGATACGGCGCGACCTTCGCGACGTTCAGTTTCACGCACTTTCCCTCGCCTTTGGCGACCTTGGCGGTCACGACGACGACCGCGAACGCGGCCGCGCACGCACCGTTGCCCGGCGTGGGAATCGCGCCGCACAGTCCGGCCGCGGCGAGGCCGTCCCTGGCGATGGTGTTCGTCTCCTTCTTGCTGAAGACGTAGCTGCAAGTGGCGATCCCGCAAGCGAAGTCCCCGGTCACCGCCGTCTCGGCGGCGTTCGCCGGTGCGGCCGGGGCCAGCACGGCGGCGACGGCGGCGACGGCGGAAAGCAGTCCGATCTTCCTGGTGGTGTTCATGTCGACCGTCCTTTGTGGTCAATTAGTGGGACGTGATCGACGCTAGGAACGGCCGCTTGGCAACCGCTAAGGATGTTGAAAGCAGGCGCGGCTTTTGTCCTTCGAACGGGTGGTCATCGCCGGTTCCGTTCACTCGTCCGGGTGACGCCGTGGACCAGCGCGGTTGCGACGCGGCCAAATCCGGACGTATGATCAGGGCAGTCGTACAGGACGAACGCCCTAGGAGGCGATGGTGGTGGACTCCCCGGCCGCGGCGCGCGGTCAGCTGGTGCGGCGGCGGTTGCTGGAGGCGGCGGTCGCGCTGGTTCCCGAACGCGGCTGGTCCGCGGTCAGCACCCGGATCCTCGCCGAGCGCGCGGGTGTCACGCCGAGCGTCGTGCACTACCACTTCCCTTCGTTGCAGGCCTTGCTGATCGAGGCCGTACTGGGGGCGATGCGCGAGGTCGCCGGAGCCTTCGAACCGGTGCTGGAAACCGCCGAAACCCCCGAAGCCGCGGTGGACGCCGTGCTGGCGTCGATCGGCGGGTACTCCGGCACGGATCCGATGTCGCTGCTGTTCACCGAGGCCTACTTGGCCGCCACCCGGGACGAGACCCTGCGGCAGGGAATCCGGGACGTGCTCGCCGGACTGCGGACGAAGTTCGGCGCCTGGCTGGCTGAACGCGGCGTGGTGGACGCCGACGGCACGGCCGCGGTGCTCTTCGCGACGGTGGACGGGCTCCTGCTGCACCGCGCGCTCGAACCGGAGTCCGACCCGGGGTCCGTCGCGGCCGTCCTGCGCCGTCTCGTCCGCTGAACCGAAAGGGAGGAACCCCGATGAAGGTGGCGATCTGCGGTGCCGGGATCACCGGCCTGGCCCTGGCGCACCGGCTCGCGGCGCGAGACGTCGAGGTCGTCGTGCTGGAACGAGCCGCGGGACCGAGAGCGCAGGGCTACATGATCGACTTCTTCGGCCCGGGATTCGACGCGGTCGAGGAGATGGGCCTGCTTCCCCAAGTCGAAGACGCGGCATACCGGGTGGACGAAGCCACCCTGCTGGACGACCGTGGCCGCCCTCGGGCGGCGATCGACTACGTCCGGTTCGCCAAATCGGTACGGGGCCGCCTGTGCAGCATCATGCGGCCCGATCTGGAGCACGTGCTGCGGACCGGGCTGCCGTCCACAGTGGACGTCCGATTCGGAGCGGGGGTCGCGGGAGTGGAGGATCTCGGCGACCGGGTGCGGATCACGCTGACGGACGGGGAGGTGCTCGAAGCCGATCTGCTGGTCGGTGCCGACGGGATCCATTCGACCGTGCGACGGCTCGTCTTCGGTGACGAAGACCGGTTCCTGCGCTATCTCGGGTTTCACACGGCCGCGTTCGTCTTCGAGGACGAAAAGATCCGCGAGGAGGTGGGGGATCGGTTCTGCCTCACCGACACCATCGGGATGCAGATGGGTTTCTACGGTCTCCGAGACGGCAAGCTCGCGGCCTTCGCCGTGCACCGCGCGGCGGATCCGGCCCTGCCCGAGGACGCACGCGGGACTCTCCGCGCTACGTACGGCTCGCTCGGTTGGGCGGTGCCGAAAGCTCTCGAACGCTGCCCGCCTTCCGGGGAGGTGTACTACGACCAGGTCGCGCAGATCGAAATGCCGTCGTGGAGCCGCGGCCGGGTCGTTCTCGTCGGCGACAGTTGCTACGCCGTCTCGCTGCTCGCCGGGCAGGGCGCTTCGCTGGGTATCGCCGGCGCGTTCGTTCTGGCCGACCGGCTCACGCGGGCGCCCTCGATCGACGCCGCTTTCGCGGAGTACGAAAAGCTGGTCCGTCCGGTGGTGACCGAAAAGCAACAGGTCGCTCGCCGAGGTGCGCGCTGGTTCCTGCCCGCGAACCGGTTCCTGCTTCAGGCGCGCCGGGTCCTGCTTCGGGTGGCGCGGCTTCCGGGGCTTGAACGTCCGCTGGCGGCGGCTGTTACGGGGAAGTCGACGGCGCTTGTGACGAATCTGCGGCGGGGGGCCGAGATACGGAGCGGCTCGTGATGGTGTTTCGCCGGTCGGCTTAGTGAGGGGGTCCCTATTTCCCCACAGCGGTCACGTTCGGGACCTCTCGGCGAGGAATCCCCCGCGGCCGCGAAACGGGGTGACCTTCGCATGCCACGCGAGGGGCGCCCCTGGGCGTAACACGCCACCTTGCCCTAGCCCTCGATGGAGCCCAAAGGCCGCTCACGACCTTCTCCCGGGCCACAACTGGGCCGCCCGGGGTAAGAACGCTGCCCCAACGTCGCATCGGGGCCCGGCACCTTTGATTTACCCCTCGGTAGAACACGAATCACCACTCGCGGCCCGCAGAGGAATTGCGTGTAGCCGGGGCAGATTGCTGACGGTATACCCTCCGGGTCGGTCTATGTCCTGAGGTGCATGGTGTTGCGTCTCGGTTCTCCTGACGGGTCCAGATAGGAGGGTGGAGTGAATTCGGGTAGTCCGTCTTGGGCGATGGCGACTTTCCATTCGCTGTGGTGGATGAGGCGGTGGTGTTTGGTGCAGAGGAGGACGAGGTTGTCGATTTTGGTTTCGCCGTGGTGTCGCCAGAAGACGATGTGATGTGCGGTGCAGCGCGGTACGGGCATATCGCAACCCGGAAAGGCGCATCCGCCGTCGCGGATGGTTAACGCGTACTTCTGGGCCAACGACACGGTGCGTTTGGAGCGGCCGATGTCCAGCGGTTCGCCCGCGGTGCCGAGGACGCCGGGTCGGACGCGGGCGTCGGTGGCGCTGATCGGCCCGACCAGATCCAGGTGCGCTTCACCGAGATCGTTGATCAGATCCTCGTAGGACATGGTGATGAGGATGTGGGTGGCTTCCCCGGCCTGTCCGGGAAGGTTGCGGCTGGTGGTCTTGAGTCGCACGTAGTCGGTGAAGGCATCCCCGTAGCGTTCGTCTTGGGTGCGGGAGTCCCGGACTCCGTCGATGGCTTTGTGTGGTTTCGCCATCGGGTCGAGGTCGGACTTCAACCGCGCATACGTTTCGAGGTCCAGGGTGGCTTTGAGGCCGAGGGTGCCGTCACGGTGCTGGACGAACCGCAACTCCGGCCGCGCATCCTTCGGGTCCTCACTCCGCGGCTCTTTCCCGTCCGGGTCGAGTTTGTCGAGGAGGCGGCGTCCGGCGCGGGCGATCTGCCGGGGCCCGGCGTGCCGGGCGAGGTCGACCAGGATCTTCTCCCCGCCCCGCACATCTTCTTCCGGAACCGTGGACGGGATCCGGGACAGGGTGCGGATGATCGCGTCGATCTGCCCGCCCCCGATCGCGCCTTCGGCGGCGGCTTCGGCGGTCAAGGGCGCCAGAGGCGGTACGACCTCGCCTCCCATCACCACCGCGGGATGCAAGGCTAGGACCCGGTCGGCACGAAGACCGGCTTCCTTGTCCGTGACATGAAAGTCCTCGAAGATCAGCGCCGCCAGGGTCGAATGACCGGAACAGCCACGCACACCCCGGTTGTTGATTTCCGCCAGGATCGCGTTCTGCTCGGCGTCCAATTGCCGCTTCAAGATTTCGATTTCCTGCTTGCGGGCATGCAGCGTCGCCGTATCGGCGCGCCACCACTCGGAGCGCACCGCCTGGGGACTGTTTTCGCTGGCCACGACCTCAACGATACTGAAGATCGAACACCTGTGCTACCGCGATTTGCGTAACGACTGCAAGCTTTCCATTTCACCCGACAGGGGAGCGAAGACCGCGAGGTGATTGCACGGAGTCTCGTGAATGGTAATGACGGTTGGAGCGAACCCTCTTTAGGTATCTACTCGGGGCCTGCGTCTTTGGCGGCGTGAAGTACATGATGGCCTCCTTCCTTGCGCTAGGCGCAAGGAAGGAGGCCATCATGTACTGGGAAGGTGTGAAGGTCGAGTTTCCTCGGCTGAGCCTAGGGAAGGCGGCCGTCATGCGCCGCCGTTGCGTCTGATGTTGCTGCTGAGGCTGGTGATGACCTTCACGGCCGGAGGCTCCCGTGGCTAGAGCCGCCGTTACCCCTCACGAGAACACAGAACCCTAAGGAATCTGCAATTCGTTCGAGAGTGCCACATCCAGCGAGAGATCCAGCTGCCGGTCCATGAAGCCGAAGACCGTGTCGATCATCCCGGCGACGACGTCCCGCTGCTCCGGCGTCACCGGGTGCCCCAGGAACTCCGGCGCGGCCACGGATGAACGTCCGGACAAATACTCCAGTCGCAGCGACCCCGCCGCTTCCACCTCCGCCGCCAGAACCGCCGTTCCCTGGAGGAAAACGTCTGTCGCGGACGAAAGAGCCTTGGTCAGCCACAGTCGCGACATCGGGTCGGGATGCCCGGTGGCCAGTTGTGTCAGCACGACGCGGTGGTGCCGGTGCACGTCCATCGTCCGGCTCAGGTAGTAGAACTCCAGGGTGTCGCCGGCGTTCCAGCCGAGGAGTTCGTCCAGGTCGAGCGCTTTCCAGTCGTGGACGAACTTCTCGGCGCGGGCGGTCAGCCCGGCGACCCAGTCGTTCACGGCGAGCTCCAGGTCGGAAGCCGGTGCCGGGTAACGGAAAGCGTTGCGGCCGAGGTCGGCGTAGCCCATGACGTCCATCGCCCACAGTGGCAGAAACCGTTGCAGTGCCTTGATGGCGGGCACCCGGTCGCCTCGGTGGCGGAGCCAGGTGTAGAACGGATGCGTGGCGTGCCGGGCTTGGCGTTCCCGCAGGAGTTCCCGCAAGGGCTCCTGCGTGGGATGCGCGGTGATCTGATCAGCCGAGACAGAAGCGGCCGGGACGACGGGTTCCAGTGCGCGTGGGCGCGGGAGGGTCCCGGTGACGACGTGCTTCAGCACGTAGCCGTGGATCGCGTCCAGGATCTCGCTGAACACCCCGATCATGACGTCGGCCAGTTCGCGGGCCCGCTCGCGGTGCGCGTCGTCGAGCACGACGGACTCGAAGACGCCCTCGGCGCCCTCGCCTTCGGCTTCGATGTGGTGGGCGCCGAAGTACAGCATGGTCAGGCCGGTGCGCTCCGCGAGTTGCCCCGCGACCGCGGAGATGTGCTTGAAGAACAGCTCCCGCGCGCACAGTTCGCCGACCTCGGCATGCGCGAACCGCAGCAACGGATCACCGCCGTCGGCCGCGGCGATGGAGAGGAAGTACAGGCACTTGTCGCGGATGACCTCGTTGACCTCGGCCTGGAACAGCCACCACAGGGTGTCGGAGGCGTCCCAGCCCAGACGGCGATCCAGCCCCAGCCGCCGCCAGTCTTCCAGGAACAGCCGCGAGTGGGTCTGGTCCTCGAAGGTGTGGATGTTGATGCCGCGTTCGAGGTCGTTCGCCGCGTTCGGGTAGCGCAGCACCCATTTGTTCACGTCGCGGAACCCCATCGCGACCGTGGCCACCGTCGGCAGGATCATCAGCCGTTCCTTGAGCGGCGTCTCGTCCGAGGCCAGCCAGTCGAACAGCGGATGGTCGTCGAGCGCGGCGACCTTCTCCTCGACGTAGTTCAGGATGTCCTTCACGTCGCGCTCCTCACCGGATGCCGAACTTGTTCGAAAGGGCGACGTCGAGTGAGATCTCGAGCTGCTCGTCGGCCGCGTCGAACACGGTCTCGATCATCTCGGCGGCGATCTCGACGCCTGCCGCGTCCATCGGCCGGTCCTTGAATTCGAGAGCCAGCGGGGAGACCGACGGCTGGTGGGCGAGCTCGTGGCGGTCGCCGAGATAGTCGAGCCGAAGGTCGGTGTTCGCCTCGACCTCGCCGGCCAGTGCCTTGGTGTGCCGGAAGAACGGCTCACCGCTGGTTTCCAGCGCGTGCATGAGCCACAGCCGCGAAAGCGGATCCTCGTTGCCCGCCGCCAGTTCCGTGAACCGGACGATGTTGCGCCGGTGCACGTCGGTCTGCGGGTCCAGGTAACAGAATTCGAGGGTGTCGCTGCTGTTCCAGCCGAGGATCTCGTCCAGCCCCAGCTGCTTCCAGTCGTCGAGGAAGAGCGTGTTGTGCGTGGAGAGGTCGTCGACCCACGCGTTCACCGTGCGGTGCAGGTCGGACGACGGTTCGGCGTACCGGATCGCGTAGCGGTTGAGGTCGCGGTAGCCCATGACGTCCATGGCCCACATGGGAATGAACCGGCGCAGCGCCTGCAAGGCGGTGATGCGGTCACCCCGGTTCTCCAGCCAGGAATAGAACGGGTGCGCCTCACTGCGCTTCCGGCGCTCGGCCAGCAGTCTCTGCAGGGGCTCCTGGCTGGCGTGCACGACACCGCCGGTGCCCGGTCGCAGCCCGGGCAAGCCGGCGGCGGCGCGATTGATCGTCGGCCGGAGATCGGGTCGCGGGGCGATGCCGGGCGAAATGTACTTTTCCGCGTAGATCATCCACATGTCGAGCTGGTCGGAGAAGATCTCGTAAATCGTGTCGGCGAGTTTCAGTGCCTGCGCGAGCCGTTCGTCGTCCAGTTTCTGCTCGACGAAAAGATCTTCGCAATCCATGTGGCCTGATTCGAGCGCCAGATGGAACGGGCCCATGTACGGGAGCTCGATTCCGGTGCGCTCGGTGAAGCCGATGGCGATCTTCGACGCGTGCTTGAAGAACACCGATCCGAGGGCTTCCATCATTTCCGACTGGGCGAACCGCAGGAGCGGGTCCTTGGTGTCGGCGATGGCCATCGACAGGAAGTACACACCGTGGCCGCGGGCGACCTCGTTCGCTTCGGACAGGAACAGCCACCACAAGGTGTCGCTGGCCTTCCAGCCGAGTCTTTCGTTCAACCCCAGCAGTTTCCAGTCTTCGAGGAACAGCCGCGAGTGAGTCTGATCCTCGAAGGAGTGGATGTTGATGCCGCGTTCCAGCTCGTTCGCCGCCTCCGGATACCGGAAGACCCACTTGTTCACGTCCCGGAATCCCATCGAGAACGTCGCCATGGCCGGCATGATCAGCAACGGATCCGGAACCGGCGTTTCGGCCGAGTTCATCCATTCGAACAATGGGTGCCGATCGAGATCTTCCTGACGTTTCGCCACCAGTTTCAGAACGTTCTCCACAAGACCACCTCATCTCCCCCCGCCAGATGCAGGGCTTGCCTGACTTGGGGGCAATTCTCGTGGTGGTGGCGACGACGCTGCATCTTCGCGGGTGCGAGTGTTCCGGGCGCGTTCCCCGCACGCGAGAGGATGACCGCGTGAGCGGGCCCGATTAATGTCCGGGACCATGCACCCACGCTACCGGCATGCCGCTGCGATCTATGACAAGGCATTCCCGTTCTTCTCATTCGGCGCCGGGCCGAAGATCCACGAAATCGTCGCGCGTACGGTGGCGGTCCCGGACGGCGGCACGGTGGTGGACGTCGGGTGCGGGACCGGGTTGATGCTTTCGATGCTGCGCGAGCGCGTCGGGCCGTCGGGCCGCGTCATCGGGATCGACCTGACGGAGCCGATGCTGGACCGGGCACGGCAGCGGGTTTCCCACGGTGGCTGGAAGAACGTCGAACTGCGGTGCGAGGACATGACCGAATTCGACCCGGGCGCCGAGGCCGACGCCGCGGTTTTCGTGCTCAGCCTCAGCGCCGCGGAGCCGGCCGAGGTCTTCCAGCACACGCTCGGGTATCTGCGGCCCGGTGGCAGTGTCGTGATCGCCGACGGTATTCCGGCGCGGGGCCGCTGGTACCACCCGGCGATCAACGCCTACGCGCGCTTCCGCGCTCCTCTCGTCGGCTCGGATCTCGGCCGGGCGAGGGCGATCGAGCGGCTGGCGCACGAACATCTCGAAGACGTCCGGACCTCGGTCATCTGGGCTGGTCTGTACACGATCATCAGCGGCCGCGTGCCGAACAAAGGGGGATAAGCGTGTCCGTTCAACCGAAGGAACTGTTCGGCCCCGAGTTCATCCGTGATCCCTATCCGACCTACGCCTGGCTCCGCGAGCACGATCCGGTGCACCGGTTCCTGTTGCCGCAGGGAATGCCCGCGTGGCTGGTCTCGCGGCACGACGACGTCCGCGCGTGGCTGGCGGATCCGCGGCTGGCCAAGGATCTGGAGCGGTTCCTGCCACCGGAGGCCCTGCCCGGCGAGTACGTGCGCGACGTGCTCACCAAGAACATGCTCGCCAGCGATCCGCCCCGGCACACCCGGTTGCGGCGGCTCGCGGCGAAGGCGTTCACCGCGCGGCGGGTCCAGTCGCTGCGGCCGCACATCACGCGGTTGGCCGACGAGTTGCTGGACGAGATGGGCGACGAGGGCACCACGGATCTGATCGACACGCTCGGCCTGCTGCCGATCACGGTGATCTACGAACTGCTCGGCGTGCCCAAACGCGACTGGGAGGCGTTCCGGGCGTGGTCGGTCCTCGGTTCCGATGAGCAGTCGACCGGCAGCGAGGAGTTCGAAACCTCGACGAAGTCACTGAAGGAGTACGCCCGGGCCCTGATCGCGGACAAGCGCGTGACCCCGGGCGAAGACCTGCTGTCCGACCTCATCGTGGCCCGCGACGAAGGGGACGCGCTCTCCGACGACGAACTGGTCGCGATGGTGTTCCTGCTGCTGCTCGGCGGCCAGGAGACGAGCATCAGCCTCATCGGCGCGACCGTCTACCACCTGCTGGGCCATCCCGACCAGCTCGCGTTGCTGCGCGCGGAACCGGAACGGCTGCCGTCGGCGATCGAAGAGGTACTGCGGTTCGACGGGCCGGCGATGAACGCGAGTATGCGGTTCGCCGTGGAGGACATCGAGATCGGCGGCGTGCCGATCCCCGCGGGCGGCATCGTGTTCCTCGGGCTGGGGTCCGCCGGGCACGATTCGGCGCATGTCCCGGACGGCGACAGCTTCGACATCCGCCGGTCCGCGGGCAAACACCTCGCCTTCGGCCACGGTGTGCACACCTGCATCGGGTCGGCGCTGGCCCGTCTCGAAGGCGAGATCGCCATCGGCAGGTTGCTGGACCGCTACGCCGAACTGTGCCTGGCCGTGCACCCGGACGAGCTGAAATGGCGTCCTGGCATGCATTTCCGCGGTCCGGCCGAACTGCCGGTCAGTTACCGGGTGGAGCCGAGGTGATGCCGGAGGTCGCGGTCGCCCCGGAACGTCCCCGCGGCGACCGGCTCGATATCGACATGTCGACCGTCCTGGATTGGTTGCGCGACTACGTGAGCGCGCCCTCGGCGCACATCGGCAGGCCCGGGCCGGTCTGCCCGTTCGTGCCCGGCGCGCTGAAGACCGGCGCGATCCGCCTCAGCTTCCACTACGGCGTCGACGCGTGCGACGCCGACGAGCTGCGGAGACTGGTCAGCGCGGAGCTGAGCGAGTTCAAACGGCTGACCGAGCCACCGAAGCAGTCGGGGATCTCGCTGGACAGCGTGCTGGTGGTGCTCCCGGACGCCGTCGAGGAGGGCTGGCGGCGGATCGACGAAAGTTACGGCGGGCTCAAGGATCTGGCCGTCGGCGAGGGGCTGATGATCGGCCAGTTCCATCCTGCCTGCGCCGAGCCCGCCGTCCGCAATCCGGGGTTCCCGGTGTCGCGGTCACCGATCGCGCTCTACGCCATCCGGCACATGGCCCCGCACGACGCGTTGTTCCTGCACGTGGAACGGGGCTGGTTCCGGAAGTACGCGGCCCGGTTCGCGTTGCACGCCAGGCGATCGCGGACCGACCCGCTCATCGGCGAGCTGTACCGGCGAGCCTGGAACCGTTACGGAGGAGGAAAATGACCGAGAGCGTGCAGATCCGGCAGCTGGTCTTCGGACAGCTGCTTTCCCGCGCGGTGTGCACGGCGGCCGAACTCGGGCTTTCCGACCTGCTCGCCGCCGGACCGCTGTCGGTCTCCGAACTGGCGGCGCGGGCGGGTGCCGATCCTCGGCGGCTCGCGCAGCTGATGCGCGCGCTCACCACGCATCAGCTCTACACCGCCCGCGACGACGGCGCGTACGAGCTCGCACCGCTCGGCGCGGCCTTGTGCGCCGGCGCACCCGGCTCCGCCCTGCCGACCGCGTTGCTGGCGGCGGGGGAGATCGGCGCCGCGTGGACGGGGATGGCGGAGACCGTGCGCACCGGCGCGCCCGCCTTCGATCGACGGCTGGGCGTGGACTTCTTCACCCACCTCGGCCGTGATCAGCGGCTGCGCGCGCTTTTCGACCGATCGCAGACGCACGACCAGGAACTCGAGATCGACCGGTTGCTCGCCGAAGTCGATTTCTCCGGGTACCGCCGGATCGTGGACGTCGGTGGTGGCGACGGGGCGCTGCTCGCCCGGTTGCTGAGCGAGTATCCGGGTGCCGAAGGGGTGCTGCTGGACAGTCCGAAGGTCGCCGCGACGGCGAGTGCGCGGATGCGGGCCGCCGGGCTGGCGGAGCGGTGCACCACCCTCGGCGGCGACTTCTTCGCCGAGGTGCCCGGCGGAGGTGATCTCTATGTACTGCGCCAAATCCTGCACGACTGGGACGACGAACGCGGTGTCGAACTGTTGCGGGTCTGCCGTCGCGCGATGCCCCGCGAGGCGCGGCTGATGATCATCGAGCGGGTGGTCGAGGACGGAGGGACCGGCCAAGACGCGCGGTTCGCCGCGCTCATGGACCTGTACATGATGACCGTGCTGGGTGGCGAGGAACGGTCCGGGCGCGAGTTCGGCGACCTGCTCGGCAAGGCGGGGTTCACCGTGCGGAAGGTGCACCGGCTGCCGACGGCGGTCGCGGTCATCGAGGCGGTCGCGACGCCGTCACCAGGTGGGGTGCGCGGACACGCCGCCGTCCACGGTCAGGTTGTGCCCGGTGATCCACGCGGCGAGCGGTGAGGCGAGGAACAGGCAGGCGTTCGCGACGTCGTCGGGGGTGCCCAGCCTGCTCAACGGCGCGGCCTGTGCCCAGCGCCGGACGCCGTCCCGCCAGTCGTCGCCGAGGCCGGGGCGGTCGATGAGGCCGGGGGAGACGGCGTTGACCCGGATCCCCCGCGGCCCGTATTCGAGCGCGGCGGCGCGGGCGTGCATGACCAGTGCGGCCTTGGCGCTGCTGTAGTGCGCGTGTCCCGGCGCGGGCTGGGCGGCCTCGATCGAGGCGATGTGGACGACGCTGCCGCCGGTCATCACCTCGGCCGCCGCCTGCGTGCAGTTGAACGCGCTGGTGAGGTTCGTGTCGAGGACGGCGCGCCAGCTTTCCGCGGACATCCCCGGCAGCGGCTCCACCGGCTGCACGCCGGCGTTGTTGATCAGCGTGTCCAGCCGTCCGGTCCAGGCAGCGGCGGCGGCCACGAGCCGTCGGCACGCATCGTCGTCGGACAGGTCGGCGGCGAACGCGGCGGCGGTGCCTCCGGCCGCCTCGATCCGGTCGACGAGCGCGTCCGCCGAGGCCTTGTCGCGATGGTAGTGCGCGGCGACGGCGCTGCCCGCCTCGGCGAAGCGCAGGGCGATGCCCTGGCCGATGCGGCCACTGGCCCCGGTGACGAGGGTGGTGGTGCCGCTCAAGTCCAGCATCAGAGTCCTTTCGGTGACCGGCGGTGTTCGCGCAGCGCGAGTACCCCCGAAACGACCACGAAGCCCAGGCCCGCGAGGACGTAGCAGTTCCCCAGCCACTGCTGTGCCGTCGTCCACGTCTGACCCGGTCGGTCGAAGGCGGGGAAATACCGGAACGGCGCGGCGACGAAGATCGTGGCGACGACCGCGGTGACGGCGAGCCAGGCCGCCGCCTGCCGTCGATTCCGGCGTCTGAGCACCGTGTAGGCCGCGGTGGTGAACAGCGCCGGGGCGATCCAGACCCAGTGATGCGACCACGAGGTCGGCGAGATGAGCAGGGCGAACGTCGCGTTCAGCAGCAGCGCGGGTACCACCGCCGAACGGGACATCGTCAGTGTCACCAGCACGAGCAGCACGCCGGTCAGGATGAGCCACCACGGCTTCGCGGCGGCGGAGTCGACCCCGAACCGCGCCAGCACGGCCTGCAGGGTCTGATTGGTGTGGAACGAGGTGCCGCTGATCCCCGACGCTCCGGCGAGCCCGCCGAACCAGTATCGGGCGGAGGCCTCCGGGGCGACCGCGAACGCGAGGGCCGAGGCGGCGACGAAGCTGCCCGCGGCGGTCAGCGCACCGCGGAAGTCCTTGCGCAGCAGGAAGAAGAGCAGGAACGCCATCGGCGTCAGTTTCACGGCCGCGGCGAGACCGACGCCGATGCCCCGGTAGCGGCCCCGCGCCAGCAGGCAGTCGGCCGCTACGAGGCCCATCAGCAGCAGGTTGATCTGGCCGAAGCCGAGGGTCTGGCGCACCGGTTCGAGGAAGAGTGACGGTGTGATCGCCAGCGCCGCGACGAGCAGTGCCTTCCGCCGATCACCGGACGGCCAGAGGCTCCGGGTGATCGCGTAGAAGGTGACCCCCAGCGCGGCCAGGCTGAGCGCGAACAGCAGGATCACCGCGCCGGTCCACGGGAGCAGGGCCAGCGGGGTGAGCGGCAGCGCGGCGAACGGCGGATAGATGAACAGCAGCGGGATACCGGCGTCGGAAAGCGGCAGGGCGCCGTAGAGATCGCCGCCGTTCCACAGGGTGTCGACGCCGAAGCGGTAGATCTCGAGGTCGCTGTGGGAGTCGCCCGCCGTCGCCCATACCACGACGCAAGCCATCGCCAAGGCGGCGAACGCGCCGAGCGACCACGAGGCCCGCCCGCGCGACGTGGCGGGAAGCATCGTGTGGTGGCTCCTTCGACGGCGGTGAGTGCCCCCGGACTGTACCGAGGGGGTCGAGAGGCGACTTCCGTCGGCTGCGACGACGTCCCATATTGGTCTAGACTTTTCCATCCCAGTGTGGTGAAAGGGACCGGTCCATGCGCGGAACGACGGTGTTGCCGAGGACGCCCTGCCTGCAGCCGAAGGCGGGGGAATTGCCACTGCACCGGCTGGAGGTCCGCGCGCCGGACGCCCTGCCGTTCGCGGTCGGCACCTTCGACACGATCGGTCCGATGTCGCGGGCGTCTTTCCCGCACCGGCACACTTTCTACGAAATAGTCCACATCATCGGCGGATCCGGTGACCACGTCGTCGATTTCACGCGCTGGGAAGTGCGGCCACCACAACTCGCGGTCATAGCGCCGGGGCAGGTGCATCATTGGGATGCCCGTGATCTCAAGGGATATGTCGTCCTGTTCACCGACGATTTCCTGCTCGAACATCCGGCGGATCGCGAAACTCTGAGACGGCTGAGTCAGCAGCCGTGGCAGCTCGACGATCGCGCGGCGGAGGAGACGGTGCGGCTGGTCACCGAACTGGACGAGGAATTCCGTTGTGGCGGCCAGGGAACCGATTCGGTGCTGCGGGCACTGATGCATGTCCTGATCGTGCGGGCGGGGCGGCTTCCCGGCCTGTCCGACGCGCGCCCGCCCGCCCGGGCGCAGGCCGTGGGCACGGAATTCGCCCGGCTGCTCGGCAGACCCGATCTCGGCCTGTGGTCGGTCGGCGCGCTCGCGGAACGCATCGGCGTCACCCCGGGATATCTGACGGACGCGGTGAAAACGGCGACCGGCCGGACGGCGGCGCAATTGATGCGCGAGGCGAGGACCCGGGAGGCCAAACGGTTCCTGCTCGGCACCGATCTCTCCGTGCGGCAGGTGGCCAGCCGGGTCGGTTTCGCGGATCCCGCGTATTTCTGCCGGTTCTTCCGGCGTGAAACGGGATTGAGCCCCGGTGACTATCGCCGGACGGGCGATTCCGCCCCGGAGATTCACCACGACTGACCGGATCAGTCCATCGTCCGCAGCTGATCTTCTCCATACCGTCGATGGTGATTCCCGAGGCCCCCACGAGGAGCAGGTATGGACGAAGAGAACAAGCTCAGCCGGAAGACGGTACTGCGAGCGGCGCTCGCCGCGGGGGTGGCGGCTCCGGTCGCGCTCATCGGCGGCCCCGCCCTCGCGCGCACCACCGTCGCGAACGGCAAGGCACCCGAGCTGACCCCGGCCTGTGACGACGGTGACGACCCGACCCCGCCGCAGACCGAAGGTCCTTATTTCAAGCCGAATTCCCCGCAGCGAACCTCGCTCGTCACGTCGGGCACGCCCGGTACGAGGCTCACCGTGTCCGGCTACGTCTTCGGTCTCGGTTGCCTGCCGATCGCGCGGGCGCTGCTCGACTTCTGGCAGGCGGACGTCAACGGCGCCTACGACAACGTGGGGTACACCTTCCGCGGTCACCAGTTCACCAACGACCAGGGCGCGTTCACGTTGAGCACGATCGTGCCCGGCCTGTACCCCGGCCGGACGCGGCACATCCACGTCAAGGTGCAGGCCCCCGGCCGGCCGGTGCTGACCACGCAGCTCTACTTCCCCAACGAGCCGCGCAACAACACCGACTCGATCTTCGACCCGCGGCTGCTGATGACCGTGCGGGACTCGGGTTCGGCCAAGGAGGCCGCGTTCGACTTCGTGCTGAACGTGCCGCAGACACCGACGTCGACCTCCCGGCCGACCAGTACGACGCCGACGACGTCGACTTCGACCTCCAACCCGCCCGGCGGGACGACCTGGGCGGCGGGAACCGGCTATTCCGCGGGCGCCCGGGTCACCTACAGCGGTCGCGGTTACGTGTGCTTGCAGGCGCACACGGCCCAGCCTGGCTGGGAGCCGCCGTCCACACCCGCGTTGTGGCGCGCGGAGTGAGGAACAGCCGCTGCGGAGGGAGATAAACGCGGGTGGATTCCCGCCGCCGGGACCCACACCCCGGCGGCGGGGTCCACCCGCCCTCACGCGCGGGGTGGGGTTTTCCCCCGTACGAAGTCGGAGTCCTGCTACAGCGCGCCGCCCCCGCTCCGCGGACGATGATCGTCTTCGACAACGGAGCGAAGGGGTGAACGGTATGACGAACAGCCGGAAGCGGTGGGGGAGACGGGGATTGGTGGCGGCCGCGGTGGTGGCCACGGGAGCGGTGCTCGCGCCCGCGATGAGCCCCGCCGTCGCGGAGGAGGCGGCCACGTCCTGGCGGGACCCGGTGCGGTCGCTGGACCGGGCGGCGCATCCGCTGCGTTCGACCGAACCCGGCCGGAACACCGCCGACCTGCGGGCACTGGGCGGGATGATCGGCGGTGCGAAGGTGGTCGGCCTCGGCGAGGCGACGCATGGCTCCCACGAGTTCTTCACCATGAAGGAGCGGGTGTTCCGCTACCTCGTGGAGGAGAAGGGGTTCCGGGCCTTCGCGCTGGAGCTGAGCTGGTCGGCGGGCCTGGAGATCGACGAGTTCGTCCAGACCGGCAAGGGCGACGTCCGGGAGCTGGCGAAGCGGACGCTGGCCGGTTCTCCCTGGGACCGCGAGGAGTTCGTGAGCCTGATCCGGTGGATGCGCGACCACAACCGCGCCCATCCCGGCCGCACCGTGCACTTCGTCGGTGACGATCTCGGCGCGCCTTCGGTGAACGACGCGTTCTTCGCCAGGATCACCGACTACGTGCGTCAGCACCATCCGGCGGAACTGCCTCGCCTGAACCGGCTCTACACCGGTCTGCGTCCGATCGACGACGCGTTCGCCTACCTGCGCAAACCGCTCGACGAGCGGCTGCGGCTCGCCACGCAGGCGGAGCAGGCCTACGAGCTGATCAAGGGCCTTCGCGGCGCGGAAGACCGAGACTGGGCGGAGCAGCACGCCCGGTTCGTCGCGCAGACCGCCCGGTTCCTCGCCGTCGACCTCGCGGACCCGAAAGGCCTGCCCACCGCGCAGATCCTGCGGGACCAGGCGATGGCGCAGAACGTCGCCTGGTGGCAGCGCCGGACCGGGCACAAGATCCTGCTCTCGGCGCACAACGGCCACGTCTCCTACGTCACCGACAACCCCGGGTTGTACCCGAAGACGCAGGGTGCCTTCCTGCGCGAAACGCTGGGCCGGGACTACCTGCCGATCGGGTTCAGCTTCGACCGGGGTTCCTTCCTGTCCAAGGACAAGGCGCTCGAAGGCGACTGGAAGCGCTTTTCCGTCCCCGCCGCGCCGGCCGGATCGAACGAGTACGCCCTCGACCAGGTCCGGTTCGAGGACTTCTACCTCGACGTCCGCACCGCTCCGCCGTCCGCGAGGGGCTGGCTGGACACCGCCCGCCCTACCCGCACCATCGGCACGCAGTTCCCCGTCGATCCCGCGGCGATCGCGCTCGGGCGGTCCTACGACGTCGTCATCCACCTGCATGACGTCCGCCAGGCCGACGTGAGAAGGTAGTGACTTCGCGCCCGGTTCGGGGGTTTTCACCCCATTTTCCTGGCGTGCCGGTCCGGATCTCGGTAGTAGTCGGATGTCGCTCTTGTTCCAGTACCCCCAGCGGAGGAAATCCCTGATGTTCAAACGGATGCTCAGCGCCTTCGGCGTCGGCGGCCCGTCCGTCGACACCGTGCTCGACTCGCCGCACGCCACCCCTGGCGAGGTGATCACCGGCCAGGTCCGCATCCAGGGCGGTTCGAGCGACGCGCAGATCGAGGAGATCCTGCTTTCGCTGGTCACCCGGGTCGAGGTCGAGCACGGCGACCACGAGCGCGCCGGGACCGCCGAGTTCCTGCGGGTCAGCGCGGGCCGCAAGGTGAAGGTCACGGCGGGACAGCCGACCACGATCCCCTTCCAGCTCGCTTTGCCGTGGGAGACGCCGATCAGCGCGGTCGGCGGCCGTGAGCTGCCGGGCGTGGTCGTCGGCGTACGGACCGAACTCGTCATCGCCGGCGCGCCGGACAAGGGCGACCTCGACCCGGTGCTGGTCGGCCCGCTGGAATCGCAGGACCGGGTGCTGGAGGCCTTCGGCGAACTGGGGTTCTCCTTCCGCAGCGCCGACGTCGAAGCCGGGCGGCTGCACGGCGTCCGGCAGGAACTCGGGTTCTTCCAGGAGATCGAGTTCTTCCCGCCGTCGCGCTACGCGGGCCGGGTCAGCCAGGTGGAGCTGACCTTCGTCGCGAGCCCGGACGACCTCGTGGTGATCCTGGAGGCCGACCGGCGCGGCGGCATGTTCCGCTCCGGCGGCGACTCCTTCGGCCGGTTCCACGTCTCGCACGAGGAGGCTCTGCGCACCGACTGGGCCGCGGCCATCGACGGCTGGCTGGCCAAGGTCGCCGAATCCGGTGGCGGGCATGCCATGTTCGGCGGGCACCAAGACCATCACGGCCACTACGGGCACGACTACGACCACCAGGGCCACCACGGTCGTCGTGGTCCGGGGATGGGCGGCATGGTCGCCGGTGCCGCGGCCGGGGTGGTCGGCGGCATGATCCTCGGCGAGGTCATGGAGGACGTCTTCGACGGCGGCGAGGAGGAGTGACCGCTTCCTGAGCGGTAATGGCGTTTCCTTCCCAAGTACATGATGGCCCCCTTCCTTGCGCCTAGCGCAAGGAAGGGGGCCATCATGTACTGCCCCGGCTCGGGGCTCAGGTGTACCAGGTGGGTTCCGGGAGTTCGTGGAGCAGCGCGTAGGCGCCGACCTCGCGGCGTTTGTAGGCCACCGGGTCGTGCAGCGAATGCGTGCGCAGGTTCCGCCAGAACCGGTCGAGGCCGTATTTCGTCGCGCTCGCGCGGGCGCCGGTCAGCTCGAAGATCTTCGTGCCGATTTCGAGTCCGGTGTCGATCACGCGCTGTTTGGCGGCGGCGATGAGGACCGCGACCTCGCCGCGCGCTTCGGGCGTGAGTTCTTCGCGTGGCGCGTGCAGCACGGCCGAGATCGCCGACCCCGCCTTGTCCACCAGTGCTTCGGCGGCCCACAGTTTCGACTGGAGATCGCCGTAGCCGTCGAGGATGTACCATTCTTCGCCGGAAGAGGTCTTGTTGTCGCCGCCGTACGGCCACGCGCGGGTGTGCTCGCGCGTGTACGCCAACGCGGTTTCCAGGGCACCCTGGGCGATGCCGAGGTAGAAGTTCGCGAACACCAGCTGGATCGCCGGGACGTTGAGCGTGTTGTAGGTCAGCGGGTGGAACTTCTTGTCGACGTAACCCGCCGCGCTCGCCCACGGGACGCGCACGTCGGTGATGGTCACACTGCCCGACTCGGTGAGCCGCTGGCCGATGTTGTCCCAGTCGTCGTGGAAGACGATACCGTCCTGTTCGGACGGAACGATGGCGAAGATGTGGTCCTCGGTGCCCTCGAGTACACCTTCGAGCACGGTCAGATCGGAGACCTTGCCGCCGGTGGAGAACGACTTATGTCCATTGTAGACAAGCTCGTCGCCGTCTTCGGTTATCTTCAGGTCGGCGTCGCGCGGATTGACCGCGCCGCCGAAGAAGAAGTTGCCGCGTGTGTACAGCTCTTCGACCGCGACGATCTGCTCGTCGGTCGCCACCAGCCGCGCGGCCCAGGCCCAGAGGTAGTGATAGCCCAGCAACTGGCCGATCGAGCCGTCGCCGCGGGCGACCTCGCGGGTCACGCGATAGGCGGTTTCCCAGCTCTGCCCGCCCCCGCCGTGTTCGACCGGGCCGAGCAGCGTCACGAGGCCGGAATCCTTGAGCAGCTGGACTTCCGCGTACGGTGTTTCGTTCTTCCGGTCGCGCTCGGCCGCGTCCACCGCTAGTTTCGCGGCGACGTCCCTCGCGGTGGTCAGCCATTCCGTGGCCGACCGGACCCGGTGCTCGGTCGTGGTCATCCTGGTTTCCGTTCTGTGCGTGGGCGAACGGGAATTCCGGGCAGGGCGGAGCGCCCGGAATTCCCGGGTGATTCTCGAAGCGAGCGCGGAGACTGCGTCAGGCCGGACAGAGTGTGCCTTCCATGCGTCCGAGTAGAGCAGTGGCACTACGGGGTGTCAACGAACGTCCGCGCTCTGAGATCGTGGCCGCCCACGGTCACCTCAAGCGAGTTGCAACGCCCAGAAATCGGCGTACCGGCCACCCCGGCTCAGCAGTTCGCCGTGGTGGCCTTCCTCCACGATCCGGCCGCCGTCCAGGAAGACCACGTGATCGGCGCGCTGGACCGTCCGCAGCCGGTGCGCCACCATGACCACGGTCCGGCCCGCCATCAGCCGTTCGATCCCCTCGTGGACGGCGGCCTCGTTCACCGGATCCAGCGCGGAGGTCACCTCGTCGAGAAGCACGATCGGCGCGTCCTTCAGCAGCGCCCGCGCGATCGAGACCCGCTGGCGTTCCCCGCCGGACAGCAGCGCGCCGCCCTCGCCGACGTTCGCCGACCAGCCGCCGGGCAACCGTTCGATCACCTCGTCCAGCCGCGCCGCCGTCGCCGCGGCCCGCACGTCGGCGTCGTCGGCGTCCGGGCGGCCGAGCCGGACGTTGTCCTCGATGGTGCCGTCGAACAGGTAGACGTCCTGGAACACGATCGCGATCCGCGACATCAGATCGTCGGTGCTGATCGCGCGGACGTCGACCCCGCCGACGCGGACCGCGCCCGCATCCACGTCGTAGAACCGCGCGAGCAGTTGCAGGACCGTGCTCTTCCCCGCGCCGGACGGACCGACGACGGCGAGCCGCTGTCCTTCGTGGACGGACAGCGTCAGTCCGTCGAGCACCGTGCGGTCGCCGTGGGCGAAGACGGCCGAGGAGAATTCCAGGTCGTGCCGTTCCGGCCGGATCGGGGACGGCGGTTCCGGCAGCGGTTCGGTCCGCAGCACCTTGTCGAGCCTCGCCAGCACCGAACGCGCGCCGCGCAGCTTGCCGCCGATGTCGGTCAACGAGAGCAGCGGATCCGCGCAGCGCGCCGCCAGTACGAGGATCGTCAGCACCTCGGCGGCCCCGATCCGCCCGCCGAGGGCGAGAAGAGCGCCCAGTGCCAAGAGAACCGTGAACATCGCCTGCACCGTGAACGTCAGGCCCACGACGCCGGGCAGCGCCGACAACGTGGATCGGCGGTTCGCCCGCTGGAGGTCCCGCAGCGAGTCGTCGAGCAGCCGGAACCGTTCCGCGGTCCGCCCACCCGCCCGCAGCACCGGCTGCGCCTGCAGATACTCGATGACGCGTCCGGTGGCCTCGTGCCCGCGTTCGGCGCCTTCCTCGTCGGCCGCGGCCGTCGAGCGGCCGGTCCGGACCTGGATCACCGCCACGACCGGGACGGCGATCAGCGCGGCCAGCCCGAGCCGCCAGTCGAAGACGAGGATCACGAACACGATCGTCAGCGGGGTGGCGCAGGCGGCGATGAACGGTGCCAGCAGGTGCGCGAGCACGCTCATCGCCCGCAGGACCCCGGGTCCGGCCAGCACGGACACCTCACCGACCCGGCCCGGGCTGTACCAGCCGATCGGCAGCCGGGCGAGCTGGTCGCCGAGCCGGTGGTACATCCCGCGCAGCAACGTCGTCCCGGCCCGGAAACCGGAAAGATCGCTGCGGAAGCGCAGGATCGCGAACACCGCGACGGCCGCGCCGAACGCGAACAGCCACGGCGACGCGTCGCCGGGTGTGCTCCCGAGCAGCGCCCGCAGCAAGGGGACCAGCAGGGCGTAGGACAGGCCTTCGACGATCGCCGTGGTCGTCATCAGTGCCACGGTGCGCCGCACCGGCGGGGCGTACTCGGGCCCCAGCACACGTAACAGCATCCGGATCATCGGGCTTCCCCCAGGGTTTCGGCCGGACGGTGGGCGTGCCAGAAGGCGGCGAACTTCCCGTTCCGCGCCAGCAGTTCCGCGGGCCTGCCGCGTTCGGCGATGGTGCCGTTCTCCAGCATCACGACGGTGTCGGCGTCGACGACCGTTTCGAGACGGTGGGCGATGACCAGGACCGTCCGATCGCCCCGCGACGCCGTCAGTGCCTCACGCACGGCCAGTTCGGTCCGTGGATCGGCGAACGCGGTGGCCTCGTCGAGCACCAGGACCGGCGTGTCGGCGAGCAGCGCGCGGGCCAGCGAGATCCGCTGGGCCTCACCACCCGAAAGCCCGGTCTCCTCCTGGAGCACCGTTTCGTAGCCGCGCGGCAGTTCGAGGATCCGGTCGTGGATGTTCGCCTGGCGGGCGGCGCGGACGACGTCGTCGAGGTCGGCGTGCGGGACGGCCAGCGCGATGTTGTCCGCGACCGACGCGCGCAGCAGACGGACGTCCTGGAACACGAAGGAGACCTTGCGGTACAGCTCCCGGCTGCCGAGCTCACGCAGGTCGACCCCGCCCAGCAGGACCGAACCCTGTGCGGGGTCGAAGAAGCGCGGCAGCAAAGCGACCAAAGTGGACTTCCCGCTGCCCGACGGCCCGACGAGGGCGGTGACCGTCCCCGGTTCGAGCACCAGGTCGATCCCGCGCAGGACCTCGTGATCGGCATCGTAGCCGAATCGGACGTCCCGCAGCTCCACGCGATGACCCTGTGGTGTGACCGGGTTCGACGGCTCCGGCAGGGACGGAACCCCGAGCACGTCCCGGATCCGGCCGACCGCGCGCCGCGCGGCCTGCAGTTCGTCGAAGCCGTGGCCGAGTGCCGCCACCGGCGCGGTCAGCCCGAGCCCGAGTACCAGGAACGGCAGGAGATCGGCCGGGGCCAAAGCGCCGTCGGTGATCAGGACCGTGCCCCCGATCAGCACGATCAGCAGGACGAACGGGGGTGACAACGCCAGCTGCATCCCGGCCGCCGGCCCGGCCATACCCCGCACCCAGCGGGTGAAGGTGGCGACGAAGTCGTCCGCGGCGGTGCGGAATCTGCGGTGGGCGCGCCCGGCGCCGCCGAACGCCTTGACCACCGCGATGCCCTGGACGAATTCGACGACCGAACTCGAGATCCCCGCCATCCCCTGGTCGAACTCCTCCTGCTCGCGCAGCCGGGCGGGCGTCATCATCAGCGGGACCAGCGCCACCGCCAGCAGCACCGGGACCAGCGTGATCAGGGTCAGCCGCCAATCGACGGTGAGCAGATAGACCAGCGACACCGACGGAACGACGAAGGCGGAGACGAGTTCGCCGGGGGTGTGGGCGATGAACGGGTGCACCGCGCCGACGTCCTCACCGACGACCTTGGCCAGTTCACCGGTCCGGCGACCGGAGAACCAGCCGATCGGCACGCGGCCCAGCCGCTCGGCCAGCAGACGGCGGAAGGTGAGCTGGACCCGGCCGTCGAGCAGATGCCCGATCCCGGACGACGCCGCGGTGAACAGCAGCCGGACGAACAACCCGGCCGCGCCCACGAACACCGCGGTCCAGACACGGCCTTCGTCGACCGGGCCGGGCGCGAGCAGCGTCCGGCCCAGTTCGACGACCGCCAGCAGCGGTGCCAACCCCGCGAGGGCGCCGATGACCTGAAGGACCACGAGAACGACGAAACTTCCGGTATAGGGGCGCAGCAGCCGGGCCAGGGTGGGCGCCCGTACGGCGGTCGTCATCACTCGGCCAGCGCGCGGCGCAGGGCTACGCCCAGTTCGGTGAGCTGACGGCGGGACACGTCGGCGGTCAGGATCGCCTGCGACCCGTGGAAGGTGCCGGACCACTGGTGCAGTTCGACCGGCACCCCCGACCGCAGCAGCCGGACCGCGTAGTCGATGTCCTCGTCACGGTTGGGGCAGAACTCGGCGGTGGCCACATAGGCGGGCGGCAGTCCGGACAGATCGGTGGCCCGCGCCGGGGCGGCATAAGGCGAAGAGGCGGGCTGTCCGGCCAGGTAGTGCCGCCACATCGCGGACACCTTGTCGCGGTTCATCCAAGGCGTGTCGGTGAAGGACCGCGCCGACCAGGTCTCCTGCCGGTCGTCGAGGCCGGGCTGATTGAGCAGCTGGAAGCGGATGGACGGGCCCTGTTCGTCGCGCGCCCGCAACGCCGTCGCCGCCGCGAGGCCACCGCCGGCACTGTGCCCGCCGATCGCGATCCGGTCCGGGGTGACACCTAGTTCCGCGGCGTTCTCGGCCGCCCAGTTCAGCACGGTGTAGACGTCGTCGAGCGCGGCGGGGAACGGATTCTCGGGGGCGAGCCGGTAATCCACCGAGATCACCACCGCGCCGGAGCCTTCGGCGAGGCGGGCCGCCCACGGGTGTTCGGTCTCCAGATCGCCCATGACCCAGCCGCCGCCGTGCATCCAGATGATGGCGCCTTGTGCCTCGTGCGGCCGGTAGACGCGGATCGCGACGTCCGGGTCACCGGGCACCGTCCGGTCCTCGACGGTCATCGCCGAGGTGTCCGGTTTCGGCACCGACGTGGCGAGCTTGGCGAAGTTCACGCGTTCGGTGATCGGGTCGTCGAGCTTGGCGGGAGGGAACAGGGCGATGAAGGCTTCCAATTCGGGATCCATGACGATCATCCTTCCGGTTCCCGGCCCGGACGTCGGCCGCCAACCGTCGCGGGTAACCGCCACCTCACGCGACGATCGCCGCGTACGCTCGCCTTCATGGAGGCACTGGCGGCGCGACTGTCGCATCTGGATTCCGACGTCGAAGGCGTGATCCGGGTCGTGATGTTCTACGACACCCTGATGCGGCGGCGGGTCGACCTTCCCGCGCTCGCCCGCGCCACGGCGGGTCTCGCGGAATGCGTCGCGGGCATCCGGCTGCACAGCACGGGACGCACGATCCGCATGGGACCCGACGGCCGGGAAGCCGCCGCGTCCTCCGCGCCCGGATCCACCACGACGGCGATCCTCCTCGACGACGAGGAGATCGGCACGGTGTGGCTGGAACGCGAGGGAGCACCCGGCGCACTCGACGACGCGGTGCTGGAGCGGCTCGCGATCGCCGTGGCGACCGTCGTCGAACGCTACGGCCCGGCCCGCACCACCATGGCCGATCCGGCCCTCGTGGAACTCGTGATCAGTTCGGCCAGCGACGACGCCGCCAGGAACCGGGCCTTGCGCCTGCTGGGTTTTCCCGCCGACGCGCCGATACGGGTGGTCGCCGTCCGGTCGAGTGTCCCGCTCGAAAAGATCGGCGCCCTGATCTGCCCTGGCCGTCCGGTCAAGGCGGCGCCGCTCACGGACGTGGGCATCATCCTGGCGGCCACCGTGGACGCGGCCCGGTTGCCGGACGGCGTGCGCGCGGGGATCGGCGCCGCCGGATGCCCGCATCGGTCCTGGCAGGACGCCAGGACCGCGCTTCGCTTCACGACCACTCGCCATCCGGTGATCCACTACGACGACCTCGGCGCGCTGGCGCTGCTCGCGCGGATCCCCGAGGCGGACACGCGGGCCAACGCCGACGTCATCGCGATCGCGGCCCTGGCAGCGGATCCGGAGGACCTGCGGACCCTGGACGCCTACTGCGCCACGGGGTCCGTGCGCCAGGCCGCCGATTCACTGCACCTGCACCACAGCAGCGTCGCGCGACGGCTCACGCAGATCGGGAAGAACCTGGGCATCGAACTGAACGAGCCCAGTGGCCTGACGCGGGCCCGGCTCGCCCTCACCGCTTGGCGCCTTCTCGACGACTGAGGGCGCGGGTGGTCGTGAGTGGCGATTCGGGTTCTGGCCAAGGTCGTCTAGGTACCTACGGCGGGTGAGTCCGGTAGCGGCCGGGCCGTGAAGGACTCCTTGGGGACTCATATTTGGTTACCCACTGGTGTGGGGCTGGTGCGGGTTGCCGGTCTCCAGGTCGTGAGCGGTGCGGGCTTGACGGGGCGGCGACGCCAGTGGGGTCAGGCGTAAGTCCTCAAGGCCCTGCAGCTTCCCCAGTACATGAAGGCCTCCTTCACTACGCCTAGCGCAAGGAAGGGGGCCATCATGTACTCCACGCGAGCAAAACCGCAGGCGACCAGTAGATACCTAAGAGCTGGTTCGTTCTGACCCGAATCGCCACTCACGACCCGCCGAGCCCACGCACTACCTAATGATCTTCGGCCGATACTCAAAAATCACCGCCGTCCGTCATGGAAATAAATAGGTAGCCGACGCGAACTTTCGTCGGTTACCGGGTTCCCTTGGCACGACAAAGAATCAGCGCGTTGGTCCCCACGGACGCGGCCGGGACCCGGCCGCAGAAATGAGTCGGAACATGCGACTGCGTTCCCTTGTCCTCCTGGCGGGCACCGCCTTCATGGCGTTGCTCGGCACGACCGCCCCCGCCGCGACCGCCGCCGAGCCGTCCGGCGCGCAGCCGATGATCATCGGTGGCCAGTACGCGCAGAGCGGCCCCTGGGCGGCCCGGCTGTTCGTCAACGGTCAGCAGAACTGCACCGCGACGATCATCGCCCCGCAGTACATCCTCACCGCGAAGCACTGTGTCGCGAGCAGTGGCAGCTACACCTTCCGGATCGGCAGCCTCGACCAGCAGAGCGGCGGCACCATGGCCACCGCGGCGAGCATCACCCGGCACTCGGGCGCGGACCTCGCCATCGTGCGGCTGACCAGTTCGGTCAACGCCACCTACGCGCCGCTCGGCACCACGAGCAACGTCGCGGTCGGTCAGAACGTCCAGGTCTACGGCTGGGGCGCGACCAGCCAGTGCGGTTCGGAGATCAACTGCCAGTCCCGCTACCTGAAGGTCGCCACCGTCCGGGTCAACTCGGTCAACTGCAGTGACTACAACGGTGGCGTCGCGGTGTGCGCGAACCGCGTCGACGGCATCACCGCCGGCGGTGACTCGGGCGGCCCGATGTTCGCCGGTGGCCGTCAGGTCGGTGTCGCTTCGACCAGTGACCGGTCGAACAACACCGCCTACACCAACATCACCCGGTACCGCAGCTGGATCCAGCAGGTCGCCGGCGTCTGATCTTCGGTGAAAGCGGAGCCCTCCCCGGCGCGGTCGGGGAGGGCTCCGTGGTGGGTGGGGAAATCACGAGCAGAGGAAAAGGCGAAGTCATTTGTCAATTGACACTCAACCCAAGGGCGATTGACGCGATAATGTGGCGGTCCGCGCCGATGCCGGCGTCGGCGTCACGGACCTTGGGAGGGGGCCAGTGGTACTACCGACACAGGCCCTCGACCGCACGATCGTCGTGGTGGACGTCGCGGGGTTCACCGCCCCGGACCGGTACCTTCCCGATCGGCTGGCCGTCCGTCAAGGCATGTATGAGCTGCTGAAGACCGCTTTCGCGGAAAGCGACGTCGACTTCGATTCCTGCGCGCGGGGGGATCGCGGTGACGGCGCGCTGATCCTGCTGCCACCCGGAACGACCAAAAGCGTCGTCGCCGACCGGTTGCCCGATCGCATCGCGGTCGCCCTCCGCCGGTACAACCACACCCGGACCCGGCGGGCGCAGATCCGCCTCCGGGTGAGTCTCAACTCCGGCGAGGTGCTCAACGACGGGAACGGCTGGGTCGGCGAGGCCGTCGACACCGCGTTCCGCATCCTGGACGCGCAACCGGTGAAGGACGCGTTCGCGGAATCCGGCCGGATGCTCGCCTTCATCTCTTCGGAGCGCTTCTTCGCCGACGTCATCGAGCGGGACCCGGGTCTGCTGCCCGAGTCGTACGACCCGATACCGGTTTCGGTGAAGACGTTCACCGGAACGGCTTATTTACGGCTGCTCGGTGAAGTCGCCGCGCCGACGGAGAAATCGCCCGCTTTCGTGGCGGAACCCGTCGGCGACTCGTTTCTCGCGGACGTGAACAGCGCCGTTCTGGACTTGATCCCGCGCAAGGACCTCGTCGGCCTGCACCACCATCTGACCCGGATGGAGGTCCCCCGGTTGGCGGTGATGATGAGCCGCGCGCTCGGTCCCGCGGTCCCGTTGCCCCGGCTGGACGGCATCACCGACGCGTGGAGCGCCTTCCACCTGCTCACCGATTTCAACGCGGGCCCGGACGGAATCCCGCCCGCCGTGACGTTTCTGCGCCTGCTCGCCGAGAGCGCCGAAGGTGAGCCGGGTGCCGTGATCGCCGGCTGGATCGCCGACCAGGCCCGATCGCTGCGCCTCGGCCCCGCGCTCGGGTACCAGCGGCAGAACCGGCCACCCATTCCCGAGCGGCCGCATTTGCATTTGATGATCATGCTCGAACCCGTTTCCGCGGATCCGACGCGGTGCACTCTCGCATTCTGGCGTCAAGACGACCCGGAAGTGTGGCCGCCGCCGCTGGGCGGGGTTCGCGAAATCGGAATAGACGAGGTCGAGTTCCGGGTCGACGACGTCATCCTGGAGACTGAGGGCGTCTGGTCGGGCCAGAGTGTGTCCGCGTCCGTGGAATTCCTGCTGCCGCGGACGTTGATCAATTTGCCCGTGCAGCGGTGGGCCAAGGAACATGAGACCGGTCAGCCGCAGCCGCTGCGTTACGGGTACCGGTTGGGAATACGGTCTTTGGAGAGGATGCGGGCGAGGCATTGGCATCGCGCATGGCACGTTCGCTGGGACTCGATGGTGAAGGATCCTTCCCCCGATCGCCTGCACTATTCCGGGTGCGCGCAGTTCGAAGATCACCCGATCGACGCGATACTGAGCGACGATCACTGGGTCGGGGTCGTCCTGGCGAAACCGCCGTCGCCCCAAGCGGAACCGGGCGCCGGGCCGGACGAGCTGACGAGCGCGCTCCGCAGTGGATTGCCGGTGGTGCTCTGGCATCCGGACGCCGAGCCGGAGAGCCTGCGCGAGTTGCTCGACTGGGTATTGGCCACCGACGCCGGTTTTATCGAACTTCCGGATCGCCGCAAACTGGCGAATTCCGGTGCGGCCGTACCGTTCAAGAATTCTCTGGCTCACGACCTGGTGGTAATGTGGGACGACCCGAAACGCGTAATCGTTCTGGACCAGCCGTTGATCCCGACTCGACAGTAAGGGGATGCCGCGGATGAGCGTGAACGACCAGGACGCGGCCGTGGCGGGTCGGATGCCGCGGCTCGATGCACCCGATTGGTGGATTTATCGGGGCACCGGCAGGCCGATCCACGACATCGATCTCGCGCAACTGCTGCCCGCACCGCCGCCCTGGCGTTCCTACCGCGGTGACCCGCCGCCGGAGCACGACGTGCCGCCGCCGGACGACGGCGAGGCGGAGCGCCGTCTCGGCACCGCGTTCACCTTTTCGGAGCGGGACACCGACGCGGAAGAATTGAACATGGTCAACGCCGCCCTTTATTTGCGGCGTCCCTTGCTGGTGACCGGGAATCCGGGCACCGGGAAGTCCAGCCTCGCCTACCGGATCGCCAGGGAACTCGGCCTCGGCCGGGTGCTGCGCTGGGCGATCACCAGTCATACGACGTTGAGTTCCGGGCTGTACGGCTACGACGCGATCGGCCGGGTCCAGGCCGCGGCGACCAGTCAGGCCCAGCGCGGCGGTGAGGCCGAAGAGCCGCCGATCGGCGATTTCGTCCGGCTCGGCCCGCTCGGCACCGCGTTCCTGCCCAGCAGGCTGCCGCGCGTGCTGTTGATCGACGAGCTGGACAAATCCGAGGCGGACCTGCCCAATGATCTCCTGTCGATCTTCGAGGACGGCGAATTCTCCATCGAGGAATTGGCCCGCGTGCGCAACCGGCATCCCGAAGTCGTCGTGCACACCGCGGATCCACAGCGCACCGCAGTCGTCCGTGACGGCCGGATCGCCTGCCACGCCTTCCCGGTCATCGTCATGACCAGCAACGGAGAGCGTGAGTTCCCGCCCGCGTTTCTCCGGCGGTGCCTGCAATTGCGGATCGAGAACCCCGACCACGACCAGCTCGCGGCGATCGTGGCCAGTCACTTGGTCGACGAGAACGGCGAACACCGTGACCGGCTCATCCGTGACTTCGCCGAACGGAGCAAGGCGGAAGGCGGCCTCCCCACGGACAGGCTTCTCGATGCCGTCTATCTGGCGACGTCGGGCGCCTACCGGCCGGATCAGGAGGAATGGCCGCGGCTGGTGAACGCTCTTTGGCAACGACTGACGGTGCGGTGACATGGCCGGGCCGGGCGGCGGATTCGAGCTGAACTGGACCGATGTCGCGGACATCGTCTGGCTGGCCGCGGCCATCGCTCCCCAGCGCGAAGCCGACCGGCCCGAACCGGCCGAGGAGCCGAAGCCGCCGCCCGCCGACGTGCGGATGCGCAACGCGCCTTCGGAACGCCGGGAAATCCCGCCGCTTCCCGAATCGCGGCCGGTCCCGGCTCCCGGTGGCGCGTCGCCGGGCGGGGACGACGGCCTGGCCGTGGAGATCGGCACCGTCCCCGGCGCACCGCCCGAACCGGCGGTCGACGGCACCGGACCGGGCGGAATCGTGCCGCTGGAATCGCTGGCCTGCTTCCGCGCGCTGAGAAAAGTGAAACGGGAGACGGCCTCGTCGCGACACAACGATGTGGTCCTGGACGAAGAGGCGACCGCCGTCCGGGCCGCGGAGACCGGACGGTGGTGGCCGGTCACCCGATCGAGAAGAGAGCGCTGGCTCGACCTGACGCTCGTCATCGACAACGGCCCGTCGATGGCGCTGTGGCGGCCGCGGGTGTCCGCGTTCGTCGAACTGCTCCGGCAAGTGGGTGCTTTTCGCACCGTTCAGGTACGGCTGTTGGAAACCGCGAAGGACAACGGCCAGGAAGGTCCCGTTCTCCGTGGCGGCGCGCCCGGCGCGCCGGCCCGCGACCCGAACGAGATCCTGGATTCGTCGGGACGGCGCGTGGTCCTGGTGCTGACCGACGGTGTCGGGGACGCCTGGCAGAAGAGGGACGCGCTGTACCCGATGCTGGCGCGCTGGGGCGCGGCGATGCCGGTCAGCATCGTTCATCTGCTTCCCCAATGGCTGTGGGGACGCTGTGGGATGAGTCCCCGCAAGGCGCGGTTGCGCGTCCCGAACGCGTTGGTGCCCAACGGTCGCTGGAGCTGCGATCTCGCGGACGCCTGGCTCGATCCCGGTTCGGCGATTCCCGGCGGCACCGTCCCCGTTCCGGTGCTCGAACTGCGGCCGAAGTCGCTCGGCTGGTGGGCCGGCCTGATGACCGGCGAAAACGCCGAGGCCGTCGAAGGAACCGTCGTACTCACCACAGAACGGATTCCCCGCTCCGAATCCGCCGATCCGCCGACGAGTTTGTCACCCGCCGAAAGAGTGCACAGATTCCGCAGTGTGGCGTCCCCGCCGGCGCTACGCTTGGCACAGTTGCTCGCGGCGGTACCGGTCCGGCTCGACGTCGCGAAGCTGGTGGGACAACGGTTCGTGCCGGAGGCGAGACTGGAGCACCTCCTCGAACTTTTGCTTTCGGGGATCATGTACGCTCCCGGACTCAGGGAAGGGAAGTCCACTTGGGACACCGGTGGGGTCTTCGCTTTTCCCGAGGCAGTCCGGGAATTGTTGCTCAGTGGCGCGCGGCGGTCGGAGACGGCCGATGTCGTCCGAGTGGCCGCCACCCATTTCGGTGGCCGGATTCCGCTGCTCGGTCACCTCCGAGACGCCATCGCCGACCCGAACAACACGCCGGATCCGGTGCTCACCCACGAGTCCTCGTCCGACGTCGAACTGGAGAGCGTCGTCATGCGCGCGCTGTCCGGACCGTACCTGTCCCGCGCGGACCGGTTGCGGAACGTCGTTCAAGGTCGCGGTTCCATCGTCTCCAAAACCATCCTGTCCAAAGCTGATCTGTCCGAATCTCCTCTGTCCGAATCTGAATCAATCAAGACATCAATCAAGACTGTGAGCGCAAAGATGCCTGAGACGGCCGAACGTCCACCTGCTTCGACTCCCGCGGCGCAGGGACGCTCGTCTTATCTCAGTGAGCCCGAATCCACCGAGACGACGAGCAGGATCGTCCATCCTGCGGCTTCCAACCCGACCCGGAACTTCCCCGCGCGCCAGCCCGACGATCCGCCTTTGGTGTTCGGGAACGTGCCGCCGCGCAACCCCAATTTCACCGGCCGCGACGAGCTGCTGGAACAACTCACCAAGCGGTTGAGCAGCGGTACCACCGCGGTGCTCCCGTCGGCGTTGCACGGCCTCGGCGGTATCGGCAAAACGCAGATGGCGACCGAATACATCTACCGGCATCTCCACGATTACGACCTCGTCTGGTGGATCGACGCCGCGCACACCACCCAGATCCGGGCGGGCCTCACCGAACTCGCCGCGCTCCTCGGCCTGCAGGGCGCGTCCGAGGCGAACGTCGCGGTACCCGCGGTGATCGAAGCGCTCCGGACCGGACGGCCGTTCCGCCGCTGGCTTCTGGTCTTCGACGCCGCGGAGAGCCCGGAGACGGTGCTGCCGTTCTTCCCGCGCAACGGTCCGGGCGAAATCCTCATCACCTCGCGGAACTCCGACTGGGCGGGTATCGCGCGACCGCTGGAGCTGGCGGTGTTCAAACGGGAGGAAAGCGTCGAGCTGCTCGGCCGCCGCGGTCCGGAGATCGACCCGGCGGACGCCGACGAACTCGCCGAAAAGCTCGGCGATCTGCCCTTGGCCGTCGAGCAGGCGGCGGCCTGGCGCGCGGTGACCGGGATGCCGGTACACGAGTACCTGCGCCTGTTCGACGAGTCGGTCGAGGAAATCCTCGACACCGCCTCGGCGCCCGACTACGAGGTTTCGGTCGCCGCGGCGTGGAACGTCTCGTTCGAGGAACTGAAGACCCGCAACCCGGCCGCCCACCAGATCCTGCACATCTGCGCTTTCTTCTCCCCGGAACCGATTTCCCGTGATCTGCTCACCGGCGTCAACCGGGTCTCGATTTCCCCGGAGCTCGACGCCGCGCTGCGCGACCCGATCAAGCTGGCCCGCGCCATTCGCGACATCAACCGGTACGGCCTCGCGAAGATCGATCACGGCAACAACACCCTCCAGCTGCACCGGCTGGTCCAGCTGGTCCTGCGCAACCGGGTCATGGCCCGGCAGGTGCACGCACGGATGCAGCACGGGGCCCACCAGCTGCTCGCCGCGCTGGACCCGAACGACCCCGAGTCGAGCAGGCATTGGTCGCGCTACCGCGAACTGCTGCCGCACGTGTACGCGGCGAACGTGCTGGAATGCGACGACAGCTGGCCGCGTCAGCTCCACATCAACATCATGCGTTACCTGTTCGAGTACGGCGATCACGAAGAAGCGGCCCGGCTCGGCCTTCAGGCGCGGGAGCTGCTCACCGAAAGACTCGGTCCCACCCATCCGCAGACCCTCGAGGTTTCGTCGAGGCTGGGCCTTTACCTGTGGTCGATCGGCCGGTATCAGGAAGCCGCGGAACTCAATCAGCGCACCCTCGCGTTGCGGCTTCAGGTTTCCGGTGAAGAGAACGAGGAGACCTTCGCCCTCCAGCGGAACATCACGATCGATCTCCGGGCACAGGGCGACTTCGCGGCGGCGACCAAACTGAGCGAAGAGGTCTACCACAAAGCCAAGCGCATGTTCGGCGAAGACGATCCGGAGACGCTGAACGCCGCTTACCAGCACGCCATCAGCCTCCGGCTCGCCGGTGCCTACCGGGCGGCCGCGGAACTGGACCAGGACACCCTCAAACGGCGCAGCGAGGTGCTCGGCCGCGATCACGTCCGCACCTTCAGCGTCAACAGCGCGCTGATCGTGGATCTGCGCGAAGCCGGGGAGTACGGCCGGGCCCGGGTGCAGCAGGAAAGGCTCACGGAGAACTTCCAGGCCCGGTTCGGTGAGGATCAGCTGGACTCCACGGGTAACTCGTTCCTGCTTTCGGTGGCGAGGCGCAAGGACGGCGACCACCCTGGCGCGCTCAGCCTTTCCATGGCGGCGCTCAAGAGGTTCCGGTTCGCCTATGGTGACGACCACTCCATCACGATGGCCTGCGCGCTCGCCCACTCGATCGATCTCCGGCACTCCGGTGATCTGGCGGCGGCGAAGAAACTCGGTGAAGAGACCTTCGAGCGTTACCGGAGCGGGCTCGGCGAGCACCATCCGCACACCCTCGGGGCGAACGCCGACCTGGCGGTGACGTTGCGGCACCAGGGCGACACCGCGGCCGCCCGTGCGCTGAACGAGCGCGCACTCGAACATTTCCGCGCCACCATCGGCCCGGATCACCCCTACGCCGTGGTCGTCACGATCAACCTGGCGAGTGACCTGTCGGTGCTGGGCGAGTACGACAGGGCGATCGAACTGGGCCGTGACGCGGTCGAACGCGGCACCCAGGTGCTGGGGGAGGACCACCCCACCGTCCTGGTGGCGGCCTTCAACCTCGGGCTGGATCTGGCCGCTCTCGGGCGGGACGAGGAGGCCGCGCCGTTTCGCGACCCGATCCTGGCCAAGTACCGCCGGGTGCTCGGCGAGGCCCATCCGGGAACGCAGGCGGCGGGCCGCGGTACCCGTGGCGACTGTGACATCGACCCGATGCTGATGTGAGTCAGCCGGGTACGAGTTGCCCGATCCAGGAGGCGAGCTGTTCCACGGTCGGTGGCCGCGGACCGCAGCGCAGGCGCCGGTGCACCGCTCGGACGAGCTCGGGGCACCGCAGCAGGGCACGGGCGGCGGGATGGGGGCCTCGCGCGGACAACGCGAGGCCCAGCCCCGCCAGCGAGTTCGGCCGGTCCGGGTCCGCGGCGAGTTCCTGCCGGTAGCCCTCGATGGCGTCGAGGAAATCGCCTGCGGCGTAGGCGAAATCAGCGGTGGTGGCACCGGGTACCGCGGGCGCGCGTCCGTCCGGTGCGGGCGGGGTGCCGCCGACGGCCAGCCGGATCAGGTCGGTTCTGGCGTGGGACCAGGTTCCGTCCGGGACCGGTGTCGGCGGAAGGTCGGTCGCGTCGAGGGTGGCCGGCGGCCTCGGCCGTCCGTCGAGCCAGGCCGCCGCCAGTGCGGCGACCACGGACGGGTCAGGGCGGAGGTGGCGGGCGCGCCAGCCCGCGAGGTGATCCCGGCAGGCGGCCTCGGCCAGTTCGCTCGCCTCCGGCGGGACGGGTTCGTCCCGCCAGGCGCCGAGGCGTTCGGCGATGTTGTCGAGGAACCGGCGTCCGGCGGAGGTCAGGGTCGCGTCCGCGCGCAGGGTCTGCAGGGTGCGCCAGGTCTGCTCGCGCCAGTACGCGAACTCGAAGCCCGAGCGCCGGGGAATCCGGTCGGCCCGGCTCAGCGCGCGCCAGAACGCCGTGACCCCGAAGAAGGCATAGACCCCTTGCAGGGCACCGCTCAACGGCCGCGGGTCATCTCGCCAGGCCACGTAGATCCGTTCCCGTGGATCGGGTTCGGACAACTCGACCAAATGCAGCAGACCGCCGAGCACGATGTGCTGGAACTCGTGGATGAGGGTCTCGGCGAGGGACGCGCCGTCGGTGGGAAGGGCGACCACCGCGCTGCCGAACGCCTCGCCGGTCGACGCGCTCGGATTCCGGAACAACACCCGGGGTTTCGGTACCAGGGAGGCAAGGCCCACCGGCATGATGCGGGCCAACCCGGGAAGATGGGCGGCGATCAGACGGCAGGCCTCGTCGATCAGCCGCTGCCAATCCGCCAGCTCCTCTTCCGGCAGCCGTTCCGGCGGGATCGGCTCGTAGAGCCCGCGATAGGGATCGAGGTCGTCCAGCCACAGCGAGAACCGGTGTGCGCCCACCTGGCTTCGTACCCGCCGGATGCCCCACCAGCCCGGCGCGTCGGACGCGGGCGTGTTCGGCGCCTGGACCGTCGTTTCGCCGTTCATCACGGAGTAGCGGCCGCGCGCACCTCGGACGGTGGCCGAGGAAAACGTCGCGGTGCCGGGAAATCTGGCCATACCGAGTGACGGGAGCATGGCGTTGCCCTGCCAAGCCGGGATGGTGGTCTCGAAGTCCAGCTCCGCCCGGATCGCCGCGGCCGCCGCGATCGCGTGCGCGTGCCCCAGGTGCATCCACAGTGGACCGACGCCATCGGTTCCGTTGCGCAGCAACCGAGTCGTGTAACCCGCCCAGCTCCCGGTGTAGGGATTGGTGAGCATCCGGCTCACCGCCCGGGGTGCCCTCGCTTCGGCACGGGCGAGGAGTTCCCAAGCGGAATCCAGCGGCGGCAGGGGGCCGGAGTGGTCCGGGATCTTCGTGGCTTCGGTCAACAGCGCGTGAATCAACAGTTTGCGACGGCTGCGCTCCGCCCGGCGCAGACGGCGCGCCATGTCCTCTTCGCCGTCGAGCCGCGCGAGCGCGTCGAAGTCTCGCCACGACAAACGGTGGAACGCGTGCTGGGGCTCGGCTGCCTGCCGCATCAGTCGATCCGCTCGCCGCCCCCGGTGTTGGTGTTGCTTCGGTAGCGCGCGTGAACGTGTCTGGTGCGTTCGACGACTTGGTGCGCCGAATGGCGGAAGGCTTCACTGTCGAGCTCTCGTAACGCGGTGAACGAGACCGCGTCGAGATCGAGCAACGCGGATTCGATGTCCGGTTCCGTGTTCGCCGAGAAAGAACTCATCGTGCCGATTCCCTCCACCCCGTGAAACGGTTGCGAGAGTTGAACCTTGACCAGGATAGCCGAGATTTCCCCGCCGATCAGTCTTCTTCCGGCGGGGGTGGCCGTCCGGCCGCCAATTCACGCAGCGCGCGGGGCCGGGTGATGGTGACGCGCTGGCGGGCGGTGCGCACCACGCCCAGCCGCCGGAGTTCGTCGAGGCCCCGGATCAGAGTGCTGCGGGAGACGCGCGCGAAACCCGCCAATTCCCCTTGGTTGAAATGGAGATCGACCTGTTTCCCGTCCACCGGATCGAGGGCGTGCTGAAGCGCCAGTTCCAGCAGTACCGCGGCGAGCCGCTGCGGGAAATCCGGTCCGCCGGATTCGAGACGCAGACGATCGGATTGCTGCAGCCGGATCGCCGCGGTACGGAAGATCTCCTCGGCGATACGCGGCTGGGCGCGCAACACCCCGAGGAATTGCTCCCTCGGCACGATGAGGGTGTGCACCTCGTCGATCGCCGACATCGTCGCGGACCGGGGGAGTCCGCTGATGGGGGCGAGTTCGCCGACGATTTCCGCGGGACCGCGCGCGGCGAGCGGCGCGTCTTCGCCGCGATAATTGGTGGCGCTGATCTTCACCCAGCCGCGCAGGACGACGAACATACTCGTGGGCGGGCTGCCCTGGAGCGCGAGGATCTGTCCGGGCCGCCACACCTTCAGATGGCCCGCGTTCCGGAGAGCGGTCTGCTCGGCGGGCGTCAGCCGACGCCAGGTTCCGAGTTCCCCGTGCTCACCGGCGGGGGGACCGGTCATCCTTGTCCTCCGGTTCCACGGGAACCGGATAGGCGCTGTGTTCCATTTGACGCATCAGCAACTCCCCCGACTCGTCAGCATGGTCAGTGGGCGGAACGACCCGAAGTTTCGCACCGGAATCGGTAATTGTGCCAGGCAAGGGGTGAGTTCACCAGGCCTCGGCCCGGCGACGGGGGAGGATGTCATGCGTAGTGCCGAAAGTGTGTTAGGACGGCCGAAGGACCATCGCCACGCGCCCGCCGGTCAGAATCCGCGGACGCCCAGGGCGCTCGGACGGAGACCGGCTTTCTTCGCGCCGCATCCGCCGCTGATGTCCGGCGGGTGGTACCAGGGCGACGATCACGAGGTCGTCGGCCCGGGGCGGTATCCGGTTCCACGCCCACCGGCCAAGTCCGTGAAGGCGGCCTTGCTGTGGGCGCTTTTCTTGGGCCCCTTGGGGCTCTGCTACGTGTCACCGATCGGCGGGTTGATCGCGACGGCGGTCTCGGTCACGGCGATCACCTTCGGGGGAGCTTCACTGACGGCCGTGCTCTGGCCGGTCGTCATGGTGCTCTCGCTGGCGGCCTTGCCCCGGCGCCCGGAGGACGGGAAATAAGTGACACGGATGCCATCCGGCCGGTTCCGGCCGGATGAACCGGGTGGGGGCCGCTCGAGGGGGGTGGCCCCCACCGCGGGCTCACCCTTCCGGCGGTGCCACCATCCGAAAGTCGCGTCCTGGTGCTCCGATCAGGAAGAGAACGGCTGGGTGCACACGCCCGTGAACTCGGCGTCGATCCCGGCGACGCGCTCGCCGCCGCGCTGGAAAACCTCGTGAGTGATGGTGACGGTTAAAGCGGACCCAGTCCGTGAAGGCCTCCTTCCCTACCCTGAAAGTAGGGAAGGAGGCCTTCACGGCACGGCCGCTACGCCCAGGTGACCGGCAATTCGTGGACACCGTAGATGTTCATGTCGGTCTTCAGTTTCACCTCGTCGGCGGGAATCGCGAGCTTGAGGCCCGGGAAACGGCGTAGCAGTCCCTCGAAACCCGCGCGCATCTCGATCCGTGACAGCTGCTGGCCGAGGCACTGGTGGATGCCGTGCCCGAAGGACAGCAGACCGCGGGCGTTGCGGCGGATGTCCAAGGTGCCCGGGTTCTCGAAGCGCCGCGGGTCGTGGTTGGCGGCCAGCAGCGAGATGATGACGGTCGATCCCTCGCGGATCGTTTCGCCGCCGAGTTCGATGTCTTCCGTGACGTAGCGGAAGAAGATGTCGGCGACGGACAGGTAGCGAAGGAGTTCTTCGACGGCGCCCGGCAACAGCTCCGCGTCGGCGCGCAGTTCGGCCAGCTGCTCAGGGTGTTCGAGGAGCGCGAAGGTGCCCAGCGCCAGCATGTTCGCGGTGGTCTCGTGGCCCGCGAGCAGCAGGAGGAAGGCGGCGCCCGCCAGCTCCTCGATGGTGAGGTCGTCGTGGCGGCCGAGGTCGGACAGGATGTCGTCCTCCGGCGTCTCGCGTTTGCGCGTGACCAGTTCGGTGAGGAAGGTGTTCATCCCGATGAACGCGGTCATTTTCTCGTCCAGGGTCTGGTCACGGACCATGAGCTGGGCGGAGTCGGCCTGGAACTTCTCCCGGTCCTCGTAAGGGACGCCGAGCAGTTCGCAGATCACCAGCGACGGCACCGGCAGCGCGAACTCCTTGACCAGGTCGACCGGCGGTACCAGCGCGGCCATCGCGTCCAGCCGCCGTTCGGTGATCTCGACGATGCGCTCTTCGAGCTGCTTCATCCGTTTCACGGTGAAGGCGCCGGTGAGCCGCTTCCGCAGCCGCCCGTGGTCCGGCGGGTCCATGGCGACGAACATGCCCGGCATCGGCGGGGATGGTTCGGTCGGCGCGGGCATTCCCGGCGTCTCGTACGGCATGTGGAGGATGCCGAGGTCCTGGCGGGAGCTGAACCGGGTGTCGGCCATCAGCTGCCGGACCTCTTCGTAACCGGTGACGAGCCAGCCCTCGTGACCGTCGGGGAAGACCATGGGACTCACCGGTCGGGCGTCGCGCAGCCGCGTGATCTCGCGGGGCGGGTCGAAGGGACCCGCGTCGCGCTGCATCGGGAGGCCTTGCGGAACGGGAACCGGCTGAGTCATCGGGACGCCTTTCGTGGTGGTCGTGAGGGCAACGATCACCGATCGGGCTGACACCGGCCTGACACAGCGCTGACACGGCCGGTGTCAGTGGCGTGGCGGAGGCGTGTCAGCACGGCCGCCCACAGTGGCTCCCATGACAGAAACAGCGATCGCGGTCTCCGGACTGCGCAAGACCTTCGGGGACAAGGTCGTGCTCGACGGTATCGACCTCGATGTCCGGGCCGGCACCATTTTCTCCCTGCTCGGCCCGAACGGCGCGGGCAAGACGACGACGGTGAACCTGCTGACCACCTTGATGAAGGCCGACGGCGGGACGGCGTGGGTCGCCGGGCACGACATCGCGACGGAGGCCAAGGCGGTGCGGGCGGCGATCGGGGTCACCGGCCAGTTCGCGGCGGTGGACGAACTGCTCACCGGGCAGGAGAACCTGCGGCTGATGGTCGACCTGAGCCGGCGTTCCACCGGTGGCAAGCGGGTCGTCGACGAGCTGCTGGAACGCTTCGACCTGGTGGAGTCGGCCCGGAAGCCGGTCTCGACCTATTCCGGGGGCATGCGCCGGAAACTGGATCTGGCGATGACGCTCGTCGGTGATCCGCGGATCATCTTCCTCGACGAGCCGACCACGGGACTGGACCCGCGCAGCCGTCGCACGATGTGGTCGATCATCCGCGAACTGGTGGCCGACGGCGTGACCATCTTCCTCACCACCCAGTACCTCGAGGAAGCCGATCAGCTCGCCGACGGGATCGCGGTCCTCGACCAGGGCCGTCTGGTCGCCAACGGCACTCCCGACGAGCTCAAGCGCCAGATGCCGGGCACGCATGTCCGGCTCCGGTTCGCCACCGCCGCCGAACTCGACGCGGCGGCGCGGATCTTCCCCGGCGCCACGCGGGACGACGAGGCGCTGGCCCTGCGGGTCCCCAGCGACGGCGGGACGAAATCCCTGCGGTCCCTGCTGGACCGGCTCGACGAGTACTCGATCGGCGCCGAAGAGTTCTCCGTTCAGACCCCTGACCTCGATGACGTTTTCCTCGCCCTGACGGGCCACAACACGGAGGCCGTACAGTGACCACCCCCTCGATCGTGATGCTGCGCCGCAACTTCAAGCACCTCACCCGTAATCCGACCTCGGTGTTCAACGCGGTCCTGATGCCGGTCGTGATGATGCTGATGTTCGTCTACGTCTTCGGTGACGCGTTCAGCGTCGGCGTCGACTACATCGACTACGCGACGCCGGGATTGATGCTGCTGGCCGTCTGCTACGGGCTCGGTGCCACCGCGACGGCGGTGAACTCCGACATGACGAAGGGCATCATCAACCGGTTCAAGGTCATGGACGTCTCCCGCGGCGCGGTGCTGACCGGGCACGTCGTGACGAGTGTGCTGACCAACCTGATCGCCATCGTGGCGCTCGTCGGGGTGGCCTTCCTGCTGGGCTTCGCCCCGTCCGCGAGCTTCCTCGACTGGCTCGGCGTGCTCGGTGTCGTCGTGCTCCTCGGTGTCGCGGCGGGCTGGCTCACGGTCGCGCTGGGCCTCGCCGCGAAGTCGCCGGAAACCGCGGGCATGGCCTCCGTGCCGCTGGTCATGCTGCCGTTCTTCAGCAGCGCGATCGTGCCGGCGGAGAAGATGGGGCCCGGCCTCCGTGAGTTCGCGGAGTACCAGCCCTTCACCCCGATCATCGAGACCCTGCGCGGGCTCCTCAACGGCGCACCGGCCGCCGGTGACGTGCTCCCCGCCCTCGCGTGGAGCGCCGGGATCGCGCTCGTCGGGTACCTGTGGGCGTCCTCCACCTTCAAGAAGCGAGCGTGACTTCGGCCAACGCGGTCCAGTTCGTCCGCGCGCCCTCCTGCGCCGCCTCCGCGAACTTCGCTTCGCCGAGGCGGCGCAGCGTCGTCTGCTCGATCCTGGCCACGTCCGGGTGGGCACGATCCGGCAACCCACGCAGGTTGTCGGCCGCCCCGAGCAACCGCGCGGCCTGTTCGGGCTCGTCGCGGCGCAGTGCCAGGTCGGCGACCCCGACGAGGATCTGGGCGATCAGGGGCAGGAACTGCACCTCGGTCGCCGCCTGGCAGGCCGACTCGCGATGCTTGCGGGCCTCGTCGAGATCGTCGGCCAGGTAACCCCACAGGTCGTGCGTGATCGCGCGGACATGCCCCAGATCCGCTTCGGCACCCATCACGGTCGTCGCGATGTCGAGTTGCCGTGAGGCTTCCTCGGTTTCACCGCGCCAGTGGGCGAGTTCTGCCTGCGCGAGGGCCAGCATGCCCAGCGTGCCCGGCCACGTGACCCGTTCGGCGTCCCGCCTCGCCTCGGCCGCGGCGGCCGCGCTGGCGTCCTCGTCCCCCCGCAGCCAGTACAGCTGGGCGAGCCGCGACCGCAGCCGGATGAGGTCCTCGAAGGAACCGACCTCGGACACGACCGTGATCGCCTGTTCGTAGTACTCGCACGCGCCGGCGAACTCGCCGCGCGTCGCCATCCGATCGGCCAGCTCGGTCAGGGCGAACGAGATGCCGAACCGCTCGCCGAGAGCCCGGAATTCGGTGAGCGCCTGCTCGAGGCAGGTCTCCGCCTCCCGCCCGGGATGGCCGAGCGCGATCCGCATCTTGCCGAGGTGCAGCCTGGCCAGCGCGCGGACCCAGGGGTTTTCGTCGTCCAGTACCGGTTCCCACGCGGCCAAGGCGTCCGACCCGGCCAGCATGCGTTCCAGCGGGACGACGAGTCCCAGCAGCGGGTGTTTCGTATCAGCGCTCCGGCCGAGCCGATACGACTCGTGGATCCACTTCGCGGCGGTGTGTTCGTCGGCGTAGCCGGAGCTCACGAACAGCGAAACAAGCCCGTACACCACGGCCCCGACCCCGTCGGCGACCTCGCCGGGGGTGTCGACGGCCGCGGAGACCAGCTCCATGCCTTCGGTCCGGTGCCCGCCGAGCCACCAGTACCAGCCGCAGGCGGCCGCGAGCCGCATCGCCGCGGGTGCCTCGCCCGCCGTGAGCGCGCCGCGCATCGCGGCACTGATGTTGTCGTGTTCGGCGTTGAGCTTGGCGAGCCATTCCAACTGCTCAGCGCGACGGAGCATCGGCTCCGCGGCCTCGGCGAGTTCGGTGAAATAGGCGAGATGCGCGTGGCGGGCCAGTACCGTCTCCCCGGCCTCGGCGAGGCGCTGCTCGGCGTACTCCTTGATGGTGCCGAGCATCCGGTAGCGCGGTGCCGCGTCGCCCGCGGCGACCAGCAGCGATTTTTCGGTCAGCGCGGTGAGCAACTCGAGCACCTCGTCCTGCTCGACGGCCTCGCCGACGCAGACCCGCTCGGCCGCTTCCAAGCTCGCCCCGCCCGAGAACACCGAGAGACGGCACAGGACCGTCCGTTCGGCGTCGGTCAGCAGTTCCCAGCTCCAGTCGACCATGGCGCGCAGCGTGCGGTGCCGGGGCAGCGCGGTCCGGCTGCCGCCGGTCAGCAGGCGGAACCGGTCGTCGAGCCGGTTGGCGAGCTGATCGATGGACATGGTGCGCAACCTGGCCGCGGCCAGTTCGATCGCCAGCGGCATCCCGTCCAGTGCCCGGCAGACGCGCGCCATCGTCGACAGCGTGTGCTCGTCGGCCACGAAATCCTTGCGCACCACGCTCGCCCGGTCCTTCAGCAGCCGGACGGCGGGGGAGGACGCGATCTCACCGGGACCGGCGTGCCGATCCGGCAGGGCCAGCGGGACGACGTGCCACAGTGCCTCACCGGTGATGCCGAGCGGTTCCCGGCTCGTCGCGAGGATCCGCAGCCGCCGGCATTCCCCGAGCACGCGATGGGCGAAGGCCGCCGCCGATTCGATGACGTGCTCGCAGTTGTCCAGGATCAGCAGTACTTCCCGGTCACGGATCGCGGCGATGACCCGGTCGGTCGGCTCGGCATTCGGTGTGTCGGCGAGCAGCGCGTCCCGCAGGCTGAGCGCGGCGAGCGTCGCCTGCGCGATGTTGTTCCCGTCATGCTGTCCTGTGCCGCTCTCGGCGCCGATGGCCGCGAGCTCCACCAGCCAGGCCCCGTCCGGGGCACCCCCGAGCAGGGTGCGCACGGTTTCCGTGGCGAGCCTGGTCTTTCCCGAACCGCCCGGCCCGATCAGGGTGGTGAGCCGGTGCTCGGCGACGAGGTCGCGCACGGCGGCGACATCGGCGTCCTTGCCGACGAAACTGGTCAGTTCCGCGCGCACGTTGGTCTTGCGGTTCTCCTCGCGCCGTCCCAGTTCGCCGCGCAGCAGCGCGACATGCACCGCGGACAGCTCCGGCGAGGGATCGACACCCAGCGCGTCGGCCAAGGCCTCCCGCGTGCGCTGGTACACGAGCAGCGCCTCGGTGTCGCGTCCGGTCGCGGCGAGCGCCCGCATCAGCGCGGCGACGAGCCGCTCGCGCAGCGGATGCGCGGTCACCAGATCGGTCAGTTCCGTGACCACTTCCGCGCCGTGGCCGAGGTCGACCTCCGCGTCGAACCGGTCCTCCAAGGCCGTCAGGCGCAGCCCTTCGAGCCGCGTGACCGCCGCGTCGAACGCGCCGCTGTCCGGCAGGCCGACGTCCTGCATGGCCGCGCCACGCCACAGGGCGAGCGCTTCACGCAGCCGTCGCGGCTCCGCGGCACCGCGGACATGGCCGACGAGGTGTTCGAACCGGACCGCGTCGACGTCGTCGGGCGCCACCTTCAGCCGGTAACCGTCGGTCTGCCCCTCGACGACACCGTCCGGCAGTACCTTCCGCAGGCGGGAAACCAAGCGCTGCAAGGCGTTCGTCGCGTCGGCGGGGGGCTGTTCACCCCAGATCCAGTCGACGAGGGTGGCCTTCGGGACCACCCGCCCCGGTTCGAGTGCCAGCGCGATCAACAGCCCGCGCAGCCGGGCGCCCGGGACGTCGGCGAGGCCGCCGTCGTCCGTGCGAACCTCGAAGGGCCCCAGCATCCCGATCTGCATTGCGCCGATTTTGCCACGATGATCGGCCGGTCTTACGACTTACCGCTGATCCTGGCCGAACCGACCGAGGCGGCGGCGATCGCCCTGGCGGCGGTTTGGGTCGACGATCCGGAGTCCAGGCTGGTCAGCGACGTCCGGTCGAGGGCGTGCACGACGAATTCGTAGGTGTTCACCGTCGAGGGCGAGCACGGTCCCTGGTAGCCGTAGAGGCTCGCGCTTCCACGGTAGTAGACCTGCCTGGCGCCCGCGGGGACGGACGGACGGTAGACGTGCTGGACGTTCTGGGGGAGCGAGGTCGTGCTCACCGGGATGTCGTAGATGACCCAGTGGATGAGGTTGGCGTTGCTGAGGTCGCGCATGACGATCGCGTAGCTCTTGGCGGTGGCGGGGGCACCCGACCAGGCGAGGGGCGGGGACTCGTTCTTCTTGGCGGGGTCGTTGCCGCCGCCGCTGGTGCACTCGTGGACCTTGGGGATGACGCCGCCGTCGGCGAAAGCGGTGCTGGACAAGGTGAACGCGCTTTGTCCCGCTGCCGCCGTGGTCGGCGAAACGGCGAACAGACCGAGGAGGAGCAAGACGCAGAACACGATTCTCGTGCTTCTCACTGGAGACTCCCGAGGCAGTGGTGGTTCCCGTGCGCCCGATTCAGCGTAGGCAGCCGTGAATGTGGCGGCTAGCGCACTTTCCCCGCCGATCGGGGTGTTTTCGCCGGTTTCCGGCCGCGCCTCAGGGCCGCTATGAACGGTTCTGCGAGGGGCGTGAGTGGTAATGAGGGTTCTCTTGAGCGGCAGGGCAAACGTGGCGTGTCTCGGCGCGGGTTCAGTCACACCGGCCAAACTCGTGAAGAGGTAAGGGGTGTGTGGAAATAGGGACAGTGAACGGGGGTCGGGGACACTCAACCTCCCTCACGGACTTTCAGCCGAGGGACCGCCGCCAGTGTTCGGCGGCCTCAGTCATGTCCTGGTGCAGAGACCGGAAGAACCGGCTGGTGTCGGCCAACCGGGCGCCCGCCGGGCCGTCGACCAGCCCCGCGCCCCGCCGGGTGAGGTCCGCCCACCTGGTCATCGAGTCGAGGCTGGCCTGCCAGGCCCGATAGCCGAACTGGTCGTCGATGACGTACCGCTGCCGCCTGCCGTCGCGTTCGCGGGCGATCAGGCCGCGTTGTTCGAGCCAGCCGACGGCCTTGGAGACCGACGCCGGGCTGACTTCCAGTCGTGCGACAAGCTCGACGGCGGTACCGCTGCCGGTGTCGCTGGTGAACAGGCAGGCCAAGACCCTGGCCATCATCGGCGGCACCCCCGTCCCGGCCATCATCTCGGCGAACTCGCGCTCGAAGTCACGCAGTGCCTCCGGGGTGCGCACACCCGGGTCGGCGTGCACCGGCGGGCCGGGGGCGCGGCGGCGTGCCCGCCACCGGGTCGCCTGCTGTGCCTGGTCGGCCCGGTAGCGGTGGGCGCCGCCGTTGCGCGCCACCTCACGGATGATCGTCGACTTGGGGCGGTCCATCCGCCGGGCGATCTCGGCGTAGGTGAGCCCGGCCGCCAAGCCCGAAGCGATCTGCCCGCGCTCGTCATGGGTCAGGCGGTCTCCGGGCACCCGTCCTCCAGGCTCGGTGCGTTCAGCTCCATGGTCATTGCATCGATTGTAGGTCCGCCACCTCGATGAATGCCTTTTTCGTGTTGTAGCACCTGGAAAATCGGCTCTACTGTTTGGTCAACAGTGAAGAGATCGGGAGGTACCCGAAGGATGACGGCCAAGGTTTGCCTGGTCACCGGCGCTTCGTCAGGGATCGGCCACGCCACCGCGCTGGAACTGCTCCGCGCCGGTCACACCGTCTACGGTGCCGCGAGGCGCGTGGAGAAGATGGACGACCTCCGGGCCGCGGGTGGTCACGCGCTGAAGATGGACGCCCGCGACGAGGACGAACTCCGCCGCGCGGTGGAAACCGTCCTCGACGAGCAGCAGCGGATCGATGTCCTGGTCAACAACGCCGGGACAGTGCTGCACGGTGCCATCGAGGACGTACCGCTGGACAGGGCGCGCGACCAGCTCGAAGTCAACCTGCTCGCGCCCGCCAGGCTGGTGCAGCTCGTCCTGCCCGTCATGCGCGCTCAGCGGTCCGGCACGATCGTCAACGTGTCGTCGATCGGCGGTGAAATCGCCCTGCCGCTCGGCGCCTGGTACTACGCGTCGAAGCACGCGCTCGAAGCCTTCTCCGACACGCTCCGCATGGAGGTCGAGCCCTTCGGGATCGACGTCGTGATCATCCAGCCGGGCATCATCAAGACCGAGTTCGAAGACCAGACGTCCGCGCAGCTCCGGGAGATCTCCGGCGGCGGGGCGTACCGGGAAATGGCGGAAGCCATGGCACGACACGGCGAAACCGGGCTCGGCGACGGCTCCGAGCCCAGCGTCGTGGTCGAAGCCATCCGCCGTGCCATCGAGGCCGAACGCCCGGAGACGCGCTACGCCGTCGGCCACCTCGCGGAGAAGCTCCTCGAACTCAACCGGACCCTGCCGGACCGGGAGTTCGACGCTCTGGCCACCCGCGCCACGAAGTGACTCAGCCGCCCGACGGCTTGCCGACGGGCTCCGGCCCGGTTCCCCGGCGGCGAGTACGGACCGCCCCGACCCACAGCAGCACGGACACCACGGCACTCGGTGCCGCCGTCAGGTAGACCGGCCACGCTCGGAAACCGGACACCCACAACATGACGACCAGGCCGAAGGTGATCAGGGTCCAAGCCAGGGCGAGGCTGTTGCCTCGGCGCCTCCAACGTGCGAAGCGGCTTCGCAAGCCTGCTGCTCTCCTCGCGCCGTCCACCGGTTTCATGACCGGTGGGTACCCGTTCTTCGCCAGGTCAACCCCCGAAAATCAGGTCGCGCACCGCCGCGTCCAGTCCTCTGAATGCGGGGGGCCGCGCACCGACGTCGGTCGCCCCCGGCCCCGGCGGGCGTCAAGTCATCGCCACCCACGGGCGTGGGCTCGCGAGGCGACTCCGTCGCGTTCAGTCCTCTGAATGCGGGGTCGCTCACCGATGGGTGAGGCCCGGCCGTTCGGATTGCCGCGGGCAGGCAGCGGTGTGACCCTGGAAGGACCGAACGACACCACCACCACGAAGTACAGGAGTCGTTATGACCACCACCGAGATGCCCGCTGTCCACGAATGCACGGTCAGCGGCTGTTCCTACAACCACGACGGCTGTCACGCTTTCGCCATCACCGTCGGCGGAGGGAACGGGTCGGCCGACTGCGGAACCTTCGTCCCGCTCAACACTAAGGGCGGACTCGACCGGGTGACCGCGCAGGTGGGCGCCTGCTCTCGTGCCGATTGCCGCCACAACTCCGCGCTCGAATGCACGGCGTCGAGCGTCCGGGTCGGACCTGGTGAGGGCGACCACGCCGCGAACTGCCTGACCTACGCCCCTAGGTAATCGTCGGTCCGTGAAGGCCTCCTTCCCTACCTTCAGCGTAGGGAAGGAGGCCTTCACGGACCGACGAAACCGTCAGCCGATCGTCCACAACTGGAGCGCGGACCCGGTGTCCGCGCGGTGCGTGACGGCCGCACCGTCCGAAGTGGACGCCGTGGTGAGGAGCAGTCCCGACCGGACGCCGGCGAGCTTGTACCGGCCATCGGGCTGTTTCGCCGCGGTCCAGCGCTGGTTGGGGCCGCCGGTGCAGGTCCACTGGATGACCCGCGCGCCCGCGGCGGTCGAGCCGCCTTCGACGTCGGCGCACAGCTTCGAGTGCGCGTTGGTCAAGGTGTAGGAACCGCCGGCCTGCCGGGTGAACAGCCACTTCTGGTTCTCACCCTGGTGCGGCGCCCAGGTGACCAGGGGAGTGCCGGTCGCGGTGGAGGAGTCCGGGTCGTCGAGGTTCTTGCCGGACGCGGCGAGGGTGTGTATCCCGCCGAGCGTGCCCGCGCCGGCGTCGGTGAACGTCAGTGTCTGCTCGGCCGCGGTCCGCCCCTCGCCGACGGTGCTTCCGGTCGTGTCGGTCCACGACCGTAGCGGGGTGGTCTCCGCCAGTCGCGACGTCTTGCCGGAGAGGCCGAGGACGAGCCCGCTGTAGCGGTTCACCAGCCGGAACTGCCCAGCGTCCACAGTGGACCGGATGACGAACCACTGCTGCCCTACGGTCGAGGACGACCCTTCGACACGACGACGGCCACGTAGTGATCGAGCACCCGGGGCCCCACGACGGGCAGGACGCCGTGCTGCAGCCCGACGCCGAGGCACACCAAGCCCAGTCGTCGGTGCACGGCGGACGGTGTGAAGTACCGCATCCAGGTCCGGTAACCCATGTCCGCATCTTCGCTCAAGGCCCCGGCCCCGGCCCGCCGTGCCACGAAAAGCGGTGAAATCGGCGGGTCCAGGCTTGTTCCCGAAGGCCGGACAAGGGGATTCCCGCGAAATCCACTGTAGTGCCGCGGCCGCTGCGAAGGCCTTGGAAGTTCCGGTATATCTGGAAGCACGGCACTGCCGGGGAGGACGGCGGGTGCTGTTCGAAGCAAGGGGGAAATTCATGTTCGACGCACGTATTGTCGCCGATCAAGTCGACACGGCCACCAGGCCGAAGATCAGAATACTGTTCTACACGGATCTGGTGGGCTTAAGTGGGAACAATGGTTTCGCGCTGGGCATTCTCCGGGAGCTGATCGTGGGGAATCAGCCGTTCTTCGCGCAGTTCGAAGTCGAGCTGATCAATCGGCACGAAGGCGGGCACGCCGTCAACAAACTCACCGCCGACGTGCTCGGCCGGTACGAGCAGGTGTGGTTCTTCGGTCTGCTGCAATGCAACATGCCCGGTGAGCCGGAGAACGAACTCGTGGACGCGGAAGTCGCGGCGCTGCGGAGCTGGATGGACGCCGGTGGCGGGGTCTTCGTCTCCGGCGACCACTCCAACCCGCGTCCGGCGGGAGCGGATCCGTCGCTGCCCGATTACCTGAATCTGGGCCGGGCGCTGGGACACCGGATTCCGCGCGCGGGTGAGCTGCGGGTGTGGAACGACCGGCCGGATTCGAGTGTCGAATTCAGCCACAACACCCATCAGCCCGACCCGTGGGGCAGTGATATCGACATGCCGATCCCGAACGACCTCGATCCGTATCCGCAGGAATTGATCCTGCGGAAGCGGGCGGGCAGGCCGCATGCGTTGTTCCAGGGCAGGCGCGGTCCGATCACGGTTTTCCCGGACCATATGCACGAGGGCCAGCTGCTCATTCCCGAGCGATATCCGGAGGATGTGTGGCCGACCGGGCGCACGGGGCAGCCGAAACCCGAGATCGTCGCGCGTGGCACCGACAAACGCAATGGCCAGGTCTACGGCGTGAGCAGCGTGTACGACGGTGCCGCCGCCGGCGTCGGGCGGATCGTCGCGGACTCCACGTGGCACCACTACTTCGACCTCAACCTTTGGGGTTTCCAGAAGGGTGGTGAGGTGCTCGACCGGCTCACCGAGTACTACGTGAACCTCGTGCTGTGGCTGACGCCGAAGCCGGTCAAGCAGGAGGTGAACACGCGGCTGTTGCACTGGCTGTCGCACAGTTTGAGCGTCCGCGCGGTGTTGCCGGAGGGCTTCCGGGTGCCGGGGATCACGGCGGCCGGGCTGGTCCGCGAGGTCGGCGGGCAGGGGGTACTGGACGATCTTGTCCGGCCGCTGGAAGGTGCGCCGAGAGTGCCCGAGGACCTGCTGCTGGGTGCCGTCGTCAAGGAGTCCGTCGCCGCGCTGAGCGGTGGGGACGTCGAGGCGTTCGACACCGTCGGCGTCGTCGAGCGGGGTCTGCGCGCCGGGACGGAGCAGTACGCCGCCGAATTGCGGGCGGCGCTCGATGAACTCGACGGGATGGACGAGTTCATTTCCCAGGGTCTTCGCTGACCCACCGGCCGGCGGCCCTGACGCACCAGGGTGGGTCAGGGCC
>NZ_LQCI01000005.1 GCF_001613935.1 Amycolatopsis regifaucium
TGGTACGTCGAGCCGTACCAGCGCGACGACAGGGGCGCGAAGCTCTTCCGCGTCGAATCACCCACCGGGACCTGGACGAACTACACGCACACGCTGGAATCGTGGGAGGCGAACAACAACTCGTTCGCCGCCGTGACCCCCGACGCGCGCTGGATGGTGGCGGGCGAGTGGGGCACGATGGACCGGCTGCTCGTGCACCCGATGCCCGGTGTCGCGCATACGAATCCGGCGGCGGACCTCCCGTACGCGTCCGCGATCCGGCTCGACCGGCCGGTGCGGGACATCCAAGGCTGCGACTTCGTCACCGCGACGCGGCTGCTGTGCGCGTCCGACGATCCCGAAGGCTCGCTGTTCGGGACCACCAAACCGTTGCTGCAGGTGGATCTCTCCGGTGCGCCGGCCGGTGCGGACGTGACCGGACGGGTGACCTCGCTGGGGCAGTTGCCACTGAAGAGCATCTGTAGCGGGAACTTCGAGACCGAGGGCATCGACGTCGCCGCCGATGGGACCCTGCGGGTGATCGTGCTGTCGCCGTCGTGGTGTGTGGCGTTCGACAGCAAGACCTGGCGGTTCCGGAAGGCGTAGGCGCGAGCCGGTCAAACCTTCCCCAGTACATGATGGCCCCCTTCCTTGCGCCTAGCGCAAGGAAGGGGGCCATCATGTACTTCGCCGCCTACGAAGCCGGCTCCGGAGTCAGCGTCTCGGAGGCAGGTGCCGAGGACCGCTTCGCGTCCTTCTTCGCGCGGCGCTTCTCTTTCCGGATCTCGACCATCGTGTACAGCGTCGGCACCAGGATCAGCGTCAGCAGGGTCGAGCTGACCAGCCCGCCGATGACCACGATCGCGAGCGGCTGGCCGATGAACCCGCCCTGTCCGGTCAGGCCGAGCGCCATCGGGACCAGGGCGAAGATGGTCGCGGCCGCGGTCATCAGGATCGGCCGCAGCCGCCGCCTGCCGCCTTCGGTCACCGCCTCGGCGACACTCATCCCCGAAGCCCGGTACTGGTTGATCAGGTCGATCAGCACGATCGCGTTGGTCACCACGATGCCGACGAGCATCAGCATCCCGATCAGCGCGGGCAGGCCGAGCGCGGTCCCGGTGGCCAGCAGCAGCCCGATCGCGCCGGTCGCCGCGAACGGGATCGACACCAGCAGGATCAGCGGCTGGAGCAGGCTGCGGAACGTCGCGACCATGATCAGGTACACGATCGCGATCGCGGCCAGCAGCGCGAGGAACAGGTTCCCGAACGCCTCCTGCTGGTCCTCGCTGACCCCGCCGAGCTTGTACGCCGCGCCACCGGTGAAGGTCAGACCGTCCAGTTTGGACTGAATGGCCTTGGTCGTGGCGGCCAGGTCCGCGCCGGTGTTCTTGGCGGTGACCGTGGTGCTCAGCTCACCCGAGGTGCGGTGCACCGCGGCCGGCCCGTCCACAGTGGACACATTCGCGACCGAGTCGAGCCGGACGACGCCGGTGGCGGCGGGGATCGGCAGCGCCTTGATCGCGTCCACGGACACCGGGGCCGCCGTGCCCGCACGCAGCACGATGTCCGTGCGCTGCCCGTCCACCGGCAGCTGGGTCACCGTGCGGCCGGCGATGGCCTGGTTCGCGATCTGGCCGATCGACGTCGCCGAAAGCCCGCTCGCGGCGGCCTTGGCGGCGTCGACCTCGACCTGCACCCGGGGGGAGCCCTGCGCGAGGTCACTGGTCACCTCGGTCAGGTCCGGCACCTGCGACAGGGCTTGGCGGACCTGCTCGGCGGCGGGTTTCAGCGCGGCCTCGTCGGGGGCGGTGACGGTGATCGAGACGCCGTCGGAGTTGAAGCCGGACGCGTCCGCGCCGACCTTGACCTCGCCGAGTTCCGGCCGCTTCAGCTTGTCCCGCAACCGGTTCGACAGCGCGTCGAGGTCGGTGTCCTTGGCGACGGTGACCGAGATGCCGGTCGACGTCCCGCCCATGCCGAAGAAGCCTGCCCCGCCGATGCTCACCTGGTAGGTCTCCACCGCGGGTTCGGCGGCGAGTGCCCGCTCCACCGCACCCGCGGCCTTCTCCTTGGCCTCTGAGCTGGTGCCGGGCGGCAGCTTCTGCGACAGGTTCAGCGTCGTCCCGCCGGACTGGTCGAGGAAGTTCGTGTTCAGCCGCGACGCCAGCCCGACCGTGCCGCCGAAGATGATCAGCGCCAGCAGGACCACGGTGACGCGGCGCCGGGTGGCGAACCGGATCACCGGCACGTACCCGCGCTGCAGCAGCCCGCGGCGTTCCTTGTCCTCGGCCGCCTGTCGCGTGAGCTCGGCCTCGTGCTCGTTCGCGGGGGCCTTGGGCGGCTTGAGGAACCAGTACGCGAGCACCGGCACGATCGTGAGCGAGACCAGCAGCGACGCGAGCAGCGCCACGGTGACGGTGATCGCGAACGGCGAGAACAGTTCGCCGACGAACCCGCCGACGAAGGCGATCGGCAGGAACACCGCGACCGTGGTGAGGGTGGACGACGTCACCGCGCCCGCCACCTCGCGCACGCCGTCGAGTACCGCGCGCTGTTTCTCCTCGCCGTACGCCAGATGTCGTTTGATGTTCTCCAGCACCACGATCGAGTCGTCGACGACCCGCCCGATCGCGATGGTGAGCGCGCCGAGGGTGAGCAGGTTCAGCGAAAGGTCGCCGGTCCACAGCGCCAGCAGCGCCACCACCACCGAAAGCGGGATCGACACCGCTGTCACCAGTGTGGACCGCAGCGACATCAGGAACAGCAGGATCACCACGACCGCGAACGCCAGCCCCAGCAGGCCTTCGGTGGTCAGCCCGCTGATCGCGTCCTTGACCGGGGTGCCCTGGTCGAACACGACGCTCATCTCGGCGCCGATCTTCTTCGACAGTTCAGGCAGCTTGTCCCGCACCGAATCCGAGATCGCGACCGCGTTCCCGTTCTCCACCATGGTGATCGAGAGCCCGAGACTCGGCTTGCCGTTGGTGCGCGTGATCGACGTCGGCGGCGCGAAGCCCGCCTGGACGTCCGCGACGTCACCCAGTTCGACCGGCTTGCCCGCCGCGGCACCGGGACGCGGCGCCGGCGTCAGGTAGAGGTTCCGGATGGTGTCCACAGTGGTCGGTCCGCCACCGACCTGGACGGTGAGCGTCTTGTCGCCCTCGGTCAGCGTCCCGGCCGGGACCGCGGCACCGGCGGTCTGCAGGGTGGTGGCGATCGACGACGGGTCGACACCCGCCGCGGCCAGCTTCGCGTAGTCCAGTGCGATGGTGACCCGCGGCTGCCGCGCACCGGTCACCTCGACCTCGCGGACGCCGTCGATTTTGCGCAGTTCCGGCGCGACCTCCCCGGTCAGCGCCGGCGCGAGCGCCTGCGGGTCACCGGTGGTCCCGGCGGCGAGCAGCACCACCGGCAGGTCGTCGGTGGATCCCGCCGACACCGTCGGCTCGGTGTTCTGCGGCAGCCGCGCCTTGACCCCGTCGACGACGCGCTGGATCTGCCCGACGGCGGCGTCGATGTCCGTGCCGAACTCGAACTGCGCGGTGATCCGCGACAGGCCCTCCGACGACGTCGAGTTCAGCTCTTCGAGCCCTTTCAAGCCCTGAAGCCCGCCTTCAAGCGGCTCGGTGACCTGCCGGTCCACCGCGTCCGGTGAGGCGCCCGCGTACGGCGTGATGATCTGGGCCTGCGGGAACTGCAGCGACGGGAACAGCTGCTGCTTCAGCTGCGGCAGGGCGAAGGCGCCGAAGCCGATCACCACCAGGGCGAGCAGCCCGATGAGACTTCGGTTGCGCAGGCTCAGTCTGGCCAGCGTGGACATGACGGTCTCCCCCAGGAACGGCTCGGGCGGGCGGTTGAGCCGAGCTTTTCATGGCGGGGGGTGGAGTGGATTCACACCACGGGTGGAACCGGAGTACGACTTCGGGATGAGGCCATCCCCCGAACGGGGTCAATTTCGCCGTTCGGTCACCTGGTCGGCTTCCCTGTGCGATTCCTCGTTCACCGATTGTTCCGGTTCGGTCTCCTCGTTCTGCTGCGGACGTCGCAGCGGGACGGTGGTCCGCTCCCACCGTTTGCGGCCCTCCTCGGCGCGGATCCGTTCGCTGGCCCGTTCCATCTCCAGCCGCCGCCACTTCCGGCGCTGGCGTTTGGTCGCCTTGGCCGGCCACAGCTCCTGGATCGCGCTGTTGAAATAGGCGCCGCCGACCACCGCGAGCCCGATGAAGAACATCAGCAGCAGGAACGCGATCGGCGCGGCCAGCGCGCCGTAGGTGTAACCGGTCTTGGTGATCCAGTTCAGATAGATGCGCAGGCCGACACTGGAGAGCAGGAACACGATCATGGCGAGCATCGCGCCCGGCAGGCCGCGGTGCCACGGCAGGCGGCGCGGCAGGGAGAGCTTGTAGAGCGTGGTGAGCGCCAGCACGATCATGCCCCCGAGAACAGGGTAGTACAGCGTGCCGACCCAGTACGAAACCGTGCCGCGCCAGTCGGACGGGAAGAACTGGGGGAGCAGGTCCGGCCCGATCGCCAGCAGCGGCAGCCCGACCACCAGGATGACCAGCCCGGCCATGTACAGCAGCAGCGCGAAGATCCGCTGCCAGACGTCGTTGCGGACGCCGTACTGGTCGTGCGCCACGGTGATCGCGTCGACGAACGACGACATCGCCGACGAGCCCGCCCACAGGGAGATCAGGAAGCCGATCGAGACGATCTCACCCTTGCCGACGAACAGGATGCTGTTGACCGTCGGTTCGATGATGTCGTGGACGGCGTTGTCGCTGAAGATCGTTTTGCTGAAGGTGATGATCCGGTCGTGGACCGCGGTCACGACCTCCTGGCCGAACCAGTCGCCGACGAAACCGAGGCAACCGAGGAGTCCGAGCAGCAGGGGCGGCAGCGACAACGTCTGCCAGAACGCGGCTTCGGCTGCTTCGGAGAAGATGTTGCCTTCCCACGCTTTGTCGAGCGTGCGGCTGAGCAGGCGCAACGGACCTCTGCGGACCTTCGTGGCCCCGGCGGCCGACTGGTCCCGGCCGTTCTCCTCGCTCATGCAGCTCCTCCGCCAGCGCCGAGCGCCCTTGACGTGTCCAGCATGGTCCATGCTGCGGCATTCGGCTCGTCACCCCGGCATTTCCGGTGAGTAAACCGACAACGGGGGTGGCGCTTCCGGCGTTCCACGGGCCCGGCGGGTAGGCTCACTCCAGTGCCCTCACCTCAGGCGCCGGCGTCGCGGCCGGATACCAAAGTGGGGGTTTTCGCTTGTCAGACAGCGGTGAGCAGCGCTTTTGAGGGAGAGGGAGGTGACCGGCATGTCGGAAACAGTGGAACGTGATCGTGGCACGTTGGGCGCGCCTCCCGCGGCGAAGGACAGCACCGCCCGGCCGCTGCGTGCCTGGCAGCGCCGCGCGCTGACGAAGTACCTGACGAAGAAGCCGAAGGACTTCCTGGCGGTCGCGACGCCGGGCGCGGGCAAGACGGTGTTCGGTCTCCGGATCGCCGCCGAGCTGCTGAGCGACCGGACCGTCGAAGCGATCACCATCGTCGCGCCGACAGAACACCTGAAGCACCAGTGGGCCGCCTCCGCGGCGGCCGCGGGGATCGCGATCGACTCGAACTTCCGCAACGGCACAGGTGCCACCTCCCGCGACTACCAGGGTGTCGCGGTCACCTACGCGCAGGTCGCGGCGCATCCGACGTTGCACCGCGTGCGCACCGAGAACCGCAAGACCCTGGTCATCCTCGACGAGATCCACCATGGCGGTGACGCGAAGTCCTGGGGTGACGCGGTCCGCGAGGCGTTCACGCCGGCCGTCCGCCGTCTCGCGCTGACCGGGACGCCGTTCCGCAGCGACGACTCGCAGATCCCGTTCGTCACCTACGAGCCCGACGGCTCGGGTTTCCAGCGCAGCAAGGCCGACCACGCCTACGGTTACGCCGACGCGCTCGCCGACGGCGTGGTCCGGCCGGTCGTCTTCCTCGCCTACTCCGGTGAGGCCTCCTGGCGCACGAGCGCGGGGGAGGAGTTCACCGCGCGGCTCGGCGAGCCGCTGACGGCCGAGCAGAACGCACGGGCCTGGCGCACGGCGCTCGACCCGGCGGGCGAATGGATCCCGGCAGTGCTGCAGGCCGCCGACACCCGGCTCGCGCAGCTGCGCGCCAACGGCATCCCGGACGCCGGCGGCCTGGTGATCGCCACCGACCAGGAGTCCGCGCGTGCCTACGCCAAGATCCTGCAGCGTATCTCCGGCCAGAACCCGACGGTCGTCCTGTCCGACGACCCCAAGGCGTCCGGGCGGATCAAGGAGTTCTCCGACTCGACCGACCGCTGGCTCGTCGCGGTCCGGATGGTGTCCGAAGGCGTCGACGTCCCGCGCCTGGCCGTCGGCGTCTACGCCACGAGCGCGTCGACCCCGCTGTTCTTCGCGCAGGCCATCGGCCGGTACGTGCGTTCGCGCAAGCCCGGCGAGACCGCTTCGGTCTTCCTGCCGAGCGTGCCGGTGCTGCTGGAACTCGCCAGTGAGCTGGAGGCCCAGCGCGACCACGTCCTCGGCAAACCGCACCGCGAGAAGGAAGGCTGGGAGGACGAGCTCCTCGCCCAGGCCAACCGCACCGAGGACGAGCCGGGCGAAGAGGAGAAGGCGTTCACCTCGCTGGGCGCCTCCGCCGAACTCGACCAGGTCATCTACGACGGCAACTCGTTCGGGACCGCGGTGTTCTCCGGTTCCGACGAGGAGCAGGAGTACCTCGGGCTGCCGGGGCTGCTCGAACCGGACCAGGTCCGCGCCCTGCTGCGGAAGCGGCAGGAAGAGCAGATCGCCGACGAGAAGCGGCGTAAGCCCAAGGCCGAGGAGCGGGCGCCGGCGGCGAGGCCGCAGTCGGTCAGCGAACGGCTCGGCAGCCTCCGCAAGGAGCTGAACGCCCTCGTGGGCGTGCACCACCACCGCACCAAGAAACCGCACGGCGCGATCCACAACGAACTGCGCCGCGTCTGCGGCGGACCGCCCACCGCGATGGCGACGGTGGAGCAACTCGAAGAGCGGATCGTCACCCTGCGTTCCTGGTAGCGCCTCGCTCGCGCCGGTGCCCACACGCAATGAAGGGGCCTTTCATCGCAAAATTTGCGATGAAAGGCCCCTTCATTGCGGATGGTGACCCGACAACCAACCCACCACGATCACCCTGCGTGAGTAGTGCGGGTCACATTGTCAGCACTCCTGATTTTGTCCGCCGTGCTACGGCCACGTTGCCAAACCGTGTCCATTTGATGAGGCTTAATCGATTCAGCCGTCTTCCCCGGAACCCTTTCGGCGGCATATGTTGTCGCCCACAACATATGCGCGATGGTGCGACCGATCCTCCTCTGGATCGCCGCCCGCGAGCAAGATTCGGAAAGGTTCGAGGATGCGCAGCAGAACCCTTACCCTCCTCGCCGCGACAGTGGGCGCCGGCCTGGTGCTCTCCGCCTGTGGCGCCAACACCGCGGACTCCGGGAGCGGCAATTCCTCGCAGTCCGCGCCCGCTCCCGGTGGTGCCGCCGCCGGTGGCAAGGTCGGCGTCATCCTCCCGGAGACGGCCACCTCCGCGCGCTGGGAGTCGTTCGACAAGCCGTTCCTGACCAAGGCGCTCAAGGACGCGGGCTTCGACGCCGACGTCCAGAACGCGCAGGGCGACGTCCAGAAGTTCACCACGCTGGCCGACGGCATGATCGCGCAGAACGTCAAGGTCCTGATCATCGCCGCCATCAACGGCGAGGTCGGCGCGGCGGTCGCCCGCAAGGCGCAGGCCGCGGGTATCCCGACGATCGACTACGACCGCCTGAACCTCGGCGGCAGCTCCGACTACTACGTCTCGTTCGACAACGAGAAGGTCGGTCAGCTCCAGGGCCAGGGCCTCTCCGACGCGCTGAAGGACAAGAAGGGCGCCGAGGTCGTCATGATCGAGGGGGCCCCCACCGACAACAACGCGACGCTGTTCGCCAATGGCCAGAAGTCGGTGCTGCAGCCGAAGTTCGCCAGCGGCGACCTGAAGCTCGTGCGCGAGCAGGCCATCGACAACTGGGACAACCAGAAGGGCGGCCAGACCTTCGAGCAGATCTTGACCGACAACAAGGGCAAGGTCGACGGCGTCGTCGCCGCGAACGACGGTCTCGCCGGCGCGGTCATCACCGTGCTGAAGAAGAACGGCCTCAACGGCAAGGTCCCGGTCACCGGTCAGGACGCCACCGCGGACGGCCTCATGGCCATCCTGCGCGGCGACCAGTACATGACCGTCTTCAAGCCGATCAAGGAAGAGGCCGAGGCCGCGGCGAAGCTCGCCGTCCTGCTGGCCAAGGGCGACAAGGCGGGCGCCGACGCGCTGGCCACCGCCAAGGCCAAGGACCCGAAGGGCAACCGCGAGGTCAAGTCCGTGCTCCTCGAGCCGAAGCTGACCACCAAGGACGGTGTCAAGGAGGTCGTGACGCAGGGCTACGTCAAGGCCGCCGAAATCTGTGGCGGCGAGCTGGCCGCGGCGTGCACGCAGCTCGGTATCTCCTGACCCGTTAAATCCAGACAACCGGGCCGGGGCGCTTCTCGGAGACAACGCGCCCCGGCCCGGTACCCAGCCGGGAGAATTCGAGAACCCCCATGAGTGAACCGATCCTCGAACTGAGGCAGATCAACAAGAGCTTCGGACCGGTCCACGTCCTCCACGACGTGGACTTCGACGTGCGGGCCGGTGAGGTCACCGCGCTGGTCGGCGACAACGGTGCCGGAAAGTCCACTTTGGTCAAGTCGATCGCCGGGATCCACGGCTACGACTCCGGCACGGTGAAGTTCCAGGGCGAGTCCGTCCACATCCACGGCCCGCGGGACGCCGCGGATCTCGGGATCGAGGTCGTCTACCAGGACCTCGCCCTGGCCGAGAACCTCGACATCGTGCAGAACATGTTCCTCGGCCGGGAACGCGGCAGCAAATGGCTGCTCGACGAGGCCAGCATGGAGAAGGCCGCCCGCGAAACGCTCGCGTCGCTTTCGGTCCGCACCGTGAAGTCCGTCCGTACCCCGGTTTCGGCGCTGTCCGGCGGACAGCGGCAGACCGTCGCGATCGCCAAATCCGTGCTGTGGGACTCCAAGGTCGTCCTCCTCGACGAGCCGACGGCCGCGCTCGGCGTCGCGCAGACCCGTCAGGTGCTCGACCTGGTCCGCCGCCTCGCCGAGCAGGGCCTCGGCGTGGTGCTGATCAGCCACAACATGGCCGACGTGTTCGAGGTCGCCGACCGCATCGCGGTGCTCTACCTCGGCCGTCTCGTCGCCAACGTGCACACCAAGGACGTCACCCACGGCCAGGTCGTGGAACTGATCACCGCCGGCCGCTCCGGCGACCTCGGCCTTGCCCGCCCCGAAGCCGCCGTCCTCTGACCCGAGGCGAGAAAGAACCGGAAATGACTGAGACACCTGCAAAGCCCGCCTCGCCGGAGGGGGGCAAGTCGGCGGCCTCCGCGCTCAACCCGTCGGCGGCCATCACCGACTTCGGCATCGACACGACATCGATGTCAACGCGCGAGGCCGTCGGTGACTACTTCTCCCGGCTCAAGGCGGGACAGCTGGGCTCGCTCCCCGCCCTGCTCGGCCTGCTCGTGCTGGTGATCGTGTTCGCCTCGCTGTCGGACACCTTCCTGACGATGAACAACATCGCGAACCTGATGGCGCAGGGCGCCGGCAAGGCGATCATCGCGATGGGCATCGTCTTCGTGCTGCTGCTCGGCGAGATCGACCTGTCCGCCGGTACCGCGTCCGGTGTCACCGCCGCCGTTCTCGCGATGCACTACGTGCGCAACGGAAACCTGTTGGGCGGCATGGGGAACGGCGTGTTCATCGCGTTCCTCGTCGTCCTCGCGATCGCCGGCCTGCTCGGCGTGATCCTGCGGATCTGGGCGGGTGTCGGTTTCGCGGTGCTCGCCATCGCGCTGGTGCTGTCGGGAACGGCGGCCAACCCGTGGATCGAAATCCTGCTCGCGATCAGCGTCGGCGGCGCGATCGGTGTCCTGACCGGTTTCCTCGTCTCGAAGATCGGGATGCCCTCGTTCGTCGTGACGCTGGCGCTTTTCCTTGCCTGGCAAGGTGTCATCCTGCAGTTCATCGGTGAGGGCGGCACGCTCGGCATCAGCACCTCGGACGTGTTGTTCAAGGTCGCCAACGGCAATCTCTCCACAGTGGGCAGTTGGGTCCTCTTCCTGATCGCGGCCGGCGGATTCGCCGCGGTGTCACTGGGCCAGCACTTCTCCCGGCTCAAGCGCGGCCTGGTCACCCAGCCGACGCCGATGGTGCTGTTCAAGGTCGGCGCGATCGCGGTGATCGCCGCGGTGGCGACCTATCTGCTGACGCTGAACCGCGCGCCCAACCCGAACATCGTCATCTCCGGCGTCCCGTACGTCGTGCCGATCGTGCTCGGCCTGCTGGTGCTCGGCACCTACGTGCTCAACCGCACGCAGTACGGCCGCCACATCTACGCCGTCGGCGGCAACCGCGAGGCGGCGCGGCGCGCCGGTATCAACGTGGAGAAGATCCGGGCGTCGGTGTTCGTCATCTGCTCGGCGGTGGCGGCGGTCGGCGCGATCGTCTACTCGTCGAAGGTCGGCTCGGTCGATCCGCAGGCCGGTGGCCTCAACACGCTGCTGTTCGCGGTCGGCGCCGCCGTCATCGGTGGTACGTCGCTGTTCGGCGGCAAGGGCCGCGTGGTCGACGCGGTGATCGGTGGACTGGTCCTCGCGGTCGTGGAGAACGCGCTCGGCCTGCTGAAGCAGTCGGCGGCGGTGGTCAACATCGTCACCGGTCTGGTGCTGCTGCTCGCGGCGACGGTGGACGCACTGTCCCGGCGCCGCGCGGCTGCGTCACCGCGCTGAGCCCGCATGGAATGATGAAGTCCGTGACCAGCACACCCGTTGCACGACCAGACGAGGTGCGCAGGCACAACCGCACGACCTTGCTCCGGTTGCTGCACGTCAGCGGCCCGAGCACCAGGGCGACCCTGGCCACCGAGCTGGGGCTCAACCGCAGCACCATCAAGACCCTCGTCGACGGGCTCGCGGAAGCGGGCGTCGTCGAGGAACGGGTCCCGAGGCCGGGACGAGGGGCGGGCCGCCCCTCGCTCCTGGTCCTGCCGCAGCCGCACGCGGCGGTGGTGCTCGCGGTCGACCTCCAGGTCGAGCACGTGGCGATCGCGCTGATCGGGCTCGGCGGCCAGATCCTCGGGCGCAACAGCTGGAACCTCCGCGGCCGGATGCGGGAGGCCGACGAGGTGATCACGCATGTGATCGAGTCGACCACCATACTGGCGGGTGATCTCGGTGTGCAGCCGATCGCCGCGGGGGTCTCCGTGCCCGGCGTCGTCCGCCGGGTGGACGGGCACGTGCACGAGGCGCCCAACCTGCGCTGGACCGACGTGTCGCTCGGGGAACGGCTCGGCGGTGTGCTGCGCATTCCCGTCCTCGTCGGCAACGACGCCGAACTCGGCGCCATCGCCGAACACCTGCGCGGCGCCGCACGGGGCTCGTCCGACGCCGTGTACGTCTCCGCGGACGTCGGCGTCGGGGGAGGGATCATCGCGGACGGCTCGTCGCTGCGCGGCGGCGCCGGCTACGTCGGCGAGATCGGGCATATGGCGGTCCGGCCCGGCGGCCGTCCCTGCTACTGCGGTTCCAGCGGCTGCTGGGAGACCGAGGTCGGCGAGGCGGCCCTGTGCCGGGCGCTCGACCTGCCCGAAGAGACCCCGCGCGGGGCGATCCTGGTCGAACTGCGTGAACTGGGCCGCGACCCGAAAGCCGCCGAGGAGCGGCTTTCGGAGTTCTCGGAATGGCTGACGGTGGGCCTGGTGAACGTCGTCAACCTGCTCGGCCCGCAGCTGGTCGTGCTGGGCGACCTGCTCACCGCGCTGCCGGAATCGGTGGTGGGCGCGGTCGCGGCCGAGGTCCGGCGGCGGAGCCTGGTCAGCCGGGCGGTCGGCGGGACGCAGATCGTGAGTTCCGCGCTGGGCGCCGACGTGAAACTCCTGGGCGCGGCCGAAGCGGCGTTCGAGATGATCCTGGACACCGTCTAGCCCCCGCCCACTCTCGCGTTCAGTCCTCTGAATGCGGTCGTTGCATGCGCAAGGACCGCATTTAGAGGACTAAACGCGGTCCTTCACGAGACCTGACAGCAGGGCCACCAGCGCCTGCAGGCACCGCGCCTTCGCCGCTTCGGGATCCTCGGCGTGCGCGATCATCAGCGCGGCCTCGCCGCAGGCGGTCATCACCAGTTGCGCCAGTTCCGGGATCGGCGCCGGGATCAGCTTCCCGTCGGCGGCGACCGCCTCCAGGATCTCCGTGATCAACCCCAGTCCGTACCGCTGCTCGATCGCGCGCCACTCCTGCCAGCCCAGCACGGCGAGCGCGTCGGTGAACGAGATCTGGACGACTTCGGGCCGCACGCAGACCTCCAGGAACCGGGTCAACGCCGCGAGCGCGGCCGTCCAGGGATCCTCCCCGGCCCGCAGGACGACCTTGAGCTCGTCGGTGATCTCCGTTTCGAGCTGCTCGACCACGGCGCGGAAGAGCCCCTGCTTGTCCCCGAAGTGGTGGTAGAGCGCGCCGCGGGTGACGCCTGCCGCCCGGACGATCTCGTCGGCGGGCACGGCGGCGTAGCCCTGTTCGGCGAACAGGGGGCGCGCCGCCGCGATCAGGGCGGTCTGCGTCGACTGCGAGCGCTCGGTCTGGCTACGTCGTGGCGTGGGCACCCAGGAATTCCACCACCATGCCGCTCAGCCGCTCCGGCTGGTCCTCCGGCACGAAGGCGTAGGAGTCCTCGATCGTCTTCAGCTCGGCGTTCGGGAGGACGCCGGCGAGCTTCCTGCCCAGTCGCAGGAGGAAATGCCGGTCCTCGGGCGCCCACACCAGTAGTACGGGCTTCTCGAACGCGGGCAACCGCTCGGCCGCGGTCAGTGTGTAGCGCTTGTCGATCGCGGCGAGGAACCGCATGACGTCCTCGCGGATCGCCGGATCCCGCCTGCTGGGCTGCAGGTAGGCGTCGATGATCCGCTCCGGCACCGGATGTTTGGCCAGCCACGCGAACTTCGTCGCCTTCAGCAGCCGTTGTGAGCGCATCGCCTGGAACACCGGCCAGAGTCCGCCGGGCACCCGGGCGAGCACGCTCAGCCCGGCGAACATCGGCGGCAGGAACCGCTCGAAGGAGTCCGACGGAGTCAGCACGACCCGGCCGACGCGTTCAGGGGAAGTGGTCATGAGCAGTTGGGTGAGCGCGCCGCCGGTGTCGTTGGCGACCACCGTGACGTCGGTCAGGTCGAGCACTTCCAGGAACCGGGCGATGAGCGCGGCGACACCGGGCGGGCTCAGGTCGGCGTCGGGAACCGGGATCTCATGCGAGCCCAGCGGCCAGTCCGGGGTGAGGCAGCGGAAGCCGGCCGCGGCGACCGCGGGGGCCACCTTGCGCCAGAGCAGGCCGTTGGTCAGCAGGCCGTGCACGAAGACCACCGGAGGGCCTTCACCGCGGTCGCGGTAGCGGATGCGGGCGTCGCCGAGGTCCACCTCGTGCGTCTCGCCAAGGAGATCGGTTATCGTCATGCTAGAAACATACACACAGTATGTATGTTTATGTCAGGCAGAAAACAGGGCGACCGGCGCGCTCCATGGGGAGCGGCCGGCCGCCGGGTGGTCGTGGACTGGTGGTTACCGCTGAATGTCCGCGGACATTTCCTTGAGCTTCGTTTCGTGTGCGCGGGCGTGGTGACCACAGAAGAGCAACTCGCCACCGGTGCTGAGAATGGCTCGAACCTGGGCTGCAGCTCCACACCGGTCGCATCGGTCGGCAGCGGTCAGTTCGGGGCGGGTGAGCGTCGGTGAAGTCATTGGAGTCTCCCTCCGTCCCGGCACCGGTGACCCGGTGCCATCGATCCAGCTACGACCACTTCGGCACTGATGCCTGAAACGTTCGTTCCCGGCTCCGCCGTGTTCGTGCTTCCACTCTTCCAGACGTTTGGCGGCCCGCAAGTGTTCCCGGCCGGGTGTCTCATTTGTCACTGGTAATTACCTCGGATGCCGTAGCGTAATCACGCAACGTAGGAGAAGACGCCCCCCGTACCCGCCTTTTCCCACGTCAGGCACCATGCGGGGGTGGGTATCGCAGTCGTCCGGAGCCGCCTTTCGAGCGTCCCGGCCCCGGTTCTGTTCGTTCTCAGCGGAATTTCCATGTACGCCGGCGCGGCCGTCGCCGTAGGTCTCTTTTCGGTCGCCTCCCCCGCGGGGGTGGCCTGGCTCCGTTGTCTCGGGGCCGCGGTCGTGCTCCTGGCGTGGCGGCGGCCACCCCGTTCGGCGTGGACCGGCCGCACGTTCCTGCTCGCCGGTGCGTTCGGCGTCGTCACCGCCGGGATGAACGTGCTCTTCTACGAGGCGATCGCGAGGCTGCCGCTGGGCACGGCCGTCGCGCTGGAGTTCGCGGGGCCCGTGCTGGTCGCGGCGTTCGGTTCGCGCACCCGCCGTGACGCCTTCGCGTTGCTGCTGGTGGTGGCCGGTGTCGTGGCCATCGCGGACGTCCGGCTCGAAGGCAGCGTGCTCGGCGTGCTGTTCGCGCTGGGCGCGGCGGCCGCCTGGGCCGGGTACATCCTGCTGGGGAAGCGGGTCGCGGTCGGCGGGAACGGGATCGACGGGCTGGCCGTCGGGTTCGCCGTCGGCACCGTGGTGCTCTCGCCGCTGGCTCTCGGCACCGGCGCGGTGTGGGCTTCGCCACGTCTACTGCTGTTGGGCATCGGGGTCGGCGTGCTCTCGACCGTCGTGCCGTACGCGCTGGATCAGGTGGTCCTGCGCAAGGCCGGGCAGGCCCGGTTCGCCCTGCTGCTCGCGTTGCTGCCGGTCACGGCGGGGGTCATCGGCTTCCTCTGGCTGAAGCAGGTCCCGACCCTTCCCGAGGCGCTCGGCACGCTGGCCGTGGTCGCCGGGGTGGCGCTGCGCTCGCCGGAGAAACGCGATGGCCCGGCGCCCCTCTGAACGCCGATACTGACCCGATGTCCTCCGGAATCGACGGCGACCGGACCGGTCTGTCGGGACGGCGCTGGCTCCCCGGTGGCGAGCACCTCGTCACCGTCGCGCGGGCCGAACTCCCGCAGAAGGAGGGGCTCGCTGCGCCGTTCGTGGCGCTGACCACCCTGCGCGCCGCGGGCTTCGACGTCCCGGGCCAGGACGAGGTCGCGGCGGTGGCGGGCACCACGCCGGAAGGGCTCCCGCGGGCGATCGAGGCGCTGTCGGGCGGACGGCTCGCCGCCGTACCCGCCACCGGACATTGGGCGCCGCAGTCGCTGTTCATGCTCCTGGCCGGGCTGTGGCGGCTGCCGAGGGTCGCGGTGATCGCCGAGGTCGACCCGGCCGAATTCGGCGCACACGACACCCCGGTGCGCGCGCTGCTCGACTATCTCGACACGGGGATCCCGCCGCTGTGGTCGTCCCGGTTTCGCCCCGCCGGCGGGCACACCGTCCTGGTCGCCGGGCTGCGGATCGGCGCCGAAGGCACCCTTTTGTCCATTATGGATGGTCATCCGTCCTTGGGGGACAACGGACTACACGACCAGCCGGTGGACTGGGTGGCCGCGGCGCTGAGCCGGATGCTGATCGTGGTGGACGACGGCGACACCGAGGCCGCCGTCGCCGCGATCACGACGGCCGGTCTGTGGAGCTGAGGTCGTTCTTCGCGAAGCGGGAATGCTTGCGCCCGTAGAAGAGATAGATCAGCAGGCCGAGCACCAGCCACGCGGCGAACCGCAGCCAGGTCATCACGTCGAGGTTGAGCATCAGGTAGAAGCACGCCAGCGCCGCCGCGATCGGCAGGTACGGCGAGAACGGCACGGTGAACGGTCGCTCCAGGCCGGGACGGCGTTTCCGCAGCACCGGCACGGCCACCGCGACGATGATCATCGCCGACAGCGCGCCGATGCTGACCATGTCGGCGAGTTCGGAGATCGGGATGAACGCGGCCAGCGCCGCGATCAGCACGGCCCCGCTGATGGTCATCCGGTGCGGGGTGCCCCACCGCGGATGCGCCGTGCCGAACTTCTTCGGCAGCAGGCCGTCGCGGCCCATCGCGAAACCGATCCGGCCGATCGTCACCAGTTCCACCATCATCACCGACGTCAGCCCGGTGACCGCGCCAAGGGAGATCAGCGCGCCGACCCAGTGCTGCCCGACCCGGTCGAAGGCGTCGGCGAGCGGGGCGCCCGCGTCTATCTCGGCGAAGGGCACCATCCCGGTCAGCACCAGTGACACGCCGATGTAGAGCAGGGCGCAGACACCGAGCGCGCCGAGGATGCCGACCCGCAGGTCGCGTTTGGGGTTCACGGTCTCCTCGCCGAGGTTGGCGAGTGCCTCGAAACCGGTGTAGGCGAAGAAGACGACCGCGGCGGCGGTGACCATTCCGGCGATGCCGTAGACGGACTGCTCCAGCCCGAGCGCGGCTTGCACGATCGGCTGGTGCAGGGCCCCCGCGGTCTCCGTCGGCGGCTGGGCGGGCGGGATGAACGGGGTGAGGTTCTCGCCGCGGATGTAGAAGACCCCGACCGCGAGGATCAGCACGCACACCGCGACCTTCACCAGCACTAGCAGATTCGTCACCCGCGCCGACTCCTTGATCCCGATGACGGCTACCACGGTCAGCCCGGCGATGATCACGACCGCGCCGATGTTCACTTTCGCGTCTTCGCCGAACCAGTCGGGGGAAAGCCCCATCAGATTCGCGAGATAGCCCGACCAGCCCCGCGACACGACGGCGGCGCCGAGGGCGAACTCGAGCAGCAGGTCCCAGCCGATGATCCAGGCGAAGGTCTCGCCGAGGGTGGCGAACGCGTAGGTGTAAGCACTTCCGGCCGTCGGCACGCTGGAGGCAAGTTCGGCGTAACAGAGCGCGGCCATCCCGGCGACGACGGCGCCGAGCACGAACGACAGCGTCACCGAGGGGCCCGCGTGGGTCTTGGCTTCGACGCCGGCGAGGGTGAAGATGCCGGTGCCGATGATGATGCCGACCCCGAAGCCGATCAGGTCGCGCCCGCGCAGGCGGCGTTTCAGCTCACTGGAGTCCTGTCGCTGCAGGACCTCGTCCACGTCCAGAGTTCGGCGCATGAAGGGCACGCTAGAAGATCGCCGCCCGCCTCGCAGAACGGTGGAGATCAGCTCTCCAGGGTGACGCCGTTCTCCTGCGCGAGGATCGCGGCCTGTACCCGCGACCGCAGGTCCAGCTTCGTCAGCACACGCGAAACGTGCGTCTTCACCGTGGTCTCGCCGATATGGAGCCGGGTGCCGATCTGCGCGTTGGACAGGCCACCGCCCAGGCACGCCAGCACTTCGCGCTCGCGTTCGGTCAGGTCGGAAAGTCCGGCGGGGGCATGGGAAGGTTCACGGGTTCCCTCGGCGAACGCGGCGATCAGCTTCCGGGTGACCTGCGGGGCGAGCACCCCTTCGCCCGCCGCGACCAGTTTCACCGCTTCGATCAGCCGCGCCGCTTCAACCGATTTCAGCAGGAACCCGGCCGCGCCCGCCCGCAGCGCGGCGTGGACGTACTCGTCGAGGTCGAAAGTGGTCAGCACCAGGACTTCGCACAGCCCTTCCGCGGTCAGCTCCCGCGTGGCCGCGATGCCGTCGACGCCGGGCATCCGGACGTCCATGAGCACGACGTCGGGCTTCAGGGCCTTCGCCTGGCGGACGGCGGTGGCGCCGTCCGCGGCCTCACCGACCACCTCGATGCCTTCGGCGTTGCCGAGGATCATCATCAGCCCCGCCCGGATCGCGCCGTGGTCGTCGGCGACGAGCACCTTGATGGTCATGACCCCTCCAGAGGCAGTTCCGCGCGGACCAGCCAGCCGCCGCCGGACGGCCCGGCGGCGAGGGTGCCGCCCACGGCGGCGGCACGTTCCCGCATGTTCAGCAGGCCGAGTCCGGTCCCGCCGTCTTCGGGGTGACCCGGCCGAAGATCGTTGCGCACTTCGACGGTGAGTATGCCGCCGCCCGAACGGATGCCGAGCACGGCCTTGCCGCCGGGGGCGTGTTTCACCGCGTTGGTGAGCGCCTCCTGCGCGATCCGGTACGCCGTCAAGTCGACGGCGGCCGGGAGCGACGCCGCTCTATCCACAGTGGAACGAACTTCCACCGCCAGCCCGCTGGCCCTGGCCGATTCGACCAATTTGGACAGTTCGGCCAGCCGCGCGGGCGCGGTCGGTTCGATCTCGGTGCTCCCGGTGGCGGGATCGGCCCGCAGCAGCCCGATCATCGCGCGCATCTCCTCCAGCGCGCTCACACTGTTCTCCCGCACCGATTCCAGGACCTTCCTGGACAATCGCGGGTCGGCGTCGGCCATCGACAACGCGGCCTCGGACTGGATCGCGATCGCCGAAAGGTGACCGGCGATGACGTCGTGCAGATCCCGCGCCATCTTCGAGCGTTCCCCGGCGACGGCGGCCTTCCGGTCCAGTTCGCCGATCGTCGCCAGTTGGATCGCGTTCGCCCGTTCGTTGTCGGCGATGTCCCGTTGCTGCCGCACGTTCGCCGCCCACCACACCGGGGTGACTAGGAACGGCAGGAACGCGAACGCCACCAGGATCGCCGTCCGCCACTCCGCGGAGAGGACGAGCGCCACGCACACCACCGCGAGTGTCCCGAGCGCGGCGATGCCGATCGTCACCCTGCTCACCCGCCGCGAGCCGTAGAGCGTCGCGGCGTAGAGGAAATCGGTGAAGACGACGAGGATCGGCAGCGAGGGCCCGATCGCCACGTCCACGGCGACCACGGCCAGCGCGCCGAGCAGTGCCCACGGGACCTTGCGGCGCAGCATCTCCAGCGAGCACAACACGGTCAGTTCGGTCAGCCGGATCCACAGTGGCGTCGTGTCCGGGCCGTTGAGCAGGACCTGCATCCCGCTGAGATAGACCAGGGCGCCGATGAGCCAGGTGCCGAGCGCGATGACGAAGTCCTGCTTCCACAGCGGAAGGTGACTCAGGCGCGGGACCAACGTGGGCACGCCTCCATCCCAGCACACCGGGCCGGGCTGAGGGGTCCTACGAACTGATGACGATGATCTCCTGCCCTTCGCCGACGCGCCGGACCGCCACCGCGGGCGAAGCTCGGAGGGTGAACAAGATCTGGGACTTCATCGAGCAGAACCCGATGGCGGCGGTGATCGCCGGCGGGGAGATCGGTTTCTGGGTCGCCATCGTCGCCGGGCTGGTGGCGCGCTATCTCCTCAAGCTCCGGCGGACCAGCGTGGTGCTGCTGTTGCTCACCCCGGTGATCGACCTCGTCGTGCTCGGCGCGACGGTGCTCGACCTGCGTGACGGGGGCAAGGCGACCTTCGTGCACGGGCTCGCCGCGGTCTACCTGGGCTTCAGCGTGGTGTTCGGTCACTCGATGATCAAGTGGGCCGACGTGCGGTTCGCCCACCGGTTCGCGGGCGGGCCGCCACCGCCGCCCAAGCCGAGGGGCCGCGAGAAGGCCCGCGCCGAATGGCGTGACTGGGGTAAATGCGTGCTGGCCTGCGCACTCGCCGCCGTGGTGCTGCTCGGCCTGATCTTCGTGATCGGCGACACCGAGCAGGTCTCGCAGCTGTGGGGCTGGCTGCCGCGGCTGGGGGTGGTGACGGCCATCTGGTTCGCCACCGGCCCGCTGTGGCAGGAGCTTTCGCCCAAGGACCGCGACGACGAACGGGTTACCGACGGGATGCGACGATGATCGAACTACTGGGAATCCTTCTGCTGGTACAGGGCGGGGGAGGGCTGATCAACCGGCTGCTCGACGGCGGCGACCGGAGCTGGTTCGTGCAGCTCCATCTGCTCCCACCGGGTATGCACATCGTGGCGAGCGCGCTGATGGTGGCGGCGGGGATAGGGGTGCTGTTCGCCGAACGGGCCCGCAAACAGCGCCGCGGCAGCGGTTCAGACTGAGACGAGAACCTGCAGGACGCCGAGGACGATGGTGACGACCGTCAGCACGACGGTCACCACGGTGAGCCGCGTGACCCGCGCGCTCACCGTGTTCTCGTAGGCGTAGCGGGTCTCCTCGTCCATCGCCTCGGCCTGGCGGTCGAGCTGGGCGATGATCCGCTCCACGCCCATGCTGGTGACCAGACGGCGCTCCAGCGAATCGATCTCGGGCGGGAGCACCGAGTGCAGCATTTCGAGGATGTCGTCGAGTGAGCCCCGGAGCAGCCGGGTGCGGTTCGCGGTCTTCTTCTTCGCCGTCAGCACCCGCATCCCGCGCTGGGCGGTGCGCAGCCACTGGTCGGCGAGCGCCATCCGGATCAGGACCCGTTCGAGGATGAAGAGCATCCCGTGGTCGAGGCCGCCGATCGGTGCGCGGCTGTAGGCCAGCACCAGTGCGCCGCCGGGCGCGGTGACCTCGGCCAGCCGTCGCGGGATGGGCGGCACCTCCGAGGTCGGCACGTGCTGGATGACGTGACTGCAGACGACGAGGTCGTACGGACCGCCGTCCAGCTCGGTGATCGGCGAAGCGACGAAAGAGAGCCGAGTGTCCTCGACGACGGTCTCGCCCGCCTTCGCCAGCCTGTCCGGGTCGGGGTCCGCGGCGATGACTTCGGCGGAGAACCGGGCCGGCCAGGGCAGAAGCCTGCCTCCCCGCAACCGGCGTCGAGCGCCTTGACCCCGGCTCGCGCACCGAGCGTGGCGGTGAGCCGTTCGGCGACCTTCCCGAGCGCGCGCTCCTCGCCGGCCGCCCAATAGCCGTCGTAGCGTTCGTGCCGTCGGATGAACATGCCGGTGACGTGGTCGCCGCTGTCCGGATAGCGTTAGCCCTCGGTCAGCTTTTCGGTCAGCACAGTCGCGAATATAGCCGGGTTCGCGGCTTCTCCCACCCCACGGAGCGGGATTACCATGGGTCATGGCCACCGTGCCTGTCGCGCTGTACGCCGTTGTCGCCGTGGCGCCGTCGGCTCTTTTCTGGTGCGCGTTGAAGGTCCCCGAGGTGGTGCGCCGCCGGCGACGCCGCCGCGAACCGGAGATCCCGGCGGGCCCGCCCATCGAGAAACTCGCCGCCGATCTCCGCCGGGTGCACCGGCTGCTGGCGGAGCTCCCTCCCGGTGCTTCGGCCGTCCGCCGGTACGGCACCCGGCAGGCGTACGACGCGCTGCTCGTCCAGGCGTGCCGGGAGGTCGAGGTCGACCATCGGCTCGACGAACTGCCGGAGGGGTTCGACCGCGGGATCGAACGGCTGCGCGTCGAGGAATCCTTGGCCGAGCGCGGGCTTTCCGTGTCCTGAAGCGCTTTGTATCGAAAGTATGCGCGGGGCCGGGATGCTCGCGGACATGAAGAGGTCGGGACTTCTCGCTTCGCTCTTGCTGGTGTTCGCGCTCGTTCCCGGGGTCGCCTCCGCCGCGGCCGCCTTCCCGCGGCTGGACGCGGCCACGGTCGACGGCTTCCGCTGGACGGCGGGTTCGAGCTTCGACGCCTACGGCGCGAGGATCGCCGCACTGGAGAAGAAGCTCCCGGCGCGTGGCCTGCCGGAGATCCTGTCGTCGGCGAACCGGTCCGCGCGGCCGTTGTGCCACGGCACGTATCTCGCGACGGCGCTGAAACCGGCGGGGTTCTGCTGGGAAGACGCGGGAGACGACAAGACCAACGACTGGATCCCGCAAGGCCTGACCGGCTCCGGTGACGCCGACGCGGCGACCGGGAAGGTCGGCGGCAAACGGGTGGTGGCGGCCTCCTGGCACACCCCGGGCGACACCATGGTCCGGCTGTCCTTTGTGGACGCGACCGGGCTCGGCTACCGGCACGTGCTGCTCGTCGAACCGACGTCGGACGACAACTTCGCCGTCGTGCAGGGACACGGGCACGGGATGACCTGGATCGGGAACCGGCTGTTCGTCGCCACCACCGGGGGAGTGGTGCGGGTCTTCGACACGACGCACTTCTGGAAGGTCGACGACAGCTCCGGCGTCGTCGGGAAGGGCTCGGACGGCAAGTATCACGCGGCGTTCTACGACTACGCGATGCCGCAGATCGGCGCCTACTGGTATCCCGGCGGCGGAACCTGCACCGGGGCACCCGGGGTGCGGCCGTGTCTCGCGACGATGTCGTTCGACCACAGCGACGGCTCGATCGTGACCGCGGAACACGTGCCCAATGCCGCCGGAGGCCGGGTGCTGCGCTGGCCGTTCGACCGCGCGACGGGGTTGCCCAAGCTGTCGGACGACGGGACCGTGCACGCGAAGGAAGGGTTCTCCTCGCCGGTGTGGGGCATGCAGGGAGCGGTGGCGCGCAACGGATATTTCGTGCTGACCGGGACCTGCCCGGAATACGCCGGGGTGGCGGGCGACCATCCGTCGTGTCTGCACGGCGGGGTGGGGGGCGCCTCGACGTCGAGGCTGAGCGGCAAGGCGCCGGTGAACTCGCAGAACCTGTCGTATTGGCCGGCGACGGGGGAGCTGTGGCTGATGAACGAACAGCTCCGGGAACGGGTGACCGTGCACGTCCCCTGGACCACCCTGACCGGCCGCCCCTGACCGCCCGCGTTCCGTCCTCTGGATGCGTTCCTTGCACACGCAACTACCGCATTCAGAGGACGGAACGCGACGGTCACGCGGCGAAATCCCAGCGCGTGGCGCCGTACGGTTCGGCGCCTGCCACACCGATGGCGCGGTGGAGGGTGAGCCGGTACAGGTGCCAGGGCGCTGGGCCCGCGCTGGGCGCGCTGTAGGGCGCGGTCAGCGCGTCCCCTTCCACCGTGGCGGGCCAGCCACCGGTCCGGTACACGGCGGCCACGCGCTCCAGCGTCGCCGGATCGGTGACCCGATGGGCTTCGCCTTCCAGCGTGAGGTCGATTCCTCGCAGGCGCACCGAAACACCGCAGGCCGGATTCGCCGCGAGGTTCCGGGAGCGCCGGGTGCCGGGTCCGCCCTTGAAGTACAGGGCGTCGTCCACCCAGACGGCACCGACGCCCGCGGAATGCGGCCGCCCGTCGGGCCGCACGGTCGTCACGAAGAAGGTCAGGTCGGCCGTGGGCGTGTCTTCGGCGAGGATGTCGCGAGGACGACTCCACGGCAGCGCCGCGGAGCCGTAGCGGTCGAGGTTCTTGGTCGCGATCGGGTTCGTCGTCATATCCACGCGTCGAACGAGCAGGCCGCGATTCGACACCGGACGCGAAAAACCCCGCCACCGAAACGGTGACGGGGTCTTCCGTGAGCCTGGGATCAGTCCAGGTAGTCGCGCAGCACCTGCGAACGCGACGGGTGACGCAGCTTCGACATCGTCTTCGACTCGATCTGCCGGATGCGCTCACGGGTCACCCCGTACACCTGGCCGATCTCGTCGAGCGTGCGCGGCTGGCCGTCGGTGAGGCCGAACCGCAGCCGCACCACCCCCGCCTCACGTTCGGACAGCGTCTGCAGCACCGACTGGAGCTGGTCCTGCAGCAGCGTGAACGACACCGCGTCGACCGCGACGACGGCCTCGGAGTCCTCGATGAAGTCACCGAGCTGCGAGTCGCCCTCGTCGCCGATGGTCTGGTCGAGCGAGATCGGCTCGCGGGCGTACTGCTGGATCTCGAGGACCTTCTCCGGGGAGATGTCCATTTCCTTCGCGAGCTCTTCGGGGGTGGGCTCGCGACCGAGGTCCTGCAACAGCTCACGCTGTATACGGCCGAGTTTGTTGATGACCTCGACCATGTGCACCGGGATACGGATGGTGCGGGCCTGGTCGGCCATCGCGCGGGTGATCGCCTGCCGGATCCACCAGGTGGCGTACGTGGAGAACTTGTAGCCCTTGGTGTAGTCGAACTTCTCGACCGCGCGGATCAGGCCGAGATTGCCCTCCTGGATCAGGTCCAGGAACGCCATGCCGCGGCCGGTGTAGCGCTTGGCCAGCGAGACCACGAGCCGGAGGTTCGCCTCCAGGAGGTGGTTCTTCGCCCGCTCACCGTCACGCACGATCCACTTGAGGTCGCGCCGCATCTGGGTGACGAGCTTCTCGCCCTCCTCTTCGGCGTTGCGGACGCGTTCGGCGGCGTAGAGCCCGGCCTCGATGCGCTTGGCGAGCTCCACCTCCTCCTCGGCGTTCAGCAGGGCGACCTTGCCGATCTGCTTGAGGTACGCGCGGACCGAGTCGGCCGAAGCGGTGAGCTCGGCGTCCTTGCGGGCCTGGCGCAGCGCCTCGGACTCTTCCTCGTCCCAGACGAAGTCCGGGTTGTCGGAGGTCTTTCCGGCGTTCTTGTCGGCCACCGTGCGGCGCCGTGGGGGCGTCTCTTCGGCGTCCTCGTCGGACTCGGCGTCCTCTTCCGTCTCTTCGGTGACCGTCGCGTCGACGACGTCCACCTCGACCTCTTCCAGGTCGGACAGATCCGGGGTTTCGAGGTCGGCTTCGTCGAGCTCTACCGGACCGTCTTCCGGATCGCCGTCTTCGGTCTTGACACCCTTGGTGGTGGGTTTCTTGGCCGGAGCCTTCTTCGCCGGGGCCTTCTTCGCGCCGGCCGCCTTGGCGGCGGTCTTGCGCGCCGCGGGCTTCGCCGCGCCGGTGGCTGCCTCGTCGGCCGGCTCGCCGGCTGCGGTCGCTGTCTTCGTCCCGCTTCGGGTTGCGGTTCTTGCGGCTGCCACTTACGCCCTTTCGCAGCGGTCGATCATGACGAGCCGAGGCGTGATGGTCTCGGCTGCCTCAAACTTCGGGGAACACCCCTCGGCCTGCGGTTTCCCTCGTTCTGGTGAGGGCCGCCGCCGGGGGCCGTGTTCCATTGTAACGACGATACGGGACAGCGTCGCGGCGCGGATCACCGCCCGGCGGGCGCGACACGCCGTCCGACCCGCCGAAGTGACATCCGGGCTGCCGACGTCAGCACGGGCGTGTCAGTGCTCGATGCCCTCCGCGGCGGCCGCCGCCGCGCCGACGATGCCCGCGTTGTTCTGCAAGGACGCGACGATGACCGGGGTCCGGATGTCCAGCAGCGGGACCCATTTGTGCGACTTCTTGCTGACTCCGCCGCCGACGATGAACAGATCCGGCCAGATCAGGTTTTCCAGCACGCCGAGATACCTGTTCACCCGTTCCGCCCATTCGGGATAAGACAGATCCTCGTTGTCCTTCACCGACGCCGCGGCCTTCTTCTCCGCGTCGAAGCCGTCGACCTCGATGTGGCCGAACTCGGTGTTGGGCACGAGCTTGCCGTCCTGGAAGACCGCGCTGCCGATGCCGGTGCCGAAGGTCAGCAGCGCCGTCACGCCGCGCCGCGCGATCGGGTCGCCCCAGCGGATCTCGGCCATGCCGGCGGCGTCGGCGTCGTTCAGCATCGCGATGTCGTCGACGCCGCGGCCGAGACGTTTGGCGAACAGGGCGTCCGCGTCGGTGCCGATCCACTTCCGGTCGATGTTGGCCGCGGTGTGCGCGACGCCCTTCTTGACCACCGCGGGCAAGGTGACGCCCACCGGGCCGTCCCAGCCCGCCTGGCCGGTGATCTCGGCGACGACGTCCGCCACCGCCTCGGGAGTCGACGGCTTCGGCGTGTCGATCCGGATCCGGTCGCCGATCAGCTGTCCCTGCGCCAAGTCGACCAGCGCGCCCTTGATCCCGCTGCCGCCGATGTCGATACCGAAACCTCGGGTCGCCTCCACCACGGACGTGGTCCCTTCTCGCACGATTCAGAAGCCTGCCTCGGAGACTTTAACCGGATGTGGTGACATGGCGGACGTGGGAGTTGACGAGACGTTGCTGAAGAGTGTCGCCGAGCGTGTCGCGGGCGAGGCCGCCGAACTGGTCCACGAGGCCTGGACCGGGATGAACGGGGGCCGCGAGGTGCGCGTGGACACCAAATCCGCCGACACCGACGTGGTGACCGCCGTGGACCACGAATCGGAACGGCTGGTGCGCGCGCGGCTGGCCGAACTGCGCCCCGGCGACGCCGTGCTCGGCGAGGAGGGCGGTGGGATCGCGGGCGACGGCGTGACCTGGGTGGTCGATCCCATCGACGGCACGGTGAACTTCCTCTACGGGCTGCCGTGGTTCGCGGTGTCGGTGGCCGCGCAGGTCGGCGGGGTCTCGGTGGCGGGGGCCGTCGTCGAGCCGGTCAGCGGCCGCCGCTGGACCGCCGCGCGCGGGCAGGGCGCGTTCCTCGACGGGCGGCGCCTGGCGGTCAACGCACCCGAGCGGCTGGACCTGACACTGGTCGGCACCGGCTTCGCCTACCAGGTCGAACGGCGCACCAAGCAGGCCCGGTTCGTCGCCGAACTCGCGACGCGGGTGCGGGACGTCCGGCGCAACGGCGCCGCCTCGCTCGACCTGTGCGCGGTCGCGGCGGGCTGGCTGGACGCCTACGTCGAACACGGGCTCGGACAGTGGGACTGGGCCGCGGGCGCGCTCATCGCCGCCGAGGCGGGCGCCCAGGTCTCGCTGCCCGGGGAAGACACCGAGCTGGGACCGGACGCGACGTTCGCGGTGGCGCCGTCGATCGCGGCTCCGTTGCGTCAGGCGCTGATCGACTCGGGCACGGGCGTGCTCTGAGCCTTCGGCGCGCGCTATGAAGGACGCTTTCATTGCAAATTTCGCAATGAAAGCGTCCTTCATAGCGCTTGAGGGGACTCGAATCAGCAGGGGGCTTCGCGGGCGGCCTTCAGCAGTGCCTGGTCGATCACCGGGGCACCTCCGCCCGTCGACTGCTCACCGCCGCCGCTGCCCTGCTGCGCCTTCGACCACCGGTCGAGCTGGTCGAGCACCCGGCGTGCCTCCGCCTTCGGGCGGATATCACCCAAAAGGGTGCCAGTGGTGAGCGTGACCGAAGCGTCCTTGCGGTTGTCCTTGACCAGCTCGGCGCACGGGACCACCAGGCTCAGCGTGCGGGCCGCGGCCGCGCCGTTCTCGCCGAAGCGGATCTGGCCGCGGCACTTGGCTTCGACCTTCTCGTATGCCGGGTCGGTGCTCGGCTCGAGCGCCTGGGTGAAGCCCATTTCCTTGAGCGTGCTGGTGACGATGCCGCCCTGGCCGCGGATCTGGGAGCCGTTGAGCACCTGGACGGCGACCTTGTCCGGCGGGACCGGAGCGCGGTCGTCCAGCCCGTCGTGTGCCAGCGGGGTGTAGGTGACGCCCGGTTGCGGGGCGGGTGGCGGATCGCAGCGGATCTTGGCCTCGATGTCGGCGTTGCTCGCCACGACGTTCACCCAGACGATCACCGCGCCGAGCGCCAGCACCCCGATCACGATGAGCGCGGGCAGCGGATTGCGCTTGCGATACGGCTTCGCCCCGCGGTCCCCGATGCCGTTCCCCGACGCCACCTGCCAGTCCCTTCCCCAAAGCCCGGATCCCCGGACGGTGCGTCACCTCACCGTCGTGTCCGATCAGCCTAGGCGTTGAGGCGCAGGCGAGCGGCGCGGGCCTCCGGATAGCACCACGCGACGGCCACTCCGGGCAAGCGACCGGCCCCTGGAGGTGAGGTTCCCGATGCGGGGGCAACCCATTCGGACGAGAAGCGTCTCGGAGGACAGGTTCCCTCTGCTGGGTGACGTATTCGCGGCAATGTCTGACTCGTTGCAGAGCCGGTATCGGCGTGAGCTACCCTTCGCGGGCTCAGGCGGCAGTAAGAGGCGCAAAAGAGAGACCTCGCTCACTGCCGAGCCGGGCACAAACAGGGGCGCTGGGACGTTAACCAGCGGCACGAAGGATCCACGAGCCACGCGCTCGCGGGTCCGGGCCATCTGACATCGAAGCTGATCGCAGGGGTGAGGGACAAATGGCGACCGACTACGACGCTCCGCGCCGCAGCGAAGCCGACGAGCTGGCCGAAGACTCGTTGGAAGAGCTCAAGGCACGGCGCAACGAAAATCAGTCCGGCGTCGTGGACGTCGACGAGGACGCGACCGCCGAAAACTTCGAGCTGCCGGGCGCGGATCTCTCCGGACTTTCCGGGGAGGACCTGACCGTCAAGGTCGTGCCCAAGCAGGCCGACGAGTTCACCTGCTCCGTCTGCTTCCTGGTGCATCACCGCAGCAGGCTGGCGGAGGAGAGTGGCGGACGGCTCATCTGCCGCGACTGCGCCTGAGCCTACGGGCACAGGGGACGGCGCGACAGGGGTTTCGGGGTTCTCGACAGGAATGATCAAGGGGGCCGGCCGTGAGGCCGGCCCCCTTTCCGTTGTCTTCCCGCTTGTCAAGACCTGCTGACGGGATGGCGGAGCAGCTCGGCCACCTTCTCCGGGTGCCGGGTGCTGAACAGCCAGTACGGCGTGGGATCTTCGGGATCGGTGAGCCAGACCCGCACCACCGGGCCGATCCAGCCCCGATGCAGCACGAACGCGGCCGGATCGGCGTCGCGGCCGAGTGCCTTCCGCTTCTCTTCCTTGTCGATGACCTCGACGACGCCCGCGTACTTCAGCGGCAGGTGCGCGTCGCGGAGCCACAGTTCCGGCTCGCCGCCGCCGGTGACCCGCACCCGGGAGCGGCCGAGCGAGATCATCAGCGCGATCACCGCGGGGATCAGCACCACGTACGGCAGCCAGCCGCGGAGCCCGGGATAACCCATGTCGATCTCCGCCGCGAGCAGCCCGCCGCCCAGCAGCGGTAACGGCCAGCCCCACCACGGGACGTAGAGCCGCTCTGAATGCTTGACGGCGCCGCCTTCGGCCGTGCTCACGCTTTCACCCACGCCTTCAGGGTAGTCTCGCCGCCCGTGTCCACCGTTCAGGTACTGCTTTCCCGGATCGATCCTTCGGTCCCCCTCCCCGCCTACGCGCGCCCCGGCGACGCGGGCGCCGATCTCGTCACCACCTCGGATCTCGTGCTCGCGCCCGGCGAACGCGGCGTGGTCGGGACCGGGGTCGCGATCGCCCTGCCGCCCGGGTACGCGGGCTTCGTCCACCCACGGTCGGGCCTGGCGGCCCGGGTCGGCCTCTCGGTGGTGAACACGCCCGGCACGATCGACTCCGGGTACCGCGGTGAGATCCGCGTCTGCCTGATCAACCATGATCTCTCCGAGAAGGTCGTGCTCACCCGCGGCGACCGGATCGCGCAGCTGGTCGTGCAACGGGTCGAACAGGCCGAGTTCGTCGAGGTCGCCGAGCTCGAGTCGTCCGAGCGCGGCGAGGGAGGGTATGGCTCCACGGGCGGACACGCCACACTGGGAGCCGGAGCCAGGGAAGGAACGGAGAACTAGTGGGGATTTTCGGTCGCAAGCGCGCGGCGAAGCCCGGCGGACGGCACGCCGCGCCCGAGGTCGAGGACCGTCCCGGCGCCGTCGAGGACGGCGCCGAGGAGATCGAGCCGCAGCTGTCGGAGACCGCCGACGGCCCCTTCGACATCGCCGACGCGCCCGAGGACGGCATCCCGAGGATCGACCTCGGTTCGGTGAAGGTCCCGGTGCCCGACGGTTCCCAGGTCCAGGTCGAGATGGACCCGGAAAGCGGCGGCGTCCGCGCGGTGCACGTCGTCACCGAACAGGGCCAGATCACCGTCAGTGGCTACGCGGCGCCCCGGTCGGGCGGGCTGTGGAAGGACGTCAGCACCGAGCTCACCGAGCAGCTGCGCGCCGACGGCGCCAAGGTCTCGGTCGGCATGGGGGAGTGGGGGCTGGAGCTGTCCGCGATCGTCGGTGACGTGGCGCTGCGTTTCGTCGGGGTCGACGGTCCGCGCTGGATGCTCCGCGGCGTCATCGCCGGGCCGCAGTCGCAGGCGTCACAGGCGCCCGCGGTGCTGCGCGAGATCGTGCGGCACACCATCGTCGACCGCGGTGACGCTCCGATGCCGGTCCGCACCCCGCTGACCATCACGCTGCCCGACGCGGTCGCGCAGCACATCGCCGAGCAGCAGCAGGGTTAGCGGCAGGCCCTCAGCCAGGCCAGCACGGTCGCCCGGCCCAGGGATTCCCGGTCCGCGCCGAGGGCGGTGAGCGTCGACTCGCCGACCTCGGCGCGCGGGAGGGCCTCCGCCCAGGCGCGGGCGACCGCCACCGGGTGGATCGGGTCGTCCACGCACGCGCCGATCCCGGCGGGCACGTCGAGGCCCTTCAGGTCATCGAGTTCCGGGGCGGCGCGGGACGCCGCCGTCCGCAGACTCGCCGCGAGTCCGTCGCCGTGACGGCGCCACGCCCGGCCGAGTTCCGCCGAAAGCCACTCCGGGACGCCGTCGGCCGATTTCGCCAGCGCGCCGTCGACCCCGTTTTCGGCCACCAGATCCGCTGAGAGCCGCGCGGCCAGCGACGCGGGTGCTTGCCCGGCCGGGCCGTTCCAGGCCGGGAGAGCGGCCAACAGGCCGGTGCAGCGGCCGGAATCGCGGGCCGCCCACTCCGCGGCGAGGTGCGCGCCGAACGAGATGCCGCCGACCAGCAGCGGCCCGTGCGCGTCGGCCAGCCGGTCCAGCTCCTCGAGATAGCCGTCCGCGAGCCGGTCTCCCGGTGGCGGCGGCGGTGCGAGCAACCGGATGCCGAGCGCCCGAAGCGGGCCGGAGAACACGGCGCGGACGAACACTTCGTCGGACCCGGTACCGGGGAGCACTACTGCCGTCGTAGGCGGAATAGCGGAGGTCACGTTGCGATCCTCTCCCAAACCGGTTTCCCTGGCTGAACACAGTTACGCTGGATTACGCACGGGCCGTTCGAGTCGGGGGCCCCGGAGCACAGGAGCACCGTTATGTCCGCCAAAGACGGCGGCTACTTCAGCCGGTTGGTTCGCAAGCTGACCAGCGACGTCGAGGATCTCGACGCCGACGATCTGTCCGAAAAATCCGAGGCGGGCGGGGCGCAGCGCGCCTGTGACTGCCGTTCGGGCGAAGAGGTGACGGTGCTCGGCAGGCTCCGCAGCGTGGAACTCTGCCCGACCAACGAGGCCGCGACACTGCAGGCCGAGCTGTTCGACGGCACACAGGGTGTGACGCTAATCTGGCTCGGACGCCGCCGGATCGCCGGAATCGAACCCGGGCGAACCATCAAGGTGCGCGGCCGGATGGCCGAACGTGATGGTCAGAAGGTGCTGTACAACCCCTATTACGAACTTCAGAGCCCTGTGAGTTGATCCCGTATCGTGACTGAACCCGCCGGCGGCGAGCAGAAGAAGACCGGGGAACCGGACGACGGCAAGAAGCCCCAGCCCACCCTGCTTGAACAGATGGGCGGGCTGTCGGGGCTGTTCTACTCCTCACTGCCCGTCATCGTGTTCGTGATCGCGAACGCGATCTTCGGCCTGACCGTCGGCATCTGGGCGGCCGTCGGCAGCGCGGTGGCCATCACGGTGCTGCGGATCGTGCGGAAGGAACCGCTGCAGCCAGCCATCTCCGGCTTCTTCGGCGTGGCGATCGCGGCGTTCATCGCCTACCGCACCGGTTCGGCCAAGGGTTTCTTCCTCTTCGGGATCTGGACCAGCCTGGTCTACTTCGGTGTCTTCGTGCTGTCGATCGTGGTCCGCTGGCCGCTCGCCGGCGTGGTGTGGAACGCGCTCAACGGCAACGGCCACGCCTGGCGCAAGGACAAGAAGTCGCTGGTCTCCTATTCGATCGCGACCGGCGCCATGGCGCTGATCTTCGGCGCCCGGTTCATCGTGCAGCGCTGGCTCTACGACGAGGACTACACCGGCTGGCTGGCCTTCGCGAAGATCGCGATGGGCTACCCGCTCTACGCGCTCGGCCTGCTCACCGTCGTCTGGGCGGTGCGGCGGTCGGAGAAGCACCTCAAGGCGTTGGGTGAGGCGACGCCTCCCGAGGAGACCGACGCCGAGATCGAGGCGCGGCTGCGGGAGAAGTACGCCCAGGCGCCCGGCGTGGAGAACTAGCCTCTCCCGTCAAGCCCCTCGTGCTATGAAAGGCCCCTTCATTGCAAATTTCGCAATGAAGGGGCCTTTCATAGCGCTTGAGGTGCGTGCGAAAGGGCCGCTCAGTAACCCAGCGCGGTCCGGATCTCCGGTTCCACGTCCGAGGTCGCCACGAACAGCAGCTCGTCACCCGGCTCCAGCGGGTCCTCCGGCTGCGGCACGATCACCCGGTCCCCGCGCAGGATGGTCACCAGAGCCGCGTCACGCGGCAGGTTGATCTCGCTGACCGCCTTGCCCGCCAGCGGAGTCTCCTCCGGGAGGGTGAGTTCGACCAGGTTCGCCTGGCTCTGCCGGAACGTCATCAGCCGCACCAGATCGCCGACGCTCACCGCCTCCTCGACCATCGCCGCGAGCATCCGCGGGGTCGAGACGGCGACGTCGACGCCCCAGGCGTCGTTGAACAGCCATTCGTTGGCCGGGTTGTTCACCCGTGCCACCACCCGGCGCACCGCGAACTCGGTCTTCGCCAGCAGCGAGACCACCAAGTTCGCCTTGTCGTCGCCGGTCGCGGCGATCACGACGTCACACTGCTCGATGCCGGACTCTTCGAGGATCGACACCTCACACGCGTCGCCCAGCACCCAGTCCGCCTGCTCGACGGTGTGCGGCTCGAACTGGTCGGCTTCGCGCTCGATGAGCATCACCTGGTGGCGTCCGTCGATCAGCTCCGCGGCGATCGACCGGCCCACCGCGCCTGCCCCGGCAATCGCGACCCGCATCAGTTCTCCTCTTCCGGTTCGCGAGCGGCGACGCTGGTCACGTCGCTGACGGTGCCCGACTTCGCGGCGACGTACACGACGTCGTCGGCCTGGATCACGGCCTTGGTGTCGGGCAGCACGCCGGTGCCGAACCGCATGATGAACGCAACCCGCGCGCCGGTGGTGTCCTGCAGTTCGCGCACGCTGCGCCCGACCCAGCCTTCGTGCAGCGGCAGCTGCAGGAGCGCCACGCTGCCGGAGGGATCGCGCCACGCCGAGGCGACGCCGTCGGGCAGCAGGTTGCGCAGGAACCGGTCGGTCGTCCACGGGACGGTCGCCACGGTCGGGATGCCCAGCCGCTCGTAGACCGCCGCGCGCTTGTGGTCGTAGATCCTGGCGACGACCTTGTCGATGCCGAAGTTCTCCCTGGCCACCCGCGCCGAGATGATGTTGGAGTTGTCGCCGCTGGACACCGCCGCGAAGGCACCCGCACGCTCGATCCCGGCCTCGATCAGCACCTGCCGGTCGAAGCCGACGCCGACCACCTGCTGACCGTGGAAATCACTGCCGAGCCGCCGGAACGCCTGCCTGCTCTTGTCGATGACGGCGACGTCGTGCCCCAGCCGCTCCAGCGCCGCGGCAAGGGATGCGCCGACGCGGCCGCATCCCATGATCACCACGTGCACGCCCTGCCTCCTTAGTTTTCGGACGTTCACCCGTCCGCAGGTACCCAGACATACCAGCGCCGAACCTACCGTGAGGGCCGCCCGTTACGCTTCTGCGGTGTCGAAGTTCCCGACCGTATTGAAGCGGCTCGTCCTCGGACGTCCATTCCGGAGTGACCGCCTCTCGCATACGCTCCTCCCGAAGCGCATCGCGCTGCCGATTTTCGCGTCCGACGCGTTGTCGAGCGTCGCCTACGCGCCTGAGGAAATCTTTCTGACCCTCAGTGTCGCCGGCCTGTCCGCGTACGCCTTCGCGCCCTGGATCGGGGTCGCCGTCGCGGTCGTCATGCTGGTCGTGGTCGCCTCCTACCGGCAGAACGTGCACGCCTATCCCAGCGGTGGTGGCGACTACGAGGTCGCCAACACCAACCTCGGTGGCAAATTCGGGCTCACCGTGGCGAGTGCGCTGCTGGTCGACTACGTGCTCACGGTGGCGGTGTCGACTTCGTCCGGGGTGGCGAACATCGGCTCGGCCGTCCCGTGGGTCGCGCAGCACAAGGTGATCGTCGCGGTCGTCATCGTGGTCGTGCTGACGGCGTTGAATCTTCGCGGAGTTCGCGAATCGGGCAAAACCTTCGCCATTCCGGTCTACGGCTTCATCATCGGCATTCTCGGCATGGTGATCTGGGGGCTGATCGAAACGGCCTCCGGCGCCGACATGCGGGCCGAGAGCTCCTCTTTCGAATTGCACGAAGAAGCCTCTTTGACCGGCTTCGCGTTCTTCTTCCTGCTGCTGCGGACGTTCTCCTCCGGCGCGGCGGCGCTGACCGGGGTCGAGGCGATCAGCAACGGGGTCCCGGCGTTCCAGAAGCCGAAATCCAAGAACGCGGCGACCACCCTGCTGATGATGGGTGTGCTCGCGGTGACGATGCTGGTCGGCATCATCACACTGGCGATCGTCACCGACGTCAAATTCGCCGAGCATCCGGAAACGCAGCTCACCGGTACTCCGCCGGGCTACGAGCAGAAGACGATCGTCGCGCAGATCGCGCAGGCGGTGTTCTCCGACTTCACGCCGGCGTTCTACTATATCTCCTTCGCGACCGGCCTCATCCTGTTGCTGGCCGCGAACACCGCGTTCAACGGCTTTCCCGTGCTGGGCTCGATCCTCGCCCAGGACCGTTACCTGCCCCGTCAGCTGCACACCCGGGGCGACAGGCTGGCCTTCTCCAACGGCATCCTGTTCCTCGCGGCGTTCGCGCTGGTGCTGATCATCGCGTTCGACGCCGAGGTCACGAAGCTTATCCAGCTCTACATCGTGGGCGTGTTCGTCTCGTTCACGATCAGCCAGGCGGGCATGCTCCGGCATTGGAACCGGTTGCTGAGCAGGGAGACCGACCCCACGGCGCGGCGGCGGATGCGGCGATCGCAGACGGTCAACGCCATCGGCCTCACCATGACCGGCACCGTGCTGGTCATCGTGCTGATCACGAAGTTCCTGCTCGGCGCCTGGATCGCGATCGCGGCGATGGTGGCGATCTACATCCTGATGACCGCGATCCGGAAGCACTACGACCGGGTCGCCGAGGAACTGCGGGAGATGGACCGCAAGCCGGCCGTGCTGCCTTCCCGCAACCACGCCATCGTGCTGATCTCGAAACTGCACCTGCCGACCCTGCGCGCGCTGTCCTACGCCAAGGCCGTGCGCCCCGACGTGCTCGAAGCGGTCACGGTGAACGTCGACGACCTCGAAACACGCAAACTCGTCCAAGAATGGGACGACCACAATTTCAAAGTGCCGCTGAAGGTGATCGAGTCGCCGTATCGGGAGATCACGAAACCGGTACTGGACTACGTGAAGCGCGTCCGCGGCGACAATCCGCGCAACGTGGTGACCGTGTTCATCCCCGAATACGTGGTGGGACACTGGTGGGAGCAGGTCCTGCACAACCAGAGCGCGCTGCGGCTCAAAGGACGGCTCCTGTTCCAGCCCGGCGTCATGGTGACCAGCGTGCCGTGGCAGCTCGAATCGTCGGAAAAGGCGATCAGACGCGACCGGAAGGCGCGTCCCGCGGCGGGCGACGTGCGACGCGGATTCTCCCCCGTGGTCAAGCAGACCGAGAAGACTGAAAAGACTAAGGACAAAGCAGAATGAGTGTTGACGCGTCGACCGGTACGTGGCTCGGACGGACGATCGAGCTGGAGGTCGGCGCGGTCGCGCACGGCGGGCACTGCGTGGCGCGGGCGGAGGGGCGGGTCGTGTTCGTGCGGCACGCGCTGCCCGGCGAACGGGTACTGGCCTCGATCACCGACGACAAGGGCGGCTCGTTCTGCCGCGCCGACGCGATCGAGGTACTGGAGGCGTCACCGCAACGCGTGGAACCGCCGTGCCCGCTCGCGGCGCCGGGAGCGTGCGGCGGCTGCGACTGGCAGCACGCCGCGCCCGGCCACCAGCGTGAACTCAAGGCCACGGTGGTCGCGGAGCAGCTGAAGCGGCTGGCCGGAATCGAGCGCGAGGTCGTCGTCGAAGCACTCGAGGGCGGCATGCTGGACTGGCGCAGCCGCGTCCGCCTCGTGGCGGGCAAGGACGGCCGCGCGGGCTTCCGGGCGAACCACAGTCACCGCGTGATCCCCATCGAGGACTGCCCGATCACCGTCCCCGGCGCCCTCGATGACGTGGTCTCGCGGAAGTGGCGGCCCGGCTCGGAAATCGAGGTCACCAAGGACGGCGACGGCAAGGTCCACCTTCGCGACCTGTCGACGGTCCACGGCAAGACCCGGTCGCGGCAACTGACGGGCGGACTCGCCGTCCAGCACGCCGCCGGCCGCGACTGGCGGCTGGACGCCCACGGCTTCTGGCAGGTTCACCCGGCCGCCGCGGACACGCTCGCCGCCGTCGTCGCCGAATGGGCCGACGCGCCGCGCGACGGCGTGGCCTGGGACCTGTACGCCGGCGTCGGCCTCTTCGCCTCGGTGCTGGCCGAGCAGGTCGGCCCCGGTGGACGCGTGCTGGCCGTGGAATCCGGCCGCCGCGCCGTCGCCGACGGTGAGGAGAACCTCGCCGACCTTCCGCAGATCCGCTGGCGTTCCGGCCGGGTCGAGCATCTCCTGGCCGACGCCCCGAAACCGGTCGACGTCGTCGTCCTCGACCCGCCGCGCAAAGGGGCGGGCAAAGCCGTCGTCGAGTCCATTGTGGAGGGTTCGCCGGACCGGATCGTCTACGTGGCCTGTGACCCGGCGGCGCTGGCTCGGGACATCGCGCTGTTCGCGGAGCACGGTTATGGCCTCAGTGATCTTCGTGCTTTCGACGCGTTCCCGATGACTCAGCACGTCGAATGCGTTGCGTTGTTGCAATAACGGCGCGTTTTTAGACCGTCGGAATGGTTGGGCTTCGTTCGCCTTGCCCGGGCGCGGGGTGCTCGCTAACTTGAATTTCGTGTTCACGGGGTAGCGGGTGCTTCGGACACTTTCCGAGGGGTGTGGAATTCTTTTGGGCCTTGGCTTGCGTCAAGGTGGATTTCGCGACCCTTGACGGGCTTTCGACGCGAACGGGTTTCTGACCATGGATTATCTTACTTCGGTATGCGGTGATTGTGACGGCAAAGGCTGTGCGGGCTGCGACGGGCACGGCACGATCACCATCGTGGAGGACTGACGGATGGTCCCGCCGATGCTTCCTCCCGGTGTGACCGCGCAGGAAATCAGCTACCGGAATGGCCGGAAACAAGTCATCTACACGGCGCCTTATCCGTCAGAAGGTCCGGTGCTCGTGCGTGATGGGCACGGCAGGCAGGCATGGATGTTCATGTATGCCCATTTCGTCTTCACCTGGTTGGAAGGCGCGGTCCAGGTCCAGGTCAGTCACGGCACCCTGAACGGGCCGAAGATGGCTCTGTGGAAGGGGATCGGAATCCCCGCCTACTGGTCGGGGCCGGCGCTGGCCGAGTTCGGGCAGGCGTGGGCGCTGGAGCAGATGACCGGAAGGAGGGGCACCCCGGCCGTCGTCAAGGATTCGCTTCCCTGAAGGCCGGTTCCCGTTGCCGGAAATCGGCGACGCTTGACGGTGGCCGCGTGATCGGAAGTTGTCGGTGGCCGGTTGTACGGTTTTTGGCGTGGATACTTATCAGGCTGCGCCGGTGGCGCTTCTCGAAGAACTCACTGATCCTGACTTGTTGGAGTTGGTCAATGCTTCGGTAGATTTGTTGGATGACAAGGATTCTGTGGCTGTGGCGCAGGTGGCGTCGGCGGGGATTGCGCGGTTGGAGGCGGTGCGGTTTCGGGCGTTGGCTCAGCTGAGTCGGCATCGTGGTGGTGCGGGGAGTGTGGTGCAGGAGGTGGCGTTGGAGTTGTCTCTGGTGGACAGTCATGCGGGTGCGGTGGTCGCCGCGGCTGAGGCGTTGACGACGCGGCTGCCGTGCACGCTGGGGTTGATGGATCGGGGGAAGCTGGGTGGTTTCGGTGCGATGAAGGTCGTCGCGGCGACGGCGTGGTTGTCGGAGGAGAACGCGCGTGCCGCGGATGCGGTGCTGGAGGATCGGTTGCCGGGCCGGAATGCCGATCAGATCCGGAAAGCGGCGAATCACGCCGCGATCAGCGTCGACCGTGATGGGGCGGACCGGCGTGCCCGGCGGCATCGGGAAGGGCGTCGTCTCAGGGTGCGGCAGGGCGAGGCGGGGGTGGCGTCGATCGAGGTCGAAGACGGCCCGGTGGAGAAGGTCACCGCCGCCTATCGGCGTATCGATCGTGAGGCCCGTGCGCTGCGGAAAGGTGGGGAGACGCGGACGCTGGATCAGTTGCGCGCCGACATCGCACTCGATCTGCTGCTCGGTGGGCAGTGCTCTGGGGGTGAACGCACCGAGGTGTTCCTCTATATGGACCTGTTCACCTATCTCGGACTCAACGATGATCCGGCCGAGTTGGCCGGGCATGGGCACATTCCCGCTGGGTTGGCGCGGCAGATCGCGACGGGGCCGGACACGGTGTTGCGGCGGATCATCACGGATCCGTTGTCGGGGCAGGTGCTGGATTTGGGGCGGGATCGGTACCGGCCGTCGGCGGGGTTGGGTGAGTTCGTACGGGTGCGGGATCGGGAGTGCCGAAGACCGGGGTGTCATCGTCCCGCGCAGGCCTGCGATCTCGATCATGTGGTGCCGTGGCAGTTCGGCGGCCACACCTCTGCGGACGAGCTGGTCGACCTGTGCCGCCGCGATCACCGGCCCTGTCATGATTTCCGTGTAAGCCACGGATGATTGTGT
>NZ_LQCI01000006.1 GCF_001613935.1 Amycolatopsis regifaucium
ACCTCCAACCACAATCAGTGTTGCAACGACCCCGTGAACCCAAGCCTCCTTCCCTACCTTCAGGGTAAGCAAGGGGGCCTTCACGGCAATCAGCCGATCACGCCATTTTGCTTACCCCTCACCTTCGCCCTTTCAGGCCGCCACCGGCGTCCACAACGCGTCGATGGCGCGTTCGGCCTCGGCCTGGCTGGCTTCGGCCAGCGGGAGGAGGTCCGCCATCGCCGGATTGACCTTCGCCATGGTCAGTTCGGCGGTGACGAACCTCGGTTCGAGGCCGGTCAGCGAGACGCCGTGGGGGATCCACGACTGCGCGTGGTCCCAGCCGGCGCGCGGAGTGCCTTCGCCGTAACCGCCGCCGCGTGAGGTCACGACGATGAAGTCACGGCCGCCGAGCAGACCTTGTCTGGTTTCGGCGTCGATCGTCAGCCCGGGCACGATCAGATGGTCGACCCAGGCCTTGACCGTGCTCGGCGGGCCGAAGTTGTACAGCGGCAGACCCAGCAGGATCGTGTCGGCCGCCTTGACCTCTTCGACCAGTTCGGTGATGAGCCGCCAGGCCGCGGCCTGCTCAGGGGTGTGCTGCTCCGGTGGCACCGACCTGGCCGCGTTGCTCACCGCGTCGAAGTGCGGCAGCGGATCGGCACCCAGGTCGCGATAGGTGACGGTGCCTTCCGGATGCGCGGCGCGCCAGGCGGCGGCCGCCCGCGCGGTGAGGCGGCGGCTGATCGAGTGCTCGCCCGTGATGCTCGAGTCGATGTGCAGCAGGTTCGTCATGTCTACTATCTTGCACAGATAGTTTGCGTAACGCAAACCATTGATGCTGTGGTGGTCATCATGCGGGAACGTACACTTGACGAGTGCCCGAACTCCCGGTCGTGAACCAGCCCCCGCATCGCTGCGGCGCGCTGCTCGACCACGTCACCCGCCGGATCCGATTGCGCAGCGAGTCCGTCCTGACCCCGCTCGGCCTGCGGCCCCGGCATCTCGTCGCGCTGACCGTGCTGCGCGACCTCGGCGGCTGTTCGCAGCAGGACCTCGCGAAGACACTGGAGATGGACAGCACGAACGTCGTCGGGCTGTTGAACGACCTCGAGTCCGCGAACCTGATCGAGCGCAGGCGGTCACCGGAGGACCGGCGGCGGCATATCGTCGAACTCACCGACGTCGGGATGAAGCAACTCGTCAAAGCCGAGTTCGCGCTCGCCGCGGTCGAAGACGAGGTGCTCGGCGCGCTCGACAACGGTCAGCGCGAAACGCTCTACACCCTGCTGTACCAAGCGGCGGGTCACGCCGAGCCCGCCGCCTGCACCGAAGCCGTGCACGTCGACAACTGCTAGGCCCCGAGGTCGAATAGGTCGTGAAGCTGTTTCGTGGCTTCGGCGCCGTACATGACGCTCCCGACCGGAACCGCACTTCCAATGGCTTCGATCACCCGCGCCGTCCACACAGGACCGAACGCGCCGCACAGCTCGATCAGCTGTGCCCCCTCGTCGACCAGCTGCCGGGCCGCGGTGACGACCTGCTCCACGCGGCCGACACCGATCAGCACCGTCAGGCACTTCCCACTGTCCACACGGGACACGTCCCGGGCCGGGTCGCAGCCATCGGCCAAGTACACGAAACCCCACTGTCGCATGACGATTCTCCTTCGCTCTCGGACACCATGAGGTAATCGCCAACCGAGAGCGCCGTCCACGAGGCGGATCCGAACGGCTGTTCGGGAGCACCGAACAGCAGAGGTCGGGCGGGGTGGCGCGGAGAGCCGCTGTGGGCGCTGTCATACCAGCGCCGCGATCCGATCCGAACACTCGTGCGCCGGATCCCACACCAGCGCGTGCCGGACGACAGGCGCAGTCCGCAGCGGCAGCCAGCGCAGGCCTTCGGCAGGTTCTTCCCGGGGACGCAACGCGACGACGTCGCCGCCGTGCCGCAATTCGGCGACGAACAGCGACCGCCGAGGCGGTCCGGCGCGTACGTGGGCCGGTCGCCAGCCCGCCGCCACGCAGTCCGCGAGCAGCCTGTCGTGGTAGCCCGGGGCCAGCTTTCGTTCGTACAGGAGGAGGTCGAGCCCAGTAAGGTCGACCCAGCTCACTTCGTCGAGCCGTGCGAGGGGATGAGCGACGGACACGAGCACACCCAACGGTCGCTCGCTCACGATGGCGGCCCGCAGACCGTCCACGTCTTCCGGCAAAGCGAGCAGACCGGCGTCGAGCCCGCCGCGGCGGAGGAGTTCGAGCTGCCGTGCGGCGGACAGATCTTCGATCTCCGCCGCTTCGGCGTACAGGGTCGCCAGGACGGCGGGCGGCGCGCCCGGCGTCACGCCGATGCGGAGCGGTCGGCCCACGGTGTCGCGGACTGCCCGCGCGCCGAGTTCGGCCTCTTCCAGTATCCGCCGGGCGTGGGGGAGTAGCGCCAGCGCGGCGGCGGTGGGAGTCATCCCCGCCTGGGTCCGGACGAACAAGTTCGCGTCCAGCTCCCGTTCCAGCGCGATGATCTGCTGGCTGAGCGACGATGCCCGGATACCGAGGCGCTCCGCCGCCCGGGTGAGATGCCCTTCCTCCACCACGGTGCACAGATATCGAAGACGTCGTAACTCCACAGCGGCACAGTAGCCGTAGGAGAATGTCAGGGTGAGTGACGCAGACGCCCGACGGCGCGACCCCACGCACGACTGGACCGGTTCGGTGGACGCAGCGCATTTGGCGCTGGTCCGCCGGAACCCGGGGGAGTTCGCGCCCGGCGGGGTCGCACACCTCGTCCTCGAAGTGCTCGCTTACGCGGCCGAGGAGGCCGAAAGCACGGGTGGTGGGCGTGCTGTCGTCACTGTCCATCCCGACGGCTCGGTCTCCGTGGCGGACGACGGGAGGGGCACCAACACCCGCGCCGACGGGCACGGCGGCTTCGTGAAGAAGCCCGTCATGTCGACCAAGGATCTGCGCTTCTTCGATCTCCCCGGCGCGCAACGGCTCCCGGACGGTCATCCGCGTCGCGGCGTGTCGGTCGTGGCGGCGCTGAGTGACTGGCTGGTGCACACCAACCGGCGCCGCAACGGCTCTTGGACCCAGCGTTACGAACGTGGTGTCCCGGTCACCGATCTGACGCCGATCGCGGACGACGGCACGACCGGCACGACGGTGCGTTTCCTGCCAGGCAAGGAGACCGGCCCGCTACACCTGCCGGACGTCGATGGATGGCCGTACTTGAGCGTGGAGGTCGTCGGATGAGAAAGTGCCTCGCCATGGCCGCGACGGCCCTCTTCCTGCTCGCCGGGTGCTCCGGCGGCGAACCACGGCAGGCACCACCGAAAGCCGTCTACGACCTGCCCTCACGCGAGGTCCGGCCGGACGAGACCGCACTGCACCTGCCACCGGCGACGAACGGCGAGACCGAGTTCTCGGTGATCGGACTGGCCGCCGGGCTCCCCAGCCTCACCGGCAGCCACACCGAATTCGAGGCCAAGGGACAGTTCGTCCGGCTGCGCCTGGTGGTGACCGGAAAAGGACTGTCCGGCATCCTCTTCGACACCCGGCGCCAGCAGCTGATCACCGATTCGGGGGCGGTGATCGCGGTCGACAACCAGGCCATGACGATCAAGCGGCAGCCGGAGAAGTTCGAACTCGGGCGCGGGGTGCGGGTCGAGTTCGATCTCTACTTCGATCTTCCGAAAGAGGCGAAACCCGTGGCACTGCGGGCTTTCGGCGGCCCGACGCTCACCGACATGAAGAACCTGACCGGCACCGACGTCAAGCTGGCATGAAAAGGGCCCCGCCGCGAGAAGCGACGGGGCCCTTGCCCAGGCGTCAGACGCCGAGGTCGCCACCGAGATAGGCGGCCCGCACCTGCGGGTCGTCCAGCAGCTCGGCACCGCGGGCGCTCTTGACCACTTGACCGGTCTCCAGCACGTACGCGCGGTCGGAGAGCTTCAGCGCCTGCTGCGCGTTCTGCTCCACCAGCAGGACCGTGGTCCCGCGCTTGTTGATCTCGCGGATGATGTCGAAGATCTGCGCGATCAACATCGGCGCCAGACCCATGGACGGCTCGTCGAGCAGCAGCACCTTGGGTTTGGTCATCAGCGCGCGGCCGATGGCGATCATCTGCTGCTCGCCACCGGACATCGTGCCGCCGAACTGGGTCTTGCGTTCGTCCAGCCGCGGGAACAGCTCGTAGACCTCGTCGAGGTCGGCCTTCAGGTCGTCCTTGCGGGTGTAGGCACCCATCAGGAGGTTTTCCTGCACCGTCATACCGGGGAACACGCCCCGGCCTTCCGGTGACTGGCCGATCCCGAGTTCGACCCGCTTGTGGCCGGGCGTCTTCGAGATGTCCTTGCCGTCGAAGAGGATCCGGCCGCTGGTCAGCGGACGCAGGCCCGAGATCGTCTTCAACGTCGTGGTCTTGCCGGCACCGTTGGCCCCGATGAGCGAAACGATCTCACCCTCGTCGACGCCGATGCTCATTCCCTTGAGCGCGGCGATCTTCCCGTAGTGGACGTTGATGTCCTGAACCTCAAGAAGCATCTTCCGCCACCCCCAGGTAAGCCTCGATCACCTTCTGGTTGTTCTGCACCTCTTGGGGGAGCCCTTCTGCGATCTTCTGGCCGAAGTCGAGCACGGCCAGCCGGTCGCTGATGTGCATGACGAGGCTCATGTCGTGCTCGATGAGCAGCACGGTCCGGCCGTCGTCACGGATCTTGCGGATCAGCTGCTGCAGCGAGTTCTTCTCCGCCGGGTTCATGCCGGCGGCGGGTTCGTCGAGCAGCAGCAGCTTCGGGTCGGTCGCGAGCGCACGCGCGATCTCCAGACGGCGCTGGTCGCCGTAGGAGAGGTTCTTCGCGGTGTGGTGCTCCACGCGCCCGATGCCGACGAAGTCCAGTAGTTCCCTCGCCAGCTCGCGGCCCCGCTTCTCTTCCCTGCGGTGCACGGGCAGGCCCAGCGTCGCCGAGATCGCGCCGGTCTTGTGGTGCGAGTCGGCACCGACCATCACGTTCTCGAGCGCCGACATGTTGTGGAACAGCCGGATGTTCTGGAAGGTGCGGGCGATCCCGGCCTGGTTGATCTTGAACCGCTTCATCCCGCTGACCTGGCCGCCGTTGAAGCGCACCTGGCCTTCGGTCGGCTGGTAGACGCCGGTGACCACGTTGAAGACCGTGGTCTTGCCCGCGCCGTTCGGGCCGATCAGGGCGAAGATCTCACCCTGGTTGATGGTGAGGTTGACCTCCTTCAACGCCGTGACACCGCCGAAGCGCATCGTCACGTTGTCGAATTCGAGCAGCGCGCTCATTTCGTCACCTCCGCCGAAGCCTCGGAATCCGGACCCGCGACTTCGGCGCCCATGGCACCCATCCCGCCCGTTCCTTCGTGTAGTTCCGCCTTGCGCTGCCGCGACGGCAGCAGACCCTCCGGCCGCAGGGCCATCATCAGCACCAGCACGCCGCCGAAGATCAGGATGCGGTACTCGGACAAGAACCGGAACCGTTCCGGAAGCCAGGCGACCAGGAAGGCGCCGAGTATGACGCCGGGCAGGTTGCCCGCCCCACCGAGCACCACGGCCGCGAGGATGGTCGCGGACAGGATGAACGGGAAGTTGTTCGGCTCGATGAAGACGGCCTTGCTGGCGTAGACCACACCGGCCATCCCGCCGAGCATGGCGCCGATGGCGAACGCCAGCAGCTTGAACTTGAACGTCGGGACACCCATGAGCTCGGCGGCGTCCTCGTCCTCGCGGATGGCCGCCCACGCCCGGCCGACCCGGCTCTTGTGCAGCCGTACCGAGAAGATGATCGCGATCACGATCGCCGCGACGATCAGGTAGTAGTACGGCGCCGGGTCGAGCAGGAACTCGGTCCCGAACATCGGCTCCGGGTGCGGGATGTTGGTGATACCGCGGGCACCGCCGATGGCGTCGGTGTTCGTCGCGGTGATCCGGACGATCTCACCGAAGCCGAGGGTCACGATGGCCAGATAGTCACCACGCAACCTGAGCGTCGGGGCACCGAGGATCACCCCCGACATCGCCGCCAGGAAGACGCCGAGCACGAGCGTGCCCCAGAATCCCCACCCGTGCTGGGTGCCCATCACGGCGAGCGTGTAGGCGCCGATCGCGAAGAACGCGACGAAACCGAGGTCGAGCATGCCCGCGTGACCGACGACGATGTTCAGGCCGATCGCCAGCAGGATGTACACCCCGACCGGGAAGATCAGGACCGTGGTCCAGTCCGATTCCGGCGACATGACCGAGCCGATCGCCGGCGCGGGAAGGATCAGCGCGCCGATGATCAGGGCGAGGTACACGCCATAACGTTGCCAGTGCGGGGCGCGTGCCCACCAATCCCGCATACCGTCCACGGGGTGAAAGCCGGCGCGCGTCGGCTTTCCGTTCTCTGGGGACTTTTCAGCCACTTCTTCGTTGCCCTTCATGCGCGTGCCCGCTGCAGCGATTCACCGAGGATGCCGGTGGGACGGAACATCAGGACCAGCACCAGTACCACGAAGGCGGTGACGTCCTTCCAAGCCGAACCGAAGAAGATGGAACTCCAGTTCTCCACCAAGCCGAGCACGATGCCACCGAGCAGAGCGCCGCGCAGGTTGCCGATACCTCCCAGCACGGCCGCGGTGAACGCCTTGATACCGAGGAGGAATCCGATGCGGTAGTCGGTGTTCTCGTACTCCATCACGTACAGCGCGGCGGCGACACCGGCCATCGCGCCGCCGAGCAGGAAGGTGAGGCGCACGATCTTGTCGATGCTGACGCCCATCAGCACGGCTGCTTCGGGATCCTGCGCCGTGGCGCGGATACCTCGGCCGATGCGGGTGCGGCTGACCAGCTGGTCGAGCCCGATCATCATGATCACGGCCCCGACGACGACGAACACGTGGTCGGTGCGGACCACGCCGTTGCCGATGTGGAACAGCTCCTCGTGCGGGATGAACCGCGGCGCGTTCTGTTGCACACGGCCGGATTTGCCGGTGATCCATTCGATGATCTCGAGGCCGAACAGTTCCTGGAGGAACAGCGAGGCGCCGATGGCGGAGATCAGGGCGGCGAGCCGGGTCGCGCCCTTCTTGCGGAGCGGCCGGTAGGCCACTTGCTCCAGCAGGACCGCCGCACCGCCGGACACGGCGGCCGAAGCGATGATGATCAGTAGCAGTACCGCGATCATCCCGAACACGCCGAGCGTGAGCGGGGCGGTGCCGCCCGCGATGGTGATCAAAACGAACAGGGACGTGACCGTCCCGATCATGAAGATCTCGGAATGTGCGAAGTTGATGAGCCGGAGCACGCCGTAGACCATTGTGTAGCCGAGGGCGATGAGGGCGTAAATACTTCCGGCGACCAGTCCGCCGATGGTACTACCGAGGAACTGGGCTTGCAGATCTTGAAGCATGACGTGGATGCCTTACGGGACGGGGCGAGGATTTCTTTCGCCACATTTGCGGGAAGCGGGGGTGCTGTGCCCGCACAGCGCCCCCGCTTCCGTTAGGTGTTCCTATCTGCTCCGTCAGCCGTTGAGCTTGGCTTCGGTCGAGACGCCGAGGTTCTTCAGGACACCACCGGTGACCTGGTAGATGTTGATCGCGTCCGTCGACGGTTCGCCGTTCTCCTTGAACTTGATCTGCTTGGAGGCACCCTTGAAGTCGACCGTCTTGAGGGCCTCGTTGATCTTCTCCGAGGTGTTGGCGCCCGCCTTGACCGCGTTGATGATGGCGGTCGCGGCGTCGTAGCCCTCGCTCGAGTAGATCGCCGGGTCGACGTTGAACGCGGCCTTGTACTTGGTGCTGAACTCGTCGGTGGAGCCGGCGTCCGGGATGTTGCACGGGCAGCCGACGACGGCCTTCTCGGCGGCCGCGGCACCCGCACCGCTGATCAGCTGGGCGTCGAGCGAACCGTCACCGGTCGCGAAGGTGGCGGTCACGCCGCCGTCACGCAGCTGCTTGAGCAGACGGCCACCCTGGGCGTAGTAGCCACCGAAGAGGATGATGTCCGGGTTCGCGGCCTTGACCTTCTGCACGGTCGAGGAGTAGTCGGACGCGTCCTTGGCGAACTTGTCGCGCTCGCTCGGGACGTTCTTCTCCTTCAAGGTCTTCTCGAAGTTGTCGGCCAGGCCGACGCTGTATTCCTGGTCGTCCGAGATGACGTAGGCCTTCTTGGGCGACTTCGCCGTGACGAGGAAGTTGGCGATCGCCGGTCCCTGGCTGGCGTCGCTCGCGACGACGCGGTGCCAGTACTTCCATCCGTTCGAGGCGAGGCCCGCGTTGGTGGCCGAGGGCGAGACGCTCGGGATCTTGTTCTGCTCCAGCTGACCGCCGATGGCCTTCGACTCACCGGAGAAGGCCGGGCCGATCAGCGCGGTGATCTTGTCCTGGCCGACGGCGGTCGCGATCAGCGACGTCGCCTGCTCTGGCTTGCCCTGGCTGTCGTACTCCTTCAGTTCCAGCTTCGTCGCCGGGTTCGTCTTGTTGTACTCGTCGATAGCGAGCTTCGCGCCGTTGCGGGGCGGGATCACGATCCCGGAGTTCTCACCGGTGAGGTCACCCATGAACCCGATCTTCAGCGTGCTGCTGTCACCGCTGCCGGACGAGCTGCTGCCGCCAGCGCAGCCTGCCAGCGCAAGCGATGCAGCCGCCGCGACGGCGAATACCCGTCCAAAACGCACTCCTGACACCGACTACCTCCCATGACCAACCAGCCGCCGGTAGGCGTTGCCCCCGACACAGGGGCTAGGTTAGGGCAGGAAGATATCCCCCTACGCCATGATCTGCACAGGCGCCCATCACTCTGTGTCCACATCGTGACGGTCGAAACCAGAACGAATTGCACGAAAAGGCGAATGTTGCCGGTTGGCGAGTCTCCGCTGGTCACGCTGGGGATTCACCGTTACCACGTCGATCATGCTCGTGGGTAATGATCATGTTTCAGGCGCGTATCTTGGGCTTTTTCCCCACCTTCGTGGGCGTCCGTTCGCCGTAGCAATGCTGCCCCAAAGGGCGTCAATGGTGCCCTCCTTCTCCTTCGGGGTTGACAACCGACGGTTGTCACCGAAGTCCCAACGGCTGTTGGATTCCGGCCCTGGCCTCGGGATTTGCTGTATCCAGAGCCGAAACCGAGGACTGGGAGAGCAGGAAGATGAGCGTCGAAACGATCGAAGGCATGGCCGCGGGAGTCCCGTTCGTGGCGGTGCCGCCGTCGGAGGAGAAGCGCCCCGCGCCGGTGGTGCTCACCTGGCATCTGCTGGGCGCGCCGTTCAGCGACGCGGCGATGGCGGGTGCACCTCGGGTTGCCGCTGACCGGCAGACGCTTCCCGGAAGGCGGTTTCGAAAGCTTCTTCCGCCTGGCGAGCGAGGACAACGTGCTCAACGTCGTCGAACCACTCACCAGACAGGTCGAGGCGGAGTTCCCGGCGGCGCTGGCGGAGCTGCGCTTTCGTTTGTCCATTGAGGACGGCCCCATCGGGCTGGTCGGTGGTTCACCAGGTGGTGCGGTCGCGCTGCAGCTGCTGACGCACCCCGAGCTCGCGGTGGCCGCGTCGGCGCTGGTGAACCCGGTGACCCAGCTGGCTCCGGTGATCGCCGCGAACGAGCGCGTCTACGAGTACGACTACGTGCGGCGGGCGGAAGAACTGAGCGCGCCGGTCCTGCTCGTCATCGGCGAGGAGGACGACGTCTCGATCATCGAACCGGCCGAAGCGCTGCACAAGGCGCTGGGGGAGCGGCGATCCGAACTCGTCACCATCCCCGGGATGGCGCACGGGTTCGCCGAGGCACCGGGCTTCGAACCGGCGCCGCAGACCGCGCACGCCCGGCTCGTCGACGCCGGACTCACCCGCTGGTTCGCCCGGCACTTAGCTGTCTGAGGTCGTCGTCCGGCAGCCAGGACCGCTCGGGATCGTAGGCGCACCAACCCTCTTCGTGACTGGTCCGGCCCGCGAGCGCCAGCAGGCGCCGCAGGGCCAGGCCTTCGCCGCGCCGCCACACCACCGACCACGGGAACAACGGCGACGGTTCGAAAGGCAGAACCCGCAGATCGAGGTCGGAGGCGAGGTCCATGTCGGCGTCGGCGAGGGTCACCCGTCGCTTCCCGTAACGGGTTTGTTCCAGTGTGTGCCTGAGGTCGTAGCTGACGCCTGAATCGTCGATCGGGACGCCGAATTCTTTGCATAGGCGTTGCAAATAAGAAAGCCATTCGACCGGGCCGCCAATTGCGGGATCCAGATGCCTTCTTTCGCGAGGTCGGACAGTTCGAGTACGTCGTTTTCCGCCAGGGGATGCTCCGCCAGCGGCGGTTCGAGGTGGACGAGCCGGTGCTCGAGTTCGGCGGGTACTTCGCGACCGAGGTCGGCGACACGGCCGAAGGCGAGGTCGATCTCCTCGCGCACCAGCTCGCCGCGACGACGGCGTCCGAGGCGCGCAGCAGCTCACGCGCGTGCGGCAGGAAGCGGTCACCGTCGGGAGTCAGTTCGACGGACCGGGTCGTGCGATGAAGGACGCTTTCATTGCGAAATTTGCTATGAAAGCGTCCTTCATCTCACGCCAGGACCCCGCGCTCAGGTACCCGGCGGCCGCTCCCGCACGATGCAGGTCAGCCGCGCGGTGCACGAACGACGCCCCTGGTCGTCGGTCAGCACGATCTCCGCGGTGATGGTCCCTCGGCCGACGTGCACCGGCGTCGCGACCCCGGTCACCCGGCCGGAGCGGACCGCCCGGTGGTGGGTGCACGAGAGTTCGAGGCCGAGCGCCGCCTTGTCGGTGCCCGCGTTGAGCGCGGCGACCAGCGATCCGAGCGCCTCGGCGACGACGGCGTTCGCGCCGCCGTGGAGGAGGCCGTACGGCTGGAGATTGCCCTCTACCGGGATACTGCCCACGACCCGTTCGGGACCGAGTTCGCTGATCTCGAGGCCGAGCTTGTCGTTGAGCTGTTGGCCGGCGAAGGCCGGGTCGATCCCGGCGAAGGATTCGAGGGCTTGTTCGGTCACGCAGAGCTCCTTAACGTTCGTGCACCCGCGACCACGATCGCGTCGCCAGGGCGCACGTTACCGAGTTTTTCTCACGTCCTGCCCAGACGGCGCCCTGCCGTCCTCATCGCGGGGCCTCCGGCCTGGCGGGTTCCTGTGTCGAGAGAGGCGGAGCGGCTCCGCCGACAGCCCGCAACAGGCACGACAGGCAGGACTGTCAGACCCTCACCCTAGACTCGCTCTCGTGAGCCCGAGTGAGAACACGACCGTTGCCAACGCCACACCCGCCACCGCACAGGCCGAGCGGCCCAAACTGCTGCTGATCGACGGCCATTCGATGGCGTATCGCGCCTTCTTCGCCCTGCCCGCGGAGAACTTCAAGACGAAGACCGGGCAGACGACCAACGCGGTGTTCGGGTTCACCTCGATGCTCATCAACCTGCTGCGCGACGAGGCGCCGACCCACCTCGCGGTGGCGTTCGACCTCTCCCGCAAGACCTTCCGGTCCGAGACGTTCAAGGAGTACAAGGCCAACCGCAGCGCCACGCCGGACGAGTTCAAGGGCCAGGTCGGGCTGGTCGAGGATGTGTTGAAGGTCCTCGGCATCCCGGCGCTGACCAAGGAGAACTACGAAGCCGACGACATCATCGCCACGCTCACGACACAGGCGACCGCCGAAGGCTTCGACGTCCTTATCTGTACGGGCGACCGCGACGCGCTCCAGCTGGTGACCGACCAGGTCACCGTGCTGTACCCGAAGCGCGGCGTGTCGGAGATGACCCGGTTCACCCCGGAGGCGGTCGAGGAGAAGTACGGCCTCACCCCGGCCCAGTACCCGGACTTCGCCGCGCTGCGTGGCGACCCCTCGGACAACCTGCCCAGCATCCCCGGCGTCGGGGAGAAGACCGCGGCCAAGTGGATCAGGCAGTTCGGCTCCTTCAACGACCTGATCGACCGGGTCGACGAGGTCAAGGGCAAGGTCGGTGACGCCCTGCGCGAGCACCTCGGCGCGGTCATGCTGAACCGCCAGCTCACCGAGCTGATCCGCGACGTCGAGCTGGAGCTCGGCCCGTCCGCGCTCGAACTGCGTCCCTGGGACCGCGAGGCCGTGCACGCGCTCTTCGACGAGCTCGAGTTCCGCGTCCTGCGTGACCGCCTCTTCGCGACCCTGCAGAGCGCCGAGCCCGAGGCCGAAGAGGGCTTCGAGGTCAGTGGTGCGAAGCTCGCCCCGGGCGCGCTGAGGGACTGGCTCTCCACTCACACCGGTCAAGACGAGCCGGTGGGCCTGGCGTTCCGCACCACCGGGGCCTCGGTCCGCTCCGACCTGAAGGCGATCACCTTCGCGGCGCCGGACGGCGAAGGCGCGTACGTCGACGTCACCGCGATGGACGCCGAGGACGACAAGGCACTCACCGCCTGGCTCGCCGACGAGAAGATCCAGAAGATCGGCCACGAGCTCAAGATCCCGTTGCACGCCGTCCGCGCACGCGGCTGGGCCTTCGCCGGGCTCGTCATGGACACCGCGCTCGCGGCCTACCTGGTCCGTCCCGGCCAGCGCACGTTCGAGCTGGACGACCTGGTGCTGCGCTACCTGCACCGCGAGCTGCGTTCCGAAGCCGACAACGGCGACGGGCAGCTGTCGCTGCTCGACGGCGGTGCGGAGGACATGGAGCAGAAGGAGATCCAGGCCGAGCTGGTCAAGGCCCGCGCGGTCGCCGAACTGGCCGGCGCGCTGACCAAGGAACTCGAAGAACTGGGTGGCGCGCAGCTGCTCGCCGAACTCGAACTGCCGCTGCTGCAGGTCATCACCGGGCTCGAAGCGGCGGGTATCGCGGTCGACATCGAACACCTGACGGACCTGGAAGCGCATTACCTCGGCCGGGTCACCCAGGCCGCGGAGGAGGCGTACGCGGTCATCGGCAAGCAGGTCAACCTCGGTTCGCCGAAGCAGCTGCAGGTGATCCTGTTCGACGAGCTCGGCATGCCGAAGACCAAGCGCACCAAGACCGGCTACACCACCGACGCCGAGGCACTGCAGAGCCTGTTCGAGAAGACCGAGCATCCGTTCCTGCAGCATCTGCTGGAGCACCGGGACGCGACCAGGCTGCGCACCACGGTCGAAGGCCTGATCAAGGCGGTCGCCGACGACGGCCGCATCCATACCACGCTGCTGCAGACGATCGCCGCCACCGGACGGCTCTCCTCGGTCGACCCGAACCTGCAGAACATCCCGATCCGCACCGAGGAAGGCCGCCGCATCCGCGACGCGTTCGTCGTCGGCGACGGATACGCCGAGCTGATGACGGCGGACTACAGCCAGATCGAAATGCGGATCATGGCGCACCTCTCGAAGGACGAAGGACTGATCCAGGCCTTCAACAGCGGCGAGGATCTGCACACGTTCGTGGCGTCGCGCGCGTTCTCGCTGCCGCCGGAGGAGATCACGCCGGAACTGCGGTTCCGGGTCAAGGCGATGTCGTACGGCCTGGCGTACGGGCTTTCGGCGTACGGCCTTTCGCAGCAGCTGCGGATCTCGACCGAAGAAGCCAAAGAACAGATGGAGGCGTACTTCTCCCGCTTCGGCGGCGTGCGCGATTACCTCCATTCGGTCGTGGGCGACGCGGCGAAGGTCGGTTACACGGAAACGATCTTCGGCCGCCGCCGCTATTTGCCGGACCTCAACAGCGACAACCGCCAGCGTCGTGAGATGGCCGAGCGCATGGCGCTCAACGCGCCCATCCAGGGCAGCGCGGCCGACATCATCAAGGTCGCCATGCTCAACGTGCACCGCGCGCTGACCGAGGCGAAGCTGAAGAGCCGCGTGCTGCTGCAGGTCCACGACGAACTCGTCCTCGAGGTCGCCGACGGCGAGCGCGAGCAGCTGGAAGCCTTGGTGCGCCAGGGAATGGGCTCGGCCTACGAGCTGGCGGTGCCGCTCGAGGTCTCCGTCGGGTACGGCCGGTCCTGGAACGACGCCGCGCACTAGGCCTCGCTGAGGTGAAGTACATGATGGCCCCCTTCCTTGCGCTAGGCGCAAGGAAGGGGGCCATCATGTACTTGGGGAAGGTGTGAAGGTCGAGTTTCCTTGGCCGGAACCGTCATCACCCCTCACGAGGTCGGCTGATCGATCTGCTCGCGCAGGATGTCGCCGTGTCCCGCGTGCCGGGCGAATTCTTCGATCATGGCGAGCAAGGTCCATCGCAGGCTGATGGTGCCTTCACCGGGGATGTCCTTGGTGTCGTCGAGGTCGAAGCGCGCGGCGATCTCCCGTGAGCGTCGGCTCGCGCGTTCGAATTCGGCGATGACGTCGGCGAGGGACTCGTCGTCCTCGACGGCGAAGGTGCCCTTGTCCCGGGCCGAGTATCCGTCGCATTCCGCTTCACTGAGACCGGCCCAGAATCGCTGGAACCAGATCCGTTCGGCGGCTGCGGCGTGTTTGAGCAGGGAGATCGGCGTCGTCAGTGACGCGACGAGCCGTCGGCGAGCGTCCGCTTCGGAGAGGCCGCGTGCGGTCTCGATCAGCGCTTCGCGGTTGCGATCGAGCGTGTTCTCGAGCAGCGTTCGTTCGGCGCCGTCGGTGATGCTGGTGGTGGGCAAGGGTTTCACTCCGTTTTTTCGCAGGGTCGAAGAAGCTGTGCCGTCTTACGTGAGGCCGACGCCCGGAAGTAGGGAGCGCCGGAGCATTCGAGGGAGGCGTGTCGAGGCGGGCAGAAGTGGACACCGCGGCCGAGGTCTGGCACCGGGAAGATCCGGTGACTACGCCGTCGTGATCTTATGACCCGGTCAAGCGTGGGTCAATGAAGAAATCGACGATAAAACCCTCATTACCACTTGCGGTCGGTAGGGTCGGCTGAGTGACTTCCGAGCGCAGACGCTGGCGGGTGCGGCTGCGCGATCGTCGTGGGCGGATCCTGGGCGCCGGGACCATGCTCGATGACGAACACCTCCTCACCTGCGCTCATGTGATCGAAGGCCACGACGAAATAACGGTGGATTTCGTGGCGCTTCCCGGGGTGGAGCCCGGATTCGCCACGATTGTCGCGCATGCGGCGCCCATCGGGGACGACGGCGGGGACGTCGCGTTGCTCCGGTTGCGTGACCCGGAGGAACAGGTCGACGGCGCTCCGCTGCACCGGACGGCGCTCGAAGACAACCAGCGCGTCCGCGCCTACGGCTTCCCGCAGGGTTCGGACGGCATGTGGTCGCTGGCGACCGTCGTCGGCGACGGCGGGCACGGTCTCGAGCGCGTCCAGCTTCATCGCACTTCCGACGCCGAGCCGATCACGCACGGCTTCAGCGGTGCCGCGGTGGTCGCGGACAAGACCGGGCACGTCGTGGGCATGGTCGCCACCCGGTACGCGACCGAGGCCGCCCGGGTCTCCTGGATGATCCCGGTCGAGACCATGCTCGGCTACCTGCCGCAACTGCGCCGCTGGGCCCAGGGAAGCCCGGCGATCGACCCGAGCTTCGTGTACTGTCCGGAGCCGCCCGCCATCGACGTACCGTTCGCGCGCGAGTTCGCCGGCTGGCTCGGCGGGCACGGCGGGTCGGACGTCTGGGTGATCATCACCGGCGAGGACGATTCCGCCATCGCCGCCTCGTTGCGCCGCGCCGTCGTGCTCGCCGACCGGGAGCGGGGCGCGGGACGGAGCGCGTCCGGGCCGACGGTGCCGCCGGTCGGCAGTGTCGTGCTCGCGGTCGACGCGGTCGGCAAGACCGCCGACGAGGTACGCCACCGGATCGCCGAGCGGCTCGACGTCGCAGCGGGCCGTCACGGCTCCGGCCGGACCGTGGTCGTCTACGGCATCGACGAATCGGCCGAACCGGAGAAGCTTGTCGGCGAGGTCCTGATCCCGTTGGCGCACCGCGTGCACGACCTCGGACTGCGGCTCGCCCTCGCCTTCCGCAACGAGAGTTCGCCGATGGTGAGTGAGGTCCGGACGAGCACCGGCGCCTCGCCGGCCGACGAGGACGACATCGAAGGCCGCCTCACCCTGCTGGAGACCCGATTGGCCGAACTCGCCCGGCTGGAGAAGGAAAACCTGGGTGACGCGCCCCGTTTCACCGACGCCCCGGACGCACAGGCCAGGGCGCGGCGGCTGCAGGGTGCGGTGACGCAACTGCGGTCAGCGGAGCGGGACGGTGAACCCGACTGGGTGAAACGGCATCTGCCCGCCTGTGAGCGGACCGTGGCCAGGACCGTGGAACGCGCCCGCGACCTGCGTCGCCTCCTCGACGAGAACCTCTCCCGGCGCGCGGAACTTCGCGCCCGGCTCGACGCGTACGGCGAGATGGCCCGTAACAGTGGCTTCGTCGAAGACGTCGAACTCGATGCCGCCTACGCTCCCGCCTGGCGGATGCTCTTCGAAGGACCGTGCGACCTCGGGGCCGCGTCGGCCGCCGTCGAGCAGTACGCGAACACCGTACGGAAACGGATCGACGGATGACGGCTTGCGGACGGAACGGCTGCCACGGTGTGCTCGGCAAGACCGGTTTCTGCAAGGTGTGCGGGCTGCCGCCCGGAACGCCGGAAGAGCCGGTGCGGCGGGAAAAGCCGACACTGGTGATCCCCGGTCCCGGTGAGGCGCCGACCAGGATCACGAGCACGGTGGTCACCCGGTCCCAGCAGATGGCCGGCCACGCGACCGCGGACGACCGGGTCCCGCTGCCGCTCGTCGAACTCCCCGACGTCGCGGGCCGTCTGCTGACCGAGCCGCATGTCCCGGAGGACGAACGGTTCTGCGGCAAACTCGGCTGCACCGGCACCCCGGTCGGCCGCTCCATCGGCGGCGGGCCCGCGCCGCTCGAAGGATTCTGCCCGGTCTGCCGGACACCGTTCTCCTTCGCGCCCAAGCTCGCGGCGGGCGACGTGGTCGACGGCCGGTACCACGTCCTCGGCTGCGTCGCCCGCGGCGGACTCGGTTTCGTCTATCTGGCAACGGATTCCGGACTCGGCGACCGGTATGTCGCGCTCAAGGGACTGATCAACACCAACAACACCGCCGCCGTGCGGATCGCGGAGACCGAGAGCCAGGTGCTCACCGCGCTGGAGCATCCGAACATCGTCCGGATCTTCGACGTGGTCGAGCATCACGACCTCCGCTACATCGTCATGGAGTTCGTCGACGGCCTTTCCCTGCGGGAGATCAAGAACCGCGGCCGGGCCGGGCTGGATTCCAGCGAGGGACGGCTGCTGGTCGAGCACGTCGTGGCGTACGGGCGGGAGATCCTGACCGCGCTCGACTACCTGCACGGCGAGGGCCTGCTGTACTGCGACATGAAGCCGGACAACGTGATCCACGGCGAGAAGCGGATCAAGGTCATCGATTTCGGGGCCATCCGCAAGATCTCCGACGACGAAAGCCCGGCCGTCGTGACCGAGCATTACCAGGTGCCGCCGAAAGAACGGGCGAGACACGGGCTCACCGTCCGGTCCGACATCCACACCGTTGGCATGACGTTGCGGGAGCTCTTCCAGGCCAGCGACGGCTGGTCGGTCACTCCCGACGCGCGCGGCGTCCGGTTCGGCATCGAATCCTTCGTCCGTGTTCTCGACCGCGCGACCGCCCCGTTCGAGCGGCGGTTCGCGACCGCGCACGAGATGCTCGTCCAGCTCGACGGCGTGCTCGCCGAAATCCTCTCCCTGCGGGACAGGCAATCCCGGCCCGCCGGGTCGACGCTGTTCACCGAAGGGGCGGTCCTGCTCGACGCGGGACTTGGCCAGGCGCCGCCGTTGGAACACTGGACGCGCGGGCGCCGCGTCTCGCTCGGCGATCGGCCGACGGCCGCGGAGATCGCCGTCGGCCTGCCACTGCCCAGGGAGGATCCGGACGATCCGCAGGTGGGCTTCCTGCGCACCGTCCGCGCCCCTGACGCGGCGCGGCTGCTGAAGAAACTCGAAAAGGCGCCGAGTTCGGTCGAGGTCGAGTTCCGCCGGTGCCGGGCGCGGCTGGAACTCGGGGCGACCGTGGAAGCCGCGTTGGCGGTGGCCGAAGCCGAACGGCTGCTGGGCGATCGCGCCGCCCATGACTGGCGCGTGGCCTGGCACCGGGGCCTGCTGGCTCTGGGCTCCGGTGATTTCGCCGCGGCCAAGGAGAAATTCGACGCCGTCTACCGCGACATCCCCGGTGAGGAACCGCCGAAACTCGCGCTCGGCCTCTGCGAGGAGCACCTCAACGGCGTGGCCGCCGCGGAACGGTATTACGACGCCTTGTGGGCACGGGACCGGACCCAGGTCAGCGCGGCGTTCGGGCTCGCGCGGGTCCGGCTGTTGCGGGGTAACCGCGCCGCCGCGGTCGAGATCCTCGACCAGGTACCGGAATTCTCCCGCTACGACGAGGCGGCGCGGATCGCCGGGGTACGGGTGCTGTCCGCGCCGATGCCCGGGACGGGGGATCTCCCGGTATCGGCGGAGCTCGACGAGGCGGTGGTCCGGCTGACCGCCCTGGACCTCGACGGTGACGCGGCCGACCGGCTGAGGACGGCCGTGCGCGAGACCGGGCTTGCCGGCGTGCTCGTCGGACAGGACGGGATCACCGACGGCGCGATCCTGCGGGCGGACGAGACGGGCGCGCGCACGGTGCTGGACAAGTCGTACCGGCGGCTCGCCCATCACGCGCCGACGCCCGAACTGCACGACGTGCTGATCGATCTCGCCAACTCGGTGAGACCGGTGACCCTGGTGTGAAAGGGGAACGAACGATGAGCGGGGAGCCGAGGCTGGGGCTCGAAGTGCACCAGAACAAGTTCCTGGCCGAGGGGGACCGGGCGATGACCGCGATCGTCCGGGTCGTGTCCCGTGGCGGCGAAGCGACCGTCGCCAGGACCGCCGCCGAAATCCTGATGATCGACTGCTCCAGTTCGATGCGTTTCCCCAGCACCAAGATCGGCGAGGCCCGGCGTGCCGCCACGGCCGCTATCGACGTCTTCCCCGACGGTGTGCGCTTCGCCGTCATCCAAGGTACCGACCGCGCGAAGCTGATCTACCCGGCCGAGGAGGGCCTGGTGACCGCTTCCGAGCGGACCAGGGCCGAAGCGCGTGCCGCGGTCAAGCATCTCGCGGCGGTCGGCGGCACCGCGATGGGCGCGTGGCTGGCCAAGGCCCGTGACCTCTTCGCCCGAGAAGCGGACGCCGTCCGCCACGCGATCCTCCTCACCGACGGCCGCAACGATTCACAGACCAGGGCCGATCTGATGAGCGTGCTGAACAGCTGCGAGGGCCGGTTCGTCTGCGACGCCAGGGGGCTCGGCGACGGCTGGGAGCCGGCGGAACTCGTCCAGATCGCCAGGGTGCTGCGCGGGAACGTCGACTCCGTCGTGGAGGACGACGAACTCGCCGAGGATTTCCGGAACCTCGTCGAGAGCGCGATGACCAAGGTGCTGCCCGAGGTCCGGTTGCGCATCGGCACCATGCCGTTCAGCAGGCTGCGGTCGGTCAAGCAGGTGTTCCCGGACGAGTACGACCTCACCGACCGGTGCCAGGAGATCGCCGTCCGCGAGGTCGAGCTTTCGCTCGGTTCGTTCGCCGGCGACGAGACACGGGACTACCAGGTGATCCTGGACCTCGATCCGGATCTCGAACCCAGCCACGGGCAGGACAGGCAGCTGGCGTGGACGGAACTCGTGCCCGTCCCCGGTGCCATGGTCGAGGAGGACGCGCTGGCCATCGCGGGCCGGTGGACACACGACCCGATCCCGCCGACGCTGATTCACCCGATGATCTCGAAGTACGCCGCCCAGGCCGATCTCGGCGAAGCGTTGACCGCGGGCGGCGACGCCTACGCGGCCGGTGACCAGGCCGGGGCCGAACAACATTGGGGCCGGGCGGCCACGTTGGCCGCCGCCGCGAGCGACGAAGACACGCTCGGCCGTCTCGCGGGGGTCGTGGAGATCATCGACGCGAAGAAAGGCGTCGTACGCTTGCGCGCCGACGCGACCCGAAGCCACGCTCTGCACGTCGTTATCCCTTCGAGGGTTTCGGAAATCGCGTCCGAACAGGAAGATCGGCCGATGCCCGATTCCCGGACCGAGGCGCCGCCGGTCGCCTGCGCCGACTGCCCCGCGCTGTCTCCCGCCGGGGCGAACTTCTGCGTCGGCTGCGGCAGACCGTTCGACGAGGTGGTTTCGTGACGGCGACCCGGGTGCGGCTGGTGCGGCTCCGCGCCGGCCTGCTGGCGCTGACCCTCGTCGTCCTGGTGGTGTCGATGTGGGCGTTCCACCGCGTCCAGAACGCCGCCGAAACGGTCCGCGACCGGACTTCGCAAGCGGTACTCGAGGTGACGGCCGCGCGGGCCGCGCTGGTGGCCGCCGACGCCGCCGCGGTCGCCAGTTTCGCCTCGGGCGAGGCGAGACTCGCCGGGCCCGGCCAGGAGTACTCGAACCAGCTGGCGCTGGCGAGCCAGAGCCTCGCTCGGGTCGCGGAGTTCAACCAGGCGGGCGCACCCGGCGGCAACGGACTGCAGGTGGTGGAAAGTCAGGTGGCGGCCTATTCGGGTTCCATCGGGCAGGCCGACGTGCATTTCCGCCAGCTGGACGCGGCGGTGCTCGGTGCGGCCGACCTGTGGCACGCCTCGCGGTTGCTGCACGCCCCCGGCGGGGTCCTCGACGAGCTGGAATTGCTGCAGGACAAGCAACGTGAGGCGCTGGCCACGCAACTGTCGTCGACCGGTGTCAGCCTCGCGATGCTCCCGTTGTGGCTCCTTCCGATACTGGCTCTGCTGGGGCTGCTGGTGCACACCCAGCTGTACCTGAGGAAGCGGTTCCGCCGGATGGCGAACGTGCCGTTGCTCGCGGCGACCGTGCTGATCGCCGCGATCGGGGTGGCGCTGGTGTTCACCGTGGTCAGCCGCGACCGGCTGGACTCGGTCGGGGAGCGGCTCGACGCGGTCGCCGAGGCGCGGAACACGCAGATCCAGGCGGCCGACGAGGCGGGTCAGCTCCGGCTCGCCGACCTGCTGACCGAGTTCTGCGACAGGGAGCAGGGATGCGGTGTGACCGTCGACGAATTCCGGGCGAAGGCACGGCAGGCCACGACGGTGGCGACGGACAACACGCGGGTGGCCACGGCGGGCGCGAAGGCGGTGGCGGCCGACGCTTCGGGAGCGGCCGAAACCGGTGGACGGGAGTACCTCATCCCGGCGGGCACCCTGCTCGCGGGCGGACTGGTCCTGCTCGGCTTGCACAGCCGGATCGACGAATACCGGTACCGCCCGTGAAACGATTACTGGCGTTCGTGATGGCGCTGTCGTTGCTCGCGGGCGGCTGCTCGGCGTCGGCCGACGGCGGCACCGTCGTCGTCCTCGCGTCGTGGACCGGCCCCGAGGCGGACGCGTTCCGGCAGGTGCTGGACGCGTTCAAGGCGGACACCGGCGTCAAGTACCTCTATCAGGGCACTCGCGCCGTCGACCAGGTGCTCGCCTCGGACGTGCAGCGCGGCACGCCACCGGACGTCGCCGTCCTGCCGAACGCCGGTGTGCTGGCGAAATACCAGAAGTCGGGCGACCTGCTGCCGCTCGACGACGACCTCGCCGCGACCATGGCAAACTCCTTCAGCCCGCAATGGGTGGCGCTGCAGAAGATCGGCACCCAGAAGCTGTACGCGGTCGCGGTGAAGGCCGATCTCAAGAGCGTGATCTGGTACAACCCGGCCCGGTTGACCGGGATCCGCCCGACGACGTTCGACGGTCTCCGCACGTTCGCCGGCGGGCTGACGGCCGCGGGCGGCACGCCGTGGTGTGTCGGCATGGGTGCTCCGCCTACGTCGGGCTGGCCGGGAACCGACTGGATCGAGGACATCTTCCTGCATTCGGCGGGGCCGGAGAAATACCGGCAATGGGCCTCCGGCAGTCTGAAGTGGACGTCACCGGAGGTCAAACAGGCTTGGCTGGACTGGGGTTCGCTGATCGACCCCGCCGGGATCCGCGGCGGGGCCGCCGCCGCGCTGCTGACCGATTTCGGCGACGCGGGCAAGCCGATGTTCACCAACCCGCCGGGCTGCGTGCTCGAACATCAGGCGTCGTTCATCATGAGCCGCTACCAGGACGTGAAACGGGCGGACGGGACGTCTCCCCGCGCCGGCACCGATTTCGACTTCCTCCGGTTCCCCGGACGCGATGTCTCCGAAGTCGCCGCCGACCTGGCGGGCATGTTCCGTGACACCCCGCCGGCGCGGAAGCTGATCCAGTACCTGGCTTCGGAAAAGGCACAGCGGATGTGGCCGTCGATCCCGCGCGCGAGCGCGTTCTCGGCCAACCGGAAGCTCGGTTCCGACGTCTACACCGACCAGGTGAGCCGGAAGATCGCGGAAACCCTCACCTCGGCGCCCGCCTTGTGCTTCGACGCCTCCGACCTGATGCCCGCGACCATGACCGGCGCGTTTCACCGTGCCGTTCTCGAGTACCTGAGCAACCGGGACCGGCTGGACATCCTGCTGAGTCAACTCGACGGAATCCGGCAAAGCGTCCCGTCCGGCGAATGGTTGAGAATCCCTTGTGGACAGTGAAGGAGCATCGGTGAACGACTTGGCGCGGTTCCCGCTCGAAGGCGGCGGTTCGGTGGTCGTCGAGATCGACCCCGTCCCCGGCACCTCCCGGGTCTCCCGGCGCGATGACCTGATCGAGGACGCCAAGGGATCGTTCGAAGCGGCGCTGACGAACGTGCGGGAAGCGGCCGCGTCGGCGCTGGCCACGTTCCGGTCGATGACCTCGGGACCGGACGAGGTCGAGATCAAGTTCGGCGTGAAGCTGACCGCTCAGGCGGGCGCGGTGATCGCGAAGACCGGGCTGGAGGGGAACTTCGAGGTCAAGCTGAAGTGGGTCCGGGAGCCCGATACCGCTGCCGGGAGCTGAGGGTCGTGAAGGCCCCCTTTCCTACTCTCAAGGTAGGGAAGGAGGCCTTCACGGACCTACCGGCCCAGCCCCCGGATCAGCACCATCACCGATTCCCGCACGTCGGCCCGCGTGCGTTTCGGCTGGAACACCTGCCAGTCCAGGGCGACCACCAGCATCGTGCCGAACAACCCGGCCGCCGCCGTCGGGATCTGGACGCCGTCGGGCAGCCGCCCGGCGGCGTCCAGCCGATGCAGTTGTTCGCGCACGATCGAGATGATCTCCTCGCGCAGCAATGTCAGCGTCTCGTGCCACGTGCCGGGGGTGCGCCACATCTCGCTCACCAGGATCTGGGAGAAACCGGGGTATTCGGCGATGAACTGCAGCGCGCCGTCCACCTGCGAGGAGATGACGTCCATCGGGTCGCCATCGCCGGTGGCCGCGCGCAGCCGGTCGGCGAGTACGCCGACGCCGTACCGCAACAGCGCGTCGACGAGACCGTCCTTGCTGCCGAAGTTGTAGTAGACGGTGCCCTTGGCCACCTTCGCCTCGGCCGCGATGTCGTCCACCGTCAGCCCGACGAGGCCGCGGCTGGCCGACAGCCGCAGGGTCGCCTCGAACAGCTTCTGCTTCGTCGCCTCACCTCGGGTGGTCACAACGCCAGCTCGGGTTTCAGCGCCGAAACCGTCCAGGTGCGTCGCTTCCGCGCCGCGAGCGTCGACACCAGGATCGAGCCGACGAGGTAGGCCAGCAGAACCCCGATGTCACCGAGGATCTTCATCGACGCGCCGCTGTAGAGCAGGTGCCGGAACCCGTCGATCGCGTAACCCATCGGCAGGACGATGTGGAGCGGGTACAGCGCGTCCGGGATGGTCTGCCACGGGAACGTGCCGCCCGCGCTGACCAGCTGCAGCACCAGCAGGACCAGGCCGAGGAACTTCCCGACGGCGCCGAAGAAGGCGTTGAGCGCGTGCACCACGGCGGTGAAGGTGAGCGACACCAGGATGGCGAACCCGATCGCGCCGAGCGGATGCGCGACGTCGATGCCGACCAGCCAGGTCACCGCGCCGAACAGCACGATCACCTGCGCGATCCCCAGCAGGGCGGAGGGAAGCCAGCCGCCGAGCGCGACCTTGAACGGCGACGCACCGGCGGTCAGCGCGCGGGTCGAGAGCGGGCGCAGCAACAGGAACAGCACGAACGCGCCGATCCAGGTGGCCAGCGAGATGAAGAACGGGGCGAGGCCCGCGCCGTAGGTCCCCGCCGAGGCGACGCCGGAGGAGTGGACCGCGACCGGGTCGGCGATGGTGTTGGCGGTGGCCGCCCGGGTGGGGTCGTCGGGGTTCGGGATCTGGTTGAGCCCGGCGGCGAGCCCGTCGCGGAGCCGCACCGCCCCGTCGGCGAGCTGGTTCGTGCCGGTGACCGCGGATTTCTCGCCGTCGTTCAGCTTCGCCGCGCCGTCACGGAGCTTGTTCGCCCCGTCGGACGCCTGTGCGATCCCGCTGGTGAGCTGCGGCGTCGCCGAGGCCAGCTGGTGCGCGCCGTCGGACACCTGTCGCGCGCCGGACGCGAGCTGGGCGAGCTGACTGTTCGCGCCCTGGATCTTCGTGTTCGCCTGGTCCACCGGCGAACGGAGCGTGTCGAGGCGGCTCAGGATCTCCTGCACCTGGGTCTCCGGGAGACCGGCGTTCCGCAGATCCTGCGCGAGCTGGGTGCGGTAGCCGTCGAGCTTCGCCTGGATGTCCCCGGACGCCGTCGCCGCGAGCGAGGCGGCGTCGGCGACCTTCTGGTTCCCGTCGGCGACCTGGCCCGCACCGCTGGCGAGCTTTTGCGTCTGGGCGGGCAGCTGGGCGGTGGCGGACTTCAGGCTGCCGAGTCCGCTCGCCAGTTCGGAGCTGCCGGAGGCGAGCTGGGACGCGCCGTCGGCGAGCTGCTGCTGTCCGGATTTGAGCTTGCCCGCGCCGTCGGCGAGCTGTGAAGCACCCGTCGCGGCCTCCTGGGTCTTGCCGTAGATCGTGGAGAAGCCGACGAGGAACTTGTCCGCCGCCTCGCTGCCGACCTTCTCCGCGATCGTCTTGCGGACCTGTTCGGCCACCTGTTTCGCGATGGTGCCGGACAGATAGTTGTTGGCGTCGTTGGTGGTCAGCGTGATCGTCGCCTGCTGCGGCTGGAAGTTGCCGGAGGACAGCAGCGCCGCGGAGAAATCGCGCGGGATGCCGATGGCGAACGAGTAGGTGTCGTCGCGGACGCCCTTGGCCGCCTCGTCGGGGGAGACCTCATGCCATTGGAAGGTGCCGGACTTGACCAGCTCGTCGGTCACTTCGCGGCCGACGTTGCGTTCCGCGCCGGCCGAGTCCTTCGAACCGGCGTCCGAGGTGAAGACGGCCGCCGGGAGCTTGTCCAGCCGCGAGTACGGGTCGAAGTTCGCGTAGAGGTAGAAGGACGCGTACAGCAGCGGTACCAAAACGAGCGCGACCATGGCCAGCTTCGGCAGGGTGCCGCTGCTCAGCCGGCGCAGCTCGTTGCCTGCGATCCGGACGGGGTTCATTCCTGGTCTCCTGAGGTCTTTTCGGTCTCGTCCGGCACGGTCTCTTCCAGCGTGGTCTCCGCCGGTACCTCGGCTGGCGCGCAGCGCACGGGGGCAGGCTGGTCGAGGCCGCCGAGGAGCGCGGGTTTCTCCGGCAGGGCGGACACGGGGGTCGTCGCGGTCAGCACGATGACGGCGAGGCCGCGTTCGGCGTGCTCACGGGCGATCCGCGCCCAGCCGTCGACGTCGCTGGTGTGCCTGTCGGGGGTGTCGAGCACGAGTACGCCGACCCCCTTGCGGCTCGCGGCGAGCGCGGTGAGCAGCCGGGTGCGCGTCCCCGCTTCGATGTTCTCGAAGCGGGTGGTGGCGAACGCGGCGGCGTCGTGCTCGGCCAGCCAGCTCGCGGCGGCCGCCTTGCTCGCGGGGCGTTTCGCCAGTTCGAGTTCCTCGCCGACGACGGCCTGCAGCGTGAGCGCGCCGTCCGGCTCGCTCACGCCGGGGGCGTCGACGACCGCGACGACCTGCCGCGGATCACCGCCTTCGACGGTCACGGTCCCGGTGGCGGGCTTCAGCCGCCCGGCCAGCGCCAGCCCGAAGGCCGTGACGCCGACGCCGGGCTCGCCGTGCACGATCGCCAGCTCACCGCCCGAAACGGTGAGCGAGGTGGGCGACAGCAACGTGCCGTGGGGCCCGGTGACGGACACCCTGTCGGCTTGAACCCGCACGAAGAACTCCCAGGTCGATGACTCGTGGCACTTTTAAACTGACTGGTCAGTTCAAAAGTTAGCCCTGACCTGGGAGATGAGCAACCGCGCGGGGCCCATGTCACACCCAAGAGTGACAAAACCGTCGCAAACCGGACGGATCAGTGCCTCTTTCGGCTAGCGCAGGGCCGAAGCCGGATGGACCTCCCAGGACGTCCATAGTGGACGATAACCCTGCCGGTGCCAGAACACCGAAGAGAGCGGGTTGGTCGGGTTGTAATAGAGGTAGGTGCCCTCCGCGCCGCCGGCGGACAACTCGTTGTGCACCACCGACATCAGGCTCCGGCCGACACCGTTCCCACGCAGGCCGGGCACGGTGACGACATTGTTGACGTAGCCCCAGCGTCCGTGGGGGAGGAGTTCGGCCTCGGCCGACCCCGGCGTCGACGCGATCCAGGCGGCGTGCGCGAACGCGGCGATCTCCCCGTCCCGCTCGGCGAGCCACAGCAGCGGCGAGTCCTTGTCGAGGGCTCGCTCCAGCGCCGGGGCGAGCAGCTGGGCGGCGTTCGCGCGACGGCGGGTGGCGACCTGGCCGATGTAATCGTGCGTCGACACGGCCATCGCGAGCACGTCCTCGAAGTCGTCCGGCCGCGCCCGGCGTATGGTCACCCCCGTGCCGGGCACCTCGGGCGCGGCATCGCGGTGGTGACCGGTGCGCACGGCGAGCGCGGACATCGGCACCAGCCCGTGGTCGAGGAAGGCGCGGATCGCCTCGGCGTCCCGGCTCGGCCAATTGACCACACAGGACGAATCCTCGCCGGGCGATTCGGCGTCCATCCACGTCCGCCACGCGCGCAGCAGGACGTCCATCCCCTCGGTGCCGGTGCTCCCGATGAACGGGAACAGCTGGCGCACGTCGGCGGCGGACCAGAGCAGCGGGACGTCGTCGGGGCCGTGCAGCTGGCGCTGCACCACGCCGGTGACCTGAACCCCGGAAGCCGTGGCGGCGTCCACGCGCTCGCCGACGACCGGCGGCGGGGCGGCCTCGGGCAGCAGCCGGTCGATCGCCGCGAACCGCGTCCGGTGCGCGTCGAACAACGTCTTCTCGATTTCCATCCCGTCCCCAGGGGTCGACAGCGCGGATCACCGCTACCGCAGGGCGGCGGCCGGACTCACCGCCCACGTCGTCCATAGTGGACGATAACCCTGCCGGTGCCAGAACACCGGGGACAGCGGATTGGCCGGATTGTACGAGACGAACGTACCGCGCAGCGACGGCGAGAAGAGCTCGTCGTGCGCGACGGCGGTCAGCGCGCGCCCGATCCCGCGTCCTCGCGCGGCCGCGGTGACCGCGAGCGTGCCGACGTAACCCCACTCGCCGGGGCGCAGCCGTCCGGCGAGCCCGTCGCCGGGGGAGGGCGAGCGCTTCCCGCCGGTCACCATCCCCACCGTGACGCCTTCTTCTTCGGCGATCCAGACGCGGCCGCCGAACTGCAGCCCGCGGCGGACTTCTTCGGCGAGCAGGGCCTTGGCGCCGGGCCGGACCACGCCGTGGCCGACGAACGAGGTGTAGCGGAGTTCCTCGAACCGGAGCTCGACGATCTCTTCCAGATCACCGCCGGAGGATTCCCGGACCGTCACCCCGGGCACGGCGTGACCGTCGCCGGGGGCCGGGGCGCGGACAGCCAGCGCCAGTTGCGGCGCGAGCCCATGGTCGAGCAAGGCGCGCGCCACCTCGACGTCGCGGCTGGGCCAGGTGACCGTGCACGAAGAATCGGCTTCAGCGGCGGCGAGCGCGATCCGGTCACGCCACACCGACAGGAGAGCGTCCATCCCCGCGCCGGCGTCACGGGGAAGGACGGCGGAGAGGATCTGCAGATGTGCCGGGCCCCAGAGCCGCTGCCACGAACCCGACGGGAACCGCACGTGCGCGATGGTCCCCACCGCGCCGCCCGCTTCGACGGGTTCGCCGGGCGGAAGCGGCGGTGGCGGCGGGAGCAACGGGTCCAGCGCGGCGAACCGCGACGGCCACGGATCCCCCGGCCGGGTCATCCCCGCTGGGTGCAGAAGATCGCTGTACCGGGGAAGAGCTTGCCGCGCAACGGGCTCCACTGTCCCCAGGTGCGGGAGTGGCCCTCCGGCCAGGCGGGCTCGATGAGGTCCGTGAGCGCGAAACCGGAGTCGGAGAGCGCGCGGACATAGTCGCCGAGAGTGCGGTGGTACTCGACGTAGGTCGCGACACCGTCGTCGTCGACCTCGACGTACGGGGTGCGGTCGAAATACGGCTGGGTGACGGTGAGGCCCAGCGGTCCGGGATCGTCGGGGAAGATCCAGCGCATCGGGTGGGTCACCGAGAACACCCAGCGGGCGCCCGGCCGGAGCACCCGGCGCACTTCGGCGAACACGTCGTCCACCGAAGCCACGAACGGGATCGCGCCGAAGGCCGAGCAAGCCGCGTCGAAACTCGCGTCGGCGAAGGGGAGTGACTCCGCCGTGGCCTGCACGAGAGGGACGACGGGACCGGTCCGCTCGTTGCCCTCCCGGGCGTGCCGGAGCATGCCCGCGGAAAGGTCGGTCGCCACCGCTTCGGCGCCTTGCGCGGCGAGCCAGCGCGAGCAGGCCGCCTGCCCGCAGCCGACCTCGAGGATCCGCTTGCCGCCGACTTCACCCAGAAGTGCGACGTCGGCCTCGCGGACGCCCTCCGGGCACCAGACGAAGTCCGCGTCGCCGAGGAAGCCGCCGTGGGTGGCTTGGTAGTCGTCGGCGTCGGCGTCCCACCAGGCCAGGTTCGCGGCCGTCGCCTCCGGCGCCGAGACCGCCCGGTAGGCGACCCCCGCGGTGCCGAGCCGTTCCTCGGCCTGCGCGTGCCTCTCGGCCGCCGTTTGCTGCTCGGTGGCGGGCTGCTGACTCAAACCGATATCCTTTCCCCAGGTCAGGGCTTCGCGGCCCAGATCGTCCGCCCGCTGTGATCGCGGGTGTGACCCTGATTGTGCCGTGTACAGGGGGCCGCGTAGGATATCTGTTAGCGCAGTGGGTTCGCGCTACTCTTTCCCCCGGTTCGCTCAGCGTCCGGGTCAGGGGGTCGCGTACCGGATGCGGTGATGCTCGCGGTCGTTCCCTGTGGACGTTTGCTTATGTGGTCGCCTCATGTCGGATGAGCCCATGGTGCCCTAACTGCAAACCCACTACTTCCCATCCACCGGAGCAACCCGCCTAATGACGACCGACACCGCCACCGCCCCGACCGCCCCCGCCGGGCCCCAGCAAGTCGCTATCAACGACATCGGGTCGGAGGAAGACTTCCTCGCAGCGATCGACAAGACGATCAAATACTTCAACGATGGCGACATCGTCGAAGGCACCATCGTCAAGGTCGACCGCGACGAGGTCCTGCTCGACATCGGCTACAAGACCGAGGGTGTCATCCCCTCGCGCGAGCTCTCCATCAAGCACGATGTCGACCCGGCTGAGGTTGTCACCGTCGGCGATGAGGTCGAAGCCCTGGTTCTCCAGAAGGAGGACAAGGAAGGCCGTCTGATCCTGTCCAAGAAGCGCGCGCAGTACGAGCGCGCCTGGGGCACGATCGAGGAGCTCAAGGAGAAGGACGAGCCCGTCAAGGGCACCGTCATCGAGGTCGTCAAGGGCGGCCTCATCCTGGACATCGGCCTGCGCGGCTTCCTGCCGGCGTCGCTGGTCGAAATGCGCCGCGTGCGTGACCTGCAGCCGTACGTCGGCCGCGAGCTCGAGGCGAAGATCATCGAGCTGGACAAGAACCGCAACAACGTGGTCCTGTCCCGCCGTGCCTACCTGGAGCAGACCCAGTCCGAGGTGCGCAGCGAGTTCCTCAACGCGCTCGCCAAGGGCCAGGTCCGCAAGGGCGTCGTGTCGTCCATCGTCAACTTCGGTGCCTTCGTGGACCTGGGTGGCGTCGACGGCCTGGTGCACGTCTCCGAGCTGTCCTGGAAGCACATCGACCACCCGTCCGAGGTCGTCGAGGTCGGCCAGGAGGTCACGGTCGAGGTTCTGGACGTCGACATGGACCGCGAGCGCGTCTCGCTGTCGCTGAAGGCGACCCAGGAAGACCCGTGGCGTCAGTTCGCCCGCACCCACGCGATCGGCCAGATCGTGCCGGGCAAGGTCACCAAGCTCGTTCCGTTCGGTGCGTTCGTGCGCGTCGAAGAGGGCATCGAGGGCCTGGTGCACATCTCCGAGCTGGCCGAGCGCCACGTGGAGATCCCGGAGCAGGTCGTCCAGGTCAACGGCGACGTGATGGTCAAGGTCATCGACATCGACCTCGAGCGTCGTCGCATCTCGCTGTCGCTGAAGCAGGCGAACGAGGGCGTCACGCCGGAGACCGAGTTCGACCCCACTCAGTACGGTATGGCCGCCGAGTACGACGCCGAGGGCAACTACATCTACCCCGAAGGCTTCGACCCGGACACCCAGGAGTGGCAGGAAGGCTTCGACAAGCAGCGTGAGGAGTGGGAGCGTCAGTACGCCGAGGCTCACACCCGCTACGAGGCTCACATGAAGCAGGTCCAGAAGGCCGCCGAGGCCGACGCCGAAGCCGCCGCGGACGCCGCGACCGGTGTCACCTCGTCGAGCGACTCGGGCGAGCAGAGCTACACCTCCGCTCCGGCCGAGGCCAAGAGCGGTGGCACGCTCGCCAGCGACGAGCAGCTCGCGGCTCTCCGCGAGAAGCTGTCGGGCGGCGCGTGATCCAAGCGCTCAGCCTTTAGCTGACAGACAGCGGCCCCGGTCCACCACGGACCGGGGCCGCTGTCTTTGTCTCCGCGTTTAGTCCTCTGAATGCGTTCCTTACCGCATTTAGAGGACTAAACGCGGCGGGCGGGGGAGGGCGTCAGGGCGTCCACAAGGGACACTTCCTCGCGGCCGAGTGTCCGATCGAGCTCCGCGGTGGGGCGCGGGCTCGTGAGTGGCGACTCGCTTTAGAACTGGCGTGAAGTACATGATGGCCTCCTTCTTGCGCTAGGCGTAAGGAAGGAGGCCATCATGTACTTGGGGAAGGGGGCCCCTTCACGTGCCGCCGTCGCGACTGGTGGTGCAGGTGACGGCCTTCACGGCCCGGCCGCTACAGGCTCACCCGCCGTCGGCTGGAGGCAGCCACCCAGCCCGCGACCAGGCCCGACCGAACCACCGCATTTAGAGGACTGAACGCGGCGGGCGGGGTGGGCGTCAGGAAGTGGCGGTCCGGACGGACGGGACCCAGACGTGTTCGAGGGCCGCGGCGCGAGCCCTGCGGCGGAGTCCGGCGAAGCTGTGCTTGGCCGGAACCAGGAGCGCGCTCAGCCAGGTGCGCCGATATTCGGCGAGGGCCTCGGCCACGGGACGATGGAGGACACAGTGCACGAGCCCCGGCGAACCCAGCCGGTGCCTTCCGATGTGCTTGCCGTCTGCCATCTTTCCTCCGTGTGGGCTACCTTCGCCGCGCACGGTACGCAATCGAGGCCCCGAAGCCGGGCAACCTACCGGCGTGTCACCCGTAAAGGTTGAGTCACGCGTCACGATGACCTTGCCTTTTGCCTCTCTCTGTGCCGGATGTACCGATGGCGTCACCCTGAGCGGTCGGCCGGAGTCGCCCACTAGGCTGATCGGCATGCTGCGTGTGGGCCTGACCGGCGGGATCGGCGCCGGAAAATCGACGGTGGCGAACCGGCTTTCCGAGCACGGCGCCGTCCTCATCGACTCCGACAAGATCGCCAGGGAAGTCGTCGAACCGGGAACGCCGGGTCTCGCCGAACTCGTCGAAGCGTTCGGGGAGGACATCCTCGCGGCCGACGGCGCGCTCGATCGTGCCGTGCTCGCCGCCAAGGCCTTCGCCGACGAGGAGTCCCGCAAGCGGCTGAACTCGATCGTCCACCCGAAGGTAGGCGCCAGGACGGCCGAGCTGATGGCGGGCGCGGCGCCGGACGCGATCGTCGTCCACGACATCCCCCTGCTGGTCGAGGGTGGGCTCGCGCCGATGTACCACCTCGTCGTCATGGTCGACGCACCGGAAGAAGTCCGCCTCCGCCGTCTGGTCGAGACGCGGGGGATGCCCGAGACCGACGCGCGCGCCCGCATTAAGGCGCAGGCCACCACCGATCAGCGCCGGGCCGTCGCCGATGTCTGGCTCGACAACAGCGGAGCGCCTGACATCGTGCTCGCCGACGTCGACGCGCTGTGGGCGGACAGGCTGACCCCGTTCGAGGCGAACGTGCGGCTCCGCAAGCCGCGTGCGCCGATGTCGCCGAAGATCGCGCCGTACGACGAGACGTGGCCCGCGCAGGCCGAGCGGGCGCTCGCCCGGATCCGTGTGGTGGCCGGGGAAAACGCCGTCCGGGTCGACCACATCGGCTCGACGTCCGTGCCGGGCTTGCCCGCCAAGGACATCCTCGACCTCCAGCTGACGGTCGCCACCCTGGACAAGGCCGACGGTCTGGCCGACGCTCTTTCCGACGCCGGATTCCCGCGTGCGGAGGGCGAATGGTTCGACGACGCGCACGGCGAGGACGGCACCTGGCCCAAGCGGTTCCACTTCGGCGGCGACCCGCGCCGTCCGGTCAACCTCCACGTCCGGTCGCAGGAGACGCCTGCCTGGCGGCTCGCGCTGCTGTTCCCGGAGTGGCTGCGGCAGAACCCGGACGAGCGCGACGCCTACGCCGCGGTCAAGAACGCCATGGCCGCGAAGCACGCCGGCGACGGGACAGTCGAGGGATACACCGACGAGAAACAGGATTGGGTCGACAAGGCCTTCGCGAGGGCCAACGCGTGGGCCGAGTCGACCGGCTGGACGCCGTAGGGCTCAGTTCCCCAGCAGTCCTCGTTCGAAAGCGGTCGCGACGGCGGCCGCGCGATCCTTCACCCCGAGCTTCGCGTAAGCGTGCACGAGGTGCGTTTTCACGGTGGCTTCGCTGATGAACAGCTGTTTCGCGGCCTCCTTGTTGGTCGAGCCGCGCGAGATCAGGGTGAGAACCTCGATCTCCCGGCGGCTCAGCGGTTCCGGTGCGGGCGCGCGCATCCTGCCCATGATCAGGTCGGCGACGGCGGGGGAGAGCACGGCCTCCCCGCGCGCCGTCGCGCGCACCGCACGGAAAAGTTCGTCGCGCGGGGCGTCCTTGAGCAGGTAACCGGTCGCACCCGCCTCGATCGCCGGGGCGACGTCGGAGTCGGTGTCGTAGGTCGTCAGCACGAGAATCCGCGCGGGATTCCCGCGTTTCGCCAGTTCCGCGATCGCGGCCACCCCGCCCGAACCCGGCATCCGCAGGTCCATCAGCACGACGTCGGGACGGAGTTTCTCCGCCAGCGTGACGGCTTCGTCACCGGAGGACGCCTCGCCAAGCACCTCGAAGCCCTGTTCCGCGGTGAAGATCCCGCGCAGCCCGTCCCGGACGATCGGGTGATCGTCGGTGATCAGCAGGGTGATCGTCATGCACGGGCCTCCAGTGCGATGGCGGGCAGATTGGCCGATACGGCTGTGCCGCCGCCCGGCTCCGACTCGAGATGCAGGGTGCCGGCCAGCCGGGCGACGCGGGCGCGCATGCCGGGGACACCGAACCCGGCTTCCCCGGAAGAGACGACCAGCCCTGGGTCGAAGCCCCGGCCGTCGTCCCGGACGTCGACGGTCACTTGATCGGCCATGTAGGACAACGTCAGCCCCACGATCGTGGCGCCGGCGTGCTTCTCGACGTTGGCCAGCGCCTCCTGCGTGATCCGCAGCAGCGTCGCCTCGATCTCGGGGTGCAGCGCCCGGGCGGTCCCGGTCGTGGTGAACCGGACCTCGACGCCGGTCCGCTCGCCCCACAGCCGGGAGACCTCGTCGAGCGCGTCCGGCAAGGTCGCCGCGGCCAGCGGTTGCGGGCCGAGCGCGCGCACCGAACGTCGCGCGGCGGTCAGGTTCTCGCGTGCCAGCGCCATCGCGGTGTCGACGTGCCGTTGCCACTCGGCGGGCTCGCTTTTCGCCTCCGCGGCGGCTTCGAGCTGGGTGATGATCCCGGTGAAGCCCTGGGCGAGCGTGTCGTGGATTTCCTGGCTCAGCCGCTGACGCTCGTCGAGGACGCCTGCTTCCCGTGCCTGTCCCAGCAGTTGCCGTTGCAGTCCCGCGTTCTCCTCCTGCGCGGCGGCGAGTTCGTCGAGCATGCGCTTGCGTTCGGCGTGCTGGCGCGCCATCGCCGCCGAGACGAGCCCGCCGCCCCCGACGGCGGCCGTCTGCACCAGCGTGACCACGGTCCACAACGCGGGCTGGGTGGCGAACGCCTGGAGCGGACCTCCGTTGGGCATCGTGTTGATCAGCGCGGAAACCACGAAGATCCCGGTCAGCGCCAGCGGGGCGGGCCGCAGCCGCATCGCGTCGAAGAATCCGGCGATCATGAAGACGAGGAAGATCGGGTCGCGTCCTTCGAGCACCGCGGCGATCGTCACGAGCCCGGTGAACGACACGGTGACGATCACCGGATGTTCGGCCCACCTGGCCGGGACGAACGTGAACGAGAGGAGGAGCCAGGCCGCGGCGATCCCCGCCAAGCCCACCGTGACGGCGCGGTCGTGATCGGAGAGCAGCAGGCTCAGCGCCGTGCTCAACGCCAGCAGCGCGTACGGCAGGAACCGCTCGATCCGGCCACCCCACGGCCGCCACAGTGACTCCCCGTCGGCAGGGGACGGCCACAGCGAGTCCTGCCACCGGATCCAGCTGGTCATACCCGGAATTCTCGCAGCCCGGGCCAGGCGGACGCCCAGGATTCGGTGCGACCGGTGACCAGCCAGATCGGCATCCCGCGGCTCACGTTGCGGACGCCGAGCGCGTTGTCGACGCGGGAAACGATCCGGGCGTCGGTGAACGAGTGTCGCAGCCGTGCCGGGTCGGGCCCGATGAACAGCATGGTGTCCGCGGTCTCCGGCGGGTGGCCGAAGTACCAGAAACCACGGCTGGGACTGTACGCGGCGGGCAATCCGTAGTCGGCGCCGTACCGGTCCAGCGCTCCGGCCTGCCAGTACCCGGCCGTGACGAGTGTGGTGCGCGCTCGCTGCTCCGGCGGGAGCCGCTCATAGGCGTCCGCGACCGAACGGGCGAGGTCCGGCCAGCCGATCTCTTCCAGCGCGTACGCCGGACGCGGTACGTCACGGCCTTCGGCGAGCCAGGTGGCGGGCCAAACCGGCAGCGCGTAAGGCAGGGTGTACAGCGTGGAGAGCAGGAACACCGGCCAGGTCGGGATCCAGCGAAACCACGCCGACGGCTTCACCTGTCCGAAGTGGACAGCGGCGCCCGCCCACAGGAAAGCGAACATGCCTGCCGCGTAGTAGTACCGGCCGCCGGTCAGGATGAACAGCGCGATCACCACGACGGCTGTCCAGCCGAGGAACCGGAATTGGCGCATCCTGGGGGAGAACAGCAGGACCCACAGTCCATAAAGGACTCCGATGACGCCGATGCCGAGCCCGGCCCCGGTCAGCAGCGCGGGCAGGAACCCGGCCCGCCCGCTCCAGCCGCCGGTGGCCTCGTGGGCGATGACGTCGCCCATCTCCAGTTGCGGCCAGCCGTTCGCGGCCTGCCACCAGAGGGTGGGCACGAGCGACAACGCGGCGATCCCGGCGCCGAACCACAGTTTGGGCTTTCGCAGGAGATCCCGTGGCCCGAAGACGAGGATCGCGACCCCGGCGGCGACCCAGAACGTCGCGATGAGGAGCTTGACGTTCAGTGCGACCGCGGTGGCGACGCCCAGCCACAGCAACAACGTGTCATCGCGGGTCCGCATCCACCGCACGAGCAGCCACCCGACGAGCGCCCACAAGGCCGGGTCGATCGTCGACGTCGCCAGGTAGTGCCCGCTCCCGAGGAACTGCCCGCAGATCGCGTACGCGGCGGCGGCGCGGGTCTGCGCCCGGCGGTCGCCGCCCATCTCGTAGGCGATGAGGCCGGTGAACACGACACCGGCCGCCGTCGCGAGGACGGCGGGGAGCCTGAACACGAAGACGTTGCCCGGCGCGAGGGAATCCATCGCCCACGCCAGTAGCGGGAGCACCGGCGGCTGGTCGGCGTAGCCCCAGGTCAGTCGCTTGCCCGCGGCGAGGAAGTACAGCTCGTCGCCGAAGTAGCCGTACCGCCACGCCGTCGCCATCAGCGCCGCCGCGGCGGCCGCGGCGAGCAGCGTCACCGGAAGCCGGGCGAACGCCGCGCCGGACGCGAGCGGTGTTTCGGCCGCGCTGGCGGCTTTCATCCATTCCTCGCAGATCCCTCGGGTGCCGGTCCTCTCGCACCTTACGTCCCACCGGCGGGACGTGTCGGTCGTGAGAGGACCGGTGAGGTTCAGAAGCCCCAGTCCGTGAGTTTCGGCCACACCGTGTCCCAGGTTCCGTTGCGGCCGGTGGCCAGCCAGATCTTCATGCCTTGACTCACATTCGGGATCCCCGCCCGGTTGTCGAGGGCGCCGACCTCGCGCACCTGCGTGAAGTAGGGCACAAGCACCGACGGATCGTTCCCGACGAACAGGATGTCCCTGGCCGAATCCGGCGGCCGCGGCAAGGTGACGTAGCCGCGGTTGGGGCTCGACGGGGACGGAAGGCCCAGTTCCGGTCCATAGTGGTCGATGGCACTCGCTTGCCAGTACTTCGCCGTGACGATGCCGGTGTGGGCCGGGTCGGGAACGGCGCGGTACGCCTGTGCCACCGACTCCGTGATCTCCCGCCAGCCGATCTCCTCGCTCGCGAAGACCGGCCGGGCCCAGTCCGGGGCGGTCGTGATCGACTCTCGCGGCAGGATCGGAAGCGTCATCGGGATCGCGATCACCGCGGCCAGGACGTACACCGGCCAGGTGGCGATCCAGCGCCAGTACTTGGCTGCCTGGCCCGCTTCGATCTCCACCGCCGCGGCGGCGAACAGCGGGGCGAACATCCCGGCCGCGTAGTAGTAACGCCCGTTCGCCAGTACGAACACGGCGAGCACGCCGAGCGCGGTCCAGCCGAGGAACCGGTACGGCCGCAGACGTTCGGACCGGATCAACCGCCACAGCCCATAGCAGAGGAGGAGCACACCGACCGGGATTCCCGCGCTCACCACCAGCGTCGGGACGAAGGAGGCACGTCCGCCCCAGCCATCCGAGACCTCCTGGGAGATCGCCGCGCCCATGGTCAGCTGCGGCCACCCGTTGGCGGCCTGCCAGACGAGCGTGGGCGCGATCATCGCGGCGGCGATCAGCGCGCCGAGCCAGAGCGCGGGGCGGCGGAGGAGGTCGCGGGGCCCGCAGATCAGCGCGGCGGCCAGCGCCACGACCCAGAACGCCCCGACGAGGAACTTCGTGTTCAGCGCCAGCCCGGTCACCACGCCGCCCCAGCGCAGGAGACCGTCCGCGCGGGTCCGCACCCAGCGGGTGAGCAGCCAGATCAGCACCGTCCACAGGAACGGGTCGATGGTGCTGGTCGCCAGGTAGTGCCCGCTGCCGAGCATCTGGACGGACACCGCGAACGTCGCCGCCGCGATCATCTGCGCCTTGCGGCCACCGCCCAGTTCCCTGGCGATCAGCGCGGTCAACACGACACTCGCGACCATCGCCAGCATCGCCGGGATCCGCAGGACCCAAGGCGAATCGGCGCCGAAGGCGTCCATCAGGCGCGCCAGGAGCGGCAGCATCGGCGGCTGGTCGGCATACCCCCAGTCCAGATGCCGACCAGCCGCCAGGAAGTACAGCTCGTCACCGAAGTAGCCGTAGCGTCCGGCCGTCGCCGCGAGTACCGCCCCCATCGCACCGGCGATCGCCAGCACCGGTGTCCGGGCGAACGGCGCGATCCCCGTTCTTTCCCGCTCGCCAGACCGTTCTCGGAGTTCCCCGGCCTCGATGGCCATGGACATCCGCCCCCTCTCGATCGGTTTCGCTCGCGATCGAGAGTCCCGCGCCGCGGTCTCGGTGAGAATCCTTCCGTCGGTCAGGAGCCGCTCAACCGTCAGGATGAGCCGGGGTCAACCGATCGATGGACCCCCGCGCCGTCAGTGTCGTCGCCAGCCGAGCGTCATGTCCTTTGTGGACAGCCAACCGCGCAGGTCGTGGCCGTGCGCGGCCAGTCCGTCCACGGTCGTGTGGCTGATGCCGAGTGCGCGTTCGCCGTCGGCGGGGGAGAGCAGCCCGGCGGTGACGGCGGCGAGGAGTTCGTCGGTGTCGATCACCCGGACGGACTGCTTGTCCCGCAGGACGAGGTCGAGGTAGAGGTCGGTGGCGACCCAGACGCCCTCTTCGCGGCGGATGTCGACGACGTCGAGATAGAAGTCCTGATCGCGTTCGTGGCCGGGGTTGAACCAGAAGTCGGTGATCCGCAGCCCGAGCTGCGGCAGCAGCCACGATTCGAGGTAGTGGAACTGTGCCCGGCCAGGGGTCGGCCGCGCCATGTAGAGGCCGAAGGGCTCTTCGCGGTATTCCTCGACGTCCCTCACGACGCCCTTCGGATCCGTGTTGGTCTTCGAGGCGGTGTCGAAGTACTCGACCTTCGGTGGGTGCAGCGCGGTCATCCGCCCATCTTGGAAGGCCCCGGCGCCCGCGAACACCACCCAACCGGGTGGACGATCCCGGTTTCCTGGTTCTGCCGGAGTATCGCCGCCGGGCCGGATAAGGTGCGCTGGTTCCGCCATAAGGGTGAGTGGGAGACAACGCATGTTCGGGATCATCAGGCCGTGCCGCCATCGGCTTTCCGACGGTCTGCACGCGGAGTGGATGGCGCATCTCTGCGGCCTTTGCCTGGCACTGCGCGACGAACACGGACATCTCGCCCGAATGGTGACGAACTACGACGGCTTGATCATCTCCGCCCTTGTCGAGGCCCAGTCGCCACGAGCGGACGGACGACGTGACGCCGGGCCTTGCGCGCTTCGGGCGATGAAGGGGACCTCGGTCGCGCAGGGCGGCGGTGCCCAGCTCGCCGCCGCGGTCTCCCTGGTCCTGGCGTCGGCCAAGATCAGTGACCACGTCGAAGACCGTGACGGCGCCTTCGCGCGGCGCTCCGTCGCCGTCGCCGCCAGGCGGGTGGCGACGCGCTGGGCGGACCAGGGGGGCCGCACCGGTACGCGGATCGGCTTCGACACCGCGGTCCTGACCGAGGCCGTCGACCGGCAGGGCGAGATCGAACGCGCCGTCCGCCTGGGTGATTCGGCCGTCTTGGCCACCGAACCAGCCGAGCTGGCGACGTCGGCGGCGTTCGCGCACACCGCCGTACTGGCGGGCCGCCCGGAGAACGCCGCGCCGCTGGCCGAGGCCGGACGGCTGTTCGGCCGGGCCGCGCATCTGCTCGACGCCGTCGAAGACCTCGCCGAGGACGAGGCCGCCGGCGCGTGGAACCCTCTGACGGCCACCGGCACCGGCCTCGCCGAAGCGCGACGGCTGTGCGACGACGCCGTGCTCGGTGTCGAACTGGCCCTCCGCGAGGTCGAGTTCGCCCAGCCCGAGCTGGTGCACGCCCTGCTGGTGCACGAACTGCGCCAGGCGGTACGGCGCGCCTTCGGACACGGCCATGGACCCCAGCAGCCGCCGCCGGGCTGGATCGGTCCCGGACCTCGACCGCAACAGCACCCCCATCAGCCTCACCAGCCCTATCCGCCTCAGCAGTACCCCCAGGGCGGTTACCAGCCGCCGCCTCCGCCCCTGGGCGCGCCCGGTGGCGGAGGCCCGCCCCAGAAACCGCCGAAGAAGAAGGGGAAGCACGGCGGGAACCCGCCCGTCGACGGGCAGGGCGGCGGCTGCTGGATACCGAAGTTCGAGGTTCCGCCGCGGTCACGGAACTTCTTCTTCGGCTGCGCCGTGGCCACGTACATGTGCTGCACGTGCCAGTTCTGCTGCCGGGACCCGTTCCCCGGTCCGTGGAGCGGGAAGCCGCGTGAAGCGTGCGACTGTGACTGCGACTGCTGTGACTGTTGCTCGTGCGACTGTTCCTAGGGTCCCCCGGTGGAACACAGGGGCCGCAAAGCTCCCCTCACTCTCCCTGACATCGCACCTTGAGCCTCAGGGACCCCACCAGCCACCACGTCGGCGGGTGAAGGTCCCGGTCCGGCGCTCACGTCAGTTTGGCGGTCCAGTGGAGCTGGGCCGAAGAAGATCGGAAACCGGCTCTGACCAGGGCGAGCGGAAACTGTCGGACCCAGCGCTTACTCTGGTCCACGTGGCTTTCGCAACCGAACACCCCGTCCTCGCCCAGTCGGAGTTCCGTCCCGTCACCGAGATCCCCCGGACCGGCGGCCGGTTCGAAGTGGTCAGCGAGTACAAGCCCGCCGGTGACCAGCCGGCGGCCATCGACGAGCTCGAACGCCGGATCAGGGCGGGCGAGAAGGACGTCGTGCTGCTGGGTGCCACGGGTACCGGTAAGTCGGCGACGACGGCCTGGCTGATCGAGCGCGTCCAGCGTCCGACGCTGGTGATGGCGCCGAACAAGACGCTCGCCGCGCAGCTGGCGAACGAGCTGAGGGAGCTGTTCCCGCACAACGCGGTCGAGTACTTCGTCAGTTACTACGACTACTACCAGCCCGAGGCGTACATCGCGCAGACGGACACCTACATCGAGAAGGACTCGTCGATCAACGACGACGTCGAGCGGCTGCGCCACTCGGCGACGATGAACCTGCTGTCGCGGCGCGACGTCATCGTGGTCGCGAGTGTCTCGTGCATCTACGGCCTCGGCACGCCGCAGTCCTACCTCGACCGGTCCTCGAAGCTGAAGGTCGGCGAACAGCTCGACCGGGACGTCTTCCTCCGCGCCTTGGTGGACGTGCAGTACACCCGCAACGACATCGCCTTCGCGCGCGGCACCTTCCGCGCCCGCGGCGACACGGTCGAGATCATCCCGGCGTACGAGGAGCTGGCGATCCGCGTCGAGTTCTTCGGCGACGAGATCGAAAAGCTGTACTACCTGCACCCGCTCACCGGCGACATCGTGAAAGAGGTCGACGAGGTCCGCATCTTCCCGGCCACGCACTACGTCGCGGGCCCGGAGCGGATGGAGAAGGCCATCCACGGCATCGAGGCCGAGCTGGAGCAGCGGCTGGCGGAGCTGGAGAAGCAGGGCAAACTCCTGGAAGCCCAGCGGCTGCGGATGCGCACCGCCTACGACATCGAGATGATGCGCCAGGTCGGGTTCTGCTCCGGCATCGAGAACTACTCGCGGCATATCGACGGTCGCGAGGCCGGATCCGCGCCCGCCACCTTGATCGACTACTTCCCGGAAGACTTCCTGCTGGTCATCGACGAGTCGCACCAGACGGTCCCGCAGATCGGCGGCATGTTCGAAGGTGACATGTCGCGGAAGCGGAACCTGGTCGAGTTCGGTTTCCGGCTGCCGAGCGCGATCGACAACCGCCCGTTGACCTGGGAAGAGTTCAGCGACCGGATCGGGCAGACGGTGTACCTGTCGGCGACGCCGGGGCCGTACGAGATGGGGCAGGCGGGCGGCGAGTTCGTCGAGCAGGTCATCCGGCCGACCGGCCTGGTCGACCCGAAGGTGGTCGTGAAGCCCACCGAGGGCCAGATCGACGACCTGGTGCACGAGATCCGCGAGCGGGCCGAGAAGGACGAGCGCGTCCTGGTCACCACGCTCACCAAGAAGATGTCCGAGGATCTCACCGACTACCTGCTGGAGCTCGGCATCCGGGTGCGGTACCTGCACTCCGAGGTCGACACCCTCCGCCGGATCGAACTGCTGCGGCAGCTGCGCGCGGGCGACTTCGACGTGCTGGTCGGCATCAACCTGCTTCGGGAGGGTCTCGACCTGCCCGAGGTTTCGCTGGTCGCGATCCTCGACGCGGACAAGGAGGGCTTCCTCCGCAGTGGCACGTCCCTGATCCAGACGATCGGCCGCGCGGCGCGAAACGTGTCGGGCGAGGTCCACATGTACGCGGACAAGATCACCGACTCGATGCAGCACGCCATCGACGAGACCGATCGCCGTCGCGCGAAGCAGGTCGCGTACAACAAGGAGCGCGGCGTCGACCCGCAGCCGCTGCGGAAGAAGATCGCCGACATCCTGGACCGCGTCTACAGCGAGGCCGAGGACTCGGAGGAGACGGTCGCCGTCGGCGGTTCGGGCCGGAACGCGTCGCGGGGCAAGAAGCCCGAGCAGGGCGACCGGGTGCGCAGCTCCGGAATGTTGACCGACAAGGACGTTTCCGGGATGCCGCGCGCCCAGCTGGCCGACCTCATCCAGCAGATGACCGACCAGATGATGCAGGCCGCCCGCGACCTGCAGTTCGAACTGGCCGCCCGGCTGCGGGACGAGGTCGCGGACCTGAAGAAGGAACTGCGCGGTATGGACGCCGCCGGCATCAAGTAAGCGCGGTCAGTCCTCTGGTTGCGATCCTTGCGTGCGCGACTACCGCAACCAGAGGACTGAACGCGGGGGTGTCAGAGGCGCGGGCGCTCCTGAAGGGTCAGGTCCGCGTCGAAGTCCGGGAACCCGGCGGGCACGGATTGCGTGGTCACCCCGGCCGAAACCGGCGGGAGGCCGGCCCACCGCCGTACGGTGTTCGTCGCCGCCGCGGCCTGCGCCGCCGGGAGCTGCGAGATCCGCGAGCCGTGGTTTCCGCCGGGAACGGTGTAGACGTAGGAGTCCTTTGTCCCGAAGCCGAGTTCGAACGGCTCGGCGCTCCACGGGTCGTTCTCGCCGTAGACGTACAGCAGCCGTTTGCCCTGTGTCTTCACCCAGAAGTCGATGTCCGGCATCGCCAGGTGATCGAACCGGGGGATGTCGACCGACTTCGGCACGAATGTCCGCGACACGTTGGCGCCCGGGTAGCGCAGCAGGTCACGGAGGTAGTTCTCGTACGACTCGGGAGCGCCGAGCTGGTACGCCGCCTGGAAGTAGTAGGGGACGTAGCGTTCCAGGTTCTGGTCGGAGTAGGTGTTGAGGCTTTCGACGCGCTCGAACCAGGCGTAGATCTCGGAAGCGGCCGCACCCGCCTTCGGCACTGTCGCGCAGTCCGCCTGCTTCTGGTACTGCCAGAAGGCGAAGTACGAGTCGATCACCGAGATCTCCAGCGACACGTCGGCCGAGCCGACGATCGAGAACGTGTAGCCGTTCTTGGCCGCGTCGGCGGCGGCGAGCGCCGCGAATTCCGAGCGCCGCGTCAGCACGTCGCGCTGGATCGACTTCAGCGCCGAGCGGCAGCCGGGATCGTCGCCGACCTTCGCCAGGAACCGGTTGTAGCGGTCGTGCGCATTGATCACGTCGTTGGGCGCGACGTAGGGGATCGTCGCGTCGACGTCGTCCGGGAAGAACCTACGGAAGTAGGTCGCCGTCATGCCGCCCTTGCTGCCGCCGGTCGCGAGCCACTTGCCGGGGTAGATCCGCTTGAACGCCTCGACCGCGCGGTGCTGGTCGGCGGCGGCCTGCCAGATCGTCAGCTGCCTTCCCCAGTCCGGCCGCTCCGGTCGCGACGGGGTGAAGAACCGGTATTCCATCGACAGCTGGTTGCCGTCGACGATCTGCGTCGGCTCGGCGCGGTTGGGTGATTCCGACACGTTGTACCCGCTCGTGAACGCCACGGTCGGCGAACGGAATTCCTTGTGCAGCAAGGTGAAACGCTGCTGGAAGGTGCCGGCTCCCGGCTTGCGGTGGTCGACCGGCTGTGTGTAGGTGAGCTTGAAGAACCGGTACCCGGCCGGCGCCGGATTCTCCGAGACGACGGTCAGGCCGGGGATCCGGCCGAGCACCTCCTTGATGTCCTCCGGTGCCGCCTGCGCGGCCGGGGTCAGCCCGGCCAGTGTGAGAACGGTGATCGCCAGAACCGACCACGCGGCCGTGAGCTTCCGCATCCGTGCACTCCCCATCGCCGACTTCGAGCGGTCGGATACTCACAGAGTCCCCGCCGGTCGGCAATCGGCTATCCGGTCGAGCCCGGCTCAGCCTTGGCCGCGGAGCACCCTGCCGACGTAGGCCTCGATGGCCGCGAGGGCCTCGGGGGAGCTCCACAGTTCGAGGACGTGGGCGTCGTCGCCGGTGCGGTGTTCGGCGATCCGCTCGTGGAACGGCCGGTGCAACTGGGCCTTCGTATGCGCGTACGCGGCCGCGGGGATCTCGGCGAGCTTCTTGGCCAGCTCGACCGCTCGCGGCAGCACGGTCTCCGGCGCGGTCACCTCGTCCACGAGGCCGAGCCGGAGCGCGTCGTCGGGCAGGTGGGTTTCGGCGAGGAACGCGAGTTCGCCGAGGATGTCGGCGCCGAAGCCGGAACGCAGGATCTCCAGTGCCGCCAACGGGAACGGGACGCCGACGAGCAGTTCGGTGATCCCGATCCGGCTCGGGCCGGAGGCGAGGATCCGGCGGTCGCAGGCGGCGGCGAGCACCGCCCCGCCGGCGATGGCGTGACCGTTGAGGGCCGCGACCACCGGACCGGGGAAGCCGAACACCGAAAGGAACGCGTCCGACAGCGCGGGCAGGAAGTCCTCGATGTAGGCGGCACCACCGTCGTGCACGCGGCGCAGGTCGACACCCGCCGAGAAGATGCTTCCCGAGCCGGTCAGCACGACACCGCGATAACCGCCGAGCTGGACGTCCTCGAGCCGGACGATCAGTTCTCGGCAGAACTCGGTGTCGAGGGTGTTGGCTTTGCCGTGCTGCAGGGTGACGACGGCGATCCCGCCTTCGTCGTCCACGCGGATCGAAGAGGTGGCCATGGCCCGACCGTACCCGAGCCGGCGGACCTCTACAGTGGAGCTAGTGGAGCTCAGTCCGTCAGGCGCACGGTGACCGTCGGACTGAAGGACCGCTTGCGGTTCCAGCCGGTCTCGGCGCCGATGCTCAGCTGGATGGCGCGGTCGGCGGGCGCCCAGTAGCCGGTGCGGACGAAGTACGCGTCCATGGCGCACAGCCTGCTGCAGGACTTGCGGTTGCAGATGGTCTCCCAGCCCCATTGCCTGCCGCTCTCCTCGACGCCGTTGCGCCGGACGAACAGATGCGGGTTGCCGATGTCGCGGCAATAGGCGCTGCCCTCGGAGATGTAGAGTACCCCGTCGATCTTGTAGAACCGCTTGTTGTCGAGAAGCGTCACCTGACCAGAGACGGCGAAGCCGACTCTGCCGCCTTTGCCGGAGCTCATGGTCCAATCAAGAGAGAATTCTTGGACCGGGATCTCGATCGACTGGGTCATGGTGACAGCCCCGCTTTCTTCTCGCGTCGGCACCTTCGCACTGAAGATAAGGATTTCCCGGAGGTCGTCGACCGTGAAAGGGAACTTTTCACCCAATGAGTCGATGGTCCGAAAATCGATGTTCTCATGCGCATGAAACACCGGTTACCAGCGCTAATGGGTGAAGGTCGCCACAGCCCGTGAAAACCGGGGCCCACCAGGGAAGAGGATTTCGTCTTCCCGGTGGACCCCGGTGGTTTTCCGGTGCGGAAACGCTCTCAGCTGGTGATGTCCTTCTTCGCGAATCGCCGACCGGCGAGCAGGAAGAACACCGTGCCGTACAACGCCGCCGACAACATGCCGTTGGCCATGTTCGTCCAGTCGATGTCGGTTGAGATCAGGTCCATCCACGAGAACGCGAAATGCGTCGGCAGATAATCCCGAAGCCCTTCCAACGCGGTGATCTGGTCGAGGATCTGCGAAACGATCGCTACGATCACCGCGCCGCCGACGGCGCCGAGCGGGGCGTCGGTGGCGACCGAGAGCAGCATCGCCAGACCGGCCACCCACGCCAGCTGCAGGATGATGTAGATCGTCGCCAGCCCCATTGCCACGAGACTGTCGCCGAACGACACGGCGTCCCCGGTCGGGCTGATCGCGTCGCCCGCGCCATAGAAGATGACGCCGACCACCAGCGACACCAAGGGCAGCAGGATCAGCGCGGCCGCGGAGAGGATGCCGGAGACGATCGCCTTCTGCCGCAGTACCCGATGCCGGGGGACCGGCATCGCGAGCAGGTATTTCAGGCTCGACCACGACGCCTCGCTCGCGATCGTGTCGCCGTAGAACAACGCCACGATCATCGGCAGCAGGAAGGTCCCGGAGACGAACAGCGCGAGCACCACGAAGTTCGGCGCGCTCGCGGTGGCGAGGTCGACGAACCCGCCGCTGCGGCGGTTCGGACTGGCTTGCCCGATTTCGAACGCGATCACCAGCACGAACGGCAGCAGCGCGACGAACCCCAGCATGAGCTGGGTCCGCCGCCGTTTGAGCTGCCGTTTCAGTTCGACGCCGAGCCGCAGCGTCCGGTCGGCGCGGTAGCCCGCCACCGCCCCGTCCGGGCCGACCTCGGTCCGTTCGTGCGAAGCGACCTCGGTCAGCTCCAGCAGCGCGGCCGGGTCGGTGTGCACCCCGTGTTCCGCCCGGCTCACCGGGGAAGAACCATTAGTCTTACTCACCCTTCGAGTCCTCTCCGACCAGCTGAAGGAACGCGTCTTCCAGACGGCGCCGCGGTCCGGCCTGTTCGACCGCGACCCCGGCCCGCACGAGCGCGGCGACCGCTTCGGCGCGGGCGAGACCGTCGAGATCCGCGTGGACCAGTTCGCCGTCAACGTCGACGCCGGAAACGCCGCCGACCTTCCGCAGCGCTTCGGCCGCTTCGGCGGGTTTGTCGACGCGGAACGTGGCTTCGCCGCTGGACGCGGCCAGTTCGCCGACCTCACCCGAGGCGACCAGCATGCCGCGGTGCATCACGACCACGTGCGTACAGGTCTGCTCGACCTCGGCCAGCAGGTGGCTCGAGACCACCACGGTGCGTCCGGTCGCCGCGTAGCGCTGGAGCACCTCCCGCATCTGGTGGATCTGGGGCGGGTCGAGCCCGTTGGTCGGTTCGTCGAGCACCATGAGCTCCGGCAGGCCGAGCATCGCCTGGGCGATCGCGAGCCGCTGCCGCATGCCCTGGCTGTAGGTGCGGACCCGCCGGTTCACCGCGTCGCCGAGCCCGGCGATCTCCAGTGCCTCGGCGAAATGCGCCCGTTCCCTGGGGCGGCCCGTGCTCGCCCAGTAGAGCTCCAGGTTCTCCTTGCCGGACAGATGCGGCAGGAAGCCTGAACCCTCCACAAAGGACCCGATCCGCGATAGCACCGGCGCGCCGGGCGCGATCAGGTGGCCGAAGACCCGGATGGAGCCCTCCGTCGGCGTGATCAGGCCCATCAACATGCGCAGGGTCGTCGTCTTGCCCGCCCCGTTCGGCCCGAGCAGGCCGAGGACCTGTCCGGGTTCGACCCGGAACGACAGATCCTTCACCGCGACGAAGCCGCCCGCGTAGGCTTTGCGCAGTCCTTCGATCACCAGCGGCGTCTTCGCCAGGCTCTCGTCGACGTCGTGGGCGCGACGGCGGCGGAACGCGGCGATCACCGCGATGGCGATGCCCGCCAGCAGCGTGCCGCCGATCCCGAGCAGTTGCGCGACGGGCGCTCCCGCGCCGACCGAGTTGCCGGGGACGACCGGGACGCCGAGCTGTCCGCCGTCCGCCAGTCCGATCCGGAACACCGCGGGTTCGACCGGCGTCGTGAACGCCTGATCGGTGGTCCCGACGACGAGCCGGAGCGTGTGCCCGGCCTCCAGCGGCCGCACGATGCCCGGCAGGGTGACCGTCACCTCGACCGGGCTGCCGTCGGCGGGCAGACCGGAGACGCGGAACGGGGCGACCGCGTTCGCCGGAAGCGTGCGGACACCTTCCGAGTTGACGTCGTAGAGCTTCGCGAACAGGACCGCTTCCTTCTGCGGCGCGACCCCGGACGAGTTCACAGAAGGGTCCGCGGAGACTTGCAGCCGGACCGTGGACGAACCGGCCACGATCGTCTGCGCGTCGAGGGGGCGCGTCGTGAACTGAGCGGCCTGGCCCGGCGGGTCGAGGCTGAACAGCCCCGACAGCCGGGAGGATCCGGCCACCGCTCCGTTCAGCCCGGGAATGCCGCTGACCGCCGCGGGGTTGCCGCCCGCGGGCCGGACGGCCGACTGGGCCGGGCCCTCCAGCGCGAACGGCCGCCGCTCGGTGGCGTCGCCGGTGGCGCCCGGGTACGCCGGCGCCGTGACCGTGCGGACCGACGGGGCGCCGTTGGCTCGCAGGGTGCCCTGGATGTCGTAGCTGAACCCGGTGCCGGGATCGGTGCCTTCGCCGGTCAGCGAGAACTTGAGGAAATCGGCGATCTGCGCCCGCAGTTTCTGGCCGGGCTTTCCGCCGTCGTGGCCGCCGGTGTACCAGATCGTGCGGACCTTGCCGCCCGCCGCGGCGATCTGCCTGGCGGTCGCGTCGGACTGGTCCAGGCCGAACAGGGTGTCGCTTTCGCCCTGCACCAGCAGGGTCGGCACGGTGATCCGGTCCGTCACGGACGCGGGGGAGACGCGGCGGAGCAGCTCGACGGTCCGCTGGCTCGCCTTGCCGGTGGTCGCGAGTTCGGTGTAGGCCTGGCAGACGTCGGCGGTGAACCGTCCACAAGGGTCGGCCGGTCCGCTCGGCGGCCGCTGGCCGTTCGGGCCACCGAGCGGGAGCGACTGCGCCGCGGCCCCCGCCGCGCCCGCGCCCTGTGCCGCACCGGATTCGCTAGTCTCGTCACCGGCTTCGGGTGCCTCGTTGGCGGGAGAGCCGCTCTGCGCCGCGCCGGAACCGGCGGAGAAGAAGATGCCGGCCCAAGACCTTTTGAAGACTCCGTTCGCGGCGAATGCGCCCGCGGCGGGTGTGGTGGCGGCGGAGGGCGTGGCCGAGGCGGCGTTCGGGATCAGGCCCTGTGCGAGGTCGTTGTAGGTGATCACCGGCGCGATCGCGTCGACGCGGTTGTCGGTTCCGGCGAGGAGCAAGGACAGCGCGCCGCCGTAGGAGGCGCCGGACGCCGCCACCTTCGGGTCGCCGTTCTCACTGAGCACCTCCGGCCGGGTGGCGAGGTGGTCGATCAGCTTCCGGGCGTCGGCGACCTCGCGGTCGGGATCGTTCAGCGCGATCTTCCCGGTGCTGCGGCCGAAACCGCGGGCGGACCAGGCGAGGACGACGAAACCCTTGTCGGCGAGTTCGCGGGCTTCGGTGGCGACGCTGTTCTTGTCACCGCCGAAACCGTGGGCGAGCAGGACGGCCGGGGCCGGTGTCCGCTCGGGGACGTACATCGTGGTGTCGATCTTGACGACCTCCGGCGAGCCCGGTGTGTCGGGCAGATCGAGGGTCGCTTCCTGGGTTTTCACGGCGGACGGCGCGGGGTCGCTGGTCGTCCACACGACGGCCGCGGCGGCCAGGACCACCACGACCGCGGCGAGCGCGGTGAGCTTCGCGCCTCGCGTACGAGGGAGCGGGATTCGGGGCACGGAATGACCGTATTTCACCGATGCTGAGAGTCGCCCATCCGGCTTACGCGGACCACACAAGCGTGAGGTTGGCCGCCACCGGAACGGGTACTCCTACCTGGTGAACTGAAGAATGTGATGGGAGTTACGCCATCATCTTGGTGACAAGGGCAACCTTAACTGGCGTCATGCGTACAGACAGGTCAAACTGAACCGGCTGTGAGGGGAGTATTCCTTCGCGGCGGTGTCGTCAGCACGGTGGTCTTCGCAGGCCCCCGGCACCGTCGGCCGGTCTCGTACCGGCGGAAGAGACCTCCGGTTAGTTGCTGCTGTGCACTATCCGGAGGGTTGGTTAGATGTCTGTTCCCCTGTGGCTATGGATCGCCACGGTCGGCGGTCTGCTCGCGCTGATCGCACTCGACCTCGTCATCGTCGATCGCAAGCCACATGAGGTCACCACCGGCGAAGCCGCCCGATGGGTCGTCTTCTATGTCGCCGTCGCCGTGGCGTTCGGGGTCGGCGTCTGGATCTTCGCGGGGCACGACCCCGGCGTCGAGTTCTTCACCGGGTACATCACCGAGTACTCGCTGAGCGTCGACAACCTGTTCATCTTCATGATCATCATGACGTCGTTCAAGGTGCCCGCGATCCACCAGCACCGGGTGCTGCTGATCGGCATCCTGCTCGCGCTCGCCATGCGCAGTGTCTTCATCGCCGTGGGCGCCGCGCTCATCGCGCAGTTCGTCTGGGTCTTCTTCCTCTTCGGTGCCGTCCTCATCTGGACCGCGATCAGCATGGTCCGGAACAAGGACGAAGACGAGGAGTACGAGGAGAACGCGCTCACCCGCTGGGTGCGCAAGCTGTTCCCGGTCACCGAGGAGTGGCACGGCCACAAGTCCTTCGTGAAGAAGGACGGCAAGCGCTGGATCACCCCGATGTTCCTGGTGATCGTCGCGATCGGCAGCGCTGACCTGTTGTTCGCCGTCGACTCGATCCCGGCGATCTTCGGCATCACCCAGGAGGCGTTCCTGGTCTTCACCGCCAACGCGTTCGCGCTGATGGGCCTGCGCCAGCTGTACTTCCTGCTCGGTGGCCTGGTCACCAAGCTGGTGTACCTGTCCTACGGCCTCGCGGTGATCCTCGCCTTCATCGGCGCCAAGCTGTTCCTGCACGCGCTGCACGAGTACCACGTGGTGCCGGATTGGCTGGACATCAACAACTGGGTCTCCCTGGGAGTGATCATCGTGGTCCTGACGGTGACGACGCTGGCCAGCCTCGCGAAGGCCAAGAAACTGGAAGCCGCCGAGCGGGAGTCTTCGATCAGTAGTTAGAACTGCTAAGGATCGGGTACCGTCGGGGCCGTGCGTCCCGTTGACATCGAAGCCCTGACGGTCCCCGGCACCCCCGCGCTGCGCGGAGACCTGCTGCTCACCGCCGTGAGCAGGCCTGATCTGAAGACGAACAGCTACCGCGGTGGCCTGCGCCGGGTCGACCTCGGCGGCGGGGAAGGGCCTTGGACCCACGGGACCAAGGACTCCGCCCCCGCCCTCTCCCCGGACGGCCGGTGGGTCGCCTTCCTCCGCGCGGGGGAAGGCTCCGGCCGGGCGGCCAAACCGCAGGTACACGTCATCGCCGCGGCCGGGGGTGACGCGAAGCGAATCACCGACCTCCCCCTCGGCGCGAGCGCGCCGGTCTGGGCCCCCGACTCGCGCCGGATCGCCTTCGTCGCCCGTGTGCCCGAGCCGGGCCGCTACGGCACGCAGAACGCCGACGGCGAAATCCCGGAGCCGCACGAAGAAGCGCCGCGGCACATCACCAACCTCTTCTACCGGGTCGACGACATCGGCTTCCTCAACGACCGTCCACAGCGGCTGTTCGTCGTGGACGCCGTCGCCGCGCTGGACGAGTCCTCGCCCCCCGAGCTCACTCCGCTGACCGACGACCGGGCCGACGTCGAACATCCTTCCTGGACGACCGACGGCGAGTTCGTCCTGATCGTCGCGCCCCGTGACTGGGCCGTCGAGGACACCGTCCGCTCGGACGTCTACGCCGTACCCGCCGCGGGCGGCGAGCCTCGCCTGCTGGTGCGGACGCCGGGCACCGCGGCCCAGCCCGCTGCCGCTCCGGACGGCTCGATCCTGTTCTACGGCACCGAATTCCCGGGGCTGGAGGAGGTCGCCCGCAACACCGGGCTCTGGCAGGCGCCGTGGCCCGACGGTGACGCGCCGTCCTCTCCGCGTCGGCTGACCGACGTCGAATCGGTGGACTGCGACAGCGCGGCGGGCCCACCGGCCGTCGTCGGCGACGAGGCTCTCGTCGTGGTCCGCACCCGCGGTGCCGCGGAATTGCGTGCCGTTCCGCTCGGCGCCGAGCTGGCGGAACTCGAATCGTTGCGGTACCTGGCGGGCGAATTCGCGGCGGTGAAATCGTTCGCCGTCGACGGCAGGCGGATCGCCGCGGTCGTCGGGACGCCCGAGAGCGCCGGTGACGTCGTTCTCCTGTCCGAAGTGGACGCTGAGCCGCGTGTGCTCACCGACTACTCGAAGGCGTTGCGGGACACCGGGATCCGGCCGCTGGAGGAACTGGACGCGACCGCGTCCGACGGCTACCCGGTGCACGGCTGGGTCGTGCGGCCCGAAGGCGACGGCCCGCATCCCGTGGTGCTGATGATCCACGGTGGACCGTTCGCGCCGTACGAGTGGAAGGTCTTCGACGAAGCGCAGGTTCTCGCCGAGGCGGGTTATGCCGTCATCCTGGGCAATCCGCGCGGTTCCGCCGGATACGGCGAGAGCCACGGTCGCAGCATCGTCCACGGCTTCGGCACCGTGGACGCGCTGGACCTGCTGACCCTGCTGGACGAAGCGCTGAAACTGCCCGATCTGGACAGTGACCGCGTCGGCGTGATGGGTGGTTCGTACGGCGGTTTCATGACCAGCTGGCTCGCCGCGCACCACGGCGGCCGGTTCCGCGCCGCGTGGAGCGAGCGCGCGGTCAACGCCCACGACTCGTTCACCGGCAGCTCGGACATCGGCTGGTTCTTCGCCGAGGGCTACGTCGGCACCGACCTCGAAGAGCAGCGCAAGCGCAGCCCGCTCACCTACGCGGGGAAGATCGACATCCCGTTCATGGTCGCGCACTCCGAGCAGGACTGGCGGTGCCCGCTGGAGCAGGCGCAGCGGATGTACGTGGCGCTGCGGCAGAACGGGACGCCCGCCGAGTTCCTCCTGTTCCCGGGCGAGGGTCACGAACTCACGCGTTCGGGACAACCGCGGCACCGGGTGCAGCGGTTCGACGCGGTACTGGAGTGGTGGGGTCGCCACCTCTGATCATGGGTTCATCCCACGTGCAATGAAGGGGCCTTTCATAGCAAATTTTGCTATGAAAGGCCCCTTCATTGCACGCGCGAGGGGACGGTAGCGGCAGCGAGCCGGGGTCAGCTCAGCAGCGTGTAGTTCAGTTCTTCGCACACCCGGCCCAGCGGGACGTCGAGCCCTGGGTGGTCGAGGGGGAGCAGCACGTCCGGCGCGACCGGCAGCGAGTTCCCGGCAGGCGGGTCCCACAGCGCGAGCGCGGGGCCGCCGGAGTCCATGGACGACCGGTACCAGACACCGTCGAGGTCGCCGAACGCGGCGCGGATGGCGCGTGCCCAGGCTTGGGTGATCTTCTTCGGGCCGCTGGAGATCTCCTGCGAGGCGCCGACGCGGGTCGGCCACAGGCCGGCGAGGTCGAGCAGCCGCAGGGTGCGGGTCGGCCGGACGACGACCAGGCGCGGGCCGCGGGATTTGCGGTCGACCGTCGAGGTGGTCTGGAAGACCTCGGCGATGCTGGTGCGCACGGTGAGGCCGAAGTACAGGACACCGTTGCCGGGGTCGGTCACCGGGCGCCCGCCACGACCGGGGATCTGCGGGTCGAAGCGGCCGTGCGGGAGCGGGCCGCTGTAGCGGAACGAATTCCACTGCTGGGGGTGGTTGCCGTGCGCGGTGAAGATCCTGACCAGCCTGGTGCCGGGATGCACCGTCACCACGTCGCTGGTGCGGTGCAGCTCCTTGACCAGGACAGAGCGTGCGGGCGGCAGGGGGAGCCGGGCCATACCTCGGGAGTCGTCCGTCCTTGTCGGGTGATCTTGCTCGGTGGGGTCAGCCTACGGCCTACCCCCGACTGGAATTTTCCGTCGTCGGCAGAACCCGCTCAGAACGGGGATCCGAGGGTGGCCACCAGTCTGGCGACGTGCTCGGGGTCGCCACCGGAAAGCAGCCATTGGCGCGGGGTGGCGGGGTGGTCGTTGATCACCAGCTCGGTCTGCGGCGTACTCATGAACGTGGCGACGACGAGTGCGGGCTGGTCCTCGGGCACCGCGCGCAGCACCACCTCCAGACCGGGCAAGACCCCGGATCCGGTGAACTGCCAGGCGGGCAGCCGCCAGCCCTGGTCCTTCCAGCCGGTCAGCCTGCCCTCCTTGAGGCGGTGGCGGATACGGCTGTCGTCCACACCCAGCGCCTTCGCCGCCTCCAGGACGCTCAGCGCGGAATCCGCGAGGACGGCGTGCGCGGCGACCGTGCGGGCACGGAAGTCCGGTTCGTCCTCGGCGCGGGGGGAGAGGTCCAGGCCGACGTCGGTGAGCGCGGCACGCTGATCCGCCGAGAAGTAATGCGACGGATCGGGGTTCGGCGGGGACAGCCTCCGCGCCGCGTCCTCCACGAGGGTCAGGAACTCGTTGGCGTCGACCTTGAGGCCCGCCTTGGCGAGAACGTTCTCGAGCGCTATGGACATAGCGCCTAGGGTAACGCGTTTGTGCGGGTTCGTGCGCTCTCATCTCGATTTCGTGGGAGAATTCACCAGAGATGAACACAGAGCGCACGGAATCAAACACGCGCAGTAGGCAATTTCGCCATAGTCTGCCCGGATCGGGCGAGCTTGTCCAGGACTTCGGCTTGACAGGTCGTAAGTAGGAATTTACCGTCCGAAAGGTAAACGATTTCTTCCCACCGCTTCGGAGAACCCGGCTGGTGTGGAGCCGGCTTGGGGGAACAAGGGGGTGGGGCGTTCCTGGGCGGCCGGTGCGAACCGGTCGCCCAGGCACGTCGTGCACATCGCCTACTCGCGCCGTGAACTCCGGCGCACGATCAGCTTCGCCTGCAGCGTGGTCGTCGTGGCCTTGCGCGTGCTGTCCCCGATCCGGGCGAGCAGCAATTCGGCGGCGACCTTGCCCACCTCGTTCGCCGGCTGGGCGACCACTGTCAGCGGCGGCTGGATGAGCGTGGTCCACGGCGCGTCGTCGAAGGACACGATCCCCACGTCCTGGCCGGAGCGCAGGCCGCGTGAGGCCAGCGCCTCCAGGACGCCGATCGCCATCGCGCTGTTGCCGACCAGCAGCGCGTCCGGCGGCTCCGGCTCGTCGAGCAGGCTGAGCGCGGCGAGCCTGCCGCCCTCGGCCCGGAACTCGGCGCGCCGGGTGAGCGCGTTCTCCGCGCCGACGGCGTCGGTGTAGCCGGCCAGCCGGTCTTCGGCGGTCCGTACCCCTGGCGGCCCGCTGACGCACGCGACCCGCCGATAGCCGCCGCCGAGCAGATGCCGCGTCGCGTCGCGGGCGGCGAGCCGGGTGTCGACCAGCACCTGGTCGCCGGTGTTCGCCTGCAGCGGCCGGTCGACGGCGACCACGGGCGTGCCGCGCTGGGTCAGCCGGTCGACGTTGGTGGCCCGGCCGGTAGGGGAGAGCACCACGCCGGCGACCCGCTCCTGGAGGGCGACGTCGATGTAGCGCCGCTCCTTCTCCTCGTTGTCGTCCGCGTTGCACAACACGACCGAGTAACCCGCCGTCTGCGCGATGTCCTCCACGCCGCGGGCGATCGCGGTGAAGAAGGGGTTCTCCACGTCGGAGATGATCAGTGCGAGCACCGCGGTCTCCTGACGGCGCAGATTCCTCGCGAGCCCGTTCGGGTGGTATCCCAATTCCGCGGCGGCGGCCTGCACCCGCGCCGCGAGCGCCGGATCCACAGTGGACTTTCCGTTGAGCGTCCTCGACACGGTCGCCGTCGAGACCCCGGCCTTCGCCGCGACGTCGTTGATGGTGGCCACCGCGACCTCCCCTTCTGCAGGTGTTCTTGACACCTTCGCACGGGAAGAATAGCTTGGCCGACAATCGTTACCATCCGCTGATCGCGCTACCCGCTTTGATCGCTGGTCGCTTTGATCGCCAGTCGCGTTTGATCGCGCTTCGGAGTTTCGGAGGTGCCGTGGGCGACCCGGGCCTGGTGCTCGGCATCGACATCGGCACCTCGAGTTCCAAAGGTGTCCTCGTCGATTCCCGGGGCACGGTGGTGGCACGAGCGGCCCGGGCGCACCGAACTTCCCGCCCCCGCCCGGGCTGGTTCGAGCACGACGCCGAAACCGTGTGGTGGCAGGATTTCCTCGTGCTGGCGAGGGAACTCTCGGCGGAGGCCGGGGATCATCCCATCATCGGGGTGTCGGTCAGCGGGATCGGCCCGGTGCTTCTCCCCGCGGACGCGTCCGGCACACCGTTGCGTCCGGCGATCCTTTACGGCGTCGACACCCGTGCGCACGACGAAATCCGCGAATTGACCCGGGAACTCGGCGAAGAATCCATTGTGGAACGTGGCGGGAGCGCACTCGGCTCGCAGGCCGTCGGGCCGAAATGGCGCTGGCTCGCCAAGAACGAGCCGGAGGTGTTCGACCGCGCGAAACTCTTCCTGATGGCGAGTTCGTTCCTTGTCCTGCGCCTGACCGGTGAATACGTTCTCGACCATCATTCCGCGAGCCAATGCGACCCGATGTACGACCTGCGCGAAGCGCGGTGGGCGCCGGACCGGGTCGCCGCGATCGCCCCCGGTATCGAGCTGCCCAGGCTCGCGTGGCCGACCGAGGTGGTCGGCTCGGTCACCGCCGAGGCGGCCGCGGAAACCGGGCTGCCGCGAGGAATCCCGGTGACGGCCGGAACGGTGGACGCCTGGGCGGAGGCGACCAGTGCCGGCGTCACCTCGCCAGGGGACACGATGCTCATGTACGGCACCACGATGTTCCTCATCCAGGTGCTCTCCGATCCTCGCCCCGGGCCGGGGTTGTGGACGACCCGCGGCGTCTTCCCCGGCAGCTATTCGCTCGCGGCGGGGATGGCCACCTCCGGTGCGATCACCGACTGGCTCCGGGATCTCGTCGGCGGCGAGTTCGGGGAGCTGGCCGCGGCGGCGGACGAGGTCCCGGCCGGCAGCCGCGGGTTGCTGATGCTGCCCTATTTCGCCGGGGAACGGACGCCGATACCGGATCCGGACGCCCGCGGCGTCCTCGCCGGGCTCACCACCTCCCACGGCCGCGCCGAGCTGTACCGCGCGGCGCTGGAAGCGACGGCGTACGGGGTGCGGCACAACCTCGAAGCCATGCGGGAAGCCGGTGGCGGCACGCGCCGGTTCGTCGCCGTCGGCGGTGGGACGCGGGGCGGGGGGTGGACGCGGATCGTCAGCGACGTCGCGCGGATCGAGCAGGAGATCCCCGCGGAAACCATCGGTGCCGCGTTCGGTGACGCCGTTCTCGCGTCCATCGCGCTGGGCCGGGAGCCGGATGTCGAAGCGTGGAACCCGGTGGCCGAGATCGTCCGCCCCGGCGCGGACGCCGACGTCTACGACGAGTTCTATCCGCACTACCGCGCACTCTATCGGTCCACAGTGGACATCGCTCATTTCCTGGCGCGGAAGAATTCACTCGCTTTCACGCCCGCGAACTCCCGGCAATCCCGGCTCAAATGAGCTTGATCGGCGTAACCCGCCGAGAACGCCAGCGAGGCGAGATCAGGCACTGAACTCGCGAGGGCGATGGCTCGCTGGAACCGGCTGACGCGCAGGTACGTCGCCGGGCCGTAGCCGACCGCGAAAGTGAACCGCCGCCGCAACTGCCTCTCCCCGGTGGGGAACCGCGCCAGCGCGGCCGAGACGCGGGGAACGCCGCTGTCCAGTCTGGCGATCAACGCCGAAACCTCCCGGTCGGCTCTTCCGGCACGGCGTTCCGCGACGACGTCGGTCAGCGAAGCGGCGCCACTGAGCACCCGATCGGCCAGCGACTCGCCTTCCTTGCCCCACAGGTCGGCCAGGGAAACGCGCTGGTCACGCAGTTCGTCGGCGCCGAGGCCGAGAACGCCGCCCGCCCGGCCCGGGGTGAACCGCACGCCCCGCGCCCGGACACCGGGCGGTGTCTCCCAGGTCCAGGCCGTGGTGTCCGGTCCGGCGACGAAGACCTCGTCGCCGCACTCGACCAGGTCGACGCAGCCGTCGGGCACGATCCGCTTCGGCGCCTGTCCCGTGTCCTCCCACAGGCAGCGCACGACGGCGCTCAGCGCGCCGGGGGCCGTCGTCTCCCGATACACGGTTGCCATGATGCCCCAGTGCCACGACAGAATGAGGGCGTGTCGGAAGCAGAGATCGATTCACTGGCCTGGATCCACGTCCGCGACCGTCGTCTGCTGTCGGTGCGGACCGAGGGGAAGGCCAAGTTCTACCTGCCAGGGGGCAAACGCGAGCCGGGGGAGGGTGACGTCGCCGGGCTGTGCCGGGAGATCAGGGAGGAACTCGGTGTCGAGCTCGACCCGCTGAGCTTCCGCTTCTTCGCGGTACTGAACGAGCAGGCCGACGGCTACGCCGACGGCCGCCGGGTCCGGATGACCTGTTACACCGCCGAACATCGCGGTGAGCCTGAGCCCGGCCGGGAGATCGCGGAGGCGGCCTGGCTCACTTCGGCCGACGCCCATCTGTGCCCACCGGCGGGGCGGCGTGTCCTCGGGTTGCTCGCGGACGCGGGGCACGTGGATTAGGTATCACTCAAAGTGAGCCATCCGGCTCAGTCTGTTTACGCCGATAGCCCGATGACCTGCCGTTCCCGATCTTCGGGACACCCAAAAGGGTGAATATCGGGTTTCTTCCCGATAACGGCTAACGCGGAGTCACCTTCGAGCGAGAAGTAGTCGACGCACTCGCTGGAAGTGCGCTCGGACGAGAGAAGACCTCTCCATGGGTGTTCCCACCGCGACCCCTTCGGCATCGGCGCCGGCATCGGGGACCCCGGGCAGGCTGAAGCCACTCGGGACGGTCGTGGTCGTGCTGGGGGTGATGGTCGTCGCCGTCACCCTGACCAGTTACGTACTCCCGAAGGCGTCGCGGCCGGTGCAGAGCCCGCCCGCGCCGCGGGTCGAACAGGCCGCGGCCGCCGTGCGCACCGTGACCCATTCGGTCGTCTACGAGCTTTCCGGCGCGGAGGGCGCGCAGAACGTCACCTACGTCGCGCAGGGTTCGGAACTCATGCAGAAGACCGAGGTCACGACGCCGTGGAGCGCCACCTTCGAGCGCGCGAGCCAGGAAGACCGCGACGAGTTCTACAGCGTCTCCGCGCAGGGCTCGGGCCGCGGCACGCTCAAGTGCCGGATCGTCGTCGACGGGGTGGTCGTCAGCGACCACACCGCTCCCGCCCCGGGCGCTCCGGTGACCTGCACGGCGTAGTTCCCGAGTCCGACCGCGTTTCTGCGGCAGGATCACCGGCGTGACTGATGGTGCGATCGCGTTCGGCCCCGTGCTCGCCGTGGTCCTCGCCGTGCTGGCGATCTTCGGCGCGGCCGTGGTGCGGTTCGGGCAGCTGGGGCAGGGCAGGGCGGTGCTGTTCGCGGCCGCACGGGCCGTGGTGCAGCTCGCCGTCGTTTCGCTGGTGATCGTCGGCATCCTGAAGTCCGGCTGGCTGACCGGCGGATTCGTGCTGCTGATGTTCGCCATCGCGGCGGTCACCTCCGCGCGCCGGATCGGCGTGCCGAAGGATCTCGCGTGGGTCGCGCTCGCCATCGCGTCCGGCGTGGTGCCGGTGCTGACGCTCGTACTCGCGACCGGGGTGGTCCCGTGGCGGCCCATCGCGGTCGTGCCGATCGCCGGGATCGTCATCGGCGGCGCGATGTCCGCGACCTCCCAGGCCTCGCGGCGCGCGCTGGACGAACTCTCGTCACGGCACGGCGAGTACGAAGCCGCGCTGGCGCTGGGTTTCCTGCGGCGTCCGGCGGCGCTGGAAATCTGCCGCCCTTCGGCGGGGCAGGCGCTGATCCCCGCCCTCGACCAGACCCGCACGGTCGGCCTGGTGACCCTGCCCGGCGCCTACGTCGGTGTCCTCCTCGGTGGCGCCGGGCCGGTGCAGGCCGGGGTGACCCAGGTGCTCGTGCTCATCGGGTTGCTGGCCGCGGAGGCCGCCGCGGTCCTGGTCGCCGTGCACCTGGTCGCGGCGGGCCGGATCAGCCGAAAGGCGACTGAAGATGCGACGTGTCGTTGAACCGTCGCACCATCCAGTTGTCGCCGGAGACCACCAGGTGGGAGATCGAGCCGTTGTCCGCTCCGAGGAACGCGAAGCGGTTCTTCGCGGCACTCGCCTGCGCGAAGACCTCGCCGATGACGCCGCCGTGGGTGAACACGGCGATCCGCCTATCCGGGTTGGCCGCCGCGAGCCTGCCGATGGCCGCCCTGATCCGGCCGCCGAACGCCTCCATCGTCTCCGCGCCGGGGATGACGTCCCAGCGCTGCTCGCGCCACAACTGCTCGACGATGGGGTGACCTTCGTGGGTGTAGCGCCGGAAAAGCCCGTTCTCCCAGTCGCCGAGGTGGATCTCCCGCAGGTCGGCTTCGAGTTCCGGCGTGAGCCCGAGTTTCGCCGCGAGTGGCGCCGCGGTCTGCGACGTCCGGCGCAGTGTCGTCACGTACAACGCGGAGATCCGCTCGTCCGCCAGACGGCGGCCCACCCGCTCGGCGTGATCCCGGCCCTCCGGCGCGAGGTCCGGATCGGCCTGCCCGTCGACGAGGTCGAACGGCGCGCTGCCCTTCGCCGGGGCTGATTCCCCGTGGCGGACAAGGAAGAGCTCGGTCGACCCCGGCGGGGGCGAGAACCGGTGCTGGCGGTATTCGACTTCCTGCTCAGGGGTGCTCATACCCCGGACGATACCGAGCTAGCCCAGCTGTTTGTCGACGAAGCACCAGCGCCAGGTCTCGCCGGGCTCGTGGCTGCGCATCACCGGGTGCAGGGTGTCGTGGAAGTGCTCGGTCGCGTGCTTGCCCGGTGACGAGTCGCAGCAGGCCACGTTCCCGCATTTGACGCATTCGCGCAGATGCACCCAGGTCATCCCGTTCTCGACACAGACCGCGCATTCGCCGGGCGCATCGGGCTGGACTTCTGGCCAACTCTTGGTCAGATGCTTGCAGGAGCCCGCCGTCGCGGCGGGCGTGCGCAGTTCACGATCGGAGTCCGGCACGGTCTCCTCCTCCCTGTCCAGCATGGATTCCTCGATGTCGAGGCGTTCGAGGATCCGGCGCAGGACATCATCATCGGCCATGCCGGAGTCGCGCGCCTCCAGGAACTTCGCCCGTTCGACTTCGAGCAGTTTCAGCCGCAGGCGCCGATACGCGTCGCTCGGCGTCTCGGTCAGCGTGCTCTGCCTGCCGAGCTCCTCCCAAGCCGAATCGGATCGGTGCTGAAGGCGGCTGCGCAGGCGCTCGACGATGTCGTCGGGGTCGTCAGGAGTCCGGATCTTGTCCAGCTGCTCGATCGCGGCCCGCGTCATGTTGTTGAGCACGGCGGCCTCCTGCAACGCGTCTTCGGCGGGATCCGGCGGCGGCAGTTTCAGGCGCCGCACCAGCACCGGCAGCGTCGTCCCGTGCAGCACCAGCGTGCCGGCCACGACGACGAACGCGACCAGGACCAGCACGGCCCGCTGCGGGGTGTCGGCGGGCAGCACGAACGCCGCCGCGAGCGTGACGACCCCGCGCATCCCCGCCCAGGCGATCACCGCCGAGTACCGCCATGGCCAGGCGTGACGGCGGAACACCCGTCTCGCCAGGCCGATACCGGCCATCCAGACGATGCGGGTGACGATCGTCGCGGCGAGCGTGGCGGCGCAGATCAGCACCAGCTGGGACCAGCTCAGCCCGCTGTGGCCGACCTCGGTCATGATCCGCCGGACCTGCAGGCCGATCAGCAGGAAGACGATGTTCTCCAGCAGGAACTGGATCGTCTGCCAGTTCAGCCTGCTCGCCAGCCGGGACCGGCCCGAAAGCATGCTGGGCGCCTTGTGCCCGAGGATCAGGCCCGCGACGACCACGGCGATCACCCCGGAGCCGTGGATCGCCTCGGCGGCGATGTAGGCGACGAACGGAACCACCAGCGAAAGCGCGGTGTCGGTGACCGGGTCTTCGAGGTGGGTGCGGATCATCGCGGCGATCGCGCCGACGGCGACCCCGATCACCAGCCCACCGCCCGCGGCGAGCACGAAATCCCCGCCGACCTGCAGCAGGCTGACCGAACCCGCGATGGCCGCGATGGCGGTCCGCAGCGCGACCAGCGCGGCCGCGTCGTTGAAGAGGCTCTCGCCCTCCAGCAGCCGGGTCAGTTTGCGCGGCATGCCGACCTTGCGGGCGACCGCGGTGGCCGCCACCGCGTCGGGTGGGGCGACCACCGCGCCGATCGCGAGCCCGGCGGCGAGCGGCAGACCGGGGATCACCAGCCACGCCACGACGCCGACCGCGGCCGTGGTGAAGATGACGAGGCCCACCGACAGCAACAGGATGGGTCCGCGGTTGCGGCGGAAGTCGATCAGCGACGTGCGGATCGCGGTCGCGTACAGCAGCGGGGGCAGCAACCCCAGCAGGACGACCTCCGGGTCCAGTTCGTACTCCGGGACGCCGGGGACGTACGAGGCGACGACCCCGACGGCGATCAGGCACAGCGGCGCCGACCAGTCGAGTTTCCGCGCCGCGGCGGTGACCAGGAGGACGGCCACCACCAGTGCCACGAGTTCTACCGCGATCTCCACACCGCCCATCATCACCCGAGGGCTCCGGCGCGCGCGCACCGAGGCAGGGCTACCGCTGTTCGATCCGGACCAGGGTGCCCGCCGGGTCGCGGAAAGCGCAGTCACGGACGCCGTGGGGTTGGTCGATGGGTTCCTGGACGACATCGGCGCCGGTCGCCTGGATCCGGTCGAACGTCGCGTTCAGGTCCCGGGTGGCGAGCAAGATGGTCGCGTAGGTGCCCTTCGCCATCAGTTCGGCGATCGTGACGCGTTCCTCTTCGGTCAGCTCCGGATCGGCGACAGGGGACTGGAGCGCGATCGACGTCCGCGGCTGTCCCGGTGCGCCCACGAGGACCCGGCCCGGGTCTTCCTCACGTACTTCGAAGCCCAGGATGTCGCGATAGAAGGAAAGTGAAGCCTCGAGATCGTCGGCGGGGAGGAAGGACGCGTGAATCGAGAGGGTCATGCGACTCAAGGTAGGTCGGCGCGCGGAGGAGCCGCTTCTTTATTCCTGATCGGCCGCATGACCTGTTTGACGACGCAGCCGGGCATGCCGCGGCCGTCTTCCATCGCCTGTTTTCGGTAGGCGCTCGGCGACATGCCGACCAGCTCGGAGAACCGTGTGCTGAAGGTGCCCAGTGACGAGAAGCCGACGTCGAAGCAGACTTCGGTGACCGACATGTCCCCGCGTCGCAGCAGCATCATGGCCCGCTCGATCCGGCGGGTCATCAGGTAGCTGTAGGGCGATTCGCCGTACGCGGCCCGGAACTCGCGGCTCAGATGCCCGGCGGAGACGTGGACGCCCCGCGCCAGCGCCTCGACGTCGAGCGGTTGCGCGTAGTCGCGGTCGATCCGGTCGCGGACGCGTCGCAGCATGGCGAGGTCGCGCAGGCGCGGGTCGGGTTTGCCGGTCACCCGGGAAGCGTACGCCGAAAGGCCCCTTCGCCGGGCGGCGAAGGGGCCTTTGGCGATTCCCGTCCTAAAGGGTGATCTTGTCGACGTTGGGGCCGCCGTTCGCCGTGGTGGCGACCGCCTTGATCTTGTTCACCCCCGCCGCCAGGGTCACCCGGACGGTTTTCGTCGTCCAGGTCGGCCACGCCCCGGTTCCGCCGAAGGCGACGCCCGACGCACTGATCGAGCCGTTGACGGAGAAGTCCAGCGGGCGGCTGGTCGTCGTCCCGTTGGCGTACCGGACGACGACGTCGTAGGTGCCCGCCGCCGGTGCGGTGACGGTCCACTCGACCGAGCTGCCCGCCACGTTGTCGTAGTTGACGAAACCAGTGCCGGTGTAGCCGGCGTGGTTGGACTCCACCGCGCCCTGGACGATCGTGGCGTCCTCGGCCTGGTAGTCGACCGGGTTGCCCGGGCCGGGGCCGGAGCCATCGGCCGGAACGGTCTGCGTCCCGGTGTTCCAGCCGGAGACCCGCACCGAAGGCTTGGAGCCCTTGAGGTCGGCCGTGCGGTACTTCGCGGTCAGCGTGGTCGTTTCACCCGGCCACAGGCTCACCGCGTTGTCGTTCCACTCCACCGGGAGAACCGGCTTGCCCGCGGAATCCACCATGTGCGTGTCGACGTAGAACGCCGGGAGCTTGCCGCCCGAGGTGTTCTTCAGTGTCACGGTCGTGGTGGTGGTGCCGTCGGCACCGGCGACCGAGTTCGCCGTCGCGCCGACGGACGCCTGGCCGAGGTTGTTCAGCCCGGACAGATCCGCGAACGCCGACTGCGGGGTGTAGTACCAGTCGCTGGCGCCCCAGTTGAGCGTGTCCGCCTTGGTGGAGAGCCAGTACACGTTCCGGCTGACCTCCTTGCCGGACGAGTCGGTGAGCACCAGCTTCGCCAGATAGGTCGTCGACAGCCCGCTCACCGCCGGAACGGTGACCGCGGTGGCCTTGGCGCCCAGCGCGCCGACCGACAGCCCGGTCTTGGTGTTGCTGTACTTCTCCGTGCCGTCGAGGTTGTACAGCTTCGTGGTCGCCGTCAGCCCGCTCACCGCGTTCGACGTCTGGTTGATCACCACGACCGAGCGGTTGTCGTGCGAGTACTGGATGTGCAGCGGCTCGTTGGCCTTCTTCGCACCGTAGTAGGCGCCGTTCTGGTCCATGTAGGCGTCGAACAGCTGCCAGTGCAAGGAGGTCCACGGGCTGTTGAGCATCCAGTAGATCAACCCGGTCGACGGGTTCGTCGAGTCGGTGTAGTTGCGTGAGTGCGACTCGAACTCGGCGCGGACGTTCTCGTACTGCGCGAGCTGCGCCTTGCGCACGAAGTCGGTCAGGTTCGCCGACGCGCCGTACCGTTTGGTGAGCGCGTCACCGAACAGCTTCAGGTTCGCGAACGTGGACGACGAAGAACGGTGATACTGCGGTGCGGACGGGTCCTTCCACATCGTCTCCAGTTCGCTCGGCGACATCATCCGCTTCAGCGTGTCCATCGTCGGGATGTCGACGCCCGCGCTGGTCTCAGAGTTGAAGCTCCACGCGCCGCCACGTTCCTTTTGCGACTTGTCGTACCAGTAGACCGGCGGGACGTAGTCGTACGGGCCGTTCATCTTCATGCCGGACGCGCCCGTGATCGGGGACGGCCGCTTCGACGCCGACGGGATCACCGGGAGCGTGAAGTCCGCGGCCTTCATCGCGTCGAGGTAACCCTGCTCGATCCGCCGGTCCGGGGCGAAGTCGCTGCCGATGTGGAAGGAGATGACGCTCGGGTGGTCACGCAGGCGCTCGGCCTCGGAGAACATCGACGCCTTGGCGATCGGGTAGTCCGATTCGACCCAGGGTTCGCCCTTCTCCTCGCCGTTGACCTGGCCTTCCCACTTGTCACAGCATTCCCAGCCGGGCATCGTCAGCACGCCGAGGTCGTCGGCGAGGTCGAAGAACTCGTCCGGTTCGATGTGCCCTTCCAGCCGGACCGTGTTGAGCCCGAGGTTCAGCACGTACTTGAGCTTGTCGGCCGCCGCGGTCGCGTTCCAGCGCAGGAACAGGTCCGGTGTGTAACCGCCGCCCCTGATCAGGAGCGGTTTGCCGTTGACGCTGTACTGCCGACCGCCGCTGGAGTTCAGCGGCGCCTTGACGTCGCGGACACCGAACTTCGACTTCGAGGTGTCCGACGGCGTGCCGCCGACGCTCGCGGTCAGGTCGAGTTCGTACCGGTGCTGCGAGCCCATCCCGGCGGGCCACCAGAGGTTCGGCTTGTCGAGACCGACCACGCCGAAGGTGACGGTCTTGCGCTCCTTGGCCGCCAGCGAGACCGTCTGGCTGACCGGCTTGCCCGCCACTGTGCCGGCGACCGTGGTCTGCACCGCGTTCGCCGTGTCGTTGCGGACGTCGGCCTTCACCGTGAGGTCGGCGTGGTCGAGGGTCGAGTTCAGTTTCTGGACCACGTGCGCGCTGCGCAGCGCGACCGGGCCGCCGCGCCGGACGAGGACGTCACGGACGATGCCCATGTTCTGGTCCGGCGGGGTCTGCGCCCAGTCGATCCAGCCCATGGAGAGGTCGTTGTCGGGGTCGTTGGGGTACACCTTGAAGGCGACGCTGTTGACACCCGCGCGCACATGCGCGGTGATGTCCAGGTCGTGCCGCGTGTAGGCGCCGTTGACCTGGTCCTTCGTCGCGATCTTGGTGCCGTTGACCCAGACGTCGGCCTTCGAGAGCACACCGCTGAAGTCGAGATAGGTGCGCGACGAGGTGTCCTCGACGTTGAGGTCGGTGCGGTACCACCACGGCACGGCGAACTGTGCCGACGGGACGTTCTTCATGTTCGTCGAGTAGAACGGGTCGGCGTATTTACCGTTCTGCAGCAAACCGGCGTAGACCGTGGACCGCGACGACACCGGGTACCAGCCGGAGGTGGGGAAGCCCGGCTTCGACACCGCCGAATCGTCGCTGACCTGTGCCGAGGACTGGATCACGTAACCGGGGATCGGGGTGGCGTTGCCCGCGGCGGCGCCGACGGCCAGCGGTACGGCCACTTCCGCGCCGGTGGCGGCGGGAGCGGTGGTCACCCCGCAGACCGCGGCGGCCAGCGCGGTGACGGTCATGGCCAGTAACGGAATCCGGGTTCTCTTCTGCCGAAAACTCACGAGCGCGCCTCCTCGGGCACACGGCGGCGGACCTGGGGTGGATATCGTTAAGAAAGTTCCCTAACAATTGGGTGCGATAGTAGCCGTCCCGTCACCTGGGGAACAGACCCTCGTGAGGGGTTTGTCGGCAGCGAGTCGGACTCGGAGGAGGCGCGGCCACCTGGTCAGCTGACGGGCGCCACGTAGATCCACTTCCCGTCCACGCGGACGAAGTGGCTGTTCTCCTGCATGCTGTCGGCTCGGCGGTCCTGCCGGTAGTGGGCCCGGAACTCCACGGTGCCCTCGTTCTCCAGCAGGCCTCCCCCGGTCTTGCCGAGGATCTCCAGGAACGTCCAGCGCTGCCCCGGGTCCAGCTGAAGGTCCGACGGCCGGGTGTCCGGATGCCAGGTCCTGGTGAGGTACGCGGTGTCGCCCACGGCGAACGCGCTGAACCGCGACCGCATCAGGAGTTCGGCCGTCGGCGCTGTCGCGGTTCCCCGGTGGAAGCGGCCGCAGCAAGCGCCGTAGGGCTCGCCGAGGCCGCATGGGCAGCGGGATTCGTCGGTGATCGCGGGCACGACGGCGATTGTGTCATCGTGCCGCCGCGGCGGTTTCGAGGTCCCGTGCCTCCTTGAGCCAGCCGGTGAACAGGTCGGCGTCGATGTCGGCGAGCGAGCGCAGTTTGACGTGCGCCATCTGGCGAGCGCTCGCTTCCAGCTTGCCTGACTCATCGTTGACGAGCTGTCCCTTCCATAGGGCGAAGGTGACGTATGAGGAGTACGCCTTCATCAGGCAGACGAGGTTCTTTCCCGCGGCTTCGCCCGCGCTCCAGGTGGGGGAGCCGTGATACATCGCCTCGATGGAGCCCGGCAGGGCGGCGTTGACGATCGGGCGCAGCGCGGTCGCGACCTCGCGCAGGTCTTCGGGCAGGGCGGCGATGTAGTCGTCGACGTTCGCGAACTTGGCCATGACTGGGATCCCTTCGGTCAGTGTGCGATCAGCTAACCGTCCGAAGGCTCAAGTTGTCAAGACAAAAAAAATATTCGGTAGGCGGTGGCTTGGTCTCGTGCTTCCAGTGCAGAAGCCGGGAGGTAGGTCGCTCTGCTCGGCTATTGACGTCCTGCGGTCCGTTCGACAGCTGACGGTCAAGGTGCGGGGAATTCGACGGCGATCTCGACGGCTGTCTCCAGCGTCGCTTCGCTCGGCCGTCCGGCGACGCGAGCCGATTCGGCGATCACGACCAGCTTCCGGTCGAGGCGGGAGTCGTAGTCCTCGCCGGTGAAGCGTTCGCCGTGCTGTCCCTCGCCGAGGAGGGCGACATTGCCGGTGCCGTCCTTGTCGACGAGCCGTTTCAGGTCGGCTGTCTCGCTGGCCTTGGGCATCTTCACCCACGCGACGGACACGGCGATCTTGTTGCCGGACCCGTCATCGACCGTGACGAACATGCGGTCGAGATCGACGCAAGGATGGCGCAGGAAGAAACGCTGGACTTCGCCGAAGGAATGCGGGCCACACTTCAGTTCGCGCTTGGCGGTCTTCTTGAGCTGACGCCAGCCGAGGCGCTGCCATGCTTCGGATTGACGGCCCTTCTGCGCGGATTTCTTGCCGGAGGTTTTGCCTTTGAGGGCTTGGCTCGCGGCGGAATCGAGGGAAGCGGCGGTGCCGCCGCCCAGTCCGCTCCCGGCGGCCACGGCGACCCCCAACGCGGCCGCGCCAACGCCGTATTTGTACTTGATCCAGCGGCCATCCGGGCCACGTGGCTGATTCACCATGAGGCGTTCCGTCCCCTCCCAAGTCCGGAACGGTCGATCCTGCTCCGCGCTTCGAAGATGAAACGAGGGATCCCGCGCGAATACGCCCGAATGGCGCAGTGGGATTTCCGGTTCTCGCCGGAATTGGACAGTTCCCGTACTGGAGGCATGCCGAGGGGTCCGTCGCCGGTGTGGCTGGCGGGCTCCTCGGGTCATGCGGGGTTAAGCGGCGCGGTGGAGGGTGTCGCGCCGGGGTCTTCGTAACGGATCCAGATACTGGGGCGGTGTGAACTCGGGTAGCCCGTCGGCCGCCATCCGGACTTCCCAATCGCCGTGGTGAATCAGCCGGTGGTGGAAGCCACACAGCAACACCAGGTTCCGGAGATCAGTCGGGCCGCCGTCTGCCCAGTGATCAATATGGTGGGCGTGACAGTGCTTCGGCTGCCGATGGCAGCCGGGGAACGCGCATCCCCGGTCGCGGATGTTCAACGCGCGTCGTTGGCCGGGAGTGACGAACCGTCTCAGCCGTCCCACGTCGAGGGGTTCCCCAGCGGCACTGAGGACGATCGGCAGCATGAGGCAGTCGCAGGCGGCGAGCCGCGCTTCACGAGCGGTCAGGGCCCCGACGAAGTCCAGGCACGCGGTCCCGATCCCGGACTTGAGTTCTTCGAGCCCGATGGTGACATGGAGCAGGGTCCGATACCCGGAGGTGCCGGGCTGGTCCGGGCACGCGATCGCCAGATCCAGCACCTCCGCGAACGCGTCACCTTGGCGTTCGGCCTTGCTGCGCGGATCCGCCTGACCGACCTCATCGACCGGACGAGGCTTCGCGTAGGCGTCGAGCACAGCGGCGGTCCGGGCCCCGAGTTCGTCATCGAGGAGACCGGACAGCTTCCAGAACCCGTCTTTACGACGCTCCAGCGTGACTTCCCTCGACGGTGGGGCCGGTTCAGGATCCTTCGGCTCCTTGCCATCCGGGTCCAGCCAGCCCAGCACCTGCGCTTCGGCATCCGCCAGCTCCCGCGGCCCAGCCTTCCGGGCCAAAGTAGCGAGAGTCTTCTCCGCATACTCCCGATCCTCCGGCGACACCTCCGCCGGGATCTTCCCCAAAAACTCCAGAATCTGATCGATCCGATGATCCCCGATCGCCCCCTCAGCAGCCGCCGCAGCCGTCGCGGGAGCCACCGGAGGAACCTCCGTGCCATCCAACGCGCGAGTCGGATTCAACGCGATCGCGCGGCGCACGACCGGACCCGCCTCACGAGACGACAACCCCGCCACATCAGCAAACCACGCCACCGTCGAACCATAACCGTACAAGTCCTTGACACCACGAGACTCGACCTCCGCCAACAACTGCCCCAACCCAGCGGACGCCATCCGCATCACCCGCAGAAACTGCCGCACGCCAT
>NZ_LQCI01000007.1 GCF_001613935.1 Amycolatopsis regifaucium
GGTTTGCGGAAGCTGTTGCGGGACAAGGACTACCACGGCGACGTGAGCGGACCGGCGACGCCGGTGGAGATCCTCCGGGACGGCACCGTCCGTGTCCCCGACAGTGCTTCCTCTCCGAAAGACTCGGTCAGGCTCGCCGACTACAGGAGCCTGCCGGACGTCGACCAGGACGCGCAAATGTTCACCGAGGACGTGCTCGCCGCGATCGACGGCAGGCCGGCTCCGGAGATCCGTGCCGAATCGGAGACGAGTTCGCTCGCCGACTCCGAACGCGTCACCGACGAACCACCGACGCTGCCCGAAATCGAAAGCGAAGCGGCCCGCTTCATCGAAGAGCTCTTCGACGAACTCGACGAGCAAGTGTCGACCGCGACACCGCCGGTGCGGCTGCGGCAGAACAGCTGGGTTTCCCTCCAGTCCGCGCACTCGGACTTCGTCAGTGAGGCGGTGCTCGAAACACAGTACGGAATTCCGCGACAGGACCAGCGCCGCTTCCAGAAGATGGCCGACCGGTTCGGAGTGGTGTTCGATGTCCGCCCGGCCAACCCCGCCTCCGTCGGCTGGCGAGCCCGGGGCGCGGTGCCCAAACCGTTGGAGCTCAAGGCCAAGACGCTCAACGAGCTCGACGTCCACCTGGGGATGCGGCGGGAGCGCATCGGCCTGGTGGCCTACTTCGAGCCGCTGCGGCCGGATCTCGCCAACGTGCCGCAGGATCTCCGTGAACGGGTACTGAAGAGATACGAAGATCGTTCGGCGGAGTACACGCAGCTCGCCGAGTCCATGCGCGGGCTGGAAGAGTCCGGCCGGTTCCGGGTCGTCGACGGCGTGGTCCAGGAACGCAAGGGCGAGGGCTTCCGCAACGTCACCGGCGACAACGACGTGTACGACATCCGGCTGCCCGAGGACGGGTCGAGTCTGCACGAAGCCGACTACGAGCGGATGGTGTACCTGCTCACCGGGCGTGAGATGGGTGTCGAGCACGGCGCGCTCAAGTACTGGGAGCCGGAGACGGAGTTCCAGCGCAAGATCCGCGACGACATCGACGAGCAACATCGGATCGTGCCACTCGTCCGCTTCGGACCCGGCCTGCCGCCTACCCTGGTCCACCTCGGTGACGATCAAAGTGAACGCCGCCCTTCGAGCATGCCGACCGCGGCTCCCGCCCCCCGGCCGAACCTGACCTCCGCCTATCGGCCCGAGCCGGTGGGCACGGAGCATTTCGAGTCCCTCAGGCCGTGGCAGGCGGAACGCCGCGCAGACGGCGCGTTTCCGGCTTTCGGCCGTCCGGGCACCGGTACCAGGACGGCGTACCGGCCGCCTCTGCGGGCCGCGACCGACAGCACACTGGGCATCAACGGAGCCCGCTCGGTGGACGACGGCGGCGGTGTGCTCGAAGCGCGGGAGTTCTTCGCCACCGACGAGGTGCTGGACCGGGCACGTGAAGCGTTGCGGCGCACCAGGACCGGCATCGGGCTGGAGGTGCGGGATTCCCGGCTCGTGCTCGACGACCACGGCCGTCAGCAGGTGCTGCACCGGGTGGTACCCCGGATGCCCGAGCGGCTCACCGACGATTCCCGTGGCTTCGCCGGGATCGTCCACGGAGCCACGCCCGACACACTGCTGTTCGAGGCGCCTGGTGGCCGGACGGCGACGGCCCGGGTCGGCACCGACGACGGTACGGAGGTCAGCGGCACCTTCAACCTCGCCGAGGGACTTTCCGAAATCGTCGAGCACGGCGATCCATCCACAGTGGACACGAGTCGCGCGGCGGAGATCGTCGCGCGGGACCGGCGTGACACCGGTGGCTCCCCGGACCGCCCGCTCCCCGGCCACCGCTACGGGCGGATGTTGGACCACGCTCCCGGGGTGGACCAGCAGCGGGCACGGCTCGACGAAGCCGCCCGGCGGATGGGGGTCAACCAGTTCGCGTGGGCGAAACCCGGGCAGATGTACGTGCGGTCCTCGATTCCGGGTGAAGGTGCGGACGGCCGTCCCGACTACACGGACCGGGCCGGGATGCGGCGTCCGGCGGGGTACCACTTCGCCACCGTGATCGCGGAGAGCACCGACGGCCGCGCGCAGATCACGCTGGAAAACCGCCCGCACACCACCGAGCAGGACGCCGCCGTCCGGGAGGCGATCGAGCGTAACCTGGTGCACCACCACGCGGAACTCGGGAACCTCTCCTCGGAGCTGGCGAAGCGGATGGAGCGGGCGCGGGCGGCCGGAGACGACGCCGAGGTGACCCGGCTGGGCCGTCATCGAGAACTCGCCGAAGCCCTTTCCGAGATCGCGAGGACCGGGTACGACCGTGCCGAACCCTCGGCCCGGCACCGAGCCTGGCAGGCGATGGCCGCCGAACTCGACATCCTGCCGGGCCCGGACCGGTGGTTCTTCCGGATGTACACCCGGGAACCGGGCGAGACCTTCTTCGACCAGCAGGCGTTGTCCTATGCTCCGGATGCCAAAGCCCCGGGTCTCAACCCGCTGGTGACGACGGCCCTCGGCGGGCTCGGCGAGATCCCTTCGGCGAAGGTGCCGTTCGCGCCGGGCCGGTCGACCGCGGACAGGGACGCCCTCGCCGGTGTCCGCGCGGTCGCGCGCGATGTGGCCCGCGCGGCGGTGCTTCGAGGAGACCTCGGGCTGGGGCCGGTCAAGGTGAGGATCACCGGGTATGGCGGGAACGGCTTCTTCCCCGGATCGCGTGGCACGACCGCCCAGCGGCGGGCAGGCCAGGTGCGCGATCACTTCCGCGAGGTACTGGCCGAAGAACTCACCGCACTCCAGGGGGACAACCGGACCGTCGGCGTGCGGGATGTCGAACTCAGCGTCGAAACCGGCCGCTTGCCGTCGGATCAGGCCTCGGCGGACCGGCACCGGGTCACCGTCGAGGTCGCCTTCGACGACGCTCCGAACACCCCCGAGCGACAGGCCGCGACCGGGTACGACCGTGCCGTTCACGGGCTGCCCGAACTGGAGCTTCCCCGATCCGAGCTGCGGGCCAGGCTCGCCGAGTACACCGCGCTGGCCGGCGAAGGCGCACTGGAGCACCATGCCCTGCCCGAAGGCACCAGGGAACGGTTGATCGCACTCGATCGTTCGCTCGCCGCGTTACCCGAAATCGGCAGGGCACGTGTCCGCGCTCTCGTCAACGAAGCGCTGCTGGCCGCTTCTCTCGTGCCCACTCGAGAACAGGCCCGTCCGCCGAAGCGTTCCCATGGCGGTGTCGAGGTGGACAGGAGGGCCGTTCAGCCGGTGACGCCCGCCCGGCTCACGCAGCTGCTCGACGAGTTGAACGTCGGCATCGCGAGCGGCGCGGACCCCCTCACGTCGGGAACATCGTCCTTGCCCGGCCTGGTCGTCCCCGCCGACGCCGCGCTACCCGTACGCCTCGCCGCCCTGGGGCTGGTGAACCTCAGCGTCGACGCCCGGATCGCCCTCAGCGCGGATCCACTGTTCACCGCACTGTCGAAGAATCCGGCGGCGCTGACGGAAGCCTTGTTCGCCGCCGCCGGGAACGAGGAGCAGTACTTCCTCAACACGGCCGCCACGGCCGCCGTCGACACGAGCGTCCGCGGCAGGGTGCCCACGCTGGCGGGACTGCTGCAGGTGGGCGGTGCCGTGGCGGACGCGACCGAACACGGCCTCGGCCAGGCGAGTGCCGAGAGCCGGGCCGAACCCGACCGGCCGTTCGGCCGGACCATGGAGGAGATGGTCCGGAAGCGGGTCGCCGAGGCCCGGGCCGAGTTCTCCGGACTCGAGCAGCGCGCGCTGCGCCTGGTGGGCGCCGACCAGGCCGACCGCGCGGTGCGGCGGGAATGGCGTCAGCTGACCGCGCGCTGGGCCCGGTCCATGCAGAAACTCGCCGCCGCCGAGCTGAACGTCGACCAGGTGCCGGTGCTCACCCGGAACGTGCTGTGTGACAGCCGGATGAGCAGGATGCTGGTGTCGCCGCTGATCGTGGACCGGGGAAGCCGTCGCCGAGGCCGGGTCGACCACAAGTCCTATGTGGAGAGGATGCGCCGTCGGCTCGCGCCGGACACGGACGTCACACCGGTCGGCTCCGCCACGGCGGCCGACGGCACGCGGCCCGACATCTCCTTGGCCGAGGGGCTGCGGACAGAGGACGGACGGACGGCGTTCTGGGCGCGAGTGGCGGAGACCGGTGGTGCTGTGCTGTCCCTTCCGCACCACGCGGTCCATGTGCGGGCCACCACGGTGGACGGCCGCCGGGTGTTCTTCCTGAACGATCCGAAGGACGCGTACCCGGCCCTGCTCACCCCGGACGAGTTCGTGAAGTGGGCGACCTCCGGACATGCTTACGCCAACGCGGAGTTCTTCCCGGCCGACACCGCCGACGACGCGAGGGCGGCCACGACGGGGAGCGCGGCGTCGGCAGGAGAACCGGCCGCCCCCGACCTCGGCGAAACGTCGGTGCCCCGGGTCGGCACGGCACAATCGGACGTCGTTTCCATCTCCGCCCATCCCCGGGTAGGGAGGCGGTCGAGTATCGCCTCGTCAGTCGGGGAGATCTCTCCCTTCGACCTGCGCCGTACGGCGAGTGAGCCCGAGCTGACCCGGCATCGCACCTCCAGCCGTACGTCGTCGAGAGGACGTGAGACACCGCGCAGTGACAGTCCCGAAACCCGCTGGCACGGTGGGCGGCATCTCTCGCCCGGAAGGCGGTTCGGTGGCGACGACGGTCTGCTCCAGGTGCCGGTCCGTCGATCCACCGGTGGATACGCCGGCGCTTTCTTCCCCACGCACGAGTCTTCGCTCGAGACGTCCGCGCTCTGGCGTTTCCCCTTCGACGACCTGCACACACACCTGCCCGAAACGATCCAGGAACTACCGGAGGACGCCGACAGCGTTGTTCCCGACGGCGAACGATCCGAAGTGGACAGTTTGCTGCCGGAGACGGCGATACCCGACGATGCCGAACCGGCCGATACGGCCTTGGCCGTCTGGTCGGAGCCGCTTCTGGAAGTGTCCGATCGGGTCGCCGAACGAGCGGAAGGCGCACTTCCGTCAGCGGTACCGGTCGAGCAGGCGCGAGTCGAAGCGGAGAGGCTGGTACGCGCGCTGCCGTCCGTGCTTTCCGCCGTGGATGAAGACACCTTTCAGTTCCTGCATGACGGCCTGACGTCGATGGTCGTCGATCTGATCGCCGACGGGACGACTCCCGAGGCCGCTTGGGAGGAAGCGCGTGTCGCGCGATTACGGGACGAGCTCGAAGCGTTGCGCGGCCCGGTGGAGGAGGCGCACTACACGCTGAGCGCGGAGGAGATCCGGGGGCGGGCACCCGAACCCGAGGCTTCTCCCGACTCGGCCGCGGCTGCCGAGCAGGCGCTGGACAGGTGGCTGGCACCGATCATGGAGGCGTCGGGGCGGCTCGAGGACCTGGAGGAGTCGGCGGAAACCGCGGGTGCGGTCGAGCAGGCGCGGGCCGAGGCCGAGGAGTGGGCGGGGGAGTTGCCGTCCGGGGCGGGCATCGTGGACGAGGAGACGCGCCAGACCTTGCACGACGGTCTCGTCTCGATGCTGACCGATCTCATCGCCGGTGGCGTGAGCCGTGCGGACGCCTGGGAGGACGCCGATGTTTCGCGCTTGCGCGAAGATCTGGAGTCGCTGCGTGGCGAGGCGGAGTCCGCGCATTACCGCAGGACCGCACTGGAAATGCTGGAACAGCACACGATGGGCAAGTGGGAGAGGGCGATCTGGGATGCCTCCGCACGCGTGGAGGAGCGGGAGGAAGGTTCCGTGCCGTCGGTGGTGCCGGTCGAACAGGCGCGAGCCGAGGCCGAACGCTTGACGGGCGGACTGCCGTCCGCGTTGCCCACCGCGGACGAGTGGTCACGTCGGACCCTGCACGACGGCCTGGTGTCGATTCTCACCGAGCACATCGCCGGGGGAGTCGATCCCCGGGTCGCCTGGCACCGACCGGACGTGGTCCGGCTGCGCGGAGACCTGGAGATGTTGCGCGGTCCGGCGGAAAGCGCGCACTACACGCGGACCGCGATGGAGATCTTGGGGCCGGTCCGGTCCGGCGGCGCGAACGAAGCGGCCACCGGGCAGGTGACCGAGCCGGCCCCGACCGAAACGCGGTCGAAGGCACGGCGGGTGTGGGAGCGGTGGGAAGAGCGGGTCGGTGAAGCCGTCGAACGGGTGCGGCAGCGCGAGCAGGCCGCGCCGCGGGCGGTGGCGTCCGCGCGGCAGACGGTCGAATCCCTGATCGGCGGCCTGCCCCGCGCGGCGGCGGGCACGGACACCACCGCCCGGCAGCTCGTCCACGACGCACTCTCGGCACTGCTGACGGAGCTGATCTCGGCGGGCGCGTCGCCTCGCGCGGCCTGGGACCATCCGGACGTCGCGCCGCTGCGAGAGAGTGCCGAGTCGTTGCGAGAGCTGTCCAGCGTCCGTACGCACTACACCGGCGTGCCGTTGGCCCTGACCCGGTTACCCGCCTCGGTCACGGCAGCCACGCCCGCGCCGCCGGTCGTCGTCGAGGCGTCCGGCTCCGGACAGGGCTTTCAGCGGTCCGGCACCCCATCGACCGAACTGGTGGGTGAAGACCGGTCGTCGCCGGATTCGGACGAGCCGGTCGGTGACGACGACAGCACCTACTCGGCCGAGTTCTTGCCGATATGGACGGCCGACAGACGCTATGAAGCGGACACCCGGGGGCCGATCGAGTGGCTGAGCGAGCCCCATCGCGAAGACGGGTCGGCCCCGGAGCCGGGCCGGTTGTCCGCGGCGGTGGCCGAGTTCGAGGCTCACCTGTCCCTCGAGCACCGGCCGGTGTCGTCGTTCCGCGAAGAGGCGGCGGCGTTGCTCGGCGACCGTCCCGCTCCGAGGGTCGGCTACGGGCCCGATGCCGCCGAGCAGCAGGGGTTGTGGCGGTCCATGGTCGATGCGGTGGCCTCGGCTTTGTCACGGGACGCGAACGCCGAGGGCCTGACCTCGGAACTACGGGCCGGGTTCGAGCGGCTTCGTACCTTCGACGACCTCGCCGCGTGGGCCGAAACGCAGCTGGCGCAGTTCCGGAATCGGATCGACCAGGCCAGGGCGCGGTTGGACGAAAGGCGGCAGGACGCCCTTCCGGGTGACCAACCCCCGGAAGGGCGGGAACGGTGGCAGGAGCAACTGCGGTGGCGAGAGCAGTTGCGTCGGCAGGAAGCCGAGGACCTGCTGGGTGCGTTGCCGCCGACGGTGCCCGGCGGGGCACCCGAGCGGATCCGGCGGGCTTTCCACGAGGGCATCACGACGATGCTGACCGACCTGCTTCTCCACGAGGAGCACCCGACCTACGCCTGGACCGAACTGGGTGACGTGCGGCAGGCGGCCGAAGCCGTCCGGCTGAGCAGTCGTCATCTGCGGGACGCCACACCGGAAACGCCGTTCGGACAGTTCCCCGAGCCGGGCCGTGGGTTCTACAGCGAGGACCTGCGGGAAGAGGATCTGCCGACCTACGACGAAACACAGGATTCGGGGGCCACGCGGCACTCCGACGGCGCACCGGGCTACACCGCGCATCCCGTCGCCGATGAACCCCCGGCTTACGAGGACAGCATGGCCGAATTCGACGACGGCACGCAGGAGGTGTTGCCCTACCAGGTGGAGCAGATGGCCGACCTGCTCACCCAGCTCCCGCGCAACGAGATCGTCGCGCTGCGGACGCGACTGCTGTCCCTGGTCCTGCCGCCGGAGGGGCTGACGCCGGACGAACTCGCGCGCCGGTTCCCGTTGCACGACCTCATGTTGAGCGCGCTCGCCTATCACGCGTTCCTCGACGGGGATCAGCCCGGCGCCGCGGGGGAACGTGCCCAGATGCTCGCGCTACTCGACAAGCCGGGGATCCACGACACGCTGGGAGCCGCGGCCCGGCGACGTCCTGTGCTGGACGACGCCCACCACGCGCTGCGGAACATGTTCACCGTCGCGAGGTCCTACGCCGAGACGTCGTCGGAGCCTCGGTCCGCGCCACGACCGGAAAGCACGCTGACACCGGATGTCGATCTGTCCGAAGTGGACTTCGTTCCTCTGCGTTCGCGCTCCGGCGTGGTGGTGGGCGTGGGCTTCCCGCTTTCGGACCAGGAGCGGGGCGTGCTGCGGGAAGCGTTCGAGAACCGCGCCGTGGTGGAGGGAGAGTTCAGCGTTCCGCTGCACCATGGGGAGAACGGCTTCTCGGTCCGCGCCAGGAACGGACGGATCGTGTCGCTGGACGAGCGTGCGGTGGTGCGACTGCTCTCGAGCGTCGAATCGCCGGGAGACGCGAGCTGGCGGCAACGGTCGTCTCTGGTGTTCCTCAGCTGTTGGGTGAGCAGCCCGCGGTACGGAAACCGGATCGTCGCGCTCGCCGAACTGCTCCACGATGCCGGTCTCCGGGGCGATGTACACGGTTTCGACACCCGCGTGGAGGTACGGCGGGACGGAACGGTGCGGCCGTTGCCCGATGGCGCCGAGCCCGCGGAGGGATCCGTGGTCTTCGCCGCGCCGTCGGATGAGCCTGTCCAGCCGCTGCCAGGTGTCGTCGCCGGCCGGCGCAGCGATCCTGTCGCCGTCGCGGAAATCCGGGCCCGGCTCGAGCGGATGGCGGAAGCCGCCTTCACCGGCGGTCAACGCGAGTACCACAAGATGCTCGGTCCCGATCTGTTCGGTCTCGGCCGGACCCCCGAGGCGCCACAAGCGCTGCGTGGTCTGGACTACGACGAGCTGAGCGCGGCGGAGGGCATGACTCTGCTGCAGCGCCTGGACATGACGAAGCCGTTCCCCGAAGCGGAAACGCTGACGTACGACGCGCTCGCGGCGGCCGAGCAGGATGTGTTCGTCTCGGACTGGACGGACAAGGAGTTGCAGTACTGGGACTCCGTGGGCATCCAGGTGAGCGCGCTGCCCGCCCGACGGGAGACGCCGCGGCTCCTCCACGGGATCTGGCTCGGCGGCCCGCTGGCCGCGGACGGCACCACGGGTCTTTTCCAGCAACGCTTCGCCGATTCGGCGAAGACGCTCGGCGGCCGGGCGGTGCTGTGGACGGACGTGCCGCGGAAACGGATCGAAGCCGCGGTCCGGAACGAGTCCGACGCTTCCCTCGCCGACGTGCGCGAGATGGTGAAGTGGGCGCGAGAGAACGACATCCACCTGGTCAACGTCGACGAGGTCTTCAACGCCGAGGCACCGATGCGGCTCGACCCGTTCTACCGAGCGGAGCTGACAAAGGGCACCGGACGTGGATACGCGGCGGCATCCGACACGCTCAGGGTGTACATCGAGGCCCGCTTCGGTGGCCTGTACATGGACGGCGACGACATCCTGCATGACCCGGACGTACTGCTCAACGTCCACGAGTCACCCGAGGGCTATGCCTTCGGCGGGATCCGGGTCGGCGATTCCAGAGTGCTGAGCAACAACAGTCCCCTCGCGATGGCCAAGGGGCACCCGTTGGCGTGGCTCTATCTGGTTCAGCTCGAACAGAACTACGACCAGACCCAGCTCGAGATCTTCCCGGCGATGTTGGCCACCGCGAGCAAGGAGTTCTACGCGACCCCGCAAGGCAGGCTCCGGCGGAATTCAGTGCTGCAGCGAACCGGACCGGACACCTTCTTCAAACTCCGGGAACGACTCGGACTGAAAGTACTCCCGCTGATGTCCGGTATCGGCCTGCGCTCCAGCCAGAGTTGGGCACCGGGTTCGTCGACCGAGCCGACCCGTCCACGCGTCACCGCCGAGGACATCGATGGCACCGCGCTGCTGACGGAGAAGGTGGTGCAGTCGCTGATCCGCCAACTGCGCAACCGGCAAGGTGACCTGTTCCTGACCGACGTGGCCGACCTGGTGTTCCAGCACACCACCCCGGACGTGGTGTGGACCGCCGCTTTGGAATTCCTGGCGAGCGTGCCCGCCCTCCGTAAGGAAGTGCGCACCGCCACCGTCGAGCGGTTCGTGAACGGCTCGATGACCGCGATCTCCCTCCCGGAAGAAGTAGCCGCGCTCCTGCACCGGCGTGCCGGTGCCCAGCTGGAGTTCCTCGGTGACGCCCTGACCCCGGTGACGATGTCCGCCCCCGCGGGCAGGGGCATCGAGCCCGCCGGCCCGGATTGGCGCACTCCGATCCCCAGCGAGGTGATGACCGACTTCGCCCTGGATCTCCTGACCCGGCGAACGGAAGGGCAGCGGCTCAGCATGAAACGGCGGGCCGAGCAGATGGCGGCGGCCCCCTCGGCCAAGCGGGTCCGGCTGCCGGAGGAACCCGTGGACAGCCGGGACACGACACCGGAATCCGAGGTGGACGGTCGGGCGGGCGGCCGTGGCCCCGGACTTCGTCCCGGCATGCCGGAACTGCTCATCGAGCAGAAACCCGGCAGGACCGGCCTCACCGCGGAGCAGACGTTGCCCGCCGATGACCCGGCCCCGGTGCCTGAAGCCCCCCGGCGGTCCCACGACTCCGACGAAGACCTATCGATGGAGGAGTCCGGCCCTCCGTCGAAGAAACGCGCGATCAGCCCGCAGGTGAGCGTCCTCGACGGCGCGCCGCAGGCACTCGGTGCGGTGATCTTCTCCACCGGCCCCGGCTCGCCTGCCGACTTGAGCGGGCAGGTGCTCCAGGGACTTCTCGACGGGCTCCGCGACCACCCTGGCCACCTCGATTTGGCCGCCGTGGCCGCACTCGTGGAGGACTCCCCGGAGGCCGACGAGGTGTGGAACACGGTGATCGCCTTCCTCGCGGCGGATCCCGGCCTGGCCACCCAGGTCCGCACCGTCACGCTGCGGTCGGTCGACGAGGCGGGCGTGCCCCGGCGTGTCGTGCTCCCGCCCTTGGCGGCCGAGTTTCTGCACCTCTCCGAGGACCCGCCCACCTCGCCGGCTCCCGGCGAATTCACCCACCGAGCGGAACTGACCCGGCCGGCCTGGTTGCCGCTCCGCCGGGAGGCAGACCCGACAACGAAGGAGGATCATGGTCACGATGACTGAGACCACGGACGGCACGCGAGCGGACGGTCCGCTGGAGAACTGGTTCCTGCTGATGGACCCCGCTTGGCGCCCGGCCTCGGAGAACGACCCTCCGCCGATCGAGGCGGTGGTCGGCCTGTGGCCGGTGGAAGAGGAAGGGAAGCTCGGCAAGTTCAGGGCGAACCCGGACTACACGCCGACCGACGAGAACTCGCCATCGGATCCGCTGGACGCCGTGCTGCGCCTGGTCCTGCAAGGCCGGGCGGAGGCCGAGCACATCCAGCTGATGCTGCGCGACACGCTGTTCGACATCGCGATGAACGGCGACGGCAACCCCTTGATCTCCAAATCCCCGGACGACATCCTCTGCGTCATCGTGGCCACCGGTGAACCCCACCGCCGTCGGCTCGCGTCGCCGGACTGGCGGCGGATCGACCTCGGAGAGCTGGTCGAACTGCTCACCGACCAGGTCGACGTCCTGTTCAACCCGGCGGGTCCCGCCGCGGTACGGCTGACAGGTGAGTTCATGCGCGAGACGCTGGAGATGGACGACGAGCAGGTCGCGGGGCTTTACGCGAAGAGCAATCAGGACGCGTCGGGCCTGCGCGTGGTGAGGTGGGAGCCCGGTGCGGCGGCCGTCCCCAAGTCTCCCGAGTCACGCCCGGACACGCCCAAGTCCGAATAGCGCTCAAGCGAGGTCAGGTGACTCACCCGCGCGGCACGACCTCGAACTGACCCATCATCGAGTGCGTCGCATGGTCGAGGAAGTGGCAGTGGAACGGATAGCGGCCGGTATGGGTATCGAGCGTCGCCTCGATGCGGACGACGTCCCCGGGGTTCAGCCGTACGGTGTCCTTCGGATAGGCGTCGTGGCCGGGCTCCGGCTTCCCGTTCCGATCCAGCACCCTGAACTGCACGAGATGCAGGTGCATGGTGTGCGTGATACCGAAGGCGGCGTCACCGTTCACGATCTCCCAGATCTCGGTAGCGCCGTGGTCGATTCTCGCGTCCACGCGATTCGGGTCGAAACCCTGGTCATTGATCAGGAATTCGCCGGTGGCGGGATCGAAGCGCAGGACGAAACGCCGCCTTCTCGCCACGCGCTCTCGAGGTGGGTTCCTGGTCGGCCAGCCCGGGATCCCGGCCTGCGCCGAAGGCGGCCGTACACCTGTCCAACCAGGGATGGCGAGTTCCGGCTTGGACGACGACGCGCCGCCGCCGATCCGGAACTGCAGGATGTCACGCTTGTTTTCGGACAGGGCGACGACGTTCTGCAGCGCGATGGCGGTTCCCGCCGGCACCGACCGGAAATCCACCAGCACCTCGGCGCGCTCCGCCGGCCACAGGTCGATCTCCTGCCGTACCGCCGGCACACGCAGGAAACCGCCGTCCGACGCGATTTGCAGGAACCGCGCTCCGTTGGAGAGCTGGAACTTGAACACCTCGAGATTCGAGACGTTGATCAACCTGAGACGGTACAACCGCCGTTTGACCTCGAAGTAGGGCTGAGGACGGCCGTTGACGAGGATCGTCGGCCGGTTCATGAAGTCGTCGTTCACGAAGACGAGCTGTCCGTCGCCGTTCAGTTTCGCGTCCCTGAGCAGCAACGGAACGTCGAATTCGCCGCTGGGGAAGGGAAGGAGCGCGTCCACCGGGTCGGACAAGAGGTAGGCGCCGGAAAGCCCTCGATAGACCTGTTCTCCTTCAAGGTGATGGGTGTGGTCGTGGTACCAGAGTGTGGCGGCCGGCTGGTCGTTCGGATATCGGTACACCCTGGATTGTCCGGGTGCGATGGGGTCCATCGGGTGCCCGTCACTCGACGCCGGCACGTTCGCGCCGTGCAAATGCACCGTCGCCGGGGATGCCATGTCGTTGACCTGCCTGATCACCACGGCGCGACCACGATGGGCGCGGAGCGTGGGGCCGGGAAAGCCTCCGTTGAAGGTGAGGGCCCTGGTCCGTATGCCCGGCAGGATCTCGTGCTCGGACTCCGCGATCCGCATGTCGTAGAAGTCCGTGTCCCCCGTGCGCCGGGTGGGTTTCAGCACGGGAGGAAGGGAAAGCGGCACCGAGAAGGGCGGTAGCTCCGACGGATCGTCAGAGAGCGCGGATGCCAGCTGTTTCGTCGGAAAGATCAGCGCCGCACCGGCCGCGGAACCGAGTTTGATCGCGTCTCTTCTGCTCAACACGTCGATCACCTTCAGGGGGAGAGGGAACTGGCCTCGGGTGCAGGGTGGCCGCGACAACGAGCGCGAGTACGAAGGAGTACTGCAAGACGGTGATCGCGGCGGACAGCGTGTTGCCGGGGGAAATGGCGTCGCCCACGGTGAGTTTCGCCAACGGGATCGTGGCCGAAGCGGTGGAAACGGCGCACACGGTCGCGAAGACCAGCGTGGCCGCGATGCGTCCCGACACCCACCGTCGGGCGGCCGCGGCCGCGAGCAGTACGTTCGCCGCCGTCACGTGCGCGGCGAGCAGCGTGATTCCGAGGAGATTGGGGACCGCTCGCGCGGCGATGGCGGGAGGCGGGGTGAGTGTCCCGCCGGCCACGGCATGGTGTCCGGTACCCGCGGGACGGGAAGACGGCCGGCTCAGTGCGATGTCCAGATAGGACGCCCAGTCCCGGATCGCCCAGGCCATGACCGCCGCGAGCGCGATCGCCAACAGGAGGAGTGGGGTAACCGGCCAGGTGACGCGTGGTGGCGGAGGTGACGCGGGCAAGGTCATGCTCGTGCCTCGGAGAGGCGACTTCCCGGCCCGCGTCACGTCGGCCACGGTTCAGTACATCGTGTGCGGATTGGCCGAGGTCGCGGGGATGTTCTCCCGGCTGGCCCAGTGCTCCAGCAATTTCCCGTTGCGGACCCGGAACAGGTCGATACTGACGCTGTTCTCGATGTCGAACAATTTCTCCAGGTGGACGACGACCGCCACCAGATCACCCTCGGCGACGACCGTCTTGACGTTGGCCCGATATTCCGGCTGCGCAACGAACGCATCATGAACGAACTGCTGCAGCGCGGCTTTACCATTCGGGACATTGGGAAAATGCTGATAGTAGGTGTTGTCCCCGATATAGCGGTCCAGCGCTTCCAGACGGATTTCGTCGTTCGGCTGGTTGATGATCTCCGCGAAGGCCGCCCGTCCGACACGTTCGCTCGCGTCCTCCGTGGACAGCGGCAGTGGCCAGGAAATCCGGGGCGAGCTGAGTGTCGAGAACATGTCGTTCCCGATCCCCTGCGGTTGGACGGCTTCGTTGACTTCCCAGTGTTCGGCGATCTTCCCGTTGCTCAGCCGAAAAACGTTGACCTTGGCGATACCCATATCGCCGGCTTTCGGCAGGAAGTGGCTGTGTGCCACGACGAGATCACCTTGGGCCATCGTCCGCTTCACGGAGAACCGCAGATTCGGGTGCCGGTCCCGCAGGTCCGCGTGATAACGGCGGAAGTCGGCCCGGCCGTCGGCTATCGCGGGATAGTGCTGGATGAGATCGGCGCGTACCACCTTGTCGAGGTGATCGAGGTTCCCGCGGTTCAGCGCGTCGAAGAAGCCGAGGACAATTCCTCTGTTCATCGCCTCTTCGAGAGTGGTGATCGGTCCGTGCGAAGGCTGGTGCCGCTGCCCTGGTGCGGCGACCGCGGACGGGGCGAGGGCGGGGATCATCGCGATGGAGATGATGATCGCCGTGATCCTGCGCAAGTGGGTTCGGGATCGTCGAGTCCGTGGCATCTGAATGCTCGCTTTCGTCGAAGAAGTGGACTAAACGCGATGAGAAGCGGCTACGGCCGCACCAGCACCTTGGTGGCCGTGCGCGCGTTCATTGCCTCGTAGCCGGACTCGATGTCGTCCAAGGACACCGTCCTGTCGAAGATCGAACCCGGGTTCAGTGTTCCCGCCAGCACTCGTTCGACGAGGTCCGGAAGGTACGCGCGGACCGGGGTGAGCCCTCCGGTGAGGGTGATGCCGCGGAAGAAGACCGGTGTGACGTCGGCGATCGGCGGGGCGCCCATCACGCAGACGATCCCGCCGTCCCGGCAGAGTGCGAAGGCCGTGGTCTGCGCCTGCGGGCTACCACCGCATTCCACCACCACGTCGGCGCCGATCCCTTGAGTGGCCGCGCGGACGAAATCGACGGATTCGGCCACGCTCTCGGTTCCGACGGCCCGGAAGGTGTCGGTCGCACCGAATTCCTTGCCGCTCAGTAGCCGGTTCTCGTGTCTCCCCACCAGGATGATCCGGTCGGCCCCGGCTTCCCGGGCCGCGAGCACGGCGCACAACCCGACGGGGCCGTCACCGAGGACGGCGATCGACGAACCCGGTCCGACCCGGCCCGCCCGGACGGCGTGGAGTCCGGTCGCCATCGTGTCGGTGAGGGCGAGCAGGGAGGGCAGTCGTTCATCGTTGCGGTCCACCGGCACCGCCACCAGGTTGGCGTCGGCGAACGGTACGCGGACCGCTTCGGCCTGGCCGCCGTCGCCGTCCACACCGAACATGCCGCCTGAGGCGCAGGTGCTGAACAATCCGATCCGGCAGGTCGGACAGGTCCCGTCCGCGAAATTGAACGGCGCGACGACCATCACTCCGGGGCGCAGGGTGGTGACGTCGAAGCCGACATCCTCGACCACGCCGACGAACTCGTGCCCGCATCGAGGGCCTTGAACAGGGCCGGGAAGTCCTCGATAGCCGTGCAGATCGGTGCCGCAGATACCGGCGGCGACGACCCGGACGACAGCGTCACCGGGTTGTCGCAGCGCCGCGTCGGGAACCGTTTCCACGGTCAGCCGACGTTTTCCGTGCAGGACGGCAGCCTTCATGAGGACACCTCTCTCCGGCCCGTGGTGGTCGAATCCGGCTCACCCGGCTCGCGTCACCAGACCGTCCACCATGGCTCCCCACAAGGCAAACGGTCTGCGGCACCGGCTGTCCCTTCATCCACCATGGTTGCCTGTTCTTCCCCGCCCTCGTCTTCGTCGTGCGCGGGAGGAAATCCATGCTGGTAACTTGCTGCTTTTTCCGGTGTTCCAGTCCCCCGGGGTGCCGACCGATGTGGGAATGCGGCTGAATGGCGGTGGTCCGCACGCGGTCCTCGCGAAAAAATGCGAAGTCCGCCGGAAACGACGGTTGCTCGAATGAGCCTGTGCACAACCATGACGACGAAACGGGGCATCGTGCGTTCAGAGGGGTACGGCCATTGGTCCGCGGGGAACACGCGATCCGGCCTGGAAGGCGGCAACGGCGACGCGGAGGCCCCGCTCATGCCGCCGGGTGTGCGGATACCCGCCCTGGAGCTGGCCCGCTGGCTCGACCGCTACGTGGACAGGCTCCTCGGAGCCGGCATCGAGGACATCGACGCGCCGTCGCGTGAACGCGTGGACCTCATGGTCGGCCTCTCGAACGCGGCCGAGGCCCTCCGCGCCTCGCAACGCTGCGACCACGAATCCGCCGAACGCACGCTGCGCTCGGCGCTCGAGCTCATGCGGGGGATCGATCTCGACCGATTCGCCCTTCCTGTTCCTTAGCGCTCGGAGGGTCGTTCACTCGGGCAGCGTTCGTCGACGGAAGTCTCGGATCATTTCCAGCGTGCTGTGCGAAATAACCGCACACAGTACACAGGAGATCATGTCAGTCGGCGACGTCACAGCAGCGCATCCCGCTCGCATCGACCGCGTACTCGATGCCCAGCATCCGTACTTCTATCTCAGCGAGAACACCGCGTTGATCAATCCCAGGATCTCCACCTGGTCCGGGATGGTCACCGCGGCGGGCGGAAAGCTGCGGCTTCAGGTGCCGTGGACGGTGAAGCGGGTTCGGGTCGTGACCCAGATGTACGCCGTCGAGCCGGAAAACGTGATCGAGGCCTACGACGACGTCATCGAGTTCGGTTACCGGTCGGCGACCGGGCTGGCCGCGTTGCTGGACTGGTCGCGAACGCTGGCGAGCCCGCTGGATCTGCCGGGCCCGGGTGACTACCGCCTTCGCTATCACGTACGCGCCTCGCCCCGGGAAGCCGTGGAGCCCGGCATCGAGCGCATCCCGATGGCGGAAGCGCTGCTTCAACTCTGGCCCTCAAAGCTCGGTGGTCAGGAAGAACTGCGGATCACCGGGGAATTAGGGAACTTCTGGCATCCCGGATCGCGGCTGAAGAGCGTCTGGAACGGCTGAAAAACGGCCGTCGCTGCCCGGGCACACCCCGGTGATGAGCAGTTCGGACATAAACAACGGGCTTCGCTGGCTTTGGTCCGGGGTGCTCCACAGAATGCGATTACTCGCTCAAGTGGACTCGGAGGTGAAAGTGATGCGTGCCGCGCTGTCCGTACCCTTGCTCGTCGCACTGAGCTGTACGGCCTGCGGGACCGCGGCTCCTCTTGACGTCCAACCGCCCGGGCCCCGGTCATCGGCCGAGACCACCCGGGTTCCGGTCGGTTCCGTCACTGCTCGCCCGCCGGTGCGGACCGTCCCCACCACGGTGATTCCACTGTCGACCGTCGAAAGCCCCCCATCCGTCGACGTCTTCGCTGACCCCGTTGCCGTGAGCAGCGAATGGCTGCGGCAGTGGTGCAAGCTCGACTGGCGTGAGCCGATGAACGCGAACCTCGATCGCGCGGCGCGGTATCAGACTCCGTCCTCGGCCAAGGACGACCGCCGCGAAGGCGACACCGACGACACTTACCGGAGCATGCGGGAACAGCAGCTGAGCAGCGGTTGTGACGAGGTGACCGCGATGCCGAGCCCGGAAGCGCCGCAACGCGCCGACGTGGCCTACCTGGTGCTTTCGGCCCGCCGCGTCAACTCTTCGGCAGGTGTCGCCTTCGAGGCCGAACAGGTCCGGTCGGTGCGCCGGGTGCTCCGGCAGACCGACGGGCGCTGGCTGGTCGACACCCGGGTGGAGGCCGGCTGATGCGGATGAAGGCCTTGTTCGCCGTCGTGGTGCTCAGCATGGGTGCTCTGCTGCTGGTGCTGCCGCGCCCTGAAGAGGCGGAGGCGTTGAGCTGCACCGGTGCGGCTCCTCAGACGGCGGCGCCCGCGCCGGGGGGAACCGAAACCCCGGACCTGGCCCTGCCGCAGCTCGAAGTCGCCAAGGCCATCGTCGCCACCGCGAAAGGGATGGCGATCACCCGGCGCGGTGTCGTGATCGCCCTGCAGATCGCGAGGCAGGAATCCCGATTCGAAGCCGGCGTGGTCGTCGGCCGGGCGACCGGCGCCTTCCAGCAGATCGCGCCGGGGCCGAACAACGCCTACGCCGGTTACGACCGGAAGAACGCGGGCATGGCGGCGAAGGGTTTCTTCACCGTCCTGCTCGCCCGTGTTCCGGGCTACGACACCGATGCCCGCTCCAACGCCGACATCGGCCAGGTGGTCCAGGCAAGCGGCGCCGGTGCGAGCAAGTACGAGCCCTGGCGGCCGTTGGCCGAGTCGCTGGCGAACGTGCTCTACGACGGCACGGCCACGATGACCTGCCAGACCGGCCGAAGTGGACCGACGGCGGTGCGGGCCGACGGTGTCGACGTCCAACTGCCTCCGGGGGCGGGCCTCGCCGGAACGGTGAAGGCACCGACCCCGGAGACGGCACGGGTGCTCGCGGCCGCGCTCTCCTGGCTGGGCACCCCGTACGCCTGGGGCGGCGGGACCTCGGCCGGGCCGTCCCGCGGCATCCGTGACGGCGGTGTCGCCGACGCGAACGGGGATTTCGCCAAGGTCGGTTTCGACTGCAGCGGACTGATGCTCTATTCCTACGCCCAAGTCGGTGTTTCCCTGCCGCGGACCTCGCGCGCGCAGCACGCGGGCGGCGGGGCGGTCGTGGCGTGGGGCTCCGCCCTGCCGGGGGACCTGGTGTTCTACGGCGCCGTCGTGCACCACGTGGCGCTGTTCCTCGGCGTCGTCGACGGCGTCCCGTACATGGTGGAAGCGCCCCAGAGCGGCGATGTCGTCAAGGTCTCCCCGGTGCGCACCGGCGGGGACTTCCGGGCGGAAGTCGTCCGGCCCATTCCAGGAGGAGGGGCTGATCAGCATGTCTGAGCATCCGCCGGGTTACGAAGCCGAACAACCCGTCGACCTGAGCAGGCCGGTCACCTATCGACCGCCCCTGGCGCCGGAGCCGCCCGCGCCCGGCCGCCGCCCGGAGGAGCGTAAGGAAAAGCAGAAGAAGGCGCCGGAGGAAGCCGCTCCCGAAGCCGTCTTCGGGCTGGTCACGGTCGCCAACGTCCAGCCACGGACGTTCAAGAGCACCGTCGCCAGGAAACTCAACGCCGGTCTCGAACCCCGCCACGTCAACGTGCGGCTGTGGAACGGGGTCGGCACGATCAGGCTCGACGGCCTCGTCGTCGCGGACATGCCCGCCGATCCGCACGGCACCGACTGGCGACGGCAGAGCTGGGCCACCGATCAGCTCGTCCTCCCGGTACCCGACGACCTCCAGGCGGCCAGGGCCGCTTGGTGGATGCTCGATCGGCTCGACGCCGAAGGCCGTCCTGATCTGGTGCGCTCGGCGCTCGTCGTCGGCATCCGGACCGGAGGGCACCGAATGCTCGCCCGCAAGATCGTCAAGACCTTCGGGGAACGGACGGCGAGAGTGTTCCGCGTCAAGCTGCCCGGCGGAGTCGCCCCGGACGGCGACGAAACCCAGTGGGAGCCCTTGGTGACAGCGGTTTCGCAGGCGCTGAAACACCTGCCCTCGCGAAACCGCCCGGTGATGCTGCCGCAGAGGGCCCCGAACCAGGTCGTTCAACTCGACAGCCGACGGCACGGGAAGGCCGCGAACCAATGATCCTGCACATTCTCGCTCAGACACCGAATCCCTTCGACGGTGTCGTGCCCAACTTCGGCGTCTTCGGCGTCGAATTCAACGCCGCCTGGAAGAAGCTGCTCGGTGGCGTCTGGGGCCTGGCGTTCGTCGTGTTCGCCTTCGGCACGATCCGCGCGACGCTGGAGCTGCAGTCCGCGAAGCGGCACGGCTACCACACGTCGGTCGCGGGACATTCCGCTTCGCTCAAACGCTCCGTGATCGGACTCGCCGTACTGGCGAGCCTGGGTCTGATCTTCGGCGCCGTTCTCGCCGTGTTCTGAGAGGCATGAGATGCCTGGAATCGATGGCCGAGGTCACCTCGCGGAGTTCGTCCCCGATCCGTCCACCCCGCTCGACGACCTCGCGAACTCGGTGCACGCCTCGGCGTTCGATCTCGTCAAGCAGGTACTGAACGGCTTGGGGGAGCAGGGGAACATCAATCCGGCGGCGCCGGGCTTCCTGACTCAGTACGCCGCCGCGGCGGGCCTGGGACTGGTGGTCATGGCCTTCGCCGCCATCTTCGCGGTCGTGCACAGCCTGCGCCGCGGCGGTCGTGACGACCTGCGCGAATCCCTGTTCAAGTACCTGCCGCTGGCGGTGTTCCTGATCGTCTTCTCCCCGGCGATCGGGGTGCTGATCTCCAACGTCGGCAACGCGGCCACCGAGGGGATCACCGGCTGGGGCGCGGCCACGATCGGCCAGAGCGGGGCCCGGGTGGAGCAACTGGCCGGGATCACCGCGGACAAGCTGCCGGGCGGGGCGTTCGTGGGCTTGCTCGTTTCGATGCTGATCGTCCTCGGCGCGCTCGGCGTCTTCCTCATCCTCGCCGTGGAAAAGATCGGTCTGCCGGTCGCCGGGATCGTCGCCGGAGTCGGCTGGGGCATGTTGGTGCATCCGGTGTGGCGGCCGAAGGCGCGATGGGCGCCCGGCCTCTGGCTCGGTCTGAGCTTCGCGGAGCCACTACTCTTCTTGCTGCTCGCCGCGGCTTTCGGTGCTTTCGGTGCTTTCGGCGCGGCCGGCGGCGACCTCTCGGGGGTACCCGGCCTGATCCAGTTGTGCCTGCTGGCCGTCGCTCTCGTCCTGTCGAGCGCGGTGCCTTTCATGCTCCTGCGAAGGCTTCCGGCGACACGGACCGGGGGCACGGCCCGTTCGAGCACGCGCGCTCCGACGCCGGTCGGGGTGCGCGAATCGGTCGTCGTTTCCCTGGAACGGGGGCCGGCACTTCCGATTTCGTCGTTCGAGCGGAATCCGGCGCAGTCGCATTCCATCGAGCAGGCGTACGAACAACGACAGCGGGAGCGGCGGAACTCGCAGCGGGACCGGGGGCAGGCCGAGCGGCGGCAGAACGTTCCGGAGGCACCGGGTCACCTCGAGGCGGAAACCCACACCGAGAAGATTTCGTCTCCGATCCGAGGGCGTGCCTGATGCGTACTTCGGTTCTGGGCGGAGAGGTGGCCGGCCGTGGCCTGCTGGGCAAGGTGGACGGCCGCACCGGTGTCGCACTCGGCGTCGCCGGTCTGCTCGCCGGATGGCTGTGGCTGGGCATCGGTGGCGTCGCGGGCACCATCGTGGGCCTCACCGTCCTGCTCGTCGGTGTCATCGTCCTGTATCCGTGGAGCGGACAGCGGTCCGTCGCGGCGGGCTGGGCCCGCCGGTGGCGGTTCCTTCTCCGGCGCCGCCGTGGGATCACCGATTTCACCGCCGATCCGGACAGTGGACAAGTGCTCCTGCCGCCTCCGCTCGGCCGGGTGGCACCGCTCGACCTCAGCGGGACACCGCACGAGGACATGTTCATCCTGCTGCATTCCAACCCCGGCGAAGTCCCTTATCTCTCCGTGGTGATGGAGGTCGACGGCCAGCCCCAGGGGTTGCGGACCGTCGCGGAATTCGAGACGGCGTCGGCGCGGTATGGCGTGATGCTGTCACAGTTGGCGCGGGACGGCTCCTTCCTTCGCGGCCTTCAGCAGATCAACCGGATCCTGCCGCACGATCCGGCCCGCCACCGCGCCTTCGTCGCGGCCAGGGTCTCCGAACGGCCGGGTATCGAGGCCCTCGTCAAGTCCTATGAGGACCTGATCGACCTCACGGCGCACACCGCGGAACAGCACCGGAACTACCTCGTGGCGAGGTTCCCGCTGAACGGGGAGTTCGCGGTCGCGGCCCGGCGGCACGGGCAGGGTGAGACGGGCTGGGCCGGACTGGTGCGCGAGGAATTGGCCAGGCTCGCCGATCTGGTGAGCCGGGCGGATCTGGTGCGGCCGCGGGTGCTGGGCGAACAACGCACCTGCGCGGTATTGCGGTCGATGCAGGATCCGTCGTTCCCGGTGGATCAGCATGAAGGGATCCGCTGGCACAACTGCTGGCAGGACTACCGCGCCGATCGTGGGCACCTGACGGTGAACGACCGCTGGCTGCATCGGGTGGCGGTGGTGCCGAGGGACGGCATCGGCGCGGTGCCACTCGGCCCGCATTGGCTCGCGCCGCTGCTGGTCGAGGTCAACCCGGCGGTGATCCGGACGCTCAGCGTGCGGATGGAGTTCGTGCCGGCGCGGATCGCCAGGGCACGAGCCGTTCGCGACGTCACCGTCGACGGGGCGAGCAGGCACAGCGCCGCGGAAAAGGGCCAGGTCGGCGACGGTACCGACGAACTGCTGCTCTCGGCGTCCCGGCGACGGCTCGACGATCTCTCACCCGGCAGCGGTCACCACGGTGTCGACTGGTCCATGTCTCTTTCGGTCACCGCCGCCGACGAGGGTGAACTGGCGAGGGCGTCCACCCGGGTCGGCAACGCGGCGGCCAACTGCGCGATCGGCAAGCTGGAATGGCAGGACACCTGGCACGACGCGGCGGCGATCACCACTTATCCGCTGGCGCGGGGAATGGCGGTGTCCAAATGACGGTACGGACTTCAGCGGCCGTGCCCCATGACCCGGGGGCACAGCAGACTCCGCATCCGGCGGCCGAGCCGGAGCCGCGGCGGAAGAAGCGCCGCGAACCGCGCCGGACCCGCTGGCTGGACCGGGCGGGGTGGTACGAACCCCGCGAGATCGGCGCGCGGTCGACGACCCGGCAGGCGGAGGCGCTGAACCTGGCCCTCTCCTCGCCGCCGACGACGCATCGCGGCCTGATCCTCGGCACCGACCGGCTTTCCGGCCAGTTGGTGTGCCACGACCCGTTCATCGCCTACGACGACAAGCTGGTCTCCGCACCCAACGTCGCGGTGATCGGCGACGTCGGCAAGGGCAAGAGTTCCCTGCTCAAAACCTGGGGAACGCTGCGCCAGCTTCTGCTTTCCGGCCGTCGCGTGGTCGTTCTCGACAAGAAGACCCAAGCCGGACAGGGTGAGTACACCCGGCTGGCCCGCGCCGTCGGCGCACCGTCGATCCGCTTCGCCGTGGACGGCACCGGAAGCAGGCTGAACCCGCTCGACCCGGTCATCTCACTGGGAGACGCGGGCGAGGGCGGTAAGCAGGCGGGCCGTCCCACCGGGCAGATGATGCTGCTTCGCGCCGTCCTCGCCGAAGCACTGGGTCGCGAGGTGAGCGAGCGGGAGGGCAAGGCGCTGCGGATCGCGCTGTTCGCCGCGACCGGTGACGCGCGGGAACGCGGCCGGGTCCCGGTGATCGGCGACGTCGTCCATCACTTGATCAGACCCGCCGCGGAAGCCGCGAAGGACATCGGCCTCCCCGTCGCGGAACTGCGCGAGTGGGGTTTCGACCCGGCCTTCGCCTTGGAGCGCATGATCGAGGAGGACCTGGCCGGGCTGGTGGACGGGGAGACTTCGCCCGACGTCCAGCTCGATCACCCCAGCGGTCTGGTCCACTTCGACATCTCCGCGCTCCCCGTCGAGGGACCGGCACTCCGGATCGTGATGACGGTGATCAACACCTGGCAGACGAACATGCTCGCGCGGCGTTCACAGCAACTGATGCAGACGGTCAACATCGTCGAAGAGGGCTGGCACGTGGCGGAGGGTGCGCTCGGAAAGGTGTTCCAGCGGAACACGAAACTCGCGCGCGGACTCGGCCTGGCGACGATGGCCGGATTCCATCACGTATCGGATCTGCCCGCGGAATCGGCCGCCCGCTCGTTGCTGCAGGAAGCCGAGACGGTGTTCATCTTCGGACAGTCGTTGCGTAGCGACGCCCTCGCCTGTGTCGACCTCTACGACCTGCCGGCGGGGACCGAGGACACCATCATGGGACTCGGCCGCGGCACCTTCCTGGCCAAGATCGGGTCCGAGGCGCCGCTGCTGGTCCAGCACATCCGCTCACCGGCAGAAATCCAGCTGACCGAGACCGACGATGCCATGACCGGCCGACGCTGAGCCGGGTCGGAACGGGATTCCGCGGGAACCGGCGAGATCAGTCGAGTATCGCGGGCAGACCGTCGAGGCGGCGCATGAACGAACCGGGACGCCAAACGAGGTCCTCGGGGGCGGTCATGAGCCGGGTGCGCGGGAACCTGGTGAGCAGCATGCGCAGCGCGATCTCGGTTTCCAGCCTGCCGAGGCCGGCTCCGAGGCAGCGATGCGCCCCGTGTCCGAACCCCAGATGGCCGCGTGTGTCGCGTTCGATGTCGAAGGTGTCCGGATCCGGGAAGCGGGCCGGGTCGCGATTGGCCGCGCCGGGGGAGACCGCGATCATCTCGCCTGCCGGGATCTGCACACCACCCACGTCGACGGGCTTCTCACAGAACCGCGGGGGGAGCAGTTTGAACGGCGATTCGTAGCGCACGATCTCTTCGACGGCCTTGCCGAACAGTTCCGGCGCGGCGAGCAGCTTCTGCACCGTGTCCGGCCGGTCGAGCAGCAGGGCGAGTCCGCTCCCGATGGAGGTCACCGGTTCCGAGCCGCCGATGAGCATCACCACGTAGGTGGACGCCAGCTCGTCGACGTCCATGCCGCCGTCCGCTTCGTGAATCCGCAGCAGCCGGGTGAAGAGGTCGTCGCCCGGTTCCCGTTTCTTCACTTCGATCATGCGGAGGGCGAGTTCGTGCAGGCGTCGCGCGCCGTCTTCCGCCTCGGCGACGCTGTTTCCGGTGAGCATCGACATCTGCCAAGCGGGGAACTCTCCGCGCTCGTCTCCGGGAAGGCCGAGCAGGTCGGCGAGCACCGTCGTGACCAACGGCCGCGAGTACTCGGCGACCAGGTCGACAGGTTCGCCGACGGGCAGACGGTCCAGTAATGACGCGGCGGTGCGTTCGATCGCGGGGCGCAGCCGGGCCACCCGCGCCGGACTGAACTCGCCGCTCAACTGCGTTCGGAGCCTGCGATGGTCGGGACCGTCGCGATCGAGCAGACTGCGGCGTGACCGGTGCGCCAGTTTCGCGCTGTGCTCGGGACGGAGGATCGACTGCGGGACGACCTTTTTCCGGTGCTGGACGATGTCCTTGCACGCGTCGGGGTCGGCGAGGATCTCGCGGACGTCGGCGTACCGGGTGACCGCCCACATCCGGAAACCGTTGACCTGGACGGGTACGGCGGGGGCCGTCTCCCGCAAGCCGTCGAACACCGCGTAGGGACAGGCGGTGTATCGGGGTGTCGCGAGATACTTCGGCCGGTTCTCTGTCATGACAGCCTCCTGCTCGCGGCTCAGATACTGACTTCGGGATAGCCGCGCCGAGGCCGGGAAACCTCGTCGAGCTTGAGCCGGTGTTCCTCTGGCAGGCAGAAGTCCGCGCCGGCCAGAGATTCCTCGAGTTGTTCAAGGGTCCGCGCGCCGACCAGCGGTGCGACCACACCCGGGCGATCGCGAAGCCAGGCCAGGGACGCGACGACCGGGGTCACACCGAGTTCGTCGGCGACGGAAGCCACGACCTCGACGATCCGGGCGGCGCGGTCGTTCAGATGCCTGCCCACATACCAGTTGAAGAACCGGCTCCCGGCCCGCTCTTCCGGTACGCCGTGCCGGTACTTCGCGCTCAGCACACCCCTGCCCAAGGGGGCCCACGGGAGAATGCCGAGGCCCAGATTCTTCGCGGCGGGCACCACTTCGCGCTCGATGCCCCGCTCGAGCAAGGAGTACTCGACCTGGGTACTCGCCAGTGGCTGGCTGTTCTTGTCGACCTGCCGGACGGCGGCGACGGCGGTCTGCCAGCCCGCGTAGTTGCACACGCCGGCATTGCGTGCCTTTCCCGAGGCGATCGCCGTGTCGATGGCCTCCAGAGTCTCGTCGATCGGGACCTTCTTGTCCCAGGCGTGCAACTGCCAAAGGTCGACATGATCGGTGCCCAGCCGGGAAAGCGAAGCGTCCAGCGCCTTCAGCAAGTAGCCGCGCGAGGCGTCCGCGGTCGGCCTTCCGTCGACGATCACGCCTGCGGACTTCGTGGCCACGACGAGTGCTTCCCGCGGCAGACCGGCACCGAACAGCCGTCCGATCGTCCGCTCGGCCTCGCCGTCGCCGTAAACGTCCGCGGTGTCCAGCAGGTTGCCACCCGCTTCGAGATAAGCGTCCAGCTGGCTCGCCGCGGCATCGTGGTCGGTCGTCGTGCCCCAGGTCGAAGTGCCCAGGCCGAAGGGAGAAACGAGAAGGTCGCTTCGGCCGAGCCGGCGTGATTCCCTCATCGTGACGAAGCCTTTCGCTCGGAGATCCGGGTGTCGAGGTCGTCCTCGGCGTTGATGACCAGTCCGGCCAGGACGTCGGCGTCGCCCCTTGCCAACCGCACCAAGGCCTTGACGGCGGTGTCGAGTGGAGTGAAGGCGCCCGAGTCACGGGCTTCGATGGCCCAGCGGCCGAGACGGGCCAGCCAGGGATCGTCGGTGGTGCCGGCGAACTCGATACCGGCGCGGGTGAGCCCGGCGTCGACGATGCCGGGGTTGTAGCTGAGCACGGTGACACCGGTCGAGCGCAACTCGGCTGCGAGGTTCTCGGACAGTTTCAGCAGAGCCGCCTTGGACACCGAATAGGCGGTGGCGTACGGCCAGCGTTTGATCCCGGCCGGGCTGACGAGGTTGATGATCCGGCCGCGGCCCGCGGGGATCATCACCGCCAAGGCGGCCTGCGCGCTGAGCAGCGGACCGGCCACGTTGACCTGCTGGGTGCGCCACCAGGCGTCGAAGTCGATGTCGGCGGTCGGCCCGGCCGGGCCGGGATCGACGGCGTTGTTGACGAGTACGTCCAGACGTCCGCTGACGTCCATGATCCGCGCGACGACGTCCTTCATCGCGTCGCCGTCGGTGACGTCGGCGCGCACGGCCTCGACGAGAATCCCGTCCGCTGCCAGCTTTTCGACGGTTTCTTGGAGTGCCGCGGTGTCCCGTCCGGTGATGAACACCCGCGCGCCCGCCTGGCCCAGGGCCTCGGTGAACGCGCGGCCCAGTCCTTTGGCGCCGCCGGTGATCAGAACCGTCGAGTCCCGCATCGGGGTACGTCCTCCGTCGGTGTCGTCGAGCCAAACAGGGCAGATCCGGATCCGCGGGTCATCGCGAGCGCAGGATGGTTTCGACCGAAGCCACGAACTCACCGATCGCCGCGGGGTGGTGAAAAGCGCGGTCGTACACCACGTCGATGGTGAGTCGGCCGCTCATCGTCGACACGAACATCCCGGGGACCGGACCGTTCAGCGTCGCGGCGAAGCGGCTACCGGTGACGCGCAGACCCTCGGGCAGCACGGGATCCCGGATGGCGCCGATACTCGACACCATGATCGTCATGGGTGGGGGAGGGGCCGGCGCGTGGCACTGAGCCAGCAAGGCGCGCTGGGGTTCGTCGCGGTCGAGGGCCGCGCGCAGTTCCGTGGTGACCCGGAGTCCGACCTTGAGCGGTTCGTCGTCGGCGGCGACCGGGACGGTGACGGTGCATGGAAGGGCCCCGCAGAGCTGGGCGTCCGCATCGAGCGGGGGGACAAGCCGTTCGCGGAAGTCCACGGGGACGCACAAGGTGACCGGTAGCGGGCCGTCGGCTTCGGGGGACTTCGCCCGGACCGCTCCGGAAACCGCTCCACACAACAGACCCGTGACCGAAATTCCGTTCTCGCGGGCGAACGCGACGATGTCGGCGGTCGGCCCGGGCTCGAGTTCGAGAAGGTGCACGCCGAAGCCGGACGAAGGCGCGCCGGGACCGTCCGTGACCGTCAAAGGCTGTCCCCGCACACTGGGCGGCTCGGGCCACCCTCTTTCATAGCGTCCGGCGAAGAGTTCTTCCAGGCCCGGCTCGAACACCGGACGCGGCGCCGACGGCGGGGCTTCCCCGCGCAGCAGAGCGGTGTAGATACCCAGCAGGCTGTGCAGCAGGTTCCGCACCAGGCGACCGTCGGAAACAGCGTGGTCGACGGCGAGTGTCAGGACCGTCGCGTCCGCCGTCTCGTGCAGCGACAACCGGCTGATCGCCCCGTCTTCCAGCCGCCGGGCGATGTCGTCGCCGAAGGTGCCGGCGCCGCCCTTCACCGTCGGCATGCTGTCCCGCAAGCGCAGGCGGAAGCCGTCCGGGCTGCCCAGAATCCCGCAGCGCAACAGGGGGTACTCGTGGCCGAGTCGCTGCCACGCGCGTTCGAGTACGTCGGTCTCGAATCTCCCGGTGAAGGCGGTCCGGACCACGACGGGGCCGAAGCCCGCGAGGAGGAAGCCCGTCTCGCTGGCCGTCAGCGCCCGTTCGGTGGTGGTCATCGTTTTCCTGTCTTGCCGACCTGGCACATGGTTGTCGGCTCGGAACGTCTCTCATCGCCGGAACCGTGGTCAACGCCAAGGGAGTGGAACCTGCCCGCTTTTGGTCGAGAAATGGCCGATCGGGCGGCGCCGCCCGCATCATCGGACTCGCCGGCGACCTGCCGCAACGCCCGGTTTGGTGCAGGGGTCGTGAGTGATTTGGGTCGTTCTAGCCAAGGGTGTTTCAGGTACCTACGGCAGGTGAGCCCGGTAGCCGCCTGACCGTGAAGGACTCCTTGAGGGACTGTATTCGGTCACCCACTGGTGTGGGGCCCCACCCTCGGGCAGGGCAGGCGTAAGTGCACAACTGCAGGTCCTNNCTAGCGCAAGGAAGGGGGCCATCATGTACTTCACGCGAGCAAGAACCGCAGGTGACGAGTAGGTACCTAAGAGAGGGTTCGCTCTAACCCTCTTTGACACTCACGACCCCAAGCCAGTCCGGAACCGCGTCCGAAGGCTCTGAATCAGGGTGCGGAATCAGGTACTCCTTCGGCGGCCCGCGGCTCGCCGGAGGTCAGTTTCAATCCGATGACCCCGCCGATGATCGCCGCGAAGCAAACGCCTTTGAAGAATGTCAACGACTCACCGAAAAGCACGGATCCGAAGACCACCGTGCCGACGGAGCCGATACCCGTCCAGACGACGTACCCGATGCCGACATCGAGGTTCTTCAGCGCCACGCTGAGGAAGATGGTGGCACACGCGGCGGAGACGACCGTGATCAGCGAGGGCACGAGCAGCGTGAACCCTTTGCTCTGTCCCGTGCTCAACGTGAACACGATCTCGAACACCGCCGCGACCAGCAGCGCGGACCACGCGCGCAAGCCCGCCCGTGGGCGATCTCGAACAGGCACTGCCGCGACTTCCTTAATCGGCGGGCTCATCCGCCGACCGTGGCGTGCAGTCCGGCGATGCCCAGAACGATGAAGGCGAAACACGTCATGCGGATCGCGGTGACACGCTCCTGCAGAAAGATCCTGCCGAAGACGATCGCACCGATGGTGCCCCCGCCGATGAGGATCGTGTACGCGACGGCGACATCGATATCGAGCATCACCAGGCTCAGCAGGTAGATCACGATCGCCGAGCACAGAATGGAGAACACGGACGGCCATGGTTTCGTGAAACCTTCGGCCGCACGGGCGGCGAAGATGAAGGCGACTTCGAAGACGATGGCGATCCCCAGATACAGCCAGTGCATGACACCTCGTGCTTTCCGTGGTGGGGCGAACTGCCGCGGGCGCCGGCTCTCGGGTCAGTGAGCCCCGGACACGGCCGGGGATTTCAGCGATCGGGCGGCGGGGATCGGGTAGTGGCTCTCCGGTTCGAGCTCCATCAGGACCTTGTCCAGCAGAGTGACGGGATCGGCCTCGACGTGAACCCGGTCCCGGCTGTGCTGATGCAGAAATCCTTCGGTCACCATGTGGTCGGCGAACTGCAACAGCAGCCGGTAGTAGCCGTTCGCGTCCAGCAGGCCGATCGGTTTGGTGTGCATCCCCAGATGCGCCCAGGTCCAGACCTCGAAGAGCTCCTCCAGTGTTCCGGCTCCACCGGGAAGAGCGATGAACCCTTGGGAAAGCTGAATCATCCTGGCCTTGCGGACGTGCATGTCGGCGACCACATGGAGTTGGGTGATACCTCGGTGCGGTGCCTCGCCGCCGACGAAATGCTGGGGGATCACACCGATCACTTCGCCGCCCGCCGCGAGCGCCGCGTCGGCCACCGCGCCCATCGTGCCGTATCGCGCGCCGCCGTAAACGAGACCGAAGCCGCGCTCCGCGAGCAGCGTGCCCACGGCCGCCGCCTGACTCAGGTATCGCGGGTCGTTTCCCGTCGAAGAGCCACAAAAGACAGTGATACGCTTTTTCACGAGAACGCCTCCTGAGCCATTCCGCCGTCAGCGGAAGTCGCCACCGGCACTGATCGGCCGTGGAAGTCTGATATTCCAAGGTGAGACGGTACGCCGAAGTGTCGGCAATGCCGGAAAAATACTGCACGTTATCGCACTTTTGGTAGACGTCCGGCCACTGCCTTGCCTTCGTCGGTGTCCAGGCCGAGCATCGAGAGCAGACCGGTGCGTTCTTCCTCGTCGCGGGCGAGCCGGCAGACGATTCGAGCCGCGCGTGCCCGGATCTCCTCACCCGGGGAGTCCATGGACACTTCACCGCTGGTGCCCGGCAACCGGTAGACCGGTGCCCGACGGGGGGTTCCTGGCTGGGATCGGTGCGGAGTCTTCGCCATCGGCATGCCCTCGGTCGTGACAGTACGCGGTCCGGAGGTGGCGACAGCGCTGCCGAATCGGGTGATCTGGGGTTCTTGCACGGGACTGTACGAGCGATTTCGCGTTCGAAACCTCTCCCGGATGTGAACGTGTCCATTCGGGAATGATCGCGGGACAGGCGGGCAAGGTCTTGCCGGTCGCCGTCACCCCGCACACGGTTCCATGGGGCAGACCCGCTGCCCGAAAGTCTTCGCGTGGTGGTCTTTTGGAGTGCGACAAGGGTTGTATTGTTGCCGTAACGGTACGTGACTGAGGCAATTTTCTGGATCGGCAGGTAAAGGTCGATGTCCGTTAGTCTTTCTTTTCTCGAGTGGGACCATGAACTGGCGGCCGCCGAACGTGACTTCTATTCGGCGGCGATGGAATGGCACTTCGGTCCGGAGACAGGGTCGCAGTTCTGGCTGTCCAAGGCGGACTCCCTCGGCTTCGATCCGCGCCGAGACGTCCGCACCCACGCCGATCTACGCCGGTTCCCGAACGTGGTCGGCGAACTGCGGAACGTGCCGGTCGAAGCCCTGATACCGCGGGGATACGGTGACCGGCCGGATGTGATCGGCGCCTTCGACAGCGGTGGCACCACAGGCGCGCCGAAGCGCGTGCTGCTGATGTCGGACTGGATGCGGCATTCCTTGACGTGGAAGTCGCTGCGCATGGACGAGCTGGGATTCCCGCTCGAAGCCAACTGGCTGACGATCGCGCCGAGCGGACCGCATATCTTCGGCAGGTTGATGGCCGAGGTGACCCGGATGCGAGGCGGCATCTGTTTCACGATCGACCTCGATCCGCGTTGGGTACGCAAATCGCTGGCGCTGGGACGCACGGAAGAGGCGAACAGGTACGCCGAGCATGTGGTGGTTCAGGCGCAGTCGATCCTCGAACAACAGGACATCGGCGTTCTCGTCGTGACGCCGCCTTTGCTCGTCCGGATGGCCGAGTCCGACCGCCTGGTGGACCTCGTCAACGAGAAGGTGTCGGTGATCATGTGGGGTGGGGCGCATCTGGACGCCGACACCCGCGAGGTCCTGCAGGGTGAGGTCTTCCCGAAGGTACGGCTTTGCGGCCAGTACGGGAGCACCATGATCCTGGGCGGGAGCATGGAGCGCGCGGGTTCCCGAACGCCGCCGGGACAATGCGTGTTCGATTCTTTCTCGCCCTACACGACGTTTTCGGTCGTCGATCCCGACTCATTGACGGAGGTCGCCGAGGGCGAGCGCGGCCAGGTCGTCATGCATCACGTCAGCAAGTCCCTGTTGCTGCCGAACAACCTGGAGCGGGACCTCGCCACCAGGGTCGCCGCGCCGGCCGGCTCCTTGGGTGTCTCCGTCGCCGACGTCACACCCATCGCCGTTTTCGAGGACGCTCAGGTCATCGAAGGTGTTTACTGATGGCCGTCATTCCGCGCCTGGACGCGCTCGGCCCTTCGAATACCTTCCGGTCGCACCGTGTCGACGAGGTGACCGGTGTGGACGGGACCGCGCTCGCGGAACTCAGCCTGGCTCCCGGTCTCTACGTGAAGCGCAGTATCGCGAAGATGCGAAATGCGCGTCCGATGCCCTTGTCGGTACGGATCGACCGGATCGCGGCCGCGGGGGCACGGTTTTTGCGAACGGTCGACGGGGTCTCGCTGGACGAACACGAGCGACGGGTGTCGCAAGCGTCCGGCGTGGCGTTGTCCGTGGTCCGGGAGGCCTCCCAGGCCATCGTGCGCACCGCCGCGGCGGTGGGGGAGTCGGTACGGCGCGCGCGCCCGCTCGGAACCGATGACGATTGGCACGACGTCTCTTCGGCGGGAGCGGTCTGGACACGCCGAGGTGACGTGCTCGCGGTGCAGGCACCGGGAAATCATCCGGCGACCCACGCCGCTTGGCTCGAGGCGCTCGCGTTGGGATACCGAGTTGCCGTACGTCCGTCGCGACGGGAACCGTTCACCCCGTATCGCCTGGTCCAGGCTCTCCGAATGAGTGGATTCGGCACTGATCAGGTGACTTTCCTGCCCACGGACCACACCGTGGCCCGGGAGTTCGTCGATACCGCGGATCTGGCCTTGGTCTATGGCGGAAGCGACGCCGTGGCCAGGTATCGGGACCGGGGAGATGTGCTCGTGCAGGGACCGGGCCGCTCCAAGGTCTTGATCGCCGACGGCGATTGGGCCGAGCATGTCGAGACCGTGGTGTCGTCGGTGGCCGGCTTCGGTGGCACCGCTTGCGTGAACGCCTCGGCGGTTCTGGTCGACGGCGAAGCGGCCGCTTTCGCGAAAGAACTCGCCCGCCGGCTGGCTGAAGTCGCCGTGCTGCCACCGGCGAGCGACGCCGCTGTTCTCCCCGCGTTCTCGGTGGAACGCGCGCGGGAAATCGAGACTTACCTGCGGAGCGAGCTGAACGGTGGCGAGCTGCTGTCCGGCGGTGAGCTTCTCGAAACGTTGCCCGGTGGCGGTGCGGTCCTGCGACCGGCCGTCGTCCTGCTCGACCGTCCGGATCCGTCGCGGCTCGGCATCGAGCTTCCGTTCCCGTGCGTATGGGTCGCCCCATGGTCGCCTGCGGACGGGATCACGCCACTTCGCCACAGCCTGACCGTCACCGCCATCACCGGCGACGACGAACTGTTGGCGTCGTTGATCGAGGAAACCACCATCGGCAACCTGCACATCGGTGACCGGCCGACCCACGAGATGCGACCCGGCCTGCCGCACGACGGGCACCTGGCGGAGTTCCTGATGCGAAGCAAGACCGTGATCCGGGGCGACTTCGCCCACCACTGAGACGGCTTTGGTCAAGTCGGGAGGACCGAAAGTGTTGAGCAGCCAAGACGAACTCCGGTTGTACAGGGCGGCCTCGCTGGCCGCCCGGTCGACCGCCCCAGGAGCCCTTACCCGCCTTCTCGGGAATCCAGCCGCCGCTGACATCGACCATCGAGTCGAGTTCGATCACGTCGCGGTCCTCGTTTTTCCTGATTCCGTAACGGATGTCCGCGACTTCTTCGCCGAGGCAGGCTTCGAGACGGGGCCTTCCGTGCCGAGCCGGGTGGTCCGGTCCAGGCTCGCCGAGCGGCATCGTGTCGCCGAGGACGATCTGGACGTCACCATCGTTCACGCGTCGCCGATCACGGGCATAGGTGGCAACCTCGAGATCTTCGTCCTTCCACGCGGCTCGGCCGAGAGTGTCGCGCCGGGGCTCATCGAGCGTGAGCGCGCCAGGGAAGAGGAGGCCCATACCGGTTGGCTGGTCGCGGAGGGGGAACTCGAGCGAACCCGGCGGACCTGCCGGGACGTTCTCGGGATGGAACCCGACGGTGGTGGCCACAATCCCCATGAAGATCCCGGTACGGGCGGCCGGTCGGTGGTGTACTTCAAGGCCCCGGCAGGCGACAAGGGCTACCGCCCCCGGTTCGAACTGACCGCGCGTGGACACCACGCGGAGGTTCTCGCCGCGCACGTGGGGGAGCCGGTGTCGATGCCCGACGAGCACACCGCTCTGCTGTCGCTCCTCGCCGGCCACTGGTCGGCACGTGCTCTCCACGTGGCCGTCGAGCTGGGGATTCCGGACGCTATCGGCGACGAGGCGCTCGAGCCCGGGGAAGTGGCACATCGTATCGGTTGTGATGCCCGCGCCACCGCGCGTTTTCTGCGGTTCCTCGTGCGGGTGGGCCTGGTCCGGCAGCGAGCGAACGGGTGCTACGAGACGACGGAGAGGGGAAGACTCCTCCGTGCGGACAACCCATTCAGCGACTTGACCCGGCTCTACGGTAACGAATTCTACGACGCCTGGAACGATCTCACCGCGGCCCTGCGAACGGGTCGTACGGCCTTCAGTCATCACTATGGGGTGGAGCATTTCGACTATTTCGCCACCGCCCCGGAGTCGTCCCGGACCTTCGACCGCGCCATGCAAGCCGTCACCCGCCTCGTCGCGAAGGAGCTCAGCCACTCCTGTCCTTTCCCCGCCGAAACGACCGTGGTCGACATCGGGGGCGGCAACGGCACACTGCTACGTACGATCGTGGACGAGCATCCCGGCGTGGCGGGCGTGGTGTTCGATCGCGCGCACGTCATCGAAGCTGCGATGGCCGACCCTGACGGCAGGGTGCGCTTCGCGGCAGGCGACTTCTTCGAGGAAGTACCCGCGGGTGCGCAGACGTATCTGCTGTCCCGGGTGCTGCACGACTGGGATGACGAGGATTGCGACCGCATCTTGCACAACTGTCGCCGTGCTTGTGATGCCGGCACCAGGCTTCTCGTGGTGGAACGCCTGCTTTCGGGCGGCTCGCCGAGCCGGCCGGCCGATCTCGCCGAACCCTGGGATCTGCAGATGCTCGCGGTCACCGGTGGCCGGGAACGTGATCGGACGGAATACGAAAAGCTCCTGCACGGATCGGGTTTCCGTGTCGATCAGGTGATCGCGATGCCGGTGGATCTGAACCTTCTCGTCGCCACCGCGATCTGATCCACCGCAGAACTCACCTTTCGCGGGACTGCGTCGTCGTAGTGGACAGAAGATCCACTACGACGAAGGAGATCGCGATGGACACCCGGCTCGACTACTTCCGCAACCCCGTCGGCGGAAAGTTCATGAGGACCATCATTTCGGCCGGGAGAGCGCTGGCCGACGCACCCCTGTCGCTCACGACCCAGGAACTGGTGCGGATGCGCGCGAGCCAGATCAACGGTTGCGCCGTCTGCCTGGACATCCACACCAAGGAGGCCGCCGCCGCGGGCGAGTCGGACGTGCGGATCAACCTCGTCGCGGCCTGGCGCGAGGCGACGGTCTTCAGCGAAGCCGAGCGCGCGGCGCTGGAGCTGACCGAGCAGGCCTGCCGGATGGCCGACAGCGCGGGCGGCGTCACCGATGAGGCATGGTCGAACGCCGCTCGGCACTACGACGAGGACCAGCTCGCCGCGCTGGTGGCGGTGATCGCGCTGATCAACGCCTTCAACCGGGTGAACGTCCTCGTGCAGAACCCCGCCGGGGACTACCAGGCGGGGCAGTTCGCCTAGCGACCGTGACGCCGGGCCAGTGTTGCCGACACGGGCCCGGCGTCACGGTCACTCACCCGTCCACGGGCGGAGCTTCTCGGGATTGCGGACACCCCAGATGCGCCGGATGGCGCTGGCGGTCGCCGTCCTGTTCACCGGATGGACGGTCGCCGTCGTACCGGGCGGCGGTGGGGCCGAACGCGGCTGGAACTTCGCGAAGGCTGTCGTCGGCAACGCGTATCCGATCGGTTTCTCGTCGCGGTGCTCGTCGTGGTCAGGGGACCCTCCTGGTGTATAACGCCATACACGCCGGGAGAAAAGAAGTCATTTGTCGGGATTTGGCGCCTTTTCTTGACCCTCCTGCGTATACAGCAAAAAGAACGCCAAGATGGCGAGAATCCCGGCGACGTGGGTGCCGAACGCCGTCACGATAGATCCAGAGTGGGCAGCAGGTAGTTAAGAGGACGACAGGGAGGAAGATCCGCACTGGATCGACCTCGGCGATATCCACCCGGCGCGGTACCGCGCCGGGTGGAGAGCATGAGCCCGGCCGTCTTCTCAAGGTCTCCTTGCTTACCCTGATGGCATCGCCGCCCCGTCTCACACCTTGATCAACGGAAGATCCGGGACACTGAACGTCCCTGATCTTCCGTTGATCAAGTTCGTGCCGATTACGACCTGGGGACCGGCGCCCGCGCAAGCCCCACGCCAGTAGGCGAGTTGTAGTCAAGTGCTCCTCCTCAGGCTCGGCGCATGCTGACTGTCCATCAGGGACTGCCGGGCAACTCCGTGTCTGATTCAGGCCAGGTTCCGGTAACCAGTCCGCACCCGTGGGAGGACACGCCGTATTTGGCCCCGTCAGGGGAGCGCCTGCGTCGTCTACGAAGCTTTGGCAGCGGGGGACGGGAGCGAAGTGGCGGCCCGCATGCGCAGGCACATCGAGACCGCGCGTCCTGGAAGACCGGAAGTCGGTCGAGGCGGCCGAACTCTACGCCATCCGCTGGCCCCATTAAGTGTATAACGACCTATACAGCAAGGTTGATTTGAAGTTACATCAAATTTTTTAAAAGAACAGCTAAGAGCAGGGGAAGTCTCAACTTCAGTCCTAAGTGACAAGGTAGGCAACGAGGTCCGTGAAGGCCTCTTTCCCTACCTTGAGAGTAGGGAAAGAGGCCTTCACGGACCTCGTTGCCGCTACTTGAGCAGGGCGAAGAAGAACGCCCCGATGTCCTCAGCGAGCAGGTCCGGAACCTCCATCGCGGCGAAGTGACCACCGCGCTCGAACTCCGACCAGTGCCTGATGTCGTACAGCCGCTCCGCCAGCGGCCGGACCGACTGCGTGATGTCGGTGAGCATCCGGTCGTCGCTGATCGGCGGCGCAACGTCGTCTCGCTGACCACCGCGGGCAAGCGGCGGCTGGAGAAGCAGCTCGTCGAACGTCAGTAGGAGCTGTTGGACCACCACGACCGGCAAGCGACATACCCCTAGAAGCCTTGGACGGCGATGGCTTCGGAGCCGGTGCCGCGGACGGCTTCGACGGTCTTCTCGGCGTAGGCCGCCGAGGTTCTTGGCGCCGGGGTCCCAAGCTCGGGGTTGTGGCCTTTCCCACGTGTTCCGGCGTGCGAATATCCCCGACAATACGGCGGAATCACACCGTATTGTGGACACTCGTTGCCGTGCTCCGAGAAGTCGATGATCTTGATCAGCCCGCCGATGCCCCTGTGGTGCCCGGGTCCGGGCGTCCGGCGCGTGTGGTCGAGAGACTTCTCGATCGGCTGGCGTGGTCGCCGTATCCGAAGGCGATCGTGCTCTACCTGGTCATCCGTACGGCCAGTGTCCAGTTGCTCGCCCTGTTGGCCGCTCGGCGGGGCATGACGCTGTCGGATCGGCTGACGGCGTGGGACGGGCAGTGGTATCTGCGGCTGGCGGTGCACGGGTACGCCGATCTGCCGGGGACGTTGGACGCGGCGCGGCAGCCTTATTCGGACGCGCCGATGGCGTTCTTCCCGTTGTATCCGAAGTTCGTCGAGGCCGTGATGTGGCTGGGCGTGGACGTCGTGTCCGCGGCGCTGACGGTGTCGGTGCTGGCGGGTCTGGTGCTGGCGTGCGGGTTGGTCCGGATCGGGCGGGCGGTGTCGTCGGATCGGGGTGACCGGCCGGGGCTGCTGTTGGTGGCGCTGTGGGCCGGGGCGCCGATGGCGATCGTGTTTTCGATGGCTTACACGGAGGCGGTGTTCTGCGCGTTCGCGGTGTGGGCGCTCGTCGGGGTGCTGGAGCGGCGCTGGGTGCCTGCCGGGTTGTGCGCGTTCGCGGCCGGGTTGTCGAGGTCGACGGCGGTGGTGCTGGTCGCGGTGGTGGTCATCGCGGCGTTGGTCGCGGCGTTCCGGCGGGCCGAGGAGCGGTTGCCCGCGTTGCTGGGTGCGGTGGTCGCGCCGCTGGGGGTGGTGGGGTATCTGGGGTTCGTGGCGTACCGGACGGGGAGCTGGACGGGCTGGCAGGACATCGAATTGCGGGGTTGGAACACGGAGTTCGATTTCGGGGTGGAGACCTGGGAGTCGGTGCTGGCCCGGTTGACCGCGGACGAGTCGGTGTTCAGCACGCTGACGGTGTTGTTCCTGCTGGGCGCGGTGGCGCTGGCGGTGGTGGCGGTGTGTACGCGGGTGCCGTGGCCGTTGACGCTCTATGGCCTGGGTGTGCTGTTGCTGGCGATCGGGACGCGGGGGTTGCCGGACGCGAAGATCCGGTTCATCCTGCCGGCGTTCCCGGTGCTGATCCCGATCGCGGTCGGGTTGTCGAAGCGGCGGACGGGGACGGCCGTGGCGGCCGTGGTCGCGTGGGTGGTGCTGGGGGCGTGGTTCTCGGCGCATGCGCTGACGGCGTGGCGGTACGCGATTTAGCTCGCCTGCCGGGTCCGGTGGTCGGCGACGTGGACCCTGGTGGCGCAGCGGGTGGAGCAGAACCGGCGGCGTCCGTTGCGGGAGACGTCGACGTAGACGGTGTCGCAGCCTTCGCGGGAGCAGACGCCGAAGCGGTCCGGGGCGTCGCAGACGAGGTGGGCGAGTCCGCCCGCGGTGTAGGCGCGGACGCGGGAGACGGTGCCGGCTTGTGCGTCGACGTAGTGCAGGTGGGGTGCTTTGCCGTCGTGGGTGGAGATGTAGGGCTTGGACGCGGAGTCGTGGAGGAGTGCGTTGACCAGGTCGACGCGTGCCGTCGGGGCTGCTTCGAAGACCTGTCGAAGTCTTCTGGTCCAGGTGACGATCTCGGTCGCTTCGGGCGGGAGGACGGCGGCGACGGTCATGCGGTCTTTGAAGATGGCGGTCAGTTCGGCCGGGCCGGCGGTGTCGCCCAGGTTGACCAGGTCGGCGGCGATTTGAGCCGCCGCCCCGCCGTAAGGGTTGAAGTGCATTGACTCATTACAGCACGATCGGGGTATGGAATCGAACGAGTGCCCGCGGTGTGGGTGGCCGCTGGCCGAGCTGCCCGGAAGTACGGCCAATTCCCAGCGGGTCTCCCAGGGGAGGCTGGAGTACGTGCGGTGTCTGTGCGGGAGTTGGCTCGCGCGGGTCGACGGTGTCGTGGTCGGGGCGACGAAGTCCCAGCTGGGGCAGGCTCAGTGCTGACGGTGGCGCGCGTCGGCGAGCAGTTGCGCGAGGGCGTGTACGGGCGAGGTTTCCAGCTTGTGCCGGTGCGCGTCGTAGCGGTCGCGGGTGGTGCGGATGTCGGCGTGGCCCAGCAGGTCCTGGACTTTCTGGACCGGAACGTCGTTGGCCAGCAGCAGGGTTCCGGTGGTTCGCCGCGCGGTGTGCGGGGAGATGGTGTTCGCGGCGTCGAGTCCGGCGGCGCGGGCCTGTGTCCGGAGGAGGAACCAGACGTCGCGTTGCGCCAGCGGTTTTCCGCCGGGTTTGGTGCTGTCGTAGCGGTGGGGCATAGTCGCGAGCAGCGGGCCGGTCAGCTCGTCGGGTCGGACGCCGACGCGGGCGGCGCGCAGTTCGAGGTAGCGGCGCAGCGGGTGCTGGGCGGCGGGGACGAGCGGGACGAAGTCGCGGTGGCCGCCTTTGGCGGTGTAGCGCAGGATCGTGTGCCCGGCGTCGGTGTCGAGGTCGCGCACGGTTGCGGTGGTCAGGCCGGAGACGCGCAGGCCGGTGTAGAACAGGATCGCGACGACGGCGGCGTCGCGCCAGGACGGTTCGGTGTCGTTGGCGCGCGCCCGGTTCTCCATGTGGTTCAGCAGTTTCGCCGTCGATTCGCGGTCGAGTGCGGGCAGCGGCGGGGTTTTGCCGGTTTTGGGCCGGTTGACCGCGGAGACCGGGTTGCGGTCGGCGACGTCGTTGGACTGCAGGTACCGGTACCAGCTGGAGATACCGGCGAGGGTGCGCGCGATGGTGGAGTCGGCCGCGGGCCGGGGCAGGCCGTCCCTGCCGGTGACGGTGAGGGTGTTCTTCCAGGCGTCGACGTCGGCGCGTCGGGCCTGGAGCGGGTCGAGTCCGGTGCGGGCGCACCAGCCGAGCCAGGCGGAGAGGTCGGCGTAGTAGGCGCGACGGGTGTGGTCTGTCTTGTCGGTCTCGAGCCAGAGCGCGGTGATGTGCCGGATCGCGTACCGGTCGAGGGGATCGGCCGGGGGGAGCGCGGGCAGCAGCGCGACGGCTTCGGCGAGGATTTGGCGCCGGTTCTCGGGCCTGGTCTCCGGCAGGTGCGGCGCGGCGGGCACGAGTTCGGCGGGCATCGTGATCATCCTAACGCAGCGCGACCTCCCGCGATGCCTGGTGTTGTCACCGGGCGGACGGCTCTATCTGTGCACTTTCCTCCTGTGCCGGGATCCGCGGGGTATGGAATGAATGTCTGCCCGCGCGCTGGGGAATCCGGCGGTGGCGCCGATTCCGGCCCCGCCGCCGGGTTTCCGATTCGCCGGGGCTCAGGTGTAGTAGCCCTCCACCGGGACACGGGCCTCGTCGAACAACGCCGGGCCTTCCAGGCGCACGGCCGGTGCGGTGGACGGTGGCTTGAGGGCGGTCACCTGCTCCCCGGACAGGGCGAACACGACCCGGCCCAGGCCGGAGCGTTCGATGGCGCCCTGGCACATCCCGCAGGGCTGGCAGCTGGTGTACATCGTCGTCGCGGCCGCGGCGGCGGGTTCGAGTTCGCGGGCGGCCCACACGGCGAGCTTCAGTTCCGGGTGCAGGCTGATGTCCGATTGGGACACCGAGGTGTTGTGGTCCTCGGCCAGCACCGTGCCGTCGGGTCCGACGAGCAGCGAGCCGAACGGCGGGTCGCCGTCGGCGCGGGACTTCGCGGCCAGTTCGATGGCGCGGCGGAGGAACTTCTCGTCTTCTTCGGTCATGATCGCTCCTGTTCTGGCCGGTAGCGGCCCAGTTCCCAATGTGCGGCTACGGTCGCCAGTGCCTGCCAGGCGGCTTCCGGGCGGAGGGTCTCTTCGGGGTTCCCGGAGAACGGGTCGAGTACGACCGTGTCGGCGCCGAGGTGGCGAAGGCGGTCGAGGTCGTCGACGATCTGCTCGATCGTGCCTTCCCCGGCGAGCCGGTCCGGGCCGCTGACCGGGCGGTCGGTGAGGTTCAGCAGGATCCGCGGGGTGAACGCGGGGACGGGCCGGTCTTGCGCGTCGGCGATGGTCTTGACCCTGGTGAGCGCTTCGGTGAGCCAGGGGAGGCTGGTCCGCAGCGGATGCCAGGCGTCACCGACGCGGACGGCGCGGCGGATCCCGGCGTCGCTGTTGCCGCCGACCCAGATGGGGATGTCACCGGCGCGGTAGTCGGAGTCGTTCGCCCAGGCGGCGCGGACGGCGTCGAGGTGGCCGTCGGTGAGCCGTCCTCGCTTCTCGAACGGGACGCCGAGCGCTTCGAACTCCTGGCGGGCCCATCCGGACGCGACGCCCAGCACGAGCCGTCCGCCGCTGAGCTGGTTGAGGTTCGCGGCCATGCGCGCGATCAGCAGGGGATGCCGGTACGGGACGATGAGCACGGTGGTACCCAGCCGGATCCTGTCCGTCACCCCCGCGAGCCACGACAGTGTCGTGAACGGCTCGTAGAACGGCGCCGGATACTGCTCGGCGACGTCGGGGGTGATCGCGACGTGGTCGGACACCATGAGCAGGTCGTAGCCGAGGCCTTCGACGGTGGTGGCCCAGCCGCGGAGGATTCCGGGATCGGTCCCCGGGCCGAAATTCGGGACGTTGACGCCTATTCGCACAGGTCAAGGCTATCGGCGCGTGGCGCGAGCCGGGAAGAGATCATTCCCGGTGTAACGGCGGTTGCGCCGTGGATCTGCCGGTATTCTCGCCCGATGACCGAGACTCTCGACGCGACGGACTGGGCGATCCTGGTGGAGCTGCAGAAGGACGGCCGTCTCCCGCTCACCGAGCTGGGCAAGCGGGTCAGCCTGAGCGCGTCGGCCACGACCGAACGGGTCAAGCGACTGGAGTCGGCCGGGGTGATCACCGGCTACCGCGCCGACGTCGACCTCGAAAAGGCGGGATACGTGGTACTCGCGGTGGTGCGGCTGAAGTATCCGGGCAGCAGGCACGCGCCTCTGCACAAGCTGCTTGCCGAGCGGACCGAGATCCTCGAATGCCTCCGTACGACCGGTGACGACTGCTACGCGCTGAAGATCGCGGCGCCGTCGATGGGGCGGCTGGAGGAGATCGTCAACGAATTGGCGCTGTTCGGGAGCACCAACACCAACATCGTCTACAACCAGACGCTGCCCTACCGGGGTCCGCAGGGCCCGTGACGGGTGCCCTCCGGCCCCCGGGTAGCAGCCTCTTCGCCGGACTAGCGCACGACGCCTTCCCCGAACCACCGGCGCAGCGCGCCGCGCAGTTCCTCCTGACCTTCACCGACCCACGCCACGTGGCCGTCCGGCCGCAGCAGCATCGCGGGCGCCTCCAGCACCTCGCTGACGTCGACGACGTGATCGACCCGGTCTCCCCAGTCCTCCACCGAAAGCCGTCCGGTCTGGTCGAGCAGCAGTCCGCGACCGCCGCGCATGAGCCCGTAGAGATGCCCCTGCTTCAGTTCGACGTCCCGCATCCGGCGGCCCAGCAGCTCGTGCCCGTCGCCGAAGTCGTAGCGGATCGCGGTCGCGGTGATCTTCTCGGTCAGGAACAGGCTCACGTCCTCGAATTCCATGAGTTCCGCCAGCAACCTCCGCACGGCCTGGGATCCCGGATCGAGCGACATCAGCTGCATCTGCGCGCGGGTGTTGTCCAGTACGGCGGCGGCCACCGGGTGCCGTTCGGCGTGATAGGTGTCCAGCAGGTCTTCCGGTGCCCAGCCGTTGACCGCGGCGGCCAGTTTCCAGCCGAGGTTGAAAGCGTCCTGGACGCCGAGGTTGAGCCCTTGCCCACCGACCGGCGGGTGGATGTGCGCCGCGTCGCCCGCGAGGAACGCGCGCCCTGCCCGGTAACGTTCGGCCAGCCGCGTGGCGTCGCCGAAGCGGGAGAGCCAGCGCGGCGAGTGCACGCCGAAGTCGCTGCCGGCGACGGCTTTGAGCTGCCGCTTGACCTCGTCGAAAGTGGGCGGGATCCGGGGATCCTGGGCCAGTCCTTCGGCGGGCACCCCCACCCGGTACACGCCGTCACCGAGTGGGGAGAGACCGAACCGCAACTGGGTCTTGCGGACCTCGGTCATCACGGCGAGCACCGTTTCCCAGTCCTCGGTCAGTTCCATCTCGCCCAGCAGCGTCTCGGCGGTGGCCGGCTCGCCCGGGAAGTCGATCCCGAGGAGTTTGCGCACCGTGCTGCGGCCGCCGTCGCAGCCGACGAGATAGCGGGCGCGGAGTGTCGTCCCGTCGGAGAGTTGGACGTCGACGCCGTCCTCGTCCTGGCTCAGGCCGACCAGCTCCCGGCCGCGCCGGATGTCGACGCCCACCTCGGCGGCGTGGTCGCTCAGCAGCCGGTCGGTGACGGTCTGCGGGATGGCGAGGAGGTAGGCGTGGGCGCTGCCCAGTGGCGGTGCTGATTTCGGGATGCCGGCGAAGGAGCCGCCGACGGGATGCTTCGTGCCGTGTTCGAGGAAGCGCTCGAGCAGGCCTCGCTGATCCATCACCTCGATGCTGCGGGCGTGCAGGCCCATGGAGCGGACGACCTTGGTCGGTTCCGCGTCTTTCTCCACGACGACCACCCGGACGCCGTGCAGGCACAGTTCGGCGCCGAGCATCATGCCGGTCGGTCCGCCGCCGGCGATGATCACGTCGATCAAGATTCCCCCGATTGTCGAGCTTGTGTGGTCCGGCGGGAGATTCTGCGGCACGACTGGGGTCTTGCCGCAAGCCCCCCGGTGCGCTATACGTTGGAAGTGGCAGGGAGTGTCGATCTCTCTGCCTTCGTCATTTCGGTCCGCAGTGGACGGACAAACGCCGTGGGAAGCAGCGCGGTTCAGTGTGACAATCATCGAACATGTTCGTCGCGAACTTGTTCGTAACGAACATGTTCGTTACGATAAGGGCATGGCACCTGAGAAGAGCCGTCGGGAACGACCGGCCAAACCCGCGCTGACCCGTCACGGCATCGTCGCCGCGGCGGTCGGGATCCTGCGCGAGGAAGGCCTGCGGAAGGTCACGATGCGCCGCCTGGCGCAGGAACTCGACACCGGCGCGGCCTCGCTCTACGTCTACGTCCGCAACACCGCCGAGCTGCACGCGGCGATCCTGGACGAACTGCTGGGCACGATCACCCGGTCGTCGTCCGATGGCGGCTGGCGTGACCGGCTCGAACAACTGCTGACGGCCTATGCGGCGACGCTTCTCGAGTACCCCGGTCTCGCGTTGTCCGCGCTGGTGGCCCGCCCGAGCGGGAAGAACTACCTCGGTCTGGTCGAGACGATGCTGGCCCTGCTCGCCGAGGGTGACGTTCCACCCGAGCGACGCGCCTGGGGGATCGACCTCCTCCTGCAGTACGCGACGGCGACCGCGGCCGAGCACGCCGACGAGGAGTCGCCGGAGGAATGGGACGCGCTGGCCCGCGCTGTGCACGAGGCCGACGAGACGACTCACCCGCAGATCGCCGCACACGCGGCCGACCTGCTCAGCGGACAGCCCGCCCAGCGGATGTCGTGGGGCATCCGGGTGCTGATCACCGGAATCACCGGCACCGCCGTGCCGGCCGAGAGGAACCCGACATGACCACACAGCACCCCATCGCGATCATCGGTGCCGGTCTCGGTGGACTCACGCTGGCTCGCGTCCTGCACGTCAACGGCATCGAGGCGGCCGTCTTCGACCTCGACGCGTCGCCGTCCGCACGGACCCAAGGCGGCATGCTCGACATCCACGAAGAATCCGGCCAGGAGGCGCTCCGGGCCGCCGGTCTCCACGAGGAATTCCGCGCGCTGGTCCACCCCGGCGGCGAGGCCATGCGCATCCTCGATCAGCACGCGGCCGTGCACCACGAGGAGACCGACGACGGTGACGGCGGCCGTCCCGAAACAACCCGCGGCGACCTGCGCGGCCTTCTGCTCGGCTCGCTGCCCGAGGACACCGTGCGCTGGGGTGCCAAGGTCACCGGCGCACGGCCGCTCGGCGACGGCGCACACGAAGTCACCCTGGCCGACGGCACCGTGTTCACCACCGAGCTGCTGATCGGCGCCGACGGCGCGTGGTCCAAGGTCCGCCCGCTGGTCTCCGACGCCACGCCGTCCTACGAAGGTGTGTCCTTCGTGGAAGTCCACCTTCACGACGCCGATACCCGACACCCCGCGAGTTCCGCGCTCGCCGGTGGCGGGATGGTGTTCGCACTCGGTGCGGGCAAGGGCTTTCTGGGGCACAAGGACGCCACCGGCAGCCTCCACGTCTACGTCGCGCTCAGAATCGCCGAAGACTGGATCACCACGATCGACTTCGGCGACACCGCCGCCGCGAAGGCCGCGGTACTGGAGCACTTCGACGGCTGGGACGCGGGCCTCCGAGCGCTGATCACCGACGCCGATGGCGACCTGACCCCGCGGCCGATCCACGCGCTGCCGATCGGTCACCGCTGGGACCGGGTCCCCGGGGTCACCCTCCTCGGCGACGCCGCCCATCTGATGTCGCCGTTCGCGGGTGAAGGCGCCAACCTCGCGATGCTCGACGGAGCCCAGCTCGGCCTTGCCCTCGCCGCTCATCCCGGCGACACCGAAGCAGCGCTCCGCCGGTACGAGAAGGCGTTGTTCCCGCGCAGTGAAGCCTCGGCCGCCGAGTCGGCCCGAAGCCTCGATGTCTGCTTCGCCGACGACTCCCCGAAGCCTTTGCTCGATCTGTTCGCGTCGTACCGCCGGCCCTCGACGCGGTAAGCCGCCGATCAGACCGGTTCGTGCTGGGTGCGCCGGGCGTAGGCGCGGGCGGCGCGCGCCCGGTCACCGCAGCGGACCGAGCACCACTGGCGACGGCCGTTGCGCAGGAAGAACCGGCTGCACGGCGCGGATCCGCAGGCGGCGAGCCGTTCGGCGTCCGGCCCGGTCACCAGGTCGGCGGCGTTCGCCGCGAGCGCGGCCAACGCGTGTTCGACGATCTGGGTGACCGGATGCGGCGCGGTGCGGCACAGCCCCTGCACCGGATCCCAGCGCAGCAGCGCGGCGGTGGGCGCTTTGCTCAGCGCGTCGTTGACGGCGTCGAGAGCGCTCTGCGGGGCCGGCTCCGCACAGGACGTCGAGGCGAACAACACCCGTACCTGTTCACGCAACGACCGGATCTGCGCCGCGCACATCTCCCGCAACCCCGTGCCGGGCGGGGCGAACCCGTGCTCGACGAGCCAGCGCGTCGCGGCGTCCGGAGTGCCGACCAGATCGACGAACTGCCCGCCGGGCAGCGTGATCGCGGTGTTCACGAAGGCGAGCGCGAGGTATTGCTCCGCCCCCGGGGCGGGTGGCGGAACAGCGGTGTCGAGATCGGTCCCGGCGTAGTCGTCCACGTCCTCATGGTAGGCGCCGGGTTCAACCATGAGGAATTCTCACGGAAAAACTTGCTTTGTTCCGTGAGAAACCCTAGGGTCGCTCACGGAAAGAACGCTACTTATCCGTGAGGTGGAAGATGACAGTAGGCGTGACCCCGATCAGCGACCAGCTCTCGGTCCAGGTCATCGGCGGACCGACAGCCTTGATCGAGTACGGCGGCCTGCGGTTCCTGACCGACCCGACCTTCGACGAGCCCGGCTATTACCCCCGGCCCGGCGGCAGGCCCGGCCTGCGCAAGACGGCGCCGCCCTCGATCAAGGCCGCCGACCTCGGCCCCGTCGACGCGGTCCTGCTGTCTCACGACGAGCACGCCGACAACCTCGACAACTCCGGCCGGGCACTGCTGGCCGGGGTGCCGCTGACGCTCACGACGCCCAGCGGGGCAGGTCGGCTCGGTGGCACGTCGAAGGGACTCGCGCCGTGGGAGTCTGTCGAACTGACCCGCCCCGACGGGGGAGTCATGACGGTGACCGGTGCGCCCGCCCTTCACGGACCTGAAGGCGCCGAAAAGGTCACCGGAGAGGTCGTCGGGTTCGTGCTGACCGCCCAGGACCTGCCGACGGTCTACGTCAGTGGCGACAACGCCTCACTCGACGTCGTCCGGGACGTCGCCGAACGGTTCGGCCCGGTCGACGCCACCGTCCTTTTCGCCGGCGCCCCGCGCGTGAAGGACGTGTTCGACGGAGCTCCGCTCGTCCTCGACAGCGCGATGGCCGCGGAAGCGGCGAAGATCCTCGGCGCCCGCGCGGTAGTGCCCGTCCACCTCGACAGCTGGGACCACTTCTCCGAGAACCGCGACGACCTCGTGGCCGCGTTCACCGCCGCCGGCCTGGCCGACCGCCTGCGCCTCGGCTGATGTCCCGGAGTTCCTCTGGTTCGGACAGGCCGCGTGGGTGACGGGAAGGCTGGGCGACGTCGGCATCGGCGACGCCGCCCAGCTCGGGTACCCACCCACCCCCGAGGAAGTCCCGGGGTGAGTCGATGATGACACCGACCACCGACAAACCGCGGCAGTCGCCGGGATGCGGCTGATGTCGCGTCTCAGCGTGCGCATGCAACAGCCGTAGTCGGGGTTCCGGGTGGAAATCGGCGGTCTCACCCGGTCCGGCGACGAAATCGGGCGTGTTTAGGCCGTTCGGATTACCGTCGTCGCGGGGCCTTGGCGGAGCGGTTCGTCGTGGCCCGACAGGCGACGGGAGCTCGTGATGGCGCGGAAGTCGGCAGGCGGCCGGGGCGTTCCCGGGTGGGTGGAGCCGATGCTGGCCAAACCGGACGGGGGCCGGTTGCGCGAGGGTCCGGAGTGGACATATGAGTACAAGCTCGACGGCTACCGGGCGTGCATGAGCATCGCCGCCGACGGCACCACGGTGCTGACCAGCCGTAACGGGATCGACTTCACCGACGAATTCCCGGATCTCGCCGGTGTCCTGACCGAGGCGCTGGACGGTCGGAGCGCCGTGCTCGACGGTGAGATCGTCGTTTACGACGACGCCGGGCAGATCGACTTCGGATTGCTGCAGGAGCGCCGCGGCCGGTATCAGACCCATCGCAGCTCTGTTCGCCGTGATGAGCCGTTCGAGGACGTGCCGGTCCGGTTCCTGGCCTTCGACTTACTGCAGCTTGGCGGAAGGTCACTGCTGGCCGAGCCGTATGACGAGCGGCGCCGTCAGCTGACGCAGCTGCCGATGCCGGACCCGTACCGGGTGGAGGTGGTGCGCGGTTTCACCTTCACCGACCTCGCCGCCGATCGCCGCACCCCGCGGCACCTGCTCGAGCACGTGCGATCCAGCGGTCACGAGGGCTTGATAGCGAAGCTCCGCACCGCCGCCTACAGCCCAGGCCGCCGAAGTGACGCGTGGTTGAAACATCCGCTGATCCAGACGACCGAAGTGATCATCTGCGGATACCGGCCGGGACAGGGACGCCTGCACGGACGGATGGGCGGGCTCCTGCTGGGCGCCCACGACCCCGGCACCGGCGACCTGGTCTACATCGGTGACGTCGGCACCGGGTTCACCGAAGCCGAACGCGGCCGGCTGCAGACCCGGCTCGAGGCCCTGGAGCGGAAGCGGCATCCCTTCGCCGTGGCACCGCCCCGGGCCGATGTCGCCCGCGCCCACTGGGTGACGCCGGAAATGGTCGGGGAGGTGGTGTTCCGGCAGTTCACCCGCAGCGGCGGCCGGCTGCGGCATACCGCGTGGCGAGGGCTGCGCGAGGACAAGAAACCCGCCGACGTGCTCCTCCCGCACCGGCCACACCCCCATGCCGCCGAGACCACACCGCCGGAGCTCTCTCGCAGGCCCGCCGACAGCCGGGCGAAAAGCGCCGCGCCGGTCGGCGATCCGCCCTCGGCCGCGTCGCCACCGGCGGGACCGCGGATCACGGTGCAGGCCGGTGACCGGAAGCTCACCCTGTCCAATCTGGACAAGCCGCTGTATCCGGACGGGTTCACCAAGGGTGAGGTCATCAGCTACTACTCCCACATCGCGCCGGTGTTGTTGCCACATCTGGCCGGCCGTCCGGTCACGTTCATCCGGTTCCCCGACGGGGTCGGCGGTGAACAGTTCTTCGAAAAGAACGTCCCCAACGGCGCCCCGGACTGGCTGCCCACCGTCCGGATCGCACGCAGCGGCACCCGCGGCTCGACCGAGCCGATCACCTACGCGCTGCTCGACGAACTGGCCGCCCTGGTGTGGGCGGCGAACATGGCCGCCCTCGAACTCCACGTTCCGCAATGGACCATCGACCACAAGGGCGCTCGCCGCCCACCGGACCGGCTGGTGTTCGACCTCGATCCCGGGCCGGGAACCTCGATCGTGCAGTGCTGCCGCGTCGCCGAACGCCTCCACGAGGCCCTGGTCGCGGACGGGCTGACCCCGCTGGCGAAGACATCCGGCTCCAAAGGCATGCAGCTCTACTGCGCCATCACCACCGACGACCCCGCCGCACCCTCCGCCTACGCCAAAAAACTCGCCCAGCGCCTGGCGAGGGAAACCCCTGACACGGTGACCGCCGTGATGGCCAAAGCGCAGCGGACCGGCCGGGTGTTCATCGACTGGTCGCAGAACAACCCCGCCAAAACCACCATCGCCCCCTACTCGCTGCGCGGCCGCGACCACCCAACGGTGTCCACCCCCATCACCTGGAACGAAGTCCGCACCTGCCGCCGCCCAGCACAGCTGATGTTCACCGCCGACGACGTACTCCACCGCGTCGACGAACACGGCGACCTACTCGCCGACCTCGACACCACACGAACGGCTCTGCCTTGAGCGCGACGGCGGCACAGTCAACTCACCGACCAGGTGCCGTTTACGGTCGGATGTTTGAGAAATTATTTCATGGGTACACCACGCTGTTTGGGCAGTTCACATTCCGGATCGTCATTTTGTCACATGGTGTTGGGATGGATTTTTCGACGAAGCCGAATTCATGATTTTTTTCGAGCTGAAGACTGCGCGCGACGACCATGGCGGGGCAATACCCCAGGTGAAGCCTGGTTTCAAGGGTGACCGGAGCGCATCCCACGGTCTGAAATTGACCGATTGCCAATTCTTGTAACGCGCGCTCGAATTGCGATCTTGGCGCTTCTGTGCTTATTGATTGCGAGACGAGTGGATCTTCGTTTGCACTTCGGATTGGTCCACTTGGTGGTATCGAAAACGAAGCCCGGTTGACACGGTATAAGGCATCTCTTGGCGAGAATGATGCGCGGCGGGCTTTCTCAGGACGCCACAGCGGTCATTGGTACGTGCGATTTCCTCCTGTGACAGTTGAAGTGGTTCGGAAGGTCAGTTCGGTGTCTTCGTCAGTGGCAGAGTCGTGTGTTCCCGCAACCCACGGAAGGCGGTCGGCCCGTCCCATCCCGCCAGGCAGGCTGGCCGGGGTCCTCAGCTCGCTCATTCATCGGCATCACGTGCCGGGAGCCCAGCTCGCGGTGTGGCACAGCGACCAACTCTCGGTGGCCGAAGCAGGTGTGGAAGACGGTGACCGTCCGATGAGGGTGGATTCGACGGTGCCCGTCGGGTCCATCACCAAGGCTTTCACCGCGACGCTCGCGATGCTCCTGGTCGCCGACGAGGACCTCGAGCTCGACTCGCCGATCGGCGAGTTCCTCCCGGAACTGCGTGGCAGCGAGCTCGGCGGCCTGCTGACCTTGCGGCAGCTGCTCGGGCACACCAGCGGCCTGCCCTCCGACCCCGCCGAACACTGCTCCAGCCGCCGCGATCTGCTCGGCTGGCTGCGCCCGGACCTGCTGGTCTGTGCCCCCGACACCGCCTTCTCCTACTCCAGCGTCGGCTACGCGCTCGTCGGCATGCTCATCGAAGAAGCGACCGGCATGCCGTGGCAGGAGGCCCTGGAAACGATCCTGATCCGCCCGTTGGGCATGACCGCCGCCTTCATCGGCTGCGCGGGCCGGGAGCCGACCGCCAACGGACACGCCGGTCGTCCCGGAGCCCGGCCCCGGGTGGTCGAGCAGATGCTGGCCCCGGTGCTCGCTCCCGTGGGCGGTCTGGCGCTGAGCGCCCGCGAACTGATCAAGTTCGGGCAGGTTCATCTGGGCAATCCCTGTCTGCTCGACGAGGCGACCGCGCGGGAGATGTACGCCCCTGGCGACACCGAGCCCTTCGGCCTCGCCGACGGCTGGGGGCTGGGCATGGCCCGTTTCCACGGCAAGCGCACCACCTGGCTGGGTCACGACGGCACGGCGGACGGAACCTCGTGCCACCTGCGAATCGACGGTGAAGGACAGACCATCGTCGCGTTGACCACCAACGCCGTCGGAGGAGCGGCGCTGTGGTCCGCGGTGCTGCGCGAGCTGCGCGCGCTCGGTCTCGACATCCCGGACTACCGGGCGCGCGGTGAGCGTGCCCGGCGGGTCACCGTGCCGGACGAGAGCCGCGGCGGCTACCGCAACGGAGAGCTGGAGTACGTCGTGGAGACCGACACCGAGGGCGTCGTATGCCTCACGGTGGACGGTGAGGTCCACCGTGACCTGGCCCTTTACGACTGCGGGACGATGTCGGTCCCGGACCCCGCCACCGGACTGCGGGCCGACTGCGGCCGCATCGTCCGCGATCCCCGCACCGGACGCGTCACCGCCTTGCAGGTCGGTGGCCGTCTCGCCGAGCGGGTGAGTCGCTGAAGGCGGTCACACCGCCCTACGGCCCCGAGAGGCCTGTCTACATCCCCTTGTCTTCGTCCACCCGTCTCTCTTGAGGCGGTCCTCGACGCGCGCTCGGAAGGTTCGACGTTTCATGACATCCCAGGACATCGCCAGAGCCCACCACGCCGAGCCGGCCACGGAAGCCGGCGCGAGCCTCCCCGGCCTGTTCGCGCGTCAAGTGGCGCGTACGCCGGACGCGATCGCCGTGACGGGGGAGTTCGCGCCGTTGACCTATCGGGAACTCGACGAGCGGGCCAACCGGCTCGCGCACCGGCTGGTGCGGCTCGGCGTCCGCGCCGAACACCCGGTCGCCGTGAGCCTGACGCGGTCGGCCGAGTTCGTCGTGGCCGAAGTCGCGATCGTCAAGGCAGGCGGTGTCTACGTTCCGCTCGACGCGCGGGCGCCCGAAGCGCGGTTGAACCAGGTGCTCGCCGAAGTGGGGGCTTCGGTCGTGCTCACCGACCGGGAGCAGCCGTTTCCCGGCGTCCACGCGCAGCGGCTCGACGACCCCACGTTGGAACACGAACTCTCGGATTCACCCGGCACAGTGGTGGATCCGGACCAACTCGCGTACGTGATGTACACCTCCGGCTCGACCGGCGTGCCGAAGGGCGTCGCCGTGACGCACCGGGACGTCGCGGCGCTCGCGGCCGACCGCCGGTTCGGCGACGCGCACGAGCGGATCCTGCTGCACTCGCCGCCGGCCTTCGACGCGTCGACCTACGAGCTGTGGGTGCCGCTGCTGAGCGGCGGCACCGTCGTCGTCGCGCCGCCGGGTGACCTCGGGGTAGAAGTGTTGCGCCGGATGGTGTCCGGTCACGGGGTGACGGCGTTGTGGCTGACCGCCGGGCTGTTCCGGGTGGTGGCGCAGGAGGCGCCGGACTGCTTCCGCGGTGCGCGGGAGGTCTGGACCGGCGGGGAGGCGGTCCCGGCCGGCCCGGTCCGCCGCGTTCTCGAACACTGCCCCGGCCTCGTCGTGGTCGATGGGTACGGGCCCACGGAAACGACGACTTTCGCCACCTCCCACCGGTTGCCGTCACGCGATTCGGTGCCGGAACGCCTGCCCATCGGCACCCCACTCGACGGGATGCGGGCCTACGTGCTGGACGCCGGGTTGAACCCGGTGCCCGACGGCGTGGCGGGGGAGCTGCACCTCGCCGGGACGGGGCTGGCACGCGGCTACCAGGCACGCCCGGGGCTGACCGCCGAGAAGTTCGTCGCCGACCCGCTGGGCCCGGACGGCGACCGCATGTACCGCACCGGTGACCTCGTGCGCCGGAACGACCGCGGCGAGCTGGAATTCCTCGGCCGCGCCGACGAGCAGGTCAAGATCCGCGGCTTCCGCATCGAACTCGGGGAGATCGAAGACGTGCTGTGCCGGCACGACGACGTCAGTGCGGCCGTGGTCGTGGCCAGGGAAGACCGGCCGGGCGCGAAACGGCTCGTCGCGTACCTCGTCACCCGCGGTGAGAGCGGGCGAGAACCGGAGGGCCTGCGCGGGCTGCTCACCGAGACGCTGCCGGATTACATGATCCCCTCGGCGTTCGTCGTACTGGACCGCCTGGAGCTGAACGCCAACGGCAAGGTCGACCGGCGTGCCTTGCCCGCGCCCCCGGCGGAAACGGCGGAGTACGTCGAGCCTCGGACCGCCGCCGAACGGCGGGTCGCCGCGATCTGGGCAGACGTGCTGGGCGGCGGCCCGGTGGGCGCCACCGACGACTTCTTCGCCCGTGGCGGTGACTCGATCCTCGTCGTGCAGGTACTTTCCCGGCTGCGCACGGAGTTCGGGACGGAGCTGACGGCGAAGGCGCTGTTCGACGCCCCTACCGTCGAACGGTTCGCCCGGCTGCTGCCGGAGACTCCGGACCTCGCCATAGCGGAGCCGATCCCGGTCGCTCCCCACGATCGTCCGGTACCGATTTCCCCGGCACAGCAACGACTGTGGTTCCTCGACGAGCTTTCCGGAAACGCCGCGACCGAGAACAACACCGGCGTCGGGCTGCGACTTTCGGGTCCGCTGGACGTCGACGCCTTCACCAGCGCGCTCGACCTGCTCTGCGCACGCCACGACTCCCTGCGCACCACCTTCGACGTGGTGGACGACGAGGGTGCCCAGCGGATCGCCGAGTCCGCCGTCATCCCGCTCCGCGTTCGCCGACTGTCCGATGAGGACGATCTGGACGGCGAACTGACCACGGAACTGTCGCGGCCCTTCGACCTCCGGAACGGTCCGCTGACCCGGGCCACCCTGTTCGAACTGAGCGACCGGGACCACCTGCTGGTGCTCTGCCAGCACCACATCGTCACCGACGGCGCGTCCATCGGCATCCTCACCGAGGAACTGATGGACCTCTACGCCGGGAAGACACTGCCGGAACTCGCGGTGCGCTACGCCGACTTCGCCGCCTGGCAGCGTTCCCGCCTGACCGGCCCGGTGCTGCGGCCGCACCTGGCGTACTGGCGGCAACAGCTGGACGGCCTCGAACCGCTCGCCCTGCCGACCGACCGGCCCCGCGCCGCCCAGCGGTCCACCGAGGGCGCGGTCCACCGGCGGCCGCTGCCCGCGGAACTGGTCGACCGGCTCACCGAACTGGGCCACCGGCACGGCGCGACGCTGTTCATGACGCTGACCGCCGCCGTGCAGATCCTGCTGGCCCGCCACAGCGGACAGCAGGATGTCGCGGTCGGCACGGCCGTCTCCGGCCGGGACCGCGCCGAACTGGAGAAGCTGACCGGGTTCTTCGTCAACACCCTGGTGCTGCGCTCGCGGGTGGACGACGACCGGCCGTTCGCCGGATTCCTCGACGAATTCCGGGAAACCGTGCTGTCCGCGTTCGCGCACGCCGACGCGCCGTTCGACCGGGTCGTCGACGCGGTGCGACCCGAACGTGATCCCTCCCGGACGCCACTCGTGCAGGCCGTCATCGTCCTGCAGAGCCCCCTCGTGCGGCCGCGCGACGTGGCCGGGCTGACGGTCACCGAGCACGACCTGCCCCGGCCGTCCGCCCGCTTCGACCTCGTGATCGAGTTCTGGCCGCGCAACGGCATGTTCGAGCTCGCGATCGAATACAGCACCGGTCTGTTCGACGCCGTCACCGTCGAACGGCTGGCCGCCCGGCTGGAGACCCTGCTGACCGGAATCGCCGCCGATCCCGCCCGGCCGCTCGGTGACCTGCCGCTGGTGACGGAGGCCGACCGGCGTTTCCTGCTTCCCGGTGGCACCGCCGCGACCGCCGTGGACACCGTCCCCGCGGCCTTCGACGAGCAGGCGGTCCGGACGCCCGACGCCCCCGCGGTGACCTGCGAGGGCACCACGCTCACCTACCGCGAACTGCGGGAGCGCGCCGATCGGCTCGCCCGTCACCTGAGCGAACTGGGCGTGCGGGCGGAAGACCGCGTCGGAATCCTGATGGACCGCTCGGCCGACCTCGTCGTCGCCGTCCTCGCCGTGCTCAAGGCAGGCGCCGCGTACCTGCCGCTCGACCTGCGCGCGCCCGCCACGCGGATGCGGCTGATCCTCGACGGCTCGGCGTTGCTGCTGACCGACTCCGCTTGGGCGGACGTCGCCGCGGACGTGCATCCGCGGCCGCTTCGGGTGGTCGTCCCGGCGGAGCCCGGTGACCGTCCGGGCGGCGATCTGGAGCCCGAGAACCTGGCGTATGTCGAGTACACCTCGGGTTCCACCGGCGTGCCGAAGGGCGTCGCGGTGCGTCACGCGGACGTCGTCGCGCTCGCGCGGGACAGCCGGTTCGGCGGCGGCGCGCACGAGCGGGTGCTGCTGCACTCGCCGCTGGCGTTCGACGCGTCGACCTACGAGCTGTGGGTCCCGCTGCTCAACGGGGGAGAGGTCGTCGTCGCCCCGCCGGGAGACCTCGACGTCGACCGGCTGCGGCAGCTGATCACCCGGCACGGCGTGACCGCGCTGTGGCTCACCGCGGGTCTCTTCCGGCTTGTCGCCCAAGAGGAACCCGATTGCTTCACCGGTGTCCGCGAGGTCTGGACCGGCGGCGACGTGGTCCCGGCGGAGACGGTCCGCCGGGTGCTCGCCTGCTGTCCCGGGCTGGCCGTGATCGACGGCTACGGGCCCACCGAGACGACCACGTTCGCGTCCGCCTTCCGCATGACGGCACCGGAGTCCGTGCCGGATGTCGTGCCGATCGGCACCCCGCTCGACGGGATGCGGGCCTTCGTGCTCGACGCCCGGCTACGGCTGGTGCCGCGCGGAGTAGTCGGCGAACTGTACCTCGCCGGGCCTGGTCTGGCCCGCGGTTACGCCGACCGTGCCGGGGCCACCGCCGAACGCTTCCTCGCGAATCCCTTCGGCGAGCCGGGGAGCCGGTGCTACCGCACGGGTGACCTGGTGCGCTGGCGTTCCGACGACACGCTGGAGTTCGTCGGCCGTGCCGACGACCAGGTCAAGATCCGGGGTTTCCGGGTGGAGCCGGCCGAGATCGAGGCCGTGCTCACCGAACGAACGGACGTCGCGCAGGCGGTGGTGCTCGCGCGGACGGACGCCGGGCGCAAGCGGCTCGTGGCCTACGTCGTCCCGATACCGGGCACGGCACCGGACGCGACGGCGGTACGCGGCTCGCTGGCAGCAGTGCTGCCGGACTACCTGGTGCCGTCCGCGATCGTGCTGCTCGACGCCTTTCCCTTGAGCCCCAACGGAAAACTCGACCGACGCGCCCTGCCCGAACCGGCCCTCGACTCGCCGTCGACCCGCCGCACGGCACCACGGACGGAACCCGAACGCGTGCTGGCCCGCATCTGGGCCGAGGTGCTCGGACTCGGCGAGGTCGGTATCGAGGACAACTTCTTCGACCTGGGTGGTGACTCGATCCTCAGCATCCAGGTCGGCGCCCGCGCACGCCGGGCCGGGCTCGCGCTGAGCACCAGCGACCTCTTCCGGCACCAGACCGTCGCCGCGCTGGCGGCCACGGCCACCGAGACGAGCGGAACGGCCGCGCGGGGCCCGGCGTCCGGTGAGGCGCCGTTGACACCGATCCAGGAGTGGTTCTTCGCCACCCAGACCCAGCGGCCCGAGCGATTCGACCAGTCGCTGTCGATGCAACTCGCCGCCGATGTCGACGAAGCCGCGCTGCGCACGGCGCTGTCGGCACTGGTCGAGCAGCACGACGCGCTGCGGATGCGGTTCGAGCGCGTGAACGGGCGATGGCGCCAGGTGAATCCGCCGCCCGGACCGGTGGACGTACTGAACGGACCGTCCGAAGTGGACCTGGAGCGCGGGCCGCTGCTGCGGGCATGGATGTCCGAAGAGGACGGTCGCAAAACGCTTCGGCTGGCCGCCCACCACCTTGTCGTCGACGGGGTGTCCTGGCGGGTGCTGCTGGAGGACCTGGACCTGGCCTACCGCCAGACGGTCCGGAAAGAGGTCGTCGACCTCGGACCGAGGTCGACGTCGTTCCTCGAGTGGGCCCGCCGCCTGGCCGACCGGGCCGATGCGGGCGGGTTTGCCGGAGAGTCGGCCTACTGGCAGGACTTCGACGGCGGCACGTCGGTGCCGGTGGACGGCACGGGACCGAACAGCGCCGGTGCCATCCGGTCGGTGACCGTGCGGCTGACCGAAACCGAGACGACCGCGCTGACGCGTGACGTGCCCGCCGTGTACCGCACCCGGATCAACGACGTGCTGCTCACCGCCCTCGGCCGGGTCCTGCGCGACTGGACCGGTCACGACCGCGTCGTGGTGGACCTCGAAGGCCACGGTCGCGAGGACCTGTTCGAGGACGTAGACCTGTCACGGACGGTGGGGTGGTTCACCAGCCTGTTCCCGGTGGCGCTGGACGCCGGTGGCGACTGGGGCGGGGCGCTCAAAACGGTCAAGGAGCGGCTGCGGGCGGTACCGAGCCGAGGCATCGGCTACGGCGCCCTGCGCTACCTCGCCGGGACGGCGCCGGAGATCGACCCGGCGGTCAGTTTCAACTACCTCGGCCGGTTCGACCCACCGGTGGCCGAAGGCGGCCTGTTCGCCGCGCCGGGTCGCGAACTGACCCTGGACGTCGCGCCGGAGGAGATCCGGCCGCATCTGCTCGACGTCGTCGGGCGCATCGACGGCGACGCCCTGGAATTCGAGTGGTTCTTCGCCGATGGCGTCCATGAACAGTCCACAGTGGATGGCCTGGCGACCGCGCTGCTCGACGCGTTGCGGGAGATCATCCGGCACTGCGCCGAACCGGGCGCGGGCGGCCGCACGCCGTCCGACTTCCCGCTGGCCGCGCTGGACCAGCGGCAGGTGGACGCGCTGGTGGGCGATGGCCGCGTGGTCGAGGACCTCTACCCGCTGACCCCGATGCAGGCCGGAATGGTCTTCCACGCACTGGCGCCGGGCGGCACGCGGGTCTACTTCGAACAGCTGACCTTCGTACTGGACGACGTCGCCGACCCGCGGCTGCTCGGTGCGGCCTGGCAGCGGGTGGTGGACCGGACGCCGGTACTGCGCAGCCGGGTCGTCTGGGAGAACGTGCCTGCCCCGCTACAGCTGGTCGAACGCGACGTCACCCTGCCGGTCACCCACCTCGACTGGACCACTCTGTCCACTGTAGAGCGTGGGGAGGCGCTGCGGCGGTTGCTGGAGGCCGACGCCGAGGAAGGGCTCGACCTGGCACGGGCGCCACTGACCCGGCTCGTCGTCGTCAGGCTGCCCGGTGACGCCGTGCGGGTGGTGTGGACGTTCCATCACGTGCTGCTCGACGGCTGGAGCGTCTTCCAGGTGCTGTCCGACGTCATCGCGCTGACGCGGGGCGATCCCGGGTCCGTCCCCGAGCGGCGGCCGTTCCGCGACTACCTCGCCTGGCTGGCCCGCCAGGACGACCGGGCCGCCGAGGAACACTGGCGTACCGAACTCGCCGGCCTGTCCGCGGCGACGCCGTTGCCGTACGACCGGGCGCCCGCTCGCGGGCACACGACCAGGTCCGCCGACCGGGTGACCGCCGAGCTGGACGAAGCCGCGTCCGACAGGCTGTACGCGTTCGCGAAGCGTCATCGGCTGACGGTGAACGCGGTCGTCCAAGGCGCGTGGGCGATGCTGCTGTCGAGGTACAGCGGTGAGCAGGACGTCTGTTTCGGTGCGACCGTCTCCGGCAGGCCACCCGAGCTGCCCGGGGTGGACGACATCACCGGCATCTTCATCAACACCCTGCCGGTGCGGATGCGCGTGGACGGCGGTTCCGGGCTGGTCGACTGGGTGCGGGAGGCACAGGCCCGGCAGGCCTCTTCACGCCGGTTCGGGCATCTCGCGCTCACCCGGCTGCAGGGCTGGAGCGGTGTCCCGGCGGGGACGAACCTGTTCGACAGCATCGTGGTGTTCGAGAACTACCCGATCGACGAACTCGCCGACGGACCGCGGGTACGGGAACTGGAAGCGGCGGAGCGAACCAACTACCCGCTCAGCGTCATCGTGTACCCGGGACGCCGTCTTTCGCTGGTGCTCGGCTATGACCCGGCCCTGTTCGACGCCGCGACGGCCGAACGGCTCGCCGCCCATCTGGGTGTGCTGCTGCGGGGCATGGCGGACGTAGGAGTCTCGGCGATCACGATGCTGACCGAAGCCGAGGAAAACCGCGTCGTCCGCGAGTGGAACGCCACCGACACCGCGGTACCGGATGACGCGCTGACGTCGTTGTTTGAGGCACAGGCCCGCCGCACGCCCTCGGCCGTCGCGGTGGTCACCGGCACCGAATCCCTGACCTACGCCGAACTCGACGCACGCGCGAACCGGCTGGCTCACCTGCTGCTGCGGCACGGCGTCCGTGCCGAGGACCGGGTCGCGGTGCTGATGGACCGTTCGGCCGACCTGGTCGTGGCGGAGCTGGCGATCACCAAGGCGGGCGGCGCTTACCTGCCCTTGGACCTGCGGGCTCCGGCGGACCGGTTGCGCCTGCTGGTGGCCGAAGCCGGAGCGGGGATCGTCGTCACCGACACGGCACGGCGGTCCCAGGCGGAGGAGGTCCATCCTGGACAGCTGCTGACGGTCGACGACGCAGCGGGCGAACCGGCGACGGCACCGGGTGTCCCGGCCGATCGCGACCAGCTCGCCTACGTCATCTACACCTCGGGCTCGACCGGCTCGCCCAAGGGTGTGGCCGCACGGCAGCGGGACGTCGTGGCGCTGGCCTGGGACCGGCGGTTCCGGACCGGGGCACACGAGCGGGTGCTGCTGCATTCACCGCATTCGTTCGACGCCGCCACCTACGAGATGTGGGTGCCGCTGCTCAACGGCGGCTGTGTGGTCGTCGCGCCGCCACGGGAACTGGACGTCGCGACGCTTCGCCGGGTGATCGCCGAGCACGGGGTCACCGGGGCGTTCCTGACGACGGGGTTGTTCCGGCTGGTGTCGCAAGAGGATCCACGATGCTTCGCGGGAATGCGGGAGGTGTGGACCGGCGGGGACGCCGTTCCGGCCACCGCACTGCGCCGCGTGCTGGAAGCCTGTCCGGGCACGGTGGTCGCCGACGTCTACGGCCCGACCGAGACGACCACCTTCGCGACCGTCCGGCTGATGCCGTCGGTGGACGAGGTGCCGGACGTCGTGCCGATCGGCGGGCCCTTGGACAACACGCGGACCTACGTCCTCGACGCCGGACTGTCCGTCGTGCCGCCGGGGGTCCCCGGTGAGCTGCACATCGCCGGTGAGGGCGTGGCCCGCGGTTACCTGGCCAACCCCGGGCTCACCGCGGACCGGTTCGTCGCCGACCCCTTCCGGGCCGGCGAACGCATGTACCGCACCGGTGACATCGTGCGGTGGACACCGGAAGGGCAGCTGGAGTTCGTCGGCCGCGTCGACGAACAGGTCAAGGTCCGCGGCTTCCGGATCGAACTGGGGGAGATCGAGGCGGCGCTGGGTGCGCATCCCGGACTGGCGCAGGCCGCGGTGCTCGCGCGGGAGGACAACGGCGTCAAACGGCTGGTGGCCTACGTCGTCGGGCAGAGCGGCGTGCCGGATTCCGCCGAACTGCGGGAGTTCCTCGGCCGCACCCTGCCGGACTACATGATCCCGGCGGTGTTCGTCCCGCTGGAGGCACTTCCGGTGAACGTCAACGGGAAACTGGACCGGCGGGCCCTGCCGGTCCCGGACTTCGACGGCCGGCGCGCCACCGCTCACGTGGCGCCGCGGCCGGGCCCGGAGACCGTGCTCGCGGACATCTGGGCCGAGGTGCTCGGGGTGAGGCGCGTCGGGGCCGAAGACGACTTCTTCGCTCTCGGCGGGGATTCGATCCTCAGCATCCAGGTGGTCTCCCGCGCCCGGCAGGCCGGACTCGACCTGCTGCCCGGCGACCTGTTCACCCATCGCACCATCGCCGAACTGGCCGCTTCGGCAGGCGACGTCCATGAAACCGTCGACCGGGGTCCGGTCAGCGGCGACGTCGTGCTCACCCCGATCCAGCGGTGGTTCTTCGCCACGCAGACCGAGGATCCCGGGCACTTCGATCAGCGCGTGGAAATCGAGCTGCCGGCTCCGGCCGATCCCGGGGCGGTGCGCACCGCGCTGGCCGCGCTGGTCGAGCAGCACGACGCGCTGCGCATGCGGTTCGAGCGGACCGACCACGGCTGGCGGCAGGTGAACGCCCCGGTCGAGCCCGCGACCGGCCTCCTGGACACGCCGGTGGATCGGGATCTGGCCACCCGGCCGATGCTGCGCGCCACGCTGCCCGCCCCCGGCAGGCTCATCCTGTCCGCGCACCACCTCGTGGTCGACGGCGTGTCGTGGCGGGTACTGCTGGAGGACTTCGACAAGGCCTACCGGCAGGCAGTACGCGGGGAAGTCGTCGACCTCGGCCCGCGCGGCACCTCCTTTCAGGAGTGGGCGGAACGGCTGGCGGAGCACACCGCCGCGGGCGGGTTCGACGATGAACTCGGCCATTGGCGCGCGACGGCCGCGGAGCCTGCCGTGCCGGTGGACGGCGACGGCCCGAACACCGTCGCGACGATGCGCGAGGTCACCAAGCGGCTCGGCGTCGAGGAGACCGCGGCATTGCTGCGCGCGGTGCCCGACGTGTACCGGACTCAGGTCAACGACGTGCTGCTCACCGCGCTGGGCCGGGTGCTGGCCGACTGGACCGGCGGCCGTGACCGGGTGCTGGTGGATCTGGAGGGACACGGCCGGGAGGAGCTGTTCGACGGCGTGGATCTGTCGCGGACCGTCGGCTGGTTCACCACGCTGTTCCCGGTCGCGCTCGACGTCCCGCACGAGTGGGGCACGGCGCTGAAGTCGGTCAAGGAGCAGCTGCGGGCAGTGCCCCGGCGTGGCATCGGCTACGGCGCTCTGCGGTACCTCGGCGGGACGGCGCCGGAGATCACGCCCCAGGTGAGCTTCAACTACCTCGGCCGGTTCGACGCGGATTCGGGACGGCTGGAGTCGGACGACAGCCCGCGCTCGGTCCGGGCGCATCTCCTGGACGTCGTCGGCCGCGTCGTGGGCGACACGCTGGAATTCTCCTGGTACTACGCGGAGGGCGTGCACCAGGAGGAGACGGTCACCCGGTTGGCCGGGTCGCTGGTCACCGCGTTGCGCTCGATCATCGCGCACTGCGCCGAGCCGGGTGCCTGGGGCCGCACGCCATCGGACTTCCCGCTCGCCCGGCTCGACCAGGCGACGGTGGACCGGCTCGCCGCCCCCACGGTCGAGGACATCCACCCACTGACGCCGATGCAGTCCGGCATGGTGTTCCACTCCCTGTCACAGGACGAGGAGCGGGTCTACTTCCAGCAAGTGGCGTTCGTCCTCGATGGTGTCACCGATCCGGAGGTCCTCGCGAGAGCTTGGCAGCGCGTGGTCGACCGGACGCCGGTGCTGCGCACGCGCATCGTCTGGGAGGGTGTCGACGAGCCCGTGCAGGTGGTCGACCGCGAGGTCGCCGTGCCGATCACCCACCTCGACTGGCGCGCACTGTCCGAAGTGGAGCGTGAGACCGCCTGGAGTGACGTCCTCGACCGCGACCGGGCCGAGGGGATGGACCTGACGGCCGTGCCGCTGCTGCGGCTCACGCTGGCGCGGTTGTCCGGCACCGAGGTCCGTGTGCTGTGGACCTTCCACCACGTGCTGCTCGACGGGTGGAGCGTGTTCGGGATCCTGTCCGACGTCTTCGCCTGCCACGGCGCGTTCACCCGCGGGGAAGCCGAGGAACTGCCCCGCCGACGTCCGTTCCGCGACTACGTCGAATGGCTCGCGAACCAGGACGACCAGCTCGCCGAAACGCATTGGCGGACGGTGCTCGGCGACCTCACCGCACCCGCTCGGCTGCCGTTCGACCGGCCGCCCGCCCAGGCGCACACCAGCCGCTCATCGGACTGGCTGACCGTCGCACTCGGCGCGGACGAGACCACGAGGTTGCGGGAGACCGCGCAGGCTGCCGGGCTCACCCTGAACACGCTGCTGCAAGGTGCGTGGGCGCTGCTGCTGGCGCGGTACACCGGCGACTACGATATCTGCTTCGGCACCACGGTTTCCGGGCGGCCGGTGGACCTGCCGGGAGCGGACGACATCGCCGGGATCTTCATCAACACCCTGCCGGTCCGGGTGACCGTGGCGGGCGGCGTCAGCGCGGCCTCGTGGCTGCGGGACCTGCAGGCGGGCCAGGTCGAATCCCGCCGGTACGGGCATCTGCCGCTGACCCGCCTGCAAGGCTGGAGCGGGGTACCCGCCGGGGCGAACCTGTTCGAAAGCCTGGTGGTGTTCGAGAACTACCCGATCAACGAGGCGGCGGCCACCGAGCACGGCCTGCGGCTGCGGGCGCTCGACGCGGTCGAGACGACCAGCTATCCACTCAGCGTGGTCGCCTCACCGGGTGACCGGTTGGCCATCGACCTCGGTTACGACCCGGATCTGTTCGAGGCGGCTTCGGCCCGGCGGATCGCTGGGCAGCTGGCCGGCGTCCTGCGAAGTTTCGGCGAGGACCTTGGCCGGCCGCTGGATGAGATCGACCTGCTCACCGACGCCGAACGGCGGCAGGTGCTCATCGAGTGGAACGACACGGCGAACCCGATACCCGAACGCTCGCTGGGGGAACTGTTCGCCGAGCAGGTGCGGCGGACGCCGGACGCGCCGGCGCTGACCGCCGAAGGTGTCGAGCTGAGTTATGCCGAGCTGGACGCTCGCGCGGACCGGTTGGCACAACGGCTGGACATCGGGGTCGAGGAGCTGGTCGGCGTGCTCATGGAACGCGCGCCCGAGCTGGTGATCGCCGAACTGGCCATCGTGAAGGCGGGTGGGGCGTACCTGCCGCTGGACACCCGCGCGCCCGAAGCGCGGCTGAAAAGCCTGCTGTCCGGGGTTTCCGCGCTGGTCACCGACCGGGAGTGGGAGCCGGTGGCCCGGTCCCTCCACCCCGGCCATGTCCTGATCGCCGAAGACGCCGAGCCGTCCACCCCGCGCCGTCTTCCCACACCTAACCGGGACAATCTGGCGTACGTCATCTACACCTCGGGTTCCACAGGCACGCCCAAGGGTGTCTCGGCGCGCCATCGCGACGTCGTGGCGCTGGCCTGGGACCGGCGGTTCCGGACCGGAGCGCACGAGCGGGTGCTGCTGCATTCACCGCATTCGTTCGACGCCGCCACCTACGAGATGTGGGTGCCGCTGCTCAACGGCGGCTGTGTCGTGGTGGCGCCGCCCGGTGACCTCGACGTCGACACGCTCGCCCGCGTCATCGCCGACCATCGGGTCACCGGGGCGTTCCTGACGACGGGGCTGTTCCGGCTGATGTCCCAGGAGGCACCGGGCGGATTCGCCGGGATGCGGGAAGTGTGGACCGGCGGCGACGCCGTACCCGCCACCGCGTTGCGCCGGGTGCTGGAAGCCTGCCCCGGCACGGTGGTCGCCGACGTCTACGGCCCCACCGAGACCACGACCTTCGCGACCGTCCGGCTGATGCCGTCGGTCGGCGAGGTGCCCGATGTGGTGCCGATCGGCGGGCCCATGGACAACACACGGGCCTACGTCCTCGACAGCGCGCTTCGACCGGTGCCGCCGGGAGTTCCCGGCGAGCTGCATCTGGCGGGGGAGGGCCTGGCCCGCGGCTATCTTGGTAGTGCGGGGTTGACCGCGGACCGGTTCGTCGCCGACCCCTTCCGGGCCGGCGAACGCATGTACCGCACCGGGGACGTCGTGCGGTGGACGGCGGAAGGGCAGCTGGAGTTCACCGGTCGGGTCGACGAGCAGGTCAAGATCCGCGGGTTCCGCGTCGAACCGAGTGAGATCGAAGCGGCGCTCGCGGCCCATCCCGGCCTGGTCCAGGCCGCTGTGCTCGCCCGTGAAGACCAGGGCGTCAAGCGGCTGGTGGCCTACGTCGTCGCGAGGACGGACTTGCCGGACACGGCCGAGCTGAAGGAGTTCCTGGCGCGTGACCTGCCGGACTACCTGATCCCGGCCGCGTTCGTCCCGCTTGCGGAGCTTCCGTTGAACGTCAACGGGAAACTCGACCGGGCGGCCTTGCCGGCGCCGGACTTCAGCCGGACGGTGACGGCGTGGACGGCCCCCGGCACGGACGCCGAACGTGCGCTCGCCGACATCTGGGCCGAGGTACTCGGGGTCGAGGAAGTGGGCGCGGAAGCCGACTTCTTCGAACTCGGCGGCGATTCGATCCTCAGCATCCAGGTGGTGTCGCGCGCCCGGCGGGCGGGCCTGCGGTTGCTGCCGAAGGACCTGTTCCGGTATCCGACGATCCGGGCGCTCGCCGCGAGCGCGCAAGGCCCGGCGCCCACCCTCGCCGAACAGGGCCCGGTCACCGGCGACGTCCCGCTCACCCCGATTCAGCACTGGTTCTTCGCGACGCAGCCTGAGCAGTTCGACCAGTCCGTGCTGGTCGAACTCGCCGAGGACGTCGACGAGGCCACGCTGCGTGCCGCCCTGATCACCGTCCTGGACCACCACGACGCCTTGCGGATGCGGTTCGTGCGCACCGAGGACGGCTGGCATCAGCACAACGCGCCCCCGGAGCCGGTGGACGTGCTGCATATCGGCGAAGTGTCCACAAAGGACTTCGACCTGCGGAACGGCCCGCTCTTCTCGGCCGTCCTGTCAGGCTCGCTGTTGTCCCTCACCGCGCACCACCTGGTGGTCGACGGCGTGTCCTGGCGGATCCTGCTGGAGGATCTCGAAACCGCGTACCGCGGCGACGCCCTCGGTCCGAAGACGACGTCGTTCCGTTCGTGGGCGCACCGGCTCGCCGAGCACACCGCGGCAGGCGGCTTCGACGACGAACTGGCGTACTGGAGGGCCGTCCCTCGGCCTGCCGCGCTCCCCGCCGACCACGACGGCGAGAACACGATCGGTTCGGCCCGCTCGGTCACCGTCCGGCTCGATCCGGACGAGACCAGGGCGTTACTGCGGGACGTGCCCGAGGTCTACCGCACCCAGGTCAACGACGTACTGCTCACCGCCCTCGGCCGGGTACTGGCCGACTGGACCGGGCAGCGGGAAGTCGTGGTCGACCTGGAAGGGCACGGACGCGAGGACCTGTTCGACGACGTCGACCTCTCGCGCACGACGGGCTGGTTCACGAGCATGTTCCCGGTCGCGCTCGACGTCCAGGACGACTGGGGCGCGGCGCTCAAGGCGGTCAAGGAACGTCTGCGGGCGGTACCCCGGCGCGGGATCGGCTACGGCACCTTGCGATATCTCGCCGGGACCGCACCGGAGCTCGAGGCACCGGTCAGCTTCAACTATCTCGGCCGGTTCGACTGGGACCTCGGCGGCCTTTACCGCGCCATGCGCGGGGGACTGGACGCCGATCTGGACGCGGCGGCGACGCGGACGCACGCGTTCGACGTGGTGGCCAGGGTGGAGCAGGACGCGCTCGAAGTGTCCTGGTCGTATTCGGCGAACCTGCACGACAAGTCCACTGTGGACGCGCTGGCGGCCGGTCTGCTCGCCGCGCTGCGGGGCATCATCGCGCACTGCGCCGAACCCGGCGCCGGCGGCCGGACGCCGTCGGACTTCCCGCTTACCACCCTCGGCCAGTCCCAAGTGGACCGGCTGGTGGGCGACGGCCGGGCCGTCGAGGACGTCTACCCGCTGACCCCCATGCAAGGCGGGATGGTCTTCCACGGGCTGTCGCAGAGCGAGCAGGGCCTGTACTTCGAGCAGGCGACGTTCGTCCTCGACGGCGTCACCGACCTCGACGTGCTCGCCCGGGCGTGGCAGGAGGTGCTCGACCGCACCCCCGTGCTGCGGACCGCCTTCGTCTGGGACGGCCTGACGGAACCGGTCCAGGTCGTGCACCGTGACGTCACGCTGCCGATCCGGCGGCTCGACTGGACGGACCTGTCCGAAGCCGAACGCGCGAACCGGCTGCGGCGTCTGCTGGACGAGGACCGCGAGGAAGGCCTCGACCTCGCCCGCGCCCCGCTCATGCGCGTGGCGCTCGCCCGGCTCTCGGACACCGAAGCACAGGTGCTGTGGACCTTCCACCACGTCCTGCTGGACGGCTGGAGCGTGTTCGGCGTGCTCGCCGACCTGTGCGCGGCCCACGCCGGAGGCCCGCTGCCGTCCCGGCGACCCTTCCGCGACTACCTGGAATGGCTGGGCGACCGCGACGAGGAGGAGGCCGAACGGTTCTGGCGGCGCACCCTGGACGGCGTGGCGGAGCCGACACCACTGCCCTGTGACCGGGCGACGGCGGAGACCCACACGACGTGTTCGGCGACCTGGTTGCCGTATTCGCTGGACGAAGCGGACACCGCCCGGCTCGACGGGTTCGTCAAGCGGCACGGGCTCACGCTCAACGTCATGGTCCAGGGCGCCTGGGCGCTGCTGCTGTCGGTCTACAGCGGACGCCAGGACGTCGTGTTCGGTGCCACCGTGTCCGGCAGGCCCGCCGAACTGTCCGAAGTGGACGGGATACTGGGCATCTTCATCAACACCCTGCCGGTGCGCGCCGACGTCGACCGTTCGGCCGGGGTGGCCCGATGGCTGAAGGACTTGCAGAACGCCCAGGCGGAGGCGCGTGGATTCGACTTCGTGCCGCTGAGCAGGCTGCAAACCTGGACCGGGTTGCCCGGTGGCGTGAACCTGTTCGACAGCCTCGTGGTGTTCGAGAACTATCCGATCACCGACGACGCGGCCGCCGAGCACGGCTTGCGCGTCCGTGACCTGGCGGCCTTGGAGACGACGAACTTCCCGATCACCGTGGTTTCGTCGCCGGGACCGCGGCTGGCGGTGGAACTCGGCTACGACCCCGAACTGTTCGACCGGTCGACCATCGAAGCCATCGCCGGGCGCCTGCTCCTGCTGCTGCGCGAACTCGCCACCGACGGCGACCGCCCGCTGGGCCGGGTGCCGGTGCTCGACGCGGGCGAGGAACGGCTCGTGCTGCGTGACTGGAACGCCACCGGCGACGAGCCGGCGGCCCGCTCGCTGCCGGAGGTGTTCGCCGAACAGGTCCGCGACCGTCCGGACGCGCCCGCGGTCGTGTCCGGCGGCCAGATCATCGGCTACGCGGAGCTGGACCGGCGCGCGAATCGGCTGGCGCACCGGCTGCTCGCGCTCGGCCTCCGGCCGGAGGACCGGGTCGGCCTCGCGGCCGAGCGGACGAGCGCGTTCGTGGTCGCGGAACTCGCCATCGCCAAGGCGGGTGGCGTCTACGTGCCCCTGGACACCCGTGCCCCGGACGAACGCCTGCGGCTGCTCTTGACCGGCGTCGAGTACGCCGTCACCGACGACACCTGGCTGAACACTCTTTCGCGCGTGCACAAGGGACACGTCGTGGTCGAGCCGGAGACAGGTCCGGACCACGACCCGGGTGTGGTGGTCGATCCCGAGCAGGCGGCGTACCTGATGTACACCTCGGGCTCCACCGGGACGCCGAAGGGGGTCGCCGTCCGGCACCGCGACGTCGCCGCACTGACGGCGGACAGCCGGTTCGCGGGCGGCGCGCACGAGCGGGTGCTCCTGCACTCGCCGCCCGCCTTCGACGCCACCACCTACGAACTGTGGGTGCCGCTGCTCACCGGCGGCACGGTCGTCGTGGCACCGCCCGCCGACCTCGACGCCCACGCCGTGCGGCGCGCGATCGCCGAGGACGGCGTGACCGGTCTCTGGCTCACCGCGGGCCTGTTCCGGGTGCTCGCCCAGGAGGCGCCGGACTGTTTCACCGGCCTGCGTGAGGTCTGGACCGGTGGCGACGTCGTCCCGGCCGCCGCCGTCCGGCAGGTGCTGGGCGCCTGCCCTGGCCTGCGGGTGGTGGACGGCTACGGTCCGACCGAGACGACCACCTTCGCCACGTCGTTCCCGATGTCCACCGTGGACGAAGTGCCGGACGTGGTGCCGATCGGCCGTCCGCTGGACGGGATGCGCGTCCAGGTGCTCGGTCCCGATCTGACGCCGGTTCCACCAGGGGTGCCGGGCGAGCTGTGCGTCAGCGGCGCCGGGCTCGCCCGCGGCTACTTCGCCCGTCCCGGCCTGACGGCGGATCGCTTCACCGCGGATCCGTACGGGCCGCCGGGTACGCGGATGTACCGCACCGGGGATCTCGCCGCCTGGACCGCCGACGGACGGGTCCGGTTCCTGGGCAGGCTCGACGAGCAGGTCAAGCTCCGCGGTTTCCGGATCGAACCGGGCGAGGTCGAAGCGGCGCTGGCCGCCAACCCCGCGATCAGGCAGGCAGCCGTGATCGTCCGTGAGGACCGGCCGGGTGCCAAACTGCTCGTCGCCTACCTGGTGGGTGACGGCCCGCCCCCGGACGAGCTGAAGGCCTTTCTCGGCCGCACGCTGCCGGACTACCTGATCCCGTCGGCGTTCGTCCAGCTCGACGCGCTTCCCTTGAGCCGTAACGGAAAGCTTGACCGGCGTGCGTTACCCGCTCCGGATCCGGCCGAGACGCGACCGGCGTACGCCGCCCCGGAGACCGACACCGAACGGGTCGTGGCTGGGATCTGGGCCGAGGTGCTCGGGCTGGACCGGGTCGGGGTGGGGGACAACTTCTTCGACCTCGGCGGGGATTCGATCCGGTGCCTGCACATCGCCTCCCGGGCGAGCGCGGTGTTCGACATCCGGCTCACCCCGCGTGACGTACTGACCGCCCGCACCGTGGCCGTACTGGCCGAGACGGTCGAGGAGAAGATCCTGCGGGATCTCGAGCTCCTCGCCTCCGGTGACACCACCACCGAACTGTGAGGACACGCTCATGACGTCATCCAGATCCGACCGAATCGCGGCGCTGCCCGCCGAACTGCGGGAGAAGCTGCGCACCAGGATGGCCGGCGCGGCCGGGCGGGCGGACGTGCTCCCCACCGCGGACCGTGACCGCCCGCTGCCGCTGTCGTTCGCCCAGCGGCGACTGTGGTTCCTCGACCGGCTCCACCCGGACGACGCCGAGTACAACAGCGCGCTGGCCTTGCGGCTCACCGGAGTACTCGATGTCCAGGCCCTGGCGGAAGCCCTGCGGTCGCTCGTGGAACGGCACGAGTCGTTGCGGACGACCTTCGACGAGGTGGACGGCGAAGGCGTCCAGATCATCCATCCTCCGTCAGGCCTGCCACTACCGGTGGTGGACGTCGATGCCGAAGCGCTGGACCGGGTGCTGCTCGAGGAGTACTCGCGGCCGTTCGATCTGCGGCGCGGACCGCTGGTGCGGGCACTGGTCGCCCGGACCGGCCCCGAGGAATACGTGCTGCTGCTGTGCGTGCACCACATCGTCACCGACGGCTGGTCGATGGGGGTGCTCACCGGCGAACTCGCCGAGTTGTACAACGCCGGCGTCCGGGGTGAGGAAGCCGCGCTCCCGCCGCAGCCGGTGCAGTACGCCGACTTCGCGGCATGGCAGCGGAAACGGCTGTCGGACGCCGTGCTCGCGGAACGGCTCGGCTACTGGCAACAGAGGCTGGGCGGGCTCGCCCCCCTCGAACTGCCCACCGACCGGCCGCGGCCGGCGACCCGGACCACCGAGGGCGCGGTACGCGAATTCAGCCTGCCCCGGGAGACCGCCGCGCGCCTGGCCGAGCTGGCGCGGTCCGAAGAGACCACGCTGTTCACGACCGTGCTCGCGGCCTGCAAGGTGCTGTTCGCCCGCTACGCCGGACAGGAGGACGTTTCCGTCGGCACGGTCGTCCAGGGCCGTGACCGGCCGGAACTGCAGCGGGTGATCGGTTTCTTCGTGAACACCGTGGTGTTGCGGTCCACTGTGGACCTGTCGCGGAGCTTCCGTGAACTGCTGGGTGAAGTGCGGGAGACGGTGCTCGACGCCTTCTCCCATGACGACGTCCCGTTCGAGCGACTGGTCGACGCCGTGCACGCGGACCGCGATCCCAGCCGGAACCCGCTGTTCGACGTGATGGTGCTGCTGCACAGCGCCTCCGGGGCGAAGCCCGCCTTCGACGGGCTCGCGGCCGAAGACGTCGGCGTCACGCGGAAGTCGTCGAACTTCGATCTGACGATCGAGTTCGAGGAACGCGACGGTGCGCTCGCCGGGCTGGTCGAATACAGCACGGCACTGTTCGACGCGGAGACCATCGACAGGCTGATCTCCCATCTGGCGGTGCTGCTGGACGCCGTCGCCGCCCGGCCGGACCGGCCGCTGGCGGAGCTTCCGCTGGCGACGGCCGCCGAGCTGCGCCGGATGCTCGTCGAGTGGAACGGCAGCGACATCGACGTACCGGACACGACCGTCGTGGACCTGCTCGACGCCCAAGCCGCGGCGACGCCCCACGAGACCGCCTTGGTGTTCCGGGACGAGTCGCTGGACTACGCGGAACTGGTCCGTCGCGTCGACGAACTCGCCTGCGAGCTGGTCCGGCGAGGAGCCGGCCCGGAGCGGATCGTCGCGGTCATGCTGCCGCGGTCGGCCGAGTCCGTGGTGGCCCTGTTCGCCGTGCTCAAGGCGGGTGCGGTGTACCTGCCGGTCGACCCCGGTCTCCCGACGGAACGTATCGAGACGCTGCTGCGTGACGCGGACCCGGTCGTGGTGGTGGACGAAAACTTCGAGTGCACAGCGCACACCGTGGTACCCACCGGCCCTCGCCCCGACCAGGCCGCGTATGTCATCTACACGTCCGGGTCGACGGGCAAACCGAAAGGCGTCGTGGTCGAGCACCGCGCGCTGGTGAACCTGCTGGCCAACCACCGGCGGGTCTTCGGCACCGGCCGCCTGCGCGTGGCCTGCACGGCGGCCTTGTCGTTCGACACGTCCTGGGAGGGGCCGCTGCTGCTGGCCGACGGCCACGAGCTGCACCTCGTGGACGACGACACCCGGCTGGACCCGGACGCGCTCACCCGGTACGTCACCGGGCACCGGATCGACTTCCTCGACCTGACCCCGTCCTATCTGCGGCAGCTGCTCCCCGCCGGCCTGCTGGACGGACCGCACCGGCCGAATCACCTGATGCTCGGCGGCGAAGCGATCGGGGAGACCCTGTGGCGTGAGTTGACGGAGCTGCCGGGAACGACCGCGCACAACTACTACGGCCCGACCGAGACCACCGTCGACGCCGTGTGCACGCCGGTGTCCGGTGATCACCCGCTGATCGGCCGTCCGCTGGGCAACTTCCGCGCCTACGTCCTCGACGAGACGCTCTCGCCCGTACCCCTCGGCGTCCCCGGACAGCTGTATCTCGGTGGCGCCCAGCTGGCTCGCGGTTACCTCGGCCGCCCGGGGCTGACCGCCGACCGGTTCGTCGCCGACCCGTTCGGTGAACCCGGTACGCGGATGTACGCCACCGGCGACCTCGTCCGCTGGACGGGTGACGGAGCGCTGGACTATCGCGGCCGATGCGACGAACAAGTCAAGATCCGCGGGTTTCGCGTCGAACCGGGCGAGGTGGAGGCCGCGCTGCTGCGCCACCCCGCGGTCGCCGAAGCCGCCGTGGTGGCGAGGGAGGACCGGGACGGCAAGCGGCTCGTGGCCTATTTCGTGCCGGGCGGCGGAAGCCCGGACCTCGGTGAGCTCCGGCTCTTCCTGGCCGGGTCGTTGCCCGACTATCTGGTGCCCTCGGCCTTCGTCCGGCTCGACCGGCTGCCGCTGACGCGGCACGGCAAACTCGACCAGTCCGCCCTGCCGACACCGGACTTCTCGGCCGCCCGCGCACGGTATGTCGCCCCGCGCGACGACGTGGAACGGCTGGTGACCGGTGTCTGGGCGGACGTGCTCGGCGTCGAGCGGATCGGGATCGAGGACAATTTCTTCGATCTCGGCGGGGATTCGATCCTCGGCATCCGTGTCCTGTCCCGTCTTCGGGCGGCGCTCGGGGCGGAGGTTCCGGCGCGGCTGCTGTTCACCGCGCCGACTCCCGAGCGGCTCGCCGCCGCCCTGCCCGGTTCGGCCGGGCACGAGATCGCGATTCCGGTGCTGGACCGGGCGAACGGCGCGTTGACGGCGCCGCTCTCGTTCGCTCAGCAGCGCTTGTGGTTCCTCGACGAGTTCGAGCCGGGCAGTACCGAGTACGTCTCGCCCATGGCCTTGCGGCTTCGCGGGGAACTCGACACCGGGGCCCTGGACCGGGCGTTGACCGCGCTCGTGGCCCGGCACGAATCCCTGCGTACCACCTTCGACACCGTCGACGGGCACGGAACACAGGTCGTGCATTCGCCGTCCGAGCTCCGTGTACCGCTCACCGACCTGAGTGGTCTGTCCGAAGAGGACAGACAGCGGCAGTTGACCACCGCGCTGGCCGAGGCGTCGACGGCGCCGTTCGACCTGCGTCGTGGTCCGCTGCTGCGCACCCGGCTGATCCGGCTGACGCCGGAGGAGCACGTGCTCACGCTGGTACTGCACCACATCGTCACCGACGGCTGGTCGTCCGGTGTGCTCATGGGCGAGCTGAGCGCGTTGTACACCGCTTTCGTTCGCGGAGAACGCCTCAGCCTGCCGGACCTGCCGGTGCAGTACGCCGACTTCGCGGTCTGGCAACGCGAGCGCCTGGCCGGGTCGATGCTGGACGAGCAGCTGGCGTACTGGCGTCACCGTCTCGACGGCGTCCCGCCGCTGGAGCTGCCCACCGACCGTCCCCGGCCGGCGGTCCGCACCAACAACGGCGCGCTGCTGGAGTTCAGCGTCGCGGAGGCCACCACCGCGCGGCTGAAGGAACTCTCCCGGCGTCAGGACGGCACGCTGTTCATGACCCTGCTCGCCGCCTGCCAGCTGCTGTTCGCCCGTTGGTCCGGGCAGGACGACGTCGCGGTCGGCACGGTCACCTCCGGCCGGGAACGCGCCGATCTGGAAGGGCTGATCGGTTTCTTCGTCAACACTTTGGTGCTGCGGTCCGAAGTGGAGCTTTCCCGGACGTTCGACGCGTTCCTCGACGACGTCCGCGAGCTGACCCTGGACGCGTTCGCGCACCAGGACGTCCCCTTCGACCGCGTGGTCGACGATTTGCAGCCGGTCCGCGACACCAGCCGCACCCCGCTGTGCCAGGTCATGGTGGTACTGCACAACACTCCCGACGGCGACGCGGCGCTGCCCGGACTCGCCGTCGAGGAACTGGCGCCGCCCGTGGTGACCGCGACCTTCGACCTGATGATCCAGTTCCAGGAGGTCGCCGGGCGCCTCGACGGGGTCATCAACTACAACACCGACCTGTTCGACGCCGCGAGCGTCGAGCGGCTGTCGGGCTGGCTGCGCGTCCTGCTCGACGGCATCGCGGCCGACCCGAAGCGTCCCATGGCAGGGCTGCCGTGGATCACCGACGGCGAACGCGCCCAGGTGCTGCGGGAGTGGAACGGCCACGAGGCCCCCGGTGGGGACAGCACGCTGCCCGAGTTGTTCGAGGCGCAGGCTCGCCGGACGCCGGGTGCCGTGGCGGTCACCTACGGCGGGGACAACCTCACCTACCGCGAGCTCGACGAACGCGCCAACCGGCTGGCGCACCGGCTCATCGGGCTCGGCGCCGGACCGGAACGGCTGGTCGCGCTGGTGCTGCCGCGTTCGATCGAGCAGGTCGTCGCCATGGTGGCGGTGCTCAAGTCCGGCGCCGGATACCTGCCGATAGACCCGGCCTACCCGGCCGCGCGGATCGACGGCATGCTCGCCGACGCGAACCCGGTGGCGGTGCTCGACAGCCGCCAAGCCCTGGAGGCAGGCGAGTATCCGGCCACCGATCCGGACGTGCCGCTGACCGCGGACAACACCGCCTACGTCATCTACACCTCCGGTTCGACCGGCAAACCCAAGGGTGTCGTGGTTCCGCATCGCAACGTCACCCGGCTCTTCGCGGCCACCCGTGACTGGTTCCGCTTCGACGAGCGCGACGTGTGGACGCTGTTCCACTCCTACGCGTTCGACTTCTCGGTCTGGGAGACGTGGGGCGCCCTGCTGCACGGCGGCAAGCTCGTCGTCGTCGGCCAGGACGTCGCCCGCTCGCCCGAGGACTTCCTCGCCCTGCTCGCCGCCGAGAAGGTGACGGTGCTCAACCAGACGCCGTCGGCCTTCTACCAGCTGATCCAGGCCGATCGCGAACATCGGCCCGCCCTGAGCCTGCGGACGGTCGTCTTCGGCGGCGAGGCACTGGACCCGGCGCGGCTCGGCGAGTGGTACCGGCGGCACCCGGCCGGGCCGGAGCTGGTCAACATGTACGGGATCACCGAGACCACCGTGCACGTGACCCACCGGCCGCTGGCCGCGGCGGACACCGTGAGCACCATCGGCGTGCCCATCCCGGACCTGCGGACCTACGTGCTCGACGGAACGCTCGCCCCCGTGCCGCCCGGCGTCACCGGCGAACTCCATGTCGCGGGAGCGGGTCTGGCCCGCGGTTACCTCGCCCGTCCCGGCCTGACCGCGGACCGGTTCGGCGCCGATCCGTTCGGCGCGCCCGGGACCCGGATGTACCGCACCGGTGACCTCGTCCGCTGGACCGGCGAGGGCGTGCTGGAATACCGGGGCCGCGCCGACCACCAGGTGAAGATCAGGGGCTTCCGGATCGAACTCGGCGAGATCGAAGCCGCGCTGGCCGCGCATCCGGACCTCGGCGAGGTCGTCGTGGTGGCCCACGAGGCGGACGGAACCCGGCGGTTGGTCGCCTACCTGGTCCCGGCGCCGGGCGCCTCGGTGCCGGGGACCACCACACTGCGGGAGTTCCTCGGCCGCACGCTGCCGTCGCACATGGTGCCCGCGGTGTTCGTCGGCCTCGAAGCGCTTCCACTGAACGCCAACGGAAAACTCGACCGACGAGCGCTGCCCTCGCCGGACGGGCACGTCGAGACGGGCGGCCGGTACGTGGCACCGCGGACACCGGCCGAACGCGAGCTCGCCCAGGTGTTCTCGGCGGTGCTCGGTGTCGAGCAGGTCGGCGCGGAGGACAACTTCTTCGGTCTCGGCGGAGATTCGATCCTCAGCATCCAGGTCGTGTCGAAAGCCCGTAAGGCCGGACTTTCGCTGTCCTCGAAGGACATCTTCCTCCACCAGACCGTGGCCGAACTGGGTGCGGTCGCCGAGGCACGGGTGGTGCCGGAGGTGATCCGGCCCCCGGAACCGTCCGGGCCCGCACCGCTCGGGCCGATCCAGTCGTGGTTCTTCGCAAGCGGCCTCGACACCGGCCACTTCACCATGTCCGTCCACATCGGACTACGGGGGGACGTCGACCCCACGCGCCTGTCCGAGGCTGTCAGCCGGGTGGTGGCGCAGCACGACGCCCTGCGGATGCGGTTCTCGATGGCGGCCGGCGAGTGGGTACAGGAACCGGCTGCGCACGAGGACGACACGCCGCGGATCGTTCGCCTGGACACGGTGGACGAGCAGGCGATGAATGCTGCCGCGCTGGCCGCGCAGGCTTCGCTGAGTCTCACCGACGGGCCGTTGTGGCGGGCGATCGTGTTCGTGCCCGGCGACCAGGCACCCCGGCTGTTCCTCACCGTGCACCACCTCGTCATGGACGGCGTGTCGTGGCGTGTCCTGCTCGCCGACATCGAGGCCGCCTACCGGGGCGAAGAGCTGGAACCGGTCGGCACGTCCTACACCGCCTGGGCGCGGTCGCTGGCCGGTCACGTCCGGGCGGGCGGGTTCGACGAGGACCTCGAACACTGGAAGACCGTGTTCAGCGACGCGAGTCCGGACCTGCCGGTGGACCGGCCAGGCCGCAACGAAGCGGGCTCGGCACGGACGGTCTCGGCGAGCCTCGGCCGGGCCGAAACGGCCGCGCTCCTGCACGACGTGCCCTCGGTGTACCGGACGCAGGTCAACGACGTCCTGCTGGCGGCGCTCGGCCGGGTGCTGGCCGGCTGGACCGGCCGCGACCGCGTGGTGATCGCGGTGGAGGGCCACGGCCGCGAGGAGATCGTCGACGGGCTCGACCTGTCCCGCACGGTCGGCTGGTTCACCGCCCAGTTCCCGGTCGCGCTGAGCCTGCGCCCCGCGGCGGACTGGGGCGAGGAGCTGAAGTCGGTCAAGGAACAGGTGCGCACCGTACCGAACAAGGGTGTCGGCTACGACGCGCTCCGGTATCTCGGCCGCGATGGAACCTCGGCGAACCTGCTGCGGGACGACCCGGCGCCCCGGATCTCGTTCAACTACCACGGGCAGTGGGATGTCGCGCCGTCCGGGGAGAGCCTCTATCAGGAGCGACACGAGTCACTAGGCCGGGACATCGCCGAGGCGAGCCTGCGGACGTATCTGCTGGACGTCATCGGTGTCGTCGAGGACGGGCGGCTGCGGCTGTCCTGGGAGTACTCCGCCGACCTGCACGACGAGGCCACGGTCCGGCGGCTGGCCGAGGGCACGGTCGAAGCCCTGCGGGAGATCGTCGCGCACTGCGCCCTGCCGGCCGCCGGGGGCCGCACACCGTCGGACTTCCCCCTGGCCCGGCTCGATCAGTCCCGAGTGGATCGAATCGCCGGTGACGGCCGGGACGTCGAGGACGTCTACCCGTTGACGCCGCTGCAGGCGGGCATGGTCTTCCACAGCCTCGTCGACACGGGTTCGACGGCGTACTTCGACCAGTTCCGGCTCCGGCTCTCCGGTGTCGCCGAGCCCGTCCTGTTCGGCGAAGCCTGGCAACAACTCGTCGACCGGACGCCGATCCTGCGCAGTCACGTGGTGTGGGAGGGCGTTGACGAGCCGTTGCAGGTGGTTCGCCGTCACGTTCCGCTGCCGGTCCGGCAACTCGACTGGCGGGGACTGTCCGAAGAGGACCAGCAGGCCGCTTTGACGGACCTGCTGGCGGACGACCTCGCCGCGGGCATGGATCTGACGACCGCACCGCTGATGCGGCTGGCGGTCGCCCGGCTGACCGACGACGAGGTCCAGTGCGTATGGACCTCGCACCACGTCCTGCTCGACGGCTGGAGCACCGCTCAGACCTTCGGTGAGGTGTGCGAGCGGTACGCGGCCCTGCTCGACGGGCGGCGGCCGGAAGTGCCGTCCCGGCGCCCGTTCCGCGACTACCTCGGCTGGCTGGCCGAGCAGGACGGTCAGGAGGCCGAACGCTACTGGCGTCACGTCCTCACCGGTGTCGAGGCACCCACGCCGTTGCCGTACGACCGGCCGCCGGTCGAGGCCCACCGCGCCGAATCGGGTGAAACGGTACTGCTCGAACTCTCACCCGAAGAGTCACGGCGGCTGCACGCGATGGCGAAGCGCACGGCACTGACCGTCAACACCGTGGTGCAGGGCGCCTGGGCGCTGCTGCTGGCGCACTACAGCGGCGAGCAGGACGTGCTGTTCGGCACCACCGTGTCCGGGCGCCCGGCCGAACTGCCCGGCGTCGAGTCGATGATCGGCATGTTCATCAACACCGTGCCCACGCGAATGCGGGTCCGAAGTGGACAGACAATGGCGGCCTGGCTCCGTGAGGCGCAGGCGGAACAGGTGGATTCGCGGCGGTTCGACTTCCTGTCACTGGCGCAGCTGCAGGCACTGACCGACGTGCCGTCGGGGACCGGCCTGTTCGACAGCGTGGTCGTCTTCGAGAACTACCCGATCGACGACGCGGCGGGCGGCGACGGCGTCGTGGTCAAGGACGTCGACTCGCTCGACACCACGAGCTTCCCCCTGAACCTGACCGCGTACCTGCACGAACGGCTCGGGCTGGAGCTGTCCTACGACCCGCGGCTGTTCGACGTGGCGACGGCCGAACGGCTGGCGGCACACCTGGCCGCGCTGGTCCGGCGGATCACCGAGGAACCCGACGGCAGCGTCACCGAACTGTCCCCGCTCGACGACGCGGAGCGCCGTCGGCTGCTGGTGGACTGGAACGACACCGCGATCGACGTACCCGGGGGCACGGTGCTGGAGGTGTTCCGCGCCAACGTGGCGCGCACCCCGCGCGAAACCGCGCTGGTCTTCCGGGAAACCGTCCTGGATTTCACGGAGCTGGACGAGCGGTCGGATCGGCTGGCAGGCCACCTCATCGAGCAGGGCGCCGGTCCGGAGCGAGTGGTCGCGGTGGCGCTGCCCCGTTCGGTCGAGTCCGTTATCGCGATCTTCGCCATCTTCAAGGCGGGCGCGGTGTACCTGCCGGTGGACCCGGATCTGCCCGCCTCGCGGTTCGAGTGGCTGTTGCGGGACGCGACCCCGGCTGTCGTGCTCGACGACCCGGCCCAGGTCCGCGCATGGTGCGACCAGCCCGCATCAGGTGAGCTTCCCGGCGCCGAGGCGGACCACGCCGCGTACGTCATCTACACGTCCGGGTCGACCGGACTGCCCAAGGGCGTGGTCGTCGAGCACCGCGCCCTGCTGAACCTGCTGGCCGACCATCGTCGCGTCTATCTTGCCGACGCCGCCGAGACCCGGCTGCGCGCGGCCCTGACCGCGGCGTTCTCCTTCGACACCTCGTGGGACGGCCTGCTGTTCCTTGTGGACGGACACGAGCTGCACGTCCTCGATGACGACACCCGGGTCGATCCGCGCGCCGTCGCCCGCTACGTCGACGAGCGGCGAATCGATTTCCTCGACCTCACACCGTCCTATCTCCAGCAGTTGCTGGCCGACGGGCTGCTGGCCGGTGCGCACCGGCCCGGCACCCTGATGGTCGGCGGCGAGGCGATCGGCGAGGCGTTGTGGCGTGACCTGGCGGGCATCCCCGGCACGGCCGTCTACAACTACTACGGCCCCACCGAGGTCACGGTGGACTCGGTGTTCCGCCGTGTGCACGGGGACAAGCCGCTGATCGGGCGGCCGAGCGGGAACGTGCGGGCCTACGTACTGGACCCGTCGCTCTCACCGGTCCCGGCCGGGGTGCCGGGCGAGCTGTACCTCGCCGGGGTCCAGCTCGCGCGGGGTTACCTCGGCCGCCCGGGCCTCACCGCCGACCGCTTCGTCGCGGACCCGTTCGGCGGGCCCGGCGAACGGCTGTACCGGACGGGCGACCGCGCCCGCTGGACGACCGATGGAGAACTGGACTACCTGGGCCGCGTCGACGAGCAGGTCAAGATCCGCGGCTTCCGCGTCGAGCCGGGCGAGATCGAAGCCGCCCTGCTCGGGCACCCCGCCGTGACCGAGGCCGTCGTCATCGCCCGCGAAGACGAGCCGGGCGACCGGCGGCTCGCCGCCTACGTCGTGCCCGGCACCGACGCGCCCGACGGCACCGGGCTACGGACCTGGCTGCGCCGGATCGTGCCCGCCCACCTCGTCCCGTCCGCCTTCGTCATGCTCGACCGGCTGCCGCTGACCCGCAACGGCAAGGTCGACCGTCGGGCACTGCCCGCACCGGAAAGCAACGGCACCGGCAGGACGTACGCGGCACCGCGGACCTCCGTCGAGCGCACGCTGGCCGAGATCTGGTCCGACGTGCTCGGCGTGGAGCGGGTCGGCGCCGAGGACAACTTCTTCGAATTGGGCGGCGACTCCCTGCTCAGCATGCGGATCGTGTCGCGGGTCCGGGCCGCGTTCGGCACGGACGTGTCCCCGCGCGCGTTGTTCTCCGACCCGGTCCTGGGCCGGTTCGCCGCCGCGGTGGCCGAGCAAGCACCCGCGGGCCGGGCCATCCCGGTGACCGACCGCGGCGGCCCGATGCCGCTGTCGTTCGCTCAGCAGCGCCTGTGGTTCCTCGACGAGTACGAACCGGGCAGTACGGAGTACGTGTCGCCGACGGCGTTGCGGGTGCGCGGTGACCTCGATGTCGCGGCGCTCACCGACGCGCTGACCGCCTTGGTCGCCCGGCACGAGTCACTGCGGACGACGTTCGACGCGGACAACGGCCACGGGGTCCAGCTCGTCGGCGCGCCGTACACGGTGGAACTGCCAGTGGACGACCTCAGCGGACTGTCCGAAGAGGACCGCTCGACCGCGCTGGCACAAGCGCTGGAACGCGAGGTGCGACAGCCGTTCGACCTGCGGACCGGACCGTTGCTGCGGGCGAGGCTGCTCCGGCTGGCGCCGGACGAGCACGTGCTCACGCTGGCGCTGCACCACATCGTCACCGACGGCTGGTCGTCCGGCGTGCTCGCCGGCGACCTCGACGCGCTCTACACGGCCTTCGTCCGCGGCGTGGAGCCGGAGCTACCGGATTTGCCGATCCAGTACGCCGACTTCGCCGTGTGGCAGCGCCAAGTCGTCGAAGGCGAACTGCTGGCGGATCAGCTCGACTACTGGCGCGACCGGCTCGAGGGCATCTCACCGCTGGAACCGCCGACCGACCGGCCTCGGCCCGCGGTGCGCACCACGAACGGAGACTGGTACGCGTTCGACGTCCCGTCCGGACTGGTCGACGAGCTCAAGCGGCTCGCCAGAGGTCAGGACGGCACGTTGTTCATGACGCTGGTCGCCGCCTGCCAGGTATTGCTGGGCCGGTGGTCGGGGCAGGACGACGTCGCGGTGGGCACGGTGACGTCCGGCCGGGAACGGCCGGAACTGGAACGGCTGATCGGGTTCTTCGTCAACACCCTGGTCTTGCGGTCCACAGTGGACGCCAAGACGACGTTCCGTGAGCTGCTGACGTCGGTCCGGGAGACCGTCCTCGGTGCCTTCGCCCACCAGGATGTGCCTTTCGAGCGGGTCGTGGACGCCGTGCAACCGGAACGCGACGTCAGCCGTACGCCGCTGTTCCAGGCGATGGTGGCCTTGCAGAACACCGGCGACCCGGTGCCCGCCGGCGGTGCGCTGGCCGCCGAGGAGATCGCGCTGCCGTCGGCGACGGCGGCGTTCGACCTGCTCATGCAGTTCGAGGAACACGATGGAGGTCTTCGCGGCGCCGTCAACTACAACACCGACCTGTTCGACCCGGCCACCATCGAACGGCTGACCGGCTGGCTGCGGCTCATCCTCGAAGGCGTCACCGCCGCCCCGGACCGCCCGCTCGGTGAACTGCCGTTGCTGACCGCCGTCGAACAGCACCACGTCCTGCACACCCTGAACGACACCGCGCGGCCGCTGGGCGCGGCCACGCTGCCGGAACTGGTGCGGGCACAGGCCGAGCGGACCCCGGACGCACCCGCGGTCACCGACGCCGGCGCCACCTTCACCTACGCCGGACTGGAGCGGCACGCCAACCGGCTGGCCCACCGGCTGATCGCGGCCGGGGCCGGACCGGAACACCGGATCGGGATCGTGCTGCCGAACTCGGCGGAACTGCTGGTGGCGTTGCTCGCCGTGCTCAAAACCGGTGCCGCCTACGTCCCGATCGACCCGATGTACCCACCGGAACGGATTTCGGCGGTGCTCGGTGACTCCCGGCCCTTGGCGGTGCTCGACGACCGGGAAGCGGTACTGGACACCGCGGGGTGGCCGGAGACCGACCCCGGGGTACGGCCCTTGCCCGACCACCCCGCCTACGTGATCTACACCTCCGGCTCGACCGGCAAACCCAAGGGCGTGATCACCACCCACGGCGGGCTGCTGAACTTCCTCCACTGGGCGGCCGAGACGTACCCCAGCCTCAGCGGAACGACCGTGCTGCACTCTTCGGTCTCCTTCGACCTCACGGTGACCACGCTCTACGGCACGCTGCTCGCCGGCGGCCTGATCCGGGTGGCGGGCACCCCGGCACAGCGGCCGCCCACCTTCCTCAAGGCCACCCCGGGTCATCTGCCGCTCCTCGACGTCATGGACGGCGACGATCTGTCGCCGACCGATGAGTTGGTGGTCGGCGGGGACCAGCTTCTGGCCTCGGTGGCCGACGCCTGGCGCGCGGACCACCCCGGCGTGGTGGTGATCAACGAGTACGGTCCGACCGAGACCACCGTCGGCTGTATGGAGTACCGGGTCGGGCCGGGACAGGAACTGGCCGCGGGCGCGGTTCCCATCGGACATCCGATCTGGAACACGCGGCTGTACGTTCTCGACGCCCGGCTGAACCCGGTCCCGGCCGGGATCGCGGGCGAGCTGTACATCGCGGGCGACGGTCTGGCCCGCGGGTACTTCGAGCTGCCGGGGCTGACCGCGGCCGGGTTCATCGCGTGCCCGTTCGGCGAGCCGGGGGAGCGGATGTACCGCACCGGCGACGTCGTGATCCGCCGGCACGACGGTGAACTGGTGTGCCTCGGCCGCGTCGACGAGCAGGTCAAGATCCGGGGCTACCGGATCGAGCCAGGAGAGGTCGAAGCGGCCTTGCGGAGCCATTCCGATGTCGACGAAGCCGTCGTCGTGGCCCGCAAGGACGACGGACAGGCGCGTCTGGTCGCCTACCTGGTGTCCGCGGGGGACACCCCGGGCGCCGCCGCGCTGCGGGAGTTCCTCGGCCGTTCGCTGCCCGAGTACATGATCCCGTCGGCGTTCGTGCCGCTCGACGCGCTTCCGTTGAACCGCAACGGCAAACTGGACCGCAAGGCGCTGCCCGAGCCGGACGCGCCGGTAGCGGCGGCGACGTTCACGGAACCACAGGGACCGGTGGAACGCGCACTCGCCGGCATCTGGGCCGAAGTCCTCGGCCTGGACCGGGTCGGCGCCCACGACGGCTTCTTCGAGCTCGGGGGTGACTCCATCCTCAGCATCCAGGTGGTGCACCGCGCCCGGCAGGCGGGCTGGCGGATGACGTCGAAAGCGTTGTTCCGGCACCGGACCGTCGCGGAACTGGCCAAGGTCGTCACCCCCGTCGAAGCCGGACAGGACGAGCGGGAGACCGTCGCCGGGGAGGTACCGCTGACCCCGATCCAGCGGTGGTTCTTCGACGTCCACACCGTCAACCCGCACCATTTCAACCAGTCCGTGCTCGTCGAACTGGACCCGGCCGTGGATCCGGAGGTGCTGCGGCAGGCGCTCGACGCCGTCGTCGCGCATCACGACGCACTGCGGATGCGTTTCGACCGCGTCGAGGGGGAATGGCGGCAGCACAACGATCCCGTCGGGCCGCCGACGGCGTTGCGGATCGAGACGATGTCCACAGTGGACGAACAGGACCAGCGGGCGCTGATGGAGGAGATCGCCGACGAGGCGCACGCCGGATTCGACCTGTCCGCGCCACCGCTGCTCAAGGCCGTGCTGTTCGCCCGCGAGCCGGGGCCGCTGTTGTTCCTGACCGCGCATCACCTGGTGATCGACGCGGTGTCCTGGCGGATCCTGCTGGAAGACCTCGAGCGGGCCTACCGGCAGACGGCCGGCGGTGAACCCGTCGACCTCGGCGCGAAAACGACGTCGTTCCGGGACTGGTCGCGTCGGCTGCGGGAGTTCGTCGACGGCGGCGGGCTCGACCACGAGCACGACCACTGGTCGCGGGCACTGCCCGTCCGCGATCTGCCCGTCGATCGGGCCGCGCCGGTCCCCGGCACTCCGGCGGAGTCCGTGACCGTCCGGCTCGACGCCGGCGACACCGACGCGTTGCTGCACCTCGCCCCGGGCGTCTATCGCACCCGCGTCAACGACGTCCTGCTCGCGGCCCTGGCCTGGGCGCTGGCGCGATGGACGGGCGAGGAGCAGGTCGCGGTGGATCTGGAGGGCCACGGCCGGGAGGAGATCTTCGACGACGTCGACCTCACCCGAACGGTCGGCTGGTTCACCACGCTGTTCCCGCTGGCGCTCGAAGTCACCACCGCGGACGAGCCACGCTGGCGTGACCTGGTGAAGTCCGTGCGCAGGCAACTGCGGGCGGTGCCCGGCAACGGCTTCGGCTTCGGCGCGCTCCGCCAGCGGAGATTCCCCGAGCTCGGCGGTCGCTCCCCGCAGCTCTCGTTCAACTACCTCGGGCAGGGCGACGACACCGCAGCCGGCACCGGGCTCTACCGGGCATCGCACGCGCCGATCGGCCGTGAGCAGGATCCGGCGGACCCGGGCGGCCACCTGCTGGAGGTGGTCGGCGGTGTGCAGGATGGGCGGCTCGAGTTCTCCTGGTTCCACCGACCCGACCGGCACGACCGGGCGACGGTGGAATCGGTCGCCGCGGACTTCGCCACGGCCCTGCGCCGGATGGCCCGGGACTGCCGGGGTGAGCGAGCATGACGACACTGCTTTCCCGAAACCGCGACTACCGCCTGTTGTGGGGTGGCCAGGTCATCTCGGAGACCGGTTTCAGCACGTCGATGATCGCCTTCCCGCTGCTGGTACTGGCGGTGACCGGCTCGGCGGCGCAATCCGGGCTGGTGCTCGGCGCGGTCGCGATCGCCCAGCTCGCCGCCGGGCTGCCCGCCGGGGCACTGGTGGATCGCTGGAACCGCAAGAAGATCATGCTGGCCTGTGAGGCCGTGCAGGGCATCGCGGCCGCCGCACTGGTCGCGGCGTTGTGGTGGGGTGTGGCGAACGTGGCGATGATGATCGTGGTCGCCGCGGTGATGGGGCTGTGCCGGGCGCTGTTCGAACCTGCCGAAGAGGCGAGCCTGCCCCGTCTGGTCACCGTCGACCAGGTGCCGTCGGCGGTGGCGATGAACGCGGCACGGTCGAGCGCCGGGCAACTGTCCGGTACGGCGCTCGGCGGGTTCCTGTTCGCCTTGGGCCGGATGGTGCCGTTCGTCTTCGATGTCATCGCCCACGTGGTCGCCTTCGCCGCCCTGCTGTTCGTGCGGCTGCCGCCGAAGCTGATCGAACAGCGGACGGCGACCCCGCATCTGGGCCGGGAGATCGTCGCCGGACTGCGCTGGGTGTGGCACCAGCCGCACGTGCGGATCACCGCGGTCTGCGCGATCTGCCTGAACCTGTTCTTCAGCGCGTACTACCTGGTGATCATCGTGCTGGCGGACTCACGGGGCGTCCCGGCCGGCGAAATCGGCGTGATGGCCGCGATGCTCGGCGGCGGCGGCATCCTCGGCGCGCTGGCCGCGCCGTACCTGCACCGCAAGCTCAGTCCGTACGTGGTGATCATCAGCGTGTTCTGGGCACTGACCGTGCTCACCCCGCTCGCGGTGTTCGTCCACAACGGGTACCTGATGGGCCTGCTGTTCGCGGCGATGGCGTTCCTCCCGCCCGCCGCCAACACCACCATCAGCACCTATCAGCTGCTGCTCACCCCTGACGCCCTGCGCGGACGGCTCGGCGGCGTGATGGGCGTGACCGGCGGCCTGGCCGCCGCGGCGGGCCCGGCGCTCGGCGGCTGGCTGGTCGACGCGCTGCCGGGCGGCACCGCCGTGCTCGTCTGCGCGGGCGCGATCGCCGCGGTCACCCTCCTGGCCACCGTCAACCCCACGCTGCGCCGGTTCCCCCGGCGGGTCGACGAAACCACCGCAGACCTGCCCGAAAAAACGGAAATGCTGGATACGAAAGGAAAGTCGAATGGCTGACGAAAACACCTACCAGGTACTGATCAACGACGAAGAGCAGTACTCCCTCTGGCCGTCGGACAAGGAGATCCCGGCCGGCTGGCGCCCCACGGGTCACCGGGGCAGCCGTCAGGAGTGCATGGACCACGTCGACGAGGTCTGGACCGACATGCGTCCGCGCAGCCTCCGCGAACGGATGGCTTCGCAGTAGGGCGCCGAACACGACCCCCGTGCGCCGGTGCACGGACATGGGCAGGTGCGTGGCTCCGGCACTTGGTCACCGGAGCCACGCGCTTGGCGAGCCCGTGGCCGCCGGAGACGCCGCGCACGGGGGAGGCCGGTTTCTGTTTCACCGATCCGGAACGGCCGCACCCTCGACCACGGTGCGATGCCCACGCGGGAAAAAGGCCGCGGCGGAGATCCTTCAAGCCCAGCGACTTCGAAAACAGCCCTCATTACGGAGGTGCCCCTAATCGCTACCAACCCCTCATCGATTCGGTCATGCATGCGATCAACATCGGGAGAGCGGTCATGCTGACCCCGCAGGGTGATGGGTTTCAGTGGACGGGAACGAAATCGTAGTGATCGCACTCGGTCAGACAAGGGCACCCGCTGTTGTAAGGGGGCGGTAGCCTGCACGCTACCGAGGAGGAGGGTGGCCGCCGGTATGGTCGTCATGGACAACCTGACCCTGCAAGGCGCGTTACGCGTCCTCGATCCGGATCTTCGCCACGCGCCAGGGCTCGTCGATCGGGCCGGTGACGGCAAATGGGATTACGAGCTGAACCAGGACCTCCGTCGTTGTGTGGATCTGGCGTGTCTCGGTCAGCTGGTGCAGAACATCGTGCTGTTCGACGAGATCGGCACCGGCCGCGGTTTGCTGCGGTCGTGGTACCCGCAGCGGCGGCCGGCGATGCGGTTCCAGCGCCGACCGCTCTGGCCGGACACCACGGCGATGGAACCCTTGAGCCTTCCGCCCCAGTTCGACGGTCTGGACACGGTGCTGTCCGTGGTCGAGGACGGCGACTGGTTGGACTCCGTCGCGGTGTCCGTCGCCTTGGCGCGAGACTGCGTGGACAGTGAACTGTTCGCCCGCTACATCGTCCGGCTGGCACAGGAAGGAGCGCTCGGCACATTTTTGGACATCACCAGCGCGTACTTCGAAACCGGCTACTCCGACAGCGGGATCTTCCCGGACCTGGGCGAAACGATGGACTTTCTTCATCTGCTGTACCTGATCAGGGACGAAAGCCACGCCGCCAGGCCGATCCCGCACACCACGGCCGACGAGCAAGATGTCGAAGTGCTGGCGGAGTGCGTCCGCGCGCTGCAGGAGAGAGTCCGGGTCCTGGAGGCGACGACCACCGCCGCCGAGAAGTTCATCGCGGCCGAGGATTGGGCCCGGCAACGGCAGGACAGGACGAAGGCGGGAGCCGAGGAGTTCTTCGGCATCCCGGTGACGGGCTCGAACTTGGTGGAGAAGAAGTTCGCCGAAGGGGATGTGCTCCGTACTGTCTGCGCCACCCTCTACTACCAGCGCCTGGCCGACTCGATGGCCGCCTCGTACATACCGCACCCGTTGCGTGCCCCGTTCGCGGTGCTTCAGGAGGCGGCCGAGAACCATCGTGCCGGGGTCAGCGAAGCCGAGACGGTGGCGACCCTCGAGTATCTGCGGGCGTGCAGGGCCCGTGAGATCAATCGGATCGTCGCCGGTCGTGGTGCTTCGGCCGGACTGTGCGTCGACATCGAACTGCCGTTCGTCTTGGCGGCTGTCCTTCACGAAGCCGACTCCTCCACGAACGTCATCGAAGCGGCACTGAGTCTTCGTGAGACCAGAAAGGCGAAGAACCTGCGCTCGTGGTTCACCGACCTGCACCTCCGCGTAGCGCAAGGGGACATCGCGTTGGTGGAGCTGGAAAGCAAGTTGGACGATCTGCGCAACGCTGTCGCGAAATGGCAGTCCGCCGGCAGTTCACCTGGTCCCGAGGTTCAGGTGACGGCAGGACTCAACCTCGGGTTCGCGTCCGCGCAAGCGAGTGCCAAGAAACAAACCTCGTCACGACTGCCGAGACCACCGAGGCGGTTGCGGTTCCTTCAGGACCTCGACCGGATCAGCGACGCCACCCCGCGGCTCGCTCCGGTGCTGGCTCGTGTCTTCGGAGAGGACATGGCACGGTCCTGGACCACCGGCCAGGCGGTCTTCACACGCGCGACAGGCGTCGCCAAGGAGTTTCCGCTACTCGACTTGCGCACGCCGAGGTAAGGAAGAGTCGCGGCGCCACCGGAGCCGGCCCGCACCACGATGCGGAAGGGCGCAGTCATGATCCCCGTCTTGCCCACGGGCACTTGATGGTGCTGTGGACTCTCCCTGGGCATGCAGTGCTGAAGGTCGATGCGCCCGCCAGTGGGCAGACCCCAGCTGGGCAGCGACGACGCGCCGATCTCGCTACGGAGCACACGGGCGGTCAGCGGCGCGTTTCCTCGCGTTCAGGACGGCCGGTGACATGCTCGGCCAGATGGCCGCGAGGTCTATCCTCGCTGTCGCAGCGGTGTCCACGGCAACGCTGTGGACAGCTCCACTGCTACGCTGACCTGCGGATACTGGAAAAGAGCGGATCCAGTGTCCACACGTGGACGTCAGACGGCCGATGCGGGCCGATTCTGGTTTTCGACCACCTCGCGGGGGATCGTGGTCCCGGCGTGAGCTATGTCTTCATCACCAGTGAGTGGGGTGGTGAGGTCCTGAAGGCCCTTCTGCGTGGTTGCGGTAGAGCACAGGAACCGGTGGTCTCAGCTGGAACTGGGACCGCGCACTCAGGCGAGGCCTCGAGCGTAGAACGCGCTCGGGGCCTTCGTCGTGTCTACGGACTCCGCACAGCGGACGGTAGACACCGGTTGCGTAGCGAGCCCTTTTCATGTGCGCGCCGGTGCGGGACGCTTCTTGTGTTCCGGTCCCACCCCGGGACGTCGCCGACAGGGCCAGTGGTTCCAGCCGCGGAAGACCCCAGAGGCGAGTGCTCGTAAATCCGCAACCACCAAGCGCACCACCTCGCCCGCCCCTGCCGGACTCCGGGGCGGGCAGGCGCGCTTCATACGCAGAGATGCCACGCTCGAAGAGCGATAGCGATGTCCGGTACGGGCGCTTGGTCGGCTGCTCGGGGCTCGGACGCCGTGGCCCCGGCACGTCCACTGCCGCTAAAACCGCTATAAGGGTGTCATGACTGATCGCTGGATTTATTGCTACAGCTCCTGGGGCGCCAAAACCGGGCACAGCGACCACATGAACGAGATGGCGGCCAAGGGCTGGGAACTGGTGAGCGCCAACGCGGCCTACGACGGGAGTTTCGTCTACCACCATTTCTACTGGAGGAAGCGCGCTTGATCCAAACGCGTAGGCTCTCCGAATGCGGATCGGCGAGCTTTCCAAGCGCACGGACGTGAGTCCGCGCTCGCTGCGGATGGTCGCTCCGCCGGCCCGGGATCCCCGCAACGTCATCGCCGTGGGGGATATGTCGGTGCCCGACCTCGACGGAGTTCTCGCACCCGAGATCACCGCGGTCCAGCCACTCTCCGACGCCCCGGCCGCCCATAAGGTGGCATGAGAACTGCCCACCCTGACCGCCGAAGGGGCCCGGCAGCGCACCGGCCGCCGGGCCCCTTCGGTCGTCACCGGGTTCTAGTCCACGCCCTTGACCTTTCTCGGCTTCCGGACGTTCCGGCGGAGGGTGAACAGCAGAGGGGAGAGCAGCCCGGCAACGACCAGCGGCATCGTGGTGGGCATCTTGACGGCCAGGAACGCCAGCGCGCACACGATGCCGAGCAGCAGCACCGTGACCGGGATCAGCAGGATGACCGCGCGCCTGGTACGACGCTCGTCACCCAGGACGTAGTGCAGCAACTCGGTCCAGCTGGTGGTCTTGTGCGAATACGGTGGCGTGGCGCCGAATTTTGTCCACCAGGCGGCAGCCGGCCCTCGGTACTCGTCGTCGCCGTCCCAAGAACGAATACGATCTTGCTGGTACTCGACTTCGGCGGCGAGGTTCAGCTGCTGAAGCAGGTCGGCTGCGTCCTTCCTACCCGTCGGCGACGTCGTCGCGGCGCTGACGGCCTTGTCGCCACTGGAGCGGACGTTCTCGGTCGCCCGGTGCAGCTTCGTCCACAGGTCCATCACCAGGTCGATCTGGGTGGGGGTCAGGCCGCAGGCTTTGACGAAGGCGCGGACCTGGTCGGGGTTGCTGGGCAGGCCGGGGCGTTTGGTGTCGGGCAGGCTGTAGGCGGTGGAGCGCGGCATGCCGGTCTTGATCGAGATCTGACCGCAGCTCAGCGGCGAGTCGGCGAGGATCCGGCCGAGCAGGGCCCGGAATTCGGTGGCGTCGCTCGCGTCGAAGACGAGCTGCTGCTCGCCGGGGATGGTCGTGGTCATCGCCGGTCCTCCTGCTCGTGGTGCAGGCGGGCGAGTTCGTCGGCCGCCGAGCGCAGGAACCGCAGGTTCTTCCCGATCTCGCCGATGCCGCGCGGGATCGCGATGACGGCGACGAAGACGACCATCACGCCCGCGGCGATGCCGGCGGCTCCCACGATCGGGGTGTGGTCGTGCATGTTGAGGTAGATGGTCAGGCCGACGGCCAGCGTGATCACGAAGGCCTCCGGCCAGGTCAGTCTGACCGCGGCCGGGACGGCGCCGCCCCCAGGGGGCGGGCTCACCGCTTTCAACATCATGTTGTGGTGCCCTTCTGCGAAGAACGCGCCTGCCCGCCCCGAAAACCTGGAGAAGGGGGCGGGCGAGGGTGGTGCGTTCCGTGGTTGCGGATTTACGAGCACTCACCGGTCGGGCTGCTGTGGCTGGAACCACCGCCCTGTCAGCGACATCCCGGGGTGGGACCGGAACACGAAAAGCGTCCCGTACGCGCACGCCCCTGAGAAGACCTCGCGATGCAAACGGTGTCTACCGGGGGCCGGGCGGAGTCCCGTAGACACGACGAAGGCCCCGAGCGGAATTTACGCTCGAGGCCTCGCCTGAGTGCGCGGGCTAGTTCCAGCTAGACCGCAAGTCCCTGTGCTCCACCGCAACCACGCAGAAGGCTTCAGGACCCTCACCACCCGCACTCACGGGCGGAGAAGACAACGCACGGACACCGGACAGCACGGACCGGGGCATGCGACGCGGCGACCGCGCGCAGACGTAGCTGGTCATGATGCCTCCAATCCAGGCTGGGTAACCGCCGAGGCTTGCGAGAACAAGAATGACCTCCCGCCGGCCGACGCAGGTCCACGTATGGACATCAGACACCCGGTTTCCGAACTCGCGCAGGTCAGCAGTGTCGCAGAGCCGTCCACAAAGATCACGTGGACACCCGTGGGCACGTATCGATGAACGCCCGCGCCACAGCTCGCCCCTCAGGTCACCCGCCCTTGGTCACGCTCAGCAGGTGCGCTTTGAAACCCGCGCCGTAGGTGGCGGTCGGGGTGCCGGCGTAGTCCTGGATGAGGACGTTGCCTCCGCTGCAGCCCCACGGGTTCCACGTCCACGCCGTATACCCGAGGCCGTGCGCGTCCAGCCACGCCGTCACCTGGTCGAGGTAGTCGTGCGCGCACGAGTCCTGGCCGATCTCCCCGGCGTGTACCGGAACCTGTGCGGCGACCGCGCCGATCTGGCCGTCCCAGCAGGTTGAGGTCTTGCAGGCGTTGAAGTTGTACGAATGCCATGACGCGACCACGTTGTTCAGCGGGTCGATCGGCCGGTAGGTCAGCCACTGGGAGAGGTCGTTGGTCCAGGTGAGCCCGGCGGTCATGACGACGTTCGTCGCGCCGGTCGCGCGGACCGCGTCGAGAAGGTCCTGCATCCCCGCCACCTCGTAGCCGATGCCGGTGCACTGGCCGCCGTCGCGGAGGCAGCGCCACTCGTCGGCCGCGTTCGCCCAGTTGTCGGCCGCGTCCGGGTAGGGCTCGTTGAACAGGTCGAACACGACGGCGTCGTTGCCCTTGAACGCGGTGGCGACCTGAGTCCAGAACGCCGGGGTGTGCTGCCTGCTCGGCATCGGTTTCTGGCAGGTGGCGTTGACGTCCGCACACGCCGACACGTTTCCGGTGTACTGCCCGTGTGTCCAGTGCAGGTCGAGAATGGGGTTGATGCCGTTGACCACCAACAGGTTCACGTAGTCCCTGACCGCTTGCTGGTAGGCGGGCCCGCTGGGCGAACCGGACAGGCCCAGCCAGCAGTCCTCGTTCAGCGGGATGCGCACCGCGCGGATGTGCCAGGTCTTCATCGCGTCGACCGACGCCTGATCGACCGGGCCGCTGTCCCACATGCCCTTGCCCTGCACGCAGGCGAACTCGCCACTGGCGCGGTTGACGCCGAGCAGCCGGTGGGCCTTGCCGTCGGCGGTCAGCTGGTTCCCGGACACCTTCAACGCCGGCGCGGGCCCGCCGGCTGGCGGCTCGGTCGGTGGGCCACCGGTGCAGGCTGCGCCGTTGACCGCGAACTCCGACGGCGTGCCGTTGCTGCCGCTATAGGAGAAGTTCGCGCCCGGTTGAACACTGCCACCGGCCGCGATGGTGCCGTTCCACGTCTCGTTCCGCACGGTGAGCTGATTGCCGGACTGCGACCAAAGGCCGTTCCAGCCCTGCTGAAGAGTCTGATTACCGGCGTAGGAATACGTCAGGGTCCAGCCGTTGACGACCGTGGTGCCGAGATTCGCGATGGTCACGGAGACGCCGAAGCCCGAGCCCCAGTCCTTCGCGGTGTAGTCCACACGGCAGGCGAACGCCGCAGCCTCGGTACTCGCTCCGGAGACCGGTGTCCCCGACAGCGCCACGGCGGCGCAGGCGCTCGCCACGACGAGGAGTTTTCTCGCTGTCACACCCATGGACACTCCTTGTGCTCGGTGAGCCGATCACTCTGGGAGCGCTCCCAGAGTGGTCTCGTTGACCGATCGGGGGAGGTCCTGTCAATTCCGGGCGCAGCTCCAGACGGGAATTCATCCACCCGCCGATCGGCGATTAGGCCGGGTGGGCCAATCGCCGATCGGCGGGCTGAGGTGCCGGATCCGCTACCGACACGATCACACAGTGGACAGGCGCGGCGAGGCGGTGTCCTCAAAGGCGCGGGATGTTGCGGAGGTTGGCCCGGGCGAGGTCGATCATCCGGCCCACCCCACCTTCGAGTACGACCTTGCTCGCGGCCAACGCGAAGCCACCGAGCTGACCTGCGGTGATGTGGGGCGGGACGGACAACGCGTTCGGATCCGTCACGACATCCACCAGCGCGGGACCGTCGTGGCTCAGTGCCTCCTTGAGCGCCGGACGCAGCCGGGTCGGCTCGGTCACCCGCTCGGCACGCAATCCCGCGCCACTGGCGATGGCGGCGAAATCCACCGGCCGGTGATCGGTCTGATAGTCGGGCAGGCCGTCCACCAGCATTTCCAGTTTCACCATGCCGAGCGAGGAGTTGTTGAACGTCACGATCTTGACCGGAAGATCGTGCAAGGCCACGGTGAGCAGCTCGCCGAGCAGCATGCCGAGTCCTCCGTCGCCGGACATCGACACGACCTGGCGTCCCGGGTAGGCGAACTGCGCGCCGATGGCGTGCGGCAGGGCGTTGGCCATGGTGCCGTGCAGGAACGACCCGATGACCCGGCGGCGCCCGTTGGGCGTGAGGTACCGGGCCGCCCAGACGTTGCACATGCCGGTGTCGACGGTGAAGATCGCGTCGTCCGCGGCGAGTTCGTCGAGGAGGTCCGCGGCGAACTCCGGATGGATGGGCACATGCCGTTCGACGTTGCGGGTGTAGGCGTCGACGACCTGTTCCAGCGTTTTGCAGTGCTCGCGCAGCATGCGGTCCAGGAACCCGCGGTCGGTCTTGCGGCGCAGCAGCGGCCGCACGGCCCGCAGGGTCTCCCGTACGTCGCCGTGTACCGCCAGTTCCAGCGGGGTGCGCCGGCCGAGCCGGGTCGCGTCGTGGTCGACCTGCACGGTCCGCGCCTGCGGAAGGAAGGAGTCATAGGGGAAATCGGTTCCGAGAAGGACCAGGAGATCCGCGTCGTGCATGGCCCGGTAGCAGGCGCCGTAGCCGAGCAGGCCGCTCATTCCGACGTCGTAGGGATTGTCGTACTGGATCCACTCCTTGCCGCGCAGGCTGTGGCCGACCGGAGCCTGCACGGTTCCGGCCAGCTCCATCACCTCGGCGTGCGCGCCGCGCACCCCGGCACCGGCGAACAAGGTGACGGTCTCGGCTTCGTTGATCAACTCGGCGAGCCGGGTCACCTGCGGCTCAGGCGGCACGACCGTCCCGTGCTCGGTGACCGGCGTCCCGTGCCCGGTGGGCGAAACGGCGTCGAGGTGCGCGATGTCGCCGGGCAGCACCAGCACCGATACCTCGCCGCGGGACAACGCGTGCTGCATGGCGATCCGCAGCACCCTCGGCAACTGAGCGGGCCTGCTGATCTGCTCGCAGTAGCCACTGCAGTCGACGAACAGCCGTTCGGGATGGGTCTCCTGGAAGAAGCCGGTCCCGATCTGACCGGACGGGATATGCGAGGCGAGCGCGAGAACCGGGGCTCCCGTGCGGTGCGCGTCGTAAAGTCCTTGCACCAGATGGGTATTGCCGGGACCGCAGCTACCGGCGCACACCGCGAGCCGTCCGGTCAGCTGGGCCTCGGCGGCCGCGGCGAACGCGCCCGCCTCCTCGTTGCGGACGTGCACCCATTCGATGCCCGGGGTGCGGCGGATCGCGTCGACGACGGGGTTGAGGCTGTCTCCGACCACGCCGTAGATCCGTTCCACCCCGGCCTGCACCAGGACTTGGACGAATTGCTCGGCGACGTTGGGCTTGGCCATCACGACCCCTTCGATGCTCCGGCGGCGGGACTACGTTCATGATCCACGTGCGGGCGCCGCCTCGCAGGTCCTAGCCGAGCGCGGCCGTGGAGCCGACGACGACGCCGTAAAGATCACCGATCGTGGCGAGTGCCGCACGGTGCTGTTCCGCCGCGGTCACCGTGCCGGCGACGGACGGGAGCGAGCGCGTGGCGCAGGCGGCCGCCACCACGGTCGGGGTGTTCCCGCGCAGGAACGCGCCTTCCGCGGTGAACGTGACGCACATATGGGTCATGAACCCGGCCACGACGACGTCCTGGTGCCCGGCGGCGTCGACCAGTTCCCCCAATGGTGTCCCGACGAACGAGTTCGGCGCGGTCTTCACCACGACCTGTTCACCCGGAAGGGGAGCGACGCGCTCGTGGATCCGGCCGATGTCCTGCCCGAGGTCGTACGGGCTGCCCTCACCGCCGTCGTGCATGACGTGGATGACCGTCGCGCCCTCCGCGCGAGCACGCGCCAGCAACGTGGCGGCCTCGTCGAGCGCCGCTTCCCAGCCGTCGAGTTCCATCACGCCGCGCGTGTAGGTGTTCTGGTAATCGACGAGGATCACCGTCGCGTCCGAGAGTGCCGCGGGGGCCGTCGGCAGGTCGCTGATTTCGCGGAGAGTGGTGCTGGTCATCGTGTTTCCTTCGCTTTCCGTCGGTACGGCTAACATCGTGGCTGACCCGATCCGAGATCGAGATACGGATTCGGGTCAGCAATGGTCGAGATCGGCCGACATCCACGGGAAGGGGGATCGATGAGCGCTCCGAGGGTGGCCGTCCTGGCGTTCGAGGGGATCAGTCCGTTCCACCTCGCCGTGCCGTCGCTGGTCTGGGGACCCGAAGCCCCGGCGGGCGACATGGAGCCGTGGCCGATCACGGTCGTCGCCGCGAAGCCGGGCTTGCTCGCCACGAGCGCCGGCTATTCCATCGACGTTTCCGCGGACCTCGGCGCGCTCGCGGACGCCGACATCGTCGTCGTGCCGTGGTGGTCCGATCCGGAAGCCCCGACGCCCGCGCCCGTCTCCGCCGCGCTGCGGACCGCGCACGAACGCGGAGCACTCGTCGTCGGGCTGTGCTTGGGGGTCTTCGCCCTCGCGGATGCCGGCATCCTCGACGGTCGCGCGGCGACCACCCACTGGAAATGGGCCGAAACGTTCCGGAGGCGCTTTCCCGCGGTGGAGTTGCGTCCTGAAGACCTGTATGTCGACGAGGGCGACGTCGTGACCGGCGCGGGCGCGACCGCCGGGATCGACACCTGTCTTCACTTGCTCGCCCGCCGGGCCGGGCAGGTCGTGGCCAACCGTGTCGCCCGGCGGATCGTCGCCGCGCCGCACCGGCCCGGTGGCCAGGCTCAGTTCATCGAGCTCCCTGTCCCCGCCCCGGACGAGGATCCGCTCACCCAGGTGATGAGCTGGGCGCAGTCCCATCTCGACGGACAGCACAGCATCGACAGCCTCGCCGCCCGAGCCCATATGAGCAGGAGTACGTTCACCCGCTCGTTCCGAGCCCGCGCCGGGACCACCGTTCACAATTGGCTTGTCGCCCAACGCCTCGCGCGGGCGCGGCACCTTCTCGAGACGACCACGCTCGGCATCGACGCCGTCGCCGCACAATCCGGCTTCGGGACGTCTGCCCGCCTTCGCGAGCACTTCGCCGCCGCGCTGGGCACGACGCCGACCCGCTACCGGGTCGAGTTCTCCGCCGAATCCCGGGCTAGGGCCGCCGCGCGATAGCGGCGACGAAGGCGATGATCGCGGTCAGCGTGCCGAAGATCGTGGTCAGCCCGACGGCGATACCGGTCGCCTTGTGGAACCCGAACACGAAGTCGAGCTGGGAACCGAAACTCACGCCGTGCGCCAGCGGCGAGAAAACCAGGTTCATGATCACGAAGAATACGTTGATGGCGCCCAGCGTCCACGCGCCCGCGACCGTACGCAAGAAGGTGAACACGGCGAGGACCACCAGCAAGCCCGCCGAGCAGAACCCGCCGACCACGTTGATCCACACCCCGCTCGGCCAGGGCTCCGGGAAGTTGTTCACGAGGATGTTGGCGACGGCGAACCAGACGAGCAGGCCGGCGGTGAGCAAAGCGAGCAGACCGGCGAGTATCGAGGCGACGGGGTTCGCGCGCAGCCGTACGGGCGCGCCGAACTGCTGGGGATAGCTCGGTGGCGGGTAGCCCTGCTGCGGCTGACCGTGTGGTGGATTCGCCTGGTGTGGCTGCATTCGCAGGAGGTTACTGGGGTGACTGTGCGGAGCCGACCCGGGACAGCCCGGTTATGCCATATTGGGTCATATGCCTACCGCTCCCGAATATTCCGACGAGGCAGTGGAAAACGACTACGACAAGTTTGCCGAGGCGTATGCGGCCGAAAACGAGACGAGTCTGAACAACGCCTACTACACGCGGCCCGTGATCCTGGACCTGGCGGGCGACGTGGCAGGCCGACGAATCCTCGACGCCGGGTGCGGGGCAGGTCCGATTTTCGCCGGCCTGCGGGACCAGGGCGCCATCATGACCGGCTTCGACTCCAGCGCCAAGATGGTGGAGCTGGCCCGGAAACGGCTCGGCCCCGACGCGGCACTGCGAGTCGCCGACCTGAGCGCACCGTTGCCGTATCCCGACGGCGCGTTCGACGATGTCATCTCCGCCCTGGTGCTGCACTACCTGGAGGACTGGTCCGCGCCTTTGGCCGAGATCCGTCGCGTGCTGAGGCCCGGTGGCCGGCTGATCCTGGCGGTCAACCACCCCTTCATCTTCAAACTGCTGTATCCGGAGGCCGACTATTTCGCGACCGTCCAGTGGTCGGAGGAGTACACCTTCGACGGCGAGAAGGCAGTGCTCACCTTTTGGCATCGCCCACTGCATGCGATGAGCGACGCTTTCACCGCGGCCGGCTTCCGGACCGTCGTCATCAGCGAGCCATACCCGGCGCCAGGTGCCAGGGAGCGGTTCCCCGACGAACTCGCCGGGAAGACCGCCTTCCTGAGTTTCCTGTTCTTCGTACTCGAGGTCGTCTGAACGGATCTCGTCACCGCCGCATCAGGCCGATCATGCAGTCGTGGCCGGTCGGCAGCTCCCGGACCCGCTCGCCTGCCGGGACAGGACGCCGGGTGATGCCCGTCGGCTGGCCCTCGACACAGTGAATGTGGGTACGCGGGATCGTGTTCGGGATCGGTGATCCCGAACGCGCGGGATCCTGACGCGCACGGTTCACAACGTGATGCCGCCCCACGTCAGCTACGAGCTGACCACGATGGGCCGGACCTGAGCGAAGCCACCGCACCGCTGCCCGAGTGGACCATCACTCACCTGCCGCGTATCAACGACGCCCGCGCGTTGTATGACAACCGCTAGGTCGCTACGTCGCCGACCTGCCGAGAACCTGGCGTCGACCAGGCAAAACGCTCTCAGATGGCCGCTGAGCACCGAAACCCGCCCGCCCGGTGTCATCACCCCGGCGAACGAGGATTTGTTCGGGCGCGGTTCGCGATCCCTAGGACCCCAGTTTTTCGCGCCTCAATGCGGCCGTTGACAGCCGTGCAAACCAGCGGCGATCCATGTCTGGCGACACTCAGTTATAAGAGGCATTATCACCGTGTCTCGCTCCCTGGTTAGTTACGCGTGCCAGGTTAGATAAAACGGTTAAGCGTAACGCGTAACGTGCAACCTTTGACACGAAAAGGCCGGTTTCCCTGCTGAAAAGCAGCGAAACCGGCCTAAGGGACTCGTGTTCGGATATCTACTGGTGCGGGTTGCCGAGCTTGTCCATTCCCTCGCGGATCCCGTCCTCGATGCGCCGATACGTGTCCGCGCCCGTCACCAGGCTGTCGGCGATGCCACCGACCGTGTCCACCCCCGCCGTGAGCCGATCCCCAGCCGCGCTTATGTGCTTGGTCAGCGTGTCGCTGAACGTGGTGGCGGCGGGAACCTCGCCGAGGAGGTGCGAGACCAGTTGCAGCCGCGACATCGCGCCTGCCGCGGCGCGCAACGTCGACGTCGCTCCGTCCAGGACACCCGCGGCACTGACCAGCGAATCGGGATCCGTTTCGTATCCGGCATCGCCGGGGGAGAGCGCACCGTCCGGGTCGAGGCCGAGCTCTTCCAAGGAGATCCTGGTCAGCTCGGGCTCGTCCCACTTCGAACCCGGGTTCTTCTGGTAGCCGTAGGCGCCGGATTCGTGCGCCAGCACGATCTCCCCGTCGATCTCGACGGCTTCCTCGACGCCGTGCGAGTCATAGCCGTCCTCGTTGCCCGGCTCGCCGCCCTTCAGTTCGATCTCTTCGCGATCGTTGAAGTCGAACCACTCCGGTGTCCGGTCCTGCCGGTAGAACTTGCCGCTGTGCCCGTCGGAGGAGGAGAAGATGAACTCGTCGTCGCGGACCACGACGCCTTGGACGTTGTTCGGGGTCTCGATCGGTTCCCCGGCTTTGTCCGGCTGAGGTGAGCCGTTCTCGCCGACGGGGACTTCGTAGAGCCGGTTGTTGGTGTAGTCGCCCACGAAGAGCTTGCCCTGGGCGTAGGTGACGTAACTGTGGGCGGGCGTCGGGACGACGTCCACGGCCTCGACCGGTCTGCCACTGTCCTGTGCGGCGTCGAGTTCGGCCTTGTCGTAGACGTAGACGTACCCGTTGGACGACACCCAGACGTGCTTGCCGTCCGTCGCGACACCGCCGGTGTGGGTCGGTGCGCCGACGTCGCCGTTGCCGTTGAGGTAGACGTTCCCCGTTTCCACGCCGGTTTCGTAGTCGACGTAGGTCAGCCGGCTCGGCGTCAGCCCAGGCCCGATCGGGCTGTCGCCGGAGCCGTCACCGTCACCGTCGTGGTACGAGCCGACGAGCAGGTTCTCGCCGTCGTAGGCCAGACCTTGGGAAGTCCACGGCTCGCCTGGGTCGACACCGCTGATGTCGGCGTTGCCGTCGCTGTCCCAGCCGCCATCGGCGCCGTCGGTCGTGGCCGCCAGCGCGGTCAGCTTGTTTTCGTAGGTGTGCTGGGCGGCGGTCAGCGCCCGGATGGTCCTCATGGCGATTTCCGGTGCTTCGGCGAGGTCGCTCAGGCCGAGCCGGCGCCACGGCGCGATGGCCGTATCGGCCGACGTCCGCAGCGCCGAGTACGCCTTGGCGGCGCCTTTGACGGCCGACTCAGCGGTGTGGAGCTGTTCGTAGACCTCGGCGACGGCCCGCGAGGACTCTTTCGCCTTGTCGACGAACTCCGCGGCCGCCGTACCGCGCCATGACCGCGCCGCCCGCGAGGCGCCGTCGGAGATCCCGTCCGCGACGGTCCGCAACGACGCCTTGGCGTCGGCGATGGTGGCGCCGACTTCGGCGATGCCCGCCACGTCACCCGAGGTGAGCTTGGCGTAGAGCGGTTCGGGATCAAGGAACGGCATCGGCTCCTCCTCGGTCAGCGGTCGCGTTCTGACGTCGGCGGGCGGACACCGGTTCCCACGATCCACCGCTCAGGACAACATGCCGCCGTCGACCCGCAGGACCGTCCCGGTCACGTAGGAGGCGCGGTCACTCAGCAGCCAGGCCGCTGCCTCGGCGACCTCCTCGGGTTCGGCCATACGACCCAACGGCGTACGCGCGTTGAGCCGGTCGAGGATGCCCGGCGAGCTCTCGACCCACTCGTTGAACATCTCGGTCAACGTCGTGCCGGGGGCGACGGCGTTGATACGGATTCCTTCCGGGCCGTAGGTGGTCGCGGCCGAGGCGGTGAGGCTGTTGACGCCGCGTTTCATCGCGCCGTACGCGGGCAGCTCCGGATTGGCCATCAGGCTGCCGACGCTGGTGTTGTTGACGATGGCCCCGGTTCTTGCGGTGGCCCGGATCGCTTCGATCTCGGCCACCATCGACAGCCACGGCCCCTTGAGGTTCACCGCGTAGATGTGGTCGAAATCGGCCTCGGTCACCTGGTCCATCGGCCCGGGCGGCACGTTCGTCGCGCCGTTGTTGAACGCGACGTCGAGCCTGCCGTGCAACTCCACGGCACGGTCGACGGCCGCGCGGATGCTCGTCGCGTCGCCGAGGTCGCACCCCACGTAATCCGCGACGCCGCCTTCCGCGCGGATCTCCTCGGCCACGGCCTTCAGCTGGGACTCGGTGCGGGCGGCGAGCACGACGCGGGCGCCTTCCCTGGCGAACAGCCGCGCGGCGGCGGCACCGATACCGCGCCCCGCACCGGTGACGAAGGCGACCTTGCCGTCCAGCAGGCCCGAAACAGTCGTTGTGTTGGTCATGGCACCGAGAGTCCACCGGCACCGAAGGCGTATCCAGGCATCGGCGGTACCTGGCTGACGCACGGCGATCGTCCACACTGGAGAAGTGGACAGAGCACAACTGGCGGACTTCCTGCGCGGCAGGCGCGAGCGGATCACCCCGGCCGACGTCGGCCTGCCCGCCGGGCCACGCCGTCGCACGCCGGGACTGCGCCGCGAGGAAGTGGCGCAGCTGGCCTTCATCTCGACCGAGTACTACACACGGCTGGAGCAGGCTCGCGGTCCCCGGCCGTCTCGTGAGGTGCTGGGCGGGCTGACCAGGGCGCTGCGGCTGTCGGACGTGGAACGCGACCACCTGCATCACCTCGCCGGTGCGCCGCCGGGACCACCGCCAGGTCCTTCCCGCGAGATCCGGCCGAGCATCCTCGCGCTGCTGCGACGTCTTCCGCTCGCGGCGGCGATCGTGCTGTCCGCGACCTACGAGGTGCTCGCCTGGAACGACCTCGCCGCGGCCCTGATGGAGGACTTCTCCGCCCTGCCACGCCGCGACCGCAACCTCGTCCGCCGCGCGTTCCTCGGGCCACGACCGGAGGGAAGGCGGCTGTACGGGGTCTCCGACGCCGACGAGTTCGCCGCGAGCGCGGTCCGGAAACTGCGGGCCACCGCGGGCCGCTACCCCGACGATCCCGAACTCACCGCGCTGATCCGCGAACTGCTCGACGGCAGCGAGGAATTCGCCCGGCTGTGGGCGGCGCACGACGTCTGTGCCGCGCCGATGCTGTGCAAGACATTCCGGCACCCGGCGGTCGGCCCCGTCAACGTGAACTGCGACGTCCTCGACATCAGCGACCGGGATCAGCAGGTCGTGATCTACACCGCCGATCCCGGTACGCCGTCGGAGAACGCGTTGCGTCTGCTATCGGTCGTCGGAACGCAGCGAATGGACGTCCCGCTCTGAGCCTTTTGTAGGTTCCCTCGATACCAGCGGATCGATCCGCAACGCGATGGCCAGGGCGAACCGACCGGCCGGGTCGTCGATCGTGCCGCCGAAAAGGGTCCGCAGCTGCCGGATCCGGTACCGGACGGTCTGGACGTGGACATGCAGTTCGACGCCGATCGCCTGTGGTTGGTCGGGCCGAGCGAGCCACACCGCGAGGGTCGCGGTCAGCCGCTGCCGCGCCGGTTCGGGCAAACCGGCCAGCGGGGCGAGGACGTCCTTCGCGAACTCGCCGGCGAGTTCCGGATCGGCGGTCAGCAGCAGATCGATGCGATGATCGGTGGTGTGGACGAGGGCGCTTTCGCCCAGGGCACCGGTGCTGGACAGCCGCCACAACGCGCTCGCCCGGTGGGCGCTGAGCGTGGCAGAGCGGAGCGGCACCACCGGGCCGACCCCGGCCTGGTCGCGGCCGAGCAGCTCCCGTAACCGGCCGAGATACCACTCGAGCCGGTCGGCGGGCATGACCACCGCCGTGAGGTCGTGGTGTCGGCCGATCAGCACCCGGCCCGGCATCCGGTCCAGCAGCCGCGGCGCGACCTCTGCGCTGGTGACGGCGATGACGAGCCGGTCGGGCAGCACCCACGCGGCCTGGCTCGCGGCGTCGTCGAGCACGTCGCGGGCGGTCGCCGGTTCGGCGAGCAGTAGACCGAGGAGCCGGTCCCGTCGCGCCTGCCCGGCTCGCGCCGCCTGTGACCGCGCTTCGGCGTATCCGTCGGCGGCCGCGGCCGAGAGTTCCGCGATGAAGGCGAAGAGCGCTTCACCGAGTTCGACGATCGCCTGGGTCGGCAGCTCCACGGTCGGTGCCGCCGAGGTGAGTTGCCGCCACACCCCGAGCGCGGCCGACTGGTAGAAGCCGAGCATCTCCTCCAGGCTGCGGCCGGCGTTGTGCTGGGCCCGGCCCTGGGCGCGGTAGATCTCGCGGTCGGTGGTGACGTCGGGATGGCCGATCTCGCTGAAAAAGGCGCCTAGCGCGACGTCGAGAGTGCGTTGGAGGTTCGCCGCCGTCCGATGATCCAGCGGAATCCGCAGCCCGGCGCGGATCTGGTCCATCGCGGCCGACGCGATCGCGGCGGTGTCCGGCTCCAGCCGGGTGAGCACCGAGGCGTCGAGCCGGCGCCACGGCTGTGCCGACGGCGTACTCATAGAGACAACCTAGAGGCAACCTACAAAACTCCGATCGAGAACGCGCGCCTCCGTCCTAGCGGTCCACCCGCTTTCCGGCGGACGCTGCTCGCAGCATTCGACGACGCGTGCAGGAGGCGGCAGTGACACGTTCTCGCTGGGGAAGACTCGTTCGTATCGCCGCGGTGGCCGGCACCGCACTGGCCCTCGCCGGACTCGCGACCCCGGCCATCGCGGCGGAGCGACAGGTATACGTCGCGATGGGTGACTCGTTCTCGGCCGGTTCCGTGGTCCTGCCGCAGTCCGATCTGCTCACCTGCGCCCGTTCCGCGGTCAACTACGCGGGTCTGCTGGCGAAGGAGCTCGACGTCGACGAACTGCGCGACGTCACCTGCGGCGCCGCGACCACGGCGCATTTCGCCAACCCGCAGAAGGGCATCATCTCCGGCACCAACCCGCCGCAGTACGACGCGCTCTCCGCGGACACGACGCTGGTGACCGTCGGCATCGGCGGCAACGACGTCGGGCTGGTCGGGCTCGCGACGTCGTGTGTGAACCTGCTCCCGGTCGGTGCCTCGTGCAAGGCGGCCAACACCGCGGGCGGGGTGGACAAGTACGCGACCAGGATCGACGCCTTCGCCGCGACTTACGGCACGGTCATCGAGCAGATCCGTCAGCGCGCGCCGCGGGCGAAGATCGTCATGGTCGGCTACCCGACCGGGATCAAGGGCGGCGGCTGCTGGCCGGTGGTCCCGGTACTGCCGCAGGACGCCGACTACATCCAGGCCAACATCGACCGGCTCAACGCGCGGATGGCCGAGCAGTCCGCGGCGCACGGCGCGAGCTACGTCGACATCCGGACGCCGAGCATCGGTCACGACGCGTGTCAGCCGATCGGCGTCAAATGGATCGAAGGACTCATCCCGTCGGTGGTGAACAACAGCTTCGCACCACTGCACCCGAACGCCGCCGGACTCGCGGCCGTGGTGCCCAGCATCCGCAAGGTGCTCTAGCCCGCCGTCGGCGCCAGGAAAGGACCTTTCCTGGCAGAATTTGCAAGGAAAGGTCCTTTCCTGGCGCGCGTGGGGCGTGGGATCAGGCGGTCGGCGCCCAGTACAGGAGCCGGTTCGGCGAACCGGAGCCCGGGTTGGTCACCTTGTTCGGGGTGGCCGCGTTGATGAGGGCGGTGGCCACCTGTGCGGGTGTGGCGGTCTTGTTGTTCTGCAGATAGCGGGCCGCGACGCCGACGACGTGCGGGGTCGCCATCGAGGTGCCGCTGATGGTGTTGGTCGCGGAGTCACTGGTGTTCCACGACGAGGTGATGCTCGTACCCGGCGCGAAGATGTCCACGACCGAGCCGTAGTTGGAGAAGCTGGAGCGCGCGTCGGTGTTGGTGGACGAGCCGACGGTGATCGCCTGCGTGACGCGGGCGGGGGAGAAGCCCGAGGCGTTCTGGTTGGAATTACCGGCGGCCACGCCGTAGGTCACGCCCGCGGCGATCGACCGGCGGACGGCGTCGTCGAGGGTGGTCGATGCCCCGCCGCCGAGGCTCATGTTGGCCGCGGCCGGCTTGACGTGGTTTTTGGTTACCCAGTCGATGCCCGCGATGACACCGGCGGTGGTGCCGCTGCCGGAGTTGTTGAGGACGCGGACGCCGTAGACGGTGGCGCCCTTGGCGATGCCGTACTGCGAACCGGCGATGGTGCCCGCGACGTGGGTGCCGTGGCCGTTGCCGTCCTGGGCGACGGCGTCGTTGTCGACGAAGTCGTAGCCGTTGCGGGCACGGCCGCCGAAGGTGGTGTGGCTGACCCGCAGGCCGGTGTCGATGACGTAGACGTTCACGCCGGCGCCGGTGGAGGTGTAGCTGTAGCGCTGGTCGAGCGGGAGGTTGCGCTGGTCGACGCGGTCGAGACCCCAGGACGGCGGGTTGACCTGCGTCGCGGTCGCGTGGACGACCTGGTTCTGCTCGACGGTCACGACCGACGGATCGGCGGCCAGCCGCTTGGCCTGCTTCTCCGACAGCGACGCGGCGAAGCCCTTGAGCGAACCGCTGTAGACCTGCTCCACCTTCGCGCCGAAGCGGTTCGCCAGCGCGTCCACGACGCCGGTGTCCTTCAGCGTGACGATGTAGCTGTTCGGGATCGCCTCAGGTGATCCCGCGGCGAGGATCTGTCCTTCGGCGGCCTGTGCGGGAGCGGCGGTGACGCTGATCGCCACCGCGACCACGCCCGCCATTCCGGCACCGGTCAGCCAACGCGTTTGTCTCGTCTCTCGCATGTGTTCGTCCTGTCGTTTCGCAGGGGGACCGGCCGGTCAAGACCACAGCGGCGGAAAGGCGGCCCAGCTCGACCGCATGGGACGGCACCTGCCGAAGCCCACGAAGATCGAGGTTATTGAGCGCTTGACATGTCCGAATCGACTGAATGGGGCAGGGCCCGACCTTCGTCTGTCGTCCATTAGCGGCGGGGTGCCCTGCACGGAAAGTGTGCCCCGGCCCCTCCGTACCCTGTATGGGGAACATCTGACGATCACTGGAGTCCGAACCACCGTGCCAGCCACTTCGAGCCTGCGAGCCGACTGCGAGAACTGCTTCGGTCTGTGCTGTGTCGTCCCGGCCTTCGCGGCGTCCGCCGACTTCGCGATCACCAAACCGGCGGGTCAGGCCTGCCCGAACCTGCTCGCGGACTCCCGGTGCGGCATCCACGACAAGCTCCGCAAGACGGGTTTCACCGGCTGCACGGTCTACGACTGCTTCGGCGCGGGTCAGAAGGTCTCCCAAGTCACCTTCGACGGCGAAGACTGGCGGAAGGCACCGAAGACGGCGCGGTCGATGTTCGCGGTGTTCCCGGTCATGCGGGATCTGCAGGAACTGCTCTACTACCTCACCGAGGCGGCCGCGCTGCCGACGTCCGCGCCGATCCGCGGCGACCTGACCGAGCTGATCGACCAGACCGAGCGCATGACCCTCGAGAAGCCCGACGTGCTGCGGAAACTGGACGTCCACCCGCACCGGGGCGGCGTGAACGGCCTGCTGCTGCGCGCGAGCGAACTCGCCCGCGCCGAGGTTCCGGGCAAGAAGAAGGACCGGCGGGGCGCCGACCTCATCGGCGCGAAGCTCAAGAGCGCGAACCTGCGCGGCGCGCTTCTTCGCGGGGCGTACCTGATCGGCGCGGATCTGCGGGGCGCCGATCTGCGCCAGGCCGACGTCATCGGGGCCGACCTGCGCGACGCCGACCTCCGTGGCGCGGACCTGCGCGGCGCGCTCTTCCTCATCCAGTCCCAGCTGGACGCGGCCAAGGGTGACGCGACGACGAAGCTCCCCGAGTCGCTGTCCCACCCCGCGCACTGGTAGCCGTTTCTGTCGGGTCACCCCCGCGTTTCGTCCTCTAAACGCGGTGGTTCGCGCTGCCAACTACCGCATTCAGAGGACGAAACGCGGGGGTGGGGGGCGCTCAAAGTGCGCATCGGGTGAGCGGTTTACCTGCCAGACTGGGATCCATGCGTGCCGATCGCCTGGTGGCCACTCTCCTGCTGATGCAGGCTCGTGGCCGAGTCACGGCTTCCGAGCTGGCCGACGAACTCGAGATCTCGGTCGCCACGGCCAGGCGTGACCTCGAAGCACTCTCCGCGGCCGGTGTGCCGGTGTACCCGCAGCCGGGCCGGGGCGGTGGATGGTCGCTGATCGGTGGCGCGCGGACCGACCTCAGTGGACTGTCGGCGTCGGAGGCGCAGGCGTTGTTCCTGCTCGCCGGGCCGGCGGCGTCGATCTCGCCCGAGGTCAAATCCGCGCTGCGGAAACTGGTCCGTGCCCTGCCCGACACCTTCCGTGCCGACGCACAGGCCGCCGCGGACGCGGTCGTCATCGACCCGTCACGCTGGGGAGAACGAGAGAAGGAACGCCCAGAACTGCTCGCCATCCTGCAGGCCGGGATCGTCCGCCGCCGCAAAGTCCGCTTCGATTACGCGAAGAAGGGGGCCGATCCGGTGGAGCGGTTGGTGGATCCGTGGGGGCTCGTGGACAAGGACGAGATCTGGTACCTCATCGCGGGTACGGAGAAGGGGCAGCGGACCTTCCGCGTCGATCGCATGTCCGACGCCGAAGTGAGCGACCTGCCCGCCGCGCGCCCGGACGACTTCGAATTGCCGAGGGCGTGGGAGCAGGTGGTCGATCGAGTCGAGCGACGCCGGTCGGGGCTGGACGCGACCGTGCTCATCGCCGAACGGCATCTCCCGATCCTTCAGGACCATTTCGGACGGCAGTCGGTCGTCGAGGAGACGGTCGACGACGGCCGCGTGCGGGTGACGGTGTCGGCCCCGGTGGCCTGGATGATCGCGCAGCAGCTCGCGGGCTGGGGTTCGATGATCGAAGTGCTGGGGCCGCCGTCGGTACAGGAGGAACTCGCGCGGATCGGCGCGGAACTGGTCGAGCGCTACGCGGCACCGGTGCGGTAGCCCTGCGGGCTGACGCCGTGTTCGCGTTTGAACGCGGCGCTGAGCGCGAACGAACTGCCGTAGCCGACCTGCCTGGCGACCGCGCCGATCGTGAGCTCGGGGTGCTGGCGCAGGAGATCCGCGGCGAGCGCGATCCGCCAGTTCGTGAGGTAGGCCATCGGTGTCTCGCCGACCGCGGCGGCGAAGCGCCGGGCGAACGCGGCCCGTGAAACCCTGGTTTCCGCCGCGAGGCTCGCCACCGTCCACGGCTCGGAAGGCTTGTGCTGCAGCAGTTTCAATGCCCGCCCGACGACGGGGTCGCCATGCGCGCGGTACCAGGCCGGTGCCGAAGCGCCCGGCCGGTCGAACCAGGTCCGCAACGCGGCGACCAGCAGGAGATCGAGCACGCGGTCCAGTACGGCTTCCTGCCCAGGCGAATCTTTGACGATCTCTCCGGCGAGCAGCGGCACGAGCGGGTTCTCCCAGTCCTCGTCCCGCACGACCAGCAGCGGTGGCAGCGCGTTGAGCAGCCGCCTGCTGATCTCGCCTTCGAGCGGATAGGTGCCGGTCAGCAGGACGACAGGGCCGTCCGGATCGCTGCCCCAGGTGCGGACGCCGAGGTCGGACAGCTCGGTGAGGTGCCGCCCGTCCGGGGTCAGACATTCCTGTCCCGGCAGGATCATCGCCTGCGGCGGGGTGGCCGGGTCGTCCGCGACGAGGTACGGGTCGGGGCCACGGGCGATGGCGATGTCGCCGGTGCCGAGCCGGACCGCGTCCCCGTGATCCGGCACGACCCAGGACTCGCCGCGCACCTGGGCCATCACCGTCAGCGGCGCCTCGTCCTCGATCCGCAGTGCCCATGGCGGGGTCATCACCGACTTCAGCAGGAACGCGCCGCGGGCGCGGGGTCCGTCGAGCAGACCGGCGAGGGGATCCATGGGGCGAAGTGTAGACGGTGAAACATGGAACAGAGCCTTTGAACTATGTCGAGTCTCATTCGGAGACGCTTGACTAGGGGCATGACAGAGACGAAGAACAACGAGACGGTCCTGGTCCTCGGAGCGACGGGCAAGACCGGACGCCGGGTGGCGCGGCGCTTGACCGACCGGGGAATCCAGGTCCGCAAGGCGTCGCGGCCGGGCTTCGACTGGGACGACCGCTCGACCTGGGCCGCGGCGGTCACCGGAGTAAGCGCGGCCTATGTGACCTACTACCCCGACCTTGCCTTCCCCGGCGCGGCCGAAGCGATCCGCGACTTCTCGAAACTGGCCGTGGAACACGGTGTGCGGCGGCTGGTCCTGTTGTCCGGCCGCGGCGAGGAGGAAGCCGTGCTCAGCGAACAGGGGGTGCGGGACTCCGGTGCCGAGTGGACGGTCGTGCGGCCCAGCTGGTTCGCGCAGAACTTCAGCGAGCACTTCCTGCTGGAGCCGGTGCTCGCCGGCGAAATCGTGTTGCCCGCCGGGCAGGTGACCGAGCCTTTCATCGACGTCGAAGACATCGTCGACGTCGTGGTGGCGGCGCTCACCACCGACGGGCACCACGGCCGGGTGTACGAGCTGACCGGACCGCGGTTGCTGAGTTTCACGGACGTGGCGGCGGAAATCGGCGAGGCTGTCGGGCGGGATGTCCGGTACGTTCCGGTGTCCGCGGCGGAGTTCGCGGCGGGCGCGGCCGATCAGGGGGTGCCGCAGGAGGATATCGAGGGCCTGACCGACCTCTTCACGCGAATCCTCGACGGCCGGAACGCATCGCTCACCGGCGACGTCGAGAAGGTGCTGGGCAGGCCCGCGAGGGACTTCTCCGAGTACGCCGCGAAGGCCGCGGCCACCGGGGTCTGGAATCGATGAAACGAACGGGAAACGGAAGGGAGGCGACAGGAATGTCGACGCTGGGCCAAATCGTCCTGATCGCGGCCGTCATCGCGGCGGGGTTGATCGCGGGCTTGTTCTACGCCTACACCTGCTCGGTCATGCCGGGGCTGGCGCGGGCCGACGCGCGGACGTATGTGACCGGCATGCGGGAGATCAACATCGCGATCCTCAACGGTTGGTTCGCGCTGAGCTTCGGCGGCGCGCCACTGCTCGCCGCAGTGGCGGCGGCACTGCACTTCCGGTCCGAGCTGCGGTCCGCGCTGCCGTGGCTGATCGCGGGTTTCGTCCTGCTCCTGGTGATGCTGATCGTGACCATGGCGCTCAACGTGCCGCTGAACAACGCGCTCGAAGTGGGCTTCGACGGCGACAACACCGACTTCGAGGCGTTGCGGGCGAAGTTCGAGGGTGTCTGGGAACGGTGGAACCTGGTCCGGACCCTGGCCGCGATCGGCGGCTTCGGCGCTCTGGTGGGTGGGCTGATCGTGCACGCCCGCGGCTGAGCCCGCTGCTCCTCCGGACTCAGTCCGACCAGCTGACCAAGCCCACGTAGCCGAAGCCCTGGTGGCCGCAGCCGGTCCAGGTGACGAGGTAGCCCTGCGCGCGTTTCTGCTGGGCGAGCTGGGATCCTGCCGCGTTGCACTCGGCGAGGGTGGACCCGGTGACGGTCTGCTGGTAGTACGCGGGCACTGCCTGCGCGGGCGCGGTGACAGTGGTCGACAGGACGATGAAGGCCGTAGCGGTGAGCAGTTTCTTCAGCACCGGATCAGCCAAGCACAGCGTCCGCCGCCGCTCTGCGGGTAATTTCCGCAGAGTCGAGCGGGCCTCCGGATGGGGCCGCACCTGAGAACGAAGAGTGAAATCCGGCAAAACGGGTAAATCCCGGTATGACTGAGGGTCGAGTGGCGGTGTTCGCGCCGTCTCCACAGCTGACGGTGACGGTGGAAGAGCTGGACGGGGCGCCCGACGTCCACGTGCACGCGGGCGGGCAGGGGGTATGGCAGTCGCGGATGATCGAGGCGCTCGGCGCGCGGGCGGTGTTGTGCTGCGCGCTCGGCGGGGAGACCGGACAGGTGCTGAAACACTTGATCGGTGTCGATGCCGAGGTCCGCGAAGTCGCGGCACGCAACGGCGCCTACGTGCACGATCGGCGTGACGGCCGTCGTGACGAGATGGTGCGGATGCCCGCGGACGCGTTGACCCGGCACGAACTCGACGATCTGTACGAGTTGACCCTTGTCCAGGGGCTGCGCGCGGACGTCGCCATCCTCAGCGGGCCGGACGAGGACGACGTGCCGGTGCCGCATTCGATGTACGAGCGGCTCGCCAGGGATCTGGGCACGCAGGGCACGCCGGTCGTGGTGGATCTGTCCGGTGAACGGCTCGCCAAGGCGCTCGCGGGCGATCCGGTGGTGATCAAGGTCAGTCACGAGGAAATGGTCGAGGACGGGCTGGCCAAGTCGGATTCGCTGCCCGATCTCGTCGACGGTTGTCGTGAACTGGCGTCGGGCGGCGCCCGCGCGGTCGTCGTGTCCCGCGCGGCCGAAGAGACGCTCGCTTACCTCGAAGGACGCCTGGTCCTGGTGGAGTCGCCCGACCTGACCCCGGTCGACACTCGCGGCGGCGGGGACTCGATGACCGCGGGGCTCGCGGTCGGTCTCGCGCAAGGCCGGTCGCTGGAGGACGCGGTGAAGCTCGGGGCCGCGGCAGGCGCGATCAATGTGACACGACACGGTCTCGGTTCGGGTAGCGACGGCGCCGTGCGGGAACTCACCGGACGAGTACGGCTGAAATCCTGGGAGGCTTCCTGATGCGTGCCCTGATCACCAACGACGACGGTATCGATTCCCCAGGCCTGGCGGCGCTGGCTCGGGGAGCCGTGGACCACGGCTGGGCCGTGGTGGTCGCCGCGCCCGCGGCGGAGGCCAGCGGAACCAGCGCGGGCCTGACCGGCGCCGGGAAAGCGGGGCAGGTCACGGTCGAACGGCGGGAACTGCCCGGCCTCCCCGATGTCCCGGCCTTCGCCGTCGCCGCGCATCCCGGGCTGATCGCCTTGGCCGCCGCGCAGGGAACGTTCGGCGAGCCACCTGAGATCGTGCTGTCCGGGGTGAACCACGGGGCGAACGTCGGGCGCGCGATCCTGCACTCCGGCACGGTCGGCGCGGCGCTGACCGCCTCGATCAACGGGGCCAGGGCCCTCGCGGTGTCCCTCGACGTGGGATTGGAACCCGGGCCGCGACCCCACTGGGACACCGCCGTCGCCGTCGCCGCGACCCTGTTCGACAGGCTCACGGAACTGCCCGCCGGCACGGTCCTGAACCTCAACGTCCCCGATCGTGCCGAGGCGGGACCGCCGAAGCGCACCGGGCTGGCCGAATTCGGCGCGGTGCGCAGTCACGTCCAGAACGGTGAGGACGGCGCGTTCACCGTCGCCGCCGTCACGGTGGAGGGCGAGTTGTCGCCGGGCAGCGACGCGCGTCTGCTGAGTGAAGGCCACGCGACGGTGACCGCGCTGAACTCGGTCAGCGAAGACCCCGACCTGGCCTGGTGATCACCCGCATGTCTTCTGACGACACGGAAAACGTGTCCGCCGCGGCCCTCGCCGAGCTGACCCCGGAACAGCGAAAAGCGCGGCTGGGCCTGGCACTGCTGCCTCTGGTGCAGAAACACCAGCCCATCCTCGCCGTGCACGTCACGAAAAAGCTCTTGGAACTGGACGACGACGAAGTGCTCGCCTTGCTCGAGAACGATTCGCGCCTCGAGCGGAAGATCGACGAAGCGACGACCGAACTCGCGCACCGGCAGGTGGAGTGAAACGCCGCCGTCGGCTCGGTCACTTGATGGGCGTGGTCTGAACCGAAGCGATCAACCACTTCTCGTCCTGGTGGGCGAGCACGAACGTGACGGCGCCCTTGTCGGGCAGGGGAGCGTTCGCCTCGGCCCGTTCGTCGGAGACGTGCTTGGTCGCGGTGACGACGGCGACGTCCGGCTGGACCAGCCACGCGTCCTGGATCTCGATTCTGGTCCGCACCTGAGCCAGCTGGGAGGCCATCGCCTGGTGGTAGGCGGCACGGACCGTCTCGCGGCCGTGCAGCCTGCGGCCGGCGATGTTGACCAGATTGACGTTCTCGGTGAGCAGGGCGGCGAAACCGTCCGGATCGTCCTGCAGCCGGTCACTGTCCAGTACGACCTGCTTGATGTCCTTCATGAGAACGTCCCTTCGTAACGGAGTGTTTCGCTCCGGTAGCGTATGACCGGAGCGTTTTGCTCCGCAAGGCGCTATGATCCAGGTCATGCCCAGGCATGCGGAAGCCGAACGCAACGACCGGGCGCTGCTCGAAGCGGCGCGCGAAGTCCTGGCCGTCGACGGCGCGCACACGTCTGTCGCGTCGATCGCGGCACGTGCGGGCGTCGGTATCGGCAGCCTGTACCGCCGATACCGGTCGAAGACCGAGCTGTTCCAGCACCTGGTGGACATCGCGCTCGACCAATGGACCGAGATCGCCGAACAAGGGCTGGCCGACGACGACCCCTGGGACGGGCTCGTGCACTACGTCACCAGCGCGGTCGGCATCGGCTCGCTGGCGCCGTTGGCCGGGATGGTCACCATCACCGACGAGATGGCCGAGAAGAACGCCCGATCCGACAAGGCTTTCGCCGCGCTGATCGCCAAAGCGCACGACGCGGGCGTGCTGCGCGCGGACGTCACCGCGATCGACGTCCTGCTGCTCGTCGAACAGCTCGGCAAATCGCCGCTGATCGAGCAACTTCAGCGCCAGGGCCGGGAAGACCTGCTGGAAGCGGCTCGCGACGCCCGGCAGCGGGTCATCGCCATCGCCTTGGCCGGACTACGCCCGAGCGACCACCCACTGCCGGGAGCGCCACCCGGCATGGACCTGTTCAGCGAACGCTGGACTTAGGCGAGCGCGCGGGCGATCGGGACGAGTGCCCGGAAATGACCGTTGCCGCCGGCGAAGGTGAACAGGACACGCACGCGGCCGACTCTATCGGCGGGGCCGACGGCCTTCCCGGCGTTGCCCCGCTTCCCGTACCGGTGGGCAGCGCTACCCTGCTTCGGTGATCGAAACGGACGCCGACGAGGTCCGGCTGTGCGCGCTGGAAGGCTGCGAGAATCCTTTGCCACCGCCCGCGGTGGACGCCGAGGGGAAACGCAAGGGCGGTCGGCCTTCCGCCTACTGCGGTAAGGCCCACGCCGACGCCGCGTCGCGGGCCCGGCGGGCCGCCGCGGTGGCGAGTGTGGCCGATCCACTGCTCGAGGTCCGCCGGATCGCCGACGAGTTCACCCCGGCGGCCGCCTCGCTCGTGGAACTGCTGGACGCGATGCGCTCGCGGTTCGACGACGCCGCCACGGCGGCACTGGGCCGGGTCACCGAAGCCGAGAACGAGGCGGCCACAGCCCGGCGCGAAGCCGAAGACGCCCAGCAGGCCGCGACGAAGGCCGATGCGGCACGCGCGACGGCGCTGGCGTCCTCCCGCGACGACAAGATGGCCAAGGCGAAGGCGGAACACACCGCCGAACAGGCCTTGAAGGACGCGGAGGAGACCCGGCAGCGTTCGTGGGCCGAGGTCGCGGCGCACGAACGGGCCCGTGGTGCCGCGGAAGCCGCGACCGTTGCCGCGGAACGCGCCCGCGACGCGCTGGTCTCCGATCTCCGGACGCTGCGCGAGGACTTCGCGGCCGTGCGAGCGGAAAAGACCCGGCTGACGGCGGAACTGGGTGAGCGCGACACCGCGCTGGCGCGGGCGGTGGCTGAACTCGAAGCCTTGCTGGACCGGCTCGACGAGGCGAGGGCCCGCGTCACGGTGTCCGAAAAGGACTGTGCTGCGGCACGGGCGGAATCCGCCACGTTACGAGGAGATCTGGACCGCGTCCGCGCCGAGTTGGCGCGGGAGCACACCACCCGCAGCCTCGCCGAAGCCAGGGCGATGGCGCTCGCCGAAGAACTGGAACGCGCGCAGGCCCGCGCGGCCGCCGATCAGGCGCGATACGACGACGTCGTCCGGCAACTGGCCGAACTCGCCCGTCCACCCGCTGTCGAGGACAAGCCCGCGGATCCGGATCCATCAGCGCGGGACGCCGACACGAGCGTGTCGTAGTAAAGAGGGGGACGCCAGGTGTGGCGTGGTTCTGAACTGGGCGCCGCCATGTCCCGGCGCGAACCCTCGAAGTACATGATGGCCCCCTTCCTTGCGCCTAGCGCAAGGAAGGGGGCCATCATGTACCACGCGCCACCGGTGTGACTGGTGGCGCCGCTGACCGCGAGATCTTCGGCCGAAGATCGTTACACCGGCGGGAATTCGGCTCCCTAGGCGTCAGAGTCGCCGCTCAGCAGTTGCTCGACTCCGTCCAGGATCCGCGCCAGCCCGAACCGGAAGGTGTGCAGCGGCGCGCTCGCCGAACCGTGTGCCTCCCCGGCAGCCTGACCGACGCGGGCCGCGAGCGGGAAGAGACCCGCGTCGGCCTCCGGGATCTCCGCGAGCACCGGAGCGCTGGCCGTCCACCACTCCAGGTCCGTCATCCCTGAACGCCGCACGAGACTCGCCGATTCGACCGAACCCCGCGCGATGCCCTGGACGAAGCCGTTGACCATCGCGACGACGGCGTCCATCTCCAGATCGGTGAGCCCGATCGCGTCGAGGGCGCTCAGTTCGCGTTCGTGCTTGGCGAAGGTGTGCGGGCCGAGGGGGAGCCGGCTGGTGGTGAGCTGCAGCATCCACGGATGCCGGTGGTACATCTCCCAGGCGTCCTCGGCGAGGATAGTCATCGTGACCCGCCAGTCGTGGCTCGGCGGCGGATCGGTCAGCTCGCCGTGCACCCGGTCCATCATCAGGTCGAGCAGTTCGGCGCGGCTGGGGATGTAGGTGTAGAGAGACATAGGGGAGACGCCGAGCCGTTCCGCGCCCCGCCGGACCGACAGCGCCGCGATCCCCTCGGTGTCGGCGAGTTCGATCGCGGCGGTGACGATCTCCTCGACGGTCAGCTTCGGTTTGGGGCCGCGCCGGGGTTTGTCGCGCACGCCCCAGAGCAGTTCGATGGTCCGTCGTGGATCGCCCGTGCCGGTGTGGTCCGCGTACGTCATCCCTGTTCTCTCTACGGTGTACAGAGTTTGTGTTATCCTGAACTGTACACCGTACAGAGATTGGGGTTGAGTGACGTCTCGCGACGGTTTCGACAGTGTCGTGTTCGAACCGAAAAATCCCCCTCGGACCAGCGGATTCGTCTTCTGGAACGCAGCCGGGGGCATACCGGGGGCCGAGGAGGTGACGGTCGCTCTTCCCGAACTCAAGACGGTGCCCTGCGTGCGGCTCCCGATGGCCGAGGCGCTCCCCGCCCTCCTGCGGTCGGGTGGGAGTGACGACGCCTCCGCGCGTTTCTGGAGCACCGCGGCGGTGGCGGCGCTGAAGCTCGCCGAGGCGGGCCGCCTGCTCCCCGGTATCACCGAGTTCGATGTGGACGCCTGGCGCGCGGGCCCGCTGGAACCCGCCGACGCCGCGTGGTTGCGGACGCTGTCGGAGGCGATGCCGCCGAGGGCACGGGCGATCCCGGAGGAGGGAAACCTGCTACCGGCGAGGTACCCGCTGCTGCGCGCGTTCCTGGACGCCGTGGCCGACACCCTTCCCCGGACCGCCGCGGCCGCGCAGGCGACCGGCGTCAAGGCCTTCGCCGCCCCGCCGTCGCACCGTGTCCCACAGCTGCGGGACTGGGCGGCCGAGGTCGCGGCCGGACTCGATTCCGGGGTCCGGGTCTCGGTGCGGATCGAGGCGCCCGGCGACGACTTCGCGGACGGCCGCTTCACCGGCGTGGTCCAGGTGCACAGCCTCGCCGACCCCGGCGTCCTGACCGATGCCGCCGCCTTGTGGGCCGGTGACGACCGCTTCGGCCCGAGGGCCCGCATCGACGTGATGCTGGCCCTGCGCCGCGCGGCCCAGGTGTGGCCGCCACTCGAACCGCTGCTCAGCGCGGCGGTCCCGGACGAGATCGGGCTCGGCGACGCCGACATCACCGAACTCCTCACCACCGGCGCACCCCTGCTGGCCACCGCGGGGATCGACGTCCACTGGCCCGCCGGTCTCGCCCGCGATCTGAGTGCGAAGGCCGTCGTCGGTGGCGGTGACGCACCACCGGACGACCTTCCGTCCTTCTTCGCCGGCGGGAAACTGCTGGAATTCGACTGGCAGCTCGCGCTCGGCGGCACCCCGCTCACCGCGGCCGAGATGGACGCGCTCGCCGAGGCGCACCGTCCCGTTGTGCGACTGCGGGACCAGTGGGTCCTCGTGGACCCGGCGCTGGCGGCGAAAGCACGGGATCGCGCCCTCAAACCGCTCACCCCGATCGACGCGCTCGGCGTCGCCTTGAGCGGAACCGCCGAGATCGACGGCGAACGCGTCGACGTCCTCACCGACGGCTGGCTCACCGCCCTGCGGGAACGGCTGCTCGCGCCGCCCGAACCGCAGGCACCGCCACGGGGACTGGCCGCGACCCTGCGCGACTACCAGATGCGCGGCCTGCAATGGCTCACCGCCATGACCTCGATCGGGCTCGGCGGTTGCCTCGCCGACGACATGGGCCTCGGCAAGACGGTCACCCTGATCTCCCTGCATCTGCATCGCGCACAGGGGCCGACCCTGGTCGTCTGCCCCGCCTCCCTGCTGGGCAACTGGGAACGCGAAATCACCCGGTTCGCCCCCGGCGTCCCGGTACGGCGTTTCCACGGCACCGAGCGGTCACTCGAAGGCCTCGGCGACGGCTTCGTGCTCACCACCTACGGGACACTGCGCGTCGACCCGGAACCACTGGGAAGTGTCCACTGGGGACTGCTGGTCGCCGACGAGGCCCAGCACGTGAAGAACCACCGCTCCGGCACGGCGAAGGCGTTGAGGACGCTGACGTCGTCGGCGCGGGTGGCGTTGACGGGAACGCCAGTGGAGAACAATCTCTCCGAGCTGTGGGCGATCCTCGACTGGACCACTCCCGGCCTCCTCGGCACCATGGCCGACTTCCGCCGGGTGTGGGCGAAACCGGTCGAGTCCGGAAAGGACCCCGACGCCGCGGAACGGCTGTCCCGGCTGGTCCGCCCCTTCCTGTTGCGGCGTCGCAAATCCGATCCGGGGATCGCGCCGGAACTGCCCGCCAAGACCGAAACCGACCGGCCGGTGACGCTCACCGCCGAGCAGGCGGCGCTGTACGAGGCGACGGTGCGCGAACTGATGGCCGAGATCGCCGTCAGCGAGGGCATCGCGCGCCGCGGCCGGATCGTCAAGCTGCTCACCGGCCTCAAACAGATCTGCAACCATCCCGCGCAGTACCTCAAGGAACCGTCCGACGCGGTGCTGGACGGCCGGTCCGGCAAGCTCGAACTGCTCGACGAACTCCTCGGCACGATCCTCGCCGAGGACGGCGCGGTGCTGGTGTTCACCCAGTACGTCGCGATGGCGCGGCTGCTGGAACGCCATCTCGCCCAACGGGGGATCGGCACGCAGCTGCTGCACGGCGGCACGCCGGTGCCCAGACGCGAGGACCTCGTGCGCCGGTTCCAGGCCGGCGAGGTGCCGGTGTTCCTGTTGTCGCTCAAGGCCGCGGGCACGGGGCTCAACCTGACCCGCGCCGATCACGTCGTGCACTACGACCGCTGGTGGAATCCGGCGGTGGAGGACCAGGCGACCGACCGGGCCTACCGGATCGGGCAGACGCGTCCGGTGCAGGTGCACCGGCTCATCGCCGAAGGCACCGTCGAGGACCGCATCGCGGCGATGTTGCGGGAGAAACGCGCGCTGGCCGACGCGGTGCTCGCCGGCGGCGAGGCCGCCCTGACCGAATTGACCGACGCGGAACTGGCCGATCTGGTCGAGTTGAGGAGTCGCCGATGAGTACGCCCGACGATCGCGTCCGCGGGTTTCCCGCCTTCGGGCGACAGGGTGGCCACGGCCAGTTCGCCCGCTCGTGGTGGGGCCGCGCGTGGATCAGCGCGATGGAAGACACCGCACTGGACCTGCGGCAGCTCAAACAGGGCCGCAAGTACGCCGCGGCGGGCCGGGTCGGCCCGATCACGGTCAGCCCCGGCCGTATCGCCGCGGTGGTCGACGACCAGGAAGGCCAGTACCGCACCGAGGTCCGGCTCGCGGAACTGACCGACGACGACTGGGACCGGTTCCTCGACCGGGTCGCCTCCCGGGCCGGGCACCTCGCCGCGCTGCTGGACCGGGACATGCCGCACGATCTCGTCGAGGCCGCCGACGACGCCGGGGTGCACCTGCTGCCCGGGATCGGCGACCTCGACCCGGACTGTGACTGCCCCGGCTGGGAGCTGCCGTGCCGTCACGCCGCTGCGCTGTCGTTCCAGGTCTCGTGGCTGCTCGACGCCGATCCCTTCGTGCTGTTGCTGATGCGCGGCAAGGGAGAGCGGGAACTCCTCGACGAGTTGCAGCGGCGCAACGCACCGCGGTTCGTGCGCACCGGCGACGACGGCACCACACCGGAGCGTGCCTACGCCGAGGAACCGGGTCCGTTGCCCGACCTCGCCGAATTCGCTCCGACGCCGGGCCCGACCGTGCCCGGCGCCCCCGGTATCCCGGCGGAGGCCTTCACCCTCCTGGTCGCCAACGCCGGCCAGGTGGCCGGTGCGCTGCTCACGGCACAGCCGAAGCTCACCCGCAAACAGGACGCCGTCCGCCTCGCCGCCTGTCATCCGGAGACGGCCGAGCGGCTGCGTCCGGCCGGGAGCGGTGAGGACTTCGATCGGGCGGTGCTCGCGTGGCGGCACGGTGGCCGGGCCGGTCTCGAAGTCCTGGAGACCGCGTGGACACCGCCGTCGCAGACCATGGGCCGGGCGAAGGCGGCCTTCACCGAGGTGGTGGACGAACCCGGCCAGGGCCTGGAGGTCGAACGCAACCGCTGCGCCGTCCGCGGCACGGGCGTGCAGATCCGGCTGGGCAAGGACGGACTCTGGTACCCATACCGGGATCAGTGGCCGGCCGGTCCGCCCGAGACCGATCCCGGCGTGCTGTTCGCCGCGTTGCTCGGCTGATCCCACTGACGTCCTCGCCGCAGCTCGTGCAGGTGCGGCGAGGACAGGTGGAGCACCCGGTACCGGACCTCGTCCGACTCCGGCGCCTGATCACGCCACAGGCTGTAGCGCACCACCTGCCAGGTATGGGGATCGACGTCCAGCGCGCCCGAGTGCGCGCCGTCCTGCCGGAGATGCTCGCGAAGCCCGTCGAGAGCATCACCCAGGAACGCCACCGGGTCGGTCTCGGCGGGGATGCGCGTGACGTGCTTTCCCGCGGCGCCCGGAGGAGTGCCGAACGCGGGCCCTTCCTCGAAGCCGAGGACGGTCCAGTGCCGCACCGCGGGACGTCCGAAGGATTCGACGATGCCGCTGAACGGACCGCCGAACAAGAACGCGTTCATCCCGGCCTCGTCGTACCAGAGGTAGAAGGGGGAGTACTGGTTCAAGGTCGATCCGTCGACGCCGCGCTCGCGGATCCCGTACACCTTCAGTCCCAGGCCGGCGAAGTCGTCGAACAGATGCCCGCGCGTGGCGACGCGTTCGCGGATGACGCCCATGTCGTAGTCGGCGGGCAGGGTGATCTCGTACTGCATCGCATGCATACCGTACATACTAGTAGGTACAGAACGCGGGCAGGGAACTCCGCTTCGATCCCCGCCGGTGGGAACTTCACCGCCTCCGGCGAAGTACGTTATTTCTTGCTGAGCCGCACGATTCCTTCAGCGTCGTGGACCGCGACCACCACGATCACCTGCCGGTTGATCTGGTGGACCATCCCCGCCGGACCGGACACCGCCTCGCCCATTCCGCCGGAGGCGGGGGCGAGGCCCACCTTCCCCGCCTGGACCGAGACCGAAAGCGGCCCCGCGCCGCCGTCGTTGGGAATCTGGTCGCCGGTCTTGACCAGGACCTCGCACTTCCCGTCGGCGCAGGCTTTCAGATTCCGGCCGTCCGCCGCGACGAACGGCGCGCCGGACGGGGCCGCGGCGTCCATCATCGGCATGTTCTCCGCGGACGGCCTCGAACTCGCCGCGGAGATGATCGGAGTCGGCTCGGGGGTCGCGCAACCGGAGGCGAGCAACACCACGGGGACCAGGAACAGGCATCTTCGGCGATCGACCATGACCGACGAACGTAGCCGACGCACGAGCGTCTGGATGCACCCGAATTCCGCAATCCCGCGGCTGTTTGCAGTGCTCTGCGGCGGTCCGACCGGCGGAATGGGCCGGACCGCCGCACCACGTGGTCATGCGTGCACCGAGAGTCCGGAAAGGCTCGGCGAGTAGTGAAGGCCTCCTTCCTGCCTTCAGCGTAGGCAAGGAGGCCTTCACGGACCTCTGAGGTCGTGATCGAGGGATGCCTCAGACCTCGGCGCGGGCGATGATCGCGCGGGTGTCCACACCGGACGGAAGCGTCCCGAACGCGACTCCCCAGTCGCCACCCAGCCGCGACGCGCAGAACGCGTCGGCCACCGCGGGCGCACCGTGGCGCACCAGCAACGAGGCCTGCAGCACCAACGCCATCGACTCGACCAGTCGCCGCGACCGGTACTCGATGTCCGACAGATCGGACAACTCCTTGCGTAGCCTGCCCACCGCGTCGTCCAGTCGCGCGTCCGCACCGGCGGCCTGCTCGACCTCGGTGAAGTACGCCGCCACCGACTCCGGCTGCTTGGCCATCGCCCGCAACGCGTCCAGCGCCGCGACGTTGCCCGAACCCTCCCAGATCGACATCAGCGGAGCCTCACGGTAGAGCCGCGGCATCCCCGACTCCTCGACGTACCCGTTCCCGCCGAGGCATTCCAGCGCCTCCACCGCGTGCGACGGACCGCGTTTGCACACCCAGTACTTCGTCACCGCGAGCCCCAGCCGCCGGAACGCCTGCTCCCGCTCGTCGCCCGGCCGGTCGGTGGCCGCCGCCAGCCGCATTCCGACCGTCGTCGCCGCCTCCGACTCCACGACGAGGTCCGCCAGCACGTTGCCCATCAGCGGCTGATCCACCAGGTCCGCCCCGAACGCCTGGCGATGCCGCGCGTGGTGGACGGCCCGCACGGCGCCGTACCGCATCCCCGAAGCACTCCCGACCGCGCAGTCCAGCCGGGTGTTGTTCACCATCTCGATGATGGTGCGCACCCCGCGGCCCTCCTCGCCGATCAGCCAGCCGATCGCGTCGTCGTACTCGATCTCCGACGACGCGTTGGACCGGTTGCCCAGCTTGTCCTTCAGCCGCTGCAACCGGATCCCGTTGCGCGAGCCGTCGGGCAGGACACGGGGGAGGAGGAAACACGACAGCCCACCCGGCGCCTGAGCCAGCGTCAGGAACATGTCCGACATCGGCGCCGAGGTGAACCACTTGTGCCCGACGATCACATAGCTGCCGTCACCGACCGGCCGCGCCGTGGTCGTGTTCGCCCGGACATCCGAACCGCCCTGCTTCTCCGTCATCGACATTCCGGCGATCAGCCCGCGTTTCGTGCTCGGCTCGCGCAGCCCGAAGTCGTACTCCGTCGAGGCCAGCAACGGCTCGTACCGCTCGGCCAGCTCCGGATTGAATCGCAACGCCGGCACCGCCGCGTAGGTCATCGAAATCGGGCACGTGTGCCCGGCATCGACCTGCCCCCAGACGTACATCTTCGCCGCCCGCGCCGCGTGCGCGCCCGGCCGGGAATCCCGCCACGGCGCCGCGTGCAGCCCGTGGGACACCGCGACATCCATCAGCTCGTGCCAATACGGATGGAACTCGACCTCGTCGATCCGGTTCCCGACCCGGTCATGCGTCCGCAGCACCGGCTCGTTCTCGTTGACGAGCCTGCCCCACTCCTGCGCCTGCTCACTTCCGGCCAGCCTGCCCAGAGCGTGCACCTCGGCCACCGCCCAGCCCGCGTCCGCCCGCTCCAACCCCTCCAGCAGCGCCGGATCCGCGGCGACGTCGTACTCCGCCAGCGGCGGTACCTGGTTGACGACCTCATGAGTGACCGGCATCGGAACCTCCCAAAGAACGCAGGACGAAAGTGCGCAGCCCGGACACGTCGTCCGCACCGCCGGTGGTCAACGGGCCGATCAGCACCTCGGCAGCCGCGCCGACGAGCGCCGCGGCGGTGACCTCGGCGTCCTGTGCGGGCAACACCCCGGAACGGACGCCGTCGGACACGTGATGGGCCACCACATCGCGGAACGCGCGCCGGAACACCAGCCGCTCGGCTTCGATCGGCGCGTCGACAGGCTCGGCCAGCAGCGCGTAGGCCATCCGCGGCGTCTTCAGCGCGCGGCGCGCGAAGGTGTCGAAGACCGCCACGATCCGCTCCTGCGGCGTGCCAGGTCGCTCCGACACCGCGCGCACCGCCTCGACCTCACGCGTCACGACCTTACGGAACAGCTCCACCACCAGCGCGGCCTTGGTGGGGAAGTGGCGGTACACGCTCCCGACCGCCACCCCCGCCCGCTCCGCGACCGCCGACACCGAACACCCCGCGTATCCGCGCTCGGCCAGCTGCTCCATGGCGGCGGCGAGGAGAGCGTCGCGCTGGGCGTCCAGACGCTCCTGGACCTTCGGTGTACGGCGATACGGCACTCAAGAAGTGAAGCACTGATTCACATCTTCAGTCAATGGACCCTTGCCAGCTCCTCGACCGCCTTGGCGATGCCCTTCCTGTCGTAAGCGCTGGTGGGCATCGTCGCCGCGTGCACATGACGCACCACCCCGTCCCGGTCGATCAGCACGCTGCCCGACTGCTGCAGCATCTTCTTCGACAACCCGAAAGTCTCATGCGGCGTGCCACTCCGACCGGTGACCACCCGCAGCGGCAACCCGCGCTTCGTCCGCCACGCCTTCGCCTCCGCCCGCCCCTCCGGGACGGCGATCAACACCCGCACGTCGGCGGCCGCGAACTCGGCGGCACGCGCCGCGAGATCCTTCACATGGCTGTTGCAGACCGGGCAAGTGGTCGAACGCATGAAGTAGAGCAGCACGTTGTCCTTGCCGCGGAACTCCGACAGCCGGACAACCCGCCCGGTGGTGTCTTCCAGTACGACGTCGGGTGCCACGGAACCGGTTTCGAACATGAAAACTCCTCAACAGAATCAGGAAGCGGGGTTGTCGAGAAAGGCACGGACCGCCGCCCGCGCCCGGTGCAGCCGGGACTTCATCGCCGCCATGCTCAGACCGAGCGCGTCAGCGACCGCCCGGCCCGTATAGCCCTGGATGTCACGCATGATCAAGACGCGACGCTGATCGGCAGGCAATTCCGCGATCGCCGCTGCCACCCGCAGCGCTTCCAGCCGATTCAACGCGTCGTCCTCCGCCGAGACCATCGCCACGGAACCCGCCAGATCGTCACCACGCAACGCCCGACGCGCCCGCCGGAGACATTCGTTGCGCACGATCCGGAACATCCACGACGCCAGCGCACCGGTGGCCCGCAGAGAACCGATCTTGCGATACAGGATGATCAGCGCCTCCTGCGCCGAATCCTCCGCATCCTCTGGCGAAGCACACAACGACCGCGCGAACCGCTGCACATGCGGATGGGAACCCGAGACCAAGGCGGCGATGGCGGACGCGTCCCCGCCCTGCGCCGCCACGATCAACGACTCCCTCGGCCACTCGGCCTCCACGACAATCTCCTCCCACGCCGAGCTTGTCCCGGCCCTTAAAAGAGGCAGCACTCACACCAAAGGATTCAGCCCACGTCCGAGAGCCCCACGTGACCCCGCTCACCCCCGGCGCGGGCCTCACCGACAAACCCGATGCCCCCACCGCACGCCGATGGCATGATCGCCGCCATGACCTGGACCGCCCCCGAGGTGACCCGCCCGTCCGGCGACACCTCCGCCGCCGAGCACATCCTCCTGCCCAGCCTCCTGGCCTGGCACCGCAGCACCTTCCTCCAGAAAGTCGCCGGTCTCACCGGAGAGCAACTCGCCACGGCGTCGGTCCCACCCTCGAACCTCACCCTCCTCGGCCTCATCCGCCACCTGGCCAAGGTCGAACGCATCTGGTTCCGCCTGCGCTACGCCGCACAAGACATCGAACCCCTCTACGACCCCGCCCTCGGCAAAGACCACGACTTCGAAGTCCTCGACGCCACCAAAGCCGAAGCCGCCTACAACACCCTCCTCGAGGAAATCCGCCTCGCCGACGAAGCCGCCGCCCACGGCTCCCTCGACGACACCTTCGACCTCGGCGGCAACCCCTTCTCGCTGCGCATGATCTACGTCCACATGATCGGCGAATACGCCCGGCACAACGGCCACGCCGACCTCCTCCGCGAACGCGTCGACAGCCACACAGGAGCCTGACCGACCATGACATACGGATTCGTAGGAGCAGGCGAGATCACCGCCGCCATCGTCGAAGGCCTCAGCAAGGACATCACCGACCCGCCCACGATCTATCTCTCACCCCGCGGCCGCAGCGTCGGACAGGAACTCTCGGCCCGCTTCGCGAACGTCCACGTCTGCGACAGCAACCAAGCCGTGGTCGACAACGCCACCACCGTCATCCTCGGCGTCCGTCCATCGATCGGCCGGGAAGTCCTCACCGAACTCACCTTCCGGCCCGAACACATCCTCATCAGCGCCCTCGCCGGCGTCCCCCTCAGCCAACTGCGCGAATGGGCCGCACCCGCCACCGAAGTCGTCCGGAGCATCCCGCTGCCCCCCGCCTCCCGTCGCCAAAGCCTCACCGCCATGTACCCCGACAACGCCGAAGCTCGCGCACTCTTCGACAGCGTCGGCGGCAGCGTCGTCCCCGGCAAAGAGGAAGACCTCGACATCTTCAGCGCCGCGACCGCCACCTTCGCCGCCCACCTCGACTACCTCGGCACCATCGCCGCCTGGATGACCGACCAAGGCGTCGACGACACCGTCGCGACCACCTTCACCAGCCACATCTTCGGCCAGCTCGGCCAAGCCCTGCTCCACCACGACGGCTCACTCGAAACCCTCACCGGCAAGCACATGACCCCCGGCGGGCTCAACGAACAACTCCTCACCGACCTGCGCACAGACCGCGTCCCCGACACCGTCCGGCGCGCACTCGACGGAATCCTCACCAGGCTGCGCGACGAATGACGATCATCGCCAGACTCCGCGCGGCAGGCTGTGTCTTCGCCGAAGACGAAGCACACCTCCTTACCGCCGAAGCCCGCACACCCGCCGAACTCGACGCCATGGTCCAACGCCGCATCGACGGCGAACCACTCGAAGTCATCCTCGGCTGGGCCGAGTTCCACGGACTCCGCATCGTCGTCGAACCCGGCGTCTTCGTGCCACGACGCCGATCCGAACTCCTCGTCCGCCACGCCCTCACCCTCGCCCGACCAGGAGCGGTCGTCCTCGACCTCTGCTGCGGCACCGGAGCACTCGGCGCGGCCATCGCCGCCGAACTCGGCGAAATCCGGCTCTACGCCGCCGACATAGAACCCGCCGCCGTCCGCTGCGCCCGAGCCAACGTCGCCGACGCCGGGGGAGAGGTCTTCGAAGGCGACCTCTACGCACCCCTTCCAGCGTCACTGCGAGGCCGCGTCGACCTCCTCGTCGTCAACGCCCCCTACGTCCCGACCGACGCCATCGCGATGATGCCGCCCGAAGCCCGCGACCACGAACCCCGCGTCGCCCTCGACGGCGGACAAGACGGCGTCGACGTCCACCGCCGCGTCGCCGCCGAAGCTCCACAATGGCTCGCACCCGACGGGCACCTGCTGATCGAAACCGGGGAGAGCCAAGCCGCGAGCACCGCGGAAGCCATGGCGCGCAACGGTTTGACTCCCGAAGTGAGCACCGACGACGAGCTGTACGCGACGATTGTTGTCGGTGCCAGGGGATAGGGTGCCCGCCGTGACCGACTACCTCGACAGCACCCGCACCGCCTACGACACGGTCGCGGCCGACTACGCCGAACTCCTCCGCGACCACCTCGCCGGGTCCACCTGGGACCGCGCCATGCTCGGCGCGTACGCCGAACTCGTACAGGCCGCGGGCAAAGGCCGCGTCGCCGAAATCGGCTGCGGACCGGGCCGCATCACCGAGTACCTGCACAGCCTCGGACTGGACATCTACGGCGTCGACCTCTCGCCGGAGATGCTCGCCGTCGCCCGGAAGTGGTACCCGCACCTGGAGTTCCAGCCAGGGGAGATGCCCGGTTTGTCCATTGAGGACGGTGCACTCACCGGCGTCGTCGCGTGGTACTCGATCATCCACACCCCACGAGAGCGGCTGCCGGAGATCTTCACCGACTTCCACCGGATCCTCGCCTCAGGCGGTCACCTGTTGCTCGCCTTCCAGGTCGGCGACGAAGTGCGCCACATCGAACACGCCTACGGGCACGACATCTCGTGCGACGCCTACCGCCTCCCGCCGGAGAAGATCGCCGCACAACTGGGGGAGGCGGGGTTCACCGTGATCTCCAAGCTCGTCCGCGAGCCATCCGAGGAGTTCGAGAGCACCCCGCAGGCATACCTGATCGCCCGCAAGCCGTAGCTCAGGGACGCCGGGCCTCGACCAGCCAGGCCGCCGAGTCGTAGTACACGCCTCGGTCGGTCTGGTGTTCGGCGAGATCGGCCCGCAGCGTCTCGACAGCCTTCGCCCGCGCGGCCTCGTCCAGATCACGCAACCGCCCCCCGTGCTGCTCGACGATGAACTCGGCCGCGTCATCGACGTCCTGACCGAAGTACATCGGCCGATGCACGGCCGTCGACCGGACACCGGTGTACCCGGCGGAGGTCAGCAATTCCTCGGTCGCGGCAGGATCACTCAACGCGAGATCCGCGGACGGCACCTCACGACCGGCGGCGAAGATCGTCCTGAACGTCGTGATCCACTCATTGAGCCGAAACGGCTGCCACGTCAGCAACACGAGACGTCCACCAGGCCGGGTAACCCGGGCGAGATTGGTGAACGCGGCCAGGGGAGTACCGAAGAACATCGAGCCGTGCCTGCTGATCACCACGTCGAAGCCCGCCTCGGGAAACGGATGGACCTGGGCGTCCGCCTGCTCGAACGAGACGTTCGGGACCCGTTCCTGCTCAGCGAGACGACGAGCGAGGCCGAGCATCCCGGTGGAAAGGTCCACGCCGCGCGCCGAACCTTCCGTGGCCTGCCGCGCCGCGTCCCGGGTCGTCTCGCCGGCGCCGCAACCGACGTCAAGGACCTTGTCGGAAGGTTCGATGGCGGCCGCGGAGAAGAAGATCTCGCGGTACGCGGCGACACCGTCGTTGAATCGCTGCGCGCGCTTCGCCCAAAGCGCGCCGTCGTCGCCGTCCCAGGCCTTCAACATCCGCTCATTGGACGGATCGACGCGCACAGCAGTGGTCTCGGACATTCTCGGTAACCCCCAGGTTCGATCTCTGGGAGAGCGTAGCGCAGGCTGTCCTGACGCTTACTGGTAAAGCTGCGTATCTCAACTCGTACTAATCAGCTGTTTGGTCATGCTGGCTGAGGTCTAGTTCTGACTACTGATCCTTGAGACCTTGCTGTCATACTCAGGCCGTGTCCGAGTACTGCTGGCCTGAAGATGGCGAACGTCTCGCGGAGCGGGCTCGTGAGGCGTGGACGGCAACGATCGAGGCGTTGCCTCTCGGGACGTCGGTCACGGGCGAGGTGGTCGGGCGGCAGCCGTTCGGTGTGTTCGTGCGGATCGATGGTGTGCCGGACGCGGTCGGCTTGGCTGAGGTAACGGCGATGCCGAGCGACGCGTCACTGCCAGCTGTCGGAGACACGCTCGTCGGCGAAGTCATGGGGTATGCAGACCATAATCATCAGGTCAGGATCCGACTCGTCGGTTAACGCGAACCCTAACGGCTCTCGTCTTGCATCAGTCAGTTGCGCTGGCAGCCCGGTCAGCCGCGTACCGGGTCCAGGGTTGCGCGGCGAGTGCTGCATGTTTGTGGGCGATTTGGTGGCTGTAGCCGAGCATCTCTGCGATAAGGGGCGGCGGCACCTGGGTAACGAGAGTCCGGATGGCCGTGGTGCGGGCGCCGAGCAGATCGATGCCAAGGTCGCGGATGCGGGTCATCAGCGTGTTCGGGTGGAGGTGCTGACCCGGTCGATAGCCTGGAAACATGAGATCGCTAGTGGTTCCTGCCGTAGTGCGGAGATTCGGGCGGCTGGCGAGATGTTGCCGGAGAAGCTGATCGAACGGTGCTGGGACCGGGACGGGTTCCGAGCTGAGTGCCAAGCGAAGCTCGTCCGGGGTAACGACCACATCGGTGGTCCGGAGTGCCGCGATCTTGACCAGCGGCTGCGCGTAGAGCAACAGAAGAACGGCAGCGACTCGATAGGGCAGCGACTCGCTGGTACCGGTGAGAAGTTCCCGTAGCCACTCAAGGCGTTGCTCCTGAGTGAGGGTGCGGACGGTCTTCGCCTGGCGGTGTCCTATGGAGACGCTCTGGTTGATTCTGGCTTTTCTTGCCCAGACGAGGAAGGTTCGGACCAGGTGCCTGGTCGTCGGGCCGGTTCCTAGCCACTCGTCGACGTCCTGCTGGTTGCAGTCCTGAACGCTCCGGTTGTGAGTGTCTTTGAGCCAAGTCAGGAACTTGATCGCTTCGGTAACGTCCTGTTTGGAGGCATGGACGGGGCCGCGGGTGTCCTTTCCGGCAGCCGAGAGTTTTCGGATGCGGGGGAGGTGATGCCATCTCGCGAACTGTTCGACTGGCTGGCGCACCGCCTTCTCGGTGATCAGATCGAGTTTCGCTGCAAGCCATGCCTCGAAATGAGCTAAACGTTCATCCCGACTGGGCAGCAGCCCATGATGTTCGAGGACGCGGCGCAGGTGGTTAACACGCGGCCCGCCGTCTTCCGCGTCGAATGCCTCGTGATTGAGAGGCAGGGCTCCGGTCGCCAGTCGACACAACAGGTCCTGGACCTGCGCGGGCCGTTTCCAGACGAAGATGCTTTCCGGCCGATCGACGCTGCAGAGCGCGTCGACGAGCTTCTCCATAGCCGTGGGGTCTGCAGCGTCTTTCAGCAGAAGGGTTGTCAGGTCGTCGCGTAGCGCGCATCGAGCGCAGATCCCCAGACGGTAGAACTCGCCTTCACTTTCGCAGACGCGACAATGGAAGTCGTCTGAGATGCCAGCACAGGCAACACAAACAGGTTGATCGTCATTGTCAACTCGGCCGGGTAGCAGTCGGTCAACTCCGCAACCGGGACAGGCTCCGAAGGTGCGCATGGCTTCGTAGAAGCAAGGACCACAGATTCGCCCCTCAGGCCAGTTCGCTCGGTGCTTGCCCGCTTGGCGCTGGCATCGAGCACAGGTGAACCGCCCTGTTGTTCGAGGCCGGCCTCTTGTTGTCGACCGGGGGTTGATCTCAATCGTCATCGGCTATCACGCGTGCCCTTTTCGGCCTGACCGCCTTGTTCAGCTCGACGACGTTCGGAGCCGAGCCAGTCTTGCGACGCCGTGCATCCGCTGCGGTGACGGTAACCAGGTCCTCAACACCGCACGAGAAGATGTCGCAGATGGCAGCAACCATCTGCAGAGAGACCCGTTCAGGACGTTGGTTGACCAACCTGTAGACCTGCGGACGAGACAGTTCGATCCCGCGCTCGCTCAGTAACGGGATCAGCTCGGTGCTGTTGTGCAGGCCATGTCGGGCCATCAGCTCGGCGAGCCGCCATGTGTAGTCGACCTGCCGTTTCATCCCGCCTCTCCTTCATCCGGGGTCAGCGCGTCCGCGATCGTGGCATCCAACGCGTTCCGCAAGGTGCGAGTGCGGAAGTCACTGGATACGCAGGTGTAAATGGCTGTCGTGCTGGCATGTTCGTGACCCATCTGATGCTGCACGAACATCGGATCCCAGCCGTCTTCGAGCAGGTGCGTGGCGTACGACCTCCGCAGCGAATGCAGGTCGAGCCCAGGGGAGAGGCCGAGATCGTCACAGTATCGGCGGAACCTTCGTAGCAAGGTCGCCTCGGTCACCAACGTGCCGCGTTCACTGGGAAACAGGTCGAGCCCGTCGTCGAGATGTGGCTGGCCATGACACAGCCAGTCTGCGACGACCTCCGGTGTCCAGTCGAAGACCGTCAATACGCTGCGCCGCTTCGGTGGCGAACCACGCTTCGCCTTGCCGTAACGGACATGCACAAGGCCGTAGCGGCCGAACTCCTTGGCGTGTGGGTTGGCGCCAAAATCAACCGTCTGCAGGTGGCGCAGCTCGTTGAACCTGAGCCCGTAGGAGTAGGCGGTCTTGAACATCACTGAGTCCCGATAGGCCGGCAGGTAGCCCTTCCGGCCGCTGGCCGCGATCACAGCGACCTGATCGTCAGCGTGATCGAAGAACGTTTGGAGCTCTCGCTTAGTGAAGGCTCGCTTGGTCGGACCAGACTCGTTGTGCTGGACGTGCGCAGCGGAGTTCCAGTCGAAGAAGACTTGTGCAGGATGAGTGCCGAACCGCTGCTCGCATACCCGGTCCCAACCGTAGTCAGGGTTGCTGACGTACGAGCAGAACAGGCGGAGCGCGACTTGATACCCGCGGACCGTCGACTGCTTGGCGTGGTGCAGCGAGCGTAGGTCGCCAAAGAACTCTTCGGCCATCGCTGGTGTCCAGGTCCAGGGGAACTCGTTGGTGAACTCGAGGAACCGCTGCACAAACCGGATCCTCTGATCGATCGTTGAGATCTGAAGGTTTCGGCTCAGCTGCTGGTTCCGCCAGCCCGTCAGCATCTCATCGATCGTGTGCTGCTCAGGGTGCAGCAGTGGGACCGAGTCGACCAACCGCACTCGACCGCTCTTGTCGACAGCCAACCAACCCTCCGAGGACGAGACCGAACACGGTTCATCTGATGAATCAATGATTCATCAGATGAGACAATAGGGCAACGTTGCTGCTGACGGGCTCGCCGGGTGGAAGTAGGCAGGCGCTGGCTGACTGCCTGTGCCACGACATCGACGATGACGCGAACGCGCGACAGGCCATATTGCCTGCTGAGAGCAGGTAGCACCGCCGGCCAAGGCGGTGTGCCGCGGCGCGCGAGGCGAGGGGTGGGTGATTCATCTGATGCAATACGCAGAACTTTACTTGACATAATGTACATTATCGGCACTTGAGCAGGCCTGGATAACGCTGGTCGAGAGGGGCTTTCCGGCGTCAACCGAAGGGGTCTTCCATCGTGGCGTCATGCACCGCGCCGGTGACACCTCTTGTTGCCTCTGGCGCGATGGCGGCTCCTTCGAGCCTCCGGCAGGTCACGGACCTGAGGCTCGAGAGGGAACGTGGCTCCCCGAGGACTCGGATCCGATGAGCAATCACCTGTCCTAAAAACGTCACTGTGACGAATTGAGCGGGATCTCCGAGGCTCCGAAGTCGGGAAAGTACAAGTTCGCGAGCTGTCCCGAGGAACCCCGACGCTCGACTCGGCCGGTCCGTCCAGCCCTGGCGCTCAACGGTGCTCGCCGCCGCCCACGTGTCACGAGTGGTCCTCTGGAGTACGAAAACGTGTCATAGGGCCGCCCATGAGTCCCGGGAAGATGGCGAGCGCGCCAGGATCCCCCGCAAGGGGTTTCCGGACCCGTCACTCCGTTTCATGCATAATCACTATTATGCATGAAACGGAATATAACCCAGTGTAAGACTGTCGGTGCCATGCGGTACAAGATCCCCATGAGGGTTTCCGAGGCACAGCAAGCCTTTTTCGCCGCACGTCGTCCCCGTAAGGACTCTCCTCACACCACCGACGCCTACCGCCGCGATCTCGCCGGCATCACCGCACTCCTGCTCCGCGAGCTGGACCGCTCCCCTGACGAACTCACCGTCGAGATGCTCACCGCTCAGGCCCTCCGGAACGCCTTCGGTGCCTTCGCGGACACCCACGCGAAAAGCTCGGTCCTGCGCGCGTGGTCGACCTGGAACCAGTTCCTCACCTTCTGCGTGTCCGACGGGCTGTTGGCAGGCAACCCGATGGGTGCGGTCGCCCGGCCGAAGGCGCCGCCGTTGACGCCGAAACCGTTGCGGGGCGAGGAAACTCCGGAGCAATTGCTCGCGGCCGCGGCGGATGGGTCGCGTCGGACGCGGGATCCGTGGCCGGAGCGGGACGTCCTGGTGATCGCGCTCGGTCTGGTCGCCGGGCTGCGGGCGGCGGAGATGCGAGCGCTGACGGCGCGGTCGCTGGTCGGGCGTCAGGGTGAGATGCGCTTGCACGTCCATGGCAAGGGAAGCCGGGATCGATCGATCCCGGTGCAGCCGGTCATGGAGAAGATCATCGAGGAGTACCTGGCCTCGTGCCGTCGGCGCTTCCCACAGCAGCGGTTCGGGCCCTCCACTCCCCTCCTCCGGGATCGCGCGGGTGAACCGATCGGCCGCGGCGCGCTGGAATACCTGGTGAAATCCTGCTACCGATGGGCGGGGCTGCACGACCGCGTGCCGGTCGGGGCGAACCTGCACGCGTTGCGGCACACGTTCGCGACGCGGCTGGCGGAGGACGGGGCGACCGCGTCGGAGATCATGGCGCTGCTGGGGCACGCGAGCCTGGCCACCAGTCAGAACTACATCGAGGCGACGGGGCGGGAGCAGCGGGCGGCGGCCGCGAGCAACCGGACCTATCGAGCGCTGGACGGGATCCTGTAAGTCAGCGGAGCTGTTCGAGGTCCTTCGCGGCTTGGGCGATTTCGTCGGCCAAGCCGCGAAGTTCGGCCGGCGAGGCTCCGTCGTCGGCCGCGGTGACCACGTCTTCGGCGGCGCAGCGGAGTTGGAAGAGCCGGTCCTGCAGGGCGGCGATCTCGGTGTCGGAGAGGACGACGGCGTCTTCGGGGAGACCACTGCGCTGGAGGGCGGTACGGCGTTCGTAGGCGCGCTGGCGGCAGGATTGCCCACAGTAACGGCGGCGCCTGCCGACGTTGCCGCCCTGTTCGAGCCGTCGGCCGCACCATCCGCAGTGTTTGGGTGCCCCCGCTCGGCGGAGTTCGGACACCTCTTCGGCGGACGTCTTCGGCTGCTCGGCCACTTCCCTCACGGTTGTGACCCTAGCTGGCCATCGGACGATCATGCCGGGGCCACGACCGAAGTGCACACTAGTGGGGTGCCGACACCGTTTCCGTATCTCGCCGACCCCCTCCCGCGTGCGTTCGCCCATCGGGGCTGGCACCTCGATGACCTAGAGGGATTGGAGAACTCGCTGCCGGCTTTCCGGCAGGCGGTGGCGGAGGGTTATCGCTACCTCGAGACCGACGTCCACGCGACGTCGGACGGCGTGGTCGTCGTGCATCACGACGAGTCCCTGGATCGGACGACCGACGGCGCGGGGTTGATCTCCCGGCAGACGTGGGCGCAGCTGCGGGACGTCAAGGTCGGTGGCCGTGCGCCGCTGTCACGGCTGGAGGACGTGCTGGAGGAGTTGCCGGAGGCGCGGTTCAACATCGATGTGAAGTCGAATCAGGCCGTGGTGCCCTTCGTGCGGACGATCGAGCGGACCGGGGCGCATGATCGGGTGGCCGCGGCGTCGTTCTCCGACGCGCGGCTGGCGCGGATCCGGAAGCTGGCCGGTCCGAAGCTGGTGACGGCGATGGGGCCGCGTTCGGTGGCGGTGATGTGGGCGAACGGCTTCTTGCCGCTGGTGTCGCTGCGGGCGTTGGCGCGGGGTGCGATGGCGCAGGTGCCGGTGCGGCAGGGGCGGTTGAAGGTGGTGGACCGGGCGTTTCTGCGGCAGGCGACGCGGGTGGGTTTCGAGGTGCACACGTGGACGGTGGACGATCCGGCGGAGATGCGGCTGCTGTTGGATCTGGGGGTGCACGGCATCGTGACGGATCGGCCGGATCTGCTGCGGGAGGTGCTCCGGGAGCGGGGCGCTTGGCCGGATCCCGAGCCCCGCGTTTAGTCCTCTGGATGCGGTGGTTGCGTGGGCAAGGAGCGCGTTTAGAGGACTGAACGCGGGTCGAGGGGTCAGCGGGGTGGTTTGCCGTTCCAGGCGGCGTCCCAGGTTTTGGGGCCGAGGCGGCCTGAGTCCTTGATGCCGTTGGCTCGCTGGAGGGCGAGGACGGCTTCGCGGGTTTTGTCGTAGTAGCAGCCTGTGCCGGTGAAGCCGTAGCCGTAGGCGTTCATCCTCAGCTGGAATTGCTTGAGCGGGGCGGCGCAGTCGCCGTAGGCGTAGACGACGCCGGGCCAGGCGGGTTTGGGTCCGCCGGGCGGGGCCGGCGTCGGCTTCGGTTTGGGCGGGGGCGGCGGGGCGGGCTGTCCTCCCCCGCCCATGTAGGCGGAGTCCTCGTAGGACGGAACGCGTTTGCTGCGGGCGTCGCCGTCGTTGCGGAAGCCGAGCTTGCCGGCGCATTCCCAGGGTTGCCAGCCGCGCATGCGGTAGAGGTAGAGGGCCCGGTAGTCCTGTTCGCGGGGAGTGGCCTGGTCGGGCCTCCCCTGGCCGCCGACGCTGCGCCAGGTGGGGAGGTCGAACTGGTAGGCGCCGTAGTAGCCGTTGCCGGTGTTGATGTTGTAGCGGCCGCTCGATTCGCACATGCGGAGCTTGGCCCAGTGGGAGCCGTGAGGGTCGGCGGCGGCGGATCCGGTGGTGGCGATCTGCAGTCCCGTGACGGCTAGAGCGAGCAGAAGCGTTCTCGCCACTACGCGGTGTGCGGTGCGAAGCCGGTGGGTCCTCATGAGCGGAACAGTAAATACCGGACACTTGCTTCACAAGAGTCACAGCTTGCTCACCAGCCTCACATGAAACACACGCGGTTCATGGCAGCGACACGCCGACGATGGTCGCGAGGGCGGTCCGGGCGAAGGGGTCCGACGTCAAAACGAACACGGTCCGGACTCGGGCCGGACACTGGGGCGTGATCACCAGTAGTCTCCCGCTGACCTCGACGTTTACGACCTCAGGAGCAGTGCATGACGGTGGCCGTGACCCGTGAACGCAAGCGGGTGTGGCGGGCTTGGTACCTCTACGACTGGGCCAATTCGCCGTTCTATTCGTCGGTCATCACGGTCTTCGGAGCGCTCTATTTGAGCGAGGTGGCGTCCGCGGATGCGAAGACCAATTTCACCCTTAACGGGGACAGGCCGTGTACCGATTCGAGTGGAGCTTCGAGCACTCTTCAGAGCTGCGACGTTTCGTTCTTCGGTTTGCCTTTCCCGGCGGGGTCGCTGTGGGGGTACCTGCTGTCCGTCGCGACGTTGACGCAGGTGCTGGTGCTGCCGATCGCCGGCGCGATCGCGGACCGGAGCAGGCACAAGCGGCGGATCCTCGGCGGGTTCGCGTTCCTGGGCGCGGTGGCGTCGGCGTTGATGTTCTTCATCGCGGGGACGAACTGGGAGGTCGGGGTCTGGACGTTCATCCTGGCCAACATCGGTTACGGCGGTGCGCTGGTCGTCTACTACTCGTTCCTGGTGGACATCGCGGAGCCGGACGATCGGGACGCGGTGTCGTCGAGGGGGTGGGCGTTCGGATATCTCGGCGGCGGGCTGGCGTTGGCGCTGCAGCTGGGGTTCTTCATGGGGCATGACTTCTTCGGGGTGAGCGAGTCGCTTGCCGTCCGGATCTGCTTCTTGACGTCGGGGATCTGGTGGGCGGTGTTCACGTTCCCGGCGGTGCGGGCGCTCCCCCGGACTCATGTGCCGACGTCGCCTGCGCGTGGTTTGTCGGTGCTGACGGCGGGGTTCAGGGAGTTGAAGCGGACGATCTCCGAGGCGCGGGCGTATCCGCTGACGCTGGCGTTCCTGGGGAGCTATCTGGTCTTCACCGACGGGATCACGACGGTGGTGGCGGTGTCGGCGCAGTACGGCAAGGACGAGCTGAAGTACAGCACTCAGGTGCTGATCGTCACGATCCTGGTGATCCAATTCCTCGCCTACGCGGGTGCGATGATCCACGGTGCGATCGCGGCCAGGATCGGGGCGAAGAAGACGATTTTGGGCAGTCTGGTGGCCTGGGTGGTGGTGCTGGGGTTCGCGTTCTTCATCGAGGCCGGTGAGCCGTTGCAGTTCTACGCGGTGGCCGTCGGGATCGGGTTGGTGCTCGGTGGAACGAACGCGTTGTCGCGTTCGTTGTTCGGGCAGATGATCCCGGAGGGGAAGGACGCGCAGTACTTCTCGTTGTACGTGGTCGGTGAGCGGGGGACGTCGTGGCTCGGTCCCCTGTTGTTCGCCGCGGTCGGTCAGATCACCGGGTCGTTCCGGTACGCGATCGTCGCGCTGGTGATCTTCTTCGTGCTCGGTTTCGTGTTCGTGTGGCTGGTCCCGGTGCGTCGGGCGATCGAGGCGGCGGGCAACCGACCACCGGTGGTGCTGTGAGCCTGCGGCGTGCCGATAGGGTCGGGCGTCGTGACCGTACTGAAGGAGAGTGGCCCGGATCCCACGGACGCGTTGTCGTCGGTGCCGGTGGCGGGTTCACGGCGGGGTGTGCCGGTCGTCGGGAAGCTGAAGTTCTGTTACGGGCCGATGGACTGCGGGAAGTCGACGCTGGCGTTGCAGATCGACCACAACCACGCGCGGCAGGGTCGTCGCGGGATGGTGCTGGTGCGGCATGACCGGTCCGGTGAGCCGCAGATCACCAGCCGGATCGGGTTGACGCGGAAAGCGACCGAGGTGGGGAACGACACCGATCTGCGGTTGCTGGTGCGTGAGCAGTGGGCGATGGGGCGGCACGTTGACTACTTGATCGTCGACGAGGCGCAGTTCTTGTCGCCTGATCAGGTGGATCAGCTGGCTGAACTGGCCGACGACGTCCAGATCGACGTGTACTGCTTCGGGATCGCGACGGATTTCCGGAGCATGTTGTTCCCGGGTGCGGCGCGGCTGTTCGAGTTGGCGGACGAGCTGCAGCCGGTTCAGGTGGAGGTGTTGTGCTGGTGCGGGCAGACGGGACGGTTCAACGCGCGGATCTCCGACGGTGAGGTGTTGCGTGCCGGGGACACCGTTGTAGTGGCGGATACCGAACAGTCTGTAGTTGAATCTTCATCGACATCACGGTCTGAGGGTGATCCGAATACAGTGCGTTATCAGGTATTGTGCCGTCGCCACTTCCGCCTGGGCGACCTGGGCCCCACCTCTGCCCAACACGGTCAGTTACGATTGACGTGACAGGCGTACTACTAGCCCATCTGGGGGATATCCGCACCAAGATGGCCGTATTGACGTCATGCCAGAGCGCGAAATCACTCCTACTAGGAGAAGCTGTTGCCACCGGGTGATACAGCTCATCGTGAGCAAGGACATGGTGTCCAGGGAATCCTCTGGCCCTCCCCGTCGTTGCATAGGGTGAGCATCACCCTGGCTCCACCCGGAGCTGACTGAAAGGACCCCCATCATGGCCGACCGTGTTCTCCGTGGAAGCCGGCTGGGAGCGGTCAGCTACGAGACCGACCGCAACCACGACCTCGCGCCTCGCCGCACTGTGCGCTACGCCTGCCCCAAGAACCACGAGTTCGAGGTGCCCTTCTCCGACGACGCCGAGATCCCCTCGGTGTGGGAGTGCAGGCTGCACGGCAGTGAGTCCGAGATCGTGGACGGCGGACAGCCGGAGCAGAAGAAGGTCAAGCCCCCGAGGACGCACTGGGACATGCTCCTGGAGCGTCGTTCGATTCCGGAGCTCGAAGATCTGCTCAACGAACGTCTCGCCGAGCTGAAGGGACGCAGGACCACCCGGTCCGCCTGACGCACGGCCAAGTAGCTAGCCCCACCACGCACACGGCGAAGCCCCCGCGACCTCCCACCGCGGGGGCTTCGCCGTGTCCGGGATCAGCGGGGCCCAGATCGGCGACGAGAGGTGCGAGGGCGTCGGTCAGTCTCCGCAGGTGGGCGGGCGGCGGTCCGCCGGTCTGGCCGAGGAACCCGACGTGCGGCATCTGGCGGATCTCTAGGCGGCTTGATACCCCGGGATGTCTTCGACACGGTGATACACCGCCAGGCCGCGGGACAACGCGATGGCGACGTCTTGGTCGGCGCCGGTGGATTCGCCGGGCAGGCGCAGGACGGCGTCGCAGTGGTGCAGCAGCCGGTCCGCCGTCGGGTACATGACCTCCTCGGCGACCGGGTCGGTCACGGTTTTCCCGCCCGCGCCGCGCAGCACCGGCAGCGCGACCCATTCGCCGATCATCGGCAGATGCCCGCTGCGGAAGATCGGCCAAGCGGCTTCTTCGAGCCGGGCGAGGTTGCGGGCGAGCAGTTCGGGATCGTCGCCGGTGCCGGAGCGGAACGGGCCGGCGATGAGGATCATCAAAGGTTTGGTCATGAACCGAAGCCTAATGTGCAACAATCGGCAGGAACAAGGAGGAACGTGCACATGTTGGCCGCACAACGACGAGACCTGCTGTTGGAGCGCTTGAAGACCGACGGCCGGATCGTGGCCAAGGAACTCGCCGCCGAACTCGGCGTCTCAGAGGACAGCGTCCGCCGTGACCTGCGGGAACTCGCGGCGGCCGGACTGTGTCAGCGGGTATACGGCGGCGCCCTGCCGCTCTCGCCCGCCACCGCGGACTACGCGACGCGGATGGCGGTCAGCGTCGCGGGCAAGGAACGCATCGCGAAACGTGCGGCAGCGTTGATCCGGCTGGGATCGACCGTCATCCTCGACGGCGGCACGACCGCCCTCGCACTGGCGAAGGCACTCCCGGTCGACCTCGAAGCGACCATCGTCACGCACAGCCCCACCGTCGCGGCCGCGCTCGTCACGCATCCGAAGGTCGAGGTGTTCCTGATCGGCGGACGGCTCTTCAAGCACTCCGCCGTCACGTGCGGCGCTGCCGCGGCGGAGGCGGCCGAAGGGATCAACGCCGATCTGTTCTTCCTCGGCGTCACCGGGGTGCATCCCGAAACCGGGCTCACCACCGGAGACTCGGACGAGGCCGCGATGAAACGCACGCTCGCCAAACGCGCCGCCGACACCTATGTGCTGGCCAGCTCGGAGAAAATCGGGGCGGCGTCGCCGTTCACCGTGCTTCCCCTGTCCGACGTCGCGGGCGTGATCACCGACGCGGCGCCGGACGAACCGACGGTGAAGGAACTGGGGAGGCTCGGGGTGAGCGTGCTCGGGGTCAGCCCTTCTTGGCCAGCCCGCGAAGCTGCTGCCAGCGACGCTTGAGACCCCACATACCGACCAGGACGATGGCCTCGCGCACGACTGAACCGCTCATCTTCGACTGACCGATCTCACGTTCGGTGAAGGTGATGGGCACCTCGACCACGTCGAACCCGGCGAGCTTCGTCCGGAACGCCAGGTCGATCTGGAAGCAGTAGCCGCGCGAGGCGATCTCGTCGAGCGGGAGCTTCTCCAGCACCGACCGGCGGTACGCGCGGAAACCCGCGGTGATGTCGTTGATCTTGGTGCCGAGCGCGATCCGCGCGTAGAAGTTCGCCCCCCAGGACAGCGCCTTGCGCTGGAACGGCCAGTTCACCGTGCTGCCGCCGGGAACATAACGCGACCCGATGGACAGATCCGCGTCCTCGAGCGCCGCCAGCACCCGGGGCAGGTCCTCCGGCGCGTGCGAGCCGTCGGCGTCCATTTCGACGATGGTGGCGTAATCACGGGAGAGACCCCAGCGGAACCCCGCGACGTACGCGGCGCCGAGGCCCGCCTTCTCGGTCCGGTGCATGACCTGGATCCGCTCGTCGGCCTTCGCGAGCTCGTCAGCGACGTCGCCGGTCCCGTCCGGGCTGCCGTCGTCGACGACGAGGGCGTTCACGTCCGGAAGTGCCTTGAGCAGGCGTTCCAGGATCGGGCCGATGTTCTCCCGCTCGTTGTACGTCGGGATCACCACCAGCACCGGGTCGATTCCCTGGGCCCCCCGCGGCGCCTGCGCCATCCGCTTTTCCTCCGTGTTCCGGCGGGTCAGCCCGCCGCTTCCCTCGTTGCCTTGGCGACGCTCGCGCGCCGGGTGCGGAAACGGAGCACGTACCCGCCGGTAATCCCGGCGATCGCCAGGGCCAGCAGTCCGTACTCCGTCGTCACACCGAGTAGATCCGACAGCGTAGTCTGCTGCCTCAGCGGTACGCGCCCCACCAGGGAATCTGCGGTGAACAGGCTGGTGGAGGCCATGATCGAACCGTCGGGTGCGACGATCGCGCTGACCCCGCTGGTGGCCGAGACGACCACGGCGCGGCCGTGCTCGACCGCTCGCAGCCGGGACATCGCCAGCTGCTGATAGCTCATCTCCCCCGGCCCGTACCAGGCGTTGTTGGTCGGCACGACGAGCAGTTCGGCGCCGTCGGCGACCGATTCCCTTGCCGGGTAGTCGAACGCGGTCTCGTAGCAGATGAAGACCCCGACCTTGGTGCCCGCGACCGACAGGGCGGCGTTGGCACCGTCACCGGGTGTCATGTTCGCCACGCTGTCGACGAACGGTGTCACCAGCTTCGCGAGCTCACGGGCGGGGACGTACTCGCCGAACGGGACCAGTTGCTGCTTGGCGTACCGCTGGCCGGGGCCGGTGACCGGGTCCCAGACGAGCGCGGAGTTCTGCGCCGTGCCATCGGGCAGCCGGACGAGCGCACCGATGATCGCCTGCGTCCCGTAGTCCCGGACCATCCGGTCGACGCCGGCGTCACCGGTACGCATCGCCATCGCGGTCTCGGGCCAGATCAGCAGGTCGACCTTGGTGTTGCCGGCCTTGAGCTTTTCGAGCAGCCGGGCGCTCTCGGCGAGGTGGTTGTTCCGGAGTTCGTCGCGGCGGCCTTCCAGCGCCAGCCCGATGTCGGGAGCGTTGCCCTGCACCGTGGCGACGGTGAGTTCACCGTCCTGCGCGTCGGTGTCGATCGTGGGCCACACCGCGAGGCCCGCCACCACCGGCACCAGCGTCAAGATCGCCGGAGCGATGATGGAGCGTCGCGTCAGGGAGTCCTTCACGCGCAAGCAGACGGCGGCGAGACCGAACCCGGTCAGCACGACGGCGAGACCGACCAGCGGGGCGCCACCTACCGAGGCCAGCGAGAGAAAGGCGCCTTCGGGCTGACTGAACGCGACGCGGCCCCACGGGAACCCGCCGAAGGGGAACCACGCGCGCGGTGTCTCCAACGCGATGATCACCAGCGCCGCCCACCACGGCCCGAGCGGCAGCCTCCACACCACGGTGGCGAAAGCGCCGCCGAAACCGAGATACACCGACAGCGCCATCGCCAGCCCGAGCCACGGCCACGGACCGAAGTCCGGGCCGAGGAAGTCCTGGAGCCAGGTCAGCAGCGGCAGGAAGAACGCCACCCCGAACACGAACGCGTAGCCGAACGCGCCGCGGAATCGGCGTCCGTGCACCGCGAGCGCGAAGCCGGTGAACGCCAGCGGCGCGAGCCACCACAGCGGGCGCGGCGCGAAACTCAGGTACAGCGTGAAACCCGACGCCGCGGCGAGGAGGAAACGCACGAGCCAGGCGCGGGAGAACCGCTTCCGAGGCGCCGCTTCGGGATCCGGGTCGGTCACGGTCGTGGACACCCCTGAACCCTAGGCCGTGCGGGCGAGCGCGTCGTGGATGACCTGACCGGCGCGGACCGTGCGCAGGCAGCGTGGCAGCGGGGCGCCTTCTTCGAGGTTCGGCAGCGGGGGCACTCCGGCTCGCGGGTCGGTCGACCAGCGCTGCACCCGTGAGTCCGGCGTCGCGACGACCAGGTCCGTGGCATCCCAGACCGCGTAATGCGCGGGAGCGCCCGGGACCAGGCTGCCGGTGACGCCGTCGTTGACCCCGGCGGCGCGGTGCCCGGCGCGGGTGTGCGCGGTGAAGGACGCGCGAGCGGACAGCCCCGACCCGGGGGTGCGGTGGTAGGTCCCGGCGCGGACTCCTGCCCACGGGTCGACCGGCGTGACCGGGGCGTCGGAGCCGAACGCGAGCAGGAGCCCTTCGGCGGCCATGGCGGAGAACGGATTGAGTTTCGCGGCCCGTCCGGCGCCGAGCCGGGCGGTGTACATGCCGTGCGCGCCACCCCATTCCGCGTCGAACCGCGGCTGGACGGAGGCGACCACACCCCAGCCCGCGAGCGCCCGCGCCTGCTCGGCGTCGATCATCTCGACGTGCTCGAGCCGGTGGTGCCTGGCCGCGAGCGCGCGTTGGCCGACGGTCTTCTCCGCGAGGCGGAAGCCTTCGACGACCTCGGCGACAGCGGCGTCGCCGATGACGTGGAACCCGGCCTGTAAGCCCGCTTCGGTGCAGGCGGCGACGTGCTCGGCGATGGCGGGGGCGTCGAGGTAGAGCGTCCCGGAGGTGCCGTGCGCGTCGGCGTAGGGCTCGTGCAGGGCGGCGGTGCGGGAGCCGAGGGCGCCGTCGACGAACAGGTCACCCGCCACTCCCCTGGCGCCCAGCGCACGGGCGCGGTCGACTCCGCCGCGCTCGCCCCAATAACCCACGACCTCCGGCAGTCCCGGATCGGCGGCGAGGGCGAGCAGATCGGTGAGGTCGTCGGCGCCGGAGATGTCCGGGCCCGCGCATTCGTGGACGCTGACGACGCCCCGCGCGGCGGCTTCGGCGAGGAACGCCCGCTGGGCCTCGCGTCGCTGGCCGGGGGTGATCGCCGCGCGCATCGCGGCGCGGACGCGGTGGTGGGCGTCGCGGGTCAGCGGGCCGTCGGCCGACCAGCCCGCCGCGTCACCTACCCCCGGCGCGAGGGCGACGAGCGCGCTGGAAACGAGCGCGGAGTGGACGTCGACGCGGCTCAGGTACACCGGGGTCCCGCTCGCGGCCTCGTCGATTTCCGCGCGGCTGGGCAGCCTGCCGTCGCCCCAGCGCGACTCGTCCCAGCCGTGCGCGACGAGCACCTGGCCCGGTCGTACGGCGTCACGGATCGCGGCCAGCAGTTCGGCGGCACCGCGGATGTCCGCGAGGTTCAACCCGGTGAGGTGCAGCCCGGTCGCGGTGGCGTGGACGTGCGCGTCGACGAACGCGGGGGCGACGAAGGCGCCGTCGAGGTCGACCGTCTCGGCGTCGGGATGCAGTGCCTTGGCCGGGCCGTCCTGTCCCACCCAGACCACGGTGCCGTCCGTGATCGCCATGGCGGTGGCATCGGGCGCGGACGGGCTGTAGATGCGCCCGCCGAGCAGGAGTGTGGTTCGCGCGTTGGTCACGCTTCCGAGTTTGCAGTCTCCGGGTGAGCCCGTGACCGCCGGGTCGGCGTGATCGCGACACACCACGCAAGACAGGAATATTTACGTCTTCGGAACGATGTGACAGGATATTTTCACGCGTTTCCGACGACGAGGAGTACAAGTGACTGCGATCCAGGAACCGACCTCGCCGGTGGCCGCCTACGATCAGCCCTACGACTACACCCGGGCCGAGCTGATCGAACCCGACTGGCGCCGCTTCCCCGGCTGGCACGACGTGACCGAGGCAGAGTGGCGAGACGCGCAGTGGCAGCGAGTGCACTGCATCCGTAACGCCAAACAACTGCGTGCCCTGATGGGCGACCTGCTCGAGGAGCGCTTCTACGAGGACATGCTCGCCGACCAGCGCGAGATGGCCACGATGTCGATGCTGCTGCCGCCGCAGATGATCAACACGATGGCACCCAACGCGGGCACCGACCCGGCGAAGGTCACCGAGGCCTGGTACGCCGACCCGATCCGGCGCTACATGCTCCCGGTGCGCAGCGACCGCGACACCGAGTGGCCCAGCCATCCGCATTCCGAGCGCGACTCACTGCACGAGGCCGAGATGTGGGTGGTGGAAGGACTGACCCACCGCTACCCCACCAAGGTCCTCGCCGAGATGATCTCCACTTGCCCCCAGTACTGCGGGCACTGCACCCGCATGGACCTCGTCGGCAACTCGACCGAACAGATCGAGAAGCACAAACTCTCGCTCAAACCGGTCGATCGCCAGGACGCGATGATCGACTACCTCAAGAAGACCCCCGGCGTGCGCGACGTCGTGGTGTCGGGCGGCGACGTCGCCAACGTGCCGTGGCCGCAGCTGGAGTCGTTCCTCATGCGGCTGATGGACATCGACACCGTCCGCGACATCCGGCTCGCGACCAAGGCGCTCGCCGCCCTGCCGCAGCACTGGATCCAGCCGAAGGTCGTCGAAGGCCTCGAGCGGGTCGCCGGCACCGCGCAGCGCCGCGGCGTCAACCTCGCCATCCACACTCACGTCAACCACGCACAGTCGGTCACCCCGCTGGTCGCGGAAGCCGCCAGGACCGCGCTCGACGTCGGCGTCCGCGACGTGCGCAACCAGGGCGTACTGATGAAGGGCGTCAACGCGACACCGGCCGAACTGCTGGACCTGTGCTTCGCACTGCAGGGCGAGGCGAACATCCTGCCGTACTACTTCTACATGTGCGACATGATCCCCAACGCCGAACACTGGCGGGTTTCCGTGCACGAGGCACAGGAACTGCAGCACGCGATCATGGGCTACTTGCCGGGCTACGCCACCCCGCGGATCGTGTGCGACGTGCCCTACGTCGGGAAACGATGGGTGCACCAGCTCGCCGAGTACGACCGCGAACTCGGGATCTCGTACTGGACCAAGAACTACCTGACCAGCGTAGACAGGGAGAACGTGGCCAACGCGGACGAGGCTCTGCAGCAGCGCTACCCCTACTACGACCCGATCTCCACCCTCCCCGAAGCTGGCCAGCGGTGGTGGCGCGACCGGCCTCCGATGGTCTGACCGGCCAGCCTGTCAGACAGGTCGTCGACGGGGCGTTCAAGCTCATGTGCGAGTTTTGAACGCCCCCTCCGTCACGCTGGCTGTTTGTGCTGGTCAGGGCCGGTTGCTACCGGTTGCGACCGGACGTCAAACGGCCCAAAAATTCCACAGTGGACAGTCAGGTAGTCATGGGAGCTATCCGGTGTGAGTCACTCAACGGCCTACCGTCCAACCGTATCCCGGCCCTTTCTTGTCGCGATCTTCACGCGAGTCCAGAAGACGGAATCCTAAGGTCTCTGCAATTCAGCACCGCAAATTCCTGTCATCAAAAGAAAAGGGCATGGTGCGGCTGATCCCACGCACCTTCGGCGAACACGCGTTCCGGCAGAGCGTCCCTGCATGACGGGTGATCACTCGACGAACTTGACTGCTCGATGGCGGGGCCGTTCTCGAAGTAGGTCTCGATGTCACCCTGCATCGCGCCACTCCTCTCCCCACATGGTCACCGATGACCAGTGAGTACCCCGTTACCTGGTTGGCCGAACGTCGCCCGATCGGCTCTCGCCGGGACACCCCGGACGACGGCTCGTGGCGTCGCGCGCTACGCCGCCTGAACGGGCGGTTTCCCGCCTGAACGGGCGGTTTCCCGCCTTCGGAAATTCGGGTGGACCTGCGATTATCCCGGAATAGAATTACCCGGCCCGACGCGCCCCTCCCCGTTGTCCACGCCGCCTGGCCGCCGTGGCCGGTTCACGGTGCGCACGCACACCGCGGTGCAGAACAGGACGATGTCCTCGGTGGTCGGGTCCAAGTCATCTTCGACGCAGATTTCCCAGGTTCGGCCGACCACCATGCCAGCCGCGTCCATGACCTCGCCGGTCGCGCCGAAGGTCGCGCCGTCGGTATCCGGGACGCCTCGCGCGCTTTGCTGAATCTGATGGTGAACGCCGGTGGCAGGGTGGGAGCCTTGGCAGGAGCCGCAGCCGGTTCGTGAGAGGTCGCGGTTGAGGAGGCTGTTCCGGCGACGGCGACACCAACAGCCAGGGTCGCCAGCCACGCCGAGCGCCATGGTTCGGTTGTGAGTGCTTCTGAACAGCATGGACCTCGCCTTCTGCGTTGGCCCTGCTCACGACAGTTAAGCAAGCAGATAACAGTTAGTTGCGGAGCATACGGAATGGCGGAATCGGGAGGACGTCGGATAATCGATTGTCTGCGTTGTGCGGACCTGACATGGTCGCCGGATGCGACGTGAACGGATCTCTCAGCTTGCCCATGCGCACCACCCGGTGGCTTCGCCATTGGGTGACGAATCGGTACGACGATTGCTGGAGCGCGGGCTGGGAGACGAGGCCAGGCACGTCCTCGATCTCGGGTGCGGCAGCGGTGAGTGGCTGGTGCGAGCTTTGGTCACCTATCCGAGGTTACGAGCCGTGGGCGTCGACGTCTCCGAGAGCGCGCTGACGCGTGCTCGGCATACAGCCCAAATCCTCGGCGTGGCCGACCGGCTCGACCTCCATCAGGCCGACGCCGCGGATTTCACGTCCACACAACTATTCGACCTTGTCCTCAGTGTCGGAGCCGCCCATGCCTTCGGCGGCCTGCTCGCCACTCTCGCGGCCGCCCGCGAACATCTCGCGCCCGGCGGTCGTGTCCTGGCCGGTGACGGTTTCTGGGAGCGTGATCCGTCGCCGGACGCGGTGGAGATGCTCGGTGATTTCACCGATCTCGCCACCACGGTCGACCGCGTGACCGTCGATGGCTGGATCCCCGTCTACGGACATGTCAGCACTCGCCACGAACTTGACGCTTACGAATGGGACTGGACGGGGACACTGGCCTCGTGGGCTCTTGACCACCCCGGTGATCCGGACAGTTCGCACGCACTTGCCGCGGCCGCGACCCATCGCGAGGAATGGTTACGCGTCTACCGGGAAGCCTTCGGTTTCGTCTGCCTCGTCCTCCGGCGGAATTCCGAGGGCTCGGTCTGACGGATCGGCGGTTAGCATCACCAGCGGACACCGCGGTCGATGCAAGTGTCCCAGACCGGACGCGCTGGCAGATCGTGGCGAGCGTCCCCCTACCCGGGGTCGGCCGCGGTTCGGCGAAGTGGAGTTAACGCACTCCCTGGATTGGCGAAAGCCCCCGGGTAGAAGGGAACCATGAAAGCCGACACATCCAGGGATCCCTTCACTTGGAGGGCAACGACAACGACGTTGACGGCCGTCATGCTGGTGGTAGCGGGCATCAGCATCGTCACCTCCAGTGGCCAGGGAATCGGATGGTCCTTGCTGGCGCTCGGACTGATCAGTGCTCTGGTCGCCGCCGCGTTCTTCCACCGCCCGGAAGACCCGCCACCCGCGGAACTGAGCCGACCGGCTCTTAAGTGCTCTGCCCACGAACGTTGACCGGTTTGGGGACACGTCGGTCACCGCTCATGGACAGAGCAGTCGTGACGAGGAAACAGAAAGGCCGCTACGCTCACCACCCGGCTCCGCAGAGCACTCCTCCGACTATCGGCACACCGGAGCAAACGGAGACGAAACGGAGCCCAGCCACGATGACCGCCAAGGCGAAATCGCTGCCGCAGGACCAATATTCCCGCAGATAGGCGACGATATTGACGTGTAGGCCGGGTCGGGCTCAAACCGACGGCCAAGGGATTTCTCACCCACCCGGAGCGATTCCTGCACCACCTGCTCAC
>NZ_LQCI01000008.1 GCF_001613935.1 Amycolatopsis regifaucium
CACCGCCGAGGAATGGCTCGACGTCCACAACGAGCACATGGCCGTCGAAGACGCCCACCGCGAGGTCACCGCCGAACACGACCTCACCGACGTTGCCCAGCAGCGCGCCGACGACATCGACACCGTCACCACCGCCGACGATGCCGACGACTCGGCCGAGGTCGACGTGCCCGACATTCGTGAGGTCGCGGCCGACGAGGACCCGGTCGTGGAGTCCGACGAAGTTCGGGTGCCGTCGGCGGACGAGACAGCCGAGTCGGTCGAGCGCGCGCAGCGCGCGTTGAAGGAGATCGCCGCCCGACAAGCGGCCGAGGAACAGCACGCGCACGAGGAAGCTCAGGCGGCGGAGTTGTACCGCCGCAACACCGCAGATGCCGCCGAAGCGGACGAGATGGCAGACGCCGACGACGCGGCGGTGTACGGGGGATGAGCAGGTCAGCCCTGGGAGTGGGCGGGGATGTCGAGCGGCGGAACACCGCTACGGTGCCACGCCCACTCCAGGGTGGCCACGACCGAGTCGAGCCAGCCGGGCCGATTCACGAGGTAACCCGGGATCGGCCGGCGCAGCCACAGCCGTTGAGCGGCCAGGCATTCCGCTTCGATGGTCTCTTCGTGCGCGAGCCCGGTCCGCTCGGTAACGGGAGCGTAGGCGAGGAACGTGCGGCCGGTTTCGAGCCGGACGGTCGCGCAGGCAATCCAGCGGCACACGTCGACAACACCGAGCGCGGCCCAGGTGCGTTCGCGCTCGTACTGGCGTTCGGCGGTGAGCCACAGGCGCGCGAACTCCACGACCGGCACCCGCACATTGCGGCGGGGGATCCGGTCGAAGTCGCGCCCGGTCAGCTCCATGGAATCCATGGTGACACGCGCCCCCGACAGAAACCGTCCACCGACCGGGGCAATCCGCCGACGTTCGGTCGCCGCTACCGATAACCGCCCTCTGCGGGCGGAACAAGGTCCGCGCAAGCGCGGACTGTGCTTTTGAGCTTCGCAGCCCGGCTTAGCACGGCCCCAACCTCACGGTAAAGGGGCGCATTCCAAAAACTTTTCGGACGCGAAAAGCGTGCGCCCAAAAACTTTTTGGCCTGACCCCTTGANNAAGACCAAAGCCGAACTCGACGCCGAAGCACTCGGCATGACCGTTGAGAAACTCCACGAACTCAAAAGCCAGGTCGGAGCCGCAAAAGGACGCGGCAGGCGCCCGGCAGGGACCGCCGGAGCGGACACCAAGCTCGCGACCTGGGGGGACGTGGATGGGCAGTCCGAACTGTTCCCCGTCGAGTCGAACGGTGTCGCGTCATGAGCGCGGGTGTGACGGAAACCGTTGCGGTGAAAGAAGCCCGCACCGACTGGCACGAGACGTGCGGCGGACCCAGTACCGCCGTGCTCACCGAGATCGAAACCGCCCACGTCCACGAGTGGATCACCGACGCCGTCAACGAGATCCGCATGGGCTGCACGCACTGGAGCTTCTACGTCCTCGCCGGTCTGGCCACGTGCCTCGACTGCGGCCACCAGTGGCACGTCTGAGGAGGAGAACCACATGACTACGCCGCGCGTGCTGGTCACCGGCTCCCGCACCTGGACCGACACCACCGTCATCCGTGACGCCCTCGCGAAGATCTGGCAGTGGCGACCGGACACCGTCCTGGTCACCGGGGCCTGCCCGCGCGGCGCCGACCGGCTCGCCGAAGAGTGCTGGACCCACTGGGGCGGACAGATCGAGCAATGGCTCGCCGACTGGGACCGCCACGGCCGCGCCGCCGGATTCCGCCGCAACGAGCACATGGTCGCAGCCGGCGCCGACTACTGCCTCGCCTTCATCCACGACAACTCCCGCGGCGCCACCCACTGCGCACAAGCCGCCCAACGCGCCGGGATCCACACCGTCATCCACCGCAACTGCCACTCCTCGACCACAAAGGACTGAGCATCATGACTGAATCCATGAACCAGGCCGCATTCTTCGCCGCCCTGTCCGTGCACATCAACGCCCACCCGGGCCTCGCTGAACTGGCCAGTGTCTCGAACTCGACGCTTCAGATCTCCGGCGCTGAGGGAGTCCCAGCGGCGATCGCGTGGGCGCACACCCTGAGCGGGGACAACACAGTCACGTTGGGAGCCCATCCACACGGGGACGTCGGGGTCAAGATCACCGGCACGGTGGCCGGTCACCGCGTCACAGTCTTCACGATCGACGACGACCGGCTCCACGAACTACTCCCGCCTGATGTGGGACAGCCCTACTTCCAGCGCAAGTGCACGCTCACCCTGGCCGACCTCGAAGCCCACCTGGACACCGAAGCGTCCGCCGACGAGACCGACGCACCCGTCGTCCAGGCCGACGCCGAACGCACCGACCAGGACGCCCACCTCGCAGGGGAGGAGGCATGAGCCGCACGGCCACGCACCGGCCCGCGAAGCGCCGACGGCATTCCCGCCACGACGACCCGGTCGCGGTCGAGCTGTTCTCCGGGTTCGGGGGCTTGACGCAGGGGATCAAGCTGGCCGGGTTCGAGACGATCATGGCCGCGAACCACAACGAGTTCAAGGTCGAGGTCCACGAGGCGAACCATCCGGAGGCCGAGCACTGGATCGCGGACTTGGTCGATCCGGAGTCGGGGGACTATCACGACGCCCGCGACTTGCCCGCCGGTGACCTCCTCTCGGCCGGGGTGAGCTGCGTCAACCACTCGATCGCCAACACGATCAAGGCATACGAGCAGGGCCTAACGTTGTTCTCGATGACCGATCCGGAGTTCGAGGAGCGGGTGACACGGTCGGAGCGGGACCGGGCGACGGCCAACTGCGTGCTGCACTACGCCGCCGTGCACCACCCCCGGCTGATCCTGGTCGAGTGCACCACCGAGCTGACCTCATGGGGACCGGCGATCCCCGGAAAGCCGAAGGTGGGCGACGGGTCGACGTACCGGTGGTGGCTCAAGCAGTTCGACACGCTTGGCTACGACCACAAGATCATGTACCTGAACAGCATGTTCTTCGGAGTGCCGCAGTCCCGCGACCGCTACTACGCCGCGTTCTGGGACAAGAACCTCCCCGCCCCGGACCTGGAACACCGGCCGGAATCGTGGTGCGCCCGCTGCGACACGACCGTCGAAGCGGTGTGGTCCTGGAAAACCGGTGTCCCGGCCAGCGGGTCCGTGCGGTATGGCAAGCAGTACAACTACCGGTGTCCCCGGTGCCGCGTCGAGGTGTTCCCGCCGATGACGCCGTCGCTGGCCGCGCTCGACCTGACCAACCTCGGTACCCGCATCGGGGACAAGCCACACAGGAAGCAGCGGGACGGGTCGGTCGGGCCGCTCGCCGCGGCGACGATGGCCCGCGCGGAACGCTGCCGCCAGCGCTTCGCCGACTTTCCCGCCGTCCTCATGCCCGCGAAAGCCGTTCACGGTACGGAGAAGCACCTCTGGCAGCCGATGGCGACGCAGACCAGCCAGCAGGAAACCGCGATCCTGTCCACCGGTGCGGTGATCGCCGCGCACCGCCACAACGGCGACGGCCAGCACATCACCCGGCCAATGGACACCGTGACCTCCACCCACGAGAAGGCGATGCTGCTCGCGGTCGCGAACTTCCAGGGCGCCCCGCGCGGTGCGGGTGACCCGTTGCCGACACAGGCCGGGTCGGAGACGCTCGGCATGGTGTCGGCCGGGGTTGTGCCGTTCCGACAGAACACGATCCCCACCGTGCACACCGAGTCCATGCCCACCGTCACCTCCGACCAGATCCCCGGCCTGCTCACCGCCGCCGGGACGATCAAGAACAACGGCGCCATCACCGAAGCCGACTACCGCGCCCACCCCGTCAGCAACCCGCTCGGCACCATCGTGTCGACCGCCGCCAGCCAGGCCGTGTTGTTCTCCGGCTGGCACGGCACCGACGCCGCCACGGCCGCGAACTTGAACGCTGATTGGCGCGCCAAGCTCGTCGACCTCACCCTCGACGACTGCTACTTCCGGATGCTCGGCAAACACGAGATCGGCCGCGGCTGCGGCTTCGACGTGGACTTCCCCGGCTACCAGGGAACGTTCATCGTCTGGGGCACCGCCCGCGCCCAAACCGACGGTTTCGGGAACGCGGTGTCCCCGGCCGTCGGCGCGTGGATCGGCGCCCGGCTGCGCGCGGTTCTCGACACCCCGGAAGCGATCGCCTGACCACCATCACGTCCGAAGTCCACGCAGAAGTCTCCCGTCATCACGACGGGGTCTTCTGCGTTCGAGGTGTTGCGTAAGGTTTCCCGAGGCGGAGTCCGGCCGTGAACGTCGACGATGGTCAAGCAGCCGAACCTGGCCGGAAGGTCGAAGAGTGGTCAGCGCGGTGTTGTAACGCTTGCGCTTCCCCGGCGACTCCACGACGTGCGCCCGACGCAGGCGAACGTTTCGGCGCAAGCATCTGCTGATTTGTCGACCACTAGTGCGAATTGGGAACTTTAATCAGCGGAGATGCGTTCTTCCGCACCTGCATACGCACGTGCAGATGCGCGTGAACTTTTGTGTTCTGCGTCACACTGTCCGGTGACCGAACGCGCCGGTTGCTCAAAGTTACGCTACGTAGCGTTATTGCAGTACTCAACTACTACGCGGTAGCTTTGGGCTTTTCCGCTATGCGAAAAGTCGCCTGCCGGGTAAACCGGTCACCGTCTGTGCAGGTCTGAGCTGTGACAACGGTGACATGCGGGATGAAAGTGACGGCCCTTTCTCGGCCGCTTGGCGGCTTACCGTGCCTCGTGCGTCCTCGACCGATGTGACACCTACTCGCGTGGCGGCACCCACACTGTGTCGCACTGAGCCTGTACGCTCCTGAGCGGATCTCATCAATTGGGTTTCTTAGCTCTTCCTGGCCTCGAGGCAGCTTTAGTGCCGCGGCATGAACCTTCCTCGTGTTCATGGCAGAAAGGGCTAGGCCCGATGGATGAACCGCATGGCTCTTCGGTCGACTCGCCTGACGGCGAAGTGCCGGAGAGTAGAAGTCGCGACTGGTTAGTAACGATCCTTCGCGTCACTCAGGGAGCCGCTACAGCTGCGGAGATCTGGGGCGAGGCCTCTAACAAAGAGGCCCTGACGTGGATCGCCAGGGCCTCGCGGATGTCGCTCAACTTAGTTGTCGGCTGGAGGTTGCGAGCCCTGCGCCGACGCCGCTAAGTGGTGGTAGCGACTGAATGAGGAAGTCCGTCGGCGCACAGCCAGTGTGTCCGGCGGATTTCTCATGTTCGACTTCGATCCGCTATCGGTATCGTAGCTCGACTGATCAACTTGTGCGCAACAAGCGGACAAGCTCGTATCGTTGGCTGCTCACCCGTTGTCGCTTGTGGTTCGGCGCAATCATGGGGTACGGATTGCAGGTAGCGCCTGTGACCTGTAACACAGTTGTGTAAGCGTGACCAAGTGCGAGGAGTAGCTGTCGCAGATCAGAGAGTAAATCCGGTATGTCGCAACGCTTGTCCTGGAGAAGTTTCCTGCTGGTAAAGCAAGCGATTGCCATCTCTCGTGGCAGACTGTGGCGATCTTCATCCGATAGTGGTCACGCCACAGTGGTGCAGACCTTGTCGTGACGGTCAACAAAGTATTGACGTAGAGTGTCAATGAAATGTTGACACAGCGAGTGGGTTGATCATGAAATATAGCCGCGACGACCTGCGGGAGTTAGCTTCTCTGGCTAGCAACCTCGCGCGCCGTGTGGGGGCACGCCGCTTCGTGATGCGGCCGGGCAAGCTGATTCAGCTGCTGAATCAGATCGTCAACTCTCCACGAGTGTCAGGGCCGCCCGTCGGCAAAGATGAGCTAGCTGACGCGCTGAGACTGCTTCCTCTGGCTCAATATCAACTTGAGCAGATCGAACTTCGCCTTCTTAGTGAAGCTCGTGAACAGAAGATGAGCTGGTCTGACATCGCCGAGCACCTGTCATTACGCAGTCGCCAAGCCGCCGAACAGCGTCTTATGAGGCTAAAGACAGCACACGGCACGCCAGACGGCGGAAAAGATGTCGCGCCGGCGCGCGCCCAACGACGTCGGCACAACGAGGTGCTTGAGCTGCTGACTCCTCAACTGCCTTTGTTTCGAAGGCTTGCCAAGCTCCTGCCTGAGGCTTTCGAGGAGCACTTATATGCGACATCGACAGGGCCGATATCCAGGAGCACAGGTGCGACGTGGGATCGGCTCCCGGTTGATGAGCGAGCCAGCCGACGCGACAGGTTGCTGGGCGACGTATCCCCCTCGCTCCGGTTTCTCCGGTTCCTCGCTGCTGAGGAAGAGAACGACCCAGTCAGGTACTTCCGAGTGCTAGGCCAGCTCATCTACCTGCTCGACCGCGCTGGCTATCAGTTCGACGGATTCCCTGCCGATCTTCTTCAGGATGTCAACGCGCTCCGTGAAGTGCTGCTGAAGGTGGGTGCTGGGGTCATCGTTTCGCCCACGTCTTCGACCTGAAGGTAGCCCTGGCAGTCACAGCCCGGCATATCTCCGAAACTGACGAGGTAGTCACCGCGCGGTCAAAGCTCTTGAATCTGTGGGTCCGATGAGCTGCTCAGCGTCGTCTGACTCCAGCGGACGGCGTCTTTGGGATGGCTAGCGACCGAACGTCCGGTCATCCGTCGTCCTGTGTTAGAGAGAAGAGATCTGGCTCTTGACTGCCAGGCTCATGGGCGCCAGGGAAGTACGGCACGTCCACCCAGACGTCGTCGACCTGTGTGCCGATCGGGAAGTCATCCTTGTCGTAGGTCAAGAACACGTCCGCCTCAGCGGACAGTGCGCTGGCAAGATGAATGGCGTCGCAGGTCTTCAGTCCACGCTCCAAGACCAATCGCCGGGCGATGAGCGCTGTATATCGATCGAACTCGATGGGCAACAGCGATGGGCTGTCGAGGAACGACAGCACGCGGGCTTCGACGCCAGGGTCGTAGTTACTCGCCGGCGGCTGTCCGAGAGCTTCGACCAGCAGCAGCGGGGACACGAAGAGCGCGATAGTTCCTGCCTGATTGGCCTGCATGATCCGCTCGACCGAACTCCATCCCTCGCCGCGCGTGAAGTACCGGATGATCGCGGACGAGTCGAGGAACGCTTTCTGGTACGAGCTAGGACGTCCCACGTACCGACTCCAGGTAGGCGCGTACGGAAACACCACCAGTGAAATCGGGGAACTCGCCCGCGGCTTCGCTCAGCAACCTGCCCTGATCAGGCTCCGGCAGGATCTCCAAGGCTGCGAGATCGAGGACCATCGGCCTACCCCTGTAGTCCCTCTGAAGTACTCCACGTGCTTGGACGCGTTTACCCATCGCTTGCTGGACGGACAGTTGCTGCTCAGGGCCGAACTTAACGACGACTCGCTCGCCGCGGCGGTCCGTCCAGATGGCGCATTCCCGCTTCTGGTGCAAGGTCAGGCTCTCCAAGTGACCGATCACGCTGCCGATGCTGGAGCGACGGACACGGAGCGCCTTGAGGTTCTTCGCGGTCTGAGCTGTCAGCACGACTCGTGAAGAGTCGTCATGCACCAGACCGATCTCGGTGCCGGCCGCAGTCGCTGAGCTCAAGGCATCCGACGCTTTGAGTGCTGCATCGACCGCTGCGGCGTTCCAGCCAGAGGGCACCTGGATCGCTGTCTCCGTCACGTGGATGCCACGGACGAGGGCCTGGAACATTGCATCGACCGAGTCAGCGTCAATGCCTGGCGGCATGTCCAGCGCAGCGATCTGCGTCTCGACACTGTTGAGCCTCAGCTTCGAGAAACGCCAGGCAACATGCTGTCCGCCTGCGCGAGGTGGCTGGAGCGCACCTAGCAACGCTAGGAGACTGCGCAGGCCAGCCAGAACCTGCCCAGCATCAATCGAGTCCGGGTCGCCCCGCACGTAGACTGACAGCTCCGGTTCCATGTCCGCCAGCTTCGCATAATTCTCCCTTGCGAACAGCCCCCAATCGATCTACCAGCATCTTTATGGTGGTTGATCAATGGGGTCCACGATGGGTGCGAACCCAAGTCGGAAGGGGCCAGACATGCCAGTCCAGGCGCGTCCTGGGTCAGGTCAAGCAGCGACAGACGCCCCAGATGCCTACGACCAGCACTTTTGCAAGGCGGGGGTCAGGGGTTCGATTCCCCTCAGCTCCACGCGCGACAAAAGGTCTGACCGGAGAATTCCGGTCAGACCTTTTCTGTTACCCGCCATGCCCGGCTGACCGGGACTTGCGCTCAACCACGCTTCAGTTTGCACGCTGGTTCCGGCGGCGCGAAACCAGTGCCCGCCGGACTGGAGGGTCGTGGTGAGGAGAGAAAACGCGGGCTCGGTGCTCGAGGCCGCGTTGACGGAGCGGCGCACGGAAACGTCGGCGAGATCGCTCTGGCCGTCCACAAGGGACTCGCTGTACACGGCACCGCTGGATCGTCGGGCGCTCCGAACGGAGAACCGGCATGACGCCCAGTCGTGGTGAAGGCGCGGTCCTCGCCTTGGCCTGTGCCGGAACGTTCGTGGTCATCCTCGACGCGACCATCGTTTCCGTTGCCCTGCCCGCGATCCGGTTCGGGCTCGGGTTCTCGCCCAGCGCCCTGACCTGGGTGGTGAACGCGTACACGCTCGCGTTCGCCGGTTTCTTGTCGCTCGGCGGCCGGTTGTCCGACGAATTCGGGATACGGCGGATGTTCGTGCTCGGCATGAGCCTGTTCACCGTCGCGCGACTCCGGGCGTGCTGAACACCGTCCGCCAGACCAGCGGCGCGATCGGGCTGGCGGCGTCGACCGCGCTCGCGGCAGCGGTGACGGCGACCTGGCGGTCGGCCACCGGACCGGCGGAAGCCCTGGTCCACGGCTACACGGCCGCGTTCATCGCTTCCGCGGTCTGTCTCGCGGCCGCCGCGATCGTCGCGGCCGTGGCGATGCCGGGTCTCAGCTCGCTGCCTGTACGGGCAGGTCGACCCGGTCGCGGAACCAGGGGCAGTCCTCAAGGCTCCCTTCGCGACGACAGGTGAGGAGTTCGACGAGGTAGTCGTGCGCGGCGTCCAGCCGCGCACGCTCCTGTTCGATCTCGGCGAGCTGACCGACCACGACGTCGCGCCAGCGGTGCTCCTCGGCGAGCAGTTCGGTGAGCTTGGTCAGGCCGAGGCCGCCGATCTGCCGCCAGTGCTTGATCAGGGCGATGCGGTACAGCTGGTCGTCGTCGTAATACCGCCGTCCCGACCGGCGGAAGGCGGTGATCAGGCCGCGGCGTTCCCAGTAGTGCAAGGCCGAAATGGCCAGCCCGAAGTGGTCGGCGGCCTCGCGAACCGGCGTCAAGGCATCCACGTGAGCATTGCACCGCGCCACGATGAGTTAGGCACCCTAAGTTCGAAGTAATCGCTCGTCGAGCTTCGCCAGGTAGTCGCGGCCGAACTCGCCGTTCTCCAAATCGCGCCACAGCACCGGCGGCAGGTCCCGGGCCACCTCGGGTGACCGCGACGCGGCGGCCAGCGCGATGGTCGCGGCGGTGTCGACGTCGCCGGTGAACGCGACACAGGTGTGCAGCATCCGGGCGAGGCCACCGCCGTCGGCGAGCACGGTCAGCGCGGCGCGGACGCTCATCCAGCCCCGCGGCCCGATTTTGCCCGACCAGGGCCGCGCCCAGCCGCCGTGCCCGACGTCCTCGGGAAGCACCCCGTCGATCCACCGCGCGACCTCGGCCAGCGGGCCGAGCCGATGGTGGCAGTAGTGCACGGCGAGCGCCGCCGCCTGGGCCGCGGCGATCCCCGCCGGGGTGTCGTGCGTGATCCTGGCCTGCAGTTTCGCGTGATAGAGAACGTCGTCGACGGTCGGCAGGACCCCGATCGGCCCGGCGCGCATGGCCGCCCCGCTCTTGTCGCTCTGCGGTTGCAGCCGTCGCAGCAGCTCTTCACCGTCCCGGACCTCGCTGAGCAACTGGTGGAAGCGCGGCGCGTAGCCGTCGTGCGGATCGCGGTGGTAGGCGAGGACGAACTGCTCGGCGAGCAGCAATGGTGTCCACCGGCGACCCGAGACGAGCAGTTCGGCGATCGCGATCGTCATCTGCGTGTCGTCGGTGTAGCGGCCGCTCGGGACGCCGGGAGAGCCGGGATGCGGCACGTACCCGGTCAGCGTGTTGTGCTCGGCGACGAAGCTCGGGTACGCGTGTTCGAAGGAGCCTCCGTAAGCGTCACCGATGGCCAGTTCGACCAGCATCCGAACTCCTTCAGGCGGTGAGGCGGGCCGTCTCCGAAGGGAGTTTGCCGTAGGTCTGGCGGTAGAAACCGGAAAACCGGCCGAGATGCGTGAAGCCCCATCGCAGCGCGACGTCGGTGACGGTGCCTTCGGCCCGTCCCTGCGCGATCGCGAGCAGGTCCTGGTGCACGTAGTCGAGCCGGACACGCCGCAGGTATTCCATCGGCGTCAGCCCGAGTTCGGTGCGGAACGCCAGTTGCAGGGCGCGCACGCTGACTCCCGCGACCATCGCCAGCTCACCGATCGACACCGGGTCGGTGGCGTGTTCCTCGCAGTGGATCATCGCGCGGCGGACCGCCGCCGACTTCGGTCGTGGCCGTTCCCCGGCGAGGTCACCGGACAGCGAATGCGGTTGCGTGTCGAGCAGGCCGTGCAGCAGCAGCTTCTCGAAATGCGCGGCGGCCAGCGGTGACCGGTCGAACAGGCCGGAGGCCGCGGTCTCGCTGAAGGTGTGGAGCAGGGTGATCCACTGGCCCATGCCCGAAGTCTCGACGACCGCCGGATCGAAGTGCAGGGTCGACGTCGGGGTCTCGCCGAGCCGTTCGCGCATCGCGTCCGCCACCAGTCGCTTGCCGACCCGGAGCAGCAGGATGTCGGGGTGCTCGAATCTGGTCCGGAACCGGGTCTCCGGTCCGGTCACCACGTGGCGCGACGGCACGATCTCCTGGCCGAGGGTGATCTGGTTGCGGCCGTTCATGGTCACGATCACGGTGTAGGCGTCGGGGGTCTCCTCACCCTCCAGGACGACGTCGGAGTCCAGCGTCAGTTCGTAGACCGAGAGGCCGTTCGGGTCGATTCCGGGAGTGCGAAGGCCGCTGAGCTGCGAAATGTCGAAGAATCCGGTGGGTGCCGGGGTGTGCAGCTTGACCGTGTCCGGCGCGAGGAACGCCTGGAAGGTGTGCTCGAGCTCGTCGAAGTCGTCGCCGGTGATCACCGTCGACGCGATCGGAGAGCCTTCCGCGAACCGCTTGCGCACCTGTTGATTATCCAGAAATCGGCCATTCGGGGCACCGAAGAACAAAGTGGATCATGCTACAGGCTCATGGCGTCGCGAACGGTCGATCTCGAGAACCGAGCGGGATCAGGCCCCCGCCTCGTTGATCAGGATGTCGACGGCCTTGTCGTTGCGGGCCGTCTGCTCCGGGATCACCGAAGCGGGTGGGTAGAAGCCGTCGATTCCGCCGTCCTTCGGGTACATCTCGAAGGTGTAGCTGAGGATCTTGTGCTTGCCCCACGCCCAGTCGTTGACGTCGCCGTCGGTGACGTACAGATCGCTGGCCTGCTCCGGCGTGTAGCCGTTGGTTGCGGCCATCTTCTTGCCGACGTCGGCGAACCGCCGCGCTTCGGCCTCTGTCATCCCCTGCTCGGTCTCGTTCTTCGTGTAGCCGAAGGGCCAGAGCACCAGTTCCGAGAAGGTGTGGAAGTCGATGTGCGTCTTGATCTGCTGCGCGCCGCCGACCACCCGCGAGTTCACGAAGTCCGCGACAGCCTTGGTTTCGGACTCGGAGAACGCCGACGGACCGTGGTAGTCCTCGGCGGACGGGCTGTCGCTCGACCCGCCGCAGCAGTTCCACTTGTAGTCCCAGTTGCGGTTCGGGTCGGTGCCGACGGCGCTGCTGCCCGGCACCGGCTTCCGCGTCTTGCGCCAGCCCTGGTACTCGCCGCCGGAAATGTCGTACTCGGAACCGTCCGGGTTGACGTTCGGGATCACGTGGATCTCGTGCTCGTCCACCATCTTCCTGATGGCGGGGTCGCTCGCGTATCCGCTGGTAAGCCGCTGCACGATCCGCAGGCACATCTCGGTGGTGAGGTGTTCGCGCGCGTGCTGGTTGCAGGTGAACAGGACCTCGGGCTCGTTTTCGTCCGTGCCCGCGTTGTCGCTGATCTTCAGCAGGTTCAGCGCGCGGCCTTCGTACGACTTGCCGACGCTGGACAGCGTCGCGATGTCGCCGTGGTCCTTCGCGGCCTTCTGCAGATCAGCGGTCGTTTCGGCGTAGGTGTGGTACGCCTCGTCGCCCGGCGGGAAGTCGCCGGCGACCGCCGAGGTGCCCGCTCGGCCACTGCGCTGTTTCAGCATGCTGTCGAAGTCACCGAGCGACTTCAGCGTGAACCCGCCGGCGCGCAGGCTCGCGGCCTGCTCCGGCGTGGCGACGACGGTCAGCGCGCCACCGCGCGAGCCGGCCACGTCGACACCGGTGCGGGCGACGGCGGTGCGCTTGCCGGTGTCGTTCGCGCCCTCCACCGAATAAAGCCCTCTCGCCGGGTCGCCGTTCCGGGCGCTCGCGACGGGCGTCGTGACGGCCAGCAGGGCGAGCCCTGTGGCGGCCAAGGCGCCCCCGATGCGACGGCGTGTGGACATTTCGCCTCCGAACGATCATGGGACAACGTGACGTTCACCGTCGTCGAAGAGAATCCTCCACGACAACCCGACGATCGTCGTTACCGATTACCGGTTACGGCCAGAGGCGTTCTTTGCGCCAGGAGTCGTTCTCACGCCGATAGCGGAGACGCCGGTGCCGCCGATCGTGGCCTGCCTGCCAGAACTCCACTTCGGACGGTGTCACCAGATAGCGCGTCCAGGTTTCCGGTGCCACGCCGGGATTCTCCTCGACCCAGCGCTCCGCTTCCGCTGCCGCGCGGTCGAGGTCGGCCGGATCGTCGAGCACCTGGGACTGCCTGCCGATGAACGCCTCCACCCGGGACGCCGGCGGCCGAGCGGTGAAATCGGCCGCGGAGACTTCGGGATCGGCGACCGCGACCGGACCGCGCAGGCGGACCTGACGGCCGCGTCCCGGCCAGAAGAACGTCAGCGCGGCGTAGGGATTCTTCGTCAGCTGCACGCCTTTCGGGCTTTCGGAACTCGTCGCGACCGCCCAGGTGTCGCCGTCGACGTCCTTGAGAATCACGACCCGAGCGTCCGGTATCCCGTCGGCGTCCACTGTGGACAGAGTGACGGCATGCGGCGCCAGTACGTGTTCCCCGGCTTCGTCGAGCCATTCCAGGAAGAGCTCGCTCGGCATGTGCGGCGTCTTCTCGGTGTCGAACTCCGGCAACTCTTCGGGGAACGACGGCCAGCCGCGCAACGTGCGGTTCATCAGTATCCCGGCGGGCGCTGGCCGTGCGTCGGATAACCGGGCGCGGGCGGCGGGTAGTGCGGCGGATGCTGACCGGGCGGCGGTCCCTGCGCGGGCGGCGGCCCGACCGGGTACTGCGGCGGCGGTGGTTGCTGCGGCTGCCAGCCGGGAGGCGGCGGGCCCTGGTGCGGCGGCATCGGCGGTTGCTGTCCCTGCGCCTGCTGCCACTGCACCTGCTGATAGACCTCGGCGGGCTGCGGGAAACAGAACGTCAGTTTCGCGTTGACCGAGCCCTGCACCGCCGCGCCCCACAGCTTCCCGCCGACGAACGCGTACATCTGCGCCGCCGAAACGTCGACGGCCACCATGCGTGTTTCGCCGCCGAACTGGTTGCCGGACTTCGCCGACGCGGCCTGCGCGGCGTCCGGGTACACCCGATCCCCGATCAGCCCGGCGATGACCACGGAAGCCGCCGTCCAGCCGACCGTGCCCATCACGTTCGCCCGCGCGTGCTGTGTCGCCAGCCCGGTGAAGTCGTACAACGCGGGCGCCGTCACCTCCGGGATCGCCGCGGCGACCACGCAGTAGTTCATCGTCGACATCATCACGGATTCGGTGAACAGGCCGACGACGGCCGCGCTCGGGCCGATCTGGACCGTGTTCAACCTGCCACCGCTGCGCTGGATGCGTTCTGCCACCGCACCCAGGTACTGCTCCTTGGTGAGCACTGATGCCTCCTGAAGACCCGTCACGCATCGCCATCGTCGCATGAACAGGGCGGATGGTCGCACCGACGCGGTGATCCGATCTGCTTCACTGGACGCCACTATGCGACGTCTTCTGATCCTGCCGCTCGTCGTACCGCTCCTGGTGGCCTGTGGCCCGAAGGAACAGCCGCCCGCGACGAACCCGCCCGCGCCGTCGAGCAGCCCGGTGCCCCAGATCCCGCCGTCGCCGGAACCCACCGGCAAAGGCCCGTGCCCGTATCTGAGCGCCGAGTCCGTCTCGGACGCCAACGGGCAGAAGGTCTCCAAGGTCAAGACGTCGGCGGATCAACCGCATCCGACCTGTTTCTTCTACGCGCTCAGCGGGAAACTACAGCTCACGGTACGCGTGTACGTCGGTGAACCCGCCGTGGCGAAGGCGCTGGTGGACCAGGCGGCACCCATCGACACGTCCAACCCCGCCGACGAGCCGGCGGGGTGGAAAGGCGGCTACCAGCCGTCCGGTGACGGCGCCGTTTACGCCGTCGCGAAAGGCGGGAACGCGGTGGTCGTGACGACCAACCAGAAGCAGAGCGTCAAGGCACGCACGGTGGCGAAGGAGGCTATCGGTGAGCTGCGTCTCTAGGTAGTGGTATCCACACGTCAGAGTGAAGTTGATCTTGTACTACCCTGTGCCGCACGCGCGACGGTTCGCGGGACCAGCGCAACGCCAGATCCGGCGGAGGCCGCCTTGCGGTGTGGCTCGGCGGCACAAAAGATCAGTTCTCCCCATAAGACAAAAAGGACAGGTTTCGTGGCTGACACCCTCAAGGAAATCTTGCTCGACTCCAGCCGTCGTCCGGCGGTCGTGAGCGACTTCGAAGGTCTCGTCGACGCCGAGGTGTCGGACAAGGGCGGCGTTTCGGGTGCCGTCGTGAAGACCGGCTTCGCGGCCGTCAAGAAGATCAAGCCGGGCATCATCCCCGCCGCCGTCGACACCCTGCTCGACGACTTCGCCGGTGCCCTCGAGCCGTTCTACGGCGACTACAAGGCCAAGGGTGGCAACGACTTCGGCGCCTACCTGGCCAGCCGTAGCGACGAGGCCTCGGACGCGCTCCTGTCGGTCACCGACGCGCGCGCCGAGAAGAGCAGCCGCGACAGCATCAAGAAGGTCTACGGCAAGCTGCGCCCGAACGGCAAGAAGAACGTCGAGGAGGCCCTTCCCCGCGTTGGCCAGCTGATCGACAAGCACGCCGCGTCTGCCTGATCTCGCGCTGGCGTAAAAGCGCCGAAGGGGCGTCGATCCGCTGCAACGTCAAGTTGAGCGGTGAGGCGCCCCTTCGTCGCGTTTACGTGTCCTTCGGAGCGTTGATCTTCGGCACCAAGACGTGAAAGGGCCGCCCAGTGACCGGGAGGTCGCTGGACGGCCCTTTAGCGACAAGCAGAAGACGAGTGTGAGGCGTCAGTTCTTCTTGTCGGCCGAGCTGGTGCTCGAAGCCTGGTGCCCGTTCTTCGGGGCGTTGGGCTTCTGTTCCGCAGGCTTCTGTCCCTCGGGCTTCGCCGGAGCCGGACCGGAAGCCGACGGAGCGGAAGCGGCAGGCTTCGCGGGTGCGGGCTTCGGAGCCGCGGAGGCCGGAGCAGCGGGCTTGGCGGGGGGAGCGGGCGGTGCCTTGGGCGGAGCAGGCGCGACGGGCGGCTCCTGCTTGGAACGCAGGGCGTAAGCCGCACCGGCACCGACCGCGGCGATGCCGAGGACCCACGGCCAGCGACGACGCTTACGCGTCCCCTTGGCTGCGGCCTTCGCCTCGACGAGGGCGGCGCGGAAGTCCTTCTTCGCGGCCTTGAAATCCTTCTTGCCGCGACGCTTCGACTCGCCGGCGGCCTTCGCCGCCTGGATGGCGGCCTTGCGCGCCTTACGGCCCGGCTTCCGCATCTCGGAAAGCCTGGCCAGCGCCTCCTTACGAGCCGCCTGCGAGCTCTTCTTGAGCTCCTTGCGGGTCAGTTCCGTCTTCTTCGCGAGCTTCTTGCGCGCGCGACGGCTGGACTTAGCGATCTCACCGGCGCTCTCGGAGAGCTTCTGCTCGGCTACCTCAACGGCGTGGGCGGTGGCTTCCTTGCCCACCTCAACCGCACGTTTGCGCAGGCCGAGCGCGCCGGCCTTCGCCGACTCGCTCACCGAATCTGCGGCCCGGGTCATGGCCTTCACCTCATCAATCGTTTTGATTCTGCTTCGTTGCTTGTAACCTATCGTGCCCCTTTACGGCAGATCTTGCCGTAGATGGCACGATGAAGCTCGTGACTGAAAGCAAGGGATCCCTCAATGGTGGCGCGCTGAAGGCCACTCTGCACACCAACCAGGGTGATATCAACCTGAACCTGTTCCCCGACCACGCACCGAAAACGGTCGCGAACTTCGTCGGGCTCGCCGAGGGCAGCAAGGAGTACACCCAGCCCAACGCGAAGGGCACGAACTCCGGCCCGTTCTACGACGGTTCGATCTTCCACCGCGTCATCGACGGCTTCATGCTCCAGGGCGGCGACCCGACCGGCACCGGCCGCGGCGGTCCCGGCTACAAGTTCGGCGACGAGTTCCACCCGGAGCTCCAGTTCTCCAAGCCGTACCTGCTGGCCATGGCCAACGCCGGACCCGGCACCAACGGCTCGCAGTTCTTCATCACCGTCGCCCCGACGACGCACCTGAACTTCAAGCACACGATCTTCGGCGAGGTCGCGGACCAGGCCTCCCGCGAGGTCGTCGACGCGATCGGGCGCACGGCGACCGGCCCGGCGGACCGTCCGCTGGACGACGTCGTCATCGAGAAGGTCAGCATCAGCCGCGAGGGCTGACCACGCTGATCACACGGCCTGTTACGGGGGATTTCGGTAGGTTGGTGGCATCGTGAGCCAACCACCGAATCCCCAGTACCAGCAGGCCGCCATGCCCGGCTGCTGGTGGCACCCGAACCGGCCGACCGGGCTGAGCTGTTCACGCTGCGAGCGTCCGGCCTGCCCGGATTGCCTGCGCGAAGCCGCCGTGGGCTTCCAGTGCACCGACTGTGTGCAGGCGGGCCGCCAGCAGGACCGCGTCCAGCAGAAGCAGTACCGCGACGCCGGCTACGGCGCGACCACCATCACCGGCGCCCGGCCGCCTCGCGCGGCCGTGGTGACGCCGGTCCTCCTGGCGCTCAACGTCGTCATCTTCTTCATCACGGTCGCCCAGTCCGGCAGCATCGCGAGCAACAACTTCTCGGAGCTCTTCCAGCTCGGTGAGCTGTGGAATCCGGCGACCCTGGCCGCCAACGAGTGGTGGCGAATCTTCACCTCGGGGTTCCTGCAGTTCGGCCTGCTGCACATCGCGGGCAACGCGTTCTCGCTGTGGTTCATCGGCCGCCCGCTGGAGACCATCCTCGGCCGGGTCCCGTTCGTCGCGCTCTACTTCATCTCGATGCTCGGTGGTTCGGTCGCGAACCTGGTGTTCACCGACCTCGGCGCCGTCCCCGTGGTCGGCGCCTCTGGCGCGATCTTCGGGCTCATGGGCGCCTACGCGGTCATCGTCGTCAAGCTCAAGCTCAACCCCACGTGGCTGCTCGTCATGCTGGGGCTGAACGTCTTCATCACCTTCCAGGTCCCCGGTATCTCGATCCTCGGGCACGCGGGCGGGTTCGTCGCGGGGCTCCTGGTGACGTTCGCGCTGCTCTACGCGCCGGAGAAGAACCGGCTCAAGTGGCAGATCGGCGGGCTGGCGATCGTGGTCGTCGCGTTGATCGGCCTGGTCGCGTGGAAGGACTCGCGGACCATTTCCGCCTCCTGTGAACTGACGACGAACCGCGGCCAGCCCACTTACGTCTGTTACCCGGAGTAGGCCTGCTCCCACCGATCACCGCCGTTCCGGGCTGGTCACACGCCCGAACGGCAATGTCCACTACTACGACAACGCTTGCCCCTTGAGGGCGGTGAGGACGTCCAGGACGTCCCTGGGGTCCTCGCCGAGGTCGATCCGGCCGAACACCAGCAGGTGTTCGCCGGATTCGACCTCGAGGGTCACGCTGTCCCGGCCCAGGCGTCGCGTCGTGCGCAGCCGGAGCCGGGCTTCGGTCCAGGAATAGCGGTGCGCGCCGCCGACCGTCCTGGCCAGGATGCCATCGGGACCGGCGGCCAGCCGAGGTCGGAGCAAGGTGCCGTGGAGCGCGAGCGCCCCAGTGGAGAGCATGGCCATCCCCGTCAGCAGGGTGCCGCCGACGTCGCCGCCGAAGGCCAGCCATACCGCTCCTGCCAGCAAGAACAGGGAGATCACCCAGGCCACTACCACAACGTTCTGGCGCGGGGCCCACGAGGTGGGGTAGTTATCCACAGGGGTTATCCACACTGGGGATGAGTCACACCGGTGTAATTCGGCGTCAAGCCGCCAACCGGGGTAATCGTCACCGCCACCGCATCGTCATGAGCAGCCCGGCGATCATCAGCACGAAACCGATGGCGAAGTTCGTGTTGCCCAGATCCGCCATGAACGGGATCTTGTCGCCCGCGATGTAGTTGACGACCAACCACAACAGGCCGACCAGCATGAGACCGAACATCACGATCTTGTAGAACAGATTCGACGGGCCCGCGGCCTTGACCTTCACCGGCGTGCGGCGGTCGGTCGGCGGGGTGTACGCCGTCTTCTTGCGGACCTTGGACTTCGGCATCGTGTTCCTCGCGTACTGTTCGGCTTCCCTGGTGGCGATGACCCGCTTTCGGGTGCGCAACCAGCGCCACGTGCACACGTTAACGTAAACGAGCGCCGCTGGGCACCGTCCGGGACCGGTCGATTTCCCGCACTGTGACACTGGTGTCACACACGGTTCGACATTGTGCTGGTTCGTCACTGCGGCTTGGTTCGAGACTGAGGAGCTTTGCGTGGCTGAGCGGGAAGAGCCGGGCGGGGGCCGACGGCGGTACTCCGAACGACCACCTGGTGAGGGCCGGCCCGCCCCCCGGCGTAGGCCGGACGAGGCGATTTCGTCGCGTCGCGCCCCTGGAGAGGCGCCGACCCCGCGTCGGAGGCCGCCGGAAGGGCCGCCACCGCGCCGTCGGATGGACGGGCCTCCGCCGCGTCGTCGTCCCGCGCCACCACCGGGTTCGACCGAGGAGACCGTCGTCTTCGAGCCGGTCGGCGGCGGCACCGCGACCGAGGAGCGCCCCCCGCGAGAGCTGGGCAAGGGCGGCGTGGCCGTCCGGACCGTCGGGGAACTCCTCATCACCGCCGGCCTGGTGGTGCTGCTGTTCATGGTCTACGAGGTCTACGTGACCGACCTGTTCTCGGCGGGCAAGCAGTCCGAGGCGAGTTCGGAACTGGACGGCGACTGGTCGAAGGACCGGCAGCTGCATCCGGAACTGGTCGACGGGAAGGCGTTCGCCCGTATCCACATCCCGGTGTTCGGCGCCGACTTCAACTTCACCATCCAGGAAGGCACGACCGAAGCCGCGCTCGAAGTGGGCCCCGGCCACTACAAGGGCACCGCGATGCCGGGCGAGCCGGGCAACTTCGCGGTCGCCGGCCACCGCGTCGGCAAGGGCGCGCCCTTCAACGACCTGGACAACCTCAGCTCGTGCGACCAGATCGTCATCGAGACGCAGACCGACTTCTACATCTACAAGGTGCTGCCCTACAAGGACGAGGTCGAGGGCTGGGCCGCGGGCAAGGGCGCCGAGCCGAAATGCAAGAACGTCGGGACGCTGCGTGACCCGAACGCCACCGACGGTGGCGCCTACGGCGAGACCAACGGCCGCCGCATCGTGTTCCCGACCAAGGGCGAGACGGTGAACCCGGTGCCGTACAAGGATCCGGAGATCCTCCCGAAGGCCGAGCAGGTCGCGTTGCTCACGCTGACGACCTGCCACCCGCAGTTCTCGGCGCGCGAGCGGCTCATCATCCACGCGGTGCTGACCCAGCAGGTTCCGAAGGACCAGGTGGGCAACTACGCCGAACTCCTGCCCAAGATCTCGGAGGCGCGCTGATGTACGGCTGGATCTGGCGTAAGTTGCCGGGCCCCTTCGCGGTGAAGCTGGCGACGGCGGTCGTGCTGGCGCTCGGGATCGTGGCGCTGCTGATGTTCGTGGTCTTCCCGTGGCTGGAGCCCCGCCTGTGGTTCAACGAAGTGAGCGTCCAGTAGGGCCGCGGTTCGGCGTCTTTCTCGTGTCCGGGCGGTTTCCCGGCCAGGAGGACGCCGATGTCCTGCGCCGCTCGGTCGACGCCGCCATCGCCGCCGAACGGGCCGGGTTCGACGACGTCTGGTTCGCCGAGCACCACTTCATGCCCTATGGCGTCTGCCCGTCCGCGATCACCCTCGCCGCGCACGTGCTCGGCCGGACCGAACGGATCGCGGTCGGCACCGCGGTGAGCGTGCTGTCGATCGCGCATCCGGTGGCGCTCGCCGAACAATGGTCGCTGCTGGACGCGGTCTCCGGCGGGCGGCTGCGAATCGGCGTCGGCCGCGGCGGGCCTTGGCAGGACCTCGAAGTGTTCGGCACCGGTCTGGCCCGCTACGAAACGGGGTTCGAGGAGAGTCTCGATCTGCTGCTCGCGGCGATGACGTCGGAGACCGTCTCCGCCGATGGCGACCACTTCGCGTTCCGTGAGGTGCCGATGGTGCCGCGGCCGCGACGCGCCCCGCGCATGGTCGTGGCCTGCGGTGACGCCGGATCGCGCGCGGTCCGGCTCGCCGCCGATCGCGGGTTGCCGATGCTGCTCGGCCTGCACGCCGACGACGACGTCAAGATCGAAACCCTTGCCGCGTACGGGGATTCCGCCGCGGAGCATGTCTCGACGGTGATGTGCCAGGTGGGGGACGACGCCGTGGACGTCGTGCGGTCGGCGTTACCGGGCTCCCTGAAGGAAGGGTTCGCCGGGCACGTGTACCTGAACGGCAAGCGCGGCCTGGAGAAAGATCCGGTCTCCTACACCGACAAGCTGTGCGAAATGCACCCGATCGGCGGCGTCGAGTACTGCGTGGACCGGCTGGGAACGAGCATCCGGCGTACCGGGGTCTCCCACGTGATCATGATGGTGGAAGCGTCCGGTACGCCGGAAGGAACGCTCGAGAACATCGCGCGGATCGGCGCCGAAGTGCTGCCCGCGCTGCGCTGACGGGCTAGCAGTCGCGGAGTTCCGGGCTCTGGTTCAGCAGCTGACCGCGCGGCGAGACGAAGGCGCGGTAGCGGTCACTGTCCACTTGGGACGTTTTGAAGACGGCGACCCGGTGGCAGTTCTGGAACGCCAGCTTCACGCCGAAGTGCCGTTCCAATCCGCCGCGGATGGCGTCCGAGGCCAGCGCCCGCAGCAGCTGACCGCGTTCGGCCTCGCTCGGCGGCGGCGTCTCGTTGTCGGCGAACCCGTCGGGCGCGCCGTCGGCCTCCGCGATGACACCGGTGATCACGGTCCAGGCGTAGGGCAGGGATTCCCGGACACAGGCGACGAATTCGGCGTCGGAGACCTCCCCGCGCTCGGCCTTCTCAAGCAGCGCGGGCGATACATCCAGAGACATCGAACCTCCGAGGGAGACACAGTGAACGTGGGCCGTCTTCCTGACTACTCACCCGAGGGCCAAGCCACAAGAGAAAACGATCATCATCACCACTTTGGCGGAAGCGGTCGTCACTCCCAGCGAAAGAGCTTCGTCGCCACGACACAACTGCCCACCGCGAAAGCCGCCAGTACGGCGAGTTGCAGCGGCTGGGCGCCGGAGCCGGTCCAGGCGTCTTCGAGGGCTTTGACACCCGGCGGGATGTACGCGCCGATGTTCTGGATGGCTTCCGGCAGCAACGGTCGCGGCAGGTAGACGCCGCCGAGGAACATGATCGGCAGGTAGGCGATCATCGCGATCCCGCCCGCGGCGCGGCTGGTCTTGGCGACCGAAGCCGCGATCAGGCCCAAGCCGAAGATCGCCGCCGTGCCGAGGACGAACGTGAGCAGGAAGCCGAGCGGGTGACGCGGACCGGGGACGTCGAAGAAGACGGTGCCCGCCACGAGCAGCACGCCGACACCGCCGATCGTCACCGTGACGTTGATGATCAGCTGGGCGACCAGCAGCTTCGCCGGGTGTACCGGAGTGGTGGCGAAGCGGCGGAGGATTCCTTGTTCGCGGTAGGTCGCGATGATCCCGGGGATGGACTGCAGTCCCATCATCGCGATGGTGAGCACGACCATCGACGGCACCCAGGCGTCGAGGAAGCGCATGCCGGGGGTGTCCTTGCTTTCGGTCCGGATGGCCGGGATGGCGCCGAGGACGGCCATGATGGCCGTCGGCAGCACGAGTCCGGAGATGACGAAAGCCGGTGACCGGAGGGCCAGTTTCGTTTCGGTGAGGGTGATCTTGGTGAGCGTGCGCATTTCTCGTCTCCTGGATCAGTCGCGGCCGGTCAGGGTCACGAAGGCGTCGTCCAAAGTGGATTTCCCGGCGCGTTCGCGGAGTTCGGCGGGGGTGCCGGTGGCGACCACGCGCCCGGCGTCGAAGATCGCGAGGCGGTCGCAGAGCCGCTCGGCCTCGTCCATGAAATGCGTGACCAGCAGGACGGTGACGCCCGTTTCGCGTACGGCCTCGATGAGCTTCCAGGTGTCGCGACGGGCGTGCGGGTCGAGTCCGGTGGTCAGCTCGTCGAGGATGGCGACCTCGGGGCGGCCGACCAGTGCGAGCGCGATCGAGACGCGCTGCTTCTGCCCGCCGGAAAGCTTGCCGAAGTACTTGTTCCGCTGCCCGGTCAGCCCCAGTTTGGCGAGCAGGTCGCCGGTGTCGGCGGGATTCGCGTAGAAGGACGCGTAGAGGTCGAGCGCTTCGTGGACCTTGATCTTCTCCGGCAGGCGGCTCTCCTGGAGCTGCGAGCCGAGGCGCTGCCGGAGGAGGGTGTGGTCCTTGCCGGGGTCGAGGGCGAGGACCGACATGGTGCCGGAGTCCGGCGTCCGCAGTCCCTGGAGGCATTCGACGGTGGTGGTCTTGCCCGCGCCGTTGGTCCCGAGGATCCCGAAGATCTCACCCTGTTCCACGTGGAACGAAACGTCGTCGACCGCGACGTGCTCCCCGTACGTCTTCCGGAGGTTGGTGACTTCGATGAGTGGCATGCGAAAAACGTTATGGCGCAACGGGTCCGGCCAGAATGGTGCTGAATCCCCAAGTGGGGTGGGGCTGGACCCACCCCACTAGGGGAGCTTTGGTCACTGTGCCGCGCGAGGTGATGGGGAAGACTTCGTCGCATGATCCGCACCTACCTCACCGCGCTGGGCCGTGGGTTGACGCTCGCGGTCTTGGCGCTGGTGAGCTGGCTGGACCTGCTGATCGAACTGGTGGGTTTCTGCCTGCTCTGCGTCGGGCTGGTCTTCGCGTATACGCTGGCGCTGGAAGGGACACGTCCGCGCGCCGCGCTCACCCGGCGACTGTCCGGGCGTTGGTGCGGTATCGACGTCGAGCCGCCCTACCGGCCGGCGCCGCCCGAACCGGAACGTGAGCGCGATGGCTGGTATCGAGACGGGAACAGCCTGTTCAAACGGTCGTGGTTCATCCGATGGACCAAACGGTTCGAGTGGATCTCCGACGATCCGGCGACCGGCCGCGACCTGGGCTGGCAGCTGTGGAATCCGATCGCGGGCCTGCTGCTCGTCCCCGCCGTGCTGCTGACCGGGCCGCTCGCGCTGCGGATGTACGGCCACTGGACCCGATGGTGGCTGGGACCTCACGTGTCTCGGACCGGCGAAGGGTGGCTCAAGCGACATCTCGAGGCGCTGGGCCATCAGATGGCCCTGTTCGCGCTTTCGGTCGCGCAGCTCGCGATGACGGTTCCGACGATGCTCTTCCTGATCGGACCGACCCCGCTGTTTCCCACGATGGTGCTGGCCGGGCGGACGGTGACCGACACCCTGCGCCGTGAGGCGAGGAACTGGACCGGGGTGCGGATCGACCGGCCGTATCTGCCGGAACCGCCGTTCCCCCTCCCGCGGCCGGACGGGCTGTACCAGTACCGGCGGCAGCTGTACGACACGCCATGGTGGCCGGCGAGGCGAACTCGCTTGCGCTGGGTGATGCGTGATCGGGCGACCTGGCGTGACCTGCTCGCCGCGGTGGTCAACTCCGTCGTGCTGCTGCTGCTGGCGGCCCCGACGGCGGCGTTGGTGTTCTTCGGCTTCTGGGGCGTGCTGGCGCTGTGGGTGTGGCGCCCGATCGCCCAGTGGGCGGACATCTCGGGGTCGACCACGCAGTGGTTCTCGATGGTCGGGCTGCCCGAGGCGACCACCCATGTCCAGGCGCTCGCGCTGACTCCGGTGGCCGTGGCGGCCTTTGTCGCCGGGCTGGTGGCGACACCATGGCTGGCGCGTCAGGAGGCGCGTTTCGCGAAGCTGTTGCTGGGCCCGACGGAAGCTTCGCGGCTGGAACAGCGTGTCGAGCGGCTGAAGCAGACGCGGACGGACGCGTCGGTGGCGCAGGCCGCCGAGATGCGGCGTATCGAACGGGATCTGCACGACGGGGTGCAGTCGCGGCTGGTCGCGATGGGAATGAAGCTGGGGGCGGTCGAAGCGCTGATCGACACCGATCCGGCCGCCGCGAAACGGCTCGCCGCCGAGTTGCGGCAGACGTCGTCCGAGACGTTGACGGAGTTGCGGCTGCTGGTACGGGGGATTCACCCGCCGGTGTTGTCCGAGCGTGGTCTCGCCGACGCGGTGCGGGCGTTGGCGCTGGACAGTCCGTTGCGGGCTTCCGTCAGCGGTTCGCTTCCTCGGCTCGAACAGCCCGCGGAGGCGTGCGCGTACTTCGTGGTCAGCGAGTTGCTGGGCAACGCGGCGAAGCACGGCGAAGCGCGGAGGGTATCGATCGAGTTCGGTTACGACGAGGGCGTGCTGCGGATCGAGGTGACCGACGATGGGAAGGGCGGCGCGAACGCGGCTCGGGGAAGCGGGATTCGCGGGATCGAACGCAGGCTGGGCGCGTTCGACGGTACTTTTGCTCTGACCAGCCCGCCCGGCGGGCCGACGAAGGCGACCGTGGAGATCCCGTGCCAGCTCGACCCCGATGTGTCGTCGCCGAAGACCAGTACCTCCTCCGAGACGGCCTGACGCATTTGCTGACCGCGCACGGCTTCGACGTCGTCGAAGCGGTCGGGACCGGACCCGAGCTGGAACGCGCGCTGCGCGGACACCGGCCGGACGTCTCGGTCGTCGACGTCCGCATGCCGCCGACGAACACCGACGAGGGCCTGCAAGTCGCCTTGTCGATGCGGCGGGAGATTCCCGGCTTGCCGATTCTCGTGCTGTCCCAGCATGTCGAGCAGCTCTACGCGCGCGAACTGCTCGCCGACGGCGCCGGTGCGATCGGATATCTGCTGAAGGACCGGGTCTTCAACGCGGATCAATTCATCGACGCGGTACGGCGCGTGGCGGGCGGCGGGACCGCGATGGACCCCGAGGTGATCGCGAAACTGGTGGCGGGCAACGCTTCCGACCCGCTGTCCGCGCTGACTCCTCGTGAACGCGAGGTGCTCGGGCTGATGGCCGAGGGCTGTTCGAACGCCGCCATCGCCGGGCGGCTCCACTTCAGCGAGGGAGCGGTGGGGAAGCACACCGCGAACATCTTCGCGAAACTCGGCATCGTCGCTTCGGACGACACGAACCGGCGCGTCCTTGCGGTGCTGGCCTACCTGGGTTCCTGAGGGGTCCCCTTCGGATGGGGACCCCTCAGGACCTGCCCGACAGTTGTCCACAACCGAGCCCGACTGTGGACAACCTCGTCTGACCAGCCCGTTTCCCCTTCACAGCCGATAGACTGAGCTCGGGGCCGCCCCCTGGGACGGGTGGGGGGCTGGGTAGGTGAGTCAAGAGCGCGAGATGCGGGTCATTTCGTCGCGTTCCACGACCTTGACGCGGTCGCGGCCGTGCGGGGCGCCGAGGGACTTTTCGTGGGCGTCGAGTTTGCCCCAGCCTTCCCAGGTGGTGAAGGGGATGCCGCGCTCGGTCAGGAAACCGAGGATCGCGTCGGGATCGTCCACCGCCGGAGCGGCCAGATCGTCGGCGTCGGCCAGCAGGCTCGCGATCGTCTCGGCCGCGTCGCCCTTGGTGTGCCCGATGAGGCCCACCGGGCCGCGCTTGATCCAGCCGGTCACGTAGACGCCCGGCACCTGGTCGTCGTCGATGTCCAGCACCCGGCCCGCCTTGTTCGGCACGGTCCCGGTGTGGTGGTCGAACGGGATCTCCGGCAGATGCGAAGACAGGTAACCCACCGCGCGATAAACAGCCTGGACGTCCCAGTCATGGAACTCACCGGTGCCGCGCACGTTCCCGTCACCGGTCAGTTCGGTGCGCTCGGTCCGCAGGCCGACGACACGGCCGTCTTCGCCGAGCACCTCCGAAGGCGAGTGCAGGAAGTGCAGGTGCAGCCGCTTCGGCCGGTCGCCCTGGTCGCGGATCGCCCATTCCTGCAGCGTCTTCACGACCATGTCGACCTGCTTCGACGCCCGAAGCGTGGCGATGCTGCCGTCGTCGAACTCGATGTCCTCCGGGTAGACGATGACCTCGACGTTCGGCGAGTGGTCCAGCTCGCGAAGCTCAAGCGGCGTGAACTTCGCCTGAGCCGGACCACGGCGCCCGAACACGTGCACATCGGTGACCGGGCTGGCCTTCAAACCCTGATAGACGTTGTCCGGGATGTCGGTGGTGAGCAACTCGTCCGCGGTCTTCGCGAGGATCCGCGCCACGTCGAGCGCCACGTTCCCGACACCGAGCACCGCGACCGAGGTCGCGTTCAGCGGCCAGGTCCGCGGCACGTCGGGGTGCCCGTCGTACCAGGACACGAAGTCGGCGGCGCCGTAGCTGCCGTCGAGGTCGATGCCGGGGATGTCGAGCGCGCGGTCGGCCATGGCACCGGTCGAGAAGATGACCGCGTCGTAGAACTGGCGCAGGTCGTCGAGCTTCAGGTCGGTCCCGTAGTCGACGTTGCCCAGCAGCCGGATGTTCGGCTTGTCGAGCACCTTGTGCAGGGCGGTGACGATGCCCTTGATCCGCGGGTGGTCGGGCGCGACGCCGTACCGGATCAGCCCGAACGGCGCCGGCATGCGCTCGAACAGGTCGATCGTCACGTCGGCGTCGGACTTGTCGAGGATGTCGGCGGCGTAGATGCCGGCCGGACCGGCACCCACGATGGCTACACGAAGAGAACGGCTCACTCCTACCACGGTAAGTTAGGCAGCCCTAACAATCATTGTGATCTGGCGTACGGTCCACCTGGTGGGAGCCGCTAAGCTGGCGGTATGCGCGTGCTCGTCGTCGACAACTACGACAGTTTTGTCTACAACCTGGTCCAGTACCTGGCCCAGCTCGGCGCCGACTGCACCGTCTGGCGTAACGACGTGGTGGAAGTCGACAGGCTCGGCGAGTTCGACGCCGTCCTCGTCTCTCCCGGCCCCGGCACCCCGGAACGTGCTGGTCAGAGCATGGACGTCATCCGCAAATGCGCCGACGAGCGGATCCCGATGCTCGGCGTCTGCCTCGGCCACCAGGCCTTGGGCGTCGTCTTCGGCGCCACCGTCGACCGCGCACCCGAACTGCTGCACGGCAAGACCAGTCAAGTCCACCATTCGGGCGGCGGTGTCCTCGCGGGACTCCCCGAAGAGTTCACCGCCACGAGGTACCACTCGTTGACCGTTTTGCCGGAAACCATCGACGACGCCGTGTTCGAGATCACAGGACGCACCGACACCGGCATCGTGATGGGCATGCGTCACCGCGAGCTGCCGCTCGAGGGCGTCCAGTTCCACCCCGAATCCGTGCTCACCCAGGGCGGGCACCGCATGCTGGCGAACTGGATGGCTTCAGCGGGGCACCCGGTCGCCGACGCCACGGTGAACGAACTCGAACAGGCGACCCGTGCGCTGCAGAAGGCCGCTGCTGCGTGACCCCGCTGATCCGGCTCGAAGGAGTCGGTAAGCGCTATGGCCGCGGCGAACCCGTACTCGTCGACGTCGATCTCGACGTCCCGGCGGGTCGCGTGATCGGCATCCTCGGCTCCAACGGCTCTGGGAAGTCGACGCTGCTCAGGATTCTCGCGGCGCTTTCCCGGGAGACCTCGGGAAACGTCGTCGGCAGTCCGCGCGTCGGCTACCTGCCGGACCGTTTTCCCGCCGGGCAGCGGATGAGCGCCAGGGCCTACCTGCGGCATATGGCCCGCATCGACGGACTTGTCGACTTGTCGGCCATCGACCCGTTGCTGGAGCGGCTGGCGCTGGTCGGCGGGCCTGACGCACCCTTGCGGACGCTTTCGAAGGGCAACGCCCAAAAGGTCGGCCTCGCACAGGCCGTCCTGGCCGAGCCCGAGTTGCTGATCCTCGACGAACCTTGGTCCGGCCTCGACGTCGAAGCGCATACCGTGCTCGGCGAGCTCGTCGCCGAAACCAAGGAGCGGGGCGCGAGCGTGGTCTTCACCGACCACCGGGCGGCCGTCGTGCACGCCCACGCCGACGACGTTCACCGGATGGACGCCGGGCACCTGACCCGCGTCGAGGCAGCGGCGAAGGCCGAAACGGCGACCAGGGTCGTCTTGCGAGGCCCCCGTGGCGACTGGTCTTCGGAACCGGGGGTCAGCCAGGTCGTCGCCGACGGTGAACAAGTCATCCTGACGGTCGAAGCCGGACATGCGGACGCTGTCCTGCTTCGCGCTCTCAATCGGGGTTTCTCGGTCCGGGAGGTGGCGCCGTGCTCGCCATGACCCGCTATTACCTCGCGCTGCTCGGCCATTCTCAGCGCTATCTCCCCGCGATCCTCGCTTACCTCGCGGTCAACACCGTGCTCTACACCGATCCGAAGTCGCCGCTGCTGCCGCAATACGGGATCAGCGCGGGCTCGCTCCTGGTGGTCTCGTGCTGGCTGACCATCGCGCTGCTCGACATCGAGGACCCCGTCCAGCGGCTGGTGACCTTCAGCCACGCCCGCCGCTGGCGATCGGTCCTCGGCGGCGCCGCACTGGCCGTCTTCGGCTGCGCTTTCGTGCTGATCGTCGTGACGCTGGCGTGGTCGATGCTCCGATCGGGCGGCTTCCAGCTCGGCACCTTCGCCCTCGGAGCCGGCGCGCACGCGTTGTGCGCGCTGTTCGGGATCGCGATCGGGCTGCCCTGTTCCCGGCTGTTGGTCCCGCGCATCGGCTGGTCCGTACTGGCGGCGATCTTCGCTCTCGCGGCCGTGCTCCTGGTCAAATGGCTGCCGCTGGCGAACCCGCTGCTGCGCGCCCTGACCTCACAGCAGCCACTGGCCGGTGCGTTCACGGTGGCGGTGGTGGCCGCGATCGCCGCGGTCCTCGTGAGCATGACGGTCGTCGGATACCTGCTCCGCCGCAACGCCTGATCTGGGTATGGCCTCCCGACCCGTAAGTGTCGAGGAGGCCTTCGCGGCCTTACCGCCTAGGGCGTGTCCTGTAAGTGGTTGAGCTGGGTCTCTGGTAGCTATGCGCGGTGGTTGGTCGCGGTGAGTTGACGGACAAGGCGTGGGCGGTGATCGAGCCGCTGTTGCCGCCGGTGCAGGGTGGTGGTCGGCGGTGGCGGGATCACCGGCAAGTCATCAACGCGATCTTGTGGAAGTTGCGCACCGGCGCCCCGTGGCGTGACCTGCCCGAACGGTATGGCCCGTGGAAGACCGCGCATGAGCGGCTGCGGTTGTGGACCAAAGACGGTACCTGGGAGAAGATCCTCGACCGGGTGATCGTCAAAGACGACGCCGTCGGCGACCTCGAATGGATCATCTCGGTCGACTCGAGCGTGGTCCGGGCGCACCAGCATGCTGCAGGTGCCCGGAAAAAGGGGGCTGCAGCGACGGAATCGAAGCCCTCGCCCGCGACGGGGAAGGGCTCGGCCGGTCCCGTGGCGGACTGAGCACCAAGATCCACCTTGCCGTTGAAGGGCGAGGCCTGCCGGTCCGGATCGTGCTCACCCCAGGCCAAGCGGGAGACAACCCGCAGCTGCTGCCGCTGCTGGATGGCATCAGCGTCGCCCGCATCGGACCGGGCCGGCCACGCTGCCGGCCGGAGACGGTGATCGCGGACAAAGCCTATTCACATCCCTCGACCCGGGAGGCGATGCGAGACCGGCGGATCAGGTTCGTCAGCCCGGAACGGGACGACCAGGTCGCCCGCCGCGCAGCCAAGGGCTCCCGCGGCGGGCGACCACCGGTCTTCGATGCCGAGGTCTACAAGCAGCGCAACGTCGTGGAACGCTGCTTCAACCGGCTCAAGCAATTTCGTGACCTGGCCACCCGCTACGCCAAACGCGCCGCCTACTACCAGGCAGAACTCACCATCGCCGCCATCATCCTCTGGCTCCGATGACTTACAGGACAGCTCCTAGCCCTTTCGGCGTATGAAAAGAGCCCCGCACGAAACCGTGCGGGGCCCTTTCACGTCAGTCGATCACCCAGGCGGGAGGATCGACCGTGAACTCGAGGACGGCGGCCCTCCGTCACTCTCGTAGACGAACATGGTGATCGGCGCGTTCTTCGCGATCTTCGAACCGGCCTGCGGGTTGGTCTTGCTGACCTTGCCCTCGTCATCCTTGTCACCGCTCTTGTCGGCCTGGGTGTTGAGCGAGCCCGACCAGCCGAGTTCACGCAGCTTGGCCTTCGCCTCGTCCTCCGTCATGCCCTTGAGCTCCGGCATGTCGATCGATTCCTGGCTGCCGTCCGACACGCTCAGCTTGACCACACTGCCGACGGCGAGCTTCCCGCCGTTCGGGTTCTGGTCGACCACCGTGCCCTTGGGCTGGTCGGAACTCGTGGTGGTCACCGAAGGAGTGAACCCGGCGGCCTTCAAACCGGCCTCGGCTTCGGCCTGCGTCTTGCCCTTGTAGTTCGGGACCGTCTTCAGTTCCTTGGACTTCCCGACCGTGATGTCGACCTTGGAACCCTGGTCGACATCGGACTGCGCTGCCGGATTCTGCGACAGGACCTTGCCGGCCTGGTTCGGGTCTTCGGTCTCGTCCTCGGTGATCGCACCGATTTTCAGACCGACCCCGGCCAGTACGGTTTCCGCTTCGGCCTGGGACTTGCCCTTGAGGTCCGGCGTCTTGACCTTGGACGGCTTCGCGCCGACGGTCAGCGTGATCTTCTCCGTGGTCAGCGTCATCTGACCTTCCTTCGGAGCGATCGCGATGACCTTGTCGATGTCGTTCTCGTCGCAGGCGGGCAGACCGTTCACGGCCTCGCCGGTGCAGGGGACCTTCTTGGTGGTTTCGAACGAGTTGAAGCCCGCACCTCGAAGCGCGTCCTTCGCGGTCGCTTCGGACTGGCCGAGCACATTCGGGATCGCCTTGCTCTCCGCGCTGGTGCTGTTGAACGCGTTGGACAGCCACATGATCAGCAGCACCACGGCCGCCAGTGAAACGACGAGGCCGGCGATCAGCCAGGCGCGGCGTTTCTTCTTCGCCGCCGGGTCCTCTTCCTCTTCCTCGAACTGGTCGTAGCGCTGCGGCACCCGGCGGTCGGAGTCCATGACCTGGGTGCGCTCGTCCTCCGACATCACCATCGGCGCGGACGGCCGCTGGCCGGACAGCGTCCGGACGAGGTCCGACCGCATCTCCGCCGACGACTGGTAGCGGTTCGCGGGGCCCTTCGCGAGCGCCTTGAGCACGACGGCGTCGAGCTCGGGCGCCACCGCCGGGTTCACCGACGACGGCGGGTTCGGGTCCTCCCGGACGTGCTGGTACGCCACCGCGACCGGGGAGTCGCCGGTGAAGGGCGGCTCGCCGGTGATGAGTTCGTACAGCACACAACCGGCGGCGTAGACGTCGGAACGCGCGTCGACGGACTCACCGCGGGCCTGCTCCGGCGAGAGGTACTGCGCCGTGCCGATCACCGCGGCGGTCTGCGTCATCGCGGACTGGCCGTCGTGCATGGCGCGCGCGATGCCGAAGTCCATCACCTTGACGGCGCCGTTCTTCGTGATCATCACGTTCGCCGGTTTGACGTCGCGGTGCACGATGCCGTGCCGGTGCGAGAAGTCCAGCGCCGCGCAGACGTCGGCCATGACCTCCATCGCCCGCTTCTGCGACATCGGACCCTCGGTCTTCACGATGTCGCGCAGAGTCCGTCCTTCGACGTACTCCATGACGATGTAGGGCAGCGGGCCGAACTCGGTGTTCGTCTCGCCGGTGTCGTAGACGGCGACGATCGCCGGGTGGTTCAGTGCCGCCGCGTTCTGTGCCTCGCGACGGAAGCGTTCTTGGAACTGGGGATCCCGCGCCAGGTCGGCACGCAGGATCTTGATCGCCACCTCCCGGCCCAGGCGCACGTCGTGGCCATGGTGGACCTCGGACATGCCTCCGTAGCCGAGCGTATCGCCCAGCTCGTAGCGGTTGCTGAGCAGTCTTGGTGTGCTCATCTCTGCGTGCCGTTCCATTCCGTCCAAGGTGTGCTCATCATGCCTGGATTCGCCTGCCCGGCCGATTCCGGTACCGCGGGATACGCGGATGTCGGCGGAGGGCCTTCAGGGGTCTTACCCGGTGCCGGTGCCTGTTCACTCGTTTCCACGCCGCCCGACTGTTGTCCGTTGCCCGAACCGACCAGTCTCACGATGAGGAAGGCCCCTGCCACCAGTACTGCGATCAGGATCACCGCGAGCAGCACCCACCAGCCCCATTGTGGCCGTTTGCCGGGAAGCCGCCGGACCGCCATCGGGGGCGGGCCGGTGACCGGGTGCATCGCCGGATGCGACGCCGGGCCGATCGCCACCATCGGGTTCGGTGGCGAGACCGGACCGGGCTGGCCTTGCTGCGGCAACACGGGCGGCTGGCCCGCGTAGGCGACGTTGATCAGCCCCGACGGCGTCGGCAGCGGCAGGCCCGCGCGGACGGCGGCCACCGCGGCCGCGAATTCGCCGCCGCTGTTGTACCGCTGTCTCGGATCCTTGATCAGGGTCGCTTCGATGACCGCGCGGGCGCCCGGCGGTACGTCCGGCGGGAGCGGCGGCGGGATGTCGCGGATGTGCATCATCGCGACGGTCACCGCGTTCTCCGAAAGGAACGGCCGGTGTCCGGTGAGACATTCGTAACCGCACACGGCCAGCGAGTAGACGTCGCTCGCCGGTTCGGCGTTGTGCCCGAGCGCCTGCTCGGGCGCGATGTAGTGGGCGGTGCCCATGACCATGCCGGACCTCGTCACCGGTGCGGCGTCGGCGGCTTTCGCGACCCCGAAGTCGGTGATCTTCACCTGTCCGGCCGGGGTGACCATGATGTTGCCCGGTTTGACGTCGCGGTGCACAAGACCGGTTTCGTGCGCGGCCTGCAGTGCGTTACCGGCCTGCTCGAGAATGTCGAGGGTGCGCTCGGCGTTCAGCCGTCCCTCACGGGTGATGATCGCGGCCAGCGGATCGCCCTCGACCAGCTCCATCACCAGGTACGCGATCGACAGCTCGTCGGCGACGGTCTCGCCGTAGTCGTGCACCGCGGCGATGCCGGGGTGGTTCAGCGACGCCGTCATCCGCGCCTCTGTCCGGAACCGGTGCAGGAACTCCGCGTCCCCGGACAGCTCCGCCTTGAGGATCTTGACCGCGACCGTCCGGTCCAGTCGCGTGTCACTCGCCTGCCAGACCTCGCCCATCCCGCCGACGGCGATCCGGTTCGTCAGCTTGTACCGGTCGGCCAGCAGCTGACCCGAGGACAGCATGCGCTATCCACCCCCGAGCATCGCGTTGACGGCGGCGCGGCCGATCTCCGCGGCCACGGTGCCACCGGTCGCTTCGAGCCCGCGGTTACCGCCGGACTCGACGATCACCGAGACGGCGATCTTCGGGTCCATCGCCGGCGCGAACCCGGTGTACCAGGCGTGCGGCGGCGTGGCCTTCGGGTCGTTGCCGTGCTCCGCGGTGCCGGTCTTGGAGGCGATCTGGATGTCGGCGCGCTTGCCGGCACCCTTCGTGTTCTCCTCCGACGCCAGCATCATGTCGCGCAGCATCGCGGCGTTCGCGCTGGACAGCGCGGCGTCACCGGTCAGTTCGGTCGGGGTGTAGTCCTCGATGGTCGACAGGTTCGGCGCCAGCAGCGACTGCACGAGCTGCGGCTTCATCGCCATGCCGTTGTTCGCGATGGTCGCCGAGAGCAGGCAGTCCTGCAGCGGCGTCAGGCGCACGTCGCGCTGCCCGATGGCGCTCTGGAACAGCGCCGCCTTCGATTCGAGCGGCCCGAGGCTGGAGGAGGCGACCCGCATCGGCACGGTCAGATCCTCGCCGACGCCGAAGTTCTTCGCCGTCGCGTTCAGCTTGTCCTTGCCGAGTTCACCCGCGAGTTCGGCGAAAGGCACGTTGCAGGAGTACCGCAGCGCTTCCTTCAAGGTGCTGCCCTTGCAGGGGGCGCCGCCGTAGTTCTCCAGCGTCGTCTGCGTGCCGGGCAGTTTGACGTTGGGCGCGGTGTTGACCGGCATGTCCGGTGTCTTGCCGTCTTCGAGCGCGGCCGCCGTCACCATCAGCTTGGCCGTCGAACCCGGCGGATAGGTCTCCGAGATCGCGCGGTTCAGCATCGGTTTCTTCGGATCGTCACGCCACTCGCCCCACGCCGCGATCTGCTCCTTGCCGACGTGCGAGGCGAGCTTGTTCGGGTCGTACGACGGCGTCGAGACCATGGCCAGGATGCGCCCGGTCTTGGGCTCCATGGCGACCACCGAGCCGGTGTAACCCTTCTGCGTCATCAGGTCGTACGCGGCCTTCTGCACGGCCGGGTTGATCGTCAGCCGCACGTTGCCGCCGCGCGGGTCGCGGCCGGTGACCATGTCCGACAGGCGCCGGACGAACAGCCGAGGGTCGGAGCCGTTGAGGACGTCGTCCTCGGAGCGCTCCAGGCCGCCGGAGCCGTAGTTGATCGAGTAGTAGCCGGTGACCGGCGCGTACATCGGCCCGTCGGCGTAGGTCCGGATGAACTTGTACTTGTCGTTCGACGGGTCGACCTTCGCGAGGGCGGCACCGTCGGGGGTGACGATGAGCCCGCGCTGGCGGGAGAACTCGTCGTAGAGCACACGCAGGTTGCGCGAATCCGTGCGGTAGTCGTCGGCCTTGACCACCTGGATGTAGGTGGCGTTGGCGAGCAGGAGCACCACCATGACGAGCATGGCGACGCCGACCTTGCGGAGCGGGGTGTTCACGAGGCACTCCCCTCACCGGTCGCGGGCGGCCGCTGGACCATCACCGTGTGCGCTTCCGCGATCGGCGCCTGCGGCTGTTGCGGCTTCGGCCGCGCGGCGGGTTTGCGGGCGGCGTCGGAGATGCGGAGCAGGAGGGCCACCAGAATGTAGTTCGCGAGCAGTGAAGAACCACCGCGGGAGAGGAATGGGGCGGTGATCCCGGTGTTCGGGATCAGATTCGTGACGCCGCCGACGACGACGAAGATCTGCATGACGATGGTGAACGCCAGGCCGCCGCCGAGGAGTTTGCCGAAGGTGTCGCGGACGGCCAGCGCGCTGCGCATCCCGCGCATCGCCAGGATCAGGTACAGCATCAGCATCGCGGCGAGACCGATGAAACCGAGTTCCTCGCCGATCGCGGTGGTGATGAAGTCCGTTTTGGCTTCCGGGACCATGTCCGGTCGCCCGGCGCCGAGACCCGTACCGCCGACGCCGCCGGTCCCGAGGCCGAACAGGCCCTGCGCGACCTGGTAGCCGCCGCCTGGGTCGTCGTAGGTGGCGAGGGGGTCGATCCAGTTCCGGACGCGCTGCTGGACGTGCGTGAACAGGTTGTAGGCGATGATCGCGCCGACGGCGAAGAAGCCGACGCCCAGCACCACCCAGATGACCCGCTCGGTCGCGACGTACAGCATCACCAGCGTGACGCCGAAGAACAGCAGCGACGTTCCGAGGTCCTTCTCGAACACCAGCACGCCGAGGCAGGCGGCGGCCGCGATGAGGATCGGGCCGAGGTCACGGGCACGCGGCAGCTCGACACCGACGATCTTCTTGCCCGCGACCATGAACAGGTCCCGTTTCGTCACCAGGAACGAAGCGAAGAAGATCATCAGCAGGATCTTCGCGAACTCACCCGGCTGGATCGAGAAGAACGGCAGCTTGATCCAGACCTTCGCGCCGTTGACCTCGGAAAGGCTCGACGGCAGCACCGCGGGCAGCGCGAGCGCCACGATGCCGACCAGACCGCACGTGTAGCCGTAGCGGGTCAGCGTGCGGTGGTCGCTGATCACGATCAGCACCACCACGAACAACACCAGCGAGATCGCCGTGAACAGCACCTGCTTGGTGACGTCCGGCGTGTACTCCTTGCCCTGCTGGACCGCGCGTTCCGCGAGCGCCAGGTCGATCCGGTGGATCATCACCAGGCCGAGCCCGTTCAGCAGCGCGACGCACGGCAGGATCACCGGGTCGGCGTACGGCGCCCAGCGGCGGACCGCCAGATGCGCCGCGGTCAGCACCCCGAGGTAGGACAGCCCCAGCCAGATGATCGAGCTGGTGAGTTCCTGCTCCTGGTTCGCCTCCACCAGCACGAGCGCGACGGTGACGATGAACGTCGCGAACGCCAGGAGAACGAGTTCGGTGCCGCGCCGCTTGGGCAGCTCGCGCGGAGGATTCGTGGCGAACTGGGCCGAAGCCGGATCGGCGAGCGGCGTGCTCATCAGTTACCGCCCCCGGGTGCTGCCGTGGCCGGCGTCGAGCAGTCCCTCCCCGCTGGCTGATTCGCCGAGCTCGGCGAGGCGGGGGTAGAAGGGGGAGCCGCCGACGACGACACCGGGGGCGCCGACGGCGGCGCGGAAGGCGGCGTGGAAGTCGAGCTCGTGTTCGGTTTGCAGTCGGCCAGCTGCTTGTGCGGCCGCAGGAAGTCGTCGATGTACTTGCGGGCGTCGTCGAGATTGTCCTTCTTGACGCCGTTCTTCACCGCGATACGCGCGTCTTCCTGCAGCGCGGGCACCAGCAGTTTGTCGGTGCACAGGCCACCGGGAGGGCACGAGCCCTGCTCGTAGGCGTGCAGGTCGATGCCGAGGATGCTGCCGGGGACGCCGCGATAGATCACGACCTCCTCGCCGGGGCCCTCGCCGACGTAGTACTGACTCAGCACGAAATACCGCGTGGCTATCGCCGCCGCGGCCAGCACGATCAGGACGACCACCGCTCCCGCCAGCCAGCGAAATCGCCTCCGGCGCTTGACCTTCGGGTCCTCCTGTGGTGGCTGGACCTCGGGCCGCGGCTGCGGCGCGGGCTGCGTCAGTGCCCTGGCGCGGGCGGCGGGGGAGTCGCCCTGGTGGAACTCGTCACTGCCGTCCCCGGCGGCGCCGCCCACGATGGGCGCGTCTTCACCGAAGTCGACGTCGACGACGTCGGCGATGATCACCGTGACGTTGTCCGTGCCGCCGCCCTTGAGCGCCAGCTCGATCATCCGGTCCGCGCAGGCCTGCGGATCCGGGATCTGGATCGCCTCGGCGAGGGTCTCGTCGCTGACCATGCCGGACAGACCGTCCGAGCAGATCAGGTAACGGTCACCGGCGCGGGCCTCGCGCACGGTCAGGCTCGGCTCGACCTCGTGCCCGGTAAGCGCCTTCAACAGCAGTGACCGCTGCGGGTGCACCGCGGCCTCTTCCGGCGTGATCCGGCCCTGTTCGAGAAGTTCGTTGACGAAGCTGTCGTCGCGGGTGATCTGCGAGAACTGCCCACCGCGCATCAGATACGCCCGCGAGTCGCCGACGTGCACGACACCCATCCGCGAACCGGCGAACAGCACGGCGGTCAGGGTCGTGCCCATCCCGTCGAGGTCCGGGTCCTGCTGGACGAGTTCGGCGATGGCGGCGTTGCCGTTCTGGACGGCTTCGCGAAGCTGTGCGAGGAGATCGTCGCTGGGATCGTCGTCGTCGAGCGGGGCGAGGGAGGCGATGACGACCTTGCTGGCCACTTCACCGGCGGCGTGGCCGCCCATACCGTCGGCGAGGGCGAGCAGGCGGGGTCCGGCGTACACGGAGTCCTGGTTGCTGGAACGCACCAGGCCCCGGTCGCTGCGAGCCGCGTAGCGGAGGACGAGAGTCATGGGCGAAGCTCGATCACCGTTTTGCCGATCCGGATGGGGACTCCGAGCGGGACCCGGAGGGGTGCCGTGACCTTAGCCCGGTCGAGGTACGTGCCGTTCGTCGAGCCCAGATCTTCCACGTACCAATCCTCCCCGCGCAGGGCGATCCGGGCGTGCCGGGTCGACGCGTAGTCGTCGTCCAGCACCAGGGTCGAGTCGTCGGCGCGGCCGATCAGGATCGGCCTGCCGTCCAAGGCGATCCTGGTGCCTGCCAGCGCACCATGGGTCACGAGCAGCTGCTGTGGCGACTTTCCGCCGCGCGGCTTCTTGTTTTCCTTCTTCTTGCGACCGAAGGTCGGAACGGCGACTCGCAGCCCGGAAGCCGCGTAGAGATCCGACCGGACGACGCGCAACGCGGCGAACACGAAGAGCCAGAGCAGCACGAGAAAGCCCACCCTGGTGAGTTGAACGACCAGCTCTGGCACTTGTTGTGTCCGCTCCCGCTTCTCCTGTACGCCGCCGAGAGACCGGGCCGTCCGGGATGGTCGGCTCCGAACAGCCTTGCTCTCCGCATACGACCTGAAGTGCCGATCCACTCGAGGTCCCGCACCGCAATTCTGCGGTACCCCCTCCAGCCGCCGCCGGTCAGCCCTGCGTACGGAACACGAGCGACGAGTGGCCCACGCGGATCACGTCGCCGTCGGCCAGCTGCCAGGTCTGCACCGGAGTGCCGTTGACGGTCGTGCCGTTCGTCGAACCGATGTCCGCGAGCGTCGCGCTCTGCCCGTCCCAGGTGATCTCCAGATGACGACGGGAAACCCCGGTGTCCGGCAGCCGGAAGTCGGCGTCCTGACCACGTCCCACTACGTTCCCGCCCTGCTTCAGCGAGTACGAGCGGTTCGAGCCGTCGTCCAGCTGAAGGCTCGCGGCGAGCTGACGGGCCGCCGCCGGCTGGCCGCCGTAACCGCCACCCTGCGCGTACGGGTCCGCGGCGGGCTGGCCGTACGCCTGCTGGGCACCGCCGTACTGGTCGTATCCGCCCTGCTGCGGCTGGCCGTACTGGTCATAACCAGGCTGCTGGGCCCCACCGGCGTAGCCCTGGTCGTAACCGGGCTGTTGCTGCTGCCCGCCGTACTGGTCGTATCCGGGCTGTTGGGCGCCGCCGTAACCCTGGTCGTACCCAGGCTGCTGCGGCTGCCCGCCGTACTGGTCGTAGCCAGGCTGCTGGGCACCGCCGTAGCCCTGGTCGTAACCGGGCTGCTGTGGCTGCCCGTACTGGTCGTACCCGGGCTGCTGGGCGCCGCCGTAACCCTGGTCGTAGCCGCCCTGCTGAGCGCCATAACCCTGGTCGTACCCGGGCTGCTGCTGGCCAGCCTGCTGTCCGTAGCCGTACTGGCCCTGCTGGCCGTACGGGTCACCCTGGTCGTATTGGCCGTAGCCGGGGGGCTGGCTCATTGCTGGGTCTCCTGCGTTGCTGGGTCGTGCCGACCGTGACGAACCTTCGGCGCCGTGGGGCTTGACGTCGGGATCGACGGACGAACGGGTCTTGAACTGTCCAGTATGCAGCGCCTCATTGCGCTCGAGCGAAACTACGACGTCACCATAGGTGTCCCAACCGTGCTCGGCGAGGTGTTCCTTGACCGCCCCCGCCAACACCGACGTGACCCGAAGCTCGTCTCCGGCCATACGTTCGTGATCAGCCTGCCCCAACGACACGATGTAGTGGTTGGGAGCGAGCAGTCGACCACCGGCCAGCTCACGAACGTTCTCCTCGCTCTCGCGCTCAAGCGCCACCGCCACTTCCTGCGTGACGACGTTGCCACCGAACATCCGCGCGAAGGTATTGCCCACGAGGTTCTCGAGCCGCCTATCAAAGCGTTCGACGCGGCCCACCGGGCAACCTCCTCACACGTGTGCTTCCCCGTCGATCCTATCCGGGTACGGCCAGTCGGACACGGCCCCCGGTGAAACCCGTGAAATCAGCCTGCTACGCTTTGCGGGCTGTCAGAGAACGAAGCGCTCGGGCGAGTGGCGGAATGGCAGACGCGCACGGTTCAGGTCCGTGTGTCCGAAAGGACGTGAGGGTTCAACTCCCTCCTCGCCCACTCTTGTTCGAAGGCCCCTTCGCTCCGCGTCGGGGCCTTCTTCGCGTCTGTCGTCGCTCGTCAGCTCCCGGGGGGCCGAGCCCCCGGACCCCCACGGTGCGTGAAGCGGCGGTTGGCGGGTGGGTCGGCCTCGGGCGCGGAGCGCCCTGGCCTGGTGAGGTAAAAGAAAAGACCCGGGGGGCCGGGTCTTTGGTGGTGCGGTGGGTGTGGGTCAGTTCACGCTGACCAGGTCTACCACGAAGATCAGGGTCTCGTTCGGCTTGATGACGCCGCCGGCGCCGCGGTCGCCGTAGGCCAGATGCGGCGGGATGACCAGCTTGCGCCGTCCGCCGACCTTCATTCCGGCGACACCCTGGTCCCAGCCGGGGATGACCTGACCGCTGCCGAGACCGAAGCTGAGCGGTTCGCCGCGGTTCCAGGACGCGTCGAACTCGGCACCGGTCGAGTGCGAGACACCGACATAGTGCACGGAGACGGTGTCACCGGTCTTGGCCTCCTGGCCATCGCCGACGGTGATGTCGGTGGTCTCCAGGTCGGCGGGCGCGGCGCCTTCCGGACGGTCGATCTGGGGCTTCTGCAAAGACATGCCCACAAGCTACCTGTGCAGGTCCGGGGTTCGCAGGGCGAGTGTTCCGCCGAACGGTGGCAAGAATGCGAAAACTCTTCACAAAATTCGATACCCATCGGTAGTGTGCGCCTCGTCACGCTCCGACGACGGAGGTCTTTCATGCGACGAGGCATACGGATCCTGACTACGCTCGCGGGCCTGACCCTGGTGGCGGGGACCGTCCCGGCACTGCAGGCGAACGCGGCGGAATCCCCGCGGGACTCGGTGGTGGCGGCCGCGCTCGACGACTACTGCGGCGGTCAGTGCGGCGACATCCTGCCGCCCGGCACCAAGGGCAACGCCACCCTCGCCGAGATCCTGGCGCACAAGGCGCTCGGCACCCGCCCGGCGCATTCCGCCGACCAGCTCGGGAAGTACGCCTCGCTCGCCGACGGCTACCGGACGCTGACCACGGACAAGATCAACCAGTTCTTCAACGACGCCTCGTTCGGCGTCCCGTCCGGGCAGGTCGAGAGCACGATCCGACCGCGATCGGACGTGACGATCACCCGCGACAAGGCGACCGGCGTCCCCCGGATCGTCGGCACGACGCGGCCGGGCACGATGTACGGCGCCGGATACGCCGCCGGGCAGGATCGCCTGTGGCTGATGGACATCATGCGCCGCGTCGGCCGCGGCCAACTGACTTCGTTCGCCGGGGGCGCGCAGGGGAACCGCGAGCTCGAGCAGAGCTTCTTCTCTTCGGCGCCCTACACCGAACAGGAGCTGCAGAAGCAGATCGACAACGCGGCGGCGAGCGGCCCGCGCGGCGCGCAGGGCAAGGCCGACGCCGAGGCCTACGTCCAGGGCATCAACAAGTACATCTCCGACGCGCACAGTGGCCGCTACTTCCCCGGCGAGTACGTCCTCACCGGGCACGTCGACGCGATCACCAACGCCGGGACCATCGAGCCGTTCAAGCTGACCGATCTCGTCGTGCTCGCCGCGGTGGTCGGCGCGCAGTTCGGCGCCGGCGGCGGCGGTGAGGTGCAGAACGCCATCGCGAAGCTGGCGATGCAGGAGAAATACGGTCTCGAACAGGGCGACAAGATCTGGAAGAGCCTTCGGTCCGAAGACGACCCCGAGACCGTCAAAACCCTCCACAATGGACAGACCTTCGACTACGGCAAGGCTCCGGCGAATCCGCAGGGCGCCGCGATGCCGGACAAGGGCACGGTTTCCGGGCAGCAACTCGTCTTCGACCCGACCGGTTCGGCCGGGACGGCCACGCCCGCCAAGGTCGAGGTTCCGGCGCCGGACGACCAGAAGGCCGTCCGCGGCATCTTCGACGACGGCGTCCTGCCCGGCAACATGCTGTCCGAGAAGCACGGCATGTCCAACGCGCTGGTGGTCTCCGGCGCCAAGACCGCGAGCGGTCACCCGGTCGCGGTCTTCGGCCCGCAGGCCGGGTACTTCGCCCCGCAATTGCTGATGCTGCAAGAACTCCAGGGCCCCGGTATCAGCGCCCGCGGCGCCTCCTTCGCGGGCGTCAGCATGTACGTGCTGCTCGGCCGCGGCAAGGATTACTCGTGGAGCGCGACTTCGGCGTCCCAGGACATCACCGACACCTACGCCGTCGAACTGTGCGAGCAGAACGGTTCCGCGCCGACGAAGAACTCCGACTTCTACCGGTTCCGCGGCCAGTGCCTGCCGTTCGAGATCGTCGAGCGCAAGAACGCCTGGAAGCCCACCGTCGCCGATGGCACGGCGGCAGGTTCGTACACCCTGCGCAGCTTCCGCACGAAGTACGGTCCGGTGACGAGCCGGGCGCTGGTCGGCGGCAAACCGGTCGCGTACGCGTCGCTGCGGTCGACCTTCCAGCACGAGATCGACACGATCATCGGCTTCCAGAAGTTCAACGATCCGGACGCGATCAAATCCGCGCAGGACTTCCAGGCCGCCGCGGCCGACGTCAACCAGACTTACAACTGGTTCTACGCCGACTCCCGCGACGTCGCCTACTACAACTCCGGCTCGAACCCGGTCCGCGACCCGAACGTCGACCCGGCCATGCCGGTGAAGGGCGATGCGGGATTCGACTGGCAGGGCTGGAACCCCGACGGCAACCTCGCGAACTACACGCCTTCGTCGCAGCATCCGCAGTCGGTCAACCAGGACTACTACATCAGCTGGAACAACGCACAGGCCAAGGGCTACGCGGCCAGCGGCGCGGACAAGAGCTCCGTGCACCGCGGTGATCTGATCGACGCGCGGGTCAAGAAGATGATCTCCAGCGGCACCAGGGTGACGCGCGTGAACCTCACGCAGGCCATGGAGGAGGCGGCGCTGGCCGACCTCCGCGCGGAGAAGGTCCTGCCGGAACTGTTCAAGGTGATCGACAAGGCACCGGTGACCGGTCCGGCCGCGGACGCGGTGGCGAAGCTGAAGACCTGGCTCGCCGCGGGCGGTCTGCGCTCGGAGACGTCACCCGGCAGCAAGGCCTACGCGAACGCCGACGCGATCCGCATCATGGACGCCTGGTGGCCGCTGCTGGTCAACGCCCAGTTCAAACCCGGCATGGGTGACGCCGCCTACGCCGCCATGGTGGGTGTGCTGAAGATCAACGAGTCACCGTCCGGCTGGCAGAACGAAGTTCCGGGTAAGCACGTCGGCCAGGGCCACGTCGGTTCGTCGTACCAGTCGGGCTGGTGGGGCTACGTGCACAAGGACATCCGTTCGGTACTCGGCCAGAACGTCGCCGGTCCGCTCGGCACGAAGTTCTGCGGCGGCGGGGACGTCAACGCCTGCCGTCAGGTGCTGCTCGACTCGCTGACGCAGGCGGCCGCGCAGCCTGCCGGCACCGTGTACCCCGGTGACGGCGAATGCGCCGCGGGGGACCAGTGGTGCGCCGACACGATCATCCACCGCGCGCTGGGCGGGATCACCCAGGACAAGATCAGCACCCAGAACCGGCCGACCTTCCAGCAGGTCGTGGAGTTCCCGGCGAAGCGCGGCGACAACATCGCCAACCTCGCCACCGGCCGGTCGGCCAGCGCCAGCAGCCACGAGACCGGTTGGTTCAACTCACCGCCGTTCAAGGCGGTCGACGGCGACTCGTCGACCCGCTGGGCGAGTGACTGGAGCGACGACCAGTCGATCACCGTCGACCTCGGTTCGGTACAGCGTGTTTCCCGGGTCGTCCTGCACTGGGAATCCGCGTACGGCAAGGCGTACCGGGTGCAGGTCTCGTCGGACGGTCAGAACTGGCGCGACACGGCGTCCATAGTGGACGGGGACGGCGGACAGGACAACGTCGCCTTCGAAGCCGTGGACGGCCGTTATGTCCGGATGGCCGGTGTCCAGCGCGGCACGAAGTACGGCTACTCCCTCTACGAGTTCGAGGTGTACGCCCACTAGCGCGGGGACGGTTTACGGTGGCGGGGTGGACACGAACGCTTGGTCACCCCGCACCCTCGCCGTCGCCGCCGGACGTCCGGAGGGTCCCGGCGAACCGCTGAACGTGCCGATCGTCGCGGCGAGCACCTTCGACGCCGGCGCCGACCGCGCGTATTCGCGTGAGGACGGCACCCCGACCTGGGAGGCGCTCGAAGCGGCGATCGGCGCGCTCGAAGGCGGGCACGCCACCGCGTTCGCCTCGGGGATCGCGACGCTCAGCGCTGTCGTCGACACGCTGCCGGTCGGCGCGAAGGTCTGCGTGCCGACGTTCTCCTACGCCGGGTCCCGCGGACTGCTCGCGCACGCCCAGCGCACCGGTCGCCTGGTGGTCACCGAGATCGCCCCGGACGACACGGACGCGTGGGTCGCGGCCGCGGACGCCGACCTGCTCTGGCTCGAATCGCCCACGAATCCGACGCTCGACGTCATCGACATCGAGACGATCGCCGCCGCCGCGAACGGGTTGGTCACCGTCGACAACACCTTCGCCACCCCGCTCGGGCAGCGGCCACTGGACCTCGGCGCCGACATCGTGGTGCACAGCGCGACGAAACTCATCGGCGGGCACAGCGATCTGCTGCTCGGACTGACGATCGCGGCCGACGAAGCCGTCGCCAAGGATCTGCGCGACGCGCGCACCAGGATGGGGGCGACTCCTGGAGCGCTCGAAGCCTGGCTGGCCCTGCGCGGACTGCGGACGCTGCCGGTCCGGCTGGCCGAGCAGACCCGCACGGCCGCGCTACTGGCCGCCCGGCTGCTCGACCATCCCGCGATCACCCGGGTGCGTTATCCCGGCTCCGGCACGATGATCGCGTTCGAACTCCCGGACGCCCAGACCGCGGACAAGGTCATCGGCTCGCTGCGGCTGATCCGCGCCGCCACCAGCCTCGGCGGGGTGGAGAGCCTGGTGGAACGGCGGGCGTGGCTCGCGGGTGACGCGCACGTGCCCGCCGGGCTCGTCCGGTTCAGCGTCGGGCTCGAAGATCCGGAAGATCTCTGGACGGATCTGGCCTCGGCGCTCGGCTAGCGCCTTAACCTGGAGCGCGTGGAGGAGACGAAACCGCCCCGGCGGCTCGGTCAATGGATGTGGGGCCTGTTCTGGCTCCTGGTGCTCGGCTTCCTCGCGATCGTCGCGGCGGGTCTGCTCGCCGAATTGGCGTCGCGGCCCTGCCCGAGCGCGGAGGTCTGGGCCTGTGCTGCCGAGAACCGGACTCTCGCCACGTTCATCCCCGCGATCGGGTTCGGCGCCGGGCTGCTGACCGCGGCCGTGGGCGGTGGCCGGGCGGTGCGGAGGAGGACGTCGCCGAAGCCGTGGTTGCTCGTCGCGGGTCTCCTCGGCGCGATCTCCCTCGCCGTGTCGTTGTTCTTGGTGTTCTGATCGTTACCTTCAGGTTGCCGAGCACCGGTTTCCGCCCTCGGCTGGGCAATTCTTCACCCGCGGGTACTCCGAACTGTGGAAGCGGAAAGAATGCTTCCGCAGCGCGTCCTTTCCGCCGCTTCGGGTGTTAACATTCCTTCGTCGCCGCGAGGATTTCCCTCTGTTGAGCCGACTTCGGGCCCTTGTATCGGGTCGGATCGGGTCGGCGTTACCGGTTTTCCCAGTGGGTTTTGTCACCGTTTAATCGCTACAGTCCGAAGGCGTTTTTACGGCAGGATCGCGCTGTCACCCGAAAGAGGGAATCCCCTGGGGTGGTCGCATGGTGGGGGTCACCATGCGTTGCGATGCCTTTCACTGGGAGATCACTTTGAAGAAGACGTTGGGTCGCGTCGCGGGCGCGGTGCTGGCCGGCGCCGTCATCTCGCTGGCCGTGACGCCGGTCGCGATGGCGCAGACCGAAACCACGACCTCGTCCCCCTCGGCTCCGCCCGAGACGACGTCCTCCGCACCGGCGGGGCCCACCTACACGGGTGGTCCGGTGACCTCGGCTCCGCCCGAGACGAGCGCTCCGGGCTCGTCGTCGCAGCAGCCGACGTCGACCCCGACTCCGACCAGCGGCAAGCCGACTTCCGGCTCACCCTCGCCGACCTCCACCTCGGAGAAGCCGACCCCCACCACCCCGCCGAAGCCGGTGCTGAACGTCGGCGCCGGATATGTCGAGGGCACCGATGGCGCGCTGGCCATCTTCTGCGGTTCGGAGCCCACCGACGTCAACGCGCCGGACTACGACATCGTCGAGGTGTTCCAGGACGGTGGCGAGGCCTACCTGTGGGTCTACATGATCAAGGCGAAGCCTGGCTTCAAGGGCACCTCGAGCACCTTCACCTGGACCTGCGACGGCAAGCCGGGCAAGGGTGACATCGAGATCGAGGGGACGGTCGGCGGCGGCTCGAACGCGCCGGGTGTCAAGCCGGAGAAGCAGGTCAAGCTGAAGCCCAAGGGCGGCATCGAGACCGGTTCCGGCGCCACCGCGGCCTGATCGGATGAAGCTCCTGACGCAGGGCGGCCGCCTGGTCGCGGCCGCCCTTGTCCTGTCCCTCGCGCTGACGGGCTGCGGCACTGACGAACCCGCCCCGCCCGCCGCGCAGGCGGCGCCGTCGGAATCGGCTCCGCCGGTCGTCAAGCCGTTCAACGGCGTTCGCCCGACAAACGTGAAGATCCCCAAGATCGGCGCGGAATCGAGCCTGGTCACGGTCGCGATCGGCAAGGACGGCAAGATGTCCGTCCCGTCGGCGAAGAACCCGATGCAGGCCGCCTGGTATCGGCTTTCCCCGGTGCCCGGCGACGTCGGCCCGGCCATCCTGCTCGGGCACGTCGACGGCAACAAGCAGCCGGGCATCTTCTACAAGCTCAAGGACGTCAACCCCGGCGACGAGATCCTCGTCGACCGCAGCGACGGCAAGGTCCTGAAGTTCGTGGTCGAGAAGAAGGACCAGGTTCCCAAGGACCAGTTCCCCGAGGACGCGGTCTACGGCAACACGGACAAACCGCAGCTTCGGGTCATCACCTGTGGTGGTGTCTTCGACAAGGAAGAGCACAGCTACAAGGACAACGTCATCGTCTACGCGAACCTGGTCGCCTGACCAAAAGCTCGCAATGAAAGGCCCCTTCATCGCAAATTTTGCGATGAAGGGGCCTTTCATTGCATTGGGGGACGCTCAACCGAGGCCGGACTTCGGGAAGGGGAACCCCGCCGGAGCCGCCGCCTCGCGCTCGACCCACCGCCGCATCCCCGCGTCGCAAGCCGCGTAACCCCAGTTGATCAACCGCTCCTGCAAGACTTCCGGCAGTTTCGTCAACCGAGTGGGTGTTTCCGCCAGCTTGTGCGTGAGGGCGACCGGCGCCGGGAGCGAATCCGCCAGTTCGAAGTTCTCCAGATCGACGTACGTTCCCCAGTAGCCGCCCGCGAATTCCTTCTCCACATAGGACTTCAGCAGCGCGCCCCGTCGCAGCTCGCGGACCTGATTGTCGATCACGTCGAGGACCCGCAGCAACTGCCGTCCCCAGTCGTGGTTGACCTTCTGCTTGATCTTCATCCGCTTGCCGGCGTCGCTGACCAGCACCGTCGCGCACTGTCCTTCGACGGGGTCGAGGCCGAGGTTGTCGTAGACGCCGGCGTCACTCAGCACGATCTTCTTGCGCGCCTTGGCCGAAAGCGGATCGTGGATGACCACCGGAGAGAGCATCGGCGGGAACGCCGACGACGCGGCCACCGCGGTCGCGAGCGGGATGTTGCCGTGCGGCCCGTCCTGCCGGAAGAACCACCACAGCGCGCCGTCCTGCAGGTTGGTCGCGGTGAAGACGAACTGCGGTCCCGCCGGGTCCAGATCCCGGAGGCAGCAGTCGCCGAAGAGGTGTTTCGCGTACACCCGCGCGAGCTCCTCGCCGGCGCTTCGCCACGGAATGACCATGGCGCGCAAGGTGACCGGGATGTCGAGCCGCGTGCGCGCCAGGCTGCGGACCGGCGCGACGACCTCGTCGTGGAAGTTGTTCGCGACGCCGTCGCGGAAGTCCAGATCCGGCCACGCGTGGGCGAGTATCCCGGCCGCGATCGAACCGCCGGAGACGCTGGAGAACGTCGAGATCTTCGACAGCCAGCCGAGTTCGTTCAGTCGCCACAGGGCTCCGGTGTGGAAGAGCATCGCGCGATAACCGCCGCCGGACAAGGCGAGACCCACACCCCGCCGGGCTGTCGAAGGCTCCATGGCATCCCCCACTTGAGCGAGTGTAGAAGTGAGTCGGCCCGGCGCGACAGAGTGTTACGAAAGTAGTGGCTGTAAGAGACGACGTTGTTCTTCGGGGACGTGCTCGGCGTAGTTGTCGTACAGCGCCTGCTTCGCCAGCCGTGAGGCGCGCTCGCCGTCCGAGTCCCGGATCGCCCCCAGTACCTCTTCGTGATGCGTGAGCCAGTTGCGCATCAACGCCGTCCGGTCGTCGGCGTGCTCCAGTTTGTCTTCGATGAGTTCGAGCACGACGCCACGCACGACCTCGCCGCTGATCACCAGAAGCGGATTGCCCGTCGCACGGGCGATGGCATCGTGGAACGCGACGTCCGCGTGACTGAATTCGGCGAACCCCGCCGAAACCCCGGCGCGCATCGCCGCCAGCGCGGCGTCCAGTTCGGCGAGGTGGTCTTCGGTCCTGAGCTGCGCGGCGAGCAGATGTGCGGAACCGTCGAGCACCATGCGGAACTGCAGCAACTCGGAGAGGCCGATGTGGTCGGCCCGCGCCAGCCGGTGCATCGACCGGTGCAACGCGGCGGGCGAAGCGGCCAGTACCTCGGGGCCGCGTGGATCGCCGGGCCGCGAGCGGATCATTTCCGCCGCCTGCAGCACTCGGAGCGCTTCCCGCACCGTCGAGCGGCCGACGTCGAACTGGACCATCAGCTCGCGTTCGCTCGGGAGCCGGTCGCCGGGTTTGATCCGGCCGCTGAACACGGCTTCCTCGATCTGCTCGACGACCCGCTGGTACGCGCGGACAGGGGAGACCGGCTCGAATTCCATCTTGACCCTGCCGTCTCGTCTGGTTTACTGGTCAGACCAGTCTACCGGTCAGGGGGCAGGATGAAAGCCCGGATTCACGCGGCAGTGGTGGCGTTGCTGCTGGTGGCGTCCGGCTGCTCCGCCGGTTCGAGCGCCACGGTGGCCAAGGATCCCGGCACACTCGCCGTCGGGTACCCCGCCGAACCCGCGAACTTCGACTTCACCCGCACCGACGGCGCCGCCATCCCGCAGGCCTTGCTCTACAACGTCTACGAGGGCCTGGTGAAACTCGACGCGGACGCGAAGATCGTGCCGCTGCTGGCCGAATCGTGGACGATTTCCCCCGACGGCAAGACCTACGACTTCAAACTGCGCAAGAACGCGAAGTTCAGCAGCGGCGCGCCGTTCACCGCCGAGGACGTCAAATTCTCGCTGATGCGGGTCAAAACCGACTGGACCGTGTCGATCAAGTCCACAATGGACGTCGTCGACCGGGTCGACGTCGTGGCGCCCGATCACGCGCGGGTCGTGCTCACGAAGCCCAGCAACGGCTGGCTGTTCAGCCTGACCAGCCGTCTCGGCGCGATGTTCAGCCCGACCGGGATCGCGGATCTGGCGAATAGACCGGTCGGCACCGGGCCGTACACGGTGTCCTCACGACGGCGCGGCGATTCCATCGTGCTCAAGGAGAATCCCGCGTACTGGGGTACGAAACCGGCGTACTCGACGGTGGTGCTCAAGTACATCAAGGATCCGACGGCGCTCAACAACGCCTTGCTCAGCAACGGGATCGACGTCATCTCCGCGATCACCGTGCCGGATTCGATCCCGCAGTTCCAGAGCGACGACCGGTTCACCGTCGTCGAAGGCACGACCAACAGCGAGGTCACGCTCGCGTTCAACAACGCCCGCCCGCCGCTGAACGACGTCCGCGTCCGGCGCGCGTTGTCCTACGCGATCGACCGGAAAGCCTTGCTGGACACGGCTTGGGCCGGGCGCGGCACGCTCATCGGCAGTATGGTCCCGCCGACGGACCCTTGGTATGAGGATCTCTCGAACGCGTACCCGTTCGACCCCGCGAAGGCGAAAGCCCTGCTCGCCGAAGTCGGACGGCCGATTCCGCCGCTGCGGCTACGGATTCCCAACCTGCCGTACGCGGTCTCGGCCGCGCAGGTGGTGGCGTCGCAGCTGGCGGACGTCGGGGTCACGGTGACGATCGAGCCGCTGGACTTCCCGGCCGTGTGGCTCAAGCAGGTCTTCACCGATCACGACTACGACCTCTCGATCATCCAGCACGTCGAGGCACGCGACATCGTCACCTTCGGCAGGCCGAAGTACTACTGGGGTTACGACAGCAAGCCCGTCCAGCAGAACCTGGCGAAGGCCGACAGCGGAACTCCCCAGGAACAGATCGAAGCGATGCGGAAGGTCGCCCGGCAGTTGTCCGAGGACGCCGCCGCGGATTGGCTCTTCCTGTTCCCCAACGTGATCGTGGCGAAGAACAAGGTGACCGGCTTCGTGCGCAACCAGGTCAGCGAGTCCTTCGATCTCACGGGATTGGCGCCGCGATGACGGTCCGGATCCTTCGCCGCTTGGCGATCCTCGTGGCCAGTGCGCTGGTCGCGTCGATCGTGGTGTTCCTGTTCATGGCCGTGTTGCCGGGTGATCCGGCGCAGGTCGCGCTCGGCGTCAATGCGACACCGGAACTGGTCGCGAAAACCCGCGCGGAATTCGGCATCGACAGGCCGCTGGTGACGCAGTACTTCGACTGGATCGGCGGTGTCGCCCACGGCGACTTCGGCCGCTCGTACGTCACCCGCGAGGAGATCGGGCCGGCGCTGGCCGACCGGCTCGGGGTGACGTTGTGGCTGGTCGGCGCCGGAATGCTGGTCGCGTTGCTGATCGCCGTCCCGGCCGGGACGTTCGCCGCGGTGCGGCACCGGAAGGCCGACGGCACCGCGGTTTCCGGGCTGTCGCAGCTCGGTGTCGCGATCCCCGCGTTCCTCGCCGGCATCATCCTGGTGCAGATCTTCGCGGTGCAGCTGCGGTGGCTGCCCTCCGGTGGCTGGACGCCGCCGGTGCAGGATCCCGGCGAATTCCTCCGTGGCCTGGTTCTTCCCGCCTTGTCGCTGGGACTGGTGCAGGGGGCCGTGCTGACCCGATACGTCCGGTCCGCGGTGCTCGACACGCTCGGGCAGGACTATCTGCGCACGGCGCGTTCCAAGGGGCTTCGGCCCTTCCAGGCGTTGTTCCGGCACGGACTGCGCAACGCCGCCGTGCCGGTGGTGACGGTGCTCGGCCTGCAACTGGCGACGCTGCTGGTCGGCGCGGTCGTCGTCGAGCGCGTGTTCGTCCTGCCGGGATTGGGCAGCATGCTGCTCGACTCGGTGGCGTCGCGCGATCTGCTGTCCGTGCAAGGGATCGTGCTGGTACTGGTGGTCGGCGTGCTGTTGGTGAACTTCGTGGTCGACGTCCTCTACACGGTGCTCGACCCGAGATTGCGGGGTTCCTGATGCGCGACCGGAGTCTCCTCATCGGCGCCGTCCTGATCGCGTTGATCGTGCTCGCCGCGCTGCTTTCGTTCGTCTGGACACCGTTCGACCCGGTGCGGGTCGACGCGACCGGCCGGCTGCACGGGTTCAGCGGCTCGAACCTGCTCGGCACGGACAGCTTCGGCCGTGACGTGCTCAGCCAGCTCATGGTCGGCGCGCGGACGACGTTGTACGTCGGCGTGGTCGCGGTCGGCATCGCCGCGTTGATCGGGACGCCGCTGGGGATCCTCGCCGGGATGTCGTCGCGCTGGCTGGGCGAACTCGTCATGCGCGTCAACGATCTGGTGCTCGCGTTCCCCGCGCTGCTGCTGGCGATCATGTTCGGCGCGGTGTTCGGGGCGGACACGCTGACCGCGATGGTGGCGATCGGCATCGCGACCATCCCGTCGTTCGCCCGGATCGCGCGGTCGGGGACGCTGCAGGTGATGAGCAGCGAGTTCGTGCTGGCCGCGCGGTCGGCGGGCCGGTCGCGGCTGAACATCGCGGCCCGGCATGTGCTGCCGAACATCTCCGGGCTGCTGATCGTGCAGGCGTCCGTGTCGTTCGCGATCGCCGTGCTCGCGGAAGCGGCGTTGTCGTTCCTCGGTTTCGGCACGCGCCCGCCGACCCCGTCGTGGGGCCGGATGCTGCAGGAATCGCAGGTGTTCCTGACCCTGCACCCGCGGCTCGCGCTCGTGCCAGGGGTCGCGATCGCCATCGCGGTCCTCGGCTTCAACCTGCTCGGGGACGGCCTCCGTGATCGCCTCGACCCCCGATTGGCGGCGCGGCTATGACCCTCGAAGTCCACGGCCTCGGGATCGGCGACCTGGTTCGCGACGTCTCGTTCGGCATCGCGCGAGGTGAGCGGGTCGGGCTGATCGGCGAGTCCGGTTCGGGAAAGTCGTTGACGGCGTTGGCGATCATGGGACTGCTGCCCGAAGAACTCGCCGCGTCCGGCTCGGTGGAGCTCGACGGCCGCGAGTTGCTGGGCGCGCCGGAGAAGGAGCTTTCGCGGCTGCGCGGCAACGAGATGTCGATGGTGTTCCAGGAGCCGATGACCGCGCTGAACCCGGCGATGCGCGTCGGCGCGCAGGTGGCGGAGCCGATCCGAATCCACCGCGACGGCGGGAACGCGCGTGCGGAGGCCGAGGCCTTGCTGGAGTCCGTCGGCTTGCCTGGTGTCGCTCGTGCGTATCCACATCAGCTGTCCGGCGGGCAGCGGCAGCGCGTCGTCCTCGCGATCGCGCTGGCCAACGATCCGAAGCTGCTGATCTGCGACGAGCCGACGACGGCGCTGGACGTCACCGTGCAGGCGCAGATTTTGGATCTGATCCTCGACGGCGTCCGGGAGCGGGAGAGCGCGCTGCTGTTCATCACGCACGACCTCGCCGTCGTGGCGTCGGTCTGCGAGCGGGTACTGGTGATGCTGGACGGCGAGATCGTCGAGTCCGGAACCACGCGCGAAGTCCTGACCACGCCGAAGCACGAGTACACCGAGAAACTGCTGGCTGCTTCGGATCTGGGGGCGAGCCGATGATGATCGAAGTCCGGGACCTGGAACGCCGCTATCAGCGGCGCGATGTGCACGCCTTGCGTGGCGTCTCGTTCGACGTCGAGGCAGGTCAGCGCTTCGGCATCGTCGGCGAGTCCGGTTCGGGGAAGTCCACTTTGGTCAGATTGCTGGCCGCCCTCGACAAGCCGACCGCGGGCAGCGTCTCGTTCCAGGGCAAGCGCGTCGACACCCTGCCCGAGCGCGAACTCGGCTTCCTGCGGTCGGAACTGCAGATCGTCTTCCAGGATCCGATGGGCTCGCTCGATCCGCGGATGCGGGTGCGCGACATCATTTCCGAGCCGTTGGGTCGCCGGGATCCCGCGCGGGTCTCCGAGTTGCTGCAGGCAGTCGGCCTGCCGGAAGACGCCGCCGGACGGTATCCGCACCAGTTCTCCGGCGGGCAGCGGCAACGCATCTCGATCGCACGGGCGCTCGCGCCGAACCCGAGCGTCCTGATCGCGGACGAACCGGTCAGCGCGCTCGACGTCTCGGTGCGGAAACAGATCCTCGACCTGCTCGCGTCCCTGGTCGAGCTGTACTCGTTGACGTTGATCTTCGTCTCGCACGACCTCGGGGTGGTGCGGCACGTCTGCGACCGGGTCGCGGTGATGCGGCGCGGGGAGATCGTCGAACTGGGCGACGTCGACCAGGTCTACGACGCGCCACAACACGAATACACCAGGGAACTGCTGGCCGCCGCGCCGAATCTGCGGGCCGAGCTGGCGCGGTTGCGGGGAGGGGACGATGGCTGAGTATCCGGAAGGCCTGCCGATCGGTGACCGCTGGGTGTCCACTATGGACATAGCACCGGTGACCTTCCCCTACGACGGAAGCGAGATCGGCCGCGCGCCGGTCGGGACACCGGAGCTGGCCACCCGGGCGATCGACGAGGCAGTTGCGGTGTTCAAGCAGGTCGCGGCCTTGCCGTCACGTACGCGGCGTTCACTCTTGAACGACGTCGCCGCGGCCTTGGAAGCCCGGCGCTCGGAATTCGAGCAGCTTCTGGTCCTCGAAACCGGAAAGCCGTTGGTCGACTGCCGGGTCGAGGTCGCTCGCACGATCGTCACCTGGCAGGCCGCCGCCGAAGAGGTCTCGCGGCTGCACGGGGAGACCGTGCCGCTCGACCTGCTGCCGTCCGGTGACGGGCTCGTCGGATTCTGGAAGCGCAAACCGATCGGTGTCGTGGTCGGCATCGCCGGGTTCAACTACCCGCTGCTGCTGGCGTCGCACAAGATCGCGCCCGCCATCGCGGCCGGTTGCCCGGTCGTGGTGAAACCCGCGCCGCAGACCCCACTGGCGACGTTGTGGCTGGTCCACCTCGTCCGCGAGCTGACCGACGTGCCGTCGATGGTCCAGCTGGTCACCGGTGACGCGGCTGTCGGATCGGCGCTGGTCACGGACCGGCGCGTCGGCGCGGTGTCGTTCACCGGCTCCGCGCTGGTCGGACACCGGATCGCACGGGACGCGGCGCCCACGAAGACGTTGCTGGAACTGGGTTCCAACGCCGCCCTGGTCGTCGCCGAGGACGCCGAACTCGACGCCGCCGTGGACGCGGTGCTGCGCGGTGGGTTCTACGCGTCCGGGCAGGCGTGCATCTCGGTGCAGCGGGTGCTGGTGGTCGAGGCGGTGGCCCAAGAGTTCACCGAACGGCTGCTGGCGCGGCTCGGCGAGGTCGTCGCGGGAGACCCGCGTGACGAGAAGACGCGGGTGTCGGCGCTGATCGACCCAGCGTCGACTCAGCGCGTCCAAAGTTGGGTCGACAAAGCGACTTCGGCGGGTGCGCGGCTGGCCGGAGGCGGGGTGGACGGCACTGTGCCGCGGCCGACGGTGCTGCTCGACGTGCCCGACGGCCTCGAATGCTGGGACGAGGAGATCTTCGGCCCGGTCGTCTGTATCCGCACTGTGGCGGACGTGGACGAGGCATTCGAAGCGGTCAACGCGTCACGCTACGGCCTGCACGCTTCCGTGTTCAGCACGTCCTTGAAGACCGCGTTCCGCGCGCTCGACGAACTCGAAGTCGGCGGCGTGGTGGTCAACGAGGTACCCGGTTTCCGCTCCGACACCATGCCCTACGGCGGCGTGAAGGACTCCGGGATCGGGCGGGAAGGGCCGCGGTTCGCGGTCGAAGAACTGACCGTGACGAGGATGGCGGTGCTGCGGCCGTGAGCTATGAGAACCTGTTCCGTCTCGACGGACGGCGAGCCGTGGTGCTCGGCGGTGGCAGCGGGATCGGCCGCGAGGCCGCGCGTGCGCTGGCCGCCCATGGCGCCGAGGTGATCGTCGCCGACCGCGATGTGGCCGCCGCCGAGGAAACCGGCGCGGGGCAGGCGTACGAGATCGACCTGCTCTCGGCCGGTGCCGCCGCACGAGCGGTGGAGGAACTCGGGGAGATCGACGTCGTGGTCTTGACCGCCGCGACGAACGTGCGCAAACGACTGCTCGAGTACACGCGCGAGGAATTCGACCGGGTGATCGCGTTGAACCTCGGCGCGACGTTCGAGGTCGTCCGCGCGTTCGGTGCCGGAATGGTCGAGCGCGGGAGGGGCAGCATCATCGGGTTCTCCTCGATCCGCGGCACCACCGTCGAACCGGGGCAGGGTCCGTACGCGGCGACGAAAGCCGGGCTGGTGCAGCTTTTCCGCACGGCCGCGGCGGAATTCGGCCCGGCCGGGGTGCGGGTGAACGCGATCGCGCCCGGTGTCGTCGAGACCCCGTTGACAGCGCAGATCAAAGCGAATCCGGCCTGGTACGACGCTTACGCGACCAAGGGCGCGCTCGGCCGATGGGCTCGTCCCGACGAACTCGCCGGCGCCGTCGTCTACCTGGCCTCGGACGCGTCGTCGTTCGTGACCGGAGCTGTGCTGGCGGTGGACGGCGGCTGGACCGCGGTCGACGGCCGCTTCGAACCGCCCGCTACGTGAGGAGGCCCGCTGTGCCGGAGTTGCCCGACCTGACCGCTGTCGAACTGGTCGCCCAGTACCGCGCCGGGACGCTGTCGCCGGTCGAGGTGACCGAAGCGGTCCTCGCGCGGGTCGAGACGCGCGAACCCGAGCTGCACGCGCTGTACGCGTACGACCCGGGCGCCGCGCGAGAAGACGCGAAGGCGTCCGAGAGCCGCTGGCACACTGGGGAACCGCTCGGGCCGATCGACGGCGTTCCCTTGACGCTCAAGGAGAACATCGCGACCCGCGGTACGCCGGTCCCACTCGGCACGGCCGCTTCTGAATTGACGCCGGCGTTTCAAGACGCCCCGGCGGCCGCCCGCGTGCGCGAGTCCGGCGGTGTCCTGCTCGGCAAGACGACCATGCCGGACTACGGAATGCTGACGTCCGGGCTGTCGAGTTTCCACACCGCGTCGCGGAATCCGTGGGACCTCGCGCGCACACCCGGCGGTTCCAGCGCCGGAGCCGGTTCCGCGGCCGCCGCCGGTTATGGCCCACTGCATGTCGGCACCGACATCGGCGGCTCGATCCGATTGCCCGCCGGATGGTGCGGGCTGGTGGGACTGAAGCCGAGTTTCGGCCGGGTGCCGGTGGATCCGCCGTTCCTCGGCCGCGTCGCCGGGCCGATGACGCGGACCGTGGCCGACACCGCGCTGCTGATGAGCGTGCTGTCCGGTGTGGACGGTCGCGACCACCTTTCGCTGCCACCCGCCTCGCTCGACTGGACCACGTTGTCCTGCGAGGTCAAGGGGCTGCGGGTCGGGCTGCACCTCGACCCGGACGTCGGACTCCCGGTGCTGCCGGAGACGATCGCCGCCGTTACCGAAGCCGCGAAGCTGTTCGAGAGCGCGGGTGCCGTGGTGGAGGAGGTTTCGTCGTTCCTGCGCCGCGAAATGCTCGACGGGCTCGACACCTTCTGGCGCGTCCGTGCCTGGTCGGACCTGTCGGAGCTGCCCGAAGAGCGCCGCGCGAAGGTGCTGCCGTACATCGCCGACTGGGCCGCCGGCGGCGCCGACGTCAGCGGCGTCGACGCCTACCGCGGCTTCGCGCAGATCGACGCCATCGCCGTCGCGACCCTGCGCGCCACCGAACGCTTCGACGTCGTCCTGTCGCCGACCTGCCCGGTCTCGGCCCCGCCCGCGGAATGGCCGTCACCGACCAACGACCCTCGGCGGCCTTTCGAGCACATCGCGTTCACCGTGCCGTACAACATGTCCGGCCAGCCCGCGGTCTCGATCAACTGCGGCTACACCGGCGACGACCAGCCCATCGGCCTCCAGATCAGCGGCCGCCGCTTCGCCGACCTCGACGTCCTACGCGCCGCTGCCGCCTACGAAACCCTTCGCCCCACACCCCGCCCCTGGCCCTGACCCCGTTTCGTCCTCTGAATGCGGTACTTGCGTGTGCAACTACCGCATTCAGAGGACGAAACGCGTCACGCCAGGGAGCCGAGCGTGGCCAGCCAATCGGCGAAGTGCGGGCACCGGGCTCGGAGGCCTTCGATGCCCAGATCGGCGATCGCCAGCGGTCCTTCGAGCGTCTTCGTATAGCCAGGGCAGTATCGGGCGAGGCGTTTCGAGGGTGCGTTCTTCGGGTCGTCGTTGACCAGCTCCGGCCCGCCGGATTCCGCGCAATCTCGAGTGATCCGCTCGGCCACCGTCGGGTCGTCGCGGAGTTCGGCGAGCTGGTCCCCGGCGGCGAAAACCCACGACTCCAGCTCATGCTGCACGAGGTGGGGAACGAATCGGTGATCGCCGATCTCGGTCTTCATCGCCTTTTCGACGTGCTCGACCTTGGCGGTGGCGGTTCCCGCCGGTCGAGTGGCCATTCCCGGTGCGTCAGTGGGGAAACCGTAGTAGTCGAACAGCGTCGTAAGGACGGTGAGGTGTGCGCTCGCGAGTAGTTCCTTGAGCTCTCGTCGTAGCTTCGGCCACGACGTGACCCCACCTCGATAGGTCTTGGACGATGTCTGCGTGCGGACGGTCGAGTAGGTGACGAGCCAGCCTTGGCGCTGTAGGTGGCCAGAGAGCACATCGCGGACGACGGTCGCCTCCGTCTGCCCCTCCACCAACAGGTGCAGACGCTTTTGGTCAGGCATCGAGAACGCTGCCCAACGATCCCGGCTGGCCACCGAGGAGGTTCTTCTCCCAGAGCTCACCGAGCGAGTACTCGTCGAGCCAATTCTCCAATGCCGCCTTGTTCGGCCGGGTGAAGACCGAGTTCCCGGCTCGTTGTTCGACGACGATCAGGTCTTCGGCGGAGAACTGGTTCATCAGCGTCACCGACTGGGTGGCGATCAGGACCTGACTGCGAGTGGATGCCGATCGCAGCATGTCCGCCAGTTGGACGATGGCGAACGGATGGAGGCCGAGTTCCGGCTCGTCGAGCACGACGAGTGCCGGAAGTTCCGGTTGCAGCAACAGGGTTACCAGGCAAACGAAACGAAGTGTTCCGTCGGACATCTGGTTCGCCGAGAAGATCGTCTCCGAACCTTGCCGATGCCAGCGAAGCAGAATGCGGTCGGTGCTGTCGGGCTGGAGGACGAAGTCGCGGAAGAACGGGGCGACCAGCCGGATCGCGCCGATGATCCGGCGGTACGCGGCCTTGTCCGCCGGATCTTCGCTGTCCCGGAGCCGCAGCAGAACCGCGGCGATGTTCGCCGCGTCCGCCCGCAGCGCGAGATCGTCCGCGGTCGGAGTCAGCCTTTTCACCGGCGCGTCAGCGCTTGTGTCGTGGAAGTGGTAGACGCGGCAGCCTTTGAGCAGCTCAGTGATGTGCGAAGCCACCGAGTTCGTCCCGCGCTCTTCAACGACCTCGCTAAGGCGGCTTTCCCGGTGTCCACGTCCGATCGATTTCGACCACGGCTGCTCGTGGCCAGGGCCGTGGTACGAAATCACTTCTTCGTCGAAGATCAGTTCTTCGCCGGGTGCCGCCGCCAGATGGGCTTGGTAGCTGTTGGGCGGCGCATCCAACTTGAGGCTGATCCGCATGGTGTCCGCGGCGTCGTTGATCAGCGCCGACGCGCCGCCGTTGCGTCCCACGAACAGGTTCAGCAGATCTTCGCTGATCCTGCCCAACAGCTCGAAGGCCTGGACGAAGTTGCTCTTGCCCGCGCCGTTCGCGCCGATGAGCACGTTCATCGCGCCTAGTTCGACGCGCGCCGAACGGATCGAGGTGAACCCCTCGATCTCGATCGACGTGAGCTGCTGGCGGGTCATGTGCACAGCTTAGGCAGGCGTCCATATGAGTTGCCTACTTGAACACGCAACTACCGCATTCAGAGGACGAAACGCGTTACTTGCCGATCGCGTCGGCGAGCGCCAGGATCCGCCGCGCGTTGTCCACGTGCAGGTTTTCGATCATCCGCCCGTCCACGGTCACGACGCCCTGTCCGGCCGCCTTGGCCTCTTCGAACGCCGAGATGATCTTCCGCGACCGTTCGATCTCCTCCTTCGACGGCGCGAAGATCCGGTTGCACGGTTCGAGCTGGGCCGGGTGGATCAGTGTCTTGCCGTCGAAGCCGAACTGGCGCCCCTGAACGCATTCGGCCTCGAAGCCTTCGAGGTCCTGGACGTCGTTGTAGACGCCGTCGAGGATCGCCTTGCCGGTCGCACGTGCGGCCAGCAGCGCCAGCGAAAGCCCGCCGAGCAGCGGCGCGCGGCCGGGGACGAACTCGGCATGCAGTTCCTTCGCCAGGTCGTTCGTGCCCATGACCAGCACGGTCAGCCGTTCGGACGCCGCCGCGATCTCCTCGGCGTGCAGCATCGCGACCGGCGTCTCGACCATCGCCCAGATCTTCGTGTGGTCGGGTGCGCCGCCGAGTTCCAGCGCGCGCTCGATGTTGTGCACCTCGGCGGCGGAATTCACCTTCGGCACCACGATCGCGGCCGGACCGGCCTGTGCGGCGGCACGGAGATCCGCGTCGTGCCATTCGGTGTCGAGGCCGTTCACGCGGATGGTCACCTCGCGCGAGCCGTACTCCTTCGACGACGCGGCCGCGCAAACGCGTTCACGTGCGGCTTCCTTCGCGTCGGGCGCGACGGCGTCTTCGAGGTCGAGGATGAGCGCGTCCGCGTCCAGCGTCTTCGCCTTCTCCAGCGCTCTTTCGTTCGCGCCCGGCATGTACAGCACCGAGCGGCGGGGCTTCAAAGCCGCGGAAGTCATGAGAGGGCCTCCTTGGTGGCCGCGTCGTAGGCGGCGGCGAGTTCGGGGTCGTCGGCGGCCAGTGCGTCGGCGAGTTCGGCGACCACGCGGCATTGCTTCACGGACGCGTCGTCCTGCATCTTCCCGTCGATCATCACGGCACCGGTGCCGTCACCCATCGCGGCGATCACGCGCCGCGCCCAGGCGACGTCCTCGGGGGACGGCGAGAACACCCTTTTTGCGATGTCAATCTGCACCGGGTGCAGGCTCCACGCGCCGACGCAGCCGAGCAGGAACGCGTTGCGGAACTGGTCTTCGCAGGCCACGACGTCGCGGATGTCGCCGAACGGCCCGTAGTACGGCAGGATCCCGTTCGCCGCGCAGGCGTCGACCATCCGCGCGACGGTGTAGTGCCAGAGGTCCTGCTGATACGTCGTGCGCCCCTCGTTCAGGTCTTCGCCGGTCGGGTCCGTGCGGACGAGGTAACCGGGGTGTCCGCCACCCACCCGGGTGGTCTTCATCCGGCGGCTCGCGGCGAGGTCGGCCGGGCCGAGGGAGATGCCCTGCATGCGGGGGCTCGCGCCGGCGATCTCCTCGACGTTCGCGACGCCGCTGGCGGTCTCCAGGATGGCGTGCACGAGCAGCGGTTTCGTCAGGCCGGCCCGCGCTTCGAGCTGCGCGAGCAGCCTGTCGACGTAGTGGATGTCCTGCGCGCCTTCGACCTTCGGCACCATGATCACGTCGAGCTTGTCGCCGATCTCGGTGACCAGGGTGATCAGGTCATCGAGCACCCACGGCGAGTCGAGGCTGTTGACGCGGGTCCACAGCTGCGTCTTGCCGAAGTCGGTCGACTTCGCGATGGAGACGAGCCCGTTCCGCGCGGCCTCCTTGCGGTCGGCGCGCACCGCGTCCTCTAGATTCCCGAGCAGGACGTCGACCTTCTTGGCGATGTCCGGGACCTTGGCGGCCATCTTCTCGTTGCTGGGATCGAAGAAGTGGATCATCCGCGAAGGAGGCACGGGGATCTGGCGGAGCGGTTCCGGCGCCCCCACCGCGAGCGGGGCGAAGAAATCCTTCGGCGAACGCATCGTTCCTCCATCGCAACGGGCCAAGTGACCGACGAGTAACCCTAAACCCGGAACCCGGGGAACCGCTGCGGCGCAGCTCACCTCCAAGGGGACACGATCGGGCATCGCGGAGGATTCTGTGGACGACTGGGCCTTGCCGGGTTTCACCGAGATGGGGTCGCTGGGCGAGGGCGGTTTCGGCCGGGTCGTGCTGGCGCGGCACGACGAATCCGCCCAGGTCGTGGCCATCAAATACCTGTACGCGAGGTTCGCGGCGGACCCACGACGGCTGGCTGAATTCCGCCATGAGGCGCAGATCCTGAGCCGCGTTTCGGGGCCGCACATCGCCCGTCTGCACCAGTTCGTGGAAACCCCGCAAGGTGCCGCGATCATCATGGAAGCGGTGCACGGGATCTCCCTGAAAGAGATCCTGGGTCGCCAGGAGAAGCTCGAACCCGAAGCCGCGCTGGCCATCCTCAAGGGTTCGCTGCTCGGCCTCGCGGGCGCGCACGCCGCGGGCACCGTCCACCGCGACTACAAACCGGCCAACGTCCTGGTCACCCGAGAGGGGCAAAGCAAACTCGTCGACTTCGGCATCGCCGTACTCGCCGGGCAGACCGGTGTCGCCGCGGGCACACCCGCGTACATGGCACCCGAGCAGTGGTCCGGCGGGGTCGCCACCCCCGCCACCGACGTCTACGCCGCGACCTGCGTGTTCTTCCAGTGTGTCGCCGGGCACCGGCCGTACGAGGCCGATCAGACCGAAGTGCTGCGCACGCTGCACGAATACGCGCCGATCCCGTTCGGTGAGGTCCCCGAACCGGTACGCGACCTCATCGCGCGCGGCATGGCGAAGGACGTCGCCCAGCGGCCGTCGGGTGCCGCCGAGTTCGTCACCGAACTGGAGACGTCCGCGCGGAAGGCGTACGGCGACGACTGGGAACGCAACGGCTGGCACTGGCTCGCCAAGGGCGCCGGTGTCCTGGTCGCCCTGTCCCCGCTGGCCTTGCTCGGGGCCGGGACCGCCGCCGCGCCGGTCATCGCGGGCGGCGCGGCGACCACCGGCGGCGGGATCGCGCTCGGGCTCAAGGTGACCGCCGCGATCGCCGCCGTCACCGCGGCCGCCGTCGGCACGGTCGTGGTGGTGAACGCCAACGGCGACGACCAGGCCTCCGCGCCGCCACAGACGACGACACTCGCCGCGATGCAGGTCGACCTGCTCACGCGCACCGAGAAACTCGACGGCTACGACTACAACGGCAAGTACGTCCGGATCAGCGGGTTGAAGGACAAGGCGGCGGAAGAGCGGGTCAACAAGGCGCTGATGGCGCCCATCGACGGCTGGCTCGAGAACTTCTGGCCGGACAGCTACCGGCCGCAGAAGGAACCCGACGGCGACATCCCGCACATGAAAACCGAGGCCGAGATCCTCCGCAAGGACGACAAAGTCCTCTCGGTCGTCTACAAACGCTCGATCGACTCCATCCAGTTCGGCAACCACGGCGGGTTCAGCATCCGCCCGATCGTCATCGACCTGACGAAGGGTGAGCAGATCTCCACCGCGCATCTCTTCGACAACGTCGACGGCACCGCCGCCCGGATGCGGATGGTGGAAGACCAGATCCTGGAGGCCGCGAAGCCGGGTGACTGCCTCACCGGGGCACGGAACGACGTCGAGCACCTCCCGGTGGACGCGATGTCGGCGCGCTACACCTTCGACTACGACTCCATCGTGCAGGCGGTGCCGACCGCGAACGGCATGCGGTTCTTCGTCTACGGTTCCGCGCTCGGCTTCCCGCGCGCCTGCGATCCGACAGAGGTCACCGTCGACTATGCCCGCCTGTCCGGTCTGTTGAGTCCGACCGTCACGAACCTGCTCGGCCTCACCGGCGGCGGCACGCAGGGCAAGCGGACCAAAGAGGACAACGTCGGTCCCTTCACCATCACCACGCCGGAAAAATGGTGGCTGCTCTCCAGCGCTCCCATCGAGCGTTACCTGGTGACCGACGATCAGTGCTCGAACAGCGGCACGCAGCCTTTCCACTGCGCGGGCGTCCTCTTCAGCGACAACTCGCGCGTGGACCCGGCCACTCCGGCGTATGAACCGGGCAAACCGTACAACCGCTCGTTCGGTCCGCGTCCGTGTCATTCGATCGGGGCGCCTGGCGAATCGCAGGGTTCACCCGTCTTGCAGAAGAAGGAGCTGCGGCCGGTAGGAACGAAGAGAGCCGCGTACGAGGAGTGGCGGCTCACGTGCACTGGCGGCGGTACCGTCACCCAGCGGGTCTGGTTCCTGCCGAAAACGCAGCTCGTGATCGTCGACGAGTGGAACACTCCAGGTCTCGACAAGATTCTGGAAGAGGCACGGTGGAACTGAGTGACGAGTGGAGACTGCCCGGCTTCACCGAGCTGGAGCAGCTGGGCACGGGCACCTTCGGCCGCGTGGTGCTGGCCCGCCAGGACAACACGGGTCATGTCGTCGCGATCAAGTACCTCTTCTCCCGCTTCGCCGCCGACCCCGCCTACCTGACCGCGTTCCGGCAGGAGGCACTGGCGCTGCACCGGGTGACGAGCCCGCACGTCGTCCGCCTGTACGAATTCTTCGAGACACCGCAGGGCGCGGCGATCGTGATGGAGGCGATCAACGGCGTCTCCCTGCTTTCCGTGCTTCGGGCCGAAGGCGCTCTCGAACCCGAAGCCGCGCTCGCGGTGCTGAAAGGTTCGCTGCTCGGCCTGGCCGCGGCGCACTCCGTCAACGTCGTCCACCGGGACTACAAACCGGGCAACGTCCTCGTCGCCGACACCGGCGAAAGCAAACTGGTCGATTTCGGCACGGCCGTCCTGGCGGGTGAACGGGGCCCCTCCGTCGGCACCCCCGCCTACATGGCGCCCGAACAGTGGGCAGGTGGTCAGGCCACTCCCGCCACCGACGTCTACGCCGCGACCTGCGTGTTCTTCCAGTGCGTCGCCGGGCACCGCCCGTACCAGGCCGAAGAAACCGAGATACTCCGGACGCTCCACCAGCACGCGCCCATCCCGTTCGGCGAGGCTCCCGACCCGGTGCACGAGATCATCGCGTTGGGAATGGCGAAGGACCCTTCGAAGCGGCCGGCCGACGCGCTCACCTTCGTCGGCGAACTGGAACGCGTCGCTCGCGCGGGTTACGGCGACGACTGGGAACGCAAGGGCTGGTCACGGCTGGCGAAGGCGACGGGCGTTCTCGTCGCGGCGACACCGCTGGTCCTGCTCGGTGCCGGGACGGCGGCCGCGCCCGGCGTCGCCGCCGCCGGAACGGGCGCGGTCGCCGCGTCGACCGGCGGGATCGCGGCCGGGCTGAAGATCGCCGTCGGCGTCGTCGCTGCGACAGCGGCAGTGGTCGGCTCGGTGGTCGTCTTCTCCGACGCGAGCACGCCGCCGCCATCGCCGCCGACCACCCAGCAGGCTGTCGCGCTGAAGGTCGCCATGAAGACCAAGACCGGGACGGTCCCCGGTACGAACATCGCCTACAGCGGCGACTACCCGGAAGTGACCGGGACCACCGACCAAGCCTGGTTGAAGCGGGTCAACGACGCACTGGCGGCCCCGATCGACGAATGGAACCGCAAAACCGGCCCCGGCGCCGCCAAACTGGAGCCGGAACGCGGTCCGTACACGCTCCTCACGAAGACCGACGTGCGCTCGCAGAACGAGCGGTACCTCTCGGTCCGCTACTCGCACGATCTCGCGAACAAACCGCATCCGACCTGGGGTTACGGCCGGGCCACGGTGACGATCGACCTGAAGGCGGGTAAGGCGCTCGCCCCCGAGGAGCTGTTCGCCCCCGGGAAGTTCACCGACGACGGCCTGCTGGCCCTCACCGAACGGATCTGGCCGGACAAGGAACAGTGCGGTCCCGTCAGCACCACCTTCCCGTACCGGCCGCTCAAGGCGGCGGATCTCACCGACCAGCGGAAGGCGTGGCTCGCCTTCACGCCGACGGCCGTCGAGGTCACCGTCAACCTGACCGATCTCGGCTTCTCCACCGCCTGCGCCGTTCAGGACTACTCGCTGCCCTACGACAAGGTGGCGGACCTACTGAACCCGGACCTCGTCGCGGGCGTGACCGGCGGAAAGCCGCTGAAGGCGACGTCGTCCGCGCCGCCCGCCCAAGGACTCACGGATGTCTCCGTCGGCGCGCTGACCCTGCACCTGCCGCCTGGGTGGTCGGTGCAGTCGCAGGGACTCGAGAAGGTCATCGTCGACTCGAGCTGCCCGGACTCGAAGAAGTACTTCAACTGCCGGTACTTCCTGGTCACCGACAACACGCAGGAGTCGGCGGAGCAGCCGTCGTATCGGCCGGGCGGGTTCTACCGCCGCAGCGCGGGAGGCCGCGCCTGCAATGCCGCCGGCCGCAAGGACCTCCGCCAAGAGGGTGACGCCGTGCCCACGGTTTCCGCCACCGCGCCGATCGGGACCGCGACGGCGACCTACGAGGAGTGGATCGTCAACTGTGTTCCTCGTGGACAGACCGGGGGGAGCGGCGAGGCGAAGGTGACCCAGCGGATCTGGTTCCTTACGGAGAAGCAGATCGTCGTCATGGACGAATGGCAGACCCCCGGGCTCGAAGAGCTCCTCCGGACCGCGACGGTCTCCTGAGGCTGACCTGCGACGGTCCACAGTGGAATGACCATTCACTGAGCCGAATGGCGCAAGGCACTACGTCCGTCGCCGCGACTGTGTTCGGTGGCGGCCTGTCCATACCTGTGACCGTTCGAAGACGCCGGGTAACACCACTTACCTCGCTCTCACTCGGTTGGCGGCACGGTCGGACTGAAGTCGGATGACCGCCCACCGACCGGTCACCGATCGCAAGGCGCCGCCGATCGCAGCCACTCCCGTTGTCCGGCGCCGCCGCCTTCCGGCCCTGTTAGACAGTTCATGTGCCGCTTCCATCGAGGTGGCACAGGATGAAGAGCCTTAGGGAAACCAGGTTCGAAGGAGGCGGAACGTGGCGGCTACACCGAACATGGAGAGCTCGACGGTCGCCGGTGGCGCGAAGCGCAGCCGGTCACTGCCGAGCCGGGTGGTGCCGCCGATCGAACTGCCCGCGAGCGTCGAGGAGCTTTCGCGCAAGGCGGCGGTCCTGCTCGGCTGGAACGGCATCGTGTTGCCGGAGACCACCGTGCTCGGCCGCAAGATCTGCGTGGTCGCCCGGCTCCGTACCGACGTGCACGCGGAGCGCATCGCGATGGGCATGGGTCCCGTCGTCGATCGCGCCACCGTCGACACCTGGACATGGCCAGAGCTGGCCGCGACCGCACCCGCGCCGGCCGCCGAGATCATCGGCGTCCTCGCGGTCGCCCGGCACTGGCGCACCGCGATGGCCTCCGCGGTCCCGTTCGCACGCTACGGCGAGGCCGCGATGGTGCTCCCATCGCCAGCCGTACTGACCGAGGACTACGTCGGCAACTGCCTGCCGCGTGCCCGCGCCTACGGGCTCGCCATCGTCAGCGCCGACCCCAACGCGGTCACCGACCTCGACCTCGAGGGCCACAACGAGCGCATGATCCTGGACGAGGACCCGGTCTCGCGCCTGGTCAACGAGATCGTCTACGACCAGCTGCTGCGTGCCACCGAGCTCCCTGCCGAAGTGGACTGAACGCACTACTCTCGGTGCCATGCGAGTCGTCATTGCGGGTGGACACGGACAGATCGCGCTGAAGCTGGAGAAACTCCTCGCGGCGCGCGGTGATCAGGCGGTGGGGATCGTGCGCAATCCCGATCACGTCCCCGATCTCGAGGCGGTCGGTGCCGAAGCCGTCGTCCTCGACCTGGAAAAGTCCGATGTGGACGCCGTCGCCAAGGTGCTCGACGGCGCCGATGCCGCCGTCTTCGCCGCGGGCGCGGGCCCCGGCAGCGGCACGGCCCGTAAGGACACTGTGGACAGGGCCGCCGCGGAACTCTTCGCGGCGGCCTCCGAACAGGCGGGGGTCCGGCGGCACATCCAGGTCGGCTCCATGGGCGCCGACAACTGGGAGACCGCGGACGTCCCGGACGATTTCCGCGTCTATCTCAAGGCCAAGAAAGCGGCTGAGGACGATCTGCGCGCCCGGGATCTCGCCTGGACGATCCTGCGACCGGGACAGCTCACCGACGACGACGGCACCGGCCGGGTCCGGATCGCCGAAGCGACCGGCCGCGGACCGATCCCACGGCAGGATGTCGCCGCGATCCTCGTCGCGTTGCTCGACGAGCCGTCGACGGCGGGGCGAGTCCTCGAAGCGATTTCTGGTGATACTGCTATCTCTCAGGCCGTTTCCGCTTTGTGAAACCATAGTGTGTGGACGTAATCCGTCTTTTGACTGAACGGAGTAGGTCCTTGCGCGAGGACATCGCGGTCTTCAGTGGCAGCGCACATCCCCAGCTCGCCGAAGAGATCTGCACTCATTTGGGTGTCCCGTTGCATCCCGTGCGGGTTCAGCGGTTCGCCAACGACTGTCTCGAAGTCCAGCTTCAGGCGAACTGCCGCGAGCGTGACGTCTTCCTGATCCAGCCGCTGGTGCGGCCGGTGCAGGAGCACCTCGTCGAACTGCTGCTGATGCTGGACGCCGCCCGGGGCGCGTCGGCGAAGCGGATCACTGTCGTCATGCCGCACTATTCGTACGCCCGATCGGACAAAAAGGACGCGCCGCGGATTTCGATCGGCGGCCGTCTCGTCGCCGACCTGATGGCGACCGCGGGTGCCGATCGCGTCCTGGCGATGACCCTGCACTCGCCGCAGGTGCACGGCTTCTTCAGCGTCCCGGTCGACCACCTGCACGCGTTGCAGGAGCTGGCCAAGCATTTCCGCCAGTACGACCTTTCCGCGACCACCGTGGTCTCGCCGGATCTCGGCAACGCCAAGGAGGCCGCGCATTTCGCCCGGCTGCTCGGGGTACAGGTCGCGGCGGGTGCGAAGCAGCGCTTCGCCGACGACAGGGTCGAGATCAGCTCGGTGATCGGTGAGATCACCGGCCGCGACGTGATCGTCCTCGACGACGAGATCGCCAAGGGCAGCACGGTGCTCGAACTGCTCACCAAGCTGCGGGAGCTGAAGCCGCGCTCGATCCGTGTCGCGTGTACGCACGGGCTGTTCTCCAGCGGCGCGCTCGAGCGGATCGGCAGCCAGCCGGACGTGCTGGAGGTCGTCTGCACGAACACGGTGCCGATTCCGCCGGAGGAGCAGAGCCCGAAGCTGCGCGTCCTGTCGATCGCGCCCGCGCTGGCGGAGGCGATGCGGCGGATCCACAACGGCGAGTCGGTCAGCGCGTTGTTCGAAACGGCCTAGACGGTGCCGAGCACCCGGTCGAGGTACGTGTTCGCGAAGACCCCGGCCGGGTCCACCTCCTTGCGGACCCGCGAGAAGTCGTCGAACCGCGGATAGCGCGAGCGCAGGGTCGCGGCGTCGAGGTCGTGCATCTTGCCCCAGTGCGGGCGACCGCCGACCTCGCCGACGATCGAGGCGAATCCGGCGAAGTACTCGCGGTAGGGCATGCCGACGAACTGGTGGATCGCGATGTAGGCGGAGTCGCGGCCGTTCGCGGTCGAGAGCCAGATGTCGTCCGCGGCGGCGACGCGCACCTCGACCGGGAACGCGACCGGATTCTCCAGTTTCGGTACCAGCGCGCGGAGTTCGGCGAAGACGTCGAGCAGCGATTCACGCGGGACCGCGAACTCGGACTCGACGAACCGCACCCCGCGATGGGTCACGAAGACGCGATGCGACGTGTCGCTGTACTCGCGGGCGGAGAGGACGTTCGAGGCGAACCCGCCGAGCGGTCGCACGAGTCTCGGCACCGCGCGGCCGAGGCGGCACAGCCCGCCGAACGCGACGTTCTCCGTGATCTCGTAGTCGACGAATTCCTTCAGCTTGCTCAGCGGACGGCGTGCGCTGCCCGCCGGAAGCCGGTTGTTGCGTTTGACCAGGGCGTTCTTGCCGTAGGGGAACCAGTAGAACTCGAAGTGGTCGTTCTCGTCGGCGAACTGGTCGAAGCCTTCCAGAACCTGTTCGAGCGGTTCCGGTCTTTCCTGCGCGGCCAGCAAAAACGACGGTTCACACTGCAGGGTGACGGTGCTGATGACGCCGAGCGCGCCGAGGCCGACTCGCGCGGCGGCGAAGAGCTCGGGCCGCTCGTCCGCCGAACAGGTGACCACGGTGCCGTCCGCGAGGACGAGTTCGAGGGCGGCGATCTGCGTGGCGATGCCGCCGAGCCGGGCGCCGGTGCCATGGGTGCCGGTCGAGATCGCGCCCGCGACGGTCTGCGCGTCGATGTCGCCGAGGTTGGTCATCGCCAGCCCCAGGGCGTCGAGTTCGGCGTTGAGCTGCTTGAGTGTGGTGCCCGAACGGACGGTGACCAGGCCTTTGGCGACGTCCGCCGACGCGATACCCGTCCAGCCGGTCAGGTCCATCGCGTCCGAATTCGCCGCGGCGATCGCGGTGAACGAGTGGCCGCTGCCCAGCGGGCGCAGGCGGCGTCCGTCCGCGACCGTACGGCCGATCGCTTCGGCGATGCCGTTCGTGTCACGCGGTCGATGCACGCGCAGCGGCGACGCCGTCGCGGTGCCGGCCCAGTTGCTCCACCGTGTCATGCGCCCACCTAACCCGTGGTGTTCTTTCGAGTGCCGAAACAGTAAGTGAATAGTATTCGCGTTTCAAGTCCTTCTGTCGTACCTTAGTTCGGGTGACCAGTGCGACGGTGTACGACTTGGCGACGAAGGACCTGGATCCTCCGTTCGCGGTTGTCGACTTGGATGCTTTCGACGCGAACGGCGCCGACCTGCTGCGGCGGGCGGGCGGTAAGCCGATCCGCGTGGTCAGCAAGTCCGTCCGCTGCCGGTATCTGCTCGACCGGGTGCTCGCACGGCCCGGCTTCGAGGGGCTCATGTGCTACTCGCTCGCCGAAGCCGTCTGGCATGTCGAGCAGGGGACGACCGATGACATCGTCGTCGCGTATCCGACCGCGGACCATGGCGCGCTGCGGCGGCTGGCGGCGAACGACCGCGCGCGGGCGGCGATCTCGATCATGGTCGACTCGCCGGACCACCTCGACCTGGTCGACGCCGCGCTCGGACAGGACCATCCCGAGATCCGGGTCTGCCTCGAACTCGACGCTTCGTGGCGGCCGTTGCCGGGCGTGCACGTCGGCACCAGGCGCTCGCCGGTGTTCAGCCCGCGGCAGGCGGCGGATTTGGCGCGAACCATTTTGTCCCGCAAGGGTTTTCGGCTCGTCGGGATGATGGCGTACGAAGGTCAGATCGCCGGGCTCGGTGACGCGGCGGGCAGCGGCGTCAAGAACTCGATCGTCGGCTGGATGCAGCGGAAGTCCATTGTGGAAATCGCGAAGCGCCGCGCGGCCGCTGTCCGGGCGGTGCGGGCGTTGACGGAGCTGGAATTCGTCAACGGCGGCGGCAGCGGCAGCGTCGAGTCGACCGGTGCCGAGGAAGCCGTCACCGAGATCGCGGCGGGCTCCGGCCTCATCGGGCCCACGCTCTTCGACGGCTACGCGCACTTCTCGCCGCGACCGGCCGCGATGTTCGCGCTCCCCGTGGTCCGGCGCCCCGCGCCGAAGATCGCGACGCTCTTCTCCGGCGGCTACATCGCTTCGGGCCCGGCAGAATCCTCGCGACTCCCGACGCCGTACCTGCCCGAAGGGCTTTCACTGCTCGGCTTCGAAGGCGCCGGCGAAGTCCAGACCCCCGTCGCCGGCGAAGCCGCCCGCCACCTGCGGCTCGGCGACCGCGTCTGGCTGCGCCACGCGAAAGCCGGCGAACTCGCCGAACGCTTCACGCACTACCACGTCGTCATCGGCGACCGCGTCGACCGGACCGTCCCCACCTACCGAGGCGAACACCAAAACTTCGGCTGACCCGCGCAACCCCACCCCCCACCCATCCCTGGGGGGCGCGCCCCGCACCAGCGTATCGGGAGGGGGCGTCGGGGAGCGGGTTTCCGAGGAGTGCGGGGCGAGGTTGTCCACAACTGTGGGTGGGTGTGGACAACTTATGTGGACAACCCCATAGGCGCAGGTCAGAGCCCGTCAGGTCGAGGCTGTTGGGGGTTGTGTGACTGCTGGGGCACCGGATTCTGTCGTCGGCGGACACGAATGGAGTAGGGGACATCGGTGACGCGAAGGCCCCTTGGAGGACTCCGGTGTGGGGTTGCCGGTGCGAGCTTGATCAACGGAAGATTGGGGACGTTGAGTGTCCCGGATCTTCCGTTGATCAAGGTGTGAGACCGGGCGATGACGCTCGCGGAACCGCCACCCTCGTGCAGGTCAGGCGTAGGTACGACAGAGAAGCCGCACTGAGTCTTGACTGTCCACAAGGGATGGTGGCGACCGATCGTCCGGTCCGCGCGGGGTTCGGGTTATCGAGCGGACGGTCGAACGTGTCGTGCACAAACGCGGGACCGTCAGTCCTCTCCGCTGTCGGCTCAGGCCTCGCCGAACTTGCTCGCCAAGTACCCCTTCACCACCGACTTCGCCTCCGCGACGATCCGCTCGTCCCCGCGCGGATCCCGACGGAACGCGAGCTTCAACAGCGCGTCGGCGGTCTCGTTCGCGATCGTCAGCGCGAACCGGATGTCGTCCAGCGGCGACGAGATCCGCGCCGAAAGCACCTTGGTGAGCTCGTCGACGATGACGGCGTTGTTGTCGCGCGTCTCGTCCAGGAGCTGCCGGTCCACGACGTCACCGAAGTGGACCTTCGAGAATCCGGGGACCTCGCGGTGCATGGTGAGGTAGATGTCGAGGATCGAGTCCACGACGTCCCACCAGTGCTCGGGCGCCAGCTGGTTCAGCGTCTCCGACACCGAGGCGACGAACCGTTCGAGATTGCGCTGCGTCAGCGCCTGCACCACGGCCCGTTTGTCGGGGAAGAACTGGTACAGCGACCCGACGGCCACTCCGGCGCGCTTCGCGATCAGTGTGGTCGTCAGTGCGTCGTAGCCGAGTTCGTCGATCAGCTGTGCGCTGGCGTCGAGCATCTGCTCCACCCGCTTGGCGCTGCGTTGCTGAACGGGCTGCCGCCGGAGCGGAGTCGTCTCCGCCGGCGGTTTCGCGGCCTGGATGTCGGACACTCGGGCTCCTCCTTCGCTGATCTGCGACTTTATCGTGCCGACGGGGTTCCCCACGCTCGAGTGAAGGCATAGTATCTGAGAACTTTTCATGTTCGGCCGTGTCTCCGGAGAAAGGTGCGTAGCCGGTGGAAAAATCGATCTTCCCGTCCGAATTCCTCTGGGGTGTTTCGACCTCCGCCTTCCAGATCGAGGGGGCGACCGGGGAGGGCGGCCGAGGACAGTCCATTTGGGACACATTCACCGAAACGGAGGGAAAGATCGCGCGGGCTGAGCACGCAAAGGTAGCCGCCGATCACTTCCACCGCTACTCCGAGGACATCGCGCTGATGGCCGACCTCGGTGTCGGCGCCTACCGGATGTCGTTCGCCTGGCCGAGGATCCAGCCCGACGGCGCCGGAAAGCCCAACGCCGAAGGCCTTGCCTTCTACGACAAGCTCATCGACGAGGTCTGCGCCGCCGGAATCGATCCGGCGGGGACGCTCTTTCACTGGGACCTCCCGCAGGCGCTCGAGGACAAGGGTGGCTGGCTCGCCCGTGACACCGCAGAGCGGTTCGGCGAATACGCCGCCATCGTGGGTGAGCGATTCTCCGATCGGGTGAAAATGTGGATCCCGCTCAACGAGCCCATGGTCATGTCGATCTTCGGCTACGCGATCGGCGAGTACGCCCCCGGCAAGACCCTCCTGCTCGACGCCCTGCCCACCGCGCACTACCAGAATCTCGCCCACGGTCTCGCCGTCCAGGCCCTGCGCGCGGCAGGCGCCCGCAACGTCGGCACCGCCAACAACCATTCACCCATCTGGCCCGCCTCCGATTCTCCAAAGGACAAGGCCGCGGGCGAATGGATCGACGCCCTCATCAACCGGACGTACGCGGACCCCGTGCTGCTGGGCCGTTATCCCGAGCAGGTCGTCCCACATCTCCCGGCGGGCTTCGCGGAAGATCTCGCCACCATCGCGCAGCCGCTCGACTTCTACGGGGTGAATTACTACGAGCCGCAGGGGGTCGCCGCGCCGGGTGAAGGCAATCCGCTGCCCTTCGAGCTTCGCGCGATCGAGGGATTTCCCATGACCACCAACGATTCGCCGATCGTCCCGCAGGGCTTGCGCGAACTGCTGGTCGGCTTCCACGAGCGCTATCGGGAACATCTCCCGCCCGTCTACATCACCGAAAACGGCTGCAGTTTCGACGACGTCGTCGCCGAAGACGGTCGCGTGCACGACCAGGAGCGCATCGACTTCCTCGAAAGTCACCTTGTCGCGGTCCGCGAAGCGATGGACGCCGGGGTCGACGTCCGCGGGTACTTCGTCTGGTCGCTGATGGACAACTTCGAATGGTCGAAGGGCTACCGGCCGCGGTTCGGCCTGGTGCACATCGACTACGGGACACAGCGGCGGACCCCGAAGGATTCCTTCGGCTGGTACCGGAAACTGATCCGGCATGAGTGAGGTCAGGGAGCTGCCCGAGGCACTCGCCGAGCCGGTCGCCAGGGTCCGCGCGGGCTGGATGAGCCTGTTGTTCTTCGCGAACATCGCGCTCTGGCTCGGGGTTTACGCGCCCATTCAGGTTCTCCTGCCGAAACAGGCCGAGATTCTGGACGCCGCCGGCAAGGAGGCCGTGTTCAGTCTGGTCACCGGGATCGGCGCGCTCGTCGCGCTGATCGCCAATCCCGCCGTCGGCCTGCTCTCGGACCGGACCTGTTCTGTCCGCGGCCGCCGTCATCCGTGGACGGCGGCCGGTGCGGTGGTCGCCGCGGCCGGGCTGCTCGTCCTCGCGTTCGCGCCGAACATCGCGGTCATGGTGCTCGGCTGGTGTCTCGTGCAGGCCGGGCTGAACGGGATGCTCGCGATGCTGGTCTCGGCCATCGCGGACCGGGTGCCCGTGCCCCAGCGGGCACAGGTCGGCGGGCTGGTCGGCATCGCCCAGATGCTCGGGACCGTGCTCGGCGCGGTGGTCGTCGTCGTGCTGCTCGACGTCGCGGGACTGCCGCTGGGCTACGCGGTGTGCGCGGCCATCGTGCTCGCGGGGGCGGCGGCGTTCGTCCTGCGCACGCCGGACGCGCGGCTGCCGGTCGCGTTCCGGCCGTCCGTCCGGACCCGGGACGTGCTGGCGAACCTGTGGATCTCCCCGCGTAAGCATCCGGACTTCGCCTGGGCGTGGGGCTGCCACTTCATGATCAACCTCGGCAACGCCTTCGGCACGCTGTACCTGTTGTTCTTCCTCAAGGACGCGGTGCGTTACGAAGATCCGGACACCGGACTGCTGATCATGATGGGGCTCTACGGGGCGGCGCTCATCGTCGGCGCGCTCATCGCCGGGCATTTCTCCGACAAGTCCGGACGGCGTAAACCCTACGTCCTGGCGGCGTCGGTGGTGATGGCGGTCGCCGCGCTGCTCCTGGTGATCTGGCAGAACTGGACGGCCGCGCTCGTGGCGTCACCGCTGTTGGGCATCGGCTTCGGTGCGTACATGGCCGTCGCGCTGGCGATGCTCACGCAGGTGCTGCCCGCCGCGCAGGACCGGGCGAAGGATCTCGGGGTCATCAACATCGCGAACTCGCTGCCGCAGGTGGTGGCGCCGATGCTGACCGCGCCGATCCTGGCCTACCTGGGCGGCTACCCGAGCCTCTTCGCGGCGTCGGCGCTGTCCACCGTTCTCGCCGCGGTGCTGGTCACGCGGGTGAAAACGGTCAGCTGAGAGAAGGTTGGAGACCGCGGACCGGTGCCGGTCGGGGGAGGGGAGTGCAACGGCACCGGCCCGCGGGGTTCGGGGGATGGCAGCGCGGAACCGAAGGAATCTCGCGTTGCGTTTGTGATCTTCAACTTAGCGACCGATTACAGCGTTCGCTGGGTGTTCTGCTGACAATTTTCGATTAATCGCGGTGGGGACCGGGGTGATTACCGAGAGCCGCTCGTCACGTTCGGGGGTACGGACGAACCGCTTGCGGCGGAGGCGAGATCGTGGCGTGGTTGCCCGAGAGGGCGCTCGGACCGCCGTTCACTCGCCGACATCTTCTACGCTGTATTTCTCAAGCCGAGTCAGGTTGCGGCATTCTTTCAAGCGTGCACGCCACCGATGGCGGGCCTGCGCGGGTTGACCAGCGCGTGCCTGCCGGTGGTTTCGGCGGGAGTCGGGTGCGCGCCGCGGGCCTGGCCGGGGACGAGGCGACGGCTCTGCCGCCGGTGGTCCTGGGCGGCCGCGGTCTGCTGGGGGGCGAGGCCGCCGGCGACCAGATGCTCGTGCGCCACCTGCCAGACCGAGCAGGGGGCCTTGCACTTGTGCCAGCGGGTCGAACAGGTGGGGCAGTCCCCGCGCTCGTCGGGCTCGTGCGCCTGGAGCATGGCGCGCCAACCCTCGGTCAGCCGGGGGAGCTCCGAGCGGGCGACCGACACGAGCGACTGCGCGTCGGCCCGGTTCGCGAGATCGGAGAGCATGTCGAGGCGTTCCCAAACCGCGTTGCGGAGGACTTGCCCTAGGACCTGATCCACGGAGAACTCACCGTTACCTTTCCGCCATCTTGGCGGCTTCGTTGAGCGCGGCCCTGAGCTGTCCGAGCTGGCCGGACGTCAGGCGCGCGGTCTCTCCTGGCGGCGAGACGAGAACCACCTGGTTGTCTTCGACGAACACGGTGACGGCACGCTCGCGGCTGATGAGATCGCCGCACTGCACCCGCCAGACCAGTTGTCCGCCTTCATAACGGCGCACGCTCGCGGTACGGGGGTCGACCGGGGCGGACGGGGAGACCGGACGGTTGGCACCGGGGACGACGGCGACCGCCTGCTGACCGGCGGGGCCGGTCGCACGCAGGTGGCGCGTGGCCATACCGGGCCGTCCCGCGGTGATGGAGCCTGTTGCGATCGAGTCCACGAACTCCACTGGCTCTTCTCCGCTCTCTCGTTCCACGTCGTCTTCGTAACCGCGTATCCGCACCTGTAGGGGGTCCGGAGACTGGTAGCTCTCTGTGATCGGTGCCGGTGGCCGGTAGGTCACGGAGATCTGACAACTACAGTGATGTGAAACGGAGTTCGATAGAAGGTCGATCCGCCGTCATAGCGGTGACCGGACGAGGTTTCACGGTGAGCGGTCAACCGACTTCTGCCGGGCCGATCACGACGGGCATTCCGGTGTTTCGCGCGGTTGAATAGGTATGCCTACGCTGTTTCTCGACCCCAACGGAACTGTGAGGGGGCGCAATGGACGCCAGTATCGGTGGCGGCGCTGTCGCCGGCTCGGACACGAGTGTCAAGGGCCGCCAGAGCCACCCCGTGCCGCCGGATGCCTGGGAGCAGCCGGAGATGCGAGCCGCACTGGCCAGCCGGGAGATCTCTTCGGTGTACCGGCTGTTGCGCAAGCACGGTGTTTCGCAGCGCCAGATCGCCGCGATGACCGGCCAGTCGCAGTCCGAGGTGTCCGAGATCCTCAAAGGTCGCCAGGTGATGGCGTACGACGTGCTCACCCGCATCGCTGATGGCCTTGGTGTCCCCCGGGGATACATGGGTCTCGCCTACGACGAGGCGACAGCGATAAAGGTCGTCGGCGCTGCCGACGGCCAGCAGGCGGAGGAGGACGAGTCCGTGAAGCGACGGAGGTTCCTCGCGCACGCCGCCCAGGTCACGATGGGGGCGGCGGTGTTCGGTCCGGAATCGGGTACGTGGTCCGCGGGACCGGCGAAGACGCCCGCACCCGGGCGGATCGGCATGACCGACGTCCGCCAGGTGGAAGCCGCGACCAGGGCGCTCCGGTCCCTCGACTACCAGTACGGCGGCGGTTTCTGCCGCGACGCCGTGGTCGCCCAGCTGTCCTGGGGACAGCAGATGCTCGAGTCCAGCGGCACCGAAATGGTCAAGAACCGCCTGTACGTCGCGCTGGCCGACCTGCACAGCCTGGCGGGCTGGACCTCCTTCGACACCGGCCTCATGGACTCCGCCCGCGGACATTTCGCGAACGCGCTCGACCTGGCCAAACAGGGCGACAGTCACCCGCTGGTGGCCAACGTGCTGTACCGGATGGGCCGGGTCTACCTGCACAACGACGCTCCCAACGACGCGCTGAAACTGTTCCAGCTCGGCCAGATCGCCGCCCAGGAATCGGGCTCCGAACTGGCGGTCGCCGTGCTCTGCGCCAACGAGGCGTGGGCCTACGCGATGATGGGCAACGAGGAGCAGGCCACGAAGCTGCTCGGCCGGAGCAAGGACGAGTTCGCCCGCGCCGATCTGGCCGAGGCCGAGTCCTGGGTCAAGTTCTTCACCGAGACCGACGTCTACGCCATGATCGGCACCGTGCACACGGTGCTCGCCGCGAAGAACGCCGAGCACACCAAGTACGCGATCCCGGCGCTGACCAAGGCCGTCGAGTCCTACGACGACGACATGGCCCGCAGCAAGACCTTCATGCTCAGCGCGCTGGCCACGAATCACCTGCTCGAAGGTGATCTCGATCATGGCTCCAAGGTGGGCTCGAAGGCCGTCGACTGCGCCGAAGGCATCAAGTCGGAGCGGGTGAAGGACCGGATGCGGCCACTGCAGGTCGAGGCGGAGCGCCGTCGGAACAACGCCGACGCCCGTGACCTCGCCGATCGCCTCAATTCCTTCTACGCCGCCTGAGCCGACCGGTTTGGACGGCCGGTTCACGCCCGGCAAACTGCACGATGCCCTGCGGCGGACATGCGAACTGCTGGGCGTGGACGCCGAAGGCGCCCGGCTGCTGAGGTTCACCAACAACGCCGTCTACGAACTGGCGAGCGCGCCGTTCGTCGTCCGGATCGTCGGCTCCACCCTGCTACGGCACCGCGTCGGCACGGTCGTGCGGGTCGCGCGTCATTTCGAACGGCACGGGGTGCCTGCCATCCGCCTGCTTCCCGGCTTCGAGCAACCCATCCCGGTCGGCGGACATCTCGTGACGGTGTGGTGGAAAGTGCCGCCCACCGGCCGGATGGCCAGCTCTTCGGACCTCGCCGCGTTGCTGCGCCGGGTCCACGCGCTCGAGCCGCCCGACGGGCTTCCCGAATGGGCGCCGTTCGCCGCGGTTCGTGCCCGGGTTTCGGACGCGGAGGAGCTGGCCGACGGCGACCGGCGGTTCCTGCTCGAACGCTGCGCCGAGGTCGAGTCCGCGCTCGCGACGCTCGACTTCCCGCTGCCGAGGGGCCTGATCCACGGCGACGCGCACACCGGGAATGTGATCACGGGACCGGGCGGACCGGTGCTGTGCGATTTCGATTCCTCCTGTGTCGGACCGCCGGAATGGGATCTGACCCCGCTCGCCGTCGGCCGTGAACGGTTCGGTGATCCGCCCGCCCGCTATCGCGTGTTCGCCGAGCGGTACGGATTCGACGTGACCACGTGGTCCGGTTTCCCGGTGCTGCGGGCGATCCGTGAACTGAAGCTCACCACGAGTGTTCTCCCGATTCTCCGCAGTCATCCCAACGTGCGGGATGAGCTGCGGAAACGGTTGGACGATCTCCGGAACGGGCGCACCGGTGCCCGGTGGAACCGGTATCGGTGAGTCAGTAGGAACGGCCGACTTGCACGTGCATTCGCCGACGGCAAATGACCGTTCGTCGCTTGCCCGAAATGGCTCATCAATGAGTGACTAATTCGGTTCCGCTAATCACTTCCATTGGCTCAGCGCTCCCCCGAATGTGCAAGTTGCAGCTACGCTCCGTTATTCGGCACCCCGGACTCACCTCGTCGTGGTGCTCCATGGTGGCGCGGGCGGGTTCGAGTTCGGCGATCGCCGCTTCGGGCTGTCCGGCCTTCGCGAATTCGACCAAATGCGGCCAGATGGAGCAAGGTGGGTAACAGCTAGCTGGTCGGCACCACCGGCGCGCGAGTCAGGACGACGGCGAAACCGAACGCCAGCCCCATCACGGTCAGCTCCAGCGTCGCCCAGGCGGCCAGCGCCGTCCGGTTGTGCCGGATGATCCGCGGCATCAGTTTCCACCGTGTGTAGCCGCCGAGTCCCGCGATCACGCCGGTGCACGACAACTTGAGCAGCACCAACTGCCCGTACGGCGTGGTGAACAGGCCTTCCCAGAAGCCGAGCGACGGGTTGAGCGTGATCTCGATCAGCCCGTTGAACAGTCCGGTCGCCGCGCCGAGGAGCAGGCACAGCGTCGCCAGTTTGGAGAATCGCGGCAGCGCGTGCGCCAGCAGCGTCCGGTTCCCGATGAGCAGCACCGTCATCGCGCCGAGTCCGCCGGTCCAGGCGACGGCGCTCATCACGTGCAGCTCCATCGAGATCATCGTGTAGTCGTGGTAATTCCAGTTCGACGCGTGCCCGGTGACCGGCAGCGGGAGCAGCGCGAACAACCCGAGTCCGACGCGGACCTCGGCGGGCACCTTCTCGCCGTGCTTCAGCGCCAGGATGCCGAGTCCCGCGTGCAGCAGCGCCAGTACCGCGACGATCAGCAGGGCCTTCCCGGCGCCGACGTCGGCGATGTAGCTCCCGACGTCCGACATCGACAGCGTGCTGGAGCCAGGCCGGTACTCGGCGGTCTGGAGGATCAGCGCGACGAGCGCGGTGGTCGCCCAGACCAGCGCGGCCGCGACGCTCGCGGGCCGCGCGATCCGCATGATCGGCTCGGAAAGCTTCGGCCGGTCGTAGCCGACCAGTACCGAAAGCAGCGCCAGTCCGATGGTGACGACCGCCGAGATGTCCAGCAGCACCCGCACGATCGGAATGGAGACCGAGACCACCTCGCTGACCTGCGCGACCCCGGGGACCGGGGCGGTCGCCGTCAGCGCGACGCCGATCAGGACGCCGACCATCGCCGCCGTCGCCACGCAGAACAGGACGGCGACGCGGGCGCGCGAGGTGGTCTCGGCCTGTGTCATGACCCGCTCTTCTCCTTGTCGCCCGCGCCGGTGCGCAACGCGACGGTCAGTCCGACGGCGAGCAGCACGACGGCACCCGCGATCCACACCCAGATCGGCACCCCGGACGAGCCTTCGCCGCCGGTCGCCGGGGTGTTCGCCGATTCGCCGCCACCGCTCCTGGCGGCGTCGACGGACGCCGGAGTCCCGGTGCCCGCGGCGGTGAGGGTGAACGGCACCTCGCCGGTCACGGCGTGCCCGTCCGCGGACAGGATCCGGTAGCCGATCTTGTACTCGCCGGCCGGGCCGAGCGGACGCAGCGGCACGGACACGACGCTGTCGCGGACCTCGACCTGTCCTTCGGCCCACTGACCGCCGCCCGGTCCGATGACCGCGATCTGATTGACGTTCGCGTTCTGGACGTACTGGTCGAACGTGAGCGTGATCTTCGCCGGCCCGGCGGCGAGCGAAGCGCCCTTCGCCGGGTCGGACGAGATCAGCACGTTGTGCGCCAGCGCCGGGGTGGCGGTGGCGAGCCACGCCACCCCGGCGATCGCCAGCGCGATGAGCGCCTTACGCATTTACTTGGTTCCCTCGGTGTTCTTGGTGGCGGCGGCCGCGGTGGCGCGACGGGCGCGCAGGGTGGCCCCGGCGCCGACGCCGAGTCCCAGGGCGCCGACGACCAGACCGGCGCCACCCAGCCAGCGGGCGGTGTTGTCGGACGACGAAGAAGCGTGCGATTCCTCGGAGGTCTTCGCGTCGGAGCCGTGGCCGCCGCCGTGCCCGTCACCGCTCTTCTCGGCGAGCTTCACGCTCGGCGCGGGGTGTTCCGGCTCCTCACCCGAGGCCGGGGTCGGCTGGTTCCAGTCGACGACCTTGCCGTTCTCATACGTCTGGGTGGCCGGGAACTCCAGCGCGTCGACGTTGGTGGGGAACTGGCCCGCGCTGATCTGGAACTCCTGGAATTCGGTCGAGCCGGCGGCGATCTTGGTGCCGGGCTCCGCGGTCCAGGAGACCTTGGTGACGGCCTCGGTGATCTGCGTGCCGGACGCGGTGGTCACCGGGGTGGGCAGCTTCGACTTGACGACTTCGGCCTTCCAGCCGGGGATCGGCTTGGTGCGCACGGAACTGAGCGCGTACTCGGGTTTCACGGCGACCTCGACCTTGATCGTGCCGGCGTCCTTCTCCTCGTTGGGGACGCGGAAGAAGATCGACCCGTAGCCGCCCTTTTCGGGCTGGGGGCCGTAGACGTTGGCGGTGACGTGGGCCGAGGCGATCCCGGCCGAGAGCAGACCGGTGATGCCGACGGTGGCGGCCAGGACACCGGCGCGCTTGAAGACGTGCTTGGACACGAAAACTCCTGAACGTGACTGTGACGGCGGGTTCGGGGACCTCGCCGGAGTACGGGGGATGAGCGGGGGTTCAGGAGAAGAGCGGCGGGCCGCGTCTGCCGTGCACCCGGCGGAGGTCCACGCGGACGAGGTGACCGGGGCCGGCGGGACGGGCGAGCACCGGCGCCGCCGGACGGGCGGGCACCGGGAGCGCGTTGAGGATGAAGGGGACCAGCGCGCGCAGGCAGGCGAGGACGCCGAGCAGCAGTCCATCGGCCTTGGCCAGCAGCAACGCGGTGACCAGCGTCGCCACGACGTGGGCCGCGGTCATCGCGAGCCCACCCGAAACGGGGGCGGGTCCGCTGTGCGGTTCGTGACTGCTCAGCGAGCTGAGCACGAGATGCATCACGACCTGACCGGCGCCGAGATCGACGATCGTCGCCAACGGTCCGCGAGCCTTCGCGGCGAGCGCGGCGGCGTTCCAGCCGATCAGCACGGTGAGCAATACCGTCATCGCCGTATCGGGGAGGTCGCCGTCCCCGATCATGTGCGCGGTCACGGCCAGCGCCGCGGAACTCACGCCGAGCAGCCCGCCACGTACAGCGCGTAATGCGCTTCGGTGGTGGCTGCCTTTACTCACGGGTGAAGCGTATGCGACGTACTGGCGACTGGTCGATCTCCTCCCGGCTGTTGAGCAGTGGGAAAGACACCGTTGGGACGGCGCGTGCGTTTGCCCATTTAGGCCGAATGGGGAACGGTTGTGGGAAAGAAGCGGTAAACCGGGGTTTGACCGCACACTTTTTGGGTAGTCAGGCTCCCGATACAGCTACTCCGAATGGGTGAGGACTCTCACTCAGAGGCGGCGGGAGAACCAGCACGCGATGAACCTCTTCGAGTACATCTCGGATCGGTGGGACAGACTCGCCCTCCAAGGGCTTCTCCATGTCAGCGCCGTCGTGCAGTGCACGATCCTGGCCGCCGTGCTCGGCGTGCTGATCGGCGTCGCCGTCTATCGCAGCCCGATGGGGTCCGCGGTGGCCACGGCACTGGCGAGCACGATCCTCACTGTCCCGTCCTTCGCCCTCCTCGGCCTTCTCATCCCGGTCTTCGGCCTCGGCGCGAACACCACCGTCATCGCCCTCGTGCTCTACGCGCTGCTGCCGATCGTGCGGAACACGATCGTCGGGCTCAGCGGCGTCGATCCGGCGGTCAGCGACGCGGCGCGCGGGATCGGCATGAGCCGGTTCGGTGTGCTGACCAGGGTGGAGCTGCGGCTCGCCTGGCCTGCCATCCTCGCCGGGATGCGGGTCGCGACGCAGATGCTCATGGGCATCGCGGTCATCGCGGCCTACGCGAAGGGCCCCGGCCTCGGCTCGGAGGTCTTCTCCGGGCTCACGAACGCGGGGAGCACGAACTCCCTCAACCAGGCATTGACCGGGACGCTCGGCGTGGTCGTCCTCGCGCTGGTCCTCGACGCCGTTTACGTCCTGATCAACCGTTTGACCGTCTCAAGGGGTGTCCGTGGCTGACCACGCTGAAACCGTATCCGGCGTCGAAATCGAGCTGGAGAACGTCACGAAGCGCTACCCCGGCACCCGTGAGCCCGCGGTCGACGACTTCTCGATGGTGGTGCCCGCCGGCAAGATCGTGGTCTTCGTCGGTCCGTCCGGCTGCGGCAAGACCACGACGATGCGGATGATCAACCGGCTGATCGAGCCGACGTCGGGCCGGATCACCATCGGCGGCGACGACGCGCTGAAACTCGACGTCGACACCCTGCGCCGACGCATCGGCTACGCGATCCAGCAGGCAGGTCTGTTCCCGCACTTCACCGTCGCGCAGAACATCGCGGTGGTGCCGGGGCTGCTCGGCTGGGACAAGAAGAAGGTCAACGACCGGGTCGAGGAGATGATGGACCTGGTCGGGCTCGACCCGGCCGACTTCCGCGACCGCTTCCCGCGTCAGCTGTCCGGTGGACAGCAGCAGCGCGTCGGCGTCGCGCGGGCGCTCGCGGCGGATCCGCCGGTACTGCTGATGGACGAACCGTTCGGCGCGGTCGACCCGATCACCCGCGGCAACCTGCAGGACGAACTGCTGCGGCTGCAGACCGAGCTGAAGAAGACGATCGTCTTCGTCACCCACGACTTCGACGAAGCCGTGAAGCTCGGCGACAAGATCGCGGTGCTCGGCAACCAGTCGAAGATCCTCCAGTACGACACCCCGGACGCGATCCTCGCGAACCCGGCCGACGACACGGTCGCCGGTTTCGTCGGCGCCGGAGCCTCGCTGAAGCAGCTGACCCTGCTGCGGGTCCGCGACGTCGAGCTGAAGCAGGACGCGCTGACGGCGACCGTGAGCGAAGCGCCGTCGGAGGTGCGCGACAAGCTGATCAAGCAGCGCAAACATTTCGTGCTGGTGCTCGATCAGCGCCGTCGTCCGATGCGCTGGGTCCACGTCCGCGAGCTGACCGCGGCCACGTCGCTGGCCACCGCGGGCAAACCGCTGCGCGACTCGGTCAGCCTTCAGTCGACGCTGCAGGACGCGCTCGAAGCGATGCTCGCCGAGGGCGGCAGCGTCCCGGTGACCGGTGCGCGCGGTGAGTACGCCGGGACGATCGAACTCGACACCGTCATCTCGACGATCCAGCAACTGCGCGAGGAGCACTCGGACGACAACCCGGCGGAAGGTGTGACCGCATGACGGCCGTCGATACCGGGTTCTCCACCGAATCCTCGTCGAGAAGCGCCGAGCGGGTCCGGCTGTTCGCCCAGCCCGCGGTGGTGCTGCTGATCGTCGCCGGGGTGCTGATCTGGGTCTTCGCCGGCGACCTGACCGCGACGGAGAAGGAGACGCTCAACGCCGCCGGGTTGCTCGCCGCGCTGCGCGACCACCTGGCGATGACCATCGTGGTGACCGCGATCGTGGTCGCCGTCGCGGTGCCGCTCGGGGTGCTCGTGACGCGGCCGTGGGCGAAGTGGGCGGCGCCGGTGTTCCTGGCGGTCGCGAACATCGGCCAGGCCGCACCCGCCCTCGGTGTGCTGGTGCTGTGGTTCATCGTCACCGGCGCCACCGGCGGGCTGTGGGTCGCGGCGCTGCCGCTGGCGTTCTACTCGCTGCTCCCGGTGCTGCGGAACACGATGGTCGGCCTGCAGCAGATCGACCCCGCCCTGATCGACGCGGGCCGCGGCATCGGCATGTCGGCGTCCGGCGTGCTGTGGCGGGTCGAATTCCCGCTGGCCATTCCGCTGATCCTGGCCGGTCTGCGGACGTCGCTGGTGCTGGCGGTCGGCACGGCGACGTTCGGCATGTTCGTCAACGCCGGAGGCTTCGGCCTGCTCATCGACACCGGCTACAAGCTCAACCTGACGAAGGTGCTGATCACCGGCTCGGTGCTCGCCGTCGCGCTGGCACTGCTGGTGGACTGGCTCGGCGCGGTCGCGGAACAGTTCTTCGGACCGAAGGGACTGCGCTGACATGCGAGTGAAGGCCATTCTTGGCGCGATCCTGTTGTGCGGCACGCTTTCCGCGTGCGGACTCGAGGTCAACACCGCGCTGCCGTACAAGATCGAACCCGGTTCCATCCAGCCCATCGAATCGCTCAAGGGCGTCGAGGTGACGGTGGGGTCCAAGGACTTCACCGAGAACATCATCCTCGGCTACATGGCCGAAATGGCGCTTTCCGCGGCGGGCGCGGACGTCATCGACCTGACCGACATCAAGGGCTCGAACTCGTCGCGGCAGGCACTGCTCGCCGGCCAGACGGACGTCACCTGGGAGTACACCGGCACCGGCTGGATCAACTACCAGGGCAACGAACTCCCCGTCCCCGGCGGGGAACAGGCCCAGTACGAAGCCACGAAGGCGGCCGACGAGGCGAAGTACGGCGTCACCTGGCTGAACTACTCGCCGCTCAACGACCAGTACGCCTTCGCGGTCACCGAGGCCTACGGCGCGGCGAACAACCTGAAGACGACGTCGGATCTCGCGGAGTTCCTGAAGCGGAAACCCGACCAGAACGTGTTTTGCCTGGAAACCGAATTCACCAGCCGCCAGGACGGTTTCCCCGCCGCCGTGCGGGCGTACGGGTTCCAGAACCCGGTGATCAAGAACTTCGGCATCGGCACCATCTACTCGGCCGTGGCGAGCGGGACCTGCCCCATCGGCGAGATCTTCACCACCGACGGCCGCATCGCCGGACTCAACCTGCGCGTCCTCGAAGACGACAAGAAGGCATTCCCGCAGTACAACGCCGTGCCGACGCTGCGGACGGACTTCCTCAAGCAGCACCCGGAACTCCGCGGCCCGCTCGACGCCGTCAGCGCGGCGCTCGACAACGAGCAGATGATCGAACTGTGCAAACAGGTCGACGTCGACGGCCGTGACCAGGGCGAGGTCGCCTACGAGTGGATGAAGAAGAAAGGCTTTATTTCTTGATCGAGCGCTGACGTGAACGTGCCGAAGGGGCGTGCCGCTTCCACCTCACGGTGGAAGCGGAGGGCGCCCTTGGGGAGACCTCTCGGCTGAGTTCGCCGCCGTCCCTGTCCGCTTCCGGCCTCGGCTTCGGGCCCCGCGCGTGCAATGAAAGCGTCCTTCATTGCAAAATTTGCTATGAAAGGCCCCTTCATTGCGCTTGCGGGGCACCGAACCGCAGCCCGTTCACACGGATGCGTCAGACGCCCAGGCGGTGCAGCAGCTTCCCCTCCAGCTGGTCCAGCTCCCCGGCAACGGCCCGATGCGCCGCCTTGCGCCGCGCGGCGGGCATCCGCTCCGCGGCACGGACGGTCGCCGAAAGCTGCTCCAGCGTCCCTTGGGTGTCCTTCGCGAAGCTCACGTCGGCGTCGGTCGCCTTCGCGGACTTCTTCAGCTCCGCGAGCCCCTGCGTCAGCCCCGCGATCCGCGCGTGCAACGCGGCACCGCGTCCGCTGAACTCGCTGAGCTGGTCGACGGCGACGCCGAGCTTCTTCGCCTGATAGCGGTCGTATAGCTCCCGCGCGGCACCCGCCGCTCGAACGGCGTACGGCGCGATCACCGGCAGTACGGCCGGTCCGAGTACTTTGGCCACCGCGACGGCGTTTTTCGCCTTCTTCGGGGTGAACCTGCCTTCGCCCTCGATGGCTTTGGCCTTGCGCGCCATGGCACCTCCCACGCTGTGTCACAGACGAACTTACTGGTCCCCGAAGTGGCGGGCATGTCGGCTTGCCGGTCGCCTTCTAGAGTGTTGTCTGTGAGTAACGAGGTGCTACTGGACGCGGGAGCGGTGAGCCGCTGCCGGCGTCGCGTGCACCTCGAACACGATCCGGCGATGCGCGAGGTTCCGCTCGCCCCGCCCGACCCCGCCGCGCAGCAGCGGATCGCCGACGCGTCGGCCCATCGCGAGGCCATTGTGCAGCGCTTGATGGACGCGACCGGCCCGGACGCGGGCTGGGTCAAGATCGCCCGCGACCTCCCGGCCGCCGAGCGCGTGCAGCTCACCGAAGAGGCCCTTGCCGCCGAAGCGCGCTACATCTGGGGCGCCCTGCTGCCGGTGGATCACGCCGGTCATCGGCGTGGCGGCTCCGAACTCCTGGTCCACACGGGCGCGGGGTACGTGCCGGTGCTGGTCGTACGGCACCGCATCACCGATCGCGGCGCGGGCGCGCCGACCACGGTGATGACCGACCTCGATCCGGCGAACCGGCTGCCCGACCCGACGCGAAAGGTCCGCTCGCAACCGCGGGACCAGATGCGGCTCGCGCACCTCTATCGGATGCTCGAAGCGCTGGGGAAGAGCGAGGGGCATCGCGCGATCGGTGGCGTCATCGGTCTCGACGCGGACGTCGTCGTCTGGCACGACCTGTCCGCGGGCACCTGGCCGGGCGGCCGAAGCGCGCTGACGGAGTATCAGAGCCGCTTCGCCGACAGACTCGCCATCGCGACCGCGGCAGCCGAAGGCGAAGAGCCGCTCGCCGAACCGTCGCGTGTCCTCGAATGCCGTCGCTGTCCCTGGTGGCCGACGTGCGAGGTCATGCTCACCGAGACCCGCGATGTCAGCCTGGTCGTCCGCGGCGAGGACGCGATGGAACTCCGCCGCGCGGGGGTGTCCACAGTGGACAAGCTGGCGGCGCTCGACCCGGCCGCCGAGCCCCCGCCGATGAACTGGACCGGTGGCACCTTCGCCGACGCGATCATCCTCGCGCGTGCCTGGCTCGCCGATCTCACGCTGGTGCGCAAGGTCGACCGCGTCGAGGTCTCCCGCGGCGACGTCGAGGTGGACGTCGACATGGAGAGCTTCGGGGATTCCGGCGCGTATCTGTGGGGTTCGCTGCTGACCGGCGCCGACATCGGGATGGAGCAGGGCTACCGGGCCTTCGCGACCTGGGAGCCGTTGCCGACCGCGGACGAGGCCCGGTCGTTCGCCGAGTTCTGGGCCTGGTTCAAGGAAGTCCGGGAGCGCACCCTCGCGGCCGGGCTGACCTTCCGCGCCTACTGCTACAACGCGCTCGCCGAGAACCGCTGGCTGTTCGGCTCCGCGGAACGGTTCGGTGACTACCCCGGCGTTCCCACGAAGGCCGAGATCGCGTCCTTTGTGGACTCCGAGGAATGGATCGACCTCTTCCGCAGCGTCACCGACCAGTTCCTGTGCTCGCACGGCAAGGGACTCAAGGTGATCGCCCCGGTCGCCGGTTTCGCCTGGCGCGATCCGGAAGCGGGCGGCGAGGCGTCGATGAGCTGGTATCGCGACGCCGTCGGCATGGACGGCGGCATCCCGGACGACGTCCAGCGTGAGCGTCTGCTGCGCTACAACGAGGACGACGTACTGGCCACGCACGCGCTGCGGAACTGGATGACCGACCACGCGCAGACGTCCGTGCCGTACATGAACGACCTCTGAGCTCAACTCATGAACGGGACTTTCCTCGCGAAATTTGCGAGGAAAGTCCCGTTCATGACACGGCGAGGCTCAGCGAGGAGCCATGCGCAGTGAGCCGTCCATCCGGATGACCTCGCCGTTCAGGTAGTCGTGGTCGATCAGCGACAGCGCCAGCTGCGCGTACTCGTCCGGCCGCGCGAGCCGCTTCGGGAACGGAACGCCTTCGGCCAGCGAAGCGCGGAACTCCTCGCTCACCGTCGCCAGCATCGGGGTGTCGACGATGCCCGGCGCGATGGTCAGCACCCGGATCCCGTGCGACGCGAGGTCGCGCGCGGCCGGCAGGGTCATCCCGACGATGCCGCCCTTGGACGACGAGTACGCCACCTGCCCGATCTGGCCGTCGAAGGCCGCGACCGACGCGGTGTTGATGATGACGCCGCGCGCGTTGTCGGCGAGCGGTTCCGTCTTCGCGATGGCCTCGGCGGCCAGCGTCAGCACGTTGAAGGAGCCGATCAGGTTGATCTGGACGACCTTCGCGTACAGGGCGAGGTCGTGCGGGCCCTTCTTCGAAAGGATGCGGGCGGACGGCCCGATCCCGGCGCAGTTCACCACGGTCCGCAGAGGCACGCCGGACTCGGCGGCGGTCGCGACGGCGGTCCGTACCTGCTCCGGATCGGTCACGTCGGCCTCGACGTAGGTGATGCCCTCGACCTGCTCGGCGTTGGCGATGGCACCGGCGAGGTCCAGCGCGAAGACCCGCGCGCCCTTCGCCGCGAGCGCCTTCGCGGTCGCACCGCCGAGCCCGGACGCGCCACCCGTGACGAGCGCCGCGGTATCGGTGATCTGCATGTTCTCCCTTTCGTCGACAACCGGGTCCAGGTTAACGCTCGTTCGCATCGGTGGGGTGGGTGTGCTGGCTCACGTCGGTGCGAAGCATGTCGTGAGGAGTATTCGGGCCTGAAGCGTTCCGTTCGCTTCCAGGTCAACTCCGGCTGTCACCTTCAGCAGCATGAGCACTGCTCGGATCGTGGTGGTGGGGACCGGTTACGTCGGATTGACCACGGGGGCCTGCTTGGCCGGCCTGGGGCATCGAGTCACTTGTGTCGATGTCGACCAGGCGAAGGTCGCAAGGCTCTCCGCCGGACGGGTGGACATCCTGGAGCCGGGATTGTCCGAGCTGGTGTCGAGGGGGCTGACCAGCGGAAGACTCACTTTCGTGGTCGGCGCGCGCGACGCGGTTCGCGACGCGGAGGCCGTCTTCCTCTGTGTGCCGACGCCGATGGGGGCGGGCGGCTCGGCGGATCTGCGCGCGGTCGAAGCGGTGACCAACGAGATCGGCGACGTCATCCCGCCGGGGTGCGCGCTGATCACCAAATCCACCGTTCCGGTGGGCACGTCGAAGCGCATCCAAGCGACGCTCGGCCGCCCGGACGTGCCGGTCGTGTCGAATCCGGAGTTCCTGCGCGAGGGCACCGCGGTCGAGGACTTCCTCGGCCCGGACCGGATCGTCGTCGGCTCCGACGACGTCGCGGCCGCCCGCTGGGTCGGCGATCTCTACGCCGATCTGGCCGCCCCGGTCGTCATCGCCGACGCGGCCAGCGCGGAACTGGTGAAGTACGCGGCGAACTGCTTCCTCGCGATGAAACTGTCTTATGTGAACTCGATCGCCGAACTGTGCGAACGCCTCGGCGCGGACATCGACCTGGTCACCGAAGGCATGGGCTACGACCGGCGGATCGGCCGTTCGTTCCTGAAGCCCGGCCCGGGTTGGGGCGGCTCTTGCCTGCCGAAGGACACCAGCGCGCTGGTCAAGGTCGCCGAATCCGTGCAGTACGACTTCACGCTGCTGACCTCGGCGATCGAGGAGAACATCGCGCAGCGGGACCGGATCGTCGCGAAGATCGCCGGCGCCGTCGGCGGCACGCCGGCCGGTGCGCGGATCGGCATTCTCGGCCTGGCGTTCAAGGCCGGGACGAACGACCTGCGCGACTCGCCCGCGCTGGCGGTCGCGTCCGTGCTGGGCGCGCTCGGCGCGGAACTGACCGCTTACGACCCGGCCGTCGGCGGCCAGATCGCCGGGATGACCGTGGTCGACGACCCGTACCAGGTCGCGAAGGCTGCCGACGCCGTCGTCGTGCTGACGGAATGGGACGAGTTCAACCGACTCGACTGGCACTACATGGCCGAGCAGATGGACGGCGACTCGGTCGTCGACACGCGCAATCTCCTGGACCCCCAGCGGATCCTGGGCGCCGGTCTGTCGTGGCAGGGCGTCGGGCGGCCGCGGGCGGCGCTGCGGCGGAAGGTCGCCGTCTCCTGACCCACCTGACCTCCCGCGCGTGCAATGAAAGGTCCTTTCCTTGCGAAATTTGCAAGGAAAGGACCTTTCATTGCACGAGGGAGACCAGCTTCATCAGCCCGTCCACGACCTCCTCGGCCGTCGGAGCGTTCTCCGGGTCGAGCATGTGCTGCAGCATGATCCCCGAGTTGAGTGCCGTGGCCACCGCGCCGATGCGGCGCTCGTCCGCCTCGGTGAGGTTGTCCTCGTCGATCCCGAGTACTCCCGCCGCCATCCCGCGACGACCTTCGCGCTGCGCCGCGGCGAGTTGTCTCCGCAGCTCAGGGTGATGCTCGGACTGCACGAACGCCTCGATCGAGGCAATCCACAGCTGCCGATTGCGTCCGTAGGAGTCGATCATCGCCCGCCACGAGGCCCGGTACTGCTCGGACGGCGACGCCCCCGGATCGATGGCGCTCATCATCTCTCGCTGGACGTCCCTGCCCCACTCGTCCATCGCCTGGGAGAACGCCGTCAGCAGCAGTGCTTCGCGGGAGCCGAAGTGGTAACCGATCGCCGCGTGGCTTACCCCGGCCGCCGCCGCGATGTCCCGCACGGTGGTGCGTGACCAGCCCTTTTCCTTCAAGCACTGGATGGCGCCCGCCATCAGGTCTTCGCGATTACCCATGCCCGGCATCCTAGACCATGTGGTTTATCCGCTTGGTTTAACCAAATGGATTGACCAATTGTGCAAATCTGCCGTACGGTCGCTCTCACCACCCGAGAACAACGAGGAGCAGCCATGACGACCACCGTTCTGATCTCCGGCGCCGGCATCGCGGGACCGGCCCTGGCCTTCTGGCTGCGGAAGCGCGGTTTCGCGCCGACCGTCGTCGAGCGCGCCCCGGCCCTGCGCGAAGGCGGCAGCGCGGTCGACTTCCGCGGCGAGCAGATGACCCTGCTGAAGCGCATGGGGATCCTCGAAGACATCCGCGCGAAGGAAACCGCGATGGGCTCGCAGGTCATCGTCGACCCTGAAGGCAAGAAGGTCGCGGAGATGCCGTCGGTGTTCTTCAGCGGCGAAGTCGAGATCGAGCGCGGAGACCTGACCCGAATCCTTTACGAGCACACGAAGGACGACGTCGAGTACGTCTTCGGCGACTGGATCACCGGATTGGATGAGCACGGCAACGGCGTCGACGTCACTTTCGCCGCCAACGAACCACGCGGATTCGACCTGGTCGTCGGCGCGGACGGGCTGCACTCGGGTGTCCGGCGACTGGTGTTCGGCGAAGAAGAGCGGTTCCGCACCGATCTCGGCTTCCACACCGCGGGCTTCACCGCGCCCAACCACCTCGATCTCGACCACCTCGGTCAGATCTGCAGCGTCCCCGGCCGGACGGTGATGGTCGCCAGCGGACGCGACCGCTCCGCGCTCAACGTCAGTTTCGTCTTCGCTTCCGGGCCGTTGGAGGTCGACCGCCGCGATGTCGAGGCACAGAAGAAGGTCCTCACCGAGCGCTACGCCGACTTCGGCTGGGAAGTCCCGGCGCTGCTGGAAGGTCTCGCTGACGTCGACGCGCTGTACTTCGATTCGCTCAGCCAGATCCACCTCGGCAAGTGGTCACAGGGCCGGGTCGTGCTGCTCGGTGACGCCGCCTGGTGCGCGGGTCCGGGCGGTTCGGGAACCGGTCTCGCGATGATGGGCGCGTACGTCCTGGCGGGTGAACTCGCCGCTGCACGGGGCGACCACGAAGTCGCCTTCGCGCGCTACGAGGAGAAGCTCCGAGGTCCGGTGAAGGTCTCGCAGAAGCAGGCGGCCGGGATCGGCACCTTCCTCGCGCCGAAGACGCGGTTCATGGTCGGCTACCGGAACTTCCTGTACCGGGTGCTGGGCTCGCGGCCGATGACGAGGGTGTTCACGTGGTTGACTTCGCGTGCCGCCAACGCGACGACGCTCGAAAACTATGACGCCCCGGTCGCCGCGCGGGGATAGTTTGCCGAGATGGACCAGAAGGAGTTTTGTGGACCCGGGACTGGGGCGAAGTCGCGACGTGGCATGGGCTCGGCATCGCCGCGACTCCGGTGGAACCCGGTTCGCTCGTTTTCGTCGACGAGCCGGGGTTGCTGGCCGTCCTCAAGGAGCTTCTCCCCACGTGCCGGTTCTTCACCCGCGCCGAGGTCCGGGGCCGTTCGAACAGGCCGCGTGGCCCTGGGTCGATGAAGACAACGTCAGGTACTGGCGTCCGGACAATCTCGGTGAAGCCCTCTTCAACTTCTGGGACTGAAAAAGTAGTTAGCAACGCGTAGTATCGGCCGGGTGTTCACGACCAGGCCGGAGCTGGCCGGCACCCACGGCATGGTGGCATCGACACACTGGCTGGCCTCGGCCACCGGCATGGCGGTGCTCGAAAACGGCGGCAACGCCTTCGACGCGGCGGTCGCGGCCGGGTTCGTCCTGCAGATCGCCGAGCCGCATCTGTGCGGTCCGGCAGGGCAGGTTCCCGGCATTTTCGTCACCGCCGCCGATCGAACCCCGCGAGTGCTCGCGGGCCAGGGCGTCTCGCCCGCTGCGGCGACGCCGGAGCAGTTCGCGGACCTCGGACTCGACCTGATCCCCGGGAGCGGTCTGCTTCCCGCGACCGTTCCCGGGGCGTGGGACGGCTGGCTGCTGCTCCTTCGGGATCACGGCACGAAGTCTCTGCGCGATGTCCTCGGTTACGCGATTTCTTATGCGCGCCACGGAATTCCGCTGGTCAGCCGGGTCGGTGACACGATCCGTGCGGTGCGGGACCTGTTCACCGAACATTGGCCGACGTCGGCGGCGCTGTGGCTCGCCGACGGCAAACCCGTCGAGGGCCTGCATCGCAACCCGGCGCTCGCGGACACCTGGGAGCGGTTGCTCGCCGAGGCCGAATCCGTCAGCGGGCGCGAGGCGCAGATCGACGCCGGCCGCCGTGCGTGGTCGCAGGGCTTCGTCGCCGAGGCCATCGATTCGTTCAGTCGCGGCGCCTTCCGCGACGACTCCGGCCGCGATCACGCCGGACTCCTCACCGGCGAGGACCTCGCGGGCTGGGAAGCGACCTACGAGGACGCGCTGCAGGTCGACTTCGGTGACTGGGGCCTGGTGAAGATGGGCGCCTGGACCCAGGGGCCCGCCTTGCTGCAGCAGGCGCGGTTGCTGGACGGACTGCGCGCCGAACTGTCCTATGTGGATGGAATCCCGACCGAGCGTACGGTGCATTTGGCCGTCGAGGCGGCGAAACTGGCGTTCGCCGATCGCGAGGCCTGGTACGGGGATTCGCCCGATGTGCCGATCGAGTTGCTGATCTCCCGCGAATACGCGGAAACCCGCCGCGCCTTGATCACCGAAGAAGCGTCCGCCGAACTCCGGCCGGGCGGCCCCTCACCGCGGCTGCCCGCGATCCTCGAAAAGTTGCGCGGTCTCGAGTCCGGCTCCGGTGCGACGGGGGAGCCGACGGTCGGGCCGCTGGGTGAGACCCGCGGCGACACCGTGCACATCGACGTCGTCGACGCGGCCGGGAACATGATTTCGGTGACGCCGTCGGGTGGCTGGCTGCAGTCGAGCCCGACGATCCCCGAACTCGGGTTCTGCCTCGACTCGCGTGGACAGATGTTCTGGCTGGAACAGGGGTTGCCGAACTCGCTGGCGCCGCGGAAACGGCCGCGGATCACGCTTTCGCCGTCGATGGGCCTGCGCGACGGCGAGCCGGTGCTGGCCTTCGGGACGCCCGGCGGGGATCAGCAGGACCAGTGGCAGCTGTGTTTCTGGTTGGCGCACACGCTCGGCGGGCTGAACCTGCAGGAATCGATCGATTCGCCCGCTTGGCATACGACGGCGTTTCCGAGTTCGTTCTATCCGCGTTCGTGGACGCCGCGGGAACTCGTGGTCGAATCCCGGCTCGGACAGTCCACAATGGACGCTCTGGCCGCACGCGGACACCACGTCGTCGATGCCGGGCCTTGGGCGCTGGGGCGGCTTTCGGCTGTGTCGCGTTCCGGCGGAGTCCTCCGCGCCGCCGCGAACGCGCGCGGCATGCAGGGCTACGCGGCCGGTCGCTGACCTGCCGTGAAGGCCTCCTTCCCTACCCTCAAGGTAGCGAAGGAGGCCTTCACGGCATGGACCCCGAGGCGTCCGCAACCGTCCCCCCTAAGCGATAGACTGGCTTCGGGGTCGCGGTTTTCTCAGCTCCGCGGATCCGGCAGCCGCCGCGCCACCGTGATCACGCCGATCGTCAGCACCGCCTGGATTCCGATGACCAGCGCGAACGCGCCCTTCATCCCCAGCGGCCCCGCGCCGACGGCGGCGAACAACGTGCCCAGCGTCGCCACCCCCAGCGCCATCGCGGCCTGCTGAGACGTCGTCAGCATCCCGCTGCCGACCCCGGCGATCTCCGGCGGCACCTTGGACAGCACGATCCGGAACACCGTCGTCATCGCGAGTCCCTGACCGAGCCCGCACAGCAGCATCCCCGGCGCGAAATCGAGCACGCCCAGGTCCGGCCACTCCAGCAGCACGGTGCCGATCAGCACCAGCAGCCCCAGCAGCTGGACCGAGAGCCCCGCCGCCACGACCCGCTGCCCGAACCGCGTCACCAGGCGGCTGCTGACCAGGCACATCGCGAAGAACGCGAGCGAAAGCGGCGCCGTCACCAGTCCGGAACCCAGTGGGCCGAGGTGCAGGCCGTCCTGCAGCGTCACCGCGAACACGAACATGAACGCGCTGAAGCCGATGAAGAACGGCACCCCGACCAGCAGCCCCTGCCGCACGCTCGGCATCCGCAGCACCGACGGCGGCAGCAGCGGGATGCCGCCGTGCCGTTCCATGCGGCGTTCGACCTGGACGAACCCGGCCGCGGCGAACGGGAAGACCACGAGCAGCGCGACCGTCCACAGTGGCCAGCCCAGCACCGGGCCTTCCGCCAGCGGCAGCAACAGCGACACCAGAGCGATCGCCAGGAGAACGGTGCCCCAGCGGTCGATGCCGATCGGGTCGGTGGAGCGGCTCTCCGGGATCAGCCGTCGCGCGATCACCAGTCCGGCGATCCCGACGGGCACGTTGACCAGGAAGATCGGCCGCCAGCTCGTGCCCAGGAGGTCGAGGGCGACCAATGCCCCGCCGAGGAACTGGCCGAGCACCATCGAAAGCCCGGCGGTCGCACCGTAGAGACCCAGCGCCTTGGACCGGCGTTCACCGGTAGTGGTCGCCTGGATGATCGACAGCACCTGCGGCAGCATCAACGCGGCCGCCGCCCCCTGCGCGGCCCGCGCCAGTACGAGCGTCAACGCCGTGGGCGCGATCCCGCAGAGCAGGGAGGTCACGGTGAACGAAGCCAGTCCGATCAGGAACAGTTTGCGACGGCCGAAGGCGTCACCGAGGCGGCCGCCGACGACCAGTAGCACGGCGTAGGCGATCCCGTAGGCAGCGACCACCAGTTCCAAGGTGGCCGACGACGTGCGGAGATCGGCGCCGATGGCAGGCAGGGCGATGTTGACGATGAAGAAATCGATGAGGGGGAGTGCCGCCCCCAGCAGCACGGTGACCAGGCCCGCCGAGGTCAGGGCCGGTCCGGTGGCGACGCGGGTTGGCGTCGCCGGAACTTGCGTCGAAGTCATGGGTACTACGATCAAGCGAAACCCAGCCTGGTACCAGGAGTGTATTTATCCTGGTACCAGCACTACCTGGTAACCGGCTGGGAGTTTTGCGAACCTGATGAGGTGACCATGACCGTCGATTCGCGAGCGGCCGACGTGCGACGGCACGAATTGGCCGCGTTCCTGCGCAGCCGCCGCGAGCGCATCACGCCGGATCAGGTCGGCCTGCCGATCAGCGGCAGGCGCCGCACACCCGGACTGCGCCGCGAGGAGGTCGCGCAGCTCGCCGGGGTCGGGGTCACCTGGTACACGTGGCTCGAACAGGGCCGCGACATCAACGCCTCCGAGCAGGTGCTGGAAGCGATCTCCCGCACCCTGCGGCTCGACCCGCACGAGCACCTGCACCTGTTCACCCTCGCCGGCGCCCCCGAACCGCCGCTGGAGAAGGACTGCAAGCTCCTGAGCCAGAACGTCTACCGGATGATGGCGAAACTGGAGCCGTTCCCGGTCTGCGTGCGCAACGCGCGCTGCGACATCCTCGCCTACAACCGGGCCTACAACTGGCTGATGGGCGACGTCGACGCGATCCCGTTCGAGGACCGCAACACGATGGTCCAATGCCTGACCAACCCCGAGTGGCGGCGCAGACTGCCCGATTGGGAGACCAACCTGCCCCGCGTCGTCGCCGGTTTCCGGGCGGCGATGGCCGAACATCTCACCGAACCGGCGTGGAAGAACCTGGTCAGGCGGCTCCGGCAGGAGTCCGAGGTCTTCGAGCGGATGTGGAAGGAACACGACGTCTCCGGCGAACGGATCGTGCTCAAGCGGTACTTCCATCCGGATGTCGGCCTGCTGCGGTTCGAGTTCTCCTACCTGTATCTCGGGCGGCGTTCGGAGATCTCGCTGGCGACGCTCACCCCGGCGGACGAGGAAACCGCGGCGAAACTGCCCAGTTCCTTCTGAAGAGGGAGGCGGACCAGGCTTCCGAGGGAGTCTTTCCGCGGTGTGGACGCCGAAGCTGACCGCATGACCGCAGCAGTCGCCACTCCCAAGATCTCCAGCGCCCGCCTGATCGTCTGCTACGCCGCGATCCTGGGCACGCTGCCCTATCTGATACTCAAGGCCTCCTGGGTCACGGGAGGCAGCATCGGCCTCCGCGATCCGTCCTTTGTGGACTCCGAGCTGATGCTCTTCGCGAACCTGCTCACCGGCGGGATGGACGTCGTCGCGGCGGTGCTCGCGTTGGCGTTCACCTATTCCTGGGGTCGCCGGATCCCCGCGCCGCTCGTGCTCTTCCCCATCTGGATCGGCACCGGACTGCTCGCGCCGATCGTGCTGAACCTTCCGGTGATCGTCGCCGACCTGATGCGGCCGCAGCCGGCCGAACTGCCCTTGGAGAACTGGGTCTGGGCCGTCGTCTACGGCGGTTTCGCCTGGCAGGGTGTCCTGCTGCTGACCGCGTTCGTCCTCTACGCCCGCGATCGCTGGTGGTTCGTCGTCACCGGCACCGCGCGCCCGGGAAAGATCGGCGCGGCGGGCGCGCTCGGTATCGCCGCCGCCCTCGGTTCCGCGATCGGCCACACGATCTGGGCGTTCGGCTCCGGCGGGATGTCGGCTCGCGGTCAGGACGTCGTGATCGCGCTGCTCGGCGTGCTCGCCGGGGTGGCCTTGGCGACCGTTTCGCGGGGACGGTTCTGGCCGCGGCTGGTGCTGGTGTGGACCGGTGCCGGGGCGATGGCGGGTTCGGGGGCGTGGGGCCTGTTCAGCGCGTTCGCCATGACCTCCTCCGGGCGGGTGCCGGTGCTGATCGTGCAGGTGATCGGCGGGGTGCTGATGATGACGTCGGTCCCGCGGCGGCTACCGCACGCGGCGTAGGCGAGAAGCCGCTTTTCAACGGACGCGATCCGCCCCCACCCCCGGTAGCTTTCGTCCTGTGCTGCTGAAAGAACGGTATCCGTGGAGCCCGTGGGTGGGCCGAGTACTGCGCGTGGTGCTGCCACTGGGGTTCGTCCTCGGCGCCACGAGCAGCGCGGCCCGCTGGCAACCGGGCGCTCCGCCGCTGACCGCGTTCGGCGCACTGTGGCTGGTCGCCATCGCCCTGCCGCTACTGCTGGCCCACCGGTATCCGTTGCCCATCTTTCTGCTGACGGCCGCGCTGACGCTGGGCTACTACGCCTCGGACAATCCCGGCGGGCCGGTGATCGTGCTCCCGACGATCGCGTTGTTCGTGCTCACCAAGATCCGCGGGCCGCTGGTCGCCGGCAGCACCGGTGGATCGCTGCTCGTGGCCGCCGGTATCGCCCTGTTCGCCCGGCACGGGTTGGCCGGTTTCGATCTCCGGACCGGACTGGGGCTCGTCTGGGTGATCGCGGTCGTCGGGATCGGGACGGCGGTACGCAACGGTGTGGCCGCGGCACGGGCCCGGCGCGAGCAGGCCGACGAACATCGGCACCGGATGGCCGAGCAGGAGCGGCTCACCATCGCTCGCGAGGTGCACGACGTCGTCGCGCACAGCCTCGCGATGATCAACGTGCAGGCCGGGGTCGCCGCGCATGTCGCCGATCGGCGTCCTGAGCAGGCGAAAGAGGCTTTGCTGAACATCAAGGAGGCGAGCGCTTCGGCGCTGAAAGACCTCCGCGCGACGTTGGCGGTCCTGCGTTCCGGCGAGGACAAGGCGCCCGCGCCCAGTCTCGCCCAGGCAGGCGAGCTGTTCGACCACGCGCGGGCCGCGGGGTTGGCGGTCCGCGTCGACGGCGAGCCGGGTGAGCTGCCCGCGCCCGTCGACGGCGCCGCGTACCGGATTCTGCAGGAATCGTTGACGAACGTGGTCCGCCACGCGAATCAGGCACGCGGAGTCGACGTCAGGTTCGAGCGGAAAACCGGTGCGTTGACCCTGCTCGTCCGCGACGATGGTCGCGACGCCGTCGAACCCGCGCCCGGCCACGGGCTGCGCGGCATGTCCGAACGGGCGGCCGCGTTGGGTGGCGCGCTCACGACGTCCGTCGTGGACGGCGGCTTCCAGGTTCGCGTCGATTTGCCGATCGAGGGGGAACTATGACGATCCGGGTGGTCCTCGCCGACGACCAGGTGCTGGTGCGCGCGGGTTTCCGGGTGTTGCTGGAGACCGAAGACGGCTTCGAGGTCTGTGCCGAGGCCGGTGACGGCGAGCAGGCCGTCGCGGTCGCGGTCGAGTACCAGCCGGACATCGTGGTGATGGACATCCGGATGCCGGGCGTCGACGGACTCGAAGCGACCAGGCGGATCACCGCGAATCCGGAGCTGACCGGGGTGAAGGTCCTGGTCCTGACCACTTTCGACGTCGACGAGTACGTCTACGAGGCGTTGCGCGCCGGTGCGAGCGGGTTCCTGCTGAAGGACACCGACCCGGTGGAACTGCTGCGGGCGCTGAAGGTGGTCGCCGCGGGCGAGGCGCTGCTTGCCCCCACCGTGACCCGGCGGCTGATCGCGGAATTCGTCGACCGCCCGGAGAACCGCCGCATCGACGTCAGCGCCGTCCGCGAGATCACCGACCGGGAGCGCGAGGTGCTCGGCCTGGTCGCCGGCGGTATGTCGAACGACGAGATCGCCGCGCACCTGGTGATCTCCACGGCCACCGCGCGGACGCACGTCAGCCGGATCATGACCAAGATCGGGGCGCGCGACCGGGCGCAGCTGGTGGTGCTCGCGTACGAATCCGGCCTGGTCAGCCCACGCCGGACGTGATCGGGAACCTCTACCGCGTTAGCCGGGTGGTGGGGATTCCCCCGAAAAGATGAGATTTGCGGGAAAGACCCCCGAATCACGCGGGGTGACCGAGGTCGGGGGATCGCTGACCCTCCGTTAAATCGGTGAGATGCACGTGCAGATGCACAACCTTCGGCGGCTCAAGCGGATCGGATCCGGAGTGGACACCTTCACTTCTTCTGCATTTCTACCTGGGGAAACAACCGGCCCCGCAGAGTGATCGACGACGCACGGCAATCAAGCCGAAGCCATCTGCACGTACGGCTAACCCTGATTTCCCGGTATTTTCACCCGTGACTTCGCCGAAACTTACGGCGACTTCGGGCACGGTCCGTGATTTTCCGCTTCCGGCCCTGCGGAAATTGCCGTCACTTTCTGTCGTGAAATGGTCGGCTTTAGGCGCCCTGTCCGGGTGCGGGCGGCGCTGAGTTGCTTTCACGCAACGACTCTGAGCACTAGTCTTCGGTGCTACGGCCGCGCGGCGTAGTCACCTACTGGACGTGATTCTCACCCGGCCGGGCAGGTTCGATAACACTCCAAGATCGCCTTTCTTCTCACTGGGAGTCACCATTGACGACAAATACACCTGACCCCCTTCTGGTGGTCACCGCGGGCGTCGTCGTTCTCGCCTACATCGTTTTCGCCGCGATCCTCACCCGGCTTCTGCTCGCCAAAAAGGTCGCGCAGCCCGCCAAGGTGATCGGCTCGGTGGCGGCGTTGGTGGCCGGCCTGCCAGCCATCCTCTACGCGTTCGCGGCGGTGGTCGGCTGATGGGCGGATCTTTCCTGGAGGCGCTCACCGAGCGGCAACGGCGGCGGCTGACCGACCTCGCCAGACATGTCGACTACTCCGCCGGGTCGACCCTGGCGAACCAGGCGGACCCGGTTCCGCCGGTGCTCATCCTGCAGACGGGTTTCGTGAAAGCGCTGCGTACGGCACAGGGCGACACGCCGCCGATGATCGTCGACCTGTTCGGCGCGGGTGACGTACTCGGGCTCGAAGACTGCCTGATCGGAGGGTCGAGCCACCTCGCCTACGTCGCCACGAAGCCGGTCCGTGTCCTCGAAGTCCCGCAGAAGGCCTTTCGCCGCTTTCTCCACGACAACAAGCACGCGATGAGCGCGGCCGTCGAAGCACTGGCGTTCCGGCTGCGCCGCCGTGCTGCCGCGCTGGGCTTCGCGCCCGCCAAGGTCCGGAGCAGATTGACCGCTTTTCTGACCCGGTTGCAGGTGGTCTACGGAATTCCCGGTGAAGGCGGCGTGGTGATCGACGTGGGCCTCAACCACGCGGACATCGCGTCCGCGATCGGGGCGTCGGCCGCGTCGGTGAACTCCGAGATGGCGAAACTGAAGAACGAGGGCTATCTCACGACGGGATACAAGACGATTCACGTCAAGAAACAACTGCGGGAAGACGGCCCTCCGCTTTTCCCGGCCCCAGCCAGGGCAAGGCGGCTTCCGCAGATGAAGCTGGGGCGCCGTGAGCTCAGCCGCGTTTCAGCTGAAGCGCCAGCCGTATGACGAACACGACGGCCAGCGCGGCGACCAGGGCGATCTCCCAGGCCATGGTGGCTCCTCCTCGTCCGGCATCGAACGCTCCGATGCTCTGCCCATAAGGCGCACGACCGGGGGAGGACGTTCACCGACACGGCCTAACTCACACTAATGGGGCAACGGAACGTCAGGCCCCCGTGCAATGAAAGGCCCCTTCATCGCAAAATTTGCGATGAAGGGGCCTTTCATTGCACGGGAAGACCTACAGCGCGCTGCCGACCGCCGCCCACACCCGGTGCGGGTCGAGGTCCATCGGCCGTGAGTCCGGATCCGGTCGCAGCCGCCGCAGCAGCACCTGCTGCACCAGCGCCGTCGGCTTCGCCGCCGAAACCACCCGCCGCCAGAACAGGTGATCCTCCAGGCCCTCGAACAGCACCTCGGAGTTCCAGCCGCCGAGTTCGTCGATCAGCGACCGCCGCACCAAGTACCCGCTGCCGAGGTACGGCAGCGTCCGCAGCCGCCGCTCCTCCGGCGGCAGCGCGCCGACCAGGCCGTCCACCGGATCCGCGACCGGGCAGTGCACGACGTCGACGTCGTCGGAAGCGGCCAGCAGACGCTCCAGCAGGAATTCCGAAGCGCGCATCCCGCCGTCGAGCACCAGCAGCCACGACGCCGTCGAGCGCTCGAGCAGCGAGTTCCTGGTGAGCCCGCGGCCGAGCGGGGTGTCGTGCAGCAGGACGTCGTACGGGCGCGGACGCGGCCACGGGTGGACGCCGTCCTCGCCGACGAGCACCTTCCGCGGCAGCACGCTGCCGGTGAGCAGGTCGTTCGCCAGATCGTCCGGATCGACCTCGCCGGTCCGGCGCACGATCAGCACGTCGACGTCGGCCGAGCCCGGCACCGAAGCCGCAGCGGGCTCCCAGCGCCGCGAAGCGACCCTTCGCGCACCTGCCGCGCGCTGAGCGATTCGTGCCGACAGCGCCGTACCGCGTGCCGAAGCCGGGCCGGCGGCGGACCGGTCGCCCGCGAACCGCGCGTCGAACGACGGGGTGTCGACGGCGAGGGCGTCCTCCGGGTTCCGCAGGCTCGCCGCCAGCGCCCGTGCCGGCGCGATGTCCGCGGCAGGGGCCGAGCCCAGCGACGACGCCAGGTCGATCAGCCGCCGCGCGGACGCCGTCATGTCCAGCGACTTCACGAAGCCGTAGGCGGCCGAACGCAGGTGCCGTTCACGCTCGGGCTCGTCGGCCAGCGCGGCGACGACCGCGCCCAGCGCCTCCGGCCGGGCCAGCACCAGATGCTCGCCGGGGACCAGCGGTTCGACGTCGGCGGAGGTCTCGCTGACCACCACGCAGCCGTTGGTCATCGCTTCGAGGGTGCGTACCCATTCCAAGGTCTGCTTCTGCTCGCGGTGCAGGTTCAGCAGGAACCGCGACCGCGCGAGGTGCTCGAACTTCGCCTTGCCCGGCAGGAAGTCGACCCGGGCGCCGGTCATCGGCTCGTGCGGCGGGGTCAGCAACCGCGTCCGCAGCCCGGCGAGATCCCGCGCGTACGAGCCGAGCAGCACCGAACGCCGCCGTTCGGCCGTGCCGAGGTAAGTGACATCGAGGTCCCGGGGGCTGTCGAGGTCACCGCCCCACAGATCCCACAGCGGGCTGTAGCCGAGCTGGAAATGCTCGACGGAGATCCCGCGCCGCCGCAGTTCGGCGGTCGAATCGTGGTTGATGTCGACGGCGCCGCCCAGGATGGAGAGCAGTTCGGCGTTGCGCTCGAAGGTGGCGGTCCCGGGATGCTCCACACAGAACCCGATGGTGCGGCGGCACTGTTCGGCGGTCGGGAAGGCGGCGTCCGGGACGGTCACGAAATACTCGTGGGGGACGACGACGTACACCGTGTCGGCCCCGCCCTCGGGATAGTCGCCGACCGCGGTCCTGGCCTTGCCGCCCGCCGTACGCACGGCGTCGGCGATCACTTCGAGCAGTTCCTCCATGAAGGCGGAACCGCCCTCGGCGGAGACGAAGCAGAGTTCGGTCACGGCCGGTCCATCTTCTTCCGCACGACACGCAGCGGCGCGGTGACCCGCCAGCTGACGGTGCGGCGCGTGGCGTCGAGTTCGCGGGCCATCTCGGCGGCGAGCCGTTCGGCGTTGAGCAGCCGCTGCCGGTCCGCCGATGGCTCGCCGCCGGGCAGGATGTCCGCGTCGACGACGCCCGCCGAAACAACGAGTTCGGCGTCGAGCAGCGCGAGCCGCAGCCTGTCCCGCTCTTCACGGCAGGTCTTCAGCTCGGCGCGCAGTGAGTCGCGCTGCTGGTGGGCGAGCAGGACCTCGGCCTCCAGCGCGCGCAGGCGTGCCTTCGCGACGTTCAGTTCTTCCTGCTGAGAAGCGAGCTTCTGGTTCAGCTCGGCGGAGTCGCCTTCGTTCGACGAAGCCCCGGCTGTCGCTTCGCGCAGCTCGTGCTCCGTCTCGGCCAGCTTGGCCTTCAGCCGGTCCTGCTCGGCGGTGAACACCTGCCGCTCGGCACGGAGCCGGGTCAGTTCGGCCTGGACGCGGCCGGGAATTTCGTCAGACATGGACGCCCCCACTCTGGTGCCCGTGCCGGGCCAGTTCGGTCAGGATTTCGGAGTATTCGCGCGCGTAACCCGCCGGGTCGAGCCACGGCAGCAGCTTTTCGTGCGCGGCCTTCGCCATTTCACGGCGACGCGTGGCCGGCGTGCCGAGTGCGCGCAGCAACGCCGCTGTCAGCGCGTCGACGTCGTTGGTCTCGAACAGCCAGCCCGTCTCGCCGTCGACGATCATCTCCCGCGCGCCGAACACGTCGGTCGCCGCGACCGGGACGCCGCAGCACACGGCTTCGAGGATCGACCGCGGCAGCGATTCGATGTCGGAGCTGTTCACGAAGATGTCCGCGGCCTGCAGCCAGCGCAGCGGATCCGGCTGGATCGGCACCAGGCTGACCGACTTCTCCAGTCCGGCGCGCTCGACCGATTCCTCCATCGCCAGCCCGTACGGCGACGGGTGCAGGCCGACGACGGCCAGCTTGGCCTCGGGCTGGACCTTGTGGATCCGCTCCATCGCCGAGATCAGCGGTGCCTGCCCCTTGCGGGATTCCGCGATGCCGATGTTGACCAGCACGATGTCGTCCGGCGCGTAGCCGAGCATATTCCGTGCCTGCCGCCGGGTTTCCGACCGCGTGCGACCGCCGAACTTGTGCATCGGCGTGCCGTAGCGGACGGTCTGGCAGCGTTCCGGCTTGCTGTACGGCAGGAACATCTCGCGCGTCGCGTCCGCGACGAACAGCAGCTTGTCGACCTCGGCGAGCGTGCTCTCCCAGCGCTGCCAGACCGCGGCGGGCGGTTTCACCGGGCCCCAGTTCTGGTAGGCGAACGCGGGGAGCGAGAAGCTCTCGTGGATCACCCACGCCGTCGGCATCCCAGCGCGCTTCGCGGCATCCGCACCGACGAAGCCACCGAGTGTGTTGACGAGCGCGACGCCCGCTCCGGAGCACTTCGCGAAGCGCGCCAGCTCGGCGACGTGACCTTCGTAGGCCGGGACCGTCTGGTTCCGGTAGTGCGTCGTGACGTGCACGGGGATGCCGAGTTCGTGGCAATCCGCGCGCAGCGGGCCGTCGGTTTCACTGACGAGGCTGACCTGCCAACCGTGGTCGGTCACCATCCGGCTCAGCAGTTCTTGCAGCCACAGCTGTCCGCCGCCGACCCCGAGGCTGTGCGTGAACACCAGCACGTGCCTCGGATCTGTCGGGATGTTCACCCGCGCCATCGCCTTCGCCGTGTCGCTCGCCAGTTCGTCGGCGAGTTCGGCGTCGTCCGGGTCCGAGACAGGGTTGCGAAGGGTGAAAGTGCGCTTCGCCGACACGACCTCGCCGACGCCTTCGGTGCGGTACCGGACGCGAAGCGACAGCGTCCGCTCTTCGCCGTACGGAAGGTCGACGGGCACCCAGGCCTCGAAACCGCTGACAGCGGCGTCGTCGAAGCCGGGGAATTCCTTCGGCACGTCCTTGCGCGGCAGGCGGGTGCGGGCACTGACCGTGCCGCCGCCCTCGACCATGACCTCGATCAGGCTCGGCGCACGGCCCTGAAGCATCGCCCAGCCGGTCACGTAGACGACGTGCCCTTCGGCGACCTTGCCCTGCTTCGGCGCTTCGAGTTCGCCCAGCCACAACGGTTCTTCACCCGGCAGCGTGCCGACGTGGACGGTCGCCTGGTTGAGCACGCGCTCGTCCGGGCCGGTGACGACGATGTCCTGGGTACCCGCGGGAACCCAGGTGGCGGGGACGGCACGCCAGCCGAAGGTGCCTTCGGGCGCGCCCGGGCACGGCTCGGGGAACAGGTTCGCCTCGACGTCCGCGATGGTCAAGGACATCTCGCCGATCCGGCTGATCCCCGTCGTCCAGCCCCGGAGCTCGAACAGGTGCCCGACCGGCCGGTCCGGGGTCAGGATGCCGGCGGTATGCAGGCTCGTCATCGCTTCGCTACCTCGTCTTCGTTCGCCGCCACACCGGAACGGTACCGGTGGACGGGCCGCGCCAACCGCGATCGCCAAATCTCGGCGATCGCCGCGTGTATTTCGTCCGTGCCGTGCGTGGTGCCGCACGAGCCGATCGTGGAGAAAGCGACCTCGCGCGCCAGCGCACTGTCCACAAAGGAGGGATGGAGGCCGATCAGCACACCGAGCCAGCCGGCCAGCTCGCGCGTCGAGCCGCCGTCCGCGGCCGCGGACCAGCCCGCGTCGGCGAGTTTGTCGGCCAGCACGAGCACTCCGCGCTCGACCACCTCGGAGAAACCGGCGCCCGCGTTCCGCCACTCGAGGTCGATCGGGCGCAGCGTCGCGCCGTCGACCAGCACGTTGTGCGGCACCAGATCCCACAGCGCCTCGACCCCGCGTGCGGCCTCCGCGCGCAGGAGATCCCGCCAGCCGGTGAGCAGTTCCGCGACTCGTCCCGGCTCGTCGAGCAGGACTTCGACCATCGTCGGGGCGTCGTACACCTTGTCCGTGCACGGTCCCACCGAGATCCCGGCGACCGGCGGCGACGGGGCGAGCGGCGTGCGCCGGACTTCGGCGCCTTCACCGGTGCGCACGACGTCGGCGCGCGTGCAGGCGAACGCGGCGCGCTCGGCGGTGTTGAAATACGTCGCGAGCCGGTACGGGGGCCAGAGCGCGGCGGCGCCGGGTCCGCACAGCAGGGCGAGGCCGTTCGCGGGACCGCCGGTGATCGCGGCGGACAGGCGGGGGAGCTCGGTGTCGATCTGTGCCCCGCGCACCGCGCGGGCGACTTCGTGGCCGGGGGAGCAGAGCAGCTCACGCCGGACTTCGAACCCGGCCGCCGCGAGCGTCTTGACGACACCGCGCGAGGCGGTCAGCACCACGAGTGCACCTGTCGGCGACAGCCGTTCGCGAACCACGTCCAGCAGGCTTCGCGTCGCGTAGGGCTGCTGGACGACCACGAGGTCGTAGGTGCCCGAAGCAGGAGGCCGGTCGTGCACCGTGACCGTGTCGAGGTCACGCGTGCGGAAGCGGACCGCGGCGGCATGGACCGGCTCGGCCTCGACGGCGTCCACCGTCGCCGAAACCTCACCCAGATACCGGGTCAAACCGCCGAAACCGGCCCCGACCTCGAGGACTCGCGCCGCCTTCGGCAACACGAGCGCCCGGAGGACGTTGGCGGCGCCGTGGTCGAGCGGAACGCGCTCAGTGGCGTCCCACCCGGCGAAATGCAGTTCGTCGGACAGCGACCCGGTGTCCTCGGCCAGCGAAAGCAGAGTCGTGAGCAGCCGGGCCTTCTCGCCGATCATCGGATCAGCTGGTGACGGCGTAGTTTTCCAGCGTCTTCTTCACCGCACGCTGGTACGTGCCGCTCAACGCCTTCTCGCCCTCTTCGCCGCCGAGCGGGTTCTGCAGCACGTCCACCCGGACGATGTTGTTGCCGCTGATCCACGTGCCGCGGTAGGTGCCCTTGTCGCCGTCGATCTTCTTCTGGAAGTTCAGCTTCGGCGGCATCCCCGGCAGCGGCTCGGTGATCTGCACGAACCCGTTGCTCGTCTGGTACTGGCGCAGCTGCTTGACCAGGTCACCGGCGGCACCGGGACTGGTCAGCGGGATGACCGTGACCGAGATCTTCGCCGGCTGCGGGCCGGTCTCGTCCGGCTGCTTCTGCGAGCCGCGGTACGCGACCTGCTTCACGCCGGCGGCGATGACCAGATCGGCCTCGCCCTTCTCCATGCCGGTGATCTCGGCGAGCTGCGCCGCGGTGAGCACACCGCTCTTCGCGTCTTCTTCGCCGGACTGCTCCGGGATCTTCTCGAACAGCAGCTCTTCGGGCGTCTTCGGCTTGGCCGACGACGGCGGGGGCGCGTTCTGCGACTGGGTCGGCTGCGGCTGAGCCGTCGGATCCGCCGGGTCGTCACCGCCCCCGGAAAAGGCGAAGTAACCGCCGACGCCGAGACCGGCGAGGACCAGCACCGCGACGATCGCGATGATCGCGATCTTGCCGCCCTTGCCCTTGGGCTTGTCTTCGAACAGCTCGGGGCCCTGCTTGACCCACTCCGTGCTGCCGACCGGCGAGATCGGCGGGAAGTCCGAACCACCCCATGGCGGGCTGGCGTCGGTGTCGGTCCAGCCCTGCTGCTGCGGCTGTTGCTGCTGCGGGTAACCCTGCTGGGGCGGCTGCTGCGGGAAACCACCCGCGGGCGAAGCCTGACCCTGCTGGGGGAAACCGCCTGCCGGGGATGCCTGGCCCTGCTGCGGGAAACCACCCGGCGGCGACGCGACCGGCGGCACGACCTGGGTGCGGTTCGGGTCGGCCTGCTGTTGCTGCCAGTTCGGCACGACCTGGGTGCGCTCGCCCTCGCCGTTCTGCGGGGGCTGGCTCACCGGCGCGATGATCTGGGTCGAGTCGGCACTGTTGGACTGGCCGGCCTGCGGAGGCTGCTGGGGTTGCTGCGGCGCCTGCGGAACGGACGGCTGCTGGAACGGCTGCTGCTGGAAGGGCTGCTGCGGCTGCTGGCCGGGTTGCTGGACCTGCTGCTGAGCGGGATCACCGTAGGCGACCGCCGAGGACAGCACCTGGTCGCGGCGGATCCGGTAGTCGTCCGCTGAGAGGCGTCCAGACGCGAGCTCCTCGTCCAGATTGCGCAGCTCTTCCTGCCAGGACACCACCAGCCCCCTTAATTCGATTCAGGCGGGAAAGTACGCTCCCGGCCGTCGCGATACCACCCCTGCGGTGACCTCGCACATTCTGCACTGCCCGGCCACGTCACGCCCTCGCGGGTCGAATCCGTGATCTCCCCGCGACCTGCGCTTCTCAGGTCGCCGGGAGGACCGTGTCCAGCGAGGTCAGCGTCTGCTCCAGACGGGTGTCGAGCGCCTGTGAATCCCCGCCGAGCGGCTGCGAGACCCACGTCGTCACGGCCATCGTCCCGGACACATAGCCGATACCGCTGAGCTGGCCGTTCTTATTCGCGCCGACGAGGGCGAGCCGGTCGCCGACGCGCTGCTCGCGCAGGCCGGCGTTGAGCGAATTCTCCCGGAAGTAGTTGACGATCGCGGCCGCGTCCTTCGCGTCGTTCGCCGGGATCACCAGGACGAGGTAACCGTTCGTACCCTCGTTCGATCCCTGGTAAGTGACCGACGCGATGCTCTTCGACGTGAGGTAATCGGCGGCGGCCTTCGAATAGAGGTTGAGCTCGACACCCTTCGCGACCGACATCGTCGAGTTGTCCTTCGACGGGGTTCCCGGCAGCGTGGGCAGCCGGTCTTCCAGCGGCGTCTGGGCGCTGTCGGGCGGGCTTGACGGCGCGAGCCCGGAGAGCCCGTCCGGCGGCTGCGCCACGCTCGGCTGTTCGGCGACGTTCGAGGACGGCGACGAACCCAGCCACAGCGTCCCGCCGATGATCAGCGCCAGCACGACCAGCACCCCGGCGCCGATGAACAGCCAGGTCGGCTTGCGCTTGCCGACGACCTCGTGGTCCTCGGCCGGCGCGCTGTGGTGTGGGCCGGGTTCCGGGGCGAGCGGCGGAAGCGGACGGTTCAGCTGCCGGGTCGACGGCTTGTGCTGGGCCTGAGGTGGCTCGGCGCGCAGGTAGACCGTCGGATTGATGTCGGCGGGCGAAGGCGCGGTCGTCTTGTGGTCCGCGATGCGAGGGATGGCCGCCTTCTTTTCCTCGCGCGGCTTCGGTTTCTCGGTTTCGAGAGGCTGGGTGCGTTGTTCCGGCGGCGGCGCGTAAGGCTGCTGATACGGCTGCGGCTGCTGGACCGTGACCGTCGGCAGCTCGACCGGCCGCGCCGCCGGATTGGTGCTGTGCCAGGCGCCGCCCGGCTGTCGCAGCGGTGAGGGGACCGGCGACGGCATCGTCCCGCCGGAGGCCTCCGCCAGGAGTTCGTCCCGCTTCTTGCGGTGTGCGGCGTGCCCGATACGACCCGCGGCCAGCTCGACGTCCAGCTGTCGAAGCTCGTCCTGCCAGCTCATGTAGCCCCCTGCCGCCGGGTGTGGGCAGCCAGTGTTGCATGCACCCTTATGGGTGGTTGATGTGGTCTTTCCACATTCTTGCGTCCACAAGTGACCCGGTCCAGCACTGATCGCGTCGTGACTGATCCGGGCCGTCAGCAAGACCGAGTCGCTTCTTCCGGTCTCGCCGGTACCGTGACTGACGTGGGAAGTGCCGGATGACGGAAATCGACGAGTGTCGTAGCGCGCTGCGCGAGCTGGCCATCGGCAGGCTCGCCGGTCGGGACGTTCGCACGTCCCATTTGGTCGAGGCCGGTCTGGACGCGATCGTCGCCGGGCTCGACGCCCCTTCACTCGGCCTGCTGGCCGGGCTGGAGTGCGCGGGCGAAGACGCCGTCGACAGGGCGCTCCACCAGGTGGTCGACGAACTCGGTATCGAACTGCCCGCCGACGCGACGGCCGCGCGGTGGCTGCTCGTCCACGGCTGGCTCACCGCCATGGTCAAGGGCGATCTGTCACCCGCGACCGGTGGTGCCCTGGTCAGCGAGGTCAGCGAGCTGCTCGGGTCGCCGCCGTCGTTGCGGGGGATCACGCGCTGGTCGGCGATGCTCGACAACTGGATCCCCACCGATCTCACCCCGCGTGACGTCTGCGAGGTGCCGATCCTCGAAGAATCGGCCGCGCTCCTCGAAGGGCCTTGGCCTCCTCGCCCGCGTCACCCGTAAGGCGCCGGTTTCTGTCGTACATGTGTTCTAAAATTGGCGTTGTACAGCAGGAACAGCGGCGAAAGGCAGACACGGATGGCCTACATCACCCTGCCCACGTTCGTGGGATACAGCACGAGCTCGGGTCCCTCGCGTTCCTCTTTCGTCCGGCGCTGGCGCCGCCAGTACGAGGATCCGGCGCGGGGCGGCTTCAACTTCTATCTCCGGGCCGCGAACGCGATCCGGGCCGGCCGCGTCTCGGGGCAGGACCGCGAGGTGATGCGGGCACTCGTCGAGAACGCCGACGAGCGCACCCGGCCGCATTACGCCGAGATCGCCAACGGCTGGCTGCGTTATCTGGGGCGGCGTGACCTGCGGCTGGCCGAGGTCGGCCGGTCCCGCTGGCGGCTCGGCGCGCTCGAAGTGGGTATCAATCCGCACCTCGGGCTCCGCAAGGGCGACGGTCCTGTCCACGTGACCTGGCTCTACTTCAAGGAGGAGCCGTTGAGCCGGGACGCGGCGCAGATGGTGCTGTGGCTGCTCGAACAGACCATGGACGAGCTGCGGCCGGGCGGCCGTCCGCTGGTCGTCGATGTGCGGCGCGCGAAGGAGTTCGCGCTGTCGCCGCGCGATCGCGACAAGGTCAAGCCGTGGGTGCGGAGCGAGGCGTCGGCCTTCATGAGCCTTTGGGAGGCAGCCGCATGATCGAGCGACGGCGAGCCCGCATTCCGTGGGCTCGCCGTTCACGCCCCGCCATTCTCACGATTCCGGCAGCGGCGCAAGACACCTGATCAGGTGACAGTTTCACTGAGTATTCCCGCGAGCTGGACAACTTGGGCCCCGAACACGAAGCTTTCCCAGTCATAATCGGCCGAACCACCGAGGGTCGCTCGTGAACAACGCTTGGGAAGCCATCTCCAGGGTCGTAGATGAGCCCGCTTGGTACTGGGTCTACGACAAGCTCGCGTTCTGGCCGAGCACCTACTCGCATGCCTGGCCGGGGTTCCGTGAACCCGCGCCTTCCGTCGCCTGGGACCTCGCACCCCGTGGGCTCGACCGATCGTCCGCCGAGTTCCGGCTCGGTCCCTACGCCGTCGAGCAGAACGACGTCGCCCGCGTGGCGCTCGCGGCGTTGAAGGACTGCGTGGCCGAGGACGAGTGGGTGTGGGTACTGCACTGGCAGCACCAGTCGTACCGCTTCTACCCGCATCGCCACGCCGCCCTCGACCCGTGGCCGGTCCCCGTTTTCCCGCGCACGGATTACCACCTGTTCCTGGCGAGCGACTTCCGCTTCGGCACGCTCGGGCATCCGTGGGAGCGAACCCTGTGCGTCTACGGCGAGAAGCTCGTACCTGCCTTCGAACGGCACGGCGAGCGAGTCTTCAAGAACGTGCTCCGACGCGACGGGTCACCGGTCGCGATGGCGGGCTGACCACCGTCCGGCGGGCGGACCTGCCTAAACTCAGGCCGGTGTTCGAATATCACGGGTGGGTGACCATCCAAGCGAGCCCTTCCGGCGACGATGACGCGGCGCTGCTCGAACGGATCGTCGAGCGGGTGCGCCGCGCCGTCCGCGACTTCGACGACGGCGACCTGGTGGACCTCCGCTGGTCCGCCGGGGTGCCGGTGCTGCACCTGGGTGGCATGGACAAGCACGGCACGACGATCGGACCCGAGCTGGTGGACCTGTTCACCCGCGTCGGCGACCTCGCGCCCGGCTCGTACGGTCTCCTGCACGTCTGGGACGACCAGGACCCCGAGCACGACAACGAATTCAAGGTCTACCGGATGGCACGCGGCCTGGTCACCGAACGCGGCGACGACCACCTGTCCCCGGTCGCGCCGACGGTGCTGGACGGCTACGAGCTCTGAGCCGTCTGCCTGCGGTTTCGTCGATGATCGAATTAGGCTGTTCGGCTGCTTTCCCCGCCCGTCCGAATAGGACAGAGTTCAGTTGGGCGCGGGCGGCACTTCCCCGCGGAACGAGGGGGAATCGCCGTGAGATCGTCGTGCCTGAGACCGCGTCTCGGTGTCGTCGTGGTGGTGTTGGCCGTGGCTTTCGGGGTATTCCCGGCCACGGCTTTCGCATCTTCGGGGGACACCGCGACACCGGCCGTTTCGATGGTGCCGGACTCCGCTCCCGACAGCGCGGCCGCGGCGCGGTTCGCCAAGCAGGGCCGGAAGAAGGTCCGGGTCGACGACCTGACCTCCGAGCGTGCGGAAACCGTCGCGAACCCGGACGGCTCCATGACGCTGACGCAGAGCACCCGGCCGGTTCGGGTTGCCCGTGACGGTGGTTGGGTTCCCGCGGACTCGACGCTGAGTCCTGGACCGAACGGCGCGCTGTCGCCGAAGGCCGCGATGGCCGACATCTCGCTTTCCGCAGGTCGCCGCGGTGATGTCCAGACCGCAGGGGCCGCACCTCTGCTGCACTTGAGCGCCAAGGGCACCTCGGTGGGCCTGGATTGGCCCGGTGTCCTTCCCCGGCCGGTGGTGTCGGGCGCCACCGCGACCTATCCCGACGTGCTTCCCGGCGTCGACCTCAAGGTCGAGGTGGACGTGGACAAGGTCCACGAGGTCGTCGTGGTCAAGACGCCGGAGGCGGCGAAGAACCCGGCCATCGCGAAGATCAAGCTGGGTCTGCCGGTGAAGAACGGCAAACTCACCAAGGACGCGGACGGTGCTCTGCGGGTCAAGGACCCCAAGGGAGCCGATGTCTTCCTGGCCAAAGCGCCCTTGATGTGGGACTCGTCGGGAGCGGAGCCGGGCGCGACGGATTTCGTCCGGGGTCCGGCGGCCGGTGGTCGTCAGGCCAAGGTGTCGACCGAGATCTCGGGCAAGTCGCTGGTCCTCACACCGGACACGGACCTGATGGCGAACGCCGTGTACCCGGTCTACGTCGACCCGACATGGCAGACGAACTACTGCTCCAACTGCGGCCGTAACCACTACCTGGTCCAGTACGCCTGCGGCGGCTCGAAGACGCCGGCAGACGCGGCCTGGGATTCGGATGACCAGCTCAGAGCCGGGTACATCTACGACTCCAGGTCGAGTTGTGCGGGGAAGCTCGTCACCGCGCGGTCGTTCGTGGAGATGAACCTCGGCGGTCTCGCCGGAAAGCTGATTTACGACGCGCAACTCAACCTCGCGGTGAACAACTCGAACTCCTGCTCCGGCTCCAACAACGTGATGCTGACGAATCCGATCGGTCCTGGGTTGAAGTTCGGGAGCGGCCCCGCCTTGTGGGCCGGCTTCGGAACCGTGAGCGGCTGCCCGACCAACGTCGGTTTCAACGTCACCACGACCATCAAGGAACTGGTGGACGCCGGAGGCCCGACCTTCACCTTCGGCATCGTCTCGCCCAACGAAAACGACCAGAACACTTGGAAGAGATACTCGACGCAGGTCGGATTCTCGGTCACCTACAACTCGGCTCCTCAATCTCCCCGCAACCTCGCCATCGTCAACGGGACGTCGACTTACCCCTGCGCCGTGGACATCCCGGGTATACCGCGAAGCCGTCCTGTCCTCGGCCGTACCAGTACCGGCTACGTGGTCAAGGCGAACGTCCATGACCCGGACGGTGGCATGCTGTACACCGGTTTCCGCGTCTACAAGGGCTGGGTGAGCAGCGGGAACTACGTGTGGGACGGGCGCGAAGCGGGCGTCGACAACGTGCTGAGCGACTCCGATCTCGGCAACCGCAACGCTCAGGCCACGCTGTTCAAGGACTCGATGCCCGCGGACGGCCTCTATTCGTATGACGCGCATGTCACCGATGGCCGCGAAACCAGTTGGGGGCGCGCGTGCGAGGTCGAAGTGCAGTTGTCCGCTCCCGCCGCGCCGTCGGTGTCATCCCAGACGTATCCCAGCGGCACTTTCGGTGGCGGTCCGGGCAGAGCGGGCGACTTCACTTTCGCGGTGGCCAACTCGCCGACCTCGGTCGGCAGTTATGTGTGGAAGCTCGACAACACCGCACCGCCCACCTGCAACGACACTGAACCCGGGACCGTGAAGCCCGCCGCGTACAACGGGCCCGCCACCGTCGCCATCGCTCCGCAGACGAAGGGAACGCACGTCCTGAGTGTCTGGTCGTGCAACCGCGCGAAGACACCCTCGACCAGGGTCGACTACAACTTCAGCGTCCGCGACGTCATGGCGCCTCTCGCCTCATGGCAGTTCGAAGGCAACGGCGCTTCCCAGGCGACCGGCCTGCGTTACGTCGGTGAAGGCAGGGGAGCGTTCACCGACGGCAAGATCGGGGAAGGCGCGACCCTGTCGGGCCAGGCAGGCGACTACTTCGCGACGGGTGCGCGAGTGGTGGACACGACGAAGTCCTTCTCGGCTTCCTCTTGGGTGAACCCCACCGGACTGAACAGCAGGCGGGTCGTGCTGTCCCAGGACGGCAGCCAGAGCAGTGGATTCGCGTTGCAGCACCACGAATCGGGTAAATGGGCCTTCAGCCTCGCTGATTCCACGCAAGCCAACCCGGCGCAGAGTTCCGCCTTCTCCACGTCCGCTCCGGCGGAAGGGACATGGACGCATCTGACCGGCGTGTACGACGCCGTCGCGAAAACGGCGACGCTTTACGTCAACGGGCAAGCACAGGCCACGGTCCCCGCCACCGGCTCCGGCGGCGCCGGGCCGTTGGTCGTGGGCGGTGGAAAGGCAGGCGGTGTCCGGACCGGCCTGTACTCGGGGAAACTCGACGATATCGCGCTGTTCGACCGGGCACTGACCGCGACGGAAGTCGGTTCGCTGCACGGGAACAACGGCGTTCCGACCGGTTTGTCGGCGATCCGTGAATACGCGTTCGAGAGCAACACGGTGGACGCGACCGGAAACGACGGCGCCCTCACCTTCGCTCCCGGTTCGGGGTTCGCGACCGGCTACAGCGATTCCGCCGGGCAATCCGCGACCGAGAGCAAGGTCGGACAGTCCTCCGGACAGGCTTTCGTGAGCGATGGCCCTGGATACGGGCAGACGAAAACACCGGTGATCGACACCGCGCAGAGCTTCACCGTTTCGGCGTGGGTGAAGCTGGCCGACACCAATGGTTATTACGCTGTGGCCGGGCAAGACGGTGTCCATTCCAGTGGCTTCCAGCTTCGCTATTCCAAGGACGCGAACCGGTGGCTTATGGGCCTTCCGTCCGCGGACATCGACGGTGACGGATATCGGTGGGCGGTTTCCACCAGCACCCCGCAGGTGGGCGTCTGGACGCATCTGACCGGCGTCTACGACGTGTCCACCGCCAAAGTGCTGCTCTATGTGAACGGCGTCCTTGAAGGGCAAACGGCGATACCGGCTGGGACCACGTGGACAGCGACAGGCGGCTTCGCCGTCGGTCAGGTGCGGTGGAACAGCCAGCCGTCGACCTTCTTCAAGGGAAGTATCGACCAGGTTCAGGTCTGGGACCGCGCTCTTCCTGCCGCGGAAACCGCTGGTCTCGCCAACACCGCCGTGCTCCGGGCGAACTACCAGCTCGACGGCAACACCGCCGACGGAGTCACCGGCGCGGCCGGCGTCGTCTCGGGCGGCGCGGCCATGGTGAGTGACAACGGCGTCAACGTCGCGAAGTTCGACAAGTCCGGAACCGGGCAGATCGCGGCACAGCGGCCGGAGAGTTTCCGTGGCGACCGCAGTTTCACCGTCGAGGCATGGGTGAGGCACCGGTGGACCGCTGAGGATGCCGCCGCGGCGAAACAGGCGAATCCCGCCAACACGACCGGTGTCGACGAGGTGGGTCGGGCCGCGGTCGGTATGAATTCCGCGCAGTTCCCGCCGTTCATGCTCGGGTATCGGGGCATCAAAGATCAGGCGGGCAACTGGCAAGGTCGTTGGAGCTGGATGATGGGTTCGTCGACCGCCACCCCGACGAACCCGTTCGCGTGGTTCGCGGTTTCCGACAGTAACGCGGCCGACGGGGTGTGGACTCATCTGACCGGTACTTATGACGCGACGACCGGTACGTCTTGCCTGTACGCATCCACGGACGAATTCCGGTTCTCACCGGTCTGTCTGACCAACGTGGCCGGGTGGAACGGCGCCAGCCCGCTCGAAGGCCTGCTCCTCGGCCGAGGTGCGTGGAGTGGCAACAAGTCCGATTACTGGTACGGCGACGTCCGCGGCGTTCGCGTCTACACCGGTGTGCTGGACGCGCAACGGATCGCCGCGGACATGATCCTCGACCACCCCTGATTCTTTCCCGGCTCGGCAGACGCTCCATCTGAAACCTTGGGCAGGCTTCGTCATGCGTAAAGACACCCGCTGGACCCACATCGGCCGGTTTTCCCGTGCCACGGCGATGATCGTGTCCGCGATCATGCTCGCGTCCGGTGGTGCGGCGATCGCGCTCGAAAGCAAGGGGAGCGCACCGGGCTGGTCGCTCGGGCCCGGCCAGAAGGACCAGAGTGTCCCCGTGACTCCGCTCGTCGCCCCGCCGTCACCGCCGCCGGCGTTGCCCGACGCGAAGGTGACTCCGCCGGTTTGGCCGGGAGCGACGGAGGCGGAGGTCGAAGTGCTCGCCGGGGCGCGTGACGGCCGTCAGCCACAGGGGCTCGGCGTCCAGAACGCCGCGAATGGCACGCCCGTCAAGGTCGGCTGGGCGCGGGCGAAGGACGTCGCCGCCAAGAAGGCGGGACCCGCCCCGAAGGTTCGAGTCCGTGTCGCGGACCAGAAGACCAGCGACGCACTGGGACTTCGCGGCGTGGTGCTCTCCGTCGCCGACACGGGTGTGGGCGCCGAACCGGTGAATGTCGCGGTGGATTACAAGGCGTTCGGGAATGCCTACGGCGGCGGCTGGGCCGATCGGCTCCAGCTGGTGGAACTTCCGGGCTGCGCGCTGGTGACGCCGGCGAAGGCCGAGTGCCGGACGAAGACCCCGGTTCCCGGGACGGTGAAAAACGGCAAGACGCGACAGGTCTCAGCGGATGTCGCGCTCACCGGTACCGGCACCGCCTCACGGGTTTTCGCGGTGACAGCCGCGGTGAGCGGCTCCGCCGGAAACGTTTCCGCCCAGCCGTTGTCGGCGGCGGGGTCGTGGTCGAGTGGCGGGTCGTCCGGAAGCTTCTCCTACAACTATCCCTTCGCGGTCCCGGCCGCACCGAGCGGCACGTCACCGAGCCTCGGGCTTTCGTACTCGTCCAGTGGCGTCGACGGGCTGACCTCGGCGACCAACAACCAGGCGTCCTGGGTCGGCGACGGATGGGACTTCACGCCAGGCGGCTACGTCGTCCGCAACTACCTGCCGTGCAGCGAGGACCTCGGTGGCAACAACGGACAGACCAAGACCGGTGACCAATGCTGGGGCATCGACAACGCGACCCTGGTCCTCGGTGGCAAGTCGACGGAACTGATCAAACTCGCCGGGACGAATCAATGGCGGCCGAAGAACGACGACGGCTCCAAGATCGAACTGCTCACCGGTGCCGCCAACAACGCCCAGGACGGCCAGCACTGGAAGGTCACCACCGGCGACGGAACCCAGTACTTCTTGGGATTGAACCGCCCGCCCGGTTGGGTTGGCGGCAAAGCCGAGACCCAGTCCACGTGGACGGTCCCGGTGTTCGGCAACAACGACGGTGAAGCCTGCTACAAGCCGAACAACTTCGCCGGCTCGTCCTGCCGGCAGCCCTGGCGCTGGAACCTCGACTACGTGGTGGATCCCCACGGGAACGCCAGTACGTACTACTACCAGCCGGAGATCAACTACTACGGGCTCAACCAGAACGTCACGACCGCCGGAACCGAATACACGGCGGGTGGGTATCCCCTGCGGATCGAGTACGGCCTGCGGTTGAAGGACGGCAGTGTCTACGGTTCCGCACCCACGAATCAGGTCGTCTTCGAAACCGCGGAGCGCTGTCTCCCGTCCGGAGCGGTCACCTGTGACCCCGCGCAATTGACTTCGACGACGGCGTCGTCCTGGCCGGATGTCCCGTTCGAGCAGATCTGCGCCAAGGACAAGCCCTGTGACTACGGTTCACCCGCCTTCTTCACCCGCAAGCGGCTGACCACGGTCCGGACGCAGTACAACAACGCGGGCACCCAGACCGACGTCGACGTCTGGAACCTGGCACACACCTTCCCCGGAACCGGGGACGCCTCGCCGTCCGCGCTGTGGCTCTCCTCGGTCACTCACACCGGGAAGGGCGGTGGCGGAAGCATCACGCTCCCCGCCACCACCTTCGGCGGATTCATGTTCGCGAACCGGGTCGACACGGCCAACGATCAGTACTCCCCGATCACCCGCTACCGGATCAACGAGATCAGGACCGAAACCGGCGGGCGGATCGGTGTCGCCTACTCGGGCCCCGATTGTGTCGCGGGGACCCGCATGCCGGCGTCACCCGAGACCGACACGATGCGGTGCTACGCGTCGTTCTGGAGCCCTCCGTCGGCGAAAGACCCAGTTCTCGACTGGTTCCACAAATACGTCGTCACGGACATTTCCGAGGAAGACCTGACCGCCGGTGGAGTCGCGGTCAAGACGCACTACGACTACCTCGGTGACGCGGCCTGGCACTACGACGAGGGTCAGTTCACGCCGAAAGAGCGGAAGACCTGGAGCCAATGGCGTGGCTACGGCGTCGTGCGGACGTCCATCGGCCACCCGTCCGCCACGCAGACGGTGACGGAATCGTTGTATCTGAGGGGGATGGACGGCGACCACCTGCCGAACGGCGGCAAACGCTCGGTCTCCGTCGAGGACTCCGAAAAGGGAACGATCGTCGATCAGGATCCTCTGCAAGGGTTCCTCCGCGAGTCGAGGACTTATCTTCCGGATACCACGACGGTGGACAACTCGGCCATCAATGATCCTTGGGTACGTGGTCCGACGGCGACGAGTGCGGACGGCCTGCTCAAGGCACACTCGGTGGACACCGCGACCGTGCGCGGCCGCACCCTGCTCTCCGACGGCAAGACGTATCGCCGCAACCAGGTGAACAAGAAGTTCAACGACAACGGTCTCGTCATCGAGCAGGAGGACCTCGGCGATACCGGCGTCGGCACGGACGACACCTGTACCAAGACGACCTATGCCCCGAACACCGCGACCGGGATGTTCGACAAGTCGAGCGAAGTCGTGATGTTCGCCGGGCTCTGTTCCGGTACGGCGACGGCATCCACGGTCATCACCAACGTCCAGGTTTCCTACGACAAACAGGCCTTCGGTACGCCGCCGACGGCAGGCGACATCACGCGCACCGACACGCTGAGCGCCTGGGACGCCACGGGCAAGAAGTTCGTGACGACGGCGACGAACGAGTACGACAGCTACGGCCGTGAGACGTTGTCGACCGACGTGTCCGGCGCCGTGACGAAGACCGCGTACACGCACAGCGCCGGAGGGCAGGTCACCGAAGTCGCCGTGACGAACCCCCTCGGCTGGGTCTCGACGACCACCAAGGAACCGGCGCGGGGAAACCCGGTGTTCTCGGTCGACGTGAACAAGGTCCGCACGGACATCACCTACGACGCGTTGGGGCGCAAGACAGCGGTCTGGAATCCAGGGCGCAGCAAGCTCGACGGTGACAAGGCGACGGCGACCTTCGAGTACACCGACGCGGCGACTTCACCGGCGGCCATCCCGACCACCGTGGCGACCAAAGCCCTGCAGGACAACGGCGCGTACACGACGTCTTACGCGATCTATGACGGTCTCGGCCGAACGAGGCAGGCACAGTCCGCGGCATCGGGTGGCGGGCGGATCATCAGCGACACCGTCTACGACTCGCGCGGGCTTCCGTTCAAGACGAACAACGGCTACTTCAACAACGCCTCCGGTCCCGTCCCGGCGCTGGTGACCGTCGCGGACAACACGGTGCTGAACCAGACCGTGACGGAGTACGACAGCCGTGCCCGGGTGACGGCGTCGATCCTGATGTCAAAGGGCGTCAAGCAGTGGCAGACGTCGACCGTCTACGGCGGCGACCGGGTCACGACCATTCCGCCGCGGGGCGCGTCGCCGCAGACCGTGGTGACCGACGTACACGGGCAGACCGTCCAGCGGCTGCTCTACACGAACGGTTACACACCGGGAGCGGCGAATCCGGCCGACGCGACGAACTACACCTACAACGCCGCAGGCGCGATGACGTCGATGTCCGACGCGGCCGGAAACGTCTGGTCGACCGGTTATGACCTGCGTGGCCGCAAGATCTGGCAGGCCGATCCGGACGCGGGACGGTCGACCTACACCTATGACGACAGCGGACAGCTGACCTCGTCCACCGATTCGCGCGGCAAGGCCACCTTCTACACCTACGACAAACTCGGACGTAAGACGCAGACCAATGCGGATTCGCCCACCGGCACCAAATTGGCGAGCTGGACCTACGACAGCGTTCCCAACGGCATCGGTTTGCCCGCTTCGTCGACCAGGTGGGCAGGCACGGACGCGTACGTCACTCGTGTCGCGGCGTATGACAGGTACGGCAGGCCGACCAAGAAGGCCGTCGACGTTCCGGCCGTCGAAAAGGGCTTGGCCGGGACGTATGAGTTCAGTACTACGTACACGGCTACGGGTGCCGTCGCCTCGACGGTGAGTCCGAAGGCTGGGAATCTGCCGCTGGAGCATGTTCGGCATACCTACAACGAACTCGGCCTGCCGTCGACGACGTACGCGATCGACTCTGCGGGCACGACCACGAACCTGGTCTCGAAGACGGACTACACCTCCTTCAACGAGATGTCCCGCATGCAGTTCGACGGGGAGAAGTCGACCGTGAACGTCGGCGTCACCCAGACCTATGACGAGGTCACCCGGCGCCCGCAGACGACCACCGTCAACCGGGCGACGCAGGTCGGATCACAGCTGACCAACCGGACCTACGGTTACGACCCGGCAGGCAATGTCACGAAGATCTCGGACACCCCGTCAGGTGCGCCGGCCGACACCCAGTGCTTCGAGTACGACTACCAACGACGGTTGACCGAGGCTTGGACTCCGTCGTCGGGTGACTGCGCGACGGCCAAGTCGGCCTCCGCGCTCGGCGGTGCCGCGCCGTACTGGAAGTCGTACTCCTTCGACAAGACCGGGAACCGCACGAAGGAGGTCGACCACAAGTCGACCGGTGACGTGACCAGCACCTCCACCTATCCGGCGGCGGGACCGAGCGCGGTCAAGCCGCACACCCTGCAGAAGGTGGACACGAGCGGTCCCAACGGAACCTCGACGAGCGGCTACACCTACGACGAAGCCGGGTCGATGCTGACGCGGAACGTCGGTGGTGACACCCAGACGTTCAGCTACGACCACGAGGGAAGAACGGCCGGCGTCGCGACGAAGACCGGTGAAAGCAAGTACCTCTACGACGCCGACGGCAACCGGCTCGTCACCCGCGCTCCGACCGGCACCACGTTGTCGATCGGCGACCTCGAACTGGTCGTCACCACCGGCACGACCGGTGTGTCGGCGACCCGTTTCTACCAGCACGGCGGGGTCCAGGTCGCGGTGCGAGTCGGTGGCTCCGCCCTGAAGTGGATGCTCGGTGATCTTCACGGGACCAACGGTCTGGCCATCTCCGCGGGAACGCTCACACCCACTCAGCGGTACATGGACCCCTTCGGCAATCCACGCGGTCCGGCGCCGTCCACTTGGCCGGACAAGCACGGTTTCGTCGGCGGCTACCAGGACGCGACCGGTCTGACCCACCTCGGCGCCCGCGAGTACGACCCTGCACTAGGCCGGTTCACCAAGACCGACCCGGTACTGGATCCGGCGGTGCCGCAGCTGTGGAATCCGTACTCCTACGCGAACAACTCGCCGGTGACCATGACGGACCCCTCCGGCATGTCGGCCTGTTTCCACATGGGTGAAGACGGCCTGTTCTGCCACGAAGGCACCGAACAAGCGGCCAAGTGCACGGGTAGTTGCACCGTGATGGCCAGCTCTCCGTCGTCGCCGCAGGGCAAGAAGTACGCGGCCGAGCAGCGGGAGAAGGCCAAACGGGGCTACAACGAGAAGTCCTACAAAGAGGCGCAAGCCGTGGTGAAGAAGTCCAAATGGGACGTCTTCATAGACGCGGCCGGTGAGCTGATCAAGAGCCTCATCGGCTGGGACGACATCATGGGCTGCATCGAGGGGTCGGTCGGCTCCTGCATCAGCACGCTCCTCAACTTCATTCCTTGGGGCAAGATCCTGAAGGTCGGCGAAATCGTCGCGAGCTTCTGGAAGGGCGCGCGGGCTCTCGCGACCTTCGGTCGTGAGGTGGAGAAGGCCCAAAAGGTCATCGCGGACACCGAGCGCATCCTCGCCGACGCCGAGATGGCGGCGAACGCGGTCCAAGTTGTGGTCGCCGTCAGCGAAGGCGAGGGCGTCGTCGGCGCGGCGGCCGCGGCCATGGGCGGTGCAGCCGCAGCGAGCGAGTCGACCTGCAACAGCTTCGTGCCCGGTACGCAGGTCCTGATGTCGGACGGCACGACCAAGCCGATCGAAGAGGTGAAGCTCGACGATCAGGTGCAGGCCACCGACCCTGAGACCGGCAAGACCACGGCTCGAAAGGTCGTCGCCACGATCATCGGCGAAGGGCAGAAGCACCTGGTCGAGATCACGGTAGGCGGCTCAAAGTCGCTGGTGGCAACTGATGGGCACCCGTTCTGGGTGCCGGAGGTCCACGATTGGATCCCGGCGAAGGAGCTTAAGCCAGGGTGGTCGTTGCAGACGGACGACGGTCAGTGGGTCCAAGTATCCTTTGTGCGAGCATGGACGGCCGTCGCGAGCGTTAGAAATATTACCGTCGACACCGACCACAGCTACTATGTCGCTGCTGGTGAAGTGTCGCTTCTCGTCCACAACGCGCGTCCGCCTCGGCAGCGACCGGATCCGGATGCCGAAGGCCCTCATACGACGATCATGCGTGGTGGAGACGGTGAAGTGAAGAAATATGCAGAGTGGGGTGCCCCTTCGGACCCGAGGGATCCCCGCATACTTGTCTTGCAGAAGCGGTTTGATCGCTACGGTCCGTCGCACAGGAACAAGGATGGATCGGTGATTCCGACACCGCACATCAATTTGCCGGATGGTTCGGCTCGAAAAGTCGAGGCATGGGAGATGCCGAAGGGGCGAGGTTGTTCGTGAGCGGCGGCGAGTTGAACCCGCTTCAATTTCTTCAGGGCTGGTATCGCGACCAGTGCAATGAAGACTGGGAGCATGAGTTCGGCATCAGGATGGAAACTCTGGACAATCCAGGCTGGCATGTTGTCGTGGATGTCGTGGATACCGACCTCGAGGGAAAGAAATTCGAACGCCGGTGGTCGGAGGCAGATGAGTCAAGATGGATATGGGCGGCGGCGGACGGTGAAAGTTATGACCTGACCTGCGATCCGCTTTCACTTGAGAAGGGTTTGGAGTGGTTTCGGGAGTTTGCTGAAGGTGCTGCTTATTCGCCTCCTATGCAACGGGAAAAGTAGAAGCTTGCTATAGCCCCGTGCGATCCGTTAGACGACGTCGGCATTCATCATCGCCAGGTGTGCGCCCGCGCCCGGAAGAACGAAAAAACTTAGCCCTTCCCCGCGTCCTTGATCGTGGTGATGCGGTGACACGTGCCGTCGCGGTAGGCGAGGACGACAGGATCCTTCACCTCGGGGGCCGCGACGGCCTGCCAACCGGAGCGGCCGGTCCCGTTCATGAACTGCGAGATGTCGTCGCGCGGGAGCCCGACCGTGCCCCCGCCGACGACCTTGCCGGCGCCGTCCGTGATGAGGATGCACTGGGCCTGCTGTCCGCCGATGAGCGCCCAGCCGTTGATCTGCTTGTCACCGGTGACGGGTGCGGTGTCGACGGCACCGGCGGTGTCCTTTGTGCCGTAGCCGGGGCCCTTGAGCTCGACGGCCTTGGCGAGGTCGACGGTCGTTCCGAGTTCCGGTCCACCCGCGCCGCAGCCCAAAGTGAAGTCCGGGGTGAACGGGTAGATGCCCATCGACCGTTCCTGTTCGAGGAAGTCGGGGTAGGCGTACATCTTGCTCATCACGCCGCCCGCGTTCACCTGCATTGCCACGCCGAGGACGGGTTGGTACGCGTACCGGTAGCGGGTCGCGCCCGCGGCGGTGTTCCCGATCGCGTAGACGCAGAGGGCCACGACGAGCGCCAGCGGGATCGCCTTCAGCCGCAGTGCCCGCGGGCCGCGGGTCACCAGCAGCACTAGTACCGCGCAGACACCGAGGAGCCCAATGCCGACGTAGCGGGACGACATGCCTTCGGTGGCGTTGTAGCCGCCTCGGCTGACGCCGATCATCGCGCCGTTCAGTACCACCTGGGCGGCGAGGCCGAACCAGCCGGCGACGGCCGCGACCGGTGCCGGACCGTCGAGGGTTCCGGTGAAGTTCTCGGTTTTGGCCGCGAGCCGCTGCTTCACGGCTGTCGCGGCCAGGACGCCGAAGAGGCCGACGGTCAGCGCGCCCGCGAGGAAGGCGAGATCCGGTGACTTGGTGGACCAGGACTGGCCGATGGTGCTGGTCATGGCCCCGAGGTAGGTGTCGGCACCGACGACGTTCGGCTTCTGGTAGCTCGGTGGCCATGGCGCGATGCGCCAGAGAACGAAGACGACGAGCCCGAGGCCGAGTGGCAGCGCGGTCTTGACCCGGCTCTCGCCGCGGAGCCAGAGGACGAGCGCGAGCACGATCCAGACCGGGAAGGCCACACCGTGTCCGAGGCTCCCCATGAAGGCGAAGAGAAAAGCCGGGATGAGCTTGCCGTGGTGCGCGAAGGCGATCGCGATGACGGCAGGGGCGAGGCCGAGGAGCCATTGGACGCCCATCATGCCGTCGCCGAAGTACTCGACAGTGCCGGCGGAGAACACGAGACCGGAGAGCCCGGCGACGACGCCGGCGCGGCGCAGACCGGTGAGAGTGCGGGGCAGCATGCTCCACAGCGCGGCGAACATGCCGGCGGCGAGGATGACGCTGAGGAAGCCGAGCGGGGGCTGGGTCCCGGCGAACAGCTTCGCGTCCAGCCAGAAGACGAGGCCGACCAGCACGATCGGGTGCTCATGGTAGAGGTGAAACAGCTGGGCGACGTCGAGGTTGCCGTTCTTGTCGGCGACGAGGCCGAGGACGACCCAATAATCCGCGTGGTTGATCTTGGGGGCGCGGACGACCTCGGCGATCGACAGCACGATCGGTACGGCGGTCAGTGCCCACAGGGCCCAGTAGGGGAGGCGATCGAGCAGTCCGCGCTTCGCGGGCTTGCCCGGTTCAGGCGTTTCCCGCTCGGTTTCCATGGTCGCGACGGGGCCGCCGTCGCGCGCGCTCTCGCTCATCCGTGATTTCCCCACCCTTGAAGATCCGGCCCACAAAGTACCGAACTCCCAGGTAGGCGCCATCGTCGGCGTCCCGACATATGCGCCAATACGAATTACTACGGTCGTGTGACTCTGCTCACCGGACCTGTAGCACGTAGTAACCAAAAGAAGCGGAGGGAACCACGGCGAAGGTGGAAGATGTCGCGCGCCATACCCACCCGCAAGGGTGAGTTACCGGAACGCGGGGAGGCCGGGGGAACTCGGTCACTCGGAGATTATGGCAAAGAGGCCGTGGTCCAGGCTTTCCCTGCACCACGGCCTCTCGCTCGCGAGCGGATGACGGGATTCGAACCCGCGACCCTCACCTTGGCAAGGTGATGCGCTACCAGCTGCGCTACATCCGCATGTCACTTCGTGCTTCAACACTCGTTTGAAGCAGTGGGACAACCATACACCGACCGTCTGTAGCCGTTTGCACCCACCCCGGCAGGTGCTTCGGTGTCACACCTGGCGTACAAGGGGTGACGACGGCTGCATACCTCCGTATGGTGTCCCCATTCGACCGAATGGTGAGTCCTTCGGGGAGGAGGTGCCTGGCCGGATGACCGAGCAGGGCACGGTGCCGCTTCAGGCGGCCTCGGAATCCGACGAGCAGGCATTGCTCCAGCGGCTCCGCGATGGGGAGGACGCCGCCTTCGGGGAGCTTTTCGAACTTCACGCCGCCGCGGTGCGGCGGTTGGCCCGCAGTCTCGCCTCCGATCGGTCGGAGGCGGAGGACATCACGGCCGAGACCTTCTTCCGGGTGCTCCAGGCGCTGCGCCGGGGCGCGGGGCCACGCGACTACGTCCGGGCGTATCTGCTGACGGTGGCTCGCCGGGTCTCGTGGGAGTGGCACGGCGCACGCCGTGACGTGCCGGTGAGCGACGACGAGCTGACGTTCCGGGCCGGGGCGGGGGCGGACACGAACGCCCGTACGGCCGAGCATTCGCTGATCACGACGGCGTTCACGAGTTTGCCCGAGCGCTGGCGTTCGGTGCTGTGGCAGACCGAGGTCGAGGGCGAGCAGCCTTCGATGGTCGCGCCGCATTTCGGACTGAGCGCGAACGCGACGGCGGCGTTGGCCCGCCGGGCGCGGCAGGGGTTGCGGGCGGCGTATCTGCAGGCGCATCTGTCGGTGAATCGCGGGCCGGATTCGTGCCGGGCGGTGGTGGAGAAGCTCGGCGGGTTCACCGCGGGCAGCGTCACCGGCGCCGAGGCGCGCCGGATCAAGACGCATCTGATCGGGTGCCAGTCCTGCCGTGCCACGCACGACGAGCTGCGCGACGTCTGTTCGTCGCTGCGGGCGCACGCCGGTGTGGTGGCGCTGCTGGTGCCGGGTGCCGCCGGCCTTTACGCGAGCGGGTCGTCCGGGGCGTTGTCCGGATTCGCGGCTTCGGTGAAGGGGCTTCTGCTCGGTTCGAAGGTGAAGGTCGGCATGGCGGTGGCGTCGACGGCGGCCGCGGGCGCGGTCGGGCTCGTCGCCGGTCCGGCCGTCTTCGGTACCGACGTGACGCACACCATCGGGTTGTCCGGGGGAGGCTTGCCGGAGTTGGCGCTGCTGCCGCCGGCGCAGGTCGCGCCGCCTGGCCGGCACGAGCCGGTGCAGATTCCGCCGCAGCGGATCGCCGAAGACCGGCTTCACGGCAAGGGATTCCAGCCGGTCCGGACCGGGCTGGGGCCGAACGCCGAACTCGGCGTGGCCGATATGCCGAGCCTGCCCGGCGCGGCGGGCACCGCGCGGAAGGAACTCGGCGGTGATGTCGGCGGTGTCGTCGCGCAGCCTCCGGCCGAGCGGTATCCCACGCCGGCGGAGACCGCGCCGCGGAACGAAGAGGGCACCGAAAGCGGTTCGAACCAGACCACCTCGAAGCGGGACGACATCCCGCCGCAAGAATCGCTCACTCCCCCCGAGGAGTCGCTGAGCCCGACGACGACGCCACGGGACTCGGTGGAGTCTCCGGATCCGAATACGCCGGAGTCGACGACTGACCCGGAAGGGTCTACTTCGCCGGTGACCGGCACTCCGGACAGCTCGACCGAGGAGCCGTCCAGCGAGCCGTCGAAGGACGAGGAGAGCCCGGTGAAGCCGACTTCCCACTATCCGGAACCTGGCGTCGACCACCCGACGTGCCCGTAACGCCCGACAGAGACGGATAGCGTTCGAACTCTCGCGAACCGTACCGTGATCACGGTACGGTGGAGGTCGCTCACGACGAGCGAGCGGCCGCGCGGGAGGCGACTGAATGAACCGGCTGGTGCACGGCGAGGACGGCCGTGACTGGGTGGTCCGAGCCCAGATGGAATGGCGTGCCCCCGCGACTGCGGACGATTTCGAGCACGATGTGGCTGGCAGCTACGGCCCGGGTATCGCGATGATCGTCGTGACCGGCCTGCTCGCGATCGTGCTCATCATGTGGACACCGGCGGATGTGATGATCCCGTCCTGGGTGCCGCTGGCCCTGTTGCTGGTCGCGTTGTTCTTCCCGCTGCGGTGGATCCTGCGCCGCCCGTGGACCGTGGTCGCCGAGACCGAGGGCGATCTGGCCGGTGACCGGCCGTCCGAACGCTGGGTGGGCACCATCCGGGGCATGTTCACCGTGCGCGGTGAGGTCTCGAAGATCACCAAGACCATCCAGCGGCACTCGCTGCCGGATTTCGACGGCCCGCTGCACCCGGTGGAGTAGTCGCGACGGCCTGAACGCGCGAGACTGGGGTCATGCCCGAGTTACCCGAGGTCGAAGCGCTCGCTCACCACCTGCGTGAACACGCGGTCGGCAAGACGATCTTCCGTGTCGACGTGTCGTCCCTCAGCGTGCTGAAGACGGCGACACCGCCTTGGACCGAGTTGCACGGCCGTGAGGTCACCGGGGCGGGCCGGTTCGGCAAGCATCTCGACCTCGTCGCCGGGGACCTCCATCTGGTCGTTCACTTGGCGAGGGCGGGCTGGCTGCGCTGGTCCGACGCGTTGTCGCCGACGCCGCTCAAACCCGGCAAGGGGCCGATCTCGCTGCGGGTCCACCTCGACGCGGCCGCGGGGCCGGGCTTCGACCTCACCGAGGCCGGTACGAAGAAGGGGCTCGCCGTCTGGATCGTGCGTGATCCGGAGAAAGAGGTCGCCAGTATCGCGCGGCTCGGGCCGGACGCGTTGTCGCTGGACCGGACGGGACTCGAGAAGCTGTTCGCCGGACGCACCGAACGGCTGAAGACGGCGCTGACCGACCAGTCCCTGATCGCCGGGATCGGCAACGCCTACTCCGACGAGATCATGCACATGGCGAAGCTTTCCCCTTACGCCACAACGGGAAAGCTGTCCGAAGGGGCGCTCGACGGACTCTCGGAGGCGATCCGCGAAGTGCTGACCAGCGCCGTGACGCGTTCGGTCGGGCAGGACGCGGCCCGGCTCAAGGGGGAGAAACGCTCCGGGCTGCGGGTGCACGCGCGGACGGGCCTGCCGTGTCCGGTCTGCGGCGACACGATCCGCGAGATCTCGTTCGCGGACAAGTCGTTCCAGTACTGCCCGACCTGCCAGACCGGCGGGAAGCCGCTGGCCGACCGGAGGATGTCCCGCCTGCTCAAGTGACTCGTGCGCTCCGGCCTTGGGTAGGGTCGGCTCCACCCTCGGTTGTCACAACTCAACGGAAAGTGGGGAGCAGACCTTGCACCCGGTTGGTCGAGCGCAGAGCATGGACGCCGTGTCCGGGCTCGATATCGCGCAGATCATCCCTTGGGGTGTCGCGGCGCTGCTCGCGATCCTCGTGGTCGTGCTGCTGATCAAGCTGCGGCGTCCCGCGAGCATCGTGGAGAACGCGGTGCTGCAGGCGGTCCACCGGATGTCGAAGGCGACGCCGGACCTCCGTGAGGGGCTCGACGAGCAGGTCGCCGACAAGATCACCAGTCAGCTGCTGGAGATGCTCGACTGCGTCGCCGTCGGCATCACCGACAGCGAAGGCACGCTGCTGTCCTGGGACGGCGAGGCCAACGACCACTACGTCGACCTCGTCGACGCCATCGGCAACGCGATCCGCAAGCACCGCCGCGAGGTCGTCGCGCACGACAAGATGCCGTGCAACCACCGCGGCACCTGCCGGATGCGGACGGCGGTGATCGTGCCGCTGATCGTCGAGGGCGAGACCGAGGCGGCGTTGCTGGTCGTCGGGCGCACGCGCGGGCGGCTGGTGCAGATGGCCGACGCGGTCGCGCAGTTCGTCTGCACCCAATTCGAACTGGCGCGCCTCGACGAATCGAAGAACCAGCTCCAGCAGGCGGAGATCAAGGCGCTGCGCGCGCAGATCTCACCGCACTTCGTCTACAACGCGCTCAACACGATCTCGTCGCTCATCAGGACGGATCCGGAGGAGGCGCGAGAGCTGCTCCAGGACTTCGCCGACTTCACGCGCTACTCGTTCCGGACGTCGGGCATGTTCACCTCGCTCGCCGAGGAACTGCGGAACATCGACCGGTACCTGACCATCGAGAACGCCCGTTTCGGCGGACGGCTCGAAGTGCGGATGAAGATCGCGCCCGAGGTGCTGTCGGTGGTCGTGCCGTTCCTGATCATCCAGCCGCTGGTGGAGAACGCCGTCAAACACGGCCTCGCGTCGAAGCCGTCGGGCGGCTGCGTCACGGTGATCGCCGAGGACTACGGCGCCGAAGCGCTGATCAGCGTCGAGGACGACGGCATCGGCATGGAGCCGGCCAAACTCGCGGATCTCCGCAGCCAGCACCGTACGGGCGCGCACGTCGGCCTCGGCAACATCAACCAGCGGATGCAGCAGGTGTTCGGCCGCGACTACGCGCTCATGGTGGAGACCGCGCCCGGCGCCGGCATGAAGGTGACCCTGCGGGTGCCGAAGTTCATGCCCGGTGTCCGGCCGAACCTGCCGGACTTCTCCGCCGACAGCGCCGCGGTCCCGCCGCAGGGCGGTCCGAACGAGGCCAGTGGGGTGAGCGGTTCGCGCAGCGGCGTGCTGCCGTCGTGAACGTCGGTAACCTGGCGGTATGAGCGTTGCGGACAAGCTGACCTCCCGTCTCCCGATGATCGGCGAACGGGGTGATCGCAAGGACGTCGTCGCCGTGGTGAAACTGCACGGGGTGATCACGCCGACCCCGTCGCCGCTGGCCAGGGGCTCGATCAACCTCGCCGCCGTCGAATCGGCGCTGACCCGCGCGTTCGCGCACGACCGGCTGAAGGCGGTCGCGTTGCAGATCAACTCGCCGGGTGGTGCGCCGACGCAGTCGGGTCTGGTCGCGGAGCGGATCCGCCAGCTCGCCGACGAGAAGAAGGTGCCTGTGCTGGCCTTCGCCGAGGACGTCGCCGCGTCCGGCGGATACTGGCTCGCCTGCGCCGCCGACGAGATCTACGCGCACCGGACGTCCATGGTGGGTTCCATCGGCGTGGTCAGCGGAGGCTTCGGGTTCACCGGCCTGCTGGAGCGGTTCGGCATCGAGCGGCGGCTGCACACCGCGGGCGCGAACAAGGCAAGGCTCGACCCGTTCAGCCCGGAGAAGGCCGAAGACGTCGAGTGGCTGAAGAAGATGCACGGCCAGCTCCACGAACTGTTCGTCGACTGGGTCACCGAGCGCCGGGGAGACCGGCTTTCCGGCTCCGAGGACCTGTTCACCGGTGACGTCTGGCTGGGCGCCCGCGCGGTCGAACTCGGTCTGATCGACGGCGTCGGCAGCCTCCGCCAGGTGATCACCGAGCGGTACCCGGACGCCGAGATCTCGGTCGCCGAACCGAAGAAGGCGCTGCTGGCGCGGCTCGGCATCGGCGCTCCGGCGGCGGCGAGCGCGTTGCTGGACGCTGTTCAGCACAAGGCCGCTTGGAGCCGCTTCGGCCTCTGATCCCCGTGCAATGAAGGGGCCTTTCATCGCAAAATTTGCGATGAAAGGCCCCTTCATTGCGTTCGGGGCAGGGGCGGATTCACCCGAACAGTGGTAGGCGTAGGTGGTCCAGACCAGGTGTCATATCGGACATACCGCTTTGTTGTGAACGGCAACAAACCTCGACAAAGGTGACGAGGAGGTCCGATGTCCGTCACGTCTCCCCACGTGAACCGCCGGAGCCGCTGGAAGATCGCCCTCGGCTCGGCGATCGGCGCGGCACTGATCACGGTCCCCCTGACCTTTCCCGCCTCGGCCGCCGTCCCGCCCCCGCCCGCGGGTTGGACCACCGTTTTCACCGACGACTTCACCGGCGCCGCCGGCTCGCTCCCGTCGAGCGCGAACTGGATCATCGACACCGGCCACGGCTACCCCGGCGGCCCCGGCAACTGGGGCACCGGCGAGATCCAGAACTACACCGCGAACCCCGCCAACCTCGCCCAAGACGGTTCCGGAAACCTGCGGATCACACCGCTGCGCGACGGCGCGGGCAACTGGACCTCGGCGCGGATCGAAACGCAGCGCACGAACTTCAAACCGCCGTCGGGTGGCGCGCTGCGCATCGAAGGCCGCATCCAGATGCCGAACGTCACCGGCGCCGCGGCACTCGGCTACTGGCCCGCCTTCTGGGCACTCGGTTCGCCGTATCGCGGCAACTACTGGAACTGGCCCGCCGTCGGCGAGTTCGACATCATGGAGAACGTCAACGGGATCGACACGGTCTGGGGCGTGCTGCACTGCGGCGTCAACCCCGGCGGCCCGTGCCACGAGACCGACGGCCTCGTCGGCAGCCGGACCTGCCCCGGCGCGAGCTGCCAGAGCGCGTTCCACACCTACACCTTCGAATGGGACACCAGCGTCGTCCCCAACGTGTTCCGCTGGTTCGTCGACGGACAGCAGTTCCACTCGGTCGACCAGAACCAGGTCGACGCCACCACATGGGCCAATATGACGAATCACGCCGGTTACTTCGTGCTGCTGAACGTCGCGATCGGCGGCGCGTTCCCGAACAACAACTCCGGCACCGTGACGCCGGGGCCGGGAATCGTGCCAGGGCATCCGATGCTCGTCGACTACGTCACCGTCCTGACCCGCGGCGGCGGGGGCACGACACCCACCCCGACGACGAGTGATCCCGGTGGTGGCAGCGCGTACAGCACGATCCAGGCGGAGTCCTACAGCCAAGCCACCGGCCTCGCCAAACAGGCCACGTCCGATTCCGGTGGCGGCCAGAACATCGGCCCGGCGGGAAACGGTGACTGGGCGCGATATCAGGGCGTCGACTTCGGGACGCAGACCGCCCGGCAGTTCCAGGCGCGGGTGGCGTCCGGCGCGGCGAGTGGGGTGAGCGGCCTGGTCGAGGTCCGGCTCGACAGTCCTACCAGCGCGCCTGTCGGCAGCTTCGCCGTCGCCGACACCGGTGGCTGGCAGAGCTGGCGGACCGTGCCGGCGAACATCAACGGGATCACCGGGAAACACGACGTCTATCTGACCTTCGCCAGCGGTCAGCCCGCCGATTTCGTGAGCGTCAACTGGTTCACCTTCACCCCGTGAAGGAAGAGATGTGGCACGGCTAGGCGGTTCGTGCCACCGGAAAGGTGACGGCACCGGCCACCCCAGGCGCGGGGGTGGGCGGTGCCGTCCTTTTCGTTCGACTTTCGGGCAGCGGGCTGGACACGGAACCCGGCAGTGGGCATTATGCGACTCACTGTGAGTGCTCACGATGACACCCGGAAGCTCATTGTCCTTGCGGTGGACGATGAGCCCAAAGGGCTAGACGAACTCGTTCACTGTCTCCGGAACAGCCCGCACGTCGCCCTGGTCTTCCCGGCGATCGATGCTTCGGAGGCGCTGCGCCTGCTGTCCACCGACGATCCGAGGCTCGGCGATCGCAAGGCGCGTGGCCTGCCGATCGTGGACGCGGTGTTCGCCGACATCGACATGCCCGGCCTGTCCGGGATGGAGATGTCCCGCGTGTTCGCCGCGCTGCGCCCGTCTCCGGCGCTGGTGTTCGTGACAGGGCATGCCGAAGAGGCGGTCAACGCCTTCGACCTCGGCGCGCTCGACTACGTGCTCAAGCCGTACCAGCAGGATCGTCTCGACCGCGCGATCACGCGCGTGATCGACAAACTCGCCGCCAACGCCGCGCCGCCGCCCGGTACCGTCGGCCTCGGGCAGGTCAAGAACGACGACGAGGTCATCCCGGTCGAACTCGCCGGTACGACCAAGCTGATCCCGCGCTCCTCGGTCCGCTGGGTGGAAGCACAGGGTGACTACGCCCGGCTGTTCACCACCGACGGCAGCCATCTGGTCCGCATCCCGCTCGCGCAGCTCGAAGAGCGCTGGGAGAAGGCGGGTTTCGTCCGGATCCACCGGTCGTTCCTGGTCTCGCTGCCGCTGATCACCGAGTTGCGCATGGGGCAGGGCGGCTACCAGGTCGTCATCGGCAACGAAGAAAAGGTGCTGCCGGTGAGCCGCCGCCACACCCGCGCGCTCAAGGACCGGCTCGTCGGCGCCAACCGGTCGACGTAGCCGCGGGACATGACCGACGACTTTTACCGCCGGGTCAACGGTGTCCGCGAACCGGACCCGACCCTCGGCAAGGGCAGGCACAAGAAACCGGCGCAGCCAGAGGGCGCCGTCGTGGAGCCTGTGCCCGGAGCGCCGTCCGGTCCGAAACACGAGCAAGCGAAGCCCGAACATCACGCGAAACCCAAGCGGCAGCGGGTGATCCTCGCCGATCCGCGGCAGGCGACGAGCACCCTGCGGGCCAGGGTCGAACTCGAAGAGCAGACCAGCTGGGGAAAACTCCTGATCAAGGATCTGGTGAAGATCCAGCTGCGGACGGCCGCCCTGCTGGCGCTGCTGGTGATGGTCACGCTGTGTTCGCTGCCGGTGTTGTTCTACCTGATCCCTTCGTTCGGGCGGGTGGCCGTTCTCGGTATCCCGCTGTCCTGGCTGATCCTCGGCGTGGCACCGTTTCCGTTCCTGTTCGGCATCGGGCTCTGGTACAACCGGCTCGCCGAACGCCATGAACGCGACTTCGTTGACATGATCGAGAACTGATTGCGGAGCGGCACATGCGAGGATTCGTGCCGTGGCGCTGAATCCGTGGGCTGTGGCCGGCATCGTGCTGGTCGCCGTGCTGACCTTCTACCTGGGGCACCGGTCCTCGAAGTCGGCCGTCAGCACGCACGACTTCCTCGTCGCCCGACGTACCGTGCGCTCCCGGCGCAACGCCGCCGCGATCTCCGGTGAGTACCTCTCCGCCGCCTCGTTCATGGGCGTCGCGGGCATCGTGCTCAAGGACGGCGCCGACGCGCTGTGGTTCCCGATCGGGTTCACCGCGGGCTATCTGGCGCTGATGCTGTTCGTCGCCGCGCCGCTGCGCCGGTCCGGGGCGTACACGCTGCCGGACTTCGTCGAGATGCGGCTGGGTTCGACCATGCTGCGCCGGGTTTCGACGGCGTTCGTGGTGTTCATCGGGATCCTCTACATGGTCCCGCAGTTGCAGGGCGCCGGGCTGACCCTGGCGACTATCCTGCCCGTGCCCGCGTGGGCGGGCGCGATCCTGGTGACCTGTGTGGTCGGGTTCAACGTGATCGCGGGCGGGATGCGCGCCATCACCGTCGTCCAGGCCTTCCAGTACTGGCTGAAACTGTTCTCCATCGCGGTGCCCGCGTTCATCCTGTGCATCGTGTTCCTCGGCTCCGGCGGGCCGGGCAGCGCGCGTCCGCTCGGGCAGCCCGCCCCGCCGACGTTCACCGAGAACACCAAGGTCACGGTGCAGACCGACGTCACGCTGAAGGTCACCTCGGTGACCGTGCTCGAGGCGTACGGCCAGGTGGAAGGCGCGCGGGCCAACGGTTTCGCGGTGTGGACCCCGGAAGCCGCGCACAAGGTCGCCAAGGGCACCACCTTGAAGTTCATTGCCGGCACGCCGGTCCCGGTGGTCAGCGACGCGCCCGCGTCCAACGGCGACTGGCTCCGGCCGGGGTCGGGCAGTCTCACCGATCTGCTTCAGGTCTATTCGCTGATCCTCGCGACGTTCCTGGGGACCATGGGCCTGCCGCACGTCCTGGTCCGCTTCTACACCAACCCCGACGGCAAGGCCGCGCGCCGCACGACGGTGCACGTCCTGCTGCTGCTCGGCCTGTTCTACCTGTTTCCGACGCTGCTGGGCGCGCTTTCGCGGATGTACGTTCCCGAACTGCTGGTCACCGGGAAGACCGACGCCGCCGTCCTCCTGCTGCCGTCCGCGGTCCTGCCGGGGCTGTGGGGACAGATCCTGGGCGCGGTGACGGCGGCGGGCGCGTTCGCCGCGTTCCTGTCCAGTTCGTCCGGGCTGCTGGTCAGCGTCGCCGGGGTCGTGTCCACCGACGTGCTGCCCGGCCGCGTCCGTGATTTCCGGTTGGCGACACTGATCGTGGCGGTGGTCCCGGTCGCGCTGGCGGTGCTGCTGCCGTCGGAGGACCTGTCGCTTTCGGTCGGGATGTCGTTCGCGCTGGCCGCGTCCACGTTCAGCCCACTGCTGCTGCTCGGGGTCTGGTGGCGGAAGCTCAGCTGGCCCGGCGCGCTGGCCGGGATGCTCGTCGGCGGCGGCCTGGTGCTGACCGCGCTGGTGGTCAACATCGTCAGCAAGTACACCGGCGGCTGGGCGCCGTGGTTCTCGAACCAGCCCGCGCTGATCACCGTGCCGGCGGCGTTCCTGGCCACCTACGTGGTGAGCCGGGCGACCGGCTACGGGCGGCCGGACGACGTCCACGGCGTGATGCTGCGACTGCACGCGCCCGATCCGCTCGGTTTCATGCGCGATCGCGCGGTCGCCCGGTTCGGGCAGGCCGAGGAGAAGACGCGGACCACCGGTAAGGGTCGCCACCGGAAGTAGTTCACCCGGTCGTGTCGCAACGGTCTACTCAGCGTCGCCTCGTTCACTCAAATGGATTGCCCCTCTCGCGTCCTATAAGGGGCATGATCTTCCCTGACATCGAAATCTGTGAGCGGTTGCGTCAGGTGGGAGGTCCGAAGTGAGTGACACCGATCAAGACCTCGGTCCAGATTCGGAATCCGACTGGGAAAAGGTGCAGGCGAGTCCGGAATTCACCGAGCTGCGACGACGTCTGCGGGTATTCGTTTTCCCGGTCTCGGCCCTGTTCCTGATCTGGTATCTGCTTTACGTGCTGCTCGCCGACTACGCGGCCGGGTTCATGAGCACGAAGCTCTTCGGCAACGTCAACGTCGGTCTCGTCTTCGGCCTGTTGCAGTTCGTGTCCACCTTCGTGATCACCGGGCTTTATGTCCGCTACGCCGGTCGCAAACTCGATCCGCTCGCCGACAAGATCCGGCATGAGGTCGAGGGGGACGGCCGATGAGCCCCTTGGCCGCGGGTGTCCAGGGCAGCGACCCGGCGCTCAACATCACGATTTTCGCGGTGTTCGTCGCGATCACACTGGTGATCGTTTTCCGGGCGAGCCGGAATACGAAGACCGCGTCCGACTACTACGCCGCGGGACGCGCGTTCACCGGTCCGCAGAACGGGATCGCGATCTCGGGCGACTACCTTTCGGCGGCGTCTTTCCTGGGTATCGCCGGTGCGATCGCGATCAACGGGTACGACGGTTTCCTTTACTCGATCGGGTTCCTCGTCGCGTGGCTGATCGCGTTGCTGCTGGTCGCGGAACTGCTGCG
>NZ_LQCI01000009.1 GCF_001613935.1 Amycolatopsis regifaucium
CCGTATTCGTCGACCTGATCCTCACCTATCTGCCTTGACGGAGCGGGGTCGATCAACGCCCACACCCCGTCCCTGCCTGGAAGGGCATAACAAGCCTCGCACAGCCATTCCGGCGCCCGATAATCCTGCGACCAGCCCTGCCGCACTCCGCCGACCGCGAGGTCATGCCCCCACGGGCATCGTGTCGGCGCTCCTGAACCTGGCCGGATCGGCACCTCCAAAGTTCTCCACTGTAGGTTCTCGTCGCTCGTGACATGTCGATCTCGTGCGACCTGGGCGTTCTCCGTTGTCTCACGACGACGTCACCATGATCAGTCTCAAACTCCTGGCATTTCTTCGGCCTGTTGGGCAGCTACGGGCGATCGGGCAGCGTTGGCTGGTCCAGCCGCCTGCCCGAAGGTCCTCTTCGCGGCATGAGAGTGCGCTTCAGGTACATCCGGGACCTCAACGCCCACCGACGAGACGAACATCACCGGCTGTCTCGTGGTGGTGTGGTCTGTTCGACTGACAGAACCTGGATGCGCATGCCAGTAACTTGTGACCGCCCCGACCCGATCACCGTAGGAGCCACCATGACGACTACCAGGCGCGTTCTCGCCATTCTGGCCAGCACAGGGCTAGCCGTCTCGGTGCTCTGCGCAGGATCCGCCTCCGCCGCGACCCAGGGCAAGATCTACATCTCCAACAACTGCGGCAAAGCGGTCTCCACCACGATCCACCGCACCGACGGCTCGATGATCGCGGGCACCAGTGCCGCCCCGGCGGGAAGCTACTTCGGATACCCTGTCCAACCCGGCACCTATCAGGTTCGCGTGCCCGCGGGTAACCGGAACGTGAAGATTCTCGACCTCGGCAGCAAAGCTCACTCGGTCATCGTCAAGGCCTGCTGACGACCGTCGACTGGCTCGCTACGTCTCTGCCCACCGCGCACGGAAATCCCAGTTCGCCGAACGGCACGCCCGACTCCCTGCGGCAGCCGGCCTGCTGTCGGGCCTTCGACGAACGTGCCTGCCGTCACCACGGCGACGAAGGAGCAGTTCGCGAGCCTGCCCTGACGAACGATCGAGGCGGTAGCAATCTGCTTCACCCCCCGCGATGGTTACGCCGTGGTGGCTGAGCTCAGGTCCTCAGGCCGACAGGATGATCGAACTCCATGCACGGCAACCACCCCGACCTGGAATGTGATGACACTCGAGCACCATCCGTTGCCGGAAGCGACGGCACAGCCGAAAGGCGCGACCGGGATCGCCGCCGGGGTCCTGGCGGTTCTCGGCGGACTCGGGTTCCTGGCAGCTGCCGCGCTCCACATCATCGAGCTCGTCCTTTCCCTTTATGTGCTCGCCGTCGGAGCCATCGCCCCCAGAGCCATCACCCCCCGCACTGATCTCTCCGGCGCCGCTCCCGTGTTCCTGACGATCGCCGCGGTGACCGATCTCGTCGCCATGGCGCTCCTCTCGAGCGGAGGAATCCTGCTGCTCCAGCGCAAAGGCCCTGGACGGGTGCTCACCGCGATCGGAGCGGGGATTGCACTCGGATTCTCCGGCCTGGCCCTGCTCGTGCCGTGGATCAGCTCGCGCTCCGCCGTCTCGTACAGCGGATTGACCCCGATCACCGACAACGTCTGGCCGTTCGCCGTGGTCCTGGTCGCCGCGGCCGCGACGCTCCTGCTGGCACTGATGCCGCCGACGATGCGCTGGGTCGCCGCCGGCACGCCTCGGCTTCCGCGGCGCTGACCACAGCGAGCGTGGCCATAGACGACGTCCTCCGCCGTGAACGCTCAATGCTGTGTCCGTGGCGAACGCCGGGTGGCGTCAGCGAGGGCGGCAGTCGCGAGCCAAGGCCGAGGCGCTTGACTACCGCACACGGACATGGGGTCAAGTACTGGGAGATCGGTGCCGATGGGAAGGACGAGGGTGAAGGTCACGATCAGGGTCGTCGTGTGCGTGTTGTGGGCAACCCTGGCGTTGGCGGGCTGCGCGTCACGGTCCGCCGAGGTCGATACAGCGGGTTTCGAGACGCGTCTCTCCGCGGTGCCGGGGGTCACTGGCGCGTTGGTCGAGGTTCAGCATCCGGGTCTGCCGACGAACACGAACGTCGTGATCTGGTTGTTCCTCGAGTCGGCGGATGTCGAGTCGGTGGCGACGGCTGCCCGGAAGGTCGCCGTCGCGGCACGTGGTGACGACGGTGTCCGCGGTCGGCAGGTCAACCTCTTCGTCGTGAAGGGGAAGCGTGAGGACTTCCCGGCTCGCCAGGACGTGGTGCGGAACACGGTGCCGGTGATGCATCGAGTCGCGGAAGCGCTCGGGCTGCCGGAATCGGCCGGGCAGATGCTCGTTTTGACACCGGAAGTGATCGCGAGACTTGCGCATGCAGAAGGCTGAGCAGGCGTTGCGGCACCTTTCGAAAGACTGCGCGTACGGCACCTGCGTGTGCGGTGTGCAGGTCCGCGAACACCCTGGCCACCTCGGGCCCCAACGCGGGCAGCAGTGGCAGCTCGAGCGCTTCCAGCACGGTCACGTCGAGACCGGCCTGCCTGGCCGCCGCCGCGACTTCGAGACCGATCCACCCGGCGCCGACCACGGCGAGCCGGGACCCCGTCGCCAATACTTGCCGCAGGCGCTCGGAGTCGCCGAGGCGGCGCAGCGTGAGCGCGTCCTCCCCGCCCGGTAGGACGCGGGGTTCGGCGCCAGTCGTCAGCAGCAGCTTGGTGTAGCCGACCCGGGTGCCGTCGGCGAGCTCGACCTCGTGAGCCGCGCGATGGATCGCGGTGACGCGGGCACCGAGCCGCAGGTCGACCTCGTGCTCGGAGTACCAGCCCTCGTCGTGCACGAAGGCGGTGTCGGGCCCAGCTTTCCCGATGAGTATGTCCTTCGACAGCGGCGGCCGTTCGTACGGACGCTGCTCCTCGTCGCCGAGCAGTACGATCCGCCCGTCGAACCCCTTGTCGCGTAAAGCTTCCGTGGTCTTCGCGCCGGCAAGGCCGGCACCGATGATCACAAACGTCGGCGGTTCCACTTATCGGCTCCTCAAGGGTCGGGTCACCGGATACGGGTCAGCTGCCGCCGACGCCCAGGGCGGCGAGCAGCACCAGGACCACGGTCGCGACCGCGACCAGTCCGTGTGCCGCGACCACGACTACGGGGAAGTGCTGCTCGGGAGCCGCGGCGCCGGACCGGTGGCCGGGCAACCAGCGAGCGAACATCGTGAACCCCAGCAAGGCGATCGGCACGAGCAAGACGAACGCGATCCACGCCAGCACCGCCGAGCCCGCGAACAGGTACACGATCCACAGCACCAATCCGGCCGCGGCGAGGGCGAAGTGGCCGAAGACCAGCCCCGTCGAGAATTTGCTGCGTTCCGGTTCCCGGGTGCCGCCTTTGGCGATCCAGGTGCCCAGCATGACGAAACCGCCCACGGCGGTGACCAGCCAGGCGACCAGCGCGGCGATGTCCATGTTCTGTCTCCTCGATGTGGTGATGGCAACGGACTTTCAGGCCGTGAAGCCCTCCGCCTGAGTGGACTCGGCGGCGACGCGGACGCCGTAGCGGTACGCCAGCTTGCCGCCGAGGTAGCCCGACACGGCGAGTGCGACGAACGCGGCCGCGGAAAGCACGAGCGGGCCGATGCCGACCGGCCCGGCCTCGTCCGAGGCGGCCCGGCGCCAGAAGAAGCCGACGGTGTAGGCGGCGGTGACCGCAAGATTGAGGCCCATATGCGTCAGCCCGGTCCGGAACGCTCGCGTACCGGACGGGATCGCGAACAGGTCGAGGGCTCCGACCACGGCCGCGGCGAGCGCGCCGACGACACCGAGCGCGATCAGCCAGACCGATCCGCGGGTAAGAAACCCAGGATCGTCCACGATCAGCGACGCGACGTCGAACGCCAGGCTGGAGACCCACGCGCCGATCGGGACGGTCACCAGCATCGGGTGGAGCGGGTGCCCGTACGGGCCGGCCAGCGCGGCGCTCACTGGCCGCTTCGCCTGCTCTGGATCATGCGTCATGATGAACTCCTTTTCGCCAATAAAGTTTGGTCTTACTCGCAGCAGGGGTCAAGCCGTGCAGGTGAGCGACACCCGATCGGAGTTACAGCTACACAAGTCGGCGTTAGCCTGCCGCCACGGACCAGGAGCCGATCAGTGCGCTCGCCGCGCTGGGCGATCCGCCGCGGCGGGGCATGTACAGCCACATCTGGCAGGCCCAGCTCCCGACCAGCCGCGTCGAGGCCGCCGAGACGGTCGGAATCTCCCGCAATCTGGCCGCATTCCACCCGGACACGCTGGTCGCCGCCGGACTGCGGCTGACCCGCTACGAGTTCGGCGGAGACATCCGGTAGGTCGGGCGCGCGCTCCGAAGAGTCCATGAGCCGTCCGACCTGAAAGTGCAGGTGAGAATCCCGCCCCGCCAGCACGACATCCTCGCCCACATCCTGCTCGACGCCGTCCTCGACGAAGTGACGGCGAGACCGCCCGCGACGCTGCGATCCACACCGCTCGTCGCCATGGCGAAGGCCTCGACGCCACGAAACGCGATCTCGCACGGCCCGGACGCCTGGGCACGGAGCGAGCGCAGACCCTCAGCTCGACCATCGTCGAACGCCACGACTTCGCGCCATACGAAATGGCCCCGGATTGCCTTCGGCTGCGAAATTGCCCGTTCCATCCGCTCGCCGCGAAGGCGCCCGAGCTCGTGTGCAGTATCAAACCAGGCATTTGTCAGCGGCGTGCTTAACGGGCCTAGGCCGACGAGGAGGAGGTCGCTTTCTGGGACTGGGCTTACGTGGAGGTCCTGAGGCACAGCGGGGTGCGTGTCGAGGAGTTGGTGGAGTTGGCGCACACCAGCATCCGCCAGTACCAGCGCCCCAACGGCGAGGTGATCGCGCTGCTGGTCATCACCCCGTCGAAGACCGACCGGGAGCGCGTGATCCCCATGTCCGCGGAGTTGTTCCACGTCATCGCGATGATCGTCATGCGGCAAACCGCGCACGGCCCGATCCCGTCGATACCGCGCTATGACGGCCATGAGCGGGTGTGGACCGCGCCGATGCCGTTCTTGTTCCAGCGGCAGATCGGTGGCGTCCGCAAGGTGACCAGCACAGCCACCATCCTGAACAACTTGCGGAAGCAGTGCCAGAGCCTTGGTGAGACGAATCCAGCATTCCGCGGGCTACATTTCACGCCTCATGACTTCCGAAGGCTCCTCGCCACGCTGTGTTGTGGATTCGCCATCCTCCCCGGCCTTGCTGCACGACGGCGAGATATCCGCTCATCGGCAATAGCGGATGTTCGGCCCGTAACGAGCCGGCGCGTTGGCCACAGGCGTTCGCCGAGTCGGGCGGCATGCCGATCGGGGTTCGAATGTTCCTTGTCAACGCTCCAGCGTCCGAACCTGACGATCGTTCAGGAGTAGGACGAGTAGCTGCAGGCAGGCTGACGGCTGCTGCGGCGCGTCGGCTTGCTTAGTGCAGAGAAGCAGCCAGCATTTCAAGGCCTGGCCCTTGGATACCGTCATCGCCGAGCTCACCCAGGGACGGCCCTACCGGCACGTCATGGGCTACGAGGCCGAGTTATGGCGCTGGTTTGTGACGTGTCCGTTGTCCGGCTGTGCTGCACGGGCCAGGCGGCCGCCGTGGCTGTCGAGAAAGTTTCCCAGGCCAGGTCGACTCTGAATCAGCCTGCCTGAAATGTCCGTGCTGCCCCGGTTGCACGTTGACGTTTGACAACTCCATATTCGTTTCATGACCCGGCACCCTCTGGCTCGACTGAGCTCGTTGTGAGGTGCCGCCCAGGGAACCCGAGCCTGGCGGGGCACCAGGGACGCTGATGCCGTGATCGCTACGAGCGAGTGGCAGGCGTCACGGCGTCTCAGCGGCCAGGAGTGTCGATTTCGAGTGCGCTGTTCGTCTCCCTCGGCGAGCGGCCTGCCTGGGTCGTGCTCGATGATAGTTGGAGAAAGGGCCTGAGCATGGAGTATTTGGTGCTGATCTATCGGGATGAATCCAAGGACGGCGATGTCGACTGGGCCAAGCTCGGCCGGGAATACGAGGAGTACGCCGCCGCCGTTGCGCAGGCTGCTGTGATGCGGGGCGGCAAGAAGCTTCAGCCCTCCGCCACCGCGACCACAGTCGTAGTTCGGGCGGATCAACGTCTGGTCACCGACGGGCCTTTCGCGGAGGCCCGTGAGCAGTTGGGTGGTTTCTTCGTCTTGGACTGCGCGAATCTGGATGAGGCGCTGGAGTGGGCGGCCCGGTGTCCAGGGGCGAGCCACGGCACGGTCGAAGTGCGTCCGGTGATGCCGACGTGACGGACGGCGAGGGTCTCGATGGGATCTTCCGGGCTGAGCACGGCAGAGTCCTGGCCCGCCTGGTGGCCTTCCTCGGGGATCTCGACGTCGCCGAGGAGGCCCTCGCCGATGCCTGTCTGCAAGCGGTCCGGCATTGGCCAGGATCAGGGATACCGGATCATCCGGCCGCTTGGTTGACCACAGTGGCCCGTAACGGGGCGATCGACCGGATCCGCCGAGAGAAAGTCCTCGCCACCAAACTTCCTCGCTTGTATCCAGAGGTCGACATAGCTCAGACTCTCGCACCGCCTGATCCGGACGAAGCCGATATCCCCGACGAGCGGCTGCGGTTGTTCTTCACCTGTTGCCATCCTGTGCTGGCCCTGTCCGCCCAGGTGGCTCTCACCTTGCGCTGTCTGGCCGGGCTAACCAATGCCGCGGTTGCCCGCCTCTTTCTGACAAGCGATGTCACGATCTCGCAGCGGGTCGTGCGCGCGAAACGCAAGATCCGCGACGCCGCCATCCCATACCGTGTCCCTTCAGGCGAGGAACTGCGACAACGATTGCCAGCGGTCTTGGCCGTCCTTTATCTGCTGTTCACTGAGGGCTACGCGGCGACCTGCGGCCCTGCGCAGATCCGACCCGAACTGTGCAACGAGGCGATCCACCTGGCCGAAGCCCTGCACCACCTCCTTCCCGATGAGGCTGAGGCCACCGCCCTGCTCGCGCTGATGCTGCTGGTCGACGCACGACGTCCGGCTCGCCTCGACGCCGACGGACACCTGATCACCCTTGAGGAGCAGGACCGGGCCCTCTGGGACCGGGATCTGATCAACCAGGGACGCCACCTCGTCCGAGAAGCACTCCAGACCCGGCCGCCGGGGACCTATGCCCTGCAGGCCGCCATCGCTGCCGTCCATGCCGACGCCCCCAGTAGCGACACGACCGATTGGCCGCAGATAACCGCCCTCTACGGGCTGCTCGCAGGTGTCGCGCCCTCACCGATGGTCGAGCTGAATCGGGCGATCGCCGTCGCCATGGCCGATGGTCCCGCCGCCGGGCTTCGCCTGTTAGATCAGCTCCAGAACGCTGGCCACCTCGCCACGACCCACCTGCTGCCCGCCGCCCGCGCCGACTTGCTGCGACGTCTGGACCGCAGGGCAGAGGCCGCCGTCGCCTACGACGAAGCCCTCGGTCTGGTCGGCAACGACACTGAGCGCGAATATCTCACCCGCCGACGTAACCAGCTCGCCCACCCAATGCAAGGACCGGCCACATGACCTCCGATGACCACCTCGACGCGATCGCCGCCGACCTCGCCGTGAGGGGCGCCACCGCAGGCACGATGTTCGGCAAGCGTGCCCTCAAAGCCCACGGCAAGGCGTTTGCTTGCCTCAAGGGCGACCTGCTCGCCTTCCGACTAGGCGCCGGGCGCCCCGCGCACACTGAGGCCCTGGCTCTTCCTGGTGCCGAACTATTCGACCCGTCCGGCAAACACCGCCCCTTCAAGGACTGGGTCGCGATCCCCAGCAGCCATGCCCAGGCCTGGCCCCATTACGCCGAGGTGGCGCTGAACAGCCTTACCGGCTGACCTATCGTCACCGATCAACTTTGTACTAGCACGTCAGTACCCATGCCCACATGGGATGCTGCTCAGTGGAGCCAGACTTGAGCTGAGCCTGCAACGCGACCACAAGGCAGGCAGCCGCGGCACGAGGCGGATCGCAGCAACGATCGACCCAAGTGGACGGACCCTCGTTCGCCGATCAGTGACGACCGGATGCTCACCGACATCTCGCTGTACTGCCTGACCGCCACCGCGGGCCCAGATTCGGCTCAGAGATCTATTGTGGACGTTCGCAGCAGCTAAAACGGCAGGAAAGTCGGCACTCAGGTTCCTGCCCGCGCCAAGCTTCTACATGTGCGACATGATCCCCAACGCCGAACACTGGCGGGTTTCCGTGCACGAGGCACAGGAACTGCAGCACGCGATCATGGGCTACCGGCCGGGCTACGCGACGCCGCGGATCGTCTGCGACGTGCCCTACGTCGGGAAACGATGGGTGCACCAGCTCGCCGAGTACGACCGTGAGCTGGGCATTTCCTACTGGACCAAGAACTACCGCATCGGGATCGAGCACGAGGACCCCGAAGCCTTGCAGCGTCGCTACCCCTACTACGACCCGATCTCCACGCTGCCCGAAGCCGGTCAGCGCTGGTGGCGCGACCAGCCCCGGCAGCACTGACCGCTCGTCGGGTAGGTCCTCGAGGGGCGGTCAGGCTCATTTGCGAGCTTCAACGCCTCCTCGGCCGACCACAGTGGACAATCGGGTGGTGTGGTGACTCCGCGAATTCCGACTGTCACCACACCACCGGCAACTCCGCCAAGGCGTACCCGACCAGCAACTGGTGAATCGGCACCTGCTCGGCGGGCACGGCCAACCGCAGGGTGGACGGCAGCAGCCGGAGAATGCACTCAAGCGCGACCTCGGTCTCGAGCCGCGCGAACGACGCGCCGATGCAGAAATGAGCACCATGCCCGAACGCCAGGTGCATCTTCGTATCGCGTTCGATGTCGACGGTTTCGGCGCCGGGGAAGACATCCTCGTCGTGGTTGGCCGAGCCAAGGGAGACCAGCACGGTCTCCCTGGCGCGGATGGTGACCCCGCCGAGCTCCACGTCGACGACCGCCACCCGCGGCAACGCGCCGAGGGCGTTGTGCACGTTGTAGCGCAGAAGTTCCTCGAGCGCGTTCGGAATCAGTTCGCGGTCGGTGTGCAGTCGTGCGAACAACTCCGGGCGGCGTAGCAGATTCAACATCCCGGTCGCGATGGCGTTGGCCGTACTGCGGTGTCCGGCGGTGATCAGGAGCAGGACGAAATGGATCAGCTCGTCCTCGGACAGCTGCCCCTGCTGGTCCCGCGCGGCGATCAAGGATCCGATCACGCCGTCTTGCACGCCGTCACGCCGCATTTTCTCGATGATCACCCGAAGGTAGCGGATCAGCTCCTCGAAGGGGTCCGCGTCGCCGGCGGCTCGGGAGTTGAACAACACCGGCGTCCACACGTGCAAGGGACCGCTGTCGGCCTCCGGCACCCCCAGCAACTGGAAGACGGCGGTGGTGGCGAACGGCAACGCGAAGGTCGCCAACAGGTCCACCGGCCCGTCCTGCTGTCGCAGCTGCTTCAGCAACGTCTCGGCGGCCGTCTGCATCAACGGCCGCAACGATGCCACCCGTTGTGGTTGGAACGCCCGCGACACCAGCCGCCGGAGCTTCGTGTGCTCCGGCGGATCCATTCCCAGCAAACTGTGTGTGCTCGGGGTGAACGGTCCCAGTTTCGTCGCCCATGGCGACTCGGCCGCCGCCCGGCTGAACCGCGCGTCGCTGAGCACCGCGTGCGCATCGGCGTGCCGGGTGACCAACCACGCCTGCCCGCCGGTGGGTAACACCACCCGCGTGATCGGCGCCTGCCGTCGTAGTTCGCCGAATTCCGGCGGCAACCGTAAGCCGTCAAAAGCGAATGGATACTCCAGTGGCTCCTTCAGCGAGGCGTCCACGATTCCCCCTGCGATTGTTTGTTGAGGTGCAACGATAGGGACCAGCCGGTCGGAATCGGGTCGAGAACTCCTGGATTGGGTGGTCCGTCCGCTTTTCCCCGGCGGTGCGGGCCGAGAGTCGACCGGTTTTCGGCGTTGCTTCGAGCGTGGTCAGGTCAGATCCGGATTCCGTCCACTCCCCGGGAGGCCGTCCGACGGCCCGGCATGGCGCGGGCGGCGCCGACGGCAGAAGGGCCGACCATGACCGAACTCGTAGGTTACGTCTGCTTCACCGCGGTCGTGGAGCGCGCGGTCGCCCTCCGCATGCTGGCCGCCCGGCCCGGCCCACGGCCAAGCGACGACCGATTCTGGGCAGGGCCGCATGCGGTCATCGGGGTTCGGGGACATGCGGCCGAACCAGATTCATCGCGGGCCTTGGCGTCCGGCCGGCCCGCACGCGCGGGGCTGGTCGCCGCTTTGCTCGGCCGTTGCAGCGCCGGGCCGGGCACGGCGTCGTTCGATGATGACGCGGGATTGGTGCTCGATGCTTGCGTACGGGGAGCCGACGACCTGCCCGGCTCGCTCGATGGTGACTACGCCCTGGCGGTTTGGGACGACCATCGGGAGCACTTGACCCTTGTCCGAGACGCACTCGGCACCAGGCCCCTCTACTACTACCGCACGCCTGACGGCGTCGTCTTCGCGTCCAGCCTGGACGCGGTCCTCAACCATCCCGCCGTGCCGGCCCGGCTGACCACCGATGGCGTGCGGCAAATGCTGGCGGGGATCGCGGTCCCGGGCGACACCCCGTACGCGGGGGTTCGGGAGGTTCGTGCGGGACACGCCCTGCGGTTCAGCCGCGACGGCGATCAGGAACGTCGGCACTGGCGGCTGGACGGCAGCGCTGGACATCCCGACGACCTGGCCACCACCGTCGGGCAGACCCGCGAACTGCTGGCACAGGCGGTCCGGCGCCGCACGAACGGCGGCACAGTGGCCAGTTTGCTCTCCGGTGGACTGGATTCCAGTACGCTCGCCGCGCTGTACGCCCAGCAAGCGCGTGCCGCGATCGCGACCTTCGCGGTCGACTATCCCGGCTATGAGACCGGCTACCAGCCCCATATCGCCCGGCCCGCACCGGACAGCCCGTATGTGCGCGATATGGCCGCGCACATCGGCTCCCGGCACACCGACGTGATCCTGGAAGCGGCCGCTCTCACCGCCACCGATCTGTGGGACACGCTCGTGGACCTGCTCGAGGCGCCCACCATCCTCGCCGACGTCGAGCCGTCGATGTACTCGCTGTATCGACGGGTCCGTCAAGCGGCCGACGCTGTCCTAGGCGGCGAGGGCGCGGATGAGCTCTTCGGCGGCTTCCCGTGGTTCCATCATCCGCAATGGGCGCTGGCTGAGGACTTCCCCTGGACACCCACGACGGACATGGTCGTCCAGCCGCTCTTCGGTCGCGCGTTCACCGAGCTGGACGTGCCGGGCTTCCGCGCTGAGCAGTATCGCACGGCAGCCGACGAGTTCGTCGGCGATCGTCGGGATACCCGCCCGGACACCAGGATGCGGTTGGTCGTCCAGCTGTTCCTGACCCGATTCCTGCCGGAGCAGTTGGAACGAGCTCACCGATTCGGCGCCGCCATCGGCCTCGACATCCGCACCCCGTTCTGTGACCGGGCGCTGGTCGAATACGTTTTCGCGGCCCCTTGGTCGATGCAGACCTTCGATGGCCGGGAGAAGAGCCTCCTGCGGGCCGCGGCAGGCGATCTGCTCCCCGGCTCCGTGCGAGAGCGTCGCAAGTCCGGATATCCGCTCACCCGAGACGCCGGGTACGACCGGGCGTTGCGCACCGCCGTCGGCAAGCTGCACACGGATCCGGACGCGCCGGTGCGCCCTCTTGTGGACGAGGACCTCGTCCAAGCGCTGCATGCCGATCCCATGGGGCCGGACGCGCCCCGGTTGAGCCGTAATGAGATGGAACTGGCGCTGCGCCTGAACGCCTGGCTGACGAAGAGGAATCTGCGGTTGCCGGGATGAGACCGGCGGACCCGGCCTCCATCCGGGTTTCAGCCCGCCTCCACCAGCCGAGGAAAGGGTGTCGTATGGCTGTCGTCTTGACCGGTGGTACCCGGGGGATCGGATACGCGCTCGCGCAGGCCTTCGTGGCGGCGGGTGCGCGTGTGGCGCTCTGTGGACGCGACGAGCGATCGGCGCGGGCCGCCGCGGCGAGCATCGGACCCGGCGTACTCGGGATGGCCGCAGACGTCACGCGCCGGGAAGATCTGCAGCGTCTGTGGGATCGCACAGTGGACGAGTTCGGCGTCGTGGACCACTGGGTGAACAACGCCGGCGCCGCGATGCGCCCGCAGTTGCTCTGGGAAGCCCCGTCGACGGGTATCGACGAGGTGATCACGGTCAACCTCGCCGGTTCGCTGCATGGCAGTGCGGTGGCCATCGCGGGCATGGTGAACCAGTCTCACGGATTCGTCTGGAACACCCTTGGTTTCGGCAGCAACGCCCGGGTTTCGCGGGGAATGGCGACGTATGGATGTACGAAGCGCGCCCTTGACTACCTGCATCGGGCGCTGCTGGTCGAGACGGCGCACACACCGGTACGCGTCGGGGTGGTCGATCCGGGTCTGGTGCTGACGGATCTGGTGACCGAGTCGGGTATCGCCACCGCTGACCTGCGGGGCGAGCGCCAGCGGCAGTACTACCGGGTCCTCGCGGAACCGGTGGAGGTGGTGGCACCGTGGCTGGCGGCGAAGATGCTCGCCGCCACCCGAACCGACGCGAGGGTGCTGCGTTTGACCGCGGCCAAGGCGATACGGCGCCTGACCGCCGCCTTCGTGCGGGAACGGGTACTGCCGGCGCGGTGAACCGGCCGCTCGCTCATCTGCGGACCGGGGTGAGGAAGAAGCCTTCGGGCTTGAGGGTGAGCAGTTCCCGCACACGCAGCCGGTAATCAGGCTGAGGCCGCAGGTCATAGCGACGCAGCACCATGCCAAGGACCAAAACGGCTTCGTGCAACGCGAACTGGCGGCCGATGCACGCCCGCATACCGGTGCCGAAGGGCATGAACGCGTGTTTCGGCCGTCCCTTGACCGCCTCGGTGGAGAAATGGTCAGGGTCGAATTCGTCGGCGTCCGGCCCCCATACCGCGGGGTCCCGTTGCAGCGCGGCGGTAAGCACCACGACCCAATCACCTGCCCGCATCCGTAAGCGGTCGCCTACCACCGTGTCGACGCGCGCCTCCCGGGCGAAGGCCGGTGCAGTGGGCCACAGCCGCAACGCTTCGTCCACGATCCGGCGGACATAACGGAGTTTGGCGACCTGTTCGAAGGTGGGCTCGTCCTCACCCCACACGCTGTCCACTTCGTCCCGGGCGCGGGCCGCGACTTCCGGGTGTTCCGCCAAAAAGTACAGCGCGAAGGCCAGTGCGCCGGCGGTGGTCTCATGACCTCCGGAGAGGAAGGTGATGATCTGATGGCGGATGTTGACCTTGTCCAGGGGCGAGTTCAGCATGAGCGCCAGCATGTCGTCGTTCTCCGCACCCGAACGGGACTCGATGACCTGATCGACCACGGAGTTCAGGTAGGCGATGTCGGCCGCGTTGCGCCGGTCTGCCCGCCACCCGGTGATGTTGCCGATCACCGGCGGGCGGAAGAGGGACCGCTGGGCGTGGATCAGCGCCCTGATCATGGCCGCGACGAAGGGATGCGGCGTAATCCGCCGGAACGAATCGAACGAGTAGCCGAAGCCGGTGCGGCCGATGATCTCCAGGGTCGTCTTGGTCATGTCGCCGACCACGTCCGCCACCGCGCCCATGTCCCAATGCGCCAGCAGTTGCCGTGTCACATCGAGCATGGTCTCGTGATACCGCCGCATGGCCGCCTGGCTGAAGGCCGGCCGCAGCACTTCATAGCCGAGGTGCAAATTCGGCTCGTCGTTGTAGGCGGTGAACAGCCCATCGGCCATCATCGGGCGCAGCGCCACGATCGTCGGCGCGACGTGCTTGACGAAGCGCTCTTCGTCGACGAGCTCGGTGACCAGGTCGGCACCGGATACGAAGACGATGTGCTGGTTGAAGATCTTGCGCACGTAGATCGGCCCGAGTTGGCGAGCCAATTTCACCGCGTGCTCGATCTGGCGGTCGGCGGAGACCCCCAGCAGGTCGCCGAGCAGCGGAAGACGCCACTTCGGATGTGGCAACGTCGTATCCAATGCTTTGCCCCTATCGCCGGATGACCACCACGCCCGGCGCCGACCTCCCCAGCCGCGCGGGTCCCGTTCCGCAACCTAGCCACGCCTCCTCGAACCCGGGTCGAACAGGCGTTGCCCCGGACTTCAGCCGCTCTCGACCTGGCTATTCGAGAGTGGGGCGAGCCGACACGACGACAACCGCCCGGGTGCCGACGGGGGAGCCGCAAATGCGCGAAGTTCGACCGATCCGTCTTCCGTCGCTGACAGGTCTGCGATTCGTCCTCGCTCTTTCCGTCCTGCTGTCCCACGCGACCTACGTCCTCATCGCCTTCGGGGGCCCGTTGCAGCAGGTCCACGGTTTCATCGAGTTGGCATCGACCGCCGCCGTCAGCGGCTTCTTCATCCTGTCCGGCTTCGTCCTCACCTGGGTCAATACGCCCGAGGATCGCACCACCGCTTTCTGGCGCCGTCGCTTCTGGAAGATCTTTCCCAATCACACACTCGCCTGGACCTTGAGTGTGGTCCACGTCGTCGTCGCGATCGCCACCTCGGCAGCGATCACGTTGCCGGGCCACAGCGTGCTCGCCGGAGTCACCGGCTTTTTCCTCGTGCAAAACTGGATCCCGGACGTCACCGTCTTCGCCGGTTTCAATTCCCCCGCCTGGTCGATTTCGGCCGAAGTGTTCTTCTACGCGCTATTCCCTCTCCTTGTAGTCGGCGTCAAAAAAATTCCGGTAAGCCGACTACGTCAACTCTGGGCCACCCTCGCGATCATCGTCGTCACCTTGCCCTTGGTGGCCATGACGATCAGTGGCCCGGAAGCACCCGAACCGTACAAGTGGCTGAAGATGAACGAATACAGCCTCTGGTTCATTTACGTCTTCCCCCCGGTCAGGCTGATGGAGTTCGCGCTCGGCATCGTCACCGCGCGCCTCATCCAGGTAGGCCGCTGGCCCACGCTGCCTCGTTGGAGCACGGCCGCCCTGCTCACCATGTCCTTCCTCGCGACTCCTCTGCTCCCCCCGCAATACCTCTTCGGAGCGGCCTGCGCCGTTCCGCTTACCCTGATCATCGCGGGTTTGGCCATCCGAGACATCGACGGCCGGTCAGGGTCGCTTACGCGACCCACCGTGGTCTTCCTCGGAGAGGCCTCCTATGCCCTCTACATCATCCATTTCCCGGTCCTTCTGATCACCTGGCAAATGGTTGCGGACTTCATTCACACCCCGTGGGCCGCCATCTTGTTCGCGATCGTCTACATAATGATCGTGCAGGTGATATCCACGCTGGTTTACCAGTACTATGAAAGACCACTCATGCGACGATTTGCCAGGCCGAAACACCCCACCGGAAACATCTCGGGCCACAAGTAGCCGACTTCTCGCGGCCGGGGATCACAGGGGTTGATGCCGACGCTTTACTGCTAAGCCATCCGTGAAGGCCTCCTTCCCTACCTTGAGAGCCAGCGTCCCGGCAAAGTCGCCGGTCAGGTGAGCCGAGACCCAAACGCCCGTTGGGGTAATGCGCGCGGCTTCGTCACTCAACCCTTTCCGCCGACCCGATCATGCTCACTCGCTACGGCCGGTGGCACGTAAGTGTCACCGCTCGTGAGGGGTGTGTGGATTCAGGGACGTTCAACGTCCCTGAATCCACACACCCCTCACCGCGAACGCGCCACCAGCCCACCAGAACAGCAGCTCTGCGACTTCGCCGGAACCCTGACCCTGACAGCAGGCAAGGAGGCCTTCACGGACTTGACTTCCTCGCCAGGGTCACTCAGCCAGGGTGGGAGATGTAGCGATCCCCCCAATAACCATCGAAGTTCACCGGCTTACCGGACATGTCCCAGCCGAGGATGTTGTCCTCTCCGCTACTCACCAGCAGCTCCTGGATGACCTTCGTCATCGGCCCGGGATGAGCCTCGTGCCAGTAGTCACGGTTGTTGTAGGCGACCCCCCACTCGTCCGGGTCGGGCGAGTCGCGGATCCACCAGAACGTTCCCCCCGCACCGTTGGCCCCCCAGGGATAGAGCCCGCCCGGTTCCGGGAACAGCCGGTACGGAACGCCTTTGAGGTAGTCGAGGTCTTCGTCGCCGAAGATCTCCAGCAGCCCGATGTTGTCTCGCTTGACGTTCGCGCACTTCTCGATGCTCTCGCTGGGGTTCAAGAATTCGATCACCTCACGAAAGCCTCCAGAGGGGAAACGAGTGAGCAACTCCTTGTAGTCGCCGGGAAGCGGTGTTCCCAGTTCGCGTTCGACGGTGGTCCAGTCCAGCTCGGGTCGGAAGTCCCCCGCTCGCCACCCGACGAGCTCGCAGATCTCCTCCACGTACGACCGTTTCGATGCGTCTGTCATCTCTTCTCCAGGTCGCCGTCAGACCGTCCGGAACGCGGGGCACGTTTCCTTCACGAGGTTACCGGTGGGGATGTTCTCGATCTTGGCGAAGCACTTCGCGCCATTGGAAGCGATCGCCTCGATGAAGATCCACCGCGGCATCGCCGCTGTGGCGCTCGGGTACTGCACGTGTACCTCGTAGATCACCGAGACATCCCGGTTGGGATGCCGGTTCAGCATGTCCCCCACCGCGTTCTCCACCACCTTGACGTCCGAGAGGTTGACCGTCCGCCACTGGGTGACGATGTTGTCCACCAACATGGAACCATGCAGCCTCGCCGCGACCAGGTGCCCCTTCTGCACCGGCGTACCGTTCAGGGTGCGCGGGGGTTCAGGATGCCCGACCGGAGCCTGCGGATCTCCTGATCGCCCTGTCGTCTGGTTCGCGCAGACGATGCCACCGGTCGCCCGCTTGGCGGCTTTGCCGAGCCAGGTGAAGTCCTCCATGGGGTAGTTGAACGAAATGTTGGCCGGGATCACGCTCTTGAAGCAGCCTTCGACTTCCCGCTGCCGCGCGATGGTGCTGAGCTTCTCTCCCGGTTGCGGATTGACCGCGGGCTGGTTCTTGTGTTCGTCCTCCATTTTCTTGCGCAGCGCTTCCCTGTCGACGACCTCGCACGCGGGCGGGGCGGCGGCCGCGGCGGCGAGGCCCGGCTTCTTGCATCCCTTGAGCTGCCTGATCAGGTCACGCAGGTTGTCGGCGATGCGACGGCCGAGCATCTTCACGTCCTTGAAGGTGCGGATGCCCTTCACGATCCGCACGGTGGCACCGACCGCGTCCGGGATCTTCCGCAGCACCGACGCGATCTTGAGAATCGGCAACGCGTTGATGGCGGTCATCACGCAGGAGATGAAGTCGCCTTCCATGAAGCACCGTTTCGCGTCGGTGTAGCCGATCAGGTCGAGAATGACCTGACCGCCCTCGTCGACGATCAGTCCCATCAGGTCCCTGTTCGCGTCGGCGCGGGCACGGTTGTACTCGTCGACGCCCGCCTGACCCTTTTCCGCGCGCAGCAGTTCTTCTTCCTCCTGCGTCAGCGCGGGAACCTCGCTGTCGTCGGTGATGGCCTGTTCGGCCTCCGCGCGCTCCCGTGCCTCTTCCTCCTGCCGGAGCTGCTCCTGCATTTCGGCCAGCTGGTCCTGGATCGCCTTGGCGTCCGCCTCGGCGTTCGCCGCCCGGTCCTCCACGTTCTTCGCGTACTTCTCGGCGTTGGTGGCCGCGGAATCGGCGTCACGAGCGTGATCCGCGGCCCGGTTCGCCGACGTGCGTGCCGCGTCGGCGTCACGCTGGGCCTGCGCCGCCGCCTGCTGGGCCGCGGCGGCGGCTTGCTGTGCCCGGTCGGCCGCGGCGACGGCTTCGTTCGCCGCGCGAGTGGCGTCGTCGGCGGCCTTCCGAGCCGCCGCCGCGTCCGCCGCCGCCTTGTCCGCCGCCCGGCCTGCCAGAGCCGCGTCCGCCGCGGCCTGGTCGGCAGCCGCGCGTGCGGCCTTGGCGTCGGCCTGCGCGTCGGCGTCGACGACGTCGGCCTCGGCCGACGCCTTCCTGGCGGCAGCGGCGGACACGGCCGCCTCCGCCGCGGACTGCTGGGCGGCCGCCGCGGAGCGTGCCGCGTCGGCCGCCGAACCGGCTGCCGCGGCCGCTGCCTCGAACGCGGGCCTCACCTCGAGCCCGGCGTTCCTGGCCGCCTGGGCCGCGCGATCCGCCTGAGCCGCCGCGTCGGTCGCGGCGGCCTGCGCGGCCCGCACCTGGGTGTCACCGACGTCCTTCGCCCGGTTGGCCACCATCAGCACGAAGTCGGCGTCGAGGTCATCTCCGGTGAAGGGGCTGACCAGGTTGATCGCCTGGTCGGCGGGAGCGGCGATCCCGGACCCCGACAACCCCGCGGCGACGGCCGCGCGGGTGGCGATGCCGGCCTGGGTCGCGGCGGTCGCGGCCTCCGCCGCGGCCGCGTTGGCCTCTTCTTGGGTGCGGTGCGCGGAGCCGAGTGCGCGCTCCGACTCCACCGCCGCCTGTTGCGCCAGATTCGCCGCGTTACGGGCGTTCTCGGCGGCACGCGATTCTGCCGCCGTCGCCTCTTCCGCCGCCGCGCGCGCCTTCAGCGCCTCCGCGTGAACCGCGGCGGCTTCGCGCTCGGCGCGTGCCGCCGCCTCGTCGGCCCGTGCGGCCGCTGCCTGCGCTTCGTCCGCGGCCGCACGTGACTTCTCCGCCGCTACCTCGGCTTCCCGCGCCGCCGCACGAGCCTGCGACGCCGCGGCCAGCGCTCGATCCGCGTGCGCGCGCGACCGGCCGGCGGCCGCCTGTGAGTCCGTCGCCGCCGCACGCGCTGTCGCCGCGGCCTGCCCGGCTTGGGTGGCGAGGCCATCCGCTGACTGTGCGGCGTCCCTGGCCGTGTTCGCCTCGGTCCGAGCCTGTGTCGCCGCGGCACGCACCTTCTGCTTGTCCTCTTGGAGGACCTCCGACGCGCTCTCGGCTCGTGCGGCCAGCTGTTCGAGTGCCTGTGCCTTCTTCGCCGTCGTCTCGGCCGACTGCCGCAGCCTGGCGGCGTCTTCCCTGGCCTGGTGGGCCTTGCTCTCCTCGATACCGGCGTTGTGGTCGATGTCGGCCGCGACCTGTTCGAGTCGCCGCGCCTCCTTGGCGGCGTCGCCGGCGATCTGCTCCTGTCCCTGCGCGGCGACGCGCTTCTCGGAAGCTATCCGCTGCTGCGCTTCGGCCTCCTGCCGTTTCTGCTGGGCGATGCCCGCCTCACGCTTGGCCTTGTCGCGCTCGCTCGCGGCTTCCTGCTGCTTCGCCTCGGCCTCCTGCCTCTTGCGCGCGGCCTGGTCACGCCACTGCTCGGCTTCCTGCCGCTTGGCGCCGGCCAGGTCACGTTCGCGTTCAGCGTCCGTCCGCGCCTGCTTGACCTTCGCGGCGTGCGCTCTGGCGTTCTGCAGCGCGGTTTCCGCGTCGGTCTTCGCCTGCTGTGCCTGTGCCGCCGCCTGAGCTGCCGCCGCGGCCTGCTCACGAGCCGCCTGAGCCAACCGCTCCGCCGCGGCGGCGTGGGACTGGGCGTTTTCGCGCCAGCGCCGGGCGTTCTCTTCCCGAGCCTCGGCCTTCTCCGCGGCGTCGGTGGCCGCGGCGTCGGCGGAGATCGCGTCGATCGCGTGCGCCGCGGTTTCGGCGGCCTGTTTAGCGGCGCTCGCCGCGGCGGCCATGCCCTGGACCACCTTCGCCCACTGCGTGCCGTGCGGCATCTGGTTCTGCACCAGGATGTCCACTTGAGCACTCGCCAGCGCGGCGGCGGACTGGGCCTGCTGCGCGTCGGTCCGCGCGTCACGGACGAAGCGGGCCACCTCGTCCTTCGCCCGCTGATACAGCTCGGGATGATAGGTGTGCCCGGCCTGGTCGGCGGCCAGCGTTCGCGCCGCTTCCCGTGACGCGTTCGCCGCCAGCGTCATGTCGTTGGCGGTCCGCTCCAGCGACCGGACCCCGTCGGCGTGTGCGGCCAACAACTGTTGGCGCGCTCGCATGACCCGCGCGATCCGCTGTGCCAGTTCCGAGTTCGCTTCGGCTTCCTTGCGCTGCTTCTCCAGTTCGGAGAGCTGACGCTCTCGGGCATCCGCGTCGCGCTTGGCCGCGGCCAAGTACCCGGTCTTGAGGTATTCCTCGATCGCGGCGTCACCCTGGGCCAGCGCCGCCTTGGCGGCCGCGGAGACCTCCGGCGTCCCCCGGTCCGCGGCGACCTGCACATGCGCCCGCCGCCGGTCACGGAGCTCCTTCTCGTAGGCACCGGCCCGGCGGTCCTGCTCCGCGGCGATGTCCCGCCCGAAGGCCAGGAAGTTCACGCGGTCGTAGGCGTTGCCTCGCAGCGCACGGTCGACGGCGGCGTTGAAGGCCGGGCCACCGGTACCCACCAGCGACTCGATCACCTTGCGGTTGCGGTTGTCCGCCTCTTCCTTACGCTGTTTCGCCCGCGTTTTGGCTTCCTGATGCCCGTGATCGAAGAACGCCGAGATGGCCGCGTCGTCCCCGGCTTCGGCCTTCTTCCTGGCCTCCCGGGCCGCCACCCGGACTTCGTCGTCCTCGTCCAGTGCGGCGATGTCGGCGAGCAGATCCAGCTGCAGCTGCCGCAGAAGCGCTTCCTCTTCCGGATCGGTTGCCGCCGCTGCCGCCGGACCGGGCGGCGCCGTCGAGGCCGGTGGCTGAGCGGGTGCCTGCCCGGTGGCCGCGACCGCCGGGACCGCGGGCGCGGCCGAGGCGATCTCCAACCCCGCACCCGAGACGACCAACGCCGTGGACACGGTCAGCACGACCGCGCCACGACACCATCTCGAGGCCAGCGGCCCCCGTCTCACACGTCGCGTCTTCCTCTTCATGGCACACCACTCCCCAGTAGTCGAAACCCAGTAGTCGAAAGGTCGTGAAATCGGCGAAATCGCGCACCGGAAGAACATGGAAACAATTTCCGGGCACCGGTGTAAGCGGGACGAGCGTCCGCACACGCCAGCTCGTCCCGCTTATCGGAAATAATCTGATTCGCGGTTGATGTTGAATATCTGAACGTCTTCAATCAACGCTGAAGACGAAATTCGCCAACCAGTGAAAAGTTGTCCGCCTCAGCCTGCGGGAGACATTTGGTCCCGATGCTCTTTCGCATGCCTTTCGACACTCGCCCAGTACTGGGTCTGCCCATCCGCGAAAGTGCCGTCGGCGGCCCAGTTGCCCCGGTTCTTGTCCGCCTTCGCGGCGATCATCGCCCAGACCGGGTCGACACTGGCGTTGGCCCGCTCGATCACCGTGCGCCAGTACCGCGCCTGCTCGGCGCAGGCCAGCGCCTCGCTCTCCCAGACCGCACGGGCCTCGTCGGCCTTCTCCCTGGTGGTGGCCCACGCTCGGGCCGCGACGGCCCGCGCCTGTTCCGCCGCCGCGCCTTCGGCCGCGAGCGCCTCGCGCTCGGCTTCCTCGGCATCGGCGATCAGTTGCGGGATCAGGGCGTAGAAGCGGACCCCGGCCTCCTGGGTACGGATCCGGAAGATCTCGATGTCCGTGGCGGACGCCGCCATCCACTCGGAGGCGAAGAACGCCCGAAGGTGGCTGTCCGTGCCTCCTGCGCGCAACGCGTACTGGGCGGCAAGACGCACCTGCTCACCCGGATCGAACTCCGCCAGCAAGCGCACGAAGGCCCGATCTTCTTCGAGGATTTGCTGTTTGTGCTGCTCATCGGCCTCGCGGGCGGCGTCGTCGAGCGCTTTCGCCGCGGCGAACCCGGTTCGGAAAAACTGCTCCTGCTGAGCGGAACTGCCCTTGTACGCGGCCGTGGCCTCGGCGTGCACGTTCGGCGAGTACTGCGCGCTGTAGTTGTTCATGACCCGGCGCGCGAACTCCTTGTTGCGCGCGTTGTAGTCCTCGGCGCGCTTCCTGGCCGCGGAGAACCCGCTCCGGACGAACTCCCGCAGGGCCGGCTCGCCCTCGCTCGACCGGAGTGCCTGCCACGCCGCCACCCGGACCAGGTCCTCCGAGTGGTACAGGGCGTTCTGCCGCACGATCGGATAGTAAATCGAATTCTCGATACCCGGGACATTCAAACTTTTGGCCGTTACCGTTACTCCATTCGCCGTAGCGACATTGGCGACCATGCCGATGATCGACAGCATGAGGGCGCCGATCATTACACGAAGTCTCATCCCCAGAACCCCAGACCCCAGAAATGCGCGCCTGCGCGCGCAGAAGACGACTATGACACATAACCACAACCCTCGTAAAGGGCGTGATCCACGTCACAGTCGTGGTCCTTTTCTGTCGCGACCTGATCTCCTATTCGCACGCGCGATGGAGACCGAATTCCGGCCTCGCGTGCGTTATTCAGGGAGAGGATGTCTTGAACGGATACTGGGGTCCCTCCGGCGTGCCATCGGCACGGCGAAGAGGGGTTTTCAAAAGATTGATCGTCGCCACCGCGATCGTCGCGTCGGCGGCCAATGTCGCGATGCCCACCATGGCCGTCGCCGCGCCGCAGTCGGCGCCATCGGCCGCGGCGCAGTCCACGGATATCGACAAGGGCAACGCCGCCGCCGTGCTGAAGATCGTCGCCGGGCCCGATCTGCTGATCCTCAGCGACCGGGGCTTCGTCGCCGCGATGTACTACGCGGCCGACGACATCGACAAGCAGCACCCCCTCGAACCGGAGCACCAGAAGCTCAAGGAAACGGCCATCGCCGCCCTCGCCGCCGACGGTGAGGCAGCGTCCACCCAGTGGATCAAGGTCGGGATCCACGACGCGCACCGGGAAGACGAGAAGATCGTCACCGAGCGACGGCAGCAGCAGGAACAGGAACGCGCCGCCAAGGCGCTGGCCGCCTCGACCTTGAGCATCCCGGTCGACAACACCGTCCTGGCGAAGTCGGTCTTCGACTTCATCGTCCACCTGGACCTCAACGCCGACGGTTACAAGGACATGGCGGTCAAAGAGGCCGCCCGCGCCGCGCTGCGGGGTACCGCGGACGACCAGTGGCGCTTCTTGACCGTCGGGCTCTTCGTCGAGCACAAGAAAGACGTGGATCGGGTGATCCAGGACGACGCCACCAAGGACGAAGCGGCCAAGGCCGCCGAACGGGCCAAAGCCGCCAAGGCGAACGCCGTGTCGCACACGCTGGGGTCGGTGCCCCAGACCCGGCTGGAGTACCTGATCAACCTGAAGGACCGGGACTTCGTCGTCGAAATCTGGAAGGCCGTGCCCCGTGACACCGAGGTGCACGGCGCCGCCGAAGACGCCGTCGGCAGCCTCGACCCGGCCGACTGGACCTTCTTCATCAACCAGGGCGCCGAGGAGGCGCACCTGCGCGACATCGTGAACGAGCTGAACAAACGCGATCAGGAGTACATCCGCCAGATCACCGAACTGCGCACCCGCGCGGCGAACCAGCTGATCCGGCCCGCGCTCGTCGCGGCGGCCGACGCGGCCCTCGCCGCCAAGCGCAGCGACCGCGAGAAGTTCCTGCGGTCCGGCCAGTACGAGAACCTGGTCCAGGCACTGCGCGTCGACGCCTACAGCGGCATCGACGTCTACCTCACCGACCGCAACGGTGACGTCGTCCTCGAACAGTGGCAGCCGGGCAACCGGCCGGAAGCACAGTGGAGGATCGAGCCCGGCTTGAGCAATCCCGAGTGCTTCTCGTTCCAGTCGGTCAGCCGCCCGAACCACTACCTGCGCTGGCGGTCGGGGTCGTCCTCGGCGGCCAACGCGGCTGTCATCCCCCCGCAGTCCCAGCGCGTGTCGGCCTACGTCGACCCGAGCGACGGCTCGAACGCGTTCAAGGGCGACGCGACCTGGTGCGTGCGCGGTGACGCGGCCAGCGTCGCCATCCGTCCCTCGCGCAGTTCGAGCAAGTACCTGTTCGTGACCGGTGCCATCGACGACAACTTCTACGCTACCCCGCCGAAGTGGCACGCCGAAGCGCCTCAGGCACCGCATCCGATCGACCGGCGTTATGCCGCGGAGAAGCCGCTGCGCGACAAGCTCGGCAAGCCCGTCGGTGACTTCGTTCCCGGAGGGACCGCCAACGGGGTCACCTTGGGCCACCGGGTGTACGACAACGGCAGGCTCTACCTCACCGCGGGCAATGACGAGACCAACCAGCGCATCGCGGTGCAGGTGGTCTACAACGGACCGATCCTCGACAAGCTCCTCGCACTGGGTGGCCCGGCCGGGGTCGGCGGCGCGATGACCGACCAGGTGCCTGCCAAGGACGGCAACGGCCAGGTGCTCCGGGTCGTCAAACCCACGATGGGCGGGCAGAACCTCCACATCGTCTGGAGCGCGTCGACCGGTGCCCACATCGTCTTCGGCATGATCGGCGAGATCTGGGCGGCGTCGGGTGGTGAAACGGGCCCCTACGGCTACCCGCTCGCCGACGAGGCCACGGTCAGTGGCACGAACGTCCGCCACAGCCGGTTCGCCACCGGGACCATCTACTACGTGCCCGGTTCCGCGATCCGTCAGGTCAAGGGCGAGATCCATCGGAAGTTCGCCGCCATGGGCTTCGAGGCGGGGATGGGCTATCCCGCCGCGGACGCCGGTACCTTCGGACCGGACGGCAGTCCCATGCAGCGCTTCACCGCGGGCTCGATCTACCTCACGCGCAACGGGACCGTCGCGATCAACGGGGACATCCACCGGAAGTTCGCCGAGTACGGCTACGAAACCGGTGCCCTCGGATACCCGACGGGCGACATCCGGACCACTTCGGACGGGGTGGGGAAGGTGGCGGACTTCTCGATCGGATCCAGCTCGATCTACTGGCATCCGAGCACCGGTGCCCGGATGGTCTTCGGGAACATCAGCCTGAAGTACAAGACGATGGGCGCGGAGCGGTCGTACCTCGGCTATCCGAAGTCGGATGAGACCGGCCTGCCGTTGGGCAAGCGCAGCGTGTTCCAGAACGGCCGGATCGACTGGAGCAGCGAGAACGGCGGCACCACCGCCTACCGCGTCGCCGCCGTGCCGCACAACACGGTCGAGCTCAAGGGGGCCAAGTCGGGTCGCTGCATCCAGACGGCGGGGCTCATCGGGGAAGGCGCGCTCAACGACCTCGCCGGCATGGAACTGTGGGACTGTGTCGGTGGCGTCAAGCAGCTGTGGGACGTGACCCACCTCGGCAACAACGTCTACGCGTTGAAGAACCGCCATTCGGGCAAGTGCCTGGATCTGCGCTACGGCGAGCTGCACAACGGAAACCCGATCGTCCAGTACCAGTGCCACTACGGGACGACGCAGCAGTGGGAGTTCACCACGACCGCGGACGGTTCGGTCGCCTTGCGCACCGTGCATTCGGCGAAGATCGTCGAAGCCGCCGGTGCGCAGGACCCCAACGCCACCGGCGTGGTCCAGCAGGTGGACAGCGGGCAGTCACACCAGCGGTGGACCGTCAACCCCCGCTGATCGAACACCGCGGCCATCGCGCGTGGCCTGCGGCCTGAAGTACATGATGGCCCCCTTCCTTGCGCCTGGCGCAAGGAAGGGGGCCATCATGTACTGGGGGAGGCTCGAGGCGAAAGCGTCTGAGCTCAACGCGCGGCCGTGGTGACCGACGGCGACGAGGCGAGGGGGACCAGCAGCCGCGCCGCACCGCTGCCGTCCGCGGGCACGGACCAGACGTCGCTTCCCTTCCCGTTCCCGCGCGGCAGGCCGTAGGCGATCGTGTCGTTGTCGAGCCACACCACCTGATCATCCACACTGCGCGTTTCCGCGAGCGGGGTCTCGCGCATGGTCGCCAGGTCCAGCACATGCTCCCGCCACGGCTGGGCGTCGCCGTCCGCCACCCGTTTCTTGAACGCGAGTTTCGTGCCGTCCGGCGACAACGACGGACATTCCGCGTTCTCCCGCAGCGTCCGGGCGTTCCAGGCCTCGTTGTCACCCCGCACCAGATACGTCCGCCCGCCGGTGGCGACCGTGGCGAAGAACATGCGCTCGTCGGCGGCGAAGGTGACACCCCAGTAGTTGACGTCCTCCCCGCGCTGGGGCACGTCCCCGATCCGCAGCGGGATGCCCTCGATGTTGCTCGACAGCTCGTCGCGCTCCCGGTCCATGATGGCCGTCCGGGTCGAGAACGTGCCGGGCTTGGAGTAGGAGTCACCGGTGACGAACGTGGTCCAGCTTCCCATCCGGCCACCGGGTGACAGCTTGGCCCGGTTGGGAATTCCGGGGACTTCCACCCGCTTCACCTCGCCGAGCCCGGCATCGACGAACCGGGCGACCGCGCCGGGCCTCGGCGTGGGTTCCTTCGCCAGGCACAGGCCGCGGTCCACGGCCGTGAAGAACCGCTCGCAAGCCAGTGAACTGATCCGTCGCGCCCCGCCGGGGTCGGAAACGGGGACCGAGGCGACGTTGCCGTACCCCGGCCCCGGTGCCTCGTTGCGGAACAGCAGCCTCCCCCGCTCCCCCAGCATCACCGGCACCGAGGAATCCACCGCGACCGTCGTGCCGGCCACCTGCCGCTCAGGACTGTTCGCCTTGGCCTGCACCACGTACACCACCGAGGCGGCGGCGAGTGCGGCGACACCCGCCAGCGCCACGACGAACTTCACCGGAAGCTTCACCCTGTCTCCTTGCCCCGTCACCGGCAGCGGAATGGTCCCGCCTTGTCGAGCAGCTCCCCGTTGGTGCCGATGATCTCCCAGGAATAACTCTTTCCCTTGAGCACCAGCTTCATCACCCCGTGCTTGCCCAGGATCTTCTCGACGCCTTCGCGAGCCTTGTAATCGAGATACAGGCTGTCGCCGCCGATACCGGCGATGACCGACCGCACACCGTTGGCCTCGTCGACATGCCCGTTGACATCCAGCGGCTTGGTCCGCTCGTAGTGGTGATCGTGCCCGGCGAACACGACGTCCGCCTTCGCCTTGACCAACTCGTTCCACAATGGAGCGATGCTCTTCGCATCTCCGGAGTTCCCGGAATTGAAGCGCGGGTGGTGCCAATATCCGGCGATACAGGACTTCTTGGTCTTCGCGAGGTCCTTGCGCAGCCACTCGACCTGTTCGGCGCCGCCCCCGTTGTACACCGGGTCCGAGTCGAGCGCGACGAAGTGGAAGGCGCCGACGTCGAAGCTGTAGTACGGCTTTCCCTTGGGAGCCGCGGTCTTCCCGAAGTATCGTAGGTATCCCGCCAGGTTGTTGTTCCACTCGTGGTTGCCCGGCGTGGGTTTGGTGATCTTCTTGAACTTGCCCCACGTCTTGTCGTAGTAGGACCGGAACTCCTCGATGGTGCCGTCGACGTATTGGTTGTCGCCGACGGTCAGCACGTATCGCGGTTTGATCCTGCTCACCAATTCGGCTGTCCGCTGGTGCTCGGACGGCAGCTCGGGCTTGGCGATGTCGCCGGCGAGCGCGATGACGATGCCGTCGGAGGCCGACGGCCGGGTGGCCGCCTTCACCGGATTGGTCGATCCGGACAGGTTCCCCGCCGCGTCCCGCGCCCGCACCGCGTACTGGAAGTCGAAGCCGGACGCCAGCGACGTGTCGGTGTAGGACGTCGTCGGGGACCGGCCGATGAGGTTGCCGTTGCGCAGTACCTCGTACTCGACGACACCGACGTTGTCGTTCGCCGGAGTCCAGCCGAGCGTGATGCTCTCGGTGGTGGACGACGTCTGCCGGAGGCCGGTCGGCACCGATGGCGGCTGGATGTCGCCGTCGCCCGTGCGGACGCCGTAGACCTCCAGTTCCCACAACGAGTACCCGTACACGGTCGCCCTTGCCGTGCCGAAGATCCGGACGTACCGCGCGGAGGTGTTCAGGCCGGTGAACTCGTCGAGGCCGCCGTCACTGCCCACGACGCTCTTGACCGGCCGCCAGTTCTGGCCGTCGTCGGAGACCTGGACCTCGTAGTCCTTGGCGTGGGCCGATTCCCAGAAGACCTTGACCCGGCTGAGGTTCGCGGGTCCGCCGAGGTCGACCGCGATCCACTGTGGATCGCCCTCCAGACTCGCCCAGCGGGTCGTCGAATCACCGTCGACGGCCAGCGCACCACTGAAGCTCTCGTTCTCGACGGTGGAGGTGGTGGTGCGTTTGCCGACCGACAGCAGTGCTTCCCCCGGCCCGGACGTGGCGCCGGAAGCGGTCACGGGCTGAGCGAGCAGGACGATCGCCGCGATCGCGGCGATGGCCGGCTTCACCATTCGATTCACCTGTACTCCTGGATGGGGCTTACGCCGTCGTGGACAACAGACCGGGTCCGGTGCCGCGGACGGCACCGGACCACGGGTGATCAGCGGCAGGTGTACGGGCCCGCCTTGTCGAGCACATTCCCGTTCGTGTCGTGGATCTCCCAGGAGTAGGACTTCCCGTTCAGCATCAGCTTCATCACCCCGTGCTTGGCGAGGATCTTCTCGACCCCTTCGCGTGCCCGGTAGTCGCTGTAGAGGTAGTCGCCGCCGATACCGGCGATGACCGACCGCACACCGTTGGCCTCGTCGACATGCCCGTTCACATCCAGCGGCTTCGTCCGCTCGTAGTGATGGTCGTGCCCGGCGATCACCATGTCCGCCTTCGCCGCGGCCATCTCGTTCCACAGCGGCGCCATCTGCTTCTTGTCACCGGAGTTGCCCGAGTTGAAACGCGGATGGTGCCAGTACCCGATGACGCAGGACTTGGTGTTCTTCGCCAGGTCGTTGCGCAGCCAGGTCACCTGTTCGGAACCACCGCCGGTGTAGACCGGGTTCGAGTCCATCGCGACGAAGTGGAAATCACCGATGTCGTAGCTGTAGTACGGCAAGCCCTGCGGGTACGCGATCGCGCCGAAGTACTCCTTGTAGCCCCTGAGCTGGTCGTCCCATTCGTGGTTTCCCGTCGTGGGCTTGGTGATGCTCTTGAACTTGCCCCAGGTCTTGTCGTAGTGGGAGCGATACTCGGAGATGGTGCCCTTGTGGTACTGGTTGTCGCCGACGGTCAGCACGTACCGCGGGTTGATCCTGGCGACCTGGTTCGCCGTTCCTTGGTGGGTGGAGAAGAGTTCGGGGTTGGCGATGTCGCCCGCGAGCGCGAGGGTGACGGGGCCGGTGCCGCCGGGCTGGGTCGCGGCCCTGATCAGCGGACTCGCCGCGGAGACGTTGCCCGCCGCGTCCCGTGCCCGCACGGAGTAGCCGAATTCCACTCCGGACGCCAGGCCACTGTCGGTGTAGGTGGTCGTCGCGGTGGTGCCGACGACGTTCCCGTCGCGGAGCACCTCGTATCCGGTGACCCCGATGTTGTCCGTGGACGCGGTCCAGCGAAGGGTGACACTGTCCACGGTGGTCGCCGTCGCGGCGAGTCCCGTGGGCACGGTCGGCGCCTGGGTGTCGCCGCCGCCGACGAAGTCACCGTAGATTTCCAGTTCCCACAGTGAATAGCCGTAGGTCGTGCCGCGGGCCGTACCGTGCACACGGATGTGGCGCGCGGACGCGTTGAGGCCGAGATGCTCGTCGATGCCGCCGTCACCGCCGACCACCGACTTGAGGTCCGTCCAGGTCCTGCCGTCGGCCGAGCCCTGGATCTTGTAGGTCTTGGCGTAGGCGGCTTCCCAGTTCAGTTTGACCTTGGTGACGGTCGCGGTACCGCCGAGGTCGACGGCGATCCACTGCGGATCGACCCCCTCCTCGCTCGCCCACCGGGTCGTCGTACTGCCGTCGACGACGTTGCCGCCCTCGAAACCGGTGCCCTCGATCGACGAGGTCGTGGTCGGTCTCCCGGCGGACAGCAGGGATTCCGCTTGCGCGGCGGTACCTGAAGAGATGAGTGTCTGTCCCAGCAGGACCAGAGCCGCCACCGCGACCCCGGCCAGGGGTGTTCTCCGTTTCATGCGAACTCCTCGACGTTGCGGAGTCGGCGAGTACCGGCGGTGGGCGGCGTCGTCAGCCGGAGTCGCTTTCGTTAAGTAAGTTTCCTAACGATTGGAGTGTAAAAGGTTCTTAAACTCACAGTCAACGGGTGAACGCGTCCGGTCCGGCACCATTTGATGGCAAGGTCGCGGCATGGTGACGCTGGATCGGCTCGTGAACGTCCTGGGTGGCTACGGGGCGCGGCTGTGGTGCTGCCCGGTATCGCGCGAGGTGGCGTTGCGCGACGTGGTGATGCACGACGCCGCCGATCCGCGTGCCCTGCGCGGGGACGTCTACCTCGCCGTCGGGACGGACTCCGTCACGGCGGCCGTCGACCTGGCCGCGGCGGCACAGGCATCGGTCGTCCTGGTCCGCGGGTCCGCACCTCCGGCTCCGGAGGCGGCCGAACGCGCGGAGCGCGGCGGTGTCGCGGTACTGCTGGTCGAACCGGACGTGTCGTGGGGCCAGCTCGCCGGCGTGGTCTACGGGCTCGTCCTGGAAGGTCGCGAGACCGAGTCGGGCCGCGGACCGACCGACCTGTTCGCGCTGGCCGACAGCCTGGCGGACGCACTCGGCAGCGCGGTGACCATCGAAGACCGGCTCTCCCGGATCCTGGCCTATTCCAGCCGTCAGCACCTCGCCGACCGGGCGCGACTGGAGACGATCCTCGGCAGGCGCGTCCCCGAGCCGGTCCGCGAGCTGTTCGAGCGGCGCGGCGTCTTCGGGCACCTCGCCGCATCCGACGAGCCGCTGTTCGTCGAGGCCGCCCCTGAACACGGGTTGACCGGGCGCATGGTCGTCGCGGTCCGCGCGGGCCGGGAGCTGCTGGGCTCGATCTGGGTGGAATGCGACCGGCCCCTGACCGACGCCCGACGCACGGTGCTGCGGGACAGTTCGCGCACGGTGGGCCTGCACCTGCTGCGCTCCCGGGCGAGCGCGGATCTGGAGCGGCAGGTCGAATCCGATCTGGTGATCCGGCTGGTGGAGGGCACCCCGGACGCCGCGGCCGTGCTCAGCAGGCTCGGCCTCCCGCCCGGCCGGTTCCGGGTGATCGCGCTGCAGGCCCATATCGGCGACGAACGCCATGCCGCGCTCCTGCTCGCGTTCGAGCGGGCGACCACCGGTTTCGGCTGGTCGCGCGCGGGCCGCAGCACGTTGTTCAGCAACACCGTCTACACCGTCCTGCCCGGGGACGACGTCGAGGCGGCCAGGGCGTGGGTCGGTTCGATCCACGAGGCGCTACCCCGGCAGGTGACGATGTCGGCCGGGGTCGGGGCGGGCGCGACGTCCGCGGAGCTGCCAGCCAGCAGGCGGGAAGCCGACGAATGTCTCGCGCTGCACGACGTACGGCCGGCCACGAAATCCGCGATCGTCTACGACGAAGCCTGGGACGACATCCTGGTCCAACGGCTGCGGGCTGCCGCGGCGTCCGGCCGGGCACCGGCTCGCGGCCCGATCACCGAGCTGCGGCGGCACGACAGCGCGAACGGCACCGGCTACGTCGCGACGCTGCGAGCGTGGCTCGAGGCACAAGGGGATCTCGGCGAGGCGGCCGAGCGGCTGGACGTGCATCCCAACACGATCCGCTACCGGCTCCGGAAGATGGCCGAGGTGACCGAACTCGGGCTCGACCAGCCCGCGAAGCGGCTGGCGATGATCATCGAGCTCGCCGTATCCGCTCCCGCCACTTGACCGTTTTCACCAAAAAGACGTGACCGGTTTGTCGGAACCGGACAATCTCCGCCGTGCGGATCCGAGCCATCCTGACCGCGACAGCACACTCAGGCGGCGGAGGAATTCATGGGCGAGCTCTACCGGATCGACGGTGGCCCGCGGTCGGCGATCGTGATCGGCGCGGGCGTGGTGGGCCTGTCGACCGCGTGGTTCCTGCAGGACCGCGGGGTCGACGTCACGGTCTTGGATCGTGAGGGCATCGCGGCGGGCGCGTCGTGGGGCAACGCCGGCTGGCTCTCCCCCGGCCTCGCGATCCCGCTCAACGAACCCGGTGTCCTGCGCTACGGACTGCGGACACTGCTGGACCGGCAGGCCCCGTTGCACGTTCCGCCGTCCCCCGATCCCCGGCTGTGGTCGTTCCTCGCCCGGTTCGCCGCGAACTGCACCAGCCGCTCGTGGACTGGCGCGGCGGAGGCGAACTCGCCGCTGAACGAGGAATGCCTGGAGGCGTTCGACGTCCTCACCGCGAACGGGGTGGACGCCCCGACCATCGAAGCGCCGATCACCGCGGCGTTCGAGACCCCCGAGCAGGCCGCGGGGCTGATCACCGAACTGCGGCGCATCGAGGAAACCGGACAGGACATCTCCTACACCCGGCTCACCGCGGCCGATCTCGCCGAACGCTTCCCCCAGGCCACCGCGAGGCTCGGCGCCGGTGTCCGGATCGAGGGGCAGCGTTACGTGGACCCGGGCCGGTTCGTCGAGTCGCTGGCACGGGCGGTGGTCGGCCGCGGTGGCACGATCCGCCACAAGTTCGAAGTCGCGTCCCTGCGCGCGCACCGCCACGCACTGAGCGTGCGCTCGAAGACGGGTCAGACGGTGAACGCCAACGCGGTCGTACTCGCCACCGGAGCCTGGCTTGGCGACCTGGGCCGGAAGTGGGGCGTCAAGGTCCCCGTCCGCGCCGGACGCGGCTACTCCTTCACCGTGCCGACCGACCGACCGGTGCCGGGTCCGCTCTACCTGCCGGACATCCGCGTGGCGTGCACGCCGTACCGGGAAGGTCTTCGCGTGGCCGGCACGATGGAGTTCCGGAAGCCGGACGCGCCACCGGATCCGGCGCGCATCGCCGCGATCATCGCCTCGGCACGGCCGTTCCTCACCGGCCTGGACTGGGACCGGCGCACCGACGAATGGGTCGGCTCCCGTCCGGTCACCCCCGACGGACGGCACGTGATCGGCGCGACGGGCACCCCCGGGCTCTACGTCGCGGGCGGGCACGGGATGTGGGGCCTCACCCACGGCCCGATCACCGGACGCCTCCTCGCCGAGCACATCACCACCGGCAAACAACCCGAAGCCTTGCGGCCTTTCGACCCCCTTCGCTGAGTTCGGATGACGATGCTCCCAGACGAGGAAACCCCACCGGCCGATCAGTCCGAAGTGGACCGGCTCCGCGCCGAGATCGCTCTGCTGCGCGCCGAGAAGGACCTGCTGCTCAAGGCAGCGATCGGCTTCGCCGCCGACGCGGGCGCCCTCCGGCAGCCGGACGGTGGTCGTGAGTGGCAGTGAGGGTCGGTCAAGAAGTCAACGACCGCGGAAACGGGCGGCCAGCGCGGCGATCGGTGACCGTCGCGCCCGTACCGGCAGCCGGCCTGAAGTGATGTCCGCCAACAGGGTCGCGACGGTTTCCCCCGCACAGGTGCGGTTCGTGCCGATGCCACCCGATGGACCGCGTTTGATCCAGCCGACCACGTAGGCACCGCTCCGGTCGTCGACGCGGCCCGCGGTGTTCGGAATCGTGCCGCGGGCTTCGTCGAACGGCAGGCCCGGCACCGGTGTTCCGCGATAGCCGACCGCGCGCACGACCTGCCCGGCGGCCATCTCGACCGGCCCATCCGGACCGGTGACCCGGAGGCCGCGCACCTGCGTGTCACCGAGGATCTCGGTGGGAGTGGAGTGGAAGCGCAGGACGATCCGGCGTGCGTCCGCGACCGGTGGCGCGGTCCAGTCGACGGTCTCGCGGCCGAGTCCGCGCAGCAGCTTCGCTTTTCCGGTGCCGTCCTCGATCGCGGCCGTGGTGCGGGGATCCGCGTCGTCGACGACGAGCGGCACGCCGGCGCGTTGTGCCAGCGCGAGCAGTTCCGGCGAGGTGTAGGCGGCGTCCTCCGGCCCGCGCCGGGCGAGCAGGACGACCTCGCGAACCTTGCTTGTCCGCAACCGTTCCAGCGCGTGCGCGGCGATCGTGGTGTCCGCCAGCGCGGCGGGATCGGCGGTGAGGATCCGGGCCACGTCCAGTGCGACGTTGCCGGTGCCGACCAGTACGACTCGTTCCGCGGACAGCTCCACCGCGTTCGCGGGCACGTCCGGATGGCCGTTGTACCAGCCGACGACGGTGGTCGCGGGGATACTTCCCGGCAGGTCCTCGCCGTCCAGGCCGAGGCCGCGTGCGGAGGAGGCTCCGACGGCGTAGATCACCGCGTCGTGGCGCTCGGCGAGTTCGTCGACGGTGACGTCGCGTCCGACCTCGGTGCCCAGTCGCATTCGCAGCCGCGGATGCTCGTGGAAGCGCGAGAAGGCTTCGCCGATCCGTTTCGTGGCAGGGTGATCCGGGGCGACACCGAAGCGGACGAGCCCGCCCGCGACCGGCAAGCGGTCGATCAGGGTGACCCGCGCGTTCGTGTGCAGGAGCAGATCCTCGACGGCGTACATACCGGCCGGGCCGGTGCCGACGACGGCGATGTCCGGCGGCGCGAAGTCGCTCGGGATCGCGCGGTCGAACGTCGGAGCGCTCCAACGGTGGAAGTTCGGCGCGGGGTCGGCCGACGCCACGAACTCGCGGTCGGCGTAGTACTGCGCGTTGAGCCCCTCGTAGACCCGCAGCGGCCCGGTCAGCAGGTCGACCGGGAAGATCGCGTCCACCGGGCAGGCGTCCGCGCACGCCCCGCAGTCGATGCACGTGGCCGGATCGACGTAGAGCATCTCCGTGGTGCCGAAATCGGGCTCGTCCGGCGTCGGGTGGATGCAGTTGACCGGGCAGACCGACACGCAGGTGGCGTCGTTGCAGCAGGTCTGAGTGATCGCGAAGGCCATGTCAGATCAGGTTCGCCCGCTTGTAGAACACCAGAGCCGGCTTGGTGAGCAGGCCGCACGAGCCGAGGAACTCCATCAGCCCGGCACAGCTCGACCGCATCATCGCCTTGTGGTGCTCGTTGGCCTTCGCCTCGCGCAGCGCGCGCCGGGTGTCGAGTCCCGCGTTCTTGTAGACGTCGCGGTTGACCATGCTGCTGACGATGAAGTACGACGCGATCGCGATGACCAGCGCGTTGATCCGGCGGCGCAGGAAGCCCGCGCCCTCCAGCTGTTGACGTGTCTCCTCGCGGGCGAACTTCATGTGCCGGGACTCTTCGACGACGTGGATGTTGTTGATGGTCCGCACGAACGGGACCACCCGCTCGTCCCGCATCCAGTCGCGCTGCATGACGTCGAGGACTTCCTCGGCGACGAGGATCGCCGCGTACGCCGCTTCACCGGTGGCCGTCGCCTTGAAGACACGGCCGAGTTCGACGGCGAGCCTGCGCGGCCGATACGGCGGCGCGCCGAGCTTCTCCGCACCACGGGCGAACATGATCGAATGACGGCATTCGTCCGCGATCTCGGTCAGCGCCCATTGGAACGCCGGGTCGGTCGGATCCTTGGCGTAGAAGTCGCGCAGCACCATCTGCTGCAGGATCATCTCGAACCAGATACCGGTGCTCGCGACCGAGGCGGCCTCTTGGCGCGTGAGCTCCTTCTGCTGCTCCGGAGTCATTTCAGCCCAGTAACTCGTCCCGTAGAGGGTGCTCCACTCCGGGCTGGCGCCGTGGAAGCTCTTGTCCAACGGTGTTTCCCAGTCCACTTCGGTGGCCGGGTCGTAGGACAGCATCGCGGAGGAATCGAGGAGCCGCTGCGCGGTCTCGTGGCGACCGGTACCGGTCGTTCCAGCGGTGCGCGGCACATCGGTGCTGGTCATACGGACCTCCCTGACTACGTCGGCGGGGTGTGGATTCGGGCGTTACCGTGGTTCACTGTTACCCAAGGTAACACCTAAATGGTCCTGTCGCGAGTGGGGGCGGCGGGCCGACTCCACGGCCAACGAGGAGACCGCTCATGACCACGCCGCGCCGCATCGCCTCGTTCGATCACGACGGGCTCATCTTCGACGTACGCGACACCGGTCCGCTCGACGGCGCCGTCGTCGTGCTGCTGCACGGATTCCCGCAGACCAGCACATCGTGGGCCCGAACCGCCGCGCTGCTCAACGAACGGGGATACCGCACGATCGCGCCCGACCAGCGCGGCTACTCACCCCGCGCGCGGCCACGCGGCCGCTTCGCCTATCGGTCGAGCCGTCTCGTGGCCGACACCGTCGCACTGATCCGCGCCATCGGCGCTGGACCGGTACATCTGGTCGGACACGACTGGGGTGCCAACGTCGCCTGGACGACCGCGGCCCAGCGGCCGGACCTGGTCAGGTCGCTGACCACCGTGTCGGTCCCCCACTCCACGGCGTTCCTGCGCGCGATGCTGACCAGTGACCAGCTCATCCGGTCCTACTACATGTTCTTCTTCCAGCTCCCCTGGCTGCCCGAACTCGCCATCCGGCTCCAGTCTCGCGTACTGGATCGCACGCTCGCGAAAACCGGGATGACAGCGGACCAGATCGACCGGGTCCATCAGGAGATCCTCGTCGGCGGCGCCTTGACCGGCGGGCTGAACTGGTATCGCGCGATGTTCCTGCAGCCTCCGACGTCTCTGCCGACCCGGGTTTCCGTGCCGACCACGCACGTGTGGAGCGACGGCGACACGGCTCTGTCTCGCCGCGGCGCCGAACTCGCCGGCCAGTATGTCGACGGCAGGTACCGGCTGGAAATCCTGACCGGCGTCAGCCACTGGGTTCCCGAAGAGGCGGCCGCGACACTGGCCGCCCTCATCGACCGCACCGCCGCCGGCACGTGACTGACCTAGTCCACAGCGGTCGTCTCAGGGGCCGTGCGACTGTCATCGTCTCACCGAATCGGTCGTGAGTGGCGATTCGGGTTGGAGCGCCTTGATCAACGGAAGATTTGGGGCACTCAACGTCCCTGATCTTCCGTTGATCAAGCTCGTACCGCTTCTGATCATGTTGCTCCTCGCCTCAGCCTCAGCTGGCTGCACCTCAATTATGATAGGTACGTGCTTATCATTTGATCACTGCTTCCCCGATGACGCTCGGATGAATCACATGGGACCGGGTGAACGAGCAAGTCCATGCTTCCCGGTGACAGCGCCCCGGTGAAGCTGCCGACCACATCATCGTGTCGAGAAAATCGGTCATGAAGTTCAAGCACCGCCTGCTGGCGTTCGCCGTGGTCATCACCATGAGCCTCACGACCGCTCCCCCGGCCTCCGCCATCGGCATCCCGCGGCTGCTCCTTGGTCAGGACTTCCCCGACCCCGACGTCGTCAAGACCGACTCCGGCTACTTCGCCTTCTCCACGAGTACCGGCGCGGTGAAAGTGCCGTACGCGAGTGCGCCGGGGCCGGAAGGTCCTTGGCGGGTCGCCGGCGACGCTCTCGCCGCGGTTCCGAAGTGGGCCAAACCGGACGGCGGGTTCTGGGCTCCCGATGTCACCCGGCTTTCCGACGGCACGTTCCTGCTCTACTTCTCGGCGGCGGTGGCCCCCGGAGGAGAAATGTGCATCGGGGTCGCGACAGCGTCGAAAGTCGAAGGGCCGTACACACCCGCCGGGGAAAGCCCGCTGATCTGCGTACCCGGCGACAGCGGCGACATCGACCCACAGACCTTTGTGGACTCCGACGGTTCGCGGTACCTGCTCTACAAAAGCGACGGCGCCGCGGTCGGCCCGCCGTCGGCGATCTGGTCGCAGAAGCTGCTCCCTGACGGACGGACGCCGACCGGCCCGCGTATCGAGCTTCTCCGTGCGGATCTCAATTCCGAAAAGGCGGTCGTCGAGGCGCCGGCGGTGGTGAAAACCGCGAGCCGGTTCTTGCTCTTCTACTCGGCCGACACCTTCCAGAGTTCCGGCTACCACACCGGATACGCCTCGGCGCCGGCGTTGAACGGACCGTTCGTGAAAGCCGACACGCCGTTCCTCTCCACCGATCTCCTCGGCGGCAAGGTCGACGCACCAGGTGGGGCAGACGTCGTGGACGGCCATATCTACTTCCACGGCTGGCTCGGCGGTGGCCGCACGGCGCGTGGACTGTTCCAGCTGCCCATCGCGTTCCCGAACGACCTTCCCCAGCTCGGCTGAGCGGCGCCGAGAAAGCGGGCCCTGGATCACGGCCGACTACATCCGCTTCCCCTCGGCGCCCGGTTTGTATACATTGCATGCAATGGAGGTTTACCAGGAGATCCGCGGCCTGATCGTGTTCGGCACGTATCCCGCCGGTCGGCCGGTCACCGAGCTGGAGTTGTGCGAACGGCTCGGCGTCAGCCGCACGCCGGTACGGGAAGCGTTGCGGCGGCTGGAGAGTGACGGCCTGGTACGGCCGGCGCGGCGCGGGGTGACGGTGGTCGAGCTGGACACCAAGGCGCTGCGGGACGTCTACCTCATGCGCGCCTCCCTGGAGGCGTTGACCGCCGAACTGGTCGCGCGACGACAGCGGGACGGCGAGCTGTCACCGGCGAGCCTCGCCCGGCTCGCCGAACACGCCGATCTGGCGGATCAGGCCACGCGGCAAGGAGATCTGGTCGCGGGTGTCCGGCACAACCGGGAGTTCCACCGATACGTCGCCACACTCGCGGACAACCAGGCGGTGCTGGAGGCGCTGGACCGGATCTGGGACCAGATCACCGTCTCCACGCGGGCGTCCTTGTCCGTTCCTGCCCGGCCGGTCCTGGTGGACGGCGAGCACCGGCGGCTCATCGAAGCCATCACGGACGGTCACCCGGCGGAGGCCGCCGCCCACGCGCGTGAGCACGTCCTGGCCACGATGTCCGTTCTCACCGAACAAGGAGAAGAAACGTGAACAGGCAGCATGACTATCGGGTGACGGTGCGCTGGAGCGGCGACACGGGGGCCGGCTACCGCGGCTACGTTCGGGACCATGACGTGCTCGCCGATGGTAAGCCACCACTGAAGGGCAGCGCCGACCCTGCCTTCCGGGGCACGCCCGAGCGGTGGAATCCGGAGGAGTTGCTGGTCGCCTCCCTGTCGGAGTGCCACATGCTCACCTTCCTGTCGCTGTGCGCGCGCGAGGGAGTCGTGGTGACCGCCTACGTGGACGCCGCCAGTGGGGTCATGCGGGAAGATCCGGGCAACAGCGGCCGGTTCACCGAAGTCGTGCTGCGGCCGGAGGTGACCGTCGTCGACCCGGCGGCGATCGAGCGGGTCGAGGCGCTGCACGAACAGGCGCATGACACGTGCTTCATCGCGAACTCGGTGAACTTCCCCGTCCGGCACGAGCCGGTCACGGCCGGTTCGTGAGCAGGGTGCGGGTGCCGGCCGGGATATCGGCCGGCACCCGCACCTCGTCAGGACCGGCTAGGTGCGAGCAGGGGTCCTTCGTACCGCAACACGTCGCCCTCGCCGTACACCCGGACAGTCAGCTCCGGTGGCTCCCACTGCGCGAAGACCTCGTCGATCGTCCGGGGCTCCGGCCCCAGATCCACCTCCACGGCGAAGGTGTGGGCCACGATTTCGGCCGGGACGACGACGCCGTCCGCGTCGGTCACCTCCAGGCGGCTCACCCCGGAGTCGACCGCCCCGAGCACACCCGGCCGCGAACTCCAGACCGCGAAGCCCCGCTCGGTGGTGTCGTTCCCGTATCCGCCGCTCATGATGTTGAACAGGGTGCGCTCCCCCGCCCGGAAAACGCACTCCGCCTCGGGTCCCGAATCGTGGTAGGCCAGCAACCGCCCGTTCGCGGCACTCGTCCCGATCCGTGCTCCGGTATGCCACCCCTCGTGTGACACCGCCTCCCCCGAACCCGCGGCCTCAGCCGCCCGGTACAGCTCGGTCAAGGCCGTCAATTCCGCGATCCACCGCTCGGTCACTTCATCCCTTGCTGGGGTCACTACGCGTGTACTCTCCTCTCGGCACTGTCCATAATGGTCACTACCGAGGCTGACACAGGCCGATGTCGATCACATCGGGGTTCTCCCGGAGATCACTCAGTGCCGCTACACCGTTCCGTGCAAACGTCGGCGCCCGGGTCCCGCGGATCAGCCCGTTGCGCCGAGCGGAGCAATCTCACGAGTTCTCCGTCACGAGGTTCGTCATGGCGAGTCGCACCGTCGCCGGGCGAGCCGGCGACACGTCGACGGGGAGAGATCAGGCTGATGACCACGCAGTGCACGGACGAGATCGGCGAAATCGGGGTCTGGCTGATGGGCGAGTTCGGCGGCCGCGTGCCCGCCGCGGTGATCAGCCGGGTGCTCAACGCGAGCAGGCGTGACCTGGAAGGGCGTATCGACCCCGAGGAGCTGGGCGAAATGTTCCACACCCTCTGCCGCTTCCGGCTGCGGCGCATCGTGGCGTCCGACCGGTGGATCACGGTCCCGGGCGCTCACGTCTCGTGAGTGGCAACGACGGTTCGCTGGCGAAGGTGTGGCATCCGCTGTAGGCCACTCCCGAGTCGGCTGGACAGCGTTGTCACGCAGGGTGTGCGAAGGTGACGTCATGGCCACCAGCAGCAGCCGATTCCCCGTGTCCTGGACCACCGTCACGCCGGTCCTCGCCATAGTGGTGCTGGCGGTGAGCTGGGGACGCGATCTGGGCCCGGTTCCGGTGGCCATCGTCGCGATCGCCCTCGGCGCGACCGTGCTGGCCGCGGTCCACCACGCCGAAGTGGTCGCGCATCGTGTCGGGGAACCCTTCGGTTCGCTGGTACTGGCGATCGCGGTCACGGTCATCGAAGTCGCGCTGATCGTCACGATGATGTCCTCCGGCGGCCCCGAGGCCGGGACACTGGCCCGCGACACGGTGTTCGCCGCGGTGATGATCACCACGAACGGCATCGTGGGCATCTCGCTCATGGTCGGCGCCCGCCGCTACGGCGAAACGCACTTCAACCCGGAAGGCAGCGGCGGCGCGCTCGCCACCGTCGCCACGCTCGCGTCGGTCACCCTCGTGCTGCCGACGTTCACCTTCAGCACCCCGGGCCCGGCCTTCAGCGGCACACAGCTCACCTTCGCCGCGATCGCCTCCCTGCTGCTCTACGGCCTGTTCGTGCTCACCCAAACGGTGCGCCACCGCGACTTCTTCCTGCCGGTGGACACCGACGGCTCCATCAAGGAGGAAGTGCACGCCGAGCCGCCGACCAACAAAGCCACGCTGACCAGCCTCGGGCTTCTCCTCGTCGCACTGATAGCCGTGGTCGGCCTGGCGAAGGTCGAATCACCCGCGATCGAAGCGGGGGTCCGCGCGGCCGGTTTCCCGCAGTCGTTCGTCGGTGTCGTGATCGCCCTGCTGGTGCTCCTGCCCGAAACACTGGCCGCGACGCGGGCCGCGCGGCGCGACCGGATGCAGACGAGCCTCAACCTGGCCTACGGCTCGGCGATCGCGAGCATCGGGCTCACCATCCCGGCCATCGCGCTGGCGTCGATCTGGCTGGACGGGCCGCTGCTGCTGGGCCTGGGTGCGACCCACATCGTGCTGCTCGCGCTCACGATCGCGGTCAGCGTGCTGACCGTGGTCCCCGGCCGTGCCACCCGCCTCCAGGGCGGCGTGCATCTCGTGCTGCTGGCCTCGTTCCTCGTGCTTGCCATCAACCCGTGACACGTCCTCTTCGGACGCTCTTCTGTCGGAGGTCACGGGTAATCTCTGCCCCGTGAACGCTCGGGACCGCATCCAGGAACTCGCCGATCAGATCGTCGTCCTTCGCGACGCCTACTACCGGGGCTCGCCGAAGGTGGCCGACGCCGAGTACGACGCGATCGAGGACGAATTGCGGGGTCTCATCGAGGCCGACCCCGAGCTGACCCCGGATCCGAATCCACTCGACCAGGTCGGCGCGCCCGCCGTGCTGCACGCGCCCATCCGGCACTCGCGCCCGATGCTGTCGCTGGAGAAGGCGACCAAACCCGAGCAGGTCGCGGCGTTCTTCGCCCGCTTCCCCGGCCAGTCCGTGGTGGTCATGCCGAAGCTGGACGGTCTGTCGTTGGCGCTGGTTTACGAGAACGGGCGACTCGCGCGTGCGGTGACCCGCGGTGACGGGACCACCGGCGACGACGTGACCATGCTGGTGCGGGCGCTGACCGACGGCGTCCCGGACAAGGTCGACGCACCCGGCCGGGTCGAGGTCCGTGGTGAAGCGGTCATGCTGCGCTCCACCTTCGCCGCCTACAACAAGGCGCATCCGGACAAGCCGCTGATCAACCCCCGCAACGCCGCCGCGGGCACACTGCGCGCCAAGGACCCGGCCACCGTCGCCGAACGACGTCTGCGGTTCTTCGCCTTCGACCTGACCACCGAACCCGACAGCGCGGAAACCGACCTGGACGGCGCGCTGCGGACACTCGGGTTCACCGCCGCCGACATGCGCCACTGCGACGACGCCGAGGCCGCGCAAGCGGTCATCACGACGATCGAGCAGCAACGCAACGAGCTGGATTACGACCTCGACGGTGCCGTGCTGCGCCTGGCCGATCGCGACGCCTACGCCGCCGCCGGAACCCGGTCGAGCTCACCTCGCGGCGCGATGGCGTTCAAGTTCGCCGCCGAGGAGAAGACGACCGTGCTCACCGACGTCGTCTGGGACGTCGGCAAGACCGGCAAGATCGCGCCCGTGGCATGGCTGGAGCCGGTGTTCGTCGGCGGGACCACCGTCACTCGCGCGACACTGGCCAACCAGGAGGTCATCCGCGCTCGCGGCATCAAGATCGGCGACACCGTGCTGGTGCGGCGCGCCGGCGACGTCATCCCGTTCGTCGCGGGTGTCCTGGACGCCGCCAAGCGCACCGGCGAGGAGCGCGAGATCGTGCCGCCGTCGGTGTGCCCGTCCTGTGACGAGCCGCTGACCGAACAGGGCAACAGCCGGGAACTGTTCTGCACCAACGTCGCCTGTCCCGCACAGACCGTACGGCGGCTGATCCACTGGGCCTCGCGGGCGGCAGCGGACATCGACGCGATCGGCGGTGTCTGGATCGAGCGGCTCGCCGAGGCCGGGATTCTCGAACACCCGTCGGACTTCTACCGGCTCACCAAAGAGACATTGCTGGAGTTCGACCGCATCGGCGAAATCTCCGCCACCCGCATGATCGAGTCGATCGACGCGAGCCGGGCCGTCGGCCTGCGCCGGGCGCTGATCGGGCTGGCGATCCCGATGGCGTCCGAAGGCACGGCCGCACGCCTTTGCCGTGCCGGTTTCGGTTCGCTGGAAGCGGTCCTCGATGCGGGCGAGGAAGGGCTCGTGGCCGTCGAGGACATCGGCCCCAAGGTGGCCGCTTCGCTGATCGAGCACCTCACCCGGTTGCGTCCCGAACTCGAACGGCTGCGGGAGGTCGGTGTCTCGCTCGACGTTCGTGAAGAGGACCTTCCGCCGGTCGTCGTGGCCGGTGCGCCGCTGGAGGGCAAGACCGTCGTGGTCACCGGGTCGATCAGTGATCCCCGTTCCGGGGAGAAGGTGCCGCGCCCGACCTTCCAGCGGTTGTGCGAGAAGGCGGGCGCGACCATCGCGTCGTCGGTTTCGGCGAATACGGACCTGCTCATCACCGGCGCCGACGTCGGGGCGAGCAAGCTCACCAAGGCCGAGAAGCTCGAAGTCGAGGTCGTCGACCAGGGCGTGATCTGGCAGCAGCTGATCGCGGCAGGTGTCGTCTAGCCTCCTTTCTCCCCGCATTTCGTCCTCTGAATGCGGAGGTTCGTGTCGCGAACTACCGCATCCAGAGGACTAAATGCCGGGTTTCGTGCGGTACCGAGGGCTCGTCGAGTGCCATTCGAACCCGCCGCCCATCCATCCCCGTAAGCCACGCAGAAACCGTTGCAGTTCCACGGAAGGAACCCCGCTCAGCCGCTCGTGCGCCGCCTGGAAGTCGCGGACGACGTCGTTGTGCAGTTCGACGGTGATCGCCGTGGCCTCCTCGATCGAGCATTTCCGGTCTCCGGCGATCAGCAAGACCGCGTTGCAAGGCGGCGACTCGTCCTCCAGATCCTTGGCGACCGAGTGCACGTCGTTGACGAGCACGGACGCCGTGCCCGCCTGGATCGCCGCCTCGCGGACCCTCGGGTCGTAGTAGAGGTTCGACGTCAGTTCGTAGCCGCCGAGGACGTCGATCAGCGTCATCGACGTGTAGAAACTGTCGTGCTGCCGCGCCGCGAGATACTCCCACGCCGGCGGGTATTTCCCACTGTGGCGCCATGCCGCGTAGGCGGTCCAGCTCACGAACATCGCGAAGGTCGAATAGCAGACGCGTTGAACCTGGGCGGCCGTCCCGGCTCGCCGCAGGAAGTCCGTCCCCGAGTTCAGCGCCACCAGCACCCGGTCGTTCCGCAGCGTTTCGTCGAGGTCGCGGCTGAATTCACCCAGCGACGGCACCGGGTCCATGGCGGCCATCGCCAGCGCGAGCTTCGGCGGCAGTTCCGCCGGAACAGCGCCGAGCGAGGTGTCGTCGGCGTACAGATCGTCCGCCGCCCACCACGCCGCGTTGAGCCGTGCGGAGATCAGCAGCCGGTCGGGATCCTCACAGTCCGGGTGGGCGAGCATGACCAGCCTGCCGAAGCCCGCCTTCCCGATCTGCTCGCACTCCTCCTCGCCGAAACCGCACTCACCCGCCCACGCGACCAGCCTCCGGTCGACCTCCGCCGCGAGCGGATCGTTGATCCGTTCGGTGACCGGGCAGTACAGCGGCGGCGCCGACCCGTCACCCCACGGCCGGTAGGCGTATCCGGGGTCGAGCCCGGATACGGGCCCCGGTGGCAGCGGGGTCTCCGCCGGGGTGTGTGCGAGCCGGGCCGCCAGGCGCGCGGCGGACGTTCCCAGTCCACTCGGCCCGGCCAGAAGCGTGGCCAGAGCGCCATGTTCCGTCATCGCGGTCACTCCGATGGTCTCGGTGGATGCGGGATCAGACGCGGTCCGCGGCGATGAGCAGGTAGTGGAAACTCCCTTCGCGGTAGGCGTCGAGGAACGGTCCCTCGATCCCGGTCGCCACCGACGACTTCGCCCGCAGCTCCCAGTACGGGATCGTGTCCGCCGTCAGGTCCACCACCGAGATCGGCACCAGGTCGTTCGCCGTCATCGCCTTGAAGTACTGGCTGCGCGGATGGATGTTGCAGGTGTAGTGCTGGTCGATCTGCGCGACGGCCTTGGACCGCCCACCGGTCACGTCGTTGTAGCACCCGGTGATGGTGACGTAGCGCCCGCCGAACTCCAGTTGCCGCGCGTGTTCGGCGAAAAGTTCGTAGAGGTCCACGTACATGGTGCTTTCGTTGTTCCAGATCGCCTTGCGCGAGCCGGTTTCGAAGCCGGTGTCGAGCATGTTGCGGAAGTGGTAGCGCACCTTGTCGGCGACCCCGCGGATCTCCGCCTGGTGATTGGCGAACTCGACCTGCTTCTCCGAGATCGAGATCCCGTCGACGTGACAGCCGAACCGCGCGTTGGCCATGATGCTGGACCCGCCGCGTCCGCAGCCGGCGTCGAGGAGCCGGTCGCCCGGTTTGACGTCGCCGAGGTGATCGAGCAGGACGTCCGCCTGCGCGGTCTCCAGCCGGTGCATCTCGGCGATGATCCGCTCGTCACGGGTGCTCTCCGGCCCCTCCAGCACCGACCAGTCGACCTCACCCACCCCGTAGTGGTGGTGGTAGAGCCCGTCCACGTCGCCCAGCCGCAGGTTGACCGGGTCCTTCTCCTTGTTCCAGTACGACGCCACCGACTTCTGGTATTCGGTGCGCAGAACCTTGGTGGGAGCGGGCGTACGGGCGACTGTCACGTGGGTGGTCCTTTCTCGGTTGTTCAAGTGCGGTGTCGATGTGGATCGAGGGGTCACCGGGCGACCTCGACGTTCTCCAGGACGCCGAGCGCGTCGGGTACGAGTACGGCGGCCGAGTAGTAGGTACTGACCAGATAGGTGGCCACGGCCTGCTCGGTGATGCCGTCGAACCGCACGTTCAGACCGGGCTCGTACTCGTCGGGCAGACCGGTCTGATGCAGCCCGACCACGCCGTTGTCCTCCAACCCGGTCCGCATGGCGAGGATCGACGACGTCCCCGCGTCGGTGATCGGGATCTTGTCGCAGGGCAGCAGCGGCACCCCGCGCCACGCGGCGACCACCTTGCCGTCGACCGTGGTGCCCTCCGGGTACAGGCTGCGGCGCGTGCATTCCCGCCCGAACGCGGCGATCGCGCGCGGATGGGCGAGGAAGAACTTCGTCTTGCGGCGGCGGCTGACGAGTTCGTCCATGTCGTCGGGCGTAGGCGGGCCCGACCGGGTCTGGAACCGCGATTTCAGATCGGCGTTGTGCAGCAGGCCGAACTCACGGTTGTTGATCAGGTCGTGCTCCTGCCGCTCCCGCAGCGCCTCCACGGTCAGCCGGAGTTGCTCGTCGAACTGGTTCATCGGCCCGTTGTAGAGATCGGTCACCCGTGTGTGCACCCGCAGCGACGTCTGGGCGACGGCCAGGTCGTACTCGCGCGGTGAGGTCTCGTAGTCGACGAACGTGCCCGGCAGCGGCGGCTCGCCGTCGTGTCCGGACGACATCCCGATCTCCGCCTCACCCTTCGCGTTCTGGGGTTTGGTCCCCCGCGCCAGCATGTCCTGCACATGACGGCGCATCGCCTCGGACCTGCCGTTGAGGTCGGCGAAGTCGCCGGCGCGCAGGGTCAGCACGATCACCGGGGTGATGGCCTTGACCGTGTACGGCCAGTTCCGCTCGATCCCGGCGAGCGTCTCCTCGCCGAAATGATCACCGTCGGCCATGCTGCCGATGGTCGACTCGCCGCCGTACTCGCCAGGCGCCACCTTGACCACCTTGCCGTGCGCGACCAGCACGACCTCGTCGAGCGGGGTGCCGTGGCGGACGATCGTCTCGCCGGGCCGGTACTCGTGCTGTACGAACCGGTCGGCGAGCGCGGTGAGCGTATCCTCGTCGTCGAACCCCCGCAGCAGCGCCAATTCCGCCAGCTCCTGCGGGACGACCCGGACCTCGGCGCCGACGTTGGTGAAGCTCACCCGCCCGTCGCCGATGGCGTAGGTCAGGCGCCGGTTGACCCGGAAGGTGCCACCTTTCGTCTCGACCCAGGGCAGCAGCTTCAGCAGCCAGCGCGGCGTGATGCTCTGCATCTGCGGCCGCGTCTTGGTGGTCGTCGCCAGATTCCGCGCTGCCGCGGGGCTGAGACTCGACCGCCGGTCGACCTCCGGCGTCGTGGCCGTCATCCTTCGCGGCCGAGTTCGGCGGCTTCGAGCACGGCCAGCGCGTCCGGTACGAGCACGGCGGCGGAGTAGTACGTGCTGACGAGGTAGGAGATGATCGCCTGCTCCGAGATCCCCATGAAGCGGACGTTCAGGCCCGGCTCGTACTCGTCGGGCAGGCCGATCTGACGCAGGCCGACCACGCCCTGGTTCTTCTCGCCGGTGCGCATCAGCAGCACGGAACTGGTGTTGCTCTGGCTCACCGGGATCTTGTTGCACGGCAGGATCGGGATCCCGCGCCAGGACGGCACCTTGTGCCCGCCGAGGTCGGCGCCGGTGGGGTAGATACCGCGTTTGCTGCACTCACGGCTGAACGCGGCGATCGTGCGCGGATGCGCGAGGAAGAAGCCGGGTTCCTTCCACACCAGCGCGAGCAGGTCGTCGAAGTCGTCCGGGGTCGGCGGGCCGGTGCGCGTGGCGATCCGCTGGGTGAAGTCGGCGTTGTGGAGCAGGCCGAAGTCCGAGTTGTTGATCATCTCGTATTCTTGCCGCTCACGCAGCGCCTCGATGGTCAGGCGGAGCTGCTGCTCGGTCTGGTCCATCGGCTGGTTGTAGAGGTCGGAGACCCGGCTGTGCACCCGCAGCACGGTCTGGGCGACACTCAGCTCGTATTCCCGCGGTGAGGTCTCGTAGTCGACGAACGTGCCCGGCAGCAGCGGCTCGCCGTCGTGGCCGGAGGAGATGTCGATCTCGGCCTCGCCGAAGTCGTTGGACCGCCCGGTGTCCTGCGACGCCAGCTCGATCTGCGCCTGCAGTGATTCGGACTGCTCCAAAACCTGCTCGAAGGCCTGGCGGCTCAGCGTCAGCACGGTGCAGACGGTGGCAGCCTTGGCGGTGAACTCCCAGATACCGTCGCCGTCGACGAGCGCCTGGGCGCCGAAGTAGTCGCCGTCCTTGACCACGCCGAGCGCGGTCTCGTCGCCGTAAGGCCCGGGGCCCGTCTTGGTGATCTTGCCGTGCGCGATGAGGTAGACCCGGTCGGCGCGATGCCCGAATTCGACGAGCACGTCGCCGGCGGCCACCTCCTGCTGTTCGAAGCGGCGGGCGAGTTCGGCGAGGACCTCTTCGTCGTCGTAACCTTTGAGGGGCTTCAGTTCCCCGAGTTCCGCCGGGATCACGCTCACAGTGGCACCGGTCTTCGAGAACGTCACCCGTCCGTCGCCGACCGCGTAATTGAGCCGCCGGTTGACCCGATAGGCGCCACCGTTGACCTGGACCCATTCGAGCATCTTCAGCAGCCACCGGGACGAGATTCCCTGCATCTGCGGGACGGTTTTGGTCGTGGTCGCCAGGTTGCGCGCGGCGGCCCGACCCAAACTCAGCTGCGGATTTCCCGGCCCCTGGACACCTTCGGCGGAAGTGTCCGATTCGGTCACGGTCACAGCAAGGTCCACCCTTCGATAGTCATGTGAACAAACAAGATCCACGAACCGCGGCGGGCCGGTATTCCCCGAGGTGACGGCCCCGCAGGGATCAACATAGCAAGGCGTTTTGCCCGCACAAGCGCACTTTCGGGTAATGCGAAAAGGCCACCCGAATGCCGATTCAGGCATTGCCGCCGAAAGATCTTCTCATCGTGACTCGTCAATTTAAAACGCTCACGCAATCGGGTCAGTCCCAGCCCTGAGGTGTTATGCGAAGCCCTCGCGAAACTCCCGGCGGTGCCGGTGATGCGGCCGTTGGAGTGGGCAGGGCGATCACTTTCGGGTCGACGCCCCGCACATGTTCGACGGCGACTTGACAGACAGCGACGAAACAGAGGGTCGCGTTCGGACACCCCGTCGTGTCAGTCACTCCCGCGCGGCCACCATGTTCCGGTACGGACGGGTCATAGTTCAGTCCTTGCTGATATATCAGCGGTGGCTGTACTGTCCTGGCTGTGCTGACGTGTGAAACCCACGGTGCCGCGCTCGCCCGGCTGGGACGTGCCCTCGCCGACCCGAACCGGTGCAAGATCCTGGTCGCCTTGCTCGACGGTGTGAGCTACCCCGGTCAGCTGGCCGTCCAACTCGGACTGAGCCGGTCCAATGTGTCCAACCACCTCGCCTGTCTGCGGGGCTGCGGCCTGGTCGTGGCCACCTACGAAGGCCGCCAAGTTCGCTACGCGCTGGCCGACGGGCATCTCGCCCGCGCACTCCGTGAACTGGTCCAGGTCGTGCTCGCCGTCGACACGGCCGAGCCCTGCATCGAGGACGACACCAGCCTCCGGGTGCTCCGATGACCGAACGCGCTCTTCCCGTCGAGACCGGTGGCTGCACGGATGGCTGCTGCACCACGGTGTCCACAGTGGACCCGAATCGGCGCGCCCTGCTGTCACGGCGGGTGCGGCTCCTGGTCGCGGCGACGATCACCTACAACGTCATCGAGGCCGTCGTCGCCATCTCGGCAGGCACCATGGCCTCCTCGACCGCGCTGATCGGCTTCGGCCTGGACTCGGTCATCGAAGTCGCCTCCGCCACGGCGGTCGCCTGGCAGTTCTCCGGAGCGGACCCTGAAGCCCGTGAACGCACCGCGCTCAAGATCATCGCGGTGTCCTTCTTCGCGTTGGCCGCCTACGTCACCGTCGAGTCCGTACGCACCCTGTTCGGCGCCGACCAGGCCGAGCACTCAGGAGTCGGCATCGTGCTGGCGGCGATCTCACTGCTCGTGATGCCGTTCCTCTCCCTCGCTCAGCGCCGCGCCGGCCGAGAACTCGGCTCAGCGAGTGCCGTCGCCGACTCGAAACAGACCTTGCTCTGCAGCTGTCTTTCCGGTGTGCTGCTCGTCGGGTTGCTGCTCAACAGCCTCCTCGGCTGGTACTGGGTGGACCCGCTGGTCGCGCTCGTCATCGCCGCCGTCGCGATCAAGGAAGGCCGCGAAGCCTGGCGCGGCGAGCACTGCTGCTGAAAGGAGCGTCATGACCCGGTCCGCGCGCTGGAACCGCTACTGGGACGGCAAATCGCGGAACTACGACCGGGAGATGCAGTTCCTCGACCGGAAGCTCTTCGGCGATTCCCGGGAATGGGCCTGCGGTCAGGCCACCGGAGACGTCCTCGAGGTCGCCGTCGGGACAGGACTGAACCTGCCGCTCTACCCCGACGGCGTCACCCTCACCGGCGTCGACCTCAGCGACGGCATGCTCGCCATCGCCCGCGGCCGCGCCGAACGCATCGGCCACCCGGTCACCCTCCGGCGGGCCGACGCCCACGACCTGCCCTTCGAGGCCGGTTCGTTCGACACCGTGGTCTGCACGCTCGGGCTCTGCGCGATCCCGGACCACGACAAGGCGTTGCGGGAAATGGCCCGCGTCCTCCGGCCCGGTGGACGGCTCATCCTGCTCGACCACATCGCGAGTTCGACGCGCGCGATCCGCGGCCTGCAATGGCTCACGGAGAAGATCACCGTGCCGATGGCCGGCGAGCACTTCCTTCGCCGCCCGGCGGAAATGATCGGCGCGCTCGGCCTGGCCGTCGAGAAGCAGGAGCGGTTCAAACTCGGGCTGGTGGAGCGGCTCGTCGCGACCAGGGGGTGACCGGGGACGCCGGTGTCCGCACAGTCACGACTCCTCGAAGGTGCCGGCGGGAGCGGACTTCACCCGGTTTCACGAGCAGGTGGTGAGTGCTAATGAGGGGTAAGACAAACGTGGCGTGACAGAGTCTTGTGGCGCGAGGGCTCACCGGGATGCGGCGGCGTCACCAGTCACACCGGTGGCGCGGGAAGTACATGATGGCCCCCTTCCTTGCGCCTAGCGCAAGGAAGGGGGCCATCATGTACTTCGAAGGTTCGCGCCGAGGCACGGCGCGCTGCCGTGTGGGCTGCCTCGGTCGCGAAAGGTCGTGAAGGCCTCCTTCCCTACGTTCAAGGTAGGAAAGGAGGCCTTCACGGACCAACCTCACTCACGACCCCGAAGGGACTCAGGGGTTGATGCGGGTGTAGGCCGGTTTCGGCCGCAGGTTGGTGTCGAACAGGCACGCCGCGCCCTGTCCGGGGAACGTGTCCGGCACCCACGAGTGGCGGTCGGTGAAGCCCCAGGTCGTGAACTCCACGCACCGCGCCACCGCGTGGCACCCGTCCCAGAGCTGCTTGAAGTAGCTCGCCTGCGTGTTCAGCTTGGTGCTGTCGGGGGGCATCGGGATGCGGACGTCGGCCTCGGTGATGGCGACGTCGACACCCAGCGCGGCGAACCGGGCGAGGTTCGCCTGGTAGCCGCCGGGGAAGCCGTACTGAGTGGCCAAGTGCGCCTGGAAGCCGACGCCGTCGATCGGCACGCCTTGCTGTTTCAGCGTCTGCACCAGGTTGTACAGGGCGTCGCTCTTCGCGTTGAGCCCTTCGGTGTTGTAGTCGTTGATGTACAGCTTCGCGGACGGATCCGCCGCGCGGGCCCAGCGGAACGCGTCGGCGACGTAGCCGTCACCGAGTTTCCGCTGGAATACCGACGCCCGGCGGGTGCCGTCGTCGTCGAACATCTCGTTCACCACGTCCCAGGCCCGGATCTTGCCTTTGTACCGGCCCATTTCCGTGGTGATGTGCCGCTGCACCACCGACCGCAGCTCACCGGCGCCGACGTTGTTCATCCAACCGGGCAGCTGGCTGTGCCAGACGAGGGTGTGCCCGCGGACCGACTTGCCGTTTCGCTGGGTGTAGTCGACGATCGCGTCCGCGCCGGACCAGTTGTACTGGCCCCGGTCCGTCTCGACGACACCCCATTTCATCTCGTTTTCGGGGGTGACGTTGTCGAATTCGCGGGTGAGCACGGAACGGTAATCGACTTCACTGGCGAGGTGATTCGCCGCGACTGCGCTGCCGACGTAGCGATTCGTGATGTCCTTCAGCGGACCGGCGGCCGAAGCCGGGGTCGAGTTCCACACCGAAATACCCGCGACGGCGACCAAAAGAGCGACCGCTCGTCTTGTCGAGAACGTGTTCTTCATGGGTCTCCTTTTCGTTGATAAGACGTAGAATCACTGACATGTCAACGGAACCTCGGATCACCATCAGCCGGATAGCCGCCGAAGCCGGCGTGTCCGTGCCGACCGTTTCCAAGGTCGTCAACGGTCACTCCGACGTCGCCGACGAAACCAGGGCGAGAGTGGAGGAATTGATCCGTAAATACGGCTATCGGCGCCGTGCCGACCAAAGATCACAGCGGTCACGTCTGCTGGAATTGATGTTCCACGAAATCGAAAGCACCTGGGCGCTGGAAATCATCCGTGGTGTGGAGAACGTCGCCCGCGAGAACGGGATGTCGGTCGTCCTCGCGGAATCTTCCGGCCGCCACACGCCCGCGCACGACTGGCTGGAAAGCGTGCTCACCCGCCGCCCGGTCGGCATCGTCTCGGTCTGTTCCGACCTCACCGCCGGCCAGCTGGCGAAACTGCGCTCCCGTGACATCCCGCTGGTGGTGATCGACCCCGCCGGGCAACCCGGTCCGGAGACGCCTTCGGTCGGCACGACCAACCGGCAGGGCGGGCTGGCCGCCACCCGGCATCTGCTCGACCTCGGCCACCGGCGGATCGCGGTGATCGGTGGTCCGGACGGCGTCCTGTGCGGTCGCGCCAGGATCGACGGCTACCGCGCCGCGTTGGAGGCGGCCGGGCTGGCCTTCGATCCGGCTCTGGTGCGCCGCGGCGACTTCCACCCGCGTTCCGGCTACCGGCAGCTGACCTCATTGCTCGCCCTGCCCGACCGGCCGACGGGCGTGTTCGCCGGCAGTGACCTGCAGGCGCTCGGCGTCTACGAGGCCGCACGTGACGCGGGCCTGCGCATCCCGCACGACCTGAGCGTCATCGGCTTCGACGATCTGCCGCTCGCCTGCTGGCTGACCCCGGAACTGACCACGATCCGCCAGCCGTTGCGGCAGATGGCCGTCGCCGGAGCCCGGCTCGCCCTCTCGCTCGCCAGGGGCCGGGTACCGGAGAGCCACCGCATCGAACTCGCCACCAGCCTCGTCGTCCGCGACAGCACCGCTCCGCCGGCCGGCCATGTGCCCAGCCGGAGGCGTTCGGGCGGCCCGAGGTAACGCCGTAGATGACGCCGCGCTGGTCACTGCCGGTGAGGACGAGCCTGCCGTCGACGACCTGGCTGAGCGACGTCTCCCACTTCCCCGCGATCCCGGTGACGTCCAGCTTCCGCGCGGCCACGAGGTCGTCGACCGGCGGACTGTGCCCGAGCGTGCCGATCAGCACGACCGGGCCGGAAGCGGGGATCCGGTCGAACACCAGCTCCGGCCGGATCCCGGTGACCCGCTCGATGTCGTCCCGGAGATCACCGGCCACGCGGCGGACTCCCGGTTTGTCACGGGAGCTCACCACCAGTGTCGCCGCCTTGCCCCGCGCGACCAGCGGGAATCCGCCCTTCTCCGGTGCCGCCTCGGCGACTTCCGGAGCGAAGGCGGTACCTGCGCCCAGCACGGCGAGCAGCCGCAGGAAATTCCTGCGGTGCAGGGGTTGCTCGTCGGACGTCATCTTCGACCTCCTGGAAACTAGCCCTTCACGGATCCGGTCAGTCCGCCGACGATGCGGCGTTCGGCGAGCACGAAGAACGCGAGTGCGGGGATCATCGACAGCGCGGTGAACGCGAGCACGCGCGCGGTGTCTTGCGAGTACTGGGATTGGAACGTCGCCACCCCGAGCGGCAGCGTGAAGTTCGCGGAGTCGTTGAATACCAGCAACGGCAGCAGATAGAAGTTCCAGCTGGTCACGAACGCGAGAACGGCGACGGTGGTCAGGGCGGGCGCGGACAGCGGCAGCAGGATCCGCCAGAAGAAGCCGAGCCTGCTCGCGCCGTCGAGTACGGCGGCGTCCTCGATCTCCCCGGGGATCGCCCGCATGAACGGCCGCAGGATCACGATGGTCACCGGCAGCGAGAACGCCGCTTCGGGGATCGCCACGCCCCAGAAACTCTCCAGCATTCCCAGTTGGCGCAGCCACAGGTACAGCGGCAGGGTCGCCACTCCGAGCGGGAAGAGGAGGCCGAGGGTGAACAGCGTGTAGAGGCCCTCGCGGCCCTTGAAGTCGTACCGCGACAACGCGTACCCGGCCATCGAGCCCAGCACGACGGTCAACGTGGTCGCGATGACCGCGATCAGCGCGCTGTTGCCCAGGAAAGTCCAGAACGCCGACGAGCCGAGGATCGCCGCGTAGTTGTCCCATACCCACGGATCCGGCAGGCCCGCGGGTGAGGCGTTGATCTGCGCGGTGGTGCGGAACCCGCCCAGTACCACGAACAGCAGCGGCACCACGGTGATCCCGAGGACGGCGATCGCGGCGACGTATCCGATCGGCGTCCCGGCGCGGCGCATCAGCCCACCATCCTGGTCAGGGCGCCGTCGGTGTCGCGACGCAGGGCGAAACGCTGATACAACAACGCGAAGAGGAAACAGACCACGAACAGGATCACCGCGACGGCGCTGCCGAACCCGAACTCGTACCGTTTGAACCCGTGGTCGACCAGGTAGGTCGCCATGGTCGCCGACGAGTTGGCCGGACCGCCTAGAGTCATGATCCACACCAGGTCGAACAGCTGCAGTGAGCCGATCACCGACAGGAACACCCAGATCCGGATGGTGGGTCCGAGCAGCGGCAGCACCACATGCCGGGTGGTCTGCCAGGCCGATGCGCCGTCGAGCGCGGCCGCTTCCCGTATTTCGGCGGGCACGCCCTGGAGCCCGGCCAGCAACAGGATGATGCCGAAGCCGATGTACTTCCAGGTGATCACCGCGAACAGTGTGTAGAGGACGATCCCCGGGTCGGCGAGCCAGTGCTGGACCAGTCCGCCGAGGCCGATTCCGCGCAACGTCTGGTCCACGAAGCCGTTCGGCTGCAGCATCAGCAGCCAGATGACCGCGGTGATCGCCTCCGACAGCACGTACGGCGCGAACACGAGGGCGCGGAGGACGGCTCGGCCGCGTAGTTTGCGGTTGAGCAGCAGCGCGAGCGCGATGGACAGGGGCAGTTGGACCCCAATGGACAGGCCCGCGATGATCAGGTTGTGCCCAATGGCGCCCTGGAACACCGAGCCCGACAGGGCGTCGGTGTAGTTGTCGAGACCGACGAAGTCGTCGAGCGGACCGAAACCGTTCCACTCGTAGAGGCTGTAGAACACCGCGATCCCGATCGGGACCAGCACGAACCCGACGAACAGCACGAGCGCTGGTCCGAGCAGGAACGCCAGTTCCAGCTTCCTGCGGGTTCCTGGTCGCCGCGTCCGGACCGCGGGTGCGGGCGGCCGCGCCGCCGCCCGCACCCGCGTGTCCGTCGCCGTCACTTGTCGCCCGCCGCGGCCTTGTTCACCGCGTCGACGATGCTTTCCGGGGTGCCCTGCCCGGCGAAGAAGTCCGCGACGGCGTCGTTGAGCGCGGCACCCACCGCGGTCGGGAACGCCTTGTCGAAGTACATCTGCAGGTACGGCGCCTTCTGCCCGTAGTCGAAGACGGTCTTCAGCGACTCGGTCTTGAGGGACTTGGCCGCCGAAGCGGTCATCGGCAGTCCGGCGCCCTTCGCCGCGAGCTGGTTCTGCACCGGCTCACTGCCGAGGTACTGCAGGAAGTCCGCGCAGGCCTTGGCCGCGCGGGTGGTGCAGGAGAAACCGTCGCCGCCGCCGAGCACCGCGGCCGGATCACCGGCCCCGCCCGGGACCGATGGGAACGGGAACCAGCCCACCTTCGAGTCGAGGTCCTTGTCCTCGGTGAGCGAGGACATCGTGCCGGGCTCCCAGTCGCCCTGCAGTTCCATCGCCGCCTTGCCGTTGGCCACCAGCCCCGCCGAGCTGCCGGCGCCCTGCTGGGCCGGCGTGCCGGTGAACCCGGGCTGGAACGGCTGCGTGGCCAGGAACGCCTGGAGGTCGCGTCCGGCCTTGGTCCAGCACGGATCCTCGAGTTTCACCGCTTTGACCGACTGCTTCAGCGTGTCGGCCGAGCAGGCCCGCAGGGCGAAGTAGTTCCAGTAGAAGGCGTCCGGCCAGCGATCCTTGCCGCCGACCGCGATCGGCGTGATACCCGCCTGCTTGAGCTTGGCGACGGCGGCGTTGAGTTCGTCCATGGTGGACGGCGGCGCGGTCACCCCCGCTTGCGCGAAAAGGTCCTTGCGGTACCAAAAGCCGACGAAGTGCTGCTCCCACGGGATCCCGTACTGCTTGCCGTCGACCTGCCAGCTCTCGGCGAGTTTGCCCACCGAGCCGAGCCAGCCCTTCGCCGCGTCGGTCAGATCCGCGACCTTGCCCGAGGTGGCCTGTGAGGCCAGTTCACCGCCGCCCCAGGACTGGTAGACGTCCGGCGGCTCGTTCGACTGCAGGGCGAGCGGGACCTTGGTGGTGAACTCCTCGTTCTGCAGCGGCTGCCCCTTGATCGTCACCTCGGGATGGGCCTTCTGGTAGTCGGCGACGACCTGGGCCCAGATCGATTTGATCGGGTCGGTGGTGCCGTTGTGCCACCAGGTGAGGGTGACCGGCCCGCTGGGCTCGGCCGCGGTCTCGGTGCCCCCGGAGCAGCCGGCGATCGCGAGCGGGACGGCCGCCGCGAGCGCGGCGGCGGCGGGGATTCGGCGGTTCGAAAACATGGTGAGTCCACTCCTGACGACTTCGGCCGAGTAGGACGGGGCGTGACTGCGCCCGGACTGGCGATGAGTTTGCGCGCATCAAATTCCTATGTCAATCGTTGTCGATAACGTTTTACATGGCTAGTCTGAGCACATGCAGCCCAGTTCGAGGGTCACGATCCGTGACGTCGCGGCTCGTGCCGGCGTCTCCGTGGCCACGGTGTCCAAAGTGATCAACGACCGCTACGGCGTCGCCGCCGCGACCCTGGCCAAGGTCCGCGCGGTGATCGACGAACTCGGTTACGAGGCGAGTCTGGTCGCCCAAAGCCTGCGCAACCACAAGACGAACGTGATCGGGATCCTGGTCGCCGATCTCGAACCGTTCTCCACCGAATTGCTCAAGGGCGCGGCGGACGCCATCCGGGGCACCGGCTACGAACTCGTCGTGTACTCGGCGGGCGGCCGCACCGGTGACCTGTCGGGCTGGGAAAAGCGTTACCTGTCAAGACTTTCCGGTACGCTGGTCGACGGCGCGGTGCTGGTCACGCCGGTGGCCTCGCTGGAGGCTGTCCCGGGCACCCCGGTGGTGGCGGTCGATCCGCACACCGGCCCGTCGACGGTGCCGACCATCGATTCCGACAACCTGCGCGGCGCGCAGCTGGCGACCCGGCATCTGCTGGATCTCGGCCACCGCCGCATCGGTTTCCTCGCCGGGCGGCCGGATCTCGAATCGGCCGAACTGCGCAAGACCGGGTACCTGCGGGCGCTCACCGCGGCGGGCGTGCCGATCGACGAGGACCTGATCCGGCTCGGCGCCTATGATCCGGAGATCTCCGCCCGGTCGGCGCGCGAACTGCTGACCAGCGAAAATCGGCCGACGGCGGTGTTCGCCGCCAACGACATCTCGGCGATCGCGACCGTCGGAGCCGCCGCGGACCTCGGCTTCTCCGTGCCGGACGACCTGTCGGTGGTCGGCTTCGACAACGTCCCCGAGTCCGCCCTGTGCACCCCGCCACTGACCACAGTGGACCAGCCCATTCGCGAGATGGGCCATCGCGCCATCACTCTGCTGATCTCGCTGATCAGTGGGGAGCCCGAGGAACGAACCCACATCACCCTCTCCACCGGTCTGGTGGTGCGCCGCTCGACGCGCGCCCTCGACACTCAGACGAAGGACGGACGGCCTTGACCACGCAGCCCAGCGCGTCACCCCGGCCATGGCACGACCCGACCGCGGATCCGGCGGACCGGGTCCGTGCGCTGCTGGACCGGATGACCTTGCGGGAGAAGCTCGCTCAGCTCTACGGCGTCTGGGTCGGCATCGACTCCGGTGGCGAGATGGCACCGCACCAGCACGACTTCGCCGAGGCGGCCCTGGACTGGGACGATCTCGTGCGGCACGGGATCGGTCAGCTGACCAGGGTGTACGGCACCCGGCCGGTCGATCCGGTGATCGGCGCGCGCAGCCTGGCCCGCACCCAGCGGGAGATCGTCGCGCGCGGCCGGTTCGGCATCCCGGCGCTGGTACACGAGGAGACGCTCACCGGTCTCGCCGCCTGGCAGGCCACGGTCTACCCCTCACCGCTGTGCTGGGGAGCGAGTTTCGACCCCGATCTCGTGTATCGCATGGGGGCACGGATCGGCGAAACGATGCGCCGTCTGGGCGTCCACCAAGGACTCGCCCCGGTCCTCGACGTCGCCCGTGACCTGCGCTGGGGACGGGTCGAGGAGACCATCGGCGAGGATCCGCATCTGGTCGGCACGATCGGCGCCGCTTATGCCGCCGGGCTCGAATCCGCCGGCGTGATCGCGACACTGAAGCATTTCGTCGGCTACTCGGCTTCACGCGCCGGTCGCAACCTCGCGCCGGTGTCGGTCGGGCCGAGGGAACTGGCCGACGTCCTGCTGCCGCCGTTCGAGATGGCGCTGCGCGCGGGCGCCCGGTCGGTGATGAACGCCTACATCGACAACGACGGCGTCCCTTCCGCCGCGGACACCGCTTTGCTCACGGATCTGTTGCGCGACACCTACGGTTTCGAGGGAACCGTGGTCGCGGACTACTTCTCCGTGTCGTTCCTGTACAAGCTGCACGGTGTCGCGGCCGGTCGCGGTGAGGCCGCCGGGCAGGCGCTGACCGCCGGGATCGACGTGGAACTGCCCACTGTGGACTGTTACGGCGAGCCGTTGCTCGCCGCGGTGGAGCAGGGCGCGGTCGATGCCGCCGTCGTCGATCGCGCCCTGGAGCGGGTGTTGCGGCAGAAGTGCGAACTCGGCCTGCTGGACGAGGACTGGGCACCGGAGGTTCCGGACGAGGTCGAGCTCGATGATCCGGAATCCCGCGCGCTGGCGAGGGAAATCGCCGAACGTTCGATCGTGCTGCTGCGCAACGACGGCATCCTCCCGCTCTCCCCCGGCCGCCGGATCGCGGTGGTCGGCCCACGGGCGCACGAACCGGGCGCGATGCTCGGTTGCTACTCGTTCCCGATGCACGTCGGCGTGCACCATCCGGAGGTGCCGTTCGGGGTATCGGTTCCGACCGTGCTGGACGCGCTCGGTGAGGACCACGAAGTCACCTACGCTCTCGGCTGCCCGGTGCTCGGCGGCGAGGACGAGGACATCGCCGCCGCCGTCGCCGCGGCCAAGGAGGCTGAGCTCTGCGTCGCGGTGCTGGGCGATCACGCGGGCCTGTTCGGCGGCGGCACCTCGGGTGAGGGGTGTGACGCTTCGGACCTCAAGCTTCCCGGACGTCAGGAAGAGTTGCTCGAAGCCCTGCTCGGGACCGGGACGCCGGTGGTCTTGGTGCTCCTTTGCGGACGGCCGTACGAGCTTTCGCGGCAGGCCGACCGCCTCGCCGCGATCGTCTGCGGGTTCTATCCCGGCGAAGAGGGCGCGGTCGCGCTGGCGAGTGTCCTCAGTGGACGGATCAATCCGTCCGGCAGGCTCCCGGTCGGATTTCCCGGCGAGGAGGCGTCCCAGCCGTCGACCTACCTCACCGCGCCGCTCGGCCTGCGCAGTGAGGTCAGCACGGTCGACCCGACCCCGCTTTTTTCGTTCGGGCACGGGCTTTCTTACGCCGCCGTCGACTGGGACGACGTCGCGGTGTCGGATCCGGCGTGGCCGACCGATGGCCAGTGCCGGCTCCGGGTGACGCTGAGCAACGGAACCGACCGGGCCACGACCGAGGTCGTCCAGGTCTACCTGCACGACCCGGTGGCGGAGGTCGCCCGGCCGGTCCAGCAGCTGATCGCGGCGAAGCGGGTCGATTTGGCCCCCGGCGCGACCGAGGTCGTCGAGATCGGGCTGCACGCCGATCTGACCTCCTACACCGGACGGGCGGGCAAGCGGATCGTCGAACCCGGTGACGTCGAACTGCGGGTCGGGACGTCGAGTGCGCGGATCGTCGCGACCCTCCCCTGCACGTTGACCGGTCCGCGCCGCGAGGTCGGCTTCGACCGGGTTCTGGCACCGGATTTCGGATGAGACGTAACTGGCTCGTCAGCCTGCTCGCGGTACTGGCGGTGGTGACCGCCGGCGCTCCGGCGTCCGGTCAGCAGTCCCCGGCGGCCGCGCGGCAGCGGCGCCGAGGTGTTCGGTCCGAAGAGGACGGAGGCGGTGGTCGTCGTCGGCGACTCGCTGACCGACGGCCGAGGGTCGAGAGTCGACCACCAACGGGAACGACCGATGGCCGGATCGGCTGGGCTGTCCGGGGTCGCCGTGCTGAACCAGGCCGCGTCAACGACATCGGCACCGCGGCCGCGACACCGGAAGCGCGACGGCAGGTGGCTGCCGACCTGATCGACGTCTACGACCAGATCGTGGTCCGGGCTCAAGCGCACGGGATCCGCGTCCACGGCGCGACGTTGACCCCGTTCGGTGGCAACACCGGCTACGACGCCCCGGCTCGCGAAGCCACCCGGCAGACGGTCAACACCTGGATCCGCACGAGCGGCCGGTTCGACGCCGTGCTGGATTTCGACCGGGTCGCGCGCGATCCGCAGGTCCCGTCACGGCTGCTGCCCGCTTACGACGTCGGCGACCATCTGCATCTCAGCCCGGCCGGATACCGGGCGCTGGCAGACAGCGTCCCGGCGAGCGTGTTCAGGCGGTGATCGCGGGGAGGATCACGACGCCGTCGTCGTCGGAGTAGAGCGTGTCGCCGGGAGTGAAGGTCACTCCCCCGAAGCCGACCGGCACGTCGACGGCTCCGGCGCCCGCCTTGGAACTCTTGCGCGGGTTGGTACCGAGAGCCTTCACTCCGAGCGGGAGTTCGGCCAGTTCGGCGCTGTCGCGGACCGCGCCGTTGACGACCACACCCGCCCAGCCGTTCTCGACGGCGGATTTCGCGATCATGTCGCCGGTGAGCGCGCTGTGCAGGGAACCGCCGCCGTCGACCACCAGGACGCGGCCCTCGCCCGGAGTGGCGAGCAGCTTCTTGACCAGGCCGTTGTCCTCGTGACAGGAGACCGTCCGGATCGGGCCGGAGAACTTCCGGTGCCCGCCGAACTGGCGGAATTGGGTGTCGCAGACGCGCAGCCGGTCGCCGTGCTCGTCGACGAGGTCGGCGGTGGTGAAGGAATCGATCACGGCGTCTGAGTGTAGGTGGGGAACACCGAGTCCAGCACGTGGGTGAGGATCGCGGCGGGATCGGCGGCCGGGGCCACCGTCTGACGCAGTGCGAGGCCGATACCCAAAGCGCCCAGCATGACGACAGCCTGGTGCAGCGGCATCGCCGATTCGAGACCCAGACGCTTCGCATGCTCGTCGAGCAGGGCGACGACCTCGTCGTCGTGACGCCGCTGGATGGCGGCGATCATCGCGGCGTTCTCGGGTTGCTGCGCCGTCGCGGCGAGCACTTCGGCGGCCGTCGCGCTCCATTTGGCCGCGTCCTTGTCCGCCACGTCGACCGGCGCCAGTGCCGCGATCACGTCGTCACGGGTGGCGGCCTTGGTGAGAGCTTCCCGCAGTCCTTGGAGATGGGTCTCGGCACTGGCTTCGATGATCGCCAGCCACAGCCCTTCCTTGCCGCCGAAATGTTTGTAGACGGCGCCGCGGGTGTAGCCGGCGTCGGCCGCGATCTCCTCGACCGTCGCCGCCAGGAAGCCACGCCGCAGGAACACCTGCCGTCCGGCGTCCAAGAGGTGCTCGTGGGTGCGTCGCTGCTGCTCGGCCCGGGTCAGCCTGGTCATCGTCCGCCAATTCAGTAACACTACGTTTCTGGAAACACGATGTTACTGTAGCGTGGATGCCATGGAGTTCTTGGCCCCCTTGGCCGCGTTTCTCAGCCTGCCGCTCTTCCTGGCCGGGTTCGCGTGGTACGCCGCGCGTGCCCGGCGTTGCGGCGTCAGTCAGTCCTTGCTGGCGCCGATCGAGGAGATCTGGGATCCGATCTCGCACAAGACCAACATCGAGATCCAGATCGAGGCCGAGCGAAGTCCCGAGACGCCGTCACCCGGCGACCCGCCCGTATTCCGGTGGCGAGACGGTCGCGGCGCCTGAGTCACGCGGCGACCAGCTGCGCCCGTGCGTTCAGGATCAGGTCGGCGACTCGCTGGGCGTCGGCGACCTGGTGCAACTCCAGCGCCGGCGGCGCCCATGCGCCACGGAGTTCGTTCTCACGAACTCGCGCCCGGCTCCAGCGGCTGCCGAACACGATCGTGCCGACGCCCGTGTCGTCGGCACGCACCCGAGGTTCCGAGGGGAGCCAGGTGAGCCAGACCCACCGGAACTCCGAGCCGTTCAGCCAGTTCGCGGCGAAGACGATCCGCTGATTCGTGACCAGGTACGTCGTGACCCCTGCCCGGGAACGCCGGTCGAGCAGTCGCTGGTACGCCACGCAGAAGAAGGCGATCAGGAGCCCGCCCAACATCGGCGCCGCCGTGCTGTCGTCGAAGACGATCAATTGCAGGGCGACGATCGCAGGGAAAACCACGACCGACAACACCAGCGCCGTGTGCTCCGGAAACCACTTCTGCCGCCGCTGGGGCGAACCGCTCCACAGCAGGACTTCGCCTTCATTCAACGGATACTTCTGCATCGAACCTCCGCAAGTCGTCATCGAGAGCACGCTCGATGACGCGGTCAGGTTGTCTCAGTAAGGGCGAAGAAGTCGCGCAAGTCCGCATTTAGAGGACTAAATGCGGGAAGGGGCTGGATGCCCGTAACCGACTGTGAAGCGCTTTTCGTTTCCCGGCTGCTCCAGTTCGTCCACGACGGCGATCGCGAGGTCTTCGGCGGAGATCCGGGAGGAGCCGTCGGCCGCGGTGAGGAGGGTGGTCGTCCCACGGCGATAGGCACCGGTCCGGGTTCCGGGAGCGAGGACGGCGGGCGGACTGAGGTACACCCAGTCGCCCGCGTGCGCCTCGCATGCCCGCAGCTGTGTCGTGCTGGCCGAGGCGATGGTCCGCCATTCCGGCGGCACGAAGGCCGGGTCGTCGATGACGAGTCCGCCGGAGGGCGAGCGCAGTGGCCCGGCGCCGCCGACGACCAGCACGCGCGTGCCCGCCGCGGCATCGAGCAGGGCTGTAATGGTGCCGGCGACGGTGTCTTCCGCACCTGGAGCGGGCCTTGTCGCGCTCACGATGGCATCCGCACCGGCGAGGACGCCGCTCATGTGGTCGATGTCGGTGGCGTCGCCGCGTACGGCCTCGACGCCCGGGTGGAGAGTTCCGGGCAGGACACCGCGGAACACGGCCTTGACGTGGTGACCGCGAGCGACGGCCTCGCTGACGACACGGGAACCCACCATGCCCGACGCGCCGACGACGACGATCTTCATCGGACAGCACCTTCCCGCTTGGCCTTCGGGGTGATCTGCCCGGCGACGATCGAGGCCAGCGCGAGGGCGAAGCCGACGAGCTGGACCGGGCCGAGCGCCTGGCCGAGCAGGGCGGCACCGAGTACCGCGGCGACCATCGGCGAGAGCAGGCCGAGGACGGCGACCGAGGTGACCGGCAACGACGTGATGCCGCGGAACCACAGGACGTAGGCGAGCAGGCCGCCGATCAGACCGAGCCAGAGGTAACCGAGAGCCGCGTTCAGGTCGATGGCGGGCGGGGCGCCTTCGAGCAGGAAGGTCACCGGCACCAGGAACACTCCGCCCGCGGTGAGTTGCCACGCGGCGAACGCCGTCGGGCCGACCTCCGCCGGACGCCCCCATTTCTTGGTGAGCGTGACGCCGAGCGCCATGGTCGCGGCGCCACCCAATCCGGCGAGGACCCCGACGCTGTCGAAGCCCGCCGCGGGGCCGATCACGACCAGTCCGACGCCCACGATCCCGACGATTCCCCAGGCGAACCGCCACGCGGACGGGCTTTGCCGGAGGACGGCGACGGCGAGGGCGGCAACGAGGAGCGGCTGAGCCGCGCCGAGGGTCGCGGCGACTCCGCCGGGCAGCCGCTCGGCGGCGAGGAACAGCAAGGGGAAGAACATGCCGATGTTGAGAACGCCGAGTGCGGTGGCCTTCAGCCACCAGGTGCCGCGCGGGAGGGTGCGGGTGATGGCCAGTGCGATCAACCCCGCGGGCAGGGCGCGCATGAGACCCGCGAACAGCGGGTGCCCCGGCGGGAGAAGTTCGGTGGTGACCACGTAGGTCGTTCCCCAGACCACGGGAGCGAAGGCGGTCATCGCGGTGCCGGCGAGTCCGGCGGCGAGCGGTGTGGTCGTCAGCGTTTTCACGCTTCCCAGCTTCACCGCCGAGGATCAATGAGTCCAACACATGTTTGTCACTTGATTCATCGTGATTCAAGATAGGTCCATGGAGCTTCAGCAGATGCGATATGTCGTGGCAGTGGCGGAGACGAACAGCTTCACGCGCGCCGCGGAACGGTGCCTCGTCGTGCAGTCGGCGTTGAGTCACCAGATCGCCCGGCTGGAACGGGAACTGGGCGCGCGGCTCTTCGAGCGCACGAGCCGCCGGGTGCGGCTCACCGCCGCGGGCGAGGCGTTCCTCCCCGCCGCCCGCCAATGCCTCGACGCCGCCGAGCGAGCGGGAGCGGAGGTCGCCGCGGCCATCGGCGAGGTCCGGGGACGACTGACCGTCGGCGTCATCCCGACCGTCGCGGCGGTCGACGTCCCGGCCGCGCTGCAGACGTTCCACCGGCGGTACCCGCATGTCCGGATCGGCCTGCGGGTCGGCGCGAGCGGGCACCTGGTGGAACAGGTCAAGGACAACTCGATCGAGGTCGCTTTCCTTGGCCTCCCGGTGTCGGATCGGCCGGAAGGCGTCGCGACCTGCGAACTGGCCCATGACGAACTGGTCGCCGTGGTGGCGCCCGGTCACCCTCTCGCCGATGAGTCCGAAGTGGACTTGAACCGGCTCTCGTCGGAGGTGTTCGTGGACTTCCCGACCGGGTCGGCCGGGCGAGCGCAAACGGATCAAGCGTTCGCCGCCGCGAGAGTGACCCGGGAAGTGGCTTTCGAGGTGACCGCCGCCGATTTCATGGCGCGGCTCATCCACCAGGGGCTCGGTGTCGCGCTGCTGCCGTCGAAGTACGTGCCGAACTTGACCGGTGTGGTGGTCGTCCCGGTGACGGACGCGCCCGCGCGGATCGAGCATCTCGTCTGGAACCGGTTCACCGTCACTCCCGCGGCGAAGGCGTTTCTGGAGGTACTGGGTGTCGTGAGTGGTGAGGGCGACTAGACCCGAGCCCTCTCTCTCACATACTTGCTGGGGCGAAGTACATGATGGTCCCCTTCCTTGCGTCTAGCGCAAGGAAGGGGACCATCATGTACTGGGGAAGCCTTCACGGCGCGGCCGCAACCGGGCTCAGCCTTCCTTGATGACCTCGTAAAGGCTGGTCCACGAGCTACGCCCGTGCCCCGCGGCGATCGCTCGGTCGTAGTGCGATTTGATCGCTTCCGGCAGGGCGACGTCGATCCCGGCGTCCCGGCTCGCCTGGGCGATGTGGTCGGCGGTCGCGCCCATCATCGTCACGTTGGCCTCGTCGCCGGGGTGCTCGCCCGCCTCGACCTGCTTGGCGGCGTCCTCCAGGTAGTAGGCCATCATCGCGAAGTTGTCCTTGGCGTAGGGGACGAACTTCTGGACGGTCACCCCGGCCGAGCGGATCAGCGCGCTCGCGTGCAGGAACACCGAAAGCGAGGTCAGGAAAATGTCCAGCTGCGCCTGGTAGAACAGCTGTGCCAGCCGGACGTCCTCGCCGAGGAAGTCCGCCCGCCCGATCAGCGCGAGGGTGTCGCGGTGCTTTTCGAACACGTCCTCTGGTCCGCTGTAGAAGACGTACGCCTCCTCCTTGCCCACCAACGGAGCGGGCACCATCACGCCACCGGCGATGAACTGCCCGCCGCGGGCCTTGACCCAGTCGGCGGCCTCGCGGGTCTTCTCCGGGGTGTCCGAGCTGAGGTTGACGATCACCTTGCCCGCCAACGCTTCTTCGGCCCTGCCGAGGATGTCGTACATCGCCGCGTAGTCCGTGAGGCTGAGCAGCACCAACTCTGACGCCGCCACCGCGTCAGCCGGTGTCTCGGCGCGCACGGCACCCGCCGCGACGACGCCGTCCGCTCGGCCGGCGGTACGGTTCCAGACGGTCACGCCGTGCCCGTTCTCCAGAAGAACCCGGACCATGGCCTGTCCCATCGGGCCGAGCCCGATCAATGTGATCATTGTTCTTTCCTTTACTTCTTAAGTAGTTCGATGACGCCGACCAGGTCCTCGGCGCCGTGCCCGGCCGCGACCCGCTTGTCCATCAGCGGCTGGAGCGGGGCGAGCAGCTCGGCGCTGATGCCCTGTTCCTCGGCGGCCTTCGCCAGGTTCGGGAAGGCCGCGGCCTGCATTCCGATGTTCGAGACGACTCCGCGCTCATAGTCGCCGTCGTCGATCAGTTCGGCCGTGCGCTCCAGGAAGCCGCTCATCGCGTCCATCCAGCCGCGAAGCAGTGGAGCGAACTCCCTCGCTTTCACTCCGGCGGAACCGACCAGCGCGAAGGCCTGGATGACGCCGATGAAGTTGCCGTACATCCCGCTGAGGAGCGCGATGTCGTGCAGGGGCGCCAATCCGGGGTCTGCGCCGAGGTAGTTGACGCCGCCGAAGGTGTCGAGCGCGGTACGGGCCTGGCCGAAGACGGTGCCCGAGCCGCTGTAGAAGATGAACGCGCCGGGCGTGCCGATCATCGGCGGGACGGCCATGATTCCGCCGTCCAGGTACTCCGCGCCCAGTTCTTCGGCCCACGCGCTCATCTCGCGTGCCTGGCCGGGGGTGCCGTTGGTCAGGTTGATCAGCTGCCGTCCTTCGAGCCCGGACGCGACGGGGTCGAGGACCTCGTGCACCGAGTCGTAGTCGAGCAGGCAGGCGATCACGGTCTTGTTCGCCGCGAGAGCCTCGGACACAGTCGAAGCGACCGAAGCTCCCTTCGCCGCCACGCCCTCGGCGCGGCTCGCGGTCCGGTTCCACGCGGTGACGGGATGTCCCGCGGCCAGCAGTGCCTCTACGAGCGCGGTTCCCATCGCGCCCAGCCCCAGTACCGTGACCGGGGTCTTGCCGTGTTCGGTCATGGGACCACCGTGCCGCCGCCCGCGCACGGATCGCTGCGGGTTCACGCACGGCGCCATCGGAGGAATGTCGGTGGTCCGCGCTAACGTCGGTTCCGTGCGTTTCGGAGTGCTGGGACCACTCGCCGTGTGGACGACCGCGGGCGAGCCCGTCGTCGTGCCCGAGGCCAAGGTCCGCCTGCTGCTCGCCGCGCTGCTGAGCCGCGACGGCCGGGCGGCGTCGGTGTCGTCGCTGACCGATGATCTGTGGGGTGAGCATCCGCCGGGCAATCCGGGCAACACCTTGCAGACCAAGGTCTCTCAGTTGCGCCGCAGCCTCGAACGAGCCGAGCCGGGCGCTCGGGAACTCGTCACCCATCAACCCGCCGGATACGTCCTCGCCGTCGAAAAGGGCGACCTGGACGTCCACCGGTTCCGTGCCCTCACCTCTCGCGCTCGTGACGCCGTCGATCCTCGCGCTCGTGCCGCGTTGCTGGCGGACGCGCTGGCCTTGTGGCGAGGGCCCGCGTACGCCGGGTTCGAGGACGAACCGTTCGCGGTGGCCGCGGCACAGCGGCTGGAGGAGGAACGGCTGCTCGCCGAAGAGGACCGGGCCGAAGCCAGGCTCGCGCTCGGCGAACACGGCGTCCTCACCGGGGAACTGACCGGCCTTGTCGCCCGGCATCCGCTTCGCGAGCGTCTGCGCGGCCTGCTGATGCGCGCCCTGTACGCCGCCGGGCGGCACAGCGACGCGCTCGAAACCTACGCCGAACTGCGCACCCGTCTACGCGATGAGTCCGGTCTCGAACCAGGGCCGGAGCTGGCGGCTCTGCACCAGGCGATCCTCACCCGGAGTCCGGAGCTGGAAGGCGTCCGCGCCGCCGAGCCGGTACGCGGGAACCTGCCGGAGCCGCTGACCGAGCTGATCGGCCGGACGACGGCGGTCAAGGAGGTCGGCGCGCTGGTCACCGACACCCGGCTGGTCACCCTCACCGGACCGGGAGGGGTCGGGAAGACCCGGCTAGCCGTCGAGGCCGCGTCGACGCTCACGATGGCCGACGGCGTCTGGCTGGTCGAACTGGCCGGTCTGGACAACGTCGAGTGCCCGACGTGCCCGCCGGAAGACCTCGTCGCCGTCGTGCTGACGGCCGTACTGGACCTCCACGAGGAGGCCACTTCGGCGAACACCCTCACGCAGTCGCTGGCCGATGCTCTGCGCGAGAAGGAGATCCTGCTGGTCCTCGACAACTGCGAGCAGGTCGTCGAGCCCGTCGCCGCGCTGGTGGAGCGACTGCTCGCGGCGGTACCCCGGCTGCGCGTACTCGCCACCAGTCAGGAACCACTGGGACTCCCGGGCGAAACCGTGTGGGCGGTTCCACCGCTCGATCTGCCCGAGCAAGGCGACTTCGCCGCCGTTAGGGAATCCAGCGCCGTCCGGCTGTTCGCCGCCCGTGCCGCGGCGGCCGCCCCGGGGTTCGCGCTCGACGCGGAGAACGCCTCGGTGGTCGCCCGCATCTGCCGCACGCTGGACGGGATCCCGCTGGCACTGGAACTCGCCGCCACCCGGGTCCGGACGCTCGGCGTACACGAACTCCTCGCCCGCCTCGACGACCGGTTCGGCCTGCTGTCCTCGGGCAGGCGGGGCGGGCCGCGCCGTCAGCAGACGCTGCGCGCGATGATCGACTGGAGCTGGAGCCTGCTGAGCGAGCCCGAACAGACCGTGCTGCGCAGGCTCGCCGTCCACGCCGAAGGCTGCGGTCTCGATTCCGCCGAGTCGGTCTGCGCCGGTGGTGAGATCGCCTCCGGTGACGTGCTGGACCTGCTGTCCCGGCTCGTCGACCGATCGTTGGTGGTCAGCAGGCCCGGCAGACACGGCGAACCGCGGTACCGGCTGCTGGAGTCGGTGTCGGCATACGCCTTGGCACACGCCGAGGAGGCGGGCGAACTCGACGAGCTGTCCTTGCGGCACGCCCGTTTCCACGTCGAGCTGGCCGAGCGCGGCGACGCGGGATTGCGCGGCAAGGAGCAGCGGCGCTGGCTCGACAGGCTCGACGCCGAGGGCGCCAATACCCGGCGCGCGCTGGAAACCCTGCTGCGGCAAGGTGAACACCGGCTCGCGCTGCGGCTGGTGAACGCGATGACGTGGTTCTGGTTCCTCCGGGGACGGCTGACGGAGGCCCGGCGCTCCCTGAACCTCGTGCTCGACACGAATTCCGAGACCGAAGACGAACGCGCGCAGGCTCTGGGCTGGTGCGCCGGCATCGCGATTCTCGACGGCACCTGCACCGAGGGCACGGCGGAGGAAGCCGTGTGGGGCATCGTCGATCCCGTCGCGCGGGCCCGGGCACTGTGGTTCCTCGGCTATGCCTGGTCCACGGTCGGCGATCTGTGCCGGGCGGAGAAGCTCACGCTCGGCGCGCTGGAAACGGCCAGAGAGGTCGGTGACGACTGGAGCGCCGCGGCCGCGCTGAGCGACAGGGCCGGCCACCTGATCGCCGGAGGGGACCTCACCGGCGGAGGCCGGATGGCCGCACAAAGCGCCGGGATCTTCGACGACCTGGGCGAGCGCTGGGGCTGGCTGCAGGCGTCGTTCGTCCTCGGCATGCTCGCCGCGATCGCCGGGGACTACGAGCACTCGGCCCGTGTCCACCGGGAAAGCCTGCGCCGCGCGGAGGAACTGGAGTTATGGCCGGAGGTCGCCTACAAACTGTCGTGGCTCGGCCGGACTGCGCTGCTCACCGGCGATTTCGAGGGCGGAAAGGAGTTCCACGAGCGGGCCAGGGCCTTGGCCGTCGAGCACAGCTTCAAACCCGCGGAGGTCTACGCCGAGACAGGGCTCGCGCTCGGCGCGCGAAGGCAGGGGCTGCTCGACGAGGCCGAGCAGCGGCTGCTGTCCATTCTGGACTGGCATCGCCGGGTGGAGTCCGAAGCGGGCAGCACGCTGGTACTGGCCGAACTCGGGTTTATCGCCGAGCAGCGCGGTGACGCGGCGCGGGCGAAGCGGCTCCAACTGGACGGGCTGGCGATCGCCCGGCACAGCGAGGATCCCCGCGCGATCGCGCTCGGTCTGGAAGGGCTGGCCGGGGCGGAGGCTGCCGCGGGTGAGTATCACCGGGCGGCGCGGCTCCTGGGCGCCGCCGCAGCTTCCCGGGAATCGGCGGGTGCTCCCCTGCCGAAGGGCGAACGCGGAGACGTGGACCGGATCACCGGAGCTCTCGTCGCGGCGCTGGGAGAGAACGCGTTCTCCGCCGAAGTCGCGCTCGGCAAGGCGACTCCCGTCGACCGATTGGTGACAGACAGTCAATAGTCATCCGCCCGCATCACCACAATGGACCAAGGATTTACTTCACGCTCGCAACAAAGGGTGATTTCTTTCTGTTCCGGGGCCGTCCTGACCGGTAGCGTGCCTAACCATGCGGGTGAGGTGGGGGGCTCCCGGCGGGCCCAGAGTGACGATGCCATGGCGAGCGGCTCCACGGGCGGCACTGACCAGTCCCCTGACGTTGATCATCGCGGCGGTGACGGCCCTGCTCGCGTGTTTCCTGGGTACCGCCGCGGTTTTGCAGGCGTCCGCCGCAGGCGGCGCGGCCGTGGCGTACCAGTCGGGGATCGCCTGTCCGGACAGCTACGGCCCGGTCTTCAGCAAGGGAAACGTCCCCGTCGGCGCCGCGCCTGAGGTGATCGCCGCCGTCCAGCGTCATGCTTCCGCTCACGGTTTCGGGGCTCCGGTCACTTCGCGCTATACGCATGTGGTCCGCGGCACGGAATTCAATGGTGATTCGAACTACAAGGTCACACTGGGTTATCGGGATCAGACCGGTTTGGACCACCTGGAGCTGGCAGGCGGGTCGCGTGACGCGGGACTGTGGCTCGGCACCGTCGTCGCCGGTGCGGAGAAGATCGGCGTCGGCACCACACCGAAATACCAAGGCGCCGCACTGCCGCCGGTGACCGGGCTGTACCGCGACCTGCTCGACCCGGCACCCCGCTGGTGGTGTTCCCAGCAACGGAACGCCGTGGTGGACCGGCTGGCCAACGACCCGGTCGACTCGGTCATGTTCGCCACCGACGCCAAGACCTTCGACGACGCGGTCCGCGCGGTGGGTCTGCCGGTGATCAAGACCCTGTACCTGTCGTTCTACGAGATGCCGCCGAAAACGGTCAGCGAGGCCGAAGATCTGCTCGAACGGTCGAAGGCGCTGATCGCGGACGTGCAGGAGGATCTGGGCGCGCGCGGCCTGGGTGACGCGATCGTCGGGTCGCTGCCGTTCGAGCGGTCGGTGGTGATCAGCACTCAGGCCGAGTCGAACGTCCTCGTCTCGATCCTGCCGCTGGCGGCGATCAGCGTCCTGGTCGGTTGCGCCGGGATCGGCACGGTCGCCCTGCAATGGCACCAGCGGCGGCACGCGCAGCTCCGGCTCCTCTCGGCCCGTGGCAGCGGACCGGTGGCTCTTGGCCTGCTCGCGGTCGCCGAACTCGGGCTCCCGATCCTCGTCGGCGGGGTGGCGGGGGCGGTACTCGCGCGGCTGCTCCTCGGCGTCTACGGGCCACCGGGTGAACCGGACGGTGGAGCGCAACTGGTGGGCTTCCTCGTCGCGGGCGCGATCCTGCTCGCGTCGCTCGCGCTGCTGGCGGGCGTGATCGGCGTCCGCACGCATCGGGAGTTCGAACTGGGCCGGATCCGGTCCGGACGCCGCAAGGGCGTGAAGCTACTGGTGATCTTCCCGTGGGAACTGCTCACGGCCGGGGTGGCGCTGCTGGGCTGGAACCGGCTCGTCGACTACGGCAAGGCGTCCCGGATCGGCAACCCGCTCCCCCAGGTCGACCCGCTCGCGCTCACCTACCCGGTGTTCGTCGTGCTCACCGTCGGTCTGCTCGCCGCCCGGATGGCCTGGCTCGCACTGCACGCTTCTCATCGCGCGCGGCTGTGGTCGCGCCCGGCACTGCAATTGGCGATCCGGCGGCTCGCCAGTGCCCGCGCACCGGTCACCGGTGTGCTCGTGATCGGCACGCTGGCCATCGGCACGCTGGCGACCGGGATCGGAATCGCCCGCGGCCAGGAGGAGGCGCTGCACACCAAGTCGGCGATCTTCGTCGGCGCCGAAACCCGGGTGGACACCGAAAGCGTCATCGGCACCGGCAAGACCCCACTGCCCTCCCAGATCAGCGGCAGCAGCACGGTGGTCGGCGAACTGACCGGCACAGGCAGTGTCGTCCTGGTCGTGGATCCGCAGACCTTCCGGCGCGGGGCGGCGCTCGGCCCGCTCTCCGCCGACGAGGTCGACACGCTCCTGGGACGGTTGTCGACGCCGGGCGCCGGCGTCCCGGCCATCCGGATCGGGGACGACGCCGCCCAGAAGCCGGGATTACCCGCCGGGCTCGGCGACGCCAGGACGGTCGGCGAGCTGCCGATGTTCCCGATCATCGGCACCAAGGCCGGATACGTGATCTCGCGGGAATCGCTCAGCGCCGCGCAACTGACCACGGTACCGAAGTGGAGCCTGCTGTCCGCCTCACCGGTGGCGCAGCTGACCGAGGCGCTGACCGCGGCCGGGATCACGCAGCCCAACCGCATCACCCGCGAATCGGCACTCGACGCGCTCCCGTTCTACGTCGTGTCCTGGACGTTCTCGTTCATGGCGTTGCTCGGCGCCGTGCTCGGAGTGGTGGCCGTGCTGTCGCTGCTGGTCGCCGTCGAGGTCCGCAGACGCCAGAACGCCCTCGCCGGGGCGCTGGTCCTGCGGATGGGAATGCGGCCGCGCGCCCTGCTGGCGAGTCATCTGATGGAACTGGGCACGCTGAGCGGGCTCGCCGTGGTCATCGGTGTCGCCTGCGGGATCTCGGTCGCGGGCCTTTCCGTGCCGCGCTTCGATCCGGCGACGTTCCTCGCGCCGAGGTCGGCACTGCCCAACCCGACCCCGTTCGCCCTGACCGTGCTGGCCGTCGGTGTGCTCGTCGTGGCGCTGGCAGGCTGGATCGCGATGCGCTCGGTGCGCACCGCCCGGACCGCGGAGTTGATCCGTGCCTGAGAAACCGATCTTCCGGCTGAGCGGCATCGGCGTCGACTACCAGACCCCGGCAGGCACCGTCACCGGTGTCGACGACGTCACCATCGACATCCCTGCCCGCGGGATCACCGTGCTGGCCGGCCCGTCCGGTTCCGGCAAGTCCACCCTGCTGCGGACGCTCGGCCTGTTCGAACAGCCCGCGCGGGGCACGATCTCCTTCCAGGGCACCGAAACCGGCAAGCTGCGGCACCGCGACCGGCGCGCCCTGCGCCGAGATCACCTCGGCCTGGTGTTCCAGAGCCCGACCGACAACCTGCTCGCGTATCTGAGCGTCGCCGACAATCTCCGCGCGGCGGCGGAGTCGGCCGGAACGGAATGCCTGCCCGACGACATCCTCGAACAGCTGGGGCTGGGCGGTACCGGCGGCTGGCGGATCTCGGCGCTCTCAGGTGGGCAGCAGCAGCGGCTCGCGTTCGGCTGCACACTGGCCAGGCGCTCGACCGTCGTCCTCGCCGACGAACCGACTTCCCAGCTGGACGAGGGGTCGGCGGATCTGGTGCTCGACACGCTGAAGTACCTGGCGGACCAGGATTTCGCCGTCATCGTCGCCTCGCACGACGACCGGCTCATCGCACTCGGCAGCCGCGTCGCGCGGATGCACAAGGGCACCCTTGAGGGCGTCGAAGAACGGGAGGTCATGCCGTGACGGTGGAACCCGCCCTCGAGGCCGTCGGGTTGCGCCGCCGGTTCCCCCATCCCAGCGGGGACGTCGAGGTCCTGCGCGGGCTCGAACTGAGCGTGGCGGCCGGCGAGCTGGTCACCGTCTCCGGCCGGTCCGGTTCGGGCAAGAGCGCGCTGCTGGCCCTGTTGTGCGGCTTCGACTCGCCCGATTCGGGCAGCGTCTCGCTGGACGGCGTCCCGATAGCGGGCGCGCCGCCATGGCACACCTGCGCCGTTCTGCCGCAGGCACTCGGCCTCGCGAACGAACTCACGATCGCGGAGAACGTGGCACTGCCCCTGCGGCTCCGGTCCGACATCCCCAAGCCCAGCGCGAAGGACATCCACGCGCGGGTTTCGGAACTGCTCGAGGAACTCGGGATCGGTGAACTCGGCGACCGTTATCCGCTGGAAGTCTCGTTCGGTCAGCAGCAGCGGGTCGCGCTCGCCAGGGCGGTCAGCGGGCGGCCGCGGGTGCTGCTGACCGACGAGCCGACGGCGCACCTGGACGCCGGGAGCACGCCGCGGGTGCTGCGGTTGCTGCGACGCTGTGCCGCGGAGGGCGCCGCGGTGATCGTGGCGACGCACGACGACGAAGTGCACCGGATCGCGGACCGGCGGGTCCGCCTGCTGGACGGCGTTCTCTCGTAGCGGGCGCTCCGGTCGCGCGCGCAATGAAGGGGCCTTTCATCGCAAAATTTGCGATGAAAGGCCCCTTCATTGCGGTTCAGAACCGCGTCAAGGAGCGACTGGACCCGCTTTCCCGTAGAGACCGTTCCCCGCCCAGTTCACGATGTCCTGCGAAGGTCGCGAAGGCGGAACCGGTACGAAGTTCGCGGCGTCGTCGACGCTTCCGGTGCCGTCGTACCTGGCCTGCAGCGGATACGGGAACACCGGCCGCGTGCGGAAGACCTTGCCGTCGGCGTCGCGGCCGGTGGCGATCGTCCGGTCCGGCGCGGTGCCGCGTTCGACCCAGGAGACCAGTTCCTTCAGCGGGTCGTACTCGGTCAGCTTGTCACCCGTCGCGCAGTGGTAGAGGCCGGGCACCATGAACAGCCGCGCCCAGTTCCGCGTCGCGGCGAGACCGCCGTTGGCGCGGGCGAGCCGTTGGTAGTAGTCGATGCTTCCGGCCGCGGGGATCGCCTGGTCCGCCCAGCCGTGCCAGATCACGAGTTTCCCGCCGGAGCGCCGGAACTCGCCCAGGTCGGTCGACAGCGCGTTGGAGCGGACGCCTTCCGGGGTCAGCCGGTCGAATTCACGGGCGGTGAAGGCGAACTTCTCGACCGACGAATGCGGTGTCCCGATCGGGTAGGCCATGTACTTCAGGTAGTTGTCGGCGAGTGTGTGCGCGAAGGAGACGCCGCCGGTTTCCGGCGACGGGATGATCCAGCCGTACCAAGACAGTTCGGAGCCGACGGTCTGGCCACCCGGGTACAGCTTGCGGCCGCGTTCGTCGGTCGGTGGCGCGTAGATCTTCTTGGTGGCCTCGACCTGGGCGAGGGTGAGGCAGCCGGCGTTGTCGGTGCCCGGCGGGCAGGCGATCGTGGCCGGGTCGAAGCGGCAGGTGCGCGGGTCGTCGATGGCGCCGTCGCCAAGGCCGTCGGACTTGTCGCAAGTGGACACGGCGGCCGCGTGCAGAGCCGGGAGTTTGTCGGCGGTCAGGATCGGCTTGCCGTCCGCGCCGGTGTTCACCTTGGCCAGCCACGTCTGGTAGACGCCGAGCAGCGGACCCCAGTATCCGGCGGGCGCGCCGGCGATGATGCCGTCGAAGTCGTGCGGATAGCGCTGAGCCAAAAGGAGCGCTTCCCGGCCGCCGTCGGAGCAGCCGCTGAAGTAGGACTTCTTCGGCGGGGCGCCGTAGAACGCCGCGATGAGCCGTTTGGACGCCTTCGACACCACGTGCGGCGCCCGGAAGGCGAAGTCGTCGCGGGCGGCCTGGTCGTTCTCGGCCCATTTGCCGTCATCGACCACCGAAGGGCTCTTGCCGACGTGACCGTCGTCGGTGGCGGCGACCGCGACGTCGCCACCGTGCGGGAGGCCGCAGTCGGCGAACGGCGGGGTGCTGATCACGCCGCAGAATCCGCCGCAGCCGAACTGCAGGTAGCGTCCCGCGTAGGTCTTGGTCGGCAACCGTAGCTGAAACTGCACCGCCGGTTCGACGAAGCCGCGGACGTCGCAGTTCTCCGGTTCGGTCGCCGTCGCGGGCACGACGGTCGCGGTCTTGACGTGCGTGACCGCGCCGGGAACGTCGTAGGTCCGCACCAGATCGGCGCAGGTGCGCACCGGGCGGAAGGTCGTTTCACCGGCGGTGGCCGCCGGAGCCGTGAGTATCGAGCCTGTCGTGATGAGCGCTGCCACGCCGAGCATGGACAACCGCCGCATGTCCCCACCCCAAGTTTCCCGGATCGGCTTCAGTCGCGTTCTTCACCCTGGCCCCGCCCCCGCGGGTTGTCCACCGCGTTTCGCCGACATCCGGCTTGTCCAGTTCGGGTCAGGTTTGTCCGGGTGTCTTGACATCGATGTCACACGCGAGCTTTTCTCTCTTGGCGCCACCGGTCCCCCTCCTGTGCGACGCCCCGCATGCCCCCGCGAGAAAGCATTGGTGCAACGATGCCCCGAAGCGTCAGACCTTGGGTCTGCAGCCTTCTGAGTGCCACGGTCTTGGCGTCCGGGCTGGTAGCCCTGCCCGCCACCGCCTCGGCCGAAGATCTCCCATCGGACTTCTACTCCTCGTTCGAACCGGGCGAACCGCAGCCGACGTGGAGCGACACCGTCGACACGGATCCGTCCGGCAAGCCGAAGGCGTTCGGTGTCGACGGCGCGAACGCCACCACCATCCCCGGTGACGTCCGCGGCAAGGTCACCGAGACCGCCGCGAACAGCGAAAACACTCCGAACGAGGGCGTGTCCAACCTGGTGGACGGCTCGACCGACACCAAGTGGCTGGCCTGGACGCCGACCGGTTGGGCGCAGGTCACGCTGTCCGAGCCGACGTCGATCACACGGTACGCGCTGTCCTCGGCGAACGACTTCGACAACCGCAACCCGCAGGACTGGACACTCAAGGGCTCGAACGACGGCCAGGCCTGGACGGAACTGGACAAGCAGGCCGGGCAGAAGTTCAGCGAGCCGTTCCAGACGAAGGAGTACCGCCTCGCGGCCGCGAGTGCCGCGTACAAGTACTTCCGGCTCGACGTCACCAAGAACAACGGCGGCCCGATCATGCAGCTCTCGGAGCTGCTGCTGGCCAACGAGGATCCGGCGCCGCCCGCGCTGCCGAACATGCGCAGCTTCGCCGACAGCGGTCCGGGCAGTGGCTACACCAGCAAGAACCGAGTCGGGTTCACCGGCCTTCGCGCGTTCCGTTATTCCGGTAGCCACAAGGCGCAGGGGCACGGCTGGTCGTACAACAAGATCTTCGACGTCGACATCCCGGTGGCCGCGACCTCGGAACTGTCGTACAAGGTGCAGCCGGAGTTCATCCGCGGTGACCTGAAGTACCCGAGCACGAACGTCGCGGTGGACCTGGCGTTCACCGACGGCACCTACCTGAGCCAGCTCGGCGCGGTCGACCAGTACGGTTTCGGGCTCTCGCCGCAGGGCCAGGGCGCGAGCAAGGTGCTCTACACCAACCAGTGGAACCTGGTGCGCTCGCAGATCGGCGTGGTCGCGAAGGGCAAGACGATCGACCGGATCCTGGTCGGCTACGACAACGCCGACGGGCCGGGTTCGCTGCAGGGCTGGCTGGACGACATCAAGGTCTCGGCGACCCCGACGCCGCCGGCGAGCCTGCGACCGTCCGACAACGTGCTGACCACGCGTGGTTCGCTGTCGAACGGGTCGTTCTCGCGGGGCAACAACATGCCCGCGACCGCGGTGCCGCACGGATTCAACTTCTGGATCCCGACGACCGACGCGGGCACGTTGAGCTGGATGTACTCCTACCACTCGCGCAACAACGAGCAGAACCTCCCGGCGCTGCAGGCGTTCTCCGCGAGCCACGCGCCGAGCCCGTGGATGGCCGACCGGCAGACCTTCCAGTTCCTGCCCTCGACCGCGGCGGGCGTGCCGAACCCGGACCGTGAGGCGCGGAAACTGCCGTTCAAGCACTCGAACGAGACGGCGCGGGCGCACTACTACGGTGTCGACTTCGAGAACGGGATCAAGACAGAGGTCGCGCCGACCGATCACGCGGCGCTGTACCGGTTCAAGTTCCCCGGAGCGGACTCGAACCTGATCTTCGACAACGTCAACAACAACGGCGGGCTCACCCTCGACCCCGCGGGCCGGGCCATCACCGGGTACAGCGACGTGAAGAGCGGGCTGTCCGCCGGTGCCACCCGGATGTTCGTCTACGCCACCTTCGACAAGCCGGTGACCGCCGGTTCGAAGCTGTCGACCGGTTCCGGTGACCAGAAGCGGGACAACGTCCTCGGCTACCTGAAGTTCGACGCCGGTGCCGACAAGACGGTGCAGATGCGGATCGCGACCTCGCTGATCAGCGTCGATCAGGCGAAGAAGAACATGGAGCAGGAGCTCGCCCCGAACGCGACGCTCGAATCGGTCGCCGACACCGCGCAGAAGGCGTGGGACGAAAAGCTCAAGGTCATCGAGGTCGAAGGTGCGTCGAAGGATCAGCTGATCACGCTGTACTCCAACCTGTACCGGCTCTTCCTGTACCCGAACTCGGGCTTCGAGAACGTCGGCACGGTCGAGAAGCCGGTGAAGAAGTACGCGAGCCCGGTGTCCCCGAAGACCGGCCAGGACACCCCGACGCAGACCGGGGCGAAACTGGTCGACGGCGAGTTCTTCGTCAACAACGGGTTCTGGGACACCTATCGGACGGTGTGGTCGGCGTACTCGCTGCTCAGCCCGCACACCGCCGGGAAGCTGGTCGACGGTTTCGTGCAGCAGTACCGCGACGGCGGCTGGATCTCACGCTGGTCCTCCCCCGGTTACGCGGATCTGATGACCGGCACCAGCTCGGACGCCGCGTTCGCCGACGCCTATCTCAAGGGGATCAAGGGTTTCGACGTCCAATCGGCCTACGACTCGGCGATCAAGAACGCCACGGTGACCCCGCCCAACGGCGCGGTCGGCCGCAAGGGCATCGACGAGGGCACCTTCCTCGGGTACGCGCCGAACACCGCGGACCACGGGTTCTCGTGGGCGATCGAGGGCTACGTCAACGACAACGCCATCGCGAACATGTCGAAGAAGCTCTACGACGAGGCACCGGCGAACGACCCGCGCAAGCAGGAATACCTGGACAACTACGGGTACTTCACCGAGCGGGCGACACAGTACGTGAACGTGTTCGACCCGAGTGTCGGCTTCTTCCAGGGCCGGGACGCGGCGGGCAAGTTCACCCGGAGCAAGGAGCAGTTCGACCCCGAGGTCTGGGGTATCGACTACACCGAGACCAACGCGTACGGCATGCGGTTCTCCGTTCCGCAGGACGGTCAGGGCCTGGCGAACCTCTACGGCGGCAAGGCGGGGCTGGCGTCCAAATTGGACGAGTTCTTCGCCAAACCCGAGCAGGGGCTCAAGTTCGGTACCTACCCCGGGGTCATCCATGAGATGACCGAGGCGCGGGACGTGCGGATGGGCATGTACGCGCATTCGAACCAGGCCGCGCACCACACGCTCTACATGTACGACTACGCGGGCCAGCCGTCGAAGACGCAGGCGAAGGTCCGCGAGGCGCTGTCCCGGTTGTACGTCGGCAGTGAGCTGGGCCAGGGCTACGGCGGTGACGAGGACAACGGTGAGCAGTCGGCGTGGTGGCTGTTCGGCATGCTGGGCTTCTACCCGCTGCAGGTCGGCAGTGCGGACTACGCGATCGGTTCGCCGCTGTTCACCAAGGCGACCGTGAACCTGCCGGGTGGCAAGAAGATCGTGGTCAACGCGCCGAAGAACAGCGCGAAGAACGTCTACGTGCAGGGCCTGAAGGTCAACGGCAAGGCGCAGTCCTCGACGTCGCTGGCGCATGCGGCGATCGCCAATGGCGGAACGCTCGACTTCGACATGGGCCCGAACCCGTCGTCGTGGGGTACCGGCCCGGACGACGCGCCGAAGTCGATCACCAAGGGTGACGCGGTGCCGACGCCGGTGCACGACCTGACCAAGCCGGTCTCCGGCGCGGACGCGGCGTTCTTCGACAACACTTCGCGGACCGAGGCGAAGGTCACGGCGCCGATCCAGTACCAGGTGCCTTCGGCGAAGGAGGCGGGTTCGTACTACACGCTGACTTCCGGGAAGGGTGCCGGCGACGCGAAGAGCTGGGTGCTGAAGGGTTCCTACGACGGGAAGACGTGGGCGGTCGCGGATCAGCGAACCGACCAGAAGTTCGCGTGGCGGCAGCAGACGAAGGCGTTCAAGATCGCGAATCCGGCGCATTTCGCCTACTACCGGCTCGAGGTCACCGCGACCACGGGCGGGGAGGCGTCGCTGTCGGAGTTCGAGGTGCTGGGCAAGCCTGACGCGGCGTGCACGCAGACGATCACGGGAGAGCGCAAAGGCCCGCTGACCGTGCGGAACGGGGTGACCTGTGTGGACGGTGCGACGGTGTCGGGGCCGGTGTCGGTGGCGCCGGGTGCGAGCCTGATCGTCCGTGGCGGGACGATCTCCGGGCCGCTGACCGCGAACGGTGCGGCGCAGATCGTGCTCGACCGGACGAAGGTGACCGGCCCGGTGACGATCACCGGGGCGACCGGGCCGGTGTCGATCGAATTGACCGAGATCGGCGGGCCGGTGGCGTTGACAGGCAACAAAGGGCCGGTGCTGACCTCGAGCACGATCGGCGGACCTCTGGCGTGCGCGGCCAACTCCCCCGCTCCGACGGACTACGACCTGCAGAACACCGTCCGCGGCCCGGCCGCCGGGCAGTGCGCGAGGTTGTAGTCCTCCGGCAAAGTCGCTAATCGGATTGACGAGAGCGTGAGTGGTCACTCGCGGTGAGGGGTGTGTGGAATAGGGACGTTCAGTGCCTTATTCCACACACCCCTCATCTCTTCACGAGTCTGGTCGGTGTGACTGGACCGGTCACGCGGGACTGGGTGGATTTCTGGTCATCCAACGTCCCGAAATCCACCCAGTCGATGGCCAATCAGGGACGGCGGCCGCGCACGATCCCGAAGCCGACGAGGGCCGCGGTCAGCGCGCCGGGGAAGGCCAGCGCCAGGATGGTGCCGCTCAGCGCGATGCCGATTCCGGTGGCGACCTCACTGGAGGTATCGACGAGCGCGGCGCCGATCGTGGTCCGGTTCGGCGGGAGACCGCGCATCACGTTGGTGCCCGCCACGACCCCGACCACGCGCATACCCGCCGCGACCAAGGCGAGCGCGACGGCGATCCACCCATAGCCGAATCCGCCGAACGCGGTGTAGACGGCGAGTCCGCACACGACCGCGGCGGCACTGAGCCAGGCGGCCTTGGTGAGGCCGACACGGGTGATCAAGGGGCCGATGAGCGCACCGCCGGCGATCAGGACGACGACCTGGGGCAACATCCCGATGGCCGCTTGAGCGGGCCCCCAGCCCAGCCCGAATTGAAGGTGCAGTGTCACGAGGTAGCCGAGGCCCGCGGTCGCCAGTCCCGACGCGGCCTTGAGCGCCAACCCGCTCGACACCAGGGGCCGGGCGAGGAGTACCAGGTCGAGCAGCGGATGCCGGGCGGTCTTCTCGCGGAGCACGAAGCCGGTTCCGGCGAGCAGCGCGGCCGCGGCGGCGATCCACGGCAGGACGGAGGCGGCGCCTGCTTCGACGAAGAGCGTGGGAGCGACGAGCGCGAGGACGATCGTCCCGGTTCCCAGGACGGCGCCCGCGACGTCGATCGGATCGCGGTGCAGGCCGGCGGGATCGTCGGCGGGGATACCGGCGCGGATGCCCACGAACGCGACCGCGGCGACCAGCACGTTCACCAGCAGCAATGCCTGCCACGGCGCGACGGCGAGCACGAGCCCGCCGAGGATGGGGCCGACGGCGAGACCGATGAGCCCCACCGTCGAGATCAGCGTGGTCGCGCGCACGCGTAGGACGTCGTCGTCGAACAGGCGGAACGCGAGGGCGAGTGAGCCAGGCGTCGTCATCGCCGCGGCGATGCCCATGACGGCCCGGACGGCGATGAGCTGCCACGCGGCGGTGACGATCACCGTCGCCAGGCTCGCCACGCCGAGCAGGACGAGGCCGATGAGCATGACCTTCCGCCTGCCCGCCCGGTCGGCCAGCGCGCCGAACACCAGCATCAGCCCGCCGAACACGACCGAGTACGCCCCGGTCACCCATTGCAGGGTGGCCGTGGAGGCGGACAACTCGCGGCCGATGGTCGGCAACGCGAGCTTGAGGATCGAGTTGTCGAGCATCTCGACCAGGAACACGGAGAGCACGTTTCTACCCCGATATCGCGATCTTACGACACCGTGCCGGGGCGGTGGACCCAAGGCAGCCGGTACCGCGCGACGAGTCCACGGTGGATGGTCAACTCGCACCCGCGATGACCTCGTCGATCACCCCGTCCACGGTGCGCCAGATGACGGCGCGCACATGCGGGTCCGCGGCGTCGACGCTGTCGTAGACGAACCGAGTGCGTGCTTCGGGGATCCGGCAGAACTCGGAGATCTCCACGCGCAACTGACGGTCGAGGTGCTGGTCCAGACCCGCCTTGACGAAGGCCACCTGCGACGTACCTGCCAAGCCCAGCCACGTCATGGTGCGAACGGTCAGGTCGGAGCCGGATCGGGTGTAGGCGAAGCCGTGCGTCCAGGTCCGCTCGATCCAGCCCTTGAGGATCGCGGGCGGGGCTGACCACCACACCGGAAAGACCACGACGAGGTGATCGGCTTCCTCGATGCGACGCATGTGCCGCCGCACTTCGGGCGGATACTCCTTGCCGGGGTCCGCCCAGTCCGGCTCGTCGGCGGGCCGCATCCGCGGGTCGAAGTCCTCGGCGTACAGGTCGAGGAAGTCCACCGCGAACCGGGCCGCCACGAGCCTCGCGTGCGCGCGCGTCGTCTGCGATCCCGGCTAGGCACCCCTCGCGCATTTGGTCCTCTGAATGCGGTGCCGCCCGGCAGGCCGTGCCGACGTGTGCGAGTTACGGTGACCTGGTGACGATCACCGGGTTCTTCTCCTCCTTCGAAACGGGTGATCCACAGCCGGTGGATCCGGCGTTGCGTGTCGGCACCGGGCCACGCTCGTCGCCGACGGCGAAGCCGGGCGTGGGGTTCACCGGCGCCCACGCCCTCCGCTTCGAGGGCACGCTCCGCGTGCCGCTGTTCGAGGTGGACGTCGAGGTCACCGGCCACACCGAACTGTCCTATGTGGTCTTCCCCGAAGCCGAGGCCGACGCCGTCCCCAGTTACCGCAGCACGTTCGTGGCACTCGACGTCGAGTTCGCCGACGGCATGTCCGCCGGGTTCAGCGCCACCGGACAGGGCCTGGACAAGACGCTGTACGTCGATCAATGGAACCGGGTACGCCGACGGCTCGGCGAGTTCGCCGGACGACGGATCACCAGGATCATCCTGATCTGCGAACCGCCGCCCGGGGAAGGCGTGCCCGAAGGCTGGCTGGACGACGTCCGGATCGCCGAGCGCGTGGTCGAGGTCCGTGAACCGGTCGATCACGTCCGCACCACGCGCGGCACGCATTCCAGCGAAAAGTTCTCCCGGGGCAACAACTTCCCCGCCACCGCCGTCCCACACGGCTTCAACTTCTGGACCCCGGTCACCGACGCGGGCGTCACCAACTGGCTTTACAGCTATCACCGGCACAACACCGCCGCGAACCGTCCGGCACTGCAGGCGTTCGCGCTGTCGCACCAGCCGAGCCCATGGATGGGTGACCGGCACACCTTCCAGGTGATGCCCGGCGTCGGGCCGGTCGAACCGGACCGGGCCCGCCGGGCGCTCACCTTCTCCCACGACGACGAGATCGACCGGCCGCATCACTACGGTGTCCGGTTCGACAACGGCGTCACCGCCGACATCGCCCCGGCGGAGCACGCGGCACTGATGCGGTTCACCTTCCCGGGCGATCGCGGCTGGCTGCTGTTCGACAACGCCCGCAACCGCGGCGGGCTGCGACTGAACGCGGCGACCGGCGTGGTCACCGGGCACACGTGGGTCCGCAGCAGGCTGTCGGCCGGAGCACGGCGGATGTTCGTGCACGCCGAGTTCGACGTCCCCGCCGCAGGGGGCGGGAAGATCCGGCGGCCGGTGTGGCGCACGGTCACCGGGTTCCTGGAGTTCGCGGCCGGCGAGGTGACGATGCGGATCGCGACGTCACTGATCAGTCTCGCCCAGGCGAAACGGAACCTCGACCTGGAGATCCCCGCCGGGACGAGCTTCGAACAGGTCCGCGACCAGGCTCGTGCCGCGTGGTCGGAGGTACTGGGCCGGGTCGAGATCGAGGGCGCGACCGAAGACCAGCGCGACACCTTCTACTCCAACCTCTACCGCCTGTTCCTGTATCCGAACTCCGCGCACGAGGACACCCCGAACGGCATCCGTCACGCGAGCCCGGTCGTCCGCCGGTTCCTCCCGAGCACCCGCACGCGGACCGGCGCGAAGATCGTCGACGGCGAGATGTACGTCAACAACGGCTTCTGGGACACCTACCGCACCACCTGGCCCGCCTACGCCCTGCTCACCCCCGGCCGCTGCGGGCGGATGATCGACGGGTTCGTCCAGCAGTACCGCGAGGGCGGCTGGATCTCACGCTGGTCCTCCCCCGGTTACGCCAACCTGATGACCGGCACCAGCTCCGACGTCGCCTTCGCCGACGCATACCTCAAGGGCGTACGGGGCTTCGACGTCGAGGCCGCCTACGAGGCGGCGCTGAAGAACGCGACGGTGACTCCGCGTGGGCAGAGTGTCGGCCGGAAGGGCCTGCACGAGTCGATCTTCCTCGGATTCACGCCCACCTCTGTCCACGAGGGCCTGTCGTGGGCGCTCGAAGGGTGCGTCAACGACTTCGGCCTGGCCAAGCTCGCCGAAGCGCTCGGCCACCACGACGACGCCGCGTACTTCCGGCAACGCTCGCAGCAGTACGCGAACCACTTCGACCACCGGATCGGGTTCTTCCAGGGCCGCAACCGCGACGGCATCCGCCACTTCGCCGCCGAGGGCTACGACCCGGAGGCGTGGGGCGGCGACTTCACCGAGACGAACTCCTGGAACACCGCCTTCTCCGTCCCCCACGACGGCGCCGGGCTCGCCGCGCTGCACGGCGGCACCGAAGCGCTGGAGTCCAAACTGGACACCTTCTTCGCGACACCGGAGACCGGCCGCAAACCGGGTTCCTATGGTGGCCTGATCCACGAGATGACCGAAGCCCGCGACGTCCGGATGGGACAGTACGGGCACTCCAACCAGCCCTCGCACCACATCCCCTGGATCTACCACTACGCGGGCGCGCCGTCGAAAACGCAGCGGATCGTGCGCGAGGTCCTGCGTCGCCTCTACGTCGGCGGTGACCTTGGCCAGGGCTATCCGGGCGACGAGGACAACGGCGAAATGTCCGCCTGGTACGTCTTCGCCGCCCTCGGCTTCTACCCACTGGCCATGGGCAGCCCCGAGTACGCGATCGGCGCGCCGCTGTTCACGAAGGCGACCGTCCATCTGGAGAACGGGAAAGACCTCGTCATCACCGCACCCGGCAACACCGACCGCACCGTGTACGTCCACGGGCTGACGATCGACGGGCATCCGCACGAGAGCAGCACGCTCCCGCATTCACTGCTGGCCGAAGGCGCGGTACTGGAGTTCACGATGGGCGAGCGGCCATCGGACTGGGGCCGCTCCCCCGTCGAACCCGCCGCCCCGCACCCCCTCACGGACATCACCGTGGGCGACGGCCCCCTGTTCGACGACACCACCAAGACCGAGGTCACCTTCCCCTGCGGCGAGCCCGTCCTCGAATTCCCCGTCGACGACGCCCACCGTGACGTCGTGATGTACACGCTGACATCGGGAAGCCGCCGCGGTGATCCGCGTTCCTGGGTACTGGAGGGATCCGACGACGGAGAACACTGGGTGTCACTGGACCAGCGTGAAGGCGAAACGTTCCGCTGGCGCCGTCAGACCCGGCCCTTCGCCCTCTCCAAGTCCGCCAAACACGCCAGATACCGTCTCCGCATCACCTCGTCCACCACCCGGCGGGTAACCCTCGCCCAAGGAGAGCTGCTCGCCCGATGATCTCCCGCATCACCCAGGCCACGACCGATCGTCTGGTCGCCTCCGACCCCGGCCTGGTCCGGCTCCGGCTCGGTTTCTCGGCCGTGCTCAGCATCATCGTCGCCGTACTGGCCATCCTGCCGTTCCACCAGCCGCTCACCATCACCCTCGTCGCCGCCATCGCCGCGATGACCTCCGCCTTCACCGTCAACGACACCACGCCCGGCCGGCAGGCGGTGACGCTCGTCCTGGCGCTGGTACTCGGGGCCGCGTCACTCACCGCGGCCAGTGTGGGTTCAGCGTTCCCGCCGCTGGACAGCGTCGTGTTCGTGCTGCTGATCTTCGTCGCGGTCTACGCACAACGGTTCGGTTCGCGCGGGATCGCACTGGGCTCGATCTCGTTCTTCCTGTTCTTCTTCGCGATGTTCCTGCAGACACATCTGAAACAGGTCCCGGTCCTGCTCCTGGCGCTGACCATCGGGATCGCGGCGAACGCGGTCGTCCGGTTCGTCCTGCTCCGCAGGCACACCGACGCGGAATTCCTCCGGATTCGGAGGGCGTTCCGCGCGAGGCTCGCGGCGGTCGTCCGGGCGGCCGAGGACTACCTCGCGGTCGGCGGCAGCGAGCGCACCCGCAAACGGCTCCGCACCACCAACGCCCGTCTGCACGAGACCGTGCTGCTCATCGAGGACACCGCACCCGAGGTGACCGGCGCGGATTCGGTGAACCGGCTGCGCCGCCGCGCGATCGAGGTCGAACTGGCCGTGCAGTGGCTGACGATCACCGTGCAGCGCACCTGCGCCGAGGAACTCGGCGAAGACGTCCGGGACGACCTGGTCGCCCGCCTGCGGCGGTTCCGGTCGCTCATCGAACGCGACCCGCGCGAACTGCCGCTGATCAGCGAGACCGAAGAGTTCAGCAAGATGCTGGTGGAAGGCAGCCGCATCGACGAGCACGCCGCGGCCGGCGACGGAATCCGCCGGGCCATCGCCGAACTCGCGCTGGCCGACGTACGGGCTCAGCGGGTCGCCGAACACGACGTCTCCGATACCGCCGACGACCCAGAAGATCCCGAAGAGGAGAAGTCGTCCGCGTTCGCCTACGACAACCAGACACGCAGCGCCATCCAGGCCGTCGTGGGCGGCGGACTCGCCGTCCTCGGCGGGGAACTGGTGTCGAGCCAGCGGTGGTACTGGGCCGTCCTGACCGTATTCGTGGTGTTCATCGGCTCGTCCACGGCGGGGGCGACCTTCGTGAAGGGCGTCCGACGGCTCGGCGGCACGCTGATCGGCATCGTGGGCGGGCTGGTGCTGACGCTGCTGGTGTCGGGCAGCGTGCCGGCGACGCTCGCGCTGATCCTGGTGTGCGTCTTCGGCATGGTCTACATGGCGCGTGTATCGCAGGTGATCATGGCGTTCTTCATCACCAGCATGCTCGGGCTGCTCTACAGCCTGCTGGGCACCTTCAGTCTCGAGGTGCTGTGGATCCGCGTCGCGGAGACCGCGGTGGGCGCGGCCGCCGGGGTACTGGCCGCGGTGGTGATCGTCCCGGTGCGCACCCGCGCGGTGATGCTCGACGACGTCTCGACGTTGCTGGACGAACTGGACGAGTTCGTCGAGAAGGCCGCTGGCCTGCTCTCCGGCGCGGAAAACGTGAGTGTCATCGAGAAGTCGCGCGATCTGGACCGGGCGGTGGACAAGGTCCGCACGACGATCGAGCCGCTCACCCACCCGGTGAATCTCAGCAGCCGCCGCGACTACGGCTGGCATGTGCTGACGACGGTGGAGACGATCGCCTTCCGCGCCCGGCACGTCGCGGCGCGCTCACAGGCCGGGCTGCTGGTGAACGAGGCGGACCGGCTGATGCTGTACACCGGGCGGATCCGGGAGAACATCGCCGTGCTGAGGAAGGCGACGAGTGCTCCCGGTGGTTCCGGGCACGGGACGCTCGTCCGCGACGACGGAACGCCGGTCGCGGACCGGATCGACGACCCGCAGGCGCGTTCGGTGCTCACCAGCCTCGGGCATCTCGACGAGACGGTGATCGCGCTGGGCCGCGCCTTCGGGGTCGAGGCCACCGATCCGGCACCTTCCGCGAAAGGGTGACGGCCTCCTTCGCCGGAACTCGAAGAAGGCCGCCGCCTCACCGGATCAGTTCTTCGGCTTGGGGCAGGGTTTCCACGAGAAGTGATAGGTGGTCTTGATGGCGCCGTCGGTCGAGTCCATGGTGATGAAACTGGTGGTCTTCTTCGGATCGGAAGTGCCGACCGCGGCCCGCAATTCCGTGTTGATGTTGAAGTTCCGGTCCTCACCGCAGGGCTTGTAGACGATGGCGCCGACTTCGATTTCGTCGGTGAACTGCCAGTTGTCCTCGAGCGGGCCTTTCAGGTTGTGGTTCACGTAGGACGTCGGCGAATTACCCTGGAAATAATAGTTCGCCCGTTCCAGCCCGGTGGCCCCCGCCGCCAGGGAGGCGAATCCGCGATAATCGGCGCTCGCGATACCGTAGGTGAATCCCTGCGGCACGTGGACGTAAAGGTTGAGCTGGCAGTTCTTCCGGAGATCGGTCGGTTTCGCACCGACGCCGACCTGCGCGGTGTATTCACTGTAGGTGACGGTGAACGCGGTGTTGTCCGGCGAAACGGAAACCGCCGCGGAACCCGGTCTGCAACCGGTTCCGTTGACGGTCACCACATCGATGATTATCTTGTCGGCAGGCGCGGGAGGCGGCACCCAGCCATTCGGTGTGACGACCGACGAGAAAAGCGTCACGGCAGCAACCAGCGCATTGAGCATGGGATTCCTTCCCAAAACTTCCACACGGCGGGGAACTGGACGGGTTCGATATCAGCGGGGGCTCACCACCACCCCGGCCAGAGCATGGGTGGGACGGCCTTCTTCCGGGCGGGGAAGCAGGCCGTCACCCTGGTGTTGTCAGGAGGCCGGGCAGGTCTTCCACGAGAAGTGATAGGTGGTCTTGACCGCTCCGTCGGTCGAATCCATCGTGATGAAACTGGTCGTCTTCTTCGGGTCCGAGGACCCCGCGGCGACCCTCAGTTCGGTGTTCACGTTGAGATTCCGGTCTTCACCGCACGGCTTGTAGACGATGACACCGCCTTCGGCCTCGTCACGGAATTGCCAGTTGTCCGACCAGGGCCCGTTGAGCGGATGACTCACGTGCGCGGTCGGCGAATTACCCTGGAAGTAGTAATTCGCCCGCTGCAACCCCTTGGCACCGGATTCGAGCGAAGCGAACCCGCGATAATCGGCACTGGCGATACCGTAGGTGAATCCCTGCGGCACATGGATGTTGAGATTGAGCTGACAGTTCTTCCGCAGATCGGTCGGCTTCGCACCGATACCGACCTGCGCGGTGTATTCGCTGTAGGTCACCGTGAAGGCACTGTTGTCTTTCGCGACGGCGATGGCCGAAGAACCCGGCGGGCAGCCGGAACCATTGACGGTGACCACGTCGATGACGACCCGGTCCGGCGGCGGTCCCGGCGGCGGTGACCAGCTATCGGGTGTTATTATCGACGAGAAAAGCGACACGGCGGCGACCACTGTAGTGAGCATGGGGTCCTTCCCAAAACTTCCACACGGGGGGCGGGGAACTGGGCGGACTCAGGTTAGCGAAACGATCTTCACAGTGCCGCCCGCCGATCGGACGAAAACGTCGCGGCAATCGGTTCATGAAATACGTTTATGGACTGTAACCGTTTTCCGAAGTCGACGAGAACAGCGAAACTCCCGGAAAACACCACTCCGTTCGCACGATATGAAAATTCCTCCACGTCTCGGGCGTTGACGATTCCGAAGAGACAACCGCGACCACGCGCCGGACGGACCTCGCGGCCTCCGCTTCCTCCAGGGCGGCCACCCTCACCCATCACCTCAACGCCGCGGGCCGACCACCCGAGAGCGTGATCCGGACAACCGCCAGTGCAGTCCCGGCTCGCCGCCAACACGACCGGTGGCGGCATCGATCAAGAAAACAGTGACTGGACGCACCCGAACGACGACTCGGGACAGGACTAGCATCGCGGTACAAAGTCGATGTCGCCTCAAGCTGGAGAACCGCAATGACCCAAGCCCCTGTCAACGTCACCGTCACCGGTGCGGCCGGCCAGATCGGCTACGCGCTGCTCTTCCGCATCGCGTCCGGTCAGCTACTCGGCCAGGACACCCCGGTGAAGCTGCGGCTCCTGGAGATCCCGCAGGCGGTCAAGGCGGCTGAGGGCACCGCGATGGAACTCGAAGACGGCGCGTTCCCGCTGCTCGCGGGCATCGACATCTTCGACGACCCGAAGCAGGCCTTCTCGGGCGCGAACGTCGCCCTCCTCGTCGGCGCCCGCCCCCGTGCCAAGGGCATGGAGCGCGGCGACCTGCTCGAGGCCAACGGTGGCATCTTCAAGCCGCAGGGTGAGGCCATCAACGCCGGCGCGGCCGACGACATCAAGGTCCTCGTGGTCGGCAACCCGGCCAACACCAACGCCCTCATCGCGCAGGCGCACGCCCCGGACGTCCCGGCCGAGCGTTTCACCGCCATGACCCGCCTCGACCACAACCGCGCCCTCGCGCAGCTGTCGAAGAAGCTCGGCGTACCGGTGACCGAACTGAAGAAGGTCGCGATCTGGGGCAACCACTCCGCGACCCAGTACCCGTCGATCGCGCACGCCGAGGTGTCCGGCAAGCCCGCGACCGAGGTCCTGACCGACCAGAAGTGGCTGGCCGACGACTTCATCCCCACCGTCGCCAAGCGCGGCGCGGCGATCATCGAGGCCCGCGGCCTGTCCTCCGCCGCTTCGGCCGCCTCCGCCGCGATCGACCACGTCTACACCTGGGTCAACGGCACCCCCGAAGGCGACTGGACCTCCGCGGCGGTCGTCTCCGACGGCTCCTACGGTGTCCCGGAAGGCCTGATCTCCTCGTTCCCGGTCACCGCCGCGAACGGCGAGTACAAGATCGTCCAGGGCCTGGAGATCGACGACTTCTCGCGCGCCCGCATCGACGCATCGGTCAACGAACTGGCCGAAGAGCGCGACGCGGTGAAGAAGCTCGGCCTCATCTGAGCCTGAATCACTCCTCGAAGGCGGCCGCGTCCCTCGGGCGCGGCCNNGGCCGCCTTTCCCGTGGTCAGCCGGCCTTGATGATCGTGTCGAGGTTCGCGCGAGTGGTCTCCAGCTCACCGATCGCTTCGTCGATCCGGTCACGCTGCTGCCGCAAGGCATCGACCAACTCGGGACAATCCGGGGTCAGCCAGCCGTCCTCGTCGACGATGCACGGCAGAATCTCCATGATCTGGGCGGTGTTCAACCCGGCCCCGAGCAGAATCCTGATCCGCCGCACCGCCGCCACATCGGCGTCGCCGTACACGCGATAGCCACTCGGCCGCCGCTCCGGTGTCAGCAGACCCTGCTCCTCGTAGTACCGCAACGCGCGCTCGCTGACCCCTGTCCGCCGCGCGAGTTCCCCGATCCGCATCCGCACTCCCGACTTGACTCTCACGTCAATGTCAAGGTTTAGCTTAGCCGCCATGACCACCGTGACCGTCCTCGGACTCGGCCCCATGGGCCACGCCCTCGCCGCCGCGTTCACCGCCGCCCACCATCCCACCACCGTGTGGAATCGCACCCCTGGCAAGGAAAACGGCCTCGACGCCACCAGCGCCACGACCGCGGAGGACGCGATCGCGGCCAGCCCGCTCGTCGTCGTCTGCGTACGGGACTACCGCGCGGTGCGGTCCATCCTCGACACCGACGCGCTCAAAGGCCGCACCCTCGTCAACGTCACCGGCGGCTCCCCACAGCAGGCCCGCGAGCTGGCCGCCTGGGCGGCCGACCACGGCATCGACTACCTCGACGGCGTCATCGTGGCGACCACCGACGCGATCGGCGGCCCGGACGCGACCCTGTTCTTCAGCGGACCCGCCGAGATCTACCACAGGCACCGGGACACGTTGGCCGCGCTCGGCGAGAACGCACACCACCTCGGTGAAGACCCCGGCCGCGCCGCCGCGTTCGACGCGTCCCTGCAGGATATGCTCTGGACCTCGATGAGCGGCGTGATCCACATGTTCGCCCTCGCCAAAGCCGAGAACATCGACGCCACCGACATCGCGGGGCACGCGAAGGCGATGCTCGGCTTCTTCCCGGACATGATCGATTTCCTCGCCGACCAGGTCGGCTCGGGGCACTACCCCGGCGACGCAGGCACTCTCACGTCCACGGCGGCGACGATGGACCACATCCTGGACGCCATCCGGACCCAAGGCCTCGACAACGGTGTCCTCAGCGCCGCCCGAGCCCAAGTACAACGAGCGATCGACGCCGGGCACGGCTCCGACGGGTTCGGCAGGCTCGCCGCGCTTTGAGCCGGCTCGCGTGCACTACATGATGGCCCCCTTGCTTGCGCTAAACGCACGGAAGGGGGCCATCATGTACTGAGGAAGGAGGCCAGCGAAGAGAATCTCCAGGATAAAAGTTCGACCTTCTCGCTCAGTGCGGATCTTTTCATGTTTATTGAGATAAATTTTCTATTTTCCTTGGTCGTATAGGTCGTTATACATTTAATGCCTCAGGACTGAGCGGCCTGGCGTTGGCGATAGGCGCGCTGCTGACACGCCCTCGAGCAGTAGTCGCGTGGCCTGCCGCGCCCTCCCCCGTCCAGAGGTTTGCCGCACATGACACACTCCCCTCCCCCAATTTCATCACGGATTACCTCACTCCCCCGGTTGTCTACGAGCATCTGCACACCGTCCAGCGTGCGTTGCAGCCCGAATTCGAAGGGGTCGAGCGGTGCGTCCATTCCCCCGCTCCGCCACAGCTTTCCCAAGGCCGGGCAGGCGTCGAGACGCTCGAACAGGGACTCGCGTTCGCTCCACCAGCGTTCATGGGAGACACCTGTGCTCCGCTGAAGTTCCGCGGTCTCCCCCACCTGGCGCGCGACGGACTCGACGAAACCGCCCACCAGGTTCACCACGGCGATCACCTGCGCGGGGGGCAAACCGCTGCGCGACGCGACGTCGAGGGCGTGGTCGTAGCCGGCCATGATGTTCGGTCCGGGAAGGCGGCGCGTTCCGGCGCTGTGAACCAGCCAGGGATGCCGTCGATGCAGTTCCCGCGCCCGCCGCGCCCAGCGTTCGAGACCGGCTCGCCAGCCGAGTCCGGCCGCGGACTCCAGTGGAAGTTCGCCGTACACGGCGTCGCGCATGAGTTCCACCAGTTCCGCCTTGCCGGGAACGTACCGGTAGAGCGACATCGTGGTGGTGCCGAACCGTTCCGCGACCTTGCGCATCGACAGCGCGGTGAGTCCTTCCTCGTCGGCGACCTCGATCGCCGCGGCGACGATCCTCCCGAGACTCAATCCCGGCCGATCCGGCTCGGGCGCGCCCCAGAGCAGTTCGATCGCGCGCTCCGGGTCCGCTTGCGCGTCCTCTTCCGCCACCCTGTTCCCCTTGACGCTCATCGCTCGTGCGTGTTTAGCTGATAAACCTCAGTATATCCCATAAACATCACCTCGGAGCGCTTCAGCATGCCTGAAATCAGGTTCCACGTGTCCCCCGACGGCCGGGACGACTGGCCCGGCACCGTCGACCGACCTTTCGCCACACCGAAAGCGGCCCAAGCTGCCGTCCGCTCCGTCACCGCCGAGATGACGGGGGACATCATCGTCACCTTCTCGGCAGGTGTCTACCACCTCGAAGAACCCCTCGACTTCGACGATGCGAGATCCGACTCCGGCAGGAACGGCTTCCGTGTGCTCTACCAAGCCCACGACTACGGAACTCCGGAGCAGGCGAAGGTCGAACTGAACGGCGGCCGGGTGATCACCGGCTGGTCAGCGCGTGACGACGGCATCTGGACCGCGCCGATCGGAGACCTCGAACCACGAAGGCTCTCCGTCGGCGATCTCCCGGCGACACGAGCGGCACGGGCCGGACTCCCCGGCACCGTGACGAAAACAGGCACCGGTTACGTCACGGACAGCTTGGAGCCTCAGTCCTGGCCGGACCCCTCAGGCCTGGAGTTCGTCTACCCCGGTGTCTATCCGTGGTCGGAGGCCCGCCTCGCGGTCGCTTCGATCACCGGCGATGACACCTCGACCACCGTCACCATGGCCCAACCCGCCTTCAGCCATGCCGGGTCCCTCTATGACTCGAAGTGGTACGGCGTCGGCGGAGACGGTACCTGGGACGGTCTCGCCGCGCCTTCCGTAGTCGAGAACAACATCGCCTTCCTGACCGAGCCGGGCAGCTTCGCCGTCGACCGCACCCAGCCGGGCGCCCACGTCCTGCATTACCGCCCGCGAGCCGGGGAAGAGATCGGCAAGACGACCGTCATCGCCCCTGTGCTCGAAACACTCGTCAGCGGACGGGGCGTGCACGACATCGCGCTACGCGGCTTCACCTTCGCCGACGCGGGCTGGTCAGGTCCCACCCGTACCGGCGGCTACCTGCACTATCACGGAAACGCCCGCTACGAACACGGGGAGTTCCAGAAGATCGACCTGGGCGCGGAGGTCGGCTACGTCCATGTCCCGGCCACCCCGGTCCAGCTGCCCGCCAACGTCAGCTTCTCCTCGGCCGGCCGGATCACGCTGGAGAACAACCACTTCACCCGCCTCGGTGCGGGCGGTCTGCTGGTCGAGGACAGCGCCGACGTCGATATCAGCGGGAACGTCTTCGACGAGATCTCCGGCAGCGGGATCGCCATCCACGCCGGCACGCGGGTGTCGGTCGAAGACAACCTCGTCCACCACATCGGTACCGAATACCGCGGCTCGTCCGCCGTCCTCGTGGTCGGGTCCGCGGAGACGACCGTGGCGCACAACGAGATCCACGACGTCCCGCACAACGGCATCGTGATCACCGGAGGCGAACAGGCCAAGGACACGCGGGTGATCGGAAACCTCATCGAACGCAGCATGGGGAAGCTCATGGACGGCGGCGGGATCTACCTGTCCGCACCACAGGGCTCGTCGTTCGCCAGTGGCGCGGTGGTCCGCGGCAACGTCATCCGGGACGTGCTCACCTCATACAACTTCGGGCTCTACGCCGACTACGGCGCCGCGTGGATCACTGTGATCGGCAACATCGTCCACCGCGCCGACACCCCGATCGTGCTCCACGTAGGGCCGCCGATGGAGAACGTCGCCTTCATCGGCAACTTCTGGGACGCCCTGCCCGATGGCTACGACAACGCGCCCAAGACGGTGACCGTCGCCGGGAACACCGTGCTGCCCAAGGAAACGTTCGAGGAGGCACTCGACGCCGATCCGGCCGGCGCCGACATCCTCGCGCGAGCGGGACGGCGCGGCTGACGACGCTGCCCATGTCCGAGCTGGGATTTTTCCTCTTCGGATGAAAATTCAACTTCGCCCGGGCGTATAGGTCGTTATACACCTTTCGTGACTTCGCCGAGCCGGCGGATACCTTCGTCGAGATCGGGCAGATCGGCGGTGGCCGCGAAGCTCAATCGCAGGAAGGGGCCTGCCGGTTCCGCGGCGAAGAACCGCTCCCCTGTCCCGGTCATCACTCCCCGCTCTCTCGCGGCGCGGGCCAGTGCGTTCACGTCACTCCCCGCCGTCAGCCGCACCCACAGATGCAAGCCACCGGCGGGCAGGCGCGAGAGTGTCCAATCAGGACACTCTCGCGCCAGGGCGACCGCCGCCCCAGCGCACCGTTCCCTCAGCTCCCCGCCCAGTTTCCGCACATGGCGTTCCCAGGACGGCGCGCTGAGCAGTTCGAGCGCCGCCTCCTGCAACGGACGGGAGACGAAGAAGTCGTCGACCCGCCGGACCGCCTTCAGCCGGTCGAAAACCGGCCCCCGAGCGATCAGCGCGCCGATCCGCAGGCTCGGCGCGGCCGCTTTGGTCAGCGAGGTCAGGTGGACGACGGTTCCGTCGCGGTCGTCGGCGATCAGCGGACGCGGTGCGCCGGCGCCGTGCGACAGGTAGCGGGCGAAATCGTCCTCCAGCACGAACGCACCCGCCGCCCGTGCCACGTCGAGCACCTGCGCGCGGCGCTCGGCCGCCAGCACCGTTCCGGTCGGATTGTGGAACGTGGGCTGGCAGTAGAAGAGCCGGGCTCCGGTCATCGCGAAGGCCTCGGCCAGCAGGTCCGGGCGGACGCCGTCGTCGTCGATCGGTACCGGCACCGGACGGAGCCCGGCCGCCCGGGCGGCGGCGAGCGCTCCCGGATAGGTGGGTGATTCGACCAGTACCGGACTGCCGGGCGCCGCGATGGCCCGGAACGCGATCGACAGCCCGCTCTGTCCGCCCGCGGTGATCAGGACGTCGTCCGGTGACGCGCCGGCCGGACCGGCGAACACCGACCGCAGCGCGGCCAGGCCGGTGGCGGGTGCGCGATCCCACGCGTCCGGACGGCGGCCAGCCCGCGCGAGTGCCACGCTCAAGAACCGGGTCGCCTGCAGTGATCGGTGCGGATAGCCGCCGTCGAGGAGGATCGCGCCGTCCGGCGGCGGCCCCAGGGATCCGCTGAGGGATCGGGTGTCGACGCTGCGATCGGTCAGCGCGACGGTCTGCCAGGCGGTGTCGACCGGCTCGCCTGCCGTCCTCGGCACCGTCGCCACGTACGTCCCGCTCCCCGGCCGGGTCACGACAGCTCCCTCCGCGGCCAGCAAGGCGATCGCGCGCGAGACCGTCACCGGGCCGACCCGGTAGCGCTCGATCAGCTCCCGGCTGCTGGGCAACCGGTCTCCCGGAGCCGCCGCCCGGATCAGGGAACGCAGCTGGGCTGCAAGGGCGGAAGTGCTACTATCCGACATGAAAGAACATGATAGTGCTACTGAAGATCAGCGGGAATCACTACTGGACATCCCGGCGCTGCGGGCTGATACGCCGGGCAGCGAAAGAGTCGTCCACTTCAACAACGCCGGTTGCGGGCTCCTGGCGAGACCAGTCCTCGCCACGATGCTCGACCATCTGAATCTCGAAGCCGAAGTCGGTGGCTACGAGGCCGCCGCCGCCCGAGCCGACGAGGTCGCGGACTTCTACCGGGAGATCGCCGCGCTCATCAACGCGCGGCCGCGCAACATCGCGTTCGCGGCCAGCGCCACGCACGCGTACTCCACGGCACTGTCCTCGATCCGGTTCGAATCCGGAGACGTCGTCCTCACCACCCGCAACGACTTCATCTCCAATCAGATCGCGTTCCTGTCGCTGCGGAAGCGGTTCGGCGTGGAGATCGTGCACGCGCCCGACTCGCCCGAAGGCGGCGTCGACGTCGAGGCCATGGCCGCGCTGATGCGCGCCCGGCGACCGAAATTGGTCGCGGTCACCCATATCCCCACCAATTCCGGACTCGTCCAGCCGGTCGCCGAGATCGGGCGGCACTGCCGGGACCTCGGCCTGCTGTATCTGGTCGACGCCTGCCAGTCGGTCGGGCAGTACCCCGTCGACGTCGAGGAGATCGGCGCCGACCTGCTCACCTCCACCTGCCGTAAATTCCTGCGCGGCCCTCGCGGTTCGGGGTTCTTGTTCATCTCCGACCGCTTCCTCGCGGCCGGTCACGAACCGCTGTTCATCGACATGCACGGCGCCCGGTGGTCCGCACCGGGAAGGTACGAACCCGCGGAGTCGGCGAGCAGGTTCGAAGAATGGGAATTCCCTTACGCCACGGTGCTCGCCTGCGCGCGAGCGGCGCGTTATGCCCGTGAGGTCGGCCTGGAGGCGATCTCACGGCGCACCCCCGCGCTGGCCGCGAGGCTGCGCGACGGGCTGAGTGCTCTTCCCGGTGTCGAGATCCTCGACCGGGGCCCGCGTCTGGGCGCGCTGGTGACGTTCTCGATCAAGGGTTGGGAGGCTGTCCCGTTCAAAGAGGCGATGGACGCCCGGCAAATCAACTCGGCGCTGAGCTACCGGGAGTTCGCGCAGTTCGACTTCGGGGACAAGGACGTCGACTGGTGCTTGCGGCTGAGCCCGCACTACTACAACACCGAAAGAGAGGTGGACGACGTGGCCGCGGCGGTCGCCGAACTCGCCGGACGCCACGCCTGAGCGTGGTTTCCCTGCCTGGGCACTGGGGGTGTCCAGGCAGGGGGACCGTCAGCGGGTCAGGCCCCGGCGAGACCGCGGCGCTTGAGCAGCGGCTCGATCTCCGGGTCGCGGCCACGGAACGCGCGGAACGCGGCCATCGGGTCGACGCTGCCGCCCCGCCCGAGCAGTTCACGGCGGAAGTGGTCACCGTTCTCCCTGGTGAGCCCACCGTTCTCGCGGAACCACTGGACGGTGTCCGCGTCGAGGACCTCGCTCCAGATGTAGGAGTAGTACCCGGCGCTGTAGCCACCGCTGAAGACGTGCGCGAAGTAGGTGGTGCGGTAACGCGGCGGCACGGCCTCCAACGCGACACCGGCCTTGGTCAGCGCCTCGGTCTCGAACCGCTGGACGTCGTCGATGGTGTCCTCGGTGCCGAGCCCGTGCCACGCCTGGTCCAAAAGGGACGCGGCGAGGTACTCGGTGGTGGAGAACCCTTCGCCGTACTGCTGCGACGCCAGGAGCTTGTCGATCTGCTCCTGCGGCAGCGGCTCACCGGTCACGTGGTGCTTGGCGTAGTTGGCCAGCACCTCGGGCCACAGCATCCACATCTCGTTGACCTGCGAGGGGTACTCGACGAAGTCGCGAGGGACGTTGGTGCCGGAGAACGTCGGGTACTCGACGTCGGAAAGCAGCGAGTGCAGTGCGTGCCCGAACTCGTGGAAGGCGGTGACGACCTCGTCGAAGGTCAGCAGGGTCGGGTCCCCCGCCGGCGGCTTGGCGACGTTGAGGACGTTCACCACGACCGTCTTGGTGCCCAGCAGCTTCGTCTGGTCGACGAAGTTGTTCATCCAGGCGCCGCCGCGCTTCGAGTCGCGGGCGTAGTAGTCCATCAGGAAAAGGCCGAGTCCGGCGCCGTCGGCGTCGAAGACCTCGAAGATCCGCACCTCGGGGTGGTACTTCGGCAGGTCGTCGCGCTCGGTGAAGCTCAGGCCGTAGAGCTTGGACGCGGCGAAGAAGACGCCGTCGGTCAGCACGCGGTTCAGCTCGAAGTACGGGCGCAGTGCGGCCGTGTCGACCTCGAACCGGTCCTTGCGGACGCGTTCGGCGTAGAAGGCCCAGTCCCAGGGCCGCAAGATCGCGCCGGGGATGTCGGCTTCGAGGTAGCGCTGCAGCTCTTCGGCCTCCGCCTTGGCGTTGGCGACCGCGACCGGCGCGAGGCGTTCCAGCAGACCGACGGCGGCTTCCGCGGTCTTCGCCGTCTCGTCCTCGATGACATACGAGGCGTGGTCGGGGAAACCGAGCACGGCGGCCCGTTCGGCGCGCAACCGGACCAGCTCGGCCACGATCCGGTTGTTGTCGAACTCGTTGCCCCGGTTGCCGCGGGACACCGACGCGGTGAAAATCCGCTCACGCAGCGCGCGGTCCTCCAGCGACGCCAGTGCCGCCTGCGCCGTCGGCAGAGTCAGCTTGAGGACGTACTTGCCCTCCTCGCCCGCGGTTTCGGCGGCGGTGGCGATGGCGTCGTCGGTGAGCCCGGCGAGTTCCTTGACGTCGTCGACGACCACAGCGAGTTCGTTGGTGTCCTTCAGCAGGTTCTGCTGGAACCTGGTCGACAGCGTCGAAAGCTGTTCGTTCAGCTCGCGCAGCCGCTTCTGGTCGGGCTCGGGCAGCCCGGCGCCGGCGCGGCGGACGTCGGTGTGGCGACGCTCCAGCAGCCGCAGGGACTCGGGGTCGAGCCCGAGTTCGTCCCGGCGCTCGAACAGGGTGTTGATCCGGGCGAACAACGCCGGGTTCAGGTTGATGGCGTCGGCGTGCGCGGCCAGCCGCGGCGCCATCTCGGCCTGCACGCGCTGGATCTCGTCGTTCGCGTTGGATCCGGCGAGGTTGAAGAACACGCTGGAGACGCGGGACAGGAGCCTGCCGGACTTCTCCAGCGCGACGATGGTGTTCTCGAAGGTCGGCGGCTCGGGCGAACCGGCGATCTCCTCGATCTCCGCGGCATGCTCGGCCAGTCCGGCTTCGAAGGCGGGCAGGAAGTGCTCGTCGGCGATCCGGTCGAAGGGAGGAAGGGCGTAGGGCAGCTCACTCGGCGCGGCGAACGGGTTGTCCTGCGAAATCATCGGTGTTGCTCCCGGGTCGTCGAATCTGCTGGTCTGGCCACCTTACGGGCAGCGAGGGGCCGGTGGATGCCGTCCGTGGCGGTGACGCCGACGTCGGCGATGGTCACGCTCCGGTGGTACCGCCCACCACCGCGTCCGAACTCTGCTTCCCCCTGCCGCCGTTGGCTTCGGCTTTGGGTTCCGGTGGGGCGATCCCGGCCAGGTCGCCGCCGTTGTCGTTGACGCGCAACACGAACGGCCGAGTCTCGGTGTAGCGGACGACCGAAACCGAGGCCGGGTCGACCACGATCCGCTGGAAGGAATCGAGATGCTGGCCGAGCGCGTCGGCGAGGATCGACTTGATCACATCGCCGTGGCTGCATAAGAGCCATACCGCGTTTTCGCCGTGCTTCGCGGTGATTCGCGCGTCGTGCGCACGGACGGCCGCGACCGAGCGGGCCTGCATCTCGGCCAATCCTTCGCCGCCGGGGAAGACCGCGGCCGACGGATGCGCCTGAACGACCTTCCACAGAGGTTCTTTGAACAGATCCTTGAGCGCGCGGCCGGTCCATTCGCCGTAGTCCACTTCGGACAAACCGGGCTCTTTGATCTTCTTCAGGCCGCGTGCCTCGGCCAGCTTCGCGACGGTCTGCCGGCAACGGAGCATCGGCGAGACCACCAGTTCGGCCAGCGGTACCGGCGCAAGCCGCTCGACCAGCGCGGCCGCCTGCGCCCGGCCGGTGTCGTCCAGGCCGACCTTGGGCGTGCGTCCGGCGAGGACGCCCGAACCGTTCGCCGTGGACTTGCCGTGGCGCAGAAGGATCACAGTACTCACGTGGCCCACCCTACGGGTCGTGCTTTGCCCCGCGTTTCGTCCTCTGGATGCGGTACTTGCACGCGCAAGGACCGCGTTCAGAGGACGAAACGCGTAGGAGCTACAGGTGCGGGCCCTCCTGCGGGTCCAGGACGCCGGTGACGATCAGTACGAACAGCAGGGCGCCGAGCACGAGCCGGTAGATGACGAACGGCACGAAGCTCTTGGTCTTGATGTAGGACATCAGCCACGCGATGACGGCGTAGCCGACGCCGAACGCGACCAGCGTCGCCAGGATCGTCGGGCCCCATTGCGCCGGGGCGCCGTCCTTGCCGATGTCGGTGAGCTTGTACAGCCCCGAGCCGAACACCGCCGGCAGCGCCAGCAGGAACGAGTACTCGGCGGCCTCCGCGCGGGTGTAACCGAGCAACAGCCCCGCGCTGGTGGTGCCGCCGGAGCGGGAGACACCCGGGATCAGCGCCAGCGCCTGCGCGAAACCGAATCCGAGGCCGTGCGGCACGGTCAGGTGATCGAGCGTCCGCTCCTGCTTCCCGATGCGGTCGGCCACGAGAAGGATGAGGCCGAAGACGATCAGCGTGGTCGCGGTGATCCGCAGATCACGGAAGGTCTCGTCGATCGCGTCCTGCAGCAGCAGGCCCAGCACGACGATCGGCAGCGAACCGACGATGATCAGCCAGCCGAGCCTCGCGTCCGGGTCCTGTCGCCAGTCCTTCTTGTAGATCGAGAAGAACCAGGCTCGGAGGATCTTCCCGATCTTGGCCGAGAAGTACAGGATGACCGCGAGTTCGGTGCCGATCTGGGTCACCGCGGTGAACGCCGCGCCCGGATCGTCCCAGCCCGCCAGCGCCGCGGTGATCCGCAGGTGCGCGCTGGAGGAGATCGGCAGGAACTCGGTCAGGCCCTGGACGAGGCCGAGGACCAGTGCTTCGAACCAGCCCATCAGGCGACACCGGCCAGTTCGATCGCCTCGGCGGCGGTCTCGAGAGCGTGTGCGGAGCTCTCCGGGTCCGGCATGGAGGGCGCGACGGTCAGCGTGGTGACCCCCGCTCCGGCGAAGGCCCGCATCCGGTCCGCGATCCGTTCCTTCGGCCCCAGCAGCGACGTCGCGTCGATGAACTCGAGCGGGACGGCGGCCATGGCGCCCGCGTAGTCCTTGCCGAGGTACTTCTGCTGGACGTCGGCAGCTTCGCGCTCGAAGCCCATCCGGCAGGCGAGCTGGTTGTAGAAGTTCTTTTCGCGGCTGCCCATCCCGCCGATGTACAGCGCCGCGTACCTGCGGACCGCGTCGGCACAGGCCTTCCAGTCGTCACCGACCACGAGCGGGACGGTGGGGACGACGTCGAAGCCGTCGAGGGAACGCCCGGCCTTGTCCGCACCCGCCTGGATCAGCTTCAGCTGCTCACCGGCGTGCTCGGGCGAGAAGAACACCGGCAGCCAGCCGTTGGCGATCTCACCGGTCAGTTCGAGGTTCTTCGGGCCGATCGCGGCCAGGTACACCGGGATCTCTTCGCGCACCGGGTGCACGGTCAGCGTCAGTGCCTTGCCGGGCCCGCCGGGCAGCGGCAGCTGGAAATGGTCGCCGTCGTACTTGACCCGCTCCCGGGCCAGTGCCTTGCGGACGATCTCGACGTATTCGCGCGTGCGGCCGAGCGGCGACACGAACTTCACGCCGTGCCAGCCTTCGGACACCTGCGGGCCGGAGACACCGAGGCCGAGGCGGAACCGGCCGCCCGACAGCGTGTCCAGGGTCGCGGCGGTCATCGCGGTCATCGCCGGCGTCCGCGCCGGGACCTGCAGCACCGCGCTGCCCACGTCGATCCGTGAGGTCTGCGCCGCCACCCACGCCAGCACCGTCGGCGCGTCCGAACCGTAGGCCTCCGCGGCCCACACGACCGCGTAGTCCAGTTCGTCCGCCTTCTTCGCCAATGCCAGGTTGGCCGCGTCGTTGCCCGCGCCCCAATAGCCCAAATTCAGTCCGAGTCGCACGGCGTGAATGTATCCAGCTGGGTGTCACTCCTCCGTTCAGGGTGTTGGCACCGCGGTGACCCGCCGGTGGTACTCGATCACGACACGCTCACCTGCTCCGTGTCCCGCACTTGCCTTCCGGCTAGGCTCGCCCGTCGTGGAAAAGCGACAGCTCGGCCGGTCGGGACTGCGGGTCTCGCGGATGGCCCTCGGGACCATGACGTGGGGTGGCGACACCGACTCCGAGGAGGCGGCCAGCCAGCTGGTCGCGTTCGTCGACGCCGGGGGCACCCTGGTCGACACCGCCGACATCTACACCGAGGGCGAGAGCGAACGCGTCCTCGGCGCCCTGCTCGGCGACCTGGTCCCCCGGGACGACATCGTTCTCGCCACCAAGGCCGTCGCCCGCCGCACCGACGGCCCGTTCGGCGGCGGCGCCTCGCGCGGCGCGCTGCTGAGCGCGCTCGAAGGCTCGCTGCGCCGCCTCGGCACCGACCACATCGATCTCTGGCAGTTGCACGCCTGGGACACCACCGTGCCGGTCGACGAGACACTCGCCGCTCTCGAGTACGCCGTTTCCAGCGGCAAGGTCCGCTACGTCGGCGTCTCCAACTACTGCGGCTGGCAGCTGGCGACCGCCGCGGCCCGCGGTTCCGCCGTCGCCCCGCTGGTGTCGACGCAGGTCGAGTACTCGCTGCTGGAACGCGGGGTCGACCGCGAGGTGGTCCCGGCGGCCGAGCATCACGGCATCGGGATCCTGCCCTGGGCGCCGCTCGGCCGGGGGGTGCTCACCGGCAAGTACCGCACCGGCACACCCGCCGATTCGCGCGGCGCTTCGAGCGTTTACGCGGGCTATGTCGAACATCACCTGACCGATCGCGCGGCCAGGATCGTGCAGGCGGTCGCGACCGCCGCCGACGGCCTCGGCACCTCGCCGCTGGCCGTCGCGCTGGCCTGGGTCCGCGACCGGCCGGGAGTGGTCGCGCCCGTGGTCGGGGCCCGTGACACCGGTCAGCTGACCGGGTCGCTCACCGCCGAGGACATCACGCTCCCGCCCGCCATCCGCTCCGCGCTCGACGACGTCAGCGCGATCGAGGTCGGCTATCCGGAACGCGGCCTGTGAGCCGTCTCAGTGAGTGGTTTAGGTGACTGTTGAGTGACGCGGACGTGACGCGGTCGGGTTCCTGGGGGATGCTGGACAGGTCCGTTCGACAAGTAGCAGGTGGAGGCACCAACGTGGGTCGGCTGTCCGCCATTTCCCGGATCGCGATCCCGCTCGTCGGTGCCCTGGTGCTCTCGTCGTGCGGTACCGACGACACTCCGAACGACACCCTGCAGATCGTGCAGAACCCGGTCGCGGCGACCGCGGCCGTCTCCCCTGCCGTGGCGATCAAGCCGGCGGGCTCGGTGTTCGCCGCACCGGGGGTGAAGGCGCTGGTCACCGACGAGACGAGCAAGACGCTGGTCGTCGCCGTCTCGGATCCGCCGTCGCTGCGCATCTACGACCTCGCGGCCCTGGACGCGCCGAAGACGACCGTGGCCCTGCCCGGTCCGGCCGAGCGGCTCACCGTCTCGAATTCGCAGGTGCTCGCCGGCGTCCCGGACAAGAGCGTGCTGGCGAAGGTCACCCTTCCCGGTGGCGCGCTCGAGACGATCCCCGTCGCGGGTCAGCCGTCCGCCGGTCTCGCCGACGGCGACGCGACGCTGGTCGCGGTCCGTGATCGCAAGGTCCTCGAAGTGCTGTCCGAGAACTCCGGCCCCAAGACCATCACGGGCCAGATCTACAGCGCCGACGACGTACTGAACACCGGTGACGGTGTGGTCGTGCTGGACAAGCTGCGCACCGCGCTGTTCTCCGTGGATCTCACCGAGGGCAAGATCGGCGAGGGCCTGCGGGCGGGCGACGGCGCGGCCAACGCGGTCACCGACGACTTCGGGCGCGTCTTCGTCACCGACGCGCGAGCGGGCGCGTTGCTGGCGTTTTCCACGACGCCGTTGTTGCTGCGCCAGCGCTATCCCGTCCCCGGGGGGGTGTACGGCATCGCCTACGACCGCGCGCGAGGCCTCGTCTGGGTCACCCTCACCGAACGCAACGAGGTCGTCGGCTTCGACGTCCGCGGCGGCGAACCGATCGAGAAGCACCGGTTCCCGACCTTGCGGCAGCCAGATTCGGTCACCGTCGACGCCCACGGCGGCCGGGTGGTCGTCGGCTCGGCCATCGGAGAAGGGATCCAGGTGATCACGCCATGACAGTTGTGGACGAGGCGGTGGTCGAAGGGGATTGGGAGTACCGGCGGCTGCAGTTGCCGCCCGGTGTGTCCCGGCGGGCGGCGGCGACGCAGCTGTCGATCCACGCCGAGTTCGCCGGTTGGGAACTCTCGACCGTCCGGCTCTACTCCGATGGGACGCGAAGGGTGTGGTTGCGCCGCAAGCGCACCGCCAATCCCCTGCCCGGCCTGATCACCTGAACACGCGGGCGAGCCAGTCCGCCCAGATCTTTTCCTGCTTCGCGGGGTCGACATCGCCGAACAGGTGATGCATCGCGACCATCGGGCCCGGAAAGCCGCGTACGAACCGCAGGAACGCGTCCGCGGTCCGGATCCCGACGGTCTGCGCGTTCGCCAGGTAGACCTCGCCGTCCACAGCGGACATCGACCCGGTCGACAGCCGGATCCGGTCCCCCGTCTCCGGCCGGCCCGCCAGGCCGAGTTCCCGGCCGAGGGTCAGCCACGCGCTGTCCCAGTCCGCGATCATCGGCCCGAACACCGTCACCGGCACGGCCTTCCGCCCGGCGAAGTTGGTGAGGTATTCGACCAGGGTGCGGAAGAAGAGCTCGCCACCGGCGGTCATCGCCTCGAACTCGTCCTCCCAGTCGTCGCCGGGAAGGAAGCCGCTGGTGACGGTCCGCAGCACCGTGCTGCCACCGGCACGGCCTTCGATCAGGAACTCGTAGGCCACGAATCGCCCGTCAGGCGCCGGCTCCGTGCCGTAGACGAGCCGCTCCAGCGGATCCCACGAGGTGATCACGGAAGCGGGTTCGAAGCTGCCGAACGCGGTCTTCACCGTGCCTCCGACGCCGCCATCGACTTCGTTTCGCCCCATGAACCACGACGTGATCCCTGGCCCGGTGGCGATGGCCTCCCAGATCTGTTCCGGTGTCGCGTCGACCTCGGCGCGCTCGGTGATCTCGAATTCGTGCCCCACTCAGCGCTCCTCGGGCTCGGTTTTGACGCTCGGGTGGACGGCGACCACGATCCGGTGGTCGCGGCCGTGCTCGGCGCCTTCATCGTGGTATTTGCTCACCAGGTTCGTGACCGCGGCGGTGAGCTCCTCGGCGAACGCGGCCCTGTCGGCCGCGGAGGAGAACCGCACCTCACCGTCGATCGCGAAGGTCGCGACCCGTTTGCGAGCCTTGGCCGAACCGGTGATCAGCAGGCCGACGTCGCGCACCAGCCTGCCCGCGACCGCGAGCAGCCAGCGTGCGGAGAGCCGGTCCGGAGACTGGGCCGGGTCGGGCTGCACCGCGGACAAGGCGGTCGGCGAGATCACGTAGGACGACGCCGTCGCGCGCATCATGCGTTCGGTGACGTTGCCCTTGCGCCGTTCTTCGACGAGCTCGACCAGCCCGTGCTTCTCCAGCGCGCGCAGATGGTAGTTCACCTTCTGTCTCGGCAGGTCGATCCGGCCTGCCAGCATCGTGGCCGACGCCGGTTCGGCGAGTTCGGCGAGCAGCCGGGCACGGACGGGATCCAGCGACACTTCGGCCGCTTCCGCGTCCTCGATCACCGCAACGGAGAACATGACAAGACGGTGCCACCGAAAAGAGAAGTTGTCAAGGATGCTAGGCTTGTCGGCGAGCCTGGTTCGCGAGCGCCAGCAGGCGGGGCACCACCTGCGGGGCCGCCTCCAGCGGGACCACGTGCCCGACCCCGGGCAGCACCACCGCCGTCCCGTTCTCCACCGCGCCGGCGAGCTCCTCGACGTCGGCCGTGGGCACCAGTTTGTCGCGCTCGCCGACGATCGCGGTCACCGGTACCGAGCCGACCTGCGACAACGCCGATTCCCGCGTATAGGCGTCCAGTGCCGGGCGGAAGGCCGACACCGTCTGCGGCCAGTTACCGCGGATCATCCGCACCGTCAGCTCGACGTCGCCGGGCGCCGGGTCGTCACCGAAGAGCCACCAGCGCAGCCCGGCGATCACCGCCTTGCTCGTATGCTCCCGCACCAGCGAAATCACCTTCGTCCCGAAGACGATTTCCAGGTCACGGCCGAGTTTCCCGAGTGCGTTCGGCCAGATCGCGTCCGGGGTGACACCGCCCGCCGACATGGCGAGCAGGCCGACGCCCGCCACCCTGGCCGCGAAGACCTCCGGGTGGCGTTGGGCGAGCGACAGGATCGCGAGACCGCCCATGTCGTGGCCGACGAGGACGATCCGGCCCTTGGGGAGCACCTTGTCCAGAATCTCCGCCAGGTCGTCGGCGAGGTGTCCCATGGTCGCCGACGCGGGCCGGACGGCACCGGATTCACCGTGTCCGCGCTGGTCGTAAGCCAGTACCGCGATCGGCTCCTCCCCCGCTTCGGCCAGCACCGGCGCGATGGCGCGCCAGCTCCGCCTGTCGAGGGCGTATCCGTGAAGGAGCACGACGGTCACCGGCGCCGACGGAACCCCCCAGCGCTCGAAGTGCAGGGGTGTTCCGTCGGCGGCCAGCAGACCGGGCATCAGGACGAGCGCAGGAAGCGGTCGAGCACGCGCACCCCGAACTTCAGCGCGTCGACCGGCACGCGCTCGTCGACCCCGTGGAACAAAGCCGAGAAGTCGAGGTCGGCGGGCAGCTGCAGTGGGGCGAAGCCGAAGTTCCGGATCCCGAGCGACTGGAACGACTTCGCGTCCGTGCCGCCGGAAAGCATGTACGGGAGCGTGCGGGCACCCGGGTCCTCGGCGAGGACCGCGGCGGTCATCGCGTCGACGAGTGCGCCGTCGAAGGTGGTCTCGACCGGCGGCAGCTCCATCCACTCCTTCTCGATGTCCGGGCCGAGAATCTCCTCCAGCTCGGCGTTGAACGCTTCGAGACGGCCGGGAAGGATCCGGCAGTCGACCGAGGCTTCCGCGACCGACGGGATGACGTTCGACTTGTACCCGGCGGTCAGCATCGTCGGATTCGCCGTGTCACGCAGGGTCGCGCCGATCATCCGGGAGATGTTCCCCAGCTTGGCGACGGAACCCTCGATGTCGTCCTCGGGGAAGTCCCAGCCGGTGATCTCGGTGACGCCGTCCAGGAACTCGCGGACGGAGTCGGTCATGACCAGCGGGAAGCGGTGGTTGCCGAGCCGGGCGACGGCCTCGGACAGCTTGGTGACGGCGTTGTCGCGATGGATCATCGAGCCGTGACCGGCGGTGCCGCGCACCCGCAGCTTCATCCAGCGGATGCCCTTTTCCGCCGTCTCGATGAGATACGCGCGGACGTTGTCCTTCAGCGTGATCGAGAAGCCGCCGACCTCGCTGATCGCCTCGGTGACGCCCTCGAACAGCTCCGGACGATTCTCGACCAGCCACTGCGCCCCGTACTTGCCGCCCGCTTCCTCGTCGGCGAGGAAGGCGAAGACGAGGTCGCGCGGCGGCACGATGCCGTTGATCTTGTAGTGGCGGGCCAGCGCGAGCGCCATTCCGCACATGTCCTTCATGTCAACGGCACCGCGGCCCCAGACGTAATCGTCCTGGATCGCGCCGGAGAGCGGGTGCACCGACCACTCCGAGGCGTCGGCGGGGACGGCGTCGAGATGACCGTGGATCAGCAGCCCGCCACGCGAGGGGTCCGCGCCCGGCAGCCTGACGATCACGTTGTGCCGGTCCTTGCCGCCGGACTCCACGTAGGTGATCTCGTAGCCCGCGTCGGTCAGCTTCTCCGCGACGTACTCCGCGGCGGCGCGTTCACCGACGAGCGTGTCGGGATCACCGGTGTTGGTGGTGTCGATGCGGATCAGTTCACTGGTGAGCGTGACTGCCTCTTCGGCGGCTGCTTCGATCAGATTCGGTTCGGTCACCAGGCATTCCTACCATTGGCGGAGCCGGCCGACCCGTCGCCACCGTCTGGTGGACGGCGTGTGACCGCCCACTCTCCGCGTGCCGGGTACGGGACCGCGCCCGCGGCGCCGGGCCGGGGCCGGTCCGCGCATGAAGCATGCCGATCTCGGAGCAAGCCGACCCTGCAGTCTGCTTGTTCGAACGCGACGCTCTTGCGGCGGGTTTGTCCCCGCGGCCGCCGGTACGTCGCCCTCCTCACCCGGCCCGGCATGGCCGCTCTGTTCCGCATCGTCATCGCCGAACTGCCGCGCTTCCCCGAGTTGGGCGAGGCCCACTTCGAGCGCGGCAAGATGCCCTACTTCGACTCGGTGCGCCGCTATCTCGACACCGAGAACGCCCTGGGAACGGCGAAGCTGGACGACACGGAGCTGGCAGCGACCCAGTTCCTCGGGATGATCTCCAACTACGTCTTCTGGCCCCGGATGCTGCTCATGAACTGGTCTCCCGACGACGCATCGATGGCACACGTCGTGGACGAGGCCGTACTGATGATGGAAGCCAGATACGGCCTCGCAAACACCACCGACTGAAGCGGCAGGTGCCGTGCTTGAACGTTGGTCAAGCGGGTCGAGAAGGGCGGCGATCAGCCGCATCTCACCCGAAGCGCCACGTCCCTGAGTTCGGCGGGGATCCGATGCTGACGTTCCCCCTGGGCGTCCTTGACGGCAGCCACCGGACCGCGTTCGGCGCTCGCCGCCTGATCAACTTGTCAGGCGGAAGCGTTCGGTGAGGGCGCTCGCCGCGCCTCGACCGCCCCATCCGGGCTGGGCTGGTCGGTGGTGAAGCCCGCGGACCGGAGGATCCGCAGGGCGGCGTGGTTGGACGCGCGAGTCGACGCACTAAGCGTCACCACACCGGCCGCCGCCGCCTCATCGATCAGCAGTCGCACCGCCGCGGCGCCGATGCCCCGACCCCGGGTCGATCGTGTAAGCCAGATCCCCAGTTCCGCGGCCGCATCTCCGCTCGGGCCGAGGGCGAGGCGCACCGCTCCCACGATCATCCCTTCAGCGCGAACCGCCCACGTACACTCCCCGCAGGGTCCGGCCAGACCGGCTCGACGATCCCGATGATAGTCGCGCAGCCAGGCGATCCGCTCGTCGTTCCACGCGCCGCCCGCAGTCAGCGGCGGCGTCACGTCGTCGGCGGAGGCATCCTCGACCGCGGCCCTCACCAGAGCCTCAAGCACGAACTCGTCCACCGCGACGAGTTCCACCGAGTCGGGACGCGGCAGTGTCATGGAAGGTACTCCTCGTGGTCCAGGCTCAACGGCAGCGGCACGCATGGTCTCGTGGGCGACGAGGCAGCCTCGGCACTGAACCGAACATATCCCGATACGCCCAGGTGGTCGAACGAATATTCACTTACCAAGGGGGTGCCCTAACCCTGATGAAGCGTTCGTCTCGAACATGCACCGCTCGCGGGACGGCGGTTCTGATCTTCGACTACCGGAACTTCGGCGCCAGTAAGGGCGGCCCGGAGCTGTAGTTGCAGTGCTCGTGCGCGCTCGGTGCGCGGTGCGTGATCAACGAGCACGCCACGGCACAAACGTGTCGGTCTCAGATTTAGGGGTATCCGCCGTGTGTCGATCGAAAAGCTCTAGTTCAGGAGGCATCCATGGCCACCGGTGAGACCGGTTTCGACGATGTCAGTTTCGATCTCGTCAGCGTCCAGTACCACGCGTTGAAGGCAGGACACGATTACGGCCAGTACGTCAGGGACGCCGACAACGCGGGACGCCAGGACATAGCCGACTTCTTCCGCAAGGTCATGGAAGAAGACTCGGCACGCGCCAAGCAGTGCCACGAATTCTTGAAGGACCTTTCCGGCACCTCGGCCTCTGGACCCGCCGTTTCGTAACGGCTCCGGCCCTGAGCGCGTCGAAAACGGGACACGCTCAGGGCCTCACCGCCATATCCCGCGTCATGCACCGACTTCCCATTGGGAGCGCCATCGCGCAGTCCCGCGCGGGATAATACGTTCCCTGCCAACAGATCCGCGTGCGTCCGCGCAGACCCTTCATGCGGATCGACGAGGCGTTGCGACCTGCCGTCCACGCGTCCTCCACGGCCGCTGACGCAACAGACCAGGCCAGGACGTCGCGCGACCGCATAGCGCAGGATCAGCGGTGGAGGCTTTGCGCCGGAAGTGCTGCGCCACCATGAAAATCATGAGACGACAGTCCGACTCACGCGACAAGACAGTCCACTGTCAACTCGAACGCGAGAAGCTCAGCGCTCCTTCGCCGACCACCTGACCGCCTGCGGTGGCGGCTTGACATCCGTCACTGCCGGAGGGTGCGAGGCTTGTACCAAGGGCGCCGCGCTTCGTACTCCGCGATGCTGGATTCGTGTTCCAAGGTCAGGCTGATGTCGTCCAGGCCCTCCAGCAGACGCCACCGGGCATTGTCGTCCAGCTCGAAATCGGCCGCGATCCCCTCGGCACGAACCTGACGGTCGAGCAGGTCCACGGTGACCTCGGTCGAGGGGTCGGCTTCAGTCAGCTCCCAGAGCCGGTCCACGGTCTCCTGCGGCAGCACCACGGTCAGCAGGCCGTTCTTGAGGGAGTTGCCGCGGAAGATGTCGGCGAAGCGGGGGGAGATGACGGCCTTGAAACCGTAGTTCTGCAGTGCCCAGACGGCGTGCTCGCGCGAGGAACCGGTCCCGAAGTCCGGCCCGGCAACCAGCACGGTGGCGCCCTGGCGGGCGGGCTGGTTGAGCACGAACTGCGGGTCCTTGCGCCAGGCATCGAAGAGCCCGTCCTCGAAGCCGTCCCGGGTGACCTTCTTCAGCCAGTGGGCAGGGATGATCTGGTCGGTGTCGACGTTGCTGCGGCGCAGCGGGACGACCCGGCCGGTGTGGGTGGTGAAAGCTTCCATGGGGTTCAGACTCCGGTGGTGAGGGGCGGTTCGGACAGGTCGGCGGGCGAGGCCAGGTGACCGAGGACCGCGGTGGCGGCTGCCACCTGCGGAGAGACCAGGTGGGTGCGGCCGCCCTTGCCCTGTCTGCCCTCGAAATTGCGGTTGGAGGTGGACGCCGCCCGCTCGCCGGGGGCCAGCTGGTCGGGGTTCATGCCCAGGCACATGGAGCAGCCCGCGTGGCGCCACTCGGCCCCGGCGGCGATGAACACCTTGTCCAGCCCCTCCTCGACGGCCTGCAGCGCGACGCGCACCGATCCGGGCACGACCAGCATCCGTAGCTCGTCGGCCACCGAGCGGCCCCGGAGCACGGCGGCCGCGGCGCGCAGGTCCTCGATCCGCCCATTGGTGCAGGAGCCGAGGAAGACGGTGTCCACCGCGATCTCCCGCAGTGGCTGCCCCGCCCTCAGGCCCATGTACTCCAGCGCCTTCTCGGCCGCCATCCGCTCGCTGGGGTCGGCGAACTCCGCCGGGTCGGGGACCGAGCCCGACAGCGGAGCACCCTGCCCCGGGTTGGTGCCCCAAGTGACGAAGGGAGAGAGAGCGGAGGCGTCGATGACGACCTCGCGATCGAAGGTTGCTTCGCCGGAGCGCAGGGCACGCCAGTCGGCGACAGCGGCGTCCCAGGCGGCGCCCTTGGGCGCGTGCGGGCGGTCCTTGAGATAAGCGAAGGTGGTTTCGTCCGGGGCGATCATGCCGGCCCGGGCTCCCGCCTCGATCGACATGTTGCACACGGTCATCCGGGCCTCCATCGAAAGTTTCTCGATAGCCGGGCCGCGGTATTCGATGACGTGGCCTTGACCGCCGCTGGTGCCGATCTCGGCGATCACGGCCAGGATCAGGTCCTTGGCCGTGACACCGGCGGGCAGCTCGCCCTCGACCGTGACGGCCATGGTCCGGAACGGCGCCATCGGCAGCGTCTGGCTGGCCAGCACGTGTTCGACCTGGCTGGTGCCGATCCCGAAGGCGAGGGCGCCGAAGGCGCCGTGGGTGGAGGTGTGGCTGTCGCCGCAGACGATGGTCATTCCGGGCTGGGTCAAGCCCAGCTGCGGCCCCACCACGTGGACGACGCCCTGCTCGACGTCGCCCAGCGGGTGCAGGCGGACGCCGAACTCCGCGCAGTTCTTTCGCAGCGTCTCCAGCATCGCGCGGGCGACCGGGTCGGCGATCGGCTTGTCGATGTCGATCGTGGGGGTGTTGTGGTCCTCGGTCGCGATGGTGAGGTCGGTGCGCCGCACGCGCCGCCCGGCCTTACGGAGTCCGTCGAACGCCTGCGGGCAGGTCACCTCGTGCAGCAGGTGCAGATCGATGTAGAGCAGATCCGGTTCGCCCTCGGCGCGCCGGACGACATGGTCGTCCCAGACCTTCTCCGCCAATGTCTTGGCCATGGATTTCCCTTCGAGCGAGTTGGCTGGAACCGGAGCCGGGCCGGCACCGGGTTTCACGCTGTGCCCGTGCGGAATGCCTCGTTCACGAGACGTCAAGGAATTCCTTGAGCGGCTCAGCCCGCGAGGCGAGCGGTGAGCGCGTCGCCGATCTGCTCGGTGCTGCGGGGTGCGGCCGCGTCGCGTTCGGCGAGGTCGGCGGTGACGGCGGCCTCGATCCGCCGTGCCTCCTGTTCGTAGCCCAGGTGGCGCAGGAGCAACGCGACCGACAGGACGGTCGCGGTCGGGTCGGCCTTGCCGGTGCCCGCGATATCCGGGGCGGAGCCGTGGACCGGCTCGAACATCGAGGGATGGGCGCCGGTGGGGTTGATGTTGCCGCTGGAGGCAAGGCCGATGCCGCCGGTGACGGCCGCGGCCAGGTCGGTCAGGATGTCACCGAAAAGGTTGTCGGTGACGATCACGTCGAACCGCTCGGGCCGGGTGACGAAGAAGATCGTGGCGGCGTCGACGTGCAGATAATCGGTGGTGACACCGGGGTACTCGGCGGCGACCGTGTCGAAGGTGTGCTGCCATAGGTTGCCGGCGTGCACGAGCACGTTGTTCTTGTGCACCAGCGTCAGCTTCCGGCGTGACCGGGCGTCGGCGAGTTCGAAGGCGTAGCGGATCACCCGTTCCACCCCGTAGGCGGTGTTGACGCTCACCTCGGTGGCCACTTCGGCGGGAGTGCCGACGCGCAGCGCGCCGCCGTTGCCCGTGTACGGGCCTTCGGTGCCCTCCCGGACCACGACGAAGTCGACGGATGGGCGGTCGCCGGTGTTCGGGGGTCGTTTGCCGGGGCGCAGATTCACGTAGTGGTCGAAGGCGAAACGCAGCTTGAGCAGCAGGCCTCGTTCCAGCACGCCGGAAGGGACGGTGGGATCGCCGATCGCGCCCAGCAGGATCGCGTCATGGTGCCTGAGCGACTGCAGTTCGGCGTCCGGCAGGATCTCCCCGCCGGCGTGCCACCGCCGCGCGCCGAGATCGTACGGACTGGTCTCCAGTTTCACGTCCGGCGGGAGCACGGCGGCCAGGACCTTCAGTCCCTCTGCCACCACTTCCGGACCGATACCGTCACCGGGGATCACCGCGAGGCGAATGCTACGACTGGTCGGCATGGCATCTCTCTCCTTCATTCGGGTGGTGACAGCTGTTCGCGGGGTCGGATCGGCGGCAGACCGCTGCCGCCTTCCCTTGGTCCGCGCGTGGCCGCGGACTCCCGGGGCACTCAGATGGCCGGCTCCGTCGCGGTTGCGGTCGAGGTGGCATACGGTGCGGACTGCTTCTCGTCCCAGGCTCGCCTGGCAGTGGCCAGCGCGGCTCTCCGGACCGCTTCCGTCTCCTCCTCGTGAATACCCACGCCCCACAGGGAATGCCCGTTCAGGGCGGTCTCGCAGAAGGCGGCGTATCCGGGCCGCCCCTGGAGCCGCTCCACGGTGACGCCTTGGACCGCGCCGGGGGTTTCCATGGCGGAGAACGCCCGGCACACCGAGATCTTCCAGTCGGCGGGCGTCCAGTCGGCGGCGGAAATCTCCACGGCGTCCGCCGTCCCCTCGTCGGACTCCGTGCCCGGTGCCACATACCGCTCCGTGAAAAGCTCCCAGAGCTCGTCCGCGCCCACTTCGCCGCCACGCTGCTCGCAGAACTTCTGCATGACGTGGGCGAAGTCGATCTGCAACGGCCGGGGCAGAGTCAGCCCCTGCGTGCTGTGCAGCAGGTGGGCGATGCCGCCCTTGCCGGACTGGGTGTTGATGCGGATCAGCGCCTGATAACTGCGCCCGATGTCGCGGGGGTCGACGGCGAGGTAGGGCACTTCCCAGACGGCACCGGGATCCCCCGCCTCCTCACGGGCTTTGAGCCCCTTGGCGATGGCGTCCTGGTGCGTGCCTGCGAAGGAGGTGTAGACGAATTCGCCCACCCAGGGATGGCGAGCGGAGACCGGGAGCTGATTGCACTCCTCGACCACGGCACGGATGCCGTCCAGATCGCTCAGGTCGAGCATGGGGTCGATCCCCTGGGAGAACAGGTTCATCGCCAGGGTGGGCAGGCAGACATTGCCGGTGCGCTCACCGTTTCCGAACAGGCATCCCTCCACCCGGTCGACGCCGGCGAGGAGGGCCAGCTCGGTCGCCGCGACGGCGCTGCCGCGGTCGTTGTGCGGGTGCAGGGTCAGGATGGTGCGGTCGCGATACGCCAGATTCCGGCACGTGTACTCGATGCGGTCCGCCAGCTCATGCGGCGGGAAGCACTCCACGGTCACGGGCAGGGCGATGCGGAGGGTGCGGTCGGTGCGGGAGGCGCAGTACTCCTGCACCGCGTTGCAGATCTCCACGCCGAAGTCGGGCTCGGTCTGGCTCCAGGACTCCGGCACGTAGGACAGGTAGAGCTCGGTCTCCGCCAACGTTTCCTGGAGCCGGACGGCGTGCCGAGTGCCTTCGAGGGCCAGCGCCACGGTCTCCTCGCGACTGGCATGGAAGACCACCCGCCGCTGCGCGACGGAAGTCGGGTTGATGTACTGCAGGACCGCCCTGCGGGCGCCGCGTACCGCGTCCACACTCCGGTCTATGGCGTCGGTCCGCATGGAACAGAGAACCTGGATGACGACGTCGTCAGGAATGGAGTCCGTGTCGATCAGGTGCCGCACGAAGTCGTAATCGTCCTGGGACGAGGCCGGGTAGCCGACTTCGATCTCCTTGAACCCCATGGACACCAGAAGATCGAACATGACGCGCTTGCGGGCGACGTCCATCGGCTCCAGCAGAGCCTGGTTGCCGTCACGCAGATCCACGCTGCCCCACAGAGGCGCTCGGGTGAGCTGGCGGCTGGGCCAGGTGCGGTCTTCCAGCCCGATCGGCTGATAGGGAGCGTACTTGTGCACGGGCATTCCGCTTGCTGTCTGCGCGCCCATGTCCTGGGCGCGGAAGGCGCGGTGCCGATGTGGTGAAGGGCTCATCTCTTCCTCTTTCCTGGATTTCCGTGGCGCCATGACCCCCGCCGGGGTGGGCGAGGTTCCGGCGGGAGAGCGCGAAATGGCTCCGGCCTGAGCGCGGTCGGCGACCCTGCCGGAAGACCCGCCGCCGTCGAGGCTTCGCCGTGAAGGCAGGAACGCGGGCGTCACCTGCCGACGAGTTCTTACTGCTTCAGGGCGGGGTGGCCGCCGCGGTGCCTGCCGAGCCGCACGATCGGGAGCAGACCCTGCACGTACTGGTCGCGGATGGCTCGCTTGTCGTACTTGCCCACCGACGTCTTGGGCACGGCCGGCAGGACCGCCCAACGTTCGGGCACCATCCACGCGTCGAGACGTTCGGCCAGGAAGTCACGCAATTCCGCCGGGTCGATGCCGTTGTGGCGCAGTGACACGGTGGCCAGCGGACGTTCGCCCCACCGGTCGTCGGGCACCGCTATGACGGCCGCCTCGATCACCGCGGAGTGTTCCATCAGCGTGTTCTCCAGTCCCACGCTGGAAATGAACTCGCCGCCGGACTTGATGACGTCCTTCACTCGGTCGGTCAACCTCAGATAGCCGTTCGCGGTGATCGCACCGACGTCACCGGTCCTCAGCCAGCCGTCCGCGGTGAAGTTCTCCGCCGGCCGAACCCACGCAGCCTCGTCACCGCCATGATAGGCACACGTCACCTCGGGGCCGCGCAGCTGAAGTTCCCCCGTGGCCACACCGTCACAGGGCACCAGTGCGCCGTCCGGGCCGACGAGCCGGAACTCCACCGACGGCGGGAACCGTCCCTGGCTGACGCGGTAGGCCCATTCCTCGTCGGCGTCCGCTCCCCGGGGCGGAACCGCCGCGCTCACCAGCCCCATGGTCTCGGTCATCCCCCAGCCGTGCAGAAGCTCGATGGAATGCCGGTCCCGGTATGCGGCCATCAATGCCGGCGGGCACGCGGAACCGCCTACATACGCCCGTCTCAGGCTTTCGGTGTCGTAGGTGCGGGTGTCCAGTTCCTCCAAGAGAGAAGACCAGACGGTGGGGACGGCAGCGCTGAAGGTGGGCCGCCCCTTGTCGATCATGCGGGCGAGCGATTCGGCCTTGGTGAACCTGTCAGGCAGCAGCAAATCGGCGCCGGTGAAGAAGGCTGTGTGCGGGATGCCCCATCCGATCACGTGGAACATGGACGCTATCGGGAAAAGGGTGTCGTGTGGGCTCATGTCGTAATGACTCGGCGACAGCACCTGGAGGCAATGCAGGAATATCGAACGGTGGCTGTAGACCACTCCCTTGGGCTTGCCGGTGGTTCCGGTGGTGTAGCAGATCGTCGCGGCGGCACGCTCGTCCAACCGCTCCTCCCAGGGGTAATCGCCGGGATGGTCGCTGATCAGCTCCTCGTAGTCATGGACTTCACCGGTGAATCCGGACAGCGCCTCGCGGCCGCCATGACCGGCGACGATGATGTGCCGCACGGTTTCCGGCAATCGCGCGAGCACGGGGGCGAGCGATTCCGTCAGCCCCGCGTCCACGATGATGACCTCGTCCCCGGCGTGGCCGATGGTGTAGAGCAGCTGGTCCGCGGGCATCCGCCAGTTCAGCGTGTGCAGCACGGCCCCCATCGCGGGAACCGCGACGAAGAGTTCGAGATGACGGGTGTTGTTCCACATGAGGGTGCCCACGACGCCCTGCTCACTCCCCACCCGGGTACCGGGGCGCACCCCCAGCCGGTCACGGAGCGCATGCGCAAGCCGGGCGGCCCGCTCACCGACTTCCGCGTAACTCCTACTGTCGAACCCCGTTCCGTTCCAAGTGGACACACGGGAGGAAGCGTGGACCGTAGTGCCGTACCGCAGGATGCGGGCAATGGTCAGTGGTGTGTCCGGCATCGTGCTGTGCATAGCGTGCCTCCGGAATTGGGTGCCTGCATCGGGTGGCGGTTCGCCGAGCGGCGCGATCCGTTGACAGGGAACATATTCCGGTGTTCTCGCTACCGGCAACCGTGCGCGGTTGTCTCGTGTGGCCACTCGCCGGAGGTCCCCGAACCGGCTTCCGGCAGGCGTTCCGTTGCTCTCCCCAGCAGTTCAGCAGCCGTCCCCGGCGGCTACGCCAAGCATTCCGCGATCGTTGTCAGCACACGGAAAAGCACGGCTAAGGCGAACCGGGGACCGGGTCCCACCCGGTGGGCCCGTCTTTGTCCCCGTTTCCACATGAGACGAGGTTCGCTTGTCGCATTGGAGGCGCGCAGGGGTGACGCGAAGCGACAGCTCGCACTCGCTGTGTGCCTGGTACCTCGCGCGCGCCAAAAGGGCACCCTGGCAACGAATGCGCCTACCGGTGAGCGAGACATACGCCTACATTTGTCCGAGGTGATCAAAGGTCGCGTGCCAGTACATGATGGTCCCCTTCCTTGCGCCAGGCGCAAGGAAGGGGACCATCATGTACCTCCACCGAGCATGTCCGCCGACCTCGTGGGTGGCGATGACGGTTCTCTGTGAGGGGCCAGGAAAGGTGGCGTAGCCGAATCGCCACACACGACCCCCGACGCGGTGATCACCGCGACCCCGTTGACGTCAGGGGCCGATCCCTCGGAGCCCCCGTGGCACCGTGACGGAAACCGCCCGGCCGACGCGTCGGTCCCGGGAAGCCGGATCAGGTGATGGTGATCTTCGCGGCGGGAATGGTCAGGCGTGCGTGGTTGAGCTCGGTGTTGACCACGGTCACGTCGGTGAAGGTGAGACTGGGCAACACCAGCGGCGGAGGACGGTCCGGGGTGAAATCGACCGGGAGGCCGATGAGCCCGAGCACGCTCAGGGTTCCCTTCAGCCGCAGGGTGAGCAGCTCGACGGGATGGCCGGTCGCCGTCGAGACGCTTCCAGGTGGGGCGGTGATCCTGCCGAGGTGGCCGTCGACCAGTTCGCTCGTCTGGACCAGGCTGGTGATGTCGATGCGGCTGGCGGTGAATCTCAGCACCTCGACCGGCACACCGCCCACCCTGGTGGTGCTGACGCCGTGGTACCGCAGACCGGTCAACTGCAGGACGGAGGCCGTCAACACCCACACCCGGCCGGCCGGAGCAGCGGTGGTGCCGGCCGAGGAGGCAACTGCCGAGCCGACGGCCAGCGCGAGGACCAGAAGGATTGTGATCCCCGCGGCCCTGGTTTGTGCCGAGCCCGGCCCGTCTTCCCGGTCGCGATCCCGCTCGCCGGTGGCCGGAGGCGCCCAGGCGAGAGCCAGGGCCCCTCCTATGAGTCCCAGCACGGTGCCAACCAGAAATCCGCCGAGGTTGCTGGTGACCAGCGCGGCCAGCGAGACGAGGAGCGCGGTCACGCCGGCGGCGACCCGGTACTGCGGCCTGAACCACAGTGACACCGCGCAGATCAGGAGGAGGGCGCCGATCAGCAGCGCCGACACCCCGCCGAGGGTCCTGAGCGAGAGCACCAGGTCACCCAGCCGGAAGGAGGCGTACGGCGGTAGTCCTATCACGACGGAGGCCGGCAGCAGGAACATGCCGGCACCGAAGGGCCGGTGCCGTCGCCAGCCACGGAATGCCCGCCATCCGGCCCTGATCCGCCCGGGCGCGCGGGCGATCATTGGTCCGGCCCGCGGCCGTCGGCCGGCTCAGAAGCATTCATTCTTGCCACTCCTCAGCGACAACGCGAGATTCTTCAACCGCAACGTCTGCGCGTTGGTGCTCCACGCCGTTTGCCGGAGCTGGCCGATGGTCGCGCCGGCGGCCTGCAGCCCGAACGCTCCCGGCCTGCCCTTCGCCGCTTCCGGCCCCTTGGTCAGCTGGGCGGCGTCGATGCCGATCTGGGTGTCGGTCAGGCGGAGATCGCCGGTGAGCGAGGCGATGCCGATGATGATGTCCGTCGACTCCATCCCGCCAGGCCCTCCCGAGAGGAGTACCAGGGTGACGTCCCCGACCATGGGCACCTTCGGCAAGAACACCGACTGGCAGAAGTTGTCCAGCGTGGCCTTGCGGAAAGCGCCCACCGCGACGGCGTGGGCTTGACCGCTACCCTGGTCGACATCCCCGTATTGGACGAAACCTTCGCCAACCAGCTTGTCCGCGCTGATCTTGAACGAGCCGCCGGACACCGCGAACGACGCCGCGAGCGCTCCCTGTGAAAGCCCGGTGAGCAACAGCGCCACCCCGACCAGCGCCAGTCCGAGGATCCCGGCGAACCGGGCCCACCGCGTTCTCCCCCGCGATTCCGAGCACTTCATGTCCCGTCCTTTCCTCGGTCGCCCGGTCGTCGGGCGACCGGGCGACGCCTTGCTTTGGCATGGAGCGATCGCGCGACGACTCAGGCCAGTCTCCTGCCGAGCGCACGCCCGGCGACCCGGCCGGAGAAGATGCAACCGCCGAGGAACGCGCCTTCCAGGGCGTGGTATCCGTGCATTCCCCCGCCGCCGAATCCGGCCGCCTCACCGGCGGCGTACAAACCGTCGACGACGGACCCTTCCGGGCGTACCACCTGCGCGTCGAGGGTGGTCTGCACTCCGCCCAAGGTCTTGCGAGTGAACATGTTCAGTCGGATCCCGTACAGGGGACCGTGCGCCGGGTCGAGCAGCCGGTGCGGGCGTGCGGTACGCATCAGCCGCTCGACCTTGTACTCGCGCAGGTTGCGCAAGGACATCAGCTGCAGGTCCTTGAAGTAGTCGTTGCGCAGCTGCAGGTCGCGCGTCGCGGCCTCGTGCTCCACCCGCGCGGGATCCAGCGGTGTTGCGGGGGTGAGCGCGTTCATCGCCGCCACGAGCGCGGGCAGCGTCCGGCCGACCACGACGTCCTCGCCGCGTTCGAGGAAGTCATGCACCGGCTTCATCAGGCTCTTCTTCGCCCGCAACAGCAACAGGGCGCAGTTCTTACCGGTGATGTCGGGGTTCTCCGCCGATCCCAGCAGGTCGAACTCTTTGTCCACCATCGTCTGGGTCATGATCAGCCACGAATGGGAGTGGCCGTTCATGGTCAGGTGCCGCAGCGTGTTTCCGGCGGTGTGGCCCGGGAACAGTGGTGGCGGCAGTCGCCGTCCCGCGGGATCCAGCCACAGGGCCGAGGGGGCAGCCAGGAAGTGCACCGCGTGGCGCGACCAGGTCGGGCTGTGATGCTTGAGCCCCTCGGGGTAGTGCCACATCCGGTCCAGGTTGACCACCGAACCGCCGGCACGTGCGGTGATCTCCAGCATCCGCCCGTCGACGTGCGCCGGGACGCCGACGAGCATCGATTCCGGGAAAGTACCGAAGCGGTCGGTCGGCCAGTTGGCGCGTACCAGGTCGAGGTTGCCACCGAGACCACCCGAGGTGACGACCACCGCTTGCGCTCGCAGGTCGAACGTGCCGATCTGTTGCCGCGTGGAGGCCGCGCCGCGCGGCGCGTCCGAAGGTGCCAGCAGCGCGCCGCGCACGCCGACCGCGGCTCCGCCTTCGACGACGATCTCGTCGACCCGGTGCCGGTGCCTGAAATTCACCGCCCCGCGTGCGACGGCGTCGAGCACCGGGTCACGGAAGGCCCGTACGACCTCGGGTCCGGCGCCCCACGTGATGTGGAGCCGGGGCACGGAGTTGCCCGCCCCGGTCGCGGTGCCCGCCCCGCGCTCGACCCAGCCGACGTTGGGCATCAAGGTCAGCCCCAGCATGCGCAGGTAGTCCCGCTTGACACCGGCGGCGAAGCCCAAGTACGCCTCGGCCCAGGCGCGAGCCCAGTGGTCTTCCCGGTCGCGGTCGAACCCCGCTGAGCCAAGCCAATCGGACAACGCCGATTCCAGGGAGTCCTTGATGCCCATTCGCCGCTGTTCCGGAGTGTTCACCAGCAGCAGGCCACCCTGTGACCAGTGCGCCTGCCCGCCGAGGTTGGCTTCGTTCTCCTGCTCGACCACGAGCACCCGCCGTCCGGCCCGGGACAGCTCGAACGTCGCGACGAGTCCGGCCAGCCCTGCACCCACGACGATGACGTCCGCCGCATCGCTCATGACAGCATCTCCCCGGGTGCCTGGTCGCCGCCGGCGTCGGCGAGGAATCGGCGAACCGCGCGGACCAGTTTCCCCGGCGCCTCCGACGGCAGCAGGTGGCTGGCGCACGTGACCAGTGTCAGCCGCCCGTGACGCAGTTTCCGCCGCGCCGCGATTCCATGCCAGAACGGCACTTGCCGGTCTTGCACGCCCCAGACGACCAAGGTCGGCATCGGCAACTCCCGCAACCGGCGCAGCAAGGGGCCACGCTGCCCGAAGAGCCCGATCGTGGAGCGTTGCAAGCGCAGGCTCGTCTCCAGTGCCACCGGGGTGGAGGTCACCCGGGTCTGGCTCGCCCACCAGGCCGCGTGGATGCGCCAGGGCCGGCACGATCCGACCAGCGCCACCGCCGTGACGAGCAGCCGTGGGCCCAACGGCAGCACTGGGACCAGCAGCGGGGTCAGATCTCCCAGGGGGGTGACTGATTGCAGGATGGTGTACGGGTTGACGGTGCGTCCGAGGCCGGCGGAGTCGACCAGCACCAGAGCCGACACGCGACTCGGCTGTTCCAGAGCCACGTGCACCGCCACCGCTCCTCCCAGTGAATGCCCGACGAGCACGAGCCGCTGCAAGCCGATGACACGGGCGAAGCGCCACACGAACGCCGCCAGCGCCGGGACCGAGGCCTCGGCGATCGGTTCGGTGTAGCCGTACCCCGGGAAATCGACCGCGATGACCCGATAATGGCTCGCCAGGCCCTGAATGACGTCGTACCACTCCTCGGACACAGCCCCTTGCCCCGGAAGCAGCAGGACGACCGGACCGGTGCCGGCTGCCAAATAGCGGGTGGCCGTACCGTCCACGTCGGTCCAATGCTCCTCGATCTCTCGCGCTTGCTCGACGACGGAAGTGGTCATGGAGTTCTCCTTGCGTCGGAGTGCGGCCACTCCGGACCACATGGTGCGGAGGCTCGACACATGCACGGGCTCTCCCGCGACAACCAGGGAAAAGCCGACGATCAGACCGTAATACGCGACGCGCAGTGCGGGCAGGCGCACTTGAGGCGCTCGAGGGCGCAGATACCGCACGGCCGCGCGCCGTTCACACAGAATCAATCGGCCATCTCCGCCGTCGACGACGGTGCGGGATTCTTGCCAATGCGCGGAGATCGCGGTCGCCATAAGCCGGGGTCACGCCGAATATGAGTCCGAATGGGTTGATTTCCGCACGTTTAGAGAAAAGTGGAGACTTTCACTCCAACGGCTTATCTAAGCGACTCGAAGCTGCGCCTAACATCACTTTCCATGCCTTCAACCTATGCCTACCGGGATGCAACAGTGCCAGAGCAGGGCTCGCGAACGGTGCGGCGTCCGATCCCACGCTTGGCGCAATGTGCGACGAGAACTGTGACCTCGCTCTCAATTATATTCCCTGGCAGTTCTCCTGGCCTTCGCAGTGGCGAAACCGGATTTTCCGAGTAGGCATCTCGATCATGCCGGTTCGCGACGTTCGATTACGCGGTTCGGATGCGTGGCGGCTTTCTTCTACGACCTTCGTAACGTAGTCGGTAAATAAATCCGGACCGGCCGTCTCTCGGCGTGAATGCGGATTCGACGTCGGAGCCACCCGACGGCCATCGGACCGGCTGATTTCGCCGCGGCCGTCCGGCGAGGGCATCTTCCAGGTGGTTCTATGAGGGGCTGCTGTGCGAGCAGTGAAGAGGATGACCGCCGTGGCGCCGGCACTGAAGCGTTATGGCGTGAGGGACGCCGGAACCAGCGACGCGGGATCGCACAACCGTTGCGGCGCAAGGCCATCATCGTGCCGGAAGCGGGTCGCCACGCGTGGTTCGTCGAGCTGTGGATCACCGATGTCGCCCCAGTGCCTTGCGCAACGCGCCGCGAGGCGCGGGCCACCCTGCTCGGCCAGTAGCGGAATCTTTTCCGCGACAAGCAGATGTCGTTGGCGGACAGGGGTTTTTCCGCTGACTCTGCGTCGTGACCAGCGGACGCGCCCCTGTCCGGCGTGCTCACCCGCATCGCGCGACCCCTGCCTGCCCTGACGTCGCCGGTCGGCGCCCCGTGAAGTCAGCCTGCCCAGCAACGCAGCCGCCGTCGACACCGAGTTCACGGTTTCACTCGTCCAGGACACGAAGGAGACAAAGGTCATGAGTAGCCGACCGCCAGCGAGTCGGAAGGCGAACGAGCGACTACGAGCCGTGATGGAGGAGGCGGGGTGCTCCAATACCGGGCTCGCCCGCCGGGTGAACATGTGCGGCGCCGGGCGAGGGCTGGATCTGCGCTACGACAAGACATCGGTGGCCCGCTGGCTACGGGGACAGCAACCGCGCGGCCCGGCGCCCGCGGTCATCGCCGAGGCGCTCGGTGACAAGCTGGGCCGCCCGGTCACCGTGGACGAGATCGGCATGACGCCGGACTCGAGCACGGCACCAGCCGCGGGGTTGCGGTTCGAGCCCGTCCTGACAGACGCACTCCGCCACGTGCGCGCCCTGTGGCACAGCGACGCTCAGCGCGGTGGCCCGCTGACGGGCGAGGTGCTGCCGGCCTCCGTGCTCGTGCAGCCCAGTCGCGACTGGCTGATCGGTGTCCCGGACGACGTCGGCACCGACGACGGACCTGCCGCGGACGATGTCGAGGCGGTGCGCGCGACGACAGCCGCGTTCGCCGATCTCGACCACCGCTATGGCAGCGCCGGTATCCGGCCCGTCGTCGTCCACTACCTCGACAGCGTCGTCGCCCGGCCGCTCGTGGACTCCCACCGCGTCTCGGCCGGTCGGCAACTGCTCGGTACCGCCGCCCGGCTCACCGAACTGGCCGGGTACATGGCGGTCGACACCGGTCAGCCAGGTCTCGCGCAGCGCTATTACATCCAGGCTCTGCGGCTCGCCCAAGCCGCGGACGACCGGAGCATGGGCGCGTATCTGCTGGCATCGGGCATGAGCCGGATGGCGCTCGCGCTCGGCAGTCCCCACGAGGCCGTCCAACTCGCCCGGGTGGCACAGGAAGGGACGCGAGGCGGGGCCACCCCCGAGGTCGAAGCGGTCTGCCATGCCGCCGAGGCGCGCGGCCACGCCATGCTGAGCGACGCGAAAGCCTGCAAGCGAGCCGCAGGCAAGGCGATCAATGCGCTGGAGCGGGGCGGCCGGGGCAGGCAGCCGGCCTGGGTCGCGCACGTCGATCAGGCCTACCTGGCCGAGGAGCTTGCCCGGTGCGCCCGGGACCTCGACCAGCTCGCCACCGTCGTGCGCTGGTCTCGCGAAGCCGTTCAAGGATGTCCTCCGGGCTGGTCACGGCGCCGCGCGCTCAGGCTGATGCTCCTGGCCACGGCACAGCTCCAGGTGGGGGACGTCGAGTACGCCTGTCGCACCGCCAAACAGGCGGTGGAGGCACTCAAAGGTGTGCACTCCGCACAATGCGCCGTCGACCTCGTCGACTTCAGTGGGCGGCTGGGGGCACTGGGCCACCCGGAGGAAGCGCGCGAGTTCGCGGCCGCACCGGCGGCGAACTGACCTGCCCGGTATGCGAGCCGGCCCGGCGATGGGACCGCGCCGGACCGGCTCGCGCGCGGGGTTGCTCACGGTACCCACTTGGCCTTGTCGGGCCGGTTGGCGGTCATGCGGTGGAAGGCCGGTGGCACGTCGACCTTCTGCAGGAACGCTTCGATGAGGACGAGCCGGTCCGTGGTGGCGGCGGCCCGGATGAGCGCCCTGTCCAGCTCGGCGGGGGTGCGGGCGGACAGCACAAGAGGGTTCGGTACGCCGAGTGCGGCCGGGACATCGGACCAGTCCCAGCGGGCCACCTCGTTGTAGACGGCACTCATCCCATGGGTGATCCGCTCGACCGTGTAGCCGTCGTTGTTCACCAGGACCACCATGGGATTGAGCCGGTGGCGGCCGAGGACGCCCAGTTCCGGTGCGGTGAGCTGAGCCGCGCCGTCGCCGATGAGCAGCAGTCCGCGCCGGGTCGGATCGGCGAGTTGCGCGCCGAGCAGCGCGGGGACGGTGAACCCGATGGACGACCACAGCGGCTGGGAAACGAAGCGGGCGCCGTCGGGAAACCGCTGCTCCGCCGCGCCGATGAGCGCCGTGCCGCTGTCGGCGCAGACGATGTACTCGGGCCGCACGGCCTCGCCCACGGCTTTCCAGAGGTAGGACTGGGTCAGCGGCGTCCAGCGTCCGCAGAAAGTGCGGAAGAGGGCCGCGGCGGACTTCTTCACCGCCGCCGGGAAGTTCCCCACCGGGGGGTTCGCCGTCGAAGAAGCCTGCCGTCGCGGTGCCGTGACGGACGCACGGGCCGGCGGGCGCTCCTTGATCAGCGCCGTGAGCACTGTCAGGGCGGCGGCCAGCGGCACGCCAGGGAATTCGACGCCGTTCACCCGTGCGGACGTCGGCCCGAGTCGGATGGCCTTCTCGGGATCGAATTCGTGCGTGAACTTGCCGGTGGCGTGATCGGTGAGCAGCACACCCGCCATGATCAGCGGGTCCGCGCCGTCGATGGCGGCGCGAACGTGCGCCTCGCTCATGGCACCGGCGTACAGCCCGAGGAAGTCGGGGGCTTGCTCGTCCACCACCGTCTTGCCGGCCATCACCGTCGCGTGCGGGAGCGGCCCGGCCGCCAACAGCTCGGCCAGCTCCGCGCGGGCGTCGAACCGGTCCACCAAGAAGTCCGCCAGAACCGCGACGTCGTCCGACTCGGCGAGCCGCACCCGGGCAGCCGCGCGGAAATTGTCCAGACTGCCCGGGTGGGCGGCCTTCGGATCCGGCCGATTCAGCGACGGAAGCGGCGGCGCTGGACCAAGGGCGACGTCGCGCGGTACGCGCAGATACCCAGGCCGGCTCTCCCGCAAGCAGGCTGTCACCACGCGATCGACCTCGAACAGGGCGTCCTCGGCGCGCAACACCGCGTCCGCGCACACCACCTCACGGTGCGCTCGGGCGAACCGGTCGAAGTCACCATCCCCCATCGTGTGGTGGACTGGGCTGTCCGCCCCCTCGGTGTCAGTGGTCGGTCCGATCACGATGTGGAGCACCGGGACACGCTCGGCATAGCTGCCCGCCACGCCGTTGATCGCGTTCAGCTCACCCACACCGAAAGTGGTCAACAGCGCGCCGAAGCCGTTGACCCGTCCGTAACCATCGGCGGCGTAGGCGGCTCCCAACTCGTTCGTCGTCCCGACCCACTTCATGCGCGGATGGGCGACCACGCGATCGAGTACCTGCAGGTTGTAGTCTCCCGGCATACCGAACAGGTGCCTTACTCCCAAGGCGCACAAGCGATCCAGGATCTGGTCGATCACCGTGGCGCTCGTTTCCGGTGGCCTGGTTGTCATCTGCTTTCCTCTCTGGGCGTGGGAATCCGGCGTCGCACCGGTGTTCCGCCGGGACGTGGTGCGCCCGGTTCGTGCGGACCGCGCGCCGGGGCGCGATGGTCGAGCGTGCGCGCCCCGGCTGCGCCTTGTGGGACCCACTTCCGCTGCCCATGCTTTCCGGCATGGGAGAGGAGCTGTCCCGGCGTTTGGTGCCCGACCGGCTGTGGACGGTGATCGGGCCGCTGGTACCGGAATTCGACCCACGACCGCAAGGAGGTGGGACCACCCCGCTGGCGGGCAGGGACGTCTTCACGGCGATCGTGTTCGTGCTCGTGAGCGACTGCGCCTGGCGGCGGTTGCCGGACGTGTTCCGCGTATCCCCCGCGACGGCGCACCGTCGCTTTCTCGCTTGGACCGAGGCGGGGGTGTGGGAGTGCCTGCGACGGACGCTGGAAGAGCATTCCGAGCTCGGCGACGACCAAGAGTGGGCGGTGGCGATCGTCCACATCGCGCTCACCCGGGCGGAGTCCCGCGGTTGATCCGCACCGTCGCGCCCGCTCGTCGTGTGCGCTCCCCGCCGTCACCTTCTCCCGTCGCCCACGCCCTGTCGGCCTTGCCATATCGGGCGGTGGGCCCGTACCTCGCGATACGTGCGATGGTGAGCGGCTCGGCGGGCATGCTGCTGTGCATGGGAAATCCTCCAGGCCGATGTCACTTCCGGAATACGGATCTCGGATCCACGATCCGTGCCACCGACCGTATGCGGTGCCGCGACGTGCGTCGCCCGTCGCGGCCGTCTCGTGTGGTGGACCATCGCCACGCGGCGCGCACACGTTCGCCACCGCCCTATCCGGACGACTTGCCGTCCTGGGTACCGCGCGTGCGGCCTTGGGGCACCGAAGCGGCGGAACGGTGCCACAGCGGGTTTCGGCACGACCCTATCGTCCACGTGAGACAGCGCGCTGTTGGCGCACACGGCGTCGTGGTCGGGGCGCGGTTCCCCCGGCGAGCCACCTCGCTGCGCCTTTCACACCTCTGTGGCCTCCAACGAAGCCGCGACCCCGCCAACGTGCCTGCCGACGCGCACCGCACGGTTCTACGGTCTTGCAGAGAAGTGGATGCCAGCGGCTCGTGACCCCCGCGCACCGCCCTCGCCTGCCGGGCATCCGCCCCCACTACAGCGAGATTCGGTCGACCGCCGGTCCCGGTGAGGAGCACGAACAGTGGAAGCGCATGACCCCGAGCAGCACATCTACGATCGGTTCAAACCTTCCGTGTCACCACCGAATTCCGGAGCACGGCGGTGGTATCGCGAGCCGCGGAAGGCGGTCGAGGCCAGGCCCGATCCCGGGGACGCACGGTTTCGCGACGTCGTATGGAACTCTCCCGGTTACCGGTTCCTGCTCCGGGGATATCTTGTGTGGCGCCGACTCGTGCTGGCGAGCGCCGAGGTCCCATTCGTCCCTGCGTGGCGACGGCCGCAGGCGCGGCTCCTGGCGGAACTCGTCGCCGAAGCGTCGGCGCCCGCGAACACCTTCATCGGCAACCCCACCGCGCTCCGCCGAGTCGTGACCACCCGCGGCGCGAGCCTGGCCCGCGGCATGAGCAACCTCCTCGACGACGTGGTGCACCGCGGGGGCCGCCCGGCCAAGATGCCCACCGGGGCCTACCGCCTGGGCACGAACCTGGCCACCACACCCGGCCGGGTCGTGTATCGCGACGACTTGATGGAAGTGCTCCAGTACGAGCCGCAGACCACCGAAGTGCATCAGGTTCCCCTCCTGCTCATCCCCGCCTGGGTGAACAAATTCTATATCTTCGATCTGGCCCCGGGGCGGAGCCTTGTGGAATGGGCGGTCCGGGAAGGATTCACGGTGTTCGCGATCAGCCAGCGCAGTCCCCTGCCCCACCACGAAAAAACGGGGTTGGACGAGTATTTCCAGCGGGTTCCGCTACGTGCCCTCGACGTCGCGCGCGAGATCACCGGCTCCTCGGAAGTCCACTTGACCGGGGTGTGCGCGGGCGGGATGCTCGCGGCGTCCCTCGCCGCCTGGCTCAGCGCGGCCGGTGAGCCAGGTGCGGCGTCGCTGACGCTGCTGGTGTCCGCCCTCGATCACCCCTCACCCGACAACGGCGTGAACCGGTGGTCGGACCTGGAGATCAAGCTGTTGACCCGTATCCTGGCCGACCGCGACGGCCTGGTCGACGCCGGCCGCATCAGCCTCCTGTTCGACCTGTTGCGCTCGCGGGACACGCTGTGGCAGCCGTCGATCTCGGGCTGGTTCCTCGGTGAGCGGCCGGAGCCCTTTGACATCTGGGCGTGGAGCGAGGACGGGGTGGGCGTGCCCCGAGTCCTGTTCGAGCAGACGCTGCGGTCGTCGATCGACAACACGCTGGCCCGCGGCCGGCTGCGACTAGCGGGACGGCCGGTCGACCTTTCCACCGCCCCGCAGAACGCCTTCGTGGTCGCCGGTGTCCGGGACCACATCATCCCGTGGCAGACGGTGTATCACAGCGCACGGTTGCTCGGCGGTGACGTGGCCTTCCACCTGGTGCCCTCCGGGCACGTGGGCAGCATCATCAGCCCGCCGCGCCCCAAAGCCGCCTACCGGACGGGACCGACTCCGCTGCCCGGCGACCCTTCGGTGTGGTGGACCGGTTCGGTGCCACATCAGGAATCCTGGTGGCAGGCGTGGACTCGGTGGCTCGCGCCCCTGTCGGGACCGGCCGTCCCCGCCCGTGTCCCGGGGAGCACCCGTCATCCCGCGGGCGACTTCGCGCCAGGTCGGCACGTGCGGTCACGCGCACGACGACACCAAGGCGGCGACTCATGATTCTTGACCGGTTTCGTCTGGACGGCAAGGTGGCGGTGGTGACCGGCGCCGGCCGCGGCATCGGTGCGGCGTGCGCCATCGCGCTCGCCGAAGTAGGCGCGGATGTCGTGCTCGCCGCGCGTACGCAGGCCCAACTGCTCGTGGTGGCGGAGGAAGTGCGGCGAAAAGGTCGCCGGGCCCACCTGGTGTGCGGCGACCTGTCCGATCCGGACGCCGGAGCGGCACTGGCCGGGGACGCCGAAGCCGAATTCGGCCGGATCGACGTGGTAATCAACAACCTGGGCGGGGGCCGTCCCGGCCCGCTGGGGCACAGCTCAACGGAAGCGCTCGAAAAAGCCTTTCGTTTCAACGTCTCCACCGCGGACGCGCTGACGCGTGCCGCGGCCGACGTGATGCTGCGCGGCGACGGCGGCGCGATCGTCAACATCTCGTCCGTGGTCGGACGTGTCGCCGGCCGCGGGTTTCTCGCCTACGGGACGGCCAAGGCGGCGCTGACGCACTACACCCGCCTCTCCGCCGCCGACCTGTCGCCCCGGGTCCGGGTCAACGCCGTGGCTCCGGGCATCGTGCTCACGGTGGCGTTACAGAAGCTCGTTGGCGAGGGACCGGCGCGCGAGCGCGCCGAGGCGTCAACGCCGCTACGGCGCATCGGTGATCCGCAGGACGTCGCAGCCGCCGTCCTGTACCTCGCTACAGATGCGAGCGCATACCTGACCGGCAAGGTGATCGAAGTCGACGGCGGCTTGCACGCACTCAACATCGATCTGGACCTCCCCGACCTCTGAGCGCCCGGCGCTGTTCGAATCGAACCCACGAAGATGTGGCTGACCGTGGCGAGCAATACCGCGGCACCGGCACCACCTGGAAGTACTGACACCCGCCTGACAGTTCCGGACAGGGCCAGGCCGGGCAAACGCCATCCATCGACAACGCCGTGGCCACCGCCAGGCTGCACGCTGCCGGACCGCCCGATCGCCGGCACGTCATGGAGTCGGGAACGATCACGATCGATCACCTCTACGGGTGAGCACACCGCGCGGTCCGGATGCGCACGAAAGCGGTCCGCACCCACGAAGAAGTAGCGCGAATTACTGGCAAACCCACCAGCAGCAGGGCGCTACCGTCGTCAAGACCGGACGGTAGTCAAAACTGGATCCGCGTGAACCGCACCTGCCCTCGCTCCTCCTGCGGCCATTCGCCAGTACGAACGGGGCTGTTCGGATTCTTGATCGGCTACCGTGCAGTGGTGGATATCCAGGTGCTAGAGGGTGCTCTGGTCGAGGTGCCGACCGACACTGTGAGCAGGAATGGACCGGCGGGACCCACATGTCGCTCACTTGTCGGTCGGGATCGGCGCGGACGACGCTGACTGACGACCCCTTGGAGCGCGGGCCGCAGGGCGGCCCGGACCTCACCGCGGACGAAGCACGCGCCCATGAGGACCTGCCGTTCATCTGGTGGGTCGCCGACCAGATCATGCAGCGCGACCGCCGGGCTTGGTGGATGAAGCACTGGCTTCATCCACCACCTGTATCCAAACCCTGGAAATCTGCGAGCACAGCGAGCCGATTCTGCTTGTCCAGCACGACAACGGCATATGGCAGCTCATCGGTGCTTCCGACGCGGACGGCGGCACCGGCAAGATCGGGCACCCGCACCACGCCATCGACAGCGACCACACCCTTATCGGCACCCTCGGCCTGCCACCCGGCGGCAGCACGACACGAACCGGCGTCGCAAGTCCCTGGCACCGGCAGTTCTGAAGTCGCACATATGCTCCTGCCGCAGGGCGCGCGCTCCCGTTGTACGTCCGCTCATGCCGATGAGAGGGCGGTCCCGCGGCCGGAGCGGGCATGATCAGCATCCAGCGGGTCGCGTTCGAAGCGAATGTCGACATGGGTTGGTCTTCAGCGGGTCTACTCCCCAGCTGAGCGGCCGTGTGCAGCGCTCGGTCAGGAACCGAAGAGGGCGCGTATTCCGCCCAGATTGGCGAATCTGGCCCATAGGTCACTGTCGGGAGAGTGCAGGATGTGGCCGGTGATCAGCAGTTCGAGGAAGGCGCTGTGCAGTTCTGACCGGTCGTCGCGGCCGCGTCCCGTCCGGGCCGTGGTGATTCGGTAGCCACCTTCGCAAGGAGTGAAGACGGCGTCGTAGACGCATTGCCCGACCCCAGCACGATAGATGGACAGATGGTCGCCTTCGACCAGCGCCACCCATTTGTCGTCCATGTCCTTCTCCTGCAGTCCCAGCTTGATCCGCTCCCATTCCGAGTCGGTCCACAACCGTTGCGGAGCGGGCAGCTCGCGGGGGTTGGCGATGGGAAGCAAGGCGTGCTTGAACGAGGCTCGGGTTACGGGATGGGACATGCTATGAGGGTACTTCGGTCACACCGGTTCGTTGAACATCCGCTCATGCCGATAGGCAGGTGTTTCGTTGGGGGGTGTCGGTGGCTCTCTCCTTGGCTTCACGTTCTGATCGAACATGCGCTCGTTGGGCTGGCCTCTGCCTTTCCCTGCTCGCCGAGAACAACCAGTGGGACCTCCAAGCCATCACGACGAACCTCGGAGAGGCCGACTCCACCGTCCGCAGCTACTCACTCCGCCCGGACAGCTGGCGAACCGGCGAACTCATCCTCAACGACCTCGCGATCGACCGGCTCGCCGCGATGACCGGCCGCTCGCCGAATGCTCTCGCCCGCGCCCTGGGGATCTTCGGCATCCACCGCCGGCGGACACCCGACGCTGCACTGGAGCGCTATCTACGCCAAACCGGTCCGCACCACCGAATCCCGGATCATCCGGCCATGCCGCCGCTGCGCCGCGAAACACGGAATCACCACGCCGGTCTCAATCCTGCGCCGCGTCGACCAGCCCACCTGCCGCCGCCACGGAACCTGGCTCATCGACTTCCCCAACGCGGCACCCTTCAGCGCCGCCGAGGCTCGGGAGGTCGCCGGCCTGAAGACCAGCCGCGACGCCGCAGCTCGCAAGCTCTTGAACCTCGACAAGCTCCGCGAACGTCCGCCCGCAGGACTGGTGAACCTCGGGATCCCGATCGTCAGTGGCCACCGTGGCTAGTCCACATACTCAACACGCACAGGGACAACACCGCCCCAAATCGGCGGCTATCGTGCTGTCGTGACAGGCTCCCGACAACGGCCGCTGCTCTTTCTTGACGTCGACGGGCCGCTCATCCCGTTCGGCGCTCCGTCAGGGCAGTACCCGACATATCTCTTTGATCTGAATTCCCTTACCTCCAGCTCGAACCCCCTCCTGGCCAGGCTCAATCCCAGGCATGGGCCCCGTCTCGCGACGTTGCCCTGTGATCTGGTCTGGGCCACAACCTGGGCTGCTGAAGCGAACGAGTGCCTATCGCCGCGACTGGGACTCCCACAGTTGCCAGTGGTCGACTGGCCGGAGACTTCCGAGTTCGAGGAACGGGACGAGCGGCACGGACTGCACTGGAAGACCCGCGCTCTCGTCGGCTGGGCGGCAGAACGTCCATTCGCCTGGGTTGACGACGAGATCACCGCCACCGATCAGGCGTGGGTGCGCGCGCACCACCCGGTGCCGGCGCTCCTACACCGCGTCGACCCCCGGCATGGCCTCGCGGACGCCGACTACACCGCCCTTGCCGAGTGGCTGCGGAAGGCATAGACGACGTAGGCCAACGGATGGCTCGGGGAGGTCGCGGGTCCAGAAGACCGATCGTCCCGCCGCGGCTCGCAGGCTCGTGAACCTCGACAAGATCCGCGAGCGCCCACCAGCCGGTCCGGTCAACCTCGGGAGCCCAGCCATCAGCGACGACAGTGCCTAGTCCGGAAAAGCCACCTTCGAGCGGACAGACAGGACATGACGCACCGGTCTCGCATCACTTCAAGCCCCGGCTCGCCGTGACCGAGTCTTGGCGTCGACGTCGCCAGTACAGTCCGGGCCCATGGCCGTCACCTCGATCTCGGCCGCGGAGCCGCCCGGCCCGCACGGCATCGTCGAGGTCGTCGCGCCGCACGTGAAGCTGAGCCCGCTTGGGGACGCGCAACTGCAGGGAGCCTGCCCGTTTTGCGGCTCCCGGGCGGTCAGAGTCCGCCCTGCCTACAACACCTTCCACTGCTTCGGATGTGGGGTTGGCGGAGACGCCCGGATGTCCGCTGTCGCGCCGTCGAGGGGTGTCGTCGTGTGTGGGGGCGGGATCGGTGATCCATCGGTTGTCGCGCCAGACGATCTGCGCCGTCGCGGGTTGATCGAGATTCGGTCAGCCAACGAACCGAATGATCGGTGGGCCGCCTCGCGCCGAGCCCCCGCAGCGAATGTCCTGTTCGGGCTGGGACTGCGCGGCACCCCGAACTGAGCCGCACCTAGAACTCGGTGGCATCAACGTCGTCGAGTCCATGACCGTGTCGGGGGCAACGGATCGATCCCGAGATATTGTCCCTTGTGGATGGTCATCAGGATGTGCGTGAGCGTTTGAGTCGTTCTCTTGACGGGAAAGGCGGAGCCCGGTCATCCGAGGCGCGCGCTGTCCGCGATCCTGGTGAGGTCCTCTTCGGCAGGCGAGTCCGGCATCTGCAGGTCCCCCCACACCACGACCAGCAGCGTTCCCTGCGCTGTAGGCAAGGCGACCACCCGATAGGTGGTCGAGGGCGGGTCGCAGTCGTCCCTGCCGTGCGGGGTGACCGTGCCCTGCACCTGCGCCCCGCCGTCCGGGCGGCGTCCGACAGGGCCGGAAGACACCTGACCGCCGCTGCGGAAAGCCCGCGTTCCCCGATACATCAACGCGTCCGCCGCGGCCGCCATCGGATCGGTGGTACGCGCCCGGTCGAGGTACAGCTGGCCGAGGATGGCTTTCGAATTCGTTGCGCAGTAGCCCGGTTTGTACCGCGCCCCTCGAGTTCGCACCTCCGGAATGTAGGTTCCATCGACCGGCTGCCAGGTGGGTGGCACCTCGACGAACACGCCCAGCCCGAGCTCCAGCGTCTTCCAGCCGGGCGCCGGCGGGGTTCGGGAGGTACTGCTCTCGCTGATAGGCCAGGATGAGGCAGCGCTGTCGTCCTTGCTGTTCAGGAACACCAGCAGCCCGGCCATCAGACCGGCGATCACCACCAGCACGCCGACGGTGATCCCGGCGATCATCCCCGTTCGACGCCGTTTCGGCGAAGGCGCCGGGTAACCGGGCTGGTACGGGAATTCCGGAAACCACTGCTGCTGCCCCTGTCGCTCCACGAGCGCAGGCTAGCCCTCTGGCACGCGGTTCCGGCGCCGCTGTCCGCATCCTGCCAACGTCTTGTCATGCCGACGAGGGTGTAGCTGGACTATCGAAGGAGTGCGGAGTCGCCGAAGCCCATGTCACGCGTCTTCTCGTGCGAGAAGCGGCTGCTGCGCGTCCCGCATCGCCCGGAACACCGAGTGGTACAGCGCGCCCAGGGTCAGCTGCCGCGGCCCGCGCGGGTCAGCACGTCGACGACGGTGCCGGTGAACGCGGTGTGCGCGGCGTCCGGCGGGGCGAGCGCGAGCTGTTCCGCGGACCCGATGAGGTCGCGGGTTCGCCTGATGCGGAACAGGCCAGGCTGCGCCAGTTGTCGTGTACTGCGGACGGGTTTTCGGGCACACGTGGACCGCTCATGCCGATGGCACGAGGTCGCTTCGGCAGGATGGCGCCATGTCAGAACACGGGTACCAGCCGAACGAGTTGCTGGGCAGGCTGGTCGGGTCGCGGCTGTACTCGGTGAACTTCGTGTACGACTACGTCCAACTGCATTTCGACCGACCCGGTGGCGACTTGCCCATCCTGACCTGCGACGTCATGCCGACTGTCACCGTCGTCAATGGCACGTACACCGACGGCCGACCCGGCTACGCCGACGCGCTACGGTCCCTGGTCACCGCAACCGTGGTCTCCACCGAGGAAGCCACCGGCACGGGACTGAGCCTCGAGTTCGACACGGGCACTCTCGCCCTGCACCCGACGCCGGCCGAACTCGCCGGACCCGAGATCGCGAACCTGACCGGCTTCACCGACGGCCAATGGATGTGCTGGCGCCCAGGTGAGGACTCCTTCGAAGACCTCGCCTGAACAGCCACTTCACCGGCACATACCACGGGCATCTGCGGACACCGCACCATCGGTACCGGGCAAACATCCGCTCATGCCGCTGACCGTGCTTCTCGGCAAAGGTCCGGTCGTGCCGCGATCAGAGTGACACCCGGGAAGTGATTAGCCGGGCGGAATTCGTGGTTGCCGATGATGACGTGTGGCTCTCCGCGTTCGGCGTTCTCCCCCAGGCCGAAGAGGCATCAGGCGACGAATGGGTGCGAGAGGTACGGGCGCCCGTGTCCGTGACCGAGGAGCGCTGACCCCGACACGATCGCATCCGGTGTCGTTTCATGCATCGAATGAGCCGGTGTCTGGGCGGGCCTCGGGGCCGCTTGCGGTGTCGCCAAGCAGGAAGCAGTCGCAGGCAGGGCGCGAGCGTTCAGAGCCGGACGTCGTGGCGGGACGGCGCGTTCAGCTTGCGGCGGACCTTGACGACGTAGTCCTCGACGGTGCGGCGGGACAGGAACAGGGCTTGGGCGATCTCGCGGTTGGTGTGGCCGCCCGCGAGGAGACGGGCGACATCCTGTTCACGTGGGGACAATTCGTTGCCGTAGCCACGCCTCCCGCGCCGGGAAGGCGTGGCTACGCCGGTGCTGCGGATGCGGTGGCGGCATCGGGCGGCGTCGACCGTCGCCCCGAGTGATTCATAGGACTGGGCGAGGACGTCGAGCACCGTGACGTCGGCGAGGGCTCCGCCTTCGGCTTGCTCGGCGAGTTGGGTGGCCCGGTAGGGCAGGCCCAGGTCGTGATGCAGGCCGATCGCTTCCCGGTAGAGCCGGTCTGCCTCGTCGCGGTCGTCCGTCACCGCAGCCAGCCTTGCGCGGCAGCCGGACAGCGCTGCGTGGGCCAGCGGGGCGTCGACACCTCCCAGCCCGACGGTTGTCTCGGCGACGAGCTGACGCGCGGCGTCGGCGCGGTCGACAGTCAGGTAGAAGTCGACAGCCTGTGGCAACAGGTCGCCTGACCACACCCACGCGCCCTTGCTCCGCAGCATCGCCACGCCGCGTTCCACATGTTCCTCCGCCGCGGCGACTTTGCCCTGGCTGAGCAGCATGCCCGCCATGCCCCCGGCAGCCGATACGCCTACCGGAAAAACCTGAGCGAGTGGGTACGAGCCAGCCGCCGCGAAGGCTCGCTCGGCTCGCACCCATTCGCCGCGTGCGGCCGCCAACCAGCCTCGCGTGAGGTTCAGGTCGGTGGTCAGCAGCAGGTTCGCGTAGGTTCCGACCAGGTGGTCGATCCGTTTCTCCAGCCCCGACCACTGGCCGTCGAGCCAGTCCAGCCGGACGGCGGTGGCTTCGGCGGTACCGACCACGTAGGAGGCGGCGACCTGCTCGGCCAAGGTGATCCCGCTGTGCAAGAACTCCCGCGCTCGCGCATAGTGCCCGATCCACGAGCATGCGTCTGCGAGGTTGCAGTGCGCCCGGGCCAGGTGGTGGATCTCGTCGGGGTCGTGTACGTCGGAAGGAGACGGCAGCTGGGCGACGCGCTTCCAGGTGCTGGAGTCGCCGACGATGAGCCGCCCGCCGAGCGTCGTGGCCAGCAGGACGGTCCGCAGGGCTTGAGTGGGCAGGTGGTCGGCGATCATTTCCACCCGGTCCAGTGCGATCTGGTGCTCGGCGATCGAGACGGTCCCCAGGTACGGGCCTGCCATGGCCGCCAGCCCGCGCACGGTGCGTTCCGGCTGGTCGGCGAGCAGGTCGACGGCGCGGGCGAGCTGGTCGGCACCGCGGTCCACCTCGCCGGTCTCGCGCTGCAGCAGCAGCCCGAACCACAGGTGCACTTCGCCCCGGACGTCCGGGGAGAGCCTCGGGTCCGACAGCAGACTCTCGACCCGCGCCGTCACCGCCCCGCCGGGCAGCCCCATCAAGGCGTACCCGCACAGCTTGACGGCCAGCCGGTTCGTGTCCTCGACGCTGATCTCCGGATCGGCCAACACCTCGGACAGCAGGTCGACTGCGGTGGTCACGTCCTTGACTTCCTCCGCTGCCTCGGCGGCCAGTTCGCTGTAGCGCACCCATTCACTTTTCCTGCCTGCCGCTTTGGAGTGCACGGATAGACGACCGGCACGTACACGGCCAAGGGCCGAGAGTGCCGCTAGGGCGCGTTCGTGCAACTCTCGTCGCCGAGGGCCGGGCAGTGACGCACAGACCGCGCGCCGGGTGACGTTTTCCCGGAAACCGAACCTATTCGCCGTCTCCTCCACGAGCACACCGGATTTCGTCAGCTCGATGAGGTGCTCTACCTTCGATTCACCCGCCACGGCGCTCAGGACATCGGTCGTCTCCGGAACGCCCAGCACCGCGGCGGCCTCGGCGATGGACCGCGCGGCGTCGGGCAGGCGCCCCATCCGCTCCCTGATCGCGTCCGACACCAGGACCGGCACATCGATCCCCTCCACGACCCGCTGGGCGAGATCACCTTCCGCGCGTACGTCCGCCATCGGGTCGCGCAGCGCACGGACGGTTTCCTCGATCACGAACGGGATCCCGGCCGTCTCGCGCAGGACGGCCTCGGCGAACCGGTCCGAGGTCACCTCCTCCGCCACGAGTGCGTCGATCATGGCGCGCACCTCCACCACGCCGAGGGGCCGCAGGACCAGGTTGATGCCGGTGACCCCGTGCGGCATGTGCGAGGGGTAGCCGAGCGGGGCCACGGTGGGCAGGTCTTCGCGGCGGTAGGTCGCCACGATCGACAGGCCCGGCGGAGGGCTCGCCAGCACGAACCGCAGTACCCAGCGGGTCTCCTCGTCCGCCCAGTGCAGGTCCTCGAGCACGAGCACGGTGGTTCCCAGGGAGCGAAGCAGTTCGCGCACGGCGCGGAAGATGCGGTGCCGTTCGGCCTCGGCGTCGCCCAGAGCACGTGGCGCGGGTGGCAGGAACCCGGCGAGCTCCGGCAGGTAGTCACGCAGGGCGCCGGTCACCGGGCCGGGGTCATCAAGGCGGTCACCGCACTGGCTGAGACAGTCGAAAAGCACCCCGTACGGAAACGGCTCGGGCAGTGGCTGGCACGCGCCCACGAGCACGCGCATCCCCCGGGTGCGGGCGGTCGCGGCGAACTCGGCGACCAATCTGGTCTTGCCCACTCCGGCCTGTCCCTCCACGAACACAAATCGACGGTGCGTGTTCCACCGCGCCGAGCAAGGCGGCCAGTTCCTTGTCCCGGCCGATCATCGGCACCGAGCCGGACCGGAGGAGAAGCGGTTTCGCGCCACCATGACCCATGCTCGCTCCTGCCGGTGATCATGCGAAAAGGACTGTCCTACAGGGTAGGTCGGCCGCCGGGGGCGGCGTAACCCCGTGAGCACGCGCATTCGGCGCGCACGCACGATTCCGTACTCATACGGGTCTCAACCACGCTTGTTTCCCTGTCGCCCACACCGAAAAGTGGATTCCCGAGCGGTCTGCTGTCGCCAGTCCGTGCCGATGGCCGCTCGAACGCATGATGGAGGAATCGATGCAAGAACGCAGGAAACGATTATTTTCCAGCTTGTTCACCGTCGCGGTCGCCGCAGCCTCGGTGGCGACCACTGCGGGCGAAGCTGTGGCGCGGCAGGCGGAAGCGGCCGTCGCGCAGGCCGCCCATCCTTACCCCGGACAGTACATCGTGATCCTCGACAGCGGCGCCCGCGCCGCGACCGAGGGCCAGGCCGCAGCACTCAGCCAGCGCTACGGCGGCGAGGTGACCGACACATACTCGGTCACCCTGAACGGGTTCGCGGTCCGTAACCTGACCGAGCGGCAAGCGCGACGCCTGGCCGCCGATCCGTCGGTCAAATCGGTACACCAGGACGGCACGACCAGGGCGGCGGGCGAGCAGCCGAACCCACCTTCGTGGGGCTTGGACCAGATCGACCAGCGGGCCGCCACCCTGGACAAGAAGTACACCTTCCCGAACTCGGGTGAACGGGTGACCGCCTATGTCATCGATTCCGGGGTCAATACCCAGCACCCCGAGTTCGAGGGCAGGGCGAGTCACGGCTACGACATGCTCGACAACGACACAGATGCGAGCGATTGTTACTGGCACGGCTCGCATGTGGCGGGAACGATCGCGGGTGCGACGGTCGGGGTGGCGAAGAAGGCCAAGGTCGTGGCCGTGCGCTCGCTGGACTGCAAGGGCTCCGGGCCGGACTCGGCCACGGTCGGCGCCATGGAGTGGGTGGCCAAGAACGCCGTAGGGCCCGCGGTGGTGAACATGAGCCTGGGCATGGACGTCCTCGGCGTCGGCGACGAGCAGGTCAAGGCCATGGTGGCCAAGGGGATCGTGGTGGCGGTCTCCGCGGGGAACAACGGTCAGGACGCGTGCGGCGTCAGCCCTGCGCGTGTTCCCGAGGCGATCACCGTTGGCTGGTTCAACAAAGACCGCACCCGCGGCGGGAACTACGGTCGCTGTGTCGACCTCTTCGCTCCGGGCGGCAACATCTATTCCAGTGACCACACCGGAAAGTTCCGCACCGGCAGCGGTACGTCCATGGCCTCCCCGCATGTCGCGGGCGCGGCGGCGCTGTATCTGGCCGCGAACCCGGGCGCGACCCCGCGGCAGGTCAGCGACGCGCTGGTGCGAAGCGCCAGCCCGGATCTGATCACCAATCCCGGGACGGACTCGCCCAACAAGGTGCTCTACGTCGGCGACATCGGCGGTGGCACGCCGTCCAAATGCGGGGTGAAGAGCAACGACCAGGACGTGGCCATCCCCGACGCAGGTGCGGCGGTGGACACCTCCGTGAACCAGGACTCCTGTCAGGGCAAGGCTTCGGCATCGTTGGCAGTCCGGGTCGACATCGACCACGCCTACACCGCGGACCTCGACATCGACCTTATCGGGCCGAGTGGGGCGTCCTACCCGCTCAAACGCGCGGGTGGCGTCGCTGAGTCCGGCGGTGTGCACCAGAGCTTCACCGTGGACGCGTCACGCGAGGACGCGAACGGTACGTGGCGGCTTTCGGTTCACGACACCTACGGCTTCGACGCCGGCACGCTCACGGGCTGGTCCATCACGTTCTGACCGAAGTGGACGGACACCCGTTCCTTTTCCCTCGAAGGAGAATGATGAGAACATCACGCTTCGCAGTAGCACTCACCGCGCCACTGGCCACGGCGGCCCTGCTGGTCGTGAGCACCACCGCTGTCGCCGCGCCGCCCGACAAGGTCAGTGTCGCCGCGACCCCGACCGACCAGCTCCGCACGGGCGACTGGGGAACCCGGATCGTCAACGGGGAACGCACCACCGTCAAGGAGTACCCGTTCGTCATCGCGGGCATGCGGGTCGGGGGCGGCGGTCCGCAGGGACAGTCCTGCACCGCCTCCGTCGTCGGCAAGCGCAAGATACTCACCGCGGCACACTGCATGGTCGACACCAGCGGCGCCAAGAGCTACTTCTACGGTGACGACGACTTGAACACTCCGGGTGACGAGACGTTCCGCACGGCCGTTGCCTCGTTCAAGACCCACCCCGGCTACACCGGCTCCGGTGGCTGGCGAACCGGCTACGACGTCGCGGTGGTCACCACCGTCGACGACATCCCGGTGCCAGAGAGCCAGTGGGCCAAGGTGGCGGGTTCCGGCGACAGCGCGCTCACCCAGCCGGGCAAGTCAGGCACCTCCCTCGGCTACGGCAAGACGTCGTCGGGCGGCGGCTCCGGCGAACTCCGCAAGACCACCATGCCGGTCAACGACCCCTCCGGCTGCCAGGTTTTCGACATCCGGGTCAACGCTGACCTCATGGTATGCACTGGCTACAACGACGGGCGCACCGCCGACTGCTCGGGTGACAGCGGTGGACCGTTCATCGTCGATGGTGTGGTCGTCGGCGTCTCGTCGTGGGGCTCCAGCGCTTGCGACCGCTACAGCATCATGGCCCGCCTGACCAACGCGATGGGCGACTGGGCCCGCGCCGAGATCGGCGGGACCCAGCCCGGCGACGGCAAGTTCACGATGGCACTGTCTCCGGCCTCCGGCAAGGCCGCGCCGGGCAGCCACGTCTCCACCAGCGTCACCACCAAGGCAGGCGACCAAGGACCGGAAAAGCTGGACCTGAGCGCGTCGGCCCTGCCCGCCGGCACGACCGCCACTTTCCAGCCCTCGGCGAGCATCGACTCCGGTGACGTGGCCAAGCTGACCTTGCAGCCGTCGACGAGCACCCCGGCGGGCACGTACAAGATCGCCATCACGGCCAAGGGCACCTCCGGAGCCAAGACCGCCGAGTTCACGCTCACGGTCGGCGACGGTGGTAACGCCACCGGCCCGAAACCGTCCCTCTCGTCGAATTCCGGCATCGTCCCGCCCGGGGGCTACGCCAACGCGACGATCACGGTCACCGGCGGCACGGGTCCCATCCGGCTCAGTGGCACCGGCCTCCCCCACCCGCCGACCTTCTCCCCGCCGACCGTCAACCCCGGCGGCACTTCGCGGATGACCGTCATGGGCCGTACCAGCGCGGTACCTACAAGGTGACCATCACCGCGACGGACAGCACCGGCAACACCGGAACAACGGACTACACCCTCACCGTCCGCTGAGACCCGTACCGGCGAGCGATGATCCCGGGATCATCGCTCGCCGGAACCGCGGAGCCGGGCGGCACTGCGAAACTGGCTGACGCTGTACATTCCCTCGCCGCCACGCTCGTCAAGCTCTATTCCTGGCGCGAGGAACCGCTGCTCCTGCGGTACACAGCACGCCGCCGTTCATCGATTCCTCACGATCCACGCGAGGCACCACTCGCAGCGCCGCGTACTCGTAGAGGCTGCCCATGACCTCGGCCCAGGAACGGCGTGCAGCAGCGACGTGTTCCTGGCACGCACCTGTTCCGACAGCACGGGCCCATTGCACGCATCCTCTCTATGGTCATAGAGTGGTCTCTGTGTACATAGAGAGGATGCGTGATGACCGCACTCGCTGAGCAGTTCACTCCGCGACCGGATTTCGCCGAGCGACACGAGATTGACATTTCCGCGTCTCCGGAAGCCGTGTGGAGCGCGTGGCAGGCCATGACCATCACCGATCCGCCTCCGATCGCTCGTGCCTTGATCGCGGTCCGCAGCTGCATCGCCCGGCTTCGCCATGGCCATGCGCACAGCGACCTGCCGAAGATGTTCATCCCCCTTGCCGCGGAGCGGCCGCGGGAGGTCGTGGAGGGTTTGGTCGGGCGGTGGTGGGAGTTCGGCAAGCACCGGAACCGAGAGGAGATCACCGGCCCGGCGGGATTCTTGGCCTTTGCCGAGCCCGGATACGCGAAGGCCACGGTGAGCTTCAGTTTCACCGAGACCGGCGCAGGGCGGACCCACGTGGTCACCGAGACCAGGGTCGTCTGCATGGACGCGGGCGCACGTCGAGCCATGGCCCGCTACTGGCTGCTCATCCGGCCGTTCAGCGGCGTGCTGAGGATGGCGCTGCTGCGGACGTTGCGAAAGCGGGCGACGCGATGAGCCGAACCCAGCGAACCGCGATGCTGCTGGACGCGGCGATTTCAGTGGTCGCTTCCGAAGGATTGCGCGGCTTGACCTACAAGGCCATCGATGACGAAGCGGGCGTCGCGACAGGCTCGACGAGCTTCTACTTCCGCACCCGCAAGGAACTTCTGCAAGGCGTTGCCGAACGCATCGCCGAGCACGAACTGGCCGGCGCCGAAACCATGCTGGCTTCTCCGGCGATGGTCACGCCGTCGACCATCGACCAAACCGCTGACACCATAGCGGGGGCACTGCTGCAGTGGCTCGGACCGGACCGGAAGCGGACGAAGGCCAGGTTGGAGATCTGGCTCCAAGCAGCCGAGCAGCCGGAGCTGCGCACGGCGCTGGCGCCGGTGCGCGACAGGTTCCTGGCACACACTCGCACCCTGCTCGCCCCGCGAGGGAAAACAGCCGCTCAGGTCGAGGAACAAGCGAATCTGATCCTGTCGATGATCGACGGCATCACCTACGACACCATCGTGCATCAGCCATCGACGGCTCCGGACCGAGCCACGCTGCGACGGGCGGTCAAGGCGATTCTCCTGGCCGTCATCGGTCCGGCGCGAATACCGGACGAAGTCGATCGGGGAATGCCTATGTCATCCGAGATCCGTCCGTTCAGCATCGCCATCCCCCAGGCAGATCTGGACGATTTGCGGGAGCGGCTGGGCCGGGTCCGCTGGCCTGCCGGGCCCAGTGAAGACGACTGGAACTCAGGCGTGTCACCCGTCTATCTGAGGGAACTGTCCGAATATTGGCGCACCCGTTACGACTGGCGGGCCCACGAGGCCGAACTCAATGGGTTCCCCCAATTCACCACCGCCATCGACGGCGCGAACGTGCACTTCCTCCACGTCCGCTCGACCGAACCGAACGCGTTGCCACTGATCCTCTCGCACGGCTGGCCGGGCTCGATCGCGGAATTCACGAAGATCATCGGGCCGTTGACGAACCCGCGGGAACACGGTGGCGATCCAGCCGACGCCTTCCATCTGGTGATCCCGTCCCTGCCGGGTTTCGGGTTCTCCGGGCCACCCCCGGACGCCGGGTGGTCGATGCATCGCATGGCACACGCGTTCGCCGAATTGATGGCCCGGCTAGGTTATGACCAGTATGGGGCGCAGGGCGGGGACCTGGGGTTCGGCATTTCGCACTACCTGGGCGTGCTCGACCCCGACCATGTGCTCGGCGTGCACGTCAACACTTTGCTGACGGTAGCGCCACCGGATCCGGCGGCATTGGCCGAGCTCGATGACGAGGACCAGGAGCGGCTACAGGCGCTGGCCGACTTCGGCTCCCGCTTCGCCGGGTACCGGACGATGCAGGCAACGCGACCGCAGACACTGGCGTACGCCCTGGCCGACTCACCGGTCGGCCAGCTTGCCTGGATCGTCGACTTGTACCGCGGTGTCAATGAAGCACAGGCACTGCATGAGGACACGGTCGACTGGGATTACCTGCTCACCACCACGATGCTCTACTGGCTGACGAACACGGCGGGATCATCGGCCCGCGTGTACCGCGAGGAACGCGTGCTCACCGCACTGGACCCATCGACCGTCCCCATGGGGGTGGCGCAGTTTCCCCATGATGCCCGGGCAGTACGGCGACTCGCCGAGCGCGAGTACTCCAACATCGTGAGCTGGACCGAGTTCGACCGCGGCGGCCATTTCGCGGCCATGGAACAACCGGACCTGCTCGTCGATGACATCCGGGCATTCTTTCGCGCCATCCGACGGCCACCGCACCCCCAATAACCAGTACATCCCTGACCCGTACGACCGGCGCCGACGTGGCGACAACGACGCCGTGCCCGTCGCGCATCGTCAAGCCATGGCGTGGGCACAGACTGACGTCGCCGCGCCGGGTCGACCGGGTCGGTCCCGCCGGCTGGTAGGTCAACCGGCGGGACCTGAGTTGCCGATCGTCCGCAGCAGACCGGCAACCTGGACACAGGTTGCCCAAAGCTCGGTGATCTATGCACCATCCTGAGCTTGATTTGGATGAATATTCGCCGACGCGAGCGTTAGTCCTACTCGATGGATTCGGCCCAGCGGTCTGCCCACTCGGCACAACTGCGGGGCCGTGGCCGCTCCCAGACCGGTGCCCGGACGTCGTCGTCGCGACCGCTCAAGCGCTGTTCGGTGACACCTAGCCGTTCTGCCTTGGGCCGCCCGGGACGCTGACGCGGGCTTAACCGAGGACTAGTGGCCGGGTGCCAGCGCCCGCTTGGCAGACGGCGCCGCCCGGCCGGGTCACCCACCCAGCCCAAGTGCATCTCGCGCGCGTTACCTACGCGCTGAGCCCTCCATACGCAGCTCCGTTTGCGCCATACGACATCGGTCGTAGTCTGGCCTGACCGCGCCAGGCTGGCCCGCGACCGCGGCGACCGGACCGGAGAGTGTGGAGGGGACGAACGAACCCGAGACAGCGTGCTTGGCCTGACGGTGAACCCGGCTTTGCCGCACGTGGCACGAGATGCGTCCATTGTGGATCATGAAGGCGGTTCCCGCCCCGCGCGGACGAGCACCGAAAGTTCCTCGAAACTCTTTGCCCGGTGACGCCGCGCCGTGTTCTGCTGCTCGCGGTAGGTGAACATCATCGATTTCGTCCAGGCCACCGGAGACTTGGTTCCCGGTGCCGGCTCGCCGGCGGGGGGACATGTCCCGAGATGGGCATCCCCTGGGCGGCGCCCGGGAGGAGACCACGGATGGCAAGAAGTTCGTCGGACCTGCACGGCAGGCGGTGGTGGCGGTCATCGACCGCGCGGATACTGCTGGGAGTGGCCAGCGTGATCGTCACGGCCGCCGTGCTGGTGACGGCTCCGGGCGCTGACGCCGCGGCCAGTACGCTGGGAGCGGCGGCCGCGCAGTCCGGCCGGTATTTCGGCACCGCGATCGCCGGCGGAAGGCTCGGCAACTCGGCCTACACCACGATCGCGGCACGCGAGTTCGACATGGTGACGGCCGAGAACGAGATGAAGCCCGACGCGACCGAGCCCAACCAGAACCAGTTCAACTTCTCGGCGGGCGACCAGATCTACAACTGGGCGGTCAGCCATGGGCTGCGGGTCCGCGGTCACACTCTCGCCTGGCACGCGCAGCAGCCGGGGTGGATGCAGAACATGAACGGCAGCGCCCTCCGCAGCGCGATGATCAACCACATCCAGAAGGTCATGGCGCATTACCAGGGCAAACTCGCGCACTGGGACGTGGTCAACGAAGCCTTCAACGAAGACGGCAGCCGCCGTTCGTCGAATCTGCAGGGCACGGGCAACGACTGGATCGAGGTCGCGTTCCGGACGGCGCGCGCGGCCGACCCGTCGGTCAAGCTCTGCTACAACGACTACAACATAGACAACTGGAACTACGGCAAGACGCAGGGCGTGTACAACATGGTGCGGGACTTCAAGGCCCGCGGCGTGCCGATCGACTGTGTGGGCCTGCAGGCCCACTTCACCGGCGGCAGTTCGGTTCCGAGCAACTTCCAGACGACGATCTCCAGCTTCGCGGCGCTCGGCGTCGACGTGGCGCTCACCGAGGTCGACGTCACGAACGCTTCCACCGCGCAGTACACGGCGCTGACTCAGGCCTGCCTGAACGTCGCGCGCTGCGTCGGCATCACCGTGTGGGGCGTGCGTGACAGCGACTCCTGGCGTTCCAGCGAGAGTCCCCTCCTGTTCGACGGCAACGGCAACAAGAAAGCCGCCTACAACTCGGTATTGAACGCCCTCAACGCCGGAAGCCCGACCACGACACCCACCACCCCGACCACACCCACGACTCCGGGCGGGGGCGGTTGCACCGCCACGCTTTCGGCGGGGCAGACCTGGAGCGACCGGTACAACCTGAACGTTTCGGTCAGCGGCTCCTCGGCCTGGACGGTCACCATGACCGTTCCGAGCCCCGCGAGGATCAGTGCCGCCTGGAACATCAACGGCACCTGGCCCAGCAGTCAGGTCCTCGTCGCCAAACCCAACGGCAACGGCTCCAACTGGGGTGTCACCATCCAGCACAACGGAAACTGGAATTGGCCCAGCGTCAGCTGCAGCGCATCCTGACCCCACTGAGCGAAGGCAAGTCGGTCAACTCCGCGTCCGAGTTGAGCGCGATCCCCCGCGCGCGGCCCCCGCGGTCGCAAAGTGACCGGTTCGCCGGTGAGGAGTTTGCGCAGGAATAGGGGGATCAGTTTCTCCGCGTGCTGACGAGGACCATGGTTCCTGGAGCTGCGGGTGATGCAGACCGGTGAAAATGGCCCCGCACGAACCGTGCGGGACCCTTTTCAGCGAGAGGCCGAGCCGGCACGTGAAATGCCCGCGTCGAGGATTGTCCCGATTCACATCGCTGGCACGGTCGCGTCAGGTAGCTGATCTGCAACCAGAAGACACAGGACGGTCACAACTGACCATGCCGGTCATGTCGAATGCTGTTGATCAGGCGGCGGAAAAGAAGATGCGCCGGAACAAAGCCGATGGGCACAATGGCGGCGTGAACGCCAAGCCATCGACGGCACACGGCCGTTTTACCGATCCCGATGTGTCGCTGTATGCCTTGGCGGAGGACGCCGTCCAGGTGGTGTGTCCGGCATGCCAAGGGCGCGCTCAGGTCGCACCATGGCTTGATGGCGAACCACCTGACATCTGCTCGGCATGGTGGCCTCGCCGGCTGGTTTGTCGCGCCTGTGGCCACGTCAGAAACTGGCCTGATGCAACCCGAAAGACGATGTCGTGGTGGAGCGGCCCCGTTGATCCGTACTTCGGTCAACCACTGTGGTTGCAAGCGAATTGCTGCGGAAACCAGACTCTGTGGGCGCTCAACGAACGCCACCTCGACATCCTGGAAGGTTACCTCGGCGCGCGGCACCGCGAACGCGGCAAGTTTCCCGGGCTGACCATGCTTGCCCGGCTTCCGGCGTGGCTCAAGTCCGCCAAGCACCGCAGCGAGATCCTGCGGGTCATCGGCCGGCTGCGGGCATCCCTCTCACCGTGACACCGAGAAGCCGCCCACCACTCCCGGCAGCCCGCTGAACGCGTACCCGGTCTGTAACGACGCGGAAGGCGATCGCGACTGCCACCCGAGGGATGACGATGCGGTTCCGCGTTGCAGCGCTGAGGGGGCAGATCGTGACTACCGCGCGAAGGAGATTCGGTGCCATCTTCTCCGGCGTCTTCCTGCTCGTCTTGAGCAGTGTCCTCACCACCAGCACCGCACACGCGGTGCAGGCGTTCAGCAACGCTGACGTCGCGGGTGCGGGCCTCGCCGAGCTGGGGACGTCCCGCCCGACGGGCTGGAACCAGCCGGGCGAGTGCGTCAAGAGCGTGCAGCGTTGGGTAGCGGCGGCCGGGGGCTACTTCGGAGGCGGTGGAGTCATCAGTGGGTACGACAACTCCGGCGCTCAGGAAGTGTCTTTGGGTTCCGCGGTCAAGGGTGATGTCATCCAGTACACCAACGCCAACGGCAACGACCAGGACTGGTCGCACGCCCACACCATGGTCGTGATCACCAATCACGGCAACGGACGCTTCGACATCGTCCAATCGAACTCGCCGGCAGGCTCGGGACTCGTGACCCGCGCCGACAACATGATCCCCACACCCGCGGCAGGGTGGGTCTCGCGAGTCTGGCGATTCGGCACTGTACACAGTGGACCCGTACCGAACCGGATCGCTCTGCTCACCCCGGACAGCCAGATCTTCGCCAAAGACGATCTGGCCGCCGGCAACTGGCTCGACCAGAACACCGCGGCCCCCTCGATCGACGTCGGCGGCCGCCGTAGCGCGCTCATCAACCCAGCAGGCCGCGTCTACGCCAAGGACCACCTCGGGGCAGGTGGCTGGCTCGACCAAGGTGCGGCAGCCGACAAAGTGGTCGTGGGCTTCGGTGGCCGCATGTACCTCATCACCCCAGACGGCTGGGTCTACGGCAAAGACGACATTACCAGCGTCGGAGGCTGGCTCAACCAAGGCGCACAAGCCGTCGACGTCGCCATCGGCCTCGACCGGGTCGCCATCATCACGCCCTGCGGCGCGATCTACGCCAAGAACACTCTCCACAACGGTGGCTGGATCCAGCAAAGCGACTGCTACACCGCCACCGACGTCGAAGTGAGCTCAACAGGACGTGTCGCGTTCATCAGGACCGACGGTGCCGTGTTCGCCAAGGACGACATCACCGGACGTGGCGGATGGCTCAATCAGAACGCGTCCGCCACCCAGCTGAAGCTCGGCGCGAACCGGCTCCTCATCCTGACACCGGACAGTCATGTCTACGCCAAAGACCACCTCGGCGCCGGGGGCTGGATCGACCAGGGAGCCACCGCCGTCCAGATCGCCATCAGCGACCAAGGCAGACTGATCCTGCGAAATCCGTTCAACCAGGTCTACGCGAAGGACACCATCGGCCCGGCCGGATGGCTCGACCAAGCAGCCACAGCCATTGCCATCGCATCCTGACACCTAGCCGACCTCACGGTGCGACCCGCCCCTGGCCAGGTACCAGAAATCCGTCCAGGGACGGTCGCCGACGACATGGGCAAGCTGTTCGGGTGATACGCCTCAACAGCCTCGGACGGGATCCGGCACCGCGAACCCTCGACTGGGAAACCCCGGCCGAACGACCCGACAAGTAACTGTCCTAACAGGATCACCTAGCGACGACCGCGTGAATCCACCCGGCTCTGACCGTTATTCCGCTCGCGACCCCACATCGGTGCCGCGTGCACGGTGAAGCGCTTATCGGGTTGTCAGTGCTTTTCGGGCGCAGCGCTGCCGCTGTACTCACCGAGGCCGGACACGAGCTGGGTCAACTCGGGGTCGCTGTCGTAGCGCTTCTGGTGCAGTGCCGTGATCTTGGCACCCATCTCGGGGTCCGCATCGTCGGTGATGTCGTACGACATGAACCTGTCGACGACCGGCAGGCCCACCCGGTCGGTGTTGCGGTGAGCCGGGTGGATGAGGTACTGCCAGTAGCCTTCGAGATCCTCGATGACGAAAACCGCGCCCCACTCGTACTCGCCGCCGAAGTCCCGGCCGACGACGAACGACTTGACCGACGGGATCACGCGCCCCTGGTTGCGCAGGCTCTCCAACGCCTCCTCGACCTGTTCGGGCGAGGCGTCCGCGCGGAGGGTGAACCGATTGCCGTGGTAGATCATTTCTTCTCCTTCGTGACGAGGGCGCCGAGTGCGCCCACGGTGGTGAACACCCCGGTCCAGACGAAAGCACCGGCGATTCCGGCAGCCTGGACGAGCGGGGCGACGACGAGCGGCGAGAGGAACTGGCCGAGGAAGATCCCCGCCACGAGGCCGCTGAGGATCCGGCCGCGGTGCTGCGGGGCGGCCATCCCGGAGAGCTGGACGTTGAGGTGGGGCACGACGATGCCGACGCCGATACCGCCGACCAGCAGCCCCGCCACGATCCCGGCGACCGTGCCGGTGCCGGCGAGCAGCCAGCCGACGCCGAGCAACGCGATGCTCGACGCCGTGATGGTGCGCGGTCCCCATCGCAGCCGGGGAAAGACGAGCGCGCCGATGACACTGGTCAGGGTGCTGCCCGCGATCACGACGCCGATGACGCCAGGACCGACGCTCAGTTCGGAGAGCAGGAACGGCAGCTGTGTCGGCGCCATGAAGAACACGAGGGTCGCGACGAGTGCCACGGCGTAGATACCCAGTGCCTTCGCGGCCGGCCGGAACACACCACCCTGGATCTTCACGCGCGGCTCGTCGCGCAAGCCTGCCAAGGCGGCCAGCGCGACGACCACGGCGACCGAGTAGAGCCAGAACGGTGCTCGCCAGTCGATCCCGGCCAGCACGCCCGCGAGTGGCAGGAACACCACACCGCCAAGGCTCGCGAACGCCTGCTGCAGCCCGAGGAACGCCGCCCGGCGCGGACCGTCGAACCAGTCCGTGATCAACGCGCTGACCGCCGTCATGATGCCGCCGACGGCGAGCCCGAGCAGCGCGCGGCTGATCAGCAATACAGCCAGGTCAGTGACGAAGAAGCCGGCCGTGCCGCTCACCGCGTAGAGCAGCAGTGCCGTGATCAGGAGCGGACGGCGGCCGGTTCTGTCGGCGAAGGCGCCGGCCAGCGGCGCGCTGACCGCGATGGCCAGCGACGTGATGGTCAGCGCCAGGCGTACCAGGACATCCGCGTCGAACGCCCGGCTCATCGCGGGCAGGCTCGGCGCGATGATCGCGGCGGCCATGATGGTGAGTGTCGCGGCGCCGAGAACGGTCGCCCGTGCGAGTAGCGGAGGCTCGGTTCGTGTCGTGGTCACGCGTCAACACTGGCCGGGACCTACGGGCGGTCGCGTCGGCGAGAACCACCTAGATGGTCCGCCTAGGTGGTTATAGTCCGGTGCATGCGCACTGGTCCGCTGGTCGGCAGGCACGACGAGATCCGTTGCCTGGACGGCTTGCTCCACGCGGCGGCCGATGGCCACGGCGGTGTCCTTGTGCTGCGTGGCGACGCCGGTATCGGCAAGACCACGCTGCTCGACCACATCCGGGAGGCGAACGGTTTCCGGATGGTCGAGGCGTCGGGCTCGGAGTTCGAGACCGAACTGCCGTTCGCGGCCCTGCACCAGCTGTGCGTCCCGGTGCTCGAGCATCTCGACGACCTCGACACACGTCACCGCGAGGCGTTGCGAGTCGGGTTCGGTATGACCGACGGCGAGCCGGACATGTTCCGGGTAGGTCTGGCGACGCTGGAGCTGCTCGCCACAGCGGCACGTGCCCAGCCACTGCTGTGCGTCGTGGACGATGCACACTGGCTCGACACGGCGTCGACGAAGGCGTTGTCGTTCCTGGCGCGACGCATCGCCGCAGAACCGGTGGCGATCGTCTTCGCCGCCCGGCACGGCCTGGACGAGCTGCCCGCATTGACCCTCACCGGCCTCGCCGACGCCGACGCCCGTGCGTTGCTCACCACCGCGATCGACGACCAGGTGCGGGAACGAATCCTGGCCGAGGCACAGGGAAACCCGCTGGCGTTGCTGGAACTGCCGAACGCGGGTGGCTTCGGTCTGCCGGAGGTGACCTCGGTGACGCAACGGATCGAGGCCAGCTTCCGGGCCAGATTGGACCGGCTTCCGGCGCAGGCCCGGCAGCTGCTGACCGTCGCGAGCGCCGATCCGACCGGCGACCCGCGCCTGTTGTGGGCGGCGGTCGCGCGCCTGGGCATCGAGACCAACGCCGACGCCGCCGACCTGGTGACCTTCTCCACGCGCGTGCGGTTCTGCCATCCCTTGGCCAGGTCCGCCGTCTACCGGGCGGCGTCCGCCGATGAGCGCCGCACCGCACACCGGGCTCTGGCGGCGGTGACCGATCCGGTGACCGACCCCGACCGCAGGGCCTGGCACCGAGCCGAGGCCGCGATCGGGCTGGACGACAACATCGCCGCCGAGCTGGAGGCCGCCGCGACGCGCGCCCGCGCCAGGGGTGGTGTCGCGGCTTGCGCGGCTTTCCTGGAACGAGCCGCCGCGCTCTCGTCGGACCCGAGCCTGCGCTCCGAACGTACGCTCGCCGCCGTCCAGGCGAAACTAGACGCGGGCGCGGCCGACGCGGCGGCGGAACTGCTCACGACCGTCGACGTGGCAGACGATGCGCGACTCGCCCGCACGGAGATCTTGCGCGGCCGGATCGCGGTCATCCGCAATGACGGCGACGGCCCGTCCTTGATGCTGCGCGCCGCTCACCGGCTGTCGGCCGTGGACCCGGCGTGGTCACGCGACAGCTTCCTGGACGCTCTCGAGATGAGCCTCGTCGTCGGCCGGGCGAACGGGGTGATGGACACCGTGATCGCCGAGGCGCGACACGCTCCGCCGGCTATGGCCCCGGACGTTCTGGACGCCTTGATCCTGTTGAATACCAAGGGTCATCGGGCCGCCGGCCCGATGCTACGCCGCGTGCTCACGGAGAACGCGTTGTGGACGCGCAGGCCCGCCCTCGCCCTGATGATCGCCGGCGAGCTCTGGGACATCGAAGCGCACCTCGAGATCACCAACTGGCTGCTGAGTACCGGACGCGACACCGGTTCACCGTGGGTCTTGCGTCTCGCCCTCGCGCAGCAGGCCATCGCCGCCACCCACGCGGGTGATCTCGGCACCGCGATGACCGCGGTGGCCGAGGAGGAAGCGATCGCGGACGCGTTCGATGATCCGCCGATGGTCTACGCGAGAGTGCACGCCACCGCGTTGCGCGGCAGGCGCGTCGAAACACTTCGGCTGATCAGCACCACCTTGCGTGACGCCGACGCCCGCGGAAACGGCCACCTGGTCGCGAACGCGCACTGGGCCGCCGCAGTGGTGTACAACGCCTGCGCGGACTATCCGGCCGCTCTCGGCGCGGCCCGGCAAGCGACCGCACCGGGCGATCTCTATCTCGCGGGTATCGCGTTGCCGGAACTGATCGAAGCCGCCGTCCGCTGCGGCGAACTCGACGCAGCCGCCGATGCCCTGGAAGACCTCACTGCTCGCGCCGACGCGAGCGGTACCCCATGGGCGCTGGGCGTCACCGCCTTGTCGAGAGCGCTGGTGACCGGTGCGGAGGACGACTACCGCCACGCGGTGGAGCTGACCGGTCTGCCGGCTCCGTATCGAGCGCGGGCGCGCCTGCTTTACGGCGAGTGGCTGCGCCGCGAGAGCCGCCGCAAGGACGCCCGCGAACAGCTACGCACCGCGCACGAATCGTTGGCGGACATGGGCATGGAGGCATTCGCACTGCGCGCCGCCAACGAGTTGCGGGCGACCGGTGAGGTGGCACGGAAAAAGACCGCCGGCACGTCCGAGCCGCTCACCGCTCAAGAAACACTCATCGCCCGGCTCGTCGCGACCGGAGCGACCTCGAAGGAAGTAGCGGCACGGCTGTTCCTCAGCCCCCGCACGGTCGACGCGCACCTGCGCAATATCTTCCGCAAGCTCGGCATCTCCTCCCGACGCCAGCTCAGGGAGTCGGAGCGCATCCCGGTCGCCTGACCGCGTGGCGGAGGCACGCTCGCGGCGCAGCCCGGCTTGAGCTTTGGCGATCGCGTCGCAGCACCGACGCCCGCGCAGCGAAAAGTGCTGCAGAGTAGGCGAATCACGCAGGCCTGCGTGCTCGTCTGCGGCCCGGCCGGGTGATTGCGTCGGCCGCCCGGTCAGTCGTCGCAAACGGCCATGAGGACGTGAGTGCTAGCCAACGGTGTCGAGGAATCGGTTGTGGCGCAGGCGGAGTGCTCGTTCGATGCTGGCCAGAGCGGCGCCGATGGTGAGCAAAGAGTTGAGCCAAGCCGGGAGGGAGATGGGCGAGACGAAGGTCCCGAAGCGCGCCGCGACGGGCGGCAGTTTGAAGGCGTGGCCAGGACCGCGCCCGCGACATCCAGCGACGGCCGTGTCACCGGACGACGGGATCCGAAGAGCGTGCGCAGGGCCGCCACGATGGCGGCCGCACCGACGGGAAACGTTGACCAGCAGAATCGATGAACAGCACCAGCCCGACGACGAAGACTCGTTTACGACCGTAGAGAGCCGCCAGCTTCCCACCGAGCAGCAAGAGCCCGGCGAAGGTCAGCGCGTAGGCGTTGACCACCCACTGCTGACTCGCGTCGCCGAACCGAGCGATCTCCGGATCGACGGCAAGGCGACGTTCACCACCGAGATGTCGAGCACCACCATGAACTGGGCCGCGCACGCCGCGCCCACATCGCCGAAGCACTGGTGCGGGTCGCCGCCCGGGAGGGGTTGCACGCGGTCACGATGCGCTCGGTGGCGGCCGAATCGGGGGTGTCACTGCGCCTGGTGCAGTACTACTTCGATTCCAAGGAGCAGTTGCTGCGCGGCGCGCTGCGACATCTGGAGAAGCGCAGTCACGATCGCTGGGGAGCTCGCCTGGTCGGGCTGCCGAAGCCGGTGCCGCCGCGAGCGTTCGTCGAGGCGTTCCTCAACGAGGCACGGGATGACGGTCAGCTGGCGCCGCGCGCGGACGTGGCGATGGAGGCGGCACGATTGGTGTCACTCAGCCACGGTGTCGGCACCAGTGTCCTCATCGGACACAAGATGTGGACAGCGCCGAGGCCATGCTGGGATATTGCGTGGACAGCCTGTTCCGGCGGGTGAGCGGTAAGCCATCACGGACCGCGTCAGTGGTTCGAGGCAAGTTCGCCGGAGAGCTTCCCGTGCATGCGAGCACTGTGCTTGTTGAGCCCGATGATCTCGACGGTCTTGCCGCGCGACGCGTACCTGGTGGTGATCGCGTCGAGCGCGGCGACGGTCGAGGCGTCCCAGATGTGGGCGTCGGTGAGATCGACGACGACCTTCTCCGGATCGTTCGCGTAGTCGAACTGATAGACCAAGTCGTTGCTGGAGGCGAAGAACAGCTCACCGGTGACCGTGTAGACGACCTGCGTGCCGTCCGGGTCCACCACGGCGGTGACCTCGACCAGCCGCGCGACACGGCGCGCGAAGATCACCATCGCGGTGATCGAACCGACGACCACGCCGATGGCCAGGTTGTCGGTGGCCACCACGACGCCCACGGTGACGACCATGACGACGACCTCTCCCGACGGCATCCGCTTGAGCGTGGCTGGGGCGACACTGTGCCAATCGAAGGTGCCGAACGCGACCAGCACCATCACCGCCACCAGCGCGGCCATCGGGATCTGCGAGACCAGCGGGCCGAAGGCGATGCACAGCACCATCAGGAAAACACCGGACAGAAACGTCGAAAGCCGCGTCCGCGCGCCGGCGGTCTTGACGTTGATCATGCTCTGACCGATCATCGCGCACCCGCCCATGCCACCGAAGAAGCCCGTGACGATGTTGGCGATGCCCTGCCCGATTGCCTCCCGGGTCTTGTTGGAGCGCGTATCGGTGATGTCGTCGACCAGCTTCGCCGTCATCAGCGACTCCATCAGTCCGACCAGCGCGAACGCGAGCGCGTACGGCGCGAGCAAGGCGAGGGTTCCGACGGTGAACGGCACGCTCGGAAGGCCGGGCACAGGCAGCGACGACGGCAGAGCGCCCTTGTCCCCCACGGTCGGGACCGCGATCCCGGCGGCGATCGTCAGCACGGTCAAGGCCACAATGGACACCAGCGGCGCGGGAATCACCTTGGTCAGCCTCGGGAACAGCACCATGAGCACGAGTCCGCCCGCGAACAGCGGATAGACCGGCCACGGCACGTCGATCAACTCCGGGACCTGCGCCAGGAAGATCAGGATCGCCAGCGCGTTGACGAACCCGACCATGACACTGCGCGGCACGAACCGCATCAGCTTGGCGACGCCGAGGGAGCCGAGCACGATCTGGAACAAGCCGCCCAGGATCACCGTGGCGATCAGGTGATTCAGCCCGTGCTCTCGCACCAAGGGCGCGACCACGAGCGCGATCGCGCCGGTCGCGGCGGAGATCATCGCCGACCGGCCGCCCACGATCGAGATCACCACCGCCATGGTGAACGACGCGAACAGCCCGACACTCGGGTCCACGCCGGCGATGATGGAGAAGGAGATGGCCTCCGGGATCAGCGCGAGCGCGACCACCAAGCCGGCGAGGATCTCCGTGCGGGCCACCTTCGGCGACAACCACGAAGGGCGCGTGCGCAGGCGCGCGGACACCTGGGACACCAGACTCGACACAGACAGGCAACCTGACTTTCTCTGGCGCCACGCGGACGCGAACGACCTCACCCCACCACGACGCGCTTGAAGACCCTGCTGGATGCGTACACGCACTGTCTACGGTCCAGGCGTCGATGCCCGGCGAAACCGGCGGCGGAACAACCCTCACCTTACGTTAGATCAGAGATCACTGATCCGTGAGCCCCTTCGGCCGGAATGAGGGCGGGAACACGCCGGAGGCGTCCGAGCAGGGTCGAGGCGCCCAGAGGGCGGCGAACTCTTCGGCGAGCGTCAGAGCGTTGGTCGACCGGCTCGCTCAGGACTGGGCAAAGTAAGAACATGTCGAAACCCGGTGTGAGCGGCGCTGCACGCCCGGGTCGGGCAGGTCACCTGCGCGGGCTGCTCCGGCGCGGTGTCACCGGAGACGCTGAACAAGGCTTGGAGGCACCGCCAACGCGCTGACCGCGGGGATCGCGGACCTGGGGTGGCGAACTCCGCCAACTCGTCCGCGCCCGAACGTCGACCTGTCCGGCAGTGCGGACCATCAGTGGCCGCGCGGGAACTCGCGTCGGCCCCATCGACTGCCCGCGTAAGCCAGTTCGCGCAGCCGCGCCAGCCACCTCGGGGCCATCCGCATGTCGCGGGGGTGGTGAAGCATCGGGTCGAACGTGACATCCTCCGCGGGCCGGTCCACGGCGATGACAGCGACCGGCGTGCCGTCACCGAGGATCAGGGTGGCGCTGGTCGGGAGCTGACCAGTCAGCCGCTCCGGGTCGCCATGCCCGAGCCGGGCGTCGGTGACCTCGACACCGAACCGAAACCGCCTGCCACCGCGTGTGTACGGCGTGATGGTGCCGAACCGTGCCGAGCGCCACGACCGCGCGGGCCACGGCAGCAGGCCCCGCGCCGTGCTGGCCACCAGCACGTCCCACTCGCCGGGCAGCCGGATCGCGATACCGAGCACGTCCGGCCATCGCGTCGGGAGGCCCGCGCCCCGGGAGAACCGTACGGTCGCGATCCCGTCCTCGATCGGTACCCAGGACGGACAGGCAGGTGCCCGCCGGACGGTGGCGGTGAACGTTCGCCCGGCCGGGTGCACGGCACGTGAGCGACGAAGCCAGGCAAGGACGCGGAACGGAGACCGGACGAGGGACGTCATATCAGCCCGGCTACCCAGGCGCGGGACGGCGAAACACCCCTTCAGCCGCCCAGAGAAGGGACGCCGAACCCACAGCGTGACGACCCAGCACGCCGCGGACCGCGACCGGCAGACCCACCAGATATCCGGGCTGAAGACGGGGATCACCCCGATGTGCCACGATTCGGTAGGTAATAGGCTCCGCCCATGGCCGGACCACGCCGACGGGACCGGCGAGTTCGTGTGAACATGGGGGGCGAAATGACGGGTGCTCGTCGATGGGCAGCGAGTTCTGCCGCGTTGTATACGTTGTGGGGCCTGCTGCACATGAGTCTCGGTGTCTCGATGGTGATCGGTGATCTCGCTGACGGTGCGCCTGATACCGAGCTGGCAGCTGAAAGCCTCCTGTTCTTCATCTGCGTCACCGTCCTGGGGACGCAGGCCATCTTCGTCGCGGTGGTTATGAACCGCGCCAACAGCCGTCTCGGGTACTGGCTCAACGGCGTCGTGCTCGGTGTGGTCGACGTGGCGTTCCTCGTCCTGCTCGTGGTTCCCGGCCATGTCGACCTCATCGGCGGGACCGCCGGACCGGTCATCTGGTTACTGGCCACCGTGTGCGCCACCATGGCAATTCGGCGCGAACCCGTGAGCACATAGCACCACAATCGTCGAATACTTCATCTCGATCCGACGCACGTCGTCCCGAGTTGCCACACGATAACTCTGAACCATTGCGATGTTGTCGGTGTGCACCGAGCTGCTCATTGGAGGCAGGACGGGTGAGGGCTGCGCGATACTCACCCAGGTGATCACGATGCAGCCCGTCGTGGAGGTCTACGCGACTGACGGCTTTGCCCTTTGGCCGGTCGCTGAGGTCGGGTCGTTCGGCTATCTGGCGCTCAGCGTCTACGCGCCCAGGGCGCTTTTCGGGATTGTCTGCCGCTACGACAAACTCCGGCGATCTCGACCCCGGCATCAGCGTGAAACGGTAGGCTTCGAACCTCATCGACGCGTTGCCCACCGGCGCTCAACTCGTTCGGCCCTTCGGGATCACCCTGCTGCTGGAGCCGCTCAACACGGTCGTCGACCACCCGGTCAATTCCTGTCCAGCACCGCGCAGGCCTTCGAAATCCTCGGGGCGGTGGATCGGGAGAACGTCCTCGTCCTCTACGACCTCTACCACTCGATCACTATGGGGAACGGCCGGAAAGCGTTCTAGCAGGCAACATGCACCTCGTCGGCCGCGTTCAGATCGCCGACGTCCCGGACCGCCACGAACCCGGCACCGGCGGGATCGTGGCGCTCCACCTTTCGAGCCCTGGCACATTCGGGCTAACGGGGACCGATCGGTTTGGAGTACGAACCGGTACTGGATCCGGTGGATGGATTGAGGCGGCTGCGCGAGCTGCTGCCCTGATGGACTCGCCTCGACGACGTAGCCCAAGGTCGCCGGGCCGCACCCATTTCAGACTGGTCGAGAGCCGACTACCCGACGTCGTACCGCGGAACGTTGACCGAGGCGCATCCATGCCTCACCGTAGTTTGGCCATCCGGTGTTCGAATCGAACTCCAACTGCAGGTAACGGTCGTTGACCTCGTACCGGCCGGAATTCGGCCCAACCCGCTCCGGGTCACCCAGAAGTGCGCAGCAGGCCGCGGACAGAATCCCTGGGTGTCCGGCTGTGTCCGCACGATGGCCGCTATCAGGACATCGTTTCGAAGTGCAGGTCGGTGCGGTCGGCGCGAAGGTGAAGTACGTCGACTTTTCGCCGTCGGTCTCGGCCGCGGACGGAGTCTCCTCCGCGGGTAACGCTGTGCCACCGCAGCGGGATGGTGGTGGCATGCTTACACGCGCACGCTTTCGTCGCCATTCCCCGTCGGCGGTGTCCTGGTGGCACCCCGTCCTGGTGCTCGTGGTGCCGGTCGTGGTCGTCATCGCGATCGCTGTCTTCGTGTTCCTGCGCGTCCTGGAACACAGCAGTTCATCCGGCCGTTTGGAGCTGATCCGCACCGCGCTGGCCGTCGGCGCCGGGACCGGGGCGATCATGACGTTGGTACTGGCCTGGCGGCGGCAATGGTCCGCCGAGCACGACGCCGCCGAACGCCGCCTCACCGAGCTCTATGTCAAAGCCGTCGAACAACTCGGCTCAGACCAGGCTCCGGTCCGGCACGGCGCGCTCTACGCACTCGAACGCGTCGCCCAGGACAACCCCGACCACCGCCAAACCGTCGTCGACGTCATCTGCGCCTACCTGCGCGCCCCCTACATCCCACCCGCCGACAAGCCCGGCGCCCGGAGGCTGGGCGGCCTGGCGGCATCGCCGCGCAAGCCTCGCACCCGCGGCGCCCTCCCCCGCCGCAACCCCATCCCATCCCCCACCGCCGACGGGGACGAACGCAGGCAGGAACGCGAAGTGCGGCTGACCGCCCAACGCATCCTCACCCGCCACCTCGACCCCGGTGACCGCCCACGTCGCCCCCTCCACACCTTCTGGCCCGGCATCGACCTCGACCTCAGCGCCGCCACCCTGATCAACCTCGACCTCCGCCGGTGCCATGTCCGCACCGCCACATTCACCGGGGCGACCTTCATCGGATGGGCTGGGTTCAGCAAAGCGACCTTCACGGCGAAGGCCGGGTTCAGCGACGCGACCTTCACCGGGAACGCCTGGTTCAGCGGCGCTACCTTCGCCGGATACGCCTGGTTCAGCGGGGCTACCTTCATTGAGAACGCCTGGTTCGGCGGGGCTACCTTCACCGAGTACGCCGGCTTCGAGGAGGCGACTTTCGGCGGCGACGCCGGGTTCAAGGCCGCGACTTTCGGCGCTGGATCGTGGAACGGTGCGTGGTTCAGCCAGTTCGCGTCGATGGTGGGCGCGACGGCGGACCCGTCATCGGCGAAATGGCCGCCGGGATGGGCCCTCAAAGACGCCGCGACGGACAGGAAGAACAAGCGGGTCCCGTTGATTCCCGAGCCTGCCGTCTTACCCGCATGACGCGGCGACGCCTGAAGCGCGCTACCACGCCCAGCCGCGTATCTCCAGCGTGGCCGCCCGCAACCTGCGGCTGCCTGAACTACGGTCGCAGCCAGCCTGTTTGCTCTTCGACGTCGAGTACTAGCAGCGCTCGCGGGAGGCAGGTATGGCGTCGAAGCCGATCGATCTCGTCGCGAGACCGAGCACCGCCGGGGCTTCGGCTTCAGCTGGGGGCACCGTCGTCGCGTCGGGGACCGGTTCTCACTGAAGTTCGCCGCTCCCTGCGGGAAGCAGTCCGGGGTCGGCAACGCCAGTCGATGAGGTGAGCATCACGAGTGGTCTCAACCACTGTTCAACGAAGGCCGCCCGGGGTATCCGGAGACTGGAAACAGTCGAAAGGACCGCCCGTGAACGAGAACACCACTCCCCGCCTCGTCGCGAACCCGAACCGCACACAGGTGCGGACCGAAGCGGACTTCCGCCGCAGCGCGCCTCCGGTAAATCCCGAAGCTGAGTCGGCGAAGCCCGAAGACCGCTGACCCGGGTGCGGTCCGGTGTGGCCTCTCCACACCGGACCGGCCGGTTCGCCGGGTCCAGGGTCGGCATGCCCCGGACGCGACGGACCGTACGAAAAGCGTGCGGCGGATGCGACTCGCTGGGCCGAGATGGCGACTCTCGTCACACAACACGACAGCGTCCTGCTGGGGTCGGCAGTGTCGAAGCCCGGCCGGGTATTGATTCGCCATCTTGTCCAGTCGCGCCTGCGGACTACTTGGGCCGCGCACATGCCGACGCTCGCGCGGACGCTGTCAACCTGATCGCCGGCTGAACTCGCGATGAGCTCCGGCTGTCTCCGCCATGGCGCTGACTGGCACGTCCACCACCGAGGACACACCAGCTCTTCGCGTCACCCGGCAGCAGAGCGATTCAGCTACCCCAGGCTGGACTGGTGTTGGGTGGGTAGGCTGAGCTGGATGCCCTGTGCACCCAGTCGTTCACGTCCTGACCGTCCCATTCCAGCAGTGTCCCGGCGTTACGGACACACTTGGCGTAGTCGAGGCTCCCGAAAAGGCGGCTGACGGTGATCTGCTGATTGAGCTGCTGGTACCCCTTGCCTGTCTCGTACTTCATCCGCACCGTGGTCCGGAGCAGCCCGAGTCGCAGATCCCCGTTCACCACGGTGAGGACTCCCTGCTGCACGTTGCTGTTCTTCTCCTCCCGTCCCTTGTTCTCGACCGCGAGCTGGCCGATCTTCTTGAGGGAGTTGATGATGCCCGTGAGCGCGTCCGTCGTCACCAGCCCTCCGACCAGGTCGGTCACCGCCGAGATGGCAGGCGACAGGGAAAGCGACGAGATGGACACACTGCGGCTGTCGCTGATGACATTGGCGAGGAACGGCATCGTCTTGAACTGGTTTTCGAAGAGGATCCACGAGATGAGGCCGAACAACGTGGACGACTGATCGAAGGCGGCCGACTCTTCGGTCTTGCGCAGGATGGTGGCGGCCACGGACTGCCATGAGCCGAAGGACACCAACGGACCCAGGCCGGGCAGCTCACTGCCGTCCCCCTTGCAGGTATTGCCGACCTCTGTCTCCTGGTCGCTGTCGCCGCGTTCGCGGCCGTCGGTGCCCAACAGCTCGAACTGCGCCAGCACTTCCCGCGGGGGCGCCTGCCTGCCCTCCGCCCACATGGCGATCTCCACGGCTTCCCGCCGCGACTGCTCTTGAAGCAGGGTCTTCACGGTCGCCCTCCGGTACTCAGGACGTACTCGCGGCGTACTGCTCGCGCGAAGCGCAGATCAATCGCTCGATGTCCCGCACCGTCTGCACCTGAGGGATCGCCTCGAAGCCCAGATTGACCCGGAAGCCCAGCTCGACCTGGCCCAACAGGCGGAGGAGCTTCAGGGAGTCGACCCCCGGCAGCTCTCTCACCATGGTGGTGTCTTCGATCTCCTCGGGACACTCCGCGCCGCCGAGGTCCAGCGTCTCGCGGATCAGCGAGTGCAGCCGCGCTCGTTCTCGGCCGGTCAGACAGGTGTTCATGGCTACTCCTCGTTGCCCTGTAGGGATGGTGTTCAGCTCGCCTGAGGGAACGCCCCATCGTGGAGAGTTCCGTCGAGGTACTGCTGCCGTGTCTTGTGCCGCTTCACCTTGCCGCTGGAGGTCTTGGGCAGCTCTCCCGGCATCAGCAGGAGGATCTCCGCCACGGACAGCGACAGCTTCGCCTGGATGTGACCGCGGACCTGCCGCGCCACCGCGGCGGCGTCCCCTTCCCGGAACTCGGCGACGATCACCACCTCTTCGGTGGCCGGGCCTGGCCGGGTGAAGGCCACGACGTTGCCCTTGCGCAGGCCGGGGACCTCGGCCGCCGCCCACTCCACCGTCTGAGGATCGTGCTTGCGCCCATTGATGATCAGCACATCCTTCTTGCGGCTCGTCACGTAGAGGAGGCCTTCCGCCAGGTATCCGCAGTCCCCCGTGCGCAGGCCCTGCGCGGTGAAGCTCCGCCGGGTCGCCTCCACGTCACCGTGGTAGCCCGCGGCTACGCTCGGCCCCTGGAAGACCACCTCGCCGATGTGCCGATCCGGGAGCGGGTTCCCCTCCTCATCCACGATGAGGATTCGGTGCCCCGCGATGGGGCGTCCGCAGGAAACAAACGCCACCTGGGACCCGGGGGCCTCCGCCTTCGAAGCGGGCCAAGCGAGACCGCTCGCGTGGTAGGGCTCTTTCTGGATCACATCCAGGGCGAACGGAACTCCGCTCTCCCCCAGCGAGATCGCGAGCGTCGCCTCCGCCATGCCGTAACACGGCGACACCGCTCCTGGCCGCAGCCCCGCCCTCGCGAAGTGTGCCCCGAAGGAACGCAATGTCTCCGGATGGTTGGGCTCGGCACCGCAGCCCACGATCCGCAAGCAGGACAGGTCCAGCCGCTGGAGCTCCTCCACCGGGGTGTGCTTGACGGCCAGCGCCAAGCCGAAGTTGGGCGCGAAGGTCACGGTCGCACGGTGGCGGCTCACCGTTTCCAGCCAGGTCCTCGGTGAAAGTGCGAAACGCAGCGTCGGGAGGAAGGTCACCGGGCAGCGCGCGATCAGCGGCGCCAGCACGAAACCGACCAGCCCCATGTCGTGATACAGGGGCAACCAGCTCACACCCCGGTCTCGCGCGCGATCGAGGCGCAGGGCGCTGATGATGGCCGCGCAGTTGGCGAGCACGCCGGCGTGCGTGACCCGTACTCCCTTGGGGGCCGCGGTGCTCCCCGAGGTGAACTGCAAGAACATCACATCCTCCGCGAGGATCGCCTCGGGCCGGGGCACACTCCCCACGAGGGGCTCGGCGAAGAACTCCTCCGGGACGAGGAGCCGCAGACCCTCGACCGACTGGAGGACTGGGGCGAGCAGGTCCGCCAGGCTGGAGGGCGCCAAGACCGCGCGGGCTCCCGCCGCGCGGAGGATGTGGGCGGCGTCCTCGCAGTACGCCTCGAACTTGCCGAAGCCCAAGGGCGGGTACAGAGGTACCGGGACGACGCCCACCGAGACCGCGCCCAGGAAGGTGAAAACGAACTCCCGCTCCTCGGGGATGATGAGCGCGATGCGCTCTCCCTTGCGCAAGCCGCTTCCGAGCAGCCGACGTCCCCGGTGCAGCGCCTCGCGTGACAACTCCGCCCAGCTCACGAAGTGCTCTCGCCCGTCCTGGTTTATGAACGTGTAGCCGCTGTCCGAGTGACGGAGGTTTTCGGTAAGGACCTGGGTGAAGGTCAAGCCCGTCGCTCCCTTGGCGGACAGCAATTCTTCGGAGAACATGAGACCTGCCGGAGTAGGGGGTCCCGGGGGCCACCGCCCCCGGGAGCCAGGTGAATGGGAAAAGACGCCGAACCGCCTCAGTTGTTCCAGGCGGGACTTTGGTTCGGCGGCTTCGGGGCGCTCGCCGTCTCGTTCTCCCACTCTTCCACGTCCTTGCCATCCCACTTGAGCAGCGTCTCGGCGTTGCGCTTGCACTTTTCGAAGTCGAGTACGCCGTAACCCCGGTAGACCTTGAGAGTCTGCTGGAGCTGCTCGTATCCCTTGCCGGACTTGTACTCCATCTCCACCTCGGTCCGGACGGCTCCGAGGTAGAGATTCTGGTTGTGGCGCGACAGGACCCCGACCTGCTGGTTGGAGTTCTTCTGCTTCTGCCCTTCGTTCTCGAGCGCCAGCGTGGCGATCTTTTTGATGGTCGTCACGATGCCTTGGAAGTTTTCCGGCGTCATGATGTTCTCGACCAGGTCCGACACCGCGTTGACCCCCTTCTCCAGGGATATCTTGCTGATCGACGCATTGCGGTTGTCATAGGTGTAGGTCAGAAAGAACGGAATCGTGGAGAACTTGTAGAGGAAGTTGTTCCAAGCGACCGGATCGAAGTTCGCGCTTCCCGGGTTGAACTTGCTGAGAGTCACGGACTTGTGCACGATGGTGCTGGCGACGGACTCCCACGACCCGAATTTCGACAGGGGCCCGAGATCCGGCAGAGAGCTGCCGTCTCCTCCTGCCTTGTTGCCCACCGCCTGGTCGTTGCTGTCGGAGTCGAACCGTGAGCGCACGTCCGCCGCGACGGCCTCCAACTCAGGAAAAGGTGTTTGCCACAGCGCGACTTCCAGGGCTTCGCGGTCAACCTGGGACTGACTGATGGCGGACATGAATACTCCTTGTCTACGGGTGAAATGCTGCACAGGGAAAGAGAACGAGGTGTGGCGAGAAGACCCGGCTGGTCAAGCCGGACTGCCGTCGGGTTTCACGGCGTAGCTGCTCGTGTCCCTGACCCAGGCATTCACGTGGGTGCCCCACGTGAGCAGCGTGTTGGCGTTACGAAGGCATCTTTCGAAGTCGAGCGCGCCGTAGCCGCGGTAGATGGTGAGGGTCTGCGGCGGCGGATCGTATCCTCCTTTGTCCTGGTTGTACTGCATCACCGAGGCGGTCCGGACGAATCCGAGGTAGAGCCCGCCGTCATGGCGCGACAGGATGCCGAGCTGCTGATTGCTGACTTTCTCCGGCTCGGTTTTGTTCCGGACCGTCGTCGCGGCCATCTTCTGGATGGTCGTCTTGACGTCATCGAAGTTCTGCGGATTCAGGAAATTCTGCACCAGGTCCGACACCGCGTCGATGATGATGTCAAGGGAAGGTGCGGAAAGGGAAACATTGCGGTTGTCGTACGTGTACGACAGAAAGAACGGAATCGTGGCCGCCTTTTTGAGGTAGTTGTCCCAGGCGACCGGGTCGAAGGTCAGGCTCCCCGGGTCGAAGCCGCTCATGACCGCCGTCTTGAACAGCAGCGTGCTGGCCACGTTCTCCCACGAGCCGAAGCTCGACAGCGGTCCCAGGTCGGGCAGTTCGCTGCCGTGTTGCAGGGCAACGTTGCCGACCACCTGCTCCTGACTCTGGGAGTTCAACTGCGAGAGCATGGACATCGCGGCGGTGTCCGGTTCCGAAAAAAGCGTCTGCCACAACGCGATTTCCACGACCTCTCGGTGCGATTGGGGCTGGCTGATGCCGGACATGACTACTCCTTGCATTCAGGTGAGGTGCCATACCGCGAGCTGAGACGAAGTCACTGCCCGATCAGGTCATCGCACGAGCCGATGAGCTGTCGCGACTTCGATGAAGGCAAAGACCGTGACAGCCCGTCAGCGCGCATACGATCGTCGTAGATTTTGGCGTCGAGAGCTTCGCGCATCGAATTGTCCGGACCCTGGGACGGCGGAATCACACCGGAACTGTGACACGTTCACTGGGTCGAAGCCGTTCCCCGGCAGAGAAGCCGTATTCGCTGCACCGGTTCCGCCCGGCAGCGTCAACGGTGATTCCGGGCGACTGCCGCTTTCTTGCTCTGGGCCTCGCCGTCAAGGGGTTGTACAGCACAAAAGTCTCCGTCCGCTTCGTGTGTCGTGCGTGCTGCCTCTACTGTCCCGAATCGGCCGGGGTGACCGTCAAGGCCACAACCGAGGGGTCGGAGATCACCCTCTGTCCATTACGTGGTGACCTCACTCACCTGGTATTGGTCGCCGTCGCACCAACGCCGCAACGCGAAGCCGGAATCGAGACCTTTGACGCGGCACAGGCGCGGATACTTGCCGTGGAAGTACGCACTCGTGGCACGGGTCCGGGTGGGAATCCGCTTTCCGGTCATCAACGAGCGCGCCGAACCAGCGGAAGGTGTACTCGACGTCGAATCGTCGCAGGAACGCTTGGCAGAGAAGGTCTGACTCAGCTGTATCGAGATTGATACCTGAATGACAGAGCCAGACCCGTGCGGGATGGCTCCGGATGGCGGCCGATCAACCTCTCGGGGCGGCTCACGGTTCCCTCGATGATGAGGAGTTTCCGGGCCAGGCGTGGGTGCAACCGGTTCCAAGCGCAAGCCAGTGCGACCACGGCCTGGTCGACCGGACCGACCAGACTTGTCTTCGGCGCCGAACCGCCCCGTGCACGGAGCGCGCCCCTGCTCGCCAACGAAGTGAAATCGGCCGCCGCCTCCTGCATGACCGGCACAACGCGACCAGAATCACCGACACGACTGCTCTCCCCCGGTAAAGAGCAGCACCCCAACCTCACCGGCGGCCCAACCGGCCCACGGCATCCGGTCACTGGATGCGTGCCACGCCGGCCAAGCGCAGCCACGCCGAACCCGGCTCGACCATCGGCGCCGTCCTGGTCGTTCACGGCGGCACGGTCTACCGGCTTCAGGAGAACCGACCTCCGCGCTGAATTCCGGAGGAACACACTGTCGGAAAGCCATCGTCCCGAACAGGCTCACCAACCGCCGTCCGGAAAAACGGTGCGTCACCTTCTTTCACTATTCCAGGGGGATGCCCGAATGCTCCTGCCTCAATAACATGAAAGGTCGCCAACGTTTCCCCGAGTGAGGGACAGCTATGACGATCTCGGAACAAAACTGGCCCTCGACCGACTGCAACGGTATTACGCTGGTCGATCCCGTCGGTCTCACCCTCGCCGGAACAGTGGTGCTACTCGCCCGGAAAGCCGGCACGGCGGTCGATTCGCTGTACTACAACGTGCGTGTCTCCGGGGCGGATCCTGGCGTTCCCCAGGAATGGGCGGGCTGGAACGAGCTGCGGCTCACCGGGAAAACCGCCGGGTCGGCGGATGACCGTCCACTGTTGCGGATCGCCGGCATGGACCTGATCACCGTCGATTCGGCCGCCGCTGCTCCGAAGCCCGCGGATGCGCCTTTCCGGGCGGTCACCGACGGCAGGTACATCTCGTGCTTCCGCCAGTCCGCCTCCGGCACTCTCTACGTGGATCGCTTCGCGCTCGTGCGGACTCCGCCACAGCAGACCAGCGGCTCGCGTGACGGTGAGATCCAAGGCGAATGGCGGATGGAGCGGGTGTGGGAGGTGCGGTACCGGCGCAGTGAGCGCCGCGACGCGCCGGCGGGCCCTGGCGACGAACTCGGCTTCCGCAACATGATCGACGAGCCGTTCCCGGAGCCCACCATCGAACTGTCGGCGCTGTCCGGTATCACCGGCGGCCGGTTCGACGTCGTCCTCGCGCCCACTTCGGACGCCGATGTCCGCCGCTGGCACATCATCGCCGTCACCGGCGAAATCCTCACCTTCGTCTCGTATCCGCAGGACGGCACGGGCGGCATCGAGGTCGATCCGGCGCTGGCACGTACTTTCACGATCACCCCGACGCTCTGGAATTCGGGAAAGAGCACCCCGTTGACCCCGGCCGCCGGTGTCGGCGCGAGCCTGTACGCCGAGCTGGAAAGGACGGGCGCGGAGCCGAGTCTGCCGTCTAGCCTGCGCAGGGCCGTCCGCCTGTGCGTCACCGTCCCGGTCGCCAACGCCGGGGCCAGGCTGCCAGGAGCACTGGCGGTCTACGATTTCGGCGTGCTGCCGGACGGGACCATCCCGATGTTCCCGGCGGGGATCGGCTGTGTGCTGATCGACGGCACGCTGAACGGCGGCGGTTTCACCCCGGGCACCGGCGACCACCCCGTCCCCGCCAAGGCGGTGCGCTCGGCCGGTGCCGGCACGGTGAGCGCGGTCCTGCTGGGCACACCGAGACCGGCCGCCGCACCCGCCGTCCTCGACAGTGCCGACGGGCTGGTGCACTGCTACTTCCCCCAGCCGTCCAGCCCGGCGGGGACCGAAGCTTTCGCGGTCGCCCAGTACGACCCCACGGTGACCAGGACCCGGCTCACGATGCCCTGGAACGCCGACGACCAGACCGGCACGTTCACGTTGATCGCCCGGCGCAGTGGCAGCACGTTCGACGACGTCGCGGCGACCGTGGCGCCCTGCGTCCGTGACGGCGTCACCGCGTCCGACCTCTGCGACGTGACGATCGACTACGGCACCGCCGCCGGCCTGCCGCACGAGAACTGGGGCGGTGTCCCGCGAGACGTCCGGACCATGGTCTCGGTCCTCAACGGTGCGTTCTCCGACGACCCCGCCGACAAAGCGGTCCTGTCCGGCACCCGGCCGTACTACGACTTCCTGGGCCACCAGCCGTCGGTACGGTTGCCCCTGGCATCGGCCGGCAGGCTCGTGCTGATCTCCCACCGTCCCGACATGCCGCTCTCGCGGGTCGAGGTCACCGCCGCGGCGAACGGGACGGTGGATCTGATCATGCGCTACACCTCCGACACCGGTGTCACCGCGGTGCAGACCTGGCGAGCGGTGCCGGCAGGCACCGTCAACGCGGTGCCGGTCCTCAACGGTGACGCGGATCCGGCGACCTACCCCTATCACCAGGCCGACGCCGACACACCCGTCTACGCGTTGAGCACCGGCGGTGGCAGCATCTTGCTCTTCGGCAAGACGACCGGGAACCCGTCGCTGACGGTCTCACCGGCGGACGGCGATCCGGCGCACTGCACCGTTTCCCTCGTCACTGGCGGACGGCCCGCCGTGAAACTCGAGAACGTACCCCGTGAGCAGGCGGGTTTCGTCGCCCGGTTGCGTGCCTGGAGCGCGGCCGACGCGGTGTTCGGCCACATCTCAGCCGATCCGAAACCCGGGCCTGTCGCCGACCAGACCTTCACCACTCCCCTGGATCTGCGCGGTGGCTCGGTGCTGTTCGACGTGCTCCAACCGGCCGACGTGGGAGATCTCGCCGCCGGGCAGGTCGACGCGGCGAGCTGGCAGGGACGGTCGCTGACCCCGGCACCGCCGGACGGCACCGTCGGCCGGGCGATGATCGCGATGACCGCGCTCCCGCCGGAAAGTCCCCTGTTCGGCCGGGCACCGCGGGCGGTGGACGGCACGAGTACCCGGACGGTGACCGGCGACAACGGCAAGTGGCTGGCCGCGCATCAGGCGAAAGCGCTCACGCTGAACGGCCGCCAGGCGATGAGCGTCGCACTCACCAACACCCAGCTGGCGCCGCGACCGGCTTGGACCATGGAGTCCTGGATCCGGCCGGAAGGCAGCGACCCGGCCACGGTGATCACCTACGACAACGGGCCGGCGAAGGGGCTGGGCGAACTTACGCCGACCTACTATCTCGGCGTCGCCGGCCTGCCCACAGTGCGCTTCGACGCCTTCACCCAGAAGAAGAACACCCCAAGCTCCTACCTCGCGGTGCCGTCGAACCCCGCGTTCACGCCCGGCCCCACCGGCTTCACCTGGGAGGCGTGGATCAAACCGGACTCGAAGCCGTGTCCCAAGGCGAACCGGCTCGGCAGCGTCCTGCAGGTCTGCGACGCGAAGAGCAAAAGCACCCCGCTGCTCAATCTCGGTCTCGACGTCGGGCGCCACCTCTCGCTGGGCTACCGGCCGCAAAGCCACGAGCCGAAGTCGAGTTACCTCACCGCGGGGAATCCCCTGCCCGCCGGTGTCTGGTCGCATGTCGCGGCGACGGGCGCATGGCAGAACGGGACCTGGACGCTGAAGATCTACGTCGGCGCCGTGCTGGTCAACACCGTGCGGAACGTCAAGCTGCAACCACCGTCGAGGTCGACCTCGCCGTCGCTGGCGATCGGCGCGGCGATCGGCCCGCATGTCAGCATGTTCGGCGCGCTGTCGGATGTGCGGCTCTGGTCCTTCGCCAGGACGGCCGCGGAACTGCGCCAGACGAACACCGCCGCGCTGACCGGAAGCGAACCGGGACTGGAGGGCGCCTGGTCCTTGGCCGAGGGGCACACCACCGCCAAGTCGGTCTTCGCCAACCACGCGACCGCGACCGGGTCCGCGCTCGACGCCCAACTGAAGCTCGCCAAATCCCAAGCGGTCGGCTCCAGCGACGACGACCCGTTCCTCGGCATCGTCGCCGGCGTCGGCGGGACGGCGCCAGTGCGAGCCCGCGCGCGCCTGCGTCCCGGCGAGTGGAACCATGTGGCTGTCAGCTATCAGGCGGCCGGTGCCCTGAGACTCAACCTCGCGGGCGCGGGCGCGGCTCCGCCGGCCTACGGCGTCTGCCCCGAACCGGGCGACCTCACGTTCGACGGCCAGTTCAGCATCGACTGCTGGGTGCAGGGGGCGGGCTCCACCGGTCTGCAGCAGACGATCCTCGCGCAGTGGGGAAGATCCGGGAAGGACCAGTCGTTCCGGCTCGCGCTGGACGCCGACGGGAATCCGTTCTGCACGGCTGGATTCGCCGACCCGGCGAGTGGTGACCGGACCCGCCTGACCGTGCGGAGCAGCGCATCCGTCCTGACCGGCCCAGCCGTCCACATCGCCGTGACGCTGACTTCGGCTCAAGTCAAGGCGGGCCTGCGGTGCACGCTCACGATCTACGTCAACGGTTTCGAGAACGGAACGGCACAGACGACACTGAGTGGCGCGAAAACCGTGACGTCCGTCGATTCCTCGGCACCACTGACCCTTGGCATCGGCACTCCGCCGTCGAAGGCGGGCCCGGTGGCCTGGGAAGCGCAAGCGCGCTTCACCGGCGCCTTGGGCGGGCTGCGATTCTGGTCGGTAGGCCTGTCCGCGGCCCAGGTGCGATCGGTACTGCGGCGCAATCAAGCCGCCGACACCGACCACGGCGTGGTTTCGGCGTGGTGGTTCACCGAAGGTTCCGGCAATGTCGCCGCGGATTCGGTGAACGACAACGACTTCCTGCTCACCGACACGGATCTGTGGGGTGTGCTGCAGAACGTCGGCCGGTACCGGTGCTACCACGACGGCCTGCCGATCGGGGCGGTGCTGCCCGCCGGCGAAGTCGACGGCTATCTCGGGTACCACCAGTGCACCTTCGGCGCCTACCGACAGAGCACGGGACAGTTCCAGGACACCCTCACCGGATCGCTGGCCGAGGTACGGATCTGGCGCTCCGTGCGCACCCGCTCCCAGATCACGTCCACCCTGTTCCGGAACCTGAAGGGCGACGAGACCGACCTGGCAGGCTACTGGTCCCTGGACGACACCAGCGCGGACCTGACCGGCCGGGGCGCGAACGGGCGTCTCGTCGGCTCGCCCGGCTATGTCGCCTCCACCGCTCCTGTCGCGAACGAGGGTCCTCAGCTCACCAACGTCTACCAAGGTCCGCGGACCCGGTTCCAGCGCCCGCTTTCCGGCAAGGCCGCGGTCGTCGAATACCCGGAGATGGAGACCCACGGGGACGGCACGCCCTACGCGGTGATGCGTCGTGCCTATTTCTTCGAAGACACCGCGCTCACGTTGTCCACCGGCTACGGCATGGGCGAGACGGATCTGGTGTACCTGGGCCAGATCCAGACCCGGCCCACGCTGATCGGGTACATCGAGGGCGCGCCGCCGGTGCCCAGCGAGAACCTGTCCCGCCCGCTCTACGACAGCCCGTTCGGCTACAACTCCTATCAGGACGCGTCCACGATCACCGTCCGGTCCGAGGAGAGCACGTCGGTCAAGTTCACGTCGTCGGACTACAAAACCGCGGTGGAAATGGAGATCGACACGAAAGCCGGGGTCGCCGCGAAATGGGCGGACAGCGCGTCCGTGCTGGCGTGGACCCATCTGCTCACCGCCGGTACCGGGAAGATCGGCGCCCGGCACAAGTCGAACCTGGAAATCGCCCGCCAGCGGGACGAAACGTACCTCTCCGCGTGGACCCGCACCACGACGGACACCTTGGGACTGCGGGGGATGTGGGAACAGGCGCGGCCGGACCGGTCGGATTACCTCAACCCGGTGGTCGGCCGCCGCTACCAGCCGCTGAACTTCGGGTACGCCCTCGTCGAGTCGATGACGGCCGACCTGTACGCGATGCGGCTGCACTCCACCGGGGCGATGGTCGGCAAGATGGTGCTGCCCGATCCGGACATCCCGCCCGACCGCAACATCATCACCTTCCAGATCGACCCGCGGTACGTGAAGAACGGGACGCTGGACGGGAAGGTCGGCCTGGTCAACGACCCCGACTACCCGCGCGCCGACGTCGCCAGAGGCAGCTACTTCAAACCGGACGAGGCCTACCGGCTGGCCGCGAAGATAGCGAAGTCCGACGCGGCCATGCGAAGCAGGTACAACCAGTTCAAGGCGGCGAGCCTCGGCGAGAAGGGCAGCGCCGACCTGGACGGGATCAAGGACAAGCAGTTCTACGACTTCGGCAGGAATGTCCCGACCCGCGGTATCGCCAACCGGTACGTCTGGACGGCGTCCGGCGGCCTGCACACCGAAACCGAGCAGTTCTCCGCCGCCCACGAACGCGTCTACACCGGATTCAGCGACTACACGCACCTGACCGGCCTCACCGGAGAGGTCACCTTCACCGCCCAATACGGTCTGTACGGCGCGATCGACGCGTTGTTCGGCGGACACGTCAAAGTCCAGGTCGGCAAGTCGGAGAACGAGTCGCGAGACTTGTCACTGGCGGTGACCTGCCCTGGCGATCCGATGCTGCAGGGCTACCACGCGGAGACCGGCTACACCCCGGATTACTGCCCCGGCAAGGTCGACGCCTACCGGTTCATGTCGATCTACTTGCCGCCTTCGGCGGACAATGGCGAGACGTTCCACAATCAGGTGATCGACAAGGAATGGCTGACCTCGAGTAGCGACCCGGACGCGGTGGCCCTGCGCAACGTCCAGCTGACCGGGCAGGGCGCGTGGCGGCTGCTGCACCGGGTCACCTACGTCAGCCGGGTACCGCCGCGGTTCGACACCAACCCGGACCAGACGGTCGCCCACGAGCCCGCGCAGGTGATCGACCTGGCCGACAACCCGCTGCTGATCGAACTGGTCGAGGACGAGCTACCCGCCGCGCATCCCTCCCCCGCCGACATCGGGAACGGGGTGGCGAACGTTCTGGCACCGCTGGACGGCCACACGGCATCGAAACTCGGCGATCTCGTGCCGTGGTGGGCGGCGTTCCTCTCCGCGACCCGCCTCGCGAAGCCGGACCCTGCGAAAGTCGCGCTGTTGAACCGTATCCTGACCGACACGGTGGCGTACTTCCAAGCCGGATACGCCTCCGGTTTGCTGCCGCGGCCGGAAACCGCGCGCGGCGGGCATCTCGTGCCGGCGCCACGGACTTCGGAGAGTCAGAGCACATCTGTGCCTGTCAAAGCCTGACAACGCCCGCGAAGCCGCGCGGTTGCGTGGCCGTCCGCTGGTCCTTCATCGTGACTACGAGAGCGGGCCATCCGGGTACTCGAATCCGCGTTCAGGAGGTGCTTGCCACACCGGCCAAGCCGCGCGACCGTGCGGCGTCTTTGCCAGCGCTTGCGGTATCGGGTCGCCATTGGGGCAGCCACACCAGACCCGGCTCCACAAGTTCGAGGTCGCCGAAGAACCCGGCGATCTGCTCGCGTGAGCGCATGATCGCGGTGTGGTTGGTCCGCCGGCCGTACTCCTGCGCCACCCGTTTGCCCGCGTTCTGCGTCTCCACGTCCTCGGGCGCGACGTGAATGTGGGACACGGCCAGGAAACTCCCGGGAGGAAGCATGGCGCGGTGGAAACCGAGCGCGGCGTGCGGGTTCTGCTCGTCGGGCATGAAATGCAACAGAGCCACCAGCAGCAACCCGATCGGCTGTCTCCGGTCGATCAACCCGGTATCCATCACGCGTTCCCACAGCGCACCCTGGTCGAAGAAGTCAGCGTCCAGCGCGGCATGCCGGTTCGGGTCCGCGGTCTCCTCGAGCAAGATCTGCGCGTGCGCCCGGGCGATCGGCTCGTTGTCGATGTACACCACCCGGCATTCACCCGGGGCCACCTCGTCGGCGACCTCGTGAACGTTGCCCTGTGTCGGCAGACCGGAGCCGATGTCCACGAACTGCCGGATCCCCTGTCCGACCATGTACCGCACGGCACGGCCGAGGAACGCCCGGTTCGCGCGGGCGAAGTCCCGGATCTCCGGCAGCACAGCGAGCTGCTTCTCGGCGAAGGCCTGGTCGACGGCGTAATTGTGCGTCCCGCCGAGCAGATAGTCATACACTCGCCCCACCGAGACCTTGTCCACTGACGCAGCCACACGCGCGGCCTCATCCATGCTCATCGGGTACCCCAATATCTTTTCGCAGGTGGAGCATCGAGTACCGGCACACTACCGGTCCGGCACCGGCTTGATGTCCGAATCGCCGCCGCGAGGACTGCTGGAGCTACCTGGCGGGTCCGCCGCGCCGCGCTGCGCACTGGCGCCGAGCACTGAGATCACGCAGTCTTCGACCGGGCCGCCTCCACCGGGAAAGGCGGTCCGACCCCGCAGGCGTCGCACACCGCCGGAGTAGCGGCAACGTTCGTCCGGCAGTGCGACCGAGTTGAGCCCTGGCCGCCGCTAGCCGGGCGGCTGGTCTGCTTGCAGATTCTCGAGGATCGTGGTGGCGGTGCCGGCGAACTGGTCGAGTTCTTCAGGCGTGAGGCGGTCGACGACGAGGCGCCGGACCTCCTGGGCGTGACTGGGCGCAGCTTGCTCGAGTGCGGTGAGACCTTTCGTGGTGATCACGGCTTCCATGCCGCGCGAACCGCATCGTTCCCGGGGTGACCGGGCCTCGCTTGCACATCCGGGCCGGATCACGTCATGAGGGGGACTTCGAGGGTGGCTGCCATCAGGCTCCGGGTGTAGGGATGCGCGGGTTCCGTGAGTACGGACTCGGTCGTGCCAGACTCCACGACCCGGCCCTGGCTGAGCACCACGACCTGGTCGGTGATGCTTCGGACCACCGCCAGGTCGTGGGTCACGAAAATCACGGACAGGCCGTCGCTCAGCAGGGAGCGCAGCAGTTCCACGACGGATGCCTGTACCGACACGTCGAGTGCCGATGTCACCTCGTCGCAGATGAGCAGTTTCGGCTCGCATACCAGGGCACGCGCGATCGCGACACGCTGGCGTTGCCCTCCGGACAGTTCGGCCGGAGAGTGCCCGGCGAACCGCGCCGGTATCTCGACTCGTTCGAGCGCTTCACGCACCCGCTGTCCCGCCTCGCGCTTGGTCGCGCCGAAATAGTGCCGGAGCGGCACGGCAAGGCTGTTTTCCACGCTGCGACGGGGGTTGAGCGAGCCATAGGGGTTCTGGAAGACGTACTGGACCTCGCGGCGGGTTTCCTTCGTTCGTTCGCCCGCCGTAGGAGGGATCGGGCGCCCTTCGAACGTCAGCGTGCCGCGTTGCTCCTCGTGCAGGCCGACCAGGCAACGCGACATCGTGGTCTTGCCGCTGCCCGACTCGCCGACGACGGCCAGGCATTCGCCCCGCGCCAGACTGAAGGACGCGTCGAAGAGAACCTGCCTGCCGCCGTAGCCCGCGTTCAGCCCGGCTGCCGAGAACACGGCATGGTCGGAAACCGCACGCGGCCCGGCCGCTCGCGGCGGGTTCCGGGGTGCCCGCACCGCCTCGTGCGTCCGCAGGCAACGCACCAGCGTGCCCGATGGCGCGGGCTCGAGATGAGGACGGGTAGACGTGCATTCCGCCGCGGCGTGGCCGCATCGAGGCGCGAAGACGCAGCCGGGCCGGCTTTCGCCGGGGCTGGGGGCGCGTCCGGGGATCGGGACGAGGTGGTGACGGCGGCTCGCGGACGGCACGGCGGCAAGGAGGGCGCGGGTGTACGGATGGGTGGCACGCGTGAGCACGTCGCGGGTGCCACCGCTTTCGACGACCTCGCCGCCGTACATGACGGTCACCTGGTCGGCGACATCGGCCACCACGGCGAGGTCGTGTGACACGTAGATCGCCGCCATGTCGTTGTCACGGCAGAGATCCCGGACCAGTTCGAGTACGCGCGCCTGAGTGGAGACGTCGAGGCCGGTGGTCGGCTCGTCCAACACGATCAGCCGCGGTCCGGCCGCGACCGCCATGGCGATGGCCGCGCGCTGCTGCTGTCCACCGGAGAGCTGGCGAGGACGGCGACCGAGGAACGCGTCGTCACTGGGCAATCGAACGGTGTCGAGCAACCCGCGGACGCGCGAGAGCGCCTCACGCTTGGGTAAACGCAGTCCTTCGGTCAGCTGGGTCGCGAGGCTCAGACTCGGGTTCAGCGCCGTCGCCGGATCTTGCGGGACGTAGGCGACCTTGGCTCCCCGCGTGCGGCGCAGCACCTTTTCCGGCAGCGTGAGCAGGTCGACGCCGTCGATGATCACCCGTCCGCCGGTGATCGTCGCGCCATTCCTGGCGAACCCGAGCAGAGCCAGCGCGAGCGTGCTCTTGCCGGAGCCCGACTCCCCGACCACGCCCATGACCTCACCGCGGCCCAGTTCGAAGCCGATATCTCTGACGATGTCGTCGCCAGTGGCGTCCAGGGAGACCGTGACGCCGGAGATGACCACTTCTTTGCGCATTTCAGACCTTTCCCTCCGTACGGCCGACCGCTCTGGCCACGGACTCGGCGACAAGGTTGCCGCCCAGCGCCATCATGAGGATCAGCGCGATCGGCGCCAGGACCGCCAGCGGAGCGACCGGCAGGCCGTCCTGGTTCTCCCCGACCATCCGGCCCCAGTCGGCCGCGGGTGGCGCGATACCGAACCCGAGATAGCTCAGCGACGCGATCGCCGACACCGCCCAGACCAGCCTCATCCCGGTCTCCACCATGAGCGGCGAGGTCACGCCGGGAAGCACCTCCCGGAGCAGAAGCCGCCGCAGTGGCAACCCGTTGGCTTTCGCCCAGAGCACGTATTCACTGCCGACCACCGGGAGCGCCGCGCCGCGCATCACCCGGGACACACCGGGCACGAACGCCACGCCGACGAGCACGGCGGTCAACAGGGTGCTCCGACCGAGCATGGACACGAACAGCAGGACGAAGATGATCTCCGGAAAACTGAGCAGAACGTCCATGGACCGCATGAGCACCGCGTCCACACCCCCACCGCGGTAGGCGGCGGTGAGGCCGACGACGCAACCGAGGACGACGCCGAGTGCCGCGGCGAGAACCGCCATCCAGGAAAGGGCGAATCCCCCGTTCAACAGGCGGCTCAAGACGTCACGACCGAGAATGTCGGTGCCCAGCAACAACCTCGTGCTCGGCGTCTCCAACGGCGGCCCGACGATGGCGTCCGGGGCGTAGGGGGCGAAGAAGGGTCCGAACGCGACCACGAGCGCGACCATCGCGAGAAGCGTGAGGCCGAGCCGGGCCTGCCCGGTGCGCAGAGCGCGCCCGAGCACCGTGACTTCCCGGGTTCTCATCGCTGCCTCCCCATCACCGCGAGGAGGTCCGCGAGCAGGTTGAAGACGTAGTACGCGGCCGCGAGGATGAGGGTGCCCGCCTGCATCACCGGCAGGTCATGGGAATTGACGGCGCTGACCACCGCTGTGCCGAGGCCGGGGTACGAATAGACGTACTCGACCACGACGACGCCCGTGATCGTCACCGCGGTGACGAGGCTGGCAGCGGGGAGGCTCGCCGCGATCGCGTTGGGAAGCGCGTGGCGGAACAGGATCCGGCGGTCGCTGAGTCCCTTGAGGACCGCCATCTGGACGTACTCGCTGTTCATCGCGTCGATGAACGAAGCCCGGACCAGGCGGCCGAGGTACATCACACCCATGAGCGTGAGCGTGGCGACCGGAAGTACCAGCCGTGCCGGATACCACCACGGCATGTCTCCTGGCGGGATGTCGGATACCCCTGGGAGCACGCCCAGCACCGAGGTGGCGAAGAACGCGATCAGCAGCATTCCCACGACGAACGCGGGCAGTGCCGTGAACAGCGAGGACGCCGCTACGAAAACCCTGTCCAGCGGACTGTCCCGCTTGTGCGCGCTGAAGACACCGATGACCACCGCGAGCGGGAGGATCAGCACCATCGAGAGGAGACCGAGGGTGAACGAGTTGAGCACCCTCGGGCCGATGATGCCCGCGACGGGCTCACCGTTCTGCAGGGAGGTGCCCATTTCGCCGGTGAGCACGCCGGTGAGCCAGTCCCAGTACTGGGTGACGAGTGGCTGATCGAGGCCGAGCCGGAGGCGGAGTTCCGCCACCTGCCCGGCCGTCGCGTCCTTGCCGAGGACGATCCGCGCCACGTCTCCTGGCAGCGCTTGCGTCACGAGGAAAAGCAGCACCGAGACCAGCACGAGAATCAGCATCCCGAGGAGGACTCTGCGCACCAGCCACGCGACCGTCGCGGTGTTCGAATCGGTCGACGACCGTGTTGTCAGATGAGACATGCCATCCCCCTCCGGGTCAGCCTGCGACGGTCACGTTCGTCAGGAAGGTGAGCGAGCGGCCGTTGACGTCCGGCACCAGCCCGCGGACGGTGCCGCGGTGCGGCAGGAGCACGTTGACGAACGCGGGGGTGATCATCGCGCCCTGTTCGTGCTCGATCCTGTGCATCCGGTTCATGATCGAACACTGTTGCTGTTCGGGCGCCACGAAGAGCTCGTCGGCCAGCCGGATGAACTCGCCGTCGTCCCAGTGCGTGGCGTTCCCGACGCGCCCCGGCAGCAGTGACCCGATCACGGTCGGCAGGTAGGGAATCGGGTTGAAGTCGATGAACACCGGCCAGTCAGTCCATTTGGACAGGAACTCCGGCACCGTCGGGACGTCGACGGTGACCTTCACCCCGGCCTTGGCCGCGTTCTCGGCGAACACCTGAGCCAATTCCTGCATGCCGGGCAGCAGACCGTCGGTCGTGATGGCGAACGACAGATTCGGCCTGCCCGCGTCGGCGAGCAGCTTCTTGGCCTGTTCGATGTCCTGCTTGCGTTGCGCGATACCCGGGTCACCGCACTGGGGAGTGCCGCCTTCGTGGTCGTTGGCCACGCGGCCGTACCCGCCCAGCGCGTTGGACACGACCTGGTCGCGGTCGATCAGCAAGCGCAGCGCCTGGCGTACTCGGACGTCGTCGAACGGTGCGACCTTGGTGTTGAAGCCGATCCGCAGCGTGAAATCGCCCTTGCTTTCGAGCACCTGGATGTCGTTCTTGCCCGCGAGAGACTTCGCGATAGCCGGGGTCGCGCCCGATGCCACGTCGACCTGGTCGGACAGCAGCGCGTTCGCCTGTGCCTGCTGGCTCGGGAACTCGATGATGTCCACGACGTCGAGCTTGGGCCTCTCACCCCAATATGCGCCGAATCGCTCCAGTGTGGACTGTCGGCCGGCGGTGAAGGACTTGACGGCGAACGGCCCGGTCCCGATCGGTTTCGCCGGTGCCGAGCCCGCCTTGGTCATCGGGAGCAGGACGTTCGCCCAGATGTCCTTGAACGGTGCGAAGGGTTTGCTCAGTCCTACCCGGACAGTCGTCTTGTCGACCGCCGTGACGGCGTCCGGGTCGACCCGTTCGATGAACGCCAGCCCCTGTGCGGCGTGCGCCGGGTCGCGCAGGTACTTGATGCTGGCCACGACGTCGGCCGAGGTGAACTCGCTCCCGTCGGTGAACTTGACCCCGGGCCGGAGCTTGATCGTCCACTCGGTGCGATCGGCGTTCGGGGTCATGTCCGTGGCCAGCCGCCATTCCACCTTGCCCGCGGGGTCGAGGTGGGTGAGGCCCTCGTAGAGGAGAGCGCTCCGCAGCTCCTGGGTGGGACTCTGCTTGCTCGCATACGGGTTGAGGGTCTCGCCCGGGTCCGTCGCGGCGGCGATGCGCAGCGTCCCGCCCGTTCCGTCCGCGGCCTGCGGTGGCGGAGCACAGCTCGCGAGGGCCGCGGCGAGGAGCACGGCGGCCGGCAGAGCGAGCGAGCGACGTCTCGGCCCGGCAGCGGGCTCGGAGTGAAGAGGACTGCGCGACACTGGGCAACTCCAGTTCCGGGGCGAACGGACTTTTCTAAGCGATTAGACATCTCCATCACCGGCCGGGTTTCGGCCAAGTTCCGCACAGCGTACGACGTGTATCGAGCAAGGGGAAGAGGTCTATCTAAGCGATTAGATAGTTGTTAGCCTCGCTGGCGACCGTCGGGGAAACCACAGGGAGGCACACCCATGAAAAGTCCGTACGAGCGCCTGTTCGTGAGGAAGATGCAGAGCTGCATCGACGACCTCGTGAACGAAGGTGCCGCCGCCGGTGTCGTCGAACCGGACAACGTTGGCCCGGCGCTCGCGCTGATGCGCTCGGAGCAGGTCCCGGAGAGCAAGATCCACCTGACCTACACGTGGATCACCGAGTGCGACACTCCCGTGCACTGGGTCAAGGAGCACGAGCACGACTACGACGAAGTCCTGATCTGGCACGGCAACGACCCGAACGACGTCGACGACCTCGGTGCGGAGATCTACCTCGACATCGAAGGCGTCCGGCACACGATCACCACGAGCGGTTCGGTCTACCTCCCGGCGGGCATCCGCCACTGCCCGCTCGGCTTCAACCGCGTCGACCGCCCGTTCCGGTTCAGCGCGCTGTCGTTGAGCCCGAACTACGCGTCGGACGAGCACGAGCCCGCGCGGTGAGTGGCCGGTCCCGCCGTCACCGCGGCGGGACCGGCGTGGTCACACGCCCGAAGCCGCGTCCACCTGCGAAGTGCCGGCGGCCACGCCGGGCTCGCATCCGCAGGTCACGCCGATGCTGAGCGCGCCGTCCAAGACCACGAACGCCCCTGAATCCGGTTCGTCCAGCGCGTCGAACGCGCGGGCCGCGAGTTCTTCGAGCGGGAGACTGACCGTGGTGAGCGGAAAACTCCCGAGCCGGGCCTCGCGGATCCCGTCGAAGCCCACGACCGCCAGATCCCCCGGTACCCGCAGTCCCAGGCTCGTCGCCGTGCGGATCGCCACGAGCGCCTGCTCGTCGGTCGTGGCGTAGATCGCTTCGGGCCGGTTGTCGCTCTGAAGCACCTGTCGCACCGTCCGGCCCACTTCGACCCGGTCGAAGGAAGTCCGGATGAGCCTGCCCTCGGTGGGCAGGCCCGCGTCGTCCATGGCCTTGCGCCAACCGCCCTCACGGCCGTGCGCCGGGCCCACGGCGATCTCGCCCGCGACGCAGACGATGTCCCGGTGGCCGTGCCAGAGCAGGTGCTCGACGACGAGCTTGGCACCATCGAAGTCGTTGAAGACCACGCTCGGCGAAGCGGCCCCAGGGGCAGCCCATTGCACGTACACCCAGGGCGTTTCGTCGTCCTGCTGTGGTTCCTCGCCGGTCGTCACGAAGATCCCGCGAGGTCGCAGCTCCGAGAACGCCACGCCGTATTCGTCCGCGCGGGATGGGTGATAGCCGGTGTTGCCCAGCAACGTGAGCAGGCCACGGCGACGCCCTTCCGCCTCGACGCACCGCGAAAGCTCGCCGAAGAACGCGTTCGCGGTGTCGGGCACCAACAGGCCGACGAGATTGGACCGGCCACCGCTCAACGCCCCGGCGAGCGGGTTGCGCCGGTAGCCGAGCATCCGCATGGCCTCTTCGACCTTGATCCGAGTCTTCTCCGCGACCGGACGAGGCCCACCGTTGAGCACGTAGCTCACGACCGCCGTCGAAGTCCCCGCGAGGCGGCTGACATCCAGCAGGGTCGGCTTGCGCGTTCTTTTTCCTCCCACGCTCCTGCTCCCTGGTGTCACGCCGGGAAACCCGGTTGTCACCGCCAGCCTAGAACACGTGGGCGGGTGGCGTTCGCCGCCGGCATGCCCGCGATTCGGCCCCGGAAGTGTAAGCGAGCGTCGGACCGGCTCGAACTCGCGTGCGCACGAAGCCGAGGAGTAGGTGATCGTTGGCCCCCGCTCTCGCCGGTGCGGGTGGCCACCCCCTCATCAGCTCAAGGTTTCGATGCCGGCGCTGGGACAATCGATCATCCTGCCGTCGTGGCCCGAATCCGCCGTCACCGGCCAAGGCATGGGTTACGGAGAGTGCTCGCGCCCGGGATTCGCTCAAACGGTGGGTGGTTCGGCTTCTCGATGGTGTTGATCGCGCGCCGGGATGAAGCCGGGCGAGTTGTACTGGCATGCGCCGAAAACCTCGAGAACAAGGAGAGCTCATGTTGGTGCGTACCGCGTTCACCGCCCTGCTGGCCGCCGCCGCTGCCGGAGCACTGATCGTGCCATCCGCCGCCGCGGACGAACCGCCCGATTACGTGATCGAGTCGGCGAACGGTACGGAGCGAGTGTGGCAGCAGACGTGGTGGGACGGCGAGCCCACCATCACCAGCGATTTCCGTGGCAGCGACAACCAGCACTGGATTTTCTGGGACAACCGGACGATCCAGAACACGGGAACCGACCTGTGCGCCAATGCTCACTACGGCCGGATCATCGGCGCGGACTGCAACGGCGACGACCCAGGGCAGCGGTGGCGCGTCCTCGGAGAGCACAACCAGAAACAGCTTCGGAACGACGAAACCGGCCTCTGCGCGACCTATGAGGGCCGTGACGACCAGTTGAGCCTGCACACCTGCGACGGCGGCCGTCTCAACCAGCGTTGGTACCTCAACATCTGAGCAGCTTGAGGCCTTCGTTCTCAACTCCATCATCGAACAGTCCGGGTTGACACTTTCAGGGCGGCCGGGGCGCTGCATGGTCAGCGCCCCGGCCACGGCCCGGCGGTCGTGGAACTCACCACCGAAGCCATTCGGCTCACCCGCCAGCCGCACGAGCCCCGCCCCCGATTGGACAGTGCGGCCGCGTTAATCGTGGTCGGTGCGTGCGGCGTGCTGGAGTCGTTCGATGGTTTCGTCGATCCAGTCGACCCAGGTTTGCGCCATCATTTCGCCGGCTCGGCGGACCGAGTCCCAGATGAGGGAGTCGAGTTCGTTGCCGTCGGTGAGAGCCGTGGCGGCGGCGATCTGTTCGGGCAGTTCGACGGCGAGCCGGTCATGGTCCTTGACGTGGAGTTCGCGCATGACCCGCAGCTGGGTCACAGTGTCTTCCAGCGGACGGGATCCAGCGAAGAAGAAGCGGACCATGAAGGGCACCCGGACCGGGTCGAGTTCGGTGACCAGTTCGCCTATCCAGGACCCGAAAGCCGCTCGTCCGGCGTCGGTGACCGTGTAAACGCGGCGGTCCGGCCTGCTCTGCTGTGGCTCCACTTCGGACATCACCAGACCGTTGTCCTCGAGTTGGCTCAACGTGCGGTAGATCTGGCTGAGCTGGGCAGGCCAGACGAAGTGGATGCTGGAGCGGATCGCAATGGCCAGGTCGTAACCCGTCATCGGCTGCCGGAGCAGGAAACCCAGCAGGGCGAATCTGAGCATCGGGCTCCTTCCGACGGGAAACCCGGAGGATAGCAATCGATCAGGTCCGATCCGCGTGCTGTGCGAACCAGGCGGCGAGGAGTTCGGTGACGTGCTTGGGTTGTTCACGGTGCGGCCAGTGTCGTGTGTCGAGCCAGTGCAGCTCGGACCGATCGCACAGGGCGGCGCTCGGCTTGGCGAGATGCTTGCCGAGCGCGCCGTCGCGGCGTCCCCAGATGATCTGGGTCGGCACGCGCACCGTCGGGTCGGGGGTGGCGCGGGATGATCGCAGCATCGTGCGGAACAGCGCGCGGTACCAGAAAAGTGGCCGTTGGATCGTGCCGGGATGACGCCAGACGGCGCGGTGCCGGTCGAGGTCGGCCTCACTCAGGCGGGCACCGTGTTCGAGCATCGTCGCGAGGACCGCGCCGCCGCGTGCGCCGAGGATCGTCTCGGCGAGGCCGGGGATTTGGAACGCCATCATGTACCAGCTCCGCAGAAGCTGGGTGGGTTTGCGGGTCAGCGCTTCGGCGAAGACATTCGGATGCGGGCAGTTGACGATGGTCAGTGATCGCACCAGATCGGGCCGTTCGATCGTCACCGCCCAGGCGACAGCCCCGCCCCAGTCGTGCCCGACCAGGTGCACCGGCGCCGCGTTCTGCCGCTCGATGAGCAGCACCATGTCGTTGACCAGCCGGGGCATCTCGTAGTCGGCGACGGTGGCCGGTTTGGAAGACAGGCCGTAGCCGCGCTGATCCGGCGCGAGTATCCGGTAGCCCCGCTCGGCGAGCGCGGTCATCTGCGGCTCGAACGTGAACCAGAGATCGGGCCAGCCGTGGAGGAACAGCGCGGGCGGACCGTCCTCGGGGCCGTCGGTCTCGACGTGAAGCAGGACATCGTCGACGTCGACGAATTGTGGCTGGAACATGGGGCTCCTCGCTCGCTCGGACGGGGTTCAGGTAGCGCCGAGCACGGCGGCGACGGTCGCGGACAAAGGACCGGGATCGCGGTCGCGCAACGGCCGCAGCACCCGCCGTATGATCCGCGGGGAAGCGAGTGATGACAGCGGTCGGTGGAGATTGAGCACGTCGTTGAAGGCGGCTGCCACCTCGGGATCCAGCGCGGCCGCTCGTTCCAGACGGTTGCGGTAGTCCTCGCCGAACCTGGTCGTCCACGGCGACCGGACTCCTTCGGTGCGGCATCGGTAGCGGAGGTCCTCGCCGAGCGCGAGGCGCCAGGCCTCGGCGGAGGTGGCGGCGATGGCGCGTGCCGCCCGGCGTCCGAACCCCGCGTCGTCGCCGACGGCGAGTACCCGGCCGAGCGCGGCCGCGGACAACGCGGCCACACTCATTCCCTGGCCGTAGATGGGATTGGCCGCGCTGGCGGCGTCTCCGAGCGCGAGGATGCCATCGGGCATCTCGCGAGCCCGGTCGTAATGGCGCCGGGTGTTGCTGCGGACGCGGAAAGTCCGGATGGGGCCGGTCGGCGTCGATCGCCGGAGGGCCTCGGCCACCACCGGTGCCGTCAGCCGATCGGCGAAGTCGCGCAACCCGGCCAGGTCTGCCGGAACCGGTTCGCTCCGGGCGATTGAGCCGAACGAGATGTGCAGCAGGCCGTGCTCGACGCGTAGCACGACGCCGCCGACGGAGGAGCCGGATTCGGCCTGGCCGCCGAGGATGGCCAGCCACTCGGGATCGAAGGACGAATCGGGCTCGGTGACCACGCTGACGTAGCGGACGTCGGAGTGGACGACCGATTGTGGTGGCGGCCGGTACCCGATCCGCTCGAGCCACTCCGGCAGTGGTGAGTTTCGGCCTGACGCGTCGACTACCAGATCGGCGCCCAGGTCCTCGCCGGCTGCCCGGACACCGGTGATCCGGCGGCGGGACCGGTCGGTCAGTAGCCCGGTGACGGGCGTCCTCTCCAGGACCGTGACGTTCGGCAGCGCCCGCACGCGGGCGCGGATCACGTGCTCGATCAGGATCCGGCTCGCCCCGAAGCCCCCGCTCCACCAGGCGGGTATCCGGATGGTCGTCTCACCGCGGACCAGGAACAGCGACCGATCTCCCATCGCGGGGTCGCCGGAACCCGGGGTGAGCGCACCGGCGGCGGCCAACTCCGCGGACAGGCCGGGGAACAGCCCGAGCAGCACCCGGCGGCCGGAGCTCAGCAGGCCGTGCGCGTGATGCGACTGAGGGACGAAGCGCCGATGCCCCGGCCGGTCCGGGAGCACATCACGCTCGGCCACGACCACCTCGTCGTAGTGCTCGGACAGGACCCTTGCGGTCACGAGACCGGCGATCCCCGCGCCGAGCACCGCTGCTCGGTCAAAGCGCCAATGCGACATCGTTCATATATAACTTGTTGAATAAGGAGAGTCAATTGCCGACCGTCGACTCGATCACGAAATGTGGGCCAAAACCGTCGAGCGGCTCGCATCACCCTGCTGGGTCGGGCACCGCGACAAGCCGAGTCCGAACTCCGGGGCAACGGGGGAACCACGCGTACCGACGCCGACCGTGTATCACCCGAAGCCGGACGATCGCAGCTCCTGCCGGCAACCCGGGCCTCGAGTGGAGAGCGGTGCGTCCGCTACTGGCGGACCGACAGATAGGGCACGGATGGGGTCGCTCCGGCGACCCCGGGACCCGCTTGACCCAGCCGGGTGCCTTGGACCGCCACGTACCAATGAGCGCGGCCCGGCCCGGCCCACGTCCAACGGCCAGGAGTGGTGATAACCGGGCGGATGCCATCGCTGCGGCTCTGCCCAACGCCGAGCGTCGGCTCATCGGGAGGCAGTCACACGTCGCCGGTCCGTCGGTGTTCGCCGCCGTCCGGGCGACGTTCTTCACCCGCCGGCCGATCCGGTGATCCCGCCGCATCGTCGGACGGCACCGGAACAAGTACCCCCCACTGGCCCTCCGAGGCGACATAGGGTCGCTCGTAGGCGTCCCGGACTTCGGTTCCGGGCGGCCAGGTGCTGTCCATGCCGGGCTTCCGCCCGTCCACTCTGACCCACACCGTCCTGATCTGCGGCGGGTGCGCGAAGTGCGTGTCGGTGAACGAAACCCGGTCGCCGAAGCGTATGTACTTGAAGATGACGTCCCGTTCGAAGCGTGCGCGGCGGAAACCGGAGACGCCACCGAACCTCGCCCCGACCAGCAGTGCTCGCCCACAGAACACCGCTTCGGCGAAACCTGCTCCTTCGACGAACTCCGTACTGTCGAACCACACGTCCGCGGCGAATCTGGTCCGGTGAAACTCGGCCGTCCGCTCGAAGTGGCATTCGTGGAATCGGGTGTCACCGGCGAACATCGCCTCGTCGAACACGACCGACCTCGTGAACCATGTGCCGCCGAAGTTGACCTGGCCGTCGAACCAGGCGCGGGTGAACTCCACACTTCTGCCGAACTTCGCCATGCCGAACGTGGCTTCACCGGTGAACCGGGTGGCGGTGAAGCCGGTCTCCCCGCCGAATCGGGTCGAGTGAAAACCGGCCTCGGCAAGCGTCGAGCCACCGAACTGGGTGAACGCTCCTTCGAATCGCGCACCACTGAAGCCGGCTTCAAAAGTGAACTCGGCGTCGTGGAAGTAGGTGTTGCCGGCAAAGCTCGCGTCGGCGAACACTCCTCGAGCGGCGAACCGCGTTTTGCCGAACTCCGCCCGGTCATCGAAACGCGCCGAGGCGAAATAGGCGTCACTGTCGAACTTCGTGCCGGTGAAGACCGTGGGCGAGCGGAAACGCGCCCGCGCGAAGGTCGTGCTTCCCCTGAACTCGACGCCGCCGAAGCGGGCGAACCTGTCGAACGTCGCCCCGTCGAACCGGGCGTCGTAGTCGAACCGCGCGTCGCTGAAGCTGACTTCGCCGGCGAACCGCACCCCGGTGAACACGGCGTTCAACCCGAAGTGCGCGCTACCGAACCACACGTCGCCGGTGAAGGTGGCGCCGGTGAAGTCGGCCGCGGCCACCCGGCACCCGAGGAGGTTCGCCGGACCGAGCAGGGCGCCGGTGAGGTCCAGGCTGATGGAGGACCAGAACGTGTGGACCGGATTCTCCTCGGCACCGATCTTGAGATGGCGGAACAGGATCGTCTGCGCGGTCCGCCGCACCTGACGCTCCTGCTCCGCTTCCGTCGACCCGCCTGTCGCGACGTCGGCGGGCGGTGAAGGCGGCGCCAACCGCACCGAGGCCCGCCGCCGGGCCGAACTGCCCAACAGCGGGCGCGGCACCCCGGAAGGCCGCGCCGCCGGTCGCCGCGCAGGTCCGCCGGATGGTGGCTCGTAAGGCATCCGCAGGTACGCGCACAGCAGATCGACGATCGTCTGCCGCTGCGCCGGGTTGTCCTGGGCGAGCCGTTCGAGCGCGTAGAGACCGGCCAGCCGGACCGGTGCCTGTGCCGCCCCCAGCTGGTCAGCCGCCTTGCCGTACAAGTCGGTGATCCGACGGGCTTCGGCGTCCGCGACGGTCGCGGCGTGCGCCGCACGCGCCTGGTTCAGGCTCAGCTCCGAGGTACGTTGCCTGCGCGCGGTCAGCCACAACGCGGCCGCTCCGCCGGTACCGAGCACGATCGTGCCCGCCGTCTTGATCGCGTCCAGCCGACCGGCGTGCCCGCCGTCGCCGAAGGCCACCAGCAGCCCGGCAGCGACTCCGACACCGAGCACGATCAAGGTGACGGCCGCCCAGACGATCGTCCGGTTCGACAGCACCGGTAGTTCGGCCGGCGGCTCCACCGGCTTCCGGTACACCAGCACCGACATCGGCGGCGAGGTCGACGGAAGGGCCGGATCGAGCGGGTCCGGGGCGGGCGGCGTGGTCACCCGCCCATCATGCAGGTCGTCACTCTCCGGGCATCTTCGTGCGTGCGCTGAATGTGGGGGTTGCGCCCCCATGTGCGTACCCGGCCCGGCTGAAAGCATGGACGACGTGACGCCCCAGCCAACGGCGACGTCCCTGCCGCCACGGTGGTGGGTGCACGGCCAGACCCCGCGCGAACGGAAAACGGACAAGCCCGCTTGGGCCGACTTCGCCGAACACGCTGTCACCGCGCCACTGCCGAGGCGCCCCCCAGTCGGTGACTGGCGTGTCGCCTTCGCCGGGGTCTTCAGGTCCTTCGTCGACGCCGCGTGCCGTGAAGCGGTCCCCGGCGACCTCGCCGACGCGGACGTCGACGAACTCCGTGCCGACTTCGCCACTCAACTCGACCAGCATCTGCTCAAGCTGTCGGTCCGCACGCTGGTCCTCGAACTCCATCGAGCCCGCAAGGCCGGAACTCTTCAGGGCGAGACGCCTGAAGAGCGCTTCGCGGACTTCGTGCGGCAGCAGTCCACCCCGGCCGGCCTCGTCCGGTTGTTCAGCGAATATCCGGTACTGGCCCGGCTTCTCGCCCAAGCCTGCCGGCACGCCGCCGAGGCCCACGCCGAAATGCTGAACCGCTTCTCCGCTGACGCCGACGCTCTGCCAGGCTCGGTCGCGGACGGCGAACTCGGCACGCTGGTGGCGGTGGCCGGTGGGGTCGGCGACTCGCACGCTCGGGGGCGTTCGGTCAAGCTGCTCCGGTTCTCCAGCGGTACCAAGGTGATCTACAAACCCCGCCCGCTGATCCTGCACGAACGCTTTACCGAGCTTGTCGAGCGGCTCAACAAGCGGCTGCCCGGCCTCGAACTGCGGACGGCCGACGCGGTGCCGCGCGACGGGTACGGCTGGCTCCGGTTCGTCGAGCACCGGCCCTGCGCCGACATCGCCGACGTCGACCGCTTCTACCGCCGCCAGGGCATCCTGCTGGCGCTGCTGCACGCGCTCGACGCCACCGACGTCCACTACGAGAACATCATCGCCAGCGGCGACCAGCCGGTGCTGATCGACATCGAGACGCTGTTCCAGCCGTCGCCTGCCGATCCGCCCGACGGCGACCCCGCGGCCGCGATGCTGGCGCGATCCGTCCAGCGCACGCTACTGCTCCCCCAGCTCTTCGCCGGGGAACACGGCGCCGTCGACATCTCCGGGCTCGCCGGGCGCGGCGGCAGGCTGCCCACCGACCGGGTCGAGTGGGCCGATCCCGGCACCGACCGGATGCGGCTCGTCCGCGTACCCGGCGAACTCGCGGGCGGGAACAATCTCCCGCGGCTCGACGGCCGCGACGTCGCCCCCGCCGAGCACAGCGCGGCACTGCTCGCCGGTTTCCGGCTCGGCTACGACGCCGTCTCCACCGCACGGGACGAACTCGCCGAACACCTCAAGCGCTGCGCCGAGGACCCCATCCGGGTCCTCATCCGGCCGACGAATTTCTACTTCCGCCTGCTGGACGAGACCACCCATCCGGACCTCCTGCGCGACGCCGCCGACCGCGACCGCGCGTTCGACCTGCTCGAAGAGGACTCGGCCGGGGAGGAGAAGCTGCTCCGGCTCGTGCCGCACGAGCGGGCGGATCTGTGGGCGGGCGACGTCCCGATGTTCACCTCGAGCCCCGGTTCGACGTCGCTGCTGGACTCGCGCGGCGACAGCGTCGAAGGCGTGGTGGAACGGCCGTCGCTGGACACCGTGCTCGCGAAGGTCGCGGAAATGGATCCGCTCGACCAGCGCGACCAGGAATGGCTGATCTCGGCCACCCTCGCCATCAGCACGGCGGCCGCCGGCCATCACGGCGGTGTCGAGACCGCGGAGACCGCGGTGCCGAACCAGGCGCCCGACGCGGAACGGTTGCTGGTCACCGCCTGCGGGATCGCCGATCACATCGTCGCCAACGCCTTCTCCGACGAGCGCCGCTCCAACTGGCTCGGGATCGAACTCGTCGACGACCGCTACTGGACCGTGCTCCCGATGGGCGCGGGCCTCGGCGAGGGCTACTGCGGTGTGGCGCTGTTCCTCGCCCAGCTCGCCGAACTCACCGGGATCGCGCGCTACCGTGACCTGGCCGCGTACGCGATCGCCCCGCTTCCAGGTCTTTTCGCCACCCTCCGGGCCGACCCTGACCTGGCCGCCACCGCCGGCTGCGGCGGACTGCTCGGGCTCGGCGGCGTCGCGTACACGATCGCCCGGCTCAGCACCCTGGTCGGGCTTCCCGCCGGGGATCTCATCGAGCAGGCCGTCGACCTGATGCCCGAGGGCACCCCCGAGACACCGTCCGGGTTCACGACAGGACTCGCGGGCGGGGTCGCGTCGATGCGCTCGGTGTATGTCCAAACAGGACTGGAAGCGGCGCTGACCCGGGCCGACCGCTACACCGGACAGCTGCTCGACCGTGACCGTCCACAAGGGACGGGTTTCGCGCACGGTTCCGCCGGGGTCGACTGGGTGCTGCGGGCGCACGACCGGACCGGCGAAGAATCGCCCGAACGGGACGACGATCGGGCGGAAGGCACCGGCGGCTGGTGCGACGGCCTCGCCGGCGCCGCCCTCGGCCTGGCCGCCCACCTGCCCGACCCCGCGAACGCCCTGGAACTGGATCGGGCCGTCAAACGCCTGTCCGACGGGGCACCGTTGAAGGATCTCAGCCTGTGCCACGGCGAAACCGGGGTGACCGAGGTGTTGTGCGTGCTGGCGGAGAACGGGCACACTGGCGCCGCCGCCGCGGTACGTCGCCGGACCGGTCATCTGCTCGCCGCCATCGACCAGCGCGGTGCGCGCTGCGGGACCCCTGGCGCGGTCCCCTCGCCCGGGCTGCTGAGCGGCCTGGCGGGTATCGGCTACGGCCTGCTGCGGCTGGGATTCGGCGACCGGGTCCCGTCCGCGCTGCTGCTCCGCCCCGACCGGCCGCATCCGGCGGCCACCATCGTCCCGCCGGTAACCCGAGTATGAGGAGAAGTACCGATGTACGAAAGAGATCTGCCCGCCACCGAAGACGCCCTCGGCGCTGTCAACCTGCCGCGCGCGCTCGAGGTCGGCTCGCGCAATCACGCGCTGGCGGGCAGCAAGCCGCGGTTGAGCGCCAACCCGCTCGCCACCCTGTCCGGCGACCCCGGTTCGCCGTCCGTCGTCAGCGTCTTCGCGGGCGGCTGGATCTGAGACAGGTTCACGAAGGCGGGCTTCGACGCCCGCCTTCGTGATCGACTCTTCGCCGTAGCAGGGGAATCGGCTCGCTATAGTCACGGCGGTGGGGATCCGTTCGTCGCGGGTGATCGGCCGTGACGCCGAACTGGCCGAGCTCTCCGGAGCTCTCGATCGCGCCATCGCCGGTCGCGGCGGCGCGATCTTTCTCGTCGGTGAAGGCGGAGTCGGGAAGTCCCGGCTCGCCATCGAAGCCGCGTCACGAGCGGTCGCCGCGGACATCCCGGTCCTGCAGGGCAGGGCGAGTTCGATCGGTCCGCTCGTCCCGTTCCGGCCGCTGTCCCAGGCGCTGTTGTCACACTTCCGCGGCGGTGGCCCGCCCGAAGCGGCCGAACTCGACCCGTTCGTCCCCGTGCTCGCCCAGCTCGTCCCCGACTGGAGTCAAGGCGACCGCCCGCGGGAGTCGGGTTCCCTGATGGTGCTCGCCGAAGCGGTGTACCGGCTGCTGGCGGTCACCAGCCGGGATCGAGGCGCGCTCCTGGTCCTCGACGATCTCCAGGACGCCGACGCCGAAACGCTGTTCATCCTCGAATACCTCGTCGACAACCTGTCCGCGGCGAAGACCCTGTTCGTCGGCACGCTCCGCAACGAGCCCTCCGACGCGCTCCGTCTCGCGACCTCCGGAGCGCAGCGGATGAGCTGCACCGTCCTCGAACTCGGCAGGCTCGGCCTCCACGACACCCACGCGCTCGCCGCCGCCTGCCTGGAGACCGCACCGGACCACCTGCCGTCGGCCGCGGCGGAGTTGTTGTGGCGCAACAGCGCCGGCCTGCCGTTCATCGTCGAGGAACTGCTCCACGGCATGGTGAACGACGGCTTGCTGGTCGAGAACCGCGACGGCTGGCGCGTGATCGGCGAACTCCGCGCCCGCGTACCCGCCGCGCTGATCACGAGTATCGGCGTCCGAATGGAGCAACTCGGCGCGCAGGCGGGTGAACTGCTGTCGGTCGCCGCCGTCATCGGCCGCCGCTTCCCGCTGGCGGTGGTGCAGACGGTCACCGGGATGAACGACCGGACCTTGCACAACCATCTGAGCGCCGCCGTCTCGGCGAACCTGGTCACCACCGACGACACGACGCCCGGTTGGTACGCCTTCCGCCATCCGCTGACCGGCGAAGCGTTGCTGGAGCGCCAGTCCCCGGCACGGAAGGCGGCACTCGCGCGCCAAGCCGCCGACGCGGTCGAAAAGCTCTATCCCGACCTTCCTGGTGACCTCTGCGCGCTCGTGGCGTCCCTCCGGCTGACCGCGCACGACGAGCGGGCGGCGGGACGGCAGTTCGCCGAAACCGGTCGCCGTGCCCTCGCCGCCGGAGCCGCGGACTCGGCGGTCACCATGCTCACCAAAGCCGTCGATCTGCTCGCCGGGGCCGACCCGGGTGATCGGGCCGAGGTACTGGAGACCCTGCTGTACGCGCTTGGGCAGACCGGTCAGTTCGACCGCGCCGTCGAGCTCTCCGCCGGGTTCGGCGAGATCGGCACCCTCGAACGCGCGGCCAAACTGCACACCCAGCTGGCTTGGGCCGCCTACATCGCCGGACGGCACGACGAGTGTCTTGGCCAGATCGAACGCGCCCGCGCTCCACTCGGTTCGGCGATCTCACCGGCGCAGCAGGCCGCGCTCGACGCCGTCGAGGCGAATCTCTGGCTCGACGTCCCCGGCCGGAGCGGTACGGCGGAGCGGCTCGCGCGCCAGGCGTGGAAAGTGGCCGAGGAGACCGAGCAGCCCTTCGTCGTCTGCCAAGCGCTGCAGGTGCTCGGGATGCTGGCGCTTTCGAGAGACCTCACCGAGTCCGAGCACTACATGCAGCTCGCGCGGCGCACCGCCGAGGACAACCAGCTGCACCACCTCCGGACCCAGGCGCTCGTCCGGCTCGGCGGCCATCGCGTGCTGATGAACGGCGACGAGCAGACCTTGTCGCTCGCCCGCGCCGACGCCCAGCGGACCGGCGCGATCACCCTGCACTGCGCGGTCGACTCCGTGCGCACGATGCACGCGATCCTGCGGTGCGAGTTCGAGACCGCGCACGCTTTGCTTGAGGAGAACCTGGCCGTCCTCGGCAGGCTCCGCCTGACGGCGTTGCTGCAGTACGCGCATATGACCAGGGCGATGTCGGCCGGGCACCGGGCGGACCGCCCGGAGATGGAACGGGCACTCGAAGACTTCCGGGAAAGCGGCGGCGAGAACGCGCAGGAGATGGTGCTGAGCATCGGCCTGGCACGCGTCTTCTGTTCACTGCTCGAGGAGGACCTCGACCGGGCGCGCCGGGAACTCGGGCAGGTGATCGAGCTGGAGGAACGGCGGCCGAGCCGGTTCCACCTGGCGGGCCAGCACGGGCTCAGGACCCTCATCGACACCCTGGGCGGTGCTGCCTGTCCCGAGACAGGCTCCGCGGTGAGCGGGATGCGCTGGAACCGGCAGTTCGTGGAACTCGCGCAGGCCGTCGAGCACGGCAGGCGAGGTGACGCGGCGGAAGCGGCCCGTGCGGTGGCCGCCGCGAAGGAGACTTCGGCGCCCTATCCCCTGGCCCGGCACCTCGGACTCCGCCTGATCGCCGAACCGGCGGCCGCCGACGGCTGGGGCGATCCGGCCGGCTGGCTCAAGGAGGCCGAAGAGTATTTCCACGGCAGAGGCATTCAGGCGGTCGCGGGCGCCTGCCGGAGCCTGCTCCGCAAGATCGGCGCACCCGTCCGGCAGCGTCGCGCCGGTGTCGACCGCGTCCCCGGCGACCTGCGCGCGGCCGGTGTCACCGTGCGCGAGTACGAGGTGCTGGTCCTGCTCGCCGAGCGGATGGGCAACAAGGACATCGGCGCTCGCCTGCACATCTCGCCCAGGACGGTCGAGAAACACGTCGCGAGCCTGCTCGCCAAGACCGGGCTCGCCGACCGTTCCGCCCTTGCCGAACAAGCCGCCGGACGGCGACCTGGCATGCTGTGAGCCATGAGCGACCTCACCGTGTACGGCGCCGGCTGGTGCCCCGACGTCAAACGCAGCCGTGCCCTGCTGGACGCCAAGGGTGTCGAGTACGACTACGTCGACGTCGAAGCGGACGCCGGTGCCGAGGAGACCGTGCGGGCGCTGCAGAACGGCGAGCGGCGGATCCCGACCATCGTCTGGCCGGACGGAACCCATCTGGTCGAACCCAGCGACGACGAGCTCACCGCGCACCTGAACCGATGACCCTCCCGGACGTCCCGGTCGGCACGAGGGTGGTCGTGCGGTACCGGATCGAAGGCGGCTTCACCGACGCCCTCGGCTATCTGCGGTCGCGTGACGACGCCGAATGCACAGTGGAGACCAAACGCGGTCTCGCGACGATCCGGCTGGCGGACATCGTCCTGGCGAAGACCGTCCCGCCACCACCGACGCGGTCTCCCTGAACGGAGCGTGGGACGCCGACGGATACGAGTGCTGGGCGGAGAACCGCGCCTGGACGTCGTACCGCGACTACGCCACCTGAGGTCGTTTCACCTTCGGGAACCCGGGTATGCCAAGGGGTCCCCACCAGGAGGTCCCCTTGGCAAGCAAGAAGAACAAAGGACCGGAAGGCCCCACCGATCTGCCGAAGCGATCGTGGTGGGGTGTGCTCAAGCGAACGGTCGTCCAGTTCAACCGTGACGAGCTCTTGGACTACGCGGCAGCACTGACCTACTACGGCGTGCTCTCGCTCTTTCCCGGCCTGCTCGTGCTGACCGCGCTTCTGGGGCTGCTGGGACCTTCCGCCACGCAGACCCTGATCGACAGCGCGGGACAGATCACCCCCGGCCTGGGCCGTGACCTGTTGCTCGGCGCGACCCGGGAGCTGTCCGGGTCGAGCGGGCTGGCCGGTCCGGCAGCGATCATGGGTGTGCTGGGCGCGCTCTGGTCGGCGTCCGGCTACCTCGGCGCGTTCATCCGGGCTTCCAACGTCATCTATTCGATGCCCGAGGGCCGTCCCATCTGGAAACTCTGGCCGTTGCGGCTCGGCCTCACCATCGCGCTGTTGGTCATCCTCGCGCTCTGCGCCATCGGGATCGTCACGACCGGCGACGTGGCCCGGTACCTCGGCGATCTGGTGGGACTGGGCTCGACCGGCGTCCTCGTCTGGGACATCGCGAAATGGCCGGTGATCGCGTTGCTGGCCGGTCTGGCGTTCGCGGTGCTCTACTGGGCGAGTCCCAACGTCAGGCAGCCGCGATTCCGCTGGATGACCCCGGGCGGCTTCGTCGCGGTACTGCTCTGGGCGGCGGCGACGGCCGGATTCGCCTTCTATGTGAGCAACTTCGGCTCGTACAACAAGATCTACGGCTCGCTGGCCGGGGTGATCGTGTTCCTGATCTGGCTGTGGATCTCGAACATCGCCGTCCTGTTCGGCGCCGAACTCGACGCCGAACTCACCCGAGGGAAGGAACTCGCGGATGGCCGTCCCGCTGCGGACGAGCCCTTCCTTCCTCCTCGCGACACCCGGGCGATGGACGACGAAGAGACGGAAGAGGTCACCGAGGCTCGTACGCGGCAGAACGACTGAGCCCGGTTTCTAGCGCGTCCGGGCGCTCGCGACGGGAACGACACCCAGGATGATCATGCCGATGCCGAGCACGAGATGCAGCCAGTTGTCAGCACCGTTCACCGGCACGAAGTTGGCCGCCGAACCGTGGTCGATGAGCAGGCCGTACAGCCAAAGGACCAGGTAGATCACGCCGCCGCCGATGAGGAACGACCGCGCCGCCCCCGCCGTCCTGGCCATCAGGATGCCCGCGATCCCGAACGCCAGATGGACGAGGTTGTGGAGGATCGAAACCTGGAAGAGGTTGAGCAGCAGCGCGCCCGAATCGTGGCCCGCGCCGCCCAGCTGGTCGTAGTTCGTGGTGACGCCGGGGATGAACCCGAGCACGCCCACGAGCAGGAAGACCACGCCTACCGCCGCCGCGAAGAGTTGCCGCGGCGAACGCGCGACCCTGGTCGGTGATGCCGTCATGGTGTTGCCTCCGAGTATCCGTTGGGACGGTGAACCGTCCTCGGGTACCCAGGCGCCCGCCTGTCACACCGTGGTTCTGTGCTGTTTTCACGTGGTTGAAACTGCCCGGCGAGTGGCGACTCGGGCCGCCACCCGAATCGCCACTCACGGCCGGTCGGCTTACGGGTAGCCGACCAGGTTGCTGGGCGTCGTTCCCGGCGGCGTCACCGCGCCGGCGTCGTTGATCACGTGGGTGATGGTCCCCTTGTAGTTCAGCGATACCGTCACCATGTTGTGGAACCGGACGCCGGAACGGTTCGGTACCTCGAACGCGTGATACAGGTTCACCGACGGGTTGTCATTGAAGAAGCAGTAGCTGCCAAGGCCCCACGCCTCGTGCGTGGTCACGTTGTCCCCCACCTTGTAGGCGGCGTACCCGTTGAGCCCGTTCGGGCTCTTCCAGCCCGCCTGATCCGGGACGTCGTAGGGGATCTCGTTCTGGAAGAAGACCGTCCTGCCGTTCTGACCGTTCCAGATCACCTGGTATTTCTGGTAGTGCTCGACGAACAGGCCGGTCGCCAGCACGTTGTCCCCGTTGACCACCAACCCGGTGTCCCCGGTGTTGACCCTCCAGCCGTAGGTGCCCGCGTTGCCGTGATCGGCCCGCCACGCCCAGATGTGGTCGATGATCGTGTCACGGCTGTTGACGATCAGGCTGTTCGTCGCCTTCCCCGCGATCTGACCGCCGATCCGGAAGAACACGTCCTGCAGCGTCGTCGGGTCGGCCGAGTGGTTCGCCGTCGAACCGGCCGGGCCGACCGTGAGCAACGACTGCGAGTTGGTCGTGCCGGCGTCGAACAGCAGGCCCTTGAGCCGGACGCCGTCCACGTCCGCGACCCGCATCGCCTCGACGCCGTTGTCCGGCACCAGCGTCGGGTAGCCGATGCCGAGGACGACCGTCCCGGCCTTGCTCACGTTCAGCGTCTGGTTGAGGTGGTAGACGCCGGGGGTGAAGAACAGGTTGCAACCTTGGGAGAGCGCGTTGTTGATCGACGACGCCGTGTCCCCCGCCTTCACGACGTAGAACCGGCTCATCGGCAGCGAACTGCCCGGGGTGCCGCCGTTGGCCCAGCTGGGCCCGGAAGCGTTGGTGCGCAGCGAAGGCAGGAACACCCGGTACTTGCCGGAGCCGTCGAGGTACAGGTACGGCACGTCGCGTGACACCGGCGTGGTGCCGAGCGTCGTCTCCGGCGGGTTCGGGAACGTGTTCGCCGGGGCACCGTTCGTCCCGGAGAAGACCATGTTCCAGACGCCGCCTTCCCAGCTGCCGTAACTGCTGTCGCGGGTGTACCACTGCTGCTGCGAGATCGACGCGGTCTTACCGGAGACCTTGGTGTCGGCCGTGTAGCCGCCGCTCGCGAAGCCGTAGCTGGCCGGGAAGAGGTTCAGCCCGCCGCGGATGTCCATCCGGCGGAACGGCGCCGCCTGTGCGACGGCCCAGCGGGTCGCACCGCTGCTCGGGACGACGGCGAGGTTCTCCGCCGAGCGCCAGAAGTTCTGCAGCGCCACACCCTTGTCCGACTCGTTGAACGCGTCGACGGTCACGTCGCCGTTGATCACCACGTCGCCCGGGTTCTGCCCCAGACCGGCGACGGAGGTGTAGTAGCCCACGTCGTCGTGAATCCCGCTGTACACACCGGGCTTGAACAGGTGCGCGTACCGCCGTTCGGTGAACTGCGCGGTCAGGGTGTCCTTCTGGGCGTTGAAATCCGCGTCCAACCGGGTCTGGATCGACTGCGCCGACATACCGGGGTCGAAGATCCGCACGTTGGGCCCGAAGTCCGGGACCTCGGATTGGACCGGGCAGGTCGCCTGCGTGGACCCGATGTTGTAGCTCGCGGAGGAGACCGGCGAGTTCGCCGAGCCGGACTTCAGCGCGATCGCGGAAACCGTGGAGGACGCCGAGACGGTGATCGGTCCGGAGTACACAGTGGACGACGCGGTCGGCGTGGATCCGTCCACTGTGTAGCGGATGGTCGCACCGGCGGTCGCGGTCGACAGCGTCACCGTGCGAGCGCTCGGGTAGCTCCCGCCGGGTGGATCGAACGTGGGCGCGGCGACCGTCGTGCCGCTGCCACCGTGGGTGTAGCCGAAGTGCGGGGTGTCGTACTGTGGCCCGTTCTTTTCGTAGGTGAACCAGTAGTCGAGCACCGTACCGGCGCTGAGCGAGCCGACGATGTGCCGCCAGGTTCCGCCGTTGTCGGTCATGCGGACGTTCTGCTGGCCCACTCCGGGCACGCCGGTGTAGTGGATGTCGACGTAGCGCGCGGGCGTCGCCGGGGTGAAGGAGATCTGCGCCTGCGTCGCGTTCACGGACGCCGCGCTCTGGCTGTAGTCCTCGGCCGCGGAGGCGGTGGCGCCGCCGAGACCGGCGGTGATCAGGAGTGCGGAAAGGGCGAGGGCGAGCGGGCCACGTACCCTTTTCCGGCGTTGGGGCTGCACAAGGATCCGATTCACGTCGTGACACCTCCGGCGTTGGAAATCCACGGGCGAAGCAATTCGTTGCGCGCCACAACAAAGTAGCTGGCCGGGCGATCTGCCCAGATCACGCTTCGGTAACAGCGATGGTCCAAATCGCGGACTGCTCCGGACGGACCTATCCGGCGCCGCCGTTCCGCTCGCCACGCACCGCCGTCTGGGTCACCCAGGCCGCGATCTGGGCCCGGGAATCGAAGTCGAGCTTCCGCAAGATGCGCTGGACGTGTCCCTCGGCGGTCCGGCGCGAGATCACCAGCCGATCGGCGATCTCCCGGTTGGACAGGCCCTCGGTGATCAGGACCGCGACCTCGTGCTCCCGTTCGGTGAGGACCGTCTCGACCTCGGCGACGGGACCGCTCTCCGCCTTCTCGACCTCGTCGAGCGCGAAGGCGACAGCCTCTTCCAAGGTGAACTCGCTGCCGTGCTGCGACAGCACCGCGTACCGGCGGTCACCGAGCGCCTCACGCGTCCGCGCTTCGCAATCGCCGTGCGGGGCGCCGAAGTACTTCGAGCCGAACATCGGGTAACCGACGGACTGCCAGATCCTCCGTGCGCAGCCAAGGAGAGTCGCCGCTCGCTCCCAGTGACGGAGCGAGGCCTCGATCCACGCGAGCACCTCGAACGACAGCACCATGCCGAGCAGGTCGTTGAACGTGCGCTTGAGCCGCAGGCAGTTGCGCGCGTAGCCGGCCGCCAGGTCGAACTCGCCCCGGTTCAGCGCCACGAGCGCCAGTACGTAGATCGCGTAGGCGTAGGCCCATTCCTCGCCGTGCGCCGCGCCGATCGCGCGAGCCTCTTCGCACAGCGCCGCGGCCTCCTCCAATTCACCGAGGAAGATCGACGCGATCGCCATCTCGATCCCGGCCAGCATCACATTGCCGTTCAACTCACCAAGCCGCCGATAACGGATCCGGGCGTCTTCGAAGAGGTCCTTCGCATAACCGACGTCATCGCCGACCAGCGCGTTGCACCCCAGGCGGTGGATCGCGTAGGCGAGCGCCGCCTCGTCCCCCGCCCGGCCCGCTTCCGTCCGGCACTCCCCCAGCAACGTCACCGCACGTGCGACGTCACCCTGCAGCGTCGAGACGTATCCGTTGACCCACAGCGCTTTCAAGCGATCTTCGCCGCCGTCGGGGACCGCTTCGAGCGCGCGGTCGAGCCAGTGCCGCCCCTCCCCCAGCACACCGCAACCCGCCCAGTAGAACCACAACGTGGCCGCAAGCTTCAGACCGGTCCTCAACTCGGACGGCGTGGCAAGGCAATACTCGAGCGCGGCGCGCAGATTCGCGTGTTCGAGTTTGGTCCGCACGAAGATCTCCGCCTGCTTCGGCCCGAACCATTCCCGCTCGCACTGCTCCGCCTGCGCCAAATAGTAATCCCGATGACGGCGCAGGACGACGTCCTCGTCACCCATCGAGTGGAGCCTCGACCTGCCGAACTGACGAAGCGGCTCCAGCAGCCGATACCGCGTCCGATCGCCGTCACGTTCGACGAGCAGGACCGACTTGTCCACCAGCCCGGTCAGGTGCCCGAGCACCGATCCGGCGGGCAGCCCATCCCCCGCGCAAACGACTTCGGCCGCGGACAGGCTGAAGCCACCACCGAACACCGACGCCCGCGCCCAGAGGAGCCGCTCGGCCGATCCGCACAGGTCGTGACTCCATTCGACCGCCGCCAGCAAGGTTTGATGCCGAGGCAGCCCGCCGCGTTCTCCCTTGGCCAGCAAGTGAAAACTGTCCTCCAGCCGTGTCGTCAACTCGTCGAGCGACAGCGCCCGGACACGGACCGCGGCAAGTTCGATCGCCAGTGGTATGCCCGCGAGCATCCGGCACATCCTCGCGATCAGATCCTGGTTCTCGTCGGTGACGGCGAAACCCGGCTCGACAGCGGCAGCCCGTTCGGCGAGCAACGCCATCGCCGCGTAGCCATGCCAACCACCCGGGGGAAGCGGGCGCGGCGGATCGGGCAGCGGCAACGGCGCGACCTGCCACAGATGCTCGCCCGGGATCCCGAGCCGTTCCCTGCTGGTGGCGAGGACGCGGAGCCCCGGCGCCGCCCGCAGCAGCCGATCCACCGCGGCGGCGCAGGCTTCGATCAGGTGCTCACAGTTGTCCAGGATCACCAGGATCCGGCGCTCCCGCAGATGATCCGCGAGCACGTCCACCTGGTCGCGACCCGTGTCGTCGCGGACGCCCAGCGCCTCCAGCACGGTGTGAACCAGCAGGGCCGGGTCGGACAGATCCGCGAGTTCGACGAGCCAGGCGCCGTCGGGGAAAGCCCGGCGCAATTCGGTGGCGGTATGGAGGGCCAGCCTCGTCTTGCCCACTCCGCCGACCCCGGTCAGGGTCACCAGCCTGGCTTTGGACAGAAGTCTTTTGACTTCGGCGACGTCGTTCTTCCGGCCCACGAAACTCGTGGTCCCGGCGGGGATGTTGCCCGGCCGGCTTGCCGAGGCCGAGGTGCCCACCCGTGAACCGTACGGACGCGTTCGCCCGGGGGTCAACGAAGACGGGGGCTTGTTCGCTCGGTCAGCCCAATCGGCTGCCGAGGTATCGGTGAGTGGCGCTTGATGGCCTCCGCGCCTCGCCGGAACCGGTCACCGTCTCAAGCGTGGGCGCTTTGCGACCCTCAGGTCTGGTCCTCGCACCAACGGGTAGGCACCTCTAGGATTCCCATCCACCCGCGAGCGGGCGCGGAGGCACCATTCAAGTTTATCGAGAGGTAAGGCGAAGGCGGCTTGTCTCGTATCGCCTGGCTGCACGGGCGAGTCATAGGAGCCACTTGAGGTGCGCCGGTGGAGGTGTGTGGGAATAGAGACGTTGGGTGTCCCTATTACCACACACCGATCCCGTTCGGTCACCTCGACCGTGATCTGGTCCCGGCGACCTAAGACTGTGCGGATACTGCTTTATCTAATGCAATCGAAGCAACACGGTCACGCGGCGCCCGCCCCTCGATGATCCGAAGCGCCACTCACGACCCCTGAGCATCCGCTGGCGGTCTGTGGGCATGCCAAGGGACCCGTCGCCAGCCGACCACTTTTCAAGTACCACCGCAATTAGTCGACTAAATGCGGTGACCGAAATCCCCGGGCGTTCAGCTGTCCGGCACCACGTACAACGTCGACGCGTCGCCCCCGTGCATGGCGACGAGGCTGGTCCGGCAGGCGAAGAGCACTTCGCGGTTCGCGACCGTGTCCGGCGGGACACCACAGCCGTCGCAATAGAGTTCGACCGATCCCGGGAAGCTCTCGTCGACCTCGACGTCGATCGTGCGGTCGCAGCGGCGGCACCAGCGGTGGCCGGTGACCACGAGTACGTGCAACGGATCGGAGATGCACTGGTGCACCCAGCATCGGTGTACGTAACAGGTGGTGCGCACGTGCGCGCTCAGCCCGTGTTCCTCCGCCACGTCTTCGGCGGCGAGGATGGCCGCCAGCCGACGGTCGGCGAGCTCACCGTACCGATCCAGACGGCCGCCCACCCGGGGAGTCGCACTCGCATCCTCTCGGGAAACCAGCCGGAGACGGGCTCGCGAAGGCGGTGAAGCACCTAGCACCATGTGGGTCTCGACCTTTCGGCATCCACTGGAAGTCATATCAGGTTGCACCTGTTTCCGCCTGGATGACACCCGTACAACTACCTGTCTTCATACCTCAGCGCACGTTGATGGAGAGGGCGCAAAGCTCGCGGCGACACTCGGCCCGGGTTACGCTTTGAGACCACGAATGTCGCGCTGGGGTTACGTCAGGGGTTAATGACCATGACAGATCCTGAAGCCACCGCTCGCCGCCACCTCGCTCCGGACCAGGTGGGGAAACATGATGTCGAAGCGCTGGAAACACAGACGAAGGCGCTCCGTGCCGTCGACTACCAATGCGGGGGCGGGATGTGCCGCGACGCCGTCGTGGTGCGGATCCATCGTGGACATCGGATGCTCGCGATGTCGATCTCCGAACCGGTGCGGGCCAGGCTTTTCTCGGCCGTCGCGGATCTGCACAACCTCGCCGGATGGACCTGTTTCGACAGCGGTCAAGTCGGCGCCGCGCACCACCATCTCGACGTCGCGCTGGAGCTCGCCGCCGACGCCGGAGACGCCGAATTGGCCGCGAACATCCATTACCGGCGAGGCCGGATCCATCTCCATTACGGGGCGACGGACGAAGCCCTCACCCAGTTCGAGCTGGGCAGGCTCGCCGCACGACGTGCCGGTTCCAAGCTCGCCGCGAGCATCCTGAGCGCGAACCAAGGCTGGGCGTACGCCAAGAAGGGCGACGCGAACCTCGCCGTCGGGTTGATGGAGCGAGCGGGCGAGGAATTCGCCGAAAAGGACGACAGGGAACCACCCGACTGGGCGAGGTTCTTCACCGAAATCGACGTATCCGCGATGGCGGGCTCGGTCCATACCGATCTGGCCTTGCGCAAGGGCGGCCGTCATATCGGAATGGCCATCTCCGCACTCGCCGACGCCGTCCGCGGCTACGGTCCGGAAATGGCACGCAGCCGGTCACTGTGCCTCAGTATGCTGGCCACGGACCACGTTCTCGGCGGGGACGGCGACGAGGCGCTGTCCGTCGGCATCCAGGCGATCGAAAGCGCCGAGACGCTGAAATCGGTGCGCACCAGAGATCGGCTGCGCCCGCTCGAACAGGAGGCGGCCAAACACCCCGACGACGCCGATTGCCGGGCCTTGTCCGAAGCGGTGACTCTCTTCGTCACCGGCCGGGACCAGACCTGAGAACAGTTCGTTTGTACGGACCTTGTATTCACGCTGATCATGCTGCCCGGACAAACTTCGGTTAGTTCAGGAGGCAGGAATTGTTGACCAAGGTAGCCGTGCTCGCGACAGCGGCCGCGTTCTCCTTCGGCGTGGCCGCCCCGGCCAGCGCCGAAGTGACCGCGGATCTGTTGCCCGCGGCCAACATGGAAGCGGTGCTCAAGGCCGCCCAGATCGACCCGCGCCGGGCGGACAGCGCCTTGACGCCGGGTGCCAAGGACAGCGTGCTGCTCGTCGAGCAGGCGCTGTCGGCCAAGGGACTGCTCGACCAGCAGTACGTCGACGGCCACTTCGGCACGTCGACGATCACCGCGTACTCCAGCTACCAGAAGTCGCTGGGCTACACCGGTCTCGACGCCTCCGGCCTGCCGGGCAAAACCTCGCTCGAGAAGCTGGGCGAAGGCCGGTACACCGTCACCGCGGTGGTTTCGGCGGGTAGCCGCCTGACCTACCACGGCAAGACGATGAACACCCGCACCAAGGAGATGCTGGTGAAAGCCGAGGGTCTGCTCGGCAGGCAGCTCACCATCACGCAGGGCTCGTACAACCCCGGGGGCGTCGGCGCTTCGGCCGGTACGCACGACGGTGGCGGCGCGCTCGACATCGGCGTCGAGGGGATGTCCTCGGCCACGCGGACCGACGTCGCGCGGAAGCTGCGTCAGGTCGGCTTCGCGGCGTGGGTCCGGACACCGGACCAGGGCTTCGCCTACCACATCCACGCCATCGCGCTGTCCGATCCGGACCTGTCGTCCGGCGCGCAGCACCAGGCCGGTGACTACTACCTCGGCTACAACGGCCTCGCCGGCCGAGGTTCCGACGACGGCCCCGCCGTCACGCCGAAGCTCACCTGGGAGGAGTACCAGCGCGCGTGAGCTGGTTCCCGAAGGCCACCTTTCCCCGAAGTCGATCAACGGTGAAAGGTGGCCTTCGGGCTGTCCGACAACCCCCGGGTAGGCTTCGGCGCGACGGCAAAACCAGCGGGAAGGGAACATCGCGTGGAGGCTCAACCGGTCGGTCAGTGGCTCGACGAGCTGGCTTCGAAGGCCTCGACACCCGGCGGCGGCGCGGGGGCCGCGATGAACGCCGCGGTGGGTGCCGCCCTGGTCTCCATGGTGTGCAACCTGACCATCGGCAAGCCGAAATACGCCCAGTTCGAGCAGAGCATGACCGAGGCTCTCGGCAAGGCCGAAGACCTCCGCGGCCGCGCGCTCGGCCTCGCCGCCGACGACGCCGCCGCGTTCGACGCGGTCGTCTCCGCGTACAAGCTCCCGAAGGCCACCGACGAGGAGAAGCAGGCCCGCAGCGCAGCGATCCAGGCCGCCCTGGTCGGCGCGGCCGACGTCCCCCTGCGGACGGCCGCGCTCGCCGCCGAGGTCATCGACCTCGCCGCCTCCATCCTCGAAGGCGCCAACACCAACGTCATCTCCGACATCGCGGTCGCGGCCTCCTCCGCCAAGTCCGCGCTCGAGTCGGCCGTGGTCAACGTCGAGGTCAACCTCGCGTCGATGTCCGACGAGCAGCTGCGCAAGGAGACCGAGGCCCGCCTCGGCGAGTACACCTCCGCCGCCGGGCGCGCCGACGCGCTCGTCGCCGAGGTCCGCGAGAGGATCGCCCGATGACGCTGATCGACGGGCGCGCGATCGCCGCCGCCATCACCGCCGAGGTCACCGAGACCGCCGCCAAGCTGCGCGAGTCGGGCACCGCGCCGACGCTGGCCGTGCTCGTGCCGACCGACGACGACGCCACCGCCTGGTACGTGCGCTCGATCGAACGTGCCGCGAAGAAGGTCGGCGTGGACTGCCGCGTGGTCCAGCTGGAGAAGCCGACCGGCGAGGACGTCACCCGCGAACTCGACGAACTGTCCGCGGACCCGTCGGTGCACGGCATCATCTGCCAGACCCCGTTGCCGGAAGGTGTCACGCTCGACGACGTGGGCGCGCATATCGACCCGCGCAAGGACGTGGACGGCGCCAACCCGGTCAGCCTCGGCCGCCTCACCGCCGGCCTGCCGACCTACGCCCCCGCCACCGCCGCCGCGGTGCTGGAGATCCTGAAGCGCGAGCAGGTCGCCCTGTCCGGCGCCCAGGTCGCCGTCGTGGGCCGCTCGACCGTGGTCGGCAAGCCCGCCGCGCTGCTGCTGCTCGGCGAGAACGCGACGGTGACCGTCTGCCACTCGCGTACCAAGGACCTCGCCGCGGTCACCAAGACCGCGGACGTCCTCGTCGTCGCGGTCGGCCGCGCGCACTTCATCGGCGCGGACCACGTCAAGCCCGGCGCCGTGGTGATCGACGTCGGCACCAACCCGACGCCCGAAGGCGGACTCGTCGGCGATGTCGACCAGGCCGCGGTCGAGGAGCTCGCGGGCTCGATCACGCCGGTCCCCGGCGGCGTCGGACCGGTCACGACCTCGCTGCTGCTGCGGCACACCGTCACCGCCGCACAGTCCTGATCCACCGAGAGGCGGCGAGTCCCCCACCCGGGGCTCGCCGCCTTTTTCATGTCCCGGAGCCGACGACGGCCGTCACCGTCTTCCGCACCGCGTCCGGCTCGGGCGCGGCACCCGTACGGTCGGCGAACAGCAGGTGGGTGGCGCCGATCAGGGTGGCCGCGAGCGTGTCGACGTCGGCGTCCGCGGCCAGCCTGCCCAGCCCGCGTTCCGTTTCGAGGTAGGCGGCGATCATCACCGCCGCCTGCGTCAGCACCGGCACCCCGGCCGGCCATTCGCGGCGCAACCGCGCACGCAGCTCGTCCCGGAAGATCACCAGCGGGACGATCGCCACCGCGACCGATTCGAACACGGCTGTCAGCGCTTCGGTCAGGTTCTCGACGACGGTGCCGGTCCCGGCGATGTCCTTCAGCGCGATCGTCTTCTCGTCGAGCTTTTCCACCCTGTCCAGCACGAACTCGGCGAGGAACGCGTCGAAGTCGTCGAAATGCCGGTGCAGCACGCCTTTGGCGCAGTCCGCCTCCGTGGTCACCGCGCGGCTGGTGAGCCCGCTCGGCCCGTCACGGAGAAGGACCCGCTCGGCGGCGTCGAACAGTTGCGCGCGCACGGCGCGGAGGGCTACTCCGGTCGGCATACGGCTCCCTTGCGTTGACGAGTGGGCAACTGCCCACTTATGGTGGGCGCATGCCCACTCTACCGTCGGAACGCCAGCCTCACCGCCATCGACAGGCCGCCGAATCCTTCGGCGTCGATGTCGAACGCTACGACCGGACCCGGCCCGCCTATCCCCCGGAACTCATCGACCACCTCGTCGCGGCGGCCCCGGGCCGCGAAACCCTCGACATCGGTATCGGCACCGGGATCGACGCACGTCAGTTCCAGGCCGCCGGCTGCCGGGTGCTGGGCGTCGAACCGGATCCGCGCATGGCCGAGTTCGCGCGACTGAGCGGGATCGACGTCGAAGTGGGCACCTTCGAGGCTTGGGAGCCTGCAGGACGTCGCTTCGACCTGCTCGTCTCGGGGCAGGCCTGGCATTGGGTGGATCCGGTCGCGGGCGCGGTGAAGGCCGCGGAAGTCCTGCGGCCCGGTGGCCTTTGGGCCGTGTTCTGGCACGTTCCCGAACCGCCGTCGCAGGTCGGGGACGCCTTGATGGACGCGTACCGGCGGCACGTCCCCGACGCTCCCGACGCGCTCAAGAACGTACCGAAACAGTCGTCCGAGGTGTACGGGCGGCTCATCACCAAGATCACCGACGGCCTGCGCGAGGCGGGCGCGTTCGGCGAGCCGGAGCAACGGCGGTACGACTGGGAAAAGGAGTACACCCGGGACGAATGGCTGGACCAACTTCCGACCTTCGGCTCACTCACCTGGGTCGAACCCGCGCCGCGGAACGAGATCCTCGCGGAGGTCGGTGCGGTGATCGACGGGATGGGCGGCCGGTTCACCACGCGCTACACCACGATGGCGATCATCGCCGTACGGACGTGACCGCCGGTGGCGGGAGCCGCGCCGCTCCCGCCACCGGCGTCGATCAGGGAGTGACCGGGATGTTGGTCAGGCCGGTCACCGCCCTCGACACGGTGTTGGACGCGTAGACGACGTTGGGCCGTTCCGGGCATTTCGACGTCGACGTGATCTTGATGGCGTACTGGCCGATGCCGCCGAGATCGGACTTGTTACCCCGCCACACGTTCCCGCAACCGTTCGGGAACGACGGAGTGGTCGCGGGGTTGTGCGTCTCGTAGCCGTTCGCGAACGTCCCCGGCGAAGCGAACGTGCCGGTGTTGTCCTCGATGACGTAACCGGTTCCCTTGACGTCGATCCACGAATCGGCCGAGTTCTGTCCGGAGATCCCTTGTCCGTCGAAGGTGTTGCCCCGGATGACGCCGTCGGCGGTCCCTTCCTTGACGTCGATGGATTCCGCGGCGACGTACGGTCCGATGTGGTTGTTCAGCACCTGGATCCGGTCGCCGCGGTCGACCCCGCCGGAGTTCCCGTGGCATGCCCAGTTCGAGTTCGCCGAACCGAGGTAGACGCCCTCACCGTAACCGGGCTGCGCGAGACCGGTGTGGCTGATCATCGAGTCGCGGAGGACGCTGTCGGCCGAGGAACGGCGGAAGTGGACGCCTTCCTCGTCGATCCGGTGCACCCGGACGCCGTCGATCACCGTGTGGTGGGAGTTGTCGGCGACGATGCCCTTCTTCGACTCCTGCACGGTGAAGCCCTTGAGGTGCCAATAAGGTGCCCCGTACAGCCAGAACCCGTATCCGGAGTCCCAGCCCGCCGTCGGCACCGGACATGAGGGCGCCTCCCCCGACGGGCCGTCGTTGATCAGGACGGCCGTGGCGGGTCCGGTCATCGTGATGGGCGCGCCCGCCGTTCCCTGCCTCATGGCCACGAAGGAACCGCGGTAGGTCCCGGCGGCCAGCCGGATGGTCTGTCCGGGGCTCGCGGCCGCCAGCGCCGCCTGGAGTTCCACCGCGGTCGCGACATCGACGACGTCTCCCGCCGGGACGCTGGTCGTCGTGGTGGGCGGTTCGCTCGTCGTGCTCGTGCTGGTCGGCGCTGTGGTCGTGCCGGGCGTCGAGGTCGGCGCGCCTCCCCCGCACGGGCTGCCGTTGACCGTGCAGCCGGTCGGCAGGCCGAGGCCACTGGTGGTGAAGCCGAAGTTCGCCGTACCGCCCGGTTTGATCGTGGCGTTGAAGTCGGCGTTGGTGACCTTGTAGTGCCGTCCGCTCCTGGTGAGCACCGAACTCCACGAGGAGGTGACGGTCGTCCCGGCCGGCAGGTCGAACTCGACCGTCCACTGTGTACTGGGTGCGTCACCGGAGTTGGTCAGCGTGTACTTGCCGCCGTAACCGCTGTCCCAGACCGAACTCTGGGTGAACGTGGCGGACAGACTGGGCGCGGCCGCCTCCGCAGTGACGACGGCGCCGAACAGACCGGCCGCCGACACCGTGGCCGCGAGCGCGGCGAGCAGTCGTTTCCTCGTCATTCGGTGCCTCCGCATTTCGTTCCGGCGATCGTGCACGCGACCGGGAGCCCCTGGCCTGCGGCGTTGAACCCGAACGTCGCCGTGCCGCCGGGTTTGACGTTGCCGTTGTGGGCAGCGTTCCCGAACCGGTAGTGCTGACCGGACTTGGTCAGCACCGAACTCCACGAACTGCTCACGGTGGTCCCGGCGGGCAGGTCGAATTCGACCGTCCAGGAGCCCACCGCCGCCGGACAGCCGTTGCTGATGGTGAAGCCGCCGCCGTAACCGCTGTCCCACACCGATTTACGGGCGAACGCCGCCGTCAGGCACGCGCCGGGGCCGGGCGTGGTGCTGGTCGTCGGCGTGCTGGTCGATGTGGTCGTGGTGGAGGTCGGCGTGGAGGTCTGGCCCGTCGACGACGACTGTGGTGTCCCGTCGACGGACTTCAGGAACAGCGACGTGGCGGCGTCGGTCTTGGTCGCGTCGACTCCGTGCCCGCCGGTGTAGTCCCGCTGCTCGTTCTTCGCCCAGTCCGCGATCGGGGTACCGCCGACGTCGAGGTGCTTGTACGCGGTGCCGTCCCAGCCGAAGACGTAGACACGATGCCGGTCGCCGTAGAAGTCGTTATACGGGCCGCCGTCCGCGAGTTGTTTGGTCATGGCGTTGTTGAAGAAGACGTTGCGGTAGCCGGAACCGCCCGACCATTTGACGGCCTTCTTGCCGGCACCCCACCAGATCGGGAACCAGTTCGAGTCGTCGGGCCCGCCGCCGCCCTCCTCACCGCAGTTGGCCCGGCAGTTGCCTGAGCGGTGCGCGTAGGGGACCTTGACGGTGTTGAGTTCGAAGAGGTTGTTGCGTTCCCAGCCGCCGTGCAGGTTCAGGTCGGAGTCGAACGAGTTGCCGATCACGACGTTGCCCGAGGCGGACCACTGGAAGGTGAAGTGCCGCAACAGGGTCGAGGTGTTTCCGGCATAGAGCGAGTCCCACACCCGCGAACCGCGGAAGTACCCGTTTCCGCCCTTGCCTTTGTTCCAGGAGCCGTTGAGTTCGTTGTCGACGATCTGGAGGTTCTTCGCCTCCTCGGTGACGATCGGATGCGAACCGGTCAGGTCGGCGCGGATTCCCCGCACCCAGGAGTTCGCCGCCCACTTGAACACGATCCCGTGCATCTCCGCCGCGGGCGCCATGTTCCCGTAGTTGTTGTTCGCCTCCGCGGGGTTCAGGCCCGGCATGTCCTGCGTGAACCCGAGGTTCTCGAAGCCGACGCCGAGCACCGGGTCGACCAGCGGAGCCGCCTTCGAGTCGTACGTGGCGCCGTCGATCGGGACCGAACCGTCCGAAGTGGAGTTCACCGGCACGTCGTACTCGAGCGGTTTGTCGAGAGTGATGGTGCGCGCGGTGGTGTCGAGCGCCGTGATCGTGAAGATCTGCTGGCGCATGTGCATGTTCAGCAGGGGGAACGTGGTCGGCGTCGCCTGCTGTTGTTCGTAGAACTTCCGCGAGTTGGCCGCCCGGATGTTGACCAGGTTCCCGGCGGCGAGCGAGGTCAAGGCACCACTGCTCGCCAAGTGGACGACCCGGTCCCCCATCCGTGCGGCGAACGCGGTGTCACCGGCCTTGCCGCGCAGCTTCACCCCGGCCTTCCAATGGACGTTGACCGTGCCCTCGAAGATGTCCTTGCGGTCGGCGGGTGCCGAGGCGTAGTCACTCGCGTAGGCCGTGTGCACGCCCCTGGACTGGACACGGAACAGCCCGCGGCCGGGCCACAGCCAGCCGCCCTTGCCCGCGCCCGAGGTCATCCCGTCCTCGTCCCAGTCCGAACCGTCCGGGGTGAGGGTGTCGTACAGCGTGTTCGCGTCGGGCCGGTACACGAACTTCGTCGCGTCCTTGCCCGCCCCGCGCAGGATCAGGTAGTCGGCGTCGACGTGGATCTCGTGCGTCACGTCGAACCGCCCGGCGGGGAAGGTGATCGTGCTCAGCTTGGTGTAGCTCCCGGACGGCGAGCACGCGCTCTTGATCCCGTCGATCGCCGCCTGGATGCCGTTCGTGTCATCGGCGCCGTCGTTGGGCTTCACGTTGTACTGGCTCGCCAGCTCCGCCGCGGTGACCTGGCAGGTGGCGTTCGGATTCACCTCGGCGGAGCCGGGCAGCGCGGCGCCGCCCCGGTATCCCGCTTTGGACCAGTCGTAGAGCCCCGCGACCGGTGCGCGGCGATTGGCCGCGCCGACGTCGAGACCGGTCAGCGCACCGGGGCCGGGTGCCGCGTCGGCCACCTCGGGCGGAACCTGCAGGAGTGCGGCGGTGGCGACCACGGCGGCGACCGCCGGTAGAACGGCACGGCGAAGACGACTTTTTCGGGACACCCGAAACCTCCGTGACGGACTGACGGAAGGTGTTGCGGCGTGTACACCCGGACCTCGCCTTTATAGTTCACGTCCCTGTCGCCCGTCAACGGATGTGAACATCATCCACGTATGTGAACAGTGCTGGCAGGACCCTCAGCCCTCGCCCGACCGGAAGCGGTCGAGCACCCGGCGCTCCCGTTTCGTCGGACGGCCCGCACCTCGCTCTCGCCGCGCCACGGGCACGGCGGACTCGGGTGGCGGCGAAGGCGTCCGATCGATGAAGCAGGTCGCCGCGTCGGCGGCACCGACGCGTTTCTGGATCACGCGCGTCACTTCCAAGATCCGCGTGGTGTCGTTGACCCGGGCGCGCACCTCGTCACCCGCGACGACCGTGGTGGCGGGCTTGGCGGGTTTGCCGTTCACGCGGACATGGCCGCCACGGCACGCGGCGGCGGCGTCCGGACGCGTCTTGGTCAGCCGGACGGCCCACAGCCAGCGATCAACTCGAGTGGACTCCACAGCCGTACATAGTGGCCCATCCGCCGCCGCGATGCCCGCCCGCCCGGCCCTGGCAGGCGAAAAGAACCCGAACCATTATTGCCACCCGACTGAGCCAAAGGTATAACTTGTTCTAAATACCTCAACGGTGAGGAAGATCACGTGAGCGACGAATCCATGTGGAGTAGCGCTTCTGGCCAGTTATCCCGCCGCGTATTCATTACAGGAACTGGTTCTATCGTGGGGGCCGCGGCCTTCAGCGGGACCGCTTTCGCCTCTTCCTGGAACAGACCGGCGACGCAAAGCTCGATCACCGACGCCGCGCACATCCCGGCACTCGTCATCGGTTCCGGATACGGCGGCTGCGTCGCCGCGCTCCGGCTCGCCGAAGCGGGCGTCGACGTCCATCTCGTCGAACTCGGCAAGGCGTGGGACACCCCGGGCACGGACGGCAAGATCTTCGCCAACACCACCACCCCGGACTACCGCTCCTTCTGGCTGCGGACGAGGACCAAGCAGCCGTTGAGCAACTTCCTCGGTTTCCCGCTGGACAAGGACGTCCCGCGCCACACCGGGATCCTCGACGCCGAGGAGTTCAGCGGCATCACCGTCTATCAGGGCCGCGGCGTCGGCGGCGGCTCACTGGTCAACGGCGGGATGGCCGTCACTCCGAAACGGGAGAACTTCGGCTCGGTCCTGCCGACGGTGAACGCCGACGAGATGTACGGCGTCTACTACCCACGCGCCAACGCGGGCCTCGGCGTCGCCACGATCGACCAGAACTGGTTCGAGACCGCCGAGTGCTACCAGTACGCGCGAGTCGGGCGGAAGCACGCCCAGCGCTCGGGTTTCCCCTTCCTGTTCGTCCCGGACGTGTACGACTGGGACTACATGAAGAAGGAGCAGGCGGGCACGGTGCCGAGATCCGCGCTGGCCGGGGAGATCCTCTACGGCAACAACGCGGGCAAGAAATCGTTGCGGCAGACCTATCTTCCGCGGATCAAGGCGACCGGCCGGGTGACGATCTCCTCGCTGCACCGCGTCACCTCGGTATCCCCCGCGGCCGGCGGCGGATACACCGTGGTGATGGAACAACTCGACACCACCGGCGCGGTGACCGCGACGAAATCCGTGACAGCGGGCAAGGTCTTCTTCGCCGCGGGCAGTGTCGGCACGAGCAAGCTGCTGGTCAGGCTCAAGGCGACCGGCGCGCTGCCGAACCTCAGCCCCGAGGTCGGGAAGGGCTGGGGTGACAACGGGAACGTCATGTGCGGCCGGGCCAACCACATGTGGGACGCCACGGGCGCGCTGCAGTCGTCGATCCCGACCGCGGGCATCGACAACTGGGCGGCGGGCGGGGCGTTCGCCGAGGTCGCGCCGCTGCCGACCGGTATCGAGACCTACGCGTCGTTCTACCTGTCCATCACCAAGAACCCCCACCGGGCGACGTTCTCCTGGAACGCGGGCGCGAACAAGGTCGACCTCGACTGGCAGACCGCTTGGAAACAGCCCTCGATCTCCATGGCCAAGACGATCTTCGACAAGATCAATTCCAAGGAGGGGACGATCTACCGGACCGATCTGTTCGGCACGTACAAGATCTGGGGCGATCACCTCACCTATCACCCGCTCGGCGGCGCGGTGCTGGGCAGGGCGACCGACAATTACGGCAGGCTGCACGGGTATCCGGGGCTTTACGTGATCGACGGCGCGCTGATTCCAGGTAATACCACCGTCAACCCGTTCGTCACCATTACCGCACTGGCGGAACGGAACATCGAAAAGATCGTCGCCACCGACTTGTGACGACGATCGAACAAGATTTCCGAGAATGAGCCGGGGCCGCCACCCCGGCCCGTTCTTCAGATCTTCGGCAGCACGCAGACGGTGTCGATCCCCAGAACGTGGTTCAGCCGCCCGAACGCCAGCCAGGAACCGATGCTCATACTCAGTTCCACGATTTCCCGCTGGCTGTAATGCTCGCCCATCCGCTGCCAGAACTCGTCGTCGATGCCGTGGTGGTCGAGCGCGTACCGTTCGGCGTACTCGGCGGCCAGCCGGGTGCGCTCGTCGAACGCCTCGGTGGTGCGCCACTCGGTGACCGCGTCGGCGAACTCCTCCTCGACCTTCACCCCGTCCCGTTCAGTCCGCCAGTCCAGGCAGAAGACACAGCCGTTGATCTGCGCGATCCGCAGCCGGGCGGCCTCGAACTCCCTGAGCCCCAGCGTGGTGTGCGCATAGACCGCGAGCGAGAAGTTCGACGCCGCGGCACCGATACCGGGCACCAGCTCACCCCAGACGTAGCCGATCGGGTCCTTGCCCTCGGGAATGTCGATGTTCAACGCGCGCTCCTTCCGAGCTTGCCGATGGCCGGTCGCAATGGGACGTCGAGGGCGTCGTAGAGCCCCGGTTCGGCGTCCACGAGCCAGTCGATGGCGCCGACCAGCCTGCCGACCGCGGTCGCGTTGCCGCCGGCGGACCGGTTCTCCCCCTCGTCGGTGGCCTCGACCGAGACCTCGATCCTCGGGCGGCCTTCGATGATCACCCGGTGCGCCCCGTCGCCGCTGGGCGGCTTCGGCCAGTCCGGCGCGCATGACGCGTGGATCCGGGTCACGTGCTCGATGACGATCCGAGGCTCGCCGTCCACGATGCCCTGTACCTCGAACCGGACCGCGCCCTGCGTGCCCGCCTCGAACTCGCCCATCGCCCGCGTGGTCACGGTCTCCTCGAGCGGACGCCGGTCCAGCGTCTCGCGGATCTCGTCGAGGTCGACGCCGAGTCCGCGGGCGATCAGCCGCACCTGCCCACCCCACACCATCGTCGGGACCGACGGCGCCAGCATCGGCGGCTGGTAGTCCATCGGCTGCCCCATGCCGACCAGGTAGCGGACCGAATCCGGCTGGTCGTAGGTGGAGTAGTCGAAGATCTCCTGGCAGCGGACGGCGTCCACGGTGGTGCCGAGCCCGCTGATCAGCAGCGGCAGGATGTCGTTGCCCCAGCCGGGATCGACGCCGGAGACGAACAGCGAACCACCGCCGTCCGCGATCGCCGCGAGCACGGGTTCACGCAGTTCTTCGGGTGCGTTGCGGTGGTCGTACAACGCGTAGAGCGCGGGCGTCACCACCACGGCCCCCACGCGGACAGCGCGGACGATGTCGGCGAGCGCGTCGGCGGGCCGGATGTCACCGGACGCCGCGTACACCACCGCTCGCGGGCCCGCCGCCAAAATCGCTTCGACGTCATCGGTCGCCGCCACACCCAGGTCACCGTCGACACCGGCGAGCGCGGCCGCGTCGCGGCCGACCTTCGCGGGATCGTGCACGAGCACCCCCGCGAGTTCCAACGCCGGATGCGCGTCGACGGCCCGGATGGCGGCGCGGCCGATGTTGCCTGTACCCCAGACAACCGTGGGAATCATGAGGTCGAGGTTAGCCTCGGCCTCATTCCCCAGGGCAACGAAAGCGTTCCGGTACGCGGAACGGACGTCGTTTCCTTCGGTCATCGGGATGGGCGTTCGGCCGTTTGCCCGCTCGCCGGGCGACAATCGGGTTGAGGGCCGTCGGCGGCGATGTGTAGTGTGCGCTCTCGTGACGAGCCCCGAGTCGGACAGAACCTCGCCGCCGGTCATCCGGCGGCGAGTCGTCGTGTCCGGCCGTTAGGCGCCGGCTCCTCGCTTCCCGGTGACCGGAGCGCTGTTCCGTGCGCCCGGCCTGGTTTTCCTGTCCCGCGCACGGCTTCTCCTGCTCACCTTCGTCTCGGGAGTGGTCCGTTGCCCCTGTTCGTCTATGTCCTCGGCCTTGCCGTCTTCGCGCAAGGCACCTCCGAATTCATGGTTTCCGGTCTCGTTCCGGGGATCGCCGGTGACCTGTCGGTCCCGGTGGGCGCGGCCGCCGCCCTGACGTCGGCTTACGCCGTCGGAATGATCGTCGGCGCGCCCGCCATGGCCGTACTCAGCGCACGCTGGCCTCGACGGCGGGCGCTGGCCGGTTTCCTGACCGCCTTCGTGGTGGTGCACGTCGTCGGCGCGCTCACGACAAGTTTTCCGGTGCTGTTCGGCACCAGGGTCGTCGCGGCCGTCGTCAACGCCGGATTTCTCGCCGTCGCCATGCCCGTCGCGGCCGCCTTGGCACCGAAGGGAAAGCAAGCGCGGGCGACCGCGGTCCTGCTCGCGGGTGTGACCCTGTCGTGTGTCGCCGGTGTGCCTGCCGGATCCGTGCTGGGTGAGCTCGCGGGCTGGCGCTCGGCGTTCTGGGCGGTCGCCGGGTTGTGCCTGCCCGCGCTGGTGCTGGTGTTCCGTTCGGCGCCCGCCGACGCGGCTGGTCCCCCCGAGATCTCGATCAGGCGCGAAGCACGCGAGCTGAAAGCACGGCCGGTGCGGCGGGCGATGACGCTCGCGGCCTTGGTCAACGGCGCGACCTTTGCGACGTTCGCGTTCCTCGCGGTGATCGCGACGGACGTCGCGCACCTGCCCGCCGGAGCGGTTTCCGGGTTGCTGGCCGCGTTCGGTGTCGGCGCGTTCATCGGGGTCTCCGTGGCGGGCCGCACGGGTGACGGTGAGCTGCGGCGCGGTCTGCTGTGGGCGTTGTGCGGATTGCCGGTCGGGTGGGCGGTGCTGGCGGTGACCAGTGCCCACCCGGTCGTCCTGTTCGTGCTGACGACCGTCCAAGGTGGACTGTCGTTCGGCTGCGGGTCGGCACTCGTGGCCAGGGTCATGCACGTGGCACCCGGCGCACCGACCCTCGGCGGCTCCTTCGCCACGGTCGCGCTCAACGTGGGCGCGTTCCTGGGACCGGTGCTCGCCGGTTTCGTCACCGAAGCGACAGAGGAGTACCGCCACGCCATCTGGATCAGTGCGGCGATCGCCACCGTGGCGATCGTTCCGGCTCTGTCGGCTCGGCGGGTGAAGCTGCCTGACTAGCGCCAAGGGCCTGTCCGGCGGCCGGCGTCGGACAGGCCCTTCGTTCAGCGCTTGAGTGTGAAGGTGAAGTCGCCGGAGAGTCTGCCGCTCAACCGGGCCGACGAAACAAGGTTCCCTTCGACGATCAGCCTCTCGACCTCCGCTCGCGAAAGAGCGCACCCTTCGGCGATCAACCGCACCGGCCGGACCGGGATCCGCGCCCCGAAGCGCACCGACACGTCGATCACCTCGCGGTCCAGGTGATTCGATCCGCCGGTGTCGAGACGCCAGGCGTTGTCCCAATCTAGGGCGATGCGGTTGCGCCGCCGCACGACCGGATCCTGAAGCAGTTCCGCCGTCAGGCCGGCGTCGTTGTCATGCAGGCGGTCCAGCAGCTCAGGTCGTACGGTGCGCACGTTCGCCCGCTCCAGGACCGTGAGCTTCGCGGTGTCCCCGCAAGCGGTGCAGAGCACCAGAAGCCAGACGTCGATGAGCTTGCGATTCGCGTTGACCCGGAATTTGCCGCTCGCCCGGAAACGCTCGGAGGCGCACACGTGGCAACGGCGGTGGACGAGAGGAACGGCGGTGGACGAGAGGAAGGCAGGTGGGCACGACAGCCCAGTTTTCGAGCATGGCAAGTACACCCGGTTTCAGTGAGAAGTCCGCAGCGAAAAGGAGCGCGGCGCGGAGACGCGACGCGCGACGAACCAGCGCTCGGGAGGTCTCACAGGGTGTACAACGGCACGTCCTTCGCCTGGACGACTTGGTTGCGCGGACAGTAACGGCGCACAGCCTCGCCGCTCCAGCGATTTTCGAGCGTGCGGGCCGGTCTAGTCGCTCCGGAGCCGCGCGTGCAGATGGACATCGTGCCAGCCGTCGGCGTGCAACATCGAGGAGCGCAAAGTCCCTTCGAGGCCGTATCCGGCCTTGCCCGCGACGCGGCACGAGGCGAGGTTCTCGGTGGAATGCAGGAGGAACAACCGGTTCAGGCGAACGGTTCCGAACGCCCACCCTGTCAACGCCGCGACCGCGCCGCCCGCGATCCCGGCGCCGCGTGCCGACGGGAGAACCCAATAGGACAACTGCGCCGAGGCCTCGAAGAGCGAGACAGTGCGGAGGCCGACTTGCCCGACTGCCCGGTCTTCGCGGGCGTCGACCACCGCCCAGCTCGCATCCGTCTCCTCTGCCCAGCGCTGTGCCCAGCCCGCGATCCAGGTGCGCGCCTCGTCCGCTCCATCGACACGGCGGACATGCCAGCGCTGGATGGCGGGGCAGGCGAAGGCGGCTTCGACGGCCTCCGCGTCGTCAACGCACCAGGGTCGCAGCACGAACCTGTCGTCGACGATCAGACACGGCTGCTTGGCGGTCCGGAAGGTACCGGCCGGCAGGACGGGCTCGATGAGCAGAGGCACGCGACCATCATCGCGCACCGGTGCCCGTCCGCCTGAGTACCATCGGCCGGACCATGGAGATGATCATCGTTCCGGCCGGCGAAGTGACCCTTTCGGACCGGCGGACGCAGCGCAAGTGGACGGTCGACGTCGCGTCCTTCCGGCTCGCGCCGGTACCGGTCACCCAGGAGTCGTACACGGGCGAGGCAGGCAAACTCCCCGCCACCGGTGTCTCGTGGCTGGACGCCGTCCGGTTCTGCAACAACCTGTCCGAACGCGAGGGCCTCACCCCGGCGTACGACCTGGATTCCCTGTCCTGGGACCCGTCCGCGGACGGTTATCGGCTGCCGTCGGAGGCGGAATGGGAGCACGCCTGCCGCGCCGGCACGACCGGGGCGCGCTACGGCCCGCTCGACGAAATCGCCTGGTATCGCGGGAACTCGGCGGAGTCGATGCACGACGTCGGCGGGAAGGCGCCCAACGCGTGGGGCCTGTACGACATGCTCGGCAACGTCTGGGAATGGTGCTGGGACATCTACGACGCCGAGGTGTACGGCGAGTACCGGGTTCTCCGGGGCGGCGGCTGGTTCGACGAACAATGGAGCTGCCGCGCGTCGGTGCGGCGCCGCAGCCACCCGACATTCCGCGTCGACGACGTCGGTTTCCGCCTCGCCCGGACACGGTGACCCCGGCGGCGACACACGGCGATCACACGATTGAATGACGCCACGGACACCCGGCCGGGGTGTCGGACCCTGGAGGCAGCCGTGACCGCACCCCGAGACGTCGAACGTGTCTATTCCACCGCCGACGTCGTCGCCAAACTGCGCCGGCTCGCCGACGCGCTGGAGTCCGAGACCTCGTTCCGCATCCAGATCGCCGGCGAACGGTTCCGCGTCCCCGCCCGCGCCCAGTTCTCGGTCGAGCACGAGCGTGGCGACGGCGAGGAAGAGGTCGAGTTTCAGCTGAAGTGGAAGATCGAAGACGCCGAAGGTGACGAGGACGCTGAAGGTACCGTCGTGTGAGCGAGGTCTGAGGGGGCATCGCTGCTACTCGTGGGTGGAGGGCCGTGAAGGCTAGTCGGTGTTCACGGCGACGAGTTCCATCCAGAAGTCGGGCGCGTACTTGGCGATCTTCGAGAACTCCATCTTGCCGGCGGGGCAGGCCCGTTCCGATGTGTCGACGACGCCGTTGCTCCAGTGCACGATCGCCCATACGCACCGGCCGTCCTTCATATGGTCGGTCACCCAGATCTCCAGGTAGTCGCCGCATTCGCGGTACCAGATCGACCCGGCGGTGTCGTCGCGGTGGTCACGGACGTCGGTGCTGCGCTGCGGGCAGGGCCCGAGCGCGTCGGCGGGGTTCGGCCGTCCGACGTTGACCCGCAGGTCGGGCTCGTAGGTGAGGATCGTCCACGGCCACACTCCGGCGACGGCGGTCGCGACCAGCACACCCGTGACCGCGCCGATCAGGAGCAGGAGAATCCGGTGCCCGAAGGCCGAACGACGCGACACCGCCGTGGGCTCCCGGACGGGATCACCGAAAGCGAGTTCCGTCGCCGACATCGGCCCGCCGCTGGGGCGCGCGGTGGATCGACTGGCTGGTGCCATGGCTGGTCACCTCGCCACTGTGGTTCCTGACGGCCCAACAGATCCAGACCGAGGCGACCAAGCACGGCTTCACCTTGGCGGGCAAGGGACTCTTCAAGGCCGTGTTCGGCGAATGGGGCGGCCTCGGGGACGCCGCCGGTGACGAGGCCGCCGATCTCTGGAGCGACGTCGTCCTGCTGATCGCCCTGACCTTGACCGTTCAGGTCCTGCTGATCCTGGTGTACGAAGTGCTCCTCGTGCGCGCCTGGGGACGCACGCTGGGCAAGGCGGCCTTCACGCTGACGGTGCGCCGCGCCGACGGCGGACGGCTCACGCTCGGCCAGATCTGCGCCCGCTCCGCGCTCACCGTCCTCGTGCCGGGAATCGGCTGGGTACTGCTGATCGCCGCTATCCTCCAGTTCAGTGTGCTGCTCGGACTCGCCGGGACGGCGCTCCTGATCTTCTCGGCCGTGGAATGCGGTCTCCTGCGGATGTCACCGGACGGCAAGACCAGTTGGCACGACCGGAAGACCGGTTCGGTCGTGGTGTCCAAGACCTGGACGGAACAACTACGACAGGCGCGGGAGTTCCAGCAGCGGGCCTTGGACGGCGGGATGACCTTCGCCCGGCAAGCCTGGGAGGCACCACAGGTCCAGCAGCTCTCCCAGCAGGCTCAGGCGACCTTCCAGCAGATGCGCGAGCGCGGACGCCAGGCGATACGGCGCGACGACGAGCAGAACCGGGGGCCGTGAGGTCAGACGATGCCGCCGTTGGCCCGGAGGACCTGACCGTTCACCCAGCGGGCCGGGCCGGCGAGGAACGAGACGACCTCGGCGATGTCGGACGGCTCGCCGAGGCGTTCGAGCGGCGGCTGGGCAGCCATGCGCGCGATGGTCTCCTCGTCCTTGCCGTCGAGGAAGAGCGCCGTGGCCGTCGGGCCGGGGGCGACCGCGTTCACGGTGATGTCGCGGCCACGCAGTTCACGGGCGAGGACCAGGGTGATCGCCTCGACCGCACCCTTGGTGGCCGCGTAGGCGGCATATCCCGGCAGGGCCAGGCCGAGTACCGAAGTGGAGAAGTTGATGATCGCGCCGCCGTCGCGGACGCGGCGGGCGGCCTGCTGGTCGACCACGAAAGTGCCTCGGATGTTGGTGCGGTGCAGCCGGTCCAACCGGTCGAGGTCCAGTTCGGCCACCGGCGCGAGGTACATGGCTCCGGCCGCGTGGACCACGACGTCGATGCCGCCGAAGGTCTTCTCCGCGGCGTCGAACATCGCCGCGACGGCGTTCTCGTCGGCGACGTCGGCCTGCGCCGCGATCGCCTGGCCGCCTTCGGCGGTGATCGCGGCGACCGCCGCTCCCGCCTCGTACTTGTTGCCGCCGTAGCCGACGACGACCGCGAATCCATCGGACGCGAGCCGCTCGGCGGCCTCCCGGCCGATGCCCCGCGACCCGCCGGTGACGATCGCTACGCGTGCCATGTGGTGCTCCTATCAGCTATTTCCTTTGATAACACTTTCACAGTATCACTGATATCGAACCAGTGCTACCATGCAGGTGTTATCGTTGATTCGTGACTTTGACGACGAGAGACCGCTTGGTCCGCGCGGCGGCCGAGCTTCTGCTGGAAGGCGGGCGCGACGCGCTGTCGACGCGCGCCGTCAGCGCCGCCGCCGGAGTGCAGGCCCCGACGCTCTACCGGCTCTTCGGTGACAAGGACGGGCTGCTCGACGCGGTCGCCACGTACGGCTTCGAGAGCTACCTCGCCGGGAAGCACGCCCTCGGTGAGACCGAGGATCCGATCGATGACCTGCGGCGCGGCTGGGACCTGCACGTCGAGTTCGGCCTCTCCCAGCCCGCGTTCTACCTACTCATGTACGGCGAGCCCCGGGTCCGTGAAGCACGCAAGGAAGCGGACGCGATCCTTCGCCGCATCGTCGGACGCATCGCCGAGGCCGGCCGCTTACGCGTGCCGGTCGAGCGGGCCGCCCAACTGGTGCACGCGACCGGGATGGGGGTGATCCTCTCGCTCATCGCGAGCCCGGCCGAGCGACGCGACCTCGGGCTGATCACCGCCGCCCGAGAACACGTCATCGCGACCATCACCACCGACACCGCCGCCGCTGACGATTCCGACGTCCCCTCCCGCGCGATCGCGCTCAAGGCCGCGCTGGAAAAGGACCCCGGCGACGCGCTGACCCCGGCCGAGCGCGCGTTGCTCGCCGAATGGCTCGACCGCGTCGCGCGGTGAACTACCGGCCGACCGTCCTCGCGGCCGCGACCGCCTGCCCGGCATAGGACCGTCCGAAGAGGACGGTGTGCACGAGCAGCGGGAACAGCTGGTGGGCCTCGGTCCGCTCGGTCCAGCCATCGGCGAGCGGCGCGATCTCCTGATAGGCGGCGAGCACGCGGTCCAGCAGCGGGCACCCGAACAGCCGCAGCATGGCCAGATCGGTCTCGCGATGACCGCCGTGCGCGGCGGGGTCGATGAGCGAAGCCTCGACGGCGCCCCACAGCACATTGCCGTTCCACAGATCGCCGTGCAGGCGGGCGGGCGGTTCCGCCGGTCCGGCCACCGCCGGAAGCCGCGCACAAGCCCGCTCGATCACCGCGGCCTCGTCGCCGTCCAACGTGCCCTCGTCGACCGCTCGGCGGACATACGGCAGGACCCGGTACTCGGCGTACCACCGCGGCCAGTCCTCCCCCGGCGCGTTCTCCATCCTGGCCAGTCCGATCCACGCGTCGACCGGCCCACCAGGCGGCGGCGAACCGAACCGGGGAGCGCCGGACGCGTGCAACGCCGCCAGTCCCCGCCCCAGCCGCTCCGCCGCGCGATGCGTCGGACGTCCTCCACCGACCAGTTCGGTCACCAGCCATTCGTCGTCGTGGCCGCGGACCTCGGGCACCCGGACCGCGCCCGCCTCACCCAGCCACCGCAGTCCCGCGGCCTCCGCGAGCGCCGCGCCGGGGGCATGGCCACGTTTGACGACGACGGTGTCACCACTGTCCAGTACGACCGCGGTCACCGCGCCCGCCAGTCGGTGCTGCTCGGCAACGGCTCGTCCGGTGATTCTTGTCGCCGCCTGGGCAGGTGTCGAAACCCGGGTCATGCCCGCAATCTACCGGCGACGAACAACCCGGTCGGTTTCCCGATCTCGGTCGGCGTGCATCCGCTCAACGCCCGGAACTCCCGGGTCAGATGCGCTTGATCGCTGTAGCCGCCCAGGTACGCGATCTCCGCCCACGACAGGGACGGCTCCCGGTTCAGCAGCGCCATCGTCCGGTTGAGCCGGGCGATCCGCCCGACCGTCTTGGGATTCAGCCCGATCTGCTCGCGGAACCGGGCGTTGAGGTGCTGGCGGCTCCAGCCGATCTCGTCCGCGAGCGCGTCGACGCGCACCTGCCCCGCCGACAGCCGCTCCCAGGCGTACCGGACGGGCGCGGACAACGCCGGGCCACGAGCCAGCCTCGCCACCAGGTACTCGTCCAGCAGCCGGAACCGCTCCGGCCAGTCCGCCGTCTCCGCGAGCCGTTCGGTCAGCGATCCGGGCGGCATCACCTCGGCCGCGGCGACCACCGAATTCGTCAACTCCCGCAACGGAATCCCGAACAACGCGGCCGCGCCGAGCGGGCTCAGCGCGACGGAGATGCCACGCGAGACCCCGGCCTGCTCCACGACCAGCGGCCGGTCCCGCAATCCCAGCACGGGCGAATCCGGGATCTCGCCGCCCGCCTCCGAACGGCGGACGGGGGCTTCGAAGTCGATCACCCAGGTGAGCACGGACAACGGGGTGACCTGCCAGGAATTCGGCCCAGTGCCGGGTAGGTCGTGCGCGACATAACTGGAGACATGGGCGGCGATGGCGGGGTGAGGCAGGTGGAGAAGGCGCTCCCCCGGCGCGCGATGGATCTCCCGCCGCGGCACCACGAGGCTCCAGCCACCCATCACGCCATCTTACTTTCGTTCAAGACCGGCAACGGGGCTCCCACCTAGCGTTCTTCTCATGACGAAAATCGGGGGATTCAGAAATCCGGCCGTCGAAAAACGCTATTACGCCGCCTATGACCGGGCCATCGCCGAGTGCCCGGAACCGGACGCGGTGCTCGACGTCGAGACGCCGCACGGCACCACCCGGGTCTATCGCTACGGCGGTGACGGCCCGCCGATCGCCCTCCTGCCTGGTCTCATGGCGACGTCGGCCTGCTATGCGGCGTTGATTCCCTCGCTGGCCGAACGGCATCGGATCTACGCGATCGACACGCTCGGCGAGGCGGGCCGAAGCGTGCAGGTCCGGCCGTTCAAGGACATCCGGGACCGCGCGATCGCTCTCGACGACGTCTTCGCAAGCCTGGGGCTGACCTCGGTGCACCTCGTCGGCGGTTCGACCGGTGGCTGGCACGCGGTGAACCAGGCGATCCACGCCCCCGGACGGCTCGCGTCCCTCGGGCTGCTCGACGCGACCACTGTCTCGGCCCCCTTCACCCGGAAGGTGTTCTGGTACGGCGCGGTCGCCGCGATCCTCGACAACGATCGGCTGTGGCGCGGCTTCCTGAAGTGGTCGGCGGGGGCGGACGTCCTCGATCAACCCGCGGCTCAGCTCGTCCTCGCCGGGATCAGGTCCTACCGGGCGCGAGTGCCCTTTCAAACCTGCCCGGCCGAGGAGGCACTCCGGTCGGTCAAGCTGCCGGTGTTCGCCTTGTTCGGCGCACGCAGCGTCGTGCACGACTCCATCGTGGCGGCCGGACGACTCAAGGACCTGGTCCCCCACGCCGACGTCGAGGTCCTGCCCGACGCCGGGCACTACCTCTATCTACGGCCGGAGGATCGTGCCCTGATCGTCGAACGAATCCTCCGGTCGGCCCCCGAGTAGCTTCTTCAGGCCGCGCTTTGACGCGAAGCGGTCACCGAGCGCCCGCGCGCCGCCGCCAGGCTGGCCCGGCAAGCGGCGATCAGCCGGGTCGACGCGGCGCTCTCGCCCCGGCCACAGCGGGGGCAGGACATCGTGACCGCACCGGACAGCTCGTCGACGGAAACGGTCAGCGCGGTCGCGCAGGAGCGGCACCAGCGGTGCCGGGTGACCGGGTTGACGTGCAGTGGGGAGGCGACGCACTGGTGGATCCAGCGGCCGTGCACGTGGCAGGTCAGGCGATCGTCCGGAGCCAGGCGGCCGACGTCTTCCGCGTCGTCCTCCATCGCCAGCAGAACCGGCAGGGCGCGGCTCACCGGGTTCGGCCGCGGGTTCAAGGCCAGTGTCGTGGTGTTCATCGCTTTCTCCTTCCGGCTCTTATCAAGACGTCGAACGAGGGGCGCCAGATACGACACGGCCGGGCGACCGTTCTCGAAGACGCGTATACCTCCCCCGGCCGGGTGAATTGATCTTGGTCGACCGCAAACTGTTACCCCGTCCGGGAATGACGCGTATCTTTCGGATCATGCCGACCGCACTCATCCCACTGTCCACAGCAGACAGTCGCGGCGCGCGCTACCTGCTGCTCCCGCCCGCGGGCGGCACGCTCCGCGCGTTCGGCCCGCTCGCCGGGCAGGCCCGGGCGGATGTTTGGGGCGTGGAATATCCCGGGCATGGGGATCAACTCGCAGAGGCTCCCGCAACGTCCCTCGAAGACCTCGGCGCGCAGTTGGCGCAGGAGGTGACGCGCGACTGGTTCTCCCGCACCGTCGTGATCGGTTTCGGAATGGGCGCCTTCGTCGCCTTGGAAACGGCTCAGCGTCTCGGCGTCGCCCCCGGCGCGTTCATCGTCGCGGACGCGTGTGCCCCGCAACGTCGCTCGCCGGACATGCACGCCAAGACGGCCGCTTCGGCCATGGGGCGGGTGTTCGGCCGCACCGGGCTCACCCCGGTCGCGGGCTACCGCGATGCGCCGGAACGCTGGGAATACGCGCTGGACCTGCTGCTCGGCGACCTCCAGTTGCTCAACGCCTACCGCGGGCCGGCGCGGACCCGGCTTTCGTGCCCGATCGCGGCGATGCGAGGCATCGACGATCCCGCGTTCGCTTCGGGTGACGACGCCACGGGCGGCTGGCGGGTGTGGACGTCCGGTCCGTTCGTGGGCCGCGTCGTCCCCGGCGGGCATCTCGGGGTGCTCGAAACCGGCAGGGAGGCCGAGTTCTGGGCTCGGATCCATCGACTGGAAGCGGCCTTCCTCGACGTCGAGCCGGAAGTCGCCTGATCCGGTCCACCACGCCGTGAAGGCCTCCTTTCCTACTCTGACGGTAGGAAAGGAGGCCTTCACGGACTTGTCACCCGCCGCGTCTCAGCGCGCCCCGGTGAGGTGTTCGAGCGCCAGCTGGGACAGGCGGACGAAGCCGTAACCGCGTTCCGCGGCCTTGTCCGGATCGAAGTCCTCGAACGCCGACCGGTCGGCCAGCAGGTCCGCGGCCGTTTCGCCCTCGTTGAGCGTCGGCGTCGCCAGTTCCGGGACGAGGGCGTCCGCCAGCGCGGCCTGCACCTCGGGGTCGGCGCGGAAGGCGCGGGCGCGTTCGGCGAACAGCAGATAGCTGGCCATGTTGGCCTCGGCGCTCGCCCAGACCCCGTCCATGTTCTCCGTGCGCAGCGGCTTGTAGTCGAAGTGACGCGGCCCGTCGTAGCCGCCGTGCTCCAGCAGGTCGACGAGGAAGAACGACGACAGGACGTCACCGTGGCCGAAGACGAGGTCCTGATCGAACCGCGGGCCGCGCTGGCCGTTGAGGTCGATGTGGAACAGTTTGCCCTGCCACAGCGCCTGGCCGATGCCGTGGACAATGTTGAGCCCGGCCATCTGCTCGTGCCCGACCTCCGGATTCACGCCGACGATCTCGTGATTCTGCAGTGTCGAGATGAACGCCAGCGCGTGGCCGACGGTCGGCAGCAGGATGTCGCCGCGCGGCTCGTTCGGCTTCGGCTCCAGCGCGAGCCTGAGCCCGTAACCCTGGTCGATGACGTACTGCGCGAGGAAGTCGATGCCTTCGCGGTAGCGGTCCATCGCCGCGCGGACGTCCTTCGCGGCGTCGGTCTCGCTGCCTTCGCGACCGCCCCAGAGCACGAACGTCGACGCGCCGAGTTCGGCGGCGAGGTCGAGGTTCCGCAGCACCTTCCGCAGGGCGTAGCGGCGGACGTCACGATCGTTGCTGGTCAGGCCGCCGTCCTTGAAGACGGGGTGGCTGAACAGGTTCGTGGTCACCATCGGGACGACGAGGCCGGTTTCGGCGAGCGCGGCCTGGAACCGCTTCAGGTGCCGGGAGCGCTCCGCGTCGCCCGAGCCGAACGGGATGAGGTCGTCGTCGTGGAAAGTGATCCCCCAGGCACCCAGGTCGGACAGCCGGTGCACGGCCTCGACCGGGTCGAGTGGGCCGCGCGTGGCCGAACCGAACATGTCGTTCGCCTGCCAGCCCACGGTCCACAGCCCGAAGCTGAACTTGTCCTCACGCGTCGGAGCCTGGGTCATCTCGCCTCCACCAATTAGTTTGATGCCTGAACTTATCGACGCGCACCCCGGCGGGTCAAGGCTTTCGTTCAGGCATCGAACGAATACAATCGCGCGATGATCGGCACGCGCCCCGCGGGACAGCACACTGTGCGGCAGCACAACGCCGCCCTCGTCCTCGGCGCGATCGCCGACGGCCCGGGGGCCTCACGGGCGGGCCTCTCCGCCACCACCGGACTCACGAAGGCCACGGTGTCGAGCGTGGTCGACCGCCTGATCGCCGCGGATCTCGTGGCCGAAGGCGAACCGGAGCGACGCGTCGGCCCAGGGCGGCGCGGCACCGTCGTCTCCCTGTCCCCCACCGGGCCGCACGGGCTCGGAATCGAGATCGGCGTCGACTACCTGGCGTCCTGCCTGGTCGACTTGACCGGCACCGTCCGGGCGGAGGAGGTCCGGTACGCCGACAACCGGACTCCGCGGGTTTTCCAACGTGTGTCGGCGTTTCTGCGTAAGGCACGCGAGCAGGCGGAGGTGCTCGGCGTACCTGTCGGAGGCGTCGGCATCGCGGTGCCGGGAGTGGTCGAGTCCGCCGGCGGGCTCGTGCGTCTCGCCCCCAACCTGGGCTGGCGCGACGTCGACCTCGCGGATCGGCTCGGCGAGACCTTCACCGTCGCCAACGAAGCCAACTTCGCCGCACTCGCCGAACTCTGGCACGGCACGGCGTTGCCGGATTTCGTCCACGTGTCCGGCGAGATCGGGATCGGCGCGGGCATCGTGCTCGATCGTGCCCTGTTCGAGGGGGTGCGCGGCGCGGGTGGCGAGATCGGCCATCTCCCGGTGGCTCCCGACGGTCCGCCGTGCTCCTGCGGCGCGAACGGTTGCCTGGAACGGATGGCCGGACAGGAGGAGATCCTGCGGCTCGCGGGCGCGGAGACGGTCGACGACCTGATCTCCGCGCTGGAGTCCGGAGACGACGCGGCCGGCGCCGCCGTCACCACCGCCGCGGGACATCTCGGCATCGGACTGTCCACCGTGGTCAACCTGATGGACGTCCCGGCGGTGGTGCTAGGCGGAACCTACGCGCGACTCGAGCCTTGGCTGCGTGAGCCACTCCTCGCCGAATTGAAACGCCGCGTGCCCAGCACGGCTTGGTCGCCGGTGCGCGTCATCCGTTCGGCGCTCGGCACGGGAGCCGCCGTACGCGGCGCGGCCGGCTCGGTCATCCGCGGCATCCTCGCGGATCCCGAGCACTATCTCACGACTCATTGGCCATCTGATCAGGACGCTCGGGCCCGGTGAGCCCGGGCAGCAACGGCTCGATCGCCCGCGCCCGCTGCTCGATGTCGGGACGCTCAGCTCGACGCGCGTAGGCGATGAGGGCTTCGCGGTCCTCGCGCGGAAGCCAGCCTTGCTCGCAGCCCGTTTCCAGTCGCACGAGGTGCTGCACCAGCTCGGCAGACTCACCGAAGTCCCGCATCCGGCGCGTCAGCAGTTCCGCCGCGGCGAGGTAGCCGTTGTTCCACGCGTGGACCGCCAGCAGCTGCGCCGTCGCCGCGAGGATGTCGCCGAGGTGGAACCCGCCCTCCGCGGCGAGATGTCCGGCGAGCCGGAAACTGCGTCTGCCCTCGCCGACGGGCCCCTCCTCGCGAATCGCCTGGAGCAACGCCCCGACCTGCCGCGTCAGGTAGTCCTGCCCCGCGCTCTCCACCGTCATCGCATCCCTCCACCCGGTCGCCGCGATCGTAGGGAGGTGTCAATGGGGTTGGCGCCGGATACATCGAATGCCGAACCGTTATCACCCGAATGGGCCCGAAGCGGCGAGCGCCGGTGCCCCGCAGAACGCATTTAGAGGACTAAATGCGCGGCGCCAAGCCGGGCTGCTCTTCGAAGATCAGCCAGGTTCGGGTGGACCGGACGCCGTCCAGTGCCTGAAGCCGTTCCAGGACGACGTCCCGCAGTGACGCGTTGTCCGGCGTCCGCACCAGCAGCAGGATGTCGAAGTCGCCTCCGACCAGCGACACGTGCTCGACGTACGGGATCTCCCGCAACTCCGCCGACATCGTGCGCCACGACGTCTGCTCGACGGTGATCAGGATGTACGCGCTCGTCCCGAGCCCGGCCCGCCGCGGGTCGATCTTCGCGCCGAAGCCGGTGATCACGCCTTCGGACATCAGCCGCTCGAGTCTCGCGTAGGCGTTGGTGCGCGAGATGTGCAGCCGTTCCGCCAGGGCGCGGACGGCGAGCCTGCCGTCGGCGGACAGTACGGCGAGGATGGCGCGGTCGATGTCATCGAGGGCAAGGACCGTTCGTCCCGGATCCGGCCCGTGAGCCACGCCACTCGTGGACGCTTGGCTCGACTGAACCGATCCTGTGGACAGTTTGTCGCTCATTTCGCCTGCCTCTTGAACACGGGGACACCAGAAACCACGATCTCAGCATCATATGTCTGTGAAAGGTGGTGTTGCGCCATGTCGCGGGAGGCCCCTGCCCCCGCGTTGCTGCCGTCCGAAGTCCCGGTACGTTTCCTCGCCGAGGACGGCACACGCGTCGACGAGCACAGTGGCTACTCGGAGCCGCCCGCCGATCGGCTTGTCGAGGCCTATCGGCTGATGGTGCTCGGGCGCCGGTTCGACGTACAGGCGACCGCGCTGACCAAGCAGGGCCGTCTCGCGGTCTACCCGTCCAGCGCCGGTCAGGAGGCCTGCCAGGTCGCGAGCGCGCTCGCCCTCTCCGACGCCGACTGGCTCTTCCCCACCTACCGCGATTCGGTCGCGTTGGTCGCCCGCGGGCTCGACCCGGGCGAGGTCCTGACGCTGCTTCGCGGTGACGCGCACTGCGGCTACGACCCCACCGCGACCCGGGTCGCGCCGCAGTGCACGCCATTGGCCACCCAGACCCTGCACGCGGCCGGGCTCGCGCACGCCATGCGGCGCCGTGGTGAGGACGCCGTCGCGTTCGCGCTGATCGGCGACGGCGCCACGAGCGAGGGTGACTTCCACGAGGCACTCAACTTCGCGGCCGTGTTCAAGGCCCCGGTCGTCTTCTTCGTGCAGAACAACGGCTTCGCGATCTCGGTGCCGTTCGAGAAGCAGAGCGCCGCGCCCGCGCTGGCCTACAAGGGCGTCGGCTACGGCGTCCGGTCCGAACAGGTCGACGGCAACGACGCCCTCGCGGTGCTGTCGGTGCTGGACGACGCCGTCGCGCACGCGCGTTCCGGTCGTGGGCCGGTCCTGGTCGAGGCGCACACCTATCGGATCGACGCGCACACCAACGCCGACGACGCCACCCGCTACCGCGACGCGGCCGAGGTCGAGAAGTGGCGCGCCGCCGACCCGGTCCGCCGCCTGGAGACCTACCTGACGAACGAGAACCTGCTGTCCGAAGAGGACATCGACCGGTTCCGCGCCGAAGCCGAGACCTTCGCCGCGGGAGTGCGCGACACGCTCAACGCCGACGTCGAACCGGACCCGCTTTCGTTGTTCGAGCACGTTTACGCCGAGCCGACCCGCCACCTGATCGCCCAGCGCGCCCAGGTCGCCGCCGAACTCGAAGCAGTGGAGGCCTGATGAACGAGATCTCGATGGCCCAGGCGCTCAACGCCGCCCTGCGCGACGCCGTCAAAGACGACGACCGCGTGCTCATCTTCGGTGAGGACGTCGGCCCGCTCGGCGGCGTCTTCCGCGTGACCGACGGCATCACCGCCGACTTCGGCGAGGAACGCTGCTTCGACACGCCCCTGGCCGAAGCCGGCATCGTCGGCTTCGCGGTCGGGATGGCGATGGGCGGCTTCCGCCCGGTCGTCGAAATGCAGTTCGACGCCTTCGCCTACCCCGCTTTCGAGCAGATCACCTCACATGTGGCGAAGCTGCGGAACCGTACTCGCGGCGCGCTTTCCCTGCCGATGGTCATCCGGATCCCCTACGCGGGCGGGATTGGCGGCGTCGAGCACCACTGCGATTCGAGCGAGGCCTACTACACCCACACGCCCGGCCTGCGGGTCGTCACGCCGGGCACGCCGCAGGACGCCTACGACCTCCTTCGCGACGCGATCGACTCACCGGACCCGGTGATCTTCCTCGAACCCAAATGCCGCTACTGGGCGAAGGAAGCCGTGTCCTTCACCCGCGGCAAGGCCCCGATGGACCGCGCGGTCGTCCGCCGTGCCGGCAAAGACGTCACGCTGCTCGCGTACGGCCCGATGGTCGCCACCGCGCTGGAGACCGCGGAGGCGGCGACCGCCGAGGGCTGGGACGTCGAGGTGGTCGATCTCAGGTCCCTGAACCCGTTCGACGACGAGACCGTCAGCGCTTCGGTGCGCCGCACCGGGCGCGCGGTCGTGGTCCACGAGGCCGCCGGGTTCGGCGGCTACGGCGCCGAGGTGGTCGCCCGCGTCACCGAACAGTGCTTCCACCGGTTGCACGCGCCCGTCCTGCGCGTCACCGGGCTCGACATCCCCTATCCGCCACCGAAACTGGAACGTCATCAGCTTCCGGACGTCGACCGGATCCTGGACACCATCGCCCGGCTGCAATGGCACGACGAACCGGTGGTGGCCGGTGCCTGACTTCCTGCTCCCGGACCTCGGCGAAGGGCTGACCGAGGCGTCGATCGTGAACTGGCTGGTCGCGGAGGGCGACACCGTCGGCGTCGACCAGCCCGTCGTCGAGGTCGAGACCGCGAAGGCCGCCGTCGAGGTGCCGGTACCGTTCGCCGGCGTGGTCACCCGTCTCCACGGCGAACCGGGCCAATCGCTGCCGGTCGGCGCTCCCCTGCTCAGCATCGGCCCTGGCTTCACCGAACCCGGCGTCACGACCGCGAGCGAAGGCAGCGGCAACGTCCTCATCGGCTACGGCACGACCACGACGACGAGACGCCGCCGGACGCGCACCGTCGGCGCCACTCCCGAGAAGCCGTCGAAGACGCCGGGTGTGATCTCGCCGTTCGTCCGCAAGATGGCCGCGGACCACAAAATCGACCTGACGAAGCTGACCGGCAGCGGGCCGGGTGGCATCATCCGGCGCGCCGACGTCGAGGCCGCGCTCACCGCCGTCCCCGAGCAGAGGGACGGCGAGAAACGGATCCCGCTGACCGGGGTCCGCAAGGCGGTCGCCGACAAGCTGACGGCCTCGCGGCGGCAGATCCCCGAGGCAACGGTCTGGGTCGACGTCGACGCGACCGGACTCGTCGCGGCACGGAAGTCGCTCAACGCCTCGGCGCCGGATCGTCCCGTGAGTCTTCTCGGCCTCATCGCCCGGTTCGCCGTCGCGGGGCTGCGGAAGTACCCCGAGCTGAACTCGCGCGTCGAGGGCGACGAAATCGTGCAGTTACGCGAAATCAACCTCGGTTTCGCGGCGCAAACCGAGCGCGGTCTCGTCGTGCCGGTCGTGCGCGATGCCGGTTCGCTGTCCACAAGGGAGCTTTCGGCGGCGATCCGCGAACGGACCACCCAGGCACGGGAAGGCAAACCCAGCCCGGCGGGCGGCACGTTCACGGTCAACAACTACGGCGTGTTCGGGGTGGACGGCTCCGCCGCGATCATCAATCACCCGGAGGCGGCGATCCTCGGCATCGGCCGGATCATCGACCGCGCCTGGGTGGTCGACGGCGCACTCGTTCCCAGGAAGATCTGCGAACTGACACTGGCGTTCGATCATCGGGTGTGCGATGGCGGCACGGCCGGCGGCTTCCTGCGGTTCGTCGCCGACTGCGTCGAGTCACCGGTCACCGCCCTCGGAGATCTGTAGCGACTTTCACAACTCCCGGTTGTGGGCCACCCACGAGTCGTTGTTCGACTTCCGGGCCGCGGCTTGCTTTGATCACGCGAATGGGCGGCAGGTCGCTGGGGCGACGATTCGGATGGCTTTGGGCGGCGTACGCGGCGAGCGCTTTCGGCACCAGGTTCGCGTTCGACGCGTTCAGCCTGATCGCCATCGTGGCACTGGGCGCGGGCACCACCGAGGTCTCGCTGCTGGCGGCAGCCGGTCTCGTCGTGGGCGCCTTGGTCGCGCTGCCGCTCGGCCCCTGGGTCGAGTTCCGTCGCAAACGGCCGGTCATGATCGCGATGGACCTCCTCCGCTGCGTGGCGCTGCTGACCGTCCCGGCGGCGTACACGCTGGGGCTGCTCGGCTTCGGCCAGCTTCTCGCCGTTTCGGTCGTCGTCGCGGCGGCCGACATCACGTTCCTGGCCGCCGGCGGCGCTTTCCTGAAAACGCTGCTGGCGCCCGAGGATCTGCTGGTCGCGAACGCCCGGTTCGAATCGACGACCTGGACGGCGACCGTGCTCGGCCCGCCGCTCGGCGGGTTCGCCGTCGGCCTGTTCGGGCCGGTGATCACGATCGCCGCCGACGCGGTCAGCTACCTGCTCTCGGCGCTCGGGATCCGTGCGGTCGGCGGCTCGGAACCGCCACCCGCGCGGCCGGAAGGCCACCGGTTGACCGGTCGCGATCTGCGGGAAGGGTGGCGGTTCATCCTCACCCATCCGTTGCTACGGCCCTTGTTCGTCAACACGATCGTGGTCAACGGCCTCATCATGGCGACCGCTCCGCTGATGGCCGTCCTGATGCTCGGGCAACTCGGCTTCGCGCCGTGGGAGTACGCGGTCGCCTTCGCCGTGCCCTGTCTCGGCGGGTTGATCGGGGCACGACTCTCTCGGAGCGTGGTCGCCCGGTACGGCCGGAGCCGTGTCCTCTTCGTCGCCGGTTGGCTGCGGGTCTGCTGGCCGGTCGGACTGGTCCTCATCCAGCCCGGTGTGCCGGGGATGATCCTTGTCATCGTCGTCGAACTCTGTCTGATCACCTGTATCGGTGTGTTCAACCCGGTGCTCGCCACCACCAGGCTCGAACAGGTGCCCCTCGACCGCGCGGCGCGCACACTGTCGGCCTGGTCGATCGCCGGCAAGCTCACCACCGCGGGGTTGACCGCGCTGTGGGGACTGCTCGCCGCGTTCACCGGCCCGCGCGCCGCGGTCGGGATCGCCGGGGCGCTCATGCTCGCGACGCCGCTCCTGCTCCCCCGAAACCGTCGGAGGGGTGTGCCAGTATCGGCGCATGACGATCAAGAGAGTGGTCACCGACCTCGAAACGAAGTCGCTCGAACAGACGAAAACGTTCTATGAGCGAGTGCTCGGCTTCGAAGTGGTGATGGATCACGGGTGGATCGTGACGCTGGCCGATCCGGACCGGCCCGACGTCCAGCTGAGCCTGATGACCCACGACGAGACGGCGCCCGTCGTCCCGGCCGCGTCGATCCAGGTCGACGACGTCGATGCGGCGTACGAGGAAGCGAAGGCGGCAGGCGCCGAGATCGTGCACGAACTGACCGACGAACCATGGGGGGTGCGGCGATTCTTCATGCGTGACCCCGAGGGGCACGTGATCAATGTGCTGGCCCATCGCTGAGCCCGTTTCATCAGAATTTCACGACGCTTCCCTAGCGTTCGAACACGCACCGTAATCGAACGAAAGGGATGATGAATGAAGAAACTCAGGGGGGTCCTGGCGGCGGCCGCGCTGGCCGCCGGGCTGATCGGCGTCACCGCGCCGCCGGCCCAGGCCGACCAGGCGCATTACTACATCCTCATCGGCGGCACCTGCGACGGCGCCGCTACCGTGTACAACGACGCCTGGTTGCGGGGCGGGATCCGGAAGGTGGTCCACTACCCGGCCGGGGCCGCCGGCGCGCCCAACTGCGACCAGACGCCGATGGACCAGAGCGTCGCACGGGGGCATGAAGAAGCCCGTCGTGTGGTCCAGAGCTCCTTCGGCGAGAACCCGGGTGCGGAGTTCACCGTCGTCGGCTACTCGCAGGGCGCGCTGGTCGCGAACCTGGTGCTGAACGACATCGCCGACGGGAAACTGGGCGTGGACAAGTCGCGGTTCAGCGCGAAGATCTTCGCCGACCCGATGCAGCCCGTCGGTCCGCCGGGGCGCGGGATCAGCGCGGTACTCCCGCCGGGGACAGGGGCGCCGTCACCGTTCGGCGGCTACGTGTCGTTCGGGCCGGGACGCACCGATTTCGGCGGTATCCCGTTCATCCGCTACTGCATCGAGACCGACGGTGTCTGCCACTTCGACACCATCGAAGCGCCGGGCGGATATTTCGCCCAGCACCAGTGTTACCAGTGGGCCCGTCCCACCGATCACCGCTCGATCATGGCGGACACGATCGCGGACGGCGTGTACACCAACGGTTCGCACGCGTTGCCGCGGCAGAACTGCCGTCCCCCGTGGCCTTCGGTGTGATCGGGTGAAGACGGCTGTCACCCGGTGCCCGATCACCGGGTGACAGCGGTTCGGGCGCCGGCCCGCTCACAATGTCGTGGGCGGGCCGGTGTCGATCCGGTCATCGCACCGGCACGCAACGCGTCACGGAGCGCGAACCGTCCGGCCGTCCGGAACGCCGTCTCCAACGAGTCGTTCGAGTGGGTGGCCCGTCGGTCGGCGTGCCCCGGACGCCGGTCACCGGATGTCCGCCGAGCCAGGCCTTGCGGGACGAACTCCGGAAACTCCGACGGCGCGATTCAGGCGAACGCCGGAAGGGCCGGTGCTAGCCGCGCGGCAGGCACCGGATGCGCGGAGACACGAGGACACCTCGTACCGAGCCGAGGGGACGACGACGGCGTTGGGAGCACGCGCTGTCCTGTCCTTCCTCGCCGGGATGATTCGTGGCGAATGTAGCCACCGCGAGGTGGAGCACATCCGGGTTTTGCGCGGATCCGGAGGAAACTGGGCGAGGACCGACCAGTTTCCGGCGGCGGCGGTGTCCACCTTCTTCGAGAGACACCATCAGGAGGAAGGAGCCGGGCATGCGGGCGGACGAACTGCTGACCCTGGCGAAGACCGGTGACGGCGCGGCGTTCCGCGACCTCGTCGCGCCGTACCGCCGTGAGCTGCAGGTGCACTGCTATCGCATCCTGGGCTCCGTACAGGACGCCGAGGATCTGCTGCAGGAGACGCTACTGGCCGCGTGGCGCGGGATCGACGCGTACGAAGAGCGCGCGTCCGTGCGCACCTGGCTGTACCGGATCGCGACCAACCGCTGCCTCAACGCGCTGCGTGCGGGCGGCCGCCGCCCGCACGACCACGCGGCTTACCGGCCGGAGGTCCCGTTGCCAGAGCCGTCGCGCCGCCGCCCGGAGCCGAGCTGGTTGGAGCCCTACCCCGACCTCTTGCTCGACGAGATCGCCGATCAGCTGCCCGGCCCGGAGGCACGCTATGAGACCAGGGAGTCGATCTCACTCGCGTTCCTGGCGGCGCTCCAGCAATTGCCGCACAAACAGCGGGCCGTCCTCGTGTTGCGGGATGTCCTCGGGTTCCGCGCCGCCGAGGTGGCGAGGATGCTCGACACCACCGAGAACGCCGTGACCAGTGCGTTGAACCGGGCGCGGACGGCGCTGGCCAAAGAGATACCGGGCGGCGGGCGGGAGACCGCTCCCCTGCCGGATTCACCCCGGGAACGCCGGATCGTCGACGAGTTCGCCCGCGCCTTCGAGACCGGCGACGTCGAGGCCATCGTGGCGCTGCTGACCGACGACGCCTGGCTGACCATGCCGCCGCTCCCCCTGGAATACCAAGGCCCGGAGGCGGTCGGGCACTTCCTGGCGACCGTCGCGCTTCGCGACGATCGCCGGTACTCGCTGATCCCGACCCGCGCGAATGGCCAGCCCGCCTTCGGCTGCTACGTCCGCGATCCGAGGACGCCGATCTGCCACGCGCACGGCGTGCTCGTGCTGGAACTCGCGGGCGACCGGATCACCGCGGTGACCCGGTTCCTCGACAACTCGCTGCTCGCGGTCTTCGGGCTTCCCCGCTCGCTGCGCGACTGACTTTTCCCACCCGCCATGGCCACGCCCCGACGGGCGTGTACCTCGTCATGCCCGAAAACCAAGGAGAAATCTTGACCCCCAAACAGGCGTGGGTGCTGGCGCTCGCCTCACTGGCGTCGTTCATGATGGCGCTGGACAGCCAGGTCGTGACGACGGCGCTGCCCACGATCCGCCGGGATCTCTCGGCCTCGATCGAACAACTCGAATGGACCGTCAACGCCTACAACCTGAGTTTCGCGGTCCTGCTGTTGACCGGGGCGGCACTCGGTGACCGGTTCGGCCGCCGTCGCATGTTCGTCACCGGCCTCACGGTGTTCACGCTCGCCTCGGTGGGTTGCGCGATGTCGACGGACATCGGCACCCTCATCGTCGCGCGCACGGTGCAGGGCGTCGGCGCGGCGATGGTGCTTCCGTTGTCACTCACCCTGATCAGCGCGATCTTCCCGCCCGAACGGCGAGGCAAGGCGATGGGGCTCTACCTGGGGCTCACTGGGCTGGCGACGTTCAGCGGTCCGTTCATCGGCGGGGTGATCGCCGAGGGATTGGCCTGGCAGTGGATCTTCTGGCTCAATCTGCCGATCGGCGTGGCCGCCGTCCTGCTGACGCTTCGGCGCGTCGACGAGAGCGCCGGCCCGAACAGCCGGTTGGACCAGGGCGGCGTCGTCCTGATGACGCTGGGCTCGCTCGGCATCGTGTGGGGTCTGGTCCGGGGGAACCTCGCCGGCTGGGGCAGTGCCGAGGTCCTCGGCGCACTGACGCTCGGCGTCGTACTGGTGATCGCCTTCGTGTTCTGGGAACGCCACAGCGAAGCGCCGATGCTGCCGATGCGGTTCTTCCGGCTGAGGGCCTTTTCCACGGCCAACGCGGCGAACTTCTGTGTCTTCGCTTCGCTGTACGGCACGTTGTTCTTCCTGCCGCAGTACTTCCAGACCGCGCAGGGGTTCGGGCCGTTCGAGGCGGGGCTGCGGCTCATGCCGTGGACCGCGACCCTGATGATCTGTGCTCCCATCGCGGGCAAACTGGCCGACAAGTACAGCGCGCGCACGTTCGTGGCCGCCGGGCTGCTGCTTCAGACCATCGGCATGGGCTGGATCGTCCTGGTCGCCGGACCGGGCACGAGCTACGCGACCCTGCTGCCCGGGCTGATCGTCAGCGGTGTCGGCATCACCTCGGCCATGCCCGCCGCGCAGCGCTCGGTCGTCGGTGCCGTGCGGCCGCCCGAAATCGGGCAGGCGTCCGGCGCGTTCATGATGTTGCGGATCTTCGGCGGGGTGTTCGGCGTGGCGGTGGCGGTCGCCGTCTTCACCGGCGCCGGGAGCCACGTGTCACCAGAGGAATTCGGTGGCGGTTTCACCGCGGCGATGGGCACTGTCGTCGCCTTCGCCTTCACCGGCATGCTGGTCGCCCTGGGCATACCGGGCAGGCGACCGGCCGAAGCACCGCGGGCACCCGCCCTGTCCGGTACCGATCGAGGAGGAAACCGATGACCGACCTGAACGCCCGAGCCGAAACGCTCCGCGCCTTGCACAGCGGGGAAATGCTCGTGCTGCCCAACGTCTGGGACGCGGCGAGCGCCGAGGTCGTGGCGGAGGCGGGCTTCCCCGCGATCGCCACCGCCAGTGCCGCCGTCTCGGCGATGCTCGGCTACCCCGACGGCGAAGGCGCGCCGTGGCGGGAGATGTTCGCGGCGGCGGGCCGGGTCGCCGCCGCGGTCTCCCTGCCGGTCACCGTGGACGCGGAGGCGGGTTACGGCCTGGCACCGAGGGAATTCGTGGACCGGTTGCTGGAGACCGGTGCCGTCGGCTGCAACCTCGAGGACACCGATCACCGGTCGGGCGGATTGGCCGACGCGGACGAGCACGCCCAGCGGCTCGCGGACATCCGCGCCGCGGCGACCGACGCGGGCGTCCCGATCGTCGTCAACGCCCGGGTCGACGTGTTCCTGGGTGACCGAGGGGTCCCGGAGCCGGACAGGCTCGCCGAGGCCGTCCGTCGGGGCAGGCTCTACCGCGAGGCCGGTGCCGACTGCGTGTACCCGATCGGCGTGCGACGTCGGGACGATATCGCGGCGCTGGTCACCGAACTCGCGTGTCCGGTCAACGGCAATGTCGGCGAAGAACTGAACCTGGTCGCGCTTCGGGAAGTCGGCGTGGCACGGGTTTCCTACGGCCCACGCTTCTATCGCGCGGCTCTGGCGGGGTTCAAGGCAGCCATCGAGAAGCTGGAGGGCTGAGTGAGTGGTCGTGAGTGCCGATGAGGGTCAGCACGCTCATTGGCACCCACGACCCTGACGGTCACTTGCAGAACGCGGTGTCCACCGTGGCCATCACGGCCGCGGAGCCACGCTCGGCGTCACCGAAGGTTCCCGGCATCGCGGTCACCGCGAGTCCTACTGTCCGGCCGTCCTCGGTGGCCCCGCCGCGCGTCTCGAACCCGTGGATGTCCCCGCCGTGGCCCCAGTACACGCCGCCGCAGCTCAACGGATTGCTCATCAGGCCGAGACCGTAGCGCGACCCCGGGAACAGCGGGGCGTCCACCGTCTTCCGCATCTCGGCCAGCTGCCGGGGTGCGAGCAACTTGCCGTCGAGCAGGATGCGGAAGAACTCGGCGAGGTCGCTCGGCGTCGAGATCAGCTGCCCGGCGGCACCGCCCCAGGATGGGTCGAGTTCGGTCGCGTCGACCACCTTGCCGGTGATGGCACTGCCGATCGCGTAGCCCTGCGGGTGCCGCCCTTGGATGGTCTGGTCGCCGACCTGCGGCCAATAGGTGTGTTCCAGGCCCGCCTTCCTGATGACGCGTTCGGTGATCTGTTCCTGCACGGGCCGTCCGGTCACCTTCTCGATCACCATGCCCGCCAGCAGATATCCCGTGTTGCTGTACGCCCATTTGGTGCCGGGGGCGAATTTCGCCGGATGGGCCAGTGCCGCGGCGAGCAGATCGTGTGGCTGGAAGAACCTGTGCCGGATCTTCTCGAACTCCTCGACCCCGAGGTGCTCGGTGTAGTCCGGGAGCCCGCTGGTGTGCTGCAGCAGCTGCCGGACGGTGATCTTGGTGGCGTCGATGCCCTCGCCGCGCACGAGTCCCGGCAGGTATTTCTCGATCGGCGCGTCCAGTTCCACCTTGCCCTCCGCCACCAGCTGCAGGACGGCGACCGCGGTGAACGTCTTGGTGTTGCTGCCCGCCCGGACCGAACCGTCGCGCGGGACGGGGACCTGACGGTCGATCCGCGAGGACCCCGCGACCAGCGACGTCGTACGGCCCCGATCGGTCACCGACGCCAGCGCCGCGGGGAACTTCTCCTTGCTCACCAATGCGTCGAGACTCTTCCGCAGCTCGGATCCCCGGGGCGGGGCCGCCTCCGCCGCGGTGGTCCACGCCGTACCCAGCAGCCCCGCCACCGTCAGGACGACAACGCCCTTGCCTACCTTGGTCTTGCCCGTCATTCGCGCTCCTTCCTCGACCGGATCAACACGAACGACGATGGTCGATTCAGGCGCGAAGATCAGGAGTGCGGGCTACCGGATTCCGGGTAGCGCTGGCGCTACCCCTCCTTCACGGGTCCCGGGAAAACTTTTTCGGTCCAGAATTCGTCCCACCATTGTCCGCGCGGGATCCGGCTGGTTAAGGTTCAGTTCGGTAAGTGGACTAGACCACCTGAGGCCGGGAGGCGACGATGCCCCTCGACGAGCAGCAGACCTGGGCGATGCTGCGCGAGCTCGACGAACCCGGCCATTGGGAGGTGCCGCACGACTTCGACCGACCCGCCGAACGGGCCCGGTTCGAGCAACTCGCCGAACGGCTCGGTAGACGTTTCGACTGCGTCTGCGACGTCGACCGCCACGTTCAGGACGCCAGTCACCTCGGCAGGATCGTGATCCCGACGAGCGCGACCTCGGCACCGGACCATCTGACCGTCACGGTCAGCAACTTCGGCGGCCTCGTCGCGGTGACGCTGGGAAATCCGGGCAGTTACGACGAGGACGAAGAACGACAGTTCTTCCCCGCGGTGGACCGAATACGGATCGAAGAGGAGCTGGAAGCACTCGGCTACCTGCCCGTCTCCGAGCATCCGCTCTGGACCAAGTACACCGGGATCAGTGGTTTCGACACTCTCTATCCCCCGGACCGGCCACCGTCGTGGTGGGATCGGTTCTTCGACTACCTCTAAGCGCCGGCGTCGTCACGCTGCCCGCGAAGGGCGCCTGATCACAGGGCGTTACCCTGAGGCAATGACGTCGCACAAGACCCCCCAAACGATGAAGCCCGCGACAGCGGCGAAGAAGCTGGGTGTTTACCTGGAGGCCACCCCGGCGGAGTTCCAGGAGGGTGTCGTCTCCCGCGACGAACTGAACGCGTTGCAGGCCGAGCCGCCCGAGTGGCTGCGCGAGCTGCGCCGCAACGGGCCGCATCCGCGTCCGGTCATCGCGGCGAAGCTGGGCATTTCCATCAGTGGCCTGGCGCGAGGCGGGATCACCGAGGCCCTCACCACCGAGCAGATCGAAGAGATCAAGACCGCCGCCCCGGATTGGCTGAAGCGGGAGCGCGAGACCCACGCCGAGGTCCGCAAGGAAGAGGCACGCGTCAAGGCCGCTCGTAGCGAGAGCTAGCCGCGCCGGCGACGCTTCCCGCCTTTGGGAGCTCCGCGCTTCCCAGGCTGCGGCTTCCGGCCGGCGGTCTGGGGGCGCTTGCTCTTCGCCGGGGCCTGCTTCTGCTTCTCCTGCGACTGCTTTTCCGGGGTCTGCTGCCGCCCCCGGGTGCTGTTGACCGTCCGGCCCCGGACGATCCCGATGAACTGTTCCATCAGATCGGTGGTCCCGTCCTCCGGCCACGACAACGCGACGCCGGATTCGGGCGTGCCGGAAATCGGGCGATAGGTCAGGTCGCGGCGGTGATGCAGCCGCGCGAGGGACTGCGGGACGACGAGGAGGCCGACCCCGGCGGCGACCAGCTCGATGGCGTCCGCCGTCGTCGCCGGGCGGTCCAGCGCGGGTTTCCCCGGCGGCCGCTCCCAGTCCAGGGTGTCGTCGAGCGGGTGCAGCACGACCTCGTCGCAGATGTCGTCGACGGAGACCTCGTCCGCGGCCGCGACCAGATGATCCTTGGGGACGACGACGACCGTGGTCTCGGTGTAGAGCGGGATCGCGTGCAGGCCGGTGCGATCGATCGGGAGCCGCAGCAGGACGGCGTCCACCTCGCGGTCGCGGACCAGCGCGGCGGCTTCGGCGGTGGTCGTCTGGACGAGGTCGAGCGGGACGCCGGGCGACCGCTCGTTCCAGATCCGGACCCACTTCGAGGGCGTCACGCCGGGGACGTACGCGAGCTTGAAGGAGAGAGGTACGTCCGGGCCGGTCATGGGGCAAGGTTACCGGGAGTATCGAAGGAGCCCTCCGGGGCCGGTGGTGACGGTCTTAGCGGCAATCGGGTCTGGCGGCCAGCGGCCGGTGGTGAAGGGCCCCTTCCCTACCTTCAGGGTAGGCAAGGAGGCCTTCACGGGACCTGCGGCTTTGCTTGCTAACCGCCATTACCCCTCACGAGCGGAGTTACGGAGCCCAGGCCGCCGAGACCGCCCAGGTCACGTCCTGGTCGTACGACACCGGGTTGTCGAACGGGTGGCCACCGCCGCTGGTCGCGACGAAGACCTCCTCGGCGTAGTGCCGCATGTTCGTGCCCAGTTCGTTGACCGACGCCAGCCGCACTCCACCGGCCCCCGGCTGGGCGCAGAATGTCGCGTCCTTCCGGAACAGGTCGGTGTTGTCGTTCCCGCCGAGACGGACCCGGAAGTCCGCGTGCCGCAGGAACTGGCCCGGATAGTTCCGCGCCTCCAGCGAGTAGCACGACGGATCCGCGAGGCCGCGCCGCACGACGAAGGTAGCGTCCGCCTTCAGCAGCGCCGCGCTCGACGCGTTCACCACGTCCGTCCGCGCGAGGCCGTCACGGTGCCGCAGGTAGCGGTCGGTGAAGCCCGGCGTGGTCACCCGGAACGAGCGCGCCTGGTCCAGCGGCAGGTCGGCGCCGCTGCGCCACTGCGGGACCGAGGCCGCCCACGTCGTGTCCGTCGCGAAGCTCACCGGGGTGTCCCATGGGTTCGCCCCGCCGCTGCGCGCGAGATAAACGGTCTCGGCGTAGTGACGGATGTACGCGCCGCGCTGGTTGAACGACTCCAGCGCCGTACCGCCCACACCCTCCCGCGCGCAGAACGTGGCGTCCGCGGCGAACAAGGCCGAACCGTCGTTCGGGTCCTTGCGGATCCGTGACGACGCGTGCCGCAGGAAGTGCCCGGGATAGTTCCGCGATTCGAACGACAGGCACGACGCGTCCGCGAGACCCGGCCGGGCCCAGAACGTCGCGTCCTTCTTGCCGACGTCCGCGCTGCCCTCACTCAGAACATCGGTCCTGACGAAGTCGTCCCGGTGCCGCAGGTAGCGGTCGGTGTACCCGGCGGTGGTGACCCGCAGCGACACGAGTTCGCCCCGGCCCACCTCCGTGCCCTTGGCGATGGCGAGCACCCTCTGGTTGATCTCGCGCACCCGCGCCTCGGTCATCTTCAGTACGCGGCGGTCGTAGGTGTAGAAACCGTTGACCTCGTTCTCGACGTCGTAGGGCTCGGTGTAGACCGATGCGGAAAGCCCGCGCCCGTGCACGAACCGCCCGACCTGTGCGGTGATCTCCACGTACCGGTTCGTCAGCGACGTCTCGTCCGGGTACAGCGCGCCGTACGCGAAGCCCTTGCCGGGCTCCCATTCGTGTCCGGTCACGCGTCTGCCGAGGCCGCCGTACTCGCCCAGTACCGCGATCCGCCGCGCGTCCGGCGGTCTCGTCCCGGTGGAGACCTGGTAGGCGTGGTCGTCGATCACGTCACCGTTGCCCGGATCCGGATCGGACACGCAGCAGTTCGATCCGGAATTGTGGTTGATCAGCCGCGTGTCGTCGATCGAGCGGACCAGGTCCACGATGCGCCCGGCGTCGTATTCTCCCCAGCCTTCGTTGAACGGCACCCACTGCACGATCGACGTGATGCCCTTGTGCTGTTCGATCATCCGCCGCAGTTCGGCTTCGTAGTTCGCGTGTCCGTTCGGGACTTCGTCGACCGAGTTCAGTGCGGGCATGTCCTGCCAGACCATCAGCCCGAGCCGATCGGCGTGGTAGAACCACCGCGCGGGCTCCACTTTGATGTGCTTGCGGACCATGTTGAAGCCCAGTGCCTTCTGCCGTTCGAGGTCGAACCGCAGCGCCTCGTCGGTCGGCGCGGTGTAGATGCCGTCCGGCCAGTAGCCCTGGTCCAACGTGCCCAGCTGGAAGACGAACTTGCCGTTGAGCAGCGGGCGCATCACGCCGCCCACCATCGCCTTGCCCAGCGACCGCATCCCGAAGTAACCCGTGACGACGTCGCCGCCCGGCAGCCGTACCCGCAGGTCGTAGAGGAACGGGTCGTCCGGCGACCACAGCCGCGCGTTCGGTACGGGGACCCGGATGTGCGAGCCCACCGCCCCGCTCGCGGTGCCGACCAATTGACCACCCGAAAGGACTTCCGCGGTCGCCTGCTGCCCGGGAGTGCCCTGGACGACGAGGTCGAGCGCGCCACCGGGGACGTCGGGTGTGGTGTCGAGCCGGGTGACGTGCTCGACGCGGACCGGTTCCAGCCAGACGGTCTGCCAGATCCCCGACGCCGCCGTGTAGAAGATGCTTTCGGGGGTCTTCCGCTGCTTCCCGACCGGGTACCGGCTGCCGTCGACCGGCGACGCGACGCCGACGACGATCTCGTTCTCCCCCGCCTTCAGCGCCGGGGTGATGTCGAACGAGAAGGCGTCGAAGCCGCCGGTGTGGCTCCCGATCGACGTCCCGTTGACCCAGACCCTGGTCTCCCAGGTGACCGCGCCGAAGTTGAGCTTCACCCGGCGTCCGTCCCATGTGGACGGAATGGTGAAGGTACGGCGGTAGAACATGTTGTCCTCATGCCGTTTGATCCCCGACAGCATCGACTCGATGGGGTAGGGCACGAGGACGTTCTCGCTCAGCGGTCTGCCGATCGGCGGCGAGTTCAGGTCCGGCGCTCCGGTGAACCCCCAGGTTCCGTTGAGGTTGAGCCATTCCGAACGCACCAGCTGCGGGCGCGGGTACTCCGGCAGCGCGTTCGACGGCGAGACCTGATCCGTCCACGGGGTGGGGAGCGGGACGGGAGCGGCTTGGGCGACGGGAACGAGTGTCGTGGCGGCGGCGAGCAGGCCGGCCACGACACTCAGGACGCGCGCCGTTCTTCGGTGCATGCGATCTCCCTATCTCCGGGCGGTCGTGCGCGCCAGCGACCGCTGCAGGACCACGACCACCAGCAGGAACGCACCGCTGACCACCGATTGGTAGTTGCTGTCGAGAGTTCCTATCTGGTTGATGACGTTCTGGATGACCGTTCGGATGCCCACGCCGATGACCGTGCCGAGAATCGTGCCCATCCCGCCGGTCAGCAGGGTGCCCCCGATGACGACGACGGAGATGGCGTCCAGTTCGAGGCCGACCCCGATCACCGTGACGCCGGATTGCAGGTAGGCCGCGGTGAGCGCGCCCGCGAGCCCGGAAAGGACACCACTCATCACGTAGACGGTGACCTTGGTGCGCGCCACCGGCAGCCCCATCAGCTTCGCGGACTGCTCGGAGCCGCCGGTGGCGAACACCGACTGACCGAACCGCGTCCGCCGCAGCACCAGGCCGCCGACCAGGCAGAGTGCCGCCGCGATGAACACCGGGTAGCCGAAGCCGAAGAGCGTGCCGCGGCCGAGTTCGACGAACGCTTCGCCCTCCGGGATCTTGTAGGTCGTCGCGCCCTCGCTGGTGATCGCGAGCAGTAGTCCCCGGGCGAACAGCAGGGACGCGAGCGTGACGATGAACGGCGCCATCCCGGTCTTCGCCACCAGCAGGCCGTTGATCAACCCGATGAGCCCGCACACCGCCAACGGCAGCAGCAGCGCCACGAGGAAGCCCCATTGTGATCCATAGGCGGCGAGGACCCCGCCGAGCGCGTAGACCGAGCCCACCGACAGGTCGATCCCACCGGTGATGATCACGAACGTCATCCCGAGCGCGATGATCGCCAGGAACGAGCTCTGCAACGCGATGTCACGCAAATTGTCGAGGCTGCCGAACCGCGGGAACAGCAGCCACGCGACGGCGACCATGAGCACCAGCGCGATCGCCGCGCCTTGTTTCTGCAGCACTCCGGCCATCAACTCGCGCCGGGTGGAGTCCTGAGCGGCCATCGTGGGCGCCGCGGTCATCGGCTGCTCCGTTCCCGTGCGACGTAGACCGCGCCGACGATGATCGCGGCCTGGACCATCTGCGCGGTCGAATCCGGCAGGTTGTGCTTGATGAGCGTGGCGCGGACGAGCTGCATGAGCAGTACGCCCATCACCGTCCCGAGGATGCGGACGCGGCCGCCGGTCAGCGGGGTGCCGCCGACGACGACCGCGGTGATCGCGGACAGTTCCATCAGCAGTCCGGCGTCCGCGGGATCGCCGGCGCCGAGCCGGGCGGTCGAGAGCACCCCGGCCAGTGCGGCGAGCAGGCCGCAGATCGCGTAGACGCCGATGAGGACGCGGTTCACCGGCAGTCCGGCGAGCACACTGGCCCGCCGGTTGCCGCCGATCGCGACCAGCCGCCTGCCGAACGCCGTTTTGCCGACCAGCGCCGCCACGAGCACGGCGAGGACCGCCGCGATCAGCACGCTGACCGGGATCCTGAGCACCTCGCCGGTGCCGAGCGCGAGGAATGCCTCGTCGTGCAACTGGATGAGCTGACCATCCGCGAGCACGAGCGCGAGACCGCGCCCACCGACCAGTAAGGCGAGGGTCGCCACGATCGGCTGGATGCCGACTTTGGCCACGAGAACACCGTTGAACGCTCCCGCCGCCAACCCCGCCGCGAGCGCGATCGCGACCGCGGGCAGCGTCCCGTACCCGAGGTAGAGCGGGACGAGCGCGGCTGAGAGCGCCATCACCGCGCCCACCGACAGGTCGACGCCCTCGGTGCCGATAACCAGCGCCATCCCGAGCGCGACCACCAGCACCGGCGCGGCCTGGACGAGCTGGGTGCGGAAATTGCCGACGGTCAGGAAGTTCGCCGTGAACGCGATGTTGAACAGCACCAGCGCGACGACGGCGACGTACACGCCGTATTCCTGCAGCCAGCGCGCCACCCGGGTCCGGTCCACCGCCTTCCCCGTGTCCGTCATGGCGATTTTCGGCTCCTCTGTTCTTCGCTGGGTGCTAGTCATCCGCGCCTCCCGAAGCGATCGCGGCCAGCACGTGGTCCTGGGTCAGCTGTTCTCCCGCGAGTTCCCCGACCACCGCGCCGTCTTTCAGCACGATCAGGCGGTCGGCGCCGTCGAGGAGTTCCTCCATCTCCGAGGAGATCAGCAGGACGGCCAGTCCCTCGCGGGCCAGTTCGTCGATCAGCGCCTGCACCTCCGCCTTGGCGCCGACGTCGATACCCCGCGTCGGCTCGTCGAGCAGCAGCACCTTGGGTTCGGTGCACAGCCACCTGGCCAGCAGCACCTTCTGCTGATTGCCGCCGGAAAGCTCCGCGACCTTCTGGTCCGGACTGGACACCTTGATCCGCAGGCGTTCCACGAACGTGTCCACGATCCGGTCCTGCCTCGCCCGGCTGACCACGCCGAAGCGGGACAGCTTCGGCAACGCGGCGAGGACGATGTTCTCCCGCACCGAAAGATGCGGGATGATGCCTTCGGTCTTGCGGTCTTCGGCGAGCATGCTCACGCCCGCCCGCATCGCCGCCGCCACATTCCCTCGCGCCACCGGTTTTCCGCCGACGAGGACGGTGCCGCCGGACAACGGAAGGTCGCCGACGATGGCCCGCGCGGTCTCGGTCCGGCCGGAGCCGAGCAATCCGGCCAGCCCGACTATCTCGCCGGGCCTGATCGACACCGAAACGTCCGCCAGCCGGTTGCCGCTGGTGAGGTTCTCCGCGCGTAGCACCGGCTCCCGGCCCGCCTCGTGGTCGCCCTCGAAGGCCGTCGCGCCGTGCGAGCGGATGTCGCCGACACTGCGGCCGAGCATCATCGACACCAGTTCCAGCCGCGGCAGCTCCGCGAGTGGCCCGGTGTGGACCCGCTTGCCGTCCCGCAGCACCGTGACGCGGTCGCAGATCCGGTACAGCTCGTCCATCCGGTGACTGACGTACACGATCGCGATCCCGCGCTCGTGCAGCCTGCCGATGACCTCGAACAGCGTCTCGACCTCACGCGGCTCCAAGGAAGACGTCGGCTCGTCCATGATCACGACGTCGGCGTCGACCGACACCGCGCGCGCCAGCGCGACCATCTGCTGCGCGCCCACCCCGAGTGTCCCGAGTGGACGGCGGACGTCGGTGTCGATGCCGTAGTCCTTCAGCAGGGCGGCCGCGTCGGCGTTCATCCGTGTCCAGTCCACCAGTCCGAACCGCTTCCTCGTCTCGCGGCCGAGGTACACGTTGCTCGCCACGCTCATCAGCGGGATGAGGTTGACCTCCTGGTAGATCGTGGAGATCGATCCACGCGCGTGGATCGTGCCGGAGTCCGGCCGGTGCACGCCGGTGAGCACCTTGATCAGCGTCGACTTGCCGGCGCCGTTCTCCCCCACCAGCGCGTGCACCTCGCCCGGCCGGAGCGCGAACGACACGTCGTCGAGCGCGCGCACCCCGGCGAACGTCTTCGTCACGCCTTCGACCTCGAGAACCGGTTCCATCGTCAGTACGCGTTCCCGAGCTTCTGGGCCGCGTTCGCCGAGTCGTACTGGTCGTCGGAGATCACCACGGTCGGCGGGATCTCCTTGCCCGCGGCGAAGTCCTGCAGCGTGGAGAAGGCGAGCGGGCCGAAGCGCGGGTTGGACTCGATCACCGCGTTGTAGCTGCCGTCGGCGATCAGCTGGACGGCGTTGCGGGTGCCGTCGATCGAAACGATCTTGACGTCCTTGCCCGGCGTCTTGCCCGCGGCCTTGAGCGCGGTGACCGCGCCGATGCCCATCTCGTCGTTCTCGGCGTAGACGGCGGTGATCTCCGGGTTGCTCTGGATGAGCTGCTCCATGACCGCTTGGCCCTTGGAGCGGTCGAATTCACCGGTCTGCTCGGCGACGATCGAGATTCCCGGTGTCGAGGCGATCTCGTCCTTGAACCCCTTGGTGCGGTCGGTGGTCACGTTGTTGCCGGAGGCGCCGAGCAGGATCGCGACCTTGCCGGTGCCACCGGTCGCCTTCACCATCTCCTGCGCCGCGCGCTTGCCCTGTTCGACGAAGTTCGAGCCGATGAAGGTCAGGTAGTCGGAGCACGGCTGCGAGGTCACCTTGCGGTCGATCGTGATGACCGGGACCTTCTTGGCCTTCGCCGCGTCGAGGGCGGGCTGCAGGCCGTCGGAGTTCAGCGGCGCCACGATGAGCAGCTGCGCGCCCCGGTCCAGCAACGACTTGATGTCGCTGACCTGCTTGTTGAGATCACTCTGCGCGTTGGTGACCAGGAGTTTGTCCGCCGGGACACCGAGTTTCGCCGCTTCGTCCCTGATGGACTGCGTTTCGGCGATCCGGAACGGGTTCGCCTCCTTCTCCGACTGGGAGAAGCCGATGACCGCGTTCTTCACGTCCACCTGCGGATAGCCGATCTTGTCGCGGGCGCAGCCCGGCCCTGCGGCCTGACCCGGCGCCGCCGAAGCGGCCGGCCCCGCCCCCGACGGGGCGGTTTGCTGGTTCTCGCGGCTGGTGCAGGCCGTCAGCGCGAGCGCGAGGCCGGTCACCAGGAGCAGGGTGCGGTGGATGGGCAGGGACATCGATCGCTCCTCGGGGAAGTCGAGCTCACGGGTCTGCGGTGACCCATGTCACTCATGAGGACGATGCCAGATTTACATCGTTGGTACAACGTTGTAAATCCGCCGTTCGCGCGGCTAGGCTGTGCCGGATCTGTGCCAGGGATCCGTGGAGAGGGGAGCGAGGGTGGCCACGCTCAAGGACGTCGCCAGGCTTGCGGGCGTCTCGGTCAAAACCGTGTCGAACGTGGTCAACGGCTACGACTTCGTGAAACCGGAGAACCGCCGCCGCGTCGAGGAGGCGCTGGCGTCGACGGGCTACCGGCCCAATCTCGGTGCCCGCAACCTCCGCCGCGGCCGTACCGGGTTCCTCGGGCTGATGCTGCCCGAACTGAGCATCCCGTACTTCGGTGAGCTCGCGGGCCTGGTGCTCCAGGCGGCGCAGGAGCACGAGTGGAACGTCCTCATCGAACAGACCCTCGGCACCCGTGAGCGGGAGCGCGACGCGCTGTCCACGCTGGGACCGCATCTCATCGACGGCGCGATCATCAGCCCGGAAGCGCTGCACACCGACGATTTCGAGAATCTGGCGCCAGGTGTCCCGCTGGTGATGCTCGGCGAGCACGTCGTCGACGTCCCGATCGACCACGTCGGGATCGACAACGTCCAGGCCGCCCGGATCGCGGTCCGGCACCTGATCTCCTTGGGACGCCGCCGGATCGCCGCGATCGGAGCCCACCCGCAGCGGCACACCGCCGCGCAACGGCTGGAGGGTTACCACTTCGCGCTCGAAGAGGCCGGGCTGGCGCCCGTTCCGGAACTGGTCCTGCCCGCGTTGCGCTACCACCGCGCCAACGGTGCCGAGGCGATGGCGCATCTGCTCGCGCTGCCGGAGCCGCCCGACGCGGTGTTCTGCTTCAACGACCTCCTCGCCATCGGCGCCCTTCGCGCCGCGGCCGAGCGCGGTGTCCAGGTGCCGTCGGACATGGCGATCGTGGGTTTCGACAACAACGAGGAGAGCGCCTACAGCCTTCCCTCGCTGACGACGATCGCCCCGGACAAGGCGGCGATCGCGCGGGCCGCGGTCGATCTCCTGCGCCGCCGCATCGCGGGCGGGAGCGACCTCGCGCCCGAGGACGTCCAGACGCCGTTCTCGCTGGAGATCCGGAACAGCACCCGCGTTTAGTCCTCTGGATGCGGTAGTTGCGCGTGCAAGGACCGCATCCAGAGGACCAAACGCGGAGTTGTTGGCGCGGGGGTCGCTTGCGCGGGGGTCTCGGGGTCGAGCATTGTGTGTCCGTGAACCGGGCCCTGGCCGTGCTGACCGTCGTCGCGTACGTGACGTTGCCCCTCGGCTCGGCCAAGTACGAGACGCTCGTGCTCCCCACACTCCTCGTCGGGCTCGTCTACGCCGGGATCGCGATCGCCGGCTTCCCCTGGGTCCAGAAACGCGGCCGCGCGTTCGCCATCACCTACGTCTGCGTGCAGTTGCCGCTCGGCTTCACGCTGTTCTCGCTTTCGGGCGCCGCCGTCGGCGCGATCCTGCTGCTCGTCGTCCTGATCTCCCAGACCGTCCTCCTGTTGCCCCTGCCTGTGGCGTTCGGGGTCGCGGTGGTGATCCCGCTGATCCATCTGGGCATGGAGCCGATGGACGGACTACGGGAAGGGTTGGGGACGCTGGCGGTCATGGTCTTCGCCGCCGTGGTGACCGAGTTGGTCCAGCGGGAGAAGCGGGCGCGAGAGGAATTGGCCGCAGCGCACGAACGGCTGCGCGACTACGCGGCGCAGGCCGAACAGCTGGCCACCACCCAGGAGCGCAACCGGCTCGCCCGCGACATCCACGACGGGCTCGGTCACCATCTGACCGTCGTGCAGATGATGCTGCAGGCCGCCCGGGCGGTGATCGGCACCGCGGACACCCACCGCGTCGACACGATGCTCGCCAAGGCACAGGACCAAGCCCGGGAGGCCCTGGCAGAGGTCCGCCGTTCGGTGTCGGCGTTGCGGGAACCGCGCTCCGAGCCGCTCACGGACGTGTTGCGGGCCTTGGCCGACGAGGCGTCCGCGGCCGGAGTGCCGACCGGGTTCGAGGTCAACGGCACGGCACGGGACGCCCGTGCCGAGGTGGAGGAGTCGCTGTTCCGGGCGGCCCAGGAAGGATTGACCAACGTGCGCAAGCACGCGCGCGCCAAGACCGCGACCGTGGTGCTCGACTACGCCGCCACGGATCTGGTCCGGCTCGAAGTCCGCGACGACGGCCTCGGTCTGGCCGGGAATCCCCTGAACGGCAACGGTTTCGGCCTCGTCGGTCTCCGGGAACGCGTGGCCGGGCTCGGCGGGCGGGTCGCGGTGGACTCCGCCGAAGGCCACGGCCTGACGCTGACCGTGGAGGTGCCGGGATGAGCGTTCGCGTGCTGATCGTGGACGATCAGGCCCTCTTCCGCGAAGCTCTGGCGACTCTGCTGGAGGTCCAGCCCGAGATCGAGGTCGTCGGCGAGGCGGCCGACGGGGAACAGGCCATCCGGCTCTGCGCCGAACTCCGCCCCGACGTCGCGCTGATGGACCTGCGGATGCCGGTACTGGACGGCATCGCGGCGACCACCCGGTTGCGCGCCGAGCACCCGGACGTCCAGGTACTCGCGCTGACCACGTTCGACGACGACGAAGACGTCTTCGCCGCGCTCCGGGCGGGCGCCGTCGGCTATCTGCTCAAGGACGTCTCGTCGACGCGGCTGGTCGAAGCCCTTGTCGCGGCCCGACGCGGCGAGTCGGTGCTGCAGCCGTCGGTGGCGGCCAAACTCGTGGCCAGGGTCGCGCGGCTGCCCGCCGAACCGCGTCCTCAGCCGCTGGTCACCCCGCTTTCCGAGCGGGAACTGGAAGTGGCCCGGCTGCTCGCGGACGGCCACAGCAACCGGGAAATCGCGAAGAAGCTGTTCCTCGCCGAGGGAACGGTGAAGAACCTGGTGACGAGCGTGCTGTCCAAGCTTCAGGTGCGGGATCGGACGCAGGCCGCCTTGCGGGCGAGGGAACTCGGCCTGTTCTGAACGGCGGCGGGTGGCGTTCGACTTCGCCGGGCCTAGCCCTCACCGCAGGGAAGCAGGCCTTCACAGCGAGCACGTCCAAGCGGCTCAGCCCCTCGCCCGTGACGAGCAACGCCTCAACCCGGCTCTCCCGAGTCACATGACCTCGCACATGACTTCCGGCACCTGCCGAAGTGCCCCCGGCCCACCGAACATTGCTCCCGTCGCACCGAACCGCGAGGGAGTCCACGATGAACCACACGACAGAACCGAAGACCCGTAACCGAGCCGTCCTGCACTTCGTCCGGCACGCCGTCGAAATGCTCGTGGCGATGATCGCCGGAATGATCGTCCTCGAACCCGTCTGGTCGTTCGCCTGGCCCGATCTCGCGAAGAACGTGACCGCGAGCGCGTTGGTGATGGCGACGAACATGTCGCTCGGCATGTCGCTGTGGATGCGGGTCCGGCGCCATGGCTGGGCATCGATCGCGGAGATGTCGGCCGCGATGTATGTGCCCTACGTGATTTTCCTGCCGTTCTTCTGGACCGGTCTGGTTTCCGGATCGACCCTGATGACGGCCGGGCACGTGCTGATGGTGCCCGCGATGCTGCTGGCCATGCTCCGCCGTCGCGCCGAGTACGGAGCCTGACCATGCGCGTCTTCCTCCGCGGCACGCTGACCGTGCTCGCGTTCGTTCTCGCCGCGTCGGCCCTGCCGCTCACTCTCGGCGGTGTCACGCTGAGCGCCAGTTTCGAAGACCACTACACCCCCAGGACCGACGGGAACTCGCCACGACCGCTCCGCCGGGCGCACGATCCCGCCAAACCCACCGCGGTCGTCGTCGTGGGGAACGAGGGCGCCGTCGTCTCGGACGTGCTCGCCCCGTACGAGGTCCTGGCGACGAGCGGTGCGTTCAACGTCTACGCGGTCGCTCCGGAAGCCCGGCCGGTGACCCTCACCGGCGGGCTGGACCTCGTCCCGGACCTGAGTTTCGCCGATCTCGACCGGCTGCTCTCCTCCGCCGCCCCGGACGTCGTCGTCGTGCCGGCGCTGCCCGATCTCGGCGAGCCGACCACCCGGCCGGTGACCGAATGGCTGCGGCGGCAGTCCTCGAAGGGTGTGCTGCTGATGAGCGTCTGCAACGGTTCGGGCGTCCTCGCCTCGGCCGGGTTGCTCGACGGCCGCCGTGCCACCGCGCATTGGACCGGCATCGACGGCTTCGATGACGAATTCCCCGCTGTGGACTGGATCCGCGGCACACGGTACGTCGACGACGGCAGCATCGTGACCACGGCCGGAATCCTGTCGGGGATCGACGGCGCACTCCATGTCACGGAGCGGATCGCAGGCATCGACGTCGCCCGCCGGACCGCCGACGAGGCGGGCTGGGCCCACTACTCCCCCGGCGCCGCCGCCCCGATGACGCAGAACACCTTCGAGGCGGCGGACACCGTCGTCGGGTTCAACACCGCGTTCCGCTGGGACAAACCGGTTCTGGGCGTCCTGCTGACCGCCGGGACCCGTGAGCTGGAACTGGCCGCGGTGTTCGACACCTACGGGGAGTCGCTGGCCGTGCGCACGATGGCCGTCGGGCTGGACGGCGCGCCGATCCAGTCACGGCATGGGCTGACTTTCGCTCCGCGGGGCACGCCCGCCACGGTCGCGGACGATCTCGATCGGCTGATCGTGCCCGGTGCCGACGCCGCCGCCGGGCACGTCGCCGATCGGTACTCCGCACTCTCCCCGGTGTACCTGCACGGAAAACCGGGCTTCCCGTTCGACGCGGTACTCGACGACCTCGTGCGCGTCACGGACACCGCGACGACACGCTGGACGGCGAGGATACTTGAGTATCCGACCGGTCATCTGACGCTCAGCGGTCCGGCCTGGCCGTGGGCGATCTCCCTCCGGCCGTTCGGGCTCGCGGCCCTCGGCCTGCTCGCGGCCTTCGGGATCCGCGCGCTCGTCCGGCGCCGTGGTCAGTCCTCCGCTCGCGGGCCCGGGCCGATCTCCCGGACGACGCGGTAACGCGGGTTCGCGCTCACCCGTGACTCCACCTCGCCGGGCAGGCCGTCGAGCGCCGCCTGGATGGCCTCGAGGCGGCCGGCGAGGTCCGAGGTCTCCTCGAAATGCCGGTAGTCGACCTCACTGGCCCAGCTCACGAGGTTGAAAACCCGGGTTCCGTCGATACTCGCGTGGAAACGCGCCGAAACGTAACCCGGGTAGAACCGCACCCAGCGTTCTTGTATCTCGGCGAAGGCGTCGACCAGCGCCGCCTGGGTCTCGGGTCCGTCGACGGCGTACTCGATGATCGAGTAGAAGCCCTTGTCCTCGTTCATGTGCACTCCTGAAAGCGACTGTTCAGGAGTTCAGGATTCACCCTCCACCACGGTGGAGATCAAGAGTGATCCGCCTCATGCCGGTGCACACCGAACTTCGCCGAACGGACAAATTGCTCCCACTGGCCCTGGTGGGCCGGTGCCGCGTCGACAAGGATCACCCGATGCGCGAAGGCAAGTTGTTCGACCTGATCGCCCGTGGCGGGCTTGTCTGTTACTCCGTCGTGCATCTGCTCGTCGCCTGGCTCGCGGCGCAGGTCGCGCTCGGCGACCGGGCCAAGGCCGACAAGGCGGGCGCGTTGCAGGTGGTGGTCGCGAACGGCGGCGCGTGGCTGCTCTGGGTGATCGCGGTGGGCCTCGCCGTACTGGCGCTGTGGCAGTTGAGCGAAGCGATCACGGGCCACCGGCACGTGAAGGCACGGCGGCGCACCGTACGCCGGATCGTCAGCGGGATCGAGGTCGTGCTGTACGGCTTGGTTTCCTACAGTGCGGTGAAGGTCGCCATCGCGGGGGCCGACGACGGGCAGGCGTCGCTCGTCGCCCGGATCCTGGCGGAGCCCTACGGCCCGGCGCTGGTGACCGGCGTCGGGATCGTCGTTGTCGCGGTGGCGGTGTTCCTCGCGCAGCGCGGGCTCCGGAAGACCTTCGTCCGGGAACTCGATTTCGGTGACGCTCCCGCGACGACACGGACCACGACGATCCGGCTCGGCCAGGTCGGCTGGATCGCCCTCTCCGCCGCGTACGGAACCATCGGCGTCCTGACGGTCGTCTCCGCGGTCACCTTCGACCCCGCGAAGGCCAGCGGTCTCGACGTCGCGTTGAAGACGTTGGTCGTCCAGCCCTACGGCGCTCCCCTGCTCCTCGCGCTCGCGGCCGGTATCGCCGCGTTCGGCGCGTTCGCGCTGCTGGACGCGCGGTTCCGCAAGATCTGATCTGCCCGGCCTGACGACCTGTGGCACGGTGAACTCCTCAGGAGGTCGTGATGGCAGGTGTGGTCGAACGGATCCGCGAGCAGGGAGGGAACGGCCGACGCGCGCGCATCGTCGAGGTGCTGGTGGAGGCTTTCGACGATCTCATGCGCGCCGACGCGGACGCGTTCCGCCGGAAGTTCCGCAAGATGGCCGCCGCACCGTTCGCCTTCTACCGCGGCTCCGCGTGCCTGTTCTACGCGGACATGGCGGACGAGGACGACCCGTGGGCGAACGACGAGACCAGCCGGGTCTGGATCCAGGGTGACCTCCACGCCGAAAACTTCGGCAGCTACATGGATTCGTCCGGGACGCTCGTGTTCGACGTCAACGACTTCGACGAGGCGTACCTCGGCTGTTTCACCTGGGATCTCAAACGGCTGGCCGCCAGCGTCGCGTTGCTGGCCTGGAGCAAGGCGATCTCCGACGACGACATCGCGACCCTGATCGGCACCTACCTGCGCGCCTATGTGAAACAGGTACGCCAGTACGCCGAGCGCCCCGGTGACGAACTCGTCCGGCTCCAGCTGGACAGCACCGAGGGCATCCTGCACGACGTGCTGCTGCGGGCCCGGCTGAAGACCCGGATCGACCTGCTGGACGAACTGACCGTTGTGGAGGATTACGACCGCCGGTTCCGGCACGGTCCGGGAGTCCGGGTGCTCGAAGACGCCGAACGCGAGACCGCGGTCAGCGCCTTCGAGTCCTATTTGGACACCATTCCGCAGAGCAAGCGGTTCGGTAGCATCACCTACCGGGTCAAGGACATCGTCGGCCGGACCGGGTTCGGCATCGGCTCGGCCGGGCTTCCCGCTTACAACATCCTCGTCGAGGGACGGACACAGGCGCTGGAGAACGACGTCGTCCTGTCGATGAAGCAGGGCAACGTCGCCGCGCCGAGCCGGATCGTGCCCGAGCAGCGCATCCGTGACTACTTCACCGACGAAGGGCATCGCACCGCCGTCTCGCAGCGTGCCCTGCAAGCGCACGCGGATCCGTGGCTCGGGCACACGGAGATCGACGGGACCGGGTTCGTCGTCTCGGAGCTGTCGCCGTACGTCGACGACCTCGACTGGTCGGAGCTGACCGAACCCGCCGAAATGCGGCCGGTGCTCGACTACCTCGGCCGGGCCACGGCGAAGATGCACTGTGTGTCCGACTCGGACTCCGAGCAGACCCTGGTCGATTTCCAAAGCGAAGCGGCCATCGCCGAGGTGATCGGAGATCGCGAGGACGAGTTCGTCCGCGAACTGACCGAGTTCGGGATGGCCTACGCCGAGCAGTCCCGGGAGGACCACCGGTTGTTCGTGGACGCCTTCCGTGGCGGCGAGATCCCCGCCGTCCGGCCCGCCGCGAAGGGCTGACCGGACGACGGGGAAAGCGCTACTCGCGGAGCCCGATCGCCTCGATCGGTTTGGACCGCAGCGCCACCCGGGTGGACAGGCCGAGCGAGACCAGGCCGAGCAGGATCGCCCCGGCGATGACCCCGCCGAAGACGGCGATCGGTCCGGACGGCAACGGGGTCCCGCGCAGGCCGAGGTTCAGCACGACGAGGGGCACCCCCGCCACCACCGTGCCGAGCGCGGCGGCGACACCGACCGTCGCCAGCGCTTCGAAGCGCATCATCCGCACCACCTGGCGCTTCGTGGTACCGATGAGCCGCAACAGCGCGAACTCCCGTGAGCGCTGTGCCGTGCTCATCACCAGCGTGTTGGCCACCGAGATCACGACGTAGCCGAGGATCACGCCGACCGCGACCAGGTTCACGTAGAACTGGGCCTGCTCCTGGCCCCCGCCGGGCGCGGCGACCGCCGATCCCGGCGCCACGGCCAGCCCCGGATAGCGGACGGCGAGGTCGCGCAGGGCGGTGGCGACCGTCGCGGGGTCGGCGCCGGGTTCGTCCCGCACCAGTACCGAGTCGTCCATGCGGTCACCGGTGTGGGCCCTGGCCAGGTCGGCGGGCAGCAGGTAGCGGCCGAACGCCTGGTCACGGGTGTAGGTGGCGACCAGCCGCAGCTTCGCCGGAGAGCCGTCACCGAAGTAGAACTCGACCTCGTCGCCGATCTTCTTCTCGTACCAGTCGGCCTCCGACTCGCTCATCGCGACGGTGTTCCCCGTGAGGTCGGTGAGCTTCCCCGCCACGAGGCCCGGGTCGAGGTTGCCCCGCACCTGGCCGCCGTCCAGTCCCTGTGCCGCGTACCGCTCGACGCGCAGGCTGTCCTGCTCCTGGACGGTGTTCAGCACCTCGGTCCGCACGACCGGGGTCGCCGCGGCGACGCCGGGAATCCGTCGCACCGCTTCGGCGACCTCCGGGGAGAGGCCGCCGGTGCCGCTGGAGAGGACGTGGTCGGCGGTGGTCGACTCCACCGTCTGCTCCTGCCGGGCGGCCGCGGCGGTGGTCTGGCTGTAGAACATCGTCAGCGCGAACGAGACCGCCAGCATCACCGGGGTCACCGCGGCGGCCAGCCGCCGTGAGTTGGCCTGGTTGTTGGCGGCGGCCAGGTAGCCGCTGATCCGGGACGTCCGCACCAGTACCGGGGCGATCAGTCTCGTGATGGCCGCGACCACCTTCGGGCTGACCACGGCCAGGCCGATCACGATGATCAGCGCCGACGACGAGGAAGCCGCGAGACCCGCTTCACCACGCAGGAAGATCGGGATCAGGGAACCGGCGAGGCCGGCCACCACCAGCGCGACGCCGATGATGACGCGGACGCGACCGAGTTCACGCCGCTCCACCGCCGCCTCGCCGAGGGCCTCCACCGGGCGGATCGACGAGGGGCGCCGCGACGCCGACCACGCGGCCAGCCGCGCCGTGCCCAGCCCGAGCGCCAGCGCGGCGATGAGCGGGAGCGGGCTGATCGCCAGTTCGAAGTCCGGCGGGATCACCCCGATGGCACCGAAGGCGTTCCGCAGTCCGTAACCCACCGCGACGCCCAGAGCGCTGCCCAGCACTCCCGCGATCACCGCGACCAGCATCGTCTCGGCGCCGATGAGCTTGCGGATCTGCTGCGGGGTCGCCGCGATCGCCCGCAGCAGCGCGAATTCCCGGCGGCGCTGGTTGATGACCAGTGCCAGCGTGCTGGCGACGACGAACACCGCGATGAGGAGCGCGAAGCCACCGAACGAGCCCGCCAGCGCCATCAGCAGCATCCGGGTCTGGCTGACGTCGAGGAATTCGACCGTGCTGCGTTCGACCCCGGTCGTCACCGCCACCTTGTCGGTGCCCACCGCGTCGCGGATCCGGTCGGCGAGGTCGCCCGGCGAGACACCCGGATCCGCGAGCACGCCGATCGCGTGCGCTTGGCCGGGGGTATCGGCGAGTTCGGCGGCTTTCTCCGGCGAGAAGAACAGCGCGGACTGCCGGGTGAGTCCGTTCCCCGATTTCGGGGCGGCGATTCCGGAGACCCGGAATTCCGCCGGAGCCGAGCGGACCGCGATCTTCACCCGCTGACCGACGGCCACCCCGCCCCGGGACGCCAGGTCCGCGTCGAGGACGACCTCGTCGGGACCGGCGGGCGCCTTGCCGTCACGCAGCGAGAACGGCGCCAGCGCGGCGGCTTCCCAGTTGTGTCCCAGTGACTGGCCGCCTTCCGGCCCGGTCAGCGCCCGGCCGTCGGCCGTGACGACGTTGGCCGGGAAGCTCTGCTCCGTGACCACGCCGCGGACCCCGGGCACCCCGGTGATCGCCCCGGCCAGCGAGACCGGCACCGAAGCCTGCTCGGCGACCTGCTGGGTTTCGAGCGCACCCACGCCCGGTGGGTCGACCGTCTGCTGACCGCCGACGACGACCGCCGCGTCGGCGTAGCGCTGCGTCGGGACACCCGCCCGCAGGCCGGATTCCATCAGGATGCCGCATCCGGCGACCAGCGCGGTCCCGCAGAGGATCGCGACGAACGCGCCGACGAAACCGCTCAACCGGGTTTTCATCGTCTGCCATGCCAAATCCCACACGACGTCACCACTCCCCGAGGTGGGTCATGCGCTCGGCGACGCGCTCCGGCGTGGGCTGCTGGAGGTGACCCGCGAGCTTCCCGTCCGCCAGGAAGAGCACGCCGTGCGCGGCCGACGCGGCCACCGGGTCGTGTGTGACCATCAGCACGGTCTGTCCCATGCCGTCCACAATGGAGCGAAGCAGGTCGAGGACCTGGCGCGCGGTGCGGGTGTCCAGCGCCCCGGTCGGTTCGTCGGCGAGGACGACCTCCGGCCGGGTGATCAGTGCGCGGGCGATCGCGACCCGCTGCTGCTGGCCACCGGACAGTTCCGACGGGCGGTGTTCGAGCCGCTTCGCGATTCCGACACTCTCCACGATCTGTCGCAGCCACTGCGGGTCGGGCTTCCGCCCGGCCAGCCGCATCGGAAGCGTGATGTTCTGCAGCACGTTCAACGACGGCAACAGGTTGTAGGCCTGGAAGATGAACCCGATCCGGGTCCTCCGCAGCTCGGTGAGCGCTTTCTCCCGCAGCTTGCTCAGTTCCGTGTCCCCCAGCAGCACCCGTCCCGAAGTCGGCCGGTCCAGTCCGGCCGCGCAGTGCAGGAAGGTGCTCTTGCCCGATCCCGACGGGCCCATCACCGCGGTGAAGGTACCTCTGCGCACCCCGACGGTCACTCCGTGCAAAGCCGTGACCGCGCCGTCACCGGAACCGTAGACCTTGCTCACGGATTCCAGTTCCAAGGCGCACGCGCCCCCTGCATTCATCGTTTCCCCTTAAGCGGTGGTGATCTCTCTCCACAGAACCTACGGTCGCGGAGGGTCCCGATCGATCCCGCGTGAGGGAGGACTCGTGGTAGCGCTGGCACCACCATGACCGCTCGGGTGCGCCCCGGTGGGTAGGTTTTCCTTGTGGTAGCTGGAGTGAAACCGGTCCGCCGGATGGTGATCGTCGCGTTCGACGACGCGCAGATCCTCGATGTGGCCTGTCCCAGCGGGGCGTTGGAGATCGCGAACTCGCACGGCGCCGCCCCGCCCTATGTCGTCGAGCTGGCCACGATCGACGGGCGGACGACGCGGAGTTCGTCGGGGATCATGCTCGCCGGTGCCCGGCGGCTGGCCGAGGTGTCCGGGCGAATGGACACGGTGCTCGTCGTCGGCGGCGCGGGAACGGAGGCGGCCGCGACGGACGAACGGTTGCTGACACAGGTGCGGCGGCTGGCCGAACGCAGCAGGCGGGTCGCCTCGGTGTGCACGGGTGCGTTCGTGCTGGCGGCCGCCGGTCTGCTCGACGACCGGCGGGTCACCACACATTGGGGTTACAGCGAGCTGCTCGCCGTGTCTTTTCCCGCGGTGACAGTGGATCCAGCCCCGCTCTACCTTCGTGACGGCAACGTCTTCACCTCGGCCGGGGTGATCAGCGCGCTGGATCTCACGCTCGCGCTGATCGAGGACGACCACGGTCCGACGCTGGCCCGCGAGGTCGCCCGTGAGCTGGTGACGTATCTGCACCGTCCGGGTGACCAGGCCCAGATCAGTACGTTCCTGGCCGCCCCGCCGCCCGGCAACCGCGTCGTGCGGGATCTGCTGGGGTACATCGCCGCGCACCTCGCCGAAGACCTGAGCCCGTCGGCACTGGCGATGCGGGCCGGGGTCACCACCCGGCACCTCAACCGGTTGTTCACCGCGCACCTGGGCAGCACACCGGCTCGTACCGTGCGGACGGCGAGGACCGAAGCCGCCGCCCATCTGGCGCGGTCCACCGCGTTACCGCTCTCGGCGGTCGCGCGGCGATGCGGGTTCGCCTCGGCGGAAACCCTGCGAACGGCTTTCCTCCGGCATTACGGGCTCACCGGGGACACGCTTCGCAAGATGACGGACATGCCACGCCCGATCGGCGCGTGAGCGCCCCAGAATCCGTGGCATGAACAGTGCGAAGACCACCCGCAGGACAGTACTGACCGGCGTCGCGGCGGCCGCCGCGTTCGGCTTCGCCACCGGGACGGCTCAGGCGGAGACCAACGGCCCGAAGATCGGCATCCTGCTCTACGACGGCTTCAGCCTGCTGGATCCGACCGGTCCGGCCGAGGTGCTGTCCCGGCTGCCCGGCGCGACGGTGACGATGATCGCCGAGCACCGCGGCCCGGTGCGCACGGACACCCGGGACGTCGCGGTGCTGGCGGAGCGTTCGGTGGCCGAAGTGAACCGCCTGGACGTGCTGCTGGTTCCCGGCGCCGGGAACCGCGGCACGGGCGCCGCCATGGAGAACCAGGTGCTGCTCGACTGGATCCGCCGTGTTCACCGGCACACGACCTGGACCACGTCGGTATGCACCGGGTCTCTGATCCTCGGCGCGGCCGGGCTGCTCCGCGATCGGGCCACCACGTACTGGGCCTCGGCGGCCTATCTTGAGAAGGCCTTCGGCGTGCGCTACGTGCCCGAACGGTACGTTCAGGTCGGCAAGGTCGTCACCGCCGCAGGCGTCTCCGCGGGCATCGACCTCGCGCTTTACCTCGCGTCCCTGCTCGCGGGCGAGGAGACCGCCCGCGGTATCCAGCTCGCCGTCGAATACGACCCGCGGCCGCCCTTCGACTCCGGCGATGCCGCGACGGCCAGTCCGGAACTCAAGGCGCTCGCGCTGAAACTGCTCGCCGATTCACAGAAGTAGGACTCGGTCGCAGCAGGGATTCAGGCACGAACCGGGTCGGACGGCGGAAGAGCCGGTCGTCAGGGCACCACCATGGGGGCAGCGGGAGTCCGGATGGGACACTCATGGGGTGATCACCCGGCTGCGGTCCTGTTGGTCCGCGATCCGGTTCCTGGCCATCGGCGCGGCCACCTCGATGGTCTCCTGGTTCGTCCTCGTCGGCATGCTGTTCGTGCTGCTGATGTGCCCGTTCGGGGTCGGGATCCCGGCGGTACCGCACGCGCTCAAGCTGATCAGGTATCCGGTCAACTTCGAACGCCGTCGCGCCGCCCGCCTGCTGGACGAGCCGATCCCGGAGCCGTACCGCTCCGGGAACCCGGTGACCGATCCGGCGTCGCGGCGGGACCTGACGTGGCTCGTCTTCCACGCCGCCACCGGTTTCATCATCGGGATCTTCGCCATCGCTTTCCCGCTCGGCGGGCTCCGGCAGGTCATCACGGCGTTCATCTGGCCGACCGTGCCCGGTGGGGTGGAAAGCTCGCTCGGCTTCATGGTGACGTCCTGGCCGATGGCCGCGCTCAGCGCGGTGACCGGCGTCGGCATGATCGCGCTGATCTTCCTGTACCCCAGGCTGGCGCGGTGGCAAGCCGTCATCGCTCGGAAGCTGCTCGCGCCCGCGCCCGGGGTCGTGCTGACCGACCGCGTCGTCGAACTGGCCGCGTCCCGTGCCGCCGCGCTGGAGGCGCACGGTGCCGAACTCCGCCGTCTCGAGCGCGACCTGCACGACGGGACGCAGGCGAGGATCGCCGCGGTGGTGCTGCAACTGGGGATCGCCGAGTCGATCTTCGAGAAGAACCCGGAAAAGGCCCGGGAGCTGCTGGGCAAGGCGCAGGACACGGCGACCGGCGCGCTGGCCGAACTACGGACCGTCGTGCGGAGCATCTATCCGCCCCTGCTGACCGACCGAGGGCTCGACGGCGCCGTCACCGCGCTCGCCGACCGCTGCCCCGTTCCGTGCACTGTGGACGTCCGCGGCGCCGGCCGTCGTCCCGCCGCCGTCGAGGCCGCCGCCTACTTCGTCGTCGCCGAAATGCTGACCAACATCACCAAGCATTCCGGCGCCGAGCACGCCTGGATCACACTCGCCGGTACGGCCGACACCTTGCTCATCGAGATCCGCGACGACGGCCACGGCGGCGCCGACGAAGACGGCGGCAGCGGCCTGTCCGGGATCCGCAAACGCGCCGAAGCCTTCGACGGCACCGTGAAGTTGTCCAGCCCGGCCGGTGGGCCGACCGTAGTGAAAGTGGAGTTGCCATGCGGGTCGTGATCGTCGAGGACGACGCGCTGCTGCGCGAAGGCCTGGTGCTGCTGCTGAACACCTCGGGCATCGACGTCGTCGCCGCGGTGGACGATGTGGACGAATTCCTCGAACTGGTCACCAAGGACCGGCCCGATGCGGTGATCACCGATGTCCGGCTACCACCGACGCATACCGACGAAGGCCTCCGTGCCGCCGTCAAGGCGCGGAAGATGCACCCGGGGCTGCCCGTGCTGGTGCTGTCCGCCCACGTCGAAACCGGTTACGCGGCCGAACTTCTCGCCGACGGCAAGGGCGCCGTCGGGTACCTGCTGAAGGAGCGGGTCGGGAAGGTCGAGAAGTTCCTCGACGCGCTGGACCGGGTCGTCAAGGGCGGCACGGCCATGGACCCCGAGGTGATCACCCAGCTGATGGCGCACCGCCGGGCGACCGACCCGCTCGAAGCGCTGACCGCGCGGGAGCGCGAGGTGCTCGGACTGATGGCCGAGGGGTACAACAACACGACCATCGCCGAGCTTCTCGTGGTGAGCGATGGGGCGGTGCACAAGCACATCCGGAACATCTTCGCGAAGCTCGGGTTGCCGGAGGACAGCGGGCATCGGCGGGTTCTGGCTGTACTGGCCTACTTGAGCGGGAAGAACTGATCGCGTTCAGTCCTCTGAATGCGGTTTGTTGCTGGCGGAGGTAGCGCCAGCACCACCCCGCGGACGGGGGTCACTCCCCTGTCCTGCCACCACGCCGATCTCTAACGTCTTTCCCATGAACGACACCAAAAAGGCAAGCGGCGTACTGGTCACCACCTCCCTCTGGCTAGTCCTCCTCGTCAGTGCGGCCGCGAACGGGATCGGCCAGTTCGCGGGGATGGATTACACCCTCCGGATGATCGCGGGCGCCGTCGCGATCATCTGTATCGTGCTCTTGATCGGCCGCGCCGTCTCGCGCCGCAAGGCGTGACTAAGAAATTTTCGGCGTCGCGCGTACCCCGAAGTGCAGGTACGGCTCACCGGTCGGCAACGTGTAGAAGGTGACCGGCATCCACGTCCGTGCCCCCGGCTCGCGGCAGACGAAGAGCGAGTCCGTCACCGGGACCAGGTCGAACTCCATCGTCTTCTCCGGCAGGAGTTCGGCCAGCGGTCCCGTGGCGGTCTGTCGCAACCGGATTCCGTCTTCCTCGGCCAAAACCTCCATCAGCACCCCGGCCCGCTCGTAGACACCGACGTGCCTCGAAGCGTCGACCGTGACCGGGGTCGCGGGCGGCTCGATCGGCTTCGGCATCGCCACGTCCGCCAGCTCGGCGAAGATCTCCCGGTACAGCTCCACATACAGGTCGCGGGTGTTGCCGCCATTGGTGAGCAGGGTGACGGCGAGTCCTTGATCGGGCAGCAGCCGCAGGAACGCCGACTGCCCGATCGTGTTGCCGTCGTGGCCGATGACCCGCCGTCCGCTCCATTCGTCCCGGATCCAGCCGAGGCCCCAGGAGTCCCCGAGTGAGTGCTTGTCGGGGATATCGGTCTGCTTCTCGGCCATGGCGGTGGCGGACGCCGTCGTCAGGATGCGCTCCCCCGACGGGGTGAGACCGCCGGTCAGGTGCAACCGGGCGAACCGGAGCACGTCCTTGGTCGTTGCGGTGATCAGCCCGGCGGGGCCCATGTTCCGGGGCAGGCCCCAGATGGGTGCGGGCTTGGGCTCTTCGTCGCCCTCGGTGACGTGACCGACGGCCGCGCGGAACATCAGTGCTTCCTCGGGCAGGGTCACGGTGTGGGTGAGGCCGAGTGGCGCGAACAGCTTTTCTCGCATCGCCGCGTCCCAGGTCAGCCCGGTGAGTTTCTCGATCACCCTGCCCATGAGCACGAAACCCGAGTTGCAATAGGAAAAGGTCGCTCCGAGCGGGTGGTTCTGCCCGGCCTGGTCGAGGATTTCGACGTAGCGTTCGAGGCAGTCGTCCCCGCGGCCGGTGTCGGTGAAGACGTCGCCGTCGATCCCGCTGGTGTGCGTCAGCAGATGCCGCATGGTCACCTGCTTCGCGACGTCCGGATCGGCCAGCCGCAGTTCGGGAACGACGTCGGAGATCGGCGAGTCCAGGTCGAGGAGCCCGTCGTCGACCAGTTGCATCACCACGGTCGAGGTCCACACCTTCGACACCGAGCCGATCTGGAACACCGACTCCTCGGTGACCTCGACCCCGGTCGCCGTGCTCAGCACACCGTAGGTGACGTGTGCCTCCGCGTCATCGCCGATCCGCGTGATGCCCAGCGCCGCACCTGGGACGCGGTACTTGCGCGCCAGTTCGGCAAGACGCCGACGCCAGTGCGCCGCGTCGATCGGTACCCGCGACACCCCGTCCGCCGGCGCCGCGTACTGCTCGACCCACTCGAAGACACGGCGGTTGAAGTCGAGGCGGTGCGAGGGCGGACCGTCGAGGATGAACAGGTGCGAGCCACCCGGGTACAGCACCAGCCGGGACGGGACACCGCGCGCACGCAGGGCGCTGAACCACTGCTCGGCCTGACCGACCGGGCACCGCTCGTCCTCCGCGCCCTGGATGAGCAGCGTCGGCGTCCGGACCGCCGTGACCTGCGCGAAAGGCGAGAGCTGTGCGTAGTTCTTTTCCGGGGAGCGGCCACCGAGCTCACGGACGGCCAGATAGTGCCCGGCGTCGGACGTTCCCTCCATGCTGGTCAGGTCGCTGACCACGCCACCGGCGACGGCGGCGACGAAGCGATGGTCGCGGCTGGTCAGGTAGCAGGTCATGAACCCGCCGTAGCTGTAACCCGCCACGGCCAGCCGGTCCGCGTCGGCGATCCCCTCGGCGACCAGCTGATCCAGCGGTTCGAGGAAATCACGTGCGTCGGCGAGACCCCACTCCCCGACGGCGCCCGTGTAGAAGTCCTCGCCGTAGCCGTCGCTGCCTCGCGGGTTGAGCAGCAGCACCGCCCAGCCTCGGGCGGCGAGTGCCTGATGGTAGAGGTGGATCGCGTCGGCCGCGCCGTTCCAGGCGTTGTGCGGTCCGCCGTGGATGTCGAGCAGCAACGGTGCGGCGCCGGTCCTCGCCGGATCGCGCAGCAGCCAGCCGTGGACGACGGTGCCGTCGCCGATGGTGAATTCCCGTTCCTCGTGGCGGAAGAACTCGACGTCGTCGACCGAGGCGCCGTGCCGGGTGCGCACGTCGACGGCACCGGTGGCCGGGTCGACGACCGCGATCTCGCCGAACGAGGTGTTCGTGGCGAGGACGACCACCACCCGGCCACCCGCACTGTCCATTCCGGACACGACACGATCGGCGCCCGCGAGGACGGCTTGCGGATCTCCACCGCCGGTGTCCACTTTGTACAGGTGGGTGCAACCGCGATCGCGGAGCCCGAACAGCACCGAACCGCCGTCCGCGGCCAGCTTCGGGAGCGCGCCCGGATAGCCGGCGCCGCCGGCCATCACGTTGCGGTCGAGGGACGCCGTCAACTCGACCGTGTCCCCGCCGTCGAGCGGGATCCGCAGCAGGCCGAGGTGGCCGACCTCGGTGTCCCGCCTGCCGACCACCAGGAGCGCGCTGCCGTCGGCGACCCAGCTGACCGGACCGGCCATGCCGTCACCGGAGCCGATCAACCGCGGTTCGGAAGACTTCAGGGTGACGTCGAGGACGTAGGCGCCGGATCGGAAGGTCAAGTCGGCGTCGGAGTCGCGTCCGGCGGAGAACGCCAGGTGGGTGCCATCGGGCGACCAGGTCGGATCACCGGCGTGCCAATCGCCGAAGGTGACCTGCCGGACTTCCTTCGTGGCGACGTCGAGGAGGTGCAGATGTTTGCGGACGGTCTTGATCAGCCCGGCGCCGTCGGCCTTGAAGTCCAGCCGCTCCGCCACCACCGGGGCGTTCGACGCGGCTTCCTCGCCCGCGAGGTCGACCGCGGCCGAGAACGCGATCTTGCCGCCGTCCGGGCTCCACACCGGAGCGCCTGCGCCGAGCGGGAGTTCGGTGATCCGCTCGGCCTCCCCGCCCGACGACGGCAGGAACCACACCTGCGGCGGACCGTCCTGTGCCCGCAGGAACGCGATCCGCGAGCCGTCCGGCGCCCAGGCCGGCGCGACGTCGGTGGTTCCGCGCGTGAGCTGCCGGGCTTCCCCGGTGGTGGCGCCGACCTCCCAGAGCGTGTCCACGTTCCGGTCCTCGTCGCGGTCCGCGGTGCGTACGACGTACACGATCCGATCGCCGTCCGGGGACAGCGAAGGTTGGCTCGGGACGGCGATTTCGTACAGGTCGTCGAGTTCGAGACGTCGGGTCATGATGCGCTGGCTCCTCGGGAGATCGCGGGCTGGTGGCTCTCGGTTTCACTGAAGTGGCAGGCCGCCGAGTGACGTCGGTGTGCCGCGTCGTCGGTGGGATCCCGCTGCAGGCAGAGGTCGCGGTCGGCGCGCACGAGCGGCCCGACCGGACAGCGCGTGTGGTAGCGGCAGCCGCTCGGCGGGTGGTGCGGGTCGGCCGGTTCGACGTCGGCGGTCGCCTCGTCCGTGCCGGTGTCGAACAGCGAGGTGTGGGCGGAAGGCGCCGCCGCGAGCAGGTCGCGGGTGTAGGGATGCCGCGGATCGCCGAGCACCTGTTCCGCCGGGCCTGCTTCGACGATCCGGCCGAGGTACATCACGGCGACGATGTCGCTGAGATAGCGCACGACGGCGAGGTTGTGGGAGATGAACAGCATCGACAGGCCGAGCCGTCGTTGCACGTCCCGGACGAGGTTGAGCACCGCGCCCTGCACCGAGACGTCGAGCGCGGAGGTGATCTCGTCCGCGATCAGCACCTCCGGCCGCCCGGCCAGCGCGCGGGCGAGCGCCACTCGTTGCCGTTGGCCGCCGGAGAGCTGCCCCGGCAGGTGGGCGGCGCGATCCGGGTCGAGGTTGACCAGTTCCAGCAGCCGCGCGACCTCGTCCCGGCGGGCGGCGCGGCCGGAAAGAACGCCGGGCGGAATCGCTTCGGTAATGGACTCCCCGATGCTCATCCGAGGGTCCAAAGAGGAATACGGGTCCTGGAACACCATCTGCAGCGGGCGGCGCCGGGGCAGTTTCCGGACGTCGATTCCGCCGAGCAGGACCCGTCCGGAGCTGATCGGTGAGAGTCCGACGGCGGCACGGGCCAGTGTCGACTTCCCCGAACCCGATTCGCCAACGAGCCCGACGACCTGTCCGGAAGGGACGGTCAGTCCGACGTGGTCGACCGCGGTGAGACCGCGTCTCCCGCCGTACCGGACGCTCACCGCGTCGAAGACGAGGTCGCTCATTCCGCACCTCCGGCGGTCACGGTTTCCTTGGCGGGCTGGGAAAGCGACGTCTCGTGCGGATTCCAGCAGGCGACGCGGTGCTCGGGTGTCATCGGCTCCAGTACCGGGTCTTCGAGGCGGCACCGATCGGTCACCGCGGGACATCGGTCGGCGAAGGCGCATCCGGTGGGGACGCGATCCGGTTCCGGCGGACGGCCGGGGATCACCGCCAGCGGCGCGTCTCGATCGGTCTCGAGGTCGAGTGTCGCCGCCAGCAGGGCCCGCGTGTACGGATGCCTTGGCGTGCCTGCCGACGGCAGGTCCTCCACCACCCGGCCCGCGTACATGACCAGCATCCGCTCACACGTCTGCGAAACGACCGCGATGTCGTGGCTGATCAGGATGATCGCCGTGTTCCGCTCGGCCCTGGTCCGCGCCAGCAGCCGCAGCAGCTGCCGCTGCACGGTGACGTCGAGCGCCGTGGTCGGTTCGTCGGCGATGATCAGCCGGGGATCGCCCATCAGACCCATACCGATCATCGCGCGCTGCCGCATCCCGCCGGAGAACTCGTGCGGATACTGCCGGGCACGCCGTTCGGCGGCCGGGATCCGCACCGCGCGCAGCCGGTCCACGGCCCGGGCGAACGCCTTGGCGCGCGGCAGGCCCTGGTGTTGTTCGGACACCTCCGCCAGCTGCCGCCCGATCCGCTTGGTCGGGTTGAACGACGTCATCGGGTCCTGGAACACCATCGCCAGCGAGGTGCCGAGCAGACCGCGCAGTTCCCGCTCCGGCGTCGTCAGCACCGGCTTCCCGGCGAATTCGAGCCGGTCCGCGGTGACCACGGCCGGCGCTTCGACCAGCCGTGACACCGCGAGCCCGGTCAGGCTCTTCCCCGAGCCCGACTCGCCGACGACACCGATCGCCTCGCCGGCGCGGACGGTGAAACTCACCCCGCGCACCGGGACGGTCCAGCCCGCGGGGCGGGGGAAGGCGACCTGGAGGTTCTCCACCACCAGCACGGCGTCGTCGTCGCCTTCCCGCACGAGGTCCTCCCGCGCCGGGGGAACCGGCCGCGGCGCGAGCTTCCGCAGTCCGGTGCGGACGCCGATCACCCCGGCGACCGTCTCCCCCACCAGGTTGAAGGCGAGGCCGGCCAGGACCACCGCGACCCCCGGCGCGAGCGCGGCCGCCGGATTGATGTAGATCCCGTTGAGCCCTTCGCCGAGCAGCCGTCCCCAGTCGTAATCCGGCGCCTGTACACCGATGCCGAGGAACGACAGCCCCGAGAACGCCAGCAGTGCGGAACCGGCGCCGATGGTCGCGTTCACCACCAGCGGTTCGCCGATGTTGGGCAGGATGTGCCGCACCAGCAGGCGGATCCGGCCGACGCCGGAGATCCGCGCGGCGGACACGAAGTCCTGGCCCGCCACGGAAGCCGACAGTGTCTGGGCCAGCCGGGCGAACGACGGCGCCAGCGCGAAGCCGACGGCCAGCACCGCACCATGGGTCCCGACCCCGAAGATGACGGAGAAGAACAACACCAGCAGCAGTCCGGGGAACGCGACCGCGATGTTCACCGCGGAGGTGACCAGCCGCGCGGCCGGACGCGGCAGCAGTGACGGCAGCGTGCCGAGGACGATCCCCGACACCACCCCGATCACGGTCGCGAGTACCGCCAGCAGCACCGACAGCCGGGTGGCCACCAGCGCCCGGAACAGGATGTCGCGACCGAGGTCGTCGGTCCCCAGCCAGTGCGCCGCCGACGGTCCTTGGCCGATCGCTTCGGTGTCGATCTCGAAGGCGTTGTCGTGCCACAGGATCGGGGCCAGCACCGCGAGCGCGACCACCAGGACCAGCAGGGCCGCCGCGAACGCGCCGACCGGGGTACGCAGGGCCGCGACCCATTTCGCGCGCCGATTCACCATTTCAGCTCTCCCGGATCGTCGAACGCGGGTCGAGGACGGCCAGCAGCACGTCCACCGTCAGATTCACCAGCAGGACACCGATGCCGTAGACCAGCACGATTCCCTGCACCAATGGGTAGTCCTTCTGCAGGATCGACTGCGCGATGGTCGAACCGAGGCCGGGCCAGGCGAACACGTTCTCCACCAGCACCGTCCCGGCGACCATCCCGGTCAGCATCAGCCCGCCCATGGTCAGCGTCGCGGTCAGCGCGTTCGGCAGCGCGTGCCGGAGGTAGACCAGCCGGGCAGGCAATCGTTTCGCCCGCGCGGTGCGGATGAAGTCGTTGCCCAGCACCGAAAGGGTCTCCACTCGTACGATGCGGGAGAGCACCGACGCCGGGCCGAGCGCCAGCGCGATCACCGGGAGCACGAGCGAACCCGCGCCCTCGCTCCCCGCCACCGGGAACCAGCCGAGCTGAACCGCGAAGAACGCGACCAGCGCGACCGCGAGCAGGAACTCCGGAACGGCCGCGAGCAGGACGGTCGTGGTGGTGAAGGCCAGTTCACCACCACGCCGCCTGCCGCCGCGGGTCAGCACGGCGAACAGCACACCGAGCGGGATCGCCACGCCGATGACCACCGCGAACGCGGGCAGTGCCAGCTGAAGGGTGGCGGGCAGCCGGTCCCCGATCACCTCGGAGACCGGCTGCCCACTCGTCATCGACGTCCCGAAATCACCGGAGAACAACCCGCCGACGTAGTGGACGTATTGCAGCCACAGCGGATCGTTCAGGCCCAGGGCCTCCCGCCGCGCGTTCACCAGCTCCACCGGAGCGGTCAGGCCGAGCGCCGCCCGCACCGGGTCGCCGGGGACCAGCTGGAGCATCAGGAACGCCGTGGTGACCAGGACCCACAGCGAGACAGCGAACCTGCCGAGGCGGCGGACCGCGAACGAGAGCCAGGGATTGCCGCGCAATCCCGCCGGGGCGACCGCGACCGCCATCAGCCGTACATCCGGATCGACGACGGCTCGACCGAACCGAAACTGACCTTGAACCGCGCGTTGCTGCCGAAGGTCGGGATGACCGAGTTGACGTAGGGCACGACGTCCAGCCGCTCGATGAGCGCCGTTTCCGCCGCGAGCCACGTCGCGCAGCCGGTGTCACCCGGCATCTGCGCCGCCTGCGCGGCCTGCGCCGTGTACCGCTCGTTCTCGATATGCGCGAAGTTCGTGCCGGCGGGCGGTTTCGGCCCCGAGACGAACGGAACGGCCTGGCTCGGCAGCAACAGCGTCACCGGCGCGAGCGAGATGTCCCACTCCCCGGTGTTGAAGAGCACCTGGCTGATGCCCGGACTGTCGAGGCCCTTGAGCGTGACCTCCGCGCCGGCGGCCTTCCAGGACTGCTGCATCAGCTCGGCGGCGGGCGCCATCGTCGGCCCCACCTGGGTGCCGTAGACGGCAGTCAGCGCGAGCCGCTTTCCGTCCTTGACCCGGACACCGTCCGCTCCCGGTTTCCAGCCCGCCGCGTCGAAACCCGCCTTGGCGGCGGCGACGTCGAACGCGGGAAGTTTTCCGCCCACCGCGTCACCGGTGCACGCCCTGGGTTCGGTGGTGATCATTCCCTGGCTGGGCGCCCCGGCGCCACCGGTGAGCACCTTGCCGATCTGGGCCAGGTCGAGTGCCTGCACCAGCGCGCGGCGGACGGCCTGATCGGCGCCGGCGCGACCGGGCGCCTGGTTGAAGAACATTTCGCCCATCGGCACGACCTGTTCGCCGTGGTACAGCTTCTGGGCGCGCAGGCGCTGCTGGTCCTGACCCGTGATCCTGGCGCCGTTCAGTTCACCGGACAGCAGCAGGTTCGCGGCGGTCGTGGTGTTCTGGATGACCCGGAAGACCACCTTCTCCGGCAGTCCGGGCTGCTCACGCTGCCACTCCCCCGGTCCCCACGCGTAGTCCTTCCGGCGGGTGAGCGTGTAGTGGTCGTTCGGCACGATCTCGGTCATGGTGTACATGCCGGTGCCGTACTTCCCCTTGGCCAGCGCCTGCCGGTCGGTGACACCCTTGCCGCAGACGATCGGCAGGCCGCCCGCGTTGCGCAACAGGAACGCGTCCGGCGCCCCGCTGGCGATGGTGACCTTCCTGGCCGCGTCGTCCGCGGTCGCCTTGGTACCCGGCGCGATCGCGAGCCCGGCCATCGGCGACTTGTTCGCGGGATCGCCGATGAACCCGATGTTCGCCGCCACGTCGCTCGCGGTCAGCGGCGTACCGTCGTCGCAGGTGATCCCGTTCCGCAAGGTGAAGGACGCCGTGGTCGTGGTGGCCTCCCACTTTTCGGCGAGCCCCGCGATCGGTTTGCCGGTCTCGTCGAGGTTGATCAGGCTGTCGTAGAGGTAGCGGCCGATTTCCAGCGCGGTCGCCAGCACGGTCATCGCCGGGTCCAGCGCTCCGGGATCGGTGGGTATCCCCATGATGAAGGTCTTGCCTTCCACCGGTTTCTGGTTCGCGGTCCGGTCCTGTCCGGATTGCGACGTCCCCCCGCACGCGCTCACGGTCATGGCCACCACGGTCGCGATCGCGGCGGTGAGCCGGGCATTCTTCATGGGGTTCTCCTACTGGGTCACGGACTGCGCGCGAAGGTGTTCGACGGCGAGGCGGGCGGCCTCTCCGATGGCGGAATCGACCGCGGGCAAGCGGTCGTCGAGGGAATCGGCACGGGTGAACACCGCGACGGCGAAGCGGCGACCGTCCACATGGGTCACCACCCCCGCTTCGTTACGGACCGAGGGCAGCGTGCCGGTCTTCGCCGCGATCGCGACTTCCGCGGGGAAGCCGGACGAGATCCGGTGCGGCCAGATCTGCTGGGCCATGATCGTCCGCACCCGTTCGCAGGCGGCCGGGTCACCCGCTCGGTCGGTCCAGATGGCGTCGAGCAACGTGGTGATTTCGCGCGGGGTCGACGACGTCGTGCGTTCCGGGTCGACCACCGCGAGCTTCCACTGCTGTTCCTCGGTGGCCGCGGCGAAGAGGGCTTCCAGATCGTCGTCCGGCTTCGCGCCGAGGTCGGCGATCACCGAGGCGAACAGGTCCTCGCAGCAGCCGATCAACCGCGTCCTGGTGAGGTCCAGGTCGGTGAGCACCTGATCGATCGCGGCCTGCCCGATCCGGTGATAGATCAGGTCGGTCGCGGCGTTGTCGCTCATCGTCAGCATGAAATGCGCCAGGTCGCGCCAGCTCATCTCGACGTCGTCGGCGCAACCGGCGGTGCCGACCCCGCCGATCCGGTACCGCGCGGTGACGCGGGTCCGCTCGGTCTCGTCGAGCCTGCCCGCGGCCACCTCGCGCGCGAAGGCGACCGCCACCGGGATCTTGAACACCGAGGCCAGCACGACCGGATCGTCCGCGCCGACGGCGACTTCGGGCCCGCCCGCGACGCCGACCTCCCGCGCGTGCACGAAACCGCGGGCACCCGCGTTCGCGAAGACAGCCTCGATCTCGCCGCCGATTCCGGTCATCGGCTCACCCGCCGGTCGGCGCGTCCCGTGTGGACGAACAGCGCCCGCCCGCTGCCGTCGTCGCCGACGAACGCGTGTGGCAGGTGCAGGCCCAGCCCGTCGTGTTCGGCCACCAGGGTGTCGCCCTTGTAGCCGTGGAGCCTGCTCTTCTCCGGCGCGCCGCCGAGGTCGGCGAACGCCCCCTTCGGCGTGCGTTCCAGCCACAGGTCGCCGTCTTCGTCCTGGCTCACGACGATGTCCGAGACCTGCGAGGAGTACTCGCCGACGAACCGCGACGGGTCGGCCGGGGTCTCGGCGGCGTTCGGTTCGGGCAGCGACGGGACCTCGACGCCGGCCAGCTCGCCCAGCACCTTCCGGAAGATGTCCAGATAGAGGTGCAGTGGTTTACCGCCGTTGGTCAGCAGGGCCACCGCGACGTTGCTGCCCGGCACCACCCGCAGGAACGCCGACTGGCCGATGGTGCCACCGTCGTGGCCGATCACCGGGCCGCCCGCCCAGTCGAAGATCATCCAGCCGAGTCCCCACGCCCCGCCCATCAGGCCGAGATAGGGCAGTTCGACCTGGCGTGCCCACATGGCGCGGACGGTCTCGGGCTCCAGCACCTGGGTGCCGTCGTCGGCCCGGCCCTCGTTCAGGTGCATCCGCGCGAAGGTCAGCAGGTCGCGCGGGCGCATCGCGAGGTGCGAGCCGGCGGGGCTGTTCGACCGGGTGAGCGCCCAGACGGGCGCCGCGACCGGCTCGTCGTCCGGCGTCGCCTGGAGGTGGCCGATCGCGGCGCGGTAGCGGATCGCGTCATAGGGCCCGGCCGCCGCGTGAGTCAGGCCCAGCGGGGTGAACAGGTGGTCACGCAGGCACTCGTCGTAGGACTTGCCGCGCAGGACCTCGATGATCCTGCCGAGCACGCAGTATCCGGCGTTGTTGTAGGAGAACATCTCTCCGGGGCCGAACAGCTGGGGAACGTCGGACAACGTAGCCACGAGCTTCGCGACGCAGTCGTCTCCCTGACCGGTGTCGGTGAAGATGTCCCCTTCGAAGCCGGAGGTGTGACAGGTCAGCTGCCGCACAGTGATCCGCGACGCGGCGTCTTCGTCGGAGAGGACGAACTCGGGAAGGTAGGAGCGCACCGGCTCGTCGAGGTCCAGTCGCCCCTCGTCGACGAGCTGCATCGCGAGGGTGGTCGTCCACACCTTGGTGATCGAGCCGATCTGGAAGACGGAGTCCACAGTGGACTCGACGCCGGTGCTCTTGTTCAGCACGCCGGCCGCGTGGTCGACGACCTCACCGTTGGCGAAGACCGCGATCGCCGCACCGGGTACCTGGTGTTCGGCCAGCAGGGCCGGAAGGTTCTGTTCGAGCCAGACATCGATTTCGGAAAGTTTCGACATGGGCGTCCTCGTCCGTGGAAAGGTGTGGTCCGGCGGTTCCCGGAATGCTAGGACGGTGACGGGCGTCACCGGTTCGTGCGGGACGACGAGAGCGGCGGGAAAATTCATCCGCGCCGACGAATCATTCGCTTCCGGTCCCCGGAAGCCTGAGCCATTCGACCGCCCGCGCCGCGGCGAAACCGATGAACGCGTCCCGCTCCGGCACTCGCGACCGCCCGTCGACGGCGTCGGTGAAAATCCCTACCGCGTAACGGCCCCCATCCGGGTACTCGACAACACCGACTTCGTTACGCACCGACGGCAGCGTCCCGGTCTTGCCGCTCACGCGGATCCCGTCGTCCGGGAACCCGGATCGCAGCCGGTGCGGCCACACCTGGAGTTCCAGCCAGCGCCGGACGTCCGCGCACGCGGCGGGCGACGCCGCCTCGTCACGCCAGATCAGCGTGAGCAGCCGGGTGATCTCCTCGGCGGTCGTGGCGCAGGTGTGCGCCGGTTGCAGCGCGCGCAACGCGGTGAGCTTCTCCATCGGAAGCTCCGCCAGCAACCTTTCGTCGTCTTCGTAGGAAATCCCGAGGTCCTCGCCGATGCCGCCGAGGATCTCACCGCAGTCCTGCGACACGATGGTGTGCTCGAAACCGAGTCGCCGCAAGGTTTCCCCGGTCGCTTCCGGCCCGACGCGGTCGAGAATCAGATCCGTGGCGACGTTGTCACTGATCCCGATCATCAGGATCGCGAGATCGTGCCAGGACATCGTCACCTCGTGCCGGAACGTCGCCAGTCCGTACGGGCTCGGCGTGGGATGCCCCGGGACGACAGTGATCCGCTCGCCGAGGTCGAGTTCGCCTTCGGCGGCCTGCCTGGCCAGCTCCAGCGCGACCGGCACCTTGAACACCGACGCCGTGACGACCGGGGTGTCCGCGTCGATGCCGATCCGCCGCGTGCCGTCGATCTCGGCCGCGTGCAACCGGACGCGAACCCCCACCTCCTCGGCACGGTCGTTGATCGTTTCGACGACTTCGGACGCGGTGGGCATGGCGCTCCTGTCTGAGGGTGGGGGGAGGGCGCAGGTGACGGACGGGCTGGGTTGGTCGTGAGTGGCGATTCGGGTGCTAACCAAGGGTTGGTTACCCACTGGTGTGGGGGCGGGTGCGGGTTGCCGGTCGGCACGAGCTTGATCAAGGTGTGAAACGGGCGGCGGTCTCACCCGAATCGCCACTCACGGCCACCTGTACCGAAGGTCCGTCTACTTAGGACTTTCCGTGGAGAAGGTGAACTGCTCGGGCGTCTGCGGTACCCAGAACGCCATCACGGCGGTGATCAGGGTGGTGCCGATGAGGAAACCGAACGCGGCGGTGTAGGAGAAGGTGTCCGCGAGCCAGCCCATCGCGACCGGGGCGACCGCGCCGGCCACCTGGCCGCCGAAGTTCATCACCCCCATGCCGATCCCGGTGACCGCCGTGGGAAGCACCCGCAGCGGAAGGCCGAAGACGGCCATCGTCGCCATGCCGAAGACCGCGAGGGCGAGCGTCTCGTAGAGGGTGAATTCGGCTGTGCTGTCCGCGTTCACCATGAGCGTCAGCAGCACCACGGTCACCATCGCGATGGACCCGAGGTACCAGCGGCCGTGGTCGTGGAAGTATCGGTCGAACAGCCAGCCGCCGAGGATGGTCGTGCCGATGCTCACCAGCATCGGGATCGCGGCGAGTACCCCGGTCTGGCTCAACGACAGCCCCCGCGACTCCAGCAGGTAGCTGGGCACCCAGGTGATCATCCCGTAGTTGAGCATGTTGGTGACGCAGAACAGCAGGGTGAACTTCCAGATCACCGGGGATTTCAGCACCTGCTTGCGGGACACCTCAGGCGTCTTCGCCTCGTCGAGGGGGAGACTGCTGAGCGACTTCGGCAGAGCCTTGGGCAGGATCGCCCAGACCACGACGCCGATCAGCGCGCCGATCCCCGCCATCCAGAAGAAGGTGTGCCGCCAGCCGATGGCCATCAGCAACGGCCCGACGATCAACGGCGCCAGCCCCGCGCCGATGCCGCCCGCTGAAAGCATCACGCCGGTGACGGTCGCCCGGTTGGCGGGAGTCGTCCGCTCCGCGATCGCCTTGAACGACGCTGCCGGGAAAAGTCCTTGGCACACCCCGAAAAGCCCGCGGACCACGAGCAGCATCCCGAAGGTGCCCGCCATCCCGGTCATCGCGGTGAACACCGACCAGAGCAGCAACGTGACCAGCATCGGACCACGGGAGCCGTAGCGGTCGGCGAGGAAGCCGGCCGGGATCTGGCAGATCATGTAGACCAGGGCGAACACGGTCACGAGCCAGCCCTGCTGGGTCTTGCTGAGGTCGAACTCGGCGCCGATCATCGGCAGCGCCATCCCGATGGAGAACCGATCGATGTAGTCGACCGACCAGGCGAACACCATCACCACCATGGTGATGACCGCCGTCCGGTTGATCCGCCGCGCCGTCCAGGTGTCCTCGTTGACCACTGTCGCCATCACGCCTCCGCCGAAACCGTTGGGAGAGAAGGAGAACGACGCACGCTGTCGGGACCGGATGCCGTCTCCGGTGTCGCGCCGATCACTTATTTTGAACAGCGGGTGAGCGGGAGAGTTGGTTCGATCCCACGAACATCCGGCGGGCTTTCCGGCCGGGATGACCAACCTCGGCCGGAGGTCAAGACCCTTCGATGGCGGGCGGCCCCGTCCGCGCGTCGCGAGGCAGCAGCCGCAGTTGCAGCATGGCGGCGAACCGCTCCCCCGCGTCGTCGAGGTCGATCTCGCCGACCTCGGCCAGCCGTCGCAACCGGTAGCGGAAAGTGTTGGGGTGGACGTAGGCCGCGGCCGACGCGGCACCGATGTCCCCGAACGCGTCCAGCCAGCACCTGAGGGTGTGCACCAGCTGCGACTGATGCTGGGCGTCGTAGGCGAGCAGCCGCGCGACGGGCCCGGTCGCGACGTCTCCCCTCGCCGCGGCCAGGTCGGCCAGCTCCAGCATGAGCGCGTCGACGTGGACGTCCTCCACGGTCGCGACGCGTTTGGCGCCGCCGTTGGTGAGCAGCACCCGCAACGCGCGGTCGGCGCCGTCCCGCGAGGCACGCAGGCCGGAGCCGTCGAGCGCGAGCGGTCCGATGCCGATCGCGGCCGCCGCCCGGCGTCCGGTGCGCTCCAGGAAGGTCGACGCGACCCGGATCGAGCGCTCCTGACAGTCGGCTTGGCTGCCCGGCATCGGGACGATGCCGTAGGCGACGTCGCCGACGAGGGCGACGGCGGAGCGTGGCTGGACGGCGCTGAGGTGCATGGCGAGCGCGTCGGCGACCCGCTGGCGGTCCGCGACCAGCCGGAGATCGTCGTCCGGGCTCGGCGCCCCGAGCAGGCCCATCGCGAGCACGATCGACGGCTGGCCGAGCAGACCGAGCCGGGCGATGGCCTCCGGTGCGGCGGCACCGCCTTCGAGCGCGGTGCTCACCAGGTCCGCGCGCAGCCGTCGTTCGACGTCGGCGCCCGCACGCAGCCGGAGCATGTGCAACGCGACGAGTTTGGCGGCGTCGATCAGTGCCTGGGTCCGTTCCTCGCTGAGCGGTTCCCGGATCGCCGCCCAGATCGACCCCAGGACCTCGTCGCCGGCGCGGACGGCGAGCGCCACGCGCGGGATCACGATCTCGTGCGCGTCGTAGCGTTGCGGGTCGACGTACACGGGCGTGTGCTCGCGGTACAGCTTCTCGAAGATGCCGTCCCGTTCGAGGTTGCGGGTGAACCGCTCCGGTACCTGCCTGCCGAGGATGGTCTCGACCCGCGATGGGTCCGCTTCGTCCTGGCGCCCGGAGAAGGCGAGGACCCGTGAGTTGCGGTCCTCGATGGTCACCGGCGCGTCGAGCAGCGCGGCGATGGCGTTGGCGAGGGCGAAAAGATCACCCGAGGGCATTCCGCCGAGCGTCTGTGGTGAGACCTCGCCGACGTCGCCCTCCGCGAGCAAGGTCCTCAGCATCGCGGCGAGCTGGGCCCACGAAGCGCCGCTGGCGAGGCCGAGCAGGGCGACCCCGGTCGAGTCAGCGACGCGCCGGAGTTCCGGCGTCGGGGTGACGGGAGACCGGACGACGAGCGCCGCCGCACCCCTCGCACCCACGTCGTGCAGAAGGCGGACGACCTCGTCGTGCTCCCGCACCCCGACGCCGAGCACGACGGCGGAGGCGGGAAATTCCGACTCGTCGTGCGGATCGTGGATGACCACCCCGCCGAGCTGCTTGCGGGTGGTCCTGCCGACCGCGACCGGCTCCAGGAGCACGTCCCCGAGGTCTTCGAGGACGCGTCCCAAACTCGTATGCGGCTTACTGGGCACCGGTGTCAGCACCCCCCGAAGTTAAACCCGGCCTCCCCGAACCGACTGGTTCGATCCGACCAAATCTAGCCCCGGAATTCGTAGCACGCTACGAATCTATCCACGTTTTCGTTCTCGTGACCTCATCCAGCAGGTCTGGAATCGGAGTCACCCCGAGGCCCGGGCCGGTCGGCACCGGCAGGTGACCGGATTCGAGCACGAACGGCTCGGTGATGTCCGTGCGGTAGAACCGGCCGGACGCCGAGGTGTCGCCGGGGAGCGTGAAGCCCGGCAGTGAGGCGAGTGCGACGTTGGCCGCCCGCCCGAGGCCGGTCTCGATCATCCCGCCGCACCAGACCGCGACCCCGTGCGCCGCGCAGACGTCGTGCACCCGGCGGGCTTCCAGGTAGCCGCCGACCCGGCCCGGTTTGATGTTGACGATCTGGCAAGCGCCCAGCGTGATCGCGTCGGCGGCGGCCCTCGCCGAAACGATCGACTCGTCGAGGCAGATCGGCGTCCGGATGCGCTTGGCCAGTTCGGCGTGCCCGAGGACGTCCTCCTCCTCGAGCGGCTGCTCGATCAAGAGGAGGTCGAACGGGTCCAGCCTGGCCAGCAGTGGCGCGTCACCGAGGGTGTACGCGGTGTTCGCGTCCACCTGCAGCAACACGTCGTCACCGAAGCGCTCCCGCACCTGGCGGACGGGCTCGACGTCCCAGCCGGGTTCGATCTTCAGCTTGATGCGCACGTAGCCCTCGTCGAGGTATCCGCCGACGACGTCGAGCAGCTGCGGAAGGGAGTCCATGATGCCGACCGACACCCCGCAGGCGACGAAGTCGCGAGTGGAGCCCAGCTCGGCGGCGAAGGACCGGTCGTGCGCCCGGAGTTCGGCGTCGAGCACCGCCATCTCCAGCGCGGCCTTCGCCATCCGGTGCCCCTTGAACTTCGCCAGCAGCGGCGTCACCTTGTGCGCGGTGAGGTCATCGGCGGCCAGCAATGCCGGGATCAGATGGTTCCGCAGCACGTGTTCGGCGGCGTCGTTGTACTCCGACGAGTAGAGCGGCGCCTCCATCGCCACGCATTCGCCCCAGCCCTCGCCTGCCGGGGTCACCGCGCGGACGAGCAGCAGCTCCCGCTCGGCCTGCGTCCCGAACGACGTCCGGAACGGGGCCACGAGCGGCATCCGGACCCGGCGCAGTTCCACACCGCTGAGTTTCACGACTGCTCCTTCGAGATCACGTACCAGCCGGCACGATCGAAACCGGCGACCTTGGCGTTGTCCGCCATCAGTCCGCCGAGGACTTCGCGCAGGGCGACACGCCACGCGTTGCCGCGACCGGGATCGGTGCGGCGTAACCGTTCGACGTCGGACGGGACGGCGACGAGCACGGTCGGTGTGTCGGTGGGACCGACGAGCGGACCGCCGTCGGCGTCGATCGAGAGCGCCTTGGCCGCGCCCAGTGCGCCCGCGTCGATCAGGACGGGTTCACCGAGGGCGGCGGCGCGGACCTCCGGACTCGCCAGGTCCCAGCCGACCATCAGCCGGTCGGTGTCGCCCGAACCGTTGATGCTGTCCTCCATCGGACCGTAGAAGTCGGGCAGGTAGCCGATGGGGCGCGCGCCGAGCTTCCCCAGGTTGAAATAGGCGTTGCGCCGCACCAGCGGATCGAAGGTCCAGGTGATCACCGAGACGTCCTGAAGCAGTGCCCAACCGCGCTGGTGCAGCTTGAGGGCGTGGCCGATCCCCCGGCCCACGCCCGCTTTGGCGACCCCGGCGATGTGACTGTGCAGGCTCGCTTTCCCTGGGTTTCCGAAGAAACCGAAGCAGGCGCCCAGGAGTTCGCCGTGTTCGAACGCGCCCGCGACGTAGTTCCCGGCCGTGGACATCGCCCGGAGCAGCTCCGTGCTCACCGGGCGGGCACCGGGCGCGGACTTCCAGATCGATTCGAACAGGTCCACGACGGCGGCCAGATCGGCGATTTCGGTGAGTTCGCGGATTTCGACGCCCGAAGCCACGGCCGCGGCCCGAGCGGCGGCGACGGCTTCGTCGCGCACCTCGGCCGAGGCCAGGCTTTCCGTATTCGTCGCAAGATTCGTCACGGGACAATCCTTTCCCGGCCCGGTGGCCGAGTCACCGTCGTGCCGTACCAGATTCGCCCGCGGGATTCGTCGCGCCGGACGGACCCCGCTTCGCGAGGACGTTTTCCACGAGTGCGGCCAGCAAGGCGGTGCGCCGCGGCAGCTCCGCGACGACGACGTGTTCGTGATCCGCGTGAGCTCCGCCGCCGACGGCGCCGAGACCGTCGAGGGTGGGCACCCCCATCCCCGCGGTGTAATTGCCGTCCGAGGCGCCGCCGACGGACGCGGCGGTCAGTTCACCGAGACCGAGTTCGTCCGACAGTTGCCGGGCCAGCGCGAACAACTCCGACGAGGAGCCTTCTTCCAGCGGCGGCCGGTTGATCCCGCCGGTGACCCGGACGACGGCGTCCTCCAGAACCGGGCGGAGGTCTCGCATCGCCCGGTCGACCCGGAGTTGCTCGGCCTCGTTCCAGACGCGGACGTCGACCTCGACCTTCGCGGCGGCGGGGACGGTGTTGACCGTCGTTCCCGCCGAGACGACGGTGGGGGTCACGCTGGTCCCGCTTTCCGGGTCGGCGAGCGCGGCCACCGCGAGGATCTGGTGCGCTATCTCGATCCCCGCGTTGACCCCCTTCTCCGGTTCGAGCCCGGCGTGCGCCGCGCGACCGGTCACCTCGACCTGGTAGTGCGAAACGCCTTTGCGACGGCATTTCAGCGCACCGCCGTCGGCCGAAGCCTCCAGTACGAACGCCGCGTCACAGCCCGCCGCCGTTTCCTCGATCAGGGCGCGCGACGACGGCGAGCCGAGCTCCTCGTCTCCGGTGACCAAAATGGACAGTCCGGCGCGATCGGGGACGACCGCGGCGGCGTGCAGCGCCATCACCACCCCGGCCTTCATGTCGAAGCAGCCGGGACCGCGCAACACGCCGTCCCGCACGGAAAACGGATGGGTCTCCAGTGAACCGTGCGGCCACACCGTGTCGTGGTGACCGAGGAGCAGCACGCGCGTCGGCCCGTCACCGAAGCGCCATCGCAGATGGGTGACCCCGTCGATGACGATCCGTTCCGGGTCGGCTCCCAGCACCCTCCGGCCCAGCCCCGCGACGACTTCGGCACTGCGGGCCACGGCGTCGTGATCCGACGACGGGGACTCGCAGCGGACGAGCGTCTCGATGTCGGCGAGCAATTCGCTCATCGCGGTTCACCGCGCAGCGGCTTGCCGGGGAACGCGTCGGTGCGCAGGTTGCCGTCGGTGACGACAGGAACGCCCGAAACGAACAAATGACGGACACCGACCGAAGGCCTCGTCGAATCGAAGTAGGTGGCCGCGTCGGTGATGGTGTTCGGGTCGAGGACGACGATGTCGGCGTCCGCTCCGACGTCGAGCCTGCCCTTGGCCCGCGCGGCGGGGGCGACCTCGTCGAGGACGCGCGCCGGCAGATAGGAGCAGCGCCGGAACGCCTCGAGCCAGGTCCACGCCTTGCTCTCGCGCACCATCAGCCGCAAGGTCTTGGCATACGTCCCGGCTGTCCGCGGATGTGTCGCACCACCGGGCGGCAACGGCCATTCGGTACTTTCGCTGGTGCCGTTCTTCCAGTACACCGGCAGCGCGTCGCTGGCGACGATGGCGTCCGGGAAGACGAGCGCCTGGCGCAGCAGTTCGAGGTCGCGGGGATTGCTTTCGTCGAGGAACTCCAGGATGCACGGCGCTCCCGGCTCCTCCTCGCGGACCTGCAGCAGACGGCCCTCGTCGGCGATCCGCTCCCCCGACTCCAGCATGATCACACTGGACGGCGAGAGCCCCTTCATCTTCAGCCGCTCCGGCGACAGGAAGGCCGCGCCGATCCCCGTGCTGCCCGCGCCGTACGGATACGCCTCGACGGTCACCCGTGACCCGGCCGAACGGCTCGCCTCCAGCGCGGTGAGCACGCGGTCGATCTGATGGCCGGACGTGCTGTTGACATGGCAGTGATGCATGGCCGCGCCGGTCTCGGCCGCGACGATCGCGATCTCCTCCGAGCCGTCGACAGGGGTCGCCGGGTCCACTTCGACCAGTTCGCGGACGTGGGTGTAGGTCGGCGCCCCGGCCTCCTTGGCGAGCCGGGCGAGCGCCAGGAACTCACCCGGGTCCGTCAGGGGCGCGTAGCCGAGCAACACGCCGACACCGAGCGCGCCCGCGGCCAGCTCACCCTCCACGAGGGACAGCCAGGCCGCCAGCTCCTTCGGCGAGGAAGACCTTTGCCAGGACGGGTTCCCGAGCACCGCGAGCCCGCTGTCGATGTTGGCGTCGGGCTCGATCCCGGCCAGCACCTGGGCCCTCGCGGAGCCCCACGACGCGGAGAAACCGTAGTGCAGCGGACGTCCCGCCGCGGCGGCCTCGGCGTAGGCTCGCTCGATCGGCATAAGCCCGGCTTCGAGGTCGAGCGCGGTCGTGACCCCGTCCATCGCCTGCAGCCGCTGGCCCGCGATGGTGTGCACGTGACTGTGCAGGTCGATGAAACCGGGGCCGACGACGAGGCCGGAGACGTCGATCTCCGTGTCCCCCGCTTCCGACGGCAGACCCTCCCCCACGGCGGTGACCACCCCGTCCGTCACCAGCACGTCGGCCGTGCCGTCGAACCCCGTCGCCGGGTCGATGACACGACCGCCACGCAAGAGTGTCCGCATGCTTCGCCTCCTAGGATCGCCTCGTTGAAGGCGACCCTAGGAGGTTTCGGAGGACGTCCGTTCGTAGCGGGCGACGAATCCGGGACACCGGATCCATCCGCCCGCACGAACCCCGCTCGACGTTCAGCGAGCCCGGTGCTCGGCGATGATCTCCGCGTAGCGGTAACCGCTCGCCTTCACCGTGCGGACCTGGGTGTCGTAGTCGACCCGCACGAGCCCGAACCGTTTGCTCAGCCCGCTGTCCCATTCGAAGTTGTCGAGCAGCGACCAGGCGAAATAGCCTTTGACCGGCGCACCCGCCTCGGCCGCTCCCGCCACCGCTCCCAGGTGTTCTTCCAGGTAGGCGATGCGGTCGGCGTCGTGGATCGAACCGTCCTCGGCGACCTTGTCGTCGAAGGCGGCTCCGCTCTCGGTGACGTAGATGGCGCGCGCGCCGTACTCGTTGGCGAGGCGGTGGATCAGGTCCGCGAGGCCCTGCCCGTGGATCTCCCAGCCCATCGCGGTGGTGGCGGCCCCCTCGACCGGCACCTGCCGGGCACGCGGCGCGGGGCCGTGCGGGTCGTCCTCGACGATCTGCCGGAAGTAGTAGTTCAACCCGTGGTAGCCGACCGGGGTCGAGATCACCTCGAGGTCGTCGCCGACCACGGGCGGCTCGACCCCGTACGCCTCGATCATGTCCGCCGGGTAGCCGCGCCCGTTCGCCGGGTCGAGCCACCAGCGGTTGACGTGGCCGTCCATCCGGGCGGCCGCCTCGACGTCTTCGGGGGAGTCGGACGCGGGTTCGATTCCGCTGAGGTTGAGCACCAGACCGACGTTGGCCGGCTCGGCCGCGTTCGCGGTGATCGCCTGTACGCCGAGACCGTGCGCGAGCAGGAGATGGTGCGACGCGTGGATCGCCTGCTTGAGATTCTTGATCCCGGGGGCGAACCGGCCTTCGAGGTAGCCGAGCCAGGCCGAGCACAGCGGCTCGTTCACGGTGTTCCAGTCTTTCACCCGGTCACCCAGCCGAGCCGCGACGACGGCCGCGTACTCGGCATAGGCGTTGGCGGTGTCGCGCTCGGGCCAGCCGCCGTTCGCCTGCAGCGCCGAGGGCAGGTCCCAGTGGAACAGCGTGGCGAACGGCCGGATCTCCGCTTCGAGCAGCGCGTCGACGAGCCGGTCGTAGTGGTCGAGGCCGAGCGCGTTGACCTCGCCGCGACCGGTGGGGATCACCCGCGGCCACGCGACCGAGAACCGGTAGGCGTCCAGCCCGAGCCGCTTCATGATCTCGAGATCCTCCGGCCAGCGCCGGTAGTGGTCGCACGCCACGTCGGCGGTGTCACCGTTCAGGACGGCACCCGGGACCCGGACGAAGTCGTCCCAGATGGACGGGAGGCGGCCGTCGACGTCGACGGCGCCTTCGACCTGGTACGCGGCGGTGGCCGCACCCCACAGGAAATCGGCGGGAAGGTGCAGGTTCAAGGCAGACCTCTCTGTACGGGAACGGCGCGTCATTTGACGGCGCCCGCGGTGAGCCCGGCGACGAGATAGCGCTGGAGCAGAAGGAATCCGGCGACGACCGGGACGGAGACGATGAGCGAGGCGGCCATCACCTGGTTCCAGTAGACCTGGACCTGGGTGGAGTACTCCTGGAGGCCGACAGCGAGGGTTCGCGTGCCGGAGTCGGTCATCACCGACGCGAACAGGACCTCGCCCCAGGCCGTCATGAACGAGTAGATCCCCACCGCGACGATGCCCGGCATGGCGGCCGGGATGACCACCCGGATCAGCGCGCCGAGCGGCCCGGTGCCGTCGACCATCGCCGCCTCGTCGAGTTCCTTGGGGATCGAGTCGATGTAGCCGGCGAGCATCCAGATGGCGAACGGTAGCGAGAAGGTCAGATAGGTGACGATCAAGCCGAGCCGGGAGCCGTACAGCACGATGCCGGTGGTGTTGCCGATGTTGACGAAGATGAGGAACAGCGGCAGCAGGAACAGGATGCCGGGGAACATCTGCGTGGACAACACGGTCATCTTGAAGAAGTTCTTGCCCCGGAACCGGAATCGGCTCAGTGCGTAGGCCGCGAAGATCGCGATCACGACCGAGAGGATCGCCGCCGAGCCGGAGATGATCAGGCTGTTCGCGAAGTACTCGGCGAGTGGGATGGTCTCCCAGATGTCGAAGAACGGCTGGATGGTCAGCGTCGTCGGGATCCACTCCCATTCGCCCTGCACGTCCCCGAGCGGCTTCAGCGACGACGAAACCATCGCGTAGAGCGGCACCAAGGTGAACAGGGCGAGGAAGCCGAGGACGAAGCGGCGGGCCCACGGGACCCAGCGAGGCTCAGACAACGGCTTTCCTCCTCCGCGAGGTCAGTCCTAAACAGACGGTGCTGACGATCAAGAGGAACAGCAGCAACAGCACCGACATCGCCGAGCCGAGGCCGAAGTTCCAGGTCACGAAGGAACTCTGATAGATGTGGATCGAGATCAGTGACGCCTCCTTCGGGGCGGACGCTCCGAACAGGACATACGGCGTGTTGAAGTCGTTGAAGGTCCACAGGAACAGCACCAGCAGCAGGACCTGGTTGACCGGCCGCAGCATCGGCTGGGTGATCGCCTGGAACTGCCGCCACCAGCCCGCGCCGTCGATCGCGGCGGCCTCGTAGAGTTCGCCGGGGATGTTCTGCAGTCCCGCCATGACGATCAGGAACGCGAAGGGCCAGTTGCGCCACACCGAGACGACCACCAGCGACCAGAAGCTGTTGTCCCCGATCAGCCAGAAGGAATCGGTGCCCAGCAGACTGTTCACCAGTCCGGTGTCGCGCTGGAACATGAAGGACCAGGTGATCACCGCCGCGTACATCGGCAGCGCGTACGGCATTAGGAACAGGGTCCTGAGCACTCCGCGGCCGCGGAAGTTCTTCTGCATCAGCACGGCGGCCGAAGTCCCGAAGAGCCAGCAGAACCCGACCGAGAGAACGGTGTAGACGACGCTGATCCAGAACGAGCCGAGCAGCGCCTTTCCCGCCGCGGAGTTGAAGTCCAGGACGAACTTGTAGTTGTCCAGTCCCGCCGCCGGGGCGGACGAGAAGTCCCGGATCGAGAACTGCGTCAGCTTGAAGAAGCTCATCACGAGCCCGGCCACCATCGGGATCAGGTGGACGAGCAGTTCGAGCAGGATCGCGGGAAGCAGCAGCAGATACGGCAGCGCGACCCGGCGCCGTCCGCGCCGGACGCGCTGGGGTTTCGGCACCCCGGCCGCTTTCACGGCCGGGGCGTCATCGAGCGTGGTCGGCATCAACTACCGGCCGCGATCTGCTGGTCCGCCTGGTTCAGCTGATCCCGGATTTTCGCGTCGTCGACCGGTTTGCCGGCCGCGACGTCCGCGAACATCGTCTTCATCGCGGTGCCGATCAGGGTCTCGAACTGCGACTCCTGCGGAACCTGCGGCATCGGTTCGGCCGAGTTCGCGAGCACGCTCTGGAAGACCTTGACGTCCTCGGTCTGGAACGCCGCGTCGCTGTAGGCGTCCTGGACGGTCGGAAGCGAACCATAGGTCTTGTTGAGCAGTGCCTGCTCCGGTGCCGAAACCATGAACTTCACGAAGTCCAGTGCGGCGTCGGGGTTTTTGGTGTTCTTGAACACCGACATGTTGATACCGGCGACGAAGCTGGTCACCTTCCGGCCGTTCGGCGGCGCGGCGGCGGGCAGCGGGATCGGCGCGACACCGAGGTTGGCCATGTCCATCCCGATGTTCTTGAACGAGCCGGCGGACGCCTGGTTCATGAACATCGCGGCCTTGCCGTCCGACAGGTCCTTGAGCGACTTGGCGGTGTCGGCGTACTCCGCGTTGGACGGGTTGACGATCTTGTCCTTCTGCATCAGGTCGACGAACTGCCGCACGGCCGCGACCGAACGATCCGAAGCCAGCTGCGGCTTGCCGTCGGGGGTGAAGAACTGCGCGCCCTGCTGGGCGCCGAGGATCGCCGCGTGATGGCTGTTCTCCGTGACTTGACCCGCTTGGAGCGACAGGCCCCACTGGCCCTTGTCGGGCTTGGTGAGCTTCTTGCCGTCCTCTACGAGTTCCTCCCACGTGGCGGGCGGCTTGGCGATCCCGGCCTCGGAGAAGAGCTTCTTGTTGTAGTACAGGCCGTACGCCTGACCGTAGAGCGGTACGCCGACCGGCGGCTGACCGCTCGCCCCGGTGGCCGCCAGCGACGGACCGAGGAAACGCGACTTGCCCCCGACCTTTTCCAGCGCGGCGTCGTCGAACGGCAGGAAGGCCCCGGTCGACTGAAGCGAAGCCGACCAGGTGTTGCCGATGTTGAGCACGTCCGGGCCCTTGCCGGAGGTGGTGGCCGCGAGGATTCGGTTGAGCAGATCCGTCCACGGGACGACCTCGAGCTTGACCTTGATCCCGGAGGCCTTCTCGAACTTGTCGAGTTCGGGCTGCAGGACGGCCTTGTCGTTGTCGAGACTGGTGCCCTGGTTGGACGCCCAGTACACGAGCTCCTTGGGAACGCCGGACGACGTGTCGCCGCCGCCGCACGCCGTCGTGGTGGCGGCAGCCAGCGCCAGGACGAGCGCGGGAGCGATCTTTCCGATTCGCATCGATGGTCCTCGGGGTGAGTGGCCAAGCCGCATACCCGTTTGTGACACGGGACACGCCTTATTTCAGGGCTTGAGTTAAGCCGTGGCCAAGCCCGCCGTCAAGCCCTGACGCCACTTCGAGCCACGCTATTTTCCAGTGAGCACGTCGAGAGCCTGGCCGCGATGCGCGGCGAAGAGATCGAGGGCTTTCTCACCGTCGCGGGCACGAAGAGCCGACGCCAGCCGCCGGTGTTCCGCCGGGATGTTCGCGAGGTACCCCTCGGAGTTCACGCCTATCCGGGCGAGGAGGAACAGGTGGACCTGCGACCGGATGGCCTGCCACGCCTCATTGAGCCTCCGGTGCCCGGAAGCCGCGTAGACCGCGTCGTGGAAGTCGATGTCGCAGCGCACCATCTCGTGCTCGTCGCGCGCCCGCTCCATCCGCTCGACGACCTCGTCGATCGCGGCCAGGTCCGCGTCCGACGCGGAAGCGACCACCAACCGGACGGCGAGCTGTTCCAGCGCCGACCGAAGGCTGTCGAGTTCGGCGACGTCCACATCGGACAAGGTCGTGACGTGGGCGCCTCGATGCCATTCGCTGCGGACCAAACCCTCGCGCTCCAGCTTGAGCAGCGCTTCGCGTACCGGGCCGCGGCTGACGCCGAGCGCGGCCGCGAGTTCCACTTCACGCAACTGCGCACCCGGCGGGTAGGCGCCACCGAAGATGGCATCCCGGACCCTGTCGGCGACCTCGTCCGCCAGCCCACGACGACGCGCCGGCACCACCCGGGCGGGTTCGCTCATCGCACATCCTTCCTCTGGAACGCCCGATCGTAGCGACGGGGCCATCGTCCCCGCATTGTCTTAATGTTAACATTACGACAAATGCTTGTCCGCCGGAAAGGATCTACTCGCCATGACCGTCCTCGACTCCCCGATCCCGCGCTTCCACCTCGCCATGCCGGTCGACGATCTGGCCGCCGCGCGCACCTTTTACGGCGACGTCCTCGGCCTCGAACAAGGCCGCAGTTCCACCACGTGGATCGACTGGAATCTGCACGGCCACCAGTTCGTCACCCACCTCGCCCCGGAGCGGCCGCAGCGGATCCACAACCCTGTCGACGGGCACGACGTGCCCGTCCCCCACTTCGGACTGATCCTGACCGTGCCGGAGTTCCGGAAGCTGGCCGATCGGCTGCGCGCGGCGAAGACGCAGTTCGTCATCGAGCCCTATGTCCGCTTCGAAGGGCAGACCGGCGAACAGTGGACGATGTTCCTGCTGGACCCGGCCGGCAACGCGCTGGAATTCAAAGCGTTCGCCGACGACTCGCGGGTTTTCGCCGCCTGACACCCGCGCCCTGCGGGACGGACCCGGCGAACAGGTCGGCCAAGTCGTCGAACCGCACCACCGCCACCGCGCCGATGGCACCCACGGCGGCGGCGAGCACGACAGCGGCCGGCTCCGCGACGTCCACAGTGGACACGTACGACATCGCGACGAGACCGGCCAGCGCGACCAGCAGCAAGAGCGCGTTTCGCACCACATGCCGGTGTGCGAGCACCGTGCGCGCCGGACCGAAACAGCGGCACACCGCACCGGTCCGGCGTGCCACCGCCCGCCACACCGCCGCGGTCAGCACGCCGAACAACCCGGCCGCGAGTACCAGCCCCGCCATCGCGAGCCACCGCCCGGAACCACTGGCCGCCAACGCGGCGGACGGCATCAGCGAAGCCGCGATCAAGAACTCCGCCGCCACGGTCACCTTGGCGAACAACGGTGTCCAGCGTGCGGGGACCCCGAACGCGGGTACCGACGCCACGAACTCCGCATACGCGGCCTTACCCCGCACCTTGCTGACCGCGGAGATCAGCAGGACGAGTCCACAAAGGGCAGACGCGAAAACGGAAACGTAGGCCATGCCTCACCTCTGACCGATCGGGCGGAGCACGATCCCGATCAGCGCGTCCGCCGGAAGGTAGCCGAGCCGCCGGGAATCGTTGCTGCGTGCGGGGTTGTCTCCAAGTACCAGCAGGTTCCCGGCCGGAACGACCGTGCCGGGTACCGGAATCTGCGATGGCACAGGATCACCAGGGACCGCGACCGCGCGTTTCACCAGCCGTCCGGCGGTCGGGTCGCCCGGCGTGCCGGGGCCGCCCTGCACGACGACGACCTGCCCGGTCCGCACCCGCTCCAGCGGTGACCTCCGCACCAGCAACCGGTCACCGGAGTGATAGGTGGGCTCCATGCTCACCCCGCGCACCGTCACCACGATCAGCCGTCGGCGCAGCGCCACCAGCCACGCCCCGACAGCGACGACCGTCACGACCGCCGCGAGCACCACGTACGTCACCGGGACACCACCTCTTCATAGCCCGAAGCCTGCAGGCGGAACAACCGCGCGTACTCCCCGCCCGTTGCGATCAGCTCGTCATGCGAGCCGAGTTCCACGACCCGGCCTTCGGCGAGCACCGCGATCGCGGCCGCGTCCCGGACCGCGCCGAGGCGGTGCGAGATCAGCACGCTGGTCGCGCCGTCCCGATGCCGTCGCAGGCTGCTGTGCACCTCGTACTCGGCCTCCGCGTCCAGCCCCGAGCTCGGTTCGTCCAGGATCATCAGTTCCCGTCGGTCGCGCAGGAACGCGCGCGCCAGCGCGAGGCGCTGCCACTGCCCGCCGGAGAGCAGCACGCCGGTCTCCGGATCCTCGCGATCCGCTTCGTCGAAGAACATCCTGGAAAGCAGCGTGTCATAGCCGCGCGGAAGCCCGGCCACGATGTCGTGCGCGCCCGCCCGTCGCGCCGCGGCGGTCACCCGCTCGCGATCCTCCATACCGGACACGTCGCCGAGGCCGATGTTCTCGGCCGCGCTGAGGTCGTAACACATGTAGTCCTGGAAGACCGCGCCGATTCGCCCGCGCAGCTCCTCGACCGGAACATCTCGCAGATCCACGCCGTCCCAGAGGATCGCTCCGCGCTCCGGATCGTAGAACCGGCACAGCAGTTTGCTGATCGTCGATTTCCCGGCGCCGTTCAGCCCGACCAGCGCCAGTGACCGGCCGTGCGAAATGGTCAGGTTCACCCCGCGCAGCACCCACGGCTGGTCCTCGGCGTAGCGGAACCAGACGTCGCGCAACTCGATGCCCGAACGCAAGCCCGGCAACCGCCGGGGTTCGGCCGGAACGGGGAGATCCGGACCCTGCGACTCGATCTCCTCATAGTGGTCGAACAACAACGTCGAGTGATGCGCCGAAGCCAACCGGGAGACGAGGCTCTGCAACGCGCCCTGTACTCCGCCGACCGACGCCACGAAGATGGCGATGTCACCGAGCGAAAGCTTCCCGTGCGCGGCCAGCCACACCGCCCAGAGCAGGCCACCCGCCGCGACCGCCGCGGTCAGCCCGGCCAGCAGGCCGTGCATCCGCGCGTCCCGGCGGTCCTGTCCTTCGACGACGGCGTGCCCGGCGGTCAGCTCGACGAGCATCCGTCGCCGGAACAGATCACCGAGTCCCAGCAAGCGGAGTTCCTTGGCCGCGTCGAGGCTCGCCAGCAACTCGGCGTAGAACACCTCGCGCCGTTCGGTCGGCGCGATCGACCACAGGACGCGCGCCCGGGCCCGGCTCAGCCGCAGATTGGCCAGCAGCGCTGGGATCGCCGCCACCAGCACGATCAAGGCCATTCCCGCGTCGATCACGAGCAGCGTGCCGAGAAATCCGGCCAGCGTGACCGTCGCCTGCACCGCACCGATGCCGTCGTCGACGAGCTGACCGGGCCCGCTGCGGCCCGTCTGCTGCGCGAGCCTGAGCTTGTCCCGGAAGCGCGGGTCCTCCATCCTCGCGATCCCGGTGAGCCTGGCCATCGCCCGGTAAAGCCGGTCCATCGTCACCACGGCGACCGAACGGTCGAGCCGCTGTTTCAGATACTCCGTCGTCACCGGGAGCAGCCCCGCCATCAGCCCGGCCATCGCGAGGGCGACCGCCCACGGCAACAGAGCCGGCCAGACTCCGTGTGCGGCCAGGCCGTCGAGGAGGACTTTGGTGCACCACGCGGTCGCGAGCGGGACGACGCCACCGAGCAGCGACAGCACCAGGTAGAGCGGCGTGCCCACCGGGGCGGCCTGCCGGGTGAGGCGGACCGCCGCCCACAGCAGGCTCAGTACCCGGCGGGCTCCGAGGGAGGTGTTCACAGCGTGGCCGGCACCGGCAGGGCCGACATCTCCCACCCGCTGGCCAGCACGGTCCGATCGCGGTCGATCAGGCACAGCGCGGGATAGCCGCCGGCGCCGAAGGCCCGATGCACGTCGCCGCCCTCGGCTTCGATGACCACCTCGGCGACCTCGCCGAGCCGGACGACCATGTCCGCCGTCTCCTCTTCGCTTCCGGCGGCGATCGCGACCACCTTTCCCTCGAACCGGGTGGCGTATTCGATGAACTGGGGCATCCGCTCCTTGCATGGTTCACATCCCGGCGAGAAGAAGCCGACGAGGGCGCGGGAACCGTCGATGTCCGCGACGGACAGCTCGGTCCCGCCGACCGTGGTGGCGGAGAACGCGCCGATGGTGGCACCCGCGGGAAGTGCGATGTCCGGCTCGGCGGCGGCCTGCTGTCGCACGGTCTTCAGGGTCTCGTTCTGCTCGCGCAACCTCCGGATGATGCCGAAGCTGAGCAGCAGGTCCAGCACGCACAGGAGTCCGACGAGCACGACGGCGGCGGTGAGGATGGGCATGGTGTTCTCCAGTGGAGGAAGTGGACGGGCAGGGTGCCGCGGGTGGTGGCCGGTGCTCGCGCGCCCGCCCACCACCCGCGGTGTCGATCAGCCTCCGCAGATCCGGAAGGGCTGGCAGGGTCCGCAGAATTCGATGCACGCACCGTTCTGCGAACACCGGCGCCGGTAATCGCTGCGCTCACGGCAGTAGCAGTGCTTGTAGTACGGGTCCGGCGGGCAGCCCGCACCCACGTCGGCCTTGGCGACGAACACGCTCAGCAGCTTGTCGCCGAGGGTTTCGAATGTCTTGCGCATGGTCCGCGCTCCTCACTTCCGCCGAGCCGGGCGGCGTCGGCAGCGCCCAACGTAGGAAAGGCCCGTACACAAAGGCGGATAGCGCGGATACACGCGCGCGTGTATCTCCTGTGCACCAACGCGAAGTGAACGTCCGGCAAAGTCGATGGTGATAGAACTGCCTTAAGGGGTCTCACGTTTCTGTCGCCAACTCTCGGGGAGAGGTGTGAGTGTCGACGATCGAGTTCAGGGTTCTGGGGAGGCTCGAGGTACACACCGATGGCGGGACGATCGCGCTGGGTTCGGCCAAACAGCGCAATCTTCTGGCCGTGTTGCTGCTGCACCCTGGCCGAACAGTCCCGATCCGCAGGCTGATCCAGACGTTGTGGGGAGACGAACCGCCGCTTTCGGCGGTCGCCAACCTGCGCACCTACGCGAACCGGCTCCGTGGCGCACTGCCGGCACAACGTATCGCCGGCCGCGCCTCAGGTTACGAAATCCAGCTGCGCCAAGGGGAATTGGATCTTCACGTCTTCACAGAACGAGCGGGAACCGGCCGGGCGGCCTTCGCGCGGGGTGACTACGCCGCCGCCGTCCGCCATCTCGGTGAGGCGCTTTCCGCTTGCCGCGGCGCGGTGTTGGAAGATCTCGCCGACAACGAAGCCCTCGCCGGTTCGATAGCGCCGGTGGAAGAACTCCGGCTTTCGGTCACCGAGGATCACCTCGACGCCCGCTTGCGGCTCGGTGAGCATCGGGAGGTGGTCGCCCCGTTGCGCGAGTTCGTGGCCGAACATCCGTTGCGGGAACGGCCTTGGGCACATCTGATGACCGCGCTGTACCGATCCGGTGATCCCGCCGGGGCACTCGCCGTCTACACCGACTGTCGCCGGGTGCTCGCGGACCGGCTCGGGCTGGAACCCTCACCCGATCTGGCCGCACTGCATCGGTCGATGCTGGACCGGGATCCGCGCCTGACCGCGGCCTCCCCCGCGCCGGTCACCACCGTGCCCGACCCGGAGACCTCCGCGCCGCGGGAGCTCCCGGTGCGGTGCCGGGCGTTCGGGGGCCGGGCGGGTGAGGCAGCACGCCTCGCCTCACTGCTCGCCGGGCCGGAGGGGACGGGTCCGAAGGCCGCTGTGGTCCACGGTCCGTGCGGTATCGGCAAGAGCGCGCTGGTGCTGGAGGTGGCGCACCGGGCCGGGCCGCGATTCCCCGGTGGACAGTTGTACGTCGACCTGGGTGTCGACGGTCCGGCTTCCCGCGTGTCTCTTCGGCTGCTGCGGCATCTCGGGGTACCCGCGTCGGACATCCCGTGGAGGCCGGACGAGGCCGCCGCCGTGCTGCGCTCGCACCTGTCCCACCGGGCGGTGCTGCTGGTGCTCGACGGCGCGACCGAGTCCGCCGCGCTCCGCGCGCTCATCCCCGCCACGGGATCGTGCGCGGTACTGATCACCAGCCGGTCGCCGTTGATGCTGGACGGCGCGGAACATCTCGCGCTCGGCAGATTGTCCGAAAAGGACGGCCGCGAAGTGCTCGGCCGGGTGGCCGGCCGGTCCAGAGTGGACGAAGAGCCGGGCGCGGCTGCCGAAATCGTCCGGTATTGCCACGGTATCCCGGCCGCGCTGCGGATCGCGGGCACCATCCTGGCCAATCGGCCGACGCGTCCGTTGTCCTGGCTGGCGCGTCGACTCGCCCCGGAGGAGAGCAGGCTGGACGAACTGGGGTTCGGCGGGGAATCGGTGCGCGCGTTGTATTCGTCGGCGTTCCAGCCGATCGAGGCCGGCCAGGATCCGCTGGCCGCGTCCGCGTTCCGGCTACTCGGCAGGCCGGGTTTCGAGGTGTGCCGGACCGCGCGGGCCGCCGCCGTCCTCGACATCTGTCCGTTGAAGGCCGAGGCGGCGTTGGATCGCCTGGTCGACCTCGGCCTCGCCGAATGGGGCGACGAAGACACCTACCGGCTGCCGCCGCTGATGCGGTTGTTCTCGACCGAACTGGGGGCCGTCGTCCCGGCGCAACGGAGCGCGCTGGCCTGGTGAGCGTCCGCACCGATCGATAATCCTCAGGTTATCGATCGGTGCGGATCTCCGCGTTGATCAAGCCCTGGCACCGGGAGAGGATTCTCCTGTCAGCGAGCCGCTGACCACGGAAAACCAAGGAGATCACCCCATGTTCGACCCCATCCTCCTCCGGGCCGCCGACGCCGAGCTCGTCAGCGACGCGCCGGGCAGCGACATCACGCTGCTGGCCGACTCCGACACCACCGACGGCGGCTTCACCGCGAACCGCGCGACCCTGAAGCAAGGTGTCTTCGGCACCCCGGCCCACTTCCACACCCGCGCGACCGAGTTCTTCTTCGTGCTCGAAGGAAAGCTTCAGGTCCTCGTCGAGGAGACCCTGCACACCCTGGAGAAGGGCGACTTCCTCGCCGTGCCGCCGCGGGTGCCGCACGCGTTCGGGCCCGCCGCCGACTCGGACGCCGACGTCCTGGTGACCTTCACCCCGGGCATGGCCCGCTTCGATTACTACCGGCTCCTCGACCGGGTCGCCCGCGGGGAGGCCGATCCCGCGAAGATCGCCGCGTCTTCGAAGCAGTACGACAATCACTACGTCGACAGCCCGATCTGGCGCGCGGCCCGCGGTCAGTGAGCGTCAGTCGATGACGGCGGTCGCTTCGACCTCGACCAGGTGCTCGGGCACGTCGAGTGCGGCGACCCCGATCAGGGTCCCCGGCGGGACCGGGGTGCCGCCCAACTTGGCGGCCGCCCGATCGACGCCTTCGAGGAACAGCGCGAGCTTGTCCGGAGTCCAGTCGACGACGTAGACGGTCAGTTTCGCGACGTCGTCGAAGGTGGCGCCTGCCGCCGTGAGCGCGGTGCTGATGTTCAGGTAGCACTGTTCGACCTGCGCGGTGAGGTCGCCTTCGCCGACAAGGGCGCCGTCGGCGTCCCAGGCGACCTGCCCCGCGACGAAGACCAGCTTCGACCCGGTCGCGATCGAAACCTGCCGGTAGGCGGGGATCTCCGGCAGTCCCGTGGGGTTCACCAGGGTGATGGCCATGCTGTCGTACTCCTCGCCATAGTCACTTGTGGTTACTCGGAAACCGTAGGAGAGTGGGCAACATCCTGGAAGAACGCACTTTTTCGTGACTGGGGAACCTCATGGTGACCAAGCAGCTCAGCGGTACGGCGGCCGACGCGGATCTGACGCGGGCGGACTCATTGGCACGCGAAATCTTCTCCGACGTCGCCAACAAGTGGGCACTGCTGATCATCGAGATGATCGGCGACCGCACGCGGCGGTTCACCGAGCTGCGGAACGACATCGAAGGCATCAGCCACAAGATGCTCACCCAGAACCTGCGCATGCTGGAACGCAACGGCCTGGTCGAGCGGACCGTGCATCCGACCGTGCCACCCCGGGTCGACTACACCCTCACCGAGGCGGGCCACGGCCTGCGCGCGACGGTCGACGGCATGTGCGACTGGACCCACCGGTTCCTCGGCCACATCGAAGACTCGCGCCGACGGTTCGACGCGCCTGTTAACGGTTAACGCCCTGGCCAGGGCCTCGACCGGTTCACTTCCCCGCAGCGCCGACCTATGCTCGTCGCGTGCTGACCGGCCGAGCGGAACCCCGGCCCGAGTTCGAACGGTTGCTGCGCGACGGCCCGTTCGCCGACGCGCTGCGCGAGGCCATCCGGGCGCGTGGCCTCAGCCTGGAACGCCTGCGCGACCACCTGCGTGCTCGCGGCGTTTCGATCACCGGCCACGGGTGACGTCGCTGCGAGGCTGCCGTCCCGGCCGGAGCGTCCACCGCCCCGAAGACGGTCTTCTCGTGATGGAACTACTCTTCGAACGGCCGCTCGCGAAAGGCGAAACGATCATCACCGAGCACACCCTGTCCAACAGCGCGCCGTTCCCGCACGCGACGAACTACGAATGAAAATTCCGCCTTCCGGTCCGGGAATACGTACTCGAGATCCGGTTCTCCCCCGGGTTGCTTCCGGCGCGATGCCGTCGCTATTCCGAACAGGACGGACAACCGGCGGAGTGGATCGATGTCCTTGCGGGTAGCGATTCCGTGCACGGGGTCGCCCTGAATTTCGGTCCTGGTCGCTTCGGATTCGCTTGGGATGGGGAGTCTTAGATGTCCTAAGAGGACGATCTTGGGGGTGGATTGTCCTGTTGTTCTTCTGCGGGGTAGCCGTTGGGGCCGAGGAGGGCGATGACGGCCTGTGGGAGTGGGTGAGCCGTTAATGCTGCGGGCGGAGCGCCCGATGGCCTACGAATTTGACAAATACCGCCGCCTTGTCCGCGCTGTAGGAATCGCACGGTCATCGCCCGCTGCGGCGAAGGCCACGGCGTTCATCACTGGGTCGTCGAAGGGAGCGTTCTCCTGCCGCACAGATTCCGCCCCCTACGCATCCACTGGGAAGTCCGCGACAACGACCTTCGCAAAGCCTTCCTCGCCCTCGACTGCCCATCGCCTCCCGACGCCACCTCAAAGACCACTTATTCTGTTAGGCCCACTTAGAGAATGTCTCTCTCATGCGACCTAGTAGCGGGCTAACCGTGGAGGAATTCTCACGCGGTTTACACTTTCCCTAACCACGAAGGCGACTACACGCTCTACGCGTCTGTAAGCTTGTTGCTCTGCGCAGTTTCTTTGACGCAGTTTTACCTCTATCGAGTGAAGTGAGGCCAGCACGGTCGCTACGCAAATCGATATAGCACGCGTGTTCGATCTTCGGTATCATTGGGGTCGTGGCCAGCGAAAACAGTCCCCAGGTGGCGCGCTCCGAGTGGTGGCGCGGCGATACCGCGACACTGCATGCCCGCAAGCAGGAAATCGAAGTCTTGAAGCGCCAATTGGACGCGGAGCAGAATGCGATCCTGGCGGAAATCAATAACCGGGGTGTGCGTGGGTGTTCCGGCCATTCGACACTGGCAGCCCTGATTTTCGAGGACTTCCGTGTCACGGACAAGGAAGCCGGTCTTCGAGCCGACCGCGTCCTGGCGCTGCATCCCGCGGTGGTGGTGGGCGGCGAGATCGTGCCACCTCTGGCGCCCTTGACCGCCGAGGCCGCCTCCGAAGGCGCGATCGGGGGCGGGCAGATCGACGCGATCATCCGCACCCTCACCCGCATCCCCTCCACCGTCCCGGAAGAAGACATGCGGGCCGGAGAGAAGATCCTCGTCGACCTCGCCCGGCACGCCGGACCCCGGCAGATCGCCCGCGCCGGACGCCGCCTCCTCGACAAACTCGATCCCGACGGGAAAGAACCCCGCAACGAGGACCCCAAAGACGTGCGGCCGGAGTTGCGGTTCGTCAAACACCGCGACGGCACCCTTGGGCTCAAAGCCACCCTCGACCTGGAGACCTACGCGCGGTTGAAGTCCGACCTCGACCCGATGGCGAAACCCCACAAAGCCATCGACGGAGTCCGCGACTCCCGCACCCAAGACGAACGCTACGGCGATGCCTTCACCGACTACGACGACTCAAGACCACCAGCCGAAACCTCCCCGGCCAAGCAGGCGAAGCCACCCACATCCTCATCACCATGTCCTACGAGGACCTGATCAACGATCTCGGTGAAGCACACCTGGATCTCGTCGGGCCGATCAACGCCACCGACGCCCGCATCCTCGCCTGCGACGCCCGCGTCCGACCCGGCGTCCTCGGCACCACAGGCGAACCACTCGACATCGGCCGCTCCAAACGCACCGTGTCTCTCGCCCAGAAATATGCGCTCACCATCCGCGACGGCGGGTGCGCGTTCCCCGGCTGCGACATGCCCGTACCCCGCTGCACCGCACATCACATCGTCTTCTGGCGACACCACGGCGAAACCAAAATCGACAACCTCGTCCTGCTCTGCACCAAACACCACCGCCTCATCCACCACAGCGAATGGAAAGTCGCCATCGCCCAAGAAGGCCTCCCGGAGTTCACTCCTCCCGCCTACCTCGACCCGTCGGGCCAGCCGAGGCGCAACACCATGCACCTCAGGACCTAAGACTCCAGCTGTAGGTAACGATCATGCTCTGTTCGCGGCTTGACAGCTGTGGTGGCTGACCCGGGAACAGGCTTGATGACACCGCTGCCAGTGAGACTGGCGGAACCAGTGGTCAGCCTCGTGTACCGGCCCCAGGGCGATGAAGAGTGTCTGGCTATCGTTGCAGGTCAACGAAATCAAGTCGTCGGGGCCGGGGCGGAGACGTTCCAGTCCGACCAAACCCTTTCCGGGCTGGAACGTCTCCTCGACCCTCTGTCTGAATCCCCCGACCCGCACCAGGACTGTCAGGGGTACCGGCTCGGATGAGTAGCAGCGGGAGTAGGCAAGTAGCGCGGTGCTCCAGGGCGGCGCACAACGTGGGGTTGCCGCCGTAGACCCCATCCCCCGTCACCCAAGGTGTCTGGTGGCAGGAGTCCAGGAACCGCGTGATCATGCGGGCGGCCAGTTCGGGTTTGGTGGCAGACGCGGTGTCCGAGCCAAGTCCGGCGTTTTCGATTCTGCCCGCGGTGCCGGTGTACTGGCGCTGGACGCCGACGGTGTGGCTGCCCATTTTCACGTCACCGGTCTCGTCAACAACGAGCACCGCCTGGGCGGCTCAGCGGGTGCTCATGGCATCGGGAGTGGCCTCGCCGACCCATCCGGCGATCGCCCCAGCAGTTCTTCCATCAGACTCGCCAACGCTCCTGCCGTCGGGCAGCATCTACGCTGTGACCTGCGGCCACAGCGTCACTCACAGATGATCAACGATCGCCGAACCTGCCAAGGCTCGTCGAAGGCGACACAGTGTTGGGATTGCTGGGCTTCTACGACGAACTCGACACCCGGACAGGACCCATCGACACTCTCCGGGATGCTCGTCACTGATGACCGACGGCACCTGGTTGTGGCGCCGGGACTTCCCGCACTACCTGGAAACCCACCACGTCTCACTGCCCCGGACGTTCCTCGAACACGTCCGCAGCCTGAACCCACCATCACCGTCGCACAGTTCGCCCTGCACTACGACGAGACCATGCCCCTGATCTTACCGTCTGCGCACCGACTTTTCGACTCGAGGAGTGCGCATGCGACGGTACAGCAGAGTGCTTTCCTGTTTGAGCGTAATGGCTTTGGCCGCCTTGGGATTCGGTCGGACGGCCCATGCGGCCGCACCACCGCGTCCGGCCCATCCCGACGCCGCGGTGAATGGGGTGGCCGCGTCGCTTCCGGCCGGTCAGTGCGACCACCCCCTACGGCAGCCGGACCACCCGCAGGAACGCGGGCAACAGCCACGGCCGGGGACCGCTGACGACGATCATGCGGCTCAGCGCGGACCGCACCTTGCCGACCCGGTGGAACAACATCAGGTTCAGTGCCGGCGGATCGAACGAGATCCGCGCGTCGACCGGGCCACCGGGCTGCTCGACCGTGACGCGCCCCCGATGCAGCACCAAGACGACCGGTGCCGTGTACGCCGAACGGAAGGCGACGGCGATACGTCTTTCCCTCGGCGGTTCGTCGGTGTCGAGGAGATGCCCGATGTCGTGGGTCAGGACGCCCACCAGGAATAGGTCGAAGAACAACGCCGCGTCACCCGGTGCGATGGTCCAAGGCAGCTTCAACGCCTTGGCGATGTCCCAGCCGTGGATCTGCAGTTCGTTGACCAGATGCGCGAGGATACCGGCGAGTGGCACCTTCGAGTCCCCGAGCCAGCCCAGCGGGGTCGCCGGATCGACGTCCTCCGTCACTCGCAGTACTTCCTCGATGTCAGCGAGCAACCCCGCCACCAGCACGCCGATGTCGCGTTCGGAAAACTTCCCCAATACCAAGGTGTTCAGCACGGAAACCGTGTCCACAGTGGTCTTCTCGACCTGCCCCTGCCCGCGGGCGTCCAGCAGCGGAGTGGCGTCCGGCCGCACCAGCGACGTGTACATCTTCGCGATCATCGCGACGTGGGCGACGGTGTCGGCCACGGTCCACTCCGCGGTGACCATCGCGCCCGGATCCGGAACGCCGGTCACCAGTTCGGCGAAACGGGCGCCCGTCACCCGATAGGCGCGCCGCACCGATCGCCATCGAGCCACCGTGATCTCACTACTCACCACACGATTTTAGGTTGGTACGTCGGGAAAATCGTTCCTCTCCCGTGCGGACCGGACGCCCGGTCCACAGTGAAGTGACCGTACTCACTACGGAAATCGACGTGACACGCACCGACCGGCACAGGCAGACTGAACCCGATCAGCCTCGCCTTCGCTGTCACCGTTGCCGGCGCCGAAGGCGGCCCGACGCGGACAGTGGCCTTCCAGGAGCTCCGAACAGATGACCGAAACCATGCCCGAAACGACTCACGACCAGGAAAGAGCACCGGCGAGCGCCGGGCTTCTGATCGGAGTGCTGGTCCTTTCCGCGTTCGTGATGATCCTCAACGAGACCATCCTGAGCGTCGCCCTGCGTGACCTGACCGTCGACCTCCAGGTCCCGACCACCACCGTGCAGTGGTTGACCAGTGGCTTCCTGCTCACCATGGCGGTCGTCATCCCGACCACCGGGTTTCTGCTCGAACGGTTCACTCCGCGCCAGGTCTTCCTCGCGTCCCTGACCCTGTTCAGCCTCGGCACCCTCGTGAGCGCGGTCGCGCCCGGATTCTCCCTCCTGCTGGTCGGCCGGATCATCCAGGCGTGCGGTACGGCGGTCATGCTCCCGCTGCTGATGACGACGGTGATGCGCCTGGTCCCGGTGGAGAAGCGCGGCGCGACGATGGGCACGATCACCATCGTCATCGCGGTCGCCCCCGCCATCGGCCCGACCATCGGCGGCGCGGTTCTGTCGTCGCTGGGCTGGCGCTGGATGTTCTGGATCGTGCTGCCGCTCTCGCTCGCCGCGCTGGTGGTCGGCATGCTGCGGCTGCGGCTGGACAGCGAGACCCGCAAGGTTCCGCTGGACGTCCCGTCGGTGATCCTGTCCGCCATCGGTTTCGGTGGTGTGCTGTACGGCCTGTCGGTGTCCGGTGAGTCGGCGGGCGGGCATCAGCCGGTGCCGCCGTGGGCGCCGATCGCCCTCGGCGTGGTGGCCCTCGCGGTGTTCACCTGGCGGCAGCTGCGCCTGCAGAAGGAAGACCGCGCACTGCTGGACCTGCGCCCGTTCACCCACCGCAGCTTCATCGTCTCGCTGGTGCTGACGGCGCTGCTGTTCATGTGCCTGCTCGGCGCCGCGGCGATCCTGCTGCCGCTGTACCTGCAGACCGTCTTGCATACCAGCACGTTCGTCAGCGGGCTCGCGGTGCTTCCCGGCGGTCTGGCGCTCGGACTGCTCGGCCGCCCGGTCGGTGCGCTGTACGACCGCTTCGGCCCCCGTCCGCTGGTCATCCCCGGTGCGGCCGCGATGGCGGTCTCGCTGTGGTTGTTCGCCCTGCTCGGCGCGGAATCGCCGCTGATCGCGGTCATCGCCATCCACGTCCTCCTGATGTGCGGGCTCGGCCTCATGATGACGCCGCTGATGACCGAGTCCCTCGGATCGCTGCCCGAACACCTCTATTCACACGGCAGCGCGATCCTCGCCACCCTTCAGCAGCTCGCCGGCGCGCTCGGCACCGCCTTGTTCATCGCGGTGGCCACGGCGAGCACGGTGACCGCCGGGGCGGCCAGCCCCGACGCGACAGGTATCCGCACCACCTTCATGGTCGCCGGTTGTGTCGGTCTGGCCGCGTTCGTCGGTTCGCTGTTCGTCAAGAAGAGCGGCAACGCCGGCGCGGTGGCCGCGCACCACTGACACCGGACACGTTCACCTCGCGCCCGCCGTGGCCTCCACCGGAGGCTCGGCGGGCGCGCGTCGTCCGATCACCTTCCGGCCGTAGGCGATGGCGGGCTGCTCGACCCATCGGCGCAGCGCGCAAGCGAACAGCAGCGCCACCCCCGTGGTCACCACGGCCTTGGCGATCCCGCTGGGCAGCAGCCAGCCGGACACCCCCGCGGCCCCGGTCTGAGCGAGGTAGAGCGCGTACGAGCGATCGCCGACGAAGGTCATCGGCCTGCTCGAGAGCAGCTTCCGGACCGGACCCGGGGAAACGACGACCACGAGCAGCAGCGCCGAGCCCGCCGCGTAGACCGGGACGACGAACTGCCAGTGCCCGCCGAGTGCCTTCGCCAGCGGCCCGACGGAGAACTGCAGCACGACGAACCCGCAGGCGATCACGGTGGCGACGGCGGGACTGGTCAGCGGCCGGAACAGGGCGAATCCGCGGGGATGGTGGAGCGCCATCGCCAGCAGGCATCCGATGACCAGCGAACAGTAGTGCACCGAGAGGCTCGCCCAGGTGTGCGACGGCGCCAGCGGCAGCGCGACCAGCACCACGCCGAGGACGGCCGACGCGCCGAACAGGAGCCGAAGCGCTGTCTTCCCGCTTCGCGCGAACGAGGTCAGCACCAGCAGCGCGGGCCAGACCAGGTAGAACTTCTCCTCCACGCCCAGCGACCACGACGTCGGGTAGGGGGTGTTGAAGTCGACGAGCTCGTTGCCGAAGACGAGGTAGTACGGCATGGCGTCGGCGAGCCTGCTGCTCTGGTAGGAGTCGCCGACGAGCACCGCGATCGTCGTCAGCGCCAAGAGCAGGAAGTACACCGGAAAGATCCGGAAGACGCGGCGAAGGTAGAACTCGCGCAGCGAGATCCGGCCGGTGCGGTCCTCCTCGCGCAGAGACAACGTGGTGATCAGGAATCCGGAGAGCACGAAGAACAACTGGACGGCGATCCAGCCCTGCAAGGGATTCACGACAGGACCGCCGTAGTGGAAGAACACGACGGCCACGGCGGCGAGCGCGCGCACGCCGGTGAGGCCGGGGAACCAGGACGAGTCCAGGTAACCGGCGTGACTGAGCGGCCGCCACCAGGAACGGCGCGAGAGATCGGACATGGCCCGTAGGTTCGGGCCCGGACGCTGAACCGAAGCTTAAGGAAGCTGAAGACGTCTTCAGCTTCGTGTTTCCGCCGAGGGCAATCGGACGACGAGGCGCGCACCGCCGTCGTGCCCGTCGACCTCGGCGGTACCGCCATGGGCGTGGGCGATGTCGGCGACGATCGCCAGCCCGAGCCCGGCGCCACCCTCGTCGCGCGCACGACCGTCGTCCAGCCGCACGAACCGGTCGAACACCCGCTCCCGATCGCCGGCGGGAATGCCGGGACCGTCGTCGGTGACCGTCAGCACGCAGAAGTCGTCCACTGTGGACACGGCGACCTCGACGCCGGTGCGGGTGTGCCGCTGCGCGTTGTCGACCAGGTTGCGGAGCAAGCGTTCCAGCCGACCGCGGTTGCCCAGTACCACCGGATCCCCCTCGACCCTCACCCACACCCCCTGCCGTCCGGACAGACCGGATTCGACCACTTCGGACAGTCGCACCGGGCTGAACCGCTCCGGGCCGGAGTTGTCCAGTTTGCCGAGCAGCACGAGGTCGGCGACGAGATCCTGCAGCCGGGTGACGTCGAGAAGCGCGTTCCGGCAGGCTTCATGCCAGTCCAGCCGGTCCGGGTGCGCGAGCAGGACCTCCAGTTGCGTCCGCAGCGAAGCCAGCGGCGTCCGGAGTTCGTGCGAGGCGTCCGAGGTGAACCGGCTCTGCCGGGTGACGGCGGCGTCCAAGCGGGAAAGCATCGTGTTCATCGTTTCCGCGAGCTTCGCGATCTCGTCGCCGCTGTCCGGGGCCGGAACGCGGCGGGAAAGATCGTGCGCGCCGATTTCCGCGACTTCCGACCGGATCGCCTCGACCGGTCGCAGCGAGCGGCGGACCGCGAGCCAGGCCATCACCCCGATCAGCAGGGCGATCACCGGGACGCCCACGAGCAAGGTCGTGCGCACCACATCGAGCGCCGCCTGACCGGATTCGTCCACCATGGCGGCGCCGAAGACCCGGTACTTGCTGTCTCCGCTCACGGTCCGCGAGACGTGCAACCGGAGGCCGTGCTGGCCCGGGTCCGTCCCGAGCACGGGCGCGCAGCCTACGGATCGCTGCAAGCTGAGGTCGAGGTCCCCCGGTTCGAGGATCTGGACGTCATCTCCCCATTCCGGCTCGATCGCGCCGGAGCGCAGGTCGGGACACGAGGCGAGGCGCTCCCCGGTTTGGCTGGTCACCTCATAGATCGAGTCCCGCACGAGCATCCGCAGGTCGGCGGGAGTCGCGCCGTTGTTCAGCAATTGGACGATCGCGGCGGCCCGCGCCCTGGCCAGCTGCGCCGCACCGTCCTCCAAGCGGTGCTGGGCATCGAGCACGAGCCAGGCCGAAACGATTCCGAGCGCGATGATCGACGCCAGGAACGAGGTCAGCGCGACCCGGAAGCGAGTCGACCGCAAGCCTTTACGCACCGGAGGTCACCACGTGGTATCCGGCGCCGCGGACCGTGCGGATCGTCTCCGCCCCGAACGGCAGGTCGATCTTGCGCCGCAACGCGCTCATGTGGACCTCCACCAGATTCGCCGACGCCGACGCCGCGAAGTCCCAGAGGTTTTCGAGCAGTTCGGCCTTGGTCACCACCTCGCCCTGCCGTTTCATCAGGTACGTCAGCAGGGCGAACTCCTTGCTGGTCAACGGGATCACCGTGGTGCCACGACGGCAGACGTGGCTCGCCTGGTCGAGTTCCAGATCGCCGAGCCGCAATGTGCCCGGCCGCGTCGCTCCCCCGCGCCGGATCAGCGCCCGCAACCGGGAGAGGAGGACGCCGTAGGAGAACGGCTTCGGCAGGAAGTCGTCGGCGCCGGTGTCCAGCGCCTCGATCTCGTCGTCCTCCCCGTCCTTGGCGGTCAGCATGAGGATCGGCGTGGTGTCACCCCGTTCGCGCAGCCTGCGGCAGACGCGGTAGCCGTTCAGTCCTGGCAGCATGATGTCGAGGATCATCGCGGCGTACGGATGCTCGGCGGCGTACCAAAGCGCGTCGCGGCCGTTGTGCGCGACGTCCACGGCATAGCCCTCGGCGCTCAGCCCGGCGCGCAGCGATTCGGCAAGCCGCCGCTCGTCCTCCACGAGCAAGATCCTCATCCGGTCACGATCCCATACGGCCCGGGGACTGTTGGTCACCGCGCCGGGCACAATTGCCCTCATGCGCGGGTGAACCCGTTGCCACCATCCCGGCATGTCCGCCAATCGCGGCCGTGGAGCGCTCCTCGTGGTGCTCGCCGCCGTCCTCGTCGCCGGATGTTCCTCCGAGCCAGAGCCGCCGCCGACCTACCGGCTCACCGGCGACGCGTGCGGGGCCGTCAATCCGGCGGAATTCGCCGCGCTCACCCGTGCCGCGCCGGCCAAGAAACCGAGCAAACTCGTCGAAAGCCTTGTCGGCGGGAATTGCGCGATGGAGTTCGACGGTGCCGGTGGTTATGTCCTGCTGACGACGTTCATCGCCATTCACCCTTCGGGAGAAGCCGCCGCCTAGGCCATGTACGACGATTTCCGGCAGAAGGACGGCGAGCGGGTGACACCGGGTAACGATCTCAAGGTCGTCGACGTGGAAGGTCTCGGCACCGCCGCTTATCTCTACCGGCAGCACGACGACTCGAAGCCGTGGACGCCCGGCGAACTTTGGCTCTACAAGTACATCGTCCGGCACGGCCCGCTGCTGCTCACGGTCAACGCCACCGGCACCGCGCGAGAGCGCGGCGACTGGCCCACCGTGGAACAGGAAATGCGGGACAAGGTCAAAAAGAACGCCGAAGAGACCATGAAGGCGCTCAGGGCCTGATCGCCGCTGTCCGGGGGAAGAGACCGCCCCCATCAGGACCAGTCCTCCACCGGGTGGCTTAGTCCTTTCGTCGCCTTCTGGGAGCGATCCCACATTGCGGACCGATCGAGCTTGTCATCACCCCCTCACCCCCTTACGGTCCCTATGGGAGCGCTCCCAGACATGGGATTCCGGTCGCAAGGAGGCGACGTATGAGATTCCGCAGAAAGGGTGTTTCGGCACCCCTGGCCGTCACCGCGGTACTCGCGATGGTCGGGGTACCGGCGGTCTTGGGCTCGAGCGCCGAAGCCGCGCCGGGATGCAAGGTCGACTACACGATCACCAATCAATGGGACACCGGCTTCGGGGCCACCGTGACGGTGACCAACCTCGGCGACCCGATCAGCGGTGGCTGGACGCTGGAGTGGGACTTCCCCGGGAACCAGCGGGTCCAGCAGGGTTGGAACGGGACATTCGGTCAGCAAGGCGGGCACGTGACGGTCCGCGACGCGGGGTGGAACGGTTCACTCGGCACCGGCGCCACCGTCTCCCCCGGCTTCAACGGCAGCTACTCCGGCACCAACGCGAAACCCGCGGTCTTCACCTTGAACGGCACCACCTGCACCGGTTCCACCACCCCGACCACCACCACGACGACACCCACCACCACGACCACCACACCGGGCCCCGGCGGCCCCAAGGTGGACAACCCCTACGCCGGCGCCGGGGTGTACGTGAACCCGGATTGGTCAGCGAAGGCGGCCGCGGAACCGGGCGGAAGCCGGATCGCGAACCAGCCCACCGGTGTGTGGCTCGATCGGATCGCGGCCATCACCGGCACGAGTACCAGCCGCGGGCTGCGAGCCCACCTCGACGAAGCACTCCGGCAAGGCGCCGGGAAACCGTTGGTCGTCCAGCTGGTGATCTACAACCTGCCGGGCCGCGACTGCTCCGCCCTCGCCTCGAACGGCGAACTCAAGGCGGACGAACTCGCGCGCTATCAAACCGAGTACATCGACCCGATCGCGGCGATCCTCGCCGACTCGAAGTACTCGACGTTGCGGATCGTGAACGTGGTCGAGATCGACTCGCTGCCGAACCTGGTCACCAACGTGACACCCCGCCCGACCGTCACGCCCCAGTGTGACGTCATGAAGGCCAACGGGAATTACGTCAAGGGCGTCGGCTACGCGCTGGCGAAACTCGGCCCGATCCCCAACGTCTACAACTACATCGACGCCGGACACCACGGCTGGCTCGGCTGGGACGACAACCTCGGCCCGTCCGCCGCGCTCATGGCCGAGGCCGCACGGACCTCCGGGAGCACGACGGCCAACGTGCACGGTTTCATCGCCAACACCGCGAACTACGGTGCGCTCAAGGAGCCGTACTTCACCGTGAACGACAGTGTCGGCGGGACTTCGGTGCGGACGTCGAAGTGGGTCGACTGGAACCGCTACGTCGACGAACTGTCCTACGCCCAGGCGTTCCGGCAGGAAGCGGTCCGTGCCGGGTTCTCGGCGGACGTCGGCATGCTCATCGACACCTCCCGCAACGGCTGGGGCGGCACCGCGCGGCCGACCGGTCCCGGCCCGTCCACCACGGTCGACGCCTATGTGAACAGCAGCCGCACGGATCGCCGGATCCATCTCGGCAACTGGTGCAACCAGTCCGGCGCGGGGCTCGGCGAACGGCCAAAGGCCGCGCCGGAACCCGGGATCGACGCCTACGTCTGGATCAAGCCCCCGGGCGAGTCCGACGGTGCCAGCAAGGAGATCCCGAACACCGAAGGCAAGGGTTTCGACCGGATGTGCGACCCGACCTACACCGGTAACCCGCGGAACCAGTACAACCTGTCCGGGGCGCTTCCCGACGCTCCGCTCTCCGGTCACTGGTTCTCCGCCCAGTTCCAGGAGCTGATGAGGAACGCTTATCCGGCACTATGACCCGCGGTCACAAGCGCCCTCGCGCGAAGTCCGTGAAGGCCTCCTTCCTTACTCTCAAGGTAGGGAAGGAGGCCTTCACGGATCTCAGCCCGGCGGAACGCGGTTTGCGGCGCGACCACGCGGAACACGTCGTCCAGGTAACCGCGGACGGCGGCGAGGTAACGCGATTCGAACTCGCGGACCCGCAGTTCGTCGACTTCGACCAGGCCTCCGGCGCCATCGCCGCGACCCGGCACCTGCTCGACCTCGGGCACGAGACCGTCTGGCACGTCGCCGGACCACCCGAGTCCTACGCCGCCGAACGACGCCGGAAGTCATGGCAACAGACGCTCGAAGAGGACGGCCGGGAGGTGCCGCCGCCGCTCATCGGCGACTGGTCGTCGCGGGCCGGCTACGAATACGGCGTCCAGCTGGCGGGTGACCCCGAGGTCACCGCCGTCTTCGCCGCCAACGACCAGATGGCGCTCGGCCTGCTGCGGGCGCTCCACGAAAAGGGCCGGTCGGTCCCCCGCGACGTGAGCGTGGTCGGCTTCGACGACATGGACGAGGCCGCGCATCTCTGGCCGCCGCTCACCACCGTGCGGCAGTCGTTCGACGAGGTCGGAAAGCGGGCGGTGGCCGCGCTGCTCGCCGAGATCACCGACGCGGGTACAGCGGGCGCGATCAGCGTGCCGACGGAACCGGTCGTCCGGTCCAGCACGGCGGCACCGGGTCCACAGTAGACGGCCGGCCAGTGTCGCGCGCTCACGCTCCCGCCGCTCCGGTGATGTTGCGGACCATGCCACCGAAGATGACACCGTGGAACGGCGCGATCCCCTTCCAGTACGCGTGCCCGGCGAAGCCGTGCGGTTCGAACACCGCCCGCTGCCGGTAGATCGCCCCGCCGTTCCCGTCGGACTCGACGCCGAGTTCGAGCCACGCCCGTCCCGGCAGCTTCATCTCCGCGCGCAGCCGCAACAGGCGCGGCCGGTCGAGGTATTCGACGCGCCACCAGTCCAGTGCCTCACCCAGGTGCAGCCGGCGCGGATCCCGGCGGCCGCGCCGCAGCCCGACGCCGCCGACCAGCCGGTCGGCCCAGCCTCGGACGGACCACGCCAGCGGGAACGAATACCAGCCGTGTTCGCCGCCGATCGACTCGATGACATCCCACAGCGCTTCCGGCGAGGCGTCCGTCCTCTGCTCGCGTTCGTCCTCGTAGACCGTCCCGCCCGCCCAGTCCGGGTCACTCGGGAGCGGATCCGAAGGCGCCGAAGCGGTCGACGCGTCGGACCACCGGGTCGGCACGTCGGCGTTGCGGATCCGGGTCAGCGCCAGTTCGACGGCGTGTTCGTAGTGGGTCAGGCCCGCTTCCGGGTCGGGGATGTGCTCGGCGATCGCGTGATCGTGGCAGACCACCTCGTGCACCAGCGATTCGATCAGCGGGACGGCGATCGACTTCGGCACCGGGGTCACCAGGTTGACCCACTGCGCCGAAAGCCACGGCGTCAGGACCGGCACGGGTACGACGGCTCGCCGCGGCAGCCCGGCGACGACGGCGTAGCGGCGCATCATGTCCAAATAGGTCAGGACATCGGGACCGCCGATGTCGAAGGCACCTTGCACGTCGGACGGCAGCTCCGCGGCGTGTACGAGGTAGTGCAGCACGTCCCGGATGGCGATCGGCTGGCCGCGGCTGTGCACCCAGCGCGGGGTGACCATCGCCGGGAGCCGCTCGGTCAGGTAGCGCAGCATCTCGAAACTCGCCGAACCCGAACCGATGATCACCGCGGCCTGCAGGACGATGGCGGGTACGCCGGACTCCAGGAAGACCCGGCCGACCTCGGCCCGCGACGCCAGATGCGGCGACAGCTCGTCGTCGTCCGGCACGATGCCGCCGAGGTACACCAGCCGTCGCACGCCCGCGGTCTTCGCCGCCTCGGCGACCGTGCGCGCCGCCTCCCGGTCGATCTCGACGAAGTCTTTGCGTGACAAGGAATGCACAAGGTAGTAGACGACCTCGCCATCGGCGAGCGCCTGCTCGATCGACGCCGGATCGGTGACGTCGCCGCGTTCGACCTCGACGCGGTCACGCCACGGCTCTTCGGCGACCTTCTCCGGAGAGCGCGCCACCACGCGGACTTCATGGCCGGCGTCGAGCAACTGGGGCACCAGCCGCCCGCCGACATAACCTGTCGCACCGAGCACCACACATCGCATTTCACCGAGTCTTCCCGGCGGAGGCCGGTGGTGCAGCCCGAGTGACCCGTTCAGGGTGCCAGGCGCCCGCGGACCTCCACTGTCGCGGCGATGCTGCTCCGCAGGAACCGGGCCACCGTCCGGCGCTCGTCCTCCCCCAGGTCTCGCCACGCCGCGGAGAAACGCTCACCCAGGGGGAGGAAGAACTCTGCCCCGATCCGGCGAGCCTGGTCGTGCATGCGCAGCTCGACCTTGCGCCGGTCGGTCGCGCTGCGGTCCCGGTAGAGGTGCCCAGCCCGCTCGAGCCGGTCGAGTACCGCGGTCGTCGCGGACGCGCTGAGGTGCAGTGCCTCCGCCAGCCTGCTCGGACTCATCGGTGTGCCCAGCTTGGCCGCGTCCATGATCACCGCGAGCGCGTTGAGGTCGGTCCGATGCAGGCCGTGGGCCTCCCCGAACATTTCGGCGAACCGGTCGGACTCGACGGTCAGCTGACGCAGCAGGAGGACGAGCAGGGCGTCCGTGACCTCCTCGGTGTCTTCAGCCACGCCCGAATCCTCCCCTCACGCTGCACCGTCCAGGTGACCACTCTACTATTTCGATGGTCGAACTATTCACTCGTCGAAGTAGTATTGCCACGGGAGCCATCCGCTCATGATCTCGGAAGTCGAACACCCCACTCGCACGCGGTCACGTCTGCGCTGGCTGCTCCCCGCCCTCGTGGCGGTGGCTTGGCTGATCTTCGGCGGCTTCGGCGGGCCCTACGCGGGCAAACTGAGCCAGGTCACCGAGAACGACAGCAGCAGTTTCCTGCCCGCGTCGGCCGAGGCGACCGAGGTCGGTGAGCTTCAGAAGCGGTTCACGAGCGACGCCGTCATCCCGGCGATCGTCGTGGCCGAACGGCCGTCCGGACTGACCGAGGGCGACAAGCGCTTCCTCGCGGACCGGACCTCGAACGCGCGGCTCGTCCCCGCCCCGCGGAGCACCGCCGGGGCGCAGGTCGTCGTCCTGCTCGATGCCAAGGGCGATCCCGGTGACAGGGTCGAGGCGCTGCGCGAGGCACTGGCTCGCGACACTCCCGACGGCCTGAAGGTGCTCGTGACCGGCCCAGCCGCGCAGGTCGCCGACCTCAAGGAGGCGTTCGGCGGGATCGACGGGCTGCTGCTGGTGGTCGCGGGCGCGGTGGTCGCGCTCATCCTGATCATCGTCTACCGGAGCCCGCTGCTCCCGCTGCTCGTCCTGTTGTCGGCCGTGTTCGCCCTCGGGACGGCGAGTTTCGCGGTGTACCTCCTCGCGGACAACGACGTCCTGGCCTTGAACGGGCAGAGCCAGGGAATCCTCTTCATCCTCGTCTTCGGCGCCGCCACAGATTACGCGCTCCTCATGATCTCGCGCTATCGCGAAGAACTCCGGACGACCGACGACGCCCGCACCGCCTTGCGCACCGCGTGGCGCTCGACGATCGAACCGATCGCGGCCTCCGCCGGGACCGTGATCCTCGGCGTCCTCTGCCTGCTGTTCAGCGACTTGAACTCCAACAAGGGACTGGGTCCGGTCGCCGCCATCGGCATCGCCGCCGCGCTGCTGACGACCGTTACCTTCCTGCCGGCCGTCCTGGCCTTGTGCGGTCGCAGCGCCTTCTGGCCCTTCCGGCCGACGGTGGCTCCGCCCCGCGAAGAGACCAGCAAGGTTTGGGGACGCGTCGCCGGCTGGGTCGCGCGCGCTCCCCGCACGATCTGGATCGTCACCACTGTCGTCCTCCTGGCGGGTGGCGCGTTCCTTCCGCAGCTCAAGGCTTCCGGCACCGCGCAATCCGACGTCTTCCTCACCCCGGTCGATTCCGTGGCGGGGCAGGAGGTCCTCTCCCGCTACTTCCCGGGCGGATCCGGCTCACCCACGGTGATCATCACCGCTGCCGGACAAGCCAAGACGGTGACCGAACTGGCGCGCGTGCCCGGCGTTTCGGACGTCCGTCAAAGCGGCGAAGCCGCTGGGCTCGCGAAGATCGACGCGGTGCTGGCCGATCCCCCGGACTCCGACGCGGCCGTCGCCACCGTGGAGCGGATCCGCTCGGCCGTGCACCCGGTCGAGGGCACCAAGGTAGGCGGCCCGACGGCGACCCTGCTCGACACCAGGACGACGTCCGAGCACGACCGGATGGTGATCATTCCGATCGTCCTGGTCGTGATCTTCCTCGTGCTCGCCCTGCTGCTGCGGTCCCTGCTCGCGCCGCTGTTGCTGATCGCCACGGTGGTGCTGTCGTTCGCGGCCACGATGGGCGTCTCGGCACTGGTGTTCAACCATGTCTTCGACTTCCCCGGCGCCGATCCGGTCGTTCCCCTGTTCGGCTTCGTCTTCCTTGTCGCGCTGGGGATCGACTACAACATCTTCCTGATGACCCGAGTCCGCGAAGAGGCGGCCCGGATCGGGACCAGGGAAGGAACCCTGCGCGGCCTGCGAGTCACCGGCGGCGTGATCACCTCCGCGGGAGTCGTACTCGCCGCGACCTTCGCCGCCCTGGCCGTCCTGCCGATCCTCTTCCTGGCCCAGCTGGCGTTCATCGTCGCGTTCGGCGTTCTGCTGGACACCCTTCTGGTCCGGTCGCTGCTGGTACCGGCCCTGACGGTCGACGTCGGCCGGAGGATCTGGTGGCCGTCGAGGCTGGCGAAAGCAGATCGGGGATGAGCCTCCGTCAGAGGTCGATCAGCTCGACGGTCACCTTCGCGACATCACCCTCCTAGAGCCCTTCGGCCTCGCGGTCGTGGCCGATATGGTGGCCGGGTGGATCTCGTCGTGATCTTCGGCCCGCCCGCGGTCGGCAAGATGAGCGTCGGCGACGAACTGTGCAAGCTCACCGGCTTCAAGCTGTTCCACAACCACATGGCCGTCGAGCCGGTGCTCGGCATCTTCCCGTTCGGTTCGCCGCCGTTCGGCAGGCTCGTCAACGAGTTCCGCCGCCGTGTCATCGAGGAGGCGGCGGACGCGGACCTTCCCGGGCTCGTCTTCACCTACGTCTGGGGACTGGAGTTGCCGGAGGACACCGAGCTCATCGGCTCCTACGTCGAGCTGGTCCGGGCGCGGGGCGGGCGGACGCGGTTCGTCGAGTTGTCCGCGGATCTCGACGAACGTCTCCACCGCAACACCACCGAATCGCGGCTCGACCGCAAGCCCAGCAAGCGCGACCTCGCGTTCTCCCGCGCCAACCTTCTCGAACTCGACCGCGACTACGTCATGAACACCAGCGAGACACGCCGGGTTCACGCCCAGGACCTGATCGAGCGGCACGACCATGTGCGCATCGACAACACCCGGTTGAGCGCTGCCGAGACCGCGGCCCTAATCCTGCGGACGATGCCGCAGTGAGCGTGTCGTCGAAGTCCCGAGCACACGCGAGGCCATCCACGCGAGGGCGTCGGCTGTCCGTGCCGGGGTGTCCGACGGCTGCATGATGTGGCTCAGCACCGTCCGGACGACGACGTCGATCGCCACGTCCAGCTGCGCGGCGTCCAGCGGCGGGCCATACGCTCGGACTCGGCCGCGCAACATGACCGTCGCTTCGCTCAGCAGGCTGCCCGCACGGATTGTCAGCAGTGGCAGCAACTCGGTGTCGGCGCCGTGTGTCGCGGAGACGATGGCGCGCAGCAGGAGGTTGTCGTCGGCGAGTTCGAGGACACCGCGGACGGCGTCGTGGATCGCCTCGACGAGGTCGTCGGGGTGCCGTTCGAAGGCCTCCTGGACGACTGAGAGGAACCTGCCGAGCTCGTGCGAGATCATCGCTTCGGCCAGCTGGGACTTCGAACCGAGCTCGTTGTAGACGGTCTGACGGCTGACGCCGACGATCTCCGCGAGTTTGCTCATCGTCACCGACGACCAGCCGGAGCGCACGGTCAGTTCGATCGCCGCCGCGACGATCGGCTGCCGGTACGGGCCACCCGTAACGGAGACTGACGGTGCCTCCCTCATGATCGTCATTCTAGGCCGTGCCTTTCAAGGCGCGTACCCGCGGCGAACGCCGGCGCCCCGGCCAAGGCGCCCGTCCGCCGGACGCCGGTCACCACGTCGTCGCATTTCGCGCGGGCCCGCCTCGCTCCTCATCATGCTCCGACCCTTCCCGGTGCCACGAAATCGATCTTTTCCCGCACGCCGCAATCCGGGCAGCACCACGAGTCCGGGATCGCCGACCACGGTGTGCCGGCGGGGAAACCCTCACGCGGGTCGCCGAGTTTCTCCTCGTAGACGTAGCTGCAGCCTGGGCACATCCCGCCCTCGGACGCGTCGCCGTAGGTGTCGGTGGCGACGCGGGACGGCGCGGCGACCCGGGTTCCGTGCCGAGCGAGAATCTTGGCGCGTTTGGACGGCTGGATATTGGCGCGGGAGATGTCGCCGTCGAAATGCGCGAGCACCCTCGGATCCATCACGCGGCGCCAGAGTGGCGGGAACAGGGCCAGCACGATCATCCCGGCGTATCCCGTCGGCAGCACCGGCGATTCCGCGAAATCACGCAGCGTCTGGTAGCGGCGGGTCGGGTTGGCGTGGTGATCACTGTGCCGCTGCAGGTGGTACAGCAGGACGTTGGTGGCGATGTTGTTGGAATTCCAGCTGTGGCTGGGATCCACCCGTTCGTAGCGCCGCCGGTTCGGCGGGCCGACCTTCTGCCGCCGCATACCGTAGTGCTCCATGTAGTTCACGACTTCCAACAGCGAGAACCCGATCACCGCCTGGATCACCAGGTACGGCAGGATGCCGACGCCCAGCCACGCGATCATCGCCGCCCACAGCACCGCCGACATCAGCCAGGCGTTGAGCACGTCGTTGCCGATCCGGAACGGATGCCGGTCGCGCCGGGCGTACCGCTTGCGCTCCAGCCGCCACGCGGACTTCAGCGAGCCGAACACCGTGCGCGGCCAGAACCGGTAGAAGCTCTCCCCCACCCGGCTGCTCGCCGGATCCTCCGGGGTCGCCACCCGGACATGGTGGCCGCGGTTGTGCTCGATGTAGAAGTGGCCGTAGAAACTCTGCGCCAGTGCGATCTTCGACAGCCAGCGTTCGTGGCTTTCCTTCTTGTGCCCGAGTTCGTGCGCGGTGTTGATGCCGATCCCACCGATGCAACCGATCGAGATCGCCAGGCCCACCTTGTCCACAACGGGCAGATCGCCGCGGGAGATGAGCCAGAACGCGGCAACGAAACCCGCGTACTGGATCGGCAGGAACGCGAAGGTGATCCACCGGTAGTAGCGGTCCTGCTCCAGCCGCTCGATCACGTCGTCGGGCGGATTGCCGCGGTCGAGGCCGGCGAGCAGGTCGATCAGCGGCACGACCACCAGGATCACGATCGGCCCGATCCAGAACCACCCGCCCCATCCGGTGGCCGCGTGCAGCCCGATGGCGAGGAAGGCGAGCGAGGGGACCACCAGTCCGATCAGCCACAGGTATCGCTTGCGGTCGGTCCACCGTTCGGTCGAGCCCGCCGGGACCGTGCCCGTCATCTCGCTCATCGCACCCTCCTCCATTGGCTGGGTTTACAAAACTGTAGGAGATGTACACCACGTTTGACAAGTGGCCATCCTTTGTAAATCCACCGTTGCTTCATTTCGTGAGAACTTGGCGATATCTTGTGTTTGTAAGGAAACTTACTTAACTTGTGACGACACGCCGCGACCCACTTCGTCCGCCCCGAAGGAGCGCGAATGCCTCGATCATCCCGTCGGATCCGACCCGCCGCCGTGGCCACGGTGGCCGCCACCCTGCTGGTACTGCCCGCCACGACCGCCGCCGCGAGCACCACGGCGAACAGCGCCTGGCCGGGCGCTTCCGCCGTCACGAACGCCGACGGCTCGAACGTCCTCGGCGGCAACATGAGCGGCCTGTCCTTCGGCGGACCCGACGTCCTGTGGGCGGTGAAAAACGGGCCCGGCACGCTGTACCGCCTCGTGCGCAACGGCACGAAGTGGCAGCCGGACACCGCCAACGGCTGGTCGTCGGGCAAGGCGCTGCGCTACCGCAACGGCGGGGGCGACCCCGACGCCGAAGCCGTCGTCGCCACCCCGGACGGCGTGGTCGCGGCCACCGAACGCGATGGCGACAACAGCAAAACGAGCGCGCTCAAGGTGCTCCGGTACGACGTCTCCGGCACAGCCAAGACCCTTACCGCCAAAGCGGAATGGAATCTGACGGCGGACTTGCCGAAGGTTTCGGCCAACGACGGCCTCGAAGCCGTCTCCTGGATCCCGGACAGCGCCCTCATCTCGAAGGGATTCGTGGACGAGCGCACGAAAACGCCGTACAACCCGAGCAGCTACCCCGGTCACGGCACCGGCCTCTACCTCGTCGGCCTCGAGAGCAACGGGATGATCTATGCCTACGCGCTCGACCAGGCGGGTGGGAAGTACACTCGCGTCGCGAGCTTCGCGAGCGGGCTCGACTCGATCATGGAACTCGAATACGAGGCTTCGACCGGCAAGCTGTGGGCGGTCTGTGACGACAACTGCGGCGGCACCTCGACGACGCTCGCCGTCGGCGCGCAGGGCAAGTTCGCCGTGACCGCCACATACGACCGTCCGAGCGGGATGCCGGACTACAACAACGAAGGTTTCGCGATCGCGGGCGCCTGTGCTTCCGGAAGCAAGCAGGTGGTCTGGGCCGACGATGGGAACGAAGGCGGCCACGCCCTCCGCGCCGGGACCTTGTCCTGCGGCTGAACGGGCACCGTTCCGGCGCGGATCCCCGGATCCGCGCCGGACTGGAGTGCATCGATTCCGGCCTTTGTTCGCACCGATCGAATGGATTACTTTGTCGATATGAAATTCGCCTGCCTCGCCATTCTTCCGATAGCGGCCGCTCCCCTGTTCCTGCCCGCCACGGCGCGGGCGGGTGACGGCTGGGAATCCATCGGCACCGGCATGACCGCGGGTGCCAGTGGTATCGCCGTCCTGAGCCGGGACGACGACCGTGTCGACGCACTGGTCTTGCGAGACAACAAGAAACCCGGAGAGAACCGGGCGGCGCGCGTCCGGCTCTTCGACGGGCGAGTGTCCAAGGTGGACCGGATCGACTGGCCGGGCGAACTCCCGGTCGACCTGGAAGCGACCGAAGCGATACCCGGGAAAGCGGGCGAATTCATCGCCTTGGCCAGCGGCGGGAAAGGCTTCCACATCAAACTGAACGACCGGCGCCTGAAAGTGCTCGGCACCTTTCAGGTACCGATGGGTTACGCCGACGACAATTACGAGAGTTTCGCACTGAAAAAGGTGGATGACCGGTTGTTCGCGGTCTGGGCGGACCGGGGCCAGGACGCGCGCCCGGCGACGCTGTACTCCGCGGAGTTCTCGGTGCCGAGGCTGTCCTTCGGGAAACCGAAGGCGATCCCGTTCCGCGTCTCGTATCCCACCACCGACGTCCGGCACGCCTCGGACGTCGAGATCACCGCGGACAACCGGGTCCTGATCGCGGCGGCCTCCGACCCAGGCGACACCGGCCCGTTCGACTCCGCCGTGTACGCGGCCGGATCGCTCCGCTCCGACGGTTCGATCGCCCTCTCCCCCACGCCGGTGAAGATCGGCGACTTCCCCGGTCACAAGATCGAGGCGATGACCTGCCTCTCGCGTTCGTGCGACTCCCTGCTCTACGGGACCGACGACGAAGCCGCGGGCGGGAGTGTCCGGATCGTCACCGGTAACGAGCCGGAGGACCAGTGACCAGCGAAGACCTGCGCGAACGTCGCCTCAAGATCATCGAAGAACACCCAGGAGTTCGACCGGACAGGCGTTCCGGGTGCCGATCATCGCGGTGTTCTTCTTCGACGAAGACCGGATCACCAACGAGCGGGTCTACTTCGACGCCGCCAGCCTGATCACCGAGGTGGGGCACGCCGAACTGCTGACCCGGCCGCGGCCGGGGCGAACGGACGTCGCTCAGCCTCCGACGCGCGAAATGCCGAACGCGGTGAGGAAGCCCGCGACCGTGATCAGCCCGGTCCACAGGTGCGCGTCGTCGAAGGCCTCGGGAATCATCGTGTCGGCGATCATGGCGAGGATCGCCCCGCCCGCGAGTGCGGTGATCACGGCGAGGACGTTTCCGGACGCGCCACCGAGGAGACCGTAACCGAGCAGCGACGCCACTCCGCTGATCACGGCGATGCCACTCCAGAGGGTGAAGACATAGCGTGGGCTCCGGCCTGCGCGCTTCATCCCCGAGGCGCTGGAGAGACCTTCCGGGACATTGCTGATGAAGACGGCCGCCACGGTCACCACACTCACGCTCCCCCCGCCGAGCAGGCTGGTTCCGATCACCATCGATTCGGGGACGCCGTCGAGCAACGCGCCGAGCGCGATCGCCGTACCGGAACCGGCCTGCTCCGTCTCGGACGGCTGCAGGTCACCCGACCGCTTGCGGTGACGCGCGCCGCGCCGGGCGAGCACGATGTTCGCGAGGGTGTAGATCAGCGACCCACCCAGAGCGCCCAGGGCCGTCGGCAGGAAACCGCCCTTTTCGTGTGCCTCGGCGATCAGTTCGAAGGACACCGCCGAGATAAGGACCCCGCTGCCGAAGGCCATCACGCTGGCCACGGCCCTGCTCGGGATCCGGACCAGGAAACCGATCATCGCGCCGACCAGCAGGGCCGACCCGCCCAGCAGACCCCAGCCACCCGCCGCGAGCAACTCCGACACGCGCTATGTCTCCCCTCTGACGGCGACGCCGCCGACCTGTGGACCGGCATCCCACCCGGACGCGGTGATCTTGCCGAGGGAGTGCCCGTCGCCCGCCGCGCGAAAACAGGTTTGGCCGAGGAAGGGCAGGGTAGCTCGATTACATGACCCGAACCCCCACGCCCACGAGACGGCATCCGCCACAAGTGGCCGCGCTCGCCGTCGGCGCGATCTTCCTGCTGGTCGGTGTGCTGGGCTTCATCCCCGGCATCACGACCGGCTATGCCGAACTGAAGTTCGCCGGGCACCATTCGGAAGCGCGGCTGTTCGGCGTGTTCGCCGTGTCGATCCTGCACAACCTCGTCCACCTCCTGTTCGGAGTCGTGGGGGTACTCGCCACGCGCAAACCCGCCGCGTCCCGCGCGTTCTTGATGATCGGCGGTGGTGTCTACCTGCTCTTGTGGCTCCTCGGGCTGGTGATCCCCGAAGACAGTCCCGGCAACTTCATCCCGCTGAACGGCGCCGACGACTGGCTACACCTCGCGCTCGGTCTCGGCATGATCGCACTGGGTCTGGTCACGACCGCCCTCGAACGCAAGCACGGCGACTATCCCGAGCCGGATCTACAGCACCAATAGATGGATGCGCCGGACGAGACCCGCGGTGGCCGGTGCCCGCAACACATCCTAAACGACTTGGTGAGAGCCTTCGTCGAGGTCTGAACGCACGGCACCGATCATCGAGTCGGTGGCGGGCGTGCGGATGGTCTCGTACCGCAGTCAGTACGGCCACCTTGGGACGCGCCACGCGCAGGCAGGCCCCGGGCAGCATCCGCTCGAAGTCCGAGGGCCGTGAGCACAGCCGCAGCCTGGGCCATTTCTGGAATGGCTCAAGTTCACGCATCCGGGCGTGTCTCTAACCACAGAGCGCCGCGACGCCGCCACGTCGCACCGATCGGTGCACCCCCAAGGGCCACTACCCCTGAAGACGTCACTTTTGTCGCCCTTGTTACAGATTCATCCGGATATTCTTCTCCGACGGCTGGACGAGCCGAAGACGTATTCTTTTCGGTCGTTTTGCAATATTCGCCCAAGCGCAGGCCAGCGGGACACCCCGAAGACGGCGTACTGGTCTGGACCTGTCGCGACACCAGCACTCGAAAGTGCGGAAATCGAACTTGATTTGCCGCTGGGCAAGGAATCCGCGCTACCGAAAGCCCCTTTGGTTACCCATCAACCGAAAGAGGCTGCCCGATGCACCTGGAAGAGTGAGCGTCTTCAGCGGAGCGTCGCCGGTCCGGCCTGCTCGACCCCGCCAAGAAACACCCAGAACCGTTGTCAGCGGGCCGATCCGGAGGTTTCCGCTGCTCCAGGACGTCGTCAACATGGTGCTACGGCCCCATTCTCCCGTGGTAGCGTCTGCGCCCTGCCTGAATTCGGTTCCGCTCGACAATCCCCAACCCAGTCAAGGAAAACGACATGCCTGAACACGCTGCCGGTACCGTCATCGCGGTGGACGGCCCGGCGGCGGCGGGCAAGACCACCACCTGCCTGGCGCTGGCGAACACCTTCGGCCTTCGCTACCTGGAAAGCGGCAGGACCTACCGCATCATCGCCTTCGAAGCGCTGCGGCGTGAAATCCCCGTGGACGACACGCGAGAGATCACCGGCCTCTGCGATGAGCTGCTGATGGAGAGTCGCACGGAGAGCCTGCTGACAGCGGAGCGCTACGCTTCGGACAAGCTGCGTGAAACCCCGGTCAACGTCGCCGTTTCCGCCGTCGCGAAGATCGCGGAGGTCCGCCAGCGAGTCACCGGTCTCATCAGGCTTTGGGCCAAAACCCAAGCACAGTGCGTCGTCGAGGGCCGCGACATCGGTACGGCCGTCTTCCCCGCGGCCCGCGTGAAGTTCTACTTGACCGCTTCCCCCGAAGTCCGGGCGATGCGGCGAGTACGGCAGGAGCGGGCAGATTCTTACGAGAACGTGCTCGCGGACGTGATTCGCCGAGACGAAGCCGATATGAACCGGGCGGCGTCACCACTGGTCGCGGCCGAGGACGCCATCAGGATCGACACGACCAGACTCACCATCGACCAGGTGACGAGCCGAATGGCCTCGGCGTGTCGCAATCAAGGGTTAGAGATCATTCGCCAGTGCGAGTAGGCTTCTGCTTTGTCTGCGACGAAGCTAAGTTGACCGAGGGTATGACTTCGAGTGATCGATCAATGACAAGGGGTATCAAAGATGGAACCGGTGATGGCGATGGAAAACGGAGCCGAGCCGGCCACTGGCAAATGCCTCTTCTGCCAGATTCACGATCCCGAGGTCAACGAGCTCGGAGAATCCTTCAGTCGCCACTGGACATCTCCGCACCGGCGGTCATGAGGGCCCCATCTGGTTTGCCGGGCCAATAGTCCACCATCCGCATGGTCTCGCGGAGATCTTCTTTTCGCATCACCACCGCGTAGTCCCATTCCGGATCCTCGATCGCGAGCACGGCTCCGACGACCGAACGCAGGTACTGCCTTTTCTGCTCTCCGGTCGGCCGATAGACGCGGCATTCACCCCGATACACCCGAAGGAAATAGGCGGAGGACGGCCACGGCGGACGCGCGAGTTCACCGAGGGAGCCCAGATCCTCATAGGCGAGGCCGTCTCCGATCAGAAGATCGTCCACGCGATCCCCGTCGACGGGAAGAAGATGCAGATGCGCGTGCGTGATACAGGCGTGGCTCTCCTGTCCCGCGCTCGATCCGTGCTCCAAGAATCAGTGGCTCACCGAAGGTCTCCCGATACAGCGGGACGAAGTCGGCGAGAAAACTCCTCACCTCATGCTCGTGGCGGGAAAGCACCTGGGCGAAGGACAAGTAGTGGTTCGACGGCAGCAACAGAAGATGTCCGAGGACGAGCGGTGACATATCGGCCAACAAAGTCAAGTTTTCCGTTGAACATACTGCCCGCGACGGCGGATCACCTTCGTAGAAACGGGTGAAGGAGGTGTCACCGCAACCGGTGAGTTCTTCGCAAAAATCCGCGCCCGCGCACCGCATGGTCTCGATCATGGCTCCCCCGCCACTCGTCCCGGCCGCCCTCGAGCAGGGCATCTGGATTTTTGCGCACCGATACGGCTGACTTGAATGGTCATTACGGAGGTTAACTCGAACGTCGCAACCTGATCGTTGATTCGTGATGGCGGCACTTTGGACAAATACGGGACACATCAAGGCCGAAAACGGTCCGGTGCCGGAGACACGGAGAAGCGTTCGCCGCCCGGCTGACCGGCGAACGCTTTCCGGTTATCGCGATCCGCTCACCTTCCCGCCGATCCCGGCGAAATCACGTCCGAATACCCATTTCTCGGCGAAATCCGTACCTACTGCCCTTCCCGTGCCAGCAATTCCCGCACCCGTTCCTGCAGCGCCTCCCGCGGATACGCGTTCACCTGGGCACCGGCCATCCGCACCGGGTCACCGAAGAAGAAGTACTCGTACAGCGACTCCCGCCCGGCGAAGCTCGAGACCGACGCGTCGAGCGCCAGCTTGAACAGCCGCGCGCGGTCCTTCGCGGGCAGGGTTGCCGACTGGAGGTAGACGTCGATGTCGGGACGTCCTTCCGCCTCGAAGTCCGCCTCCCCCGGCAGGGCCATGAGCCCGGAGGCGGAGAACTTGCGGATGATCTCGGTCAGCCGCGGCGAGACCTTGGTGGGGTACCAGTTCCGGGCGGCGTTGAGGACTTCCCACTTCGGCAGGAAGACCCCGTCCTCGCTCACCGCGCCATCGGCTTCCGCCGCGCGCAGCACGGCCTTCTCGATTTCGACGTAGGAGATCAGCTCCGACAGATCCTGCTGGATGTGCTGGAATCCGCCGATGCCGATCGCCGCGGCGAGCTCGCTGGCCAGCCCGAGGTAGAACTCGGTCTTGGCCAGCGTGCGGGTGACGACCTGATGAGTCATCAGCGCACCGGCGCCGGTTTCGGAATACCACGCGTTGCACAGTTCCGGATGCCCCAGCAGGAAGACCCGTTCGTTCGGGACGAACACGTCGTCGAAGACCACTACCGCGTCCATCTCCTCGAAACGCGAAGCGAGCGGCTCGTCGAAGTGCGAGCGGCCGTGGTCGAGTCCGGCGCGGCAGAAGTACTTCAAACCGGGCGCGTCGTTCGGGACCGCGAAGGCGTAGGAGTACGGAGCGTCCTCGGGGGTGCCACGCAGGACGGTCGACGGGAACACCAGCAGTTCGTCGGCGATCGGCGCGATCGTGGCGAGCATGCGGGCACCGCGGACGACGATGCCGTCCTCCCGCTCCTCCACCACTTTCGCCGAGAGGTTGCCGCCGCCCTGCTGGCTCCCGGAGACGGAACGGTTGACCTGCGGCGGGATCAGCGTGTGCGTCGCGAGGAGATCGTTCTCCCGCGCCATCTCGTAGTACTTCTCGATCCGCTCACCGAAGACAGGATCCGCCCGGGAGAAGAACTTCTTCGCGGTCGCGAGCGCGGTGAGCGACGAGTTCATGTAGTCGCCGGTGCGGCCGAGAAAACCGTGGGAATACTGGGCCCACGCCGAAAAGGCGGCACGACGGCGCTTGAGATCCTCTTCGGTGCGCGGTACGAGGAACGACGTCCCGACGCGCTCCCCCGTGGTCGGCGACTCGTAGGTCAGGACATCACGGTGCGCCGGATCGTGCTGGAGGTCGAACAGCTTCGCGTAAGTCAGCGCGTTGTTGCGGAAGGCCGGGTGCTCGGCGACCTTCGAGGTCACCTTCTCGCCGTCGATGTACAACTCCGGCGTCATCGCGTTGAGCTTGTCGAGGTACTGCTGTCCGGTACGTGCTCCCATGTCGTGCTCCTCCTGAAGGATGGACGTCGTTGTCAGAACAGGGATTCGTGGCCTTGCGTGGATTCGTGGACGGTCGAGAACCGTCCGTTGACGAAGCCGAGCGCGTCGCCGGAGCGGTAGTCGAACTCCCGCACCTCACCGAGGAACAGGGTGTGGTCGCCGCCGTCGTAGGCGGCCCACGGCGTGCAGTCGAACCAGCTGAGGACGCCGGCGAGCCGCGGCGCGTGCCCGCCGTCGACCCATACGGGCGCGCCTTCGGGAGTCGGCCGCCCGGCGAAGTTCATCGCGAGCGCCTGCTGTTCGGCGCCGAGGACGTTGACCGCGAACGGCCGTCCTTCCAGCAGATCGTGACTCTTGACCGTGCGCTGGATCGACACGAGCACGAGCGGCGGCTCCATCGAGACGGCGGTGAACGAGTTCACCGTCAGGCCGTGCCGCTTCACCGAGCCGTCGGCGGGACTGGCGTCGAAGGTCACCACCGCGACGCCCGTGACGAACCGGCCGAGACAACCGCGGAAGAACTGCGCCGGTGGCCGATAGAGGTTCGAGCCGGGCGAGAAACTGGTTTCGCGTGACATCATCGTCGGATCCTGTTCTATAATCGAACAGCCAGTTCAACTATCGAAATGGATCGTATACGATGGTTTCGGACTCCCGCAAGACCGCGAGCACGTCCCAGACACTCAGCCGCGGCATCCGCGTGCTCGAAGTGCTTGCCGACGCCCAAGAGGCGCTCGGCGTCGACCAGATCGCGGAACGGCTCGGCGTGCACCGGTCGATCGCCTACCGGCTCATCCGTACGCTCGAAGACCACGGACTGGTGACCCGCGACCCCGCCGGCCGGATGGAACTCGGCGCGCGGCTCGCGGCCCTCGCGGCGGGAATCAAACATGACCTGCAGGCCGCCGCGCTGCCCGAACTGACCACGGTCGCGAACGAACTCGGCATGACATGTTTTGTGGCGGTGCTCGACCGCGAAGAGTGTGTGACCCTGGTCAGCGTGGAACCCCGGCACGCCGTCGCGTCCGTCGCGCAGCGCCCGGGATCCAGGCATCCGTTCACCGCGGGCGCTCCGGGACGCGCGGTCCTTTCCCAGCTACCGGCCGAAGAATGGCCGGAGGACGTCGCGGAAGAGGTCCGGGATGTGGCCGCCCGCGGCTACGCGGACAGCCATGGCGAAGTGATCGAGAACCTCAGCGCCGTCGCGGTGCCGCTTTCCTTGCGCGGCCACAATCCCGCCGCGCTCGCGGTGGTTTATCTGTCCAGTGCGCACACCCCGGCCGAGCTCGCGGAGCGGCTCAGGGCGGCGGCGAAGACCGTCCGCGACGCCCTCGGGGGCTGAGCCCGCAGGCGGGTCCCGAAACATGGCATCAATCGGTCCCGAATCGAAGCGGGCTCACCGCCTGCTCCGCTTCGTGGTCCGGGCCGAGCGGGATCCCCGAACGGTCCCGCAGGAGCAACGTGGCGATGAGCCCGATCACCGTCATCCCCGCCAGGTACACGGCCACGGACAGCGACGTTCCGGTCGCCCCGACCAGCGCGGTGGCGATCGTCGGCGCGAACGCGCCGCCGAGGATCGCCCCGAGCGCGTAGGAGATCGAAACGCCGGAGAAGCGAATCGACGCGGGGAAGAGTTCCGCGTAGAACGCCGCCTGCTGGCCGTAGGTGAACCCGAGCCCGACGCTGAGAATGATCAAACCCAGTGCCAGCAGCACGATGTTCCCGGTGTCCACCAAGGGAAAGAGCACCGCGACCCCGGCGAGCTGCGCGATCCAGCCCAGTACGTAGGTGCGCCGCCTGCCGATCCGGTCGGACACCGCGCCCGCCGCCCACGTCGAGATCAGCCAGGTCGCCGCCGAGGCGGTCACCGCCCACAGCACCGGGCCGCGGTCGAGTCCGATCGGGCCCTTCGGGTTGGTCGCGTAGTTCTGGATGTAGCCGCCGGTGGTCATGTAGCCGACGGCGTTGTTGCCCGCGAACACCAGAGCGGCGACCAGGACGAGGACGGCGTGCTTGCGGAACAACTGGATGATCGGGGTCCGGGTCTGCTCGCGGCGTTGGGCGATTTCACGGAAGACGGGGCTCTCCTCGACGCGGCGCCGGACGTAGTGCCCGACCAGGATCAGCCCGACGCTGAGCAGGAACGGGATCCGCCAGCCCCAGTCGAGGAACGCCTGGCCGGGAACGAGCAGGCTGGTCAGCGCCAGGACACCGGAGGCCAGCAGCAGGCCGAGCGGGACGCCGATCTGCGGCGAAGCACCGAAGAGCCCCCGGCGCTTCGACGGCGCGTGCTCGACGGCCATCAACACCGCACCGCCCCATTCACCACCTGCCGAAACGCCCTGCAGAATCCGCAGCAGGATCAGCAGCACCGGCGCGGCGACACCGATCTGGCCGAACGTCGGGAGCACACCGATCAGCGTGGTCGCGGCACCCATCAGGATCAGGGTGAGCACGAGGACGACGCGACGGCCGTACTTGTCGCCGAAATGCCCGGCCAGGAAGGCGCCGAGCGGGCGGAACAGGAAGCTCACGCCCACGGTCGCGAAGGACACCAGAGTGCTGTTCGTCCCGAGGCCGGAGAAGAACAGCTTGCCGAAGACGAGTCCCGCGGCGGACGCGTAAACGAAGAAGTCGTACCACTCGACCGTGGTGCCGACGACGGTCGCGAACGCGACCCGGCGCCGATCGGCGGACGGCGGGGCGACGCGGCCTGGCGTGCGTTCCTCCTGCGCTGGATTCGACACCTTGACTCCTTTGACATAGGCCTGGCGCGAGTGGCGGCCCGCTGGGATCCCGGGCGAGGCGAAGGCCACTCGGTGACCGCCTTGCCACTGTGGCACGGAATCATATACGTTATTAGATACGAAGCAAGGGTCGAGGATTCAGGGGAACATGGACACTTACGAGCCAACGGCGCCATCGGGACGCGGGTCCGGTCCTCTGGGGACTCGACCGGGAAAGATCATCGCCGTCCATCTCAGCTACGCGTCACGGGCCGAGCAGCGCGGACGGCGTCCGGCGAACCCGTCGTACTTCTTCAAACCGGCGAGCTCGATCGGCGCGTCCGGCGGCACGGTCGAACGCCCCGCCGGTACCGAACTGCTGGCTTTCGAGGGCGAGATCGCGCTGGTCATCGGCACCGCCGCCCGGTGGGTGAAACCGGACAAGGCGTGGGACCACGTCGCCGCGGTCACCGCCGCGAACGACTTCGGCCTCTACGACCTGCGCGCCGCGGACAAGGGCTCCAACGTCCGGTCCAAGGGCGGCGACGGCTACACCCCGCTCGGACCCGGCCTCATCGACGCGCGCGATGTCGACCCCGCGTCCTTGCGCTTGCGCACTTGGGTGAACGGTGACCTGGTGCAGGAGGACACCACAGCCGGCCTGCTGTTCCCCTTGCGGCAGTTCGTTTCCGACCTCTCCCAGCACCTTACGCTCGAACCCGGCGACGTCATCCTCACCGGCACCCCCGCCGGCTCCACCGTGGTCTCCCCCGGCGACGTCGTGGTGGTCGAAGTGGACGTACCCGGCACTTCCGCCAGCAGCGGACGGCTCCACACCACCGTCACGCAGGGAATCCGGTCCTTCTCCGACATCGGCGCTCTCCCCGAGGTCGACGACAAGCAGCGCGCCGAAGCGTGGGGCACTCCCGTCACCGAGCCGGAGGAAGAGGAAGCCCCCGCGCTCAGCCAAGAACTCCGGGCCAAGCTGCTTCGCGCGCCGGTCGCGGGTTTGTCGGCCCAGCTGCGCAAGCGCGGGCTGAACAATGTCGCGATCGACGGCGTGCGGCCCAACATCCCGGGCTCGAAGATCGTCGGTACGGCACGCACTTTGCGGTTCGTCCCGAACCGCGAAGATCTGTTCAAGACCCACGGTGGCGGCTACAACGCGCAGAAACGCCTGTTCGACTCGGTCGGCACCGGAGAGGTGATCGTCATCGAGGCCAGGGGCGACGCGGGTTCCGGGACACTCGGCGACATCCTGGCGTTGCGGGCACGGTATCTCGGCGCGGCCGGGGTGATCACCGACGGCGGGGTCCGCGATTTCGACGCCGTCGCCGCGACCGGCCTCCCGGTGTTCTCGCAAGGCCCCCATCCGGCGGTCCTCGGCCGCAAACACGTGCCATGGGACACCGACGTCGCGGTCGCCTGTGGCGGGGCGACCGTGCTGCCCGGCGACATCATCGTCGGCGACGACGACGGCGTGGTCGTCATCCCGCCGGGGCTGGCGGAAGAGGTCGTCGCCGCGACGCTCGTCCAGGAGGACGAAGACGCGTGGATTGCCGAGCAGGTCGGACAGGGCCGCCCGATCGAGGGGCTCTTCCCGCTGAACCCGTTGTGGCGGGAAAGGTATGAGGCATGGCAGAAGAAGCAGTGAAGACGGCCAGCAAGTCCGAACTCGCCTACGAGTGGCTGCGTGAGCGGATCGCCCGGCACGAGTACGGACCCGGCTACCGGCTCGTTCTCGCCGAGATCGCCGGCGCGCTCGACATGAGCGTCGTCCCGGTGCGCGAGGCGATCCGGCGGCTGGAGGCCGAACGGCTGGTGACCTTCGAACGCAACGTCGGCGCGCGTGTGGCGATGGTGGACCAGAACGAATACGTCCACGCCATGCAGACCCTGGGTGTCGTCGAAGGTGTCGCCACCGCGCTGTCCGCGCCGGGACTGACCGAAGAGGACATCGCGAAGGCACGCAGGGTGAACGAACGGATGATCACCCTGCTGGACCACTTCGACGCACACGAGTTCACCGCGCTGAACCAGCAGTTCCACTCCCTGCTGTTCGCCTGCTGCCCCAACCCGCAGATCCTCGACCTCGTGCACCAGGGCTGGACACGGTTGTCCGGACTGCGTGACTCCACATTCGCCTTCGTCCCCGACCGCGCGCACCGGTCGGTCGAGGAACACGAAGAGATCCTCCGGCTGATCTCCGAGAAGGCCGACCCGCTCGACATCGAATTCGCCGCGCGCAATCACCGCTGGGCCACCATGCAGGCCTTTTTGGACGCTCGAGACCGCGCGAACCGCTGACTGAGGAGGACTTTTGACCAGCACGACTCCCCGGCCGATCCCGGACGGTGTCCCGGAGCGGATCCGGCATTACATCGGTGGCGAACTGACCGACTCGGCCGACGGCGCCGTCTTCGACGTGCTCGACCCGGTGACCAACGAGGTCTACGTGCGGGCCGCCGCGGGGAAGAAGGCCGACATCGACCGCGCCGTCGCCGCCGCGCGGAAGGCGTTCACCGAGGGACCGTGGCCGAAGCTGCTGCCGCGCGAACGGTCGCGTGTGCTGAACCGGATCGCCGACCTCGTGGAGTCGCGGGACAAGCGGCTGGCGGCGCTGGAGAGTTTCGACTCCGGACTGCCGATCTCGCAGGCGCTGGGCCAGGCACGCCGGGCCGCGGAGAACTTCCGGTTCTTCGCCGATCTGATCGTCGCGCAGGCCGACGACGCCTACAAGGTTCCCGGCCGCCAGGTCAACTACGTCAACCGCAAGCCGATCGGGGTCGCCGGGCTGATCACGCCGTGGAACACGCCGTTCATGCTGGAGTCGTGGAAACTCGCCCCGGCGCTGGCGACCGGCAACACGGTGGTGCTCAAACCCGCCGAGTTCACGCCGCTTTCGGCGTCGCTCTGGGCGGAGATCTTCGAGGAGGCCGGGCTGCCGGCGGGGGTGTTCAACCTCGTCAACGGCTTCGGCGAGGACGCGGGTGACGCGCTCGTGAAGCATCCGGACGTCCCGCTGATCTCGTTCACCGGTGAGAGCCGCACCGGCAGCCTGATCTTCGGGAACGCCGCGCCGTTCCTCAAAGGACTGTCGATGGAGCTGGGCGGCAAATCGCCCGCCATCGTCTTCGCCGACGCCGATCTGGAAACCGCGATCGACGCGACCATCTTCGGCGTGTTCTCCCTCAACGGCGAACGCTGCACGGCAGGCAGCCGCATCCTGGTCGAGCGCGCGGTCTACGACGAGTTCGTCGAGCGGTACGCCGCGCAGGCCGAACGCGTCGTCGTCGGCGACCCGGCGGACCCCGCGACCGAGGTCGGCGCGCTGGTGCATCCCGAGCACTACGAAAAGGTCATGAAGTACATCGAGATCGGGAAGACCGAGGCCAGGCTGGTCGCGGGTGGCGGCCGCCCGGCGGGTTTCCCGACCGGGAACTACGTGGCGCCGACGGTGTTCGCCGACGTCAAACCGGACGCCCGGATCTTCCAGGAGGAGATCTTCGGCCCGGTCGTCGCGATCACGCCGTTCGACAGCGAGGAAGAGGCGCTCGAACTGGCGAACAACACGAAGTACGGGCTCGCGGCGTACGTCTGGACCAACGACCTCAAGCGAGCGCACAACTTCGCGCAGTCGGTGGAGGCCGGGATGGTCTGGCTGAACTCGAACAACGTCCGTGATCTGCGCACGCCGTTCGGCGGGGTCAAGGCCTCCGGGCTGGGACACGAGGGCGGGTACCGCTCGATCGACTTCTACACCGACCAGCAGGCGGTGCACATCAATCTCGGCGAGGTGCACAACCCCGCCTTCGGCAAGGGCGCGAAGCCCGTCGACTGACGATCCGTTCCTTCGTCCACAAAGGATGCTGTCATGACCCCGATCCCCACGCCGTCCTCACCGCCGCCGGACGTCCTGCGTTGCGCGTACATGGAACTCGTCGTCACCGATCTGGTCCGCTCACGCGCGTTCTACGCCGACGTCCTCGGGCTGACGGTGACCGAAGAGGACGAGACCACGATCAGCCTCCGCACGATCGACGAGTTCATCCACCACAACCTCGTGCTGCGCGTGGGCCCGGTCGCCGCGGTCGCGGCCTTCTCCTACCGGGTCCGGTCGCCGGAGGACCTGGACAAGGCCGTGGCGTTCTACTCGGAACTGGGCTGCCGGGTCGAGCGCAACGTGAACGGGTTCACCAAGGGCATCGGTGACTCGGTGCGGGTCCAGGATCCGCTCGGCTTCCCGGTCGAGTTCTTCCACGACGTCCAGCACGTCGACAGGCTCAGCTGGCGCTATGACCTGCACGTTCCGGGCGCGCTGGTCCGGCTCGACCACTTCAACCAGGTCACGCCGGACGTCCCGCGCGCGGTGAAGCATATGGAAGACCTCAACTTCCGGGTCACCGAAGACATCCAGGACGACCAGGGCGTCACCTACGCGGCGTGGATGCGCCGCAAGCCCACCGTGCACGACACCGCGATGACCGGCGGGGACGGGCCGCGAATGCATCACGTCGCGTTCGCCACGCACGAGAAGCACAACATCCTGTCCATTTGCGACAAGCTCGGTTCGCTGCGGATGTCGGACCACATCGAACGCGGCCCCGGCAGGCACGGCGTCTCGAATGCCTTCTACCTCTACCTGCGCGACCCGGACGGGCACCGGGTCGAGATCTACACCCAGGACTACTACACCGGCGACCCCGACAATCCGGTCGTCACCTGGGACGTACACGACAACCAGCGCCGCGACTGGTGGGGCACGCCGGTGGTCCCGTCGTGGTACACCGAGGCGTCTCTCGTGCTCGACCTCGACGGCAAGCCGCAGCCGGTGGTCGCGAGGGCCGAAGAGAGCGAACTGGAAGTCACCATCGGCGCCGACGGCTTCTCCTACACCCGCAAGGGCGACGACGAAGGGCAGCTCCCGTCCTGGAAACAGGGCGAGTACAAACTCGGCAACCAGCTCTGAGGCGGGGTCATGTTGGATCAGGAAACGATCACCGCGATCGCCGACGAACTGGCGGCCGCGGAAAAGGCCAGGGAAACGGTGCCGCTCCTGACGGCGCGCTATCCGGACATGACCGTCGAGGACTCCTACGCCGTCCAGAACGAATGGCGGCGCCGGGGAATCGCGGCGGGACGCCGTCCGGTCGGCCGCAAGATCGGGCTCACCTCGAAGGTCATGCAGGCCGCCACCGGGATCACCGAACCCGACTACGGCGCCATCTTCGCGGACATGGTGTTCGAGAACGGGTCCGTGATCGAACACAGCCGGTTCTCGAATGTGCGGATCGAGGTCGAACTGGCCTTCGTGCTCCGTGAGTCCCTCACCGGGCCGGACGCCACGGTGTTCGACGTGCTGCGCGCGACCGAGTACGTCGTGCCCGCGCTGGAGATCCTGTCCTCGCGTATCGAGATGGCGGGACGGACCATCGTGGACACGATCAGCGACAACGCGGCGATGGGCGGGATGGTCTACGGCGGCAACCCGGTCGCCGTGGACGCCGTCGATTTGCGGTGGGTTTCCGCGCTGTTGTACCGCAACGAAACCATCGAGGAATCCGGGGTCGCCGCCGCGGTGCTGAACCACCCCGCGAACGGGGTGGCGTGGCTGGCGAACAAACTCGCGCAGCACGGCGACAAGCTCGATCCGGGCGACATCGTGCTGGCCGGTTCGTTCACCCGGCCGATGTGGGTCCACCCCGGTGACACCGTGACAGCCGACTACCGGGACCTGGGGGCGATCACATGCCGCTTCGTCTAGCGCCGACGTTCCGAGCGCGGCTGGCCGAGTCCGCTCACCCGCGGATCGGCATGTGGGTCACGTCGGGCAGTCCGGTCGTCGCGGAGATCTGCGCCGGCTCCGGGCTCGATTGGCTGCTCGTCGATACCGAGCACTCCCCCGTCGGGCTGGAGACGGTGCAGACGTTGCTGCAGACGATCGCCGCGTATCCGATCACGCCGATGGTGCGCGCCCCCTCCGGCGACCCCGTCGCGCTGAAGCAGCTCCTCGATCTCGGCGCGCAGAACCTCCTCGTTCCCATGGTCGACAGCGCCGAGGAAGCGGAGGCGGTCGTGCGGGCCGTCCGTTACCCGCCACGAGGGGTGCGCGGCGTCGGCAGCGCTCTCTCGCGTTCGGCGCGCTGGAACCGGGTCGAGGGATACCTCGCCGACGCGGACGAGTTCACCTCGCTGTTCGTTCAGATCGAGTCCACCGCCGGAGTGGCTGAGGCGGCGAAGATCGCGGCTGTCGACGGCGTCGACGGCGTCTTCGTCGGGCCGTCCGATCTCGCCGCGTCGATGGGCCTGCTCGGGCAGCAGACGCATCCCGACGTCACGGCGGCCGTCCTCGGCACCTTCGACGCCGTCCGGGCGCAAGGGAAGCCGGTGGGGGTCAACGCCTTCGACCCCGCGCAGGCCCAGCGCTACCTCGACGCCGGCGCTCGGTTCGTCCTCGTCGGCGCCGATGTGACACTCCTCGCGAACGGCTCGGACGACCTGGCCCGGCGCGCTCGGCGGACCCTGGGCGACTAGCGCCGGCGCATCAGGTAGGACGGACCGTTCTCATCGTGTCGCACGTCGCGTTCATCGTGACGCCACTGCGCGAACATCGTCCGCGCGGTGGCGGGCGGCGTGCTGTTGCGGGCTTCCAGCAGCGCGTTCAATTCGGTCAGGCGTGCGGGCGGGTGGTCCCCCGCATCCCATGCTGCGACATAGAGACGCCAGGCTTCCTGTTCGAGGGCGAGACTCTCGTCGTCGATCGGCCAGACGGAGAACTCGTCGCCGTCGTCGAAGAAGCGGTTCAGCCGGACGAAATAGCGCGGAACGCCGTCGATGTCGGCGACGCCGGTTTGTGGGCCGTCGTAGCGGTCGTTCTCCACGTGGACGTGTTCGAAGCCGATCGAGAGCAACTGCTCTCGCGTGGTGTAGCCGCGGTTTTCCAACGGAACGATCGGGACGGGGTACTCGGTGAACCAGCCGTCAGTGCGGAACCCGAGTTCGCGGTACACCGGCTCGTCCTCGGCGGTGGCTTGGAGCACCACGGTGTCGTATCCGGCGGCGCGAGCACTGTCCACCGCGGCCAAGGTCATGACACCGCCGAATTCCCGGCGCCGGGAGCCGGACAGAGTGGAGATGTCGTGGATACCGGCGACTCCGGCGTGCCAGAAGATTTCGCCTGAGCACACGGGCTCGCCATGGTGGTAACCGAGCAGATAGTGCGCCTGACAGTCCTCCGCGAGGGCGGACGGGGCCACCCGATCGAAGACCTCGACGGCGGAGGGCGAATCCCGATCGGCGGCCAGGATCCGGGCATAGTCGGCGAGCTCCTCACGGGTACGGACCCGGCGGACCTCCAGATCCGGGCGCGGGCCTCCAGAGGGGACTTCCGCGCTGTGTGCCCACATCGCGGCTTTGCGTTCCCCCGCGGCCAAGTCGACACTGGGCATCGCCCTCGATACCGCTGTCGGCGATCACCAGCTCATCGGTTTCCGTGACCGTCATACCCTCGGTGTGGCGATGCAGATGGCAGGCATGTTCGACGACGTTCGCCTCGATGCGCCGCGTGAGCCCGGAGTACATCGGATCACCCTACGGACGTGGCCGGTGCCTGACCACTCGATTCGCCAGTGCACGCACCATCGGCCCCGGGTTCGGCGCCAGTCGTCTCCGAGATCACCGTTTCCGCGCGGGATGCCGGGGTATCAACCGGTGGTGACCGCAACGGAAAGACACGAGGAGTTGCAACGGGTCGCCGCGGAGGTCTTCGGCTGGCCCGAACTCTCCGGCGAGCAACTCGAGGCGATGGAGCAGATCATGGCGGGCCACGACGTCCTGGTCGTGCTCCCCACCGGCGCGGGGAAATCCGCGATCTACCAGGTACCCGCCATGAAGCTGGCCGGCGTGACGCTGGTGGTGTCCCCGCTGATCGCCCTGCAGAACGACCAGCGGGAAAGCATCGAGGCGAGCCACGCGCCGGAGGCGGTCGCGGTGAATTCTTCGCAGCGCGCGGGTGAGCGAAAGAACGCGTGGAAGGCCATCGAAGATGGCAAAGCGAAGTATTTGTTCCTGTCGCCGGAACAAATGTCCAAAAAGGATGTTCTCGACACACTGGCCGAGCTCGACATCTCCCTGATCGCCATCGACGAGGCACATTGTGTTTCGGCTTGGGGCCACGATTTCCGGCCCGACTACCTTTGCCTGGCGCCGGTGATCGAGCAGCTCGGACACCCACCGGTGCTCGCCCTCACCGCCACCGCCGCGCTGCCGGTGCGCGAAGAGATCGTCGAGCGGCTCGGCCTGCGGGACCATCGTGAGGTGATCGCCGGTTTCGACCGGCCGAACCTGCACCTGGCGGTGGAGCGGTTCAGTGACGACGAAGACAAACGGCACACGCTGATCACCCTGGTCAGGTCACTGACGAAGGATCCCGGTACCGGCCTGGTGTACGTCGCCAGCCGGAAGGACGCCGAGTACTTCGCAGACGAGCTCGCGCGGGCGGGTGTGCGCGCGGCGGCTTATCACGCCGGCATGAAGACCCACGGTCGCGAACAGGTCCACGAACGGTTCCTCGACGGTGAGGTGGACGTCGTGGTCGCCACCTCGGCGTTCGGCATGGGCATCGACAAACCCGACGTGCGGTTCGTCCTGCACGCGTCGGTCCCCGATTCGCTCGACACCTACTACCAGCAGATCGGCCGGGCAGGCCGCGATGGTGAACCCGCCACGATCACCCTGCTCTACCGGCCCCAGGACCTGGGCCTCCAGAAGTTCCTCACCGCCGCCAAAGCCCCGGAAGAACTTCTCGGCCAGGTGGCGAAGATACTTCGCGAACACGGTTCTCCCGTTCGGCCGGCCTTTTTGAAGGACACAGTGGACGCTTCGGCGGCCCGGTGCACCAAAGCGGTCAACCTTCTCGAAGAGGTCGGGGCCGTCCGCACCACCGGCGACGGGCGGCTCGAGTACGTCGGCCGCGACCTCCCACCGGATCAGGCGGCCCGGCAAGCCGTCGAGGTCGCCGAGCGGCACCAGCGGCTGGTCCGGTCGCGGATCGAGATGATCCGCGGCTACGCCGAGACCATGGAATGCCGACGCCGGTATCTGCTCGGCTACTTCGGGGAGCGACTCGCCGAACCCTGCGGTAATTGCGACACGTGCGACTTCGGCACCGGCGAGCGGAAGCATGCCGAAGATGCCGAGTACGCCGTCAACAGCACCGTCCGCCACGTCGAGTGGGGTGAAGGAACCGTGATGTCGGTGGAACCGGACCGCATCACGATTCTGTTCGACGACTTCGGCTACAAGACCCTGGACCTGGCCGCCGTCGACGAAAACGACCTCCTCACCGGCGATGACACCACGACTGGGTGAAATCCGCTCAGCCGGACGGGAAGGAGTTCCTGCGAACCGCCACCCCAGCAGGCCCCGCCGCCACCGGGCACCGATTGCGGTTCGTTGTGCAGATCCGCGTCGACCACGGTGGGGTTTCCCTTGTACCGTAGGGCGAGCTTCTTCCAGTCGTCGATCCAGCCGCGGATGCGGTCGGGCTCACCGCCGTCAAGCGGGCGAGCCCGACCAACGCGGCGATCATGCACTTCAGTGTGCGTGAACGCCATGTTTCACCGATGTCCTCCTGGTCAGCCGAAGAGTTGGACGTGCAGGGAAAACGCCGTGGCTATCTCGGCCTGTGCCCAGAACCTGTGGAAGGTGAACGACGGCGCCGCTCCACCGTCCAGATAGGACCGGACCTTGGGCCATTGCGGATCGTCTTCGAAGAAGGACCGGATCGACAGGAACGTGCTGTCCGCGCCGATGGCGTCCCCGTTGGGCATCTTGCCGGTCCAGCCCGGAGGCACGTAAGTCCCTTCTCCCGTGGTCGCGTTGTAGGCGTCATCGAATCGGTTGTAGTCGACGCGGGTCTCCGGGGTGCCGATCCCGAGCGGGTCGGTGTGCGCCAGCATCCCGTTCAGCAGGGCCTCGCCGGTGCTCTTCGCCGCGGCATTGCCGGATTTGGCCGCGTAGTTCAGCAGAACCTTGGCGTACGCGGCCGCCACTCCGACGTCCTGGCTGTGGTTGAGCACGCGGACGTGCAGGCCCGTGTTACCGCCGGGGTTCGCCGGGTTCCACGTGTCCGGCGCGCCGGTCCATTCGAGATCGGCCGGGATGCGGAAGTCCGCGCCGGTGGTGGTGTTGGCGATCGCCCACGGCACCCATTTGTCCAGGATCTTCTTCGCCCTGGCGTCGCCGGTCAGCTGGTACAGCGATGCGACCCGTTCCAGGTTCCACACCTGGAAGCCGAACCAGCGGTTGCTCGGCGGATCACGCCAGACCGGGTGGGCGTCGTAGAACATGCCGTAGAACGTCGGCGTCCCCGCGGGCGGTGCGCCGTACTGGCCCTCCCAGCTGTTCGTCACGCCGCCGGCGATCCCGCCCTCGTTCGCCTGCAACCACTGCAGGACCTCGAGTTGCCGGTCCAGGCTCTTCGCCCAGTCCGCGGCACCTGTCGCCGACCGCGGTTTCAGCGCCGGATCGTTCGCCAACGCGTACGCCGCGAGCGGGTTCTGGTAGCCCTGGTGGTTCGCTCCGTCGCCGATCCGCCAAGCCCAGCCCGCCGAGGTGTCGGTCGCGCCGCCCCAGGCGTAGTACCAGGACATCAGGTAGTGCGCGCTGTCCTTCCCCGTCCCGGCCGGGCAGCTCGGGCTCGTGCAGCCGCCGATCTTCTTGAAGTACTTGTCGAACATGGCGTACCGCAGATAGTCGCCCATCTTCGACGCCTTCTTCACGACCGCGTCGATCTGCGCGCCCTTGCCCTGCGCCGTCGCCCACTTCTGGGCGAGGTATGCGACCTGGACGGCCCGCGCGTCGGCGTCCGGCGCGTTGGTGTACTTCCACTGCTTGGCGTACGACGAGTCCTTGGTGAACAGATCGAGATACCCGTTCGGACCGCCGTGGGCGAAAGTGTCGCAGGACGGCTGCGGGATCGTCTCCCACACCGATTCCGACGAACCGCGCTGATAGGTGTTGATGTACGCGGGTGCCGTGCTCCCGTCACCACAGCGGCCGAAGCCGTAGGTGTTGTCGACGTCGAGCAGCCAGTGCATCCCGTAGATGTCGTCGGTGCCGTAGGCCGCCTCCAATTCCGCGGCGATCGGGTCGGAACCGACCGGAACGCCGGAATCGAGCACGGACGGATACCGGTCCATCCGGGGATGCTCGGGCGCGTACGTCGCGGGCTTGCCCGCGTTGTACTTGTCGTTCGTCGGCTGATCGGCGTGCGCCGGGATGATGTACTTCTCCAGCGACGCCCACGCCGCGTTGAACGGCGCCCAGTCACCCTGGATCTGGCCGTACGCGGCTTCGAGCCACAGGTAGTAGCTGAACGCCTCGGACGTCGTCTCGTGACCGTGGTCCGGGGCTTCGACCAGCAGGGTCTCCACCGAGTGGTAGGGCACCAGCAGGTCGCCGAACCGCCGGAAGTAGCCGCTCGCCGGGTCCTTGATCTTGTTGTACTGCGTCAGGAACGCGGATTTGAACGCCGGCGTCGCCGGATCGAGTTCGCTCGCCGTGACGGTGGCCGCGTCGTAGCCGGCCGCGGCGGCGGAGAACGTCGCCGTGGCGAGCGCTCCCCCATTGGCGGCCGAGGAGATCGTGACCTTTTGCGCGACGTTCCAGTTCGCGGGCGTGAAACTCAGCTGCGTCGGTGACGCCGCCAGATCCGTACTGCCCGACGTCCTGGTGATCGTGACCGGGACGGTCGCCGACGGCGCACTCGCCAACGTCACGTCCACCGTGGCCGACGTGCCCTGTCTGACCGAGACCGTCGCCGGGGTCGCGACGATCGTCGGGGCCGCGAGGACCCGGACCGCGATCGGTGCGGACACCGTGGACGCGCCCTTGTCGTCATAAGCCTTGGCAGCGACGGAATACTGGCCCGCCGCGGCCGGGGTCCAGCCGAGCTGGAACGGGGCCGACGTGTCGGTGCCGATCAGTTCGGTACCGGCGTAGAACTCGACCTTGCCGATCGTGCCGTCGGCGTCACTCGCCTCCGCGGCCAGCGGGACGACGGTCGACACGGGATGGCTGGAGTTGTTCGCCGGGCTGGTCAGGGCCACCGTCGGCGCCCGGTTGGCGCCGGTGCACGCGACCCCGTTGACGGCGAAGTCCACTGGCGCCCGGTTCGCGCCGCTTTTGCTGCCGTTGAACCCGAACTGGGCCGACCCGCCGACGGGGATGGTCCTGTTCCAGTCCACGTTGCGCACCGAGACCGCGGCTCCGGTCTGCGTGTGGACCCCGTTCCAGAGCTGGGTGATCCGCTGACCGTCGGCGTAGGTCCAGGTCAACTCCCAGCCGTTGATCGGTTCGGTGCCCGGGTTCCGGATGGTCACGGCGGCGCCGAAACCCGTCGACCACTCGTTGGTGACGCCGTACTCGGCCGTGCACGACACGGCCGCCGTCGCAGGCTGAGCCGCGGTCATCAGGGCGGCCGAGAGTAACACCGTCAGGGATAAAGCGGGTAAGGCTCTTCTGGATCTCATAAATCCTCTCCTCTGGCCGGACGGGCGACTGGGAGCGCTCCCATGTAGGGTAGCCGGACCGTTACGTTCTGGGAAGACACGCTCCGCCGAACGGAGTCTTCAGTCCTTTGTGGATGATCGAGAGGTTATATCGCTTGCGGCAAGATCCCGGTTGCCGCACGATGAGCCGCCTGCCGAGCGGGACGGAATGAACAGATGGGTGGTTCATGTTCGATGTGATCATTGCCGGGTGCGGGCCGACCGGTGCGATACTGGCCGCTGAACTGCGGCTGCACGATGTGCGGGTACTCGTGGTGGAGAAGGAGACCGAGCCGGCGTCGTTCGTCCGGATAGTCGGTCTGCATATCCGCAGTCTCGAGCTGATGGCCATGCGCGGGCTGCTCGATCGCCTCCGCGAACACGGCCGGCAACGGCCGGCAGGCGGTTTCTTCGCCGCCATCGACAAACCCGCGCCCGAGGGCCTGGATTCCGCACACGCCTATCTGCTGGGCATCCAGCAGCCGGTCATCGTGCGGCTGCTCGAAGAGCACGCGAGCGAACTGGGCGCGGAGATCAGGCGTGGTCGCGCGGCGACCGGTTTCGAGCAGGACGACGACGGCGTGACCGTCGAGCTGTCCGACGGGGAACTGCTGCGTACGCGCTACCTCATCGGCTGCGACGGCGCGCGCAGCACAGTGCGCAAACTGCTCGGTGTCGGCTTCCCCGGTGAGCCTTCACGGAACGACGCGCTGATGGGCGAGATGAAAGTGGGGGTGCCACCGGAGGAGATCGCCGCCACGATGGCCGGCCTCCCCGAGCCCACTAGGAGATTCTGGCTCAGGCACTTCGGCGAAGGGGTCTATAGCGTCCTGGTCCCCGCCGCGGGAGTCAGCGACCGCTCGGAACCACCCACCCTCGAGGATTTCAAACAGCAGTTACGCACCGTCGTCGGCACCGATTTCGGCGTACACTCCCCGCGCTGGTTGTCCCGTTTCGGAGACGCCACCCGGCAAGCGGAACGATATCGGGTGGGAAGGGTGCTACTGGCCGGCGATTCGGCGCACATCCACCCGCCCATCGGCGGCCAGGGCCTGAACCTCGGCATTCAGGACGCGATCAACCTCGGCTGGAAACTGGCCGCGCAGATCCGCGGGTGGGCACCGGAAACCCTGCTGGACACCTATCAGGCCGAACGTCATCCGGTCGCCGCGGACGTACTGGACAACACCCGCGCCCAAGTGGAGCTGCAGTCCCCCGGGCCGGGCCCGCGGGCGGTGCGCAGACTGCTCACCGAACTGATGGACTTCGACGAGGTGAACCGGCAGCTGATCGAGAAGATCACCGCGATCGGCCTCCGCTACGACTTCGGCGCCGGACCCGACCTGCTCGGCCGCCGCCTGCGCGACCTCGACCTGAAACAGGGCCGCCTCTACGACCGGCTGCATCAGGGCCGCGGCCTGGTCCTCGACCGAACCGAACGGCTGACCGTCGAAGGCTGGTCGGACCGGGTCGACCTCCTCACGGACCCCACCGCGGCGGTGGACGCACCGGCTCTGCTGCTCCGGCCCGACGGCCACATCGGCTGGATCGGCGAGGAGCAGCAGGACCTGAACGAGCACCTGACTCGTTGGTTCGGCGCACCCGCTACCTGAGCATCCGGGCGCAGCGTGTGTGGAAATAGGGACGTTGAATGTCCCTATTTCCACACACCCGTCACGTTCGGTCACCCTCCCGGCCGCGAGTCGGCGGGTCAGGGTGCGGCCGACGGAAGGTCCATGATGCCGGTGGCTTGCGACCAGACGCAACGCCAGGTGCTGTCGGCATCGGTGTAGACGTCGGTGTGCCAGGCGTCGTGCCGCGNNCGGCCTTCGTCCACACGGTGCCGGTCGGGTTGCACAACCGGTACGCCGCGGCGTGCAAGCGGTCGAAGGTGCCGCGATCCACGTCGAGGAGACATCGGATCCGCTCCCGCTTGGCCTTGATCACTTGACCGGCCACATCGTCGGTCATACCCGCTCCCCTTCACTCGTCCGGTTCTGATCGGCGACCGAACCCATCGGCAACCGAGCCGCCGCGACGGCCCCGCCCGCGGCGACCAAGCCGATGAACAAGAAAACGACACCGAAAGCCAGCTTGGGGCTTCCGTCGAGGCCTGCGAGAACCGCGCCGGTCACCGCCACTCCCGCGACCGCACCCACCTGTCGCACGGTGTTGAACAACCCCGAGGCGCCACCGGCGGCGTCCGAGTCCACCGATGCCATCGCGATGGCGGACAACGGCGACCACGCCAGGGCGTTGGCCGCACCCAGCATCGCGGCGCCGGGCAGGATCCACCAGGGACTCAGATTCAGCATGACCACGAGACCGATGAGCAAGAGACTCGCCGTGAGCAGGCTCATGCCGAGTATCGCCGGCAGCCGCCCTCCCACCCGGTCGACCCAGCGGCCCGCCGATGGCGACATCAGGATCGCCACCAGAGCGTCCGGCGACATGACCACGGCGGCCTCGATCGGTCCGAACCCGCGTACGTCTTGGATGTAGAGCATGGTCGGCAGTGCCATCGCGAGGACTGCCGCACCAAGAGACGCCATCGCGAGACTCGCCGTCAAGTAGCCGGACGAGCGATAGAGATGCAACGGCGCCAATGCCTGCGCGCCTTCACGGCGTTCGCGGCGGTAAAAGCAAACGAGCAGGATCACGGCGATGACGGTCGCGGGCACCGAAAGAGTGCCCCAGGACAGCAGGGCCCATACGAGAAGGCTCAGACCCGCTGTGCTCAACGCGGCACCGAGGAGATCGAAACCCGTGGTTCCGCCCCGGCTACCGGGAATCAGGCGAATACCCACGACGACGGCGATACCGCAGAGGGGCACGTTGACCCAGAAGATCCAGCGCCAATCCAGGCTCGCCGTCAGCAGCCCGCCCAGGATGGGCCCGAGCAGGGTGGCAGCGGCGGCGACGGAACCCCAGATGCCGAAGGCGCGCCCGCGCTCGTCTTCGGCGAACAGCCGTCGAATCAGCGTGAGCGGCTGAGGAGCCATCGCGGCGGCCGCCAAGCCTTGCAGGACCCGGAACGCGATGAGCCAGCCGATCGACGGCGCAAGACCACACAACCCCGACGCGACGGCGAAACCGCCCATGCCGACGAGGTAGACGCGCTTCGGATCGAAGAGGTCACCGAGCCGTCCGGCGACGAGCAGCGGGACCGAGAACGCCAGCAGGTATCCGGCCGTCACCCAGAACAGCCCGGCGACGTCCCCGCCGAGGTCGGCTTGGATGCTCGGGCTCGCCACGGCCACGATCGTCGTATCGAGCAGGAGCACGAAGAACCCCGCGAGCAGGGCGGTGAGTCCTCCCCACTTGGAGTTCACGCGGCCACCCCGTCCCCCCTTGAGCATTTCGTCCTCTGAATGCGGTAGTTCGCACACCGGACCACCGCATTCAGAGGACGAAACGCAGGGCTGGCGAGAGGGAGTCAGCCGGGCGAATCGTGTCGCTCCCGGGCCGCGCGGATGTCGTCCCGGTGCGCGTGCGCCCAAGCGTCCAGCGCGCTCAAGGGGACCAGCAGCGTCCGGCCGAGTTCGGTGAGCGAGTAGTCGACTCGCGGCGGCACCGTCGTGTACGGCGTCCGCGTCACCAGCCCGTCCCGGACCAGAGCGCGCAGTGTCAGCGTCAGCATCCGCTGGCTGATTCCTTCGATCCCGCGGTGCAGCTCGCCGAACCGGAGGGTCCGCTTGCCCAGGAGGACCACGATGAGCACGCTCCACTTGTCCCCGATCAGATCGAGGATCTCGCGGGTCGGGCAGTCGTGGTCGGCGGGCACGGGCATGGGCACATCGATGTGCGTAGCTGACATTGAAGTGCCTCCTTACCGTCGCGGCCCATACTGGCGTAAGTTGCGGTTACGAACAAGAAGTAACCGAGGAAGTGGTCATGACTGCGCCTGCCGAACACGAAGCACCCGAAAGCGCGCTTTCCGAAGACGCGCCGACCTGTATGGACGGGGTGTGCTCGTGGTGATGTACATCGACGTCTGGTCCGACGTCGTCTGTCCGTGGTGCTACCTCGGCAAACGCCGGATGGAGACCGCGCTCGGCGAGTTCGCGCACGCCGACGACGTCGAGGTGCGCTGGCACAGCTTCCAGCTCGACTCCTCGCACCCCAAGGGCCACCGCGAACCGGTGCGGGACATGCTCGCCAAGAAGACGGGCGCGCCGCCGGAACAGGTCGAGGCGATGACGCGGCAGGTCACCGAACTCGCCGCCGCGGAGGGGCTCACCTACGACCTCGGCAACGCCGTGTCGGTCAACACACTCGACGCCCACCGCCTGAACCACCTGGCCGACCAGCACGGGCTCGGCGATCGGATGCACGAACGGCTCCTCAAGGCGCACCTCTGTGACGGCGAGATCGTCGACGATCTCGACACGCTGGTCCGGCTCGGCACCGAAGTCGGCGTCCCCGAGGACGAGGCACGCGAGGTGCTGCAGGGCACGAAGCTCGCGGGCGAGGTCGACGCGGATTTCGCCGAAGCGCGCAGGCTCGGCGTCAACGGCGTGCCGTTCTTCGTGCTGAACGGCGCTTATGGCGTTTCCGGTGCGCAGTCCCCGGTCACGTTTCTTTCCGCGCTGGAAAAGGCACACCGATCGCGATAGGGCCACGGGACCCGGTTTAAACTCCCGATCATGACCGCTCTTCCCCGTGGCGGCCGCCCTGCTGAGGCCCTGGCCGCCGTCGAGGCGAGTATCGAGGAATGCTGGCGGCGGTTCCTCACCGAATACGGCGTCGCCGCCGGAACGCGCGAGGAGACCGAGCTCGCCGAAACGGTCGTCGCCGATACCTCGGACTTCGCCTGGCGAGTGGTCGACGCCGCCCTCGGCCGGTTGCGATGCCCAGAATGTGGCAACGAACTCGGCGCCGGTCCCACCGATTGCCAGAAATGCGATCAGGCCAACGGTTTCCGGTTCGCGGCTGTGGAGATCGACAGGCCCGCGACGCCGCGGGGCACCGAACACGGGCTCCGCGTCGCCACGGCCGTCGCCCGCACCCGGCACCGCTACGGAGTGCGGGCCCGCTGCGGCTTCGAACTCGGACTGCCGGTTCTTCTCGACGGCGAGCTGCCCAGCACGGCCCAAGCACAGCGCTACCGGGCGGCGATCGACAAGCTCGCCGAGGACGAATGCGAACGCGTGACCTCCTTCGAGGAGGTCACGCGCCGGCTCAGTAGTCGTCGCGGCCGGTGAACTGCTGTTCGAGCAACTCCGCCGAACCCGCGACGAGTTCGAGCGGGTCGGTGAACTCGTTGATGTCGAGGTTCACCAACGGCAGGGAATGGCGCAGCACCAGGTGCTCCCCCATGACCACCAGGCCGCCGACGACGATCGTGTTGCCGATCTCGGTCAGCACGGTCGCCAGGTCGACCTCGTCGACGCGCGCGAACGGCGTCGCGATCTGCACCCAGTCCTCACGGCGGTCGAAGATCTCCCGCGCGATGACCACGGTCTGGGCCCGCTCTTCGTAGTCGTCGTCGCCGTAGGACAACCGGATCCGGATTTCGTCCGGATCATCCCGAATGACCCGGTATTCGTGCCGTACGAACGCGACCAGATCGGCCCATTCCGCCATGAACTCAGTCCTCCCTCGCAGTCGAAGACCAAGCCTAGCGACAGCGCGAGGACAGCAGCGCCCGAGTAACTCGTGAGTGGTATTGACGGTCAGAGCGAACCCTCTTTTAGGTACCTACTCGTCACCAGCGGTCTTGCCCCCGTGAAGTACATGATGGCCCCCTTCCTTGCGCCTAGCGCAAGGAAGGGGGCCATCATGTACTGGGAACACCCTTGCCTAGAGCCGGCAATACCACTCACGAGCCCCCATGATCAACCGCCGCTCGGGAGTCCCGCTCGCGCTTCCTGCGAGGTCAGCGGACGGAGCGACAGCGTGTACTCGTAGGTGCTGTCCTGCTGGACTTGGCTACGCTCGCGGACCGGATTGGGCGTGTCCCCGACCCCGGTCACCGCGTGACTCGCGTGCAGCGTGAACCAGCCCTTGTTGCGCCGCAGCTGGAACGGGTACGCCGCCCGGTCGAGGTCGTCGAACGGCGTCACGCTGACGTCCTTCGCGCCCCCGACCAGCAGGCCACCGGTGCGGCCGTCGGTGAGCAGCGCCCACCGGCTGTCGGTGTGGTTGCCGTGGTCCTGCGGCCGGTGGTAGTCGACGTACTGCTGGTCCACCGTGGTCGACTGCACGCCGATCGGCGTCCCGTCCTTGCGGTCGACGTAGCTCTCGGCCTTCCGCCCGTACCAGGCGAACCGATCGTAGGAATCCGGCACGGCCAGCGAGACACCGATCCGGGGCAGGTACGGCAAGGTACGGACACTCCCCTGCGGCACCACCTTGTCACCGAGGCTCAGCGTCCCGGACTTGTCGACGGTGTAGGTCATCGTCTGGTCGAACCAGGCCCCGCCGACGTCCGGCGCGGCGACCCGGCTGTCCACGATCACCCGCACCCTCCGCGAGCCGTCCTTCTCCACCCGGACACCCGTGACCGTGGTGTTCAGCCGATCCAGCCCGGCCTTGCGCCAATCCTCGCCTTCGGCCCGGCCCCAGGCGAAGGTCTCGTTGCTGATCGGCGCCCGCCACACGTCGAGCTTCGGCCCGCCGCTCAGGAGTTCCTTGCCCTGGTGCCGGATCGACGACAACGTTCCCGTGGCCTTGTCCACCTTGTACGTGACGCCGGCCGCGGACGCCGTCACCGAACCCGTGTCCTCGACGACCTCGACGGACTCCCCGTCGAACGGCGAGCGGTCCAGACCCGGAATCCGCTTTCCGCCCAAGGAAAACTGGTCGTGCGCCAGAATGTGTCCTCGCGCGAGCATCGGCTCCGCCTGGGTGGTCACCGCCTCGACGGTGAGGAACCGCTCCCGATCGGCCGGGTTCGCCGGTACCGGCAGGGAGATCTTCCCCGTCGACGCCGCACCGACGCGCAACGGCCGCTCGCCCTGAGCGACGATCCGGGAACCCTCCTGGATCCGCCACCGCAGGTTCAGTTCGTCGGTGCTCTTGAACTGCCGCTCGTTGGTCACCGCCAGCGTGCCGCCCTCGTAGGCGAACCGGATCGGCTGATGTGCCCACGCCATCTGCGCGGTCTCCGGCTGCACCGAGCGGTCCGAACCGATCAGACCGTCCACACCGGACAGACTCGATCCGTAGGAGAGGTGGCTTCCCCGTTCGGTGACGCTGTCGAAGTCGAGCGCCAGTACCGCTCCACCGACCGGGGTGGCACCGGACAACTCCGCCGCGGTGAGCGGCTTGTCGTAGATGCGGACGTCGTCGACGGCGCCGCGTCCCATCCAGCCGATCGAAGACGGGTCGTTCCACGACGTTTCGAAATCACGGCCGATGTTGACCTCGGCCGACGAGGTGTCGATCGCGCCGGTGAACGGTTTGTTCGCGATCTCCTTGCCGTCGAGGTACAACCGCAGTGCCGTGCCGTCGTAGGTGCCGCTCACGCGGTGCCAGTTGCCGTAGAAGTCCGCGGGCACCTTGGCCTGGACGGCCTGCCACGTTCCACTGTGGATGAAGAACTCCAGGGTCTCCCGCGTCTTCATCTTGAGGGCGTACTGGTGGTCGCCCTTGCCGAGGATGCGGAAGTCGCCGGTCCATTCGCCCGGCTTCACCCACGCGTCGAGCGTCAGCGCCTTGCCGGTGATGTCGAGCTTCCGGTCGCGGTAGACCTCGACGAAATCGTCCAATCCGGACAGTGCCAGCGCCTTGCCGCGATGTCCCTCGACCAGCTCAGTCTTTCCGGTGAGGTGCGCCGAGATGTCGTTGCCGGACGAGTCCGGGGTGAGCCGGATCGGCTGCCGGATGTTCTGTTCCGCCCAGTCCCAGATGAACCCGCCCTGAGTCTGCGGATTCGCGCGGATGGTGTCCCAGAACTCCCTGAAATTACCGAGGCTGTTCCCCATCGCGTGGGCGTACTCGCCGAAGATCAGCGGCTTCGTGGTGTTCTTCGCCTGTTCGGCGAACTTCTCCGGGGACGGATAACGCGGCCCCCAGACATCGGCGAAAGGCGCGTCGCCGTCCGGATTGTTGGACTGGTGGTAGATCGGCCGGGTCGGCTCGTTCGCGTCGAGCCATTCGGCCAGCGCGAAGTGGTGGGCGCCGAGCCCCGCCTCGTTCCCGGTGTCCCAGAGGAAAACGCTCGGGTGGTTCTTGTCGCGTTCGACCATGCCGATCATCCGGTCGAAGAACGCGTCCCGCCAGGCCGGATCGTTCGCCTGGCAGTACTTCGCGCAGTTCTCGTGGTTGTGGGTCTCGATGTCGATCTCGTCGTCGACCCAGATCCCGTGCCGGTCGGCCAGCTCGTAGAAGTACGGATCCGACGGGTAGTGCGAGGTGCGGACCGCGTTGATGTTGAGCTGCTTCATCAGCGCGACATCGCGTTCCTGTGCCCGGCGCGGCACATGCCTGCCATGGTCGGGATCGGTCTCCGCGCGGTTGACGCCCTTGAACAGTAAGCGTTTCCCATTGACCAGCAACTGTTTGTCGCGGGCCTCGATCTCCCGGAACCCGACGGCCTCACTGGTGATGTGCGTGACCCGGCCATCGGGGGCGGTCAGCGTGAGGACGGCCGTGTACAGGTTCGGCGTCTCGTCGGTCCACTTCGCCGGGTCGCGCACCGGCAGGCTGAGCGCGGTCTTCCCGCCGGGATCGACGTCCCCGCTGGTCTTGCCGACTTCCCTGCCTGCCGCGTCGCGCAGGCTCAGGCCGACACGGTGCTTGCCCGTCGTTCCACCGGGCTTCGTGGCGACCTCGACCGCGGCCTTCAGCGTGGCGTCGGTGTAGGTCGCGTCGAGATCGGTGGTCAGGCCGACGTCCTGGATGAAGGTGCCCGGCGTCGAGCGCAGGGTCACCGAGCGGAAGATGCCCGAGTACCGCCATTGGTCGACGTCCTCCAGATAGGCGCCCGCGCTCCAGCGGTGCACCTGCACGGCGATCCGGTTCGGCCCCGGCCGCAACGCCGACGAGATGTCGAACTCCGCCGGCGTGTACCCGCCTTGGTCGTAGCCCATGTACTTCCCGTTGACCCAGACGAAGTACGCCGAAGTGACGCCCTCGAAGCGCAGGAAGGTCCTGCGCTGGGTCCAATCCGCGGGCAGCGGGAAGTCCCGGACGTACGCGCCGGTCGGGTTGACGTCACGCGGGACGCGTGGTGGATCGTCCGGCTGGATCTCGGTGGCGATGTTACGGAAGATCGGGTGGTCCAGGCCGTCGGTCTGCCACGTGTGCGGCACGGACACTGCGCGCCAGCGTGACGCGTCATAGCCGTCTTCGTGGAATCCAGCCGGTACCCGCGCCGGGTTATCCGCCATCGCGATCCGCCATTTGCCGTCGAGCGACATCGTGTACGGGCCGCGTTCGTCACGGCGGGCGGCGGCGGAAACGTCCGCGTAGGGACGCAGGTCGGCGTGGGCTGGTTCCTGTCCTTCGGACACCTTCCGGGGATCTTCGAGATAGGTATAGACGTCGTCGGGCCGGCCTTCGGCCGAGGCCGCTGAGCCGGCCGCGACCAGGGTCCCGGCGAGCATCGCCAGGACCGCGACGATGGGGCGTGTTCGCAGCACTGCGTTCAACCTCCCAGACAGTTCAGCTGAGCCGGTAGCTGACCCGTTGACGATCTCGTACCCTGGCCCCGGGACGGAAGGGCAAGATCCTTCCATTGTCGTGGGCCAAATAGGTGGCGGAGTCGTCGAGCAGCCGGAACGACACCGCTTGCGCGTCCGCCAGGCCTGGCACCCGGGTGAAGCTCGCCGCACGGCCGTACGCGTCGCTTTCGTCGTACGGATCGATCCGCACGGTCGCGCCGTCGACGACCCGGACGTACCGGTCCGGGAAGTTCACCGACTGCAGCGCCATCGTCCCGGCGCCGCGGAAGCCCGCCACGATCCGGAACTGCGAGTCGGCGAGTTCCCGGACGTCGCCGTCGACCGTCAGCCGGTATTCGTAATGCCGCACGTACGACGCGGGAGCGTCCAAAGGGGACAGCCGGAGACACGGTCCGCCCTTGCCGACGGGGACGCCGAAACTCGGGGTCCCGTCGTTGTTCCAGTACAGCCGCTGGACGCGCGTGTGCCGGTTCGGATCGTACAGCGGATCACCGGTGATGTCGCGATAGTCGCGGGCGTGGTAGACGAGCACGTCGGTCCGGCCGTCCTCCGCGACGGTGAACGAGTTGTGCCCGGGCCCGTACTGCCGCGTCGCCTCGTTGGTGGTGAACACCGGCTGCGGCGACTTCGTCCACGATCTCGGATCGAGCAGATCCGAACGCTCGTCCGCGGTGAGGAGGCCCATGCGGTACCGGGCGTCGGTGGCGCTCGCCGAGTAGGTCATGAAGACACGTCCATTGCGGATGATCACAGCCGGACCCTCGTTGACCTTGAAACCTTGGATCTCCCACGGCAGCGTCGGCACGGCGAGCCGCACCGGGTCGCCCTTGAGCGCCAGCGGCGAGGCCATCTCGGCGAGGTAGAGGTTGCTGTTGGTCTCGATGCCGGGTTCGCTTTGCGCCCAGGCGAAGTACCGCTTGCCGCGGTGCTCGAACGTCGTCGAGTCCAGGGTGAAGGTGTCCCATTTGGTCACCATCTGCCCGCGCGGCACCCACGTGTCCGCGCGCGGATCGTCCGAAGTGGACTCCAAGACGTAGGTCCGGATGCGGAACACGTTGTCCGAGTCTCCGGCGGCGAAGTAGATGTACCAGCGGCCGTCGATGCGATGCAGTTCGGGCGCCCAGATGTGCCCGCCCATCTTCCCGGAGGAGGGCCGACGCCAGACCGTCTTCTCCTTGGCGGTGGCCAGGCCGTCGATCGTGGCCGCCCCACGCACGACGACGCGGTCGTACTCGGGCACCGAACCGGTCAGGTAGTACATTCCGTTCACCGGCCGGGTGATGAACGGGTCGGCCCGTTGCTCGACCAGCGGGTTCCTGGTGGTCAACTGGGCCGGAACGGCAGTCGCGTCGGCAGTGGCTTCGGCGGCGGTGGCGGTGTTCGGCGCCAGCGTCCCCACGGCGGTGGCGGCCAGCAGCCCGCCGCCCGCTCTGAACAGGTCACGTCGGTCGATCGTCATGGTCATCCCCTCACCCGGGCCGGGAAGCGCAGGAAGGTCACGGAGTTCGGCGGGAAGGTGTAGCCGAAGGTGTTCGCCACCCCGGTGAACCGCGATTCGCGCGGCGCGATCGGCGTGGCGAAGGCGGTGTTGACGTCGTCGGGCGAACCCTGCAGCGTCGTGACGCGAGCGGTGGAACCAGGCTGGACGCGAGTGCCGAGGTCGACCCGGGTGCGGGCGGCCGCGTTCTGCGCGTTGACCACCTTGACCACGAGTTCGCCGGTCTTGAGGTCGCGGGTGACGACCTGCCGGAACGGTTCGGCGACCTTGTCGTCGATGAAGGAAGCCCACTTCCGCCCGTCGAGGAACAGCGTCACCTGACGACCGCGGACCTCGACGCGCAGGTCGTACTGACGACCGGTCTCGATCTTGGTGTCGTTCTGGACCAGCGTCTGCTTGGCGCCGCCTTCGGCCTTCTCGACGGCGGAGACGGTGTTGTTCCAGCCGCCGAGGTTCCACCAGTAGTTGTTGCCGGTGTCCTTGACCCCGAACGCGACGAGGAACCCTTCCCTCCCCGCGGTCTTGGTCGCCTTCACCGAGAAGTCGTAATTGCTCCATGCCGGATCACCCGCGGTCACCAGCGTGTTCTCCGCGGCCTGATCGGACTGGACGTACGCGCCGTTCGACACCGACCACGAACCGCGTCCGGCCACCTTCGACCAGCGTGAATCGTCACCGGAGAAGTCGTCGGAGAACAGCTGCGCCCCATCGGCCGACGTGACCTTGACGTCGTCGTAGGCCGCGCTCGTGGCCCAGGTCGACAGCCCGATCGCACCCGAGATCGGGGCCACCGTCGACGGCGTCGACGAGGCCTTGCTCGGCACCACGTGATCACCGGCGTTGGTCATGAACAGCTTCTGCGTCTCGTAGCCGGCCGATCCCCACGAGCGCTGATTGTCGAACCAGATCATGTCCGGTTTCCACTGCACGTAGTCGGTGTTCGCCAGCAGGGGCGCGTACGACGCGAGCTTGACGACGTCGGCGTTCCGCTCCAGCCCGGTCATGTACGCCGCCTCGGCCAGCGCGTTGCCGAACTTGTTGTCCAGCGACGCGTACTCGCCGAGGAACACCTTGGGACCGTTGCGGTCGTAGATGTCATAACGCTGGTTGTTCTGCAGGAACCACTGTGGACTGTTGTAGTAGTGCTCGTCGACCATCGCGACCTTGGCGTCGCGGTTCAGCTGCCACAGCCTGTCGAACGTGCTGCCTGTGTCGTCCGGGCCGGAGTTGCTGATCACCGTGATACCCGGGTGCTTCGCCGCGATCGCCTTGCGGAATTCCGTGAACCGGGCGAAGAACTCGTCCGGCAGGTTCTCTTCGTTGCCGACGCCGAGATGCGTCAGGTTGAACGGCGCCGGATGCCCCATCTCGACCCGTTTCCGGCCCCAGGTCGAGGTGACCGGTCCGTTCGCGAATTCGATCAGGTCGAGCGTGTCCTGGATGTGCCGCTGAAGCAACGCCGGATCGTCGGTGGCCCGGTTATGCCCGCAGCCGGTGACCAGCGCGGGTACCACCGGCAGCGGCATCGCGCCGATGTCCTCGGAGAACTGGAAGTATTCGTAGTAGCCGATGCCATAGGACTGGTTGTAGCCCCAGAAGTTCGCGTTCGTGGCCCGCTGCTCGACCGGTCCGATCGTGTCCTTCCACTGGTACGAGCGCTTCCGCTCCCAGTTCGGCGCCTCGTAACCCTGATGGCTGCCGGTGTTGATCAGGCAGCCGCCGGGAAACCGGACGAAACCGGGCTTCAGCGCGGCGATCTTCTCTGCCAGGTCGGCCCGCATCCCGTTGGGCCGGTTCTTGTAGGTGTCCTTGGGGAACAGCGACAGCATGTCGAGTCGCAGGGTCCCGCCGCCGGACGCGGTCAGCGCGAGCCTGCCGACCGCGCTCGACTCGCGCGCCCGGATCGTGCCGGTGTACTTGACCCAGCCGTCGCCACGCACCTGGACCCGCAGCGGATCGGCGAGTGCCTTCCCGGCGGGGTCGGTGACCGCCACCGTGAGCGGCGTGCCCGCCACCCGATCGGTCCGGGCGAACACCGAGAAGTCGTACTGCTTGCCCCTTTCGACGCGGATCCCCGAGTTGTAGCCGGAGTTCGCGACGCCGTACTCACCACTGGAAAGGTCGAGCCGCAGGTAGCGCCGGTTCCGTTCGTTGAGCCGCTGGGCGTCGTCGGCGACCTGCGCCGTACCGGTCCCCCCGCCGAACGACGTCGGCGCCCAGGACGTCAGTGGGGTGTACGAGGCGTTGTCGGCCTTGTCGTACTCGAAGGACCGGTTCTGGACGAGTTCCGCGTACAGACCGCCGTCCGCGGCACGGTTGATGTCCTCGAAGAAGACGCCGTACATCGAACGGTCGATCGTGGCACCGCGGCCCGCCGCGTCGACGGCGAGCGTGTAATCGGTCTGTGCCTGGCCCGAAGCGGGTTGAACGGGCACGAGGACACCGGCGGCGATGGTCAGGGTCAGCACACTGAGCCGGGCGGATCTGCTGCGCACAGCACTTCCTTTCGCGACATTGCGAGGGAGGCTCGTGGGTGATTTGGGTCGTTGGAACGACCCAAATCACTCACGAACGGTTACCTAGCCGACGGTCCGGGCCCGCCGTTTGGTCCAGATGTCGTAGGCGACGGCGGCGAGCAGCACGAACCCCTTGACCAGGTTCACGCTCTCGGTCGGCGCGCCGATGAGGGACATCCCGTTGTTGATGACGCCCATGATCAGGCCGCCGGTGATCGCGCCGACCACCTTGCCGACCCCGCCCTGTACGGCGGCGCCGCCGATGAAGGCCGCGGCGATGGCGTCGAGTTCGAACATGTTGCCCGCGGTCGGACCGGCCTGGTTGAGCCGTCCGGCGACGATGATGCCGGCGAGCGCGGACAGCACGCCCATGTTGACGAAGATCCAGAACGTGACCGCCTTGACCTTCACCCCGGACAGCGTCGCGGCCTGGAGGTTGCCGCCGATGGCGTAGATGTGGCGGCCGAACACCGCCCGCGTCGTCACCAGCGAATACCCGATCACCAGTACCGACAGCAGGATCAGCACCCACGGCAGGTTCTTGTACCGCGCCAGCTGGACCACCACGAACAGCACGACGGCGGCCGCGGCGACCATCTTCAGCAGGAACATCGGCAACGGATCGACCTCTTGGAGGTAGTTGATCCGCGCCGTGCGCTTACGCCACTGCGAGAAGACCGCGCCCGCGATCGCCAGCACGCCGACCAGGAGGCTCACCAGGTCGGCACCGCCGAGCGGGCCGAGCCCGAGGTTGCCGAGATAGCCGCCGGTGAACCCGTTCGCCAGCGTCCGGACCTCGTCGGGAAACGGGCCGATCCCCTGGTTGCCCAGGACGGTCAGGGTCAGGGCGCGGAAGATCAGCATGCCCGCCAGCGTCACGATGAACGCGGGAATGCCGAAGTAGGCGACCCAATATCCTTGCCACGCCCCGATCGCCGCGCCGACGAGCAGGGTGATGAGCAGCGCCAACGGCCACGACATGCCGACGTTCACCATCAGCACGGCCGAGATCGCGCCGGTCAGCGCCACCACCGAACCGACCGACAGATCGATGTGCCCGGCGATGATGATCAGGATCATGCCGATCGCGAGCACCAGCACGTAGGTGTTCTGCACGATCAGGTTCGAGATGTTCTGCGGTTCCAGCAGCGCGCCGCCGGTGAGGATCGAGAACAGCACGACGATCAGCGCGAACGCGACATAGATGCCGCTTTGGCGCGGGTTGAACGAGATTCGCCTCGGCGCTTTGGCCGGAGCGTCGTCGTTCCGTTCCGGGGCACCGCTGACGGTGCCGGCGGAGACGGTACTCATGGTGTTACTCCTGTTCCCTGGTCATGGCACGCATCAGGACCTCCTGTGTCGCCTCTTCCCGGCCGACCTCACCGGTGATCCGGCCCGCCGACAGCGCATAGATCCGGTCGCACAGACCGATCAGCTCCGGCAGCTCGGACGAGATGACCAGCACGGCCTTTCCCTCGTCGGCGAGCCGGTTGACGATCGTGTAGATCTCGTACTTCGCGCCGACGTCGATACCCCGCGTCGGCTCGTCGAGGATCAGCACGTCCGGATCGGTGAGGATCCACTTGGACAGCACGACCTTCTGCTGGTTGCCGCCGGACAGCGTGCCCGTCACGCTCTGCACGTTCGGGGCCTTGATGTTCATGCTCTTGCGGAAACCTTCCGCGACACGGTGTTCCTCGTTCCAGTCCACCCAGCCGCGGCGCGCGATCTTGCCGAGCGCGGCTCCGGAGATGTTGCGCTGGATGTCCTCGATGAGGTTCAGCCCGTAGCGCTTGCGGTCCTCGGTGGCGTAGGCGATTCCGTGCTCGATGGCCTCTTCGACGGTCCGCGCTTCGATCTCCTTGCCGTCCTTGAACAGCCGGCCGGAGATGTCCCTGCCGTACGACCGCCCGAACACGCTCATCGCGAGTTCCGTCCGGCCGGCTCCCATGAGGCCCGCGAGACCGACGATCTCGCCACGGCGCAACGTCAGGTTCGCGCCGTCGACCACCACCCGGCCACGCTGGGTGGGGCTGTGCACGGTCCAGTCCTCGATCCGGAGCACTTCGTGGCCGATCCGCGGCTCCCTCGGCGGGAACCGGTTTTCCAGCTTCCGGCCGACCATCCCGGCGATGATCCGGTCTTCGGTCACGCTGGCCGCGTCGAGGGTCTCGATCGTCTTCCCGTCGCGCAGGATGGTGATCGAGTCGGCGATCGCGGCGATCTCGTTAAGCTTGTGCGAGATCATGACGCAGGTGACGCCGTCGTCACGCAGTCCTCGCAGCAGTTCGAGCAGATGCGCCGAGTCGTCGTCGTTCAGCGCGGCCGTCGGCTCGTCGAGAATGAGGAGCTTGACCTCTTTGGACAGTGCCTTGGCGATCTCGACCAGCTGCTGTTTGCCGACGCCGAGTTCGAGCACCGGCGTCACCGGGTTCTCCCGCAGGCCGACCCGCTTCATCAGCTCGCCGGCCTCGTGGTTGGTCCGGTTCCAGTCGATCAGGCCACCGCGGGCCTTCTCGTTGCCGAGGAAGATGTTCTCCGCGATCGACAATTGCTGGCAGAGGGCGAGTTCCTGATGGATGATCACGATGCCGCGGCGTTCGCTGTCGCGGATCGCGGAGAACGCGCACGGCTCGCCGTCGAAGACGATCTCGCCTTCGTACGAGCCGTGCGCGTACACGCCCGAGAGCACCTTCATCAGCGTGGACTTGCCCGCGCCGTTCTCACCGCAGATCGCGTGGATCTCACCCCGCCGCACCGACAGGTTCACGTCCTGCAGTGCCTTGACGCCGGGGAAGGTTTTGGTGATCCCCCGCATCCGAAGGATTTCGTCGGTCACTTCCACTACCTCAGCTGTTCCGCTTTGTAGTAGCCGGAGTCGATGAGTTCCTTCTGGTAGTTCCCCTTGTTCAGGATCACCGACTCCAGCAGGAACGCCGGGACGACCTTCTGTCCGTTGTTGTAGTCCTTGGTGTTGTTGACCTCGGCCTTGCCGCCCTTGAGTACCGCGTCGGCCATCTTGACCGTGGTGTCGGCGAGCTTGCGGGTGTCCTTGAAGATGGTCGAGTACTGCTCGCCCGCGATGATGGACTTCACCGACGCGACCTCGGCGTCCTGCCCGGTGACGACCGGGTACGGCTGCCCCGGAGTGCCGTAGCCGTTGCTCTTGAGCGCCGAGAGGATGCCGATGGAAAGCCCGTCGTACGGCGAGAGCACGCCCTGCACCTTGTCGCCCGAGCTGTAGGTCTTGGTCAGCAGGTCTTCCATGCGCCGCTGCGCGGTCGCCGCCTGCCAGCGCAGGATCGCCGCGACGTTGAACGCGGTCTGGCCGCTCTTGACGACCAGCGTCCCGTTGTCCAGGTAGGGCTTCAGTACCGACATGGCGCCGTTGAAGAAGAATGTCGCGTTGTTGTCGTCCGGGGAACCGGCGAACAGCTCGACGTTGAACGGGCCCTTGCCCTCGCCGGGGGAACCGTCCTCCTTGAGCACCTTCAGCCCGGTGAGCAACGACGTCGCCTGCTGCACGCCGACCTTGAAGTTGTCGAAGGTCGCGTAGTAGTCGACGTTGGGGGTGTTGCGGATCAGCCGGTCGTAGGCGATGACCGGGATCTTCTTGTCCGCGGCCTCCTGCAGCTGGGTGGTGATCGCGGTACCGTCGATCGAGGCGATCACGAGCAGCTTCGCGCCCTTGGTGATCTGGTTCTCGATCTGGTTGACCTGGGTGGGGATGTCGTCCTCCGCGTACTGCAGGTCGACCTGGTAACCCAGCTTCTCCAGCGCCGCCTTGATGTTGTCGCCGTCGTGGATCCAGCGCTCCGACGATTTGGTCGGCATGGTGACGCCGACGAGGCCGCCCGCCGCGCCGCCGGCGGCCGGCTGCTGTTCGCTGGTCTTCTCACTCGATCCGCAGGCCGTCAGCGCCGCTCCGACGCCGATCGCCATGGCCAAACTGGCCAGTTTCGTGAACTTCATTGTTCCTTCTCTCCGGTGGGGACCGTTCAGAAACCTTGTGCGAGCCGGTAGTACGCCTGGTTCCAGCGCATCCGGTCCGCGATCGACTCCGGTGTCGTCGTGTGGTCGATGACCAGCAGTTCGACGGCGAGCATGGTGGCCAGATCGCGGATCGATTCCGCGCCGACCGACTGCGTGAGCACCGTGTGGTGTGGGCCGCCCGCGGTGATCCAGGCCTCCGCGGACGTCGCGAGCGACGGCGCCGGCTTCCACACCGCCCGGGCGACCGGCAGGTTCGGCAGCGGTTCGTCCGGTGCGACGACCTCGACCTCGTTGGCCACCAGGCGGAACCGGTCGCCCAGGTCGGCCATGCCGATCACCACGGCGTCACCGGGGGCGGCGTCGAACACCAGCCGGACCGGGTCCTCGCGGCCGCCGATGCCGAGCGGGTGGATCTCGCACGACGGACGGGCGGCGGCGATGCTCGGGCAGACCTCGAGCATGTGCGCGCCGAGGATCTTCGGTTCGCCAGGGCCGAAGTGGTAGGTGTAGTCCTCCATGAACGACGTTCCGAGCGCGGAATCGCGGCCCATCGCCTTCACCGCGGTCAGCAGCGCGGACGTCTTCCAGTCGCCCTCTCCGCCGAAGCCGTAACCGTCGGCCATGAGGCGCTGCACGGCGAGGCCGGGCAGCTGGCGCAGACCGCCGAGGTCTTCGAAGTTCGTGGTGAACGCGCCGAAACCGCCACTGGTGAGGAAGGTGCGCAAGCCCTGTTCGATACGGGCCGCATAGCGCAGCGATTCGTGCCTCTCCGCACCCTTCGCCAGCTCCGGCGCGAGTGCGTACGAGTCGGCGTACTCCTCCACCAGTGTGTCGACCTCGGCGTCCGGGACCGCGTCGACCAGGGCGACGAGTTCGTTGACGCCGTAGGTGTTCACGGAGACGCCGAGCTTGAGTTCCGCCTCGACCTTGTCGCCATCGGTGACCGCGACGTCGCGCATGTTGTCACCGAAGCGCGCGAGCTTGAGCGAGCCGAGCGTCTGGCGCCCGATGGCCGCCCGGACCCACGCGTCGATCCTCTGCACCACCGCCGGATCCGCGGCGTGCCCAGCGATGGTCTTGCGCGGCACCCCGAGCCGGGTCTGGATGTAGCCGAACTCGCGGTCCCCGTGCGCGGCCTGGTTCAGGTTCATGAAGTCCATGTCGATGGACTGCCACGGCAGCGCCTCGTTGAGCTGGGTGTGCAGATGCAGCAACGGTTTCCGCAGCGCGTCCAGCCCGGTGATCCACATCTTGGCAGGCGAGAACGTGTGCATCCAGGCGATCACGCCGACACAGGCGTCGTCCGCGTTCGCGTCGAGCATCACCCGCCGGATCGCCGACGGCTCGGTGAGCACCGGTTTCGCGACGATCTCGGCCGGGATCCGGCCGGCGTCGGCCAGCATCCGCTGGATCTGCAACGACTGGCCCGCGACCTGCTCCAGGGTCTCTTCGCCGTAGAGCGCCTGACTTCCGGTGAGGAACCAGACCTCGGTCTTCCGCTGTGTGCTCACTTCTCTCCCTGCTGGCCGTAGACGTTCTGGTAGCGCGCGTAGAGCCGATCGATGTCCTCTTCGGACAATGGCTCCGGTTTCCCGAGCGCGGAGGCGATGTGGACGGTCCTGGCGACGTCTTCGACCATCACCGCGGCCTTGACCGCGTCCTTGGCGGTCCGGCCGACGGTGAACGGGCCGTGGTTGCGCATCAGAACCGCGGGTGACCGGCTGGACCGCAGCGTTTCGACGATGCCCCGGCCGATCGAGTCGTCCCCGATCAGCGCGAACGGACCGACCGGGATCTCCCCGCCGAACTCGTCGGCGATCATCGTGAGCACGCACGGGATCGGCTCCCCGCGCGCCGCCCAGGCGGTGGCGTAGGTCGAATGCGTGTGGACGACGCCGCCGACCTCCGGCAGGTGCCGGTAGACGTAGGCGTGCGCGGCGGTGTCCGACGACGGCGCGAGGTCACCGTGGACGACCTCGCCGTAAAGGTCGGTGACGACCATCGTCTCGGCGCTCAGCGCGTCGTAGGAGACACCGGACGGCTTGATCACCATCAGGTCGTGGCCGGGGACCCGCGCCGACACGTTGCCCGCGGTCCAGATGACCAGTTCGTACCTGGTCAGTTCGCCGTGCAGCCGGGCCACGGTGTCCCGCAGTTCCTCGAAGGTGTCCGTGATCTCGGCGGCCAGGCTCATCGTCGCGGTCCTTTCCGGGCGGACGCGATCGCGCGACGGCGGGCGGCGAGGCGGTGCATGACGTCGTTGGCGCCGCGGCCGAAGTAGTCGTGCAGCGCGGCGTACTCGGTGTACAGGTCGTCGTAGGCTTTGACGTTCTCGGCGATCGGCCGGTAGACGGCGCGGCGGACCGAGCCCATCTCGGCCGCGGCGGCGGGGACGTCCGGATGCGCGCCCGCGGCGACGGCGGCGTGGATCGCCGAACCGAGCGCGGGACTCTGCGCCGACCCCGCCACCGACAGCGGCAGGTTGGTGACGTCGGCGTAAATCTGCATCAGCAGCGGGTTCTTGACCAGGCCACCGGCGACGATCAGTTCCGTGACGGGGACACCCGCCCGTTCGAAGGTCTCGATGATGGTCCTGGTACCGAACGCGGTCGCCTCCAGCAGCGCCCGGTAGGTGTCCTCGGCGCGGGTCGCCAGCGTCTGCCCGACGATCATCCCGGACAGTTCGTGATCGACCAGCACCGAGCGGTTCCCGCTGTGCCAGTCCAGCGCGACGAGGCCGTGTTCACCGATCTCCTGCGTCGCGGCGAGGCGGGTGAGCAACTCGTGGACGGAGACGCCCGCCTCCTGCGCGTCGTACACATAGGACGCCGGGACACCGTGTTCGACGAACCAGCCGAAGATGTCGCCGACGCCGCTCTGGCCGGCCTCGTAGCCCCACTGCCCGGAGATGATCCCGCCTTCGACTACGCCGCACATGCCCGGCACCTCGCGCAGTTCGGCCCCGTTCATCACGTGACAGGTCGAAGTGCCCATGATCGCGACCATCTGCCCCGGCGCGACCGCCTGGACGGCGGGCGCGGTGACGTGCGCGTCCACGTTCCCGACGGCGACCGCGATCCCTTCGCGCAACCCGGTCCACTCGGCGGCCTGCGCGCTGAGCGTGCCCGCCTTGTCGCCCAGCGATCCCAGCGGATGAGTCAGCTTTTCATCCACAAAGGACCCGAAGCCCGGTGCCAGCGCTTCGAGGAAGCCGGCGCCCGGATACCGGCCGTCCTGGAGGATCCCCTTGTACCCGGCGGTGCAGGCGTTGCGGACGTAAGTGCCGGTGAGCTGCCAGACGATCCAGTCCGCCAGTTCGACCCAGTGCCGCATCCGCGCGTACACCCCGGGCGCCTCTTCGAAGATTTCCAGCGCCTTGGCGAACTCCCACTCCGAGGAGATCAGCCCGCCATAGCGCGGCAGCCACGATTCGCCGCGCTCGCGCGCCAGCGCGTTGATCCGGTCCGCCTGCGGTTGCGCGGAATGGTGCCGCCACAGCTTCACGTAGGCATGCGGTTCGCCGGCGAACTCCGGCAGTTCGCACAGCGGTGTGCCCTCGGCCGTGGTCGGCACCATGGTGCACGCGGTGAAGTCGGTCCCGATGCCGATGACGTCGGCCGGAGCCACTCCGGCGGCCCGAATGGCCTCCGGCACGGCGGAGCGGAGGACGTCGACGTAATCCGAGGGCACCTGCAGCGCCCAGTCCGGCGGCAGGCCCTGTCCGGTCTCCGGCAGGATCCGGTCGATCACGCCGTGGCGGTACTCCGAAACCGCGCTGCCCAGTTCCGCGCCGTCACGGACCCGGACCACCACGGCCCGGCCGGACAGCGTCCCGAAATCGACGCCGACGACCAGCGGTTCCCCTGTACTCACTTCATTCTCCCGCAATGTTAGCGTTCACATTCTTGGTCGGAGGCCACCGCGAAGTGCGGTGGCGGCGGTTTTACGTGGCCCGCCTCCCGGCGAGCCGTTGCAGGACGATGAAGGCGAACAGCAGCGCTCCCGTGATGATCGAGGTCCACCAGGAGTTGAGCGTGCCGTCGAAGGTGATCAGCGTCTGGATGATGCCGAGCACCATGATCCCGAGCACCGTGCCGAGGACGTAGCCGGAGCCACCGGTGAGCAGCGTGCCGCCGATGACGACCGCCGCGATCGCGGTCAGCTCCAGCCCTACGCCGTTCAGCGGGTCACCGGAGGACTTGTACAGCACCAGCAGCAGACCGCCGAGCGCCGAGCAGAACCCGCTGAGCGTGTAGACCGCGATCCTCGTGCGGCCCACGTTCAGCCCCATCAGCAGCGCGGACTTCGGGTTGCCGCCGATGGCGTACACCGTCCGGCCGAACCGCGTTCCGTAAAGGACGTACGCCGCGATGGCGACCACCACGAGCGCGACGACCACGCCGATCGAGATGTGCAGTTCCGGGCCGAGCGGGAGCTGCGTCTGTGCCAGGTTCGCGACGGTCGGGTTGTCGATCGAGTACGCCTGGGTGCTGATCGTGTAGCAAAGCCCCCTGGCGAAGAACATCCCGATCAAGGTCGCGATGAACGGCTGGATCTCGAAGACGTGGACCAGCACGCCCATCCCGAAGCCGAGCACCGCGCCGATCACCAGTACCGCCGGGATCACCGCGTACACCGGCCACGACTGATTCTGCAGCAGGTCGGCGGAGACGACTGTGGACAGTGCGACCACCGAGCCGACGGACAGGTCGATCCCGCCGGTGAGGATCACGAACGTCATCCCGACCGCGACCACCAGCAGGAAAGCGTTGTTGATGAACAGGTCGAGCACGACCTGCCCGGAACCGAAGGCCGGGTAGCTGGAGGCTCCGTAGACGTACGCGCCGATGAGCATCGCCATCGTCGCCAGGATCGGGAGGTGCCGCCGCCGCGGCCGGTAACCCTTGACCCGGGTCAGCATCGTGGTCATACCCCGGCCTCCACCTTCTCCGGCGCGACGATGGGCGACGGTGGCGGCGTTTTCCGCCGCCTGCCGAACTTCCTGCGGAACACCGGCGACTGCAACAGGCAGACCACCAGCACGACCAGCGCCTTGAACAGCATGATCGCCTGCGGAGCGATGCCGAGCGCGTATACCGTGGTGGTCAGCGTCTGGATGAGCAGCGCGCCGATCACCGAACCGGTGAGCGAGAACCGGCCGCCGGTCAGTTGCGTACCACCGATGACGATGGCGAGGATCGCGTCGAGTTCGATGAACTGCCCGGCGTTGTTGCCGTCCGCGCTGTGCACGTTCGCGCTGATCATCAGCCCGGCGATCCCGGCGCAGAGCGCGCAGAAGACGTAGGTGAGCCAGCTCAGCCGGGCCGACCGCAGCCCGGCGAGCCTTCCGGCCTCCGGGTTGCCGCCGACGGATTCGACCAGCAGACCCAGCGCGGAACGGCGGACCAGCACCGCGGCGATGGCGAAGACCGCGAGCGCGAGGAGGATCGCGCTCGGCAGCCCGAAGGTGAACCCGCTGCCGATCCATTCGTAGGGATGCGAGTTGATCGTGATGATCTGGCCGCCGGTGATCAATTGCGCGATCCCGCGTCCGGCGACCATGAGGATCAGCGTCGCGATGATCGGCTGGATCCCCAGCACCGCCACCAGCCAGCCGTTCCACGCGCCGAGGGCGACGGCCAGTCCCAGCGCCATCCCGACCGCGGCGAGGGTTCCGCCGAGACTGTTCTGATCACCGAGGCCGCTGATGTGCAGGCAGGCGAGCGCCCCGCTGATCGCGACGACCGCGCCGACGGAGAGGTCGATCCCCCGGGTCGCCACCACCAAGGTCATGCCGATCGCGATGAGGATCAGCGGCGCCCCGTTTTTCAGGATGTCGATCAGGTTCCCGTAGAGATGCCCGTCGCGCAGTTCGAGGGCGAAGAACGACGGCTGCGCGATGAGATCGCCCAGCAGCAACACCAGCAGCGCGACCACGGGCCAGAACAACCGATGTGCGGTCAGTACCTTCATCGGCCGACTCCTTCCGCCATTGTCGCCATGACCCGTTCGGCGGTCAGGGATTCGTTGTCCAGCACCGCGACCACCGTCCGGTCGCGCAACACGGCGACCCGGTGGCTGAGCCGCAGCACTTCTTCGAGTTCGGCGGAGATGAACACCACGGCCATGCCCTCGCCGGAAAGCCGCGTGACGAGCCGCTGGATCTCCGTCTTGGCGCCGATGTCGATGCCACGCGTCGGCTCGTCGAGGATCAGCAGCCGCGGTTCGGTGATGAGCCAGCGCGCGAGCAGCACCTTCTGCTGGTTTCCGCCGCTGAGGTCGCCGACCTTCGCCTCGGCGTTGGCGGGGCGGATGTCGAGCGCCTTGATGTAGCGCTCGGCGATCTCGTCCTGCCGCCGCCGCGAGATCGGCCGTGCCCAGCCGCGGGAGGCCTGCAGCGCGAGCACGATGTTCTCGCGCACCGTGAGTTCCTCGACGAGGCCTTCGGTCTTGCGGTTCTCCGAACAGAACGCGATCCGCCGGTCGAGCCCCGAACGCGGGGTCTTCAGCGACACCGGTTCGCCGTTGATCCGTACCGAACCGCTGTCCGCGTGATCGGCGCCGAACAGCAGCCTGGCCAGCTCGGTTCGGCCGGAGCCGAGCAACCCCGCCAGGCCGATGACCTCGCCCTCGCGGATGTCGAGCGAGAACGGAGCGACACCGCCCTTGCGCCCGACGCCATCCGCTTCGAGGAACACCGGAGCGCCCGCCACCTCGGAGCGGCTGTGCCCCGCGTCCTCGAGATCCTCGAGTACGGCGAGTTCCTTGCCGATCATCCTGGTGACCAGGTCGACCGGGCTGATCTCCTCGGTGCGGTACTCACCGATGAGCTTTCCGTTGCGCAGCACCGTCATCCGGTCCGCGACGGCGAACACCTGCTCGATGAAATGGGAGACGAACAGGATCGCCATCCCCTGCTCCCGCAGCGACCGCACCACGTTCAGCAGCTGCTCGACCTCGCCGGTGTCCAAACTGGACGTGGGCTCGTCGAGGATGAGGACGCGGGCGTCGACGTCGAGCGCCCTGGCGATCGCGACCAGCTGCTGCACCGCGATCGAACAGCTGCCCAGCTCGGCCGACACGTCCACTTCGACGTCCAGCCTGGCCAGCAGCGCTGCCGCCCGGCGGCGCATCCCGCGCCAGTCGATACGGCCGCGCCGTCGCGGCTCCTTGCCGAGGCAGATGTTCTCCGCCACCGACAGGTTCGGGCAGAGGTTCACTTCCTGGTACACGGTGCTGACGCCGGATCGCTGCGCCTCCCCCGGGCCACTGAACGCGACCGGATTCCCGGCGAGTTCGATCGTGCCCGCGTCCACCCCGTAGACGCCGGTGAGCACCTTGATCAGGGTGGATTTGCCGGCACCGTTCTCACCCATCAGCGCGTGCACCTCACCGGGGAACATCCGGAAGGAGACGTCGTCGAGGGCGACCACACCGGGGAATTCCTTCCGGATGTGGCTCATCCGCAGGATCGCAGGGGGTTCTGTCATCGCTGACCTTGTTTCGGGGGGACGCGGGCGGGAGATCAGTACTGGCGCTGCGGCAGCGCGGCCCTGGCGGCCGCCTGGTCGAACTCGGTCTCGGCGGTCTCGATGCGCGGCGGCACCTGCTCACCGGCGGCGACCTTCTTGACCAGGTCCATCAACTGCGGGCCGAGCAGCGGGTTGCATTCGACGACGTGGTTGATCTTGCCGTCGGCCAGTGCCTGCAACGCGTCGCGGACGCCGTCGACCGAGACGATCTTGATGTCCTTGCCGGGCACCTTCCCGGCCGCCTGGATCGCTTCGATGGCACCGAGCGCCATGTCGTCGTTGTGCGCGTACAGCACGTCGATCTTGGGCTGGGACTTCAGGAAGGCCTCCATGACCTCCTTGCCCTTGGCGCGGGTGAACTCACCGGTCTGCGACGCGACGACCTTGAACTTGGGGTTCGACGCGATGACGTCGGCGAAACCCTTCTTGCGGTCGTTCGCCGGCGCGGAACCGGTGGTGCCCTGGAGTTCGACGATGTTCACGTCACCGGCGGCCGAGCCGAACTCCTTCGCCAGCCACTCGCCTGCCTTCTTGCCCTCGGCGACGAAGTCCGAACCGAGGAAGGTCTTGTAGAGCGTCTTGTCCTGGGAGTCGACGGCCCGGTCGGTGAGGATCACCGGGATGTTCGCCGTCTTCGCCTCCTTGAGCACGGTGTCCCAGCCCGACTCGACGACCGGCGAGAAGGCGATCACCTTGACCTTCTGCTGGATGTAGGACCGGATCGCGGTGATCTGGTTCTCCTGCTTCTGCTGCGCGTCGGAGAACTTCAGCTCGACCCCGGCCGCCTTCGCGGAGTCCTGGATCGACTTGGTGTTCGCGGTCCGCCAGCCGCTTTCCGCGCCCACCTGGGCGAACCCGAGGGTGATGGCGCCGCCCTCACCCGTTCCGCCACCGCCACCGCCGCACGCGGTGAGCACGAGCATCCCGGCCACTCCGGCCACGATCGCCGTCCACGGTTTTCTTGCCACATCGACTCCTAGATCCGCACTGATCATTTGAGTTAGCGTTAACAGTTGATGGTGCTGTCACCGGCGGGAACCCCTGGCGGCACTACGAGATGCCGGTGCTCTCCCGCACGATCAATTCAGGGGTCACCAGGTCACGCGCCCGTTCTTCGCCGCCGTTCATCCGGCGGCGGAGCAGGTCGAACGTGCGCCTGCCGACTTCGACGAAGTCCTGCCGCACCGTCGTGAGCGGCGGTGTGTAGTAGGCCGCCTCCGGCACGTCGTCGAAACCGACGATCCGCACCTCGCCCGGCACGTTCACCCCGGCCTCGGTGCAGGCGCGGAGAAAGCCGAGTGCCATCTGGTCGTTGGCCACGAACACCGCGTCCAGTCCCTTTTCACCGACGAGGGATCGCCCCGCCGCGTACCCGGAACGCGCACTCCAGTCACCCCGCACGACGGGCGGGATCCGCGCGCCGCGCCGCTCCAGGGTCTCCCGCCAGCCACGCTCGCGGTCGAGCGCCTCCAGCCAGTCTTCTGGTCCGGCCACATGCCAGACGGTCTCGTGCCCCAGCCCCAGCAGGTGTTCGGTCGCCCGGCGGGCGCCGTCGTACTGGTCGACCGAGATGACCGGTACCGGCGCGTCTCTCCCGCCGCCGACCGCGACGAGCGGCACGTCACTGGGTGCCGCTTCGAGTGCCCGCCCGGCGGTGACGTGCGGGGCGATGACGACGATGCCTTCGACGGCCTGGCGCCGCAGCCGCTCCACCGCGTCGGTGATGGACGACCGGCCGGGACGGCTGATGCTGGTTATGGTCGTCGCGTAGCCCGCCTCGCGGGCGGCGTGTTCGATTCCGCTCAACGTGCTGGCCGGACCGTAGAGGTTCGCCTCCAGCGCGACCACGCCGAGGGTCCCCGAGCGGCCGGTGACCAGGGCGCGGGCGACCGAGTTCGGCCGATAGTCCAGTTGCTCGATCGCGGCGTTGACCCGGACGCGGGTCTCGGCGCGGACCGGGCCGGTGCCGTTGATGACCCGGGAGACCGTCATATGCGAAACCCCGGCGAGCGCGGCGACGTCGGTCAGGCTCGCCTGCTTGCCCGCGGGCACCTTGCTCTCTTCGCCGACGGTGTCGCGTGCCATCGCCTGTCTCCTGTCGCAGCCCTCGCCGGGTGACGAGTGTCGCAAGTGTTAGCGATAACACGGACAGGGTCAAGAGGACTTTCCGTCACAGTCGGGTCACGGGCCGGGCCGCCGGTTGAACCCGCTGCAGGTGGAAGCCTCTCTTAGGTACCTACTCTCGCGTGAAGTACATGATGGCCCCCTTCCTTGCGCTAGGCGCAAGGAAGGGGGCCATCATGTACTGGGGAAGGAGCTCAGCCGACCCGCTACCGACACCCGGTTCAGCTCGAGGCGCGATGGGTGAGGGAGACCGGCAGGATCTGCTGACGGGGCTTGAGATCCCGGTCGTCCATCACCGCCAGCAGCGTCTCGACCATCGCGTGGACCTGCTCGCGCGGGTCCTGGTGCACCGAGGTCAGCGGCGGGTCCATCTCCGGCGCCAGCGTCGCGTTGTCGTCGAAGCTGACGACGGCGACGTCGGCGGGGATCCGCCGCCCGGCCGCGTGCAGGGTCCGGAGCGCGCCGAGGGCCATCATGTCGCTGGCCACGAAGACGGCGTCGAGGTCGGGGCGCCGCTCGAGCAGGTTCGCCATCGCCCGCGCGCCACCTGCGAGCGTGAAGTCGGCCTCCTCGACCAGGTCCCCCGGATCGAGTCCGGCGTCGAGCAGGGTCTTGCGCCAGCCGGAGAGGCGGTCGATCGCCGCGCTCTGGTCCTGCGGTCCCGCGATCGTGGCGATCCGCCGGCGACCCGCGTCGACCAGATGCGCGACAGCCAGCTTCGCGCCGCCCTCGTTGTCGAAGTCGACGACGTGGACACCGCGTTTGAGCCCGGCGGCCTGTCCGCCGTACACCACTGGGATCCTCAGCTGGCGCAACGCCTTGGGCAGCGGGTCGGTCCGGTGCGGCGCGAACACCAGCACGCCGTCGACGTGCCCTCCGTCGAGGAACCGCACCGTGCGGTCGAGGTCCTCCCGGGTGTCGCTGAAGATCAAGACCATCTGGCAGCCGATGTCGGCCAGTTCACGGTAACCGGCCCGCATGACCGCGGTGCGGTACGGGTCGTCGAGCAGGCGCGCCTCCGGCTCCGACAGCACGACCGCGACCGCGCCGGTCCGCCGGGTCACCAGCGACCGGGCCGCCTGGTTCGGGGAGTAGCCGAGCGCGAGGGCCGCGGCCTGCACCTTCTCCCTGGAGCGCGCGCTGACATAGCCGTCGTCGTTGAGCGCGCGAGACGCCGTCGACCGGCTGACCCCGGCGGACGCGGCGACGTCTTCCAACGTCGGCCGCTCGTCTTCCCCTGGTCGAGGACCCACCCGCGTCACCTTCACTCTTCAGCACCACCCGGACACCGACAGCTTAATCTCCGGCGGCGAAAACGCTGAGAGCGCTCCCCTGATGGAAACGCTCTGATTACAAGCCCTTGACACGACCAAAGGGTGGCGACAGACTCTGCGCATCCTCTGGGAGCGCTCCCATTTTCTGGTCGGACGGCGGGCGTTCCCACCCATCGGCAAGGGGTTTGACACGTGAGAAGCATCCGGAACGGCCTGGTGCTGGCACTGGGTATCACGATGACGGCGTTCGGCGTGACGGCGTGCGGGAGCGACGACGGCGGGACACCCGCCGCCTCCGACCCGAACGCCAAGGTCGAGCTGACGCTGGCGACGTTCACCGAGTTCGGCTACGAGGACCTGATTCCCGAGTACGAACGACTGCATCCGAACATCAAGATCACCCACCGCAAGACCGGCCAGGGCGGGCCGTACCACCAGGATCTGATCACGAAGCTGGCGGCGGGCTCCGGCCTCGCCGACGTCACCGCGGTCGAGGAGGGGCACCTGTCGAACGTCCTCGACAAGGGCTCGAAGTTCAACGACCTGCCCAAGATCGGCCCGGCGGACGCCTCCCCCGACCGCTGGCTCGGCTGGAAGTACGACGCGGCGAAGACCAAGGACGGCAAGGTCATCGGGTACGGCACCGACATCGGGCCGCTCGCGATGTGCTACCGCAAGGACATGTTCCAGGCGGCCGGTCTGCCGACCGATCCCGAAGCGGTCAAACCGCTGTTCGCGACCTGGGACAGCTACTTCGCCGCGGGCGACCAGTACGTCGCCAAGACCGGCGGCAAGGCGTGGTTCGACTCGGCCGCCCAGAACTTCAACTCCATGGTCAACCAGCTTCCCAACGGCTACATCGGGAATGACGACAAGCTGGCGGTCGAGGGGAACCAGGGCATCAAGGACGCCTGGACCAAGGTGACCGCCGCCGTCGCGAAAGGACAGTCCGCCAAGCTGACCGCGTTCAGCAACGAGTGGAACTCCGGTTTCAAGCAGGGCGCCTTCGCCACGAAGGTCTGCCCGGCGTGGATGCTCGGCGTCATCAAGGAGCACTCCGGCCCCGAGAACGCCGGCAAGTGGGCGGTCACGGCTGCCTTCCCCGGTGGCGGTGGGAACTGGGGCGGTTCGTACCTGACCGTGCCGACGCAGTCGAAGCACCCGAGAGAGGCGGCCGAGCTCGCCGCGTGGCTGACCGCGCCCGAACAGCAGCTCAAGGCGTTCAAGGCCAAGGGCACCTTCCCCAGCCAGGTCAAGGCGCTGGAGGACCCGGCACTGCTGAGCGAGACCGACGCCTACTTCGGCGACACCAAGGTCGGACAGCTGTTCGCCGAGCAGGCCAAGAAGGTCGCCAAGCCGCAGTACAAGGGCCCGGGCGACGGTCAGATCCAGGAGAACGCGTCGACCCCGGCGCTGCAGGCCGTCGAACAGGGCAAGTCCGCGGACGAGGGCTGGACGCAACTGCTCGACGCCGCGAAGAAGATCACGCGCTGACCGATGACCGTCGTCGACAAGATCGCGCCGGAAGGGAGGAAGGCCGGGGAGCGCGAATCGCCCCGGCCCACCCTCCGGCACCGGCTGAGCAGGTGGGACGTCAAGGTCTCGCCCTACCTCTACATCGCCCCGTTCTTCATCGTGTTCGGGATCGTCGGGTTGTTCCCGTTGCTCTACACGGCATACGTGTCACTGTTCAGCTGGGAGGCGGGCGACGACAATCCTGACTTCATCGGGCTGGACAACTTCAAGGAGTTGTTCTCGGACACGCAGTTCTGGAACGCGCTCGAGAACACCGTCAGCATCTTCCTGCTCTCCAGCGTTCCCCAGCTGATCATCGCCGTGGCGCTGGCGGCGTTGCTCAGCAGCAGGCTGCGCGGGGCGACCGGCTGGCGCGTCGGCATCCTGCTCCCCTACGCCGCCAGCCTGGTGGCTCTCGGGATCATCTTCGCGAACTTGTTCGGACCGAAATACGGCCTGGTCAACGGCCTGTTGCAGACCATCGGCCTCGATCCCGTCGACTGGCAGGCCGGCCGGTTCAGCAGTCACGTCGCGATCGCGATCATGGTGAACTGGCGCTGGACCGGATACAACGCGCTGATCGTGCTGGCGGCCATGCAGGCCGTCCCGAAGGAACTGCACGAGGCCGCCCTCATCGACGGCGCGGGCACGGCACGCCGCTTCTTCAGCATCACCCTGCCGTTGCTGAAGCCGACGCTGATCTTCGTCACGATCACTTCGACGATCGGCGGATTGCAGATCTTCACCGAGCCCAAACTGTTCGACGCCATGCCGGGGTCGAACAACGGCGGCTCGTCCAACCAGTTCCAGACGGTGACGCTGTATCTGTACCAAACGGCCTTCGAGAACTACGAACTCGGCTACGCCTCGGCCATCGCGTGGGTGCTGTTCGTGATCATCGTGCTGATCGCGCTGGTGAACTTCTTTCTCACCGGCAGGCTCGCCCGGACCCCGGCGGTGAAGAAGAAATGACCCTCCTCCACAGTGGACTCGAAACCAGTACACCCGCGCACGGCAGGCTGAAGCGGAGTGTCTCCGCGCTGGGCAAACCACGCCGCTCGACCTACATCGTGCTGGCGATCTTCGTGCTCGGCTCACTTTTCCCGTTCTATTGGTCGTTCCTGGTCGCCAGCCGGGACAGCGGGATGCTCACCGAACGGGTCCCGCCGTTCCTGCCGGGCGGCAACTTCTTCGCCAACGCGGCCAGGGTGTTCGACACGGTGCCGTTCTGGAAGGCGCTCGCGAACAGCCTGATCGTCTCCGGCACGGTCACCCTGACCACGGTGCTGTTCTCCTCGCTCGCCGGATTCGCGTTCGCCAAACTGCGGTTCCGCGGCCGGAACGGGTTGTTCGTGTTCATCGTCATCACCCTCGCCGTCCCGACCCAGCTCGGCATCATCCCGTTGTTCATGGCGATGTCGGAGTTCGGCTGGGCGGGCGGGCTGCAGTCGGTGATCGTGCCCAACCTGGTGACCGCGTTCGGTGTGTTCTGGATGCGTCAGTACACCTTGGACGCGGTGCCGTACGAACTGATCGAGGCGGCGCGGGTCGACGGATGCAGCATGATCCGCATCTTCTGGAACGTCTGCCTGCCCGCGGTCCGCCCGGCCGCGGCGATCCTGGCGATGTTCACGTTCATGACCTCGTGGAACGACTTCCTCTGGCCACTCGTCGTGCTGGACGCCGGCAATCCCACCGTCCAGCTGGCACTGGAGAAGCTGCAGAGCGGCTATTACGTCGACTATTCACTGGTGCTGGCCGGGACCACCCTGGCCACCATCCCGATCCTCATCGTCTTCCTCCTCCTCGGCCGCCAGATCGTGGCCGGGATCATGCAAGGTGCCGTGAAAGGGTGACCATGTCCGCTCATCCCGACAGTGTCCGGGCGAAGACCGCGCTGCTGTTCCCGCCCGGATTCGTGTGGGGCGCCGCCACCGCCGCCTTCCAGGTCGAAGGCGCCACCGCCACCGACGGCCGGACCGACTCGATCTGGGACGTCTTCGCCCGCCGTCCCGGCGCCGTCGTCGGCGGCGACACCGGCGAACCGGGCGCCGACCACTACCGGCGCTACGCCGAGGACGTCGACCTCATGCGGCAGCTCGGCCTCGGCGCGTACCGGTTCTCGCTGTCGTGGCCGCGGATCCGCCCCGACGGCGGCGCGCCGAATCCGCAGGGACTCGCCTTCTACGACCGGCTCGTCGACAGGCTCCTCGAAGCCGGGATCCAGCCCTGGGCGACGCTCTATCACTGGGATCTCCCCCAGGCGCTGGAGGACGAGGGGGGCTGGACTTCGCGCGAGACCGCGTTCCGGTTCGCCGAGTACGCCGAAACGATCGTGGCGCGGCTGGGCGACCGGGTCACGAACTGGTCGACCCTGAACGAGCCGTGGTGCGCCGCGATGCTCGGTTACGCGGGCGGGATCCACGCCCCCGGGCGGCAGGAGCCCGCCGCCGCGGTCGCCGCCACGCACCATCTCCTGCTGGGACACGGGCTCGCGATGGACGTCCTGCGAGCGCACGCCCCGGCGGCGTCCTCGGGGATCACGCTGAACCTGTACCCGGTCTCCGCCGCCGACCCGTCGTCCACAGTGGACGTCGAAGCCGCACGCCGGATCGACGGCCTGCAGAACCGGCTCTTCCTCGACCCGGTGCTGAACGGCGGCTATCCCGACGACATGCTCGCCGACCTCGCCCCGCTCGGCATCGAAGCGCTTGTGCGGGAGGGCGATCTCGCGACCATCGGCGCCCCGATCGACTGGCTGGGCATCAACTACTACCGCGGCTACCAGGTCGCGGGCACGCCCCGGCCCGGCAGCGAACCGGCGGGACCCGACTGGCTCGGCGTCCCCGGCGTCCATTTCGTCCCCGACGAAGCGGCGCCGCGCACCGATTCCGGCTGGGAGGTCCAGCCTTCGCGACTCACCGAATGCCTGCTTCGGGTCCACCGGGAGTACCGGCCGATCCCGTTGTACATCACCGAAAACGGCGCGTCCTATCCGGACACCCTGATCGGCGGGGACGTCGCGGACACCGACCGGATCGCCTTCCTCGACTCGCATCTGCGCGCCGCTTACGAGGCGATCGAAGCGGGTGTCGACCTGCGCGGCTACTTCTACTGGTCACTGCTCGACAACTTCGAGTGGGCCGAGGGGTACGCCAAGCGGTTCGGGCTCGTGCACGTCGACTACGAGACCCAGCAGCGGACGCCGAAGCAGAGCGCGCTCTGGTATGCCAGGGCGATCAGCCTCAACGGATTGAGCTGAGCCACCTCCGGTCGGAGCCCGGGCGGGCTCCGACCGGATTTGTTATCGTGGAGCCGGACCTGATCAACGCAGAGGAGACCAGACGTGGCAGGTGAAGACGACATCTCCGGGTGAGCCGGAGTTGGCAGGCCACCGGCGGTAGCGCCGAGGTGGCCATTTCGTCGTACCCTCAACGCCACGTCCACCGCGGTGCTGCCTTGAGGCGCCCGCTTTCTCCGCGAGGTCTTTCTCCATGTCAGACGCCTTCGTCGTCGTGTCCGCCCTGTCCTTCGCCTGGCCGGACGACACGCCGGTCTTCGACGACCTGTCCTTCACCGTGCCCGGCGGCCGCACCGGGCTCGTCGCGCCCAACGGGGCGGGCAAGAGCACGCTGCTCAAACTGATCGCCGGCGAGCTGCGACCGCTCACCGGAACCGTGTCCACCCAGGGCGTGCTCGGGTACCTGCCGCAGTCGTTGCCGCTCACCGGCACACTGACCGTGTCCGAGGTGTTGGGCATCGCGCCGCAGCTCGCGGCACTGAACGCCATCGAATCGGGCGACGCGAGCGACGAGCATTTCACCACCATCGGCAACGACTGGGACATCGAGGAACGCACCCGCGCCCAGCTCGACCGGCTCGGTCTCGATGGCATCGCGCTCGACCGGAGCCTGCGCACGTTGAGCGGTGGGCAGATCATCTCGCTCGGGCTGGCGGCGCAGTTGCTGAAACGACCCGACATCCTGCTGCTGGACGAACCGACCAACAACCTCGACCTCGATGCCCGCCACAAGCTCTACGGCGTACTCGAAGACTGGTCCGGTTGCCTGTTGCTGGTGAGCCACGACCGTGAACTGCTCGACCGGATGGACCGGATCGCCGAACTCGACCGCGGCGACCTGCGCTATCACGGCGGGAACTTCACCCAGTACGAAGCGGCGGTGAAGGCCGAGCAGGAGGTCGCCGAACGCAATGTCCGCAGCGCCGAGCAGGAGGTGAAACGCGAGAAGCGGGAAATGCAACAGGCCCGCGAACGCGCCGCGCGACGAGCAGGCAACGCGGCCCGCAACCTCGGCAACGCCGGTCTGCCGAAAATCTTCGCGGGGACCATGAAGCGCAACGCGCAGGAATCCGCGGGCAAGGCGAACGAGACGCACGCGGCGCGGGTGAGCGAAGCGAAGAACCGCCTCGACGAGGCCGAGCGCTCCCTTCGCGACGACCAGAAAATCGCGCTCATCCTGCCGGGCACCAACGTCCCGGCGGGACGCACGATGTTCCACGGCGAAGGCATCCAGGTCCGCTACGGCGACCAGAACGTCTTCGTGGGCGCCGGTGTCGACCTGACGATCCGCGGCCCCGAGCGGATCGCGCTGACCGGCGGCAACGGCAGCGGGAAGTCGACGCTCCTGCGGGTGCTGAATGGCGATCTCGAACCATCCGACGGGGTGATCAAACGGTCCGAGGGCCGGATCGCGTACCTCTCCCAGCGACTGGATCTGCTCGACCTGGACCGGACCATCGCCGAGAACTTCGCGGCGTTCGCCCCCGGCCTGCCCGAATCGCAGCGGATGACGCTGCTCGCCCGGTTCCTGTTCCGGGGCGCGCGCAGCCAGCTTCCCGTCGGTGTGCTCTCCGGCGGAGAACGGCTTCGGGCCACGTTGGCGTGCGTGTTGTTCGCCGAGCCCGCACCACAGCTGCTCCTGCTGGACGAGCCGACGAACAATCTCGACCTCGTCAGTGTCGGGCAACTGGAGAGCGCGCTGGGCGCCTATCAGGGAGCTTTCGTGGTCGTGAGCCACGATGAGCGGTTCCTGAAGGAGATCAAGGTGGATCGACGGGTGCGGTTGGCCGATGGAGTGCTTCGCGAGGGGTAAGCGTGCGGTCGCGAGTGGCGAAGTCCGTGAAGGCCTCCTTCCCTACCCTCAAGGTAGTAAAGGAGGCCTTCACTACGTCCCCACTGGCCAACCGGCGACGAAGCCCAGCGACCTAAGCCAGCTTGACCCGAGGAGCGCACGAAGGCGACGGCCCCTCACCATGCCCACGAGATCTTTCCCCTGAACAAAAGGTCCCGCTTCCGCTCAGCGAAGGTCTGGGGGTTACCTGCGAGCAGAAGCGGGAGTTCAAGGCCGGTACGGTGGGCCGCCTCTCGGCGAAAGGCACGACATGGCTCCGGCCGAACCGGTATTCCATGAAGGCAAAAGGTGAGGCCCGGGGGCACCATCCGTACCGACACCCATTACAACGCCCACACCCACCGAACGTTCCCCGCGACCAAGTGACCTACATCGCCCGAACCCTTACCGGTGAAAGGGAACAGACAACATCGTCACCCGCGCGGAATAGCCGCCACGGCTTCCACTTCGACGGCGTACTCCGGCGCCGCCAGCGCTGCCACCACAGCCAGTGACTGCGCCGGGAAATCCCCTTCCGGGAACCATCGCCCGAAGGCCTCCGCCTGAGCGGTGCGGTAGCCGGCCAGGTGCTCGGTTCCACCGACGAGCGTCAGCAGTTTCACGAGGTGCCGCGGTTCACCACCGGCGGCGGTCAGCAGGGCTTCGATGTTGGCGAAGATCTGCCGCCCCTGCACTTCCGCGTCCGGGCCTGCCAGGCTGCCGTCCGGGAGGACGCCGAGCTGTCCCGACAGGAAGACGATCTCGCACTCCGGCGGGACAGTGGCCAGGTGGCTGTACCGCCCGACGGGCGACGCGACCTCTTCAGGGTTCCAACGACGTGAGTTCATTCTTCAATGATCCACATCCGCGTTCGGAGCGCGGCATTGCCCCGAATAGACCCGCCCCCGCTCAGCGAAGGCCTGGGGGTTACCTGCGAGCGGAGGCGGGAGCTTAGGGCCGATACGGTGGGCCGCCTCTCGGCGAAAGGCACGACATGGCTCCGGCCGGACCGGTATTCCATGAAGGCGAAGGGTGAGGCCCGGGGGCACCATCCGTATCGACACCCTGTACAACGCGGACACGCGCCGAATGTTCCAGCCGGAACAGTGACCCACGTCAACACCCGAAAGCAGCAACCCTCAACAGGGTGGCGGAACCTGCTCGACCAGCTCTTCGGGAGCGGACAGCCGCCAAGCCTCGTAAACGAGTTCGTTCAGCTCATCGGACTCGAGACCGTCGAGGTGGACCACCACCCAGCCGAATCCTCCCGCGGTGAACTGCACCTCGAAGACGTCCGGCCGCTCGGCCACGAGAGCCTCTTGTTCCGACAGCGTCTGTTTCAGACCGACTGTCTGGGTGCGTGGCCAGTAGTAGCCGAATCGCTTGCCACGCACGCTGTACGACTCCCACTCCGTCGCGTCGGACCGCTCGACGTCGGCGAGCTTCTCCAGCATCCGGTGGAACTCGTCGCTCGGCACACCCATCCTGAACCCCAAACGCAACTGCCCCCAAAAAACCCGGCCGCCACAGTCTAGGTGGACAGACCGACAAGATCAGGAGCCTGTCGGCGGGCTCAGCGGGCGCGGAGCGCTTCCGCTGTGGCGAGCCAACCTTCACGGGCACTCGGATAGCGTGGCACCCATCCGGACGCCTCGCGGAACGCGGTGTTGCTGACCCGGACGGAGCGGGTGAGCGAGGTCAGCCGGTCGCCGAGCAGCGATGCCGCCCGGCCCGCGCCGCGGATCCACTGCCGTTTCCCGGTGGCGGCCGCCAAGGCCGCGGTGTAGTCGCGTTTGGTCAGCGGTTCGTCGTCGACGACGTTGTAGGTTCCGGCGGGCACCGCCAACGCGGCGACGACCGCGCTCGCCGCGTCGGCCAGGTGGATCGAGGACACATAGCCGTCGAGCCGCCCCAGCGCCACGCCGATCCCACGCCGGGCTTGCGCCAGCAGTTGCTCGCTGTGGGCCGCGCCGGGACCGTAGAACCAGCCGAACCGCAGGACGACCCCGGTCCCGCCGTCTTCGGTGAACCGGTGCGCGTTCGCCTCCGCGGCCAGATTCCCCAGTGCCTGCGGATAGTGGTCGGGCGGGACGTCCTCGGTGATCCATTCGCCGCCGCGATCCGGGTAGATCATGCTGACCGACTCCTGGATCACGCGCCCCACGCCCGCCGCGAGTGCCGCGTCGACCACCGCCGCCGAACCCTCGGCGCGGATCCTCTTGTTGTGCGCCCAGGCTTTCGCCGAGAGGAAGCGCGACATCGATGGCAGCGACGACGCCAGGTTGACGACGGCGTCGTGCCCGGCGAACACCTCACCGAGCGCGTGCCGGTCGAAGAGCGAGACGATGACCGGCTTCGCACCCTGCGAGCCGAGAACCGCCGCCTTGCCCGAGGTACGGGCGAGTGCGGTGACCTCGTGGCCCGCTTCGATCAGCGCGGGGACGGCGTGGCCGCCGATCGCCCCGGTTCCTCCCGTGACGAAAACCTTCATATCCGACCCCCTACAGATCGATCTGGACGTCCGGTGACGCGGCGACGATGTCGAGCAGCGCCTTGGCGCACAGATCGCGGGTCTGGTCCCTGGTCAGCCGTTGGTACTTGAGCCAGTCGAGGCAAACCGCGACGACGAACGCCAGCCAGCCCCGGACGGTGACGCGCAGCGTCTCCGGCGGTTCGCTGTCCGGGCACAGCACCGCCAGGATCCGGCGGCCCTGTTCGGCGAAGTTGCGGTCCAGGATCTCCCGGACGTCGTCCACCGCGATCGACGTGCCCGCGTGCAGGGCCCGGTAGCCGTCCTTGTTGGCTTCGACGTAGCGAAGGTACGCGTCGAGCCCCGCGATCAACTGGTCGGCGACCGGCAGCGTGGGATCGGTCCTGGTCATGGCGAGCAGCCGTTCGCCCTCGGCCTTGACGACCTCGGTGACGAAGTCCCGCTTCGTCGGGAAGTAGTGATAGAGCAGGCCCCGCGACACCTCGGCGATGTCCGCGACCTGCTCGATCCACACGTCGTCGTACGGCCGCTCCGCGAACAGGCGGGCGCCGATCCGCAGCAGCTGTTCCCGTCGCTCGGCGGTGCTCAGCCTGCTGCGGGACCTTCCGGAGGTACTCGGCGCCATCCGGTCATCGTACTTACTTGACACGAGTTCAGTAACGGGCCACGCTCACTATTGGATGCCGATTCAACAGCGTTCGGATTCACCACTGCTCACCTGGAGGGGCCCGATGGTCACCGCTCTCCCTCATCCCCCGCGCCGGATCCCCCTGATCGGCGACGTGCTCGGTGTTTCCCCGAAGACCCCGGTCCAGGACTCGATGCGGCACGCCGCCGAACTGGGCCCGGTGTTCGAACGCAAGGTGTTCGGCCGCGAGATCGTGTTCGTCCACGGTGCCGAACTGGTCGCCGACCTCTCCGACGAGAAACGGTTCGCGAAACACGTCACGCCCGCGATCTCGAACCTGCGCCCGCTCGGCGGCGACGGGCTGTTCACCGCGCACAACGAAGAGCCGAACTGGCGGCGCGCGCACGAGATCCTCGCGCCCGCCTTCAGCCGCAACGCCATGCGGCGCTATCACCCGACGATGCTGGCGATCACCCGCGAACTGCTGGGCACCTGGGACCGGGGCGGCGAGGTCGACGTCTCGGGCGACATGACCAAGCTGACGCTGGAGACCATCGGCCGGACGGGCTTCGGCTACAGCTTTTCGTCGTTCGAACGCGCCGAACCGCATCCGTTCGTCGCCGCGATGGTCCGCACGCTGCGGCACGCGCAGCGGACGGTGATCCAGCCGCCGGTCATCGGGCCGCTCCTCAACCGGAAAGCGAACCAACGCAACGAAGCCGACCTGACCTTCCTCCGGTCCGTCGTCGACGAGGTCGTCGAGGCGCGCCGGGACGACCCGAGCACCGACGACCTGCTCGGCCTCATGCTGAACACCACGCAGCCGGGCACCGGGGAAGCGCTGGACGAGGTCAACATCCGGAACCAGATCATCACCTTCCTGATCGCCGGGCACGAGACCACCTCGGGCGCGCTGTCGTTCGCTTTGTACTACCTGGCACGGAATCCGGACGTGCTCGCCCGTGCCCAGTCCGAAGTGGACGAGGTCTGGGGCGAGAATCCGGACCCGTCCTACGAAGAGGTCGCCAAGCTCCGTTACGTCCGGCGCGTACTCGACGAGGCACTACGGCTCTGGCCGACGGCGCCGGCGTTCGCGCGCCAGGCGCGGGTGGACACCGTCGTCGGCGGCCGGTACCCGATGCGGAAGGGACAGTGGGCGCTCGTCCTGATCCCCGCCCTGCACCGTGATCCCGTCTGGGGAGCCGATCCGGAGGCGTTCGATCCCGACCGCTTCACCCCGGATCGCAATCGTGCCCGGCCGGCGCATGTCTACAAGCCGTTCGGCACCGGGGAACGGGCCTGCATCGGACGGCAGTTCGCCCTGCACGAGGCGACGCTGGTACTCGGCATGCTGCTGAGCCGGTACGACCTCCGCGGCGACCCTGCCTACCGGCTGAAGGTGCAGGAACTGCTGACCCTCAAGCCGGAGGGCTTCACCCTCGACGTCTCACTCCGCGATCGCGCGACCGTGACCGTTTAGCCCTCGCGAGGTTCGAGCAGGTCTTCGGAGAGGTCGTCCACCAGACCGCGGGGATGATCGCGCCGATCAGGGCGCGGTAGACGATCGGACCGGCGACGGCGTCGATCCCGGCCGTGGTCGACGTCCTCGAAGCGCAGGCAGGCGCGCGGGGTCTCCAGTTCCTCGATCTGCCTGGTGGAGTGGTGCCTTGGTAGTACCCGGTCACATTCTTCGTCCGGGATCCGTCAGTGCGGTGAAAGCAAGACGGGGACCTCGAAGGAGAACAACATGAACGCTCGGATCCCGAACCCCGCGATGGCGAACCCAGCCACGCTGAAGGCCCTGATCGCACTGGCGGAGTCCACCGGGGACACCGGTGTCCCGACCACCACGCACTACCTCATGCACGTTCGCGCCAGCCAGATCAACGGCTGCAGCGGCTGCCTGGAGATGCACACCAAGGAACTGCGCGAGGCGGGTGAGTCCGACGAGCGGATCTTCACCGTGGCGGCGTGGCGGGACACGGCCTACTTCACCGACGCCGAACGCGCGGCGCTCGCACTGGCCGAGGCCCTCACCCGGATCGCGGACCGGGCCGACCCGGTCGACGACGAGGTCTGGAACGAGGTCGCTCGTCACTACGACGAGAAGCAGCTTTCTAGCCTGGTCCTCTCCATCGCCGCCATCAACACCTGGAACCGGCTCAACGTCGCCACCCGGCAAATCGCCGGCGCCGCCTGAGGGCTCATCTGGCCTGGCGCAGTTCCACACAGCACTCGGCCGCTCCGGGAGCGAGGACGGCCTCCACGTTCCCGGCGCGCACGCCGGTCAGGAAACCGGCGAGGAAGGCCTGGTTGAGGCCGCAGATCAACTCGGGGGCCTCGGCAGCCAGCGGATGGAACGGGCAGTTCCGCAGCCGCACACAGGTCTGGGTGTCCCGGCTCGGCTCGAAACCGAAGCGGCGAAGCATGCCCTCGGCCACAGTAAGGGCGCGTTCCACGCCGAGCCTGCCCGGCCGGGTCCGCGCGCGTTCCTCCTCACCCAGGGCGAGGCCACGCTCCCCCGCGACCCGCAGCACGGCGTCCCGTGCCGGTTCACCGGACCCTTCGGCGAGCACGGCCGCGGCGAGGATTCCGGCGAGGATCTCGTGCCGCCTCGCGGGAAGCTGCACCTGGACGGCTTCGTCGACGGGTTCGTAGACCTTGGGCTTACGCCCCACTTTGGTCGCCGCGCCCGCCGCGAAGCCGAACCGGAGCAGCCCGGCGGCCACGAGTTTGTCGAGGTGAAAGGCGGCGAGCTTCCGGGAGATCCCCACCGCGGCCGCCGCCTCGTCCCGCGTCACCGGACGCCGCGCGCGCCGGGCGAAGGCGTACATACCGCGGCGCAGGTCGTCGTCGAGCGCCGCCACCGCGGCGATGGCGGTGGCGTCGAGGCCGTCCGGGTCGGACACTGTCACGTACACCACGATATCGCCCATCTCAACCGGCGGAACATCTTGGACCAGGGATCTAGCATGTAGGCTGAACCGGCAGGCGCCAAAACGCCAAAAGATTTTAGTCGAATAGCACTGGGATCGCGGTCAGCCTAGGAGGCCTTATGTCCACTCCCGCCTTGCGCGTCGTGCACGAACCCGGGCCGGGACCGGACCTGGCGGCCGCCGAAGCCGCGGCCGCCGATCTCCTCACCGCATTGGGCATTTCGCTGGACTCCGAGAGCCTCCGCGGCACCCCCGGCCGGATGGCGCGCGCGTACGCGGAGCTGTTCACTCCGCGCTCCTTCGACCTCACGACCTTCCCCAACGACGAGGGCTACGACGAACTCGTCCTCGCCAGGGGCATCCCCGTCCGATCGGTCTGCGAACACCACCTGCTGCCGTTCGTGGGGGTCGCGCACGTCGGTTACCTGCCGGGCGAGCGGATCCTCGGCTTGTCCAAGCTGGCCAGGATCGTCGAGCACTTCGCCTGCCGCCCGCAGGTTCAGGAGCGGCTCACGAAACAGGTCGCCGACTGGCTCGACCAGCAACTCGACCCGCGTGGCGTCGGCGTGGTGATCGAGGCCGAACACTCGTGCATGACCCTGCGCGGTGTCCAGGCGACCGGATCGAGCACCGTCACCTCCACCCTGCTCGGCACGCTGCGCGAAGACGCCCGGTCGCGCCAGGAGTTCTTCGCCCTCACCCGCATCAACGGCTGACAGCGGGTTCCTCCACGTAGGCGGCATTCGACCCTCAACTGAGTGGCCGCCCTCTAGACTGCCCTTCCGTTCGTCCTTGGGAGGGGAGCACGGATGGTGCTGGTACGCGACGTGGATCCGTTGGTTCTGCTGAAGAACCAGCCACTCGGCGGAGATCTGCGTCCCTACCTGCCACGGGACGCCGACCGGGAGATCCGGGCCGCACTGTCGGCCGCCCCGTTCACCGTACTCGTCTACGAGCACAATTCCGGAGCTCGACGGACCGCCTACGAAGCGTTGCTGGCAGTGATTCCCGACTACGAACTGGTCATCAAGCCGACGAGCACCGACCTCGCTCAACCGCGGGGACCAGCGGCCGCCGTCGTCTGGCTGGACAACGAGCTGGACGAGACCTTTCCCCGACTGTCCCGGGTCCTGGCGGTCTGGCTCGGGCGGAACCCGGCTCGCCGAGCACTGGGGGTCCTCCGGGAAGACCGGTACGAGAACCCCGGAATGCGGGAAGCCCTCGATCTTCTTCGTCCTTCGGTCGTGCGGCTCGGCGCCGATCTTTCCGGCGGTGAGCGCTTCGTCGCGGATCAGATGTTCCCCGGGGCGGCGCCTCTCCGTAAGGCCGGGCAGCTCGCCGGCCTCAACGGTGAGGAACAGCCATCGAGACCGATCGAAAACCCGGTCCCTTTTCCGTTCGCCGCCCACGTCGCCGACTACCGGCCCGACACCGACGACGGCGTCGACCGCCTCGGCATCGGATCCGACGTGCGAATGCTCGCCGACCTCGTCGTCTCCCGGATGATCACCCCTCCCCTGTCGATCGGCCTGTTCGGCAGCTGGGGTTCCGGCAAGAGTTTCTTCATGCGCCAGATGCGACTGCGCGTCCGCGAACTCGCCGATTCCGCGCGGGAGGCCGAAATCGCGGCCGGAGCGCACGGCAAGTCCGTGTCGTCCTACTGTTCGAGCGTCCGCCAGATCAGCTTCAACGCCTGGCACTACAGCGAAGCGAACCTTCTCGCCAGTCTCGCCACACACATCTTCGACAACCTCGCCGCGAGTGGCGCCGAAAACGACCTCCAGCGCCAAGCCGACGCGCTCGCGGAACGCCGCAAGGCGGAGAAGACCCTCCTCGGCAGGCTCAGCGCCGTCCGCCTCGAACGACGGACTCTGACAGCCCAACAGAAGCAGGCGAAGCGACGGCGAAGGAAGCCTCGCGAGTACGTCCGCGCCGTCTTCGACAGTCTCACCGACGCGGACAAGGCCTGGATCGCCTCCCGGCTCGGCGTCGAGCGGCCGACCGCCGAAGATCTCGAACGCCTCGCACAGGAAACCGGCGGGTTGCGCTCGGACGTCGCCGAGTTCTGGCGACGGCTGCGGCAGGATCCGGTTCCGTTGCTGGTGCTGATCGGTGGGCTGGTGACGGTACTGATCGTCACGCTTCTCTTGGGCCAGTCACAGGTGTCGGGCGTACTCGGCGGGCTCACCGTGGTGAGTTCCGCGCTGACCGTCGTCCTGCGGATGCGCGCCAGCGCCGACCGGATCCACCAGGCGCTCGACGAACTCGGCGGTCCGTCCGAAGAAGACGTCGAAACCGACCGGCGGCTCGCCGAACTCGACGCCGAATCCGACCGGCTCGAAAAGGCGGTCACCGAACTCGCGCCCGGGCTGGATCTGGTGTCGTTCGCCGAGTCCCGGGTCTCGGACTACCTCGAACATCTGGGCGTGGTTTCCTTGCTGCGCAAGGATCTCGAAACGTTCGCGACCATGCTCGCCGAGGTACCGCACGGTTCGGGGAAGATCGAACGGACCGTGCTCTACATCGACGACCTCGACCGCTGCCCGCCCAAGGTCGTCGTCCAGGTCCTCGAAGCCATCCATCTCCTGCTGGCGCTGCCGGTGTTCGTCGTCGTGGTGGGCGTCGACTCCCGCTGGCTGAAGAAGGCCGTCGAGCAGCACTACGAGGAGATGCTCGGCGACGATCCGGAAGCCTTCGCCGAGAACTACCTGGAGAAGATCTTCCAGGTGCCGGTCACGTTGTCCCCCATGGACGAGCCAGGGTTCGCGGGGCTCGTGCGCGGGCTCGCCGCCACGGAGGATCCGGACGCCACGCCGGCGGCCGCTCCCGCCGGACCGGATCGGCCCACCGAGGCGAACGCTCCGGCCGCGGCTGTGCCGGCTCCTCGTCGCGAGGAAACAACCGGACCGTCGTCCGAACAGTCCACAATAGACCTCCGACCTCCTCGTCTGATCATCTCACCGGCGGAACTGGACTTCCTGGCCACGCTGGCCCCGCTCGTGCGGTCGCCGCGGGCCGCGAAACGGCTCCTGAACCTGTATCGGTTGTTGCGGGCGCGCCTCGGCGGCGACGAACTGGCCGAGTTCCTCGACGGCGGCGTCCGCGAAGCACCGTTCCGCGCCGTGCTGGTACTGCTTTCGGTACTCGTCGGGCATCCGGAGGCGGTCGCCGGGTTCTTCGCCTCGCTCGACGGGACGGATCCCGACGACAGCGCGCTGGAGAGCGTGTCGTCGCTGAACGACCACGAACTACGGCCGAAGCTCGAACGCGGCCTGTCCGGCGAATCGTGGCCGGAACGGGCCGCGTCCTATCAACGCTGGTTGCCGTTGGTGAACCGGTTCTCGTTCTCCCGCGACGACTGAACCCGTGACCGCTCGATGTCGGGCCCCCGGTAGAGGCGCTCCGGAATCTTCGCCAGTGTCGACGGATGAACCTGCGGGCCGAGGCCGTAAAGCTTCTGGAAGCTCATGATCAGCGGCCGCCACCGGTCGGGGTCGATCCGGTCGTCGGTGCCCGGCATCCGGATGTCGTCGTGGACGTGGACCCGCTGCACGCGCACCTCGAACACGAGCACGCCGCCGCGCTGCGCTTCGTCGTCCTCGGCGAGCGGGTGGACGGCCTCGACGACGGCCTCCATCGTCACCGGGCATTCCGCCACGCGTGGCGGCCGGACGGTCTCCGAGTCGACCGGGGTGAGCCCGGCCCGGCCGAACTTGTCGGCTTCGTACCGGTAGCCGCGTTCGTACTTGCGGGCCGGGACGGGGTCCGACCCGGTGGTCAGGGCCAGCCTGTCGACGGCGGCGGCCAGATCGTCGGAAGGGAGATTCAGAACACATTCACCACTGCGCATGAGATTCTGCGCCGTCTTGGATTTCGCGCCCAAGCCGAGCATGCCCCGCCAGCCGAGCCAGAACGCCGACGACATCGGAGCCAGATTCGGGGCCCCGCCCTGGTCGACCGTCGACAGCAGCACCACCGGGGTGCCGAAGTAGAGAATTCCAGGCTCGATACGGGTGTGCGCGGTCGCGGCCGCTGACGTAGTAACTGTCACGTTCGTCAGCTTCGCCGCGCCGAACGACGAAGACTGGCGTGAATCGGACGTCGCGATCGACCCCGTCGGCAGGCAGCCCGCCAGGCCGGAAACCCCTACCCTTTCCGTGAAGGTTTCCTTGGGCGCGCGCGACCCCGGGGGCGTTCGGAGTATTGCGTTCGGCCGATTGCTGGTAGGTTCGCCGAACTCGAACAACGAAGGAGGCGCCGGCAGCTGCCCGGTCAACACCCGAACGCGCGTGGTGAGGCGAATCGCATGCGAGACGATGTGGTCCAGGCGAGCTCGATCATCGGGCACTCTCCCGGTCAGGTTTGGGAAGTGATCGGCGATCCCGAGTCCTACTCGCGGTTCGTCGCGGAGATCAGCTGGTGCGAGATCCGGCAGCCCGCCGAACGCGGGCGTGGTCCGAAATGCCTCATTCGATTGGCGCCGCGGCCGGGCGATCTCGTCGTCGGTGAGATCGAGGCCAGGGTTTGGCGTCCCGGCGAGCACGTCGTCTGGTGCGGGGCCGAGGACGATGGCAACTGGGTCTCGGTCGAGCTGAGACAGGCTCCCGACGGTGGCACGGAACTCGTCGCGCAGTTGATGCTTCCCGCGCGGCATTCGCATCTCGTGTCCGCCGCGTCGTTCAAACGCAGTGTCCGCGCCGTGTCCCGGCGGATCGAACTGCACCTCTCGGGCCGGGCCGGGCCGCCGCAAGAGGAACCCGCGCACACCAAGGCCACCACACTGCACACGGCGAGCACGCTGATCAAGGCCGGCGTGCTCGCGGCCGCGCGGCCCGACAAGATCGCCCGGCAGCTGACCTCGCTGTCACAGTGGGGCGCGACCGTCGCGGGCGGCTACACGGCCAACGCCGTCCGCGTGCCGGACGAGGTGGCACTGCGCGACGAACGCGATGTCCGCACGTTCAAGCAGGCGGCGAACCGTAGCAACCAGATCGCGAACGCGCTGGCACTGCGCGGAATCCGCTCGCGGGACCGGATCGCCCTGCTGTGCCGCAACCACGCCGCGATGGTCGAGTCCCTGATCGCGTGCAGCAAACTCGGCGTGGACGTGATCCTGCTCAACACCGGGCTTTCCGCCAGCGCGGTCGCGAGCGTCATCGGCCTGCACGAACCGGTCGCGGTACTCGCCGACGACGAGTTTTCGCGGATCATCGCCGACATCCCCGGCGATTTCCTGCGGCTGTCCACCTGGCCGGAAACCGAGAACGGCTACCCGACGATCGACCAGCTGATCGCCGGGGTGCCAGCCACCAAACTCCAACCGGCGGAGCGGATCGGCAGGCTCATCGTGCTCACCTCGGGCACCACGGGCACCCCCAAAGGCGCCCGCCGCCCGACGCCGAAGGGACTCGCGACCTCGGCCGCCATGCTCGACCGCATCCCGCTCCGCACCGGCGATCGTTTCGTGGTGGCCGCGCCGCTGTTCCACAGCTGGGGGCTCGCCGGGCTGCAGATCGGGATGGCGGTGCGCGCGTCGCTGTCGCTGGTCCGCCGGTTCGACGCCGAAGAGATACTGCGGACGATCGCCGAACACCGGTGCGGCGTCCTGTTCGCCGTCCCGATCATGCTTCAGCGCATCCTCGACCTCCCCGAACGGATCCGCGCCCGCTACGACCTGTCGTCACTGCGCATCGTCGCCAGCAGCGGATCCGCGCTGCCGGGGACGATCGTCACCGAGTTCATGGACACCTTCGGCGACGTCCTCTACAACTTCTACGGCTCCACAGAGGTTTCCTGGGCCAGTATCGCCACGCCCGAAGACCTCCGCGCGGCGCCGACGACCGCGGGCCGTTGCCCGCCCGGCACCCGGGTCGCCATCCTCGACGACGACCACAACCGGGTCCCGCCGGGCTGGGAGGGACAGATCTTCGTCGGCAACGACATGCTGTTCGAGGGCTACACCGACGGCGCCGGCGTCCCACGCGCCGAAGACCTGATGGCGACCGGCGACGTCGGCTACCAGGACGCCGCCGGACGACTCTTCGTCACCGGACGCGCCGACGAGATGATCGTGTCCGGTGGGGAGAACGTGTCCCCTCGCCCGGTCGAAGACGCCATCGTCGCGCTGCCCGGCGTCCACGAAGCGGCGGTGATCGGCGTGCCGGATCGCGAGTTCGGGCAACGGTTCGCGGCGTACATCGTCCCGAAGCGCGGTGCCCGGATGAGCGCCGAGGACGTCCGCGCCTACATCCACCGGCGCCTCGCGCGCTTCGCGGTGCCCCGCGATGTGTACTTCGTCGAGGAACTCCCCCGGAACGCGACCGGGAAGGTGCTCAAGCGGTTGCTCAGGGACGAGACCTGGCCGATCGACCAGTAGGCGTCCTTTGTGGACTTTCCGACTCGGGGCTGCCGGTGAGGGACGGGCTGGGTTGGCGGTGAGTGCCCAAGTGGGGTTGTAACCCTAATCCGCACTCACGAAACCACCCAAAACCGCACAGGCAGGCCCAAACCGGACACGGAGTAGCCCAACAGGGTCTCTTGTGGACAGTCAAGGGCGCGCCCGTGTCTCAGCGGGGACTACTTGACTGCAACCAAGTAGCGAAGGCCTCCTTCACTACCCTGAGGGTAAGCAAGGGGACCTTCACGGCAACGGGCCGATCACGCCGAATTCGCCTTACGCTCCCGCGATAGGAATCGCTGGATCTTGCCACTGGGCGTCTTGGGCAGCTCGTCCACGAAGTGCACTTCACGCGGATAGGCGTGCGTCGCGAACCGCGTCTTCACCAGTGCTTCGGTTACTCGGCCAGACTCCCCCGGCGGTTCGCCTGGCGCCGAGGGAACTGGACACCGTCGCGCTCGGTCTCACCAACGGCGAGATCGCGCATTCCGGGTTGCAGGCTGTCACGCACGCGCGGTGACTCGGCCCGCTGCGCTAGGCAGGCGGCGGCAGCGGCGAGACCGAGACGATGCAGTACTGGTCGTTGCCTTGGCGCCGAACCTCCATCGTCGTGGTGAAGTCCTTCTCGTAGTTCAGGGTTCCGGACATCGTCACCGAGATCAGGTCAGGGCCGGCCTGTTTCGGGTCCTTCGCCGTGAGCGACGCGTTCTGGTCGCCCAGAGCCTTCGCCGCTGCTTTGACCTCCGCCTTGGACTCCGCGCAAGCCGATTCGGCCGCCCTGTCGGCCTCGTCGCTGTACACCGCGAGCATGAACTTGCCCGCCAGGACCGGCCCCCAGTCGACGCTGAGCGGCACCTGGGTCGCGCTCTGCTTGGACGGGGACTTGCTGTCGCTGAGCAGGAAACCGGGTGCCACGAACGCGAGGATCACGAAGACCACCACCACGAGCGCGCCACCACCGGCGATGAGCCCGATCATCAGGCCGTTGCCCTTCTTCGGCGGCGGCTGTTGCCCCGGGAACTGCTGGCCGGGGAACTGCGGCCCGCCGTAACCGGGCGGCGGATAGCCGGGCTGCTGGGGATACTGCTGCTGGGGATACCCGTGCTGCGGTGGAGGCCCCCACTGCTGGCCGTGCGGCCCCTGGGGACCCTGTGGATACGACATCGGAGCTTCCCTTCCCCCGGCGAACTGTGCGGCGAATCTACCGTCCCCTTCGGACAGTCCAAACCCGGCTCCGGTGCCTCTACACTTCTGTGTCATGAGACGGCTGGCCGTGGTGGTCTTCAACGGGGCGTCACTCGGCGCCATGTCGTTCGCGTTCGGGGTGTTCGAGATGGCCTTGGCCTTCGGGGAACTGCCCGATCTGGAGATCAAGGTCGTCGGTGGCGAACCGGACACGGTGCTGCGGGGTGGCGGCCTGACCGTCCCGGTCCCCGAGGACCTCGACGCGATCCGGACCGCGGATCTCGTGCTCGTCCCGAACTGGCGGTCGCCGATGGAGAATCCGCCGGAAGCGGCGCTGGCGGCCCTCCGGGCGGCACAGGAACGCGGCGGCCGGGTGGCCGGATTGTGCAGTGGCGCCTTCGTGCTGGCGGCCGCCGGGCTGCTCGACGGCCGTCCGGCGACCACGCACTGGGCGATGGCGCCGCTGCTCGCGGCCCGGTTCCCGGCGGTCCGGCTCGACGAATCGGTGCTCTACATCGACGACGGCGACATCCTGACCGCCGGCGGGGGCGCCGCCGGGATGGACCTCGGCCTGCACCTGATCCGGTCATGGTGCGGCGCGGAGGCGGCGAACCGGCTCGCGAAGGGCATGGTCGTCCCGCCGCACCGGCCCGGTGGGCAGGCGCAGTACATCGAATCGCCGATGCCCGAACTCGACGAAGGCGACCCGGTCTCGGAGACGATGGCGTGGGCGCTCACCCGGCTGGACACCGCCCTGCCGGTCGACGAACTGGCGGGCCGGGCACATATGAGCAGGCGCAACTACGATCGCCGGTTCCGTGAGATCACCGGCACCGCGCCCGGTACCTGGCTCACCCATCAGCGGGTCATCCGCGCCCAGCAGTTGCTCGAATCCACCGATCTCCCGGTCGACGAGATCGCCCGGTACTGCGGGTTCTCCTCGTCGGCGGCACTCAGGCCGCATTTCCGGCGGCAGGTCGGGGTCACCCCGATGGCGTACCGGGAGACGTTCGGGCCCCGCCTCGGTGTCCTCGAACCCGTGCTGTCCTGAACACCATGCTGTCCGGAAACCGACGTCGGTTGGCGAAAACACCGCTCACGGTCAGGCGCTCGCCAAGACCAGGATCAAGGCATGACCGAAGACAGCCGCTCCTTCCTCAGCCGCCGTTCCATGCTCACCCTCGGCGCGGGTGCCGCGGCCGCGCTGGTGGCCTCGACCGGTACCGCCGCGGCCGGACAACCGTCCGTACCGGCGGACGCGGAACTCGCCCGCTCCCTGCCCGGCGGTTTCCGCAGCTCGTACGCCCAGGTCAACGGCGTACGACTGCACTACGTGGCGGGCGGCCGGGGTGAGCCGCTGATCCTGCTGCCCGGCTGGCCGGAGACCTGGTGGCAGTACCGCCGGATCATGCCCGCGCTGGCGAAGCGGTATCGCGTGATCGCCGTCGACCTGCGCGGTATGGGCGGGTCGAGCAAGCCGCAAGGCGGGTACGACAAGAAGACGATGGCCCGCGACATCCACGAACTCGTCCGCGCGCTGGGCTACCGGCAGGCGCACATCGCCGGGCACGACATCGGCGCCATGGTCGCGTTCAGCTTCGCCGCCAACCATCCGGAAGCGACGAAATCCCTCACGCTCATGGACGTCTCGCATCCGGACGAAAGCCTGTACCAGATCCCGATGCTGGCTCCCCCCGGACAGCCGGTCCACGTCTGGTGGTTCGCCTTCAACCAGGTCGCCACCCTGCCCGAACAGCTCTTGACCGGCCGCGCGCGGTTCCTCGTCGACTGGATGTTCGACCACCTGCTGACCGATCCCGCTTCGATCGGCGACCGCGACCGCGCGCTCTACGCCGCGGCGTACGACCGCCCGGACGCCATCCGGGCGGGCAACGGCTGGTACCAGGCGTTCGGCCAGGACATCGAGGACCAGAAGGCCTACGGGAAGATCGCCGCGCCGACACTCGGTCTCGCCTCGGACATGAACTATGACTACTTCGCCGCGGTCCTGCCGTCCAAGGCGGCGGACGTCCGGGTACGGCGGGTCGCCGGTTCCGGCCATTTCGTCGCCGAGGAACAGCCTCAGACGATCATCGACGAGCTGCAGGCCTTCCTCGGTTGAGCGACATACCCCGAATGGATCAATGCCGCCCACCGAACCGCCTAATTCACTCGGTCAGGTGAAAGACGCGGCCAGCCGTCATTCTCGGGGCAGAGGTCCCTCTTCTCTGGTGTGTCGGTACCGGCCGGGCAGCCCCCCGAACGGCCGGTACCGACACGGAAGTACAGCTCAATCGATCCACCAGCGGGCCTTGTAGATCCACGCGCCGTGCAGCGCCAGCTCGGCGCGTGGAAAGGCCTGCCGGACGGTGTCGGTGCACCACGCGCACAATGGACCCGCTCGAAGCATCGCCCCGGACCGGACCATCACCTCCTCGATCGGACGGCGCGCCGCCGACGAACGACGCTCCGCGGTCAACACCGCACCCAGCACCGGCTCGCCGCCCTCCGCGACGGAGAACGACTCCTGCGCGGGGATCGTGTGCGGCGACGGCAGCTGGGTGGGCGCCGGGACCCCGTCCGGAGCGTTCGCCGTCCGCCCCGGCCGAACAGTTCCAGCAGCCCGCCTTCCACCAGCGCTGCCGCCCGCGACGTCGTCCGGACCCCGGCGGGCACCGGGCCGTTCAGGAACGGACGGCGGTTCGCGTGACGGCGAAAGACGGCCTCCGTTCTTCCGCTGAGGAAACCGGTCGCCACCGATCCGGAGGTCGGCGAGGAGGTCCGGCTCTTCCGGCGAAGGCAGCAGCCGTAGCGACAGCGTCTTCCCGTTCGACCGCAGCGACATGAGCGGGTCGAGCCACACTTCGATCCGGTCCCGGTCGGCGACGAACCGCCACGGCCGGGAGTTGAGCGGTGACGGCGCGTGCACGGCCGAAGCCACCACTTGATCGACATGAGTCGGCAACGGGATTTTCATGTGGACTCCGGAAAATGAGGGGGTTGGCCCACCCTCATCCGGGGTATCCGGCGACGGCAGCGGCCGCCGGTCACGAATCCCGAGGTTTTCGCCCCCGTTTCCGGCGGGAGCGGGAACTCAGGACCCTGTGCCACGAACGGCGGCGGTGAGAGTCTCGATGACCGGAACGGAGCCGATGATGACCCACAACACCGGTAAATGGACCATTGACGTTTCCCTCCAGCCCGGACCGTACCGGGTCCGCGCGGAAGCGTTGCTCCGTCTCGAAGACGGCGGTGAGTTCGTCGGCGTCGGGCTGGCGCACGCCGGACTGAGAGACGGCTCGATCTCCCAGGTCGGTTCCTACCTGGCGGTGGCGCGGGCGCTTTCCGACCTCACCGCGGAACTTCTGGAGACCGTCGCCTCCGACGTCGACGCCGAGGTCTCCCGCTCCATCGAGGTCGACGAGATCTTCGCCGTGCAATCGACGAACTAGGACGGGGCAAGGACGTCAGCGCAAGGGGGCGGACCACTCGATCCGGGTGCCGCCCCCTTCGCGCGTCTCCGCCCGGAACCACCCACCCGCCCGTTCCGCGCGCTCACGCGGATTCCGCAGCCCGTCGAATTCGCCGCCGGGCTCCCCGCCGATGCCGTCGCCGTCGTCGGTGACCACGATCCGCAGAGCGTCGTCCTTCACCGCGACACTCACCGAAACACCGCTCGCCCGCGCGTGGCGGACGACGTTGCCGACCGTCTCCCGCACCACCGCCTCGACGTGTTCGGCCAACGGGAAGGGAATCGAATCGAGCGGTCCGGAAAGGCTGATCGTCGGATGGATCGCGGTGCCGTCGGTCAGCTCGATGATCGAGTCGTAGAGGCGGTACCGAAGCCGGACACCCTGTTGTCCCGCCTCGCCGCCGTGGAGATCGAAGATCGCCGTGCGGATCTCGTGCACGATCTCGTGCATCTGGTCGATGCTCTCCCCGATCCGCCGCCGCAGTTCCGGTGAGTGCGTCCGGCGATGCGTGCTCTGCATGGCGAGACCGACCGCGAACAACCGCTGGATGACGTGGTCGTGCAGATCCCTGGCGATCCGGTCCCGGTCGGCCAGCACGTCGAGTTCCCTCGCCGTGCGCTGTTGCACGGCGAGCTGGAGCGCGAGCGCCGCCTGGTCGGCGAAGGAGGCCACCACCGGCAACTGGGTGAGCTCGAACGGGACCGAGCCCGGATCCCGTGCCGCCATCAACACCCCGGAGGTGCGTTCCCGCGCACGGAGCGGTACCACCAACGTCGGCCCGAGGCGCACCTCGACGCCGTCACGGAGCACCAATTCCGGCACACTGCGCGGAGTCCGGTCGCGGTAGACCGCTCCCGGCAACGAGGCGGCGACGCTGATCCGAGCCCCGGTCAGTTCCTCCGACCGGGCGCCCGCGCAGACGGCGATGGTGAGTTCGCCCGGTTCGTCTTCCCTGTCCGGGCAGACGTCGACCCGGCCGGAGCCGGGCAGTGCCAGCAGGGTGAGGTCGGAGCCGGTCAGTTCGAGGACCCGGCTGGCGATCAGGTTGAGCGCGTCGACGGGATCGGTGCCGCCCAGCAGTTCCGTGGTCACCTCGCTGGTGGCTGCCTGCCACTGCTGGCGGATCCGTGCCTGTTCGTAGAGATGGGCGTTCTCGATCGCGATCCCGGCCGCGGCGGCGAGCGCCTGGACGACCACCTCGTCGTCGTCGGTGAAACCGTCCCCGCGTTTCTCGGTGAGGTAAAGATTCCCGAACACCTCGTCACCGACCCGGATCGGTACGCCGAGGAAGGAACGCATCGGCGGATGACACGCCGGGAAACCGACCGACGCGGGATGCCGCGAAATGTCGGCCAGGCGCACTGGTTTCGCCTCTTCGATGACGTAACCGAGGAGTCCGTGGCCTTTCGGCAAATGGCCGATCTGTTGTTCCGTCTCGCCGTCGATCCCGAGATAGACGAATTCGGCGAGCGAACCGTCTTCCGCGATCACCCCCACCGCGCCGTAGGTGGCCTCGGCGAGGTCGATCGCCGCCTGCACGATCCGGCGCAGTGTCGTGTCCAGTTCCAGTCCGGACGCGACGGCGAGTACCGCTTCGAGCAGGCCGTCCATCTTGTCGCGGGTGCCGATGAGCCGTTCGATGCGGTCCTGGAGATCCCGCAACACCTCACGAACCCGCAACTGGGAGAGGGCGCCGGTGACCCGGTCGCCCGTTCCGCCCAGCCGGTATTGAGCCGACATCCTGCTTCGCCTCCGAAGATCGGGACGACTCGCGGCCGTGGTGACTTTCTCCTCTTTCGGCCCCGCACCGCAGGCGGGACCGTCTCACCGAGACACCAATTGCCCGTGGCGCGGCGGGAGAGACCATGACCTTACAAGTCACCAGGGTCGGGCGTTTGAACTCCGATCAGGTGAATTCCGTGCTCCGGTCGGCCATGCTGGCACCGTCGACGCACAACACCCAGCCGTGGCTCTTCCGGTGCACCGGTACCGGAATCGAACTCCACGCCGATCCACGCCGTATCCTACCGGTCACCGATCCGGACGGACGCGAACTCATCCTCTCCTGCGGTGCCGCCTTGTTCACTCTCCGGACGGCGATTCACGCACTGGGCTTCCATCCGGCGACGACCCTCATGCCAAGCCGCGCGGATCCCGATCTGCTGGCCGTCGTCCGCCCGTTCGCCGAACGCACCCCCGAGCCCAAGATCACCCGGCTCGCCCGCGCGATCCCCCGCCGCCGCACCAACCGGCGTCCGTTCCTGCCCACCGCCATCCCGCGGTCGACGCTCGCCGTACTCCGCCACGCCACCGAACTCGAGCACGCGTGGTTGCCGAGCCTGAGCGCCGAACAATGCGGCCGCCTGCGTGATCTCACCGCTCGCGCGCGGGTCGCCCAGCTCGCCGATCCCGCTTTCGTCGCCGAACTCCGCCGGTGGACCGAACTGAGCGCGGGCACCCGCGACGGGGTGCCGTCCTACGCGACCGACGGCTGCCCCGCCGACGAAAGCTGGCTCCTCGAAGAATGCGGTCCGCCCGGTGCCGCCGGCCTGCCGGATCCGCCGCTGGTGGTGGCGATCGGATCGTTGACCGACGAGCGGCTCGACCGGCTGCAGGCGGGGCAAGCGCTGCAACGGGTTCTGCTGACCGCGACCGGCGCCGGGCTCACCGCGTCGTTCATCTCCCCGCCGGTCATGGTCCGTTCGGCGCGCGCCGAACTCCGGCGGCTTCTCGGCTGCGGAGTGTGGCCGCAGGTGCTGTTGCGCCTCGGCTACGGCACGCCGTTGCCGTGGACCCCGCGCCGTCCGCTGGAGGACGTCCTGCTCGAAACGCTCGTTTCCGCCTGACCACCCTGCTCCGTCAGCGAAGGCCGGTGTCAGTGAAGACCCGGTGTCAGTGACGACGCAGCTCCGTGGCCAGTACGGCCGCCTGCGTACGCCGCTGCATCCCGAGTTTCGTCAGCAGCCGGGACACGTAGTTCTTGACGGTCTTCTCGGCGAGGAACATCCGTTCGGCGATCTGCCGGTTGGTCAGCCCCTCGCCGATCAGTTCCAGCAGCGTGCGCTCCTGTTCGGAAAGCCCGGCGAGCGGGCCCTTCTTCACCGAGACGTCGCGGAACTTCGCCATCAGCGTCGCGGCGGCGCGTGTGTCGAGCAAGGAGCGGCCCAGGCCGACATCCTTGACCGCGGCGACCAGGTCCATCCCCCGGATGTCCTTGATGACGAAGCCGCTCGCGCCTGCCATGATCGCGTCCAGCATCGCCTGCTCGTCGGTGTAGGACGTGAGCATCAGGCATTTCAGTTCGGGGACCTTGGACCTCAGTTCCCGCGCGAGTTCGACGCCGTTGCCGTCCGGCAGCCGGACGTCGAGGACCGCGACATCGGGCCGCAGCGCCGGAATCCTCGCCAGCGCCTGGGAAAAGGTGGCAGCCTGACCGACGACGCACAGCTCGGCGTCTTCTTCGAGCATGTCCGCCACCCCTCGACGGACCACCTCGTGGTCGTCGACCAGAAACACCCGGAGCATTCCGACCTCCACGGTTCCCTCCTCCGTCAGAGCGTACGGTGCACGACCGGTCACTGCGACCGGCCAAAGGACCCTGTTCGGCGCCCGTTCGAGTGGCCGCCGCCCGGACCAGGTTCATTTGCATCAGGCGAGTCAGGACGTTCTCTTCTTTCCCGCGCCGCCGACCGCTGCGACGATCGCCCCATGTCCGAGACCACGCTTTCGCCGGCCTCGTCGTCCGGCACACCAGACCCGGCAGACGACCTCGTGGCCATGCGCAGCCGCATCCGTTTTTACCGCGCCCGCGCTGAACAACTCCAGTACGCGCTGGACCACCGGTTGCCCATCGAACAGGCCAAAGGCATCCTCGCCGAGCGTTACCAGATCGACATCGATTCGGCGTTCGAACTGCTGCGGTCGTTCTGCCGTAACAACAACGTGAAGATCCACGACGTCGCCAGGACACTGGTCGAGCAGCCGAGCGAAGGCGGTCGACGTCTGTCTTGCTGAGCCACGCCAAGTTCGGCGGCGGACCCGCGGCCACCACCGGCACCGCTGACCCCGCGGGCACGGACTGGGTCATGAACCGAACGCCGCCCCTCAGACTTCGGGTGCTCGTCGCGGACGACAATCCGATCATCGGCGATGCCCTGCGCGCCCTGCTGGAGACCGAACCCGACATCGAGGTGGTCGCCATCGCGCTCACCGCCGGTGAAGGCGTCGCGCTCGCGGAGCTGCTCGTCCCGGAGGTCGCCGTCCTCGACGTCCGGATCCCCGGCGGTGGCGGCGCTTGGATGGCCAGGGAGATCCGGCGGCGGGTGCCCCACACGCGGCTGATGGCGTTCTCCGCGCACAGCGATACCCGGTCCATCGCCCAGATGGCGTCCGCCGGCGTCACCGAGTACCTCGTCAAGGGCAGCCCCAACACCGAGATCGTCGCCGCCATCCGCCGTCTCTGCGCGAACAGCGCCAATGGGACGGAATAGCGAGTCGTGAGTCGGCTCTATCGAGACGTGAGCCAGGCACGGACACCGCAGCCTCAGCGTGGAAGCCAGCGTTCCATGCAGGCCAGCAGTTCCGCCGCGTCCACGGGTTTGGTGACGTAGTCGCTCGCCCCGGCGGCGAGGCATTTCTCGCGGTCACCCTCCATCGCCTTCGCGGTCACCGTGATGATCGGCAGGTCGGCGAACTTCGGCATCTCGCGGATCGCGGCCGTCGTCGCGTGACCGTCCATCTCCGGCATCATCACGTCCATCAGGATGAGCTCGATGTCGTCGTCGGCCAGCAGTTCCTCGATGCCTTTGCGGCCGTTGGGCGCGTGGACCACCGACAGGCCGTGCAGTTCGAGCATCCCGGAGATCGCGAAGACGTTGCGGGCGTCGTCGTCGACGAGGAGGACCTTGCGCCCCTGCAGCCGCCGAGCTCCCGCGGGTGGGTCGGCTGCCTTCGCCGTCACCTCGGGGGGCGACGGGGGCACTTCGGGCTGGTGCATCAGTGGGAGGATGCCGTCGAGTTCGCTGGCCGAGATGTGCAGCATGATGCGGTCCCGCAGCATGTCGAGCGAAGGCAGCAGTTCGACCGGGTGCTGCCTCGCGTGGCCTTGCAACAGCCGATCCATCGCGGCGCTGAGCTTGCGGCTCGCGTGTGCCAGCACCGGAACCTCGACAGCGTCCGGGCCTTCGACAAGACGTTTGAGGAACGACAGCGCGCTCGTGCCGGGGATGCTGGTGTCGAGCACGACGCAGCGGTAGCTGTTGCGTTTCAGCTCGTCGATGGCTTCGGCCGGGTCGGCCACGGCCCGCACCTGGACTGAGCCATGGCTGTCCGCGAGGTCGGCGGCGACCCCCTTGGCGAGCAGGGTCAGTAGACTGTTCTGCTCGCTTTCCACGACCAGGACGCGCCGCCCGGCCGATCCCCGGATGTCCACAGTGGACTCCGGCACGGGCATGGGTGCGGTGAAGCGGGCCACCGGCAGGTAAAGGGCGAACGTGCTGCCCGTGCCCAGCACACTGTCCGCCCGGATCTCGCCGCCGAGCAGGTAAGCGACCTCGCGGCTGATCGACAGGCCGAGGCCGGTGCCACCGTATTTACGGCTGGTGGTGCCGTCGGCCTGTTGGAAGGCACCGAAAATGGATTCGAGGTTTTCCTCGGCGATCCCGATCCCGGTGTCGATCACGCTGAACGCCACCAAGGACTCGTGCTCGCCGGACGGCGAGATCGGATCGACCAGTTTCACCCGCAGCTCGACGCTGCCGTCTTCGGTGAACTTGACCGCGTTCGACAGCAGGTTCCGCAGCACCTGCCGCAGTCGCTGCTCGTCGGTGAACAGCAGTTCCGGCACGTTGGGCTCGACCGTGACCCGGAAGTCGAGCCCCTTCTCCGCGGTCAGCGGGCGGAACGTCGTGCCGACGTAGTCGAGCAGCTGGCGCAGCGGGAACGGCTCGTGGTGGATGTCCATCTTGCCCGCCTCGACCTTCGAAAGGTCGAGGATGTCGTTGATCAACTGCAGCAGGTCGGTGCCCGCGGATTGGATCACCTTGGCGAACTCGACCTGTTTGGGCGTCAGGTTCTGGGTCGAGTTCTGTGCCAGCACCCCGGCGAGGATCAGCAGGCTGGTCAACGGGGTCCGAAGTTCGTGCGACATGTTCGCCAGGAACTCGGCCTTGTACTTCGAAGCCAGCGCGAGCTGCTGCGCGCGCTCCTCGATCTCCTGTCGTGCCTGCTCGATTTCGAAGTTCTTCACCTCGATGTCGCGGTTCTGCCGCGCCAGCAGTTCGGCCTTCTCCTCCAGTTCCGCGTTGGACCGCTGGAGTTTCGCCTGCTGTGCCTGGAGTTCTTCCGAACGCGCCCGCAACTCTTGGGCCAGTCGCTGGGATTCCTCCAGCAGGGAGTCGGTCCGGGCGTTGGCGATGATCGTGTTGACGTTGACCCCGATGGTCTCCATCAGTTGTGCGAGGAAATCCTTGCGGACGGCGGTGAATTCGCCGAATGTCGCCAGTTCGATGACGCCGAGCACCTGATCCTCGAAGACGATCGGCAGCACGATCAGGGTGACCGGCGGAGCGGAACCGAGGCTCGACGAGATTTTCACGAAACCCGGCGGCGTCCGGTCGACGACGATCGGTCTCTTGGTGTGCGCGGCCTGCCCGATCAGCGATCGGCCCATGGCGAACCGCGAGGGCACGTCCGGATCCTCGCTGTGCCCGTAGCTGGTGATCAGCCGCAGCCGGGTGCCGTTCTCCCCGGACTCGGTGAGGAAGAACGTTCCGTGTTGCGCGCCGACCAGCGGGGTCAGTTCGTTCATGATGAGCGTGGCGACCACCCGCAGGTCCCGATGGCCCTGCATCAGGCCGGAGATCCGCGCGAGGTTGGTGTCGAGCCAGTCCTGTTCTTCGTTCGCCCGGGTCGTCTCGCGCAGCGACTGGACCATCGCGTTGATGTTGTCCTTGAGTTCCGCGACCTCGCCCTGCGCCTCGACGGAGATCGACCGGGTGAGGTCGCCGGTGGCCACCGCGCTGGTGACCTCGGCGATCGCCCGCACCTGGTCGGTCAGGTTGTCGGCCATGACGTTCACCGACTCCGTCAAACCCTTCCAAGTCCCCGACGCACCCTTCACGTCCGCCTGACCTCCAAGCCGCCCCTCGGTGCCCACTTCACGCGCCACCCGCGTCACCTCGTCCGCGAACGACGAAAGCTGATCCACCATCGTGTTGATCGTGTTCTTCAGCTCCAGCATCTCGCCTTTGACGTCGACGGTGATTTTCTGGGACAGATCCCCTTTCGCCACCGCCGTCGCGACCTCGGCGATGTCGCGGACCTGACCGGTCAGATTGCCGGCCATCGCGTTCACCGAATCGGCGAGGTCCTTCCAGGTACCCGAAACCGAAGGCACCGCCGCCTGTCCACCGAGCTTGCCGTCGGTCCCCACCTCACGAGCGACCCGGGTGACCTCGGAGGTGAACAATGCCAGCTGGCCGACCATCTCGTTGAAGACGACCGCCATCTCATCCATCAGGACGTCGTCCGCTGGGGACAGCCGGGTGCTGAAATCGCCGTCACGAACGGCTTTCAGCCCCTCCAGCAGTCGCTGCAGTCCTTCGTCGTCGAGTCCACCACCCGCTCGGGCCGTGTCCGGAGGGACCGTCATCGCCGTACCGGTCCGGAACCGGCCAGCGGAATCCAGCAGACAACGCAGGTGCCTTCACCCGGTCCGCTGGAAACCCGGAACCATCCTTGCGCCGCCTCCGCACGCTCACGCATCGATGCCATTCCGATGTGCTCACCCGACAACACCTCCGGGGAACCGTCGGCGCCCGGCTTCATCCCGTCGCCGTTGTCGGCGACCCGCACCAGCAGTCCGCCGTCCTGTCCGGTCAGGCTGACCTCGACGGCGGTGGCGTTCGCGTGCTTCCGCACGTTGACCAACGCCTCCTGAACGATCCGGAAGACGGTGACGACGAGTTCGGGCGGCGGCCTGCCGGTGAAATCGTGCCGCAGCGTGCAGTCGAGCCCCCAGCCGCGGACGACCTCGTCGAGATAGTCACGGATGGAGCCGACGAGGTCCTCGTCGTTCAGCGCGGGCGGACGCAATTGGGCAACCAGTATCCGCAGTCGCCGGATCGCGCTTTGGATCGCTTCGTCGAGTTGCATCAACGCGGAATCGCGGCGCTGGGCGGCGAGCATCTGCAAGCGCATGCTCACCGCGATCATCGACTGGATGGAATCGTCGTGAACATCCCACGCGATACGACGTCTTTCGGTTTCTTGCGCTCGCACCAAATGCGCGAACGCCTGCTGCCGCCCACTTCTCTCCTCTTGCACCTTCCGCCGTTCGGTGAGATCCCTGGTCACCTTGCCGAAACCGATCAAGGTCCCCATGGGGTCACGCAGGGCGGTGAGCACGGTGTTGACCCAGAAGCGCTCCCCTCCTCGACGGACCCGCCAGCCTTCGTCCTCGTGGCTGCCCATCTCGGCGGCGATCAGCAGTTCCGCGGTCGGTCTTCCGTCGGCGATGTCCTCCTCGGTGTAGAAAACGGAGAAATGGCGGCCGAGGATCTCCTCCTCGGAATACCCCTTGATCCGTTCGGCACCTTGGTTCCAGGTGATCACCTTTCCGTCGACGTCCAGCATGTAAATGGCGTAGTCGACAACGCTGTGCACGAACAACTCGAAGAGCACAGCATTGCGATGATCGGGCGCCGATTCCGATGGCAGCATGGCCATAGTGCAGCTTGGCACTCAGGCGCGCTCCGGCGCTACGGCCGTTCGAGGAGGCCGTTCTTGCGCGCGTGCGCCACCGCTTCGAGTTTCGAATGGGTTCCCGTCTTCACCAGTATCCGCTGCACGTGATTCCGCACGGTGTTCCGCGCGAGCCGCAACTCCTCGGCGATCCGATCGGTTCCCGCCCCGTCGGCGATCAAACCGAGCACCTGCCGCTCCCGTAACGACAACACCGGACCGAGCGGGCCGGAACTGCCTGCCAGCATGGCCAAAGCGCCGCTGAGCAGTTCCGGGTCGATGATCACGTCACCCGCCGCGACGGTGCGGATTGCCGTGATCAGCTCGTCGAGCAGCCCCGATTTCAGCAACAATCCGGCACCGCCGACTTCGAGGATCCTGGCGGCGATCGCACTGTTCGCGTCACCGGTCAGCACGAGCACGCGGCTCGACGGCGAAAGCGCGCGGAGTCTCGTGATCGCCTCGATCCCGTCGCCGTCCGGCAGCCGCCTGTCGAGCAAAACGATGTCAGGCAGATGTTCTTCCACCGCGATCATGCCGTGCGCGAGGGACTCCACCGAAGCCACCAGCTGGATCTCCGGGAATTCTTCGAAGGCGGCGCCGAGTGCCTCGGCCACCATCTTGTGGTCTTCGACGAGCAGTACCCGGATCGGAGCCGCCGCCCGGGTTCCGGACTGCGGGGAGGTCGGGTTCGGCATGCACCTTCTCCGTCGATCGTGAGCCAGCCGGCGGACATTGTCCCACCGACTTCCGTCATTCCGGCGTTTCGAAGCCAACCCGTGACACGCCGTACCCGTTCGGCGACCGACTGGGGTCTTTGTGCCCTCGATGCCACTACCTTCGGCGGTGACCTGAGCACCTCGTGATACCGCATCGTCGAAGATGGCAATCGCCGGACCGCCGAAGGGAAGGGTGACCGGGACGTGACCACGAGGATCTGCGAGACCCGCCGTCGTCCCGGCACGCGCGCCGGCCCTATCCGGACACCGGTCTCCGCCGAACTCGAAAGGTTGCCGCGGGTGTCCGCGAAACCCGAGCCGCACCCCTCCCTCCTCGACGACGTCTTGACCATCCTCCAGCAGCCCGACGGAGCGGCCGCGGCCACGAACGGCACCGCACGACCCCGGCAGCGGTACCACTTCCCGCGATGGAACCCACGGGACCGGCGCGTTCAGCGACTGCGCGGCTGGCTCAGCGGCACCACCGGCTGACCGGGCGATCGGTCAGACCGGCCGCCATCGGCCGATGTCGGCCTCCATCGGCACGATCCGGGTCAGCGACGAACGCACCTTCAGTTCCATCGCCCGGTCCCGGCCACGGCTCCCGCGCGGCGCATAGGGATAGAAGGTGCCGCGTTCCCGGCGATAAACCATGGTGAGCTTGGGGTGGCGCCTATCCCGCACCTCGGCGAAATCGACCGTCGTGTGCAGCAACCAGGACGCGAAACCCGCCTGCGCCAGCCGGTCGTTGACGTCGACGAGGTCACCGAGAAGCCAGCCCAGATCCCCGTTCTCCCGCCAGCAACGCACGATCGTCCTCCCCAGGGCGTCGTGGTTGATCACGTTGCGGCGCACGGAATCCCCGGCGAGACCGGCGATGATCTCCGCTTCCGTCCCGTCGCCGGGACGGCCTTCCGCGACGAAGCAGACGGTCCCCGTTCCGGTCGGCGCGAGTCCGTAGCCTGCCCGCAACGGCGACGCCGCCGACCTCAGTTCCAGCAGCGGGAGCAGGCTCGGCCGTACCGAGCGGCTCCTCCCCAGAAGGCTTCCCAGCCGCGCCATGGCATCCACGCATCCTCTCTTCAGCGTGAAGCCTTCCCGATGTCATCGCGGCCCCGTAGGGCCGCACGGTCACGCCTTTCCCGGGACAAGTCATCGGTTTCGGTGACCAACGACCCTACCGGCAACTGCCGGTCATCATTCGGCAGTTGTCAACGACGGCGGGACCGAAGGAACACCTCGCTGTCCAGCGAACCGTCGACGACCCCGCTTGCCACGTCCGCCAGCTTCCGGTTCGAGCCGCGAGCGAACGCGCGCAACCGCTGAAAAGCCTTGCCGACACTGACCCCGGCACGCTCGGCGAGCATTCCCTTCGCCTGCTCGATGACGATCCGGCTGTCGAGGGCCGTCTGCAACTGTTCCGAAAGCGTCCGATAGTGCCGCAGTTCCCGTTGCTGGAGCAGGCACAGGGTCGCGGCGTCGGCGAGCGCCTGCCCAAGGCGGCGGTCCTCCGCGCTCAAAGCCGCGGTTTCGGTATGCAGAAAGGTGAGCGCGCCGAGGGTTTCCTCCATCGCGCGCAAGGGAAGCGCGGAAACCGCGGCATAACCCAGTTCGGACATTCTGGCCACGTAACCCGGCCAGCGGGACTCTTCGGCGGAGAGATCGTCGATCGCGAGGCCACCGCCGGTTTCGAACGATTCGAGAGCGGGCCCTTCTTCGGCGGCCGCGGGATAGCGTTCGAGTTCCAGCCCGGGGAGGAAGACCTCCATCGAGTCGATCGGCAGCAGGCGTACGCATTCGCTGGACAGGATGTCCACGACCCGGTCCGGTTCCGGATCCTCCACGACACTCGCGGTCAAACTCACGAACGCCGCGCAGACCGCGGATTCCCTGGCCAGCCCGGCGGTGAGTTCGGTGTCCCTCCCCATGAACGCCATCACCGATCCCGGAACTGCATTCGCGACCCCGCGCGCCATCTAGTCACCCGAGCGATTCTGGCCCGCATGGCCGCACCCGGCAACGACCAGATGGAGGATCCTTCAGCGCGTGCTCGCGGCGCGAATGTTCGCCTTACCGGCGCAGGGAAATCGGGGGCACGGTGTTCGCCCGCAGCGCTTGCTCGTCCATAGTGGACTCCCCGATGCGCGCCTTGCCGATCTTCTCCGCGACGAAGGCACCTGGATCTTCGAGCACGTCGGCCCTGCCGCTCAGGAACGCCCACTCGTGCTCGTCCGACCCGTAGTAGAGAACGGTTCCGAACGACTCGGTGAACCGGCGCCACGACGAGATCAGCGTTTGATTGCGCCACAGCGTCGGGCAGCCCGCCTGGCAGCCGACCACTCCCCCGGTGGTGAGCAATGCCGCGCACCGGGCCAGGAAATCGGTTCCGTACAACCGGTTGTGCTGGGCCTGGGGATCGTCGTTCTCGTCCGGCAGGTCGATGACGACCACGTCGTAGGAGTCACCGCGATCCTTTGCTTCGGCGAGGAACTCCCAGCCGTCGCGATAGTGCATACGGACCTTCCCGTCGCCGCGCTCGGCACGGGTGAGGTCGTCGAGCGTGTAACCGTAGGGAAGATGCTCGGCACAGGCCCGCACCGCTTCGGCGTCGATGTCGACGTGATCGACCACCTCCGCACCCGCGGCGACCGCGAGTTCCGAGGCGACCCCTTCGCTGGAACCGATGATCAGCACCCGCTCGACCCGTTCGGCGAGCAGCAGCGACGGGATCACCAATGCCTCGTGGTAGACGAGCTGGCTCAGCTCGGTGCTCTGCCGTTCGTCGTCGCAGAACAGGGAGACCCCCTGTGCCGTCCGTCCGATGAGGACGTGCTGGAAGGCGGTGCGGCCCTCGAACAGCACCTCGTCGACGTCCCAGTGCCGGGTGAGTCCCGGCCCCATCGGTTCGACGATCCGCCGCTGCGCCATCAGTTCTCTCCTCGTTCCACAGTGGACATCCGGACGATGCCGGCACCAAGCAGCTTCGCCAGCAACGCGACGGCCCGCTCCGGATCGGCCCGGTCCCCGCAGGTGAACACGTCCACGAACACCGAGCCGATCTCCGGGTAGGTGTGCACGGACGCGTGCGACTCGGCCAGCAGCGCGAGCACGGTGACCCCTTGCGGCGCGAAGGAATGCGACACGACCTCGCATACCGTCGCCCCCGCTTCCGTCACCGCGTCCGCGAGAGTCTTCTTGAGCAACGCGGGATCATCGAGGAGCGACGGCTCGATCCCCTCGAACTCCGCGAGTACGTGGCGACCGGCGAACCGGCCGACGAGTGGCACTTCACCCGGCATCGGCGAACCTCCCCACAGCATAGGTACGCAACGGTTCGATTCCGTTGAAAGCGACCGACGAGTAGCTGGCGGTGTACGCACCGGTGCCCGGGATGTCCAGCCGGTCGCCCGCCTTCAGCGCCAGTGGCAGCGCGCACGGCGTTCGCTGGTAGAGCACGTCGTCACCATCGCAGGTCGGCCCCGCCAGTACCACTGGTCCTTCCGGTCCTTTGACGCCGACGGGCTCCAGCCGATACGCGACGGCTTCGTTCTCGCACTCGGCCATCCCGTTGTACCTGCCGACGTCGAGATAGACCCAGCGGCGTTCGTCGGCGACGGCGCGAGTGGTCACCAGGACGACTTCGGTGCGGATGAGCCCGGCGTCGGCGACGATCACGCGACCCGGCTCGAGCATCAGTTCCGGCCCCGGCAGGTGCCGCCGGATGGCGTCGTGGATCACCGCCGCGTAGCCCGCCAACGAAGGCACGGGTTCCCGGTGCTCGGTGGCGAACCCGCCGCCGATGTTGAGCCGTGCCGGCCCGACGCCGGCGTCGGCGGCGACCTTGGCCGCCGTCGCGATGCCGATCTCCCAGGCGGCCGGATCGGGTTGCTGAGACCCGACGTGGAACGCGATTCCCGGCCGCAGCCCGGCTTCCGCGGCCCGGCGCAGCAACGCGGCCGCCACGGATGGCTCACAGCCGAACTTGTGGCCGAACGGCGTAACCGAATCGGGACCGCCGGTCAGCAGGCGGATCGAGACCAGCGAACCGGGCGCGTGCTCGGCCAGGTTCGCCAGATCCCCGGCGGAATCCGTCGTGAATTCACGGACTCCGCGCGCATACGCGTACGAGATGTCCGACGGCTTCTTGATCGTGTTGCCGTAGGCCAGTTCCCCCGCGTCCGCGCCGCGCGACAGGCACAGGTCGATCTCGCCCGTGCTCGCGACGTCGAAACCCGCACCCGCCGACCGCACCGCGTCGAGCACGGCGGGAACGGGATTGGCCTTGACGGCGTACCGGATCAGCGCGCCCGGGAAGGCCGCCGAGACCGCGGCCGTCCGGTCCGCGACCAGGTCGGTGTCCACGACCAGGCACGGTGTCGGCGGCTCGCGGTCCGCCAGGAAGGCGCGGATCCGGTTCAGGCTTTCGGTCACGCGCCCCAGGGTGTCAAAGGCTCATGGGGGGCGCGGAACCCGGGGTCACGCCCGGGCGTCGCCCGAGGCCTGCTCAGGCAATTCCACCCCGTGTTCGGCGGCCAGGCGCTCCAGGTTGGCCAGATCGGCGCCGACGGCCGACGCGCGATCCTCGTCCGAATCCCGCCTGGCGATCCGGACCTCTTCCCTCGCCTGTCGTACCCGCTCCCGCAGATTCACCGCGAACTCGCTCATCGTGCACCCCCGATCTCCCGCACCTCGTCCGTCTTCACCCTAGGGCCCTCCGAATTCACCACCGACGTGATCTGCGTCATCACAGGCTCGTTCGCGGTCGAAGTGAAGAAGTATGCCGGTGCCACCATGGTTTCGCAGCTCAGGGAAGGCCGGCTTTTTCAACCGGCGCGGCGGTGCGCACCCGGCGACCGATCACCGCGAGCGGGGCGAGGGCGCACAGCCCGCCCGCGATGGCGACCAGAACGTATCCACCCAGGCCGAAGAGGTGCCCGGCGAGCAGGCTCGCCGCCGCGGAGGTTCCCCACACGAAGGCGTCGACCGTGCCCTGGGCCCGCACCCGCTGAGCGGGCGGAAGATCGCGGCTGAGCATGCTGCTGCCGCCGACGAACACCAGATTCCAGCCGTAGCCGAGCAGGAACATCGCGACCGGGATTCCCACGTGATGCGAATCAGGGCCGCCGATCGCGGTGACCGCCGCGACGGTGAGCGTGCCGATACCGCCGAAGATCGTCGCGCGGCCGCCCCAGCGGTCGGCGAGCCAGCCGGACAACGGCGCCAGCGCGAACATCCCGACCAGATGGGCGCTCAGCACCCAGCCGACGACGTCCAGTCCCTGACCGTGCTGGTGCAGCTGGACCGGCGTCATCGTCATCACCGCGACCATCGCCAGCTGCGCGCCGACCATCGCCACGAGCGGTCCGAGGATCAGCGGGTTCCGCACGGACATCCGCTCGCGCCTGGTCGCTCCTTCCGCCGGAGCGGCGAGACCGCGCGGCAGGGTGGCGACGGCGAGCACCGCGATGGCCACGACGATCGCCCCGGCCGCGAGCGGACCGGACAGGGCGGGCAGATCGGCGGCTTCCGCCCGCGCCGCGGCCGGCGCGATCAACGCCGGACCGGCCACCGCGCCGACCGTCCCCGCCCAGACCATTGTGGACAGTGCGAAACCCTTGCGGCGCTCCGGGGAGAGGTCGGCGGCCGTGTAGCGAGAAAGCTGTGCCCCGCTGTTGCCGAAGCCGATCAAGGGCATCCCCGCCACCAGCGCGAGTATGGATCCGCCGAGCACTCCCGCGAACGAGATCAGCGCACCCGCCACCGCGGCGCCGTACATCAGCACCAAGACCAGGCGCCTGCCGTAGCGGGCGGCCAGCGCTCCCGACGACAGCGACCCCGCGGCGGAACCGAGTACCAGCACGGCGTTCGGGAGTCCGCTCCACGCGGCACCGGCGTGCTCGACCACGATCAACGCCGCCGTGGTGGAGAGGCCGACGACCGCGGTGCTGAGGCAGGCGACGCCCATGAAGAGCGCGAACATCGGTTTCATGATTCAAACCTAAGGAATCCGGGCGTTCCGGCGAATAGGCTCACGAAGGCCTTGCGGGGGTGCGAGGCCCATCATGAAAGGAATCCTGGCGCGATGACCTTACGATCGGAAAGGCCGCTGGACGACCTCGACTGGCGGCTCGTCGAGACCCTCCAGAGCGACGGGCGGCTCTCGTTCAAGGAGCTGGGACGCCGGGTCAACCTCTCCGCGCCGGCGGTCGCCGAGCGGGTCCGGCGGCTGGAGGAGACGGGCGTCATCACCGGATATCGCGCACAGGTCGATGCCCGCCGCACGGGGTACGACCTGCAGGCGTTCGTCGAGATGCGCTGCTCGCTCGGCAGCTGCCTGCTGCGCACCAGCAAGTCGGAGGACTACCCCGAAGTGGTCGAGCTGCACCGGCTCAGCGGTGATCGCTGCACCATGCTGAAGGTGCGGGCCGTGTCGCTTGAACATCTCGAAGGCCTCTTCGAACGGCTGGGCAAGCACGGTGAGCTGCGGTCCTCGGTGGTGCTGTCGACGCAGTTCGAAGGCAGGCCGGTCGGACCGCCGGTCGAGGACTACCTGAAGGCGACGAAGAGCGAGGGCTGGAGCGTCTGAACCCGATCAGGAATCGAGAAGCGCCGGAGGCCGCGGCTCACCTAGCGTGATCATCGTCGCGGACACCCCGCACGTACATAGGGGACGGACGGCTCGAAACTGGTTAGATCGAGCCCGGTGAGGCTGACGGACCGTACACGCGGCCCACATCAGGATGGAGAGACGATGAGCAAGACCACCAGGCCGCAGCCGCCCGAGCCGCACCCCGCCGACACCCATGACCTGATCCGGGTACTGGGCGCGCGCGAGAACAATCTCAAGGACGTCGCCGTCGAGCTGCCGAAGAGACGGCTGACGGTGTTCACCGGCGTTTCCGGTTCGGGCAAGAGCTCACTGGTCTTCGACACGATCGCGGCCGAGTCGCAGCGGCTGATCAACGAGACCTACAGCACCTTCGTGCAGGGTTTCATGCCGACGCTGGCCCGGCCCGAAGTCGACGTACTCGACGGCCTGACCACCGCGATCATCGTCGACCAGCAGCGGATGGGCTCCGACCCGCGCTCCACCGTCGGCACCGCCACCGACGCCCATGCCATGCTGCGCATCCTCTTCAGCCGGATCGGGAAGCCGCACATCGGCTCACCGCAGGCGTTCTCCTTCAACGTCGCCTCGATCAGCGGGGCGGGCGCCGTGACCATCGAGAAGGCCGGGCGGACCACGAAGGAACGCCGCGAGTTCAGCATCACCGGCGGCATGTGCTCACGCTGCGAGGGGCGGGGCACGGTCAACGACATCGACCTCACCGCGCTGTACGACGAGAACAAATCCCTCAACGAAGGCGCGCTCACGATCCCCGGTTACTCCATGGAGGGCTGGTTCGGCCGCATCCTGCGCGGCTGCGGCTTCTTCGACCCCGACAAGCCGATCAAGAAGTACACCAAGCGGCAGCTGAACGATCTGCTCTACAAGGAGCCGGTCAAGCTCAAGATCGAGGGCATCAACCTGACCTATTCGGGGCTCATCCCCTCGATCCAGAAGTCGTTCCTGGCCAAGGACCGGGAGGCGATGCAGCCGCATATCCGCGCGTTCGTCGACCGGGCGGTCACCTTCACCACCTGCCCCGAATGCGACGGAACCCGGCTCAGCGAGACCGCGCGGTCGTCGAAGATCAAGCGGATCAACATCGCCGACGCCTGCTCGATGCAGATCAGCGACCTCGCCGAGTGGGTCCGGGGGCTGAAGGAGCCGTCGGTGGCGCCGCTGCTGGAGAAGCTGCTGCACACGCTCGACTCGTTCGTGGAGATCGGGCTCGGCTACCTCTCACTGGACCGGCCGTCCGGCACGCTGTCGGGTGGCGAGGCACAACGCACCAAGATGATCCGCCACCTCGGCTCTTCCCTGACCGACGTCACCTATGTCTTCGACGAGCCGACCATCGGCCTGCACCCGCACGACATCCAGCGGATGAACAACCTGCTGCGGCAGCTGCGCGACAAGGGCAACACGGTGCTGGTCGTCGAGCACAAGCCGGAGACGATCGCCATCGCCGACCATGTCGTCGACCTCGGCCCCGGCGCGGGCACGGCCGGCGGCACGATCTGCTTCGAGGGCACCGTCGACGGCTTGCGCGCCAGCGACACCATCACCGGCCGCCACCTCGACGACCGGGCCGCGCTCAAGGACAGCGTCCGCACGCCCACCGGCAAACTGGAGATCCGCGGCGCGGACCGCCACAACCTCCGGAACGTCGACGTCGACGTCCCTCTCGGCGTCCTCTGCGTCGTCACCGGGGTGGCGGGCTCCGGCAAGAGCTCGCTCATCCACGGCTCGATCCCCGCCGCCGAGGGCGTGGTTTCCGTCGACCAGACACCCATCCGCGGCTCCCGGCGGAGCAACCCGGCCACCTACACCAGCCTGCTCGAACCGATCCGGAAGGCGTTCGCCAAGGCCAATGGTGTGAAGCCGGCGCTGTTCAGCGCCAACTCCGAGGGCGCCTGCCCGAACTGCAACGGCGCCGGCGTCATCTACACCGACCTCGGCATCATGGCGGGCACCGCGACCACCTGCGAAGAGTGCGAGGGCAAACGGTTCCAGGCTTCGGTACTGGAGTACACGTTCGGCGGCAAGAACATCAGCGAGGTCCTCGCGATGCCGGTGTCGGAAGCCGAGGCGTTCTTCGGCGAAGGCGACGGGCGCGTCCCGGCCGCGCACGCCATCCTCGGCAGGCTCAACGATGTCGGGCTCGGCTACCTCAGCCTCGGCCAGCCGCTCACCACGCTTTCCGGCGGCGAGCGGCAGCGGCTGAAGCTCGCGACGCACATGGGCGACAAGGGCGGCGTCTACGTCCTCGACGAGCCCACCACCGGCCTGCACCTTGCCGACGTCGAAAACCTGCTCGGCCTGTTGGACCGGCTCGTCGACTCCGGCAAGTCCGTGATCGTGATCGAGCACCACCAGGCCGTCATGGCGCACGCCGACTGGATCATCGACCTCGGCCCCGGCGCCGGTCATGACGGCGGAAAGATCGTCTTCGAGGGCACGCCCGCCGACCTCGTCGCGACCGGTTCGACCCTCACCGGCGAGCATCTGGCGGCCTACGTCGGCAAGTGACCCCGGCCTCACGCCCGCGTTTAGTCCTCTAAATGCGTAGGTGGACCACGCCCCACGCCCGCGTTTAGTCCTCTAGATCCGGGTCTCGGTCGGCCCACTCGAGGAGGGTGTCGAGCGAGTACGCGGTGTCGTCGATGCCCGCGTGCAGGTCGCCGAGTTCGGCGAAGCGCGCGGGCACGGTGGCGATGGTGAATTCACGCGGCTCGACGTCGTCGATCTCGTGCCACCCGATCGGCGTCGAGACGACGGCTTCGGGCACACCGCGGACCGAGTAGGCGCTGGCGATGGTGTGGTCGCGGGCGTTCTGGTTGTAGTCCACGAACAGTTTCGAAGGATCGCGATCCTTGCGCCACCAGGTGGTGGTGACCTCGTCGGGCATGCGGCGCTCGACCTCGCGCGCGAAGGCGTGCGCGGCCCGGCGTACCTCCTGGAAGCCCCACCTCGGTTCGATCCGGACGTAAACGTGCAGGCCGTGGCCGCCGGAGGTCTTCGGCCAGCCGGTGATCCCGAGTTCGTCCAAAATCTCGCGGACGGTATGCGCGACCTTCCGCACGGTGGAGAACGGGCAGTCGGGCATCGGGTCGAGGTCGATCCGCCACTCATCGGGGCGTTCGGTGTCGGCCCGGCGGGAGTTCCAGGGGTGGAACTCGACGGTCGACATCTGCACCGCCCAGATCACGTCGGCGGGATGCGTGACGCACAGTTCGTAGGCGTGCCTTCCGGAGGGGAAGTCGACGCGGACGGTCTGCAGCCAGTCCGGGGCCCCGTTCGGGACGCGTTTCTGGTGGACCTTCTCCCCCGAGACCCCGGACGGGAACCGGTGCAGCATGCACGGCCGCTCCCGCAACGCCCGCACGATCCCGTCGCCGACCGCGAGGTAGTACCGGACGAGATCGAGTTTGGTCTCACCCCGTGCCGGGAAGTAGACCCGATCCGGGTTCGAGACGCGCACCGTCCGGTCGCCGACCTCGATCTCCACAGCCGAGCTTTTCGCCATGAGGGGAAACTAGCCCGAAACCGGCCACCCGGCCTATCAGGATCACTCGCTTCCGACGAACATCTCGACCAGGCTCCGCGGAAGTTTCTCGCGGAACTCGCGTTCCCGAAGGACCGCGGTCGCGTCGTCGACTTCGGCACTGCGGACGAACATGGCCTCCTCGTACTCGGCGATCGCGGCCTCGACGTCGCCGGGATGCGCGGCGAGCGCCTTGGCCAGTTCGGCGCCGTCGAGCATCGTCAGGTTGGCCCCTTCGCCGTTGGGAGCGGCGAGGTGGGCGGCGTCACCGACCAGGGTCACCCCCGGCACCCTGTCCCAGCGGAGCCCGGCCGGGAGGGCGTAGTGCGGACGATGGACCGGCGCGGTGTCGGTCTCGGTGAGCAGGGCGGTGAGTTCCGGCGCCCAGCCGTCGAACTCCCGCGCGATCCGCGCGGTGGTCGCGGCGGGGTCGGTGAAATCGATGTCCGCGAACCAGTCCAGCGTCTCGTTGAGCACCACGTAGGTGTGCAAGGTGTCACCGCTTTCCCGGTGGGCGTGGATCTCCCTCTCCGGTGCGGGCGCTATCAGCGCCCCACCGCCGACCGCCTTCGCGGCGGCCTGATGCCGGGTGTCGGCGTCGTACAGATAGGTCTCGACGAACGACGTACCGGCGTACTCGGGTATGGCGCCGGTGAGCAAAGGCCGTACTCGCGACCAGGCGCCGTCCGCGCCGACCAGCACGTCTCCCCCGGCGGTGGTGCCGTCGGCGAAGGTCACCTCGTGGCCGCCTTCGTCGAGCCGCCGGACGCCGGTGACCTTGTGGCCCCAGCGGACGGTGCCGTCCGGGAGGGACTCGAGCAACATCCTCCGCAGGTCGGCGCGCTGCACCTCGGGGCGGCCGCCGGTCCCGTCGTCGGCCTGCTCGAACAGGACCGTCCCGTCCGGGGCCAGGATCCGCATCGCCTCGCGGCCCTCCAACACGAGGCCGCGGAACTCCTCCATCAGGCCCGCCGCTTGGACGGCGAGTTGTCCGTTGTAGTCGTGGATGTCGAGCATCCCGCCCTGTGCGCGTTCCTCCGGCGAATTCTCCGCCTCGTAGACCACTGCCGGGATGCCGTATACGTGCAGGACACGGGCCAGGGTGAGCCCGCTGAGTCCCGCGCCGATGATCGTGACGGTCGCCTTCATGACACCTCTTCTGGAATGGCGTTCCATGGTGGAATGTCATTCCATATTGGAACGGCGCTCCAGGTCTGTCAAGATGACGGCATGGCCACACGGACAAGCCGGACACCGCGGCGCACGGAGGCGCTCTCCCGGGAGCGCATCGTCGAGGCCGCCGTCGCACTGCTCGACGCGGAAGGCGAGAGCGGGCTGACCTTCCGGACACTGACCGAACGCCTCGCCACCGGCCCGGGAGCGATCTACTGGCATGTGGCCAACAAAGGGGAACTACTCGCCGCCGCGACCGACTCCGTCATCGCGGACGTCTTGGCCATCGAGCACGACGAGCCATCGGACACGCCTCAGGACGAGATCCGCACCCTCGCACTCGGCCTGTTCGACGCGATCGCGGACCACCCGTGGCTTTCCGCGCAACTCGCCGTTCAGCTTTCCGGCAGCCCTTGGGGTTCGGTGACCCCGCGGATCTTCGAAAGCTTCGGACAACGGGTCGCCGCGTTGGGCGTGCCCGAAGCCACTTGGTTCACGGCGGCCTCGGCGCTCATGCACTACGTCTTCGGCGCCGCGGGCCAGAACGCCGCGAACGCCCGCGCACTCGAACCCGGAGTGGACCGGGCCGAATTCCTCCACGCCGCGGCGACAGTGTGGGAAGAACTCGACCCCGGCGAATACCCGTTCATGAAATCCATCGCCGACCAGGTGCGTGAGCACGACGACCGGGAGCAGTTCCTCACCGGGGTCGATCTCATCCTCACCGGCATCACCGCCTCGAACCGGGCCTGAGCGGCCGGGCGTCAAGCTTTCCGGCGCCGGGCCTTGCGGATCGCCGCGACCGTGACGGCGAAGACGGCGCCGAGGAAAGTGATGTCCACGGCGGGCACCCAGCGCACGTCGCCGCCCTTGAGCACGTACGCGCCGACAGGGCGCGCGGCCAGGATGAAACCGCCACCCTCGCCTTCCTTGTCCTGCTCGGCGCCGTGTCCGCCGCCACCACCGCCGATGACGCGCGCGGCGGGAATCACCACCACCCCGTCGTGCTCCACCGGTTCGCCGTAGACGCGGCGGACGGTGAGGATGTCGCGCATGGTGCCGGCGACCTTCTCGAGTCCCATCGCGGTCAGCCTTCCTGCGGCAGCACCGACATGACCTCGGACACCGGGCGCAAATGCTCTTCCAGCAACCGCGACGCCTCTTTCGCGTCGTGGGCGTTCAAGGCAGCGACCAGTTCCCGATGCTCTTCGTTGATCACCGTCAGCCTCTCCGGGCGGGCCTCCAGCGCGCGGACCGTGACGCGTTGCTGCCGCGAGCGGAGGGTGTCGTACAGCTCGGTCAGGACGGAGTTGCCCGCGGCGTTCACGATGGCGCGGTGGAACCGGCGGTCGAAGCCCGAAACGGCGAACCAGTCGCGTTCGTTCCCGGCGTTCACCATCGCTTCGATGAGTTCCGGCAATTCGGCGGGCGCCCCGGCACGGTTCGCGCAGAGCGCCGCGATCGCGTGTCCTTCGATCAGCCGCCTGCTCTGGTAGACCTCTTCCAGCTCGCGCGCGGTGACCGTGCGCACCTGGGCGCCCTTGCGCGGCAACAGACTGATGAACCGTTCGGCCGCCAGCCGGTGGAACGCCTCGCGCACCGGGGTCCGCGAAACGCCGACCTCGCCGGAAACCCACATTTCGTCGAGGAAGCGGCCGCCTTCCAGCTCACCCGAGATGATCCCGTCGCGCAGCCATGTGTAGACCCGCTCGCGTGCCGGGCCGCCTCCTTCGGCGGTCACAGTCATCTCGTCCCCCTCCAAGCCGTCACTTTCCGCGACGAAGCCTACACCTGGACCACTCAAGTATCCATCATGTATACATGAGTTCCACCTATCCGAAGGGGTCCCATGGTGCACGTCGCGGTGGCGCAGTTCGCGCCCGGCAACGACAAACAGGCCAACCTCGCACGCGTCGCCTCCCTCGTCGGTGAAGCGGCCGACCGCGGGGCGCGGGTGGTCGTGCTGCCCGAGTACTCGCTGTTCACCGTACCGACGATGAGCCGGGAATTCGTGACCTCGGCCGAAGAACTCGACGGCCCGTTCGTCACCGAGCTGCGCGGCCTCGCGAAGGACCGGCAGATCACCGTCGTCGCGGGTATCAACGAAGCGCTCCCCGAGGGTGACCGGATCTCGAACACGCTCGTCGCGGCCGGTCCCGACGGGGCGATCGCCGCGCTCTACCGCAAGCTGCACCTGTACGACGCCTTCGGTTTCCGCGAGTCGGAACTGGTGCGGCCCGGCGACATCGAAGCGCCGGAGACCTTCGAGGCCGACGGCTTCGTCTTCGGCCTGCAGACCTGTTATGACCTGCGTTTCCCTGAAGTCACCCGGCGGCTGGTCGACGCGGGCGCGGACGCGGTACTGCTGCCGGCGGAATGGATGCCCGGCCCGCTCAAGGAGGACCACTGGACCACACTGGTCCGGGCGCGGGCGATCGAGAACACGATTTATCTGGTCGCGGCGGGCCAGGCGGCGCCGACCGGGTCGGGGCACAGCATGATCGTCGACCCGATGGGTGTCGTGCTCGCCTCCGTCGGCGAGCGCACGGGAACCGCCGCCGCCGAGCTTTCGGCCGACCGTGTTTCCGAAGTCCGCGCCAAGAACCCGGCGCTGCGACTGCGCCGGTTCGCCGTCACCCCGAAGTCCTGAGTATCTTCTCCAGGCGGAGTCCGTTCGTGAAGACACGCCCTCGGGCGTGGTGACGCGGCTTCCGTTCGCCTGGGTGCCGGGTGGCCGCCCGGCACCCAGGCTCTCGGCTCACGGCACGAGCAGTCCCCAGTGGACGGCCCACGGGACGAACACGACGGCCCCGCCCACCAGCAGCCCGACGCGCACTCCCCCGTTGTCCTTGCGCCGCCACCACGAAACCGCGGTCAGCACCCCGGCGACCACGACGCCAACCGAGATCAGCTGCAACGCGAGCCACGGCAGCGTCCGTCCGAAAAGGACGGGCCCCGGCGCCATCGCCGCACCCGTCGTCAAGGCGATGTAGTAGACGAGGAATCCCGCCGTGGCGAGCAGACCGGTCGACGCCAGCCAGCGGGCGGGCCGGGCGAACGGCACAACCTCCTTACGGCGGCGGAACAACGCCGTCACCGGATAGGCCGCGAACGCCAGCAACGCCAGCGCCCACACCGCGATCTGCGACCACGGCGCCTCGTACCAGGCCAGTGGCGCCAGTGCGGCACTCTCGCTCGCCTGCACCGGCGGCGGATCCGCGGACGGCTGGACAGGTCCGTCCTTCAGGCCGTTCACCCAGGTCCCGACGAGCTCGAGGTAGCCGGGCACGAAGCCGTCGAGCTTGTCGAATCCGTCCGTCGTCCGCCGGAGCCCGTGCTGGGCTTGGGGGAACACCTTCAGCGTGTACTGCCGGTTTCCCGTTCGCTCCAGCGTTTCCCGGAAGATGCGCACGGCCTCGCCGGGCGGGGTGAGCCGGTCCAGTTCACCCCACAACCCGAGCACCGGTTGCCGTACCTTCTCCAGCACCGGCACCGGGTCGTATCCGGCCTCGGGGAACACACCGGCGCCCGCGAGAGTCCGCATGTTCGTCGACGCGACCATGTCCACCATCGAGCCGGTGACCCCGCCTCGGCGCAGGTAGGTCTCGAAGGCCCAGGACTGCTGGCGGTCGGGTGAGACGCCGTTCGCCCCGACCGTGACCGCGAAAGCGACGTCCTTCGACTTCGACGCCGCCAGCGGGGCGACCCAGCCGCCCTCGCTCAAACCCCACACCCCGACACGGGCCGGATCCACGCCCGGATACGAACGCAGCGCCTGTACCGCGGCGAGCGCGTCGTCGGCCAGTACCGAGTAATCCCGCTCGAACAGTGAATAGCCTTCGGTGCGCTTGTCGTAGATCAACGTCGCGATCCCCGCTTTGGCGAAGGCCTCGGCCTCGGTGCGGTAGTCGTCCCGCTCGTGTTCTCCCGAGCCGTGCACCATGACGATCCCCGGTGCCGGACCGCCGCCTTCCGGCGCCACCACCGTTCCGCGCAAGGTGACGCCATGACTGGCGAACGAGACGTCGCCGGTGGGAGCGGCGCCCGGCACCGGCGACGAAACCGCCATGACGGCCGCGAGCAGCGCGGCGATCATCGCCTGCTCACCCGGACCACCTCGAGTGACGGCGACGCGAGGATGTCCTGCAGGCCCATCGCGGTACCGACGGCCGCGATTCTCTTCCAGAGCAGCATGCTGCTCCCCCTTTACCTGTGAAGTCGTTCGTGAAGACACGCCGTCCGGCGTGGTGACGCGATCCCGGCGGTCGAGTGGCCGCTCTCCCACCGGTTCTTCAGTTCCCCTTCTGCCCTTCCTCCCGCACCTCCCCGTCCGGATCCGGGAACGCCGTCCAGCGGACGAACACCTTCCGCGTGCCCGGGCCGGGCTCCGCCCGCCAGTAGCGGCGCAACAGCTCCAGGTACTCCTCCCAGAACTGCTTGAGCTCCTCGATGTTCACGTGCACCGCGCCACGGGAGAACACCAGCGCGTCACCCCATTCGCCCAGTTCGCCGCGCCGTTCGAGGAAACGCGCCATCTGTTCGAGGTCCTCGGTGAACGCCGCACGCTGCACCTCGTCGAACACCGCGCGCATCTCTTCGCTCTGCTGGCTGTGCCGCGGCCAGCGGATGTCCCGCGACCTGGCTCGCCACCAGCGCTCCTTGCCGTGCGCGAGTTCCGGCGCCTCCTCGACGAAGTTGTACTTCGCCAGTTCCCGCAGGTGATAGCTGGTCGCGCCCGAACTCTCCCCCAGTTCCTTCGCCAGCTTCGTCGCTGTCGCCGGGCCCCGGCCCAACGACTCCATGATCCGTCTGCGCAACGGATGCATCACCGCCTTGAGCACGGCGGGATCGGTGATCTCTTCGGGGGGCGGTGGGCCGGTCATGACACCAAGGTAGCCGTGCAAAGGAGATTATGCAAAGACATCTTTGCACGCGGTTCAGACCAGTCGCGCGGAGCGGCCGAGGATTCTGCTGGCGTTTCGGTGAACTCAGCGTGAAATTGACAACTTCACTACGAAGGTCTTGTGCCGGGCGGACGAAATCCCGGCGGGCTCGCAGGTTTTTCGTTGTGTCTTCCCCGAAATTCGGTTGTATCCGATAGTTTTGCCCGGAGTCGACCTAGCGGGAGAGAACATGCCGAAGCACCGCCCTCGACAGCCGGACAGGTTGTCCGCCCGGCACCGGACGGCCTTCGCGCTCGCCGGTGGCGCACTCGCCGTCCTGCCCGCGGTCACCGCGTCGGCCGGTCCCGACACCCCGATCGCGGCGGCGAAGGAAACCGCGCCGCAGAATCAGGTGACGCCCTGGCGGCCGCCCGCCGGCACCGTCCCGGAGATCGCGGTCGACGGCAGTCTCCCCGAGCCGCCCAACCCGGATCCCCTGATCGTCCCCGGCGGCACCGGCAACGTCGGCGGCTCGTTCGCGCCGTCGGGTGCGCTCGGCATCCCCGCCAGCATGATGAAGGCCTACCGCAACGCGGCGGACATCCTCGCCAAGGAACTGCCGGGCTGTCACATCGACTGGGCGCTCATCGCCAGCATCGGCCGGATCGAGTCCAACCACGCGCGCGGCGGCTATGTCGACGCCAAGGGCAACACCCTCGAGCCGATTCTCGGTCCGCAGCTCAACGGCGCCGGCCCCTTCGCCGCGATCTCCGACACCGACGGCGGCAAGTACGACGGCGACACGGTCTGGGATCGCGCCGTCGGCCCGACGCAGTTCATCCCGTCCACGTGGAAGGGCTACGCCTCCGACGGCAACGGCGACGGCGAGTCGAACCCGAACAACATCTACGACGCGACCCTGGGTTCGGGCCGGTACCTCTGCTCCGGCGGAGTCGACCTGACGTCCGAGCAGACCCAGCGCGTCGCCGTGTACCGCTACAACCACTCGCTGTCCTATGTGGACACTGTGATCCGGTGGGCGGTCACCTACCGTGGCGGTGTCGCCACGTTCCCCGACAGCCAGGTCCCCGTCGGTGCCCCCGACTCCCAGGACGTCGCCGCCGGCACGCCCGACGGCCAGGTGCCGGTGCCGACCCTGCCCGGTGCTCCCCCGCCTGGCACGACCACACCGCCGCCGTCCACGCCGCCCGGTTCGTCGCTGCCGCCGAGCAGCAGCGCGCCGCCGAGCAGCTCCTCACCGTCGAAGCCGAGCAGCACGCCGCCTTCGTCGACGCCACCGTCGTCGAACCCGCCCTCCTCGACACCGCCTTCGAGCACCCCGCCGTCTTCGACGCCTCCGCCGTCGAGCACCACGACCACGCCGCCGCCTGCCTCCACCCCGGCGGGCGACACCGGCGACGCGACCCCCACCAGCTCCGCTTCGCCGACTCCGTGACACCCGCGTTTAGTCCTCTGAATGCGGCACACTGACCGGAATGTCCTGAACGTGTGCCGCGTTACCTTCCCTCGTAGATCGTCAAGCCGAGAGAAGTGAGACACGGATGTCGTCGATGGTCATGACCGCCGAAGAACGGGAAGCCTTCCTGAGCGAGGTTCACATCGGGGTCCTGGCGGTGGAACGGGAAGGACGGGCGCCGCTGGCCGTACCGGTCTGGTACGACTACGAGCCCGGCGGGGAACTCCTGATCTGGATGGACGGCGGTTCGGTCAAGGACAAGGCCATCAAGAAGGCGGGCAGGCTCAGCCTGGTCGCCCAGACCGAGACCCTGCCGTACAAGTACGTGACCGTCGAGGGTCCGGTCGTCGCCAACGACGTGCCCCCGACGCGGGAGCAGGCGCTGAAGATCGCGCAGCGCTACCTCCCCGGCGACGAAGGCGCGAAGTACGTCGACGGCGCGCTCAGCGACAAGTCCGTGCTGGTCCGGGTCCGGCCGGAGAAGTGGCTGAGCAACGACCAGTCCAAGGCGTAGCACCGGATGAGATGAACGGGACTTTCCTCTCGTTTTTCGCGAGGAAAGTCCCGTTCATCTCACGCCCTCATCCCGCGATCGGCTCGAACTCGACCACGCTGTCGAGCGCCCTGCCCATCGCGGCGTTCCCTTCGCGTTCGATCATGATCTCCACCAGCACCGGCCGCGAGGTCCGCTCGGCCTCCTTGCGCGCCCATTCCAGCGACGCCCGGATCTCGCCCGGCTCGGTCACTCGGGTGCCGGAGCAGCCGTAGGCCTCCATGACCTTCACGTTGTCCGTGCCGATCTTGTCGTAGTGGATGTCGACCTCGAAGTTCATCTCGTAGCCGGTTTCGGCCTGCCGGATGAGCCCGAGATACTCGTTGTTCAGCATGATCAGCACGAACCCGACGTCGTACTGCGCGGCCACCGCCAGCTCCTCGACCAGGAACTGGAACGAGTAGTCCCCGACGACGCCGACCACTTCGGCGTCCGGCTTCGCCTTCTTGACCCCGATCGCCGCCGGGATCTCCCAGCCGAGTGGGCCGGCCTGCCCGCACACCTGGTAGTGGCGGGGCTTGTGCGCGCGCTGGAACTGCCCGGACCAGATCTGGTACAGCCCGATCGCGGTGACGAAGTAGGCGTCCTCGCCGTAGAACTCGTTGATCTCCTTGAACACCCGCGGCGCCTTGATCGGCGTGTCGTCGAAGTCCTCCCGCCGCGGCAGGCTCTTCTTGAGTTCACCGATCCGCCGCGGCCACGCCCGATCCCGCGCCGGGGACCGGTGCGACGCCGCCTCGATCAGCGCGTCCAGGAAAGCGCCCGTGTCGGACACGATCCCGAGATCCGGACCGAACACCTTGCCCAGCTGCGTGGGCTCGATGTCGACGTGGATGAATTTACGGCTGCCGCGATAGACCTCCAGCTCACCGGTGTGCCGGTCACCGAACCTGGCACCCAGCGCGAGCACGAGGTCGGCTTCGAGGAAGGCCGCGTTCGCCCACCGCTGCGACGTCTGGATGCCGGCCATCCCGGCGAACAGCTCGTGATCCTCGGGGAAGGTACCCTTGCCCATCAACGTCACGCCGACCGGGACGCCGAGCAGTTCGGCCGCGGTCCGCAGCCGGTCGCTCGCGCCGCCGAGGACCACGCCGCCGCCCGCGAGGATCAGCGGCCGGTCCGCGGCGAGCAGCAGATCGAGCGCCCGCTCCACCCTGGCGGGCGACGGCGTGACCGTGGTGACCGGCAGCGGCGAATCGATGCTGGAGTCCCATTCGATCTCCTGCCGCTGGACGTCGATCGGGAGATCGATCAGCACCGGCCCTGGACGGCCGGACCGGGCGACGCGGAACGCCTCCCGGAACACCCACGGCAGCTGCGCCGCCTCCTTGACCTGGACCGCCCATTTGGTCACCGGCTTGGCGATCTCGACGATGTCGACGGCCTGGAACGCCTCGGTGTGCAGCTTGCGAGAATCGGCCTGCCCGGTGACGCACAGGATCGGGATCGAGTCCGCCTGCGCGGTGTAGAGCCCGGTGATCATGTTCGTCCCGGCCGGGCCTGAGGTACCGATCGCGACGCCGACGTTGCCGGTGGTCCTCGCCCAGCCGTCGGCCATATGGGTAGCGCCCTCTTCGTGGCGCACGATCAAATGCTCGATGCCGCTGCCCTGCATGGCGTGGTACAGCGGGAGGATCGCGGCGCCGGGGCAGCCGAACGCGGTGTCGACGCCCTCACTGATCAGGACGTCGACGACGGCCCGCATGGCGGGGATTCTGGGCATTCCTCACTCCTTGCTTTCCGCGCCGGACAACGCTTCGACGACCTTCAGCAGTGCGGAATGATCGAGCGAGCCGTGTCCCATCGCCCGTCCGGCGGCGACGAGCTGGGCGACCAGCCCGGTGAGCGGCAGCGCGACCTCGGCCTGCCTCGCGGCGGCGAGCGCGATACCCATGTCCTTGTGGTGCAGGTCGATCCGGAAACCCGGCGCGAAGTCCCGCGCCACCATGGATTTCCGCTTGAGTTCGAGGATCCGGCTGCCCGCCAGCCCGCCCGCGAGCACGTCCAGCCCCACCCCGGCGTCCACACCGGACGCTTCGAGCAGCACGATCGCCTCGGCGATCAGCCCGTAGGTCCCGCCGACCACCAGCTGGTTGGCCGCTTTGACGACCTGACCGGCACCGTGTGGCCCCACGTGGACGACCGTCTTGCCGACGGCCTCCAATATCGGCAGCGCGGCCGCGAAGTCCTCGTCCGCACCACCGACCATAATGGACAGGGACGCCTGTTCGGCGCCGGCTTGACCACCCGAAACGGGCGCGTCCAGCACTCGGATCTCCCGCTCGCCCGCCCGTTCGGCCACCTCGATGGAGGTCTCCGGCCGGATCGTGCTCATGTCGATCAGGAGGGTCCCCGGTTTCGCCGACTCCAGCACCCCGCCCTCGGCCAGCACGACGGCCTCGACCTGCGGGTGGTCCGGCAGCATGGTGATGACGACTTCCGCGCCCGAGACGGCGTCCGTCACCCCGCTCGCGGCCCGGCCGCCCGCCGCTTCCAGCCTCGCGAGCGCGTCGGCGTTCGTGTCGAATCCGCTCACCTCGTGCCCGGCCGCGACGAGATGTCCCGCCATCGGCCCGCCCATGATCCCCAGCCCGATGAAACCCAGCTTGGTCATGCCAGTCCCCTTCGTTCGAAAGGCAGCCACGACAGCGATTCCGCGCTCGGCCCGGCGGGCTTGTACTCCACGCCGACCTGCCCGCGGTAACCCGCCGTCTGCAGCTTTTCCAGGTATCCCTCGATGTCCAGCGTTCCGGTCCCCGGCTGGTGCCGCCCTGGGGCATCGGCGATCTGCACATGGCCGATCCGTCCGGTGTGGACGGTCGTGACCGTGTCGAGGTCGTCACCGTTGACCGCCAGGTGGTACAGGTCGGCCAGCAGCTTCACGTTGTCCCGCCCGAGTTCGTCGAGCACCTTCAGCACGTCGTCCGCGGTCTTGAGCGGATACTTCTCCGCTCCCGACAACGGCTCCAGGACGATCTCCGCACCGATCCGCGCGGCGGCGTCCGAGGCGAGCGCGAGGTTCTCCCGGCCGAGCTTGTCCTGCTCGGCCGCGTCGGCACCGTCGAGACGGTTGCCGTAGAGGGCGTTGAACCGGCGGCAGCCGAGCCGCTCGCCGAGTTCGATCGCGGAAGCGATGCCGTGGGCGAACTCCTCCTCCCGGCCGGTCCAGGTGACCAGGCCGCGATCGCCGCCCGCCATGTCACCGGGGAAGAAGTTCAGCCCGGTCACCGCGACTCCCGCCTTCTCTACCGACGCCACGAACTCGTCGACCTCGGCGGTGCCCGGTACCGGCGTCTCGAACGGCCACCAGTACTCGACCGCGGTGAATCCCGCCGCCCGCGCCGCCTCCGCGCGCTCCAGGAGCGGCAACTCGGTGAAGACCATCGACAGGTTCAGCACGTAGGGCAGCGCATGACGCGAACCGGCAAGATCAGCCATCGAAACCTCTGCAATTTCGCTATGCGGAAACTTTCTTTCGTATATCGAGAATAGCTCGCCGAACTGACCTCGGTCAACGGGCAGCTCCGGAGCGAGATGAGCGGTCCGCGGGGTGGAAGTCCACGAATTGTCGGACCCTGTCGTTATCGTCGACCGCCATGAACACGACGCCATTCCGAGCCCGGGTCCCGGAGGCCGACCTCGAAGACCTCCGCGATCGGCTCCGCCGTACCCGCTGGCCGGAGAACGAGACCGTCGACGACTGGTCGCAAGGGGTCCCCGCCGCTTACCTGCGCGAACTTTGCGCGTACTGGGCGGAGACCTACGACTGGCGTGCCGCGGAGTCCCGGCTCAACGCGATCCCCCAGTTCCGGACCGAGATCGACGGCCTCGGTATCCACTACCTGCACGCCCGTTCCCCGCATCCCGGCGCGCTGCCGCTGATCCTCACGCACGGCTGGCCGGGTTCGGTCTTCGAGTTCCTCGACGTGGTCGGTCCGCTCACCGATCCGGTCGCGCACGGCGGCGATCCGGCCGACGCCTTCCACGTCGTCGTCCCGTCCCTTCCCGGCTACGGCTTCAGCGACAAACCGGCCGAGACCGGCTGGTCGATCCAGCGCATCGCCGACGCGTGGGTCCGCCTCATGACAGGCCTGGGTTACGAACGCTTCGGCGCGCAAGGCGGCGACTGGGGCACGAGCATCACCACGCTGATGGGACGGACGGCTCCCGAACGCCTCGTCGGGATCCACCTCAACCCGCCGCTGGCGGCACCGGATCCGGCGACGTTCGACGACCTGACCGAGTTCGAGCGGAAGTCTCTCGAAGACCTCGAACAAGCCAAAGTGGACGGTTCCGGCTACGCGAACCAGCAGGCGACCCGGCCGCAGACGATCGGCTACGCGCTGGCGGATTCTCCGGTGGCGCTGTGCGCGTGGATCCTCGAAAAGTTCCAGGCCTGGACGGATTGTGACGGCCATCCGGAGAACGCGCTGAGCCGCGACGCCATGCTCGACGACATCACGCTCTACTGGCTGACCGGCACCGGCGCCTCGTCGGCCCGGTTGTACTGGGAGAGTTTCGCCGAGGTCTCGAGCTGGTTCTCCGACTCCACTGTGGACAAGATCGCCGTTCCGACCGGATGCTCGATCTTCCCGCGCGAGACACCGCGTCCGTCGCGGCGCTGGGCCGAGCGCCGGTTCACCGACATCCGGTACTGGAACGAGCTCGAGCGGGGTGGGCACTTCGCGGCCTTCGAACAGCCGGGCGTTTTCACCGAGGAGGTGCGGTCGTTCTTCCGGCTCGTACGCTGATCGCTTGACCGTGACACCGTGTCAGGTTGTCTGGTGGGAGGCGTCATGTTCAGCATCGGAGATTTCGCCAAACACGGCCGGGTGTCGGTCCGGATGCTGCGTCACTACGACGCCATCGGGCTGCTGCGGCCGGCCCACGTCGACCCGTTCAGCGGCTACCGGTCCTACACCGGCGAACAGCTGGCCCGGCTCAACCGGGTGATCGCGCTCAAGGATCTCGGTTTCACGCTCACGCAGGTGCAGGAGATCCTCGACACCCGGATCGGCGTGGACGAGCTGCGCGGGATGCTTGGGACCGTTGATCGCCTACTACGAAGACGACTCCGACGGCGACCAGGTGCTGATCCACGCCGCCGTCCCGATCTCGGCCGAAACGAGCGGAAAGGAAGGGTTTTCGACGGTGAACCTCGCCGAGGTGCCGTCCGCGGCGACGATCCTGCACCGGGGTTCGCTGGAGACCGCGCTCTCCAGCTACCAGGCGCTGGCGAAGTGGGTCGACACGCACGGGTACCGCGCGAGCGGGCCGGCGCGGGAGTTCTACCTCGAATGCCCCGGACAACGGCGACAAGTGGGTCACCGAGCTGCAGCAGCCGATCGCCAAGGACTGACGCCTCAATGCCCGGTTCTGCTTTTGCTCGCGTGAGGTACATGATGGCCCCCTTCCTTGCGCTAGGCGCAAGGAAGGGGGCCATCATGTACTGAGAAAGGTGTGGCTATCTTCCGCGCATGACGACGTACACGCCGCCGCAGCGGACGGCCACGCTCGCCGACGCGCCCGCCATCGCGGCGCTGATGAGGGCTTCGGTACTGGAGTTGTTCCCCCGGTTCTACGACGAACGGCAGACCGCGAGCGCGGCGGAGCACATCGCGCACCTCGACCTGCGGTTGATCGAGGACGGCACCTACTTCGTGCATGAGGCGGATGGCGAAATCGTCGCCTGCGGCGGTTGGAGCAGACGCAACAAGATGCACGCCGGCGCCGGTGACGCGGCGGACGACGACCGCCCGCTCGACCCGGCCACCGAACCCGCGCGGGTTCGCGCCATGTTCGTCCGCGGTGACTGGACCCGGCGGGGGCTCGGGCGCGCGATCCTCGAATCGTGCCGCCTCGCGGCGAAAGCCGAAGGGTTCACGTCGCTGACGCTGACCGCGACCATGCCCGGTGTTCCGCTGTACCGCGCGTTCGGCTTCACCGAGGTCGAGCGGGTGACGGTGACGACGCCCGACGGCGTCGACGTCCCTGGCGCCGTGATGGTCCGGGACATCGACCGGCCGGATAGCATCGGCGAATGATCTCCGGGGCCACCGCACTCTCGTTCGTCTTGGTCTGCCTGCTCGGCGCTATGGCGCCCGGTCCGGATTTCCTGGTGGTGACCCGCAGCGCGATCCTCGGCGGGCGCAAGGCCGGGATCGCCGCCGGACTCGGGATCGCGCTCGGCGTCTTCGTCTGGGTGGTCGCGATCGCGCTCGGTGTCGCGGCGATTCTCACCGCGTCGGCGATCGCCTTCACCGTGGTGAAACTGATCGGCGCCGCTTACCTGGTCTTCCTCGGCGTCAAAGCCTGGCTGGCGGTGCGCCGCGGCGACTACAGCGAACTCAAGGACAAGGTGACGCCGGTCGTCGCGCCAAGGGCGGCGTTCCGGCACGGGCTGCTCACCAATCTGCTCAACCCGAAGGTCGCGGTGTTCTTCCTCGCCCTGCTCCCCCAGTTCCTTCCGCACACGGCCTCGACAGCGCAGACCCTGCAGCTGGCGATGCTGGCCACCGCGGTGGCCGTCGTGTGGACCTTCGTCCTGGCGACACTGGTCGGTTCGCTGCGGAAGTTCTTCTCCACCGGCCGGGTGCGGCGCGCGATGGACGCGGTGATGGGCACCTTGCTCGTCGGGCTCGGGATCAGGGTCGCCGTCCAGAGCTGAAGGTGCCCATCACCATCACTGCCGGCTACAGGGATTCAGCGGCGAGACGCGTGCCCTCGACCCGAGCGGCGATCTTGGCGAACGCGATCTCCCGCGACGTCGACGTGTCGTCGGCGAACGGCGAGAAACCGCAGTCGTCGCACGTGCCCAGCCGCTCGGCCGGGATGTACCGCGCCGCCTGGAGCACCCGGTCCCGAACCTCCTCGGCCGTTTCGACGCGCGGGTCGATCGGGTCGGTCACGCCGACGAAGATCCGCTGCTCCGGCCGGGAGTGCGCGGCGATCACGCCGAGCGCCCGCTCGGGATCCGCCTCGCTGGCCAGCTGCACGTAGACGTTGCCCACCTTCAACTGGAACAACGTCGGCAGTAGTTCGGCATAGTCGACATCGAGGCTGTGCACCGAGTCCTGATCCCCGCCGGGGCAGGTGTGCACGCCGATCTTCTTGCGCTCCTCCTCGGAAAAGCGCTCCAGAACGGCGTTGTTCAGATCCACAAAGGACTGCAACAGCCCGCCGGACGGGTCGAGCTTCAGCGACAGTCTGCCTTCGGTGAAGTCGATCTGGACGCTGTCCGCGCCCGCGTCGAGACTGCCGCGGATATCCGCCTCCGCTTCGTTCACCAGGTCGGCGATGAACTGTTCTTTGCTATATCCGGCCAATTCTTCACCGGGATAAACGAGGCTCACCGCCGAAGCCGCGATCACCGCCTGCTTGACCGGCCTGGTCGCGTACTTCTTGGCCTCGCGCAGATAAGCGGCGGCGTGGGTCTGGTAGCGGAACGGGCCGGCGGTGAGCCGCGGAAGCTGCCGGGTGTGCCCGTCGGCGAAGGGGATGACGACCCCGTCCGGCGCGAGCGAATCCAGGCCCGCCAAAGGATATGTGGCGAAGCTCGGCTTACCTTGTTCACCATCGGTGACGACCGGGGAACCGGTCTCCTCCAACCGATTGATGGTCTCCACGAGAGCTTTTTCCTTCGCCTCATCGAGCCCGTCGGCGTCCAGCCGGCCGGCCGCGTGCTCACCGAGAGCTTCCAGGAGATACGCCGGACGGGGAATGCTGCCGATCGGTTCGGTGGGTATCGTCATCGTGCGTTTTCCTCCCAGGTGAAGCCGCCTACGGTCGTGATCACGAAAACTACCGATCATTCCCTTCGTTGAAGATCTTTCTGCGTGCGGAGACCCCGAATGGGCCAATGCGGTCCAGTCGAACGCACCATTCACCGGACGTATAGGTCGTTATACGAAATCCGGTTGAAGTTCGACGCTTATCCCGCCCTGGTCTTGGGTATTCCCTCGTTGTCGAGCGGGCGCGCGCCGAAGGAGCAACCGATGCTGAGCCATCACGATCGGCAGGAATTGGAGAAGATCGAGCGCTGGTTCGAGCTCACCGAGCCGGCCTTGGCCGCTCGGCTCCGGTCCGGCAAACCCGCGCCGCCTCCCCTCCTCCGGCTGGCGGTCGTGCTGAGCATCGATGTGACCGCCGGACTGCTGATGCTGCTGGGCTTGGTGACGAACAGCCCGGCCCTGCTGCTGGTCGGGATGATCACCGTGACCGCGGCCGTGATCGTTCACCTGTCGCGATTCGGGCGCGACTGACCGCCTTCCCGTACGCCGGTAGAGTCCGGGCGATACGTCCGGTTCACTGGGAGGAAGACCATGCGGTTCATGATCATCATCAAGGCGGACGAGGATTCCGAAGCCGGGAAGATGCCGCCGATGGAAGCCTTGACCGCCATGGCGAAGTTCAATCAGGAGATGCTCGACGCCGGAGTGCTGGTAGGCGGCGAAGGTCTGCAGGAAAGCTCGAAGGGCGCGCGGGTCACCCTCAGTGCCGCGGGAGCCACCGTCACCGATGGCCCGTTCACCGAAGCCAAAGAACTCGTCGGTGGCTTCTGGATCGTCGACGTGCCGTCACGCGCCGAAGCGATCGAATGGGCGAAGCGCTGCCCCACTCCCCCGCACGGCGACACCGTGCTGGAGATCCGCAAGATCCTCGAAGCCGAGGACTTCGGCGAGAACTTCACGCCGGAACTGCAGGAGAACGAGCAGCGTATGCGCGACGAGATCGCCGAACGGTCTTAAGCTCGCCGTATGACCGTCCGGGAGTGGGTGCTCCACGTCGACCTCGACCAGTTCATCGCTGCTGTCGAGGTCGCCCGGCGGCCTGAGCTGCGCGGGAAGCCCGTCGTCGTCGGCGGCAACGGTGACCCGACCGAACGGGCCGTGGTGGCGACGGCGTCGTACGAAGCGCGAGAATTCGGCATCCAGTCCGGGATGCCGTTGCGGACCGCCGCGAAACGCTGTCCCGAAGCGATCTTCCTGGCCACGGACGCCCCCGCCTACCAAGAGGTCTCCGACCGGGTGATGGCGACGCTCCGCGAATTCCCGGTGGTGGTCGAGGTACTCGGCTGGGACGAGGCGTTTCTCGGAGCCGCCACCGACGATCCCGAAGCCCTCGCCGCCGACATCCGGCGAGTGGTCGCCGAGGAGACCGGGCTGTCCTGCTCGGTCGGCGTCGGGGACAACAAGCTGCGGGCCAAACTCGCCACCGGCTTCGCCAAACCGGCCGGGGTCTTCCGGCTCGTCCAGGAGAACTGGTGGGACGTCATGGCCGAGAGGCCGACGGACGCGCTGTGGGGCATCGGCGCCAAGACCACGAAAAAGCTCGCGGCGGCCGGCTATCACACCGTGCTGGACCTGGCGGGCGCCGAAGCGGCCGACCTCGCCGCACGGTTCGGCCCGAAGCTCGGCCCGTGGTACCGGATCCTCGCCGGCGGAATCGGGGACGCCGAGGTCACCGCGACGCCGTACGTCGCCCGATCCCGCAGTCGTGAGACCACGTTCCAGCAGAACCTGACCGACCCCGAGGCCATGGCCGCCGAGGTCGTCGCACTGGCGAAACGCGTTTCACAGGACGTGGCCGACGAAGGCAGGCCCGCCGCGCGGGTCGCGGTCAAGATCCGGTTCGCGCCGTTCTTGACCCACACTCACAGCGTGACCCTGCCCGCACCCACCGCGGACCCGGGTGAGATCGAGAAGGCGGCGCTGGCCGTGCTCGACATGTTCGACCTCGGCAGACCGGTCCGCCTGCTGGGCGTCCGCGCCGAATTCTCCGCCGCGGCGGCGCGATCCACGTCGCCTTGACAGCGCTCGCGGCGCTTTGCCATCCTGGTTTCGGGCCGAGAGGCGCTGCGACGGAATTCTTCCGCCACGCTCGGCCCGCCGTGACAGACGTAAGGGCGCCTCCCATCGCGGAGGTGTCCCTTTTTTGCGTTGTAACACTTTTCCGGCTGCCGCCGTCTTCGCGGCCGCACGCTGACCTCCCGTGTTGACTCCGTTCTTCCCGCCATCGGCGGGAAGAACCGCTCCGCCCTGCCTTCCTTCACGATTGGAGAACCTGTGAGTCCTACCCTGACCAAGGTCAACGGGATCGAATTCGCCGTCGCCGACCTTTCCCTCGCCGAGGCCGGCCGCAAGCAGCTGCGTCTCGCCGAGGTCGAGATGCCCGGCTTGATGGCGCTGCGCCGCGAATTCGCCGCCTCGCAGCCGCTCAAGGGGGCGCGTGTCGCGGGTTCGCTGCACATGACCGTGCAGACCGCCGTGCTGATCGAAACGCTCGTCGCGCTGGGCGCCGAAGTGCGCTGGGTGTCCTGCAACATCTTCTCCACGCAGGACGAGGCGGCCGCGGCCGTCGTCGTCGGCCCGAACGGCACCGTCGACGCCCCCTCCGGTTCGGCCGTGTTCGCGTGGAAGGGCGAGACGCTCGCCGAATACTGGTGGTGCACGGACCAGCTCTTCGACTTCGGTGACGGCCGCGTCCCGAACATGATCCTCGACGACGGTGGTGACGCGACCATGCTGATCCACAAGGGCGTCGAGTTCGAGGCCGCCGGTGCCGTCCCGCAGCCGACCGACGACGACCCGGAGGAATACCACTCCGTGCTGCGCACGCTGAGCGAGAGCCTCGCGCGTGACGCCGGCCGGTTCACCCGCATCGCCAAGGAGGTCCGCGGGGTCACCGAGGAGACCACCAACGGCGTCAAGCGGCTCTACAAACTCGCCAAGGAAGGCGAGCTGCTGTTCCCGGCGATGAACGTGAACGACTCGGTGACGAAGTCGAAGTTCGACAACAAGTACGGCATCCGTCACTCGCTCATCGACGGTCTCAACCGCGGCACCGACGTGATGATCGCGGGCAAGGTCGCCGTCGTCTGCGGTTACGGCGACGTCGGCAAGGGCGCGGTGGAATCGCTGCGCGGCCAGGGCGCGCGCGTGGTCGTCACCGAGATCGACCCGATCTGCGCGCTGCAGGCGGCGATGGAAGGGCTCGACGTCGTGGAACTCGACGACGTCGTCGAGCGCGGTGACATCTTCATCACCACCACCGGCAACTTCGACATCATCATGGCCGACCAGATGGCCAAGATGAAGCACAACGCGATCGTCGCGAACGTCGGGCACTTCGACAACGAGATCGACATGGCCGGACTCGCGAAGATCCCGGGCATCCAGAAGATCGAGATCAAGCCGCAGGTGCACGAGTGGGTATTCCCCGCGACCGCCGACCGCGAAGCGCACTCGATCATCGTGCTGTCCGAGGGCAGGCTGATGAACCTCGGGAACGCGACCGGCCACCCGAGCTTCGTGATGTCGAACTCCTTCACCAACCAGACGATCGCGCAGATCGAGCTGTTCACGAAGCAGGGCGAGTACACCACCGACGTCCACGTACTACCGAAGCACCTCGACGAGAAGGTGGCGCGCCTGCACCTCGACGCGCTGGGTGTCCGGCTGACGAAGTTGACCAAGCGCCAGGCCGAGTACATCGGCGTGGACGTCGAGGGGCCGTACAAGCTGGACCACTACCGGTACTGAGGTACGCCTCGTGAGTGGTAAGTACCTGAAGGCCCCCTTCCTTGCGCGTGACGGAAGGAAGGGGGCCATCACGGGCCGGCCGCTACCGAACTCACGCGCCGTAGGCGCTTGAACGCTTCCGAGCAGCAGCCATTAGGCCGAATGCGTGAAAACTGCGGCCGGATGGACCTGTTTCCGCACGCGAGAACCGGGCATCCCCTAGGTAGCCACACCCCGGCATCAACTCGGCCGGGCGACTACGAAGGAGAAGGTGCCCCGTGATCATTCTCGGCGTCATCCTGATTGTCATCGGTGTCATCGCCAGCATCCCCGTTCTGTACTCGATCGGGATCGCGCTCGCGGTCATCGGCATCATCCTGGCCGTTCTCGGGAACACCGGGAAGGCCATCGGCGGTCGCGCCCACTGGTACTGAGCACCGATCCGGCCCTGGTACTGAGTCCCCGGTACCAGCACGGAAACAGCACGGGCACGCGGCGTTCCCCTCACGCCGCGTGCCCGTGCTGTTTCCGTTCCCCGCCCGTCGGGTATCCACCTTGGACCAGGAGAAGGAGGGAAGCCGATGCCCGGAACAGACCCCCGCCCATACTTGACGGCGGCGAAATACCCGTGCGGACGCGATGAACTCCTGCGGGCCGCCGCGGCGGCCGGAGCGGGTGACGACGTCCTGGGTCCACTGGGGACACTTCCCGCGACCGACTACGCGGACGGAGACGGGGTCTGGGAAGCGGTGTGCGAGTGCGATGGCGCCTCGATCCACGACACCGCCAAGGAAGCACCGTGACATGAAGGGGTCCCCCGGCTCCGAGGGGGAGGGAGAGCCGGAGGACCCCGTCATAGTTAACACATTTCCGGCCCGGATGTACACGAATGCGTACACCTTCGGGTGGCAATCGGTCCTGATCGCCCCGATCGGGCCGGACTGGTGTATTCGCCGCCGGTCAGGAAGCCCGCAGCAGCAGGCGGGCCTCCACCTCCGCACACGTGCAGTCACCGTCGACGTCCAAGCAGTCGATCGTCAGTGTGTGCCGGGCGAAGTCGAAGTCGACGCAGCCGTCCTCACTGCATTCGGTGAACCCACCTTCGAGGTGGACCACCAGGGTTCCGTGGCAGTGGTCGAGACCGTCGGCGCAGAACGCGCACTCCATGCTCATGCCGCCTCCCGCGATCGTTCGAAGATCGCTTCGGAAAAGTTCTCCTCGATTGCCTTACTACCACCGAGGGACGACAGATTCTGGCATACGCGCGGCGTGTCGCGAGACCCGGGTGGGTGAGCCCGGCCACACCGTCCACAAAGGAGAGTCAGGCGCTCTTCGGGGTTCGCTTGCCCGTGGCGGGTTTCTTCGCCGCGGTGGCCTTCTTGGCGGACGACGCCGACGACTTCCGGCTCTTCTTCGCCTCGCTCACGCTGGCCTGCAACGCCTCCATGAGGTCGACGACGTCACCCTTCGCGCTGACGGCCTTCGGTTTCGTCGTCTCGCTCCCCGCGGCCTTGGCCTCGATCATGGCCTCCAGCGCCTCGCGGTAGGAGTCGGTGTATTTCTCGGGCTCGAACACCGGCTCCGAAAGCGAGTCGATCAGTGACCCCGCCATCGTCAGTTCCTGCGGCCGAACCTGCGGCGGGTCGTCGTGGAGGAAACCGAAGTCCGGGACGCGGACCTCGTCGGGCCACAGCATGGTCGTCATCACCAGGACATCGTTGTGCACCCGGAGGACGGCCAGGGCCTCCCGCTGCCGGATGGCGACCTTCGCGATCGCCACGTGACTGGCCTTCTGCAGCGCGTCACGCAGGACGACGTACGGCTTGACCGCGTTCTTCTGCGGCTCGAGGTAATAGGTCTTGTCGAAGTTGATCGGGTCGATCGACTCCAGCGGCACGAACTCGAGCACGTCGATCGCGCGTGACGAGGCCAGCGGCAGTTCGGCCATGTCCTCGTCGGTGAGCACGACCATCTCGCCGTCGGGCAGTTCGTAGCCCTTGGCGATCTCGGCGTAGGGCACTTCCTCGCCGTCGATCGTGCAGAACCGCTTGTACTGGATGCGGCCACCGTCGGACTCGTGCACCTGGCGCAGCGAGACGTTCTTGTTCTCGGTGGCCGCATAGAGCTGGATCGGGATGCTCACCAGCCCGAACGACACCGAGCCCTTCCACATCGAACGCATCGCGCCGCACCTCCACCGCCGTTACCGACTCGTACTCACGCTCGGTAACAACCGTAGCCCGAAACATCGGACGGCGACAGTCCCGTGAACCCGATCGCGGGACTGTCGCGGGCCGAAAATCACGCTTCGGCCAGGTACTTCTCCGCTTTGGCCGGGTCGAAGAACCAGTGCTGGAAGTCGGTGGGATCGGAGAATCCGTTCGCGAACCGCGTCGCCACGGCGGGGTTCTCCCCCGCCGCCCCGATGATCTGGAGCACGTGCGGTGGCGGCGGCTGCAGCATCGCGTTGGTCCAGGTCGTGACGTGCTGGGCGTACTCCCAGTACTTCTCGAACGCCGCCGTCATCCAATCGGCGTCGAACGGCTTGTCCCCGCGCTCGAGAATCGAGTCCAGATAGGACGCCGCGCAGTGGCTCGCGTTGTTGGAGCCCTGCCCGGTGATCGGGTCGTTGGCGACCACGACGTCGGCCATGCCCAGCACCAGCGTGCCCGAGGACAGCTTGCCGACCGCGTTCCGCACGACCGGGGTGTACCCGCCGGCCAGCGTCGCCTTCTCGTCGGTCAGCACGGCGTTCTTGGACCGCTCGTACTCCCACGGGAGGAACTGCTTCATCAGCGACAGGATCCGGTCGAGATGCTGCTGTGGCGAAGGCCGGTCGTTCCAGCAGTCCAACGGCCCGCCGGGGATGCCCTCGAAGAACAGGATGTCGCAGTTCCCGCTCAGCGTGTACGCCGGGATCATGAACAGCTCGCCGACCCCGGGGATGATGTTGAACCGCACGGCGGCCTTGTCCGGGTGTTCCGGCCGGGGTTCGAGGCCGTGTACGTAGGCCAGGGAGAGCGCGCGCTGCGGTTCGGTGTAGGGGGAACGCTCCGGAATGCGATCGAACAGCTGGACCAGCTCACCCTTGCCCGCCGCGATGACCACGAGGTCGTACAGCTTCGCCAGTGGCGCCAGGTCCGAGGTGGTGACGCCGTGGATGACGACCTTGCCGCCGCGGTCCTCGACCAGTTCGAGCCAGCCCGCCATCTTCACCCGCTGGTCCACCGACTGCGCGTACTGCTCCAGCGGCCCGAACCAGTCCAGCACCCGGCTGGAGTCCGGTCCGGCGATCGAGACGCCGAGCCCCTCCACCTTGACGGTCTCGTTCTCCCACAGGTTCAGCTGGTGGTCGCGCTCGTGCTGCAGCGCGGAGTGGAACATGCACTGGGTCGACATCACCTTGCCGGACCGGATCTCCTCCGGCGTCCGTGCCGACATCACCGTGACGTCGTAGTCGTGGTTCAGCAGGCTCAGTGCCAGCTGCAACCCCGACTGCCCGGCACCGACGATCAGAACCTTGCGCATCCTCTACGTTCCTCCAGAAAGAGAATCAGCCCACCGAACCGACGAATTCGCGACCGGGCCCGGAGACCACGGCGAGGGACAACGTGTGCGTCACCAGTTCCTGCAGCGTCGCGACCGCCGACTTCGGGTCGCGCGCGTCGCAGGTGATCAGCGGGATCTCCGGGGACAGCGCGAGCGCGTCGCGGACCTCCTCGAGGTCGTGCACCGGCATCCCCTCGAACTGGTTGACCGCGACGATGAACGGCAGTTCGGAGTCGTTCTCGAAGTAGTTGATCGCGGCGAACGACTGGTCGATGCGGCTCGTGTCGACCAGCACGACGGCGCCGAGCGCGCCGCGCGACAAGTCGTCCCAGAGGAACCAGAACCGGGCCTGACCCGGCGTGCCGAACAGGTACAGGAGCAGGTCTTCACGCAGGGTGATCCGGCCGAAGTCCATCGCGACCGTGGTGGTGGACTTGGTTCCCGGGGGCACCAGCTCGTCGACGCCGACGCCCGCCTCGGTCATCCAGGCCTCGTTGCTCAGCGGCGGGACCTCGGAGACGGAGCCGACGAACGTCGTCTTGCCCACGCCGAATCCACCGGCGACCACGATCTTCGCCGAAATGGCGAGAAGATCTGTGTCCGACTGGGAACCCGCGACCGCATTCATGTCGCCAGGGCGCTCTTTCACGACGTCACTCACGCCCTTCCTGAATGGCGCCCTGACACCCCGAATGCGGGGCGTGACGGCCGGGGCGGGTTCGATTTGGGTACTCGTGCGGCCAACGACCCGAAGGCTCCGCCGCTCCGTCTGAGTCAGACCGGGAGGCGCTTGAGTCCATCGAGGATCCTCTCGAGCACGTTCGTATCGTGGTTGTAGGCGTGTGCCGTCGGGTGCACGAAGACCGCGCCCTGGGTGGCGAGGTCGCCGATGAGGACGCGGACCACGCCCAGCGGCAGGTCGAGCCCCACCGACAGCTCGGCGATCGACGAGCGGTCGCGGGCGCGCTCGTACAGCGAACGCGATTCGGGCATCAGCGCCTCGGCCAGCGCCGGGTCGTAGCGCGGCACCGAGATCAGGGTCTCCACCAGCAGCAGGTGACTGCTCTTGGTCCGGCCGCCGGTCAGCGCGTACGGCCGGATTCTGCGGCTGCGCATCTTGACCGGCCGGTCCGGAGCTTGGTCGCTGGACACGGTCATCCCTTCCTTCTCCGGATTCTCAGGCCTGCGGCCGTCGGGCGGTCAGGACCTGCCGGAGTCCCGCGCGCACTTCGGGGGTGAGGGCGTGACCGGCGTTGGTGATGAACTGGGTCATCTCGTAGGCGACGACCTTCATGTCACAGTCGGGTTCGGTGAGCACGGCGAGCCCGGCCTCGGCGCCGATCCCCATGAACAGGAAGTAGCCGCGGGTGAGCCGGATGATGATCTGCTCGCAGTTTCCCTTGCCGAACAACGAGGCACTGTTCCCGGCAAGACTGAGCAGGCCGCTGGCGATGGCGGCGAGCTGCTCGGCGTCGTCGTTGGACACCGATTCCGAGGCGGTCAAAGGGAAACCGTCGACGGACATGATCAGCGCGTGACTGGCGCCGTGCACCTTCCGCACGAAATCGTCGAGCAGCCACGTGAAATCCGTGGTCGCGTCCTGGGCGGTCACTGGGTGTTTCCTCCGGTCTCACGCTCGCGCCGGTCATCGAGAGCGGCGCGCTCGCCGTCGGTGAAGGCGTCGAGGTCGGCCAGCAGCGCCTCGTGCCCGTCCGCCGAGTCGGCGGGCGGAATGGTCGGCGGGGCCGGTTCGTCGGGCAAAGTCCTGATACTGCGGGAAACCCGGCGCGGCAGGCCACTGGGCGTGGTGCCACCGTCGGCGGGCGGGGGGACGGCGGCACGCGGACGCGGGCTGGGCTTCCGCTCCGGTTCCGCCGAAGACGGCGCGGGGCGGCGCCTCGGCAGCCCCGACGGCGTCGCGACCGGGCTTCCCACGGGAGCTCCATTGGCGATCTTCGTCTGCGGCAACACCACGGTTTGCGTGCCGGACCACTGGGTTTCCGCCAGCTCCGACACCACCGGAACCGGCAGCAGCACGGTGGCGACCGTGCCGTGCGGGGTGCGGCGGTCGAGTTTGACGGTGATCTCGTGCCGGTCGGCGAGCCTGCCGACGACGGCGAGGCCCATGTGCCGCACCGAATCGTCGTCGAGGACGGGACCGGCGGCGAGGCGCTCGTTCAGCACCGCGAGGCGTTCCGGTGGCATGCCGATGCCCTCGTCCTCGATGCGGATCAGCACACTCCCCTGCTCGGTGAGATGCGCGCTGACGCTGACCGGGGAACTCGGCGACGACTGGTTCGCCGCGTTGTCGAACAGCTCCGCGAGGATCCGGCTGACGTCCTCGGCGGCGAAACCGACGACACCGAGCGGGGCGACACGGCCGATCGTGATCCGCGAGTAGTGGTCGATCGACGACATCGCGGCCCGCATGACGTCGAGCACGGACGAGGTCCCGGCCGCCGCGTCGTCGGCGTCACGGCCGGCGAGGACGCGCAGGTTCTCGGCGTTGCGCCGCAACCGGGTCGCCAGGTGGTCGAGCCGGTAGAGCTCGGCGAGCCGGTCGGAGTTCTCCTCCCCCGCCTCCATCGTCTCCAGCTGCGCGAGCAGCTGGTCGAGCAGGTTGAGGTCGCGCAGCGCGACGTTGGAGCAGACGCCGGCGAGTGCTCCGGCGTCCGGCGCTTCCACGGCGGGCCGCTGTTCCGCAGCCGGTTCGGGCGGCGGCGCCGAAGGGGCGTGCCGGGGCGGAGCGGCGAGGAACTGCGCCGCGGCGACCCGGGAGCGGTCCAGAAGAACCCGTGAGCGGTCAAGCAAGCCTCGAGCCCGCGTCACCATGTGCTTCCACTTCTTTCTCTTCACGTACCCGGACCCGTATTGCACTCCCCAGTGACAACGTCCGACATGCAAGCAGACGGAACTACCGGTGTCCACAACCGGTTTCCGTTCAACCGCTGGCAGTGACCTGATAACGAAAGCGTCGCGGCTGGTGAGCGGTGCGCGCTAGGCCATTCGGCTCAATTTGCCCATCGGCCGCGTCGTGTCGTGTCCGAAAAGTGCGGAGTGCGCATAAATTTGCGCGCCCCGCAACTTTTCTCTACCCTGGCCGTCGTGACCACCGACTCGGCCGCTCCTCTCGGACTACGCGAACGCAAGAAGCGCGCGGCACGGCGCGCCATGAGCGAGGCCGCGTTGAAACTCGCCATGGAGAAGGGCGTCGAGCAGGTCCGCGTCGAGGACATCGCCGGCGCCGTGGGAGTCTCGCCACGCACGTTCAACAACTACTTCTCCAGCAAGGAGGAGGCGATCTGCTCGTTCATCGTCGAACGACAGGAACGCCTGCGGGAGGCGCTGCGCACGCGGCCGCCGGAAGAGACGCTGTGGGAGGCGGTCAGCGCCGCGACGCTGGAGACCTACAGCCGCGACGGTGAGCCGAACCGCGACTCGGTGAAGGTCGCGCGCTCGATGATCCTGCACCCGTCGGTGCACGGCGAGTTCCTCAAGGCGCACGCCACCGTCGAGCAGGTACTCGCCGAGGCGATCCTGGAACGGGCGGGAGCCGGGCCGGAAAACGCGTTGAACGCGCGGCTCATGGCGGCGATCGTGGAGTCCGCGGTGAAGACCGCGTTCTTCAACTGGCTGGTGAACGAGGGTGCCGAGCCGTTCCTGAGCACGGTCGAGACCCTCCTGCGCGAGGCCTCGTCCGGCGTCCCCTCGCTCACCGGACGCGAACCGGTGAAGAAACCGAACAAGAAGTAACACCCTACCCACCACTGGGGGAGAAACCGTTGTGCTGACCAAGCTGTTGCGCACTCACCTGCGCCCATACCGGCGAGACCTGTGGCTGATCGTGCTGCTGCAGTTCGTCCAGACCCTCGCCGGGCTCTACCTGCCGACCCTGAACGCCGACATCATCGACGACGGCGTGGTCAAGGGCGACATCGACTACATCCTCGGCGTCGGCGGCGTGATGCTGCTGGTGTCGCTGGTGCAGATCGCGTGCTCGATCGGCGCCGTCTACTTCGGCGCCCGCACCGCGATGGCGGTCGGCCGCGACGTCCGCGCCGCGATCTTCCACCGCGTACAGGACTTCTCCGCCCGCGAAGTCGGCCAGTTCGGCACACCGTCACTGATCACCCGCACCACCAACGACGTCCAGCAGGTGCAGATGCTGACGTTGATGGCGTTCACCCTGATGGTGTCGGCGCCGATCATGTGCTTCGGCGGCATCGTCATGGCGCTGAACCAGGACGTCACGCTGTCCTGGCTGCTGGTGGTCGTGGTCCCGATCCTGGGCATCTCGGTCGGCGTGATCATCGCGAAGATGCGCCCGGCCTTCCGGCTGATGCAGGAGCGGATCGACAAGATCAACCAGATCCTGCGCGAGCAGATCATGGGCATCCGCGTGATCAGAGCCTTCGTCAAGGACACCCACGAGCGGCGGCGGTTCACCACGGCCAACACCGCGCTGCTGGACGTCTCACTGATCGTCGGCAGGCTCATGGCACTGATGTTCCCCATCGTCATGCTCGTGATGAACGCCTCCAGCGTCGCCGTGCTGTGGTTCGGCGGGCTGCGCATCGACGACGGCAGCATGCAGATCGGCGCGCTGACCGCGTTCCTGTCCTATCTGATGCAGATCCTGATGGCGGTCATGATGGCCACCTTCATGTTCATGATGGTGCCGCGCGCCGAGGTCAGTGCCGAGCGCATCACCGAGGTGCTCGACACCCACTCCAGTGTCGTCCTGCCGCTGAACCCGGTCAGCCCCGGGCGAGTGCACGGGCGGCTTGAGCTGTCCAATGTGGAATTCCGTTACCCGGGCGCGGAAAAGCCGGTCCTGCAGGAGATCTCGCTGCTCGCCAGTCCCGGCGAGACGACCGCGATCATCGGCAGCACCGGCAGCGGGAAGACCACGCTGCTCAACCTCATCCCGCGGCTGATGGACGCCACCGACGGCTCCGTGCGGGTCGACGGCGTCGACGTCCGCGAACTGGATCCGACCGTGCTGTCCGACGCCGTCGGGCTGGTACCGCAGAAGCCGTACCTGTTCGCCGGGACGGTCGCGAGCAACCTCCGCTACGGCAAGGCCGACGCCACCGACGAGGAACTGTGGCACGCGCTGGAGGTGGCACAGGGCAAGGAGTTCGTCGAGCGGATGCCCGAGGGCCTCGACTCCCCCATCGCACAGGGCGGCACCAACGTCTCCGGTGGTCAGCGGCAGCGGCTCGCGATCGCGCGCATGCTGGTGCGCCGCCCCGAGATCTACCTCTTCGACGATTCCTTCTCCGCACTCGACTACGCGACCGACGCCGCGCTGCGGCGGGCGCTGGTGGCCGAGACCGCCGAGGCGACCGTGGTGATCGTCGCGCAGCGGGTCAGCACGATCCGCAACGCCGACCGCATCATCGTGCTCGACGAAGGCCGGGTCGTCGGCAGCGGAACGCACACCGAACTCATGGACGGTAACGAGACCTACCGGGAAATCGTGCTGTCCCAGCTGACCGAACAGGAGGCCGCCTGATGAGCGCGCCCGAGTCCACAGCGGACACCTCAGGCAGTTCAGGCGCGTCGGCCACGCCGGCGAAAGGCGTTGGTGAGCGAGCGAGCGCACCCCGCGGGCCGGGCGGAGGCGGCACCGTCTTCAGCCGTGGCCCCGCCGCCCTCATGAGCGGTCCCGCGGAGAAGGCCTTGGACTTCAAGGGATCGCTGAAACGCCTGTTGCGCCTGCTGCAGCCGCAGCGCGCCGTGCTGTACGGCATCCTGGCCTTCGGTGTCGCCAGCGTGACGCTGAGCGTCATCGGCCCGAAGATCCTCGGCATGGCGACGGACCTGATCTTCGCGGGCGTCGTGGCGCAGAACCTGCCCCAAGGGGTCAGCAAGGAAGAGGTCATCGCCGGGCTGCGGGCGAAGGGCGACAACACCCTCGCCGACATGTTCTCGGGGATCGACTTCGTACCGGGTCAGCGGATCGACTTCGACGCCGTCGGCCAGGTCTTGATGTGGGTGCTGCTGCTCTACATCGTGGCGTCGTTCTTCGCGCTGCTGCAGACCCGGCTGACCACGAACCTGGTGCAGCGGGCGGTGTTCGAACTCCGGGAGCGGATCGAGGAGAAGTTCGCCAAACTCCCGCTGAGCTACTTCGACCGTCAACCGCGTGGTGAGGTGCTGAGCCGGGCGACCAACGACATCGACAACCTCGCGCAGTCGCTGCAGCAGACCCTCGCGCAGATCGTGACGTCTCTGTTGACGGTCGTCGGCGTGCTCACGATGATGTTCGTCATCTCGCCGCTGCTGGCGCTGGTCGCGCTGCTTTCGGTTCCGGCCTCGGTGCTGGTCGCGGCGAAGATCGGCAAGAAGGCCCAGCCACAGTTCATCAAGCAGTGGTCCACCACCGGGCGGCTCAACGCCCATATCGAGGAGATGTACACCGGGCACTCGCTGGTCAAGGTGTTCGGCCGCCGCGAGGAGGCCCAGGAGGTCTTCCGCGAGCACAACGACACGCTCTACGGCGCGAGCTTCAAGGCGCAGTTCATCTCGGGCACCATCCAGCCCGCGATGATGTTCATCGGCAACCTGAGCTACGTGCTGGTCGCCGTGATCGGCGCGCTGCGGGTGGCGTCCGGGACACTGTCGCTCGGCGACGTCCAGGCGTTCATCCAGTACTCGCGGCAGTTCAGCCAGCCGGTCACGCAGATCGCCAGCATGGCGAACCTGCTGCAGTCCGGCATCGCGTCCGCGGAGCGGGTCTTCGCGTTGCTCGACGCGGACGAGCAGGAGCCCGAGCCCGCCGAGCCCGCCCGGGTGCAGACGGTACGCGGCCAGGTCGAGTTCGAGCACGTGTCGTTCCGGTACGCGCCGGACACCCCGCTCATCGAGGACCTGTCGCTCACCGTCGATCCGGGGCACACCGTCGCCATCGTCGGGCCGACCGGGGCCGGGAAGACCACGCTGGTCAACCTGCTCATGCGGTTCTACGAACTCGACGGCGGCCGGATCACCCTCGACGGCGTCGACATCGCCGAAATGGACCGCGAGGACCTGCGGTCCAAGACCGGCATGGTGCTGCAGGACGCGTGGCTGTTCGGCGGCACGATCGCGGAGAACATCGCCTACGGTTCCGCGGGCGCCACGCACGAGGAGATCGTCGCGGCGGCCAAGGCGACCCACGTCGACCGGTTCGTCCGCACCCTGCCCGACGGCTACGACACGGTCATCGACGACGAGGGCGGCACGGTCAGCACCGGGGAGAAACAGCTGATCACCGTCGCGCGGGCCTTCCTGGCGAAGCCCGCGATCCTCATCCTCGACGAAGCGACCAGTTCGGTCGACACCCGGACCGAGGTACTGATCCAGCGGGCGATGAATTCGCTGCGCCAGGGGCGGACGAGTTTCGTCATCGCGCACCGGCTCTCCACCATCCGCGACGCGGACGTCATCCTGGTGATGGAGAACGGCTCGATCGTCGAACAAGGCGACCACGAAACGCTGCTGCTCACCGGCGGTGCGTACTCGCGGCTCTACGCCGCCCAGTTCGCCGAGGCGTTGGCCGAAACCGACTGATCAACCCTTCGTGAAGGCCCCTTTCCCTACTCTCACAGTGGGAAAAGGGGCCTTCACCACGCGTAGGTGCGGTGAACGGCGCTAGGCTGGCGTGACCGATCCGGAGAGGGGTGCGCTGGCCGACCATGGCGGAGAAACTCGGCGAATACCGCCGTAAGCGCAAACCGGGACGGACCCCCGAACCCATTCCGGATCGCGACGGGGCAACCGGGTCCGACGATCTTTTCGTCATCCAGGAGCACCACGCGAGCAGCCTGCACTGGGATGTCCGTCTGGAACGGGACGGCGTGCTGGTCTCCTGGGCGGTGCCGAAAGGCCTGCCGATGTCGCCGGATCTCGAACGACTGGCGGTGCACACCGAGGACCACCCGATGGAATATCTCACCTTCGAGGGCGAGATCCCCGCCGGCGAATACGGCGGCGGCCGCATGACCGTCTGGGACACCGGCCGGTACGAAACACTGCACTTCAACGACCACAAGGTCGAGGTCGTCTTCCACGGGACGAGGGCGCGCGGGAAATACCTGTTCCTCAATGTGAAGAAGGACGGGAACGAGCGCGGCTGGCTGCTCAAACGGCTCGACCCGGCCGATCCCGGCCGCACGGAACTTCCGCCTTTCCTCGCCCCGATGCTGACCAAACCCGGCCGTCTCCCCTCGACCGGCGAAGACGCGGAATGGGCCTATGAATTCGACTGGTCCGGGCGACGCACCTTGCTCCGGGTGTCCGGTGGCCGGATCACCGCCTACGACGATTCGGGCGACGACGTGACCGGGCTGTACCCCGAATTCCGCGGGCTCGGCGAGCAACTGGGGGCCACGGAAGCCTTTCTCGACGGGGAAATCGTCGTCTTCGACGGCGGGAAGCCCAGCGCGGAGGGGCTCGGGCACCGGGCGCGTGCCACGAAGAGTTCCGCGAAACGGCTCACCGCCCGGTATCCGGCGTTCTACCTGGTGACCGATCTCCTGCATCTGGACGGCCAGGCCTGCCTCGAATCGCCCTACGTCGAGCGACGGGATCTCCTCGACGGACTCGGCCTCGCCGGACCGCACTGGCAGGTCCCCCGGCATTACCTGGGTGACGGCGGAGCAGTCGCGCGGGCGGCTCGCGAGCACGGACTCGCCGGGATCATCGCGAAACGCGCCGACTCCGCGTATCACCCGGGAAGGCGTACCGGGGACTGGCTTTCCATCACCGGAACAAGGGTCCAGCAAGTGGTGCTGGGCGGGTGGCGGCCCGGTGGCGGCAGCCGCGCGCGCACCTTCAGTTCGCTACTGCTCGGCGTTCCGCACGAAGACGGCTTGCGGTACATCGGAAACGTCGGCGTCGGCTTCGCGGGCGACGAACTGGAAGAGCTTTCCCGCCGGCTGTTCCGCCTGGAGCGCAAGACATCCCCGTTCCGCTCTGTGCCGGACAAACAAGCGCGGGACGCGCGCTGGTCGCGGCCGACCATCGTCGGCGAAGTCGTCTTCGGCGGCTGGACGGACGCGGGCTGCCTGCGCCATCCACGCTGGCGTGGCCTGCTGCCGGACGTCTCCGCCGACGAGGTCGAACTCGACGGCTGAGCACGCCGCCGGACAAGCGGACCGGCTCATCGGATGTCGGGATCACGAACGGCGAAAGAGTACCCCGGTCGGGGGAGAGCTCACCGTCCACTGCGTCGAAAGGACGGACGAGGCTAGTTCAGCACCTCTTCGACGTCTCGGCGGACGTCGAGGTCGGCGCCGACCCCGCTGATGTCCAGGATGCGCGACACCAGCGTGGTCTTCACGATCACCGAGAACCGTGGTGCCACGGCATTGGCCTCTTCGAGGGCGTGCAATCCGGCGCAGCTGAGGAAACCGACTCCGGACAGGTCGAGGACTACCCGCTTCGCCGAGACGCACGCGCCGCTGAGTTCGGTGCGGAACCGGCCGACCGTGGCCGCGTCGATCTCCCCCACCGCAGTGAGGACGAGGACGCCGTCCGGGCGGCGGCTGCTGGTCACGGCCAAGGGAGGCGGGTCGCCGGGAACACGCTTGCCAGGCAACATTGGGGGCGCCTCTCTCCAGACCACCAAGTGCCATCGACGGTACTCGGCGGCGGCGCGAGGTCAACCCGGGCTAACTCATTTGAGCCATTTCGGGCGAGAACCTTTACTTACCTTTTGCCATTGCGCTACGAAACGCCGGTGCGCGGCTTCGGCCGTGGCCAGCGAACGGCCATGCAGAAGACCGTACGTGAAAGCGTTTTCGCTTTCGGCGTAGGCGCGAAGTCCGAGGAGTCGCAGGACATCTCGGGTGACCACCACGTCATGATGGGTTCCCAGCGTGGTTTGCACCGCCTTGACGTTCTTCCGCCACTTTCGAAGTTTCTTGCCACTCACCGGCCGCACCGTGTCCGCGGCGTACCGGGCACGCTTGGCCTTCTTGCGCACCTCGTGCAACGCGGCGTCCTTCTCCGCACCGGGCGCCAGGTCGGCGACCGCCGCGACGGCCTCACGCAGTTTCCGGTCCGCACGCGCCACGGCCTTACGGAGTTCTTTCTTGCCATCCTTGATTTTCCGCGGCCTCGCGGCGAGCTTCTCCAGTGCTCGCAACAGATCCAGATACCGCTTGCTGTCGAGCGCCCGGACGGCCCGCGCCCGCGCCTCCTGCGCCTCGCGTTCGAAGTGCCGCGTCATCAACTGCTCGACGTTGCCGAGGACCAGTTCCGGCGGCAGCGCCTTGACCTCGTCGTGCAGGCGTTCCGCCATCACCTCGTTGTCCCGCGCCGGTCCGAGCTCTCCACCCAGCCAGCGGAGTTCGGCGGCGAGTCCATTCGCGACGTCGGCGTCGAGGGAACGCCGGAACGTCCGCAGCGCGCCGCGCAGCTGCCTGCTCGCGACCCGCATCTGATGCACCGCGTCCTCGGCATCCCGGCGCACCCCGATGTCGTTGCGGCGCAACATGTCCAGTTGTTCGGTGAAATAGTCCGCCAGCACCGAACCGGACGCTCCCCCAGCCGACGGGACAAGCTCGTCGGTCAGTCGCCGGAGCTTCGACGGCCACCTCGACCGCTCCGCACCCGCTTTCACGACAGCCCGATCCAGACTGTCGAGTACCGCGGGATCGGCGCCGGGCGAAAGCTCGATCTCGATCTCCCGCCAGCGGTCGAGGTGCGCCTTCTCGCCACCCGCCTCGCCGGTGACGACGTCGTCGGTCAGGGTCGCGAGCTCGTGCCCGTCCCCGTCGAGCAAGGCGTACGACGTGCGCTCGGTGCGCAGATGCGCGACCTGGACCAGTTTGGCGCCGAGGGTGCGCCCGCGGACCAGTTTCGCCAGCGCACCGGGCACCTTGTCCGGCTTGCCCAACAGCGGGACACGCAGTTCCTCGCGCTTGTCCTCGCCGACCGGGAGTTTGAGGTGCCAGCCCTCGTCGCTTCCGCCCAGCCTGCGCCGCAGCGTGATACCGGCCTGCGCCAGCCGGAAGTCGGCGGTGTCGAAGTACGTGGCATCGAGGACGTCCACCCTCGGTTCGGCCTGGTTCGTGACGGGACCGGCCGGGACCAGTGGCGGGATGGGCCGATCGGCCGCCAAGTCGTACTTTCGCTCGATCTCCGCCTCGGTTACCGGGGCACCACCCTGCGTCTTCGCCACCACGAACTCCTTCTCCTCGGCTACCTGGAAGGATTACCCCCCGAAGTGGTGCCGGGAAACCCCCATCGGGTCATTCCTCCATCCGGTCGTACCGGTCCGCCCACTCGGCGAGCATTTGACGTGACTTCTCCTCGGTCAGGCTATCGCTTTCCAGCCGCGCAACAAGAGAATAGTACGCTTCGACCGCCACCCGATCGTCGATGAACACTCCGGCCGCATAGGAATCCGTGTACACCACCGCGGGATGCTCGGTGAATTCCATGATGGTGAACGAATTCTCGATAGTTCTGCTCACTTCGTTCGTTTCGGGCACGATGCGAATGGAACAATAAGGCAGATTCGCCGACAGGACGAGATGCAACAGTTGCTCGTGCATGATCCGCGGGCCACCGATGACCGAACGCAGCGCGCGCTCGTGGACGTAGAACCGGCACCGCGGCGGGCGATCCCGCTGGAGCAGCTTCTGCCGTTCCATCCGGGCGTGCACGATCTGGTCCAGTTGCGCCTGGCCGCGGTTGCCGATCAGCTCGTAGGTGGTGCGGGCGTACGGTTCGGTCTGCAGCGTCCCGGGTAGCATCAGTGACTCGTAGCGCACGATGGTGTGTGCGAGATTTTCCTGGATCATCAGGGATTTCATCGGATCGACGAGCTCGTCGAAGTACGGCCGCACCCAGTAGAGGTCGTTGCCCGCCTGCGTGAGTTCCAGGAGCAGATCGCGTTCGGGTTCCGCCTCGCCGCAGGTCGCGAGATACAGCGCCGCGTCGACCACGGACAACTCACGCAGTCCCTGCTCCCACCTCGTGACCTTGCTCTGCAACCAGCCGTTACGGCGGCTGACGTCGGCTCCGCTGAAGTGCCTGCGCTGCCGGAACGCCTTCATGCGGTGGCCCAGTTCCCGGGTCCGCGCCGTCGAATCCTTCTCAACCATGCGGGCCAAAGTAGAGCCGAACTCCGGCCGCGCAGTGACTGCCACGCGGTAATTCACCTCAACTGCTGATAACTTGCGCTCGCGCATTCCCGCGAAGCGCTGCTTCGCGGGCGAAGCACCTTCGCGCGCGAAGGGTTCTTAACGTTTATAGCGCATGAAAGGAATGGGGTCGAGACGCGGAAAAGGGAAATTGTTGCGGTGACGGCAGGGGCGGGGCGATTCGGGTTGGCACGTGGATCGTCGCGCGAGGTCGGCTCGCTCGGTGGTACACGCGGCCAGTGCCGGAGGCGCCGCGAAGGCCCTCACAAAACCCAGCAGCACCTTCCCCAGTACATGAAGGCCCCTTCACTGCGCCTAGCGCAAGGAAGGGGGCCATCACGTACCTCCCGCGTACAAGACCGGAACCACGCGTAGGGAGCCAGGAGAGGGTTCGTTCTCTTGACCCGTAGGGCAAATCGGGTGTGTCGCGAACGTGGCTTTCGCGATATGGGCGGCCCGGCGGCAGCCTCCACAGACTCCAACCCCAGCCCGACGCCACGCCCGTCCCACATCGGCCGGTAGTGAAGGTCTCCTTCCCTACCTTCAGGGTAGGCAAGGAGGCCTTCACGGACCCGGCTAGCGCGATACCCCCGCACGCCACATTTGGCGTACCCCTCAATGCCCCCCCAGGCGCTGTCCCCTGTGGACACCTGCGAGCGGGTGCGCCCTCGCTCATCTCAAGTTCGCTTGAGGAGAGCTCACAACCGTTTGATGCTTTCGTAGCCACACACCGAGAAAACTGCATCAAAGTTTCAACCGAAGTATCAACGATACGCTTGAACCTCATGAGCCAAGACATTCGAGACTTCGTGACGCCCTCGTGCGACCTGCTCGGCCTGGGCGAGCCGACGCACGCGACCCCGGTCTTCGCGGAGGTTCGCAACGACCTGTTCGCCCAGCTCGTCGACCGGGGTTTCCGCTCCATCGCCCTCGAAACCGACCGCGTGGCCGCGCTCGTCGCGAACGACTTCGTCCAAGACGGCACCGGCACCCTCGACCTCGCGATGAGCGAAGGCTTCAGTCACGACTTCGGCGCTCTGGAAGCGAACCGGCGGCTGATCGCTTGGCTGCGCGAGTACAACGAGAACCGCCCGCCCGGGGAACGTCTGTCGTTCCACGGTTTCGACGCGCCGACCGAGACCTTCTCCGCCCCCAGCCCTCGGCAGTACCTCGAATACGCCGACCGCTACCTCGGCTCGTCCCAGGACATCGCGAAAGTGGCGGGTGACGACGAACGCTGGAGCCGTACGGAAGCGGTGATGGACCCCGCCGAGTCACCGGGTGCGACGGCGGATGCCTACCGGCTGCGCGCGATCGCGTCGGATCTCCTGACCGCGCTGCGCGCCCGCAAGCCGGACGTGGGATGGTCCCGCGCCGAGCTCCACCTCATGGCGGGCATCGATCTGCTGCGCTATCACCGGCAGTGCGCCGAACCTCTCGACCAAGGCGAGCGGTATCAGCGCCTGTCCGCGGTCAGGGACGCGATCATGGCCCGGAACCTGCTGGACATCCGCGCCGCCGAGGCCGGTCGTGGCGCGACGATGGTGTTCTCGCACAACCTCCACCTCCGGCGCACCGGAACCGACGCCGCCGGCGGGCTGGTTTCGCCGCTGCTCGGCGATCGGTACACCTTCGTCGCGAGCACCCTCGGCCGAAGCGAGGCCATGGGGCTTCAAGCTCCCGAGGCCGACACTTACGAAGGGTTTCTGCGAAAGCACATCATCACCGATTGGGGGCTGCTTCCGGCCGCCGAGGTCCCGCCCGCCCGTGTCCGGACCGATCCCACTCCGCAGCAGGGCTACTTCCCGCTCGGCCAAGCGCTCCTCGATGACGCGGACGTGATCCTGCACGTCGAGGGTTAGCCGTCGAACCGGGTGACGCCTCCTGCCCTCTGAAGGCGTCACCCGGCCACGAGCACGCGCCGTCACCCCCAGTCCCGCGAATCCGGGACGGCGCGAAGTCCGCTCACCCGGAGTCGAGTCAACACATCGGCGCCATAACTTCGCCAAACGCGGAGGCCGATACTCCCTCTCCCCGCTATCCCGGAATCGCCCCGAAGCGGATCTTCGTCAAGGCTTCACGAGCCCGGTCCCGCTGCCGCCCGTCCCGGTCGACGGCGGAAAGATCCCGGAGCGCGCGTAGTTCCCACACCGGAAATCCCAGTTGCCGGAACAACCCGGCCGCCGTGCGGAGCCCTTCGGCGGCTTCGGTCGCGACACCTTCGTCCGCTCGCAGACGGCCGAGGCTGAGCAAGGCGTATCCGCCACCCCGGCGGTCACCGAGCGCGCGGAACGTGTTCATCGCGAGGCCCAGCTGCTCCTCGGCCCGGTCCGCTTCACCGGCCAGACGCAGGGATTCGCCGAAACTCCGATGCGTGTAGGCGGCCGCGTGCCGGTGGCCGACGTGTTCGAACAGCTCCAACGACCGGGAAAGACACCGTTCGCTCTCCCCCGCGTCCCCCGCCTTCGCGTGGAGATCGCCGAGGCTGCGCAGAACATGCGCCTCCCAATGGCGTTCACGCGCGCTCCGGGTACCGGTCAGCGCGCTCGTCAGCAGATCACCGGCTTCGTCGAGGCGACCGTTCCGGCGCAGGACGTCGGCGTAGCGTTTGGCGGACCGGTCGTGCTGCCGTCCGTCGTCGCAGTGAAGCGAAAGCAGCAGGCTCGCCTCGAAACACTCCTTCGCCCGCCCGAAGTCACCGAGGTCGTCCCAGAGCGAGCCGAACTGGGCCGACGCCATCGCCTGCCCGGCCAGGTCACCGCAGTCCCGGTACAGGTCCAATGCCTCGCGCAACGCGTCGACCGCCGACCGGGGACGGCCGGAGTCCGCGTCGACGTCGGCGAGCGCGACGAGTGCGGCCCCGGTGCCCCGCCGATCGGCCGCGGCCCGGAATCTGGCCTCGGCCAACGCGAAACACGTCCGCGCCCGTGCCAGGTCACCCGCGTTCGAGTGGGAATGGCCGAGCTTCAGCAGTTTTCCCGCCTCCGCGGGGAGATCGAGGCGTTCGCGCACGATGTCGAAGCCGAGTAACGCCAGTGAACCGCCACGCCGGGGGTCGACGAGATCGCTGTGAGCGTCGGCCAGCCGCGCGGTCAGGTCGGTCCAGCCGTGGCCGCTCGCGGTCCGGGCGGCGAGGGCGAGGTTCGTGATTTCCGCGTCGCGCCAGCCGATCGGGTCGGCCGCGACGCGGTCCAACGCCGCCGCGGGCGCGTCCACCCCGCGGACGGGCGAGTACTCGGCACCGAGCGCGGAGGCCGCGTGTTCGGCCAAGGCCGCGGTGACCGTCAACGCGCGTTTGAGGGCGTCGGGGTCCGGCGGTTCCCGGAGCGCGAGACGGGTCAGGCCCGGCAGCCGGAACCGGAGGAAGCCCGCCTGATCGGGTGCGGCGTGGAGCAGATGATCGTCCACCAGTTCGTCGAGCCGCTCGGCCGCCTCGCGGGACGAACAGCCCAGCAGGGCGGTCGCGAACCAGTCGGCGATCTCGACGGCACCGGGAAAACCGAGCAACCGCAAGGAATTCCGCTGCCGTGGTGACAGTTCCGCGAGGGCTTCGGTGAGCACCGGACGGACGGCGAGGTCACCGGCCGCGAGTTCGTCGAGGCGCAGGCGCTCGTTTTCCAGCCGGGTCGCGAACTCGGCGATACTCAGCCTCGGTCGCTGCAGCAGCTTCATTCCCGCCGCGCGTACCGCCAGCGCGAGCCCGTCGCAGCAGGCCAGCAGCCGCCGGACGGCGTCGGGTTCGGCGGACGGCCGGTCCTCGCCGATGATCGCGCCGAGCAGCACCCGCGATTCCGCGTAGGACAGTTCACCGACTCGGATCGGCCGGGCGCCGACCAGCCCGGCCAGCCGTCGCCGTGTCGTGACGATCGTGGCGCAGCCGGGACCGCTCGGCAGCAACGGCCGGACCTCGGCCTCGGACCGCGCGTTCTCGAGGAGCACCAGCAACCGCCGGTCCGCCGTTTGGCTCTGCCAGAGAGAGACAAGCCCCACCCGATCCCGCGGGAGTTCCGTCTCCGCGAAGCCGAGGGCGCGGAGGAATCCCTTGAGCACGTCGCCGGTTTCGCGCAGGTCGGCGACGAGCTGACCGTCCGGGAACCGTTTGCGCACCCGCCACGCGGCGTGGACGGCCAACGCGCTCTTCCCCACTCCCGCCGCGCCGTGCAGCACCACCGGTGCCGGTCCGCGCAGCGCGCGTCCCAGCTCCGCCAGTTCACCCGCCCGGCCGGTGAAATCCGGGGTCGACGGCGGCAGGCGGCAGGGCGGCCCACCTGCCGACCAGCCGGTTCCGGCGATCCGGCGGTGAACCTCCAGCAGGTCTTCTCCCGGCGACACGCCGGCGTGCTCCCAGAGCAGGTGACGGCACCGGTCGAGGACGGCGAGCGCGGCGTCCCGGCGACCGAGTCCGTGCAGTGCTTCGGCCAGCCATCCGGCGAGGCACTCGTCACCCGGCCGCTCGGCCAGTTCCGGCCCGAGCCGATCGGCCACCGCTTTGTGGTCACCGGCCGCCAGGTCCAGCTCGACGAGCTTGCCGAGTACCGAGCTTCGCCGGTCCTCCAGCCACAGTTTGTGCGCCTCCAGCAGCGGCCCGGCCGGGACGTCGGCGAACGCCCGGCCGCGCCACAGCCCCAGTGCCCGTTCGAGCAGCGCCCTGCGCTCGTCGCCGGTCGCCGTCGCGGCCGCCGCGGTCAGACCGGTGAAACCGGCGACGTCGAGCTCCCCTTCCGACACGGTCAGCAGGTAGCCGCCCCGGCCCGACGGCAGCCGCTGCCGGGCGTCGTCCACCGCCAATCCGGGTGACAAGGCCTTGCGCAGCTTGGAAACCGCCATCTGCACGACGGCGGCGGCACTCGACGGCGGCCCCTGCGGCCAGAGTTCGTCCACGAGGGTGTCCCGGTGGACGAACTCGTTCGGCCTGGCCAGGAGCACCCCGAGCACCAGCCGGGGCTGAGCCGCCGACGGCAGCGGGACCGAGGCCCTGAGCGGGCCGAGCACCTTGAACTCCACGAAGCACCTATCACCTGGACGGGTGGGCAGAATCTAACCCGGCACGGTCGCTGATTCGCCGCTTCTCACCCGGATGGCCGCCCCCCTACTTTCCGGTGTGGGCGAGCAGCCTGTCCCGCAAGGCGGGTTCGTCCGCGAGCGCCTCGTTCAAGGTGTGCTCCAGCAACGGCTTGAGATGCCCGTACGGCCGCTTCGACCAGTCGAGGGGGCCGAGCGGCGGCTCCGGGTCGTATTCGATGACGAACTGGATCGTCCGCGCGATCTCGGCGCCGACGAGCCGCTCGACCAGATGCAGCGCGAGGTCGATCCCCGCCGACACCCCGGCGGCGGTGATCACGTTCCCGTCCTCGGCCCAGCGTTCGGCGACCGGCTCGGCGCCGAACGCGCGCAACAGGTCCCGGAACATCCAGTGCGTCGTGGCCCGGCGACCCTCCAGCAGCCCCGCCTGCCCCAGCACCAGCGAGCCCGTGCACACCGAGGTCACCAGTTCCGCGTTCGCGGCGGCACTTCGCACGTAGTCGACCAGCTTCTCGTCGGCGAGTGCCTTCAGCGTCGGTGCGGCGCCGCCGGGTACAAGGAGCGCGTACGGCGACGGGACCTCGTCGTAGGTGTGGGTCGCCACGAGCTTCAGCGGATTGTCGGTGACGACCGGGGCCTTCGTGTCGCCGACCACGACCGTCCGGTACTCCTGCCCCGCGCTCGCCATGCCGTCCAGCACGGTCAGCGGTCCGACCATGTCGAGCGGGGTCATCCCCGGGTACACCACGAACGCGATGGTCTTCTTGTCCTCTGTCATGGGCGCAACGGTGTCGCAGCCGAGGAACCGAGGTGACCTCGATGTCCGGATTCCTGCGAACTACGTCCTACGGCCGGGTGAGGCTGCTAGCGTTCGATCATGCCGGGTTCACCCAGACGAGTGTTGATCGTCGGTTTTACCCACGCCGAGCTGCTCGACATCGCCGGTCCGTCGGACGTCCTGGACGCCGCCACGAAACTCGGCGGACGGCCGGGGTACGAGATCATGCTCGCCAGCGTGGACGGACGCGGCATCCGCTGCGAATCCGGCCTGACCCTGCAGGCACAGCACCGGCTCGACCAGGTGACCGGCGCACTCGACACGCTGATCGTCGCGGGCGGTACCGGGCACGAGACCGCCGCCGCCGACCCGCGGATCGTCTCCCACATCCGCAGGCTCGCGCAGCACAGCCGTCGCGTCGCGTCGGTGTGCACCGGCGCCACGGTGCTGGCCGCGTGCGGGTTGCTCAACGGGCGGCGTGCTACCACACATTGGCGGTTCGCGAACCGGCTCGCGACGAATTATCCGCAGGTGAACGTGGACCCCGTTCCGTTGTTCGTGCGCGACGGCAACGTCTACACGGCGGCGGGCGTCACCAGCGGGATCGATCTCACCCTCGCGTTCGTCGAGGAGGACCACGGGCCCAGCCTCGCCAGGGAGACCGCCCGCATGCTGGTCACCTACCTGCAGCGGCCGGGCAATCAGGCACAGGTGAGCATGTTCCTGTCCGGTCCGCCGCCGGAGAACCGGCTGGTCCGCGACATCACCGCGTACGTCGCCGAACACCTCGCAGGCGACCTGAGCACCACCGTGCTCGCCGAACGGGCCGGCATCAGCACCCGTCAGCTGACCAGGCTGTTCGACGCGCATCTGAGTACCACGCCCAGCCGGTACGTCCGCGCGGCGAGGACCGAGAACGCGGCGAAACTGTTGTGCGGCACCGAACTCCCGCTCACGTCGATCGCGAGGCGGTGCGGTTTCGGCTCCACCGAGACACTTCGCCAAGCCTTCCTCGACCATTTCGACACTCCCCCGTCCGCGTATCGGCGGGTCCATCTGCGACAGGCGTTCGGCTAGGCCCGACGCGCGGCGGCCGATACGGGCTGTGCAGGATGTGCGGGTGAACCGCCGCGACCTCTCCGACGACGACACCGGCCCGATTCGCCGGGTTACGGACCCTCCGTCCGGTCGTCCGCCCGGAACGTCCCGTTCGCCGCGCCGGCCCCCACCCGAAGGCGTCCGGCGCCCGCGTCCCCCGGCCGCCGCCGAGCGGCCGCGGCCGGCCGTACCGGGCAGACGTCGCGCCGCCGGACCGAAACCCGAACCGAAATCCGCGCCGGTCGGTCACGGGCACGCGCATGGCCACGGACCGGCGGCACCCGCGTCACGCCGGGTCCGGCTGCTGCTGATGTGGCTGCTGATCCCGCTCGCCGTCGCGACCGTGGCCGGGATGGTCCTGCTCTACCCATGGGGCAAGGATCCGGCGAAAAGCGCCTTCCCACAGGGAACGCCGGTGAACGCCACGATCACCGCGACGATCACCGGTCCGTGTCTCGCCGAAGGCCAGGTCCAGGTCGGCGAACCGTCGCCGGACGCGAAACCGTGTCTCACCAGCGAATTGACGATGACCGACGGTCCCGGCACCGGGAAGCCGCTGAAGCTGACCCTCCCGATCGAGCCGAGTACGCCCCGGTTCGCCGCGGGCGACAAGGTGGTGCTGTCCTACAACGGCGGCGACGCCGCGAACCCGGCGTCGTTCCAGATCGTCGATTTCCAGCGCGGGACGCCGTTGCTGCTGCTCGCCGGACTGTTCGCGCTCGCGGTCATCGTGCTCGGCCGCTGGCAGGGGCTCGCCGCGCTGCTCGCGCTGGGGCTGAGCTTCCTGGTGCTGGCCCTGTTCGTCCTGCCCTCGATCCTCGCCGGGGAAAGCCCGCTGCTGGTGGCGATCGCGGGTGCGGGGGCGATCATGTTCGTCGCGCTGTACCTGACACACGGGTTGTCCGCGAGAACGTCGGTGGCGGTGCTGGGCACCTTGGTGAGCCTGATCCTGATCGGCGTCCTGTCGGCGATCTTCTCCGCCGCGGCGTCGCTGACCGGACTGGACGACAGCACCTCGCAGCTGATCGGCTCGCTCGGGCACGGGATCGACGCGCGAGGCCTGCTGCTGGCCGGCGTCGTGATCGGCGCGCTCGGTGTCCTGGACGACGTCACGGTGACGCAGACAAGCGCGGTGTGGGAGCTGCGGCGGGCGAACCCGTCGCTCGGCTGGCGCGAGCTCTACGGCGCGGGCCTGCGGATCGGACGGGACCACGTCGGTTCGGCGGTCAACACGCTCGTGATGGCGTACGCGGGCGCGGCGTTGCCGGTACTGCTGTACACGTCGCTTTCGGGCGTGGGACTCGGCTCGATCCTCGGGGCGGAGGACATCGCCCAGGAGATCGTACGGACACTCGCCGGGAGTGTCGGCATCGTCGCGGCCGTACCGGTCACCACCGTGCTGGCCGCGTTGATCGCCTCGCGGGAGCCTCAAGAGTCCCGGTGGCCACAAGCGCCCCAAAGCAAGACCCGCGCCTGAGCCTGGCGATAACGGTGATGGGCACGAGCTTGGATCTTCCGTTGATCAAGATGTGAGACGAGCAGCGCCCAATGGCACTGCCAGTCGCGACGGCGGCATATCACGAGACCGGACCATCTCCGCCGCTTCACTCCAAGGTCGCCACGAACCTGCTGACGGCTTCCATCGCGAATCGCTGGATGTACTTTCCCGCGGGCGCCGCCGAAGCCAGCCGGTAGAGCGGCCGCTCCGCCGCCGCGTCCCCACGCGCCTCCGACTTCAGCTGGGCCACCAGCAGTTCCGAGAACACCAGGCCGTTCGCGTCGGTGTTGTTCAACAGCGCGTTCGCCAGCCTGCGCAGTTGCAGGACGCCGAGTTCCCGGCCGCCCGCACCGGAGTAGACGGCCAGGTCGACCTTCGCCACCTTGCGGCGTACGCCCGCGTTCACCAACAGGCTGACCGTCCGGGTGCCGCGTACGTCGCTGATGACCAGATCGATGCGCTCGGCCTCGGTGAGCGCGATCCGCCGCAGGCCCCAGGTCCGCACAATGAGCGTGTCGCCTTCGAGCCAGACACGGCGGCGCAGGTTGTAGAACATGACGTAGAGCAGCGGCAGCGCGATCACCCCGGCGACGATGAGACCGGCGACCTCACCGCCGATCAGCCCGGTGATCCCGCCGAACGCGGCCGCGAAGATCACGACACCGACGATGCCGGAACAGCCGCGCCGGCGGCGGAGCTTGGGGTCGTCGTGGAACAGCGGGAGACGCTCGGGCGTCTCCGGTCCGCCTGCCTGCTCGGCCATCTCGCTCACGATCCCGTCCCGGCCAGGAACGGGTTGCCCGCGCGCTCCTGCCCGATCGTGGTCGCCGGGCCGTGGCCGGGCAGGACGACGGTGTCGTCGGGCAGCGTCATCACTTTGGCACCGAGGGACCGCACGAGTTCGTCACCATCGCCGGAGGAGCGGCCGATCGAACCGGCGAACAGGCTGTCGCCGGTGAGCACGATCCGGCCGCCCTCGGCGGAGGACAGCCCGAAGATCACCGAACCGGCGGTGTGGCCCGGTGTACGGGACACCGTGATCTCCAGCCCGGCCAGCCTGAGCGGGCCCTCGACGAGTGGCACGATCCCGTCCTTCCATTCCCCGGCGTCCGCGGCCAGGAGCGGCCTGTCCGCCTCGTGCAGATACAGCGGTATTCCGTGGCGCGCGCCGACCTCGGCCGCCGAAGCGACGTGATCCGGGTGGCCGTGGGTGGCGAGCATCGCGACCGGCGTGAGCCCGTGTCCGGACAGCGCGGCCTCGAGCGGCTCGCCGATGTCCTCGCCGGGATCGACGAGGACGCACTCCCCGCCGCCCTCCGGGGCGAGCAGATAGCAGTTGGCTTCGAGGGGGCCGGCCGGAAATCCGACAACCAGCACGAAACGCCTCCTCAAATCTTCCACCGAACAGGTGACAGGATGGCCCTGATCACGATCAAGTAAGCCTAGCGGCCCCTGTACGGGGGCCTCACAGGCTGTGCCCATAGACTTCCCCCACCTCAGACGTGTGACATCGAGTGGAAACCGGGAGGGCGGGTGCCGACCAACCAGCAGCGCCGCGAAGCCGCGAAGCGCAAGCTCGAGCGACAGATCGTGCGACGGGCCGAAAAGGCCAAGCGGCGCAAGATCGTCGGCTCGGTGGCGGTCGTCGGCGTCGTCGCGATCGTGGCAGGCGCGGTGTGGTGGATCGTCAGCAGTAACAGTGGTGACGATGCCGCCTCCGACGCCTCCCCGAGCTCGGCTCCTCCGACCCCCGAGGTCACCATCCCCACGGAACGCGCGCCGATGCCCAAGCGGGCGACGCCGCTGGCGAACCCGGTGACGTGTGACTTCAAGGACGACGCCTCGAAGCAGGCGTCGAAGAAGGTGAACAAGCCCGAAGGCAAGGACGTCTCGTCGAACGGCACCGTCAACCTCGTGCTGAAGAGCACCGCGGGCGACATCCCGCTGACGCTGGACCGGGCGCTCGCGCCGTGTGCCGTGCAGAGCTTCATCAGCCTCTCGCAGCAGGGCTACTTCAACGACACCAAGTGCCACCGGCTCGGCACCACCGGCCTGCAGATGCTGCAGTGCGGTGACCCCGAAGCCACCGGCATGGGCGGTCCGGGCTACACGATGCCGGACGAGGCGTTCCCCGAGATCAAGTACGGCCGCGGCATCCTCGCGATGGCGAAGACGCAGCAGCCGAACTCCGGCGGCAGCCAGTTCTTCATGGTCTACGGCGAAGCCGAACTGCCCGCCGAGTACTCGGTCTTCGGCAGCATCTCCGACGAAGGCCTGAAAGTGCTCGACAAGGTCGCCAAGGCGGGTGCCAACGCGCAAGGCGGCAACGGCGACGGCACCGGCCCGCCCAACACCGAGGTCAAGTTCACCGGCGTCACGGTCAACGCCTGACGTCAAGCCGGAGCCTGCGGCGGGTGAGCCCGGTAGCCGCCTTCCCCAGTACATGATGGCCCCCTTCCTTGCGCCTAGCGCAAGGAAGGGGGCCATCATGTACTTCACGCGGGCGAGACCGCAGGTGACGTCAGCGGTAGGTGAACTTCGGCGGCCGCCGTGCGAGGAACGCGGCCACGCCCTCGGCGTAGTCCTCGCCGTGCAAGGCGCCCAACCGGATCTCGTCCACCTCCGCGTCGGATTCCTCTTGCCCCGCCACGATCTTCTCGATGATCCGGTTCATCCCGCGCACCGATGCCTGTGAACGCGAAGCCAGCGTCTCGACGAACTTCATCGTCGACGACTCCAGTTCCTCGGCGGGAAAGACGTCGTTGAGCAGCCCGATCTCCCGGGCCCGGCGCGCGTCGACGAGTTCGCCCGAGAGCAGGAAGTACTTCGCGTGCGCCGGGCCGACCAATGAGATCAGCTGCCGCGTCGAGTCGAAGTGGTAGACGATGCCGAGCTTCGATGGCGTGATGCCGAATCGCGAGCCTTCGGCGGCGAACCGGAAGTCGCAAGCGACCGCGATCTGGCACCCGCCGCCGATGCAGTTCCCTTGGATCATCGCCACGGTCGGCTTCCGCGACGCCGCCAGCGCCGCCACGGCCCCGTCGACGGCTTTGTCATAGGTTTCGGCGGCGTCGGCGGTGGACCGCAGGTCCCGGAACTCGCTGATGTCCGCGCCCGCCGAGAAGTGCGCGCCCGCGCCGGTCAGCACGAGCACCTTGATCGCCGGGTCCGCCTCCACCCGCGCCACCACGTCCGGGATGGCCGACCACATCCCGTAGGTGATCGCGTTCATCTTCTCCGGCCTGCTGAACATCAGGCGCGCGACCTCGCCGTCGCGAGTGAATTCGAACCCGTCAGTCATGTTCCGCACCCTAAGTGCGCACCTCCCCATGAACCACCCGGATGTGGGCAAGGCCCCGAAAGGTGGCTTACAGCCGCTCTTCCCTGTGGTTTCCTGGTCGTCCAACGAGCAAGGGGGAACTCGATGGCGAAACGCGTGCTCGGAATTCTCGCGGTCACTCTGCTCACTTCGGCCCTGCTGGGCGGCGAGGCCACGGCCGCGCCCGTACCCATCCAACCCGACCCGCTGCTGATGTTCCCCTCGCACTTCGGGACCGTCGACTGGGCGGCCGTCACCCGCGACCGGGCGGCGAAGACCGCTGCGCGCTCGCAGGTGTCGGCTCGGAATCCACTTCCGTACGCGGAAAAGGAGCCGGCCGGGACCGGCGGCGCCAACGACTCCCCCGCCACCGCCGAACAGATCGCGGGCTTCGGGACACACCGTTCGAAAAACCCCAAGGTGCGCTTGACCGGCGACCTCAAACCGGACACCTCGATCCCCACCCTGCCCCCGGCCGCCGAACCCGATGACGCTCTCGGCCTCGCGCGCGACACCGGCGTCGGCGCCGATCGCCGGGCCGTCCGTACCAGCGGCGTCATCGGCGACGGACCGTACGGCAGTGCCGGCGACGGCACGGGTGACGTCGACTTCTACCGGCTGAGCGCGGCGTCGACGCCGGTGTCGTTCTCGGCGCGGACCCGGACGCCGGACGGCGACCTCGATACGTTCCTCGCGCTGTTCGACGTCGACGGCAACGTGTGGGCCACCAACGACAACGCGAGTGGCTCCAGCGACTCCGCGCTCGCTTTCACCATCCCGCCGGGCCGGGAATACTTCCTCATGGTGGGTTCAGGTCCCTACAACGTGCCTGGTGATCCCAAGAAACCGGGCACCGGCAGGGGCGTCCTGACCGAGGGCCCGTACGACCTGACGATTACCAGCGGCAAGAGCGGCGGTGACCTCGACTACTACTCGTTCGACCTGCGTGCCGGAGACGTGCTGGGCGCATCGGTGGCGGGCGGTGGAACGCGGCTCGCGGTGATCGACCCCGCCGGGCGGGAAGTGTTCGGCTCCTCGCAGGACCTCACCTCCATTTTCTCCACTGCCTCACCGATGCCCGGCGGCGGCAACGCGGTCGTGGACTTCGTGGCACCGAAGGACGGCCGTTACCGCCTCGGTGTCGAAGCGGGCGAAGGCGCGTACGACATCAAACTGGAAGCGTTCCGGCCCGGCACGGAAACCGCCCCGCGCGGCAGCGTGCACACGATCTTCCTCGACTTCGACGGCGCCAGGGTGAACACGGCGATCTACGGTGCGGGCGGAGGGATCCGCGATCTCTCCCCGCTGTCCGCCTTCCTGCCACGCTGGGGGCTCACGGCGGGTGACGAGCACGCGCTGACCGACGCGATCGTCGCCACCGTCAAGGAGAACCTCCAACGGGACCTGATCGCCAAGGGCACCAACCCGAGGTTCGCGCTACGCGTCATCGACAGCCGGAGCCACGCCGATCCCTGGGGACAGCCGAACGTCAGCCGGGTCGTCGTCGGCGGCACCACCCTGGAATCGGGCATCCAGACCATCGGCATCGCCCAGTCCATCGACGCGGGCAACTTCGGCAAGGAGGAGACCGCGCTGGTCCTGCTCGACGACATCAGCTCGCCCGCCGGACCGGTGTGGTCGCTCAACACCTACCTCGGGCCGGACAGCGACAAGATCGTCTTCCTCGGCCGCGCGATCGGCAACGTCACCAGCCACGAGGCCGGGCACATGTCGGGCAGCTGGCACACGAACCTCGCCAACGACGTCGTCGGCATCATGGACCCCGGCGGGGATCCGGCCGCGATGTTCGCGGTCGGTCCCGACAGCCGCGGCGGCACGGCCGACGATCCTGACGTCGACCTGGTCGAGGAGGAGATCAGCCGGTCCGAAGGCTTCACCGGGATCGAGGACACCCTCAACCGCAGTGCCTGGGCCTTCGTCCGCGGAACCGGTTAGGAAGCCGAAGTCACCCGGTAGACGTCGTAGACGCCCTCGACACCTCGGACCACCTTCAACACGTGCCCGAGGTGCTTCGGGTCGCCCATCTCGAAGGAGAAACGGCTGACCGCCACCCGGTCACGTGAGGTCGTCACCGACGCGGACAGGATGTTGACCTTCTCGTCCGCGAGGACCTTGGTGACGTCCGAGAGCAGGCGGTGCCGGTCCAGCGCCTCGACCTGGATCGCGACGAGGAACACCGACGAGGCCGATGGCGCCCACTCGACCTCGACCAGCCGTTCGGGCTGCGCTGTCAGGTCGTCGGCGTTGGTGCAGTCGGTCCGGTGCACGCTGACGCCGCCGCCACGGGTGACGAAACCGAGGATCTCGTCGCCGGGCACCGGCGTGCAGCAGCGAGCGAGCTTGGCCCAGACGTCGCTGGCGCCCTTCACCACGACGCCGACGTCGTTCGAGCCGCGGCGGCGGGTGACCGTGGACGGGGTCGCCCGCTCGGCGAGCTCCTCCTCCGCCTCGTCGACCCCGCCGATGAGGGCGACCAGCCGCTGCACGACGTGCTTCGCGCTGGTGTGGCCCTCGCCGACGGCCGCGTAGAGCGAACTGATGTCGGGATGCCGCAGTTCGGTGGCGACCGCGCCCATCGAGTCGGCGGAGACCAGCCGCTGGATCGGGAGGCCGACCTTACGGACCTCCTTGGTGATGGCCTCCTTGCCGCCTTCGATCGCCTCGTCGCGGCGTTCCTTGGCGAACCACTGGCGGATCTTCGCGCGTGCCTTGGGCGAACCGGCGAACTGCAGCCAGTCGCGGCTCGGGCCCGCGGTCTCGGCCTTCGAGGTGAAGATCTCGATGACCTCGCCGTTTTCCAGCTTGCGCTCGAGCGCGACGAGCCTGCCGTTGACGCGGGCGCCGATGCAGCGGTGCCCGACCTCCGTGTGCACGGCGTAGGCGAAGTCGACCGGGGTCGAGTCGACCGGCAGCGTGATCACGTCCCCCTTGGGCGTGAACACGAAGATCTCGCGCGAGGCGAGTTCGTAGCGCAGCGATTCGAGGAAGTCGCCGGGGTCCGCGGCTTCTCGCTGCCAGTCGAGAAGCTGGCGCATCCACGCCATCTCGTCGACGTCCACGGCGTTCCCGTTGTGGGTGCCTTTGGTCTCCTTGTACCGCCAGTGCGCGGCGATGCCGTACTCGGCGGTGCGGTGCATCTCGTAGGTGCGGATCTGCACTTCCAGCGGTTTGCCGTCCGGCCCGATCACCGTGGTGTGCAACGACTGGTAGACGCCGAACCGCGGCTGCGCGATGTAGTCCTTGAACCGGCCTGGGACCGGCTGCCACAGCGCGTGGACGACACCCATCGCGGCGTAGCAGTCACGGACGTCCTCGACCAGGATCCGCACCCCGACCAGGTCGTGGATGTCGTCGAGGTCGCGCCCGCGGACGATCATCTTCTGGTGGATCGAGTAATAGTGCTTCGGCCGTCCCTCGACCTTCGCGGTGATCCGCGAACCCTCCAGGTTGCTGGTCAGCTCGGTGATCACCGACCGCAGGTACGTGTCGCGCGAAGGCGCTCGATCGGCGACCAACCGGACGATCTCGTCGTACTTCTTCGGCTGCAGGATCGCGAAAGCCAGATCCTCCAGCTCCCATTTGACCGTCGCCATGCCGAGCCGGTGCGCCAGCGGGGCGAGGACCTCCAGGGTCTCGCGCGCCTTACGGGCCTGCTTCTCCGGCGGCAGGAAGCGCATCGTGCGCATGTTGTGCAGCCGGTCGGACAGCTTGATGACCAGCACGCGCGGGTCGCGCGCCATCGCGATGACCATCTTGCGGATGGTCTCGGCCTCGGCCGCCGTACCGAGCTTGACCTTGTCCAGCTTGGTGACGCCGTCGACCAGCTCGCCGACCTTCTCGCCGAAGTCCGCCTTCAGGCTCTCCAGCGAGTAACCGGTGTCCTCGACGGTGTCGTGCAGCAGTGCCGCGACCAGCGTCGTGGTGTCCATGCCGAGTTCGGCGAGAATCGTCGCGACCGCGAGCGGATGCGTGATGTACGGGTCGCCGGACTTCCGCCGCTGATCGCGGTGAAGCTCCTCGGCGACGTCGTAAGCCCGCTGCAGCAGAGCGAGGTCGGCGTTGGGATGCAGCTCGCGGTGGATGACGGCGAGCGGTTCGAGTACCTGCTTGACCGGCGCGGCACGCTGTGCGGTGATCCGGCGGGCGAGGCGGGCACGGACCCGGCGCGTCGCGGAGGGTGTCGGCGCGGCCCCCTGTCGCGACACACCATTCTGCTCGGTGCCGTCCTTCGAGGACACCGCGGCATCGAGCTCTTGGCTCACCCGCACCTCCTGCGCTTCGTGCGGCCTTCGGACATCAAGAGTAGCCGCTCCCCCTCGCGGCTCACTTGGTACGCCCGGTCAACACACCCGAAGGGCCTCCACCTGACGCCCTTCAAGCACGGAACGACCACCGAGCCCGGCGAGTTCCATGACCACCGAAACCCCGGTGACCTGCGCTTTCACGTCTTCCAGCAGTTTGCAGGTGGCCGCGACGGTGCCACCGGTGGCGAGCACGTCGTCGAGTACCGCGACACGCTGGCCAGGCTCGACGATCCCTTCGGGCAACTCGACGGTCGCCGTGCCGTACTCCAGCGCGTAATCGACCCTGCCCGCCACCCGGGGCAGCTTGCCGGGCTTGCGAATCAACGCCACGCCGAGTCCACGGGAGTAACCGACCGCGGCGGCCAGCAGGAAACCACGGGCTTCGACGCCCGCCAGCAAGTCGACGTCCGGACCGACGGTGGCCGCCAGCGCGTCGGTGACGGCCTTGAAGCCGGCGGCGTCGGCGAACAGCGGGCTCAGGTCACGGAACAGCACGCCGGGTTCCGGGAAGTCCGGCACCTCGGCGATCAGGTCGAGTGCCTTGTCCAGCTCCATGTACTTCCCTGCTCTCGAACTCGCTTGTGTTCGTGACCGGTCGCTATGAAGGGGCCTTTCATTGCAAATTTTGCAATGAAAGGCCCCTTCATAGCGCTTGAAACCCCGGTCTACCTCTTGCGCTTGCCGGACGGACGGCCCTTGTGGGCCTTCTGGTTCCGGGCCGGGACGCTCGCCGCGGCGGCGTACGCCCTCTCCTTGCGGAGTTCGGCTTCCAGCGCGTCTTCGTCGTTCGGGTCGAAGTCGTCGTCGCGCTCGGCGGCCTTGCGGGCCTGGTTCGCGCGCCGCGAAGCGACCCTGTCGGCCTGCTGACGGTACTTCGGGTCGCGCATCTTGAAGTCGACCAGCAGCGGCGTCGCCAGGGCGACCGACGACAGCACACCGACGATGGTTCCGGTGAGCTGCACCAGCGCGAGCTCCTGCAGGGTGCCGGAGCCGAGCAGGATGTAGCCGATCACCAGCAGGCCGAGGATCGGCAGCGCCGCGATCAAGGACGTGTTGAACGACCGCATCAGCGTCTGGTTCAGCGCCAGGTTCGCCGCCTCGCCGTAGGTCCGGCGGGTCAGTCCGAGCAGGCCGCGCGTGTTCTCGCGGACCTTGTCGAACACGACCACCGTGTCGTACAGCGAGAACCCGAGGATCGTCAGCAGACCGATCACCGTCGCCGGCGTGACCTCGAAGCCGATCAGCGAGTACACACCCGCCGTCACCACGATGTCGTTCAGCAGGGTGACCAGTGCCGCGGCCGCCATCCGGGGGTCGAAGTACAACGCCAGGAACAGCGTGACCGCCAGCAGGAAGACCCCGAGCGCGATCAGCGCCTGCCGGGAGATCTCCCCGCCCCAGGAGGCGCTCACGGCGCTGTCACTGATGGCCTGCACGCTCGGCTGCCCGCTGGTCCCGATCGGGCCCAGCTGCTCGAACAGCGCCTGCTTCACCTTGGCGACCTCGGCCGAGTCCAGGGTGTCCGAACGGAGCTGGATGGTCGACGAAACCCCGCTGCCGACCTTCTGCGCCTCGTCGGCGGGCTTGCCCAGTGCGGAGGCGAAAACCTCCTTGGCGCGCTCTTCGGTGATCTGCCCGCTCTTCCCGTTGGCGGGCAGCTGGATCTGGGTGCCGCCTTCGAAGTCGATGCCGAAGTTGAAGCCCTTGACCCCCATCGACGCGACGCACACCAGCACCAGCGCGCCGAAGAAGAGGTACCAGCGCTTGCGGACACCGACGACGTCGAACACGCCGCTGCCCACGTACAAGCGGTGGAAGACGCTCTCGTGCTTGTTCTCGGTGGTGTTCTTCTCGTCGACCACGGTCACGCCTCCTTCGCGTTCGGACGGCCGGGAACGGCGCGAGCGGCCTTGCGGTCCGAACCCAGCTGCTGCACGGCGCCGAGGCCGAGGTTCTTGGGGTTGGACAGGAACTTCGACTTGGACCGGGACACCATCGCGACCAGCGGATGCGTGACGAGATAGACGACCACGAGGTCGAGGACCGTCGACATGCCGAGAGTGAACGCGAAGCCCTTTACGTCACCGACGGCCAGCAGGTAGAGGACCGCCGCGGCGAGGAAGCTGACCGCGTCCGCCGCCAGAATCGTGCGCTGGGCACGGGACCAGCCGCGCGGTACGGCGGATCGGAAGGTCCTGCCTTCGCGGATCTCGTCCTTCAATCGTTCGAAGTAGATGACGAACGAGTCCGCGGTGATACCGATCGCGATGATCAGGCCGGCCACGCCCGCGAGGTCGAGGGTGTATCCGATCCACCGTCCCAGCAGCACCAGGACCCCGTACACGATCGCGAACGACAGGCCGAGCGACAGGATCGTCAGCAGGCCGAGCAACCGGTAATAGAACATGCAGTAGATGAACACGGCCAGCAGGCCGATACCGCCGGCGATGAGGCCCGCCTGCAGCGACGCGAGACCCAGCGTCGCGGACACCGTGGTCGCGTCCGAGGACTCGAACGACAGCGGCAGCGAACCGTACTTCAGCACGTCCGCCAGATCCTTCGCCTCGGACTGGCTGAACCGGCCGGTGATCTGCGTCTGGCCGCCGAGGATCGCGGACTGGATGGTCGGCGCGGAGACGACCTGCGTGTCGAGGACGAACGCCGCCTGCTTCTGGACGTTCTTCGAGGTGAAGTCGCCCCAGATCCGGGAACCCTCGCCCTTGAAGTTCAGGTTGACGACCCACTGGGAGTTCTGGGTGTCGTAGCCGGAGGTGGCGTCGGAGATCTCCGTCCCGGGGAGGAACTCCGGTTCCAGCAGGTACTTCATGGTGTTCTTGTCACCGCAGGCGACCAGCGGCTTGTCGGTGAGGTCGTTACCGACGAGCGGGTCCGAGACCTTGGGATCGCAGTTGAGCGCGGCGAAGGCCTTTTCGGCCGCCGCGGACTGCTTCGCCTGGTCCGTCGACAGCAGATCGGGGTTCTGCCGGAGCTTCCGGGCCTCTTCGATTTCCCGCTTGGTCTTCTCGTCGGCGTTCTCGTCGGGCTGCTGCTGCGGCGCACCGGCGGCGCCACCGCCACCATTGGCCGGGCTGCTCGGCGGAGCGTTCGAGGCGGCCGGAGCACCCGAGGACGGCGGAGCCGACGAAGGCGCACCCGAGGCGGGCGGGGCCGACGGCGGCGCGACCGGGGTCACCGGCTGCGACGTCACGACCTTCCGGAAGCCCAGCTTCGCGGTCTTGCCAAGAGCCTTGGCCTGGTCGCCCTGCTCGCCGGGGACGGTGATCACGACGTTGCTGCCGTCGAGGACGACCTCGGTGCCGCTGACGCCGATACCGTTGACCCGGCGCTCGATGATCGAGCGGGCTTGTTCGAGGGACTCTCGCGGAGGGTCACCGCCGTCGGGATTGCGGGCGGTCAGCGTAACCCTCGTGCCGCCTTGCAGATCGATGCCGAGCTTCGGCGTCGGCTTGCCGCTACCGGTGAAGAACACCAGGGCGTACAGCGCCACCAGGATCAGGGCGAAGAAGGCGAGATAGCGTCCCGGGCGGAGATGCCCGGCCGGTGCGGCCACTGTGCTTCGGTCTCCTCGGACGGACTGGGTGTTCCCCAATGGACTTGGCTGTTCACTCACCGGACGGGAGTCCGGTGGTACCGCGAACCTGCCTCGATGCCGATGCCCGGTGAACGGGCACGACTATGACGACGGACACGCACGCAGCACCGAGACACTACTCGGTGCTGCGTGAGCCCGGCGTTGGCCCCGCACCTACGAAAGTCTGGTGTCGGGGATGGCCTTACAACCGCTACTTCTTGCCGTGCTCCAGCGGAGGAGCGATCTGCGCACCCGACTTCTCCTCGACGCGCTCGTCGTCCTTCGCCTCGACGATCGTCTCGTCGACGGCCTCGTCGTCCAGGATGTCCTCGTCGGTCTCGACGACCGGCTCGACCTTCTCGCGGACGGCCTGGCGCAGCCAGGTGGTCACGACACCAGGGGCGATCTCGAGGTCGATCGTGGTGTCGGCGGAGGCGTCGGCGACAGACGCGTAGAGACCGGAGGTGGTCATCACCCGGTCGCCGGGAGCGAGGCTCGAGAGCAGCTCCTGCTGCGCTGCCGCCGCCTTCTTCTGCTTACGGGTGCCCATGACGAGCGGAATCGCCACAACGAGCATCAGGAGCAGCGGCAGCAATAACTGGTTCATGATTCTCCATTTCGAGCGGACGCCGCGCGGTGCGCTGTTTTGTCCGATTTGGCGGGGTGTGCTCTACCCGAGTGTGCCAGGTGCCAGCGGAAACTCCACCACCACCCGTCGCCACCACGGAACCCGTACCGCGTGCACGGTCCGGTCAGTCCTGGTCGAACAGGGTCGGGCCACCCTGCTCGCCGCGAGTGGCACCGGCCGGAGCCGTCAGTCCGAGGTGTTCCCAAGCGGCCGCTGTGGCGACCCGGCCGCGAGGAGTGCGGGCGAGCATACCGGCGCGGACCAGGTAAGGCTCACACACCTCTTCGACGGTGGTCGGTTCTTCCCCCACCGCGACGGCCAGTGTCGACACGCCGACCGGACCGCCGCCGAAGGAACGCACCAGCGCCGTCAGCACCGCGCGGTCGAGCCGGTCGAGGCCGAGTTCGTCGACGTCGTAGACCTCCAGCGCGGCGCGCGCGATCTTGCGCGTGACCTTGCCGTCCGCCCGGACCTCGGCGTAGTCGCGCACCCGCCGCAGCAGCCGGTTCGCGATCCGGGGGGTGCCACGGGACCGGCGGGCGATCTCCGCACAACCGTCCCGGTCGATGTCGACGTCGAGGATCGTGGCGGCGCGGCGCGCGACGAGTTCGAGTTCGCTGTCGGTGTAGAACTCCATCTGCCCGGTGAAACCGAACCGGTCTCGCAGCGGACCGGTCAGCGAACCGGACCGCGTCGTGGCGCCGACCAGCGTGAACGGCGCGATCTCCAGCGGGATGCTGGTCGCGCCGGGTCCCTTGCCGACCACGACGTCGACGCGGAAGTCCTCCATCGCGAGGTACAGCATTTCCTCGGCGGGGCGGGCGATGCGGTGGATCTCGTCGATGAACAGCACGTCACCGGGCGCCAGGTTGGACAGCATCGCGGCGAGGTCGCCCGCGCGTTCCAGCGCCGGGCCGGAGGTGATCCGGATGGCGGCGTTGAGTTCGGCGGCGACGATCATCGCCATACTGGTCTTGCCCAGTCCGGGCGGCCCGGAGAGCAGGACGTGGTCCGGCGGCACCCCGCGGCGGCGCGCGCTCTCCAGGACGAGTTCGAGCTGTTCGCGTACCCGCGGCTGGCCGACGAACTCGTCGAGTTTGCGTGGGCGCAGGGTCGTCTCGACCTCACGTTCGCCGGTCTGCGGCAGCGCCGAAAGCGTCTCTTCCCCGGCGTCGAAATCCGTCACGGCCTCATGGTCCATGTGGCTCGTTACCGCTTACGCCCGAGGGTGGCCAACGCGGCACGCAGCACGGAGGACGTCGTGTGCCCGTCACCCTCGCTGAGCACGTTGTCGACGGCCTGTTCGGCCTGCTTGGCCGGGAAACCGAGGCCGGCGAGCGCTTCGACGACCTCGCCCCGGAGCACGCCGGCTGCGGCGACCACCGGGGAGCCGTCGGTCGGGCCGGCGAGCGCGGTGACCTTGTCGCGCAGTTCGAGGGTCAGCCGCTCGGCGCCCTTGCGGCCGATGCCGGGCACCTGGGTCAGCACGGTGATGTTGCCTTCGACCAGCGCGGACCGCAGTTTGTCCGGGTCGAGCACCGCCAGCGTCGCCAGCGCGAGCCGCGGACCGATCCCGGAGACCGTCTGCAGCAGGCCGAACAGCTCGCGGGCGTCGGCGTCGGCGAAACCGAACAGCGTCAAGGAATCCTCGCGGACCACGAGCGCGGTGTGCAGCATCGCCTCTTCCCCGCGACGAAGCGTCGCGAGCGTGGCGGGTGTGGCCTGCACGGCGAAGCCGACTCCCCCGACCTCGATCACCACGTGGTCGAGGCCGATGGAGAGGATTTCTCCGCGTACCGAGGAGATCATCGAGCCGCTCCCTGTGTTTTGGCTTGCCTGGCCGCGGCGGCGAGCCTGGCCTTGTGGTTCTTGGCGATCTCGGCCGCCCTGGCCTCGGCTTCGGCGAGGCGGACCCGCATCGGTTCGCGCCAGAGGTGGCAGATGGCGAGCGCGAGCGCGTCCGCGGCGTCGGCCGGATGCGGTTTGACCTCGAGGTTGAGCAGCCGCATGACCATACCGGTGACCTGTGCCTTGTCCGCCCGGCCGGAGCCGGTGACGGCGGCCTTGACCTCACTCGGCGTGTGGAACACGACCGGCAGCCCGCGCCGGGCGGCCGCCAGCGCGACGACCCCGCCCGCCTGCGCGGTGCCCATCGCGGTGCGCACGTTGTGCTGCGCGAAAACCCGTTCCACGGCGACGGCTTCGGGCCGGTAGCGATCCATCCACCTCTCCACGGCGTCGGAGATCCCCAGCAGGCGCACGGAAAGTTCGGCGTCCGGCGAGGTCCGCACGACGTCGACGGCCACCGCGCGGACGGTGCGGCCCGTGCCGCCGTCGACCACGCCCAGTCCGCACCTGGTCAGACCGGGGTCGACCCCGAGTACCCGCACGCGTTTCCCTCCGCCGTTCCCACGAACATCCGTTCGAGCCTGAGGCTACCCGGGATCCCTCCGGGCAAGATGAGGACATGCCGAGCCTCGACGAGTTCACCGTTCATCTGGGTCTCCAGCCCCTGCCCGTGGAGGGTGGCCGCTGGGCGCAGAGCTGGCGCGACGAAACCGCGTCGGCGATCTACTACCTGCTGGCCCCACCGGAAACCTCGGCGCCGCACCGGCTGGACCGACTGGAGATCTACGCCCATCACGCGGGCGCGCCGGTGCGGATGCTGCTGCTGTTCCCGGACGGACGGATCGCGCGGCCGGTACTGGGTCCCGACGTCGCGGCGGGTCAGCGTCCGCAGGTGGTGGTGCCGGCCGGGGTGTGGCAGGCGTCGGTCAGTACCGGTGAGTGGAGCTTGGTGGGCACCGTGGTGGTGCCGCCCTATACGGACGACTGTGTGGAATTCCGGTCCGCTTCGGCGCTGGCCGCCGAGTGGCCGGAGGCCGCCGAGGACCTGTCGCCCTGGCGCGTTTAGTCCTCTGAATGCGCGGGGTGGGCGGCCTAACCTCAAGGAACCAAAGCGCAATGAAGGGGCCTTTCATCGCAAAATTTGCAATGAAAGGCCCCTTCATCTCAACTTCAGCACACCTCAAGGGCCGTCGACGCCCGGCGTCCAGCTCTCCGGGTCACCGGATTCGGTCAGCACCGGCTGGTACCGCGCGAAGCCCTCCGGCGCGTCCGGATGCCAGGGGAAGTGCCCGTCCGGGGTGGCGACGATCAGCTGCAGCGCCGGAAAGTCGCCGTCCGGGTAGATCAGGAACGCGCTCCCGAAGTACTCGGGATAGTGCCCCTTCGCGACCCGTTCGAAGACCACCGGCGCGCCCTCGAAGAAATCGTCGTAGCGCTTGCCGACCTCGAAGATCTCACCGTTGGCCGCGCGGTCGACGTAGGCGTCGAGCAGGACCGGCCCCATGTGCTCGGGCAGCCCGATCACGACCGCTTCCGCGACGCTGTGCAGTGCCCAGGCGCACGCGGTGAAGCAGAAGCCCGCTTCCTCCTCGTCGCCCGCGACCGCGATGACCGCGTTCCCTCTCGCCTTCGCCTGCGACTCGATCCAGTGGATGAGTTCGGTTTCTTCGGCGGTGAGGGCATCGGCTTCGGAGGTCGTCACGCGCGACATTCTGCCCCACGTCCGCGCCCGCACCTAGCCCCGGGACGGATTTTCCGCGGCACGACTGGAAAAACGATCAGCCGACCTCGGCCATGACCTCATCTGAAACATCGAAGTTCGCGTAAACGTTCTGGACGTCGTCGCAGTCCTCGAGTGCGTCGATGAGTTTGAAGACCTTCTTCGCGCCCTCGACGTCCAGCGGGACGCTGACCGACGGCAGGAAGGTGAGATCCGCGGACTCGTACTCGAAACCGGCTTCCTGCAAGGCTTTCCGGACCGGGACGAGGTCGGTGGCCTCGGCGACGATCTCGAAGTTCTCGTCGAGGTCGTTGACCTCTTCGGCTCCCGCGTCGAGCACGGCCATGAGGACGTCGTCCTCGGCGGCGTCACCCTTGGGCATGATCACGACGCCCTTGCGGTTGAACATGTAGGCGACCGAACCCGGGTCGGCGAGGGAGCCGTTGTTCCGGGTGAGCGCGGTCCGTACCTCCATGGCGGCGCGGTTCTTGTTGTCGGTGAGGCATTCGATCAGCACGGCCACACCGTTCGGGCCGTAGCCTTCGTAGGTGATGGTCTGCCAGTCGGCGCCGCCCGCCTCTTCACCGGCGCCGCGTTTGCGGGCGCGCTCGATGTTGTCCTGCGGGACCGAGTTCTTCTTCGCCTTCTGGATGGCGTCGTAGAGCGTCGGATTGCCATCCGGGTCGCCACCGCCGGTCCGTGCCGCCACCTCGATGTTCTTGATCAACCGGGCGAAGAGCTTGCCGCGCTTCGCGTCCAGGTTGGCCTTCTTGTGCTTCGTGGTGGCCCACTTGGAGTGGCCGCTCATCTCTCCTCCATCTACTCCTGTGCCCGCCGCTGAGCACAGTGTCGGTTTTGCTTAAGCCTGCCGCACGAGGTCGACGAACAGCCTGTGCACGCGTTCGTCCCCGGTGAGTTCGGGATGGAACGACGTGGCGAGTACCGCCCCCTGCCGGACCGCGACGATCCTAGCGGCCACGTCGTCCGAGCCGGGTATTTCGGGAACACTGGCGAGTACTTCCACCCCGTCGCCCGCCTTCTCCACCCACGGGGCGCGGATGAACACGGCGTGCACCGGGCCGCCTTCGATACCGGTGAAGTCGAGGTCGGCTTCGAACGAGTCCACCTGCCGCCCGAAGGCGTTGCGCCGGACGACGACGTCGAGTCCGCCGAGTTGCCGCTGGTCAGGCCGTCCGTCGAGGGCCTGGCGGGCGAGCAGGATCATCCCGGCGCAGGAGCCGAACGCGGGCAGTCCGGCCGCGATGCGTTCCTGCAGGGGTTCGAGCAGTTCGAAGCTCTCCAGGAGCCTCGACATGGTGGTCGATTCGCCACCCGGCAGCACCAGACCGTCCACTTCGGACAGTTCGCCGGCGCGGCGGACCGGCAGCGCACGGGCGCCCGCGCGCTCCACCATCGCGGCGTGCTCCCGCACGTCACCCTGCAGTGCGAGCACGCCGACCACCGGCCGTGCCCCCGTCGCGATCGCCACTCGACCTCCCGAAAGACCTTCCCCCCAGCTTAGGCGTCCCGGGGAACGGCCAGGTCAGGGGACCCCGGCGAGCCGCAACAGGGCGGCGGTCGCGGCGGCGGCCACGACGACCAGGGCGAACGGCGCCTTCCGCCAGGCGAGCACGCCGCCGACCAGCACACCGGCGGGCCGGGCGTACCCGGCGAACTCGTGCCCCTCGGTCAGCGCGGCGACCGCGACCAGGGCGGCCAGCAGGACGACGGCCGAGCGTGTCATCAGCTTCTCGGCCTTGGGCGAAACCGTGAATCGTGCCTTGAGCACCGGTCCGGCGAAGCGGAAGGCAAAGGTACCGATGGCGAGCACACCGCCCGCGATGATCAGGTCCAGCGGGTCCATCAGCGCACTCCCTCGGGCTCACGGTCGGCGGGTTCCTTCGCGGCGACTCCGGCCAGTACGCCGACCAGCGCGAGCAGCACCGGCAGACCGGCGGGCAGGAACGGCGTCGTGGCCAGCGCGACGGCCACCCCCAGGAACACGGGCAGCCGGGCGGCGCGGTCGCGCAGCGACGGCAGGACCAGTGCGAGCAGTACCGCGGGGAAGGCCGCGTCGAGACCGAACGCGTCGGTGTCACTGATCGCGGTCCCGGCGTACGCGCCGGCGAGCACGCCGACGTTCCAGCACACGAACAGCCCGATCCCGCAGACCCAGTACGCGGCCCGGCGCCGTTCCTCGTCCCGTTGGGCCAGCGCGAACGCGACCGATTCGTCGATCATGAGATGGCTGCCGACGAGCCGCGTCGACCAGCGCTTTCCCAGGACATCGCCGATCGCGAAGCCGAACGGCAGATGCCGCGCGTTGGCCAGCAGACCAGCCGCGACGGCCGCGACCGGACTGCCACCGGCGGCGATGATGCCGACGAACATGAACTGCGAGGCACCGGCGAAGACCAGTACCGAAAGCAGCATCGGCGCCCAGATCGGGAAGCCGGAGCCCACCGCGATCGCGCCGTAGGAGATGCCGACAATGGTGTCGGCGAGGCAGACCAGCCCGATGTCACGGAGAAGATCGCGCCCCAAGACACGAGTGGTTGTTCGCCATATCGAACGCATAGCGTCATACAATGAACGACCGCAGCCGCGTTCGTCAAGGCGAACGCAAAGACCGATGGAGCGAACGCATGTCCCCGACCGCGTCCGACGGCGCACCACTGGACGTCATCGCCACGTCCCTGCGCCGGGAACGCGCCCGCACCGGGCTGTCCCTCACCGAGGTCGCCAAACGCGCCGGGATCGCGAAGTCGACGCTCTCCCAGCTGGAGTCCGGGACGGGCAACCCGAGCGTCGAGACGATCTGGGCGTTGTGCGTCGCGCTCGACGTCCCGTTCTCGCGGGTGGTCGAACCCGAACGCCCCCGCGTCCAGGTCATCCGCTCGGGCAGCGGGCCGACGGTGTTCGCCGAACACGCCGACTACGCGTGCACGCTGCTCAGCTCCTGCCCGCCCGGTGCCCGGCGCGACGTGTACCTGATTCGCGCCGAGCCCGGGAAGCCCAGGCTTTCGGATCCGCACATGAGCGGCATCGTCGAGCACATCGTCCTCAGTGCGGGCCGCGCCAAGGTCGGACCGCGCGACGAGCCGGTGGAACTGCTGCCCGGCGACTACATCTGTTACCCCGGCGACGTGCCGCACATCTTCGAGGCGCTCGAACCGGGCACTTACGGCGTGGAGATCGCGGAGTACACCTGAGTCAGGCCGGCTCCTCGGCCTTCTCTTCGGTGACGTCGGCGAGCTTCCAGCCACCCTTCCGTCGCAGCACGAAGACGTAGTACGCGATCGACAGCAGGGCGACGCAGGCCGTGACGATCAGGCTCGGCCTGCCCACCGCCGGGTCGAGCAGGTTCTGGTAGACCACGAACACCAGGACGGCCAGCGCCAGCACCGGTGCGACCGGGAACCAGGGCATCCGGTACTTTGCATGCGCGGTCGCCCCGGAGCGGCGGCCGGCGATCGCGCCGAGGCACAGCGCCGCGTAGACCGCCACGATCGACGTGCTCGTCACCACGAGCAGCAGTTTCGGATCGACGAAGCAGAGCAGCGCGGCCACCAGCCCGGTACCGACGGTGGCTACCCACGGCGTCCCGAACTTCGGATGCACCGCGGCCAGCGCGCGGTTGACCGGCGAAGGCCACGCGCGGTCGCGGCCACTGCTGAACAGCATCCGCGAGCTGATCAGCACGATCGCCAGCACCGCGTTGATGATCGCGAGCGCGACCGCCAGGCCGAGCACGGTGTCGAGCGTGCCGCCGCCACGCGAGTCGATGAAGTAGGACAGCATGTTCCCCGAGGCGAACAACGCGTTCAGATCTGGCGCGCCGAGCAGTACCGCGGTCACCGGGACCAGTTCGGCGAGGACCGTGATGCCGAGCGCGAACAGGATCGCGCGGGCGATACCGCGGGAGGCGTCCTGCGTCTCCTCGCCGAAGTACACCGCCGAGCCGTAGCCGTTGTAGGCGAAGATCGCGACCGAGGTGGCGATCGCGATGGCGCCGACCGTGGCCGGGCCGCCGTCCGGGGCGACCGGATGTGCGAGCAGTTCGCCGAACGAGCGTGCCGGGTTCAGCAGGCCGAGTGCGCTGACCACGATCAGCGCGAGGATCTCGATCGCCAGGAAGATCCCGGTGACCCAGGCGTTGAGCTTGATGTCGAATACCCCCACGACGGCGGCGACCGCGCACGTCACCGCCGCGATCACCGGGCCGGGCACGCCGGGCATCAGCACCCCGAGGTAGGTGCCGACGCCGAGCGCGATCACCGCGACGATGAGCACCTGGGTGACGATCATCAGGCCCAGTACGGCGAACCCCGGCAGTCTGCCGAGGGTGCGGGTGACGATCGCGTACTCCCCGCCTGCCAGCGGGAACGCCGACGCGAGTTCGGCGTAGACGAAGGCCATGAACACGCCGACGACCGCGGCGGCCACGAAGCTGTAGAAGGCGCCCGTACCGGCGCCGGCGACGACCCCCGGCGCGATGATGAAGACCGACGAGGCCGGGCTGATCGCGGAGAGCGTGATGAGCAGCGTGCCGAGGGTGCGCAGACCACGGCGAAGAGCGGGAGTGGACACGGCCGACCTCCAGTGGGGGCGGGAATCGGTTCTTTGAGTCTCCTTCGAAAAACTGTTGAGCACGCATCAAAGGCCCTTCTCGTTGTGACGTCAAGAGCAGATCCGGATCCGGGGTTGCGTTTTTTGAACAACCTTCGAAGAATGGAGGCATGGCGAGACCGAGCAAGGCACCGGAACGACGAGCCGAGCTGATCGAGGTGGCGAGACGGGCCGTCCTCGAACGCGGCGTGCTGAACCTGCGGCTGCGGGACATCGCCGAGGGCGCGGGCCTGTCGTCCGGATCGATCCTGTACTACTTCCCCACCCTCGACGACCTGCTCCGAGAGGTGCAGCGGGAGGCGGTCGCGCGCTTCTGCTCGGCGAGGGAACAGGCCGCCGCCGCGAAGACGGATCCTGGCGAGCGGCTGCGCTCGATGATCCGCAGCGGCCTGCCGACCGGCCCGGACGACGAACTCTGCGTGCTGCTCTACGAACTCGGCACCATCGCCCGGCGCGATCCCGTGTACGCCGCGCGGCACATCACGCTCTTCGAACAGCAGGTGCGGATCTACACCGGCATCCTCGAAGCCGGCGCGGCCACCGGCGAGTTCGCCCTGACCGCGGACGCGGTGTCGATCGCGCGGAACCTGGTCGCACTGGAGGACGGCTACGGCCTGCACCTCACCCAGGCCGTGCCGACACTGGAAACCGCCACCGCCGAAGCGATGTTGCTCTCCTACGCCCGCACCGCCACCGCGCACCCCTTGGAGGAACTGTCATGACCCGCGCCCGCGACCTGGGTGTCCCCCTGTCCGGCCGGACCGGCGAGCACAACGCGCTCACCGACGTCCCCGGTGTCGAGGTCGGCTTCACGACGATCGTCGAGGGCGACTCGGTGCGCACCGGCGTCACCGCCGTCCTGCCGCGCGGACGCGAGGAGTTCGCCGTGCCGTGCGCGGCCGGGACGGATGCCCTCAACGGCAACGGCGAGATGACCGGCACCGCCTGGCTGGCCGAGACCGGATCGCTGACCTTGCCGGTGCTGATCACCTCGACGCACGCTGTCGGCCCGTGTCACCGCGGCGTGATCGATTGGGTGGTCCGCGAACGACCTGACGTGGCCGCCGAATGGCTGCTGCCGGTGATCGCCGAAACCTGGGACGGCTACCTGAACGACAGCACCGCGCCGACCATCCACAGTGGACACGCCATCGCCGCGATCGACGCCGCGCGGGGCGGGGCGCTCGACGAAGGCTCCGTCGGCGGCGGGACCGGGATGACCTGCTACGGCTTCAAGGGCGGCACCGGCACGGCCTCGCGCCTGGTGTCCTATGGGGACGACGAGTACACCGTGGGCGTGTTGGTACAGGCCAACTTCGGCTCACGCCGCGAACTCACCGTCGCCGGCGAACCGGTCGGGCTCGAACTGGGCGAGGACAACCCGATGGAGGAGGCGTGGACGGCGCCGCCGGGCGCGGGTTCGGTGATCGTGCTCGTAGGCACCGACGCTCCCTTGCTGCCCGGCCAGTGCACCTCGCTCGCACGCCGGGTCCCGCTCGGCCTCGCGCGGACCGGCACCACGGGCTCGCATTTCTCCGGTGACCTCTTCCTCGCCTTCAGCACGGCGAACCCGGGCGCGCTCACCAGCCGGTTCCCGCGCACCGAGGAGGCCGAGTACGAGAGCCTCCGATTCGTTCCCTGGGGCAGGCTCGACCCGTTCTTCGAAGCCGTGGTGCAGGCGACCGAAGAGGCGGTGCTCAACGCGCTCTTCGCGAACGAGGAGACGACCGGTCACCGAGGTCACCGGGTTCCCGCCCTCCCGACGTCACGTTGGCGCGCTTGACCCCGCGCGTTTAATCCTCTGAATGCGGTAGTTGCGTGTACAAGGACCGCATCCAGAGGACGAAACGCGGGGTCAGGAACCGGACAGGGCGCCGAGCAGGCGTGCGCAGGCGGCCGCGCTGCTGCGGTTGCCCGCCCCGGTGAACTGCGAGGACGCGCCGGTCAGCACCTTCGCGGCGGCCTGCCGCTCCCCCAATGTCGTGTAGGTCCGGCCGATGTCGAGCCGGACCTGCGCGGCGCAGAGTTCGTCGGAGAGCGATTCGAGCAGTTCCAAAGCGCGGCGCAGGCAGGACATCGCGCCGCGCGGGTCCTTGCGCCGCAGATGCAACTGTCCTTGCCTGCGCAGGACGAGTGCCATCCGGTGCGGATCATCCAGTTCGACGCAGAGCCGCCAGGCCTCGTCCAGCTCCGCCTCGGCTTCGTCGAGCAGGTCGAGTTCGGCGCTCGCGACGGCGTGCGACGTGTGGAGATGCGCCATGCCGAGCACGTCGCCGATCTCGGTGAAGATCGCCAGCGCGCGTTTCGCGGTCGCTCGTGATTCCTCGGGCCGTCCGGTCGACCGCGCGACGACGCAGAGTCCGGTCAGCGCTCTGGCCCGCCCGGCGGGATCACCGATGCGTTCACTGATCCGGTACGACTCGATGAGCGCCCTGGTGGCCTCCGGATAGTCGTCCCAGTACAGGTGGAGCTGGCCGATTCCGCGCAGCAGGGCGGCTTCCCCGCGTGCGCGTCCCGACGCCCTCGCCGCTACGAGCGCCCGCCGATGACACCGCGACCATTCCGCGTACAGTCCACTGTGGTCGAAGTAGGACGCCGCGACGACGGCGATCTCCCAGGCCAGTTCCCCGAGTCCGGCATCCGCCGCTTGCGAGACGGCGGCTTCCAGCGCGGGAAGTTCGCCCTGGAACCATGAATGTGGTTCGGCCACCAGCGTTTCGTCGACGGCCGTACGGGCGGCCGTGCCGGGTTCGGGCAGCAGCACACTGCCGGGCAATCGGCCGGCCGCCTTCTCCGCGAGCCAGAGCCACCCGCCGAGCACCCGCTCGACGGTGTCCGCGCGCTCGCGCTCCGGCTCGGCGCTCACCTCCTCGACGGCGAACGCGCGCAGCAGGTCGTGTACCCGGTAGCGGGGGATACCACCGGTTCCGCGACAGACCGGCTGGATCATGTGCCGGTGTCTCAGATCTTCGAGCACGCCATCGACGTGAACAGGGTCGCCGCCGTCGGCGAGCCCGGCCGCCCAGGCGGGGAAATCGGCCGCGGGCAGGAGCCCCAGCCTGCGGAAGAGCCGCTGCCCATCCGGCGCCAGTTGGCGGTAGCCCAGGGAAAGACTGCTGCGGACCGCGAGATCTCCGGCACGAAGCCAGTCGAGCCGCCGCCGTTCGACCGACAGCTCGACGGCGACGTCGGCCAGTCTCCAGCCGGAGCGATCACCGATCCGGCTCCCGACGATCCGCAGTGCCAGCGGCAACCCGCCGCAGTACTCGAGAACCTGTTGAGCGGCATCGGAATCCTCGTCGATCTCGCCGCTGCCGGTGAGCCTCGCGAGCAGCGCGGCCGCGTCGGCAGGCGGCAGGACGTCCAGCGGGACCGGGCGGCCGATTTCGAGGCCGTCCAGGGCGAACCTGCTCGTGACGAGCACCGCGCAGCCGCCGCCGGCGGGCAGCAACGGCCGGAGCTGGGCCTCACCCGCGGCGTCGTCGAGGACCAGCAGGACCCGGCGCCCATGGACCATACTCCGGAACAGGCAGGCGCTTTCGTCGACGTCGGCGGGGATCGCGTCGGAGGGAACGCCGAACGCGCGGAGAAATCCGGCGAGTACGGCCTCCGGCGACCGTGGTTCGGTCGTGGTGCCGCGGAGGGAGGCGAACAGCCTGCCGTCCGGATACTCCTCGGCCACCTCGTGCGCGAGCCGGATCGCCAAGGACGACTTCCCGATCCCGCCCGCGCCGGTGAGCAGCAGGACGCGCGGTGTCCCGCGGTCCCCGGCCGGGACCAATTCCGCCAGCAGGTCCTTGACCAGCGCCTCGCGGCCGACGAAGTCCGGAATGCCGGGGGGCAACTGGCTCGGCACCGCAGGTTCCCGGTACGCGGGATACTCGCGCGCGGTCATCTTCGGGCCGTCACACAGGATCTCCTCCTGCAGCGCGCGGATCGCCGAGGACGGTTCCACGCCAAGTTCGTCGACAAGCCTGCGGCGCCATTTCCCGTAGACGTCGAGTGCCTCGGCCATCCGGCCCGCCCTGGCGAGCGCGGTCATCAGCTGCCCGCAGGTCCGTTCGCGGAACGGGGCCGCGGCGAGCATGTCGCGCAGCTCCGGCACCAGCCGCTCGTGCTCGCCGAGCCCGAGTTCGGCCTCGACCCGGTCTTCCAGCACGGAAAGCCGCTGATCCTCCCAGCGCGCGACGACCTCGGCCGCGACGGGAACCCCGGCGAGCACCGGCCCGCGCCACAGCGCGAGCGCTTCCTGGAACCGTCGCGCCGCCTCGCGGTGACTTCCGCGCGCGAGCAGTTCGCGGCCGTGGGCGGCCAGGCAGGTGAACCGGCCGCCGTCGGTCTCCTCCGGTCGCGCGTCGAGCAGGTACGCCGCTCCCCTGGTGAGGATCGGCTGATCGCCCAGCGGTGACCGCAGAGCCCGACGAAGGCCGGAGACCAGCCCCTGGACCTGCACTTTCGCCGACGCCGGCGGAGCGGCACCCCAGAGTTCGTCGATGATCCGGTCGCAGGAGACGAGTTGCCCGGCCTGGATGAGCAGCAGCGCGAAGAGCCGTCGGGCCTGAGGTGGACCGAGTGGGAGATCCGCACCCTCCCATTCGGCGGCCGGCTCCCCCAGTAAGCGATAAAAGCGTGCTCCTGTCCTCATGAAGCCCCCTTTAATGTGACACCTAGCTCAAGAGTGTCACGGCATAGCGGAAGCCGGCGTCATCCGTTCGGGCGAATCGCTCAACGGTCATGAGCGGGACAGGACTCACAGCGCTTGTCGGGGCGAAAATCAGCCGACGTTGCGGAATCGGCGCGAACAGGCAGCACGACAGCGAGTTTCGTCATGCGGCCGGACGATCCCGGCGTCCCATCGCCGCTGACGTCACCCGCGTCCGACTCGGAACGAGCCGCACGCGTCCCGGTCGTCAGTCACCGTGTTCGTTCCGCGCGGCCCGCTGCTGCGCCAGGTCGCGGACCATGGTGTTCATCAATCCCATGGATCGCGACAGCGACGCCTGGTACTCGGGCGAGTTCCATCGGGCCCGGATGCCCTGCCAAAGGCAGTGCCAGGTGCAGAACGCGATGACGCGCTGCGGTGAACCGCTGATTTCCCATCGACGTCCGCACGTTTCGCAGCAGTTCACGTTCACCTGCTTCCTCACCATCGGTCGAGTATCACCGCGGACGCTCCGCGCTGCAACGGACTCCACCCCACAGACCGCATCCCACGACGCTCCGACCTTCACGACGGGTGGCCGATTGCTTATCCGGCAGTCGTTCGGCTACCTGGGTTCGAATCGCGTCGTCGGACTTCCCCATACCGACAGGAATAGGAATTCCGCGAACACCTTCGGGGCGATATGCGACTGTTGCGCCAACCGAGTGTAAACGTTATTCCGCCGTTGCGAGGACGTTCGCGACGGCGGTAGCGTGAAAAAGCAAGCCGAAGTGGAAACAAATTCGGGATGCGACACAGGGGGTCCGACGATGGGCGCGCCCGCCCGGCCGACGAACATCATTTGGGATATCACCTACGCGTGCCCATTGCGATGTATCCATTGTTACTCCGAATCCGGTCGACGGCCGACCCGGCAATTGAGCCTGAACGAACAACTACGAGTTGCGGATTCGATTATCGAGCTTCAGCCGAAGATGGTGGCGCTGGCCGGTGGCGAACCGCTCGTGGTGAAGGGGATATTCGAGGTCGCGGACCGCTTGTCGCGAGCAGGTATCCATGTCGTGTGCTATTCCGGCGGATGGCCGATGAAACCGGACATGGTCGAGAAGTTGATGCGCTGCTGCGCCACGGTGACGATCAGCCTCGATGGACCGACCGCGCGGGTGCACGACCGGATCCGCGGCCGCGCCGGCTCGTTCGACCGGGCCATGGCGGCATTGCGGATGCTCGACGACGCGGTGCTCGACGATGGGCCGCCCGGGTTCCGGTTCGGCATCGACACCGTGGTGGTGCGCAGCAACTTCGAGGTTCACGAGGAGATGTGCACTTCGATCGCGCCCCGCTTCCCGGCACTGAAGTTCCTCGATCTGGGCGCCGTCATCCCGGCGGGCCTGGCCAGCAGGCCGGGATTCGCCGAGCATGAACTGCTCTCCGATGCCCAGGTCGAACAGCTGGGCAGTGCCGCCTGGACCCGGCACCTGCGGTCACTCGCACCGCCATCGGTGACCGTCACCTGCACGGACAACCTCGACTTGCGCATGAAGCCGGACCAGGGGATCGACAACTTCACGGCGTTGCAGATCGAGCCCGACGGCGAAGTCAGGGCGATGCCGATCTACGAAGGTACCGTCGGCAGTCTCCTCCACGAGTCCGGCGAGACATTATGGCACCGCGCGATCGAACGATGGAGTCATCCTTTCGTCACCGAAATCCTGTCCTCTGTTCACACGGTCGAAGAATGGTCCGAAGCCGCCCGACGAATCGACTACCATTTCGGTTCGGAAGCCGTGCGTGCCCGCATCGACCGACGGCCGGGATTCACTGGAGCATGCGTTTGATTCCACTGTTTCAATTCCGTGAGTCCCCGGCTCCCACCGCGGCACTGATTTCCCGTTCCGGGGGATCACCGTGCCACCCCGGCGCATCGATTCTTTCACGGAAGAAAGGAGGTGAACGACCATGGCGTACTGGCCCCCCACGAAGGTCTCCCACTGACCCCAGTCAGTGCATCCGGCCGAAGAGTGCGATGCTCCCGCCTACGGGCGGGGGCATCGCCATGGTGAAGACCACCGGCGTCGGGTGACAGCCTGAGAGAATCGCCGTGACCCGGATGACGAAGACGAACTAGGGGTGGGATGCGAGCGTATCGGCATTTACTGGGGTTTCGTGGTGTGCCGCGGTTGGTGCTGGCGCTGATCGCGAGCAGGCTGGCGGCACCGATCCTCAACCTCAGCATGTTGCTGGCGATCGTTTCCACGCACGGCTCTTACGCCGTCGGCGGTGCGTCGTTGACCGGATTCTCCATCGCGCTCGCGGTCTGCGTCCCCCTGTCCGGAAGGCTGGTGGACCGGCTTCGTCCCCGCCCTGTCCTCCTCGGAATGCTCGCCGTCCACGCCCTCGCGTACGCGGCGGCGGTGACCGGCATGGCGCAGCAGGCCCCCGCGTGGGTTCTCGTGGGTGCCGCCATCGCCTTGGGGGCGAGCACACCCCCGTCGGCACCGGTCATCCGATCCACGTGGCCCGTGCTCGTGCCCGCCGGACACACCCGGACCGCCTATGCCTTGGACGCAGTACTCAACGAGGTCATGGTGGTGACCGGGACACTGCTGGTCTCGGTCCTCGTCGCGCTCGCCTCCCCCGTGGCCGCCGTGGCGGTGGCCGGGACTTGCACGGTCCTGGGAGTATCGACCCTGGTGACGGTGCCGATTCCGCGCACACAGGCCGGCGCGGAATCGTCGAGTGCGGTGTCCCGGACTCGACGGGTCTTCGGCCCCCTTTCCGACGGACACGTCCGGGTGCTGCTCGGGATCACCGCCTGCGACATGCTGGCGTTCGGCTGCGTCGTCGTCGGGGTTTCGGCCGCGGCGGCTTCCGGCGGGACTCCCGGCCTCTCCGGTGTACTGCTCGGTACCTACTCGGTGGGCGCGGTGGTCAGCGCGCTCGCTTACGGCATACGACGTCGCGAGGGCCGTCCCCGCCGCCAGCTCGTCACCTTCCACACCGCGTCCGCCGTTCTGCTCGTCGCCACGGGGTTCGTGCCCGGACTCCTGCCGGCCGGTGCGGCGTTGCTCGCCGTGGGTCTGGTCAGTGGTCCGCGCGACACGCTGCACCAGATCGTGCTCGGTGAGGTGGCTCCGCCGCGGCAGCGGACCGAAGCGTTCGCGTGGATGAGCACCTTCATGTGGGTGGGCAACGGCATCGGCACGGCCCTCGCCGGGCAGCTCGTGACCTGGAGCGAAGGCGACCACACCACCACGTTCCTGGCCGCCGCGGCCGCCGCCGCCACCGCCGCGGCGTCTTCGTTGTTCCTGCGCTCCACTCTCCGGACCGGCGCGGTCGCATCCTCTGCCTCGACCGCGTCCCCGCGATAGCCCGCGACACGTCTCGACATCCACCGGAAGGAACGAGCCTCATGAACGGTCACCCGCGCAGGACGAGCCGACCCGGTCGCGTCCTGTCCTCGTCGGCTGTCGCGGCCGTCTTACTCGCCACGACCGTGACGACAGCGCCGCACGCAGCCGCGTCCGGGCCGTGGTGGCTGGCGAAAGCGCTGGCGTCCGCGGTGACCGGCCGCCAGGCGTGGCACCACCTGAAGATGATCTCCGAGGCGACGCACGCTCATGGCGGCAACCGCGTTTCCGGTTCCCCAGGCTACGACGCGGCCGCCGAGTACGTGACCAAAACCCTGACCGACGCCGGTTACCGCGTTCAGCGCCAGGAATTCACGTTCCCGGACTACGAGGTGGTCGCGGAAACGGGGACCGAAACCGCCCCGGTCAGCCGGGAGCTGCACCCGCTTCTGGCCTACTTCTCCGTCTCCACTCCCGAGACCGGGGTCTCCGCCGCTCTCGCCGAACCGGCGGGAAGGGCAACAGGATGCGCGCCGGAGGACTACGCCGGCGGCGATGTCACCGGCAAGATCGTGCTCGTCGACGCGGGGGGCTGCGCCACCTCGCTCAAGCAGGTCACCGCTGCCGACGCCGGCGCGATCGCGATGGTGATGAACGTGAACTACGGCAATCCCACGATGAACATCCGGCACCGGGTCGTGCCGCCCGAAACCGCGCGCATCCCCACCGCCACCCTCACCCGTGCCGAGGCCGAAAAGCTGAGAGCCGACGCCGATCAGGGCGAAGTCACCCTTCACCTCGATCTCCGGACCAAGCCGGTCACCACCAAGGGATACAACCTCATCGCCGACACCCCTTCCGGCACCGGAACCCACACGGTCGTCGTCGGATCCCACCTCGACAGTGTCGACACCACCCCCGGATCGAACGACAACGCCGCCGCCGCGGCGATGCAACTGGAGATCGCGCGGCAGCTCGCCCACCACGACGGCAAGGTCGCGAACCGGGTCCGGTTCGCCTGGTGGGACGCCGAAGAGAAGGGCCTCGTCGGATCCCGGTACTACGTCGATCAGCTCAGTCCCCGGCAGCGCGGTGAGACCGGCCTGTACCTGAACCTCGAGATGATCGGCTCACCGAACTTCGCCCGCCAGGTCTACAATGGACGCACGCCCGGCGGGCCTGCCCCGGCGGGGTCGGAACAGATCACGAAGACCATCAACGACTACTTCGCCGGGCGGAACCTTCCCACCGTCGGACTCGAACTCGACGACCGTTCGGATCATTCCCCCTTCATCAAGGCGGGCATCCCCGCCGGTGGCGTCAACGCGGGCGCGGAAGCCCTCAAGCCTGCCGAGTGGGTACCCCTGTTCGGGGGAATCGCGGGGGAAATGCTCGACCACTGCTACCACCAGCCCTGCGACACCCTCGACAACGTCAACCCGGTCATCTTCGACCAGTTCGGCCGGGCCATCGCCTGGACCACCGGACGCTACGCCGTCGAAACCTTGAAACCGGAGAACCGATAGTCGCGTCGACCGTCGAGGTCACCGCCCGCGCTGGACGGCGTCATCGCGTTTCCCCGAAAGCGATCCACAAGCTGGCTATGATCGCCGACGGCACCATGGCAGGCAGCGCCGACCTCGAAGTGGCGGCGCTGCGCTGGGGAATGACCATGGTGGATTCGACCGACCTGAAAGCGTGGCTCTGATGACCGTGTTGACCCTCGAAGACGCCCGGAAGGGCCTCGCCGCGCAACCGTTCAGCGTTCTGCTCGGCGCCCGGGTGACCTCGTTCGGCGACGGCGTGGCGACCCTGGAACTCGACATCCGCGAAGACCTGTTGCAACAGAACGGTTATCTCCACGGCGGCGTACTCGCCTACGCCGCGGACAACGCGATCACCTTCGCGGCGGGAACGACGCTGGGACCGGCCATTCTCACCAGTGGCTTCAGCATCGACTATCTGCGACCCGCCAAGGGAATCCGGCTCGTGGCGGAGGCGCAGGTCCTCTACAGCGGCCGACGGCAGGCCACCTGCCGCTGTGATCTCCGCGTGGTCGGTGAGGACGGAACCACGACGCTCAGTGCCGCGGCGCAAGGAAGCGTGATGACCAGGAATGGCGCGACCTCCTGACCGCCGGACCGCTCATCTCAGCCGTAACCCGGCGGTCAACGGCCCGTAGAGAGTGCGCACGTACGAGTCCGTGAGGTGATTGTCCCGGTACACCACGACGTTGCCGATGACAGCCGGGCACACGTCGCCGACGCAGAGCCACGGAGTCAAGTCGACGACCGTCGAACGCGGCACACGTTCGGCGGCCTCCACCAAGGGATCCTTGTCCGGGCCGAAGGCGACAGCCTGGGCGGTGTCGCATTCCTTGGGCCGGCCGGGGTGGTCTTCCAGGCACCGCGGCGTGTTCTTGGCCGGCCGGGGCACGTCGCGGATCACTCCGGTTCGGATACCGGCGTCGGAGACGCGCCGCAACATGGACTCGTAACCGTCCACGGTCTGCGCGCGCGACTCCCAGCGCCATCCCAGATCCTTGTCGTACGACGCGGGAGACATCGCCGAGGTCACCACGATTTTCGGCTTCAGGGCGAGGATCCCGGCGAGTTCGAGTTCGTTCTGGTCGGAACAGACGGTGAGGCCGGACGGCGCGACAGCGTTGAAGGGGCAGCCGTTGCGCAGCATCATCTTCACCCGCCACTCCGGATGCTCGCGCACGAACCGGGCGAACACCGTGCTGAACATCGCCGCGTGCGAGTCGCCGACCAAGACGAGCGTCTTCGGTGCGGTCGGGGCACCATAGGTGCACTTGTCGCCGGTGGGCGGCCAGTTCTCGATGTCGTATGCGGTGCAGTTGACGGACTGGTCCTTCAGCGGCCAATCCTTTCCCGCCACCGCCGGGTCAGGAGTCAGCGGGACACCTTCCGGCACCGCTTTCGGGTTGTCCCTGTCCAGTGCGAGGGCGCCCGGATGATCTTCGTCGAGGCCGGCGGCCGCCGCGAGGCGATCGAGTTCCGCCGAGGCGTACTGCCACGGTACCGTCGCGGAGACCGTCGTCATCGCGATCATGGCCGCGCCGAGCAGGTAGGCACCGCGGAGCCGGGGCATCCGGAGCCGGAACGGCGGGAACACGGCCCTCCCGCCGCGGAAGGCGTCTTCGACCAAGTGCTTGGACACCACGGCCAGCGCCAGACTCAGCACGAGGGCACCCACCGCCTGTCGCCGCGTCAATTCCGTATCGCCCGCGATCTGAAGGACCACCACGATGACCGGCCAGTGCCACAGGTACAGGCTGTAGGAGATGTCGCCGAGGTAGCGCAGCGGCTGGAGACCGAGCACGACCGCGGTTTCCCGGCGTGCCACTCGCTGACCCGCGGCGACGACCCCGGCCAGCAGCAAGCCGACGGTACCCAGCGTCGGCAGGAGAGCGACGTAGCCCGGGAACGCCATCTCGGTGGTCAGCAGGAACGAACCGACCAGGACGGCGACCAATCCGCCCCAACCGAGAAGCAGCCGGAGCCCGCCCTTGAGACGGATCCGATGGACGGTCATCGCGGTGAGGCCGCCGAGGCCGAGTTCCCACATCCGGGTGGGTGTCACGAAGTAAGCACGGCCGTGGTCGAGTTCGCTGTAGATCACGGAGAACACGAACGACGCGGCGGTGACGAGGGCGACCGCCGTGACGGCGCGGCGTGCGGCCTGCGGGCCGGCCCGGTGAGCCAGGCGAGCGCAGATCAGCAGGACCAAAGGGATGACCAGATAGAACTGCTCTTCGACGCTCAGAGACCAGAAATGCTGGACCGGTGAGACGGCGGCCGTGGCGTGGGCGTAATCGGCGGCCTTGGCGGCCAGCGCCCAGTTATGAACGTTCAGCGACGAGGTGAGAACGTCGCTCATGATGGCGGGCCAGCGTGAGATCGGCAGTAACAGCCAGGTCACGAGCACGGTGCTCAGCAGGACGAGCGAGGCGGCAGGCAGTAGACGCCGGATGCGGCGAGCGTAGAACTGGCGCAGGCGGATGGTCCCGGTGCGGCGTAGTTCGCCGGTGAGGGTGCCGATGATGAGGTAGCCGGAGATGACGAAGAAGACGTCGACACCGATGAAGCCGCCGGGCAGCCATTCCGGCCGAAGGTGATAGACGATCACCAAACCGACCGCCAGCGCACGCAACCCCTGGATGTCCCGGCGCTGGGCGGGTGGCTTGGCCGACACCGCTCTCAGTGGAACCGTTTGTTCGGCCTGCGCGAGCGCCATCACAACAACCTTATCCCGTCGCTTCGGCCGCGCTGGGATAATGACGGCCGCTCACCGAAGAGCGTAGAACGTCGATTCGAAGACCCGCGTTCACCCTCCGGGGTACTGCGGAACCCGGATGAACTGCCACCTCAGAGGCGTCACAGACCTGTGCGCGGCTGGATAGCGAGGACCCCGGACAGGCACGCCTGTCCGGGGTCCTCAGATGCCGAGGTCGAAACGGGCGGATCGCCCGCCGATCACCAGCCGCGTTCGGAAAGGCGGTGGGGCTCCGGGACGTCGTCGACGTTGATCCCGACCATGGCCTCGCCGAGGCCACGCGAAACCTTCGCGATGACGTCCGGGTCGTCGTAGAAGGTGGTGGCCTTGACGATCGCCTCGGCGCGCTGCGCCGGGTTACCCGACTTGAAGATGCCGGAACCGACGAAGACGCCTTCGGCGCCGAGTTGCATCATCATCGCGGCGTCGGCCGGGGTCGCGATGCCACCCGCGGTGAACAGCACGACGGGGAGCTTGCCCTTTTCCGCGACCTCCTTGACGAGGTCGTACGGGGCTTGAAGTTCCTTCGCCGCAACGTAAAGCTCGTCCTCGGGCAGCGAGGAAAGGCGGCGCAGCTCCGCGCGGATCTTGCGCATGTGCGTGGTCGCGTTCGAGACGTCGCCAGTGCCGGCCTCACCCTTGGAGCGGATCATGGCCGCGCCCTCGTTGATCCGCCGCAGCGCCTCGCCGAGGTTGGTCGCACCGCAGACGAACGGCACGGTGAAGGCCCACTTGTCGATGTGGTTCTCGTAGTCGGCGGGGGTCAGCACCTCGGACTCGTCGATGTAGTCGACGCCGAGCGACTGCAGCAGCTGAGCCTCGACGAAGTGACCGATGCGGGCCTTCGCCATGACCGGGATCGAGACGGCCTCGATGATGCCGTCGATCAGGTCCGGGTCACTCATCCGGGCGACGCCGCCCTGCGCGCGGATGTCCGCGGGGACCCGCTCGAGCGCCATCACCGCGACGGCACCGGCGTCTTCGGCGATCTTCGCCTGCTCGGCGGTGACCACGTCCATGATCACACCGCCCTTGAGCATCTCCGCCATCCCGCGCTTGACCCGGGCGGTGCCGGTGAGCGAGGTGGTGGCCGTGTTCGTGGAGTCGTCAGACACTGCTGGACCTTTCGGAAAGCGCACGAGGTGGGGTGACCCTTCCGAGGGTAGGCCGCTTTTGGACCTCTCAGGCAGGCCAGTTCGCGACGATTTCAGCAGTCCACTGGGTGATCTGGCCCGCATTTGGTCCTCTGGTTGCGGTAGTTGCCCGCGCAAGTACCGCAACCAGAGGACTAAATGCGAAAAGGGGGCTAGCGGGCCAGGCCCTGCGCGAAGGCGAACAGGCCGTCCGGGTCGTACTTCCGCGCCACCCGCCGCAGCCGCGGCAGGCTCTCGCCGTAGTACGCCTTCGCCCAGTGCGGCATCTCCGGGTCGATGTAGTTGACGTACCCGGCCGGGATGGGTCAGCATCCTCGAAGTGGCCACATAATCCGCCCGGTCACGGGCCGCGGCCGGGAAGTCAACCTCCTTGGCGAAGGCGCGCATCGAGGCCAAATGGCTTTGTTCGGTCACCTCGCGCGTGGTCGGCTGGGTGCCGACGCGGCGGACGAGGTCGTCGAGCAGCGGGTTCACCTGCGCGGCGGAGCCCACGAAACAGCCACCGCAGTTCACGACCGTCGCGCCGAGTCCCATCCCGGACCACAGTTCGTCCGGCATCACGGGTTGCCACTCCTGCCACGCCGCGACGAGGTCGGCGAGCGCGGCGGGCGGGAAGGAGAGCGCGAAGTTCGTCAGCGTCCGCGCGGCCGCCGTCTGGAAGGTGAACGACGTGACGATGCCGAAGTTGCCGCCGCCACCACCGCGCAACGCCCACAGCAGATCCGGCGCGGTCTCCGCCGATACGAAGCGCAGTTTTCCGTCCGCGCCGACGAAACGCACGGATTCCAGGACATCGCAGGTCAGTCCGTATTTGCGACCCAGGACGCCGACCCCGCCACCGAGGGTCAGCCCGCCGATGCCGGCCCCCGGACAAGTGCCGGCGGGCAGCGCGCGGCCCGCCGCCGCCAGGGCCTCGTACACCTGGCCCAGTACCGCGCCCGCGCCGATCGCCGCCCGGCCACCCGGCAGGATCTCGACCGCGGAAAGGCGGGACAGGTCGACGACGAGCCCGCTGTCCACTATGGAATAACCGGCGTAGCTGTGCCCGCCCGATCGCGCCGCGATCGGCACCTGGTGCTCGGCCGCGAAATCGACACAGCACCGGACGTCGTCCTCGTTCGCGCAGACCGCGATACCGGCGGGAAGCCGATGGTCGTACAGAGAGAAGAAACCGAGCCGCGCTTCGTCATAGCCGGGCTCGCCGGGCCGAAACAGCGTGCCCCCGAGCCGGACGCGCAGCCGTTCCCACTCGTCTCCACCGCCGGCCCCGGGGATCACCGCCATCGCCGGAACCGCGCCCGCCAGCCGCAACACCGTCCGTCTGTCGAGCTCCATCGCTCTCCCCACCGTTGGATTCGATTCGGATTCGCCTCCAGGTGTCCACCATCGAGCATAGCGACGGTCGACATTCGGGGGGTCCATCGCCGGTCGCCTTGCCGCGACGGCCGTCGCGGGTGTGTGATCGAGGACACACCTGTTACCGGCGTCGTGTGGTGAGGAGACCGGCATGGCCGACAAACAGAGCAAGAACGGGGACTCCGGGGCCGCCGTCGCTGTGGACGACCCGGTGAAAGTGCGCAACGTGGTCCTGGTCGGCCCCTCGGGATCCGGCAAGACGACACTCGCCGAAGCCTTGCTCGCCGCGTCCGGCACGGTGACGCGGGCGGGCTCCGTCGTGGAGGGCACCACGGTGTGCGACCACGACCCCGCCGCGGTCCGGCAGCAGCGGTCGGTCGGCCTTGCGGTCGCGCCGGTGCTGCACCAGGGCCACAAGATCAATCTCATCGACACCCCCGGATACGCCGATTTCGTCGGCGAACTGCGCGCCGGGCTCCGTGCCGCCGACGCGGCGCTGTTCGTGGTCTGCGCCGCGGAAGGCGTCGACGCGGCCACGGTCGCGGTGTGGGAGGAATGCGCGGCCGTCGGAATGCCGAGGGCGGTGGTCGTCTCCCGGCTCGACCATCACCGCGCCGACCCCGAAGGCGAGATCGCGGCCTGCCAAGCGGCCTTCGGCGCCGGCGTCCTGCCGCTGTATCTGCCCGCTCGGGAGGGACTCGTCGGGCTGATCACACGTCGCTACTTCGACTATTCGGAGGGCTACCCGCCCAAGATCGGCGAGCCGGACGAGGCCGATCTCGCCAGGATCGGCGAGGCACGCAACGAACTGATCGAAGGTGTCATCGCCGAGAGCGAAGACGAGTCCCTGATGGACCGGTACCTCGCCGGTGAGGAGATCGCCGAGGACACGCTGATCGCCGACCTCGAGACCGCCGTCGCGCGCGGGTCCTTCCATCCGGTGATCCCGGTGTGCGCGACCACCGGGGTCGGGCTCGCCGAAGTCCTCGACGGCATCGTGCGCGCCTTCCCGTCACCGCTGGAGCATGTCCCGCCGGAGGTCACCTCCCCCACCGGCGAGCCGCACGCGAGCCTCCGCGCCGATCCCGACGGCCCGCTGGCCGCCGAGGTGGTCCGGACCGCGGTCGACTCGTACGTCGGCCGGGTGTCGCTCGTGCGGGTGTTTTCCGGAACGCTTCGCCCGGAACGCCCGGTGCACGTCTCGGGCCACGGGCTCGCCGAACGCGGGCACGAGGATCACGACGCCGACGAACGGGTCGCGCACCTGTACTCGCCGCTCGGCGCCAACCTGCGCGAAGTCCCGTACTGCGTCGCGGGCGACCTCTGCGCGCTCACCAAGGTCGGCTCGGCCGAAACGGGTGACACCGTTTCCTCGCCGGACGATCCGCTGATCATGAAGCCGTGGACGATGCCGGAACCGCTGCTGCCGGTCGCCGTCATCGCCAAGACACGCAGCGACGAGGACACCCTGGCGCGCAACCTTTCTCGGCTGGTCGCGGGCGATCCGACGCTACGGCTGGACCGCAACGCCGAGACCAACCAGCTCGTGCTGTGGTGCATGGGTGAGGCGCACGCCGACGTCGTGCTGTCGCGGCTGCGCGCGGGAGGCGCCGAGGTGGACACCGAACCCGTCCGCATCAGCCTGCGTTCGACGTTCGCCGGGCCGGGCCGTGGGCACGGGCGGCACGTCAAACAGTCCGGCGGCCACGGCCAGTTCGCCGTCTGCGACATCGAGGTCCAGCCGCTGCCGCGGGGTTCGGGCTTCGAGTTCGTCGACAAGGTCGTCGGCGGCTCGGTGCCCCACCAGTTCATCCCGAGTGTCGAAAAGGGAGTCAGGGCCCAAGCGCAGCGGGGGCTGGTCGACGGCCATCCGCTGATCGACATCCGGGTGACCCTGGTCGACGGCAAGGCGCACAGTGTCGATTCGTCGGACGCGGCGTTCCAGACCGCGGGCGCGTTGGCGCTCAAGGAAGCCGCCGCGGCCGCGAAGATCGTGTTGCTCGAACCACTCGAAGAGGTGGCGGTGCGGCTTCCGGATGAGCACCTGGGCACCGTGCTGGGTGATCTGTCGTCCCGGCGTGGCCGCGTGCTCGGCACCGAATCGGGTGAGGGCGGCCGCACGGTCATCCGCGCCGAGGTACCCGCCGCGGAACTGCTGCGCTACGCGATCGACCTACGCTCGCTGACCTCGGGCACGGCGACGTTCACCCGCAAGCACGCCCGGTTCGAACCCATGCCGGAAGGAGCCGTGGCCCGCTGAACCACCGCATTTCGTCCTCTGAATGCGGTGGTTGGCGACACGAACTACCGCATGCAGAGGCTAATCGCCGGGCGGCGGGAACTCGAAGCCGCCCGGACGGCCGTTCCGGTCGGCGAGCAGGCCGGCCAAGGTCGCGACGGCGATCTCGGGCGGCGTGCGCGAGCCGATGTTCAAGCCGACTGGACGCTGCACGCGCGCGATCTGGTTCTCCGGGACATCCAGTGCCTTGAGCGCGGCGACGTGCGGCCCGACCCGGCGTGGATTGCCCAGCACCCCGACCCAGCGGGCCGGGTGGTCGAGCACGGCCTTGAGCACCTCGCCGAGTTCGGGCCGGTTGTGGTCGGTGACGACCACGTCGGTGCCCGCTCCGAGGCCCGGCACCGTCGAGACGGCTTCGAAGCCGTTCGCGACATCCGTCGCCCGCGCGCCGTCCGGCTCGAACAACACCGTCGTGTACCCGAGATCCTTGCCGTAGCGCAGGAGGTACGACGCCACCGGCGTCGCGAACACCGCTACCAACACCCGCTGTTCGTCGCTCACGCGCCCATCTTCCCGCATTCCGTCCCCTCTGGGCGCGCTCTATGCACGCGCAACCACCGCGTTCAGTCCTCTAAATGCGGTAGTTGGCCACACGAACTACCGCATGCAGAGGACTGAATGCGGGACTGGGCGCGGGGGTCAGAGTTCGGGTTCGGCGATTTCGAAGTACTCCGGGAGCCGCGCGGTCCCGGCGAGGCCGAAGTACCGGACCTTCCGCCGCCGTCGAAGATGCAGCGTGTCCCGGACGGCGTCGTTGTGCACCCGCCGCGCGATGACGACGCGGTGCTCGGCGTCGGTCAGCTCCTCGGCCAACGGCGCGGGCAACGTCGTCCGGTCGACGTGCGCCAGCCGCAGCGTCAGTTCGCTTTCCTCGCCTTCGCGATCCGGGCGCTCGGCGTGCTCGGCCCGTTCGGCCAGCGCGCGCAATTCCTCGTCACCCAGGATCGCGGCGGCCGCCCTGGCGACGACGGCGCGCCGCGCGAGGGCCGCGTCGAGCGCCGCCCACCCCGCGTCCGTGCGCACGTGCAGCCGGTCGAGCCGGTTCGCCGTCGCGAGCAGGAACAGCCCGCCCAGCACCACGATCACGGCCACCAGGCCGCCGATCCACAACCACGTCGTCACCGGCTGAACTCGCGTTCGCCCGCGCCGACCCGCCGGGGGTCGGCGGCGATCGCCGTCTCGTACACCCGCAGGACCTGCGTGGTGACCACGGACCAGTCGAACATCGCGACCCGCTCCCCCGCGGCCGCGGCCAGCGACACCCGTCGCGCCGGATCACCGAGCAGCTCACGCAACCCGGCGGCCAGCGCGGCCGCGTCACCGGTTTCGGCCAGCATCCCGGCCTTGCCGTCGTCGAGCACCCGGCGGAACGAGTCCAGCCCGCTCGCCAGTACCGGCGTGCCCGCCGCCATCGCCTCGGTGAGGATCATCCCGAAACTCTCGCCGCCCGTGTTCGGCGCGCAGTAGACGTCGACGCTGCGCAGTGCCCGCGCCTTCGTCTCGTCGTCGACCTGGCCCAGCAGATCGATATGCGACGCGAGTTCCGGCCCGGCCTCGCGCCGGAGCTGCTCCGCGTCACCGCGGCCGACCACCAGCATCCGCAGGTCTTCGAACTCCGGCAGCAGGATCCGCAACGCCTCCAGCAGCACACCCATCCCCTTGCGAGGCTCGGTGTACCGTCCGACGAAGCCGACCGTGCCGCCCGCTCGCGGGTAGCCATCCAGAGGGAGCGCGCGGGAGAAGAAGTCGACGTCGACGCCGTTGGGCACCTCGACCGCGTCACCGCCGGCGTGCTCGACCTGCACGCGGCGAGCCAGCGCCGACACCGCGATCCGCGCCGTGATCTTCTCCAGCAGCGGCCGCAGCACCGGCTGGAAGGCCGCCAGCGTGCGCGAACGAGTCGTCGCGGTGTGGAAGGTCGCCACGATCGGACCGTCCGCGACCTTCAACGCCAGCAAGGAAAGACTCGGCGCGGCGGGCTCGTGCAGGTGGAGGACGTCGAACTCGCCGTCACGGATCCAGCGCCGCACCCTGGCGTAGGACACCGGGCCGAACTGCAGCCGCGCGACCGAGCCGTTGTACGGGATGCCGAGCGCCTTCCCCGCGGGGACGACGAAATCCGGGACGTCGGAATCCTCGTCGGCCGGCGCGAGCACCGATACCTCGTGCCCGCGTGCGAGCAGCGCCTTCGCGAGATCGATGACGTGTCCCTGTACCCCGCCCGGCACGTCGAACGAGTACGGACAGACGATCCCGATCTTCATGACCCGCGCCTGAGCCATCGGCTCAGCTCGCTTCGCCGAGGTCGGCCCGTTCCCCGGGTTCGAGATCGGAGAGCCAGAACTTCTGCATCATGTGCCAGTCGGCCGGATGCGCGGCGATGTCGCCGGCGAAGATGTCCGCGAGCGCCTGGGTGGCCGCCGGGACCTCGGAGCGGTTCGTGACCCGGATCCGCGGGTGCAGCCGGATCTGCCAGCCGTTCTCGGTGAACCAGCAGCCGGCCGGGATCAACGCGGCACCGGTGGTTGCGGCCAGCCGCGCCGGTCCGCCGGGCATCCGGGTCTGCTCGCCGAAGAACTTGACCGGGACACCCGATTTCGTCAGGTCCCTGTCCCCCACCAGGCAGATCGCCTTGTTCTCCCGCAGCCGTTTGAGCAGGACGCGCATCGCGGAACTGTCGCCGGTCAGCGGCACGATCTCGAAACCGAGCGATTCCCGATAGGACACGAACCGCTGGTACAACGACTCGGGTTTCAACCGCTCCGCGACCGTGGTGAAACCACCGAGGTAATCCGCGAGCCAGACCCCCGCCGCGTCCCAGTTCCCGCTGTGCGGCAGCGCCATCACCGCGCCGTTGCCCTCGGCCAGCGCGGCGTCGAGGTTCTCGACGCCGGTGATCGACTGGGCGACCTTGCGGCTGACCTCCTTGTGGTCCATCGAAGGCAGCCGGAACATCTCGTGCCAGTAGCGGGCGTAGGACCGCATCGCGCGGCGGGTCAGTTCGTCCAGTTCGGCCTCGTCGGCCTGTGGCACGACCCGGGCGAGGTTGCTCCGCAGCTGGCGCACCCCGCCGCCGTCGCGCCGGACGGCGAGGTCGGCGCCGAGCCCGAAGGTCACCGAGCCGACCTGCTCCGGCAGCCAGCGCGCGAGCCGCCACCCCGCCGCGTAGCCCCAATCGCCGAGTCGCTGGGAGAACCCGCTCATGACCCGCCTTCCGTGGCGGGTGGCCCGGCCGCTTTGGCGGCCCTCGCCGCCTTGGCCACCGCGGCCGTCCGCTGCAGCAGGGTGATCACCGAGAGCACCGCGAGCAGCCAGAGGGTGATGTCCACGGTGTACGGAACGCCGAGACCGTGCAGTCCGGTTCCCACAAGGGCGATGATCAGCCGTTCGGCACGCTCGACGAGCCCGCCGTCGGCCTCCAGCCCGGAGGCCTCGGCGCGGGCCTTGACGTAGGAGATGACCTGCGCGAGCACCAGGCAGATCAGCGCGGCGGCCGCGGCGGGGCGATTGTCGTCGTGGACGAAGCACCACCACGCGATGGCGGCGAACAACGCGCCGTCGACCAGTCGGTCGCAGGTCGCATCCAGGACGGCCCCGAACGCCGTGCCGTAGCCGCGGGCGCGGGCCATCGCGCCGTCGAGCAGGTCCAGCATCGCGAAGCCCCACACGGTGAAAGTGCCCCACAGCAGCATGTCGTTGGGGAAGAACGCGAGCGCGCACAGCACCGCACCGGCCGTGCCGATGACGGTCATCGCGTTCGGGGTCAGACCGGCGCGGACGAGCACCTTCCCCATGGGGTCGGTGACGCGGGAAACGGAGGCGCGCGCGAAAATGTTGAGCATCGGTTCTTCAGGTGCACCTAAGCAGCAGGGTCGGATGGGTGCCCGAAGCCTATCCACCCGCACCGACACCTGTCGCCGTGCCTGCCCTGGACCGGCTTTTCCTCAGTCCGCTTCGGCCAGTTCGGGTGTGTCCCGAAGGTCGCCGGATTCCTCCCGCAAGGCCAGTTCCGCCTCGGCGGCGGCGCATTTCGGCGAGAGCCGGGCCAGCACGGCGGCGCTGATCTCCCCGAGCGCTTCGACCTGTTCGGGGGTCAACGGGTCGAAGAGGCTCTCGCGGACGGCCTCGACGTGCCCGGGAGCCGCCTCCTCCAGCGCGGCGAAACCTTCGGCGGTGAGCACCGCCCACGAACCGCGTTTGTCGGTGGGACAGGACTCACGCCGCACCCAGCCGTTCGCTTCGAGTCGCGCGACCGCGTGCGACAACCTGCTGCGTGACGCCTTGCGCGCGTCCGCGAGTTCGCTCATGCGCAGGCGGCGGCCCGGCGCCTCGGACAGAGCGACGAGCACTTCGTAGTAGGTGTGGGGCATGCCCGCCTCGTGCTGAAGCTGGCCCTCCAGATGCGCTTGCAGCATCCGCGTGGCCGCGGAGAAGTCGCGCCAGACTTTTTGCTCCTCGTCGGAGAGCCATCGGGGTTCGGACATGCCACCCATACTACCCCTGGTTGAACGCTCAACCAAATTGCGCTACAGTCCTTGTTGAGCGCTCAACAAGCCGAGGGCTCGCCACCGGCAGACCACAGACTTTGGAGATCGACTTCCATGACCACCACCGAAATCCCGGGCTACGTCGCAGGCAAGTGGACGATCGACACCGCGCACTCCGACATCGCTTACACCGTGAAGCACCTCGGCCTGGCGAAGTCCCGGGGCAACTTCACCGCCTTCACCGGTGAGGTCGTCACCGCCGACAACATCCTGGACTCCTCGGTCACCGTCGAAATCGACGCCTCCTCGGTCGCCAGCGGTGTCGACGGGCGTGACACGCACCTGAAGTCCGAGGACTTCTTCCACGTCGACGAGCACCCGGTCATCACCTTCCGCTCGACCGGCATCCGTGAGGACGGCGGCGACTACGTCATCGACGGCGAGCTCACCTGGCGCGGCAAGACCGTCCCGGTCTCGCTCGAAGCCGAGTTCAACGGCATCGGCACCAACCCGGCCAACAACAACGCCACCACGCTCGGCGTCTCGGCCACCGCCACCGTGAACCGCCGCGACTTCGGCATCGGCCCGGAGGGCAACGCCTTCCTGTCCGAGAAGGTGAAGATCGACATCGAACTGCAGGCCGCGCTCAACTCCTGAGCCCACGCCTCCGTAAGTACGTGAAGGCCTCCTTCACTGCGTCTAGCGCAGTGAAGGAGGCCTTCACGTACTTGCCGCTGAACTACCAGGCCCCGGCCAGCAGTTTCCGCGTCTCCCCCAGCAGCTGCGGCAACACCTTCGTATGCCCGATCACCGGCATGAAGTTCGCGTCGCCACCCCACCGCGGCACCACGTGCTGATGCAGATGCGCGGCGATGCCCGCGCCGGCGATCACGCCCTGGTTCATCCCGATGTTGAACCCGTGCGCCGAGGACACCTCCCGGATCACCCGCATCGCGTGCTGGGTGAACTCCGCCAGTTCGACGGTCTCTTCCGCCGTCAGGTCCGTGTAGTCCGCGACATGGCGGTACGGCACGGCCATCAGGTGGCCGGGGTTGTACGGGTACAGGTTCAGTACCGCGTAGACGTTCTTCCCCCGCGCGAGGATCAGCGCGTCCTCGTCACTCTTCTCGGGGAGATGGCAGAACGGACAGCCCTCGTCGGGTTTCTTCGACCCTTGCACGTAGGCGAGCCGGTGCGGGGTCCACAGACGCTGCAACGCGTCCGGGACCCCCACACCGTCCTGTCCGACGACTTCCGGGCCATCGGGGCCCGTCACCGGAGGACCGCCTCCAAGCCCGCCACCGTCGGCGAGGAGTTCTCACGACGCTGGATCCATCCGGCGATCGCCTCGACCGCGTCGGCCACCGGGACGCCGTTGATCTGGCCGCCGTCGCGGAACCGGAACGAGACCGCGCCCGCCTCGACGTCCTTCGCGCCCGCCAGGAGCATGAAGGGCACCTTCTGCGTGGTGTGGGTGCGGATCTTCTTCTGCATCCGGTCGTCACTCGCGTCGACGTTGATCCGGACCCCCTTGGCCCGCAACGCCTTCTCGACCTCGCGCAGATGCTCGACCTGGTCCTCGGTGATCGGGATGCCGACCACCTGTACCGGCGAAAGCCACGCCGGGAACGCGCCGGCGTAGTGCTCGGTCAGCACGCCGAAGAACCGCTCGATCGAGCCGAACAGCGCGCGGTGGATCATCACCGGACGCTGACGGCTGCCGTCGGCCGCGGTGTACTCCAGCTCGAACTTGTCGGGCAGCATGAAGTCCAGCTGGATGGTGGACATCTGCCAGGTGCGGCCCAGCGCGTCCTTCGCCTGGACGGAGATCTTCGGCCCGTAGAACGCCGCGCCGCCCGGATCCGGCACCAGCTCCAGTCCGGAGTCGAGGGCGGCGGTGCGCAGCACCTCGGTGGCCTCGGCCCACACCTCGTCGGAACCGATGTACTTCTCATCGTTCCGAGTGGACAGTTCGAGGTAGAAGTCGTCGAGACCGTAGTCGCGCAACAGGTTCAGCACGAAGTCCAAAAGGGACTTCAGCTCACCGGGGACCTGCTCCAGGGTGCAGAAGATGTGCGCGTCGTCCTGCGTCATGCCCCGGACGCGAGTGAGCCCGTGGATCACGCCGGACTTCTCGTAGCGGTACACCGAACCGAACTCGAACATCCGCAGCGGCAGTTCCCGGTAGGAACGCCCGCGCGAGCGGAAGATCAGGTCGTGGAACGGGCAGTTCATCGGCTTGAGGTAGTAGTCCTGGCCGGGCTTGCGGACCGAACCGTCCTCGTTGTGCTCGGCGTCGAGGTGCATCGCCGGGTACATGCCGTCGCGGTACCAGTCGAGGTGACCGGAGGTCTCGAACAGCGCGCCCTTGGTGATGTGCGGCGAGTAGACGAACTCGTAGCCCGCCTCGACGTGCCGCTGACGCGAGTAGTTCTCCATTTCCTGCCGGATGATCCCGCCCTTGGGGTGGAACACGGGCAGCCCGGAGCCGATCTCGTCGGGGAAGGAGAACAGGTCCAGCTCGACGCCGAGCTTGCGGTGGTCGCGCCGCTCGGCCTCGGCGAGGCGCTCCAGGTAGACGTCCTGCGCCTCGGCGGATTCCCAAGCGGTGCCGTAGATCCGCTGCAGCTGCGGGTTCTTGTCGTCGCCGCGCCAGTACGCGGCGGCGACGCGGGTGAGCTTGAACGCCGGGATGAACTTGGTGGTCGGCACGTGCGGGCCGCGGCAGAGGTCGCTCCACACGCGCTCCTTGGTGCGCGGGTCGAGGTTGTCGTAGATGGTCAGCTCGCCGCCGCCGACCTCCATCACCTCGGAGGTGTCCACATCGGACTTGATGTCGACCAGTTCGAGCTTGAACGGCTCGTCGACCAGTTCCTTCTTGGCCTCGTCGACCGAGTCGAAGACGCGGCGGGAGAACTGCTGCGCGCCCTTCACGATCTGCTTCATGCGCTTTTCCAGCGCCTGCAGGTCTTCCGGGGTGAACGGGGTGTCGACGGCGAAGTCGTAGTAGAAGCCGTCCTTGACCGGCGGGCCGATGCCGAGCTTGGCCTGCGGGAACTGCTGCTGCACGGCCTGCGCGAGCACGTGGGCGGCCGAGTGACGGATGACGCTGCGGCCGTCTTCGGTGTTCGCGGCGACGGCCTCGACCTCGACCTCGGACTCCGGGGCCCAGGCGAGATCGCGGAGGTTGCCCTCGGCGTCGCGCACGACGACGATCGTGTCCGGCCCCTTGGTCGGCAGCCCGGCTTCGCGGACCGCGGTGCCCGCCGTAGTGCCCGCCGGTACCACCACGCGCGGGGCGGTTGCGGCTGCTCCTGACGACGGCTGGGGCACGATGACTCCTTAGTTCAATCAACTCGGATATGCGTGATGTTAGTCGTCAGGCGCGACGCGGCTCACGCGCATTACCCCAAGCACCACGAAGGCCCCCTTCCCATCGGAAGGAGGCCTTCGCGCAGCGCGGAACGAGATCAGACGGTCTCGACGACCTCGTCGAAGTCCAGTCGCGGCAGACGGTCGAACCAGGGGTTGTCGCCCGGCTTGCCGACGTTGATCACGACGAGGGACTTCCACGGCTTGTCCGCGAAGAACTCCTTGTCGATGCCTTCGGCGTCGAAACCGGTCATCGGGCCGGCGGCCAGCCCGGCGGCGCGCACGCCGATGATGAAGTAGCCGACCTGCAGCAGTGCGTTCAGCTTGGCGGTCTCGACCCGGCCCGCCTCGTCGGCGAACAGGTCCTTGGCTCCGGGGAAGTGCGGGAACGTCCGCGGGAGGTTCTCGTGGAACTCGGTGTCGGCGGCCAGGACGACGGTCACCGGCGCGGCCTCGGTCTTGGCGCGGTTGCCCTCGGACATCAGCGGCGCGAGGCGCTTCTTGCCCTCTTCGGTGCGGATGACCAGCGCGCGCAGCGGCTGGTTGTTCATCGACGTCGGGGCCCACTTGACCAGCTCGTAGATCGCGCGGATCTGCTCGTCGGTCACCGGCTCGTCGCTGAAGCTGTTCGCCGTGCGGGCTTCGCGGAACAACAGGTCCTGGACGTCCTGCGGGAGGCGCAGGGCTTCGGTCGACTCAACGCTGGTGGTCATGGGTGGATCTTCCTTCCGTACGCTTGCCTGTACCCCTCCCAACCTAGTTGAGCGCTGAACTATTTCTCGTTCAACTATCACTGCGTGTGGGTCCGGTCACAGGTAGGCGTCAGTACGCTCCCCTCCCCTGCACGACGGCACGGAAGGTCTTCCACAGGATCACCAGGTCGAGGGCGAGGGACCAGTCTTCGACGTACCGCAGGTCGAGCCGGACGCTCTCGGCCCAGCTGAGGTCACTGCGGCCGCTGACCTGCCAGAGCCCGGTCAACCCCGGCTTCACCAGCAGACGGCGCCGCGCGTCGGGGGCGTATTTCGCGGTCTCCTCCGGCAACGGCGGGCGGGGGCCGACGAGGGACATCCGTCCGCTCACGACGTTGAACAGCTGCGGCAGCTCGTCGAGCGAATACCGCCGGAGCAGGCCGCCGACGCGGGTCACCCGGGGATCCTTGCGCATCTTGAACAGCGGACCCGCGCCTTCGTTGTCCGCCTGGAGGCTCTGCTTGAGCTTGTCGGCGCCGGTGACCATCGTGCGGAACTTCAGCATGGTGAAGGTGTGGCCGTCGCGGCCGACGCGGCGCTGGCGGTAGATCACCGGGCCGCGGTCGTCGAGCTTGATCGCGACCGCGATCGCCAGCAGCAGCGGGGAAACGAGGGTGAGGAGCAGGGTCGAGCCGAACCTGTCGAGCACTTCCTTGACCAGACGGCGTCCGCCGGTGAAGCTCGGCGCGCTGACCCGCAGGAGCGGCATGCCGAGTACACCGGAGACGTTCAGCCGTGGGCCCGCCACCTCCATCAGCATCGGGGCGACCACCATCTCGGCGGAAGTCCCTTCGAGGTCCCAGGCGAGCCGCTGGAGGCGCTTGGGATTCCAGTGCTGATCCGCGGTCACGGCGACCACGCGATAACCGCCACGGCGGACGTGGCCCGCGAGTTCGTCGAGCTTCCCGACGACCGGGACACCCTCCACCTCCCCACTCCCCCGCTCCGCCCCGGCACCGGAGTAGGTGCACACGGCTTCGACCCGCCAGCCGACATGAGGATCGGCCTTGGTGCGGGCGATGAGGTCGGCGACCGTGTCGGGGCTTCCGGCCGCGAGCACCGGCAGCAGGCATTCACCGAGCCGTCTGCGCCGGTGCAGCACCTGTCTCAGCGCGTACCGCTGCAGGAACATGACGACCGAGATCATCGGGACGACGATGAAGACCCACGGCTGCACGGCGAGCGCGCCGAAGAGCAGGCCGCCCAGAGCGACGAGCACCGCGGTGGTCATCAGGCCGCGTCCCAGTGTCCGGTACTCCTCCGCGCCTTCGCCGAGCACGCGCGGACTCCAGGCACGGCACACCGACAGTCCGAACAGGAAGGCGGCGGCGGTACCGAGCGCGTGCATGTCGTGCGGATCGGATCGATCGATCAAGAAGGCGCTCATCACGATGAGCACGAAGGCGGTGAAAACGTCACTACCGATGACCCAGGCGCGGTAGCGCGATTCCCAAGCCGCGTACGGCGGCCGCGCCGACGTGTGGTCGACCGCGGTGGCGTTGCCCGCACCCCGTTGCGGGGGAAGCGGGATCGACTGGAGGTCGATGTGCTGCGACGTCCCGTTGACGGTGGACGACGGCCGCACCGACTCTTCCATCAGACCTCCCGGAGTGGGAATTCCCGAACGCCGGATCGACACGCTGAGTCAAGGAGAACGATGTCGAAGAGTGATCGATTCTCGAGGTACTTCAGCAGCCGATGGGGCGACACACGCCAAGGTATCGGCCACTCTCCGGCCATCGTTACAAGGATTTCCAGCCACATCCTGTGCGGACTTCCGGCAAATGAATGTCCAAAAGATAACAAGGTGATGACGATGCGTAATAGACCGTATCCGCCGGACAACTACACAAAGTAGTCACGAAAACATTTGGCTCTCACGGCCACTTGGCGCACCACGCGCCCGAACGGCCGAACGCCCGGAAAACTCCATAGTGGACGGTTCGAGGGAATCGGTCATCCGCCGGTCCACTGTGGATTCCACGCTCGCCGAGGGCCGCCACCTCCGAGGCTCGTCCACGGCACGCCGACCTACCTTGTCAATCGGTCACCGGAGTGGCGTTTCGTCACATCACGTCAGCATCACGGGGACCACGACACGGGGGCCGTGCGGATGGACGCTCCTCCGTGCCCCGCATCACTTCCACAGTGGTCTGAACCTTCCGACGCAGGGCACAGTGCCGAGGATCACAATATCGTCTCGACGACCTGCTTGCGCCACTAATTCACTACGGAACGCAAGCCTTATGTCAAATGTCCACACCGGTCGCGCTGGTCCGGCAACCGATCTTCGAACGCGACCATTTCCGGCCATCGCCGTCGCACCGGGGAATTCGGACGCAGTACCGGACCATCCCACCACGGCAGAAGTACCGTCCCCGGATAACCCGCGTCCGACCTGGGGATCCACTGCGTCCGGACGGCTCTCTGCCGACACTGTCCGAGAATGAACAAGGCCCCGGACCGAGTGGTCCAGGGCCTTCATCCGGTGGGCGATACTGGGATCGAACCAGTGACCTCTTCGGTGTGAACGAAGCGCTCTCCCGCTGAGCTAATCGCCCGCTCGCGGTGTCCGGCAGACTCTACCCCACGACTTTAGGGGGCCTGCAAACGGGTGGTTCGCTCCGACCACACTCCGCTCACCAGCAAATACGGAGCGAACAACCGCGAGCTAGCCGGGGCTGTGCGGACAGGGGGCCGCCCGCGACGCGTTTCGACATTCGTGCGACGGTGCTATCGCGTGACGACTAAACCGCGCAGTATGTACATGTGGACTGCCTGCAGGGCGCATGGAGGGCTGCGCGTCGCGCGGGTGATGATGGGGTGACGGAGCATGGACCCGGGGTCCGATGACCCCGTCCGGGTGATCTGCGGCAAAACCGCGTTCCGATCGGCCGGCCGGTACGTCACATCATCGCCACTCGGTTCGACCGAGCCGGGAAGGAGACGAAGGGTAGGACGATGCGCAACGATCACGTGACGCTCCGCTCGACGGCGGTGTTCGACCTCCTGGCGCCGCGGACACCCGCGGTCCCGGTGAAGGTGGAGCTGCGATACGACACACGCGACCCCTATGCGGTCGTCGCCGCCTTCCGCACCGGCCGGGCAGGCTGGGTCGAGTGGGTCTACGCGCGGGATCTCCTCGCGGACGGCCTCCTGGCCGACGCGGGCGACGGCGACGTACGCATCCGCCCCTCCGTCGAAGACCCCGAGTCCGTCCTCATCGAACTGAACTCGCCGTCCGGGCACGCCATGTTCGAGGCGTCCGCTCAGGAGCTGGCCGACTTCCTCGACCGGACCTACGACGTCGTGCTGCCCGGCAACGAGCACCTGTGGGTCGACGTCGACGACGCCCTGACCCACCTCATCCCCAACGATTTGGCCTGATGACGGGCTTGCGAACAGCAAGTGGCACCCCGGTTGCAGGGCCGTTTTCGGGGTCGGATAGTGTTTACACACACCACGGCGACGGGGTGAGGAGCAGAACCGCGAGGATCTGACCTCCCAACCCGACCGAGGATGTGCGGATGTAGCGCAGCTGGTAGCGCATCACCTTGCCAAGGTGAGGGTCGCGGGTTCGAATCCCGTCATCCGCTCGGAAGGCCCTCTCGGGCCTGACACGGTGGAGTGGCCGAGAGGCGAGGCAACGGCCTGCAAAGCCGTGTACACGGGTTCGAATCCCGTCTCCACCTCGCGCGATTAGCTCAGCGGGAGAGCGCTTCCCTGACACGGAAGAGGTCACTGGTTCAATCCCAGTATCGCGCACCATCTGTTTTCGCAGGTCAGAAGCCCTGCTCCTCCTCGGAGGGGCGGGGCTTCAGTCGTTCAATGGCGATGAAATGGCGATGGCCCTCGGGGCCGTCTCCAACTGCCCGTCACGGAACGTGGCGTGCAGGTGCGGGAACCACTCCCCCAGCTTCGTCCGCTCGCTCGGCGTGAGTGCGACCAGAGACCCGATCCACCGGGTCTCGAGCGCCTGCAGGATCTGACGACGCATCAACGGGGTCACATGGTCGTAGACCCTCGCGATGCCTTTCATCTTCTGCCCGAGCCGCGCTCGACGGGCGACTTCGGGGATGCCGTCCTCGGCCAGCCAGGTGCTGTGGCTGTGCCGCCCTTCATGGAAGGTGAAGGTTGGCAGGGTCGGCTGCACCAGTTCCGCCGATCGCGTGTGTTCAGCGTCACTGCCGTCCCAGACCGGGCGCCAGTACCGGTTGCGAAAGTTCGACCGCCGCAACGGTGCGCCTTCCGCGCTGCAGAGCACGAACGTAAAGCTGTGGCTGTCGATCAGCTCCTCGTAGAAGACCGCGATGCTCGGCGGCAGCTCCACGCTCCGTGTACCGGCCGGGGTCTTGGTCCGGCCCTTCTTCGCCCGGCCACCCTGCCGCCTCAGAGTCACCGGGCGAGTCGGCTGCCGCCCGAGATCGGCCAGCCTGGAGGTGTCGACCCTTCGCCCGCCTTTAAAGAGGTGTCCGCCGATCTCCTTCAACGGCTCACGGATCTGGATCGCTCGGGCCTCGCTGTCGTACTCGTGCCGCTGCTGACCGACCAGCTCACCCCACCGGGAACCGGTGTAGAAGTCGAGCAACCCGAGCACGAACCCCGCGAGCCCGAGCCCGCTCTCGTAGAGACGCATCGACGCACGCAATGCCTGCACCGGTGTCGCGACGAGGTTCTCGATCTCGAACTCGCCCGAGGTGACCCGGATCCCGGCGCATGGGTTCGCCGGGATCTTCCGAGCCTTGACCGCAGCGCCGAGGATCGTGGAGAACAGCGAGAAGATCGACGCCACCGACGAGTCGGCGTAGTCCTCGTGCAACTCCGAGAGCCACTTCTCGATCTCGACGTAGCTGTTGAAGATCCCCGCCAGCGGCCCTGACGACCACTGGGCAGTAGATGGTTGTCCAGAAAGGACCGGTACTTCGCCTGCGTCGTCGGCTCCAGCCGCGGACCGACCGCGTCCATGAACTCCTCGGCGAACACACCGAACAACATCTCCGCCTCACGCGGGTCCAGCCACAGGTTGCGCCGGATCAACGCCTCCTGCTCCACACCCCACGCCTCGGCCGCCTTCTCGGTGTTGAAACCCGACCTGCTTCCCCACGTCCCGTCAGGACGTTTGAACCGAGCACGCCAGCCCGGCGGATCACCGTCGGTTGGTTGTGCGTAAGCCACGACGGATACCTCTCTTCCTTGGCGAGCGCCCCGGCCAGTTCCGGGACGTGATGGGCCGACGCTCACGCAGCACGCATGCCACCGCGGTACGGACGCACCGCGTTCTTCGTCAGCTGCACAATCTCCGCGACGTCCTCCCGGCTGAACCGGTAGTGCTTGCCGAACCGGCGATGCGGGAACACTCCGGCCGCAGCACGATCCTTCAACGTCCTCGGAGACAAGCCGAGCAACGCACCGACGTCCTCGGCTGTCAGCAGCGCGTCGGGATCGCGGGGACAATGCGCCGCCAAAGCGCGGACCGCACTGGCGAGCTCCCGGATCGAGCCGCCAGCGCCGCACCGCCATCGACGGAATCCAGCGCGGAAGTGCTCACGCGCGGACTGTCGTCCGTCACAACAGTTCACCTCCTCCAGTGACGTGGACAGCACGGTTCAGCCCTGCGCGGTCGCGGTACCGGATGGTTCCGGCGGCCCGCAGACGCGAAGGCTCGTGCGTGCCTCAAAGCGATCAATCCGGGCGGCGTCTAGCGGGGTTCGTGCTACCCGAGACCGGAGAGTTGCGGGCCACCGTCTCGACAAGATCGAGGAAGACCTGCTGGCCCGACGCGCCCGTGCCGAACACGAGGCATGGCTCGGTGAGGTTGAAGGCATCGATCTCACCCGGCAGAAACGAGAGGAGGCCAAGCGCCTGGCCCGCATCGCGCCGGTCGAGCTCGGTATACCCGTCATCGCTGGGCGGCGATGACTGGAGTTCCCGTCGGTCGTTCCCAGCGCCAGCATCGAGCTGGGAACGGCCCGGCCGAATCAGATCGGCGAATACCCGCTTCGCGGCATGGGGCATCGGACGGGCAAAATCTCAGCGTGGATCCTGATCGCGAGCACGACCGGTGGACGGCGACCGAACATGAGCGTGGGTACATTCGTGCACGATTGCGACTACTCACCACGGCGCAAGGTGGTCGCCGCACCCCGATCTACTCGGGCTACCGGTCGCACTGGGCTTTCCCGCCCGGCCTCCATCACGACGGCCACGACGCACCTCTGACACTGGAACCGACGAGGACACTCGCACCTGGCGAAGAGGCGATGGTTCGCCTCCACCTGCTCGCACCCGATCTTTGGCCCGAGGTCGCACCGGGTCTGCGGCTCTCGATGTACGAGGGTGCCCGGCTAGTCGGCCTGGCCGACGTCGTGGAGGTCGTACCCCCAGTCCCATGACAGTGTCCGCTCATCGGCATGACAGCGCGCCAGCCTCCCCAGCATCATGCCTGATCAACTTGACAAGTGCAGAGAAATTTCGAGAAGCGCAAAGTCTCGCTCGGCACCTGCGCTCGCGCCTTCGGGACGTCCTGCATCCACGAACACGCCTGCTTCTCTGAACTAACTTTGCCCTTTGGCTCGCACCCGAGCCGCACGTCCTGCTTTAGCCTGCGAGAGCAGCCTGCTCAGGGTGACGTGGACGGTGTCGCCAGAATAGACGGCGGGCTGAGGTGTCCCGATCTCCTTTACTCGGATAGCAGCGCGGACAAGGAATTCACGGCTTGACTCGTAGTTCTCCCTAGTCATGAATTTCGGCTCGAACCAGAGCTCAGTGTCCGGCTCGGTGCGAGTTCCTGACCACGTCGGGCCTGCGTGGTGCCGCGGGGCCAGGCTCACGAACTTGCCGTAGTCGGCGTAGTCAAGGTTGAGCAGAAAGACTGGCCAGTAGTACTGATAAGCGAATATGTCGGTCTCGACGACACCCAGAAGGTGCTCCCAGTCGGCGCCGCGACTGGCGCGCCGCAGTGCAGGCCAGTCCGCGTCGTACGATTCAGGTTTGATAAATGGGTTGAAAAGCATCTGAAAGGCGTCGTGGAGGTGGAGCATCGCAACAGCGATCGCATACGTAGTCCCGATCGCCGCCAGCTCATCGGCTTCGTCCAGGAGCCTGCGCGCTTTAGTATCCTGGATCAGCAAGTCCATGCCGATCTTGTCGAATTCGATATCGAAAACCATTGGAATGGTGTCAATCAAAAAAGGTTCTCACGTCTGCTCGCACTTGCTCGATCGTGGAGGTTGACGGCACGAGACCGTGGTGCTTGAATCCGACTCGCGCGTCGTTCATGCGTTTCATCGGCCCCCGACCAGAAAGTGTGATGTTCTTTTGCTCCTGTGTCGCTTTCCAGTAGCTATCGAATGTCGAACTCTTTTGAAGTTCAACTTCAAGGAATCCTGCAGCCTGATGCAGCAGGTTCTCCACCGAGTCGTGGAAGAGTAACAGGGAGTCGGCGTCGAAGGGGTGCGCCTCATGAGAGATCCGCATCGCGCGTTCAAAGAGTGCCTTGGTGTGGACCAGGCGGTTCATCTGCACCTGGTCGAGTCCGCTCACGAGTGATCCATTCGTCAAAATAGTGGAGCCTGAGATTGACAAGCTGTGACACTGCGAGTGTATCCTCCAGCTATTGATGTCGCGCAAGCCTTTATTGGGCGACATGGGTCGACTGTTGCAGTACCCGAAAAGCTAGACGCTCAACCGCTCCAATCATTGTTCCTGTCAAAGTAGATCAAGGTAGTAGAATATTTTTCCGGCCAGCATGCTGGCACCCTCACGATGCTGGTGCCGATTCCTCGAAGTCGAGCTTCAAGATCTTTATCCCACTCGCCCGACTGATCCTTGCCAATGCAGTAGATGTCTGACTGAAAGTTGGCGGGTGCCCCGCGACGCGACGCGGACGGTCCTGTCCCCGGAAACGCACCTGGCGCTCCTCAGCTCCGTCCTTTCCGCGCCACATCCGGGACACGCCGAGAACACCCTCCTCGTCGACGAGGCGAGGCACCCGGCCGGCCGCGGCTCGGCCTACGTTTACGCCGAGGTGCGTGATGTTCGCGAGCAGTCGATGGCGTATCAACTGACGACCGCATGCTCAATCTTTTCCACGGTTTTAGATGTTTAGTTGACCGTGTCCAAATATCCCGAAGATTCACATTCATATTATTGCATATTTTGCAGAGTGACTAAGAGTTTCCACCTTCGTCAGGGACGTTCCTCTGCGAGCCAGCCACGAACGCGCAAGACCGGTCAGCTCTTCTGGATCCATGCTAGTACCCACTTCCTGACGCCGGCCCGAGCTGATCGCATCCGATCGCGCTCTGCGGTGGACCGGGAGCGTCTCGGCGACGAGTTGTTCGAGCGCTATATGCCCGAGCGCTTCTGCCCCGACGTGTGAACCGGGCTCCCGACGCCGGTTCACTCTGGGCGGCGCCTGACAGCGAGTGCCGGGACGCCGCTGAGGGCTGAAGGCGGCTGGCCGGTACTCCAACCCCATCAACGGGCGCCTGATCCCGATCTCGACCGGGCTTCGGCTCGGCATGGACGTGACGGAGAAACTCCTCCGCGCAGCACTCTCAACCTAAGCGCAGGTACCGGAGCGATCAGGTCGATGCCGGGGTAGTCAACGCAGGCGTGGTGGTGCTCACCGTCCTTGGCCGCGGCGGGTGGCGCAGCCGAAGTTCGAGGGCGGGCGAGTTGTTGAGATAGACCGCACGGGGACAGCCGTCGTCGGCATGTCGAGTGGCCCCTCGGTCGCTACCGAGAGGCCACTTGCAGGTCCGTCCATGGCAGGCGACGGATCTCCCCTGCCGGATCAGCGCCAGCAGCGCCAGCTGTAGGGGTCGTTGCTGTTGAGTGGGGTCGCCCAGGTGTTGCCTCCGTATACGCGTTGGCATTCGCGGTTCAGGTCGACGCTGTAGTAGCCGCTCGTGCCGCCGAGGTCGAGCCGGCAGCGCCAGTTGTAGGCGTTGGGCCCGATGAGGACTGCGTAGGTGATGGCCCCCCGCTGGGTGTCGCAGGCGGCTTCGACCGACAGGCCGCCGACCACGGTAGCCGCCTGGGCGGGGACCGTGAGGCCCATTCCCAGGCCGAGCGCCAAAGCGAGCGTCGCGGCGATTCTCTTGAACATCTTGTTCTCCTTTCCGCGCGGTGCACGGTGCACCGCGTGCGTGTGCCGATGTAGGAAGGGGGTGGGCGGGGTGGCCGCGCGGGCGCGGCCACCCCTTTTCCCCTCCCCCGGGTCAGGCGGTGGTGGAGTTGGCGGGCTGGTCGAGGCCGCCGGGCAGGTTGCGGCCCGTGCCCTTCCAGCCTCCGGTGACGTTGTTGAGACAGCCGGTCTCGACGTAGTTCGCCACGTCCGGGGTGGCCAGCGGCGCGTGCCAGCTCTCCAGATCGAACGTCGATCCGGTCGCCGGGTCGATGCGGCCGAAGATGACGTGACACTCGATCTGCTGGTAGATGCTGTCGGCGAGCCCGTGGTAGAGGCAGGGGATACAGCCTTGGACGTCGTGCCAGAGGTGCACGGTCGCCTCGTGCCCGTGGCCGGAGACCTGCGCCCAGCGCGCGTTGTCGGTCGGCGCGATGCTGATCCGGAAGTCCGGCGCGTTGGTCTCGGTGTCGACGGTGACGCCGGCGCTGTAGGCGCTCACCCCGCACGGGGCGGCGTTCGCGGTCGCCGCGATCGGGCCCAGCGTCGCGGCGGTGCTCAGCCCGAGCGCGGTCACCGCGACCATCGCCGCTCGCCGCGGACCCCGGCGGGCCGCGGCGGCGGTACCGCGCTGGTCGGAGTTGACGGACATGGTTCGAACTCCCTTCCCTGCTTGCGAAAGTTTTCACAAGCGGTGGCGGTCGCGCCCGGGTTGGGGCGCGTTCCGGGGGATTGCGCACACGCCGCCGTCGGGGATCAGGTCATCGTGTGCACCCGATGACGGAGTCCTTCATCCGAAGATGATCACTCAGTGTGCTGACTTGCTGCTGCGGAGGCCGGAGCGGCGGATGGCGTGGTGTACGTCCTGACCATTCCGAGTCTTCCCTGCTGGGAAGTGGTTTATCAAGATCAACAGTGGTTACGTACAAGACCCGTACACCCGCGGACGGCGAAATCGCTGGTCCCCGACCGGTAGCGTTGCCGTTACCCATTGTTGCCTTTTGCTGATGTGAGGAGCACCTGCAGGTGACCGATCACCCAGGCACCACCGAGAATTTCCCCGACCCCCGCCTCATCCACACCCGCGTTGCCTTCCGTGAGGCGATGGGGACGATGAGGGACGCTGGCGGCTGGACCTTCCGCGGCATGAGTGAGGCGTGCACCGCCGCCGGACACGCCGTCACTTCCAGCACCTTGCAGGGCTGGTTCGGCGGCAGCCTCCCGCAGCAAAACAACGAGGACGGCTTCACGACGCTGCTGAGAATCCTCGGGATCACGAGGCGCGCCGAGCTCGACCTCTGGCTCGAGGCGATACGTCGGCTGCGGCCGAAGCCACGGGTAGTGGCTGGGGTGGAGCCCTACCGCGGACTGGAGAGTTTCGGGGCCGAGGACGCGGATTGGTTCTTCGGCCGGGAGTCGCTCGTGCGCACCATCCTCGACCGGGTCGAGCAGCTCCACGACCTCGGCGGTGGTGCGCTGATGCTCGTCGGCGCCTCCGGCGCGGGGAAGTCTTCGATCTTGCACGCGGGTATCCAGGCCGCACTGCGCCGAGGACAGCTCCCTGGCAGCGCCACCTGGCCCGTCCTGTCGATCCCGGCCGGGCCGTCGCCGCTGCGCGGCCTGGCCGACGAGCTGTCCGCCCGGCTCGACGACGACCCGGACCGGATCGCCCGCACCCTGGCCGACTCCCCCGCACAGGGCGCGCACTTTCTCGACCGGTTGCTGGAGGACCAGCAGCGCAGCAGCCCCTCCGGCGGTCCGTCGGGCGCGGTGCTCATCGTCGATCAGTTCGAGCAGGCCCTGACCACCGAGACCAGCGACGACGACGCCGCCGCCCTCGACACCTTCTTCTCCGTCCTCGGCGCCATGACCCGCGCCCACCAGGGCTGCGTCGTGCTGTTCGGCGTGCGGGCGAATCTCTACGAACCCGCCCTCAACAACCACCACCTGCAGAGCCTGACCGGCGGGGATCAGGTAGCCGTCACGCACCTGGACGATGAGGGCCTGCGTGCGGTGATCGAGGAACCGGCGAAGAAGGCAGGCGTCCGGCTCGACGACGGCTTCGCGGACCTGCTGCTGCGTGAGGTCTCCTCGCGGCGAGGCCGCACCGCCCACGACGCCGGCGTGCTTCCCCTGCTCTCCCACGCCCTGCACGAAACCTGGACCCGCGGCCAGGGGGAAGCGATGACCATCGCGAACTACACCGCGATCGGCGGCATCGACAAAGCGGTCGCCGCGAGCGCGACCGAGGTGTTCAACGCTCTCACCCCAGCGCAGCAACGGCTTGCCCGGCTGTTGTTCCGCCGCCTGACCCACATCCACGACTCCGGAGCGGACGTCCGCCGAAGACTCCCGCTGGCCGAACTCCCCAGCGAGCACGAAGACCCCGACTTCCACGAGGTCTTGGACAAGTTCGTCCAGCAACGGCTGCTGACCGTGGACGCCGACACCGTGGAGATCACCCACGACGCCCTCATGGTCGCCTGGCCGACCCTGCGCGCCTGGATGAATCGCGACCGGCGCGGCCGCGTCCTCCGCCAGCATCTGGAACAGCGGGCCTACGACTGGGACACGCGCGGACGCCACCCGGAAGACCTCCTGCGAGGCACGTTCCTCGACGACGCCACCCGATGGTCGACCCGCTACCCAGGCGAGGTCACCGGCATCCCGGCCGAGTACCTGTCCAGCAGCCAGCGTCAGGTTCGACGTAAGAAGCGGCAGCGCGGCGGCGTCATCACAGCGCTCGCCGTCCTCGCGACGATCGCGATCACCGCCGCCATCGTCGTGGCCGTCCGGGAGAACATCGCGGCCCGGGAGCGCGACGAGGCCACCTCACGGATGATCGCGACCCAGTCCGCCACCCTGCGCGACAGAGACATCGCCGGTGCCCGCGAGCTGGCCCTGACCGCGTACCGGACCTCCCCCACCGTCGAAGCCCGCTCGGCACTGGTCGACGCCACCGCCCTGAGACCGGCGGCGCGGATGCGCGCCACCGCCGGGACGACGACCATGTACGCCGTGGGGATCGCCCCGACCGGAACGATCGCCGCGGTCGCCGTCGACACCACCGTCACCTTGTGGAGCACCGCCGACCCAGGCCACCCACGAAGGCTCCCCGCGCTGCCGGACGAAAGCTGCGCCCGCGTCTACGCCTTGGCCTTCCAGCCACAGGGAACACTCCTCGCCGCGGCCTGCGGCGACGGCACCCTCCGGCTATGGGACCTGCGCGACCCTGAACACCCCATCGCCCTGCCGTCCGAAACCGGCCTCGGCGCCAAGGTTCTCTCCGCCGCGTTCAGCCCCGATGGCACACTGCTCGCCGCCGCGATCGCCGACACTCCCGCCAAGGGAGGCCCCGGTGGCGGCAGCGTCCAGTTGTGGCGCGTCACCGCCTCGGGTCTGCAACGGACCGGCACGCCCTGGCGGGTCGACCCGGCTAAGGCCGCGAAATCCGTGTCCATCCACCCGGGAAACGGCTACCTCGCCGTGGGTACCGACTCCGGTTCGGTCCAGGTCTGGGACATCCGTAATCCCGCCCATCCCGCCACACCGGTGACCTTGCCCGGGCCACGGAAGGCGATCGGGCAACTGGCCTTCAGCCCGGACGGGCGACGGCTCGCCTCCGTCGGCGCCGACGAGCCGGTGTTCCTGTGGGACACCGGCGATCCGGCCACGCCTGTCCGGAGCAAGATCGCGCTGGATGCACCGGCACTAACCTGGAACAACGCTCTGGCGTTCACGCCCGACAGTACCCAGCTCGCCGTCGCCAGTTCCGAGTCCGATGTCGGAGTCCGCACCTTCGACCTCGGGACAGGCAAAGTCACCGCCACCCTGCCGCACCCGTCCAACTCCACCGCCGTCAAGTTCAGCCCCGACGGCGCCTACCTGCTCACCGGCGCCAACGACGGAGTCGCCCGGCTCTGGCCCGTCGACGCGCCCGAACTGGCCGGCATGACCGACGCCGTCAGCGCCACCCGATTCAGCGCCGACGGGCGAACCCTCGCCGTCGGCAGCGGCGACCTCCGACTGCTCGATATGACCAACCCCTACCGGCCTCATTTGCTCGCGCCACCGATCACCAATCCCGACGGCTTCTCCGGCACCGTGGCCTTCGCCGCCGACCGCCGCACCCTCGTCGAAGGCCGCGGCCGATCCGGCACGGTGCAGATCTACGACATCTCCGACCGCACTCGCCCCACGCCCGTCGGAGCGCCCTGGACCGCGCACAGCACCATCGTCGAGTCGCTCGCCGTGAGCACAACGACCATGCTGCTCGCGACCGGCGGACGGGACGGCACCCTCAATCTGTGGAACCTCGAGCGCCGCGACACGCCGGTCAAGCTCTCCACGGTGGCCACCTTCGACGGCTCGGTCCACTGGGTCGAGTTCAACCCGCACGGCAACCTCCTGGTCGCCGGAGGCGCCGACCGCACCCTGCGCATCTGGGACATCACCGATCCGGCCCACCCGCGCCAGCTCGGGCCGACGCTCAACCCCGCCAAGCACTACGTCTACTCCGCCGTGTTCAGCCCCGACGGCAACACCCTCGCCGTCAGTCTCGGCGACAGCACCATCCAGCTCTACGACCTGACCAATCCGGGCGAGCCCCGCAAGATCAGCACGCTGACCGGCCCCACCGACTACCTCTATTCCGCCACCTTCACCAGCGACGGCACTACGCTCGCCGGCGCGGCCACCGACGGCACGGTCTGGATCTGGGACGTCACCAACCGCGCGAAACCCGCCCATCTCACAACCTTGAGCCTGGGCATCAAGGCGCTGTTCACTCTCGCGTTCCAACCCGGTACCCGGGTCCTCGCCGCCGGCGGGATCGCCAGAAAGGCCTTCATCTGGAACACCGACCCCGCCGCGGCGCAGACCAACATCTGCTCCGACGTCGGCGACACCATCTCCGAACAGGAATGGAACCGGTACATCCCGGCCCGCCCGTATCAAGCGCCCTGCGGGTAGCTGAGAACCACCAGAACTAGCCCTTGTACCAAGGTCGGCATCACGGGCCCGTAGCGAGATCATCCGAGGCTATATCAACCGACGAGACCGCGGGTGCCCGGCCGTGTGCCTGGATCACCGGTCAACCGAGGGACATAACCGTACTCGCGGGCTCGAGGTGACGTCATGGAGTTCGCGTCCGTCGCTGGCCCCGGACAGTTGCTTGGCGCTGTCCGGAGCCTGCGGCGCGGCGCAACTCCTCCTCGCCCAGAGCGGCGGCGCACCCGTCCTCAGCATATTGCCCCGGCGTCCGCCCAGTACATCCCGGCCGCGGATATCCTGGCCGTTGCATAGCAGCTCGACAATGCCTCTCGGTTTTGTCCGCTGCGGCTTTCGATAGGGTTCCCAAGCTCTCCGGAACTTGAAAAACAACGGTCCTTTTTGGACCGGATTTCGTCATGGCGTCCCCGGTGCGGGTGATCGATAAGGCCGGTAGGCACTGGGGTTGAACTGCCACATGGTTCGGTCGGCCAGCGGTCAAGCGTTGTCATCCCGGCTATCGTGGTGGGATGGCTGGATGTTCTCGCTCCCGCAACGAGTACAGCAAGAACATGACCTTCGGCGGTTGGCGACCCAAAGAGAAGATCGTCAAAACCTGGAAAGCGGTCGTGCTCCGGGTCGAGCACGACGACGAGCGCCAGGGCGTGCTCAAGGCGAACCTTGCAGACGGGACGCTTCGAACCAGGTTCCGGAACGATATCCTAGGCATGCGGCAGATGTCCGAGGCCGGGATCGAGGGCGTGCTCCGCGTTCTTGATGCCGTTTTTCAGGAGAACCCGATGTGGTTCGTCATGCCAGAAGCAACCCCACTAGCTCAGCACTTGGCACGATCCCGTCAACCTCACGGACCCGGTCGACCTCGTCATGCCGGTGATCACAAGTCGGCAGTGAACACCTCCATCTACCCGGTTCGGCTCATTTCGAATTGATCATTTTCCTTATAAATCAAGTCAGGGGGCGCCTGACAGCTGGATCAGGCTTACGAACTCTCCAGCCTGGGTCGCCTGATCGACCGCGGTGTCCCTGGGCATGCCGGTGATCACGAAGACATGACATTCGCCCACTCAGGGGAAAACAACCGAGTACCCGGGGGGCAGCGTGGTCCTCTCGCCGCGGCGCAGGTATCGCTGGGTGAAGGTCTCGGGTGTGCACTTGGTGGCGTTGAACAGGTATCCCACCGTGTCGGTCCTGTTGTAGAAGGTCGCGTCGCCTGTGGCGGGGTCGCTGCTGATGCAGGCGCGGGCGGACGGGTTGGTGTATGTGGTGGTCAGGCCGTTCTGCGTGATGTACAGCGGTCCGGTGGCCGCGCTGGCCGGTGTGACCGGCCCTGCGGTGAGCATGCCGGCGACAACCAGAGCGCCGACCGACGTGAAGATCCTTCCCACGTCTCCTCCTCGTGATCGATGGTCTTTTATCCTCCTGTCGGGACGATAGAGGTTCCTTCGCCGGTCGGTCACGGATTGCCCCGTGAGGATTGCGCGTACGGATGCGCATTTACGGCACCTGAGAGGCCGTGTCATGATTTCCGTGTAAGCCACGGATTATTTCTTGTTTGATTCTAGTGGAGTGGTAGTCGGTCTGGGAAGAGTGCGGCGAGGGTGTTGAGTGCTTGTTTCCAGCCTCGGGTTCCGGTTCCTGATGGTCCGCCTCGGTTGCTGGTGATGTTGCGGAGTCCGAGGTAGAGCAGTTTTGTCGCGGCTGTGTCGCTGTCGAAGTGTCCGCGGTTCTTGGTGATTTTCCTGAGCTGGAAGTTGATGTTCTCGATCAGGTTTGTCGTGTAGACGATCCTGCGGAGTTCGGGTGGGTAGTCGAGGAATGGTGTGAAGTCGTTCCAGGCGTGTCGCCATACCTGGATCGCGGCGGGGTATTGTGTGCCGAAGTCTTTGTCGAACTGGGTGAGTGCGATCTCGGCCGCCTCGAGTGTCGGCGCTGTGTAGATTTCCCGCATGGCGGCGGCGACTTTCTTTCGGTCGCCGTAGGAGATGAACCGCATGGCGTTGCGGATCACGTGTACGACGCAGGTTTGGACCACGGTGTCGGGGAACGCGCCGCGGATCGCGTCGGGCAGTCCGGTCAGGCCGTCGCAGCAGGCGATCAGGATGTCTTTCACGCCACGGTTGTGCAGGTCGGTGACGACTTTGGCCCAGAACTTCGCCGCTTCGGTGTCGGAGATCCAGAGGCCGAGGGCGTGTTTACGGCCTTCCATGTCCACGCCGATGGCCAGGTAGGCGACCTTGGAGGTGACCACGCCCTTGTCCTTGACCCGCAGTCGCAGGCCATCGACATAGAGGATCGGGTACATCTCGTCCAGGGGCCGGGATTGCCACAACGCGATCTCGTCGGTCACCACTTCGGTCACATTGGAGACCAGTTCCCGTGACACGTTCACGCCATACACTTCACGCAAATGGGATTCGATGTCCCGGGTGGTCATGCCACGCGAATACAGCGACAGGATCGCCTCGTCGATATTACTCAGCCTGCGTGCGCGTTTCGGTACGATCGCCGGTTCGAACGAGCCGTTCCGGTCGCGCGGCACCGCGAGCTCGACCGGACCGTTCGAGGTGGACACGGTTTTCGGGGACCTGCCGTTCCGAGAATTCCCGGAACCGTTCCCGGCAGGATCTCCTTTCTCATAGCCGAGATGATGGGTCATTTCAGCGTCCAGCGCCCGTTCGAGCACCGCCTTGGTCATCTCGTTCAGCAATTCCTGCGCGCCCAGCGCACCGCCATTCTCGTATGCGTCTTTCACCAACGCGTCCAGCGTTTCCGGCGGCAGAACACGCGCGAGCGCTTCGCCGGCCGCGGAGCCCGGATCCTGGTCAGGTGTGTCCTCGGTCACAGATGAAGCCTTTCTGGGTCGCGTCCGACGACCCGATCCTGGTCCATCCACGGCTTACACGGTTGTCATGACACGGCCCGGGTATCCGCGCGCCGAGGATGAACGACAACCCCGCAGCCTCGATGGCCTGCTGGTTGGCCGCAGAGATCATGCCAGCGTCGGCCACGACCGTGACATCAGCCAGCTGGTGGGCATCCATGAACGCACGGATGGTCGGCAGCATCGTAGTGGTCTCGCCCCAGTTGCCCTCGAACGCGTTAACCATCAACGGAAACCCGCTTGCGTCGGTGAGCAGCCGATCGTGATCCGCGGCTCCAGGCGGCGTTCTTTGGAGAACCCGGGCTCACGGAACCCGTCCCCGGCATCGGTCTCGAAGTACAAGGTGGACACATCGTAGAGAACCAGTGACGCCGGCCCCAGATCAGCGGTGCGGGCGCACGCCGC
>NZ_LQCI01000010.1 GCF_001613935.1 Amycolatopsis regifaucium
GCCGGACTAACATTGGAAAAGGCCCAGATCGGTCGAGAACCCCCGGTTCTCCCGACCTGGGCCTTTTCTCATACCCACCCCCACACACCAAAAGACCCAACCCCAACGAATACTCACACCCCGGCGGGTCGTAAGTGTTCCGGGTCGTTAGAACGGACCATTTCTTAGGTGCCTACCCGGTGCCTGCGGTCTTGGGTGCGTGAAGTACATGATGGCCCCCTTCCTTGCGCCTGGCGCAAGGAAGGGGGCCATCATGTACTGGGGAAGGTGTGAAGGTTGGCTCTGACGGCTCACAACCCGACCCCACACCCTCAAGCGAACCCGCGCACGAGGCGGCGGGACGAGGTCAGGGGGTGAGGGCGGGGAGGGTTGTTCCGAGCGGGCCGCGGAGCACGACGGCCGCCATGGAGTCGTAAGGCGTTTCGGAGCCATTGCAGATCACCACAGCGGCACCGGTCCGCGAAGCGACACTCACCAGTCCGGCCGCCGGTTGCACGCTCAGGGACGATCCGGCCACCAGCAAGAGATCGCATGCTTCGACGGCGAGACGAGCCGCCTGAAGCAGGTTCCGGTCCAGTTGCTGGCCGAACGAGATCGTGGCGGACTTCAGAATGCCGCCGCACACCAGACAGAGTGGATCGGTCTCTCCCGCACGGACGCGGTCGAGGGTAGAGCGCATGTCTTGGTGGTCGTCACAGGACAGGCAGACGGATTCGAACATCGTCCCGTGCAGCTCCAGCACCCGCTCCGGTGAGGAGCCCGCCTTCTGGTGCAGCCGATCGATGTTCTGGGTGACGATATGCGTCAGTGTTCCGGACTTCTCCAGCCGCACCAGAGCGTGATGCGCGGCGTTCGGCTCGGCATGCCAGCCCGGGTGGACAAGCCGCGCCTGCCAGGTGCGCTCACGGACCTCCCTGCTGCCCTGATACGCCTGGAGGTTCGACATCTTCTCCGACGCCGGATCGCGCGTCCACAGGCCCTGTGGGCCACGGAAGTCGGGGATTCCGGAATCCGTGGAGATCCCGGCGCCGGTGAGTGCGACGACCCGGCCGGCGCCGGCCACGAGTGAGCGGGCCTTGCTCAGTTCGGACTGGGGGTCGGTGGCGGTCACCGGCCCATCATGCCCCTATTTGACGGCGCTGCCCGCCTGCCAGTCCGCCCACGACTTCGACCAGTCGCCGTAGAGGTCCCAGACCGGCAGTTGCGGACCACCGGAGTTGGTCACCTCGACGACGTCGCCGAGCCCCATGTTCTGGTAGAACCACTGGGCGTTGGCGGCGTTGAGGTTGATGCAGCCGTGCGAGACGTTCGAGCTGCCCTGCGCGCCGACGCTGTTCGGGTTCTCGTGGACGAACTCGCCGTCATTGGAGATCCGCAGCGACCACTTCTCGTTCGACTTGTAATACCCCGGCTGGCCCTGGCAGACGCCGTAGGTGCACGAGTCCATCACATAATTCTCGTGTTTGTCCGAAATGACGTGCGCGCCCAAATGCGTCGGCGTGGCGTCCTTGCCCATGGAAATGGGCATCGATTTCGCCAGCTGGCCGTTGTGGAAGATCTGCATCTGCTCGGTGTTGCCGTCGGCCTTCGCGACCCAGGAATCGTGCACCTTGTAGGTCTCGGTGCGGTCGGTCGCGCCGTAGACGCCATTGCCGAAATCGACGCCGTAGATCATCGCCGACACTTTCAGCGTCGTCCCCGGCTGCCAGTAGACCTTGGGCCGGTAGTGGACGTTCTTGTCGTCGATCCAGTACCAAGAGCCCTCCTGTTTCGGCGTGGACTCCACCGACAGCTTCTTCTCCACGTTGGCCTTGTTCTTCACGGGCTGGCCGAAGGCGAACACGATCGGCTGCCCGACGCCGACGCCACCCGAGGTGACCGCGGAGGGCGCCGGGATGAGGTTCGGGTTCGCCTGCTGCTTCGGGCTCAGCGTGGAGACCCTGGTCTGCTGCTCGACCGGCTTTCCGTTGCTGCCCTGGGCGTGCGCCACGATCTTGTAGGTGCTGCCGTAGCCGAGCGGCTCGATGGTCTTCCAGGTGAGCCCGTCGCCTGCCAGCTCGCCTTTCACCTGCTTGCCCTTGTCGGCGTTGGTGACGGTGACGTCGATCAGTTTGCCGTGCTCGGCCTTGACGACCACCGGCGTCGCCGGATTGACGTCCGTACCACCGGCCGGCTCGATGGTCACCGAAACCGCGCTTTCGGCCGATTCGGCGCTGGTGCCCGTCGAAATGTCAGTGCCGTTTTCGTCCGAAGACGAGCACGCGGAGATCAACAACACCGCGGCGAGTATTCCGGTCGTCGAAAGTAATGTCTTCTTGGGAAACATGTAGGTCTCTTTTTACTTCGCTCGATCAGCGGAAATTTCTCTTTCAAAACTACGCGACGAAGAAGACGTGATCGATGCGGGATGGTTCTACCGAGTGGCGCTTGTCACGCCACGACGAGACCGGGTGCCCCATAAAGACCAGGGCCATCGACGCTTAATTCACCCAAATAGGTCTTCGCGGCTTCATAGGCTTCGACGGTCAATGTGGTGGTGTGGGTGAAGTCCAGCGGGCTGACGCGCACCGGCTTCGGCCCCGGCACGTACACCACGGGCACCTCCGCGGCGGCGATCGGCGCCTCCAGCACGGCCTGGTTCCGCATGCTGATCATCGCGGTGAACATCATCACCTCGGCGAAGGTCTGCGGGGTGCCGGGCATCTTGCCGGGGAAGGCGCAGTCGAGGACGACGAGCGACTTCGCGCCCATCGCGAGCGCCTGGCGCATCGGCACGTTGGCGACGAGGCCGCCGTCGTAGAGCATGCGGCCTTCGAACGGCACCGGCGGATAGATCCCCGGGATCGCGCAACTGGCCAGCAGCGGCGCCAGGACGGGGCCGGAACGGATCAGCAGCGGCTCGGCGGTGTCGACGTCCGTCGCGACCACGCCCAGCGGCAGCGCGAGATCCTCGAACCGGATGCCCTCGCCGACGTGCTCGTCGACGATCGCGGCCAGCCCGGTGTTGGGGAAGAGGTTGGTCTTGCTGTGCCGCAGGGTCCGCACCTGGCTGAGCACACCGCCGGGGAACGCCTCGTGCCGCGTCATCCGCGACCAGATCCGGTGCAGCCGGTCACCCGACTCGTCCCCGAGCGCGAGGACGGCGGCGTTCAGCGAGCCCACCGACGTGCCGACGACGAGGTCGGGAGCGACACCGGCCTCCGAGAGGGCCTGGAGCATCCCGACCTGCATGGCACCCAGACTGCCGCCGCCACCGAGGACGAAACCGATGGGCTGGGGCAGGTTCAGGGCGGCCATGCCCGGAATCTAGTCGCCCGCGCCGACCTTCGCCGGAGTGGCTTCTTCGGCCGTGCTGCCGAGCGCCTTCTTTTTCTTGTAGCGCAACAGGAAGAACACGGCGACGCCGACGAGGACGGCGACGATGACCAGGCCGCCGGTGTTCAGCGCGCCCTCGACCTTCTTCGCGGCCTCACCGAGCGCGGCGCCGATGCCGATGTGGATGGCCGACCAGCACGCCGCGCCTGCCGCGGCCGCCGGCAGGAACTTGCGGAACGGCAGGCCCGAGGTCCCGGACGCCGCCGGGGTCAGCGTGCGGATGACCGGCAGGAACCGCGCGAAGAACACCGCCCACGCGCCTCGGCGCTCGAGGACGCCGGTCGCCTTGTCCCAGGCGTCGAGGCCGTATTTGCGGATCAGTTTCGTCTCACGCAGACGCGGCCCGAACCGTTTGCCGATCGCGTAACCGAGCGAGTCGCCGAGCGCGGCGCAGACCGTCACGACCGCCCACAGGGTCAGGAACCGGGAGACGGACGTCGCCGTCGTGGCCGCGACCAGCAGCCCCGATTCGCCGGGTGCGATGAAGCCGAGCCCGATGGTGCATTCGGCGAACACCAGCCCGCCGGTCGCCGCGACCAGGCCGGGTTCGGGGAGTCCCTGCAGCCAATTCAGAAGATCCGTCACCAACGCCACCAGGTCACATTACTGACCCGTGACCTGGTGGGTGGCGAGCTCGGAAAGAGGGTGACCGGAGTCACCGAGCCAGCAGTGAGCTGGCTTCCTGTGCCGCGGGGCCTTCGGCGGCGAGGTGGGCGAGGTTCTCCGACAACGGCTCACCACGGTGTGCCTTGGTCTGCGCGAACAACCGCCCCGCCCGATACGACGACCGCACCAACGGCCCGGCCATCACACCCGCGAACCCCATCGCCCCGGCGGCGTTGGAATGCTCCACGAACTCCTCCGGCTTCACCCACCGGTCCACCGGATGATGCCGCGGAGAAGGCCGCAAATACTGCGTGATCGTCAAAATCTCACACCCCGCGTCGACCAGATCCCGCATCGCGGGCGCGACCTCCTCCGGCGTCTCACCCATACCGAGGATCAGGTTCGACTTCGTCACCAAACCAGCCGCACGGGCCTTCGTGATGACCTCCAGCGACCGGGCGTAGCGGAAACCAGGCCGGATCCGCTTGAAAATCCGCGGCACCGTCTCCACATTGTGCGCGAGCACCTCGGGACGGGACCCGAACACCTCCGCCAACTGGCCGGGGTCGGCGTTGAAGTCCGGGATCAACAACTCCACACCAGTACCCGGGTTCAACGCGTGGATCTGCCGCACCGTCTCCGCGTACAGCCACGCACCACCGTCATCCAGATCATCACGCGCGACACCGGTCACCGTCGAATACCGCAAACCCATCGCCTGCACCGACTCCGCCACCTTGCGCGGCTCCGTCCGGTCCAGCGCCGCCGGCTTACCCGTATCGATCTGACAGAAATCACACCGCCGCGTGCACTGATCCCCACCGATCAAAAACGTCGCCTCACGGTCCTCCCAGCACTCATAGATGTTGGGACAGCCCGCTTCCTCACACACGGTATGAAGGCCCTCGCGGCGCACCAGACCTTTCAGCTCAGTGAACTCCGGACCCATCCGCGCCCGCGTCTTGATCCACGACGGCTTCTTCTCGATCGGAGTCTGGGAATTCCGGACCTCGAGCCGCAACAACTTGCGGCCATCTGGGGCAGCACTCACTCCGCCACCCTACGCCCGCCGCGGTGGTGGTCGCCGCTCACGCGGGGTCGGGGGTGACCCCCGTCAACTTGGTGGTCACGTCCCACAACGCGGCGCCGAGCGATTCGCTCCGCGCGGCGGGCAGAGGCCGCACTTTGACCGGGTTGCCCCGCAAGCCACCCAGACCGCCCGGACCGATGTAGTCGCCGCCGGTCACCTCGGGGGCGGTCGCCGCGAACAGCTGGGGCAGCGTGCCCATCCGGGCGTTCTGCGCGATGAGGACCTCGCCGATCCGGTTTCCCGCGCCGACGAGCGCGCGCACCACCGGGTTGCGGTAGGAGCGGGCCATGCCCGAGCCGAGCCCCGTCCAGGTGTAGCCGGGGTGGGCCGCCACGCTGATGACGCCTTCGCCCGCGGCGCGCAGCCTGCGGTCCAGTTCGAGCGCGAACACCTGGTTCGACAGTTTCGACTGGCCGTAGGCCGAACCCGGGTTGTACATGCGGCGTTCGAAGTTCGGGTCCGCGACGTCGAGGCGCGCGCCGGTGGCCGCGATGCTCGACACGGTCACCACCCTGGCGCCGGAACCGTTGCGCAGCGACGGCATCAGCGACCAGGTCAGCACCGCGTGCCCGAGATGATTCGTGCCGAACTGGGTCTCGAAGCCGTCCTTGGTGTGGCCGCGCGGGGTCGCCATCACGCCGGCGTTGTTGATCAGGAGGTCGAGCTTGTTCTCCGACAGCTCTTCGACCTTCTTGACGGCTTCGCGCACCGACGCCAGGTCGGCGAGGTCCAGCCGGACCAGCTCCGGCGCGGCTCCGGTCGCGGCCGTGCGGACCTGTTCCAACGCCTTGGCACCGCGTTCCGGAGACCGGCAGCCGAGCAGCACGCGGGCCCCCTTCTCCGCGAGCACCTCGGCCGTTCGCAGGCCGAGCCCCGAGTTCGCCCCCGTGACGAACGCGATCCGGCCGGTCTGATCCGGGATGTCGGCCTCGGTCCAGCGCGTGTGAGCAGCCATGTCGGTCACCTAACTACATCGGCGGGAGCACCGCCACGGGGGTCACGCGCTGGGCGCGAGCAACCGGAGCAGGTGACCCATCGGGCTGCGGCGGCGGGCGGGCTTGGCCTGACGGCCGTGCCGGAGCAGGGTGGCGAACGCGCTGCCGACCTTGGTGATCTCCGCGGTCGGCTCGTTCCCGTCGGCCAGCCCCGCCGTGAGCGCGAGGGTGCGCAGTTCGGCTTCGTGCGACGGAAGCAGCGCGGGGCACCGCTCGAGCGCCGCGTCCAAAACCGCGCGGAGGGTTTCGTGCTCGGCCGTGGCGCGGTTCCAGGCACGGGTGACGGCGTCGACCCGGTCGAGCGCGAGGTCGTGATCGGCGTAGTCGGGGTCGGCCATTTCGGCCCGAAGGTGTCCGTTGAACACCAGACTCCACTTGTACTGAAGCGCGACCAAAAGTTCGGCTTCGGTCGCGAAGTACTTGGCGGCCCCTGGGATTTCGTCGAGCGAAAGCGGGTCGGCCGGGTGGTGACCCGCCTGGCGCAGTGCGGCTTCGAGGATGTCGCGCCGCTGGTAGAAGTCGTTCCAGCTCATGATGAAGGCTCCCCTCCGTGACCCGGTTCATACCGCAGGTTTGCGGCATACTCCCGGTACGGACCTGACAGCAGCCAACATACCATGGGTATGGAGCGGTACCGGCGGCGTAAAGTTGTGAAGGTGGCGACAATGAGGTCAAGGCGGCTGGACTATTCCGAGTCCACCCGGTCGGCACTCGTCGAGAGTGCCGTGGAGCTGTTCACCAAACGCGGATACGCGGGCACGTCTCTCGACGAGATCGCCAAACGGGCCCGGGTGACGAAGGGCGCGCTCTACCACCATTTCAGCGGGAAACAGGCGTTGTTCGAGGCCGCATTCGACACGGTCGAGAGCCAGGTCTTCGACCGGCTCGAGAAGATCATGCACGGTCCGGAATCGCCGTGGGAACGAGCGCTCGCCGGGCTGCGTGGGTTCCTGCAAAGCTGCCTCGACCCGGCGTATCAGCGCATCGCGATCCACGAGGCGCCGGTGGTGATGGGCTGGGAACGCTGGCGTGAGGCCGAGGAGAGGTGCAGTTTCGGCCTGGTCCGCACCGGGATCCAGTCGCTCATCGAGGTCGGCGAGGTCGATGACGTCCCGGTGGACGTCACGGCGCGGCTCCTGTTCGGCGCGCTGTCGAGCGCGGCCATCGAGATCGCGAGTTCGCCGGAGCCGAAGAGGGTCAGCGCCCAGGTCGAGGAGGTCCTGGTGCGGCTGCTCGTCGGGTTCCGCCGCGTCCCGCCCGCTGAGCACGGGAAAGCGAGCTGACGGCACCGTCGCTAGGGTGACGTCGTGGACCTCAGGATCTTTACCGAGCCCCAGCAGGGGGCCAGTTACGACGACCTGCTCCGAGTGGCGAAGGCCACCGAAGACGCGGGTTATGACGCCTTCTTCCGCAGCGACCACTACCTCAAGATGGGTTCCGCGTCGGGCCTGCCAGGGCCGACCGACGCGTGGATCACCCTCGCGGGTCTCGCCAGGGAGACCAGCCGCGTGCGACTGGGCACCCTGGTCACCGCCGCGACCTTCCGGCACCCCTCGGTGCTGGCGATCTCGGTCGCGCAGGTGGACCAGATGTCCGGCGGCCGCGTCGAACTCGGCCTCGGTTCGGGCTGGTACGACGACGAGCACACCGCTTACGGCCTCGATCTGCCGCCGATCAAGGAGCGCTTCGACCGCTACGCCGAGCAGCTCGCGATCGTCACCGGGCTGTGGGAGACGCCGGAAGGCGAGACGTTCTCCTTCGACGGCGAGCACTACAAGCTGGTCGACTCGCCCGGCCTGCCGAAGCCTGCCCAGCGGCCACGGCCGCCGGTGATCATCGGCGGTGGCGGCAAGAAGCGCACCCCGGCGCTCGCCGCGCGGTACGCCGACGAGTTCAACCTTCCGTTCGTGGGGCCGGACTTCGCCGCCGAGCAGTTCGGCCGCGTCGAGGACGCCGCCCGCGAGATCGGCCGCGACCCCAAGGAGATCATCCGCTCGGCCGCGCTCGTCGTCGCCGTGGGCCGGAACGACGCCGAGGTCGCGAAGCGCGCCGGTGTGATCGGCCGCGAGGTCGCGGAGCTGCGCGAGAACGGTCTCGCGGGCACTCCGGCGGAGGTCGCCGAGAAGATCGGGCAGTGGCGGGAGAAGACCGGGATCACCCGGCTGTACCTGCAGCTGCTGGATCTGTCGGACGTGGACCAGATCGAGTTGATCGCCTCCGAGGTCGCTCCTCAGCTGGACTGAAGTACAGGAAGGCCCCCTTGCTCGCGCCAGGCGCGAGCAAGGGGGCCTTCCTGTACTTGGGGATTACTGGATCTCGACGCCGATGTCCAGGATCTTCGCCGGCCAGGAAATGGTGAGGTGGGACTCCGCCCCGTTGGCGGCCCATTCACCGAGGGCATTGCCGCAGACCGGGCTGCAGTTGTACGCGGTCACCCGGTACATGCGGGTGCCGTACGCGGTGCAGCTCGCCCAGGCGTACTTCGCCCCGTCGTGCCCGCCGGTACAGCCGGGTGGCGGCGTGGCCGATGCCGCCGAGGGCAGACTCACCGACGCGGCGACCGCGATACCGGCCGCCGCCAGAATGCGCGAAAACTTGCGCATGACTTCCTCCCAGTACGCCCGCCGGCCTTTCCGGCGGTCGTACTGGTGATCTTCGCAGATGTCAGTTCTGCAGCGCGAAAGTGACGCCTGGAGCGGCCGGCGCTTCGGGACGCGGCAGCCAGCGCTCGTCGCTGACCGGCAGGTCGCCTTCCAGCGCGGCCAGCACGGCATCGCGCGCCATCGGCAGCACAGATGCCACGGTGACCTCACGGTCGAGTTCGTAGGAGAGCGAGGTCACGCCGGCGTCCCGGATGCCGCAGGGGACGATCTTGTCGAAGGCGCCCAGGTCGGGGTTGCAGTTCAGCTCGAAGCCGTGCATGGTCACGCCGCGCTGCACGCGGATCCCGATCGCGGCGATCTTCCGCTCGACGCCGCGGTCGTCGGCCGGGATCCAGACGCCGCTGCGGCCCTCGACCCGGCCGGTGTGCACGCCGAGCTGGTCGCAGACGGTGATCAGGGCCTCTTCGAGCCGCCGCACGTAGTGCACGACGTCGATCGGGTCGGCGAGTTTGACGATCGGGTAGCCGACCAGCTGGCCGGGACCGTGCCAGGTGATCTTGCCGCCGCGGTCGACGTCGATCACCGGGGTGCCGTCGGTCGGCCGGTCCTCGGCTTCGGTGCGCTTGCCCGCGGTGTACACCGACGGGTGCTCCAGCAGCAGCATGGTGTCGGGGCCTTCGCCGTCGGCCCGGGCGGTCACGTGTCGGCGCTGGAGTTCCCAGGCTTCGGTGTACTCGATCGTCCCGATCTCACGGACGTCGACGGGCTCGGTGGCGGCACGGCATGACGTGGTCGAAGAGCTCACGTCAGCGACACTACGCCGGGTCCCGGGGCCGCGGCAGCAGGCCCAGCCCGGCCGCCGCGATCAGGCCGACGCCGCCGACGGCGAGCACCGATCCGGCGGTGTCGGTCAGCCAGTGCACCCCCAGCACGACCCGGCAGAGCGCGCCCAAGACCGTCGCCGCGACGGCGATCACGATCGCCGTGCGCGCCAGCCGCGGGCGGGTCCACGCGCACAGCAGGACCGCGACGAAGCCGGTGCAGGCGACGGCGACGACATGCCCGCTCGGGTAACTCAGATCGGGGAATTCCCGGGGCCGCTCCCGGTAGAACACCGGTTTGGCGATCAGGCTGGTCATCCGGCACAGCACCAGGACGACGGCGAGTTTGACGCACAACCCCGTCAGCTCCCGCCGCTGCCAGGCGAGTACCGCCAGCACCGCGCCCAGCGCGAAGGGCAGGACCGGGCCGAGGACGTTCGTCACCAGGCCAGCCACCTGCCCCGCCGGCCGCGCGTACTGCCCGTGGAACGCGTCGGCGAGTGCGACGTCCACTGGCGGCGGGCGGTCGTCGACGACCAGCCCGAGCACGATGAAGCCGATCAGCAGAAGGGCGCCGGCAAGGGTGTACAGGCCGCGCTGCAAGGTCATGTCGCGGCGGCCAGCGCGTCCTCGAGGGTCGGGTGACGGAACTGGTAGCCCGCCTCCTCCAGCGCCCGGGGCATGGCGCGCTGTCCGAACAGTGCCATCTCCTCGGCCGCCTGCCCGAGCGCGATCTTCATCGCGAACCCGGGAACCTGCCAGAACGCCGGGCGGTGCACGGCGCGGCCCAGCGCCTTCGTGAACGCCGCGTTCGTGGCGGGCTGCGGTCCGCTGAGATTCACCGGACCGGAGAGCGCTTCGTGCTCCAGCGCGAAAACGATCGCCCCGACCTCGTCGTCGAGCGAGATCCACGGCATGTACTGCTTGCCGTCGCCGAGTTTCCCGCCGAGTCCCAGGCGGAACAGCGGCCGCAGGACGTCGAGGAGTCCACCCTTGCGGGCGAGCACCAGGCCGGTGCGGATGCGCACGACGCGGGCGCCCGCGGTGGCCGCGGTCTCGGTCGCGCCTTCCCACGCGGTGCAGAGCCCGGCGAGGAAACCGCGCCCCGCGGGACTCGATTCGTCCACAATGGACGGTCCGGGGTCGCCGTAGTAGCCGACGGCGGAGGCGTTGACCAGCACGGGGATCCCGTGTTCGGCGACCGCTTCCGCGAGCACCTCGGTCGATTCGACCCGGCTGTCGAGCAGTACCTGTTTGCGGGCCGCGCTCCAGCGTCCCGGCAGCAGCGGCGCGCCCGCGAGGTTCACCACGGCGTCGATTCCGTCGAGGGCGCCGTCGGCGATTTCCCCCGCCGGGGGATCCCAGCGGCGTTCGTCCTCGGCCCGCTCTTCCCGGCGTACGAGGCGGACGACTTCGTGCCCGGAACCACGCAGCCGCGTCGTCAGGGAGGTGCCGATCAGTCCGCTCGCGCCCGCGATCAGAACTCGCATGGGTCGATCGTGGCGTATCCCCGTCCGGTGCGCACGGTCAGGTCTTCAGTTGACCGGCGACGTCGGACGCGGCGGTGAGCAGCACCAGCACGGGGATCGTCGCGACCGGGCGAAGGCGGTAGCTGCCGCGTTTGTCCTGCTCGACGATCCCGGCTCCGGTCAACGCCTTGAGGTGGTGGTAGAGCTGGCCGGGCGAGCCGAGTTCGGCGGCCTCCTGCAGGGCGGGCGCGGTCTGCGCGCCCTGCTCGGCCAGGGTCCGCACGATCGCCACCCGCGCGGTGCTGGACAGGGCCGCGAGCACTTCCACCCGCGGCCCGTCCTCTTTCGCCAGCACCACGCCCGGCGGCACCTGGATGGTCCAGGTCATCTCGAGGGGTTCGGTCAGTTCGCCGTGGTAGGCCACCACACCGCCGGGCAAGGCCGAAGGCGTGGCCTCCTGCTGTCCTTCGAGCGCGGCGACCCGTTCCTCGAGTGCGGCTATCCGGTCGGCGAGCTCAACGTCCATACCGGTTTATCTACACTGTCGGTCAGCCAAGTGCTCGCCGCAGGGCGGCGAACCGCTCCGGGACGGACAGCGCCGAGATCAGGAAGTCGATGAGTGGCAAGGCGTTCGCCTGGTCCTGATCGCCGACGTCGGTGAGGAGTACGGCCGCGGTGCCGGCACGGCCGCCCGGCCAGCGCACGGACAGTCCGACGGTGAGGGTCCGCGGCAGGCTTCCGGCTTTGAAGAGCACTTCGCTCGCTCCGGGCGGCACTCGGTCGGAGAGCGGCTGCGCGAGGATCTCGCGGGCCAGCGCTCCGCCCGGCCGATACTTGCCCGTCGCGAGACTCCGGTGGAGCGAGAACAGCTCCGATGCCGAACCCCGGCCGTGTCCCTTGACCCACGGCCACTGCTCGTCGGTGGTCGGAGGCATGCTCGGCCAGCGCTTGAACGCCTCGGCGCGGAAGGCGGGATCGCGGACGAACCGGCGCGCGACCGCGTCGCCCATCGCCCGCCGGACCACGACCGGGCTGCCGGGCGGGGGCGCGTATTCGGGCATCATCAGCATCAGGACCTCGCCGCCGAGCGACCGGGTGTCCGGCCGCGTCCAGCCGCCGCGCGCCGCCGCGGACTGGAGCGCGGGGTCGCCGAGCCGGGTGCGGAGGTAATCCGTGGCGGCGTTGTCGCTGAAGAAGATCATCGCTTCGGGGAGCCTTGCCAGCGGGACACGCTGTTCGGGATTCTTCGCGATCCCGTACTCGTCGCAGGGGACGCCCAGCCAGTTGAGCGCCTGGAAATGCGCGCGGCCGTCGGCGACGAACGGGTGGTGGGCGTCCCAGTCGCCGACCCTGATCCGTTCTCGCGGATCGAGCCTGCCCTCGGCGACCGCGATCGCGTAGGCGCTGAGGTGCACGACCTTGATCGACGAAGCCAGCACCCGCCGGACGTCGGCGTTGCGGGTGGCCCGGCGGCCCGCGCCGTCGTCGATCAGGACCGAGACCGCGTCTCGGTGGGTGGCGATCCAGTCGAGCCAGCCTTGGTCCGTCGTCGTGTCCGGCCCGGCGGCGCTCGCGGTTCCCGGCAGCAGCAACGCCGCCGATCCCGCCGCGGCTCCGGCCAGCAGATGGCGTCTGGTCAGCATGAGCGACCCCTCCTCTTGTTTTCCGTAATTCCGGAATACTAGAGTACGAGACGGCTGTCAAACCCCCGCGTTTAGTCCTCTGAATGCGGTCTTTGCGCGCGCAAGGACCGCATTCAGAGGACTAAACGCTGGAAAGGAGAAGGCCCCCGCCCCGCCGAAGCGGGACGAGGGCCTTCAGGGACCACCGGAGGATCAGAGACCGAGCTCGTCCTCGAAGTTGCCCTCTTCCAGACGCTGCTTGATCGTCGTGACGAAGCGGCCCGCGTCGGCCCCGTCCACCAGGCGGTGGTCGTAGGTCAGCGGCAGGAACGCCATCGACCGGACGGCGATCGTGTCGTTGCCGTCGGCGTCCGCGATCACGACCGGACGCTTCACGACCGCGCCGGTGCCGAGCATGCCGGACTGCGGCTGCACGATGATCGGCGTGTCGAACAGGGCGCCGTTGGAGCCGATGTTCGTGATCGTGAAGGTGCCGCCCGAAAGCTCGTCCGGCTTGATCTGGCCCGAACGCGCGCGGCCCGCCAGGTCGGCGATGCGGTGCGCGAGACCGGCGAGGCTGAGCTCACCCGCGTCGTGGATGACCACCGACAGCAGACCCTTTTCGGTGTCCACCGCGATTCCCAGGTGCACCGCACCGTGGTAGGTGATCTCCTTCGTGTCCTCGTTGTAGGACGCGTTGACGTTCGGGTGCTGCTTGAGCGCCTCGACGGTGGCCTTCGCGAAGAACGGCAGGAACGTCAGGTTGACGCCCTCACGCTCCTTGAAGGCCGCCTTCGCCCGCTGACGGAGCTTGGCGATCTTCGTGACGTCCACCTCGTGGACCTGCGTGAGCTGCGCGGAAACCTGCAGCGACTCGCGGGTCTTCGTGGCGGTGATCTGCCGGATCCGGCTGGCCTTCTGCACGGTGCCGCGCAGCGCCGCGAGTTCCGGTGAAACCGCGGCCTTGCGCGGAGCCGACGGTGCCGCGGCCGCCGGGGAGGTTGCGGGCTGAGCGGCGGGAGCCGGGGCTTCCTTCTGCTTGGCCTCCGCGGCCGCGAGCACGTCCTGCTTGCGGATCCGGCCACCGACTCCGCTGCCGCTCAGCGACGACAGGTCGATGCCGTGCTCCGAAGCGAGCTTGCGGACCAGCGGCGTCACGTACGGTCCGCCATCCGAGCCGTTGCTCGCCGCGGCGGGCTTCGGCGCCTCGGCCTTGGGGGCCGGGGCGGCCTGCGGAGCCGGGGCGGGCTTCGGCGCGGGAGCGGCTTCGGCCTTGGGCTCTGGCTTCGGTTCCGGTTTGGGTTCCGGCTTCGGCTCGGGCTTGGGCTCCGGCTTCGGTTCCGGCTTGGGCTCCTCGGCCTTCGGCGCCGGGGCGGAACCGGCCGCGCCGATCACCGCGAGCACGCCGCCGACCTCGACGGTCTCGTCCTCACCGGCGCGGATCTCCAGCACGGTGCCGGCGACCGGGGACGGGACCTCGGTGTCGACCTTGTCCGTGGAGATCTCGAGCAGCGGCTCGTCGACCTCGACGCTCTCGCCGACCTGCTTGAGCCACCGGGTGACGGTGCCCTCGGTGACGCTCTCGCCCAGTTCGGGCAGCTTCACCTCGGTGCCTTCGCCGCCGGAAGCCGGCGCGGTGTCCGGCCGGGACGGCGCGGAGGCCTGCTCCTGCGCGGGCTCCGGCTCCGGCTCGGGCTCGGGTTCCGGCTTCGCTTCGGAGGTGTCCTCCGAGGAACCGGACGACTCCGGCACCCCGCCGGTCCCGTCGTCGATGACGGCGAGCTCGCCGCCGACCTCGACGGTCTCGTCCTCCTGAGCGCTGATCTTCACGACCTTGCCGGCGACCGGGGACGGGACCTCGGTGTCGACCTTGTCCGTGGAGATCTCGAGCAACGGCTCGTCGACCTCGACGGTGTCGCCCTCCTGCTTCAACCACCGGGTGACGGTGCCCTCGGTGACGCTCTCACCGAGCTCCGGCAACGTGACGGAGTAGGCCATCGTTCGCTGACTCCCTTGATATGTCTTGCTTGGTCTGGTTCTTCGACGGTGAGACGTCAGCTGTGTACGTGCAGCGGCTTGCCCGCCAGGGCGAGGAACGCTTCACCGAGGGCCTCGGTCTGGGTGGGGTGCGCGTGGATCAGCGGGGCCACGTCCTCGGGGAACGCCTCCCAGCTGTAGATCAGCTGCGCTTCGCCGATCAGCTCGCCGACGCGGTCGCCCACCATGTGCACGCCGACGACCGGCCCCTCCGGAGCCTTGATCAGCTTGACCCCGCCGGAGGTCTTGAGGATCTGGCTCTTGCCGTTGCCACCGAGGTCGTAGGTGAAGGTGGTGACGTCCGAGCCGTACTTCTCCTTCGCCTGCGACTCGGTGAGACCGACCGAAGCGACCTCGGGGTGCGAGTAGGTGACGCGCGGGATCCCGCTCTCGTCGATCACGCGCGGCTCCTGGCCCGCGATCTCCTCGGCGACGAAGATGCCCTGCTGGAACCCGCGGTGCGCGAGCTGCAGGCCCGGGACGATGTCGCCGACGGCGTAGACGTTCGGCAGGTTGGTGCGCAGGCGGTCGTCGGTGAGGACGAAACCGCGGTCCATCTTGACCCCGGCCTCCTCGTACCCGTGCCCGGCCGAGTTCGGGCCGCGGCCGACGGCGACCAGCAGCAGGTCGCCTTCGAGCGTCTCGCCGGACTCCAGCGACACACTGACGCCGTTGTCGTCCTGCTTGGCGCCGGTGAACCGCACGCCGGTCTTGAAGGCGATCTTGCGGCGGCGGAAAGCGCGCTCGAGCTGCTTGGACGCGAACTCGTCCTCGTTCGGGACCAGGCGGGGCAGCGCCTCCACGATGGTGACGTCGACGCCGAAGGACGCCCACACGGACGCGAATTCGACACCGATGACACCACCGCCGAGGACGATGACCTTCTTCGGGATGTAGTCCAGCGAAAGCGCCTGCTCGCTCGCGATGATGCGGCCGCCCAGCTCCAGGCCCGGCAGCGTCTTCGAGTACGAACCGGTGGCGAGGATGACGTTCTTGCCGGTGTAGCGGGTGCCGTCGACCTCGACGGTCGTGCCGCCGACGAACGTTCCGGTGCCCTCGACGAGGTTCACCTTGTGCGCTTTGGCCAGGCCCTGCAGGCCCTTGTACAGGCGGGCGACGATGCCGTCCTTGTACTTGTTGACCCCGGCGATGTCGATGCCTTCCAGCACGGCCTTGACACCGAAGGTCTCGGCGTCGCGGGTCTCGTCGGCGACCTCCGCCGCGTGCAGGAGGGCCTTGGTCGGGATGCAGCCTCGGTGGAGGCACGTCCCGCCAAGCTTGTCCTTTTCGATCAGGGTGACGGAAAGGCCCAGCTCGGCCGCGCGGAACGCGGCGGCGTAGCCGCCCGATCCGCCACCCAGGATCACAAGGTCGGCGGAGGTGTCGGTCACTTCAATAACTCCTCGGCAAGCGGTAGGGGTGGTGCTCTGGCGCCGCTTCACGCGGTATACGCGCGCGCGGACACTTGCCATCTTGTCACTACGCGCGGCGGCCCTGCGACCTAGGCCGCGTCCTGTGACCCACGGGACACGGCCGGCCGGGGTCACCACGGTGACCACACGTCCGAGTCGGGATAATGGACGCTGGACGCGAGTGGGAAGTGAGGTGGTCGGAGTGGGTCTGTTCGACTCGCTGCGCCGGCGCTCCAAAGGTGGGCAAAAGCCCGGTACGCTGCGGAAAGCCTCTTCGAACGACTTCAAGCACCTCGAAGAGTGGTCCGCTTCCCGGACCGGTGTCGAGGCGTATGTGGAGCCCAAGACCAACGTCACCCAGACCACGGTCGTCCTCATCGCGCACGACGGCGAGTGGACGCGGCGCCGGATCGACAGCCTCGACGCGGCGCAGCAGTTCGGCCGCAAACGGTCGATCCCCGTGTACGAGGTGGCGCGGGTCGGCTACCCGAAGCGGATGCGCGAGTACACCGAGCGGAAGAAACGCGGCGAGGTCTGACGGATTCCGGTGTCGTGCCTGGTCACCGTGGTCGTGAGTGGCAATTCGGGTTAGAACCCGAATCGCCACTCACGACCAGCGGTACCGACACCTGTCTCAAGCCGACTGGGCCAGCAAAAGCAGGTGCCGCTCCATCAGCGCCCGGAACGTCGGATGCGTCGTCGTGCCCAGCGCCGGGTCGATCTCGACCGTGCGCCATCGCTCACCGGCGGCGGTGAGCAGCACGACGGCCGGGTCGGCGATCACGACGACCTTGCCTTCGGCGCGCAGTTCCGGCGTCCCGAGCAACCGCGGGAAGACGACGTCGGCGGGCAGGCCGTCGCAGGTCAGCAGGAACTCCCGGTAGTCGGCGGGCAGCCTGAGCCCGAGGCGCGCTTCGGCCGCGTCGACATTCCGGGCCGACGCCGCCGGGGGTGCGGTGCCGCCGCCACGCAGCCGGAGGATCCCCGCGATCAGCTCGCGCCAGCCGCCGGTCTCCGGTGGGTAGCGCTGATACAGCGCCGCGACCAGGGACCCGGCGCACAACCCGGCCCAGTCGCCGAGCCCGAGCGGATCGGCGCCCGCGACGAGACGCGGTGCGAGCCGTCGTGACGCGGCGAGCATGGCGACGTCCGGGCGCGCCTGACGTGAGGCGATCTCCGCCCAGGCGTCGAGGTCACCTCGTGCGACGGCCTCGCGCAAGCGGTCCGGCCGGGACGGCCCGAGGTGCGACACCGCCTCGCCGATCGGGGAGCCGCTGAAGAGACCGTCCAAATCGGACACCCGGCGTGCCAGGTACGTGTCGTGGGCGCGTTCTTCCGCGTCGACGTCGAGCGGCGTCAGTGCGGCTGCCCACTCCGGTCGCGACCCTCGCGCTTCGAAGAGCATCGCCCACGCGCGTGCCCGCACGGCGCCGGGAACGAGCGCGGTGACGGGCCGTTCGGTGAGCGCGTGCCAATGCGTGAGCAGCCGGTCGGCCTCCGCCATCGCCCCGGACGTGGCGAACAGCAACGCCGCGTGCCCGATCCGGTCGTCGAGCGTCGCTTCGTCACCGCTGAGCACGTCCCTGATCGCGCTTTCGAGATACGCGTTCCTGTCCACGGAGCCGACCTTGCCATGCGCGTGAAGGCCCCCTTCCCTCGGTTCAGCCGAGGGAAGGGGGCCTTCACGCGCGTTCGGGGTGGAGATCAGCCGTGGGCGGCGATGTCCGCGAGGACCGCGGCGATGGTGCGGACCGGGACGCCGGTGCCGCCCTTGCCGGTGTAGCCCCACGGCCCGGCGGTGTTGAACGACGGGCCGGCGATGTCGATGTGCGCCCAGGGCAGGCCGTCGGCGACGAACTCGCGCAGGAAGATGCCCGCGGCGAGCATGCCGCCCCAGCGGTGCCCGGTGACGTTGGCCAGGTCCGCGAGGCGCGAGTCGAGGTCGGCGCGCAGCTCCTCCGGCAGCGGCATGGCCCAGCCGCCCTCACCGGTCGCCTGCGCGATCGACGCGACCCGGTCGCGGAACTCGTCCGAGCCCATGACGCCCGCGGTGCGGTTGCCGAGCGCCACGACCTGCGCGCCGGTCAGCGTCGAGGTCTCGATCAGGTAGTCGGGGTTCTCCTCGCCCGCGCGCACGATCGCGTCGGCCAGCACGAGACGGCCTTCGGCGTCGGTGTTGAGCACCTCGACGGTCTTGCCGCCGTACATGCTGAGCACGTCGCCCGGCCGGTACGAGGTGGCCGAGGGCAGGTTCTCCGCCAGCGGGATGTGCGCGACGACCTCGAGCGGGTACTTCAGCTTCGCGGCCAGCACCACGGAGGCGAGCACGGCGGCCGCGCCCGACATGTCCGAGGTCATGTGGTCCATGTTCGCGGCGGGCTTGATCGAGATGCCGCCCGAGTCGAAGGTGATGCCCTTGCCGACGAGCGCGACCTTCTTCGCCGCCTTCGCGGGCTTGTAGGCGAGACGCAGCAGGCGCGGCTGGCGCGAGGAACCGCCGCCGACGCCGAGGATGCCACCGAAGCCCTTGCGCTTGAGCGCCTTCTCGTCGAGCACCTCGAATTCGAGGTTGTTCGCCTCGGCCAGCGTCTTCGCGCGGTCGGCGAAGGAGGCCGGGAACAGGTCGTTGGGCGGGGTGTTGATCAGGTCGCGAGCGATGATCACCGACTCCGCGATGAAGGTGGCGGCCTTCAGCGTCGCCTTGTGGTCCCTGGCGGTGCCCTCTTCGGGGCTCACGAAGTCGACCTTCGCGACCGGGCCGTCGCCCTTCTCGGAGCGGTACTCGGTGAAGGAGTACGCGCCGAGCGCGGTGCCCTCGACCGCGGCCTGCAGGTCGATCGCCGACAGCGTGACGAACGCGCGGTCGGTGCCGCTCAGCGCCCGTGCCGCGGCACCGGCGCCCCGGCGGACCTGCTCGGCGGTGACGCCGTCCGCGCCCGCCTTGCCGAGACCGACGGCCAGCACGACACCGGCGGACAGCTTGCCCAGCGTCGGAACCTTGACGACCTCGTCGGCCTTGCCCGACGCGCCCAGTGAGCCGAGGACCTCGGCGAGCTTGCCGTCGAACGCGGCATCGGCGACGGAGGAGCCGGCGGCGAGCGCCAGGCCGTCCTCGCCCTGGAGGGTGCCGATGACGACGACGTCGGCTCGCGTCTTGGCAAGCGCCGCTTCGGCGTTCTCGGTCAGGGCAAGCTTCGGCACGGTCACTTCTGGCTCCTCGCGCGTTCGCGGTGGGTACCGGGCGGCCGCCCGGTCGGATCGTGAGCCATGCTAATGACAGTCGGACCTGGGGTAACAGCGGGGCCGACGGGGTCACTCGGTGCGGGAGGAAGGGAGACGGGGTGCGACTGGCCGGCGGTCTGCTCATCGCGCTCGCGGTGGGCACGTCCGGAGCGGGCTACTGGGTACTTGTCGCCGCCGTCGTCGCGGCCCTGCTCGCCGTCGCGGCGGAGGCGCTGCTGCCGCCGCTGGGGGACACCCGGCCGGAGCGGGTCGCGGGCGCTGTTTCGCGGCTGGGCCTGGTGCTGGTCTTCGCCACGACGTTCGGGCACTACCTCTTTCCGACGGCGCCGGGAGCCGCCGCGGCGGTGTTCGCCGTCGTGGTCGCCGTGGCCGATCTCGCCGGGGTCCGCCTCGGTGACCACGCCGCGCGGTGGGTCACCGGCCTGCTGCTGGCCGCGGCCGCCGCCCTGATCGCGATCTGCGTCGGGATCCCGCCCTTGGCCCGGTTCATCGCGCCGCACCCGCCGTCGGTGCCCGGACTCGGCCTCGCCGTGCTGGTGCTGTTGCCGTTCCTGCTGCCCCGCCGTCCCGGCGCGGGCCGGGCGGCCGCGGTGGGCGCCGTGGCCGTGGCGATCGTCGTCGTCGCGCTCTACCAGCTGGGACCGGTCCGGCTGGGGCTCTCGGCGACGTCGTTCCGCGAACTCCTCGCCGCGGCCGACGGAGTCTCGCTGCTGCCGGTGCTGACCGTGGTGGCCGCCGTGGCGACCGTGCCCGTGGCGGTGGACGCCTTCACCGACGGCCGGGAACGGCTTTCCCCGGAACGTCCTAAGGCGACACTCGCTTGTGGACTGATCGTGGCCGCCGTCTCGGCCTTCGCTGGGCCGGTCGTGGCCCTCGGGCTCGCGGGAGTGGGAACGCTCGCCGAACTGGTTCTGCGGGTCCGCGCCCGTGGGTACCGTGCAAAGCGTGCGTGATCCCCACTGGACCCCGGGTGACACGGTCGTCGAACGGTTCCTGCGACCGGACGGTTCGATCGGCCAGCATCATCCGCTGCGCGTCGTCGCCGACGACGGCACCGTGCTGCTCGGCTGGCTGCCCGCGGACACCCCGATCATCGGCAGCAGGCTCGCCGACGGGCGGCTCTTCCGGGACGCGCCGCTCGAGGAGCGGTTCCGGGTGCCGAGGGTGCGCGTCGCCGACTTCTGGCGCGACACCTCGACGCTGCGCCGGATCGCCGACGACGAATGGTCGTCGGTCTGGTGGTTCTTCGACGCGGACGGGCACTTCCTGAACTGGTACGTCAACCTCGAAGTCCCGCTGGGGCGCACGCCGTCCGGACCGGACCGGATCGACGGCATCCTCGACGTCGCCGTCGAACCCGGCGGACGCTGGAAGTGGAAGGACGAGGACGAGGCCGAGGAGGCCGTCCTCGCCGGCCGGATCACCGCCGGGCAGCTCGAGCGGCTGCGGGCCGAGGGCGAACGGATCGGGGCGCTCGCGGACGCCGGCCGGTTCCCCTTCGACGGCACGTGGACCGACTTCCGGCCGGAGCCGGACTGGCCGGCGCCCGGCCTTCCGGACGGGTTGCTCTAGCTCACCTGCAGCAGGAGCAGCAGCATCAGCACGACGTTGAGCACCGTGAGGATGACCACCGACTTGGTGGACAACTCGCGCGGGAACACCTTGCCGTGGATGCTGCGCCACCAGAAGATGCCGAAACCGGCGCAGACCAGGCCGAGGAACGCGCCGAAGCCGCTGTCCAGCAGGGCCCAGCCGTCCATCATGAGGACGCCGGTGCCGAAGGTCAGCAAGACCGCCGTCGCGAACGTCTTGATGTCGGCCCCCTTGCCGGAGGCGGCAGGCTTGGCCGGGTGAGCGGGCTGCATGGGGTTTAACGTCACGCCGCCATCCTAGGGGCGAGGGAGCCCGCGTGTTCGTCGCGACGGACAGATCGCGGGAGGTAAAGATATGCGGACGTCCGACTAACGAGGGTCCGACCAAGCGTTATCGTCATAGGCATGACGACCTCGACGCAGTTCACCCACCTCCCGCACCCGAGCCCCGCGAGCCCGGAACGCGTCGCGGACGTATTGGCCGCCCCCGGCTTCGGCCTGCACTTCACCGACCACATGGTGACCGTGAAGTGGAGCGCCGAGCAGGGCTGGCACGACGCGACCGTCGGTCCGTACGCGCCCTTGACGCTGGACCCGGCGACCTCCGTGCTGCATTACGGCCAGGCGATCTTCGAAGGCCTCAAAGCGTACCGCCAGCCGGACGGGACGATCGCCGCGTTCCGGCCCGACGCGAACGCGATCCGCTTCCGTAACTCGGCCGAGCGCCTCGCCATGCCGCAGCTGCCGGTGGAGGTCTTCCTCGACTCGATCCGCGAGCTCATCGCGGTCGACTCCCGCTGGGTCCCGACGAAGCCGGGCGAGTCGCTGTACCTGCGGCCGTTCATGATCTCCACCGAAGCCGGGCTCGGCGTCAACCGGCCCGCGAACGAGTACCTCTACGCGCTGATCGGCTCGCCCGCGGGCTCGTACTTCTCCGGCGGCGTGAAGCCGGTGAGCGTGTGGCTCTCGACCGAGTACGTGCGCGCGGTCCCCGGCGGCACCGGCGAGGCCAAATGCGCCGGCAACTACGCGGCGTCCTTCGTAGCGCAGGCGCAGGCCGTGGAAAAGGGCTGCGACCAGGTCGTCTGGCTCGACGCGGTCGAGCGGCGCTGGGTCGAGGAGATGGGCGGGATGAACCTGTTCTTCGTCTTCGGCTCCGGCGACGAGGCCCGTGTCGTGACCCCCGAACTGACCGGGTCGCTGCTGCCGGGGGTGACCCGCAAGTCGCTGTTGGAGCTGGCGAAGTCGTTCGGTCACCAGGTCGAGGAGCGCCGGATCTCCACCGACGAGTGGGAGAAGGCCGCCGCTTCGGGCGAGCTGACCGAGGTGTTCGCCTGCGGGACCGCGGCGGTCATCACGCCGGTCGGGCATGTGAAGCACGCGGGCGGCGAGTTCTCCGTGGCGGGCGGGCAGCCCGGTGAGCTGACGATGAAGCTGCGCGGCGCGCTCACCGGGATTCAGGAGGGCACCCGGCCCGCTCCGGAAGGCTGGATGTACCCGTTGGGCTGAGTTCGCGTCCACGGCCGTGAGATGAAGGGGCCTTTCATCGCAAAATTTGCGATGAAAGGCCCCTTCATCTCACTTGAGGGATGAGGCGACCCCGCATTCAGAGGACTAAACGCGGAAGGTGGCGGCGGAGCGTCAGGTAGCCGGTGCCTCGATCAGCGGCCCGCTCACCCCCGCCTGCTCGTGCGTGGCCATCTCCGCGAGCACCCGTGTCGCCATGAACACCAGCGGCAGCGCCGCGACCGCGCCCGTTCCCTCGCCGAGGCGGACGTCCAGATCCAGGATCGGGTCCAGGTCGAGGTGCTCCAGCGCGAGCGCGTGCGCGGGTTCGCCGCCGCGCTGGCCGGCGGTCCACCATTGCCGCGCGCCGGGAACGAGCTCCTCCGCGACCAGCGCGGCCGCGGCGGCGACCAGGCCGTCGAGGATCACCGGCGTCTTCCGGAGCGAGGCCTGCGCGAGGAATCCCGCCATGGCGGCGATATCGGCGCCGGCGGTGGTGCGCAGCAGCGCGACCGGGTCGGCCAGCACCGTCCTGGCCCGTCGCAGCGCGTCACGGACCGCGGCGGCCTTGCGCATCCAGGCGTTGTCGTCGATCCCCGAACCGCGGCCCACGACGGCCACCGGTTCGCTGCCGGTCAGCGCCGCGACCAGAACCGAGGCCGGGGTGCTGTTCCCGATCCCGAGGTCGCCCGCGATGAGCAGGTCGGCCCCGCCGTCGACCTCGGCGTCGGCGATCGCCCGGCCCGCGCGGACGGCGGCGCGCGCCTCGGCGTCGGTCAGCGCGTCCTCGACGTCGATCGAACCGGATCCGCGCCGCACCTTGAACTCACCGATCGACCGCGTGGCGGGGGCGTCGCTGTCGACGGCCATGTCGATGACGCGGACGCTCGCTCCCGCCGAGGCGGCCAGCACGTTGATGGCCGCGCCGCCGGTCAGCATGCTGCCGACGAGTTGCGCGGTGACTTCGCTCGGATAGGCCGAGACACCCTTCGCGGCGATGCCGTGGTCCCCGGCGAACACCACGACCCGGGGCCGGGTGAAGGGGCGCGGCGGCGACTGGCCCTGGCAGGCCGCGACCCACACGCCCAGCTCTTCCAGCCTGCCCAGCGACCCCGCCGGCTTGATCAGTTTCGAGTGCAGGGCGATCGCCGCCGAGCGCGCGTGTTCATCAGGCTGCTCGACTTCGGCGAATTCGAGGATATCGTCGTCCAACGCCCTGCCCCTTCGGATCGCTTCGGTGGCCCCGCCCAACCTACCGACCCGCCTGTGCCAGAGTTGCCTGTGGCTCAAACGAAGGCCGCCGGAGTGGTGCTCGCGAGCGGAGCGGGCACCCGGGTCGGCGCCAAGCTCAACAAGGTTTACCTGCCCGTGGCGGGCAGGCGGGTCGTCGCGTGGTCTCTCGACGCCTTCGCCCGCGTGCCCGGGATCGACGTGCTCGTGCTGGTCATCCGGCCGCAGGACACGGAATTCGCGCGGGAGGTGCTGGCCGCGCATCCGGGCGAGGTCGAACTCGTCCACGGCGGCGCCACGCGCCAGGGTTCGGAGCTGAATGCCTTGCGCCACTTGGCTTCCCGGATCGAGAGCGGCGAGATCGACGCGGTACTGCTGCACGACGCGGCCCGTCCGCTCGTCACCTCGGAGCTGATCGCGGACGTCCTCGCCGACACCCGGCGGTACGGGGGAGCGGTGCCGGGGGTCGCGGCCGACGACATCGTGCGCGTCGACGGCGACAGCGTTTCCGGTGCGCTGCCCGGCGCGATCCGGGTGCAGACGCCGCAGGGTTTCCGTGCCGCGCCGTTGCTTGACGCCTACGAAACGGCCGAGCGTGAGGGTTTCGTCGGCACGGACACGTCTTCGTGCATGGAAAGGTTCTCCGCGCTACCGGTGCGGTGGGTTCCCGGCAGCGCGGAGAACCTCAAGATCACCTACCCGCACGACCTCGTTGTCGCCGAGCAGGTGATCGGCCGAGGTCAGGGATCACCCTGATCGGCGGTGGCTCCGTTCGCCGGCAGGATGGTGACCGGCTGGCGCGCGTCCTTCGGGATCACGCAGTCCGGATGTGGTTGCAGCAACTGGATCGGCGCGCCGGGATCACCGGGTGGCGGGATGGTGAGCACCGCGCGCAGCGTCCAATCGGCGGTCGAGTGGTATTGCCACGAAACGAGCGCGGGCTGGAAGACGTCCGTGTCCGGGAAGGTGGTGACGCGGAAGGCGCTCGCCCGTTCCTCACCGCGCAGGATGAGGACGTCGGCACAGGTGTCCCACTGGAAGACCGCGGCACAGACCTCCGGTTCCTCCCGGGGGCCGAAGATGTAGACGACCCACCGGCGTCTTCGAAGCTCTTCGAGCAGTTCGTCGATGCTCAGGTGGTTCATCGAGCCCCCTAACGGGTTTCGGGAACTCTGCGGAGCGTAACAGGTGTACTAGAGCACCGTCCAGATTGTGTACTAGTACGTAATAATGGGGTGTGAGCAGGATCCTTGGTGCTCGCCCATTGGTGTGCTAGAACGCTTGTGCGCACCGCGCGACCTTGTGAGGAGTCACCTTGCCCGCCGTCGACCGACCTGAACCGCCGTACCTCCAAATCGCGGGAAGCATTCGCGACGACATCGTTTCGGGCAGGCTCAAGGAAGGCGACGCGGTCCCGTCCGCGCGTGAGATCGCCCGAAACTGGAACGTCGCCATGGCGACGGCGATGAAGGTCCTCTCGACGCTGCGCGCCGAAGGTCTGGTCCGCGCGGTCCGCGGCGTCGGGACAGTGGTGCAGACCAGAGCGTTGCACCGTTCCGCGCAAGACAGGACGATCTCGATCGCGAGAACCGGCAAGGTCTATCCACCAGGCCACTACGCGAAAATCCGTGAAGCCGGGCTGCTTCCGTCGCCGGAGAGGGTGGCGGACGCGCTCGGCATCGAAGCGGGCGCACCCGCGATCCGGCGGCGGAGGACGACGTACGCGAGCGAAGGTCGTCCGGTGTCGACGTCGGTTTCGTGGTTCGACGGCGCTGTAGCGGCGAAAGCGCCTTTGTTGTTCGAGCCGGTGCGGATCGTCGAAGGCACGGTCAAATATGTGGCCGACCGGACCGGCCGGGTACTGACGTCGACTCATTCCCAGCACGCCGCGGGGCTGGCGGGTGCCGAGGAAGCGGCGGAGCTCGGCGTGGCCGAAGGTTCGGCGATCTTGTTGAGCCGCAACAGGTTTCTCTCCGCGGAAGGCGACGTACTCGAGTACGGCGAATCGGCGGCCTTGCCGAACCATTGGGTTTTCTACGAATACGACATCGAGGACGGGGCATGAAGCACATTCACGCGGGTAAGGTCCGGGACCTTTACGAAATCGACGGCGACATTCTGCTTGTCGCGTCGGATCGCGTTTCGGTCTACGACGTCTCGCTGCCGACCCCGATCCCGGACAAGGGCGCGCTGCTGAACCAGCTTTCCGCCTGGTGGTTCGAAAAGCTGGCCGACTTGGTGCCGAACCACGTCCTCTCCACGACCGACGTCCCCGCCGAATTCGCCGGCCGCGCCATGCGGTGCAAGCCGCTGAAGATGATCCAGGTCGAATGCATCGCGCGTGGCTACCTCACCGGGCTCGGCATGCGCGAATACCAACGCGACGGCAAGGTTTCCGGCGTCGAACTGCCCGCCGGGCTCGTCGAGGCGGACAAGCTGCCCGAGCCGATCTTCACGCCGACCACGAAGATCTCCGACACCGGTCACGACGAGTTCATGACCTTCGCCGAGGTCGTGAACGACATCGGCAAGGAGACCGCGGACCGCCTTCGCGATCTGACGCTCGAGGTCTACACCAAGGGCGCGGAGCACGCGGCGAAGAACGGCATCATCATCGCCGACACCAAGATCGAGTTCGGGTTCGACGCCGACGGTGTGCTGACGCTCGGGGACGAGGTCCTCACCTCGGACTCGTCGCGTTTCTGGCCCGCCGACGAATACGAGCCGGGCCGGACGCAGCACGCGTTCGACAAGCAGTTCGTCCGCGACTGGTCCGCGAGCACCGGCTGGGACAAGACGCCACCGGGTCCCGCCATCCCGGACGAGATCGTCGAGGCGACCCGCAAGCGCTACACCGAGGTCTACGAGAGGATCACCGGGAAGACCTGGGTTCCCGGCGGTGGCCATGCCTGACCCGCAGGTCTACGACCCGTACCGGCTGATCGACGACGTCGAGGGACTGCTGATCCAGCGGGGTCACCGGCCGGAGCGGGTCGAGGGCCGGGCGGGCGACCGCGTCGCCGGGGCGAGCAGGTTGTTGCGGGGCTTGGGAATCGAGCCGCTCCGGGCCCCCGGTGACGCTCTCGACCTCGACGGTCAAAGGGCGTATCAGGCGCGCGTCCACGGCGACTGACGACGCGTTCGGTCGGCTAAGTGCGGAAAAGTATCCGCACTTAGCCGACCGAACGCCGGGGGATCAGGGGCTACGGGTCAGCGTCGGGTCGGTCTCGACGACTCCGTCGAGGGCCTCGTCGATGGCGGCGAGCAGATCCGCGTCCAGCTTCACGCCGGCCGCCTTCACGTTCTCGTGCACCTGCTCCGGCCGCGAAGCGCCGATGATCGCCGAAGCGACGTTCGGGTTCTGCAGTACCCACGCCACGGACAGCTGGGCCAGCGTGAGCCCCGCCTTGTCCGCGATCGGCCGCAGCCGCTGCACCCGCTCGAGGACGTCGTCGTTGAGGAAGCGGGCGACCATGTTGGCGCCGCCCTTCTCGTCCGTCGCGCGGGAGCCCTCCGGCAGCGGCTGGCCGGGCTTGTACTTGCCGGTGAGCACGCCCTGCGCGATCGGCGACCAGACGATCTGGCTGAGGCCTTCGCGCTCGGACGCCGGGACGACCTGCGCCTCGATGACCCGCCACAGCGCGTTGTACTGCGGCTGGTTCGAGACGAACGGCACCTTCAGCTCACGCGCGATCGCGGCCCCCTGCGTGATCTGCTCGGCGGTCCACTCCGAGACACCGACGTAGAGCACCTTGCCCTGGCGGACGAGGTCGGCGAAGGCGAGGAAGGTCTCTTCGAGCGGAACGGTCCGGTCGAACCGGTGCGCCTGGTAGAGGTCGACGTAGTCGGTGCCGAGCCGCTTCAGCGAAGCGTTCGCCGACTCCATGATGTGCTTGCGGCCCAGCCCCTGGTCGTTGGGGCCCTTGGGGCCGGTCGGCCAGTAGACCTTGGTGAAGATCTCCAGGCTTTCCCGGCGCAGGCCCTTCAGGCCGCGGCCGAGCACCGATTCGGCGGCCGTGTTGGCGTAAACATCGGCGGTGTCGAAGGTGGTGATGCCGGCGTCGAGCGCCGCCTTGATACAGGCCTGGGCCTGGTCCTCTTCGACCTGGGACCCGTGGGTGAGCCAGTTGCCGTACGAGATCTCGCTGACATTGAGGCCGCTGCGGCCGAGGCGTCGGAACTCCATGGGCGCGACTCTACCCCAAGCCGTTAGTCACGCTAACGACCTGGGAATCGCCTGCTCAGACCTTGTCGCCGGGCTTGACCCGCGGCTTCGGGACGCGCAGCTTGCGGATCTGGCTCGCGCGGATGAAGGCGTACCAGCCGACCGAAGCACCCTTGACCGTCTCGTCGGGGAACTTCAGCCGGACCATCTTCGCGATCCGGCGTCCGCTGAGCACGCCCTCGACGATCATGCCGAGCAGCATCACGGTGCACAGCAGCGTCGCGTAGCGCTGCACATCCGGGTACGGGAGGATCAGGGCGACGAACACCAGGATCGCGAGCGGCATGAAGAGGCCGAGCAGGTTGCGCCGGGAGTCGACGAGGTCACGGATGTAGGCCTTGACCGGGCCGCGGTCGCGCGGGAGCAGGTACTTGTCGTCGCCCGCCATCATCCGCTCGCGGCGTTCCTTCGCGGCGTTGCGCTGCTTGGCCTTGTACTGCGGGTCGGCCTTCGCCGCCTTGCGGAGTTCCTTGTTGCGCTTCATCGCCTCACGCATGCTGGTGGGCGGGGGCGCCACCGGGCCGCGGCGCTTGGCCTCGGCCTCGCGTCGTTTGGGAGTGGCCTTGCCCTTTCCGGGCGTGTAGGCCTTCGCCTGGACCTCGACGACCTGGGTGTCGGGCGTCTCGGCGTCGGTCGTGGCGGAGTCTGTGGTGCTACGGCGCAGGAACCTCACCTCACCAGGGTAGTCGCGGGCGTCACGGTGCCACGCACCAGGCCGAGCGATATGTCACCATGGAGGGGAACAGATCGGGACTCCGACGTGTTGAACCACATGCAAGACGAGTACCCGCAGCGAGTTCGACCAGAGGGAGAACCATGACGACCGCTGAGCAGGCAGCAGCAGCTCAGGCCGAAACCGCCGAGGAGACCCACGGCGTCACGTTGACCGATGCCGCCGCCGCCAAGGCGAAGGCCCTGCTCGAGCAGGAGGGCCGTGACGACATGCACCTGCGCATCGCCGTCCAGCCCGGTGGGTGCGCGGGCTTGCGCTACCAGCTGTTCTTCGACGAGCGCACGCTCGACGGCGACCTGTTCCGTGACTTCGACGGGCTCCGCGTCGCCGTCGACCGGATGAGCGCGCCGTACGTGTCGAGCGCCGTGATCGACTTCGTCGACTCGATCGAAAAGCAGGGCTTCACCATCGACAACCCGAACGCGACGGGTAGCTGCGCCTGCGGCGACAGCTTCCACTGACGCGTCGAGCATGAAGAAGGGCCGCGAACCTCACCCAGGTCGCGGCCCTTCTTCATACCTGCGGCTCTTCACGGCCGCGGCGGATCAGACGTAGGCGTCCAGATCGGCGACCTGGGCGAGACACCGCTCGTCGACGGTCCAGGGCGGAGCGCTCTGCCGGGGCAGTGGCAGGTTCTCGGCCTGGAGGGACGAGGGGATACCGGCACAGTCGGCGATGAGTTCGCCGATCGATTCCGGCTCGAGGTGATACGTGGAAGTGGTCACGAACGACAAGTTAATGACTCGCGTGCGAGTAGGACACCACTACCAACCGGTAGTGTTCAAGGCCGTGCCTGAAGCAACCCGTATGGGGCATGACCTGCGGGTAACTTAGCCGTCCTCGTCTCCCGAGGCCGACAGAACAAGGAGAACCGGTGGCAGACAGCGCCAGGATCGCAGTATCCGGCAGTATCGCAACCGACCATCTCATGCACTTCCCCGGCAGGTTCGCCGAGCAGCTCATCGCCGAGCAGTTGCACCGTGTCTCCCTGAGCTTCCTGGCCGACGACCTCGTCGTCCGGCGGGGCGGCATCGGCGCGAACATCGCGTTCGGCCTCGGCGTGCTGGGGCAGCGTCCGATCCTGGTCGGCGCCGTGGGCGCCGACTTCGCCGACTATCGCTCGTGGCTCGAGCGGCATGGCGTCGACACCGCCGGTGTGCTGGTGTCCGAGGTCGCGCACACCGCCCGCTTCGTCTGCACCACCGACGAGGACCTCTGCCAGATCGCCACCTTCTACGCCGGTGCGATGGCCGAGTCCCGCAACATCGAACTCGCGCCGGTCGCCGCGCACGCCGGCGAGCTGTCGCTCGTGCTGATCAGCCCGGACGACCCCGAAGGCATGGTCCGGCACGCCGAAGAGTGCCGCCAGCGCGGCTACACCTTCGCCGTCGACCCGTCGCAGCAGCTGGCCAGGATGGACGGCGAGCAGGTGCGCGCCTTCGTCGAGGGCGCGAAGTACCTGTTCAGCAACGACTACGAATGGGAGCTCCTGCTCCAGAAGACCGGTTGGACCGAGGCGGACGTCCTCGACCGCGTCGGCATGCGGATCACGACGCTCGGGGAAAAGGGCGTCGAGATCATCGGCAAGGACGGCCTCGCGCTGCAGATCGGCGCCGTCCCGGAGCGCGGCAAGGTGGACCCGACCGGCGTCGGCGACGGCTTCCGCGCCGGGTTCATCGCCGGTATCGAGGGCGGCCTCAGCCTGGAGCGTGCGGCGCAGCTGGGCTCACTGATCGCCGTTCTGGTGCTCGAGACCGTCGGCACCCAGGAGTGGACCTTCCAGCGCGACGACGCGCTGGGCCGCCTCAAGGAGGCCTTCGGCCCGGAATCCGCCGAGGAGATCGCCGCGGTCCTGCCCGCTTGACCTGAAGCCAAAGCGCGTGAAGGCCCCCTTCCCTTAGCCGCCTGGCCGTGAAGGACTCTTGGGGACTGGTATTTGGTGACCCGCTGGTGTGGGCTGCCGGTCGGAACAAGCTTGATCAAGGTATGAGGGGCGGCGGAACTCAAAGGCCCTACAGGAGTCCTTCCCACCTTTCCCAGTACATGATGGCCCCCTTCCTTGCGCTAGGCGCAAGGAAGGGGGCCATCATGTACTTACACGCGAGCAAGACCGCAGGTGACGAGTAGGCTTCACGCGCGTCCGGTCAGGATCCCGGCGATCTCCGCGGGACGGGACACGTGGGGGCAGTGCCCGGCGTCGATCTCGATCGCGGTGACCCCGAGCCGTTCCCTGGCGGCCCGCCGCTGCCACACCGGCTTCAGCGTGCGATCCCGTGTGGGGACGATCACCGTCGACGGGATCTCCGGCGCGGGCCCGGCGGGATGGGCCGCGAGGACAGCGGGATCGAACAGCCGCAGACTGTCCAGCGCCAGGTGTTCGGTCTCCGAATCGCAGTCGTGGAAGAGGAACTCGGACGCCTTCGCGGGATCGGCCGTCGGATCCACCCCGATCCAGTCCGGTTCGAGCATGGTCCTGGCCTCGTCGCGCAGGCACTTCCCGCCCGGGAAATCGGGGATGTAGGCGGCGAGCCACACCAGCGCCCGCGCGCCGAGCGCTTCGGCGATCGCGGGAAGCAGGACCCCGGAACCCGAATGGGCCACCACGACCGGCCGCTCGCCGCCATACTGCTCACGCACGTGCTGCGCGTACCCCTCGACGGGCAGATCTTCCGGGGTCAGCAGGTCGACCGCGATCGCCCGGTGCCCGGCCGCGGTGAGCAACGTGGCCACCCGAGCCCAGCTCGCGGGGCTCTGCGTCGTGCCGTGCACGAGGACGAAGTCCATGACTCCATGCTGGCCTCCACCGGGTGAACGGTGAAGGCCGGCAAGAAGAGTCGTGACTAGAGCTTCACCGGGTAGACCGGCTCCGGCACCTCGGGCTTGATGCGGTTCTCGACGAAGATGCCGTGCCACAGCATGAACACCAGCAGCGCCCACAGCTGGCGGCTGCGGTCGAGCTGCCCGGCCTTGTGCTCGTCGAGCAGGGCCAGCACGGCCTTCTTGTCGAGCAGTTCGTCGGTCCGGGAGTCCGAGATGATGCCCTTGGCCCAGTCGTACATCTCGTTGCGCAGCCACAGCCGGATCGGCACGGGGAAGCCGAGCTTGCGCCGGTTCAGCACATGCGCCGGGATGATCTTCGCCAGCGCCTGGCGCAGCGCGTACTTCGTGGTGCCGTGCGCGAGCTTCTGGTCGAGCGGGATGCTCGCGGCGACCTTGAACACCTCGGCGTCGAGGAACGGCACCCGCAGTTCCAGCGAGTTCGCCATGGTCACCTTGTCGGCCTTGACCAGGATGTCGCCGCGCAGCCAGGTGTAGAGGTCGACGTGCTGCATCCGCGCGACCGGGTCCCAGCCCTCGGAGATCTTGTACCAAGGAGCGGTGACGTCCTTGAAGCCGACGCCTTCCTCGTAGGTGCGCAGCACGTTGCGGAGCTGGTCGTCGCGGAAGTTACGGGCGTTGCCGTAGTAGCGGTCCTCCAGCGGCAGCGCCCCGCGCCGCAGCAGGTCCTTGCCTCGCGTGCCCTCGGGGATCTTCGTGGAGACCTTGCCGATGATCTTCCGCATCCCGCCGGGGATCTTCTCGAACGGCGCCAGCGAGATCGGCTCGTTGTAGATCGTGTAGCCGCAGAAGAGCTCGTCGGCGCCTTCGCCGGACAGGACGGCCTTGACGTGTTTACGCGCCTCGCGGGCGATGAACCACAGCGGCACGAGCGCCGGGTCGGCCACCGGGTCGTCGAGGTACCAGACGATGAGCGGCAGCGCCTCCATCATCTCGTCCGCCGACACCGTGCGGACCACGTGCCGCACGCCGATCGCCGCGGCCGTTTCGGCGGCGACGTCGACCTCGGAGTAGCCCTCGCGCTCGAACCCGGTGGTGAACGCGATCAGGTTCGGGTTGTGCTCCTTGGCCAGCGTCGCGGTAGCCGTCGAGTCGATGCCGCCGGACAGGAACGCGCCGACCGTGACGTCCGGGTCGGAGATCATGTGCTTGCCGACCGAGTCGCGCATCACATCGGCGATGCGCTCGTACAGCGCCTCCGCCTCGGCCTCGCTGTTGACCGGCTTCGCGGCGAACTGCGGGTGGAAGTAGCGGGTGAACTCGACGTCGCCGCCCGGGACGACCCGGAACGACGTGCCGGACTCGACGCGGCGGATCCCGGTGTGCAGCGACTCGGGCTCCGGCACGTACTGCAGCACCAGGTAGTGCTGCAGGGCCGTGCGGTCCAGCTTCTCCTCGACGCCGAGGACGCTCGAAAGCTCCAGCAGGCTCTTCTTCTCACTCGAGAAGGCGATCTTGCCGGGACCGGCGGAGTAGAACAGCGGTTTGATGCCGAACGGGTCGCGCGCGCCGAAGACCACCTTCTCCTGGGAATCCCAGATCATGAAGGCGAACATGCCGCGCAGCTTCTTCACCGCGTCGTCGCCGAGGTAGTGGTACGCCGCGACGATCGCCTCGCCGTCGCCCTCTGTGGCGAACTTCGCACCGTGCTCGGCGGCCAGTTCGTCGCGCAGCTCTGTGTAGTTGTAGATCTCGCCGTTGAAGTTCAGCGTGTAACGCTCGGGGGCCTCCGGCGGGCCCCAGATCAGCGGCTGGTGGGCGTGGTCGACGTCGATGAAGGCCAGCCGGTTGAAGCCGTAGACCACCTCGGCGTCGGCCCAGGTGTCGTGCTCGTCGGGACCGCGGTGGCGCTGGCAGCGCATGGCGGCGTCGACCGCTTCACGGGCGCCCGCGGCGTCGGCTTCGGTCGAACAGATCAGTCCAAGCAGGCCGCACACGTCTAGTTCACACACCTCTTGTTGGCCGAGCGGGGAGAAGGGCCCAGTATGCCGGTGGACGTGTACACCCGGATGTGGTGGGGGATACGCGTGTTGGGGTCACCCCTTAGTCAGCGCGGCGCCGCAACTCGGCTAGGCTCCGCCATGTCACGAAGATCGGTCGAGGAGGCTCTGGGTGAAAGGGCAAGGCGCAGTGGGAAATCCAGAGCGCATCCCGGTTAAGCGGGCTGGTCGCGTCGCAGCGCTCGCCGCGCTGGTGATGCTGACCGCGACAGGCTGTTCCGGGGACGAGATCCTTCGCTTCGGCTGGCCTGTCGGGGTGACCCCGCAGGCGCACGACATGCGCACCCTGTGGACGTGGACGGTCGTCGCCGCGCTGGTCGTCGGTGTCATCGTCTGGGCGCTGATCTTCTGGACCGCGATCTTCCACCGCAAGAAGAAGACCGCCGACGGCGCGGAGGAGGAACTGCCCCGCCAGTTCCAGTACAACATCCCGCTGGAGATCTTCACCGTCGTCGTCCCGACGATCATGGTCTGCGTGCTGTTCTTCTTCACCGCGACCACCGAGAACCGCGTGCTCGCCGAGACCGAGAACCCGGACGTCACGGTCGACATCGTCGCGTTCCAGTGGAACTGGGAGTTCAAGTACAAGAGCGACTCCAAGAACCACGACGACCCGGAGATCACCACGGTCGGCAGCTCGACCGAGATCCCGCTGCTCGTCCTCCCGACGAACAAGACGATCCAGTACAACTTGCGGTCGGCCGACGTCATTCACTCGTTCTGGGTGCCGGAGTTCCACTTCAAGCGGGACGTCATGCCGGACCCGGAGAAGAACAACCAGGACTTCACCTTCCAGAACTCGATCGACCGGGAAGGTTCGTTCGTCGGCCGCTGCGCCGAGCTGTGCGGTACCTACCACTCGGGAATGAACTTCGAGGTCAGGGCCCTGTCGCCGGACAAGTACGCGCAGTACATCCAGCTCCGCGGCACGGTGAACCCGAAGAGCGGCAGGCCGAACACCGCTTCCGAGGCGCTGGCGGCGATGAACTGCGGCGAGCTGTGCGCGCCCTACGCCGTCACCACCACCCCGTTCAACACCGACCGCACCGCGCGGGTCGCGTCCAACTGACCCGGCTGTTCGAGCCCGAAACAGGAGTGAGGCAACGTCCATGAAGGTCGAAGGACGGATTTTCTTCCTCGTCGCGGTCTTCTCCGTCGTCGTGGCGGGTATCTACGCGTACATGACCGGAACGATGACCCGGGACGGCGTCGAGCCGGTCGGTGTGGTGGCCCTGATCCTCACCGGTGGCCTGGCCTTCCTGGCCGGGAGCTACCTGCAGTTCGTGGCGCGGCGCATCGAGCCGCGGCCGGAGGACCGGGAAGACGCCGAGATCAGTGACGGTGCCGGTGAGCTGGGCTTCTTCAGCCCCGGCAGCTACTGGCCGATCGGTCTCGCGGCGGCCGCCGCGCTGACCGGTGTCGCGCTCGCGTTCTTCCACGTCTGGCTGCTGATCATCGCGCTCGGCCTGGTGATCGTCGCCATCGGCGGGCTGGTGTTCGAGTACCACACGGGCCCGAACCACGAGTGACGTTCTGCCGTCGAAACGGCGCCTCGGTCTTCTGGACCGGGGCGCCGTTTTCGCATTCAGAGGACTAAACGCGGGCGGACAGCGCCGTTTTCACCTCCGGCTTCGGTGGTCGCTTGGCCGCCCGCTTCGGGGCCAGCGCCGCCGCCAGTACCGCCAGCATCCCCACGATCTCCGGCCATGTAGGCCGGTGGCCGTAGGCGAGGACGTCCACCACCACCGCGACCACGGGATAGACGTACGACAGCAGCGCCACCGTCGTGGTCGGCAGCTTGCCGATGCTCGCGTACATCAGGACGTACATCAGCGCCGTGTGCACGGTGCCCAGCAGCACCAGCCACAGCAGCCCCGTCGTGTCCGTGGGCAGCGGCGTGACGAGCAGGGCGGGGGCGAGCACGATCGTCCCGGTCACCAGCTGGACGGCCGCCAGGACGTGCGGGCGGAGGTGCTTGAGCTGCTTCGCGACGAACGAGGCGCCGGCGTAGAGCGCGGCCGCCCCCAGGGCGAGGGCGATTCCTGCCGGCTTCACGGGCTTGCCGTCGACACCGTGCGCGGACAGGGAGATGAGCGCCACCCCGCCGAACGCGATCAGCGCCCGGACGAGCTGGCTCTTCGCCATCTTCTCGCCGAGGAACGCGGCGGCGAGACCGACCAGCATCAGCGGCTGCGTGTGGTAGACGACGGTGCTCACCGAGATCGACGAAAGCGCGTAGGAAGCGAAAAGCAGTACCCAGTTCCCGACCAGGAACAGCCCGCCGAGGATGGCGAGCAGCAGGTCGCGGCGGGTCAGCGTCCATGGCCGGAGCCAGCCGCGCGCGGCGCTCCAGACCAGGAGGAGCAGGCCGCCGACGAGACTCCTGGCGAAGGCCACCGCGGGCGCGTCGGCGCCGCTTTCGAGGACGACGGCGCCGATCGTGCCCGACAGCGCCATCGCGGCCGTCCACTGCAGCAGGGGGTTGTTCTTGTTCATGGCGACCACTTTCGGCCTCCGGCGCCCGCACGAACAGTGTCAGAGATGACATCGACCGCAAAACTTATGACACACTGCCGGGGTGGAGGTGAAAAAGGTCGCGGTGGTGCTCGCCGACCACGTCTCGCCGTTCGAACTCGGCGTCGCGTGCGAGGTCTTCGGCACCGATCGCAGCGCCGACGGCATCCAAGGCTGGGACTTCGCCGTCTGCTCGCCCGGCGGCGAGAACGTCCTGAGCTGGTCCGGCTTCGGGCTGAACAGCCTGAAGACCTTGGACTTCGCGGCGTCCGCCGATCTGCTGATCGTCCCGACCTGCGCGCCGCGCAGCGCGAGCCCGCCGGAGCCGGTGCTGGAAGTACTGCGCGACGCGGCGAGCCGGGGCGCTTGGGTCGCGGGCTTCTGCGCGGGCGTCTTCTCGCTCGGGTACGCGGGGCTTCTCGACGGGCGCAACTGCACCGTGCACTGGGTCTACGAACAGGAGTTCCGGTCGCGTTTCCCGACGGCGAAGGTCGACCCGAAGGCGTTGTACGTCGACGACGGAGGCATTCTCACCAGCGCGGGGACCGTCGCCGCCGTCGACCTCTGCCTGCATCTGGTGCGCGAACTGCGAGGTGTCGCCGCGGCCACCACGCTGGCCAGGCGGATGGTCGCGGCTCCGCACCGCGTCGGCGGGCAGGCGCAGTTCGTGCAGGCGCCGGTGCCCGAGACGGCCGCGCCCGGCGACACGGTGCTCGCCGAAGCACTCGAATGGATCGAGCGACGACTGGATCAGCCGTTCACCGTCGCGGAACTCGCCCGCCGCAGCGGTTTGGGCGAGCGCACGTTCCTGCGCCGGTTCTCGGCGGCCACCGGCACGACTCCGCACCGGTGGCTCACCGAACGCCGTCTCGATCGCGCGCAGGCGTTGCTCGAAGAGGGCCGTCTGTCCATTGAGGACATCGCGGTCGCCTGCGGGTACGCCTCCGCCGCGGCGCTGCGGCACCAGTTCGGCAAGCTCCGCGGCACCAGCCCCAGCGCTTATCGCAAGACGTTTTCCGTTGGCTGAGCGGAAATGTCGTGTCCGACGGTGACGTCGACGTACTCGGGGACCTCTTCGTGCGCGTCGCCGACCGTGAGCGTTCCGGTCGGCTCGAACAGCAACAGCGACGCACCGTCCACTGAGGACGGTCTGTGATAGGTACCGCGCGGGACGACGAACACCGAGCCGCGCGGCAACGTGACGACGCGTTCGCCCGCCTCTTCCCGCAACGCGATGTCCAAGGTGCCGTCGAGGACGAGAAAGAACTCGTCGGTGTTCTCGTGGACGTGCCAGACGTGCACGCCCGCGACCTTGGCGAGGCGGACGTCGTAGTCGTTGACGTGGGCGACGATCCGCGGGCTCCAGATCTCGTCGAAGCCGGCCAGTGCGGTCGCCAGGTCGATCGGCTGCTTGCTCATGCCTTCGATCCTGGTCGCTGGACCGGCAGGGGAGTGAGTGCTAGGAATCGCATATGTCGCATGATTTCTCGCACAAGGTCGCCCTCCTGGTCGACGAGGGGTCGAACCCCTTCGAAATGGGGGTCGCGACCGAGCTTTTCGGCCTGCGGCGGCCGGAACTGGAGCGGCCTTGGTACGACCTCACGCTGTGCGCCGCCGAGCCGTCCGTGCGCATGCACTTGGGGATGTTCACCCTCACCGGAATTTCCGGGCTCGAAGCCGTGACGTCCGCCGACACGGTGATCGTGCCCAACCGGCCGGATCCGGAGAGCCCGGCCCGGGAATCGGTGCTGACGGCCGTCCGGGACGCGGCCGCGCGGGGTGCCCGGCTGGTGAGCTTCTGCACCGGAGCCTTCACCCTCGCGCAGGCCGGTGTCCTGCACGGGCGGCGCGCGACGACCCACTGGCGGTGGGCCGACCTGTTCCGCGCCCGGTTCCCCGAGGTGCGGCTGGAGCCGGACGTCCTGTTCGTCGACGACGGCGACGTCCTGACGGCTGCGGGCAGCGCGGCCGCGCTGGACCTGGGCCTGCACCTGATCAGCCGCGACCACGGTGCCGAGATCGCCAACGCGGTGAGCCGTCGCCTGGTGTTCGCGGGGCACCGGGACGGTGGACAGCGGCAGTTCGTCGAACGCCCGGTGCCGTCGGTGCCGGACACCTCGCTGGCGCCGGTGCTCGAATGGGCCCGCGAACGGCTGGACCGGCCGCTCACCGTGGCCGACCTCGCCGCCCGGGCGGCGACCAGTCAGGCGACGCTGCACCGCCGGTTCCGGGCCGAACTGGGGACGACGCCGCTGGCGTGGCTCACGACGGAACGGATCGCGCTGGCGTGTCGGCTGATCGAACGCGGGGAGCAGCGGCTGGACCGGGTCGCGCGGGCGTCGGGTTTCGGTACCGCGGCGAACCTGCGTACCCGGCTTCGGCGGGCTACGGGGCTGACGCCTACGGCTTACCGGGCGCGGTTCAGTACTGCTTCGTAGGGGGTCGCGCCCGTGCAATGAAAGGCCCCTTCATCGCAAAATTTGCGATGAAGGGGCCTTTCATTGCACGTCGTGAGTGGTCAGCGAGAGGTTCTTCGCCCGACCACGTTGTCCTGGAGCAAGAGAGAGCGCGTGTGCCATGAAAGGTCCTTTCCTTGCAAATTTTGCAAGGAAAGGACCTTTCATGGCACGCCAGGAGGGATCCACCGGTGCAGCACCGCGCAGCCGGTCGGCGCGCGTGTCGTGTCCGTGAAGGCCTCCTTCCCTACTCTCAAGGTAGGGAAGGAGGCCTTCACGGACTTTCGTGACTTGAGGCTTCCACTGAGCGCGTGTGAGCAGAGCGTCAGGCGAAAGCGATCCACCGGTTCAGCAGATCGGCCGCCGCGCCCGAATCGATGGCCGAGGCCGCCCGCGCGAGGCCGGTCGTCAGGTCGTCTTCCAGCGATCCCGAGAAGCCGGTGAAAGCCGCCAGCGCGGCCGCCGAGTTGAGCAGCACCGCGTCCCGCACCGGCCCGGTTTTCCCGGCCATCACCTGACGGAAGACTTCGGCGTTGTGCGCCGCGTCACCGCCGCGGAGGTCGTCCGCGGTCGCCCGCGCGATGCCCAGCGCCGAAGGGTCGAAGCTGCGTTCGGTGATCTCGCCGCCGGAGACCACCCATACCGAACTGGTGGTCGTGGTGGTGATCTCGTCGAGCCCGTCGTCGCCGCGGACGAGCAGCACGGTCATGCCGCGGCGCGCGAACACCTCGGCGAGCACGCGGGTCTTGTCCTCGTACGCGCAGCCGATCAGCGAACTGCGCGGTTGCGCCGGATTGGTCAGCGGGCCGAGCAGGTTGAACGTCGTCGGCACGCCGAGTTCGCCGCGGGTCGGGCCGGCGTGGCGCAGGGCGGGGTGGAACTTCGGCGCGAAACAGAAGCCGATGCCCAGTTCGTTCACGCTGCGCTGGACGGTCTCGGGCGGCAGGTCGATGGTGACGCCCAGCTCTTCCAGCACGTCGGCGGCGCCGGACTTCGACGACGCGCTCCGGTTGCCGTGTTTCGCCACCGGCGCGCCGGCCGCGGCCGTCACCACCGTGGCCATGGTGGAGATGTTGACCGAGTTGGACCGGTCCCCGCCGGTGCCGACGATGTCCACCGAAGGCCGGTCGATCGTCACCCGTTTGGCGTGCGCCAGCATGGCGTCGGCCATGCCGGAGATCTCCGCCGGTGTCTCACCCTTCGCCCGCAGCGCGACGGCGAACCCGGCGATCTGGGAGGGCGTCGCCGCCCCGCGCATGATCTGGTCCATCGCCCACGCGGTGTCCTCTTCGGACAGGTCCGTCCGCGCGATGAGCTGGTTGAGCAGGGACGGCCAGGTCTTGGCTGCCGCGCTCATCGGGTCAGCTGTGCACGACCGGCACCCGCCGGGCGCGCAGTACGTCGGCGACCGTCTCCGCGGCCGTCAGCGGGTCGAGCGGGTGGACCAGCACCGCGTCGGCCTGCGACCAGGTCGCGAGCCACCGGTCGTCCTTGCGCCGCACCGCCACCACGATGGGCGGGCAGTCCTCGATCTCGTTCTTGAGCTGGCGGGTCAGTCCGATGCCGCCGGTCGGCTGCGCCTCGCCGTCGAGGATGGCCAGGTCCACGTTGCCCGCGTCCATCTCGACGAGCACCTCGGAAATGCCGGAAGCCTCGGTGTAGTCCACCCGGCCGAGGTCGGCGGCGGGCCTGCGGCCGACGGCGTTGATGATCGCCTCGCGCACCTCCGCCTTGTGGCTGAACACCAGGATCCGCATCGCCTGCTCGCCCATGAGCGCGCCTCCACCTCGTCTAGTCATCTCGACACCGGCGATGTTATCCGCCATGACCGACATCACGTGGACGCACCCGACGGCTGGAGCGCGTCCCAGCCCAGCGAATCGCCGCCGAGCCGCTGCGCGAGCCCCGCCATCCGTGACCGTTCCTGCGCGCAGTGCAGCGCGTCGAGGGTCTGGACGCGCGACGCGTACGCCAGCGTGAAGTCACCGTCCGGTCCCTGTTCCCGCAGTTCCCAGCCGTCCTGGGCGAGGATCGACTTCGCCTCCGCCACCTTTTCGGGCGGCAGTTTCAAGTGGTGACGCAGGATCGCCGGTGCTTCGGCGACCCAAGCGGGTGATCTCGCCAGCACCGAAGAATCCGCCTCGGCGGGATCGAAAGCCGTCACGACGATCTCGACGCCGGGCGTGTCGACGGTCAGACCTGGGAGCTTCGGCTTCTTGACCAGGTCACGCAGTCGATCTAGTAAACCCATGAGTAGCTCTGTTCCCGCTTTCGTTCAGATGTGACCCGACACGCACGCGACTTGCCGTGGACCCACCCGGCGGGCCCCGTGCGTGAGAGGACATAATGCGACGCGTGACAACGGCAGCTCCCACCATCAGCCAGCGGGTCCACTCGCTGAACCGGCCGAACATGGTCAGTGTCGGCACCATCGTGTGGCTGTCCAGCGAACTGATGTTCTTCGCCGGACTGTTCGCCATGTTCTTCACCGTGAAGGCGCAGAACGCCTCCGGTCAGTGGCCGCCGCCGCTGCACGGTGAGCCCTTCCATCTGAACGTCGCGCTGGCGATCCCGTTCACGGTGATCCTCGTGGCTTCGTCGTTCACCTGCCAGTTCGGTGTGTTCGCCGCCGAAAAGGGTGACGTCTTCGGTCTGCGCCGCTGGTACATCATCACGTTGATCATGGGCGCGATCTTCGTCGGCGGCCAGGGTTACGAGTACCTGCACCTGATCGACGAGGGGATGACCATCCCGTCCGGCCCGTTCGGCACGGTGTTCTTCCTCGCGACCGGGTTCCACGGCCTGCACGTCATCGGCGGGCTCATCGCGTTCGTGTACCTGCTCATCCGCACCAAGCTGAGCAAGTTCACCCCGGCTCAAGCCACCTCGGCGATCGTCGTGTCCTACTACTGGCACTTCGTCGACATCGTGTGGGTGGGCCTGTTCGCGGTGATCTACATCCTTCCGTGAACGAAGCCGCCACCACGACCTATCGGCCTGAACTGACAGCAAGGGTTGCCGCAAGATGACCTCCAGCAAGGACAAGACGGATCGCCGCCGCTTCCGCGCGCGGTCCAAGCTGCACCGGCGGTTCGCCGGTGCGCTGGCGCTCGGGATCGCGCTGCTGAGCGTGGGCGGGCTGTACGCCGTCTTCGCCCCGGAGCCGCAGACCGCGCAGGCGCAGGGCGAATCCGCCCTCCTGCGCGAGGGCGAGAAGCTCTACAACAACACGTGTATCGAATGTCACGGGCCGAAGCTCGAGGGCGTCCCCGACCGCGGTCCGAGCCTCATCGGCATCGGCGACGCGGCCGTGTACTTCCAGACTTCGAGCGGCCGCATGCCCGCGGTGCGCCAGGAAGCACAGGCGCAGCGGAAGCCGCCGAAGCTGTCCGAGGCCGAGATCAACGCGCTGGGCGCCTACATCCAGGCCAACGGCGGCGGCGTGCAGCGTCCCGCCGAGAAGGGTGACGCGCTGCGTGGCGACGACGTCGCGCGCGGCAGCGAGCTCTTCCGCCTCAACTGCGCCTCCTGCCACAGCTTCACCGGCCGCGGCGGCGCGCTCTCGTCGGGCAAGTTCGCCCCGAACCTGGACCCGGCCACGGAAGAGCAGATCTACACCGCGATGCTCACCGGGCCGCAGAACATGCCCAAGTTCTCCGACCGGCAGCTGTCGCCGGAGGAGAAGAAGGACATCATCGCGTTCGTGAAGTCCGTGAGTCACGGGAACAACTCACCCGGCGGTAGCTCGCTCGGCGGACTTGGCCCGGCCTCGGAGGGCGCGATCGCGTGGATCGTCGGGATCGCCGCGCTGATCGGCGTGACGTTGTGGATTGGATCGAAGGCATGAGCGCCGAAGGGCCGAAGCCGCCGACAGAGGCGGAGTTGGCGGACATGGATCGCGACCAGCTCGTCAAGCTGGGTACCGCACTCGACGGGGTCGAGATCATCGAGTACCCGACGCCGTGGCCGGTCGAGGGGACCAAGGCGGAGAAGCGCGCCGAGCGCGCTGTCGCCCTTTGGTTCGTGCTGGCCGCGCTCTCCGGCCTCGCGTTCGTGGTCCTCATCGCGTGGCCGCACTGGTTCGAGTACAAGGAGCCGGGTACGACCGGCTACACCAAGTACACGCTGTACACGCCGCTGCTCGGGGTCTCCCTCGGGCTCGCCGTGCTCAGCCTCGGTATCGGCGTGATCCTCTACACCAAGAAGTTCGTCCCGGCCGAGGTCGCGGTGCAGGAGCGCGGCGACGGCGGGTCGAAAGAGGTCGACAAGGCCACCATCCTCGCCCAGCTGGCCGACTCGGGTAACCGCATGACCATCGCGCGCCGCTCGATGATCAAGCGGTCCGCGGGTGCCGGTGCTGGTGTGCTCGGTCTCGCCGTCGCGGCGCTGCCGATCGCGTCCTTCATCAAGGACCCGTGGAAGGACACCGAGAACCGCGACTCCCTGTGGCACTCGGGCTGGAAGAAGAACTTCCCGGAAGAGAAGGTCTACTTGCGCCGCAACACCGGCCGTCCGCACGAGGTCTCCCTGGTCAAGGTCGAGGACCTCGACGCGGGCGCCATGGAGACGGTCTTCCCGTTCCGCGAGTCCGAGCGTGAGGACGAGCACGCGCTGTCGGCCGCCTTCAAGCGGGTCGACAACCCGGTCATGCTGATCCGCCTCCGCCCGACCGACGCCGCCAAGGTCGTCAAGCGTCAGGGCCAGGAGGATTACAACTTCGGGGACTACTACGCGTACACGAAGATCTGCAGCCACGTCGGCTGCCCGACCTCCCTGTACGAGCAGCGGACCAACCGCATCCTCTGCCCCTGTCACCAGTCGCAGTTCGACGCGCTCCACTACGCCAAGCCGATTTTCGGGCCGGCGACGCGGCCGTTGGCCCAGCTTCCGATTACAGTGGACGAAGAGGGCTACCTGATCGCGCGCGGAGACTTCAACGAGGCCGTCGGACCGGCCTTTTGGGAGCGTAAGTCATGAGTTCACTCACCACCCCGACGAAGGGGACGAACCCGGTCGAGAAGGCCGCGGGCGCTGGTGCGAAGTGGGCCGACGACCGGTATCACCTGGCCAAGGGCATGCGGCACCAGCTCAACAAGGTGTTCCCGACGCACTGGTCGTTCCTGCTCGGCGAGATCGCGCTCTACAGCTTCATCATCCTGTTGCTGTCGGGTGTCTATCTCACGCTGTTCTTCGACCCCTCCATGGAGGAGGTCGTCTACAACGGCAGCTACACCGGTCTGCAGGGCGTCGAGATGTCGCGGGCCTTCGCGACCACGCTGGACATCTCGTTCGACGTCCGCGGCGGTCTGTTCGTCCGCCAGCTGCACCACTGGGCCGCGCTGATCTTCGTGGCCTCGATGATGGTCCACATGTTCCGGATCTTCTTCACCGGCGCGTTCCGGCGCCCGCGTGAGGCGAACTGGGTCATCGGCGCGCTGCTGCTGGTCCTGGGCATGTTCGAAGGCTTCTTCGGCTACTCGCTCCCGGACGACCTGCTCTCCGGTACCGGTATCCGCGCGACCCTGTCGGGCATCGTGCTCTCGGTGCCGGTCATGGGCACCTGGATCCACTGGGCGCTGTTCGGCGGCGAGTTCCCCGGCAACGAGATCATCCCGCGCCTGTACACGATCCACATCCTGCTGCTGCCGGGCATCATGCTCGGCCTGGTGGCCGCGCACCTCGCGCTGGTCTGGTACCAGAAGCACACGCAGTTCCCGGGGGTGCGCCGCAAGGAGACCAACGTCGTCGGCGTCCGCATCATGCCGGTCTTCGCGCTCAAGGGCGGTGCGTTCTTCGCGCTGGTCACCGGTGTCATCGCGCTGATGTCGGGGCTCTTCCAGATCAACCCGATCTGGAACATCGGCCCGTACAACGCGGCGCAGGTCTCGGCGGGTTCGCAGCCGGACTGGTACATGGCCTGGGCCGACGGCTTGCTCCGGATCTGGCCCGCGTGGGAGCTCTACCTCGGGAACTACACGGTCCCGGCGGTCTTCTTCGCCGGTGGGCTCGGGATGCCGATCCTGATCGGGTTGCTGCTGACGTATCCCTGGATCGAGCGAAAGTTGTCCAAGGACACCGCGCACCACAACCTGCTGCAGCGTCCGCGCGACGTCCCGGTCCGGACCTCGCTGGGCATGATGGCCCTGACGTTCTTCGCGGTCATCATGCTTTCGGGCTTCAACGACATCATCGCGTTCGCCTTCGACATCTCGCTGAACGCGACGACGTGGGCCGGCCGGATCGGTGTGCTGCTGGCCCCGCCGATCGCGTACTACATCACCTACCGGATCTGCCTCGGCCTCCAGCGGGCCGACCGCGAGGTGCTGGAGCACGGTGTCGAAACCGGCATCATCAAGCGCCTGCCGCACGGTGAGTTCATCGAGATCCACCAGCCGCTCGGCCCGGTGGACGACCACGGCCACCCGCTGCCGCTCGAATACCAGGGCGCGTCGGTGCCGAAGAAGATGAACAAGCTCGGTTCGGCCGGGCACGCCGTCGCGGGTTCGGTCTGGTCGCCGGACCCGGTCGAGGAGACGATCGCGCTGGAGCGTGCCCGGGCCAACGGGCACGGCAACGGCAACGGCAAGGTCGACGACATCGGCGGCGAGCCGTCCGCGGAGCGCAAGGAGATCACCTCCGGGCACTAGCTCCGGTAGGAACGCGCGTGTAAAGGCCTCCTTCCCTTGGCTCAGCCGAGAGAAGGAGGCCTTCACGCGTGTCAGGGGTACGCATTTAGTCCTCTAATGGCGTTTCGGCTGTCGGTCACTGGGGCGGCCACTCGCGACCCCGTGATCCCACAGCCAGGAAAGGCCGTGAAGGCCTCCTTCCCTACGCTCAAGGTAGGGAAGGAGGCCTTCACGGACCTGCCACTCGTGGTGAACCGTCAGCCGACGACCTGCAGCTCCAAAAAGTCACCGGCGGGGCGGGGTTCTCGTTTGTCGTCAGGCGCCTTCGACGCCGATGTCGAAAGCGGACTCGCTGTCGGCCTTCGAGTACGAGCGGAATGCGATATGCGTGACCGTGCTCAGCACACCGGGGACCTTGCCGATCTTCGCCGGGATCAGGTCCGCGAGGTCCTCATGGGCCGAGACCCGGACCGAGGCGATCAGGTCGACGTCGCCCGCGCAGGAGTAGACCTCACGGACCCCGTCGATGTCCGCGATCGCCTGGGCCGCCTCGGGGATGGCGTCCGCTTCGACTTGGATCAACACGATCGCGGTGATCACTGGAGGTCCTCCTACGTTGACGATTCCGGTGCCGCGATCCTAGCCCGCCACCTGCTCCAGCGCCGTCGCGCTCGCCGCCAGGTCGAGCCATTCTCCCCAGCCGCCCGCGACGGCGGCCGGCTCCGCCCAGGGGTGTGTGGTGCGCACGAGCCGGACGCCCGGGCGGGCCAGCCAGCGCAACAGGATGCGGACCTCTTCCGGGAACGCGCCGAAAAGCGGGCCGGGGCCGGGGAGCACCGTTTCCGCCGAGGCCACCAGCATCTCGACCACCGGCATCGGCGGCACCCCGCGCCGCGCGACCCCCGCCGACGCGAGCCTGCCGTACCGGATCACCGCGAGTTCCCAGCCGCCGTTGCCGTCCGGCCCCGCGGCGATCAGCTCCGGGATACCGGCCAGCGCCGACTGCCGATGCGCCCGGCCGACCGCGCGGATCAGCCCGGCCAGCTGATCACGGTGCCGGGCGGCCTGTTCGTAGTGCTCGGCCGCGGCGAGCCTGGCCAGCTGATCGGCGGCGGCGCGCAGCGGCCGCCCGTCCGTCCCGGCGATGAGCCCGGACACCGCCAGCACCCCGGGCCGGTACTCCTCGACCGTCTGGAGCCCGGCGCAGGGCGCCCCGCAGCGCCCGAGTTCGGCGAGAACACACGGTTTGCCGTTCGGCGCGGTCGCGGAGATGCGCTGGGTGCACGTCCGCAGTCCGGAGGCGCCGGCGAGGGTGTCCGCGGCCGATCGGGCGTCCGTCTGGCTGCGGAAGGGCCCCAGCATCCCGTCTCGTGGCATGCGAACCACCGACAGGCGGGGGAACGCTTCCTCGGTCAGCGCGACCCACCAGGCGTTGCGTGGGTTCTTGGAACGGCGGTTGTACATCGGGCGGTGGGCGGCGATCAGCCGGAGCTCCCGGACCGCGGCCTCCAGCGCGTGGGCGCATTCGACCGCGTCGACCCGTTCGGCCAGCGCGACCATCTCCCGGATCCGGCCCCGGCTCTCCGATCCGGTGAAGTACTGCCGGACCCGGCGGCGCAGGTCCGACGACGTTCCCACGTAAAGCACCTCGTCGCTGGGGCCGCGGAACAGGTAGACGCCCGGCCGCGAAGGCAGGTGTTCGGCCAGCGAACGTTTGCGCCGCTGGGCCGGAGTCACCTCGGGCAGGTAGTCCAGCAGTTCTTCCAGCGTGTGGACGCCGAGGTTGCCGACGCGTTCGAGCAGGGCGTGCAGGACGTCCACGGTCGCCCGCGCGTCCGCGAGGGCACGGTGGTTGGGCGTCGTCCGCGCGCCGAACAGCGTGGCCAGCGCGGAAAGCCGGTAGCTGGGCGTCTCGTCGCGGGAAATGACCCGGCGGGCGAGCCGGACCGTGCAGACGACGGCCGTCTTCGGCCAGTGGTACCCGTGGCCTTCGCAGGCCGCGCGCATGAAACCGGTGTCGAAGGGGGCGTTGTGCGCCACGAGCACGGCCCCTGAGATGAACTCAAGGAAGGCAGGCAGCACCCGATCGATCCGGGGGGCGTCGTAGACCATCGCGCCGGTGATGCCGGTGAGCTCCACGATCTGCGGCGGGATCGGCATCCCCGGATTGACGAAGGTGGCGAACTCGCCGAGGATCTCACCCGCGCGGACCTTGACCGCGCCGATCTCGGTGATCCCGTCCGGACCGGGTTTCGTGCCCGTGGTCTCGAGGTCGAATACGACGAAAGTGGTGTCCCGCAAAGGGGTTCCCAGCTCGTCGAAGGCGAGTTGCGCCGCGCCGGGCCGCCGTCCGGTGTCCATGATCGGGCACAGTAGGGGCGGGCACCGACAATCCCGGGATCCGCGCACGCCGTCCCATCCAGCGCGCCCCGAGCCCATGGGGCCTACGCTGGAGCGATGCAGCCGCAGCCCGCAGTGCCGGAACTGCCCGAGGACGCCATCGGCGGACCCTCGGGTGTCGTGGCGTCGGCGGGCGGGCACGAGGAGTCCGAAGAGGTCCCGGCCGACGGCTGGACGGCCTTGCCGGAGGCGGTGCGTGAGCGGATCGCCGAGCTCGCCGCGGCCGCCGTCGGCAAACTGCCGGTCGCCGACGTGCCGAGGCAACTGCGCCCGGTCGCGAAGTTCGCCCCCGCGAAACGCGCGAAACTCGGCGGGACGGCGCTGCTCGCCGCGCTGGGGGAGTCGTCGCAGTTCCGGGTCGCGGTCACCGAATGGCTGCGTGACCACCGCAAGGACGCCCTCGACCCGAACGCACCCGATTCCGTCGCCGCCGCGGCCGCCGCCGTGCTCCTCGGCGAGGCGGGCGCGGCCGGGCGTGTCCGGCTGGTGGCGAAGAACGCCGACGAGACGGCGTTGCGCGCCGAACGTGATGCCGCACTGGCCCGCAATCAGCGGCTCGAGACCGAACTGGCCCAGCTGCGCGAAGAGTTGCGCGAGGCCAAGGAGATGGCGGCCAGCGCGCGGGGTGAACGCGAAGCCGAGGTCGAGAAACTGCTGAAGCGCTTGCGAGAGCAGGGTGTCCAGCTGCGCCAGGCCAAGGACGCGGTCGCCGAGGCCCGCGCCGAGCTGGAAAGCGGCGGTGCCGAGCGCGCCGAGGAGATCAAGGCGCTGAAAGCCCAGCTGGACCGTGAGCGGCAGCGAGTCGCGGCGGAGAAGGCGCGGGCGGAGAAGGCCGTCACGGACGCCGAGATCGCCCGCCAGTCCGCCCGCGAAGCGCGTCAGGCCGACGAGGTCAGGCTCGGGCTGCTGCTGGACACGATCGAAGGCGCCGTCGGCGGACTGCGCCGGGAGCTTTCGGTGAGCGCGAGGGGGCAGCGTCCGGCGGACATGGTCCGCGGCGCCACGTCGGGGCTGGGCGCGGGCGGCAAGATCCAGGACGTCACCGCGCTCGACCGGCATCTCGCGCTGCCCAATGTGCACCTGATCGTCGACGGCTACAACGTCACGAAGACCGGCTATCCGGAATTGGCGCTTTCCGACCAGCGCGACCGGCTGATCCACCAGCTTTCCGCGCTGGCCGCGCGGACCAGCGCCGAGGTGACCGTGGTGTTCGACGGCGCCGGTGTGCTTTCCGTGCCCGCGGCGGTGCCGCGCGGGGTACGGGTGCTGTTCTCCGAACGCGGCGTGCTCGCGGACGACGTCATCCGGTCGCTGGTCGCGGCCGAGCCGCCGGGGCGGCCGATGGTGGTCGCGAGCACGGACCGGGCGGTGGCGGACTCGGTGCGGCGCAAGGGCGCGCACCCGGTGCCGTCGGCGGTGCTGGTGTCGAGACTCAGCCGAGTTTAGAAGTACGCGCCGTAGACGGCCGTAGCGAAGGGCCCCTTCCCTACCTTCAGGGTAGGCATGGAGGCCTTCACGGACCCGGTGAGCGCGATACCCAGCACGCCACGTTTGCCTCAGGCGCCTTGGCCACAACCCTCATTACCACTCGCGACGCCCGAAACTGTCAGTGGTCGCTCTTATCGTGTGCGTCATGACCGATATAGCGGATAGAGAGACGCTCGTCATCGATTGCGATCGCTGCGCGGTCCGGGGTGACGCATGTCATGACTGTGTCGTCAGTGTCCTTCTCGGCGCGCCGCCGTCGCTCGAATGGGACGCCGACGAGCGAAAAGCGGTCGACGCGCTCGCGGAAGCGGGGATGATCCCGCGTCTCCGGATGGTCCGGAGGGTCGAGCGGGAGCGCCGGATGACCGCCTGAGACACGCCACGACCGGGACATTCGACGAGTGGTCGATCCGATCGGGTGAACGGTAGGTAGCCGTATGGCCCTCCTGGATGTAACGCCCGTCACAATTTTCCGCTCATGCTGGTCCGAAGGTGTTTCGGCGCATCACGGAGAGTTTTTGTCATTGGCGTGGTGGACGTGGTGCCTGTGGTTTCGTAACCTGTCCGAGATCTCGTGGCCGGAAGTCGTCGCCAGACGGCGACACGGGATCGCCACTGAAGCAGCTTTGTCGGGGAGTTGCACCAGAATCAGCCGGGCACCAAACCTGTTGCGATAGCAGTCGGCCAGGTGCCGGGCGGGAACGCGGAGAACCGCGCGGGCTTCACGGCCGGCGACGCGGCTTCGCGGAAGAGGGCCCCCGACCTCTTCGTCCCCGGTTTTGAGTCAGTGGCCGACAGCAAAGGAGACACGCGCGACCGTGCAGTCGCATCCAGTCAAGCGCGTGGTGTCAGGAGCTTTGGCCGCGGCCGCGGTGATCACCGCGGTAACGGTCGCTCAGCCTTCAGCCACCGCTGCCCCAGTCCCCGCCCAACAACAGCCCCCGTCCGGTTCGGACGCGCTCGCCAAGTACCGCGACCTCGCGGCGCAGGCGGAGAAGGCGAACGAGGACCTCCTCAAGGCGAAGGACGATCTCGCCGCGAAGCAAGGCGAGCTCGACAAGGCCACCGCGGACGCCGCGGCGGCCAAGGAAGCCGGTCTCAAGGCCGCCGGTGACGAAAAGACGTTCCAGGCCGAGGTCAACAAGTTCGCCGGTGCGTCGTTCACCAGCGGCGTGCAGCTGAACAAGCTGTCGTCGCTGCTGTCGGGCGCGTCGACCCAGGACTTCCTGGACCGCTCCTCGGCGCTCGAGGTCCTCGCCGCGAACAAGAACACGGCTCTGAACAACCTGAGCGGCGCCGTGGCCCAGGCCGCGGCCTCCGCGCAGAAGGCCGCGGACGCGCAGGCGACGGCCACCGCCGCCCGTGACGCCGCCGCCAAGCTGACGACGGACATCGAGGCGCGGCAGAAGACGCTCAACGACCAGCTCAAGGAGATCGAGCGGGCCGGCGGCAACCTGAGCGCCGCGGACAAGGCCGCCCAGAAGGACAAGGGCGGCGCGTTCCCCAACCTGCCCGCTCCTGGCCCCGCCGCCGCGGCGGCACTCTCCGCCGCGAAGAGCAAGCTCGGCAGCCCGTACGTGTGGGGTGCGACAGGTCCGTCGCAGTTCGACTGCTCAGGTCTGATGCAGTGGGCCTACAAGCAGGCCGGTCTTTCCCTGCCGCGGTCGAGCCGTCAGCAGTCCACCTTCGGCGCTCCGGTCGAGAAGTCGCAGCTTCAGCCGGGCGACCTGGTGTTCTACTACTCGCCCGTCTCGCACGTGGGCATGTACGTCGGCAACGGCATGATGGTGCACGCGCCGACCTCCGGTGACGTCGTCAAGGTGTCGCCGCTGCAGAACAACTACGTCGGAGCCCGTCGCCCGACGGCCTGACGAAGAAATTCCCGGCCCGTCACAGGGACGGTGAAGGGGCGGTACCGCGCAGGCGGTGCCGCCCCTTTCGCGTGCCGGGGGCCAAGTAGCCTGCAGGGGTGCTGAGGACGCTGCTGGTGACCAACGACTTCCCGCCCCGGCCGGGCGGTATCCAGAACTACCTGAACTCGCTGGCCGCCCGCCTGCCCGCGGACGATCTCGTCGTGTACGCGCCGTCCTGGGAGTCGAGCACCGGCTCGCACACCGAGTTCGACGCCGCCGCCCCCTTCGAGGTGGTACGCCATCCGACGTCGTTGATGCTGCCGACACCGGACGTGCTCAAGCGGGCCAAGGAGATCATGCGGGCCCGTGACTGCGAAGCCGTCTGGTTCGGCGCGGCCGCGCCGCTGGCGTTGCTGGGACAACCGCTGCGATCGGCCGGTGCCCGCCGCGTGCTGGCCTCGACGCACGGCCACGAGGTCGGCTGGTCGATGCTGCCGGGGTCACGGCAGGCGTTGCGGCGGATCGGCGACACCGTCGACGTGATCACCTATGTCAGCAAGTACACGCGGTCCCGGTTTTCGGCCGCTTTCGGTCCGATGGCGGGGCTGGAGATGCTGCCGTGCGGCGTCGACACCGCGCTGTACCGCCCGGATCCCGCCGCGGGCAAGGAGATCCGCGACCGGCACGGTCTCGGCGACCGGCCGACGATCGTGTGTGTTTCGCGGCTGGTGCCGCGCAAGGGACAGGACATGCTGATCAGGATCCTGCCCGAACTCCGCAGGCGGATCCCGGACGTGGCGCTGCTGCTCGTCGGCGGCGGCCCGTACCGCAAGACGCTCACCGGGCTGGTCGGCGCGCTGGGGGTCGAAGACAACGTGGTCATCACCGGATCGGTGCCGTGGAAGGAGTTGCCGGCGCACTACAACGCCGGTGACGTCTTCGCCATGCCTGCCCGGACGCGCGGAAAGGGCCTCGACGTCGAAGGACTCGGCATCGTCTACCTGGAGGCTTCGGCGACCGGGCTGCCGGTCGTCGCCGGCAATTCCGGCGGGGCACCGGAAACAGTGCTGGACGAGGTCACCGGGCACGTCGTCGACGGCCGTGACGAACAGCAGTTGCGGGAGACGCTGGCCGCGTTGCTGGCCGACCCGGTGCGGGCGCGGCGGATGGGGGCCGCCGGCCGCGAATGGGTGGCCGAGCACTGGCGGTGGGACACCATGGCGAGCAGGCTTTCCGGCCTGCTCGACGGCGACCCGGTCGCGGCCGTGCGCTGACGGCGCGCGCCGTCAGGGTTCGTAGCGCGCCGGGTGGTTCGGGTCGTCGACGCGGATCACCATGTCGGCCGACGCCACCGGGTCCACCTCGGCTTCATAGCGCTCGTAGGCGGGCAGCGCCCATTCGTCGGGCACCCGCCGCTTGAGCGCGGCGGGTGAAAGCCACAGGTGCACGCTCAGATCGAACGCGAGGCCCGCGCCGAACAGGAACTCACCGTCCAGCAGGACGACGCCACCTTCGGGAAGGTCGACGCGCTCGGCGCGGGTGGCGCGATCGCGGACCGGATCCCACAGCGAGGGGAGTACCCGTCCGCTGCCGCCCTCGGCGAGCGGATCGAGCACCTCGCGGCGCAGGGCGCCGAGGTCAAGCCAGTCGGTGTAGCGCGCGTCGGGGTCTTCCTTGCCCCGTTCGAAGCGCAGGGAGGCGGGGCGGAGGAAGTCGTTCGCCGAGACCCGCAACGCCGCGTGACCGGCGACGCGCAGGGGACCGACCAGGGCGTCCGCGAGTGCTGTGGTGTTGGTCGCACCGGCCGCGCCGTCGACGGCGACCGCGATCCGGCGGCGGCCCGTGATCGCCGTGATGCGTTCGGTCAGTTCGGAGACCAGCAGAGCGGGAGAAATCGGACGGTAGCGCACAGGAAGAGATCCTCCACCCGGACCGGTGAACCTCGCACGGTACACCCGGTGCGAGGATGGGCCGGTGACGAGAGCAGTGGCCAAAACAGCCGGAAGTGGTTGGCAGGTAGGCGTTTCCCAAACCGTGCCGTACAGCGGCGCACAGGTGTGGGACTTCCTGGTCGGACGCGAGGGCGTGGAGATCTGGCTCGGCCCCGGCGCCGACCTCGGTCGTGAACTGGGCGCGCCCTACGAGACGGCCAACGGGACGACCGGCGAGATCCGCGGCCGTTCCGAGGGTGACAAGCTCCGGCTGACCTGGCGCCCGAAGGACTGGGATCACGACTCCACCCTGCAGATCACGGTGAGTGGCACCGAGCAGAAGACCACGCTCCGCTTCCACCAGGAGTGGCTCACGGGCGCCGACGAGCGCGAAGAACAGCGGGCATACTGGACTGAAGTGACCGAGCGAGTGGTGGCCGCGCTGGCCGAACGCTGACCGGCGCGCTGGGGGGGAGCGTACCGATGCGGTCGTCCGAAAAACCGAAACACCTGACCGAGGATCTTCTCCAGGACCCACACCGGATCTCCGCGCTGCTGCGGGAAGAAGGCCCGGCCCGCAAGGTCCGGATGCCACGGGGCCTGGAAGCCTGGATCGTCACCGGTTATGCCGAGTCCCGCGCGATCCTCGCGGATTCCCGTGTCGGCAAGGATCCCGCGGCCATCCAGCGGCTCTTCGAACGCGACGGCTTCGAATCCGCCGGTGACAGCGCGGTCCGCGCCCTCGGCGGGCATATGCTCAACACGGACCCGCCGGATCACACGCGGCTGCGCAAACTGGTCAACCAGGCCTTCACCGCGCGCACCGTCTCCCGGCTGAGGCCGCGGATCGAGCAGATCACCGCGGAACTGCTGGACGGGATCGGCGATGCGAAGCGCGTCGACCTCCTGCCCGCTTTCGCCGTTCCGCTGCCGATCCGGGTGATCTGCGAGCTGCTCGGCGTGCACGCGGACGACCAGCCGGCGTTCGCGACGTGGTCGAACACGATGCTCGCCTGGTCGACGCCGGAGGAACTCCAAGCCGCCGCGGCGAAGATGCACGCGTATCTCGTCGACCTCATCGAGGAAAAGCGCGCGAAGCCCGCGGAAGACCTGCTTTCGGGCCTGATCCACGTCAGTGACGAAGGCGATTCGCTCTCCGGGGAGGAATTGCTGGCCATGGCGTTCCTGCTGCTGGTGGCGGGTTTCGAGACGACGGTCAACCTGATCGCGAACAGCGTGTTCGCCCTGCTGCGGGAGCCGGCGCAGCTGGCGGCGCTCCGCGCCGATCCCGCCCTGCTGCCCGGAGCGGTCGAGGAATTCCTGCGCTATGACGGCGCGATCCACCTGGCGACCATCCGGTACACCGCCGAACCCGTCCAGGTGGGCGACGTCGAGATCCCCGCGGGCGAGTTCGTGTTCGTCTCCCTGCTCGGCGCCAACCGCGACGCCGGACGCTTCCCGGATCCGGACCGGCTGGACGTCACGCGGTCGGCGACCGGGCATCTCGCGTTCGGCCACGGCATCCACTACTGCGTCGGTGCCCCGCTGGCCCGGCTGGAGGCCGAGATCGCTCTGCGTGCTCTGCTGGAGAGGTTCCCGCGGCTGAGCCTGGCCGCCGAGCCGGAAACCTTGCGGTGGCGGGAAAGCGCCCTGGTGCACGGGCTGGAGACCCTCCCTGTGCTGCTGCGCTGAACAGGGCGTGTCGTAGGGTCGCGGGATGGACGCCGCAGAACTGCTCGCCCTCGACGCGGAACACGTCTGGCATCCGTACTCACCGATGCCGGGCACGGTCGGCCCGTTGCTGGTCCGCGAGGCGAGCGGGGTGCGGCTCACCCTCGACGACGGCCGTGAGCTGGTCGACGGCATGTCGTCCTGGTGGGCGGCGATCCACGGCTACCGGAACCCGGTGCTGGACGCGGCGCTGGCCGAACAGGCCGGCCGGATGAGTCACGTCATGTTCGGCGGGCTCACCCACGAGCCGGCCATCACCCTGGCCAAGACCCTGGTGGACCTCGCCCCGGACGGGCTGCGGCACGTCTTCCTGTGCGACTCCGGTTCGGTGTCGGTCGAGGTCGCCGTGAAGATGTGCCTGCAGTACTGGCAGTCGGTGGGGCGTAAGGGAAAGCGGCGCCTGATGACCTGGCGCGGCGGCTACCACGGCGACACGTTCACGCCGATGAGCGTCTGCGACCCCGAAGGCGGGATGCATTCGCTGTGGCGGGGGATCCTGCCGGACCAGCTGTTCCTGCCCAAGCCGCCGGGCGCGTTCGACGACGAACCGGATCAGGCGTACCTCGACCTGCTCGCGGCCGAGGTCGAGCGGCACGCGGGCGAACTGGCCGCGATCATCGTCGAGCCGGTCGTGCAGGGTGCCGGCGGAATGCGGTTCCACCCGCCCGCGTACCTGCGCGCGTTGCGGGAGATCACCGAAGCCAACGGCGTCCTGCTGATCTTCGACGAGATCGCCACCGGGTTCGGCCGCACCGGCCGGATGTTCGCCGCCGAACACGCCGGGGTGACCCCCGACGTCCTCTGTCTCGGCAAGGCGCTGACGGGCGGTTACCTGACGATGGCGGCGGCACTGTGCACGCCGCGGATCGCCGACGGCATCTCACGCGGCGAACTGCCGGTGCTCGCGCACGGGCCGACGTTCATGGCGAACCCGCTGGCCTCGGCGGTGGCCAACGCCTCGCTGGGGATCTTGGCCGAAGGTGGCTGGAAGTCCGACGTCCCGAGGATCGAGGCCGCGCTGAAAGCCGGGCTCGAACCCGCTCGCGGGCTGTCCGCGGTCGCCGACGTGCGGGTGCTCGGTGCCATCGGCGTGGTGGAGCTGGACCATCCGGTGGACATGGCGGTGGCGACCGAGGTCCTCACCGCGAACGGGGTCTGGCTGCGGCCGTTCCGGAACCTGATCTACGCGATGCCGCCCTACATTTCCGGCGCCGACGACCTCACCGCGATCACTTCCGCAATGGTGGCGACCGCACAAAAAGCGTAAAAACGGCAAAATTCAGCCCAAAGAGTGTGACGGCAGCCACAGGAAACCGGGAAGGCCACGCTCGGTACAGTGCGTGATCATCGGTTGATCTTGGTCAGGCGAACGGGCGAGTCCGATCGAGAGCCGTTGTGAGCGGTTTGTCGCAAAAATCCGTTATGCTCTAGTTCTTCGGTGCGCAAGCAAACCTGAGAATCCTTTGCGTAGCGGACTTTTGCGCGCCGATCGGGTTTCCTGCCCCCATGATCGACATCGTTGGTGACGAGCACGACACCGGGCCACCGGGCCGCCGCAACCCCACATCGACCCTCCTGAAGAACCTTCGCCACGACATCCCGGCTTCGGTCGTCGTCTTCCTCGTGGCCGTCCCTCTCTCGCTCGGCGTCGCCCACGCCGCCGGAGCACCCTTGCTCGCCGGTCTCGTCTCCGCCGTCGTCGGCGGACTCGTCGCGAGCCTCTGCGGCGGTTCCGCCCTTCAGGTCAGCGGCCCTTCCGCCGCGCTGACCGTCGTCCTCGCGGAGACGATCGCCGCCTTCGGCTGGGCCGCCACCTGCGCCATCACCGCCGCGGCGGGCGTGGTCCAAATCCTGTTCGGCATCAGCCGCGTCGCCAAGGCCGCGTTGGCGATCTCGCCGGCCATCGTGCACGGCCTGCTCGCCGGAATCGGCCTGATCATCGTCCTCGGGCAGCTGCACGTCGTACTCGGCGGAGCGGCGCAGGGTTCCGCGATCGCGAACGTCCTCGCGTTGCCCGGTCAGCTCGTCGGCCACCACGACCAGGCCGCGCTGATCGGCGTGGTCACCGTCGGTGTCCTGCTGGCCTGGACCCGGATGCCGAGTTCCGTGCGCCGCGTCCCCGGCCCGCTGGCCGCCGTCGCGGTGGCCACCGGCCTTTCCGTCGCGGCGGGCATGGACCTGCCGCGCGTCGATCTCCCGAACGGCCTGCCAGGGCTGGGTTTCGTCCCCGAAGCGCCGTCCGGTTCCTGGGCGGCGATCGCCGCCGCCGTGCTCAGCATCGCGCTCATCGCCAGCCTCGAAAGCCTGCTGTCGGCCCTCGCCATCGACAAGCTGCGCGACGGGCCGCGCACCGACCTCAACCGCGAACTGATCGGGCAGGGACTGGCGAACGTCGCCGCCGGCTCGTTCGGCGGCTTCCCGGTCACCGGCGTCGTCGTGCGCACCATGACCAACTTCGAAGCGGGCGCCCGCACCCGGATGTCGACGATCCTGCACAGCGTCTGGATCCTCGGCTGCTGCCTGTTCCTGACCGACGCGCTGCGGCTGATCCCGCTCGCCGCGCTCGCCGGACTCCTCGTCTACGTCGGCGCCAAACTCGTCAACCTCACCAGCCTCCGCGAGGTCCGCCGCCACGGCGACCTGCCGGTCTACCTCGCGACCTTGACCGGTGCCGTCGCCGTCAATCTGCTCACCGGCGTCGTCGCGGGGATCGCGGTGGCGCTCGTGCTGATGCTGCGCCGGATGCTGTTCTCCGGCATCCACGTCGAACCGGACGGCGCGCGGACCCGCGTCGTCATCGAGGGCGCGCTCACTTTCCTTTCCGTGCCAAGGCTCACGACCGTCCTCGCCGGGGTCCCCGAGCGGGCGGAGGTGACGCTGGAACTCTTCGTCGACTATCTCGACCACGCCGCTTTCGACTGCCTGCGCGGCTGGCAGCGGGCACACGAGCGGGCCGGGGGAGTCGTGATCGTCGACGAGATCGGTCATCCGTGGTTCGGGCGCGGCAAGGCGGGGGTGCCGACCGTGCGGCGCGGCGTCGCGTCCCGGGTGGTGCCGCGCTGGCTCGCGCCGTGGTCGGAGTGGCAGGCGGAACATCTCGAACTGCCGGGGCAGCGCGGCGGCAGTGTCCCGTTGTGCCGCGGTGCTTCGGAGTTCCAGCGGCGGACGGCGCCGCTGCTGCGGCGGACCTGGGACGGACTGGCCGACGGGCAACGGCCGCATACGCTGTTCGTCACCTGTGGCGACGCGCGGATCGTGCCGAACCTGATCACCACCAGCGGTCCGGGGGATCTGTTCACCGTGCGGAACATCGGAAACCTCGTCCCGCACGCCAGTACCGAAGCGGATTTCTCGGTGGGGGCGGCGATCGAGTACGCCGTCGGGCTGTTGCGGGTGCGGGAAGTGGTGGTGTGCGGGCATTCCGGCTGCGGTGCGATGAAGGCGCTGCTCGGGGACGCGCCCACCGGGTTCGTGCGGCTGGGTGGCTGGCTGCGTCACGGCGAACAAACGTTGCGGCGCAGGGAAAGCGAAGGGCCGGTGCTGCTCGACGGCGCGCGTCCCGACCGCGAGACCGATCAGCTCGCCCTGCACAACGTGGTGCAGCAACTGGAGAATCTGCGCTCGTACCCGGTCGTCGACGCGGCGCTGGCGCGCGGTGAACTCCGGCTCACCGGGATGTACTTCGACGTCGGGAAGGCGAGCGTGTACCTGCTCGACGCGGCACACCGGTCGTTCACGTCGGCTGCTTCGCCGGTGAGTTCGTAAGTACGTGAAGGCCCTCTTCACTGCGTTGGACGCAGTGAAGAGGGCCTTCACGCAGTCGAGGGTGTGGATCCCAGCACGTGAGAGCCATGAGGTCGTTCGAAACGTCGAAGTCATCTCGAAGTAACAATGCAGCTCGAAAGTGGGCCATGCCACCCTTCTGCGGGACGATATTCACTCGATCAGGTGGTGCAAAGCGGACAAATCACCAGTTTCCTGGTGATCATGCTGGCCACGTCAAAAAAGTTCCAACCTCGCGCCGTGCTTCGGCACGACCTGCCCGCATCGCTGGTGGTGTTCCTCGTCGCGGTCCCGCTCTCGCTGGGGATCGCGCTCGCTTCAGGGGCGCCGATCGTCGCGGGGCTGATCGCCGCCGTCGTCGGCGGTGTGGTCGCCGGCGCGCTCGGCGGCTCCGCGCTCCAGGTCAGTGGTCCGGCCGCCGGACTGACGGTGATCATGGCGGAAACGATCGCGACCTTCGGGTGGGCGACCACCTGCGCCATCACCGTCGCCGCCGGCGGGCTGCAGATCCTGCTCGGGCTGAGCCGGATCGCCCGCGCGGCGCTCGCGATCTCGCCCGCCATCGTGCACGGCATGCTCGCCGGAATCGGTGTCACCATCGTCCTCGGTCAGCTCCACGTCGTGCTGGGCGGCTCGGCGCAGAGCTCCGCGCTCGCGAACATCGCCGAACTGCCCGCGCAGATCGTCGGCCACCACGACACCGCCGCCCTGATCGGTGTCCTCACCATCGGTATCCTGCTGCTGTGGCCGCGGCTGCCCGAGTCCGTCCGGAAGATCCCCGGGCCGCTGGCCGCCATCGCGGTCGTGACCGTGCTGTCCGTGACCACCGGGATGACCCTGCCCCGCGTCGAACTGCCTGGAGACCTGCTCTCCATCCGCTTCGCTCCCCAACTGCCGGACGGCGGCTGGGGCGCGTTCGCCGTCGCGGTCGTCACCATCGCGCTGATCGCCAGCGTGGAAAGCCTGCTCTCGGCCGTCGCGGTCGACAAGATGCACACCGGGCCGCGGTCGAACCTCGACCGCGAACTGATCGGCCAGGGTGCCGCGAACATGACCTCGGGCGCGCTGGGCGGTCTCCCCGTCACCGGCGTGATCGTCCGCAGCTCGACCAACGTCGCCGCCGGTGCCCGCACCCGAGTGTCCGCGATCCTGCACGGCGTCTGGATCCTGGTGTTCGTCGCCGCGTTCGCCGGGCTGATCCAGAACATCCCGCTCGCGGCACTGGCCGGACTGCTCGTCCACGTCGGCGCGAAGCTGGTCAACCCCGGCCACATGAAGATGGTCCTCAAACACGGTGACCTGGGCCTGTACCTGGTGACGCTCGCCGGTGTCGTCGTCTTCGACCTGCTCACCGGTGTGCTGCTCGGCATCGCGTTGTCCGTGCTGCTGATGCTGCGCCGCACGGTGTGGTCCGGGATCCACGCCGAACGCGACGGTGACGAGTGGCGTGTCGTCGTCGAAGGCGTCCTGACGTTCCTTTCGGTGCCGAGGCTCAGCCGGGTGCTCGCGACCGTGCCCAACGGCGCGAAGGTCACCCTGGAGCTTGTCGTCGACTACCTCGATCACGCCGCCTTCGAAAGCCTTTCGAACTGGCAGCAGGGACACGAGCGCGCGGGCGGCGAAGTGCTCGTCGACGAAATCGGGCATCCGTGGTTCGCCAACGGCAAGTCCGGCGATCCCACGTTGTCCAGGACGGCCGCGGTGCGTTCGGTGCCCCGGTTCCTCGCACCGTGGTCGGACTGGCAGGCCAAGGACGTCGAGGTGCCCGGCCAGCGCGGCGGCCCGACCCTGCGCGGCGCGACCGAGTTCCAGCGGCGCACCGCCGCGCTCATGCAGCCCGCGCTCAGCAAGCTGGCAGGCGGTCAGTCGCCGCACACCCTGTTCATCACCTGCGGTGACGCGCGGATCGTGCCGAACATGATCACCACGAGTGGTCCCGGCGACCTGTTCACCGTCCGCAACATCGGGAACCTGGTGCCCGCCCGCCAGGCCGATCCGTCGATGGGTGCCACCGTCGAGTTCGCCGTCGGCGTGCTGAAGGTGCGCGAAATCGTGGTCTGCGGGCACTCCGGCTGCGGCGCGATGCAGGCGCTGGCCACCGGCGCCCCCGACGGCACGCCGATGCTGACCTCCTGGCTGCGGCACGCCGAGCCGAGCGCCAAGCGCGAGGTCTCGGTGACCCTCGACGGTGAGCGTCCCGACGCCGAGGTCAACCGGCTGGCCCTGCAGAACGTGCTGCAGCAGCTGGACCATCTGCGTGACTACCCGCTGATCGCCGAGGCGGAGGCACGGGGCGACCTGCACCTGACCGGCATGTACTTCGACGTCGGCGCCGCCCAGGTCTACCTGTCGGACGACGGCGGGCCGTCGTTCTCACCCGTCGGCGCCGTCGCCGCTTCGGGGAGCTAGCGGAGCCGTTCAGCACGGCTCGATCCGGACCCACTAAGTTCTCGGTACGTGAGCATGCTGGTCATGACCGGCACCGGTACGGGTGTCGGCAAGACGATCTCAACCGCCGCCATCGCCGCACTGGCCGCCGGTCAAGGCCAGCGTGTCGCCGTACTGAAACCGGCCCAGACCGGGGTGGGCCCGGACGAACCCGGCGACCTCGCCGACGTCACCCGCCTCGCCGGTCCGGTCACCACCCGCGAGCTGCTGCGATATCCGGATCCGTTGTCGCCGGAAGCGGCCGCGCGGCTGTCCGGGCTGCCGACGCTTTCCCCGAGCGAGATCGCCGCCGCCGCGAGCGAGCTCGACGGCGACCACGACCTCACCCTCATCGAGGGCGCGGGCGGTCTGCTGGTCCGGTTCGACGCCGACGGCGCCACGCTGGCCGACGTCGCCTGGTCGCTCGGCGCGCTGGTCATCATCGTGGCCGAGGCCGGGCTGGGCACGCTCAACGCGACCGCGCTGACCGCCGAGGTCGCGACCAAACGCGGGCTCACCGTGGCCGGGGTGATCGTCGGTGCCTGGCCCGACGAGCCCGACCTGGCGGCGGTGTCGAATCTCGAGGACCTGCCGGTCGCCGCCGGTGCCCCGCTGCTGGGCGTGCTGCCCGCCGGGATGGGCACCGCCGAGCCCGCGGAATTCACCGCGCTGGCCAAGGCGGGTCTCTCGCCGTGGTTCGGCGGGGAATTCGACCCCGAACGCTTCGCCGGCCGCGCGTCGGCGCAGAAGTGACCTGCGTCGCTGTGTGCGAGGCGTCCGGTCGTGCACGATGATGTGCCTTTGCTTTGCCGCCCCACCTCGAACAGGAGCCGCCTCGTGACCACAGCCCCGGAGACCGTCGACATCCTCGCCGTGGCGCGTGACCAGGTCCTCGAGCGTGGCGTCGGGCTCAGCGAGGAGCAGATCCTCGAAGTGCTGCGGCTCGACGACGACCACCTGACCGATCTGCTGGCGCTGGCCCACGAGGTCCGGATGCGCTGGTGCGGCCCCGAGGTCGAGGTCGAGGGCATCATCAGCCTCAAAACCGGCGGCTGCCCCGAGGACTGCCACTTCTGCTCGCAGTCCGGCCGGTTCCCGACGCCGGTGCGTTCGGCGTGGCTGGACATCCCCGGCCTGGTCAAGGCCGCCCGCCAGACCGCCGAGACCGGCGCGACCGAATTCTGCATCGTCGCCGCCGTCCGCGGCCCCGACAAGCGGCTGCTCTCGCAGGTCCGCGAAGGGATCAAGGCGATCCGCGAGGACGGCAACGACATCCAGATCGCCTGTTCGCTCGGCATGCTCACCCAGGAGCAGGTCGACGAACTCGTCGAGATGGGGGTGCACCGCTACAACCACAACCTGGAGACCGCGCGCTCGCATTTCGCGAACGTCGTCACCACGCACACGTGGGAAGAGCGCTGGGAGACCCTGCGCATGATCCGCGAGGCGGGCATGGAGGTCTGCTGCGGCGGCATCATCGGCATGGGAGAGAGCATCGAGCAGCGCGCCGAGTTCGCCGCGCAGCTGGCCGAGCTGAACCCCGACGAGTGCACGATGAACTTCCTCATCCCGCAGCCGGGTACGCCGTACGAGGGCTACGAGGTCGTCGAAGGCAAGGACGCGCTGCGCACCGTGGCCGCGTTCCGGCTGGCGATGCCGCGGCCGCTGCTGCGGTTCTCCGGCGGCCGGGAGCTGACCTTCGGCGATCTGGGCACCAAGCAGGGCATGCTCGGCGGGATCAACGCGATCATCGTCGGCAATTACCTGACCAACCTCGGCCGCCCGGCCACCGCGGATCTGGAGATGCTCGAAGAGCTGAAGATGCCGGTGAAGGCGATCAGTGACGTCCTCTGACCGACCGGCGTTCTGCGTCCATTGTGGACAACCGTCCGAGGACGGTGCCGAACATCCCGCTTGCCACAACCCGAGAACCGCACTCGAACCGCCGCGCTACTGCACCTTCTGCGCGCGGCGGATGGTCGTCCAGATCACCCCGGTGGGCTGGACCGCGCGGTGCAGCCGGCACGGCGAACTCGCGGGCTGACTCGCTCCGCGTTCAGTCCTCTGAACGCGGTACTTGCGCGTGCAACTACCGCACTTAGAGGACTGAACGCGGGAGTTGGGTGCGACTCGGCGCCGGGTTGCGTGCGCTGGGGCCGTCATTGGTTACGCTCTGCACAAGCAGCGTGAGGGAGGGGTCCGGGTTGGGCGAGACGTCGGGCAAACCGGCACACCTGTCTTCCAGCGTGTCCGACCCCTGGTCGGTCCCCATGCTGCCGAGGCCGCGGCGTCCGTACCCCAAGGTCGTCGTCAAGGCCGATCTGCTGCCCGCGGTCAGCGTGCTGTCCACGGCCGGGCTGCTCGGCTTCCCGCTGGCGTGGCTGTGGTCTCGGCTCGCGCCGCCGCAGCGCATGCGGGTGGTCAACGCCGAAGGCGGCCTCACGCCGCTGGAACTGGAGAGCTGGCACCGCTTCGACGACCTCGCCATCTACGGTTTCCTCGCGCTCGGCGCCGGGCTGCTGATCGGCGTCGTGACCTGGCTCCTGCGGGAGCGCCGCGGTCCGGTCGTGCTGATCGCCGCGACCGGGGGCGCGACCCTCGCGGGCTGGCTGGGCACGACGATGGGCGTCTCGTTCGCCAACGGCCGCTACGAGATCGCAGCGGCACCCGCCGTGGGCGACGTCATCATGAAGGCGCCGCAGATCGAATCACCGTGGATCATGCTCGCCGCGCCGCTGATGACCACGCTGGCCTACACGCTGCTGACCGCGTGGAACGGCCGGGAAGACCTGGGTCGTCGCCTCGGCTGACGTTTTTCCTCTAGGGTGGGCCGGGACTTCTCTAGGGGGCTTTTCTTGACTGACGACATCGAGGTTTCCCGGCACAACGCCGTCCGGTTCCCGGGTATCAGCCCGCGGGCCTACGAACACCCCGTCGACCGCGGGGCGCTGGCCACCCTGCGCGCGGTACCCGGATTCGCGCAGGTCGTGAAGGCGATTTCGGGTTTCTACAGCGAACGCGGTGAGCGGCTCATGGCGCTGGCGTCCGCGATCCGGGTCGGCCCGAAGCAGTATCCGGAACTGGACAAGCTGCGCAACGAATGCGCCGAAACGCTCGACCTCGACCGCGTGCCGAACCTGTTCGTCGCCCGCAGCCCCGAGGTCAACGCGCAGACCATCGGCATGGACGAGCCGTTCATCGTGCTCAACACCGCGATGGTCGAGTCGATGGACCTCGCGTCGCTGCGGTTCGTGATCGGGCACGAGATGGGGCACGTCCTGTCCGGGCACGCGGTGTACCGCACGATCATGCTCCGGCTGATCGGCCTGCAGATGTCGATGTCGTGGACGCCGGTGAGCGCCATCGGCATCCGCGTCGTCATCGCCGCGCTGCGCGAGTGGTACCGCAAGGCCGAACTGTCCTGCGACCGCGCCGGGCTGCTGTGCTCGCAGGACCCGACCGCCGCGCTGCGGTCGCAGATCCTGGTGGCGGGCGGCATCGACCCGTCGAAGATCGACATCCCGGCGTTCCTGCAGCAGGCGTCGGAGTACGAGTCGGTCGACGACATCCGCGACAGCTACCTGAAGCTGCGCTACGTCGAGACGATGTCGCATCCGCTGGCCGTCGTGCGCGCCGCGCAACTGCAGAAGTGGGCCGCTTCGGAGGAGTACCGGGCGATCCTGGCCGGCGAGTACCCGCGCCGCGACGAGGACGCGCCGTCCTCCAACTGGACCGACGACCTGAAGTCGGCCGCGAAGTCGTACAAGGACTCTTGGAACAGCTCGGCCGACCCGCTGACGAAGGTGTTCAGCGACGTCGGCGAGGCGGTTTCCGGGGCGGCGGGCAAGGTGTGGAGCAAGTTCGGCGGCGGGAACGGGTCGGAAGAGGGCTCTGAAGGGGCTTCGAAGGCCGATAAGTAGGGTCTCGCGCCGTGCAATGAAAGGCCCCTTCATCGCAAAATTTGCGATGAAGGGGCCTTTCATTGCACTTGAGGGCCTCAGTTCAGGTTCGAAGGACGCGAGAACTCGCCCAGTTCCCCCGGCGGCATCGGCACCGCGCCAAGGGTGTTCAGGAACCCGGCCTCGCGCGTCAGCAGGCGGCACGCGATCCGCAGTCGCCGCAGCGGATTGGTCTCCTCCAGCAGGCGCTGCCGGTCCTCCAGCGGGAGCAGGCAGTCCGCGGTGAGCCGATAGGCGAGCGCGCCGATGTCGCCGTCCTCGGGCGGAGTGGTCCAGTCATCGGCGTGCCAGGCGGATTCGCAGTAGCGCCGGTGCGCGGCCTTGGCGACGTCGGCGAGCCTGGTCACGGTGTCACCGTGCACCGTCGAGACCCGGTCGTCGGGCACCCATTCGACCGAGCCGATCAGGTACGGCGCGGAAACGCGGTCGATCTCCAGCAGCCGGAACCGGCGCCGCGCGGTGGTGACGACGTCGAATCTGCCGTCCGGCAGCCGTTTCGCCTCCCGCAACACCGTGCTGCAGCCGATCCCGTGGACGTGCTCGGTTCCGCTGACTTCCCGGTTCATCGTCGTGCGCAGGGCGATGACCCCGAATTCGCGGTCCGGGATGACGTCACCGACGAGATCCGTCATCAGTTGCCGGTACCGCGGTTCGAAGATGTGCAGTGGAAGGTGTGTTCCAGGCAGAAGCACGGTCTGTAGCGGGAACAGCGGCAAGATCGCCTTCCCGGTGGACTCCTCGCTCGGCTCGGTCACCCGTTCAAGGTACGGGGACAGCGAGGACTTCGCAGGACGGTCACTTCCGGACAGGTGGGCGGAACACCGCGAACGGGTCGGTGATCTGCATCCCCTTGCCCGCGAAGGAGAACAGTGCCGCCGGACGACCACCGCTGCGGCCCGGCGGCGCGGTGCGCCCGGTGGGGACGAGCAACCCGCGCCGGGACAACACACGCTGCAGATTCGTCGCGGACACCCGGTAACCCAGCGCAGCCGAGTACAGCCCCCGTAACGCCGATACGGTGAACTCTTCCGGGGCGAGCGCGAACCCGAGATTCGTGTAGCAGAGCTTCGAACGGAGCCGGTCCCGCGCGCGCAGCACGATGGACTCGTGGTCGAACGCCGTTCGAGGCAGCTCGGAGACGTCGTGCCATTCGGTGTCTTCCGGGATCTCGGGGTCCACATCGGACGGCACGAGGCCGAGGAACGCCGTCGCCACCACGCGCGGGCCCGGCACCCGGTCCGGCGCGCTGAACACCGCCAGCTGCTCCACATGCTTCAGCTGCCGGACGTCGACCTTCTCGGCGAGCTGCCGCCGGATGGACGCCTCGACGTCCTCGTCGGGCCGCAGCCTGCCGCCGGGAAGGGACCAGCGGCCCAGATGCGGATCGAGCGCGCGCCGCCACAGCAGGACCCGGAGTGTGTCCGAGCGCACTTGCAGGACCGCTCCCAAAACCTCGTGGGCGAGGGGGGTCTGGGTGTTAAGATGACTTCGCACGGTTTTCGATTGTAAGGCGAAAACCGGGAGTGGACAAATCGGTCCGGAGGGCCAGAACGATGACGAGCACGCTGCAGAACGACCTGACCCCGTACGGTGGCGTCGTCGCCGACGCCGCATGGGCGGAGGAGGTGCGGAGCCTCGCTCGCAAGCGCGACGCCGTCCTGCTCGCGCACAACTACCAGGTCCCCGAGATCCAGGACATCGCCGATTTCACCGGCGATTCCCTCGCGCTCAGCCGTATCGCGGCGAGCAGCGACGCGTCCACCATCGTCTTCTGCGGCGTGCACTTCATGGCCGAGACGGCGAAGATCCTGGCGCCCGAGAAGACGGTCCTGATCCCGGACGCGCGGGCGGGCTGCTCGCTCGCGGACTCGATCACCGGCGAGCAGCTGCGCGCCTGGAAGGCCGAGCACCCCGGCGCCGTCGTCGTTTCGTACGTGAACACCACGGCCGAGGTCAAGGCGGAGACCGACATCTGCTGCACGTCGTCGAACGCCGTCGACGTGGTCGCTTCGATCCCCGCTGACCAGGAGGTGCTGTTCCTGCCGGACCAGTTCCTCGGCGCGCACGTCAAGCGCGTGACCGGTCGCGAGAACATGCACATCTGGGCCGGGGAATGCCACGTGCACGCGGGCATCAACGGTGCCGAACTGGCCGAGCGGGCCGCGGAAGACCCCGACGCCGACCTGTTCATCCACCCGGAGTGCGGCTGCGCGACCTCGGCGCTGTACCTGGCGGGAGAGGGTGCTGTCGCCCCGGAGCGGGTCAAGATCCTCTCCACCGGCGACATGGTCCACGCCGCTCGTGACACCAAGGCGAAGTCGGTCCTCGTGGCCACCGAGATCGGCATGATCCACCAGCTGCGCAAGGCCGCGCCGGAGATCGACTTCCGCGCGGTGAACGACCGGGCGTCCTGCCGGTACATGAAGATGATCACGCCCGCCGCCCTGCTGCGGTCGCTGCGCGAGGGCGCCGACGAGGTTCACGTCGACGTCGAGACCGCCGCCCGCGCCCGCGCTTCCGTGCGGCGCATGATCGAGATCGGTCAGCCTGGCGGCGGAGAATGACCGGCCCGGTTACCGCCCTTCAGGCGAAAACCAACCCCGTGTGGGAGGCCGCCGCCGATCTCGTGGTGATCGGCAGCGGGGTCGCCGGGCTCACCGCCGCGTTGCGCGCGCGGGAGCTCGGGCTGCATGTCCTGGTGGTCACCAAGGCCGCGGTTTCCGAGGGGAACACCCGTTGGGCGCAGGGCGGGATCGCGGTCGTGCTGGAGGGTGAGCACGAGCGAGGCGACTCCGTCGGCAAGCACGCCGCGGACACGCTCACCGCCGGCGCCGGGCTTTGTGACGAGGACGCCGTCCGCTCGATCATCGCCGGTGGCCCGGCCGCGGTGGCCAGGCTGCGGGCGGAGGGCGCCCGGTTCGACCCGGCCGTCGAAGGCCGCGACGAATTGGCGCGCACGCGGGAAGGCGGGCACAGCGCGTTCCGCGTCATCCACGCCGGAGGTGACGCGACCGGGGCCGAGGTCGAACGCACACTGGTCGCGAAGGCCGGTGACCGGCGGATCCCGGTGCTGGAGCACCACATCGCCGTCGACGCGATCCGCACCCCCGCCGGTGAGGTGGTCGGCTTGACCGTCTTGGACCGCAACGGTGTTCCCGGCGTCGTCCGGGCACCGGCGGTACTGCTGGCCAGCGGCGGGCTGGGGCAGCTCTACCAGGCTACGTCGAATCCGGAGATCGCCACGGGGGACGGGCTCGCGCTCGCGTTGCGCGCGGGAGCGCAGCTCGCGGACGTCGAGTTCGTCCAGTTCCACCCGACGGTCCTGTTCACCCCCGGCGCGCGCGGCCGCCTTCCGCTGGTCACCGAGGCGGTGCGTGGCGAGGGCGCGACCCTGCACGACGCGACGGGCGCTTCGGTCATGCGCGGCGTGCATCCGCTCGGGGATCTCGCGCCGCGGGACGTCGTGTCGGCGGCGATCACCCGCCGGATGGTGCAGGCGCCCGGCGGCGTCGACGATCACGTTTTCCTTGACGCCACTGGGATCGCGGGCTTCGCGAAGCGGTTCCCCACCGTGTACTCGGCGTGCGCGGCGATCGGCCTCGATCCCGTGAAGGACCCGATCCCGGTCACCCCCGCCGCGCATTTCGCCTGCGGTGGTGTGGTGACCACTGTGGACGGACGGTCCGGCGTCCGCGGCCTCTACGCGGCGGGTGAGGTCGCGAGGACCGGTCTGCACGGCGCGAACCGCTTGGCGTCCAACAGTTTGCTCGAAGGCCTCGTGGTCGGGCAGCGGGTGGCCGAGGCGGTCGCCATCGATCTCGCCGCCGGACTGCTGGGCGACCCGCGCCGCGGTGTGCTCACGGCGCCGCCGACGGTCGCGGTGGCCGACCGCGACGCGCTGCAGCGGGCGATGAGCCGGTACGCGGCCATCGGCCGGGACGCCGACGGCCTCGCGGTCGTCGGTTCGGTGCTGGATCTTTCGGTCGTCGAGAGTCCCTTGTGGACTCCCCGGATCGTCGAGGACGCGGCACTCACCTTGGTGGCGGAGGCGTTGGTCGCGGCGGCGGCGCGGCGGACGGAGTCCCGCGGCTGCCACGTGCGGACCGATTTCCCCGAACGCGACGAGGTCACCTGGCAACGCGGTCAGCTCATCCGGCTCAGCCCGTCGGGCCAGCCGGTGCTGGCCGATCCGATCGCTTTGGAGGGTGTGGCATGAGTGAATTCTCCCCATGGGTCGTCAAGGCGCTGGCCGACCACGGCCTCGACGTCCCCGACGTGCACCGCGTCGTCACGACGGCCTTGACCGAGGACCTGCGGTACGGGCCCGACGCGACGACGAACGCCACGGTGCCCGAATCCGCCACCACGCTGGCCGAACTCACGCCGAGGACGGCGGGCGTGGTCGCCGGGATCCCGGTGGCGCTGGCGGTGTTCGACCTCGTCCTCGGTTCCGGACTGGAGGTCATGGCCGCCCGCGACGACGGTGACCGGCTGACCGCCGGGGAGCAGGCGCTGGTCGTGCGCGGTCCGGTGCGTGGCCTGCTCACCGCCGAACGCACCGCGCTGAACTTGTTGTGCCACCTGTCCGGCATCGCCACCGCGACCGCCGCCTGGGTGTCCGAAGTGGACGGTACCGGCTGTCGGATCCGGGACTCCCGCAAGACCTTGCCCGGACTGCGGCTGCTGGAGAAGTACGCCGTCCGCGCGGGCGGCGGGGTGAACCACCGGCTAGGCCTCGGTGACGCGGTACTCATCAAGGACAACCACGTCGTCGCCGCCGGTTCGGTGACCGCGGCGCTCACCGCGGCCCGTGAGCACGCGCCCGAACTGCACTGCGAGGTCGAGGTCGACGACCTGGCCCAGCTGGAGGAGGCACTCGCCGCCGGCGCCGACGAGGTGCTGCTCGACAACTTCACGCCGGGGGAATGCGCGAAGGCCGTCGACAGGCGCGACGAAGTCTCGCCGAAGACCCGGCTGGAATCTTCCGGCGGATTGCGGCTGGACGTCGCGCGGGCCTACGCGGAGTCCGGGGTGGACTTCCTCGCGGTCGGAGCACTCACCCATTCCTCGCCCGCGCTCGACCTCGGGATGGACCTGCGCTGACCTGGAGCACTAGAATTTCCTTGTGTGACAAGGGAATTCTGGAGGAATGGTGGGCTTTGCCGGTAAAAGTGCCGTCGCGGGAAGCGTCGCTTTCGTGGCACTGCTCGGCGCACCCGTCCCGGCGACCGCGGTCGCCGAGCAGTGCGCGAACCCGACGGGCACTTACACCGCCGCCGTTCCGTGGGGACAACGGCTGATCGACCCCGCGCGGATCTGGCCGCTTTCGCGTGGCGCCGGCCAGCTGGTCGCGGTGATCGGCACCGGTGTGGACGGCGGCAACCGCCAGTTCGCCCCCGGTCAGCTCGTCGGCGGCCAAGGCACCGGGACCGACGACTGCGACGGCCGGGGCACGATCGCCGCCGGGATCGTCGGCGCGCAACCGGATCCGTCCACGACGTTCGCCGGGATCGCGCCCGGGGTGAAGCTCCTGCCGCTCCGCTACACGCAGGTGAACGGGGGTGGCGATCCAGGCCAGCTCGCTTCCGCCATCGAAACCGCGCTGAACCGCGGGGCCGGGATCATCCTGATCGCCGTCCCGGCCGCTTCGGACAGCCCCGCACTGACCGGCGCGGTGTCGCGCGCCAGGGAGAAAGGCGCGCTGATCGTCTCTCCCGCCGCGGGCACGCAGCAGGGCCAGACGTCCTATCCGACCGCGACACGCGGCGTCCTCGCGGTGGGTTCGACCAACCAGGCAGGCGAGGCGGTGCAGACGGAGTCCGGCTCCTATCTGGGGATTTCCGCGCCCGGCGCCGAGCTGGTCAGCACGTCGGCCGGCGCGGGCGGGACCGTGGCGCACCGGTGGCCGGTGAGCGATCCCAGCCTGGCCGCCGCGCACGTCGCGGGTGTCGCGGCGCTCGTGCGCGCGTATCACCCCGAGTTGTCGCCGGAGCAGGTCGTCGCCCGGCTGACCCTGACCGCGCACCGCGGCCCGAGCGGCGGGCACGATCCGCGCCGGGGTTGGGGTTCGATCGACGCCTACGCCGCCGTGTCCGCCGTCATCCCGGCCGGTACGCCGGGGCCGGGAGGACCGCCGAATGTCGCTCCGGAGACCGTCGTCGTTCCCGCTGCCGCCCCCGCTCGCGGAGGCACGGACAAGGTTTCCGGGGTACTCGCCATCGCCGGGGTGGCCGCCGCCGTCGCGGCGGGCGTGGTGGTGGCGGCGGTCCGGCGCGGCAAACGCCGGGGCTGGCGGCCTTCGCGGTTTCGTGCCTCGTGAGCGGCAGCGGCGTACTGGGGGACACCACTGCCGCTCACGAGGTCTTTCGCGACCCCCGGGGTTCTAGGGGACGGGTACGCAGGCTGTCGAGCCTACGATGGCCACGCCGTCGCCGACGCGGGAGACGTGCACGTTGAAGTCGGCGCCGTCGCGGCTGAACTGGGCGATCAGCTCACGCGGATTGCTGCGGTCGCGCGTCCGCCAGCCCTGACCTTCCAGCATGGGCAGGACGACGTCGACGAGTTTGCGGACCGCGTCGGAGGCGTCGTCGACGCGAAGGCCGTATTGGCGGCAGAAAAGGCGGCCCGGCTGGGTCGGATCGCAGTCCAGTTCGCCGTCCACGGTGCGCTCCGCGCTGGTACCGAAGGTGCCCGCCACGCCGTCGATGACCGCTGTCAGATCCTCGGCCAGCCGGTCGAGTTCGGTGTTCCCGGTGATCATGCCCCACCCCTCACAGGCCTCGGCCCACGCCTTCGACGGCCATCTCGCGCAGCGAGCCGCCGGTGAAGCCCTCGTGCGTGACCGGTCCGCCCGTGAGCACACCGTAGACGTTGTTCCAGGAATCCGAACCCGGTTTCAGCACCCCGCTGTGGGAATCGAAGCCCCACTGCAGAGCGCCGTTCGCGTCCCGGCCGGTTTCCAGTTCGACGACGCCGGGGAAGCGGTCGGGATCCGCTCCGTGCCCGGCGCCGAGCCATTCGATCAGTCCCGCGTTGCCCTGCGCGACCACGATCGGATCGAGGGGAGCCGTCATGGAGTACCGCTGGACCCCGGCCTGGCTCGCCGGGAGGTCGTCCGGGCTCCAGATCCCGTGGCCCATCCCCGCGGATTCGACGTGCAGCACCTGGTCGGCCCTGAGCCCGAGTTGCTCCGCGAGTCCCACGGTGGCGCCGCCGTAGCTGTGCCCGATGGCGGTGACGACGACGCCGGGACCGGCGTGGCTGTCGATCTGCCCGCGCAGTTCGTCGCCGAAGGCTTTGAGTTCGGGGGCCATCGTCTGGGCGTAATGCGCGGCCGGTCCTTCGGTGATGACGTTCTGGGGGAAGACGCCGTCGGCCCAGACCACCATCGCGGTCCGGCCCGTGGCGTCCGCGGCGACCAGGCTCTTGCCGAGGTCGGCGTAGCTCTGGAAGTTACCGAACGAGGTGTTGACGCCGGGGACGAACAGGCCGACGTTGCGGGTGCCCGGCTCGATCCTGCCGACCAGTTCGGCGATACGCCCGTTGCCCGCCGAGTCGAACCGCAGGATCTGCCGGTCGTTGGCGAGGATGTCTTCGTACAGCGCGATCCTGGTGCGCGCGTTCGCGATGTCGTCGGCTTTTCCGCCGTGCGCCAAGAGGTTCGCGAGCCTGTCGCGTTCCGCCGTCAGCGCGTCGGAGACCTTGACGCGGTTCCGGGCGATCGCCGTCGCCCACTGCCCGGTGTCGGCCGAGCCACCGATGCCCGCCGGATTTCCGGCCTTGGGCAACGGGTTCTCCGGCATCAGCGCCCGGTAGGAGGCGGCGATCTGGACGTCGGCGCGCCGATAGCCGCCCGCCGCCGCGGTGAGTCCCTGGTGGATCACCGTCGCCTTGGTGAGCTGCCCGTCCAGTTTGCCCGCGACGTCCTTGATCGTCTTGGTGAACGTCGCCGAAGCCGCGTTGGACGCCGAAACCCGGCCGAACGCGGCGGCGGGAACGTTCTCACCCGCCAGCGCGGTCTGCGCGGTCTTGAGCACGCCCGCGCGCTGTTCGAGCTCGGCCGCCGCCGCTTCGAGCCTGGCGGGGGCGACCCGGTATCCGCCCGCACTGGATGCCATCACCGAGCCGCCTCTCCTGCCCTCAAAGGAATCAGTACTGTTCGGGTTCTTCGCCGAGCACGGCCGGAGCGACCGGGGCCGACTGGCCCCAGACGTTCTCGGTCTCCACGAGCCACGGCGGGATCCGCCGTCCGGAGCCGAGGTCGCCGCCCGCGCCCATGCCCATCGGCATCATGGGCATCATCGGCATCGCGCCCTTGGCCGCCGCCGCGCCCGCGGCGCCGGCGGCTCCGCCGGCCAAACCGCTCATCGCGCTGCCCGCGCCGCCATCGCCTGCCAGCCCGGAGAACGCGGCCGGTACCTCGCCGGGACCGGAGAACCCACCGCCGCCGGCACCGATCGCGCCACCGTCCAGCGACGGCGCGCCACCACCGCCGATCGGGATGCCGCCCCCGGCACCGCCCGCGGTCACTCCCGCGCCGGCGCCGGCGCCCGCACCGGCGCCTCCGCCGACGACCTCGCCGTCTTTCTTGTCCTCTTTGGGATTCTTGCCGGTCGCCCAGCCGGGTACGCGCGGCATGATCGAGCCGAACCGGCCGAACGCGGCGGCCGAGGCCGCCGCGAGACCGGCGGTGAACATGTCACCGAACAACGGGTTCGACTTGATGGGCTGGCCGGGCTGCCCCGTGCCAGGCTGCCCCGTGGCGGGTGGTGTCGAGCCGTCCGACGGCAGCGGATGCGTGTTGTCACCCGGCACGAGACCGACACCGGCACCGGGAGTTCCGCCGATGTCGTTGCCGACGGCGCCGCCAGGGGCGGTGCCGCCACCGGTGACCGGGGGCGTGGACACGGCGTTCGGCGAGGCCGGAATGGACTCCTCGGTCGCGGTGTATTCGCCCGCGAGCTGGGTCATCACCACGATCGCCTTGCTGTGCGCCGCGCTGGCCGCCCCCGCGGCCTGCTGCTGGGCCTCGACGTTCGCGATCGCCTGCTGCCGCTGTTGCGCGGCGTTGACGATCGTCGCCGGTGACGAATCCGGGGGCAGCAGCGGCGGATTGACCGCGAGCGCGACGTCGGCCGGGGAAACGTCCGGCACCGCGACCGGCGCCGGCATTTCCTTCTTGGCCTTCACCAGCGCGTCCGCCGCGTCCTCGAGAAGGTTGTTCATCGCGAGCGCGGTCTGGGCGACCTTGCGGATTCCGCCGACCAGATCGGTGATCATCGTGTGGTACTTGTCGGCGGCGCCACCGGTCCAGCTGCCGGAGAAGTCCTTGAGCTCGCCGGTGAGGTTCTCGGCCTGTTCGAACAGATTGGAACCCGTCGACTGCCATTTGTGGGCCGCGTGACGTGCCGTGTTGGGATCGCCCGCCTGCAGCATCGCGTAGAGCTGCTGATGGGAGTAGGCGGCGAAGTTCGTGTGCGCGGTGCCGGTCATCCCTTGTTCCCCCCGCCGTGAGAGCCGCCGGTGCCACCGAGGACCCCGCCGAGGACGTTGAGCAGCGGATCCAGCAGCCCGGTCTGCTGGCCGGCGTGGTTCATATCAACCGCCACCGACTCGTCGGCGGCCGCGTAACCGTCGGCGACGGTCGTGGTGACCTCCTGGGCGAAGGTGATCGCGCCCTTGACCTGATCCAGCAGGCCCTGCATCTCGGCGACCGCCGCCTGATGCGCCTTGGTGAGGGAGCCCGCCTCCCCGAACTCGCCGAACAACAGCGGCTGTTCGCTCAGGGTCAGCAGGAAGTCGTTCGGCTTGGACATCGCGTGGATCTGGGTCTCCAGTTCCCGCACGAAGTCCTTCAGAGATTCCAAATGGACGTAGTACGACTGGTCTTGCATTGATCCCGGCTCTCTCGTGATCGGCCATGCCATCGAAGGACGACTACGCGCGAAGCCGGCCGGCCGGTGCCGAGGGGGGTGAAAGCACCGGCCGGCCGACGGATGGGGATCAGCCGGCGAACAGACCCTGGTTGCGGTTCTCCAGGCTGTGCTGGAGATCGTGGGCGTCGCCGACCTTGCCACCGAACTGCGCGATGATCGCCACGATGTCCGCGGTGGCCTGACGCAGGCGGGTTTCGGACGCGCGGGCCGCCTCACCGGCGGAGCTGCCGGAGGCGTACCAGGTCTGGGTGATCGGCTGCAGGTTCGTGTGCAGCTGTTCGAGCTGTGAGGTGAGCGCCTTGGCCTTGGCGGCCAGCGAGGCCGAGCTGTGCTGCAGCGCGGCGAAGTTGATTTCGACGACGTCAGCCATGATTGGTGGTCCTCTCGCGGATCAGGGGTTCAGCCGGTGGATCACGGTCTGGTCGACGGTTCCGCTGACCCCGGTCAGGCTTTCCCGGACCTGCTCGTCACCCGAGTTGTAGTTCCGGTTGCTCTCGTGGACAAGGCGCGACATCGTGTTGAGCTCGTTCACGGCGACGGTCATCTTCTCCTGCAGACGGCGCTGCAGATCCCAGAACGCGACCGCCTGGTCACCCTTGTAGTTGTGCAGGGTCTGGGTCAGCTCGCTCTCCAAGCTGGCCATGGTGGTCTTGGCGTTCGACGCGGTTTCCTCGAACCCCTGGACGGCGCGCGCCATCGCAGCTGCGTCTGCCTGATATCCCGTACCGGTCATTGATGGGCCACCTCCTCTCATCTCGCTGGAAATCCCGGTGAGCACCAGGGCGCCCCTGTCTGCTCTTGTGAAGGACACGCTAGAAAAGAGGGGAGTGTGGTCAAACGGCACAACTGCCGGTCGGGGTGACGGCACTATTACCCACAGGTCGGCGGTAGGGCTTTCCCCACCCCCGATCCGGGGGAGTACGCCAGTGTCTCCGGAAGGGGTCACCGGCACCCTCGAATCCATGGTGGACAAGGGATCCAGGACAGTACCGCATCGGCCGCTGATGATCTTGGCGGCGGCGATGGCGGTACTCGGGGTGATCGCGCTCGGCGGTCTCGTTTTCGACGATCGCAGCCTCGTCGACGCGCCCATCTGGCTCAAGCCGCTCAAGTTCACGATTTCCGTGGGCCTCTACGCGGTGACACTGGCCTGGCTGATCGGGCAGCTGACCCGCGGTCGCCGGATCGGCTGGTGGCTCGGCACGGTGTTCGCGGTCGGCCTCGGAATGGACATGGCGTTGCTGTGCTGGCAGATCATCGTCCGCGGCCGGACACTGCACTTCAACCGGGCGACGCCGACCGACCAATGGATCAACAACATGGTCGCGAACGGCGCCTTCACCGGATGGGCGGCGACCGCGGCGATCGCGATTCTCCTGCTGTTCCAGCGTCTTCCCGACCGGGCGATGAACTCCGCGTTACGCGCGGGTGCCGCGTTGTCGGTGGCGGGCATCGGGATCGCGTTGCTGATGTTCACCCCGAACGAGCAGCAGAAGGCTCAGTTCCGGGCGGGAGAGCGGCCGTCGATCGTCGGTGCCCACGCGGTCGGGGTACCCGATGGCGGGCCAGGGCTGCCGGTGGTCGGCTGGAGCACCGTGGGCGGGGACCTGCGGATCCCGCATTTCTTCGGGATCCACGCGATCCAGGTGCTGCCTCTGGTCGCTTTCGGACTTCTCATGCTCGCCAGGAGGCATCCGGTGCTCGAATCGGACTTCGTGCGGCGGAACCTGGTGCGGACCGCGTCCGTGGGCTTCGCCGGGCTGCTGGCGCTGCTCACCTGGCAGGCGCAGCGAGGGCAGTCCATCGTGCATCCCGACTTCTGGACCCTGGTCGCGGGCACCGGGATCGTCATCGTCGTGGCGGCCGGTTCGATGCTTTCGCTCCGGGCGCGGCCGCCGCTGCACCAGCCGGCGTGATCTTCACCGTACCTCCACGAAATCCACTCGGGACTTCCATCGGGATCCGATAGCTTTCGGGGGAATGAAGGGGGTATGCGTGCACAAGACACGGACTTACAGGCGAATTTCGGGCAGCCGCGCGGGCGTCCTGCTCACCGCCGCGGCGGTGCTGACCGGTGGGGTGGCGTGCTCCTCGGCTTCGCCCGAAGCGACCAGCGCGGCGGCTGATTCAGCGGCGCCCGAGGTGTTCGGCCCGGCGGGATACCGCGGCCTCACCCTGGGAATGGCCAAGGACGCCGCACTGGCGGGCGGAAAACTCGCTTCGGCACCGACGTCCACTTTGGATGGTTGCGTCGACTTCTCCTACACCGGAGGCCCGGCACCCGACCCGGCGCGGATGAAGGCGGAGGCCGATGTCGAGGCCAAGGCCAAGGAGCTGAACAAGAAGGCCGACGAGGCGCAGGCGAATCCGGACGCCAAGCCGGGCTCGTCCGCGGCGGACAGTGCCAAGGCCGCGGAGAAGGACGCAGCGGACGCCAAGCTGTACGCCGACGCCGCGATGGCTTCGGCGGATCTCGCGACCAAGCGGGAAGAACGCGACAAGGCGTTCGCCGCCGCCGGGGGTGCGTCGTTCGGCAAGGACGGGTTGCGCGAACTCGCGGCTCCTTCGGATGCCAAGACGGCCGAAGGGATCGGCGCCGGTTCGTCGTTGAACGAACTGAAGACCGCTTACGACGCCAAGGGGATGAAGGCGGGCGACAACGGCCGGTTCCAGGTGCCTGTCGACGGGAAACCTGACTGGGTCTACGAGTTCACCGTCAACGGTGACAAGGTCGGCTCGGTGTCGATGGTCAGTCCGAAGTCGAAGTGCGCCTGAATTTCCTGCGCGAGGAAAGGGCCGTTCGTTCCTGAACGGCCCTTTCCCGGGTTTTCGGACTCGTTCGTCTTAGACTCCCGCGGTGGTGCGGATCCAGCTGCGGCTGGCCGCGACGCTGGCGTAGTTCTGGGTGCCCTGCGGGTTCGTGCCGGAGTTGCTGCCGGTCGAGCAGACGCCGACCTGGACCCCGCCCGAGAGCTGCGGGCCGCCCGAGTCGCCGTGCCACGCCGAACCGTTGACGCCGACGCTCGCGATGGCCTGACCGCCGTAGGCGTCGCTGCTGGTTCCGGTGATGCGGACGTTGGCCGTCTTCAGGACGCTCGACGGCGGGTTGGTGCCCTGCGTGCGGCCCCAGCCGTAGATCTGGTTGGTGGTGCCGGTCGCCGGGTTGGCGGTGCCGAGCTTCATGTACGTCGTGTTGACCGCCGTCTTGAGATGCAGCAACGCGATGTCGCCGCTCGGGGCGGCCTTCTGCTGGTCGACGTCGGCCGCGGTGCCCTGGCCCAGGTTCACGTTCCCGACCTTGACGTGCATGCCGGGCTTGTTGAGGCAGTGCTTCGCGGTGAGGACCCACTGCGGGGCGATTATGGTGCCGGAGCAGTTGAAACCGCCGAACGCGGTGGCGTCGTCCCAGTAGATCTGGGCGCCCCACGGCGCGGAACTCACGGTGCCGCCGCCGATGATGTCCTGGCCCGCGTTCGCGGCAGGGGTCACGGCAAGGGTCAAGGCCGCGGCGGCACCGGCCACCGCTGCGACAATCTTGGACATACGCATGAATACGCCCTTCGGCCTGCTTCGGGGAGCTCGTTTCGACTTGAAACGGTTTCACCAAGTTAGGCGGCGGTAAGGGTTTTTGTAACCTACCGAAGTCGGTAACCGGAGGCCGGCGGTCTGTTGTATCCGATTTGCGGGAAACGCGTGACCCGTCCTTTCCGGTCCAGCCCTCTAGGGTGTTTCGGTGGGAACTCAAGTGATCCTGAACGGTGGCTCCAGCGCTGATCTCGGCGATGCCCGCCGCCTTGGCCGAGGGGATCGACTTCGCTCCGGACGGTGGAGTGAGCGTCGGGTCCGCCTTCCACCGGATCGAGGACGCGTGGATGGCCGGTGTCGCGGCATGGTCCGTGCGGGGGCCCGGATCATCATCGACGACGCTTTCCTCGGCGGGGCGGCGTCACAACGGCGGTGCCGGGAAGCGTTGGACGGCCTCGAGGTGCTGTGGATCGACGTCCGGTGCGACGGCGTCATCGCCGCCGGGCGGCAGCTGGCGCGCGGACCGGGTCGTGGGGATGGCCGAGGCACAGGCGGAACTCGTGCACCGGCGGGTGGCCTACGACCTCGAGGTGGACACGGGATCGAGCGAGGCTTTGGTGTGTGCCCGGGAGATCGCCGCGCGGGTTCGCTGAGTCACTCCGGCCGTCACCGGGACACCGCGAGCAGTTCGCGGAGCTGCTCGGCCTGGCGACTGCCCGCCGCGGCATAGAGATCGTGTGCCTGCTGCCAGTGCTCACGGGCCGCCGCGACACCGTCCAGCCGGCGCACCGCGTGCCCCAGCACGCAAAGCGTGCGGGCCTCGTAGAGCCGGCGCCCCATTTCGCGATGAATGGAAACGGCGGCGCGCGCGTGTTCCGCGGCGTCACCGTGGTCGCCGAGCCGGGAGTGGATCTCCGCGAGCGTCGTGCGCGCCTGGCCTTCCAACCGGCGATTCGCGGTGGAATCGGCGATCCGCGCCGCGGCGCGGGCGTGGGTGAGCGCCTCGTCCGCGAGATCCCGGTCGAGACAGGCGTCGGCGAGGCCGAGGAGGGCACCGGCTTCGATCACCGGGAGTCCGGTATCCCTGGCGACCCGGTGTGCCCGCTCGGCATACCGCATGGCCTCCGCCAACCGCTTGCCGGCGCGGCACACTCTGGCGAGAGCGGAGCAGGTCAGCACGATCCGGTGCCGGTCGTCGGCGGCGTCGAACTCGGCCAACGCCTTGCTCAGCTGGGTTTCGGCGTCGTCGAGCTCACCGACGTCCTGAAGGACGAGGCCGAGGTAGAGCCGGGTGACGGGAAGGTCCGGGCTTTCCAGCCGCTCGTGAAGGGCGAGTGCCTGACGGAGGTGCTGCTCCGCTTCACGCAACCGCGCGAGGCCACGGCAGATCGTGCCGAGGCCGATCAACGCGATCGCCTCCATGGAGAGGTCTCCGATCCGCCGCGCCAAGGTCCCCGCCTCGGTGAGGTGGCGGACGGTCAGCTCGGGGCGTCCGACGCTGCGCTGAGCACCGGCGATCAGCGTGTGCAGGATGATTTCGGCCCTCGGATTCCCGGCATGCCGTGCCGCGGTGAGGCCCGCCTGGCAGACGTCCAGCGCATCCTCGCCGCACCCGCTGATCCACAGGTATTTGCCGAAACTCTCGGCCAGCTCCCAGGTGTGAGGCTGCGGCGTCTTCCCGGCCGCGACGAGCGCGGCGACGATGTTCCCCCGCTCGGTCTCGAACCAAGTCAGCGCGGCGACCCGGTCGGTGAACCGCGGGGGGCGTACGCCCGGGTCGTCCGGCCCCTGCCCCAGCAGCCACACCGCGGGCTGGACCAAGTGCAGCGCGGCCGCGCTCCTGCTGCGGTAATAGCCGTACAAGCGCCGGAGGCACGCTTGCCGCTCGGCGGGCGGATCGTCGAGGCGGGATCGGTGGTCCGCGTAGAGCCGCAGCAAGTCATGGAACCGGAATCGTTCCGCGGCATAGGGTTCGACCAGGTTCGCGTCGGCCAGCCGGTCGAGCAGGCGCTCCGCCTCCTCGACCGGCACGTCGGTGAGGTGTGCCGCCGCGTGGACGTCGAAGTCGGAGCCGGGGATCAGGCCCAGCCGACGGAACAACCGCCGGGCGTCGATGTCCAGCGCCTCGTACGACAGGTCGAACGCCGCACCGACGGCGACTTCGCTGTCACCGTCGACGGTGAGCTGAGCGATCCGGTCGCCGTTGGCGAGCCGGTCGGCGATCACGGCGATCGGCATTTCCGGGCGCCGGATGAGCAGGGCCGCCGCGATGCGCAAGGCCAACGGCAGGTACGCGCAGAGCCGCGCGATCTCTGCCGCGGCCGTCGGCTCCGCCGCTATCCGGTCGTTGCCGATCAGCCGGGTGAGGAGTTCTTCGGCCTCGGCCTGACCCAGGACCGCCAAGGCCACCCGGCGGGCACCGTGAAGGGCGGTCAGGCCGGGGAGGTCGGCTCGGCTGGTGACCACCACGGCACATGTCGGACTGCCCGGCAGCAACGGCCGGATCTGCTCGGCACCACGGGCGTTGTCCAGGATCACCAGCATCCGGCGTCCGTCGAGCAGTGACCGGTAGAGGCCCGAGCGTCCCTCCTCGGTCGGCGGCAGCTGCTCCGCCACGACGCCCAGCGCCTGCAGCAGGATGGCGAGCGCCTCATGTGGCGTCATGGCAGGCACCGGGCCGTAACCGCGGAGGTTGAGGTACAGCTGCCCGTCCGGGAACCGGCTCGCGGCCTGGTGACCCCAGCGCACGGCCAGTGCGGTCTTGCCGATTCCCGCGCTGCCGCACACCGAGCTGATCACGACGGCCGACGAGGGCGGGCCCGACGCGTCCAGCAGTCTGTCCAGTTCCCGAAGCTCCCGCTCCCGCCCGACGAAACCGGCGATGTCGAGCGGAAGCTGCGCCGGCCGGGTGACGGGGCTCGCCGGCGTGGCCGGCGACCGCCGCTCCCCTTCGAGGATCGACTGGTGCAGCGCCTGTAGTTCCTGTCCGGGTTCGCTGCCGAGAGCGTCGGACAGGCGGCGCCGGACTTTGGCGTAACGGTCGAGAGCCTCAGCCGCGCGCCCGCTCGCGCGCAAAGCTTCGATCAGCACGGCTTCGAGGGGCTCGGCCAACGGATATTCGGCGATATAGGCGGGTAAGGCGTCGAGAATCGCATCCGAGTGCCCCAACGCCAGCTCGGCGCGGGCCCAGCGGATCGCCGTTCGCAGGCGCAGCTGCTCGTAGTCGTCACGGACGGCTTCGACCCATTCCCCGGAAAGTCCTGCCATCGGCGCGCCACGCCACAGTGACAGCGCTTCGGCCGCCGTGGCCGCCTGTTCGGTCTCCGTCCGGCCGGGGTGGATGGACCACTCCGCCAGCCGCCGGAATCGGTGCAGGTCAACGGAATCCGGATCCGTGCGCAGGACGTACCCCGCTTGGCGGCGTTCGAGCAGGATGCCGTCCACCGCACCTTCGGCCAGCAGGTTCCGGATTCGGCTGAGATGGGAGTAGAGCGCGTTGAGTGCCTCCGGCGGCGGTTTCTCACCCCATACCCGGTGCACCAGTGTGGCCGCCGAAACCGGGCGCCCGGCGTCGACGAGCAGTACCGCCAAGACCGCCTGCTGGCGAGGTTGCCCGGCGGCCAGTCGTCGACCGGGCACCGACACTTCCAGTTCGCCCAGTAACCGGAACTCCATTTCGTGCGCACTCTCCAGAGGGGAATTCCGCCATTTCGCGGCGCATCGAACCGGCGATCCGTCGCGGTGAAACCCATTTTGGCCTCGGTAACAAGGTTCGCACAAGGTCGCCCTGCAGATCCGCGGCGCACCATCTCATCAACGGCGGACAGCGGAGTGGAAAGAGCTTCCTCTGCCGGGATCCGAAGCAGCGGATGTACTGAGATGAAAGAGGTAACGCCGCAGAATTCCTTGTCACGGTAATCGATCAGGTCCCGGTCGCGAGCGAATGGGTGACTCTCACCACCGTTCGTGTGACCGCCGACCACACACGCAAACAGTCGAATGTTCTTCACATATTCGTGTGCGCAGCACGGGAGAAATAATGGATCATTCAGAAGAATACGAGGACCTGTCCCGACGTTCGGTGCTCCGCACCGGAGCCGCCGTCGGTATCGGAGCTCTCGGCATCGGAGCGGTGGGCGCGGGCGCGGCCGATTCGGCAGCCGCCGCTCCCGCGCCTCCGGGCTCCGCCGCACCGGACAGCTGGAAGGGACCAGGCGACCGGATCACCTTCGAACCGCAGGACTTCGAGGCGCTCGACATCGCGCTGCACGTGGTCCCGGATCTGAGGATCTGTGCGCTGGCGGTCAAACTGGCCAGGGCGGAAAAGGTCCGCTATCCGATCACGGATCCGACGCCGCTCGTGAAACTGCTGCCGCGCAGCAGGTTCGTCGCGGCGGGGCATGACATCACCGAGAAGGCGATCCGCGCTCATCTTCCGGCGGAACTGTTCCCGATCCGACACGAAGGCGAACTCGCCGAACGCGTCTACATCGCCCTGCTGCGTTGCCGGGCGGGCACCGCGGCGGCGGCTCGTGCCGGAAAGCTGAGGTGAGGTGATGTCCACCGCCCAATTCGTCTTGTGTGAACCCACCGGGTGGACTTCGTTGTACAACGGGCCCAGTTGGGGATTTGTCTACCTGTGGCATCGCGCCGGCGACGGGCTGGTCGATGTCGACTGGCGTCGCTTCGGTGCCGACCCACCGTTTTATGCGGAGGGCACAGCGTTCGGCCTCTCGGGCCAGACCACTCTTTGGCACGGTCTGCCGACGGCCTTCGTACGGGTCGAGGTACGGCCACGGTTCCGGTCCGCCTTCCTCGCCTGCACCTGAGGGTGCGGCGACAGAGGTGCCGGACAGCACCATTTTCCGCAAGACACAGCAACCTAGTTCAGGAGGAGTCACCCATGAATCTCCGCAGTCGTCTCCGGTCGTTCGTCCCGATCATGATGGCGGCGATGCTTTTCACCGCACCGCTGACCACGTCGACCGCCGCGGCGAGTCCTTCGACCGAGGTCAGGGAATCGGCCACGTCGCTCGCCGCCGCAGGCTCTTGGCACTGGGTCGGGTGGTACCCGGACCCCGTACTTTGCGCGTTCTTCGGTGCGACGACCGGCCGTCAGTTCGAGTGCAGGTACACCTTTCCCTGGAGCTGGGACCTCTACGTGTGGGGCTGACAGCACACGTTGTGGCCGGCTCGCAACGGAGAACGCGTTCCGGATCGCAGTAGGGCGAGGACTTCGTCACCGCTGTGCCGGGCGAGCCTGAGCTGTACCCCGGTCGCCCACCTGTGACCGACTCGCGGGTGGGCGACCGGTGCCTCGTCAGATGAGTGGCATAGCGGTTGAAGTACCCCTCAGTAGGGCGGTGGGTCGTCGTCCTCCTCCGCTGGACGTGGCTCGTGGAGTGGTTCCGGCGCCGCCGTGTACGTGCGGCCAGTAGGAGTCGTGATGGTCATGCCGCCGTTGCCGGTGGGTTCGGCTGTCCAACCGGGTTCTTCCTTGAGCATGTTGTGGATCTTGCAGGCGCCGTGGCAGTTGTGGTGATCGGTTTTACCGTCGTGGGCCCAGCCGGTGATGTGGCCGATCTCGGAGAACTCCGCCGGACGGTGACAACCGGGGTGGGTGCATTCCCGGTCCCGCGCCTTGATCAAGCGGGCCAGTGAGGCCGGTGATCGATACTTGTCGGCGCCTGCTTCGAGGAGTTGCCCATTGGCGGGGTTGGTGATCAGCCGGGACCAGGTCGAGTCCGGTTCTGAGGCGATCTCCCGCACCAGCCAGTCCGGGACCGGTCCGTACCCCGCCAGGAACGCGGGATCCTTGCGCGCACCGAGCAGAGTCAGGAAGTCCACGTAGACGTGGATGTGCGCACGAGGCTTTCCACGGCCGTCTTCGGCGAGCAGTCGCTCGGCGAACACATCGGCACGATGCTGCTCCAGGGTGCGGGACTTGTCCTTCGCCCGGCGTTCTCGGGCGGTGCGGACCAACGAGGCGTAGATCGAACTGGCGACCTCGGCGGGAAGATGGCCGGACAGCGTGGACATGGTCTCGTCGTCGTGTTTCAGCGAGACCTGACGTAAGGCGCGTTTCTTCGCCGCTCGTTCCCGATAGCCCTCGGGGTCGAACTTCTGCACCGCGTGACTTACCGAACCGCGAATCGCGGTCGGATCGCGATCGGCCAGCCGCTTGACCAACCATTCATCCACCTGCGCGGCGACCTCGTCCGACACTTCCCTGGTCAGCTGCGTGACCTTGGAAGCCTTGTACAGGTCGATATCGCCTTTTTCCAGTGCCGCCAACGTGTTCGGCAGCCGCGCTACCAGGGCGCAGGAGGTTTCGACGAGCAGGAACGCTTGATTGCGGGAGACCGAGAAGCATAACGCCACCTCCTCGGTCACTGATCTTCGCGAACCGCCCACGGCGGCGAACTCGGCTAACGCGCGCACTTGACGGCCCTGCGCCTGACGGAGCAAGACCTCTTCGTCGAAGGCGGCGTCAAGAAAGCGAGCGGCTTTCGGGTTATAGACAAGAGTTTGGGTCATGCCCATGATCATACTCGAACGTGAGTTCGATCACCATCGAGTTCAGTGACCGGATTTACGCGGAGAGTGAACGGTGAAAACGGCGCTATCCGTAACTTCGGAGGGTGGAGGGTCGACGACGTTCTTCGGGTCGGGCTCAGTTGGGAGCGAACGCGTTATGCAGGGCGAAGACGTGCTTCGTGTACTCCCTGCCCTCGCCGCTCAGGAACTCGAACGTCAGGCGAGTGTCAGGCTCGCGAGCCGGTCGTCCTGCGGCCTGTTCTGCGGCAGGTCCGGCGTTCGAGCTGACGCGGCGTTTCGCCATCCGCTGCTCTGTCATGCCAATGAGAGCGCGGTCCAGCGGCCGGAGCGGCATGGCCAGCATCCAACGGGGTCGCGTTCGAAGTCAGAGGGCTGATGGTGACACGGCCAAGCATCCGCGATAGACGGACAGCCGGTCGCCTCCGACCAGTGCCACCCTTGTCGTCCATGTCCTTCTCCCGCAGTCCCAGCCTGAACCGCTCCCATTCCGAGTTGTTGCGGAGTGGCAGCTCGCGGGGGCGATTGGCAGCGAAGCGTGCGTGAACGAGGCTCGGTTCACGGGGTGAAACATGCGGTGAGGGTACTTCGTAGACACCGGTTCGAGGTCGACCACGACTTGCTTCCCGCTCATGGCGATGAGCGGCCGGGCCCCGGCTGCCGTCCGCAGCGGCCGCCAGTTCTTCCTCAGGCTCAGCGCCGGAGTGCCCGGCAGCGCTTGAAAGGGCGGTGATCCGCGCGGAGTCACGTGCGCCGTTCAGTTCGGCGAGTAAGTCGTCGGGCCACAGTCCGTACTGGTCGCCCCACCACCGCGACGACTTGTAGTCCCAGATCCTGTACCCGCCGGGCACGCCCTCGCCACGTACCGTCGCTTCGCCAACCAGCCCTCCCTATTCCGCCGTCCACCACCATGATCGCCCGGACGGCGACCTGGTCTCCTGGGTTCAGACTGGACGTACTCGTGGGGCGCCAGCGCACGGCAGCCGAAGCGACCGCTCACGATCGGCGCTTGCGATGACGGCATCCGACCGGACCGCCCGGCTCGGATCGGGGCTGCGGTCAGTTACGCCCTCTCTGCATGTCGCACACCGCCTCTACGCTGCGGTGATGCTGGTGATACGGCTCCTCGCAACCCTGCTGTGGTTCGGGATTCCGGCCGGCATTCTCGCCTACGCCGTGCACGACCTGAACGTGCGGGACGCGCCGACCTCCAGCATCGAGGGCACGGTCATCGCGCACCGGCAGGAGACCTACATGTCGTCACAGGACCCGGAGCCGCACTCCACCTATTTCATCACCGTCCGCGGCGCGGCGGGGGACTTCGAGTTCGGCAACGGCCGGCAGGCGATCGACACCGAGCCGGGCACTCCGGTGGTTGTGCAGGTCTCGACGGCGACCGGAAAGATCGTGTTCCTGCGCAAGGGCGCCACGGTCGTGGATCTGCGCAACACCGTGAACACGGACGTGATCCTCATCGTGTTCGCCGCGGTCGGCCTGCTCATCGCCTTGGTACGCGAACTCGTCATCGACGACTACACCTACCCGCGGTGGCTCGGATTCGTCTTCGGCACGCTCGCCGTAGCCGTCGGCGGATGGGTCGCCCTGATGCTCGCAGGGTGACTCGCAGGCGGTACCCAACGACGGGCCTCGCCCTCCTGCGCGATTCCCGGGGTACGCCGAGTCGTTTCGCTCGGCGAAAGGGCTTCGAAGTCCGCGTCGAGTTCGAGACGGCGATGCCCTCCGGAATCTCGACCGCCGGTAGAACGTCGCCCTGCCTGCATTTGCTCGCTGTCGCGCGAACCGTCACAGGTGGCGCGATCGCGGCGGCGGAACCACCGGCGACAGCGTTCCGAGGTGACGCTGTCCGCGACGTCCTGGGGGTTATGTCGACTCGGCGACACCGACCACCGCCTACTTCAAGCCATCCGGCAACTGACTGCGGAACCGCATGCCCAGTGGCGTCGCCCCAGCGTTCGCCGTCCCATTGACCGGTCTGCTGCAGCAGGTGATGCCAAGTGATCGTCCTCGCGCGTGCGGTCGCCAGTTCGGGGAGATCGAGCGTGTCGGCCACGGGCCGGTGAAGATCGGGGAGCAGGCCTGAATGGAAGGCGATTCTCGCGACCGTGGACACGACGCTCTTCGTGACGCTATAAACCATTTCAGGGACGTCGGGATCTCCCCATTCGGCGAGCGGGCGGATCCAAGCTCAGGACTCCGCGAGGGTATCGGCCGGCGTCGCGCGGGTCGAGATGCCCGAATGGACGAGCGGAAGGCAAGCTGACGAGGTGAACCTGGCAGAAGTCAACGCGAGATTGGTGAGTCGCTTCGGTCCCGATGCCGAGGGTTGGCTCGCCGAAGTCCCCGGCCTCGGCGCGAAACTGGCCTCTCGATGGGGTTTCGTGCTGGGGGAGATGTTCGACAGTGGTGCTTCTTCCGTCGTCCTGCGCTGTCGATGGCCGGATGGAACCCCGGCTGTCCTCAAGCTCAGTCTGGACCGGGAACTGGTGGCCAGGCAGGAAGCGATGCTGCGGATCTTCGCGCCATCGCGACGGGTGCCCGCCGTCCTGGCCGCCGACGCGGACGCCGGGGCGATGGTGCTGGAGGAGGTCCTGCCCGGCACCATCGCCGAAGACCTGCCGCGGGAATCCTTGCCGCAGCGCTGGGGCGAGTTGCTCACCGCGCTGCACGCGGTGCCCGCGCCCGAGGAGTGGCCGTGGGATCTGCGTGGCCGGTTCGACGAGGCTTTCGCCCGGATCGGCGGAAGACTGTCCGAACCGGCTATCGGCGCGAGGATCGGCCAAGCGGACTGGCAGCGGTCGATCCAGCGCTGCGAGAGCTTGCTGGACACTCAATCGAAACGAGTGTTGCTGCATGGCGATCTGCACCTCGGCAACGTCCTGGACGGCGGGCCGGAACGCGGGCTGATCGCGATCGACCCGAAGGCGTGCGTGGGCGACCCGTGCTTCGACGCCGTGGATTACGTGGTCGCCGGTGCCGGGCACGAAGGTGTCGAGGCCCGATGCCATCAGGTGGCGACGGCCTGCGGACTCGACGGCGACCGGTTGTATGCCTGGAGCCGGGTGATCGCACCGATGTTCGCCATCGCGCACCTCACCCACGGCGGACCCGCGCAGGCGATCGACGAGCTGCTCGCGCTGGCCCGCTGAACTCAGTCCTCCACGGGCTTCGTCCAAGCCACCTGGACCAGCCCCGTCCCGTGCCGCCGTGAGACCAGCACCCCGCGCCCGGCGGGCTGCGGCTCCGGCTTGACGTCCCCGAGCAGCGCGCCCTCGTCACGCGACCCGGACATCACGATTCCCGGCGATCCCAGTTCGCGGATCCGTTGCAGCACAGGCTCGAACAGCGAACGCCCGGCGCCGCCGCTGCCGCGCGCGATGACCAGGTGAAGTCCGATGTCCCGTGCCTGCGGCAGGAATTCCAGCAGTGGTTGCAGCGGGTTCCGGCCCACGGTCGCGACCATTTCGTAGTCGTCGACGAGGACGAACAGTTCCGGTCCCCGCCACCATGACCGGTTCCGCAACTGCTCCGGCGTGACGTCCGCGCCGGGAAGCCGGTTCCGCATGGCCTGCTGGCATTGGTCGATCAGCCCGGTCAACGCGGTTTCGGAACCCGCGTAGCCCAGCAGATGCGATTCCGCCACCGCGCCGAGCATCCCTCGCCGGTAGTCGGCGACCACGATCGCGGCTTCCTCCGGCGAATACTTCGCGGTGATGCCGTGCGCGATGGCGCGCAGGAGCGAGCTCTTGCCGGATTCCACGTCGCCGAACGCCACGAAATGCGGTTCGGTCGCGAAATCGAGGTGCACCGGCCGCAGATTCGATTCCGCGATGCCGAGGGTGACCTGTTTGCGCGGCCCCGCCTCCAGCGAGTCGAGCGGGATCTCGGGCGGCAGCAGCCGCACCGACGGCGCGGGCTGTCCCTTCCATGCGGCGGAAATCCGCCGGTTCAGGTCCAGCCCACCGGCGCCGACGGTCTCCGGTCGCTGATCCGAATCGATTCGCGGGAGCGCCGCGAGGAAGTGCAGTTTGTCCGCCGTCAGCCCGCGGCCCGGCTTGTCCGCCGGAACGTTCTGCGCGATCTTGCGGTCGATCAGCGAGTCGGCGGGCTCGCCGAGCCGCAGCTCGAACTTGGTGCCGATGGCGTCACGCAGCGGCGCCCGCATGCCCATCCACTGGTTGATCGAGACGACGACGTGGATCCCGAAACCGAGCCCTCGAGAGGCCAGACTGGTGATCTGCTCCTCCAGCTGTTCGTATTCCTGCCGGATCGTCGTCCAGTTGTCCACGAACAGGAAGACGTCGCCGAATTCCCTGCCTTCGGTGCTTTCGCGGAACTCGGAGCGCCGCTGGCGGAACGCCGTGATCGACTCGATCCCGTTGGCGGAGAAGAACTCCTCACGTTGTTCGAGCAAGGTCGTGAGTTCGGCCACGACCCGGCGGCAGCGCTGAGCGTCGCGCCGCGTGGCATAGCCGGACACGTGCGGCAGCCCGGCGATCGGCGCCAGCGCGCCACCACCCATGTCCAGCACGAACAGCTGGACCTCTTCCGGCGTGTGGGTGAGCGCGAGCATCGCGGCGATGTCCCGCATCAGTGTGCTCTTGCCGCTCTGCGGGGCCCCGACGATCAGCGCGTGCCCGGCGGCACCGGAGAAATCGGCCCACAGCATGTCGCGCCGCTGTTCGAACGGCTTGTCCACCAAGGCGACCGGGATCATCAGCTTGCCGTTGCCGCCCCAGCCCAGCGGACACAGACCGCGTTCCGGGTCCTCGCCGAGCGGCGGCAGCAACTGGTCCAGCGTCGGGGGGTCGGCCAGCGGCGGAAGCCAGATCTGGTGCGCTTCCGGGCCTTTGCCTTCGAGCCGAGAGAGCATCGCGCCGATGATCGTCTCGCCGGTGCCTTTTTCCACCGGTTCTTCCGCCTCGACGGTCACCGGGATCTCCACCGGCGCCAGCGTGAACGGCATCAACCCCAGGCTCTGACCGTCCTTCCGTACGATCTTGCTGCGCGGGGGCAGTTCACCCGACACATACGCGGCCTTGAGTCGGATAAGGGTGTCGTTGTCGGACTTCAAATACGCCGAACCCGGCACGGGCGGAAGCTGGTAGGCGTCCGCGACACCGAGCACCGCACGGCTTTCCGACGCGGAGAACGTCCGCAGGCCGATGCGGTACGACAGGTGGGAATCCAGCCCGCGCAGCCGTCCTTCTTCCAGTCGTTGCGACGCCAGCAGCAGATGGATCCCGAGGCTCCGCCCCAGCCGCCCGATCGCGACGAACAGATCGATGAACTCCGGCCGCGAGGACAGCAGTTCGCTGAATTCGTCGATGATCACCAGCAACGACGGCAGCGGCCGCAGGTTGACGCCGGATTCCCTGGCCTTTTCGTAGTCCCGCACCGACGCGTAGTTCCCCGCCGCGTGCAGAAGCTCCTGACGTCGCAACAGTTCGCCGTTCAGCGCGTCCGCCATGCGGTCGACCAGCGCGAGATCGTCGGACAGGTTGGTGATGACCGCGCAGGTGTGCGGCAGTCCGGTCATCCCCGCGAACGTCGCACCGCCCTTGAAGTCGATGAGCGCGAGGTTGAGCTTCTCCGAGGAGTGCGTGACGGCGAGCGCGGTGACCAGCGTCCGCAGCAGTTCGCTCTTCCCGGATCCGGTCGCGCCGATGACCAGCCCGTGCGGGCCCATCCCGCCTTCCGCCGACTCCTTGAGGTCCAGGTCGACGGGCCTGCCTTCGGGATTGACGCCGAGCGGGATCCGCAACCGGTCGCGCGCCGAACGCGGAGCCCAGGTGACCGCGGTGTCGGTGTCGCGCGGGTCGCCGATCCCGAGCAGCCCGGCCAGCCCGAACGTCGCCGACATCGGTGCCTCGCTGACCACCGCCGCCCCCTGGAACAGCGGGGTGAGCATCCTGGCCAGCGCTTCGGCGGCCCCGCGGTCCAAAGTGTCCGGTGTGCCGAGGAAACCGAGCCGCTGCTCGGTGCCGTCACCGACGACCATTCCCAGCTGCTCCGGGCTCACGTGCAGGCTGAGAAGCCGTTCGGACGACGCCGAACGCGGCTGCTCCGTGCCGATCTCCACCACCGTGACACCGAGCCTGCCCTCCTCGGCGACGAGCCGGGAGTCCCCGAGGGTATGCCCGCCGTCCACGATCACGACGAGGTGCGGCAGGTCCAGCCGGGATTCCGGCCGCCGGGTGAACGCGGGCCGGTCGCCGAGGTCGGGGCCGAGCAGATCGGCGAGCTTGCCGGAGTCGGCGTCGACCAGCCGTCGCGGACCGGCGGCGTCCGCGGCGGTGGAGGCGACGTGCGGCAGCCACTTCGCCCATTCCCAGTCGTGCGACCGGTCGTCCTTGACGCACAGCGCGATCCGCAGGTCGCCGGGTGAGTGGAAGGTCGCGAGCTGGGTCAGCAGGGCCCGCGCGGTCCCGAGCGTGTCCGGGCGGCGGCCGGAGAGCGTGGCCTGCGCGAACGACCGCAGCGAGATCGCGACCGGGAGTCCGTCGACCGTCGAGTAGGTGCGGATGAAGTGCTTGAGGTTCGTCGAGCACACCGGGTCGAGGTCTTCGAGCGGCACGGTCTGCGGCGCCTTCAACGGCGTCGCGAGCCGCTGCGGCCCGGTCCCGACGCGCACCTGCCCGAACTGCGAGTCCGACCGGCGGCGATCCCACAGCCTGCCCGTTTCGATGTACGCCCACAGGTCGACCGGATCGGGCTGCAACGCCGTCATGGCCGCGCGCTGGTTGTCCGCGATGTCGCGGACCTGACCGCGCAGACCGGTCAGATACCGCTGGTAGTCCCGGCGTTCCTCGTTGATCTGCGCCTTCTTCGCCGCGCCGCCGCGACCGAGCGACATCACGACCATGCCCGCCATCGCGGTGAGGAACAACGCGCCGAAGATATAGGTCATCACGCCGCCGTCGCGTCCGATGTAGACGAACGACATGGCACCCATGCCCAGCATCATCGGCATGAACATCAGCAGCTGCATGGCTCCGCCGCCGGCGCCTTTCGGCAGCATCGGCGGGGACTGCAGGACGATTTCACCGGGCTGCTCGCCCAGGGCCGGCAGGCGGTCGCGAGTGGCGCTCATCAGGGTCTTTCTGGCCGCTTGTGGGTAATCCTGCCGATCATTCTGGCCACTCGTGCCGCCCTCGCGGTGGGTACTTTTGCCGTCCGCTCGCGTCTGGTGACGAACTTACGCTGCTGGCACAGGCGCAGACGTGGGGGAACGAGAGAAGGAGAGCCATGGTCGGCACGGGCGAGTACCGGGCGGAGCCCGAGGCCATGCGCTCGGCGGTCGGGAACCTGGGCGGCATCATCATGCAGGGCATCAACGTCGTCGCCGACCTCGAGCGCACCGTACTGCAGCCGACGTCGTTCGCCACGTTCGGCAGCGCGGTGGCGGCGGCCAACGCGGCCATGCAGAGCCAGCAGGTGGTCGCCGTCCGCACCCTCCTGCAACTGCTGCAGCAGATCAACGGCTTCATCAAGAGCAGCGCCGACGCCTACCAGGCCGCCGACGAGGCGGTCGCGGGTGGTTACGGCGGCCGTCCGGCGGGCGGGGCCGGGTCGGGGTCGTCGATCTGGGGGAATTCGCACGCTTCCGAACTGGCGACGCTGGCCATCAACGACAGCGCGGGCGCGAACGGCGAGCCGTCGTCCGTCGGCAACGTCCTGCGCTACCTGGGGGACGCGCGGCTCGGGCAGCTCGGCGACCACCCGATCACCGACGCGCGGTTCCAGGGTGTCTCGGACTTCAACGACTGGCTCGCCGGTGACGCCGACAACCAGGCGCGGGTGGGGGTCATCGAGGTCTACGCGGGCACGGCGCGCAACTTCGGCGACGTCCCCGGTGGGGTGCACAGCGGCGACGTCGTCGTGGTCGAACCGCTCCTGTTCTCCGACAGCAAGCCGATCATCGCCATCGCCGGGGAAGGCGGGCTGCTCTACAACCACGGCATCGTCGAAGCGGACATCAACGGCCTCGCGAAGGTCAGCGTGTACCGCCCGGCGTCCGTCTGACTTCCGGCCTGAGGAGCGAGGTTCCATGCTGACTTACCCGAATTCCAGCGCGATGGACGCCACGGCGTCCTCGGGCGGGCCGATCACCATCCTGCCGCAGATCCTCACCGGGCAGCCGGAGCAGATCGCGAAGCACGTGCTCGAGGTGCTCAAGAAGGCCAACGAGTTCCTCACCATGTACAACGAGGTGACGAAGGCCGCCGAGCAGCTGGGCAAGGTCTGGTCCGGTGGCGCGTCCGACTCGGCGCTGAAGAAGATCACCGACTCGCTGAACTCGCTCAACAAGATCATCCAGGTGGTGCAGAAGGGCGCCGAACTGCTCGGCGTCGCCGGGACGCTCGTCAAGACCGCCCAGACGGCCTACAAAGCGGTGGTCTCGGCGGTGAACCCGACGGTCGCGGGCCTGATGTCGAATCCGTGGACCTACGGCGCCGCCGTCGCGCTTTCCACCGCCACCAGCGCCTCGTTGCGCGCGTTCATCACCGCGATCGGCGCGCTGCTGAAAGCGCTCGGTGTCGTCGACCTCGCGAACCAGATCACCCAGATCGCCGCCATCATCGGCGAGGTCCAGAAACTGTTCGGGCACAACGACTCCGGCAATCCTTCCGCGGGCAACGCGGCCGTCTCCGGTACGCCGGTCGCCAGCCCGCAGGCACCGGGTTCGGTCGCCGGCGGTGCGGGGCAGGGCGCGATCGGCGGCACCGGTGGCGGCGCGGGCGGTGCTTCCGGAGGTGGTTCCACGCCGGGCGAGACGCCGCCGTTCACCCAGTACCGGCCGCCGGCGTTGGGCGGCAACGGCTCCCAGGGCAACTGGCCCGGCGGCGCCGACGCGTGGATCCCGGTGGACAGACCCTCGGGTGGTGGCGCGGGTTCCGGATCCACCGGCGGAGCGCTGCCGAGCGCGGGCACCGGGAACACGGTCACCATCACCACCGACCTGAGCACCGGGAAGTCCACCGTGCAGGCGCCGGGCGGGCAGGACATCGATATCGACATCGACATGAATTACGGCGGTAAGCACTTCGAGCAGCACATCGACATCGATGCGGGCGCGGATTCACCGGCGAAGGGCAGGTAGCCGTGTGGGGGAGCGGTGTGGTCGACGCGTCGGGCGTCGTCGGCTCGATCCTGTCGAATTACCGGCGGCTCGTGGTCGAGTACCAGCAGCGGGTCACCGGTGATCCCTCGGCGCTGAACGGGTCGGCGCAACGTTGCGGCGAGCGGGCCTCCACGGTTTCGGGCCGCGCGGAGGAGATCGGCCAGGCGGCCAAGACGCTGAACGCGTCCTGGGAGGGCGACGCCTACCTCGCGTTCGCCACTTCGGCCGCGAAACTGAGCCAGGAACTCGCCGAACTCGGCGCGAAACTGAGCGACCAGTCGAGCAGGCTCCGTGCGGGCGCGCGGGCACTGCAGGGCGCACGGTCCTGTGTGGACTCGATCCTCGCGCAGTTCGACCAGTACGCCGCCCAGCTCACCAGCCAGGCGCGGACGGCGAACGCGGGCGCGGTCGACGCGTTCATCTCCGCCGCCCGGCAGCTCGGCGAACGCGCGGCGCAGGCGGCGCAGGAGATCGCCGACGAACTGAGCGACGAACTCGCGCGGCTGTTCCCCCCGGAAGGCGTCGGCCGGATCGAGCACGAACTCGGCAAATGGGGCCGCGGGCCGCTGTACTGGCTCAACGGCGAAACCCTCGACGGGCGCAAACGGCCGCGGTCGCAGCCGTCCTGGTTCGGCAATTCCGGCTGGAAGAAGCTCACCTGGGACGGTCTCGAAGGCACGCGTGCCCCGCGTGCCGCCGACACGCCGTTCGGCAGGCCGAAGCCCGAAGGCCTTCGTGACAAGGCGTGGCACAGCACCGAAATCACGTACGCCAAATGGAAGCAAGAACAAGACGGTTTCACTCCGGGTTGGGACGCCAAGGTCTCCTCGCAGGGCTGGGACGTCAAGGCGTCCGGGCACGCCGAACTGGCGGCGTTCAAGGAAGAACTCGAAGGCAAGAAGGAATGGGGCGTCGCTTCGGGCAGCGCCAAGGGGACCGCGTTCGTCGGCGGTGAGGTCAACGGTTCGGTCCAGGCGGGTGCGCACGGTGTCGGCTTGCACGCCAACGCTTTCGTCGGTGGCAAGGTCGAAGGTGAACTCGCCGCCGACGTGGCGGGCATCGGTGTCGGTGCGAGCGGCACCCTCCAATATGGACTCGGCGCGCAGCTCGACGGTCAAGCCGTCTACGACGCCGGGCATATCAAGGTCAACTTCAAGGCGGGTGTCGCACTCGGCCTCGGCGCCGGGGTCGGCGCGAAGATCGACATCGACCTGCCGAAGATCGCGGACACCGTGGGGGAGTACGGCGGTGCGGCCGTCGACGCGGTGAGCGGCGCCGCGGGCCAGGCGGCGGACGCCGTCGGCGAGGCGTGGGACGACGCTGTGTCTTACGTGGGCACCTGGTGACCGGGATGAGTGAAACGATGGCCCAGGACCGGGTTTCCCTCCCGCTCGGCTTCGACATCCCCGAAGGCTGGGTACCGGTCGAGCCCGCGTCGGTCGGCGCCGAGGGGGCGGTCTTCGTGGCCGTGCACTCCGCGCCGGACGGGGAGTTCACCCCGAACATCACGTTGAGTGTCGGGCAGCGGCCCGACCACGCGGGGGTCACCGACATCGCCGACGAGGCCGTCGAACGCCTCGGCCGGACCATGGCCGCGCTCGAAGTGCTGCGGCGCAAGGTGATCGGCGCTCCGGACGCTCCCGGTGTGACGCAGGTCCTGCGCGTCCGCACCGGCGAGGGACAGGAACTCGTGCAGACCCAGGTCCTGCTGACCGTACCCGGCACGACCCCGGCCGACCGGCTGATCCTCGAGATCGCCTGTACCGCGACGCCCGAGACGGCACGCCGGCTCGGCGACGACTTCCGCCGGTTCGTGGGCAGTGTCCACGTCCGGCGGGATTTCCCCGCAGATGAAGGAGAAGACTCGTGACCACCGACCCCTACGCCATGCCGGACATGGACGAGTTGCTGGACCAGGTCCGCAAGCAGACCGAAGAGGTGCAGCGCATCCAGCGTTCGGTCGAGGCGATGGAGGTCAAGGCGCACTCGCGGCAGAACGAGGTCACCGTCGTGCTGCGCGGTGACGGCCGGTTCACCTCGATCGACATCGACCCGCGCGCGCTGCGCCAGTACGACGCGCGCAACCTCTCGGAGATCGTGCTGGAGGCGGTCAACAACGGGCTGCAGAAACTGGCCGAGGCCAGCAGCGCCAAGTTCGCCCCGGTCATCGAGTCCGCCAAGTCGATCGAAGCATGACCGCCGCGATCGCGGGCTCCACCCGGCGCGTCACGGTGGTGACACCGCGGGCGCGCGTCGACGTGGCGCTGCCGCAGCAGAGCACGTTCGCCGAACTGGTCCCGCAGCTCGTCCGGCTCGCGGGCGCTTCGGGGCAGGCGTCGGCCGAGCATCCGGGCTGGGTGCTGTCGCGGCTCGGCGGCGCTCCGCTGGCGCTCGGGCTCACGGTCGCCGCGGCGCAGGTACGCGACGGTGAAGTGCTGCACCTGACCCCGCGGGAACGCCCGCGGGGCCCGCTGCTGTTCGACGACGTCGTCGACTCGATCGCCAGCGTCGCCGAGTCGGGCCCCGGCCGCTGGGGTCCGGCGGTGGCGCGCAAGGCGGGCATCGTCGCGTCGGTGGTGCTGCTGCTCGCCGGTGGCCTGCTCGTGCAGGCGGCCGCGTCGGGCAGTGTGCTGGCGCCGATCGGGACCGGGTTGCTCGCGCTGGTCCTCGTGCTCGGCGGTGGCGCGCTGAGCCGCGCGTACGGTGACGCGGAGGCCGGTGCCGCCGGTGCGCTCGCCGGGGTCGGTGCCGCGCTGCTGGCCGGGATGTCGGTCCTGCCGCCGCATCCGCTGTTCTCGCTGTCGGCGGGACCGCTGGCCGCCGGACTCGCCGTCGTGACCGTGTACGGCGTGATCGCGGCCGTTTCGGTGGCGGACCGGCTGCCGTGGTTCGTCGCGGTGACGGTTTCCGCCGGGCTCGGCGCGATCACCACCGCCATCACCCTGCTGGCCGAGGTCCGCGCGGTTTCGGCGGCCGCGGTGGTCGCCGTCGTGGCGACGGCGCTGGCCGCGGTGGCGCCGATGCTGGCGCTGCGGCTCGGCAGGCTGCCGCTGCCCCGGGTGCCCGACGACATGGACGCGTTCCGCGCCGACGAGAACCCCTCGCTCGGCGAGGACATGGTCGGCGGCACGACTTACGCGCAGGCCTTGCTGACCGGCCTGCTCGTCGCGCTCGGGCTGGTCGTGGTCTCGGCTTCGGTGGTGCTGTCGTCTTCCGGCGGGGCTTGGGAGGCGGGCTTGTGCGCGCTGCTGGGACTGGCGCTGATGTTGCGCTCGCGCGCGTTCGCCGGTCGCTCGCAGCGGGTCGTGCTCATCGGTTTCGGCGCGGCGGCCTTGGCGGCCGCCGGTTTCTGGCTCGCCGCCGGCGGACCGCGCTCGTTCGTGTTCGGCGCGGGCTGTGCCGTCGTCGTCGCGGCGGGCGTCTGCCTCACCTACGCGACGCGCGTCGCGAAGGGACGCCGTTCTCCCTACTGGGCAAGGACTCTCGACATCATCGAGTTCCTGGTGCTGCTCTCGTTGATCCCGTTCGTGGGCATGATCGCCGGGGTCTACGAGGCCGTGCGCGGCTGACCACCCCTCGCCTCCCACGCGTTTCGTCCTCTGAATGCGGTACTTGCCCCACACAACTACCGCATTCAGAGGACGAAATGCGGTGGATTTACGTTCGTGGAGGGCTCCTTCCCTACCCTCAGAGAGGAAAGGAGCCCTCCGCGAACCGTCCCCTCAGTCCTCCAGGGCCAGTGGCAGGGTCCGCCGGACCGCCGCCGCGTGCCGTCCGTGCAGCGGAGCAACCGCGATCCCATGAGGCCGCACCGGCTCCGCTCCCGGCCGTCCGCCGACCCGGATGGTCACCTCGGACTTCTCACGCCCGCCAGGAGAACGGTGCAGCGTGTACGAAGTCGCGGTGAACGCCGAACCGGGTACGTGAAGATCCAGTGTGCGCGCGAGATCCCGCTCCGACCGCGGCCGGTAGCAGACCTGCGAAGCGCCACCCCAGTCCCAGGATCGCCAGCCGTGCACCGGCGCGTCCTGGCCGCTGCCGAGCGCGACGCGCAGTTCCCGCGCCACCTCACCGGATTCGAGCACGGTGCTCTCGAATCCGGCCTCCGCCAACGAACCCATCAGCGCCAGTGCCGCGCATGCGGTGCTCCGCAGCGCGCCGAGTTCGCCGCCGCCGCGGGCTCGCGCCGCGATCGGCGCGTCCGCTGGCCGGTACCGGACGGCGAGCCAGCGGACCCGGAGCACCGACTGTCCATTGGGGACGGTCCAGGTCAGCAGTTGCGCACTGGACAGCGGGATCCCGGTGCTCGCGTAGGTCTCGCGCAGGATGCCGACCAGCGTGTCCGGCCCGGGTGACATCGCGCCGGGGGTGAGCCGCACGATGGCGCTCCAGCCGTCGCCGACCTCGGCGACCCCGAACCGGTTGCCCGCGCGGTCGACGTGCTGGCGCACCCGGACGGGACCGGCGAGCCGGTGCAGCGGATCGGGGACTTCGCTCTTGTCGCGCCGCTTCAGCCGGTAAGCGGCCCAGGTGAGCAGCCACCCGGCGGCGTGGCGTCCGGCGAACCGGACCGACGTCGTCAGCACGAGGATGCCTGCCGCGACGATGATGCTGATCCGCGCCGGCTGCGGAATCCCGTCGACGGTGAAGGCCAGCAGGACGGCCATCCCGGCGATCTCCCAGAGCGCCGCCTGCAGCGGGCGGATCGGCAGCAGCCAGGGCAGCGGCGCCGTGCCCGCGGTGCCGCGAGCGGGCGCCTCTTCCGGGGCCGGGCGGGCCGGGGCGTCAACCGACAAGGAATTCCCCTCCTCCGTGCACGCGCCCGACGGTAGTGCCCGCTCGCGCGCGGGAGGGCGTAAAAATTACCCTCACCGCAGATCGCGGTCGGAACCTAACGTGAACACCCTCGATCGGGGCGGGTACGAACGGCGGGGGACGGGAGCGTGTGGACGCAGCGGGACCAGATCCAGGCCTACCAATTCCTCCGCAGGAGACTGGTTTCGGCATTGGTCTCGGCGGACGCCAATCATCCCGTCGCCCCGAGCCGCAGACTGGTCATCGGGACGTTGTGCGGTCTCGGCGTCGCCCTCCTGATCACCGCCGTGTTCGGCGTGATCGGCCTGCTGAACCCCTCCGGCGGTAAGGACTGGCTGGCGGGCGGCAAGGTGATCGTCGAGGAGGAAACCGGCGCGCGGTACATCCTCGGCCAGGACGGCGCGCTGCATCCGGTGCTCAACTACGCCTCCGCGCGGCTGATGGCGGGCGGCAACGGCGATGCCACCGTCACCGTCCCCTCGGAGAAGCTCGCGAAGGCGCCGCGCGGCGCGCAGATCGGCATCCCAGGGGCCCCCGATTCGCTGCCCGCGGCCGCCGCGCTGGTGACCACGCCGTGGACGAGCTGCTCACGCACGACACAGGACGCGCCCGCGTCGGCCGAACCCGCGACGACGGTGCTCCTCGGCGCGCCCGCCGCCGGAATCGACCTCCCGAGGGACCAGGCCGTCGTGGTCCGCGTCCCCGAGGGCGAGCGCTATCTCGTGACGGCGGGGCGCCGCTACAAGCTCACCCCGGAGGCCGCCGCGGCGCTGCAGTTCGACACCTATCCGGCGATCGCGGTGTCCTCCCGGTGGATCGGCACCGTCGCCGCCGGACGCGATCTGGCCTACCGCGCGGTCGAGGACGCCGGGCGGAGCGGTCCCCGGGTCGGTGACACCGCGACGAAGGTCGGTTCGGTGCTCGGCGTGATCGACGCGATGGCGTCGCCGGGCGACGCGACTTCGTACTACCTCGTCCACGCCGACGGACTCGAACCGATCGGCCAGACCGAGGCGAGCCTGCTGATCAACACACCGCAGAACGCCGACGCCTACACCGGCGTCCCGGCGCCCGTCGCGGTGCGCGCGGCCGACGTCGCCGCGGTGCCGAAGGTCGGCACGGCCAGGGCGGGCGGGGCCGATCCCGCGGAGTATCCGGACCGGATCCCGCGAAAAGCGCCCGTTACCGGACAGTCCGTGACCTTGTGCGCGCAGGGTTCTCGAATCGTTATCTCCGCACAGGTCCCGTTGCCGCAAGGTGCGAAGGCGATCCCGGTGACGGCGCGTACGGACGCGTTGGTCGCCGATGAGGTTTTCGTACCTCCGTCGGGAGGTGCGGTGGTGACGGAATCCGGTTCCGGCACGGTGTACGTCGTGACCGACACGGGGTCGAAGTACCCGGTGGCGAGTACCGAGGCACTCGCTTCGCTCGGATACGGCCAAGCCGGACGGCAACCGGTTCCGAATGGATTACTGGCACTGGTGCCGCGAGGGCCCGCGCTGGATCCGGCGCGGGCGGGCCGGACGGTGTCCTCGGCAGGTGGGACGGGGTGAGCGGGAAAGTGCAGATGACTGAAGACAGGCCGGAGACCGACCGGGTCGACGTCGCGGTGATCGAAGACCATCCGTTGTACCGGCATGCCGTGGTCCGGGTCCTCACCGAGGCCGAAGGGATCGAACTCGGCGCGGTGGTCGATTCGGTCGCCAAGTTCCACGCCCACCCGCAACCGCCCGGCAGTGTGGTGCTGCTCGACCTCGGCCTGCCGGGGATCGCCGGGGCGGCCGCCGTACTGCAGGTGTGCGAACTGGGGCATCACGTGCTCGTGGTGTCCGCGCAGGCGGAATCCGAACAGGTGCTCGGCGCGATCGCCGCCGGTGCCAAGGGATTCCTGTCCAAGGACGTCGACGTCGACGAACTGCTGACCGCGATCAGGACGGTCGCGCAGGGCCGTGCCTACGTCTCCGCGGTGGTGGCCGGAATGATCATCAAGGACAACGCCGACCGGCCCGTGCCGGCCCCGGACGTCGCGCTCTCCGCGCGGGAGAAGCAGGTCCTGCGGCTGGTCGCCGCGGGCGAACGCGACGTCGACATCGCCCGCATCCTCGGTATCGGGGTCCGGACGGTGCGCGGTTATCTGGACCGGATCCGTGACAAACTCGGAGAGAGAAGGCGGGCCGGTCTGGTCCGCAAGGCCATCCAGCTCGGGCTCGCGTCTCCGTCGGAGGTGCCCGGCCCGTCTCGGCCGATCGCGCCCCGCGACGACGCGGGCGGATTCGAAGGACGCCGGTGAACGCAGACGAGCAGCCGAAACGCACCACACCGATCAACGTCGGGGTGATCGAAGACCATCCGTTGTACCGGGACGCCGTCGCACGTGTCCTCACCGAAGCGCCCGACATCGCGCTGGGCGCCGTCGCCGACTCGGTCGCGCGGTTCGCCGTCCAGCAACAGCCTCCGGGCAGCGTCGTCGTGCTCGACCTGAAGCTGCGCGGCGTCCAGGACGCCGCGGCGGTCCTCGAAGTGGGGCAGATGGGGCACAAGGTGCTCGTGGTGTCCGCGCACGCCGAACAGCCCGAAGTGCTGGGCGCCATGCAGGCCGGGGCGAAGGGCTTCCTCTCCAAGGACGTCGACGGCGATGAGCTTCTGCGCGCCATCCGCACCATCGCCGACGACAACGCGTACGTGTCGCCGACGCTGGCCGGGATGATCATCCAGGACAGCGAAGACCGGCACGCCGGTCCGAAGATCGTGCTGTCCGAACGGGAGAAGCAGGTCCTGCGGCTGGTCGCGGCCGGTGAACGGGACGTCGACGTGGCGGAGATCCTGAACATCAGCGTGCGGACGGTGCGGTCCTATCTCGACCGCATCCGGGACAAGACCGGGGAACGGCGGCGGGCCGGGTTCGTGCGGGTGGCGATCCGGGAAGGCCTGCTGCGCTAGATCCTCGCGTTCAGTCCTCTAAGTGCGGTAGTCGCCCCGCGCGACCACCGCGTTCAGAGGACTAAACGCGTGGCCCGGAGAAGTTCACCCGCAGCGTGTAGACCGAACTCGACGCGGTGATGAACAGGTCGTTCCGTCGCGGCCCGCCGAAGGTCAGGTTCGAGCACACCTCGGGGACGAGCAGCTTCCCGATCCGCGTGCCGTCGGGTGCGAAGCAGTGCAGACCGTCGTGCGCGGCGGCCCACACCCGGCCGGCGGCGTCCACCCGGACGCCGTCGAAGCCACCGGCGTCGCAGGTCGCGAAGATCGCGCCGCCGGAGAGTGTTCCGTCCTTCACCTCGAAAACCCTGATGTGACTGGGTTTCTGCCGCGTGTCCACGATGTGGAGCCGTGATTCGTCCAACGAGAACGCGAGCCCGTTCGGACGCGAGAAGTCGTCCGCGACGATGCGCACGGAGCCGTCCACCGGGTCGGCACGGTAGACGTGGCAGCCGCCGATCTCGCTTTCGGCCTGATGGCCTTCGTAGTCGCTGTCGATCCCGTAACTGGGGTCGGTGAACCAGATCGCGCCGTCCGAGGCCACGACGACATCGTTGGGGCTGTTGAACTTCTTGCCCTGATAGGTCTCCGCGAGCACGGTGGTGGTGCCGTCGTGTTCGGTGCGTGTCACCCGGCGGTTGCCCTGTTCGCAGCTGACGAGCCTGCCCTGCCGGTCGACCGTGTGCCCGTTGTGGAATCCGGCCGGTTCACGGAACACGCCGACCGCGCCCGTCGTCTCGTCCCAGCGCAGCACACGGTCGTTCGGGATGTCGCTGAAGACCAGGTACCGGCCGGCGGGGAAGTAGGCGGGCCCCTCGGTCCACCGGCAGCCCGTGTGCAGGCGCTGCATCCACTCGTCCCCGTTGACGCGGGCGAATCGTTCGTCGAGGACCTCGAAGCGCGCCTTGACCATGTCCATGTAAACCCCCAGTTGACTGAATAAGATATTGCAATCATCATGAGCCGCCGAACTTGATATGGTCAACCTATGGATGACGTAGATCGCATGTTGCTCACCGAGCTGCAGCAGGACGCGACTCAGGCGTACGCCGCGCTCGGGAAAACGGTCGGATTGTCGGCGGGCGCCGCGCACGAACGAGTCCGCAAACTGCGGGAGCAGGGCGTCATCCGGCGCACGACCGTCGACGTCGACCCGGCCGCGGTCGGCCGAGGGGTGATGGCGTTCGTGCTGGTCGAGGCCAACTCGTGGATGGGCGATTCGCCGACCAAGGCCGCACTGGAGGCGTTGCCGGAGGTGGTGGAGGCGCACGTCATCGCGGGGCCGGCCTCGCTGCTGGTGAAGGTGCGCACGCCGACCACCGAGGAACTGCAGGCGTCACTGCGCCGCCTGTACGCCATCGAAGGCGTCACCGGCACACAGACGATCGTGGTGCTCGAATCCTTCTTCGAGCGATCAGTCGACGCTAAAGGCGACGGTTCGCCAGCGCCCCCGTCGCCGCCCGCGCCTTCCCGCTGACCGCCGGATCGATGTCGAGGACCACCGTTTCCGGTCCGGCCCCCAGTCGCGCGTGGACGCGCCCGAAACCGTCGGACACCGTCGAGTAGCCGATCCCGGTCGGCGCCTTCGGGTTCACCTGAGTCCCGCTCGCGGCCGGATCCGCCTGCCCGCAGCCGAGGACCCAGCAGCCGGAGTCGAGCGCGCGGGCGCGCACGAGCACCTCCCACTGCTCGCGTTTGCCCTCGCCCGCGCCCCAGGACGTCGGCACGAGGACGATGTCGGCCCCGTCGTCGGCCAGCTTCCGGAACAGTTCGGGGAAGCGGATGTCGTAGCAGGTCGCGACGCCGAACGTGACCCCGTCGATCTCGAACGTGACCGGCGCCGTCCCCGGCGCGACCGTGTCGGATTCGGCGAATCCGAACGCGTCGTACAGGTGGATCTTGTCGTAGCCGAAGTGATGTCCGCCGCCGGTGACGAGCAGCGTGTTGCTCACGCGACCATCGGGCGACGGCGTGAACATGCCCGCCGCGATCACCACACCGTGCTCTTCGGCGATGGACGCCACAGTGGACGCCCACGGTCCGTCCAGCGGCTCGGCCAATGGTTTCAACGGGACCCCGAAGCGCGCCATCGTCGCTTCGGGGAAGACCACGATCCGCGCGCCGTCGGCCGCCGCGGCCGCCACGCCTTCGCGAATCAGCTTCAGGTTCGTTTCTGGACTCTCGGTCGCGGTGAGCTGGCACAACGCGATCCGCGGCACGGCGGTCTCCCTCATCGTGGGATCACTGGTCACCACCCCAGTGTGCCTGCTCGGGGCGATCCGGCCACCTCGTACCCTTGAGCCATGCTGAACCGTACCGACCTGCGTGGACACCTCCCGTCTGTGGCCGAACTCAGGAGCACGCTCCCGCGTGCCGAGTACGACGTGGACGCGGCGCTGCATCACGTACGGCCGGTGGTCGAGGCCGTCCGCGACCGCGGCGTCGACGCGGTGCTCGAATACACGGAGAAGTTCGACAAGGTCCGCCCCGGCGGTGTGCGCGTCGCCTCCGCGGAACTCACCCGCGCGCTGGAGAACCTGGATCCGGTCGTCCGTGAGGCGCTGGAGGAGTCCATCGTCCGCGCCAGGAAGGTCCACGGCGATCAGCGCCGTCAGGACGTCACGACCGACGTCGTCGACGGCGGCACCGTCACCGAGCGCTGGATCCCGGTCGAGCGCGTCGGGCTGTACGCGCCGGGCGGGCTCGCGGTGTACCCCTCGACCGTGGTGATGAACGTCGTCCCGGCGCAGATCGCCGGTGTCGGCACGCTGGTGCTGTGCTCGCCGCCGCAGGCCGCGTTCGGCGGGCTGCCGCACCCGACGATCCTCGCGGCCGCGGAGCTGCTGGGTGTCGACGAGGTGTGGGCCGTCGGCGGGGCGCAGGCCGTCGCGCTGCTGGCCTACGGCGGTACCGACACCGACGGCACGACGCTGGAGCCGGTCGACATCGTCACCGGTCCCGGCAACATCTACCTCACCGCGGCCAAGCGGCTGCTGCGCGGGATCATCGGCATCGACTCCGAGGCGGGGCCGACCGAGATCGCGATCCTCGCCGACGAGACCGCCCATCCGGTGCACGTCGCCGCCGACCTGATCAGCCAGGCCGAGCACGATCCGCTCGCCGCGAGCGTGCTGGTCACCACGTCCGAGGAACTCGCGGACGCGGTCGACAAGGAACTGGCCGGGCGTGTCGCCGCGACCAAGCACGCCGAGCGGGTGACGGAGGCGTTGAGCGGCAAGCAGTCCGGCATCATCCTGGTGGCGGGGGTGGACGACGGTATCCGCGTCGTGGACGCCTACGCGGCCGAGCACCTGGAGATCCAGACCGCGAACGCGCGGGAGGTCGCCGCTCGCGTGCGCAACGCGGGCGCGATCTTCGTCGGGGCCTACGCGCCGGTCTCGCTCGGCGACTACTGCGCCGGGTCGAATCACGTCCTGCCCACCGGCGGGTTCGCGCGGCACTCGTCCGGGCTTTCGGTGCAGAGCTTCCTCAAGGGTGTGCACGTCGTCGACTACAGCCAGGACGCGCTGCGTGAGATCGCGGGCCGCGTCGTCGCGCTGGCGAACGCCGAGGACCTGCCCGCGCACGGCGAGGCCATCACGGCGCGATTCGAGGGAGAGCGGGCATGACCATCGGCGAGGAGATCACGCTCGACTCGCTCCCGTTGCGCGAGGACCTGCGGGGCAAGACCCCGTACGGCGCGCCGCAGCTGGACGTGCCGATCCGGCTCAACACCAACGAAAACCCGTACCCGCCGCCGGACGCGCTGGTGGCGGACGTCGCCGAGGCCGTCCGCGCCGAGGCCGCTTCACTGCACCGCTACCCCGATCGCGACGCCGTCGCGCTCCGGCAGGACCTCGCGGACTACCTCGCGGTCTCCACCCGCGTGCTGCTTTCGGAGTCGAATGTGTGGGCCGCCAACGGGTCCAACGAGATCCTGCAGCAGATCCTGCAGGCGTTCGGCGGCCCCGGACGGTCGGCGCTGGGTTTCGAGCCGTCGTACTCGATGCACCCGATCATCTCGGCCGGCACCCGCACCGACTGGCTGCCGGTGCCGCGCCGCGACGATTTCACCCTCGACACCGAGAAGGCGGCCGCGCTGGTGCGCGAACGCCGTCCGGACATCGTCTTCGTGACCAGCCCGAACAACCCGACGGGCGGGTCGATCCCGTTCGGCGAGCTGCGCGGCCTGCTCGAAGCCGCACCGGGGATCGTCGTGGTCGACGAGGCGTACGCGGAGTTCTCGTCGCAGCCGAGTGCCATCGAGCTGCTCGAGGAGTATCCCGCGAAGCTGATCGTGTCGCGCACGATGAGCAAGGCGTTCGCCTTCGCGGGCGGACGGCTCGGTTATCTCGCGGCGGCGCCGGCGATCGTCGACGCTTTGCAGCTGGTGCGCTTGCCGTACCACCTCTCGAAGCTCACGCAGGCCGCGGCACGCGCGGCCCTGCGGCACGCGGACGCCACCCTCGCCTCGGTCGCCAAACTCGCGGCCGAACGCGACCGCGTGGTGGAATCGTTGCTGGGCTTGGGGTTCACGCCGGTCCCGAGCGACGCGAACTTCGTCCTCTTCGGACGCTTCGCGGACGCGCCCGCGACCTGGAAGTCCTATTTGGACAACGGTGTGCTGATCAGGGACGTCGGCATCGAAGGACATCTGCGGGTGACCATCGGTACGCCGGAAGAGAACGACGCCTTTCTCGAGGCCAGCAAGGAGGTGCCGCGATGAGTCGCGTCGGCAAGGTGGACCGCACCACCAAGGAATCGTCCATTTCGGTCCAGCTCGACCTGGACGGCACGGGCCAGGTGGAGATCGACACCGGTGTCCCGTTCTACGACCACATGCTCACCGCGTTCGGGGTGCACGGCTCGCTCGACCTGAAGGTGCAGGCGACCGGTGACGTGCACATCGACGCGCACCACACCGTCGAGGACACCGCGATCGTGCTCGGCCAGGCGCTGCGGCAGGCACTGGGTGACAAGAGCGGCATCCGCCGGTTCGGCGACGCCTGGATCCCGATGGACGAAACCCTCGCGCACGCCGCGATCGACGTCTCCGGGCGCCCGTACTGCGTGCACCTCGGCGAGCCGGAGCAGTTCAACGGCTTCACCATCGGCGGGAACTACCCGTTCGTGCTGACGCGGCACGTGTTCGACTCGCTGTCGTTTCACGCGCAGATCGCGTTGCACGTGCGTGTCCTGCACGGCCGCGACCCGCACCACATCGCCGAAGCCGAGTACAAGGCCGTGGCGCGCGCTCTGCGTGCCGCCACCGAGCCGGACCCGCGCGCGGGCGGCATCCCGTCCACGAAGGGCGTCCTCTGACCCACGCGTTTCGTCCTCTAAGTGCGGTTCTTGCGTGTGCAACTACCGCGTTCAGAGGACGAAACGCGGCGGTACCCGGGGGCCGGGCGGGCGCGGCCGTGTGGCAGGGTGACCGGCGTGAGTAACTCGACCATCGCCGTGCTGTTGTTCGCGCTCGGCGGCTTCCTGATCGGCGGCGTCTACGCGACCTGGAAGAGCGTCAAGTTCCTGGCCGTCATCCTGGGCATCGGCGCGCTCCTGGCGATCGGCGGCGCCATCGCCTGGCTGGCCTAAGACACGAGTCCGGGCAAACCGCCGGTGATCCAAGCGGTGGGCCTCCGGTCCAACGGCGGGGGCGCGCTGTTCGACCGGCTGGTTCTCGGCCGTACCGAAGCGGATCTGTGAAGCACGGGAGCCTTTCCCCATGGGGCAGCGGGGAAAGGCTCCCGTCCGTCAGCTCCGTACCAGCTCGCGCTCGTCACGGCTGTCGAGCTGCTTCGTGAGCTTCTCGCCTTCGACGTCGACGTCGGGCAGCACCCGGTCGAGCCACTTCGGCAGCCACCAGGCACCGCGGCCGAGCAGCGACATCAGTGCCGGCACGATGGTCATCCGGATCACGAACGCGTCCACCAGCACGCCGAAGGCCAGCGCGAATCCGATCGACTGGATCAGCGAGGACTCGGCGAGGACGAAGCCGGCGAACACGCTGATCATGATCAGCGCGGCGGCGACCACGACGCGGGACCCGTGCCGGAAGCCGGTGACCATCGCCTGCTGCGGGTCGGCGCCGTGGACGTACTCCTCACGCATCCGTGTCACCAGGAACACCTGGTAGTCCATCGCGAGCCCGAACAGCACGCCGATCAGCAGGATCGGCAGCATGCTCATGATCGGCCCGGTCGTCTTCACCCCGAGCAGGTCGGTGAGCCAGCCCCACTGGAACACCGCGACCACGGCACCGAACGTCGCGACCACGGAGCCGAGGAAGCCCAGTGTCGCCTTCAGCGGGACCACGACCGACCGGAACACCAGCATCAGCAACAGGAACGCGAGCCCGACGATCAGCGCGAGGTACGGCAGCATCGCGTCCGCGAGCTTCTCGGAGACGTCGATGTTGGCCGCGGTCTGCCCGGTCACCGCCAGCGAGGCGCCGGTGGCCGTGCCCAGCCCCGCGTTCAGGCCGCGGATGTCGCTGACGAGGTCTTCGGTCGCGGTACTGCTCGGGCCACTCTTCGGGATGACGGTCAGCAGCGCGAGGTCGCCGTCCCGGTTGGTCTTCGGCGGTGTGAGGATCGGACGCTCCGGCAGTCCGCCGATCCCGGCGGCGGCCTGTTGAAGCGCGGCTTGCCGGTCCTTGCTGCCCGCGAGGTCGACGACGATCACCAACGGCCCGTTGGCGCCTTCGCCGAAGCTGCGGGCGACGGTGTCGTAGGCCTTGCGCTGGGTGGTGTCCGGCGCGGCGGTGCTGTCGTTCGGCAGGCCGAGCTGCATGCTCGCGGCCGGGACGGCGACGACCGCGAGTCCGGCGATCGCGGCGATCAGCACCGGGATCCGGTGGCGGGCCACGAACCGCGCCCAGCGCTCGCCATGTGTCGTCGCGCCTTCCTTGCGGCGCAGGCGGATCTTGCCGCCCCGCAGCTTGCCGCCCGCGAACCCGAAGATGGCGGGAAGCAGGGTGAGCGCGATGACGACGGCGATGGCGACGGTGATCGCCGCGGCGACGCCCATCTCGCCGAGGAACGGGATGCCGACGACGGTGAGTCCGGCGAGCGCGATGATCACGGTCAGCCCGGCGAACACGACGGCGGAGCCCGCCGTGCCGGTGGCACGTCCCGCCGCTTCTTCCGGGTCGCGGCCGACCTCGAGTTCGTGCCGGTAGCGGGAAACGATGAAGAGCGCGTAGTCGATGCCGACGGCGAGGCCGATCATCAGCGCCAGGACGGGCGTGTTCGTGTTCAGCTCGAGGAAGCCGGACGCCGTCGTGATGCCCGCCATGCCGATGCCGACGCCGATGAGCGCGGTCAGCAGCGGGATCCCGGCCGCGAGCAGCGAACCGAAGGTGATGATCAGGACGACGGCGGCGACGGCGACACCGATGCCTTCGGTGGCGTTCGTGGCGGGCATCGCCTGGACGGCGTCACCGCCGAATTCCACGGTGTACCCGGCGGCCTTGGCGGGGCCCGCGGCGGCCATCAGGCCCTCGCGGTCGGCGTCGGTGAGTTCGAAGCCGGGCACGCGGTAGCTGACCTGGGCCAATGCGACGTGCTTGTCCGGCGAAACGGCCTGGGCCTGCAGGGGGTTGACCACTCCGGCGACCTTCGGCGCGTTTTGGAGGCCGGTGACCAAGCCCGCGATCGTCGCCTGTCCGCCGGCGTCGGTGATGTCGCCGGGCGTCGAGATGACCACGCGCGCGGTCGCGCCACCGGCCGCCGCCTCGGGGAAGCGGTCCGCGAGCTGGTCGATCGCCCGCTGGGATTCGGTCCCGGGGATGGTCACCGAGTTCGAAAGCTGGCCGGACAGGGTCAGCGCGCCCGCGCCGAGGGCGACCAGGACGGCGGCCCAGACCGCCGTCACCAGTACCCGGCGCCGGAACGAGAACCGGCCGAGGCGGTACAGGAAGCTGGCCACAAGAGTCTCCCGTTCACTCGATCAGGTTCACTTCAAGCTAGCCGATCGGCTAGGGCGCAACAAGCCGATCGGCAAGTATGTGACTAGCCGCACGGCTAGTACTGGTTTGGCCGGACGGCTGGGCTTGACGTAACCTCCGACGGCTGAACGAGGAGGGATCATGGACGTCGTCCGGGCGGAGGACACCCGCACGCGACTGCTGAGCACGGCGTTGCGGCTGTTCAGCGAACACGGCGTGGAAGGCACCTCGCTGCAGATGATCGCGGACGCGCTGGGGGTCACCAAGGCGGCCGTCTATTACCACTTCAAGACGAAGGCGGAAATCACCGAATCCGTCGCCGAGCCGGTGCTGCGCGAGCTGGAGGGCATCGTCGACGACGCCCGCGCCCAGCGCAGCCGCGGCGCGCAGATCGACCATCTGCTGGACGGCTTCGTCGACCTCGTGGTGCGGCATCGGGCACTGGTCGCCCTGTTCTCCAGCGACCCCGGCATCGCGCGGGCGGTCGAAAAATCCGTCCACCGCTCGGAAAGCTTCAAGAACCGGCTGCTGGAGATTCTCGCCGGACCGGAGCCGGACGTGCTGGGGATGGTCACCGCGCAGGTGCTCCTGGCCGGGATCGCCCTCGCCGGCGGCTCGCCCGAGGTCGCCTCGCTCGACGACGAGACGCTGCGCGAAACGCTCCTCAGCGTCGGCCGCAAGCTCTACAACCGCCCCCGCCGCCGCACCTGACCGATGTGTTCAAGACAGGCGCCGCGATGCGCGCGACCCTGGCGGTATGCGCATCGATTTGAACGGGGCCGCCACCTTCATGGCCACCCAGGCCAGGTTGCTCGACCGGCGGCGGTTCGAGGTCCTCTTCCGCGACGGCGACCCGGCGGCCGCCCTCGCCGCACTGGAGGGTTACCGCAATCCCGACGGCGGCTACGGGCACGGCCTCGAACCGGACTGCCGTTCGGTCACCAGTCAGCCCGGGGGAGCACTGCACGCCTTCGAGGTCTTCGCCGACATCGGCCCGGTGACCAGCCCGCGGGCGGCCGAACTCTGCGACTGGCTCGACTCGGTCTCTCTGCCGGACGGCGGCGTCCCCTTCGCCCTGCCGATGCCGGATCCGTTCGGCAGCGCGCCGTTCTGGGCGGGCGCGGATGCGTCGGTCTCTTCGCTTCAGATCACCGCGATCGTCGCGGTCGCCGCGCACCGGGTCGCCGCGCACGACCCCGCGGTCGCTGCCCATCCCTGGCTGACGAAGGCCACCCGCTATTGCCTCGACGAGATCGAGAAGATCGACGAGGCACCGCACGCGCTCGTCCTCGCTTTCGCGATGAAACTGGTGGACGCGCTCGGCGACACCCGCCTGGTCGAGAAACTCGGCCGGTTCGTCCCGGACGACGGCGTGGTCGCGGTCGGCGGCGGGATCGAGGGTGAAGCCATGCGCCCGCTCGACTTCGCCCCCGAACCCGGTGGCCCGGCCCGGAAGCTCTTCGATCCCGAGGTCGTCGAGGCCGATCTCCGGCGGATCGCGGGCGGGCAGCGCGAAGACGGCGGTTGGCGGGTGGACTACGCCAGCTATTCGCCCGCGGCCACGCTGGAGTGGAACGGGATGTTCACCGTGGGCATGTTGGGGCTCCTGCGCGCCAACGGCGTACTCACGGGAGACGGCGGAGGAACTCCGGCGGGACCGCGGCGGTGAGCAGGACCGGGACCCCGCGCCGGGCTCCGACGGCCCGCGCGGTCTCCGTGGTCGCCGAAAGGTGCACGGCGTGCCGCTTCATCGGCCGGAGGCCTTCACGCAGGATCGCGTCGAGGAACCGCGACACCGTCCCGTGATAGAGGACATCGGGTGGGGTGGCGGCGGGCAGTTCGAGGTCGACGTCGACGCTGTGCCCTTGGCCGACGCGGATCCGCAGCCCGCTTTCGTCGGAGGCGAAGCGTCGTTTGTCGTTGCCCTCCACCACTTCGTCGAGCTGGGCACGGCTGAGCCGCGTTCCGTGCCGGGCCAAGGCGGCCAAGAGGGTCTCGACTTCGACCCAGCCGTCGGAGGTGAGGGTGATGCCGATGTCACCGGGTGCGTGCCGCAGGTGCCGGGAGAGCCGTTTCGAGGCTCGGATGAGGTGTTTCTTGTCCATTACGCGTCCAGTGACGCATATCCGGCACCGGCGTGGCAACGGCAATTCAGATGCCGCCCTCGGAAGCCGGGCGCAGTTTGCCCGCGCCGGGGCCGAACCGGGACATCTGGTCGTCGGCGTTGTACAGCCCGCAGCTGCGCAGGGACAGGCAACCGCAGCCGACGCAGCCGGTCAGCCTGTCCCGCAGTCGTTGCAGTGCGTCGATCCGCGCGTCCAATTCGTCCTGCCAGCCGCGGGAAAGCCGTGCCCAGTCCGCCTTCGTGGGGGCGTGGTCCTTGGGTAAGGTGTCCAGTGCCGAGCTGATGTCGTCGAGGCTGAGCCCGACCCGTTGCGCGGCCCGGATGAAGGCGATCCGGCGCAGCACCGAACGCGGATACCGCCGCTGGTTGCCCGCCGAGCGCTCCGAGCTGATCAGCCCTTTGTCCTCGTAGAAGCGCAAAGCGGTGTGGGGCACGCCGCTGCGGTCGGCGACCTGCCCGATGCTCAGGTGTTCAGCCAGTCTCGTCACGTCGCCAGGCTAGCCTTGACTTCGACTTAAGTCGAGGTTGCACGCTCGATGCCATGACCACCGACACGAAAACCGGCTACGAGGACCTGCCGAGGCTGATCTCGCTGATGACCGGGGACGAAAAACACCAGGCCGCCGCCGAGTCCACTGTGGACGTCCTGTGGGTGCTCTACGATCGCGTGCTCGACATCACGCCGGAGAACTTCCGTGAGCCGGGCCGTGACCGCTTCCTGCTGTCCAAGGGCCACGGCCCGATGGCCTACTACGCGGTGCTGGCGAAGAAGGGCTTCATCGAGGAGGACGAACTCGCCGATTGGACGTCGGCGGAATCCCGGCTCGGGCACCATCCCGACCGCGCGCGGCTGCCGGGCGCCGAGATCTCCAGCGGCTCGCTCGGCCACGGTCTCCCGCTGGCCATCGGCACCGTGTTCGGCTTGCGCGCCAAGGGATTCCGCGAGGCCAAGGTCGTCACGCTCATCGGCGACGCGGAACTCGACGAAGGTTCCAACTCCGAGGCCATCGCGGTGGCGGGCCGGATCGGCATGCCGCAGCTGACCACCGTCGTCATCGACAACTCCTCGGCCACCCACGGCTGGCCGGGCGGAATCGGACGGCGGTTCGAGGTCGAGGGCTGGGCGGTCCGCACCGTCGACGGCCGGGATCACGAAGCGCTCTATGAAGCCTTCACCACCCCCCATCCGGACCGGCCGCTCGCCGTGGTCGCGACCGTCGAGCGAAAGGGCTGAAACCGTGAACATGCGTGAGACGTTCCTCGACGCCGCCGCCGAGGTGCTCGACACAGATTCGAACGTCGCCGTCGTACTGGCCGACATCTCCGCCGCGCAACTCGCCTTCGCCGCGCGAAAACATCCGGACCGCGTGCTCAACGTCGGTATCCGCGAACAGCTGATGATGAGCACCGCCGGCGGTCTCGCGCTGGCCGGGATGCGACCGATCGTGCACACCTTCTCGTCGTTCCTCGTGGAGCGGGCGTTCGAACAGGTCAAACTGGACCTCGGCCACCAGGACGTCGGCGCCGTGCTGGTGTCCTCGGGCGCGTCCTACGACATGCCGACCGCCGGGCGGACACATCAGGCACCCGGGGATGTCGCCCTCATCGACACCCTGCCGGGGTGGACCGTGCACGTGCCGGGCCACCCCGAGGAAGCGCGGCGCTTGCTGCTGGAGTCCATTCCGGGCAACGGGCGCGTCTACCTCCGGCTCTCCGCGCAGGAAAACGCTAACCCGCATCTGGGCGCCGGCCTGCAGACGCTGCGCGAAGGCGGCCGAGGTGTCGTGGTGGCCGTCGGGCCGATGCTCGACCGCGCGCTGGAAGCGACCGCCGATCTCGACGTGACCGTGCTGTACACGTCGACGGTCAGGCCGTTCGACGCCGCCGGGCTGCGTTCGGCCGTCGAGACCACCGGTACGGCCGACGTCGTGCTGATCGAGCCCTACCTCGCGGGAACGTCGGCGCACACCGTGTCCGACGCGCTGGCCGAGACGCCGCACCGGCTGCTCTCGCTCGGCGTCCGGCGCGCGGCCGAAGTGCGGATCTACGGCGAAATGGCCGACCACGACCTCGCGCACGGTCTCGACGCGGGATCCGTCGCCCTGTCGGTCAAGGAATTCCTCCGCTAGTTTCGGGGAATGCCCACCATCCGCCCGCTCGCGCTCGCGGTCGTCCGCCGTGGTGACGATCTCCTGGTGTTCGAAGGCCGGGACGGGGCCAAGGGCGAGACCTACCATCGCCCGCTCGGGGGCGGGATCGAGTTCGGGGAGACCGCGGCGGAAGCGGTCCGCCGCGAGCTGCGGGAGGAACTCGCGGCGGAACTGACCTCGGTCGAGCAGATCGCGGTACTGGAGAACGTGTTCACCTACGAAGGCAGAGCGGGGCACGAAATCGTGTTCCTGTTCGCCGCCGAACTGGCCGACAAGGCGTTCTACGAGCGCGACGAGGTGGGCGTCGTCCTCGACGAGGGCGCACGCGTGCACTGGCTGCCGATGGCCGACGTGGCGAACGGCAAGGCGATTCTCTATCCGGATGGGCTCGCGGAACTCCTTTCAGCGCAGGCGTGACCGCGGGGTCGGCGTGAGCTCCAGCCGCCGCCAAGGGCGTTCGAGCCGGTCGGCGAGCCCGGCGCCTGTCCGGCCGAGAATTTCCCGGTGTTCTTCGCCTGCCTTGGCGAACCAGACGAACACCGTCTCGTTCTCTCGTACGGGAAGGCGAGGGAAGGTGTTCTCGGCGGGCTCGGTCTCGAAGTGGCCGAAGGTGACCACACCGGCTTCCCGGAGCGCCGGAGCCACGGTGTCCGCGAAATACTCCGAGAATTCCTTCACCGGCCCGGTGGGATGGCAGATCGTCACCACCACCCGGGAATCCGGTGCGCCGTCCGGAGCGGGGAATCCCGGCCCGGACGGCCGCAACAGCAGGACGTCGGAAGCGTCGATCATCGTCTCGTTCGCCGCCGGACCGTGCTCGCGCCACACCGGCCCGAAGTAGAACGACTCCAGCGCGGCCCGCCTGGTCTCCATGTCCCGGAAACCGCGCAGCCACACGAACTTGTCCGGTTCGCCCGCCTCGCGGAACTGACCGAACAGGCGCATGCCGCAGGTTTCCTGCGTTTCCACGAACTCGCGCTCGAAAAGCTCGATCAGCTCGTCCCGGCGGCCGGGGTGCAGGGTGTACCGGCGCAGCTCGACGACGGACTGGAACTCGGCGGAATCGGTCATGCGGCGGACCCTAGAGCCCCGCACCGACAGTTTCGGACCGAGTCAGCGGAAGGCGGCGAGCCCGGTGACCGACTGGCCCAGCGAGAGCGCGTGCATCTCCTCGGTGCCCTCGTAGGTCAGCACGGTTTCGAGGTTCGACATATGCCGCATCACCGGGTACTCCAGCGAGATCCCGTTGGCGCCGAGCATGGCGCGCGCCGTCCTCGCGACCTCCAGCGCCGAGCGGACATTGGCGAGCTTGCCGAAGCTGACGTGGTTGTGGTGCACCGTGCCCGCGTCCTTGAGCCGCCCGATCCGCAGCGCGACCAGCCCGGCCCGGTTGACCTCGACGACGAGGTCCGCGAGCTTGCGCTGGGTGAGCTGGAACCCGGCCAGCGGTTTGCCGAACTGCTCGCGGCTCAGCGTGTACTCCAGCGCGGATTCGTAGCAGGAACGCGCGGCGCCGACGACGCCGAACAGGATTCCGTAGCGCGCTTCGTTCAGGCACGACAGCGGTCCGCGCAGACCGCGGACCTCCGGGAACGCCGCCGATTCCGGCAGGCGGACGCCGTCGAGCACGAGTTCCGCGGTCAGCGAGGCCCGCAGCGACAGCTTGTGCTTGACCTCGTTCGCGGTGAAGCCCGGCGTGTCCGTGGGGACGACGAAGCCGCGCACGCCTTCGTCGGTCTGCGCCCAGACGACCGCGACGTCGGCGACGGTGCCGTTGGTGATCCACATCTTCGTGCCGCTCAGCACCCAGTCCGAGCCGTCGCGTACCGCGCGGGTCCGCATGCTGCCCGGGTCGCTGCCGGCGTCCGGTTCGGTCAGGCCGAAGCAGCCGAGCGCCTCACCGGCGGCCATCCGCGGCAGCCACTCCTGCTTGTGCTCGTCGGTACCCCATTTGTGGATCGCGTACATCGCCAGCGAGCCCTGCACCGAGACGAAGCTGCGCAGCCCGGAGTCGACGGCCTCCAGTTCGCGGCAGGCGATGCCGTAGGCGACGGCGCTGGTCCCGGCGCAGCCGTAGCCCTCCAGGTGCATGCCGAGCAGGCCGAGGTCGCCGAACCCCTTGGCGAGTTCGGCGGCGGGCAGCGCGCCCGTTTCGTACCAATCGGCGATCTTCGGCAGGAGCTGGTCGTGCGCGTACGAGCGCACGGCGTCACGGATGGCGCGGTCCTCGGCGGAGAGTTCGGCGTCGAGATCGAGGAAGTCGCGCGGATCCGGGCTGCTGCTCATGCGTCACTCCTGGTCGGCTCGCTGGTAGGTGGCTCCATGAAGAAAACCACACACACGACCGGAGTCGGGTGTCAGCGATCGCACCATCCGGTGGTCTTCGTCACCTGAACCGATGCCGTCGCGGTCAGGCCGGGGGCGATGCGCTGTTTCTGCGCGGGAATCAGCAGCTCCGCGAAGGTGGGGAAGGGGACACTTTCGATGTCCTCGCGCCAGGCGTCGAGAAGGCAGGTCAGGTCGTCGGCGTCCCGCATCGTTCCTCCAGAAGTGCAGGCGGTCCTGCGCCGGCCTCTCACTCGGGGTGGTTACTACCCGAACGAGTGGCGGTTGAAACAAGGGATCCGGAGAAAACCCGGTCCGCTAACCTGGGGCACGTGGCTAATCCTCGTGTGGTGATCCTGGACTACGGGTCCGGCAATCTCCGGTCCGCCGAACGCGCCGTCGAGCGCGCCGGCGCCGATGTCGAGGTCACGGCCGACCCCCATGCCGCGCTCGAAGCCGATGGCCTGGTCGTTCCCGGGGTCGGTGCCTTCTCGGCCTGCATGGAGGGCCTGCTCTCGGTCTCGGGGGAGAAGATCATCGGCAAGCGCCTCGCCGGCGGCCGTCCGGTGCTGGGCATCTGCGTCGGCATGCAGATCCTGTTCGAACGCGGGGTCGAGCACGGCGAGGAGGCCGCGGGCGCCGGTGAGTGGCCCGGCACGGTCGACAGGCTGGAGGCCGACGTCCTGCCCCACATGGGCTGGAACACCGTCCGCGCGCCGGAGGACTCGCAGCTGTTCGCGGGTCTCGACGCGGACACCCGGTTCTATTTCGTGCACTCCTACGCCGCGCGGACCTGGGAACTCGACTCCGGGCTCGCCGGCAGGCAACCCAAGGTGACCTGGGCGAACCACGGCCAGGACTTCGTCGCCGCCGTCGAGAACGGGCCGCTGTGGGCGACGCAGTTCCACCCGGAGAAGTCCGGCGACGCCGGGGCGCACCTGCTGCGCAACTGGCTCGGCACCCTCGCTTAGAGTGTGCGCGTGACTTTCACGCTCCTTCCCGCCGTTGATGTGGCCGATGGCCAGGCCGTCCGACTCGTCCAGGGCGAGGCCGGCACCGAAACCTCCTATGGCAGTCCGCTGGAGGCGGCGCTCGCCTGGCAGCGTGACGGGGCGGAGTGGATCCATCTGGTCGACCTCGACGCCGCGTTCGGCAAGGGCTCCAACCGCGAGCTGCTCGCCGAGGTCGTGCGCAAGCTGGACGTCCAGGTGGAGTTGTCCGGCGGCATCCGCGACGACGCCTCGCTGGACGCCGCGCTGGCCACCGGCGCCCGCCGGGTCAACCTCGGCACCGCCGCGCTGGAGGACCCGGAGTGGACCGCGAAGGTCGTCTCCACCTTCGGCGACCGGGTCGCCATCGGACTGGACGTGCGGATCACCGAGGCCGGGCACCGGCTGTCCGCCCGCGGCTGGACCCAGGACGGCGGTGACCTCTGGGAGGTCCTCGACCGGCTCGACCGCGACGGCGCGCAGCGTTACGTCGTCACCGACGTGAGCAAGGACGGCACCCTCCAGGGTCCGAACATCGACCTGCTCCGCGAGGTCGCCGCCCGCACCGACGCGCCGGTCATCGCCTCCGGCGGCGTGTCCAGTGTGGACGATCTCCGCGCGCTGGCCACGCTGGCCCGCGACGGTGTCGAGGGCTCCATCGTCGGCAAGGCGCTCTACGCGGGGGCGTTCACCCTCCCCGAGGCGCTCGCGGCCGTCGCGGAGTTCTGAGCCTTACCTCCCGGGTAATCGACGCCACGCGGCCGTTCGGTCAGAATTTCTTCCAGGACGACGAAAACCTGGGAGGACCCATGACCGCCTACGGAATCGCCCACCTTCGCCCGCCCGCCGTGACGGCGGAAGAGGTCTTCGAGTACCTGGAGCGGATCCAGGACACGTTGGATCCCTTCGGCGGCAAGTTCCTCGTGCACGGGGCCGCGGTGCAGGTCCTCGAAGGCGAATGGCCCGGCGCGCTGGTGATGATCGAGTTCCCGAGTGCCGAGATCGCCCGCGAGTGGTACGACTCGCCCGCGTACCAGGAGATCCTGCACCTGCGGGCGGACCACATCCCGGGTGACCTGATCCTGGTCGACGGCTGCGGACCGGACCACGACTCGGCCGCGATGGCGGCGGCCATGCGGGCGGCACAGGCCGCCTGAACGCTCGAAGTACATGATGGCCCCCTTCCTTGCGCTAGACGCAAGGAAGGGGGCCATCATGTACTTTCGCCCGCGAGTTTGACCGCGATCCCCACCGTCCGGTCCTTCGGGCCACGCAGCTTGCTGAAGAACATCGTGACCCGCCCGGTGATCCCGTACTTCCGCGCGATCACCTTGCGCACGCGTTCGGTGCCGTCGAGGTCCAGCAGCCGCGCCTCGCCCGCGACGACGGCGCCATGGGTCTTGGCACCGCGGAAGTCGCAAGCCTGGACCTCGACGCGGCCGCTGTTGCGGATGCGCTTGACCTTCCCTGCCTTCCGTTCGGACCAGAGCACCAGTTCGCCGCCGTCGCCCGCCACCCAGATCGGCGTCGGCACCGGGGTGCCGTTCTTGCGGAAGGTGGTCAGGACGACGTACTTCTCGGCGGCGAGCCGCTCGAATTCCGATCCCATGTGGAGAGTTTATGGGGTCCGGCGGCGCAGCGTCGCCGCGCCGAGTACCAGTGCGGCCAGGGCGCACGCGCCGACGACGATCAGGTTCCGGATCAGCGTGGCGTCCGCGGTGCCCGAAGTGGTGACGCGGGTGAGCGCCTCGACGGCGTACGAAAGCGGCATCACGTCCGAGAGCCGGTTCAGCAACCAGCCCATCTGGCCGCGCGGCACGAACAGTCCGCACAGCAGGAGCTGCGGCAGCACGAACAGCGGCATGAACTGCACCGCCTGGAACTCCGTCCGTGCGAACGCGCTCACGAACAGGCCGAGCGCCATCCCGAGCAGGGCGTCGAAGACGGCGATGAGCAGCAGCATCCCGATCGAACCCGCGATGTCGAGACCCAGCCAGGCGAGCGAGATCCCGGCCGCGACGCCGACCTGCACGATCGCGATGGAGCCGAACGCGATCGCGTAGCCGAAGAGCAGGTCCAGCCTGCCGATCGGCAGGGCCATCAGGCGTTCCAGTGTCGCCGTGGTGCGTTCGCGCAGCGTGGTGATCGACGTGATCAGGAACATGATCAGGAACGGGAAGACCCCGAGCAGCGCCGGGGCGACGCGGCTGAACACCGCCTCGGAGTTGAAGACGAAACGCAGGAGCACCATCAACAGCGAGGGGACGACGACCAGCATCACGACGGTGCGGGGATCGTGCCGCAGCTGCAGGAGGATGCGGCGGGCCGTCGCCAAGGTCAGCGTGGGATTCACGACGGGGTCACCTCCGTCTCGCGGACCAGCCGCAGGAACGCCTGCTCCAGATCGGTCGTGCCGGTGCGCTCGCGCAGTCCGGACGGGGTGTCGTCGGCGAGGATCCGGCCCTCGCGCATGAGCAGCAGGCGGTCGCATCGCGCGGCCTCGTCCATGACGTGGCTGGACACGAGCAGGGTCGCCCCGCCGTCGGCGAGACGGCGGAACAGCGACCAGAGTTCGTCGCGGAGCACGGGATCGAGACCCACGGTCGGTTCGTCGAGGACGAGCAGTTCGGGTTTGCCGAGCAGCGCGACGGCGAGGTTGGCGCGGTTGTGCTGGCCGCCCGACAGCGAGCCGACCAGTTTGTCGGCATGGTCGGCGAGTCCAACCTCGCCGATCACTCTGTCCACATCGGACACCGGCGCACAGAGGACGGAAGCGAAGTAGCGCAAGGCTTCCGCGATCGTGAGGTCGGCGTAGATGGCCGGGTTCTGGGTGGCGTAGCCGATCAGTCGTCGCAGCGGCGCGCTGCCCGCCGGATGGCCGAGCACGGTGACTTCGCCGCCCGCGACGATCTGTACGCCGACGATCGCGCGCATCAGCGTCGTCTTGCCGCAGCCGCTCGGGCCGAGCAGTCCGGTGATCCGGCCGCGCGGCGTCTCGAACCCGATGTCCCTGACGACCTCGCGCCCGCCGCGGACGATTCGCAGGCCGGTCACGGAGATCGCGGAATTAGCCATGCGTTTAATTCTGCGCCCGTTGAGAACCCCGAGTCAAGAGGGCGCGGTTCAGGGCAGCCGGACGGCGATACCCGGGTAGTCGACGACCAGCAGATGCTCGTCGTAACGCAGGACGCAGGAAAAGGCGAAAACCGGCGCCGTGTAAGCGAAATCGTGGTCACCGATCCGTTCGTAGCGCTGCTCCAGCCGCTCTACGGCGAGGTCGCCCGCGCGGACGTACGCGGCAGGCGCCTCCGCGGCCGCGCCCAAGGCGAGGCCGAGCCGGTGCACCGGCAGCGTGTTCGTCATCGACGACGACTCGAGGTCCACGTCGAAACAGCCGTCCAGGCGTGGATCCGGGACGCCGTCCACGCGCCATCGCCCGCCACCGTCCGCTTCGAGCACGGTGCGCCTGCTGCCCGTGGCCGACCGGCCGGAGATCTCCGCCCGTCTCGTGTGCCAGGCGGCGTCGACGGCGATCGAGTACTCGACGAACCAGGCCTCGCCGCCCTGGACGGCCGTCGTGGCGCCGTTGATGCGCCAGCCGCCGTCGTGCTCGGTGAAGAACGCGACTTCGAGGCCGGTTCTGGAATCCTGATGCCGCCAGCTCGCCGCCGCGGGGAGGCTCATGGCACCAGGACGAGCTTGCCCCGGACGTGGCCCGCTTCGCTCTCGTCCTGGGCCGCGCCCGCCTCGGCGAGCGGGTAGACCCGGGCGATCGGCAGGTCGAGCTTGCCTTCGGCGGCGAGTGCGACGCCTTCGGCCAGTGCACCGGGGACCTGCTCGGCAGGGCCGCCCGAGGTGAAGCGGACGCCGTGGTCGGACGCGTCCGGCGCGGCGATGGTGACGACGCGTTTCGGACCACCGGTCAGCTCGACCAGGGTGCCCAGCGAACCCCGGCCGGAGGTGTCGAAGGACGCGTCGATGCCCTGCGGCGCGACAGCGCGTACGCGCTCTTCGAGCCCTTCGCCGTACTGCACCGGGATGGCGCCCAATGACCGCAAGTAGTCGTGGTTCGCTTCGCTCGCGGTGCCGACGACGGTGAGCCCGCGCGCGACGGCGAGCTGGACGGCGATCGTGCCGACACCGCCCGCCGCGCCGTCGATGAGCAGCGTCTCGCCCTCGGTGAGGTCCAGCAGATTGAGCGCGCGATAGGCGGTGGTGACGACGACGGGCAGCGCGGCGGCCAGCTCCCAGGACAGCGCCTCCGGCTTGTGGGTCAGACCGGCCGGATCCGCGAGCACGAACTCCGCGTACCCGCCGATGCCCCTGCCGAGGACCTCGTCGCCGACGGCGAACCCGGGCACGTCTTCACCGACGGCGTCCACCACGCCGGCGACGTCCCCACCGGGGACCGCGGGAAAGGTGGTCGGATACACCTCGGCCATCAGCCCGGCCCGGATCTTCCAGTCGATCGGGTTCACCCCCGCGGCGCGCACGGCGATCCTGACCTGGCCGGGGCCGGGTTCGGGAAGCTCCCGCTCGACGACGCGGAGAACGCCGGAGTCGCCGTATTCGGTGAACGCGATGGAGCGGTAGGTGGCCGTCATGCCGTCGACAACCTCCGCTCGCCCACGCCTATTCCGGTGGCTTGCCGAACCAGCTGTAGTCGCCGGGAATGATCTGCAGGTTCTCGGCGATGTCGAGCAGGGTGGCGCGGTCCCGTTTGCCCCACACGGTCAGCCATCGTCCGTCTCCGAGCTGGACGGCGACCGTTTCGTCCTGATGACCGAGTCGCCCCTCCCGAACCGGAAGGTACAGGCCGTCGACGCCCCTGACCTTGACCGTGACCGGTTCCGCCCCGTCCGCTTCCGGGCGCTCGCCACCGATCGACGCGGTGACGACCGCGGCCGCGGCCGGCTGCCCGGCGTTGGTGGCTTCGAGTTCGGTCGCACCCCCGTTGACCCGCATGAAGGTCTTCACCCCCGAGAGCGCCAGATCGGCGGGCAGCCTGCCGAACCGCAACTCGCCCGAGACCCGGGCGCGGTCGTCCTTGACCATTTCGTCGGCGATCCGCTGACCGACCTCACGCGGCTCCTTCACCCCGTACAAAGTCAGGCTCAGCAGGTAGATGTCGTCGGGAGACCAGGTCAGCATCGTCGCGTCGCCGTACACCTCGGTGACCATCCCGACCCTGCCGTGCACGATGATCTGGTTCGGCGCGGGCGCGATCGTCCACGGTCCGCGCCGGTCGTCGAGCGGGGTGGTGGTCAGCTGGATCTGGCCCCGGTCACCGGCGCTCCAGTCCCTCGTCTGCGGGGCGGGGTAGGGCTTCGCGCAACGGATCGCTTCTTTGAAGCCGTCGGGCAGCCAGCCGGGCTTGTAGGGCAGCACCGCCCAGTCGGCGTTGCGCGGCGAGGCCGGGGGGACCGCGGTGTAGGCCCGCAGGCCGAGCGGCACGCCGAGCGCGATGATCGCGACCGCCGCCGCGACCAGCGCCAAGGCCATTCTGGAACGGCTTCGCGATCGTTGGTTCAGCGCGTCGCGGATCTCGGACCCGTCGGGTGCCCGCGTCGCCAGGCGTTCGAGGCTCTTCCGGATGAGGTCCTCGGTGTTGTCTTCACTCAGTCGGGTCATTTGCGCGCTCCCGTGGGCTGAACAGGTGTGGCCGGGCCGGCTTCCCGCAGCGCGGCGAGCGCGCGCGAGATCTGGCTGCGCACGGTCGACGTCGCGCAGCGGAGCACCGCGCCGATCTCCTCGTCGGAGTAGTTCTCGTAGTAGCGGAGCACGATCGCGGCGCGTTGTTTCCGGGGGAGTTTCGCGAGTCTGTCCAGCATCGCGTCGCGTTCGTCGTACTCGATGGTGTGATCGGAGACCGGCGGGCTCACCAGATCGAGTACCTCCGGCGAGGACGGCACCACCCGGCGGACCGCGAGGCGGCGTCGCCACGAGAGGTACTCGTTGGTCACCATCCGGCGGACGTACGTCGGTGGTGACTCGATCTTCGGCCAGCGTTGCTGAGCACGCAGCAGCACCTCCTGCACGATGTCCTGCGCCAGATACGGATCGTCGGTCAGGACGGTCGCGTAGCGCAGGAGCCCGTCCAGGCGATCCGCGACGAACTCGTCGAAGGTCGCAGGCACGTGTTCCCCCTCAGCCGGTGGTCTCGACCCTAGTGACGCGCGAGACCACCTGGCTGATGCATCGGGAGCGGAACTTCGTCGGTGAACATGATCACCGCAGGGCGGTCTCCAGCCGGACGAAGGCGAAACCGGTCGTCGCCGGTTCCTCACCCGCCGGATCGGTGACCGCGGGCCGCCGCTCGCCGTCGTGCACCACCAGCAGGCCGTGCGGGAACAGCGGCCCCAGTGCCTTGGCGGCGATCGCGGCGCCGTCGGAGTGCTCGACCGAGTCGGTGCCGCGTCCGGCGACGATCCGGAAGTCGCGCCGCGGGGTGTTAGGGCCAGTGCGGTCGTAGACCACGAACCGTGAGTCGCCCTGGCTCGACGCGACCAGCTTGTCGGCGGACAGCGTCAGCCCTTCGGCGTCCGCGGTCAGCCATTTGCCGCCGAAGCCGGGGTCGGGGCCGTCGGCGACGCAGTCCTCGGTCGCCTCGTCGAAACGCTGCGGTGCCCCGAACGAACGCACCTTGTCGACCAGCTCGGGACGGCCGAAACCGGTGCCGCTCACGGGGATCCGCCAGATGCCGACGTCTTCCTGCGCGGTGTAGAGCACCCGGTGTTCGACGTCGAGGACCGAACCTTCCAGCTGCGGTCGCTCGTCCGGTTCGCCACACGGTGACCAGGTCTTCCCGTTCGGCAGCCGGAACGACGAGGGCAGGTCGATCGTGCCGATCGGCACCGTGCCGACGACGCCGCCCGGTTTGTCGACAAGTCGCAAGAGCGCCACGCGGGTCCCGTGCCGCCGGGTCACCGCGACCCAGCGCGCGCCGGTGCGCGGATCGCGTCCGGCGGTGAGCCCGTACGCCGTCCGCTGTTCGTCCACTTCGGACTCCGACGCGGAGAAGACCGGTGCGGCGGAAGGATCCGTGACGTCCCGTAGCACCCGCGAGCCGGCCGCGGCGCCGTCCGGGTCGATCCGGTGGACGCGCACGCGGTCCCGGCCGCGGTCGCTCACCACCGCGAGATCGCCGACGACGTCGACGTTGTTGAACCGGCCGGGCGCCGCGTCTCCGGTGGGCGCCTTCGGGGCCGGGAGCAACTGGAGCCGCCTCGCCCGCAGATCGAACGCGGCCAGTCCGCCTTCCTTGAGCGTGCCGAGGACGACACTCCGCCCCGGATCCGTGGGGTGCACCCAGATCGCCGGGTCGTCGGCGTCGGCGTTCGCCGGGTCCGCGCCCGCGTCGTCGACGAACGCCCTGGTCTGCGCCACGGGCGAAGGGTCATGGCTCGCTTCGGCCGGGGAACCGGCGAGAAGGGAGGCCGCCAGCAGCGACAGGGGGAGGAGAGCAGCGATGCGCACGCGGGGAAGTTAGCCGCGCCGGGTGTCCGGCCGGTGAACGCCGTCGGTCAGGTAGTACCGCGCGACGGGCGCGAGCATCGCCACGACCTCGTCCTCCGACGCGGTGACCAGCGGCGGGAGGCCGATGACGTAGCGCAGCAACGCGAAGCCGATCATCTGCGCGGCGACCCCGGCCACCCGGACCTTCGGTATCCCGCGGGCCTCGGCGAGCCGCGCCAGCACCGCCCGTTCCAGGAACTGCCGCATCATGGTCGCGACCTGGTCGTTGGTGGTCGCGGACCGGATCATCGCCAGGAACGGCGCGCGCCCGTCCGGGGCCTCCCAAAGGCTGAGGAAGGCGCGCACCAGACGTTCGCCGATCTCGTCCTCGGGGCCGTCGAGAATGTGGGGGACCAGTTCGCCGGGATCGACCGGCAGGTTCATCGACGCCGCGAAGAGCTGTTGCTTGGTGCCGAAGAAGTGGTGCAGCAGGGCGGCGTTGACCCCCGCGTCGGCCGCGATGGCGCGTACGGTCGCCCCGTCGTATCCCTGCTCGGCGAACCGGCGCCGCGCCGCGTCGAGGATCTTCTCCCGCGTCTCGGTCTGCCCCGGCCGCCGCCCCGCCTGTGCCATTCCGCGAGCTTAGAACGCCCTTGACTACGCTTGTCCCCATGTCTGTCGCAGTCAGGGTCATCCCGTGTCTCGACGTCGACGCGGGCCGAGTGGTGAAGGGCGTCAACTTCGCCGACCTGCGCGACGCCGGCGACCCCGTCGAGCTCGCCCGCCTGTACGACGCCGAAGGCGCCGACGAGCTCACGTTCCTCGACGTCACGGCCTCCTCCGGGGACCGCGAGACCACCTTCGACGTCGTCCGCCGGACCGCCGAGCAGGTGTTCATCCCGCTCACCGTCGGTGGCGGCGTGCGCACGAACGACGACGTCAACCGGCTGCTGCGCACGGGCGCGGACAAGGTGAGCATCAACACCGCGGCCATCGCGCGGCCGGAGTTCCTGCGTGAGGCGTCCCGCCGGTTCGGCGCGCAGTGCGTCGTCCTGTCGGTCGACGCCCGCCGGGTCCCCGAGGGGACCGAGCCGACGCCGTCCGGATTCGAGGTGACCACGCACGGCGGTCGCCGCGGCACCGGCATCGACGCCGTCGAATGGGCCGCGCGCGGTGAAGAACTCGGCGTCGGCGAGATCCTGCTCAACTCGATGGACGCCGACGGCACCAAGAACGGCTTCGATCTGGAACTGCTGACCCAGGTGCGCCGGGCGGTCCGCGTCCCGGTGATCGCGAGCGGCGGTGCCGGCGCGCTCGAACACTTCCTGCCCGCCGTCGAGGCAGGCGCGGACGCGGTGCTCGCCGCCAGCGTGTTCCACTTCGGACAGTTGAAGATCGGCGAGGTCAAGGACGCGCTGCGCGCCGGGGGAGTCGTGGTCCGGTGATCCCGAACAAGTGGAAGGCCGCCACCGAGGTCAAGGTCGTCTGCGCGCTGTTGCTCGGACTGGGCCTGGCATACGTGGCGATGGCCGGGATCCTCATGCTCGCGCCGTACTCCTCCGCGCGGACGTTCCTGCTGCCGGGGACGTCGTTGCTCCTCGGCGGGCTGGTCGTGGCCGGACTGGTGCTGCGCATGTCTTCGGCGCGGTTCGCCGGTTTCGGCGTCAGTTTCCTGTTCGCGTTGCTGCACGCGCTGTCCATGCTGGCGGCGGAACTCTTCTGGGTGAAGATCGTTTCCGGGATCCTGTTCGCCGGCTACATCTACGCGGCGGTCCTGCTCAACTCGATGCCGGTGAAACGGTACCTGCTCGGAGCCACGAATGACGCTTGATGCCGCCCTCTCGAACCGCTTGAAACGCAACGCCGACGGGCTGATCGCCGCCGTCGTCGTCGAACACTCCACCTCGGACGTCCTGATGATGGCGTGGATGAACGACGAGGCGCTGGAGCGCACCCTCACCACCCGGCGAGGGACCTATTACTCGCGCAGCCGTAAGGAACTGTGGGTCAAGGGCGAGACCTCCGGCCACGTCCAGCACGTGCGCGAAATGCGGATCGACTGCGATGGCGATACCGTCCTGCTGCGCGTCGACCAGACCGGCCCGGCCTGCCACACCGGCACGCACACCTGTTTCGACACCGACGAACGGCTGCTGCTGGCCGACGAGAGCGAGTAGAACCTGTGAACGTCGTCGCCGACATCCTCGTCGGTATCGTCGCCCTGATCCACCTGTACATCGTCGTGCTCGAGATGTTCCTGTGGACCACGCCGCGCGCCCGTGCCTCCTTCGGCACCACCGAGGAATTCGCGAGGGAAAGCTCCGCGCTGGCGGCGAATCAGGGGCTGTACAACGGTTTCCTCGCCGCGGCGCTCATCTGGGGCCTGATCGCGACCGGTAGTACCGCCTGGCAGTTCAAGATCTTCGGGCTCGCCTGCGTGATCATGGCAGGGCTCTACGGGACGGCGACGGCGAGCAAGAAGATCTTCTTCGTGCAGGTGGTCCCCGGCACGCTGGCGCTGATCGCGGTCCTGATCGCGGGCTGAACCCGACGGACTTCCCCCGGAGCGACAGTGAACTCTTTCTCCGCGGATCGCTCCTCGTTTCGAGGGACTCGAGAAAGTCCCCGTCTTCAGCGGCGGCGGAAAGACGGACATGATCGTGATCGTCCCGCGCGGACGGTTCTTCAAGGACCGGCTGCACACGGTTCCCGTCAAGGAGATCGAGCCGGACACGGACTGACTCAGTCGATGTTCCCGGTCAGATACCGCTGGACGGTCGGCGCGATCGCGGTCACCAGCGGCTCGATCTCGCTCGTCGCCATGGGCTCGAATTTCGCGACGTACCGCACCAATCCCATTCCGACGAGCTGCGAGGCGCAGAGCGAAGTCCGCAGTTCGACGCGGTCCGAGCCGATCTCCCCGATGATCTTCGTGAAGAAGCTCTGGAAGAAGCTGCGGAGCACCAGCGCGGCCTGCTCGTGCCCGGCGACGCTGCGGACGAGCGCTTGGAACACCTCGCCGCCCGCGCCGTCCCAGCGGGTGAGGAAGGCCCGCACGATCCGGCTGCCGAACTCGTCGTCGGGGCCGTTCTTCAGTTCCGCGAGCAGTTCGTGCGGGTCGAACGGCAGTTTCAACACGGCTTGGGCGAACAGCCCTTCCTTGCTGCCGAACCAGTGGTTGACCATCGCCGCGTCGACCCCGGCGCGGGTCGCGATCGCCCGCACCGTCGCGCCGTCGAAGCCGCTCTCGCCGAACACCGCGCGCGCCGCTTCGATCAGCGCGGTGCGGGTGTCCTGCCCGCCCGGCCGCCGTCCCCGGCGCCGGACGGTAGTGTCTTCAGCAGCCATGGCGCCATCATGAACGGACCGGCCGCAAAATTCAACAATACTTGAATTTTGCCCCCGGTCCCGGTGCCGCCCGCCGTTGCAGCACAATGAGCGACATGGTCAGCGCCGCACACGCCAGCCCGTCGGGGCTCGGCTCGGTCAGCCCTTCGCGCGACGAGTTCCGCGCGCTCGCCGAGGGCCGTCGCGTCATCCCTGTTGTCCGTCGCGTGCTCGCCGACGGTGAGACCCCCATCGGGGTCTACCGCAAGCTCGCCGCCGACCGGCCGGGGACGTTCCTGTTCGAATCGGCGGAGAACGGCGCTTCCTGGAGCCGATGGTCGTTCATCGGCGTCGACAGCCCCGCCGCGCTGACCGTGCGTGACGGCGAGGCCGTGTGGACCGGCACCCCGCCGGTCGGCCTGCCCACCGAGGGCGACCCGCTCACCGTGCTGCGCGAGACCGTCGCCACGCTCCACACCGAACAGCTGCCCGGCATGCCGCCGCTCACCGGCGGGATGGTCGGCTACATCGGCTACGACGCCGTCCGCTGGCTCGAACGGCTCCCCGAACTCGCCGAGCGCGACCTCGACATCCCGGAACTCACCATGCTCCTGGCGACCGATCTGGCCGCCTTCGACCACCACGAGGGCACGGTCACGCTGATCGCCAACGCGGTCAACTGGGACGACTCGCCGGAGCGGGTCGACGCGGCGTACGACGACGCCGTCGCGCGCCTCAACGCGATGACCAAGCAGCTGCACGTCGCCGCCCCGGCCACGGCGGCCGTCTTCGATCGCCCCGCGCCCGACTTCACGCGCCGCCGCGCCAAGCCGGACTTCCACGCGGCCGTCGACAAGGCCGTCGAGGCGATCAAGGCGGGCGAAGCGTTCCAAATCGTGCCGTCGCAACGATTCGAGATCGAGACCCAGGCCGACGCGCTCGACGTCTACCGAGTGCTGCGCACCTCCAATCCGAGCCCGTACATGTACCTGCTGCGCCTGGACGGCTTCGACATCGTCGGCTCCAGCCCGGAGTCGCTGGTCACCGTCCGGGACGGCCGCGCGACCACCCATCCGATCGCGGGCACCCGCTGGCGCGGCGCCGATCCGGAAGAGGACGCGCAGCTGGCCAAGGACCTGCTCGCGGACGAGAAGGAACGCGCCGAGCACCTGATGCTCGTCGATCTCGGCCGCAACGACCTCGGCAAGGTCTGTAAGCCCGGCACCGTGCGCGTCGTCGACTTCTTCGACGTCGAGCGCTACAGCCACGTCATGCACATCGTCTCGACGGTCACCGGCGAACTCCTCGACGACAAGACGGCCTTCGACGCGGTCGCCGCCTGTTTCCCGGCAGGAACGCTCTCGGGCGCGCCGAAGGTCCGCGCGATGCAGCTGATCGAGGAGCTGGAGCCGACCCGCAGGGCGCTCTACGGCGGCGTCGTGGGCTACCTCGACTTCGCCGGGGACGCCGACACCGCGATCGCGATCCGCACCGCGCTGATGAAGGACGGTGTCGCGTACGTCCAGGCGGGTGGTGGCGTGGTCGCCGATTCGGTGGCCGACTACGAGGACAACGAGTCGCTCAACAAGGCCCGCACCGTGCTGTCCGCCGTCGCGGCGGCGCAGACGATGATCGCGGCGGACGAACTGGACCCGGTGGGTGACCGCACTCGTGTCTGAGGCCCCGGAAGACGCCGCACCTCGGGCGAAACAGGTCAAGCGTCCACTGTGGATCGCCGTGGTCGGCCTGCTGCTCGGCGCGGTCGCGCTGTGGGGATCCTCTCGGCTGGTGTGGTTCGCGGAGTTCCGCGACGGCGGCGTGCGCGGCACGGTGCTGTACACCGAAATCGGGTCACAGCGGGCGGTTGCGTTGATTCCGCTCGCCCTGCTGGCGCTGGCGGGCACGGCGGGACTGATCGCCACCGGCGGCTGGCCACGCCGGGTGCTCGGCGTGGTACTCGCGGTGGCGGGTGTCGCGGCGGTGTGGATCGGCGTGGTCGGCGGCGCGTTCACCGGATTCGCCGACGGTCTGCCCGTCGCCCAGATGGTGGGAGCGAGGGGACTGGCGATCCTCGGCGGAATTCTCGTCACCGCGGGCGGGTTGGCAGCCATCAAGGGCGCGGGCCGGATGCCACGCCTCGGCGCGAAGTACTCGGCGCCGTCGGCGAAGAAGCGGGCCGCGAAGGATCCGGAGACCGAACTGTGGGAGGCGCTGTCCGAAGGCGAAGACCCCACGGCGACCCGGTGACGACAGCGGAATTCGCGGGTTTCGGAGATCTTTCCCGGCAAAGATGACACGGTGGGCATTCGGAGTAACGGACATACCCGGAACCAGGCCGTATTCGTGCGGGGGTTAGCATCGTTTCGGCGGGAAGGGGAAGGTTTTTGTGAGCGACCTTGCGAAGGAATCCGTGAGTACGACAGCCGGTGAGGTCCGCCGGTGAGCGTCCTCGAAGACATCGTCGCCGGCGTCCGCGCCGATCTCGCCGAGCGCGAGGCGGCTCTGCCGTTCGACGAATTGAAGAAGCGCGCGACCCAGGTCGCGCCTCCCCGAGATGTGCTCGCGGCCCTGCGCGAGTCCGGCATCGGCGTCATCGCCGAGGTGAAGCGGCGCAGCCCCTCCAAGGGTGATCTGGCCGAGATCCCGGACCCGGCCGCGCTGGCGAAGGACTACGCCGACGGCGGAGCCCGGGTGATCAGCGTGCTGACCGAGCAGCGGCGGTTCGGCGGTTCGCTCGCCGACCTCGACGCGGTCCGCGCGGCGGTCGACATCCCGGTGCTGCGCAAGGACTTCATCGTCAGCCCGTACCAGGTGCACGAGGCCCGGCTGCACGGCGCGGACATGGTCCTGCTGATCGTGGCGGCACTGGAGCAGAACGCCCTGATCGCGTTGCTGGACCGGGTCGAATCCCTCGGGATGACCGCGCTGGTCGAGATCCACAACGCCGAAGAGGCCGACAAGGCACTCGAAGCCGGTGCGAAGGTGATCGGCGTCAACGCCCGCAACCTGCACACCCTCGAGGTCGACAGGGACGTCTTTTCGCGACTGGCCCCTGGCCTGCCGATGGACGTCTTCAAGGTCGCCGAGTCCGGTGTCCGCGGCCCCGGTGACCTGATGTCCTACGCGGGTCACGGCGCCGACGCCGTCCTCGTGGGCGAAGGGCTCGTCGCGTCCGGCGACCCGAAGGGCGCGCTGGTCAAGCTCGTCACCGCCGGTTCGCACCCTGCCTGCCCGAGGCCTTCTCGATGACCACTGAGTACCACGAGGAACCGCACGGCAAGCACGACCCGGACGGCCGGGGCTACTACGGCCCGTACGGCGGCCGGTTCATGCCCGAGGCCCTGATCGGCGTCGTCGACGAGGTCGCGGCCGAGTACGACAAGGCGCGGACGGATCCGGATTTCGTCAACGAGTTCCGCCGTCTGCTGCGTGACTACGCGGGTCGCCCGTCGCTGCTCACCGAGGCCAAGCGCTTCGGCGAGCACGCGGGCGGCGCCCGGATCTTCCTCAAACGCGAGGATCTGAACCACACCGGTTCACACAAGATCAACAACGTGCTGGGCCAGGCGTTGCTCACCAAGCGGATGGGCAAGAAGCGGGTCATCGCCGAGACCGGGGCCGGGCAGCACGGCGTGGCCACCGCCACCGCCTGCGCGCTGCTGGACCTGGAATGCATCGTCTACATGGGCGAGGTCGACACCGAGCGGCAGGCGCTCAACGTCGCCCGCATGAAGCTGCTCGGCGCCGAGGTCATCCCGGTGAAGACGGGTTCGCGCACGCTCAAGGACGCGATCAACGAGGCGCTGCGCGACTGGGTCACCAACGCCGACACCACGCACTACCTGTTCGGCACGGCGGCGGGCCCGTACCCGTTCCCGATGATGGTGCGGAACTTCCACAAGATCATCGGCGAGGAGGCCCGCGCCCAGATCCTGGAGCAGGCCGGCCGTCTGCCGGACGCCGTCGCGGCCTGCGTCGGCGGGGGATCGAACGCGATCGGCATCTTCCACGGTTTCATCGACGACCCGGAGGTCCGCCTCGTCGGTCTCGAGCCGGGCGGCGAAGGCATCGAGGGCAACCGCCACGGCGCCACGCTGACCAAGGGCACCCCGGGCAACCTGCACGGCGCGATGACGTACCTGCTGCAGGACGAGGACGGCCAGACCGTCGAGTCGCACTCGATCTCCGCGGGCCTCGACTACCCGGGCGTCGGCCCGGAGCACTCCTGGCTCAAGGACTCCGGCCGCGCCGAGTACCGGCCGGTGACCGACGCCGAGGCGATGGACGCGTTCAAGCTGCTTTCGCGGACCGAGGGCATCATCCCGGCGATCGAGTCGGCGCACGCGCTGGCCGGCGCGCTGGTGCTCGGCCGCGAACTCGGCCCCGAGGGCTTGATCATCGTGAACCTGTCCGGTCGCGGCGACAAGGACATGGACACGGCCGCGAAGTACTTCGGCCTGGTGGAGAACGCATGAGCGGCTTGAAGGAGCTCTTCGCGGCGACGCGCGCGGAGGGTCGCGGAGCGCTGATCGGCTACCTCCCGGCGGGCTTCCCGACGGTCGACGGGTCGAAGGACCTGCTGGCCGCGGTGATCGACGGCGGTGCCGACCTGGTCGAGGTGGGCGTGCCCTACTCCGACCCGGTGATGGACGGCCCGACCATCCAGGCCGCGTCGGTGAGCGCGCTCTCCAGCGGTTTCAAGCTCAAGAACCTGTTCGAAGTCGTCGAGTCGGTGTCGTCGCGCGGCGGCAAGGCCGTCGTGATGACGTACTGGAACCCGGTGCACCGCTACGGCGTCGACCGCTTCGCGCGGGATCTCGCCGCCGCGGGCGGGCTCGGGCTGATCACCCCGGACCTCATCCCGGACGAGGCCGACGAGTGGATGGCCGCCTCCGAGCAGCACGGTCTGGACCGGATCTTCCTGGTCGCACCGTCCTCCTCGGAGGAGCGGATCGCGAAGACCGTCGAGGCGGCTTCGGGTTTCGTGTACGCCACCGCGGTGATGGGCGTGACCGGTGCCCGTGCGCAGGTCGGCGTGCACGCCGAGGACCTGGTCGCGCGGACCCGCGCGCACACGGACCTGCCGATCGGCGTCGGGCTCGGCGTCCGTTCCGGCGAGCAGGCGGCCCAGGTCTCCGGATTCGCCGACGGCGTCATCGTCGGCTCGGCGCTGGTGACCGCGGCCGCGAGCGGACTGGACGCCGTTCGGGAGCTTTCGGCCGAACTGGCCGCCGGGGTGCGCAAGACCGTCGCTCCCGCTTGAGCTGATCGCGAGCCGGAAAGGGCCTTTCACCGCATCTCGCGCGGTGAAGGGCCCTTTCGGTATATCCCACGACTTCGGCTCAGCACTCGGTGATGGACAGCGGCGACGCGTAGAAGCTGGTGTACCAGGTGAATCCGGCGACGTTGTTCGCGTGATCGACGTACAGGTCCCAGCGTCGGGACACGCCATCGGGATCGGTGATGAACCCGAGCGTGCAGACGGCCGCGACGTCGTGCCCCGAGTACATCGCCTCATAAGCCCAATCGGGTCTCGGGTAGAGATGCACCCACGTCTCGCCCTTGGCGCCGCCGGTCTTCATGCCGACGTTCCCGCACCACTGTGTCGACTGCGTCGTGTGTAGCAGATCGTCCTGAGCGCGACGTTGCTGACCACGAGGTGGGCGGAGTCGAGGGCCGGCCTGAAATGCACCCAGGCTTCGCGGTGTTCGGGCTTCAGCGAGGTCGAGGTCCCGACCGCGGCGTTGGCCATCGGGGCGGTCGAGACCGACGCGGTCAGCACGAGCGTGGCCGTCACGAAGACGGCTTTCAGTTTCTTCATCGAAAATCCCCAGTTCGCGAAAAGCTCGTCCGACGTGGACGAGTGAGGGTGACTTTGGAGACGGCCCGGGTGCCGGACCAGCCCCTAGGGTGGGGCGCACTCGTCGATCACGAGAAGGGACGCGCCATGCCGGGACCCGGGATTCTGCCGTTCGTGGCCGAGACGAGGCTGGTGGACCACCACTGCCACGGCGTCGTCACCGGCGACCTCGGCCGCATCGAGTTCGAACAGCTGCTCACCGAGGCCGACACCGTCTCCTCGCTGGGCACGACCCTGTTCGACTCGCTGATCGGGCTCGCGGTCCGTGCCCGCTGCGCGCCGGTGCTCGGCCTGCCGCCGCACATCCCGGCCGATACCTATCTGGCCCGCCGCGCCGAATTGGGCGCCGCCGAGGTCAACGCGCGGTTCCTGCGCGCCACCGGCACCACGGAGTTCCTGCTCGACGGCGGTTTCCTGCCGGACACGCTGACCACGACCGAGCAGTTCGCGGCGCTGTCCGGGGCCCGTGCGCGCGACATCGTCCGGCTCGAACAGGTCGCCGAAGCCGTCGTGGAGTCCACCACCGCCGCCTCGTTCGCCTCGGTCTTCACCGACGAACTGGCGAAACGCGCGACGACGGCGGTGGGGTTCAAGTCCATCGCCGCCTACCGGGTCGGCCTGGAGCTGGCGGGGGAGCGGCCGACGGACGGCGAAGTCGCCGACGCGGCGGGCCGCTGGCTCGCCAGGATCGAGGCAGGCGAACCGGTTCGGCTCGCGGACGAGGTACTGCACCGGTTCCTCGTCTGGACCGGGATCGACCTCGCCCTGCCGATCCAGTTCCACGTCGGTTTCGGCGATTCCGACGTGGACCTGCACCGCTGCGATCCGCTGCTGCTCACCGGGCTGTTGCGGGCGACGCGCTCACGCGGGGTGCCGATCATGCTGCTGCACAATTACCCCTTCCACCGGAACGCCGCGTATCTGGCGCAGGTCTTCGAGCACGTGTTCATCGATGTGGGACTCGCGACGCACAACGCCGGTCACCGTGCGCCCGCGATCATCGCGGAGACAATGGAGCTGGTGCCGTTCGGAAAGCTGTTGTTCTCCACGGACGCGTTCGGGCTCGCCGAGCTGTACCACCTCGGCACCGCGCTGTTCCGGGCAGGACTGTCGGACTTCCTGTACGCGGGACTCACCGCGGACGTACTGTCCGAAGTGGACGCACGGCGGATCGCCGCGCTGGTCGGCCACCGCAACGCCGAACGGGTGTACGGGCTGGAGGGGACATGACGGAACTGGACGAACTGCAGGACCGGTGGGAGGCCGCGGTCGAGGCGGAGCTGCCGTCCGCGATCGAGCTGCGGCATCGGGTGCACGCCGATCCTCGCGCGTCGGGGGACGAAGAGGACACCGCGCGGGTCCTCGTCGAGGCACTGGGCGGTGACGAGGGCGTCCGGGTCGCCAAGACCGGCCGCGCCATGCTGATCCCCGGCACCGGGTCGGGGCCGGCCGTGGCGTTGCGTGCCGAGTTGGACGCGTTGCCGGTCGTCGAGCGGACCAGGGTCCCGTGGGCTTCGGAGACGTCGCTCATGCATGCGTGCGGGCACGACGTGCACATGGCCGCGCTCGTCGCCACCTGCCGCGCCGCGGCCGTCGTCGGGGTGCCGCGGCCGCTCCTCGCGCTCCTGCAGCCGCGTGAGGAGACGTCGCCGTCCGGTGCGCTGGACATCGTCGAATCCGGTGTGCTCCACGAATACGGCGTCGACACGGTGATCGGCGCGCATGTCCAGCCCCGGCTCGCGGCGGGGGTGGTCTCGGCGGTGCCGGGGCCGGTCAACGCCTCCACCGACGAGTTCGACGTCGTCGTCCGCGGTCAAGGCGGACACGCCGGATATCCCCATCTGCTGCGGGATCCGATCCTCGCGCTCAGCCAGATCGTGGTGAGCCTCCAGCAGCTCGCGAGCCGCCGGGTCGACCCGGTCTTCGGCGCGGTCTGCTCGGTCGGCCGGATCGAAGCGGGGAGGACGGCGAACGTCGTGCCGAACGAGGCCCGCCTGTCGGGTTCCCTGCGGCTGATGCGGGCCGAGGACCGCGACCGCGCGCTCGAGGGACTCGCCGAGATCGTCCAGGGCACCGCGCAGGCACACGGCTGCCGGGCGGAACTGGAGATCAACCCGTGTGAACCGGTGCTGCACAACGACGCCGGGCTCACGCAGCGCGCGCACCGGCGGCTGGTCCGCACCGGGGCGGGCGTCGACACCGAGTTCCGGTCGTTCGGCGCCGACGACTTCGCGCACTACTGCGGCATGGCGCGCGGGCTGATGATGTTCGTCGGTCTCGGCGACACCGCGGGCGCGCCGAGCCTGCACGACGAGCTGTTCCTGCCGCCGGACACCGCTGTCGGGCAGGTCGCGTCCGCGCTGATCGCGGGCTATCTGGCCGCCGTCGAGGGCTGACGCCCCCAAGACGCGGCGGAAGCGCTACGGTGGCCGACGTGAATACCGCCTCGGCAGCGTTCCTCGCGACCATCCCCAGTCCCGACCAGGGCGTCTGGCACATCGGGCCGATCCCGATCCGGGCATACGCGCTGTGCATCATCGCCGGCATCATCGCGGCGATCTGGCTGGGTGAGCGGCGATGGATCGCCCGAGGCGGCACGAAGGGCACCGTCATCGACGTCGCCGTCTTCGCGGTGCCGTTCGGCCTGGTCGGTGGCCGGCTGTACCACGTCATCACCGACAACCAGCTGTACTTCGGCGAGGGTAAGAATCCGCTCAACGCGCTGAAGATCTGGGACGGCGGGCTCGGCATCTGGGGCGCGATCGCACTGGGCGCGGTCGGCGCGTTGATCGCCTGCCGCCGCCGGGGGATCCCGCTGCCCGCGATGGCCGACGCGCTGGCGCCGGGGATCGTGCTGGCGCAGGCCATCGGACGGGTCGGCAACTACTTCAACCAGGAGCTCTACGGCGCGCACACGGACCTGCCGTGGGGCCTGGAGATCTACCAGCGCTACAACCCGACCAACCCGGACGACTTCCTCAACGGCGTCGCGATCGGGCACGTCCCGCTGCCGGACAGCCCCGTACACCCGACGTTCCTCTACGAGCTGCTTTGGAACGTCGGGGTGGCGCTGCTGATCATCTGGGCGGACAAGAAGTTCCGCCTCGGCCACGGCCGCGTGTTCGCGCTCTACGTCGCCGGTTACACCGCCGGCCGGTTCTGGATCGAGTTGATGCGCACCGACAGCGCGAACCACATCCTCGGCCTGCGGGTCAACGTGTGGACCTCGATCCTGTTGTTCGCCGCCGCGATCGTCTACTTCGTGCTGGCCGCCAAGCGCGGGCCGCGCGAGGCCCCGGAAACGCTGTGGAGCAAGGACGTGCCGCGAGAGGAAGACGCCGCCGCTTTGGCTTCTTCCCCGTCGGAGGAGCCGGAGAGGGAGGAGCACGCGGACGTCGCGGCGGTTCCGGACACGGTCCGGGACTCCGCCGCCGACAAGGCGACCGAGGACCCGAAGCCCGACTCCGAGAAGTAGCCCGCTTCACCTCCCCAAGCGCGCAATGAAGGGGCCTTTCATCGCAAAATTTGCGATGAAAGGCCCCTTCATTGCGCCCGGAGCGACCTCAGGGAGCGACCAGACCCCGTCCCGTCACCAACGGCAGATCCAGCGCGGTCAGCAGCCCGGGCGGAGCCGCCACCACCGCCGGGATCGCGTTGACCAACCGCATCGCGGTCGCCTTCAGCCCGGCCGTGTTGTGGTCGCCGTCGGTGCCGAGCAGCCGCAGGTCCAGCACGTATTCCGGTTCGCCGGTCACCTGCACCCGGTAGCAGCCCTGCCCGGACGGCCGCGGCCAGTCCGGCCCGAGGTCGGACCGCAGCCGCGTGATGTGCTCCAGCACGCACACCGGCCGCCCGCCCCGCATGCCGCGCACTTCGAACCGCAGCGCCGCCGCCGTGCCTTCCTTGATCGTCCCCGAAGCGATCTCGAACGTCTCAGGGGCGGGCAGGCGTTCGTAGACCTCTTCGACGGTGTCGAGTTCGACGTCCAGCCCCGCCGCGAGCTGCCGCACGACGCTGCCCCAGGCCAGCGACAAGACACCTGGCTGCAACAACAGCGGCAGGTCGTCCATCTCGCGGCCGAAGCCCATGATGTCGAACAGGACCTTGCCGTTGTCGTACGTCGAGTAGTCGAGGATCTCCAGGCAGCGCACCTCGTCGATCCGTTCGCACACGCTGGTGAGCACCAGCGGCAGCCAGTCGTTGGCGAAACCCGGGTCGACACCGTTGACCCACAGCGACGCGCCGCCTTCACGGGCCGCCTCGCGGATCGGCTCGATCATCTCCGGCGGGACGACACCCTCGGGGTACTGGAGGAACACGGGACTGCTCGACACCACGTTGATCCCGGCGCGCAGGAAGCGCTTCAGGTCCTCGACGGCCTCCACGAGCCTGTCGTCCGCCATCGCCGTGTAGACGACACAGTCCGGCTTCAGCGCGATGAGCGCGTCCGCGTCGGTCGTCGCGGGGATCCCGAGCGGGCGCCCCAGCCCGGCCAGCTCTCCGGCGTCCACGCCCGCTTTGGCCTCGCTCGAAACCCAGACCCCGGCGAGTTCGAGATCGGGACGGGCGTCGATCCCGGCCAGCGCGTGGCGGCCGACGTTCCCGGTACTCCACTGGACCACGCGCATGCGTTGTCTCCTACAGATCGGGCAGGCCCAGTTCCAGATTCGGGGCCTGCAGTCCACCGTCGACTTCGAGGATCTTGCCGGTGACGTACCGGCCCGCCCGCGACGCCAGGAACACGACCGTGGCCGCGATGTCCTCGGCCTCGCCGATCCGGCGCAGGGGGGTGGCGGCCTCCATCCGGCCGCGCAGTTCGTCGTTGCCCACCACCACTTCGAGCGCCGAGGTCGCCACGGAGCCGACCGAGATCGCGTTCACCCGCACCTTCGGCGCGAGGTCGGCCGCGGCGAGCCGGGTGTAGTGCGCCAGCGCGGCCTTCGCCGTCCCGTACGCGGCGAAGCCCCGGCCGCTCACGCGCCCCATGACCGACGAGATGTTGACGACCGATCCGCCGGCCTCCAGCAGCGCGGGCGCCGCGGCGGCGGTCAGCGCGTGCGCGGTGGAAACGTTGAAGCGAAAGGCCTCTTCGAGGAAATCGGGGGTGGTTTCCAGCAGCGGGCGGGGATAGGTGCCACCGACGTTGTTGACCACCAGATCGAGCCGCCCGAATTCCGCGGTCGTGATCGCCGCCAGTTCGGCGGCGGCCGCCGGATCGCTCAGGTCGGCGGGCACCACGCGGGCTCGCCTGCCGGTGGCGGCGACCAGAGCCGCGACGTCGTCGAGCTGGGCTTCGGTGCGGGACGAGATCACCACGTCGGCGCCGGCCTCGGCGAGTGCGACGGCCGTCGCCGCGCCGATCCCGCGTCCGGCGCCGGTGACGACGGCGACCTGGTCGGTGAGCCGGAAACGGTCCAGGATCATGGCCGGAACTGTAACACGTTCTAGTAATGGCACCCCAGGATGCGAAGAACGTCCGGAGTGACTAGGGTCGCCTCACCGCGACTCTCGACTTCCCGGAACAGGACATATACTTAGCGGTACGAACTACCATGACCCCATCAGGAACTGTGTCGTTCCGGTCGTCCAGATTGTTACCCATCGGCGAGGTTTCGGGCCCGCTGAATTGGTGCCGACGTGTTTCCTAGGTGTTAAAGTCGCGTCAACGAACGGGCCATCGTCGTCCCGTGCGCATTCCCCCGGCCGGTCTGTCCGGTCGCTGAGCACAGACGACGAAGGAGGTCCCTTCATGATCTTCTCCGCCATTCCCGGCAAGCAGGGTCTCTACGACCCCGAAACCGAACAGGATTCCTGCGGGGTGGCCATGGTGGCCGACATCCGCGGGCGCCGCTCGCACGGCATCGTCACCGACGGCCTGTCCGCGCTGACGAACCTCGACCACCGGGGCGCCGCGGGCGCGGAACCCACCAGTGGTGACGGCGCGGGCATCCTGTTGCAGCTGCCTGACGAGCTGCTGCGCGCGGAAACGGGCTTCATCCTGCCCGAGGCGGACGCCGACGGTCACCAGACCTACGCGACCGGGATCGGTTTTCTGCCCTCGGACAGCGAGGAGCGCGGCAAAGCCGTCGCCCTGATCGAGCGGATCGCCACCGAAGAGGGCCTCGACGTCCTCGGCTGGCGCGAGGTCCCGGTCGACGCCGATCGCGCCGACATCGGCCCGACGGCGCGTTCGGTGATGCCGCATTTCGCGATGCTGTTCGTCGCGGCCCACGAGACCGACGGGCGGCGTCCGAGCGGGCTCGAACTGGACCGGCTGGCCTTCTGCCTGCGCAAGCGCGTCGAAAACGAGAGCGTGACCGCGGGCTGCGGCACCTACTTCCCGTCGCTGTCTTCGCGCACGATCGTCTACAAGGGAATGCTGACCCCCGCGCAGCTTCCCCTCTTCTTCACCGACCTGACCGACACCCGGCTCGCCAGCGCCATCGCGCTCGTGCACTCCCGGTTCTCCACCAACACCTTCCCGTCGTGGCCGCTGGCGCACCCGTTCCGGTTCGTCGCGCACAACGGCGAGATCAACACCATCCGCGGCAACCGCAACCGCATGCGCGCCCGTGAAGCACTGCTCGAATCGAACCTCATCCCCGGCGACCTCACCCGGCTGTTCCCGATCTGCTCGCCCGACGCGTCGGACTCCGCCTCCTTCGACGAGGTGCTGGAGCTGCTGCACCTCGGCGGGCGGTCGCTGCCGCACGCGGTGCTGATGATGATCCCCGAGGCGTGGGAGAACCACACCGGGATGAACGCACAGCGTCGTGCGTTCTACCAGTTCCACGCCAGCTTGATGGAGCCGTGGGACGGCCCGGCCTGTGTCACCTTCACCGACGGCACGCTCGTCGGCGCGGTGCTCGACCGCAACGGCCTGCGCCCGGCCCGCTGGTGGCGCACCGCCGACGACCGCGTCGTGCTGGCCAGTGAGGCGGGTGTCCTCGACGTCGCCCCCGAGGACGTCGTGGCCAAGGGCCGCCTCAAGCCCGGCCGCATGTTCCTGGTGGACACCGAGGCCGGCCGGATCGTCGACGACGAAGAGGTCAAGTCGGAGCTGGCCAAGGAACTCCCGTACGAGGGCTGGCTGCACGCCGGTCTCCTGCAGATCGCCGACCTGCCGGACCGCGATCACATCGTGCAGAGCCACGATTCGGTGCTGCGGCGCCAGCTTTCCTTCGGCTACACCGAAGAAGAGCTGAAGATCCTGCTCGCGCCGATGGCGGTCAAGGCGGCCGAGCCGATCGGTTCGATGGGGTCGGACACCCCGCCCGCGGTGCTGTCACAGCGTTCCCGGCTGCTCTACGACTATTTCAAGCAGAACTTCGCGCAGGTCACCAACCCGCCGCTCGACGCGATCCGCGAAGAGCTCGTCACTTCGATGAGCCGGATCATGGGGCCCGAGCGAAACCTGCTCGCCCCCGGCCCGGCGTCCTGCCGCCACGTGCAGCTGCCGTATCCGGTGATCGACAACGACGAACTCGCCAAGCTGATCCACATCAACGACGACGGCGACCTTCCGGGCTTCGCCTGCAGTGTCCTTTCCGGACTGTACGAAGTGGACGGTGGAGCCGACGCGCTGGCGTCGGCGATCGAGCGGGTCCGGCGCGAAGCCTCCGAGGCGATCGCCGCGGGCGCGCGCACGCTCGTGCTGTCCGACCGCGATTCCGACCACCGCATGGCGCCGATCCCGTCGCTGCTGCTGGTCTCGTCGGTGCACCACCATCTGGTGCGCACCAAGGAACGGCTGCGGGTCGCGCTGGTCGTCGAGACCGGGGACGCCCGCGAGGTCCACCACATCGCGCTGCTGCTCGGGTACGGCGCCGCCGCGGTGAACCCGTACCTGGCCTTCGAGACCATCGAGGACATGATCTCGACCGGTGCCATCACCGGGATCGAGCCCGCCAAGGCGATCCGCAACTACGTCAAGGCGCTCGTGAAGGGCGTCCTGAAGATCATGTCCAAGATGGGCATCTCGACCGTCGGCGCCTACACCGCGGCCCAGGTCTTCGAGTCCTTCGGCCTCGCGCAGGACCTGCTCGACGAGTACTTCACCGGCACGTCGTCGAAACTCGGCGGTGTCGGCCTGAGCGTGCTCGCCGAAGAGGTCGCCGTCCGCCATCGCCGCGCGTACCCGGACAATCCGACCGACCGGGTCCACCGCGGCCTCGAGACCGGTGGCGAGTACGCGTACCGCCGCGAGGGCGAACTGCACCTGTTCACTCCGGAGACGGTCTTCCTGCTGCAGCACGCGACGAAGACCGGCCGGGAAGAGGTGTACAAGAAGTACTCCGACGAGGTGCACCGCCTCTACCGCGAGGGCGGCGCGCTGCGCGGGCTGTTCTCCTTCCGCGCGGGCACCCGCGAGCCCGTCCCGCTGGACGAGGTCGAGCCGGTCGAGTCGATCTTCAAGCGCTTCAACACCGGTGCGATGTCCTATGGCTCGATTTCGGCCGAGGCACACGAAACCCTCGCCATCGCGATGAACCGCATCGGCGGCCGCTCCAACACCGGAGAGGGCGGGGAAGACCCCGAACGCCTCTACGACCCGGAACGGCGCAGCGCGATCAAGCAGGTCGCGAGCGGCCGGTTCGGCGTCACCAGCGAGTACCTGGTCAACGCCGACGACATCCAGATCAAGATGGCGCAGGGCGCGAAGCCGGGCGAGGGCGGGCAGCTGCCGCCCAACAAGGTTTACCCGTGGATCGCCCGCACGCGGCACTCGACGCCGGGCGTCGGGCTCATCTCGCCGCCGCCGCACCACGACATCTATTCGATCGAGGATCTCGCCCAGCTGATCCACGACCTCAAGAACGCCAACGAGAAGGCCCGCATCCACGTGAAGCTGGTGTCCTCGCTCGGTGTCGGCACGGTCGCGGCGGGCGTGTCCAAGGCGCACGCCGACGTCGTGCTGATCTCCGGCCACGACGGCGGCACCGGCGCCTCCCCGATGAACTCGCTCAAGCACGCGGGCACGCCGTGGGAGATCGGCCTCGCCGAAACCCAGCAAACGTTGCTGCTCAACGGTTTGCGTGACCGGATCACCGTGCAGGTCGACGGCGCGATGAAGACCGGCCGCGATGTCGTCATCGCCGCGCTGCTCGGCGCGGAGGAGTACGGCTTCGCGACGGCTCCGCTGATCGTCGAAGGCTGCGTCATGATGCGCGTCTGCCACCTCGACACCTGCCCGGTCGGCGTCGCGACGCAGAGTCCGGAACTGCGCAAGCGGTACACCGGACAGGCCGACCACGTCGTCAACTACTTCCGGTTCGTCGCCGAAGAGGTGCGGGAAACGTTGGCGGCACTGGGTTTCCGCACCCTCGACGAGGCGATCGGCCACGCCGAGGTGCTCGACACCGACGAGGCGATCGAGCACTGGAAGGCTTCCGGGCTCGACCTCGGGCCGATCTTCGAGATGCCCGCCGAAACCCCGTACGGCGGGGCGAAGCGGCGCACGCGGACGCAGGACCACGGCTTGGAGCACGCACTCGACCGGACGCTGATCCAGCTCGCCGAGGCGGCGCTGGAGGACGCGCATCCGGTCCGGCTGGAACTGCCGGTGCGGAACGTGAACCGGACCGTCGGCACGCTGCTCGGCTCCGAGATCACCCGCCGTTACGGCGGTGAAGGCCTGCCCGAGGACACGATCCACGTGCTGCTGACCGGTTCCGCCGGACAGTCGCTCGGCGCGTTCCTGCCCCGGGGCATCACGCTCGACATGGTCGGTGACGCGAACGACTACGTCGGCAAGGGGCTTTCGGGCGGCCGGATCATCGTGCGCCCGCATCCGGACGCGAAGTTCGCCGCCGAGCGGCAGACCATCGCCGGGAACACGCTCGCCTACGGGGCCACCAGCGGGGAGATGTTCCTGCGCGGCCAGGTCGGCGAACGGTTCTGCGTACGCAACTCGGGTGCGGTGGTCGTCGCCGAGGGCGTCGGCGACCACGCCTTCGAGTACATGACCGGCGGGCAGGCCGTCGTGCTCGGCCCGACCGGGCGCAACCTCGCGGCCGGGATGTCCGGTGGCGAGGCCTACGTGCTCGACCTCGACCGCGGCCGGGTCAACGAGGAGATGGTGAACCTCCTGACCCCGACGTCCGAGGACCTCGCCTGGCTCAAGAAGACCGTGCAGAAGCACTACGACCTCACACGTTCGGCCGTGGCCGCGTCGCTGCTCGGCGACTGGCCGCGTCGCTCGGCGGCGTTCACCAAGGTGATGCCCCGCGACTACCAGCGTGTCCTTGACGCGGCGAAGGCGGCGCGTGCCGCGGGCCGCGACGTCGACGAAGCGATCATGGAGGCCGCTCGTGGCTGATCCGACGGGTTTCCTGAAGTACGAACGCGAAGAGCCGAAGAAGAAGTCCAAGGAGGAACGTCTCGCCACCTGGGGCGAGGTGTACGCCGACGTGGAATCGGGCGAGCGCAACGAAAAGGTGCGCAAGCAGGCTTCGCGGTGCATGGACTGCGGCATCCCGTTCTGCCATTCCAGTGGTTCCGGCTGCCCGCTGGGCAACCTGATCCCGGAGTGGAACGACCTGGTGCGCCGCGGCGACTGGGCCGCGGCGAGTGACCGGCTCCATGCGACCAACAACTTCCCCGAGTTCACCGGGAAGCTGTGCCCCGCGCCGTGCGAGGCGGGCTGTGTCCTGTCGGTTTCGCCGCTGTCCGGCGGCCCGGTGGCGATCAAACGCGTCGAGCAGACGATCGCCGACCAGTCGTGGGAAGCGGGCTACGTGCAGCCGCAGATCTCGGAGGTCTCCTCGGGTCAGCGCGTCGCGGTCGTCGGCTCCGGCCCGGCCGGGCTCGCCGCCGCGCAGCAGCTGACCCGCGCCGGCCACGAGGTGACCGTCTACGAACGGGACGACCGGCTCGGCGGCCTGCTGCGGTACGGCATCCCCGAGTTCAAGATGGAGAAGAAGGTCCTCGACCGGCGGCTCGCGCAACTCCGCAAGGAGGGCACGAAGTTCGTCACCGGCTGCGAGGTCGGCGTCGACCTGACCGTCGAGGAGCTCCGCGCCGGCTACGACGCCGTGGTGCTCGCCGTGGGCGCGCTGCGCGGCCGCGACGACACCACGACGCCGGGGCGTGAGCTGTCCGGGATCCATCTGGCGATGGAGCATCTCGTCCCGGCCAACAAGTACGTCGAAGGCGACGGTCCGTCGGCGGTCGACGCGGCGGGCAAGCACGTCGTGATCATCGGCGGTGGCGACACCGGCGCCGACTCCTACGGCACCGCGACCCGGCAGGGCGCGCTTTCGGTGACGCAGCTGGACCAGTACCCGACGCCACCGTCCACAAGGGACGACGAACGCTCGCCGTGGCCGACCTGGCCGTACATCCTGCGCACCTATCCGGCGCACGAGGAGGCGGGCGAGCGCAAGTTCGCCGTCGCGGTCACGCGGTTCATCGGTGACGACGACGGCAACGTGCGCGCGGTCGAGATCCGGCAGGTCCGCGTCGTCAAGGATCCGGACACCGGCCGGCGCATGGTGACCCCGATCAACGACGAGGTCGAGGAACTGCCCGCCGATCTGGTGCTGCTCGCGATCGGCTTCGAGGGTGTCGAGCACATGCCACTGCTGGACGGGCTCGGGCTGTCGCTGACGAAGCGCGGAACACTCTCGTGCGGTGCGGACTGGCAGACGTCCTCGCCAGGCGTGTTCGTCTGCGGGGACGCGCATCGCGGCGCTTCCCTGGTGGTGTGGGCGATCGCGGAGGGCCGGTCGGTGGCGAGCGCCGTCGACGCGTACCTCACCGGCGCTTCGGATCTCCCGGCTCCGGTGCACCCGACGGCGCTGCCGCTCGCGGTGGTCTGACGAAGGTCGGTCCCGGCTCCTACCCGAAGTGGAGGGCCGGGACCAGCCTCGGGTACGACGCGATAGGGCGGTCGGGCACGCGACGATCCCCGCATGAAGAAAGCGCTGGCCTTACTGGCCATCCTCCCGTTCATGGCGGCGGTTCCGGCGACCGCCGAAGCGGCTCCGGCACTGAAGTGGACGTCACCGTGCCCGGACTACGGCATGACACCCTCACCGACGGCCGGCCTCGAATGCGCGAAACTCAAGGTGCCCCTGGACTACGCCGACCCTGGCGGGCGGGCCATCGAACTCACCCTTTCCCGTAAAGCGAGCACCTCGCCGAAGCGCCGCGGCGTGCTGCTGATGAACCCCGGTGGCCCGGGGAGCCCCGGCCTGGCGATGCCCGCGCAACTCGCGCGGCGACAGGGACAGTCCGGTCTGCTCGACAGCTACGACGTCATCGGATTCGACCCGCGCGGGACCACCTACAGCACGCCGGTGACCTGTGACCTCACCGAGGAGCAGCGGTTCATCCTCGTCGGCCCGTACGCGGAGGGCCCGCGCGACGTCGCCGAGAAGGCGGCGAAGTCCCGCGTGGTGGCGAAGCAATGCGCCGAGTCGAAGACGGCGGATCTCCTGCCGCAGATGACCACCGCCAACACCGCGCGCGATATGGACCGGATCCGCGAGGCACTGGGGGAGCGGAAGATCTCGTACTACGGCGTCTCGTACGGGAGCTATCTCGGCGCCGCCTACGCGTCGATGTTCCCTACGCGCACGGACCGGATCGTGCTGGACAGCCTCGTCGGTCCCGACGGATTGGACGTCCGGGCGCACCAACGCTTCGCGGACGGTTTCGACGACCGGTTCGGCGACTTCACGGCTTGGGCGGCGGCGCGGGACGACGTCTACCACCTCGGGCGGACGCAGGCCGAGGTGACGGCGAAGTTCTTCGAACTGGTGGAGGAACGCGGCTCCGGTATCCGAAGCGACACCTGGGGAGCACTGTACGACGACGCGAACTTCCCCACGCTGGCCGGGAAATGGGCCGCCCCGGTCGCATCCGCGCAAGGCGGGCCGCTCGACGGCGACAACCACGCGGCGCTCCAGCTCCAAGTGCTCTGCAACGACTCCGACTGGCCGGAAAGCGTGCGCTACTACCGAAAAGCGGTCGAACGGGCCCGCGTGACGCATCCGATGTTCGGCCCGGCCGCTGCCAACATCACCCCCTGCGCGTTCTGGCCGGTCGAGCGCCGCGAGCCGCCGGTGCGGATCCACGACCGCGGCCCGTCGAACATCCTGCTGGTGCAGAACCTTCGCGATCCGGCGACCCCGCTCGTCGGCGCCCGCGAAATGCGGTCGGTGCTGGGCGCGCGGGCGAAGTTCGTCACCGTGGACGCCGGCGGGCACGGCGTCTTCACCAAGGAGAACGCCTGCGGCAACGACGCCGTCGTCCGATACCTGCGGGACGGCGTCCTCCCGGCCGCCGACGCGCACTGCCCGGCTTGATCTCGTGTATCTGCGCCTGAACTGGATGCGGGCGGTGGTCAACGCGGGCATCGTCGTCAGGTCTCGCACCTTGATCGACAGAAGATCCGGGACACTCAACGTCCCCGATCTTCCGTCGATCAAGCTCCTGCCGATCACGACCCGTGGACTTCACGGCACCGGGCCCACTACTGGACCCACCCGCCCCGTGGTCTCCGAAACGTTTTCGGCCGCCGCGTCCGTTCTGCTGGGCCGAACGGCCCATACACCGCCTTGGATGCGGCCGAACGGTCGCTTGTACGCCTGGTAGCCAGGCAAATACTTTCAGAAAGTCGTGCAGGTCATACGGCAATTCACCGGTAGCGAAAGGTGGTATGCCATGAAAAGGACGGCTTCCCGGACGGGGATCCTGGCGGCGCTCGTCGGGCTGGCGGTGACGGCGCTGACCGCGGTCGCGAGTCCGGCACAGGCCGCGCCGGTCGAGCACCGGGGCGCGGATACCGCGGCCGAGGCGCGGGCGGTGGCGGCCTATTGGACGCCCGAGCGAATGCGGTCGGCGGTCCCGATCGAACAGCTGGTCAAGGCGCCGAACCTTTCGCTCAAGGACGTCGCGAAGGGCGAGAGCACGATCATCCAGAGCATCCCCAACGGCGGCGGCGCGTGGACCGGGGCAGGCAAGGTCGTCCAGACGGCGGGCCGGGTGTTCTTCACCATGGGCGGGCGGAACGCGTCGTGCTCCGGTGACGCGGTCACCAGCGCGAACGGCAGCGTCGTCATCACCGCCGGGCACTGCGTCAAGTACCAGGGCGCGTGGCACACCAACTGGACCTTCGCTCCCGGCTACGACAACGGCAACACGCCGTACGGCACCTGGACCGCGAAGAGCACGCTGACCACTCCGCAGTGGGAAGCGAGCGAGGACATGAACTACGACGTCGGCGCGGCCGTGGTCAACCCGCTCAACGGGCAGAAGCTGACCGACGTGGTCGGCGCGCAGGGCATCGCGTTCAACCAGGCGCGTAACCAGTCGATGTACACCTTCGGGTACCCGGCGGCGGCGCCGTACGACGGCACGAAGCTGATCTACTGCAGCGGGAGCACCTTCACCGACTTCCTGCTGACCAAGGACCACGGCATGAATTGCAATATGACCGGTGGTTCGAGCGGCGGTCCGTGGTTCCTCAACTTCAGCGAGGCGACCGGGGCGGGCGTCCAGGCGTCGGTGAACAGCTTCGGCTACAACTTCCTGCCGGGCTACATGTTCGGTCCGTACTTCGGTACGGACGCGCAGAACCTTTACAACAGGGCGCAGGCCGCCTGATCCCCGAAGCCGCCCGTCCACCTTTTGGGACTTTCGTCCCGGTGGGCGGGCGGCTTTCGGCGCGGCATATCCTGGTGCCTGTGAACTGGACAGTGGACGTTCCCGTCGACACGCTCCCCGAACTGCCTCCTCTGCCGCCCGAGCTGCGCAACCGGCTCGACGACGCGCTTTCCCGGCCCGCCGCGCAGCAGCCGGAATGGCCGGACCCCGAGCTGACGAAGCGCGTACGGGGCGTGCTGGAGAGCGTGCCGCCGATCACCGTTCCCGCCGAGATCGACCGGCTCTCCGACCGGCTGGGCATGGTCGCCCGCGGCGAGGCGTTCCTGCTGCAGGGCGGTGACTGCGCGGAGACGTTCGAGTCGAACACCGAACCGCACATCCGCGCCAACCTGCGCACCCTGCTGCAGATGGCCGTCGTCCTCACCTACGGCGCGAGCCTGCCGGTGGTGAAGGTCGGCCGGATCGCCGGTCAGTACGCGAAGCCGCGTTCGGCTTCCACCGACGCGCTCGGCCTGCCGGTGTACCGCGGCGACATCATCAACTCGCTCGTCGCCAAGCCCGAACTCCGCGTGCCCGACCCCGGCCGGATGATCCGCGCCTACGCCAACGCGGGCGCCGCGATGAACCTCGTCCGCGCGCTCACCGGCGCCGGGATGGCGGATCTGCACCAGGTGCACGACTGGAACAAGGACTTCGTGAAGTCCTCGCCCGCCAGCGAGCGCTACGAGGCGCTGGCCGCGGAGATCGACCGGGGCCTGCGGTTCATGTCGGCCTGCGGCGTCACCGACGCCTCGCTCCAGTCCACCGAGATCTTCGCCAGCCACGAGGCGCTGCTGCTGGACTACGAGCGCTCCATGCTGCGGATGGACCGCGCCGACGCGACGAACCCCAAGCTGTACAACCTGTCCTCGCACTTCCTGTGGGTGGGTGAGCGGACCCGGCAGCTCGACGGCGCGCACATCGCGTTCGCCGAACTCCTCGCCAACCCGATCGGCCTCAAGATCGGCCCGACGACCACTCCCGAGCAGGCCGTGGAGTACGTCCGGCGGCTCGACCCGCGCAACGAACCCGGCAGGCTGACGCTGATCGCCCGGATGGGCAACGGCAAGGTCCGCGAGGTGCTGCCCGCGATCGTCGAGAAGGTCGAGGCGTCCGGGCACAAGGTCATCTGGCAGTGCGACCCGATGCACGGCAACACCCACGAATCGTCGACCGGGTACAAGACCCGGCACTTCGACCGGATCGTGGACGAGGTCCAAGGCTTCTTCGAGGTGCACCGCAAACTCGGCACCTACCCCGGTGGCATCCACGTCGAACTGACCGGCGAGGACGTCACCGAATGCCTCGGCGGCGCGCAGGACATCTCGGATCTGGACCTTTCGGGCCGGTACGAGACCGCTTGCGACCCGCGCCTGAACACACAGCAATCGTTGGAGTTGGCTTTCCTGGTCGCGGAGATGCTGCGCGGCTGACTGGTTCCACTCTCGCGAGTGACATGAAAGGCCCCTTCATTGCAAAATTTGCAATGAAGGGGCCTTTCATTGCACGCGCTAGGCGGTGTCGAGCAACCTCGCGGCCGACTTGAGCACCCCGTCCCGCAGCGACCCCACGTCGGAGACCGCCGCCCCGTTCGCCTGAAGTCCGATGTGGACGGAGTCGCGATAGGTCGCCACCGCGATCCCGATCGCCTGCCGTGGCGCCAGTGGCACGAACGGGTACACCCCTTCGAGTCGCGTCCCGTCGAGGGTGAGGCGGTTGGGCGGTACCGGCACCGTGGTCACCACGAGGTCGAACAGCAGCGGCGCCGCGAGCCCGGCGACCTTGCTGCCGAGCCGGTGCAGCATCGGTGGCATCCGGTCGGCGAGCAGCGGAAACGCCCCGGCACCCCGGGCGGGGCCCGCTGCTTTGTTCCGGCTCATTTCGCGCTGGACGGCCCGCAGCCGTGCCACCGGGTCGTCGAGGCCGACCGGCAGGTCACAGAGGTATCCGGACAGCTTGTTGCCGCCCAGTTGCTCGGCGGACCGCCCGCGCATGCTGACCGGGATGAGCGCGCGCAGAGCCCGGTCGTCGGCGCGCTGACCCCGGTTGATCATCCATTCACGCAGCGCGCCGGCGAGGACGGCCAGTACGACGTCGTTGGCGGTGCCACCGTGGGAGCGGCGGATCCGCCGGATGTCGCCGACGTCGAGCCGGACCAGGCCGAGCCGTCGCTCGGTCGAGGGCGGCGCGCTGATCGGGGACACCGGCGAGCGGGTCGCGCGGACGACCGAGGAGGCTATCCCGGCTTGGGCCAGCGTGGCGCCGAGAGCCTCCTTGACCGCGTCCACAGGGGAGCGTGGCGCGGGCGGTCCGGCGCCGCTGTGCGCGCGCCTTGCCGGGCGGGGGAGTTCGTCCAGCAGGCCCGCGGCGACGGCGTACGCGCCGGCCCCGTCGGTGAGGGCGTGGTGCAATTTCAGCAGCAACGCGAACTCGCCGTCCGGCAGGCCGGTGACGAGACGCAAGTCCCACAAGGGTTTTCCGGTGTCGAGCGGTCGTCCCATCCAGCGCGACGCGTAGGCGGACAGTGGGTCCGGTTCGTACAGGGAGCTGAGGTGGTGATGTGAAATATGTTCACTGGCAACGAAATCCGGGTCCTCGGCCCAGCTGGCGGCGCCGGGCGGGAACAATACGGTGCGAGGACGCTGGCGCAGCTTCGGGATGCGCGCGGCCCGCTCGGCGAGCAACGCGGTCAGCTTGCGCGCGTGCACCTGCCCGTGCGGGCGGAAGGTGACCACCGCTCCCATGTGCATGGGCGTCGTGTCGCTTTCCAGACAAAGGAAAGCGACATCGAGTGCGCTCAGCTGACGGCCAGCCATCATCTACCTTTCGTGGTGTTCCGGCTATGGACACAACTGCACCAGCCTGACATGACGGGCGGGTGGTCGTCATGTTTCGCGGGCGCTAACTACCGCCGGTTTCACTCGAACGATGGGATCGCATTCGGACATGGACCACGAATCCGCGGCAGATGGTGGACACTCCGGCGCGGGCCTCGGTCGCGAGTTGTCGGAGGGGACCGGCAGACTGCACCACCATGACCGACGAACCGAAACGCCCCGAACCACCACTCACCGGCGACGAGCGCACCCAGCTGAACGGCTTCCTCGACTTCCTCCGCGCCACCGTCGTGTGGAAGTGCTCGGGACTCACCGACGAGCAGGCCCGGCGGCAGCTCGTGCCCAGCGAACTGACCACCATCGCGGGCCTGCTCGGGCATCTGACCCTGGCCGAGCAGTACTGGTTCTCCGTGGTGCTCGACGGGCAGGAGGACGTCTGGAAGGAGGCGCTCGAAGTCGATCCCGACGCCGAGTTCCGGGTCGCCATGCAGACCCCGATCGAGCAGTTGATCGCCGCCTACGAGGCCGAGTGCGAGCGAGGCCGCAAGGTCGTCACCCGGATGGGGCTGGACGACAAGGTCCCGTTCCGCGGCGACCGCGAGGTCAACGTGCGGTTCGTGGTCACGCACATGATCGAGGAGACCGGCAGGCACGCCGGCCACTTCGACCTGCTTCGCGAGCTGACCGACGGACTCACCGGGGAGTGAAGCCGCCCTGGGTCTCAAAGCGCGCTCTCGGATTCTCGTAGCCGGGCCGCGGCACCGGCTGGTCACTCACCCGGCCCTATCGGCTGGAGCAGGCCGAGCCTGGTACCGCGGACGACACCCGATCGGGTCAATGCCCAGATCCGTCGGCGAGACCGCCTTCGACGTCGAGATCACCGGAGACGCAAGCCCTGGCGAGGCCCTGTTCGCCGGGGGCGTACAGGAGGCGGCGCGGTGCCCGCCGGTTGCGGAGCACCACGGTCGGGGCATCCGGCGGACCGGCGCGTACGCCGTCCCACGTACGGAGACCGACCGGTCGAGCCACCGAGGAGCCGCTCGACGAACAGGGCCAGGCGAGACGCGGGACTGTTCGGCATAGTCGGCATTCGGCTGCGGACAGGAAACGATGGGTCGGACTTCGCCTTGGTCCAATCCGGCCCGGCTCCTGTTCCGAATCCCTCTTGTGCACACCAGGGATCAACCCATCGAACGGGCCGCCAAGGAGCTGACCGCCGAACTCGGCGACGCCACGGTGGCGCATGTCCGGCGCGCCGATCCGCCGATCTCGTTCGCCACCGCCTCTGGCTGTGGCTCATCGATCTCGACGCGCCGCCGAAACTGCCGTGGTGGCTGGGCCCCTTCGTCCGCTTCGACCCACGCGACCATTTCGCACCCGAGGACACCGCCAGTATCCGGTCCAAAGTGGACCGCTGGCTCACGGCGCGCGCCGTCGGGCCACCGGCCCGACGGCGGACTCGAATGCGTCATCGCCGAGGTCCACAACACCTACGGCGGCAGGCACGCGTACCTCCTGCGCCCCGACGCCGACGGGAACGCCCACGCGGACAAGGAGTGCTGCGTCTCGTCATTCCAGTCGACAGACGGCGGCTACCGGATGGCGGTGCCGCGTCCGGGACCGCTGCTCTCGGTCCGGATCGCGCTCCGTCAGGGCGGGCGAAGCCCGCTGACAGCGTCGCTGCTCGGCGTGCGGCGGCCCGCCACCGCCAGGTGGCTGGCGCGTCTGCTGCTCACCCGTCCGTTCATGTCGCACCGGGTCTCGGCGCTGATCCGGCGGCATGGGGCCAGACTGTGGCTGAAGAAGGCCCCGCTGACCCCTCGTACCCCGCAGACCACCGGAGGCAGGCACGATGGATGAATCGGCACGTCCACGCCGGATGGCGCCCGCCCCCGGAACGGGTGACGAACCGGCCGGGCCGACGGCCGAGGACCTGCTCGTCCGGGTCGCGAAGGGGGACGAGCGGGCCTTCGACGCGCTGTACGACCAGCTCGCCGGCCCGATCCTCGGCCTGGTGCGGCGAATCCTTCGCGACGCCGCCCAGTCCGAAGAAGTCACCCAGGAGGTCATGGTCGAGCTGTGGCGCACGGCCACGCGGTATTCACCGGACCGGGGGAGTGCCTTGAACTGGGCCATGACGCTCGGGCACCGCCGCGCCGTGGACCGCGTCCGTTCGGCACGGGCCAGTTCGGATCGCGAGGTCAAGGCGACCTTCGAGGCCGCCCGCGCGCGGCCCTTCGACGAGGTCGCCGAGGCCGTCGCGGCCCGCTGGGAGCGTTCGCAGGTACGCCGCTGCCTCACCAGCCTGACCGAGCTGCAGCGGGAAGCCGTGCTGCTCGCCTACTACCAGGGATACACCTATCGCGAGGTCGCCGAAGTGCTGCAGACCCCGCACGGGACCATCAAGACTCGACTCCGGGACGGCCTGATCAGGCTCCGGGACTGTCTGGGGGTGACGGCATGACGATGCCCGAAATGCACACGCTCACCGGGGCATACGCCGTCGACGCGTTGTCCGAAGTGGAGCGTGCCCAGTTCCGGCGGCACCTCGGCGAGTGCGCCTCGTGCGCCCAAGAGGTCCTCGAACTGCAGATGACCGCGACCCGGCTCGGCGCCGCGCTGGCCGAAGACCCGCCGCCGGAACTCAAACGCCGCGTCCTCGCGCAGGCGAGGGCGACCCGGCAGCAGCCGCCGAAGACGCGCTTCGAAACGGGAGGGCGCGTCAAGGGCCGCAGGCGCGCGCCACGCTGGGCGATCGGGGCGGCCGCCGCGGCGATCGTCGGGCTGACGGGCACCGCCGTGTTCGGTGGCATCGCCTACGAGAACCACACCCAGTTGACCGCCGCGCGGGAAGAGGCCGCGCAGTACGCGGCGCGCTACGCCCCTGTCGCCGAGGTGCTTTCGGCGGCCGATCTCCGGACCGGGCACGCCGAAGCGTCCGGCGGGGGCGGCGGGACGGTGATGATGTCGCGCGCCAAGGACAAACTCGTCTTCATGGCGGCACAGCTGCCGAAGAACGATCCTGGCCGGATCTACCAGGCCTGGTTCATGTACCCGGGGGCCGCGCCGAAGCCCGCCGGGCTCATTTCCGGTGGTCAGGAAGGTGCGTTGCTGGTCGCCGACGGGATCACGGGGGCCGAGCAGTTCGCGCTCAGCGTCGAACAGGCGGGCGGATCACCGACCGGAACGCCGTCGAAGGACGTCGTCATGGTCATGTCCATGCCCACCTGATTCCGGCCAATACCAGGCCGCCGTCCGGCGCTTCCGCCGGGTCTCGGTCTTGCGCCCGCGAACATGTTGTGGCAAAACACCTTTGCGACACACGGCGTGGCTACTGGATTCAAGCCAGCCTGGTGCATACCGTCCTGCTTCAACGTCGGCAGTTGACATAACTCTCAATCTGAACTTCAGCTCGAGGGTTCGGCCCAGGCTCAGCGACCGGCGGGCAGCACGAGCACACACGATCAGGAAGGCGGCTCCGATGACGCCCCCGCACAACTACCTTGCGGTGATCAAGGTCGTCGGTATCGGCGGCGGCGGAGTTAACGCCGTGAACCGCATGATCGAGGTCGGCCTCAAGGGCGTCGAGTTCATCGCGGTGAACACCGACGCCCAGGCACTGCTCATGTCCGACGCCGACGTCAAGCTCGACATCGGCCGGGAACTGACCCGCGGCCTCGGTGCCGGCGCCGCCCCCGAGGTGGGGCAGAAGGCCGCCGAAGACCACCGCGAAGAGATCGAAGAGGTCATCAAGGGCGCCGACATGGTGTTCGTGACCGCGGGCGAAGGCGGTGGCACCGGCACCGGTGGCGCGCCGGTCGTCGCCCAGATCGCCCGCAAACTCGGCGCGCTGACCATCGGCGTCGTCACCCGTCCGTTCACCTTCGAGGGCAAGCGCCGCAGCAAGCAGGCCGAGGACGGCATCCAGCAGCTGCGCAACGAATGCGACACCCTCATCGTCATCCCGAACGACCGGCTGCTGCAGCTGGGCGACATCGGCGTCTCGCTGATGGACGCCTTCCGTTCCGCGGACGAGGTGCTGCTGTCCGGTGTCCAGGGCATCACCGACCTGATCACCACGCCGGGTCTGATCAACCTGGACTTCGCCGACGTCAAGAGCGTCATGTCCGGCGCGGGTTCCGCGCTGATGGGCATCGGCTCGGCGCGCGGCGAGGGCCGGGCGATCCAGGCGGCGGAGAAGGCGATCAACTCGCCGCTGCTGGAAGCGTCGATGGACGGGGCGCATGGCGCGCTGTTGTCGATCGCGGGCGGGTCGGACCTCGGCCTGTTCGAGATCAACGAGGCCGCGTCGCTGGTGCAGGAATCAGCGCACCCCGACGCCAACATCATCTTCGGGACGATCATCGACGACTCGCTCGGCGACGAGGTCCGGGTCACCGTGATCGCGGCCGGTTTCGACGCGGGCACGCCGACCCACAAGAAGCTCGACCCGTCGACCTTCGGCTCCCGGTCGAACTCGACCGCGTCCGCGCAGGCGGGCCAGGTCAGCGGTGGCGGGGCGACGCCGGTGCAGAGCCCGCCTTCCGGTGCCACGCCGGTGCCGTCGACCGGCTCCAACGGCTACCCGGTCGCGCCGCCGCGCACGCACTCGCCGATGCCGTCCTCCCGGAGCGAGGGCAACGGCTCGATGACCGGCGGGCTCCCGCAGCCCGGCGGCGGCTCACGCGGCTACTCGCCGATCGGGTCGAACTCGACCCACGGCAGCCTTCCCGGCCGCGCCACCCCGGTGCACGACGACCCGTCGGACGACGAAGTCGACGTTCCCCCGTTCATGCGGCGGTAACCAGCGCCAGTCTCGTTCCGTGAAGGCCTCCTTGACTACCTTGAAGGTAGTGAAGGGGGCCTTCACTCAGGTCTAGGAGGAATCGCGTGCGGGTACGGCGGGTCGTCACGACCAGGGCGGGCGGGGCATCCCGGCCGCCTTACGACACCTTCAACCTCGGTGACCATGTCGGTGACGACGCGGGTGACGTCTACGCCAACCGCAAACGCCTCGCCACCGAGCTCGGCCTCGCCGAGGACAGGCTGGCGTGGATGGAACAGGTCCACGGCCGCACCGCGACCATCGTCGATGGCTCCGAAACCGCCGCGGCGGAAGCGACCGATGCTCTCGTGACAGCCGAGCCGGGCCTCGCGCTCGTGGTGCTCGTCGCCGACTGCGTCCCCCTCCTGCTGGCCGACGTCGAAGCCGGGGTCGTCGCCGCCGTCCACGCGGGCCGCGTCGGCGCCCGGGTCGGCGTCGTCCCCGCCGCGATCGAGGCGATGCGCTCGCTCGGCGCGGAACCGGGCCGTACCGAAGCACTGCTCGGGCCCGCGATCTGCGGTGACTGCTACGAAGTCCCCGCCGACATGGCGGCCGACGTCGAGAAGCACGTACCGGGCAGCGCCTGCAAAACCCGCAAGGGCACGCCGGGGCTCGATCTGCGCGCCGGGCTCTGGCGGCAACTCACCGACCTCGGCATCGGCAAGATCGGCGTGGATCCGCGCTGTACCAACGAAGACAAGACCCTGTTCAGTTTCCGCCGCGACGGCACCACCGGCCGGATCGCGGGCATTACCTGGCTGGACGCGTCGTGAGCGACGCCCGTAAGGACGAACTCGCGGCCAACCTCGCCGAAGTGGAACAGCGGATCGCCGCCGCGTGCGAGGCCGCGGGCCGGGCGCGCGACGAGGTCCGGTTGCTCGCGGTCACCAAGACCTTCCCGGCGCTCGACGCCGCGTTGCTCGCCGACCTCGGCGCGCTCGACCTCGCCGAGAACCGCGACCAAGAGGCGGGTCCGAAAGCCGAAGAGGTCGCCGTCCTGCGTCCGGACGCCCGTGTCCGCTGGCACATGGTCGGCAGCCTCCAGCGGAACAAGGCGCGCTCGGTCGTGCGCTGGGCCGACGAGGTCCAGTCCGTCGACTCCGAACGGCTCGCCGACGCGCTCGCGAAGGCGACCAAGTCGGCGCTTGATTCGGGGCAACGTGATCACCCGTTGGACGTCCTCATTCAAGTAAGTCTCGATGACGATCCGAAGCGCGGGGGCATTCGGCTGAACGAACTGGCCCGGTTGGCGGAGCGGATGGTCCATGTGGGTGATCTTCGCCTCCGTGGGCTTATGGCGGTGGCCCCGCTGGGTATTGCTCCCGCTGAGGCGTTCGAGAAGCTTGCTTTGGCCTCGGAGCGTCTTCAGGAAGAACACCCAAATGCCCGTGAACTCTCCGCCGGAATGAGCAATGATCTCGAGCAGGCGATCGCGCACGGCTCGACGTGTGTGCGTGTCGGAACCGCGCTGCTCGGTGGGCGCGGTTTAGCCTCGGCTTAGGGAATACCGTTTCGTCGCTACGGGGAGTGGCGGCGGAGGCGGGGGAGCACGGTGCGGGACGCGGCTAAGGCTAGGGAGAGGCATGAGCGCGCTGCAGAAGCTGAAGGCCTACTTCGGGATGGTGCCCGCGGACGAAGACGGCTACGACGTCGAGGAAGGCTACCGGCGAGGCTACGCCTCAAAGGAATATGCCGACGACGAGTACGACTACGACGACGAGCCGGTTGCCCGGTCGCGGGGTGGACGCTACCGGGACGTCGACGACACTTACGACGAGCCTGTCACCCGGACTCGGTCACGCTCCGTGATCAGTCCGGAGCCGGCGGTCCACGGGGCATTGGCGATCGATCGTCAGCCGGAACCGGTCGCGCGGTTGCGTCCGGTCACCGAACCGGTCCGTCCGGCCGTTCGTGACCCGTTGAGCCGGATCACCACGTTGCACCCCACGAGCTACGCCGAAGCGCGGGCGATCGGGGAGCACTACCGTGAAGGCATCCCGGTGATCATGAACCTCACCGAGATGGAAAACGCGGACGCGAAGCGCCTTGTCGACTTCGCTGCCGGTCTCGCGTTCGCGTTGCGCGGCTCGATGGACAAGGTCACCAACAAGGTGTTCCTTCTCTCACCGCCCGATGTGGACGTCACCGCGGAAGACCGTCGGCGGATTGCCGAAGGTGGATTATTCCTGCGCGGCTGATCACCTGGTGACCGCTGAGCGCAGCCGGATGTGATTTTGTCGACTCATCGGCATCTGCCGTCCGTCAACCGGGTCTTTTGACGCGGGACATGGCAGAGTGGTTACGTGAATGCTGTGTTGCTGGTCGTCTGGTACGTGCTGTTCGCTTTCTGGCTCCTGCTGACGGCACGGATCGTCGTCGAGCTCGTGCGTGCTTTCGCTCGCGAGTGGCATCCTGCCGGAGGGGTTGCGGTAACGCTCGAGACCATCTACACAGTGACCGACCCACCGGTTCGTCTGTTCAGACGAATCATCCCGACCGTACGAATCGGCGGCGTCGGACTGGACTTATCGATTATGGTGCTGCTGTTGGTTGTGTTCTTCGCGATGCAGCTGACAACGCCAGGGTGATTTTCGGGGAAGCCCGGGTGGACCTGCAGGCCATGGAGTGCGTGAGGTGATCTGATGTCGTTGACCCCCGCTGACGTGCATAACGTCGCGTTCAGCAAGCCGCCCATTGGCAAAAGGGGCTACAACGAGGACGAGGTGGACGCGTTCCTCGACCTGGTGGAGACCGAGCTTGCCCGGTTGATCGAGGACAACAACGAGCTGCGGCAGCAGGTCGAGCAGCTCGACAACGAGCTCGAGACCGCCCGTGGTGAGCTCGAAAACGCCAAGGCCGGTGCCGTCGGACCGCCGCCACAGGTGCGTGACGAACCGTCGCGTCGCCTGGCGCCGGTCCCGCCGCCGCAGTCGGCGATGGAGCAGACCCAGGCCCATTCGATGGTGCCGGACAACGGGGAACCCAACGTCCAGGCCGCGAAGGTGCTCGGGCTGGCCCAGGAAATGGCCGACCGGCTCACCGCCGAGGCCAAGACCGAGTCGGACGGCATGCTCGCCGAAGCCCGGACAAAGTCCGAGCAGCTGCTTTCGGACGCGCGATCCAAGTCGGACTCGATGGTGAACGAGGCGCGCACGCGTGCCGAGACCATGCTGAACGACGCGCGAACCCGTGCCGAGACCTTGGAGCGCCAGGCGCGCGACAAGGCGACGACCATGGAGCGCGAGGCTCAGCGCAAGTACACCGAGACCATGAACAACATGAACGCGGAGAAGGGCTCGCTGGGCAAGAAGATCGAAGAGCTGCGCACGATCGAGCGGGAGTACCGCACGAGGCTGCGTGGGTTCCTCGAGTCCCAGCTGCGTGAGCTCGACGACCGCGGTTCGGCCGCTCCGGCTTCGGCGTCTTCGTCGAACTCGGGACAGTCGGCATCGTCCTCGGGCGGTGGACAGGGCTACTCGTTCGGTCCCCGCGCGGAAGCCGGCTGACGGCTCTCGGTCAACGCATGGGAACGGCCTCGGCACTCTCCGGAGGGTCGGGGCCGTTCCGCTTGCCCGTCATGTTGTAATTCACCGTGCTCTACATCGTCCTGGTACTGGTACTGACGGCTCTGGGGCTGCTCGTCGCGGCGCTCATCACCGCGAACTCCCTCTGGGCCTGGATCTCCATCGCCCTCTCCGTCGTCGCTGGGCTGCTCCTCGTCTTCGACTGGCTGCGTCGCCGGAAGAAGCGTTCCGCAGAGAGCGCCGCACCCGTCGAAGAGACGGCGGACGACCCTGCCGACGAGGCGGCTGACTCCGAAGAGGATGACGAAGAGAGGCCCCAGGACGCCGAGCAGACCGTCCTGATGCCCACCACCGGTGAACTGGGCGACCCGGAAGAGGCCGCCGAGCCGCAACGCATCGGCGATCCCGGTGAAGAGGAGAGCGATCCTGCGGATGTGGCGATCGTCTCCGAACTGGAGACCGAGATCGTCGTCGTCGACGAATACCCGCGCTATCACGTGACCACCTGCGCGTGGCTCGAAACCCGCGACACCATTCCGCTCGGTATCGGAGAGGCGCGGCAGCTCGGCTTCACGCCGTGCGCGCTGTGCACGCCCGACGCGGAGATCGCCGGACAGCATCGCGACAAGACCAAGGCGGACGGTTAAGCGGCCCTGACCAACCGAGCCGCCTCGCCGAGGGCGACCACGTCGGCGGCGATTGTGTCGAGTACCAGGCGTTGTTCCTCGTCGGCGTCCGGCGGCACCGGGATCTCCGCCACTTCTTCGGTCCCGAGCGCGCGGGCGGCTTCGCCGACAGCGGCCGCGGCACCGGCCGATCCAGGGCGCAGCAAAAGCGACGAGGCCGTGACAGAGAGGCCGCGCAAGGCTTCGGCGGCGTTCTCCAGCGCGTCACGTTGTCCAGGCGCGGGTTCCTTCGTGCCCGGCTCCGCGGCGAGCAGGCCGTGCTGCGCGACAGCGGCGGCGCGGAACTCGCGACCGAGCGTCCGCGGGTCGACGTTGTCACCGCGTAGTTTCCGCCCGACCGAACCGAGCAGCGTGCGGGTGGCCTCGACCGCGGTGCCGAAGCGTTCAGCCGGACCGGGTTTCGGTACCCCGGGGATCGCGGCGAAACCGAACAGCAGCGCGATGGCGCCGGCGAGGACCATCAGGAGCAGATACTCGACCAGAACGTAGCGCGGGTCGAGGTGTTTGGTCGTCGCGTTCATGCCGACGGACATCAGCACCATGCAGCCGTTGAAGATCGTCGGCCGGGTCCGCATGACGGAGAACCCGCCGAGCAGGGCCGCCAGCCCGATCGGCAGCAGAAACCCTTGCGGCAGAAGCCAAAGGACGAGCGCGAGGACGACGGCGCCGCCGAGGGAACCGCCGATGCGCTGCCAGGCCTTGCGGAGGCTGTCGTGCCAGTCCGGTTGCATGATGGCGAAAGTGGCGAGCAGGAAGGACACGGTGAGCGGGTCGCCCGGCCGGAAACTCGCGACGACGAGCGCCAGCGCCACCCCCAGCCCGCAGCGGAGCGCGTGCCGGAACTGCGGTGACCGCCAGGACAACGCGCCGCTCAGCTCGATGCGACGCAGTTCTTGGCGAAGTCCTTTCGGAACGTCCACATGCGATTCGTCGCGTTCGGTCGCCGCCGACCGGATGGTTTCGAGGGAGTCCCAGAGCGCGGCGACGAGCCTGGCCGTGGCGCCAGGCAGCTGGACAAGTTCCATCCGCCGCACCGGTTCGACGCCGTCCGTTGCTTTCGGGGTTCGGACGACGTCGGCGAGCCTGACGGCTTCTTCCTTGGCCGCGTCGAGTGTTCGGGCTATTTCGGCACTGTCGAGGTGTTTTCCGCGGATCTCGAGCAATCCGGTGGCCGCGCGGTACCGGAACATGCCGCCGAGGACCCTGCCGGTCCAGCGACGGGGCCGGTCCGCGAGCCAGAGTCTCGCCGCGCGCTCCTGCGTTTCGGCCGTACCCGCGGCGATCGCGTCCGCCAGCGCTTCACGGGTCGGCTTGGCCGGATCCTTGGCGCCCATCAGGATCCGCAGCAGGATCACGACCCCCACCGCGAGCGCGGGCGCGCCCAGGATCTGCCCGGCCGACGCCGTCCCCGTCAACTGGAAGCCGTAACCGAACAAGGACGCCATCCCGAGGCCCAAGCCGACCGTGACGAACCGAGCGCCGAGCACGGGCAGCAGGCCGGCGACGACCACGATCACCACCAGCAGCCCGATCGCGGCCCACTGCGAGACCTGGCCCAGCAGCCTCGGCGCGCCGACCGCGAGGACCAGCGACGGCGCGAACCACGCCAGCAGCCGCAGGTCAGCCCAAAGTGGTCCGCCGACCGCCGCGATGAGGCAGAAGAGCGCCGTCAGCGCGGCGAGGATCGCGGCGTTGCCCAGCCCCAGCAGGAAGCCGAGGCCACTGACGCCGCCGAGGACCACCAGCAGGACGATGAGGAGTCCGGGCCCTTTCATCGGGCCTCGCAATTCGGCATACCCGTCAACCTAGAGGCGATGGCGGGGACGGCAACTCGGGGGTGGTCTGTGTCCTTGGAACGCGATTCACCACTTTGCGGCTCGCCTATTTTCAAGGCTTCTTCGATCTCTGTAGTCTGAACATGCTATAGCACAGGTGTTCGATGCGGCGTGCACCGAGTGGTGGCGTGCCGACACTGCGGCGCTGTATGCCCGCAAACAGGAATGGGAAGTCCTCAAACGGCAATTGGAGGCCGAGCGGAATGCGATCCTCGCGGAAATCAACAGTCGCGGTGTCCGTGGCCGCTCGGGTCATGCGACTCTGGCGGCATTGATTTCGAGGATTTCCAGGTAACGGACAAAGGAGGCCGAGGTGCGCGCCGATCGGGTGCCGGGCTCTGGGTGGGGATCCGGTGTCTCCTTGGGCGCCTTCGACCGCCGAGGTGGCGGCGGAGGGTGCGATCGGTAGTGCGCAGATCGACGCGATCGTCCGCACCCTCGCCCGCATCCCTTCCACCGTGCCCGAGATCTGGTCGATTTGGCTTGTCGGGCGGGGCGACGGTTCTTGGACAAGCTGGATCCCGATGGCAAGGAGCCCCGCAACGAGGATCCGAACGACGCCCGGCCGGAGTTGTGGTTCGTCAAGCGCCGTGACGGCACCCTTGGCCGCACACCTCAGGACACAGGCTGACCTGGCGGCTGTATAACGATCTATACGACCGCGCGGAGAACATGCTGCGAAGACGCCTGGCGGGCTTCTTGAGGGCGAGTCCTCAACCGATCCGCTCGCACATCTCCAGCGCCGCCGCGAATTCCCCGGTCATGGCGAGGGTCCACGCCGCGCCCATCCGCGCTCCGGCGGCTTTCGAATGGGCGTGGACGGTTTCGTAGTACTCGGCGGCGAACTGGACGAATTGCAAAGCAAGTCCCGATTTCACCACGAAGTCCCCGCAACGGTGCGCGTGGTCTCCCAACAAGACTTCGTCGTCGGTACGCGGTTTTACGTTCTCCAGTGCCTTGAGCGCGGAGTCAAGGTCACCGAAAACTCCCAGGCTTCCGCGAGCCGCAGCGCGGCACGCAGATGCTCGGCGGGTTCGTCCAGCACGGCCAAGCGGTCGACCCTTTCCCGTAGGTCGGCGAGGGCGTCGTCACCGTCGAGAGACCGGTTCAGGGCGATCCGGGAGAGCGCGGCCTGACGCCGGACTTAGTTCCCGAGCGCGCGGCGACAACGAATCCCCCAGATCCAGCGCATCCACCACCGGTTCCCCGGTCATGAACGCCCGGATCCGCTCGCTTCGCGCGGAATTGCCATTGCGGGCGTCGAACCTTGCCGCGACGGCCGGCGCGGCGGAACCGTGTTCCGACCCCGGCCCGAACGCGAGCGCCGCGGCGGCGTGGAAATCCCTCTCGGCCGAGGGAACGTACCGCCTCCAGGCATGGCGCTCCACCAGTTTCCGTGCCGCCTCGGAATTACCGGTGCGCGCACAGAATTCCACATGCCGCGCGATCGCGTCGAGATTTTCCGGCTTGGACCAAAACGCGGAGTAGGACTGCCGGAACGCGTCGACCGCTTTCTCCAGCCGCCCCAGCCGGACGTAAGTGAGCATGAGCGCGGCGAGCATCGAATGGGGCTGCCGCGAGCAGGTGTCCTCGTCGATGAGGAGCCGCGTCGCCTCCTCCGGTCTGCCCGCGTGGATCAGCTGGTCGGCCTTGATCCCCGCGCCACATCTGGAGCACCGTGAACTCTCGCGCGGGGAGCTCCAGCGCAGCCTGGCCACGGCGCTCGATCACCGCCTCCGCGTTTTCGCCCACCCCGGACAATCGGGTTGCCCCCGCGCGCTACTCTTGAGACAACTGGCACCGATCCGGCCATCACCGGGGAGCCTCCGGAAGAACAGGGCCCGCGCCCTCAGTAGAACCGGACGGGTACGGCCCGTCACAGCCGTCGAATGAGCGGCCCAGCCGGAACACCACCGGCCGGGCAAGCGGGGTGGTACCGCGGAACGCGCCGGAAACGGCCGTCTCGTCCCCGTGTGGGTGAAAGCCCGTACGAGAGAGACGAACCGCGAGGAGCACCGAAGATGTATCCCAAGGCACAGATGGACGGCGAGGCCGGCGTCCCGTCCCAGCCTTCGTTCCCCGAGTCGGAGAAGCGCGTCCTCGCGTATTGGGAATCCGATCGGACCTTCCAGGCCAGCATCGAAGCCCGCGAGGCCGGGCACAACGGCTCGAACGAGTACGTCTTCTACGACGGTCCGCCGTTCGCCAACGGTCTCCCGCACTACGGTCACCTCCTCACCGGGTACGTGAAGGACCTGGTGCCGCGTTACCAGACCATGAAGGGCAAGCGCGTCGACCGCCGCTTCGGCTGGGACACCCATGGTCTGCCCGCCGAGCTCGAGGCGATGCGTCAGCTCGGGATCACCGAGAAGTCCGAGATCGACGCCATGGGCATCGACGTCTTCAACGACGCGTGCCGCGAGTCCGTGCTGCGCTACACCGGCGAATGGCAGGACTACGTCACCCGCCAGGCGCGCTGGGTCGACTTCGACAACGACTACAAGACGCTCGACATCACCTACATGGAGTCGGTGCTCTGGGCGTTCAAACAGCTGTGGGACAAGGGCCTCGTCTACGAGGGCTACCGCGTCCTCCCGTACTGCTGGCGCGACGAGACGCCGCTGTCCAATCACGAGCTGCGCATGGACGACGACGTCTACGCGAGCCGCCAGGACCCGGCCGTCACGGTCGGTTTCCGCCTGGAGGGCAACGACAACGAACTCGACGGCACATACCTGTTGATCTGGACCACGACGCCGTGGACGCTGCCGTCCAACCTCGCGACCGCGGTGCACCCCGATGTCCGGTACGTCGTCGTGGAGTCGGAGGCGCAGGAAGGCAAGCGGTTCCTGCTCGCCGAAGCGCGCGTCGCCGCGTACGCGCGCGAACTCGGCGAAGAGCCGACGGTCGTCGGGCACTACACCGGTACCGAACTGCTCGGAACCCGTTACGCCCCACCGTTCCCGTACTTCGCGGGGCACGAGCACGCGCACCGCGTGCTGTCCGCGGACTATGTCACCACCGAGGACGGCACCGGTGTCGTCCACATCGCGCCCGCCTACGGTGAAGAGGACAAGGCCGTCACCGACGCCGTCGGGATCGTGCCGGTCACGCCGGTCGACGCGCAGGGCAAATTCGACGCCACCGTCCCGGACTACGCGGGACAGCAGGTGTTCGACGCGAACCCGAACATCATCAAGGATCTCAAGAACGGCACCGGTTCCGCCGGCCGCCAGGGCGCGGTACTGCTGCGCCACGAGACCTACGAGCACCCGTACCCGCACTGCTGGCGCTGCCGGAACCCGTTGATCTACCGCGCCGTTTCGTCGTGGTTCGTCGCGGTGACCGAGTTCAAGGACCGGATGATCGAGCTGAACCAGCAGATCACCTGGTACCCGGAGAACGTCAAGGACGGCCAGTTCGGCAAGTGGCTGGAGAACGCCCGCGACTGGTCGATCTCGCGCAACCGGTACTGGGGCACGCCGATCCCGGTGTGGCAGTCGGACGACCCGGCGTACCCGCGCACGGACGTCTACGGCTCGCTCGACGAACTCGAGCGGGACTTCGGCGTGCGGCTGGAAAACCTGCACCGGCCCTTCGTCGACGAGCTGACCCGGCCCAACCCGGACGACCCGACCGGGAAGTCCACCATGCGCCGGATCGAGGACGTGTTCGACGTCTGGTTCGACTCGGGTTCGATGCCGTACGCCCAGGTCCACTACCCGTTCGAGAACACGGACTGGTTCGAGCACCACTACCCGGGTGACTTCATCGTCGAGTACATCGGGCAGACCCGCGGCTGGTTCTACCTGCTGCACGTGCTGGCGACCGCGTTGTTCGACCGGCCGGCGTTCCGCACCTGTATCTCGCACGGCATCGTGCTCGGCTCGGACGGCCAGAAGATGTCCAAGTCGCTGCGCAACTACCCGGACGTCAACGAGGTCTTCGACCGCGACGGCTCGGACGCCATGCGCTGGTACCTGATGGCGAGCCCGATCCTGCGCGGCGGGAACCTGATCGTCACCGACAAGGGCATCCGCGACGCCGTCCGCCAGGCCGTGCTGCCGCTGTGGAACTCGTACTACTTCCTCGCCCTGTACGCGAACGCCGAGGGTGTGGAAGGCAAGTGGCGCACGGATTCGAAGCACGTGCTCGACCGGTACGTGCTGGCGAAGACGCACGAGCTGGTGACCGACGTCGAGCACGCGCTCGACACCTACGACGTCGCCGGTGCCTGTTCGACCGTCCGCGACTTCCTCGAAGTACTCACGAACTGGTACGTGCGCCGGTCGCGCGACCGGTTCTGGGCGGGCGAGCAGGACGCGATCGACACCCTCCACACCGTGCTGGAGGTGACGTCGCGGGTGGTGGCGCCGTTGCTGCCGCTGACCACCGAGGTCGTTTGGCGCGGGCTGACCGGCGGCCGTTCGGTCCACCTGACCGACTGGCCGAACTCCCTCGACCTGCCCGCCGACGCGGCGCTGGTGACGGCGATGGACAGGGTGCGGCAGGTGGCGTCTTCGGCGCTTTCGCTGCGGAAGTCGAACAAGCTGCGGGTCCGGCTGCCGCTGGCCAAGCTGGTCGTCGCCGCGGAGGAGGCCGACTCGCTGCGCGAGTTCACCGACATCCTGCGCGACGAGGTCAACGTCAAATCCGTCGACCTGACCACGGACGTCGCCGCGCACGGCGGCTTCGAGGTCGCGGTCAACGCCCGTGCCGCCGGGCCGCGGCTGGGCAAGGACGTCCAGACGGTGATCAAGGCCGTCAAGGCGGGCGAGTGGACGACGTCCGAGAGTGGCGCCGTCGTGGCGGCCGGCATCGAACTCGTCGAGGGCGAGTACGAGCGCCGCCTGGTCGCCAAGGGCGGCGGCGCGGCCGCGGAACTGCCCGGCGGGGCGGGGCTGGTGCTGATCGACACCGAGGTCACCGACGAACTGGCGGCCGAGGGGCTGGCCCGCGACCTGGTCCGGGTCGTGCAGCAGGCCCGCCGGGACGCGGGTCTCGACGTCGCCGACCGGATCTCGCTCACCGTCGACGCGCCGGACGACGTGGTCACGGCCGCGAAGACGCACGAGGAGTTCATCTCTTCGGAGACCTTGGCGACTTCGGTGGCTTACGACGCCGTCGCCGACGGCTCGGCCGGAACGGTCGGCGAGGGCACCAAGGTGACCGTGGCGGTCGCCAAGGCTTGACCCGAGAGTGAGATGAAAGGCCCCTTCATTGCAAATTTTGCAATAAAGGGGCCTTTCATCTCATTTTGACCCGACGACCGAACCCGCGCGGATCACGAAACGGATTCGGAAACGTCGCTTTCCTGCTCGAAGGGAGCCTTGCGCGGGGGAAATGGGCAGGCTGGCCCGAGGCGCGCGAGGGGTGCGCCGCACTGGGGGAGAGCGAGTCCATGAGTCCTGCCCGAAAACGAGGAATCCTGATCGGCGCCGTGCTGGCGGTCGTCGCCGTCGTGGTGGCCGCGGTGGTACTGCTGGTCCAGGAGGATCAGGCGCCCGCCGCCACCGACGGCCCGGGGGGATCCACCGAGGGCGCGCCGGAGAGCCCGGCGCAGATCGCCACCCGTTTCCTGCGGCAGTTCGACACCGGTGACCTGACCGGCGCCCCGGTCGACGACCCGGCTGCGGCTACGGCCGCGCTGTCGGCTACTCGCGGCGCGCTCAGCGGGGCGTCGGTCAAGACGGTTCTCGGCGAGGTTCCGACGACGCCGGGGGAAGCGACCACGACTTCGGCCACCTTCCACGCTTCGTGGACCTTCGCGGGCGACAACGTCTGGAAGTACGAAGGCAAGCTGGAGCTGGTCCGCAACGCCGGGAAGTGGGTGGTCCGCTGGGCGCCGTCGGTGATCCACCCGAAGCTCGAAGCCGGTCAGCAGCTGTCGCTTACACCCGTTTCGGCCAAACCGGTCGTGGCCGACCGGGACGGCAAGGCCCTCGTCGGCGGGGACGCGGCGGGCGTCGCGCCGATCCTTCAGGGGGCGCTGTCCAAGGTCGCGTCCGAGCAGAACGGCGGCACCGGAACGGCGGCCTCGGTCGCCGTGTCGCGTCTCGACGCCTCGGGCAAGCCGGTCGAGACGCTCTTCGGGCAGACCAAGGAGACTGACCAGCCGCTGGTTTCGACCTTGAGCGTGGCGTCCCAGAGCGCCGCGCAGAAAGCCGTCGACGGCTTCGGAGGCCCGGCGATCATCGTCGCGATGAAAACCTCGGGCGACCTCCTGGCGGTCGCGCAGAACGGCGCGGCCGGGAACCAGCCGAAGGCGCTCAGTGGGCTGTACTCGCCGGGGTCGGCCTTCAAGATCGCCACGGCGACAGCGGCGCTACAGCAAAGCGGGATCTCCGCCGACTCGCCGGTGGCCTGCCCCGGCAGCGAGCAGATCGGGACCCGCACGCTCAAGAACGACAACGGGTTCGACCTCGGGACCGTCTCGGTGAAGACGGCGTTCGCCGCGTCGTGCAACACGACCTTCGGGCGGCTCGCCGGGCAGCTGCCCGCGGACGGCCTCGCGAAGGCCGCGAACCAGTTCGGCCTCAACGCCGACTTCGAGATCCCCGGTCTGGCCACCGAGACCGGGAAGGTGGAGCCGTCGAGCAGCGGCGACGAACAGGTCGAAGCCGGCATCGGACAGGGAAAGGTGCAGGTCAGCCCCTTGGGTGCGGCGCTGATGGCCGCCACCGTCGCGGCGGGGAAGCCGGTGGTGCCGAAGCTGTGGCAAGGGCTGGAGACCAAGGTCAACACCGGTTACCAGGCCCCGTCGCCGGGGGTGCTGAACCAGATCCGGGCGATGATGCGCGAGGTCTGCACGACCGGGACCGCCAAGGCGTTGAAGAGCAGCGGAGCCGTCTTCGGCAAGACCGGGACGGCGCAGTTCGGCTCCGGCGCCGGCGCCAACGGCTGGTTCGTCGGCTACCGCGGCGACGTGGCGTTCGCGGTCATGCTCGAAGGTTCCAACGACTCCGAACCCGCCGTCCAGCTGGCGGCGAAGTTCCTGGCAGGCTGACGGTTCGGCCTTCGCCGAAACGTCGGTCTTCTACGGTGAGCCGATGGAAACGATCGCCTTGGCCGAGGTCGCGGCCGTGCTCGCCGATCCGAGCCGCGCGTCGATGTGCCTCGCGCTGCTGGACGGGCGCGCCTGGACGGTGACCGAACTCGCGGGCGCGGCCGACGTGGCCGCGTCGACGGCCAGCGAGCACGTGACGAAACTGGCCGAGGCCGGATTCGTCGCGCGCGTCAAGCAGGGGCGGCACAGCTACGTCCGGATCGCCGACCCCCGGGTGGCGGAGCTGATCGAGCATCTGGCGCAGCACGCCGCCCACCGTCCGGTGAAGGGGTTGCGTTCGTCGGTCCGGGCGCGGCGGCTGGAATTCGCGCGGACCTGCTACGACCACCTCGCGGGGAAGGTCGGCGTCGCGATCCGGGACGGGATGCTCGCCACCGGCCTGATCGCCGAGGCGGACGGCTTGACGCTGACCGGACGAGGTCGTGAGGTGCTGGGTGAACTGGGCGTGGAGATCGCCGAGAGCCGCCGTCCGCTGCTCCGCGACTGTCTGGATTGGACGGTGCGCCGTGAACACCTGGCGGGCCGGGTACCGGCGGCGTTACTGTCTCACGGAGTGAGTGCCGGCTGGTTGACCCGTGAGGGCAACCGCGCGGTGAAGGTCCTCCCCGGGGCGGAAGAGCCGTTCGCGGTGCTCGGGGTCGACCTGGTGGCCCTGCGCAGTCCTTAAAGGACAGTCTGTAACACAGGCCGGTCGACGCGCCGTCAAGCGGTACACGAAGGAGTGACGAGCACCGCCTCACTATTCTGGAGCCCTCACGGCGGCCGGACGGGAGGCGACTCATGGAGCAGCTCCCGCTCATCCTGGGTACCGGCGGCGCCGTCCTGCTCGTGGCCGTGATCGCCGTCCGGGTGTCGATCCGGGTCGGCCTTCCCTCTCTGCTGCTCTATCTGGGGATGGGGGTCCTGCTCGGGGAAGCCGGGTTCGGCATCCAGTTCGACAACTCCGAGCTCACCCAGTCGCTCGGCCTCGCCGCGCTGGTGATGATCCTGTCCGAAGGTGGTCTCACCACCCGGTGGTCGGCCGTCAAACCCTCGCTGGGCATCGGAATCGCACTGTCCACAGTGGCCGTCGCGGTGAGCATCGCGGTCACCGGCGCCGCGTTGCACTGGCTGCTCGGTCTCGACTGGCGGATGGCGCTGCTGTGGGGCGCGGTGCTCGCCTCGACCGACGCCGCCGCCGTCTTCTCGGTGCTGAGATCGGCGGGGATCGGGAAGCGGCTCGTCGGCGCGCTGGAAATCGAGTCGGGGATCAACGACGCTCCGGCCTACATCGCCGTCGTCGTCCTTGCCGAGGGCACGATGGTGGACTGGTCGCTGCCGCTGCTGGTGGTCTACGAACTCGCCGCCGGACTGGTGATCGGCCTCGCCTTCGGCTGGGGTGGCGCCCAGGCGCTGCGCCGGGCCGCGCTCCCGGCCACCGGTCTGTACCCGCTCGCCACGGTCGCGGTGTGCGTCGTCGCCTATTCGAGCGGGCAGCTCGCGCACGCGTCGGGCCTGCTCGCCACCTATGTCGCGGCGCTGGTGCTGGGTAATTCGAAGCTGCCGCACCGCTCGGACACGCTTTCCTTCGCCGAAGGGCTCGGCTGGCTCGCGCAGATCGGGCTGTTCGTGCTGCTGGGCCTGTTCGCCTCGCCGAGCAGGATCCTGGAGAGCCTGGTCCAAGGGCTGGTGGCGGGCGCGGTCGTGTTGTTGCTGGCTCGTCCGCTGTCGGTCGTGCTGTCGGCACTGCCGTTCAAGATCCCATGGCGAGAACAGGTGTTCCTGTCCTGGGCCGGCTTGCGCGGGGCGGTCCCGATCGTGCTCGCGCTGATCCCGCTGTCGTCCGGGGTGCCCGGCGCGCAGGAACTCGTCGACGCGGTGTTCGTCCTGGTCATCGTGCTGACCCTGCTCCAAGGCGCGACCTTGACCCCGCTCGCCAAGGTGCTCGGGCTGGCACAGCACTCCGAAGCGCACGAGATCGACGTCGACTCCGCGCCCCTCGACGAAATGGGTGCCGAGCTGCTGCAGGTCCGCATCCATCCCGGGTCCAAAATGCACGGCGTCTACCTGGCGGAACTGCGGCTTCCGGTGGGGGCGACGATCAGCCTGCTCGTCCGCGACGGCACCGGGTTCACGCCCAACAAGAACACCCGGCTCCAGGAACGGGATCAGTTACTCGTCGTGACCACCTCCGAAGCCCGTGACGGTGCCGAACGACGGCTCCGTGCCGTCGACCGCGCCGGTCGCCTCGCCAGGTGGAAGGGCGAATCCGGCCAGTAGGTCACGAACCCGCACCAGTCGTTCGTCGGTTGATTTCAGAAAATTCGTCACAGGTTATTCCTTTTCGTCCTCCTTTTGGATTACTTTCCCGGCAATCCACTCCATCGAATGGGTGAGTGCCACGGGTTAAGGAGTACGCAAGGTGACGAAGCTTCGTGCGCAGTTCGCCGGTCTGGGGGCGGCGGCGGTTCTCGTAGGGGTGATCCTGTCGGCACCCGCCTCTGCCGCGGGCGCGTTTCCGGCGTTCGGCTTGCCGTTCGACACCGGCCAGTCGGTCTACTCGGCGGGGATCCACTCGGACAACGGCACCTCCGGCGTCAAGAACGCCATCGACTTCAGCCCGGCGGACAAGACCGTCCGCGTCCCGCTGGCGGGCACCGTCCGGATCCAGCACTGCGACGGCGGTGACTGGGTGACCGTCGACCACGACGGCGGCTGGCGGACCGGGTACTACCACCTCGAGGGCATTTCGGTCACCGACGGCCAGCGGGTCGTCCCCGGTGACACCCTCGGCCGGACCGGGAACGCGCTGCCCTGTGGCGGCAGCAGCACCGGCGCGCACGTGCACTTCACCCTGTGGACCCTGCCCACGGCCGCCAAGGGCGGTGACTCCCGCGACTTCGGCGTCGGCGCGGGCGACTGGAACGGGATGTCCTACGACGAGGTTTCGACCAAGGTCGCCGAGGCCTACGGCGAAGCGATCGACGGCAAGACCTTCGGCGGCTGGCAGTTCACGGCGGGCGCCGATCAGTACTCGGGTACCGCGACCGAGGTCGCCTCCCGCTCCGTCGTGTCCCTGCCCGGCCGTTTCCGCGTCTGACGTCTCGCGTTCTGTCCTCTGGATGCGGTATTTGCGCGTGCATCTATCGCATTCAGAGGACGAAATGCGGGGTTCTTTTCGCTTGCGGAGTACGTGAGCGGCGTCTCAACATGCGGGCAAGGGGTGGCTCGATCGCCACGACATCCGCTAACTTCGTCCCTAGGTCACGAGTGTCAGCGTCAAGCCCCGGCTAGCTGACCGGCAACCCTCCTTCCGCGGTGGGGTGCCCCGGGTGAGGACCTGGCTCGTCGCGCGGTGCGACGGGCAAGCGCGGGATCCTCGTCGGGTCCCCTGGCCCGGAGGATGACGATGACACTCGCTCTCGAACGCACCAGCACCCCCGCCACCGTCGCGGAAACCGTTGCCACAAACGAAATCCCGACCGTCGCCTGTGCGGAGCTGCGGGTCCCGCTGGTCACCGGCGGCGACATCGGTTACGCCAACCTCGACCACGCGGCGAGCGCTCCCTGTCTGGACAAGGTGCGCGACGCGGTCGACGAGTTCTTGCCCTGGTACGCCAGCGTGCACCGCGGCGCCGGGTTCGCCTCGCAGATCTCCACCAAGCTTTACGAGCGCACGCGCGGAATCCTGCGGAAGTTCGTCGACGCCCGATCGACCGACACCGTCGTGTTCACCCGCAACACCACCGATTCCTTCAACCTGCTCGCCCGCAGCCTGCCGAAGCACACGTCGGTCGTCGTGTTCGACACCGACCACCACGCCGCCCTGCTGCCGTGGAAGGGCCCGAACGTCCGCCGGATCAAGACGCCACGAACCCGCCTCGCCGCGGTGTCCGCTGTGGACGAAGCGCTCGCGGACTGCCCGCAGGGCCCGCGGCTGGTCGTCGTCACCGGCGCGTCCAACGTGACCGGGGAACTGTTGCCGGTCAAGGAGATCGCCGCCGTCGCGCGACGGCACGGCGCCCGGATCGCCCTCGACGCCGCGCAGCTCGCGCCGCACCGCCGGATCTCCGCGCGCGAGCTGGACGTCGACTACATCGCGCTGTCGGGCCACAAGCTGTACGCGCCTTTCGGTGCCGGTGCGCTGGTCGGCCGCGCCGACTGGCTGCGGGCCGCCCAGCCGTACCTCGCCGGTGGCGGTGCGACGAAGCTGGTCACTCGCGACTCAGAGGACCTCGGTGTCGTCTGGAACTCCGGCGCCGAGCGGCACGAAGCCGGTTCCCCCAACACCGTCGGCGTTTACGCCCTCGGTGTCGCTTGCGAGACGCTGGCCGGGACTTGGGACGCGGTCGTCGCCCACGAGGACGAACTGCTGGCCCGGCTGCGGCGCGGTCTCGCCGGTGTCCCCGGCTTCGCCGAGCTGCGGTTGTTCGACGCGCCGGTCGACCGGGTCGGCACGCTGAGCTTCGTCGTCGACGGCTTCGAGCCGGGCTGGCTCGCCGCGGTCCTGTCCGCGGAGTACGGCATCGGGGTGCGGGACGGCGCGTTCTGCGCGCATATCGCGACCAAGCGGCTGATCTCCGCCGCCGGTTCGGCCGGCCAGCAGGCCGTCCGGGTCAGCCTCGGCCTCGGCAGCACCACCGAGCACGTGGACCGGCTCGTGCTGGCGCTGCGCCAGATCGTCGCCCGCGGCGCCCGCTGGCAGTACGAGAAGCCGGAGGGCCGCTGGGTGCCGGAGAACGATCCCCGGGAGCTTCCCCCGTTCTGCGCCTGACCCACTACCCTCACCCGGCATGGGGAACGAGCGGCCGCGTTACTGGTTTCCGTTGGCGTCGCTGGGGTTCGCCCAGCTGATCGTGATGGCGCTGTCCTTCGGCCGCCCGCCGTGGACGGAGGGCTGGTTCGCCTACGCGCCCGGTAACAGCCAGCAGTTCCTGACGCAGAACCTGTACGGCGTGGAAATGAGCCGCGAAAGCGCGGCGGTGTTGGACGCGTCGTTCTACGGCGTCGGCCGGAACGACGGCTGGCTGTTCGCCGTACTCGCGGTCTACCTCGGCACTGTGCTCTTCTACGCCGTCAAGGCCAGGCGGGCGGGGAACGGCCCGCGGTGGTGGAAGGTGCTCGCGCTCGCCGTCGGCGGGCTGGTCGGCATCGTGCTGGCGGATCTGGTCGGATATCGGGAATTCGACATGGACGGCGACGCGCGGAGCGCGGTCCTGCTGACGCTGGGTCTGGTCGTGCTCGCCTGGCTGGACCGCAGCGTGCTGGTGCTGGTCGTGGCGGCGGCCTTCGTGTTCTGCGCGGTCGTGCTCGCCCAAGGACAGCTCGCACTGCTGCTGTCGTCACTGGTCGTGCTCGCCGGGGCGTTCGCGGCGCTGTTGAGCAGGCCGAAGGCGGCCGCCGGACAGACCTGAGCACGCTCCGTGGAGAATGGGGGAGTGAGTACAGAGCCCGAGACCGCGCCGCCGTCGCCGCCGTTGCCCAGGAAGCGCGTCGCCGTGGTGTTCGTCGTCGCCGCCGTGCTGTGGGGGATCGACCTGCTCACCAAGCAGCTCGCGGTGTCCACGCTGGAGGGCAAGCAACCGGTCGAGTTCCTCGGCGGGCTGGTCTACTTCCAGCTGGTGCGCAACCCCGGTGCCGCCTTCTCGATGGCGACCGGGCTGACCTGGGTGCTCGCGCTGGTCGCGGCCGCGGTCGTGGTCGCCATCGTCTGGCTGGCGCGGCGGCTGCGTTCGGTCGGCTGGGCGATCGGCCTCGGCCTGGTGCTGGCCGGCGCGCTCGGCAACCTGACCGACCGGATCTTCCGCGCGCCGGGCCCGCTGCGGGGGCACGTGGTCGACATGATCTCCGCGTTCGCGCCGAACGGGCAGGGCTGGGCGATCTTCAACGTCGCCGACTCCGCCATCTGCGTCGGCGGCGTGCTCATCGTCATCCTTTCCCTGCTGGGCAAGGACTACGACGGAACATCTACAAAGGACAAGAAGAAGGCGGCAACAGAATGAGCGCGCGCATGCTGCCCGTTCCCGACGGGCTCGACGGAATGCGCGTCGACGCGGGGCTGGCGAAACTGCTGGGGCTTTCCCGCACCGTCGTGGCGGAGCTGGCCGAATCCGGCGAGATCCTGCTCGACGGCAGGACGGCCGGGAAGTCGGACCGGCTGGCCGCCGGCGGACTGCTCGAAGTGACGCTGCCCGATCCGGCCTCGCCGATCGAGGTCGTCGCGGAGCCCGTCGAGGGCATGAAGATCCTGCACGACGATGACGACATCGTGGTGATCTCGAAGCCGGTCGGCGTCGCCGTGCACCCGAGCCCCGGCTGGACCGGCCCGACCGTGGTGGGCGGGCTCGCCGCCAGCGGGCTGCGAATCTCGACCTCCGGCGCGGCCGAACGCCAGGGTGTCGTGCACCGGCTGGACGCGGGCACCACCGGCGTGATGGTGGTGGCCAAGAGCGAGCACGCGTACACCGTGCTGAAGCGGGCGTTCAAGGAACGCACTGTCGACAAGGGTTACCACGCGATCGTCCAAGGCCATCCGGACCCGACGCGCGGCACCATCGACGCGCCGATCGACCGGCACCCCCGGCACGACTACAAGTTCGCCGTCGTACAGGGCGGGCGCCCCAGCGTCACGCATTACGAGGTCGTCGAGGCCTTCCGTGCCGCGTCGCTCGCCCAGATCAAGCTGGAGACCGGCCGCACGCACCAGATCCGCGTGCACTTCTCGGCGCTCAAGCACCCGTGCGTCGGTGACCTGACCTACGGCGCCGACCCGGTGCTGGCGCGCAAGCTCGGGCTGTCCCGGCAGTGGCTGCACGCGAAGACGCTCGGTTTCGCCCACCCCGCCGACGGGCGCTGGGTCGAGTTCGAGTCGGAGTACCCGGACGACCTGGCCAACGCGCTGCGCATCCTCCAGGACGAGAATTAACCCCCCGAATCCGCATTTAGAGGACGAAATGCGGTCCTTGCGCGCGCAACTACCGCGTTCAGTCCTCTAAATGCGGTAGTCAGGGCGGGCGGGGTGCTAGTCGTCGATCGACCAGGTGAGGGTGCGCTCGTCCGGTTCCGGGCGGGGTGACCACCGGACGGCGACCACGCGGGTGGTGTCCGGCAGCACGTAGACGGTGTGGCCGCCGAGGGTCTCGCCCGGCCGGACGCCGATCTTGTGCGGCGGACGCGAGGTCAGGGAGACCGGCGCCTTCGCGATCGGCTTGCCGTCCGCGGTGAGCAGTTCGAGGTAGTTGTCCGGAAGGGACACGAACGGGGTGTTCCCGCGGTTGGTGATCTCGGTGTGCACCACGACCGACCGTTCACCGGCCTCCAGCGAATAACCTGCCGCGCTGAACAGGTAGTCCGCCGGGTCTTGGACCTCGAGCAACTGGACGGCGAGCTGCTCGCCCTCCAGCCCTTGGGTCTCCATGACGTCGCCTGTCCGGCCCTTCTTGCCCTCCGGGGCCTGCGGCGGCGCGGCCTGCGGCTCGTCGCCGCGGGCCCAGGACGCGGTCTGCGGGACACCCCAGGTGCTCATCACCGGGTCGGGCGGCGGCAGCGGGGGCGCGAACTGCTGCTGCTGCGGTGCGGGCGGACGTTGTTGTGGCTGCGGAGGCGGGGCCATCGGCTGACGCACCGGGGCCGACGGCGGCCCGGGATAGCGGCCCGACGGCGTGCCGTGCACGTTGTACGGCCCTGACGGCGTTCCCTGGACGTTGTACGGACCCGATGGGGTGCCCTGCACGTTGTACGGACCGGACGGCGTGCCCTGGACGTTGTGCGGTCCGGAGTGGCCCGGCGGACGCTGGGGCTGTTGAGGCTGTGGCGGCTGCTGCGCCCAGGAAGGCGGCGAACTCGCGATGGCGGCCCGCAGTCCGTTCGGGTCGCTTTCCACACCCACGAGCAGCGGCAATCCGCTGCCGGAGAGGGCGACCAGACGGTACGCGACCTCGCGCGGATCCATGCCGACCTTGGCCGCGAGTTCGTGCACGGCCGCCTTGCCCATGTCCGCGAGGGCGGCGAGCAGGCGGGTATCCACGGGATCGGTCACGGCCACGTCCGGGAACGCTACCGCCTCGCCTCCGGCGCCGTGCGAAGGCCGTCCGCGTGCCGCGAAACCCGGCTTCGGTAGGACGCGCTCTCCATTAGGGTCGGGGATACCGCCTCCACCGATCCCCTGGGGAAGAAACATGAGCGAAGTCTCCGCCCTCGCCGACGAGTTCGTCGAAGCCCTCTTCGACGCCGAGCCGGTCATGCCCGCCTTGCAGGGCTTCCGTCCGGAATCGACCGGCCTCACCGACCTCAGCGAGGAGGCGGGAGACGCCTTCCGCGCGAAGCTGGCCGGTCTCGCCGAGCGGGCCGAAGCCCTCGGCACCGACGGACTGAGCGCGGAGGAGAAGACCACCCGGGACGTCCTGATCGCGATGGCGCGGGCGAGGATCGCGCTGCTGGATTCGCGGTTCGTCGAGTTCACCGTCAGCGACCTGTTCATCTCGCCTGCCGCCGAGGTGCTCACCGTGCTGCCGATGATGTCGGTCGGCACGGGCGCGCAGGCGGAAGCCCATCTCGGCCGGATCGCCGCCATCCCGGAGTACCTGCGGCAGGCCGCCCAGCGGCATCGTGACGGCGTGGCCCGCGGCCTGGTCCCGGTCGCCTACCTCGTCGACGCCGCCGTCGCCTACCTCGACCGTCACCTCGCCGAGCCGTCGGCCGATCCGCTGCTGCGCCAGCCCGCGCCCGACGACGACTTCGAGACCCGCCGCGCCGGCCTGCTGCGCGACGTCGTCCGGCCGGCGATCGCCGAGTACCGCGAGGTGCTCGCGAAGGAGATCGCGCCGCACGGCCGTCCCGAGGACAAGCCCGGCGTCTGCTGGCTGCCCGACGGCGAGCGCATCTACGCCCTCCTCGCCGAAATGCACACCACCACCGTCCGCACCCCGCGTGAGCTGCACCAGACCGGGCTCGACGTGATCGCGGACCTCGCCGCCGAGTACCGCGAGTACGGCTCCCGGGTCTTCGGCACCACCGACCTCGGCGAGATCTTCACCAAGCTCCGCACCGACCCGGCATTGCGCTGGTCCAGCGCCGAAGAACTGCTCGACTCCGCCCGCTCGGCCATCACCAGGGCCGAGGCCGAGGCGCCGAAGTGGTTCGGCCGGATCCCGCCGCAGCCGTGGACGGTCGAACCGGTCCCCGCCGAATCCGCGCCCGGCGCGCCGGCCGCGTACTACATGTGGCCCGCCGTCGACGGCTCCCGGCCGGGGATCTACTTCGCCAACACCCACAAGGCGGAGGAGCGGTTCCGGCACGCGGCCGAGGCCACGGCGTTCCACGAGGCCATTCCCGGCCACCACTTCCAGCTGAGTCTCGCGCAGGGACTGACCGAACTCCCGCTGCTGCGCCGGATCGGCGACTTCACCGCGTACGCCGAGGGCTGGGGGCTCTACACCGAGCGACTCGCCGACGAGATGGGGCTGTACTCCGACGACGTCGCGAAACTCGGCATGCTGACCATGGATTCGATGCGCGCCGGACGGCTCGTGGTCGACACCGGGCTGCACGCGCTGGGCTGGAGCCGCCGCCAGGCCATCGACTTCCTCACCGAGAACACGCCGATGGCGCCGGTCGAGATCGAGTCCGAAGTGGACCGTTACATCGCCTTCCCCGGTCAGGCGCTGTCGTACATGGTGGGGCGGCTGGAGATCCAGCGCATCCGCCAGGAGGCCGAGCTCACGCTGGGCAGCCGATTCGACATCAAGGCCTTCCACGACGTCGTGCTCGGCGGGGGATCATTGCCGCTTTCGGTGCTGGACGGCGTGGTCCGCGACTGGGTCGCCGGCCACGGCGACACCCCCAACGGTCTCGCCGAAGAGCTCATGGCGCTCAAGTTCGAAGAGCTCCCGCTGTGGCAATCCCTGCTCGGCCTGCCCTGCGACCACGGCGCGCTGCCCGACCCGAGCGCGGCGGCCGCGGCGGCGCAGCGCGCGTCGGCGGTGTCGATCGCCGAACGGGCCGAAGCCCTGGACGTGGCCGGGCTTTCCCCGGCAGAGGCGGTCACCCGCGAGGTCGTGATCCAGCAGGCGAAGGCGATGATCGACGTGGTCGACGCCCGCGCCGCCGAGTTCTCGGTCAGCGACGGGCTGGCCTCGCCCGCGTTGTTCATGCTCAACGAACTCGCGGTGCTGACGCTCAACGACGAAGAACGGGTCCGGGGTTACCTGAAGCGCCTGGACGGCATGGGTGACTATCTGGACGCCCTGATCACGCGCCAGCGCGCGGCGGCGGCCGAGGGACTGGTGCCACCCGACTTCCTCGTCGAAGGCGGGATCGCTTACGTGGAGCGGTATCTCGGTGACGTGGCGGGTGACCCGCTGGCGCTCACCGCCTCCGTTTCCGTGGAAGGCTATGAGGCCGAACGGGACCGCTTGCTGACCGAGGTGGTCCGCCCCGCCTACACCCGCTACCGCGACTTCCTCGCCACCGAACTGCGTCCCGTGGCGAAGAGCGCGGAAGAGCCGGGGTTGTGCGCGCTTCCCGGCGGGCAGGAGAAGTACGCCGCGTTGATCCGCGCGCACACCTCCACCGAGCGCACCGCGCAGGAGCTGCACGACACCGGGCTCGAGATGATCGCGAAACTGGCCGACCAGTACCGCGAGCTGGGCGAGAAGGTCTTCGGCACGAAGGACCTCGAAGAGATTTTCGAGCGGCTCCGTACCGACCCCGCCCTGCGCTGGCGCGACGGCGACGAACTGCTCGACGCCGCCCGCGCGGCCATCACCCGCGCCGAAGCCGTCGCCCCGCGGTGGTTCTCGACCATTCCCGAGGAGCGCTGCCAGGTCGAGCCGGTCCCGCCCGCGGAGGCGCCCGGCGGAACGCTGGCGTACTACATCGAGGCGGCGCTCGACGGGTCGCGGCCGGGTACCTACTACGCGAACACCTACGAGGCCGAGCAGCGGCCCAAGCACACGAGCGAGGCGATCGCGTTCCACGAAGCCGTTCCGGGACACCATTTCCAGATCTGCATCGCGCACAAGCTCAAGGGCCTGCCGATGCTGCGCGGACACGCCGATGTCAACGCCTACGTCGAAGGCTGGGGGCTCTACTCGGAGCGTCTCGCCGACGAGATGGGCCTGTACTCCAGTGACCTGACCAGGTTCGGCATGCTCACCCAGGATTCGATGCGTGCCGGGCGGCTGGTCGTCGACACCGGCATGCACGCGCTCGGCTGGAGTCGTCAGCGCGCCGTCGACTTCCTGGCCGAGAACACGCCGATGGCCCGCGTGGAGATCGAGGCCGAGATCGACCGCTACGCCGCGGTGCCCGCGCAGGCGCTGTCGTACATGGTCGGCCGCCTGGAGATCGAGCGGATCCGCGCCGAGGCCGAGGCCGCCCTCGGCGACCGGTTCGACATCAAGGGCTTCCACGAGGTCGTTCTCGGCAACGGGATCCTGCCGCTGCGTGTGCTGGACAACGTCGTGAAGGAATGGGTGGCCGCCCAGTGAGCCGGGACACAGGCGAAAGACGGCGTCCCGGCGCATACTGTCGCTAAGCGAGCGCTCAGTAACGTACGAGGGAGATGCCGATGAGGATCGGGACCGCGATCAGCTACGCCGGTGGTTTCGCCGACAGCGTGGCGGACATCGTCGAGCTGGAGAAGGCCGGGCTGGACATCGTCTTCGTCCCCGAGGCCTACTCCTTCGACGCGGTCAGCCAGCTCGGCTACGTCGCGGCGAAGACCGAGCGGGTCCAGATCGCCTCCGGGATCTTCCAGATCTACACGCGGACCCCGACGTTGACCGCGATGACCGCCGCCGGGCTCGACTTCGTCTCCGACGGCCGGTTCACCCTCGGCATCGGCGCGTCGGGTCCGCAGGTCATCGAGGGTTTCCACGGCGTGAAGTACGACGCGCCGCTCGGCCGGACCCGCGAGATCATCGACATCTGCCGTCAGGTGTGGCGGCGGGAGAAGGTGGTGCACTCCGGCACGCACTACTCGATCCCGCTGCCACCCGAGCAGGGCACCGGCCTCGGCAAGCCGCTGAAGCTGATCAATCACCCGGTTCGGGAGCGGATCCCGATCCTGCTGGCCTCGATCGGCCCGAAGAACGTCGCGCTGACCGCCGAACTCGCCGAAGGCTGGGAGCCGATCTTCTTCCACCCCGAGAAGGCGGCCGAGGTCTGGGGCGCGTCGCTGGCCGAGGGCAAGGCGAAGCGGGACCCGTCGCTGGGCGAGCTGGACACCTTCGTCGGGACGGCGCTGGCGATCGGTGACGACGTCGACGGGCTGCTGGACCACCTGCGCGGCATGCTGGCGCTCTACATCGGTGGGATGGGCGCGCGCGGCAAGAACTTCTACAACAGCCTCGCGCAGCGCTACGGCTATGAGGCCGAAGCGAAGCTCATCCAGGACCTCTACCTGGACGGCAAGAAGGACGAAGCCGCCGCGGCGGTGCCGACGGAACTGATCAGGGCGATCTCGCTGATCGGGCCCGAGGGCTACGTCAAGGAGCGGCTCGCCGCGTTCCGGGAGGCCGGTGCGACGACACTGGTGGTCAACCCGCTGCTTCCGGGGCGTGAAGCCCGCGTCGCCCAGGTGTCGAAGTTGCGCGAACTCATCGGCTAGTTCGTTCGAAGTTTTCCGACGCACTGAGGGAGTCGAAGCTCTCACCTGTATCGATACGGTATCCTCGACCTGCGCCGACGTATCCCCGCCGTGGTCAAAAAGCGGCATCGCGGTGAGAAGAGAACGTAAAGCACGCCTGAACGGCAGGAAAATCGGCCATTATCAGGAGTGAAAGCGAAAGCTCGGGGAATACGTTCGCGACGAAGGTGAGGTGTCCTCGCGTGCGCAGAAAGATCGGGGAACCGGCCGCCGCCGTCCTGGACGTCGGGTCGTTCAGCGCTCGGCTGGTCGTATTGGCCAGGGGCGGAACACCGCTCGATCCGGTGCTGAGCCATCAGACGCGCCTTCGGCTCGACCGGGAACTGGACGACGACGGCAAGCTGACCCGGCGGGGCATCGACGCGGTTTCGTCCGCGGTCGAGGCAGGCATGACCATGGCGGCCAAGCACGGCGTCGAGAACGTGTACCCGCTTGCGACGTCATCGATCCGCGACGCCGCCAACGTGAAGCAGGTCGTCGCCGACGTCGCCAAGGCCACCGGCGTCACACTGCAGTTCCTCACCGGCCGCCGCGAGGCGGAACTGGCCTATGTCGGAGCGCGCCGGTGGTACGGCGCTTCCGCGGGCGGGTTGCTGGTGCTCGACATCGGCGGCGGGACCGTCGAACTCGCCGCGGGCAACGCGGAGGAGGCCGGGTTCGCGCATTCGCTGCCGCTCGGCGCCCGCTCGCTGACGCGCGACTGGATGTCCACCGAATGCCCGTCGCCGAAGGTCGTCCGGGCCATGCGCGACCATGTCCTCGACGAGGTCCGCGACGCGATGCGGGACGTGCTCCCGGAGATCCGCGATCACCGCGCCGTCGGCTGCTCCAAGGTGCTGCGGCAACTCGCCAGGCTCGCGGGCGACCGGCCGTCCCGGGCACGGGAACTGCACCTCGACGACCTCCGCGCGTGGATCCCGAGGCTCGCGAAGCTGCCGGCGAAACGCCGCGCCGAACTGCCGGGCATTTCGCGACAGCGCTCCCACCAGGCACTGGCAGGCGCGGTCGTCGCGGAGGCGTTGCTGACGCTGGCCGGTGGCCAGGTCGCCATCTGCCCGTGGTCGACCAGGGACGGCCTGCTGCTCACCATGCGCGACGGCCTGGTCGGTCTCGACGGCAAGCCGGCGAAAGCCGCCTGAAAACTGGCGTTTTCGGCCGAGAGCGGGTACGCCGGACACATGAGGGAAAGCAAGAAGAACTTCGGGCAAGACGAAGAAGAAGAACTCGACGACCTTCGCAAGGTCCAGCCGAAGACCGACGTGCCGAGCGCGCCCAACCGCGACATCGGCCCGCACGGGACCGGGGACGTCGACGGCGTTCCGGGCAGCGGTGAGGTGCCGGTCGAGCCCCCGGACTGAGCGGTCACTCGTGCTTCGGCCGCCGCCGCACCGGAGCGCGGCCCGCGGGCTGCACCGGCGCCGGGCCGGGGTCGATGGGCGGGATCGGCAGCCGCACCGGTTCCGCGGTGACGGTGAACGTCTCGCCGTGGTGCATCAGTTCCAACGGGTCCCCGGTGATCACGTGATACGTCACGCCTTCGCCGTCGATCTCGACCTGGAACCGGGTGCCGCGGAAGGTCAGCCGGAACGCGATCCGCTGTAGCTGCGGCGGCAGTCGCGGCGCGAAGGTCAGCCGCCCGCCGTGGTCGCGCAGCCCGCCGAACCCGGCGACGGTGCCTTGCCACGCGCCCGCCAGTGACGCCATGTGCAGGCCGTTGCGGACGTTGTTGTGCACGTCGTGGAGGTCGGTGAGCGCGGCTTCGGCGAGGTAGTCATACGCCAGTTCGAGATGCCCGACCTCGGCCGCCATCACGGCCTGCGTTCCCGCCGACAGCGAGGAATCCCGCACCGTCCGCGCCTCGTAGTAGGCGAAGTCGCGCGCTTTCTGCTCCGGGGTGAAGGAATCCCCGCAGAGGTGCAGCGCGAGCACCAGGTCCGCCTGTTTGACCACCTGCTTGCGGTACAGATCGAAGTACGGGAAGTTCAGCAGCAGCGGGTAGAAATCCGCGTCGGTGGCCTCGAAGTCCCACTCGTCGTGCTCCAGGAAGCCTTCGGATTGCGGGTGGACGCCGAGGTCCTCGTCGTAGGGGATCAGCATCGCTTCGGCCGCTTTGCGCCACAACGCGACTTCGTCCGCGTCGACCCCGAACGCTTCGGCGACGTCCTCGTGCTGTCCGCAGATTTCGGCGGCGTAGAACAGGTTCCGCTGCGCCATCAGGTTCGTGTACACGTTGTTGTCCGCCACCGCGGAGTATTCGTCCGGCCCGGTGACGCCGTCGATCCGGAACCGGCCGCGGCGGTCGAAATGCCCCAGTGACAACCACATCCGTGCGGTTTCGAGGAGCAGTTCCGCGCCCTCGGTCCGCATGAACTCGTCGTCGCCGGTGGCGTTGAGGTAGCGCACGACGGCGTCGGAGATGTCCGCGCTGACGTGGAACGCCGCCGTGCCCGCCGGCCAGTAGGCCGAACACTCCGCGCCGTTGATGGACCGCCAGGGGAACGCCGCGCCGCGCAAGCCCAGCTGCGCCGCCCTTTCCCTCGCTTTGTCCAAAGTGGAGTGGCGCCAGCGAAGCGCGTCGCGGGCGGCGTCCGGCATGCTGTAGGTGAGGACGGGCAATACGAAGGTTTCGGTGTCCCAGAACGCGTGCCCGTCGTAACCGGGGCCGGTCAACCCCTTGCCCGCCAAGGCCCTCGTCTCGCCCCGGGCCCCGGCCTGCAGGAGATGGAAGAGCGCGAACCGCACCGCTTGCTGCAGTTCCGGGTCGCCCTCGATCTCGATGTCCGAGGTCTCCCAGAAGTCGTCGAGGAACTCCTTCTGCTCGGCGAGCAGCCCCTTCCAGCCGGTCTGCCGCGCCCCCGCCAGCGCGGCTTCGACCTGCGCGCGCACGGCGGGCAGCGAACGCTGCGCGGACCAGCCGTAGGCCAGGTACTTGGTGATCCGCAGCCGTCCGCCCTTCGGCACGTCGACGGCGACGGTGAGCCGCGCGAGGTCCTCTTCGGCCTGGATGTGCGTGCGGACGCCGTCGGTGACGTCGATCTTGTGATCCATCGCCGCGGCCATCCGCAGCCCGGACTGGCGGGTCTGGTGCACCAGCACGGCGTGATACCCCTCGGCGTGGTGGAACTCCGCGATCAGCGGGGATTCCAGTGCCGCCGCGACCCGCGGATCACGGGTGTCGGACTCGATCGGCTCGTTGGCGAGCAGATCCGACTGCACCACCAGCTGGAGCTCGTCGTCGAGCGGTTCGACCTCGTACCGGATCGCGGCGACGGAGCGCTGGGTGAAGGAGACCAGGCGTTCGGTCTTCACGCGCACCCGGCGCCCGGTCGGCGAAGACCACACCGTGTCGCGCGCGAGCGTGCCCTTGCGGAAGTCGAGCACGCGGTCGTGGTCGGTCGCCTGGCCGTACCGCATGTCGAGCGGTTCGTCCTCGACGAGCAGCCGGATGATCTTGCCGTCGGTCACGTTGACGACGGTCTGTCCTTCTTCCGGGTAACCGTAACCGGCTTCCGCGTAGGGAAGATCGTGCTGCTCGTAGAACCCGTTGAGATAGGTGCCCGGCAGACCGCGGGGTTCGGCTTCCTCCAGTGTCCCGCGCAGGCCGATATGCCCGTTGGACAACGCGAACGCCGATTCGGTGCGCTGCAGGGCGTCGACGTCCATGCCGCGCCAGCGCAGCTCCCAGGGCGCCACCTCGTAGCCGCGGAAAAGCGGGTCGGTCACTTCTCGTCCTCCAGCAGTTCGGCGAGGTCGTCCACCACGACGTCGGCACCGTGGGCGAGCAGTTCGCCCGCCTGATGCGCGCGATTCACCCCGACCACGTAACCGAATCGGCCTTCCTTACCGGCCTGTACCCCCGCGAGCGCGTCCTCGAACACGGCCGCGTGCTCCGGGGAGACGCCGAAAGCCTCGGCCCCGGCGAGGAAAGAGTCGGGGGCGGGTTTGCCGCGAAGACCCCTTTCGACGATCACGATCCCGTCGATCCGCGCTTCGACGAACCTGGTCAGGTCGGCGGCGTCGAGCACCTTCGCGCCGTTGGCCGACGAGGTGACCACGCCGATGCGCAAGCCGGCCGCCTTCGCCGCCTCCAGGTATCGCACGGAACCCGGATACGGCGTGACGCCTTCTTCCTCGATGATCGCGAGGACCAGCTGGTTCTTGCGATTCCCGACGCCGTTGACGGTCGCGGCGTCGACATCGTCGTCGGGGTTTCCCTCGGGCAAGTCGATGCCACGCGAGGCGAGGAAGGTGCGGACGCCGTCGGCCCTCGGCCTTCCGTCGACGTAAGAGGCGTAGTCGGCGTCGGTGAACGGGGAGAACGCGTCGCCGTCGCGGGCGCGCAGGAAGTCGTCGAACGTGCGTTTCCACGCTTCGCGGTGCTGGGCCGCGGTTCCGGTCAGCACGCCGTCGAGGTCGAAGAGGCAGGCCGTGATGGTGTCGGGCAGACCGATCATGTCTGGCCACGCTACCCGCGCTCGGCGGTGCCCGCTCGGCTTTCGGGATGCGGCCGCACCAGGTGGATCAGTTCGTGGACGGTCGCGTCGGCGAGGCTGTAGCGCACGATCCGGCCATCGCGGCGCGCCGTCACCAGGCCGTGCGCGCGCAACAGCCGCAACGCCTGCGAGACCGCGGTGTCGGTCATACCGGTGGCCGCGGAGAGATCGGTCACGCTGATTTCGCGCGCGTAATGGATCGAGACGAGCAGCGCGAGCCGTGACGGATCCGCGACGAGCGAGAACCGTTGTGCCCATTCGGTGATCGCCTCGCGGTCACCCATGCCTTCGACGGCGGCGTCCACCCGGTCCGGCTCGATGCTCACCCGCCGATGTTATGCGGCGCGGACCACGAGTGCGACGTGCCGCGCGGCCCGGTCCAGCGGATCGGGCGACCGGCGGACCCGGCTGACGAGCAAAGCGCCTTCGAGGTTGGTCACGATGGCCGTCGCGAGGTCTTCGGCCCTTTCGCCGTCGGCACCGTGGGCGCCGAGCAAGTCGACCAGCAGCGCGTGCCAGGCGGCGAACGCGTCCTCGCACGCCTTGGTGATCGCGGGGGAGGCGTGTGCCATCTCCAGCGTGATCGTGGCGAGCGGGCAGCCGCCGCGGTAGCCGTCGGTGGCCAGCGCCTCGCCCGCCTTGCGATACCACCAGCTCACGGCGTCCTCGATGGTCTCGTTGCGTTCGAAGGCGCGGCGGACCGTCTTGGCCACGACGGCGGTGCCGAGCTCGATGGCGGCGACCGCGAGCTGCTCCTTGCCACCGGGGAAGTGGTGGTACGCCGAGCCCCACGGCGTCCCGGCATGCTCGACCAGCCGCCGCCACGAGGTCGCCTGGTAGCCCTCGCGACGGAAGAGCGTCATCGCGGTCGAAATCATCCGCTCACGGGTGGTGGCATCGGACACGTCTCCGAGCATAGCCCTTGACTAGGACGATCGTCTTGGGAAAGGCTAGGACGACCGTCTTAGGAGGCAGTCATGACCGTCGACGTCACCGGCCAGACCAGGCAGAAGACCGTGACCTGGCAGGATCCGTTGCCCACCGCGCGGCTCGGCCGTGCACTGTCCGGGCTGGACTACCTGACCGGCATCGCCGAGGGCCGCATCCCGCCTCCGCCGATCTCGGCGCATTTCGGGATGCGCTGGGTGAGCGTGGCCCAGGGCGACGTCGTACTCGCCGCGACGCCGGACGAGTCGCTGTACAACCCGATCGGCACGGTGCACGGCGGGGTCGCGGCGACCCTCCTGGATTCGGCGGTGGCGTGCGCGGTGCATTCGACCCTGCCCGCCGGGGTCGGCTACACCTCGGTCGAGTTGAAGGTGAACTTCCTGCGCGCCATTTCCGGCTCGGTGGGGGAGATCCGCGCGCACGGCTGGATCGTGAAGGCCGGTTCGCGGGTGGCGTTCGCCGAGGGCGACATCCGGGACGCGGAGGGCAAGGTGCTCGCGACCGCGTCGAGCACCTGCCTGATCATCGCTCCCTGACTCAGAACATCCCGTTCGGCACTTCCGCGGCGGGCGGTACGGGCTGCTTGACGTCCCAATGTTCCACAATGAGCCCGTTTTCGACGCGGACGATGTCGACGACGGCCGCGCCGCGTTCGTCGCCGGACGGGACCACGTGCAGGTGCACGACGGCGTGGTCGTCGTCGGCGATCACGCGTTTGACGGAGACTTCCGCGTCGATCAGCGGCGAATTCCGCATCGCCGCCACGAAAGCGTCACGGCCGGAGGGAAGGCCAGGGCTGTGGGTGCGGAAATCCGGGTGCACGTTCGCGCCCGCGGCGGCGAAGTCCTTGTGTACGAACAAGTTCTCGAAGCAGTCGAGGACGATCTTCTGGGTCGTTGTCATACGGGCATCGTTTCGCTTGGCCACGCCGCCGTCGATTACCGCGGAGGTAATGCCTCAAAGCGGCGGGCGGACCCGGCGGCCGCGGATCGCTTCCGGTTCGCCGTAACGATCGACGATCCGGGCCAGCAATTCCCTCGCGTCCGCGACCCGCTCTTCGCCGAATTCCGCGGTGAGTTCCTTTTCCAGCGCCGCCCGATGTTTTCGTGCCCCTTCGACGGCGCGTTCGGCCGTTTCGGTCAGGTGCAACCACCGGGTCCGCGCGTCGGCGGGATCGGGTACGCGCCGGAGCAGCCCCCGGCGTTCGAGCTCGGCGACCACCTTCGAGGCCGCCTGCTGGGTCACGCCCATCCGTCCGGCCAGCGCGGAGATAGACAGCGGTCCGGCGAGCACGTGCTGGAACACCACGCCGTCGTTGAACCGGGTTCCGCCGATCCCGTCGGCGGTCAGCCGTCGCTGGATCTCGCCGCTCATCGCCCAGCCCGCGAACAGCGAGATCAGTGACAGGTCGAGATCTGCGGGGTTAGGATCCACAACCATGGTTGTGGAATCTAGCATCCCGCCGCGTGAACTGCTGGAGGAGTTCGTCCGGGTCGCCCATCGGATCGTCTGGTGCACGCTGGCGACGGTCGACCGCCGAGGGCGGCCGAGGTCGAGGGTGGTGCACCCGATCTGGGAACAGCGGGACGGCGAACTCGTCGGGCACCTGTTCACCCGGCCCACTCCGCTGAAGAAGACGCATCTCGCGCGGACGCCGTTCGTCTCGTGTTCGTACTGGGATCCGGCGCACGAGGTCGCCGTCGCCGAATGCGGCGCCGGTTATGCCGACGACGAGGAAACGCGGCGACATCTGTGGCGGCTGGCCGAGGAAACGCCGGAGCCGCTGGGCTTCGACCCGAGGATCATGGGCGGCGAAGATCCACTGGATCCGGACATCACCGTGCTGAGGCTGGTGCCGTGGCGGATAAGTACCGGCGGCAAGGCCTGGCGGCTGGCGGACCCGGCCGCTTAGGCCGCACCGACCTTCCGTTCGAAGACCAGGCCCTCGGCGGCGCGCAGGCCGACGCTGATCGCACCGGTCAGGACGCCGTCGTCGCCCAGTTCGCCCTGGACGACCGACGGGACGAGCGGGGTGAACGAGCGCAGCGCGCGGTCGATCGGGTCGAGCAGCAGATCGGCCGCGGTGCCGATGCCGCCGCCGAGCACGATCAGTTCGGGGTCGATCACCGCGGCCACCGACGCGACCGTGTACGCGAGCCTGTCCGCTTCGGCCTCGACGGCACGCAAGGCGAGTTCGTCGCCATCGCGGGCGAGCCGGAAGACCTCGCGGGCCGATTTCGCCGTGCCGAGGCCGAGTTCGCGGGCGCCGCGGACCACGGACTGCGCCGCCGTCGCCTCTTCGAGATGACCACGGACCGGCGGCGCGTCTTCGCCTTCACCCGCCGCGTGTGACTGGCCGTAGGGCAGGTAGCCGATTTCGCCCGCGGCGCCCGTCGCGCCGCGGAAGACCTCGCCGTTGACCATCACGCCCATGCCGACACCGGTGCCGATGGTGATGCAGCCGAACACGGACGCGCCGCGCGCGGCACCGCGTTCCCATTCACCGACGGCGGTGAGGTTCGCGTCGTTCTCCACCATGAGGTCCGGGCCGAGAACGCCTTCGAGTTCGTCGAGCAGGCCTGCCTTGCCCCAGCCGGGCAGGTTCGGCGCGTGCCGGAAGCAGCGTTTGGCCGGGTCGGCGACCCCGGGCGAGCCGAGGACGCGCACGACGATGTCCGCCTGGCTCAGCCCCGCTTCGCGCACTGTCGCCGCCGCGAGCGCGCCCACGGCGCTGACGAGCGCGGTGCCGGAACGCGAGGTGTTCCGTTCGTCACGGCGGGCGACGACGGTGTGGCCGAGGTCCGAGACGGCGACACGGAGGTGTTCGCGTCCGATGTCGACACCGAGGACGTATCCGGCCGTGGGATCCGCCTCGTAGAGCACGGCGGACCGGCCGGTGCCGGTCGAGGTGTGCCCGGTCGCCCTGGCGAGGCCCGCCGCTTCGAGAGCCAGCAACGCTTGGCTCACCGTCGGCTTGGAGAGACCGGTGTCCTTGGCGACTTGCGGCCGGGTGGCGGGGCCGCTGCGGCGCAGGAGGTCCAGCACGGCGCGCTGATTGATCTTCCGCATCCCGGCCGGGGTGCCGACGGGCGGACTTTCTGCGCCAATCACGAGCTTCGCCTCCTGTCGAACCAAAGTGTTCCACCAAAGTTATCCGGCTCCGGCCCGGAATGGGCAAGAAGGTTTACATTCGGTGGTCCTCGGCGACGATAAACGGCTCGGGGGCGCGCATCGCGCACGCCGCGCGCGAAAACCGGTGATTCACCCGGTATTCGGACGGGTGCTCCCAGTGATCGATAATGGTCTAGACCAAGCGGCGCAGGTTTCGGTCAGGCGACGTGACGGCTCGCCGGCCGCCGGAATCCCCTGTGCTGGCGGGGGCGTTCGGGGGTTTCGCCGGTTTCGCCGCCGGTTTCCGCGGTGACGGAGCCGGGGTTGCCGGCCGTCGTCGCCGGACTGGGGAGGTCGCGCAGGCGATGCTGACGGTTCACCACGAACAGCAGGACCAGTCCGAGGACGACCAGCCCGTGGGTGAGCACCCGCCCGGCGGTGACCTGCCCCGAGACGAGGTCGCCCGCCGACAACGCCAGGAGCAGGGCGACGAACCCGGTCAGCGCCGGCAGCTGCCCGGCCGCCGCCTTCGTGCGGACGGCCGCCCAGCCGAGGCCGACGCCGACGGCGAGGTTCCACGCGCTGCTCTCGTGCGCGAGGTGCCCGACCAGGGATTCCGCGCTGTGTCCCGCCGCGTGGTCCTCGACGCCCAGTAGTTGGGCGAAGGCGAGGCCGAGCTGGGCGATCGCGACCAGGGCGAGCGCGATCCTGGCGGGCCAGCCTTCGCGCGGCGGGGCGGGGGTGCGGTCCAGGATGACGGCGGTGAGGTCCGGGACCGGTGGCGCCGGCCGCAGCAGGATCGTCCGGTGCAGCCGCTCCGCGCGAGCGAGCCACGACCGGCAGGCGGCGCAACCGGCCACATGCCGGTCGACCGCCTCAGGTGGGGCGGGTTCGGTTTCGCCGTCGAGCCGGGCAGACAGGGCCTCGCGGCAGGTCTCGCACTTCACGTCTCACTTGTCGGGCGCGGGCCTGCCACGGTTCCCGGCGCGCTGCTACGTTTCTCCTATGGCCGGGCCGCGTAACCACGACGACGAGCGGGTGACCGCGCTCGCGCTCGCCGCCGCCCGCGGTGACCGGCGGGCGCTCGAGGACTGGGTGCGGGCCACGCAGGCCGACGTCTGGCGGTTCGTCGCGCACCTCGCCGACGTCGGCGCCGCCGACGACCTCACCCAGGAGACGTACCTGCGCGCGTTCGGCAGCCTCCGCCGGTTCGCCGGCCGGTCCTCCTCGCGGACCTGGCTCCTGTCGATCGCCCGGCGCGTGGTCGTCGACCGCATCCGGGCGGCCTCGGCGCGCCCGAAACTCGCCGACGTCGATTGGGAAGCGACCGCCGAGCGGCGCGGGGCGCGTCACGCGGAGGGCGTCGCGGGGTTCGAGGATCTGGTGGAGCTGCGGATGCTGCTCGACGGTCTCGACCCGGAGCGGCGTGAGGTCCTCGTCCTCACCCAGGTTCTGGGGCTCTCGTACGCCGAAGCCGCCGAAATCTGCGGCTGCCCGGTCGGTACCGTGCGCTCGCGGATCGCCCGCGCCCGCGAAGACCTGCTCGAAGCGGGCCGGGAGCGCGACTCCATCTGACGCGTTTCGTCCTCTAAGTGCGGTAGTTCGCGCTGCCAACTACCGCGTTCAGAGGACTAAATGCGGGCCGCGCTGTGGCACGCCACACATTTCGGGGCGGTGGCTGTCATCTGGTCACACAAATGGCCGGGCACGACTACTCCGCGTTGACTAGGCCGAATGCCGATGCCTAGCGTGTCGCCATCCGACCCCAGGCCGCGCGAGGGTCCCCGCCTTCTCCGCGCGCTCTCGAAGGGATCTTCCCGATGGCCAGTCCCACCACTGGAACCCACGGCGAGGCTCCGGATTCCGGCGGCCTCGGCCGTCGCCGGTTCCTGAGCTTCCTCGTCGCCGCCCCCACGCTCACGATCGCCACGAAGATCGGCATCGACGGCTTCGCGCCCGAAGAGGCCGAAGCCGTCATCCCGACCCTGCCCGGTCCGGCCGAGATCCTCGACCTCGGCGACGTCCTGATCCTCTCGAACGCGCCCACCGCCAACCTGCTCGTGCTGGAAGTCCGCGAAGACGGCAGCGTCCGGTTGGAACTCCCGCGGACCGAGGTCGGCCAGGGCATCACGACGGCGAACGCGATGCTGGTCGCCGAGGAGCTGGACCTGCCGCTCGACCGCGTCGACGTCGTGCTCTCCGACGCCCGTTCGGAACTGCTGTTCAATCAGCTGACCGGCGGTTCCAACACGATGCGCTCGCTGTACACGCCGGTGCGCACCGCCGCGGCCGCCGCCAAGGCCCGGCTGGTCGCGACCGCGGCGAGGCAGTGGGGCGTCCACGCCGAGCGTCTGTCCACAAGGGACGGCTCGGTGATCGCCGCGGACGGACGGCGGCTGACCTACGGCGCGCTGTCCAAACCCGCCGCCCGCGCCGACCTGGGGAAGCTCACCGTGACCCCGAAGGCGGAGTCCGCGCACAGGCTGGTCGGCACCCCGCAGTCCCGCAAGGACGCCCGCGCGATGGTCACCGGGCAGCTCAAGTACACCCTCGACCTGGACATCCCCGGGGCGAAGCCGGTGATGGTCCGCCGCCCGCCGACGATCAACGGCACGGTCAAGAAGGTCAACAACGAGGCCGCCGTGCGGGCGATGCCCGGAATCATCGACATCGCCGTGATCCAGACCGGGGTCGCGGTGCTGGCGGAGACCTTCGGCCAGGCGCTCGACGGCAAGAACGCGCTCGACGTCACCTGGAACGCCGGCACCGTCGACGGTGAGAACAACGCGACGATCAAGAAGAAGCTGCGGGCCGCCGCGCTGCCGTTCGTCGTGCCGCCGCTGCTGACCCAGTACGTCGACGGCGAATTCGACTTCGCCTTCGCCAGTCACGCGCCGCTGGAGACCAACTCCGCGGTCGCCGACGTCCGCGAGGACAGCGCGACCATCTGGTCCGGGTTGAAGGTCCCGATCCTTGCGAAGCAGAACATCGCCCAAGAACTCGGGCTGCCGGAGAACAAGGTCACCGTGCACGTCCAGCAGGCGGGCGGTTCCTTCGGCCGACGGCTGTTCTCCGACGGCGCCATCGAGGCCGCGCGTGCGTCCAAGGCGTTCAAGCGGCCGGTGCGGCTGATGTGGAGCCGGATCGACGACATGCGCCACGGCCGCGCCCGTGCCGCGAGCCACCACAAGATCCGTGCCACCTTCGCGCTCGGCCAGGTCCTCACCTTCGAGCATCGTGTCGCCAGCGTCGAGACCGACTGGGGACACGGGCTCGGCGAGGTCCTCACGGCCTTCGCCGCGAAGCTGCCGGTCGGCGGGAACCTGAGCTTCGCGCAGACGGTTTTCCTGCTGACGGTGAAGTCGCCGTACAACTTCGGCGTCACGACGCAGCTGCTCAACGAGGTCCCGGTCGACTTCCACACCGGTGCCTGGCGGTCGGTGTACTCGTCGAGCACGCGCGGCGCGGAAGAGATCATGGTCGACGAGATCGCCGCCAAGCTCGGTAAGGACCCGGTGGAGTTCCGGCGCGAGTTCATCAAGGACGAACGGCAGCGCGCCGTGCTGGACAAGGTCGCAGAACTCGGCGAATGGGGCAAGAAGATGCCCAAGGGTTTCGCGCAGGGCGTCGCCGTGCACGGCGAGTACAAGTCGTACACCGCCTGCCTCGTCGAACTCGACGGGCGCGACCCGAAGAAGCCGCGTGTCACCAAGGCGACCATCGCGGTCGACGTCGGCAAGCCGATCAACCCGCGCGGGCTCGAAGCGCAGATGCTCGGCGGTCTGACCGACGGCATCTCGACGACGCTGACCGCCGGGCTGCACATCGACAAGGGCCTGCCGCTGGAGGGCAGCTACTCGCAGTTCCACTACGCGCGGCAGAAGAACTCGCCGATGGACGTCAAGGTGGTCGTGATGCCCGGGACGGGTGAGATCGGCGGTGCCGGTGAACTCGGCGTACCCGCGCCGGTCGGCGCCATCGGGAACGCGTACGCGCGGGCCACCGGCATCAAACCACGCAGCTTCCCGGTCGACTTCCCGGTCGACTTCGAACCCTTCCCCCGCTGACTTTCCTTCCCGCCGAGGAGTTCCGATGCCCAACTACACCTTCACGGTGAACGGGAAGACCGTCACCGTCGACGCGCCCGCGGATCTGCCCATGCTGTGGGCGCTGCGCGACAAGCTCGGCGTCCGCGGCCCCAAGTACGGCTGCGGGATCAACGTCTGCAAGGCCTGCACCAGCCACCTCGACGGCGAGGCGTTCAACCCGTGCGTGACGCCGGTGTCCGAGTGCTCCGGCCGCGACGTCACCACCATCGAAGGCCTCGCCGACGGGGATGACCTGCACCCGGTGCAGGAGGCTTGGCTGGAGCAGGACGTCGCGCAGTGCGGTTACTGTCAGCCGGGTCAGATCATGGCCGCGGTGGCGTTGCTGAAGAAGACGAAGAACCCGACCGACGCCGACATCGACGCCATCCAGAACGTCTGCCGGTGCGGCACTTATTTCCGGATCCGCGAGGCCATCAAGAGCGCGGCCGCGAAGATGTGAAATCCCGCCGGTGCGGTGAAAAACCCGTGTCCGCGCCGCACCGGCGGGGCCTTTCGCCTTCGACAGGCCACCTCCGGGGAAGTCGTGTTAGATGGCGTGCCCAGGGACTCGACGAGGAGCCCCTGCCCCGGAGGACGTCCATGCACTACCGAACTGTGCTCCGCGAAGGCTCGGCCGCCGTCGTCGCCGAACTCGCCGTCGAGGTGGAAAAGCAGCTTCCCGGGCTCATCGAAAGCACCGTCGAGCAGATCCGTGCCGAGATGCCGGTGTACCGCGACGCGCAGTTCGTCTCGCTCGCCGAGTTGCGGACGTCGGTGCGGAGCAACCTCGAGTTCGTCATGCGGACCCTGCGCGGCACGGAGGAACCCGATCTCGCGCAGGCCCGGGCGACCGGACGCGCGCGGGCGTTGCAGGGCGCGCCGTTGCCGGAACTGCTGCGGGCGTATCGGATCGGCCTCACCGAGGTGTGGAACCGGTTCGTCGAACTGACCGCGTCGGAGGAGCATCAGGATCTTCGCGGGCTCGTGGCCGCGACCTCGGCGATCTGGGCACTGATCGACGATTACGCCGAGGCGTTGACGACGACCTACCGTGACACCACCGCCGAAGTCATGCTGACGCACCAAAGCAGACGCTCGGCGTTGGTCGAAGCGCTGTTCGCCGGCGGGGCGGCCACCGAAGGCACCCTGTGGGACATCGCGCGCGTGCTCGAACTCTCGCTCGACGGCACCTACGTGGTCGTGGCCGCGGAAACGCCGCGCGTCGGACACGAACCGTTGCCGCAGATCGAGAACCGGCTCCGCGAACGGCAGCACGCGTCCGCGTGGCGGCTCACCCCGGACCTCCAGGTCGGTGTCGTGTCGATGCGGGATCCGGCGGCGCCCCAGGTGATCATCGAGCTGCTGCGGGAGAACCAGACCGGCCGGATCGGGGTCAGCCCGGTGTTCACCGGCCTCGGGAACACCTCCCGCGCGCTGCACCTGGCGAGGGTCGCGCTTTCCAGCATGCTGCCGGGGACGACGGGAATGGTGCAGTTCAACGAATCCCCGCTCGCCGGTCTGGTCGCCAGCGCGCCGGAGGCGTCGGTGCAGCTCGCGCATCACGTGCTACGGCCGATCCTGGACCTGCCCGGCGACGACCGGAACGTGCTGCTGCTGACGTTGCGGGCGTGGTTCGAATGCCAGGGCTCCACGAAACTGACCTCGGAGCGGATGTTCTGTCACCCCAACACGATCCGGCACCGGCTGAAGCGGATCTCCGAGGAATTGGGCCGTTCGCTGAGTGATCCGGCGGACATCGCCGAGCTCGGCGCGGCTCTGCGCGCGCTCCACATGTTCCCGGACACCTCGCATCTGCCCTCGCCGCGGGATCCGCTGCGCTAGGTTCGTCCTCATGGAACAGTTCGCCATCGGCGGAGACCTGCCCGTGCGCCGCCTCGGGTTCGGCGCCATGCACCTGCCGACCGAATCCGGTCCCGCGCGCGAGAACGCGATCGCCGTCGCGCGGCGCGCGGTCGAACTCGGCGTCACGCTGATCGACACCGCGCACCTCTACGGTGGGGGCGCGAACGAGGAACTACTCGCCGAAGCGCTGTACCCGTACCCGGAAGACGTAGTGGTCACCACCAAGGTCGGTGTCGTGCGGACCGGGGACGACTGGAAGTACGACGCACGGCCGGAATCGCTGCGGGTGCAGGTCGACGAAGGCCTGAGACGGCTGCGTGTCGAGCGGATCGAGCTGCTGCAACTGCACCGCATCGACCCGGAGACTCCGCTGGCCGACCAGCTCGGCGCGCTGAGGGACTTGCGTGACGAGGGCAAGATCGGCCGGGTCGGGCTGTCCGAGGTCACCGCCGGCGAACTCGCGCGGGCACGGGAGATCGTGGACATCGCGAGTGTGCAGAACCGCTACAGCCTCTTGGACCGCTCGTACGAAGCGGTGCTGGACGCGTGCGAGGCGGCAGGGATCGCTTTCCTGCCTTGGCGGCCGGTGCTGGGCGCCGCGTCTTCCGCCACTGTCGCGCTCGCGGCCGTCGCTTCCGAACTGGGGGTGACCACGGCGCAGGTGGGGCTCGCGTGGCTGCTCGCGCGGTCGCCGGTGATCCTGCCGATCCCGGGAACGGCGAAGCTCTCGCATCTGGAGGAGAACGTCGCCGCGGCGGAGGTCAAGCTGACGGCTGAGCAGCTGAAGCGCTTGGGCTCGTGAGGTTTTTCCGTCGTTAGCGACCGTGCTGTACTTCACGCGAGCAAGCCGCAGGTCCCGGGTAAGTACCTAAGACTGGGCTCGTTAGTGAGACCCGAACACTCACGAGGGTTTGACGGCCTCCACCAGCACCCGCCGCGAATGCGCGACGAACTTCCCGTCGGTCTCGATCATCCGATGGAGTTCCGCGAGCTTGTCGCGGTAGGTCTCCACCTCGAACCCCGGCACGATCCAGATCACCTTCCGCAGGAAGTGCACCACCGCGGCGAGGTCGAAGAACTCCATGCGCAGTTTCGCCGGTTCCAGCCGTTCGACCCGCAGTCCGACGGCTTCCGCCTCGACGCGCAGCACGTCGGGTGTCCAGTCGCCGTAGTCCTGCGGGCCGAGGAAGAACTCCTTCAGTTCGCGGACGGTCCCGGCACCGATCTGTTGCGACAGGAAGATGCCACCCGGTCGCAGCACGCGCGCGATCTCCCGCCACGGGTTCGCGATCGGATGGCGGCTGCTCACCAGGTCGAAGGACTCGTCGGGAAAGGGCAAAGGCGCGTCGTACTCGGCCTCGACGACCTCGCCGCCCAGTGGAGCGAGGGTCTTCCTGGCGACCTCGACGTTCGGCGGCCAGCCTTCGGTCGCGGCGAGGACCGGCGGCGGTTTCGGGATGCCCGCGAGCACCTCGCCGCCGCCGGTCTGCAGGTCTAGCCCGGCCGAAGCCGCCGCCATCCGTTCGCCGAGCAGTCGTGAGTAGCCCCACGGTGGCCGTTCCTCCGTGGCCCTGCCTTCGAACCACGAGAAGTCCCAGCCTTCGATCGGGACGGCCTCTCCTTCGGCGAGCAGCTCTTCGAACGTCATGTCCGCAGTCTCGGCTCTCCGGCCGGGTGGGGCAACGCGATTTCGGGTGGTCTCAGGCGTCGGTGGACCGCTTCCACAGGTTGATGTCGGCTTCGGTGGCGTAGCGGTCGATCTCGGCCAGTTCTTCGTTGGTGAAATGCAGGTTCTTCAGCGCGCCGACGTTGTCCTCCAGCTGCGCGACACTGCTCGCGCCGATCAGCACCGACGTCATCCGCGGATCGCGCAGCCCCCACGCGAGCGCGAGCTGGGCCAGCGTCTGCCCGCGTCGCTGAGCGATCTCGTTCAACGCCCGGATCTTCCCGAGGGTGTTTTCGGTGATCGTGTCCGGGTTGAGCGATTTCCCTTGCGCGGCGCGGGAATTCTCCGGAATGCCGTTGAGGTAGCGGCTCGTCAGCATGCCCTGCGCCAGCGGCGAGAACGCGATGCAGCCCGCGCCTTCGGCTTCGAGGGTGTCGAGCAGTTTGTCACCTTCGAGCCACCGGTTGAACATCGAGTACGACGGCTGGTGGATCAGCAGCGGCGTGCCCAGTTCCCGCAGGAGCCGGGCGGCTTCGGCGGTCTTCTCCGACGAGTACGACGAGATGCCGACGTACAGCGCGCGTCCGGAGCGGACGGCGGTGTCGAGCGCGCCGACGGTCTCTTCGAGCGGCGTCTCCGGGTCGAAGCGGTGTGAGTAGAAGATGTCGACGTAGTCCAGGCCCATCCGGCCGAGCGATTGGTCCAAAGAGGACAGCAGGTACTTGCGCGAACCCCATTCGCCGTACGGGCCGGGCCACATGTCATAGCCGGCCTTGGTCGAGATGACCAGTTCGTCGCGGTACGGCTTGAAGTCCGACGCCAGCAGCCTGCCGAAGTTCTCCTCGGCCGAGCCGTACGGCGGCCCGTAGTTGTTGGCGAGGTCGAAATGGGTGATGCCCAGGTCGAACGCCCGCCGCGCGATGTCCCGCTGCGTGCCCAGCGGTTTGTCGTGCCCGAAGTTGTGCCACAGGCCCAGCGAGATCGCGGGCAGTTTGAGGCCGCTGCGCCCGGTACGGCGGTACGGGATGCTCTCGTATCGGCCCTCGGCCGCGACATAGGTGCTCACGAGCCCGATGCTAGCTGTCCGGACGCCCTTGAGAAGAGCGCGGCGACCGAGCCAAGGTGATCTTTGAAGGCCGAAGGCCGTTCGACCTCGAAGGGAGCGCCGATGGCGGCGAGGATCAGTACGGGCCAGTCGAAGGTGTCGACGTTCATCGTGAGACGGCAAGACGTCTCGTCGACGGCTTCGAGCGCGCCGCCGAGGTAGCGCACCGCCGCCTCGACCTCGGCTTTCGGCGCGTCGACCCGGACGACCAACGTATGCGTGGTCGGCCTGGCCTTGATCTGGGCCTCGACGAACTTGACCGCGTCGCCGCCGGGGATCTCCCGCGGCCGGTAGCGGGCACCGGTGGTGCGCGGCTCGCTGAGCCTGTCGACGCGGAAGGTGCGCCAGTCGACCCGATCGAGGTCCCACGCCACCAGGTACCACCGGCGGCCGAGTGAGACGAGCCGGTGCGGCTCGACCAGCCGCGCGGACTCCTCGCCGCCGCGCGCCGCGTAGTCGAACTTCAGCCGCTCGTCGTCCCGGCAGGCCTGCGCGATCACCGTCAGGCTGGCCGCGTTGACGCGGGGACCCGTGACCGCCGCCGGCGTCGTGTACGCCTGGAGCGCGTCGACGCGTCTGCGCAGCCGGGGCGGCATCACCTGGACGACCTTCGTCAACGCCCGGACCGACGTCTCCTCGATACCCTCGACCGAGCCGCTCGCCGCCGTCCGCAGGCCCACCGCGATCGCCACGGCTTCCTCGTCGTCCAGCAGCAGCGGCGGCATGACCGTGCCCGATCTCAGCTGGTAGCCACCCGCGACGCCGCGGCTCGCGTTGACCGGATAACCCAGCTCACGGAGCCGTTCGACGTCGCGTCTCAGCGTCCGCTCGCTCACTTCGAGCTTGTCGCTCAGCTCGGTTCCCGACCAGAAGCGGTGTGTCTGCAGCAGGGACAGCAGCCGCAGCATCCGCGCACTCGTGTTCGCCATGAATCCAGATTCGCTCCGATTCCGGTCAAAAAGTGGCCGGAATTAACTTTAGCGTTGTCCCCATGACGATGACAGTGGACACCCCGAGCGTCGTGACCTCGGAAAACACCCTCGCGGCAACGCCGTATCGCTGGCGCTGGCCCGCGCTGTTCGTGATCCTGACCGGTTCGGTCATGGAGTTGCTCGACATGACGGTCACGAGCATCGCCGGGCCGGTCATGCGGGCTTCGCTCGGCGGCGGGACGGCGATGATCCAGTGGCTCGGCGTCGCCTACACCCTCGCGATGGTGTCCGGCCTGCTCACCGGCGGACGGCTCGGTGACATCTTCGGCCGCAAGCGCATGTTCCTGATCGGCGCGATCGGCTTCGTCGTCGGTTCGCTGTTCTGCGCGATCGCCGTGAGCCCCGAGATGATCATCGCCGCACGGGTGGTGCAGGGCCTGTTCGGCGCCGCGATGATCCCGCAGGGCCTCGGCATGATGAAGGAGATGTTCTCCGGCAAGGAGCTGCAGTCCGCCTTCGGCATGTTCGGTCCCGTCATGGGGCTCGCCGCGATCGGCGGCCCGATCCTCGCGGGCTGGCTGGTCGACGCCGACCTCTTCGGCACCGGCTGGCGGATGATCTTCCTGATCAACCTCCCCATCGGCGCGCTGGCCGTGCTCGCCGCGCTGAAGTTCCTCCCGGAGTCCCGTCCCGGCGGTTCACTGACCCTCGACATCCCCGGCGCGCTGCTCGCCACGACCGGGGCGCTGCTGATCGTCTTCCCGCTGGTGCAGGGGCGCGAGTACGGCTGGCCGCTGTGGACGTTCGCGATGATGGCGGCCGCGATCGGCGTGTTCGGGATCTTCGCGTGGTTCGAAAAGCGCAAGAGTCTCCGCGGTGGCGACCCGCTGGTCGAGCCCAGCCTGTTCCGCAAGCGCAGCTTCCTCGCCGGGATGGCGACCGGGACGATCTACTTCGCGGCGTTCTCCGGTTTCGGCCTCGTGTTCACGCTGTACCTGCAGCTCGGGCTCGGTTTTTCGCCGCTCAAGGCCGGGCTGACCGGTGTGCCGATGTCACTCGGGATGATCGTCGGGATGGGCCTGGTGCAGGTGGTGCGCAAACACGGCCGCAAGGTGCTGCACACCGGCGCGCTGATCATGACCGCGGGCGTGGTCGCCCTGTTGCTGCTGCTCGGTCCGGAGACCGGGCCCTGGCTGATCGCCCCCGCGCTGCTGGTGGTCGGGATCGGATCCGGGCTGATCATGGGGCCGTACTTCGAGATCGCGCTGTCCGGAGTGGAACCGTCGGAGGCCGGATCGGCGTCGGGCGCGCTGACCTCACTTCAGCAGGTCGGTGGCGCGCTGGGGATGGCCCTGCTCGGTACGGTCTTCTTCGACGCCGGGACCGCCGACCCGACGGACGCGGCGCAGCGGACGTTCTGGGTGGTCGCGGTGATGGTGTTGCTGACCTTCGCGGTCGGGTTCCTGCTGCCCAAGCGGATCCGCGACGTAGAGTCGGCCGGGTAGGCGATCGAGCTGGGAGGCCGCGTGGCTGGGACCGGGTACTTCACATCCGTCGAAGACGTGACGGCGAAGCTCGCCGACACCGGCTACCTGGCCTCCGCGGCCGTCGCCACCACGGTGTTCCTCGCGGACGCCCTCGGCAAGCCGTTGCTGATCGAGGGCCCCGCCGGGGTCGGCAAGACCGAACTGGCCAAGGCGGTCGCGGAGGCGAGCGGCTCACGGCTGGTGCGGCTTCAGTGCTACGAGGGTGTCGACGAGTCCCGCGCGCTGTACGAGTGGAATCACGCGAAGCAGCTTCTCCGGATCACCGCCGGCAAGGACGAGACGTGGGACGAAGCCCGCAACGACATCTTCGGTGAGGAATTCCTGCTGGCGCGGCCGCTGCTGACGGCGATCAAGGGCGACGAGCCGACCGTCCTGCTCATCGACGAGACCGACAAGGCCGATGTCGAGATCGAGGGCCTGCTGCTGGAGGTCCTCGGCGATTTCCAGATCACCGTCCCGGAACTCGGCACGATCAGCGCCGGGCGCAAGCCGTTCGTGGTACTGACGTCGAACGCGACCCGGGAACTGTCCGAGGCGCTGCGGCGGCGTTGCCTGTTTCTGCACATCGATTTCCCCGACGCGGCACTGGAACAGCGCATCGTGCGCCTCAAAGTGCCTGGCGTCGACGACGCGCTCGCGGCGTCGGTGATCAAGGTGATCACCGCGCTGCGGGCGATGGAACTGCGGAAGGCGCCGTCGGTCGCGGAGACCATCGACTGGGCCCGAACGCTGCTGGCGCTCGGCGCCGACAGCCTCGGCGAAGACGTCGTGCGCGCGAGCCTCGGCGTCATCCTCAAACATCAGGAAGACGTCGTGAAGGCGGACACGCGGCTGGAACTCGGCAAGGTCCTCGACTCGTGAGCGGCGTGCCGGGCAGGCTCGTCGAATTCGTGGAAGCGTTGCGGGAACACGGGATCCCGGCGGGTCCCAGTGAGACGGTCGACGCCGCCGCGGCACTCGAAGTGCTGGGGCTGGCCTCCCGTGAGCAGATGCGGGAAGGGCTCGCCGCGGCACTGGTCCGGCGTGGCGGTCAGCGCGCGGTGTTCGACGCGACATTCGACATCTACTTCCCGCTCGGGATCGGCGCGCCGTCGCAGGATCCCGTCGAAGATCTCGCCGCCCTGCGCGATCGGCTCGCCTCCGCGCTGGCCGCCGGCGACCAGGCGGAACTGACGCAGCTGGCCGGGCTCGCCGTCGACATGCTGGGGGAGTACGGCGGCACCGCGGGCTCCGGCGGCTGGTCGGCGCACCAGACGCTGGAACGGCTTCAACCGCAGACGCTCGTGGTACGCGTGCTGGAAGCGATCCGCGCGGGGGCTTCGGCCGATTTCACCGACCGGCTGGACCGCGACGATGTCCGCCGCCGGGTCGAAGGCTTCCGTGGAATGGTGCGGACCGAAGCGCGGCGCAGGGTCGCCGAAGTCCGTGGCCGCGAACGGGTTTCGCGGCACGCGGTCCCGCCCGCCGCCGACCGTGTCGACTTCCTGCTCGCCAGCCGCGCGCAGCTCGCCGAACTCCGCCGCGTCGTGCAGCCCTTGTCACGCAAGCTCGCCACCCGCCTGGCCGCTCGCCGCCGACGGCACGCGCGCGGGCGGATCGACCTGCGCCGGACGCTGCGGCGTTCGCTGTCCACCGGCGGCGTCCCGATGCGGCCGTCGTACCGGCGGCACCGGCCGGGGCGGCCGGAAATCGTGCTGTTGTGCGACATGTCGGGTTCGGTGGCCGGATTCGCCAACTTCACCATGCTGCTCGTCCAGGCTCTGCGGGACCAGTTCAGCAAGGTGCGGGTGTTCGCGTTCATCGACGCGTGCGACGAGATCACCCACCTCGTCGACACCGGCGCGGCCGACCCCGAGGACCTCGGCGCGCGCATCCTCGCCGACGCCGAACTCACCCGATGGGACGGGCACAGCGACTACGGGCACGCGCTGGGGGAGTTCGTCGAGCGGTACTCGGACGCCATCGGCCCCAAGACGTCCGTGCTCATCCTCGGTGACGCCAGGACCAACGGCGGCGACCCGAATCTGGCCGCCGTGAAGGGAATCGCCGCCGCGGCGAGGCACACGTACTGGCTCAATCCCGAGCGGACCGCGCTGTGGTCCACGGGAGACTCGGAGGCGCACGCCTACGCCGAGGTCGTCGAGATGCACGAATGCCGGAACGTGCACCAATTGACGCGACTGGTGACCAGGCTCCTGCCCGCTTAGGGCTTCAGGGCGGCTTTCCCGTAGGCGTCGGCGTTGCTGAACACTTCCTGCCCGTACTGGGCGGAGTTGTTGTAGGTAAGCACCGCGTTCCACCAGCCGGTGGGCTTGCCGAGGTCGCCACCCTTCGCACACAGGTAGCGCGCCGTCGTCATCGCGGCGTCGTCGATGTTCTGCGGGTCCGGCGCGGCGCCGTCACCGCTCGCGCGGACGCCGTACCGCTTCCAGGTGGCGGGCAGGAACTGCATGGGGCCGACCGCGCGATCCCACTTGGGGTCGCCGTCGAGGGCGCCCTTGTCGGTGTCGACGACCGCCAGCACGCCGGGCGAGCCGTCGAGCGGGATGCCGATGATCGGCGGCGTCACGACGCCGTCTTCGCCGGCGCGGGAGCCGTCGTGCCGGGCGTGCTGGGACTCGGTCCGGCCGATCCCGGCGATGGTCGCCCAGGTGATTCCGCAGCGAGGCGTGGTCGACGCGGTCTTCTCGGCCGCGTTCACATAAGCACGCAGCGCGCGCGAAGGGATGTCCGTGTTCTCCGACACCTTTGCGATCCAGGCGTCCTTCGCGGGCTCCGCGGGCAGTGGTCCGGCGTCACCGGGGATCGCCGAACGCGGGGCGGGCTTGAGGTCGGGGACGACGAATTCGGGCTTGACCGGCCCCGGCTCGCGGTCGCCGAGGCTGACCACCACCCACACGGCCCCGGCCACGAGGGCGCCCACGACCAGCAGCGCGAGCATCACGCAGCCACGCGGTCCGCGCCTCTTGGGCGCTGGTTGCCACTGGTCCATCAGATCCAGGGTCGAAGGGGACGAAGCGGTCACCGGTTCCACGGTACGTGACGCTTGTGGAGAAGTTGTGAAGCCCGCCGTCACCGGTGCGTTTCGTCCTCTGAATGCGGTACTTGCACATGCAACTACCGCATTCAGAGGACGAAATGCGGAGGCCGGGTACCCGGAACGCCCAGTTCACGCTGTTCACCCGGTTGACAGCGGTTCGTCCGGGTGGTGACACTAGTCCGCGTTAGGAAGGTTTCTTAACGAGGGCTCGCCGCGCCCGGCTCCACGGAACGCACTGAAGCTTCTGAAGGAGGCTCAAAGTGGTACGCACAAGATGGTGCGCGGCGCTGGTCACGGTGCTCGCGGCCGCCTCGCTCCCGTTCTCCGCCCAGCCCGCTTCCGCGGCCGCGGTCCAGTACGAAGCCGAGAACGCGGTGATCTCCCAAGGCGTGGTCGAAGCCAACCACGCGGGATTCACCGGTAGCGGTTTCGTCAACTACGACAACGTCACCGGCAGCTACGTCGAATACACCGTCACCGCGGCGCAGGCGGGACAGCACACGCTGACCTTCCGCTACGCCAATGGGACCACGGCCAACCGCCCGCTCGACGTCACCGTCAACGGCACGCTCGCCGCCGACGACCTCGCGTTCGCGGGCACCGGCGCGTGGACGACCTGGCGCACCGTCACCGCGACGGTGAACCTGGCCGCGGGCACCAACAAGATCCGCACCACCGCCGTCACCGCGAACGGCGGCCCCAACGCCGACTCGCTGTCCGTCGACGGCGGCGGTGGCGGCCCCGTCACCGGAACCCCCGTGGAGATCAACGGAAAGCTCCATGTCTGCGGGGTCAAACTGTGCAACCAGTACGGCAAGCCCATCCAGCTGCGCGGGATGAGCACGCACGGGATCCAGTGGTACAGCCAATGCGTCAAGACCGCTTCGCTGGACGCGCTGGCCACCGACTGGAAGGCCGACATCCTGCGGGTCGCCATGTACATCCAGGAAGGCGGCTACGAAAGCAATCCGCGCAAGTACACCGACATGATGCACAACTACATCGAGGAGGCCACGAAGCGCGGGATGTACGTCCTCGTCGACTGGCATCAGCTCGATCCCGGTGACCCCAACGCGAACCTGAGCCTCGCCAAGACCTTTTTCGCCGAGATCGCCCAGCGGCACAAGGACAAGGTCAACATCATCTACGACGTCGCCAACGAGCCGAACAACGTCACGTGGGCGCGGGTGAAGAGCTACGCGGAGCAGATCATCCCGGTGATCCGCGCGCAGGATCCGGACAGTGTCGTCTTCCTCGGCACCCACGGCTGGTCGACGTTCGGCATCTCCGACGGACGCGACGAGAACGACATCCTGAACAACCCGGTCAACGCCACCAACATCATGTACACGTTCCACTTCTACGCCGCGTCGCATCAGGACGAGCACTACGACGCGCTGGCGCGGACCGCCGACCGGATCCCGGTGTTCATCACGGAATTCGGCACCCAGACCTACACGGGTGACGGCGGGAACGACTTCGCCTACTCGCAGAAGTACCTCGATCTGCTGGCCGCCAAGAAGATCGGCTGGACCAACTGGAACTTCTCCGACGACTCCCGCTCCGGCGCGGTGTTCAAGAGCGGAACCTGCGCCGGAAACTCCTTCACCGGCACGTCGATGCTGAAGCCGGCCGGGGTCTGGGTGCGCGACCGCATCCGCACTCCGGACGACTTCCCGACCGGCTGACCCCCCGCGTTTCGTCCTCTACTTGCGGTTCTTGCGTGTGCAACTACCGCGAGTAGAGGACGAAACGCGTCAGGCGAGCCAGGCGTCGATGTCCTGGTGGATCGAGCGCTTCAGCTCGGCGGGCGCGAAGGACGCGTCGACGGACGCCCTGGCGAGACGCGCGAGCGCGAGGTCGTCGTAGTCGAACGCCTCCCGCGTCCGCAGGAACTCGTCGGTCAGCGTGGTCCCGGTGATCGACGGGACGTCGGTGCTGAGGGTGACCACGAGCCCGGCGTCGACCAGCCGGGGAAGTGGATGCTCTTCGAACGACGGCACGAGCCCGAGCGTCACGTTCGACGACGGGCAGACCTCCAGCGCGATACCGCGCTCCCGTACCTCGGCGACCAGCGCGACGTCCTCCAGTATCCGGATGCCGTGGCCGATCCGTTCGCTGTGCCCGAGGTCGAGTGCTTCGCGGATGCTGTCCGGGCCGGCGTCCTCCCCGGCGTGGTGGATCAGGTGCAGCCCGGCCTCCTCGGCCTCGTCGCAGATCCCCGCGAACGGTGCGAGCGGATACTTCTCCTCGCCCGCCAGGCCGATCGCGATCACCCCGTCCTGGGCATACCGGCGGGCGAGGTCGAGGGTGCGCCGGGCGCGTTCGACCGACCGGCGGCGCGAATGGTCCAGGATCACCCGGGTGGTGAGCCCATGCTCGGCCGCGCCGATCGAGAGTCCTTTGAGGACGGACGCGAGCGGCATGTCCGGCTCGTCGAGCCGTTCGCCGTGCGACGCCGCCGTGAAGGTGACTTCGGCGTAGCGGACGCCGTCCGCGACCTGGTCCGCGCAGAACTCGCGCGCCACCCGTTCGAAGTCCTCCGACCGTTGCAGACAGGACCGCAGCAGGCCGTTGTAGTCACCGAACGCGCGGAATCCGTCGAACACGGGTTGTTCGGCGGGGACGGCGACACCGTTCGCGTCGCCGAGATCACGGAGCGTGTCCGGCCGGATGGTGCTTTCCAGATGGACGTGCAGATGGGCTTTGGGCAGCAGCGAAAGATCCCGCATGAGCCCGAACCTACTGGCCGTCCGCCGGGCGCGCGCCCCCTTTTTCGACCGTCCGACCAGCACACCAATCCGAAATGAGTGATTTGGCGCGCTACGGGGAACCCGATGACCACAACCGGTCGTTGACCAGACACCAGACGACCCCTAGGAAAGGGACCACAGTGCCTCTACTGCGGAAGTTGACCGCCCTGGCCGGCACCGCCGGGGCCGTGCGAGCCTACGTGCGGAAGAACCCTGAGAAGGTCTCCAAGGTCGTGAACAAGGCCGCGACCTTCGTCGACCACAAGACGAAGGGCAAGTACCACAGCCAGATCGACGGCGCGGTGCGCAAGGTCGACGGGATGACCGGACGGCCGTCCCCCCGTCGCCCCTACGAGCACTGAGCCGTTAGTTCTCCGCTGAAAGCGTCTCGAGGATCTGCTCGCCGTATTTCGCGAGCTTGTTCTCACCGACGCCGCTGACCGTACTCAGCTCCTGCAGCGTGGCGGGCCGTTTGGTGGCGATCTGGCGCAGGGTCGCGTCGTGGAAGATCACGTACGCGGGCACTCCCTGCTCCTTCGCCGCCGCGGCCCGCCACGAACGCAGCAGCTCGAACACCGGCGCCGCCTCGGCGGGCATGTCGGCGGCAGCGGCCTTCTTCGCGCCGGACCGGGCCGCCGCCTTGGCCGCCCGCTCCGGCTCGCGCCGCAGCTGGACCTTCCGCTGTCCGTTCAGGACCTCGGCGCTGCCCTCGGTGAGCACGAGCGAGCCGTAGTCGCCCTCGACGGCGGCGAGTCCCTGCGCGAGCAACTGCCGCACGACGGCCCGCCACTCGGGTTCTTTCAGTTCCGTGCCGATCCCGAAGACCTTCAGCGAATCGTGCCGGTGCTGCGTCACCTTCGGCGTCGACTTGCCGAGCAGGATGTCGATGATCTGTCCCGCGCCGAACTTCTGCCGCCGCTCGTTCTGCAGCCGGACGATGGTGGAGAGCAGTTTCTGTGCCGGGATCGTGCCGTCCCAGGTCTCCGGCGGCGCCAGACAGGTGTCGCAGTTGCCGCACGGCTCGCTCCGCTGCCCGAAGTAGCTCAGCACCTGCACACGACGGCATTCGACCGTCTCGCACAGCGCCAGCATCGCGTTGAGGTGGGCGCTCAGCTGCCGCTTGTACGCCTCGGACCCCTCCGACATGTCGATCATCTTGCGCTGCTGCACGACGTCTTGGAGGCCGTACGCCAGCCACGCCGTCGACGGCAGCCCGTCCCGGCCCGCGCGGCCTGTCTCCTGGTAGTAGCCCTCGATCGACTTCGGCAGGTCCAGATGCGCGACGAACCGCACGTCCGGCTTGTCGATGCCCATGCCGAACGCGATCGTCGCGACGACGATCAGCCCGTCTTCGCGCAGGAACCGCGACTGGTGCTCAGCCCTTGTCCGCGCGTCCAGCCCGGCGTGATAGGGCACCGCCGGGATCCCGTTCTCCACGAGGAAGTCCGCGGTCTTCTCCACCGAGTTCCGCGACAGGCAGTAGACGATCCCCGCGTCACCCTGGTGCTCGGTGCGCAGCAGTTCCAGCAACTGGCGCTGCGGTGAGTTCTTGCCGACGATCCGGTACTGGATGTTCGGCCGGTCGAAGCTCGCGACGAAATGCCGCGCGTTCTCGAGGTTGAGCCGGGAGGCGATCTCGGCGTGCGTCGCCTTGGTGGCGGTGGCGGTGAGCGCGATCCTCGGCACGTCCGGCCAGCGTTCGTGCACCGCGGACAGCATCAGGTAGTCGGGCCGGAAGTCGTGCCCCCACTGGGAGACGCAGTGCGCCTCGTCGATGGCGAACAACGAGATCTTGCCGCGATCGAGCAGCCGCACCGTCGACTCGACCGAGAGCCGTTCCGGTGCCAGGTACAGCAGGTCGAGTTCGCCGGAGAGGAACGCGGCCTCGACCCGGTTGCGCTCGGCGTAGTCCTGTGTCGAGTTGAGGAAACCCGCGCGCACGCCGAGGTTGCGCAGCGCGTCCACCTGGTCCTGCATCAACGCGATCAGCGGTGACACGACGACGCCGACACCGGGCCGGACGAGGGCGGGGATCTGGTAGCACAGTGACTTCCCGCCGCCGGTGGGCATGAGAACGAGCGCGTCACCGCCTGCGATGACGTGTTCGACGATGGCGTGCTGTTCGCCGCGGAAGCTGTCGTAACCGAAAACCCGGTTCAGCGTTTCGAGGGCTTCCGAGGTACCGATGTCGGGGGCTGCCACCCGGCCGATTCTAGGGGCGGGGTCCGACAGTGCCCGCGCCCGCGCTCCTCAGCGCGGGAAATCCCAGTCCAGCGCCCGGTTTCCGGTGACGACCGGCCGGTAGCCGTCGAGGACCGTCCCGCCGGTTTCGAGCGCGGCCGCGGTCTGTTCGAGAAGTTCGGTGAGCGTCCCCGGCCAGCCCTCGAAGCGTACTGAGCCCTCGTGGTCCCACGAGCCGAGGCGCCCGGTGCCGGCCCGCTGGTCGAGAAACAGCCCGTCGCCGCCGCCGTTGACGGCGACGGGCACGAACTGCCCGTGCCACCAGGAACCGACGCTGTCGTCCGATCCGCTCGAGAGCAGCACTTCGCACAGGACTTTCGCCTCGTCCGCGACGGTTTCCGTGGACGCGAGGCGGTGGAACGGGGGCAAAGCGAAGCTTTCGCCAAGGCCCGAGACGCCGTCGTGCCGCAGCAGGAAGGCGACGAGTTCGGCGGGGAGGGCGACGCCGGCCTTCCGCTGTGTTTCGGCGATCCGTGCGATCGTCGCGGCCGGACGGAGGGCCGCCGCCGTCGTCGGCGCGTTGGCCGCGAGCCACCGTTCGACGCGGTCCCAGGCGGCGTTCACCCGTCGGGTGGTCGCCTCCGGCACCGGGGTGAGCTCGGCCGGGCCCTGTCCCAGACGGCAGCCACTGTCGACGGTCAATGTCGGCCGGGTCGTTGGCGCGGGTGCGGCGGTCGAATAAGACTGCGCGCGCGGCGTGGTCCGGGGCGCCTGCTCGGCCGAGAGCCACTGCGCACCCCTGCCCTGCCCGCCGCGCGCCGTGACCGCGAAAACGAGTCCCGACACGATGACGACGCTCGCGACGGCGACCACCACCGCGCGCCCCCACGACTTGCGCATGCGGCGAGCTTAGCCGTCGTCTTCGGCGGCCTTCCGGCGTTCGCGGCGGCCGCGGGCGATCTCGGTGGCGAGCGCGTCGAGCGGCCCGGTCCAGAAGCGCCGGTACTGCTCCAGCCAGCCGTCGATCTCCTTGAGTGGCCCCGGATCCACCGAGTACAGCCGCCGCGTGCCCTCGGCGCGGACGGTGGTGAAGCCGTTCTCGCGCAGGACGCGCAGATGCTGGGAGACCGCGGGCTGCGAGATCCCGAACTCGGCGCGGACCACCGTGGTCACGTCGCCGGAACTCTGTTCCCCGCCCGCCAGCAGTTCCAGGATCCGGCGGCGCACCGGATCCCCGAGGACGTCGAACGCGTGCATCCCGCCACTATCACGGCCTGGACTTATATAAGTCAAGATGGCAAGGCAGGGGTCACCTGGCGGTGGCATCGTGGGCTGGAGACGCCGGAAGGGGATTCGATGAAACTGGCCGAAGTGCTGGCCGACGAGTTCGGCCGCATCCGAGAGGTCGTGCACGAGGCCGTCGAGGGGCTCAGTGCCGAGCAGCTGGTCGCGAGCCCGGCGCCGGGCGCGAACACGATCGCCTGGCTGGTCTGGCACCTGGCACGGGTGCAGGACGATCATGTCGCCGACCTCATGGGCACCGAGCAGATCTGGACCTCGCGAGGCTGGCTGGACCGGTTCGAGCTGCCGTTCCCGGCGGCCGACATCGGGTACGGGCATCGCCCCGAGGACGTCGACGCGGTCCGGGTCGACTCCGCCGATCTGCTGACCGGGTACTACGACGAAGTGCACGAAGCGACGACGGCTTGGGTGGCCGGTCTCGACGAAGCCGCTCTCGACCGTATCGTCGACGAGGCGTGGGATCCGCCCGTCACCCTCGGGGTACGCCTGGTCAGCGTTCTTTCCGACGATCTGCAGCACGCCGGGCAGGCCGCGTACGTCCGGGGACTCGTACTCCGCGATACGTAGGACAGGTGCCGCTCCACGACGGACGACGGAGGCTCGGCGCGCGGAAACACTGGCCGCATGAGTACTTCCACAGTGCGGCGACCGCCGACGAAGCTCACGCCCCGGTGGCGGAAACTCGTCCTCGTCGTCCATGTCGTCTCGTCCGTCGGCTGGCTCGGGATCACCGTGGTGAACGCGGTACTGACCTTCATCTCCGTCTTCACCGGCGACCCCCGCCTCCAGCACGCGGCCATCCTCGTGATGGACCGGATCGGCGGATACCTGCTGCTGCCGGTGAGCCTGATCGCCCTGGTCAGCGGGCTCGTGCTCGGCGTCGGCACGAAATGGGGGCTGATCCGGTATAAATGGGTCGCGATCAAACTGGTGCTGACCCTGATCGCGGTGGGGCTGACCCTGTTCTCGCTGCTCCCGGGGCTCCGGGAACTGGCCGCGCTCACCGAGTCCACTATGGACGGAGTGTTCGTCGAGATGGGACGGCGTCCGGACGGGTTCTACCCGATCATCGTGTCCACGACGATGTACCTGACCATGACCGTGCTGTCGGTGTACAAGCCGGGCGGGAAGACGCCGTATGGGCGAAGGGCGACCACCAGGCGCGATCGCGTGCCGCAATCAGCCGACCAAACGCGGCGACTCTAGAACCGTTCGAGTGCCTCATCGATCCGCTTCGCTTCGGAGCGCAGATCGTCCAAAGTGGCCTGGGCGGCGGTGGCCTCGCCATTCGCCGCCTCTTCCTCGAGTTCGGCGTCGGCGAGCCGCCGTCGGAGATCGTTCGCCTTCTCGGTGCTCTTCTCGGCACGACGTTCGGCCCGGGAGAGGTCGATTTCCGCTTGCTTGCGGGCTTTCGCGAGATCGGCGGCTTCGCGTCGGAGCCGGTTGAACTCCGCTACCCGCTTCTGTTCGCGCTCGGCTTCTTCGCGGGCCTTCGCGGTCCGCTCCTGTTCGGCCTTCGACGCGGCGTCGGCGGCGGCCTTCCGCTTCGCCTTCCGTCGATCGTCCAAATGCGACACGGTGGCGGGCTTTTCCCGTTCCGGGGCGGGTTCCCGCTTCGGCCGCGGCGTGAAGCCGCTCGTCAGCCACTGGTCGCCCGCGCTGTCCGCGCCGGTGCTCAGCCGTCCGGCCAAGGCCAGCGCCGCCACTTCCGGGTCGGCCACGACGGCTTCGAGAGTCGCTTCGACCTCACGGGCGACCGGCTCGCTCATCGAGCGTTCGTCGTGCAGGACCTGGTTCACCAGTTCCTGACGCCGCCGGGTGAGTTTGCGCAGTTCCGCTCCGGCCAGCGCCGAATGCGCCTTGCGCAGCTCTTCGCCCAGCTGTGCCAATTCCTTCAGCTCGGGGGAACCGGCCCGGCGGTTGAGGATCGTGGCCGCGAGTGTGGGCTTCCGCAGCGCGCGGATACGTTCGGCCAAGGCGGCTTCACCCGCCGCTTTGGCTTCTTTCGCCCGCTGGTTGCGCACCGTGACGAACTCGGCCGGATCGCCGGCGTAGAGTTCGTCCGCGACCTTGTCGAAGTCCATCGTCCTCCGCGGAACCGGTGGCTCAGCTGTCGGTCAGGCTCGGGATCAGGTGGCCTTGCTCGCGCTTGGCCTCCAGGTACGCGCGAGCCGAGTCACTCACCGGCACGATCGACGGCTCGCGTTTGACGATGATCCCACGGGACTCCAGTGCCTTCACCTTTTCGGGATTGTTGGTCAGCAGGGTCACCCGGGTCAAGTCCAGGCTTTCCAGCAGATCGGCGGCGGCCGCGTAGTCGCGGGAGTCGGCGGGAAGGTGCAGCGCGCGGTAGCTGGTGAACGTGTCGGCCTGGTGCAGCTGGCTGTAGACGTACCCGCGTGCCTTGGCGAGCAGGCCCGCTCCTCGTCCCTCCTGGTCGAGGTAGATGATCACGCCCGTACCGGCGGCGGTGATCAGTTCCTTCGCCTGTTGCACCTGGTCGTGGCAGTCGCAGTCGACCGAGCCGAGGATCTCGGAGTAGACGCAGCGCGAATGGATCCGGACCAGGCAATCGTCCGCCGGTTCGCCGTAGATCGCGGCCACCGGGGGATTGTCCGCGGCCGGTTCGTTGTCGAGGACCCGGACCCGGAAGCCGGTGCCACCGGTCCGGTTGAGTGAATGCTCGACGAAGAGTTGTTCAGTCATCGGTCTCGTGCTCCGGGGTAACCTTGAGGACGCGGTCCACCTGTTGCGCCAATGGCATCGAATCCGCGACCCCGCCGAACGACTGGGCCGCGGTCATGGCAGCGGTCGCCCATTCGAGATCGGACTGGTCGATTTTGCGATCTTTCTGCAGCAAGCGGTGGATCAGCGCCGCGCTGAAGGCCTCCCGCGCTCCGGGGGTGTCCCGTAAGGCGGTCGGGAAGCGGGCGATGTCCGCCCGCAGATGTTCCGACCGCACCATGCAGCCGAATTCTTCGGTGATGCAGACGCCGTGCACGCCGAGCAGGAGCAGGCTCGCGGCCAGCGACTCCGTCGTGATCTCGTCGCTGGCCCCCGAAAGAAGCTCGCGCAGCTCCCACTGGGTGCCGACCAGGTAGTCGATGTCGGAGAAATGTTCGTAGAGGAACTGGGGGCTGGCGATCGGCGGGGACGGCCGGACCACGATCAGGGGCTTCTTCTCGAGGCTGCTGACCACTCGCAGCACCTCGCGGGTGGCCGCGATGGGCTGTTCGAAGGTGATCACGACGGCGTCCGACGCTTCGAGGACATTGCGCAGCGAGTGGGTGTGGAAGTCGGCCGGATCGAGCCGGATCTCGCCTTCGTTCATCCACGGCAGCAGGACCGCGCCGCCGTTGCGGGTCATGAACACCCCGACCACCGGCGTCTTGGCGTTCGGTACCACCTTGACCAGGTTCAGCCGCATGCCCTCGGCGGTCATGTAGTCCAGGAGCATCTGGCCGGGCGCGTCGTCTCCCACCGCGGTGATCATGTGCACGTCCATGCCCAGCCGGGCGTTGGCGACCGCGTGGTTGAGGCCTTTGCCGCCTGGATGGGTCTCGTAGGAGATCAGCGGGGTCGACGACCCGGGGGAGGGGATGTGGTCCACGACGTAGATGTGGTCCACCACGGCCGAGCCGATCACGCTCACGGTCGCCGCGCGGGTCGTGGCGTCCTTCGCGGTGCTGGGTTCCGGGAAGGCCACGTCGAGAACCGAGCTGCTGACACAGAGTTCGGCCAGTTTGGCGAGGGCGGCACTTTCGAGGGTGGACCGGAGCGCCCGCACGGTCAGATGGCGCTCCGGGATGCTCACGCCGAGTAACCGATGGATCGGCTCCCACAGCTCCACGAGACGCTCGCGGCGTTCACCGACATCTGCCGCGTACAAGGTTTCGATCTCGGGCTCGTCGGGGAACCGCTTCGCGAGCAGGCCGAGGGAGAGGGCCATGTCGACGATCACGAGGTCTTCGGTGGGGAGCTGACCGGCGATCCTCCGCACCGCTTCCAGCGCGGCCTCGGGTTCGGATTTGTCCGTGGTGTTGACGATTTGCCGGACGACCGGGAGATCGAGGATCGGGCGGACCCCGACCTCGGTGGAGCGCAACCTTTCCGCGCTCAGTCCGGTCCGCGTCCGCAGCCTCACGAGGGCACTGCGGACACCGTCCACGCCGGGCACCGGACCACTCATCGGAATAGATTACTCCGTTCGCATCGGCAGTTGCCATCGCGCTGGGCCTACTGTGTGGCTATTGCCGCACATTACTCCTCGTAGTTCTCGGGGAGCATACCGCCGTGCCCTGGTGGGTCGGTCGCGACTCCCTGCAGCGGTTCTTCACTCATTCGAACCAGTGTGGCTCGGAGAAGGGGTGGATATCTCTCAGATTCATATCTGTCAGTTGCCTACATCGATTGGCAATTGACGCTTGTTACCGGCAACTGTCACACTGACCTTGCCTTCAAAGTCGGGGAGGTCGTCATGAAGCGTTCGCAAGCCGCACCACCGATCTTCTTGTTGCTCACCGCGCTGGTGACTTCGCTGGTCAGCGCCTGTGGAAGCCGGGCGGGAGCAGCCGGGGGCGATGGCGAGCGCATCGTCATCCTCGCCTCGGCCAGCTCGAACGAGCCTCGTCCGTCGTTGCCCCGGGAAATCGAGAGCCTGCTCGCGGAGGCCGCCCACAGCCGGGACGCCACCGACGGGAAGAACGGCAAAGGCAGCCTCGCCATCGTGACCACGGCGGACGGCGACACCGCGCGGACCTTTCCGCTGACGCCGCGCCGGGCCAACGGCGCCGTCGAGCACGGGCTGCAGCGTGAAAGCCTCATCGAGGGCAACGTCCGGCGGGTAGCCGAATCCGTCGGCGGACTCGCGGCCACGCACTCCGGCGTCGACCTGCTGTCGGGCATCGACAACGCCGTCCGCGGCGCCGGGCACGGGACGCTCGTCGTGCTCAGCAGCGGACTGTCGACCGCGGGCGGGTTCGACCTGCGGCGCACCGGATGGCAGCTCGAACCCGCCGCGCTGGCGGCGGAACTGAAGACACGCGGCCTCCTGCCGCGGCTCGACGGCCATCGGTTCGTGATGACCGGGCTCGGCGCAACCGCGGGCCGTCAGGTGCCGCTCTCCCTGCCGACCAGGGAACGGCTCGCCGCGTACTGGCGGGAGATCTGCCGCGCGGCCGGCGCCGCCGAATGCCTCATCGACGACGCGAGGCCCGAGGCGGGGCCACCGAACGGGACCGTCCCGACACCGGAGGTCCCGGTACCGGGGATCGTCTCGGTCACCGGGCCGGACGGGACGACCAAGACGACGTTGTCCGACGACGTCCTCGGTTTCGCCGGGGACTCGGCCGCGCTTTCTCCCGCGGCACAAGGGGTTCTGGCGGAACTGTCGGCGAGGATCGTCGCGAAGCGCGCCGAGCGGCCGACGGCGAAGGTGGTCGTTCGCGGGTTCACCGCGGATCCGCCGGGTTCGACCGAACAGGGCAGGGCGGAACTGTCGGCCGCGCGCGCGAACGCGGTGGCGGGCGCGTTGCGCGCGGCCGGAGTGGAAGGTCCGATCGATTCGAGTGGAGGGGGAACCGCGCCAGGGATGACGGCGATGTCCGGCGGTGCCTTCGACGAAGGTGTCGCCGTGAAGATGCGCCGGGTCGACATCACGTACTGAGAAGAGGGAGGAAACAGTCATGGACGGCTTGGACCGGATCACGCCCCAGCTGCCCCGTCCCCGGGTGGCGGTGGAGGAATATCACGACGACTACCAGCGGGCGGCCGCCGGGACGCGGGGGAGGCTGGGCGCGCGGATCACGGAATTGAAACTCGCCGCCGACCGCGTTCTGCGCACCCCGGTGATCGGGCCACGTGGGCAGTTCATGACCGTCCACGAGGCCAAACACCGCGCGGAGATGCTGACCGAGCAGATCGACACCGACGAACTGCGCGGCAGCCTGCGGCACTACCGGGTGTCGCGGTCGGCGAAGGCACTCACCCTCTTCGGGCTGGTGGTGGTCGACTTCCCGGTGATGCTCTGGCTGGCGAGTTCGGTGTTCAACGTCGACTGGACGAACCCGCTCGGTCTGCCACTGGTGATCAGCTTCGTGATCTCGGTGCTGGCCACCGGTGGTGCCGCGACCGCGCTGTACCACCTCGGGCACAACCAGCGAGAGAACAAGGACGACCGGCGACGGCTCACCTGGCGCACGCTGTCCCGCGGGTCGAAGCTCAGCATGCTGGCCGCGGTGGTGCTGGTGGGGCTGATCGCGGCGGTGATGTTCGTCCGCGTCTACACCGAAGGCGAGCTGAGCGGACTCGACAGTCTCGCCTTCCTGCTGGCGGTGCTGGTCGCCTTCGTGATGCTCATTTCGGCCGCGCTGGTGTTCTGGACGGCGTTCCGTGACGGTTCGCTGGAACAGGACGATCTACGGTGCTACAGCGCGATGATCATGCGCTGCGAATCGCTGCGCCGCGAGTACGAGGTCCGCGTCGGCGAGCTGACGGCGCAACTGCAGCGGCTCGAAGGCGAGTATCCGTTCCGCGCCACGGTGGACACCTAGGCTGTGTCCTGCACAGGACACGGCCCAGCCTCCCGCGAGGGGCCGCCGTAGCGGCTCGGCTCGCTCGGTGGCACCCGCCGAGGCGGTGAATCCGGACTCCCCGCCCGCGATCGGACCAACCAGGGATCGGCACTTTGGAGGTGGCGCGCCTCCGGTGGCGGAACAACGATGGGTACCAGGGATCGCGGATCCCGGGGAAGTCATCTGCCGCTGGAGGCCCGAGTGTCCGTCACCGATCGCGTCCCCGTTGCCCCGCAAGCGCATTTCCTCGGTTCCGGACCGTATCCGGAACACCGGTGGCGAGTGGTGTGCTGGTCCGTCCTCGCCGGATTCCTGCTGACGGTGCTCTGGTCCGCGCCCTTTGTGGACAGTGTGATCGGTGACAGCGTGGCCAACACCCTGCTGGGACACAGCGCCAAAGAGACCCCGATCGGCGGAGTGCTGGCCGGGACGTTCTTCGCGTTCGTCTCCGGACTCGCCGGAACGTTCACCGCCTGCAACATCGCCGCTTTCGGTGCCGTCGCCCCGCTCGTCGGCGGAGAGACCAGCGGACGGCCCAAGTTCGTGAACACGTTGAGGCCGCTGGGCTGGATTGCGGCGGGCATGTTGACCGTTTCCGTGGTGTACGGCGTCATCGTCGCGCTCGTCGGCACCCGGATGCCGCAGTTCTCGATCGCTTCCTCGTCGGGCGGGCTCAGTCCGCGCAACATCCAGTCGATGATCGTCTACGGCGTGATCGGGGTCGTGTTCATCGTGCTGGGCTTGGCTTCCGTCGGCATCATCCGCAATCCGATCGCCGACCTCACGCGCCGCTTCCCGCCCGCTCCGCTCGTCCTGATGGGCGCGCTCATCGGCGGTTTCCTGATCGGCCGCCCCTTCCCGTTGTTCCGGATCATGTTCCGCAGCGCGGCCGAAAGCCACAACGTCTTCTACGGTGCCGCGGCGTTCGCGCTGCAGTCGGTCGGCAACATCCTGGTGATGGCGCTGCTGTTCCTCGTGCTCACCCACGGCACGGGTGGGCGACTGCAGCGGTGGATGCTCGCGAAGCCCACCAGGATCGCCGTGGTGACCGGCGCCGCGCTGCTGGTCGCCGGCACGTTCACCCTGCTGTACTGGGATCTGCGGGTGCTGGGCCGGACCGGCCTCATCTGGTATCCGACCGTCAAGTGGTGAAAATCCGCGCCAGGACCTGCTCGACCGACTCCTGAAGGCACTTCGCCGCGTCTTCCCGGCCGGCGAGGTACTTCAGCAGGCCTTGCTGGAACAGGCCGTCGAAAAGCGCGTACGTCGTGGACGGAGTCAGCGCCAGCGGCTTGCCGAGCAGCTCCGCGTACCGGGCGACGATTCGCCAGATCATCCCTTCGAGGGTCTCGTCGATGGCAAGGACGTCGGCCCGGAACACCTTTTCGAACAGGCTCTGGTTGCGCAGGTCGTACCAGAGCCGGTGCAGTCGGGCGTCTTCGCGCAGCGTGGCCACCATCGCGGTGCTGAAGGCCAGCTTCAGTTCTTCGGCCGTTTGCGCGGTCTCGACTATCCGGTCGTACCGGGCGACGCATTCAGTTTTGTACTGCTTGACGCAGTAGGTGATCAGCTCGACCTTGTTCCGGAAGTAATAGTGCAGCACGCCGTGGGAGAACTCGGAGTTCTGCGCGATCTCCCGCAGGCTCGTCCGGGCATAGCCGAGTTCGGACAACGTGACCAATGCCGACATCGCCAGCTGCGCGCGTCGTTGGTCGAACCTGTCCACCCGACGGGTTTGGTCACCGCTACGGTCCGCCACGTCGGTCACAGATCCCGGTTCCCGTCGCCTCGGGTGCCCGCCGGCCACGAGCACGTCGTCGGAGTCTAGCGCCGGAACGGTTTTCTTGTGTGCGACAGAATTCATTCGAGCCACTCGGTGATGAAATGGTCGCTTTCGTGGATGTGGACGGCTTCGTAGACTTCCGGTCCGATCACGGCGAACTTGTGCGGGGTGTCCGCGGGTACGACGAGGACCTCGCCCGCGCCACCCTCGCGTTCGGCGGCGCCGATCGTGAACCTCGCCCGGCCGCGGAGGATGACGAACGTTTCGCCGTACGGATGCCGGTGCAGTCTGGGCCCGGATCCCTCGACGTCGGTCCGCTCGCGGATGATCGAGATCCCGGAGCCGATGTCGCGGCCTTCGACGGTTTCCAGGGCGTCGTCGCTCATTCCACCACCCTAACCCCGGCCGAGGCGGGCGGGCGAGCGTGAAGGCCGTGAGTGATTCGGGTCTTCGGAACGACCCGAATCACTCTCCACACGGCACGTTCAGAAGGGCGGCTCCGGGCTGCCGGCGGTCACCGGCGTTCGCTCCCAAGCGCCGTCCGACGGGGCGCCACCCGAACTGCGGCCCGCCTTGTTCACCTTCGCCGTGGCATAGCGCAGGGACGGACCGATCTCGTCGACGTCGAGTTCCACCACCGTCCGTTTCTCGCCCTCCTTCGTTTCGAACGATCGCTGCTTCAACCTGCCCTGCACGATCACCCTGGTCCCTCGGGTGAGTGATTCGGTGAGGTTCTCCGCGGCCTGCTTCCAGAGTGAGCACCGCAGGAACAGCGGGTCGCCGTCGCGCCATTCCCCGCTCGCGCGGTCCAGCACGCGCGGGGTCGACGCGACCGTGAAGTTCGCGACCGCCGCCCCCGACGGAGTGAACCTCAGTTCCGGGTCGGTCGTCAGATTGCCGATCACCGTGAGCACCGTCTCTCCGGCCATGGGACTTCCTCCTCGTTTCCGCGCGCGGGCCCCGGCCGGGGCCCGCTGTCGCCTGGGAAGAGGAGACCACCGGGGTACGACAGTTTCTCCACGTCCGCGGTACCGGGATGTGATGAAAGGGTCTTTCGAGCCGAAAGATGTCCCGAGATTCCCTGTCACGACATATGCGCGGCTGAAACGCACTCGGCGAGCCGGGAAAGCCCTTCGCCGATCCGCTCGGAACCGACCAGCCCATAACCGATCACCAGCCCTTCGCGTGTTCCCCCGTACCTGGACAGGCTTTCGAAGGTCACCCCGGCGCGGGCCGCCGCCGTGACGGCTTCGTCCACAATGACCGTCGCATGTGGAGCGACCGGCGCGCACAGATGAAGCCCGGCGCTCGAAGGCACGATCTCCAGCACGTCCCGCAGTTCGTCGCGCACGAAGGTCAGAATCCGGTCGCGTCGCGCCGAATACTCCCGAGTGGCCTTGCGGACGTGCCGGGAGAGCAGTCCCTCGTCGATGAAACTCGCCATGGCGGATTGGGTGACGAGGTCGCCGTGCCAGTCCGTCAGTTGCTTCGCGTGCCGCAAGGCCGGGCGCAGCGAAGCGGGCGCGACCAGGAAACCGAGCCGCAGCAAGGGCAGCAGCGTCTTCGAGAACGATCCGACGTAGAGGACGCGGCCATGGTGGTCCAGGCTTTGGAGCGGTTCGAGCGGCCTGTCGGAGAACCGGTACTCGCTGTCGTAATCGTCCTCGACGATCACCGCGTCGTTCCGCTCCGCCCACGCCAGCAACGCCGTCCTCCTGGCGAGTGACATCGGAGTGCCGAGCGGGAACTGGTGCGAGGGCGTCGTGTAGATCAAGCGGGTGCCGCGGGTGAGTGCCGTGACGTCGAGGCCTTCGGCGTCCACGGGCACCTTGACGACTAGGGCGCCGAGGGCGGCGAAAAGCCGCTCGGCCGGCGGATAACCAGGGTCTTCGACGGCGACGCGCGTGCCGGGTTCGATCAGGACCCGGCCGGCCAGATCGAGAGCCTGTTGCGCCCCTTGGGTGATCAGGACGTCCTCGCCGCTCGCCCGCACCGACCGGGCGGCGCCGATATGCCGGGCGATCGCGACCCGCAGTGCTTCGAGCCCGGCCGGATCGGCGTATCCCGAGCGCGGGAGCAGCGAGGGCCGCAGCGCCTGACCGACCAGCCGCCGCCAGGTCCGCAGCGGGAACAGGGCAGGGTCCGGGGCGCCGACGCGGAAATCGAACTCGGGCACGGATCGGTCGGCGCCGAGCGGGGGCGGGAGCGCACGCCAGCGGGCGGACGGCCGCACTCCCGCGCCCGCCGGGGCGGCGCGATCCACCCGCGCCACGGGATCCGCGCTGACGAACGTCCCGCGCCCGACCTGCCCGCTGAGGAAGCCTTCCGCGGCGAGCCGTTCGTAGGCGACCGCGACGGTGTTGCGCGAGACGTCGAGTTCGACGGCCAGTTCCCTGGTCGGCGGCAGGCGTTCCCCGGGCGGCAGGCGTCCGTCGAGGATGCCGTCGCGGAGTTGACGGTAGATCCGCGCGGCCAGGTCGGTGTGGCCGTCGAGGCTGATGTGGAACGGCACCGGCTGAGCCTACATTGGCCCAATCAAATCGTGCGGAATTGGCGCTGGGATATAGCCAATGTGGCCCTTAACTTGAGGGCATGGAGTCCACGAAACGACTGGCTTTGGCCCAGCTGATCAGCTCCGTCGGCGACGGCGCCTACTACGTCAGTTCGGCCCTGTACTTCACGCTGATCGTCGGGCTCTCGCCCGCGCAGGTCGGCCTCGGCCTCACCGTGGGCTGGGCGGTCGGCTCGGTCGCCGGGATCGCGCTGGGACAGCTGGCCGACCGGCGCGGGCCGAAGGGGACGGCCGTATTCCTGGGGCTGGGGACGGCGGCGTCCGTCAGCGCGTTCCTCTTCGTCGGTTCGGTCGTGGCCTTCGTGATCGCGGCCTGCGTTTACGCCTGCTTTCAATGCGGTCTCGGCGCGGCACGGCAGGCACTGCTCGCCGGCCTGGTCGACCCGGCCGGGCGCACCACGTTCCGCGCCCGGTTGCAGGCGATGTCCAACGCCGGGATCGCGACCGGGGCGGCCCTCGGCGGGATCGCACTCGCCATCGGTACGCGAGAGGCCTTCCTGACCGTCTTCGTCATCGACGCGCTCAGCTTCGTCGCGGCGGCTCTGGTCCTCCGAAAGGTGCCTTCGGTCGCTCCGGCTCCCGCGCGGGCCGGCGAACCGTCCGTGGCCGTTCTCCGCGACCGCCCGTACGCCCTGCTGGCGTTGCTCAACATGATCATGCTGCTCTACATGCCGCTGTTCAGCCTGGTCCTGCCGCTGTGGATCTCGACGCGAACCGCGGCCCCCGGCTGGCTGGTTTCGGCGATGCTGGTGCTCAACACCGCCAGTGTCGTGGTCTTCCAGGTGCGGGTGGCGCGTGGTGTGACCGGATTGCGCAGCGCCTCTCGCTACGCCCGGTACGCGGGGGCGCTGCTCTTCCTCTCCTGCTTGCTCTTCTCGATCTCCGCCATGAGCGGTTCGGCCTGGATGGCGGCGCTGGTCCTGCTCGCGGGTGCCGCCCTGCAGGTGGTGGGGGAGATGGCCCAGGCGGCGGGCTCGTGGGAAATCGCCTTCGGTCTCGCGCCCGACGGCAAACAGGGCCAGTACCAAGGACTCTTCGGTGCCGGGACGGCCATCGCCCGCATGCTCGGTCCGGTGCTGCTGACCGGCCTCATCCTGGTGGGCGGCGCGGCGGGCTGGGTCGTGCTGGGCGGGCTGTTCCTGCTGGCGGGCGCGCTCATCGGCCCCGCGGTCCGCTGGGCCGAGCGGACCAGGAGCGCCGCCGCCGCTCCGGTGCTCGCCGGGGTTTGAGCGCCTCAGTCTTCGAGTGGCCGCCGGAAATGCGCGGCGAGCTCGAGTCCCGCGGCCTCTTCCGGGGTGTACCAGGCGAAGGCGTCGTGCTCGTCCGGATTGAGCACGACCTCGCCCGGCTCGTCTTCGGCGAGCGCGTACACCGTGGCGTGGATCCGCATCGGCCTGCCTTCGACGTCGTCCCAGCTGTGGGCACCACGTTCGCCGGTGACCCGCACGGCCAGCCCGGTCTCCTCGGCGCACTCGCGGACCGCGGTGTCCGACGGCGGCTCTCCCGGCTCGACGGTGCCGCCCGGCAGTTCCCAGCGGCCACCGAGAAAGGAACCCGGCCGCCGCCGGAGGAACAGGATCCTCCCGCCGCGGCTGAGCCTGCCGTAGGCCAAGTACTTGTCCGTCACCAGCGCATCTTAAGGACTTTTCGATTGAGGACCGAACCTGTCCGCGATTATTCGTAGCGTGAGTCTCATGGAAAACACGGAGATCCGCCCCTTCCGCCTCGACATCCCTCAGGAGCAGCTGGACGAACTGCACGCGAAACTCGACAGCGCGCGCTGGCCGGCTCCGCTCCCTGGCGACGGTTGGGACACCGGGGTGCCGGTCGCGTGGCTGCGCGGTCTCGCCGAGTATTGGCGCGACGGCTACGACTGGCGCGCCGCCGAGCGCGAGATCAACCGGTTCCCGCAGTTCACCACGGAAATCGACGGGCAGCGGATTCACTTCCTGCACGTCCGCTCACCCGAGGCCGACGCGACACCGCTGATCCTCACGCACGGCTGGCCTGGTTCGGTGGTGGAGTTCCTGGACGTGATCGGACCGCTCACCGACCCGAAAGCGCACGGTGACGACTCGGCGGAAGCGTTCCATCTCGTCATCCCCTCGCTGCCCGGATTCGGTTTCTCGGGCCCCGTCTCGGATTCCGGCTGGACCATGCCGAGGATCGGCCGTGCCTGGGTGGAGCTGATGCGCCGACTCGGCTACGAACGCTACGGCGTGCAGGGCGGCGACCTCGGCGCTTCCGTGTCGCCGGAGGTGGCCAGGGCGGCGCCGGACAAGGTGATCGGTGTGCACGTCAACGGCGGCCTGACGCCGATGCCCCCGATGTCGATGTCGGAGGAGGAACGCGCGTCGCTGACCGACCTCGAACGCGACCGTCTCAAGCGGATCGAGGCCTTCATGCAGGAGGAGTTCGGCTACATCGCGATCCAGTCGACGCGCCCGCAGACTCTCGGCTACGGGCTCGTGGACTCCCCGGTCGCCCAGCTGGCCTGGATCATGGACAAGTTCCGCGAGTGGACGCATCCGCGCCCGACGCTGCCGGAAGAGATCATCGACCGCGACCGGTTGCTGACCAACGTCATGTTCACTTGGCTCACCGGTACGGCGGCTTCGTCCGCGTACGTCGGCTACGCGCAGGCGGAAACCTGGGGAGCCGTCGAGAAGAACTCCGGCGTGCCGACGGCGGCCCTGGTCTTCGCGCACGACGTCGGGATCCGGCGCTACTCGGAGGACGCGCACACGATCGTGCGCTGGACCGATGTCGACCGCGGCGGGCACTTCGCCGCCTTGGAGGAGCCCGAGATCCTGATCGCGGACGTGCGGGAATTCTTCCGGTCCCTCAAATGACGATTACGGTCGCTTCCCCGAGGAAGCGGCCGTAATCGTCCACTTCGGACTCGAGTCCGGCGATGGCGGACCGCGAAAGCGCGGCGAAGGGTTCGACGACGACCTTCGTCTGCTTCGCGGTTCGCTTGACGCGCCAAGTCCCGGCGATCCGGCCGTCCACCAGCACGGTGGGCGCGATCATCCCGCCGCCGGAGTTGACGCGTTGCGCGTGTGCCGGGTCGAGGAGCAGATCACGGCCCCGGTAGCCCAGCAGAAAGGTGTCGAAGGCGCCGAGCAGGCGCGGGGGACAAGGGGGAGCGGAGAGATCGGTCTCCCGGAGGGCGAAGCCGTCACCAGCGGGCACGAGATCCAGCGCGTCGAAGGCCTTGCGGCAGAGACCGAGCGGGAGCCCGGACCAGGTGCTGAAGTCTTCGGCCGTCGCGATGCCGTACGCGGTCAGATAGCGGTGGGCGAGTTCGGCCTGCGGGTCGGCCGGGTCGTTCCCCTCGGTGGTCCACTCGTCGAGGAGAACGTATGTCGGTTCCGCTCCGCTGTCCGGGCCTCGGCAGATCAAGCCGCGGTTGGCCGCGTACGCCAGCAGGTGGGGCGGTGCCTGCGAGGTCGCGTCGAGCACGATCCCGTTGGTGGCCAAGCCCTCCACGATCTCCTGCCGGGTGAGTGCCTTGCCGGGCAGGAGATCCTGGAGGTGCTCCAGCGCGCGTTCGCAGAGTTCGTCGGTGAGGTCCAGTTGCTCGCGCCGTCCGTGGCCTGCCTGGGCGTTGCGTGGGCCGAACAGCCGGTTCAGCCAGCGGAGATCCGCTGTCGGAACCAGATGGAGGGTCTTGCGCATCAGCCAAGTGCGGCTCACCTCACGAGACGTGTCGACGTCCGACGAGGCCAGGCCCCGGCTACGGGCCCGGATCGCGAGCCTGGCCGCGGGACTCGACTGAGCCTGGATCGCGGCGACCGCCCTGGTCACGGCGAGTACGTCCGCGGCGGGGGCGCTGAGCAGTTGCGCGCGGGCGCGGACCGCGCGGATGTCGTCGTCGGACAGCGTCACCCGTTGACGATCTCATGGGCGTTCGCCGGTTCCGTGTGCACGACCGCCTCCGCGAGCCGCGGCAGGACCTCGCGCAACCGCTGTTCGACACGGTGGGCCAGGTGGTGCGCTTCCGTGACGGTCAGCCCGGCTTCGACCGACACCGCCAGTTCCGCGCGCAGGCTGTGCCCGATCCAGCGCATCCGCAGATCCCGCGTGCCGAGTACGCCGGGGACTTCGGCGGCCGCGCGTTCGGCGCGATCGACGTCGGCCGGGTCCACGGCGTCCATCAGACGGCGGAAGACCTCCTTGGCGGCATCACGCAGGACGAACAGGATCGCGACCGTGATGGCGAGGCCGATGATCGGGTCGGCCAGCGGGAAACCGAACGCGACCCCCACCGCGCCGAGCACGACCGCGAGCGAGGTGAAACCGTCCGTCCGCGCGTGCAGCCCGTCCGCGACCAGCGCGGCGGATCCGATCTCGCGGCCGACGATGATCCGGTACCTGGCCACGAGTTCGTTGCCCGCGAAGCCGATGACCCCCGCCGCCGCGACCACCCACAGATGCTGGACCGGACGCGGGTCGAGCAGCCGCAGGACCGATTCGTAGCCGGCGAGGAAGGCCGAGGCGGCGATGAGCAGGACGACGAGCACCCCGGCGAGGTCTTCGGCGCGCCCGAGTCCGTACGTGTAGCGGCGGGTGGCGGCGCGGCGGCCGAGCAGGAAGGCGATGCCGAGCGGGACCGCGGTCAGCGCGTCGGCGAAGTTGTGGATCGTGTCGCCGAGCAGCGCCACCGAACCGGTCACCAGGACGAGCGCGAGCTGGGCGACGGCGGTGACGAACAGCGCGGCGAACGACCAGATCAGCGTGCGGACGCCGCGTTTGCTGGTCTCGAGCGCGGTGTCGACGCGGTCGGCGCTGTCGTGGCTGTGCGGGGTCAGCAAAGAGCGGAGGCGGCTCTTCCCCCGCTGGTGGCCGTGCCCGTGACCATGCCCGTGTCCGGTCATCTTTCACCTCACTGTCATGCTACCTGCGCAGTCATGCAGGTACGCAGGCAGAAGGATAGCGGGTACCCTCCGGTCATGCACGAGTCGGTTCCTGATTTCGAGATGCCCACCGAGGAACAGGTCCATTTGGCCGCGGAGACCTTCCGGTTGCTCGCCGATCCGACGCGGGTCAAGGTCCTCTGGGCGTTGCTGCAGGGCGAGTCCTCGGTCGCCTGTCTCGCGGACCTGGCGGGCGCGGCGCCGACGGCGGTCAGCCAGCATCTGGCGAAACTGCGGCTCGCCGGACTCGTCAAGGGGCGTCGCGAAGGGACGTTCGTCTACTACTCGGCGGCCAACGACCACGTCCGCGGGCTGCTCGCGCAGGCGCTGTTCCACGCCGACCACATCGATCGCGACATCCCCGCCCTGCATTCGACGGCGAAACCCCACCGGCCGACGGCGCGCTGAATCCGGCTACGGTGAAGCGGTGACCCAGTCCGCGTACCCGGCCGCCCTGCGGTGGCTGTTGCTGTGCGTGGTGGCACTGGGTCTGGTCGGCATGCATCACGTCATCGCCGAATCCGGCCACGGTGCGGGACACGAGACCTCCGCCTTCGCGATGGCGGACCCGTGCTGTCCGGACACTCCTTCGCACGACGACGGCGACGGTGGCCACAGTGGACTGCACCTGTGTCTCGCGGTACTCGCCGCGGCCGTGCTCCTGATCATCACCTGGCTTCTCGTCCGAAGTGGACGGACCGGGGCGACGTGGCGAGCGCGGTCGGCGAGCGGTTCGGCATCGGGGCGGGATCCGCCGCGCTGGAGACCGGTGCCCGAAAGATTGTCCTTCCTTTGCGTGTTGCGGGTGTGACAGGCGGGTTCGTCCCGCCCTGCCCGAAACCGAAGTGAGGAAAGAACCATGACCAGCAGGAAACTGGTCGGGGCGGCGCTCGCCACCCTGGCCTCCTTCGCCGTGCTCACCGGATGCGCCGGCTCCGACACCGCTTCCAGCGGGCACGCGACGTCCACGATGAGCGCCCCCGCCCCGCGTCAGGCCGGGCACGACCAGGCCGACGTCACGTTCGCGCAAGGGATGATCCCGCATCACGAACAGGCGATCACAATGGCGAAACTCGTCGACGGCCACACTCGAAACGCGAAGGTCGTCGACCTCGCCGCACGGATCCAGAAGGCGCAAGATCCGGAGATCCAGCAGCTGACCGGATTGCTGAGGGATTGGGGAGTGGCGCCGTCAAGTGAGCACTCTGCGCACGGCTCGATGTCCGGCATGATGACCGAAGAAGAGCTGGCGAAACTCGGTCAGGCCGAGGATGCCGCTTTCGACCGGCAGTGGCTGGAGATGATGGTCAAACATCACGAAGGCGCGCTTGAGATGGCGAAGACGGTGCTGCGGCAAGGAAGCAATGCCGAAGTCAAGGCTTTGGCGCAGAAGGTGATCGACGGCCAGCAGGCCGAGATCGCCGAGATGCGGGCACTGCTCGGCTGACTGAGGACGGTGGCGCGGGTCAGCCGGCCCGCGCCACCGGGAATGCGTGCACGTTTCCTCGGTTGTGGCCTTCGAAAACTGTCGGTGGTCGGTTGTACGTTCTGTGTGTGGATACGTCCAACGCCACCTTGGCGCTATTGAAGGAAATTACCGAGTCGAACGCGCTGGGGGAGGTCAATGGTTCGCTGGATATGTTGGGGGATAAGGATGCTGTGGAATTAGCCGTGGCGGCGTCGGAGGGGATCGCGCGGTTGGAGGCGGTCCGGTTCCGGGCCATCGCGCAGTTGGCTCGACATCGTGATGGTGCGTCGAGTGTGGTGCAGGAGGTGGCTTTCGCACTGTCTGTCGTGGACAAACGTGCGGGTTCACTGGTCACCACGGCGGAGGCGTTGACCACCCGGCTGCCCCGTACGCTCGGGTTGATGGACCGCGGGGTGGTGGATGGTTTCGGGGCGATGAAGGTCGCCGCGGCGACGTCGTGGCTCTCGGATGAAGATGCCCTGGCCGTCGACGCTTTGCTGGAAGACCGGTTGGCGGGGCGGAACGCGGAGCAGATCCGAAAGGCGGCGAATCATGCGGCCATGACGGTGGACCGTGAAGGTGCTTCTCGCCGGTCTGAGCATTATCGGGCGGGCCGCCGTCTCACGGTGCGTCAGGGTGACTCCGGGGTGGCGTCGATCGAGGTCGAGGACGGCCCGGTGGAGAAGGTGAACGCCGCCTATCGGCGGATCGATCGTGAAGCGCGTGCGCTGCGGAAAGGTGGGGAGACACGGACGCTGGATCAGCTCCGCGCCGACATCGCCCTGGATCTGCTGCTGAGTGGTCAGGGCGGGAAGGGTGAGCGGGCGGAGGTGTTCCTCTACCTGGACCTCGCGACCTATCTCGGTCTGAACGAGGACCCGGCGGAGCTGGCCGGGCATGGGCCTATCCCGGCTTCGCTGGCCCGAGAGATCGCTGGTGGGCCGGATACGGTGTTGCGGCGGATCGTCACCGATCCATTGTCGGGACAGGTGCTGGATTTGGGGCGGGATCGGTATCGGCCGTCGGCGGGGTTGGGTGAGTTCGTGCGGGTGCGGGATCGGGAGTGCCGAAGACCGGGTTGTCATCGTCCCGCGCAGGCCTGCGATCTGGATCATGTGGTGCCGTGGCAGTTCGGCGGCCACGTCCTCTGCGGACGAGCTGGTCGACCTGTGCCGCCGAGACCACCGGCTCAAGGACGAACCTGGTTGGGTCTACCGGCTTGCCTCGAATGGCACTTTGACGGTGACGACGCCGACGGGGCGGAGTTATGACAGTTCGCCTCCGCCGCTGTATGGGCCCCGCTTGGCTGAGGAACCGCCGCCGTTCTGAGTCCGGGTTCCGTCGCCGGAAAACGGCAACGTGTTGCTGCGACTAGCTTCTTCGTCCACGGCTACGACCGCCGCCCTGTGTTGCTACGCGCGCCTCCGCGATCTGAGTAACGACCGCGGTTCAGGGATCGCCGGAAAACGGCAACGGCCCGGCGAGCGTATCGGCTTCGTGGCTCCGTGGGCGTGACCGTCTCACGGTGACGGGGCCTGTCAAGTCTTCTGTGCAAGTGATCGTAAATGGGGTTTCTATTTGATTAAGTGGGCGATGCGTTCGGGGTGCGGACGTACATAGAACATCAGGTACGGCCCCGGTAATGACGAGACCGCAGGCGCAAGGACGTGCCTGGTTCGGTTTACCGGCTTGCCTCAGACGGCACTCTGACGGTGACCATGCCCGACGGGACAGAGCTATGACAGCTCGCCTCCGCCGTCGCACTGGCCACTCGTGGCCGAGAAACCAGCGCCGTTCTGAGCCCGGGTCCATCGCCGGAAAACGGCAACGGCCCGGCGAGCGTGGGTCCCGTGGGGGCAGGCTACGACAGCTCGCCTCCGCCACTGAACCCGCCACGCAAGCAAAACAAGGCAAGCGACCTCAAACGCGAGTACCGAGCACCGACATGCCGAGCACCAGTTCGTTCGCCGGATCACAGCCGAGCAGTTCCTCGACCAGTTCGTCGCGAAGCGCCGCGGTGAACGTGATGTTCAGCCCGAGCGCCGTCGCCAGCAGGTAGACCGTCTGGCTCAGATGACCGACGTCCATCAGCAGGACCCGATAGGTCCGGCTCACCGGGTACTTCCACTGGTTCCGCTCGATGACGCTGGTGTAGATCAGCAGGACCCCGGCGTTCCGGGTCCACTGCTGGTCGCCGGCGAGGGTGACCAGTTCATCGTCGTCGATCTTGCCGTCCAGCGGCGTGAGCCCGTGCCGGAAACCGTCGTAGTGGTAGACACCGCGATCCAGGCCCTCGACGTTCCTCGCGTAGACGTAGACCTCGGTCGGATGCCTCGCCCCGCCCGACGGGCTCGTCTTGAAGACGTTGCCGGTGGCCGGGATGTCGGGATGGGTCTCCGGCCTGGTCGGCCGGGCCGCGGTGAGAAGGGCGCTCAAATCGCGCAGCCGTACGGGTTCTTCGCCGAACTCGCGTGTACTTCGGCGCTTGTCGAGCGCTTCGCCGAGACTGATGGCGGTCAGCGGTTCCGGTGACGGTTCGGGCAGCGGTATCGCGTCGTACTCGCCCGACGGCCTCACCGGAGAAGGCGGAGGGCTGGCCTTCGCCTTCTCCAGCAAGGTTTTCGCGGTTGTTTCGCTGGCCGTGAACTCGGTCTCACGCAAGGATCGGGTGCCGAAGTGGAACGCCCGCGCGGACGTTCCCCAAGGGCCCCAATCCCGAAGGATTTCTTCTTCCCTCCGCTGGCGGGAAGAACCTTTGACCACCAGCACGTCGTACCGGATCATCGCTCGCGCGATACGGAGGAGCCTTTCCCCTGTCTCGGGATTTTCGTCCGCTTCACGTACCGATTCCGGTTCTCGCCAAGAACTGAACCAGCGCAGGACGCGTTCGGTTCCTTCGGCGAGTTTGAGCTGGCGATGCCCGAGGTGATCGTCCCAGATCAAGTCACCCTCGGACCAGTAGAGCGTTCCGCAAGAGGAAACCCTTACCAGCATCGAATGTCTTGCGCCCCAGTCCCCAGTTAAGTGAATACGTTCCGAATATGCCCGGTCATTCAGGGTCGCGAGCGGAAAGGAGGACCGCCGTGCGGCGGCGGCTCGAACCCGCCCCAGGTGCTCTGTGCCTTGTACTCCGCTTCGAGTTCGAGCAGGAACTCGTCGTCGTCTTCGTCGTGCATGCGACCGATCCTCTCCGTGAACCGTTGGTCCGGTCAAGTGAATTACCGACACCAACAGAGTACCGGAGCAGTACGACAAATTACGCCGAGTGATCGTTCAGGCGCTGTTTGAGTTCGCGAACCTCCGCGGAGTCCGCAATGCCCAGATCCGTGTACAACCGCAAAGCGAACCGGCGATGACGGTCCGCTTTCGATCGCTCACCGAGAATGTCGAACGCGATCGCCATCTCCTTGTGCGCGATGGGCAGCATGCTGCGATTCCCGGTCGAGTCGAGTACTTCCACCGCGGTGGTGAACTGGGTGACCGCGAGTGCGGCATCGCCGACTTCACGCGAATTGATACCGAGGGCCAAAAAACATTCCGCCTCGAGATCGGGTGATTCGTTGTCGTGAGCCAGCCGCAGTGCCTGGTCGAGTTCCTCGGCGGCCTCGGGATAGCGCCTGTTCTCGGTGTGGATCAGCCCGATCCGATGCCTGGCCCGGGCTTCGATGAGCACGCTGCCGTGGGCATGGGCGGTCTCGCGGACCCAGCCGAGGTGTTCGATCGCCTCGTCCGATTCGCCCTTGAGCCAGTGGGTGACCCCCGAATTGCCCCTGGCCCGGCACTGCATCCGCACATCGCCGGTGGTCGCCGCGAGTTCGAACACCTCGTTGAACAGCCGGTTCGCCTCGGTGAACTCGTTGAGCCGCCACAGGGTCAGCGCGTACATGTGCAAGGCCTGGTACTCGAGGACGACGCTCCCCGTGACCCGGGCGGCGGACAGCGCGAGGGTCTCCAGTTCCCTGGCCTGGCGGTAGTAGCCGCGGTTGTCGAAGTAGCGCCAGACCGACGAGCAGAACGGCACGAGGTCCGAATAGTGCTGGTGGTTGTTCATCGCGACGGCCACCGGCAGGACGTTCTGCCAGTGGGCGTCCATCCACTGCGCGGCCTGGTCGTAGTCGGCGAAGGATTGCCCGTACTCGCTCTTCGGGACTTCGAGGCCGCCGCCGGACTCCTCTTCGGAATCCGGGTCGATGAATTCCATCGCGGCGGCGACGGTGCAGCGGTAGTAGTCGAACAATCGTCGCATCATCGCTTCGCGCTGGTGTTCCGGCTCCTCCGCCAGCAGCAGTTCACGGCCGTAGCTGCGGAGAAGGTCGTGCATCTCGTACCGGTCCATCGAGGGCTGCCGCAAGAGATTCACGTCGACCAGGCGTTCGGCCAGTCGGCGGGCCTCGGCGAGGTTCACTTCCGCCAGCGCCGCCGTGGAATGGAGATCGAACGCGGCACCGGGATGATGGCTCAAACGTCGGAACACCCGACGTTCGGCTTCGGTCAGGTTCAGATAGGACACTCGGAACGCGCCCGCGACGTCGCGTTCCCCGGCGGTGAGTTCGCCGAATCTGTTCCGTTCGTCGCGCAACTGCCTGGCGACGAAGTCGAGCGTCCAGGACGACCGCGCCCGCAGCCTGCTCGCCGTGACGGCGAGGGCGAGCGGAAGGTCACCGCACAGGCTCGCGACCTGGTCTGCCGCGTCGGGGGATTCCTTCCGCAGCCGGGACGGCCCGACGATCCGGCCGAGCAGGTCCACCGCGTCCGCCCGGCTGAACGGTTCCAGGGAAAGGAGTTCCGCGCCGTCGAGATCGGCGAGCCGGGTCCGGCTGGTGATCAGCACACAGCAGCTGGCCGCGCCGGGCAGCAGCGGGCTCACCTGCGCCGCGCTGATGGCGTTGTCCAGCACCAGCAGGACGCGCTTGCCCGCGAGGCAGCTGCGGAACAACGCCGCGCGCTGGTCGGTGCCGGCGGGGATGTCCGATCCCTGGATGCCGAGCGAGCGCAGCAGCGCCTCCAGCGCCGCGGCCGGGTCGACCGGGTCGCCGGCCGGCGAGAACCCTTCCAGGTTCACGAAGAGCTGGCCGTCGGGGAACAGCGGCGCGAGCAGATGGGCGGCGTGGACGGCCAGTGCGGTCTTGCCGACCCCGGGCATCCCGTCGATCGCGATGAGCCGGGGGCCGGCCAGCGAGCCGTCCCGACCGATTTCGAGGACCGTCCGCAGTTCCGCGGCGCGACCGCCGAACGCGGGAAGGTCCGCGGGCAGCTGGGCGGGGCGGGGGAAGAGCGCTTTCTGCGCGTCCGCGTCCTCGCGTCGCCCGCCGGTGTCCGCCCCCGCCCGGAGGCCGCCGACGCCGTACCGGACGAGGGCGCCGTCCTCCATCAGTTCGGGGTCGGTGCGCAGGATCTGCTGGTGGAGCGCGCTCAGTTCGGTACCGGGGTCGACGCCGAGTTCCTCGGCGAGCGCCATCCTGCTCCGATCGAACGTCCGGAGCGCGTCGGCGCCGCGGCCCGCGCGGTAGAGCGCCAGCATGGTCAGTCGCTGCAGGGTTTCGCGGGTGGGATGCCAGGCGGCGAGGTCGAACGCCTGGCGCGCCGCCGCGTCGGTCTCGCCGAGCCTGAGCCTGGCGCCGATGAGGAGTTCGCTGGCGGCGAGCCGTTCTTCGTCGAGACGGCGGGCCGTCTGCTCGATGGCGTCGCCTTCGAGACCGTCGAAGGCCGGGCCTCGCCAGAGCGCGAGCGCGTCCGTGAGCTTGGCCGCCGCCTGGGAGATCAGCCCGGCGGCCAGGAGCTCGGCGCCTTGGCGGTAGTCCGCTTCGAAGCGGACCGAGTCGACCGAGGCGCTGCTGGTGACGATGCGGTACGCGGAGCCGGTGGTGACCACGGCGGACCGCGCCACGCCGAGGTCGTGCCGCAGCCGCGCGATCGCGTTGCTGACCTGGCGGACCGCTGTCTTCGGCGGCCGGTCCGGCCACATGGTGCCGATCAGGTACGACGCCGGGACGAGCCGGCCGGCGTTGATCAGCAGGCAGGCGAGCAGACGTTGTTCACGACGTCCGCCGAGCCGGACGGGGACGCCGTCGACCTGGGCTTCGAGCGGACCGAGGACGAAGAAAGCGAGCTGAGATGGATGGCCGGTATGTGCCGGATCGCCGGGGGTTCGGGGCGATCCCGCCGATTCAGGTAACGGACCGGCGGTCATATGCCACTATGTCGTCCGAGACCGTGAGCGTGCTCACGCACTACCTCCCAGTCCGCTCGCCGGGTGACCGGCACCCTAACCCACCGCCGCGGCCTCCAGCCAGGTCGGCGCGGGGGACGCCGTGCGGCATTCGGCCTAACGGGCGGGCGTGTGCCTGCCTTGGAACGGGTCTCATTCTACTCCCGGCGCCGCCTGAGCTGCGTGGATGCCCGCCGGTGAAGAGCCGATGTAAATCCGATGCAGGGCCTTGGAAAGCTGAAAGCACAGCTGACAGGTTCGGCGCGACGGGGCAGCGCGCCGAATCGCATGCAGGGGCTCCGCGGCGGTTGGCCTTCGAACTGGGGGTGGCCAACCGCCCTGGGAGCCCTTTCCCGGCACAGCCTCTCTTCCTTCCGTCCTGGTCGTTCGGGCCCGTGGCGTGTGATCATCCGCGATTCCGGGTATCAGGGCGATGAGGAGACAGTGAGGAGTGCCCATGCGCCCGGTCTGGAGCGGTTCGCTTTCGCTCGGTCTGGTGACGGTGCCTGTCCGGCTTTACAGCGCAGTCGAGGACCACACGGTGCACTTCCGCCAGTTCCAGCGCGGAACCGAGGACCGCATCCGGTATCGACGGGTGAACGAACGCACCGGCAAGGAAGTCGACTACGACGACATCGTCAAGGGCTACGAGCTCGACAGCGGTGAGTACGTGGTCGTCGAACCCGAGGAACTCGACGAGATCGCCCCCGGCCGGTCCAAGTCGCTCGACATCGAGAGTTTCGTGGAACTGGCCGCCATCGACCCCATGTTCTTCGACAAGACGTACTGGCTCGCGCCCGCCAAAGAGGAATTCGAGCGGCCGTACGCGCTGCTGCTCGAGGCGATGCGCTCGTCCGGCCGCGCCGGGATCGCGAAATTCGTCATGCGTGGACGCGAGTACCTGGCATTGGTCCGGTCGGGCGACGGCCTCATGGTGCTCAACACCCTGCATTTCGCCGCCGACCTGCGCGATCCCGCCGAGCAGCTGCCGGAACTGCCGGGCAAGGCGCAGGCGCGCGGCAAGGAACTCGACATGGCCCTCAACCTCATCGACGCCATGAGCGACGACTGGCGGCCCGAGGAATACCACGACACCTACACCGATCGCGTGCGGAAGTTGATCAACGCCAAGAAGAAGGGCGAGACCATCACTCCCGCCACCGAACCCGGCGAGCCGACCAAGGTCGTCGACTTGTTCGAGGCGCTTTCGAAGAGCGTCGAGAGCGGTAAGGCCAAGAAGAAGGGCTCCGGCGGTAAGGCGGCCACAGCCAAGAAGTCCCCGGCCAAGAAGTCTCCCGCCAAGAAGGCACCGGCGCAGAAGGATCTGTCTTCGTTGTCGAAGGCGGATCTGGAGAAGCTGGCGCGCGAGCGGGACATCAAGGGGCGGTCGAAGATGACGCGCGCCGGGCTGGAGAAGGCGCTCAAGGCCTCCTGACCTGGACGCCCGCCGCGGTCAGCTCATCCGCGATGGCCTCGATCAGCAGCCCGACGTCCTCGGCCGCCGTCGCGTGCAGTCCTTCCGACACGATCAGAACGTCGGACGTCGTGGCCGAGACGGCGGAGTGCCCGCTCTGCCGGTTCGTCCACCGCCGCGCGTGAGCCTGGCCGTCCTCGTCGGCGAAGATCACCTCGCCGGGGTTCGGATGCTCGACGGTTCCCGCGAAGGTCACGTACTTCTCGTCGCCCCGCGCGTGGCGGACTTCGAGCGAGCCGCTGATCTTCGCGACGTCGAGCACCGCGACCGGGATCGCGTACGCGACCGAAACCGCGTTGCAGAGGTCGATCACCGGGTGGATGCGGGGAAGCGTCCCTTCTTTCCGCAGCCGGCGCAGCAGCGATTCCGACGCGCAACGGTACTGCGTCGGCTTCAGCCCCATTTTGGCGAACGCCCGGCGCCACGCCTGGATCTCGGGGAACTCGGATTCCGGGCCGTCCGCGAGCCGCCGCACCGCCCGCGCGAGGAACTTGTCGAGGTCGACCGGTGTATCGGGGGAGATTCCGGTGGCCGAAAGCGTGCCGACGGCGAGGCTGGGGTGATCGGCGCGAACGGCGGGGTTGTGCTGGAGTCGCATACGAAACCTGTCTACTGGGTGGTGAACGCGAGTTTGGCGCCGAGCGCGGCGAAGGAACCGGCGAAGATCCGCCTCATCCAGGCGAGGACGCGTGGCCGGGAGATGACGTGGTGGCGCACCCCGGCGGCGAGGACGCCGTACACGCTGAACACCACGAACGTCGCCAGCATGAACACCCCGCTCAGCAACAGCATCCGGGGGATGAAGCCCGGCTCGCCCGCCGGGACGAACTGGGGCAGGAACGCGAAGAAGAACAGCGTCAGCTTCGGGTTCAGGACGTTGATCAGCACGCCCGAGGTGATCGTCCGCAGCGCCGGCTTCGGTTCGGGATCGCCTTCCACGACGATCGCGTCCCGGTCTTTCAGCGTCGCCCACGCCATGTAGAGAAGGTAGGCCACGCCGAGGTACTTGATGATTTCGAACGCGACCGCGCTCGCGTGCAGCAGTGCCGCGAGGCCGGTGATCGCGGCGACCATGTGCGGGATGATGCCGAGGGTGCAGGCCGTGGCGGCGATGACGCTCGCGCGTCTCCCGCCGGCGAGGCCGGCGGACAGGGTGTAGACCACGCCGGTGCCGGGCGTGGCGACCACGACCAGCGTGGTGATCAGGAAGGCGATGCTCACTCGACCACTCTGCGCGTTCTTTGGTCCGATGAACAGAGCCAAAGCCGTACCATCTCAGTGGACCAAAACTCTTGTCCGGACCATTGCGCGGCGAAGATCGTCCACGGGGTCGAGGCGGTCGGAGGCCGTCACCGGATGGGGTGGCATGATGCACGCTCGCACGTCGACGAGGAAGGCCAAGGTTTGAGCGCGCGCACCTCGCAGATGGACGACCTCCGGCTGGTGGCACAACCGAACGCCCTGTTGTGCTCTGAGCTCTTCGTCCGTCTCATCCTCTCGGATTGGTCCTTGCGGCCGTTGCTCGATCAGGCGAAGACCGCTGCCGCCCGTTTGGTGGGCGCGCTGGTCGACGTGGCCGATCCGAAGGAGCCGCCGTTCTTCACGTTGAGACTGCGACTGCGGTCGGACGTCCTGGTCATCGAGGTCGACCATCAACTGGACGGTCTTCCCACGCCGACGCCGGCGCCTGGCGAGCGGACCGGGGTGGCGCCGGGCGAGACCGGCGGAGTCACCACGTGGTGCGAGTTGCCGCTGCCAGGTGGCCTGTCCGCCGGGCAGGTGCGGCTGCCGCGCCGCGGCGACCGCCGGACGCTGGTCGACGAACCCGTCTCCGGTGAGCCCGTCGGCGCGGATCCCGAGGTCCTCGAACGGCTTTTGTCCCGGCTGAGCGGCTGGTCCGGCTGATCCTCTGAAAGGATCCGAGGATGGGCTCGAAGCGTGTCACGACACCGGTTCTGGAGATCGAGTACGAACACACCGGTGACGCGAACGCGTCCCCGGTGATCCTGCTTCACGGGTTCCCTTACGACGTGCGGGCCTACGACGAGGTCGCGCCGGTCCTCGCGGCGGGCGGTGCCTCGGTGTACGTCCCGTATCTCCGCGGGTTCGGCGGGACGCGGTTCCTCGACGACGCGACGTTCCGCTCCGGGCAACAGGCCGCGCTCGCGCAGGACCTTCGACTTCATGGCCGCGCTGGGGCTCGAAAAGGCCGTCGTCGCCGGATACGACTGGGGTGGCCGCGCGGCGTGCATCGCGGCCGCGCTGTGGCCGGAACGCGTGCGCGGGCTGGTCTCGGTGGACGGCTACAACGTCCAGAATCTCGCCTATGCCGGGGAACCGGCGCCGCCCGAATGGGAACGCACCTACTGGTACCAGTTCTATTTCCATTCCGAGCGCGGCCGCCGCGGGCTCGCGGAGAACCGCGACGAGCTGTGCGCCCTGCTGTGGCGCACCTGGTCGCCGACCTGGGCAGGCGCCGACGCGGCCTTCCCTGCCAGCGCTCCCAGCCTGCACAACCCGGACTTCGTCGACGTCGTCATCCACTCCTATCGCCACCGATTCGGTCTGGTGGAGGGGGATCCCCGTTATCAGGCACTCGAAGACCTCATCGCGAAGGAACCGGCCATCACCGTTCCGACGGTCGTGCTGGAAAGCGGGGACGACGGCGTCGGCGGGCCCAGCGCGGAAGGTGACCGCGACTACTTCACGGGCGCTTACGACCACCGCGTCCTGCCGGGTGTCGGGCACAACGTCCCTCAAGAGGCCCCGCAGGCGTTCGCCGCCGCCGTCGCCTCCCTTCTCTAGCGCAAGGCTCCATTCCCTCTGGTGAAAGGAAGTTCCGTGACCGACTCCCAGCCCGCACCGCCCGTTCCGCCGGGCGCGTTCCTGCTCGAACTGGTCCCGGTGCCGGTCAGTGACATCGACCGGGCGAAGGAGTTCTACACGGAACGGCTCGGTTTCCGGCTCGACGTCGACGTGCGACCCGCCGAGGGGGTCCGGATCGTCCAGCTCACCCCGCCCGGTTCGGCCTGTTCGATCACCTTGACCACCGGGCTCGCGTCCCTCGACATGCCGGTCGGGACCCTGCGCGGGCTGCATCTGGTGGTCGCCGACATCGAAGAGGCACGCGCCGCGCTCATCGCCAGAGGGGCCGAAGTCGGTCCGGTCGAGGATATGGGTGGCGTCTACTACGCGGCCTTCAGCGACCCCGATGGCAACACCTGGACGCTGCAGCACATGCCGTGGCGCACGTCGTGAGCGTGACCACCCGTCCGTGTGCGTGACGGATCATGATCAAGGGTGGTCCTTCCCGTGTGCGGCGGAAGGACGCGGCGGACAAGACCCGCGACACCTTGAAGAAGTAGTCGTCCTTTCCAGGCCGGTTCAGCCGTGCAGGAGCACCGGCAGGCCGGTGAGCCGGGTGCCCTGGATGCCACCGAGGAACGTCTGCCGGAGCTCGGCATAGGGGACGGCCAGCCGTGCTCGGGGGAATTCCGCGCGCAGGACCGACGCCACCGCCCGCAGTTCGAGTTGCGCGAGCTGGGCGCCGATGCAGAAATGCGGTCCCGCGCCGAAGGTCAGATCCGGGCCGGGGGCGCGGCTGGGATCGGTGTTGATGCCCTGGATGTCGACGAGCACGGGAGATCGCGCGGGGAGCCGGGTCCCGGCGAGGTCGAGCTCGGTGGTCGTGAATCGCCAGAGTGTGAACGGTGCGGGCGGATGGTCCCGCAGGGTTTCGCGGACGAGGTCGTCCTCTGGCGCGGTGTCGCCGTCGAGCAGTCGCGCGACCAGGAAACCGATCGACGCGTCGGTGGTCAGCTGTCCGGCGAAGATCAACGCGAACAGGTGGTACCTCAGGTCGTCTTCGGTCGTCTCGGGCGGGACCCGGTCGTGTAGTTCCGTGGCGAGCCCGTGCCGACCCGGTGTCAGCCCGGCCGTCGCGAGCTTCGCGATCGCGGCGATGGCCTTGCCCTGCCCACCCGGTTCCGGACTGGACATCCGGCGGCAGGCGTCCACGGCGGCGTCGAGCAGGCCGAGCGGGATGTCGAGCAGATCGAGCAGCACGGTGAGGGGGAACCGGGTGGAGAAGCCGTCCATCAGGTCGACGGTTCCCTCGCCGAGATCCGTCAGCAGCTCTCGCGCGATTTCGTGGATCCGGCCGGATCGCGCCTGGATCCGTCTGGCGCTCAGGAGCGGGGCGTGCGCACGTCGCAGCCGGGTGTGGTCCGGTCCGTCCAATGTGGTGAGAGACGGCTGTTCGGCGGCGGTCTGCTCGAGTCCGGCGCGAACGGGATCCCAGAGTTCCGGGGCCGTCGCGGGGTTTTTGACGATGGCGGGGTGGGAGAGGACTTCACGGGCCAGCTTCTCCTCGGTCACGATCCACGCGCTTCCGCCGGCCGGCGCGGCCACTTCGACGAGGCGACCGGCGGCGCGCAGCGCCGGGCGAACGGGATCAGGTTCGGAAACACCGCGGGTCGTCGCGGCGAACGGGTCGGGGAGCAAAGGAACTCCTTCATAGGAAAGTAGCTTCACAGTGAAGGTATATTTAGAACCGGTAGGTTGTCAAAGCGCGTTGGAGAACCGAGGAGGACACCGTCGATGGAGGATGAGGTCGCGGCACGGAGCGCGTCGCTGCTGGACGACCTCCGGAACTTCGGGGCGAACTACACCGAGTTCACCCGGCGTTTCGCGGACTGGCTCGGCCTGCACGCCACCGACGCCGCCGCGCTGGTGGAGATCCTCTACGCCGAAGACACCGGCTCCCCGCTCTCCCCGGCCCGGCTCGGGCACCGCGTTTCGCTGACCTCCGGCGCGACGACGAACCTGCTGAACCGGCTGGAGGGACTCGGTTACGTGGTCCGGAGCCGGGAGAACACCGACCGGCGGGTCGTGACCCTGCGCAGCGGCCCCGACATCCAGGAGCCCGCGCGACAGTTCTTCGGCCCGTTCAGCGCGGGCCTCGCGGCGCTGGTGGCGGAGTACCCGCCGGAGGAGATCGAGCGCTTCCAGGCCTTTCTGCGCCACCTGCGATCCACAATGGACGAAATCCTCGAGGCCCAGGCCTGACTTTCTCCCCGCATTCAGAGGACGAAACGCGTTTCGATACGGACCAGTCCGCGGCGCCGTCGGCACCGAATCCCTCCTGGACGTCATGGCAACCGCGTAGCCGGGCGTCGGGTGAGGTGGAGGCAGCTTGATGGTCGAGGGTGTGCGGACGAGTCCGCGCGAAAACGGCGGCACGGGAGCGGAGCCCGCCGGGACAAGCCTGATGCAACGGGTCGCGGCCGGCGACGAACAAGCGTTCGCCGACCTGTACGACGTCGTGTCGGGGCCGGTGTGGGGCGTGGTGAACAGGGTCGTCCGCAATGGCACGCTCGCCGAAGAGGTCACCCAGGAGGTCCTGGTGGAGGTCTGGCGGACGGCGGCGCGGTTCAAACCGGGCAAGGGGAGCACGCTGGCCTGGGTGCTCACCATCGCGCACCGGCGGGCCGTGGACCGGGTACGTTCGCATCAGGCGGCACTCGACCGGGACGACCGGGCGGGCAGACTCGATTTCCAGCGCCCGTTCGACGAGGTCGCCGAATCGACGATCGGCAACCTCGAGCAGCAGCGGGTGCGCCAGTGCCTGTCCGCGCTGACCGACCTGCAACGGGAATCGGTCGTGCTGGCCTACTACAACGGCTACACCTATCCGGAAGTCGCGGAAGTACTCAAAACCGCGCCGGGCACGGTGAAGACCCGCATCCGCGACGGTCTGATCCGGTTGCGCGACTGCTTGGGGGTCGGGCAATGACGGTCGAACTGCACACGCTGACCGGGGCTTACGCGCTGGACGCCGTACCGGAGGAGGAGGCCGCGGCGTTCAAGCGGCACCTGCGGGGGTGTTCCGCGTGTCGCCAAGAGGTCCGGGAACTACGGGAGACCGCGGCGCGACTGGGGTCGGCGCTCGCCGCCGCGCCACCTCCGAGGCTGCGGGAAGCGACGCTCGCCCAGGCCGCCCGCACCCGCCAGTGGCCGCCGCTGGTCGCCGCCGTCCGGCGTGCCGAACCGGTGAAGAAGCCGTCCGTGCGGATCGCCCTGTGGGGTGCCGCCGCGGCCGCCGCCGTCGCGCTGGTGTTCGGACTGCTCACCACGAACACCGAACCGGGACCGGATCCGGCGCAAAAGCGACTCGCCTCGGTGAATTCGGTGCTCACCGCTCCTGATGCCTCGACGGTGAAGGGTGCCGAGCGGGACGGGACCACGGTGGTGACCTCGCGGAGTCACGGCAAGGTCGTCGTACTGGCCGGTGATCTGCCGCCGCTGGCGCCCGGCAAGGCGTACCAGGTCTGGCTCATCGGAGCGAGCGGTGTGCATTCGGCCGGACTGCTCGATTCCGACGGTCCACATCGGACTCGGCCGGTCCTCGCGGAGCTGCCGGGCGGGATCGACCGGGTCGGGATCACCGTCGAACCCGCCGGAGGTTCGCGAATGCCGTCCACCCCCGCGGTCGCGATGATCCCCCTCGGGGGCTAGGCCGTGTCCTGTCCGTAGGTCTGTCAGAGTTCCCGCCCAGCCCAGATCACTCGGGTACCGTCGGCGAACTTCGGACGCAGCGACGAGGCGAGTAGATGCGGCCCGAGCACATGCGTGGCCAGCATGACTTCGTTGCCTTCGGCCGTTTCCGTTCGCTCGGCGGGCATCACGCCGGCGTTGCGCACGACGATGATCCGCGATCCGGAGGGGCGCGCCCAGTTTCGCCAGCCCGATGGCGGTCACCTTGCCCACGAGCACGGTGTCGGCTGCCTGGTCACGGCGAACATGCGGTACACGACCGAAGCCGCCTGCCACGCCGAGCACGAGACCGGTCAGCAGGCCGAGATGAGTGGCGTTCAGGAACGGGTAGGGCGCGGTTCGGCGCCGACGGTCACTGGACTCGGCCGGATTCGGTGTGTTCGTCGCTTTCTTCGTCACCCGGAAGGTAGACGTCGGACACGTTGATGTTGACCTCGACGACCTCGACGGAGACACCCTGCCCGGCGGACGCGGTGGCGCCGGGGATGCGTTCGCGCAGCGCGTTTCGGCTTGGTGGTGATGGTGGCGGTGTTCGTCATCGTAGTCTCCTTGGTTCGGATTCCGTTGCCGGTGGCGGAAGTTCGCGGGGCTCCCGGCTCGTTTCCACACCCGGAGACCCAGCCGTACGAGGATCGTCACGACTCGATCGTGTGGTCTGGATCTCAACGAGCTGGGTATGGCCTCGTCGGATGCTCCAAGTTCGCCCCTGGTCTTCCCGTCCGCTCTCTGTTAGGAAAGGTTCCTAATTAATTAGAGTGGACAGGAGTCGACATGCGCGGACGCGGTCTTGCGGCGGCGACGGTTCTGGTGGTCCTGTGCGGTGGTTCAGCCGCGGTCGCGCAGCCGACCACGGCGGAATCCGGGGCGCGGGTGGCGCGCAACATCATCTACATCCAAGGCGACGGCCTCGGCCTCGGCCAGCGTGACCTGCTTCGGCTGGCGCTCAAGGGCAAACGCGGCGAACTGGCGATGGACGGGCTCGCGGTGACCGGTCTCGTGCGGACGTCGTCGGACGACGAGGACGAAATCGTCACCGACTCGGCCGCGGCGGCCACCGCACTGGCGACCGGGCACAAGACGCGAAACGGCGCCGTCGGCATGGACGTCCACGGCCGTCCGGTGGAGACGATCCTCGAACGGGCGAAGCGGGCGGGGAAGTCAACCGGCCTGGTCACCACCGCCCAGGTGACCGGTGCCTCGCCCGCCGCGTTCGCGGCGCATGTCCCGAGCCGGGATTCGCAGAGCGACATCGCGAAGCAGTACATCGAGAACAGCCGCCCGGACGTCCTGCTCGGCGGGGGTGAGGACTGGTGGTACCCGAAGGGGAATCCCGGTCTCTGGCCGGACAAGCCGGGGGAGGAGAGCCGCAGCCCCTACGGCGACCTCGTTGAACGCGCGCGGCGAATTGGCTACACCTACGTGCGTGACGGCGACGAACTGCGGAACACGCGGGCGAACCGCATCCTCGGCCTGTTCGCGAACGAGGACATGGTCGACTACGGCCCGGACGGCGTCGGGAAGTACGCGCCACGCGTGCCGCTCCAGCAGATGGCGCGCAAGGCCCTGGACACGCTGTCGAAGAACCCGCGTGGTTTCTTCCTGTTCCTGGAGGAAGAAGGAACCGACGGGATGTCGCACGAGAACAACGCGCACGGCGTGATCGACGCGGGCAGGGCACTCGACGCCACGATCGCCGAGGTCATGCGCTTCGTCCGCGCGCATCCCGACACGCTGGTGGTCATCGGCGGCGACCACGAGACCGGTGGACTGAGCATCGAGAACTATGACGCCTCCGACACCGACCCTGACCAGGATGGCCCGTTCGACGTACCGGGCTCGAAGCTCAAGTTCACTGTGGACTGGACGACGCACGACCACACCGGTTCCGACACCCCGGTCACCGCCGAAGGCCCCGGCTCCGCCCGATTGGGTGGCACGGTCGAGAACACCGACGTCTATCGCGTGATGCGGGCGGCAAGCGGGCTCTGAGCGAAAAGGCCACCTCCGGGATGGAGGTGGCCTTCGCGGCTTTTGACCGGGTCCGTCAGCCGATGCTCTCGACGACGGCCTCGGCCACCGCCTTCATCGTGGTGCGACGGTCCATCGCGGTGCGCTGTATCCAGCGGAAAGCATCCGGCTCGGTGAGCCCCTGGCGGCTCATCAGCAACCCCTTGGCCCGGTCGATGACCTTGCGGGTCTCGAGCCTGTCGGTCAGGCCCGCGACCTCGGATTCGAGCGCCTGGAGCTCGGCGAACCGGCTCACGGCCAGTTCGATCGCAGGCACCAGGTCGCGCTTCGCGAACGGCTTGACCAGGTACGCCATCGTGCCGGCGTCCCTGGCCCGCTCGACGAGGTCACGCTGGCTGAACGCGGTCAGGATGACGACCGGCGCGATCCGGTCACCGGTGATCTTGGACGCGGCCTCGATACCGTCGAGCTTGGGCATCTTGACGTCGAGGATCACCAGGTCAGGCTTCAATTCAGTGGCCAGGTTGATGGCCTGCTCGCCATCACCCGCCTCGCCGACGACCTCGTAGCCCTCTTCGCGGAGCATCTCGACGAGGTCGAGACGGATGAGGGCCTCGTCTTCGGCCACGAGCACCCGCCGCTGGGGTGCGGCGACGGCACCATTGGCCTCGGCAGCCTGCTCGGTCACCGGGGTCCTCCTGAAGGTCGTCGGGCAGTTCGGCACGCGGTCAGTCCGCGAACCTGAAGCCTACCGGGAACGATCCAGTAGGCGAGATGGCGTTCACCACGTCAGACGGGCGTCACACTCCGGGCCCCGCGAAAAGCGCGCGGCCGTGATCCCGTAAAGTTCACCCCGCACGCCCCCGTAGCCCAACTGGCAGAGGCAACGGATTCAAAACCCGTCCAGTGTGAGTTCGAATCTCACCGGGGGCACCAACAGGAACCTCACAAGCCGAACCGGCGCGCTGCGCCGGGAGGTCTTGAGGGTTCATGGGTTCGGTGATCCTTTCCGCTACCTGAGCGATCTCCGGCAGCTTGTCTGCCGGGAGCTTGATCGTGATTGTCGCATGTTCGCCGTCGTCGTGGACCACGATGGCGAGCTGGACGGCTTCGAACAGCGCCCGTAGATACGGTTCTGGCGCTTTTGCGAGGTTTGTCGCGAGATAGGGAAGCGCGTCGATCAGAGGCACTTCATCGGCTGTCATCCCCTGAGGTGTTGCCGAGTCCGCCTCGTCGAGGTCGGAGATCTTCGCTTGGAGCTGTTTCTCATTCTTGGCTAGTTCGTTGTAGCTGCCCCGCATTGGTGATCTCGGCGAGCTGTCGCTGGATCCGGTTTCGTTTTCCTCTTGTTCAGGTGGCGTGATCATCGGCACCGACCAGGTCGGCTTCGAGGACCGTGCGACGGTCAGGACCGAACACGCGGTCGGCGAAGAACTTGGCGACGGCGTCGAGCAGGGCGTCTTCTCGAAGGTAGAGAGCGTTCTCGTGGTCGGTGAACCTGTCCGAGCGGCCGCGGTTGTTGTTGCTGGGCCTGCGGAGGTAGTCCTGAGACCGTGATCGGCTCATTCGATGCGAACAGCGGCACATCGTTTCGTTCCAGTTGCCACATCGCCACCGATACTCAAGGGTGCTGCTGGTCGCCGCCGCTGGCAACCAGGATCGCTTCGCCGCGTGGCTGCTGCTGATCGCGCTGCGGAGAGGTCCAGCGCGGCATCCCCTGGGTCTGGGCCGACGGCGGCGACACCAGTGGTCTGATCACCCCAGCGGACTGAACCGCCAACGGGCCGCATGGCAACTTCATCGCTGTTCGTGCCTCTGGACGGGCCGTCGAACGAGCCGCCGCAGCTGCGTCTGATGACGTTCTCGCTCCGCGAGTGTCCTGCGATTCGCAATCTCGGCACTCAAGCGCCGCTGACGCTCCTTCTCGGCACGAGCCCGCCGTTCGGCGTTGGTGACGAGCCGCGCTCGCATTTGCTCTCGCGACCGTGCCCCCGTCTCGGCGATCCGAGCGAGGAGACGCTGTAGATCGCGCGCGGTTCGTAGCTTGGCATTCACGTCCTCGTTCTCCCCGCGCCACATCCTCGGATTCCATGCCGGTTTCATCGATGCTCGCCGCCTTGACCCGGCTGTCAGGAAAGCTCAGTCTCGGTGTGCCGCTTCCGTCTCGCGAAACGTGTGGCGGCGAACAGGGTTGCCACCGCGATCATGCCGAACGTGGCCAAAACGCGGCTCACATCGATGGCAGGTTCCCAGCGCAGCTTGCCGTCCTTGATGACGTACGCGCCCATCGGTTTGACCGATAGCCCGAACCCGACACCTTCGCCTGAGCGCCCCTTCTCGTCACGGCTGTCGCCACCACCGCCACCGCTGCCGACCTTGGCGGCCACGATCACCGTGACCCCGTCGACGTGGTAGGGCTCGCCATAGACCATCTTGGTTTCCAGACCGTCTTTGGCTTTCTTCAGCAGTTCGTCGACGTTCATGAGGCGCTCCCGTGTTCGTCGGTTCGGATTCCTTGTTGATCTCGTGCTGGGGTGTCAGCTTTCGCGCTGCTGTACCGGTATCGGCAGGCCGATCCCGTAGCGGCCCAGTGGTCGAAGGACTTCCGCGATCGGCCGTCGCGGGGTGGCAGGGAGTGGGGGAGTGTCGTCGGGTAGGTGGCCGATTCGCACGACGAACTGGGGCTCGGCTCCTTCGGCGACGACGCAATCGCGGATCAGGCCACGGGTGCAGGTCAGCTCCAGGGGCTCCGTGACCAGGCAGGACGCGAGGTTCAACCGGGTCGCCGTCAGCACTACGGCGCTGGCGGCTTCGCCTGCCCGTAGCCTGTCGAGCGGTGTGTCGGCCGCGGTCGACACTACGGTCAGCGCGGCGCCATCGTGGGCATCGGTGTCGGCGAGTAGGGCGTCGGAGAAGTCTCGTACCAACGGTGCCGCGGTGGTAAGGACGGCGTTCCGTGCGGGCACGCCGTCCGCCGCGTACCGCCGTCCGCTCCAGGACGCCAGTTCGATTCCGTAATCCGGGTCGGCCCGGTGCAGGCCCCGAGCCTCCACCGCAGCGGCCGTCAACGCCGAACGTCGTGAGGCGTCGTCCACGAATCGCAACGTCGCGTCGTGGTCTGTCGCGACTCGTACGAGGCGGCTCTTCTCCCAAGCCGTCAACGGCCGAGCCGAATACCGACGGCGATCCGACCGGCGTCGCGGTATCGCCGTGGCCAATGCGATGTCCTCTTCACGCGGTTCACGGGGAACGAGTTCGATCCAGGCCAGCACGTCAGGATCGGGCATCCGGTCGATGTGGGTGTTCCAGCCGAGCGCGGCGGCCGCGATGGTGAAGTGATGGAGCACGCAGCCGCAGCTGATGAGCAGATCGCGACCCTCGGGATCGGCCTGCCGCAATCTGCGGCCGGTGTCCGCGCGCAGTTCGATCGTGTGGCCGCTGAACCGCCAGTCCCAGGGTTGGCTGTTGTGCACCGAAGGGGCGCGTACAGCAAGTGCGACGGCCGCTCTCACCGTGTACGCGTCGGGCAGGTGCTGGGCCATCGCATGCCTCCTCGGATCGGACTGTTCTCATGCTCGCCGTCTCCGAATCGCGATCACAGGGGCGAACGGCCCCACTGGGCGTGACGGATCCCAGGGCCCTTCGACCCTTCCGCTGCAGCAACTGTCCATAGTGGACGATGGAGACAATGTCCGGACGAGAGCCGGGGGTCTCTGGGCGCAGATGACCAAAGACCTCTCCACTGTCGACGTACGACCGGATTCCGATGCCGCCGGGACCCGTTTGAAGGGCTGCCGGAGACTGCTCAAGCGCTGAGCGACGAATTGCGCCGGCTCGGCGGGGAACTCGGCCCTGTGCGCTGTCGAGGTCGAGTGGGCACGTTCACGGTATTGGGCCGGAGAGCGGACGCACGCATGGCAATGGCCCACAGCGGCCCGGCGACCTGCCAAGCGAGTGCCTCCTCACCTGGCTCGTGCGGTGGCCGAGAAAGTAGACGTTCGCGCGCCTTCCATGACTTTCTCGGGGAATTCCAAGACGAGGTCGTCGCCCGCGAACTCTTGGGAGGCTTGGGGGTCGCAGAGGGTACCTTGACAGCGGTACAAGCGCAGGGGACGGCCAACGCCGATCGATGCGTGGCCGCGCTGCCGCAGGCGTGGCGGGATCTTCGTCGTGCCCTTCGTCCGTAGCGGACTTAGCGCGCCGATGTCCACGAGGGACGAAAGTCCTTCGCGTAAGGGCCTTATGACGCCATCTCTCGGCCGCGGCGAACTCGTACGGTCTGCGAGGCCGGTCCGAAGTGGTCGGTGAAGCTCAGACTCGACGGAGGGAGATTTCCCTGCTGACCGGAATCGAACTCGATCACGACCTGCGGTGCGGGCTGGCGGGCTACCTGGTCGCGGTGAGCGCCGCGGTGGGAGCGGGGAAGGAGTCCTGGGCCATGGATCTCGATCACCCCGCGTCGGCCTACATCGCCCTGGACCAGCGGTTGCCCCGCCATCCAGTGCGAGACACGGCCCTGCTGTGGGACGAGCGCCACGGCTGGGCCTTCACCATGGAGACTCATTCCGGGGAGGACTTGCTGGTGCTCGCCTACTTCGGGGGTGACCTAGTGCCCTCACCGGACGCCGTCGGCCGGTTCGTGACCGCGATCCAAGCCGCCGGTGGCGCGTCCACCGTCCCTGTTCTGCCGGAGCCGCGAGCCGATCGCGACGACGTGAAGGCTCGGCTGCTGCGGTACCGGCGCGACATCTGGGCCGCGACGGCACCGCGCAGTCATTCTGTCATTTCTCCGGTGTGTTCGTGACCTCGACGCCTCCGAAGATCGCGGTCCCGTTCACGGCGAGCACAGGAGCGTCCGCCGGGAGATCACCGGTTCCGTCGGTCTTGTCCTCTAGCCCGCCCATGAACGGGAGTCCGCCGAGCGAGACCCGCCAGCCCCGCGGTACCAGCACTTTGACGCCGCCGAACAAGGCGAAGGCGTCCACCGTCGCTCCCTCGTCGATCCGGGCTTGACGAAGATCGAGCGTCGAACCGCCGAAGATCGCCGAGACGTCGGTGTGCCGCAGGTGGCGGGACTGTTCTCTGGTGGTCGCTCCGCCGAACATCACGAGCGGTGTCCTGGTGCTGTGCTCCCGGCGAAGTCCGGCGAGCACGGCGAGGCCCGCCACCGCCAGCAGGGCCGGCCACCACAGACCGCCTTCCGCCAGGTCGAGGGTGCCCGCGAGCAGGATGAGCCCGATCACCGTCACGGCGGCAGGTCCGATCGACATCCGTCGCTGGGACAGCATCGCGACGATGCCGAGGCCGACCAAGGAGGCCGGCCACCACGCGCTGAGCAAGCCGCCGGTTTCGAGGACGCCGGTCACGTCGAGGATTCCCAGCACGCCCAGGGCGACCAGGACCAGCCCGACCCAGAATCGAACGGGTTTCACGACGGCTTCTCTTCCGTTGGGGGGTCGCCGCGGCGTTCGACCGCGATGGACCAGGGGCCTGCGAGCGCGGTGATCGTACCGGCCGCGGTCGCGACCGGTGCGAAAACCGCGGCGACGATGCCGGCGTTCACGGGGACATCGAGGACTACGCGGTCCTGGGTGTCCTTGACGACGATGCGCCGAGCGTTGCCCTCGTGGACGAGCCGTTGCACCTTCTCGGTGAACACTTCGCTCGGCTTCTTTGGCGCCGCGGATTCGGTCACTTGCCGGTCTTCCTTCTGCACGGTCATGGTTTCCTCTCCCTTCCGCTTCCACAGTGAGGCTTCGGCTCGCCGGGCGGCAGTGACCTTCGGTCCTTCCCCGTGGCCGAAAGGCGCACGATGCTGAGCGGAGGACTTTCCGACGTAGGAGGCCGTTCGTGAAGATGCGCGCATGGCGGGTCGCCCGGCCCGGGCCGATGGCTTCGAGGCCGCTTGAGTGGGCGGAGGTCCCGGTTTCGCGACCAGCCGCCGACGAGGTGCTGGTCAAGGTGCTGGTGTGCGGGGTCTGCCGCACCGATCTGCACGTCGCCGAGGGTGACCTGCCGGTCCATCGGGCGGGGGTGATTCCGGGACACGAGGTGGTCGGCGAGGTGGTCGCCGCGGGGGGTCGCGTTTTGGGTTTGGCCGTGGGCGACCGCGTGGGAATCGCCTGGTTGCGCGAAACCTGTGGCCGGTGCCGGTACTGCCTTCGCGGCCGGGAGAATCTGTGTCCGGAGTCGCGCTACACCGGTTGGGACGAAGACGGGGGATACGCCGAATTCGCGGTCGTACCGGCCGCTTACGCTCTTCCTCTACCCGATGGGTACACCGACGACGAGCTCGCGCCATTGTTGTGCGCCGGGCTGATCGGCTACCACGCACTTGAGCGGGCGCAAGTACCTGAGGGCGGCCGCTTGGGGATCTACGGATTCGGCGGAAGTGCCCACCTGACCGCCCAAGTGGCGATCGCCCGTGGCGCCACCGTGCATGTGATGACCCGCAGCGAAGAAGCCAGGAAGTTGGCTTTGGCTCTCGGAGCGGCCTCGGCTGTCGCGGCTGCCGAACCGCCGCCCGAGCCCCTGGACTCGGCGATCCTCTTCGCTCCTGCCGGAGAACTGGTTCCACCCGCCCTCGAAGCTCTCGATCGAGGCGGGACACTGGCGCTCGCCGGGATCCATCTCACCGACATCCCGCCACTGAACTATCAGCGGCATCTCTTCCAAGAACGCCAGGTGCGCAGCGTAACGGCGAACACTCGAACCGAGGCACGGGAGTTCTTGGCGTTCGCGGGGACCCATCACCTCGAGGTGAGTACGGTGCCGTACCCACTGGACGGGGCGGATCGGGCGCTCACGGATCTGGCGGCCGACCGGGTCAACGGTGCGGCCGTGCTGCGCGTGAGTTGACCGCCGCGTCGTTCACGCGGGAACGAGCAGGATCCACAAAGGACCGTCGGACACCGGAAGCAGCTGCCCGGACGTGGCCGTGAACTGGGTCGGCGCCGTTGCCGTCGTACGGTCCCAAGTGGCCGCGAACCGCTGCCCGTCCCGCCACATCGTCGCCTTCCCGGTGCCGACCGTCTGGGCGATGGGGGAGTTGGGGACCGTGCCGGTCTCCCCACGTTCACCGAGCCGGACGGCGACCCGCTGTTCGACGATCGTCGCCGCGGCGGCCTGGCCCTCGTCCACCGAGGTGAGTGGCGAGCCGTCCAGGCCGATCAGGTACCTGCCGATGTCCGCCGACCAGGTGAACGTGAAAGCGGCCGCCGGATAGCGGATCGCCACGGCGGCGGCCGCCGCGCCGGATCCCGGTGCGGCGCCCGTCGCGGGAAACGCGCCCTCCGGCGCGACCTCACCGTCAGGGACCTGTTGCGGGCGAAGGTAGAGATTGTGTGGTGACGGCCGGGAGTCGTCGCGGAAATATGCGTCCGGGATTTCCGCGGGCGAAGCGCTCGTCAGCGATGCCGAACGCAGAGATGGCAGCAGCTCCGGCGCGGCGCCGGAATAGGCGAGTGCGGGTCGCCCGAATTGGGCCAGCAGGCTGAGGTCGGTGGCTCGCGCACTCCGCACTGGGCCGATCACCGCCGGCGGCCTGCCCCGGTAGAGCGCGAGTAGCCGGGTCAGTCCGCCCTCGACGGGTTCCACGTACACGAGGTCTGCGGCGCTCAGACCGGTCTGCGGACGAGCGGCCGCCACGTTGTCGATCTTGACGGCCAGTACCGCTCTGCGATCAGACGCGGCGGCTTCGCTGGACGACGGAGTCGGATCCGGGTCAGTCCCGCCCGTCGGGCCGCTCAGTTCTCGCACGACCAAGACCACTGCCGCGACTACCACCAACGCCCCTGCTGTGGACGCGATCCACCAGGACTTCTTCACGAGAATCGGTACCTTTCATGTGTCCGGTCCGTGGCCGGCGCCTGGTGCTCGACCGGTATTCCTCGGAGAAGGACCTTCCGGAGCCGCAGGGCGTCGTCAAGTACCAGCACATCAGCGCGGTCACCGGGCCGCAACAGGCCGAGATCGAGCCCTGGATACAACGTGGCCGGCGTGCAAGTCGCCGCGTTGACGGCCGCCTCGGTGGTGACGCCGATGTCGCAGGCGTGGCGGACGGCTTCGAGCAACGTGATGGTCGTACCGGCCAGAGTGCCGTCGGTGCGGCGGGCGACGCCGTCGGACACCTCGAAGTCGACGCTTCCAAGGCGGTAGTGGCCGTCCGGACATCCGCCGGCGGCGAGATCGTCGGTGACCAGGATGATCCGGTCCGCCGCCGCCCGGAATGCCAGGTGGATCGCCTCGGGAGCCAGGTGGCTGGGGTCGGCGATCAGGCCGATGGTCACTTCACGGCGGGTGAGAGCGTCACCGGCGATACCGGGGTCGCGGTGGGTGAACGGACGCATCGCGTCGAAAAGATGCGTGATCAGCCGGGCGCCGTGATCGACCGCGGCGTGTGTGGCCGCGGCGGTGGCGTCGCTGTGTCCGCAGGAGACGAGGACACCGGACCGCACACACAGGTCGACCAGCTCCACAGCGCCCGGAAGTTCTGGAGCGAGGGTCAACTGCGTGACCGGCCCGGCGTTCAGCAGCCGCTGCGCGAGCGTGAGATCCGGAGTGCGCAGGTACTCGACGGGATGGGTACCAGGCCGTTCCCGGGACAAGAACGGACCTTCCAGGTGGGCGCCGAGGACACGGGCCCCGACGGGCACACTCTGAGCCTTGCCCGCGGTGATGATCGCACTGATGGTCCGGTCGGGCCGGTCGGTGATCAGCGCGGGCTGGAAGGCCACGACGCCGGTCCGGGCCAGTGCGATCCCGGCACGCACGTAGCCGTCGGCGTCCGCGTTCAGGAAGTCCACCCCGGCGAACCCGTTGACCTGAAGATCGATCAATCCGGGGATGGCCAGACCACGACCGGGGCGGGCGAGTCCCACGGCGGCGACCCGGCCGGAGTCCTCGTCGATCTCCACATCCCCGGCGCGATAGTTCCCGCCTACCAAGGCACCGGCGACACCCAGCCGCTTCATCGCGGCGGCAAGCTGCGCGCGATCAGTTCAGCCAGTTCCACCGTGCGGGACGCGTAGCCCCATTCGTTGTCATACCAGCCGAAAACCTTCGCCAGATGCGAGTCGGCCTTGGTCAGCGGTGCGTCGAACACGCACGAGGCGGCATCTCCGATGATGTCGCGGGACACAATGGGCGCTTCGGTGTAGCGCAGAATCCCTTTGAGAGCCCCGTCGGCCGCTTCGGCGAACGCGTGGTTGACCTCCTCGGCGGTCACCGGGCGCTCGAGTTCGACGGTGAGGTCGGTCAACGAGCCGTCCTCGACCGGCACGCGCACGGCGACCCCGTCGAGTTTGCCCGCCAGTTCTCCGGGATCACCAGCCCGATCGCCTTGGCGGCGCCGGTGCTGGTGGGCACCACGTTGACCGCCGCAGACCGGGCCCGGCGCGGATCCTTGTGCGGACGGTCGAGCAGTGCTTGATCACCGGTGTAGCTGTGGATGGTGGTGAGCAGGCCGCGCCGGATCCCGAAAGCGGAGTGCAGCACCTTCACCATCGGTGCGACGCAGTTGGTGGTGCACGAGGCGTTCGAAATGATGTGGTGGTTTTCGGCGTCGTAGTCGCCTTCGTTGACGCCCAGCACGATCGTCGCGTCGACGTCCTTGCCCGGCGCGGAGATCACGACCTTCCTGGCGCCGGCGGCCAGATGCACGCCGGCGGCTTCACGAGTCCGGAACTTGCCGGTGGACTCGACGACGACATCGACGCCGTGTTCGCCCCACGGCAGCCGGGCCGGATCGGCCTCCGCGGTGACCTGGACGAGATGGTCGCCGACGCGGAGAGCCCCGCCGTCGACGATCTCGACAGGTGTGCGGAGTTTGCCGTAGGTGGAGTCGTGGACAAGCAGGTGGGCCAGCATCTCCGGGGAGGTGATGTCGTTGACCGCCACCACTTCGATCGGGCTTTCCGGCGACTCCAGTACGCAGCGGAGGATGTCCCGCCCGATCCTGCCGAAGCCGTTGATCCCGAGCCGTACCGTCATGATCGTCTCCCTTGTCGTCCTACGGTCTACCGATGATCTGCTCGGCATCGAGGGAAGACGTAGAGACGAAGGTCCTCCCTCGCGCAGGCGAATGTCCGCGTCCGGAAAGCTGTGTGACTTGTTTGTGCTCACCGTGCCCGCTAACTCCGTCGTGGTCTGCTTCAATAACCGGTCTGGCGTGGAGAGCCGTTTACCCGACAGCGAAACGAGACGGTGACGATGACCGGTGACAACGGCGGCCCGCTGCCTCGGGTACTGCTTTGGGCGGTTGAATACGCCGCCTCACTGGGGCGCTCGCTTACTGCGACTACGCTGTGCGAGGCGGCAGCCGGACGGCTCGAGGTGGATGGGGTGACTTTGACGATCGACACGCCGCAAGGAGTGTCCGATACCCGCTGTGCGACGAGTCCGCTGGCGGAGCAGTTGGCCGAGTTGCACAACACTGTCGAGGAGGGGCCGTCGGTGGACGCGCGTCGGGAGGGCATCGCCATTCTGGCCGCCGATCTAGCCACTCCGGAACTGCAAAGTCGTTGGCCCTTGTTCACGCCCCTGGCGGTGGAGGCGGGTGCCCATGCGGTGTTCGCCTTGCCGTTACGGGTCGGCTCGATCGTGCTCGGGACTTTCTCGCTCCACAGGGTTGTCGCCCGCCCGCTTAGCCCGAGGCCCTGGTCGACGCGTTGGCGTTCGCTCAGTTGGCGTTGCGGATGCTGCTGGACGAACACGCGGGAATGCTCAGTCCCGACGGTGCCCCCCGGATCGACGCCTTGCCGTTGCACAGCGCGCAAGTGCACCAGGCGACCGGAATGGTCTCCGCTCAACTGGGGGTCAGCGCGCGCGACGCGCTGGCCAGTCTGCGAGCACGCGCCTTCGCGGAACAGAGGACGCTCAGCAATCTGGCTGCCGCGGTCGTGGCTCGCGAAGTGCGCTTCGCTCCCTTTAAGGAGCCGACATGACCCTTCCGCCCATTACTCAAGGACCTCTTACGGACCAGATGACAAGGACGCTCCGATGATCGAAGACCGTATCGTTGATGCGCTGGCGGAGCTGGCTGACACGTTGCTGGGCGACTTCGATGTCATCGAGTTCCTGCACCTTCTGGCGGAACGGTGCACACAGCTTTTGGACGCGGACGCGGCGGGTGTGCTCCTGACCACTCAGCACGGTCCGCTGCGACTGGCCGCCACTTCCGAGGAGCGGATCCGGCTGACGGAATTGTTCCACCTTCAGACAGAGGAAGGCCCATCACTGGACGCCTTTCGATCCGGTGCGCGGGTCGAGGAGCCGGATCTGCACGCCGCGCCGGCCCGGTGGCCGAGGTTCGCGATCGCGTCGACCAATGCCGGTTTCGCCGCCATAGCCGCGATTCCCATGCGTCTACGAGGTGAGGCCGTCGGGGTGCTCAACATTCTTCGCCGGACCCGCGGCGAGTTCGGTGTGAGGGACCTCCGGGCCGCTCAGGCGTTGGCGGACGTCGCGACGATCGGTCTTTTCCAGCATCGTCCTGCTCGCCACTACGAATTCGTGACAGAGCAGCTTCAGGCGACGCTGGAGAGTCTCGTCGTGGTCGAGCAAGCGAAGGGATTCGTCGCCGAACATCTCGCCGTCGACATGGCGGCCGCGCTCTCCGCGCTTCGCCGTTATGCGAGTCGGCACGATTTGAAATTGAGCGCGGTCGCAGGTGCCGTGGTCGAAGGTGATCTCAGCGCAGGTGCATTGCTCGACGTTCCGGAATGACCGCGGGCAGCCGATCGGCTATCACCGCCCCAATTTCCACAACAAGGCGTGGCTCGTTCCGCCCTCCTGGGAGATGACGAAGGCATGCCCGACCGCGATCCCGTGATCGTTGACCGATTCGACCACACAGGAATAGGTGCCCGGAGGGCAGTCGAGCGTGTGCGCCGCGCCGTCGCGATCCCACCAGACCGGTACATCTTGCCGGGGGCCCATGATGGCGCCACCGACTACGATGTCGTGATTGTTCTGACGGTACGCGCCCGTCGAAGTGCTCCCGGACGGGAGTTCGAGCCGGGATATCCGGCCACGGATCCAGCGGACCGCCGTCGTGCCACTGGGAGCGCTCGAGTAGCCGAGGACGGTTCCGCGTTCGTTGATCGCGGTGGCGTAAGAGGTTTCGCCGGAAAGATTCGGTAGCACAGTGGGACGTCCGCCGCGGTCCCAAAGCAGCGCGAAGTCGCCGCTGCCACCGACCACGGTCCCTCGGTTGTTCAGTCCCGCGGCGACTGCTGTCGTGATACCCGACGGTAAAGCCAACGCGCGCATCTCTCCGGACGAGTTCCAGAGCAGGGGCTGTGTCCTCCACCCTTCCCCGAAACCGTATCCCGCGATGAGTCCGTGGTCGTTCACCGCCGTCGCCGTAATGTTCCGCAGACCGGGTGGACCGGTCAGTTCGCTGACTCGGCCGGTGCGGTCCCATCGGGCCGGGCGCATACCGGGCATCGCATAGCCGATGACCGTCCCGTCGGCGCCGATGGCGTTCGCTTCGAGTCCGGTCGTACCCGGAAGGAACTCCATGTCGATGATCCGGTGGTCGGAAGTCCAACGTACGGCGTGGATCCGGCCGTCCGTCGTCGGCGCCCGGCCGATGGTCTCGTTCCGGCCGTTGATCGCCTTCGGGTAGGTCGAACCGGCGTTGTCCGGCAGATCCGGCAGGACGGTGCGCCTCCCGCCGCGATCCCACACAGTGGGTTCATGGGATTCGCCCTGGTTCTTCCTGCTCATGCCGATCACAAAAACGTGGTCGTTCACGTCCACCGCAAAGGAGTCCAGGACGCCGGAGACCTCGCCGAGATCGACATACCGCGTACTGGCCACAGCCGCGTTGTCCGATAATCCGATAGTCGTGGCCGACACCAGCATGGTCACAGCAGCCAGCTGTGAAACGAGTGTTCGCATGAGTGGTCCCTCCCGATTTCGCGAACCTCCAGAGTCCTGCCGCGTTCGCGGCGCGGGGTAGAGACCAAGGTCCTCGCCACCTACACCGTGCCGCCGACGCGATCAAGCCGGGACTGTGGGCCCGGCCCGCCGGGACTTCGGTCTCTCTTCCTGAACTTCTCACTGGTCGAAGCTGGGAGGAGACCAGACGGGAGAGCGAAATGAAGATCCTCGTAGCGGCGGCCAGCCGTCACGGCGGGACCTGGGAGATCGCGGAGGAGATCGGCCGCGCCCTCGCTTCGGAGCTGCGCGGTCACGCGACCGTGTGGGTGTCGAGGGCCGAGGACGTCACGACGGTCGAGGAGTTCGACGTCGTTCTGGTGGGCAGCGGCGTGTATCTGGGGCAATGGCTCGAGCAGGCGAGAGACCTGGTCGGCGAGCACGCCGCGGTGCTGAGGACCAAGGACGTGTGGCTCTTCTCCAGCGGCCCGGTGGGAACGCCGCCGAAACCCGCGGTGGATCCGGATCCGGTGGACGTGGCCCGGCTGATGGTGTCGTCCGGCGCGCGCGGGCACGTGGTGTTCACGGGCCGGATCGACCGGAGCCTGCTGCGGTTCACCGAACGAGCGGTCGTGACGGCGCTCCGGGTCAAGGACGGTGACTACCGGGATTGGGCGGCGGTGCGGGCTTGGGCTGGCGAAGTCGCCGCCGTGGTGAAGCCCGCTCGGACGAAAGAGGTGAGCGGGCATGCCGAGCGCGACTGAAGACGCGGTCGTCGTGGGGATCGACGGTTCGGGGTCCGCCAAGCGGGCCGCGGTGTGGGCGGCGGCCGAGGCCGTCAAGAGAGGGAAGCGGCTTCGGTTGGTCCATGTGTACGCGGTCCCTCAGGTGAGGCTGCCCGCGGTGGTGCCGTCTGCGGAGGCGCTTCGGTCGGGGTTCGAGGCACAGGGCGCGCGATGGCTCGCCGAGGCCTGTGACGCGGTGGCCGAGGGCTATCCGGATCTGATCGTCGAGTCCGCCGCGCGGGAATGGGCCCCGGTGGCCGCACTGATCCAGGAGTCTCTGACGGCGACCTTGATCGTGCTGGGTTCTCGCGGCCTCGGTGGCTTTACCGGTCTGCTGGTCGGTTCGACGGCGGTGGCGCTGGCGCAGCACGGGCATTGCCCGATCGTCGTCGCGAGGGGGAGACGTCCCGACGACATTCCGCCCGAGGTCGGTTCCGTTGTGGTGGGCACGGACGGTTCGGAGTCGAGTGACGCGGCCTTGGCCTTCGCGTTCGACGAAGCGTCGCTCCGGGGCACGGATCTGATCGTGGTCAGGGTGTGGAACGAGGTCACCGACCACGAATCGGCCAGGGCGCACGCCTTGACGGTGGACCCGGACGCGATCGAGTCGGCGGAGCGACAGGCGCTGGACGAACAACTGGTGCCTTGGCGGGCCAAGTACCCGGACCTGTACGTGGAGACGGTCGTCGCACGCGGCCGGCCGGTCCGCGCGCTGCTCGGTTTCGGTGAACGCGCCCAGTTGCTCGTCGTGGGGTCGCGAGGCCGCGGCGGGTTCCAGGGGATGTTGCTCGGCTCGACGAGCCAGGCGCTCGTCGCGCATTCGGAATGCCCGGTGGCGGTCGTTCGTCCGACGTTGACCGGCCAAGAAAGCAAGTGAGGAGATCACCATGCGAGCACGGGACCTGATGTCCGCCCCGGTCGTCACGGTGACGCCCGGGACCACCGCGAAACACGCTGCCGAGTTGCTCGCGGAGAAGGGATTCACCGCGCTGCCGGTGATCGACGAGGACGACCGGCTGATCGGCATCGTGACCGAGGCCGATCTGATCAAGAACCGGTTTCCGCACGACGTTCGCACGGGCCCGGACCACGAGGCGCGTCCGAGGCCGGGGTTGACCGTCGCCGAGGTGATGACGACACCGGCGACGGGGATGAGCACCGGCACGGACGCCGCCGAGGTCGGCAGGGCTTTGCTCGATGGACGTATCCGCGCGATGCCCATTGTGGACGGTTCCAGGGTGGTCGGAATCCTCACCCGAGGCGATTTCGTGCGTGCCTTCGCCCGTTCCGACGAGGCGATCGCGGCGGACGTCCGCCATCACTTGGCGATTTACGGCGGACCGGGCCGGTGGACGGTCGAAATACGAGACGGTGTCGTGCGGGTGGGCGATGCCTACGACAGTGACACCGATCGCCACGTGGCCAAACTGCTGGCCGAGGCGGTTCCCGGTGTCGTGGAAGCGAAAGTGACCTATCAGGAGGACGAACGATGAACGCGGCGGACCGGAAGATCGTCGTCGGGGTGGACGGGACGGAGCCGGGAAGGGCGGCCGTCCGATGGGCCGCCGCCGTCGCCGAGGAACGACTGCTGAAGATGCTGATCGTGCACGCATTGCGTGTCGACAAGCTGGCTTACGGGGCTGGATTGGCGGGCCCCGCACCTTGGTACGACATCCTCGCCGAGGAAGGTCAGCGCGTTCTGGAGGAGGCCGTCGCTCAAGCGCACTCGGTGGCACCGGGAGTGGACGTGGACACGCGGATGCCGGCGGATTCTCCGGTACCCACCTTGATCGACGCGTCGAGGTCGGCGGCGATGGTGGTCGTCGGCGGCACCGGGAAGGGCTTCTTCGGGGAAATGACGATCGGTTCGACAGCGTCGGCGGTCGTCGGTCACGCTCACTGCCCCGTAGTGGTCATGCGGGGCCGGAAGAACACCACCGCGTATCCGGCCGAGGGGCCGATCGTGGTGGGGCTCGACGGCAGCCCGCTGAGCGAGCGTGCCCTGGAGATCGCCTTCGAAGAGGCGGCGTGGCGGAAGGCCGACCTGGTCGTGGTCCACGCGTGGCGGGACGTCACCTACGACGACGCCTATGGGATGGCAAGGCTTGTCGTGCAATGGGAATTGCGGCCGCGGAAGTTCTACGACCTCGTCGTCGAAGTCGCCCTCATCCGGCCCGGCCCGATCCAGGGCGGCTCCGTCCACCCCTACATCGCGCGCCGCCGAGGCGAGGAAACCTGGAAACACAAACATCCCCTCCTGGCGCGGAGTCTCGATAGGACACTCGGGGTGCCGTTGTTTCAGGAGCAGGTCATGCAGATGGCCGTCGACGTCGCCTCCTTCACCCCGGCAGAAGCGGACCTGTTGCGGCGGGCGATGGGCGCGAAACGCTCCAGCGCCAAAATGCGGAACTCGCCAAAAGGTTCTTCGACGGGGCCGCGGCGAACGGTGTCGACCGCGACACCGCCGTGTCCGTGTTCGAGCAGATCCACGC
>NZ_LQCI01000011.1 GCF_001613935.1 Amycolatopsis regifaucium
GAGCAGCTCATCCCGGGTAATAACCCGATGCAGGTCGCCACCGGGCTCGGTCCACGACCAGAACTTCTCGCCCACGTCTTCGCCGACGAGGTCGGCAAGCGGCTCGATGACTACGACGCGGCCGCCCACCGAACCGACCTGGAATCCTTGACCCAGCTGGCCCGTGGGGTTCCGCTGTTGACCGGAGCACTGCGCACGATGCTGCAACAGCACCAGGTCGACAGTCACGGTGACTGCATGGCCTGTCCCCGGCCGCCCTGGCGCCGCCGGACCCGATGCCGGTTCCCGCTCGATCTCAACGCTCTCCTCACCGACCTGCATACCCTAAACGGACCCACTGGCAGGCACGCGCTCCGCCCGGGTTCAGAGCGCCCGTAGCCGGCAAGCACAGCGCCCGCCCGGTGTCAGCGGCAGACAGCGTCCTTCGAGGCGCCGGATTGGACTCCGCACCCGTCGGCGATCCGACGACGACTGTCGTTCTCGTCCAGACTGTCTCGGCACAGCCCGGCGAAGATCCGCAGATAGAGCTCGATGTGCTCCGAGTCCCGGAAGATCAGTAGCCCGCTGGGCTCTCGCGCCTCGACGAACACCATACTGCGACCGCGGGCGTCGGTGGTGATCGTGAACCGGTCCAACGGCTCTGGCGTGCAGGGAGCGGTCAGCGGACGAACCCGGACGCTGACCTGACGCTGACCGGCGTGATCGCGGAGACACGTTAGCTGCTCGGCCGCCGCCTCCGGATCGGCACCCCCGGCCTCCAGTCTCTGCAGCAGCTGACCAAGCGGCTGCTGGAGTCCGCGCTCAAGGGCGAGATCACCGATCACCTCGGCTATGACAAGCACGACCCGGCCGGCCGCGGGACCAGCAACTCGCGCAACGGCATCCGCTCGAAGACCGTGCCGACTGATGTCGGCCCAGTCGAGATCGACGTGCCGCGAGATCGGGACGCCAGTTTTGAGCCTAAGATCGTCGCGAAGCGGCAGAAGCGCCTTGGCGGTGTGGATGAGATGGTGGTTACGAAGCCCGCTGAGCAGCCAGATGACGGGCGAACGCTACACCCGATGTCCCAGTGTGAATGTGCTTTTGGTGGCGATGGTGGGGGAGTCGCACGGAGTTCTGCGGCCGGGGGCTGGCCGGATGTCGCGGTCAGACTGCTTCTGGAAGGAAATGAAGATCCTGAGATTCGCCGAGCTGGCGGGCTGAGCCGTCGGGTGAGCGGGAGGGGACTCTGAAGCAACTGGTGGCCGTGGCGTGCGAGCGGTACGAGGTCGTACTCCCGGCCAGGAGGAAGTCAATCGATCTTGTCGCCCGGTTGATGGCGGACGACCTCCGCTCGGCCCGGCCGTGGTCACCGCGCCGATGATTCGCCTCATGGCTCGGTTCGGGCCACCGAATTTGTCGCGCAGGCAATCGCGCGATCACTGCGTTCGACTCTCCCCGCGGTTCAATCCCCTCGCGGGCATGTGCGTAGTGCTCGGCGATTAGAAGAAGACTTAAATAGCTCTGGCATCAACTGAATTCGGCGGCGTCGACTGCCTCATCGCGGAACAGAGCTGCGCTCTCCATCTTGTCAATTGCGCGCGCCGACACGACTAGTCGACCTCGAATCCGAATGGCTGGAAACGAACCAGAGTCGATTGCGCGATACAATGTCATTGGTGACATGCGAAGGATTGCGGCGGACTCGGTGACGCTGTAGAAGCGCGGCTTCTCGGGTTGATCGTCTAAGTTTCTCATTGCTGCCTCGATCGAGTGAACTTACAGTTTTCCTGGTAAGGCGTCAATTTCGTGGATTCCTGGAAATTGAGTTAAGGGCCGCGTATTTGTCTGGAGTAGTTTTGCTCTCGTTTAATGTCGATCATCGATGAGACTTGCGCCCGCTATTTTGATGGCTGCTGTTTTTAGTGGCGTATTAGATCCGAGGGGCATGTGTCGGTGTTCGAAGGGATGACGCGTGGTGGCCGGTGACGTATGTCCATTAGTGGAGGCGTTGTGATCTGTCCGCGACACCCACAGTAAACGCCATTGGTTCTGTTCGCGTAGATGGGTGCGTTTTAGGCGTTCGTAGTTTGCTGCACCAAAGCTGGGCGTGTGGGGGGTGTACAGAATAGTGGGGGATTGGCCTCGGAGACGCGATAATAGGTCGTTAAGGGCCTTTGTGAGTTGCCAGCTGTCGCAGTCGCTGGGCCCGCCGCAGTAACGATGGGTGCGTTGGATGAGACCGAACTGTTCAGCTGCATCGCGAGCTCGGCGCACTGATTTCGGGTCAAGAAAGGACCTTTCGGCCCATGAGCGAATCGAGAGCGACCCAGACCGGGTGACGATTGCGGCTGCGAGGGCATCGAGAGCGGCATACAGTGTGGAAGGTTTTATGGAGATCTGCGTGGCGGGCGAACGCTGAAGATGCAGTGACGCTGTGATGCGGAGGAGCCGACGTGTTTGGGCGATCTGGCTCCCTTGGTCGTACATAGCGGACGCCGTCTGGGAACGCTGCTGAGTTCGAGTGGTGCGGCGGCGAGGACGGTGGGTGCGCGCCTCGTCGATCGCGGGCAGCCAACGCTCCGTGAGCCACCGCGAGCGGCCCAAGTGCCGTGCTTGTACGGGTGAAGCTTGTATGAACTGCTGCCATGCGGTCTCTTCTGGGAGATGCTGCTCGGCATCGACGATTGTGCGTGCCGGGGCCCAGATCCAGCGTTGCCAGGCTTGCTTGCCGATGTCGGCTGCCGCGGTTCCGGCGCGGTTCGCGGCGCGCCATACCTGATCGGTGGACCAGCCAGCGCGGGCCCGTGCGAGAGCGTCGCCGTATTCGCTTTCGGAGCGGCTTGCGGTGTGCGGTGATCGTGCACGGAAACGACGGGAGCGAGACCGATAGGCACGCCGATGTCGGCTTTGGGCGGGCGTGGGTAGGTCGCGTGCGTTCAGGGTGCCGTCAATGATCGGACAGGGGAGACCGAGGCGGTGCGGTGCTGTGATGAGACGAAGTGTGCTCCGGACCGTCGCTGAGATCGCATGGTGCCGCGCGAGCTGGGTGCAAAGTGTGCGCAGTTCGTGTCTTAGCTGCGCCGGGACGAGGGCGATGAGGTGAAGATGGCCGGGTCGGCCGGAGGAGCGGCGTAGCCAGGGGAGGCCGAGGCGTTCGCACCAGGAGACCAGGGCGTCGCCGAAGGCGTGTCCGGCTTCGGCGGGGGCCCCGTTGTCGCCGGGGTCGACGTCGATTCCGCAGGCAGCTGGGTGGAGGGTGCCGACTGTGGTGACAGCGTTTGGGGGCACATCGCTGACGTGGGCGGGGTGTTGTTGAACCGCGGCGACGGCCGTGTTGTCGGCGGCGATGTAGATGTACGGCGGGCCGAACAGTGCGGTGTCGAGGTCGGCGGTGGCGGGGCCTCGAGCCGATTGTGCCAGGCTCGACGACGAGCAGTTCACCTTCGGAGAAGGCCCCGTGGTCGACGCGATCGACACGGGCGCTCCGGTGCTGTGCTCGGCGCTGGAAGTGACCGCGCGCTGGCCCGGTTTCACCGCCGCCGCGCTGCAAAGGGACGTGCACGCGGTGTTCGCGTTCCCGGTGATGCTCGGCGCGATCAGCATCGGCGCGCTGATGTGTCATCGGCGGGCGGCCGGGTCCATGGGCAGAGCCGCGGTGACCACCGCTCTGGCGCTGGCCGATTCCCTCACCCCGGCGCTGCTGACCGATCCGGACGACTCGGCGGAGGAAGTATGGTCGCAGCATCTCCATCGGGCGGAGGTGCACCAGGCCGCCGGCTTCATCAGCGTGTTCTTGGACGTTTCGCTGGTCGAGGCATTGTCCCAGCTGCGGGCCTACGCGCTCAGTCAGGAACGCCCGATCGTCGAGGTGGCACGGGATATCGTCGACCGGCGCCTCAGGTTGCCACGAGACTTCCACCGTTCTTGACCTGCCCGAGGCCAGGACACAGAAACGGCCAACGGGCCGGGCGAGGACCTTGAGATGGTGAACCGGGACGAACGCTTGGCCGCTACCTTCGTCGAACTCGCCGACACCCTCGTGAGCGACTTCGATTTCGTCGAACTGCTGGACCTTCTCGCGACGCGGCGCACGGAGTTGCTCAGTGTTTCGGCCGCGGCGTTGCTGCTCGCGCCTCCCGGCACCGAACTGCGCCCGATAGCGGCATCGGATTCGGGCTACGCGTTGTCCGATGTGCTGGCCGTGGCCCAGCACGACGGTCCGGCCTGGCAAAGCCATCGCGACGTGACCGGCATCGGCCCGGTCGATCTGGACGGGGCGCGCTCACGGTGGCCCGATTTCGCCGAGCGGGCGGGCTACCGGGAGATGTGTGCCGTCCCACTGCGTCTGCGTGACGAGGTCCTGGGCACGCTACTCCTGCTGAACGTCCCTTCCGGGAAACTGTCGGCGAGCGACGTGCGGCTGGCGCAGGCGCTCGCCGACGCCGCGACGATCGGAATCCTGCACGAACGAGTCATGCGGCAGCAGGTCGATCTCGTCACCCAGCTGCACACCGCCCTGCATAGCCGCATTTTGATCGAGCAAGCGAAGGGAATCCTCGCCGCTCGACGCGACACCAGCGTGGACCAGGCTTTCGAAATGATGCGCGGCCACGCCCGCCGCCACCGGCGCCGCATCAGCGACATCGCCCACCACATCGTCAACACCAGCGGCGCACTGCCGACCTCCGAACATCCCTAGGACATGACCCGCGGGCTCACTGTCTCACTTGCCTCCGTTGCTCAGAGCGGGGAGAGGAAGACAGTGGCGGAGCGCGCCCAGCGGTCGTCGGGATCAGGCTATCGATCGCCGGTGAACGGGGTCAGGTCGTTCCAGAATGCGCAATGATGCTGGCGCGGGATCTCGGTGGTGAGTCTGCTGTCCCCCGCCGAGTTGAGCGACATGACGACGGGATCGGCCTCGGTGTAGCGATCCCAACGAGGGGTCCCGTCCACGGTCGGGTCGCCGGTCCGGGCGAATCCGGTCCACTGCGCGACCAGCTGGTCGGACAGCACCCGCTGATTCGGATTGAGCTCGACGCCGTCCGGGAACAGCAGGAGCCATTCGGCGATGTGATAAGCGCCGTTCGGTTTGGCCGGGTCGACGAAGAATTGCGGCGGGACGTCCGTGGCGTCCATCTGGTAGGCGTAGACCGGGATGTGCCGCGCCAACCGCGCGTTGTTGAGGGCGGAAGGGCAGACGGAGTTGGAGTCGGCCACGATGGTCCGGAAGGCGAGGAACGGGGCGGGCGCGGGGAACCGGGCAAGCGGATACGTGCCGCGGACCGCGGGCGCGTGCCGACCGTACTGCTGGCGCACCAGTTTCTCGTAGTCCTCCGTGGTCGACGCGGAAGGCAACTGGGTTTCGTCGCGGTCCACCCCGTGCATCAGTGCGACGTCGTTGACGCGCCCGGCGGCGAAGGCCTCCCCCGGCGACATCGGCAAGGTCTTTCCGTCCACGATCGGCGCGACCGTCCCGTTGTCGGGGTTCCTCCCATGATCCGCCTGCTTGAGCAACGTCGAGGCAGGCGCCTTACGCAGGCAGGCCGCGGCCTCGGCGACGTTGTGACAGCCGACGGCGGCGGCGAATCGCGCCCCGGTGCTCTGGGCCTGTTTTTCGGTGGGCAGCTTCGCTTTGCAGTCCTGCGGCTGCCACACCGTGTCCACGCCGAGCAGCGAGTTGTACTCACCGCTTTGGCTGATACCGCGCTGGAACAATCCCGCCGAGGCCGGCGAGACCGTGTGGGCGCAGACGCTCGATCCACCGGCGGAAGCACCGTAGATCGTCACGTTGCGCGGGTCTCCGCCGAACCGTGAGATGTTGCGCTGCACCCAGCGCAACGCGGCCTGCTGATCCTGCAGCCCGTAGTTGCCCGCGTGCGCGCCGAACGCCTCGTGGGCCAGGAAGCCGAAGATCCCGAGGCGGTAGTTGACCTCCACGCTGATGACGTTGCCCGCCGTCACCAGGCGGCTCGCGTCCTGCGGTTTCCACAGCAGGAACCCGCCGCCATGAATCTGCACCATGACCGCGAGCGGGCCGGGTCCACGCTTGGCAGGCACTCGGACGGTCAGATTGAGGCAGTCTTCGTCCTCCGAACCCGGGCCCGTGCCTGCCGGTTGCGCGCATTGGTTGCCCTCGGCGGTCGCCGGGAAGGGCTCGGTCCACGGAACCGGCCGCCGAGGTGGCCGCCAGCGCAATTCCCCCGTCGGCGGTGCGGCGTAACGGATCCCTTGCCACGATGTGACCTCGGCGCCCGCGACACCGCACACCGGGCCGTCGTCGGTCGTCACCGTGGTACCCGGCGAACAGACCTGTGCGGCCTGCTTCGTTTCGCTCAGGCCGACGGCCATGGAGGCCGAGCCGGCCAACGGCGTCACCAGCACGACAGCCGCCATGACGGCGGCCACCTTTCGGTCGAGTCTCATCCGTCCTCCTGCCGAACGAAAGACCTGTCGGCGCGGGCAACGGCGGCCGCCGGCGCCCATCACCGTTCCTTCAGTCTGGCCACACCGTCGGACGGCGCAACCACCGTTCGGTCGCGCCGGAACTGTCAAAACCCAGGCGATCATGGTCTTTGACCGCATTCGTCTCGCCTCGCGACGACAGGCAAGATCGTGGTCCACTATGGACAGGGCGGCTGCGGGCACACGACGGGCGCGGCCGTCGTCGTTCACACCTCGCTTCTCACGGAGTGCGGCGGCCGGAACTCACGAGCACCTTCATGACCAGAGGTGTGCTTTCCCCGCCGACCGGGTAACCGCCGCATGACCGTGTGCCCAGCCGAAGGACGCCAGATGAATGACAACACGCAGCCGAGCGACACTCCGAGCCCGGAGAAACCCCGCGAAGACTGGGCGACCGGTGATGAGCCGATGACTGGGCCTCAGCGCTCCTACCTGCGCACTCTCGCCCAGGAGGCGGGCGAGACGATCCCGGAGTCCTTGACCAAAGCGGAAGCGTCGGAGCTGATCGACCGGCTACAGGACCAGACCGGACGTGGGCACTGACCCGCCTTCCGCCGCCGTCGATGAGTCTCCAGCAGCAGTGGTGCGGTAGTTTTCCCCAGGACGAATGTGATACAACTCACGTCTGATTTGTCCGATTCCCGGTGTCTCCCCCACCGGCATGCTGCGAGCGCGAAGCACTCGACAGCAAGGAGAAACGCATGGACGACGATCAGGCGAATACGCGGTTCCCCATGCCGCGCGCAGCGGACCGACCCTTCGACCCGGCACCCGAGCTGACGCGGCGAGCCGCGGAGGATCCGGTGTCACGGGTGGAACTCTGGGACGGCGAAACACCGTGGCTCGTCACCCGGCACGAGGACGTGCGCACGGTATTGGCCGATCCCCGGGTCAGTGTCGACGCCACCCTGCCCGGCTTCCCGCACACCAACGCGGTGAGCAAGGCACGCGACACGACGATGAAGACGTTGATGCAGATGGACGCGCCGGAACACACCACCCATCGACGGGTGCTGGCCCCGGAATTCACGCTGGGGAAAATGGAGGCTCTGCGGCCACGGATCCAGCGGATCGTCGACGACCTGATCGACCGGATGCTCGACGGCCCGAAACCGGTCGATCTGGTGACGGCGTTCGCCTTGCCGGTCCCTTCTCAGGTGATCTGCGAACTCCTCGGGGTGCCCTACGCCGACCGGGGCTTCTTCCACGACGTGGCCCGCACCCTCGTCATGGACGAGGCCGATCCCGGACGGGCCATGGCCGCCAGCGAGGAGCTCAACGCCTACCTGGAACGGCTGGTCACCGGGAAGAACGCCGAGCCCGGCGAGGATCTGCTCAGCACGCTGGCCGTCGAGCGGTACCGGACGGGCGAGATGACCGCGCGGGAAATCGCCACGCTGGGCCAGCTGCTTCTGGTGGCCGGGCACGACACCACCGCGGCGATGATCGCCCTCGGCACGGCCGTGTTGCTGGCGAACCCGGACCAGCTCGCCCTGCTCCGCGACGCCCGCATGGCAGCGGCAGGAGTGGAAACGCCGTTGAGCGACTCCCGGTCATCTTCTCGGCAGGTCATCGTCGGCTGGAGCGGGGCCGTCCGTCACGCCGTTGCTTGACGTACACCGAGTAGCCGCGATCGATGATCGCCATGTAGCCGCACTTGAGCGCGGGTCCCGGCGTCGCAGACATCGGCCAGGACACCAACTCCGCTTGTGAGAGCGTCGAGTGCATCGGCTTCGCGGACCACCTTCTCGCGGGCAGCGCGACGGGCGCTCCCGACCGAGTTGCCGGGCGACGGCGGTGTCATCGACAACGGTCGAGCATGCTCGACAATGCTGTCTTCTCCGGCACGGTGATCGACAGCCCGTACCCGGCTTTGACCACGATCCAGTCGGTCGCATAAGTACACCAGAACGACACCAGCGGAGGCTTCCACTGCTCCGGCGCCTTGTCGCCTTTCTCCCGGTTGACGTTGTCGGTCACCACCAACAGCTGTGGGCGGGTCAGATCGTTGGCGAACTGCTCCCGCTTGGCCTGGTCCCACGACTTCGCGCCACTGACCCACGCATGAGCCAATGGCACCACGTGGTCCACGTCGACATCGGAGGCTTTCCGCGACGTCTCACCGTCGTAAGTGCTATGCCATGAGCCGGACACCGGAGCGCATCGCTCATCGACCTCGACGTTCTCGCCGGCACGCTTCAGCACTTCCTCCCGGACGTTGCAGCTGCCGGACACTGTCTTCCAGTGCGGGAACGTCTTGTCCCGGTCATACCCATCCAGATTCCCGCGGACCGCGACTTGCAACGTCCCCAGCAGCTTCTGCGCCTCGGCCACGGGAACGGAAGGTGCCGATCCGGCGACCGGGCTACCGCCCGGAGCCACCGGCGTGGCGGGGGGTACCGCACAAGCGACCATCGACGCGAGCGACACAACGGCCACCGTCGTCCGCGCGATCCCCCATCGGACGGCTCGCCCCTCCCCGACCACGTCGCTCCCTCTCCGTCGAGACCCAGCTTGTGCACCTAGTGGGAGCAGTAAACGGGAATCGCGACTCTGGCGGGACCGGCGAACAGCGCACCTTGCCTCCGCACCTCCATGGCGTAGTGGCGGTCTCTCACGCTACGAGGCACCGTTATCGGCCGCGTCGACTACTAGATGTGTGACTCCTGTCAGATGGTCTGCTCGGCGAGATCCGCCTTGCCCATGACCAGCGGCGCGGGATCGCCACCCACGTCATCGACCAGCTCCGCCACCACCCAGCCGAGCCTCCCGCGATCTGCTGAATGCTCACACCTGCCGTTCTGAAACTCCCACAATCGGCGAGGCCACAGCATCGTCAAGCCGAAACATCAGGGTCGGCCTCCTACACGCGACATGCACCCCGCCGCCTCGAACGAGTAGCCGACTGGGCCATAACCGGGGTGAACTCCGACGTCGGATACATCGGCCCGGTGATCACCGTCCAGCCTGGGACGGCTGACCCCTACTACGCCTCGCCATCGACGTCGAACACGACAGCCACGTCCAGACCGGCGACACCACCGCGTTCCTGCTCGCCCGCGGACCCGACCCGCTCCGGCGCGCAACGGCGTCACGGCCGCCGAGGAAGCAGAAGCCCGAGGGCACTGGCTCGCCGCCGACGTCATGCACCGCTGGATCAGCCACAACACCACACCCCCTTCGGCCGAGGAACCGGGCACACTGCACTTACTGGTGGGTAGGCCAAAGATGGCATGCCCTCCCGCAGGTCCGGACCGGCTACCGGAAGCCGTACGAGAACAAGGGTGTCCATAAAGGACACTCTCTAGCGGCTAAGTGTCCGAATCGGGCAGTATGCACGTTTTTTCAGGGGGGCGTGAGTGCTAAGTGGTGTTCTAACCCTAATCAGCACTCACGACCCCACCCCGAAACCGCACACACAGGCCTGAATCGGACACGGAGTTGGCTGATAGCGTCCCTTGTGGACGGAGAGAACTTGACTGCAACCAAGTACCGAAGGCCCCCTTCGCTACCTTCAGGGTAATAGTCTCATTTGCCGTCACCGATCCGATCGACGAGCTCTCCTGCGTGGCGAAGACTCGGATCGACACGTGACGCGCCTTGCGGAAGAACGCCTCCGGTCGAGGCGCCACCGACCCCTCCACCGACTCATGGGTGAAGCCAAAAAGAGGCAAGATCACGGATTCGTGGCCTGCGCCGGCCGCTCGGCCACCCCGAACTCGTCCGCACCCGACTTTCGGACCTACAAGTCGGTGCGCAGGGACCTCTACCGTGTTGTGGTCTAGACCTCTGAGGAGAGGAGCACTACGATGAAGTTTTCCCGCTCCGCCGTCAAAGTCGCGATACTGACCGCCGTGCTCGGCACGGTCTCGGTGTTCACCGCCGTCCCCGCCGTCGCGCACGGCTCGATGGGCAACCCGATCAGCCGGATCATGCAGTGTTTCCAGGAGGGTCCGGAGAATCCGCGGTCCGCCGCGTGCAAGGCCGCCATCGCGGTGGGCGACAGCTGGCCGATCTACGACTGGGACGAGGTCAACATCGGCGACGCCAGCGGCCGCAGCCGTGAGATCATCCCGGACGGCAAGCTGTGCAGCGCCGGCCGCGGCAAGTACAAGGGGCTCGACCTGGCCCGCAACGACTGGCCGGCGACCACGATGCCGGGCAGCGGCCCGTACACCTTCCGGTATCAGCTGACCGCCGCGCACGAGGGCACCTTCGAGTTGTACGTCACCAAGCCGGGTTACGACCCGACGAAACCGCTCAAGTGGTCGGATCTGGAAAACACTCCGTTCTACAAGCAGGACAACCCGCCGATCGTCGGCAACACTTACCGGCTGCAAGCGAACCTGCCCGGCGGGCGGACAGGCAGGCACCTGATCTACTCGATCTGGCAACGCCACTGGCCCGACTCCGGCGAGGCGTTTTACTCCTGCTCGGACGTGATCTTCAACTGACTGCACGACCCGGCCGGCTACTGCGATCAACCGCTAGCAGCTAGCGGTGCGAGTATGGGACGATGAGGACCCTCTACTGACGGTGTGCGATCTTGAGACGCCGATTACGCCGCACGATCGATGTGGCTTTCCCACATCGGTCTCCGGCCGAGTCGACACACGACCCGGCTGTCCGAGGACGGGCCATCCGGCGCCGGCTCTCATTGCGGTCTAGCAGCAGGAAGCGTGTGATCATCCACCGAAGACCCGCTACCGGTAGCTGCGGTACTTCTGCAGCAGAACGAGCTCCCCAAGCAACGGGGTTCTCGTGGGCATAAGGCTGCTTCGCCAGCCCATCGTCTCGAATTTCGGGGGTCGTTGTGCGGCGAGACCGACTGGGCGACACCGCGAGTGCAGCACCGGGCAACGCTGGCTGGGTTCCACCGGCCGATAGCCGGCGCAGGCCCTGCGTGACCACGATGCGCAAGCTGAGCCTGACGGTCCTGGCGACGTCGGCAATGGGCTACGTCCTCATCGTTTGCTGTGAGCACCCCCCTCGACAGGGCGGACAAACTCGGTTTTCCTCGCGTCCCGAGCTCACGGTATGGTCGAAAAGTGTTCGCCGGGTGAGCCGCGAGGCGCGTTGTGGCGGCGCATGCTGGGCCTGATCGTCAGCTCGGCGTTGACGGCAAGTGTGCTGACCGGCTACCCGGCAGTGGTCAGGTTGGTCGCGTCGCGCGGGAGTGGAGTGAAGACCCACTGAGCGGGTTGTTCCTGGCGGTGTCTCTGATGCGATCGCCGTTGCTGCTCGTTCTAACCCCGATGCTAGCGTTGGCGGTGCCCGCGAGTACTGGTGGCCGGGGAGCAAGCGGGCCGGGTGTTCGCGGTGTGGACAGTCGTGGCCGGACTGAGTTTGCTGGTGCTGCTGACCTCGCCTGGCGCGATCGTCCCGCATGCGACGCTGGGCGCAACCGTCGCCCCGACCGCCGGGTTGGCCGTCGCGCTCATTATGGTGATTACAACTCGCGATGCGACGCCCGAGTCCGACGGAACAGACGCGTGACAACAAGATCTCTGTCAGCCGAGGTGACCGGTTCGTACTCGCTGTTGACAACGACGATGTCCGCGCACCTGATCTCGAGCGGGCGCGGGTGACGGATGTCAGCGAGGTGCGCGCGAGTCGCCCAGGCAGAACCGCCTTGTGGTTCGTCGTCGAACTGCCGGTGGTGGACGGGCTGGCCATCGCCGGCCAGCTGCGTGGGCATGGGTGCGGCACCAAGGTCGTCGTCCTCAGCGCCCTCGACAAGCCCGCAGTGGTGCGAGCCGCGCTGAGCAACAGCGTGCAGGCGTTTCTGCCGAAAGGTGTGTCGATCGACAAGCTCGTCGAAACGGTTCGGCGGGTGCATGACGGCGAAACCGTTATTGGTGCCGAGCTGATCTCGGCCGCCCTGTCCGGCGAACTGAACCCACTGACCAGTCGCGAGCGGGAGGTACTGACGCTCTTGGCCGGCGGCGAGACGGCCAAAGAGGTGAGCCGCGAGTTGCACATCGCAGTGGGTACGGTGTCCAACACAGTGACCCGAATACTGCAAAAGCTGCGGGCACGCAACAAGGTGGATGCCATCCGGATAGCCAAGGAAAACGGCTGGATTTAGACTTCCCCAACGGCATGTCTCGATTCAGGATGATGCTGACGAGCACACCCGTGGCATCCGTCACCGGCACGTCGGAGATGCGGAACCGCCGGCACCGTGCGCCGACGTCGGCAAGCGTCTCATTCGGCGAGCAAGTGACAGGGTCGGACCGAGCCGGCCTCCGAGCGCTCCCCGGTTCGATCTGCCGAGCGTGATCCTCCGCGGAGAGGTGCCGGTGCAGAACGCCGAGGCTGCCTTTGCGCGGGCGGCGGCCGGCGCCCCGATAGGGCGGTCGCGGCGAGCCGATTCGCAGCTGCGACGGACAGATGTCGACCCAGCTGGTCGAACTTTTCACGCGTGGTCGTGAACTTTTCCACTACCCTTCTCAGTACACCATCTTGTATCTTCGTTATCCCGCTGCTAGTTCTGCACATACTCGAGGAGTCAAGTGAACATCAAAAGATGATGAAGACAGCAGCGCTGACGTTGCGATCCTTACTTTGCTGGGAAGCCTGACCGTCGAAACCGCGTCGGCCGAGCCGAAAACGCCGAACGAGCGCGTCGCCCAGGCGAAGGCAAATAAGTACACGCTTCAGCTGGTCGCGACGAATGACCCGACCGCTCACTTCCACATCACTTTCGACAAGGCATACCGGCTGGGCACTTCCCGTGGCCACCTACAGGTCCTTGACGGCGCCCGGCACCGTCATCGAAGACGTGCCACCGGCGATAGCCGTCAAGTCCGGCGGGACGGTTACTGGAGAATTCACCGTCCTGGGGCCCGAGAAGTTCAGATTCACCGTCAAGGAAGGAGACAGGGCCCGCTTCAACTGGAGCTCTTTTTGGTGCGGTACAGCTGCTACGATTTCCGGCGCCGCAGGAGGCGCATTGCTCGGCGGTCCCGTCGGAGCAGGGTTCGGCATCGGTACCGGCATCGCTGCCGCCGCGACCTGCTGACGACACAAGTGTGAGAGTGCACGCATGCCGAGACGTAGAAGGTTATTCAAACATTCACTTTTCCTTCGAATGGGCAAATCCGACTCGAAGGTCGAGAGGATCACATCCTGGGCCGCTCTCGCTGCGATAGCGATCGCAACGTTCCTCCTGGCTTCGGGTATCATTTCTGCAAAAATCGCGGTCCCCGTCTTTGTGGTGGCAGCTTTACTCTCGACGGTCTTTGTGTCTTATTGGTTCATCAAATCAGGATAGAAACATCGACAGGCCACTACTCCGTGGATTTTCTGGCCGCGGAGCCGCTCGACAACTGTCACAGGAACGAGCGGCATGGCGAATCCTCCGCGCGGACGCTGCGCGGAGGCTTGTTCACGTCGGTCTCACTGTCGCCCCGCTGGTCGATCTGCATCCAGCGGACGTCGTCGACCTGGCCACTCCTCCGGAACGGCCCCGGCTGGGCCGTTGTCGGCGTACCAGGCGCAGTAGCCGGTGGCGTCCTGGAAGACGATGCCGTTGCTCCAGAGTTCCAGGTTGATGTCCGGGCCGCTGGAGGTGGTGCAGAAGTCACCGAGTGCTCCTCGGTCAAAGGCTCGGCCGTTGTATACCGCGTCGAAGGACATGTCCAGGCCGGCGCCCTTGACCGTCAAAGCGCGGTCGGTGATCACCGCGTTGCCGGTCGAGCGGTTTGACCAGCAGCTCCGTCCGACCCGAGATCGCGTAGCGGTCCATCGGGAACCACGACTGGGTTCCTCGGCGGGTCCCGTAGGTGGCACACGACTCCGGCGGGGAGCCTTCGGCACCGCGACTAACGGTCTGACTGGGACGCGGTCCGCCGCCACCCCGGCAGCGTGCGGTTCACCCGGGCCGGCGGTGTCCACGACACCGGCAGCGGAACGCCGCTCTGGCCGGTCTTCGGCGTGGCGGACACGGTCGCCGGCACAGCGACGACCAGTGCTGCGGCGGATCCGATTGCGATCGCGTGCAGCGTGAACCCTCCGGTTGACTGATCCCCGTCGGTACCTGGTCTCCACCCGACGCCGGGTCGTTCGGTTGTGACGAGAAAGCAGAAAGACTGCTACACCACCACCCGGCTCCGCAGAGCACTCCTCCACCTATCAGCACACCAGAGCAAACGGAGACATAACGGAGCCCAGTCGCGCTTAACGCCGAGGCGAAAATGCCGCCGAAAGACCTACATTCCCGCAGGTCGGCAGCGATGTCGATGTGGTGGGCCGGGTCGGGCTCGAACCGACGGCCAAGGGATTATGAGTCCCCTGCTCTAACCAACTGAGCTACCGGCCCCAACGGTGTCCCAGGACCTCCACGGGACCGTCACCGGCCCGCCAGCGGGTTTGCTAAAGCACAGAAGTCCCAGTTCGCTCCAAGTTATCACAGCGCTCACCAGCCGCGATCGTCCAGGCCGCGGCCTAGGCCGATCAGCTGGTTTCTTCCGCGGGGGCACGCTCACTCGTCCAGGTCGCAAGGACCAACGCCGAGTGCGGCGGGACGGTGATATCCACGCCTGCCTCTCCAGCCGCACCACGAGTGCTTCGGATCTGGTGGCTCGCGCTCGGGGACACTCAAACCACCCCGAGTCGCCGCAGCGCCGGACGCCACCGGTTACCGCCGGTCGCCAGCCCCAGCGCCACCAGGCCCGCGCAGTACTTGCTCACCGGCTGTTCCCGGATCCGCAGTTTCGCGAGCGCCTCGGTGACGCTGTTGCGCTCGGTCGCCGACTTCACCTCCAGCAGGACGAGGTCGCTCCCGGCGGCGAGGCTCCGCGGCCCGGCGCGCCAGACCAGCGACGTGTCGCAGGTGATCCGGGTGCGGCGGTCGGCGGTGACGAGGGTGCTCCGCCGGTAGTCCGTGATCAGCGCCGGGTGCAGCGGCCGGGGCGCGGGGCGGCCGTAGGCGGCGGTGAGGGCGTCGTCGAGGAACCTCAGCGCGGGCGCCGTCAGGCCGTGCGCCGACTCCGCCGGATACGGGCGGCGCACTTTCACCGTCTCGTCCCGGCGGCCGCTGACCTTCAGCTCGCAGTAGGTGTCGGCCGAGTCGGTGTAGGTGCGGGTGCGGATCTTCAACCGGCGCCGCCGGTCCTGCCGGTGCGCGCGGAAGATCGCCAGATCCGGGGTGTCGAAATAGGTCGACGAGTAGCCGAACACCCGTCGCCCGTCGATCTCCAGGCAGTACAGCGATGGGCCGATGGCCTGGGCGACGGCCAGGAAATCGTCGAGCCGCACCACGTACTTGCGGTCCGTCCGGCGCATCAGCCCGCTCGTGGCGACGACCTCGGTGAGCGACAGCGGCGGAAGTCCTTTGGCCACCGCGGCGACGGTGGCCGTTCCCCGCGCGCTCATCGGGTACCCGCCGGGTCGCCGTGCACGACCGGCGCGGCGTCCGGCCGGAACCGGACGTCGACGACGGTGACCTCGCGGACGTAGTCCACTTCGGACACGGTGTGCCGCACGACGGTCCCGCCCAGTCGTGCCCGCAGTTCCATCAGCATGGTCTGCTCGTCGGGATGGACGGTGTCGAGCACGACGGTCCGCCGTTGCGGGCCACGGGTACGGGACGGGTGGTCCGCGACGTACATGACGGCGAGCAACAGGACGTTGAAGACGGCGACGATCCGCCAGTCCGCGGACGGCAGCCCGTTCACCAAACCCAGCACCAGCGCGACGAAGTAGTACGCGACCTCCTGCTGGGTGATCGAGTCGGACCGCAGCCGGATGATGGACAGCACGCCGAACAGGCCGAGGCCGAGCGCGCTCGCGGTCGACACGGACAGGAGCACGGCGACCGAAACACAGACGCCGACGTTCAGCGCGAGGTAGGCGCAGGCGAGGTCACCGCGGTGGTGACGACGGGCGTAGATGCCGTAGGCGAGGATCACGGCGACGACGAGGTCGACGGCGAGATGAAGCAGTGTCGTGGTCATGGAAACCACTGTGCCGCCGGGAAAAGAGAGCACCGTGAGAGCCGGATGAGAACAGTCTCATCCGGACTCGCCCAGCCGGTATCCCATCCCCCGGACGGTTTCGATCCGCTCGGCACCGATCTTTCCGCGCAGATAGCGGATGTAGACGTCCACGACGTTCGAGCCGGGATCGAAGTCGAAGCCCCAGACACCGCCCAGCAACTGCTCGCGTGACAGCACCTGACCGCGATGGCGCAGCAACGTCTCCAGCAGGGCGAATTCCCTCGCGGTGAGGTCCTTCTCCGTTCCCGCCACCGAAACCTTCCGGGTGCGGAGGTCGAGAGTGAGGTCTCCGGCGCGCAGCACCGCCGCTTCGGCCTCCGGGTTCCCGCGCAGCCGCAACCGGATCCTCGCCAGGAGTTCCTCGAAGGCGAACGGTTTGGCCAGGTAGTCGTCCGCACCGCTGCCCCGCGGGGGCGACGACCGCCGGTCCGAGGTCGGGTGGCGCGGCGGCGGTGGCCGCGACCACGGCGAATGTGCCGGCGGCCGCCACCACGACGGTGGCGGCGCCGACCAGCAGGAGGATTCGGGCTCGCATGCGGTTCAGCGTGCCCGGTGCGGGTGAGTCGTCGATGAGGGCCGGATGAGAACTTTCTCATCCGGCGGGCTCACCGCCGGGCGTGCGGATACTCCGGCACCCGGTCCTGGAAGGCCAGGATGTCGGGATTGCGGATCGTGCCCTCGCTGATTTCGACGGCCCGGTCCAGCGTCGGGTCGCCTGCCCAGGCGGCCGGGCCGCCGAGCAGCTGTTCCAGATGCGGCAGCAGGGCGCCGCTGATCTCCCACGTCGCCGAGTCCCAGAGGTAGGACGGGCTGTGGTCGACGGCGTAGTAGGTGAGGCCGCCGACCTCGAAGGTCGGCTCCAGGAACGTCGTCGGCTTCGCCCAGCTGAACCCCATGCCCTCGTCGCAGGAAACGTCGACGACGAGGCTGCCGGGTTTGAACGCCCCGAGGTCCTCCTCGTCGAGGAACGTCAACGGCGCCTTCGGGTCCTGCAGGACACAGTTGACGACGATGTCGTGTCCGGCGAGGAAGTCCGCCAGCGGCACCCGGCCCTCCTCGGTGATCGCGTGACTGCGGCGAAGATCGGCCGGGCCCTTCAGATCGTGGTCGAGATGCACGATGTCCGCCGAATGGATCGGTGAGCCGACCGCCGTGACGCCGCGATGGGTGAGCACGTGCACGTCGTGGATTCCGTGCGCGTTCAGTGCCGTCACCGAACCCCGCGCTGTCGCCCCGAAGCCGATCACGACGGCACGCAGACGGCGGCCGTAGTCACCGGTCGAGCCGATCAGCTGAAGCGCGTGCAGCACCGAGCAATAGCCGGCCAGCTCGTTGTTCTTGTGGAATACGTGCAGCCCGAAAGAACCGTCACTCCGCCAGTGGTTCATCGCTTCGAAGGCGATCAACGTAAGCTTCTTGTCGATGGCCAGCTGAGTGAGCTTTCCGTCCTGGACGCAATGCGGCCAGCCCCACAGGATCTGACCGTTCCGCAGGTCTGCCAGATCCTCCGCGAGCGGTTTGGCCAGCAGGATGACGTCACATTCGGCGATCAGCCGTTCACGGGACCACAGGCCGGCGACGAGCGGCCTCAACTCTTCGTCGGAGATGCCGAATCGTTCGCCATACCCGTTTTCGAGGTGGATATTCCGCCGCAGCGCGGGGTCGATCCGCTCGAGGTGGCGTGGATGGATGGGAATTCGTCGCTCGTTTTCTTTGCGCGAGCGGGAAATGACGCCGAGAGTGAGCTGGTCCACGTGGGGCCCCTTAACTAGACCTCATTCTAGACATACGCGCTTGTCGCGACTTCAGGTCCGGCCCGTTCGCGCCCGCGCTCAGCTCATTCGAACGCCACCGCGTTCCGTGCCGCCCACTCGCCGAAGGTCCGCGCCCGCCGTCCGAGCACCCGCTCGACGGCCGGGTCGACCCGCTGCTCGTCCGCCGTCGGCGCGCCGAGGATGGCGAGCGTGGCGTCCACGACCACCGGCGGCATGAACCGCGACATCTCCGTCCTCGCTTCGTCTTCGGTCAGCTCGACGAACCGCACCGGCTCGCCCAGCGCCGCGCCGAGGGCCACCGTCTGCTGCCTCGGCGACACCGGCTCGGGACCGGTCAGCACGTAGGTCTTTCCCTCGTGCCCGGATTCCCGCAGGACGGCGGCCGCGACATCGGCGATGTCGAACGGGTCGATCACCGGCAACGCGACATCACCGAACGGCGCGGCGACGACGCGGTCCGCCCGGATCGACGGCGCCCACTGGAACGCGTTGGAAGCGAAGCCACCCGGCCGCAGCACCGTCCACTCGAGACCAGACTTCTCGATCGCCTCTTCGAACGACGGCGCGTGCCGCCCGCTGCCGACGCCTTGGGAGGACAGCAGCACGATCCGCCGCACACCGGATTCACGCGCCGCCGCGACGATGTCCGCGACATCGCCACCCGCGGCCATGAAATCCCCTGACGTCAGCACGAAAACGTGGTCCGCTCCGGCGAACGCCGGCCCCAGCCCGGCAGGTTCCGTGAGGTCGGCCCGCACCGGCCGCACGCCATCGGGGACGTCCGCCGCCGAGATCCGGCGGGCCACCGCCGTCACTTCTTCTCCCGCCGCGGCAAGGGTTTCCACCAGCCGTCGGCCCACGTTCCCGGTCGCTCCGGTCACCACGATCATGTTCGCTCCTTGGTCCGCGTGCTCTTGACGCGACCGAAGCTACCTTCGCGGGGATAGTAGGTACCTAGAGGAAAGTAATGGGAAATCCGGCCTTTCGTGACCGTGATCACAGCTTCTCGGGCCTTCACGGCCGCTTAGGGTCGGGCCCATGCCCGACACCGCACTAGGCCCGCTGCGCGTCCTCGATTTCTCCCGGGTGCTGGCCGGCCCGTTCGCCACCATGCTCCTCGCCGATTTCGGCGCGAAGGTGGTCAAGGTCGAGCGGCCGGGTACCGGCGACGACACCCGCAGCTGGGGGCCGCCCTACGACGCGGCCGGCCAGGCGACCTACTTCCAGTCGGTGAACCGCAACAAGACGAGTGCGGCGCTGGACCTCGGCGATCCGGCTGACCTCGCGAAGGCCCGGGCGCTGGCGCTGGCGGCCGACGTCGTGGTCGAGAACTTCCGGCCCGGCGTGATGGACCGGCTCGGTCTCGGCCCGGACGCGCTCCGCGCCGCCAACCCCCGGCTGGTCTATTGCTCGATCACCGGGTTCGGTTCCGGCGGCGGTGCCGCGCTGCCGGGGTACGACCTGCTGATCCAGGCCGTCGGCGGGCTGATGAGCATCACCGGTGACCCGGACGGCGAACCGCAGAAGGCCGGGGTCGCGCTGGTCGACGTGCTGGCCGGACTGTTCGCGAGTGTCGGGATCCTCGCCGCCCTCCGCCACCGCGACCGGACTGGCGAGGGGCAGCGCGTCGAGATCGACCTGCTGTCCAGCCTGCTCGCCGCGCTGGTCAACCAGGGCAGCGCGTACACCTCGGGTGGCACGGTCCCGGCTCGGATGGGCAACCGGCATCCGAGCATCGCGCCGTACGAGCTCCTCCCCTGCGCCGATCACGAGATCGCCCTCGCCGTCGGCAACGACCGCCAGTTCGCCACGTTGTGCGAGGTCATCGGCCTGCCGGAGCTGGCGGGACAGGTCAGGTTCGCGACCAATCCGGCCCGCGTCGAGCACCGCGCCGAACTCCGCACGCTGCTCGTAGAGCACCTGAGCCGCCGCACGGCCGCCGAGTGGGCCGCGGAGCTGAGCGCGGCCGGGGTACCCGCCGGAGAAGTCAACGACGTCGCGGGCGCGTTCGCCCTCGCGGAGCGGCTAGGCCTGAACCCGACGGTCGATCTCCCCCGGCCCGACGGCACGTCGGTGCGGCTGACCCGTAATCCGATCGGGCTGTCGGCGACGCCGCCCCGGTACGAGACGGCACCGCCGGAGGACCCCGGACAGCTCACCCTCCCCTTGCCCGGCTGGGACTGACGCGCGACGGTCAGCGGATCGTCAGCGCTTCGTCAACGACGGCCGCGAAGCTCCCGGTCATGACGAACAAGACAGTCCTCATTTCCGGTGCTAGCATCGCCGGGCCGTCGCTCGCCTTCTGGCTTTCCCGTCAGGGCTACGCGGTCACCGTCGTCGAACGGTCGGCGGCGCCGCGCACCGGCGGCCAAGCGGTCGATTTCAAGGGCGCCACGCACCGGGCCGTGCTGGGCCGGATGGGGATCCTCGACGAGGTCCACCGTCGCCAGACCGGCGGCCACGACCAGACCATCATCGACGCCGAGGAACGACCGCTCGCCGTCATTCCCGGCGAGTTCACCGGCGGCGACGTCGAGATCCGGCGCGGCGATCTGGCCGAGATCCTTCACGAACGGACCGCTCAGGACTGCGAGTACGTCTTCGGCGACTCCGTCACTTCGCTCACCGAGACCTCCGACGGGGTCGACGTCACCTTCCGGCGGGGCGCCCCGAGGCGGTTCGATCTCGTTTTCGGCGCGGACGGCATCCACTCGGCCGTGCGCCGTCTGTCGTTCGGCCCCGAAGCCGATTATGTGCGGCATCTCGGGCACTACTACGCCTTGGTCGAAACCGGCGAGCAGGACGACTTCCGCGGCGCGGGCGGCGTTTCCCTCATGTACAACGAACCCGGCCGCATGGCCGCCACCGGCGGGCCCAAGGCTTCCGCGTTCTTCGTGTTCGCCTCCCCCGAACTCACCTACGACCGTTACGACATGGCTCAGCAGAAGGAGATCCTCGTCACCAGGTTCGACGGCGGGGGCTGGCGGCTGCCCGAACTGATGGCGGCGGTGAAGCGGTCGGACGAGGTCTACCTGGACTCGATCAGCCGGGTCACGATGGAGCACTACACCCGCGGCCGGGTCGCGCTCGTCGGCGATTCGGCCTACGGCAACACTTTGGCCGGTTTCGGCAGCGGCCTCGCCGTCGTGGGCGCGTACGTCCTCGCGGGTGAACTCGCCGCGGCGAACGGGAACCACGAGGTCGCCTTCCGCCGGTACGACGAGAAACTCCACGGCTACGCGAAGGTCGCCCGCGGCGCCAACGCCGGACCGTTCCTCGCGCCGTCGACGAAACTGCGGATCAGCCTGCGCAACCAGATCTTCCGCCGCCGGTCCCTCCTGCGGGGGATGCTGTGGGTGACCGGCAAGTTCGCCACCGACATCGTCCTCGACGACTATCCCGCGCTCGTCGGGCTGGGCTGACTCACCGCGGCGACCTGACGGAGGGGCTCCCTTCACCCGACGTCCGGGTGCGCGATCCGGTCCGCCGTGTTCGGCTGGTCACCGGGACATCGGGTTTCCCGCGTGACGTTTCCGGGGAAGCCGTGTCCAACGGATGTCACCGGACGTGGGTGGCGTGAAGGGAGCTTCGGCATGGCGGCACTGCACAGGTGCGCTGGATGACGACGTCGGCGAGAGAGAACGCGACCGCGCCCGCCGCCGGCGAGACGGGGCTGGACGACGCGACACTGGTCGCGCGGGCCCGCGACGGCGAGATCCGCGCGTACGAGCAGCTGGTCCTGCGGTTCCAGGGGTCCATGTACCGGCTGGCGCTGCGGATGCTGGGGAACAAGGGCGACGCCGAAGACGTCGTCCAGGAGGTGTTCCTCGTCGCTTGGAAACGGCTCGACCAGCTCCAGGAGAACGCGGCGTTCGTCGGCTGGCTCTACCGGATGACGACCAACCGGTGCCTGAACGTCATCCGCGCCAGGAAACCGGTGGCCGACGTCGAACTGGACCAGCAGGAGTCCGCCGGTTCCGCCGGGCGGCCGGACCGCGCCGCGGAGACGAGCGCGCAACTGGCGGCCTTGACCGGGGCGCTGGACCAGCTGACCGCCGAGCAACGGGCCTGTTGGCTGTTGCGGGAGGTCCACGGCCGGTCCTACGACGAGATCGCGAAAGCGATCGGGGCGACCACCACGGCGGTGCGCGGACGCATCGCACGAGCACGAGCACAGTTGGCGGAGGTGATGGCGCCATGGCGATGAACCACGCGACTCAGGACTACCTTCTGCCGTGCGGGCGCGATGTGGAACAGGTCTGGGAACGGCTCGACGAGGTCGACGCCGGCCGGGCGGACGCCCACGAACTCGACTGCCCGCATTGCCGGGCGACCCGCGAAAGCCTCCGGGTACTGCGCGGGCTGACCCACGAGCTCGCCGAGGACGACACCGAGCCGTCGCCCGATCTCGTCGGCCGGATCATGTCCGCGGTCCGCGCCGAGGTACGGCGCCGGGAACTGGTCCCGCTGACCAGCCCCGAACCGGGTGAGGTCCAGGTGAGCGACCAGGCCGTCGCCGCGGTGCTGCGGTTCGCCGCCGACACCGTCGACGGCGTCCGCGCCCGGCGCTGCCGGGTCCGGCGATCGGCGGAAGACCCCTCGGACGCGCCGGGCGTGGACGTGGAACTGAGCCTCGCGATCGCGCACGATTTCGACGGTGCCGCCTTGGACCTCGTCCGGGAACGGGTCACCGCGGCCGCCGGCGCCCGCGTCGGTATCCGGCTCGCCCGGCTGGATCTGGTGGTGGAGGACATCTATGACGCGTGAGCAGCCGACGGCCCCGGCCGGGCAGCTGGTCGAAACGGTGATCACCCCGCCGGTGATCGCGGCGGTCGCCGCGCACGCCGCGGCGAAGGTCCCCGGGGTGGCCCGCCTGGAACCCGGCCTGCGCGGGCTCGCCGGTTCGCTGACCCGGATCGCCAGGCAGCGGATCAAGGGGCTGGACCCGGCGCCGACCGAAGGGGTCCGCGCGTTCGTCGACCACGATCCGCCGGACGTGCGGGTGGAGATCGACCTCTCGGTCACCGGGCTGGACCAAACCGCCGCGACCGCGCAGGCGGTACAGCGCGCGGTCAGCCGCGCCGTCACCGAGGCGACGGGGCTCACCCCCTCCGCCGTCTCGGTGACCGTTCTGGACATCGAAATCCGTGGAGGACTCTTGTGACCGCCCGTGCCGAACTGACCGCGTCGCTGCTCAGCGCGCTCCGCGACATACCGGGACTGCGCGCGGCGACGCCGTCCACCACGGCCGTCGCGGCGAATCTGCCGTGGGACATCGACGTGATGGCCGTCGACATCTCCGAGAACGTCGTCGAGATCCGCGTCGTCGCGCTGAGCGTGCCGATCCCGCCGCTGACCGAGACCGCCGGCGCCGTCCTGCGCGCCGTCATGGCCGGAACCGCTTGGGAGAACGCGAGTCTGCGGCTCGTGGTGACCGATGTGGACGCCGCCGCGCTGACCCACTGACACATGACGATCGCGGTGGCCGCGCCCGAGGGCGTGGCCACCGCGATCGGTGGGGGTCAGTTCTTGTTGGTACCGGGGGTGAGCACCTTGTCGATGACGAAGACGGTGGCGTTCTTGGTGGGGATGTTGCCACACAGCACCTTGGCGCCGTTGACGGTCATGTTCTCGCCGGAACCTTCGATCTTGACCGGCCCACCCGCGGTGTTCAGGCTCTCCACCGATTTGGCGGACTCCAGGCCCTTGGCGTCGTAACGCTTGCCGACGACGTGGTACTGCAGGATCGGGGCCAGCTGGTCCGGCTTGCCCGCCAGCTCGGCGAACTTCGCGTCACCGAGGGCCTGGAAGGCCGGGTCGGCGGGCGCGAACACGGTGATGGCCTGCTGGCTGTTGAGGGTGTCGACCAGGTTGGTGGCCTTGACCGCGGCGACCAGCTTGGTCAGCAGCGGGTTGGTCGAGGCGGCGCTGGCGACCGGCTGCGGGCCCATCGAGTCCAGCGAACCGGGCTCGCTGCCCTGCGGCAGCTTCGAACACGCCGGGCCGAACACGTCGGCGTTGGTGGTGACCCCGTCACCGGAAGCGGCGCTCGACATCGGGGCCGACATCGACGAGGACGGGGCGGGCGCGGGGGCACTGCTGGAGCTGCCGGACGAAGCGCTGTCGTTGCTGCTGCAGGCGGCCAGGGCCAGCGCGGTGACCGCGGTGAAACCGATTCCTGCGACGCGAAGCTTGCTCACGGAAAATCACTCCATTTGTTTTTTTCGGGCTCTTACTTGGTATTCGGATCTGTCCCTGGATCGGATTGCCCCTCTTTCGAGTGACGCCGATCACCGGGCGGTGAAACTGATGGTGTGCCAGCCCGTCGCCCCGTCAGGGACCGTTCCGGCACGGGCGTCGGTCTGCGTGTAGCCGGATTTGTCCCTCGCGCGGACGACGGCCTGATGACTGCCCGCGGGGAGGTCGAATTCGGTCCACCACATGCGCCAGGTGTTGCGGCCCACCTCACGGGAAAGCGTTGCGGGCTGCCAGGTTCCGGAGCCGACGCGGACTTCGACGCGGTCGATACCGGTGGGCTGTGCCCACGCGACACCCGAAATACGGACCTTGCCGGCGGATACCGTTTCGAATCCTTTCGGACTGTCGATCCTGGACTGCGTTTTGATCGGGGCCTGTTCGCCCCAGCCGCGGTCGAGCCAGTAGGCCCGGCGCGCTTTCCAGGTCGTGATCTCGAGGTCTTTGACCCATTTCGTCGCCGATACGTAGCCGTAGAGTCCCGGGATGACCAGGCGGGCGGGGAAACCGTGCTCGACCGGCAGCGGTTCCCCGTTCATCCCGATCGCCAGCATCGCGCCCCGCTCCGGATCGAGCGCGGCGGCGACCGGACTGCCGGAGGTCCAGCCGTCGACACTGGTGGAGAAGACCTGCTCGGCACCGGGAAGGATCCCGGCCTCGCGCAACAGCTCCCCGAGATCGACGCCGATGAAGTTCGCCGTGGACACATAGGACCCGCCGACTTCGTTGGACACGCACGTCATGGTGATCGTGCGTTCGATCAGCGGCCGGTCCCGGATGTCGGAATAGCTGTACCGCTTTTCGTCGGCCACCATGCCGTGCAGGCGGAGACTCCAGTCCTCGGTCCGGACCTGCGGCACGGACAGGGCCGTGTCCACGCGGTAGAAGTCGCGGTTCGGGGTGAGGAACGCCGGCGTGCCCAGTTTGGCGAAATCCGCGTCGGCCGGGATCGGCGGCGCCGCGCGGACCGGCACGAGCCGCCCGACGGCCGCCCGCGAAGACTCGGCGTCGCGGTTTCCGGCGAGGAGTTGCCCTCCCGCCCCTGCCGCACCCGCCGCGACCACCGCGCCCGCCCCGGCCAGCAGCACCGACCGGCGCGACGGGGAGGCCTCGCCGTCCGGCGCCTCTTCCACCGCGAGCACCCTCGCCATGGCCAGGCGGTGCAGCCACAAGAACACGCCCACCCCGGCGACCAGACTGGCCAGCGGCGCCAGCAGCGCGACCATGGCGAGGTCAGGCCGCTGAGAGACGGCGAATCCGCCCAGGAGACCGAACGCGGCGATCAGTACCAGCCCCGGAACGGGTGTCCGGCGTGAGGCGGCCCCCGCCGCCGCGGCGGCGAGCACCATCACCACGGCCATGCCGCCGAGCAGGACGAGCTTGTCGTAGACGCCGAAGGTGCGGACCGCGAAATCCTTCAGCTCCACCGGCGTCAGGTCGATCGCCCCGTTGCCGACCGCCAGGTACGGCGAGGCGTTGGCGCTGATAAAGCCGGCGACCAGATGCCCGGCCGCCAGTGCCGCGGCGAGAGCCACGACGCCGAGCGACGCCGCCCCGAACAGCGGGAGGCGTCGGTCCTGGCTCGCTCGCGAAGTCTTCATGTCAGGTATTCGCGGCCCAGCTGGTTACGGATTGGTTTTTATTGGAATACAAGGGAAAACGCGATTCCGCAGAACGTCTCGTGGAGTATTCGGAGCGGGCACGGACTCGGATAGGTCACGAAACGGACACGGCTCACAGTGACACCCAAGCGTCAACGTCCGTGAAGTCCTCCTTGAGGGACTCTGATTCCCCCACGAAGGCCTTCACGGCCCAGCCGGGGGCGACGGGGATGTCCTAACGCCGACCAGCCACCCGAGTTGCCCTGCTCACCCCGGCTTGCATGGTCATACACGCCTATGCATATACTTCCATCATGTCCAAGGTACTCACCTCTCTGCCTGTCGGCGAACGCGTCGGGATCGCCTTCTCCGGCGGCCTCGACACCTCGGTAGCGGTCGCGTGGATGCGCGAGAAGGGTGCAGTGCCGTGCACCTACACCGCTGACATCGGCCAGTACGACGAGCCCGACATCGCCTCGGTCCCCGGCCGGGCGAAGGCCTACGGCGCCGAAATCGCGCGTGCCGTCGACTGCAAGGCCGCACTGGTCGAGGAAGGGCTCGCGGCGCTGTCCTGCGGCGCGTTCCACATCCGCAACGGCGGTCGCACCTACTTCAACACCACCCCGCTCGGCCGCGCGGTCACCGGCACCCTGCTGGTCCGCGCGATGCTCGAGGACGACGTCCAGATCTGGGGTGACGGGTCCACCTTCAAGGGCAACGACATCGAGCGGTTCTACCGCTACGGCCTGCTCGCGAACCCGTCCCTGCGGATCTACAAGCCGTGGCTGGACGCCGCGTTCGTCAGCGAGCTCGGCGGCCGCAAGGAGATGTCCGAGTGGCTGCAGGCCCACGGGCTGCCGTACCGGGACAGCACCGAGAAGGCCTACTCCACCGACGCGAACATCTGGGGCGCGACGCACGAGGCCAAGTCGCTGGAGCACCTCGACACCGGCATCGAGATCGTGAACCCGATCATGGGCGTCCGGTTCTGGGACCCCGAGGTCGAGATCGCGCCGGAGGACGTCACGATCGGCTTTGAGCAGGGCCGCCCGGTGGCGATCAACGGCAAGGAGTTCGCCACCGCGGTCGACCTGGTCCTGGAGGCCAACGCCATCGGCGGGCGGCACGGACTCGGCATGTCCGACCAGATCGAGAACCGGATCATCGAGGCCAAGAGCCGCGGCATCTACGAGGCGCCGGGGATGGCGCTGCTGCACGCCGCGTACGAGCGGCTCGTCAACGCGATCCACAACGAGGACACCCTAGCCAGCTACCACAACGAGGGACGGCGGCTCGGCAGGCTCATGTACGAGGGCCGCTGGCTGGACCCGCAGGCGATGATGCTGCGCGAGTCGCTGCAGCGCTGGGTCGGCGCGGCCGTCACCGGCGAGGTCACCCTGCGGCTGCGGCGCGGCGAGGACTACTCCATCCTCGACACCGCCGGCCCCTTCTTCAGCTACCACCCGGACAAGCTGTCGATGGAGCGCACCGAGGACTCGGCGTTCGGCCCGGTCGACCGGATCGGCCAGCTCACCATGCGCAATCTCGACATCGCCGACTCACGCGCCAAGCTCGAGCAGTACGCCGAGCTCGGCATGGTCGGGGGCACGCACCCGACGCTGATCGGCGCCGCGCAGGCGGCGTCGACCGGGCTGATCGGGGCGATGGACGCGGGCGGCGCCGAGGCGATCGCCTCACGCGGCAAGGCTTCGGGCGACGACGAGCTGCTCGACCACGCGGCCATCGAATTCGGCACGGACTGACCCGGACCAACGGGACGCGAAAGCGCCGGGCGCGCGGCATCGAAGCCGTTCGCCCGGCGCTGTTCTGTCATCCGGTCGAGGACCGGGCCGGGATCACCGGCCGCCGATCTCGGCCCGCCTCCGCCCCAACTCGTCGACGAGCCGGGTGATCTCGACCTCGCCGATCGCTTCGGCCAGCACGGAGACCGCCGCGATGCTCTGGATCTGATACTGGACCGGCACGCCGCCGGAGGCCCGTGACCGCGCCTCGGCGTCCGCCTTCTTCTCCGCTTCGACAGAGGCGAAGACACCGCCGGCGCCGCCGTTGACACAACTGATCGAACCGGATCCGTTCAGCGGCAGGGTCGCCGTGTTCCGGCAGCTCCCCGCACCGCGGCCCTCGATGGTCACGTTCGCGGTCATGGTGGCGTTGACCTGGCCGGTGACCTTCCCGCCGCTGTTCGCCGACGCGGAGTTCGACACGTTGGCGGTCACCGTGCATCCCGAGGTGCCGCAGGCGACCGTGGCCGCGCCGTCCATGTCGAACCGCACGCCGGTGTCGACCGCACCGGAGAGCTTCTTGGTGTTCGACAACAGATCCTCGTAGACGGCGTCGGTCTCCTGCGGCGAAAGAGCGTCCACATCGGACTCGCCCATGCCCGTGCCGGAGGGGAGCTGAGGCCGCGATTCAGGGCCGGGCATCGTCGGCAGCTTAGGAAGGGAGGGCATGCCGCCGGGCACCTTCACCGAGTACCGGAGCAAACGATGTGGTGCCTCCTTCGAGACGTAGAGGTCGCCGGCGGGCGTGCTCGCCTTGATCGCCGGGACGTCGCGGACCGTCTCGTTCTGGTCGCCGTCGATCTCCCCGGCCCGCTCGAATGCCTCGCGCAACCGGGCGGCGAGTTTCTCCGGCGCTTCGAACTGCTGCAGCACCGGGCCGAACAGTGCTTCTTCGCCGGTGATCCAGCGGTCCTTGAGGTCTTCGGTCGCCGAGGGGTCGGCTTGCGAGCCGGGCAGCATGCCGTCGGGTGCCTTGAAGTAGACCTTGCCGCCGACGACGAGGATCTCGATGTTCCGGCCCTGAAAGGAGATCGTGCCGGACGTCTCGCCGAACGCCGTCGTCTTGACGTCGGTCTTGATCATCCCGCCGACCGCGGAGGTGCTGTTGCGGACCGCGGGCGCCGAAGCGAGTCCCGCGAGCGCCTGCTCGAAGGGCTCACGGCCCGCCTTCGAAGGCCACAACAGCCAGGTCACCAGCCCGGCGACGAGCACGACCACGACTCCGGCGATGCCACCGAACAGGAGCCACCGCCGGGGTTTCCGGGCGGGCGGCGCCGGGGCCGGTCGGGGGACCCAGCCCTGCGGCGGCCACTGCGCGCCTTCGGGTGGGAATGTGTGCTCCACGTCGCCTCCATCGCTGAATTCACCAGACGGCATCACGCTATGGAGGGATGATGAAAACTTGATGAAACGCCGGCCGGATCCTCGGCCGCGCCGGGCGGACGCGGCCGAGGACCGGGCTCACCCCTTGCGGGCGAACGAGATCCGGTGCAGTCCGCCGGGCGTCTCGTCGGCCAGGTACAGCTCGCCGTTCTGGTCGGTGCCGAACGTGGTGGCGTCGAGCGGGAACTCGCCGATCCGGGCGCTTTCGTAGCTCCCGTCGGCCTTCTTGCGCACCGCCCAGGCCGTGCCCTGGCAGAAGTCGGTGGCGAGGTAGGTCCCGCCTGCCAGCGAGGCGTATTTCCTGCCGCGATAGACGTACCCGCCGATCACCGCGCAGCCTTCGGCGCCGGAGATGTAGTGGAAGACCGGATCGGTGTAGGCCACGCCGTCCTTGCACCGCGTCTGGTCGAACACGACCGGGCCTTCCTTGCAGGACCAGCCGAAGTTCGCACCGCCCTTGCCCGCGGCGAGATGGTCGACCTCTTCGAACCTGCCCTGGCCGACGTCACCGATCCACAGCGAGCCGTCTGCCGGGTCGAAGGAGAACCGCCACGGATTACGCAGCCCGTATGACCAGATCTCCGGCCGCGCGCCGACCACGCCGACGAACGGGTTGCTTGCCGGGACGCAGTACCGCAGCGGACGGCACGCGCGGTTGACGTCGATGCGCAGGATCTTGCCGAGCAGCGTGTCCAGCCGCTGCCCGCTGGCCAGCGGATCCGCCGCGCCGCCGCCGTCGCCGATCCCCCAGTACAGGTACCCGTCCGGGCCGAACGCCAGCTGACCGCCGTTGTGGTTGGGGAATTCCGAATGCGGCTGGGTCAGCAGCTCGGTGAGTTCGCCGGTGTCCAGCCGGACGCGCCCCAGCGTCACCGCGCTGTCGGATTTGCGGGTGTAGGCGACGTAGACCCGCTTGTCCTTGGCGACGGCCAGCCCGAGCAACCCGCGTTCGACGTCCGCGCCGTTCACCTTGTCGCTGATGTCCAGGACCGGTTTGGCGGCGAGCCCGGTCCTGGGATGGTAGGCCCGGACTACGCCTCTCTTCTCCACCACGAGGATCCGGCCGCTCCCGTCGTTGAGCGCCGTGATCGCGGTCGGATTCACCAGCCCGGACGCGACCTGGGTCGCCGTGGCGGTCAGCTCGGTGAGCGGAACACCCCGCGCAGCCTGGGGTTCCGCGCTGCTCGCGGTCGGGAGGAGTGCTCCGGCCAAGGCGAGCCCGGCCACCAGGGACAACCCCCGGCGAAGGTGCCGTCGCGTCATGTGGACTCCAATCACCGTTGAATGGTCTGGTCCAATTCAACAGCGGCTGGAGCAGTGGTGGTACCCCCATCCGCGAACATCCGGTCAGTTTGTTTCCTCCGAAAGGACATCTCGGGCCCTTGTGATGCGGCGAGACAAACGCGGAATGGACACCATGAGCCGTGTTCGGCCCGGAGTGCCCGGCAGGCGACCCGCCGGTGAGCGCCACCACATTCGGGTGAACTACCCGCTCGGCGGTGTGAGACTGGCCGTTCGTGCCCTTGTCTGGAGGATCGGGATGGAGCCTGGGCGGCCGGGTTCCTCATGTCGGGCAACGATCGATCAGCTGTGCGGGGCGGCGATGATCCGGTGACCGAAGGCGACGAGGGTACGGGCGAGCCTGCCGAACTCGTCCGCCTTTACAACAACGGCGCGACGATCGAGAGCTTGGCTGAGCGGTACGCGCTGAGCTATCGCAAGGTGCGGACCACTCTACTGGCCGCCGGGGTGACCTTGCGGCCGGCGAAGATCCAGCTACCGCCCACGCCTCCAGGACTCGTGAACGCCTACCTGTCCGGCCGGAGCATTCGTCAACTTGCGGACATCCACGGCATGAGCTATAACCAAACCCGCCGGATTCTGCTGGCGGAAGGTGTCGTACTTCGCCCCCGAGGTGGGCAATAACCCCGCTTCCCTGACGCCGGTTTCTCGGGGCGGGCGCGGCCGCACCCGCCCAGAGAACCCAAGACTTCCCCCGCGCAGCACATGACTTCGTCATCACGCCGCGAAAATGATCCAAATGTCGTGCACGGACGAGCGCTCCTTTCCTCTTGAATACCGCCTGGCCACCACTCCGGGCCGGGTCGGATACGGTCGAATCTCCGAGTTCGCGAAGCACTGATTCACAGTCCGAGCGAATTTTGACCGAGATACCCAGCCGGGTGGGTGAGGGAAGAGTACACATTGCTCGAGTTGCCCTGAAATGGGGGCGTCACCCTTCCGCACAATCGCTGTAGCGACACGCCACACGAAGGCCTGAACTGCGGTTTCCCTCTGCGGTCGCGCAAGACTTCACGGTTTCCGGGCGCAGTCGGTCTGAGCCACGACTGACCGGTCGTCGCGACCCCGGGCGCAGGCGCCGCTAAACTACTGCCAAGTAGGCCTACTTTACGAAAAATATTCAACACTAACGAGTTAACGGTGGCCCGTAAAACTGCTCAGAGTAGCAATTGACCAGGTTTAACTCACGCTTCGGTGACGATCCACCGGCACCTTTCCTGGGGACGCAGAGCCTCAGGCGCGGTGACCACGGAGGATCCGCAGATGCGGCGAGGGCATCGCCATGGTGTCCCCGTCACCTTCACGGGCCGCTGGGACAAGGGGCCCGCGTGCGTCGAGTTCGGCCAACAGCGCCTCGATCGCGTCGGCCTTGGCCGTCCGCGCCCGACCGCGGAAAAGCTCCGCGGCGTCCCGCCACAGCTCCCGCGCGGCATCGGGATTGCCGTGATCGCAGACGATCACCGCCAGGACCGAAAGTGCCCGCGCCTGGCCGGTCGCGTGCTGGGACCGATTCGCCAGCTCGACCGCCCGGTTGGCATGCCGCAGCGCCGCCCGGTCATCACCCTCGGCATGCCGCAGCTGCGCGAGCACCGTGTTGAGCTTCATGACCGTCGGAAGATCTTGACTGGCCTCGACCAGCGCCGATCCGGCATCACATTCCGCCGAGGCTTCGGCTAGTCGGCCGAGCCGGACCAAGAGCTCCCCGAGTGCGATGTGGGTCCACAGCAGCTCGGTGGCGTCGCCGACCGCGCGCCGGCGCCGCAAGGCCTGCCGATACAGACCGAGCGCCTCCTCGTCGTGGCCGCCCATCTCGACCAGCGCGTCGGCCAACCGGTGTTCCGCGCTGGCGCACACCATCGGCATGCCCAGTTCACGGACGGACGGCAAGGTCTTCCGGTACATCGCGGCCGCTTCGGCGGCGCGACCGGCATGGAGATGCACGCGGGCCAGATTCAGCCTGACGGTGACACCACCGATCGCGATCCCGTGGGCGTCGACCAGTTCGAGTGCTCGCAGCAGGCACCGCTCGGCCGCGTCGTCAGCGCCGATGAGCATGTGCACGACGGCCAGATCGTTGAGGCAGGAAGCCAGTGAACCCACGTCGCCTTGCGCCGTCGCCGCGCGGACGGCGATGGTCAATCCCTCGACCGCGTCAGGGAACCGGCCCTGCAGCAGGAAGAATTCCGCGGTCATCGCGGGAATGGCGCACGCGATGGGGTTCAAAATGCCTTCCGAGGCGGCGATGATCGACATGAGGGTATTTCTTTCCCTCAACACCCATTGCCGCGCTTCGGCGACGGTACGCAACCCGGGCGTCCACGCTGTCGGCAACATCGGAGGCAACTCCAGCAGTCCTTTGTGCGGATACTGCAGTCGATACGCGTCGATGACCATGCGCAGGTAGAACTCGAACATCCGCCGCCGAGCGGTGTCCACATCGGACAGTTGCCTGGCCAGGGACGTGGCGTACAAATGCAAGAGATCGTGTATGCGATAACGATCGAGATCCGCGGGATGCTCGACGAGATGTGCGGCGACCAGGATGTCGAGCGACCGTCGAACCTCCCCCACCGGGCGCCCGTCGGCCGCGGCGATCGCGTCGCCGGTCATCTCGGTGCCCGGATGCAGACCGAGCAGGGCGAACACCCGCCGCTCGGCCGGCCGCAACGCCTGATAGGAGAGGGTGAAGGCGGAGCGCAGGCTCGTACCCGGCCAGTCTCCCTCGTCACCGAGGTCCAGCAGCATGTCGGCCGCGCGCAACTGACCCGCCAAGGTCCCGATCCGGGTGCCCGCTCGCGAGCTGGCGCGTTCGGCCACCAGGGTCAGTGCCAACGGGTTGCCCCGGCACAGCCGCACCAGTTCTTCGACGCCCTCCGCGTCGTCGCGCGCGCGGGGGCCGATCCGCTGGGTCAGCAGCGAGGAGGAGTAGCGGTCTTCGAGAGGGCCGACCTCGATCACCGGCGGGGTCAGCTTCGCCGACAAGGACTTCAACCGCCATCGGGAAACGATCAGCACGGTGCACGAGGACAGGACCCCCAGCAGCGGCGCGACCTGGTCGGTGCTGCGCACATTGTCGAGGATGACGAGCATCGAGCGCCGGGCGAGCAACGCGCTCAATTTCGCCGCGCGCGCGATCGGGTTGACCACTTGGTCCACCGGGAAGTCGAACAAGGACAAGAGGGTGTCGACTATTTCGCCCGCGTCGGCGCGCGCGGCCTGGCTGTCCCCCCGAAGATCCAGCATGACCGCGCCGTGCCGATAGCGTCGTTCGGCGCGATGGGCCCACTTCGCGGCCAGCGTCGTCTTCCCGACTCCGGGCCCTCCGTTCACCACCACGACGGCACGCCGCGGCGCCCCCGCCGTATCGGTCGTGCAGGCGTCGAGCAGGGCGAGCAGCTCGGCCCTTCCCGCGACGTCGTCAATATCGGGCGGCAGATGCCGGATCACGTGCTCGTCGGAATCAGGTGCGGCAGGCTTTCGTCGCGGAATCATCCGGTCCGGCCGGATGAGCACTTCCTCATTGACGGCCCGCAGTTGTTCCGCCGCTCTCGTCTCCCCCGCTTCCCGGTATCGAGCATACGTCGCACGGAAGAAGTCGGCGGCTTCGGCGGGCTGATCGGCTTCGGCCAGCGCACGAATCTTCAATTTCGCGAATCTCAGCTCCCCCGGATGCGCCTGTTCCAGTTCCGCCAGTTTCCGCACCGCGGCGTCGGCTTGCCCGGTCTCGATTTGTTCCCCGACGACGAACGCGTTGGCCGGAATCCACTCGTTGCGGATCCATCGGATGCGCCACCCGTCGGCACGCTCGGTCCGCAGATCGGCCAAAGCGTCGTCACGCCACAACCGGACGGCCGACAACGCTTCGATCAACGCGCGTTCGTGCTGTCCGAGTTCGCGGAACCGGCGCGCCTTGTCCATGGTAGCCAGGAATCCGAAGTGGTCGATCAGCTCCGGGTCGGTCTCCAGCAGACAGCCCCCTTTTCCCACACTCACCTTGGCGGGTACGGATCTTTCGTGGAACGCCTGGCGGAGCTTGGTCGCGCACTGGTGCAACGTGGAGTGCGCGTTCCGCGGCGGGTTTTCGTGCTCCTCCCACACCCAGTCCACGACGACGTCCAGCGGCATCCGCCGGTTCGGCGCGGTCAGAAGCGCGGTCAGCACCTGCCTCGGCCGGGGACCCGCCCAGTTCACGTCCACATTCCCGTGCATAAGCATGGCCGTTTGCCCGAGAATTCCGAAGGCGATTTCCACGAGTACTCCCCTTCCCCATGGCGAACCGGGTTCGCCACCCCTGTCCCGATGGATCATTTTTCCACTCAGCGGCACATATGGCCAGGTCATCGACGTAATTGTCAAACATCGGCGATCACCGTTGATCAATTGTCAATCAGCTGACAACCGGCCGAAGTCGTTTTCTTCACGTGCACTCCCATGCTGGCTACGGATACCGAAGTTCCGGCGAGGGGAAATGTCATGACCGAGTTATCTTGGGTCCGTAGTCCGGCGGGAAGCCGCGATCAGCACTGGGCGACCCGCAAGGGCGTCAAATCCGTACTGGTGATGATCCCGTACATCGTCGCCGGAAACCGGCTCCTCGATCTGCTCCCGCTCCTGGAGGCGGACCACCGTCTCCAGGTGATCTTCACGATCCCGGAGCCATGGGAATCCTGGCGCGCGACGGACGATTTCGTGGCCGCCCAAGGCGGCGTCGTCCTGCCATGGGCCCAGGCCCGGCGCGGCGAGTACGACCTCGTCCTGGCCGCCAGCCAGCGTGGCATCGACGAGGTCACCGGGCCGGTGCTGTTGATCCCGCACGGCGGGGGTTTCGCGCAGTACCGGCCGTGGCGGCCGCCGGACACCGGCCACGGTTGGAGTCCCCAGGTCGGGCTCGGCGCCGGGCAGCTGATGCGGGAAGGCCGAGTGCGCGCCGACTCGATCGTGCTCGTTCACGACCGCGAGATGGACGTCCTCGCCGAGGCCTGCCCTCAGGCGGTCCCCGCCGCGGTCATCGCGGGTGACATCGCCCTGGATCGCCTCGCCGTCAGCCTCCCCTTTCGTGATCACTACCGGCGAGGACTGGGTGTTCCCGGCGACCGGCGCCTGGTGATGGTGACCTCGACCTGGTCCGATCGCTCGGCCTACGGTCGTCACCCCGATCTGTTCGAGCGAGTTCTCGGCGAACTCCCGTCCGACCGGTTTCAGGTCATCGGTGTCCTTCACCCGCAGATCTGGTCACACCACAGCCGTTGGCAGATTCGCTCGTGGCTGGCCGACAGCCTGCGGGCCGGGCTCACCCTACTTCGCCCAGAAGGAAGCTGGCGGGCTGCCTTGATCGCCGCCGACCACGTCATCGGCGACTACGGCTCCGTGACCGGCTACGCGTCCGGCATCGGCAAACCGGTACTCCTGGCCGTGGACGGCACGCAGCCGCTGTTGCCCGGTACGCCCAGCGCGGTCATCGCCGACCACGCGCCGCGCTGGGATCCGAGCAGACCTCTTGTCCCCCAACTGTTCGACACGGACGCGGCGGACGTCGCCACGCGGGTCCGGGCTCTCCTGTCCTCGCGTCCGGGCGGCGCCGCCGCGATCCTGCGCACCGAGATGTACCGGCTCCTCGGCTTGACCGAACCCGTCAGGAAGATCCCGGTGTCGCCGGTGCCGATGGCGGAGGTGCTGCCGTGTTGATCCCGGCGGCGCGACTGCGCGTCACTTCCTCGCCGCACCCCGGGATCCACCACATCGACGCCGGAGGAAGCTCGTTCCTCCTCTCCACGGTCGGTGACGGCATCCCCGCTTCTCTCGCCGACGTACTGGTCCACTCCCGGCCGCGGCGTGCCGCGGACGCCCGCGCCGTGATCGCGAGCGCGTTCGACCGGCTGCCCGGTCTCACGATCGTCGCCGTCCCGTGTCCACCCGGGCACTGCCTTCTAGGCGACCGCACGGGGGACCTGGCCATCATCCCTTGCGAGTCCGCCGCACTGGCGGGCGCGGGCGCGTACCTATGGTTGCTGGGCCGGCGCCGTCTCCGGCGGCTGAGGTCGATCAGGTCGGGCGGGCAAGGCCTCCAGCCGAGCCCGGACCCTTTCCACCAGCGGCCCGCCGATCGGACGGCACAGCTCGAGCGCTTGGGTCAGCCGGACGCGGACGGCGTCGAAATCACCTTCGAACTCGGCGACCTCGGCGAAGGCGACCTGCACCTCGGCCTGATACACGGGTGAACCTGACTCGGCGAACACCGCGGCGGCGCGCTCCAGCTCGCGCTTCGCCGCGGTGATCTCGCCGGCGCGCGCCCCGATCAGCGCCAGTGTCACGCAGACGCGGGCCTCGGCCTGCACCTCACCCATCTCGATGAACATCTCTTGCGCGAGGCGCAAATGCCGTACGGCGTCAGCGGTCCGGCCCGCTTGGAGCAAGGCCTCACCGATCCGGCGATGTCGCAGTGCCACGCCACGGTCGATGCCGAGTTCCCCTTCGATCACCAGGCTTTCGCTGAAGAACTCGACCGCCCGCTCAAAGTCGCCGCGCCCTTGGGCCGCCATGCCCAGCTGGTCCAGTGCCACGGACTCGTTGTGCCGGCTTCCCGCTCCTCGTGCCAGTTCCGCCGCTTTCGAGCATTCGTGTTCGGCGGCTTCGAACCGTCCCAGATCCAGATAGGCGCGGGCCAGCTGGCAGCGCAGCCGCGCTTCGGCCACCGCGTGAGAGCACCGCTGTGCCGCGGCGATGCCGATCTCGTGCGTCCGGATCCACCTCTGATAGTGCTTGCGGTACATGAAGAGTTCCCAGAGCGCTTCACACAGTTGCCAGGTGAGTTCGTCGTTCCCGAGCGCGAACGTCTCTTCGAGCACCTCGATGATGTCCGGCAGCCGTTCGTCCAGCCAGCGCAGGGCTTCGGCGCCCGTATCGAACAGTGGCGGCCCACCCTCGTACCGGGCCCGCACAGGGCTGACCCGCCATCTCATCGGGATCACCACCAGGTTCGCCCGGGTCATCCGGTGCAGATACCAGTCCGCGATCCGGGGGACGACGTCGAAGCGTTCGTCGTCGGGTATCGACTTGGCGTGCAACCGCACCAGATCGTGGAAGCGGTAACTGTCCTCGCCGACCTCTTCGAGAAGGCTCGCGTCCGCCAGCGTCTGCAGCCCGTCCGCGGCCTCGTCTTCGGGGACCCGGACCGCCGCGGCCGCGACCCCCACTTCGACGGCCTGGCCCGGATGTTCGCTGATCAGGCGATAGATCCGGGCCGCGTGCGGCGGCAGGGCGGCGTATGACGAGTCGAAGGTCGCCGTCAACGACGCCTCGCCCACTGGCGAGAGCTTCGTCAACCGCACTCGTTCGTCGCGAAGCTCCGCCACCATCCGGGCCACCGGCCACTTCGGCCGCGACGCCAATCTCGCGCCCGCGACCCGGAGGGCGATCGGCAGCCGGCCGCACAGGATCGCCAGCGCCGTCACATCGGCCAGTTCGGCGGCCACCCTCGACTTCCCCACCGAGCGCTCCAGTAGCTCGACGGCGTGCTCCTGCGGCAGGGGCGCCATGTCGACGAACCGCGCGCCCTCCGCATGCAGGCCGTCCAGTCTCAACCTGCTGGTGACCACCACGACACAACCCGACGAGGCCGGGATCAGCGGCCGCACCTGGGCGGTGGAGATCGCGTTGTCCACTACCAGCAGCAGCCGCAGGCCCGCCGTGATGGTCCGGAACAGCGCGGCCTGCTCGGCCAGATCGACCGGTACCCCTTCCGGTGGGACACCGAGCGCGCGCAGGAACGCGCCAAGGGCGTCCTGCGGCGGGACCGCCGTCTCCGGCGAGAACCCCCGCAAATCCGCGTACAACTGGCCCGCCGGGAAACGTTCGGCGTTCCGGACCGCCCAGGTGACGGCGAGCGCGGTCTTGCCGACTCCGCCGGGGCCGACCACGACGGTCACCGCGGGTGACCGGTCGACCGGGTCACCCTCCTGGCGGGCGGCGGCGGAGTCGAGCGCCTCGAGTTCGGCGATCCGGCTGGTGAAATGCGCGGGCACCGGAGGCAACTGCCGGGGAACGGGAGGCCGCGAAGACGAGCGCAGGGCGATTTGCGGTGAAACCGTGCCGATGTCATCCCGCATGGCCGCACCCCGAACGGTCGCCTGCCGAAACCGATTTGCGCGGCCGCCATTCCTTTCGGATTAATACCGCGTTCAGTGATGGCCGGAACAGCGTTCCCCCGGATGGCGCCCGCACTGAAGAACGCATGCTCGTGATCCCCCTACACGGCCGTATTCTTTTGTCCGCACAACATCCGGACACGGACCCACATCGTGCCGTACCGCCACGTCTCATCCGAGAACTCCCGACAAATCCCCGAATCTCCCTGTCTACCTCGCCGAGCAGGACCTTCCCCGGCGAACCCGGTACATCCACCCGAAAGAAGCAAGGCTATTGCGCGATTCGGAAGGCATAGATACCGCTGAACGCAGGAGGGACGAGTGGCATCACTACGTACTGTGATCTCGCGCACTTCGACCCCGCTCACGCTTCCGCAGTCGCCAATCCCGCAATCCGCGGCCTGCGGCGAGCCGGATATCGACCGGAAAAGGGACGATACTGGAACCTTTTCAAGAAGCGCTTCAGGACATGCCGATTGATTCTTTTTTTACACTGGGCGACTCCGCCTGAATGCCCGCGTCGTGGGGTTCGGGACGACCGAGCGCAGGGCGCAGGTGGGCTCAGACCGCAGTGACACCGCGTCATCTACTCGCCCAAGATCGTTTCCGTGGCGTTCATCCTTCTTTCGGGGCAATTCGGACATAGTCCATGCCCAGGAGTAGCCGCTTGTGTGACCTCTGTATGCTCCGCTCTCGCTCGATGGGATTACTCATCCCCTGTTCGGGCGAGCCGTTGCGGTCGGGGCCTGTGGTCGCACACGGCACTGGCATTTCGTGGTCCGTATTCGGATGGGAGACACATGCACGGCAGGTCAGTTCTGGTTCGCGGCGGGATCGCGGTGGCTTCCGCGGCCGTCGCGCTGACGATGGCCGCTCCGGCCGCCCTCGCCGACGACGGCGCGGCGCGTGGCCGGGTCGTCGAAGGCTCGGGCACCGAGGGTTTCAGCGTCAACTTCGACAGCGGGCAGCACTACGTCGCGAAGCTGTTCGGGCTGAAGCTCTCCGACGGCAGCAAGCTCAAGATGTACTGCGTCCAGGTCGAGGTCGGCATGCGCACCGACCAGGACATGATCGAACGTCCCTGGAACAAGTACCCGGACGCCGCCTCGCCGTTCAACAAGAACAACGAGAAGATCAACTGGGTCCTGCACCACGGCTACCCGGCGGTCGCCGTGAAGTCGCTCGAGGGCGTACTGGGCAAGAAGGACGTCAAGCTAACCGACGGCCTGTCCGTCGAGGAGGCCGTCACCGCGACGCAGGCCGCGGTCTGGCACTTCAGTGACGGCAAGAACCTCGACCGCAAGAAGCCGCTGCCCTACGAGAGCGCCGAAGAGTCCGCCGACGTGCTGGCCCTCTACGACTACCTCACCGGCAAGGACAACGTCGGTATCGGACAGCAGCCGAAGCCGACCCTGGACATCGGCCCGGCCAAGGCCTCGGGCGCGACCGGCACCCGGATCGGCCCGTTCAGCGTCGCCACCACCGGTGACATCACCGCGCTGACGAGCAAGCTGCCCGAAGGCGTCAAGGTCACCGACGCCGACGGCAAGGAGATCAAGGCCGGCGCCATCAAGGACGGCACCAAGATCTTCGTCGACGTTCCCAAGGACGCCAAGGACGGCTCCGGTTCGTTCGCGTTGAAGGTCAGCGGTCACCTCGACACCGGCCGCCTGTTCGTGGGCGAGAACTACGCCAAGGTCCCCGCCCAGTCGCTGATCGTCGCGGAGTCCGAGAAGACCTCGGTCGTCGCGAACGCCACCGCGAGCTGGAAGCAGGGCGGCGCGCCCGTCACCGACACCCCGGCCCCCACCACCCCCGGTGGCGCCGAGTCGGGTGGCGGCAACGAGCTGGCGAACACCGGCGCTTCCGCGGCCCTGCCGCTGACCATCGGCGGCGCGCTCCTCGGCGCGGGTGTGCTGATGGTGCTGCTGGTGCGTCGTCGCCGCAGCGAGGCGTAAGAAAGTACCCACGAAGAACGGGGCCGGCCCACGTGGACCGGCCCCGTTCTTCGTTCACCGGTCGTAATGCGTCCCCGGCGTATGCCCGAAGGCCCGGCGGAAAACGTCGATGAACGCGCTGGTGGACGCCCAGCCGCAGGCATGCGCCACCGCGGTCACCGGGGTGTTGTCGGCAAGGAGGACCAGCGCGCGGTAAAGCCGCAGCTGGGTTCGCCATTGCGGGAACGTCATGCCGAGGTCGGCCTTGAAGAGCCGGGCGAGAGTGCGATCGCTGGCCCCGACCCGGGCACCGAGGGCGGCCAGCGTCCGGTTGTCGGCCGGGTCGGCACTCAGGATCTCGCACAGCGCGCGCAACCGCGGGTCACCGGGCGTCGGCAGGTGCAGAGGTTGCTGTGGTGAGGCGCGAAGCCGATCGAGCAGGACAGCGCGCAGCCGGCGCCGTTCCGGGGTGTCCGCGCGCGGCGGGCCGGTGTAGGCGCGGATCAGCTCGCGCAGGAGCGGGCCGACGGCCAGCACGCCCGGTTCGGTCAGCCGCAACGGGTTCTCGGCGGCGGGCAGGCCGACGAGGTGGAGTTCGAGGTCTCCGTGCGCCTGATGAGCGTGCACGGTTCCGGCGGGCACCCAGATGGCCCTTGTGGCCGGAGCGACCCAGGAGCCTCTGTCGGTGGTGACGGCCAGTACCCCACGGGCGGCATAGACGACCTGGTGCTCGTCGTGGCGATGCGCGTCGATCGTCGCGCCGGAGGCCAGGGACCGGACCTGCGTCGGTGCCGCGGGCAAGTGGCGGATTTCCGTCATTGTTTGTCATTTTATCGGAAGCGCGACACGACCACCCGCGGCGAGCATGGCCGCATGCCGAAGCACAGAACGATCATCCTCCTGTCGGCCGGGCATGCCTGCGTCGACGTGTACCAAGGTTCGGTGGCCGCGCTGGTGCCGTTCTTCGCCGCCGAGCGTGCCTACGGATACGCCGCGGTTTCGGGCATCGTGCTGGCCGCGTCGCTGTTGTCTTCGGTGGCGCAACCGTTGTTCGGGGCGCTGACCGACCGATGGGCGATGCCGTGGCTGCTGCCGTCGAGCACGATCCTGGGCGGGGTCGGCATCGGATTCGGCGGGTTCGTCGATTCTTACGCGCTGACGTTGATTTTCGTCGCGGTGTCCGGAATCGGCGTGGCGGCCTACCATCCCGAAGCGGCCAGGGCCGCGAGGAGCGCTAGCGGCGGCGGCCATACCGCGATGGGCTGGTTCTCGCTCGGCGGGAACATCGGGTTCGCGGCCGCCCCCGTCCTCGTCGCGGCGGTCATGGCGATCGGCGGGCTGCGGGCCTCTCCCCTGCTCGTCGTCCCGGCCCTGGCCGGCGCTGTGCTCTGCCTGCCCGTGCTGCGCGCACTCGCCAAGCCCTCCTTGGCAGGAGGTCGCGATGACAGCGAGCCGGCGGGATCCGACGACTGGAAGTCGTTCGGGAAGCTGTCGCTGGCCGTCGTCTTCCGCTCGATCGTCTTCATCGGGCTGAGCACCTTCGTCTCGCTTTACGCCCAAGAGCGGACCGGCGGCGGAACGACGACGGGCAGCGCCGCGCTGCTCCTGCTTTTTCTCGGCGGGGCGGCGGGCACCCTGCTGGGCAGCAGGCTGGCGGAGCGGTGGGGGCGGGTCATCCTCGTGCGTTGGTCGTATCTGGGCACGGTCGTCGCGGTGGCCGGGGTCGTGTTCGTGCCCGGCCCAGGCTTCTTCCTGTTCGTCCTGCTGGCCGCGGTGGGCCTGTACGTCCCCTTCTCCCTGCAGATCACGCTGTCGCAGGACTACCTGCCCACCCGGGTCGGCACCGCCAGCGGCGTCACCCTCGGCCTGACGGTCAGCATCGGCGGCCTCGCGAGTCCGGTCATCGGCACGATCGCCGATCACACGTCCCTTCAAACGGCCTTGCTGCCACTGATCGCCTTGCCGGCTTTGTGCTGGATCACAACGCGGACCCTGCCGGAGCCGGGCTCTGTCCAAACCGGAACGTCGCACGAAGAAACCGTGTCAAAATTGCGTCGATAAATCGTGTACGCATCTGTACATCATGAGTTACCGGCTGGTAGGTTCCGGATCATCCCACTGTGATCCACTTCATGATTCAAAGGGGAGTCATGATCCAAAAGCCCGCACCCCTGCTGGCCGTCGCGATCGCGCTCGTCCTCGCTTTCATCGCCGCGCCCGCCGCCACCGCCGCTCCCGGAACCGATTCCTTCTACCGCTATGACGGCAGCAAACCGTTGTCGTCGTACAGTCCCGGCACCGTGCTGAAGACCCGGACGCTGAATTACCACGTCATCGGCATTTCCACGCCGCTCAAGGTGACCCAGCTGCTCTACCGGACCACCGACGCGCTGGGGAAACCGTCCGCCAATGTCACTTCGGTGATCCGCAGCCTCACCGGAGACAGCACCAAAGCCGTTTCGTACCAGTCGTTCTACGACTCACTCAATCCCGAGCACGGGCCGTCGCGGGCGATCGCCGGTGACGTCTCGCTCGGTGGCCTGATCGCGAACGCGGAGTCGCTTCTCATCGCACCTTCCCTGTTGCAGGGCTACAACGTCGTCATTCCCGACACCGAAGGACAGGACGCGAACTTCGCGGCCGGGCCGGAATACGGCACCAACACGCTGGATTCCATCCGCGCCGCCACCCGCGCCCCGGAAACGGGAATGAACGGCAAGACGCGCTTCGGTCTCCTCGGGTATTCGGGAGGCGCCATCGCGACCGGGTGGGCGGCGGCCCTCGCGCCCGGTTACGCACCCGAGGTCAACAAGAATCTCGTCGGCTTCACCGAAGGTGGGGTGCTCGTCAAACCCTCGCACAATCTCAAGTACGTCAACGGAAGTGTCGCGTGGACCGGCGTAATCCCGATGGCGCTCATCGGCATCGCCCGGTCGTTCGAACTCGATCTCAAGCCGTACGCGAACTCCTACGGTCTCCAGGTGCTCAAGGACATGGAGAAGGCGTCGATCGTCGACGCGATCGGCCGCTATCCCGGGCTGACGTGGGAAAAGTTCGTCAAACCCGAATACGTCAACCCGAACACGGTGCTGCCGTACGTCGAGGCCGTGAACAAGGTCAACCTCGGTTCGGCGCCGACGCCCACCGTCCCCGCCTTCATCGCGCAGGGCAACAACGGCGTCCTGGAAGGCACTTTCGGCAATCCGCCGGGTATCGGGACCGGTGACGGGGTGATGGTGGCGGGTGACGTGCGCGCGCTCGCCCGGCAGTACTGCGAAACCGGCAACAAATCGGTCAAGTACGACCAGTACAACACGCTGAGCCACGTCGGGGCGGCCGTCGTCTGGGCGCCGCTGGCGATCGGCTGGCTCAACGACCGGTTCGCGGGCAAAGCGGCGCCGTCCTCCTGCGGGAAGATCGCGCCCGGCAACTCCCTCGCGCCGGAGGTGCCGGTCGGCTGACCGCGCGCACGGATGTCCGTGAAGGCCTCCTTTCCTACTCTCAGGGTAGGGAAGGAGGCCTTCACGGACCGGTACCGTGCTGCGGGTGACCGAGCGAGAACCCGCCGCCCTTCCGGCACGCCGCAAGCTGCCGAAGGGGCCGCACAACCTCAGCCGCGACGAGGTCGCGGGCACCCAGCGCGCCCGGCTGATCGACGCGGTCCTGGAGAACACCGGAACCCGCGGCTATGTCGCCACCACCATCGGCCACCTCACCGCCACCGCGGGAGTGTCGCGAACGTCGTTCTACGAGCAGTTCACCGACAAGCAGGACGCGTTCCTCACCGCCTACCGCCAGACCACCGCCGAATTCATCGCGCAGGGTGTCGCCGTGGCTGCCGAAGCCGCTACCCCCTTGGACGCGGTCACCGCCTGCTGCGATTTCCTCGTCGACTACGTGCACCGCCGCCCGACGGCCGTCCGCGCGGTCCTGCTGGAGATCTACGCGCTGGGCGACGCCGGGCTGGAAGCGCGTGAAACCACCTTGCGCGCGGGGGAAGCCGTCTTCGACCGGACGGCGAAATGGCTGTGTGCCACCGATCCCGCGTTACCCGCACCGCCGCCGTTCACCGCGCGGACGGTCGTCGCCGCGACGATCGAGCTGATCACGCAGGCCATCTGGAACGCCACCGAAGACGCCTACGGTCAGGCACGGGAGGCCGTCCGCTACACCTGGCTGCTCGGATTGTTCGGGCACCAGGGCATCGACGCCTCCCGGCCTTGATCACGAGCGGGCGAAGCGCCGCCGTTCGAAGTCGACGATCAGCTTCGGGTAATGGCGCGGGAACAGCCGGACGAGCCTGTCGACGAGTTTGGCGTCGTTGCCAACGAGCACCCGCGGTTTCCCCGCTTCGACGCCGTCGACGATGATGCGGGCGGCCCGTTCGGCCGGCATCTTCAGCAGCTTTTCGTTGTACAGCCGGACACGCTCCAGTTGCTCGGCGGTGGGCTCGATGCCGCGGGCTTGGGCTTCCTTCAGCGCCGACGAGGCGATGCCGGTCTTGACCCCGCCCGGGTGCACCACCGTCACGTGCACGGGATGCCGGTCGCGGATCATCTCGGTGCGCAGCGCCTCGGTGAAGCCGCGAACGCCGAACTTGCTGGCGCAGTACGCGGTGAGCGTCGGCTGGGCCATGAAACCGTTGAGGCTGGAGACATTGACGACGTGTCCGTCACCGGAGTCGATCAGGTGCGGCAGGAAGGCCTTGGTGCCGTTGATGACGCCGAAGAGGTTGACGGCCAGCGTGCGGTCGTAGCTCTCCCAGTCGGTTTCGAGGATCGTCTGACCACCGCCCGCGATTCCGGCGTTGTTGTAGACCTGGTGCACCACACCGAATCGCCCGGCGACCGCGGCCGCGTACGCCACGAAGGCCGCCCGGTCGCCGACGTCGAGCGTGGTGCCTTCTGCTTCCGCACCAAGGGCCTTGATTTCGGCGACCGTCTCGGCGAGACCGGTTTCGTCCACATCGGACACGGCGAGCCGGGCACCACGCCTCGCCAGTTCCAGCGCCAGCTGCCGTCCGATTCCGGAGCCCGCGCCGGTGACGACGGCGACCTTGCCACGAACGGCGTTCATCGGACTTCTCCTGTCGGGTTCGAGGCCAGGCCGGTGGTGAGCTCGACGAGCCGATCGACCAGGTCCGGGGCGATGTGGTGGCCCATCCCGGGGATTTCCACGTAACGAGCGCCCTTCACGGCCTTGGCGGTCGCGCGCCCGCCGCTGTGGTGGACCATGCGGTCGCCGTCACCGTGGACGACGATCGTCGGGCAGGTGATGCGGCCGAGTTCGGCGGTGCGGTCGCCGCTGGCCTGGATCGCGCCGATCTGGCGGGCGATGCCGCTGCGGGCCCGCCGCCCGCCCGCCCGCTCCCACAGGCCGGTGGCCCAGGCCGTTTCGACGTCCTTGTCCAGCGGGAACGAGGCCGAGCCGAGGTGGCCCATCATCGCCAGATGCCCGACCACCGATTCCTCGACCGTCCGCGCGGGCCGTCTCGCCATGCGCAGCAACGTCGACCGCGCCGGCTGCCCGACCTTGCGGTGCCCGGTGGTGGAGAAGATCGACGTCAGCGACAGGACGCGGCCGGGGTTCCTGGCGGCGACGGTCTGCGCGATCATGCCGCCCATCGACATACCGACCAGGTGCGCGCTCTCGATGCCCAGATGGTCCAGCAGACCGACGGTGTCGGCGGCCATGTCGCCCAGGTCGTAGGCACCCGGGAGGGGTTTGGCCAGCAGTTGCCGGAGTTTGCCCGGATTCGGCGCCTTGATGCGATCGGAGCAGCCCGCGTCCCGGTTGTCGAACCGGACGACGCGGAATCCCTGGCCGGTGAATCCGTCGATCATCCGCCGCGGCCAGGACGTGAGGTCGAGGCCGAGACCGGCGATGAGCACCAGCGGGGTGCCGTCGGCGGGCCCGTCCTGGCGGTAGCAGATCCGCGGGCCGCCGGGAAGGTCGGCGAACTCGTCGGTCATGAGCCCACCGGTTCCCGGACCTCGGCGCGGGAGAAGTGCAGCTCGGGATCGGTGATGTCGTCCGCGCGCAGCAGTTTGATGTCGGAGTGGTAGCTCATCGAGGTCAGCCACGGCATACGGTCGCCCTGGCGCGGCAGCTGGTCGAGAGCGCGCTGGACGTACCCGGCGGCGAAGTCCAGGAACGGCCGCGTCGGCATGTCCGGGTCGGCGAGGACGGGACGGCAGACGTCGTGCCCATGGGCGTCCATATGCGCGAGCAGACGGCAGAAGTGCTCGCACAGTAGGCCGATCTTGAGCGTCCACGACGAGTTCGTGTAGCCGATCGCGAACGCCAGGTTCGGCACGCCCGAGAGCATCATTCCCTTGTAGGCGACGGTTTCCGAGAGCACGACCGGTTCGCCGTCGACACTGAACGAGGCGCCGCCGAACACCTGGAGGTTCAGCCCGGTGGCGGTGACGATGATGTCCGCCTCCAGCTCCCGGCCGGATGCCAGCAGGATCCCCTTTTCGGTGAACGTGGCGATCCTGTCGGTGACCACGTCGGCGTGCCCCTTGCGGATGGCGGCGAACAGGTCGCCGCCGGGCACCGCGCACAGCCGCTGGTCCCACGGGTCGTACGGCGGGTTGAAGTGCTCGTCGACCGGATAGCCCTCGGGAAGCTGCTTCTTGTTGACGTAGCGGATGAGCGAGCGGGCGAGCTTGGGGAACTTCTGGCAGAACTGCCAGACCGCGAGGCCCTTGCGGATGTTCTTGCGGCGGGTGAGCGCGTAGGCCCGCTCCTCGCCGAGGATCTTGCGGAGGCCGTTGGCGATCTTGTCCTCGCGTGGCACCGGCATCACGTAGGTCGGGGTGCGCTGCAGCATCGTGACGTGCGCCGCGGTCCCGGCCATCGCCGGGATCAGGGTGACCGCGGTGGCGCCGCTGCCGATCACGACGACGCGCTTGCCGGCGTAATCGAGCTCTTCCGGCCAGTGCTGCGGATGCACGACCGTGCCCTGGAAGCGGTCCCGGCCTTCGAAGCTCGGGGTGAAGCCTTCGTCGTAGCGGTAGTAGCCGCCCGCGTTGAACAGCCAGCCCGCGCTCAACCGGGTGCGCTCGCCGGTGTCGGTCCGTTCGATTTCGAGCAGCCAGCGGGCCTCGTCGCTCGACCAGTCGGCCGAGACCACCTTGTGGTGGTACCGGATGCTGGGTTCGAGTCCGTTCTCGGTGACCGTCTCACGCAGGTAGGAAAGGATCCGCGGCGCGTCGGCGATGGACTGCTTGTCCCGCCACGGCTTGAACTCGTAGCCGAAGGTGTGGAGGTCGGAGTCCGACCGGATGCCGGGGTAGCGGAACAGGTCCCAGGTGCCGCCCGACGCGCCGCGGGCCTCCAGGATGGCGAACTTCTTGCCCGGGTTCCCGGTCTTCAGGTAGCGCGCGGCCCCGATCCCGGAAATTCCGGCACCGATGATGACCACGTCGAGGTGCTCGACGGGGGTGCTCGTCGTCATGCGGTACTCCAGCCTCGTCTCGGTTCCCTCCACGATGCGGGTTCACGGAGGCATTGCGCTAGTGCTATCCGCACCACCATCATGGAACCATGGTGCAAAGTGCCGCAGCGCGATGGCCCACCCTGTCCCCGGAGGCGCGGGACCTCTTCCGGCGCGGGGCGGAGATCGTCCTGCATCCACGCGCCGAATGGATCGAGGAGCTGCACGAAGCCGCGCTCGGCGGGGACAGTATGCGCGCGGTGGCCGAAGACCCCGTGCTCACCGAGGGGACCAAACGCGCGAATCTGGCGAACCTCCTGCACTGGGCGGCCGCCAACGTGCAGCATCCCGGCAGGCGGGTCCCCGCCAATCTGAACCAGGAAGTGCTCGACGGCGCCCGCGACATGGTGCGCCGGGGCTTCGACTCCGGCGGCCTCGACGCCTACCGGCGGGCCCAAGGCGTGGCCTGGCGGCGGTGGATCGAGATCTGCTTCGATCTCACCGCCGACCCTATGCTGCTCCGCGAACTGCTGGACGTCTCGTCGCTGTCGATCACCACGTTCATCGAGGACACTGTGGCGGCGGTGTCCGAGCGGATGGCCGCCGAACGCACCGAACTGACCCGCGGCGCCCACGCCGAACGGCGCGCCGCGGTCACCCTGCTGCTGGAAGGCGCGCCCATCAGCCGATCGCGGGCCGAAGCGCAGCTGGGTTACCCGCTCGCCGGGCCCCATACGGCCGCGATCGTCTGGAGCGGCTCGGCCACGCCGTCGTCCCAACAGCTCGAAACCGCCGCGGAAACGCTTATGAGGGCCAGTGGCGCTTCGCACCGGCTGACCGTCGTCGCCAGCGCCGCCGCCCTCTGGGTCTGGCTGCCCGGCCGGACCCCGCCGCGAGCGGACCGGCTCGCCGAAGAACTCGCGCCGCACCCCGACGTCCGCGTGGCGCTGGGACGGCCCGGCAGCGGCATCGACGGCTTCCGCCGCAGCCATCTGGACGCCGCCGCCACGCAGCGGATGCTCGCCCGGCTCACCTCACCGCAGCAGATCGCGCGGTATCAGGACATCCAGCTGCTCGCCCTGCTCACCGGCGATCCGGCGCAGGCGGGCGAGTTCGTCGCCGACACCCTCGGCGAGCTCCGGCACGCCGACGCGGAAACACGGGAGACCGTCCGGTCCTATGTGCGCGAACTCGGCAACACGACACGGACCGCCGAACGGCTCTACACCCACCGGAACACCGTCGTCCGGCGGCTGGCGCGGGCCGACGAGCTGCTCCCCCGGCCGTTGGCGGAGAACGCGGTGAACGTGGCCGTCGCGTTGGAAACGTTGCGATGGCTGGGAAGTGGAGCTTAGGCTCGACCTTCACACCTGCCCCAGTACATGAAGGCCCCCTTCACTGCGCCTAGCGCAAGGAAGGGGGCCATCATGTACTAACCCGGATCGCCACTCACGACCCGCGGGAGGTCCAGGTTCGCGAACATGGCATGTTGCTCCTCCGTCAACTCACCCTCCACAGTGATGGTGAACGGCGGAGTTTCCTTGCGGGAGCGGAGGAAAGCGCCCCAAGCGATGCCGAGGTTGGCCAGGCCGGCCAGGGAGCCGATGGACATGCAGATGACCTCGAAGGCCCCCATTTCCTCCGAACCCCGGGACGCCGCGGTGCTGATCGTCGCGGACCGGACCAAGTCCACGTCGTCGCGAAGCCAGTTGTAGAACTCTTTCAGCGCTTGTTCGTCACCGCCGGCGTTGATGGTTAGCTCCACGAGACCTCCACTCGAACATGACTTTCCTAGAGGTCGTGGCCCGGGCTCGAGGCGTAACAAGAATTCCGTCTTGAGATCTGACCGGTGATTCCCGTTACCGGCCGGTGACGGAAACCCGGATCGAGCGGGCTCGGACCGCTTCATCGCGGCGGCGTGAGACCCGTCCCGACCCGGCGCTCTAGATTGGGGGCATGGTTTCCACCGCCGACAAGGCCACCCGACTGCAGGAACTGCACGCCGCCCCCGACCTGCTGCTCGTCGTCAACGTCTGGGACGCGATCACCGCGAAGGTCGTCGCCGAGACCCCCGGTACCCAGGCCCTCGCCACCCCCAGCCACGGGATCGCCGCCTCGCGTGGCTACCCCGACGGCGAGAAGATCCCCCGCGACGAGATGATCGCCGAGGTCGCGCTCATCGTCCGCACGGCTGGCGATCTCCCGGTCACCGCCGACCTGGAAGCAGGCTACGGCGACCCGGGCGGCACGGTCGCCAGGGCGATCGAGGTCGGCGCGGTCGGCTGCAACCTCGAAGACCAGATGAAGCCGCTGGACGAGTCCGTGAAGGCCGTCGAGGCCGCTGTCGCCGCCGCTCAGTCCGCTGGTGTCGATTTCGTGCTCAACGCGCGCACGGACGCCTTCCTCAAGGCTGGCGACCGCGACCCCGAAGAGGTGCTGGCCGAGGCGATCACCCGCGGCCGCGCCTACCTCGACGCGGGCGCGTCGAACGTCTTCGTACCCGGCAAACTCGACGAGACGCAGGTCGGCAGGCTGGTCGAGGCGCTGGGCGAGCGCAAGGTGAACCTCATCGGCATCCCCGGTTCGATCCCGCTGGCGACCGCGCGGGAACTCGGCGTCTCCCGGGTTTCCTATGGTCCGTGGAGCCAGAACGTCGCCCTCACCGCGCTGGCCAAGCTCGCCGAGGACGTCTACGCAGGCGGCGGCCTGCCCGCCGACACCCGCAAGCTGAACTGACCGGCTCATCTCGGTTCCGGTGGCGGCGAGGGGACGTCCTTGCCACCACCGGTCCGCCCGCGGAAGGTGATCAGCACCCTGATCAGCCTGAAGCGCGTACTTTGTTGGCACATAAGGAGAATCCGGCCGCACCCGGTACGTGGCAAACACCGGCGGTTCGTCCCGCCAGATGAACTCCGTTCCGGCCACCAGGGGAGCTGACGAACCTGCGGCGATCTTCACGTCGCTGTAGGGTTTTTCCATGGTGCGCGGAGTCGGCCGGGCCGAAGGAATACTGCTGGCCGGCGTGGTGGTCGTCGTGCTCGCCGCGACCGGGCTCCAAGCCAGGTCGCCGGGCACCTGGTTCATGGAAGTCGTCTGGGTACTGATCGGGCTGCCGCTGGTGGTGGCGCTGCGCCGCCGGTTCCCGTTGACGCGGCTGCTCTGCTGGCTGCTGGTACTGCACGCGATCGTGCTGTGTTACGGCGGCCAGTACACCTACGCGGAAACCCCGGCCGGGGAATGGGTTCAGCACCTCCTGGGCACCCAGCGGAACAACTACGACCGGTTCGCCCACGTCGTCCAGGGCTTCGTCCCCGCGATCGCCGTCCGCGAAGTGCTCCTGCGCCGCACACCGTTGCGACCCGGTGGATGGACCGGGTTCCTGACCGTCTGCGTCTGCCTGACGATCGCCGCCGGTTTCGAGTTCGTGGAATGGTTCAGCGCGTTGCTCGCCGGGTCGGGTGCGGACGATTTCCTCGGCACCCAAGGAGATGTCTGGGACACGCAGTGGGACATGTTCCTCTGCCTGTGCGGCGCGGTGCTTTCCCTGCTCGTCTGGCGCCGGGTGCACGACCGGCAACTCGACGGACGGTGAAGCCGGGCCGATCACGGTCTCTATGGCTAGTATGCCCGCATGCTCATTTGCTAGCATACTGGCATGACTCAGGTCGCCAAGCGGCAATTCAGCGTGTATCTGCCGGCCGACCTCATCAGGCGGGTGAAGCACGCGTCCGTGGACGCCGACGAATCGCTCTCGGCGTTCGTCGAGCGCGTGCTCGAGGACCACCTGCGACAGAGCCACTCCCCCAGCGAGGAACGATCATGATGCGAGTGATGCCGATCCGCTACAGCTCGGACGTCGCGGCCATGACCCGGTTCTACGAGGCGCTCGGCTTGCGCGTCGGGTCGACGTCGCGCCCCGGCGGTTGGATCGAAATGCCCGCGGAAGGCGGCATGCTGGCCATTCATCGCGCGTCCGGCGAAGACGTCGGCCGCTGCGAATTGGCCTTCGAAGTCGGCGAGCCGCTCGAGGATGTGGCGGAACGCTTGCGGGCAGCCGGATTCGCGCCGGAGCCGCCCGTCGACGAAGGCTTCGGCCACTCTCTGCGCGTTCAGGATCCTGACGGCGTCTGGGTGCAACTCAACCTGTACGACCGAGACCTCTACACATGACCGAAGGCCGCCTCGCGGGGCGAACGAGGCCGCTGGCCATCGCGACCGGCGTCGTCGTGCTCGAGTTCGCGGCGGCGGTGACGGGCTTCGTCGCTTCCAGCCTGCTTCCGATCGTCGCCGATGATCTGGCCGCGAAAAGCGATCTCGGGTTGCTGATCGCCGGCTCGTCACTGGGGTTGTTCGTCGCGCTTCCGTTGGCGAGCCGGGTGTTGCGGCGATGGGGGCCGCGCGGCACGTTGGCCGCCGGGATGTGCGCCTACCTCGGCGGGCTCGCGCTCGCGGCCTGCGCCCAGGTCGCGTGGATGTTCGCACTGGGACAGCTCACCGCCGGGCTCGCCAGCGGGCTCCTGGCCGTTTTCGGGATCAGTTCGGCGATCCGGCATCTCGACGAGCGGCTGCGCGTCCGGGTGATCGCGGCGTCGTCGGCGATGTGGATCCTGCCGGCACTGGTGGGTCCGGCCGCGACACTCGCGCTGGACCATCTCGTGGGGTGGCGCTGGACGTTGCTGCTGCCGGTGCCCTTCGTCCTTTTCGGACGGTTGCTGGTCGTGCGTGCCATCCGGGACGCTCCGGCCGAGGAGGGACCGCCGCGGCCGCTGGGCAGGACTCTGCTGGTGCCCTTGGGCGCGGCGGGTGTCGTGCTCGGCGTGGGATGGTGGCCGCTCGCGGCCCTCGGTGCGGTGCTCACGGTGGCCGGGATGATCGCGATCCTGCCTGCGGGAACCACGCGTCTGCGGCACGGGACTCCCGCCGCCCTCGGTGCGATGGTGTTGTTCGCGGTCGGCTATTTCGGTGCGGACAGCTTGATCACCGTGCTGTTGACGCGTGGGTTCGGGGTGAGTCTCGGGCAGGCGGCGATCGTCCTCGCCGCCGCCCCGCTCTGCTGGGCGGTGACGAGCCTGGTTGCCACACGATTCACCGCGGCGCGGAAATTCCCCGTCGCCGGGTTGGGCTTGACCGCTCTGGCCACGGCCGTGCTGGCGATCGAACTCGCCGTCGGCGGCTCGTTCGCCGTGGCGCTCGTCGCGTGGGCCTTGGGCGGAATCGGGGTCGGGTTCGCTTATCCCGGTTTGTACCTCCGGGCGACCACCGCGGGAACGAGCGGCTTCACCGCCGCGGAACTGGCCACCGCCGTGATCACGGCCGAATGCCTCGGGCAGCTCTGGGGACGCGCGATCGGCGGCACCTTGAGCTCGTCAGCCGGCACGGGAGGGCTCTTCACCTCGTACGTGTTGTTCGCGGCCGCTCTGCTCGCTTCCGCGTGCGCGGCCGCCCGGAGCGGCGTTGTTCCAGGCTCCTGTGGTGGCCGCGTCGCGCGGCCACCACAGGAGAAGGGACTTAACTGACCGCGGTCTTCTTCTTCCTGGGCGCACGCTTACGCGCCGGAGCGTCATCGACGGGCTTCGGCTTGGCGGCTTCCTGCTCCGCGGCGTCGAAGGCCTCGTAGATGTCGTTCGGGATCCGGCCGCGTTCGGCGATCGAGTAACCGTTTTCCCCCGCCCAGGCGCGCACCCGCTGGTTGCGCTCGCGGTCGGTCGGCTTCTTCGCACCGTCGAAGGCGCCGGGCACGGTCGCCTGTCCCGCCGCGACCTTGACGCGACGGCCACCGACGCGCTTGCCGTTTTCGACGTACCGCGCGAACTCCTCGCGCAACGCGTCGGCGTTTTCGTCCGAGAGGTCGATCTCGTACGTGACACCATCGAGCGCGAAAGGAACCGTCTGCGTCGCGGTCCCGCCGTCGAGGTCGTCCACGATCTGGACGACGACTTTCTGAGCCATGAAGAGCCTTTCACCAGGTCCGCGGGAGGTCCTCCGCATCGACAATCGCTGGTGAGCCTAGCGCGGATTCACCGAACCGGCGGCATGACACCCGTCCGCCGGCACGAGGCGTTGCCCACAACCCGTTTTCCGCGACGTCAACGGGTTCTCCCTCGACCACTGTTCGATGTGGACACGCGCCCAGCCCGGCTGATCGACACCGTCGGCTGATTTCCTTGGGAAGCGGGGCAATCAGCACTGAGACCCGAGGAAATCGGCAAGAGCGCGGCCGATCCGGTCCGGGGCGTTCTCGGTGGGAATGTGGCTCGCGCCCGGGATGCGGACAAGGGTGGTTCGCGGGATCTCCAGCGCGAACTTCTCGGCGTATTCCACCTTTTCGAAGCGGTCGTCCTCGCCCCAGATCAGCAACTTGGGCGTCGCGGATCGGCGCAGCCTGGGAACGAGATCCAGCGTGTAGCGGCTCGCGGCCGCACCCGCCATGGCCAGCCAGGAGCGGCGGACCCGAGGGTCCGTCCACGGATCCAGGTATTCGGCGATGCGCTGTTCGGTGGCGGCTCCGGCCAGATCCGTGGTCAAAGCCTTGCGGCGAGCGGTGAGAAACTCTTCGCCGGTGGCCGCCACCCGAAGAAGCCGCGCCACGTGAGGCGACGGCCACGAGTCGTACATGACCGAGTTGACCAAGGCCAGCCGGGGGATCGGCATCAGTTCGCGCGCGAGGAGATGCTGCGCGACCGCGCCACCGATGTCATGCCCCACCACGGCGATCGGCCCGGAAACCTCGAGTACGGACACGAAACGCGTCGTCCACTCCGCCAGGGCCGGGACCGTGGCCGTCTCCAAGGCCAACTCTCCTCCCGACCGCCCCGTCCCGGGGAAGTCGACCGCGATGGGCCGCAGCCCCGCCCTCGCCAGGCTGCCCAGCACGGGAAGCCAGACGCGGCTCCAATATGTTCCGTGCAACAGCAGCACCACCGGGCCGTCCTGGCGCACGGTGAGATAGCTCGCCGTCTCACCCTCGACCCGGGCCGCGGTCCGCACGATGTCTGCTTCCGTCGCACCCATGGGATCACTGTGACCGGGCCCGGCTTCCAGTCCCAGTATCGGAAAAGACATCTCCCGACACATTCCTGCCATTCGCCCGGTCCCGGGTGGCGCGGGCGACCGAGAATGCCGCCCGGCAAGTTCCCCCGCGTCAGCCCCCGTTGTGACCAGACGTGCCGTCAGGTTCCTGGCCCGTCGTGCACAGACGGCTCCGGAGGAATTCGGTGATCTCCGCCCGCGCCGCTTTGGCCTGCGGCACCACGCCCGGCATGCTGAGGAACGCGTGGGTGGCCCCGGGATGCTCGGTGAGCACCGCGGGCGTCCCGGCCTCCAGCAGCCGTTCGGCGTACCGGCGGGCGTGATCGGCAAGGGGGTCGAAGGTCGGTACCACCAGCAACGCCGGGGGCAGCCCGCTCAGCTCGTCGGCCCGCAGTGGCGACAGCGCCCGAGGATCCCTGCCCGGCGGAACGGCCAACCGCTGAAGCAGCCGCATCTGCGCCATGTTCAGCGTCGGGCTGTCCGCGTACTGGGTCATCGAGGCATGGCCGAATCCCTCGTCGGTCACATCGAGCGCGGGGTTGACCAGCACCTGTGCGCGCAGGCGCAGGCCGAACTCCTTGGCCCGGAACGTGTTCAGCGCGGCGATCGCACCGCCGGTGCTCTCGCCGAAGACCGCGACCCGTTCCGGGTCGATCCCCCATCGCGCGGCGTGCCGCACCACGTGGTTCAGCACGTCCCAGCCGTCGTCGACAGCCGAGAGCAGCGGAGTCCCCGGACGGAGAAGACGGTGCTCGACCGAGACGACGACCGACGGCAGCCGGGCGGCGAGGTGACTGTTCACCCAGTCGCTCTGCACCGCCGTCCCGACGAACCCGCCGCCGTGGACATGCAGCACGAGCGGCAAGGCGGCGCTCTCACCGCCGTGCTTCGGTGACGGCCGGTACACCCGGACCGGGAGCAGCCTGCCGGGTAACGCGACCTCTTCCCAGCGGATCTCGGCGCCGCGGTCCGGGAACCCGGTGATCACGCGAGCCAGCGGGGACGCTCGCTTGCGATTCACCGTCTCGCTGAAAGTGGCCAGCTCCTCGCCGGTCATCGCCGACCAGTCCGGTTCCTTCCCCAGCGCCTGCAGCAACCGGATACCCCTGGGTGGCCGTTGCGTTCCGAGGTGTTCGCCCATGTCTCCTCCATCGCCTGGTTACGCTACCGATAGTAGCGATACTGATCGTAGCGAAATTGCTATGGTGGTGCCATGACTCCAGCGGCCGCCTCCGCCAAGCCGCCCGGCCGGCCACGCGCGGGCATCGACGCCGCGGTCTTCGCCGCGACGTTGGGCACGGTCCACGAACTGGGCTACGCGGGCGCGACGATGGACCGCATCGCCGCGGCGGCGGGGGTCGCGAAGACGACGCTCTACCGTCGCTGGCCGTCGAAAGGGGCGTTGATCACAGATTGCCTCGTCGACGCTTTCGGACCGGCACCACTGAAGGGCGTCAGCCGGGACGAGGACCTGACCTCGAGCATCCGCTGGATCGCCGCGAAGATCGGGAACCCCGGGGTGGGCGCGGCGTTCGCGGGCGTGTTCGTCGACGCCGTCCACGATCCGGCCCTGCGCGAGATCCTGTCCACCCGGCTGCAGGACCCCTACCGGATCGCGCTCCAGGACGCGCTCGGCGAATCGGAGGACCGGGTCCTGCTCTTCGTCGACATCGTCGTCGGAACCTTGCTGCACCGGATGGGCATGACCGGCGCGCCGATGGTCGAGGCCGACGTCACCGCGCTGGTCGAGATGGTTCTGCGCTACTTCGGCCGCCCCCGCGGCGGCCACGATTCGACGAATCGCCGGTAATCGAGGTGACCGGGCAACGATCTGCTGTCCGGCGTGTCCGGCACGGCGGATACGGTCCTCGGCATGACTCTGCGAGCCGCGGCGGTGCGGCGGAAACCGGTCGCCGATCTGATCGCCGACAGTGATCACGGCACGCTGAAGCGCTCCCTCGGGCTCGGGCAGCTGACCATGCTCAGCATCGGCGCCACGCTGGGCAGCGGGATCTTCGTCGTGCTCGGCGAAGCGGTACCCGTGGCGGGGCCCGCGGTCGTGCTGTCCTTCGTGCTCGCCGGGATCACCGCTCTCTTCTCCGCGCTCTCCTACGCCGAACTCGCCGGGATGATCCCGGTGTCCGGATCGTCCTACTCCTACGCCTACGCCACGCTCGGTGAACTGGTCGCCTGGGTCTGCGGTTGGTGCCTGGTGCTCGAGTACGGCGTCTCGGTGGCGTCGGTGGCCGTCGGCTGGGGGCAGTACCTCAACGAGTTGCTGCGGCTGGCGTTCGGTTTCGCCATTCCCGACGCGTTCAGCCAGCCACCGGGCTCAGGCGGGATCGTCAACGTCCCGGCCATCGTCGTCGTCCTGCTCGCCATGTTCCTGTTGCTGTCCGGCGCGAAGGAGAGCGCGCGGGCCAACGCGATCATGGTCGCGGTCAAGGTCGGCACGCTGGTGCTGTTCTGCGCGATCGCGTTCTCCGCGGTGCGGGCGGCGAACTTCGCCCCGTTCCTGCCGCTCGGCCTGGCCGGGCTGAGCGCCGGCGCGGCGAAACTGTTCTTCTCCTACATCGGTTTCGACGCGGCCTCCACGGCGGGCGAGGAGGCGAAGAACCCCCAACGGGATCTGCCGAGAGCGATCCTGCTCTCGCTCGCGATCGTCACCGTGCTGTACTGCCTGGTCGCCGTGGCGGCCGTCGGCGCGCTGCCGTGGCAGGAATTCGACGGCAAGGAGGCCGCGCTCTCGCACGTGCTCGGTGCCGTGTCCGACAACCCGCTGTGGGCCGCGCTGCTGGCCGTCGGCGCCATCGTGGCGATCTCCAGTGTCGTACTGACCGTCCTCTATGGACAGACCCGCATCCTGTACTCGATGTCCCGGGACGGCCTCGTCCCCGCCGCTCTGTCCAAAGTGGATCCCAAGACCGGCACCCCCCGGGTCAACACCCTGGTGGTCTCCGGCTTCGTCGCGGCGCTGGCCGCGTTCATCCCGCTCGGGAAACTGGCCGACGCCACCAGCATCGGCACGCTGTTCGCCTTCGGCTTGGTGAACGTCGCCGTCCTGCTGCTGCGCAGGCGGCAACCGGAGGCCCCGCGCTCGTTCCGTGTGCCGTTCTCCCCCGTCACGCCGATCCTCGGGGTGCTGTGCTGCGGTTACATGATGCTCAGCCTCGATGGCGCGACCTGGATCGTCTTCGCCGGCTGGATGGCGCTCGGTCTGCTCATCTACTTCGGTTACAGCATGCGCCGCTCCCGGCTCGCCGGCCCCGGCGAGCAGCGCAGCGCGAGGTGATGGTGTCCATTGTGGATCGCCAAGCGGACGATCTCCGCCGAACGCGCCCCGGCGGGGCGTCGTCCGCATAGGATCGCCGTGGCGTGGACCGGGCGGCTCGATCCCGGCGGAAAGCGGTGAAAGGCAAGCCATGTCAGACCTGACGTACACGATCATCGAGGCCATTCCCCGGGTGTTGCTGCTCGTGGTGGGGGTCCTCGGCCTGATCTTCTCGATCAAGCGACGCGCCAAGGGCGTCTCCGGCCTGATGGTGGGCGCTTTCGTCGTCATGCTCGTCGCCACGGCCGCGAGCATCGTCTGGCAGTTCGTGGTGTCGAACGTGTCGTCCTGGGTCGCGTCCGGGCAGCTCAGCGGCGACGAACTCCGCTTGATCTTCATGGGTGTCGGCGTCCCGCTCGACGCCGCCGCGCTGCTCTCCTGGCTCTTGGTCGCGATCGCGGTCCTCAAGAGCGGCCGTCCGTCCCGGCAGCCCGGCGTCGCGCCGCACCCAGGGGCGGTCAACTACCCGATGGCCGCCCAGCCGGGTTTCCCGAACCCCCGGCCCGGCCACATCCAGCCTGGTCACCCGCCGGACCAGCACCCGGAAGCCCGCTGAACGGGCCAAGCGTCCGTTCGGATGTGCTGTCAGTTCTCGGTGTCGCCGGCGACCGCGGTCGCGATGTCGGATGCCCGCTCGGCACTCGGATTCGAGCCGAACCAGTCGAGGCAGACGATCATGGCGTCGTCGGCGGCCAGGTCGCCCTCGCGGCGGGAGCGCAGTTCGTCGAGGACGGCGCCGGGAACGTGGGAAGCGGGAAGGCTCGTGGTCGCGACGACAGCCTGGACGAGGTCTCGATCGCCGTAGGGTTCCCCGTGCGCTCCGGGCACGTTGTACACGCCGTCGCTGACGAAGACGAAGCGGTCGCCGGGCAACGCCTGGAGGCGTTCGGTGGTGTAGGTGGTGTCTTCGAACGTGCCGAGCGGGAGTTGTTCGTCGAAGACGAGCCGTTCGACTTCGCCGTCCCGCAGCCGCCACAGGCGGGGCGAACCGGCGTCGACCGCGTTGATCTCGCCGGTCGCGAGGTCGAATTCCAGCAGGAGGGCGGCGACGTGCTCTTGGCCGCGGTACTGGGCGTAGACGGCCTGATCGGCGAGTTCGGCCTGCGCGTCGAGGCCGATGCCCGCCCGCCTGGCGTTGCGCAGCGCGTTGACCGCGAGGTTGGTCAGCAACGCGGCACTGGTGCCCTCCCCCATGCCGTTGATCAGCGTGACCGCCAGTTTGTGCGCGGAAGCCGACCAGTCGAAGCAGTCACCGTAGATGGCGTACGCGGGTTCGAGCTGGCCTCCCAAGGCGAACTCGGGGCGGGCACAGGCACGGCCGGGCAGCAGCTGCCACTGCATTTCGGCGGCGAGCGTGAGCCGGGAGGAGCGGCGTGCCTGGACGTAGAGGTCGGTGTCGCGATCGGCGACGAAGACTTCGTGGCCGAGTGCTTCGGCGAACCGGCCCAGCTCGGCCCACACGGGCGGCTCCGGCTCTTCGGGCAGGGTGACGACCAGGACACCGATGCCATCTCCACGGACGGTGACCGGGAGATGTGCCCGTACGCCGTTCTCGTCCGTGTCGAACGTCGCCTGCTGGGCGGTGAAGGCCTTGCCCGCCGTCGTGCCGGAGACCGGTATCGGCTCCGCGGTGTAGGGCAGCGACGTCACCCGGCGTAGTTCAGTGAGGCTGTAGTCGGCCATCAGCAGGTCGACGGACCTGGCTCCGAAATGCTCCTGCAACGCCGAACGCAGCCCGTCGAGCAGCGCGTGGGGCTGGACGCCGCGCAGAACGCGTTCGACTGCCAGGGATCTGTCCACTTCTGGAGCCTCCTGCTCACCGGAACCGGTGCCTGACCTGGGCACGCGGTATGTGTCGGCGCCGCTCCGTCGGACCTGTGGCAGGACGCGTCGCAGTGAGCTGAGCTGACAGCCCAGCATAAGGATGCGAGAGTGGCGGTGTGAACTGGTCCCCCGAGCAGCCTGACACCGAAACGGTGGCGGCGGCCGTGGCCGAGACGGCCGAGCTGCTCGAGATCATGTTCGAACGAGCCCGCGAAGCGTCTCCTCGCCCGCTCTCGACCTCCCAGGTCCGCGCGGTGGTCGCGCTCGACCACCACGACGGTCTGAACCTGCGCGCGCTCGCCGAGCTGCTCGGCTCGACACCGCCGCTGGTGAGCCGCCTGTGTGACCGGCTGGAGGCCGTCGGGTTCCTCGAACGGCTGCCCAGCAGCCGCAGCCGCCGCGAGCTCATGCTGAGGCTCAGCGACCGGGGCAAGACCTACCTGCGCAATCTCCGTGACCGGCGCCGCGAAAGTCTCCAGGCCGCGCTGGTGAAAATGTCCCCGGAAGCCAGGGCGGCGCTCGCCACCGGTCTGCTGGCGTTCCAGGAGGCGGCCGGATCCCAGACGCCGGGCTGAACTGCCGGGATCACTCCAGTAGGGTTACTGTTGTCATATGACAACAGTTGCGGACGCACCGGCGCGCCGCGACGGTGATCTGCCGGGAGGACGCGTTGCACGGCACGGAAGAAGTTACTGCCCGGGACCTGCTGGCGCGGATCTTCGAGGCGGACCAGGACCTGCTGATCGATGACTGGGTCCGCTTGCAGCTGGCCGATTCGCCTGCTCAGCTCGGCGAGGAAGGGCTTCGGCGCGAAGCCAAAGAACTGTTGGGAGCGCTCCACGGCGCCCTCGGCACTGACCTTCCGCCAGGTCAGGTCGTCGAGCGCGACGAAGCGGTCCGCTCCGCCCTGCGAGGACTGTCCGAGCGGCGAGCCCGTGCGGGCGCCGCTCCCTCGGCCACCGCTCAGGCGATCTTCGCACTCAAGCGCACCGCGCTGACGGCGCTCGAACGGCACACCGACGACCCCGCCGCGCGCTACAGCACCTCACAGGCGATCAACCAGCTCCTCGACGCCGCGGGCCTCCTGACGTTCTCGGTCTATGTCGAAGGGCGCGAGGAGATCATCCGCCGCCAGCACCAGCAGATGGTGGAGCTGTCCACCCCGGTGGTGCGGCTGTGGCGGCAGGTGCTGGCCGTACCCCTGATCGGCACGCTCGACAGCGCCCGCACCCAGGTCGTGATGCAGAACCTCCTGGAGGCGATCCAGACCCACCAAGCCCGCGTGGCGATCATCGACATCACCGGCGTGTCCACCGTGGACACGGCGGTGGCGCAGCATCTGCTGCAGACCGTCAGTGCGGTCCGGCTCATGGGCGCCGAATGCCTGATCAGCGGGGTCCGCCCGTCGATCGCCCAGACCATCACCCAGCTCGGCATCGACCTCTCGCACATCGTGACCCGCGGCTCGCTGGCCGACGCGCTGGCCACCGCGATGACCCTGCTCGACGGCCCCCGCACCCACGCGGTGACCGGGTGAATCCCGGCGCCGGCCTGCCGATCCTGCGACTCGGGGACATCCTGATCAGCGGGCTGCTCAGCGACCTCGACGACACGACCGCACTCCGGTTCACCGACGAACTCACCACCCGGATCTCCGACGAAGGGATCCGCGGCGTCATCCTCGACATCTCCCGGCTGGAGATCATCGACTCCTTCGTCGCGCGGGTACTGATGGAGCTCGCCGCCACCGGACGAGTGCTGGGCGCGCGGATGATCGTCGCCGGGATGCGCCCCGCCGTCGCGATCACCCTGTCCGGACTCGGCCTGCGGCTCACCGGGGTGCAGACCGCGCTCAACGCCGAACAGGCCATGGAACTGCTGGGGTGGCGCCCGCCCACCGAGGCCGCCGAAGAGGCGCCTCATGCTTCCTGACGAACTCACCGACCAGGGACCGCGCGAACACTCCGTGCGCGCGGAAGAGGACCTGCTCAGCGCCCGGCACGCGGTACGGGCCGACGCGGTCGCGGCCGGCTTCTCGATCGTCGACCAGACCAAGATCGTCACCGCCGCCAGCGAACTGGTCCGGAACGCCTACATCCACGGCGGTGGCGGAACCATGACGATCGCCATCGTGCGAGACGGCCGGGGCCGGGTGGGCCTGAACCTGTCCGTCCGCGACGAGGGACCCGGCATCGCCGACGTCGAGCAGGCCATGACCGACGGCTTCTCCACCGGCGCCGGTCTCGGGCACGGCCTCGGCGGCACCCGGCGGCTCGTCGACGAGTTCACCATCGACACCGCCCCCGGTAAGGGCACCACGGTCACCGTCGTGCGCTGGAAACGATGACCGTCACAGTCGCGCAGGGCACGACACTGATCCGCATCGACCACGCGAGCGCGGTCTACACCGCCGTACGGGCGGCCCGCGAGGTCGCCGCGAAGGCGGGCCTGCCCGAAGTGCTCGCCGAACGCGCCGCCGTCATCGCCTCCGAACTGGCCGGCAACATCGACAAACACGCCAGCGACGGGTCCGTGTTCGTCCAGCAATCCCTTGCCGGGCACGGGATCGACATCTACGCCACCGACGCCGGACCGGGCATGGCGAACCTGGACTACTGGCGAATCGACGGCCACTCCACGACGGAGACGCTCGGCACGGGACTCGGCGCCGTCGGCAGGCTCGCCACCGAGTTCCGGATCCGGTCGGCACCCGGAGCCGGCACCATCGCGGCGGCCAGGGTGCTCGCGCCCGGCAGGCCGGCGGCCGGGATCGCCCACGTCCGCTTGCCGCATGAAGGCGAAGAGCGCTGCGGCGACGCCCTCGCGCTGTCGACGGTGCGCGGTGTCCGCACGATCGCCATCGTGGACGGGCTCGGCCACGGCCCCGAAGCCGGCGACGCCGCGGAAGCCGCGATCGAGGTCTTCGGCCAGCGGCCGGGCCGTTCGCTGTCCGAGCAGCTGACCGCCATGCACCGAAGGCTGCGGCAAACCCGCGGTGCCGCGGTCGCCTTGGCCCGTGTCTCCGGTGACCTCCTGGAATTCTGCGGGGTCGGCAACATCAGCGGCCTGGTACTGACACCCGGACGGAGCCAGCCGCTCCTGAGCACACCCGGCGTGGTCGGTTTCAGCCTGCCCTCGACGCACGTGCGCTCCCTCGCCCTGGCCGGTCCGCACGTCATCGTGCTGCACACCGACGGAATCGGCACCGGGTGGCGCGGTCCCGCACCCCTCGGTCCCCTCCCGGAACCTTCGCTGCTCACCGCGGACCTCGCCCAGCACCACCGCGATCCCCGCGATGACGCCACCGTGATCGCGTTCGGCCCGGGTGGTGACACGACATGACGCACCCCCACGTGGCCCGGTTACGCCGCCGTCTGCGCCAGGTCTGTGCCGCCGCGGGCGTCCCGGCCGAGGACAGGGCACGGCTCGTCCTCGCCGTGACCCTGCTCGCCGAGGCCGCGGGAGACACCGGCGGACAGACCCGGCTTTCGTCGTCCACAGTGGACAACCGGCTGGCCGTGACGTTGCGCTTGCCGCAGTCCGTCGGACAACGGCGACGCAACGCCCTCCCTCTCCTGCCCGATGCCGGGGACAGCGCGACCTTGACCTGGTATCTCGGCACCGGCAATGTCGCCGTGGCCGTGCCGGACGACGACGAGGCGGCCACGCGGGAGGAGATGCTGGCGCTGGCCGCCCGCGCCGACGTGATCGCCAAAGAGCAGCGCGAACTCAAACACGAGCTGGCGGAGACGAACAGCGGCGTACTCGCCATGTACGTCGAACTCGAGGAACGGGACGAACAACTGCGCCGGGCGCACGCGGTGATCTTCCGCGAACTCGAAGACGCGCTGCGCCCGCCACCGCCGCGCGTCGACGGCTTCGAACTGGCCGTGCACTACGCGCCCAGCGAGCCGGACTCCCCCACCGGCGGCGATCTCTACGACTGGTTCGTGCTGCCCGACGGGAACCTGCACGTCACCCTCGTCGACGCCGTCGGGCACGGCGTCACCTCGACCCGGCACGCACTGACCGTCACCCACGCCATCCGCACCCTGGCGCTGGAAGGCCATCCCCTCGACGACCTGATCGCCCGCGCCGCCCGCACCCTGGCGACCATCGAACCCGATCTGATGGCGACCGTCCTGCTGGCCAGGCTCGACCCGGTCACCGGCGACGTCACCATCGCCAACGGCAGCCACCCCCGCCCCGTCCTCCTCACCGCCGCGGGCGACACCGAACTCCTGGTGCCCGCTCTCGTCGGCCGAGGCGTCGGCTTCCCGGACCCCGGTACGGGCAGCCTGGTCCGCCGCACCCTCGCTCCGGGCGACCTGCTCCTCCTCTACACCGACGGCTTGACCGAAAGCCGCAAAAACCATCAGGAAGGCGAAGCCCGGCTACTGGCCGCCGCTCCCCGCCACACCGGGAAACCCACAGTGACGATCCCCAGTGCGCTGGCCACCGAGATGCACGACGTGGTGCTGCACGCCGACGACACCGTCGTCATCGCGATCCGACGCGAACCGGTGATTCCGTCCGCCACTCCGCTGCCCTGACCTGCGGGTCTTCCGCACGACGGTGCTCGAAGATCAGCGCAAGAGAAAATCTATGGTCGCCAGGGTAGACATTCGGCGTCGGATGCATGTAGTGTTCTTCTTGTACCGAGAGAGACAACGTCAAGCAGGCGCGGGAGATGACGGAACTACCCGCGAGGTGAGACAAGACGGTCAGGCAGGACGAAGCCGATCAGTGCACAGGTTTCGACTGGTGACCGGTGAAGTACCGGGATCGTGGAAGTGAAGACGTGAACAGCAAGGCCGATCCCGGCGAAGCAGTGCAGTAGGCAGTAAACGAAGTACCAGTTGCAAAAGCAGTACCAGTAGTTGCAGTAGTCAGTAGTTGCAAGTAGTCAGTGCAGGACGGTCGGGTGACCGGAGCCGATTTTCGGCAGGCTCCGGTCACCTGGACCAGCGGTATGACGCGTGCTGGAGCCGATCGGTGAAAGGGTTCCGGCCGGTGATCGGCAGAATCGCGATAGCAGTAAGAAAGAAACCGGAAGAAGGGAACGGGAACATCATTGGATCGCCCGCCGCGGCTGGGCAGTAGTGCCGCGCGGGTACCGCAGGCCCATCGGATTGGAAGGTGGTTCTCGGTCACGAACAAGCGATCTCCGCGTCGTCCACTTCTCGGACGGACACCGCGGTTGCAGGACGCCGGCCTCACGGCCGGACGGCAATGATGAAACCCGACCCTTGAGACCCCGGGAGCCGCGAGTGGCTCCCGGGGTTTCTTGCGTCGTGGTCAGTCCAGCCGGAGGCGGCGGGTGAGAGCGTCGCGAGCCAGGTCGGTCAGGGAGCGGTCGTGGCGGAAGGCGTGTGCGCGTAGCCGGGCCAGTGCCTGATCGGGCGGGATGGCGAGGGCGGTGGCGAGGACACCGGCGGCTTGCTGGACTTCTGCTCGGTAGCGGCGGAGGCCGTCGCCATCTCCGGAGGCGCCGGTGGCCGGGATCGGCGCGCTCCGCATCAGCAAGGGCAGCAGCCCGTCGCGGACGCGATGAAAATCGTGTGACTGCGATGCGGTCATGGCACCGGGCGTGGCCCGGTAACCGGTGAGGGCCCCGAAAGTCCCGTCGTCGGCTCGCAGCGGCGCGGCGATGACGGCTCGGGCCGCGGATTGCATCGCCGCGGGCAAGAACAACGGCCAACGGGCCTGGTCGGTGGCGACGAGATCGGGTTCGGACACCGTGTAGCCCTGCTGGACGGCTTCCAGGGTGGGACCGTCACCGAGGGTGTATTGCAGATTGTCCAGGTCGTGGCCCGGCCCGTCCGCTGGGTCGCACCACACCAGTTCCAGCGTCCCAGTGCTGTTGATCAGGTCGATGGTGAGCGCATCGAGACCGAGCGGCTCGGCGATCCGCAGGGAGGCGACGGCGCCGAGATGTTGCCCTTCTTCGGCCGCGCGGTGCAGGTGAGCCAGAACGGTCTCGACGTCATCAGGCGTTGTCATACCGTCACCGCGAGATCAGTGTTGTGCAATCGGAGTCACCTGTCGGGTGGGTTCCTCAACCGCGGTGACGTGGATCCAGCCACCGGCGAGCTCAGGAGCAGTTACCCGCAGAGGGGTCCGTCATGCCCGCTGGCAGGTGCTCGGCTCGCCTCATTCTCGGGTGGCCCGCCCGAGGCCGCATTCCGACCGGTTCCACACAGTCTGAACGACCTCACGATACGTGACTCATTGTAGCGCTCCCGCCGGAACGGACGAACGCGGCCATGACCTCAGGCGAACGACCATGGAGGGCGAGACGCTGGGGCCGCCAACCCGAGCCTCGTCTGGCGGAGCAGCTACCTCAGGTCTATTTCCGCGCCACGAGCCGGTCCCACAAGTCGAAGTCATGCAGGTTCGCCCGGTCGACCTCGCCGTCAACGGGCGATCGTCATACGGAAGATCAAACAGGTACTTCAGCTCGGACGCGTGTCCGGCCAACGGCTGGACACCCACCGGAAACTCGAGAATCGGCGTGCCATGCGGTCCAGGAATTCATAGGCGTAGACCGGCACCGTTGCCGAGAACGTCGTTCACTCGCCTGCTGGGCCCAGGCCCAGTCCAGATCACTCATGACCGCACCGATGGCCTGTGCCGCCGCCCCACCCCATCAGCACTTCAGGTGCCGCCGCTGACATGTCCCCTGGTCAAGGCTATGGCCGGACGGCGACGGCGTCCACTTCGAAGAGCATGTCCGGCAAGGCCAGCGCCGCGACGCCGAGAAGTGTCTGCGTGGGTGGCCGCCCACCCCAGATCCGCCCGATGAGCGTACCGACGGTCTCGAGCTTGGCGGCGTCATGTCCGACGATGTACGTGCGGAGCTGCACGACGTGACTGAAGTCGAGCCCCACCTCCGCCAGCGCGATCCTCACGTTCTCCAGCGATTGTGCGACCTGTTCGGTGAAATCGCCCGACGTGACGTGACCGTCGGCATCAGACGCGTACTGACCGGCGATGAAGACGAGTTCACCGGCTGTGGTGGCGATGTGGCTGTAGCCGAATCGCACCGGGTCGTGCAGCCCGGACGGATTGATGATGTCGTGCGCCATGAAAACGTCCTCCAACGAATTCCAACAACTTTCAGGTTCGGCCCCGCGAAGCACCGACGGGTGTGTTCGGGCATGGCGTAGCCGGTCAGGCAAGATGTCTGACCGCCGTCCCGTGTCGTGTCTTCTTCGTGATGCTGGATGCGGCATACCCAGAGGGCGAAAACCAGTCATCGGCCCTCGGTATTCCACTCGCCGGGCGTGAGGTCGGCCCCATGGTGACGCGGGGCGCCGAGGTGCGCACGAGATCGCCTTGTCCGGCACTGCCGTCGACAGAAGCACCTCACTGCCTGGCCCCGACGCGGAAAAGCCTGGTGGGCCGCCTTCCTCGCGATGACCCACCAGGCTTCGTTCCGCGGCCGGTGACCGCGGTGGCCGGTCAGAAGGTGACCGTGAACCCGTCGATCGAACCGGTGTCGAACTTGTAGACGTCCTGCGCGCTCAGCTTCCAGGTGCCGTTGGCGTTCTCCCCGGAGGCGTCGACCGTATACGTCTCGTGGACACCGCCCGCGGAACCGGCCCCGCCGGAACCCTTCAGCCGGTAGGCCTTGCCGCTCGGCCCGATCAGGTCGAGCACCAGGTCACCCGTGTAGGTGTGGCTGACGTCGACCTTCACCGGCAGCGACGAAGACGCCCTGCCGTCGCAACCCTCCTGCGTCAGCGAACTCGCCACCGCGGCGCCGGCGTCCGGAATCGCCACGGGAGTGGTATTCGACTTCGTGCCGCACTTCGGCGCGGGATCACCGCTCCCGATGAACGAGACGTTGAGCAGCTTGTTCAGCGAACCACTGCCCGGATTCTTGACGACCCCGTCGGAAGCGTTGTTCACCAGCGCGTCCCGGACCTGTTTCGGCGTCGCGGACGGGTTGGCCGCCAGGTAGAGCGCGGCCGCTCCGACGACGTGCGGCGTCGCCATCGAGGTCCCGTTCATCACCGCGGTGCCGCCACTGCTCGGGCTCAGCGAGGTGATGTTGCTGCCGGGCGCGAAGATGTCCGTACAGGGACCGTAGTTGGAGAAGCCGGACCGGTTGTCGTTGGACTCCGTGGCGTTCACTGTGATGGCTTCCGGCACCCGGGCGGGGCTGGTGTTACAGGCGTCGGTGGAGGCGTTGCCCGCCGCGACGCCGTAGACGACACCCGACGCGATCGACTTCTTGAGCGCGTCGTCGCCCACACCGGGTGCGTCCATGGTGAGGCTCATGTTCGCCACGGCGGGCTTCTTCGCGTTGGCCGTCACCCAGTCGACCGCGTCGATGATGCCCGAGTCGGGCCCGGTGTTGTTGCAGCCCAAGACCTTCAGCCCGACGATCTTGACCTTCTTCGCGACGCCGTAGGTCTTGCTGCCGATGGTTCCGGCGGTGTGGCTGCCGTGGCCGTTGCAGTCCTTGCCGTCCCCGCCCATGAAGTCCTTGCCGAGGCTGGCGCGGCCTTCGTATTCCGGGTTCGACGGGTTGATGCCACTGTCGAGGTCGTACGCGGTGACGCCCTCGCCGCTGTTGTTGTAGGTGTACTTCTTGTCCAGCGGCAGGCTCTTCTGGTCGACACGGTCCAAACCCCACGTCGGGTTCGCCTGTGTGTCCGCGCCGCGGGCCGTACCGTCCTGGTAGACGGCCTTGACCGACGGGTCCGCCGCGAGCCGCCGCGCCTGCTTCTCGGTCATCTTCTTGACCGAGAAGCCGTTCAGCGCCGCGGACCAGGTGGACCGCACCTCGCCGCCGAAGCGTTCGGTCAGCGACGACGCCGACGCCTGCGCGGCCGCGGCGCCGTCCTTCAGCACCACGATGTACTGGTCGCCGTAGTGCTGTTTCGCCTGCACCACGACACCTTCGGCTTCGGCCGCGAGCGCGTTCCCGCCGCCGAGCGCCAGCAATGGCGTCAGCACACCCAAGGCCAAGAGGACTTTCCGGTGGTTACGCATAAGGGTTCACCTCAGGATTCGGGGCGGTCACTGGACGGTGAGCGTGTACGTGGCGGTCGAGGTCTTGCCGGTACCGTCTTTCGCGGTGACGGTGATCGGGTAGGTGCCCGCCTGGTAGGGCGCGTAGATCCGCATCTCGGAACTGCCGCCGCTGGAGATCGTTTGCGGGGTGAAGAACGGGGCGATGGGCAGGCCCTGTCCCGAGGCCGAAAGAGCGATGGTGCCGCTACCGCCGGTCGCGGAAACCGTCGCGCTCAGGAATCCCGAGGCGCGAACGGTGCCCGACCCCGGGTTCACCGTCACCTTGAGGTCACCCGGCTGACTTCCGCCCTTCCCCACGGTCAGCGTCAGCGTGGTGGTCACGGTGTCGGTCGTCCCCTTGCCGGAGACGGTGATCGTGTAGTCCTTCTCCGGGGTGTTCGCGGCGGTCTCGATCGTCAGTTTCGCGGTGTCACCGGAGTTGATGGACGGCGGCTGGAAGGTCGCCTTGGCGCCGTCCGGCAGCCCGGACGCGCCGAGCGCGACGCTCTCGCTGCCGTTCTTGCCCGGCTTGCTCGTGATCGACGTCGAGATGTACTTGCCGGGCTCGACCTTCACCGAGCCGGGCGAAGCCGCGAGGGTGAACTTGTCGGTGCTGGGCACTTCACCGATCTGCTGCTTGACCCAGTCGCCCATCTCGTTGTTGAGCCTGCTGTAGACGCTGTACCACCGGAAGTCGCTGCGGCTCCACGACGTGATGCCGACGACGACACCGTTGACGATGAACGGGCCACCGCTGTCACCGGGAAGGACGGTCTTGCGGCCGTCGGAGTACCCGGCGCAGATCATCGTCTTGGGGTCGACGCCGTTCTCCACGCCGGTGCACTGGTTCGCGGGGACGATCGGCAGCGTCAGCTTCTGCAAAGTGACGTCGGCGGGACTGTCGTCGTAGGTCTTCTTGCCGTAGCCCAGGCTGAAACCGTCCTTGCCCGGCGCCTCGAGACCGGTGTCGGCGGAGGTGGCGACCTTCGCGTAACCGCCGGCGGGAACGGGGATGTCGGCGTCGGTGGTGATGATCGCGACGTCGTAGCCGTACCAGGGCTGGGTGAACTTCGGATGGACCTGGTAGTCGACGGCCTTGAGCTGCGTGCCGCCGGTGCTCACCAGATCGTCAAGTCCATAGAGGACGGACTTCTCCCCGGCCAGTTCCTTGCAGTGCGCCGCGACCATCACCTTGCGGGGCGCCACTACGGAACCGCTGCAGCTCTGCCCCCTCGGCCTGGAGCCGCCTTCACGCAGGGCCGCGATGGCGAAGGGATAGTCCTTCACCGAAGCGGGCACGCCGCCGATGCCCTGGGCGTGGGCGCCGTCGGGAATCGGGGCGGCATCGGTGGGAGCGATCGCCGAAGCGGTCGGCTGGGGCGTCGCCCCGGCGGTTCCCCCGGCCACGGGAATCGAAAGCGCCGCCACACCCAGTGCCAGCAGTCCGAGAACTCTTTTCCTTTTCATGGTGTTTCCTTTCAGCGGGGAGGAAATCAGAAGGTCAGCGCGAAGCTGTCGAGCACGCCGGTGTCGAACCGGTAGACGTCCTGGACGCGCAGCTTCCAGTCACCGGAACGGTTCTCGCCCGAGGTGTCGACGGTGTAGGTCTTGGAGAGGTCGATGGTGCTGTCGCCGCCCGCCTGCTCGAGGGTGACGACCTTGCCGCTAGGCGTGATGAGGTCGACCTTGAGATCGCCCGTGTACGGGTGTTTGATCGCCACGGCCACCGAAGTGCCGGAGGTTCCCTTCGCGTCGCAGGAACCGATGGTCACGGTGCTGCCCACGGCTTCACCCGCGTCCGGGATCGCGACGTCGTCGCCGCTGACGCCACCCGCGCAGGACGGCGGGTTCGGCGTGCCTCCGCCGAGGAAACCGGTATACAGCAGCTTGTTCGGCGATCCTTTGGCATCGGAGATCTTGCCGGGCGTGCTGTTGTCGAGAAGCGCCTTGGTGACCTGCGCCGGGGTGGCCAGCGGATTCTCGGTCAGGTAGAGCGCTGCCGCGCCTGCGACGTGCGGGGTGGCCATCGACGTGCCGCTCATCTGCTGCGTGCCACCGCCGTTGCGGGTGGAGGTGATGTTGCTGCCCGGTCCGAACAGGTCTGTGCAGGTGCCGTAGTTCGACGACTGTGACGAGTTGAAGATCGACCGCCTGTCCTGGATGTCGCTGGCGGCGACCGTGATCGCTTCCGGCGTGCGGGCGGGCGAGACGCCGCAGGCGTCCTGCCCCTCGTTGCCCGCGGCGACCGTGACGGTGATCCCGGCCTGGACCGCGCCCCGCACCGCTTGGTCCACAGTGGACGTCGCGCCGCCGCCGATGCTCATCGTGAGCACCGCGGGCTGCTTGGCGTTCTTGGTGACCCAGTCGATACCGGACACGATCGTCGACCACGGCGCACTGGAATTGCAGCCGAGTACCCGGACGGCGACGATCTTCACGCCCTTCGCGACACCGTAGGTCGTACTGCCGACGGTGCCCGCGACGTGCGTGCCGTGGCCATGACAGTCCGACGCGTCGCTGTCATTGTCGACGAAGTCATAGCCGCTGCTCGCGCGCCCGCCGAACTCGCTCTGCCGGTAGTCGGTCCCGGTGTCGAGGACGTAGACGGTGGCACCGTCACCCTTGTTGGCGTAGCCGTACTTCTTGTCCAGCGGCAGATCTTTCTGGTCGATCCGGTCCAGTCCCCAGGTGGGATCGTTCTGGACGTCGGTCGCGTACGCGATGCCGTCCGGCTCGACCGAGGCGACCGCAGGATCCGCGGCGAGCCGTTCGGCCTGTGCTTCGGTCATCCGGCTCGCGAAACCGCGCAGCGCGGCGTCGTAGGTGCGCGTGACCTGCCCGCCGTAGCCGGCTGCCAGTGCCTGGACGTTCGTGGTGGGGGCCTGTCCCGCCTTGAGAGTGACCAGGTAGGCGCCGGATATCGTCGTAGGCCCCCCTTTCAGTATCGCTTGGCTCCCTGCCGACGCGGTGGCAGGAAGTCCGAGTGCGGTGCCGGAAAGGGCAAGGGCGAGGCCGGCGACCACGGCGGCCCTTCGAGTACGGAAACGTTCAGCCATCGGCATACTCCTCTGAAGCGGGGAAAGGCAGGGAGAGAGACGAACGTGACCGCGACCACGTTGCGACAACTGTGAAATCTCAAGCCAGGAGAAACAATAGTGGCCTTTCCGCGCCGACTACTCAATTAACTCGCACAATGGCCTGACCAGGGGTTTTCACCGAATAGACAGTTGCGATGTCGATCGTGGAAAATATTCAGTACAGTAGCGAAAACAGATGCGGGAACCCACTTATTGACGTGCGCACACAAATGCGCACTCGATTCTGCGATAGTCGGGTAAGCGGCGTGGTCAGGCTGTCGTCGAGTCGCGCGGAAGGGAGAGCCGGGTGCGCAGCAATTCCTCGCTCAGCACCGCACGCGAAGGCAGCTCGAGTTTGCTCAGCGCCCGGCCGATATGGGTCTCGACCGTGCGCGCCGACAGGAAGAGCCGTTCCGCGATCTGGCGGTTGGTGAGGTTTCGCGCCGCAAGGAGCACGACTTCACGCTCGCGGGGTGACAGAGCCTGGCCGTAGCCCCGGCGTCCACGCCGCGGGGTGCGGGGGTCCTCGCGGCGGACCAGGACCCGGCGGCACCGCTGAGCGTCCACCAGGGCCCCGAGCGCACGATAGGTCGTCTCGGCCGAGGTGAACGCACCCAAGAGTCGCTCCTGGTCATCGAGTTGAAGGTGGCATTCACCGGCGAGTTCGTCCGCGCCTGCGGCGGCGTAAGGGCGAGGCAGGGCGTGATATGCCTTGGCAGCCTGGCCGAACAGTTCGGCGGCTTCGGCAGGCCGGGCACGGGCGAGCAAGCCGTGACAGAGTATTTCCGCGGCGTGCGCGAGTGGTGCGTCGCGACCGGCGATGCCCTGACGGTACTCGGCCACAAGCTCTCGGGCGGCGTCGGCCTCCTGCCGGTCGAGCATGATCCGCACGGCCAGGGGCACCAGCTCCGCCGCCCAGACCCAGTTGTTCTTACGGCGCAGACTGTCCAAACCGAAATCCGCGAGCCGCCATGCCGCGGCGAGATCCTTTCCCGCGAGCAGCACCGCCACTCGCCCGGCGAACGCGGACGCCTGCAGCGGCGCGCTTCCACCGGCGAGGGCGAAAGCGGCGTCGAAATTACTCAGTGCCGACGCCCGATGCCCCAGCTCGAAATCGTGCCAGCCGAGTGCGAGCAACGGTTCCGCGGCGAGCGAGCTTTCGTGGCCGACCCGGTCGGCCAAGCGACGGGCCTGGGTCTCCACCTGTGCCCCCGCTCCGGTTGCGACATCGATCCGGAGGCCGGCTCCGTCAGCCAGAGCCTCCAGATACGGCTGGTGCTCATCCAGGATCAGGCGGCGCGCCGTCGCGAGGTACGTCCGGGCGACCGGGTAGTGGCCGTTCCACGCGGCCGCGTCGGCGAGATTGATGTAGGTCCGGCTGACCTGCCGGCGCACGTCCGCCGACGACGGCGAGTCCAGGAGGGCGCCGACGTCCTGCCAGACTCCGGGATCGGCCACTTGCATCCGGCTGGACATCCGGTTCGCGGCCACCGCGGCGAGCACCTCGACGTCGCGGATACCTTTGCTCACCTGTTCCGCTTGGTCGAGCCAGCGCAGGTTCTCCTCGACCGGCACCGTGCCGACATGGGGTAGTGCCAGCGTGGCCAGGCCGCGGGCGAGCAGGGCACGCTTGCCGGAGAGATCGCTGAGGGCGAGTTCGATCTCCGCACGCCCGGCGTCCACCTGCCCGGCCTGGTTGATCAGCACCCTGCCGAGGTTGAGCCGGATCTCGCCTCGTGCCGTCCTGGTCAGTGACCAGTCGCGCAGCGCGGTGCGGAGCAGCTGCACCGTGTCCTCGTCGACCAGGCCATGCACCATCTCCCTGCCGAGCCGCACGGCGAACTTCTCTCTCTCCGCTCGCGGTAATCCTGGGTCCTCGATTACCGCCGCGAGCAGCCGAACGGCGTCGTCCGGGCTTCCCTCCGCCATCGCGCTGTCGACGGCGACGGAGGTCCATCGGGTCCATTCCGCCAGTTCACCCGCCTCGCGGTGGTGATGAGCGATCCGTGCCGCGGCCGGTTCCGTATCGGCAGCGAGAAGCTCGGCGGCGCGTGTGTGCACCAGGCATCGGCGCGGTCCCGGAATCGATTCGTACACGGTGTCGGCCAGCAACGGACTGCGAACTCTGTACCGGTCCCGCCCCGAATCCAGCAGGAATCCGGCATCCAGCGCGCCCATCAAGGCTTCGACGATTCCGTCATCGTCCACACCGGACACCTTCGCGAGCGCGCGGCTTCCCGCCGAATGCCCCAGCACCGCCGCCGCTTCGACGAGCGACGCGCAGCCGCGCGAGGTCTCCGCGAGCCGCGCAGCCACCGACGTGGTCCAGGCCGACGGGAGAACGGTCTCGGCGAGCTTCATCGCGGATCGCTCGTCCGCGACCTCCGCGATCGCCTTGAGTACGGCGTCGACCGCGCCGGCGACCCCGCCGGTCCGCCGGTGGATCCGCTCGGCGAGTTCGCGCGACCCCACCATCTCGGCGACCTGCTCGATCTCCAGCGGCTCCAGGGTGAAGTGCGCGGTCACGCCCGATCGGGGAGGCCACCAGGTGGCCCCGGGCACGGGTTGCCGCCGACGGGGCACCGAACTGGTCACTACAGCCAGGCGTGGTGAGGGGAAGGCCGCCAGATAGCGCAGGAGATCGCGTGTCTCCTCGTCGGCGTCGTGGACGTCGTCGACGAGGAGGACGGTGCGCTCGTGCAGCGTCAGCAGTTCACGCAACGCCCTGAAGACCAACGCACGCGGCGAGCCTGCCGCCTCCAAGGGCGGCGGCAGCACGGCGTCGAGTTCCGGAAGCAGTGGCCGGAGGCAACCCGCGAGGGGTGACAGCCTCGCGGCCGATGCGGCCCATTCGACGGTAGCTGCCTTCAGGGCCTCGAGTACCGGCCCGAACGGGACGGGATCGGCCAGTCGCGCGCACCGCGCCTCGATCACGACGGAGTCCTGGCGTTCGTGACTGCCGAGCCGCCCGAGCAACGTCGTCCGCCCGGCGTCGGGTTCGCCCTCGACCACGACAAAGGCGGCGGGCCGGTCGACCTCCTTGACCACCTGGGGCCACTCCGGACGGCTCGTCATCCGGGTGGCCGTGCCAGGTCGACAAGACAGTCGAACAGCACCTCCGCCGCGTCACGCACCGCTTGCGAGGTGGCGTCGGACGTTCCGATGACTCCGGAGAGCTGCTCCCAGGCAGGTCTGCCCACCACCCGGGCGATCACGGCCCTGACCGCGGCCGGTTCGCCGGGCAGCGAGCGCAACGCATCCTCTCCCCCACTGAGCCCGCTACCCGGCGCGAGTGCGTCGAGGCAGCGCGCGAGCACCTCGCCGATGAGCCGGATCGCCACCGGACGTGAGGAACCCCGTAGGTACGGGGCGACGTCCGGCATGGTGGCCAACCGGTGCGCCACACCCATCACCATGCGCTCCCTGACCAGGTGCAATTCGAGAGCGGACACCACAGTCTCCTGGACTCGCTTCGACACGGTCCTCCCTTCGGCAGGCGGTCTCCTACACCTTCCACCCGGACAATGGCACTGACCAGTACAAAGGCGATAAGTAAGGGCCCTGAGCAATCCGGGTCACCTTCGCCGACCAGGGTTCACACCCTCCTACGTGGCGTTCGCCGCCTTGTTGCGCTCGAACTCGGACCAGCCGTCGTCGTCCTGGGCGAGGCCAGGGTTCGCACCGAAGAAGACGCTCTTGGCGGTCTGGTCGCCGGTGAGGTGATAGCGCAACCACGCGGTAACCGCGCCCACCAGCCGGTAGCGAGTCTCCCCTTGCAGGAAGTGCGTAGCGCCCTTCAGCTGGCCGTACACCGCAGGCACCTGGTCGCAGGCCAAGAACCTGCTGTGGACGTAGAACGCTGGGACGACGGTGTCCGCCTGGCCGGACACGAAAAGCGCCGGGCCGTGCAGCTTGTTCACGTTGCCCAGCGGTCCCGGCATGATCGGGATGACGGTTTTGACCAAGGGATCCGCACCCGCGGCGATCGCGCCGCCCCCACCCTGGGAATGCCCCGCGGCCGCGATCCGGCCGACATCGATCCGGCCGTGGAAGACGCTGCCCGCACGGGAGTTCTCCGCGATCAGGTATTTCGCTCCGTCGAGCATTTCCTTCCCCGAGCCCGACTGACCGGTGTTCGCCGCCACGACGACGTAGCCCCAGCTCGCGAGGTGCGTGAACAGGAGTTCGTACTGTTCGACCGTCGCACCGGTGCCGTTCCCCCAAACCAGTACCGGGTGAGCGGAGGCGTCACCTCCGAGGTCCGCCGGGTAGTACAGCGTGTGCGTGGCGCCGCCTGCGACCTTGACGGACCCGTGTGTACCTTCCTTTTCGTAGTCACGGGCACCGATCGAGTAATTCTGCGGCGTGGCAATGGACACCGCGGGGGTCAGGGCGACCGCGGCGGTCACGGTGGTCGCGGCCAGGAAAGCCCGGCGAGTGAATGAACGCATGCTTCCTCCGGTGAGAAGAACGGAACGGAGCCGTGGAGGCGCCGATAAGGTCGACGACAATCCGGAAAGAGCTACCGGCGCAGGGTCGATTTCTTTCCGCGCGATGGGATCAGGACGACGTCGTGAACCTAGCGCCGAGCGTTTCACCGGACCAGGTTTCTGTGAACGTCGATATCGCCCGGGCGGAGAACCCCAGGTCGGCGTCCGCTGTTCACAGAATTACCTCACCAGTCCCAGCACGCGCCTTGGATGCCAGGGCCTAGATCACGCATCGCCAACGTGACCATGCGAGTGGCCCCGATATTCAGCGGAGTTCCTTTACGCTGGGGGCCCGTGAGCGCCCGCTGTTCGTACGCGCGCACCCGTTTCGGTACCCGCAGGCCGAACTGGACCTGGCAGAGGTATTCCGCGGCCGGTCTCGTGAACCGCCGGTGGTAGTGGTCGAGACGGGCGCCGGGCGGGAATCGGATCTCGTAGTCAAGGGCCGTCACCTCCCCTGCCCCGAGCGTGCGGTCCAGCAGCATCTCGCCCGCGACCATCCCGCTGTCGGTGTCCACGCTGACCCGTCCCAGCCGCGCGCACCGGACGTCGCGGTAAACCGGCTCCTCCTCAAGCCGCTGGTCAGCCTGGTAGTAGGTCATGAGCCGATCGACCCCGTCGGTCTTGGCTTCGGCGACAAGCCGGACGTGCAGTGACTGTTCGCGTCCGAACTCGTCGAGCACCATGCGGTCGTGGACCGACCAGAAGGACAGCTGCCCGTCCGGCGGTGGCCGCAAATCTTCGGGCAGCGTCCGAAGGTCGGGCCACAGCCGCCGTCGCTCGATGCGGTTCGCGGGCGGCCCGAGCCAGCGGCCGCGTGGTGCCCGGGGCCCGAGCTGGGAGATCAGCGCGCCGGACGGGAGGCCCAACACGAGTTCCAGCTGAGTCACCGCGTGCAGTGAAGTCTCGCGTTCGGGCTGTGAACGCCCGCGCCGCCAGTAGGACAAAGCCGAGCGCGACAGTCGCACACCTCGGATGGCGAGGTGGTGTTGAAGTCGTTCCAAAGACAGCCCGGACTCGTCGATCGCGGCGTCCAGCGTGATCGCGAACGGTCCGGGAAACGGCGGCGTCACCTTTTCATCATGATCATCAGATCACCCAGTCGGAACCGACGAAAGTCCTGAAACAGCGAATGGCCCCAGGTAGAACAGCTCGGTGGGCCACTTCACTGTGGACCTCGACAGCGTGGTGGCGAGTTTTGGCGACGATTCACCACCAGCGGAACTGTGCCAGAGCGGCGTGGAGCCGCCGCCGTTCTCGCGCCCGTGCGGATAACAGGGCGAGATTGCCATGTCCTCAGGATTTCATCGTGAATCGCTGACGTCGGTCGCCGGAGTGCAGCATGGCGATTGGCGAAAAGTGGCAAGCTGATGCGAGTTCGGAGACCGGGCAGAGGCCGCCATCCGGGAGACGGCAAGCAGGATCTTTCTTCTCGTATTCGCCACAGAATCACCACAGGCGGCGTTGGCGAAAAGGGAATGGACTTCTGGTCATGAACTGCTGAAGCGCAGATGCCAGGTGGAACTGGGTGGTGTTGCCGGGATCCACGCGGAAGCCGAGCACGTAGCAGTACGGGTCGCCGTGGACGGTGGCGATGGATAGGCGGGCCGTTGCCCCGCAGGTCGCACTGGAACTGTCCGACCGTCCCCGTCAGCGAGCCGAAAGCCGCCCGAAGTCCGGCTGGATACCCCGAACACGAAGAAGCCCAGGCCAGCTGGCCTGGGCTTGTGCTCCCCCGCTTGGACTCGAACCAAGAACCCTCCGGTTAACAGCCGAATGCTCTGCCAGTTGAGCTACAGGGGATCGTGCTCCGTACCGGCCGGATCGCTCCGACCGATGAGAGAACTTTAGCCCATGCCCTCCGGCGGCTGTACACCCACCCCCACTTTTACGCGCGACCTCGTCAAGCTCGCGTTTTGAGGGACAATGACAGCCGAAGCAAGATCGAACGGAGGCGTTGACTCGGATGAAGATGTTCCTGCTGGGTGCGGCCGCGGGCTATGTACTGGGCGCGAAGGCCGGCCGGGGACGGTACGAGCAGATCGTGCGGACCTACCGCAAGATCGCCGACCACCCCATGGTGCAGGGCGCCGCCGGGGTCGCCCGCGCCAAGGTCGGTGAGCGGTTCGGGCGCCCCCAGCGCTGACCCGTGCCCTGAGACAGACCGGAGGGGCCCTTTCGCCGCACATGGCGCGACGAAAGGGCCCTTTCGGGGTCAGGGGACGACGGCGACCACGAAGACGCGCCGGAACTCGAACCAGGTGGTCCCGTCGGGGCGCGGCGGGTAGGCCTCGTCCAGCAAGCGGGCGAGCTGGGCCCGGAAGTGCGCCCAATCGGCGCCCGGGAAGGCTTCCTTGACCGGCCGGAGCGAGGTACCGGTGATCCATTCGAGCACGGCGTTCTCCCCGGACAGCCGCTGCAGATAGGTCGTCTCCCAGGCGTCGACGGCGCAGCCGGCGTCGGCGAGCAGGTTCCCGTAGCCGAGCGGGCTGTCGACGGCCTCGTTCTCCCGCAGGACGACGTCGGCGAGGCGGGCTGCCCACTCCTCGGTGCGCGCGAGCGCGCGGACCAGAGCGTGCGAGGGAGCGTCGAAGTTGCCGGGGACCTGGAAGGCGAGCGTCGCCCCGGACGGCAGGAGGTCGACCCAGCGCCGGAGCAGGAGCCGATGCTCGGAGACCCACTGGAGGACGGCGTTCGAGATGACGACGTCGGTATCCGGCTCGGGCGCCCAGTCGTTGACGTCGAGCACCCGGGCGTCGACGCCTCGCGAGCGCGCGGCTTCGACCATTTCGGGGGAACTGTCGCTCGCCTCGATGATCGCGTCCGGCCAGCGTTCGGCCAGGACGGCGGTCAGGTTGCCGGGTCCGCAGCCGAGGTCGGCGACCCGGCGCGGTTTCCCGGCCGGTATCCGCCCGATGAGGTCGTGGAACGGCCGGGCCCGCAGGTCGGCGTAGTCGAGGTACTTGACCGGATCCCACATGGCGCCTCCCAGCGATACAGTACGAGCGTACTGCTAGCCGCGTGGCTTGACCAGTTTCTCCGCCGCTTCCTCGGCGATCGCCTTGACCAGGTCGACGTCGGTGCCGGGATCGGGCCGCACCTGCAGCACCGTCCCGTCCCGGCCGGGGATCTTGCGTTCGACGAACCACGCTCCGCCGGTCCCGAAGTCCTTGCGGTGCCGTTCCCGGACCGAGCCGTCGACCCGCTGCCGCAGCTGGAGCGGTACCTTGCCCGGCCGGGGGAGCTTGAACCGCACCGGCGCCTTGTCGGCCAGCAGGACGGCCTTCCCGGCGGTGCCGGTCTCCTGGGATTCGGTCAGGGTGAGCACCCCGTCGGACCACGCGGCTTTGCCGACCAGGTGCCAGCCGACCCGGCGCGGCCCCGCCTCGGCCGGGATCCAGAGCCCCAGCGGCGTGACGAGCAGATAGCCGCCGCCCTCGACGGCCGTGCTCCCGACGACGTGTTCGCCGTCGTCCAGCGAGCCGTCGAAATCCGCCGGGACACGGTCACCGAGCAGGTGACGCAGCCAGCCCATGAGCACTCAGTCCAATCCGCCGATGGCCTGTTCCTTCAGCGCTTTCCGGTATTGCTCGAGCGCGACGAGGTCGCCGAACAGCGCGCGGTAGTCGTCCGGCGCCTCGACCGGGGAAAGCCGCTGGAGTTTCGACTTGATCTCGTTGATCTGGCGGCCGACCAGCGCTTCCTGCACCGCCGCGAGCTGCGCGGAGATGTAGCGCGAGTCGACCTCGCCCTTGGCGCGCAACGGTTCGACCGAAAGCTCGCTGAGCACGCGCCGTACCGTCCCCTGTGGACAGTGCGGGGCGGCGGCGTCGAGCAGGGCGGGCCCGGTCAGCCCGGAACCCGCGCCCCCGGCGGCCAGCAGTGCCTTGTGGATGGCGACGTACACCGGATGAGTGAACGCGTCCTCGGGGAGCGCGTCGTACTCGGCACCGGCGAGCATCGGCTGCTGCAGCGCCGCCTTCAGAGCTTCGCGCTGCGCGATGAACCGCGGGTCGCCGGGCGCGGGCCTCGGCAGGTCCTCCTCCATGGTGGCGGTGGCCGCCTGGGCGGGCCGCCGGACCTCGATGGCGTTCGAGCGTTTCGCCGTGGCGCCCGCGCTGCCGCGGACCCGGTTCACCACCTGCGCCGCGTCCTGCCAGCCGACCCACCAGGCGAGCTTCGACGCGTAGCCGTCCCGGCTGGCGCGGTCCTTGATGCCCGCGACCATCGGGACGGTCTTCTGCAGCGCCGCCACCTGGCCGTCGACCGAGTCGAGGTCGAAGCCCTTGAGCATGCTCTTGATCGCGAACTCGAACAGCGGGATCCGCCGCGCGACCAGATCGCGCACGGCGGTGTCGCCCTTCGCGAGCCGCAGTTCGCAGGGATCCATGCCGTCGGGGGCGACCGCGATGTACGTCTGCCCGGCGAAGGTCTGGTCGCCCTCGAAAGCCTTCAGCGCCGCCTTCTGGCCGGCTTCGTCACCGTCGAAGGTGAAGATCACTTCGCCGCGGAATGCGTCGTCGTCCATCATCAGCCGGCGAAGCACCTTCATGTGGTCCTCGCCGAACGCCGTCCCCGACGACGCGACGGCCGTGGGCACCCCGGCGGCGTGCATCGCCATCACGTCGGTGTAGCCCTCGACCACGACGACCTGGTGCCGCTTCGCGATCTCGCGTTTGGCCAGATCGAGGCCGAACATCACCTGCGACTTCTTGTAGATCGGTGATTCCGAGGTGTTCAGGTACTTCGCCGAGACACGGTCGTCGTCGTACAGGCGCCGGGCACCGAAGCCGACGACCTCGTTGCCGACGTCGCGGATGGGCCACAGCAGCCGCCGGTTGAACCGGTCCATCGGGCCGCGCTGCCCTTCCTTGGCCAGTCCGGCCGTGAGCAGTTCCTTGACCTCGAACCCCCGGTTGAGCAGGTGTTTGGTGAGCTTGTCCCAGCCGGCCGGCGCGTAACCGCAGCCGAACGTCTGCGCGGCGGCGGCGTCGAAACCCCGCTCGGACAGGAAGTCCCGCGCCGCGCGCGCGTCCGGGGTGAGCAACTGCTCGGCGTAGAACTCCTGGGCCGCGCGGTGCGCCTCGATCAGCCGGGAGCGGGTGCCGCGGTCACGCTGGACGCTTCCGCCGCCCCCTTCGTAGGTCAGCCGGAAGCCCGCGCGGTCCGCGAGCCGCTCGACGGCCTCGACGAAGGAGATCAAATCCATCTTCTGCACGAATTTGATCACGTCACCACCTTCGCCACAGCCGAAGCAGTGGAAGGTGCCGTGGGAGGGGCGCACGTTGAACGACGGGGTCTTCTCGTTGTGGAACGGGCAAAGCCCCTTCATGCTGCCGCCACCGGCGCTGCGAAGGGCGACGTAATCACCGATGACCTCGTCAATCCGGTTGCGCTCGCGCACCTCCGCGATGTCGCTGTCCCGAATCCGTCCTGCCACGCCACCACTCTAGGCCGTGTCCTGTGAGTCAGTTCGATGGGCTTCGTGATCCGTCAGGGGCCGCCTGGGCGCGAACATGGCTTGCGGGACACGGTCTAGTTCTTCGTCGCGGAGGGGTGTGCGGCACACTCGGGGAATGAGTACCGCCCTGGATGAACTCGCCGGGAAGTTCGCCGAGCTGCGCCCTCACCTGGTGTCCGTCGCCTACCGGCTCACCGGCACGCTGTCCGACGCCGAGGACGCGGTCCAGGAGTCCTGGCTGCGGCTGAGCGGCCTCGGCGAGGAGCGCCGGGCGGCGATCGAGGATCACAAGGGGTGGCTGACGACCGTTGTCAGCCGGATCTGTCTCGACCGGCTGCGGTCGGCGGTGGTGCGCCGCGAGCGGTACGTCGGCGAATGGCTTCCCGAGCCGGTACTCGGCCCGCTGGGCACGCCGTCTTCGGAGGACCCGCTCGCCGTCGCGGTCCGCGACGACGGGATGCGGATGGCGGCGATGGTGGTCCTCGACCGGCTGACGCCCGAACAACGCGTCGCGTTCGTGCTGCACGACGCGTTCTCGGTGCCGTTCGGCGAGATCGCCGAGATCCTGGGCTGCACCACCGAGGCCGCCCGCCAGCACGGTTCCCGCGGCCGCCGGGCGCTCGCCGACGCCGAACCGCCGCCACGGACGGCGCTCGCCGAGCAGCAGCGGATCATCGAGAAGTTCGTGACCGCGATGCTCACCGGCGACATCCAGGCGGTGGCCGAAGTACTGCACCCGGACGTCGCCCTCGTCGGCGACGGTGGTGGCAAGGCGCGCACGGCGGTGCGCACGGTCGCCGGCTTCGACAAGGTCACCCGGCTGTTCCAGGGCCTCATGCGGATGTACGACCCGGCCGGGCTCGAGAAGGCGCGGTTCGCGCTGGTCAACGGCGACCTCGGGCTCTACCTCCCGCCGCAGGAGGCCTCCGGCGGGTACCGGGCGCTCGACGAGCACGTCGACGCGTTCGTCATCCGCGACGGGAAGATCGTGACGATCTACGACATGGCGAACCCGGACAAACTCACCACCGCGCGCGCCCGCGTCGGCGCCTGACCGCGTTTCGTCCTCTGAACGCGGTCCTTGCGTGCGCGACGACCGCATTCAGAGGACGAAACGCAGAAGGTCAGGGGGCCGGGGTCAGGGAAGCGGGATCCGGCAGGCGTCGCCCGAGGTGAAGCCCTGGGCGGTGATGTCGAGCGCGCTGTTCATCCGGGCACGCATGTTCTCCAGCCCGATCTGGTAGGTCAGCTCGATGACGCCCTTGCGGCCGAACTCGCGTTCCAGTTCGGCGACCTGCTCGTCGGTGACGGTCACCGGGCTCGCGGTCATCGCGTCGGCGTAGGCGAGCGCGAGTCGTTCCTGAGCGGTGAAGGCCGGCGACTTCGCGTAGTCGTCGATGTTCTTCAGCCGTTCGATGTCGAGTCCCTCGTGCAGCTGCAGCATGGTGCCGAAGTCGATGCACCACGAGCAGCCGAGCTGCGTCGCGACGCGGTACACGGCCAGCTCGCGCACGTTCGCGGGCAGCGTTTTGCTGGCCTTCTCCGCCAGCATTTCGTGCATGCCGTTGGCCCGGAGCAGTGCCGGGTGGTGTGCGTAGACGGCCATCGGCTCGGGGACGGCGCCGAACCGTTTCCCGGCGAACTTGTAGATCAGCTTCAGCAGGAAGCCGGCGTCGGCGGTTTTGACGGCGGGAATGCGCGGCATGGTGTCCTCCTCGTGCGGTTGCGATCAGAAGGTGGACGAGACGGCGCGCGGGAGCGTGACAGCCGCTCCCCGGTGACGTGGGCCACGGCCGGAACGGAGCCGATTCAGCCTTTTCGCCGGAACCGCCCTTCGACACAACCGATGTCGTCACATCGGTCTCTTCGGCGATCCCTCCGCACTCCCCACCGGAGGAACACAGGACCCGTCCGAGGCTCGCCGTCGAAACCCCACGACCGGGCGAAATCCTCGAAGTACATGATGGCCCCCTTCCTTGCGCTAGGCGCAAGGAAGGGGGCCATCATGTACTGGGGCGCCACAGGACCCTGTCACGCCACGCCCGCGTTTAGTCCTCTGGATGCGGTGGTTGCGCGTGCAAGGACCGCATCCAGAGGACTAAACGCGGGAAGGGGTCAGGGGGTGATCGCCCGCACGTCCCAGATCCAGACGCCGTCGACGAACTCGCCGGGCTTCCGCAGCAGCAGGTCCACCGTCGCCCGAAAGGCGTCCTGGTGTTCGCGCGGGATCAGCACGAGGACGTCGGCGTTCCAGTACCGCAGATCCTCCAGCGCCTGCACGCGCTGCGACTCGGTGATCGTCGCCGGCACGCCGGTCTGCTTGATCTGGTCGAAGATGACCGACGTCGGCCGCTGGATGGCGCCGTAGCGGCCGCGTTTGTCGTCCGGGCCGCTCGGCCCGACGAAGTAGCCCTCGGGCATCGAGTAGCCGAGTCCCGCGTCGATCTGCCAGTGGAGCGGCTCGGATTCGCCGGAACTCGGCAACGGGACGGGCACCACGGTCCCGCCGGGCGCGACGTAGGTCCGCCAGGTGCCGTCGGCGAGGAACCGCGGTGTCGGCGGCCGGTCCTTCACGATCAGCTGCGTCGGCGCGATCGGCAGCAGGACCGCGATGACGACGCCGATCCACACCAGCCGCAACGGGAATCGGCGCTCCCCCGGCACTTCGGGCAGTTTCGCCGCGACCGACCAGACCCGCTCGGTCGCCAGCGCCAGCAGGGCGCCGATGAGCGGAATGCAGCCCATCGCGAGCCGTGATTCCAGCAGTGATTCGAACAGCGGCAGTTCCGCGAGCAGCTTCCACGGCCCGGGGATGCCGGTCTCCTCGTGCACCACGACGAGTTGCACACCGAGCGAAAGCCACGCCATCACGAACATCGAGATCGCCAGCGCCCGCGCGAACACCTCGCGCCACAGCCAGACGGTGATCACCACCATCAGCACGATCAAAGGCCAGCCGAAGAAGGCGTTCTCCTCCGTACGGTTCATCGACACGTCCGCCGCGGCCTGCGGCTGCCCGGCCACCGACTGCGTCGCGAACCGGGTGAACGCGGCCGTGTCGTTGCCGACGGCACCGTGCTCGATCGCCTGGTAGCTCTGCGGGCCGAAGAACTGCCACCACAAGGGGAAAGCGCACAGCACCAGCGCCACGAGGACGCCGATGCCGACCCCGATTCCCAGCGGTTTCGCCATCGGCGGGAACTCGCGGTAGTTCGTCGCGAAGTAGGCGATGGCGAAGATCGCGAACGCCATCGCGAAGATCAGCAGCGGCTCTTCGCCGAGGAAGATCTGGTACGCCGCCAGGAGACCGAGGAAGATCCCGTTGCGGACCGGGCGCTCACCACGGGCGATCTTGAAGACCAGCAACGCGATGAAGGGCAGCACGAACCACGCGACGAAGTTCGGATGCGCGTTGCCGTGCGAGATCATTGGCGGGGCGAACCCGCAGAACGCGCCGCCGATCGCCGCGCCGACCCGGTTGGTGACCAGATGCCGCGAGAAGACCCAGTACCAGGCCGCGGCGGTGCCGGCGAGACCGCCGGTGAGCGCGATGGCCCAGGTGACCGTCGGGCCGAAGGTGAGCGTGACCGGCGCCAGCGGGATGCCGATGCCGAGCATGGCCGTGTTGGCCATCAGGTTCACGCCGAGCGGATGGTTCTGGAAATGCGTCGTGAGCGGATTCCTCAGGTGCAGCACGTTGTCCGCGGTGACGGAGAAGAACCACTCCCACAGGTTCTGGTCCGACGCGCTGTTCCAGAGGTAGCCCTTTTCGAGGTCGAGCCAAAGCCCGTTGTAGAGCAGGAAAGCGAACAGCAGGAAGCCGCCCATGATGGCGGCGTCGGCACCGGTGAACCGGCGAGGTCTCGTGGGAGTCTCCTCGGCCTCCACGGCCGCCGCCTCAGCCTGGAAAAGACTCACTGACCATCCTCACGGCTCGACTACGCGGGCGAGAAAGTAGATCACACCCGTCGAGGCATGCCTCACGAGCAACAGGAAGGGACGATCGACGGTGACCTCGAGCGGTTCGTCGACGATGAGCGACGTCAACCGCATCAGCACCGCGGTCGCGGCGGCGCCTTCGAGGCCCTGTTCGTCGATGCGAAGCACGGACTGGTGGACCACCTCGGACACTTCGAGCCGGTCGTCGTCGGCGAGTCCGGTGAGGTCGGCGCCGCCGGTGAACATGGTCCGCACACCGAGCTCCTGCAGCTTCCCCGTCAGCGGGCTGGCCACGTCGAGCTCCAGCTTCGGCAGCGACAGGGCGATCGTTTTCGACCGGGGGCTCTCCAGCAGCCGCGCCAGCTTGCCCGCGTCGAGTTCGGCTTCGTCGAGGTCCCCGTCGGGGAGCAGGACGACCGCCTCCACGCCGCCCTCCGCACCGAGCCGGATGGCCTGCCAGCCGTCCTCGTGGGCGTGGTCGAGCTGCTCTTGGAGCCACATGGTCGGTATCTTGCGCGTTCCGGACGGCGCGTGGAAGTCGGCGTCCGCGGTGTTGTCACGCCGGAACGGGTTGATCCACGCGGTTTTGAGATACAGCGCGTTGACGATGGCGGCGACGGTGTCCGGCGCGACCGTCCCCGGCTTCAGCAGCTCGGGGATCAGCTCGCGGGTGGCCTCGGCGACGTCGGCGTTGATCAGCCGTCGCGCGGCCTCCGGGTCGTCCTTGAACGGCGCGCTGGCGACCTCGCCGCCCGGCCATGTCGCCAGTTCCTCGCGGAACGAGTCTTCGAGCGTGAGCCCGTCCCAGGCCCAGAGCGTGTTCGCCACGGCGAGTACCGGACCGTCGTCGAGCAGTGACGAAGCATTGCCCAGCAGATCGGCGAGTTCGTCCGGATCGCCGAGCAGCGCGATCAGCTCTTCTCTGGTCTTCCCCTTGGCGGCCTGGGTCACCAGGCCGAGCGCACTCGCGATCGAGTACGGCGAGAAGCACGCGTTCTCCGTGCGGCTCGCCAGCACCCGGTAGAGGTCCAGACCAAACCGGAGGTGGCTTTCGACAGCGCCCATGCCGCAGACCGTACCGTGGACGGGCCCGTCCGTCTCCTGTCCGAAAGTTCCCTTCAGCCGTGCCTGCCAGTGTGCCAGGCATGCCACGCGTAGGCCTGCGCGTCCGTGAGCGACGCCACCTGGTCGACGACGACGCGCAGACGAGCCGCGTCGTCCGGCGCCGCCTCCCACGCGGGCAGGAACAGGCCGTCCAGCGCGTCCGGCGCGCGGTGACACAGCGCCCCGACCAGTTCGGCGAGCGTCTGGCGCTGGCCGTCCTGCATCGCGAGCCGCCGTCTGTCGCTCATCACGTACCGCAGCGCGAGCGCCTTGAACAGCGCGACCTCGGCCGCGACCTGCTCCGGGATGACCAGTTGCGCGGCATAGCGGCTCAACGGGCCTTCGCCGTGCACCTCCCGTGTCGCGCCGACGACCGCCGTCGCGAACCGGCCGACCAGTTCGCTCGTGAGCCGCTTCAGCGCGACTTGTGCCTTGAGCGATCCGTCGAGGCCGGGCTTGCTGAGTTCCGCGACCACCGGCAGGTCGAGCAGTTCCTTCGCCGCACCCTCCAAAGTGGACTGGGATTGGTCCGAGAATCGCCGCGCCGCCTCGGCCACGGCGGCACGTTCCTCCGAGTCGGCCAGTACCTGCAACGAGATCCGGCCCGCCAGGACCCCGTCTTCGACGTCGTGCACCGAATACGCGACGTCGTCGGACCAGTCCATGATCTGCGCTTCCAGGCAGGTGCGCCGCTCGGGGGCGCCGTCACGGACCCACGCGAACACCTCGGCGTCGTCGGCGTACACCCCGTACTTCGGGTTGCCCTCTTCACGCTGCCACGGGTACTTCATCGAGGCGTCGAGGCAGGCGCGGGTGAGGTTCAGCCCGCCGACCAGCCCGCCTTCGAGCAGGACCTTGGGCTCCAGCCTGGTCAGGATCCGCAACGTCTGCGCGTTGCCTTCGAAGCCGCCGCACGGCCGTGCGACCTCGTTCAGCGCGCGTTCGCCGTTGTGCCCGAACGGCGGATGCCCGATGTCGTGCGCGAGGCCGGCGGTGTCCACCAGATCCGGATCGGCGCCCAGTTCGTCCGCGATCCCTCTGCCGATCTGTGCGACCTCCAGCGAATGGGTCAGCCGGGTGCGCGGCACGCCGCTGACCTCGGCACCTTCACCCGGACCGACCACCTGGGTCTTGCCTGCCAGCCGCCGCAGCGCGGCCGAGTGCAGCACCCGCGCCCGGTCACGGGCGAAGGCGTTCCGCCCGTCCTTGGCGCCTTCCAGCGCCGCGCCCTTGGGCCGCTCGGGCAGCAGGCGCGCGGTGTCGGCCTGGGTGTAGGTGTCGCTCACCAGCCAAGCTTAAGCGCGATCACCGACACCTATCGGGTGTCAGACCTCGCCGGTACCGAACAGCGCGTCCGCCGGGGACTTCGTGAGCCGGTAATACAGCAGTGCGCCGGTCTCCCGGACGATGTAGCGCGCCTGCGTCTCGCGGGTCTGCACGATCGGGCCGCGATGGGTGGGCGAGGTCCACGTCTCCAGCCCGAGGTCGTCGGCCATCACGCGGGCGCGAAAGGAATGCCACGGGTCGCTGACCAGCACGGCGGTCTTCCAGCCCCGCTTCTGCACCTGCTCGGCGACCGCCCGCAGGCTGCGCAGGGTGTCGCTGCCTTCACCCACCGGAAGGGTCGCCGACTCGGGGACACCGCGTTTGCGCAGCCACCGCGCGCCCGCGTCGGCCTCGGTGTAGTTGTCGTCGGCCTTCTTGCCGCCCGCGGTGACGATCGTCTTGGCGACACCCTGGTCGTAGAGCGTCTTCGCCTTGGCCAGCCGCGCCTCGAAGATCTCCGACGGCCTGCCGTTGTACTGGGCCGCGCCGAGCACCACGATGACGTCGGCCCGGTCGCGCACGTCGTCCCGCGCGACCTGCCAGACCCGGAACGCCGTCCCGCCGATCACCGCGAAAACGATCAGCAGCACCCCCGCCAGGATCCGGCGCACCCGGTTCGCGCGGGTGGGTTTCGTCCGTCCGGCGGTACTCACGGCGGTGATTCTCGCAGAGGCGGGAGTCGATCTCAGAGCCAGCCACGGTTTTCCGCGAGCCGCACCGCCTCGGCCCGTGTCCTGGCCCCGGTCTTGCCCATCGCGGCCGAAAGATGGTTGCGCACGGTGCCGTCGGAGAGGTGCAGCACCCTGGCGATGTCGGCCACCGTGCTGCCGTCCTTCGCCGCGATGAGGACGTCGTGCTCCCGTCCGGTGAGCGGACTCGCGCCGGTGGCGAGGGATTCGGCGGCGAGCGCGGGATCGACCACCCGGAGTCCACTGTGGACTCTGCGGACGGCGTCGACGAGTTGCTCCGGCGGGGCGTCCTTGACCACGAAACCGGCGGCGCCCGCCGTCATCGCCCGCGCGAGATACCCGGGTCTGCCGAAGGTCGTGCAGATGATGATCCGGCACGACGGCAGCGCGCGGTTCAGCTCGGCGGCGGCTTCGAGGCCGTCCTTGCCCGGCATCTGGACGTCGAGCAGCGCGACATCCGGGGCCGTTTCCTTCGCCAGCCGGAGCACTTCGTCGCCCGAGCCTACCTGGGCGACCACCTCGATGTCGGTTTCGAGGCCGAGCACGGTGGCCAGCGCCCCGCGCACCATCGCCTGGTCATCGGCGAGCAGGACCCGGATCACGCACACTCTCCAGCTGTTTCGGTGAACGACGCACGCGCACCGCTCGCCACGGCGGCGGCCGGTACCTCGGCCCGGACCAGCCATCCTCCTTCTGGCCGAGGAGAGGCCTCCAGCGTCCCTCCGACGGCGTCCAGCCGTTCGGTGAGCCCGTGCAGACCGTTGCCCGCCGGGGCCTCGACGGCCTGGCCGTCGTCCTCGACCTCCAGCCATCGCTCACCGAAGCGGACTTTGACCCGCTTCGCCTCGGAATGCCGAAGCACATTGGTGACCGCTTCCCGCAGCACATAACCGAAAGTGCGCTGCAGGCCCGGTTCGACGTTGTCCACCGCGTGCGGCAGATCGGCGTCGATCTCGGCCGCCCGCAGCGCCGCCCGCGCCCCGGCGAGTTCCGCCGAAAGCGACACCTCGCGATACTCCGACACCGTGGCGCGGATATCCGACAACGCGCTGCGGGTCAGGCCTTCGACCTCGCGGATCTCCTCCAGCGCGCGGCCGTCGTCCATGCCGCTCTCCAGCATCCGGCGGGCGAGCCCGGCCTTCACCGTGATGGTGGTGAGGCTGTGGCCGAGGATGTCGTGCAGATCCCGCGCCAGGCGCTCGCGTTCATCCGCCACCGCCAGCGTGGCGATCTCCCGGTTCGCCGCCTCCAGTTTCCGCACCGCGCGGACCAGGCTCGCCATGAAGAACATCGCCGCCGTGATCGAGACGACGGCGATGAGGTCACCGAAATCGTCCCTTCCGGCGAGCAGCTGTAGCGCCAGCACCAGCAGCAGGGCCCCGCCGTCCAGCATCAGTGCCCAGGCAGGCGGCAGGGTGAAGGCCAAAACCGCGGTCGCGTAGATCAGGACGTAGGGGTTGTTGTCGGACAGGAAGGTCAGGGTGAGCCCGATCAGCAGCATCAGCGCCGAGAAGAGGTAGGTCACCCGCCGCTGGGACGGCCGCAAGATCAGCGGGAACAGCACGTAACAGGCGGCGTAGGCGATCAGGAGGACGACGACCAGGAGCTCTTGCCAGACGTGGTCGGAGACCAACAGCTTGTGCCCCGCCGGGATGAGCAGCGGCAGGACGAACGCGGTGCCGAGCAAGGACCACCGGCCGGGGCTGGGGCCCCTGCCGACCCGCGGCGGCATGTCCGACCACCAGTTCTCACGGCTGTTCAGGCCCGTCTTCACCCTGCCCGGGTAGTCGTTCACCGGTTCCCCCTTCTCAGACCCGCGCACTGTCCTTACGGTAACGCCTGACCACCAGCGCGCCGAGGATCGCGGTCCACGCCGCGAGGACACCGAGCGCCGCCGGGAAGCTCACCGTGAGATGGTCGGTGACGACCGGGCGGACCAGCTGGATCAGCCAGTACGTCGGTGTCGCCTTGGCGAGGTCGGCCATCCACGAGGGCATCCCGTCGATGGGGATCCACAGCCCGCCGAGGAAGCCCATCCCCAGCGTGACGACCATGGACACCGGCTGCATCGAATCCGGCGTGCCGAACTGCCCCAGCAGCAGACCTAGCAGCACCAGCGGGATCGCGCCGAGCCAGATGCCGAACACCAGCCGCAGCCAGCCGGAGGCGTCGAGGTGGACACCCTGGAAGAGGGCGCCGACCAGTGGGACGAGGAGCAGGGACGGCAGCGCGACGAGCATCGCCGAGAGACCCTTGCCACTGAGGTAGCCCGGGCCGGTCAGCGGGGTCAGCCGCAGCTGGCGTTGCCAGCCAGTGGACCGTTCGATGGCCAGCTTCGCGCCGCTCGTCATGGCTGCGGAGAAGGCGCCGAAGGCCATCATGTTGACCATGATCACCCCGGCGATGCTCTTGTCGGCGGCACCGAAAACGTTGACCTGCAACAAGAACATCAACACCGGGAAAGCGATGGCGAAGAGCACGAACCGGGTCGAGCGGAAGGTGCGGACGACCTCGGTCTTGAGATAGGTCGGGTTCATCGGACGGGTTCCTCGGTGGTTTCGGTGGTCAGCGAGAGGAAGGCGCCTTCGAGGCCGACGGCGCTGATCTCGATGTCGTGCGCTTCGGGGACCCGGGTCAGCAGGGCCCGGAGCGTGGTGTCGGAATCGGAGCTGGAGATGGCGACGCGGCCGCCCCGGAGTTCGAACCCGGTGACCGCGGGCAGCCCCGCGATCACCGGCTCCGCCGTCGCGGGCACGACCGCGCGGACCGTGCGTCCCCCTGCCAGCGCACGGACCTGCGCGACCGAACCGTCCGCGACGATCCGCCCCGACCGCATCAGCACGACCCGGTCGGCGAACTCTTCGGCCTCTTCGAGGTAATGGGTGGCGAACAGGACCGTGCGGCCGGAGTTCGTGTACTCGTACATGGACTTCCAGAACTCGCGGCGCGTGCCGACGTCCATCGCGGCGGTGGGCTCGTCGAGGATCAGCAGGTCGGGGTCGCTCACCAGCGCGACGGCGAACCGCACGCGCTGTTTCTGCCCGCCGGAAAGCCTGGTGGAACGCCGGTTCGCGAGGTCTTCGACCCCGGCGCGGCGCAGCGCCTCCCGGACGGGCATCGGCTCGCGGTGCAGTGCCGCGACCATGCCGACGGTCTCGGCGACGGTGAGATCCTCGACGAGCGCGCCGCCCTGCAGCATCGCGCCGATCATCCCGTCACCGACCGCCTCGCCCGGCTCGCGCCCGAAGACGGTCACGGTGCCGCTGTCGGGCACGGTGAGGCCGAGGATCATGTCGACCGTGGTGGATTTCCCGGCGCCGTTGGGGCCGAGGAGGGCGACCACCTCGCCCGGCGCGATCGTGAGGTCCACGCCGTCGACGGCGTGGACGTCGCCGTAATGCTTACGCAGTCCCGAAAGCCGGACCGCGGCCCCCGTGGTGATGTCTTGTTCTCGCATGCTCCGAGCTTGGCGTGCCCGGGGCTCGCGGCCTTGGGCCGCGCGTCACGACCTGAGGGTGACAGTTGTCAGGGATGGTCGTTCGAACGCTTTCCCCCGTGCAATGAAAGGCCCCTTCATTGCGAAATTTGCAATGAAGGGGCCTTTCATGTCATGGGCCGAGGGGGTCAGCAGCCGATCAGACGCCCCGCGAGGTAAGCCTCGAGCTTGTCGATCGCGACCCGCTCCTGCGCCATGGTGTCGCGCTCCCGCACGGTCACCGCGAGGTCGTCGAGCGTGTCGAAGTCGACGGTGACGCAGAACGGCGTACCGATCTCTTCCTGGCGCCGGTAGCGCTTGCCGATCGAGCCGGCGTCGTCGAAGTCGACGTTCCAGTGCTTACGCAGCATCGCCGCGACGTCGCGCGCCTTCGGCGTGAGATCGGCGTTGCGGGACAACGGAAGCACGGCGACCTTGAACGGCGCGAGCCGGTAGTCCAGCTTCAGCACGGCGCGCTTGTCGACGCCGCCCTTGGCGTTGGGGACCTCGTCTTCGTGGTAGGCGTCGACCAGGAACGCCATCATCGACCGGCCGACACCGGCCGCGGGCTCGATGACGAACGGGCGGAACCGCTGCTTCGAAGCCTGGTCGAAGAACGACAGGTCCACGCCGGAGTGGTTCGAGTGCGTCGTCAGGTCGTAGTCGGTACGGTTCGCGATGCCTTCGAGCTCGCCCCACTCCTGGCCCGCGTTGAACGCGAAGCGGTACTCGATGTCGACGGTGCGCTTCGAGTAGTGGGAGAGCTTTTCCTTGGGGTGCTCGTAGTGACGCAGGTTCTCCGGCTTGATGCCGAGGTCCTTGTACCACTCGGTGCGCGCGTCGATCCAGTACTGGTGCCAGGTCTCGTCCTCACCCGGCTCGACGAAGAACTCCATCTCCATCTGCTCGAACTCACGCGTGCGGAAGATGAAGTTGCCCGGCGTGATCTCGTTCCGGAACGACTTGCCGATCTGGCCGATGCCGAACGGCGGCTTCTTCCGCGCGGTGGTCTGCACGTTGAGGAAGTTGATGAAGATGCCCTGCGCGGTCTCCGGGCGGAGGTAGTGCACGCCTTCCTCGGACTCGACCGGGCCGAGGTAGGTCTTGAGCATCATGTTGAAGTCACGCGGCGCGGTGTACTCGCCGCGGTTTCCGCAGTTCGGGCACGGGACCTCGGACAGGTCGTCCTCGGTCACCTCCTTGCCCGTACGCGCGGAGAAGTCCTCGGCCAGCTGGTCGGCGCGGAACCGCTTGTGGCAGGACAGACATTCAATCAGCGGGTCGGTGAAGACGTCGAGGTGACCCGACGCGACCCAGACCTGGCGCGGCAGGATCACCGAGGAGTCGAGGCCGACGACGTCGTCGCGGCTCTGCACGACGGTCTTCCACCACTGGCGCTTGATGTTGTCCTTGAGCTCGACACCGAGCGGGCCGTAGTCCCACGCCGATTTGGTACCGCCGTAGATCTCTCCACACGGGAAAACGAAGCCTCGACGCTTGCACAGGCTGACGACGGTCTCAATGGTGTTGGCGGGCACTCCACGCTCCGAAGCATGCGGGGACGGGTATCGGACTAGAACGACAAGACTAACCGCCCGTCCCCGCACGACCTCCGGCGAGGTTGGAACGGGTCAGGGCCGGCTGACCAAGGACGCCGTGACGATGCGGTTGTCCTCGTAGCCGTCGGTCCCGCCGACGTACTCGCCACCACAGGTGACCAGCACCAGCCGGTGCGGGCCGTCGGGCCCGAACAGCTTCTCCGCCTGTTCGGCCAGCTTCGTCTTGTGCACGGTGACGATCTCGCCGATCTTGTAGACCCATTTGCCGCCGTCGGTGTCGACGACACTGACCTCCTGGCCGGTCTTGAGCCGCCACAGTTCGTCGAACGGGCCCTTCTCGCCCTTCCAGTTCACGTGCCCGGAAAGCAGGGAAGCGCCCTGGTCGGCGCCCAGTTTCGCGCCCCACCAGGTGGCTTCGTCGAGACCCTCGGGGATGGGGAGGGTGCCATCGGCGGTCAGTTCCTTGCGGATCAGTTTCGCCGTGCCACCACCGGGCAGTTTGACCGTGCCGGGCGCCTGGCCCTTGTCGGCCGGGACCTCGGGCGGCTGCACCGCGGACGTACCCGCCTGACCTTCCGCGGCCGCGATGACCGGGTCACCCTTTCCGGTGAACAAGACCACCGCGACCACGGCCGCCACCACGAAGATCGCGGCGCCGGCGAGGATCCAGCCCAGGCCGGAGCGTTTCTTCGGCTGCTCCTCGCTTGCCGCACCGTCGTCGATCTGCCCCACCATCGGGTATTTCTCCTTGCTCGCTTCAAGCCGCCGGAGCGGCCGGTGTCGCTAGACACGCGACGCGAGGTGACGTGGGTTGCATCGACTTCCCGCATTTCGTCCTCTGAATGCGGTAGTTGCGCGTGCAAGGACCGCATTCAGAGGACGAAATGCGCGAGGGTCAGGCGGGTGGGCCGGTGACGGGGGTGGCGACGACGACCCGGTTGTCCCGGTAGCCGTCCGTCCCGCCGAGGTAGTCGCCGCCGCAGGTGACCAGCACCAGCCGGTGCGGCCCGCGCTGCGCGAACAGCTTCGCCGCCTGCGCGGGCAGCTCGCTCTTGTGCACGGTGACGATTTCCCGCACCCGGTAGACCCAGATTCCGCCCGTCGCGTCGCTGACGGCCACCTCCTGGCCGTCCCGCATCCGCCACAGCTCGTCGAAGGGCCCCTTGACGCCGCCCCAGTTGACGTGCCCGGAGACCAGCGCCGTCCCGGATTCGGCGCCGAGTCGCGCACCCCACCAGGCCGCGTCCTGGAGACCACGCGGGATCGGGAGGACGCCGTCGGCGTTGACCTCGGAGCGGACGAGTCGCGCCGTTCCGCCTTCGGGCAGCCGGATGGTGCCGGGCCGCTGTCCGCGCGTCGAGCTGTCGGCGGGCAAGGCCAGCGGAGCCCCGTCCTCCCCGGGGACGACCGCGGGTTCGGCGAACGAGACCGGCTGCTCGGGTGGGATCCAGGTCAGCACGATCACGCCCGCTGAGATGGCGAGCGCGGACGCGACGGCGGTGAGTCCCGCCAGCCAGTTCCGCACGGGACCGCTACTTCTCCCGTGCCGGAACGGGTTTGCGACGGCGGTAGAGCAGCATGGCCGCCGCGCCGAGCACGATGCCGCCGCCCAGCAGCCCGAGCCCGGCCACGGTCCGCGTCGGGTCGGCGGTCTGCGGCGGGACGCCTCCCGCGGGCACCGTCCCTGGCACCGACGGCTGCTCCGGCGCCGCGCCCGGCCCGGTACCACCGGCGGGCTTCGCGACGAAGTTCTTCGGGATCGAGCAGCTCACGCCGCCGAGCACGATCGTCGCGCGGGCCTCGCGCAGATCCTTGCCGTCCGCGTCGCGCACATGCGTGACGATCTCCAGTTTCCAGCCCGCGGCGGCGGTGACGTCGCCGCCGCGCCAGCCGTCCTGCCGGATCAGCTGGTCGAAGGCGGTCACCCGGGAGACGGTCAGATCGGAGACGGTCTTCTCCTTGCTGACCTTCTCGGCCTGGACGGTCGAAACCGGTCCGAGCTTGAGTCCCTTGATGTCGACACCCGAAGCGCCGGACGGCTTCAGCGCGCCGTTCTCGTCGCGTACCCAGATCTTCGACACGCTCGTCGACGACGTCGGCTTGCTCGGCGACGAGCAGTCGACGGCGCTCTTCGCGCCCTCGAGCACCAGCACGGTGTTGTCGGCGGGCTTCGCGCCGCCGCGTCCGTTGTCGATCAGGGCGTAGTTGCTCTCCGCTACCGCCGTGGGGACGGTGGTCTGCTGCAGCGCGGCGAGCACGTTGTGGTCGCGGCTGGCGATACCACTCGGGTACGGGTTCGCGGAAGAGCCGTAGCGGCCGAGGTTGATGTCCCAGTTGCCGCCGAAGGTCTTGCGTTCACCTTCATCACGCGGGACAACGGTGCGATCCGGGGAGAGCTTCGACTGGCCGGGGGTCAGCGGCGACCGCTGGGTCTCGGTGATCAGCGAACCCGAGTTCCCGATCCGGGCCGACGCCACGTTCGCGAACGACACGGGTCCGGTCTTCTCATCCACGGCCCGCGTCGTCTGCGCCGAGGCCAGCCCCGGAACCGACGCCAAAGCGAAGGCCGCCGTCACGGCGGCCAGCTTCGTCACGCAACGAGTCATGTCTCCCCACTGCCTCTCCGGCCCTCCGAGCGCGGTCGTCAGCGTACGAGAAGCGACGAAACGCTCCGCGACAACCTTGCACCGTCAGCGACCACATGCGAAGTGGAATGGTCATTTCTTTGCGAAGTCACCCGAATGGAGCAGTAACAACGCCGCCGAGTGGTCGCCCGGTCGGCGAACAGACCAGCTGAGCCGGGAACACTAAGATGGGGTGCACTGTTACTGGCAATGACTTCGGAAATCATGATGAACTTGGAGGCGGCGATGGCTACGGTGACCCCGGACTCGGCCGCCCCGGGCTTCACGGAGGACTCCGGACCGCATTCGGCCGCCCGTCCGCCCGCCGAGCCCGCCGCGTCGGCGTCGGCCGCCGCCCTCGCGGACGCCGGTGACCTGCTCAGAGCACTCGCCGCCCCCGTCCGCATCGCCATCGTCCTGCAGCTGCGCAGTGCCGACCGGTGCGTGCACGAACTGGTGGACACCCTCGACGTCGCGCAGCCGCTGATCAGCCAGCACCTGCGGGTGCTGAAGACCGCAGGTGTCGTCCAGGGCGAGCGACGGGGCCGTGAGGTGGTGTACCGGCTGGTCGACGATCACCTTGCGCATATCGTGGTGGACGCCGTAGCCCACGTTCAGGAGGGGAAGTGAGCATGAGTCCCACGACGGCCAACGGTTCCGCGCCGGTGCCGGGTCGCCGGTCGACGAAACAGCGGGCCGCCGTAGTCGAGCTGCTCAAGGAGATCGACGACTTCCGTTCCGCCCAGGAACTGCACGACGAGCTGCGCAAACGCGGTGACGGAATCGGGCTCACCACGGTGTACCGGACGCTGCAGTCGCTGTCCGAGGCCGGCGAGATCGACACCCTGCGCACCGACACCGGCGAGGCCATCTACCGGCGCTGCTCGTCGCACCACCACCATCACCTGGTGTGCCGTCTCTGCGGCAGTACCGTCGAGGTCGAGGGACCGGCGGTCGAGCGCTGGGCCGAGAAGATCGCTTCGGAGCACGGCTTCTCCGACATCAGCCACACCGTGGAGATCGTCGGGACCTGCTCGAACCACTGACGCCGGCGCAATGAAGGGGCCTTTCATCGCAAATTTTGCGATGAAAGGCCCCTTCATTGCACGGGGGAGGGTTCGACCGTCACCTCGCTACAGCGGGTCTCAGTACTCGTACGGGTCCTTCGGGGTCGGCACCTGCCGCACCGAAGTGAGCGTCAAGTCCGGTGTGTAGCTGTTCTCCCGCACCGCGGTGCCCGGCACCACCGTCCCGGTCACCTCCAGCCAGGTGTCGTCGCCGAAGCCCGAAACGCCCTCGCCCACCAGCCGCACGGTGATCGGATAGGCGTCGGCCGCGCAGCAGCCGATGACCAGCCTGGCCAGCATCGTGTTGCCTTCGTTGTGCACGACGAACCCGGACAGCCGCACCGTGCGCCCGTTCAGGGTTCCGCTCTTGTCCCAGCCGGCGCGGCTGACGAACTCGTTGACCTCCAACGGCACCACGTCCCCGGCGGGTAGCGGCGGGAAGGCGGCCGCGTTGCTCGCCGAGGCGCTTTGCGGTGCCCTCGCCTCGGTCCGGGTCACCGAGTCGGCGCCCAGCGCGGGCGGCGCGACCAGGAAGACGGCCAGTACCGGGACCATCAGCAGCCACGCCGAACGCGTGTTGTGGTCGTGCGCGTGGACGTCCCCGGAGACTGCGGCGACGGCGCGCGCGGCCAGCAGATCGCGGACGATCGCCACCGCGCCCAGCGTGACCATCACCGCGCCGCCCGCGATGATCCACGGCTGCTGCGCGGGTTTGACATAACGCAGGTAGTCGCCGTTGACCGTGATCTTGAGCAGTGCCCCGCCGAGCAGGATCAGCAGGATGTTCTGGGTCTCGCGTTTCACGCGCCACCTCCGAGGATCAGCACACCCGAGACCACGGCGCAGGACAACGCGACGACGAACGTCACCGGCGCGAATCGCAGCGCGAAGGATTTGCCGAAGGTACCGGTCTGGAGGGCGAACAGCTTCACGTCGATCGCGGGACCGACCACCAGGAACACCAGCTTCGGCAGCAGGGGCATCGCGGTCAGCGACGCGGCGACGAAGGCGTCGGCCTCACTGCACAGCGCCAGCACGACGGCGAGCACGGCCATCACCAGGATCCCGAGCACGATCTGCTCCCCCAGCACGCCGAACCACTTGGCGGGCACGAGCACGTTCATCGCGGCGGCGATCATCGCGCCGAGCACGAGGAATCCCCCGGCCTCGACCAGATCCGCCCGCGCTGTCTCGGCGAAGGTCTTCCAGCGCGAACCGTGCCGCACCTCCGGAAGACGCCGCAAAGCGCGCTCCGCGATCCAGTCGAGCTTGCCCCACTTCGCCCATAGCCAGCCCATCACCATCGCCGTGGCGAGCGAACCGGCGAACCGGGCGAACACCATCTCCGGGTTCCCGGGGAACGCCACCGCCGTGGCGACCAGCACCACCGGATTCACCGCGGGTGCGGCCAGCAGGAACGTCAGCGCGGCCGCGGGCGCGACGCCCTGCCCGATCAGCCGCCGCGCCACCGGCACCGAGGCGCATTCACAGCCCGGCAGGGCGACCCCGGCCAGCCCCGCGACGCCGACCGCCGCGCCGGCACGCCGGGGCAGCACCTTCTCCAGCACGCGCGCGGGTACGAACGCCGCGATCGCGCCGCTGATCAGGACCCCGAGCACCAGGAACGGCAGTGCCTGCACGCAGACGGCGACGAACACCGTCGAGCCCGTCCGCAGCGCGGGCACGTCGAACACCTGCTGGAGCCAGCTCTGCCCGAGGATCGCGATCAGCAGGATCGCGCAGAGCACCTCGATCGAGGTGATCTTGAACCGCCGGGCGGGTTTCCGCTCCGGGGCGCTCGTGGAAATGGTTTCCATGCGCGAGATGATGCCAGGTGACCCTGTGGGCCTGAGGTCAGTCCCCGGAGGTGGTGCCCAAAAGATCACTACGCAGCTGCGAAGCCGTCGAGACGACCAGCATGAGCAACGTCCCCAGCGGCGAGGCTTCCATCCCCTCGGCCGGGAACGCGTACCTCAAGGTGATATCGATCCCCTTCTCCGAGCGCACGACGCCGAGCGTCCCGAACAGGCCCTGACCGGCGCGTTCCGCCGCCGAGGCCGCGATCGCCGGGTCGTCCGGCAGGTCCCAGGCGACGACGCAGGTGAGGCTCAGGACGGTCAGCCCTTCGGCCAGCCGGGTCGCCTGGATGACGCACGGGACGTCCGCGTGCGAGAAGGTCAGCGCGCCGTCGTCGTCGACGTGGACTTCGAGATAGCGCTCGAGGGCTTCCCGCGCCGACGTCAGCAACGCCGCAGTGTCCGCCGCTTCGGTGGTCATGAGGTTCCTTCCGAAGCTTTGTCGATGGCCCCGCCGAAGCGGCGGTCCCGTTTCGCGAACTCGAGGCACGCCCGCCACAGGTGGGTGCGGTCGAAGTCCGGGAAGAGCGTGTCCTGGTAGACCATCTCGGCGTAGGCCGACTGCCAGAGCAGGAAGTTCGACGTCCGCTGCTCGCCCGACGGCCGCAGGAACAGGTCCACGTCCGGCATGTCGGGCTGGTACAGGTACTTCCCGATGGTCTTCTCGGTGACCTTGTCCGGGTTCAGCTTCCCGTCGGCCACGTCCTGGGCGATCCGGCGCATGGCGTCGCCCAGTTCGGCGCGGCCGCCGTAGTTGACGCACATGGTCATGTTCAGCGCCGTGTTGTGCTTGGTCTTCTCCTCGGCGACCTGGAGTTCCTTGATGACGCTCGCCCACAGCTTGGGACGACGCCCGGCCCAGCGGATGCGGACGCCGATCGAGCCGAGGTAGTCGACCTGACGGCGGATGGTGTCGCGGTTGAAGCCCATCAGGAATCGGACCTCTTCCGGGCTCCGCTTCCAGTTCTCGGTGGAGAACGCGTACACCGACAGCCATTTGACGCCGAGTTCCACGGCACCGCTGGCGACGTCGATCATCACCGCTTCGCCGCGCTTGTGGCCTTCGATCCGGGGCAGGCCGCGCTGGTTGGCCCAGCGGCCGTTGCCGTCCATCACCAGCGCCACATGCTTCGGGAGGAGTTCCTTCGGGATCTCCGGCGGCCGGGCACCGGAGGGATGCGGCTCCGGCGCGCGAAGTTCGAATTGTGACGCCTTGTTCTCGCGTCCCCTGCGCAGCACCTTCGAGCCTCCTGATCGAGTGAACCTGTGCCTGCGACCCTACTGCGCTCCGGTGACGCCCTCCCGCGCACGCCTCTCCACCAGCGGAAGCGACCGCAACTGACGCTCCAGATGCCACTGCAGATGCGCCGCGACCAGCCCGGACGCGTCCCGGCGCGGCACCGGCAGCGCCGCTTCGGCCACCGGCCACTCCCCGTGCAGGAGCGCCGCGAGCAGGGTCAGCACCTCCTGGGAGGGGTGGACACAGCCGGGAACCCGGCAATCCGGGCACATCGAACCGCCCGCCGACACGCTGAACGCCTTGTGCGGTCCTGGCAGTCCGCAGCGGGCGCATTCGGTGATCGCGGGCGCCCATCCCGCGTAGGCCATGGCCCGCAGGAAGAAGGCATCGAGGACGAGGGAACTGTCGCGTTCGCCGCCCGCGAGTGCGCGAAGGGCGCCGACGACGAGCATGTAGAGCTTGAGCACCGGTTCGCCCTCTTCGGCGGACAGCCGGTCCGCCGTCTCGGCGATGGCGCTCGCCGCGGTGTAGCGCTGGTAATCGGCCACCAGCGGCGAGGCGAAGGCGTCGACCGTCTCGACCTGGGTGATCACGTCGAGGGAACGGCCGGTGTAGAACTGGACGTCGACGTGCCCGAACGGCTCCAGCCGCGCCCCGAAGCGCGACGAGGTCCGACGCACGCCTTTCGCGACCGCACGGACCTTCCCGTGCCGCCGCGTGAGCAGGGTGATGATCCGGTCGGCCTCACCGAGCTTGTGCGTCCGCAACACCACTCCGGTGTCGCGATAGAGGTTCACCACCCCGACATCGTCCCATCCGGGACCGACATCGGGGTGGTGTGCCCCGGAATCAGCAGTAGCTGCCGTAGCAGCTGTAGGTCGCCGTCGAAGCCGCGACGATCGAGATGACGATCATCACGATGGCGAAGGCGCAGCCGACACCGCCGATGATCGACGCGATCATGCACATGGTCCGCGTCGACCTCGACGCGTCCGCGGCGGCGGCGTAGTTGCCCTGCATCTTGTAGGTGTTGACCTCGTTGGACTTCATGATCGCGAAGATCGCGATGATCCAGCAGAGGAAGATGCAGCCGATCGCCCAGCCCTTGTAGTCCTTGATGGCGTTGATGTCACCGCCACCGCCGGGCATGCCGCCCGGCGCGCCGTAGGGAGACGGCTGGCCGTACGGGGCCGGCTGACCATAGGGGGCGGGCATGCCGCCGGACGGGGGTCCATAGCCAGGCTGTTGCTGTCCGTAGGGCTGCTGCTGGCCGTAAGGGTTGGTCATCTAAATGGTCCTCGTTGTTCTTTCGGGGCTCAGAACGCCGTCGCGACGGCCAGGATGATCCAGAGAATGGAGAACAGGCAGCCGACGCCACCGATGATCGACGCGATCATGCACATGGTCTTCGTCGACTTCGACGCGTCCATGGCGGCGGCGTAGTTGCCCTGCATCTTGTAGGTGTTGACCTCGTTGGACTTCATGATCGCGAAGATCGCGATGATCCAGCAGAGGAAGATGCAGCCGATCGCCCAGCCCTTGTAGTCGGGGATCGAGTTGATGTCCCCGCCGCCGGGCATCCCGCCTGGCGCGCCGTAGGGCGCGGGCTGGCCGTACGGCGAAGGCTGCCCATACGGCGCGGGCTGGCCGTACGGCATCGGGTTCGCTCCCGAAGGCTGACCGTACGGTGCGGGCGTGGCGCCGGACGGAGGTCCGTAGCCGGGCTGAGGCTGCTGGCCATAAGGCTGCTGCTGGCCGTAGCCGGGCTGCTGGCCGTACGGGTTCGTCATCGGGTTCCCCACTTTTGTCGTGCTTCCCGGCGGGTGGATCCCGCCGGTCATTTCTTACTGTTGCGGCGTTCCGGGCCCGTTCGGCCCGTCCGCGCCGGGCAGCTGCTGCCTCAGCTGTTCCGGCGTGAGCTTCTGCGTCGGCTCGGCTTCGTCGAACGCGGACGGCGCCTGCTGGGACTGACCGGGGCGGAGCACCTGGGTGGGCTCGGACTCGCCGAAGCCCGGTTCGGTTCGGGACTCCGAGGGCGGTGTCGCGGTTCCCTGCGGCTGCCGGCCGAACGGCTGCTGGCCGAAGGGCTGCGGCTGGCCGAAGGCACCCGACTGGGCCTGCGGCTGACCGAACGGGGAAGGCTGCGCGGGAAACGACTGCGACGGCGGCGGCGCCGGGAATCCGGACTGCCCGCCGAACGGCTGGGCGCCGGGGATCTCGCCGTCGACGGGGAGCACGACCGTGGTGAGGATCTTGTCCGCGAAGGTCTGGCGCTTCTGGTCCCACAGTGGCCACCAGTAACCGAGACCGCAGAACGCGTTGTCGAGGATGTGGCAGAACTCGCGGGCGATCGTCATGCCGACACCGAGGGGCTGGCCGGTGGTCTCCTTGACGAGCTTGATCTTGAGGTATCGCTTGCCCAGTGACTGCCCGGTCTTGCCCATCAGGATCCACCGATTCCAGATGGTGAAGCCCAGGAAAGCGATCCCGCCGATGCCCAACACGGCGTTCGCCGCCGCGTCGCTCACCAGGAAGAGCAACCCGCCGATGATGTCGATCACCAGGACCGGACTGAGGTCGATCAGCATCGCGCCGAGCCGCTTGCCCCAGTGGGCGTAGGCGTTCGGATGCGGCCTGGACGGGTTCACCTGTCCGAAGGGTGCCTGCTGCGCCTGACCGAACGGCGGCTGGTCGCCGGGGGCCTGGCCGAACGGCGACTGCTGGGCCTGCTGGCCGAAAGGAGAGGACTGCGGCTGCCCACCGAACGGCGAGGGCTGCTCCCCCGACGGCGGCTGTTGTCCCGGCGGCTGCTGGCCGTAGGGAGTGGTCATCGAAATCCCCTCGCTGGTTCCTCGCCCCCTGGCGCACGGGGCCCTCGTGCGGCGACCCGGGCTGAATGTACGGCATGGGTACACCGAGCAGACCGGTGCGCGGGAGCGTACTCGGTACCACCGACGATCCGGGGTTCGGCCCGTCACTCAGACGTAGAGCGAGGTGAACGGGGCGAAGGGCAGGTTACGGATGATGAACCAGACGACGAACACGACGCCGAACGCGAGCGGCGTCCAGCGCCAGTGCAGCCAGCTGTCCACCGGCCTGCCGCGAAGTCTGCCGACCGTCCAGGCGACCGTGCTCCAGACGAGCAGCAGAACGACCACGAAGGACACCGCGTTGTAGTGCAGCGCGGCGGGGATGTCCCCGTGCAGCACGCTGTAGACCATGCGCATGCCACCGCAGCCGGGGCAGGCGATGCCCAGCAGTGATTTGGTGGGACAGACCGGAAGCGGCCCGCCCGGGGTGGTGGGATCACCCAGCCACAGTGCGACGCAACCGAGCCCGGCGCCGGCCGCGATGGCCAGCGCGGGTCCCAGCGCGCGGGCCTTTGCCTTGAACCCGCGCGCCGGGAATCCCGTGTAGACGGACGTCGTCACGGTGTGAAGCTTCCCGCCGACGCGCCGATGATGATCATCACCACGACGAAGAGGATGTACAGCAGGAAAAGTCCGCCGGTGGCGATCGCTCCCCACATCGACCACTTCTTCGCGTCGTCGGCGGCCTTCTGGGCTTCGGCGTAGAAACCCTGCGACCACAACGTCTGCACCTGACTCGACTTCACGATCGCCACGATACCCAGCGGCAAACAGCACAACACCGTGCAGAGAATGGCCCACACGAGGTTGTTGTCCGGCGGCGGGCCGTAGTTCGGCATGCCACCGTAATAGGGCTGCTGCGGCGGAGGCCCGCCAGGCGGCGGGTAGTTCGGGTACTGGTCGGTCATGAGGTCTCCCCCTCGATCGCCGCTATCAGCGGTAGTTGTTCACATCGGCCGCGAAGAGACCGAGCGACATGACCAGGATGACGGAGACGATGTTGACCACGACACCGACGATAGCGGCGATGATGGCCCACTTCTTGGCCGCGTCGGCCGCTTCCTGCGCCGCGGCGGTCTGACCCTGCGCCCACAGCGAGTTCACCTGGGTCGACTTGACGATCGAAACGATACCGAAGGGCAGGCAGCACAGGATCGTGGTGAGGATGGCCCACACCAGGTTGTTGTTGGGCGGCGGGCCGGGGTTGTTGACACCGCCCCCGCCCTGAGGGTCGCCGGAGTAGTTGGGCAGGCCCTGGTTGTCGGTCATTTACCGCTTTCCCTTCACGAATGATGAGGTGGAAATCGACCCGCACGCCGCCGCCCGATCAGCGATCAGCGGAGTCGAGGAGTGAGACTCTAAGGTCACCCGTCCGGTTCCACACCATCAACCGGTCTCCGCGACCGAATCGAGACATACCGTTCAGGCAAAAGCTGTCAGAAGCCCAGCCGTCGCAACTGACGGGGGTCGCGCTGCCACTCTTTGGCAACCTTGATGTGCAGGTCGAGGTAGACCTTCGAACCAAGGAGCCCCTCGATCTGCTGGCGGGCGCGAGCGCCGACGTCCTTCAGGCGCTCCCCCTTGTGCCCCAGGATGATGCCCTTCTGGCTCGGCCGTTCCACATAGAGGAACGCGTGGACGTCGATCATGTCGTCCCTGCCCTCGTGCGGCAGCATTTCCTCGACGGTGACGGCGATCGAGTGCGGAAGCTCGTCACGGACGCCTTCGAGCGCCGCCTCGCGGATCAGCTCGGCGACCAGGGTCTGTTCCGGCTCGTCGGTCAGCTCACCACCCGGATACAGCTGCGGCCCTTCGGGAAGATGCCGCACCAGCAGGTCCGCGAGCGCGCCGACCTGGAAACCGTCCACAGCGGACACGGGGATGAGTTCGGCGAACTCCATGACCTCCTGCAGGGCGAGCAGTTGCTCGGCGACCTGTTCGGGTTTCACGAGGTCCGTCTTGGTGACGATGCCGATCACCGGGGTGCGTTGCGCGATTTTCTTGAGTTCGGCGGCGATGTACCGGTCACCGGGACCGACTTTTTCGTTGGCGGGCACGCAAAGCCCGACGACGTCCACTTCGGACCAGGTCGAGTGGACGATGTCGTTGAGCCGCTCGCCCAGCAGCGTCCTCGGCCGGTGCAGTCCCGGTGTGTCGATGATCACCAGCTGCGCGTCGTCGCGGTGGACGATGCCGCGGATGGCGTGCCGGGTGGTCTGCGGTTTGCTGGAGGTGATCGCCACCTTGCTGCCGACGAGCGCGTTGGTCAGCGTCGACTTGCCCGCGTTCGGCCGCCCGACGAAACAGGCGAAGCCCGAGCGATGCGGTGCGGCCATCAGTTCAGCACCTTGCCGCTGGGATCGACCAGGTAGATCGGGGCCGCTTCGGCGATGTCCCGCACCGCCTGGACCGAGGCGCCCTTCAGCAGCCCTTCCGGGCTGACCACGACGGCGGCCTCGATTCCTTCGGCCCCACTCGAAACGGCGGCCGCGACGGCGGCCTGCAGCGCGGTGAGCTTGAAGGACGGCTGATCGACCGTGCTCGCCGCGTAGGTGCGGCCGTCGGTGTCGCGGAGCGCGGCGCCTTCGGCGGCCTGGGTGCGGGCTCGCGCGGACCTGGCCAGGGTCACCAGCTTCTCGTCCTCGGCGTCCAGCTCAGGCATGTTCGACACTCCTGTCACTTTCATCGGGCTGCGGAATCCGGGTGCGACGCCTGCCGAGGGCCGCGTCGGTCACCGCGTCCGCGTCGGCGGGGTGGACGACCACCGTGGTGATCCGCATCCGCCCGCGCCGGTCTTTACCGCCTTCGGCGAACAGCCGAAGTCCGGCGACCTCGGCTTCGGCCCCCGGCAGCGGGACCCTACCGAGTCGCTCGGCGAGCAGTCCGCCCACGGTCTCCACGTCATGGTCTTCGAGGTCGATCCCGAACAGTTCACCCAGGTCGTCGACCGAGAGCCGGGACGAGACGCGGACCGCGCCGCTGTCGAGCTCCTCGACCTCGGGGCGTTCGTCGGTGTCGGATTCGTCGGTGATCTCGCCGACGATCTCCTCGAGGATGTCCTCGATGGTGAGCAGGCCCGCGGTGCCGCCGTACTCGTCGACCGCGATCGCCATGTGGTTGTGCGAGACCTGCATCTCCTTGAGCAGTTCGTCGAGCCGCTTCGAATCCGGCACGAAACCCGCCGGGTTCATCAGCTCTTCGACCCGGCGCTGCTGGCCGCCTTCGGCCATGTACGCCTGCATGAGGTCCTTGATGTTGACCACGCCCGCGATGTCGTCGACGGATTCGCCGATCACCGGCAGCCGGGTGAACCCGGTGCGCAGCGCCAGCGCGAGAGCCTGGCGCACGGTCTTCTCGTGCTCGATCCAGACGATCTCCGTACGCGGCACCATGACCTCGCGCGCGACGGTGTCGCCGAGTTCGAACACCGAGTGGATCATCTCGCGTTCGGATTCCTCGACGACGCCGCGTTCCTGGGCGAGGTCGACCAGTTCCCGCAGCTCGACTTCGGAGGTGAACGGGCCTTCGCGGAAGCCTTGGCCGGGGGTGATGGCGTTACCGAGGACGATCAGCAGCTTGCTGAGCGGACCGAGCACCGTGCCGAGGACGCGGACGGGGCCCGCGACGACCAGGCCGATCCGGTACGGATGCTGACGGCCGAGGGTGCGGGGGCCGACACCGATGAGCACGTAGCTCACCACGACCATCACGGCGGCGGCGACGACGATGGCGAGCCACAGCGGCCGGACCCAGCCGAGGATGTCGACGGTGACCAGCACGGTGGCGGTCAGCTCGCAGGTCATCCGCAGCAGCAGGATCAGGTTGATGTGGCGGCGGCGTTCGGCGATGACCAGCGCGAGCTGACGCGCGCCCGGCCTGCCCATCCGGACGAGACCGTCGGCGCGGGCCTTGGAGACGGTGCTGACCGCGGCGTCGGCCGCCGCGAACACCCCGGCGAGCAGGATCAGCGTGATGGCGATGATCAGCAGTGCCGTGGGACTACCCATGTCAGCGAGCCACCTAGGCGGGAGGGTCGTCGGCGGGCACGGCGTCGAGACCGGCGGTGCCGAGGAGCCGGTCGTCCGCGGTGCGCTGCGCGTCGCGCCGGTTCACCGCGGCCACGGCGGCCTGGAACTCGCCGAGGATCCGCTTCTGCAGACCGAACATCTCACGTTCCTCGGCGGGTTCGGCGTGGTCGTAGCCGAGCAGGTGCAGCACGCCGTGCGTGGTGAGCAGGTGCAGCTCGTCCATCAGCGCGTGCCCGGCCGTCTTGGCCTGGTCCTTGGCGAACGCCGGGCAGAGCACGATGTCGCCGAGCAGCGCGGGTGACGCGTCGGGCGCGTCCGGTCGGCGCGACGAGTCGAGCTCGTCCATCGGGAACGCCATCACGTCGGTGGGACCGGGCAGGTCCATCCAGCGTTCGTGCAGGTCCTCCATCACCTCGAGGGTGACGAGCAGGATGGACAGCTCGGCGAGCGGGCTGACCTCCATCTTGTCGAGCGCGAAACGGGCCGCCGACACGATCGAACTCTCGTCGACGTTCACGCCCGATTCGTTGGCGATCTCGATGCTCATGAACGCCGCTGCCCTTTCCAGCCGTTGCCCTTGTCCTGGCTGTCCTGCAGTGCCTGCCACTTCTCGTACGCGTCGACGATGTCGCCGACGAGCTTGTGCCGCACCACGTCCTGGCTGGTGAGCTGGGCGAAGTGCAGGTCCTCGACGCCGTCGAGGATGTCCTTGACCACCCGGAGACCGCTCTTCTGGCCGGAGGGGAGGTCGACCTGGGTGACGTCGCCGGTGACGACGATCTTGGCGCCGAACCCGAGCCGGGTGAGGAACATCTTCATCTGTTCCGGCGTGGTGTTCTGCGCCTCGTCGAGGATGATGAAGGCGTCGTTGAGGGTGCGGCCGCGCATGTACGCGAGCGGCGCGATCTCGATGGTGCCCGCCTGCATCAGCCGGGGGATCGACTCGGGCTCGACCATGTCGTGCAGCGCGTCGTAGAGCGGGCGCAGGTACGGGTCGATCTTCTCGTTGAGCGTGCCCGGCAGGTAACCGAGGCGCTCACCGGCTTCGACCGCGGGGCGGGTCAGCACGATGCGCGTGACCTGCTTCGCCTGCAGCGCCTGGACGGCCTTGGCCATGGCGAGGTACGTCTTGCCGGTACCGGCGGGGCCGATGCCGAAGACGATCGTGTGCTTGTCGATGGCGTCGACGTAGCGTTTCTGGTTCAGCGTCTTGGGCCGGATCGTCTTGCCGCGCCGGGAGATGATGTTCATGCTCAGCACTTCCGCCGGTGACTCGTGGTCACCGGTGGAGAGCATGCCGACGGTGCGGCGGACGGTGGCCGGGTCGACCTGCTGGCCGCGGCCGGCGAGCGTCACGAGTTCGGCGAAGACACGCTCGGCGAAGGCGACGTCGGCGGGTGCGCCGGTCAGGGTGACCTCGTTGCCCCGGACGTGGACGTCGGCGGCGAGGAGTTCCTCGGCGACCCGGAGGTTTTCGTCCCTCGAGCCGAGCAGGCTGAGCGCGGCGGCTTCGGGGATGGGGAATCGGGACTGGGCCGCTTCGGTGACGGTGGCCTCGTCGGCCTTCGCTGTGACGTCCAGGGGGACGTCGGGGCGGGCGGCTTCACCCGGTACGGTTCCGGCCACGTGGCCTCGGGCCTACTTCCTGCGCTTACGCTGCGATTTTCAACGACACTGACAAGGTCGATGCTACTGGTTGGGGGTGGCGGCACGCAGTCCGGTTTCTCCCGGCAGCGGGCTTCAGCGCCCGAAATGCCCCAGCTGCTCGCCGCCGAGCACGTGGGCGTGCACGTGGAAGACGGTCTGCCCGGCGTCACCGTCGGTGTTGAACACCACCCGGTAGCCGGATTCGGCGATCCCCTCCAGCTCGGCGACCTTCCTGGCGGTGGCCGCGACGTCGGCGAGGAGCCGCGGTTCGGCGGCGGCCAGCTCGGCCAGGTTCCGGTACCGCTTCTTCGGCACCACGAGCACATGGACCCGCGCCTGCGGCGCTATGTCCCGGAACGCGTACGTCGTCGCGTCCTCGTACACCTTCTCTGACGGGATCTCCCCCGCGATGATCCGCTCGAACAACGTCTCCGCGTCACTCATCCCCCCACCCTAACGCCCACCCACGCCCCCACCCCGCCCCGCAGTAGTCGTGAGTGCGCGAACCCTCGCAAGGTGCCTACTCGTCACCTGCGGTCTTGCTCGCGTGAAGTACATGATGGCCCCCCACACCCGCTGGTCCCCCCACCTCACCAGGCCAGGGCCGCCAGGCCCGAGGCCGATCCCCAAGACCGACCGCCGCCGGACGCACCGTGGGGGGTCCGGGGGGCTCGGCCCCCCGGGCAGACACGCGGAACCGCGCCGCGGCGTCGAAATTTGGGGCGTAGCAACGAGCGAAGCGAGCTTGCGAAGCCCCCAAATGAAGACGCCGCGGCGCGGTGGAGCCTGGGGGTCGCTCCACCGCCGCCGCGGCTCCGCCGGACCGAGGGGGGAGGTGCCCGGCGGGGATTCACGCGCGCGACTGGGCTTCATCCCCAGTGGCGCGCCGAAACCGTGTGTTGCGCGTCAGTTAACGAGAGTAACGGCTGTTTGCGTGATCGCGCCATAACTCGCCGCAAAATTGTGGGGTGTTTTTTCACTTCCAGCGATCGGAGAGAACTCCTAGCGCGCCGAGGGCGACGGCGGCGGCGGTGGAGGTGCGCAAAACGGTGGGGCCCAACCGGATGGCGGTGGCGCCGGCGTCGGTGAGGGTGGTGAGTTCGTCGTCGGTGATGCCGCCTTCGGGGCCGACGATGAGGAGGATGTCGCCCTGTGGCGGGAGTTCGATCTCGGTGAGCCGGGTGGTGATGCCGGATTCGAGGACGAGGGCGCGGGAAACGGTCTGGACGAGTTCGGCGAGTTCGCGGGTGCTCGCGGGTTCGGCGACTTCGGGGATGTGGGCGCGGCGGGCTTGTTTGGCGGCGGCGCGGGCGGTGGTGCGCCAGCGGGTGAGGGCTTTGTCGCCGCGGGTTCCTTCTTCCCAGCGGGCGACGCTGCGGGCGGCGCGCCAGGGGACGATCGCGTCGGCGCCCGCTTCGGTGGCGAGTTCGACGGCGAGTTCGCCGCGGTCGCCTTTGGCGAGGGCCTGGGCGACGATGACGCGGAGTGCGGGTGGTTCCTCGGTCCAGTGTTCTTCGATGGCGAGGGTGAGTGCCGCGTCGCGGCCGGCTTGGACGGCTTCGACGACGCAGCGCGCCATTCCGCCCGCGCCGTCGGAAAGCACGAGACGTTCGCCGACCCGGAGTCGCCGGACGGTGGCGGCGTGCCGGGCTTCCTCGCCGTCGAGGGTGGTGCGCCCGGAGCCGGGCAGCGCGGCGGTGAGGAAGACCGGCAGTGTCGTCTCGGGCACGGGTTACCGGTGGTTCTTGGTGCGCAGCTTGGAGAACAGCCCGCCGGGTTTGGAACCGTTCGAAGACAGCGACGGCACGTCCTCGCCGCGCTGCTGGGCCAGTTCGACGAGGAGGTCGCGCTGGGCGTCGTCGAGTTTGGTCGGCACGACGACGTCGATGTGGACGTGCAGGTCGCCGCGGCCGTCGACGCGGCCGGAGGACCGCAGGCGCGGCATGCCCTTGCCGGTGAGCACGAGTTCGGTGGCGGGCTGGGTGCCCGGTTCGATGTCGAGTTCGTAGTCGCCGTCGATGAGGGTCTCGATGGGCACCGTGGCGCCGAGGGCGGCGGTGGTCATCGGGATGCGGAAGTTGCAGTGCAGGTCGTTGCCCTGCCGGACGAACACCTCGTGCGGTGCTTCGTCGATCTCGACGTACAGGTCACCGGCGGGGCCGCCGCCGGGGCCGACCTCGCCCTGGCCGGACAGCCGGATGCGCATCCCGTCGCCGACGCCCGGCGGGATCTTCGCGGTGACGTTGCGGCGCGCGCGGACGCGGCCGTCGCCGCCGCACTGGCGGCAGGGGTCGGGGATGACCTCGCCGAAGCCGCGGCAGACCGGGCAAGGGCGGGCGGTGACGACCTGGCCGAGGAACGACCGCTGCACGGACTGGACCTCGCCCGCGCCACCGCAGGTGTCGCAGGTCTTGGTGCCGGTGCCTTCGGCCGCGCCGGCGCCGCGGCACAGGTCGCAGACGATGGCGGTGTCGACGGTGATCTCCCGGTCGGCGCCGGTGGCGCATTCCTCCAGGGTGAGGCCGAGGCGGATGAGCGCGTCGGAGCCGGGCTGGACGCGGCTGCGTGGCCCGCGGCCGCGGCCGCCGCCACCTCCCGCGGCGCCGAAGAAGGCGTCCATGATGTCGCCGAGACCACCGAAGCCGGAGAAGGGGTCGCCGCCGCCGTTCCCGCGTGCGCCGCTGTCCATCGGGTCGCCGCCGAGGTCGACGATCTTGCGCTTCTGCGGGTCCGACAGCACTTCGTAGGCGGTGGTCACCTCACCGAAGCGGTGCTGCGCGTCCTCCGACGGGTTGACGTCGGGGTGCAGTTCACGGGCCAGCTTGCGGTACGCGCGCTTGATCTCCTGATCCGTCGCGTTCTTCGCAACCCCGAGAATGCCGTAATAGTCCCTCGCCACCGTCTTCGCCTTCTCCTTCTGACTTCGATCTCGACGCCCGCGTTCAGCGGCCGGCGAGGATCTGCCCCACGTAGTTCGCCACCGCGCGCACCGCGGCGATGGTGTTCGGGTAGTCCATCCTGGTCGGTCCGACGACGCCCATCCCGCCCAGCAGCATGTCGTCCATGCCGTAGCCGATGGAAACCACCGAGGTGCTGCGCATCTGCTCGTCTTCATTTTCCTCACCGATGCGCACGGTGATCGCACCGGGGTTGCGGGCGGCCGCGAGGAGCTTGAGCACGATGACCTGCTCCTCGAGTGCCTCCAGTACCTGCCGGAGCGATCCGGGGAAGTCGGAGACGTTGCGGGTGAGGTTCGCCGTGCCGCCGAGCACCAGCCGTTCTTCGGGGTGTTCGACCAGCGATTCCACCAGCACGGTGCAGACGCGGGTCAGGTTGTCGCGCAGCTCGCCAGGCGACTTTTCGGGCAGTTCGGCGACCGCGGCGGCGGCTTCGGACAGCCTGCGGCCCGCCAGGGCGCCGTTCAGCACCGTGCGCAGCCTGCCGACGTTCTCCTCGGTGATGACGTCGCCGAGGTCGACGGTGCGCTGGTCGACGCGGCCGGAGTCGGTGATCAGCACCAGCATGAGCCGGGCCGGGGTGAGCGGCACCACTTCCAGGTGGCGCACGGCGGAGTTGGTCATCATCGGGTACTGGATGACCGCGACCTGCCTGGTCAGCTGCGCGAGCAGCCGGACGGACCGGCGCAGCACGTCGTCGACGTCGGTGCCGCTGTCGAGGAAGGCCGTGATGGCGCGGCGTTCGGCCGCGCTCAGCGGTTTGACCTCGGCGATCCGGTCGACGAACAGCCGGTATCCCTTGTCGGTGGGGATGCGCCCGGCGCTGGTGTGGGGCTGGGTGATGTAACCCTCTTCTTCCAGTGCGGCCATGTCGTTGCGCACTGTGGCGCTGGACACACCGAGATTGTGCCGGTCGACGATCGCCTTGGATCCCACGGGCTCCTGGTTGGACACGTAGTCAGCGACGATCGCGCGCAGCACTTCGAAGCGGCGTTCTTCCGCGTTGGCCACCTGCACCTCCCTCAGCTCGTCCTCACAACGAGTTTACGGAAGGCATAGTGCCCGAGGGTGTCTCGTGAGGGGTAGTGACGGTCAGAACCGTCACTACCCCTCCCGAGCCGGACCCCCGTCAGCTGTTGCGGGGGAAGCCGAGGTTCACGCCGCCCTGGGAGGGATCGGGCCAGCGTGAGGTGACCACCTTCGTCCGCGTGAAGAAGTGGAATCCCTCCGGCCCGTAGGCGTGGGTGTCGCCGAACAGCGAGTCCTTCCAGCCGCCGAAGGAGTAGTAGCCGACCGGCACCGGGATCGGCACGTTCACCCCGACCATCCCGACCTCGACCTCGTTCTGGAAGCGCCGCGCGGCCCGTCCGTCGTTGGTGAAGATCGCGGTGCCGTTGCCGTAGGCGTTGGCGTTCACCAGTTCCAGCGCCGCGTCGTAGCCCTCGGCGCGCGCGACCGAAAGCACCGGTCCGAAGATCTCGTCGGTGTAGACCGACATCTCCGGGGTCACGTGGTCGAACAGCGTCGGGCCGAGCCAGAACCCGCCGTCCTCGCCGTCGACCTCGATCCCGCGTCCGTCGACGACGAGCCGGGCGCCCGCTTCGACACCGGCTTCCACATAGGACTCGACGCGTTCGTGGTGCGCGGCGGTGACGAGCGGTCCCATCTCCGACGTCGGCCGCCTGCCGTCGCCGACGCGCAGCCGCGTGATCCGCTCGGCGATCTTCGCGACCAGTTCGTCGCCGACCGGGTCGACCGCGACCACGACCGACACCGCCATGCACCGCTCCCCCGCCGAGCCGAAGCCCGCGGAGACGGCCGCGTCGGCGGCGAGGTCGAGGTCGGCGTCCGGAAGGACGACCATGTGGTTCTTCGCCCCGCCGAGCGCCTGGACGCGTTTGCCGTTCCTGGTCCCGGTTTCGTAGACGTACTTCGCGATCGGTGTCGACCCGACGAACGAGATCGCCTTGACGTCGCGGTGTTCCAGCAACCCGTCGACAGCGACCTTGTCGCCGTGCAGGACGTTGAGGACGCCGTCGGGCAAGCCGGCCTCGGCGAACAGTTCCGCGATGAACACGGCCGCGGACGGGTCCTTCTCGCTCGGCTTGAGCACGACGGTGTTGCCGCAGGCCAGCGCGTTGGGCACGAACCACAGCGGGACCATGGCCGGGAAGTTGAACGGCGAGATCACGCCGACCACGCCCAGCGGCTGCGCGATCGAGTAGACGTCGACGCCGGTCGAGGCGTTCTCGTTGAAGCCGCCCTTGAGCATTTGCGCCGCGCCACAGGCGAACTCGACGTTCTCGATGGCGCGCGCGATCTCGCCCGCCGCGTCGGATTCGACCTTGCCGTGCTCGCTGGTGACGATCTTCGCCAGCTCGTCTCGCCGCGCCGACAACAGCTCGCGGAAGGCGAACAGCACCCGCGTCCGCCCGGCCAGCGACGTCCCGCGCCAGCCCGGCAGTGCCCGGGACGCGGCCGCGACCGCGGCGTCGACGTCGTCCTGCGCCGCGAAGGCGACCTTCGCCCGCACCTGACCGGTGGCCGGATCGAACACGTCACCGGATCGTTCGCTCACGCCCTCGAACGGTTTGCCGTCTATCCAGTGGTTGATGTGGTCGGTGGTGCGGTCGGTCACGAGTGCCCTCCTGGTCCGGGTGCCTGCTCGGTCGAGTCTGGGTGCGCGCGCCACACCGACGCCATCGGCAACGTGTACGGACTCCCGGTCCCGGCCGTACAGTCTGTCTCTGCGCCGAAGACCAGGTGGGAGGCCGATGTACCCGACCGTCGCCGAGGTGCTCGCGCTGCCGGTGCTGCGCCAGGGCAGGCCCCATGTGGTGGCGGGGGCGGCGGGGCTGGACGCGCCGGTCCGCTGGGCGCACGTCGCCGAGGTCGCGGACATCGCCCCGTTGCTGCGGGGCGGGGAACTCGTGCTCACCACCGGGGTCGCGTTGCCCGACGACGGCGCCGCGCTCGCCAGGTACGTCGCCGAGCTGGCCGGGGTCGGGGTGGCGGGGGTGGTCGTCGAGCTGGTCCGTCATTGGAGTGACAAGCTGCCGTCCGCGCTGGTGGAGGCCGCGGATCACCACGGTGTCCCGCTGATCACCCTTTCCCGGGAGACGCGCTTCGTGTCGGTCACCGAGGCGGTGAACGGGCTGATCGTCGACGCCCAGGTCGACGAACTGCGGGCGGCGGAACGGGTCCACGAGACCTTCACCGCGCTGACCGTGGCCGGTGCCGAGCCCGGCGACATCCTCCGCGAAGTCGCGAGACTGACCGAACATCCCGTCGTGCTGGAGACCCTGTCGCACGAAGTCCTCGCCTACGACACGGCGGGCACCGACCCGGGTGAGCTGCTGCCCGGCTGGCCGTCGCGGTCTCGGCCGGTGCAGGTCGGCGAGCGGACCGGTTTCCACCCGGGCGCGGGCTGGCTGGTCACCGTGGTCGGCGCGCGCGGGCACGACTGGGGACGGCTGATCGTGGTCTGCGGGGATCCGCCGCCGCGACGGTACGTCGTGGTCGCCGAACGCGCCGCGTCCGCGCTCGCCGTCCACCGGCTGGTCGCGAAGGACACCGACGGACTGGAACGCCAGGCGCACCGCGCGATCCTGACCGAACTGCTGGCGAACCCGGTGCCGCCCGCCGAGCTCACCGCGCGCGCCTCCGCGCTGGGTGTGCCGCTGACGGGACGCCTGCTGGTCGGGGTCGCCGTGCGGCCCCGGATCACCGCGACCACCAGGACCACACAGTCGACTCCGGTGCTGCTGCGGGAGCTCGCCGAGGCGACCGCGCTCGCCGCGCGGCGGGCGAAGGTGTCCGCGCTGGTGGCCGCCGACGACACCTTGGTGCGCGCGCTGATCGCGCTTTCCCCGGAGGCGGGGGTCGACGCGGTCCTGCGGCGGCTGGCCACCGACGTCCACGAGGCCCGCTCCAGCGCGCCCGCCGTGGTCGCGGTGGGCACGACGGGCACCGGGCCCGCCGAGGCGCGCCGGACACTCGTCGAGGCCGCTCAAGTCGCCGCCGCGGCGATCGGCGAGAACGCCGATCGGGTGGTGCACCGGCTCGACGACGTCCGGTTGCGCGGACTGCTGCATCTGCTGGCCGGCGACGAACGGATCACCGCGTTCGCCGCGCGGGAACTGGGCCCGCTGCTGAGCCGGGACGCGGCGCAGGGCAGCAGGCTGGTGCAGGCACTACGGCATTACTGCGAACACGGGGGCAACAAATCGGCGGCCGCGGCCGCGGCGCACACCTCCCGCACCGCCTACTACCAGCAGCTGGCCCGGATCGAGCAGGTGCTCGGCGTGCGGCTGGAAGAGCCGGAATCGATGCTCTCCCTCTACGTCGCGTTGCTCGCCCACGACATTCGAGAAGGCGACGATCACACGACCGGGTGAGTAAATCTCACCCGGGCGAGGAACACAGTCACCGGGTCATGTCAGCCGATAGGGTTTATATGGCTTTCTTCGAACCGATCGGCACCTGCATGCTCGCGCTGGCCTGTCTGGCCCCGGTGCAGCCCGCCGACTCCACGTTCCAGCTGACCAGCCACCACGCCAACGGCCGGATCGGCTCCGTTTCGCTCACCTGCCACCCCACCGGCGGCTCACACCCGGGTCGCGCCAAGGCCTGCGCCAGCCTGTCCAAAGTGGACGGAAAGTTCGACAGGCTACGCGGGGAACCGCGGGCCTGCACCTTGGAGTACTCGCCGGTGGACGTCTCCGCGGTCGGGAAATGGCGCGGTGAACCGGTCATCTTCCGCACGTCCTACGCGAACCCCTGTGTCGCCGACGCCGACTCTGACGGCGTCTTCACCTTCTGACCGGTAAAGGACAGGTGACCGCCGGGCCTCCCCCTCGATGGCCCGGCGGTCGCCGCCGATCACCACCGCCTTGATCGCCCTCACCCCCAAGAGGGCGATCAAGGCCGTGGTGCCACGGCTCAGCGACGGGCCGGATAAGGGCACCTCTCCCCGTCCGCGGTGGCGACGGGGGTCTGACGCGCGCGAGCCCGGCTCAGGTTCCATCCGCGCCAATCATCTTCCGGGATTCCCATCACGACCGGTCCGAGCACACAGGACCGAAGCGGCTCCGGGAGCCGGTCCACCGCGGGTACGACGTCGGCGGAAAACCCCGACAGGTACCGGGTATCGAGCGTCTTGCCCGCCGCGATCCGATCGATGTTGCGTTCGGCGATGAACCGTTCCGGATCCAGCACGGCCAGCCCCAGCAGGGCCGCGACGGCGGCACCGATGGCCGCGCGTGGCAGCCACGCCGAGCGCAGCGGGATCAGGGAGACCAGGATCAGTGCGAAGATCAGCCCGATCCAGAGTTCGCAGACCTCGACCAGGAGCCGCAGCACGGTGAACCCGTACGCCTCCTGATATGTCCACATGCGACTCCACGCCGAGGCGACCAGCACCAGGCTGAGTACGCTCAGCACGCCGAGCAGCCCGCGCTGCCACGCCCGATCGGGCCTCGACGACTTCGGCGCCCACCGCAGTGCCGCCGCGACCAGCAGCAGGGTCAGCACGGTGATCGCGGAAAGCTGCCAGAACCCGCTCCTGGCGTATTCGGCCGCGGTCAGGCCGCTCGTCCGCAGGACGTACTCGGTACCGCCGAACAACACGACCAGGCGGACCGCGACGAAGCTCGCGAACAGCAGCACCAGCACCCCCAGCGGCAGTGCCCATTCGAGCCGGTGCGCCAACCGTTTGCGTGGTGCGTCGTCCTCGGCGGGCAGCGGTGGCGCCGCGAGGAGGTAACAGGCGCCGATGACGGCGAACGCGCCGACGACGAACAGGAAACCCCAGCGCACGAAGGTCTCCGGGTTCAGCTCGGGGATCACCGCGTCGACGAGGTTCGCGAACGCGGCGTCGGCACCACGCAGCAGCGGGACGAACACCAGCAGCAGTCCGGCACTCGCCAGCACCGGCACCAGGAATCGGGGCCTCGTGCGAATTTCCGGCTTCTTGGCGATTTTCCCGAGTCCGCGCCCGATCCACGGGATGGCGAGCAGTGCTTCGATCGGCACCGCGAACACGTCGTAGATGATGGTGTTCACCGTGCGTTTCCCGACCACCGCGAGCGATCCCGCGACACAGGCGGCCAGTACGCACAACACGTTCAGCCACGCTGACGCGCGGAACACGCCGACCGCGAGCAGTCCGAGCGCGGCCAGCGCCCACAGCGCGTTGACCAGGCCGAAATGCGGCTCGGCGGCACCACGGGCCCGCTTGTCGGCGAAGTAGACGGCCATGGCGAAGGCGAGTCCGGCCACGAACCAGCCGACGCCGGGGTCGTCCGGCAGCGCGACGGCGGTGATCAGCCCCGCCGTGACCGCCGCGGGCGGCACCGAGCCGGGAAGCGGGACGATCGCCGACTTCGGCGGCACCCGGGGCCGCATCAGCACCGGGACCTGCGGGGCGGGCGGCAAAGTGGTCGTCGGCCCCGCCGCCCCCGGAGGCGACGCGTGCGCCTGGCGGTCCTCTTGGTCTTCGCTCATTCCATCCTCCAGTTTGCGAAAGCACATAGCGTGGAACGCGCAGGGCCGCCGAAAGCACGCGGCAGGGAACTAAGGAACGGGGATCACGACGCGGATGACACAGCCCTGCCGCTCTTCGGGGCTGACGACGGCGATGCTGCCGTCGTGGAGATCGACCACCCACCGGGCGATCGCGAGGCCGAGGCCGGTGCCACCGCCGCCTGCCCGCTCCCCTCGGGTGAACCGTTCGAACACGCTGTCCCGTTCCCCCGGAGGGATCCCGGGGCCCTCGTCCTCGACCTCGATGACGACGTCGGCGTCCCGCGCCTGCGCCCGCACCCGGACCTCGCCACCGGACGGCCCGTGCCGGACGGCGTTGTCGAGGAGGTTCACCACCACCTGGTAGAGCCTGCCCCGGTCGGCGACGGCCATCGCGCCGGGTGGCTGGACGTCGACGGCGAACCGCACGCCGCGGCCGGTGGCGGCCGCGGTCACCCCGGCCTCCGCGGCGACCTCCTCCAGAAGCAGTTCGAGGTCGAATTCCTCCAGCTGCAGCGGAAAGGCACCGGCGTCGATGCGGGAGAGGTCCAGTAGCTCGGAGACCAGCCTGCCGAGCCGTTCGGTCTGCTGCAGCGCGGTCTTCAACGTCGCCGGGTCGGGTTTGGCGACCCCGTCGACCAGGTTCTCCAGCACCCCGTTCAACGCGGTGATCGGGGTGCGGAGTTCGTGGGAGACGTTCGCGATGAGCTCGCGCCGCCGCTGGTCGGCGACTTCGAGGTCGGCCGCCATCTGGTTGAACGCGTGCGCCAGTTCGCCGACCTCGTCCCGCGCGGTCGCCCGGACCCGCCGGGTGTAGTCGCCCTTGGCCATCGCGCGGGCGGCGGCGGTCATCTCCCGCAGCGGCCGGGTCATGCCGTGCGCCAGGATCTGCGAAGTGACCAGTGCGAGCACCATCGCGGCCATGGTCGTCTTCGGCGGCAGCCAGCCGATCTGCCAGTTGAAGAAGGCGAACGCGATACCGCCGGAGGACACCAGCAGGATCGCGAGCTTGAGTTTGATGGAGCGGACGGGGTCGAGCGGTCTCGGGAGCGCGTCGACGATCCGGCCCACGAGCGGGCGCGGGTTCACGATCCGACCTCCAGCGCGTAGCCGACGCCGTGCACGGTGCGGATGAGATCCGCGCCCAGTTTGCGGCGCAGTGCCTTGATGTGGCTGTCGACCGCGCGGGTTCCCGAGCCGGTCCCGGCGACGTCCCAGTCCCAGACCTCGCTCAGCAGCCGTTCCCGCGGCTGCACCGCCCGTGGTCGCTTCGCGAAGTGGACGAGCAGATCGAACTCGATCGGCGTCAGCTGTGCCGGGGTACCCGCCCGCGTGACCCGCCGCTGTTCGACGTCGATTTCGAGGTCGCCGAGCACGATCTTCGCCCCCGCTTCGCTCAAGTCGGCCCTGGCGGAGCGGTCGACGCGGCGCAGCAGCGCGTGCACCCTCGCCGAGAGCACCCGCATGGAGAACGGCTTGGTGAGGTAGTCGTCCGCGCCGACGCCGAGGCCGATCAGCATGTCGGTCTCATCCGATCGGGCGGTCAGCATCAGCACCGGGACCGGGCGGCGGGCCTGGATCCGGCGGCAGACCTCCAGCCCGTCGAACCCCGGGAGCATCACGTCCAGCACCACCAGGTCCGGCTCGCGCGCGGCGTCCACCTCGACGCCTGTCGGGCCGTCGTGCGCCAGATCCACCGAGAATCCCTCCGCGCGCAGCCGCGCGGCGATGCTTTCGGCGATGGTCACGTCGTCCTCGACGACCAGCACCCGGCGTCCTCCCAGTTCCATGCGGATGACTGTAAGCAGCGGCCGTGGAGACCGTCCGGGTGAGCTGTGGAGATCCTGTGGAGATGTTTCGGCCGGATTGCCGGATTGCGACGTTCATGTGTGTGACGCAGGTCATGCACCAGGGGCTCTCGAACGCAATCGACAGTCTGCGTTCCGACGCCACCAACAGTGAACAGTCTGCCAGTCCCACCTCCGTCGCGCGGGCGAGCACGATTCCGCAATGGAGCCGACGGCACGCGGAACCCAGCTCGTGCATCCTGATGGCCGGGTAGAACTCGGCGAGGTCGAGTCCTTGCAGGACAGCCGCTTCTACAACGAAGAGCTCGCGCCGGTCCCGGTGGAAAAACGGACCTGGACCACCTACAACTACTTCGCGTTGTGGATGGGAATGGCGCACAACATCCCTTCGTACGCGCTCGCCGCGTCCTTGATCGCGCTCGGCATGGACTGGGTCCAGGCCCTGATGACGATCACCATCGGCAACCTGATCGTGCTCGCTCCGATGCTGCTCAACAGCCACGCCGGGACGAAGTACGGCATCCCGTTCCCGGTGTTCGCCCGCGCCTTCTTCGGGATGCGCGGCGCGAATCTGGCGGCCTTGCTGCGGGCGTTCATCGCGTGCGGCTGGTTCGGCATCCAGACCTGGGTCGGCGGTGAGGCCGTCTACATCATCGTCGGGCGGCTGGCGGGTTCCGGCTGGAAGGACTCCACCGTCGTCCTCGGGCAGCACTGGACGCTGTGGCTTTCGTTCGGGCTGTTCTGGCTGTTCCAGATGCTCATCATCTGGCGCGGGATGGAAGCGGTGCGGAAGTTCGAGAACTGGACGGCACCGCTGGTCTCGGTCGGCTTCCTGATCCTGCTCGGCTACGTGCTGGTCAAGGCGGGCGGGCTCGGCCCGATCCTGTCCGAACCCGGGAAACTCGGCTGGGGCCCCGACTTCTGGAAGGTGTTCGCGCCGTCGCTGATGGCGATGATCGCGTTCTGGTCGACGCTTTCGCTCAACATGCCGGACTTCACCCGCTTCGGCGGCAGCCAGGGCAAGCAGGTCCGCGGTCAGATCCTCGGCCTGCCGACCACGATGACCTTCATCGCGATCGTGGCGATCCTGACCACCTCCGGCGGCAGCGTCCTCTACGGCGAGCAGATCTGGGACCCGGCGAAACTGGCCGACCGGTTCGACTCCCCGATCGTGGTCGTGATCGCGCTGATCGCGCTGGTGCTCGCGACCGTGTCGGCCAACCTGGCGGCCAACGTGGTCAGCCCCTCCTACGACTTCTCCAACGCGTTCCCGAAGAAGATCACCTTCGCCGTCGGCGGGCTGATCACCGGCATCATCGGCATCGTCATCCAGCCGTGGCGGCTCTACTCCGACCCGAACATCTACATCTTCGCCTGGCTCGGTTTCTACGGCGGCCTGCTCGGCGCGGTCGCCGGAGTACTCGTCGCCGGCTACTGGGTGGTCAACCGGACACACCTCAGCCTGCGGGATCTCTACACCGAACGCGGCGTCTACTGGTTCAACGGCGGCTGGAACTGGCGCGCGCTGGTCGCGACGCTGGCCGGCGCCGTGCTCGCGGTCGGCGGCGCGTACGGCGGGCCGTTCCCCGCCGACGGGCTGATCCCGTCGCTGAAACCGCTCTACGACTACAACTGGGTCGTCGGACTGGCGGGCGCCTTCGTCGTCTACCTGCTGCTGGCCCTGCCCGAGCGCAACCGCACCGCCTATCCGAAGGAGGAAGCAAGTGAGCGACCTGGTCCGAGCCGGATTGATCCAGCAGCGGTGGACGGGTGACAAGGAGTCGATGATCGCCAACGCCGTGGAAGCGATCGGTAAGGCCACTTCGCAGGGCGCGCAGGTGATCTGCCTGCAGGAGTTGTTCTACGGCCCGTATTTCTGCCAGGTGCAGGACACCGACTACTACTCCTACACCGAGGGCATCCCCGACGGGCCGACGACGAAGCTCATGCAGGAGGTGGCCGAACGCCACGGCGTCGTGCTCGTCGTCCCGATGTACGAGGTCGAGCAGCCGGGCGTGTACTACAACACGGCCGCGGTGATCGACGCCGACGGGACCTACCTCGGCAAGCACCGCAAAAACCACATCCCGCAGGTGAAGGGCTTCTGGGAGAAGTTCTACTTCCGGCCCGGGAACATGGGCTACCCGGTGTTCGACACCGCCGTCGGCCGCATCGGCGTCTACATCTGTTACGAGCGGCACTTCCCCGAGGGCTGGCGCGCGCTGGGCCTGGCGGGGGCGAAGATCGTGTTCAACCCGTCGGCGACCAGCCGCGGCCTCTCGGAGTACCTGTGGCGGCTGGAGCAGCCCGCGGCCGCCGTCGCGAACGAGTACTTCGTCGGCACGATCAACCGCGTCGGCGTGGAACCCCTGGGCGACAACGACTTCTACGGTCAGACCTATTTCGCGGACCCACGCGGTCAGCTGGTCGGCGCGGCCGCCTCGGACACCGAGGAGGAGATCGTCGTCCGCGACCTCGACATGGGGCTGCTCGCCGAAGTACGGGATCTGTGGGCCTTCTACCGAGACCGCCGTCCCGACAGCTACGGCCCCCTCGCGGAGGCGTGATGACCACCCTCATCAAGGGCGGGCAGGTGCTGTCCACGGCGGGCGCCGCCGCGGCGGACGTCCTCGTCGACGGCGAGACGATCGCGGCCGTCGGCGCGCCGGGCGCCTTGGGCCCGGCCGACGACGTCATCGACGCCACCGGGAAGTACGTGCTGCCCGGCGGGATCGACGCGCACACCCATATGGAGATGCCGTTCGGCGGCACGCATTCCGTCGATTCCTTCGGCACCGGGACGACGGCGGCGGCGTGGGGCGGGACGACCACGATCATCGACTTCGCCGTACAGGCCAAGGGCACCTCCCTGTTGTCCACTATGGACAAATGGCACGAGAAGGCGGACGGCAACTGCGCCATCGACTACGGCTTCCACATGATCGTCTCCGACGTCAACGATTCGTCGTTGAAGGAGATGCAAGCCTGCGTCGACGGCGGGGTCGGCAGCTTCAAGATGTTCATGGCGTACCCGGGGGTGTTCTACTCCACCGACGGCGAGATCCTGCTGGCCATGCAGAAGGCGCGCGAGATCGGCGCCACGATCATGATGCACGCCGAAAACGGCATCGCGATCGACCAGCTGGCCGCACAGGCGTTCGCCGCCGGAAAGATCGACCCGGTGCAGCACGGGCTCACCCGGCCGCCGGAACTGGAGGGCGAGGCGACCTCGCGCGCGATCCAGCTGGCCAAGGTGACGGGGGCGCCGCTGTACATCGTGCATCTCTCGGCGTCGCAGGCACTGGCGGCGGTCGCGGAGGCACGCGACGACGGGCAAAACGTCTTCGCGGAGACGTGTCCACAATATCTCTACCTGTCCATCGAGGACTTGGCCAAACCGGATTTCGAGGGCGCGAAGTACGTCGCTTCTCCCCCGCTGCGCGAGAAGTCGCATCAGGCGGATCTGTGGCGGGGGCTGCGCACCAACGACCTCTCGGTGGTGTCGACGGATCACTGTCCCTTCTGTTTCAAGGACCAGAAGGAACTCGGCCGCGGCGACTTCCGCGCGATCCCCAACGGGATCCCCGGCGTCGAGCACCGGATGGACCTGCTGCACCAGGGGGTCGTGGCGGGCGAGCTCACCCTCGGCCGCTGGGTGGAGACCTGTTCGACCACTCCGGCGCGGATGTTCGGGCTGTACCCGCGCAAGGGGGTCATCGCGGCGGGTTCGGACGCCGACATCGTCGTCTACGACCCCACGGCGAAACAGACCCTGTCGGTCGAGACGCATCACATGAACGTGGACTACTCGGCCTACGAAGGACTGGAGATCACCGGCAAGGTCGAGACGGTGCTGTCACGGGGCCGCGTGGTGGTGTCGCCGTCCGGGTTCTCCGGGAGCACGACGCACGGGAAATTCCTCTCGCGCGACCTGAACCAGTACCTGAACTGAGGTGGGCGCCGTGGACTTCGGGATAGTGCTGCAGACCGACCCGCCCGCGCGCGAACTGGTGCGGCTGATGAAGGCCGCCGAGGACCAGGGTTTCCGCTACGGCTGGACGTTCGACTCGTGCGTGCTGTGGCAGGAACCGTTCGTCATCTACTCACAGATCCTCGCGGCGACGTCGTCGATGATCGTGGGCCCGATGGTGACCAGCCCGGCCACCCGGGACTGGTCGGTGATGGCGTCGACCTTCGCCACGCTCAACGACATGTACGGCAACCGGACGGTGTGCGGTATCGGTCGTGGTGACTCGGCGCACCGGGTCGTCGGGATGCCACCGTCCACCTTGGCCACCGTGCGCGACTGCATGCACGTGGTCAAGGAACTGGCCGAGGGGCGCGAAGTCCTGTTGCGGGACAAGCCGGTCCGGATTCCGTGGATCCGCAACGGCAGGCTCGAGATGTGGATGGCGGGATACGGGCCCAAAGCGCTCAAGACGGTCGGTGAGCACGCGGACGGCTTCATCCTCCAGTGCGCCGATCCCGCGATCGCCCGGTGGACGATCGGGGCGGTGCGCGAGGCGGCCCGTGCGGCAGGGCGGGATCCGGGCGGGATCACCATCTGTCTCGCGGCGCCGGCGTACGTCGGCGACGATCTGGCGCACCAACGGGAACAGCTGCGGTGGTTCGGCGGGATGGTCGGCAACCACGTCGCCGATCTCGTGGCGCGCTACGGCGATTCCGGGCCGGTACCCCGGGAACTGACCGACTACATCCGTGAGCGCCAGGGTTACGACTACGCGCATCACGGGCGGGCCGGTAATCCGTCGACCGACTTCGTCCCGGACGAGATCGTGGACCGGTTCTGCCTGCTCGGGCCCTCTTCGGCCCAGGTGGAACGGCTGGAGGAGCTGGCTTCGCTCGGCGTCGACCAGTTCGCGCTGTACCTCATGCACGACCAGCGCGAAGAAACCCTGAAGCGGTACGGCTCCGAGGTCATCGGCCGCTGACGACCCGCATTTCGTCCTCTACTTGCGGTCCTTGCACACGCAACTACCGCAAGTAGAGGACTAAATGCGTGCGGGTCAGGCGTGGAACCAAGGCCCGCTCCCCCGCCTTGGCGGAATTCCTGCAGTCCGCGGCAAACGCCGGTGCGGCGAAAGCCATCGCGACCCCCTTCGATTCCGCGTTGGGCGGCGGCGGGACGATCTGCGCGGACACCACGAACCCGCGTGACCCGGCCGCCTGGCCGCGCGCTGCCCGAGCGGCCGACCGGGAGAGCCGTGGTTTCGGTTCCCACGACACGTATCTCTCGCTGCCCTGCGCCTTATGGCCCGCCGTCGATCCGGTGCGCTACACCGGACCGTGTAACCGGCCGACCGCGCCGATCCTGTTGCTGGCCAACGGCAAAGGCGACCCGGAAACACCGTACGCGACACCGTCTGCCGCCCGGATCACGCGCCTTTCGACGCCAGGTGACTCGGAGTCCCTCAACCGACGAGCGCTTGATACACCAGGTTGCGCAGTTCGACGCGGATCGGATAGGTCGACGACGGCAGCAACTGGGTGAAGAACAGCACCGTGATGTCCTCGTCCGGATCGACCCAGAAAGCGGTGCTGGCCGCGCCACCCCAGGCGAATTCCCCCGCACTGGCGAGGGATTTGGCCTTCACCGTGTCGTCGAGCACGGAAAAGCCCAGTCCGAAGCCGAAACCATGGTACGGCGCCTCGGAGAAGGCGGGCCGCCCGTAGGTCTCCAGATCGACGCCGCCCGGCAGATGGTTGCTCGCCATGACCTGCACCGTGCGCGGGCTGAGCAACCGGACGCCGTCGAGTTCGCCGCCACGCAACAACATCTGCGTGAAACGGTGGTAGTCGCCCGCCGTCGAGACCAGGCCGCCACCGCCCGAGAGACACGTGGGCGCGACCCGGCCGACGGCGCCCATCTCGTCGTGCCGGAAGGGCGCCTTGGTCTTCGGGTGGGGCACGTAGAGGGCGGCAAGCCTGTCGAGGACGCCGGAGTCGGCTTGGAAGCCTGTCTCGTGCATACCGAGCGGGGTGAAGATCCGTTCGGCGAAGAAGGTGTCGAGGGACTGACCGGAGACGACTTCGACGAGCCTGCCGAGGATGTCCGTCGCGACCGAATAGTTCCATTCCGAACCGGGCTGGAACAGCAACGGCAGCCGCGCGATCGCTTCGGAGACCCCGGCGAGGTCGAGCCCCGGCGCCGTGCCCCAGTCGAATCCGGCCTCGCGGTAGACCGCGTCGACCGGATGCGTGCGGTGGAAGCCGTAGGTCAGGCCCGCGGTGTGGGTGAGCAGATGCCAGAGCCGGATCGGCTCGGTCGCGGGCTCGGTCGCCATCCGGACGGACGAGCCCTTCGTGAAGACCCGCGGCTCCGCGAATTCCGGGAGCCACCGCGAGATCGGGTCGGTGAGGTCGATGCGGCCCTCTTCGACGAGCATCATCGCGGCGACCGAAGTGACCGGCTTCGTCATCGAATAGATGCGCCAGATCGTGTCCGTCTCGACCGGCAGCCCCGCCTCGATGTCGCGCATCCCGTTCGACGCCAGATGCGCGACCTTCCCGTTCCTGGTCACCACCGTCAGATACCCGGGAAGCAGGTTTCGTTCCAGGTACCCGTCGAAGTGCTTGTCGATCCGCCGCAGTCGCTCGTCGTCGAAACCCACCTCGGCCGGGTCGACGTCCACCTTCAGCTCGATCATGTGGCCGAGGTTACGCGTTCCGCTCGGCCTGTTTCTCCAGCCGCCACGCCTCGTCGGTCTTCCCGATCCGCCAGTATCCGGAGATCGAGAGCAGATCGCGCCGCATCCCCCGGTCGTCGAGCAGATGGCGCCGCAGGTCGCGGACAAACCCGGCCTCACCGTGGACGAACGCCTGCACGACACCGTCACGCCAGTCGAGTGCGCGGACCGCCGCGGCCAGATCGTCGCCCCGGCTCCGGTACAGCCAGGTGACGTGCGCGTCGGCCTTGGTGGTCAGCGACTGCTCTTCGGCGGCGTCCTCCACGAGGATGACCGCGTGCACGGGCACCCCCGCCGGCATCGCCTCGAGGGACGCGGCGATCGCCGGAAGGGCGCTCTCGTCCCCGGCCAGCAGATGCCAGTCGGCCTCGTCGCCCGGCCGGTAGGCCCCGCCGGGCCCGGAGATCAGCAGTTCGTCGCCGGGTTTCGCGGCGGCGGCCCACGGCCCGGCGACGCCTTCGTCGCCGTGGTGGACGAAGTCGAGCACCAGTTCGCCGTGGTCCGGGTCGAAGGCGCGGACGGTGTAGGACCGCATCCGCGGCCACTGCTCGCGCGGCAGCTCTTCGCGCACCCGCGCCAGGTCGAACGGCTCGGGATAGGTGACGCCGGGAATCCGGAAGTGCACCTTGACATAGGCGTCGGTGAAATCATTGGGCTGAAACGAGGCGATTCCTTCGCCCCCCGCCACGATCCGGACCATATGCGGGGTGATCCGCTCGGTGCGCAGCACCCGCAACCGGGTCGCCGACACCGGCTTCCTCGCCTCGGCCATCCAGGATTCCTTTCCTGCTGGTTAGGTTAACCTAACCGAGCGTACGCCCTTCTCCGGCCGGTGGGGCCAGGTCTCCCAGCATCCGATCAAAGCTTTCCCGGACCCGCTGGGGGAACCCGACGAAGAACCGGTTGGCCAGCGGGACCGCCCATCGCCCACGGGAAGCGACGTTGTACACCCGGTGGGTCACCCGCGCACCGGCCGGATCATCCTCGACGGTGTATTCGCCGCGGTACCACCAACCGCCCTGCTGGGCGACGAAGCGCCGTCTCGCGTCGATTTCGAAGCCGGGGTTGTACGGCTGTGCCCGGAGACTGTCCGCGAGCCGGGCGAAGACCTCGTCGGCGGGCGCGGGAACCACGCCCGCCACTTCGACCAGAGGTTTCACGCCGCCCTCGCGGCCGGATCGCTCACCCGGGTGTTCTGGAACGACGCGACGCGCCAGCCGTCGGACTCCTTGACGAGCACGTACGTCAGCGTCGATTCCCGGCCCGGTTCGGGTTTGTCATCCGCCTGCGACGACCCACCGCCCGCTACCACGATGGCGACGTCCGGCCGGATGAACCGGACCTTGGGCTCACCACCGCCGTCCACCAGCTTCGACCCCTTGAGCGGGCCCTCGAACAGGGATCGATGCGCGCTTTCGATGAGCGCGCGGCCCGGCATGTTCACCCCGAAGAACGTCACGTAGTCGGCGTCTTCGGTGAACAACCGCGCGTACGCGGCCGCGTCGCCGTCGTTCCACGCTTGGGCGAGCTCGCTCAGCACGGCCAGGACGGCGGTACGGGATTCGGTCATTGTGTCCTCCAGTTGACGAACAGTGTTCGTGTTACGAACGCCGTTCTACAGACGAACACCGTTCGCGTCAAGTAGAGTTCCCGGCGTATCCCGGATCAGGAGGCGAACGAAGTGAGCAGGCCCCGGCGTCGTGCCGAGAAACCAGTGCTGTCCCAGGAGCTGGTGGTGAAGACGGCACTGGACCTCCTCGCCGCCGAGGGACTGGAGGCGGTGAGCATGCGGCGTGTGGCACAGGCGCTGGAGACCGGCCCGGCGTCGCTCTACGCCCACGTCGCGAACAAGGAAGAGCTTCACGAGCTGATGGTCGATCACGTCCTCGACTTCGGCCCGATCCCCGAACCCGACCCGGACCGGTGGGTCGAGCAGGCGAAGGAGCTGCTGCGCGGGAACGTGCGCGCGCTGACGTCGTTCCCCGGGATCGCCAAGATCGCGTGGACCATCCAGGTACCTGTCGGCGCGAACGCCTTGCAGCAGGCCGAAGCCCTGCTCGCGGTCCTGCGCGCGGGCGGCCTCGACCTCAGGCGAGCGCTGTTCGCCGCCGACGCGTTATGGCTCTACACCAAGGCTTTCGCCTACGAGGGCGCCGGCTGGCAGCACGGCGACATCAACCTGGCCGAGCAGGAGCAACGCGGCGAGCGGATGGTCGAGTACATGGCGTCGTTCCCACCCGGCACGTTCCCGAACCTGCTGAGGTCGGGCGAGTACTTCACCGCGGAGACCGCGCAGGAGCGCTTCGAGTTCGCCATCGACCTGTTCCTTCGCGGCCTCACGTGAGCCTGCGCACCAGACCGTCCGCCAGCAACCGTCCCCGGTCGGTGAGCACCGCCCGCTCTCGACCGTCCAAAGCAGACTGATCCAGCAATCCCTCGGCGGCGGCGACCCGGGCTTCGGCCCGGCCGTCGTCGTCGAGGGCGTCGAGCGGAAGCCCTTCGGACAACCGGAGCTCCAGCATCACGCGTTCCAGATGCCGGTCTTCGTCGGTCAGCACTTCACGACCGGCGGCCGGCGACTCCCCGGCGGCCAGCGCGGCGGCGTACCGCGCCGGATGCTTGACGTTCCACCAGCGGACGCCGCCGACATGGCTGTGCGCGCCGGGCCCCGCGCCCCACCAGTCGCCGCCACGCCAGTAGCCGATGTTGTGACGGCAGCGGGCTTCTTCCGACGTCGCCCAGTTGGACACCTCGTACCAGCGCAGACCCGCCGAAGCGAGGACGCGGTCGATCATCTCGTAGTCGGCGGCGAGGACGTCGTCGTCCGGGGCGGGCAGTTCGCCGCGGCGGATGCGCCGGGCGAGTGCGGTGCCCTCCTCGACGATCAGCGCGTACGCGGAGACATGATCGACACCGGCGGCCAGAACCGCGTCCAGCGAGGCTTGGAGGTCTTCGATCCGCTCCCCCGGCGTGCCGTAGATGACGTCGAGGTTGACGTGCCGGAACCCGGCGGCGCGTGCCTCCTCGGCGGCCGCGACGGGCCGTCCCGCGGTGTGCACGCGGTCCAGGATCTTCAGCACGTGTCGCGCGGCCGACTGCATCCCGAGCGAGATCCGGTTGTATCCCGCGTCACGGATGCCCGCGAAGAAGGCGGGCGAGGTCGATTCCGGGTTGGACTCGGTCGTGACTTCCGCGCCGTCGGCGAGCCCGAAGGTGTCGCGGACGGTGTCCAGGACGCTGCGGAGGCCGTCCGCGCCGAGCAGGGACGGGGTACCGCCGCCGACGAAGACGGTGTCGACCGCGGGCGGCTTCCCGAGCACGCGCGCGGCGAGGTCGAACTCGCGCTTGAGGCCTTCGAGCCAGGACTGCGGCGACGAATCGCTGTCCAGCTCACCGGCGGTGTAGGTGTTGAAGTCGCAGTAGCCGCAACGGGTCGCGCAGAACGGGACGTGCACGTAGACGCCGAACGGCCGGGTGCCGAGCCCTTCCAGGGCGCTCTCGGGGAGCGCGGACGCTGCAGGCGTGATGGTTGCGGGCACACCCCAGTGTCCCCCACGCCGTGAAGGCCTCCTTCCCTACCCTGAAGGTAGCGAAGGAGGCCTTCACGGACCTCAGGCCAACCCGTTCGCGGCCAACCATTCCGGGGACGGCGGGATCGGCTCGATGATGTCGATCAGGAAGCCGTTGAGATCTTCGATGAAGAAGTGCCGCTGGCCGTAGACCTCGTCAACCGGTTCCTTCACGATCTTCACCCCCTCCGCACGCAACCGCTCGTACTCCGCCGCCGCGTCCTCGACGACGAACCCGACCATCGAACCCGCGACCTCTTGAGTTCGCCACGGCTCGGGTGTCGACTCGTGCCCCCGTTGGATGAAGCTCAGCTCGTACCCCGGGACACCGAGGTTGAGACTGGAGAACCAGTCGAGTTCGACGGTGACCGTCAACCCCAGGTGCCGCTGCCACCAGCGGGTGGTCTCGGCGATGTTTTCGACGAGAATGCCCCCACCGAAACCCTTGACCTGCATTTTCGCTTGTTCCTCCCGCTCGAACCACTTGATTCGTAGTACTATAGACATAGTGGTTTGACTGAGGCAAGGAGAATGTTCCGATGCGACAGAACCCGGAGCGCCGGACCGCGCTCACCGACGCCGCCATCACCGTCCTCGCCCGCGAGGGCGCCCGCGGCCTCACCTACCGCGCGGTAGACGCCGAAGCGGATGTCCCGCCGGGAACGACGTCCAACTACTTCCGCAACCGGGACCAGTTGCTCGGCGAGGTCGGTGTCCGCGTGCAGGAGCGGCTGTCGGCACCGGCCGACGTGATGGCGAACCCGCAGGCCGAGTCGCCGTCCCACGATCGGGTCGGCGTACTGCTCGGCGAACTCATGGGACGGCTGACCGCCCACCGCGAGCCTTATCTGGCCTTGCTCGAACTCCGGCTCGAAGCCACCCGGCGCCCGGATCTGTCGGCCGAGCTGACCAAGACCATCCGCGAGGGCATCGACATGAGCGTCGACTGGCACGTCGCGGCGGGGATGCCGGGCGGGCGCCCCGAAGTACTGCTGATGTACCTCGCGCTGACCGGGCTCACCGTCGAACGGCTCACCCTGCCCGAGGTGCTCGCGGACGTCACCGACGAAGAGGTCATCCGGATCCTCGTGGACCGCGTCCTCCCTTCTTGAGCCGTGCGCGTTCTGCGTCACAATGCCTGGCCGCGAACCCGGGCTTGACCCTCAAGACAGCCGCTTGACCTGGTGAAACAGCGATCCGCGGAGGTTGTTCCCAGTATTCGGACCGGCCTAGACCACATAGTGGGCGCGTGGCACGCTGAATGAATGACCCGCGCCGGAATCAGCCTCGTGGCACGCCGCCACGTGGATCTCCGTCGTGTGGCGAGCGCGCTCTGTGCGACGAACCGCTGACTCCCCGCCACCACCACGATCTGCCGGAGGACTCCCATGTCGTCGCCCACGCGCGAGACCCCTGCCCGCACGCCCCGGGTGAAACAGAAACGGGGCGAGGGACAGTGGGCACTGGGGTATCGCGAACCCTTGAACCCCAACGAACGGTCCAAGAAGGACGACAACCCGCTCAACGTCCGCGCGCGGATCGAGAACATCTACGCCCGCGGCGGCTTCGATTCGATCGACCCGGGTGACCTCCGCGGCCGGTTCCGCTGGTTCGGTCTCTACACCCAGCGCAAGCCGGGGATCGACGGCGGCCGCACCGCGACGCTGGAGCCCGAGGAGCTCGACGACCGCTACTTCATGCTGCGGGTGCGGCTCGACGGCGGCGCGCTGACCACCGAGCAGCTGGCCGTGCTCGCCGAGATCTCGCAGACCCACGCGCGCGACACCGCCGACATCACCGACCGGCAGAACATCCAGTACCACTGGATCCAGATCGAGGACGTCCCGACGATCTGGGCCAAACTGGAGAAGGCCGGGATGACCACGATGGAGGCTTGCGGCGACAGCCCGCGCGTCATCCTCGGTTCCCCCGTCGCCGGCATCGCCGCCGACGAGATCATCGACGGCACGCCCGCGATCGACGAGATCAAGCGCCGCTACATCGGCGACCCGCGCTATTCGAACCTGCCCCGCAAGTTCAAGACGGCGGTCTCCGGGCAGCAGGACGTCGCGCACGAGATCAACGACGTCGCGTTCGTCGGCGTGAACCACCCCGAACACGGCCCCGGCTTCGACGTCTGGGTCGGCGGCGGCCTGTCCACCAACCCGATGATCGGGCAGCGGCTGGGCGCCTGGGTCTCCCTCGACGAGGTCCCCGACGTCTGGGAAGGCGTGATCAGCGTCTTCCGCGACTACGGCTACCGGCGGCTCCGCGCCCGCGCCCGGATCAAGTTCCTGGTCAAGGACTGGGGCGCCGCGAAGTTCCGCCAGGTACTGGAAGACGAGTATCTCAAGCGCAAACTGACCGACGGCCCGGCGCCCGAGGTGCCCGCCACCCAGATCGACCACGTCGGCGTGCACCCGCAGATCGACGGCAAGTTCTACGTCGGTGCCGCGCCGGTCGCGGGCCGGGTCTCCGGCGCCACCCTGCTGGCGGTCGCCAAAGCCGCCGAGCGGGCCGGGTCGAACCGCGTCCGCCTCACCCCGCATCAGAAGCTCGTGGTCCTCGACGTCCCCGAGGCCGAGGTGGACGGGCTGAAGAGCGACCTGGCCGAGCTGGGCCTGCAGACCGAGCCTTCGCCGTGGCGGCGCGGGATCATGGCGTGCACCGGCCTGGAGTTCTGCAAACTCGCGATCGTCGAGACCAAGGCCCGCGCGATCGAACTGGTCACCGAACTGGAGAAGCGGCTCGCCGACATCCAGGGCGCGATCGAGAATCCGGTGACCGTGCACCTCAACGGCTGCCCCAACTCCTGCGCGCGGGTCCAGACCGCCGACATCGGGCTCAAGGGCCAGATCGTCACCGACGAGGACGGCAACCAGGTCGAAGGCTTCCAGGTGCACCTCGGCGGCGGGCTCGGCCTCGACGCCGGGTTCGGCCGGAAACTGCGTGGGCACAAGGTGACCGCGTCGGAACTGACCGAGTACGTCGAAACGCTCGTGCGGGCGTACGTCGACGGCCGCGAACCCGGTGAGCGCTTCGCCCAGTGGGTCACGCGGGCCGAGGAAAGCGTCCTGCAGTGACCGAACGAGCGACCCCGTACTACTGCCCTTTCTGTGGCGATGAAGACCTGCGGCCGGAAGAGGGCGGCTCCTGGCTGTGCTCGGGCTGCCGCCGGGTCTTCACCGTGAAGTTCCTCGGACTGTCACTTCCGGAGGTGTCGCAATGACCGCCACTGCCGACTACAAGACACTCGCCGAACGGGCCTCGAAGGAGCTCGCCGAGGCGACCGCGACCGAGGCCCTGCGCTGGACCGCGGAGACGTTCGGCGACGACTTCATCGTCGCGTCGAACATGCAGGACGCCGTCCTCATCGACCTGGCGACCCAGGTCAAACCGGACGTCGACGTGCTGTTCCTGCAGACCGGCTACCACTTCCCGGAGACCATCGGCACCCGGGACGCGGTGCAGGCGGTCTACCCCGGCGTGCGGATCGTCAACGCCGAGGCCGCGCAGAGCGTCGCCGAACAGGACGCGGAGTACGGCCCGAAGCTGCACGAACGCGACCCGAATCAGTGCTGCCACCTCCGCAAGGTCGTGCCGCTGCGCGACACGCTGGCGAAGTATTCGGCGTGGGTGACCGGTGTCCGCCGGGTGGACGCGCCGACCCGCGCGAACACTCCCATCGTCACCTGGGACGACCGCAACGGGCTGGTGAAGATCAACCCGATCGCGCCGTGGTCCGACGACGAGTTCAGGGACTACATCGACGAGCACGGGATCCTCGAGAACCCGTTGGTGTCCATCGGCTATCTGTCGATCGGCTGCGCGCCGTGCACCGCAAAGGTCGCTCCGGGGCAAGACCCACGCAGCGGCCGGTGGGCCGGTAAGGGCAAGACCGAGTGCGGCTTGCACGGGTGAGAAGGGACGACATGACCACGCTCGAACCGGCCATCGTCGCGGCGCAGGACAACCTGGCGGCGCTGGAATCCGAGGCCATCCACATCTTCCGTGAGGTGGCGGGCGAGTTCGACCGGCCGGTGATCCTGTTCTCCGGCGGCAAGGATTCGACGCTGCTGCTGCATCTGGCGATCAAGGCGTTCTGGCCGGCGCCGGTGCCGTTCCCGTTGCTGCACGTGGACACCGGGCACAACTTCGACGAGGTCATCGACTTCCGCGACCGCGTGGTCGAGCAGCACGGGCTGCGGCTGGTCGTGGCGAAGGTCCAGGACTGGATCGACGACGGCAGGCTCGAAGAGCGCGCCGACGGGATGCGCAACCCGCTGCAGACCACGCCACTGCTCGACACCATCGCCGAGCACAAGTTCGACGCCGTCTTCGGCGGCGGACGCCGCGACGAGGAACGCGCCCGCGCCAAGGAGCGGATCTTCAGTCTCCGCAACTCCTTCGGCCAGTGGGACCCGCGGCGGCAGCGCCCGGAACTGTGGAACCTCTACAACGGCCGCCACCGTCCCGGCGAGCAGGTCCGGGTGTTCCCGCTGTCCAACTGGACCGAGGCGGACGTCTGGAACTACATCGCGCGGGAAAAGGTCGAGCTGCCGTCGATCTACTACGCGCACCGGCGCGAGGTCTACCAGCGCGACGGCATGTGGCTGGCCGAAGGACCGTGGGGCGGGCCCCGGCCGGGCGAGGAAGTCAAGGAACTGACCGTGCGCTACCGGACCGTCGGCGACGGTTCGTGCACCGGTGCCATCGAATCGACCGCCGCCACGGTGGACGAGGTCATCGCCGAGGTCTCGGCCTCCCGGCTCACCGAACGCGGCGCCACCCGCGCCGACGACCGGATGTCGGAGGCGGCGATGGAAGACCGCAAGCGTGAGGGGTACTTCTGATGTCCAGCCTGTTGAGGCTCGCGACCGCGGGCAGTGTGGACGACGGGAAGTCGACCCTGGTCGGGCGGCTCCTGTACGACACCAAGTCCGTCCTCGCCGACCAGCTGGACGCGGTCACCCGCGCCAGTGTCGACAAAGGGCTGTCCACACCGGACCTCTCGCTGCTCGTGGACGGCCTGCGCTCGGAACGCGAGCAGGGCATCACGATCGACGTGGCGTACCGGTATTTCGCGACGCCGAAGCGCAGCTTCGTGCTCGCGGACACCCCCGGCCACGTGCAGTACACGCGGAACACGGTGACCGGGGCGTCCACCGCGCAACTGGCCGTGCTGCTGGTCGACGCGCGCAAGGGCGTCATCGAGCAGACCCGCCGTCACGCCGCGGTGCTCGCGCTGCTGGGTGTTCCGCATCTGGTGCTGGCGGTGAACAAGATCGACCTCGTCGACTACGACGAGGCGACCTTCACCGTGATCGCCGAGGAGTTCGCCGAGCACGCAGCGTCGCTGGGCTACGAACGCGGTTCCGTACTCGCGGTGCCGGTTTCGGCGCTGCAGGGCGACAACGTGGCGGAGAAGTCGGACAAGACCCCGTGGTACTCCGGCCCGACCCTGCTGGAGCATCTGGAAACCGTGCCCGTGGCACCGGACCCGCACGATTCGGCGTTCCGCTTCCCGGTGCAGTACGTGATCCGGCCGCGCACGGCCGACCACCCCGACTACCGGGGCTACGCCGGGCAGATCGCGGCGGGCACCGTCCGGACGGGCGACGAGATCGTCGTGCTGCCGCAAGGACTCCGCAGCCGGGTGGAGGGCATCGACACCGCCGACGGTCCGCTCGCCGAGGCCGGCGCGGGCACCTCGGTGACGCTGCTGCTCACGGACGACCTCGACATCTCGCGCGGGGACCTGATCGCCGCCGCAGACCGGCAGCCGGAAGTGACCGACGAGATCGCCGCCACCCTGTGCTGGCTCTCGGCCAAGGCACTCAAACCGGGCGCGCGGGTGCTGGTGAAGCACGGCGCGCGAACGGTGCAGGCCATCGTCGACGAACTCCACGCCCGCTTCGACGAGCAGACGCTGTCCAGTGTGGACGAACCGGACACGCTGGAGCTCAACGACATCGGCCGGGTGACCCTGCGGCTCGCCGAGGCGATCGGCGTGGACGACTACGGCGTCAGCCCACGGACGGGCGCGTTCCTGGTCATCGACCCGAAGGACGGCGATACCCTGGCGGCCGGACTAGTCGGCGAAAGGTTCGCATGACCCCGGGCCCCACACCGCCACTGGTCGCCGTCGCCCACGGCAGCCGCGACCCGCGGTCCGCCGCGACCATCCGCGCCCTGCTCGACGTCGCCCGTGGCCTGGCACCGGACCTCGACCTCCGGGAGTCCTTTTTGGACCTCTCGGAACCGTTGCTCACCGATGCCCTGCGCACGTTGTACGCCGAGGGTCATCGCGAGGTCGTCGTGGTGCCGCTGCTGCTCGGCGTGGCGTATCACGCCCGGGTCGACCTGCCCGCGCTCGTCTCCGAGGTGACCGCGGACTGCCCGGGCCTCGACGTGCGGGTTTCCGGCGTGCTGGGCATCGACCCGCTGATCGAGTCGGTCGCGCTCGACCGGCTCGCCGAGGCGGGTGCCGACCTGGCCGACCCGGAACTGGGTGTCCTCCTCGCCGGGGTCGGCTCGTCGAATGTCGCGGCGAACGACGCGGTCGCCGGGATCACCACCCGCTGGCAACTGCGGCGCGGGCTGCTCGCGACCCCCGCGTTCGCCGGCGCCGCCCAGCCGGACGTACCCGCCGCCGTCGCGCGGTTGCGGCTGGGCGGCGCCCGGCGGCTCGCCGTCGCGGGCTGGTTCCTCGCGCCGGGGCTGCTGCCGGACCGGATCGCGCGCCTGGCGCGCGAAGCCGACCCGTCGGTGATCCTCGCCGGGCCGCTGGGGCCGGATCCACGTATCGCGGGGCTCGTCCTGGAACGCTACGGCGTCGCCGCGGCCCGGCTCGCCGCCTGAGCCATCGGCTCTGACCTATAGGCACAGGTACCCCCGTGGTGGCGCAGGCCACTGCCCGGCCCGACTTCGCTCGTGCGAAGGTGAGGCCATGGCTGACGAATTGGTGCACTACGACGTGGTGGGCGGCACCGCCACGATCACCTTGGACTCCCCGCACAACCGCAACGCGCTCTCCGCCCAGCTGCGGCGCGAACTGAGCGAGTCGCTGGACAAAGCGCGGTCGGACGACGCGGTACGGGTCATCGTGCTCACCCACACCGGTCCGGTGTTCTGCGCCGGGATGGACCTCAAGGAGGCCCGCGGGGCCGGCGCCGGCGACCAGGGCGTCAACGAGTTCCCGAAGATCCTCGAGCAGCTGTGGACCAGCCCCAAGCCGGTGGTGGCGAGGCTGGCGGGCCCGGCGCGGGCGGGCGGCATCGGCATGGTGGCCGCGACCGACATCGCCGTCGCCGTGCACGAGGCGACCTTCGCCTTTTCCGAGGTGCGGATCGGCGTCGTCCCCGCCGTCATCTCGCTCACCGTGCTGCCCCGGCTCACCGCCCGTGCCGCGCACGAGCTGTTCCTGACCGGCGACACCTTCGACGCGAAGCGGGCCGTCGAGATCGGCCTGCTGAACTCGGCGGTCCCGGCCGCCGAACTCGACAGCGAGGTCGCCCGCTACGTCAAGGCGCTCGCCCTCGGCGGCCCGAAGGCGCTCGCCGCGACGAAGGAGCTTCTCAGCAAGCCTCGTCCTGCCACGCCGAGCGAAGGCTTCGAGGCCATGAACAAGCTCTCCGCCGGGTTCTTCGCGAGCGAAGAAGGCCAGGAGGGGATCACGGCCTTCGCTCAGAAGCGCAAGCCGAACTGGGTCCCGGAAAGCTAGTCCGGCAGGACGACGGTGAGGCGCCGGGAGTCCGTCCGGTCACCGGACGGCCCCAGCGCTCGCTGCGCGTCGGAAAGCACGCTGCGGACGGCCAGGTACGCCTTGGGATCGCGGTCCTTGAGCACCGAGGAACCGGACCAGATCAGCACGTGCTCACCCGGCGGGAGCCAGGACAGGTCGGTGAGGCAGTCGTAGAGCGCGTCGAGGTTCTTCCCGAAGTAGTCGGGGAACGACAGCGCCTCCGCGATCGCGTCGAGCGTGGACGCCATGTCGAGAGTGCGTCCCCGGTCGATCGGATGCGGATGCGCGCCTCGCGCGAACGCCTTGTCCACTTCGCTCTTTTTCGCTTCGCTCATCGGTTGGTGTCCACTACGACGAAGGACTTGTAGTGGTCCTCGGTGTAATACAGCTCTTTGCCCGACCCGGTCACCAACCGCCTGGCGCCGCGATCCGGGCTGCCCGGGGTCTTGACGGTGTATTCGCGGTAATAGCCGGAGTCTTTGGCGGGCAAGACCTTCTCCCGGTTCTGGAAGGGCACGTCATCGTTGCGCGGATACGGGTACGGCCCGCCCGCCTTGATGAGCCGCCAGGTCTCCGACGCCTGCGGGGGCAGTCCCGAAAGCGGTTTGACCGGCAGTCCGGACTCCTCGCCCGCGACCTTGCCCTTGGCCCGGCCGGCCCCGGTTTCCCCGGACGGTCCGGCCGAAGCGGACGAACTCGCCGGAGCCGAGGCGCTCTTCGTGTCGTCACCGCTGATGCCGTCCTTGACGAACCAGCCGGCGAGTACCAGCACGATCAGCCCGATCAGGGCGGCGGTGATCCGCCTACGGTTGAACATGGTGCGCCAGCTTAGGAGGACCGGTCGGAGTCGTTCGCATCGCGGGCCGTGCCGAAGAGCCGGGCGACCCTGCCGAAGACCGTGTCGAGCAGCCAGGCCGCGGCCAGGCACAGCGGCACCACGACCGCCATGACCAGCACGAATTGCACGGGGAACGGGGCCTGCGCGAGCCACAGCTCGACACCGTCCCACCAGTCAGCAAGCCCGTTGAACACGGTGTAACCCTACGCTCGTGGGCCAGTGGTCCTGTTGATCGGCCCGGGGTAGGTTGCTGACATGTTCGCCGTCTACGCTTCCGAACCCAACGCCGAAAAGCCGCTGGACTCGCTCGTGATCGGCGAGCGACCCGAGCCCGACGTGCCCGAAGGCTGGGTGCGGGTCCACGTCAAGGCCGCCAGCCTCAACATGCACGACCTGTGGACCCTGCGCGGCGTCGGCATCAAACTCGAACAGTTCCCGATGATCCTGGGTTGTGACGGCGCGGGCACCCTCGACGACGGCACCGAGGTCGTCGTCCACTCGGTGATCAACGCCCCTGGCTGGCAGGGCGACGACACCCTCGACCCGAAGCGCACCCTGCTGACCGAGAAGCACCAGGGCACCTTCGCCGAGCAGGTCGTCGTCCCGGCGCGCAACGTCGTGCCGAAGCCGGCGGGCCTCAGTTTCACGGAAGCCGCGACCATGGGCACGGCCTGGCTGACCGCCTACCGGATGCTGTTCGTGAAGTCCGGGCTGCGACCGGGACAGACAATGCTCGTCCAAGGCGCCTCCGGTGGTGTCTCGACGGCACTCGTCCAACTCGGGCGTGCGGCGGGCTTCCGGGTCTGGGTGACCGGGCGTAGCGAAGAAAAGCGTGCACTGGCGGAGAATCTGGGCGCACATCAGACCTTTGAGTCCGGCGCGCGGTTGCCGGAGCGGGTCGACGCCGTCTTCGAGACCGTCGGCAAGGCGACCTGGTCACACTCGGTGAAGTCGCTCAAACCAGGCGGAATCATCGTCGTCTCCGGCTCGACCAGCGGTCCGGATGCCCACGCGGAGTTGCAGCGCGTGTTCTTTCTGCAACTGCGTATCGCCGGCTCGACGATGGGGACCAAGGACGAACTGACCGATCTCCTCGCCTACCTGGAACTCACGGGGGTCCGCCCGCAGATCGGCGCGGAATTGCCGTTCGCGGCAGCCGAAACCGGGTTTAAGAACATGCTCGACGGGGAAACTTCAGGCAAGGTGGTTTTCACACATTGATCGGAGGGGTGGGTCCTCCCCCTCGTTGCGATCCAGCGCGCACATGAGCGCACATCCTCGGGGTTCAAGCAGGTCAAAGCGTCATTTCGTAGTCTTGTCAAGTGTCAAGAACGTTATGACTCAGCGAGCTTTTCACGACCAAAGTTCGACCAAAATCCGACCTCTCGCGGTTAGCCTGAGAACATGACCGCATCGCAGCGGCCCGAACCGGCGGACCCCGGGGGCCGGAACACCACCGACGCCGACCCGATCCGCGTCTCCTTCCGACGCTACGCCGGTGTCCGCACCCGCGTGCTCGAAGTCGGACCGCAGCCGGTGGAATCCGCCGACCGCGCCCCACGACGAGTGCGCGGCAAGCGTGCGGCCGCCCGCGGGCACACCAAACCGTCGGCACCGAGACTGGTGCTGCTGCACGGTTATTGCGACAGCGCCGACACCTGGCGCCCGGTTCTGGAGCTGCTCGCGGCCGCCGGTGTTCCGGCGGTCGCGGTCGATCTGCCCGGATTCGGTGATGCTCAGCCCCTGCGGCCGGGCCCGATGCTCCCGCAGCTCGACGCCTTCGCCGCGGCCGTCATCAAGGAGCAGGCCGTCCTCGGCACGGTCGTGCTCGCCGGGAACTCGCTCGGCGGCACGATGAGCCTGCGTGCCGCGGAGAACCACCGGCTGCCGGTCGCGGGCGTGGTGTCGATCGCCGCTCCCGGTTTCGTCGACAGCTGGCTGATCCGGACCGTGGCCCGCTATCCCCTGCCGCTGCGGATGTACTCGGCCCTGCCGCTGCCGATTCCCCGCTTCGTCGTCCGCGCCGTCGCCGAGCAGGTCGTACCCCGCCTGCTCTACGCCAACGCCACCGCCGCGGACGCCGAGCAGGTCCGCCGGTTCACGTCGCTGTTCCCGGACTACCGCTCCACCACCACCCGGCTCGAGCAGGCGAGGCAGCTCGTCGAAGAACTGACGGACGCTTACCGGCTCGAAGAGGTCCGCATCCCGCTCCTGGTGGTCGTCTGCGGCAAGGACAAGCTCGTCAGCGCCGCGTCCGGTCGGCAACTGCACGCGTTGGTCCCGCACAGCAGGCTGATGGTGCGCGAGGACTGGGGCCACTGCCCGCAGCTCGACGACCCCATCGAGATCTCGGAGTTGCTGAACTATTTCGCGACCAGCGCCGCCAGGCCCGCGAAGGTCGCCGCTCGCGCGGCCATCGAAGTGAGCGAGGACACCGTCGCCGGCTAGGTGCGATTTCCCGCTTATCCGACCAGCGCCCTGGCGATCGCGAGGAAGTCGCGGAGTGCGGGATGTGAGGAGTGCGGCGGCCAAGCCAGGTAGACGGTGACAGGAGGAGCGTCGCTGAGGGGAACATAGACGATCTCGGGGCGCTGATACAGCTGACTACTGGGATCCGGGGTGATCCCGAGTCCCGCACCCGCGGCGATGTTGCTCAACCAGTCGTCGACGGTGGCCACCTCGACCGTGACGGCAGGCCTCCGGTTCTCCCCCCACAGGTAAGGGTCGGTCGTCCCGGAAGCGGTGTTGACGACCAGGTCGTACGGTGCCAGTTCCCCGAGCGTCACCGATCGACGACTCGCCAGTTGATGCTGGGCGGGGACCGCCGCCAGACGTGCCTCCAGATAGAGCAGCTCGTGACGGTAACGCGTCCCTGGCCGCTGTCCTCTCACCACGGCGATGTCGATGACGGCCTCGTCCAGCTTGACGTAGAGGTCCTCGACCTGCCGCAACTGCAACGGGTATTCCGGGTGTTCGACCCGCCATCGCTGGATCAGATTTGTGGTGAATCGCCCCAGTGCCGCCCAGGCATGTCCCACTCGTAACGGTCTCGGCGCGTCGAACGGGCTGGACACGGCCTCGGTAAACGCGTTGACGGCCTGTGTCGCCTTCGCGCGGAAGGCCATTCCCGCGGCGGTGAGTTCCACTCCTTTCGCCGACCGGCGCAGCAACGAGGCCCCTACCTGCTGTTCCAGCTGGGAAAGCGTGCGTGACAAGGCTGGCTGAGTCACCCTCAACAGCCGCGCCGCGCGACTGATACTGCCCTCCTCGGCCGCCGCGAGAAACGCTTCCAGGTGCCTGAACTCAACCCCCATAACCCAGAAGCATACCGTCATTCGAAACGAGCATTATCGCACGGGTTTCGAGCGGTGATATAAAGAACCGCATCCACCCAGCAGGAAATCGCACTCAGACAGCTGCGCGATGAAGTCGCCGCGCACAAGTCCGAAAAGTACGAACTTACCGGGAGGAAATCGGTGCGCTCTCACATCGTGGGCAAAGTCGATTTGGACAAGGTCAGACTCCAGCAGGACCTTGAAGCGCTGGCCGCGATTCCACGTGTCGAGGAAGAGTACGACGAATTCAGCTCCGGATACTGGAAGAACCTTTCGCTCTGGAACTCCAGCGGCGAGGCCGATGACACCATGTATCGGGACATCCAGGGAGCGGCGAAGCCGACAGCCCACGCCGCCAAGGCGCCTTACCTGGACGAACTGATCCGAACCGTTTTCGACCCGCAGATCGTCAAGATGGCTCGAGCCCGCAACCTGGTGGACGCCATGGTCATCCCCCACCGGGACTTCATCGAGCTGAACAAGGACAACGACCAGTACTTCCGTACGTTCATGGTCCTCGAAGACAACGAATCCGCTTTCCATTCCGATGACGACACCGTTATCCACATGCGTCCGGGCGAGATCTGGTACCTCGACGCCGCCGCCCCGCATTCGGCGGTCAATTTCTCCTCGAACAGCAGGCAGTCCTTGTGCGTCGACTTCGCTTTCGATGGACCCTTCACAGAAGATCAAATCTTCTCCGAAAAATCGTTCTATCAGCCTGCCCTGAAGCCGGATATCGTGGCCAGGAAGCCCTTTACCGACGAGCATCGCAACAAGCTCGTCCGACTCGGAGAGGTCATCGACAAGGACAACTTCAAGGACATCTTGTTCTTGATGTCGCGGGTGCATTACCGGTACGACGTGCCTGCCGCCGAGACCTACACGTGGTTCGTCGAAGCCTGTCACCTGGCCGACGACGCGACGCTGGTAGCGAGAGCGGAGGGCGTACGCGACTACATGATCGGTCAGCGCGCCCTCGGTGAGCGACTCCTCGCCGTCGCCTGATCCCACCTCCACAAAGGGGGAGACCCGGCTTTCCGGGTCTCCCCACCCAAGCGGAAGAACACGGCCACCGATGCCCGAAGTCGCAAACCATTCGAGTGACAGCTGGCTCAAGGTCGGCGCACCGATCGCGTTCGTGCTCATGTGGGCCAGCGGCGCGATCGCCGTGCTGTACGGCCTCGAGCATTCCTCGGTGGTGACGTTTCTGCTGCTACGCGCCGTCGGCGCGGCCGCGGTCTCCTGGCTGGTGTGGCTGGTCGTGCGTGATCGACTGCCCGCTCACCGGGGACAGTGGGCACGTTTGATCGCTGTCGCACTTCTGCTGCAGGTGTTCTACCAGGGGTTCTTCTTCCTGGCATTGGGGACGGGAGCGCCGGCGGGAGTGGTCGCGGTGCTGGTCGGCTTCCAGCCGGTCCTCACCGCCATCTTGACCCGTCCCGGCTACGACCCCACCCTGTACGCGGGGCTGGCGCTGGGTTTCGCCGGCGTCGTGGTCACCTCCGCGTCGGGAATCGACCTGAGCGAGGTCGGCAGTGTGCTGGGCGTGGTGTTCTCCATCGCGGCGCTGATCGGCATCACGGCGGGAACGCTGGTGCAAGGACGCACGGTCGGCGTCGGGGTGTGGGCCTCCCTGGCTTTGCAAAGCACCATCAGTGCCGTCGTCTACGCCCTCATCGCCCTCACCACAGGAAATCTGCGCGCGCAGGTGAATTCCGAGCTCGTCGCCGCGGTGGGGTGGATGGTCCTGGTCGTGTCCGTCGGAGCGACCGCGCTGCTGTACTTGATGATCGGCAAGGGCGAAGCCACCAAGGTGACCAGCTTGTTCTACTGCGTTCCACCGGTCACCGCGTTGCTGGACTGGGCGTTCTTCGGCCGGTTCCTGACCGGCTGGGAGATCGCGGGCGTCGTTCTCGTCTCCTTGGCGGTCGCCCTGACTCAGCGCGCGAAAGAAAGCCACGATCAAAAACCGAAGCAACCCAGCAAGGCATAGTGCACGAACAGCTCCCGACACGGGCCACCCTGTTCACCCACTCGGTGGACACAGCTTAGTCTCCCACTCGGACTGTGACCCAGTCCGAAGGCACAACCTGTTGGGAGACGACGATGTCCGCACCGCGCAGCCTGGGCTCGGGAACCGGGATATTCCGACGCAAACCGATCGAGCAGATCCAAGAACTCAGTGACCACGGCGGCGGGCTGCACCGCACGCTGGGGCTCCGCCAGCTGACCGCGATCGGCGTCGGCGGCATCATCGGCGCGGGGATCTTCTCCCTGGCCGGGGCGGTCGCGAACGAGAAAGCCGGCCCCGCCGTGCTCATCTCGTTCCTCATCGCGGGGATCGCCAGCGCGGCGGCCGCGTTCTCCTATGCCGAGTTCGCCGGGCTGATCCCCCGTGCCGGATCCGCCTACACCTATGGCTACACGGTGCTGGGCGAGATCGTCGGCTGGTTCATCGGCTGGGACCTCCTGCTCGAATACACCGCGATCGTGGCGGTGGTCGCGATCGGCATCTCGGGCTACTTCAACGAGTTACTGGGCTATCTCGACATCAAGCTCCCGTTGTGGATGCTCGGTGCTCCTGGCACCGAGAAGGGCGACGTCGCCTCCGGCTCGTACAAGATCAACCTGTTCGCCGTGCTGCTGTGCTTGCTGATCGCCTTCATCCTCAACCAGGGCATGAAGAACGCGGCCCGGTTCGAGACACTGCTGGTCTACCTGAAGGTCGCGCTGGTCCTGCTGGTGATCGTCGTCGGCGTGTTCCACATCAACACCGACAACTACTCGAACTTCTTCCCGTTCGGCCTCAGCGGCGCCTTCACGGGCGCGGCGACGGTGTTCTTCGCGGTCTTCGGCTACGACGCCATGTCCACCGCGGCCGAGGAATCGACCGACTCCCAGAAGCACATGCCGAAGGCGATCATCTACTCGCTCGCCATCTCGATGGTGCTCTACGTGCTGGCCTGCCTGGTCCTGACCGGCATGGTCAACTACAAGGACATCGACAGCGAAGCGGCCTTCTCCAGTGCTTTCGCGGGTATCGGGATGAAGTGGCTCGGCCTGATCATCGCGGTCGGCGCGATCATCGGCATCACCACGGTTTTGTTCACCTTCCTCATGGGCGCGAGCCGGGTCGGTTACTCGATGAGCCGCGACGGTCTGCTGCCCAAGTGGTTCGGCAAGACCCACCCGGTGCGCAAGGTGCCGAGCCGGATGACCTGGGTGCTCGGCATTGCGTCGGCGCTCATCGCGGGTCTGCTGCCCATCGGTGAAGCCGCCGAACTGACCAACATCGGCATCCTGCTCGCGTTCGTGGTCGTCTGCGTCGCGGTGATCGTGCTGCGTTACAAGCAGCCCGACCTGCCGCGGTCCTTCAAGACCCCGGGCATGCCGGTCGTGCCGATCATCGGCGTCGTGTTCTCGATCTGGCTGATCACGTTCCTGGACCCGGAGACGTGGCTGCGGTTCGCCGTCTGGTTCGGCATCGGCCTGATCATCTACTTCGCCTACAGCCGCCGTCACTCCGCGATGAACGCGGACAACGGCGAAGCGAAACAGATCAGCGGAGACGACTCAAACGCGTAGCGGCTTCGCGGGCTTCGGTCTGGAGGCGTTCGACGATCGACGCCGCCGGGCCGGAGCCCGCCAGTTCGTACGTCTGCCCCGCGTAGAGCGACATCACTTCCCGATCCCCCGCCTTCCCGGCCGCCGCGCGGACCGGTTTGGTCAGGTTGTTGATCTCCGGATAAGCCGATGGCGCGGTGGCCGAAAAGTCCGTGACCGCGCGGTTGACCAGCGCACGGGCGGGCCGTCCGCTGAACGCCCTGGTGAACGCGGTCGGCCTGCCGCCTTCGGCCAATGCCTGCCGGTGCGCGGGCTGGGTACCGGCTTCGTCCGCACGCAGGAACGCGGTACCCAGCTGAGCCGCGACCGCGCCCGCCGCGAGAACCGCCGCGACGTCGGCACCGTGCACGAGCCCACCGGTCGCGACGAGTGGCAGGTCCGTCCGCGCCGAGATCAGGCGAAGCAGGCTGAGTACCCCGTACTGCGTTCCCCCACCTTCGACGCCGGGCTCGTCGGCGAAGAGCCCTCGATGTGCTCCGGCTTCGAATCCCTGGACGACGAGCGCGTCCGCGCCGACCGCTACGGCCCGGTCGGCCTCGACGGGGCTGGTGACGGTGACGGCCACCTTGCTCCCGTTGCCGTGCAGTCGTTCGACGTCGTCGGGCGAGGGCGCGCCGAAGGTGAAGGAGACCACCGGCACCTTCCACTTCAAGACGACTTCCAGCTTCGCGTTGTAGGCGTCGTCGTCCCACCGCGGCTCGCCGAGCTCGACGCCATAGCGCTCCGCCTCCGCCCGCCAGCGCTGGACGTGGCCATCGAGGTCCGCCGAAGCGGCGCCACCCGGGACGAAAAGATTCACGCCGAAGGGGGCACCGGTCAGCTCGGCTGTCTTCGCGATTCTGTCCGCGAGGGCTTCGGCGCTCAGGTAACCGCCTGCGAGAAAGCCGAAGCCTCCCGCCGCGGTCACCGCGGCCACCAGCCCGGGAGTGGTCGGGCCACCGGCCATCGGGGCCGCTATCACGGGAAAACGCAGCTCGTCGAACACGATCCCGACGATAGTCCCACCCTGGCGATCCGGAATGTGACGTTCGGCTACCGCATCGTTTCTCCACGGTGGTCTAGACCTTTCACGCCGAAAATGCGACGATCGAGACAGTCGTGACGCAGGTCACTTCTCCCCTGTCGCCTGGAGGTTCCCGGTGAAGAGCTTGAGAGCGCGGCTGGGCCGCGCCGTCGTCGGGGTGGCGCTGCTCGCCGGCGCCACCACCGCAGCCGCCCCTGTCGCGGACGCGGCCACTCCGCCGTTGCAGGCGATCGTCCCCGCGCCGGTCTCGGCCCAAGCCGTCGCCGGGTCCGACCACACCCTGACCACGAACACGAAGATCTACACCCAAGCCGGTTCGGCACCCGCCAAGGCGGTCGGCGACTACCTGGCCGGCGTCCTGCGCAAGTCGACCGGTTTCGCCCTGCCCGTCTCGGACGCGCCTTCGGGCACACCCACCGACGGCATCTCGTTGCTGCTGTCCGGCGCCGATCCCCGCGTCGGTGATCAGGGCTACCAGCTGAGCTCGAGGTCCGCTTCGGTCATCCTGCGCGCGACGACGGCGCAGGGCCTCTTCGGCGGCGTCCAGACCCTGCGGCAACTGCTGCCCGGCAAGATCGAGAGCCCTACTGTGCAGGACGGCCCCTGGACGATCCCGGGCGCCGACATCCTGGACCACCCCCGCTTCGGCTACCGCGGCGCCATGCTCGACGTCGCCCGGCACTTCCACCCGGTCGCGACCGTCAAGCGGTACATCGACCAACTGGCCCAGTACAAGATCAACAACTTGCACCTGCATCTGGCCGACGACCAGGGCTGGCGGATTCAGATCGACAGCTGGCCGCGCCTGGCCACCTATGGAGGCAGTACCCAGGTCGGTGGCGGCGCCGGCGGCTACTACACGAAGGCGCAGTACACCGAGATCGTGAACTACGCGGCTTCGCGGTTCATCACGGTCATCCCGGAGATCGACATGCCCGGGCACACCAACGCCGCCCAGGCGTCCTACGCCGAGCTGAACTGCAACAACACCGCTCCCCCGCTGCGCACCGACACCGCGGTCGGCTACAGCTCGCTCTGCATCTCGAAGGAGATCACCTACACCTTCGTCAACGACGTGATCCGGGAGATCGCCGCGCTGACCCCGGGACCGTACTTCCATCTCGGCGGTGACGAGGCCCAGGCAACCAGCGACGCGGACTACCGCACCTTCATGAACCGCGTGCTGCCGATGGTGGCCGCCGCCGGGAAGCAGGTCGTCGGCTGGCATGAGATCGGCAAGGCCACCCTGCCCGCCACGGCGACCCCGCAGTTCTGGGGCACGACCACGTCGAGCACCGAGGTCTCGAACGCCGTCGCTCGCGGGAGCAAGGTGATCCTGTCCCCGGCGAACAAGGCGTACCTGGACATGAAGTACAACTCCAGCACCCCGATCGGGCTCTCGTGGGCGGGCTACATCGAGGTCCAGGACGCCTACAACTGGAACCCGGGCGCATATCTCTCCGGCGTGCCCGAATCCGCCGTCCGCGGTGTCGAATCCCCGCTGTGGACCGAAACCGTGGTGACCCCGGCGAACATCGACTACCTCGCGTTCCCGAGGCTTCCGGCGCATGCCGAACTCGGCTGGTCGCCGTGGTCGACCCACGACTGGAACGCCTTCCGCGTCCGCCTCGGCGCGCAGGCCCCGCGCTGGCAGGCGCAGGGCATCGGCTACTACGCGTCGAGCCAGGTGCCTTGGGAGACGGGCTCCACCAACCCCGGCACCTGCGCTCTCCCGGCGTGGGACCGCGCTTCGGCCTACACCGGCGGCACGAGCGTCTCCCACAACGGGCACAAGTGGTACGCGAAATGGTGGACACAGGGCGAGGAGCCCGGCACCACCGGGCAGTGGGGCGTCTGGCGCGACGACGGGACCTGTTGATCTCCTCCGTTCGCCCGCTCGGCCCCTTCACCGGGCCGGGCGGGCTACGGTGGAACCATGGCTGCCGACCTCGAACTAGTCCGCGCCCTTTCCTTACGCGAAAACGGACTCGCGACCGTTTCGACCGTCCGCGCGGACGGCACCGTGCATTCGTCGGTGGTGAACGCGGGCGTGATCGAAGACCCGGTCACGAAGGCACCGGGGGTCGGTTTCGTCGCGGTGGGCGGGGCGAAGAAGCTCGATCTGTTCCGCCGGGCGGGCCACGCCACGATCACCTTCCGCCGAGGCTGGGAATGGGCGGCGGTCCAGGGCGCCGTCCATCTCATCGGCCCGGACGACCCGGATCCGGACTTCGCCCCGGCCCGGCTCCCTCAGCTGCTGCGTGAGGTCTTCATCGCGGCGACGGGGACACACGACGACTGGGACGAGTACGATCGCGTGATGGCCGCCGAACGCCGCGTCGCCGTCTTCGTCACGGCGAACCGCATCAGCGGTAATCGCTGACACGAAAAGGCCGCCCGGCAACGCTTCGGGCGGCCTTTCGCGAGTGTCGCCTACTTCTTCTTGCCGCTGTCCTCAGTGGACAGTGCGGCGACGAAGGCCTCCTGCGGGACCTCGACGCGGCCGACGGTCTTCATCCGCTTCTTGCCTTCCTTCTGCTTTTCCAGCAGCTTGCGCTTACGCGAGATGTCACCGCCGTAGCACTTCGCGAGCACGTCCTTGCGGATCGCGCGAATGGTCTCGCGGGCGATGATGCGGGCCCCGATGGCGGCCTGGATCGGCACCTCGAAGTTCTGCCGCGGGATCAGCTCGCGAAGCCGGTTCACCATGCGGTTGCCGTAATTGTAGGCATCGTCCTTGTGCACGATCGCGGAGAACGCGTCGACACCCTCACCCTGCAGCAGGATGTCCACCTTGACCAGGTCCGCCGCCTGCGAGCCCGCCTCTTCGTAGTCCAGCGACGCGTAACCGCGGGTCCGCGACTTCAGCGTGTCGAAGAAGTCGAAGATGATCTCGCCCAGCGGCAGGTTGTACCGCAGTTCGACCCGGTCTTCGGACAAGTAGTCCATACCGAGCAGCGTGCCGCGCTTGTTCTGGCACAGCTCCATGATCGTGCCGATGAACTCCGACGGCGCCAGGATGCTCACCTTGCTGACCGGTTCGAGCACCTTGTCGATCTTGTTCCCGGTCGGCCAGTCCGAAGGGTTGGTGACGTGGATTTCCTTGCCGTCGTCCAGCACGACGTCGTAGACCACGTTCGGCGCGGTGGAGATCAGGTCGAGGCCGAACTCGCGTTCCAGGCGGTCGCGGGTGATCTCCAGGTGCAGCAGGCCGAGAAAACCGCAGCGGAAGCCGAACCCGAGCGCCACCGACGTCTCGGGCTCGTAGTCGAGTGCGGCGTCGTTGAGCTGGAGCTTGTCCAAGGCCTCGCGCAGGTCCGGGTAGTCCGAACCGTCCACCGGGTACAGACCGGAGTAGACCATCGGCTTCGGCTCCCGGTAGCCGGCGAGCGGCTCCTTCGCGCCGCTTCGCTCGGAAGTGACGGTGTCACCGACCTTCGACTGCCGGACGTCCTTCACCCCGGTGATGAGGTAGCCCACCTCACCGACGCCGAGGCCCTTGCTGGCCTTGGGCTCCGGCGAGATGATCCCGACCTCGAGGAGTTCGTGCGTGGCGCCGGTCGACATCATCTTGATCCGCTCACGCGGCGTGATCTTGCCGTCGACGACCCTGATGTAGGTGACGACGCCTCGATAGGTGTCGTACACCGAGTCGAAGATCATCGCCCGTGCCGGGGCGTCAGCGTCGCCCGTCGGCGCGGGCACCTGCTTCACCACCGCGTCGAGCAGCTCGCCGACTCCGACGCCGGTCTTGGCGGACACGCGCAACACGTCCGAGGGCTCACAGCCGATGATGTGCGCGATCTCGGCGGCGTACTTGTCCGGATCCGCCGACGGCAGGTCGATCTTGTTGAGCACCGGGATGATCTGGAGGTTGTTCTCCAGCGCAAGGTACAGGTTGGCGAGCGTCTGCGCCTCGATCCCCTGCGCGGCGTCCACCAGCAGGACCGCCCCTTCGCACGCCTCGAGCGCGCGCGAAACTTCATAGGTGAAGTCGACGTGTCCCGGCGTGTCGATCATGTGCAGGACGTGGTCCTGCCCTTCGACCTTCCAGGGCAGCCGCACGTTCTGCGCCTTGATCGTGATCCCGCGTTCACGCTCGATGTCCATCCGGTCGAGGTACTGCGCGCGCATCGCCCGCTCCTCGACCACGCCGGTGAGCTGCAGCATCCGGTCGGCCAGGGTCGACTTGCCGTGGTCGATGTGCGCGATGATGCAGAAGTTCCGGATGAGCTCCGGGGGCGTGAACGTGGTGTCGGCGAACGTCGTCAACGGGTTTCCTCGCGAAGGTCGGGGTGTGCCACGTCTATGGTCCCATGCCGCTCCGGGTGGGAGTGGGGGTCATCCCCGATGCGGGCCTTGGTGAGCTGTGGTGCCCTCGAAGTATGAGTACTTCACTGGCCCAAATGCTCGACCGCACCTTCGGCCGTCCCAGGGGACTGCTCGGCCGGTTCGGCGGCCTGGCGATGGAGCGCGGCAACGCCGCCACCGAACTTCGTGTCGTCGAACTGGCGTCGATCGAGGCCGGCGAAACCGTCCTGATCGTGGGCCCCGGCCCGGGCGTCGGCCTGCGGGCCGCGGCCGAACGCGCCGCCCGCGCCATCGGCGTCGACCCGTCGTCGGAGATGATCGCCCGCTCCCGCCGCCGGTGCGGCGACAAGGTGGAACTGCGCAGCGGTACCGCGGCCTCCACGGGCGAGCCGGACGAGAGCGTGGACGTGGTCCTGAGCGTCAACAATGTGCAGCTGTGGGAGGACAGGACGGCCGGGTTCACCGAGCTGTTCCGCGTGCTCCGCCCCGGCGGCAGGCTGCTGCTGTCGTCGCACGAGAAGTGGCTGCCGGTGTCGCGGCACGAACTGGCCGACGAGACCGCCGCGGCAGGCTTCACCGACCTGCAGACCTGGACCTGGGAGCCACCGGGGCTCGGCGCGTCCCTGGCCGCTCAGCTCCGCGCGGTCAAACCCACGACCTAACGCGGATCGGTGCGCAAGGGATGCTCACGCGGCACCTCGACCAGCACGATCCTGGTGCCGTCCGGATCAGCGATCCACGCTTCGTCCAGGCCCCACGGCTCACGCCGTGCTTCGCGGACCGGCTCCAGCCCCTTCGCGGCGAGCTCCGCCAGCACCGCCGTCAGGTCCCGGACCTGGAGCCACAAGGCGACGTCCGGCGTCGGCCCGGTCTTCCCGGTCCCCACGATCTCGATCGACCCGTTCCCTGCGAAGAACACCGTTCCACCGGGGAACTCCTTGTCGATGGCCAGGCCCAGGGTGTCCCGGTAGAACGCCGTCGACACATCGAGGTCCTTCGGGTGGATCAGCACCCTGCTGCTCAGCACGTCCATGGCTCAATCCCTACCGGATGCGTTCAGGCCATCGCAATCGCGGCGATCCCCGCCAGCACCACCACCGACCCGGCCAGCCTGCGGACGGCGTTCGCCTCCCTCAGCACCAGCCAGGCGGCCAGCCCGCCCAAGACGATGCTCAGCTCCCTCGCAGGTGCGACGAGGCTCACGGGAGCGATCTGCAGGGCATAAAGGACCAGCAGATAGGCGACGGGCGAGAGCAGGCCGACGAGGAGGACTTCACGCTTGTGCTCGCGCCAGAGCCACGAGACCTCTTCACGGTCCTTCAGCGCGTACGGCGCCATCAGCAGGCTCTGCACGATCGCGCCGGTTCCGAAGTAGACGATCGGCGGGACCCCGAGACTGGCGACCGAGTGCGCGTCCCACAGCGTGTACGCGGCGATCGTGAGCCCGGTCAGGAGCCCGTAGGCCACGCCTTTGCGGCGAGCGACGCGATCCGCGGCATCAGCGTGCGCCGGGGAGCGCCCGGACCCGATGACCAGGACGCCGGCGACCACCAGGAACGCCCCCACGAGACCGAGTGGACCCGGCCGCTCGCCGAGCAGTACGACGGCCGCGAGTACCGAGATCAGCGGGCCGGTGCCCCGGGCGAGTGGATACACCACGGACAGGTCGCCGACGGCGTAACCCCGTTGGAGGACGACGCCGTAGGCGACGTGCAACACGGCGGTGACCGCCGAGGCGAGCAACCACGTCCACTGTGGACGTTGCGGCTCCACGACCAGTGAGATCACCATCACGGGGATGAGCAGAACCGCGGAGAGGCTGTAGTAGGCCCACACGAACCGGGCTCCGCCGCCGCGGATCCTCTTGGCGGCCAAGTTCCAGCCGGCGTGGAGGACGGCGGCGGCGAGGACAAGGGACAGGGCGGTGACGTTCACTGGGGACCTTTCATGTTTTCCGCGCATGCGGAAAACACCGGTCCTCCAGGCTTTTGTCCCGTCAGATGAACGGCGGCGCTTCCGGCCCCGCCGATGGTGCCGCTCGGACCTGCCCCGCCTGCCCTGATTGTGTGCTTCGCGAAACGGGCAGGCGACGGAACCCTAGGCACTACGATCTTCACCGTACCGCAAGCACACGTCCGGAGGCGGCCACGATCCGCCTCGGGACGGCTGTTAAGCTTGCCCTTCATCGCCGTGTGGCATTCCGTCATGGAGGAAACCCGCGCCGCTTTCGCTAGCGCGCAGGGCCGGTCACAGCGCGGCGGTGAAACCACCGAGAGATCAAGAGGAGCGCCCCCGTGGCCAACATCAAGTCGCAGATCAAGCGCATCACCACCAACGAGAAGGCGCGTCAGCGCAACCAGGCGATCCGGTCCTCGGTGAAGACCGCGATCCGCAAGTTCCGCGAAGCCGCCGACGCCGGTGACAAGGCCAAGGCCCTGGAGCTGCAGAAGGACGCGGCCAAGAAGCTGGACAAGGCCGTCACCAAGGGCGTTCTGCACGCCAACCAGGCCGCCAACAAGAAGTCCGCGCTCGCGAAGCGCGCGAACTCTCTCTGATCGGCTTTCGAAGGGCCCTGGTGACGCGAGTCGCCAGGGCCCTTCGCCATGTTCAGCGGCTGGTGCCGTGAGCGTCGACGACCTCCAGCACCGCGCGTTCCAGCGCGTATTCCGGGTCGGCAGCGACCCCTTTGACCTCGGCGTTGAGCCGGGCGACGATCCGCATCGCGGTGGCGAGACCGTCCTGTCCCCAGCCGCGAGCCTGTCCCTGGGCCTTGCGCACCTTCCACGGCGGCATCCCCAGCTCGCCCGCCATCTGGTTCGGGTTCCCGCGACCGGCGCCGGACACCCGTGCGATCGTCCGGACCGCGTCGGCGAGGGCGTCCGCGACCAGTACGTGCGGGACACCGAGTTGCATCGCCCAGCGCAGTGACTCCAGCGCCGCCGCCTTGTCACCGGCGACGGCCTTCTCGGCGACGGCGAACCCGTTCACATCCGCGCGGCCCCGGTGATAGCGGCGCACCGCCTGCTCATCGACCACTCCCCCGGAATCCGCGACGAGTTGTGTCGCGGCCGACGACAACTCGCGTAGATCCGAACCGACCGCGTCGATCAGCGCGAGCACGGCCGCACCGTCGATCTTTCCGCCCACCCGGCGGACTTCGTTGCGGACAAAGGATTCTCGCTCAGCGGGCTTGGTCAGTTTCGAGCACTCGACGACCTCCGCACCCGCCTTCTTCAAGGCCGTCGGGAGCGCCTTGGCTGCCTTGCTCCGCCCGCCTCCGCTGTGCACGACGACGAGCACGATGCCGTCAGCCGGCGCCTTGACATAGGCCATCACCCCGTCGGCGAGCTCTTGTGAGATGTCGTGCGCGGATTCGAGGACGATGACCCGGGCCTCGGCGAACAGTGAGGGGCTGACCATCTCCGCGAGAGCCGGGACTGTGAGGTCCGACACCCGGATCCGGCTGAGATCCGCCGTCGGGTCGACCGCTTTGGCCGCGTCCGAAGCGCCACGGATCGCGCGTTCGATCAGCAGCTCTTCCTCACCGAGGACCAGGACCAGCGGCGATGGGGCGGAAGCTTGCGTCGTCACGGTGACGATCCTGCCACTCCTCCTCTCGTGTGCTTTGTCCGGTGATGTGTTCCGGGCACGGTGGCCCCGCGCGAGCCCCATGTCGTACGGTGTTAGCGAGGCGACGCGATCAAGCGCGTGCCGACAAGTGAATACCGCTCATCCAGAGGGGCAGAGGGAACGGCCCGATGAAGCCCCGGCAACCGGCGTCAGCCTGTCATCCCGCGATCGTGGGATAGCTGACGAACACGGTGCCAATTCCGGCCCGCCTCGGCGGGGCAGATGAGGAAAGGACCTCGCGATGACCGCAACCCTCGGCACGACCCCCACCACCAAGACCCCGGATCTCGGACCGGCCGTCGAACTGGTGTCGAAGGAAGAGGGACACCGGCAGCCGCTCGCCCCCGAATTCGTTTCCGCCGAGGACTTCTCGCCGCTCGAGGTCGCCTACGACTTCGGCCGCGTGCGCCGCGAGGACATCGAAGCCGGGCCGAAGAACATCTGGCGCTACAAGAAGCTTCTTCCCGTTCCCTCGAACGTCGAAGAAATCCCCAACACCGAACCCGGCGCCACCCGGCTCGTCCAGGCCGACAGGCTCGCGAAAGCGCTGGGTGTCAAGAAGATCTGGGTCAAGGACGACACCGGCAACCCCACCCACTCGTTCAAGGACCGCGTGGTCGCCGTCGCGCTCGCGGCCGCGCGCGAGTTCGGTTTCGAGGTGCTCGCCTGTCCGTCGACCGGCAACCTGGCCAACGCGGTCGCCGCCGCCGCGGCCCGCGCCGGCTGGCGGTCGGTCGTGCTGATCCCGAAGACCCTCGAACGCGCCAAGATCCTCACCACCGCCGTGTACGACGGCGACCTGATCGCGGTCGACGGCAACTACGACGACGTGAACCGGCTCGCCACCCAGCTCGCCGCGGAGCAGGAGAGCTGGGCGTTCGTCAACGTGAACGTCCGGCCGTACTACTCGGAAGGCTCCAAGACACTGGCCTTCGAGGTCGCCGAGCAGCTCGGCTGGCGCCTCCCCCCGCAGATCGTGGTGCCGATCGCCTCCGGTTCCCAGCTCACCAAGGTGGACAAGGGTTTCCGCGAGTTCGGCCAGCTCGGCCTCGTCGAAGAAACGCCGTACAAGGTGTTCGGCGCCCAGGCCACCGGCTGCTCGCCCGTCTCGGCCGCGTTCCGCGCGGGCCACGACGTCGTTCAGCCGGTCAAGCCGGACACGATCGCCCGATCGCTGGCGATCGGTAACCCGGCCGACGGTCCGTACGTCCTCGACGTGGTCAACCGCACCGGCGGAGCGATCGAAGACGTCAGCGACGAAGAAGTCGTCGAAGGCATCCGGCTGCTCGCCCGCACGGAGGGCGTCTTCACCGAGACCGCCGGTGGAGTCACCGTGGCGACGGCCAAGAAGCTTCTCGAGACCGGCAAGCTCGACCCGGACGCCGAGATCGTGCTGCTGATCACCGGCGATGGCCTCAAGACCCTCGACGCGATCGAGGACAAGGTCGGCCCGAAGGCCACTGTCAGCGCCTCGGCCGACGCTGTCCGCGAGGCACTCGGCATCTGAGATCCCGCCGGCCCGCCTCAGGAACGAGGCGGGCCGCGGGGCTCACCCCGGCGCAGCAGGGCGAGGCCTCGCGCGTCGACGACGACCGCGGTGTCGCCGTCCGTGTCCGTCCTGGCGACCAAGGCACCGACGGCCGCCAGATTGTCCAAAGTGGACTTGTTCGGATGGCCGTAGCCGTTTCCGGCGCCGACACTCACCAACGCGATCCTCGGCGCGACGATGTTGAGGAAATCCGGTGCCGTGTAACGGCTTCCGTGGTGCGGCACTTTCAAGATCTCGGCACGCAGATCGGCCCCCTCCGCCATCAGGTCGGCCTGCGCGGCGAGTTCGACGTCGCCGGTCAGCAGCAACCGGCCCGCCGGGGTGCCGGCACGCAGGACGACCGAACCGTTGTTGATCACCGTGCCGTCTTGTTCGAGGACCGATCGCCGCGTGACATAACGCGGCCCCAGTACCTCCAGTGACAGTCCCGGCCAGTCCAGCCGTTGCCCGATCCCCAGTTCCAGCAAGGGAATCCCGCGGCGCGCGGTTTCGTCGGCGACCTGCTGCCACGCCCACGCGGGTGCCCGTCCGGGACCGACGGCGACCGCGCCGACCGACCGGCTCTCGAAGACGGATTCGAGACCGCCGATGTGGTCGGCATGCAGGTGGCTCAGCACGATAAGCGGAACGCGGTCCACGCCGAGTCTGCTCAGGCACTCGTCGACCGGTCCCGGTTCCGGGCCGGTGTCCACCAGGATCGCCCTCCCCGGTTCGGCCGTGGCGAGGACCACGGCATCACCCTGCCCGACGTCGCAGGCGACGGCACTCCATGACGCCGGTGGCCACGCCGGGGCGAGCACCCGCGCCGGCACGGACACGAGGAGTCCGCCTGCCAAGGCGATCGCCACCAGGATCCGGGCATACCGCAGCCGGATGGCGACGAGCAGTACGACGAGCAGGCCTGCCACCAAGAGCCCGCCCCACCAGCCACCCGGCCACTCCACGACCGCTCCCGGCGCACGGGCGCCGTGCCGGGCCACGGTGATGAGCCAGCTCGCCTCGGGTTCGGTCAGGCGAACCAGCAGCCTTCCCGCCGAAGGCCACCACGGCCCGATGACGGTGGCGAGCACACCGCACACGGTGGCCGGAGCGACCACCGGAGCGGCGAGCACGTTGGTCACCACCGAAACGAGACTGACCGATCCCGCCATTCCCGCGATGACCGGCGCCGTCATCACGAACGCGGCCAGCGGGACGGCCAGTCCCTCGGCGTAGCCGGACGGCACGCCACGTCCGACCAGCCATTCGGCCCACCGCGGAGCCAGCAGTACCAGCCCGGCCGTGGCCAGCACCGAGAGGGCGAACCCGAAATCGGCGGCCATGGCGGGGTCGGCCACGACGAGCCCCGCCACGGCGAACCCCAGCGCGGGCAGCGCCGAACCCTGGCGGCCCAGGGCCAGCGCCAGCAATCCCACCGCACCCATCACTCCGGCACGGAGCACGCTGGGCGCGGGTCCGGCGAGGACCACGAACCCGGCGAGCCCCGCGGCGGCCGCGGCGGCGGACGTCCGCGGCCCGACCCGAAGCGCCCTCAGCAGGAGAAGGATCGAGCCGCAGACGATCGCCACGTTCCCACCGCTCACGGCCATCAGGTGGGACATGCCGGAGTCCGTGAACTCGCGCTCGACCCGCGGGGACAATGCGCTTGTGTCCCCCACGACCAGTCCGGGCACGAGACCGGCCTGCTCTTCCGGGAGAACGGCGCACAGCTCCCGGAGCCCGGCGCGCAGCGATTCCGCGGCTCGCTGCCACCAGGGCGCCGGTCCGAGGGCCCACGGCGGACCTCGGACCGAGAGGACCGCGACCGTCAGTTCGGCCCCCTTGGCCGGGGCCAGCCGTCCGGAGGCGGTGACCTGCTGCCCGGGCAGCAGGTCCACCCACCCCTCGGCGGGAGCGAGCAGGAGGATCCGGCCGGCCGAATCCACCCCTCGCTCGTCCACCACCACGGCGTCCACCGTCGCGGCGATGACCACCAGGCGGGTGCCCGCCCGGCGATCGGCGTATCCGGCACCGCGGACCGGACGTGGCCGCTCGGTGACCACCACCCTCATGGTGGCGTCGTTCCCCCGCGCGGCGGCGGCACGAAGGTCGTCCTGCTCTGCGGCCCGGATCCGGAGCGCCACCGGACCGGCCGTGAGCGCGCCGATGACCGCGAGCGCACCCAAGCCCGCCACCCACCGGGACGCCGTCCGGCGGGCACGGACACCGGCGAAGATCGCGAGCACCGCGGCGGCCGTACCGCAGAGCATCGTGATCCACCAGCCGCCGAGCAGCCCGGAAAGAGTGCCGAGCCAGGCCGTCGCCGCGGCCGGTACCAGCCGCAGGTCCTGCCCTCGCCACGACGCGGTGTCCACTTCGGACGGATCGGCGGACGGGTTCATCCGACGGACACCAGTTCCCGGACTTTCTTGAATTTACTTTCGCCGATCCCTTCTACTTCACGGAGTTGCTCGACCGTGGTGAACCCACCGTGCCCGGACCGCCAGTCGACGATGCGTTTCGCCATCACCTCGCCGACCCCGGGCAGGGTGTCGAGTTGCTCGGCCGTGGCCGTGTTCAGGTCGAGCTTCCCCGGTGGTGTCCCTGGACCGGCCCCGGCCGGTCCAGGGACACCGACGGCCACCTGCTCGCCGTCGGTGAGCCGTCTGGCCAGGTTCAGCCCGGTCAGATCCGTTCCGGGGCGTGGCCCACCGGCCGCCGTGAGGGCATCGGCGACCCGTGCGCCCGGAGGGATCGTGACCAGACCGGGGTTGAGTACCCGGCCGACGACGCTGACCACCAGAGGCGCCTTGGCCGCCGCGGCGGGGGCGTCTCCGGCGGCCTTGGCCGACGGCAGGGGCGGCGGGGTCTCCGCCCCTGGCCGGTGTCCGAACAGAGTGACCGCGCCGGTCACGATCACGGCCACCGCGATCAGCACGGCCGCCACGGCGAACCACCGCCGTTTCACCGGAACCCCGTCCGCTGTGAACCGGGCGGGCACCCAGCGGCGCACGAGCCTGCCCGCGGGCGGGCCCTGGGTGGGTGGCGACAGCTGCGCGGCCAGCCACGCCAGCCTGGCGTTGGCGGAGGAGCCCGGTGGACGGGCGGTTCGGTCGAACACGTGAACGACGCTACGGAGCGGGAGTGGGCGGCGGCAGTGGCGAATCGCGGGGCTGTGGACAAGTGGGGTGTTGTGGACAACCCGGAGCCGGCCGAGGCCGGACCGCCGATTTCCGTCGGGACCGTATGAGACGCTGGCGGGTTCGCCTAACCCGCCCGTTGGATCACGACACCGAGCACACCGGGGCCGGTGTGGGCGCCGATGACGGCACCGACCTCCGACACCACGCACCCTTCCGGGCAGTCGATGGACTCCTCCAGCCGGTTGGCCAGTTCGACGGCGCGCTCCGGTGAGGCCAGATGGTGGACGGCGATGTCGGCGAGTCCGCCGTCGGCCGCCTTCACCGCCAGTTCGACCAGCCGCGCCACGGCGCGATTCATCGTCCGCACCTTCTCCAGCGGCTGGATCCTGCCTTCGGACATGTGGAGCACGGGCTTCACCGCGAGCGCCGTGCCGAGCAGGGCGGCCGCCGGTCCGATCCGCCCGCCGCGGCGTAGATATTCGAGGGTCTCGACGGCGAAGAGGGTCTCCGAGCGGCTCACCGCGTCGACCGCCGCCGCTTCCACCTCGACCGCATCGCCCCCGCCCGCCGCGGCGCTCGCCGCACGAAGGGCCGCGAAGCCGAGCCCCATCGCGGTGCTGCGTGAATCGACCACGCGCACCCTGTCCGGCCCGACCTCCTGAGCCGCGAGCACCGCCGCCTCCCAGGTCCCGGACAGCTCCCGGGACAGATGGACCGATACGACGGCGTCCGCGCCTTCGGCCAATGCCGCGCGGAATTCCTTGACGAATTCCGCCGGCGTCGGCCGGGACGTCGTCACGATGCTGCGTTTGCCGAGCGTTTCGGCCAGGGCCGCGGGGCCTATTTCGACGCCGTCGAGGAAGACGACGCCGTCCACGAGGACGTGCAGCGGGACCACCCGGATCCCGTTCCGTTCGGCGAAGCCTTCCGGCAGGTGGGCGGTGGAATCCGTGACTACGGCGACCGACACGGCAGCCAGCCTACGTTGCCGCGGGGCGTAACACCGGGGCCATCATGCGGGCCATTTCCGCGCCGACGGCGGCGTGCCCTTCCCAGCCCCAGTGCATCCCGTCCGGATTACCCCTGCCGCTCAGCACGTGATCGCCCACGACGGCTTCGAGATCCAGCAGCGGGACCTCCGCGCGACGCCCCCAAGCGGCGATGGCGGCGGCGGCACCGTCGCGGGCGGTGTGCACCCGGCCGTAGGCGTCGGATCGGTGGACCGACGGCAGGATGCCGAAGATCGGCAGTTCCGGTCGCAGCACCCTTAAGGCACCGACAGCGGTGTCGAGGTACTGGACGGTCAGCTTCGACGGCAGGACCACCGGACGTCCTCGAAGGGCGACCGCGAGCCGGGGCTGAGCGGCCAGATAAGTCTTGCGCACCACCCGTCGCAACGGGTCGGGCCGCAGGTAGCGCAGACCGGTACGCAGGTAGGTGGGCAACGGCGAGGGCAGCGTGTCCATGCTTCCGACGGCGAGCACGACGGCGTCGACGTGGTGGAGATCGGCCCAGACCCGCGGATCCCCGATCAAGGACCACCAGGCGTCACGAGCCGTCCAGCCGAACCCGGCCACGAGGTCCGCGCCGCCACCGAGCGCTTCGGCGGCGATGTTGGGCCACAGGCGCGCGTCGTCGGCGGCGAGCGGACCGTCCGGGCCGTGGAAGCTGAGGGAATCGCCGAACACCAGCAGGCGCGGAGCCATGGATCAGCCGGTGATTCCCGCGTTGTAAGCGGCCAGTCGCCAGTTCCCGTCACGCCGGGTCAGTTCGACCCAGTGACAGTTCGCGATCCCGCCCAGCGCCGGCCAGGACGGCACGGGCAGGCCGAGCAGCTTCGCGGTCAGCGCGATGATGAGGCCGCCATGGGTGGCCAGCAGCACGGTGTCACCGGCGTCGGAATTGGGCAGGTCCAGATCGGCGACGACCTCTTGCGCGCGTTCGGCGACGTCCACTCGCGACTCGCCGCCGGGAGGTGCCCAGGTCGCGTCGACCCGCCAATGGGCGCGTTCACCGGGGTAGGCCTCGTCGACCTGCTGGCCCGTGAAACCCTGCCATTCGCCCAGATGGGTTTCCCGAAGCCGCTTGTCGATCCGCAAGGGGACACCGATGGCCTCCGTGAGCACGGTGGCGGTATCCGTCGCGCGACGCAGGTCCGAGGCGATCACCAGATCCGGGGAGAACCTGGCGAGCGCGGGGACGGCGAACCGGGCCTGGTTCCAGCCGACCGGCGTCAACGCGGAGTCCAGATGCCCCTGCATCCGGCCCGCCGCGTTGTAGTCGGTCTCGCCGTGGCGCCAGAGCACCAGCCGCCGCGGACTCACGAGTCCCCTTGCGCGCCGGCGGGGTCCTCCTCGGCTGGGTCTCCGTCGGTCGGCGCAGCCAGACCGGCGACCTCGATCCGCGGGCAGTCCTTCCAGAGCCGCTCGAGACCGTAGAAGGAGCGTTCCTCCTGATGCTGGACGTGGATGACGACGTCGACGTAGTCCAGCAGGACCCAGCGGCCCTCGCGGGCGCCTTCCCGGCGGACCGGCTTGTGCCCGTTGAGGCGCAGCTGCTCCTCGACGTTGTCGACGATCGCGCCGACCTGGCGCTCGTTGGGCGCGGACGCGATGACGAAGGCGTCGGTGATCACCAGCTGGTCGGACACGTCCAGCACGACCACGTCGCTCGCCTTCTTGTCCGCCGCCGCATGGGCGGCCGCTACGGCCAGCTCTCGTGCCTCGGACGTGGCTGTCACAGTTCTCCTCAAACAGATGGCTTACTCGCGGGTGCGCCCGACGAGGGTACCCGGTCAGGCTCCCCGGTCTTTGCGATAGAGGTCCTTTTTGGCGATGTAGCGCACCACACCGTCGGGGACGAGGTACCAGACAGGCTCCCCGCCCTCGACTCGTTCACGGCAGGCGGTGGACGAGATCGCCATCGCCGTCACCTCGACCAGGCTCACTTTCCCGCTCGGCAGATGCTGTGAATTGAGCCGGTAGCCGGGCCTGGTGACGCCGATGAAATGCGCGAGGTCGAACAGCTCGTCGGCATTGCGCCAGGTGAGGATCTGTTCGAGGGCGTCCGCGCCGGTGATGAAGAACAGCTGGTCGTCGGGATACTCGGCACGCAGGTCGCGCAGGGTGTCGACGGTGTAGGTCTGCCCGACGCGGTCGATGTCGACCCGGCTGACCGAGAAGACCGGGTTGGACGCCGTAGCGATCACGGTCATCAGATAGCGGTCCTCGGCGCGGGTGACCAGCCGGTCGGATTTCTGCCACGGCTGACCGGTGGGCACGAAGATGACCTCGTCGAGCGCGAACCGGGACTGGACTTCGCTGGCCGCGACGAGGTGCCCGTGGTGAATGGGGTCGAAGGTGCCGCCCATGACCCCGATCCGGCGTGGTGACATGGGTCGTGAGCCTATACACCGCACGACGCTGTCCGCGCGGGTCGCCGGACCCACCGACCAGTGGTGATCTGGGTCACATTACAGTCGGTTCCATGGATGAACGGTCCGTTCACGACATGCCGACCGCGACTTCGTCGGTGGCATGAGGTAGAGGTGGGGACGTGGACACATCGACTCTCCGGGACCGCGCCGAGACCCTTCTCCGGGCATTGGCGGGCGAAGGCGCCCAGCTGCGCGACGACCAGTGGACGGCCATCGAGGCCCTGGTCGCGCACCGCCGTCGCGCCCTCGTCGTGCAGCGCACCGGATGGGGAAAGTCGGCGGTGTACTTCCTGGCCACCGCCCTGCTGCGGGAGCGCGGCGCCGGACCGACGGTGATCATCTCGCCGCTGCTCGCGCTGATGCGCAACCAGATCTCCGCGGCGGCGCGGGCCGGCATCCACGCCGCGACCATGAACTCGGCGAACCAGCAGGAGTGGGACCAGGTGCAGGCCGCGATCGCGGCAGGCGAGGTCGATGTCCTCCTGGTCAGCCCGGAACGGCTCAACAACCCCGATTTCCGTGACACCGTCTTGCCGAAACTGACCGCGAGCGCAGGCCTGCTCGTGGTCGACGAGGCGCACTGCATCTCGGACTGGGGCCACGACTTCCGGCCGGATTACCGGCGGCTGCGGACGCTGTTGAAAGATCTGCCCGAAGGAGTACCGGTACTCGCCACCACCGCGACCGCGAACGACCGGGTGGCCACCGACGTCGCCGAACAACTGGGCATCGGAAACGGCGGTGGCACTCTCGTCCTGCGCGGCAGCCTGGACCGCGAAAGCCTCCATCTGTCGGTGGCCAAGCTGCCGACATCGCAGGCCCGGCTCGCGTGGCTGGCCGAGCGCCTGGAGGAACTGCCGGGGTCCGGGATCATCTACACGCTCACCGTCGCGGCCGCGCACGACGTCGCGGGACTGCTGACCGAACGCGGCTATCCGGTCGCCGCCTACACCGGCAAGACCGATCCGGCGGATCGGCAGGCCGCCGAAGACGATCTGCTCAACAACAAGGTCAAGGCCCTGGTGGCCACTTCGGCGCTGGGCATGGGATTCGACAAGCCGGACCTGGGCTTCGTCGTCCACCTCGGCGCCCCGTCCTCACCGATCGCGTACTACCAGCAGGTCGGCCGTGCCGGGCGCGGCGTCGACCGCGCCGAGGTGATCCTGCTGCCCGGCCACGAGGACAAGGACATCTGGGCGTACTTCGGCTCACTGGCCTTCCCGGACGAACTGCGGGTCACGCAGGTGCTCAACGCGCTGGCGTACGCGGACCGTCCACTCTCGACACCCGCGCTCGAACCGTTCGTCGAGCTGTCCCGCTCCCGGCTGGAGATGGTCCTCAAGGTCCTGGACGTCGACGGCGCCGTCCGCCGGGTGAAGGGCGGCTGGGAGGGCACCGGCGAAGAGTGGAGCTACGACAAGGAACGCTACGCCCGGGTGAGCGCGGCGCGCACCAACGAACAGAACGCGATGCTCGCCTATCTCGAAACCACCGGCTGCCGGATGGAGTATCTGCGCCGTCAGCTTGACGACCCCGAAGCGACGCCCTGCGGGCGGTGCGACAACTGCACCGGAAAGCATTGGAACACCACGATTTCCGACGACATCGTCGACGCCACCCGGCAACGCCTGCGTCGTCCTGGGGTCGAGGTCGCGCCCCGGAAGATGTGGCCGACCGGGATGTCGGGACTGGATGTCCCGCTTTCCGGCCGGCTGCCGGCGAGTGAGCAGGCCGAGACCGGCCAGGTCGTCGGCCGGGTGACCGACGTCGGATGGGGCACGCGGCTGCGTGAACTCGTCGGCCCGTCCGCGGCGGACGCCGAGCTCCCCGATGCGGTCTTCCAGTCCTGTATCGAGGTGCTCAAGGGCTGGCAATGGACGGAACGGCCGGTCGCGGTGGTGGAGGTGCCGTCCGCCACTCGGCCCCAGCTGGTCCACAGTCTGGCGACGAAGCTGGCCTCGATCGGGCGGCTGGAGTATCTGGGTGCCATCGCCTCCGCGGGACCGCCGCCGCGCCAGGCGAACAGCGCGCAACGGCTGGCCGATCTGTGGAAGCGACTCAGCCTCCCCGGCGAGCTCGCCGCCGGGGTCGCCGCGGCCGAGGGCCCGATCCTGCTGGTCGACGACTTGATCGACACGGGCTGGACCATGACTCTGTCCGCGCGCCTGCTGCGCCAGGCCGGGGCCCGCGCCGTGTTGCCGTTCGCCCTCGCCAGCACTTCGTGACCCAGGAGCCACGTCACGACCTTCGACAGGTTCTTTCCCCCACAGAAACTTTCTGGCATGGTTCCGTCCACGCGCGAGTACGGAGGTGCCGATGGCGGACTCAACGACGGAACGACTCGGACACCGGCTCCCGGTGCGGAAGCTGTTCGCCGCCAGCGTCGGGAACGCCTTGGAGTGGTTCGACTGGACGATCTACGCCACGTTCAGCATCTACTTCGCGAGCGAGTTCTTCCCGAAAGGCAACGAAGCCCTCGCGTTGATCAACACCTTCGCCACGTACGCGCTGGCGTTCTTCTTCCGGCCGCTCGGCGGGATGCTGCTCGGCCGCTTCGCCGACGTCAAGGGCCGCAAGCCGGCGATGATCCTGACCATCGTGTTGATGGCGGGCGGTTCGGTGGCCATCGGCCTCCTGCCGACCTTCGCCCAGGTCGGCTGGCTGGCACCGATCCTGTTGCTGCTGGCGAGAGTGGCACAAGGGTTGTCGCTCGGCGGCGAGGTCTCGAACGCTTCGGCGTACTTGGGTGAGATCGCGCCGCCGTCCCGTCGAGGGCGCTACTCCGCTTTCTTCTACATCTCGACCGGTTCCGCCGTCCTGCTCGCCTCGATCCTCGGTTTCGTACTCGCGCGGACGATGTCCAAAGCTGACTTGACCGCGTACGGCTGGCGAATCCCGTTCCTGCTCGGCGGCGTCCTCGGCATCATCGGCCTGTGGCTGCGGCGCAGTCTCGCCGAGACCGAACTGTTCGAGGAGAAGAAGTCGACCGCGCGCCGGGTCGAGCGGCCGCTGCGCACCACACTGCGGGAACACCCGCGCGCGGTGGTGCAGCTCGTCGGGTTTTCGATGCTTTCGACCCTTTGCTACTACACGTTCTTCAGCGCACTGACCTCCTTCGCGGTCAAAACCCGCAAGGCCGATGACGTCGACGTCTTCCTCGCGTTGTCGATCGCGACCGCGTTGTTCGTCGCGCTGCAGTATCCGCTGGGCGCGCTGTCCGACCGCTTCGGCCGCAAACCTCAGCTGCTCGTCTGGTCGGCGGCGACCGCGATCCTCATCGTCCCACTGTCCACTTTGGTCCGTCCGGGGCTACCGGGGCTGCTGGTCGTCTTCTGTGTGGGGCTCTGCCTGTACACGGCGATGACGTCGATCGCGCCCGCGATCATGAGCGAACTGTTCCCCACCGAGCTGCGCGGACTGGGGATCGGCGCCTGGTACAACCTCACCGTCGCGCTGTTCGGCGGGACCGCTCCCCTGGTACTGACCGCGCTGTCCGATGCCGGATTGTCGACGTTGTTCTTCTGGTATGTGGCGGCGGGAGCGGCGATCGCGTTCTTCGTCATCCGGACCCTGCCGGAGACCAAGGGCAGCGACCTGCGCTGAAAACTCCGTCGCCGACGACATGACGAGGTGGCTACTCTCGCGCTTCTACGACGAGCGCGAAGGAGGGACACCGTGTTGTTCGGCGATGTAAGCGAGGAATTGACGCGACGTGTGGTGGAAGCCCTTCACCACGTCAGCGACATGGAACCGTCCGGCGCCCTGGTGCGGGCCTCTTCGCGGAGCGGGGTCGACTATCAGTGCGATCTCGCGATGAGCCTGGGCAAACGGCTCGGCAAGCCGCCGAGGGAGGTCGCCGCCGACATCGCGACACGGCTCGACGTCGCCGATATCGCCGAGCCGCCGAAGATCGCGGGACCGGGTTTTCTCAACTTCACCCTGCGCACGTCCTGGCTGGAAGACCGGACGACCGCGCTCAACGGCGACCCACGGCTGGGCACCGCGGTGACGGCGCGGCCGCGGCGGATCGCGATCGACTACAGCAGCCCGAACGTGGCGAAGGAGATGCATGTCGGGCATCTCCGGCCCACCATCATCGGTGACGCGATCGCACGGCTGCTGCGGTTCGCCGGACACGACGTCATCCCGCACAACCATCTCGGCGATTGGGGCACCCCGTTCGGGATGCTGATCGAGCACCTGCTCGACGAGCGTCCGTCGGGTCCTTACACGATCGGTGATCTCAACGGTTTCTATCGCGCCGCCCGGTCGAAGTTCGAAACCGACGACGACTTCGCGACCCGGTCGCGGGAGCGGGTAGTGCTCCTTCAGGGTGGTGACGACGACACCTTGTCGTTGTGGCGACATCTGGTCGACGAGTCGACAAGACACTTCACTCAGGTCTACGAACTTCTCGGAATCGACCTGTCGAGTGAGGACGTCTACGGCGAGAGCTTTTACAACCCGTTCCTCGGTGCGGTCGTGGACGACCTGACAGCCGTCGGGCTCACCGAGCTCAGCGATGGTGCCGTCTGCGTCTTCCCCGACGGCTTCCGCAACCGGGAAGGCGAGCCGCTACCGCTCATCGTGCGCAAGCGGGACGGCGGCTACGGCTACGCGGCCACCGATCTCGCGACCGTGCGCTACTGGACGGAGCAACGCCGCGTGAACGACCTGCTTTATGTCGTCGGAGCGCCCCAAGCACAGCACTTCGCGATGGTGTTCGCCGTCTGCCGGGCGGCCGGTTGGCTCGGTGAGGAGCACCGGGCCGAGCACATCGGATTCGGCTCGGTGCTCGGTGAAGACGGCCGCGCCATGAAGACCAGGGCCGGCGAGTCGGTCCGCCTTTCCGACCTGCTCACCGAGGCGGTTTCCCACGCCGCCGCGGTGATCGACGGCCGGGGCGACCTCTCCCCCGAGGTCAGGGAAGAGGTCGCCGGCGCGATCGGAATCGGGGCGGTCAAGTACGCCGACCTTTCCGGCGATCGTGAGCGTGATTACGTCTTTTCCTGGGAACGGATGCTGTCCAAGAACGGGAACACCTCGGTCTACCTGCAGTACGCCAATGCGCGGATCCGCTCAGTGCTGGCGAAGGCGGACCAGGAACTCACCGGTGTGCGGATCACGCTCGGCCATCCCGCCGAGCGGGCGTTGGCTCTCGCCTTGGCCCGGTTCCCCGAAGCCGTCGGCTCGGCGATCGCGGGACATCTCCCCCACAAACTGTGCACGTACCTCTACGAAACCGCGGTCGTGTTCTCGCGGTTCTATGAACAGTGCCCGGTGCTGGACGCGGAAGGGCCCGGCGTCCGCGACTCCCGGCTGCTGCTGGCCGACCTCACGTCGAAGACGCTGACGCTGGGCTTGTCCCTGCTCGGGATCTCCACCCCTGCCAGGCTATGAATCGCCGTGGTCGCTGAAGACCTTGCGCTTCAACGGAGGGACGGCCTGGAAGAAGCGGAACATCCCCCGTGCCATCGTGCGGCCCGCCCGGTTCTCCGACACGAACTGGCGGGCACTGCGCTCCGAGTCGCGCACCGCCGCGAAACCGTAATCACGCATCTGTTGCTCGTAGTCGGCGACCGCGGCGGGCACGGCACCGGTCTTCTGTGCCGCGACGAGGTTGCGGCACAACATCCGCGCGTCCCGGAGCGCGGTGTTCGCGCCGATGCCACGGAACGGGGTCATGCTGTGGATCGCGTCCCCGAGCAGGGTGATGTTGCTCGTCGGCCATGGCTCGACGGGTTTCGACGTGAAGATCGGCAGCCGGGACACCGATCCCGACGGTGAACCGGCGACGAGCTCCTTGAACGCGGGAGCCCAGCCATCGACCAAGTCCAGCATGAGCGCCCGCAGGGCCGCACCGTCCAATGAGGACAGGTTGTCCGGGTAGCGCCGGTTGTCGGCCGCGAACGCCCACATGATGTAGCTCGACGTGTTGTCGAACAGAACTGGGTCGTACTCAGCGGTCTCGTCGTTGACCGACGAAGCGCCGTTCAGTTCGTGCGGCACGCTGAACAGTCCCGCACCCGTGCGGGGCATCACCATACTCGGCCCCCCGGTAAGCCGGGCGGGCAAGCGTTCGCGGGTCTCCTGGTTCAGCGGGTACTTGCCCGCGATCGCGATGATCCCGGTGTCCACCCGATCGGCGTGCGGCAGGAATTGCTTCCGCACCCGGGAGTTCGCTCCGTCCGCGCCGATCACCAGATCCGCCTCGGCGGTGCTTCCGTCTGCGAACTCGCAGACTACCGCTTCCCCCTTTCTCCGGTATCCCACGAACTCCTTCCCGTACTGAAGAACTTCTTCGAGTCCGTCGGACAGCACCTGGTGCAGGCTGATCCGGCTGACCGAATGGTGGTTCGACGCGGGATCCGGGCTCGGGGTCAGTTCATTGTCGATCACCATCAGATCTTTCAGCTGCTCGGTCACGAACGAGAACGGTCCGCTCGAAGTGCCGGTGGTGGCCAGAAGCCGTGTCCACAGTTCGGACGGCAGGCATTCATGCAGGGCCGCCGATCCCTGCGGGTTGATATGGACGCGATAGCCCTGAAGCCGCTCGGCCCGAGTGCGGCTGCGCTCGTAGACGGACACGTCGACACCGGCCTTGCGCAGCCCCTGCGCCAGGCAGAGCCCGCCCGTACCGCCGCCGATGATCGCGATTCTCGTGGTCATGTGATCTCCTCTCCGGATCTCCACTATCATCCACTTGGATGATAAAGTCAACCAAACGTTTGAAAGAGTCAGCGACTAAGCTGAGCACATGTCCGAAGCCGCCGCTCGAAGCCCACGCCGCGCCCCCGTCGAACGGCAGCGAGATCCCGAGCGCACCAAGGCGCAGCTCCTGGAGGCGGCGAAAACCGAGTTCGGCGCGAAGGGGTACGCCGCGGCACGCGTCAGCGAGATCGCCGCGAAGGCGGGTGTGAACAAGCAGCTGATCTCGTACTACTTCGGCGGCAAGGAAGGGCTGTACAACGCTCTGACCGCGACGATGGCCGATGACTACGTCGCGGCCTCCGACCACGACCAGCCGTTCGCTGACGTGGTGCGGTTCTTCGCCCAGTCAGCGGTGCGAGACCGCGACCTCGCCAAACTGTTCCTCTGGGAGAACCTGACCGACGGGGCACCCGACGCCATCGGCGTCGAAGGGCAGCGGGAGTTTCTTCAACAGCAGGTCGAGTACATCCGGGCCCGCCAGACCGCAGGCGACCTTCCCCCGGACCTCGACCCGGGGTTCCTGCTGGTGACCTTCATGGCCGCGGCCAGTGCGGCGCTGGCGCTCCCCCGCGTCGTGCGGCTGGTCACGGGCCAAGACCCCAACTCGGCCGAATTCGCAGAGGCCTACGGCGAACAACTGGCGCGGCTCGTCGACCACCTCGCGACCGGTCGAGATCAAGAGGCGTGACCGGTCACCTTTGGCGTCAACCTAGGTTGATTTCGCCACCATATCTAGCCCACTGCCAGACCACCATGCCCCACATGCTGGGTTCGGCGATAGCAAAGGTCCCCCGCTCCCCCGGTGGAAAAGGTTGACTTTCAGGGGCGCAGGGGGACGAGATCGTCAGCATGGACGACCTCGCGGCGCTGTTCGGCGGGAAGGTCGTGGCTGGAGCGGCCGATGAGGTCGGGGAGTTCGTGGGCGTCGAACGCGACGACGCCCCGCGCCACGGTGCGTTGCCGGAGGTCCACCAGGTCGACGACGTCGCCCGCTTGGAAGTCGCCGTCGATGCCGGTGATCCCGGCGGCGAGCAGGGAGCGGCGGCGCCGGACGACGGCCGCGACGGCACCGTCGTCGAGGTGGAGTCTCCCGGACGCGCCCGCGGCGTAGCCTAGCCAGAACCGGCGGGCCGACAGGCGGGAGTCCGCGGCGACGAAGGCCGTGCCCACCTCGGCGGTGGTGAGGGCGCGGGCCGCTTCGGAAGCGGCGGCGAGCAGGACCGGGATGCCGGCGCCGGCGGCGGTGCGGGCCGCGGCGAGCTTCGAGACCATGCCACCGGTACCGAGCCCGGAGCTCGACATACCGACCGTGATGCCGTCCACATCGGACTCGTCGGCGACCTCGGCTATCTTGCGAGTGGCGCCGTCACGGGGGTCCCCGTCGTAAAGACCGTCTACATCGGACAACAGGACGAGCCCGTCGGCGCCGATCAGGTGAGCCACGAGGGCGGCGAGCCGGTCATTGTCGCCGAAGCGGATCTCTTCGGTGGCCACGGTGTCGTTCTCGTTGACCACGGGAACCGCGCCGAGCGCCAGCAGGCGGGTGAACGTGTTCTGCGCGTTGCGGTAGTGCGAACGACGCACGACGTCGTCCGAAGTCAGCAGAACCTGGCCCACGGTCAGGGAAAACCGGCCGAACGACTCGGCGTAGGCATGGGCCAGCGCGAGTTGCCCCACGCTGGCGGCGGCCTGCTGGGTGGCGAGGTCGCGTGGTCGTTTGCCGAGCGCGAGCGGCGCAAGTCCCGCGCCGATCGCCCCCGACGAGACCAGCACGATCTGCGTGCCGCGGGAGACCCGCTCGGCGATCGCGTCGACCAGCGCGTCCAGCCTGGCCACGTCGAGACCGTCACCGGCGGTGGTCAGCGCGGAGGAACCGACCTTGACGACCACCCGTTTCGCGGCGGCGAGCGCCTCACGGGTCGAGCTCACTCGTCGTCCGTCTCGTCTTCGGCACCGTCGGGGCCGTCACGACGGATGCGGCGGGCTTCCTTGCGCTCGGCGGCGCCGATCCGGTTGTTGTTCTCCAGCCGCACATCCGTGCCGCGGCCCGACATGTGCACCGCGACGCCGGCCGGGGTCGACGGCTCCCATTCGAACTGGACGTCGCCGATCGTGACCGGGCTGCCGGGTACAGCGCCCTTCTTGGCCAATGCTTCTTCGACGCCGAGGCGCTGCAGGCGGTCCGCGAGGTAGCCGACGGCCTCGTCGTTGCCGAAGCTCGTCTGGCGGATCCACCGCTCCGGACGGACACCGCGCACGATGAAGGCGCCTTCCTCGTCCGGGTCGTGCTCGACGGTGAAGCCCGCGTCGTTGACGGCCATCGGCCGCAGCACGACCTTCTCCGGCTCCGGTTCCGGCTGCTCGGCGCGGTACTTCTCGACCACGGCGGCGAGCGCGTAGGTCAGTTCCTTCAGGCCCTGCCGCGTCGCCGTGGAGATCTCGAACACGCTGAGCCCGCGGGCCTCCAGCTCGGGGCGTACGAATTCGGCGAGTTCGGCGGCGTCCGGGACGTCGATCTTGTTGAGCACCACCACACGCGGCCGGTCGGCGAGGTCACCGCCGAGGCTCGGGGTGTAGCGGGCGAGTTCTTCTTCGAGGGCGTCCATATCGGACACCGGGTCCCGGCCGGGTTCGAAGGTGGCGCAGTCGATGACGTGCACCAGCACCGCGCACCGCTCGATGTGGCGCAGGAAGTCGAGGCCGAGGCCCTTGCCCTCGCTCGCGCCGGGGATTAGGCCGGGGACGTCGGCCATGGTGAACACGGTCGATCCGGCGGTGATCACGCCCAGGTTCGGTACCAGGGTGGTGAACGGGTAGTCGGCGATCTTCGGCTTGGCCGCGGACAGCACCGAGATCAGCGACGACTTGCCCGCCGACGGGAAGCCCAGCAGGCCGACGTCGGCGACGGACCGGAGTTCCAGAACGAGGTCGCGGCTCTCCCCCGGCTCGCCCAGCAGCGCGAATCCGGGGGCCTTGCGGGCGTTGGAGGCCAGCGACGCGTTGCCGAGCCCTCCACGGCCGCCCTGCGCGGCGACGAAGGTGGTGCCGGGGCCGACCAGGTCGGCCAGGATCTCGCCGTCCTCGGTCATCACGACGGTGCCGGACGGAACGCGCAGTTCCAGCGTTTCCCCCGCCGCGCCGGCGCGGTTTCCACCCTGGCCCATCTTGCCGTTGCCGGCGCGGGCGTTGGGGCGGAAGTGAAAGTCGAGCAGGGTGTGGACGTTGGGGTCGACGATCAGCAGGACGTCGCCGCCGTTGCCGCCGTTTCCACCGTCCGGGCCGCCGAGGGGTTTGAACTTCTCGCGGTGCACCGAGGCGCAGCCGTTCCCACCGTCGCCGGCGGTCAGATGGATCACCGCGCGGTCCACGAAACGGGACGCCATGACTTGCCTCTATTCACTCGCACTGTGTCTTTCGAAAGACAGGGGGTCATTCGAAAGACAGGAACATACAAAACAAACGAGGGGTGGGCCCGGATATTCCGGCCCCACCCCTCGTCAGAGGTTCTTGCTCGAAGCCGAAACTCAGGCTTCGGACGGCACGATGTTGACCGTCTTGCGGCCACGCTTCTCGCCGAACTGGACCGCACCGGCGGCCAGCGCGAACAGCGTGTCGTCGCCGCCACGGCCGACGTTCACGCCGGGGTGGAACTTGGTGCCACGCTGGCGGATGAGGATCTCGCCGGCGTTGACTTCCTGGCCGCCGTACCGCTTGACGCCCAGCCGCTGCGCGTTCGAATCGCGACCGTTGCGGGAGCTGGACGCACCCTTCTTGTGAGCCATCGCTCAGCCTCTCCCTGAAGATCCGAATTACTTGCTGATGCCGGTGACCTCGACGCGGGTCAGCTTCTGCCGGTGACCCTGACGCTTGTGGTAGCCGGTCTTGTTCTTGAACTTGTGGATCCGGATCTTCGGACCCTTGGTCTGCTCGACGACCTTGCCGGTGACCGAGACCTTCGCCAGTGCGTCGGCGTCCGTGGTGACGTCGCCACCGTCCACAAAGAGGACTGCGGGGAAGGTGTGCTCGGTACCGGGCTCGCCTTCGAGCTTCTCGACCTCGACGACGTCGCCGACGGCCACCTTGTACTGCTTGCCGCCAGTCTTGACGATCGCGTACGCCGACACGGAAGTCTCCTGCTTACTCGACAACGGGTGGGGGCTTGCGTGACCGGCCCGCCGGATTTCTCTCGGCGGTCCAAGGTCTGCGCAAGGTGCCCGCTCTAGGTGCGGGCCGTTCTACAGGTTACGGGGGGCTCCCCGGTGCGATCACACCGGGGTGCCCCTACGTGTTCACTGGCTGTTTTCGGACGCCTTGACCGGGGGACCCGCGGGCCGTGAGGCGGCCCGTCGCGGACGACGGCGGGTGGTGGAGCGGCCGGCGGGGGCCGGGACGTCCACCTCAGGGCCGGTCTCCTCCTGAGCCACCGGCGCCTCGGTCACCGGGACCTCGGGAGCCTCGGGCTCAGGGCCCGATTCCCCGACGACGGCGATCTCTTCTTCGCGCACGGCCGGCACCTCGTCGTCCGAGGTCGTCACCGGTTCACCGGCGAGTTCGGTCGCGGGGGCCTCGGCGACCGGCTCGGAAACCGGCTCAGCCGCGGCCTCGGCCGCCTGTTCGACGGTCGCCTCGGCAACGACGTCCGTGGTCTCCTGCACCGGCTCAGCGGCCTTCTCAGCCGCCTGCGGAGCGTGTCCGTCGAGCGCGGCACCCTCGCCGTTCTCGATGACCTCGTGCGGGTGCTCGCCCTTGGCGGCCTTGGCGGCGTTGGCGACGGCCTGGACCGCCGAGACCACCGATTCACGGTGGCCGGAGCTCGGCGGGACCTCGGCCTTGGCGGCCGCGGGCTCGTTCTGCGCCTGGTCTTCGCCCTTGCCACGGCCACGGGACCGGCGGGAGCCCTGCTCCTTGCCGCCCCCGCCACCGCCACTGCCACCGCCGTGGCTGTGGCCGTTGCCGCCACCGGCGGTGCGCTGAGGCTCGGTCGAGACGACCACGCCGCGGCCCTTGCAGTGCTCACACGGTGTCGAGAACGCCTCGAGCAGCCCGGTGCCGATCTTCTTGCGGGTCATCTGCACCAGGCCGAGCGAGGTGACCTCGGCGACCTGGTGGCGGGTGCGGTCACGGCCGAGGCATTCGGTCAGACGACGCAGGACCAGCTCACGGTTGGATTCGAGCACCATGTCGATGAAGTCGATGACGATGATGCCACCGATGTCCCGGAGCCGGAGCTGGCGGACGATCTCTTCCGCCGACTCCAGGTTGTTCCTGGTCACCGTCTCCTCGAGGTTTCCACCCGATCCGGTGAACTTGCCGGTGTTGACGTCGATGACCGTCATCGCTTCGGTGCGATCGATGACCAGGTAACCGCCCGAGGGCAGCCAGACCTTGCGGTCCAGCGCCTTGGTGATCTGCTCGTCGATCCGGTGGTCGGCGAAGGCCGAGCCGGTGCCGGTGTACCGCTTGACGCGATCCGCCAGGTCCGGCGCCACGTGCTGCACGTAGTTGTAGATGGTGTCCCAGGCCTTGTCGCCCTGGATCTCCAGTTTGGCGAAGTCCTCGGTGAACAGGTCACGCACGACCTTGACCAGCAGGTCCGGCTCTTCGTAGAGCATGACGGGGGCACTGTTCTTCTTGCCGCCGTTGCCCGCTTCGGCCTTCTCCTTGATGACGTCCCACTGCGCCTTGAGGCGGCGGACGTCGCGGTCCAGCTCCTCCTCGCTGATGCCCTCGGAGGCGGTGCGGATGATCACACCGGCGTCCTCGGGGACGATGCGCTTGAGGATGTCCTTCAGCCGGCGGCGCTCGTTCTCCGGCAGCTTCCGGGAGATACCGGTGGCGCCGCCCGCAGGCACGTACACCAGGAAGCGGCCCGGCAGCGAGATCTGCGTGGTCAGCCGGGCACCCTTGTGCCCGACCGGGTCCTTGGTGACCTGGACCAGCACGGAGTCGCCGGTGGAGAGCGCCTGCTCGATCTTGCGGGCCTTGCCCTCGAGACCGGCGGCGTCCCAGTCGACCTCACCGGCGTAGAGCACGGCGTTGCGGCCGCGGCCGATGTCGATGAAGGCGGCCTCCATCGAGGGCAGCACGTTCTGCACGCGGCCGAGGTAGACGTTGCCGACGATCGAGCCGGTGCCCGACGACGTCACGAAGTGCTCGCACAGGACACCGTCCTCGAGCACGCCGATCTGCGTGGAGTCGCCCTTCTCGGCGACGACCATGGTGCGCTCGACCGACTCGCGGCGAGCGAGGAACTCGGCCTCGGACAGGATCGGCGCACGACGACGGCCGGCTTCCCGGCCGTCCCGGCGGCGCTGGCGCTTGGCCTCGAGCCGGGTCGAGCCGCGCACGCTGCGGACCTCGTCCCTGGCGGGACGCTCGGTCTCGGCGGCCTTGGCCTGACGCACGTGGACGACCGTATTGGGCGGGTCGTCGGGGGTGGTTTCGGCGGTGTCGTCGCCGTCCCCGCCCTTGCGACGGCGGCGGCGACGGCGGCGCTTGCTGCCGTTGTCGGAATCGCCGTCGTTGTCCGGATCGGACTCGGCCGACGCCTCTTCGGCGGTCTCGGACTCGGCCTCTTCGGCCTCGGTGTCCTTGACGTCCTTGTCCGTCTTGTCGGTGCGGTCCTTGCCACGCGGCTGACGGCCACGCGGAGTCTCGGACGCCTCTTCGTCGTTCTCGGAGTCGGCCGAGTTCTCGTCGCCGCCCTTGCCACGGCCACGCCCGCGACGTCCGCGACGGCGGCGGCGGCGGCTGTTGGCGTCGTCACCGTCCTCGTCGGCACCGTCCTGGCTATCGGCCTGCTCGGTCTGCGTCTCGTCCTCATCGGAGGAGATCTCTTCGGTCTCGGCGAAGGACGGCTCCGGTCGGCGGGCGGGCTTCGCCGCGACTGGCTCCGGCGGCAGGAAGATCGGCGACGGCGCCGCGAAGACCGGGACGTGCACGGCGGCCCTCGACGGCCGGGTCGTCCGCTGCGGCGGCTCCGGCGTCACCGGGGCGGCCAGCGCGGGCGGAACCCGCCGGGAGGATGCCTCGGCCTGCGGAGCGGGCTCAGCCTTAACCTCGGCCTGGACCTCGGGCTTCGTCTCCACCTCGGGCTCGGGCGCGGCCGGAACCTCGGCGACGGGGCTCTCGACAACAGGAGGCTCGGCGGCCGGCGCCGCTTCGGCGGTCTTGGGCTCGTCTCCGCCGGTGAGGGCTTCGGCGAGCTTGATGGCCACATCGCGGGTGACGCTGGACTGCGCGCTACGAACGGTCTCGCCGAGCTCACCGAGCTTGGCCATCAGTTCCCGGCTGTTGGATCCCAGGAGCTTCGCCAGGGCGTGCACCCGGATCCGGGGAGGCAGTTCGGCCAGCTGGCCTGCGATGGGTGTGGCGGTATTCCCGCCGGTGACGGCGGGTGTGTCCGCGTTCGACATATATCTCCTCCGCCCCCGGGCGCGTCGGCTGGCTCACACCGGCTCGACGCGGCCGCGCAGGGGCCCCTTTCTGTTCGTTCCGCCGTGGTGGTCACCAGCAGCGGGAATCCTTGCCCGGACCGCGACGGCGCCGGGTTGTCCAAGCGCCGCATACGGCTGAAGGTCTGCTCGGCGGAGCGCTGGCCACGTTCGCGACATCGGGCCGCCCGCCACGTCGTCGAGCCGCCTCGGAAGGCGGCGACGCGTGTGGAGGATGTGCAGCACACCACCGGGCCACGAGACCGCGGGCGCCACCTCTCACGTGTGCCCATCGGCCAGCGGCCACCGCGAGTATCCCACACACCGGCCCCACTCCGGTGTACTCGGTGCCACAGGCCTGACTCCCGGGCGCGCCGCGACCACCGGCCGGGGGAACTTCGCGGCAGAGCTTGTCGACCCGGCCGAGGGTGGCTAGCGTGCCGCTCGGGAGTGCCGAAGCCCAGGCCGAGGCGATCCCCGTAGTCCCTGTTCTCCGGTGGGAGGTCGTGTGTCCCTGCTGGGGCGGTCCCTGCGAGCGGCCGTATGCGCCTTCGTGGTGCTCTGCGGTTCGGTCGTCGCCGCCACGACGGCCGAAGCGGAGTCATCTTGTCATCCCGTAGGCCGGGCGCTGCGTTACGTCGTCGCCTTCGACCGGGGTACCTCCGAAGCCGAGGCGAAGGCGGCCGTCACCGCTGCCTGCGGCAGCCAGACGATCTACTACCCGCAGATCGCGGTGGCCGTCGCGACCTCGGCCGACCGGGACTTCGCGGAGCTGGTCCGGCCCGCCGCGGCGTTCAGCGCGCAGGCGGAACGGCTGGCGGTCCAGCGGGCGAACGGGAGACCGTCGGCCAGGTCGACGCCCGCGCGCGCGGAGCTCGAACCGACCGATCCGGCGAAGGTGCCCAAGGCCGATCGCACCGGCGAGCAGTGGGACATGCGCGCGATCGGCGCCGACAAGGCCCGCGCGATCGAGCGGGGCAGCAAGGACGTCGTCGTCGGCGTCCTCGACTCCGGGGTCGACCCTGTCCACCCCGAACTGACGACCGCGCTCGACCCCGCCAAATCGGCGGGCTGCCTCACCGGCGCCCCCGACCGGAACTGGGCCGCGACGACGTCGGCGCACGGCACCCACGTCGCGGGAATCATCGCCGCGGCCGATGACGGCAAGGGCGTCACCGGGGTGGCGCCCGGGGTGCGGATCGCCTCGGTGAAGGTGATCGACGATCGCGGCTACGCCGATCCCGAGGCCGCCGTCTGCGGCCTGATGTGGGCCGCGTCACAGAACATGACGGTGACGAACAGCAGCTACTTCGTCGATCCGTGGTCGCTCTCGTGCGCCCACGATGACGAACGGGGCGTGGTGAACGAGGTCATGGCGCGTGCGGTCGAGTACGCGACCTCGGCGGGCACCCTCAACATCGCGGCGGCGACCAACGAGGCCGCCGGGCTGGTGCCGTCCCCCCGATCGGGTGTTCGGGCGCGGACCGACGGCTGCCAGGCGCTGCCCGCCGGCCTGCGAGACGTCGTGGCGGTGTCGTCCGTGAGCGCGGAGCGGATCAAGGCGGGCTACAGCTCGTACGGGCTGGGCGTGATCGACGTGACCGCTCCCGGCGGCGAGGCCGGGCAGTGCGTGCTTTCGACCGTTCCCGGCGGGTACGCGCCGTTGTGCGGGACGTCGATGGCGGCGCCGCATGTCGCCGGTGTCACCGCGTTGCTCGCTTCGGAGCACCCAGGCTACAGCGCCCGGCAGCTGAAGCGGACGCTGGACGCGCAGGCGACGCCGATCGCCTGCCCCGCCGACTACGACCTCACCGGTGACGGCTCGCAAGACGCGTACTGCACCGGGTACGCGGGATTCAACGGCTTCTACGGACATGGGATGGTCGACGCGCTGGCCGCGGTGGCGCCGAAGCCGGGCGTTCCGTCCTCGGCCCGGTGAGTTCCGGCCTTCCGCATTCAGTCCTCTAAATGCGGAGTGGGTCAGCGCAGCAGCAGCTTCCCGAAGCGCCGTGACGCCCCGTAGATCCCGACCGCCGCCAGCGCCGTCAGGTACAGCACGTTCCCGACCATGCTCCACGACAGCACGCCGACCGACAGCCCGCGCATCAGCTCGATCCCGTGGTACAGCGGGAAGATCCGCACGATCCACTGGATCGCCTCCGGATAGACCGACAGCGGGTAGAACGTCGTGGAGAACAGGAACAGCGGCATCAGCACGAGGTTGATGTAGTCGAACTGGGAAACCGACCGCAGGAAGGTCACCAGCACGATGCCGATGGCCGAGAACGCCATCGCGATCAGCAGTGCCGCCGGGATCATCAGCACGGCCCACCACGACCCGGGCAAACCCATCGCGGTCATCACGCCGAGGAAGGTCATCGAGTAGATCCCGCCGCGCAGCACCGACCAGCCGACCTCGCCGAGCGCGATGTCCAACGGCCCGATCGGGGTGGCGAGCATGGCGTCGTACAGCTTCGCGTACTTCAGCTTGAAGAACAGGTTGTACGTCGAGTCGAGGATGGCGCCGTTCATCGCCGACGCCGCGAGCAGACCGGGCGCGACGAAGGCGACGTAACTCATCACCTGGCCGCCGGGCCCGACGACCTCGCCGACCAGCTTGCCGAAGCCGAGCTGGAAGGCCATCAGGTAGAACAGCGGCTCGAAGGCGCCGGACACGAACAGCATCCAGACGTGCGAGTAGGTCAGGAAGGTGCGTTCCAGCACCGCCTTCGACCGGCCGCTGTACATCGACGGGGGCAGGACGCGCAGCAGCACCCCGCGCCGCGGGGCTTCGACGAGAACAGCCACTTCAGACCACCAGCCGTCGGTAGAAGTACTTGTGCGCCAGCGCCCAGCCCGCCCCGGCCAGTACGACCAGGAAGGCGAGGTGCCCCAGCGTGGCGAGCGGACCGACGGTGCCGAGGCTGACCGCCCTGGCTGCTTCGTTGCCGTGCCACAAAGGCGAAAGCCAGGCGATCCACATCAGCGGGGCCGGCAGTTCGGCGATGGGGAAGAACGTTCCGGAGAACAACGTCATCGGGATCAGGATGAACCGGAACACCAGTCCGAACCGGGAGCCCTCGTCGTAGGTGGTCGCGGCGAGCGCCATCACCGGGGTGCCGCAGGCGAGACCGGTGAGCGTCCCGATCAGGATGACCGCGAGCACGCCGAAGCTCGTCCACGAACCGAACAGCGCGGCGATGACGGCGTAGATCGCCCCGGCCAGCGTCAGCCGGATCCCGACCCAGATGATCTGGCTGCCGAGGACCTGGCCCGGTGTGATCGGCGACGCGGTGACGGCCACGTAGCTCTGCTGCCATTTGAACCCGGACAGCACCGGGTAGCTGGACTCCCCCACCGCCAGCTGCGCCGCGCCGGCGACGAGCAGCGCGGGCGCGACGTACTCGAGGTAGGAGAACCCGCCTGTCGCGGCGCCGGCCTGCACCTGTGAGCCGAAGCCGAGCCCCATCGCGGCCAGGAACATCACCGGCTGCAGGCCCGTCGAGTACAACGTGGACAGCCAGTACCGGCGGTACCACATCCAGTACCCCTCGACCCGTAGCCAGGCGCCGAGCCAAGTCGACACCACGCGGCCCGTCGAGGCCTTCGTTCCCGCTGTGGTCATCAGTCCACCAGCGTCCGGCCGGTGAGGCGGAGGAAGACGTCCTCCAGCGAACTGCGGCGGACCAGGCTCGACAACGGCCGCAGCCCGCGCGCGTGCGTCTGTTCGAGGGTGGCCTCGCCGGTCATCGTGTACAGCAAGACGCGATCCGGGAGCACCTCGACGCGTTCGGCGAGGCCTTCGACCCGCTTCGCGGCCGCCTCCTGTTCGCCGTTCGGGAAGCGCAGCTCGACGACCTCGCGGGTGGAGTACCGGCTGATCAGATCCGCGGGCGAGCCTTCCGCGGCGATCCGGCCGTTGTCCATCACGACCAGCCTGTCGCAGAGCTGCTCCGCTTCGTCCATGTAGTGCGTGGTGATGATCAGCGTGGTCCCGCCCGCCTTGAGCCGGAACAGCCTGTCCCACAGCAGATGCCTCGCCTGCGGGTCCAGCCCCGTCGTCGGCTCGTCGAGCAGGAGCAGCTCCGGATCGTTGACCAGGGACCGCGCGATGGTCAGCCGCCGCTTCATCCCGCCGGAGAGCGAATCGACCTCCGCGTCCGCCCGGTCGGTGAGCTGGGCGAACTCCATCAGCTCCTCGGCCTTGCTCCGCACATGCGCCCGCGAGAGCCCGAAGTAGCGACCGTAGATCTGCAGGTTCTGCCGGACGGTGAGCTCGGTGTCCAGGTTGTCCTGCTGCGGCACCACTCCGAGCCGGGCGCGGATCTTCGGCCCCTCGATGTCCGGATCCATCCCGAGAACGCGCAGGTCACCGTCGCTGCGGGGCGACACGCTCGCGATCATCCGCATGGTGGAGGATTTGCCGGCGCCGTTGGGCCCGAGGAAGCCGAACGCCTCCCCCGGGCGGACGTCCACGTCGATCCCGCGCACGGCCTCGAAATCGCCGAAGCGCTTCACCAACGCCTTCGCCTGCACCATCGCCGATTCGTGCTCTGAGTCACCCACGGTTCGCACCCTAGGACCTGGCACCGACAAAATTCGACCGGTTTATCCGCCCCCTTGTTGGACGGTCCCGCCTCGTCGATACTCACCGACCATGAGTCTCAAGCCCAGAATCGCCCTGTTGTCCGTTTTTGTCAGCGCCGGGCTCCTGCTGGCGCCTGCGGCCCAAGCGGCCGAGACCACTGTGGACGGCCGGACCGTCGATCCGCGTCCTTCCACCGCCAAGCTGGCCTTCGAACTGCACAAACTGGCGCTGCTCAGCCACGGCAAGATCCGGGTGAGCGAGATCGGCCGCAGCAACGAGGGCCGTCCGGTGTGGGCGGCCAGGGTCGGCCACGGCAAGACGCGTGTCCAGTACGTCACCCAGCAGCATGGCGACGAGCCGCTGGGCACCCCCGCCGCGCTCGAGTTCCTGCGCAAGGTCGGCGTCGAGCACAGCGCGTGGGCCCGGAAACTGCTCGCGAAGGTGACCGTCGACATCGTCGTACGCGCCAACCCGGACGGGCACGAGCGCGACTGGCGCTACAACTATGACCCGAAGGCCACCCCCGAGTACGGCGAGAAGGGCAAGGGCTACGACATCAACCGCTACCACGACCCGGCCGTCGCGCCTGCGGACAACCCGGCCACCGAGGCGGGGCTGATCCAGCGGCGGAACGCGGCGTTCAAGCCGGACATCATGGTCGACTACCACATGCAGGGCCGGTATCGGGACGCCGATGGCAAGGAGATCACCGCTTCGACGATGTGGCCGACACATCCGGGCGTGAAACCGTCCGATGTGGACTTCGCCAAGCAGATCGCGGTCGTGGTGCAGCGGTCGATCGACGGCAACGGCGGCTACGTCTCGCAGTACCCGGGCGGCGACTACCAGGGCATCGCGCGCAACGGGTACGGCCTGCTCGGCAACGGCAGCGTGCTGATCGAACTCAGCCTCATCCCGGAGCGTGAGCAGGCGCAGATCCGGGACGCGCTGGCGTCGATGCTCGCGATCGCGCAGGCCGCGGCCGACGGTTCGGTGCGGAAGGTGGACCCGGCCGACGCCGAGGCGATCCCGCCCCGGGGACCGGCGTTGCCGGGTACGGTCGAAGAAGGGGACGAAGCCGCCTGACGCGTGCAATGAAAGGCCCCTTCATTGAGCCTTTTTCATCTTGGTGGTGGGG
>NZ_LQCI01000012.1 GCF_001613935.1 Amycolatopsis regifaucium
GTCTTCGCCTTACGCCGCATCGCCGACTTCGACGCCACCCGCCGAATCTGCCAGCGCGACGCCACACCGCCATTACGGCGCGACCGCCGCAACCACCGGCTGATCAACCCAGACGAACCGTTCCGGCCACGCAGACCGACAAACGCGGCCACCGCGAGAACCGGGCCACCGATCAGCAGACCCCACGGCCACACGTCATAACCCGGCGTCTCCTCAGGAACCCAGCCCACGAACCACACCGACAACCCGGTCAACCCGGCCGCCACGGTCACGATCCGCGCCGCGTTTCCCTTCACCAACTCCGCCAGACCGAACACGCCGGCGAAGACACCCGCGACCACAAACCACGGCCACACCACAGCGGCCTTCACATGCCAATCACTCAACAGATTCCCCAGCGCAATCAGCGTCGCGCCCGTCAGAAACGCTCCGAAAGTACGCATCAGGCCGCACCCCCAGTCGCACTCGCACGCCAGCCCTCGACCCATTCGCCGATGTCAACGCAGTTCCCCGCCCTGGAGGCAAAGTCGAGCAGCTGCTCAACGGCTTTTGCGGGAACGACGTAGCGGCCTCGGCCCTTGCGACCTCCACTACGGAGCGCAGGAAAGGCGTCGGCGTGAATGAGTCGATACACGTACTCCTGCGACAAGCTCATAAGCGCGGCAGCTTCGGGGACGGTGTAGGTCGGCACCCCTGCCTCGCGCTTCCTCATCGCGTTCCGCAACGCGACATCACGCAGCAGTTCACGGCACTGGGCACGAGCCACTCGCGCCTCAGGTGTCGTAGCTTGTTCCTGCATCTGGGTCTCCAAATGTCCGGTGCGAGGCCCGGGCGGGGCGGCATCCCCGCCCGGGTCGCTTTGTCTGCACTGGCCTCGCCATCGCCAACCTGTATAGGTTGGCTAGGCATGTTTGAAGTTACCCAGCATGGCTAGCCATGTCAACAGGTTGTCTAGGCTGGCTAGGCCGGAAGGTCCGTTGCGCCGTATCCTGAGTTCATGGAGCTGGACCCAGATGACCCGCGCCCGCCGTACCAGCAGGTAGCGAATGCTCTCCGAGCGGCGATCCTGACGAAGACCTTCAAGGCTGGTGAGAAGCTGCCGTCCGGACCCGAGTTGGCGCAGCGGTTCGGCGTTGCTCGGATGACCGTCCAGCAGGCAGTTCGCTTGCTTCGAGACGAAGGTCTCGTCGTGTCGCGCCAGGGCAGCGGTGTCTTCGTTCGGGAACGCACGCAACGCCCGGTGGACCTCCGGTCTCACCTTGAGCGTGCGTTCGAGGAACCCGTGGTCTCCGTTGACTTCGCCGGTTTCTCTGGTGAGACCTTGCACGGCGCTATCACTGAGCCGTTGGACAAGATCCGTGACGGTCGACTCCGGCCGGAGTCTCTGTCCGTGCGACTACTTGTGCCGGATCCCAGCAAACCCTGGAGCCTTCCGGCACGCGTGGACGACCTGACGGACAGTCCCGCCTTCCGCGCGCGCGCGACACGCATCATGCAGCGTCACACCCTTGCTGTGGTCGATGCGGTCAACGAGCTAGCCGAACTCGAAATCGTGTCGAACGCCCGAGCAGAAGTCCGGATCAACCCGGCGGTCCCGCTTTTCAAGCTGTACCTAATCAACGAAGCAGAAGCCTTCTTCGGCTACTACCCCGTTCAAGAGCACAAGATAAAGCTGGACGGCGAGGAAACGGCTATCTGGGATTTGATGGGCAAGGACGCAACACTCTTCCACCACTCTGCCGACGGCAACGAGGACAGTCTCGCGGCGCAATTCATCAGCCAGTCTCGTATGTGGTTCAACTCGATTTGGACCACGGTCGGGCGGGAGTACATGCCATGACGACCTGGCCGCTTGGCGAAGTCTTTGCTCGTACGTCGACTGTGCTGTTGGACTTCGATGGCCCAGTCTGCTCAGTGTTCAGTGATTTTGAACCGGTGGCCGTTGCCGCTGAGTTGCAGTCGCGCCTCGATGTTGTTGACGCTCCACCGGACGCTGGCATGTTCGACACGCTGCGATACATCGCTGCCAACCGGCCCGGTGAGATCGTCAAAGCTGAGGCAATCCTGACCGATCTCGAACTGCGCGCGGTACAGACTGCTGAGCCGACGCCATACGCTGACGCGGTGATTCGTCGACTTCATGAACTCGGCCGACCAGTGATAATCGTGAGCAATAACTCGTCAGCCTGCGTCAATGCCTACTTGAACCACCACGGCCTCACCCGATTTGTTTCGGGGGTGGCGTCACGAAAGAAGCCGGATCCTGCACTTTTAAAGCCTCACCCTCATCTCCTTCGTGAGGCTATGCAGCTCACTGAGTCTCGAAACGTCGAATCCTGTGTGATGGTCGGCGACTCTGTTAGCGATGTTGAGGCGGCGAGAGCTGCTGGCACGGCCGCGGTCGCCTACGCAAACAAGCCCGGTAAACGAGAAAGGTTCGGCCAACTCCACCCTGACGCGATCATCGACAGCATGAGCGAACTCTTGGACGCCGCTTGATCCAGCGTGGCCCTCCTGCAAGTTCATACACGCGCTGCGACTGCGACCATGGCCCATGCCTCTACCCGAGCTGAGTTGGCTGCGGCTCGACGGGCCAACTCGGCCAACTGGTGTCCAGACTTCAGCGCAAGTACTGCAACGTCGTACTCTGGGTCGCCCGTAGCTGCACGGGGATCAATAAGCCTCAGGCCGAAGGGCCCCCGCAGCACGTTCCCGGACGATATGTCGCCATGAATGAACGTGCGGCTTTCATCACGAACCAAGTCGTCAAGGACCGGCAGGGCCTGTGCTCGCTCTTCTGCACTGGCAGCGAGAACACCTGGAGGAAGATCGGTCGCAGCACCATTCACCAGGCGGTTGCGGAGCCATGCCGAGATCGGCGGAAACTCCAACGTGACCGGTGCGGTTTTAAGCACGTTGAGCAGCTCGCCCAACTCGTCTATCGACGCGTTCCGGATGGCTCGCACACCAGGCAGGACTTGCTCCATTACGATCGATGTCGCGAATTCTGACTCGATGACCTCGTGAACGGGCGGACCGACGCGTAGAGCAGCGAGCTGCCTCGCAGCAGCCGCCTGAAGAGGGGCGTCTGGATCAGGCGTCGACTTGAGAACGATGTGGCCGTGGCTTGTCTCCACGGACACCACGAGACCATAACGAGCGCTGAACGTTTGCCGAATTCGTCCGTCATATCGTTGGCACAACGCAAAAATCTCACTCGGCGCGGCGGCTAACCACCTTGGGCCGCGGCCGGGCCAACGGTCGCAGATTGCCTCGGTCACCGCTGCCGGAACCTGCGGCAGGGGGCAGTGGCCGGAGTGCGGCGTAGAACTCATGGTCACTCGGGCGCCTTCCTGCGGTCCGGCCGTGTCATTCGACTTCCGAGGATGTCGGCGGCGCGGCGATCGGCCTCGGCGACCCATGCAGCGTAAACCCGCATTGTCGTGACACCGTTGGCGTGGCCAAGTCGACCGGCAACTGTACGGATATCGACGCCGGCCAGGATCAGCTCGGTGGCCGAGTAGTGCCGGAGCGCATGCAGGTGGCTGTCGATCCCGATTGCGGCACACATCCGCGTGTAGCGGTGGGTGATGGCGGAGCGGTCGCACGGCCGGTCAAACGTCGGCGCGTAGGAGAACAAGTACGCGTCGTCAGCCGGGGGAAGTTCGAGCGTGCGCATCCCCTCCTCGTAATGGGCGCGTAGGTCACGCAGAACCTCGATCGTGGCGTCGTCAAGCGAGATTCGCCGCGGCTGGTCACTCTTCGTTTCGTGCACGGCAAGGATCTGGTTGGTGAACTGGACGTCGCGCCAGCGGATCCGGACCAACTCGCTGCGGCGGACACCCGTGACCATGACGAGCCAGACCAGCGTGCCCCAGACGTCGTCCTGTTCCCAGGCCGCGGTAATGATCTCAGCGGCCTGTTCTGGGGTTGGCGGCTTGGGGTCCGGCTTCGGCGCGCTCGGCTTGACTGCCAGTTCGGCAGGGTTGCTCTTCACCCACTCCCACCGCTGGGCGGCGGAGAAGGTGCCGCTGATCATGAAGTGGATTTTGAGGACGCTTGCTTTGGCGAGCGGGTGACAAGAGTGTGGCGGGCATTCGATGATGTGGCAGCCGGTGGTCGCGCAGTCGTGCGGCGGGTAGCCGCCGGCGGGCGGCCTTCCTGGCGGACGTTTGTGCTTCACAGTCCTGCACTTGTGCGGGCCGTCGGTGCGGTGCTCCAGGAACGGGCGTCCGTCACATCGCATCCGGCATCGCCGAAGGTCGGCGTAGAACTCATCGAGCATCCGGACTCGGATCTTCGCGAGCGGCTGGTCGCCGAACGCGGGGTAGATGTAGCGACGGGCGTACATCTCATACGTGTCGCGGGTTTCGTCGCCCAGTTCGGCGATCCGGAGCCAGTCCTCCATCGCGACGCGGAGAGTTCCGTTGCTACGCGCGTGGCGTTCCTCGTCGACCTCGGCGAGTAGCCGGGTGAGGATGCGCTTGGCTTCCTTCTCGTCGGTCGTCGACTCGGTGAGGTAGAGGCGTTTTCCGGTCAGCGGGTCGATCCCGGCGTAGACCTTGATGCGCAGCGAGTTGCCGCGGCGCTCGATGGAGCCGCGGTCCCGGGCCTTGCTAGCTGCCTGTTTGGCCACGGGTCGATGGTACCCGCACCCACCGTGGCTCCCATTGATCAAATTTCGGACCTTGGGGAGCGGTGAAACCGCTGGTGAAACTTGTGGAGCTGAGGGGAATCGAACCCCTGACCCCCGCCTTGCAAAGGCGGTGCTCTACCAATTGAGCTACAGCCCCGGGTCGCAGGCGGTCAGGATAGCCGCCTGCGGAAACCTCAGTTGTTGCGGGAGGCGTCCGCGGCCTTGGCCGGGGCGCTTCCGTTCGTGGAAACGGAGCCAAGCGGGCGCTCGGTCGGCGCGGTGGCCTCTCGCCAGAGGTCGGCCTCGGCCTTGGCTGCCTTGTTGCGCTTGATCACGAACAGCACGCCGCCCGCGATGACCGCGAGTGCCAACAGCTTCTTCATCAGAAGCCCCCTCTTCTCCGCCGAATTGCTCCGCTTACCCATCGATGCTACTGCACGCCCGAGGTTCCACGTGGAACACCCATGGCATGACGAAAGCCCTGCCGGGAAGAGAAGGTCCGGCAGGGCCCTGACAAGGCCGGCGTGCCGCGTCCCCTTCTGTCGCTGGGTGAGCCCGGAAACACCGCACACCGACCCCACTTACACAACACCGACACGCCCCGTACCCTTCCCCCACCCCCGTGACCTTGACCACCCCACCCCACGGCAATGGGCCCGCCAGGGCCCGAGCCGGATGGGGGGTCCAGGGGGGCGAAGCCCTCCCTGGCGGGGGCTTGGGGGTTCGACCCCCAAAATGAAAAACGCCCGATCCGCGTTCGCGCTTTCCGCGAACACAAACCGGGCGATCGGGTGGGCCCACCAGGACTTGAACCTGGGACCTCTTCGTTATCAGCGAAGCGCTCTAACCGCCTGAGCTATGGGCCCGAACGACGAGAAGATTACAGGACGCCTTTCGGCGCCCTGCAACCGGGTCACTCTCGTTCGGAAAGGGTCACTTCCAGGCCTCCGGCGAGGTCGGCGGAGACGTTGTAGATGAACGCGCTGACGGTGGCGAGTGCCGAGATCAGCACGATGTTGATGGCGCCGAGGATGGCCGCGATCCCGAAGACGCGGCCTGCGCTGATCAGCGGGTCGGCCGGTGCGTCGGCTCCTTCTCCGCCGACGAGCGACGAGTAGGTCCCGTTGAGTTTGTCCCATACGCCCATGCCGTCGAGGACGGTGTAGAGGACGCCGACGGCGACGAGCCACACGAAGAACAGCGCGACGCCGAGGACGAGGGACAGTTTCAGCACCGACCAGGGGTCGAAGCGTTTGATCTGCAGGCTGGCGCGACGCGGTCCGCGGCCGGGGCGGCGGAGCGCGGTCGGGGCGGTCCGCGCGCGGGAGGCCGACGGGATGGCGGAGGAGGCGGGTTGGTCGCCCTCTCCGCTCTCGCCGAACAGCCTCTTCGCGGCGGTGCCGCTGACCCCGTGGTAGTCGGTCACGGTTGCCGCGTCCTGCTTCGGTTCCGAGTAGGCCACGTCTTCGGTGGCTACCGAAGACACCGAGACCGTCTGCTCACTGGCGCCTTCGGCCTCTCCCGCACCGCTGTCACGCTGCCACGGCGGGCTCGACGATCCCGCCTGCGCGCCGCCTGCTTCGGGCTTCTCGGATGGTGTCACGAGGTGTCAGTCCTTACCCAGTACGTGGGGCGTCGTCTACTCCTGCTCCGACGCCGGGGTTTCTTCTCCTTCAGTACTACCTGCAGTGGCGACGTCTGAGGGCTCGTCCGCGTTGCGTGCGACCGCGAGAAGAGTGGTTCCTTCGTCGAGATTCATCAGCCGCACTCCCTTCGTCTGCCTGCCTGCCTTGCGCACCTGTCCGGCCGAAGTCCGGATCACCCCGCCGCTGGAGGTGATCGCGTAGAGCTCGTCTTCGGCGTCGACGATGACCGCACCCACCAGCCTGCCACGTTTCCGGTCGTACTGAATGGTCAGCACACCCTTGCCACCGCGGCCCTGGACCGGATAGTCGTCGGTCGGGGTGCGCTTGGCGTAGCCGCCGTCGGTGGCGACGAGGAGGAACTTGTCCGGCTGGACGACGTTGATGCCGAGCAGTTCGTCGCCGTCGTTGAACCGCATGCCCAGCACACCGGAGGTGGCGCGGCCCATCGGGCGCAGTGCTTCGTCGGTGGCGTGGAAGCGGATGGACTGGCCTTCCGCGGACACCAGGAGCAGGTCGTCTTCCGCGGCCGCGAGCACGGCACCGACCAGTTCGTCCCCTTCGCGGAGGTTGACCGCGATGAGGCCGCCGGCGCGGTTGGAGTCGAAGTCGGTGAGCTTGGTCTTCTTCACCAGGCCGCGCCGGGTCGCGAGCACGAGGTACGGGGCGACCTCGTAATTCGGGATTTCGATGACCTGGGCGATCTTCTCGTCCGGCTGGAACGCGAGCAGGTTCGCGACGTGCTGGCCGCGCGCGTTGCGGTTGGCTTCCGGCAGGTCGTAGGCCTTGGCCCGGTAGACGCGGCCCTTGTTCGTGAAGAACAGGATCCAGTCGTGGGTCGAGCAGACGAAGAAGTGCTGGACGATGTCGTCCTGTTTCAGCGTCGCGCCCTGTACGCCCTTGCCGCCGCGTTTCTGCGATCGGTACAGATCGGTTTTCGTTCGCTTGGCGTAACCCGTGCGGGTGATCGTGACGACGACGTCCTCGACCGCGATGAGGTCTTCGACCGAGACCTCACCGTCGAACGGGATGATCTTGGTGCGCCGGTCGTCGCCGTACTTGTCGACGATCTCCTGCAGTTCCTCGGCGATGATCGAGCGCTGCCGCTCGGGCTTCTCGAGGATGTCCTTGAGGTCGGCGATCTCGAGTTCGATCTCGGCCAGGGTGTCGACGATCCGCTGCCGCTCCAGTGCCGCGAGGCGGCGGAGCTGCATGTCGAGGATCGCGGTCGCCTGGATCTCGTCGACGTCGAGCAGGCTCATCAGCGCGGGCCGGGCTTCTTCGGCCGAGGGCGAGCGCCGGATCAGGGCGATGACCTCGTCGAGCATGTCGAGCGCCTTGACCAGACCGCGCAGGATGTGGGCGCGCTCTTCGGCCTTGCGCAACCGGAAGCGGGTCCGGCGGACGATGACCTCGATCTGGTGCTTCACGTAGTGCCGGATCATCTGGTCCAGCCGCAGCGTGCGGGGCACGCCGTCGACGAGGGCCAGCATGTTGACACCGAAGTTCTGCTGCAGCTGCGTGTGCTTGAACAGGTTGTTCAGCACGACCTTCGCGACGGCGTCACGTTTGATCGTGACGACGATCCGCATGCCGCTGCGGCTGTTGGACTCGTCGGCGATGTCGGAGATGCCGGTGAGCTTGCCGTCGCGGACCAGGTTCGCGATGTTCTCGACCAGGTTGTCCGGGTTGACCTGGAACGGCAGCTCGGACACGACCAGGATCGTGCGGCCCTTGGCGTCCTCTTCGACCTCGACGACGGCACGCATGCGCACGGATCCGCGGCCGGTGCGGTACGCGTCCTCGATGCCGGAGTTGCCGAGGATCATCGCCTTGGTCGGGAAGTCCGGGCCCTTGATCCGGACGAGCAGCGCGGCGAGCAGCTCGTCGTCGGTCGCGTCGTAGTTCTCCAGCGCCCACTTGACGCCGTCGGCCACCTCGCGCAGGTTGTGCGGCGGGATGTTGGTCGCCATCCCGACCGCGATCCCGGAACCGCCGTTGACCAGCAGGTTCGGGAACCGCGACGGCAGGACGTCGGGCTCCTGGGTGCGGCCGTCGTAGTTGTCGGAGAAGTCGACGGTGTCTTCTTCGATGTCCTGCAGCATGTGCATCGCGAGATGCGCGAGCCGGGACTCGGTGTTGTGGCTGACGAACCCGTCGGTGATGAACGCGTGCTCGTCGGTGTCGACCCGGATGCTGTACACCGGCCGCACACCGGCATCGGTGATCGACTTGACCTCGGCGTAGTAGAACCGCCCGTCCACCAACGGCTCGACGACCGTGAGCACCTCGGGGTCGGTGATGTGTTCGGCGATCTCGTCTCGACGCGTTTCCCAGCGCGCGATGCGGTCGACGTTGTGGCGGCGCAGCCAGTCCTGCTCGGTCCAACGGCTCGCACCGTTCGCCCGGATGTACTCACCGACGAACGGCACGTGATCCGACGACATCGCCCGCGAATCGACCGGAATGCCGTCCAGGATCGCTTCGAGCTTCTGCTGCTTGGCGCTATGGAAGCCGATCCGGGTGGCGAATAGCCGTGCGTCACGACGATTGCCGATGTAGACCTTGTACTCACCGTTCTCATAGCTGGTCAGCCGCGAGACGATGCCGAATTCCAGCAAGAGCTGCTGAACATCGACGGCAAGCTGCTTGCTGATCGTGGCGTACGAGATTTGCACGGTGTCGCGCGGCAGGACCGAGCACGACCCGTCACCGGTGAACAGTCCGACCAGGAATGCCTGCTTGACGGTCCGGCCGGACGCCCAGACGAACTCCGGGACACGCTTGTCCGCGCTGCGGTGGCCGACCATTTCGCCGAGAACGCTCTTCCGCAGCGTCGCCAGATCTTGAATGTCCATCTCGTGCAGGACGGAACCGGACGCGATCTCGCGGCGGGAAACGTAGCGGCGTCCGCCCACAACCTCGTCATACGCGTCGCGAACATAGTCGAAGAACGCTTCATCGACGTTGTTGAAACCAGCGCGCTCTTCCGACACGAAACCCTCGGCGACGAACGCACCCGCCAGCAGGCCCTCGACCCATTTGCGGACCTCGGTCACGCCGTCGGTGGGAGCATCCGTGCGCTGCAGGACAACGCGGTCGCCCGGTTTGACCTCTTCGAGCAGCTTCCACATCAGCGTCGGCACACCGAGCACACTCACCAGGCACAGCACCGGGTGGTTGTGCGTGCCGGTCAGCTCGTAGCCCTCGCGGGTCGCGAGCTTCAGCGTCGGGTGGTCGCCGGAGTGGAACAGCATGTCCGCCCGGACCGGGTCACCGTTGCGGTCCATAACCTTGAGGTCGATCGGATTGTCGCTGTTCGGCTTAGCATCGGGAACGATGTCACCGATCCGGACAGTCGAGCCATCGGCCACCTTGATCCGCGTGTCACGCGTTACGCAATACCGCATGGCGGCGGCGGGGTCGTTGCCCGGCGAGCCGAAGTTGCCCTGGCCGTCGATCAGCGGGTACCGCAGCGACCACGGCTGCGCGAGCCGCACCAGCGCGTCGTAGATCGCGGAGTCACCGTGCGGGTGGTAGTTGCCCATCACGTCGCCGACGACGCGGGAGCACTTGTTGTACCCGCGGTCGGGGCGGAAGCCGGAGTCGAACATCGAGTACAGCACGCGGCGGTGCACCGGCTTGAGGCCGTCTCGCACGTCCGGCAGCGCCCGCGACACGATGACGCTCATCGCGTAGTCGATGTAGGAGCGCTGCATCTCCTGCTGGATGTCGACCGGTTCGATCCGGTCGTGGTCCGGAGCCGGCGGCAAGGTTTCCGTCATGAGGTCCTTCTCGTGAGGGCAGTCCTGGTTGGACAGAGAAACGGGACGTGACTACACGTCGAGGAAGCGAACGTCCTTGGCGTTGCGCGTGATGAAGGAGCGGCGCGCTTCGACGTCCTCACCCATCAGTACGGAGAACAGGTCGTCGGCCTGCGCGGCGTCGTCCAGGGTGACCTGGCCGAGCAGCCGGTTCGCCGGGTCCATCGTGGTCTCCCACAGCTCTTCGGCGTTCATCTCGCCGAGACCCTTGTAGCGCTGGATCGCGTCGTCTTTGGGGAGGCGCTTGCCCGCCTCGACACCGGCCTGGATGACGGCGTCGCGTTCCCGGTCGGAGTACGCGTACTCCGGCTCGGCCCTCGGCCACTTGATCTTGTACAGCGGCGGCCGCGAAAGGAACACGTGCCCGTGCTCGATCAGCGGGGTCATGAACCGGAACAGCAGGGTGAGCAGCAGCGTGGTGATGTGCTGGCCGTCGACGTCGGCGTCGGCCATGAGCACGATCTTGTGGTACCGCAGCTTTTCGAGGTCGAACTCGTCGTGGATACCGGTGCCGAGCGCGGTGATCAGCGACTGGACCTCGGTGTTCTTGAGGACGCGGTCGATACGGGCCTTCTCGACGTTGATGATCTTGCCTCGGATCGGCAGGATCGCCTGGTACATCGAGTCGCGGCCTTCCTTGGCCGAACCGCCGGCCGAGTCACCCTCGACGATGTAGAGCTCGCATTCCGACGGGTTGGTCGAGCGGCAGTCCTTGAGCTTGCCGGGCAGCCCGCCGATCTCCAGCGCGCCCTTGCGGCGGACCAGGTCGCGCGCCTTGCGGGCGGCCATCCGCGCCTGTGCCGAAGAGATCGACTTGTTGATGATCGTCTTCGTCTCGGTGGGGTTGCGCTCGAACCAGTCGGCCAGCCATTCGTTCGACGTCTGCTGCACGAACGTCTTGGCCTCGCTGTTGCCCAGCTTGGTCTTGGTCTGGCCCTCGAACTGCGGCTCGGACAACTTGATCGAGACGATCGCGGCGAGCCCCTCGCGCACGTCGTCACCGGTCAGGTTGGCGTCCTTCTCCTTGAGCAGCTTCTTCTCGCGCGCGTACGCGTTGACGACGCGGGTGAGCGCGGCGCGGAAGCCCTCTTCGTGCGTGCCGCCCTCGTGCGTGTTGATCGTGTTGGCGAAGGTGTACACCGACGGCGTGAAGCCGTTGTTCCACTGCATGGCGACCTCGACCTCGAGGCCGGTGCCCTTGGCCTCGAAGGAGATCACGTTGGGGTGGATCGGGTCCTTGCTGCCGTTGATGTGCTTGACGAAGTCCTCGAGACCGCCCGGGTAGCAGTAGGTCTTCTCCTTGACCCGCGCCGCCTGGCCGGAGGCGTCCTCTTCGGTCTCTTCGTCGGCGACGCGCTCGTCGCGCAGCGAAAGGGTCAGGCCCTTGTTGAGGAAGGCCATCTCCTGCAGCCGGCGGGAGATCGTCTCGAAGTTGTAGGTCGTGGTCTCGAAGATGTCGCCGTCGGCCCAGAAGGTGATCGTGGTGCCGGTGCCGTCGGCGGGTCCGAGGTCCTCGAGCTCGCCGGGGAGCTGGTCGGTGTACTCCTGGCGCCAGCTGCGGCCGCCGTACTTGACCTCGGCCAGCAGCTTCTTCGACAGCGCGTTCACCACGGAGACACCGACACCGTGCAGACCACCGGAGACCGCGTAGGAGTCGCTGTCGAACTTGCCGCCCGCGTGGAGCACGGTGAGCACGACCTCGAGGGTCGGCTTCTTCTCCTTGGGGTGCATGTCGACGGGGATACCGCGGCCGTCGTCGACGACGCGGACGCCGCCGTCGGCCAGCAGGGTAACCTCGACCTTGGTGGCATGACCCGCCATCGCCTCGTCGACGGAGTTGTCGACGACCTCCTGCACGAGGTGGTGGAGGCCACGTTCACCGGTGGAACCGATGTACATACCGGGACGCTTGCGGACAGCTTCGAGCCCTTCGAGCACCGTGATCGACGACGCGTTGTACTCGCTCTTGTTCTCGGTCACAGGCGTTGATTCTCCTCGTCTCGCTCGAGCAGACGCTCGCTCATCTCCAGTGTACTTGGCCGCGTTCGCTGACATGCGGCAAGGACACCCCTGATTTGCTCACAGACGCGCTAATTCGTTCGAAGAAGAGTCTTGACGTTCGCGAAGCGCTCTGAGCGCGTTCTCGGGGCGCTGGTGGCACAGTTGCGGCGAAGCGCAACTCGGATCAGCCGTACGTGTCACGCGGACCACGTCCCGGGACGTGCCGCGGCCCTTTCCGCCAGCTCGGCGCCGTCGGTCCCTGAATCCGCATCCTCTTCACCACGCCGTGCCCGACCCCGGCCGCGATCTTGGTCAGCAGCTGGCTCTGGAGCAGGCGCAGCTGCGTCGCCCACGCCGTCGAGCTGGCACGCACGGTCAGCTCGCCGTCCTTCAGTGCCACCGGCTGGGCGTGTTCGGCGACCTCTTCACCCACAAGCCGGGCCCAATGGCCGAAGACCTGCCCGTTGGCCAGCCGCGTGTTCCAGCCGCGGTCGACCGCGAGCCGCGAGGCGAGCCTGCCGAGCGGTTGCGGGTCACGCGTGTCGGCACCCGGCCCTGACCAGCGACGACGTCGCGGACTCTGTCCGTTCGCCCCGGCTCCCCCGCCGGTGATACGGCCTCGGCGCACGCCTGGTTCGACTCCGCGCGCTTTCGCTTTGGCCTTCGCGGCCTCCAGCGCGAGATGAGCGAGGTCACGACCAGTAGCCGCTTCCTTGCTGTTGGTATCGGTTGCGCCGTTCGGTGACGAAGGCTGCTCACTCTGCGTGTCGAACAGACTTCCCTCACTGGGGTTACCCCCCTTATGGGAGGGGTCAAGCCGCTTTTCAGGCCCCTTGGTCACGCGGGGCGATAACGCGTTCACGGTGTTATCCACACTGTCCACAGGTTTGTCCCCAGATTGGTGGGCAACTGCTGTGGCGCCGATCACCCGGGGTGTCCGTTTCATGGGATCACCCTGGGTTGATCTCACCATCTGCCACGAGGAACCGGCGCCCGGCCAGTTCGGCGGGTACGTCCTCGTCCACGGCGGCGGTCACCAGCACCTGCTCGGCACCCGCCGCCACCTCCGCCAGCCGGGCCCGGCGACGCCGGTCCAGCTCGGCGAACACATCATCCAGGAGAAGCACCGGTTCCCCGGCCTCGCCACGCAGGAGCTCGTAGCTTCCCAGACGCAATGCGAGGGCGAACGACCAGGACTCCCCATGACTCGCGTAGCCCTTGGCCGGCGCTTCGCCGAGGACGAGGTCGAGTTCGTCCCGGTGCGGGCCGACCATGCTGACCCCGCGCTCCAGCTCCAGGTTCCGGGACCGCCCCAGCGCTTCGACCAGCACTTCCTTGAGTACCGCTTCGTCGGCGCGAGGACCGTCCGGAACGCCGTAGCCCGCCGGTATCGCTTCGCCCAGGCTGGACCTGTACGCGATCTTCGCCGGTCTCGAGTCGGGCGCGACCCCCATATAAGCGGCGGCCGCGTACGGCGCGAGGTCCGCGATGAGGTTGAGCCGGGCCGCCAGCAACGCGGCCCCGGCCACCGCGAGGTGGTCGTCCCAGACGTCGAGCGTCGACAACGCGTACGGGTCTTCACGTCCCGTACGCCGCTTGCCCGCCGTCTTGAGCAGGGCGTTCCGCTGCTTCAGCACCTTCTCGTAGTCGGCCCGGACCCCGGCGTACCGGGGGGCGCGCAGCACGAGGAGTTCGTCCATGAAGCGACGGCGCTCACCGGGATCCCCGCGCACGAGTGCCAGATCCTCCGGGGAGAACAGCACCGTGCGCAGGATGCCCAGCACGTCGCGGGGCTTGCCGACCGAGCCGCGGTTGATCCGCGCGCGGTTCGCCTTGCCGGGGGTGATCTCCAGCTCGACCGTCAGCTCGCGGTCGTCGTTGACCACCGCGACCCTGATCAGCGCGCGTTCGCAGCCATGCCGCACCAAGGGTGCGTCGGTCGCGACGCGATGCGAGCCCAGGGTCGCGATGTAGCCGATCGCCTCCAGGAGGTTCGTCTTACCGCGGCCGTTCTGTCCGACGAGGACGGTCGGGCCGGGTTCGAGCGCCAGATCGGCCAGTGGCCAGGACCGGAAATCGGTGACCTGGAGATGTCTGAGGTACAACCCGTCTGCCTAGCGGCCGGCCGTCGTCACTGAACCTTTTTCACAGCGTGCCCGCCGAACTGGTTGCGCAGCGCGGCGACGGCACGCATGGCGGCGGAGTCCTCCTGGCGGGAGGCGAACCGCGCGAAGAGCGCGGCCGAGATGACCGGCGCCGGCACGGCGTTGTTGATCGCCTCTTCCAGCGTCCACCGGCCTTCGCCGGAATCCTCGACGTAACCCTCGAGGTCGTCCAGTTCCGGGTCCTCGTCGAGCGCGCGGACGAGCAGGTCGAGCAGCCACGAGCGGACGACGGTCCCCCGCTGCCAGCCCTTGATGACCGCGGGCACGTTCTCGACGACCTTCGCGGCTTCGAGCAGCTCGAAGCCCTCGGCGAAGGCCTGCATCATGCCGTACTCGATGCCGTTGTGAATCATCTTCGCGTAGTGCCCGGAGCCGACGGCACCGGCGTGCGAGAAGCCCTCTTCGCGCGGGCCGTCGGGACGAAGCGCGTCGAAGATCGGCATGGCCTTTTCGACGTCCGAAGCGGCGCCACCGACCATCAGGCCGTAGCCGTTGTCCTTGCCCCACACGCCACCGGACACCCCGCAGTCGAGGTAGCCGATGTTCTTCGCCGCGAGCAGGTCGGCGTTGATGCGGTCGTCGGTGTACTTCGAGTTGCCGCCGTCGATCACGAGGTCGCCCTCGGACAACAGGTTGCTGAGCTCGGCGACGGTCTGCCGGGTGGGTTCACCGGCGGGCACCATGATCCAGACGATCCTCGGACCGTCCAGTTTGGACACCATGTCTTCGAGCGACGTGGAGTCGGTGACGTCCGGGTTGCGGTCGTAACCGATCACTTCGTGACCGGCGCCGCGCAGCCGGTCGCGCATGTTGAACCCCATTTTGCCGAGGCCGATGAGTCCCAGCTGAGCCATGAAGATCCCCTTTGGTGCGAAAGAAACGAAGGCCGGTCAGCCCGGGAGCCGGACCGGCATCAGCAGGTACAGGTAGCCGGGGACGACGTTGCCCTCTTCGTCGGCGGGCTTGATCAGCGCCGGCCTGTTCGGCGTGGTGAACGTCAGTTCCGCCCGGTTCGCGTTCAGCGCGCCGAGCCCGTCGACGAGGTAACCCGGGTTGAACGCGATGGTCACCGGCTCACCTTCGTAATCGACCTGAAGTTCTTCTTCGGCCGAACCCTCGTCGTCGCCACCGGCCGAGAGCCGGAGCGAACCGTCGTTGAACTCCAGCCGCACCTGGGTGCCACGTTCGGCGACCAGCGAAACACGTTTGATCGACTCCGCCAGCGCGGAGACCTCGATGACCGCGCGTGACGTGTGCTGCGCGGGCAGCAGCTGCCGGTACGGCGGGAACTCCGCGTCGAGGAGACGCGTCGTGGTGTAGCGGCCGGAGCCGGAGAGACCGAGAAGGCCCTCACCGCTGGCGAGTGCGAGGCGGATCTTGGCGCCACTGGCACCGAGCGTCTTCGCGGCCTCGGCGAGCGTGCGCGCCGGGACGAGCACCGCGGCGTCGGACAGGCCCTCGGCGGGCTCCCAGGTGAACTCCCGCATGGCGAGCCGGAAGCGGTCGGTGGCGACCAGGGTCAGCGAGGAGCCGGAGATCTCCAGCCGCATCCCGGTCAGCATCGGGAGCGTGTCGTCCTTGCCCGCGGCGACGACGACCTGGGTGACCGCCTGGCCGAAGGCATCGCCGGTGAGTTCGCCGGCGAAGGCGGGCTGGGACGGGAGCTGCGGGTAGTCCTCGACCGGCATGGTCGGCAGGGAGAAGCGCGCGGAGCCGCAGGTGATGGTCGCGCGAGCGCCGTCGACGGAGATCTCGACCGGCTGCGCGGGCAGCGACTTGGTGATGTCGGCCAGCAGACGGCCGGAGACCAGGAGGCGGCCGCCGTCGGCGATGGTGGCCGGGACGCCGACCGTGGCGGAGACCTCGTAGTCGAATCCGGAGACGGTGAGTGCGTCACTCGTCCCGTCGGATCCCGCATCGAGCAGGACACCGCCCAGAACCGGGACCGGAGGCCGCGACGGGAGGCTTCTCGCCACCCACGCGACGGCGTCGGCCAGCCCGTCACGCTCGACGCGGATCTTCATGCGCGCTTCCTTTCGACAGCCGAGCCCCTGACGGCTCGAAAGCTCAACGGGTCACCTCGGCCGGAGAGCGCGATGGCCAGGTGCCTCGCAGGTGTGTTCGGTCCGGCGAGGACGCGAACGCACGTCGACACGCAGACCAGGTGCAGGGACCCACGTTAGGCCGTCCCCGGGGTTCGCGTCACCTCGGCCTCCCCTTGCTTTTGTCGACAAGACGACACGGCTCGAAGCTGTCCCCAGATTCGTCCTTCGCCTGTTTTTGTTTTATTCCCTTCTTAAGAAGAACTAAGAACAGCAGTAGTAATAGGCGTTGTGGATTGTGTGGACAAGCCCCGTTCGCGCAGGTCCGGATGCCTCGGACCCTGTGGACTCCGGGTGTGTACGGACGGTGGACAGCTCGAGCCGTCGGTGGATGGTTTCGGGCGGCGCTCGAACTGTCCACAGTCATCCACAGTTGTCCCCACGGTTATCCCCAGCTGTGCGGTGATTTGTACCCAGGGGCTGTGGGCCCGGTTCGTGACCGGAATCGCTCGGGAGAGTGATCCGGGCAGCAGAGGTAATCCTTGTGCACAGAATGGGGACAACCTGGGGACAGCGTGTGGATCATGGTGTGGAAATGCTGTGGATTGCCTGTGAGCGCGATGTGGATGAAACCCGGTCGTCGCTGGCCCTGAGCCTGCGGGAGTTGTGCACAAGGTACCCACAGCATGTGGATTTCCTTTGTGCACAAGGGAAAACGCGAAGCGTGCGTAGGCGCTCTTCGGCTCCTTCGCGCGCGTACGTCATGTTGATGAGGTACCCGCTCTTCGCGGCTCTACACGCGGTTCGGACCTATGTGGACGGCGGCTTGAGCTGGAAGACGGCATGAAGAAGGGGCCCCCACCTGGACGGTGAGAGCCCCTGAAGTCCTTGTGTGCTAAGGGATTACTGCCGTGCTCGCTGCTTTATGCGCGATGTCAGCTCCTGCACCTGGTCGTAGATGCGGCGGCGTTCGGCCATCTCCTTGCGGATCTTCTTGTCCGCGTGCATGACCGTCGTGTGGTCGCGGCCGCCGAAGGTCTGCCCGATCTTCGGCAGCGACATGTCGGTCAGTTCGCGGCAGAGGTACATCGCGATCTGACGCGCCGTCGCGAGCGCCTTCGTCTTGCCGGGACCGCAGAGGTCGTCGAGCGTCACGTCGAAGAACTCCGAAGTGACGCCCATGATGGTCGGCGCGGTGATCTCCGGCGCGTGCGAATCCGGGATGAGGTCCCGGAGCACGATCTCGGCGAGTCCGACGTCGACCGGCTGCTGGTTCAGCGACGCGAAGGCGGTGACGCGGATGAGCGCGCCTTCGAGTTCCCGGATGTTCGCCTCGACGCGTGAAGCGATGAACTCCAGCACCTCGTTGGGTACCGCGAGCCTGTCCTGCGCGGCCTTCTTGCGAAGGATGGCGATGCGTGTTTCGAGCTCGGGCGGCTGGATGTCGGTGATGAGGCCCCACTCGAACCGCGTGCGCAGCCGGTCTTCCAGCGTTTCGAGGCGCTTCGGCGGGCGGTCGGAGGAGACGACGATCTGCTTGTTCGTGTTGTGGAGGGTGTTGAAGGTGTGGAAGAACTCTTCCTGCGTACCTTCTTTGCCTTCCAGGAACTGGATGTCGTCGACGAGCAGGATGTCGACGTCGCGGTAGCGGCGCTGGAACGCGACCTTGCGGTCGTCTCGCAGCGAGTTGATGAAGTCGTTCGTGAACTCTTCCGTCGACACGTACCGCACGCGCATGCCGGGGAACAGCCGCTGGGCGTAATGCCCGACGGCGTGCAGCAGGTGGGTCTTCCCGAGTCCGGATTCTCCCCAGATGAACAACGGGTTGTACGCGCGCGCCGGTGCTTCGGCGACGGCGACCGCGGCGGCGTGGGCGAATCGGTTCGACGCACCGATGACGAAGGTGTCGAAGGTGTACTTCTCGTTGAGCTTCGTCTTCGACGTCTGCGGCTGCGCCGGCGCGGTGTAGGGCTGGCCCGCGATCGGCTGGCCGGAGAACGTGGGCCAGATTTCGGTCACGGCGGCGAGAGCCTCGCCCTCTTCGTCGACTTCCTCATCGCTGTCATCGCCATCGTTGAGGCTGTTGTCGACCGGGTGCCTCGGCTGCATCGGCGGCCGCGGCTTCGGTGGCTCGGGCCGGGGCCGGTTCGGGGACAGCATGCCGTCGCCCTCGGGCAACGGCGGTGTGCCGTGCGAGGGACCGGCGCCGTTTTCCACCCGGCCGGGTGACGGGTCGTAGCGAGGACCGGGCGCGGGGGGAGGCATCGAGGTGTGTGTCTCGGTGCTGTCGACCTTCACCGCGAGAGAGACCGCGCGGCCGAGTCGTCGCGAAAGGGCTTCGGTGATCGCGCCGCGAAGGGCGCGTTCGATCGCTTCCTTGGCGAAGTCGCTGGGCGCGGCGAGCAGGGCGGTGCCGTCGAGGAGGCCGATCGGCCGGGTCACCCGCATCCAGGCGCGCTGCTGCGGGGAGAGGGTGCCATCGGACAGTTCACGCACGACCTGTTCCCAGATGACGCCAAGATTGTGCTGGTGATCGGACACCTGCCTGACTCCCTCCCCTCATCGGTGCGTGCGGCGAGATCACTCAACGAACGCCCGGAAGAACTCCGTCGAGCGTCATCTTGGCCCGATCAGTTCATGCGCACAGCAAATATCCACATAGTTGTCCACAGCTGTGCACTAATGTACGGCGGCCCGCGGCGACGTCACCTGCGGGCTCGGCCTATGCCGGTGGGACGCCTCCACATCCCCAAGGACGCCCGGGCGTCTGCACCGCTCCACCTCGGCGAAAACCCGGGAGGGGCACGCTAACAAGCCCCGCCCATTGCCACAAGGCATCCTCTCGCGCAAGCATTTCACGGTGTACGGCGCGTTGCCATTCGGTACCTTCGCGTCGCGGATGATCACTCCCCACGCGCGGTCGCGGTCCGTGGTCGAGGGGGTGCCTGACGAGCCCCGCCGATGGGTGCGTACCCTCGTAAGGTCTCCCGTATACAGCGGGGGCGTTTCGCGTGCCCACGTTGTCGTCGCTCGACGTGACGAGGCCACACGTTGGTAGGAGACACCAGAGACTGCCGTGCGTCAGCACGACACGCCAGGAACGGGTCGAACCGTTCCCGGCGGCCGAGAAACAGGAGAAGTAAGTCGTGAGCAAGGGTAAGCGCACCTTCCAGCCGAACAACCGCCGACGCGCCCGGGTCCACGGGTTCCGGCTGCGGATGCGGACCCGCGCGGGTCGGGCGATCCTGGCGGCTCGCCGTCGCAAGGGCCGCGGCGCGCTGTCCGCCTGATCCTGCCGTCGTCGAGGGACGTCGTGCTGCCGGCCGCCGCGCGTTTGCGGCGCAGTGAGGATTTCCGTGCCGTGATGCGGCGTGGGGCCAAGGCAGGCAGGCGCCGCCTCGTCGTCCATGCGTTGACCACGGACCCGCCCGACGCCGCCGAAGCGGCGCGGGCGGGTTTTGTGGTGAGCAAGGCCGTGGGCAACTCGGTGGTCCGCCACCGGGTCACCCGCCGGTTGCGGCATCTCATTTCCGCCAGGATCGGAACACTGCCGCCGGGCAGCTCGTTGGTGATACGGGCACTACCACCGGCCGCGGACGCGTCCAGCGCGGAACTCGGTTCGGACCTCGACGCGTCGTTGCGGCGTCTCGGGCTGTCCGGGCATTCCGTCGTCACCGGGAAGTCCCGCCAGGCGCGACCCCCCGACCACGGATCTGCGGTGTAACGGCATGCGAGCCACCGACAACGAGACCACCGACGCGGCCCGGCCGGGTCCGGTGGCCTGGGTACTGCTGCTGCCCATCAAGCTCTACCGCAAGGCGATCTCTCCTTTCCTTCCTCCGGCGTGCCGGTTCTACCCGAGCTGTAGCGCGTACGCCGTCGAGGCACTGACCCGGCACGGCGCCGGCCGCGGTGGTTATCTCGCGGCCCGGCGACTGCTGCGCTGCGGCCCGTGGACTCCGCCCGGCCGCGATCCGGTTCCCGAGACTTTCTCGTGGCGCCGCCGCCGACCTGAAACACCGATCGAGGAGTAGCTCAGTGCTCGACTTCATCTACTACCCCGTGTCCTTCATCTTGTGGTGTTGGCACAAGGTCTTCGGGCTCGTGTTCGGTGAGGCGAACGCGGTGTCCTGGATCCTCGCGATCATCTTCCTGACGTTCACCGTCCGCGGCATCATGTTCAAGCCGTTCGTGAACCAGGTCCGGTCGATGAAGAAGATGCAGGACTTCGCGCCGGAGATGAAGAAGGTCCAGAAGAAGTACGCGAACGACCGGCAGCGCCAGGCGATGGAGATGCAGAAGCTCCAGAAGGAGCACGGCGTCAACCCCCTGGGCAGCTGCCTCCCGATGCTGCTTCAGATCCCGGTCTTCATCGGTCTGAACCACGTCCTGCGGATGTTCACCATCAACCCGTACGGCGGCCCGAAGACCGAGAACTACTTCTTCGACCAGTCCGGTGTCGAGTCCTACGTCAACGCGAAGCTGTTCGGCACCAACCTGGGTGAAGCCATCTACACCGGTGTCGGCGTGGTCAGCGGCGGCAACACGCCCGCTGGTTTCCACTGGCACGTCGCTCCCGTGGCGATCCCGCTGATGATCGTCGCCAGCATCGCCACGCACCTCACCGCGCGGCACTCGGTCCAGCGTCAGAACCCCGAGTCGGCGACACCGCAGACCGCGATGATGAACAAGCTGACGATGTACATCTTCCCGCTCGGTGTCCTCATCTTCGGTGCCCTGTTCCCGCTCGGCCTCCTCTTCTACTGGTTGGCCAACAACGGCTGGACCCTGATGCAGCAGCGCCTCGTCTACACGAAGATCGACAAGGAAGAGGAAGCGCGCAAGCAGGCCGAGAAGGAGAAGCGCGCGAACCTCGGCCCGAAGCCCGGCCAGAAGCCGACCGCGCCCCGCCCCGGCCAGAAGCCGGTCCAGCAGAAGAAGAACAAGCAGTCCTCCGGTGGTCAGGTCAAGAAGGCGGGCTCACCGCACGGGTTCGCCCAGACCGCTCCCGCCGCCGAGAAGACGGACACCAACGACACAGCGGCCGAGCCGTCGACGAACGGCTCGAAGGAGAACGGCGCGGACGTGCCCGGTCTCATCTCGGACTCGACTAAGAAATCAGGCCGGAAGCGTCGCTGACGCCGATCCGGGCTGGAGAGGAGACTAAGAATGGCGGAGACGATCGACACGATCGACGCCGAGGAGAACAGCGCGGCCGAGACCGAGGACGTCGCTGACGAGACCCCGCGCAAGGGAGGTGTCGACGACGACGTCCTCGTGAAGGAGGGCGACATCGCCGGCGACTACCTCGAGCGGCTGCTCGACCTTCTGGACTACGACGGCGACATCGACCTCGATGTCGAGGCGGGTCGCGCCATCGTCAGCATCGACGGTGGCGAGGATCTGGAGAAACTGGTCGGCCCGCGCGGCACCGTGCTCGAAGCACTGCAGGAGCTGACGCGGCTGGCGGTCCAGCAGGAGACCGGTTCGCGGAGCCGTCTCATGCTGGACGTCGCGGGCTGGCGCGCGGATCGCCGCGAGGAGCTCCGCGAGCTCGGTCGCTCCACCGCGGAGACGGTGCTCTCCTCCGGCGAGCGCGTCCGGCTGCAGCCGATGAGCCCGTTCGAGCGGAAGGTCGTGCACGACGCGGTCGCCGCTGTCGACGGGGTCAAGAGTGAGAGCGAAGGAGAGGACCCGAAGCGCCGGGTCGTCATCTTCCCCGCCTGACGATCTCTTTGAGCGAAGCGGCCCGCCGGTCATCCGGCGGGCCGCTTCGTCGTTTCCAGACCGAATTGGCCGCTTCGCGTTTCACGTGAAACGCGACGACGAGTGGAGTTGTCCACAACTTCGGACTGTCTCCCCGGTTTGCGGTCGGCGTCATGGACAATCAGTGAAGCGCGTTTCACGTGAAACGGCGTAGAGGTTGAGGAGCAAGAGTGGGCTTGGACGGGGTCGCCGCATCGGTACGGAGCGCGGCGACGGAGGTGTTCGGAGACCGCGTTGAGCAAGCTGTCGGCTACGTCGAACTTCTGGAGCGCCACGGCGTCGAGCGCGGGCTCATCGGCCCCCGGGAAGTCGACCGGCTCTGGGAACGACACGTGCTGAATTCCGCCGTGATCGGCGAACGAATCCCCGACGGCGCCCGCGTGGTCGATGTCGGATCGGGCGCGGGGCTTCCGGGTATACCGCTCGCGATCAGCCGACCGGACCTCGATATCGTTCTGCTCGAACCGATGGCTCGCCGGGTCGACTGGCTGGCCGAGGTCGCCGAGAAGCTCGAACTCCCTATCACCGTTGTCCGCGGGCGCGCGGAAGAGCGGCAGGTGCGCGAGGAGCTCGGTGGCGCGGATGTCGTCACCGCCCGGGCGGTCGCCCCATTGGCCCGGCTCGCGAACTGGTGCCTTCCGCTTGTGCGTTCCCAAGGCACTCTGGTCGCCCTCAAAGGAGCGAGCGCTGGAGAGGAAATCGAACGCGATCGCGTCGCCGTCCGGAAGGCCGGCGGCGGCGAACCGGAGGTCTTCGAGTGCGGCACAAAGGTGCTTGAGGTCCCCAGCACGGTCGTCTTGATTCACCGCCTGCCTCCGAAACCGTCTCGGCCGCGCGGTAGGCGTAGCTAGTCCGGTTCCACGTGAAACAACGCAGAGTGACTTCAACGTCCACTACAGAGGAGGTTCAAGACCGGTGACTCCCCCACCGTCCGACCCCGCGAGCACTGGCCGCGAACTCGGCTGGACGCCCATCGCCGAGGAAGCCGTCCGAGCCGCCAGCGTGCTGCACCCCAAGGAGGGTGCGCTCCCCCGGCCCGCCCGTCGGCGCGTGCTGACGGTCGCCAACCAGAAGGGCGGAGTCGGTAAGACGACGAGCACGGTGAACCTCGCCGCCGCACTGGCCGTCCACGGACTCAAGACGCTCGTGATCGACCTCGACCCGCAAGGCAACGCCAGTACGGCACTCGACATCGACCACCGTTCCGGCACGCCGTCGATCTACGAGGTACTGATCGGTGAGGTGTCGCTCGCCGAAGCGGCGGCACAGAGTGAGCAGTCTTCGAACCTCTACTGCGTGCCCGCGACCATCGACCTCGCCGGCGCCGAGATCGAACTCGTCTCCATGGCGTCCCGCGAGATGCGGCTCAAGGAGGCGCTCTCCTCCGAGATCCTCGACGAGATCGGGGTCGACTACGTCTTCATCGACTGCCCGCCCTCGCTCGGTCTGCTGACCGTCAACGCGATGGTCGCCGCGCAGGAGGTGCTGATCCCGATCCAATGCGAGTACTACGCGCTCGAAGGTCTGGGGCAGCTGCTGAGCAACATCGAGCTCGTCCAGAAGCACCTGAACCGCGAACTCAGTGTTTCCACGATCCTGCTCACCATGTACGACGGCCGGACGAAGCTGGCCGACCAGGTGACGAACGAGGTCCGGAACCACTTCGGGGACACTGTCCTCAAGACGGTGATCCCGCGCAGTGTGAAGGTGTCCGAGGCGCCCGGGTACGGGCAGACGGTCCTTGCGTACGACCCGGGTTCACGGGGCGCGATGAGCTACGTGGACGCGGCGAAGGAGATCGCCCAGCGTGGGGCGGAGATGAAAGAAAGGAGCGGTACGGCATGAGTGAGCGCAGAGGGGGGCTCGGGCGCGGGCTCGCCGCCCTGATCCCCACCGGTCCGCCACCGGGCTCTGCGGCCCCGGCCGAGAACGGTTCCACCGCGGTTCCCGCTCCACCGTCCGGACCGACCGGGCCGGACGACAAAGGTTGGTTCGCGGCCAACGGCGCGGCCGGTTCGCACGGCGGCGCGGTGGCCGGAGCGGTCTACCGCGAGGTGCCGGTCAGCCAGATCAAGCCGAACCCGAAGCAGCCGCGGCAGGTCTTCGACGAAGAGGCGCTCAACGAGCTCGAGCATTCGATCCGGGCTTTCGGGCTCATGCAGCCCATCGTGGTCCGGGAGCTCGGACCCGACGAGTACGAGCTCGTCATGGGCGAGCGGCGGCTGCGCGCGTCTCAGCTGGCGGAGCTGGAGGCGATCCCGGCGATCGTCCGCCAGACCGCCGACGAGGCGATGCTGCGCGACGCGCTGCTCGAGAACATCCACCGCGTTCAGCTCAACCCGCTCGAAGAGGCGGCCGCGTATCAGCAGCTGCTCGACGAGTTCGCGGTCACGCACGAGGAGCTGGCCGGCCGGATCGGCCGTAGCCGCCCGGTCATCACGAACACGATCCGCTTGCTGAAACTCCCCCTCGCGGTCCAGCGAAGGGTCGCCGCCGGGGTACTTTCGGCCGGGCACGCGCGGGCGCTGCTCTCCCTTGAGGACGCCGAAAGTCAGGAAGAGCTGGCCGCGCGGATCGTCGCGGAGGGCATGTCGGTCCGGGCGACCGAGGAAGCCGTCACGCTCAAGAAGAGCGAGAAACCTGCCAAGCCGAAGCCCGCTCCCCGCAAGGCGATCCAGGCGCCAGGTCTCCAGGAACTCGCGAACCGGCTTTCGGACCGGTTCGACACCCGGGTGAAGGTCGACCTCGGCCGCCGGAAGGGCCGGATCACCCTCGAATTCGGGTCGGTTGACGATCTTGAACGCATCGTCGCGCTGATGGATCAAAATCAGGCAAATCAGACACCGAAAACCGATTAGGGATCACCCCAGGCCATTTTGTCACGGTGACGATTGCGGAGCGATGAGAATAGAGTCACGCTAAGTGTTGGAAATGTTTCCCGTGAAACGGATCGATGAGGAGTGGGTGAGCGAGCTTCCCTTCGTTCGCTTTCAGAGCCCAACCCGCGACAGGCGAGGAAACTTCACCGGCGTCTTCGGTCTCGTCAACGGGCTCGCCCGAACCGGTCGGCTCACCGTCGAGCAAGAGGCTTTTCGTCGGGCGACCAACGACTGGTACGACGCGAACTTCATCAACCCGGCACACAGCGATCCGATCGTGTATGACGCGGCGGTGAATCCCGGCGCCGCAGCGTGGTTCAAAGCGACGGCTCGCGTCTTCATCGAGCCGGTCGACGGCTACCTCGCGATCCTGAAAGCGCACGGCGTTCCGTGCGAGACCGTCCGGTCGGCGGACCCCGGGATGGTCATCTACGAGGACGACTATCAGGTCGTGGCGGTAGCGCGGAACTGAAAAAAAGGGGACTCGCCCGTTCGGGCAAGTCCCCTTCGTGAACTCCGGATCAGCTCTTGCGGGAAACCGCTCGTCCGACGAGGTCGGCGAAGACCGAGCCGAGCGTGGCGCCGCCGGCCTCGATCGCCATCGGCACCGTCGACGTCTCGGTGAGGCCCGGCGACAGGTTCACCGCGAGGAAGTAGACCGTGCCGTCCTCGGCGACCATCGCGTCGGTCCGCGAGATGTCGCGAAGGCCGAGTTGCCGGTGCGCGGCGACGGCCAGTTCGCTGACCGCCTTGGCGGCGTCGTCGGAGATCCGCGCGGGAGTGAAGAAATCGGTCAGCCCGGCGGTGTAGCGAGCGGTGTAGTCGTACACGCCGCTTTCCGGAACGATCTCGACAGCGGGCAGGGTCTCAGGACCCCCTTCGCCTTCGATGACCGTCACGGCCACCTCAACGCCGTCTATGTACTTTTCGGCGAGAACGGTGTCGCCGTACGCGAAGCAGCCGACCATCGCCGCGGGTAGGTCCGCGGCCTCCTTGACGACCTGGGTGCCCAAGGCCGAACCACCCTGGTGGGGCTTGAGGATCAGGGGCAGGCCCAGCTTGTCGACCATCGCGTCCAGTACGGCCTGTGCGCCGAGTTCGCGGAAGATGCTGTGCGGCAGCACGACCCAGTCCGGCGTCGTGAAGCCCGAATTGGCGACCAGTGCCTTGGCCGTCGGCTTGTCCCACGCGCGGCGGCAGCCCTGCGAACTGGTGCCGACGTACGGCACGTCCAGCATCTCGAGCACCGTCTGCACCGAGCCGTTCTCTCCTTCACCACCGTGAAGGGCGACGACGGCCGCGTCGGGCCGCTGGGTGCGAAGACGTTCGAGCAGGCTCGCGTCGGTGTCCCACTCTTCGACGAGGAGACCCTCCTCCCGCAACGCGGCGGAAAGCCGACGTCCGGAGCGGAGAGAGACATCGCGTTCGTGGGAAAGTCCGCCTGCGAGCACGGCAACGGTGCGATCGACCACCGAGGACTCCTTTGTGTCTATGGGACGCCCGGTCGATCAGACCGTGTCCGGAGAGGGGTTCTGCGGCCCCGAGATCGAGCGTGGGCTCACGTTACCGAAGGTACGCGCAAGGTCCATTTCGGACTCGAGCACCGCGGCGAGCCGCCGGACGCCTTCGCGGATCCGCTCGGGCGTCGGGTAGCAATAGGAAAGACGGAGCTGTCTGCTGCCGAAACCGTCGGCATAGAAACCGGTTCCCGAGGCGTAGGCAACCCGGGCGGTGACGGCTCTGGGAAGCATCGCCTTCGTGTCGACGCCTTCGGGGACGGTCATCCAGACGTAGAAGCCGCCGTCGGGTTTGGTCCAGGTGCAGCCGTCCGGCATATGCTGATCGAGCGCGGACAGGATCGCGTCCCGGCGCTCCCGGTAGTTTTCGCGGAAGGTCTTGATCTGACCCATCCAGTCGTGGGTCGAGAGGTATCGCGACACGATCAACTGGTTAAGCGTCGGCGGACAAAGGGTCGCGGACTCGGCCGCGAGCACCAGTTTCTCCCGGACGGCGTGCGGTGCGAGCACCCAGCCGACCCGCAGGCCGGAGGCGAAGGTCTTCGAGAACGAGCCCAGGTACACGACGTTGTCGGGGTCGATCGAGCGAAGCGACGGGTACGTTTGGCCGCTGAAGCCAAGCAGGCCGTACGGATTGTCTTCGACGATGAGGATGTCGTGCTCGCGGCAGATCTCCACGATCTCGGCGCGGCGCTCGACGGCCAGCGTGACGCCGCCGGGGTTGTGGAAATTCGGGATCGTGTAGAGGAATTTGACCCGCCGGCCCGACTTCTTCGTTTCCGCGAGCGCGGCGCGCAGCCCTTCGGGGACCAGACCGTGGTCGTCCATCGCGACGTGGACGACGTCCGCCTGGTACGCGGCGAATGAGCCGAGCGCGCCCACGTACGAAGGCCCTTCGGCGATGACGACATCGCCCGGGTCGCAGAACAACCGGGTGACCATGTCGAGGCCCATCTGGGAGCCGACGGTCACGACGACGTCGTCCGGGTGGGCCTTGATGCCCTCGACGGCCATGACCTCGCAGATCTGTTCGCGCAGCGCCGGGACGCCGTGCGCGGAGCCGTATTGAAGCGCGACCAATCCTTCTTCGGCGATGAGTTCGCCGACCTGCGCGGACAAGGTGTCCAGCGGGAGAGCGGCGAGGTTCGGCATGCCACCGGCGAGTGAAACCACCTCGGGGCGACTGGCGACCGCGAACAAAGCCCTGATCTCGGAAGCAGTCATCCCGGCCGTACGCGCGGCGTAGCGGTCGAGATGCGGGTCGAGGTTGTGTCGGCCGGCCTGTGGCCGGACAGGACGGTTCTCGGTCATCAGGCGCTTCACCCGTGCTTCGAAGTGGACATAGTCGCTACCGACTGGTAGTTCCATCGAGTGTAACCACCCTCCCTTGTGGGGCCCTGGCCTTCCGGTGTTCATCACATCGGCCTATCCTCGGTCTGGACCCCTTCAGCGAGCCGTGCTCGGGACAGGGCTGAGTCGGGTGTCGTCGTTCAGGGAGGTTTGTCGGTGTCACGTCGCGTCGTGGGCGTAACCCTGGACAACCTCGAACATCTGCCCAAGAGCTGTCGTCGCTGCGTTTACTGGGAGCTGGCGCCGCACTTGAAGGCGCAGGCCGAGGAATACGGCGCCACAGAGGTCGAAAAGGAAGCCTGGGTCTCCAGCGTGCTGCTGGAGTGGGGTTCCTGTGGCCGGATCGTCTACAGCGACACCTTGCCCGTCGGCTTCGTGCTTTACGCGCCGCCGAACGCCGTGCCGCGTTCGTTGGCCTTCCCGACTTCACCCCCCGGACCGGACGCTGTCCTGCTGACCGCCTTCCAGATCCTGCCCGAATTCCAGGGCGGTGGACTCGGCCGGATGCTGGTGCAGGCTGTCGCGAAGGATTTGACGAAACGCGGCGTCCGCGCGATCGAGGCCTTCGGTGACGCCAAGCCCGAGGAGACCGATCCGGACGGCGGACACAGTTGCGTGTTGCCTGCCGCGTTCCTGCAGAGCGTCGGGTTCAAGACCGTGCGGCCGCATCCACGGTGGCCGCGGCTGCGACTGGAACTCCGGTCGGCGATCTCGTGGAAGGAAGACGTGGAGGCGGCCCTCGAACGGCTGCTCGGCCAGGTCTCCATCACCACCGCCGAGCCGAGCATGGGTCGCGCCTGAGCTTCGCGCTCCCGGAGGCTCGAGTCCGGTCGCAATGAAAGCGTCCTTCATTGCGAAATTTGCAATGAAAGGCCCCTTCATTGCACGATGCCGAGCCCTCTAGCAGAGCTTTCAGGTACGCGCAGCGGCCATCCCCCACCCTGGGGACAGCTGTGGGTAACCCGCCGAGTTATCCACAGATCCCTGATAGGAGCGGTGGAGAATCTGTGGATGGGTAGGCTGGACCTGGGGACGCCCCCCGGGAAGGGCGGGGGCTGCGCACCGTGTGGGGCTAGGGGTGGCGTGGTCCGGGGAGAGGGCACACAACCGGTTGTGCCGAGAGCGTCGGCAGGGGGATGTGCGCCCGCGTGCGGGTGTGGAGGACTGACTACTCCGCTTTGGCGAGTTCGTGGGCCAGGACGTCGGCGAAGGTGAACGTGCCGGTCGGCTGGTCCCCTTCACCGAGGAGGTAGAGGCGCTTCACGGCGACCAGGATGCCTTCGGCGACGACGTCGCGGAAGGCCGGGTCGGCGAGTTTGCGGCTGTCCTCCGGGTTGGTCAGGTAACCGATCTCGATCCGCACCGCCGGGCAGCGGGTACGGGTGAAGATCTCCCAGGTCTTGTAGTGCGTGCGGCAGTCGAGCATGCCCGTCCGGACGGCCAGCTCACGCTGGATGAAGCCCGCCAGCAGCTCACCGACGGTCGAGGTGGTGCCGTTGCCGGTGCCGAAGTGGAAGCTCGCCACCCCCTGCGCCTTGGGCGAGGGGTTCTGGTCGTTGTGCAGCGAAAGGAACAGGTCGGCGCCCGCCTCGTTGGCGAACTTCGCGCGTTCACCCTCGCTGGGGCTCTGGTTCGGGCCGCGCGAGATCAGCGCCTCCATACCCGTGGCCTTCATCCGGCCTTCGAGCCGTCGCGCCAGGTCCCAGGCGAGGTCCGCTTCACGCAGGCCGCCGGCGACGACGCCGAGGTCTTCGCCACCGTGCCCCGGGTCGATCACGATGCGCTTGCCGCGCAGCCGGGGGCCCGCCTGGCGCACCTGCTCCTGCTCACGCAGGAAGACCGGGCGGCCACCGCGGGCCCGCGGTGAAGAAAGCCGGTGCAGCTCGCGAATGGTGGCCGGACCGCAGATGCCGTCGGCGACCAGGCGCATGTCCCGCTGGAAGGTTTTGAGCGCGCGTTCGGTCTGCGCGCCGAAATGCCCGTCCGGGCGGCCGGCGTCGAAGCCGAGCTCGGTCAGCCGCTCCTGGAGGGCGAACACGTCGTCGCCGTGCACCGGCGCCGCGAACATGTAGGCCAGCGGCCTGCTCCCCAGGTGGAAGCTGGCGCCACGGAGTGCTTGGTAGGTCGCCGGGCCCACCAGGCCGTCGGTGATCAGTCCACGACGCTGCTGGAACGCCCGCACGGCGTGTTCCATCGGCGTGTCGAAGACCTCGTACTCCCCGGATTCGGTCACCGGCGGGAGCAGATCCATCGCCGCAAGCGTGGACCTGATCTCGGCGACGTCCGGCCCGGCGTCACCGCGGCGGAGTACCCGCATGCACTCCTCGCTCTTCCCTTGGGGCACCGAATCGAGCTCGATGCACGACGTGAAAACTCTGCGGGGCGAACCCCGGTGCTCTATTGTGCCCTGTGAACTCTCGGTGAGCGCGGAGGCCCGGTCGGTGCGTCAACTCCCCGTTCGGGAAACCCGATCGAGCCCCATGATCATGTTGTCGTGACGACCTGGACTACCCGCTCCACGTAACGACGAAACCCGGAGCCTGGGCAGGCTCCGGGTTTCGGCAGGTGAAACGCGAGATCAGAGGACGTCGGCGAGGTCCGAGAGCAGCGCGGCCTTCGGCTTGGCGCCGACGATCTGCTTCACCGGCTTGCCGCCCTGGAACAGGATCAGCGTCGGGATCGACATCACCTGGTAGTCACGCGCAGTGTTCGGATTGGCGTCGATGTCGAGCTTCGCGATGGTCAGCTTTTCGCCGTGCTCCGCCGCGATCTCGTCGAGCACCGGGGCGACCATCTTGCACGGGCCGCACCATGTCGCCCAGAAGTCGACCAGGACGGGCTTCTCACTCGTCAGCACGTCGTCGACGAACGACTTGTCGGTCACCTTCACGGTGTTGCTCATGGTGTCTCCTCTGGGTGGTGAACGGGGTGCTTGTGGAGTCAGTTGGCGGAGGCGCCGTAGCCGCCGCCGACCAGCTCGGGGGTTTCCTGCGCGGCCTCGACACCGGCGTGTTCCGCCAGCCATCGTTCCGCGTCGATCGCGGCGGCGCAGCCCGAACCCGCGGCGGTGATCGCCTGCCGGTAGGTCCGGTCGACCAGGTCGCCGGCCGCGAAGACGCCGGGCAGGTTCGTGTACGAGGTCCGGCCCTTGGTGAGCACGTAACCGTCCTCGTCGAGGTCCACCTGACCGCGCACCAGCTCGCTGCGCGGGTCGTGGCCGATCGCGACGAAGAAACCGGTCACCTCCAGCTTCGACTCCTCGCCGGTCACCGTGTCCTTGAGCTTCAGGCCCTCGACCTTGCCGTCCCCCTCGACCTCGGTGATCTGCTTGTTGAGCGCCCACTTGATCTTCTCGTTCTCGCGGGCGCGCTCCAGCATGATCTTGGAGGCACGGAACTCCTCGCGGCGGTGGACGATCGTGACGGACTTGGCGAACTTCGTCAGGAAGGTCGCCTCCTCCATCGCGGAGTCGCCGCCGCCGGCGACCACGATGTCGTGGTCGCGGAAGAAGAAACCATCGCAGGTGGCACAGGCCGAAACACCGCGGCCGAGCAGTTCCTGCTCACCCGGGACGTTCAGATAGCGGGCCGCGGCGCCCATCGAAAGCACGACCGCGCGGGCCGCGTAGCGCTTGCCGTTCGCGAAGACGTACTTGACGTCACCGGTCAGCTCGACGGACTCGACGTCCTCCTGCCGCAGGTCGGCGCCGAAACGCTTGGCCTGCTCGCGCATCTCTTCCATGAGGTCGGGGCCCTGGATGCCTTCGCGGAAGCCGGGGAAGTTCTCGACCTCCGTCGTCGTCATCAACGCACCGCCGAACTGAGTGCCCTCGAACACCAATGGTTCGAGCTGCGCTCGTGCCGCGTAGACAGCGGCGGTGTATCCCGCAGGACCAGATCCAATGACGATCAGGTTCCTGATCTCCTCGGCAGCCACCCGTGACCTCCGCTCGTAGTGACCTGTTCACCAGGCTCAACACGATCGTAGGGGCCGGTGTTCCCAGGGTGACCGGCGCTACTTCTCCCGCCTTGCGACGGCGACAGCAAAGGTCCCTTGCTCCCCCTGCCGATGTCCGGAGGGGAAGCAAGGGACCTTTGCTATCGCTTGAACCGCTACTTCTGTCCGATGATCTTGTCGAAGAGGATCGCCGGGTTGCCCGGGCCGCAGTCGGCGCCGAACGCGACGATGCGGAACTGGGCGAGTTTGCCTGTGGTGTAGATCACCATCACGCCGTCCTTGCCCGCCACGTTCACCGGCCGGATGCCTTCCGGGCGCACGTCGGGGTCCAGTCCGGCGGCCGCGACACAGGCGTCGAGCCGTTCTTCGGTCTTCAGCGAGCCGAAGTCACGGACGCCGACCGCCTTTCCGACGAGGGCTTCCGCTCCGCCGCCGTCTCCGCCGACCGAAGGGCCGGTGGGTGCGGGCGGGGGCTGCGCGACGCCGCCCGGAGTCGTCTGCTGGGTGGTGGGCACGACGATCGCGACGGCGGCGATGGCCGCCGCGGCCACGGTCGCTATCCCGGCGCCCCAGCCGATCCGCTTGTTCCGCTTCCGCCGTGCGGCCGCGAGGTCCACCACCGGGGCGACCGGCGCCTGCGGCCCTTGAGGTGCGCCTTGAAACGCAGGCGACGCCCGCATCTCGGCGGCCAGCGCCGCGTCGAGCCGGGCCGCGAACTCCGCGGGCATGGGCGCGACCGGCTCGTTCGCGAGTTCCGCGAGGTCGGCCGTGGTCGCTTCAAGTGCTTCGATGATCGCCAGTGCTTCGGGGTCGGCGTTCACCAGCGGCCACAGCTCGGCCGCCTCCCGCTCGTCCAGCACACCTGCGTGCAGGTCGGCGAGCACATCGACAGACCACGGCGGACCGACGGTCCCACCGATCCCCCTGCTCTCGTCTGTCATCGTCCCTCCCCGTCACCCGGCGTGCCCTGAGGACGCCTGGCACCCCGTTGCGGGGTAGCGCGCTCTCGTTTGCTTTCGTGAGTTGGGACGTTCGCAATCGCATCGGGGTTCCGCAGATGTCCGAGAACCTTCGCGAGCTTTCCGCGACCTCGGGCACACCTGCTCTTGACCGTGCCCTCCGCGATACCGAGCATCTTCGCCGTCTCAGCGACGGAGTATCCCTCGACGTCGACCAACACGATCGGGGCACGTTGCTCTTCGGGAAGCTGGTCGAGGGCTTCCTTCACCATGAGGCTGGTCTCGCGCTCGGACATCGAGTCGCGTGGCGAGGCGGGCTCGTTGAACTGCCCGGTCTCGGGCAGCGGGACGGTCGGTCTGGCCTTGCCCCGCCGGATGCGGTCGAGGCACGCGTTCACGACGATGCGGTGCAACCACGTCGTGACCTGCGATTCCGCGCGGAAATTGCCCGCTGCGCGGAACGCGGAGATGAAGGCGTCCTGCAGGGCGTCCGCGGCTTCTTCCGGATCCCGCACGGTGCGCAGGGCCACCGCCCACATGCGGTCTCGATGTCGCTGGACCAGTTCACTGAACGCGTGCGGATCCCCGGCGGCATGCGCCGCTATGAGATCCGCGTCCGTGGGAGCTGCAGCTGTCACCCGGGAGAGCCTACTGACTCCGTGCCACGCGTCACCCCGCAGGCAGGAACGTCAGCTCTTTGATTTCGGTGACGAACTTGCCTTTGTCATTCTCACCCAGCTGAGTGATCCAGATGATGAAGTACTGAGCCTGCTGGGGCTGCTGCAACGCGATGGTCGATTCGCCCGCCGCGAGTTCCCCGCTGCCGACGACCTTCGTCTCGTCGAGCTTGGGGTTCTTCTTGTCGGCGGAGCGGATCTCGACCTTCGAGCCGGGGCTTCCCGCGTCGATCTTGAGCTGGCTGAGGTTGACCGGATCCTTGAAGGTCATGATCAGCCCGACGCCGTCCTTGAGCACCGGGAACTGCTTGTCGTACTCGTCGGTCTTCCACCCCGTGCCCGCGTCGCCGTCGGTGGTGTTCTTGGCGCGGCCGGGGCTGTCGCCCTTGCTGCCCGGGTTGAACACGGCGACCGCGGAGGGCTGCACCGCCGCGCCCACGCCGGGAGGCGCGGGCGTCGTCGGCTGACCGGGCGGGGGTTGCTCACCCGAGGGCGGGGCGACCTGCGAAGACGGGGACGCGGCGACGTTGATCTGCGGACCGCTGGATTTCGATTCGCCTTGGAACAGGTTGATCAGCATCATCCCGCCCCAGGCGAGGATGACCACGGTCGCGACGACCAGCACGGTCACGCCGAACGCGAGCTTCTTGCGCCGCGCGACGTCCTTGACCGGCTTCTTCGTCGTCCAGACCGTGCCGTCCGGTTCGGCGACCGCTTCGTCTTCGCCGACGGCTTTGATCAGCTGGGTGCGTTCCTCGGCTTCGGCGACCTGGTCCAGCACGCGCAGGATGGCCGCGCTGGTGCGGATGCCGCCGTGGCCGCCGTCCTCGATGGTGCGGACGGCGAGTGAGGACAGCTCGACCGGGACTGTCGCGACCAGCGAGCGCGGCGGGATGACCCGCCCGTTCGGCGAATGCGGTGCGGCCGGGATCGCGGCGGGACCGCCGGGCAGGGCCCAGCGGCCGGTCAGAAGCAGGTAGAGGACCGCGCCGAGCGCCTTGACGTCGTCGCGAAGGGTCGCTTCGGGAAGTGGGCCGGGGAAGGCAAGCTTCAACGCGCCGTCCGGGGTGAGCCGCAACCGCTGCGGGTGGTCGAGGCCGAGGACGAGACCGTTCTGATGGGCGTGGTCGACGGCTTCCGCCAGCGCCTGCACCATCCGGGCCGCCGCGGCGGGCGCCACCGGACGCTGGGCCACCAGGTCGATCAGGTCGCTGCCCTTCGTCCATTCCGCGACGACGACACCGAGCAGACCTTCGCTCGAAGTGACGCCGCTGCCGAGGCTGAGCACGTCGAGGACGCGGGCGACCCCGCCATGACCGAACTTCGAGGCGTGCGCGGCGCGCTCCAGCGTCCGGCGCGCCAGCCTCGCGGCTTCCGCGTCCGCCGGGTCGCCGACCAGCAGCGTCAGCGCGACATCCCGCTTCAGCTGCCCGTCGCGGGCACGCCAAAGGTGCGCGGCGGCTCGTTCGTCCACCCCGAACTGTGCGAGCAAGCGATACCGGCCGTCACCGACGACCCGGCCAGGGGCCAGCGACCCGCTTTGGGCCCGGATGCCCACCTGGCTCGCCTCCCCTGCCTGTTCGCTCCGTCTCGTATCCACCGCACTCTCCCGCGTAGCTCCCACCCGAGAGTACCCAGAATACGACGCGTGAACGCGCGCCATCCGTGCGTGAATCGTTACCCGCGCTTGATCAACCGGGTGATCCTGGCCGTGGCGGGCTTCAATTCCTCGACCTTCAGGGCCATGAGCACGCCGAACGACACGACGATCCCGACCACCGTCTGCAGGAGAAGTTTCACCCAGGCATGGAAAGTAGGCCCGAACGAGTCAGGGACGATCTGCCCGGCGAGCCAGGCCGCGCCGACCCCGAGCACACTCGCGACGACCGTGAAGAGGATCACCCCGAGAACTCGCTTGCTCCGGAGGTTTCCGAGGGTCACCCACAGCCAAACCTGGCCGAGGATGGCGCCGACGACGAACGTGAGCCCGTTGACCATCATCACGCCGAGCACGATGTTGTCCGGCGACAGCAGCGCGGGGCACAGGTAGAGCAGCGGCACCTTCACCACGGTCATCACGATCATGATCAGTACCGGCGTCCGCGCGTCCTTCATCGAGTAGAACACCCGCATCTGCAGCATGACCAGCGCGTACGGCAGCAGCGCGAACGCGGAGATGGCCAGCGCCTCGCCCATCCGCGACGCGTTCTCGACCGTGCCCTTGCCCAAGGTGAACAGCGCGATGCCGACGGAACCGCCGACGACGGTCATGACCGCGGAGATCGGCAGGAGCGTCACCGTCGAGAGGCGGGACGCGTAGGAGAGGTCGCCGATCAGCTTCTTGTGGTCGCCGTCGGCGGCCGCGCGGCTCATCCTCGGCATGATCGCGGTCAGCAGCGAGACCCCGATGACGCCGTACGGCAGCTGGAAGAGCAGCCACGCGTTGCTGTACGCGGTCACCCCGCCTTCCGAACCGCTGGTCAGCACCCGGGTGGTGATCGTGTAGCCCACCTGGCTGACCGCGACGTAGCCGACGGTCCACAGGGCGAGCCCGCCGAACTCCTTCATGCGCTTGTCGATGCCCCAGCGCCATTTGAACTTGAACCCGGACCGCAGCAGCGGCGGGATCAGCAGCACCGACTGCGCCACGATGCCCGCGGTCACCCCGAGGCCGAGCGTCAGCAGCTTCGGGTCGGTGATCGACACCGGGTCGGTCGAGATGTTCCCCGGCATGATCCAGACCACGAGGATCGTGAAGATGACGACCAGGTTGTTGATCACCGGTGCCCAGGCTGTCGGGCCGAAGACGTGCTTCGCGTTCAGGATCGCCGAGAGCAGCGCGAACACGCCGTAGAAGAAGATCTGCGGCAGCAGCAGGTACGCGAAGGCGGTGACCAGTTCCGGATTCGCCTGGCCCTTGTCGTCGACGTAGAGCTTGGTGATCAGCGGCGCCGCGAGGACGGCGATGACCGTCCCGCCGACGAGCAGCGTGCCCGCCACCGTGACCAGCCGCTGCGTGTAGGCCTCGCCGCCGTCCTTGTCGTCCTGCGACCGCACGAGCAGCGGGACCACGAGACTGGAGAGCACACCGCCCATCAGCAGTTCGAAGATGATGTTCGGCATCGTGTTGGCGACGTTGAACGAGTCGTTCTCGACCTTGGCGCCGATCGCCGCGACCAGCAGCAGCTTCCACGCGAAGCCGGTGATGCGGCTGATCAGCGAGGCGATCGCCATCCGGCCGCTGGACTTCGCGATCGACGGCGCCTTCGCCGGGGCGGCGACGTCCTGCTCACCGGTCTCCCCCGGCCGCGGTTTGACCAGCGGCGCGTCCTTGATCGCCGGCATGACCTGCGTGGCGAGCTGGTCGTACGGGCGGAGGACGTCGGGGTCGGCGACCGGCCAGCGCGATCCCATCGGGACACCAGGGGTGCGCGGGATGAACCGCGTCGCGTCGGGTTCGTCGCGCCGGTCCACCTGCCACGGGCGGACCGGTGGCGGCTGACGGCGCCCCCGATGAGGCGGAGGCGGCGTCTGGTTGAGCGCCTGCGGCGCCGTCGGCGGACGGCGCTGAGCCGGATTCTGAGGTGGTTGCGGCTGCGGCAGCGAGGGTGCCTGGGGTGGCGGGACCGGCTGACGACGGGTCGGTGGAGGCGGCGTCGACTGCGACGGCGGTGTCGCGGGCGGAGGCGCCTTCCTCGGGGCCTTCTTGGGCGGCGCCTGGTTCGGTGCCGGCGGATTCTGGGGTGGACTCTGGGGCGGCCTCAGCCGCCGTGTCTCGTCGTCGGGACGACCGACGACCCGTGGACGGCGGCCGTCCACGGGCTGCTGAGCAGGTTGGGGCACGGAAGGCGGAGGAACGGGCGGCGGGGGCACCGCCCGGCGCGGGCGCTCACCGCGTTCGGGCGGGAGCTGCGGAGGCGGCTGACGGCGTTCCCCGCGTTCAGGGCGTCCTGAACGCTCCGGACGGCGTACCGGGCCATCGGTGCGGCGAGGCGGTAGCGGCGTACCTTCGCGCCGGGGACGGCCTGCACGCTCGGGCGGTACACCCGGCTCTCGTTCCAACGTGCGCCCAATCCTCGGTGCTCGACTACCTGATGCCCGGTGGCATCGTTCGACCCAGGGTAATCGGCAACGGCCCGAAACACTTAAACCTGTGCGTCCTCGGTCACACGTGGGGTGGTTTCGCTCGCCCGATCGGCCCGGGCGTCCTTGATCCTCCGGTAGATCCGACGGGACGAGAGCAGCAGCAGCGCGCCCGCCGCGGTCAGCGTGATGATGATGGTGATCGCGCCGTACTCCGTCGAGGTCAGCTCGAACCGCGCGTCCGAGCCGAGTCTGGTCCCGTCCGGCGTGGTCAGGGTGACGTCGACGCTGAACCGGCCCGCTCGCAGCGCCTCGACCGGGATCAGCTGGTTGACGGCGCCGTAGGCCGGCACGGTCCGCTCCGGGACCGCTTCGGTCGGGCGCAGGCCCACGTTGTTCTTCAGCACGGTGCGGACGTTGACGCCGACCGGCAGGCCGTTGGTGATGTACGCCGGCAGCGGCGACGCGCCGGAGGCCAGCGCGATCGTCTGCTTCGGCCGCTCCACGGTGACCTGGCTGCGGATCGCCTCGAGTTCGCCGCGGGCGTTGCCGGTGACGACCCCGGCGTCCGCGCCGTTCCACGACAGGGACGCGGCCCGGATGAGAGCGAGCCGGACGGGGGCGATCACGTCGGCCGGATTCACCCGTTTGGTCGCATCCATCGTCATCGCCGACGACAGGCCCAGCGTCTCGTTGTCGATCTGGGACATCTTCGCGGTGACCTCACCGCTGGTCGCGGCCGTGAGGTCTTGCGGGTCGTAGTTGACCGTCGCGGTCCCGGAAGGGCTCTCGCCGAGCAGATCGGGCAGCGGCGTCGACTTGGCGAGACCGGCGGCGTAGAAGTCGCCCATCCGTCCCAGGAACGTGGTGAGCTCGGGGGTGGTCTGGTTCCAGTGCCGCGGCGGTGCGATCAGCAGCCGCGTCCGTTCCTGCCCCGCGGTCTGCCCGCCGAGCCCGGTCCGGAACGCGATGGCGCCGAGTCCGTTCTGGGTGGACATCGAACCGTCCAGCGCGGAGGCGATCAGCGCGTCGATCGGCTGCGCACGCAGGTCCGTTCCTTCGATCGAGACCACACCCGAGGGCGGCGAATCGGATTGGAGCTTGCCCGAGTCGGTCAGCACCGTTTTGACGCCGGCCTTGCCGATCGCCTCGACGGTCTGCGAGTCGAGGGCGCCGCCGGGCCAGAGCACGCCGTCCTGCGGCTGGATACCGAGCAGGTTCTTGATCGTCGCCGCGCCGCCGATCCCACTGGTCAGCAGCGCGGTGTCGGTGGCGTCCCCCGCCCGGACCTTCGTCAGCGCGGTGAGGTCGGCGTCGGCGAACGGGAGGGTGACCACGCAGCGGCCCGCGACCAGTGCCTTCAGCTGACCTAGCCAGTTCTTCGCGGTGTCGACGCCCTTGCCGGGGACGGGGCCGCTCCCGGTGGCCACCTGGTAGCCGCGCGTCATCGCGTCCACGGTCGCGACCAGATCGGGGTCGATGGCCAGGCACAACGACGACGAGACCTTCGTGTCGGCCTCCGCCGCGCGCGCCGCCGCGACCAGTGAGTCCAGCCGTCCGCCACTGCCCAGCTCACCGGCCAGCCGCTCGTCGGACAGGGTCAGCGGGCCGCCGAGCGGGGACGAGACGACGTGCACGGTGCTGTTCGCGATCGGCCACAGCAGGCTGGTCGACGGCGCCGACGGCGGACGCGACGCGGGCGGCTTGCCCGGAACACCGAGCACCGGCATCAGCAGGCTGACCGCCGCGAGCCGCTCCGGGCCGCCGAAGTCCGGGGTGCCGTTGACGTTGACCAGCAGCGGATACACCCCGGGCCGCGGGAACTGCAGCTTCGAGGACTGGCCGAGCGGGACGGCCAGGTTCAGCCCGGCGCTCTGCCCCGGCTCCAAGGTGTCCGGCGCGAGGTCGACGAAGTCCGTGGCCGAGAGGTCCTTGAACTTGCCGCCACCGAGCACGTCGCTGATCTGCTGCTCGGTCTGGAGCCGGGTGCCCAGCTGCAACCGCACGCCGAGTTTGCTGATCCGCCGGTCACCGATGTTGGTGACGCGGCCGGTGATGGTGAGCGAGGTCGAGGTCGTGGTGACCACGCGGGGGTTCAGCTGGTCGAGGTCCACGCGCAGCCGGGGCTGTTCCTGTGCCTGCGCGACCGCGCCGAACAACGCGGGCATGGCCAGGAACAGGATCGACAGGACAGTGGCGGCAAGCCGCTTCACTCAGGTGCTCCCTCGGCGGTCTGTGCGTTGCTGCGCGAAGAGTTCTTTGGCCTTGCGGACCAGCTTGCGCTCGTCGGAGTAGGCGAGCTTGGTCTCCAGCTCGGCGAGCGGTACCCAGGCGACCTCGGTCACCTCGACATCCTCGTCCGAAAGTTCGCCGCCGATGGATTCCAGGATGAAATGGTGCACCGTCTTGTGCACCCGCCGTCGCTCGGCCACGAACCAGTAGTCGATGGTGCCGAGCGGCTCGAGGACCTGTGCGGAGATGCCGGTCTCCTCCTTCACCTCACGCACCGCCGTCTGCTCATGCGTTTCCCCGTCCTCGATGTGGCCCTTCGGCAGCGACCACAGCAGTCTGCCGTGCCTGTCGAGCCGCCCGATCAGCGCGGCGTTGGCCCGTTCGGCGTCGACGACGAGTCCACCGGCCGAGGTTTCGTCGACCGTGGTCAGCCGCCTGCCCCGCCTGCGCCTCCGCCGGCGGCCCGGCTTCGAAGCGCCGGAGCGGCCGGCTGATCCAGACATGCTGCGATGCTAGAGCAAACGGCGGTACGGGTACGCTGGCTCTCCGTGCCCGTGGTGGGCCGGGTCGTAGTAAGTACATCCAAATCGTGGTGGGATTGTCGTGAACAAGGTGGTCGCCGGGCAGGCGGTTGCGGGGAAGAGCACTGCGATGCAGAACGCCGTGGCGGAGCTGATGCGGATCTCCCCGTTGGCGGACGAGCTCGCGAAGCTCTTCGCCAAGGCCGGTTACCGCCTGTACCTGGTCGGCGGAAGCGTCCGCGACATGATGCTCGACAGGCTGTCGAGCGATCTCGACTTCACCACCGACGCGCGGCCGGACCAGGTGCTGAAGATCGTCGGCGCCTGGGGTGACGCGGTCTGGGACGTCGGCATCGCGTTCGGCACGGTCGGCGTGACCAAACAGGGCATGACCCTGGAGATCACGACGTTCCGCGCCGACAGTTACGACCGCGTCGGCCGCAACCCCGAGGTCACCTTCGGCGACAGCATCGAGGGCGACCTGCTCCGCCGCGACTTCACGGTCAACGCGATGGCGATCGACCTGGCGAACCAGACCTTCGTCGACCCGCACAACGGGCTCCAGGCGCTGCGGGACCGGGTGCTCGACACGCCCGCGACGCCGCAGGAGTCCTTCGCCGACGACCCGCTGCGCATGCTGCGTGCCGCGCGTTTCTCCGCGCAGCTCGGGTTCACCGCGGCGCCGCGGGTCATCGACGCGATGACGTCGATGGCCGAGGAGATCGACCGGATCACCGCCGAGCGCGTCCAGGCCGAGCTGTCGAAGCTGCTGCTCGCCGCCGACCCCCGGCCCGGGATCGAGTTGCTGGTCGAGACCGGCCTCGCCGACCGCGTGCTGCCCGAGGTGTCCGGCATGCGGCTGGCGATCGACGAGCACCACCAGCACAAGGACGTCTACCAGCACTCGCTGACCGTGCTCGAGCAGGCGATCGACCTGGAGAAATCGCACGAACCGACGTCGGAACCAGATCTGATCCTGCGGCTCGCGGCGCTCCTGCACGACATCGGCAAGCCGGCGACGCGCGAGTTCCAGCCCGGCGGCGGCGTGAGCTTCCACCACCACGAGGTCGTCGGCGCGAAGATGGCCCGCAAGCGTTTGCGTGCCCTGAAGTTCTCGAAGGAGATCGTCCAGGACGTCAGTCAGCTCGTGTTCCTGCACCTGCGGTTCCACGGGTACGGCAAGGGCGAGTGGACGGATTCGGCGGTGCGGCGCTACGTCACCGACGCCGGTGACCTGCTGCCCCGGCTGCACAAACTGGTGCGTGCCGACTGCACCACGCGCAACCGGAAGAAGGCGGCGGCGCTGCAGGCGACCTACGACGACCTCGAGCGGCGGATCGAAGCGATCCAGGCGCAGGAGGACCTCGACCGGGTCCGGCCGGACCTCAACGGCGAAGAGATCATGCGGATCCTCGGCCTCAAGCCGGGTCCGGACGTCGGCAAGGCGTGGAAGTACCTGAAGGAACTGCGGCTCGACCGCGGTCCGCTGGAGCACGACGACGCCGTGGCCGAGTTGAAGAAGTGGGCCGCCGAGAACGGCATCGGCTGAGATGAACCCCGTTGGTCTCTGGATCCATCCGGCGTAAACGGAGATACTCCTGCCGATGCTCCGGGCAGGGGGAGAATCCATGGCGAAGCGGCCGGCCGGTTTTCTGGTGACGTTGCTGCGTCGTGGCGCGCCCGCGCTGGCCACGGCGACGAGTGAGCTGTCCGACGAGGTCGGTGATCCGACGCCGATGCGGGCGCTCCAGCGCATCCAGCGGATGTCCGGCCCCGTCGACACGGCCTATCGCGACAATCTCCTGCTCAGGGCCGCCCGCTATGTCGCACTCGTGCCGCTGGTCTACCGGCTTTTCGCGGTGCCCGGCGCGTTCGCGGCCTACGCCTCCGCGCACGGGATGACCGGCATCGGCCCGGTCGGGTTGGTGACGCTGGGGTCGGTCGCGCTGAGTGCGTACGGGATCCGGTGGATGCTGCGGTCGGCGCCGTTCCAGCCGCAGAACGCGGTGAGACTGCTGGCCATCGACCTCGCGTTCACGCTGCTCGCGCCGCTGGCCATCGGCGCGCTCGTGCCGGGTTCGGTGTTCACCGAGGCGATGGCGGTGCCCGGCAAACATCTGCTCGGCGAGGTCGCGCTGCTGGCCTTGGCGCTGGGTATGCCTGCCGCCGCGGCGCTGGCCGTCGTCAGCTTCCCGGTCCGGATGCTCGCGTCGGTGTTCGGGACCGGCCACGGCGCGCCGTCCGACGCGCTGGCCACCCTCCCGTCGATCCTCGGCGTGCTCTTCACCGCGACCGGCGCGCTCGTCCTGATCGGGCTCGGCACCCGGCTCGCCCTCGCCTACGGCATCCGCAACGGCCGGATCGCCGAACGCGCCCGTCAGCATCGGATGCTGCACGACTCCGTGTTGCAGACCCTCGAAGTGATCGCGCTGACCGACAAGGGCGACCCCGCCCAGCGGCTCGCCGAGGTCCAGCGGCTGGCGCGAGCGCAGTCGATGGAGCTGCGGCGGACGATCGAAAGCGAGGCTTCGGAACGTTCGGAGGCAGGGTCGCGGCCGTTGGGCGAAAAGCTCGCGTCGCTGGCGGCGGAGATGGCGCGGGACGGTCTGCGCGCGCAGCTCGTGATCGCCGAACTCGACGACGACACCCTCTCGGAGGTCCGGCAGATCGCCATCCGCGACGCCGTCCGCGAGTCGCTGCGCAACACGCTCAAGCACGCCGGTACGGACAAGGTCGTCGTGCGGGTCGAGGAGCAGGAAGGCGGGGTCGCGGTGATCACCCGTGACCACGGCGCCGGGTTCAGTCTCGACTCACGGCCCGCCGGTTTCGGGATCAGCGAGTCCATCACCGCCCGGCTGCACGAGGTCGGTGGGACGGCCAGGGTGGAGTCGGCTCCGGGCAATGGCACCCGAGTCACCCTTTGGGTGCCGTTCTGACGGTAAACAGGAGAACATGAAGAAAACGGATGTCCTGGCCGAAGCGCTCACCGCGTATCGCGACGGTGACTGGGCCACGGCAGCGGACCTCGCCGGGCGTGCCGGGTCCACCCTCGGCAACGAACTGCACCGGTACCTGACCGAAGGCGGCGGCGGCCCGGTCTACGACCAGCCCGAAGCGTTCACCGCCTTCATCCGCGGAGGCGGGAACGTCCAGCTCTATCGCAAGCTCAGCGCGATGCTGGCCAAGCGATACGGCAGCGTCGGTTCCCTGCTCGACCTCGGCTGCGGGGACGGGCTCGCCGTCGTCCCCGCCCTCGAACAGGCCGACCGGCAGCCGGGCCGGATCGATCTGGTCGAGCCGTCGAGCGCGCTGCTCGCGGAAACGCGTGAGCAACTCGGCGGCACCCATGGGCTGCACACCTGGGACGCCACCGCGCAGGAATTCCTCGCCCGCGACGACGACCGGAAGTGGCAGCTGACGCAGTCGACCTTCGCGCTCCAGTCGATCCCGACCGGCGAGCGGACCGAGGTCCTGCGGGCGCTCCGGCCTCGCACCGGCTGCCTGGTGCTGGCCGAGTTCGACGTCCCCGAGTACGACGAGAACTCAGACGAATACCTGCTTTCCCTGGTCACCCGCTACGAACGCGGGATCTCGGAGTACGGCAAGAAGGCATCGCTGGTGGCGCAGGGATTCCTGCTGCCGATTTTGCTGGGGCTGGTCAAACCCGGGGCCGACCGGACGAACTGGGAGCAGCCCGCCACCGATTGGGCCTCGCAGCTCAAGGAAGCGGGCTTCACCGGCATCCGGATCGAACCGCTGGCCGACTACTGGTGGTCTCCCGCGGTGCTCATCACCGCGTCCTGAGTTTTGACTACCTTGGGGGACATGGGGATTCTGCTTTCCGCGCTGGAACTCGCCGTCGTCGAGGACGGTCGCGCGGCCACCGAAGTGCTCTCCTCGATGGCGGCCGTCGCCGGGAAGCTGGAAGAACTGGGCTACCACCGTCTCTGGATCGCCGAGCACCACGGCTCACCCGCCATCGCGACGGCGTCCCCGCCGGTGCTGGCCGCGCATCTGGCCGCGACGACTTCGGTGATCCGGATCGGTTCCGGCGGTGTGCTGGCACCGAACCACGCCCCGCTCGCGATCGCCGAACAGTTCGCCACGCTGTCGGCACTGCATCCCGGCCGGATCGACCTCGGCGTCGGCCGCGGCCCCGGCACCTTCGACGAGAAGATCATCCGCGCGCTGCGGCGGGGAGCGGAACCGGCGACGGACGACGAATACCGCGCCGACGTCGCGGAGCTGCTCCGGCATCTCGCCGGGGAGACCGGCATCCGCGTGCTGCCCGGGGCGGTGCCGACGCCGGAGCCGTGGCTGCTGTGTTCCAGCACGGCCGGTGCGCTGCTCGCCGCCGAACTCGGCCTGCCGATCGCGGCCGCGCACCACATCCGGCCGCAGCACACGGCCGAAGTACTGCAGACCTACCGGGAGAACTTCAAGCCGTCCCGGTGGCGTGAGAAGCCGTACGTGATCCTCGCCGTCGAGACCATCTGCGCGGACACCGACGCCGAAGCGGCGTACATCGCCGGGCCGTGCACGGTGATCAAGTCGTACCTGCTCAAGGGCGAGGGTGGCGATCTCGCCTTTCCGACCCTGGAGCAGGCGGCCGCGCACGAGTTCGTTCCGGAAACCGCCGAGACGATCGCGCAGTTCACCGCCGCCCAAGCGCACGGCGGACCGGAGAAGGTGGCGCGGTCGCTGAAGAACCTCGCCGCGGCCACCGGTGCCGACGAGCTGATGCTGACGACACCGGTGTACGACGCCGGTGCGCGGGCGAGGTCCTACGAACTCGTCGCCAAGTACTGCATTTAGAGGACTAAATGCGGCTGAGGGCGCCGGTTTCGAGGTGCTGGGCGATCGGCCGGGGCAGCACGTAGGCCACGGCCCCGCCCGGCGTCCCGTTCCACGGCGCGGTGATCCCGGTGACCACGCGCAGCGGACGCTGGAGGCGGTACAGGCGCCGATCCCGTTCGCGGTCCCCGGCCAGCGACGTCTCGACGAACCGCGCCGATTCCGCGTGCACGAGGTTGCCGGTCTCGTTCCCGAACCGCTGCACGGTGGCACCCGAGGGCAACACGATGATCCGCTTGCGGCGGAAGAAGTTCAGCGGCGGCTCGCCCCGCAGCGGCAGGATCGGCCAGTCGGCCGGGTTGTCGATTTCTTCGTTCGTACCGACCGATGCCCGTGCCGGATACAGCAGCAGGGTGCCGAGGAAGAACCGCGACGCCTCTTCGAGCTTGGCGAACGCCACCGGCTCGTCCGTGGGCGGCCGCGACACCTCCCAGCCGTTCTCGGCGCGGCGCAGCGTCCAGACCCCCGGCTCCGGCACCGCGTTCGCGCCGATCCGGTAAGCCGTCGGCGCCACCCCGTGCTCGGCGAGCCGCTGGTACAGCACGTCCAGGAGCTCACCGGCCCGGATGTCGCGGGCAGGCTCACCGTCGCGCTCGACGCGGGTGCGGACGCTCTCGTCCGGAAGATCCGCGTCCGTCCGCGGCGGCCGCGGCTTGCCGACGATTTCCGCTTCGGCGGTCGCCCGCACCAGCTCGCCGACCAGCGGCGGCCGGAACCCGGCGGCCCGGATGTGCTCGATCAGCTCCGGTTCCGGCGGCACGCCGTACTTCCGGAGGTAGTGCGGGACGGCCGCGGGCCAGATCCAGACGCCGTCGGTGTGGAAGGCGTTCGGCACGTCCGGCGGACCGGTCGGGGTGAAGATGTCGGGCTGCGGCCCCGGCCGGGTCAGCGCCACCGGGGAGCGGAAGAGGTAGTCGAGCACGCCGCGCAGCTGGTCCGGCGGTACCGGTGGCCGGTTGACGACCGGACGTTCGCCCTCGTTGTGCGCGTCGACGACCTTCGCGTGCCGGAACACGATGTCCAGCGGCAGCCCCGCCTTGGCCGAGAGCCAGGCCGGGACGTGTTTCTTGTCGCGAGGGAAGATCGCCAGCTCGGCCGCGTACGCGCGCGGGGACGGCTTCCCGCCCTCGTTCGGCGGGATCCGCCAGGTCGGTTCCTGCTCGGAGTCGAAGTCGAAGTCGAAGTGCGATTCCGAGTCGAGCGTGAAGGTGCCCTGGAACCAGGTGCCGGTCTCGGGGTTGTGCATCGCCGCGCGCAGCCGGGCGAACAGCGTGCCGAGCCGCGGCGGAGCCGGGATCGACACCGACACCGGGCCGTTGCCCTCGTCACCGACCGAGCGGACTTCGAGTTCGGCGTAGTCGCCGACCTGCCGGAACTGGGCACCGACCCGTTGCCAGCCCGGCGGCAGCACACCGAGCAGCGTCCGGCCGATGGCGCGCAACAGCGCGGGCTGGTCACCCGTGCCGTTCACCGGCCGGGCGTCCGGCGCCTCGACGAAATCGTGCCTGGTCTGCCACAACGCCGTCAGCCGCGACGGCGCGGCCGTGGTCGAGAAATCCGTCAGCCCCAGTTCGGCCGCGCGGGCCGCGTCGTCGCCCGCCCAGCGCAAGGTCAGCTCGCCGCCGCCGGTCCGCGGCGCGATCTGGAAGTGCTCGTCGTCGAACCGGCCGTACGTCTGCAGGCTGAAGGTCGCGCCGACCTCACCGTTCAACACCACGCGGGCCGCACGCCCGTCCCACTCGCGGTCGAACCCCTCGGGCGCCGCTTCCCCCGGCGGCGCGACGAGCAGCAGCGTGCCGTCTTCGGTCGACCGCTGGGCCGCGAAAACGGTGTCCCCCCATACGGCGTACAGGCCATCCGGCCGCTCCGCCGCTTGAACCCGGTAACGCACGTGTCGTCCCCTCCCCAAGTTCCCCGAACCGGAGGTAAATCTAGTAGGCCGGGTAGCGGGCGTACCACCGGTCGTCACCCGGGGCGCTTCCGCCGAACTCCGCGAGCGCGTCGTCCGCCAGCTGACCGATCACCTCGCTCAGTTCCAGCTCCACGAGCCAGTCCGTCTCGAGTTCTTCCTCCCCATACATCGCGCCGACGAGGTTCCCGCAGACGGAGCCCGTCGAGTCGCTGTCACCGCTGTGGTTCACCGACGCGAGCAGCGCGACGTTCGGGTCCGTGGTGCTCAGCGCGACGTAGACCGACATGGAGAGCGCGGTTTCGCCGATGTTCCCCTGTCCCAGCGTTTCGAGCTTCTCCGGTGTCGGGGCCCCGTCCTCGGCCAGCGCGAGCGCCTGGTCCAGCGCGACGCTCTGCTCCTCGTGTCCCTGGTACTTCTCCAGTTCGACCCGTGCGGTCGCGACGGCGTCGAGCAGCGGTTTCCCGCGCAGCAGTTCGTGCACGATCACCGCGAACGCACCCGACGAGAGATACCCGCTCGGGTGGCCGTGGGTCAGTGCCGCGCTCTCGGCACCGAGCCGGAAGACCTCGGCCAGGTCGTCCGACCACAGCGCGACCGGTGCCGCGCGCATGATCCCGCCGCAGCCCTTCGAGTTGTTCACCGGCTTGTCCATGCCGGCGCGTACGCCGGTCTTGCCGTACGCCTCCAGCTCACTGAAGCAGGTCAGGCCGGGTGCGCGACGGCTGAACAGCTCGCGATTGGTGATCAGCCAGCCGTCCGGTTCGACGCTGGTGTCGTGCGGGCCGCGGGCCCTTTCCCACGAGACGCCCTGGGTGTGCAGCCAGCGCTGATACGCCTGCTGGAGGGACTGCTCGACGGGGACGGCGGCGGTAGTAAAGGTCCCTTGCTGCCGCCGCGCACCCGCATGGGCCCTGATCAGGCCTTCGAGGGTGAACAGCGTCATCTGGGTGTCGTCGGTGATCCGTCCGAGGCCGCCGTACGCGGGGATGAGGCCGGTGATCCCGGCGGGTCCGGCGATCTCCCGGATGCGGTCGATCGAATCGAATTCGGTCTTCGCGCCGAGCGCGTCACCGAGCGCTCCGGCGAACAGGCTGCCCCGCAGCCGCGACCTGGTCGCCGGATCCTGAAGCCACTCGCGCATGTCTCTACTGATCTCCTCGCGGGTACCGTTTCGCGTCCCAGCGGCGCCGCTCTTCGGGTTCGCGGGGCAGGCCGAAACGGTTGAAGTAGTAATAGGCGTCGCCCGCCATGTTGTCGACGACGCCGAGGTCGGAATACGCGGCGAGCCAGGACTCCGGCAGACCGGGCACGGTGAGCCTGGCACCCACCATCGCCCCGGTCAGCGCCCCGGTCACCGCGCCGCCGCGCGCGGCCAGCGTCAGCGCCGCCTCGGGGTCGTGTCCCCGTTTCGCGGCGGCGAAGAGCGCCCTGCCCAGCACCGAAAGCGGCGTCCGGCCGTCCCCGATGCTGTCGAACTGTTCGACGTCGTTGCCTTCGATGTCGTTCCTGAGGTCGAGCACGGTCTTGACCAGGTCGCCGACCTCGCCGCTGTACTCGTCGAAACCTTCGAGGAAATTCGCCACCGCGGGCTCGCCGTCGCGGACCGCGAGCTGAGCGCGGAACAGGTTCACCAGGAGTTCGGCACCGTGGACGACCTCGTGTCCGGCCGCGGAACCGACCAGCTCACGGACCACCTTCATCGCGTAGAAGGCGTCGTCGGCCGGGCCTGGCACGCCACCGGTCACTGTCGCGGCCAGCGCCGTCGCCAGCATGGCCGAGAATTCCGCGGGCGCCGGGCCCGCGCCTTCGGTGGCCTTGGCGACCCAGCCGTCGGAACGTCCGCCCGCGGGCAGCGACGCCGGGATCTCGGCCTTGTCCGGAGTCGCGTCCAGGCCGCGGATCACCGACTCGGTGTGGAACAGCAGCTGCCGGGTCAGCCCGCCGAGCGGCAGACCTTCGGCCGGATCCGCGCCCGAGCCGAGCGCGTCCCCGAGCGCGAAGCCGACGTACGCGCCGACAAGCCGCGGGTACGTGAAGCTGCCCACGGGAATCGTCGGGTTGTAGAACTTCCCGAACGTCCACGCACTCGGGCGAGGTTCGCCGTTGTCGTAGTAGTGCGTCACCAGCCCGTTGGCGAACAGATCCTCGGGCAGTTCCGGTAGCGGACGGCCGTCGTACTTCGCCCGGCTCCGCTTGAACGCCAGCGTCACGCCTCGGACGTAGCGGACGAGTTCGCCGGTGCTCAGCGGGTAGCCGTTGTCCCTGGCCTGGTCGACGAGACTCCGCAGGTTCGAGGTGGCCGCGCCGAGATCCTGGCCGTACTCCTCGTGAAGGGCTTTGAACGCCTCCGCGTAGTCCTCGCCGAAGTAAGCGGGGCGCCCGACGGACTGGGGCCGCTCGGTTCCCGCCGGCAGTTCGAGGTCGGCGACCCGCCGCAGGGTTTCCGGGTAGACGTTGAAGGTCTCCGGCCGTCCCGGGTTGACCAGCAGACCGACCCCGGGGGTGTCCTTGGCCCGGCGCAGAAGCACGCGGGGCTGGACCCGCTGCCACATCGTGTACTCGGACGGGATCTGCGCTTCGGACGTGTAGACGACGAAGCGCGCACCAGCGTCACCGAAGTCGCGGACCTGCAGGTGGCCTTCCTTGGCCGGGGCCAGCACGTCGAGGTCGAGCATCCAGTGGACGAACTCCTCCGGCGTGATCCACTCGACGCGGAGGTAGCCGAGGAGTGTCTCGACGGCGCTTTCCGGCTTCGGTCGTCCGGCGAACCGCGGTCCCGGGCGGTGCTCCGGATTCGCGCGGACCGCGCCGGTCGGCTCGCCGAACAGCGTGTGCTGCTCCCAGCGCACGATCGCCGCCTTCGGGACGGGCAGGCCGGGGGCCACGGAGGGGTCGAATTCGGGATCGACGACCTCGACCCAGCGGGTGAACGCGTCGGCGTCGCCATCACCGCCCGCCGCCGAAACCGCCATCAGCTCCAGGTCGAGCCGGATCTCACCGCCGTCGTCCGGGACGAACGCGACCGGGCTCGGGAACAGGCCCGTGCCGGGATCGGTCCCGTCGAGCCAGCCGACGGTGTTGTAGGTGACGTTCCAGCCGTCGGTCGCGCGCACGACGTAGTCGCGGCGGACCCGCAACGCGCCGGTCCCCACCGCGCCTTGGCCCGCCAGCCACTCCTCGACGCGGCTGACGGCTTCCTCTTCGTTCATCGTCCCCATTCCAGATTTCACCAGCGCGGATACCGCTGGGCCCAGCCGTCGACCTCGTGCAGTGCCGAATGGCGGTCGAAATGCCAGAACGCGTCCGTGGCGATGTTCTCCACCAGATAGCGCAGTTCCAGCTGTTCGACCCACTTCTGCGGCAGGCCGGGAATGCCGGTGCGGGCGCCGAGCAGCGCACCGGCGATCGCGCCGGTGACCGCGCTGCGGCCCGAGTGGTTGACCGCCCGCAGCAGCGCCTGCTCCGGGTAGTTCTCGAAGCCGGACAGCGCCGCGAACGCGCGGCCCAGCACCGAAAGCGTGCCCTTGCCGTCGCCGATCAGTTCCGGGACACGCAGATCGGGCAGGCCGTGCTTGCCGAAGAACGGCACCGATTCCGCGACCATCGCCTTGAGATCCGCCCACACCGGCCCGCGCTGGTGCGGGTTCTGGTCGTCGAAGATCTCGCGGGAGGTGTTCCAGACCGGGTAGCTGAACGCCTCCGAGGTCAGGGCGGGTTCGAACAGCCAGGTCAGGAAGGTCGCCGCCTCGACGTCGACCTCTCCCGGATGCGTGACCGAAACGAGGTCGCGCACCGCCTGGCGGACGCCCCCGCTCATCGCGGTGCCGGGCCCGGCCGCGGTCATCGCCGCCGGCAGTGCCGCGACCAGCGCTTCCGGCCCGCTCAGCGGCATCGCCGTCGGCGAGACGGTCGCCAGCGCGTGGTACGCGTTCAGTTCGGCGTCGTCGGGGGTGCGGCGGACGCGGAGTTCCGGCACCTTCACCAGCCAGCCGTCGGCGTTGTCGAGCGGCGCGCCCTGGGTGTGCAGCCAGCGCATCAGCGAGTTGCGCGCGACCGTCCCGAGCGCCCGTTCGGCGTCGCGGTTCTCCGGCTGCTCGCGATGGGGGCTGCGGATCACGGCCTCGGTGTAGAACAGCAGCCGCTGGGTGAGCGGCCCGATCCGGCCGGGCAGGTCGAACGCGGTCGGCAGGTCGGTGATCCCGTCGGGGCCGTAGGTGCTGTGGATCTCGTCGATCCGCATGCGATCGACAGCGGCTCCGAGTGCCTCGCCGAGCGCGAAGCCCACGTACGCGCCCGTAACGCGCTGCCAGCCATAACGAGAGCTGGAGCGGTCTCGCTCGAAGTATTTGCCGAAGGTGTCCAGGCGCGGCTGGATCTGTCCTTCGTTGTCGTATCCCGGTGCCAGACCGTTCGCCCGCAGGTCGTTCGGACGGCTGCGCGGCGGTTCGGGCAGCTTGAGCCGCGCCAGCCACGACTGGCCGATGACGGTCTTCTGGCATTCCTCGGCGGTCAGTTCGAACCCGCGACGGCGAGCCCGTTCGGCCGCGGCCAGCGGCGGTTTCACCGGTTCGGGCAGGCCCATCTTCGCGGCGGTTTCGGCCGCCAGGGCCTCCAGCTGCGGATCCGCTTCCGGGCAGCGTTCGTTGACGTCGACGTGGGCGTCACGGCGCGGGAACTTCGCCGCCGTCTCGGCGAGTTCGACGCCGCTGACGTCCTCGAACGTCGCGGGTCCGCCGTTGATCACGAGGTTCGGCGGACTCTCGTAACCGGCCAGCGTGGCGATGTCGACCTTCCAGTACCCGTGCTCACGGGACGGGAGGTTCCTGGTCGAGCTGAACACCCGCAGCTCGGCGCGTTCTTCGTTGAAATAGAACCGCTCCGTCTTGCCCGACGCCAGGTCCACCGGGACGTAGACCTCGCAGCGCAGCAGCCCGATGAGCAGCTGTTCTCTCGTCAACCAGCCGACACTGGCGAACGACAGCAGCGTTTCGAGCCGGTTCTCCGGTTTCGGGTAGCCACGACGAATGGGACCGGCCTTGTACTCGGGATTCTCCCGCTCCTGCCCGGTCTGCACACCGTCCGCGTTGACCTGGACCCAGCCCGCGACGACCGCGGGCGGGACGCCGAGGTCACCGAGTCCGGCCTTGGCGTATTCGGGGTCGACGACCTCGCGCCACATCTCCTGGCCGGGGAACGCGACCGGGACGCTGAGCCCGCCCGGCTGCGGATGCGCCTGGCGCAGTTCACCGTCCGGTTCGCGGACGATCACCGACGGCGGCGGGAAGATCTCCTTCTCGGCATGACCTTCGTCGAGGAAGGCGATCGTGTTGTAGGGGACCGACCAGCCCTCGGGGATGCGCAGGACCTTTTCGTGGTTCACGCGCAGGCCGGCGCCGCCAGGTGCGGACACGTCCGGACCGTGGACCGCGCGCAGCCACTCTTCGACCTTGGCTACCGCTTCCGCCGATTCCACCTACTCGATCCTCTCCAGGCTACCGTCGGACACGTGCTCGGCGATCGTCTTCGGGAGCACGTAGGCCACCGCCCCACCGGGCATGTTCGCCCAGGGGACGGTGACACCGGTGATCACGTGGAGCGGGCGGCGCAGCCGGTAGGTCCCACCGACACGTTCCCGCTCCAGCGGCAGGGACGTCGTGGCGAACCGTACCCCTCCGTGGTGCACCAGATTGCCGGTTTCCTCGCCGAACCGCAGTACGACCGTACCGGCGACCATCCGGCTGACGCGCTTGTTGCGGAGCAGTGTGAGGGGCGGCTCACCCGGTGCCGCCCGCACCGGCCAGTCGGCCAGTTCCTTCGCGGTCTCGAGTGGGGTTTCATGGCCGGCGGTCATCCGCGCCGGATGGAGCAGGACGGCGCCGAGGAGCTGGTGAGCCGCGTCTTCAAGCCTGTCGAAGTACTTCGGTGAGTCCGGGCTACCACTCGAATACGCGGCGACCTCCCAGCCCTTTTCGGTGAAGTTGAGACACCAGGCGCCGTCCGCGCGGTCCCCGATGCGGTACGCCTCCGGCCAGACGGCGTGTTCGCCCAGCCTGCTGACCAGAACGACCAGGAGCTCTTCGTCGGTCAAGGCCGGGTTCGGTGACGTCTCCAGCTCCGCGGCGATGTCGCCCTCGGTCTTCTTGACGTCGGAGCGGCCTGGTTTCGGCCGCGGCTTGCCCAGCAGATCCGCTTCGGCGGTCCGGCGGACGAGGTGCTCGACGTACGGCGGCTGGAAGCGCTGGCCGCGGATGTGCTCGACCAGGTCCGGTTCCGGCGGGATCCCGTACTTCCGCAGGTAATGCGGCACGGACGCGTGCCAGATCCAGGTGCCGTCGGTGTGGTAGCTCTCCGGGACGTCGCCGTCGGCTTCGGGCTCGAAGATGTCCTTGCCGAGGCCGCTGCCCGAGAGGATCGCCGGTTCACGTTCGAGGTACTGCGCGATCAGCGGCGCTTCGGACTCGTCCAGCTCCGGTCTGTCGACCACCGGTGGCTTGCCTTCGGTGTAGGCGTCGACGATCCGGGCGTGCCGGAACTCGACCCGCAATGGCAACTGCGCGCGCAGCCGCCACCAGTCCGGGATGTGCTCGTCGTCGCGGGGGAAGCTGGCCAGCTCGTCCGGGTAGGCCGAAGTCGGCGGTGTCTTGGTCCACGCCGGTTCGTCGTCGAGGGTGAAGTCGAAGTCGAAGGATCCGTCGGGTTTGAGCGTGAACCGCGACTGGAGCCAGGTGCCCCGTCCGGTGGCGTACATTCCCGTGCGCAGCTTGCCGAAGAGTTCGTTCAGCTCGGCCGCGGGCACGACGTTGTGGCCCTCGAGTTCGGTGTGCTCCCCGGCTTGCCGGAAGTCGGCGACGGCGACGTGCGCCGGGTCGGTGACGCCCGCCCGGAGGAGCTTGCCGATCCCGACCAGCAGCTCGCGTTGTTGTTCGGCGGTCAGTTGTTCCACGTGAATCATCGCGCCCGGTTCGGGAAACGTGGTTCCGCCCGGAACGACGGCGGCTCCCCGGCGGCGCGGCGGGCCAGCTCGTCCTCCCACATCTTGAAGGTGCGCTTGCGCAGCGACTGGATCAGCGCCGATTCCTGCGGTTCCAAGCGGCGATTTTCGCGCTTGGCCTGCGCGTACAGGCCGTCGATGGTCTCGTAGAGCGCGAAGATCGGTCCGCCGCCTTTGAGTTCGTACGCACGGGCGCGCTCGGTCTCCTGGACGAACTTCTCTTCGGACACCTTGCTGATGTCCGAACTCGCCATCGCCCACAAGACCTCACGCACGTGCTCCGGCTTTTCGTCGAACTCGCCGGTGCTCAGGTCGAGGAGAAAACCGGTCAGGCCCCCGTCGGGGGTCGACTCGACGCGGTAGGTCTTTCCGAAGTACGTGTAGAAGGACGGCGTCTGGATCACGTGTTCTCCTCAGGAGGCAGGCCCTCGCGAAGACCGGCCATGAACTTCTCCCGGACCCGGTCCATCAAGGCGGCTTCCAGCAGGGCCTGTTCCGGGGACAACCTCTTCTTGTTGTTCTCGTCCAGTGTCCGGTTGTACGTCGGGAAGTCACGGCGGACCTCGTACAAGGCGTGCTCGTAGGCCGACACGGTGTCGATGTGCTTCAGGTGCAGCCGCAGTTCGGCGACGTGCCCGTTCGGCAGCCGGACGTTCATCTGCAGATCGCGGTATCCGCTGTCCTGCGGATTCGCGAACCGGTCGTCGAAGCTGACGATCCGGAGATCCGGGTCGTTCATCACCGCGTTCAGCGCGTTGTAGACGTCGGCCAGCGTGTCGAACTGGATCTTCACGCCCACCAGGTCGGTCAGTTTCGACGCGTCTCCGTCGTAGCCCGCGATCTTCGCCTTCGCGCGGTCGTCGTCCTTCGGACCGGGCCTGCCCGACGCGTCGCCGTTGTTCTCCGCCGCGATCCGTTCGGCGATCCGGTTGAGGTCGCCCTGGTTCCGCGGCCAAGCCGCCCGCTCGGCGTCCAGGAACTCCTGGATCTTCCCGGCATCGCCCTTGTCCGCGCGCTCGAAGCCGGCGTGGTACTGATCGCCGGGCTCCACGTCGGCCGCGATTCGCGCCGCCTCGGCCGCGATTTCCCGCTGCTCCTGGGTCAGCGGCGTATCGCCGGGACCTTCCTGCCGCACGTCGTCGATCATCTGGTAGCCGCTTTCCTCGACGTCACGCAGGGCGTCTTCGAGGATCGGGATGGCCTCCGGGTGCAGCAACAGGCTGCCGATGGTCATCGGGTTGTTCAGCAGCGATGCCCGCAGGTACGCGTTGTCCGGGTGCTCCATCAGCCGGACCAGTTCCGGATGCGACGGCAGCTGTTCGCGGATGAAGTCCCGCATCGGCCCGACGTCGTGCTTGACCCCGTTTTCGTCCTCGTGAACGGCACGCTTCTTGTCCGGGTCGAGTCCGTCCACCGCGGCCGCGACCTCGGGATCGTTCAGGAACCGCTCGACTTCGGCCCGGTTTCCGGCGGGCTGCTCGTCGTGCGCCATCCCGTAGCCCCCGTCGCGCGAGGGCGTCACGATCGGACGGCCGTCCGGACCGATCCGCGACGGCTGCACGTCCGGCGTGTCTTCCCTGGCGTAGGCGATCCGCGGATCCACCGGCTGATCCGGCCGCGCGAACGCGATGCGCGGGTCGACCGGCCTGGTCGAAGCCGTTTCGGTCTGCGTGGTGTGCCCGTCGGTGTGGTGCGCGGCCGGGGTTTCCGGGACGCCGACGTGCATCAGCTTCATGCTCAGCGGCGGATGCGGCAGGTTCATCAGCGCACCCGACTGCGGGTCGATGAACGCGACGCCGTCCCGCGTGTTCGCCACCATGGCGATGTGGCCGCGCTCGACGCCGTTCTCGTCGAGGTATTTCACCGCGACCACGGCGTGGTGGTCGGTCGGCATGTCCCGCATCTCGCGGATGACGGCGTCGTAGCCGTCACGGTCGGAGAACCGGCCGCCGAACCGCTCCTCGACGTGCTCCAGCGTGCCCCGGCTGTCCATCTCGTGCATGAGCAGCGGGCCGGCGGTCGAATCGATGCCGTGCAGCTGGTCCCAGTACGCGCCCGGCGTGCGGGTGCAGTTGGACCGGAAGCCGTTGGCCAGCGCGTCGGAGTCGTGGAAATGCGGGTTGACCTCGCCGAGCCGCGGGTGCCGGTCGGCGAGGTAGGCGGCCTGCTGGGCGGGGCTCGCGGAACCGGCGTGGATCGCGGGTTCGCTCGGCGGGTTCGTCGCCACCGCCATCGACGAGTAGTCCCGCTCGGGGACCGGCAACTCCATCGTGTCGTCGGTGGCGGAGTGGTCCTGAGCGGGCTGTTCGCCGTACTCCGGGCCCTTGTCGGCGTCCGCGACGCCGTGGTCCGCCGGGTTCTCGGTGGTGATGTGCGGCGTCTGCGGCTCGTCGAAGCCGCCGAGGCGCGCCATCGACCGTTCCTGTGCGAGGCGCGCGAGTTCGGGCGCCTCCGCGGCGTGCCGGGCCCGCCGCTCGTCCATCTTCTGCTTGGCGGTCTCGGGGTCGAGGTACCGCGGGTCGCCGGGAGTGACCTCCTCGGCGTGGATGACCCACTTCGGCCGGTCGACCAGCGGCGGAGTCTTGAACTCCTTGCTGTGCACGTAAAGCTGCGTCGCCGGCTTGTTGATCGCTTCGTGCTCGCCCGGGTTTTCCGCGAGCGACGAGACGTCCTTGCCGGTCTTCGAGACGATGTGGATCTCGACGTCTTCGCCGAATTTCGACTTCGTGTCCGGCGACGTCTTGATGGTGGAGCTGGTCATCGTCGGTTCGGGGACGGTCTGGCCGACCTCGTAATGCGCGGCCATGATCCCGGCGGCGCGCAGGTCGCCCTTGGTGTCGATGCCGCGAATGGCTTCGCCGTGGAAGTCCGGCAGTTCGTTCAGCGCGCCGACGATCGCGCGGGTGCTGCGCTGCGCGTTCTCGAAGTCGGGATGCGACTCGCCCCGCCGGTTCGCGTCGTTGATCGCGTAGGCGTGTTCGCGCGAGTAGGAGTAGATCGCTTCCGCGGCTTCGGGTGAGACGCGGTCCTTCAGCGGGCTGGCTTCGAGCCGCCTGAGCGCCTTCTCGCGCGCCTGCTCGGCGAGATCGGCGTTGTCGTAGCGGTCACGGAGGCTCTTGTGGTCCTCCGGCGAGCCCCGGAAGCCGGGATCGTTGACGTAGCTTTCGTCGATCCGCGGTGGTGCCTTTTCGGTGCCCTTGAGCCGATCGGCGATGTCGGACTCGGTCTTCGGCTGCTGGTCCTCGGGCCGGTCCGGCGAAGGTGGTTCGTCGTCACCGCGCAGCCGCTCGGCAGGCGACTTCGCGGTCTCAGGCTCGGGTGACTGCGTCGGCGCTTCGGGCGTGTGAGCGTGCGGAGCATCGCCACCGCCCATCGGCATCGCCTTGATCGACGTCGGATTGTCGGGCAGCGTCGCGAGCCGCCCGGTCATCGGATCGGCGAAGACCACGCCGTGCGGGGTGTTCACCGCGGCGACGATCCTCGTCTCGACCCGGTCCTTGGACCGCGGCGAGCCTTCCGGCGCGTTCGGGTCACCGGGGGCGTGCTGCTCGAAGGCCACCGCCGTCCGCGCGCCGACCGGACGTTCACCCAGGTCACGGGCCACGTCGGCGAATCCGCGCTGATCAGACCACTGCCCGCCGAGCCGGTCGCTGACGTGCTGAAGCGGCGAGCCGCCGGTCGACGGTCCGGCGACGGCGTCACCACCGTTCATCCGGTTCTCGAACGCGACCAGCGCCTCGGCCGAGTTGGTCTGGTAGCCGTCCTTCCACGATTCGGGCGCGTAGTAGTTGCGGGTGTTGACCTCGCCGACCGCCGGAAGCTCGTCCATGAGCAGGCGGACCTGCTGGTGCGGGGTGTCGGTGGAACCGGCGTGGATGGCGGGCGGCCCACCGTCGTCGAGGGGCTTCGCCAGCTCCGACCAGCCGCCGTCGGGAACGTGCTCCCTCGGCTTGGGGACGTGGTTTTCCGGAGCGTCGGAAGCGTCGATCCAGCCGCCCTTGCCGTCGGCGATCTTGGTTTCGAGTCCCGCGAAACCCTGGTTGTTGAACAGTTCGGGGTGATCGCGGCGCAGCTGCGCGTCGCGGTCGGCCTCTTCCTTGGCCAGCCGCTCCTGCTCGGCGTTGTTGTACTCGCGCCGCTCCGCGACCTTCTCCTGGACCTGCTCCGGCGTCAGGTGGCCGTCGTCACCGGGGACGACCTCTTCGCATTCGACGATCCACTTCGGAAGGTCGTTGACCGTGCCGTCGTCCAGCCGTGCCTTGTAGTCGGGGTGCTCGGGATGCCCGGGACCCATCTTGACGTCGGTGACGCGCAACTGCGTCGCCGACTTCATCAGGACTTCGCGCTCTTCCTTCTTGGAGGCGAGATCCTCGATGTGACGTCCGGTCTTCGACTGGATGCGCAGCTCGACTTCGCCGGGGAAGGTGCTGTGCGGATGCTCGGGGGTGACCCGCGACGTGCTCAGCATCTGCGGGTCGACGATGACCTTGCCCTCGGCGTGCGCGGCCAGGAAGCCCTGAATGGCGCTTTCGTTGCCGTGGAAGTTCACCCGCCGCGAGACGACGCCCTCGTAGACGGGCATCTCGTTGAGGCCGGAGGTGATCGCCTCGATATGCGGGCGGAGCGCCTCCAGCTCAGGCCCGCCGTGACGCTGGGCGTGCGTGATCCTCTCGGCCATGTCGGTGCGCGTGTAGCTGTGCACCGCGTACGCGCCCTGATCCGACATCTGCTTGACGCGCGGATCTTCGTGCGCGTTGCGCTTGTCGAGGGCTTCGCGGCGGACCTGTTCGCTACGGGCCTCCCCGGTCTCGGCGTCGAAACCACGCTTGTCGATCTGTGTTTCGGCGAGCGCGCGGTAGGCCGCCGGGTCGTCCGTGTGGAAGTCCGGGTCCGTCAGGTACCGCTCGTCGATCGGGGAACCGCCGTCGTCGGCGGTCTTGTCCTCGGGCGTGACGTCCTTGGGCGCCTCGGTCTCGGTGGGGGCGTCGGCGTCCCTGTCCTTGGGCAGCTCGGCGCCGTCTTCGAGGTTGCCGCGGTAGGCGGGTGCTTCCTCGCGGTGAGGCGCGCGCTCCACCGGTTGGACCGGTTCGGGCTGCTGCTGTGGACGTTGCTGGTGCTGCGGCCGTTCCTGCGGGCCCGCGTTTCCGTCGTGCCCCGGGCGCGGTGCCGGGACCTGCGGCGGACGTTGCGGCTGCTGCCCACCGAAGCGCGGCGGTTCGCCGCCCGGCGGCATCGGCCGCTGACCTGGGCGTGGACCAGGCTGCTGTCCGGGGTGTTGTCCGGGCGGAGGCGGCGGCACCGGGCCACGATTGCCAGGGAACGGGCCGTTGCCCGGATGCGGGGGGCGCGGCGGAGGCGGCGGATAGCCCGCGGGGCCGCGGTTGTGGCCGGGGTGCTGCCCCGGCGGAGGCGTGTGCGGACGCGGCGGGACACCGCCGTTCGGCCCGAGACCGGGCCCCGGCCTGCCCTGATAGCCCTGCGGCGGCTGGTGCGGCCGAGGCGGCTGCTGGCCGTGAAGACCCTGCTGCCGGCCCGGAGGCGGCGGGGGTTGCTGAGGACGCTGCTGCGGCCGTTCCTGCGGTCCGCGGTCCTGACGACGGTCCTGCGGATGTCCGCCAGGGTGCGGAGGCGGCGGCTGCGGTCCGGTGGGCCGCGGCCCCATCGGACCCTGTTGCCCGCGAGAGGGCATGGGGCCATGACCACCACCGGGCGGAGGCGGCGGCGGCGGAGCGAAACCGCCGGGCGGCGGCTGCGTCGGCGGCTGGCCTTGGAACGGCTGCTGGCCGGGCGGCTGGTCGAAGCGCGGCTGCTGCGGGCCGCCCGCGCCGGCGAACCCGGCGGCCTGGACGCCGTCCTGGGGCCGGTTCTGCCGGACCGGATCATGGCCACCCGGCGGGAAACCACCGGGGGCGGGACCGTTGCCCGGCGGAGTGCCGCCGGGAGCCATGCCGTAGCCGCTCGTCGAGCCGGGCGTGCTCGAACCCGAGTTGGGCGCCATGCCGTACCCGCCGGAAGACGAGCCTCCGGAGCTGACCGGTGCGGACGAAGCAGGCGCCCCCGTCGAGGCGGGTGCTCCGGCCGAAGAGTGCGCTCCCGCCGATGCGGGCGCCCCTGACGAAGCCGGGGCGCCGGACGAAGCTGGTGATCCGGTCGAGGTAGGTGATCCGGTCGAGGCGGGCATGCCGGACTGTGCGCTACTCGGGGCCGGACTCGAAGCCGGTCCCTGAGCCGGACTCGCCGCCGGGGTCTGTGCCGGTCCTTGGGCCCCCGCCGCGGGTGCCTGCTGCTGATTGGCCGAAGCGGCCTGCTGCTGCCCGGAACCGGCGCCGTTGTCGGCCGCCGCCGGAGCATGCTGGGTCTGCGCGGGCGAACCGGCGCGTTCGCCGGTGTTCGCCGGGGCGTCCGCGGGTCGTTCCGGAGCCTGCGTCGAAGACTGGCTGACCCGGTCGCCGTCCCCCGCGCGCTGCGAAGCCTGCTGAGGCGCGTCGGACGTACTCCGCGACGAGTTGTCGCCATCAGAGGACGAATTGCGTTCCGGAGAATCGCCATCAGAGGACGAATTGCGGCTCGACGAAGTGTCCGGCGTACGCGAAGGCGTCCCGGAATCCCCCGAATCGACATCCGGCGTCGTCGGCCCGTCGCCCGCCGTCGCGGCACCGGGCGTGTTCGCGGTACGGATGTCGCCGATCTGGCTCTTCGCCCCGTCGACACCGCCACCGACAGCTCCGCCGGACGCGCCCATCAGTAGGTCCTTGGCCGAAAGCTTGTCCAGGTCACCCGTGACGGCGGCCTGTCCGACGGTGCTGGCGACACCTTCGGCCGCGCCCCGTACGGCACCTCGCGCCGCACTGTCGACGATCTGGCCGCCGACGCTGTCCGAAAGCCCCTTGGTCGCGCCCTTGCCGATACTGCTGCTGCCCGCGCCGACGACACCGTCGACCGCGCCGCTGATCGCGGAGTCCTTGGTCTTGCTGAAATCCCAGCTGTCGCGGTCACCCTTGGCCATCTGCAGGCCCTGGATGCCCGCGTCCATGGCGAGGTTCATCGCCGTGTTCTGCAGGACCTCTTTGCCGATCTTCTTCAGGCCCTCCTTGAGAAGTTTCTCGAGGAGTTCCTTCGCGACCTTCTTGAAGCCTTCCTGCGCGAGCTTCTGCATCAGCTGCCGGAAGATCATCTGAACGGTCATGCGGGTGGCGATCTGCGCGGGCGCGATCCCGGCCGTCGAGCCACCGAAGGTCACCGCCGCGGCCGCGAGCATCGCGACGATCTGCGCGGCCAGGATCACCAGCGAGATGATGATCATGTACTTCGTGTACTCGACGTCGAGCGCGGTCGCGTTGCACGAGTCGCCGAGTGCCTTCGAAGAATCGGCCAGCGACTTGAAGTAGGCCTCGTCGCCTTCGATGAACTTCTTCCACGCCTCGGCGAACTTCTCCGCGCCTTCGCCGGTCCAGCCGCCGAGGACCTCGGTGGCGCCCTTGGTCGCGGTGTCGGCGATCGGCTGGACGGCCCTCGACGCGTTGTGCCACGCATCGCGCAGCTCGCGGAGCTTGTCTTCGTCGCCTTCGGGCCAGCTTTCCCCGACGACGATCGGCAAGAGCCACTTGACCGCGTCGGGCATCTCCATACCCATGGCGCTATGCCTTCTTGTCCAGCGTCGACTTGATCTCTTCTTCGGCGTTCGTGAACGCCGTCATCGACCGTTCGACGTTGTGCTGCATGCCGCGCAGCGCCTCGACGATGTTCGCGAACCCTTCGGACGAGCCCTTCGCGCCCGGCTCGTAGTCCTTCGCGAACTCCTTGCCGGCGTCGTCGTTCCCCCAGCACTGGCCGAGCGAGTTGATCGCGGCCAGCAGTTCCTTGCCGACGTCGTCCAGCTGATCCGCGGCGAGCCCCAGTTTGGCCGCGGCCGTTTTGACCGCGTCCGGATCCGCGGTGAATCCGCCACCGCCCCCACCGTTCGGCATCAGACTCCCCTGGTCAGCCAGCTCGAAGGCGGCTCTTCCTCATCATCGTCCTGCTGGCGTACCCGTTTGGGAACCGGCTTCGGCGCGGGCGGCGCAGGAGGTGGTGGTGGCGGAGCGTCGTCCTTGCGCAGCAGCGGATCCTCGAAGTCGTCGTCGGACTTGGCCGGTGTGGACGGCTGCTCTTCCTCGGCGAGGAAGTCGGGGATCGCCGGCATCAGCCCCTGCAGCGACGGCGCGCCCTCGATGAGGTCCGAGAGGTCCGGCAGCCCTTCGGTGATCGGGGCCATCAGGTCGGCGACCTGCTGTTTGACCTGCAGCGATCCCTGGCGCACCAGGGTCAGCACGGTGTTGGCCAGCTGCGCCGGGTTGGTGCGTTCGAAGGCGTTCGGCTGGATCTCGAGTTTGGCGAGTGTGCCGGTCGCGTCGATGGTGGCGCGGACTAGACCGTCCTGCGAGACCACGGTCGCGGACATCTGCGAAGCGGCTTCCTGCGCGTCCCGGAGCTGGGCCGTCTGGCGCTCGAACTGTTCGAGCAGCGTGTCGACCTGATCCTTCATGGCGGCATTGCGCGCTTCGAGGCGCGCGCTGTCGTCGCCTGCCGTCGTCACTTGAGCCCCCGGAAGTACTTGATCCCGGGCATACGTCACCCGGCGTCGGTAGGCGTCACCCTAATGCCAACGGAGGCGCCAGATGGCCGTAACCGGCGTTTTCGTACCGCGGAAGCCTGAAGAAGGAGGTCGGTGCGCTCAAAGGTCGCCTCTCGGCGGCTATGCGCAGTGTGGCTCCAGCCGGACGGTATTCCACAAAGGCGGTTCTTCAGTGAGCCCGGGGGACACGGAAAGCGCACCGACCTGTGTGTCCAACGATGCTCGTGATGCTGTTGTTCCCTGGCCGGACGATTTGTCTCGGCTCGAAGTGGGATCATGGCGGATGTGCCAGCGGACGCCGAGGTCGAACCGGGAACGCTCCTGGTCGCCGCCCCCACGATGTTCGATCCCAATTTCCGGCGGACCGTCGTGTTCGTCATAGATCACCGGGACGAGGGAACGCTCGGCGTCGTGCTCAACCGGCCGAGTGACGTTCCGGTGTACGACGTGCTCCCCAACTGGGGTGGACACGTCGCCGAGCCGCAGTCGGTGTTCGTCGGCGGCCCGGTGGAGAAGAAGACCGCCCTGTGCCTGGCCGCGCTGCGGACCGGCGAGACGGCGTCCAGCGTGCCCGGCGTGATCGCCGTCCGCGGTCCGGTCGCCTTGGTCGATCTCGACACCGATCCCGAGATCCTGGTCCCGAAGGTCCGCGGCGTGCGGGTCTTCGCCGGATACGCGGGCTGGGACGCCGGTCAGCTCGCGAGCGAGATCGAACGCGACGACTGGGTCATCGTCCCGGCGCTGCCCAGCGACGTCCTCGCCTCGCCGCACCACGATCTGTGGGGTCAGGTGCTGCGTCGTCAGGGCATTCCGCTGGCGTTGCTGGCCACCCATCCGGGAGACCTCCAGCGCAATTAGGCCGTGGCCGTGTCGGCCTTCTTGAAGACCCCGCAGGTCCCGCAGGCGCAGCCACTGCATCCAGCGGGCGCTTCCGGCGCGGCGGGTTCGGGCGCCGGGACGGTCGCGGCCGCGCGGTTGCCGAGCACTCCCCCGGCGGCGACCAGCGCGATCATCCCGACCATGCCCACGACCGAGGCCAGCAGCAGCCCGAACGTCGTCGGCATGACCAGCGCGGCGGCGCCCGCGAGCACGGCGATCACGCCACCGGCCAGCGTCGGGAGCCCGGCGACCTTGTTGCCGAGGCGGAAGGCGTCCTCGCTGCGCATCGTGGCGGCGGTACGCACGCCGGCGCCGCGGTCACGCGGCAGCTTCTCACGCAGACCGAGGAAACCGCCCCAGCCGACGAGGACACCCAGCACGATCGGGACCAGCGCTATGACGAACACTCCACGAGGATAAGCGTGACGTTCCGGCAACCTGCCGGATACCCTGATCGACTGTGCTACAGGCCATGTCACGCCGAGTTATAGCAGCCGCCCTGATCGGGGCCGTTCCCCTCACTCTGACGACGGCCCCGGCCGCAAAGGCCGAGCACCGTCCGTTGCGGTTGATCGGTGCACAGACCGTTCCGAACGCCGTGCCCTACGAGGGCACCGTCGTCGGTGGCCTGTCCAGCATCGACTACGACCCCCGCACCGGCGAGTACGCGCTGATCTGCGACGACCGGTCCGCGATCAACCCGGCCCGGTTCTACACGGCGAAGTTCTCCCTCGACGCCAAGGGACTCGGCCCGGTCACCTTCACCGGCACCAAGCCGCTCCTGCGTCCCGACGGCACACCGTATCCGCCGCTCGCGAAGAACGACCAGACGCAGCCGCAGAACATGCGGACGATCGACCCCGAAGAGCTCCGTGTCGATCCGTGGACCGGCCACTACCTCTGGTCGCAGGAGGGCGAGCGCTCCGCCGCCGCGCTGATCGATCCGTCGATCCGCGAGGCGGACCGCGACGGCTCCTATGTCCGTGACCTGCCGATCCCCGCCAACGAGAAGATGACCGCGACCGCCGGGCCGCGGCAGAACCTCGTCCTCGAAGGCCTCACCTTCGCCGGCTTCGGCTCGCTCGTCGCCAGTTCGGTCGAGGGACCGCTCCTGCCGGACGGTCCGGAGCCGACCACCACCTCGGGCGCCCTTTCCCGCATCACCCTGCAGTCGCGGTTCGGCCCGGTGCTCGCGCAGTACGCGTATCCGCAGGACAAGGTCTTCGCGTCACCGAACCCGCCCGGCGCGTTCGCGACCACCGGCGTCTCGTCGCTGCTGGCCGTCGACCAGGCCGACCCGACGCGCTACCTGGTGATGGAGCGCGCGTTCGTCACCGGCGTCGGCAACAAGATCCGGATCTACGAGATCGACACCAAGGGCGCCACGAATATCGCGAAGACGCCTTCGCTGGCCGACGCCAAGAACGTCAAGCCGGTCAAGAAGCGCCTGCTCGCCGACCTCGCCGACTTCAACTTGTCCACAGTGGACAACGTCGAGGGGATGACGTGGGGTCCGCGCCTGTCCACCGGGGAGCGCAGTCTCGTGCTGGTCAGCGACAACAACTTTTCGGCGACGCAGGTGACCCAGTTCATCGCTCTGGCGGTCCCCTCGGAACGGCTTTGACCAGCGAGTTAGACTGGACTCATGGACACGGCTCGGCTGCTCCTTAGCCTGCCGCGCTGATCTCGGCCCAACGGCCGGGACCAGCGCGGCGACCCCTCATGCCCTCCGGGCTGAGGGGTCGAGTTGTTTCTGGAGTGGCTTGACGTGGATGAGCACGGAGGATTTCGGCGATGAACCAGGCGAGCGAAGGCGCCGACTCGGCCCCTCAGCACCGCTACACCGCGGAGCTGGCGGGTCAGATCGAGCAGCGTTGGCAGGACTACTGGTCCGACCACGGCACCTACCACGCCCCGAACCCGGTCGGGCCGCTCGCGGACGAGAGCGACAGCGGCTCGTCCGTCCCCTCGGACAAGCTGTTCGTCCAGGACATGTTCCCGTACCCCTCGGGCGCGGGCCTGCACGTCGGGCATCCGCTGGGCTTCATCGCGACCGACGTCTTCGCGCGGTACCACCGCATGATCGGCCGGAACGTGCTGCACACGATGGGCTTCGACGCCTTCGGTCTGCCCGCGGAGCAGTACGCGGTCCAGACGGGGCAGCACCCGCGCAAGACGACCGAAGAGAACATGCAGACCTACCTGCGCCAGATCCGGCGCCTGGGCCTGGGACATGACGAGCGCCGCCGGATCTCCACGATCGACCCGGACTACTACAAGTGGACGCAGTGGATCTTCCTGCAGATCTTCAACTCCTGGTACGACGAGAAGGCAGGCAAGGCCCGCCCCATCGTCGACCTGGAGACCGAGTACGCGCAGGACAAGCGCCGCACGCCGGACGGCCGCAACTGGTGCGAGCTGACCCGCGCCGAGCAGCTGGAGATCATCGACTCGCACCGGCTGGTCTACATCTCCGAGGCGCCGGTGAACTGGTGCCCCGGACTGGGCACGGTGCTGTCCAACGAAGAGGTCACCGCCGACGGCCGCAGTGAACGCGGCAATTTCCCGGTGTTCCGGCGCAGTCTGCGGCAGTGGATGATGCGCATCACCGCCTACGCCGACCGGCTGGTCGACGATCTGGATCTGCTGGACTGGCCGGAAAAGGTCAAGTCCATGCAGCGCAACTGGATCGGCCGCTCGCACGGCGCGCGAGTGTCGTTCGATTCCGGCGACAAGAAGATCGAGGTCTTCACCACCCGTCCGGACACCCTGTTCGGCGCCACCTATCTGGTGATCGCGCCCGAGCACCCGCTGGTCGACGAGCTGACCGCCCCGACGTGGCCGGAAGGCGTCGACGCCCGCTGGACCGGCGAGGCCGCCACTCCGGCCGAAGCCATCGCCGCCTACCGGAACGCCGCTTCGCGGAAGTCCGAATTGGACCGTCAGGAGAACAAGGAGAAGACCGGCGTCTTCACCGGCTCCTACGCGGTGAATCCGGCCGACGGCAGGGAAATCCCGATCTTCGTCGCCGACTACGTCCTGATGGGCTACGGCACCGGCGCGATCATGGCGGTGCCCGGTCAGGACACCCGCGACTGGGAGTTCGCCGAGAAGTTCGGTCTGGAGATCATCCGCACCGTCCAGCCGACGGACGGCTTCGACGGCAAGGCGTTCACCGGCGACGGACCCGCCGTCAACTCCGGGTTCTTGGACGGCATGGGCGTCGACGAGGCCAAGCAGACGATGATCGGCTGGCTGGAGGAGCACGGCCACGGCCGCGGCACCGTCCAGTACAAGCTGCGCGACTGGCTGTTCTCGCGCCAGCGCTACTGGGGCGAGCCGTTCCCGGTGGTCTACGACGAGGACGGTCAGGTCCACGCGCTGCCGGACAGCATGCTGCCGGTCGAACTGCCCGAGGTCGCCGACTATTCGCCGGTGACCTTCGATCCGGAGGACAAGGACAGCACGCCGTCCTCGCCGCTGGCTCGCGCCACCGACTGGGTCGAGGTCGAACTGGACCTGGGCGACGGCAAGAAGACCTACCGCCGTGACATCAACACGATGCCGAACTGGGCGGGTTCCTGCTGGTACCAGCTGCGGTACCTGGACCCGACCAACCCGGACGTGTTCGTCGCGCCGGAGAACGAGGCGTACTGGGTCGGTCCGCGGCCCGCCGAACACGGTGTCGACGACCCCGGCGGCACGGATCTGTACGTCGGCGGTGTCGAACACGCGGTGCTGCACCTGCTGTACTCGCGGTTCTGGCACAAGGTGCTGTTCGACCTGGGCCATGTGTCGTCCAAGGAGCCGTACCGGAAGCTGTTCAACCAGGGCTACGTCCAGGCCTACGCCTACACCGATTCCCGCGGCGTCTACGTCCAGGCCGATCAGGTCGAGGAACGCGACGGCAAGTTCTTCTTCGGGGACGAAGAGGTCAAGCAGGAATACGGCAAGATGGGCAAGAGCCTGAAGAATGTCGTCACGCCTGATCAGATGTCCGCCGACTACGGTGCCGACACCTTCCGGTTCTACGAGATGTCGATGGGCCCGCTGGACGTTTCGCGGCCGTGGGCGACCAAGGACGTCGTCGGGGCACACCGGTTCCTGCAGCGGCTGTGGCGGCTGGTCGTCGACGAGGAAACCGGCGACCTGCGCGTGTCCAATGTGGACGCGAAAGACGAGGACCGCAAGCAGCTGCACAAGACGATCGCCGGTGTCCGCGAGGATTACGCGGAACTGCGGTTCAACACCGCGGGCGCGAAGCTGATCGAGCTGAACAACTACGTCACCAAGACCTATGGTTCGGCCGAAGCGACGCCGCGTGAGCTGGTGGAACCGCTGGTGCTGATGCTGGCGCCGCTGGCCCCGCACCTGGCCGAGGAGCTGTGGAAGCGCCTGAGCCACGCGGATTCCCTGGTGCACGGGCCGTTCCCCGTCGTCGACGAGAAGTACCTGGTCGAAGACACCGCGGAGTACCCGATCCAGGTCAACGGCAAGGTGCGCTCGCGGATCACCGTGGCGGCCGACGCGGACAAGAACGCCGTGCAGGCGGCCGCACTGGCCGACGAGAAGATCGCCGCACTGGTCGGCGACGGCACGCCGCGCAAGGTGATCGTCGTGCCGGGACGGCTGGTCAACATCGTGCTGTAGCGCCGTGGCGGAAAGACGCCAGCGTCGAGGGTCATGAGGCGATTCGATGGAGTTGTTCAAGGACAACGAAATCGAACGGAGAACACCGCATGACCCTCGACGGCAAGGTGGCATTGGTGACCGGCGGCAGCCGCGGGATCGGTGCCGCCACGGCGATCGGGCTCGCCGAGGACGGCGCCGACATCGCACTCACCTATCAGAACAACGCCGGACTCGCGGCCGGCGTCGTGGACGAGATCAAGGCGCTCGGCCGTCGTGCGCTGGCGATCCAGGCCGACAGCGCCGACGCCGCGGCCGTGGCCGCCGCGGTCGAAACGACGGTCGCCGAGTTCGGCAGGCTCGACGTGCTGGTCAACAACGCGGGTGTCGGCTTCGTCGGCCCGCTCGACCAGACGAGCCTGGAAGACATCGACCGCGTGCTCACGGTCAACGTCCGCGGTGTCTACGTGACCACGCAGGCCGCTGCCCGGCACCTCGCCGACGGCGGGCGCGTGATCACCATCGGCAGCTGCGTGGCGGATCGGGTGCCCGGCCCGGGAATGTCGCTGTACGCGGTGAGCAAGACCGCGCTGCTCGGCATGACCAAGGGTCTGGCCAGGGAACTCGGTCCGCGCGGGATCACCGTGAACCTCGTCCACCCCGGCCCGACCGACACCGACATGAACCCGGCCGACGGCCCGTACGCGGCCGACCAGCGGAGCCTGACGGTGTTCGACCGCTACGGCTCGCCGACGGAGGTCGCCGCCACCGTGTCGTTCCTGGCGCGGCCGGAAAGCAAGTACGTGACCGCGACGACCGTTTCGGTCGACGGCGGGCACGCGGCCTAGTCGATCGACAGGCCGATCTCGCGCGCGAGATCGGCCAGCATCGCGTCGAAGAGGACGTCCGGTTTCGAGAACGGGATCGGATAATTGCCGAAGACCTCGAGCGTGACGTGCCCGTAGAGCCGGGCCCAGAACTGGATCATCAGGTACGTCACGCCGAGGTCGAGCTTCTCCAACGGGAACGTCGCGCCGGACTCCTCCAGCACGGCGAGCAATTCCGCCCGGAACGACGTGAGGTCGTCGCGGAGTTCGGCGGGAACGACGTCGTTCGACGGCGTCACCAGATCGTGCATCGCGAGGACCCGCCCCGCCGCGGCGAGGAAGATCTTCCCGAACGGCTCGTCCAGCCTGTTCCCCGCGTCTCCCGCCGGCGACGCGAAGACCAAAGTGAACTCTTTGGTGTGCGTCAGCGCCCACCGCCGAAATCCCTTGCAGATGGCGAAAAGCTGCAGCGCGCCCTCGTCCGGCAGCTGCGCGATGTCCTCGGCGAGCTCGGCCGCGAGATCCGCGACGACGTCCGCCCGCAGATGCTCGACCAGATCGTCGCGTGAGCCGTAGTAGCGGTACAACGCCGGCGCCGTGATACCGAGCTCGCGCGCGATCGCCCGCAGCGTCACGGCCTCCGGGCCCTGCTCGACCAGGAGCGCCCGCGCCGTCCGGCGGATGTCCTGATCGGTCGCCGCCCGCTCGCGACCCCTGCGGCCGGTGTTGCTCATCCGGGCATTCTAGGTGGCCAGCGCCCCGAAACCGGGGATCAACCCAGAAGGCGAGCCTGGAGCCGCGTGAGCGGCCGGAGCGCCAGGAAAATCGGCACGGCCATCCCGAGCGCGACGAAGAAGTGCACGATCCACGCCCCTGCCGGCGTCGGACCACCCCACGTGCCCTCCGGATCGCTTCCCGTCCAGAACAGACCGTAGGTCGCGATGCGCCCGACGAGATAGAAGAGCAGCAACGCCAGAAGGAACGCGAGCACACTCGGACCGAAAGCGGCCACGAATCGCGGCCGCGCCCCGCCCTCCTGCCCGAGCCAGCGCCGCGCGAGCCCGCGCTGGGCCTTCGCACCACCGAAATACGCCGGAAGTGCGAGAAGCGCGTAAATCGCGCGTTTCCAGTCCGAAATCGTCATAACCGGCACGCTATGGAGCTTTGAGCTGCGAGAACACCGGGTCAGCCGCCGACCCGGGTAGGGAAAACCGGAGGTCATTGTGGTGATCCACACGACCGGCGTGCGGATGCGCGGGAAACGTTCCCCGACGTCGGACGGATATGCCACACTCGGTCGCCGAACGGCTACGACGTGAACAGGGGAGGTTCGCGTGTCGAACCCTGAGCAGCTCTTCGCTGATTTCGAGGCCAAGCTGGCCGACGCCCAGCGAAAGGCGAATCAGATGCGGACCGAGATCGAAAGCGTCTCCGTATCCGAACGCAGCAAGGACGGCCAGATCTCGGTCAAGGTCAACCACGCCGGGAACCTGGTGGGCCTGGAGATCGGCCCCTCGGTGCGCGACAACCCGGCGCTCGCGCAGGAGATCCTCCGCGTCGTCCGAACTGCCCAGAGCAAGCTGGCGAGCGCGGTGCAGACCGGCGTCCCGTCCATCGCGGGCACCGAAACCATGAACGAGCTGGTCGACCAGCTGCACAACGAGTACCCGGAGCCCGAGCCGACAGGCTTCGTCGAGGGCGGACACCGGGACGTGGACGAAGACGACCGCTTCGTCGCCGAAGACGAACTCGACGCCCCGCCTCCCCCGCCTGCTCCCAAGCCGCCCGCTCCGCCCGCCCCGCCTCGCGCCGCGCGCAGGCAGCAGACGGACCACGAGGACGACTACTTCACCGGCGGCGACTTCCTGCGCTGAGCGGGGTACCTGAGGGAGGGAAACCATGGTGCAGCCACAAGGCGATCAGGGCTTCAACGTCGATCCCGCGGAGCTCGCCGCGCATCGCAGCACAATCGATCACCTCGGGCAGCGAGTCGCGCTGACCGGGTCCGCGGCGGACGCGGCGATGGGTGATGAAGCGTTCGGCTTGATCGGAATTCCCCTTGCCGCGATTTGCGCCACCGTCCAGAGCCTGGCGAGGAGCGCGATCGAGTCCGCTGTGGACGCCTCGGCGGATCATGCGGATCGTGTGCACACCTGGCAACAGAGGAAACAAATGCAGGAGGACGAGTTCAAGAGCCTCTTCAAGGTGGAGGACTGACCGATGGCAGAAACCCCCGTCGTGGCCCAGGGCCCCAATCCTTTGATCAAGACGGACGCCGCTCAGGATGAGAGCTCGCTCGAAGGTGCGGGAATCCTCCAAGACTTCTGGGACACCGGCGCCAAGATCGCGAGTGGTGACTGGGCGGAAGGGTTGGCGAACTTCGTCAACGGTGTGAGTGGCCTGGCCGATTTCGTAGCCGATCCGCTCGGGACGCTGGCGGCGTCGGCCTTCGGTTGGATCATCGAGCACGTCCCGTTCCTCCGTGAACCACTGGACTGGCTAGTCGGTGATCAGGTCGCGCTGGACAACATGATCGGGACTTGGGAGAACGTCGGGAAGGAGCTCGAATCCGTCAGTGAAGACCTGACTAAGGCCACGGAGCGCGACAGCGCGAATTGGACCGGTGAAGCCGCGGATGCCTACAGGGCCTTCGCCAAGAACCGCGCCGACCTGTACGCGGGTATAGCCTCGGGCGCGAACTCCATCGGGACTTTGGTCAGCGTCTGCAAGATGATCCTCGCGGTCGTACGGACCATCGTCCGCGACTTGATCGCGGAGTGTCTCGGGAAGCTCGTCAGTATCGCGATGCGTTATCCCGGGCCGGCGATGCCTGCCGGTATCGCCGCGGAGGGAACCCCGAAGGCCATCAGCTACGCCCGCCGGTGCCTTGACTGGATCAAGAAGCTGACCAAGGCGTTCGACAAGGCGAAGGGCCTCTTCAAACGCCTCACCGACGGTTTCGACAAGATCAAGGATGCCTTGACGCCGAAGGCGCTGAAGAAGTTCACCGGTGGCGGGAAGAACGCGGTCGACGGGGCTGGAGAGACCACTACCTTCGCATCGAAGGTCGCTGAGGCGAGGAAGGATTTGCCCGATTCGCGTAAGCACATCTTCGGCTTGGAGAATACGACCAAGGACAAGAGCCTCACCGAAAACCTGTCTCAGGTGAAGGAAAATCTGACCGACAGGCTCAAGGACCGCTACGGCGAGGACTTCCAGTCGAACCTGACAAAGGAAAAGCGGAAGTTCATCGGGAAGAAGATCGACGAGACGACTGGAGACGTGCTCGGTGAGGATGAGGAACCACCGAGCAGGAAAGCACCGTCTTCTGCCGGGGTCATGGGTCCGTACAGTGCGAACGGAGCCCCGCAGACCTCAGCCGAACGGGAAGACGAGCCCGCCGAAGCGCCGATCTTCGACCAGCACGGTGGCCAGCGAATCTCAGGTTCTCTCTAGAGCTGCCGGCGACCTCGACAGGAAATCGAAGTGACAGACGATCGTTTGGTGATCTCGCGAACGCCGGGGGTCATCGGTCACCTGGTGCTCGTCGGTTTGTTCGGCACCTTGACCGCGGTAATGGCCTTCGGGGTGTTCGGTGACTACAAGCCGGCTGTACGCATCGTCGCCGGAGTGCTCTGCGCGGTTTTCCTCTACTGCGGAACCATCGAGTTCCGCAACTACCGTACCCCTCCGCCCGCTGACGAGCTGATCTTCGAACCGACCGGAATCATCCGCCTCAAAAACGGTGTGGTGGCATGGGTCGCCCGGTGGGAAGACATCGAGAAAGTCTGCTTGAGCCTCAAGTTCCGCGAGTACACCCGATACAGTCGCGGAGCCGACGATTTCACCTTGATCATTCGACCGGGAGCTGACTTCGATGCTCAAGCCGCGGGTTTCGCCCGTGAGCCCGACGGAGATCTCCAGGTCTCGGATATCGACCTCAGACCTCGCGACGTCGAGTCGTTGTTGCCGCTTCTGGTCAGGTACGTGGATGTCGCGGTCGAGGACGACAACACCGCTGTACGGACTGTGCCCGATGAACCGGTGGTGACCACGGCCCGAGAGGAAGCCCTCGAAGTCGTGGATGACACGGTGAAGATTCACGTGAACGGCTGGGACAAACGCAAGATGTGGGCCTTCCGGTTCGTCTCCTTGACGATTGAGGTCTGTGCCTTGGTCGTCGCCGCGGCGGCCGCCGGCACCGTGGTGCGGGTGTTCGCGTTCGTGGTGCTCTTCGCCCTCTTCGCGGTGACCATGGTGGTCGAAGGGCTGGAAGGCGCAACGCACGAGAAGAAGCGGAAGGTCGTACTCGAGCTTGGGCCTCGGGGCTTCTACTTCCGGACTTACGGCACCTTCGTAGGGGTGTGGTGGCACGAGATCGACGCGGTCCGGTGGGGAGTCGACCACGGCTCCACCTACTTGGATTTCCTGCCGAGCTCGGACATGTTCGCGATTCGCCACCCGCGGTTGGCGAAGCTGACCAGGAGTGATCCGTACAACGCCGAGTCCGGAATCCTCGACGGCGGTTGGTATCGGTTGGACAGGCCGTTTTCCGTGAACGCGCGACGGGAGTTCGAAAGCAGCATGCGGAAATCGGAACGCGTGGAGTTCCGGGAGACGGCCGTCCTGAACTGACGGTTCCCACCAGGACGAAGCGGGGCGCCGCCGGCGCCGATCACTCGGGGGGCTACGTGATCGACGCCGGCGACCCGATGCCCCGACCTCGGCTCGCGCCGGGACCGGGACAACGTCACCGCGTGAACGCGGCAACGCATCTGAAGAGCGGGGGTGTTCGCCGAAGTGACGTCCGGAGGAAGGTTATCCCCCGAAAGAGTGACGGCGTTCCGCTGCTCGCCTGATTGTCGCATCAGGCACCGGGAAAGTTACAAAGTTCTTCACATCTTCGCCGACGGTGGGGACATCGCCGGACAACAGCTGGTCATGGGATCGTTTCCTCCATGACTTCTCAGGTACTGGTCATCGGTTCCGCCAACGCCGATCTTGTCGTGCCGGTCGACCGGCGACCTGCGGGTGGCGAAACCGTACTCGGTGGCGACACGGTCTTGTCGCCGGGTGGCAAAGGAGCCAACACCGCGGTCGCCGCGGCTCGGCTGGGGGCCGACGTCGCGCTGCTCGGGGCGGTCGGCGACGACCCGTACGGCGAACTGCTCGAGCGGTCGCTGGCCGAGTCCGGTGTGCACACGGGACGGTTGCGCACGAGCGAGCGTCCGACCGGCATCGCGTACATCACCGTGACGCCCGACGGGGAGAACTCGATTCTCGTCTCGCCGGGCGCCAATTCCAGTGTGCGGCCTGAGGACGTCGACCTCGATGGCGCCGAGATCGTGGTGTTGTCGCTCGAGATTCCACTCGAGACGGTCGAGCACGCCGTCGCGAAGGCGGCCGAGGCGGGAGTTCGGACGCTGCTGAACCTGTCGCCGGCGGCCGAGCTTTCCGCTGAGACGCTTCAAAACCTCGACGTCTTGCTGGTCAACGAGCACGAGGCCGCGTTCCTTCTCGGTGGCGAAGCGAATTTCCCCAAGCTGCTCGACCTCGGCCCGAAAGCCGCCGTCGTGACGCTCGGCGCGAAGGGCGCGGCGGTGGTGACCGCGGACGGCGTGGTCGAGGTGGCCTCGCCGAAGGTCGACGCCGTGGACACGACGGGTGCCGGGGACGCCTTCGCGGGCGCGCTCGCCACGTCACTCGCGAAGGGCGAGGAGTTGGCCGACGCGGCGCGTAGGGCGGTGAAGGTCGCCGCGATCACGGTGACCCGGCAAGGCGCTCAGCCCTCGTATCCGAAGGCGTCCGAACTGGAATGATGTCTTCTTCTGTGTTGTGCTGTTGGTTATGAGTCAGGTCACGCCGCCTATGAGATATGGTCTAGACCATGCCGTCTGAGTCACTGACCGGGGTCGCCGTCAGTCCCGGCCGCGCGAGCGGTCCTGTCGTCCGAGTCGCCGAACCGCTCGGCGAACCCGCGAGCACACCGGCGCCCGCCGATCCCGCCGTCGAGGCCGCCCGGATCGAGCCGGCCGCCCAGCTCGTGGCGGCCCGGCTCGAGAAGCTGGCCGAGACCGCGACCGGCGAAGCCGCGACGATCCTGATCACCACCGCGGCCATGGCGGCGGACCCGGCTCTCGTCTCCTCGGCGGAGGGACTGGTCAAGACGCGGAACCTGCCCGCCCCGCGTGCGGTGCACGAGGCGGCGGAGAAGTTCGCCGAAGCGCTCGCTGCCGCGGGCGGCTACATGGCCGAGCGCGCCCGGGACGTCCGCGACGTGCGGGACAGGCTCGTCGCCGAACTGCTCGGCATCGCGCCTCCTGGCGTTCCTGAGCTGGCTTCGCCGAGCGTGCTCGTCGCGCGCGACCTCGCTCCCGCCGACACCGCCGGACTCGATCCGGACAAGGTGCTCGCGCTCGTCACCGAAGAGGGCGGCCCCACCAGTCACACCGCCATCCTCGCCCGCGCGCTCGGCATTCCGGCCGTCGTCGCGGTGCGCGGGATCCTCGCGCTCGACGCGCAAGCGCTTGCGGTGGACGGTGACACCGGGGTGGTCGCGCTCGCGGACCCCAGCGCCGAGGTCGTCGCGGCCGCCAAGGTCGGCGCGATCGACTGGAACGGCACCGGCGCGACCGCCGACGGCCACCGCGTGAAGGTGCTCGGCAACGTCGGTTCCGCCATCGACGCACAGGCCGCCGCCGAAGCGGGTGCCGAAGGCGTGGGGCTCTTCCGCACCGAGTTCTGCTATCTCGACGCCTCCGCCGAGCCGAGCGTCGAAGAGCAGCGCAAGGCCTACACCGCCGTGCTCTCGCCGTTCCGCGGCAAGCCGGTCATCGTCCGCACGCTCGACGCGGGCGCCGACAAGCCTCTCGCCTTCCTGGAGCCCGAGGTCGAGCCCAACCCGGCGCTCGGCGTACGCGGCCTTCGCGTCGCGTTCGACCGGCCCGAGATCCTCGACCGCCAGCTCGAAGCCATCGCGGGCGCCGCGCAGGACTCCGGCGCCGAGGTTTCGGTGATGGCGCCGATGGTCGCCACCGCCGCCGAGGCCGCCTGGTTCGCCGAGCGGGTCCGTGCCGCCGGTCTCGCCCGTGCGGGGGTGATGATCGAGATCCCGGCCGCCGCGCTGACCGCCCGCGAGATCCTCGACGCGGTCGACTTCGTCTCCGTCGGCACCAACGACCTCGCGCAGTACACCTTCGCCGCCGATCGCCAGCTCGGCGCGGTCGCCAAGCTCAACGACCCCTGGCAGCCCGGACTGCTGCGCCTGCTCAAGATCATCGGCCAGGCCGCCAAGGACACCGGCAAACCCGCCGGCGTCTGCGGTGAGGCCGCCGCCGACCCGCGGCTCGCGCTGGTACTGGCCGGGCTCGGCCTGACCAGCCTGTCGATGAACGCGCCCGCCGTGCGCGCGGTCGGCGCGAGCCTGGCCGCCACGACACTCGCCGAATGCGAGGCGCTCGCCGAGGCCGTCCTGGCCACGGCGGACCCGGTCGAGGCCCGCGCGGCGGCCGCCAAGCGATAGCAAAGGTCCCTTGCTCCCCGGCTCCGGAAAAGATCCGGGGAGGCATGTCGAAATCCGGTCCACGGGTTCGACGCCTTGGTGAAGACAGCCAAGGTGACGAAAGGACCGGACCATGACGACCACCATGACGCGGGCGCGGGCGGGACGCCGGGAGTGGGTCGGGCTGGCCGTACTGGCCCTGCCCACCTTCCTGGTCTCCCTCGATGTTTTCGTCCTGATCCTCGCGCTGCCGAAACTCAGCCAGAGCCTCGGCGCCGACAGCACCCAGCAGCTGTGGATCATGGACGTCTACGGCTTCATGATCGCCGGCTTCATGGTCACCATGGGGACCGTCGGCGACCGGATCGGCCGCCGGAGGCTGCTGCTGATCGGTGCCATGGCGTTCGGGCTGGCGTCCGTTCTGGCCGCGTTCTCGACCAGCGCGCTGATGCTCATCGCCGCCCGCGCGGTCCTCGGGATCGCCGGTGCGACGCTCGCGCCCTCGACGCTCGCCCTGATCAGCAACCTGTTCCTCGACAGCCGTCAGCGTTCGCTCGCGATCGGTATCTGGGCAGGCTGCTTCACCGTGGGCGCGATCGTCGGCCCGATGGTGGGCGGCGTGCTGCTGGAGCACTTCTGGTGGGGTTCGGTGTTCCTGCTCGGCGTGCCCGCGATGGTCCTGCTGCTCGTCGTCGGACCCAAGTTCCTGCCCGAATACCGCAACGAGAACGCCGGCCGCGTCGACCTGCCGAGTGTCGCGCTCTCGCTGGTCACGATTTTGCCCGCGGTCTATGGCATCAAAGAACTCGCCCGTGAAGGCGTGCACCTGGTCCCGGTGGCTTCGCTCCTGATCGGCCTCGGCTTCGGCGTGGTCTTCGTGCGCCGTCAGCGGACGCTCGCCGACCCGCTGATCGACTTGAAGCTGTTCCGCAGCCGCGCGTTCACGACGGCACTGGGCGGGATGTGCGCGTTCACCATGCTGGGTGGCACGACGATGCTGTTCGTCGCGCAGTTCTTCCAGATCGTCCTGGAGCTTTCACCGGTCGGTGCCGCGCTGGCGTTGCTGCCGGGCATGCTCGCGTCGACCGTCAGCTTCCTGACCGCGCCGATCCTCGCCCGCCGCTTCCGTCCCGCGACCCTGATCGCCGGCGGGCTGGCAGGTGCGATCGCCGGATTCCTGCTGCTGACGCAGGTCGAGGCGGGCGCCGGTCCGGTGCTCCCGTCGATCGCGTTCGCCATCACCTGCCTGTGCGGCGGCCCGCTGGTCACCCTCGGCACGGATCTGGTCGTCGGCTCCGTGCCGCCGGAGAAGGCCGGTTCGGCGGCCTCGTTGTCGCAGACCGGCAACGAGTTCGGCTACGCGCTGGGCATCGCGACCGTCGGGACGCTGGGCAACGCCGTCACCCGGGCCCGGCTCGCCGACGCGGTCCCCGCGCACGACGCCTTCGCCACCGGGATGCACGCGGTGTCCGCGCTGGCCGCGCTGGTGCTGGCGGCGATCGCGTACTTCGTGCTCAGGCACCTGCGGCACGTGCGCCCGGTCGGTACCGACTAACCGAAGAAGCCCCGTCGCGGGTACTTGATGATCAGCGTCCCCCCGTGCACGCGCCCGGTGATGATGAACCGGGGCGTGCCGGGGCGGCCGTTCGAGCCGGTCCGGTCGTCGAGGCTGCCGAACTTGATGTCGGTGATCGAGTTGGTGTCGACGGCACCGTTTTCGGGGATGGTGAGCTCCACCGAACCCCATTTGACCTGGAGTTCGATGTACACCACCGGATACCGGATCTCCGCCTGGGAGAAGTCCAGTTTCGTGGCGCCGTACTTGTTCCGGATCACCATCGACTCCGGGACCAGCCAGTTCCCGTTGCGCTGCAACGCCGAGTACTTGCCGTTGAGTTCCATGGGCTGCCCGGACGGTGCCCCGTAGGGGTACTGCGGTGACGGCGGTACCCACGGGTTCTGCTGCTGACGCGGCACCATTCCCGCTTCGGGATGCACCAGGCCGGGCAGATCCGTGAGGACCGCGTTCAGCTCACCGCGGGTCCTGGACGCGAGGGCGCGGTCGGTCCGCTCGGTGAACTCGTCGAGGTTCAGCATCCCGAGGCCGATCGCCTTCTGCAGTACTTCGACGACGTGTTCGCGTTCCGCGTCCGAGACCCGGATGTCCCGTCCGCTCAACGGCTTGGTCTCGGTCGTCGACTGCTCTTCCTCGCCCATGTCTGGAATGGTAGAACCGGATCTCACGCGCGAGATCGGGGAAATACCCTGAACAGACCCGCATTTCTTCCCGGAGCCGTCCTGGTGGCGGCGCTCCTTCTGCTGGCCGGTTGCACCGTCGACGCCCAGCCTCCGCAGCCTCCTCCCGCGCCGACGACTCCACCGCCGTCGCGGCTCCAAGGCGAGCCGGTCGACTTCATCGGCTTCCGTCTGGTCATGGCGACTTCACCGCCTTCGATACTCGATCCCGCCACTGGCGCCACCACACCGCTTCCGGGTGCCCCGGGCGGGGACAGGGTCAACGACGTCGTCCGGGTCGGCAAGTTCCCGGTCGTGCTGTCGGCCGCCCGTTGCGGGCCGTCGTGCCTTGAACCGTCCGAGGTACTCGTCTACGGGGATCCCCGGAATCAGCCGTGGCGGCTGGGGAAAGCACGCAGTGTCGCCCCGTCGGCCGACGAAACCGGCGTCTGGCTGATCCGCGACGACGGCGACGACCTCTGCCGTCTCCAGTACGTCTCCCTGCTCGGCGTCGAACGCGACCGCGGCCGTCCGGCGAGCTGTACGACGGCGGTGCGCCGAGAAGCGCCGAAGGGGCTGCTGATCTCGGTGAACAGCGGGACGGCCAGCGCCGAGGACGTGCTCATCGACCCGGCCACTGGTCGCGCCGTGCACCAGTTCCCTCGGGTGCTCGCGGTCACCAAGGACCGGATGCTGCTCGCCGAGCTGACCAAGTTCTCCGTGCTCGACCTGCGCAACGATCAACGCACGCCGGTCGAGCGGCCGGTGACCAACGGCACGCCGGGACCGGTGGTGCCGAGCCGCGACGGCTACCGGGTCGCCGTGCTGTTCGGCGATCCGGCCTGGGCCGGGACGGCGACGCAGACCGCCGACGTCTGGGTGCTCGCTCTCGACACGCTGACCTGGACACGGGCGCCCTCGATGCCGATCGCGACCCCGCTCAAACAGGTCGCGATCGAATGGACCGAAGACGACGGTCTGGTGCTGACCACCGACGTGGTCGCGCACTGGCGCCTGGACCGTCCACACTGGACGGTCGTCAGGACACCCCTGCCCGCCGAGCGGAACCGGTCGGTGGTGACCGTCGCCCAGGGCTGAGCTACTCCTCGTCGAGCCCGTGCTCGATGGCGTAGCGGGCGAGTTCGACGCGGTTGTGCAGCTGGAGTTTCCGCAGTGTCGACTGGACGTGATTCTCCACCGTCCGATGCGACAGCACGAGTTTCTCGGCGATCTGCCGCGCCGTCATCCCCTTCGCGACCAGTCGCAGGACATCGGTCTCGCGCTCCGTCAGCCGCGGAGGTGCGGGCCCGTCGTCGGGCGCGTCGGCCATGCGGCGGTATTCACCGAGCACGAGTCCGGCGAGCCCGGCGGTGAACACCGGATCCCCGGCGGCGGTCCGTTTGACCGCGTCCACCAGTTCGCTCGCCGAAGCCGATTTCACCAGATAACCGGACGCGCCGGCCTTGACCGCTTCGAGGACGTCGCTGTGCTCACCGCTCGCCGACAGCACCAGCACCTTCGTCGACGGCAGTTCCGTGGTGATCTCGCGGGTCGCGTCGACGCCCGACGTCTCACCGAGGTTCAGGTCCATCAGCACGACGTCCGGCCGGACCGTCCGCGCGATCCGCACCGCGGCGGGCGCGTCCGGCGCGGTGGCCCGCACGTCGAAGCCGTGCTCGGTCAGGTCGCGCGCGACGCCGTCCCGCCACATCGGATGGTCGTCGACCACCATCACCGACACTCCGGGTGCACCGGTCATCGCTTTCCCCTCGCCGCGACTGGAACCTTGACTTCCCATTCCGTGCCCTGGCCCGGCGCGGTGTCGAGGGCGACGCTTCCGCCCAGATCCCGCACGCGGCCCTTGATGGACTCCGCGATACCTAGATGTCCTTCGGCGCTCGCGCGTTCCATCACGCCGGGCGCGATTCCGGGACCGTCGTCGCGAACGCTGATCACGACCTCGGTGCCGAGGTCCTCCAGCAGCACCCAGGCGTGCGCCTCGGGGCCGGCGTGTTTCTCCACGTTCGACAGCGCTTCACGCGCCACCGCCACGAGTTCCGTGGTGACGTGCTCGGGCAGCTGAACCTCGCCCGCCGGCGTCGAGACCTGTACCGACGGGGTCGCGAGCAACTGCAGCGCGGCCCGGAGATCGGTGGTGCCGTTCGCGCTCGGCCGCGTCGGCTCGGTGGTGACCAGCGCGCGCAGCGCGATCTCCTGTTCGCCCGCCAGCTTCGCCAGTTCCGCGGCTTCTCCGCCGACCTCGGCACCGCGTTTGCGCACCCGCGCCAGCACCTGCAGGACGCTGTCGTGGATCGAGCGGGCGAGCCGTTCCCGTTCGGCCGTCGCGGCCTCCATGCGCAAGGCCCTGGTCAGCGCGTCCGCGGACCTTCGCGCCATGGTCGCGGCCTGCCCGATCACGAACCCGCTCGCGGTCAGCAGGAAGCCGTCCCGCGCGACGTCGACGTCGAAGCGCCAGCGCACCAGCCCGGTGACGACCGAGACCACCAACCCGGCGAGGACCCCGCCGAGCGCGCCGAACCGCGTCCCGGCGGCCGCCGGCGGGACCGCCGCCCACACCGTCGTGATGAGCGGCGTGTTGGCGTCGAACTGAGCGGTGGACAAGATCCACGCCGAGGTGAACATGAGGACCACGGTCAGCACGAGATCGACACCGACCAGCCACGGCCAGCGGCTCGACGGCCGCGCGTAGAACACGCTGCTGACCACCGTCCACGCCGTCATCATCCCGAACGCCGCCCACGCCAGCCATTGGTTCGCGTAGCCGCCGTAGTGGACGACGAACGAGCCGAGCGCGAAGAGCAGTGTCGCCACGCGAAGCACGATCACCCCGCGCCACAGCGGAGTGGCCGGGTCCCGCGTGCCCAGTGCCGAGACGGCGCGCCAGAGCGGGGCTTCGGTCACGGCTTGGCTTCGGCCTCTTCATCCGGCGAGCCGGCTGTGTTCGGCTCCGCCGCCTGATCCTTCAGGACGTCGACCTCGGCCGGGTCGGGATCGTGTTCGTGCAGCAGCGATCGGATACCGGCGTTGAGCACCGCGAGCAGCGGCACCGACAGCAGCGCGCCCGCGATCCCGGCGGCGACCAGGCCCGCGGTGATCGCGAGCACCACCGCGAGCGGATGCAGTTTGACCGCGCGCCCGAGCAGGATCGGCTGCAGCACGTGGCTCTCCAGCTGCATGACGCCGATGACGATGGCCAGCACGATGAGCGCGCCGACGACCCCCTTCGTCACCAGCGCGATCAGCACGGCGACGGCGCCGGCGATCACGGCGCCGATGATCGGGATGAACGCGCCGAGGAAGACCAGTGTCGCCAGCGGGATCACCAGCGGCACGCCGACGATCGCCAGCCCGACGCCGATGCCGACCGCGTCGACCACGGCCACCGCCGCCGTCGCGCGGACGTAACTGACCAGCGAGGCGAACCCGCGCCGCCCGGCGACGTCGACCCGGTTGCGCACCCGGCCGGGCACGCCACGGACGAGGAACTTCCAGATCCCGTCGCCGCCGGAGAGGAAGAAGATGAGGATGAACAGGGTCAGGATGAACCCGGTGACGATCTCGCCGACGGTGCCCGCCGTGGTGAGCGCCGTGGTGGTGATCGACGCCTGGTTGTTCTGCAGGAAGCCGATCGCCTGGTTGATGAACTCCTGGATCTGCTCCTGGCGCAGGTGCAGCGGGCCGTCGATGAGCCACACCTTGATCTGGTTGAGGCTTTCCGTCAGCTGCTTCTGCAATTCCGGCAGACCGGAGGAGAACTGCGCGACGACGAAGGTCAGCAGTCCGCCGAGTACCGCGAGCCCGGCGATCAGCACTATCCCGGCCGCGAGCCCGCGCGGGAATCTCAGCATCGTCAGCTTGGAGACCGCCGGGGCGAGGAGCGCGGCGAGCAGCAGCGCGATCGACAGCGGGATGACGACCACCGACAGGTAGCCGATCAGGAACACGATGACGTAGAGCGCGGCGATCACCACGATGAAGCGCCACGACAGCGCGGCGCCGATCCGCAGACCGCGCGGGACCAGCCCGGTGACGTCTTCGTTGGATTCGGAGAGGAAGGGGTTCGCCGGGTCGAATTGCGGCTGCTTGCGCTGGGGCTCGCTCACGCGCTCACCGTATCGGTCCGGGGCGACGTTGTTGAACATTCCGGGCTACGCGCCATGGGTGGATTCGCCCGAAGCGACGCTTGACACACCGTCGCATGATCAACTCACGAGTAACCTGGGCCCGCCAGGAGTGATCACTGATCGTCATGACGGCCTACACCCTGTGTTTTTCACACGATCGTGCCATCAAGGTGCTCCGAAGTCGCGCGGGCCTTCCCCGCTTTGCTTATGTCGGTGCCGTAACGACGAACCGGCACACCGAGGCGAGCAGGAGACTGAGTGGCGAACGCGGCGAAGAACGAGGGGCGGGGCGCGGCGCGCTTCGGCCGTCTCGCTTCGCGTACGTTGTTCGTGCTCGGCGGCGCCGTCGCCGGTTCGGCCGCGGCCTGGGTGGTTTCCGGCGCTTCCGCTTCCGCCGACGTCGTTCCCTCCGCTCCGGTGATCTCCACTCCCGGAACGAGCGTCACCCCGGTCACCGACGCCACCGCGGCCGGGCTGACCGACGTTTCGCGCGGTACTTCGAAGTTCGCGGGCGACGTGGCCGGCGCGATGTGCGGCAACCGTCACCAGGAAGCCACCACGTGGTCGATGCCGAGTGAGGACAAGCCCGCCTCCGCGAAGTACCACTGCGGCGACATCCGTGCCGACGAGCACGAAGTCTCCACCCGCGTGAGCGGCGCCGTCTCCGATTTCGCGGACCACGCGGTCATCACCCCGACCGAGCGGACCCTCGGGGCCGTCGAGCACATCGTGCGCAAGCCGCAGGACACCCGCCAGGTGCTGGACGAGACCTTCGCCGGAACACCCGAGGCGCAGGACTTCGGCCGCAAGGTCTGGAACTTCCTCGACCCGCGCGGGCACCGCGACCTCCCGGACCTCCCGGTCGGCGGCGTTCCACTCGACCCGAGGTCCCCGCTGGAGACCGGCGGTGCCGGCGAACAGGTCACCGACTTCGCCCAGCTGGCCACGACTCAGTTCCCCGCTTCCGCCGAGACCGTCCTGCCGATGCCGGCCTTCGTGCAGCAGCACGGTGCCTTCGATCAGGTCCAGGACGCTCCGGCGCGTGACGGTCACCACGGTGACTTCCCGCGTCCGCTCTCCCCGGCGCCGCTTCCCGTCGCGCCGTCCATCCCGACTGTCCCCGGCGGCGGCACCGCCCCCGGTGGTCACCTCGACGGCCTGACCTATGGCGTTCCCTCCTGGGTCGCCTCCGCCGTGGAGCGTTCGCTGGCCGGCACCACGCTGGCCGGTACGCGGTACATGCCGCTCACCCCGGGTTCGCAGCCCGGCGTCACTCCCGACTGAACACCTCCCTCCGCGGGGTAGCCGACGCGCCCTACGCCTCCCGATTCCGGGCTTGGCTTCGCGTCCGCTCCTGATCCCCGCGAAACGGCGGTGCGCCGCATTTGATTCGACACTGCGTGCGCCCGCATTCGCTCCACCCCCTCTGGTGCCACTCATTCGACATTCGTCGAGGGCACCTCCTTGAACCCGAAAGGGAACCCGAAATGAAGGAGAAAAACCCCATGCAATCCTGGGCAAAGCGCGGACTCCAGACCGCGTTGGTCACGGGTGGGTTGTTGATGCTGGGTACCGGCATCGCCTCGGCTGACGAACAGGTCAACCCCGACACCCCTGCCTCACCGCTCGACGCGAACGTCACCGTTCCCATCGAGATCGGCAACAACGCCATCGGCACGCCCCTCGGCCAGGCGGACCTCCCCGGTTACGAGGGTGAGTTCAGCACCAAGACCGTCACCAAGCCCGTCCCCGACGCGCTCGCCTCGGCTTCTTCGCCCAGCAGCGGCATCGACGGCGTCGGCGGAGGACTGCCCCAGCTCTCCAGCAAGGGCGCCATCCCCGCCCCGCTGGCCAAGGGTGAGCCCGCCCCTCAGCACAGCGGCGGACTGACCCCGGGTGGCTTCACCACCACGGACGACATCCTCAAGGGCAACAAGGTCGTCGGCGACGTGGTCGTCCCGATCCAGATCGTCGACAACGCCATCGGCGTAGTCGGCGACGCCGAGGTCAAGGGTGGGAAACACCAGCAGACCTGGTCGCACCACCAGGACGTCGAGACCACCGGTGAGGACTCAAGCATCGCCGGGAACGTCGTGTCCCTCGACTGGGCACTGCCCGTGCAGATCGCCGGCAACGGCGGCGGGCTCGCCGGCGGCACCGGCCGCGTGGTCGGCGGCTCCGCCAACCAGAGCACCACCGAGACCGGCGACATCACGACCGACGGCGAGGGCTCCGCCACCTCCGGCAACGTCGTGGCCGGTCAGTTCGCCACCCCGGTCCAGGTGACCGGCAACGCCGCGTCCTGGATCCTCGGCAACGCCGACAGCTCCGGCTACGAGGCCGAGACCGACGCCACCTCAGGCGGCTGGATCAAGACCGACGGTGACGACTCCTCGGTCGGCGGCAACGTCGTCGCGGTACCGGTCGCCCTGCCGGTGAAGGTCAACGACAACGCGGCCGCCGCGTGGGGTTCGCTCGCGAACTCCAACAGCAGCTCCTCCGCGGACGCGACCGCGGGCGACACCACACCCGGCTGGAGCAACGTCCCCAGCTACGTGCAGACCGAGGGCGAGGACTCGTTCCTCGCGGGTAACGCGGTCGTGCCGCAGACCGCGGACGTCGCGAACGTCGGTGGCGTGGCCGCCAGCTGGATCGGACTGGCGAACACCGGCACCGACGGTGGCACCAGCCAGTCCAGCGCCGTCGACGCCGGTGGGTTCGTCAGCTCCGAGGGCGATGGCTCCGCGGCCGGTGGCAACATCATCGACCCGGCCGTGGCCGCCCCCGCCGAGGTGACCTGCATCGCGGGCAGCTACATCGGCAACGCCAACGCCACGTCGTGCGAGAACACCGTCGACGGCAACGCCGGCGGCGGCAGCCACACCACCGGTGAGGACTCCACCCTCGCCGGGAACATCGTCAACACCCAGGCCGCGCTGGCCCCCGAGGTCTACGGCGTCGGCGGCTCGCACATCGGCCAGGCCGTCGCCGAGGCGACCGAGACGAAGACCGTGACCGCCGGCGGGTACGACGGCACCACGGGCGACGACTCGTCCGGTTCGGGCAACGTCGTCCAGGTCCCGGTCGCGGGCCCGGTCGAGGTCTTCGGCGTCGGTGGCTCTTTCATCGGCCAGGGCTCCGGTACCGCCGACGAGACCAAGGTCATCTCCGGCGGCGGCGGTGGAAACACCAACGACGACAACGGTTTCGTGAGCTCCAACCTGGGCACCGTGCCGGTTTCGCTGCCGGTGCAGGCGTTCGGGATCGGTGGCGCGTTGCTCGGCCAGGGCCACGGTGCCGCCGACGGTGACACCACCTCCAACGCGGGCGGCGACGTCCACGCGACCGGTGACGGTGGCGCGGCTGCGGGCAACCTGGTCTACGGCCCGGTGTCCCTGCCGGTCCAGGCGCACAACTTCGCCGCCGTTCTCGGCGGAATCGCGTCGGGCAAGGGCTCGAACCTGACCGACTCGTCGGCCGGTGGCGACGCCACCGCCAACGGTGAAGAAGGCGCGCTGGCCGGCAACATCGTCCAGACGCCGATCGGTGGCGCGGTCCCGGTGACCGGGCACGGCATCGCCGGTGCGGGCATCGCCGAGGGCGACAGCGTCAGCGACGTCCTCTCGGAGGCAGGCGGCGACGCCACCACCACCGGTGAAGAGGGCGCGGTCTCGGGCAACATCATCGGCGCGCAGGTGCTGCCGATCGTGCCGATCACGCACGACGCGGTCGCGGTCGCCGGTCTCGCCGACGCAGAAGGCTCCAACACCGTCGACGCCATCTCGGGCGGCGACGTGGAGACCTCGGGCCTCGACGGATCGCTTTCGGGCAACATCCTCGACCTCCCGGCCGCGGTCGACCCCGAGGTGTTCGGCAACGCCATCGCGGCGGTCGGCGGCGTGTCCGAGACCGAAGCGACCAGCATGATCACTGGCCAGACCGGTGGCGACAGCAGCACCGACGGCAGCCGAGAGGCCCTTTCCGGGTTCAACTTCCACCACCCGTTCATGTTCGTGATCCCGCTGAACGAGCTCGAGATCCCGATCCTGGCGATCGCGGAGGAAAACTCGGAAGACTCCACCGTGATGAACGGTGAAGACCTCACCCGCGTCTTCACCGACTCGGTCGGTTCGGAGATGCCGATCGACGCGCTGCCCGCGCTGCCCTTCGGTGTCCCGGCCGTTCCGTCGCTGACCGGTGCCGGCGCCCTGCCTGCCATCCCGGAGATCGGTGGCGCCCGCGCCGACGGTCCCCAGATGGCCACCCTCCCGGTGCAGATGGCCGCTCAGACCGCGCTGAAGCAGGTCCGGACCATCCCGGTCCAGCTGCCGAAGTCCGACCTGCCCGAGCTGCCCGCCACCCCGGGCCTGCCCGGTGTCCCGGCCCTGCCGAAGACCCCGGGTCTGCCCGGTGGCACCGGTCGTGCGGACGCCCCGAAGCTCGCGCAGCTTCCGTCGCTGCCCGCCGTCGGCAACCTGCCGGTGGGTCAGCTGCCCGCCGTCGGCAACCTGCCGATGGACCTGCCCGCCACGGGCACCCTCCCGGTCGGCCAGCTGCCGACCGACGGCAAGCCGCCGGTGCAGCTGCCCACCACGGGCACCCTGCCCGTCGTGACCAGCACCCCGGCGCTGCCGACCGCGCAGGTTCCGGCTCTGGCGAACGTCGACTCGGCGCCGATGAGCATGTTCCAGCGTTTCGTGGGCACCCTGACCGGCAAGAAGTTCCACACCATGTGAACCTGCCAGTCGGCTCACGCCACTGAATGAGAAGCGGGCCCGGGAGGCGACTCCCGGGCCCGTTTCTGTTCGTCACTCACGAGTTTTTCCGAACAGCGCGTCCTGTGCCGCGCCCATCGCGGTCAGCACCGCGCCTTCCCGCACCGCGCCGCCGCCGACGGTCCCCGCGCGGACCTCGGTCCGCAGCGGCGAGATCTCCGCGAGCCGGCGGCTCACCCGGTCCGCCAGCGCGTCGCCGCCTGCCCGGCCGACTTCGCCGCCGAGTACGACACAGCCCGGGTCCAGCACCGCGGTGACCGCGGCGGAGCCGATGGCGATCCGCTCCGCGACGATCTCCAGGAAGTCTTCGGCGTCCGCGTCGATCGCGTATCCAACAGCAGCTTCGGCCGCTTCGGCGTTGTCGGCCGGTGAGGCCGGGATGCCATGCGCTCGGGCCAGTTCGCAGATCGCGGCGCTGCCCGCGAGGGTGTGGAAGCCGCCGTCGCAATCGGTCGCCGTCGGAAGTCTGCCGGGGCCGAGCATCGGCAGGAACCCGATCTCCCCCGCGCCGCCCGACGCGCCCCGTCGCAGTGAACCGTCGAGAACGACGGCCGCGCCGACGCCGAAACCGAGCCACAGCAAGACGAACGTGTCCCGGTCGCGGGCGGCGCCGAGTCGTTGTTCGGCCGCGGCCGCGAGGTTGACCTCGTTCTCCAGCAGTACCGGGATGCCCAGCCGTCGCCGGAGTTCGAAGACGAGTCTGCCGTGCCACGCGGGCAATCCCCCGGCCGGCCGCAGCCCGCCGGTCGCCGGATCGACCAGGCCGGGAGCGCCGACGGCGATGGTGTGCAGCACGGTCGCACCCGCTTCGGCGGTGGTGCTCTCCAGCAGCGTGATCGCGCGCTCGACGGCCACGTCGGTGTCGACGTCCAGGTCGAACGGGAGCGAGGCCTCCGCCCGGGTCCGGCCCAGCAGGTCGGCGACCGAAACGGCCATTCCGTGCGTACGGATGTCGAGGCCGGCGAGGAACGCGCGTTCCGCGACGATGCCGTACAGCTTCGCGTTGGGGCCTCGGCGCTCGGCGCCCGCCTCGCCGACGACGGCGATCAGCCCGGCGTCCTGCAGCCGTTCGACGAGGTCGGCGACGGTCGGCCGGGAGAGCCCGGTCGACGTCTTGAGCTGGGCGGCCGTCAGCGGACCCTCGCGCTGGAGCAGGTCGAGGGCCAGCCTGTCGTTGATGGCCCGCGCGGTACTCGGGGAGGCGGACGGCGTCCGAATGAGACTCACCGGCAGATCCTCCCAGAATTAATTATCAGGTTCCCTTCCTGATAGTTTACGCTGACGCTCGTCGGGTTGTCTCGTGGACCTTGGGGGCCCAGTGAGTAATGCAGTGGAAACCGTCGGCGGGCCGACGCGGCGGGTGCGGCGGGCGCGGATCGCCATCGCCGCCATCTTCGCCGTGCACGGCGCGGTGACCGGCAGTTTCGCCACCCGGATCCCGTGGATCCAGGAACACGCGGGGATCAGCGCGGGGCAGCTCGGTCTCGCGCTCGCCTTCCCCGCCATCGGTGCCTCGCTCACCATGCCGCTCGCCGCCCGGATCGGGCACCGGCTCGGTGGCAGGCAGGGACTGCGAGTGCTGCTCGCGTATTGGACGCTGGCGCTGATCCTGCCGTCCTTGGCGGGGAACCTCTTCACCCTGTGCGTGGCGCTGTTCGTCTTCGGCACCGCGGCGGGCACCTCGGACGTGCTGATGAACGCCCTCGGTGTCGACGTCGAGGAGAAGATGGGCAAGTCGGTCATGTCGGGACTGCACGGCATGTGGACCACGGGCGCGCTCGTCGGCTCCGCCGCCGGTGCGCTCGCCGCGCACGCCGCGCTCGACGCCCGGGTGCATCTGGCGATCGCGTCCGCCGTGCTCACCGTCGCCGGCGCGCTCATCTGCCAAGCGGTACTCGACGTCCGCAGCGCGCCTGACGAGCACCCGCCGCCGAGGTTCGCGTTGCCGCCGAAGTCGGCCGTGATCATCGGTGCCGTCGCGTTCTGCGCTGTCTTCGCCGAAGGGGCGAGCCTCGACTGGTCCGCTGTCTACCTGCGTGACGTCCTCGGCACCTCGCCCGGTATCGCGGCGGCGTCGACCACCGCGTTCACCTGCACGATGGCGGTCGCCCGCCTTTCCGGCGACGCGCTGGTGCGGCGTTTCGGCGCGGTCAAGACGGTCCGCGCGGGTGGCGCTTTCGCGACGGCGGGCGGTCTGCTGGTCGTCTTCGCCGCGCATCCGGCGATGGCGATGGCCGGGTTCGCGTTGATCGGCCTCGGTGTCTCCGTCGTCGTTCCGCTCGCCTTCGCGGCGGCCGGGCGCAGTGGTCCGACGCCGAGCCAGTCGATCGCGGGCGTCGCGACCATCACCTACTCCTCCGGGCTCGTCGCGCCGTCACTGATCGGCGGGATCGCCGACCTGACGTCGCTGACGGTGTCCTTCGGGCTGGTCACGCTGCTCGCGCTCGGCCTGGTGGCCGGCGCCGGGGTGCTCCGCTCTCGTCAGCCGAACTGAAGAGAGCGCTTGGCGAGGCCGTACCAGTAGCCGTCGATCACGGTCTCGCCCTTTCCTTCGGAAGAGCTCGCGCCGAGCGAGACGAACAGCGGTGCGAAGTGCTCGATCCTGGGGTGCGCGATGGCCGCGGCGGGTGCCTTGTGCTGGAAGTCCAGCAACGCGTCGAGGTCGCCTTCGCGCAGGGTCTCCGCACCCCAGTGATCGAATTCGCTCGACCATGCCGGCGGCGCGCCTTCGGTGCCGTCGGTCTGGCGCATCGCGCTCAGGTTGTGCGTGAAGAAGCCGCTGCCGATGATCAGCACGCCCTCGTCACGCAGCGGCGCGAGTTTCCGGCCGAGGTCGAACAGCTCCCGCGGGTCCAGTGAAGGCATGGACACCTGCAGCACCGGGATGTCGGCGTCCGGGTACATCTCCACGAGCGGGACATAGGCGCCGTGGTCGAGGCCGCGGTCAGGCGCGTCATGGACCGGCGTTCGGGTCGAGCGCAGGAGTTTCCGCACCTTGTCCGCGAGTTCGGGAGCGCCGGGCGCGGCGTATTTCACCTGGTAGTAGCGGTCAGGGAAGCCCCAGAAGTCGTAGACCAGCGGCACCGTGGTGGTGGCGCCGAGGGTGAGCGGCGCCTCTTCCCAGTGCGCGGAGACGACGAGGATGGCCTTGGGCTTTTCGAGGTCCGCCGACCAGGCGGCGAGTTGGCGGGTCCAGGTGGCGTCGTCGGCGAGCGGCGGCGCGCCGTGGCTGAGGTAAAGCACCGGGGTGGCGGCCATGTCAGCTCCAAGTGTTTGAACTTTCAACTACTAGGATAGACGACGCCACCCGCCCCTGTCTTATTCCGAGGCGGGGATACTCCTCGTGTGAACAGCGACGCGGTGGCCGACGTGGAGCGCGCGATGATCGCGATCCGGCGGAGTCAAGCGAGGCGTTCGCTGTCGAAGCTCGCCCGCGACCGCGCCGAATCGATGCCGGACCAGGCACTGCAGGGTCTCCTCGACGCCGTCGAAGCGGCCGGGGAGAGTGGCGAGCCCGGCACCGTCACGAGCCTCGCGGCGGCGCTGACCATCGACCAGCCGCGCGCGAGCCGCCTGGTCGCGCGGGCCGTCGACGAGGGCTTCCTCCGGCGTGAAGCCGATCAGCGTGACGGCCGCCGGGCCGTCTTGGTGCTCACCGACAGCGGGCGCGCGGCGGTGACGCGGATGCACGAGTTCCGTCGTTCGGTGTTCGCCGAGGCGATGGCGGACTGGCCGGAAGAAGACCGGCGCGAGTTCGCCCGGCTGCTGACCGCCTTCGTCCGGAACTACGGCGCGCTCGGCGCGAAGTAGACGCCCGAGCGCGCCGTCTCGTCTTTCCTCACTCACCGCAGAAGACCGTCTTGAGCAGCTTGTTCAGTGCCGCCGGGAAGGCCTGCGCCGGGTCGCTCGCGGCGTCCCCGCCGGTGATCGACGCGGTCAGCGTCTTGCTGCCGTCCGGCGTGCTGTACATCAGCGACCCGTAGCCGTTGAGGCCGCCGTTGTGGTTGAGGACGGTGCCGACACAGCCCGGGCCGAGGTCCTGAGTGAACTGTCCGAGGCCGTAGTAGCCATAGAGGCTTTCGCTCTGCGGGTGCGTCTTGCGCATCTCCGCCAGGAGCGTGGCCGGGAGAAGCTTGCCGCTCTGGAGCGCGGAGAAATAGGTCTGGAGATCCTTGGTCGTCGAGATCATGTCCCCCGCGCTGGAGATCCAGGACGGGTTCTGGTGGGTGACGTCGACCGTCTTCCACTGACCGGCGTTTTCATAGCGGTAGTAGGCGTGGGCGTACGGCTTGGGCATCCCCGGCCAGGCATTCGGCGACAAGGTGTCCCGCAACTTGAGCGGTCGCACGATCCGTCGGTCGAGCTCGATGGCGAAGGAGTGGCCGGTGAGCTTTTCGACCAGCAACCTGGCGACCACGTAGTTGGTGTTGGAATAGCTCCAGCTCGCCCCCGGCTCGAACAGCAGCGGTTTGGCCACCGACAGACGCACCAGCTCCTCGGGCCGGTAGGTGTGGAAGCGCTTGTCCACCCATTCCTGGCCGGACCATGGGATTCCCGGCGTGACCGTCCCGTCCGGGTAGTACTGGCCGGTGTGGTTGAACAGACCGCTGGTGTGCTGCAGCAGCATGCGCACGGTGATTCGCCGGTCCAGCCCGAACTGCGGCAGGAAGCCCGCGACCGGGGTGTCCAACCCGATCCTGCCTTCGGCGACCAGCTGCAGCACCAGCGTCGCGGTGAAGTTCTTGGTCGTGCTGCCGACCCGGAAGTGGCCGTTGGTCGGCGGCTTCGCCGTTCCGCCCAGCTCGCGCACCCCGGCGCTGCCGGTCCACTCGCCCCGCTCGTCGCGCACCCGCAGCTGCATCCCGCCGAAACCGGCGTCGACGAATTCCTGGGCGGCGCGCTGCAGCTCCGGCCGATGCTGCCCGGCGGCGGCCGTCGGCGCGGCCACTCCGGCCAGCAGGGTGACACCCAGCGCCGTGATCCCCACTCGCCGGAGGATTCCGTTCTTCGTACCCCTCAGTGACTTGGTCATGGTGACCACGTTCGCGTGCCGCGCTGACACGGGGCAGTCACCGCGCTGACACGGCCTCCGTCAGCCGGAGAAGCGGGCTTCGATGCCGTCGAGGAGGAAGTCGAGGCCGATCCGGAAGGTCTGGTCGGCGTCCAGGTGGACGGCGTCGCGCACCACCGTCTCCAAGGCCGGAAACCGGCCGGTGGCGAAGGTCCGTTCCAGATAGGGTCCGTGCGCGCTTTGCCATCGCTTCTCGTCCATCCCGGTGGCCCGTTCGGCACGGCGCTCGGCGATCTCGCGGCGCACCGCACCGATCACGTACGAGTTGACCGCGGAGACCACCGGCATCTTGGCGTCCACGCCGACGTCGTCCAGCGCGGCCAGCACTATCTCCCCGCCTGCCAGCGCGTTCGGTCCGAGCCGGGGCCTGCCGCCGAGGAGGTCGGCGAGCCATTCGTGCTGGTGGGCGACGTGCCGGGTGCTTTCGGCGAGAGACCGCAGCACCTCTCGCCAGTGGTCTCCGGTGGGCCGGATCTCCGCGTGGACGGCGTCCACCATGAGGTCGAGCAGCTCCTCCTTGCTCGCGATGTAGCCGTACAGCCGCATCGGGCCGACGTCCAAGGCGGCGGCGACCTTGCGCAACGACACCGCTTCGAGGCCGTCCGCGTCGGCCAGCCGGATCGCCGCTCGGACGATCCGCTCCCGGCTCAGCGAGGCCGGGGCCGGACGACTAGGCGGTTCCGGCCTTTCCCACACCAACATGGCGCTGACAATACAACGCATCAGTCGATACACTGTATCGACTGATACAGTGTATCGAGGAGGCGCGACATGTCCATCACCATCGTCGGAGCAGGTCTGGGTGGCTTGGCGCTTGCCAGGGTGCTGCACGTGAACGGCATCGAAGCCGTCGTCTACGAACGCGAACCCTCCCGCGACGCGCGCGGTCAGGGCGGCATGCTCGACATCCACTCCGGCCAGCGTGCGTTGCGCGACGCAGGACTGATCGACCAGTTCCACGAGATCGCCCGCGGTGAAGGGCAGGACATGCGTCTTCTCCAGCCCGACGGCACTTTGCTGCTCCAAGAGGACACACCCGACGACGCCCCGCTCGCCCGGCCCGAGGTCGACCGCGCCGATCTGCGCGACCTGCTGCTGGATTCCCTCCCCGAAGGCGTGGTGCGCTGGGGACACGCGTTCGAATCCGCCGAAAACGGCCGGTTGCGCTTCGCCGATGGCACGAGCGCGACCGGTGACCTGCTGGTCGGTGCGGACGGCGCCCAGTCCCGGGTCCGGCCGCTGGTCACCGACGCCCGCCCGGCGCATCTCGGCCAGAACGTCGTCGAGGTCGGCATTCCCGACATCGACCACACCCGTCCCGACCTCGCGGCGATGGTCGGACGCGGCAACTACTGGGTGCTGGGCGACGGAGTGTCCCTGGGCGCGCAGCGCAACGGTGACGGCCGCGTCCGGATCGGCATCAGCTTCTACCACACCGGCGAAGACTGGCTCGCCACCAGCGGCATCCCCTTCGACGACCCGGCCGCCGCCCGAGCGCGGCTGCTCGATCTGCTCGACGGCTGGCACCCCCGGATCACCGCGCTGATCGAGGCCTGCGACGACCTGATCGTGCCGAGGTCGATCAGTGCGCTTCCGGTCGGCCTGACCTGGCCGTCGACCCCGGGCGTCACCCTGATCGGCGATGCCGCGCATCTGATGCCGCCGGTGGGCGAGGGGGCCAACATGGCGCTGCTCGACGGTGCTCTGCTCGGTCTCGCGCTGGCCGCGCATCGGGACGACTTCCCGACCGCGGTGAAGGAATACGAACGCGAGATGTTCGAACGGACCAGCGCCGCCGCCCGCATGTCCGCGGACATGCAGGAACTGCTGATGTCGCCCGACGCCGCCCAGAGACTGCTCGCGTTCTTCCAGCCCGGCTGAAGTCACGCCCGCGGTTCGCCGAGCGGCTCGGCGACGTACTCCGGCCGCATCGGCCGTTCATCGAGGAGGTACGGGTGACGGCCCTGGTCGGCCGGATTCGCTGAGCCGGCGCCCTAGTCGTGCGAGAGGTCGACGAACCGGCTGTAGTGCAGCTGGTGCGCGACGGTGATCGTCGCCGTCGGCCCGGCACGGTGCTTCGCGATGATCAGGTCCGCTTCACCGGCGCGCGGGTCGTCCCGTTCCCAGGCGTCGGGGCGGTTCACCAGGATGACGAGGTCGGCGTCCTGCTCCAGCGAACCGGACTCACGGAGGTCGGACAGCATCGGACGCTTGTCGGTCCGCTGCTCGGGACCACGGTTCAGCTGACTGATCGCGATCACCGGGACCTCGATCTCCTTCGCGAGCAGCTTCATCTGCCGTGAGAACTCCGAGACCTCCTGCTGCCGGGACTCGACGCGTTTGCCCGAGGTCATCAGCTGCAGATAGTCGAGGACGACGAGTTTGAGGTCGTTGCGCTGCTTGAGCCGCCGGGCCTTCGCGCGGATCTCCATCATCGTCATGTTCGGTGAGTCGTCGACGAACAGCGGCGCCTCGGAGACCTCGCTCATCCGGCGCGCGAGCCGCGTCCAGTCGTCGTCGGACATCTTGCCACCGCGCATATCCGCCAGCCGGATCCGGGCCTCGGCCGAGAGCATGCGCATGACGATCTCGGTCCTGCTCATTTCCAGGGAGAAGATGACGCTGGTCAGACCGTGCTTGATGGACGCCGAGCGGGCGAAATCCAGTCCTAGCGTCGATTTCCCGACACCGGGCCGCGCGGCGACGATGATCATCTGTCCTGGGTGCAGCCCGTTGGTCAGATCGTCGAAGTCGGCGAAGCCGGTCGGGATGCCCTGCGACTGCCCGCCGCGCGACGCGATCGCGTCGATCTCGTCCATGGTCGGCTGGAGCAGTTCTTCCAGCGCGACGTAGTCCTCGCTGGTGCGCCGCTCGGTGACGTCGTAGATCGCGGCCTGCGCGCGGTCGACGACCTCGTCGATGTTCGCGCCGTCGGCCGCGGCCGCGCCGTAGCCGTACTGCACGATCCGCGTGCCCGCCTCGACCAGGCGCCGCAGCACCGCCTTCTCCGAGACGATCTCCGCGTAGTACCCGGCGTTCGCCGCCGTCGGCACCGTCGCGATCAGGGTGTGCAGGTACGGGGCGCCGCCGACGCGGCCGAGTTCGCCACGGCGTTCCAGCTCGGCGGAGACGGTGATCGGGTCCGCGGGTTCGCCGCGTCCGTAGAGGTCGAGGATGACGTCGTAGATCGCCTGGTGCGCGGGCCGGTAGAAATCGTCGGGGCCGAGGGCTTCGATGACGTCGGCGACGGCGTCCTTCGACAGCAGCATGCCGCCGAGCACGGACTGCTCGGCCGCGATGTCCTGCGGCGGCTGGCGGTCGTATTCACCGCCACGCGGCCCGGGGTCGCTGGGACCCGGGTCGGACTCCGCGTACATCGGATTGCGGTCGTCGGTCAGCGCCACCGCTGCTGCCACCTCCTCAGGCATCGAACACGCGTTCGATTATGCCAGAATTTCCCCGGTCGGTCCCCTGTGCTCGCCGTCCGCCCTCCCGCGGCTCCCCGAGCTCCCCTGCGTTCATCTTCGGACCCGTCGGCAGCAACACTGCGTACTGGCCCGGCGGGCACGGTAGGCCCCCCGAAAGGACCAGCGCAATTTCGCCTGGGGACCGCCCTGTGGACAACCTGGGGATGACTGCGGGCATCCCTTCACAGGTGACCCAAAGCCTGTGTACAACTTGTGGGCAACGGTGGAAGGGTCTGACAAAACCGCTGGTCAGAGCCTGTGTACATACTGTGGAGAACTTTATTCAAATCCGTCCGGCGTGTCGGGCAAAACCCGTCGTTCGGCGTGTCGCACGGCAGCGCACAGGGGTGCCCTGTGGATGAATGCTACGCACGGTAGAGGGCCCACCCGCGGGGCGGACCGGCATGTGCCTCAGGACGCGAACAACCTGCCCTGTGCGCTCCGTAGTCGTTCTCCGAGAATCTGCTGGTCGGCGGGTGTGAAGGCGATCCTCGGCTCGCCACTCCCCGGTACCTCTTCGGTCAGCCACCGGCCCTCGGACGTATCGATGTAGTTCACCGGGCGTTCGATCCGCTGCCGCGCGCCGCTCCGGCCGCGAGCGGCGACATAAAGGCTGCCGCTGCCCAATCGGCGTAGCGCGAGGATGCGGCGAAGCTCGTCGGCCTCCTGGCTGCCGGCGCTCTGCCGTCCGCTGCGAAGCACCTCGAAGCCCTCGTCCTGCGCCGTCGACGACGAACGCGGCGCTTCGATCTCGCTCTTCGGGACGGCGATCGGGCGTCCGCGTCCCGGCGCGAGCTTCGGGATCTGGTCGAGGAACTCGGTGAGCAGCTCCTCGGGCCGCACCGAAGCGAGCGCGATGCCGTCGTGTTCGCTGTGCCGGGCGAGTACGAACCCCTCCCCGCCACTGCTGCCCGCCAGCAGGGTGAAGCTCAGCGCCTTGCCCTCGAATCCGCCGTCGACCCAGCCGTAGTACTCCAGGGACGGCCTGGCGATGGCTTCGAGCGTCGCCTTGAATCCGGGGTGCAATCCCCTGGCGCCGAAGAGGCCCTGGCTCGCCAGTTCCTCGTTGGCCCGTTCGTCCTCGGTCCGCTGCGCGTCCTCGCTGTACCAGGTCGGTGTTTCCGACAGGATCGTGTGCGGTTCGCCGCCTCGGCGGCGGATCAGCGTGATGAGGGTGCCGGTCGTGATCGTGACCTGCTTGTCCAGCACCGGAACTGCCCCCTAGTCGTTCATGTTCGTTCAGCCCGGAACAAGACAAGCCGGGCGCGGCGCCAATTTTGGCACGCGCCCGGCGCGGGAGTACGTATTACTCCCCGATCACCGGCGGTGCGGTGAGTTCGTCGGTGCCGAAGATGTCGTTGGGGTCGTCGCCGACGAGGTACTTGGAGCTGCGCTCCTCGTCCTCGGCACCCTTCCCCTTGGCGCCACCGGCACCCATGCCGCCCATGCCGCCACCCATCATGCCGCCCGCGCCGCGACCCGCTCCGGCGCCTGCACCCGCCGCGCCACCGCCCACACCGGCACCGCCCATCGCACCCGCGTTGCCGGGCAGGGCCGCGCCGCTCCCGCCACCGGGACCGAATCCGGGGCCGAAGCCGCCGTCCGGACCGAAGCCGCCCGCGCCGGGGATGTCGGTGCCGCCGAAGCCGGCGCCACCACCACCACCGCCACTCGGGCCGAAGCCGCCGGCACCGGGGATCTTCGGCGGGGTGAAGCCGGAGGCGTTCGTCCCGTCGTCCCAGGACGGCGGCTTGTAGTTGCTGCCGGGGATGTTCGGGTTGTACTGCCCGCCGGGCAGGTTGGAACCCGGCAGGTTCGAGCCGGGGATGTTCGACCCCGGCAGGTTGCTTCCGGGAAGGTTCGATCCGGGCAGATTCGAACCCGGCGTGCCGATACCCGGCATGTTCGAACCGGGAATGCTCGGCATCCCGCCGGGCGGCAGCCCACCGGGCGGCATCGACCCGGGCGGCGTCGAGATGCCCGGCATGCCGTTGTGCCCGTTCCGGTCGCCCTGCCCGTTCCCGTTGCCGTCCTTGTCCTTGCCGTTTCCGCCGCCGCCGTTGACGTCGACGTTCGTGTTCTGCCCCTCCATCTTGCTGTAGGTGGGCAGCTTCTTGCCGTTCTCGGAACTGGCCTTGAAGTACTCGTTGAACGCGTCGACGTTCGCTTGACCCTTTTGGTTGTAGTCCCGGATCGCGCGGTCGGTGTCGGTCGTCCACGGCGTGATCGAGTTGAGCAGGTTGTTCTTCGGCGGATCCTTCGGTACCGGCTGGACCTTCGCCTTCACCGTGGTGAACGCGGTGTTCTGTTCGCCGAGGTACTTGTCGGAGTCCGTCAGCTTCTTGCCGGAGTCTTCCATCCAGACCCGCAGCGGATGCGCGCCGGACTCCTGCGCGGCTTCGGCGCTCTTACCCGTCCAGGCGGCGTCCATCTCCTTCGACAGGTTGTCGATGGTGGTCAGCCTTTCCTGGTAACCGGCCTTGAGCCGGGTCGCCGCGGCCTGTCCCTCCTGGATCGACCCGGTACCCGGGCCGGTGACGATCTTCTCCCAGATGTTGTAGCAATCGATCTTGCGATCGCCGCCCGACGCTTCGAAGTCGCCGGATTTCGTCGTCGCCAGGTTGTAGGCCGAGTACCCGGCGATGATCGGCAGCAGGAACACGCCTCAGCCCTCCTTCAACGTCTCGATCATCGCTTCCCCCACTTTGCGCGCCACCGGGCACGGATCGCTCGCGCCCGCCCCGTGGTCGTACTGCACCAGGATGTTCACGGCCAGCTGGTCGGTCACGCCGACGAACAGACCGCATTTGCCGCTCTTGCGGCCGTCGAGCGCGGCGGCGTACACCGCCGGGTAGCCGGCGATCTCGGTCGGCTCGAAGTATTCGTCGTTGGCCTTCGTGTCGTAGACGTCGCTGAGGCCGTTCTTGTTCGCGAGCACCGGGCTGATGTCGATCTGGTTCAGCCGGTCGTCCACCGCGAACAGCGAGCAGCCGGGGCCGACGCTCGTGGTCCCCTGCTCGCCGTCACTGAGGCCGAGCTCGGACCGCTTCGCCGGAGACAAGGCGGAGCACGCGTTGCTCTCGATCGACGACGTCTTCAACGGGCTCGACACCTTGGGCGCGGAGCCGGACGAGCCGCTCGACGCGCTCGGGGCACCGGTCGTGTACGACGGCTCGGAGGACGCCGTGCCGGTCTTGGTGCCCGAACAGCCCGCGACCAGCGCGGCGGCGGCGAAAACGAAGACGAGGGAACGGCGCATCACAGGGCCTTGTGCTTGTTGAGCGAAGCCTGCGTTTCGGCCTCGTTCGTGGCGATCTTCTGCTTCGCGGCCGTCAGCTGGTCGATGTAGTTCTGGACGTAGTCCTGCATCTTCTGGTTCTGCTCCAGGAACGCCTTGCCGGAGGGGTTGGCCAGCTTCTCCCAGTCGCCGCTCGCGAACTCCTTGCCCGGCGCCTTGACGTTCGCCATCAGGTTCGCGTCGCGGAAGTCCTTCTTGAGCTCGACCTGCAGGTCCGTCCACTTCTTGATGATGCCGTCGATCTTGTCCTTGTCGAAGGTGAAGCCGCCGCCACCCCCACCGGACGTCGACGCCGGCTTGTCCGGGTTGGCCGGCGCGGACACCGTGACCTTCTCCTGCCGGTTCTGCTCGGCGTTGCTGTCGTAAGCCATTGCTCCCAGATCCCCTTTTGCGTCCCCGTGCCTCGACGTCGAGTCAATCCTAGGACGTGCCCCGGCCGAGTGGGGTTCCGTGGCAAAGCGAAGGGCGGGGTATCTCCGTGAAGGAGAAACCCCGCCCTGTGCCGAAGCGGTGTTACTTCGCCTTGACCTCGAGTCGCACGTCGACGCGGACGTCGGGGTGCAGGCGGGCGCCGACCGAGTGCTTGCCCACGGTCTTGATGTGGTCCTTCAGCTCGATGACGCGCTTGTCGAGCAGCGGGCCGCCGGCGGCCTTGATCGCGTCCACGATCTCGGCGGTGGTGATCGAACCGAAGAGCTTCTTCGAGCCCTCGGCCGCCTTGCCGGTCAGCTGGACGGCGCCGAGGCCCTCCAGGGTCGCCTTGATCTCCTTGGCGTGGTCGAGGTCGCGGATGCGACGGCTCTCCTGCGCCCGCTTGATCGTGCGCACGTTCTTCTCCGCACCCTTGGTGGCCACGATCGCGTAGCCGCGCGGGAGGAGGAAGTTGCGCGCGTAGCCGTCCTTGACCTCGACGATGTCGCCGGGTCCACCGAGGTTGGCGACGTCGGTGGTGAGAATGATCTTCGCCATTGACGTGCCTCCTTAGCGTGCGGTCGAGGTGTAGGGCAGCAGCGCCATTTCGCGGGAGTTCTTGACCGCGATGGCGATGTCACGCTGGTGCTGGCTGCAGTTGCCGGTCACCCGGCGGGCACGGATCTTGCCGCGGTCGGAGATGTACTTCCGCAGCAGGTTGGTGTCCTTGTAGTCGATGTTCTCCGGGCGGCCCTTCTTCTCGGCCTTGCAGAACACGCAGACCTTCTTCTTGGGCTTGCGGATGGGTGGCTTGGCCACGGTGCTACTCCTGGATTTCTACGTAGTGGTTGTCTCTAGGCGTCTCGCGGAGCTTTCGCCCGCGGTGGACGCCTGCTGCGACTTCGGATCAGAAGGGCGGCTCGTCGGAGAAGCCACCGCCACCACCGGCACCGCCGGCGGGCGGAGCGGAACCCCACGGGTCGTCGGCGGGCGGGCCGCTCTGGCCTCCGCCGCCGCCACCACCGAAGCCGCCGCCACCGCCACCGGTGCCACGGCTGACCTTGTTCACCTTGGCGGTGGCGTAGCGCAGCGAGGGACCGATCTCATCGACCTCGAGCTCGACGACAGTGCGCTTCTCGCCTTCTTTGGTCTCGAAAGACCGCTGCTTGAGGCGCCCCTGCACGACGACTCGCGCGCCACGGGTCAGCGACTCGGCGACGTTCTCGGCCGCCTGACGCCAGATGTTGCAGCGCAGGAACAGGGCCTCGCCGTCCTTCCACTCACCGGACTGGCGGTCCAGCGTGCGCGGGGTGGACGCGACGGTGAAGTTCGCGACCGCCGCACCGGAAGGGGTGAAGCGAAGCTCCGGGTCGGACGTGAGATTGCCGATCACCGTGATGACGGTGTCTCCAGCCATCGGAAAAGTCCTTCGGCTCAGGCCTTGGCGGCGACGGGCTTGGCCGGCTTGATCTCGCGGCGCATGACCTTGGTGCGGAGCACGGTCTCCTGGAGCGAGAGCTGACGGTCCAGCTCCTTGACCGCTTCCGACGTCGAGTTCAGGTCGAGGAGCGCGTAGATGCCCTCGGCGTGCTTCTTGATCTCGTACGACAGACGGCGGCGTCCCCAGACGTCGACCTTCTCCACGCTTCCGCCCGAAGTGCGGATGACGTTGAGGAAGGTGTCCAGGGTCGGTGCGACCGTACGCTCATCGAGCGTGGGGTCCAGGATGACCATTACCTCGTAATGGCGTGACACAACCACTCACCTCCTATGGGCTCGCGGCCACGGACTGTCCGTGGCAGGAGGGTTTGTCCAGGTAAGCGTACCTGGCGGCTTCACACCGGTCCCGAACGGGCGTCAGGAGACGCGGCGGAGGACCCAGGTACGGACCAGCGCGGCGGTCACGCCGGCGAGCACGAGCACCGCGAGCAGCATCGGCAGCTGGACGTCGCCGGGCATGCCGTCGGTCGCGAGCGCTTCGGCGTTGCCCGCGTTGCGGACGTCCGGACCCTGCCCGGCCTGGCCCTCGCCGGGAAGGCCGTACTGCGGGGCGCCCTCGCCGGGGAGCGGGCTGTTGGCCGGGTAGCGCACGCCCGGCGCCACCGCGACACCCGGCTGCGCGACCGGCAGGTTGCCGTAGTCGCGCGGCGGGGCGTGACCGGTGCCGTTGTTGCTGCCGCCGGGGAGCAGGTTCGGGGTGGACGGCAGCGCGTGGGTGCCGCCGCCGGTGCCGCCCTGCTGCGGGCCGGTGGTGCCCGGGGTCGGCAGCGCGGGCGCGACGTAGTTCGTGGCGACCGTGGTCAGGCCGCAGCTTCCGGCGACCTTGTGCTTGATGGAGTCGAGGGTCTTCTCGGGGTCGAGCCCGAGGCCCCAGGACTTGGTGTTCTTGACCGCCTGCCGCACGGCCGCGCCGATGGCCTCACCCTGGACCGAGCCGCCCGCGGCGTTCGGGATCGTGCCGACGGAGATGGTGTTGACCTTGGCGATGTCGTTCGCGGCGACGTCGTAGAGGGCCAGCGTGCCCGCTTCCCTCGCGCCGGCGCGCACCAGTTCCTTGACCGAGGAGCCGGTGATCGCGACGGTGTCGCCGATCCCGCCGTTGACGGTGCCGCCGCACGCGTTCGCCAGCGTGGTCGCGGCCGAGGCGGTGCCGCCCGCCAGTAACGCGCCGCCGGTGACCATGGCCGCTAGTGCGGAGACGGTGAGCGCCTTGCGGGTGGTCTGCCAGATGGTGGTCTTCCGCACGAGCGCGATCCTCCGGGGTCGGTGGGGGCGTGTGGCGGTGCATCAGGTTTTCGTCAGCGAAAAAAGCACAGCCACCGGGGATAACGAGAGAGTGAGCAGAAAGATACTAGGCGGTAGGACTAACGTGAAGCGGCCATTCGGCGGAGTACCCAGGTCCGGACCAGCCCCGCGCTGACTCCGGAGAGTGCCAAAACGGCGAGCAGCAGCGGAAGTTTCCCGTCCTGAGTGAAGCCGTCGCTCACGTTCGGTAGCGCTTCGGCTTGTCCCGCGGTGTGGACATCCGGGTTCGCGGTGCCGTTCTCGCCTTCGGCCGCGATGCCGAACTGCGGCGCGTAACCGGGGATCTGGCTGCCGTAGCGCAGCCCGGGCGAAGGGCTGAAGAGCCCGGCTGTCGCCATCGGGATGGAGCTGTAGTCGCGCATCGGGGCGTAGCCCGTGCTGATGCCCCAGGGCAGGCCGCCGAAATTCGGCGTGAAGGTGCCGGGCAGCAGCGGGCTGTTCGCGGCCGGGATACCGGGGCCGCTCGCCGGACTGCCGCCCTGCGCCGGAGTGCCGCCGGAGCCGCCCTGCTGCGGGGCGCCGGTGCCGGGGGCCGGTTTCCCGGGAGCGGGCTGGGCGCCGGGAGCCTTCTGGCCGCCGCCGGTCAGCGCCTGGGTGGTGCCCGTGACGGCGCCGTTCAGTGCCTCCGCGGCGGGCTCGCCGACGACCGGGACCGGCGCGACCACCGTGTTCACCACGGTCACCGTCACCTTGCAGACCGTGCCGAGCAGAGCGTTGATCGTGCCGGTGAGCACGCCGGAGACCGGACCGGCCTGGCCGAGGTTGAGCGGAATGCCGAGCAGTGGCGTCTTGCCGAGGATCGTGTCACCGGTCTTCGCGGTCACCGATCCACCGCAGGCGGCGGTCTTGGTCTCGGCGGCGGCGGCCGTACCCGGCATGGCGAGGGCGGCCGAGCCCGCGAGAATGAAGGCCGAAGCACCCAGGGCCGTCGCCCTCCGTGTCCGTTCGCGCATGCCTTCGACTCCTCCGTCGTCGGGTTCACCTACCTGCACAACGACGCTAAGGGAGACGAGTAACGCCCGCTCACCCGAAGAGATGAGGCATTCGAGTGGAAGTGGGCGTCACCGAGGGTGAGATCAGGCGGGCTTGCCCCGCAACCAGGCACGGACGAGGGCCGCGGCGACGACGGCCAGCGCCAGCACCGCGAGCAGCAGCGGCAGCTTGGCCGGGGCGACCGGCGCCTGGATGGCCTGCGCGCTGCCGGTGTCCTTCTCGTCGACGGTGGGCGGCGGCACCTCGCCGGGGATGATCTCGGTGATCACCGGCGCCTGGACGAAGTTGCCGGGAAGCAGCGCGGCGTTGCTGATCACGCCGGAGATCGAGTCGCCACTGATGCCGGTGGAGGAACCCGGACCGGTTTCGATCGGGAGTTCGCTACCCGGACCGCCGGGCTGGCCCGGCGCCGGCTTCGGGGGCTGCGGCTGGGGTTGGGGCTGGGGTTGGGGTTGGGGCTGCTGCGGCGGCTTGGGATCCTTGGGGGGATCTTCCGGGTCCGGACTCGGAAGATCCGGAAGGTCGGGGGCCACGTTCTGTGTCAGGTTGCCGACCGCGTTGACGGTGCCCTGCACAGGGGGGCAGACCCCCTTCGCGGCGAGGTCGCCGACCGCGTTGTCGGTGAGGCCGGTCGCCTTCACGATGTCGCCGACCGGCAGCGAGAGCAGCGGCTTGCGGCCCTTGGCGGTCTTGGCCTTCGAATCGAGCCCGACGGTCAACGCCTCGGGCGAGTTCAGCGGAGCGCCCGCGTCGAGCACGAGGCCGTTGCCGGACTGTCCGTTCTGCAGCGTGGTGGCGCAGTCGCCGGAAAGGGTCGGATTCGGTCCCTCCGCGGCCATCGCGATCGTCGGGAACGCGAGCCCGGCCGACACCGAGAGTGCGAATCCCCAAACCGTGATCCGCCCGGCAGTCTTCCCCATCGAGTTCGTCCTCCGCCCCTCAAGACCCAACGCGGTTTTCACAGAACGCGTTCACGCTACCCCACGAGCGTGACGGCCCGGGGCGCGCCGGGAAAGAATTCGCCCAGAGTATTTTGCTGGCATGAAAATCGGTGCCCATGTCCGCGACGACGACCCCCTATCCGCAGTCGCCGAACGCGACGCCGAGGTCCTCCAGTTCTTCCTTTCGGACCCGCAGGGCTGGAAGGCTCCGAAACCCCACCCGCACGGCGAAGCGATCAAAGAGTCGCCGGTCGAGGTGTACATCCATTCGCCGTATTTGATCAACGTGGCGTCGATGAACAACCGCATCCGCATCCCCTCGCGGAAGAACGTCACGCAGCACGCGAACGGCGCGGCCGAGATCGGCGCGAAGGGGCTTGTCGTGCACGGCGGCCACGTCGGTTCCGCGGAAGACGTCGAAGAAGGCCTCGTCAACTGGCGCAAGCTCTTCGAGCGTGAACAGGAGAAGGGCGGCTTCGCCGTGCCGATCCTGATCGAGAACACCGCGGGCGGCGACAACGCGATGACCCGGGATCTCGACACGATCGCCCGGCTCTGGGACAAGGTCGGGGAATTCGGCGCGGGTTTCTGTTTCGACACCTGCCACGCGTACGCGGCGGGCTGGGACCTGACCGAGGCGGTCAAGAAGGTCAAGGCCATCACCGGCCGGATCGACCTGGTGCACCTCAACAACTCGCGCGACGAATTCGGCTCCACCCGTGACCGGCACGCCAACGTCGTCGGTGGCGACGGCACGATCGACCCCGAGGTGCTGGCCGCGGTCGCGGCCGAGGCGGGCGCCCCGGTGGTCGTCGAGACCCCGGCCGGCGGCCAGGCCGCGGACATCGCCTACGTCCGCGAACGCGTCGCCTCCGCCTGACCCCACCCCGCGCAATTAGTCCTCTGAATGCGTTCACGGCGGTGACGCCCCACCGCATTTAGAGGACTGATCGCGTCAGTCGGCGTTCTCTTCCTCGCGCTTCCGGCGCCGCGTCTCGGCGCGCGCCGCGAGGGTGTCGCGGTGCCTGACCATCTGCGAGACGAGCGAGGCGGCGTCGCGCAAGGCTTCCCTGGTGTCGAGTTCGTAGTCGTGATCCGACGACTGGTAGCGCGCCCACGCCAGTTCGGTGTCGGTGCCGACAGCGCTCGTCCGCAGCCAGGCCACCGTGGTGTCGATCATCGAATCGAGCTGAGCCAGCCGCGCGTGCAATCCACCGGCGCCGCTTTCGTCCGGTGCGCCGGCGAACGCGCTGGGCTCGTCGACGGCCTCACCCAGCTTCTCCCGCGCGGTGATGTCGGTGATCTCCTCGGTGTCGCGTGGCAGCTCCGCCGCCAGCTCCCACCGGCCCCGCGCGTAACGCTCGACCATGACGATCGCGGAGTATCCGTGCAGCGTCGTGGTGCGGTACACGACTGTGCCGTGCGCCAGGTGGAAGGCCATGCGCGCAGGCTACCCAGGTGGGAGTTCGTTCCCTCTCGAGCGGGAAGTCCGTCCGCGCGGATACCGCGAGGCTCGACCTCGACCGGGAAACACCCGGTATCGGAGGGGAAGCCATGAACATCAAGTCGAAGATCGCCGCGGTCGCGGTGCTGGCCGTCGTCGCGGGAACGTCGGGGGCGACGCAGGCGACGGCGGCTTCGCCGTCCGGGTCGGTCGTCGTGGGCTCGGCGGGAGGCCCGCTGACCTTCCCCGGTTACGAGGGCGAGCCCGTTCGGTTCGACTTCGCGGCTTTCGGCGAGCCTGGGAAGTCCTCTGGCCGGTTCCACGTGAATCACTTGTCCGTGGCGGGGAAGCTCGTGGCCGACTTCGACGGCCGGGTCGACTGCGTCGCGCGCGCCGGTGAGCTCGCCATGGTGACCGGCGTGATCGAACGCGCGGACATTCCCGGGCTCCCGGTGAACGTCGTCGGCCGCCGAGTCGGCTTCTCGGTACGTGACGAACCGCGCGGTCACGACTGGATCGGCTGGAGCTGGGCTTACGGCTCGATCGAGCAGGACGTCCTGCCCTGCACCGGACCGGTTCCGTTCTTTCGGACCAGTGAGGGCGGCTACACCGTGCGCTGAATCGGCTTGACCCTCACGCCGCGGGAGGGTCGAACCTGATCGGCATGAGCAAGCATCGAACCGTGTACCGGGCGGAGGACGGCGAGCACGTCGGCTACGTCGTCCCCGCCCGGGACGCTGCTGCCGCGCGTTGGCAGGCACTGACCGTTTTCGGCTACCCGCTCGGCGGACCGGCCGCCTTCGACGACTCCGTCGCGTTGCTGGAGGCGGAAGGGCTGGCCGTCCTCGCCGACCGCTGGTCGGTCAAACACGGTGACGACTGGTTCGCCTGCCGCCTGGTCGAGACCTCGCCTGACGAGGTCGTCGTCCAGATCGAGGACTTCGGCGCGGAGGACTTCGGCAAGCGGCTCAGGCTGGAGCGCCCTGGGCCTGAGGTGTTGAAACGCGCTTAGCGTCCGGCGCGCCGTCGAGGAAGCCACCCACCGGATCGTCGTCCCCGGCGAGGCGGACGAGGTCTGTGCGTGGCCGGTAGATCTCGCGGATCACCAGCGCACACAGGCCGATCACCGCGAGGTCGCGGACCACGACGGTGCCGAGGAACCAGTCCTCGGGCAGCCCCTTGTTGTCGACGCCGAGGTAGTACATCATCCGCGGCGCCCAGACCAGCGCGTCGATGAGCATCCAGCCGAGCAGCAACCGCCAGCGCGGGATCGCGAGCACCGCCAAGGGCACCAGCCACAGCGAGTACTGCGGGCTCCACACCTTGTTGGTCAGCAGGAACGCGGCCACCACGAGGAAGGCGAGCTGGCCGAGCCGCGGCCGTCGCGGCGCCTTCAGCGCGATGTACCCGATGCCGACGCAAGCGGCGAGGAACAACAGCGCGACGACGGTGTTGAGCACGACCGGCGTTTCGCCGGTGGCGAGCTTGCCGTCGAAACCGGTCCACCCGGACAGGTGGGAGATCACGTTGTAGAGCGAATCCGGATCCATCGGACGCACGGTGTTGAGCCGGAAGAACTCCCACCAGCCGGTGGGTGCGGCGAGCGCGAACGGGACGTTGACCACCACGAACGTCACCGCGGCGAGCCCGGCGGTGAGCGCCCACTGTTTGACCTTGCCCGCGCGCAGGCACAGGAAGAACAGCGGGATGAGCAGAAGCAGCGGATACAGCTTCGCCGCCGCGCCGAGGCCCAGCAGGAAACCCGCGACCTCCGGCCGCCGCCGGGCCCAGGCGAGCAGCGCGGTCGCGGTGAACGCGGTCGCGATCGCGTCGAAGTTGGTGAACGTGTGCACCAGCACCAGCGGCGAGATCGCCACCAGGGCGGCGTCCCACGGGCGGCGTTTCAACGACCGGCCGGTCGCCCACACCGTCACCAGCCAGGCCAGCGCGAGCCAGAGCGCGGAGATGTTGAAGTAGACGGCGACCGGGAGCGCGCCGGGCAGCCAGCCCGATTCCGCGACCGAAAGCCACGCTTCGGTGAGCTTCGCGTTGATCCACTGGAACAGCCCGGTCGCGACCGGGTACTCCATGTACCGCGTGGTCTCCTTCACCGTGCCCGCGTTCTCGGTCCACGAAGTCACGTACGGGAAGGTGTCCGGATTGTTCAGCCGCTCGGAACTGTAGAGCGGGATGATGTCCGAGTAGCACATCGCGACGAACGGGCGGCCCGCCCGCCAGTCGAGCTGGTTCATCCCGGAGTCGTCGGTGTACTGCTGGATGCAGGACGCCTTGCCGAACCACGACAGCAGCAGCGCGAGGCAGGCCAGCAGCAGCCCGACTCGCTGCGGTGACCAGAACCAGTGCCGTCCTACGGCAGCGTGCTCGCCGAGCGGCCCACCGATCGGCCGGGTGGCCGTGGCCACGAGCGGTTCGTTCCAGCTCGGGATGACCCGTTCGCCCGGGGTGAGGGAGAGCGGGGCCTCGGGCTCCGGCGGGGTCGTCTGGTCGGACACGTGGCGGATGTTAGCGCCTAACCGGGTGACCATCCGGTGATGTCGCCGCTGTCGTAGAACCCGGCCAGCACCTCGGCCGCCGCCCCGAACGCGACGACGTCGTCGCCCATCTCGTCGAGATCGACCTGGATCCGTTGCCAGTGCGGCAAAGGCAGCAGTTCTCGCAGCCGCGCGGCGACGGTGTCGCGGTAGCTCTCCGGCTCGGCGCGGACCGCGCGGCCGGTCAGGACCACGCGTTCGAGGTCGAGGATCTGGACGAGGTCGGCGAGCCCGGTCCCCAGCAGGCCCGCCGCCTCCTCCGTGGTCGCGGCCGCGTTGTGCAGCACCTCGACGCAGCCGCGGCGTCCGCAAGCGCAGCGCGGCCCGTCGAAGGCGAGTGTCGTGTGCCCGAACTCGCCGGCGTTGGTCCGGGGTCCGCGGTACAGCTTGCCGTCGATCAGCAGGCCGACGCCGATCCCGGTGCCGACGAGCACGACGGCGGTCGCGGTTCGGTCGCCCTCGGGCCAGTGCTGGGCGAACGCGGCGGCGTTGGTGTTCTTGTCGAGCCGCACGGGCACTCCGGTGCGTTTCGCGAGCAGGTCGCGCAGGGGGACGTGGTGCCAGCCCGGCATGTTCGTGGCGTCCCGGACGACACCTTCGCGGTGGTCTAGCGGTCCGACGGCGCCGACACCGAGGCCGAGCACGCGTTCGCGCTCGACGCCGTCAAGCAGCGTTTCGGTCGCTTCGGCGAGTGCGGAAACGGCCTGGTCAGGGCTGAATCCCGGCGGCAGCCCGCCACCCTCCGACGCGATGATCTTCCCGGTCAGGTCGGTCCTGAGCACTCGGAAGGAGTCGCGGTCGAGCTGGGCGCCGAGCGCGTGCCGGGCGTCCGCGCGGACACGCAGCAGCGTGCGCGGCTTGCCGACCCCGGAGGCGGGTTGGCGCTCCTCGTCGAGCAGGCCGGCGTCGAGCAGTTCGGGGACGATCTTCGAGACGGCCTGCTGGGTGAGGCGGGTGCGTTCGGCGAGTTCGACGCGGCTGAGGCCGCCCGCGCGCAGGATGTGCGTGAGCAGCAGCGCGCGGTTGTGCTGGCGCAGGCCGCGCAGATTGACCCCGGTCTCCGGCATAGCGCGCATCCTGCCACGAGTGGCCGATTACGCAACACTGTTGTTTAATAGTGTCATGGCTGACTTGCGAGTGGGGATCTTCGGATACGGCATCGGCGGGCGCGTCTTCCACGCCCCGCTGATCAACGCGACGCCGGGGCTGACCCCGGCCGCGATCGTCACCTCGAATCCGGAACGGGTCGAGCAGGCAGGCGCCGACTATCCGGACGCGGAGGTGCTGCCGGACGCGGACGCGTTGTTCGCGAAGGCCGGTGAACTGGATCTGGTCGTGGTCAGCACGCCGAACCGCACGCACGGCCCGCTCGCACTCCAGGCGATCGAAGCAGGGCTGCCAGTCGTCGTCGACAAGCCCTTCGCGCCGACGGCGGCCGAAGCGGCGAAGGTCGTCGAAGCCGCGAAGGCCAAGGGCGTCGGCTTGACGGTGTTCCAGAACCGCCGGTTCGACTCGGACTTCCTCACCGTGCGAAAGCTCATCGACGCCGGCCGCCTCGGCGCCGTCTTCCGCTTCGAATCACGCTACGACCGATGGGTGCCGGAACCGCGGGACAACTGGCGGGAGTTCGGTGACCCCGCCGAGGCGGGCGGGCTGCTCTACGACCTCGGCGCGCATATCGTCGACCAGGCGTTGCAGCTGTTCGGACCGGTCGCCGAGGTCTACGCGGAGGTCGACAAGCGGCGTGCCGGAGTGTCGGTCGACGACGACGTCTTCGTCGCCCTTCACCACACCAACGGTGTGCGCTCGCACCTGTGGGCGTCGGCGCTCGCGGGAACCCGGAACCCGCGGTTCCGCGTGCTCGGCGACAAGGCGACGTTCACGAAGTACGGCCTCGACGTCCAAGAGCCGCAGATCAAGGACGGGCTGCGGCCCGGCGATCCCGGCTGGGGCGTGGAACCGGCATCGGACGCCGGTCGGCTCGGCGTGAACGACGACGTCGAGACCGTGCCCACCGAGGTCGGCCGTTACGAGGACTTCTACGCCCAGGTGCGCGACGCGCTTCTCGGCAAGGGCAGCTTCCCGGTCGATCCCGTCTCCGCCGTGGAGGCGCTCCGGGTCATCGAGGCCGCTCACCTTTCCGGTGCCGAAAAGCGCGTCGTCACCCTCTAGCTATCCGTTGTCGCCTCTGCCGCCGCCACGGCCGGGACCGTTGCCACCGCTCTCTTCGCCGTTGTTCTCACTGGACGACGGTGGGTTCCGCGAGCTGGACGGCGGTTCCTCGTTCCGCGAAGACGACCCTGTCGACGGGCCGGTCGACGGAGTACCGGTCTCGCCGCCCGGGTCCTCGTTTTCGTCCGGCGGGGCTTGCGTCGATGGGACGTTGTTGGGGTTGTCGTCCCCGCCGATGATCTTGACCTTGTCGAAGCGCTCGCCCGGCTTCCCGTTCAGGTACAGGGAAATGAACTTCTGCCAGATCGGCCCGGCGATCGTCGAACCGAAGATCGCCTTGCCGTTCTTGCCCTTCAGCGGCTTGTCACCGTCGCCGCCGACCCAGACCGCGGCCGAGATCGACGGCGTGTAGCCGACCATCCAGGTCTGCGAGTTCGAGTCCTTCGCCGACGCGGGCTCGCCCGGACGGTAGGTGTGCTGCTGGGTCCCGGTCTTGCCCGCGCACTCGTGGCCATTGGGGCACTTGAGCTTCGAGAACGGGATGACCCCCTTGAGCGACTCGGTGACGTTGCCGGCGATCTGCTTGCTCTTGTCGGCGTCGTCGGAGAACGCGGGCTTCGCCTCTTCCGGAGCGGAGTACGCGGCTTCGTCCTGCGAGTTGGTCACCTTGGCGACGAAGTGCCTGTCCCGTCGCTGGCCATCGCCCGCGAAAGTCGCGTACGCGGCGGCCATGTCCTCCGGGCTGACGGCCGTCTTGCCACCGCCGAGCGCGATGTTGTTGTCGGCGAACAGTTCGGAGGCGCCGTCGGGCGCGGGTTTGACCCCGGCGTCCTTGGCGGCCTGCGCCACCGGGCCCGGCTTGGTCACGTTCACGACCATGTCGTAGAACACAGTGTTCGCCGAGCGCTGCATCGCCTCGGACACCGTGCACTGTGCCGAACAGGAACTGCCGGGACCGGCGTTCCGGATCGTCTGCTTCCCGAACTGCCGGTTGTTGGATCCGTCGAACGTCGAGTTGATGCCGCCCTTGCCGAGCTGCAGGTACGCGGTGAGGTCGAACGGCTTCATCGACGAGCCGGGGTTCTGTGGCGTGTTCGCCCAGTCCCGGCCCTTTTGATCCTTGCCGTCGGGCCCCTTCACGATGGAAGGGCCGCCGTAGTACGCCTTCACGCCCCCGGTCTTGGGGTCGATCGCGACGAGCGCGTTGAGCAGGTTCTCGTCGGTCTGGCCCTTCATCCCGTCGGCCACCGCCTGCTCGGCCGCGGCCTGCGCCTTCGGGTCGATGGTCGTGTAGACCTTGTAACCGCCCCGGTAATAGACGTCGGCGGTGATGCCGTTCGCGGCCAGTTCTTCCTTGACCTTGTCGCGGATGAACGGGTTGACCACCCCGGCCTGCTGCTTGTCCTCTTGCGGGATCGGCGTCGGGAACTGAAGGTTCGCGCGATCCGCGGCGGAGAGGAAACCGTTCTGCACCATGCGGTTCAGCGCCACGGTCCACCGGTCGTTCGCGACCTTCGGGTTCTCCGAGCGGCCGGGCTGCTGGATGAGCCCCGCGAGCAGCGCCGCCTCGGACGCGTTCAGCTCGCCGGCGGGCTTGCCGAAGAACGCCTGCGCGGCCGACTCGATCCCGTATGCGCCACGCCCGAAGTAGATGATGTTCAGGTACGCCGAGATGATGTCCTTCTTCTCGTACGTCTGGTTCATTTTGAAGGACTTGGCGAGTTCGGTCCATTTACGGGAGAGCGACGATTCGTCATCCCCGCTGGCGACCTTGATGTACTGCTGGGAGATGGTCGAACCACCGCCCTTGCCCGCGGTCACCTGGTTGTAGATCGCGCGCAGGATGCCGCCGATGTCGAAACCGGAGTTCGTCTCGAAGGAGGCGTCCTCGGTGGCGATGACGGCCTTCTTGACGATGTCCGGGATCTGCTCCGGCGTCAAAATCTGCCGGTTGCCGCCCTTGGGCACGTCCTTGCCCATCTCGGTGTTGTCGGCGTAGTAGTAGGTCACCGCCTGGCCCTGCGTGGCCGCGACGGCCTGCGGCGACGGGACGTCGACGAGGAAGTAGGTGATCACGAACGCGATCGCCGGGATGACGAAGAACAGGCAGAACAGCGCGAGCAGCACCCGCCGGATCCGTCTCCACTTGCGCTTCTTGCGTTGCGCCGGGGTGAGGACGGGCTTGCCGTCCTCGTCGGTCTCCTGGCCGGGCCGGTCGTCGTCGTACGGCTCTTCGTAGCCGCGGTCGGCGTCGTACCGGTGCTCTGTGCCGTTGTGCTCGTGATGCGTGATGAGGTCCGGCTCGTGCTGCGGCGCGACCGGTGGTCGCTGCGAACGTCGCGGCGGCGGCTGCTGGGGCGGCCCCTGCTGCCGTTGCCACGGCGCTTGCCCGGGACCTTGCTGGTGGGCGCCCGGTCGCTGTCCGTGGCCCGGAGGCGGGCCCGCGGGACGACGGGGCGGTCCGGCCGGGCGTTGCGGACGACGTGCGGGGTCAGGGTCCTGACCTGGCCATCCGCCGTGGGGATCGTCGTTCACTTGGACGTCCTCCGAACCTTTCCGTGGTGAGCGCGGTCCTGCGGTCGCAGGTCTCCTTCTGGAGAAGACGTGTCAGATCCGTTCAGGTTCATCGGGTACGGCGAAAAGAAGGTGTGCCAGGCTCGGTCGGCACACCTTCTTCAGTCGTTTTCGCCCGGTCAGGGGTCCCCGGTGTTCGGGAACAACGGATCGGAGGTTCCCGGCCCCGGACGAGACCATGGCGGCTTCGTCGGCTTGGTGGGTTTCGTCGGCGTCGTCTCCGTCGGCTCGGTGGAGGTGGGCGGCGGCGGAGTCGACGAGGTCGTCTCCGGCGGAGGAGTCGACTTCTCCGGCGGCTTCTGCGCCGTGGTCGTCACCACCGTGCGGGCGTCCTTGCCGATGGGCTTGACCTTGCCGAACTTCTCCGCCGGCTTCCCGGTCAGGTACCGGGACATGAAGTCTTCCCAGATCGGGCCGGCGATCGTCCGGCCGTAGATCGGCTTGTTGTTCTTGTCGTGCAGCGGCTTGTTGCCGTCGCCGCCGACCCACACCGCGGTCGAGATGGACGGTGTGTAGCCCACCATCCAGGTCTGCGCGTTGCGGTCGCGATAGCTCGCCGGGTCGCTGTCCTTGAAGTCGTACTGCTGGGTCCCGGTCTTGCCGGCGCAATCGTGACCCGACGGGCACTTCAGCTTCGAGTACGGGACGACCTCCTCGAGCGCGTCCGTGACGTTGCCGGCGATCTGCTTGCTCTTGTCTGCGTCATCGCTGAAGGCGGGGGTGCCCTTGGGAGCCGTCTCGTCGAACTCGACCTCGTCCTGGGAGTTGGTCAGTTTGGCGACGAAGTGCTGCTTCTGCCGGACGCCTTCACCGGCGAACGTGGCGAATCCGGCGGCCATGTCCTCCGCGGTGGTCACCGTGCGACCACCGCCGAGCGCGATGTTGATGTCGGGGTAGAGGATCGAAGTCCCGCCCTCGTCCGCCGTCTCCACGCCCGCTTCCTTCGCGGCCTTCGCCACCGGGTCGACCTTCGTCTTGTTGATCACCATGTCGTAGAACACGGTGTTCGCGGAGACCTTCATCGCCTCGGCGACCGTGCACTGGGTGCCGCAGTTGGCGCTCTCGCCCGCGTTCTTGATCGTGCGGTAGTTGCCGCCGCCGACGTCGAACTTCCGGTTGTTGGACCCGTCGAAGGTCTCGCCGAGCCCCTTGCCCATCTTGAGCCAGGCGGCGAGGTCGAAGGCTTTGAACGCCGAACCCGGGTTGTGCGGGACGTTCGCCCAGTCGTGGGCCTGCACGTCCTGGCCCTGCTCGTTCTTCGTCCAGTCCGGGCCGCCCCAGTAGGCGACCACGCCGCCCGTCTTGGGATCGACCGCGACCAGCGCGTTCAGGATGTTCTCGTCGGTCTGGCCCTTCATCCCCTCGGCGACGGACTCCTCGGCCATCTTCTGCGCCTTGGGATCGATCGTCGTGGTGATCTTGAAGCCGCCCTGGTGGAGCCTGTCCTGGTCGTAACCGCGGGCTTCGAGCTCGTCGATCACCCGGTTGCGGATGTGCAGGCTCAGCGTTCCGGCGTCGTCGGCCTTCGCCTGTGCCTTCGGGATCGGCTTCGGGTAGGTCGCGGCCGCGCGTTCGGCGGCGGGCAGCCAGTTGTTCGCCACCATCTGGTCCATCACGAAGTTCCACCGCCGCTGCGCGTAGGCGTCGTTCTCGGACCGGCTCGGCCCCTGGATCAGGCCGGCCAGCAGAGCGGCTTCGGAGGAGCTGAGCTCCTTCGCGGGCTTCTTGAAGTAGGCCTGCGCGGCCGCTTCGATGCCGTTCGCGCCGCGGCCGAAGTAGATGGTGTTGAGGTAGGCGGTGATGATCTCCTCTTTGGACATCTGGTTGTTCATCTTGAAGGACTTGGCCAGCTCGGTCCATTTACGGGTGAGCGTCGGCGCCTCGTTGGCCGTGGCCTTCTTGATGTACTGCTGGGAGATCGTCGAACCGCCGCCCTGGCCGCCGGTGACGTTGTTGTAGACCGCGCGCAGGATGCCGCCGACGTCGAAGCCGGAGTTGGTTTCGAACGACGAGTCCTCGGCGGCGTACACGGCGTGCTTCACCACGTCCGGGATCTCACCCGGCTTCAGCAGGTACCGGCTGCCGCCGCTGGCGGGCGCGATCTTCCCCATCGGGCTGCCGTCGGCATACGTCAGCGTGATCGGCTGGCTCTGCAGACTCGCGACGCTTTCCTGCGACGGGACGTCCACCAGGAAGTAGGTGATGACGAACGCGATCGCCGGGACCACCACGAACAGGCCGAACATCGCGTAGAGCACCCGTCGGATGATCTTCCAACGGCGCTTCTTGCGCTGCTTCGGCGTGAGGGTCTTGTTCTTGTCGCCGTCTTCGTCCTCGGCGGGCTCTTCGTCGTACGGCTCGTCACCCTCGGCCCCGAGCGGTGTGCTTTCGTGACGATCGTCATAGCGATCGTCGTACGGGTCTTCGGTGCCGTTGTGGGCGTGGTGCGTGATGAGGTCCGGTTCACGCTCGTACGGATCCGGCTCGACCGGGCGGACCAGCGCGGTCGCCTGCTCGGCGGGCGGCGGAGCGGGAGGACGGCGGTTGCCGGGCGGAGGCGGCCGGTGACCGGCGGCACCCTGCTGGGAACGCTGGGCTCCGGCGGAACGACCACCGGGCGGCGGGGGGCCCGGCCTGCGCGGGGGCATGCCGTTGGCGCGGGGTGCGGGGCGGCGGGGTTCGTCGTCGGAGGGCCACTCCGGACCGCCACCGTCACCGCCGGGCCATTGAGGATCGGAAGGGTGTGGGTCCGAGGAACGTGGCCGCGGGGACCGAGGTGCGGCCGAGCGGGGGCCGCCGTTGGGGGGTGTCCGGCGCTGGGGACGGCGCGGGGGTTCCTCGCCCGGCCAGCCGGGTCCGTCCTCTTCGCCCGGCCATTGGGCACGGCGAGGTGCATCAGGCTCCTGGCCAGGCCAGGAGCGGTTGCGTTCGTCGTTCACGAATGGGCCTCCCAGACCGGCGCTTCGGGGTACGCCGCTCTGTGCTCAACTGCGATTTCGATACCTGTCACCGACCCGCTGTCCTCTGCGACCGGGTCCGTGGCCGGGTGCTTCCCGGATCTCCTGTTCCGAGGACGTAGGAGCGCACCAGGTGGTTCCAGTGACAGCTCCGGCAGACCTCGACCTCGTAGACGGTGAACTCCGCGAAGAGCCCATCCATCCGCACCAGTTCTTCCGGCGTCTTGGCAGATCCGGCGACGTGCTTCAGCTCGTCGCCGTAGACCCAGGACACCAGGGTCAGTTCCTCCCGATGACAGACCGGGCAGTCCTGCTCACCTGGTCGTCCGTGGAATTTCGCGGCCCGCAGGAGGTACGGACCCGCGTCGCAGACGTCGTATGTGCCGACCCGTCCGGAGTGGACGCCCTTCAGCAGCGCGCGCCGCTGTAAGGCGTAGTCCACGACCTGCCGCTGGTTTCGCACGCCAACAGAGTACGGGCTCTTGCTGTGTGGTCCACGTCCCGTTCTCGGCCGGACGGCGTTCGCGCATCCGGACACGCCGGGAATTCGATAACTCTCCGGTGAATTTCGTCCGGTTGGCGAGTGCCCTGATCGGGTTAGCTACACCACTTCGATGTATCGGCGCGATATAGTGGGCCGGTAGGTTGACCGAGCCGGTCTCGGTGGCCAACGTGACCGGTCGCGGTTTGTTCCCGGAAGGGGGTGCGGTGTGCTCGAGCTCGCGATCTTGGGGCTGCTGCACGAGACCCCCATGCACGGTTACGTGCTGCGCAAACGTTTGCACGAGACGCTCGGGATGTTCCGGACGTTCTCGTACGGCTCGCTGTACCCGACACTGCGTCGGCTGCTTCGCGCCGGTTACCTCGTCGAGGAGCTCGAAGAGGTGGAAGACCGGGCGTGGGCACGCCGGGGCAAGCGTGTGTACAAGCTCACCGCCGAGGGCAAGGAGCGGTTCGCCGAACTGCTCGGCGACGCCGGGCCGCAGACGTGGGACGACGAAGGCTTCGGCGTCCACCTGGCGTTCTTTTCGAGGACACCGGCCGACGTCAGGATGCGAATCCTGGAAGGCCGCCGTCGTCGGGTCGAGGAACGCCGAGAAGGACTTCGGGCGGCAATGGCGCGGGCCGAGGAGAAAATCGACCGCTACACCCGTGAGCTGCACCGGCTCGGGCTGGAGTCCAGTGAACGGGAGGTGCGCTGGCTCAACGAGCTGATCGCGCACGAACAGGCCGAGCAGCGCGGACCGGAGACCTGAGGCGCTCTCCGGCCCCGCTGAGCACTACCTACAACTGTTGGACGAATGAAGGAGAAACCGGCATGGGCGAGAACCGCCGCGTTCGGGTGGCCATCGTGGGCGTCGGCAACTGTGCGGCCTCGCTGGTCCAGGGCGTTCAGTACTACCGCGACGCAGATGCCGGCACTCGCGTGCCCGGGTTGATGCACGTCGTGTTCGGTGAGTACCACGTCCGCGACATCGAGTTCGTCGCCGCGTTCGACGTGGACGCCAAGAAGGTCAGCCGCGATCTGTCCGAGGCGATCTTCGCGAGCGAGAACAACACCATCAAGATCGCCGATGTGCCGCCGCTGGGCGTCACCGTGCAGCGCGGCCACACCTACGACGGGCTCGGCCGCTTCTACCGCGAGACCATCGAAGAGTCCGACGAGACTCCTGTCGACGTCGTCGCGGCACTGCGCGAGGCCGAGGTCGACGTGCTCGTCTCTTACCTGCCCGTGGGTTCCGAAGAGGCTGACAAGTTCTACGCGCAGGCGTGCATCGACGCGGGAGTGGCGTTCGTCAACGCGCTGCCCGTGTTCATCGCCTCCGACCCCGAGTGGGCCGAGAAGTTCCGCGCGGCGGGCGTGCCGATCGTCGGTGACGACATCAAGTCCCAGGTCGGCGCCACCATCACGCACCGCGTGCTGGCGAAGCTGTTCGAGGACCGCGGTGTCCAGCTCGACCGGACGATGCAGCTCAACGTGGGCGGGAACATGGACTTCCTGAACATGAAGGAGCTCGAGCGGCTCGAGTCCAAGAAGATCTCGAAGACCCAGTCGGTCACTTCGCAGGTCGACCGCGAACTCGGCAAGGGCAACGTCCACATCGGCCCGTCGGACTACGTGCAGTGGCTCGACGACCGCAAGTGGGCCTACGTCCGGCTCGAGGGCCGCGCCTTCGGCGACGTGCCGCTGAACCTGGAGTACAAGCTCGAGGTGTGGGACTCGCCGAACTCGGCGGGCATCATCATCGACGCCGTGCGCGCCGCGAAGATCGCGAAGGACCGCGGTATCGGCGGCCCGATCCTGTCGGCTTCTTCCTACTTCATGAAGTCGCCGCCGGAGCAGTACGACGACTCCACCGCGCGCGACGAGGTCGAAAAGTTCATCGCCGGCGAGGCGTGACCCTCCAGTAGCGCGACATGAAGGGGCCTTTCATTGCAAATTTTGCAATGAAAGGCCCCTTCATTGCATCGGTGAGCCCCGCCCGTCAGCCCTTCTGAAGCGCCGCCGGAAGGTCCGTGATCTTCTCGATCACCGTCGTCTGCTGCAGCACCGCAGGATCCGGCGGGAAGTGCGGATTCGGCACCGCGTACACCGTCATCCCCGCGGCCAGCGCGGCGCGAAGCCCATTCGTCGTGTCTTCGACGGCCGCGCAGTTCTTCGGCTCCACGCCCAGCAGCTCGGCCGCCTTCAGATACACGTCGGGCGCCGGTTTTCCCGCGCCGACCTGCTCCGACGACACCGCCGTCGGCACCGGTAGCCGCGTGATGTCCAGGAACGCCTTGATCAGCAGCGGCGGCGACGAACTCGCGATCGCCACCGGCCAGTCCTTCGCGACCTCGCGGACGACGTCCGGCCCGCCCGGGATGATCGGCGGCCTCTCCGCGTACCGGCGCGCCATCCGCTCGATCACCACCTGAGCGACGTCCGCCGGCCGAAGCCGGACGCCGAGGTCGTGCGCGAGGTAGGCGGCCCATTCCGGGGTGCTCATCCCCTGCATCGCCCTGGTCGATTCGTCACGCCAGGTGCCGTGGAACTCGTACGCGACCGCCCGTCGGACCTCGTCCCACATCGTTTCCGAATCCACCAGGACACCGTCGAGATCGAAGATCACCGCTTCCACACCACAACCCTAGAACGTCGCGGGAGATCTTGTGCGGCAGATTACTTAGCCATGCTCAGTAATTTTAGTTAGCATGGCTAAGTGACCACGAAAGCCGCCGACCTCGCGCACCGGCTCCGCCCGCTGGTCTTCCGGCTGTACTACCTCGTCCGCCGGGAAACCCCGCAGGTGCAGCTCACCCTCACCCAGGGTTCGGTGCTGTCGGAACTGCTGAACGGCGGGCCGCGCCGGATGAGCGCGCTCGCCGAGCTGGAGCGGGTCCGGATGCCGACGATGACCGACGTCGTACGCCGTCTCGAACGGCTCGGTCTGCTCAGCCGCCGCCCGGATCCCGCCGACGGCCGGGCAGTGCTCGTCGAGGTCACCGAAGTGGGGCAGCGGTTCCATCGGCAGTTGGTCGTCGCCAGGGAGGAATTCCTTCGTGAGCGGCTGATCGAACTGGACGAGTCCGACCGCGCCGCGATCGAAGCCGCGCTCCCCGCCCTCACCAGGTTGCTGCAAGAAGACAAGAAGAAGGAGGAACTGATCCGCGATGAACGCTGAGCACCACTCGAGCCTGTTGGACGCCGTCAAGGGGCAGCCCAAACAGGTATGGATCACCGCGTTCGCCGCGGTCATCGCGTTCATGGGGATCGGGCTGGTCGACCCGATCCTGTTGTCGATCGCCGAAGGCCTGCACGCGACGCCGTCCGAGGTGACCCTGCTGTTCTCCAGCTACCTCGGCGTCCAGGCGGTCGCGATGCTGGTGACCGGCGCGATGAGCGCCCGGTTCGGCGCCAAGCGGACCGTGGTCGTCGGGCTGACCCTGGTCGTCGTCGCCACCGCGTTGTGCGCCGCGTCCGGCTCGATCGAGCAGCTCATCGGGCTGCGCGCGATCTGGGGACTCGGCAACGCCTTCTTCATCGCCACCGCGCTCTCGGTCATCGTCGGCGCCGCGACCGGCGGACAGGCGGGCGCGATCCTGCTCTACGAGGCCGCGCTCGGGGTCGGGCTCGCGGTCGGCCCGCTGCTGGGCGCCCTGCTGGGCAGCATCTCCTGGCGTGGCCCGTTCCTCGGCACGTCACTGCTGATGCTGTGCGGACTCGTGCTGTGCTCGATCTTCCTGACCGGCGACGCCAAGGAAAAGCGGCCGAAGATCCGCCTGCTCGACCCGTTCCGCGCGTTGAAGCACGCCGGGCTGCTGCGCACCTCGATCGGTTCCGCGCTCTACACGGCCGCGTTCTTCGTGGTGCTGGCCTGGTCCCCGTTCGTGCTGGAGTGGAGTGCAGTCGCCGTCGGCCTGATCTTCTGCGGCTGGGGCCTTTCGGTGGCCGTCGCGGGGGTGGTGCTGGCGCCGAAGCTCGCCGCGAAACTCGGTGAACGGCACGCGACCGTGGTCGCCGTCTTCGGCTACGCGGTCCTGCTGCTGATCATGGCGATCCCGAGCAAGCCGGTGCTGGTCGTCGGCATCGTGCTGTCCGGTCTGGTGTCCGGGCTGCTCAACACGCTCTTCACCGGGACGGCCATGTCGATCAGCGGCGCTCCGCGTCCGGTCGCGAGTGCCGGGTACAACTTCTGCCGGTGGCTCGGCGGCGCGGTCGCCGCGACCGTCGTCGGTCACCTGGCGGAGTGGTTCGGGGCCAAGCAGGCGCCCTTCGTGATCGCCGCGGTCCTGTGCGTGCTCGCCGGTGCCCTGCTGACGATCCGCGAGAAGACCCCCGACCCGCACACCATCCCGGCCGAAGCGGTCCTCGTGGGCGAAGAGATGTAAATCGGAACAAAAGGTGAACGCCGGACCAACGAGGGGTTTCCTCTCGTTGGTCCGGTGCCTTAGCGTCGACCTCCCGAACTGCAGATCCGGAGGTCCGCGTGAAGTTCCTTCCGTTGCTGGCCGGCCACTCACCGAGCCGGGCGTCAGTGACCTGTACTTACCGCTGTGGCGACGCGTGCTTCCACGACGCGCCCAACACCTCGGACAACCCCACGTTCGCCGACGTGCTCGGCGCGGTGAGCCGCCGTGGCGCGCTGAAGGCGACCGCCGTCGTCGCACTGGCCGCGGGCACCCCGCTCGCGCTCGCCGCACCCGCTTCCGCCACTCCCGAGGGCCGTCCGAAGCCGCCGCCCGGCACCGACTACCAGCGAGTACAGCCGAACACACTCGACGCCGTCGTGGTGCCCGAGGGTTATCAGCAGGGCATCGTGATCCGCTGGGGCGACGCCGTGCTGCCCGGCGCGCCGGAGTTCGACTTCGACAACCAGACGGCCGCGGCGCAGACGAAGCAGTTCGGCTACAACTGCGACTTCGCCGCGCTGCTTCCCCTGGACCATTCCGGCCTTTCCGCGCTCCTGGTGACGAACCACGAGTACACGTCGGAAGAGTTCATGTTCCGCGGGTACGACCGGAACAATCCGACCGAGGAACAGGTCAAGATCGCGTGGGCGGCACACGGGCTGACCGTCGTCCAGGTGACGCGCGGACGGGACACCGGGCACCTGCGGCCGAGGATGTCCCGCTACAACCGGCGCATCACGTTGCACACGCCGTTCAAGGTGGCAGGCCCGGCGGCGGGCAGCGCGCTGCTCAAAACCGCAGCCGACCCGACCGGCACGGTCGTGCTGGGCACGATGAACAACTGCGCCGGCGGCGTCACGCCGTGGGGCACGATCCTCTCCGGCGAGGAGAACATCAACCAGTACTTCGGGAACGCCGACACGGTCACCGATCCCGTGGCGCGCAAGCGGTACGCGCGCTACGGCATCAACGGCACCGCGACCACCCGGAAGTGGGAGCGGTTCGACGCGCGCTGGGACATCGCCAGGGAACCGAACGAGGCCCACCGCTTCGGCTGGGTGATCGAACTGGACCCGAACGATCCGGACAGCACCCCGGTCAAGCACACGCATCTCGGCCGGTTCAAGCACGAGACGGCGAACATCCGCGTCGCCAAGGACGGCCGCGTGGTCGCCTACTCCGGTGACGACGAGCGGTTCGAGTACATCTACAAGTTCATCTCCAAGGGCCGGATGAAGCCGGGCGACAGCCGCCACGCCCGGCGGCACAACATGACCCTGCTCGACGACGGCACGCTCTACGTCGGCCGGTTCACCGGCGACAGCCCGACCGCCGAGATCGACGGCACCGGGAAACTGCCGAGCGACGGCGAGTTCGACGGCGTCGGCGAATGGATCCCGCTCGCCTCCGGCAAGAAGTCCTTTGTGGACGGAATGACCGCCGAAGAGGTGTACGTGTTCACCCGTGAGGCGGCCGACCGGGTCGGCGCCACCAAGATGGACCGCCCGGAGGACATCCAGGCGCATCCGTACACCGGCCGGATCTACTGCGCGCTGAGCAACAACGTCCAGCGCGGCAACCCCGGCAAGGAAGGCGCCACCGAGCCCAATCCCCGGCTCAACAACAAGCACGGTCAAGTGCTGGAGTTCGAGGAGCACCGCGGGGACGCGCTCGCGCTGACGTTCAGCTGGCGGCTGTTCCTGGTGTGCGGTGACCCGGCCTCTCCGGACACCTACTTCGCGGGCTTCCCCAAGGATCAGGTCTCGCCGATCTCCAGCCCGGACAACGTGGCCTTCGACAAGCACGGCAATCTGTGGATCTCCACCGACTCGGCGGGCGCGCTGGGCATCAACGACGGCCTGTACTCGGTGCCGCTGGAGGGGCGCAACCGCGGTGAGCTGAAGCTGTTCCTCACCGTTCCGCGCGGCGCGGAGACCTGTGGGCCGATCGTCGAAGAGAAGATCGTCACGGTCTGTGTCCAGCATCCGGGTGAAGTGGACGGCGCCAGCGCCGACAAACCGGCCTCGCATTGGCCGGACGGCGGTGAAAGCCAGCCGCGACCCTCGGTGGTGGCGGTGTGGAAACCCGGTCGTCACGGGCTGTGTGACATCGGTTCTTAGTCGGTAAGCAACGTTCCAGCAGTACTTTTCGTCGATGGCGCGCGGCCGGTCCCGGCAGCGCGCCATCGCTCGTTCGCGCGCTGTTCATCTGCTGGTCGGGACTGGATCGTTTTGGTCGCTTACCGTCACGGCGTTCCCCTGACCGGATTACGTGAACCCACCGCGAACCATGGAGGCCCAGTGTCCTTCGAGCCTCGGCGGCTCCTGCCGTTGATCACCTCTCATCCCGGCGGCCGCTCCGCGGTCACCTGTGAGTACCGCTGCGGCAACGCGTGCGCCCACCCCGAGCCCAACGCTTCGGAGAACGAATACTTCGGCGACGTGGTCAAGGACCTGCTGTCCCGTCGTGGCGCGCTGAAGGCCGGTGCCGTGCTGGCCGCCGCCGCGGGTGGCTTCGCCGCGCTGTCCGGCACCGCCGCCGCCGAACCCGCCGACGTCGCGGCCGCGGGTCACGGCAAGCCGGGCCGCCCCGGTCGTCCGGTGCCCGGCACCGACTTCGAGGCGGTGCCGCCGAACAAGCTCGACGCCGTCACCATCCCCGAGGGTTACGACCAGCGCGTCGTCATCCGCTGGGGTGACGCGGTCGAAGCGGGCGCGCCGAAGTTCGACTTCGCCAAGCAGACCGCCGCCGCGCAGGCCAAGCAGTTCGGCTACAACTGCGACTTCGTCGGCCTGATCCCGCAGGACCCGCTGGGCATCCGCAACCTGCTGGTGGTGAACCACGAGTACACCACCGAGGTCCACATGTTCCCGGCCGACCAGTACGACCCGGCCAACCCGACCGAGGAACAGGTCAAGATCGCCTGGGCGGCACACGGTCTTTCGGTGGTCCAGACCTTCCGTGACCCGATCGGCGGCGCGCTGCACGTCACGCCGAGCCGGTACAACCGCCGCATCACGCTGAACACCCCCTTCGAGGTGCGTGGCCCGGCCGCCGGTTCGAAGTTCCTCAAGACCTCCGCGGACCCGAGCGGCCGCAAGGTGCTCGGCACGCAGAACAACTGCGCCGGCGGCGTGACCCCTTGGGGCACCGTGCTTTCCGGTGAGGAGAACGTCAACCAGTACTTCGCCAACGCGGACAAGGTCACCGACCCGGTCGCGTCCGCCCGCCTGAAGCGGTACGGCTTCTCCGGTACCGCCACCACGCGGAAGTGGGAGCGGTACGACAAGCGCTGGGACCTCGCGCAGGAGCCCAACGAGGCCAACCGGTTCGGCTGGGTCGTCGAGATCGACCCGAACGACCCGAACTCGACGCCGGTCAAGCACACCGCGCTCGGCCGGTTCAAGCACGAGGCCGCGAACGTCAAGATCACCAAGGACGGCCGTGTCGCCGTCTACTCCGGTGACGACGAGCGATTCGAGTACATCTACAAGTTCGTCTCGAAGGGCAAGTACAAGCCGGGCGACAGCGCGCATGCGCGCCGCCACAACTCGGCGCTGCTCGACGAAGGCACGCTGTACGTCGGCCGGTTCACCGGTGACAGCCCCGCCGCCGAGATCGACGGCACCGGCAAACTCCCCGCGGACGGCGAATTCGACGGCGTCGGCGAGTGGATCCCGCTGGCCTCCGGCACCAAGTCCTTTGTGGACGGATTCACCGCCGAAGAGATCTACGTCTTCACCCGTCAGGCGGCGGACAAGGTCCAGCCGACCAAAATGGACCGTCCCGAGGACATCCAGCCGAACCCGGTCAACGGCCGGATCTACGCGGCGCTGACCAACAACAGCCAGCGTGGCCCGGCCGGCAAGGCGAACGTCGACGAGGCGAACCCGCGGCCGAACAACCGCAACGGGCACATCCTGGAGTGGGACGAGGAGGGCGGCGACGCCGCGTCGACGAAGTTCTCCTGGCGGCTGCTGCTGGTCTGTGGTGACCCGAAGACGGCGGACACCTACTTCGGCGGCTTCCCGAAGGACCAGGTCAGCCCGATCTCCTGCCCGGACAACGTCGCGTTCGACCGGCACGGGAACCTGTGGATCTCCACCGACGGCAACGCGCTCGGCGCCAACGACGGCCTGTTCTCGGTGCCGGTCGACGGTCCGGAGCGCGGCCACGTCAAGCAGTTCCTGTCCGTCCCGGTCGGCGCGGAATGCTGTGGCCCGGTGGTGACCGATCACCTGGTGCTCGTCGCCGTGCAGCACCCCGGCGAGGACGCGCCCTCCTCCGCGAACCCGACGTCGCACTGGCCGGACGGCGGCGCGACGCAGCCGCGGCCGTCGATCGTTTCGGTGTGGAAGAAGGGTCGCTGGGGCCAGGTCGGCCGCATCGGCGTCAAGTAGCGGCGGCCGGCGCCCCGATCACTCTCGGCAAGGCACGTTCTGCCTGATCGGGGCGCTGGTCGACACCGTTCAGCGATTACGGAACGGTCCCGCGCTCGCTAGCTTCGGCCCGGTGAAAAGGGCACTGGTGTTGATGACGGCTGGCGCGCTTCTGCTGGGTACGGGGGCTTTTCCCGCGCGGGCGCAGGCTCCGGCCGTCCCGTCCGGCTGCACCGGCGGCGTCGCGCCGAACCCGAGCGTGGAGGAGGGCAGCCCACCCGCCGGGTACACGTTCAACCCGGCGGCCCCGGTGCCCGCCGGGACGCCGAAGAGCGAACAGCCACGGCTGTCGACGGCGGGCGGCTACCAGCAGGACGGCGGCAAGTACGCGCTGATCGCGACGCCGGACAAGCTGGTCAGCACCGCCTACGCGGCGTTGAAGTTCGTGCCCGGCGCCGTCTACACGCTCACCGACTGGACCGGCACGAACGACGGCAACCTCCGTCGCGCGGACGCCGTGCAGGAAACGGGACTGCGGTTCTACAACGCGGCGAACAAAGTCGTCCTGGAGAACAAGCGCAAGGTCGAGCACGCCGTCGAGGCCGACGGGAAACTCGCCCGCCAGGACTTCCCGCCGTCGACAGCGCCGCCGACGGCCACTTCGGTCAAGTTCTTCGCCGCCACCGACCGCAATTGGGTCATGTGGGACTGCGTCCACCTGCGGGTCGCCTCGTTGTCGGTGAAGGCGGAGGTGCGGGATCCGGCCAGTGGCGCCTGGGGCGGCACCGCCACCATCGAGGCGGGCACCACCGCGAACTTCCGGTTCACGCTGACCAACGACGGCACCGAGGCCCTGACCGGCATCAAGGTCGACGACCCGTATTGCGACGTGAAGCCCGCGCCGATCGCGAGCCTCGACGGCGGCAAGTCCACGACGATCACCTGCGACCACGCGAACGTCACCGAGGCCGACAACGGCCGCGTCGGTACCGTGACCGTCTCCGGCGCGAAGCATTCGGGCGGCACGCTGCCGAAGAAGACCGCGACGACGACCATCAAGGTCACCCCGCCGCCCGCGATCGACGAGATCGGGGAGTTCGTCTGGACCGACCTCGACCGGAACGGCCTGCAGGACGCCGGCGAGCCGGGTGTCGCCGGGGTGAAGGTGACGTTGAAGGACGCTTCGGGCACGGCGCTCGGCACACTCACGACGGACGCCGCCGGCAAATACCGCTTCGCCAAGCTGAAAGACGGCATCTACCAGGTCTGCTTCGACATCGGCGCGCTTCCGCCCGAGTTCGCGGGCCACGCCTTCACGGCGAAGGACGCGGGCGATGACGCGAAGGACTCCGACGCCGATCCGGCGAACGGGTGCACCGCGACGACCACGGTCGGCCCCAAAAAACGCCAGGATCTGACGCTCGCCGCGGGCCTCGTCGCGCCCGTGAACAAACTGGGCGACTTCGTCTGGTTGGACAAGGACAAGGACGGATTGCAGAGCCGCGACGAGATCGGCGTCCCTGAGGTGAAGGTGACGTTGAAGGACGCTTCCGCGAAGGTGGTCGGCGAGGTCGTGACCGGGCCGGACGGGCGGTACGCCTTCGAGGGCGTACCCGCGGGCTCGTACCAGGTGTGCTTCGACGCCGGTTCCCGGCAGCTGACCCGGTCGGCCGCGGCGCAGTACAACGGCACCGATTCGGCCGCGGACCCCGCGACCGGCTGCACACCGGTGACCGAATCGGGGGCGCCGGAGGATCTCACCAGGGATGCCGGGCTGATCGAGCCGTAACTGTCGGTGGGTGCCGCTACCGTCGCCGACCGTGACCTCACATCTCGACACCATCCGCGAGTCCTACGACACCGTCGCCGAGGACTACGTGACGCTGGTCAGGCCGCTGTTCGACCAGGAGCCGATCAGCCGCGCGATGCTGTCCGGATTCGCCGAGCAGGTCCGCGGCCCGGTCGCCGACGTCGGCTGCGGGCCGGGCCATGTCACCGCCCACCTGGCCTCGCTCGGCCTCGACGTCTCCGGTGTCGACTTGTCGCCCAAGATGATCGAGATCGCCCGTCGTCAGTACCCGTACCTGCGGTTCGAGGTCGGCTCGATGACCGCGCTCGACGTCCCCGACGGCACGCTTAGCGGGCTCGTCGCCTGGTGGTCGATCTTCCATCTGCCACCGGAGACCCTTCCGGCCGTGTTCGCCGAGTTCCGTCGGACGCTGGTGGCCGGTGGGCAGCTCCTGATCGGCTTCCACGTCGGCGACGAGCGCCTGAGCCCTGAGACGGCGTACGGCCACCCGGTCACCTACGACGCCTACCTGCTGCGACCGGACCGTATCGCCGAGTCGCTCGGCCAGTCGGGATTGGAGGTCACCGCGCGGCTGGAGCTGGCCGGCAAGAAGTGGCCGCAGGCGTGCCTGCTCGCCGTCGCGGTTTGACTCGTGGGCCGCGGACCTGATTCCCTGCGGACGCAACCGAGCCGGGCGGGGCCATGACGCAGACGAGTACGACGGCGAGCGAAAGCACGCCCGCGTGGCCTTCACGTGCCTGGTTCCGGCGACCGTCGACCTGGACTTGGCTCGGGTTCGGCCTGGTGCTGGTGGTCTACGCCGACCTCGCCTGGCGTCGCCGCTGGATGAGCGACGACGGCCTGATCGTGCTGCGGACGGTCCGCCAGATCCTCGCGGGCAACGGGCCGGTGTTCAACATCGGCGAACGGGTCGAGACCAACACCAGTCCGTTGTGGACAGCCATCCTGAGCGTGCTCGGCCTGATCCCGGGAGTGCCGCTGGAGTGGTTCTCCGTGGTGACCGGGCTGCTCTTCTCGGTCGCCGGGCTGTTCTTCGGCCTGGACGGCGCCCGGCGGCTCTACCAGCCGCTGGCCTTCCACGGCCTCGCCCCCGCCGGGGCACTGGTGGTCTGCGCGCTGCCGCCGTTCCGTGACTTCGCGACGTCCGGGCTGGAGACCGGCCTGATCACCTTGTGGCTGGGCGGCACGTGGTGGCTGCTTGTCCGTCGTGTGTCCACAGTAGAGGGACCGCGCGCCTGGCCGGTCGCGGCCGTCGCCGGCCTGGGGCCGTTGGTGCGGCCGGATCTCGCGCTCTTCAGCGGTGTCGCGTTGCTTGCGTTGCTCGTGCTCCTGAAGCCAGGCCGACGTCGCGCGGTGGGTCTGCTGGCCGCCGCGGCCGCGCTCCCGTTGGCGTATCAGGTGTTCCGGATGGGCTACTACGGCCTGCTGACTCCGAACACCGCGTTGGTCAAGGAGGCCGCGGAGTCGAACTGGGCTCGCGGCTGGGCATACCTCTCCGACCTCGCCCAGCCGTATTGGCTCCTTGTCCCGGTGCTCCTGCTCGCCGCCGCCGTTCTGACCTTGGTGTCCACTATGGACAGAACCTTCGTGACGCTGGCAGCGGTTCCCCTCGTCGGCGCCGTCCTGCTTTCGCTGTACGTGATGAGGGTCGGCGGGGACTTCATGCACGGGCGCATGCTGCTCCCGGCGCTGTTCTGCCTGGTGCTGCCGGTGCTGGCCGTGCCCGTGACCAGGGTGACGGCGGTACTTCTGGTCGGTGTCGGGTTCTGGGCGCTCGTGGCCGCGGGGTCGCTCCGTCCGTCGTATTCCGCCGCGCCGCACGCCGTCGGCGTCACCGACGAGCGGGCCTACTGGTCGCGGGCGACCGGGCACGAACATCCGATCCTCGCCAAGGACTACGCCGACCATCCGTCGATGCGGACGGTGCTGGACGCCGTCCGCGGAGTGCGAGGTCCGGCGGTGCTGATCCAGGATTACTCGACGAGGAGCTGGTACGCGTACCCGACGGACAGGCCGTATGTGACCGTCGCGGCGGACAGCATGGGTGCGCTCGGCCTGCTGATCCCGCTCGATATGCGGCTACGCGACGGCTACGGCCTCGCCAACCCGTTCGCCGCGCATTCGACGTCGCTGCCCAACGGCCGCGCCGGGCACCAGAAATGGCTGCCCCCGGTGTGGGAACTGGCGAACTCGGCGCGACTGCCGATCCCCGAGGGTGGGCCGGTTCGCGCCGAGGACGTCGCCGCCGCGCGACTCGCGCTCAGCTGCCCGGAGCTCGTGGCGATCGACGCGTCGGTGCGGGATCCGCTGACGGGGGGACGGTTCGTGGACAACCTCGTCGGGTCGTTCGCGCGGGGCTCCGTGCGGTTCCCCCGGGTGGCGTCGACGCCGGTCGTCTGCCGGTGACTAGCGTGGCCGCCATGGCTGATCTTCCCCTCGCCCTCGTCACCGGCGCCACCCGCGGAATCGGCGCCGCGACCGCCCGCGCGCTCGCCCCCACCCACCGCGTACTGCTCGGCGGCCGCGACGCCGACGCACTCGGCGAACTCGCCGGAACGCTGCCCGGCGCGAAGCCGTGGCCGGTCGACCTGACTGACGCCGAGACGCTGGAAGCGGCGACAGCCGAATTCGGCGAGCTGGACGTGCTGGTCCACTCGGCCGGTGTCGCGCGGCTCGGCACGGTCGAGACCGCGACCGACGCCGACTGGCGGGCGAACTTCGAGGTCAACGTGCTCGGCGTGGTCACGCTGACCAGGCAGCTGCTGCCCGCGTTGCGCGCCGCGAACGGGCACGTCGTCGTGATCAACTCCGGCGCGGGGCAGAACGCGCGTCCCGGGTGGGGTCCCTACGCGGCGAGCAAGTTCGCCGTCCGCGCCTTCGCCGACGCGTTGCGCGAAGAGGAGTCCACCCTGCGGGTGACGTCGATCTACCCCGGTCGCACGGACACCGAGATGCAGCAGGCGATCGTCGCCGACGAAGGGGGCGAGTACGAGCCGGCACGCTTCCTGCGTCCCGAATCCGTCGCCGCCGCCGTGTTGTCCGCCGTCACCGCCACCGGCGACGCGCATCCGACCGAGGTGACCCTTCGGCCACGCGGACTGGTCTAGACGTGTCGGAAGCTGTCCGCTTTCGGACATAAACCCAGTACGTACTCTCGAAATCGGGGCTTTCGCGCCACGAACCGATAGCTCACTTTCTCGCCTCGCTTCGCAACCTTTCGATCCGGGTGCTCCGCGCCGGGAGCGCTGGGTGTCGCAAGGGCCTCCTTCGAGACGCTCATCGTCCCAAAGGAGGCCTTTCCGACCTCGGAAATCCCAGCCGATCCAGCCGCCCCCAGTTGTCCACAGCCCCTCACCGTTGTGGGCAACTCCGCCTCACTCAGCCCTTTCCGCCCCTTCCCAGCAGCGACCCCCGATAGACTGGCCTCGGGGCCGCCCCCTGGGACGGGTGGGGGGCTGCGTAGGTGAGTTAAGAGCGCAGCCGCGCCGAGGTTTCGGCGACTTCGGCCTGCACCTGCGCGCGGTCCACCCGCAGGGATTCGCCGTCGCCGACGACCTGCTCGCCCGCCACCCACACGTCGCGCACCCGGCGTGAGCCCGCGGCCCACACCAGGTTCGAGAGCAGCTGTTCGTCCGGGACGTCGATGCCCGCCGCGAAGGCCGGGTCGTCCAGGTCGACGTGCACCATGTCCGCCCACCGGCCGGTTTCCAGCGCGCCGATGTCGGCTCGGCCCAGCGCGTCCGCGCCACCGCGGGTGCCGAGCAGGAACGCGTCGGCCGCGGTCAGCACCGTCGACTCGCCGGTCGCGAGCCGCGCGAACATCGCCGAGAGCTGCAGCTCCTCCCACAGGTCGATGTCGTCGTTCGACGCCGGGCCGTCCGTGCCCAGCCCGACGGCGACACCGGCCTTCCGCAGCTCCGTGACCCGCGCGATACCCGAAGCGAGCTTCGCGTTCGAGCCCGGGCAGTGCGCGACCCCGACGCCGCGCGCGGCGAACAGCGCGATGTCCTCGTCGGACAGGTGGATGGCGTGCGCGGCCAGCGTTCGGCCCCGCAGCATTCCGACCTTCTCCAGCAGCGCGGGCACCGAGCCGTGCTCTTCACGCTGCTTGACGTCTTCGAGCGCCGCCTCCGCCACGTGGATCTGCACCAGCGCGCCGCGCTCGGCCGCCGATTCCGCGGTCGCGCGCAGTGCGTCTTCGTTCAGCATGTACGCCGAGTGCGGTCCGTAGCCGACTTCGATCCGCTCACCGGGGCCGAACCGGAGGCCGTCGGTGTCGATCCAGCGTTCGATGCCCTTGAGCATCGCGCGCCAGTCCATCCCCGGCAGCTCCATGATCGGCGGGCCCAGCAGCACGCGGCCACCGGTGGCGAGCACCGCGTCGGCGAGCTGTTCGCCTTCGAAGTACATCTCCGCGCTGGTCGTGACGCCGTGCCGCAGCATCTCGACCGAGCCGAGCAGCATGCCCGTGCGGATGTCGGCGGGCTTCAGCTTCGCCTCGGTCGGCCAGATGATTTCGGTCAGCCACCGCAGCAGCGGCAGGTCGCCGCCCATCCCGCGCAGCAGGGTCATCGGGCTGTGCGCGTGCGCGTTGACCAGACCGGGCAGGAGGATACCGCTCAACCGGGTCACGGGAGCGGACGTTTCGGGAGCCCCGGATGCGGGACCGACATGGGTGATACGCCCCGTCTCGTCCACGTCGACCACGGCGTCACGCAGCAACGAGCAAGCGGGGTCGGCGGGGAGAACGACAGGAGCGTGGAAACGGCGTTGCATGAAAAGAGTTTACGGACTGAACCTTCTATCGCGCCGACCGCTATCTCGTCGCCAGGGCGTGGCTGGTCATCGATGTCACGGACTTCTTGTCGGCGCCCTGCCGCCGAGACAGCGGGGCCTTCGGCCAAAAGGGCGCGACTCCAAAAGATCAAGAGACCTTGGTCGCCTGCACCCACACTCAGCTCAGTCCACTACGCCGCTCCGCCACGCCCACGCGGCGATCTCCACCCGGTTCCGCGCACCGATCTTCCCCTGCACAGACGCCAGATGCGTCTTCACCGTCGACAGCGACAGGAACAGCTCGGCGCCGATCTCGGTATTCGTCAGGCCCTTCGCGGCCGCCTTGACCACGTCCAGTTCCCGCGCCGTCAGCGGCTCCGAAGGCGGGCTGACGTCGCGTTTCACCGTCCCGCCGTCGAAATGCTTCAGCAGCCGGACGGTGATCTGCGGCGAGACCAGCGCGTCACCGCGCGCGGCCGCGCGCACCGCCTCGATCAGCAGCGCGGGCCCGGCGTCCTTCAACAGGAACCCGCTCGCGCCGTTCCGCAACGCGGTGTGCACGTACTCGTCCAGGTCGAACGTCGTGACCACCACCACCTTCAGCGGATCGGTGACGTCCGGTCCCGCCAGCTGCTTGGTGACCTCGAGCCCGTCGATCCCCGGCATGCGGATGTCCAGCAGGCAGACGTCCGGCCGCAGTTCACGCGCCTTCGCGACCGCCGAGACGCCGTCCGCCACGTCGGCGACGACCTCGATGTCGTCCTGCGCGTCCAGGATCATCCGGAAGCCGATCCGCACCATGTCCTGGTCGTCGGCGATCAGTACCCGGATCACTCTTCTCCTTCAAGTGGTAGCCACGCTTCGACGCGCCAGCCGCCGCCCGGCGCGCGCCCGGCGGAGAGCCGGCCGTGCAGCAGGGCGACGCGTTCGCGCATGCCGATCAGACCGTAGCCGCCCGACCCGCCCGCCGGACGGCCCTGGGGCTCGCGTCCGTCGTCGGTCACCTGGAGGTGCAGTTCGTTTTCGACCACCTCGGCGATGACCAGCGCCTCTTTCGCGCCGGACGCGTGCTTGCCGATGTTCGTCAGTGACTCCTGCACCAGCCGCAACGCCGACCGCCCGACCTCATGCGGCACGTTCGACGGCAGTTCCAGCTTCATCGACGTCTCCACGCCGTGGTTCGACCGTTCGATCAGCGTCCGCAGGTCGGCGGCGAGATCGGTGGTGGCCTGTTCGCTGAACTCGCTGCTCCCGGCCGGAGCGTCGCCGCGCATGCTCCGCACGAGCCGCCGCATCGCCGCGAGCGCCTCCACCCCGGCGTCCTCGATCCGGCCCATCGCCTCGACCGCGATCTGCGGATTCTTCTCGCCCATCAGCTTCGCCGCCTGCGCCTGCACGACGATCCCGGTCACGTGGTGGGCGACGACGTCGTGCAGTTCCCGCGCGAGCGCCATCCGCTCCGACGTCTGCGCGTCGCTGATCGCCGACTGGATGACCTGGGTGCGCTCCGAATCCCGTGACCGCAGCGCGAGGCCGACCGCCACCGAGATGCCGAGCAGCAGCAGACCGGCGATCGCGAATCCGGCGATGTCGTCGGGATCGGTCATCAGCCGGGGACTCGGCCGTCTGGTGTTGAGAACGCAGGCGATCACCACCACCCCGGTCATCCCCGCGAGCCGTGGCATGGCGTTGCCGAGCCCGACCGCTCGCACCAGCGTGACGATCGCGCCCATTCCCGCGACGACCTGCGTCCCCGGCACGCCACCCGGCGTCGCGTATTCGTAGCCGAGCCGGAGGAACGGCGTCACCAGTGCGGACAGCAGCATGACGGCGGTGAGTCCGACCATCGCGTCGGCAGGCCGTCGCGGGGCGGCGACCGCGATGACCGCGGCGACGATCGAGCAGATCAGGATGGGGAAGCCGTGGGCTCCGCTGGCGTAGGTGAAGCCGAACTCCAGGATCAGCGCGAAGCCCAGCATGCCGATGAGCGGCCACTGGCCCATCACCATCTTGTTGATCTTCTGCAGGTTCTCGTAGCGGTTCGGATGCGCCGTACGATCGCGTCCGGGAATCGCGAAGGCCAGCGTGCCGCCGAGCAGGATGCCGCCGAACAGCATCGCCTGCGCCATAGTGCTGTTCAACGGGCTGCCGTAGTAGTACCGGCCCGAAACCGCGGTCAGGGTCGCCAGCACCAGTCCGCTGATCACGGCGAACGCGACCCCCGGCCGCGTCCGGCGCGCCGCGTAGAACAGCACCTCCACCCCGGCCACCACCTCGGTGATGGACAGATGGGCGAGGACGCTCGAGTAGGTCGGGATGTCGAAATACCGGACGACCAGTGTGTAGGCCACCAGCACGACCGACGCGGCGACAGCGGCGACGGCCGCCCGTCTCTGCGCCCAGAGCGCGCAGAACACCATCGCGAAGATGCCGGGGAACAGCAGAAGGTCGATGCCTCGGGGACCCGTGTTGTCGAACGCGGCGTCGGTGATGAAGAGCAGGTCGAAACCGAGCGCGGCCAGGAGCACGGCCGCGGGAATGCCGATACGCCGCACGAGCGAGACCGCGCGTGCGTAAAACCTGTTCTGGGCTGGACCTGCTGTCACACCGTGACGGTAGAGGATCCGCCGCCGTCCGCACCTTGGCCGACCGGCCCGACGTGGGTCGGCCGATCGGCCGATGCGCGCGTGATCAGCACTGGCCGTCTGCCCGAAGTGGACACAGGCCCTTCGAAGCGAAGCTCTTCCCCGAAGCGGAACACCAAGTGACTGACTAGGGAGAATCACGGTGGAAGATCCACAGTGGACAGGGCAGCCGGTACTCGCCGGGCGTGGACTGGTGAAGCGGTACGGCACGCAGTACGCGCTGGCCGGGATCGACATCGACATCCAGGCGGGTGACGCGGTCGCCATCGTCGGGCCCTCCGGCTCGGGCAAGACCTCCCTGCTGCACGTGCTCGCCGGGATCCTCCGCGCCGACTCGGGGCAGATCTTCCTCGCCGGTCAACGGGTCGACCAGCTCAACGAGCGCAAGCGCAGCGAATTGCGGCGCACCGAGTTCGGCTTCGTGTTCCAGTCCGGAATGCTCGTCGCCGAATTGAGCGCCGAGGAGAACGTCGCGTTGCCTTCGCTGCTCGGTGGCAAGGGCCGTAAGGAATCCATCGAGGCCGGCCGCGAATGGCTGGCGAAACTCGGCCTCGCCGGCAAGGAGAAGCGCCGTCCCGGTGAGCTTTCCGGTGGTGAGGCGCAGCGTGTCGCGATCGCGCGGGCGCTGACGCACCGGCCGAAGGTGATCTTCGCCGACGAGCCGACCGGCGCCCTCGACACCCGCACCGGCCGCGCCACCATGGACGCCCTGCTCTCGGCGGCCGCCGACAGCGGTGCCGCCGTGATCGTGGTGACCCACGACCGCGAACTCGCCGAGACCATGCCGCGCACCGTCTCCATCCGCGACGGCCTGATCGCGACGAGGCTGGCCGCGTAATGAACAGTTTCCAGCTGGCCATGCGGGTGCTCCGGGTCGACCGCCGGACCCGCACGTCGGCCATCCTCACCGCGGTCGGGGTCGCCGTCGCGACCAGTCTGGTGCTCCTGCTGGCCTCCCTCCCGGGTGCCACGCAGGCCCGCTCGCAGCGGGCGATCTGGCAGGACATCCACAGTTACTACTCCGACTCGGGCGAGGCACAGCGTCCGGCGCCGCTGCTGATGGCGGCGAACAAGGACTACGCCGGAGACCGTGAGATCACCCGCGTCGACGTCGCGCTGACCGGCACTTCGCCGATGCTCAGCCTGCCGCCGGGCATCCCGAAGCTGCCCGGCCCCGGCGAGGCGATCGTTTCGCCCGCCCTCGGGAAACTGATCCAGTCGACACCGTCGGCCCAGCTCGGGGAACGTTTCGGCAAACTGGTCAACGCACTCGGCCCGGACTCGCTGATGTATCCGGAGCAGCTGGTCGCCGTCGTCGGCCACACCCCGGACGCGATGCCGAAGTCGGCGCAGGCCGCGGACGGCTTTCCCAACAAGCAGGCCGAGCCCGACCCCCTGCTCGAACTGCTCGCCTGGGTCGGCGTCATCGTCCTGCTCGTGCCGAGCCTGGTGCTCGTCGCGTCTTCGGCCCGGCTCACCGCCGCACGGCGTGAGGTGCGGATGGCGGCGCTGCGGCTGGCAGGGGCGACCCCCGGCCAGGTGATGAAGATCGTCGCCGGCGAGACGGCGTTGTCCGCGATCGTCGGTGCGTTGCTCGGCATCCTCGTCGCACCGGCGTTACAGGGCCTCGCGACGTTCGTGCCGTGGGGTGGTGGCACCTGGCTCGCGTCGGACTTCGGTCTTTCGACCGGCTCGACCGTCGCGGTCGCCGTGGCGATCCCGCTGCTGGTCGTCTTCGCCGGGGTGCTCGGCATCCGTCGCGTGCTGAAGACACCGCTGTTCGCGGCTTCGGCGCACGCTCGCAAACCACTGCACTGGTGGCGTCTGCTCTCGGTCCCGGTGGCCGGCGCCTTCTTCCTCTTCGCGGTGAGCCAGGACCAAGCCAGCCTGCCGATGGTGATGTTCGGCCTGTTCCTGCTGGTCGGGTCGGCCGCGATCATCGGACCGTGGGTCACGTCCGCGGTGGGCGGCACGTTCGTCCGTGTCTGGCGCAAACCGGCCTCGCTGCTGGCGGGCCGCAGACTCCGCGACGACCCGAAGAGCGCTTACCGCGCCACGGCGGGTGTCGTGCTCGCGGTCTTCACCGGTTCGATGGCGCTCACGCTGCTGCCGTCGTTCGAGTCGATGGCGGGCGGTGGACGGACCTTCAAGGACAACATCATCTACGCCGACGCGGACGCGGCCCACGCCCAGCAGATGGTCGACCAGACCAACGCCTCCCTCGCCCGCAACGGGATCGCCGACAAGGCCGTCGCCGTCGGCCAGGTCTACCTGGCCACCGGCGAGGCGGGAACCCGCTCCGAGACGCTGAACCGAGCCTTCGTGATGACCTGCGAGGACGCCGAGAGCCTGTTGCGGGTGAACATCGGCGGTTCCTGCCGGCCGGGCCCGGCGGTCTACAGCACGTCCCCGCTCGACCTGTCGAAGTACCGCGTGAGCCAGCAGTGGAACCAGGCAGGCGTGCCGCTCGGGAACGTCCCGGTGCGGGTGTTCTCCGGGGCCGAAGAGGACACTTTCCGCACGATCGTCATCGACCCGGCCCTGCTGCCCGCCGGGGTCACCCCGGAGAACCTCGACGTGGTCGTGCCGACGACTCCGTCGAACGGCGAGGTCGTGCGGACGGCGCTGGTCGGGGCGGCGCCGGGGGTCGAGGTCGGCAGCCGTGGCCTGCACCTGATCGGCCAGCAGCAGGAACTGGCCGACCTGCGCCGGGTCACCGTCATCGGCCTGATCGCCGCCGGGGTGCTCGCCGGCTGCAGTGCGGCCGTGGCGACCGCCGGTTCGGTGATGGACCGCCGTCGCACCTTCGGGGCACTCATCGCGGCCGGGACACCGGTCCGGGTGCTGGCGAGGGCGCTGCGGATGGAGGCGGCCCTGCCCGCGATGGTGGCCACCATCGGCGCGGGTGTGGTCGGGATAGGCGTCGGCGTGGGGCTCTACAGCATGGTCGAGAAGGACCCGGTCGTGCTGAGCCCGTGGCTGCTGGCGCCCGTGGTGCTGGGAATCGGGGTGGCGTTGCTCGGGGCATCCGTCTCGACCCCGGCGCTCAAGCGGGTGCAGTCGGAGCCACTCGCCGACGAGTGAAAAGTTCGCCCGAATGGCGTCATGGCGCCTGGGCGAGCAGGTCTCGTGGGTGGAGTCGATGGTTCCACCCACGAGCCGGGTGACCCGATCGTCCCTCTGTCGGGGGAGGGACGAACGGGCACGGGGATGCGCAGGGGGCATTCCGGAGGCACGGGGTGTGCGAACGGGCCGGTCAGGACGGGGGACGTCCTGACCGGCCCTTTCCGGCAGGTCAGACGCGTTCGAAAAGCAAGTCGTGCGAAATCCGGCCCTCGACGTCGGCGCGGTTCTCGAACTTGGTGATCGGGCGCCACTCCGGGCGCGGGGCCCAGCCGCCGGGCTCGTCGGCGTGGCGGTTGCGCAGGAGCGGCTCGGCCGAGCAGACCTCCATCATCTGCTCCGCGTAATTCTCCCAGTCGGTCGCCAGGTGGAACGTGCCGCCCGGTTCGAGCCGCGAGGCCACCAGCGAGACGAACTCCGGTTGCACGATCCGCCGCTTGTGGTGCCGCTTCTTCGGCCACGGGTCCGGGAAGAACAGCCGGACCCCGGCCAGCGTGCCCGGCTCGACGTGCTCGGTCAGCAGGATGACGGCGTCCCCGTGCATCAGCCGCAGGTTCTTCACCCCGAGCTTCTCGGCGCGCAACATCAGCTGGCCGAGCCCGGGGTCGTAGACCTCGACCGCGACGTAGTTGAGTTCCGGCGCGGCCGCGGCGAGCTGGGAGGTGGTCTCGCCCATCCCCGAACCGATCTCCACCATGACCGGGGCCCGCCTGCCGAACCAGTCGTCGAAGTCCACCGGGCCTTCGGGCAGTTCGCCGACCGTGCGGCCGAGCGACGGCCACAGCTCGTCCCACGCTCGCTGCTGCCCGACGGTCATCCGGCCGCCGCGTTTGACATAACTGACCACGCTGCGCATCCGTGGCTGGTCCTCGTTTTCCACCCACCCATTAAACGTGGGGTTACCGGACCGCTTCGAACTCCCCCAGCCGCGAGCGCAGACCCGCGAATCCGGCGACCGCGATCGGCTGCGGCGTCGTGCTGGAGTGGGCGGGGAGAACGTCGATCCAGCCGTCGTGGCGGCTGGTGTTCAGCACCGTGGTCGGGATCGAATGCCCGGACGCTCCGCGTTCGGAAGGCATGAACTCCCAGTAGCCGGATTCCCCGTCCGCGGCCCACGGGACGAATTCCCAACCCGGCCGCCTGCCGAGCAGGCCGGCGATGCGATCTTCGATGCGGAAACCGAGTTCCCGCGATTCGAGTCTGCCTTCCACGACGGCGCGAAGCCACCACGGTGCGGGAATTTCCCCGTGCATTCCGCTGGACGCGCGGTACAGCGAGACAACGAGTTCTTCGGGCGCGCGGTGCACCCAGGCGCGGCGGATATCGGACGGCCGGGTCGCGGACGCCACCGTGCGGGGTAGTTCGATCGCCTGTGACCATTCGAGGTCGAGCATGGGCTCGAGCCTCGGTTGCGTGCTTTCCGTGCGAGCTTTCGGGATCATGCGTTCTACTCCCTGACCGGAATCCACCGTCAAGGATCACCTCCGGGGCCGAAGAGCCGAAAATAGGCTCATCCCGAGCATCGCCCGGTCAGGAACAGTATGTCCGCTTCCTGTGAGAGAAGCCACATCCTCTTAACGTGGACTTAACTCCTTTGGTGGCGGTAAAAGCTCACGCGTCCCGGCGGTGGGTGATCATCAGTCCGGCCGTATAGACAAGCACACAGATACCAGCGAAATAAGCCAAATAGCCCCACGGTCCCATCGGCGGCTGGAGTTTCAGCATCGAAACCGTCAGATCGGGGCCGGAAAATTGATTCGCCGCGAAGAACGGCATCCACTGGTAGATGTCGTCGCCCACGCGCGGAATCAGCACGACGAGGCCTTCGAGCAACTGTGTCCAGGCCAAGGCGAACCCGAGTGCGAACGCGGGGTTGCGGAACAGCAGTCCGAGGCCGACGCCGAGCAGCCCGGTCAGCGCGAAGGTCAGGCCCTGGCCTGCCACCGCGCGCCAGTCGGCTCCCGAAGCCAAGCCCAGGTCGGCGGCCGGTTTGATCAGATACGCGACCGCCCACGAGCCGAAGCCCACCAGTAGCCCGATCAGTCCCGAGAACACCCCGACGACGGCGCCCTTCGCCAGCAACGCGGGCACACGCGAGGGCACCGCCTGGAAGGTGAGTTTCATCGTGCCCCAGTTGAACTCCGTCGCCGCCGCGAGGATGGCGAGGACGAGCACCACGGTGCGGCCGAGCGCGCTGGCGACCTGGGTCGAGTTGACGCCTGTCTGGCCCTCCAACGGAACGAAACCGAAGAACAACGCGGTGTAGGCGAGCGCCACCACGACCGCGATGCCCGCGCACCACCAGGGTGCGCGGGTGCTCAGCAGCTTGATCCGCTCGGCGCGGAGCAGGTTCACCGCGGTCATCGGCCGACCTCCGTAACCTGGCCGGTGCGGTATTCGACGGCTCCGGCGGTCAACTGCATGTACGCCTGTTCGAGCGAGCCGGTGAGCGGCTTCAACTCGTGCAGGGTCGCGCCCGCGGCGAACGCGAGTTCGCCGATGTCGTCGCTGTCCATTTCGGACACGATGAGCGCGCCGGCGTCCTCGCGGAATTCGGCGCCCTTCTCGGTCAGCGCTGTGCGCAATTCGGGCAGCTGCGGGCTGCGGACCCGCACGCCGAGGCCCTTCGCCCGGCCGATGAAGTCCTCCATCGTGCCCTGATAGATCAGCTTCCCCCGGCCGATCACGACGAGGTCCTGCGCGGTCTGCGCCATCTCCGGCAGCAGGTGGCTGGACACGAACACGGTGCGGCCCTCGGCGGCGAGCGCGTGCATCAGCTTCCGGATCCACACGATGCCCTCGGGATCGAGCCCGTTGACCGGTTCGTCGAACAGCAGCACCCGGGGGTCGCCCAGCAGCGCCGTGGCGATTCCGAGCCGCTGCGACATCCCGAGCGAGAACTGCCCGGCCCGTTTGCGGGCGACCGATTCCAGGCCGACCAGCCGGAGCACCTCGTCGACTCGCTTGTCGGGAAGGCCGTTGGTCGCGGCGATCCAGCGGAGGTGCTCGCGGGCGGTGCGGCCGGGGTGGCGCCAGGTGGCGTCCATCATGCCGCCGACCGTCCGCAGTGGGTCATGCAAGTCCCGGTAGGGCTTGCCGTCGATGGTCACCGAGCCCGACGTCGGGTTGTCGAGCCCGAGCATCATCCGCATGGTGGTGGACTTGCCCGCCCCGTTCGGGCCGAGGAACCCGGTCACCCGGCCCGCTCGGGCGGTGAAGGAAAGATCGTCGACGGCGAGCTTGTCACCGTAGCGTTTCGTGAGCCCGGCGGCCTCGATCATCACCCCTCCCTCCGGTGGATTCCGACCTTACGCGGGAAAGGACCGGGCTGCCCCCCGATAAGGCGGCCCGGTCCTTGTTCCCCTTTTTCTCCCCGTCCGGTCGCTTCGCTCCCCCGAGCCGAGCGACCGGTTTCCTCCCCTGCGGAAGTCCTTACGCGTCGCGCTTGTTCGCGGCGACCAGCGAGATGACCAGCAGCACCAGCGCGAAACCGGCGAAGTAGGCCAGCGACCCGGCTTGGCTCAACGGCGCTTCCGCCGCGCCGGGGCTCGAACCCGAACCGGTGAGGAACCTGTCGGCGACGCGGAACGGCATCCACTCGTAGATGTCCTTGCCGATCTTCGGGATGAGCTGGACCAGGTTCTCCACCGCGAGGGCGTAGATCAGCACGAGTGAGATGGCGCCGGCACTGTGCCGGATCAGGATGCCGACGGCGATCGCGATCACCGAGGCGAGCGCGAACACCACCCCCACCCCGGCGACATTGATCCATTCCGCGGTGGTGTTCAGCATGAGGTCTTCCGGCCGCATGAGCGAGGCGAGGCCCCAGGCGCCGAACGCGGCGATCTCGCCGATCACGAGCGACAGGGCCGCGACCACGCCGGTCTTGGCCAGCAGCGCCGAGGTGCGGTTCGGCACGGCCTGGAAGGTGGTGCGAATGGTGCCGAAGCGGTATTCGGTGGTCACCGAAAGCGCGGCGAACACCATGATCACGGCCATGCCGAAGCCGTAACCGAACTGGGTCCAGCTGACCTCGGTGAGTTCCCCGGTGGGTGCGGCACTGGAGACGATGGCGGCGAAGCCGATCACGACCGCCAGTGCGGCCAGCGCGCACCACCAGGGTGAGCGTGTGGTGAACAGCTTGATGCGTTCCACAGCGAGCAGAGTCATGGCTTTTCTTTCCTCGGAAGGTAAGCGGCTACTGGGCGGCTGCGATCACTTCGGCGGCTTCGGCTTCGAGACCGGTGTGGTACTCGACCGAATCGCCGGTGATCTGCATGAAGGCCTGCTCCAGGGAGCCGGTCTGCGGGCTGAGCTCGTGCAGCACGATCTGGTTGGCCGCGGCGATCTCGCCGATCTTGTCACTGTCCATTCCGGACACGATGAGCGCGTTGTCGACGGCGGTGACCTGCGCGCTCGCCTTGGTCAGCGCGGAGCTCAGCGCGGGCAGCCGCGGCGAACGGACCTTGACCGTGTTCTCGGCGGCGCGCGAAATGAAGTCCGCGGTGGAGGACTGGGAGATCAGCTGCCCCTTGCCGATCACGACCAGTTGGCTCGCGGTCAGCGCCATCTCCGAAAGCAGGTGTGAGGAAACGAGTACGGTGCGGCCTTCGTCGGCCAGCCGGTGCATGAACTTCCGGATCCAGAGAATGCCCTCGGGGTCGAGGCCGTTGACCGGCTCGTCGAAGAGGAGGACCTCCGGGTCGCCCAGCAGCGCCGCCGCGATCCCCAGTCGCTGCGACATGCCGAGGGAGAAGCCGCCGGCGCGCTTTCCGGCGACGCTGGTGAGCCCGACGATTTCGAGTACCTCGTCGACCCTGGCCGCCGGGATCTTGTTCGACCTCGCCATCCACTGCAGATGCGCCCGCGCCGACCGGTTGGGGTGCACCCACTTGGCGTCCAGCAGGGCGCCGACCGTCCGCAGCGGGTCCTTCAGCTCGCGGTAGAGCTTGCCTCCGATGCGCACCGAACCCGCGGTCGGGTTGTCCAGGCCCAGGATCATGCGCATGGTCGTCGACTTGCCCGCCCCGTTGGGGCCGAGGAATCCGGTGACCTCGCCACCCGCGACGGAGAAGGAAAGGTTGTTCACCGCCAGTGTCTTGCCGTACCGCTTGGTGAGGCCCACTGCCTCGATCATGTCTGCTCCCCTCGGCGACTGCGAAACAATCGTGGTCCATGTGGGTGGCCGAGCGCGTCATCCTGAGGTGCCAACCTGGTACCCGACCTGAGAGGTAGCTTGCCGTCTCCGGGAGATGTACGCGATCGGTGATGCCCCTGAGGCCGACCCTGAATCGCCAGGGTTAATGAACCGTGGTTCAATAACTACATGGCGAGGCCTCGCACCATCACCGACGAACGACTGCTGAAGGCGGCGGAGACCGTGATCGGCATGGTCGGCCCAGGTTTCACGCTGGCACAGGTGGCGGCGGAGGCCGGGGTCGCGGTCGGCTCGGTCGCTCAGCGGTTCGGTTCCAAAAACGGCCTGTTGCAGGCGTTGAGCCGGTTGAACACGCGGACCGTCGTCGAGCGGATGCGGGACTGCGGCGAGCTGGCCGATCCCGTCGAGGGCCTGCGGGCCGCAATCGTCGTGGTCTACGAGGGTCTCGGCACCCCGGAGACGGCGGCGAACCACCTCGGGCAGCTGGGCGTGGACATCGGAGATCCGGAACTCCGTGCCCTGCTCGGCGAGCATTTCACCGCGGTGGAAGCGGAATTGCGACGGCTGATGCGGGTCGCGGCGCGTGACCTGCCGGGTGCGCCGGGTGTCGTCCGTGCGGCGCGAGTGCTGCTGGGGGTGACGAACGGGGCCGCGCTGGACTGGTCGATCCGGCCGAAGGGCCGGTTCGTCGACCGGGTGGGGCAAGACGTGGACGCGGTGTTGACCGCGTGGAAGGGAAGTGTGCGAAGTGGATCCTAAAGTAGCGGTGGTCACGGGGGCGACGCGTGGTTGTGGCCGGGCGATCGCGGTGGAACTGGGCAGGCTCGGCTGGACGGTGTTCGTAACCGGCCGTTCGACACGCGAGCGCCAGTCGCCGATGAAGCGGTCGGAGACGATCGAGGACACCTCGGAGCTCGTCGACGCGGCGGGCGGGAGGGGTGTCCCCGTGCGGACCGACTTCACCGTGGTGTCCGATGTGGACGCCTTGAAGGCGCGGATCGAGTCCGAAGTGGACGGCCGGATCGACGTACTGGTCGACGACGTCTGGGGCGGCGATCAGTACGCGGACTTCGATGGGGCGTACTGGGATTCCAGTCTCGACGACGCGCTCACTCTGGTGCACAACGCGCTCGACACCCATCTGATCGCGCTGCACCGGCTCCTCCCGCTGGTCGTGAAGTCCGAGGGTGGTCTCGTCATCGAGGTCACCGACGGCGATCACGACGAGTACGTCGGCGCGGGGATCCCGTACTTCCTCGCGAAGTGCGGCATCCGCGCGATCGGCAGGGCGCTGGGGGCCGAACTGAAGAAGTACGGCTGCGTCGGCATGACCGTGACGCCGGGCTTCCTGCGGTCGGAGGCGATGCTCGACTACTTCAAGGTCACCGAAGAGACGTGGCGGGACGCGGTGGGCAAGTCCGCGCCGGTCGACTTCGCCATCTCGGAGACCCCGACGCTGCTCGGCCGTGGCGTCGCGAAGCTGGCGACCGATCCGGAGGTCTCGCGGTTCGCGGGCAAAACGCTGGCGTCGTGGACGCTGATGAACGAATACGGCCTGACCGACATCGACGGCTCACGTCCCGACTTCGGCAAGTGGATGGCCGAAGTCCGGGACGCGGGCAAGGATCCGGAGACGGCGGAGCACACCCTGTACCGCTGAGAGCGTGCTGGCCGGGAGCGCTACTTCTTCCCGGCCAGCACGTCCAGGTAGTGCTGGTTGAACATGACGCCGAGGACGTTGCCGAACGGGTCGACGACCGCCGCGGTCACGAAACCGGGTCCGCGCTCGATGACCGGCTCGTACTCCTTCGCGCCCTTGTCGAGCAGCTTCGCGAAGGCGTCTTCGACGTTGTCGACGGCCCAGTTCGCGATCGCTCCGCCGGGGCCGGGCTGGGCGAGCGCGGGCCGGTAGTCGCTGCGGAGCAGCCCGAACTCGTGCTGGTAATCGCCGATCCGGAACTCCGCGTACGCCGGCTTCTCGTCATGACCGTCGCGGACGAAGTACGGCTCGATCCCGAAGAGGTCGGTGTACCACTCGATCGCGGCGGACAGGTCGTCGGCGTAGAACGTGGTGGTGGTGAGTCCTCGCAGCATTTCCTTCTCCTTCGGTAGTGGCTCTGGAGACAAGGATCCGCCGCAAAGTGCTCACCGAATGACCACTTTTCCGCAGAAGTTCTCAGGTGACGCCGGGCCGCGCCAAACCGGTCTCGTAGGCGAGCACCACGGCCTGCACCCTGTCCCGCAGATCCAGCTTCGACAGGATCCGGCCGACGTGCGTTTTCACCGTCGCTTCGGACAGGAACAGCGTCTCGGCGATCTCAAGGTTCGAAAGACCCTTCGCGATCAGCACGAGTACCTCCCGCTCGCGCTCGGTGAGGACGTCGAGTTCGACCGCGTCCCGCATCGGCTTCCCACCGCCGCCGACGAACCGGTCGAGCAACCGCCGCGTGACCGACGGCGAGACCACGGCATCGCCGGAAGCGACCGCCCGCAGCGCCGAGACCAGGTGATCCGGCTGCGTGTCCTTCAACAGGAACCCGCTCGCCCCGCCCTGCAACGCCGAATAGACGTACTCATCCAGATCGAACGTCGTCATGACGAGCACCCGCGCCGTTCCGGCCTCGACGATCCGTTTCGTCGCCTCGACCCCGTCCAGCACCGGCATCCGGACGTCCATCAGCACGACGTCCGGCCGTAGTTCCTCGGCGAGGCGGATGGCCTGCGCGCCGTCCCCGGCCTCGCCGACGACATCGATGTCGGCCTGCGCGCCCAGGACCATCCGGAACCCGACGCGCATCAATTCCTGGTCGTCGACGACCACCACTCGGATCACGTCGCCAACCTAACCGGGAGCCTCGCGTGCACTTGCCACCCTCCACCGGGAGCGGGGCCGACCTCCAGCGTGCCGCCGAAGACGTTCGCCCGTTCCTTCATTCCGATCAAACCGTTCCCGCCGGGGACCGTGAGCCTTCGCGGCCCGGTAGGCGCTCCGTGTGGAGCGGCCTTCGTCGCGCTGGGCACGAGCTGTTTGGCGTGGCCGGCACCGTCGTCGGTGACCAGGACGTCGATGACGTCCGCCTCCCGGCGCACCCGTACCTCCGCCTGCGCGCCGTGCCCGGCGTGCTTGAGCGTGTTCGTCAGCGACTCCTGGACGATCCGGTACACACCGAGCGAGACACCGGCGGGCAGGCCGTCGAGCGCGTTCGCGCCGATCGCCAGCGTCACCGGCACCCCGGCCAGCCGGATGCGATCCGCGAGGTCGGTCAGCGCGCTGGCGTCCGGCTGCGGCACGCGCGGTTCGTCGTCACCGTCGCTGCGGAGCACGTCCAGCAGCCGCCGCAGCTCGGCGAGCGCGCCGCGGCCGGTCTCCGAAATCGTCTGCAAGGCCCGTTTCGCCATCTCGGGATTCCCGTCGACCGCGTAGGACGCGCCATCGGCCTGCACGACCATCACACTCACCGCGTGCGCGACGACGTCGTGCAGCTCACGGGCGATCCGTCCGCGTTCCTCGCCGACGGCGATCCTGGTCGCCTGGTCCCGTTCCGTCTCCAGTAGATGCAACCTGGCTTCCACCTCCTCGTGATAGGCACGCCTCGCGCCGGCGAACTCGCCGAGCGTCCAGCACAGTGCGGTGGCGAAGACGCCGATGATCGCCAGTACCCAGACGTCCTCCGGCGGATCGACCCACAGCTGGATCCCCGAGGTGACGAGCGTCGCCACCAGGTACAGCAGTCCTTGTTTGCGTCCGACGTAGACCAGCACCGAGTAGATGCTGATCATCAACGCCAGCCCGCTGGCCACGCCCAGCTCCAGGGCGCCGTGCGGGATGCCGATCAGCAGCACCAGGTACGCCGACCACAGCGTCGCCTTCCGGCGGAAGACCAGCGGCACCACCATGGCGATGTCCAGCGGCAACGCCACATACCAGGGCGGCATGGGGACTTCCGGCGTCTCGGTCGCCGCGACGTAGACCAGCAGGTCGGTCAGCAACAGGACGACGGCGATGAAACTGTCACCCGCCATGGGGTGGGCACGCATCCAGAGGCTCAACCGTCGCACCTGGTAACACTATGTCGGCCTGGACCGCTCGCGCGTCGTTCGCCGGTACCACCTTCGGTGCGACCCGAGGATGAGCGGCATGGCACGATTCGACTCGGCAGACTCGACGACTGGGAGGGGCAGGCGCCGTGACGTCACCGACGGAGCAGGGGCGGCTCGCCGGTCCGCTGTCGATGTCGGTGGCGAACCTCTGCCATCGCCTGCAGCCGCAGGTGTCCGCGCGGACCGCCGCCGGCTTCGCCGAGGTGCTGCGCAGACTGGGCGGTCCGCTGCAGGTCGCCGTCGCGGGCCGGATCAAATCCGGTAAGTCCACGCTGGTCAACGCCCTGATCGGCCGCCGGGTCGCGCCGACCGACGTCGGCGAGTGCACCCGGCTGGTGACCCGGTTCCAGTACGGCACGGTCGACCGCGTCGAGATCGTCTTCAACGACGGCCGCAAGCAGGTGCTGCCCTTCGCCGCCGACGGGATGATCCCGGCGGAGCTCGGCATCGAGATCGACAAGGTCTCGCATATCGAGGCGTACCTCACCAACGCGGTCCTGCAGGGGATGACCGTCATCGACACCCCCGGCCTCGGCTCGCTCGACGCGGCGTCGGTGTCGCGGACCGAGCAGCTGCTGGGCGCGGCGAAGCACCGCAAGGCCGACGACGGAGATGAGGACGAAGAGGGCTCCGACGAGTTGGACGACACTTCGCGCAACGCCGTCGCGGGCGCCGAGGCCGTGCTCTACGTGGTCACGCAGGGCGTGCGCGCCGACGACCAGCAGGCGCTCGCCGCGTTCACCGCCGCGACCGCGAGCCGCGAAGCCGGTCCCGTGAACGCGATCGCGGTGCTCAACAAAGCGGACACCATCGCGCCCGAGTCGGTCGAAGGTTCGGGCGGCGACGTGTGGAAGGCCGCGACGCTGCTGTCGGAGAAGCAGGCCGCGACGCTGAAGCCCCGCGTCGCCGACGTGCTGCCGGTGATCGGGCTGATCGCGGAATCGGCGGAGTCCGGCGGGTTCACCTCCGGCGACGCCGAGGCGCTGCGCCAGCTGGCCGAAATGGACGACGACATCCTCGAGACCATGCTGATCTCGGCGGACATCTTCACCAGCTGGGAATGCGACGTGGCGGCTGGCACCCGGCTGCGGCTGCTGGAGAAGCTGGACCTGTTCGGCGTCCGGTACGCGGTCGAGGCGATCCGCAAGGAACCCGAGATCACCGCGGGTTCGCTGCGCCGGAAGCTCCTCGACGCCTCCGGGCTCGAAGCCGTTCGGCAGCGCCTGAGCATCGTCTTCGCCGCCCGCGCCGACGGCATCAAGGCGGCCGCCGCGCTGGCTTCGGTCACCGCGCTGGCCCACGCGTCGGGTGACCCGGCCGAACGGCAGCGCGTCCACGACGCGATCGAGGTCCTGCTCGCCAAGCCCGAAGCGCACCAGCTGCGGCTGCTCGAAGCGCTCACGCTGGTCGCGTCCGGCGCGGTCGACATGCCAGAGGACCTGTCGGAGGAGGTTCTGCGCGTCGGGAGCAACGCCGATATCGGTGCCCAGCTCGGCAAGCCGGGCGCCCCCCGTGCCGAACTGGCGGCGCACGCCCTGGAGCGCGCCGGCTGGTGGCGTTCCTTCGCGTCCTTCGGTGCGACACCCGCCCAGAGCCGCGTCGCGCACGTCGTGCACCGGGCGTATTTCCTCATCTGGCAACAAATCCGCGACTGACCCCCTCTCCTTCCCCCTCCCCGCGTTTCGTCCTCTGAATGCGGTACATGCACGCGCAACCACCGCATTCAGAGGACGAAACGCGGCCCGGTTTGATAAACCGAGCGCTCGGTCTAATAATGAAGCCCATGGAAACGATCGTCGACGAGCCCCAGTGGCTGCGCACGGCCTCCTGGCTCGGCTGCCCGCTGGCGGGCGCCGCCATCGGCTGGTTCCTCCAGTCGATCGCGGACTGGGTGGTCTCACTGAGCTGGGTTCCCTTCAAAGGCCCGTTCCAGCTCGTCTCGGACATCCCTCACCCGTGGGGCGTGGTCGCCGGGATCGGCGCGGGCCTGGTCCTCGGCCTGCTGTTCGCCGCGGTCTGGGCGCACGAGCGGCTCATCGTCAAGGTGACGCCGACGCGGATCACGCTGACCACGAAAGGCCGCAGCCGTGCCTTTGAGGCCAAGCTCGAAGCCGTTTTCCTCGACGGCAAGGAACTCGTCCTGCTCGCCGCCGACGGCCGAGAGCTGGTTCGGGAGAAGGCCGACGTCGATCGTCAAGCCGTCGCCACTGCGTTCCGCGAGTACGGCTATCCCTGGCAAGACGAGCCGCCGGCGGTGAAATGAGGACGGTCGACCCGGTCAAGCACGAGGCGAAGCGCCGCGCGATCCTCGACGCCGCCGCGGGCTGCTTCGCGATGAAGGGTTTCGAGAAGACCACGACGGCGGAGATCTGCCGCGCCGCCGGGATCAGCACCGGCAGCCTGTTCCACTACTTCCCGAACAAGCGCGCGGTCTTCGTCGGCATCTTCGAGCAGGACGCCGACGAGACCACGGCCCTGCTCGCCGCCGCGAGGGAGCTCGAGGATCACTGGGAGGCGATCCTCCACGTCATGGTGCACGTCTCCGAGCAGCTCCTGCACCCCGTCGCGGCCAAGCTCGTCCTCGAGGTCGCCGCGCAGTGCGCCCGCGACGCCGAACTGGCCAGGTTGATCCAGGGAAACGACCGCTTCCTGCGCGACGGCCTCCTGGACCTCGTGGAGCGGGCGATCGAAGCGGGACGAATCGATCCCGGCGTCGAACCGAAGGTCGCCGCCGACTGGCTCACCGCGTTGATCGACGCGCCGCTTTCCCGGGTGATCCTGGATCCCGATCTCGATCCGGCCGCGGAAATCGCGGTGCTGAAGCTGATCCTCGCCAGATTCCTCCGTCCCGTTCTGCCGATTTCACCCCCAGAGGGCGCGGCCGTAGCCGACACTGGTGAAATCTCTCCGAGCTGATCGGGCAGCTCGAGAACGCCAGTAACGGGGGTCGATGCGGGTGGGTGCCTGGCTGCGCAAGAAGGCGGTCGAAGTGGAGAATCCGGACGATGTGCCGACCGGTCAGATTCCGGCCGCGAGTATCGCCGCGATCATCGCCGAAGTCGACGGTGAGACTTCGCCCGCCGAGGGAACCGAGGCCGTCGAAGCCGCGTCGAAGACCGATGTGGAGTCCACGACCACAGGTCCGGCCGACCTCGAACAGGCTCTCGCCGACCGGCAGGCGTTGATCCAGCTCTGCCTGTACGCCCTCGACCGCGCCCGTAGTGGCGGCGTCGTCGAGCGGCTCGAACACGGTCTCGCCGGTATCGGCGTCCGTGCCCTGCGCCCGGACGGCGAGCGGTTCGACCCCGCCGTGCACGAGGCCGGTGGCGCGGTCGCGACGGAGGATCCGGCACTGGAAGGGCTCGTCGCGGAGACCGAGGTCGTCGGCTTCGCCGATCACGACCGGGTCCTGCGCGCGCCGATCGTCATCGTCTACGCGAAGAAGGCCCAGTGACCGCTCCGAGCGCGGCGGCCAACCTGCCGGCGGTCGTGAAGAGCACGCGCGAGCAGCTGCTCACCGTCGTCCGTGAAGCCGATCCTCAGGCCGCGAAATGGGTCGAGGACATCCGGAAGGCGCGGCCGAAGAAGCCGTCGGTCGTGGTGGTCGGCGAGACCAACCGCGGCAAGAGCTCGCTCGTGAACGCGCTCCTCTCCATGCCCGGTCTGTCCCCTGTGGACGCCGATGTCGCCACGGCGACGTATCTCGTCTTCGAACACGCCCAGCAGTGGTCCGCGCAGGCCTGTTATCCGGGGCAGCTGGCTCCGGTGCCGATCAACCTGAACGAGCTGATCCACTGGGTCTCGGCCGCGCACGAACTACCGGAAGGGCAGATCCCGCCGCGCTACGTCGAGGTCTCCGGCCCGGTACCGCTGCTCGAACGCGTGTCCATTGTGGACACGCCAGGGGTCGGCGGGCTCGACTCGCTGCACGGCGAGCTGGCGAAGGAGGCGGCGGCCGGTGCCACCGCGCTGCTGTTCGTCGTGGACGCCTCCTCCCCGTTCACCGCGCCGGAGCTGCAGTTCCTGCACGACATGGGCGAGCGCGTCGAGACCGTGTTGTTCGCGCTGACCAAGACCGACCAGTTCCGCGGCTGGCGCGAGGTGCTCGAAGCCGACCGGCGGCTGCTCGCCGAACACGCTCCCCGGTTCGCCGACGCGGTCTTCCACCCGGTGTCCGCGCGCATGTTCGAGACGGCGGCCAAGGCGCCGAACGAGCAGATGGCCATGATGCTGCGGGAGAAGGCCGGGATCGCCGCGCTTCAGGGCGCGCTGCAGGAGATGCTGGTCGGCCGCTCGGCGATGCTGGGTGAGGCCAACACCCTGCGCGCGTTGTCGAGCGCGCTCGCCGAACTCAAGGCGAAGCTGCAGGCGGAAAGCCGGGCGCTGTCCGCCGGTGAGGCCGAGGCGGAACAGCTGCGCCGGCGCCGCGACGACCTCACCACCGAACGTCGCTCGTCGACCCGTGGCTGGCAGCTGAAACTGCGCGCGGAGATCCAGCGCACCCGCGTCGAGGTCGGCCACGAGACCAGCAGGCAGATGCGCGACGCGTCGACGCATTTCCGCCAGCAGATCGACGGCGCGAAACGTGACGCCCTCGCCGCGCTGCCGCAGCAGGTGGACATCGCGCTGCAGACGACGTCGCAGCGGATCTCGATGCTGCTCTCCCAGCGGCTCAACCAGGTCACGAACGTCGCGCTTTCGGAGCTGTTCTCGGCCGAGGAACTCGACATCATCCGAGGCCAGTTCGCCAGGGCGGGCGGCCCGCCGGTCGTGCTGCGCCCGCCGGACAAGAAGCCGCCGACGGCCGAGGACAAACTGCTCATCTTCATGGGGGTTTCCGGCGGTCTCGGCGCCGGAAAGGTCGCCGCGCTGCCGTTGGCGGGCGTCGCGATCCTGAACCCGGTGATCCTGCCCGCCACGATCATCATCGGCCTCGGCGCCGGCTGGTGGATGGCGCGGACCCGCAAACACGCGTCCGACAAGCAGCACATGAAGCAGTGGCTGGTCGAGGCGATCGCCGACGCTCGGTCCACGTTGGACCAGCTCGTCGCGGAGCAGCTGATCGAGGCCGAACAGCAGCTGTCGATGGCGCTCGACGAAGCCCTCGGCCGCCGCATCGACGCGATCGAGGCGGAGCTGAAGGAAGTCGACAAGACGATCAAGATGGGCGCGCAGGAACGGGCGAAGAAGATCTCGGTCGTCGCGAAGCGCCTGAAGGACGTCTCCGACGGCCGCGACCGCGCCGAGGCACTCCTCGGTCGCATTCGGTCACTACGCGACGCCTGACCACTGCATTTCGTCCTCTAAATGCGGTACTTGCGCGCGCAACTACCGCATCCAGAGGACGAAACGCGCTGGTCCGGGCGCTCGGCCGGGTGGCGCTGTTGTGGACCGGAACCGAACGGGCCTACGGTGAGTCATAAGCTTCGACACACCGGCAGGTCAACGAGGGGGTTATCCCATGTGGGTCGACGAGAGCGGCGGCACGGACACCGAGGCGGGCTCCACGGAGGCCGTCACGGTCCACGTTGACGGCGAGGAGTACCAGGCCGAGCTCAACTACGACCTCGACAAGGACGGCGTGAACGACGCCGCCGTCATCCAGCACGACGACGGCACCGGCCAGGCGTTCGTCGACACCGACGGCGACGGCGACGCCGACCAGTACGCGGTGCTCGACGAGAGCGGCAAGGTCGTCCAGGAAGCCGTCTACGACGAGGCATCCGGAGCCTGGGTCGAAGCGGGCGGCAGCGACGACAGCGGCAGCGACGCGGGTACCAGCGGCACCATGCACGCCGACATGCCCAACGGTGACGTCGAGGTAGGCCCGCCCACGATCGACACCGACGGTGACGGCACCCCCGACACCGCCGTCATCCAGACCGAGGACGGCCGCACGATCGCGTTCACCGACAAGGACGGTGACGGCAAGGCCGACATCGCGGTCGAGACGGATGCTTCGGGCAACTCGAAGACCTACGAGCACACCGGCCCCGGCCAGTGGACCGAGACCAGCAGCGGAGTGGTCAACGAGGACATCGGCTCGGCTTTCGCGAGCACTCCGGCCGCCGTCGGCGACCCGGCGGGCGACGCGGCCTGGGGTGGCGCGGGCACCGAAACACTCGAAGGAGTGGCGAAGATCGATTCCGCCACCGGCCAGTGGATCAGTCCCAACTAAACCCTGAAATGGCCTAAACCAATATCAGAGTGGTTCAGTCCATTTGATGAGTCGATTCGTGTAATCCTGGTCACAGAACAGTCCGGTACGAGATCTCGTACCGGGCTTTCTCATGTCCGATTCGCCCGCCCGTGGTGTTGTCGATCACCGGAAGAATTTTTGCGGATGGCCCATTCCGGTGATACTGAATCGATTCCCTTATCGTTCTTGTGAGAGAACCGACAGGTCAGCTCTCGGTTACCTGCCGGTCATCCGGCTACTCTCGGGGAATCCCAAAACCTGCACACCGGCCTTCCCGCCGGTGTGCGAAGCCATTCGGTCGCCGGCATCGAAGCCCGCATCGGAACAGCGTCGTTCCCGGTGTGGGCTTCTGCCGTCGGAAGTCAGGAGTAGAGATGACCGCAGTCGCCATCCCTGGACTGGATAAAGCGCCGACGACGCACTCCGGCGTCCTGTCCTGGGTCCGGGAGGTCGCCGAGCTGACCACTCCGGACCGAGTGGTGTGGGTCGACGGGTCCGACGAAGAGGCCGCGCGTATCAACGCCGAACTGGTCGCCGCCGGCACGTTCGTGCAGCTCGACGCGAAGCCCAATTCGTACTGGGCCGCTTCCGACCCGAATGACGTCGCCCGAGTCGAAGAGCGCACCTTCATCTGTTCGGAGAACGAAGAAGACGCCGGTCCCACCAACAACTGGATGGACCCGGCCGAGATGAAGGCCACGATGACCGAGCTGTACCGCGGGTGCATGCGCGGTCGCACGATGTACGTCATCCCCTTCTGCATGGGTCCCCTCGGCGCCGAAGACCCCAAGCTCGGCATCGAGATCACCGACTTCGCCTACGTCGTCGCCTCCATGCGCGTGATGACCCGCGCCGGTCAGGCCGCGCTGGACAAGTTCGTCACCGAGGACGGCACCGAACGCGAGTTCGTCCCGGCGCTGCACTCCGTCGGCGCCCCGCTGGAGCCCGGCCAGAAGGACGTCTCCTGGCCGTGCAACACCACCAAGTACATCTCGCACTTCCCGGAGAGCCGGGAGATCTGGAGCTACGGCTCGGGTTACGGCGGCAACTCGCTGCTCGGCAAGAAGTGCTACTCGCTGCGCATCGGCTCGGTCATCGCCCGCGACGAGGGCTGGCTGGCCGAGCACATGCTGATCCTCAAGCTGATCTCGCCGGAGGACAAGGTCCACTATGTCGCGGCGGCGTTCCCGAGCGCCTGCGGCAAGACCAACCTCGCCATGCTGCAGCCGACCATCCCCGGCTGGCGCGCCGAGACCCTCGGTGACGACATCGCGTGGATGCGGTTCGGTGAAGACGGCCGCCTGTACGCGGTGAACCCCGAGTTCGGGTTCTTCGGCGTCGCGCCGGGCACCGACTGGCACACCAACCCCAACGCGATGCGCACCATCGAAAAGGGCAACACGGTCTACACGAACGTGGCGCTCACCGACGACGGCGACGTCTGGTGGGAGGGCATGGGCGAGAAGCCCGCGCACGCCACCTCCTGGAAGAAGCAGGACTGGACGCCGGAGTCGGACGAGAAGGCCGCGCACCCGAACTCGCGCTACTGCACGCCGATGTCGCAGTGCCCGATCCTCGCGCCCGAGTGGGACGACCCGAAGGGCGTGCCGATCTCGGCGATCCTGTTCGGTGGCCGCCGCAAGACCACGGTCCCCCTGGTGAACGAGGCCCGCGACTGGCAGCACGGCGTGTTCATGGGCGCCACCATGTCGTCGGAGACCACCGCGGCCGCCGCCGGCGCGGTCGGCAACGTGCGCCGCGACCCGATGGCCATGCTGCCGTTCCTCGGCTACCACGCCGGTGACTACTTCAAGCACTGGCTGGACCTCGGCAAGAACGCCGACGCGAACAAGCTGCCGAAGATCTTCTACGTCAACTGGTTCCGTCGTGGCGACGACGGCCGCTTCCTGTGGCCGGGCTTCGGCGAGAACTCGCGGATCCTGAAGTGGGTCATCGACCGCGTCGAAGGCAAGGGCAACGCGATCGAGACCCCGGTCGGCTTCGTGCCGAACGCCGAGGACCTCGACACCGAGGGCCTCAAGGAGCCGCTGGCCGACATCCAGGCCGCGCTCGACGTCTCCGCCGACGAGTGGCGCCAGGAGCTGCCCCTCATCGAGGAGTGGTTCGAGAAGATCGGCGACAAGGTCCCGTCGTCGTTGCGTGACGAACTGGACGGGCTGAAGCAGCGTCTCGGCTGATCCAGAACACCGGAGAAGGCCTCATCCTCATGGTCGTTCCTGAGGATGAGGCCTTCTTCTTTCCGCCTGGGTAACGTGGCCGTATGTTCAAATTCGGGGTCAACATGATCGTCCCGGAGAGCCGCGCGGCCTGGGTCGGGAAATGTCGGAAGGCCGAGGAACTCGGTTTCGACGTCATCGGTGCCGCCGATCATCTGGGCATGGCGCCGCCCTTTCCCGCGCTGGTGCTCGCCGCCGAGGTGACCGAGCGGGTGCGGCTCAACACCTTCGTCATCAACACCGCCTTCTACAACCCGGTGCTGCTCGCCCGCGACGTCACGGGCACGGATCAGTTCACCGAAGGCAGGCTGGAACTCGGGCTCGGCGCGGGGTACGTGAAGGCCGAGTTCGAAGCGGCGGGGATGGAATTCCCCAGCGCGGGCAAGCGGGTCGATCACCTGGAACACACCATCAAAGAGCTGAAACGGCTCTACGCGGACGAAGCGCACAAACCGGAAACCGTGCAGAAACCGGGCCCGCCGTTGATGATCGCCGGGCGTGGAGACAGGTTGCTCACGCTTGCCGCCGAACACGCCGACATCATCGGGTTCACCGGCACGGCCGCGGTTCCCGACGGCGGCGCGCTCGTCGCCGCGGATGCCGCGGAAATCGAAGAACGGGTGAATTTCGTCCGTGAAAAGCTGAACGGCCGCGAAGTCGAATTGAACATCCTTTCGCATTTCATCGGTGTCGTCGAAGACCGGCAGACCGGGTTGGAGCAGGTCCGCCATTCGCTGAAGGGATCGTTGACCGTCGAGCAGCTCGCCGAAGTGCCGACGGCGTTGATCGGTACGCCGGAGCAGATCGCCGAACAGATCCTGGCTCATCGCGAACGCTTCGGCTTCACCTACTTCACCGTGCTGGAGCACAACATGGAGTCGTTCGCGCGGGTGATCGAGGTGTTGCGCGACCGATGATCGACGTACGCGGGCTCGGTGTCCAGGCCGGGGAGCAGTGGTTGTTCGACGGCCTCGATTTCGAGGTCGAGGCGGGCGAATGCGCGGTGATCGTCGGGCCGAACGGGGTCGGGAAATCGACCCTGCTGCGCTGCCTGTACGGAACGCAGACCCCGCAGCGGGGTCGGGTGGTCGTCGCGGGCGGAAAACCCGATGAACGTGATCTTTCCTTCCGTCGCAAGGTTTCCGTGCTGTTCGACGACTCGGATTTCTTCGCCGAACTGTCTCCGCTCCAGCATCTCGAACTGCTGGAGGGCTCGTTCGGCGCCGATCTCGGCGATTTCGGCGAGCTGCTGGCGGACGCGGGGCTTTCCGAGCGGGCGAAGGTCACCGCCGGCAAGTTCTCCGCCGGGCAGCGCCGCCGCCTGCTGCTCCTCGGCGCGACGGCACGGCCGCACGACGTACTGCTGCTCGACGAGCCCGAGCGAGCGCTCGACGTCGCCGGGAAGGAATGGCTGACCTCGCTGATCGCGCGTTCGACCGGCGCGGGGGCGGCGGTGGTCGTGGCCACGCACCATCCCCCGCTGCTCGAAGCGGCCGATTCCACCCTCGAGTTGTGGTGAGCACCAAGGCCCCCACGCGGGTTCCGGGCCGGCAGCGCTTCGGTGGAGTGCTCAACGGGGACTACCAGACCTTCCTGGCACTGTTCGGGTTCGGTGCGTTGTTCACCGCGTTCCAGAACCTGCCCAAGCTGCGTCATTTCCTCTTTGGACAGTCCGTTGTGGACTTTGCCGCGGTGTTCGGCCTCCTGATCGTGCTGTGCGCGATCTTCTGGCGAAGCCTGCTGCGCCGTGGTTTCGTCTGGGCCGAACCGGCGGCGCTGACGTGGATGGACTTCGCCGGCGTCGACAGGCGCCGCCTCGTCGTGAAGCGGATGTGGACGTTGTGGCTGGGCCTGGTCGTGGTGGTCGGCTACACCGGGGCGCTGGTCACCGCGATCGGCGGCGGATCGAAGGACGTCTGGATCGCGATGTCGGCGTTGACCGCTTCCGGGGCGATCCTGGCCGGGGTCACCGCACGGCGGACGGCGATCCGCGGGGAAACGGCGGGCCCGGTCGTGCTCGCGCTGGCCGGGCTGGCGGTGGCCGCCGCCGGAGTGGGCCCGATCGCGGTCGAAGCGCTCGCCGGTGCGCTGTTTCTCGTCGCGGTCGCGATGGCTTTCGGCGGCGAGCCGGTGTCCGGGGTCGGGCGCCAGGAACTCGTCGACGGCTGGAACGCGCGGCTGCTGCGGGCGATGGCCGCGGTCTTCATGGATCCCATGCTGCTGATCCCGGAAGCGAGGCCGGTGCCGTGGCTTTCGCTGCGGCGGCCGACGGCACTGCGGCTCGCGTGGGCCGGGGTGCTCGGCCGTCTGCGTTACGCGGCGGCCAGTGTGGTGATCGCGTGCCTGACCGGCGTCGGGCACCTGGCGTTCCCAGCCGTCCCGGTGGCGCCGCTGTTCGCGCTCGGCGCGTACGCGGCGCTCGTGCCGTTCGCCGGCGGGCTCGGTGACCTGTGGCGCAACCCCGGCCGCAGGCGCTGGCTCGGTGCGTCCGACTGGGAGTTGCGGCTGGTCAACGGCCTGGTGATCGCTGTACTCGGCCTCGGTTGGGGAGGGTCGCTCGGCCTGGTGACGCTGACCCTCGGGGTGACGCCGGTGTGGCCGGGGTGGCTCGCGATCCCGCTCGCCGTCGCCGCCGCGCTGAGGACGGCGACGCGTCCGCCGATGAACTACGACGTCAGCGGCGGGGCCGCCGGACTGCAGGCCCTGCGAGGCGCCGATTTGCTGATCGCCGGCTCGATAGTGCTCTCCGTCGTCACCTGACCTCACCCGTTCCCGCGTTCGGACCCTTCGAATACTCCGAACGCGAGTTACCCTCGGGGCGACGAAGGGAGCACGAGTGGGCGGCGGGCACGCACCGGGAAAGGGACGGCGGGCGACCAGCGAATTCCCCGCGGGCTGGACCGACGAGCAGATCATCGCGGTGATCAAGGACGTCGCGAACGATCCGAGCGAACCTCGGCGCAGACAGCACAACGGCCGCTGGCGCTGCGCGGGCGAGCGGTACGGCGTGCACCTGATCGTGCTGGTCGAGGACAACGGGAACGTCAAGACGGGCTATCCGGTCGCGGGCCCCGGCGTGGTCCGCAATCCCGATACCGCGGCCGATCCGGCGAATCCGACCGTCGCCGACCTCGCCGCGGGCCGCATCAGCTTCTTCGGCGAAAGCCTGCTCGACCAGATCGCCGACCGCGTCGCGCCGGACGTCCTGGCGTTCTACCGGACCTTGCACTGGTCGGGTGAGTGGGAGGAGCTGGCCGACGTCCTCATCGCGCACGCGATGAACGAGGACCTGCGGCTCGGGGTGGACGAATTCGCCACCTTGGAGAGCCTGTTGAACAGCTTCGAGCTGCCGATCGACGGCTTTCTCTACCTGAACGACCGGGCACACACCCTGGCCACCTTGCGCCCCTAACTCGCTTCGGCGACTTCAGAGGCTCCGTCCACCGTCGCCCGGAGGACGTCCAGCGGCATTCCGACGGCGTCGGCGATCGCCGTCACCGTGAAGAAGGCGGGTGTCGGGATCCGGCCGGTCTCGATCTTCCGGAGTGTCTCCACTGAGATCCCGGCCTCCGCGGCGACCTCGACCATGCTCCGCGACGCCGACGCGCGGGCGTCCCGGAGCGTCAGCCCCAGCCGCTCGCCGCGTTCGCGCTCTTCGTCCGTCAACGGCACTCGCACCATGCGTCCAATAGTAATACCGCCGCTGGCCGGAGTTACCCCCAACCTGTGGATAACTCTGTGCACAGGTCTGTGGACCGGCCGAAGAAAGGGCCCCGCCGAGCCGAAACTCGACGGGGCCACAATCCCTAGGGGTTTCAGGCGCCCGCGGGCACCGGAAGTGGGAGTCCGGGAACGCTCTGGTCGTTCGGCACCTTGCCGTCGACGAGGAAGTCCTCCACGAGCTTGTCCACACCCGCGTTGCCGCCGGCGTAGATGCCGTGGTCACCCTCACCGGTCACCGTGATCATCCGCGAGTTGGCGAAGCCGCGGTGCGCCCGGGTCGCGCCCTCGATCGGGGTCGCCGGGTCGTGCACCGACTGGACGATCAACACCGGCGGGACGCCGGCACCGTCGAGCTTCGGCAGGTCGACCGGCTTGTTCTTCCAGAAGATGCACGGCTGGATCAGCCAGCCCGCGCCGAGCAGCGGCAGGTCCTTGTCGATCAGCTTCTGCGACTGCCGGATCACGCTGTTCCGGTTGCCGTACCACGGGCCCTCGTTGCAGGGGATGGTCCAGAAGCTGGCGTTGTAGGAGTCGCCGTCGGTCGGGACGAACAGCGGCTGCGGGCCGATGACGCCGTCACCGTCCACCGTCTCCGCCTTGACCTTCTGCGCGGCCGTGGCCTTCTGCTGCTGGGTCGAGGTGCCCTCGGTCAGCGTCTTCAGGTTGACCAGGTAGTCGGCCAGCGCCGGGAAGTTCCGCTTCGAGTAGAGGTACCCCGCGATGGTCGAGTCGAGGGCGTTGGCCGAAACCGGGACGCCATCCACCTCGACCGGGTTCTGCGTCAGCGCGAAGCGGACCTTCTCGTAGGTCTGGCGTGCGGCTTCGCCGGTCTTGCCGAAGCCGTAGACCTTGTCGTACTTGCCGATCCACGGCAGGAAGTCCTGGCGCCAGCGGCGCTCGAAGCCGAGCGGCTGCCCGTCGAAGGAGTTCTGCCAGGTGGTGGTGAACTCGGTCGACGAGTCGAGCAGGAACTTGCCGGTCCGGGTGGGGAACTGCTGCGCGTAGTGCGCGCCCATCCAGGTGCCCGCCGAGTAGCCGACCCAGTTGATCTTGTCGCGGCCCAGCAGGACACGCAGCAGGTCGATGTCGCGGATGGTCTGCGCGGTGTTGATGAGCGGGCCCAGCTCGCCGGACTTCACCTGGCACGAGTCCGCCGCGTACTTGGTGGCGTCCAGGATCAGGTTGAGGTTCGCCCGGCTGCGGTCGCGCGGGTCGAGGTCGGAGCCGGTGCCGATCGCGTTGCCGCAGGTGATGTTGGTGCTCTTGCCGGTGCCGCGCGGGTCGAGACCGATGATCTCCTGGTTCGCGCGCAGCTTTGTCTGGTTACGCAGACGGGCCGGGAAGTTACGGCCCGGAGCACCGGGGCCACCCGGGTTCGTGACGACGCTGGCCGTCGCCTTGCCGCTGGTCGCGGCGAGCCGGCTGACGGCGATCGTGAGGTCGATGTTCTCGCCGGGCTTGTACCAGTTGCGCGGCGCGAGGTAGGTGGCGCACTCGATGTTCTCGGCACCCGGAGGCGGCGCCGACGGCAGCTCATTGGCCGTGCACTTGTGCCAGTCCAGCTTCTGGCCCGCGTACTTCGCCGGAATGTTGGTGGAGTTCAGAGGCTGCTGCGTGGCCGCCTCCGGTCCTGCGAAAGCAGGAGTGAACCCGGCCAGCATGGTGCCGGCGACAGCCGGGATCACCACCGCATAGCGGAGTTTCTTCATCCGATGCCCCTTTGGTCTTGCGTGCGAAGTTCCTGTTCGCCACTGCGGGCTATTGATATCCGCTCAGGGATGCGGGCGGCAACCGCCCTTCGTCGGGACGACGGTGCTGATCAAATCGATATCGGACGCGCGTGACCCAAGTGGGGGAGAGGTTCTAGGGTCATCGGGACCATCCGGGGTTACGGGAGTGTTAGGTGAGGTCCGATGGCGTCAGGTAAGGCAGACGGGAAGGTGCGGGGCTTTCAGTTCAGCCCCTGGAACCTCCTGCTGATCATCCCGTTGCTGGTGCTGATCACGTCGTTGTTCAATTCGGACGGCCCTCGGCTGTTCGGGATGCCGTTCTTCTACTGGTTCCAATTCGTGTTCGTGGCCGTGGGCGTCCTGTGCACCTGGATTGTCTTCGTGATGACCAAGGACAAGCCGACCAGTGAGCGTCCCGACCGGCTGTCCGTGGACGAGCTCGACGAGGGGGACCTCAAGTGACGAACATCCAGTGGCCCGAGCTGATCATCTTCGCGATTCTCTTCGCGGTGGTCACCGTCCTCGGCTTCGTCGCGTCGCGCTGGAAGGCCGGCAACACCCTCGACCACCTCGACGAATGGGGCCTCGGCGGCCGCAAGTTCGGTTCGTGGATCACCTGGTTCCTGCTCGGCGGTGACCTCTACACGGCCTATACCTTCGTAGCCGTCCCCGCGCTGATGTTCAGCGCCGGCGCCATGGGCATGTTCGCACTGCCGTACACGATCATCGTCTATCCGATCGTGCTGATGCCGGCGCTGCGCATGTGGTCGGTCTCCCGCGTTCGCGGCTACGTCACACCCGCCGACTTCGTCCGCGGCCGGTTCGGTTCGCCGACGCTGGCACTGCTGATCGCGATCACCGGGATCATCGCGACGATGCCGTACATCGCGCTGCAGCTCGTCGGCCTCGAAGCCGTGCTGCGGACCATGGGGATCAACGGCTCCGGCATCGTCGGGCACCTGCCCCTGCTGGTCGCCTTCATCATCCTGGCGGTCTACACCTACCAGTCCGGCCTGCGCGCGCCCGCGCTGATCGCGTTCGTCAAGGACATCCTGATCTACCTCGTGATCATCGTGGCGATCATCTACCTGCCCTCGAAGCTCGGCGGCTGGTCGGCGATCTTCGACGCGGCGGACGCGAAGTTCGACAAGACGCAGAACCCGGCGGACGGCATCCTGCTCACCGCCAACAACCAGCTGCAGTACGCCACGCTGGCGCTCGGTTCCGCGCTCGCGCTGTTCCTGTACCCGCACTCGCTCACCAGCGTGCTCGCCTCGCGAGGCCGTAGCGTGATCAAGCGGAACATGGTCGCGCTTCCGGCGTACTCGCTGGTCCTCGGCCTGCTGGCGCTGCTCGGTTACGTGGCGATCAGCGCCTCGGTCTCACCGATCACCAACAACGCCACCGGCAAACCCGACACGAACACCGTCGTCCCGGTGCTGTTCGACTCGCAGTTCTCGTCGTGGTTCGCCGGGATCGCGTTCGCCGCGATCGGCATCGGCGCGCTGGTGCCCGCGGCGATCATGTCGATCGCGGCGGCCAACCTGTGGACCCGCAACATCTACAAGGAGTACATCAAGAAGAACGCGACGCCGGGCCAGGAAGCGAAGCAGGCCAAGCTCGCTTCGCTGATCGTGAAGTTCGGCGCGGTCGCGTTCATCCTGTTCATCGACCCGCAGTTCTCGATCGACCTGCAGCTCATCGGCGGGGTGCTGATCCTGCAGACGCTGCCCGCGGTGGCGATCTCGCTCTACACGCGGTGGTTCCACCGCTGGGGCCTGATCGCCGGCTGGGTCGTCGGCATCGGCTGGGGCCTGATCATGCTGTACGGCATCCCGAACGCGGCGACGGGCAAGGCGCACTTCGGCGGCTCGGCGCTGTCGATGGGCAACCTGTCGATCTTCGGCTGGCACCCGTTCGGCGGCTCACAGCTGCAGATCTACGTCGGATTTGTGGCGCTGGTGGCGAATCTGCTGGTCGCGGTGATCTTCACGGTGATCGCGCGGCAGCTGAAGGTCTTCAACGGCACGGACTCCACCGAGCCCGAGGACTACCACGCCGACGAGCACGACAAAGATCTCCGCGAGATCGGCGTCCACTAGCTCCCGCTCTGGGAATGGGCCGCGTCCTGCCGGGACGCGGCCTTTCTCATGGCCGCGTCCGCCGTCAGGCAGAGCACGAGACCGTTCAGCAGATGCCAGACGAAGTGCGTCCCGGCGGGGAAGTTCCCGCAGACGGCGTGGTCGGCCGACCGGAACGCGAGCGACACCCCGAAGACCGCCGCGGCGAGTGCGAACCTACGGCGATGTGTGGCACCGATCCGCACGCTCTCCCGGTTGTCCACACCCCACCGCCGTTGTGGACAACTCGGCCCCCGATCCCCCACGATCCCGCTCTCCGACACCCCCTCCCGATACGCTGGAGCGGGGCGCGCCCCCCTGGGACGGGTGGGGGATGGGTTCCGCGCTTCGCTGGGACCCGTTTCTCAAGTCTGTGAAGGCGTCCTTGAGGTATTCAGAGTCCGTCAAGGAGGCCTTCACGGAACCATCGACCCCTCGACGGGCCAGCGCGCCCCGAACGGGCGTCGAGGGCGCCTGACCTACCTGACGGGTCAGGGGGTGCAGCCCGCCAGGCGCCGGGTGAGGAAACGGCGTTGCGGCTCCGAGCACGGCAGCGCCAGCGCCCGCCGGTAGTGGCCGGCCGCGCGCGCCGGGTCGCCGGCGCGCAGCCACAGTGCGCCGAGGACGGCGGGCAGCAGGGTGTAATCCGGCAGGTCCGCCTCGAGGGCTTCGAGTTCGGCGATCCCGGCGAAGGCACCGTCCACCATGGACAGTGCAATCGCCCGGTTCAGCCGCGCCACCGGCGACGGTCGCAGCGCCAGCAGGTCGTCGTACAGCCCGACGATCCGGCGCCAATCGGGCGGTGAAGCGGTGCTGTGGCACACCGCGATAGCCGCCTCGACGTGGTACGCCGACGTCTCCGGACCGGTGCACGCCAGCCCGAACAGCCGCGTCCCCTCGGCGATCATCGGGTGGTCCCAGCGGTCGCGGTCCTGCTCGTCGAGCAGCAGCAGATCGCCGTCCCGGTCGACCCGCGCGGGCAGCCTGCTCGCCTGCAGCAGCATCAGCGAGACCAGCGCCCGCACCCTGGGCAGATCCGTCTTCGGCTCGGCCAGCAGCAGCCGCCCCAGCCGGATCGCCTCACCGCACAGCTCCCCGCGCACCGCGACCTCACCGGTCGTCGCGTCGTAGCCTTCGTTGAACAGCAGGTACAGCACCGCCAGCACACTGTCCACTCTGGACTCCAGTGCGTCCGGCCCCGGCAGGGTGAGCGGCTTCCCGGATTGCCGCAGCCACCTCTTCGCGCGCACCAGCCGTTGCGCGACCGTCGCGGGTTTCGTCAGCAGAGCCGCCGCGATCTCGTTCACTCCGAGCCCGCCGACGGTCTTCAGCGTGAGCGCCACCTGCGAGACCGTCGGCAGCGCGGGATGGCAGCACAGCAGCATCAGCACGAGTTCGTCGTCCGTACGCCGGTCGACGTCGTAGCCGTCGAGTTCCACCAGGTGCGGCAGGAGCGCTCGCAACGTCCGCTCCCGCCGGACGACGTCCATCGCCCGGTTCCACGCGGCCCGGAACAGCCAGCCCTGCGGATTGTCCGGCACCCCGCACTGCGGCCAGCTGCGCAACGCCTGCTCCAGCGCGTCCGCGACGGCTTCCTCGGCGAGGTCGAGCCGCTCGGAGCCGAGCGCCCTGGCCAGCGTGGCGACGATCCGCCCGGCGCTGTGCCGGAACAGATGCTCCACCACGCCGGCCGGGCGGCTCATGACAACCCAAAGCGGCTCAAGTGTTCTTCGCGCGGGGTGTCGAGATCGAGAGTGACCTCGCTGACCACGAACATCCCGACGCCGTCCACCGCGATCGGATGCGTCTCGAACAGCTTCGCCGCTTCGTCGAGGTCATTGGCCTCGACCACGAGATACCCGGCGATGATCTCGCTCGCCTCGGTGAACGGCCCGTCGGTGATCGTCCCGGCGCGCACCACCCGCGATTCCGGATCGAGCCCGGCGGCCGCGATCAGCCTGCCCGACGCCCGCAGTTCCTCCTGCCACGCGAAGTACCGGTCGATGCCGTTCTCCGCGGGTTCACCCGTGGACTCGACGTGCCGCGGGAAGGTCATCAGACCGACGAACTTCGGCATCGGTCAGTCCTCACAACCGCGTTCGCCGACCTTGCGCACCTCGATCGGCCCGAACCGCAGGTGCGGGTGCGTCGCGAAGATCTTCTCCGCCTGATCGAAGTCGTCGGCCTCGATGACCTGGTAGCCGCCGACGATCTCGGTGGCTTCGGTGTGCGGCCCGTCGGTCGCGCCGACCGTGCCGCCGGAACCGCGCAGCACCCGACCGCTCTTCGACAGCCCGCCGCCGCCGACGAACCGCCCCTCCTTCGTCCGCTCGTCGGCCCACGCCAGGTAGTTCTCGAGGACGCGTTGCGCCTCGTCGGGGCCGAGGTGGTCGTGCGCATCCTTGGTCGCGCGGATGAATCCGATGTACTGGGGCATGGTGTCCTCCCTGGGATCGATGGTCCCTAGACGAACGAGCCCGCCGCAAATCGACACCGTCCGGGACAACGGCGGCTCACAACTCCAGCCGCCACGTCTGCCCGGTCAGCTCGTAGCCGAAGCCGGGGATCGTCTCCTCCTCGGCGAGCCGGAAACCGGCCTTCTGATAGATCGCCCTCGCCGAATCCAGCAACGACACCGTCCAGAGTTCGATCGCCGCGTAGCCGGACGCCCTCGCGAACTCGACGCATTCGGCGACCAGGCGTTTCCCGACACCACGTCCGCGGGCGGCCGGTTCGAGGAGCAACAGCCGGAGCTTCGCGGTGCGCCCGTCTTCGGCAGGCATGCAGAAGACGCTGCCGACCCGCTCTCCGTCGAGTTCCGCGATCCACCCGGCCTGGCGAGGGTCGCCACGACGGTCGACGTAGTCCGCGACGACCCGGGCGACGAGTGCTTCGAAGCGTTCGTCCCAGCCGTACTCGCGGGAGTAGAGGGCGCCGTGGCGGTGGACGACCCAGCCGAAGTCGCCGGGCCGGGGCGGGCGCAGGACCAACGTGGGATTCGATCGGCGTTCGCCGACCAGCGAGGTGATCGCGCCCATCGCGCCGAGCAGCCGCTCCTGCTCGTCGTCGCCGAAGCGGCCGAGCAGCGAACCGATCCGGTCCACCGAGCGCGCGTCGAGGACGGCGAAGGCTTTCCGGCCGTCCTCAGTCAGCTTGATGACCTGGCGACGGGCGTCCTCGTCGCTGCGTTCGCGAGTGAGGAGGCCGCGTCCTTCGAGCCTGCCGAGCAGCCTGCTCGCGTACCCCGCGTCGAGATCGAGGCGTTTGCGCAGATCGGTGACCTGAGTCGAATCCTGCTGCGCGAGTTCGAAGAGAACCCTGGCTTCACTCAGGGAGTACTCGGCGTCGGCCGGTCCTTCGTCCAGGACTCCGATCACGCCGGTGTACAACCGGTTGAACGCCCGGACGGTCGCCACGCGGGCCGCGGATCCGGTCATTTGACCACCTCAACAGATTCGTTGACTGGGTCAAAGATTAGCGGCAATGCGGTGACGGAAAGAAGTTCACGAGGAAAAGGATCCGGACATATGGAAACCCCGTGATGCTGCCAGGTCGGGGGTCCGCCAGCATCACGGGGTCGTAGTGGGTATCGACGCTGCTTTCCGCGGCGTTACAGCCCACGCACTATGTGTCGTAGGTCACTCGAATGGGCGACACTCACATGGTGCTTCGTCGAATCAGCGCATGTGTGTGTGACGCGCCTGCGAGATAGCGATGAGCTCCTGACGAACGGTCGCGGTGGCCGCGGTGTCGATCGCCCGGTTCAGGGCCCGGCGAGTGCGAGCCTCGGCGCGACGGGCACGGAGCTTGGCGGCGATGTTGTTCATCGGTTTAAGTCATCCCCTTGAGGGTCTTGTGTCTTAGTGGCTGTGCACCTAGTATGCGCCTTTTTTCACAAGAACGCCAACGATTATCCGGTGACTTGGCACACTTGCCGATGAATCATCGGCAACGGGAAGGAAAATCCGGAGAGATTTGGTGTCGCCGGTCACTTCTTGGTAACGCTGGCGTTCTCTAGCGTCCATGCCATACGGCGTAAGAGGGCGCGATGAAGCCGACGGTAGAGCTTTCTACCGCTTTATAACTCCAAAGCTAGAGAAGGTCCGAGAGGATTAGTCCCGGCCGAGCAGGTAGTGGCCGAAGTGCGGGACGGTGAAGGCGATGTGCCCGCGCTCGGCGGAGTACACGAGCCCCTTCTTCATCAGGCTGTCGCGCGCGGGAGACAGCGAAGACGGTTTCCGCCCCAGGTAGACGGCCACATCGGCGGTCCCGGCGGCCTCGTCCCGGCCTTGGGTCAGCTCGGCCATCGCGAGCAGGTACTCGCGTTCGGCGGGTGTCGCGCGCTCGTAGCGGGAACCGAAGAAGCCGACAGCGAGTTCCGATTCGGCTTCCGGCGCGGCGACCTGGACGTCCTTCACGGTGATCGGATCGGCCGGGGCCGCGTCCCAGGCGGCCTTGCCGTACGCCTGGATGAAGTACGGATAGCCACCGGACGCGTCGAACAGCGCGTCCAAAGCCTCCGGCTCGATCCCCGCGTCTTCGCGTTCGATGGGTGCCATCACCGCGAGGTCGGCGTCTTCGCGTTCGAGCCTGTCGATGCGCGCGTAGCGGAAGAGGCGTTCCGAGTACGACTTCGACGCCGAAAGGACGGCGGGTACGTGCGGCAGTCCCGCGCCGACCACGACCAGCGGGGCCCCGGACTGTGAGAGCTCATGGCAGGCGGCGCAGAGCGCGGAGACGTCCTCGGGGAGCAGATCCTGGATCTCGTCGATCAGCAGCGCGACGCCGGTGCCGACGTCGGCGGCCAGTTCCGCGACCTCGGTGAACAGTTCGACCAGGTCGATCTCGATGTCGCCGGAATCGGCGCGCCCTTGTGCGGCGGGCACGTCGATGCCGGGTTGCCAGCGGTCACGGAGTTTCGCGTCCGGTTTGTTGACGCGCAGCGCGAACGCCTTGAGCACCCCCAGCACCTGCTCGACCCGGTCCGGCGCGCGGTGGCGCACGGCGAGGTCGCGGATAGCGCGGTGCAACGCGGCCGAAAGCGGCCGCCGGAGTTCGGTGTCGGGGCGGGCTTCGATCTTGCCCGCGCCCCAGCCGTGCTTGATGGCCTTCGAGCGCAGTTCGCCCAGCAGCACGGTCTTCCCCACGCCGCGCAGGCCGGTGAGCATCAGGCTGCGTTCCGGTCTCCCGCGCGCCACCCGTTCGAGAACGACCTCGAAGGCCTGGAGCTCACGCATACGACCGGCCAGCTCGGGCGGCCGTTGACCGGCGCCCGGGGCGAAGGGGTTGCGGATGGGATCCACTCTCCCACGCTATCGGCGTTTCTAGCGTGGAGCCGATATTCCGCCATAGAGGGATAGGCGTGTCGCGCGGGTTACTCCGACCGGCGTGAGATGAAGGGGCCTTTCATCGCAAATTTTGCGATGAAAGCGTCCTTCATAGCGTCCTGGTGGCTCCGAGCGGACGGGTCTGCAGCCCCGTCCCTCGTCCTTACTCACGCAGGTTGCGCTCGGCGTAAACCGCCATCGCGTCGCGGATGTACTCCGCGGTGCCCGTGCCGTACTTCTCGTCGTACTGCCCGTAGCGCGGGTCGTCGACGTAAAGCTGCCCGAGACCGGCGAAGTAGCCCTTCGACACCGTCCGCACGGCCGGCCGGAGCCATTCGTACAGCCGCCGCGTGATCGCCTGGGCCTCGTCGCCGTCGACCGGCAGCCCCTTGGCGTGGGCCTCGCCGAACGCGGCCGCGATGTCCTTCTGCTCCTGCTGATGCGCCTTCTTGTCCTCGGCGCTCAGCGACTTCCACCACCGGTCACCCTGCTTGTAGGCGTCGGCGCCCCAGCGTTCGGTGACCTCCTTCTCGTGCTTCGTGTGGTCGAAGCCGTCGAACACTTCCGTTGCCATCAGTTGCTCACCTCTCTCCGTCTTCCTCAAGGTCGTCCTGACCGATTCGATCTGCCGTCCGAGTCGCTGTCGCTCCTGCTCCAGCCACTTCAGGTGGGTGCGCAGCGCCGCTGCCGTGTCCTGCTCCCCTTCGAGCACTTCGGCGATCGCGGGCAAGCTCAGCCCCAGCTCGCGAAGCAGCAGGATCCGTTGCAGCCGCACCAGCGCGTGCTGGTCGTAGTAGCGGTATCCGTTGTTCCCCACTCGGCTCGGTTCGAGCAGCCCGATGTCGCCGTAGTGGCGCAGCGTGCGGCTCGTGGTCCCGGCCGAGCGGGCGATGTCCTGGATCGACCACTCCTGCTCGTTCGGCATGTCCACGACGGTAGAGGTTGACGTTGCGTCAAAGTCAATCGAAGTTCACCCGGCTGTGTCATGGTTCCGCCATGAAGACCTTTGCGCTGGTCATGGCCACCGCGCTCACCCTGACCACGGCCGGGGTCGCCGACGCGCACCCCCGCCGCACCTTCGACATCCAGGCCCACCGCGGCGGGCTCGGCCTCACGGTCGAGAGCACGCTCGCGTCGTTCGGCAAGGGAATGGAACTGGGGGTGACCACCCTCGAACTCGACCTCCAGATCACCAAGGACGGTCGCGAGGTGATCACTCACGACCGCAAGACGACGCCGTCGAAATGCCGCGACACCGCCCCGGCGACACTGGGCGATCCGGCGTATCCGTACGTCGGGAAGTACGTGAAGGATCTGACGTTCGCGCAGGTCCGCACGTTGGACTGCGGATCGATCCGCCAGCCTGCCCACCCCGGCCAGACGCTGTCCCCCGGCGCCAGGATGCCGACGCTCGCCGAGCTGTTCCAGCTGGCGCGTGACCATCACGCCTGGGGGATCAAGTTCAACATCGAGACGAAGGTCGAGGCCGCCGCCCCGCACGAGACGGCGCCGCGTGAGCAGTTCGTCCAGCGGGCGGTGCGCGAGATCCTGCGCTCGGGTTTCGCGCACAACGTCACCGTCCAGAGCTTCGACTGGGGAACGCTGATGCGGCTGCGCGAGGTCGCGCCGTGGCTTCCGGTGGTCGCGCTGACCCAGCCGGAATTCCTTCAGGCCGGGCAGCCGGGCAAATCGCCGTGGCTGGGCGGCCTCGACATCGACGACTTCGGGGGCAGCCCCGTCCGCGCGGTGAAGTCGTTCGGCGCGAGCGCGCTCTCGCCGGTGCACGGCAATCCGCAGGGCGGCAAGGTCGGTGACCCGGACTACCGGCCGTTCACCACGAAGGCGCTGGTCGCGGAGGCGCACCGGGCGGGGATCAAGGTCGTGCCCTGGACGATCGACGACCCGGCCACGATGCACAAGCTCATCGACGACGGCGTGGACGGCATCATCACCGACTACCCGGACCGGCTACGGGAGGTCGCGGCGGACCGCGGGTTCAAGCTGCCGAAGGCGTATCGGGTTCGCTAACGAAATCTAGGGCTTTCTAGCGTCAGAGAAATATTCACGGATACTCCGTTAGGGCGGTTCGGCGGCCTGGCGGACGGGAAGACTGGGGATAGGTTTGCTGTCCCGGGTCCGGATCAGAAAGGCTACGACCGTGATTCTCCGCCGCGTCGCACGTCCGCTCCTCGCCGCGATCTTCATCTCCGGCGGGATCGGCGCGCTGAAGGACACCCAGGGCCACGCGAAGGCCGCGGAGCCGTTCTTCACCGAGTCCTTCGACAAGCTGGAAGGCGTGCTGCCGGAATCGGTGCCGCGCGACCCCGCCACCCTGGTCCGGATCGACGCGGCGGTGAAGGTCGGCGCGGGACTCGCGCTCGCCACCGGCAGGGCGCCGCGGCTGGCCTCGCTGCTCCTGCTCGGCAGTCTGGTCCCGACGACGCTCGCCACGCACCGGTTCTGGGAAATCCAGGAGCCCGCTGAGCGTCAGCAGCAGCAGATCCAGTTCATCAAGAACGCCGGCCTCGCCGGAGGGCTGCTGCTGGCCGCCGCCGACACCGCGGGCAAGCCGTCGCTCGGCTGGCGCGCCAAGCGGGCCGCCTCCAAGACGGAGAAACACGCCGAGAAGCTGGCGAAGAAGGCCGAGAAGGCCATCACCAAGTGACGACCCGCGTTTAGTCCTCTGGATGCGCTTCGCATCCAGAGGACTAAACGCGTGGGGTCATGAGGTGAAGGCGGCGATGTCCTCTTCCTCGACGACCGTCCGGATCTCGACCTCGATCTCGTCGAACAGCGCGGCGTAGGACTCGGCGAACGAGACGGCTTCGGCCAGGTCCTTGGCGTTGATCAGCGCGAACCCGCCGATGACCTCCTTGGCCTCGGTGAACGGGCCGTCGGTCGCGGTGATCTTGCCGCCGCGCACCTTGCGGACCTTCGCACCCTTCTCCGACGGGTGCACCCCCTCCGCCGTGATCAGGATGCCCTTCTCGAACGAGTCCTGGATGAAGGCGCCCATCTGCTCGATGAACTCCTTGCTCGGGTTCCAGGCTTCCGGGGCGCTCTCGTCGAGCCGGTGCATCATCAGAAACCGCATCGTTGCTCCTCAGTGTCTTGGCGGGCCTGTTTCTACCCGGCCTTCACCAGCGCGTCGAGCGGCTCGACGGCGGTTCGACATTTCGTTCGGAAAAAATGGTTCAGCCGCCGAAAATATTTTCAGCGGCTCGCGACCTTCTTGTACTGGGCCGTCGCCAGCGGCGCGAAGATCGCGATGATCGCGATGCAGCACAGGATCGCGTACAGCGAAGCGTGCTCGGCGGGCCACCCCGTTGGCGCCGCGCCGAAGCGGTTCCCGAACAGGTCACGTGCCGAGTTGATCACCGCGGTGAACGGGTTCCAGTCGGCGATCGTCTTCAGCACGCCCGGCAGTTTGTCCGCCGGGACGAACGCCGTCGAGATGAAGCTCAGCGGGAACATCCACATCAGCCCGGCGCTCTGCGCGACCTCGACGCTGCGCGCGACAAGGCCGATCCACGCGCCGACCCAGGACAGCGCCCAGGCGAACATCAGCATCACCAGGTAGCCGAGCACGGCGTCGAGGAAGCTGCCGCGGATCCGCCAGCCGACGAGCAGACCGCACAGCGACATGACCACCAGCGCCACCACGCTGATCACCAGATCCGAGGTCGTCCGGCCGAAGATCACCGCCAGCCGGGAGATCGGCAACGACCGGAACCGGTCGATGATGCCCTTCTGCAGGTCGTTCGCGAACCCGATCACGGTGAACGCCGAGTTGAACGCGACCGTCTGCGCGAAGATGCCGGCGATCAGGAACTCGCGGTAGGCGAGCCCGCCCGCTTCCCCGCCGATCGCGTCGCCGAAGACGTAGGCGAACAGCAGCACGAACATGATCGGCTGCAGGGTCGCCGCCATCAGCCAGTCCGGGTTGCGCTGGACGTTCTTCAGGTTCCGCCAGGTGATCACGCCACCGTCGGAAAAGGCTTTGGCGATCGTGCTCACTTCTTGGCCCCCTCATCAGTGGCGTGTCCGGTCAGCGAGAGGAAAACGTCGTCGAGCGTCGGCCGGTGCAGCGCGACGTCCTGAATGGCGACGCCGTGGCCGTCCAGCCGCCGCAGTGCCTCGATCAGCGCCTTCGGCCCGCCCTCGACCAGGACGTCGACCCTGCGGGTGTGCTCGTCGACCGCCGGTGTCCCCGAGCCGACCTCGGTGAGGACCTGGCTGGTGACGGCGAGATCGCTCGTGTTCGCCACGACCAGTTCCAGCCGCTCGCCGCCGATCTCCTGCTTGAGTTCGTCGGCGGTGCCGCGCGCGATGACCTTCCCCTTGTCGATCACCACGATCGAGTCGGCGAGCTGATCCGCCTCCTCCAAATACTGCGTGGTCAACAGGACCGTGGTGCCGTCGGCGACCAGTTCCTTGATGACCTCCCAGGTGTCGATCCGGCCGCGCGGATCGAGCCCGGTGGTCGGTTCGTCGAGGATGACCACAGTCGGCTCGGCGACCAGCGCCCCCGCGAGGTCGAGCCGTCGCCGCATCCCGCCGGAGTACGTCTTGGCGGGCCGGTCGGCCGCGTCCTCCAGCCGGAAGCGCGCGAGCAGTTCACGCGCCCTGGACTTCGCCGCGGCCTTCTTGCTCCCATACAGCCTGCCGACCATGTACAGGTTCTCGAAGCCGGTGAGGTTCTCGTCCACGGCGGCGTATTGCCCGGACAACCCGATCGACCGCCGGACGGCGTCCGGCTGGGCCAGCACGTCGTGCCCGGCCACCTCCGCTTCACCCGAATCCGGGCGTAGCAGCGTGGTCAGGATGCGGACCGTCGTCGTCTTGCCGGCGCCGTTCGGCCCCAAGAGGCCCAGCACCTTGCCCGTCGGGATCGACAGATCGACCCCGTCGAGCGCCCGTGTGGACCCGTAGGTCTTGACCAGCGCTTTCGCCTGAACTGCGAACATGCGCACACGCTAGACCCGGGCACCGACAAAGGCACCCGGGTTTTTCCCCGATCCGCCGCGGGCGAACGACTACTTTTCGAGGATCGCGGTGACGCCCTGCCCGCCTGCCGCGCAGATCGAGATGAGTCCGCGGCCGGATCCCTTCTCGTTCAACAGCTTCGCGAGCGTGGCGACGATACGGCCACCGGTCGCGGCGAACGGGTGCCCGGCGGCCAGCGACGAGCCGTTGACGTTCAGCTTCGCCCGGTCGATGGAACCGAGCGGCTCGTCGAGGCCCAGCTTCTCCTTGGCGAACGCCGGGTCCTCCCACGCCTTGAGGGTGGCGAGCACCTGAGAGGCGAAGGCCTCGTGGATCTCGTAGAAGTCGAAGTCCTGCAGGGTGACCCCGGCGCGCTCGAGCATCCTCGGGACCGCGTACGCGGGCGCCATCAGCAGCCCTTCGTCACCGTGGACGTAGTCGACGGCCGCGGTCTGCGAAAACGTCAGGTACGCCAGCACCGGCAGCTTCCTGGCCTTCGCCCACTGCTCGGTCGCGAGCAGGACCGTCGACGCGCCGTCCGACAGCGGCGTCGAGTTGCCCGCGGTCATCGTGCCGTCGGGGCCGCCGAAAGCGGGCTTCAGCTTCGCGAGCTTCTCGACGCTGGAGTCCGGCCGCAGGTTCTGGTCGCGGACCAGCTTGAGGTACGGCGTCACCAGGTCGTCGAAGAAGCCGCGGTCGTAGGCGGCGCCGAGCCGCCGGTGGCTGGTGGCGGCGAGTTCGTCTTGCGCCTCGCGGGTGATTTCCCAGACCTTCGCGGTCAGCGCGGCGTGCTCGCCCATGGAGAGGCCGGTACGCGGCTCGGAGTTGCGCGGGATCTCGGGGACGATGTGGCCGGGACGCAGTTTCGCGGCGAGCTTCAGCCGTTCGGGGAGCGTCTTCGCGGCGTTGAGCCGCACGAGGATCTGACGCAGGTCGTCGTTTACCGCCAGCGGCGCGTCGGACGTGGTGTCGACGCCGCCCGCGATGGCCGAGTCGATCTGGCCGAGGGCGATCTTGTTGGCGACGTTGATGATCGCCTGCAGGCCGGTGCCGCACGCCATCTGCACGTCGGAGGCGGGCGTGGCGGGGTTCAGCTTGCTGCCGAGGACGCTTTCGCGCGCGAGGTTGAAGTCGCGGGCGTGCTTGAGCACCGCGCCGGCGGCGACCTCACCGATCACCTCGTCCTGCAGGGAGAAGCGGCTGACCAGGCCGTCGAGGGCCGCCGTGAACATATCCTGGTTCGAAGCTTGCGCGTATGGACCGTTCGAGCGGGCGAAGGGGATCCGGTTGCCGCCGATGATCGCGACCTTGCGCACGGGTGCCGTCCTTTTCGTGGCCATTTTTTCCACTCCTCCGTAGGCTCTCTCACACTGTAACCTACTAGCGAGTAGGTTAGACTGCGACGTGATGCAAACTGCACGGGAGGCAAGCGATGGCTGACAGGTACCAGCAGTTCACGAAAACCCCGGTGGGGAAGTTCGTGGTGCCGAAGCTCGGCCTGCCGAATCCCGCGACGCTCCGCCGGTACAAGCCCGGTCAGCCCCCTCTCGAGGGTCCCGCACTTCTGGGCGCCGCGCCGGGCGGTCGTCTCGAAAAGGTGATCGAGGCGCAGCTGCACCGTGCGGGTGTCGAGGTCGTCTCGACGGCGGCCGACAAGCACGCCGCGCTCGTCTTCGACGCGACAGGCGTAAAGGACCCGAAGCAGCTTCGCGAGATCTATTCCTTCTTCCACCCGGTGATCCGCGGCGTCGGGCCGTCGGGCCGCGTCGTCGTCCTCGGCACTCCGCCCGAGCTGACCGAGGGACACGAGCGGATCGCCCAGCGCGCGCTCGAAGGCTTCGTGCGCTCCGTCGGAAAGGAACTGAAGCGCGGCGCGACCGCTCAGCTCGTGTACGTCGCCGAAGGCGCCGAAGAAGCCACCGAGTCCACGCTGCGCTTCCTGCTGTCGGCGAAGTCCGCCTTCGTCGACGCCCAGGTCATCCGCGTCGGCACGGAGACCAAGACCGCCTCCGCCCCGGCCGACTGGTCGAAGCCACTCGACGGCAAGGTCGCGCTGGTGACTGGCGCCTCCCGCGGCATCGGCGCCGCCATCGCCGAGGTGCTGGGCCGCGATGGCGCCCACGTCGTCGCGCTCGACATCCCCGCGCAGGGCGGCGACCTGTCGAAGGTGGCCAACAAGGTCGGCGGATCGGCGCTGCAACTGGACATCACCGCCGCCGACGCGCCCGAGAAGCTCGCCGAGTACCTGACCACGCGTCACGGCGGCGTCGACATCGTCGTGCACAACGCCGGCATCACGCGGGACAAGACGCTGGGCAACATGACCGAGGGCGGCTGGGACTCGGTCATTGCGGTCAACCTCGCGTCGCAGCTCGCGGTGAACGAGAAACTCCTGTCCGACAAGGTGCTGCACGAGAACGGCCGGATCATCGGCGTCTCGTCGATCGCGGGCATCGCGGGCAACGTCGGCCAGACCAACTACGCCACCAGCAAGGCGGGCGTCATCGGCATGGTGAACGACGGCGCGCCGAAGCTCGCGGAGTACGGCGGCACGATCAACGCCGTCGCGCCCGGGTTCATCGAGACCAAGATGACCGCCGCGGTCCCGCTGTTCATCCGCGAGGCCGGACGGCGGCTCTCCAGCCTCGGCCAGGGCGGCCTGCCGGTCGACGTCGCCGAGACGATCGCCTGGTACGCGAACCCCGCTTCGGCCGCGGTCAACGGCAACGTGGTCCGCGTCTGCGGCCAGGCCCTGCTGGGGGCGTGATCATGGCGGTCAAGGAACTTCGTGAGACGCCGAGCCTGTCTTCGTTGTACCCCAAGGCTCTGCTCGGCTCGCTGCGCAAGAGCGACGGGAACACCCTGCCGGGGACCGAGTTCGTCCGCGAAGGCGTGGTCGTCGACCCGGCGCATCTCGCCGCGTACAACCGGGTGTGCGGCTTCCGGCTGGACGACGTCCTGCCCGCGACGTATCCGCACATGCTCGCCTTCCCGTTGCAGATGGCGCTGATGACCGAACACGACTTCCCGTTCCCGTTGCTGGGCATGGTGCACGTCGCCAACCGGATCACCCAGCACCGGCCGCTGCGGCTCGACGAGTCGTTCACCCTGCGCGTGCGCGCCGAGGATCTGCGTCCGCACGAAAAGGGCAAGCAGTTCGACGTGGTCAGCGAGCTGCTGGTCAGTGACAGTCCTGTTTGGACGGACGCCAGCACGTACCTGCGCCGTGGCGGCGGCAGCGGGGAGAAGACGGCACGCGGGCAGCTTTCCCAGCCGTCGCCGAGCGCGATCTGGCATGTGCCCGCCGACATCGGCCGTCGCTACGCCGAGGTCTCCGGCGACCGCAACCCGATCCACCTGCACCCGATCACCGCGAAGGCGTTCGGCTTCCCCGCCGCCATCGCGCACGGCATGTGGACGAAGGCGCACGCGCTCGCGGCGTTCGAAGGCAGGCTGCCGGAAGCGTTCACCGTCGACGTCAAGTTCAAACAGCCGGTGCTGTTGCCGTCGAAGGCGGCGTTCACCACCTGGAGCGAAGGCGGGGGCTGGGCCTTCGAACTCTGGAACGCGCGCAAGCCGAAGCCGCATCTGGAAGGTTCAGTCGTCGCTCTCTGACGGCTTCCACACATCGCCTTCGACGAGGTCGTTGAACCCGAGCCAGACGAGGTTCATCAGCCACGAGGCGAGGACGCCGTCGGAGACATCGGGGTGGTCGAGCGCCCAGTCGGCCAGCGACTCGGCCGCCCCGACCAGCGCGGCGGACAGCCCGGCGCCGGAGAACTCGGCCTGTTCACCCAGGCCCTTGCGGGTACCGGCGGAGACGACGAGCGCGGCGACCAGCTCGATCGCGCGGGTGCGCATGTCGGTGATCTCCGCGGCGAAGGCGCCGCCGACGGTCATGGCCTGGCGGTGCAGCACCGTCCACGACTCGCGGTAGTCCGCGACGAACCGGTAGAACGCGCGAAGCCCGTACCAAAGCTGCATGTCCGGCGGCAGGTCGGGTTTGATCCCGTCCTGTACCGCTTCCAGCAGGCGAGTGGCTTCACGGCGGATGCACGCGCCGAAGAGATCTTCCTTGGACCCGAGGTAGGTGTAGATCATCGGCTTGGACACGCCGGCGACCTCGGAGATCTCGTCCATCGACGCGGAGTGATAGCCGTAGCGCGAGAACACCGAGACCGCTGCGTCCAGGATCTGGCGTTCCCGCACCGCTCTCGGCAGCCGTTTGGCGCGTTCGGCAGGACGCGGTACTTCCTCGGACACTCAGGACCTCCCTTTAGTTCCCGTAAGACGCTACCGGGCTGCCACCGGCAGGGGCGCTCGCGGCACGCTTGCCCGCCTACCTACTGGCGGGTAGCCTTACGCTTGGGTAGGCGGAGCTGGAGGGCAAATGACCGAGATCGTGGGGCTGACCGGCCGCGCGCTGGTCGACGAGCTCGAACGGATCGAGCCGGATTCGGCCGAAGCGCACTCGCTCGACGTCAACGAGGTCGCGGGCGCCATCGACCCGAAGGACCTGGGCAAGGACGACGTCCGGCGGCTGCTGACCGCGCTCGGACGGCTCGCCGAATCCGCGCCCGCGTTCGATCTCCGCAAGGTCGACCCGGTCCGGTTCGCGAATCTGGTCGCCCGCGCCTCGCGCGCGCAACTCGAGAGCGTCGTCGCCGAACGGTCGCTGCGGGAGCGTGTCCTGCGAGAGATCTTCGACCGCATGGGCGCGCACATCCGGCAGGACCGCGCGAAGACGCTGCACGCGGTGGTCCACTGGCGGCTGTCGGGCGGCAACGGCGACGGCGGGTACGACCGCTACGAGACGGTGATCTCGCACGGGGAATGCACGGTCAGCAGTCAGATGAAGGAGAAGCCGAGGGTGACGATCACGATCGCGCCCGTCGATTTCTTCCGGCTCATCACCCACCAGGCGACCCCCGCTGTGCTATTCGTCACCGGAAAGATCAAAGTAAAAGGTGACCTGGCCTTCGCGACGGGCTTGATCGGTTTCTTCGACCTTCCGAAACCGTCCTGAGTCCGGCGAAGCGGTTACACTTCCGTGCCGTGCCCCGAAATTCTCCGAACCGGCGCCGGCGGGACAAGGCGCGCTTTTCCCGCCCGTCGCGACCGCACAAGACGCGCACCGGTGGCGAGCACGTCGTCAACGCGTTCGCGGAGAAGCTCGAACTCACGAAACTGAGCCCCGAACAGTTCGTGCAGGTGCTGGAAACCCTGCACATGCTGGGTGAAACCGGTGCGGGTATCGAGTTGAGCTCGCTCGAGACCGAGGTGCTCGTCGACGTCGTACAGCGGGCATCGCGGGAGCAGCTGAAAGCGATCGCCGACCATCCGGAACTGCGCTCGGCGTTCCTCGACGAGATTTTCCGCAGAATGTCGGACCATTTCGCCCCGGAACGCGCGCAGCATGTCAACTTCGTCGTCGCGTGGCGTTTTACCGAAGGTGACGGCGAAGACGGTTTCGATCGCTTTCAAACGGTCATCGAAGACGGCGTCTGCGTTTCCAGCACCGATCTCGCGCGTACTCCGGACACGACCATCACGCTGTCGGTCGACGATTTCATCCGGATGGCCACCGGCAACGCGGCCGTGGCGGCGATGTTCGTGACCGGGAAGGTGAAGGTCAAGGGCGAGTACGCGCCCGCCGTCCGGTTCAGCGGCTATTTCGACATCCCGAAACCGAGCGGCACCTAGCCTTCGACGCCCGTCTCGTCGAGGGTGCGCTGAGGGGTGCGTCGATAACGGACGTTGGGGCTACGGAGATTCCGCTCCGTCGCTTCGATCAAGCCCTGCCGGAGCAGGACGCTCAGCCACCGTGACACCGTCCGGTCGGGGAGTCCTGTCGCCGCTACCAAGTCGGCGCGGGTCGCCTCCTTCTCGCCGAGCGCCAGAAGAAGCCCCTCGCGTCGATCGACGCGACGCCGGTCGGACACGGTGTCATCCGCGGGCGTTGGCACAACGTCGTCGGCGAGGGTGTACTGCGCGTATCGTCGCCCGCCCGTCGGAACCAGAAGACCACGGGCGACCAGATCACCGAGTTCTTCGGTGGCGACGCGAGAGTCGAGGTCGTTCGCGTTGCGGTAGACCTGGTTGTTGAGTGTTTCGCCGTGGAACAACATCGCGAGGCCGTGGCACTGGCTGTCGGTGAGGCCATGCTCTCGAAGCGACGCTATCCACTGGACAGCACCGTCCCCCAACAAGGTGTGGTTGGGGAAGGTCGCCTTGAAAGTGGAGATGTCGTCAGCGAACCGCGGAGGGCTGAGCTTGGCGTCTCGCATCGCGGCCAGCATCGCCGGGATCCCGGAGCCACGGTTTTCGCAGATCGGACGGTCCGACCCGGGTAGCGGCGTGTCCTCGAGGATCTTCAGCAAGGTCGCGTTGCGTGCTGAAGAGGTACCTTCCACGCCGAGATTCTCTTCGCGAACCGAGCCGTAAAGGCCGCCCGGATTACGGATCACCAAACGGTCGGGATACATCTCCACTTGCACCTGGGTTCCATGCGAAGACCCGGAGTAATCGCGGTGAACCAGTGCGTTGACCACCGCCTCGCGTAGTGCCGTCTCGGGGTATTCCCAGGCTTCGGTCCGCCCTGCGCCTCGAACCGTCGATCGGCGTTTCATGTTGCGGCGAAGGGCGATGAGGGCTTCGTCGACGATCACCGGAATCGGCCCTTCGGCAGCGACGTTGTCGATGAACCTCGTCCCTCGCGGGTCGGGCCCTGACTTGGTCGGGTAGTGGACGAAACTCAGCATGAGCTGCGGAAAGAATTCCTGCGGGTACTCGCCCAGCGCCAGGAGTCCGGCCAAAGACAAAACGTCTCCGACAAGGATCTTCGCTCGGCGCAACGCCGCGGTGTCATCCAGGTTCGCGAACGCTCTGCCGCGATGGCGGCGGAGACGACTCAGGAAACTTGCGGTAAGAAATTCGTCGAGGTTCGTAACCGTGGTTCCGGGTACAGGCTGTTCGTCGTCTCGGGGCTGACCACGGTTCGCCACCATCAGTTGGACTTCGTAAGGGCTCAACTTCCGATCGCCATCGGCGACCCTGATGAAGCTTCCCTGTGTCATGCCGGTGCCACGGTTGTATGCGGGTTTGCTGGCAGGGGGCAGTTCAGGGATCTCGGCGACCACCAGGTCCGCATCCTCGAACCGGTGCGTTCCGATGAGTGGCCGAAGGGGTGGCTCCAGGTTCTCCGAACACATCGCGGCCAGATCGGCTTCCAGCTTCGCCGGCTCTTGAACGCCGGTCGCCTCGAAACCGCGGGTTTCGTCCAGGCCGAAGATCAGTACCCCGCCGCTGGTGTTGGCGAAGGCTGAGAGCGTCTCTCGAACGCTCTTAGGGAGCTTCGTTTCTGCGCGTTTGGCCTCCACGGACGCATGATCACCGCCGAGCGCGCGGAGGTTCGCGATGATCTCGATGAGTTCGTCGTGGAGCATGCCGCCCGTCCTAGCTTCGCCACTAGCTTCGCCACTAGCAGTGTAGTGGCGAAGCTAGTGGCGAAGCTGAGGGCCTAGCCTTCGACGATGCGGCCTTCGATCACCGGCGGCTGCTTCTTGGCGGACTCGGCGGGCGGCGTATCGGTGACGACCTCGCTGTCCACGACCATCACCGGCCCGTGTGACCGGTTGGCGAACTTGACCGCGCGGCGCTGCATCCGCTTCTGCCAGACCTTGCGCGCGACACTCCGCGTCGGCGGCAGGATGAACAGCAGGCCGATGACGTCGCTGACGAAACCGGGGAGCAGGATGAGCAGACCGCCGAAGCCGATCAGCATCCCGTCGGTGAGTTCCCGCTCCGCGTCGGCCGGGCGGCCGAGTCGCGCGGACTCGGCGAAGGCCCGGAAGGCCCGGCCGCCTTCGCGGCGGGCGAGCCAGGATCCGATGAACGCGCCGGCGAAGAGCAGCGCGATCGTGCCGAGCACGCCAACGGCCGAGCCCACCGCCCAGACGGCGGCGATCTCGGCGACGACATAGAGCAAGAACGCGACAGCCATACCTGGACAACGTACGGCTTGCCCGTTTTGCTCCCCACCCCCGATACGGTGGTCCTGGTCAACCGATCCGGCTCAGGAACTCCGTTGCCTCGCGTGGCCTGGCCAGCACGATCCGCCGCGCGTGCGCCCCCTGTTCCGTCAGCCGCCGGACTGTCCGCTCCCGGTGGTCCGTCGGCCAGCGCCAGACGTAGGAGTAGAACTCCCGGTCGAAGCGCTCGGGGCAGCCGGGTGCCTGCTTGTCCTGTCCGTACTCGCGCAGGGATCGCACCACTGCCCGGCGGAGGCAGGTACGGCGTGGGTAGTCGAGAAAGAAGATCGTGTCGGCCCGCGGCAGCCGAAGATGCATGGACGCCCCGTAGTTGCCGTCGATCACCCAGGCGTCGGAGGCGACGATCTCCTGCTGCGCGGCGTGGAACTCGTCCTCCGGCGCCTGCGTCCACCCCGGCCGCCAGAAGAGCCGGTCGAGATGGGTGACCGGCAGGTCGAGCGTGGCACCCAGCCGACGCGAGAACGTCGACTTCCCGGCGCCGCTGCAGCCGACGACCATGACCCGTCTCATCGTCAACTGACGGCCTCGTCGAGGTACGCCGCGGCCTGCAGGGTGAACAGCTCGGCGTAGCCCGCCTTCGCCGCCATCAGCTCCTCGTGAGAGCCGTACTCGGCGACCTTTCCGTGTTCCAGCAACAGAATCCGCTCCGCCTGCCGGACGGTGGAGAACCGGTGCGAGATGTACAGCGTCGTACGACCCTCCGAAAGCTCCCGCAGACGGGAGAAGAGGTCGTGCTCGGCCTGGGCGTCCAGCGCGGACGTCGGTTCGTCGAGGATCAGGATCGGCGCCTCCCGCAGGAACGCCCTGGCCAGCGCGATCTTCTGCCATTCCCCGCCGGAAAGGCTGACGCCCTGGTCGAACCAGCGGCCGAGTGGGCTGTCGTACCCGTTGGGCAGGCGTTCGATCCGCTCGTCGGCACCGGCCCGTTTCGCCGACTCCTCGATCCGTTCGCGGTCGACTAGATGCGTCAGGTCGCCGAGTCCGATGTTCTCCGACGCGGTGCCCTGGTAGGTCACGTAGTCCTGGAACATCGCGCTGATCCGCCGCCGCAGTTCGACCGGGTCGTATTCGCGGATGTCGACGCCGTCGAGCAGGATCCGGCCGCCTGTCGGGTCGTAGAGCCGGCACAGCAGCTTGAACAGCGTCGACTTCCCGGCTCCGTTGCGGCCGACGACGGCGACCGTTTCGCCCGGCCGGATCTCGAAGCTCACGCCGTCGAGTGCCGGTTCGGCGGCACCCGGGTAGATGAAGGACACTTCCTCGAACTCGATGTGCCCCTCCACAGTGGACGGAAGGGGGCGTGGCTCCGGCGGCGCGACGATCTCCGGTTCCGTGCCGAGGAAGCGATACAGCGTGTCGAGATAGAGATTGTTCTCGTACATTCCGGAAAACGCGGTGAACAGGCCCTGGACCGACGTCTGCACCGAGGCCGCGGCGGCCGTGTACAGCGCGAGATCGCCGAGCGTGAGTCTGCCGCCGACGGCCTCCAGCGCGATGTACAGCGCGATCGCGGAGCCGGCGGCGGTGCTCAACAGGCCCCAGGACGTCGAGCTGACGCTGCGCTTGCGGGTCAGGATCCGCTGGCGTTCGTAGAACACCTGGCCGAGCCGCTGGAACCGGTCGACGAAGTACGGGCCGAGGCCGAAAAGCTTGGTTTCCTTGGCATAGGTGTCCGTCGTGACCAAAGAGGACAGGTAGTCCATCCGCCGTTTCAGCGGCGACATCAGCAACGTCAGCCAGAACGCGCGGGCGCCGTACTTGGACTGCGAGATGAACGCGGGGATCGGCGCCACGAGTGCGACGAGGGCCAGCAGCGGGCTGATCGAGACGAGCAGCGCGACCATGCTGCTGAAGGTGATCGCCGTGCGCACCAGGCCCAGCGCCGAGTTCATCATCGACAGCGGCCGGGTCGGCGCCTCCTGCGCGGCCTGGCGCAGCATGTCGTAGGAGGCGGATCCCTCGAAATACGACAGGTGCAGCCTGCTCGCGTGACTCATCACCTGATGGCGGATGGTCAGCGTCATCCGTTCCTGCAACAGGGACTGGCCGTAGGTGGTCACTGCCTGCGAGAGCGCGGTGAGCACCAGCGCGCCGAACTGGAACAGCGCGACACCGACGATCGCGCTCTTGGTGCCGTGGCCCTGGATCGCCGCGACCACCGAATCGATCAGCAGCTTCGCGATGTAGGCGGTCGCCGTCGGCAGGAGACCGGACAACAGGGTCACCACGGTGATGGTGATGGTCAGGACCGGGCTCGCCTGCCAGGTCAGCTTCGCGACCTTCGGCAGCCCGCGCACCGTGCCCGCGACGTTGACCCACATGCGGTTGAGCCGTGACTTCAGATCCTTCGGACCGGTTTCGGGCTCGGGCTCCGGGATGTCGACCGGGCCGGTCAGCCCGCTGTCGGGCACGGTCGTGGGTGGCCGCCGTCGTCTGCCGCCGCGGGCCAGGAATATCTCCATACCGCCCCCGCCTCCGCCGGGCGGACCGCCGATCACGCGGGCCCCAAGGCGCCGTGGAGGAAGACGTCGACGAGTTCCATCGTGGTGGGTTCGTCCCCGTTTTCGTCGAAGCGCAGCCGCCCGCTGAACAGCAGCGACAGGAACAGTGCCGCCGATTGCGCCGCGGGAAGCCGGAGCCGGTCCTTCTCCGGTTCGAACAGCTCGGCCATGGCGTCGCGCATCACGCCCATCGATTCCTTGCGCCGGTCCTTGCGGTCGTCATGCCGGTGCTCCGGTCGCTTGCCGGAGCCGTGCATGACAGCCATCAACGCGCCCATGCGCTGGAGATGCGCGCTGAGCGCGTCGGCCGCTTCGATGAGTCTTTCGTCGAGGGGCTGGTCGAGATCGATCACGGCGATCGCGTCGAGTACCTGGTCGGGCTTCAGCGCTTCGGCGAAGCAGGTGGCGAAGAGTTCGTCCTTGTCCTTGAAGACGCGAAAGACGGTGCCTTCGCCGATCCCGGCGGCGCGGGCGATCTGGCTCGACGTGACACCGGCGCCGTGCTCCACCAGCAAGGGCAGCACGGACTGGACGATCATCCGGCGCCGCTCGTCGGCACTCATCCCGGGCGCCCTGCGCCGGGTGGAGGTCTCAGGAGCTGTCATGAGGTCCATTGTGCGGAGTGAGCGCTCACTCCGTCAAATGATTCCGGCGAGTGTACTAGGTCACATTCACGTGGAGGTCACGCAACGTAACACCCGGCTCCCTCGTCACTCAATCGTGTAAACGATTGCTCGAGCTACGACCACGGAGAGGGACGGAGGTGCGGAATGCGTGGTGGTTCCATGGCAAAGCGACCTTGGCGGGTCGCAGCCGCCTTGGCGACGGTGGTGCTCGCTGCGGTGGCGTGTTCGTCACCGAGTCCGGCGGCGCGGCCTGACGAACCCGAGCAGCCGAACCCGGCCCCCGGCGCGGCACCCGGTCCGGCGTTCGCCGCGCCCTACCCGTTCGGCACGATCCAGCAGAAGGCGCCACCGTCGGCGGACGGTGCTGTCCCGGTCGTCCGGCGCATCGCGACCGACAAGCCCTTCGTGTTCATCACGATGGACGACGGCGCGGTCAAGGATCCAGACGCGCTGCGGCTCATCAAGGAGTCCGGCACCCATCCGGTGCTGTTCCTGAACCAGAAGTACGTAAAGGGTCATGAGGCCTATTTCAAGGCCATCCTCGACGGGGCCGGCGCGACGCTCGGCGATCACACCGTGAACCATCCGAACCTCAAGGGCAAGCCGTTCGAGTTCCAGCGCAAGGAGATCTGCGACGACGCGGACGACTTCCAGGCCGAGTTCGGGGTGCGGCCAGTGCTGTTCCGCCCGCCGTTCGGCAACTACGACGGGAACACGCTGCGCGCGGCCGCCGCGTGCGGGATGCGGGTCGCGGTACTGTGGTCCGCGGCGGTCAACGACGGACATGTGCAGTTCCAGGTCGGGGACAAGCTGCGTCCAGGGGACATCGTGCTGATGCACTTCCGCAAGACGTTCACCCAGGACTACACCGCGTTCCTCGAACAGGCCAAGAAGGACGGCCTCACACCCGTACCGCTGGCCGACTTCCTCGGCTGAGGCCCTCGTGAGTGGTGATGACGGGTTGTAACCGTCATCACCACTCACGAGCGGTCAGTAGGTGATCGCGACCGCGGGGTCGGCCAGCAGAGCGCCGACGTCGGCCAGGAACTCCGAACCCTGCTGCCCGTCGACCACGCGGTGGTCGAAGCTCAGCGAAAGCTGGAGCACCTTGCGCACCTTGATCTCGCCGTCGACCACCCACGGGGTGTCCTTGATCGCGCCGAGGCACAGGATCGCGGACTCGCCGGGGTTGATGATCGGCGTACCGGTGTCGACGCCGAAGACGCCGACGTTGGTGATGGTGATCGTGCCGCCGAGCATGGCCGCCGGAGTGGTCTTGCCCTCGCGGGCGACGTCGGTCAGCTCGGTGAGCGCGATCGCGAGTTCCTTCAGCGACATCGAATCCGCGTCACGGACCTTGGGCACGACGAGCCCGCGCGGGGTGGCCGCGGCGATCCCGAGGTGCACGTAGTCCTTGTAGACGATCTCCTGCGCCGCCTCGTCCCACACCGCGTTGACGTCCGGAGTGCGCTTGGCCGCCAGGCAAACGGCCTTCGCCGCGAACGTCAACGGGGTGACCTTGACCCCGGCGAACTCCCGCGACTTCTTGAGCTTCTCCCGGAATTCCATCATCGGCGTGACGTCGACGGTGAGGAACTCCGTGACATGCGGAGCGGTGTAGGCGCTCTGCACCATCGCGGCCGCGGTGGCCTTGCGGACACCCTTGATCGGCACCCGGCGTTCCCGCGTCGCCGGGTCGTAGCCACTGTCCACAACAGACTGGACGGGCGCGGCCGGTGCCGAACCGTTCGCGGCGGCCTGCACGTCGTCACGGGTGATCACGCCGCCGTCGGCGGTGCCGGTGAGCGCGTGCAGGTCGACGCCGAGGTCCTTGGCGAGCTTGCGTACCGGCGGTTTCGCCAGCGGCACGTAGCCGCCCTTGGGCTTCGCGGGGGCGGCGGCGACGGGAGCAGGCGCGGGTGCCGCCGGAGCAGGAGCGGGAGCGGCGGGTGCCGCGCCCTTCCTGGCCCGGCGCTGCGTGACGACCGCCTTGGAGCCGTAGCCGACCAGCGGCTTCATCTCCTCTTCGGCCGGCTCCTCCGGAGCGGCGGCGGGGGCCGGGGTGACGGCCGCCGGGGCCGCCTTGCCGTCGGGGTCGACGTCGATGGTGAGGATCGGAGTGCCGACCTCCACCGTCTGACCCGGTTCGACGAGCAGTTCGGTGACCACGCCCGCCCACGGGATGGGCAGTTCGACGGCGGCCTTCGCGGTCTCGACCTCGACCACGATCTGGTTCACCTTCACCGTGTCACCCGGCTTGACCTGCCAGGCGATGATGTCGGCTTCGGTCAGCCCCTCCGCCGTGTCGGCGAGGGGGAAGTGTTTGTATTCGGGCATTTCGGAGACGTCCCCCTTACCAGGCGAGTGAGCGGTCGACGGTGTGCAGCACCCGGTCCAGGTCGGGGAGGTAATGCTCCTCGAGCTTGGCAGGCGGGTACGGCGTGTCGAATCCGGTCACCCGCAGCACGGGGGCTTCGAGCGAGTAGAAGCATTCCTGCTGCACGCGCGCGGCGATCTCCGAGGTCAGCGACGTCTCCGACGGCGCCTCGCTCAGCGCGATGAGCCGTCCGGTCTTGCGCACCGACTCGAACACCGGGTCCAGGTCCAGCGGGGACAGCGTCCGCAGGTCGATGACCTCGAGCGATTTGCCCTCGTCGGCGGCCGCGGTCGCCGCGTCGAGCGCGACCTTCACCGAAGGGCCGTACGCGACGACGGTGGCCGTCGTGCCCTCGCGGACGACGCGGGACTTGAACAGCGGGTCCGGCGTGCCTTCGGTGTCGACCTCGGCCTTCATCGCGCCGGAGTGGTACAGCTTCTTCGGCTCGAAGAACAGGATCGGGTCGTCGGACTTGATGGCCTGCTGGATCATCCAGTACGCGTCGACGGCGTTCGAGCACGAGACGACCTTGAGGCCGGGGACGTGCGAGAACAGCGACTCCGGCGACTCCGAGTGGTGCTCGACGGCGCCGATGCCACCGCCGAACGGCACCCGGATCACGATGGGCATCTTGACCTTGCCCTGTGTCCGGTAGTGCAGCTTCGCCACCTGGCTCACGATCTGGTCGAAGCCTGGGAAGATGAAGCCCTCGAACTGGATCTCGCACACCGGGCGGAAACCGCGGACGGCGAGGCCGACCGCGGTGCCGATGATGCCCGATTCGGCGAGTGGCGTGTCCAGCACGCGCTGCTCACCGAAGTCCTTCTGCAGGCCGTCGGTGATGCGGAAGACGCCGCCGAGCTTGCCGACGTCCTCGCCCATCACGAGGACCTTCGGGTTTTCTTCCATGGCGCGCCGGAGGCCGAGGTTGATCGCCTTGCCGATGGTGAGTTTCTGGAGGTCGCTCATCTCAGTGCTCACCCGCCCCGACGAAACCGTCCAAATAGGACAGGAACTCTGCGCGCTGCGCGTCGAGCATCGGCGTCGACTCCGCGTAGACGTTGGCGAAGATCCGCTCGGGTGGCGGTTCGGGCATGTTGAAGCAGTAGTCGCGCAGCTCGGCCGCGAAGGCGTCCGAATCGGCCTGGACCTGGTCGAAGAACGCCTGGTCGGCGAAGCCGCCGCGGGCGAGGTACGCCCGGACGCGCTCGATCGGGTCCTTCAGCTTCCACTCCTCCAGCTCGTCGGAGAGCCGGTAGCGGGTGGGGTCGTCGGTGGTGGTGTGCGCGTCCATCCGGTAGGTGAACGCCTCGATCAGCACCGGGCCATTGCCGTGGCGGCATTCCTCCAGCGCCCAGCGGGAGACCGCGAGGCAGGCGAGGACGTCATTGCCGTCCACGCGGATACCGGGGAAGCCGTAACCGCGGGCGCGCTGGTAGAGCGGCAGCCGCGACTGGCGTTCCGTGGGCTCCGAGATCGCCCACTGGTTGTTCTGGCAGAAGAACACGAGCGGCGCGTCGTAGACGGCGGCCCAGACGAAGCCTTCGTGCACGTCGCCCTGCGAAGTCGCGCCGTCACCGAAGTAACAGATGGTGGCTTCGCCGTCGTCGTCGCCGACCTTGCCTTCGAACTTCTGGCCCATCGCGTAACCGGCGGCGTTGAGCACCTGGTTGCCGATCACGATGGTGTACGGGTGGAAGCCGTGGGCCTGGTAGTCCCAGCCGCTGTGGTCGGTGCAGCGGAAGATGCCGAGCACCTCTTTGAGGTCGACGCCGCGGGCGTACGCGACACCGTGTTCGCGATAGCTGGGGAACGCCATGTCCCGTTTCCGCAGCGCGCGGCCGGAGCCGATCTGCGCGGCTTCCTGGCCGAGCAGCGGGACCCAGATGCCGAGCTGACCCTGACGCTGCATCGCGTTGGCCTCGCGGTCCGCGCGGCGGACCAGGACCATGTCGCGGTACAGGCCGCGAAGGGCTTCGGCGTCGATGTCTTCGACGTACCGGTCGAATTGCGGCGAGGAGACCCGTTCGCCTTCGGGGGTGAGCAGCTGAGTCAGCTCAGCGCCACCTTCACTCGTTGCTCGCAAACCGGCGATCACCTGTTCGGGGGTCGGCTGCGCCGCTACCGCGGCGGGGCCGTCTCCAGGCTCCGGGTGCGTCCAGTGTTCGGACGGCATGCGCTGTTCTCCTTGGTGTCGGCGCCTCTGGCGGCCACTTGTGGCGGCCACAGTGACTGCGCCGGCGGGGACCAGCGCGTCGGATCTGAAGCGCTGGGTCACCATCGGCGTTGACGGTTCGTGCGCACATCCTGGCATGCCGGATGCCGTTTTGGTCAGTGGCGGATGCTGATTTGTTGCTGAGAAAGGGTGTCTGATCAGGGAAAATGCTAGGAAGACCGAGTGTGGGGCCGCCGAAAGTAGGGGATTCACCCGCGCGCCGACCAGCGGGCGAGGAGATCCGGACGGGTGTCCTGCCCGGCTTGATCGATGACGATCCGTGCCCGCCGTTGTGACCCATCACACCCTCCCGTTCCCGTGGCAGGATGGCGGACGTGGAGCAGAAATCCGTACGCGAAACCGTGGTTTCGAACTGGGCGCACGACGTCCTTCCCAGCCTGTCCGGCCTGGTGGCGATCCCCGCCTTGTCGCCGGCCTTCGATTCCGAGTGGGCGAAGAGCGGTCATCTGGCCGCCGCCGTCGAGCACGTCCGGTCCTGGATCGCCGCCCGGGAAATCCCCGGCGCGACGCTCGAGGTCGTGGAGCTCGAAGGCCGCAGCCCGCTTTTGGTCGTCGACATCCCGGCGACGTCCGAAGCGGCCGACAAGGGCACCGTGCTGATGTACGGGCATCTCGACAAGCAGCCCCCGGTCGGCGGCTGGTCCGAGGGCCTCGACCCGTGGACGCCGGTGATCCGTGACGGCCGGCTGTACGGCCGTGGCGCCGTCGACGACGGCTACTCCGGCTACGCGGCGACCACGGCGATCGAAGCCGTGCGTGCCGCCGGTGGCGAGCACTCCCGCGCGGTCGTGCTGCTCGAGACCGGTGAGGAGTCCGGCAGTCCGGACCTTCCGGCGTATCTCGAGCACCTGAAGGAGCGGCTCGGCACGGTCTCGGTGGTCGTCTGCCTCGACGCGGGCGGCATGGACTACGAGCGCCTGTGGCTGACCACCAGCCTGCGCGGGATGCTGCACGTCAACGTCACCGTCCGCGTGCTCGAATCGGCGCAGCACTCCGGCATGGCCAGCGGCATCGTCGCGAGTTCGTTCCGCGTGCTGCGCGCCCTGCTCGACCGGATCGAGAACGCCGAGACCGGCGAGATCAAGCTCGCCGAACTGAGCGTCGCCATCCCGGAGAACCGGATCGAGGAGGCGCGCGGCGTCGTCGAGATCGCGCCCGGCGCGGCGAAGACGCTCTTCCCGGTGGTCGGCCGGACGGTGTCCGACGACGACCTGGAACTGCTGCTCAACAACTCGTGGCGGCCGACGCTTTCGGTGATCGGCGCCGAGGGCTTCCCGCTCCCGGCCGAGGCGGGCAACGTGCTGCGTGCCGGCACCACACTCACGTTGAGCTTCCGGCTTCCGCCGACCGCCGACGCGAAGGCCGCGATGGAGGCCGTCCGTCGCGTGCTCACCACCGACGTCCCCTACGACGCTTCGGTCGAGCTGAGCGACTTCCAGGCCGAGAACGGCTGGAACGCGCCGGACACCGCGCCGTGGCTCGACGCCGTCCTGCACCGCGTGAGCGGCGAGGTCTTCGGCGCGCCGCACAAGAGCTACGGCATGGGCGGGTCGATCCCGTTCATGGGCCTGCTCGGCGAGAAGTATCCGGACGCGCAGTTCGTGGTCACCGGCGCCTGCGGACCGGACTCGAACATCCACGTGCCCGACGAGTGGCTGAACATCGACTTCGCGCAGCGGGTCACCGAGGCGGTCGCGCACATCCTGGACGCGCACGCGCGCAGCTGATCTTCCCGCTCACACTGCGATGAACGGGACTTTCATTACAAAATCTGTAATGAAAGTCCCGTTCATCACAGCCCCGGGAGGATCATGTTCGAGGGTTTCGAGCTGGAAAACGTCGACGTCGGTGAAGCGACCCTACGAGTCCGTCACGGCGGGTCGGGCCCGCCACTCGTGCTCCTGCACGGCCATCCCCGCACCCACACCACCTGGTACGACGTCGCGCCCCGCCTCGCGGACGCGTTCACCGTCGTCTGCCCGGATCTTCCCGGCTACGGCCAGTCTTCGAAGCTTGAGACCACCGACGATCACTCCGCGCATTCGAAGCGCGCCATGGCGAACGACATCGTCGCGCTCATGAAGCATCTCGGCCACGACCGGTTCGCCGTCGCCGGTCATGACCGCGGCAGCGCCGTCGCCTACCGCCTGGCCTTCGATCACCCGGAAGCCGTCACGAAACTGGCCATCCTCGACGGCATCCCGATCGGCGAGCATCTTTCCCGCGCGGACGCGAAGTTCGCGCTGGCCTGGTGGCACTGGTTTTTCTTCGGCCAGCTCGAAAAACCCGCCGAGCGGGTGATCAACGCCGATCCGGACGCCTGGTACGGCGGCGATCCGGCGAAGATGGGCGCGGAGAACCACGCCGATTTCCTGCGGGCGATCCACGATCCCGAAACCGTCCACGCCATGCTCGAGGACTACCGAGCCGGTCTCGGCCCCGACCGCGCCGCCGACGACGCCGACAAGGCGGCCGGGAACAAGATCGCGTGCCCGGTGCTGGTCCTGTGGTCCAGCCTCGACGATCTCGGCGAACTGTACGGCGATCCGGTCGCCGTCTGGCATGAGTGGGCCGAGGACGTCCGCGGGTTCGCCATCGAATCCGGGCACCACGTGGCGGAGGAGAAGCCGGCCGAGCTCGCGGCCGCGCTGCGGGAGTTCCTGGCCTAGGCGAACAGCGAGGCGTCGGTACGGATGGTCGTGAGTGGCGATTCGGGTTAGAACCCGAATCGCCACTCACGACCAACCCCAGCCCACCCCTCACCGGCAGTCTCAGCACCGGCGTGCTCCGACGACGGGCCTCAGTCAGCCGCGTCAGGTGCACCGAGACGTCCTGCCTTCTTCGTCACGCACCAGGTCCACCCCGGACACGTGGATGCGGACGCCGTTGCGCGGATCGATCCCGAACGCCTCGCGCTGGAAATGCTCGCACGAGGTGATCAACCTTCGCGGGAGAACACCGTCACGCAGGATCTGCCGATCGCCGTACACGTCGGCGAGAAAAGCCTCCAGCGCGCGGACCCGTTGCGCCACACCGCGTTCGAGTTTGCTCCAGTCGACGGCGGCGATCACGCGCGGTACCAGGTCGAGCGGGAAGGGGTCGCTTGCCCAAGACAGCGAGAACGTGATGCCCTGATCCACCATGGCGCGGTCTCGACGGGGAGAGATAACCGTCGAACTGCGCCCCGGGTTTCGCCGCCCGCCGCGCCGACGTCGTCGTCCGCGGGCGGCGGCCCGACGCCATGTCGGCGCGATACCCGGCGTAAGGCCCGTTACGGCCGAAACGGCGCTGTAACGTCGTAGTGCTGTGCTTGCCGCCGGATGAGTGGCAATATGCGTGCTCTCGACACATGGGAACTACAAGGAGTGACGACGTGGCCCGATTGAAAGCGCTCGCCCTGATCCCGGCGCTCGCCCTAGCCGCGGGAGTGCTGACTGCTTGCGGTGAGGAAGGCGGTACCGCGGCAGGCGGCGTCCAGCTCGTCGCTTCCGGCAAGATCACCACCTGCACCCACCTGCCCTACCAGCCGTTCCAGGTCAAGCAGGGCGACAAGATCGTGGGCTTCGACGTCGACCTGGTCGACCTCGTCGGCAAGAAGCTGGGTGTCGAGCAGAGCATCGTCGACATCGCCTTCGAGAACATCGAGTCCGGCGAAGCGATGAACAGCGGACAGTGCGACGTCGCCGCCGCCGGTATGACGATCACCGACAAGCGCAAGGAGAAGTTCGACTTCTCCGACCCGTACTTCGAGGCGACCCAGGCGCTGCTGGTCAAGACCGGCTCCCCGATCAAGGACCTCACAGGCGTCGCGGGCAAGAAGATCGGTGTCCAGTCGGCCACCACGGGTGCCGACTACGCCAAGGAGAAGGCCGCGGGCGCCGAGATCGTCACCTTCGACGACCTCGCGCTGCTGGAGCAGGCCGTCAAGAACGGCACGGTCGACGCGGGCGTCAACGACAACGGCGTGCTCTACGACTTCGCGAAGACGAACCCGGACACGACGGTCGTCACCGAGTTCAAGACGAACGAGTTCTACGGAATCGGCGTGAAGAAGGGCAACACCGCCCTGCTCGGCAAGGTCAACGAGGTCCTCAAGGCGTCCGTGGCGGACGGCTCCTACGCGCAGATTTACCAGAAGTGGTTCGGCAAGGCGCCGACCTGGCAGCCCGGTGGCCCGACCGCCAGTTGATAATCACCTCCCCTGTGGCCGGTGCCAGCGCACCGGCCACAGGTCTGTCGTCATCTGCTTGAGGAGAGAAATGGCTTTGAGCCGCCGCCAGCGACGTTCGGCGTTCCGAACCGGGCAATACGTCCTGCTGCTGGTGATCGTCATCGTTCTCGCGCTGCTCGCCGACTGGAGCAAGATCGGCAAGGCGTTCTTCGATCTCGACGTCGCCGCGAAGCAGTTCCCCGACGTGATCACGGTCGCGCTGAAGAACACCGTCATCTTCACCGCGCTCGGTTTCGTGCTCGGCCTCGGTCTGGGTCTCCTGCTCGCGCTGATGAGACTGTCTTCGGTCGGCCCGTACCGCTGGTTCGCGCGCGGGTACATCGAGTTCTTCCGCGGCCTGCCCGCGCTGCTGATCTTCCTCGCCGTCGGCATCGGCGTGCCCACCGCGTTCAACACCCAGCTGCCGCGCAACGTCGCGATCATGCTGGCGCTGGGCATCGTGTCGTCGGCCTACATGGCGGAGACCATCCGCGCCGGTATCCAGGCGGTCCCGCGCGGACAGGTCGAAGCCGCGCGTTCGCTCGGCATGTCGCCCGCCCGCACGATGATCACCGTCGTGATCCCGCAGGCGTTCCGGATCATCCTGCCGCCGCTGGCCAACGAGCTGATCATGCTGACGAAGGACTCGTCGCTGGCGTTCCTGCTCGGCACCACGCCGGCCCAGCAGGAACTGGCGCAGTTCAGCCGCCAGGCGCTGCTCGAGGCCAAGGGGCTGACCCCGATCGTCGTCGCGGGTCTCTGCTACCTGGTCATCACCATCCCGCTGTCGATCCTGCAGCAGCGGCTAGAGAAGAAATACGGGGCCGGAGTGCCCGGCGGAGGGACGGTATGAGCACCCAGACGATCGTCGAGGTTTCGGGGCTGCACAAGGCGTTCGGCGACCTCGAAGTGCTCAAGGGCATCGACCTGCACGTCGAACGGGGCCAGGTCGTCTGCATCATCGGCCCGTCCGGTTCCGGGAAGTCGACGTTGCTGCGCTGCGTGAACCTCCTCGAGGAACCGCAGCAGGGCAAGATCGTGGTCAACGGCAGCGAGATCACCGATCCGGACGTCGACATCGACGGTGCCCGCACGAAGATCGGCATGGTCTTCCAGTCGTTCAACCTCTTCTCGCACCTGAGCGTGCTCGACAATCTCACGGTCGCGCAGCGCAAGGTGCTGAAGCGCGGCAAGGACGAGTCGGAGCGCATCGCGCGGGAAAACCTCGCGAAGGTCGGCTTGGCGGAGAAGGAGACTTCACTGCCGACGCAGCTGTCCGGTGGACAGCAGCAGCGTGTCGCGATCGCCAGGGCGCTGTCGATGAACCCCGACGTCATGCTGTTCGACGAGCCGACGTCGGCGCTCGACCCGGAGCTGGTCGGCGATGTCCTCGCGGTCATGCGGCAGCTGGCGCAGGAGGGCATGACGATGCTCGTCGTCACGCACGAGATGCAGTTCGCCCGCGAGGTGGCCGACATCGTGCTGTTCATGGACGGCGGTGTCGTCGTCGAACAGGGCTCGCCGGATCAGGTCATCGGCGACCCGCAGGAGGAGCGCACGAAGACGTTCCTCTCGCGGGTGTTGAACCCGAACCACCAGGGCTAACGTCCTCGGAGCCGCGCCTCGAGCTGGATCACCTTGGCGGCCACTTCGTGCGGCCCGGCGCCCATGAGGCTCACCCAGCCCTTGGCGTCCGGGCCGAACACGACGCGGCCCTGCTCGGTGTCCATCCAGCCAGGTGGCCGCTCCACGCGTTTCCGGTTGCCGCCGCCGTCACGGATGGCGACGTACAGCCTGCCGAAGAAGGTGTGCGGCGACCGGATCCACTGGAGGATCTTCTTGGCGTCACGGACGCTCGGACCGGTACCGGTCAGCAGCTCGCCCTTCATGAGGACCTGCAGATCGGCTTCCGCGCAGTTCAACGAAGGCGTCCGCGCGGCGGGTGCCTCCGGGAGCAGGCCGGTGAAATCCTGCGCGAGCGTGTCCGGCCGGGTCGGCGTCAGGTAGACGACCTTGTCCACCAAGACGACGGTGACCGCCTCCCGGCCACTTCCCGCGGCGCGAACCGTTCGTTCACTCCCCTCGGACTTCACCCACGAGTAGTACTCGATCGCCGGCCGCTGCAGAAACCGGAGCGTGTCGAGGAACTCGTCGTCGACGCGGCCGTGCCGGAGCAGTCCCTGTCTGTCCAATTCGGACTGGGCGGTGGCGGCCAGCTCGCGGCGCTCCTCCGGCAGGTACCACTGCGCGCCACGCACGAGCGTCGGATGGATATCGCCGAGATTGTGGTGATCCAGCAGGGTTTCGTAAGTCTGGAGCGTCAGTTCGACGGGCTTCCGCAGCATGGCTAGGCGCCGATCACCGGCGGAACCGGCTTGTCACCGTCGTAGCCGCCGAAGATGGTGTCGCCGTCCTCTTCCTGCAGCGTGATCTTGCGCTGGTGCTCCTCGTCCTCGCCGCCCTTGGCCCCTTTGCCCGCGCCCATTCCGCCGCCACCCATGCCCGGCGCACCGGGCCGTCCCGCCGCCGGACCGCCCGCGGGCGTGCCGGCCGGACCGCGCATCGCGCCTTCGCCGGGCATACCGGCACCGACGCCGCGGCCAGGCCCCATCGTTCCCGGTCCACCGGCCGATCCACCGGGCCCGAACCCGCCGCCAGGCCCGAAACCGCCGCTGAACCCACCCGTTCCCGGGCCGAAGCCGCCACTTGGGCCGCCGCCGGGCCCACTGCCGGGTCCGAAGTTGGGCGGCCGGAAGTCGCCAGGGCGCCCCTGCACCCGGTCGTCCGTCCTGGACAGATCGGTCCGGTCGTTCGGCCGCGGAGACGGCAGTGGCATCTGCGGCATCCTCGGCGGCGGCGAAACCTGGGGCCTCCTCGGTGGTTGCGGAACCTGCGGCGGCCTCGGCGCCTGATAGCCCTCGGCCCCGGGCGGCGCGCTGTACGAACTCGGCCCGCCGGTGTACCCACCCGGACCACCATGTCGCCCGGAGTCGCCAGGCCCGCCGGTGAACCCGCTGACCTTGGTCTGCCCGGGGTCGATCGGATCGGGCGTGATCGGCCCGGCGGAGACGTTCGGATCGTGCGCGGCCGGGTAAACCGGAGCGAGACTCTGCTGCCGCGGCTGAGTGCTCTGGTAGTACGGCTCGTAGATCTCGACGTTGTGCTTCGTGTCCGCGTCGAACTTCGCGGCCGCGATCTCGTCGTCACTCGCCCCGATGGACAGGACGTCCTCGGGCCCGCTGTCCCCCGCGCGCTCCTTCTCGACCGGGCGGACATTCCCGCGCGTGTAATGGAAAGAGGCGTTCTGGTCGAACATCGACTGACGGGCGCGGTCCATGTTCTCGCCCGCGATCTTGGAGGTCGCGATGAGCGGCGCGAGACCGGCCGTGCCGCTGTCGGCGGCTTTGCCCTTCCAGAAGGAACTCAGCGCCGTTTGGCTGGTTTCCATCGCCTTGCTGATGTCTTCGTGGATGACCATCAATTTGTGTGAGGCCACCTGCGCTTTGTCCAGCGTCTCGGTCGTGCCTGGATTAGCGTTCAGTTTGGTGAAGATCTCCCAGCCGCTGTAGGTCATGGCCTACGCCCCCTTGAAGTTCTTTATAGCCGCGGCCGCGACCTTAGCGGCCATTCCGCAGGGGTCTTCGACCATCGGGTTTCCGGCAGACAGGTGCGGGATGACGGTGTAGACAAGGTCGTCCCGGATTCCGACAGCGAGTGTGCAGGTCCCCCGGCCTTCACTGCCGTTGGCATAGATGACAGCCGGGTGCCCTTCGATGGGGTCGACCGGTTTGAAGGTGGTGAGGCCCCCGGTCGACTTCTGCGCGTAGAGAGCGCTCAAACCCTTCTTGTTGCCGACGACCAGACCGCCACTGAGAGTGCTGGGAGCTTCGACGAACAACCAGCTGCAGTTGAGGCCCTCCGACAGGTCGACAGTCCGTGAGCGTTCGACTTTTCCTCCGATGGCCTCGATCTCGGCGGTGGGGATAGCGCTGCAAGGATCCTTTTCGACGGCCGCGGTGTTGGTGATCGGGTCCGTCACGGCGGGGGCGCCATCCGAAGGCAGGCGCGCCGAGGACGACGCGGGGAGTGGCGCTGGGGTGGGGTCACCTGGCTTCTTGTCGCTGCAGCCGCTCAACAATGCCGCAGTGGCGACGGTGAGGACGATCAGAATGGTGGCGTTTGGTCGCATTCAGTCGATCTTTCCGACCTGACGAAGCGCGTCAAGGGCTGCCTGGTCTTGTTCTTGGTAGGCTTTTCGGATGGTTTTCAACGTTTCAAGGTAGGATTCCGTGTACTCACGGGCACCTCGAAGGAACTTCTGGTATTCGGCCCCGGACCTGTTGGCAGCCTCCGCGTAGCCTTTGCTTCCTACTTCGTCTCCTGGCGGCTGGACCTGGGTCAGCCAGGATGCCTGGTCCTGGGCGTCGCCGAAATCCAACCGAATGCAATCCTCAAGGGATTTGATGACCTTGTCCATGGCTTCGGGGTCGAACTCCCAGCCGCCGTTCGCCGACGCCGCCGCGAAGTCGGCCTTCGCCTGCCCGGTCCCGAGATTGCGGTAGTCCGTCGGTGGCAGTGGCTGCTGTGCCGCAGCGGCGCCCGGGATCAACCCCGAGCCCGGCGGCGGTGCCTGCTGTCCCGGAGTGTTGATCTGGTCGTAGACCCCTTGGGGGCCGCGCCCCGGTCCTGTCATGTCGTGCCTCCCCGCACGGGCCGCGATGGGCGCGACCTACCCGTAGTTCCCCGATGACTCCAATGGGTGACGATAGCAGCAGGTAAACCGCCGAACAGCCCCTTCGCTGAAGATCACCGTCGACGAGGACCGAATCGGCTCATTTTGTCCTGAACAGGCCCTTTCGCCCGGCCGGGAACTCCGGTGGCCGTTCTGCCGTCGTAATCCGGTGGCAGGTTCCGGTCTACTGCCCCGGGCCACTTGCGGATCCGGTACGTGATCGGCTTCGCTGGTACCCGAGGGACGACGGGGGAGGTAAGCGAAACGATGCCGGGTTTTCGGCGCAACAACGGGCCGCGTGATCCGGGGGAAGCTGAGGCGAACGGCGACGCCTCCCTGCCGCCGCTCGACCCGTTCGACCCGAACCCCGACAAGCGGTACGAGGTCCCCGCGTCCGAGTTGATGAAGCCGGGCACGACCGGTCTGCTCCGGTGGCGCCGTCAGGCGACCAACGCGCCGATCGTGCAGGTCGAGGACGCCTACATCACCGGGACGCTCGATCTGCGCGCGGCGGACATCAAGTATCTGTTCCGGTTCGAGCGGTGTCGTTTCGAGCATCCGCCGGACGTCCGCGAGGCGCATCTGCTCGGGCTGGTCTTCCGCAAGTGCTGGCTGCCCGGGCTCAAGGCGCGGAACCTCCGCACCCGCAACGACGTCCGTTTGATCCGCAGTGTCGTGCACGTCGACGGCGAGCACGAGATCGAAGAGACGACGGTCCAGCGCGGCGACGATCGTGAACGCGGGATGCCGAACGCGGCGGTCAATCTCACGGACGCGGTCATCGAGGGGTCGGTCGTGCTGACGCGCACGGTGATCTCCCATCCGCGGGGCAAGGCGATCCAAGCCGACCGGGTCAACATCGTCGGCGCGCTGCTCGCGTACCGGCTGGTGGCCAACGGTGAAGTCCGCATTCCGGGTATGCGGGCAGGCGGTAACGTCAACTTCTCGGGTGCGACCCTCAACAACCGGGATGGCTTCGCCCTCAACGGAAACGGTATCCACATCGGTGGCAGCCTGCTCTGCGAGGTCGACAACTACGGGCCGGCCGCGCAGCGGAAACGCTTCACCGCCAGCGGGATCATGTTTTTGCCGAGCGCCACTGTGGACAGTGACATCATCATGCGCGAGGCCAGGCTCTCGGTGAACCAGTCCGGGTCGATCGTCGTGGACGCGTGGAAATCGAACGACCCGTACATCGATCCGCGACCGGCGTTGGTCGCGGATCGCTTGACGGTCAACGGAAACCTCGAACTGAGCGACGGATTGCAAGCGACCGGGACGCTGCGGATGGTCAACGCGCGGATCGGTGGTTCGCTGCGGCTGGCGGGTGCCGAGGTCCAGGTCGTGCGTGGGCAGAGCATCCCGTACTACGACCGGGCGATCCACCTCGACGGGACGACGATCGGCGGCGACATCGAGGCCACGAGCCTGCGGGTCCCGTCGGGACAGTTGCGCATGGCCGACATCACCGTCGGCGGCAACGTCCTCGCCTGGAACTCGCTGTTCCTGCATCCGCGCCGCGACGTCTTCTCGGCGCGGCGCGCGAAGATCGCGGGGAACTTCCAGCTCACCGACGCGACCGTGCAGGGAACCCTGCGGTTGCAGGGTGCCGAGGTCGGCGGCAGCGTGAACCTCTTCGGTACCAGTCTGACCGAGCCCGGCGCGCGGACGAACACCAGTTATTCGCTGGACGTCCGCACCGCGCGGATCGGGCGTGACCTCGTCCTCACCGAGAACAAGGAGCGGCCGTTCGTCGCGCAGGGCGGGGTCAACCTCGACGGCGCCCAGGTCGCGCGGCGCGTCGATTTCCGCGGGGCGCGGCTCGGTTCCCTGCCGCAGCACGGGATCGCGCTCGACGGCAGCGACGTGTCGGCCGACGAGTTCCTGCTCACGCCGGGTACTCCGCCGGACGGCCGGATCGTGTTGCGGCGCGCGCATTGCGGCACCTTGGGCGACAACGAGGCGTTCTGGGCGTCGGCGGCGGGGATCGAGCTGGAGGACTTCCGGTACGACGCCTTGCAGGAGGACATCGCCCTCGACGACGACAGGGCGATCGACCATCGGATCGTGTTGCTGCGCAAGGCGATGGACGGCTACCGCCCGGGCCCGTACGACCAACTGGCGGCGACGCTGCGCGCGTCCGGTAATGAAGAGCACGCCTCCACGGTGCTGCTGAAGAAACAGCAGTTCCGGTACGAGGCGCTCGCGAAGGGCTTCAAGTTCTTCGGGCCCGGCGTGCACGTGTGGAGCTGGCTGCAGCGGTCGATGGTCGGTTACGGCTTCCGTCCGGTGCGTGCGCTCGGCTGGCTGCTGACGCTGCTCGTGCTCGGAAGTCTTTGGTTCTGGCTCGGGACCGACGACTGCGTCAACAATCCCAAACTCACCGTGAGCGGGCCGCGGTGCCTGGTCAACCAGGACGACACCGGACTGCAGTGGAACCCGGTGCTGTACACGGTCGATCTCCTGGTCCCGATCGTCGACTTCGGGAACAAGACGCGCTGGTACATGCACGGCGTGGACAACTGGGTCGCGGCCGGGTTCACCGCGTCGGGCTGGGTGCTGGCCACGACGGTCGCCGCCGGGATCAGTCGCATGCTCCGGCGGGACAACTGAGGGTATTTCACATACCCTCAGTACGGAGGTATGTGATGACGGAACCCAGCGCCACCGGCGAGATCGCGATCGCCGCTCCGCCCGAGAAGGTGTACGCCCTGGTCAGCGACCCGGGCGCGCTTGCGGAGATGTCCGAAGAGTACGAGGGGCACCGCTGGGTCGGCGGCGCGAAGGGCCCTGCTGTCGGCGCGAAGTTCCGTGGCCGCAACCGCCGTGGGTTCCGCCGTTGGAGCACCCTTTCGACGATCACCGACGCCGACGAGGGCAAGCGCTTCGCGTTCGAGGTGACCACCTTCGCCGGGCTTCCCGTCGCGCGCTGGCAGTACGACATCGAGGCCACGGGTGAGGGCTGCGTGGCCGTCGAGAGCACCTGGGACCGGCGCCCCGGCTGGCTCCGGGCCCCGACGTCCCTGTTCACCGGGGTCTGGAACCGGGACGACGCCAACCGGGCGAACATCGCCGCGACGCTGGCCCGGCTGAAGGACGCCGCCGAATCCCGCGTTTAGTCCTCTGAATGCGGTGGTTCGCACCCCCCGACTTCCGCATTTAGAGGACTAAATGCGGAAGGCGGGGAGCTCACTCCACGAACCGCGACCAGAACTCGATCTGACGCGGTCCGCCCGGCGGCGGCGGGCCCAGCGGCTCGTCGCCGAAGTCGTGCCGCAGATATCCCCGCAGGTCGTAGCCGTAATAGACGATGTCGGTCTGATACACCGACAGCACCGGATAACCCGAGCTCCCGGCTATTCCGGGCAGATACCGATGCCCGCAGACGGGCACGAGTTGCGGTACTCGCGCGAGGTGTTCGCGGGCTCGCGCCAGCGCGTCGGCCAGGTCGAGGGGGCGCATGCCCCAGTCGGGGAGCCAGAAGCCGTTGTGCTCGATGTCGTAGAGCACCCCGTCGACCGGCCAATCCAGCCGTTTTCGCAGCTGTTCGGGGTTCCCGCAGCGCCAGTCCGGCCAGCGGTCGCCGATCGGCACCCCGGCGGAGAGGAAGGTCCGGTGATCGGCGGCGAACCGGAAGCCGAAACGGGCTTCGACGTCGTCGAGCTCGGCCTCGCTCAACCCGGGACGCACGGGTTCGGCCAAGCTCGCCTGGAGGTCGTGTGCCTCCTCTAGGGTGAAGGCGGGCTCAACTGTGGACATGTGTTCGAGCCTAAGTCGCGCGACGCGGTGACGCCTTCTCTTTTACCGTCGCCCCCGACGTCGGCCCTCATCACCCACATGAGCCTCCTCCCTCGGGGTGAGCTCGCCCTCTCAACGCCTGGACCTTGGAACAGAGCGACTCCCGGTGTAGTTCACTCATGGCGTGACTTCTCCACGAACGCAGTCCCGCGTCCGGGCGCCCGAGCTCGCCGGTGACGTCTGGCTCAACACCGGCGGCGAGCGGCTCACGCTCGCCGGGCTGCGCGGCCGCGTCGTCCTGCTGGACTTCTGGACCAGCGGCTGCGTCAACTGCCTGCATGTGCTGGACGAGCTGCGCCCGCTGGAGGCCGAGTTCGCCGACGTCCTGGTGACCATCGGCGTGCATTCCCCCAAGTTCCTGCACGAGGGTGAGGCGGCCGCGATCGAGGCGGCGGTGCGGCGCTACGAGGTGCACCACCCGGTGCTCAACGACCCGCAGATGACGACCTGGTCGCAGTACGCGGTCAAGGCGTGGCCGACGCTGGTCGTCGTGGACCCCGAGGGCTACGTCGTGCACGTCGCCGCCGGAGAGGGACACGCCGAGGCACTACGACGGGTGATCGCCGACCTCGTCACGACGCATGAGGCCAAGGGCACGCTGCGCCGCGGCGGCAGCCCGTATGTCCCCGTCGAGGAGCAGCGCACCGAGCTGCGTTTCCCGAGCAAGGCCGTCACCACCGCCGAAGGCCGGATCCTGGTCGCCGACACCGGCAACCACTCCATCGTCGAGTTCGCCTCCGACGGCGAGACGATCATCCGCCGCTTCGGCAGCGGCACCCGCGGCGCGCAGGACGGGCCGTTCGACCTGGCGAGCTTCACCGAGCCGTCCGGGATCACGCTGTTGCCGTACGAGGTCGCGGAGCGCGCGGGTTACCACGCCGTCGTCGCCGACACGGCCGGTCACCGGCTGCGCGGTATCGACCTGATCACCGGCGACGTCAGCACGGTCGCCGGCACCGGCCGCCAGTGGCGCGACGGCGTCGACACCGGCAAGGCACTCGACATCGACCTCACCAGCCCGTGGGACGTCGCCTGGTGGGGCCCCGCGGGCGGCGTCGTGGTCGCCATGGCGGGCAACCACACGCTGAGCGTGTTCGAACCGGTCTCAGGCACGATCCGCCGCTTCGCCGGTACGACCGTCGAGGGCCTGAAGGACGGCGACGTCCACGAAGCCTTCTTCGCGCAGACATCCGGTCTCACGCCCGATGGCCAGAGGTTGTGGCTCGCGGACGCGGAGACGTCGGCGCTGCGCTGGATCCAGCCCGAGGACGAGACGTTCACCGTGCACACCGCGGTCGGCGTCGACCTGTTCTCCTTCGGCCACGTCGACGGCCCCGCCGACCAGGCGCTTCTTCAGCATCCGCTCGGCCTCGCCGTGCTGCCGGGGGACACCATCGCGATCGCCGACACCTACAACGGCGCGATCCGCCGCTACGACCCGCTCACCCGCCAGGTGACGACGCTCGCGACCGGGCTCGCCGAGCCGCAAGGCCTCCTGGTGCACGACGGCTCGCTGCTGGTCGTCGAATCGGCCGGGAGCCGGATCGGACCCGTACCGCTCGGCGAGCGGGCCGTCACCGGGGACGCGCACGCGGTCCGTCGCCCGCCGACCGTGCTGGCGCCGGGTGAGCTGGAGTTCTCCGTCGTGTTCACCCCGCCGCCAGGAGAGAAGCTCGACGACCGCTACGGCCCGTCGACGCGGCTGGAGATCAGCGCGTCGCCGCCGGAGTTGCTCGCCGACGGCGCCGGTGTCGGCACCGACCTGTTCCGCAAGCTCCGCTTCGCCGAAGGGGTCACCGAAGGCGTTTTGCAGATCGTGGCGCAGGCCGCGAGCTGCGACGACGGTGGCGAACATCCCGCCTGCCGCATCACCCGGCAGGACTGGGGAGTGCCGGTGCGGTTCGAAACCGGCGGAGAAAGCGCCCTGAGCCTGGTCATGGCCGGGGATCCGGGTAAGTAGAGTCGTCCTCGTGTCAGATGGGCCGAAACTCGAGATTCAGATGCTGCAGGACCGGGTGCTCGTGAAGCTGTCCCCCGAGGACGGAGAGCGACGGAGTTCCGGTGGGATCGTCATTCCCGCCACCGCGCAGGTCGCGCGGCGGCTCGCGTGGGGTGATGTACTGGGCGTGGGCAACAGCGTACGGAACGTCAAGACCGGTGACAGGGTGCTGTTCAACCCGGAGGACCAGCACGAGGTCGAGATCCAGGGCGAGGGTCACCTGGTGATGCGGGAGCGCGACATCCACGCGGTGGCGACCGAGCGGACCGAGCACGGTACGGGGTTGTACCTGTAACTCCAGCCGCTGGGAGGGTGAGGGTTGGTACGCGATGAGCACGACGAGCCGGGCACCGACCTGTTCGGCGACGAACTCCTCCCGGCCGCTCCGGCGAACGACGAGGACCTGGTAGACGAACTCTTCGAGGGCGACAGGGTGGTGCAGCCGCCGCCGACGCCCGCGTCGAAGTTCCGGAAGGCCGTCGGCAAGGCGTTCATGGTCGCCGGCGTGCTCATGGGCCTGTTCGTGCTCGCGTACGCGGCGGACCTGATCTCCAGCGCCGGGGACGTCCCGCGCGGGGTCACCGTCGCGGGGATCGACGTCGGCGGTCTCACGCACAAGGAGGCCGAGTCGAAGCTTCGCCGTGAGCTGGAGCCGAGGCTGATCGAGCCGGTGCCCGTCCGCGCGGGGGACGTCCGCACGGTCCTGTACCCCACGTCGTCCGGTCTCGGTCTCGACTGGCCGCAGACGCTGGGCCGCGCCGGACATCAGCCGTTGAGTCCGTACACGCGCCTGATGTCGTTCTTCACCAGCCGTGAGGTCGGCGTCGTGACCTGGACCGACGCCCCGAAACTGGAGAAGACCGTTTCCGATCTCGCCGCCGCGAAACTGAACCGCCCGCCGGTCGAAGGGAACATCACCTTCCAGCCCATCGCGGGCAGCGACGGCGGTGTCCTCCCGGTCGCGGTCGAACCGAAGGCGGGGCAGAGCCTCGCCGACGTCAAGACGGCGGTCACCGCGGTCACCGACGGCTGGCTGAGCGACGGCGGCGTCGAGCTGAAGGTGAACGTCGCGCCGGTGAAGGCGAACTCGGCGGGCGTGCACGCGGCGCTCGGCAAGATCGTCGCCCCCGCCGTGGCGAAGCCGCTGGTGATCCGCGGCGAGGGCAAGGACGCGACGCTGAAACCGGAGACTATCGCGGCTTCCTTCCAGTTCGCCCCGCGCGACGACGGCAACCTCGAAGTCCGTATCGACCAGGGAAAGCTGCGGGCGGTGGCGCAGCCGCAGCTGAAGGCGACCGAGACCGACGGGGCGGACGCGCAGATCGTCTTCGTCGGCGACCGGCCGGCGGTCCAGCCGTCGAAGGACGCGCGGAAGGTCAACTGGGACCGCACGTTCGCCACACTGACCTCGGTGCTCGCGAGAAGTGAAGAGCGGGAGCTGACGGCGGTCTACGACGCCAGCAGCCCGGCCGTCAGCACGGACGCGGCGAACGTGCTCGGCATCAACGAGGTCATCGGCGAGTTCACCACGTCGGGACTGAGCGGACCGGCGATGACGAACGTGCAGGCGCTGGCCACCCGCGTCTCCGGCACCATCGTGAAACCGAACGAGACCTTCAGCCTCGGCGCGCGGTCCGGCCCGAGGACGGCGGACGCGGGCTATGTCCCCGCCCCGGTGAACGAAGACGGCACCGGTCCGATCGTGGTCGGCGGCGGCGTCTCGCAGCTCGCGACGACGCTCTACAACGCCGCGTACCTGGCGGGACTGGCCGACGGCGGGCATCTGGAGCACGACCACTACCTCGACCGCTATCCGGTCGCGCGGGATGTGAAGGCGGTCGACAACGACGGCTCGCCGGTCGAGATGCAGATCGTCAATGACGCCCCGACCGGCATCGCCATCCAGGTCACCCCCGCCAACGGCTCGGTGACCGTGCGGATCTGGGGCACCAAACGGTTTTCGGTCCAGAGCACCGGCGGCGAACGGCATTCCTACGTGGCACAGCCGGTGCAGGTCGGCTCGGGCCCCGGCTGTGTGCCGGACCCCGGCGCCGCCGGCTTCAGCACCTCCGACACCCGCGTGCTGATCGAGGTCGTCTCCGGCACCGAGGTGCGCCGCGAGACCCGCAACGCGACCTACTCGCCCCGGCCGACGGTCATCTGCGCCTGAGGGTCACCGCAGCACCATGCAACCGCGGGCTTCGAAGTCCGCGAGCCACGATGGCTCCCGGAAGTTCTTGTTCCACCGAAGATCCAGTTTGTCTAGTTTGGACAACTGCGCCAACGAGGACGGCAGCGAGGTGAGCTGGTTCTCGCGCAGATCCAGCTGACGCAACTCGCTCAGCGCGCCGACGGAAGACGGCAACGACGTCAGCCGGTTCCTCCGCAGATGCAGTTCGCGTAACGAGGAAAGTGTCCCGATCGACTCCGGCAACGCCGTCAAACCGTTGCCGTACAAGCGAAGTTCCCGCAAGGATCGCAATCCGGAGAGGTCTTCCGGCAGGGTGGAGATGCGGTTGTCCGTACAGCCCAGGTATTTCAGCCGCCCGAGTGAGCACAGCGCGGCGGGGAACTCGGTCAGCCGGTTGTCGCTCAGGTAAAGGTATTCCGTCAGTCCCGAAAGGTCCCCGAGCTCGTCCGGCACGGCCGAAAGCTCGTTGTGTCCCAGATCCAGGGTGTGCAGCTGCCGCAGGGCGCCGATCGAAGGCGAGATGGCGGTCAGCCGGTTGGTGGCCAGATTCAGCACCCGAAGCCTGGAAAGCGACCACAGCTCCTCGGGGACCGAGGTCAGCTGGTTGTCGTACAGGTCCAGGTATTCGAGCGAGGGAGGGAGGGGAAGGTCGCGCAGGGAGGTCAGCCCCTGGCCACTAAGTTCGAGTCGAGTGGTCACAGGGGCCGACCGTAGCCCTGATCAGGTGACGGCCCGGTGTCCGCCGCCCTTGACCTTCGCGTAGATGGCGGCCGCGGCGATGACGCCGACGACGGCCGCGCCGACCTGGAAGGCGTGCCGGATCCAGTCGATGCCCGGGGTGTCACGGACACCGAACACCCCGGCCAGCCAGTTGCCGATGAAAGCGGCGATGATGCCGACCACGATCGTCAGCCACATCGGGATCTTCTGATCGCCGGACGCCAGCATCCGGCCGATGACACCGAGGATCAGACCGACCACGATCGTGGTGATGATGCCCCAAAGGCCACCCAACATGGTTTCCTCCTTCGCTGGAGATCAATGAGCCCACGGTGACACCGATCCGGGCTCGACGCGCCTCAAGACCCCTTACCGGGTGACACCCCGGCGTCCATAGAGGTTCGCGGCCAGGGCGACACCGACGGCCGCGACCACGATCTGGGTGATGAGTTCGAGCCAGTCGAAGCCCTTGGTGTCCGCGTAGCCGAGCCCACGGGCGATCCAGGTACCGATGAAGGCGGCGATGATACCGACGATGATCGTCAGCCAGATGGGGATGGACTGCTTGCCGGGGGCGAAAAACCTGCCGAGCACCCCGAGGATCAAACCGACCACGATCGCCGTGATGATGCCGGTGACTGTCATTGAGACTCCTTTGCCGAGGTCTCCGCCGGGTGGCGGACTCAGCACGGAGATGCCCGCCGCAAACCCCGTCGAAACCAGAAAAGCCCTCTCCGGGGAGGAGAGGGCCTTTCGTCACTAAATCGTTTAGAAAGCGGCTTCGGAGATCTCCATGAGGCTGTTGTCCGCGGCCTCGACGATCGCGCGGCGCGCGGTCAGTTCCGGCAGCACGCTCTTCGCGAAGAACGACGCCACGGCGATCTTGCCCTCGTAGAACGGGGTGTCCTTAGCCGACGCGCCCGCGTCGAGCTTGGCGATGGCGACTTCGGCGTGCTTGATGAGCTGCCAGCCGATGAGCAGGTCGCCGACCGACATCAGCAGGCGGACCGTGTGCTGGCCGACCTTGTTGATGTTCTGCGGGTCCTCCTGCGACGAGGTCAGGTAGCCGATCAGCGAGCCGAGCATGCCCTGGGTGTCCTCGAGCGCCTGCTTGAGCAGACCGCGCTCGTTCTTGAGCCGCCCGTTGCCGACCTCCGACTCGACGGTCTTCGTGATCTCCCCGGCGACGTAAGCCAGCGAAGCGCCCTTGTCGCGGACGATCTTGCGGAAGAAGAAGTCCAGCGACTGGATGGCCGTGGTGCCTTCGTACAGCGAGTCGATCTTCGCGTCCCGGATGTACTGCTCGATCGGGTAGTCCTGCAGGAAGCCGGACCCGCCGAGGGTCTGCAGCGACTGCACGAGCTGCTCGGTCGCGCGCTCCGAGCCGACGCCCTTGACGATCGGCAGCAACAGGTCGTTGACGCCGTGCGCGACCTTCTGCGAAGCCTCGTCGCCCTCGCCGGTCCACACCTGGTCCTGGAACGACGCCGTGTAGAGGTACACCGCGCGCAGACCCTCGGCGTACGCCTTCTGCAGCATCAGCGAGCGGCGGACGTCCGGGTGGTGGGTGATCGTGACGCGCGGCGCGGTCTTGTTCAGCATGTTCGGCAGGTCGGCGCCCTGGACGCGCTCCTTGGCGTACTCGAGCGCGTTGAGGTAACCGGTCGACAGCGTCGCGATGGCCTTGGTGCCGACCATCATGCGGGCGTACTCGATGACCTGGAACATCTGCGCGATGCCGTCGTGCACCTCGCCGAGCAGCCAGCCCTTGGCGGGGGTGCCGTGCTGGCCGAAGGTCAGCTCGCAGGTGGTGGAGGCCTTGATGCCCATCTTGTGCTCGACGTTGGTGACGAAGGCGCCGTTGCGCTCGCCCAGCTCACCGGTCTTGCCGTCGAAGTGGAACTTCGGCACGAGGAAGAGCGAAAGACCCTTGGTACCGGGCCTGGTCTCGATGCCGGGGCCCTCGGGACGGGCCAGCACCAGGTGCATGATGTTCTCGACCATGTCGTTCTCGGCCGAGGTGATGAACCGCTTGACGCCGTCGATGTGCCAGGAGCCGTCCTCCTGCTTGACGGCCTTGGTGCGACCGGCGCCCACGTCGGAACCGGCGTCGGGCTCGGTGAGCACCATCGTCGCGCCCCAGCCGCGATCGATCATGATCTGCGCCCACTGCTTCTGCTCTTCGGTGCCGTTCTTGTCGACGATCCCGGCGAAGCTCGGACCCGCCATGTACATGAACAGCGGCGCGTTGGCGCCGAGGATCAGCTCGGCGGCGGCCCACTGCACGGTCGGGGGCAGCCCGAAGCCGCCCAGCTCGTTCGGCAGGCCCAGCCGCCACCATTCGCCGTCCATGAGCGCCTTGTAGCTCTTCTTGAACGACTCGGGGATCTTCACCGAGAAGGTCTTCGGGTCGTACACCGGCGGGTTGCGGTCCGCGTCGGCGTACGAGTCGGCGAGGGGACCGGAAGCGAGCTTGTTCAGCTCGGACAGCACGCCTCGCGCGGTCTCCTCGTCGGATTCCGCGAGGACACCCTTGCCGAGGCGGTCCTGCACGCCGAGTACCTCGAAGAGGTTGAACTCCAGGTCTCGGACGTTGCTCTTGTAGTGGCCCATTTCGTCACTCCAATGTGTTCGGCTCCCCGGCCGGGCACACGTCCCCTACTCGCCGGTAACTTCAGGATATTACCTGTCGGTAACTGCGGCAAGTGAATGGCCACTGTTGTGATGTGCGAATCAGCAATACAGGGGGTCTCAGCGAGGTGACGGCGCGATCGTGGTGGCAGGCGTCGCCTCGGGCGGGGTGAGCGCGTCGTCCGGAGTGGCGATCAGGATGCCGGAGCGGAACGCGATGGTGACCGCGTGTGTCCGGTCGCGCGCCGAAAGCTTGCGCAGGATGCTCTTGACGTGGGTCCGCACCGTTTCCACGGACAGGAACAGGATCTTCGCGATCCCGGAGTTCTCCAGCCCCTCGGCGACCAGCTGCAGGACCTGGTACTCGCGTCGGGACAGGGGCATCAGGCCGCGCGCGGCCGCCGGTTTGGGGGCCTCGCCGTCCTTGGGGAGCACGGGCTGACGCTTCGGCCGTGCCGTCAGCGCGGCCAGCGTCGGGTCGATGTAGCGGCGGTCACTGTGCGCACGCCGGATCGCCTCGGTCAGATGCCGTCCGTCGGTCGCTCGCGGCACGATCGCGTGCACCCCGGCCGCGATCGCCGCGGCGAGGTACTGCTGCGTGCGGTTGGTGTCCCTGACCAGCGTGATGATGACCAGCGCCGGGTCACCGCCGCTGAGCAGCCTGGACAGGTGACAGTTCGGGTCGAGCGCCGAATCCAGCACGATGACGTCCGGTTTCAGCTGCTCGCACAGCTGGAGTGCGGCATGGTGGCTGCCGGCGTGCCCGAGCCACTGCAGCCCCGGCGTGCGGTGCACCAGCGAGCTCAGTCCCTCGCAGAAGATAGGGATCGGATCGACCGCGGCGACGCCGAGGCCTCTGCCGCCTGGCGGCGGTCCACCTGGCCTCCCGGCCGGCGTTCGGTTCGGCTCGATGCCTCGCATCACGGACCCCTCCGTTTTCGTGCCCGTCATTCCCGGACGAGAGGACATGAAGTCCATTCGGCGCCCACGGCCCCCCGGCGTGGTCGCCCTCGTCAACCGGTCCCCCTGCGGGACCGGACGGAAATAACACCTCGTAACTATTACGAGTCAGGAGGCCCGGGGACGTGACGCGGTATCCCCCTCATAGATGTATCGCATCGTCGCAGCAAACTCTGGGTATTCCCTGTTCGTGGAACTCTTGCTCGAATGAGCGCGTGGACGGGAAATATTGACGGATTAACTACTCAGAGTGGACTTCGGCGCGGAAGCGACCGAACTCCTCCCCGAGGGCCGCGGGCGTCCAATGCGCGTTCAGCCCGCTCGGATTCGGCAGTACCCAGACCCGCGCTCCGCCGATGTCGGCGTCCTGTGGACCGACCTTCGCCTTCGGCAGGCCGAACGCGGTCCGGAAGGCCGTGATCCCAACCACGGCGAGCCAGCGCGGCCGGTACTCGGCGACCCTGGCCGTCAGCAGTCGTCCGCCTTCGCGGAACTCCTCCGGCGAGAGCTCGTCGGCCCGCGCCGTCGTCCGTGCGACGACGTTGGTGATGCCGAGCCCGTAGCCGAGTAGTTCTTCCTGCTCGCTGGGGTCGAGCTGCCGCGGCGTGAAGCCGCCGCGGTACAGCGCGGGCCAGAACCGGTTCCCCGGCCTGGCGAAATGCAGGCCGAGCGCGCCGGAATAGAGGCCGGGGTTGATCCCGCAGAACAGTACGTCCAGGTCGGGCGCGATGACGTCGGCGATGGTCTTGCCGTACGCGGCGGCCAGCTGGTCCTTGGTCGGTCGTGTCCTCACCACCCCAGTTTCCGGCACGCCGGCGGGTATAAGGCAGGAGGCGTTCACTTGCCGCCGCCTGTCGCTTCCCGCGCTGAGCGCCGCTTTGCGCACCGCCGGGCTGTTGTTCGAACGCTGGTGTACCGCGGACCGGACATGGTTCGCGACGGTTCCCGCGTGACCCGCGACACGATCGATCGTCGCAAGGGGTGGCCAACTCACCACGACATGCGTACTGTTTGTGATCTCGCACACAAGGTCGTCTTCGAGGAGGGGTTTTGCAGCTCTCGCTCATCCTCGGCGTGGTCGCGTTGATCTTCCTGGTGGCCACCGTGCTGGTGGTGCTGGAAGACCGGCGGGCCGCGCGGCGCGCGGCCCAGCGGCGGCAGGCGAGACTAGCGAGCCTGGGCGAGGTCGATCCGCTCGCGGCGCAGCGGCTGCATCTCGACCGTTGACGGCACGGGCTTCCGCACGAGGCTGAGCAGCAGGGCGCCGGCGATCCAGCCGAGCATCGCGCCGCCGGTGTTGTCGAGCAGGTCGTCGACGTCGAAGATCCGGTAGACGTAGGGCGCGGTGCCGAAGTTCGCGGTCAGCTGGGTCGTCTCGATCAGCAGCGAGGCGGTGAAGCCGATCAGCGTGGTGCCGATCAGGCCGCGCTTCCACAGCGTCCTGGCGAAGAAGCCGAGCGGGACGAACAGCAGCACGTTCATGGTGGCCTGCTGGAAGGTCTGGGTGGTGAACCAGTCGGCGGCAGGCAGCCCGTGCTTGAGCAGTTCGGTGTGGATGTCGGCGACCCATTGGAACGGGTGCAGCTGGACGGTCTGGCTCAGCCGTCCGGCGCCGGGTCCGGGCAGCGGCAGGAAGGTCACCGCCAGGGTCATCGTCGCGTAGAGCAGCACGGCGGCCATGGTCAGGACGGGACGAAGACGCACCCGGCCGTGCTTGGCGTGCAGGATGATCAGCTGCGGGATCAGCAGCGTCGCCCACAGCGCGAAGAAGCCGATCAAGCCGTACTGCAGGGCGGTGACCTGTGCGTTCGTCATGACATCGACGTTATGGATCTCGGGTGGTCCGCCACTTCGGTCGAAGGGTCGCGGTGGACGGGGCCGGATCGGCCGAGTGGCCGACCTCGATCTTGGCCGATCGGCGATATTCGCTCCCCGCCACGGCGACGGCCGTGGGATTCTGCCCGGATGCTGCTCGTTCGTCGGCTGGTCGCCGGAGACCTCGACATCTTCCGGGAGATCCGCCTGCGTGCCCTCATGGACACCCCCGAGAACTACGGCTCGATCGCCGAGGCCGAACGGGCGCAGTCCGACGAAGAGTGGCTCGCGAGGCTCGCCGGGGACGCCTGGTTCGCCGCCTTCGACGACGGTCGCCCGGTCGGCCTGGTCGCCGGGCGGGCACGCGACGGAAGCTGGATCCTCTATTCGATGTGGGTCGCGCCCGAAGCACGAGGCCGAGGTCTTGGCACGAAGCTGATGGGCGAGGTGCGGTCGGCCGCCGAGGCCGACGGCGCGCGTGAGGTGTGGCTGCACGTCGCGGAGGACAACGACCGCGCGCGGCGGCTGTATTTGAAACTCGGGTTCATCGCGTCCGGGGACCTGGAGCCGATGCCGAACGACGTCACGCGGCGGCGGGAACGGCTTTATTCACCTGTTACCGGAGGTAGCGGTAAATAGCTTCAACCGGTTTCCGGCCGATGTGACGTTTACCTATCGTCCTGCTTTCGCCTCTGGTGATCGTCAAGTTCGCACGGCAAACTCCTCCGCCGTGCGCCCGTTGGGGACTCGGGGCGCGAATCGGAGGAAAGAATGAAGCTCTCTACCCGCCTGGCCGTGCTCGCGGGTGCCACGCTGACCGCGCTGGCCACCGTCGCCGCGCCCGCGTCCGCCGCGTCGGCGACCACCGACGTCCGGATCATCACGTTCAACGACCTGCACGGCAACCTCGAACCGCCGTCCGGTTCGAGTGGCCGCGTCACGCTGCCCGGCGGTGCGACGGTCAACGCCGGCGGGGCCGCCTACCTCGCGACGCACCTGAAGCGCCTTCGCGGCGAGGTGCCCAACTCCGTCGTGCTTTCGGCCGGTGACAGCATCGGCGCGTCGCCGGTGATCTCGGCGCTGTTCCACGACGAGCCGACCGTCGAACTGCTGAACCTGCTGGGTGTCGAGGCTTCCGTGGTGGGCAACCACGAATTCGACGAGGGCCTCAAGGAACTCCGCCGGATGCAGCACGGCGGGTGTCATCCCACCGACGGCTGCCAGTTCCGGAAGTCCTTCAAGGGCGCGAACTTCCCGTTCCTCGGGGCCAATGTGTACTACGAGAACGGCCTCCCGGCGTTGCTGCCGTTCAGCATCGAGTTCTCCGGCGGTGTCCCGATCGGTGTCATCGGCGCGACGCTGAAGGATCTGCCGCAGGTCGTCACCCCGGAGGCGATCAAGGGTCTCAAGTTCGGTGAAGAGGTCGAGGCGATCGACCGCACCGCGAAGCTGCTCTACCTCTTCGGCGTCAAGGCTCAGGTCGTCCTGCTGCACCAGGGCGACAACTCCGAGACCGCCGGTCCGGACGAATGCAAGGTCAAGCCGGGCGCCGCGACCGAGATCGCGCGGCGGGTGTCGTCCAAAGTGGACGCGATCTTCACCGGGCACAGCCACCAGCAGTACAACTGCTCGATCAACGACCCCGACGGCAAGCCGCGTCCGGTGATCCAGGGTGCGTCCTTCGGTCGTCTGCTGTCGGTCGTCGACCTGAAGATCGACCGCCGGACCCGCGACGTCGTGCGCGGGGAGACCAAGGCGCACAACGAGATCGTCACCCGCGACGGCACGCCGGACCCCGACGTGCAGAAGCTGATCGACGAGGCCAAGACCAAGGCGGCGCCGATCGCGAACAAGGCCGTCGGCACCATCACCGCGGATCTGGTCGCCAAGGGCGCGCCCTCCGGCGAGTCCACGCTCGGCGACGTCATCGCGGACGCCCAGCTCGAAGCCACGCGGTCGAACGGCGCGCAGATCGCCATGACGAACCCGGGCGGCATCCGCACGGACTTCACCTACGCGTCCTCGCCCGCCGGTGAAGGCGACGGCGTCGTCACCTACGGCGAGGCGTTCGCCGTGCAGCCGTTCGCGAACATCATGCAGACGATCACGCTCACCGGAGCGAACCTGAAGAGCGTCCTCGAACAGCAGTGGCAGGCGAACGGCGTCGTGCGGATCCTGCAGATCTCGAAGTCGCTGAAGTACTCGTACTCGGCGTCCGCGCCCGTCGGCGCGCGCGTCTCGAACCTGACGCTCGACGGCACGCCGATCGACCCCGCGGCGTCATACCGCGTCTCGGTGAACAACTTCCTCGCCGCCGGCGGGGACGGCTTCACCGAGTTCACCAAGGGGACCGGGCTTTCGGGTGGTCCGGTGGACCTGGACGCGCTCATCGCGTACTTCGCGGCGCACCCGGGCATCGCCCCGCCCGCCGCGGACCGGATCACCGTCCTGCCGTAACCCTCCCGCGAGTGCCATGAAAGGTCCTTTCCTTGCAAATTTCGCCAGGAAAGGACCTTTCCTGGCGTCCGATGCGGACATTCGGAGGTGGTTTTGTCAGTGACCCAGGGCACAATGGCCGCCATGACGACCTGGGAAGAAGTCGTGGCGCTGGCGGGCAGGCTGCCGGAGGTCGAGGAGTCGACGTCGTATCGCACGCCGTCGCTCAAGGTCGCGGGCAAGAGCTTCGCCCGGCTCCGCACCGAGGCCGAGGGCGGACTGATGTTGCTGTGCGAGCACGCGGAGAAGGAGGCACTGCTGGCCACCGGCGACCCCGCCTACTTCACCACCTCGCATTACGACGGCTACGGCGCGATCCTCGTCGACCTGGAGAAGGTCGACGAAGCACAGCTACGTGAACTCATCGAGGAGGCCTGGCGGATGAAGGCACCCGCCAGGCTCACGAAAGGACTGGACGACTAGCGGAGTTCCCCTTCGAGCAGGCTCATCAGGTACTCGTCGTGCCACTGGCCGTCCGGGCCGCGGAACGACTGCCGATGCCTGCCGTCCACCTGGAACCCGAGTTTCTTGTAGACGTGGATCGCGGCCTCGTTGTCGACGACGACCCACAGCGCGATCATGTGCAGTCGCATCATGTCGAAGCCGTAGCGGCAGAGCGTGCGCATGGCGTCGGTGCCGTAGCCGCCGCCCCAGTGGTCCGTCTCGCCGAGATAGATGTCGAGTTCGGCGCGCCCCTGTTCCGGCGTGGCGTCGCGCAACCTGCAGGTGCCGATCAACGTACCGACGGCGAGGCTCTCGATGGCGAAGTCCGCCAATTCGTAGCTGTTGGGCTTCCGTTCGGCGAAGCGCTCGCGGATCTGGGCGAGCGATTCCGGATGGTCCGCGACAAGCCAGCGATTGACTTCCGGGTCGTTGTGCCAGCGCCAGAACGTGTCGGCGTCTTCGGGCTCCAGTGGCCGCAAGCGGGTCAGTTCACCGGTCAGCATCGTCCCATCCCAAGATCGGTATCGGACCTTCGAGATTATTGGGCGACGCCCTCGAGTGACCACCGCTCAACGCGTTGTCTTGGCGGCGTTCGATAAGCGATTGATCACGTTTCACCTGGTGAGGTTGCCCGAGAGCTAGGGTCCGGGGCGTATGAAGGTCCACCAGTACTGCTACTTCGCGTTGAAGAGCGAAACCGTGTCCGCCGTGGAGATCACGGCGCGGCTCGGCATGCAGCCCGACGAGGTCCTGGTACTGGGTTCACGGTCGGCCGAACACCGATTGCCGCGTATGCACGCCTGGAAGGTGGCGCATCGGGGATCGGAACCGGTCGACGACCAGATCGAGAGCGTGATCGGCAGGCTCGCCCCGGTTCGCCCGGGAATCCGGGCACTGGTGGACGAAGGGGCGAGCGCCGTACTGCAAGTAGTCCGCTACTTCCATCACCGCGACGGCGGGGAGGAGTTCGGCTGGCATCTCTCGCCCGCCGTGATCGCGTTCCTCACCGAAGCCGCGGCCGCGCTCGACGTCGACGAATACGATCTCAGCGAATGAGCCGACCGGCGACCGAAACCGTGGCGGAGGGCTGTCGCCGCTACTTCCGCTGAGCCGGTGCGCGGCGGGAACACCGGAGATGGTGGGATGGTGCCCCACAGCCGGACAACCCCGTTGGGAGCCCAGCATGTCGAGCGAGAACTGGCCGCTGCGTCAGGATCCGGAGTCGCCGGTCATCATCTCCCGGTCGCTGGTGGAGGATCCGTCGAACCTCGCGTTCGTCGTGCTGGACGACGACGGCGACTGGTTCATCAGCGACGGCAACGAGTTCTCCGAAGACATGGACCTCAACCGCGACGCGTTCGGCTCGCTGCCCCTGCGGGAAGCCCTGGACCTCATCCCCGAGATCGCCGCGCTCGCCGAGCTCCCCACCGGCATGGCCGCCGACTGGGATCCGGAGCGGCGCGCGTGGCTGCTCAGTTCGGTCGCGGACTCCGATGACGACGAAGAAGACCTCTTGGTGCGCGCCGCTCGGCTGGCCGCGTGGACGCACCCGGGCTCGCCGCTGGAAGAAGTGCAGGTGAGCGCGGAACTCGCCGAAATCTCCACCGACCCCGCCTCCCCGGCCCGCGCCGTGCGCCAGGTCGTCCGCGAGGCCGACGGCACCTGGCTGTTCGTCGGCTTCCAGGTGCCGGAGAACGAGGACTTCGAGGTCGAAGCCCTGGAGATGGAGCACGCCGTCACGCTTTACCCGGATGTCGCGCTGGTGCTGAGCGCCGCACCCGGCCAGGTGTACGACCGCGCCGGCGCCGACGCCCCGTGGGAACTCGTCGAAGGCTGACCCTCAGCCGAAGTCGCAGTACATGACGTGCAACCCGATGCGCCCCAGCGTCGGGTGCTCGAACGCGCCCGGCACCGTCCCGACGATCTTGAACCCGAGCCGTTCGTAGACCCGGATCCCGGCGGCGTTCGATTCGGCGACCGCGTTGAACTGCATCCCCGCGAAACCCTGTTCCCGGGCCCACGCAAGCACATGTGCGCACAACGCACTGCCGACGCCCCTGCCGCGAACGTCCTTGTCCACCATGAAACTGGCCGTCGACACATGCGACCCCGGCCCGTCGCGATTCGGACCCATCTTCGCCGTACCGAGCACCCGGCCGTCCTCGACGGCGACCACCGTCCGGCTCGGCGGCGTCCCGATCCAAGTACCGCGCGCGGCTTCCTCGGAGAGGTTCGGGTCGTAGGTGTAGGTGTCCGCCGCACGCACGACCTCGCGCACGATCGGCCACACCTGCCGCCAGTCGTCGTCCGTGAACTCCCGGATCTCCATGTCCCGCACCGTAACAACGCCCGGAAATCAATAACCGGCCCGGCGGTTCCGGAACCACCGCCAGGCGAAGCCGGAACCCAAGAGCAGCCCCGTGCCCGCCAAACCCGCGCCGATCCGGATTTCCGTCGTGCCGGATTCCCGCTCGGCCCGCGTTCCCGGCGGCAATCCGGCCGCGATCTCGTCGACCCTGAGCTGGACCGCGCGGTGATCGAAGACGCTCAGCTCACCGTCTCGCGCCAACGTGGCCAGCCAGTCGCGAACTTCGTTGTTCTGCTCACGGGAGAAACCGGGGAATTCGATCGAAGCCATCGAGATCATCCCGGGCCCCATGCACCTCAGCGGCTCACCGGTGGACGCGTCGAGATACTGCCCTTTTCGCTCGCATTCGTCACCCGGCTTGGCGAAAACGACGGTGTACGGCCCCGGCTCGCTACCCGTGTTCAGGCCGACAACGAGGAAGATCCCGCCGAACAGCAAGAGCGGAAGGACCAGCGACCCCGCGAGCACGGTCAGCAAAGCGACCGCTGTGCTGTCACCCGGCATTCTTGGCACGGCGCGGAACGTAACAGGGGGCGGTACAGAAACCCGCGAGACCGATACAGGAGCAGCCTGCACCGCCGGAGGCAGCGAAAGCGAAAGCCCCAGGTCCTCAGTGGACATCCACTGACCTGGGGCTTTCGCAGGAGAGCGGATGACGGGAATCGAACCCGCGTATTCAGCTTGGGAAGCTGATGTTCTACCATTGAACTACATCCGCAGTGCTCGGCCAGCATACATGGTCCGGATCTCCCCTTGCCAAGCCCCACCCCGTCTTGACGTCGCCGCCATCAAGTGACAACACTTGTTGTCTACGTCGGAGGTGAGCCGGATGGACGAGAGGCTGCCCGACCCCGAGCTGTTCCGCCAAGGCGGGTTCCGGGTCGCGTCGAGGCTGTTCATCGAGGGTGACATCAGGGGTGACGAGCGCCAGGTGGCCCGGCTGCGGAGGTTCGCGCAGCGGGAGGATCCGGCGGCTGACGTGCTGGTGCCCTTGCTGCGAAAGGGTGCCCAAAGACAGTTCGAACAGGCGCTGCGGCAAGGCATCGACAGCGTCGAGGATCCGCCGAAGGAGCTTGAAGCCTTCTTCCGCAACGTCGAGGCGACGCCGTACTGGGTCGACCCGGACAGGCTGGACCGTGGAGCGCGGGCGGTCACGCGCGCCGGGTTGCTCGGTCTCTTTCCGCTGGGTGACGTCTCGTTGATGGGCGGCTACCTCGCTTCGCGTGCCACGAAGTCGCTTGTCGGCACCGGCGAGATCGAGTACAAGGCGGCGCGGCGGCTCGTCGAGACGGCGACGTGGTGGATCGACGTGACCACGCCGGGCGCGCTTGTGCCGGGCGGGCGCGGGTACGAGTCCGCGTTGCGGGTGCGGATCGTGCACGCGCATGTCCGCGCGGCCATGAATCGCCGTGAGGACTGGGATTACGCCGCTTGGGACAAGCCGGTCAATCAGGTCCAGACCGCGGGCACGCTTCTGCTCTTCTCCCTCGTCTACGTCTTCGGCACGCAACTGCTCGGCCTCCGCTACAGCGCCCGCGAGCGCGCCGACATCCTGCATCTTTGGCGCTACGTCGGCTGGCTGATGGGTGTCGACGAGGAACTCCTGCCCGCGGGCGAGGACGATGCCTGGCGCCTGCTGTGGCTGCTCGCCACCACCGAGTTCATCCCCGACGACGACTCGAAGCGGCTCGCCGCGGCGCTCATGCGGTCCCATGCCGCGATCGGTGAGGGCCGGGGCGCGGTGGGCAAGGTCCTGTCGCACGTGTCGGTCGCGGCGCACGGGTCGATCAGCAGACTTCTGCTGGGCAAGACCAACGCCGACTTCCTGGAGCTACCCGACGATCCGATCGCGCAGGCGGCCGTGGTCGCGGTGGCGGGCGTCAACTTCGCCGCCGAGACCGTCCGTCGGCTGGTGCCAGGGGCGACAGCGCTTCAGGAACGGCTCGGTGCCGCCGGGCGACGCCATTACCTTCGGCAGGTCACCAAGGTGTTCGGACTCGACCCGACCTACGGCAGGCACATGAAGGCAGCTTGACTACGCTGACCGGGTGCTCCTCAGCGACCGTGACCTCCGTAAAGAGCTCGACGCCGGCCGTCTCGGTGTCGACCCGTTCGACCCGACGATGGTCCAGCCGTCGAGCATCGACGTGCGCCTCGACCGCTATTTCCGCGTGTTCGACAACAGCAAGTACACGCACATCGACCCGCAGCTCCAGCAGGACGAGCTGACGTCGCTGGTCGAGAAGGAGGGCGAAGACCCCTTCGTCCTCCACCCTGGCGAGTTCGTCCTCGGCTCCACCTTCGAGACCGTCACGCTCGCCGACGACCTCGCCGGGCGCCTGGAAGGCAAGTCGTCCCTCGGCCGCCTCGGTCTGCTCACGCACTCCACCGCAGGCTTCATCGACCCGGGCTTCTCGGGCCACATCACCCTCGAACTTTCGAACGTGGCCAACCTGCCGATCACGCTCTGGCCGGGGATGAAGATCGGCCAGCTCTGCATCTTCCGCCTGTCCAGTGCCGCGGAGTTCCCGTACGGCTCGAACGAGGCCGGCTCGCGCTACCAGGGGCAACGGGGGCCGACCCCGAGCCGCGCGTACAAGAACTTCCACCGCGTGGACACCTGGCGCTAAGCGGCGGGGCCATGGCGACAGGGGCGATCACGAACGAGCGTCACCGCTGACCGGTATTACTACTTTCGGGGGTATTGCCGTAACCAATTCGTGATAGTTTTCGGCCCCGTGTCCCCCTATAGAACACGAAGCCGGTTACTTTTGGTTACGCTCAGCGTCCTGTTGGGCGGGATGATCGCCAGCGCGAGTTACCTCATGGTGACCGACCGGTTCCAGGGCACTGCGCTGAGTAACCTGTCTTTGAGCGTGCCCGACACGAAGGGCAGACCCGGCGACGCCCTCGCGAAGCCGCCCGCCTACTTCGGTCAGACGTCCGCTCCGGCGCCGGGTGGGACCGCGCCCGGTACGTCCGCTCCGACGTCGTCTTCGGAAGCCCCCACGTCCTCCTCCGCCGCGCCGCCCAACTCGTCCTCGGCTCCGGCCGAGCCGCCCGCACAGACTTCCGAGGCGCCGAAGCCGACCCCCAGCAAGGCCCCGGAACCACCTCGCCCGCAGGACAGCTCGCTCGCCGCCCAGGTCATCGATCTCGTCAACGCCGAGCGCGCCGACGCGGGCTGCTCGCCGGTGAGCAACGAGTCGCACCTCGCCGGCGCGGCGCAGGGCCATAGCGACGACATGTCCGCCCGCGACTACTTCTCGCACACCACGCCGGAAGGCGTCACCTTCGACCAGCGCATCCGGGCCGCCGGCTACGACAAGCCCGGCGCCGAGAACATCGCCAAGGGCCAGTCGACGGCCGCGAAGGTGATGGACGCGTGGATGAACTCCGAGGGCCACCGCGCGAACATCCTCAACTGCAAGCTGAAGAAGATCGGCGTCGGCGTGAACACCAAGGGCATGTACTGGACGCAGAACTTCGGCTACTGACCCTTGCCCCATTGTTCGGTGATGTCGCCGTAGCGGGCGAGTACCGCCGCGCGCAGCTCGGGATCCGTGCGCGGTACCGGTTCGATGAACACCTCGGTGACGTCGCCGAACTCCGCCGTCAGCTCGGTCGCCAGCCGGACGCAGGCGCGTTCGAGGTCGGCCGCGCCCAGTGCGTCGTCGAAGTCGACGCGGGCGCAGACGAGCACCTGATCGGTGCCCATGAGCATGGTCTGCAGGTCGACGACGGCCTCGATCTCGGACGCGGCCACCAGGTGGTCCCGCAGTGCGCGCACCAGCCTCGGATCCGCCTGCCTGCCGATCAGCAGCCCGCGGTTGGTGCGCCCGAGCACGTAGGCGACGAGTGCCAGCAGGACCCCGATCGCGATCGACGCCGCCCCGTCCCAGACGTGGGAGCCGGTGAGCTGGTGCAGGCCGATGCCGGCGAACGCGAGCAGCAGGCCGATCAGCGCGGCCGAGTCCTCGAACAGGACGGTCTTCGGCGCCGGGTCGTCGATCATCCGCAGGTAGACCGAGACTTTCTGGCTCGCTTGGGCGGCGTCGCGCCGCACCTGCCGCACGGCTTGGACCCACGAGACCGATTCGAGCACGAAGGCGATCGCGAGCACGATGTAGCCGACGATCGGGTCGGTCTGCTCGGTCTCCTCGCCGAACACCGTCGAGAAGCCTTCGTAGAGCGCGAACATCGCGCCGGAGGCGAAGATCGACACCGCCGCGAGCAGTGACCAGAAGTACCGCTCCTTGCCGTAGCCGAACGGATGGACGCGGTCGGCGGGCCGGTCCGAGCGTTTCAGCGCGGTCAGCAGGAGGACTTCGGTGATCGTGTCGGCCACCGAGTGCGCGGCTTCCGAGAGCATCGCGCCGGAGCCGGTGATGATGCCGGCGATCAGTTTCAGCACCGCGATGGCGAGGTTGACCCCGCCAGCCAGCACTACGGTCAGGGTGCTTTCGCCACCGGGTTCTTCACTCACCTTGCGTAGCGTAGTGCGACTGAGCCGATCTCACAGACGACGGAGGCCCTGCAGGACACGTTCCATCAAGGCGAGTGCCGGATGACCGTCGAATTCAGCTTGTGTTTCGTGAACGGTGACCAAACCGAGTTCGGCCATATCACCCAAAAGGACCTTTGCAACGCCGAGTGGAACTCTTAGTGACGCGGCTACTTCGGCGACCGAAGTCGGCCGGTGGCACAAGGATCGGACCGAATGGAATTCGATGCTGAACCCCGGCGCGTTCCATGGCGCGTCGTTACGGACGGAAATCATCGCTTCGATGGCGAAGTTCCGCTTGGACTGGGTGCGTCCGCCCGTGCGGACGTACGGGCGGACGCGCGTGCGTTGCCGCTGCTGCCGTGGGGGCCGCCGGGCGGCCGGGATGCTCGGAATGGTGGCTTCCTGGTCCATCCGGGCGAGTGCGGCGCGGGATGGTTGACGAGGTGTCGACGAGCCCGGCATCGCGAGCCGATGTTCCTTGCCCGGACGGAGTTCGTGCCGGTTGCCCATTGATTTCCTCGCCTCATTTCTGTGCCGCCGAAAGGAACCTCGCGGACGACAACGGCAACGAGGAAACGCCAGCTTATCGCCGCCGTGTACCGCCGAACGGGTAAGGGAACGGAATGGTCTAGTCCAGATAAAACAGGAGGGGCATTCTCTCGCATTATGTGCGAGAGAATGCCCCCATTGGCATGAACGTGCTACTTGTCTTCCTCGGGAAGTGGCGTACCGGTGGCCTTTTCGTCGGTGGGCACGTCGGCCTCGCCGTCGAGTTCGGCATCCGAGACGCCGTCGAGCGAAGGAGCTCCGGCCGGGACCAGCTGCGGCTCCGGCTTCCGCTTGACCGCGGTCAGGAGGAGCTGGGCGACGTCGACGACTTCGACCTTCTCGCTCGCCTGACCGTCGCTCTGGCGCGCGGTGACGCCGTCGGTGAGCATCACGCGGCAGAACGGGCAGCCGGTCGCGATCTTCGACGGTGCGGTGCCGAGCGCCTCGTCCACGCGTTCGACGTTGATCCGCTTGCCGATCTTCTCTTCCATCCACATCCGCGCGCCACCGGCGCCACAGCACATCGAGCGGTCGCCGTGGCGCGGCATCTCCCGCAGCTGTGCGCCCGAAGCGCCGACGAGCTCACGCGGAGCGTCGTAGACCTTGTTGTGGCGGCCCAGGTAGCAGGGGTCGTGGTAGGTGACGTCCTCGGCGACGGGGGCAACCGGGGTCAGGTGCTTCTCCCGCACGAGGCGGTTGAGCAGCTGCGTGTGGTGCACGACGTCGAACTGGCCGCCCAGTTCCGGGTACTCGTTCGCGAGTGTGTTGAAGCAGTGGGCACAGGTGACGACCACCTTGCGCTCCTTGCGTTCGCGGCCCTCGAACACCGAGTTCAGGATCTCGACGTTCTGCTGCGCGAGCATCTGGAACAGGAACTCGTTACCCGCGCGGCGGGCCGGGTCACCCGTGCAGGACTCCTCGGAGCCGAGCACCGTGTACTTCACGCCCGCGATGTGCAGCAGCTCCGCGACGGCGCGCGTGGTCTTCTTCGCGCGGTCCTCGAACGCGCCGGCGCAGCCGACCCAGAAGAGGTATTCGGTGTCGCCCAGGTCGCCGTCGAACACCGGCACCTCGAAGTCCAGGTCCTCGGTCCAGGCGAGCCGGTCCTTGGCGTTCTGGCCCCACGGGTTGCCCTTGTTCTCCAGGTTCTTGAACATCCCGTTGAGCTCGCTGGGGAACGAGGACTCGATCATCACCTGGTAGCGGCGCATGTCGACGATGTGGTCGACGTGCTCGATGTCCACCGGGCACTGCTCGACGCAAGCGCCGCAGGAGGTGCAGGACCACAGCACGTCGGGGTCGATGACGCCGCCGTCGTCACCGATGAGGGCTTTCTGGGACTCCGCGATGGCGAGGACGTCGATGCCGGCATACATGTCGTCCCCGGACAAGCCGACCTCGTCACCGGCCATGTCGCGCTTGCCGCCCGCGAGCAGGTACGGCGCCTTCGCGTAGGCGTGGTCCCGAAGCTGCGTGATGAGCAGCTTCGGCGAAAGCGGCTTACCGGTGTTCCACGCCGGGCACTGCGACTGGCAGCGGCCGCATTCGGTACAGGTCGAGAAGTCGAGCCAGCCCTTCCAGCTGAAGTCCTCGATCTTGCCGACGCCGAAGGTGTCCTCGTCCGGGTCCGCCTCTTCGAGGTCGAGCACCTTGCCGTTGCTCATCATCGGCTTGAGCGCGCCGAGCGCGACGCCGCCGTCGGCCTCGCGCTTGAAGTAGATGTTGAAGAAGGCGCTGAAGCGGTGCCAGGCGATGCCCATCGTCATCGTGCGCGCGATGACGAACAGCCAGATGGTGGCGCTCATCAGCTTGACGAACGCGAAGACCGACACCAGGTTCGGGCTGGCGGGCAGCAGCTCGCCGATCGGGTGCGAGACGAACGCGGCCCAGACCGGGGTCTCGTGGACGTTCATCGCGGACTTCGCGGCGCGGACGCCGATGATGCCGATGCCCTCGATGAGCACGACGGCCTCGATGAAGTACGCCCACTTGAAGTTGGAACCCTGGAAGCGGGACTGCCGGTCGGCGCGACGCGGGTGGTTCTTCTGGCGGATGCCGATCAACACCAGGGCGCCGACGATGGTGCCCACCCCGAGCAGCTCCATGAGCAGCTGGAACAGCGACCAGTCGTCGAGGATGGGCCAGCCCCACGTGGGGACGAAGACTTCGCCGTAGGCCTCGAACAGGGCGAGCGACCCGAGCAGGAAGCCCCACATGACCAGCCAGTGCGCGGCGCCGACGCTGCGGATCTTGTTCATGCGGGTGTGCGCGGCGAATTCCTTGATCAAGGTCTTCAGCCGCGGCATGAACGGGCCGTTGCGGGTCGAGTCCGGCTGACCGAGGCGGATCACCCGCACGAAGCGGGCGATGGTCGCGAAGAACATTCCCCAGGCGACGACGCCGAGCAGGACCGAGATCCCGCCGAGCGTCAGCTGTACAGCGCCCATCGTCGGGTGCCTTTCGTCCGAGTGAAGCGTGTGGTGGTTCGGGCAGACTAATGCTTCTTACTGATGGGTAACCCACTGACCGCGCCCAAGTCCCACCGATGTGGTGTACACCTCTCTTTGTTTTAAGACGATCGTCCAGGTAGTTTTTGTGACATGAGTGCGTACCTACTCCTCGCTTTGGCCATCGCCGCAGAGGTAACCGCGACGGTGTCGTTGAAACTTTCCGAGGGGTTCAGCAAGGTGGGCCCGTCGATCGTCGTGGTCGCCGGATACGTCATCGCGTTCGTGGCGCTCGCGTACGTTCTGAAGGCGGGCGTGCCGGTGAGCGTGGCTTACGCGATCTGGGCCGCGGCCGGTGTCGCGCTGGTGGCGGCCGTCGGCATCGTCTTCTTCAAAGAGCCGGTCAACCTCGCGGTGCTCAGTGGACTGGCGCTGGTGATCGGCGGGGTCGTGTTGATCGAGGCGGGGAGCGCGCACTAAGTGAAGATCCAGGTCGACGGCCGGAAGGCGCGGGGCGAGAAGCGGCGCGAGGAGATCATCGCGGCCGCGCTGCGGGTGATCGAGCGGGACGGCGTCGCCGGGGTCACCCATCGGACGGTCGCCGCCGAGGCGGGCGTGCCGACCGCTTCGACGACCTATCACTTCTCCAGCCTTGACGACCTGCTGATCGCGACCCTCATCTCGTGCGCGAGGGATATGGCGACCGAGGTCTACTGGATGATCGACAGGGCCCGCTCGCGCGGCAGCCGCGGCGCGGAAGAGGTCGCCGGACTGCTCGCGCAGGCGCTGGGTCCCCAGCGCGGGCGGACGATGGCGGAGTACGAGCTGTACCTGCTCGCCGCGCGGAAACCCGAGCTGCGGCCCGCCGCGCGGCGCTGGCTGGACGTGCTGACCTCGATGGTCCGGCACGACGACGAGGTCGCGTTCCGGGTCTTCCTCGCCGGTATCGACGGGCTGCTGATCCAGGGCCTCATCGACGACGAGCCGCCGTCCGCGGAGGAGCTCCGGCCGGTGGTGGATTACCTGCTGAAACCCCGTTGACCAGCCGGGTAATTTTCGGATCATGCGGACTGTCGGTGCTTGCGAACTGGACGACGACCCGGCGCGGGTGGACCTCGAAGTGGTGTGGAAGTTCCTCTCCACCAGTGCGTACTGGGGCAAGTGGCGCGACCGGGAGATGATCGAGAAGGTCGTCAGGAACGCGTGGCGTGTCGTCGGCGCGTACGAGACTTCGACCGGCCGTATGGTCGGCTTCGCGCGGGCCTTCTCGGACACCGTCGGCAGCGCCTATCTCGCGGACGTCTTCGTCGTCGAGGAAGCGCGCGGCGCCGGGCTCGGCAAGGAGCTGGTGCGGGAGATGATCGACAACGGGCCGGGCGCCGAGTTCCGGTGGATGCTGCACACCGCCGACGCGCACGAGCTGTACCGCCCGTTCGGCTTCGGTGATCCGGCGGACGGCCAGTACATGGAGCGGCCGCGGCCCGGTGGACGGGTCTAGAGCGGGCAGATGTCCGTGAAGGCCTCCTTCCCTACTTTGAGCGTAGGGAAGGAGGCCTTCACGGAAAGCCGTTCAGTCCTTGTTTTCGTGAAGGGCCGTCAGGGTGGCTCGAGCGATCGCGTGGCTGAAGAGGTTGAAGCCCAGGAAGGCCGGCGTAGCGTCTTCGCCGACTTCCAGCTTCTCGACGTCGACAGCGTGCACCGCGAAGATGTACCGGTGCGGACCGTGTCCGGGCGGCGGGGCGGCCCCGAGGAATTGCTTCACGCCGCCGTCCCCCTTCAGGGTGACAGCGCCCTCCGGCAGGCCGGACCCCGCCTCGTCGCCCGCGTTCGCCGCCAGCGCGGTCACCGAAGCGGGGATGTTGAACACCGCCCAATGCCAGAACCCACTCGCCGTCGGGGCGTCCGGGTCGTAGCAGGTCACGGCGAAGCTCTTGGTCTCCGCGGGGAAGCCTTCCCAGGACAGCTGCGGGGACCGGTCTTCGCCGCCCGCGCCGAAGATCCCGGACAGCTGCGGCGTCGGCAGGAAGCCGCCTTGCTCGATGTCGTTGCTGCTCAAGGTGAAGGCAGGCAGATCGGGCAGGAAGTCGTACGGATCGGGTGCCTGCGGCATGCGTCCTCCTGGTCGTGGAACCGATGACCGGACCAGGTTATGACCCCGAGGACCCCGGTGCGGGATCAGGGACGATTCCGGGGGTTACCCCTATGTCCTTCCCGGCACGTGGCCCTTAGCGTCGAGGCACACGAAAACCTGCTCTGGAGGGACTCAAGACCATGGCGCGCCCACTCCTCGCAATCGGAGGCATCGCCTTGATCGGCGTCGGTGTCCTCACCGGCCTCGGCTGGTGGTGGCCGTCCGACGCGGAGGCGACCGCCGAGCTGCCCCAGTCGATCAAGAGCGTCCGGGTCGAGAACGACGAAGGCGCCGTCAAGATCCGCACGGGCAGCGGGCCGACGAAGGTGCACCAGGAGTTCTCGTACCGTTGGAACAAGCCGGGCGACGCCTACCGCGTGGAGGGCGACACCCTCGTCCTCGCCGGCTGCGGCACCAGCTGCGAGGTCCGCTACGACGTGATCGTCCCCGCGGGGGTCCCGGTCACCGGACGGGTCGACTCCGGTGCGGTGGAGATCGCCGGAGTGTCTACTGTGGACATCACGGTCGACTCCGGCCGCGTCGAGGTGAGCGACGTCGCGGGCCCGGTGAAGGTCAAGGCCGACTCCGGTCGCGTCGAGCTGAAGAACCTCGGGCAGGACGTCACCGTCGACGCGAGTTCCGGTTCGATCAAGGGGGAACGGCTCGGCGGCAACGTCGAAGCGCGGGCGAACAGCGGCCGGATCGAACTCGAACTGGTCAAGGCCGCGAACATCACGGCGCGCAGTGACAGCGGTTCGATCGAGGTCACCGTGCCTTCCGGCGAGTACAACGTCAGCGGCACCACCGACAGCGGCAGCCGCGACATCGGCGTGAACCAGTCCGGTTCGGCCACGCACAAGCTCGATCTCACTACCGACAGCGGAAGCGTCAAGGTCAACGCGGCCTGACGGACTTATCGGGGGAAACACTTTCTCATGGGGAACACGGAGAAGCGCGTCCTCGGCGCGCTCGCGCTCGGCGCGCTGACGGCCTTCGGGATCGTCGGCTGCACAAGCGAACACCGCGAGACGCTGAGCGACGGCTCGCCGGTCACCGAGCAGATCACCGCGATCCGCGTCGATGTCCCGGTCGGCGGCGTCACGCTCCGGGTCGAGGACGGCGCACCGGTCTCGCTGCGCCGCGAAGTGACCTACACCGGTCGCAATCCCGGCAAGACGTACAGCGTCGACAACGGCACCCTGGTGCTGGGCGGCTGCAGCCAGTGCGGCGTGGACTACGACGTCGTGGTCCCGCGTGAGCTGGCGATCTCCGGCGGTATCGGCACCGGCAAGATCACGCTCACCCGCGCCGCCTCGGTCGATCTGCACGGCGACGTCGGGGACCTCAAGGTGCAGAGCGCTTCCGGGCCGGTGAAACTGCGCACCGGCACCGGCGACATCGAGGTCGGTCTCGCCAAACCCGGCGCGGTCACCGCGGCCGCCGAGGTCGGCAAGATCACCGTCACCGTCCCGGACGGCACGTATCAGGTCCGCGCGAAGTCGGAGGTCGGCGGCGTCGAGACCGGTGGTGTGCGGCAGGACCAGGCTTCGCCGAACGTCCTGGACCTCGACGCGGGCACCGGCAAGGTCACGGTGAAGGCCGCATGAAAACCAAGGTCCTCGCCGCCGTCACCGCGCTGACCCTGCTGCCGCTTTCCGCGCTGCCCGCGTCCGCGGCACCGCGGATCGACTGGAAACCATGCGCGACCGAGTACGCGCCGACGCTGGAATGCGCGAGCCTCCGGGTGAGCGGCGTCTTCTCGATCGCGCTGGCGAAACTGCCCGCGACCGACGCCGGGCGCCGTGTCGGTTCCCTGCTGACGAACCCCGGCGGACCTGGCGGCTCCGGGGTCACCGTGCTCAAGTACGGCGGCCGGGGGTTCGCGCTGGACAAGCCGGAAATGGCCGAGGTGCGGCAGCGGTTCGACGTCATCGGCTTCGACCCACGTGGTGTCGGGGCGAGTACCCCCGCCATCGCCTGTGGTCCGGATCTGCACGATCCGGCGGTCAGCCGGTTCCCGAAGAACCGCGCCGACTACGAAAAGCTCATCGCGCACAACCGCGTTTCCGGTGCCGAGTGTCTCAAGAGGACCGGACCGGCACTGTCTCAGGTAGATACTTGGCGCGCGGCCGACGACGTGGAGTCGATCCGGACAGCCCTCGGTGAACCGAAGGTGAATTGGCTCGGTGTCTCCTACGGTTCGGAACTCGGTGCCGTGTACGCGGAGAAGTACCCGAAGCGCGTCCGCACGATGGTGCTCGACGGTGCCGTCGACCACTCCCGGCCGACGCGGCAGGCGATCCTCGACGAGACCATCGCGACCGAAGGCGCGCTCAACGACTTCGCGAAGTGGTGTACGACGTCGGCCGAGTGCGTGCTTCGCGGCAAGGACGTCCTCGCGACCTACGACGCCCTCATGCGGACACCGGGGGGTGTCCCGGCGAAGGAACTCGGGCGGAACTTGACCGCCGAGGAGATGTCGGCGGGGATCTACGGCGGCCTGATCCTCCCGGCTTTCTGGCCGGCGGTGGCACAGGGGATCGCCGATTCGACGGCGGAGAAGCCGGACGCGTCCGCGCTGGCGCCCTACGCCCAGCTGGACCCCTCGTACGGCGCGTACCGCGCGATCGGGTGTCACGACTTCGGCGCACCCTTCACCTCCTACGCCGACATGAAGGCGATGCAGGGGTTGGTGAAGACCCTCGCTCCGCACGCCTGGCGCTACTCGGAGTTCTGGGACATGGCGAGCGGCTGCGCGGGCTGGCCCGTGGCGTCGGCGTACCTGCCCCGGCCGCAGCAGGTGCGGGGCGCTGCGCCGATCCTCGTGGTCGGCGGCGAACACGACCCGGCGACGCCGCTGGTGTGGGCACGGGGGCTCGCGCGGAACATCGAGAACTCGACGTTGCTGGTCGACGCCGGATACGGGCACACCGGGCTGCTCAACTCGGCCTGTGTGCGCGACGAAGAGGTGAAATACCTGGTGAGCGGGGTCACACCCGCTCCGGGCAAGGTCTGCCGGTAAGCCGGGAACAAGACGCCCTGGTCGCTCGTTGAGCCGGGTACAAGGTTGAGTGCAGTCGGCTCAAGTACGGCTTGACGGAGACCGCATCATCCCGATAGAACTTGCGTAGCACCCACTCAAGGTGGGGGTGAACGTGCAGGTCACGAATAGCAGGAGGAACACACCATGGCGCGAGCGGTCGGCATCGACCTCGGCACGACCAACTCGGTCGTCGCTGTCCTTGAGGGCGGCGAGCCGACGGTCATCGCCAACTCCGAAGGTTCACGCACCACCCCGTCCATCGTCGCCTTCGCCAAGAACGGCGAAGTGCTGACCGGCCAGCCGGCCAAGAACCAGGCCGTGACGAACGTCGACCGGACCATCCGGTCGGTCAAGCGGCACATCGGTACCGACTGGAAGACCGAGATCGACGGCAAGGCCTACACCTCGCAGGAGATCAGCGCCCGTGTGCTGATGAAGCTCAAGCGGGACGCCGAGGCCTACCTGGGTGAGACCATCACCGACGCGGTCATCACCGTCCCCGCCTACTTCGAGGACGCGCAGCGGCAGGCCACCAAGGAGGCCGGGCAGATCGCCGGCCTGAACGTGCTCCGCATCGTCAACGAGCCCACCGCGGCGGCGCTGGCGTACGGCCTGGACAAGGGCGAGAAGGAACAGACCATCCTGGTCTTCGACCTCGGTGGCGGTACGTTCGACGTCTCGCTGCTGGAGATCGGCGAGGGCGTCGTCGAGGTCCGCGCCACCTCCGGTGACAACCACCTCGGTGGTGACGACTGGGACGAGCGCATCGTCACCTGGCTGGTCGACAAGTTCAAGTCGTCCAACGGCATCGACCTGACCAAGGACAAGATGGCGCTGCAGCGCATCCGCGAGGCGGCGGAGAAGGCGAAGATCGAGCTCTCCAGCTCGAACTCCGCCAGCATCAACCTGCCGTACATCACCGTGGACGCGGACAAGAACCCGCTGTTCCTCGACGAGCAGCTCTCCCGCGCCGAGTTCCAGAAGATCACCTCGGACCTGCTGGACCGCACCAAGGCGCCGTTCAACAACGTCATCCGGGACGCCGGGATCGCCGTCGGCGACATCGACCACGTCGTGCTCGTCGGTGGTTCCACCCGCATGCCCGCCGTCGCCGAACTGGTCAAGGAGCTGACCGGCGGCCGCGAGCCGAACAAGGGCGTGAACCCGGACGAGGTCGTCGCGGTCGGCGCGGCGCTGCAGGCCGGTGTGCTCAAGGGTGAGGTCAAGGACGTCCTGCTGCTCGACGTGACCCCGCTTTCGCTGGGCATCGAGACCAAGGGCGGCGTGTTCACCAAGCTCATCGAGCGCAACACCACGATCCCGACCAAGCGTTCGGAGATCTTCTCCACCGCGGACGACAACCAGCCGTCGGTGCAGATCCAGGTGTTCCAGGGTGAGCGCGAGATCGCCGCGCACAACAAGAAGCTCGGCATGTTCGAGCTGACCGGTCTCCCGCCCGCGCCGCGTGGCGTGCCGCAGATCGAGGTCACCTTCGACATCGACGCCAACGGCATCGTGCACGTGACCGCGAAGGACCTGGGCACGAACAAGGAACAGTCGATGACGATCACCGGTGGCTCGGCGCTGCCGAAGGACGACATCGAGCGCATGGTCAAGGACGCCGAGGCGCACGCCGAGGAGGACAAGAAGCGTCGCGAGGAGGCGGAAACCCGCAACCAGGCCGAGACGCTCGTCTACCAGACCGAGAAGTTCGTCAAGGACAACGAGGACAAGCTGCCCGACGAGCTCAAGGGCAAGGTGAAGACCGCGATCGACGAGGCCAACGAGGCGCTCAAGGGCACCGACTCGGCGAAGATCCGTGAGTCCATCGAGAAGCTGAACACCGCTTCGCAGGAGCTCGGCACCGCGCTCTACGCCAACGCGGCGGGCAACGCCGCCGACGGTGCGGCCGCGGGCGAAGGCGCCACCGGCGCGGCCGGTGCCGGTGCGGGTTCGCAGGCCAAGGCCGACGACGTGGTCGACGCCGAGATCGTCGAAGAGGACGAGAAGGACAAGAAGTGACGGAACGCTACGACGAAACCGAGGGCCGGGGCCCGGACGATCCGGTGGTCGTGCGGGACCGTCGCCGGGTCGATCCGGCGACCGGTGAGATCCGTCAGGCCGCCCCGGCCGCTGAACCCCAGGATGGCCCGAAGCACGCCGCTCCCACCGAGGAGCCGGCGGAACCGACGCCGTCGGCCGCGACCCACGCGGGCCCCGGCCTCGGGGACTCCATCGTGGACGATTCGGTGTCGGTGGCCACCGGTCTGGAGAAGGAGCTGGCGGAACGCACCGCGGACCTCCAGCGGCTCCAGGCGGAGTACGCCAACTACCGCAAGCGGGTCGACCGTGACCGCGAGCAGGTCGTCGCCGGTGCGAAGGCGTCGGTCGTCGGCGACCTGCTCCCGCTGCTCGACGACCTCGAGCGCGCGGAGCAGCACGGCGATCTGACGGGCGCCTTCAAGGCGGTCGGCGAGAAGCTGGTCGCCAGCCTGCAGCGCTCGGGACTCGAGCCGTTCGGCGCCGAGGGCGAAGCCTTCGACCCGAGCGTGCACGAGGCCGTCCAGCACAGCACGTCCCCGGACGTCGCGGGCCCGACGGTCACCACGGTCATGCGCCGCGGTTACCGCTTCGGCGACCGTGTGCTGCGCGCGGCGCTGGTCGGGGTCACCGATCACGAACCGGGTGCGGCCCCCGCGGCCGCCCCCGCACCGGAGGCGCAGGCCACCCCGGTGGATCCGCCCGTCGGCGGCGAGCTGCCGCTCGACGGCGAGCTCTTCGATGAAAACAACCGCTGATCGGCGAAACGGCGCGAGAGGAGGAGACGTTCGGTGAGTGCACGGGAATGGATCGGTAAGGACTTCTACCGTGAGCTGGGCGTCTCCTCCGACGCCACCGCGGACGAGATCAAAAAGGCCTATCGCAAGCTGGCCAAGGAGAACCACCCCGACGCCAACGCGGGCAACGCGGAGGCGGAGAAGAAGTTCAAGGCGGTCTCCGAGGCTTACGGCGTGCTTTCGGATTCGTCCAAGCGCAAGGAGTACGACGAGGCCCGGCGCCTCTTCGGTTCCGGCGGTCCCGGTGGCTTCGGTTTCCCTGGCGGCGGTGGCGCCGGCGGTTTCGACGTCGGCGATATCTTCGGCCAGGCCGGTCAGCAGCAGGGCGGCTTCGGCGGGCTCGGCGACATCCTCGGCGGTCTCTTCGGCCGCCGCGGTGCCGCCGGTGCCACGGCGAACCGGCCGCAGCGCGGTTCGGACGTGGAGACCGACGTCCGGATCGACTTCACCGAGGCGGTCAAGGGCGCGACCCTGCCGCTGCGGTTGTCGAGCCCGGCGACCTGTTCCACCTGCGGCGGGAACGGCGCGAAACCGGGGACTTCCCCGAGGACGTGTTCGACCTGCCAGGGCAGCGGGCTGGTCAGCCGGAGCCAGGGCGCGTTCGCGTTCTCCGAGCCGTGCCGCGACTGCCGTGGCCGCGGCACGATCATCGACGACCCCTGTCCGGAATGCGCTGGCGAGGGCATCAGCACCCGCACCCGCACGCTGACCGTGCGGATCCCGCCGGGCGTCGCCGACGACCAGCGGATCCGGCTCGCCGGCCAGGGTGAACCGGGCAAGGGTGGCGCGCATCCGGGCGACCTGTACGTCCGCGTGCACGTCGCACCGCATCCGGTGTTCGGGCGGCAGAACCTCGACCTGACGATCACCGTGCCGGTGTCCTTCGCGGAACTGGCCCTCGGCGGCACGATCACCGTGCCGACCCTCGAGGGCAAGGTCTCGCTGAAGGTGCCGCAGGGTACGGCGAGCGGCCGCGTGCTTCGCGTGCGTGGCAAGGGAATCGCGAAACGGGACGGTGCGCAGGGCGATCTTCTGGTCACCCTGCAGGCGGCCATTCCGTCCAAATTGGACGACAAGGCCCGTGAGGCGCTGGAAGCCTACGCGAAGGCCACGGCCGACCACGACCCGCGACCGGAGATCACCGAACTTCTCGAAGGCAGGTGAGCATGATGTTCGGCGGGCTGCCGCACGGTGCGGACGAAGACACGCCGGTGTTCGTCATCTCGGTGGCGGCGCAGCTTTCCGGGATGCACGCGCAGACCCTCCGGTCCTACGACCGGCAGGGTCTCGTGTCCCCTGGCCGGACCTCCGGCGGTGGCCGCCGCTATTCCATGCGGGACATCGCGTTGCTGCGCGAAGTGCAGCGACTGTCCCAAGAGGACGGTGTCAACCTCGCGGGCATCAAGCGGATCATCGAACTGGAGAACCAGGTCGACGCGCTGCGGAGTCGGATCGCCGAACTGACCGAGGAGCTCACGGCCGCGTACGTCGCCGCCGAACAGACGGCCGCGGCCGTGCACGCCTCCTACCGCAAGGACCTCGTGCCCATGCGGCAGCAGACCGCCTTGGTGATCTGGAAGCCCAAAAAGCGCATTTAGTCCTCTAAATGCGCTTTGGCATTTAGAGGACTGAATGCGTTCTACTGGCCGGGGACCAGGGCGCGCAGTTGCTGGACCTCGCCGGTGCGCGAGTCCATGATCCGCTGGGCCAGGGCCTTCGACTCCGGGTTCTTGCCGTCCTTCAGCTCGGTCCTCGCGAGCGCGACCCCGTTGTGCTGGTGCGCGACGAGGATGTCCACGAAGTCGAGGGTGAAGTCCCCGCCATCCTTTTTGGACAGTGCTTCGAGCAGCCCCTTGTCCGTGAGCCCGTCGCCACCGTGATGGTGGTGCGCGTGCGGGTCCATCGAGCCGGTCTCGGGTTTGCCCCAGGACTTCAGCCAGTTCCGCATGTCGGAGCTCTCGGTCTGCTGCGTCGCCTCGATGGCGGCCGCGAGATCCTTGAGCGGCTGTTGCTGTCCCTGTTTCGTGTGCACCAGCTTGACGATCTCCACGCCCTGGTTGTTGTGGGCGAGCATCATCTGCAGGAACATCACGTCGGCGTCGTTGTACTCCGCGGACGCCGAGGTGCCCGTCGCCGACTGGGGAACCGGGGAGATCGGGGCACCGGCGGTGGTGGGTGAGCCATCACCGGTCCCGCAGCCCGCGAGAGCCACGAGACCGGCGACGAGTATCAGGCCGAACTTCACTGGCGGGTCCCCTTACTGCCGGGTCCACAGTGCCGGGGTGTTCGGCGGTTCCCAGCCTTGGATCGCCGTATGCGCCAGCTGGCAGCGGTAGGACGCGCCGCCGTAGGTCACCGTGTCGCCGACCGAGTAGGCCGACCCGGCCGCCCAGGTGCCACCCGCGGGCGGAGTCGTGGTGCTGGTCGGGGGATTCGACGTGCTCGGCGGGTTGCTGGTGGTCGGCGGATTGCTCGTCGTGGGCGGGTTCCCGCCGCCGATCTGCAGGTCGATGCAGCTGTAGAAGGCCATCGGCGTATCCGCGATGTTCCAGATGGCGAGGACCTTCTGACGGCCGCTGAAACCGCTCAGGTTCACCGTGTGCGACGTCGGGTCCTTCGGCGCGGAGTTGTTTCCGCTGATGTCGGCGATCTTGGTGCCGCCGATGTAGTACTCGTAGTTCGTGGTCCGGTGGTAGGCGGTGAACTTCCAGTTGAAGGTCACGCTGTTGCCGACCGAAGCGGCGGGCCACGACTTCGATTCGTCGTTGAGCTGCGCGAACCCCGGCACACCGCCGTTGCAGCTCCGGAGTCCCTTCGGACCTTCGACGCTCTGCGGTTCGTAGGTGATGCTGCCGCAACCGGAGACCTTGCCCTGTGCGCAGTTCGCCTGACGGCTGGGTGGGGACAGCACGTAGCCGTGCGCGCTGGCCACCTGCGGGATGGCCACGATGGCGATCGGCGCGAGCACCGCACCGGCGGCGGCTGCCATGAGCTTACGTTTGACGGTCATGCCGGCTCCTGGGATGGAACGACGGTGTTCCCGCGAGGGGGAGCAATGTGGTCTAGACCATAGATCCGCCGGTGACCAACGGTCAATGATTCACCGGCCCACTGCTGCGTAGAGCCCAAGTGGAACAGCCGATCGGCCTAATACGAAGGAACCCCCGGGTCAATCCAGGGTGAAGGGGTCGTACTTGATCCGGGCCAGATCCGTCCCGGTGGCGAGCAGTTTCGCGATCGTCGCGCGAATCATCGACGGCGAACCGGCGACGTAGACGTCACGGTCCGGCCACTCTCCGCGCTGCGTGACCGCCATGGCCAGCGTGCCGCGGTCGCCGCCGGGAAGGGTGCCTTCCTCGGTCACCGGGGTCACCGTGAGCCAAGGGCAGGTGACGGTCAGCTCGCGGAGGTCGTCGAGGGCATAGAGGTCTTCCGGCCTCCGGCCACCGAAGAACAGGTGCACCGGCGGGTTGTGGCGCCAGCGGGACATGTCGTCGAGCAGGGCGAGCAGCGGCGCGATCCCGGTACCACCGCCGATCATGAGCAGCGGGCGGCTTTCCGTGTGGTGCACCGAAAGCGCGCCGAGCGCGGGGCCGATGCGCCAGACGTCGCCGACCCTGGTGTGATGGACGATCGCGCGCGAGACCCAGCCGCCGCGCACGGCGTGCACGTGGAACTCCAGCGTTCCGTCGTCGTGCGGCGCTGTCGCCGGTGAGAAGTACCGCCACATCCGGGGGCGCTGCGGGACTTCGACGCTCACGTAACCCCCGGCCCGGTACGGCAGTGGCTGGTCGGTGCGCACCTTGATGACGGCGACGTCGCGGGAGACGCGGCGGTGTTCGACCACCGTCGCCTTCCACCACGCCGGCCCGATCTCCTTGCCCGCGGCCTCGCGCATGCTTTTCGAAATGACGCCGTACGCGGTGACCCAGGCGTCTTCGACCTCAGGCGTCCAGTCGTCCTTCAAGAACCGTTTCAGCGCGGTGATCAGCGCGACGCCGACGGCATCGTAATGGCGGCCGAGGACATCGAACTTCCGGTGGTCCCGGCCGAGCTGGCTGAGGAATGTGGACAGTTCGTCCGGCCGGTCCACCATCTGTACGGCGTAGACGAGGGCGCGCAGCAAACGATTTCGTTGCGTGGCCATGTTGATCGGGAACAACGCCCTGGCGTCCGGCGAAACCGAGAAGAGCACCCCGTAGAAGTACTGGGACAGCTCCTCGGCTTTCGTTTCGACGGCGGCGAAACTTTCCCTGATGAGCTTGGCCGGCTGGATGGTCTTGTCCGCCGCCGGTGCTTCGACCAGTGGCGGAACGGGAACCGGTGGCGAAGATCTCGGCGAACCAGGCGGCTGTTCGTACTTCACTGTTTCGGCAGTCATGGGTGAACGATTTTCTCCAGTTGGATCGGGCATATTCTCCAGACCCGATGTCATCGTGCTCGTGTTCCCCCGAAGGTTCCCGACTGTAGGCCCGGCCGCGGAAAAAGGATCCGATAATCGTTGTTTCCCGCTCGAACGGAGCAAACGATGTACGCGCCGTAAACCCCAGCTGGCACTCGGTGAAGATGATCAAATGACCGGATTTTTTCCTTGTCCACCAGGTCTTTTCGCCAGTTCGAAGCAAAGCGTGATCCGCCGATCGGGTGGTGTTTCTCCGTGATTACCCGGTCGCGTAACAGCACTCGGCTGTCCCCATTGTGGAATCACATTAGAACGGTGGCGGAAAGGGCCGCTAGTCGATGGTGAAGGGGTCGTACGCGATCTGGTCGAGCGCACTGCCCGCGACCAGCATCCGGGACACCGTCGCCCGGATCATCGTCGGCGAGCCGGAGACGAGAATCCGGTGCCCGGGCCAGGATCCGTGCTGGGTAACGGCTTCCGCGAGCGTGCCCTGTACGCAGCCGGGGGCTTCGTCACCGCGTTCGACCACCGGGGTAACGGAGAGCCACGGGTTCGTGGCGGCGAGGGCGCGCAACTCGTCGAGGTCGTAAAGGTCCTCACGCGACGGTCCACCGTAGAACAGCCGAACTTTCGGGTTCTCGCCCCATTGCGCCAGGTCGTCCAGAATGGCCCGCAACGGCGCGATACCCGTACCGCCCGCGATCATCAGCACGTCGCGGCGGTCGGTCCGGTCGACCGAAAGCCTGCCGAGCGGCGGGCCGAGCCGCCAGACGTCGCCCGGCTGCGTGTGGCTCACGATGGCGCGGGACACCCAGCCGCCGTCGACGGCACGCACGTGGAACTCGATGCCGCCGTCCTCGCGTGGAGCGTTCGCCGGGGACAGATAGCGCCAGAGCCTCGGCCGCTGCGGTACTTCGACGCTCATGTACTGGCCGGGCTGGTACGGCACCGGGTATTCGGGCTGGACGCGGACCAGCGCGAGGTCCCAGGTGAGCCGCCGGTGTTCCAGCACGGTGGCCGACCACGACGCCGGGTTCACGTCGGCCGCGGCGGCCTCCTGCATCGCGCGGGCGACGATGGTGAACGCCTCCGCCCAGGCCCGTTCGACCTCCGGTGTCCAGTCCGGACCGAGGTGGTTCTTGAGCGCGGCGAGCAGTGCCGTGCCGACGGCCTCGTAATGCCGCGGGATGACGCCGAACTTGCGGTGGTCGCGGCCGAGCTGGGTCAGGAACGGCACGAGATCATCCGGCCGGTCGACCATCTGGACGATGTGGACCAGCGCGCGCACCAGCCTGCCGCGCTGGACCTCCATGTTGATCGGGAAGAAGTCCCGGGTGGCGGGCGCGAGGGTGAACAGCATGCCGTAGAAGAACTGGGAGATCTCCGGGATGAACGGCTCCGACTTCGCCCAGGTGTCGCGGATGAGCCGCACCATCGCGGTGACCGCCGGCGGGGCTGCCCTCGGCGCCGAAGACCGGGGAACCGGGCTGACCGCGTCGGCTGTCACGGGCTGGGGGTCGCTGATCGGGAAGTGCATACCGGAACGGGATTCCGATGGTTCACGAACGGAGGGCGACTGGAGAAGAATTCACGGATCATTCACCCCTCCGGTCAGTGGTTGTCGGCCGGTCGGGCTTGGTTCCGGCCTGTCCGCGAGACTAGCCGCCGAGAGCCCTTTTGCCCGCATCGTTGCTCCGGACGGGTGTAGCCGAAGGCCGGGGTGAGTGGGCGATCTCACGAGGTAAACAGTTGTCTTACGCAAGCTTCGCCGAATAAAGTTGTACTGTACAAGTAGCTGGGAGGCATCGATGAGCTCCGCCGACGACGCCAGGGTCGAGCTGATGCGCGAGCTGAAGGCCGCCTCTCAGCTGCAGCACGCCTGGATCATGCAGGCCTGGCAGGACGACCCCGGCCTGCATCCGGCCGCCGCCATGCTGCTGTCCGACCTGGCGAAGCACGGGGAAGCACGCCCGTCGGAATTGGCCAAACGGCGCTTTGTGGATCTTTCGGTGGTAAGCCGGCAAATCTCCCAGCTGTCCGCGGCGGGGATGGTCGACCGCCGTCCCGCGCCCGAGGACGGCCGCGCGTCGATCATCAGCGTCTCCGAGCGGGGCCGGGCGGAACTGAACCGCAGGCGGGCCGGTTATCTGGCCTTCATGGAGCGTGCGCTCGGTGACTGGGACGAGGAAAAGATCCTGGAGCTGACCACCCGCCTCGCCGAGATGAACGCGGACATCCGCGCCGTCCTCTCCGTACCGGCGTGCGAGGTCTGACCCCGCCGGTACCTACCCGCCGGTCTTGACTGAACGGACCTTTCGTAGCGCTGTCACCCCGGTAACGTCGATGTTCGTGCGGAGCCGGGTCGCGTTGCTGGTCGCCTTGGGAATCGACAACTTCGGCTCGGGACTCTTCCTCCCACTGGGCCTCGTCTTCGTCATCCGGGTGGTCGGTCTGCCCCTCGCCCAAGCGGGGACGGCGGTCACTCTCGGTGCACTGGCGGGTTTGCTCGTCCCCGCGCTGGCGGGGCGGCTCGTCGATCTGTTCGGCCCGCGCACGGTGATGATCTGCGCCCATCTCCTGCAGGCCGCCGGGGTGGCCGCGTACCTGCCCGCCGCCGGCTTCACCGGCGTCGTCGGCGCGTCGGTCATGCTCGCGGCCGGGCAGCAGCTGTTCTACAGCTCGCAGTTCTCGCTCATCGCCGACGTCGCAGGTGAAGGTCCGAAGGACCGGCCGTTCGCCGAAGCCGCGATGGTGCGCTCCGCGGGCTTCGGGCTCGGCGGGCTCGCGGCGGCCGGGTTGCTGGTGTGGGCCGGACGCGAGGGCCTGTACGTCGCCGTCATCGTCGACGTCTTCACGTTCGTCGTCGCTGCGGCCATCCTCGCGACACTGGTGCCGCCGCTCCCTCGCCGCACCCGGCGGCTTTCGGGATCGGCCAGGGTGTGGCGGAATCGTCCCTACCTCGCGTTGATCGTGTTCAGCGGGCTCTTCGCGCTCACGATGGACTTCTTTCTCATCGGGATGCCGGTGTACGTCTTCAACGCGCTCCAGGGGCCGCGGTGGCTGCCCGGCACGATCATCGCCCTGCTCACCGTCGTCACCAGTCTGGGTGGTGTCGTCGCGTTGCGGGTCACCCGGAGGCTGACCCGGATCGCCGCGATGCGCGCGGGGTCGGCGTTGTTCGCGGTGTGGTGTCTGGCGTGCCTCGCGGTGGTGTTCGTGCCGAAGGTCTTCCAGCCGGTTTACCTGCTCGGCGCGACCCTCGTGCTGGCCGCGGGCGATCTGGCGTTCGGCCCGCGGTCCGGGGCACTGGCCGAAGCCGCGGCACCGCCGGAGGCGCGGGGGCGCTATCTGGCGGCCTTCCAATACGCGTTCACCCTCGCCGCGGTGATCGCGCCGACCGTCGTCGCGCTGTTCTCCGTGGCAGTCTGGATCCCGTGGGTGCTCGTCGCCGCGTGCGCCTGCGCCGCCGTCGTCGGCCTCGGCCGGGTGGGCCCGCGCCTCCCCGCGGAGGCCGTCTCGCCGGGCGGGGGCGGACCGATTCAAGGTTGAGCGGAACAGACTCAACTTTTCTGACGTTGTACCTGTCGGCAAGAACTTCGCAGGACCTAGTACGAGGTGAGGGATGGACGCTTTCAACCCGACCACGAAGACCCAGCAGGCGATCTCGTCGGCGGCGCAGGCGGCCACGATGGCGGGCAACCCGCATGTGGCGGCCGCGCATCTGCTCGGCGCGCTGCTGGCGCAGGGTGAGGGACTCACCGCACCGCTGCTGACCGCGGTCGGGGCCGACCCGGCGCAGGTGCACAAGGAGCTGGAGCCGCTGATCGCGGCGCTGCCGTCGGCGACCGGCGCCACCGTGTCGAGCCCGCAGTTCGACACGCACGCGGTCAAGGCGCTGACGCACGCGCAGAAGCTCGCGACCGAACTCGGCGACGAGTACGTCTCGACGGAGCACCTCCTCGTCGGTCTCGCCACCGAGGGCGGCCCGGTCGCCGACCTGCTCAACCGGCACGGCGCCACCCCGGACGCGTTGCGTGACGCGTTCGCCAAGGTCCGCGGTTCCGCGCGGATCACCAGCGCGGATCCGGAGAGCACGTTCAAGGCGCTGGAGAAGTACGGCGTCGACCTGACCGAACGGGCCCGCGCCGGCGAGCTGGACCCGGTGATCGGCCGCGACACCGAGATCCGCCGTGTGGTGCAGGTGCTCTCGCGCCGCACGAAGAACAACCCGGTGCTGATCGGTGAGCCCGGCGTCGGCAAGACGGCCATCGTCGAGGGGCTCGCCCAGCGCATCATCGCCGGTGACGTGCCGGAGTCGCTGCGCGGCAAGCGGGTCGTGGCGCTGGACCTCGGTTCGATGGTCGCGGGCGCCAAGTTCCGCGGCGAGTTCGAAGAGCGGCTGAAGGCCGTGCTCAAGGAGATCACCGACTCCGCGGGCGAGGTCGTCACCTTCATCGACGAGCTGCACACGATCGTCGGCGCGGGCGCGACCGGCGAGGGCGCGATGGACGCGGGCAACATGATCAAGCCGATGCTCGCCCGCGGTGAGCTGCGGATGGTCGGCGCGACCACACTCGACGAGTACCGCCAGCACATCGAGAAGGACGCCGCGCTGGAGCGGCGCTTCCAGCAGGTGCTGGTCGGCGAACCGTCCACGGAGGACACCATCGGTATCCTGCGCGGGCTCAAGGAGCGGTACGAGGTGCACCACGGGGTGCGCATCACCGACGCCGCGCTGGTGGCCGCCGCGACACTGTCCGACCGCTACATCACCGCCCGGTTCCTGCCGGACAAGGCGATCGACCTGGTCGACGAGGCCGCGTCGAAGCTCCGCATGGAGATCGACTCGCGGCCGGTCGAGATCGACGAGGTCGAACGCGCCGTGCGGCGGATGGAGATCGAGGAGATGGCATTGTCCAAAGAGGACGATGTCGCCTCCAAGGAGCGGCTCGCCGTGCTGCGCTCGGAACTGGCCGAGAAGCGGGAGACGCTGACGGCGCTGACCGCGCGCTGGCAGAACGAGAAGGGCTCGATCGAGCGTGTCCGCGAACTCAAGGGGCAGCTGGAGCAGCTGCGCGGCGAGTCCGAACGCGCCGAACGCGACGGCGACCTCGGCAAGGCCGCCGAACTCCGCTACGGCCGGATCCCCGCGCTGGAGAAGGAGTTCGAGGCCGCGACGGCCGCCAGCGAGGTCAGCCAGCAGAACGTCATGCTGAAGGAGGAGGTCGGCGCGGACGACGTCGCGGACGTGGTCAGCGCGTGGACCGGCATCCCGGCGGGACGGCTGCTGGAGGGCGAGACGGGCAAACTGCTCCGGATGGAGGAGGAGCTCGGCAAGCGGGTCGTCGGGCAGAAGGAGGCCGTGCAGGTCGTCTCGGACGCGGTGCGCCGCACCAGGGCAGGCGTCGCGGACCCCGACCGGCCGACCGGTTCGTTCCTGTTCCTCGGCCCCACCGGCGTCGGCAAGACCGAGCTGGCGAAGGCGCTGGCGGAGTTCCTGTTCGACGACGAGCGCGCGATGCTGCGGATCGACATGAGTGAGTACGCCGAGAAGCATTCGGTGGCCCGCCTGGTCGGGGCGCCTCCGGGTTATGTCGGCTACGACCAGGGCGGTCAGTTGACCGAGTCCGTGCGCAGGCGGCCGTATTCGGTGGTGCTGCTGGACGAGGTCGAGAAGGCTCACCCGGACGTGTTCGACGTGCTCCTGCAGGTGCTCGACGACGGGCGGCTCACCGACGGCCAGGGCCGCACGGTGGACTTCCGCAACACGATCCTGGTGCTGACCTCGAACCTCGGCTCGCAGGCCATCGCGGACCCGACGCTCGACGAGCGGCAGCGCAACGACGCGGTGATGGCGGTCGTGCAGCGGCAGTTCAAACCGGAGTTCCTGAACCGGCTGGACGACATCGTCGTCTTCCACGCGCTCGGCACCGACGAGCTGACGTCCATTGTGGACATCCAGATCGCACGGCTCGCCTCCCGGCTGTCGCGGCGCCGCCTGACGCTGGACGTCACCGTCGGAGCACGCGAGTGGCTCGCGCTGAACGGTTTCGACCCGATCTACGGCGCGCGGCCGTTGCGGCGGCTGGTGCAGTCGGCGATCGGCGACAAGCTGGCGAAACAGTTGCTGGCCGGTGAGATCCGGGACGGCGACACGGTGCGGGTGGACATCCCGGCCGAGGAGGCGTCGGACGCGTTGACGGTCACCCGGGTGGAGTGACGCGGGGCGGTCGCTGATGACCGCCCGATGAGATGAAGGGGCCTTTCATCGCAAAATTTGCGATGAAAGGCCCCTTCATTGCGTTGGCGACACAGCGATTTGTCGACCTTTCGGTGACTCTTTCGGTGCGCCACCGAAAAGGGGTGGCGCGACACGGCGCCCGGCGATCACTTCCGGTGAGCGCAGGGGGATACCCTGACGGTCGTGGGTATTCCGGCGTGGATCTGGTTCGTCGTCGCCGCCGTCGCCTTGGTGGCGGGGCTGGGGCTGCTCGCGGCCGACCGGGCGAAGGAGGGCTCGCGCAATCGCGAGCGAATGCGCTGGGCCGAGTTGCGCGGCTGGCAGTTCGTCGAGGAGGACGACCGGCTGCCGCGGCAGTGGTCCGGTGGCGCCATCGGGTACTTCGGCGCCCAGGCCGCGGTCAACGTCGTGGCCGGGTCCACCTTCACCTCCGACGGCAGGCGTCCCGTTTTCATCTTCGACATCGAGACCGAGGGCCAGATCCCGGCGGTCGTCATCGCCGTGCGCTGCAACCGCGTGCACGAAGTGCCGCTGGAGATGTGGCTGTCCAGCGTGCCGTTCCAGCGCCAGGACATGCCCGAGATGCTCGGCCCGATCGGCCAGCGCTACGCCTTCGCGGACGACTCCGAGGGCGCCCGCAAGGTGATCACGCAGGAACTTGTCGACGCGGCCGATTCGCTCGGTGGCGACGTCGGCGTGGCGTGGCTGGAGAACGAATGGGTGCTCGCGAGCGTCGCCCCGAACGCCGGGCCGTCGCGGCTCGAGCGGCTGCTGCGCGATCTCGGCGAGATCGCCGACATCGTCGACCCGTTCGACGAGGAGTACAACAACACCCCGACCCCCGGCCGTCACTGGCAGGCCGAGGCCGCCGACGACGTCGAGCCCAAGAGCTAGGACCGCCTGAGCTCCAGTGGCAGCGCGTCGGCGGTGACGCCGAGGTGTGCCGGCCGGTCGAACACCGTGAGGTCGAGCGTCCCGGACTGCGTCACGCGCCCGGCCTCGGCGGGATCGACGGTCGGCAGGAGCCCGTGGACCGACGTCGACGTGCTCCCGTGGACTTGCGCGACCTCGATGATGCCGAGGTCGCCGTTGATCGTGTTCGCGCCGGTGCCGGTCAGCCCGCCGCCTTGCCGCGCCAGATCCGCGTCCTGTCCGGTGGTCACCAGCCCGCTCATCGGACCGGCGGTGCCGCCGAAAGCGTGTTCCTGACCGAAGCCGGCGCCTGAGCGGGCATCCAGGGGAAGGACGCCGTCGAACCGGCCGTCGCCGTGCTGCGCCGAGGTCGCCCCGACGGTCGCGAGGTTGCCGAGATCGACGGCGTGGCCCGAAGAGCGGCCTGCCTCCAGCAGCCCGCCGAGGTCGCCCGAGAAGCCGCCGTCGAGCCGCGCGGCCCGGCCGAATTCGCCGCCCGCGTGCTGTTGGGTCTCGTTGATCACGCCGAAGCCGGACAGTGGGCGGACCGCGTGGTAGGTCCCCTCGGACGCATCGATCGCCCGGCCGTCTTCGGCGATCAGGGAAGGCGTGTCGGAGCGCGGATCGACGGCGGCCTCGGTCAGCCGCTCGTCGCTTCGTCCGAGGTTGGTTTCGTTCCCGGCCACGGCACCGCCGTAGGGGTCGAGCTTCATCGTGTTCCGCTGGCCTTGCGTGACGCCCTGCGTGGTCTTCGAGGCGGTGAGCACGCCGACGTTGTCCGGCCGGACGGTGACACCGTCACGGGTCTCGACGTTCTCGCTCACCGACCGGCGGACATCCGCGACGACCTTCGCGTCACCGAGGTCCTTGCGGTAGACGTCCCGCTCGGTGCTGTTCACGAAGCCGCGAAGGACGGACGTGTCCCCTTCGCTGGTGACGCCGGCACCGCGATCGAGGGTGCCTTCCCGCTGGTGGTCGAGCGGTAGTGGGATCGCCGGGTCGGTCTGGGCGGCGAGCGAGGTCGCCGGGCCGGCGAGCAACAACGCCAGCGGCGCGGCACCGGCCGCGACCTTGGGCAGATAGCTCGGCTTGCGCCTGCTGTGCTTCCCCATGGGCCGGGACGATACTTCCCGACCGGGGTCGTCGCACGTCAGGCCCCCACTGAGCGTGACGTCCACCGCTCGTCGCTCGACGAGAGCGCACCCGACTGGAGAGTAGGTTCGCGGTATGACACAAACCGCACTGATCACCGGCGCCACCGCCGGCATCGGCGCGCAGTTCGCGCGCAGGCTCGCCGCCGAGGCGTACGACCTCGTGCTCGTCGCGCGCGACGTCGACAGGTTGGAGGCCTTCGCCGCGGAACTGGTCGAGGCACACGGTGTCGACGTCGTCGTCCTCCCGGCCGATCTGTCCGAAGTGGACGGACGCGGACTCGTCGAGGCCCGGCTGGCGGAAGATCCCGTCGACCTACTGGTCAACAACGCGGGATTCGGCCTCAACGGCGATTTCTGGACCATTCCGCCGGACGCGCTGCAACGTCAGCTCGACGTCAACGTCACCGCGGTCCTGCGGCTCACCCGCGCCGCGCTGCCCGCGATGATCGACCGCGGCGAGGGCGCGATCATCAACGTCAGCTCGGTCGCGGGTTTCTTCAGCGGCCGCGGTTCGACATACACGGCCAGCAAGAACTGGGTCACGTCGTTCACCGAGGGCATCGCGGCCTCGCTGCCGCAGGGCGTCCGCATGATGGCGCTCTGTCCCGGGTTCACCGCCACGGAGTTCCACGAGCGGGCGGGGCTGGACCGGCCGGGGCCGAAGGCGTTCTGGCTCGGCGTCGAGCAGGTCGTGGCCGAGGCGCTCGCGGATCTGCGCCGCGGCAAGGTGATCTCGGTGCCGAGCCTGCAGTACAAGGCGCTCGTCGCGGTCGGCGGACTGCTGCCGAGGGCGGTGGTGCGCAAACTCGGCGGCGGTTTCGGTGGCAAGGGTCGTACCTGAGTCACGCCATCGGTGTATTCGGCGGTTGGGGGCCTCGCCCGGCGGGTAGGTACGGATCATGAAGTCAGCACGCCTGATGGTCGGCGCGTTGGTGCTGGTGTCGGCCGCTTGTTCCACCGAAGAGCCCAACACCCCGCCGCCGAACTCCCTGTCGCCCACAGCGACGGAGCAAGGCAAGGGAAAGCCGGTGAACGCGATCCGAACGGCGGCCGGCGCGGTGCCCGACGGGCGGGTGTTCGACGTGGAGCCCTCGAACGAGGGTTGGGAGATCAAGGTGGCGTCGCACGGGCAGGAACACAAGGTGCGCGTGAGCCGGGACGGCGGTCAGGTCCTCGGCAAGCAGCAGACCGCCAAACCGAGCGACGACCTGCCGAAGATCGAACAGGCGGGAGTCGACGCGGTCAAGGCGCTGCAGGCCGCGCAGCAGCGCCAGCCGGGTGAGCTCGACGAGATGGAGATCGACTACGCCGCCGACGGCGCCCTGATCTGGGAGATCGGGCTTCGCGACGGCAAGGGCGTCGAGCACGAGGTCAATGTGGACGCCAAGACCGGCGAGGCCCGCTGAGCCGATGAGGTAGGGCCTGCCCCACCGCGGAGACGCACGCTCGCCCCAGGGTGCGGCCGACCTGGGATTCCTAGTGTTTTCCCCATGAACACTGGGTGGAACGGTGACGCGGTCCGGCTCGACGGCGTCCGCAAGGAGTACGGCAAGGGCGTCATCGCCCTGGACGGGGTGACGCTCGCGTTCCCGCGCGGCGGTTTCACCGCGGTGATGGGCCCCTCGGGCTCGGGTAAGAGCACCTTCCTGCACTGCGCGGCCGGGCTGGACCGGCCGACGTCGGGGTCCGTCGTGCTCGACGGGCAGGAGCTGGCCGGAATGAGCGAGACGAAGCTGACGAAGCTGCGCCGCGACCGGGTCGGCTTCATCTTCCAGGCCTTCAACCTGCTCCCGGCGCTGACCGTCGAGCAGAACGTCACCCTTCCGCAGCAACTCGCCGGTGCCAAGCCGGACCGCCGCGTCGTCGAAGAAATGCTCGGCCGCGTCGGGCTTTCCGGCCGCCGCAAGCACCTTCCCGGCGAACTTTCCGGCGGGCAGGCACAGCGCGTCGCGATCGCGCGGGCACTGGTCACCCGGCCCGCGGTGGTCTTCGCCGACGAGCCGACCGGCGCCCTCGACACGCGTACCGCCGCCGAAGTCCTCGGTCTCCTGCGCGATTCGGTCCGGACGACCGGCCAGACCGTGATCATGGTGACCCACGACCCGATGGCCGCCTCCTACGCCGACCGCGTCATCTTCCTCGCCGACGGCCGGATCGCGGACGAACTGCACGCGCCGACCGCGGACGTCGTCGCGGAGCGCATGACCCACCTCGGTGCTTGGGGCAGCCGCGTCCGGGCAGGTGCGTGATGCTGCGTCTCGCCTTCCGGACCCTGCGCCTGCGCAAGGGCGGGTTCATCGGAACCTTCGTCGCCGTCTTCTTCGGCGCGTTGATCGTCGCCTCCTGCGGTGGCCTGATGGAGACCGGGATTCGCGGCAACGCGGAACCGCAGCGACTCGCGGCCGCGCCGATCCTCGTCACCGGCGGCCAGACCTTCGAACTGCCGAAGAAGGACCCGGCCACGCTCGATGCCGACGACGACGAGAAGTTCGAGACCGTGCGGCTCCCGGAACGGGTCCGCCTCGACGACGGTCTCGTCTCGCGGCTGCGTTCCGTTCCCGGCGTCTCGGACGTCGTCGGTGAAGTGAGCTTCCCGCTCGCCGCGGGCGGTCAGCGGGCGCTCGGCCACGCTTGGGATTCCGCCGCGTTGACGCCGTACGCGTTGACAGCGGGTGCCGCGCCCAAGGCGGGCGAGGTCGTCGTCGAGCCGACGTCCGGGCTGAAGCCCGGCGACCGCGTCGACGTCGCCGCACATGGTGAGACCGAACCGTTCCGGGTCGCCGGTGTGGCCACCGCGCCGCGTTCGATCACGCGGTCCGCCGTGTTCTTCTCCGCCGCGGACGCCGCGCGGCTCTCCGGATATCCGGGCAAGGCCGACGTCATCGGCGTCTTCACCGAGCCGGGCGCCGACATCGAGACGGTGCGGGCGGACGTCGCCAAGGCCGCGGCCGGGGCGACCGTCCTGAGCGGGATCGACCGCGGTGTCGCGGAGTTCCCCGAGGCCGAATCGAGCGGGTCCAACCTCATTGTCATCGCCGCGGTGTCCGGCGGGCTTTCGGTGATGGTCGCGATGTTCGTGGTCGCCGGCACGCTGAGCTTGTCGACCCAGCAGCGTTCGCGCGAACTCGCGTTGATGCGGGCGATCGGCACGACCCCGCGTCAGCTGCGGCGCATGGTGCTCGGCGAGGCACTGGCCGTCGGCCTGCTCGCCACCGCGCTCGCCGCCGCCTTCGGCCCCTTGCTCGGTGAATGGCTGTTCGGGCAACTCGTCGAAAACGGTGTCGTACCCGAGGTTCTCCGGTTCTACCAGGGCTGGCTGCCCGCCGTCGTCGGCGCGGGCACCGCGATGCTCGCGGTCTTCATCGCCGCCTTCGTGGCGGGCCGCCGGGCAGGCAAGATCCGGCCGACCGAGGCGCTCGCCGAGGCCTCGGTCACCCGCCGCTGGCTGACGCCGATGCGGGTCGTGCTCGCCGTCCTCTGTTTCGGCGGTGGCCTCGCCTTGGCCATCGTGACCGTCGCGGTGATGACCGGCCCGATCGCGGCCAGCACCGCCGGACCCGCCGTGATCCTGTGGGCGCTCGGCGTCGCGATGATCACCCCCGGCGTCGCGAAGGTGATGACGGCGATCCTGCAGTGGCCGATGCGTCTCCTCGGCGGCATCGACGGACGGCTCGCCGTGCTCAACACCCGTGCCGGGATCGTCCGCGCGGCCGGTGCGGTCACCCCGATCATGCTCGCCGTCGGCATCGCGACCGCGAACATCTACCTGCAGACCACCCAGCAGGAGCTGGCGAACCAGGCGTTCACCGAAGACGTCCGCGCCGACGCCGTGCTCGGCTCGGTCGCCGGCGGGCTCTCGCCGGACCTGGTCCAGCGGATCCAGACCGTGCCCGGGGTGGCCGGAGCGTCCGAGTACGTGACGACCAATGTGTTCGTCGAGAAGCCGTACGAGCGTTCTGACGATGGACGTCCGGCGATCGGCCTCACCGCCTCCGGTGCCGGTGCGACCACGGACACAAAGGTGACCCAGGGCGACCTGAAGTCGTTGACCGGCAGGAGCGTCGCACTCCCCGACGTCTTCGCCAAGGACTTCGGCCGCGGTATCGGCGACACGCTGAGCCTGAGGCTCGGCGACGGTACGCCGGTCGAGGTCAAGGTGGTCGCGGTGACCAGCCAGCGCCCCGGTTTCGAGAGCTTGCTGCTCCCGGCCGATCTCCTGGCCCCGCACACCACCGCCGGGCTCGCCCCGCAGATGCTGGTCCGCGCGGCTCCGGGCGTCGATTCCGTGACGTTGACCGAACGCCTTCGCGAGGCGACGGCCGGGCAACCGGTGACCGTCGGCGACCGGGACGCGCTCGTCGCGGCACACGCGAAGGACCAGGCCGTCGGTGCGTGGGTGAACTACCTGATGGTCGGGATGATCATCGCCTACACGGTGATTTCGGTGGCCAACACGCTGGTGATGGCGACGATGCGGCGGCGCCGCGAGTTCGGCCTCCAGCGGCTCACCGGCTCGACCAGGGCGCAGGTCCTGCGGATGGCCGGTTTCGAAGGTGGGCTGGTCGCGGTGATCGGAATCGTGCTCGGCACGGTCGTCTCGGCGGGCGCGATCGTCCCGTTCTGCCTGGTGGCGGCCGATTCCCTGCTGCCGATGGGGTCCCCGCTGATCTACCTGTCCATCATCGGGATCGCCGCGGCGCTCGCGCTGGCGGCGACCTTGGTCCCGGCCTGGGCGGCGACCCGAGGACAGCCCGTGGACGCCGCGACGACCGGCAGTGACTGAACACACTGGGGCAAACACCCCGGGGGCGCCCGCCGAGCCATGTGTAAGACTCTCGGCCGTGGCGTACCCCGGGGTTGATCAAGCGGCGAAACTCGAACTGGCAAGGCTCGTCGGCGAATTGGCCGTCGTGCACGGCAAGGTGACGTTGTCTTCCGGCAAGGAAGCCGACTACTACATCGATCTTCGGCGGGCGACGCTGCATCACGCGGCCGCACCGCTCATCGGGAAGCTGCTCCGCCAGCTCACGCACGACTGGGACTACGTCGCCGCCGGCGGCCTGACCCTCGGCGCGGACCCGGTGGCGCTCGCCATGCTGCACTCCGCGGCCACCGACGGCGTCGTCCTCGACGCGTTCGTGGTCCGCAAGGCGGTCAAGGAGCACGGCATGCAGCGCCGGATCGAAGGCGTCGAGGTGCTCGGACAGCGCGTGCTGGCCGTCGAGGACACCTCGACCACTGGCGGCAGCGTGCTCACCGCCGTCGAGGCCCTGCGCGAAGCAGGCGCGAACGTGGTCGGCGTCGCGACGGTCGTCGACAGGGACACCGGAGCGCGCGAGGCCATCGAGAAGGAAGGCCTCGAATACCGTTACATTCTGAACAAGGACGATCTCGGTCTGTCCTGACTAAAAGCTCCCGAACGGGGCATCCTCCGTGCGAACGGAGGGTGCCCCGTTTTTTTGTGAGCGTTTCTCGATACGAGAGGGGTAACGTCGCAGGTAGGGGAGCGAAAGGGGGCTTGAGGTGGCGGGTTTTCTGGCGAACGTGACAGTCGCGGTGCATATTTTCGCGCTGGTGTTCATCGGATTCGGTGGTTTTCTCGCGTGGCGGTGGCCGAAGGTGATCTTCGTGCATGTGTTCTTCGCCGCATGGGGGATCCTCGTCAACGTCTTCCCGTGGCCCTGTCCGCTGACAGCCGCGGAGAACTACTTCCGCCATCAACAGGGCCTCGGCGATCTGCCCGGCGGGTTCAACGCCTACTACCTCTACGACACGGTGTTCCCGCGCTCGTCCCTGCCGTTGATCGTCGTGATCGCGATGGCGACGGTGATCATCTCCTACGTCGGCACGGTCCAGCGCTGGCGGCACCGCGACCACGACGGCGACGCACCGGCGCACCGCGTCAGCATGGGTTGAGTGACAATCACCAGGTGAGTCTTGAAGAGGTCGGCCCCACCGAATGGGTGGCGCGGGAAGAGGTCGGCGTCGGCCCGTGGGAGGGCGACTGGCCGACGGACGAGCGGTACGACCCCGAGCTCCTGGCAGGAGGTGACCGCCGCAACGTCGTCGACCCGTACCGCTACTGGCGGCGCGAGGCCATCGTGTCCGATGTGGACGCACGGCGGCACCCGTTCCACGTCGCGATCGAGAACTTCCAGCACGACCACAACATCGGCACCGTGGTCCGAACGGCGAACGCGTTCGCCGCGGCCGCCGTGCACATCGTCGGACGGCGGCGCTGGAACCGGCGCGGCGCCATGGTGACCGACCGTTACCAGCACCTTCACCACCACGAGGACGTCTCCGGACTGCTGACCTTCGCCGCCGAGGAAGGGCTCACCGTGGTCGCCGTCGACAACACTCCCGGCTCACAGCCCGTCGAGACCGCGGAACTGCCGCGCGAGTGCGTCCTGCTGTTCGGCCAGGAAGGCCCAGGGCTGTCGGCCGAGGCACAGAAGACGGCGTCGCTGGTCGTCTCGATCGCACAGTTCGGCACGACGCGCTCGATCAACGCCGGCGTCGCCGCCGGGATCGTCATGCACGCCTGGGTCCGGCAGCACGCCGACCTCACCCAGGCCTGGTGATTCCCGCGTTTCGTCCTCTGAACGCGGTCCTTGCGCATGCAACTACCGCATTCAGAGGACGAAACGCGTTCTAGACCGGGGCGACGTCCACCGGGATCCCGTTGAGCACGGCCGTCCCGGAGGGGACATCGAGAAGGGTCTCGTCGGCGACCAGATTCGAGTTGACCCCGGCGTGCGCGGACGCGACAGCCGTGCGCGTGCCGCCGAGGTCGTGCCCCCAGCCGTGCGGCATGCTCACCACGCCGGGCCGGACGTCGGGCGTGACCTCCACCGGAGCTTCGAGCTTCCCCGACCGCGACGTCACCGATGCGAGCCCGCCGTCGGTCAGTCCGAGCCGTGACGCGTCGTCCGGATGTACCTGCACCGTGCACCGGTTCCCGCCGCGCACCAGCGGCGTCAGGTTGTGCATCCACGAATTGTTCGAGCTCAAATGCCGTCGCCCGATCAGCAGCAGCCCGTCGTCCGGCGCCTTGTCCAGCTCCGCGCGCAGCCGAGGGACGTCCTTCGTGATCGCGTCCGGGGCCAGTTCGACCTTTCCGCTCGCCGTGGCGAGCGCCTCGGGCAGCCGCGGCTTCAGCGCGCCGAGGTCGATGCCGTGCGGGGCGGCTTCGAGGTCGGCCAGTGTCAGCCTGTACGGTCCGCCGCGCAGCATCAGGTCGATCATCCGCGCCGGGCCCGTGCGCCCCTCCGCGAGCGCGAGGTCGACGCCGGTGCGGCGGGCGGTCTCGGCCGCGACCATCGTGTCGAACGCGGTGACGTCGACGTCCGGACCCTGACCGGCGGCGATCCCGGCCATCCGCAGCAGCGTCACCCATTCCTGCGGCATGTCCGTTTCGAGCGGCTGAGGCGTCCAGTTCGCCACGTTGCGCACGGCGAGCGCGTACAGCGCGACGTCGTAGTGCGGCCGCTCCAGCGGTGACGGGCCGGGCAGGATGACGTCGGCATGCCGGGTGGTCTCGTTGAGATACACGTCGAGGGAAACCATGAAGTCCAGCTGCCGCAACGCTTCCGTGAGCCGCGCGGAGTTGGGCGTGCTCAGCGCCGGGTTGCCGCTGATGGTCACCAGCGCGCGGACCTGACCCGCGCCGGGCGTCTCGATCTCGTCCGCGAGCGTGGCCACCGGCAGCTCGCCGAGCACCTCGGGATAGCCGCGCACCCGGCTCTTCCACCGGCCGCTGGTGAACGGTGAGGACCGGCGCGGCCGCCAGAGAGCGGGTAGCGGGAACATCATGCCGCCCTCGCGGTCGAGGTTGCCGGTGAGCGTGTTGACGACGTCGACCAGCCAGCTCGCGATGGTGCCGTACGACTGCGTCGTCGTCCCCATCCGGCCGTAGACCGCCGCGCGTCCGGCGTCGGCGAGCTCGAGCGCGATGCGGCGGATCTCGGCCGCGTCGATGCCGGTCGCGGGCGCGACCGCCTCCGGGGTGAACGGCTCCGCGAGCGCGCGAACCTCGTCGACGCCGTTCACGTGCTCACTGGGACTGACCCGGTTCTCCGCGAAGAGCACGTTGACCAGCGCGAACAGGAAGAGCGCGTCGGTGCCGGGCCGGATCGCGTGATGCTCGTCGGCGAGCTGCGCCGTCCGGGTGCGACGCGGATCGAGGACGACGATCTTGCCGCCCCGCCGCTGGATGCCGCGCAGCCTGCCGCGGATGTCGGCCGCGGTCATCAGGCTCCCGTTGGACACCAACGGGTTCGCGCCGAGGACGATCAGGTGCTCGGTGCGGTCGAGGTCGGCGACGGGAATGGTCTGCGGGTCGCCGAACAGATACCCGGACGAAAAGTGCTTCGGCATCTGGTCGACCGTGGTCGCGGTGTAGAAGTTCTTGGTGCCCAAGGCTTTGAAGAACACGCGGCCATAGAGCACGAGTGCGGCGTTGTGCACCGTCGGATTGCCGGAGTAGACGGCGACGGCGTCCTTGCCGTGCTCCTCGATGATCGGCCGGAGCCGCTTGTCGATCTCGGCGAAGGCCTCGTCCCAGGTGACCTCGACGAACTCGCCGTCGCGTTTGACCAGCGGCGCGGTGAGCCTGTCCGGGTCGTGGTGCAGCGCGCCGAGGGAGGCGCCCTTCGGGCAGATGTACCCGTGGGAGAAGACATCCTCGCGGTCGCCCTGAACCCGGGTGACCAGGCTCTTCTCGTCGATCGTCACCTCCAGGCCGCAGGTGGCTTCGCACAGGGGGCAGGTCACATGCGCCGTGGTCATGAGGCACCTCGCGGGATCGGGGATCGTCCCAACATACTGAGCGGTATGTCAGTGGGCAAGGGATGATGGCGCGATGAACGCTCTTGCCGACCGGGCCGCGACCGCCGAGCGCGCGATCCGCGACCGGCATCTGCGCCGGGTGTGGGGGCTGCCGGGGACCGTGCTGGGCCGCAGCGGCTGGCCGCCCTCGACCGGGCAGCGCGTCCACTGGCATTGGAACTACTGGTGGCAGGCGCATCTGCTGGACACCCTCGTCGACGCCCAACTGCGGGATCCCTCACCGGATCGGCTGAAGCTGATCGACCGGTTCGTGGCCTCGCTGCGGCTGCGCAACTTCGGCAAGTGGATCAACGACTATTACGACGACATCGCCTGGCTCGGCCTCGCGCTGCAACGCGTCGGCCATCTCGGCCTGGACGTCCGCGGCGGACTGGAGGCGATCAGTTCGCGGCTGCGCGAAGGCTGGACCGACGACTCGGGCGGCGGCATCTGGTGGCGCGTCGGCGACCAGTTCAAGAACGCGCCCGCGAACGGCCCCGCCGCGATCTTCCATGCCCGTGAAGGGGCGACGCAGCACGCGCGAGGCCTGACCGACTGGATGACCGAGCGGCTCGTCGATCCGGAAACCGGACTGGTGTGGGACGGCGTGCGGGTCGATTCCGGGGAGCTGGTCAAGCATATTTTCACGTACTGCCAAGGGGTTTACCTCGGCGCCTGCCTCGAACTGTCCGAGCTGGACAGGGTGGAGCACACGATCCACGCGGTCGCGGCGCACGTCGCGCCGGACGGGGTGATCCGGGGACAGGGAGGCGGTGACGGGGGCCTGTTCGCCGGGATCCTGGCGCGCTACCTGGCGCTCGCGGCGCCGCTGCTCCCGAGCGGGGTCGCGCGCGATCTGGTCCTCCGGTCGGCTGAAGCCTGCTGGAACGGAGCCGCCGCGACACCGCAGGGGCCGCTCTTCAGCGCAGACTGGGCGACTCCGGCGCCTTCGCTGCCTCTCGCCCCCGACGCCCCCGAGCGCGACCTGTCCGTCCAGATCAGCGCTTGGATGCTCCTCGAAGCCGCCGCCACCCTGGACCACCGCGTTTAGTCCTCTGAATGCGGTAGTTGCGCGTGCAAGTACCGCATCCAGAGGACTAACGCGGTCAGGATGAGTGAGCTGTGGCAAACGTAGAGGCCCGGCGTGAAGAGCACACTGGACCTCTACGTCGTCATCGGTCTACTTGTCGAGATCGGGCTGGGTGGACTAGCCCGCCATGCGCGGCCTGTAGACGCCGTCGGTGGAGTGGACGGCCACCTTCTGCTCGTCGTAGTCGGTGCACAACTCCATTTCGGAAAGACTCGACCGCCGAGCTCGCCCAGCTCCAGCCTGATCGTCGCGTTCCTGCCGCATGGTGCGGATGACGACATAAGTCGAGAACAGGCTGCCGCCGGCGATCACCATGGAGAAGACCGGCAGGGCCACCATGGTATTGCTGGGCAATAAGTCGTCAGCGGCGAGCAGGAACAGCATGAGGATCAAAATGACCAGCATGGCGATCATCATGATCCGTCCCCGGACGCCCTCCTTGAGACGTAGTGCCAGCTGCCGTGCCCGTGAGGACTCCGCTGCGACAACCGGCGCTCCCACCAGCGGAAGCTCCGGGAAACCGCTCGGCGCGTTATCTGCTCTGCCTTCCTGCTCCGCGGGCTGGTCTTCCCCGGCGCCCCGATCCTCACCGATCTGCACGGTCGGCAGGGACGACTCGTGCCGCTGAGCCGGGATCGGGGAACGAGGCAGCTCCAGCGACAGCCCAAGCCGTCGACGTTCCCGCAGCAGCCTCCACTGCATGATCACCAAGTCGATCTGAACCGTCGGCATCTTGCAGGCGTGCAAGCACTTCAGCAGCTGGTCGGGTTCACGAGGGAGCGCCCCATCCTGTTTGCTGAGGTTGTACACCTGGGAACGGTTGATACCGGTCTTCGCCGCGATTTGCCCATGGCCGAGCCGAGCACGACTCATAGCCAGCTGGACAACCTTGGACACGTCGTCGGGGTTCTCAACCAGTAGTTCCGCCGCGTCGAGAACACCAGCGCCCTCGCGCCGGTCGCCGTCGTCGACACCGATCCGCAGCGCTATCTGCGCAATCTCCAGGATCACGTCGTAGTCCATCGCGAACTCGGTCCGCTCCGCCAGGACGAAAATCGCCGCGACGTCGAGAGCCTGATCGGCCGGCCTGCGCTTGAGCCAGCTCAGCCGGTCGTCCTTTTCGATCTGTTGTTTCGCCTGCTGCAACAGGTCCCGCTGTGGGCTGGAGGGTCGTGGCCGCGAGACGTGGACCATTTCGAAGGCGGGCCTCTGGTGATCCAGCTTTCCCATTACTGATCCGGCCTGTCGATCGCTCGGGCGAGGCGCATGAGACCGCGTGGGACATAAATCAGGCCGGTGCCGACCACAACGGCACAGCTGGCGATCAGAAGCGCCAGGTACCACTCGTAGCCACGGGTGAGCATCCATCCAGTGAAGAACAGCACGCCGAGGGTCATGGTGACCTGTGGCCACGTGACGCTGTGCGCAGGCGGCCGGTATGGAACAGCAGTGCCGGGCACGCTCGGCACAGACGACAACGTCACAAGAAACTCCCTGAGCAGTATGTGGGCCGCCCGGCGTGCCGTGGGCGGCTAGGCAGAAAGTGCTGTGGCTCGAGACTTCGTGATCCCAGCCTGTTCCGCTCAGGTGTTGGCGCACCAATAACGGAACAACCCTCACGCTGCCGTGCGGCACGCCTCGTGAGGGCAGGCCCATCGTATGCCTGGCAAGAAGATCACGGCGAGAAGAAGGTGCGATAGATCCTCGAACTCCTGTCCAAAATCGATGTCACACCGGCCTTACTCGGCGAGTCCCCGGTGTCCAAGATCATGAGACGAGGAATAGTGAAACGCTGTCGCGGTGGCGGGTGAACTCGCTGCTTAGGACAGCCTGATGTCGTATTTACCCAGGTTGAGCGCCGTCGCGGTCGATTTTGGACACGGTGACCTGCTGTCCAAAACCGTCCTCGTTCCCCGGAGCTCACCCCCCGTCAAGGGGTAAAGTCGTGTTCACCGGTCCGGAAGGGCCGGTACCCTGGGCACGAACTAATGCTGTGGCTCGAGCCAAGGGTAGCGATGGATCACCGTTGGCGCGGTGCCATCCAACCGGACCCCGGAGGGACTCCCTCCGGGGTTTCGCGTGGTGGCGAACGCCAGCAGGCGCCGCACGAGGTGTTGCCCGCCGACGTTGAACCAACGGCGCGCCCCGGTCTGACCGTCCGAGGACGATCAGTGATCCGAGAGCAAGCGGAAACCTCGAAGGTGACAGACCGCCGCGAAGGCTAGTAGCCAGTGCAGGGCCAAAGGGGCCTGCGCGGCGGACTTCCTCGTGCGCAGGCCCTGCCTGGTGGGGCTCCTTACTTAGGCAGCGGAGGAGCGTTTCGGCGACCGGCAGTATCGTCCTCTATGGACATTCGCGAGGCGCCGCTCGTCCCCGGGCCTCGCATTTAGAGGACTGAATGCGGGGTCACCAGACGTCGCCGGAGCGCCAGTCGCAGGTGATCTCCCCGTCCAGGTCCATGGTGACCCCCACCGGCAGCACGTGGATCGACCCGTCGTCCTCCTTCGTCGCCTCCACGCCCGAAGGCGTCATGACCGACGAAGGACCGCGCCACAGCAGCCAGCCACGCGACTCGTAGAACTCCAGTGCGTCTTCGGACGCCGAAAGCGCCCCGAGGTCGTACGCCTTCCGCAGGACCCGCTCCAGCGCGTCCATCATCGCGGCGCCGTGCCCGCGCCGCCGGTGGTCGGAGCGGACGGCGACCGCCTCGACGTAACCCGTCCGGAGTACCCGGCCGTTGTGCACGAGCCGTCGCTGGACCAGTGACGCGTGCCCGATCAGCTCGCCGCCCTCCCAGATCAGCGTATGCATGCCGCCGAGGGAGTTCTCCCAGTCGTCGTCGCTGAAATCGCCCTCGAAGGCGTCGTCGAGCAGGGCGCGCGCCGCTTCCAGCACGGCGGCGTCGAGGTCGGCGGTGTGCACGGTCCACAGCTCGGTCATTCCGCCATCTTCACCCGGCGGCGGCGTTCTGACCAGCGGGTTGTGACTCAGCAGCCGCAGGACCGACGGTGTATGAAGCGCGGCGCGAGCCGTACGGATTCGGGTCGTCGCTCAGGGTCGGTGATCCGGGCGAGCAGGAGTTCGACGGCCTTGCGCCCGATCTCCTCGATCGGCTGCGCCATCGTGGTCACCGCCGGGGTCACCTGGCCGGCCCACTCCATGTCGCCGTAGCCGACGATCGCGAGGTCGCGGCCGATCCGGATGCCGAGCCGGTGCGCCTCGTACTGGACGCCGATCATCATCGCCTCGCTCGCCACCACCAGCGCGGTCGGCGACGGCCAGCTGTCGAGCAGTTTCGCGGTCGCGGCGGCCGCCCCGCCCGGGGTTGACCGCCCGCACGCGACCAGCTGCGACGTCCACCGGATGCCGGAGCGGCCGAGGCCGAGCCGGTAGCCTAGCGCGCGCTCCTCGTGGGTGGTCATGCCTTCTTCGCCCGCGATGAAGCCGATCTTGCGGTGCCGCAGCCCGGCGAGATGCCGCACGAGCGCGCAGACGGCCTGGATGTTTTCGGAGCCGACCTGGTCGACGTCGTTGCGTCCGGCCATCCGGTCGACGAGGACGGTCGGCACGCCCATCCGGACCAGCCCGTTGATCACCGCCTCGTCGCCGGCCGCCGGGACCAGCAGGACACCGTCGACGCGGTCCGCGCGCAGCTCGCGGATGACCGCGGCCTCGTTGGCGACGCTGTCGCCGGTGTCGGCGAGGGTGATTTCGCAGCCGTGACGACGTCCGGCGCGGCGGATGGCGCGGATGAGCTCACCCGAATAGGGGTTCGCGTGCATTGCCATGGCCACCCCGAACCGGTGGGTGACCGGGGTGTCCTCCCACAGGGGCAACGCCGGGGACAATGCCGTCATCGATCCACGCCTTCATCCGAGCTTGAATGAAGGTAACGGCTGACGGAGCGTTGCTCGGCCGCGAGACCGGAAAGTCTCCCAACAATCATCAATGTGAGTGAACGTGCGCGCAGCCGCAGGACGCACGGTGGCGGAGCGTAGGCGGAATCCGGAGCGTCTGGGCCTTGCGTGCGGGGTCGTTGATCCGGGACAGCAGCAAGCGGACGGCCTGCGTGCCGATCTCCTCGATCGGCTGAGCCATCGTGGTGAGCGGCGGATCGACGAGGTCGGCCCACTCGACGTCGTCGTAGACCACGACGGGCAGGTCGATCCCGGCTCGCATGCCTCGGCGGCGTAGTTCGTGCAGCACCCCGACCATCATGCTGTCGTTGCCGACCACCAGCGCCGTCGGCGGTTCCGGCAGCGCGAGCAGGGTGCTCAACGCCAGCGCCCCGCCCGCCCGCGACGACTGCCCGCAGGCGACCAGTTCCTCCGACCAGGTCCGCCCCGAACGGCCGAGTCCCAGCCGGTAGCCGAGGATGCGCTCCTCGCTGGTGCTCAGCCCGGCCGCACCGCTGATCATGCCGATCCGCTGATGCCCGAGCGACGCCAGATGCGCCGTCAGCGCCGACGTCGATTGGATGTTCTCCGCGCCGACCTGGTCGACGTCGGTGCGCGTGGAAAGCCGGTCGATGAGCACGGTCGGGACGTCGAGCGAGACGAGTTCCCCGATCACCGAACCGTCGCCGGGCGAGGGGGTGATCAGCAGGCCGTCGACCCGGCGGGAACGCAGTGTCCGCACCGTTTCACGTTCGGTGTCGACGGTGTCGTGCGTGTCGGCCAGCAGAACCGTGTATCCCGCCGACGCGGCTTCGCGCTCGATCGCCTGGATGAGCACCGCGAAATACGGGTTCGCCAACAGGGAGATCGCGACGCCGATCGACCGCGTCCCGCCGGTGACCAGCGAGCGGGCGATCGCGTCACCGGTGTAGCCGGTCTGCTCGATCGCGCGGAGCACCGCGGCCTTGGTCTCCTCGGCGACCGCCCTGGTCCCGTTGACCACATGCGAAACGGTCGTGATGGAGACGCCCGCCAGCTCGGCGATGTCGCGTTGAGTGGGACGGGAGGAGCGTGACGGCGGCATTACCAATCCTCGGTCAGGTCTGCTGCAAGCGTTTGCGCAAACGCTTGCGAGTGAGCATAACCCTGTCTACCTTCCCGTTCATCGCCGACAGCCTTGAATCGGAAGGGCATCCCCCATGAGACAGCGCAGTCTCTTAGCGCTAGCCCTGGCAGCCGCGCTCACGGTGACCACGGCCGGGTGCACGGTCGAACGCCACTGGGGTGGCGGGTCGAAGACCGGTGGTGGTGGCAAGGCCAAGGTCGGCCTGGTCACCAAGACCGACACCAACCCCTACTTCGTCGAGTTGAGAGCGGCCGCGAAGGCCGCCGCCGAGGCGAACGGCGCGGACTTCAGCGCCCTCGCCGGCCAGTTCGACGGGGACAACGACGGCCAGGTCCGGGCCATCGAGAACCTCATGCAGCAGGGTGCGAACACCATCCTGATCACGCCGAGTTCCTCGACCGGTGTCCTCGACGCCATCGACCGCGCCCGCAAGGCCGGGGTGCTGGTCATCGCGCTCGACACCGCGACCGAACCCGACACCGCCGTCGACGCCACTTTCGCCACGGACAACTTCGAGGCCGGACGGCAGCAAGGCGCGTACGTCAAGGCCGCGCTCGCGGGCAAGCCGCCGAAGTTGTTCATGGTGGACGGCACCGCCGGATCCACAGTGGACACTCAGCGGCACACCGGGTTCCTCAAGGGCATCGGGCTGACCGACGCCTCTCCGGAGATCAAGGGCAAGACGCCGGCGAACGGTGACCAGAGCCTTGCCCAGCAGGGGGTGGAGAACCTGCTGCAGCGGACCACCGACATCAACGCCGTCTACACGATGAACGAGCCGATGGGCCGCGGCACCTACGCCGCGCTCCAGGCCCGCGGCCTGGTGAACCAGATCGTGATGGGCTCGATCGACGGCGGCTGCGAAGGCGTCAAGAACGTGCGCGACGGTCAGTACGCCGCCACGGTCATGCAGTTCCCGAAAAAGATGGCGGAGCAGGGCGTCCTCGCCGCCATCGAGTACGCCAAGACCGGCAAGAAGCCGAGCGGCTTCGTGAACACCGGATCCGCGGTGATCACGGACAAGCCGATCCCCGGCGTGGAAAGCCAGGACACCAAGTGGGGCCTCGAGAACTGCTGGGGGACGAAATGAGCACGGTGACCCTCAAAGGCAACGAGCGTCCGACGATCGGTGAGTTCTTCCTGCGCGCGCCCGCCGTCGGACCGGCGCTCGCCCTGCTCGTCGCGATCGTGGTGTTCTCGCTTTCGACCGACACCTTCCTCGATCTCGACAACCTTTCCCTTGTGGTGCAACAGTCCCTGGTGGTCGGCACGCTCGCCCTCGGGCAGACGCTGATCATCCTGACCGCCGGGATCGACCTGGCCAACGCGGCCGCCATGGTGCTCGCGACGCTGATCATGGCGAAGCTCGTCGTCGGCGGCGTCCCCGGGATTTGGGCGCTGCTGCTGGGAATTGTGGCGACGGTGGTGATCGGGTCGGTCACCGGCTCCCTGGTCACCCGGATCAAATTGCCGCCGTTCATCGTCACCCTCGGTCTGCTGACGGTGCTCACCGCGGCCGCGAAACTGTTCGCGAGCGGACAGGCCGTCCCGGTCGCCGACGAGCTGCTCAAGTGGCTCGGCACCCGCCGGTACCTGTTCGGCGGCATTCCGATCACCTACGGCATGACGCTGGCTTTGCTGATGTACCTGGGGCTTTGGTACGCGCTCACGCGGACGCCGTGGGGCAAGCACGTCTACGCGGTCGGCAACGCGCCGGAATCCGCGCGGCTGTCCGGGATCAAGGTCAACCGCACCATCCTTTCGGTGTACCTCGTCGCCGGGGTGATCGTCGGGATCGCCGCCTGGCAGGCGCTCGGCCGCGTGCCGAACGCCGACCCGAACGCGTTCCAGCTCGGCAACCTCGACTCCATCACCGCGGTGGTGCTCGGCGGCGCGAGCCTCTTCGGCGGCCGGGGTTCCGTACTCGGCACGATGATGGGCGCGCTGGTCGTCGCGGTACTGCGGTCCGGGCTGACCCAGCTCGGGGTGGACGCGCTCTACCAGGACGTCGCCACCGGTGCCCTGCTCATCGGCGCCGTCTGCGTCGACCGTTTCGCGAGGAGGCAGCAGTCATGACGACACCGACGTTGTCCGCACAGGGACTGGTCAAACGCTACGGCCGGGTCACCGCCATCGACGGCGCCGACTTCGAACTGTTCCCCGGCGAGGTGCTCGCCGTCGTCGGCGACAACGGCGCCGGCAAGTCGAGTCTCATCAAAGCCCTTTCGGGTGCGGTGATCCCGGACGCCGGTGAGATCAAAGTGGACGGTGAGATCGTCCACTTCAAGTCTCCTTTGGACGCTCGCCACTACGGAATCGAGACGGTGTATCAGGATCTCGCCGTCGCACCCGCTCTCGACATCGCGTCGAACATGTTCCTCGGCCGGGAAAAACGGCGTCAGGACATCTTCGGCAAGGTGTTCCGGAAGCTGGACCGGACCGCCATGCGGGACGAGGCGCAGCGGATCCTCGACGAACTCGGCATCAACATCAAATCCATCGCCCAGCCGGTGGAGACGCTGTCCGGCGGACAGCGCCAGGGTGTCGCGGTCGCGCGGGCGGCCGCGTTCGGCACCAAGGCGGTGATCATGGACGAGCCCACCGCCGCGCTCGGCGTCGCCGAATCCGGCAAGGTGCTCGACCTGATCAACCGGATCCGCGAACGCGGCCTGCCGGTGGTGCTGATCAGCCACAACATGCCGCATGTGTTCGACATCGCCGACCGCATCCACGTGCACCGCCTCGGCAAGCGCGTCGCGGTCGTCTCGCCGAAGACGCACACGATGAACCAGGTCGTCGGCCTGCTCACGGGCGCGTTGAAGATCGGCGAGAACGGCGAGGTCGAAGAGGTCGCTTCGGCCGTGCACACCGGGTTGTAGCGAGTGAGAGTGCTGCTGGCGGGGCTGTGCACCGTCGACCAGGTTCAGCGTGTCGCCGAGATCCCGGCACCGGGTGAGAAGGTGCGTTCGCTGTCGATGGACGTCGCGGCCGGGGGGCCGGCGACGAACGCGGCGGTGACCGTGGCCGCGCTCGGCGCCGAGGCGACGCTCCTGACGGTCGCCGGTGCGCACCCGCTGGCCGCACTCGCCCGCGCCGACCTCGATGCGCACGGCGTCGACCTCGTCGATCTCGATCCCGGCCAGCCCGATCCGCCCGCGATCAGCGCCGTCGTCGTCCGCGAGTCCGACGGCGAGCGCACCGTCGTCTCGCGCAACGCCCACGCTTCCTCGCGTTCGGTCCTCTCGATGCGTTCCTTGCACGCGCAACTACCGCGTTTAGAGGACGAAATGCCAAGGTGTGTCCTCCTGGATGGGCACCATCCAGAAATCGCTCTGCACCTGGCGCGCTGGGCGCGGGAGCGGAAGGTGCCGGTGGTGCTCGACGCGGGGAGCTGGAAGCCGGTCTTCGGCGAACTCCTGCCGTTGGTCGACATCGCCGCGTGCTCATCCCTCTACCGGGGGGATGATCCTCGCGCGTACGGCGTACCGGTCGTGATCACCACGGCGGGGCCGGAACCGGTGCGCTGGACGACCGCGGACGGATCCGGCGCGGTCCCCGTCCCCGTCACCCAGGCGCGTGACACGCTGGGCGCCGGCGATGTCTGGCACGGGGCTTTCGCGTACGCGGTCGCCCGGGGCGTGGAGGGTCTCCAGGCTTGGATCGGGTTCGCCAACGAGGTGGCCGCCGAACGGGTGCGGCATGAAGGACCGAGGTCGTGGACGGCCTCGGTCGCGAAGATGGGAGAGGGACTGCCATGACAGCCATGCCATCGGTGTTCGAGGACCTGTTGAGCAGGGCTCAGACGCTGGCGAAGCCGGGACAGCGCAGCGTGCTCGGGATCGTCGGCGCCCCCGCCTCCGGTAAGACGACACTGGCCTGGGGGCTGGCGAAGGCGCTGGGCACGAGGGCGGCCGTGGTCGGGATGGACGGTTTCCACCTGGCGCAGGTCGAACTGCAGCGGCTCGGCCGTGTGGAGCGCAAGGGCGCGCCGGACACCTTCGACGCCGCCGGCTACGTGCACCTGCTGCGCAGGCTCGCCGAGGGCCGCGAAACGGTCTACGCGCCCGAGTTCCGTCGTGAGATCGAGGAGCCGATCGCCGGCGCCGTCGCCGTCACCCCGGACGTCCCGCTGGTCATCACCGAGGGGAACTACCTGCTCCTGCAGGACGACCCGTGGAGCGGGGTGAAGCCGATCCTCGCCGAGTCGTGGTTCCTCGCGCCGGACGAGCCGGAGCGCATCGAGCGGCTCGTCTCCCGGCACCGTCGCTACGGCCGCTCGCTGGTCGAAGCGCGTCGCCGCGCGCTCGGCTCCGATCAGCGCAACGCCGATTTGATCGCGTCCACGAGCAGCCGGGCCGACCTGGTACTGGAGAACCTGCCGCTGGTCAACTTCGCCATATGAGTGGTGTTCTCGTCGTCACCGGCGGCAGCAAGGGCATCGGCGCGGCGGTCTGCGAACTGGCCGCCGCGCGCGGTTACGACGTCGTCGTCAACTACGCGGGCGACGCCGAAGCGGCCGAAGACGTCGCTTCGCGCGTCCGGCGGCACGGCGTCCAGGCGATCACCCGGCGCGGGGACGTCGCCTCCGAAACGGACGTGATCGGCCTGTTCGACGCGGCCGTCGAACTCGGCCCGCTCGCCGGGGTGGTCGCGAACGCGGCCATCACCGGCAACACCCCCGGCCGCCTCGACGAGTACGACGTGGACGTCGTCCGTCGCGTGGTCGATGTCAACATCACGGGCGTCTTCCTGTGCGTCCGCGAGGGCATCCGCCGGATGTCCACCCGGTACGGCGGCGAGGGCGGCGCGATCGTCACGGTGTCCTCCACCGCCGTGCGGACCGGATCACCCGGGGAATGGGTCCACTACGCGGGGACCAAGGCCGCGGTCGAAACGATGACCTACGGCGTGGCGCAAGAAGTCGCGAAAGAATCCATCCGGGTCAACGCGGTCGCACCGGGGATGATCCATACCGGACTGCATGCCGCGGCGGGTTTGCCCGACCGCATGGAACGGATCGCCCCGACCATTCCGATGGGGCGCGCCGGCGAGCCGGGCGAAGTCGCGGAAGCCGTGCTGTGGCTGCTCTCCCCGGCCGCCTCGTACACCACCGGGACGGTGTTGACCGTCGGCGGCGGGCGTTGACGACCCGGGCCACGGAGCGGTCACGGGGCGATATCGGGTCCGCGTGCGGTTCAGCCACGTTTCAACACTGTTTCCCGGCCGATATCACGATTCATGTGGGAAGTCGGCGGATCACCTCGACGCCCGATGCGCCTGTGTCACCCTGGTGGCGTCCCCAGCTTCTTGATCAGGACGGTCATCCCCGATGTCCAAGCTCATGTCTGTGCACCACCTGGCACTCACCGTGACCGACGTGGACCGGAGCGTGCCCTGGTACGCCCGAGTGCTCGAACTCGAGGAGTTCACGCGTCGCGAAGACCCCGAGACGGGTCTGCGGAAGGTCGTGCTGCGCTCGCCGAGCGAGGGTTTCGCGGTGGTGCTGGTCGAGCACCAGGACACCGAGCGGCCGCGATTCGACGAACGGCGTACCGGTCTGGACCACGTGGCCTTCAAGGTCTCGTCGCGGTCGGAACTGGCCGAGTGGGAAGCACGGCTCTCGGAATACGGGGTCGTCTACACGCCGTCGAAGGGATCGCGGACCTTGGAAGGCTCGTCGGTCATCGTGTTCCGTGACCCGGACGGCATCCAGCTGGAGATCTGGGCCGACCCGGAGGTTTAGGTCGTCGCGCGGTCTTCGACGTCTTCGGCGGGACGCCGCATCTCCTGGCGATAGCGGATCACGCCGTAAGCCGTGCCCACCACGAAGAACGCGACGCTGACCCAAAGCGCGACGGTTTTGACCCACGGCAGTTCGTCCAGCAAGCCGGCACCGTAGTAGCCGAGCAGCACCAGCGTCGGCACCCAGAGCAGCCCGCCGAGCGCGGTCGCGAGCGCGAACCGGCGGGGATCCATCCGCGCGGTCCCCGCGATCAGCGGCGCCAGCGTGCGGATCCACGGGATCCAGCGCGCGGCCACGATGGCGAAGAAACCCTTGCGGTCCAGAAACGCCCTGGCACGGTCGAGATTGTGCCGGTTCAGCACCTTGCCACCGCGTCGCGCGATCAGTTTCGTCCCGGTCGACCGGCCGATGTAATAACCCACCTGGTTGCCGAGGATCGCGACGAGCAGCGCGGCGGCCGACAGCAGCCACGCGTTCAGGTCGGAGCCGTGCTGCGCGAGGACGACCCCGGCCGCGAACAGCAGGGAGTCGCCGGGCAAGAACAGCCCGATGATCAGCGCGCACTCCACGAAGATGAAGCTGAGCACGATCACCCAGACGAGCACTGGCCCGGCGGTGTCGAGCCAGCTCACGCCGATGCCCGCGGCCTCGGTGTACACCTCACTCACGACGCGAGCCTACGTGTACTCGGCGAACCACACGCGGCCGAACCATGGAATCGGGGTGTCCGAAAGGCCCGGTCACGCCTCCCCCAAGCGCAATGAAGGGGCCTTTCATCGCAAATTTCGCGATGAAAGGCCCCTTCATCTCAGGCTCAGGAGTGGTCGACGAGTTCGTCGAGCGCCTGGTCGTAGCTCAGCCGCACGTCGTGTTCGGCCTGGTCACCGCCCAGCAGCTCCACCCGGCTGGTGGCGGGCGGGTAGCCGCTCGCGATCACCGTGTACGTCCCGGCGGGCAGGTCGCTGACCGTGTAATTGCCCTCCGCGTCGGTCCTCGCCACGGCGGCGACGCCGCCCGCGGAATCGAGCACGGTGATCCGCGCGTCCGGCACCACCCGGTCCCCGTCGGTACGGGCGACCCCGCTCAGCAGGATCGTGCTGACCAGTTCGACGTCGTGGCGCAGCACGCCGGCACCGGTGGCGGTCAGCGTCGCCGCGACCGGCCGGAACCAGCGACCGCTGGCGACGATCGTGTACCGGCCGCCGACGATGCCGGTGAACGAGTACACGCCGTTCTCGTTCGTGTGCGTCCTGGCGACCTGATTGCCGTTGTGGTCGATCAGGGTCAGCGCCGCACCCGCGACGTTCGTGGCGTCGTCCCGGCGGACGTGCCCACTGATCTGGGCGGATCCCGCCCGGAACACCCCGTTGCCGTTGCCGTTCCCGTTGGTCAGCGCGTGCTTGCCGGGCTCGACAGGCGCGGTCACGACCGTCTTCTCGGCAGGCGTCTCGTCCTCTTCAAGGAGGGCTTCGCCGCCTTCGAGGGCCGAAGCCGCGGAGGGCGCCGAGCCGCCGAGCAGCGGGATCTCCTTCATGAACATCAACACCAGCGTCGCCAGCAGCGCGACCGCACCCGCCACGTAGAACACCGTGGTGATCGACTCGGTGAAGCCGATCAGCACCGGGGTCTTGATGGCCTCGGGCAGGCTCGCGATACCGCTCGTGTTCGACTGCAGGTCACCGAGCGCCGCCGCCTGGGGTCCGGTCGGCGCGTTGCCGCCGAACGCCTTGGTGATGTTGCCGGGCAGGACGTTGAACAGGATCGTCAGGAACACCGCGACACCCGCGGTACCACCGATCTGCCGGAAGAACGTCGCGGAAGCGGTCGAGACGCCCATGTCGCTGCGCGGGCCCGCGTTCTGCACCGCGATGATCAGCGTCTGCATGCAGGCACCGAGGCCGAGACCGATGATCGCGGCCGCGACCAGCGGGTGCCACAGCGCGCTGTTGTACTCGACCTGCGCGAAGAAGAACGCGCCGCCCGCGATCAGCAGCGTGCCGACCACCGGGAACACCTTGTAGCGGCCGGTCTTGCTGGTGATCTGGCCCGAGATGATCGAACCACTCATGATGCCAGCCATCAGCGGGATCATCAGCAGACCCGATTCGGTCGGCGAGAACTCCTGAACCACCTGCATGTACTGCGGGATCATCATGATCGCGCCGAACATCGCGACACCGACGATGACGCCGCCGATGATCGCGACCGTGAAGGTCGAGTTCTTGAACAGCCGCAGCGGGATCAGCGCCGCGTCCTTCATCAGCTTCTCGATGAAGATGAACGCCACGACACCGATGGCACCGATGATGTAGCAGATGATCGCGTTCTGCGAGCCCCAGCCCCACTTGTTGCCCTGCTCGGCGACGATCAGGAACGGCACCACGGCGACGACGAGCGCGAGCCCGCCCCACCAGTCGATCTTGTGATCGTGGCGCTGGTGCGGCACGTTGAGCACGCGGGCGACGACGAACAGCGCGACGATCGCGATCGGCACGTTGATCAGGAACACCCAGCGCCAGCCGGCGATGTCGTAGCCGAAGACGCTGCCGAGCTTGTCGAAGTCGGCGAAGAACCCGCCGAGCACCGGGCCGAGCACGGTGGAGATACCGAACACGGCGAGGAAGTAACCCTGGTAGCGGGCGCGTTCCCGCGGCGGCACGATGTCGCCCATGATCGTCATCGCCAGCGACATCAGACCGCCGGCACCGAGACCCTGGATCGCGCGGAACGCGGCCAGCTCGTACATCGATGTCGCGAACGCCGAGGCGATCGAGCCGATCAGGAAGATCGAGATCGCGGCGATGTAGAACGGCTTGCGCCCGTAGATGTCGGACAGCTTGCCGTAGATCGGCGTGACGATCGTCGAGGTGATCAGGTAGGCCGTGGTGATCCAGGCCTGCAGGTCGAACCCGTTGAGGTCGTTGGCGATCCGGACGATCGAGGTACCCACGATCGTCTGGTCGAGTGCCGCCAGGAACATGCCCGACATCAGGCCGATCAGGATCGTGACGATCTGACGGTGACTGAGCCGGGGACCATCTTCTTGGATGGCTGGCGGACTTTCTACGGTGGAACTCATTGCTTCAGGCCCCCTTGGCCTTCGACGCCGACGCGGGGTCGGCGAACTGTGGAGATGTTTTTTCGATGTCGTCGTTCAGCCGGTGGAACAGCGAGTTGAGGGTTTCCCGGTCGGCGTCGGACCAATCGCCGAGTACCTCGGCGAGCCACTGATTCCGTTGCTTGCGGTTCTCCTCGAAGACCCGGAGTCCTTCGGCGGTCGGTGCGAGCAGGCAGGCGCGGCCGTCTTCGGGGTCGGCCAGGCGCTCGACCAGCCCGTGCTGGACGAGAGAACTCGACTGCCTGCTGATGGTCGAGATCTCGGAGTGCAGGAACTCGGCGAGCTTGCTGGTCCGCTGAGGACCGACGTGGATGAGGCAGAAGAGGATCGCGTACGCGGCCCGCTCGATGCCGTCCGGCCCTTGTTTGGACACCTGGGACTTGGCCCGGTTGACCAGGCGCACGAGCCGCACGAGCTCATGCCCGAGGGTGTCGGCCAGGTCGAGGTCGGCCTTCGACCTGGTGCCGGGTGTCGTGGGTGTCATGGTGGTCTCTCTCGCCGGTTGCTTGGTCACTGCAACTAGTTGCCTAGAGCAAGGATGTTCCTCTCAAGAGTGCTTCGCAAGGAGAAAGTGACCTTGTGTGTCGGACAACACTTTAGTTGCCGCATGCAAGCACATTTATTCGTGCATGTTTGTCCGGTTCATCCCGCTTGGTGGGCTGAGCTGGGCTTTTGCTCATCGCGGAACAAGCCAGACCTGCCGCGCTTTGGTGAAGTCATGACCGACTCCGCGCTCTACGCGATCCTTGCCGACCGCAACTTCGGCACCCTCGCCACGATCAAGCGTGACGGCAGGCCCCAGCTGTCGACCGTCAACCACCTCTACGACGCGGACGCCGGCGCGATCCTGATCTCGATCACCGCGCCGCGCGCCAAGACCAAGAACCTCCGCCGTGACCCGAGGGCGACCTTCCATGTGTCGACCGAAAGCGGCGATGGTTACGTCGTCGTCGAAGGTCCCGCGGTCTTGACGCCGACCGCCGCCGCCCGGGACGACGCCACCGTCGACGCGCTGGTGGATCACTACCGGCGGGCCCGCGGCGAGCATCCGGACTGGGACGAGTTCCGCGACGCCATGGTCGCCGAGCAGCGTGTCCTGCTGACCATCCCGATCGAGCGCGTCTACGGCCTCCAGATGTGACTCGTGTTTCGTCCTCTGAATGCGGTAGTTGTACGCGCAAGGACCGCATTCAGAGGACGAAATGCGTGAGGGGCGCAGGGCGTCAGTGCTGGATGCGGGTGACGATCTCGTCGATCCGGTTCAGCAGGGGGCTCGCGTCGTCTCGGCCGAGTGCCGCCCGCAGATAGAGACCGTCGCCCACCAGGATGACCAGTTCGGCGGTCAGCGGGTCGTCGACGTGCTCGCTGATCAGGTCGTGGACCTTCTGGTTGTAGACCTGCACGACCTCGGAGACCCGTGGTTCGTTGAGCATGATCCGGAGCGTCGCCATGGTCGTGCGGTGCAGTGGTTTGCGCTGAGTCACGTCGGTGATGGCGGTGCGCAGGTACCAGGAAACGACGCCTTCCGGTGCGCTCCGCGCCTGTTCGAGGTCCTCCTCCGACAAGGTGGCGAGACGTTCCATCAGGCCGTCGACCAGCGCTTCCTTGGAGCCGAAGTGGTAGAGCAGGCCGCCCTTCGAGACCCCGGCGTGCGCGGCGACGGCTTCGAGGGTGATCCCGCCAGGGCCTTGCTCGATGAGTATCTCCTCGTAGGAATCGAGGATGCGTTCCTTCGCCGTGGGCCTGGTCATATCAGTTGACTATACCGTCTGGACGGTTTACCTTCGAACGAGGCGGTAACTGTACCGTCCAGACGGTTTATCTAGTGAGGAGAGTGCGCCATGGCGCGGCGCAAGCAGTGGTGGGCGTTGGCGGTACTGGTGCTTCCGGTGCTGCTGATCAGCGTGGACATGACGGTGCTCGGCTTCGCGCTGCCGTTCCTGTCCGAGGATCTGGCACCCACCGGTGCGGAGCAGTTGTGGATCGTCGACATCTACTCGTTCATGCTGGCGGGTCTGCTGGTGCTGATGGGGACCCTCGGTGACCGCATCGGCCGCCGGAAGCTGCTGCTCGCCGGTGCCGCCGCGTTCGGTGCCGCCTCGGTGCTCGCGGCCTTCTCGACCAGCGCTTTCATGCTGATCATCGCCCGCGCGCTGCTCGGTGTCGGCGGTGCGACGCTGATGCCGTCGACGTTGTCGCTGATCCGCAGCATCTTCCTCGACGCCAAACAGCGCCGGATCGCGATCGGCGTGTGGAGCGCCGGGTTCTCCGGCGGGATGGCGGTCGGGCCGGTGCTCGGCGGCTGGCTGCTGGAGCATTTCTGGTGGGGTTCGGTGTTCCTCATCAACGTCCCGGTGATGCTGGTACTGCTGATCGTCGGACCGTTCGTGCTGCCGGAGGCGCGTGACCCGAAGCCGGGCCGCTTCGACCCGCTGTCGGCGTTGCTCTCGCTGGCCGCGATGCTGCCGGTGGTCTACGGCATCAAGCTGATCGCCGAGCACGGCTTCACCTGGAAGGCCGCGCTCAGCATCCTGACCGGTCTCGCGCTCGGCGTCGTGTTCGTGCGCAGGCAGAACCACCTCGACGAGCCGATGCTCGATTTGAAGCTGTTCTCGAACCGGGCCTTCAGTGCCTCGGTCGTGACGAACATGCTGGGCGTGTTCGCCATGGTCGGTCTGCTGTTCCTGGTGCCGCAGTACCTGCAGCTGGTGCTCGGACTGGCCCCGGTCGTCGCCGCGCTGTGGATGCTCCCGGCGACGGCCGCCGGCGTCGCCGGTGCGCTTCTCGCGGCCTGGCTCGCGAAGCGGATCCGGGTTTCCGTGCTGGTCAGCGGTGGTCTGTTGGTCGCCGCGGTCGGGTTTCTGGCGTTGACGCAGGTCTCGTCCGGTGGCGGACTCGCCTATGTCGTGGTGTCGTTCACACTGCTCGGGGGCGGTGTCGCCCTGTCGGAAACGCTGACGAACGACCTCGTCGTCTCGGCCGCTCCGGCCGAGCGCGCCGGAGCCGCGTCGGCCATCTCCGAGACGGGGTTCGAGCTGGGCGGTGCGCTCGGCACCGCGATCCTGGGCAGTGTCGCGACCGCGGTCTACCGCGCCGGCCTGCCGGAAGGCACGGCCGAGTCCGCGCGGGACACACTCGGCGGCGCTGTCGCCACGGCGCAACACCTCGCTCCCGCTGAGGGGCAGGCGCTCCTGGAGTCGGCTCGTGAAGCCTTCACGCAAGGGGTGCACGTCACCGCATGGGCAGGCGTCGTCGTGCTCGTCTATACGGGTGTTCAGGCCTTCGTTCTCCTTAACCGGAAGAAGAATTCCGCAGTGCGGATCTGATGTGCTTACGATGGTGGTATGAGCAACGAAGCCTTGGTCACCCGTCTCCGTGAGCATCTGGGAAAGGCCGCGGTGCTCACCGACTCCGACGTCACGGACGCCTACTCGCGCGACATGATGCCGCTGGCCTCGGCAGGCAAGCCGCTCGCGGTGGTGCTGCCGTCCGATGTGGAGGGGGTGCAGGCCGTGGTCAAGGCGTGCGCGGAGTTCGGGGTGCCGATCGTGCCCCGCGGCGCCGGCAGTGGCCTGTCCGGCGCCGCGAACGCGATCGACGGCTGCGTCATGCTGGTGCTGACCAAACTCGACCAGGTCGTCGAGATCGACGCGGCCAACCGGCTCGCCGTCGTGCAGCCCGGTGTGGTGAACCTCGATTTCCGCAACGCGGTGGAGAAACACGGCCTGTTCTATCCGCCGGACCCGTCCAGCTACGACTGGTGCACCATCGGCGGCAACCTGTCCACCAACGCCGGTGGCTTGTGCTGTGTGAAGTACGGCGTCACGACGGACTCCGTACTGGGCCTGGAAGTCGTGCTCGCCGACGGGTCGGTGCTGAAGACCGGGCGCCGCACGGTGAAGGGCGTCGCGGGCTACGACCTCGCACGGCTCTTCGTCGGCAGCGAGGGCACGCTCGGCGTGATCACGCAGGCCACAGTGGCGCTGAAACCGTTGCCGCAGCTGCCTTCCACGTTCGTCGCGGGCTTCAGCAGCACAGAGGCCGCCGGTGAAGCCGTCGCGCGAGTCGTGCGCGAGGGGCTGGTGCCGTCGCTGCTGGAGATCATGGACGCGACGTCCATCAAAGCCGCCGAGACCTATCTCAAGACCGACGTCGGCGCGGGAACGGACTGCAAGGCCTTGCTGCTCGCGCAATCCGACTCCGGCGGCGAGGTCGCGCGGCGGGAACTCGCGGCACTGGAACAGATCTGCGTCGACTGCGGCGCGGATCTCGCCTACGCCACCGACGATCTCGAAGAGGGCAAGATGCTGCTGCAGGTGCGGCGGGTCGTGCTCACCGCGCTGGAACTGTACGGCGTCTGGCTGACCGACGACGTCTGCGTGCCGCGCACCCGGATCGCCGAACTGATCGCCGGCTGCGAGCGGATCAGCGAAGAGGTGGGGCTGCGGATCGCCGTCGTCGGCCACGCCGGTGACGGCAACATGCACCCGACGATCGTCTACGCGCCGGACTCCGAGGACGAGTTCGCCCGCGCTCAGAAGGCGTTCGACGCGATTCTGGACGTCAGCCTGTCGCTGGGCGGGACGGTCACCGGCGAGCACGGCATCGGCCGGATCAAACGTGAGTGGCTCGCGAAGGAGATCGGCGAAGTGGGCCTCAAGGTGCACCGCCAGATCAAGCAGGCGCTGGACCCGGGGAACCTCTTCAACCCGGGCTCGATGTTCTCCCTCTGAGTGCAATGAAGGGGCCTTTCATCGCAAAATTTGCGATGAAAGGCCCCTTCATTGCATGAACGGCAGGGGCGAGCAAGTGGGTCAGTCGCGGATCCGGGGGATCTGCTGCGTGATGTCCTCGGCGGTGTCGGCGACGATGCCGGTCGCGGTGGCGCCGTGCTTCTTCTCGCGGCGCGACTTGAGGTACTCGAGCACGATCGGCACCACCGACACCAGCACGATCAGGATGAAGATCGCGTCGATGTTGTCGCGGATGAACGGGATGTCGCCGAGCAGGTGACCGAGCGCGGTGATCCCGGCGGCCCAGAGGATGCCGCCGATGACGGTGTAGGTGAAGTACTTCTTCGGGTCCATCTTGCCGATGCCCGCGATCCAGGTGATGAACGTCCGCACGAACGGCACGAACCTCGCCAGCACGACCGCCTTCGGCCCGTGCTTCTCCAGGAAGGCGTGGGTCTGGTCGACGTACTTCTTGTTGAAGAACTTGGAGTCCGGCTTGCGGAACAGCCAGGGGCCGACCTTCCAGCCGAGGCCATAGCCGAGCAGGTTGCCGAGCAGCGCCGCGACGGTGACCAGCACGCAGACCAGCCACAGCGGGGCTTGGATCTTGTCGGAGGCGATCAGCAGGCCGGCGGTGAAGAGCAGGGAGTCACCGGGCAGCACCGGGAAGACGCTGCTCTCGATGAAGATGATCAGGCAGAGCACCGTGATGACCGGGACGGTCAGCCCGTTCAGCAGGTGCATCGGGTCCAGCCACTCGGGCAGGAGCCCCATCGTCGTCACGTTGTTCTGCGCCAGGATCACACCAAAACGGTACAGGGTGACGCTGAGTGGCTTGATCCGACGGGGAAGGCGGCTCAGATGAGCGTGAGCAGCCCGATCACCGAACCGGCCGCCAGTCCCAGCAGTACGGCGAGCAGCAACACCCAGTACGCGGGCAGGGGCGCACTGCCGGGCGAAGGAGCAGGAGGTGGCGACGGCCGCTCCGCCAGCCTGGCCGTTTCCGCGTCCTCCAACGCGACGCGCTCACGTTCGAGCGAGCCGGCGCCGGCGCCGGAAAGCAGCCCGTATTGCAGGGGCAGCTCGCCTTCTCCCGGCGACGGAGACGGCTCGGGTGCGACCGGAGCCGCTTCGGTGACCGAATTACTCTCGGTGTCCGATTCGACCGGTTTCTCGGTGGAAGCCTCGGTGATCCGCTCCGCGGAAGGCGCGAAGACGGCTTGAGCGCGCAAGGCGTCGGCCAGGAGCTTCTCCGGGTCTTTGGGCTCGCTCATCCGGACTCCTCTCGCCGCTACCCGTCGCTGACCGACACACCGCCTTCGACCGCGCCGCTCAGCGGGGCCGTGGCGCTCAATGTAGCCGCCGCCTCGTCCTTGACCCACTCGCCCTGGCGCAGCACCTTGGCCGGTCGCAGGTCGCGGTCGAGCACCACGACGTCGGCCGCGAGACCCGCGCGCAGCGACCCGGTCCGGTCGGCGATGCCGAGCAGTTCGGCAGGCCTGCCGGAGGTCGCGCGGACGGCGTCGAGCAGATCGATACCCGCGCCGCGGACGAGGTTGCGGAAGGCCGCGTCCATGGTCAGCGTGCTGCCCGCCAGCGAGCCGTTCCCGGCCAGCGTGGCGACGCCGTCGCGGACGTCGACCTCGAGGCGGCCGAGGATGTAGCTGCCGTCGGCGGCGTCGGTGGCCGACATGGCGTCGGTGATGAGCACCGTCCGGCCCTTGCCGGCGTGGTGCGCGGCCAGCCGCAGCACCGTCGGATGCACGTGGACGAGGTCGCAGATCAGCTCGACGGTGATCCGCTCGTCGTCGAGGAGTGCGCCGATCGGGCCCGGTTCGCGGTGGTGGAGCGGGCGCATGGCGTTGAAGAGGTGCGTCGCGACGGAGGCGCCGGCGTCGATCGCCGGGATGATCTGGTCTTCGACGCCGTCGGTGTGCCCGATGGCGGCGATGACGCCCGATTCGGCCAGTTGGCGGACCGCCTTGAGCCCACCGTGCAGTTCGGGGGCGAGAGTGACCATCCGGATGTCACCGCGGCCCGCGGTCAGCAACGCGTTGACCGTCGCCGTGTCCGGTTCGATCAGCGTCGCCGGGTCGTGTGCGCCGCAGCGCGCCTTCGAGATGAAGGGTCCTTCGAGGTGAATGCCGGCAAGTTCACCCTCTTGGACCAGCTCTCGAAGGGCCGCGATCTGGTCTCGGAGCACCGGAATGGGGTCCGAGACGAGACTGCCGAGCATGGTCGTGGTCCCGTGTCGCCGATGCGCGCGGACGGCGCGGAACAGCTCCTCGGGGTTCGCACTGGAGAACGACCCGCCCCCACCGCCATGGCAGTGGGTGTCGATGAAGCCCGGCACGACCAGGCACCCATCGACTGGGACGCGGTCGATGTCCGGGGGTGTCCCGGACCCGACTTGGACGATCTTGCCGCCGGCGATCGCCAGCCAGCCGTCGTCGAGTACACGGTCCGGGGCGACGACCCGGCCGCCCACGATCACGAAATCTCCGGCGCCTCTCACGCCCCCCAGCATATATTGGTCTGGACCAAGCATGGCGGCACAACCCAGCGCTCGAGAGTGAGGCCGGGTCTCAGTTCGGCGACTGCATCGCTTTCTGCAGTGCCTCCAGCGCCCGGCTGGCGGTTGACTTCACGGTACCTTTCGAAATACCGGCGGCCTCGGAGATCTCGGCCTCACTCAGCCCACCGTAGTAACGGAGTACCAGAACTTCACGCTGACGCGGGGGCAGTTTGGACAAAGCGCTCACCACGGCCTGATGTTCACTCGACAGCATGGCGAGGCTTTCGGCCGAACGCGCGTTGACCGCGTGCGGCGCGACGTACTCGCGAGCGGTCTTGCGGCGGCGCAGCACGCTGCGTGATCCGTTGACCACGGCGGTGCGCAGGTAGCCGACGGCCGCGGCGGCGTCGCGCAGGCGCCCCCAGTTGCGGTGCAGGCCGGTGAACGCCTCCTGCACGACGTCCTCGGCGGTGGCCGGTTCGTCCACGAGCAGGATGGCCAGCCGGACGAGCCGCATCCGATGCTGACGATAGAGATCCTCAAGGGTCAGTGGTGCCGCAGGCGGCGGTGGCGTGACCGGTCCGTCCATGGTGCGCAGATGGCCGAGGGTCACCTCGACACTGCGTTCCGCGTTGCCCTCGAGCATGTACCCCTACCTGTTCATTTACCCCTTTGATGCACAACCTGTGCGTGGCGCTCGATCAGCGTATCGGGTGGGGCGGGAGTCCTGCCTGATCGGTTCCTGAGAAGCTGGGGCGTCTGTCGGAACGACCCTTGGAGACGTCGATGGCCTGGTTCCTGGTGGAGATCACGTACGTGCGGGAGAAGCTCGAGGACGTGCGCCCGCGGCACCGGAAGTTCCTCTCCGACCTCGCCGACCAGGGCGTCGTCGCGCTCGGCGGCCCGCTGGGCGACGGCTCCGGCGGCATCTCGATGTACCAGGCCGCGGACGAGGCGGCACTGCTGGAGATCATCGACCAGGACCCCTATCACCTCGAAGGCGTCGTCGCGAAGCGGACCGTCCGCGAGTTCAAGCCGGTGATCGGCTCCTGGCTCCCGGAGGAAGCCTGACGGCTCAGAGGTCGAGGGTGACCGGCTCGCGTTCGACGCAGACCCGGACGCGGGCGCCGGTCACCGTCGGCAGCTCGCAGGTCCCGCAGAACCCCTGACGGCACGAATACGCGATACCGGGCACGGTTTCGCGCAGGACGTCGAGTGTCGTCCGGTCGGCGGGTACGTCCAGTGTCACGCCGCTGCGGGCCAGCGTGACCCGGAACGGTTCGCCGCCGACGATCGGCGGTGGCGAAAACCGTTCGAAGAAGACCGGGCCGGACGTGCGCAGTGCCGCGTCCGCCCGCACGCCGACGATCATCGGAACCGGGCCACAGCAGTAGATCGGCGCCTGTTCGGGCATGCCTTCGAGAAGTTCCGCGCCCGAGGCGGGGACGCCGTATTCGGTGTCCGGCCGGATCCAGACCCGGTCGCCGGACAGCGTTGATGAGCTCTCGGCGGGAAAGAGTGCCTCGATCTGGGCCAATTCCTCCAGGAACGGCATCGAGGCCCGATCGCGGCCGGTGTAGACCAACCGCCAGTCCGCGCCGGAGGCGGCGGCCTGCCGCACCATCGGCAGGATCGGCGTGATCCCGATGCCGCCCGCGACGAACAGATACGACGGACTCGCGACGAACGGGAAGGCGTTGCGCGGTCCGCGCACGGTGACGCGCGCGCCCTTCTTCAACCCGTGCACCGCCGTGGATCCTTCGCCGAGCAAGCGGACCCCGACGCGGTACACCGAGCGGTCGTCCGGGTCGCCGCACAGCGAGTACTGACGGACCAGCCCCGGCCGCGGTGAGAGGTCGACGTGCGCGCCGGGCCGCCAGCGCGGCAGAACCTCGCCGCGTTCGGGCACCAACCGCAGGCTGACGACGCCTTCGGCTTCGGCGCGGACATCGTCGACCACGAGCGGGAGATCACGGTCGACGGCGAGGACCGGGGGACGACGGCGTCCGCTCACCCCGCTGAGCCTGCGGTACACCGCGACGACCCCGGTCAGCGTCGCCATCAAGCGGTCGGTCCGCCCGCTGCCGTCGAGCCGCAGCGGGCGCGTCATCGTGGTTCGTCGGCGGCCAGCGCGGCCGGGGAATTCGCGAGATACGCGACGGCCTGATCGGTGTCGCCGGTTTCGGCCGGGTGATAGGACTTCCGGAAATACGGCAGGATTTCGCGCCCCAGCTGCCTTCCCGATGGCAGCAGCCCGAGCTTCGCGACGCGCAGATATGTCCGGAAACTTGTCTTGCCCGGCCGGGCCGGGTCGTTGCGCATCAGGAATCTGGTGCCCCGCAAGAAGACCCACGCGAGCACCGGGGTCACCACGATCATGCTGCGCACGCGTCGGCCGTAGCGACCGTCGAGGTGCATGAACAGGTCGAAGGCGACAGAGCGGTGCTCGACCTCTTCGGCGCCGTGCCAGCGCAGGAGATCCAGCATCGTCGGATGGGCACCGGCGGCGTCGAGCGCTTCGGCGTCGAGGATCCATTGGCCGAGGAAAGCGGTGTAGTGCTCGATCGCGGCGACGATGGCGAGCCGTTCGATCAGCCATTCTTCACGGCGCTTGGCCGACAGCGGGCGATCACCGAGCAGGCGGCGGAACATCCATTCCATCTGCGCGATGAACGGCCGGACGTGCACACCGGCCGCTTCGAGGTGTTCGGCGGCACCGTCGTGCGCCTCGGCGTGCATGGCCTCCTGGCCGATGAAGCCGAGGACGTCTTCCTTGAGCCGCTCGTCGCGGATCAGCGGCACGGCCTGCTTGAACACCTCGACGAACCAGCGTTCGCCTTCCGGCAACGCCAGATGCAGCACGTTGATCGTGTGCGTCGCCTGCGGTTCGCCGGGGATCCAGTGCATCGGCAGCGATCCCCAGTCGAACTTGACGTCGCGTGCGTGCAGGACGATCTGCTCGTGGTCCGTCACGAGGCCCGCCCGCTGAGTTCGAAGTCGCTCGGGTCGACCTTGCGGGTTTCGAGCCAGTAGCGCCAGGTGAACCCGGGCCAGATCGTGCGGTTGACCCCCTTGGCGTCGAGGTACCAGCTCTTGCAGCCACCCTGCGTCCACACGCCCTTGACGAGCTTGTCCTGGATCTCGCGCTGGAACTTCTCCTGGACACCGGCGCGAACGTCGAGCGCCTCGGCACCGCGCGAGTCGGCGAGCTTGATCGCGTCGACGACGTAACGTGCCTGCGATTCGATCATGAACACCACGGAGTTGTGGCCCAGCGCGGTGTTGGGGCCGAGGAGGAAGAACAGGTTGGGGAAGCCGGACACGGTGATGCCCTTGTGCGTGCGCATCCCCTCGGTCGCCCATTCCTTGGCGAGGTCGCGGCCGTCGATCCCGGTGATGTCCAGGTATTCCAAGGCATCCGTGACCTTGAACCCGGTGCCGTAGATGATCGCGTCGACCTCGTGCTCGACGCCGTTGCCGTCGACGACGCTGTGCGCCTTGACCTCGCGCACGCCGTCGGTGTTGACGTCCACATTGGACCGATTGATCGCCGGGTAGTAGTCGTTGGAGATCAGCACCCGCTTGCAGCCCATGGTGTAGTCGGGGGTGACCTTCTTGCGCAGCTTGGGATCCTTGATGGCCTTGCCGATGTGGCGCTTCGCGATCACTTCGCCGGCCTTCATGATCGCGGGGTGGCCGTTGAAGCCGACGGCTCGCACTTCGAGGAACCAGTAGAGCGCGTTGCGGTAAAGCCGCTGCACACCGGGAATGCGGCGGAACGCGGTCTTGGCCCAGCCGGGCATGGCGTGGTCGGGCTTCGGCATGATCCACGGCGGGGTGCGCTGGAACAGCGTCAGTTCGTCGACCTCCGGGGCGATCCGCGGGACGAACTGGACCGCGCTGGCGCCCGTGCCGACCACGGCGACCTTCTTGCCGCGCAGGTCGTATTCGTGGTTCCACTGCGCGGAATGCCAGGTCTGGCCCTTGAACTCCTCGATCCCGGGCAGGGTGGGGAGCTGCGGGATGTGCAGGCCCCCGACGCCGGAGACGACGAACTGGGCCTCGATGTCCTTGCCGGTCTTGGTGTGGACGTGCCAGCGGCGCGTGGTTTCGTCCCAGGTGGCGCCGGTGAGTTCGACGCCGAACCGGATCTTGTCGCGCAGCCGGTACTTGTCGGTGACGTCCTTGAGGTACTGGAAGATCTCCGGCGCCGGCGAGAACGACCGCGACCAGTCGGGGTTCTGCTCGTAGGAGAACGAGTACATGTGGGACTGCACGTCGCAGGCGCAGCCGGGGTACGAGTTGTCCCGCCACGTACCGCCGACTTCGTCCGCCTTCTCCAGGATGACGTAGTCCCGGATTCCGGCTTTTTCGAGCTGGATGGCCTGGCCGAGCCCGGAGAACCCGGTGCCCACGATCACGACCTTGAATCGCTCGGTCATCTGGCAATCCTCCACTTCGAGGCGTTCGTGCCCAGATGACGTTACCGGAAGTAACAGTTACTTGCTAGTACTACCTACCTGTCAGTATGTCCCGCCGAGCTTCGTGTGATCCCAGCTCACGATCTTGGTCGGGGTGAAAATCAGTCCGATCCGCTTCGGGGCCTGCTTGCCGATGAAGCCGGAGAGCTCTTCGGGTACGGGGTCTCCGGACTTCGCGCCCGCGTAGCGCTGCATGAGGTTGATGCCCATCTGGGTGACCACGGCCGTATCGGTGATGACCTCGACATCGGCTTCGAGTGAGACCCCGCGCAGCTTCTCGTAGCTGTCACCGTCCTCGATGAGCACGGTGGCGCGCGGGTCGCGCTCCAGGTTCTTCGCCTTCTGGGACGTGCCATAAGTCCAGGTCGCGACGCCGGACTCGTACGGGTAATACCAGAGGGGCGCCAGATGGGGACGGCCGTTCGGGCCGATCGTCGCGACGTTGATGACCTTTTGCCCGTCGAGGAACGCGGCGAGCTCGTCGGGCGTCATGCGGATCTGGTCGCGACGCGACATGCGTGGTCAGCCCTTCTTCGTGGCGGCCCGGCCTGCCTGGCCGGTTATGGAAGATTCGTACGCGCCGCGCCGCTCGATGTCCACGAGTGCGGCCGCGTCGGCCTTCTTGATCCGGCTCTTCGCGCCGATCTCGATGATCGGCGGCAGGAACGCGCGGATCAGCTTGAGGCCGCCGACCCAGCGGGGCACGTGGACGGTGCGGGCGCGTTTGTTGATCCCGGTCTGCAGGTGGTCGAGCGCGACGGACAGCGGGTAGGTCTTGCCGAGCAGGCCGGGCATGCCGGTGCGGAGCTTGCCGAAGACCGGGTGCTTGTCGGCGCTTTCGACGAGGTCGGTGCGGATCCAGGTCGGGTGCGCGACACCGACCTTCACGCCGAGGTGGGCGACTTCGGCGCGGAAGCTGTTGCAGAACGCTTCGACGCCCGCCTTCGCGGCGGCGTAGTTGGCCATGCCGGGCGCGTGGGTGATCGCGGCCAGCGACGAGATCGCGAGCAGGTAGCCCTTGCGGTCGATGACATGCGGAAGGGTGACGCGGAAGGTACGCCACACACCCAGTAGGTCGACCTCGATGACCTTCTCGAAGGCGGCCGGGTCCACCGATCGGACGAAGCCGGAAGTCGCGATGCCGGCGTTCGCGATGACGATGTCGATCCCGCCGAAGTGTTCGACGACGCCCGCGGTGGCGCGTTCGAGGTCGTCCCAGCTGGTGACGTCGGCTTCCCAGGCGTGGGCGCCGGCGCCGATCTTGTCGGCGACGGCCTTCTGTTCCTCGGCTTCGATGCCGACCAAGGCGACCTTCGCGCCCTGTGCGGCCAGGCGCTCGGCGAGCCCTGCGCCGATCCCCCGGGCGGCGCCGGTGATCAGGACGACCTTGCCGTTCACGCTGTTCTTGGCCACGTTGCCTCCTCGTCCGAGCCTTACGGCATTCGGACGGTACCCCAACCTACCCGGAGTAAGCTACCCACAAGTAAGTACGCGTTTCGTCCTCTGAACGCGGTAGTTGGAGTGCGAACCACCGCATTCAGAGGACGAAACGCAGGGGAACTCAGGCCGAGGCGGAGGTGAGGGCCTCGACCTCGTCGGCGGTGAGGGTCAGGCCGGCGGCGGGCAGGAGGTCGTTCAGCTGCTCGACCGAACGGGCGCTCGCGATGGGCGCGGTGACGGTCGGCTGGGCGAACAACCACGCGAGCGAAACCGCCGCGACGGACACGCCGCGCGAGGCCGCGATCTCGTCGAGTGCCGACAGGACCCGCTCGCCGCGCTCGTCCAAATAGGACGAAGCGCGGGCGGCACGCGGACTGTCGCCGATGTCCTCCTTCGACCGGTACTTCCCGGCAAGAAAACCCTTGGCCAGCGCGAAATACGGTAGGACGCTCAGGCCTTCACGCTCGACCGTCGGCGCCAGGTCGCGTTCGTAGTCCCGCTCCACGAGGTTGTAGTGCGGCTGCAGCGCGACGAACTTCGCGAGACCTTCGCGGTCCGAAATGGACAGTGCTTCGCCCAGTCGTTCCGCGGAGTAGTTCGACGCCGCCACGTAGCGCACCTTGCCCGCGCGCACGAGCTCGTCGAAGGCACGCAGCGTCTCTTCGATCGGGGTCTCCGGGTCGTCGATGTGCGCGTAATAGAGGTCGATGTGGTCGGTCCGGAGCCTGCGCAGCGAGTCCTCGGCCGCCGCCGCGATGTTCGCCGCCGACAGCCCCTTCCGCTCCTCCCACATCCCGGTCTTGGTGGCGATGACGACGTCGTCGCGGCGGCCACGCTTGGCCAGCCAGTCGCCGATGATCGTCTCGGAGCCGCCACCCGAATAGAGGTCGGCGGTGTCGATGAAGTTGCCACCCGCCGCCGTGTAGGCGTCGAGGACGGCGAAGGACTGCTGCTCGTCCGCGGTCCAGCCGAAGACGTTCCCGCCGAGGTTGATCCCCCGGACATCGAGGTCGGTGTTGCCGAGTTTCGCCATACCTCGAACTTAAGGGAAGACATCGGCGGAGGCAGGCGTTGCCTCGGGTCATGGGAATCGAACTCGGCAGGATCGGCATCTGGCAGCTCGAAGGCGTGCTCACCCCTGAGCTCGCGCGTGAAGTGGAAGAACTCGGCTACGGCGCCATCTGGATCGGCGGCTCGCCGTCGGGTGACCTCGCGAAGGCGGAGGAGCTCCTCGACGCGACGAAGTCGATCAAGGTGGCCACCGGCATCGTCAACATCTGGCAGGACGACGCGGCCACGGTCGCGGAGGCCTACAAGCGTGTCGCCGCGAAGCATCCGGACCGCTTCCTGCTCGGCGTCGGCGCCGGGCACCGGGAGCACACCGCCGAATTCAAGAAGCCGTACACCGCTCTCGTCGAGTACCTCGACGCTCTCGACGCCGCGGGGGTGCCCGTCGAAGGCCGCGCGCTGGCCGCTCTCGGCCCGAAGGTGATCAAACTCGCAGGAGACCGCACCGCGGGCGCCCACCCGTACCTGATGACGCCGGAGCACACCCGTCAGGCGCGCGAGATCCTCGGCGAAGGACCGCTGCTCGCGCCCGAGCAGAAGGTCGTCCTCGAAACCGACCCGGAGAAGGCCCGCGCCATCGGGCGAGGGACCGTGAAGTTCTATCTCGGCCTGGTCAACTACACGAACTCCCTGCGCAAACTCGGTTTCACCGACGAGGACCTGGCAGGCGAGGGCAGCGACAGGCTGGTCGACGCACTGGCCGTCCACGGCGACGCCGAGACGGTCGCCCGCGGTGTCACCGCGCACCTCGAAGCCGGAGCGGACCACGTGAACATCCAGGTACTGAACTCCGACCCGCTGCCGGTCTACCGGGCGCTCGCCGGCGTCCTTCTCTGATACGACGGCTGTAGGCACCTCCCGGCCGACCTCGTACGATGCGGCCGAGAGGTGCACCAGCCTGCTTCGAGGAGGAGTAAACGATGCCCATCGCCACCCCCGAGGTCTACGCGGAGATGCTCGACCGGGCGAAGGCGAACGAATTCGCCTACCCGGCCATCAACGTGACTTCGTCGGAGACCCTGAACGCCGCGATCCGCGGGTTCGCCGAGGCGGAGAGCGACGGGATCATCCAGTTCTCCACCGGCGGCGCGGAGTTCGCTTCCGGCCAGAAGGTCAAGGACATGGTGACCGGTTCGGTCGCGCTCGCCGAGTTCGCCCAGGTCGTCGCCGCCAAGTACGACGTGAACGTCGCGCTGCACACCGACCACTGCCCGAAGGACAAGCTCGACGGCTTCGTCCGCCCGCTGATCGAGATCTCGGCCGAGCGGGTCAAGAACGGACGGCACCCGCTGTTCCAGAGCCACATGTGGGACGGCTCCGCGATCGACCTCGACGAGAACCTCGAGATCGCGCAGGAACTGCTCGCCAAGGCCGCGGCCGCGAACATCATCCTCGAGGTCGAGATCGGCGTCGTCGGTGGCGAGGAAGACGGCGTCGAGGCGGAGATCAACGAGAAGCTGTACACCGCCGAGGGCGACTTCCTGAAGACGATCGACGCGCTCGGCTCCGGCGAGAACGGCCGCTACCTGCTGGCCGCGACCTTCGGCAACGTGCACGGCGTCTACAAGCCCGGCAACGTGAAGCTGCGCCCGGACGTGCTGAAGGGCGGCCAGGAGGCGGCGTCGAAGAAGCTTGGCCTCCCGGCCGGGTCGAAGCCGTTCGAACTGGTCTTCCACGGCGGTTCCGGCTCGCTGCCGGAGGAGATCCGCGAGGCGGTTTCCTACGGCGTCGTGAAGATGAACGTCGACACCGACACGCAGTACGCCTTCACCCGCCCGATCGCGGACCACTTCTTCAAGAACTACGACGGTGTCCTGAAGATCGACGGCGAGGTCGGCAACAAGAAGGTCTACGACCCGCGCAGCTACCTCAAGGCCGCCGAGGCCGGCATGGCCGCGCGCGTCGTCGAGGCCGCGCAGTCGCTGGGTTCGGCGGGCAACAAGCTCTCCTGATTAGAACGCATTTAGTCCTCTAAATGCGGAAGTACATGAAGGCCCCCTTCACTGCGTCTAGCGCAATGAAGGGGGCCTTCATGTACTTGTGAGGCTCAGCTTGCGGTGACGCGGCGCTTCGCCAGCAGCGAGTCCACCGCCCGCGTCCCCGGCCCGGCGGCGGCCCACAGCGCCCCGACGCCGACCAGGCAGACGGCGGCCGTCCAGTAGGCGACCGGCGGCGCCGACTCCGTGTGCGCGTCGCCGAGGATCCACGGCCGGAACTGCGACTGCACCCACAGCATCCCGTAGCCGAAGGCCGTCACCAGCAACGCGCCGGTACCCGCGGTCAGCAGTGGATGACCACGGCCGATGCGGAACGCCAGGTCCACCGCGAGGCCGACGGCGAGCAGGTAGAACGGCACGGTCGAGATCGGGAAGCCCATGCCGAGCAGCAGCGGCCACATCACCAGGCGGTAGGCGAGGTAGGCGGCGGCGACCGTCGTCCCGGCCCAGCGGAAGCCGGTCGTGTACCGCGCCAGCGCGAAGATCAGCGCCATCACGCCGATGCCCCACAGCGGGTAGACCCAGTCGGCGATCGGCATCGTGAAGTGCTCGACGGCCACCCGGTCGACCGGGTGCCCGATCTGGTTCGCGGCGAAGTTCAGCAGTTCGGGCTCGGCTTCGGGCGCGCCGCGTTCCCAGGCGCGCAGGCCGAGGATGCCGTATTCCTGCTGGCCGTTCGGGAAGAACGTGTTCTCCAGGAAGAACGCCCACAGTCCGATCAGGACACCGGTGCGCGTCCGGCCCGGCTTGGCGTACTTCAGCCAGCCGATGATCACGCCGGCCTGCATGATGCCCGTGCCGATGTAGAGCATCATGTGCGACGGGCTCCACGCGGTCAGGTCGAGGCCGTTGACGCGGTGGTTGATGACGTCCAGCGGCGCCGCGATGAGGAAGACCACGAGCCCGACCTGCATCAGCCGCAGCGAACGCCGGTCGGCGCCCATCCCGGTGTAGCTGTGGATCGCGACGAGCACCATGATGATCACCGTGCCGACGGTGTTGATCAGGTGCGGCGGGGCGAGGTCGTCCCGGAGCCACATGAAATGCCACGACATGTCCCAGGAGGAGCCCACCAGCTTGAAGGCGAACGCGGCCAGCCACATGCCGTAGCAGAAGTTCAGCACCCAGTCCGGCGTCGCCTGTCCCGGCGCGCCGCGGTGCCAGTGGAGCTTGAAGAACAGCCTGGTCTTCGCGATCGGGCTGCGGGGGATGACACCCGGCGAAAGGTCCCCGGTCACTTCTGTCGCCTTTGTCATACGGGCCATCTTCCCTGCTCCAGGTCACGGGACGGGCATTCGGGGTCGAAAATCGGGGTTCACCCGTAGGGGTGGCGGATTTGCGATCAGCGGGCGGAGCAGGGCAAGGTGTGCCGCCATGATGCCGAAACGACTTGTCGCGGCGGTACTCGTCGCCGCCCTGGTGCTGGCCGGCGGAGGCATTCTCGGGAGCCTGTTCTTCTAGAACTCGGCTGTCGGCACAATGGCCAGCATGACGAACCTCCTCGGCCCTCAGCCGACGCACCTTCCCGAGCACACCGCCGCGCAGGCGGCGCTGGACGCCGGGAGCGACCCGGCCGCCGTCGCCGCCGAGCACCCCGACTACAGCGAGGCGTGGGCCGCGCTCGCCGAGAAGGCGCTCGAAGCCGGTGAGACCGTCGCCGCCTACGCGTACGCCCGCACCGGTTACCACCGCGGCCTCGACCAGCTCCGTCGCGCGGGCTGGAAGGGACACGGCCCGGTGCCGTGGTCGCACCGCCCGAACCAGGGCTTCCTGCGTTCCTTCGCCGTCCTCGGCAAGGCCGCCGGAAAGATCGGCGAGACCGAGGAGTACGACCGCTGCCGGACCTTCCTCAGCGACTCGGACCCGGCTGCCGCGGAAGCCACCGGCCTCAAGTAGCGCGCTATGAAGGACGCTTTCATCGCAGAATTTGCAATGAAAGCGTCCTTCATAGCACTTGGTGACCCCTAGAACAGCCCGCAGTTCCCTGGAGCAGGCAGCCCCGCGAAGCGCCCCTCAAGCCAAGCGAAAGCCTCCGGGAAGGCCCGGATCGCCCCACCCACATGCGTCGGAACCAGCGAAGTCGAGAACTGCACCTTCGCCCCCTTCGCGCACCACGAGCGCGCCATGGTCCGTCCCTGCGGGTAGGGCACGATGTCGTCCAGCGCGCTGTGGACGACCAGCGTCGGCGCACCGGGCTTCCGCGCCCCGATCAGCTGTTCGCCGACCCGCGTCTTGTACGGCTCCTCGCCGAGGTACGCGGTCACCGGCCTGCCGTCGTTGGTCAGGTTCTTCGACTGCGTGAACGCGTGCGCGAAGATCGCGTCCCCGGTGCACTCCTGCTTGACCTTCTCGAACGCCTCCTTGCCCTTGGCGTTGAGCAGGTTCGGGATGTTCAGTTCCGGATAGGCCGCGTCCATGCTGACCAGCGTGAACCCGAGGAATCCGAACGCGTAGTGCCCGTCGATGTTCTTGCCGACTTCGGCCAGATCCGCCGGGACGGCGCCCGCGTACGAGCCTTTCAGCTTGAGTTCTGGAGCGTACGACGGCTGAAGTTCGGCGGCCGACGCCGACGCTCCGCCGCCCTGCGAGTAGCCCGCGGTCGCGACGGGGCCGTTGTCGGGAAGGTTCGCTTCGGGCAGTCGCTGGGCCGCGCGGATCGAGTCGAGGACGGCGTTGCCCTCGGCGACGCGGTTGACGTAGGTGTGGACGCCGGGGGTGCCGAGGCCTTCGTAGTCAGTGACGACGATGCCGTAGCCGCGAAGGAGCAGCCCGGCGATGAAGGGCCCTTCGTACTCCATGCCCGCGGCGAGCGCCTTCGACGGCGCGCACTGGTCGCCGACGCCCTGGGTTCCGGCCGCGTAGCCGACGACCGGTCGTTCGCCGGGGCCGGTCCACGCCTTCTTCGGGGTGAGGACGGTGCCGGTCACGGCGTTGGGCCTGCCGTGGGTGTCGGTGCTGCGGTACATGATCCGCTGGACGTCGGCGTCGGCCTTGATGAGCTTCACGGGATCGACGTAGAAAGTGGACGGTTCGTGCCGGATGATGTCGCCGGGAGCACCCGCTGGCAACGGCGACGGGGGATCGTAGAAGGACGGGGCGGCGACGGCCTGCGGTGCCCCGAAGGTCAGCAGTGCCGTGACGGTGGCCGCTGAGACGGCGGCGGACACACCGCGCCGGGATCCTGGACGCATGCTTGCTCCTCGTTGAGCACAAACATTTTCGACAGAGGTGTCGAAAAAGAGAGTCAGTGAGGTGGCGCACGATGTCAAGCCCCACGCCGAGAGGGCGGCCCCGCAAGCTCCCGATCGGCGAGCAGCGCGCCCGGGTATTGAGCTCGGCGGCCGGGGTTTTCGCCGCGCACGGCGCGCAGGCCGCGACGATCGAACAGATCGCCCGCCGGGCCGGCGTGTCCCGTCAGGCCGTCTACGAGCAGTTCGGTGATCGCACGACGCTGTTCGCCCAGGTCGTGGCGGACGTCGAAGAACGCGCCTTCGAGGCGATCGGCGCGCCCGCCCTCGATTCTTCGCAGCCCGAACTCCGGTCGTGGGCGCGCGCCAACTACGCCAACATGTTCGCCTTCGTCGCGGCGAACCCCGAGGCGTTCCCGGTCCTGCGCGAGGCGGAACGCATGGGCGATCCGGCCCTCACGCGGCTGCGAGAGCGTCTCGCCGGCGTCTACACCGAGGCGAGCAGGCAGCGCTGGGCCAGCCACGGCGTCGAGTCGGGCCGGGCGGACAAAGCACTGGTCACCCTGTTCTTCGCGATGACGGAAGCGCTCGTCCAGGCGAGCTGGGACGGTGAGCCGCCCGACGCGGACGCGCTCATCGACCTGCTCACCGAATTCACCGTCGGAGGCGTGGTCCGCCTTCGGACCGCGGCCGCCGACGTGATGGAACGACTGAGGTAGCTAAGCGACGGCCTCCAGCGCGGGCTCTTCGACGGTCGCCGTCAGGTCCGGTGAGGACACGACGCGGTTGCGTCCGTTGCGTTTCGCCGCGTAGACCGAAGCGTCGGCCGAAGCCATCACCTCTTCGATCGTCCTGCCGTCGAGCGGGAAGGTCGCGACGCCGACGGACGCGGTCCGCTGCTCGATGACCACCTGGTTGCCTTCGTTGTCCTGGGTCTTGATCACCATCTCGCTGATCCGCTGGCGGATGCGCTCGGCGACCGCGACGGACTCCTGCTTCGACGACGATGTCAGGAGCACGACGAACTCCTCCCCACCGAACCGGCCGGCGAGGTCCTGCGTCCGGGTTTCGGCCTTGACCAGCGCCGCGACCCCCTTGAGCACGTCGTCGCCCGCCAGGTGGCCATAGGTGTCGTTGATGCTCTTGAAGTGGTCGAGGTCGATCATCAGCGCGCCGAGCTGGCCGTTCTCGCGCTCGGCGCGGGCGACCTCACGGACGGCGCCCTGCTGCCAGGTGGTGGCGTTGAGCAGCTGGGTCTTCTGGTCGGTGGTGGCGAGTTGTTCGAGCTGCTTGATGAGCACCGAACGCTGCAACAGGTACAGCGGCAGGAAGACGAGCAGGACGAGCACCGGCTGATGCGGCAGCACGGCGAGCACCAGCGCGCCGATGCAGACGGTGGAGGCTTCCAGGATGTTGTCGTCCCAAGAGCCGAAAAGAGTCTGGACCGAAGCCTTCGTCGGCGCCGCGAAATAGAGGCCGATCCCGGTGAAAACGGCGTTCATCAGAAAGAACGCCAGGCCGGCGGCGCAGATCGACGTCACCGATTCCGGGGCGGCCCCGACCACCTGCACGGCGGCCCAGGCGGCGAACGCGGTGAGCGTCATCGATGTGGCGTTCGCCACAGTTCGGTGTGGGTTGACCGTCCGGAGGCCCGCCCAGCTGCGGTATCCGAGGTGCAGATAGATCACGGCCACGAGAAGCGCGGTGAGCTGCGGCGGAAGCAGGATCGCGCCGGGCAGCACCCAGACCGAGGTCATGTTGATATGCGGGGTGACGCTCATGCTGCGCCGCTGCCGCTCGATCCGGCGGGTCGCCTCGGTGTGCGCGATGGCGAGGCCCGCGAGCAGAAAACACAGCAGGACCTGCGAAGACGTGATGGAGATGGATGCGGCGAAGACCCCCGTCAGTGCCAGCATCGCCGCCACGGAAAGCCCGGTGTAGGCGATCCAGTGTTCAGGCCTCTTCCACAGCTCCCACGTCGCTACCGTGAGAGCCGAACGATGTCCAGCGCGTTCCTCCGATGTGATCATCTTTCCCCCTGACTCTTGCGTCATTCTCCGAAACCCCCTACTTACCGACAGCTTCCACCGACTTGCGGGCTGTCGACAAGCTCCCTAGGTGTGTACTTTTCTCTGAGAGGTCGAGGGAAAGGTGCCAGCGATGGCCGGTAGGGATCAGTGAACTGGGGCGCAGGCCAGCGGGCCGCGCGAGTGAGCCGGCGCGTGGAACACCTCAATGTTCCGCGCGTGCGGCGTCTTTCTCCTGCCAGCTGTCCGGATCTTTGGTGAGGTTCCGCCACCAGCTCAGCGCCAGTGGAATCGTCAGCACCAATCCCGCAAGTCCGAAGACGCCGACCGTCGATTGCGAGCCGATCTGATCGGCGAGGATGCCGCCGATCAGCGGGCTCACGCCCATGGTCGTGGTGAGGCCGGTGTTCGAAAGGCCCATCACCTGAGCCCTGCTCTCGTCCGGCACTGCCAGCGTCAGTGACGCCGTCGCCTGCATGAGCGCGACAGTGCCGAAGCCACCGCAGACCACGAACAACACGATCGACGTCGCCGGGCCCGGCTGCAGGAAGCACAGCAGCAGCGGGATCGCCGTGAGCGCCGAAAGCGGTCCGATCAGTTTCGGCCGGATGTGCGCCGGCACCCAGCGCGAGTAGATGTACGCGCCGATCACACTCCCGAGTGGATCGGCCGCCAGAAGCAGGCCGATGACCTGCGGCCCGCCTCCCGCTGCCTCGACGTAGGGCGCCGCGATGCCTTCGTACACCGGCAGCAGGCCCATCAGCCAGGTGAACAGCAGCAGCGCGCGCAAGCCCGAGCTGGCGAACACGATCTTCCCGCCAGAGCCGATCGACGCGAAGAACGACTTGCGCTTCTCACCCGTCGCCGCGGCCGGGCGGGCGGCCAGCCCGAGCCGGACGAACAGCGCCGAGATCAGGAACGTGACCGCGTCCAGCGCGAGGGCGAGATGGGGTTCGAGCGCGGTCAGCAGGAAACCGCCGCCGGCGAACCCGGCCAGCTGTGCCGATTGGACGGTCATGCTGCGGACGGCCATGCCGACGACGAACCGGTCGCCTTCGAGGATCTGCGGGAGCAGCGCCAGCTGGGCGGCCTTGAACGGCGGGTTCAGCAGCGAGACGGCGCCGACGAGGACGCACAGTACCCAGAACGGCAGCACCGGAACGGCGACGAGCGCGATCAGCGCCGCCCGCAGCAGATCCACGACCACCATCACGGTCCGACGGGGGAAGCGGTCCGCGAAACCGGTGAGGAAGATGCCGCCGAGCAGCGACGGGGCGTAGGTCAGCGCGTAGGTGAGGCCGGTCAGGGTCGCCGAGCGGGTTTCGGTGAAGACGAGGACCGAGAGCGCGACTCTGGCGAGTTGATCACCGAAGATCGAGAAGAGTTCGGCGAACCAGAGCGAACGGAACTCGGCTACCCCGAACACCTCGCGGTAAGTGACCCGTCCGGCCGAAGCCATGCTGCCCCCAATAGGGTCCTTATGATGCGACAAACTCGTGACCGAGAGTAACGTGGTCACGAGCTCGTCACGAAGCGTCATTCGTTCACGTAAGTGTCTCCTGACTGTTGGTGATTGGCTAGGTTCTTTCGCCGGGTTTCTGGGGTCAGAGATCTTTTTCGAAGGCGAATAGCCCGGCATCGGCGGGATCGACCGCGTCGGTGGCGAAATTCCGGTAACCGGTACTGCGGTACAGACCAGCGGCTTCGGGCTGTTTGGGGCCTGTCGTCAGGAAAATCCGGATGTAGCCACGTTGTTTGGCTTCGGATTCCAGCTCCGCGACGACGAGCCGCGCGAACCCGCGCCGCCGGTGCGCGGAGTGGGTCCAGACACGCTTCAACTCCGCTGTGTGATCGTCGTAACGCTGGAACGCGCCGCCGACGGCGCTGACGCCATCCGCCAAACGGATGAGCAGTGCGCCATCCGGGGGAGTGAACAAGTCGGCCGGGTAGCGGTTGATCTCCGTAGTGTCGCCGGATTTCGAACTCAGCCATCGACCGCGCGCACTTCCCGGGCCGAGGCCGCCTTCGCGACGTCGCGCTTGGCGACTTCTTCGCGCACGATCGGGATGACGTGGCGGCCGAAGTCGATCGTGTCGCCGAGCATGTCGTACCCCCGCGCCGAGAGGATGTCGACGCCGAGGTCGTAGTAGTCGAGTAGGGCTTGCGCGACGGTTTCGGGCGTGCCGACCAGCGCGTTGGAGTTACCGGCGCCGCCGGTCGCGGCCGCGGTGGGGGTCCACAGTGCCCGGTCGAAGCGTTCGCCCTCGGCGGCGACCGCGAGCAACCGCCGCGAGCCGGTGTTCTCCGGATTCGTCAGCGAATGCCGCCTGGTCAGCTGCTTGCCTCCACCGGTCCGGGCCTTGATGGCGTCGACCGTGCGGTACGCCTTCTCCCAGGCGAGTTCCTCGGTCGGCGCGATGATCGGGCGGAACGCGACCTGGATCCGCGGGACGTCGGTCCGCCCGGCCGCCTTCGCCGCGGCCTTGACGGACTCGATCTGCTCGGCGGTCTGCGCGAGCGGCTCGCCCCAGAGGCAGAAGATGTCCGCTTCGGCCCCGCCCGCCGCGTACGCCGCCGGAGACGAACCGCCGAAGGAGACGCCTGGACGCGGCTGCTGCACAGGAAGGGCATCGAGGACGAAGTCGGCGAAACGGTAATGCTCGCCTTCGTGGTCGAAGGACTCTTCCGACGTCCACGCCCGCTTCACGATCTGGATGTACTCACGCGTGCGTGAATAGCGCTCGTCCTTCGTGAGGTAGTCGCCTTCGCGCTGCTGCTCGTGGTCGCTGCCGCCGGTGATGAAGTGGACGGTGAGCCTGCCGTCCGAGAGCCGGTCCAGCGTGGCGAACGTCTTCGCCGCGAACGTCGGATACGAAACGTTCGGCCGGTGCGCCAACAGGATCTGGAGTTTGTCGAGCTTCGTCGCGACGTATGCCGCCGCCTGCGCCGGGTCCGGCCCGCTGGAGCCGTACGCGAACAGCACGCGATCCCAGCCGAAATCCTCGTGCGCCCGCGCGAGACGCAGGGTGTAGTCCTTGTCGAAGACGGCTCCCGAGCGCGGACGCGTCTCCGAACCGTCGTTTGTGCCTCCGATACCCAGGAATTCGACCGGCATCGTCCGTCCCTTTCCGTGGTGTCCCCCGATCGACGAGTACGCCCGTTCTCCTAGCTGTGGCAACGAGTTCCGCTCTTTGAGAACCCGCGCAGGCACCGGAATCCCGGCGTAGCTTCGGCTTCGTGAGTGCCGCAGACCTCCCCTACGTGCTCGCGGTGGTCGGTGCCGGTCCGCGCGGGGTGGGCGTACTCGAACGGCTCGGCGCGAATGCCGCAGAGCTGCTCGGTGAACGGCGGCTGGTGGTGCATCTCGTCGATCCGTTCCCGCCCGGCGCCGGACGGGTCTGGCGGTACGAGCAGTCGCCGTTGCTGCGGATGAACTCCATGCCGGAGGACGTCACGGTCTTCACCGACGACACGGTGAAGATCGACGGTCCGATCCGGCCCGGCCCTTCGCTGATCGAGTGGGTGCGGCTGGTCCGCGAGGGCGCGCTCGACGTCGGGATCGACGACAGCCTGCGTGTCGAACTCGAGGCACTGCAAAGTGATCACTTCCCGACACGACGGTTGCAGAGCGCCTATCTCTCCTGGTTCCACCGCGAGGTCCGGGCGGGGCTCCCGGCCGGGATCGAGGTCGTCGAGCACCGGACCCGCGCGGTGCGGCTCGAAGACGGCGAGCCGCAGTCGCTGTGGCTGGAGAACCGTGCGGAACCCCTCGGAGTGGACGCGGTCCTGTTCACCGTCGGGCATCTCGACGCCGAACCGGACCGGCGCGAAACCGAACTCGTGGATTTCGCCGCACGCCACGGCCTCGCGTACTACCCGGCCGGCTACACCGCCGACGTCGACTATTCGGCCATCGAGCCGGGGGAAACCGTACTGGTGCGTGGTTTCGGCCTGGCGTTCGTCGATCTGATGCTGCTGCTGACCGAAGGTCGTGGCGGCCGGTTCGAAGAACAGGCGTGCGGCGGGCTGAAATACCATCCCAGTGGGGCCGAGCCCGTACTGCACATCGGATCGCGTCGCGGAGTGCCGTATCACGCGAAGATCGGCTACCGGTTGCGGGGGAAACCGTTGCAGCTGCCCAGATTCTTCGACGCGTACGCCATCGAAAAGCTCTGCGCCATCCCTGGGCCCCTCGATTTCCGCCGCGATGTCTGGCCACTGATCTCGAAGGAGATCGCTGGGCCTACTACAGCGAACTGTTCACCGCCCACCCCGAACGGGTGCGCATGGACTTCGCCGTCTTCGCCGACGCCTTCGCGGACGCGGCACCCGGCGAACTCGCCGCGCTGGTGGCGCGTGCGGTCCCGGCACCGGACGATCGGCTCGATCTCGACCGGCTCGACCGGCCGATGGCGGGCGTCCGGTTCGGCACCGCCGAGGAGTACGGCAAGGAACTGCGCGAATACGTCGAAGCGGATCTGAGCCGCCGGGCGGACGCCGAGTACAGCGCGGATCTGGGTGCCTTCATGGCGTTGTTGTCGGTGATGGGCCAGTTACCCGCGCTGCTGCAGACCGGACGACTGGACGCCGCCTCACAACTGTCCGATTTGGACGGCTGGTTCCTCGGCTTCTTCTCGTACTTCGCCAGCGGTCCGCCGCCGCGACGGCTCGAAGAACTGCTCGCGCTCCAAGAAACGGGACTGGTTTCCTTTCTGGGCGCCGAAATGCGAGTGGTGGCCGATGAGAAGCGCCGGATGTTCGTCGCCACCGGCGCGAGCTTCCCCGGTGAGACCGAGGCACGGACGTTCGTCGAGGCGCGGCTGCCGGAACCGAGCATCACGCGTGCGTCCGATGCCCTCTTGCGACAGTTGCGTGACGACGGCGAGCTCGCCGAGGAGGCTGTGCTCGACACGGTCACCGGCGACAGGCTGCTCGCCGGCCGGATCCACACCCGGGTCTCCGACGGCAGGATGCTCGACCGCGACGGCCGCCCGCACCCACGCCGGTTCGCACTCGGCCCGCATACGTCGGCGCGGTCCGCCGGGGCGTTCACGCGTCCCCGGACCAACGCGCTTCCCTTCCGGCAGAACGACTCCGTCGCCCGGGAGATCCTGCGCCTCGCCGCCACGCGCCTCACGCCGGAAAGTCCGTGAAGGCCTCCTTCCCTACTCTCAGGGTAGGGAAGGAGGCCTTCACGGACCCGCCACGCTCGGGACTAGCGCGCGGCGAACTCCTCCAGCCTCCGCACGACCTCGGCGGGCGACGGCATGGCGGCGATCTCGTGCCGCAGCTCGGCCGCGACCTCACGCACCCGCCGGTCGTCGAGGAGCGTCTTGGCTCGCTCCTCGACGGCGGCCGCGGTGATCTGGTCCCCGACCAGCGCTCGCCCGGCGTTCGCCGCCTCCAGCGATTCGGCGTTGACGAACTGGTCCGCGCCTTGCGGCAGCACCAGTTGCGGCACCCCGGCCGACAGCGAGCCGAGTACGGTCCCGGTGCCGCCGTGGTGCACCACGAGATCGGCCCGCGGCAGGACTTCGGCCTGCGGTACGAATCCGGTGACGTGGACGTTCGCGGGTACCTCGCCCACGGCGGCCGGGTCGCCGGGGCCACGGGCGACCAGGACGTCCACGGGCAGCCGGGAAAGGCCGTCGATCGCCGCACGCAGCACGTCCATGGCACCGAAGGCGACCGTGCCCAGCGTCAGGTACACCAGCGGCCGGTCGCGGCCGTCGAGCCACGACGGGAGGGTGCCGGGTTCGTTCCACGGCACCGGCCGCAGCCGGAAAAGCGTGGGGATGCCCGCCAGCCCAGGATCGCGGAGACTGTCCGGCCACAGGTCGATCCCGGCGTCGCCCAGCATCAGGTTCGCGGGTGTCGCGCCGTCCCACAGCGGCGCGAGCCGGTCGGCGGCGATCGTCCTCAACTCGGCGGGCATCGAGCGGCCGATGACGTGGGACAGCACCGGGATCCTGGCCCGGCGGGCGGCGGTGGCCGCGCCGATGTCGCTCATCTCGTAGACGACCAGATCCGGCCGCAGTTCGGGGAGCAGCGGGGTCAGGTCGGCGATCGTCGCCTGCGGCAGGATCTCGCCGAACATGGTGAGGACGACCTCGAGCGGGTTGTCCTCACCATGTCTGCGGGTCGCCTCGTCACTGGCGGTTTGGATCGATTCGCCGACCTTGTACGTGTCGAAGCCGAGCGCGCGGACCTTGTCCACGAAGGTGTCACCGGTACCGAAGACCACCTCGTGTCCCGCGTTCCGGGCGGCGATCGCGAGCGGCATCAGCGGGTACAGGTGGCCATAGGCCGGGCGGCACGAGAAGAGGATGCGCACGTGACCGAACTTACTGGTTTTCCCAGACCCGCGAAGGCAGTTCTTCGCGCACGATCGGGATGACATCCGAGACGAAGAGTTCCAGGACGTCGCGCGCCTCGTCCGACGTCAGCGGCCGTGGTCGGCCCACCGCCGCCGGTAGTGGTCGATCAGGTCGGCGTACGGAACTCGCCGTCCCAGGTCACCCTTCCTCCAGGAAGAGGCGGCGCAGCAAGGCGAACTTCGCTTCGAGGCCGAACAGCGGGAAGCGCCGTGGATCGTTGCCTTGCCGATCATCAGTTCCAGCCGTCCGCCGGAAAGCTGGTCCAGCGTCGTGTAGTCGCAGCAAGAAAAGTACGTGAAGGCCCCCTTCATGTACCTAGGCGCAAGGAAGGGGGCCTTCATGTACTTACAGAGTTCAGCAGCGGTTGAGCATGTCCGTCAGCGCGGTCTTCTCGGCCGACTTGACGGTGAGCTTGTACTTGTACTTCACCGTGGTCCACATCTTCGCGTAGGTGCACCAGTAGCCGACGGCCGGCGGTTTCCAGGCGTCCGGCGACTTGTCGCCCTTCTCCTGGTTGACGTTGTCGGTGACGGCGATCAACTGCGGCGCGCTGAGGTCGTTGGCGAACGCCTGCCGCTGCGCGGTGGTCCACGACGAGGCCCCGGTGCGCCACGCGGCGGCGAGCGGCACGACGTGGTCGATGTCCACATCGGACGCCGCGGTCCAGGTGGCGCCGTCGTACGGACTGAACCAGCTGCCGGAGACGGCGGCGCAACTGCTGTCCTGCCGCACGTTCGTACCGTCCCGCTTGAGCACGACCTCACGGGTGTTGCAGCTGTTGCCTTGGTCGGACCAGTGCGGGAACTTGTCGCGGCTGTACCCGGTCGACGAGCCGTCCGGCTGGACGCTCAGCGCGGCGAGCTGCGTCTTGGCGGTGTCGGCGGACGGGATGCCCGGCGGGGTCGCTTCGGCGACGCCGACGACACCGGCCGAGACGAGCGCCGAGACGGCGAGAACGGTGAAGGAGCGACGAACAGCAAGCGCAGTTGGCATATTGCTGCCTCCGTGTCAGGTTTGAGGACCTGGTCACCTTGAGGGACGGAAATGACCCACGCAACACCGTCGAGTGACACCCTGCTGGACATTTGTGAACGTCGCGTGACCACCACCCTGCATTTCGTCCTCTAAACGCGGTACTTGCGTGTGCAACTACCGCGTTTAGAGGACGAAATGCGCAGGTGGGTGGCTCGTACGGGCTACACCAGCCCGCGGACCAGCCGGAGATCCTCGGTGTGGCGGTACCAGGTCCACCGGCTCATCGCGCGCGGGTGGACGACGCCGTCGCTGCTCGGGCGGGTCGGGATGCAGCCGAGCTGGAACGCCCGCGCGTACTGCGTGGAGGGCCGCTTGAAGAGCGTCCCCTTGGTCACCCGGACCATCAGTCCCGGCCCGCTCGCGTCCGGCTCGACCTCGATCGAACGCGCCGGGCCGCGCAGGACGGTGTGCTCGTCGCAGTAGGCCACCCCGCGCACCATGCCGACCACGCCGCGGCCGACGAGTACGCCGCCGGTGTCGTCCCGGATCAGCGGCACCGGGTCGACCTCGCCGCGCAGGGCGAGCCCGAGGGCGCGCAGCGGCTGGGTCGGCAGGCTCCAGATGCGGGCGACGTCGGAGTCCGGCGACGACGGCACGAAGCCGAGCGACACGCCGGAGAGCTGTTCCTTTCGTAACAGTCGAAGCGCGACCGCCGCCAGATCGGCGTCGGTGCCCGCGACCACGAGGTGATCGTGTTCGCCCAGCAAGGGGTCGATATCCGCCTTGCCGGGACGGCTCGGGACGCGCACCATTTCGACGTCGTCGATCTCCGGCAGGGTGGGCTCGCCCTCCGGACAGACCACCACTATTCCGCGCACCCGAAGGCCCTCCGTTACGCTCATGCACCGGCATTTACCAGCGCCAAACCACAAGTCGCCGAACACCTGGAGTGTCACATGCCGGCCATCGTGCTGATCGGGGCCCAATGGGGGGACGAGGGCAAGGGCAAGGCCACCGACCTGCTCGGCGACCGCGTCCAGTGGATCGTGCGTTACCAAGGCGGTAACAACGCGGGCCACACCGTAGTCCTTCCCGACGGGCAGAACTTCGCCCTCCACCTCATCCCGTCCGGGATCCTCACCCCGGGCGTCACCAATGTCATCGGCAACGGCGTCGTCATCGACCCCGCCGTGCTGCTCGACGAGCTCGCCGGGCTGGAGGAGCGCGACGTCGACACCAGCAAGCTGCTCATCTCCGCCGACGCGCACTTGATCATGCCGTACCACGTCGCCATCGATAAGGTCACCGAGCGTTACCTCGGCAGCCGCAAGATCGGCACCACCGGCCGCGGCATCGGCCCCTGCTACCAGGACAAGATCGCCCGCGTCGGCGTCCGCGTGCAGGACCTGCTCGACGAGAAGATCTTCCGGCAGAAGGTCGAATCGGCACTGGAGTTCAAGAACCAGGTGCTGGTCAAGGTCTACAACCGCAAGGCGCTCGACGCCGACCAAGTCGCCGACGAGGTGCTGGCCGCGGGCGAGAAGTTCGCGCACCGCATCGCCGACACGCGGCTTCAGCTCAACCAGGCCCTCGAACGCGGCGAGACGGTGCTCCTCGAAGGCTCGCAGGGCACGCTGCTCGACGTCGACCACGGCACCTACCCGTTCGTGACGTCGTCGAACCCGACGTCCGGCGGCGCCAGCGCGGGTTCGGGCATCGGCCCGGGCAAGATCACCACCGTGCTGGGCATCCTCAAGGCCTACACCACACGTGTCGGCTCCGGCCCGTTCCCGACCGAGCTGGACGACGAGTCCGGCGAGTACCTGCGCAAGCAGGGCGGCGAGTTCGGGGTCACCACCGGCCGCTCGCGGCGCACCGGCTGGTTCGACGCGGTCATCGCACGGTACGCGGTGCGGGTCAACGGCATCACCGACTACTTCCTCACCAAGCTGGACGTGCTGTCCGGGCTGGAGAAGGTGCCGGTGTGCGTCGGCTACGAGGTCGACGGCTTCCGGACCTACGACATGCCGATGACGCAGACCGACGTGCACCACGCGCTGCCGATCTACGAAGAGCTGCCGGGCTGGTTCGAGGACATCTCGGGGTGCCGCACCTTCGAGGAGCTGCCCGCGAACGCGCGTGCCTACGTCGAGCGCCTCGAGGAGCTTTCCGGTGCGCGGATTTCGGCGATCGGCGTCGGTCCGGGCCGGGAGCAGACGATCGTGCGGCACCAGTTCGTCTGACGCCCTTACGCGTGAGATGAAAGGCCCCTTCATCGCAAAATTTGCGATGAAGGGGCCTTTCATTGCGTCTCAGGCGAGTGAGGTCTTCACCGGAGTGGGGTTCCGGAACAGGTCCAGCACCGGGCAGTGCTCGTCCACCTGACGCTTCAGGTCCTCGTAGACCTCCGCCCCGGCGGGGCCGCTCAGCTCGACCGAGACCCGCACATCGCCGAAGCCGGGCCGGGTCGACTCCGAGAACCCGAAGAACCCGTGCAGGTCGATGTCGCCGTCCACGGTCACCTTGACCCCGTCGAGCGGCACCCCGAGTTTCGCCGCCCAGAACTGATACGTGATCACCTGGCACGAGCCGAGCGCGGCGAGCGCGTATTCGACCGGGTTGGCGGAGGTGTCGGTGCCGCCGAGCGCGGCGGGTTCGTCGACGGTGAGCGTGTGGTCGCGCACGCGGACGTCCACCTGCGTCGCGGTCCCGGGTTTCAACGCGTTGGCGACGCTGAACGAGACGGCGGCGTTGCGCGGGTCGGCGTCGACGGCGGTTTTGGTTCCTTCGATGACATCGGTCAGCGACATCGGCTTCTCCATGGTCGGGTGTCGGGGCAGCGCCCAGGGTGCGCGAAGCGGGGAGATCGCGCGCGTGCTCCCAACTGGTGAACGGCGAAATATCCTTTCGACAGCGCGGTTGGCGTTGAACATGACCATTGGAGTCGCCCTCCCGTCCGGTGATACCGCGAACACCGGCAACATCGTCGACGAATTAGTCACGCAGACCGGTCAGGCCGCCGAAGCCGGTCTGACGTCGGCCTGGTTCTCCCAGCAGACCGAGCACGACGCGATCACCGTCGCCGCCATCGCCGGGCGGGCCGTCCCGGGGATCACCGTCGGAACCGGTGTCGTCCCGATCTATCCGCGGCATCCGCTGCTGATCGCCGGCTCGGCGCAGACGGCACAAGCAGCCGCCGGCGGCCGGTTCGTCCTCGGTCTCGGGACCGGCGCGAAGAACTGGCTCGAACCCACGTACGGCGTCGAGTTCCCGCCGCCGATCAAGCACCTTCGCGAATACCTCACGATTCTCCGGCAGGTGCTCGACGGCGACGAAGTCGACTTCCAAGGCGAGACGGTCAGCGCGCATGCCAAGGGTTTCGCGGTTTCCGTCTCCGTCGCGGGCTCCTCGGACCTCCCGTTGATCGTCGCCGCGATGGGACGGCAGGCGTTGCGCGTCACCGGTGAACTCGCCGACGGCACGATCCCGTTCCTCGCCGGGCCGAAGGCGCTTTCCGAGCTGATCGTCCCCGAGATCACCAAGGCCGCCGTGGGCCGTCCGGCGCCGCGGATCATCGCGATGGTGCCGGTGGTGGTGACCGAAGACCCCGAGGCGGTACGCGCCATCGTGGACCGGCAGTACGCGTTCTTCCGCGACATCCCTTCCTATCGCGCCATTTTCGACGCGCAGGGCGTGGATTCCGCCGGGGACCTGGTGATCGCCGGGGACGAGGAGACCGTCGCCGCCGAGATCCGCCGGTACTTCGACGCAGGAGCGACGGAGGTCGTCGCGACCCAGTCGGGCACCCGTAATTCCGAGGAGCGACTTCGGACCTGGCGCGTGCTCGGGGACCTCGTGAAGCGTTGATCAACTCAGTGGCCTTGCTCACAGCGTTCGGATTGTGCATACTCGTGCGCATAGCGAACACAGCTGGAGGTCTCCATGTCCCCTGTCCCGGCCCGTTCGTGGGTGGTCCCGCTCGCCTGGACGGCGGTCCTGCTCGACGGATTCGACCTGGTCGTCCTGGGCACGGTGCTGCCCGCGCTGCTCCGTGACCACGTCTGGGGGCTGACCCCGGGCACGGCGTCGGTGATCTCGACGTTCGGCCTGATCGGCATGATGATCGGGGCGATGGCGATCGGCACGATCACCGACCTCATCGGCAGGCGGAAGGCGCTGATCATCGCGGTCACCGCCTTCTCGGCGTGCACCGCGCTGTGCGCGATCGCGCCCTCGGCGTTCTTCTTCGGATTGTTCCGCTTCCTCGCCGGGCTGGGCTTGGGCGGATGTCTGCCGACGGCGATCGCGCTCGTCACCGAGTACGCCCGCAAGGGCAAGGGCGGCAGCGCGACCACCACGGTGATGACCGGCTACCACGTCGGCGCGGTGCTCACCGCCTTGCTCGGCATCTGGCTGATCCAGCCGCTCGGCTGGCGCGCGATGTTCGTCGCCGGCGCGCTGCCCGCGCTCGTGCTGGTCCCGCTGATGTTCAAGTACCTGCCCGAATCCGAGTCCTTCGAGCGGGCGCGGGAAACGCAGGAGAAGTCCGCGGTGGAGGTCGTCGGCGGGTTGTTCCGCGGCGGCCTCCTGCGGGCCACCATCGCGTTCTGGGTGACGTCGTTCATGGGACTGCTGCTGGTCTACGGGCTCAACACGTGGCTGCCGGAGATCATGCGCCAGGCCGGATATCCGCTCGGCGCGGCGCTCGGCCTGCTGCTCACGCTGAACCTCGGCGGGGTCGCCGGCCTGCTCGTCGCGGGCCGGGTGGCGGACAAGGTCGGCGTGCGGCCGTCGGTGATCTCCTGGTTCCTCGGGGCGGCGGTCTTCCTCGCCCTGCTGAGCGTGAAGCTGCCCGCGATCGGGCTGTACGTCGCCGTGTTCCTCACCGGCGGTTTCGTGTTCAGCGCGCAGGTCCTCGTGTACGCCTACATCGGCAAGACCTATCCGGCCGCCATGCGCGCCACCGGAATCGGCTGGGCGGCGGGGGTCGGCCGGATCGGCGCGATCTGTGGTCCGATCCTCGGCGGTGCCTTGCTGACCGCGGGGATCGCGTACCCCTGGGGCTTCTACGCCTTCGCCGCGGTCGGTGGACTGGGCGCGGCGGCGGTGACCGGAGTCCGCGCCGGCCGCGCCCAGGAGCCCGCTACCCCAGTTCCTTGAGTTCCCGTTCCACGGCGGCGAGTTCTTCTTCGGAACCCTGCACCTTCGGGCCGGTGAACCACTTGCGTGCCGAGGCGAACCACCACACGGCCGCACCACCGAGAACGACGAGGAAGGCGATCGGCGTGTAGTTGAAACTGTCGATGGTGACCGGTGATCCCTGCGGGAGCATGAACAGCACGAAGATGAAGCACACCCAGACGGTCGCGATGGTCCCGATGAGCTTGCCCCACCGGCCGAGGTTCCACGGCCCCGGTTCGAAGTCGTCGCCCTTGCGTACCCGCAGGAACACCGGGATCACGTAGGCCACGTAAAGGCCGACGACCGCGATCGAGGTCACCGCCGCGTAGGCGGTCGCGCTCCACAGGTACGGCAGGGCGAGCAGGAGCGCGCCGCCCGCGGCCAGCCACACCGCGTTGGTGGGTGTCTGGGTGCGCTTGTTGATGCGATGCCAGAACTTCGAACCAGGGATCGCGCCGTCGCGGGCGAAGGCATAGATCATCCGCGAGTTCGCGGTGACCGACGCCATCCCGCAGAACAGCTGCGCGCCGATGCAGATCAGCAGCAGGAACTTGCCGGTCGTCGCGCCGGTCGCGTCGATGAAGATCTGCGCGGGCGGAACACCGGTCTCGGAGGCGACGGCACCTTCGTAGTCCTGGATGGCGAAGGTGAGGCCGATCAGCAGAACCCAGCCCGCGACCAGTGAGACGAGAATGGAGTTGATGATGCCGCGCGGCCCGGCCTTCGCCGCGTTCTTGGTCTCTTCGGTCATATGGGCCGAGGCGTCGTAGCCGGTCAGCGTGTACTGCGCGACGAGCAAGCCGAGCAAGAAGACGTAGACCGGTGACGCCCAACCCGTGTTGTTCACGAACTCGCCGAAGACGAACGACGCGTCCTGGTGCTTGGCGGGCACGATGATCAGCACCCCGACGATGACCAGCACGCCGACCAGATGCCACCACACGCTGATGCTGTTCAGCAGCGCCACGATCTTGACGCCGAAGGTGTTCAGCAGGCCGTGGATCAGCAGGATGATCGCCAGCAGCAGGATCGTGTGCCCCGGTGTCGCCTCGAAACCGAACTGCAGATCGAGGAACGCGTTGAGGAACAGCGCCGCGCCGAAGTCGATCCCGGCGGTGACGGCGATCTGCCCGATGAGGTTGAACCACCCGGTGAACCACGACCACGCCGCGCCGTTGCGCGGGGCGAGTTTCGCGGCCCAGTAGTAGAGGCCGCCCGCCGTCGGGTAGCTGGAGCAGACCTCGGCCATGCCCAGTCCGACGAGGATGACGAACAGGCCGACCAGCGGCCAGCCCCAGATCATCGCGGCGGGCCCGCCGGTCTTCATGCCGAACCCGTAGAGGGTCAGGCAGCCGGAGAGGATCGAGATGATCGTGAAGGAGACGGCGAAGTTGGAGAAGGTCGACATCGTGCGCCGGAGTTCCTGCGCGTAACCGAGTTGGTGGAGCCGGGCACTGTCTTCGTCGGCGGGTTCGGCGGCCTGCTTGGCTGAGACATCCATCGGGCACCCACTTAAAAGGTATGCGGACAGACCATTGAGATCCGCCGAAATTAGGCCCGGCGACCTGCGCATGTCAAGGTTCCGCCCCCGCCGGAGGCAATGAAAGGCCCCTTCATCCCAATCTTTGCGATGAAGGGGCCTTTCATTGCGCGAGAGATAGCCTTAGCGCCCCTGGAACGCCTTCACGGCCTCCAGCGCCGTGTCCGGGTGGTCGGCGAAGTACCCGTCGACGCCCGCTTTGAGGAACGCCTCCTGCTCGGCGAACGCGTTGCCGTACTCGGCGAGGTTCGCCGACGAGCGCAGGTTCTGCGGCAGGAAGTTGTTCTCGTTGCGGAAGGTGTACGGCCCGACCTTCAGTCCGGCCTGGTGCGCGTCGGCGACGAGCCGGGTCGGCTGCCCGAGCGCACCGTTCACCACCGGGATGACCTGTGCCTTCTCCGGCCCCAGGTAGTCCGCGTACCTCGAGATCTCCTTCAGGCCTGCGGGCGTGACGAGGTCGGCGTACGTCCGCGGGTCGCCCTTCGCGACGAAGTCGGCCGGAGCGCCGGTCGCCGAGGTCAGCTGCAGCAGCGGCACCCGCACCTGCCGCGAAAGCGCGATCAGGTTCGACACCTCGAACGACTGGATGATCACCGGCGCCTTCGGGTGGTTGAGCCCGTTGCGCTTGAGCAGCTCGACCAGCTTCGGCTCGGTCGGGTTCTTGATCGACGAGAAGTACGTCGAGTGCTTGATCTCCGGGTAGGTCCCCAGCTCACGGCGCAGTTCGCGGCCCAGGCGGCGCGTCAGGTCGAGCACTTCCTGGTAGGTGGCGATCTGGTAGCGGCCGTCGTAGATCCTGTTGTTCGGCCGCAGCTGCGGGATCCGCTCGGTCGCGCGCAGGGTCTTGAGCTCGGCGAGGGTGAAGTCCTCGGTGAACCAGCCGGTGAACGACGTGCCGTCGATGATCTTCGTCGTCTTCCGGTTCGCGAACTCGGGGTGCTTCGCGACGTCGGTGGTCCCGCCGATCTCGTTCTCGTGTCGCGCGACCAGCCGGCCGTCCTTCGTGGGCACGAGGTCGACGTCGACCCAGTCGACGCCCTGGCGGTAGGCGAGCTCATACGAGGCGAGCGTGTGCTCCGGACGGTAGCCGGGCGCGCCGCGATGTCCGACGATCACCGGCCCATCGTGGCTCTTCGCCAGTGCCGACACCTCTTGGGCGCCCGGCTCGGCGGCGCCAGCCAGCCCTGTGACGCTGAGTACGGCGAGTCCGGACAGGGCGAGCACGCCCAGGCGCTTTCGCATGGTGGATGACCTCTTTCGCTTGAACTCGGGGTACCGCGCAACCCTTGACGCAGGAGGCGTCCAGGCGGCGAAGACGGACCGGCGGAGCGCTGACCGCCGGGTGAACGCCGGATGGAACCACCCGCTCGAGGACGGCGACGTCTTCGTAGCTCACCGGCACGGTTACCCTGTGCGTCGTGCGCGTACTGGTAATCGGGTCCGGCGCCCGTGAGCATGCACTTGTCCTCGCGGTCGCGGAAGACCCTTCCGTCACCGCACTGGCTTGCGCTCCGGGCAATGCCGGCACCTCTTCGGTGGCCGAGCAGCTCGGCGTGGAGGCGGCCGACCCCGAATCGGTCGCCGCCCTCGCCAAGCAGTGGCAGGCGGACCTGGTGGTGGTCGGCCCGGAGGTTCCGCTCGTGGCCGGGGTGGCCGACGCGGTCCGGAAGGCGGGCATCGCCTGCTTCGGGCCGTCCGCGTCCGCCGCCCGGATCGAGGGCTCGAAGGCGTTCGCGAAGGACGTCATGGCGGCCGCCAACGTGCCGACGGCGCACTGCGAGGTGGTCGACAACCCGGCCCGCCTCGACGCCGCGCTCGCCCGGTTCGGCCCCACCTGGGTGGTCAAGGACGACGGTCTCGCCGCCGGCAAGGGCGTCGTGGTCACCACGGACGTCGACGTCGCGCGCAAGCACGCCCTGATGCTGCTCGACGGTGGCCACCCGGTGCTCCTGGAGTCCTTTTTGGATGGCCCGGAAGCCTCGCTCTTCTGTTTCGTCGACGGCCGTACGGTCGTTCCGCTGCTGCCCGCGCAGGACTTCAAGCGCGTCGGCGACGGCGACGCGGGCCCGAACACCGGCGGCATGGGTGCCTACGCGCCGTTGCCGTGGGCGCCGAAGGACCTGGTCGACGACGTCGTCGAGCGGATCGTCCAGCCCGTGGTCGACGAACTCGACAACCGCGGCGCCACCTTCTCCGGCCTGCTCTACGCCGGTCTCGCGCTGACTTCCGAAGGCCCGCAGGTCATCGAGTTCAACTGCCGCTTCGGCGACCCGGAGACCCAGGTCGTACTGGCGCTGCTGCGCAGCCCGCTCGGCAAGGTCCTGCACGCGACGGCGACCGGCAAGCTCGCCGAGCTGCCGCCGCTGGACTGGGACTCCGGCGCGGCGGTCACCGTCGTCATCGCCGCCGACGGCTACCCCGGCAAGCCGAGGACGGGCGACGTCATCACCGGCGGCGAGATCGAAGGCGTGCTGCACGCGGGCACCCGCCGCCGTGACGACGGTGCCGTGGTCTCCTCCGGCGGTCGTGTGCTTTCGGTCGTCGGTACCGGCAAGAACCTGAAGGCCGCCCGCAAGCACGCGTACGCGACGGTCGAGAAGGTCCACCTGGCCGGCTCGCACCACCGCACCGACATCGCCCTGCTCGCCGCCAAGGGAGAAATCGCCACCCCGGTCTCGTGAACTCGACGGTGGAACCGTTTCGCTCTCGGGCGCGTCCAACCCGGTATTTCCTGCAAAGCTCAGGCAGCCGATACATCCGCGTTGGTAGCCTCAGGCAGGACGAACGGTCACCGTGCGCAATGTCCAAGGGGTGGGGAATGGCAGCATCGAGCAAGGTCCAAGACCTCGCGTCGGCGGTTCCGGCGCCGCCGTCGGTGGCCGACATCAGAGTCGATCCGTCGAAACTGCTCGAAGTGGCGAAGATCGTCGAAGAGCAGGTCGACGCACTGCAGGACAAGCTCCTGACGCGGCTCGACCAGCTGCGAATCGACACTCCGGCCAACGACACCGTGAGCGTGCACGCGACCAGCGTCTGGAACGAGCTCGTGGCCGACGGCGATGCCTCGTATGCCGCGCAGGTCCGCGCGTATGTCGCCGGACTGCGGGGGCTGGTCAAGCAGCTCCGCACGGCGGCGAAGGAGTACAAGACCAGCGACGCCGACAAGGCCGCGGCGTTCGGGGACCGCGGTGCGCACCCGGCGTGACAGCCGGGTGCTGGTGTTCGGCGGGGTGCTGACCTTGGCACTGGCCGGATGCACCACGGACACGGGCGGGCAAGCCTTTCCCGACGAACCGGCGCTGGCTTCGGCCACTCGGGACGCCAAAGCGTCCGCCCTTCCCACGAGGCCGGCCGAACTGAGCCTGCAAGGCGTCGATCCGTGCGCTCTGCTGGCCGCTCCGCAGCTCGACCAGCTCAAGATCAACAGCAAACCGCGCGCGGCCGCGGAACCGATCGACGGCCCGACCTGTGTCTTCGACTCGGACGCGGTGGAGCCCTTCCACACCTATTACGTCCGCACGATCACCGCGGACGTGGAAGAGTGGATCACCGGCAAGCGCCGCAAGAACAGCATGACGACCGAACCCAAGGCGATCGGCGGGTTTCCCGCCGTCACGAACTATCGCGACGCCGGGAAACCGGGCGACTGCGAGACGCTCGTGGGCGTCGCGCGAGGGCAGACGCTGGCGGCGCGGGCCATCACCGTCACCGCCGGTGCCTTCACCATGCCGCAGCTGTGCGAGATGTCCGCGCAGGCGGCCGACATGGCTTTGCAGACCTTGAAAGCACGCAACTAGGGAGGGCGCCGTGAACGTTTCCGACCTCGCGGGCAAGCTCCGCGATCTCCGGTTCGACGGCTACACCGACACCGGGATCGCGACCGAGATCGAGCGCTTCCGCAGCGGCGACGGCACCGGCAGCATCGGCACCGCCGTCGACGCGCTGAAGGCCGTCGCGGCCGCGCTCGCCGACACCGACAAGACGTTGCGTGACGAGCTGGGCAAGCTCGGCGTGGAATGGCAGAGCGAGGCCGGTGGCGCCGCCGGTCAGGTGTTCACCGAGCAGGCGGGCTTCTCCCAGGACGCCAATTCGAAGGTCTCGCACTCGGCGGAGATGATCTTCGCCCAGGGCGAGTCCTTCAACCGGACACTGCACAAGCTCCCGGATCCGGAAGTGGTCCGGAAGGGCGCGGGCGGGATGACCCTCGGCGACGTCGTGCTGAGCCTCATCGGCTTCGAGACCGACCACGCCAAGAGCGTCCACGCGGCGAGCAACGCGCGGGCGCAGGCGCAGGAGGCGTTGAACGACTACGCCAAGACGAGTGGCGAGAACCTGCTGTCGGCCGACACGCTGGCCGACCCGCAGTCGATGAACCTGACCGAGAGCACGACCGCCGCCGGCGTCGGTGGCGGTTCCGGCCCGCTCGACCTCGCGGGGACGGCCACCGAGCTGACCCCCGACGGCAGCGTCCGGCCCGCCTCGGCCGCCGTCGAGTCGAAGTACGTGCCGCCGCCGGTCGCGCAGCCCATCAGCAACCCGAAGGCGCCTTCGTACGACGCGCCGACCCCCGCCTACGGTGTCGCCGTCGGCGGCGGCGGCGTGGCCAGGAAGACGGGCGCCGCCGTGCCGCACAGCGGTGCCACGGCTCCCGCGGCCGCCGCGCCGACCACGCCGTCCGGCACCTCCCGGCCGGCACCCGCCCCCGGCGGTGGCTGGGTGACCCCGAACCGGCCCGGTCCGCAGCCGGAGCAGGGCAGGCCGTCGTATCCGACCACCGGCTCGCCCGCTTCCCCGCCGTTCGTCCCGCCGGGTGCGCCGAACCTGCCGCCTCCGGGCTCCCCCTACGTTCCCCCTGGTCAGTCCACCGGAAGCCTGCCGCCGAACAGCAGCTCCACGTCGGCGCTGCCGCCCGGCAAGTCGTTCGGCACCGGCCCCGGTGTCGACGGCGCCCTCGGCAAGGGGCCCGGCTCCAGCGCCGGCCCCGGCGTCTTCGGTGGCGTCGGCGGTGGTGCGGGCGGTGGCGACCAGGCGCTCGGCAAGGGCCGCTCGGTCGGTTCCGGACCGCAGGCGCCGCCGGCCGCCGGCAACGAGTCCGGCCGCGGCTTCCCCGCCGTCCCGAAGATCACCGGCCCGGCCGCGGGCGACCTGGGTGCCGGTGCCGCCGCGCTCGGCGCCGGTGTCGCCGGTGGTGCGCTGAGCGGCGACAAGGAACGCGACCGCCGTCCGCGTCAGGACGGCGGCGGCAAGCCGACCCGTCAGCTGCCGATCGGCGAGCTTCCCGAAGAGGAGGCCATGCGGCGTTCGGAGAAGATCGGCGCGAAGCAGCCGAAGACCGAGCCGAAGTTCATGGAGCGCGCGGCCACCCAGGACGTCGAAGAGGACGCGGAGCACATCCGCCGCTTCGGCGTCGACGACAAGGATCTGTTCACCGACGAGCGCATGGTTTCGCCCGACGTGATCGGTGAGCACGGCAACCGGGAAGCGCGCTGAACCTGTGCCGAACGACACCGGCAGCCTCGTGCTGTCCGCACTCGAGTTCGAGATGCTCTGGGAAGCCGAACGGCTGCCCCGCCGCCATGCCGCCCTCGACGTGCCGAGCCCTGGAACGACCCATACGGAGCGGGCCGCACTGATCGAAGAAGCCTGGGAATCCCTGCGCGCGCGAGGTCTCGCGCGGGGACACCAGGCGTCGGGCGAGCTGGTCGACATGCTGAAGCTGTTCGCGCACCCCCGGGTCGCGATCGACGTCTGGGTGTGGACCGACCGCGAGATCAAGGGACAGGCCGTCAGCGTCGGCAGCCAGGCGCTGCTCGGCGTCATCGACTCCGGCCAGGTGTGGCTGATTCCCGCCCGCGAGACCTCCCTCGCCGAGGCCGCCGTCTCGGTCGCGGGTGATCTCGCCCCCGGCGTCGGTCAGTCGATCAGCATCCCGCACGACGTCCTCCGCGACGCCGACGCAGCCGCCCGCGGCGACGCGAAAGCACTGGTCACCGCCCTGGAAGACCTGGACGTCCCGCTGTGGCAAGCCCAGGAGGTGGCGGGCATGCTGCTCGGCCAGGAGGCACGCGGCCAGTTCGGCGTCGAACGCGCCGGCCGCGACGGCCGTCCTCGCCGCGCGGACAGCGTGGTCGCCTTCTACGACACGGACGCGGGGCGCTACCTGTTCCAGGTCGCGCGCAACCGCGACGGACGGGATTGGGCGACCATCACCCCCGCGGACAACCAGCTGCTGGCGACGCGGATCCGGGAAGTCGCCGATTTCTGAGTCAGTCCGGGCTCGTCAGGCGGTCATCTTCCACCGGGTGCCGATCTGTTCGACAGCAGCGTGGTCAGCCGTCGTGACACCCGGCCGGGAGTGAGCTCGGCCGCGGCCGCGAGGTCGACGAGCTGCTTCTCGTCGTGTTCGCTGAGCCGCGACGGCTGATCGCGTACGACCGGTCGTTCGATGAACGGGTTTTCGCCGGATCCCAGAGCGGACTCCTGATCGGGAGTCAGTGCTCCGTCGAGTGCCGCCCAGTAATGCCCGCGCCCACCGACGAACTGCCGGAGGATCACCGACGCTCGGCTGTCGAGTACGGCGGCGGTGCGAGGGAGACGGCGGCCGGGCAAATCGCCGTCGGGAGCCTGAGACCGACCCGCGGGGTGGAAGTCGGCGTGGAAGCGCACACGGCCCGCTGTCGAGGTCCTACAGTATGCGCGGGAACCGTCCTGGTCGGCAGCGCGTCTGATCGGGCGGACACAAGTTTCCGTGTTGCGCTGAAGGGGATGACGAACCGTGCCTGTGTACGACCCGGAGTCGATGGGGATCGCCGCCGGTCAGGTGGAGCGGCTCAAGGACGAGTTCGAGAAGAGCAAGAAGCAGGTCACCGGCGTCGACGATGAGAAGGAAAGCCCGTTCGGCACGATGGGTGGCTCGGGTGACGTTCACGGCGCCGTGGGCTCCTTCAAGGACGGCGTGCACAACGAGTTCGATTCCGCCGGAAAGCTGATGGAGGCCACCGCCTTCGTGCTGCGAAAGGCCGCAGGGCTGATTCAGGAGACTGAAGCCGTACACGTCGACAACCTCAAGCTGCACGAGCACGGCAAGCAGTGAGCACGCGAAAATCGGCCCCGGGGGGCCTGATTCCTAGGGGGCGTAGTGGGCGATATCGATTTCCCGCCGAACTGGTCACAAGTCACCGAGAAGGCCAAACAGGTCGAAGGCATCAAGCCGGAAGCCATCCAGAAGGCCGCGGATCAGTTCCATGCCGCCGCGTCGCAGGCAGGTGACCACAGTGCCGCGCTGAAGTCGTCGACCGACGCCTTGAACGGCGGTGTCTGGAAAGGCCCCGCCGCCGACGCCTTCTTCGACTACGTCAAGCAGATCACCTCCGCCGGTGACCGCGTCAAGGGGCACCTGGAGGAGATCAGCAAGGATCTGGGCGAACTCCAGGTCCAGCTGAGCGACATCAAAGGCAAGATCGACGACGCCGCCAAGACGGCGCAGTCCACCATTCAGAAGTGCATCGACACGGAGACCCCGAAGGTCGCGGCGGCTCGTAACCAAGCGGCTGAAGCGGCGAACCCGGACAAAAAGGTTCAGCCGCCGAACCCGACCGCGGAACAGATCATCACGGCGGCGAATGCCGCCAATCAGAAGACGGCCGCCTCGGCGGCCGAAACCATGACCGGGTTGCTGACCCAGGCCGACGGGTTGATCAGCAAGTCGCAGCAGTTGATGAAGAAGGACATCGAGGGCGGCGGCTACTCGAAGGTCCCGATGCCCGGCAAGGACGGCAGCGTCCCCAAACGCACTGGCGGTCTCCACACCGGCGGTGGCGGTGGAGGAGGCGGCGGCGGTGGCGGTGGGGGCGGCGGCCTCGGGCCGAGCGGCGGTCCGCCGTCGACGACGCCGCCCGGCAATGTCCAGCAGTGGATCCAGGAGGCCATCAAGATCCTGCAGGCCAACGGGATCCCGGTGACCGAGGCGGATATCCAGAAGATCTGGACGATCATCGAGAAGGAGTCCGGCGGTAACCCCAACGCCATCAACAACTGGGACTCCAACGCGGCGAAGGGCACGCCGTCCAAGGGGCTGATGCAGTGCATCGACCCGACCTTCAACGCGCACAAGCTGCCCGGGCACGACGACATCTACAACCCGGTCGACAACATCATCGCGGGGGTGCGGTACACGTTCTCGCGGTACGGCGGGTTCGACGGTCACCCGGGGCTGAAGTCCATGGCCGGTGGTGGCGGCTACCAGGGCTACTGAACCGAGCGCCCTGAAGGCCTCCTTCCTTACTCTCAGGGTAGGGAAGGAGCCCTTCACGGACTTCCGGCCCAGCGGCCCCGGACCACGTGCCGCGCCCTCAGTATTCCTTCAGTACCAACGCGTTCGACGCCTCCGTCAACGGCCGCATCACCGCCTTCATCACCCGGTCCCGGAACGGCAGGTGCGGCAGCATTCGCATCGACTGGATCTGCTTCCACTGCGCGAACCGCGTCTGCTTCTTCTGGTTCAACGAAGCCAGCGCCTGGTTGCGCAGCACGAAGGGCCGCATTTCCCTTTCGTACTCGGCAAAAGCTGCGTGATGATCACCGCGGACAGCAAGTGAACCCGCCAGCACGTAAGCCCCGACCAAACCCAAACTCGTGCCCTGTCCCGAAAGTGGCGAAGGCCCGTATCCCGCGTCGCCGACCAAAGCGACTCGCCCGTCGGAAAACCGGTCCATCCGGATCTGCGTCATCGAATCGAAGTACAGCTCGCTCGAAGCCATTTCCCGTACCAGTCGCGGCACTTCCCAGCCCTGGCCGAGAAACCGGTCGGCGAGGAGTTTTCGTTGCTGGTCGAGGTCATGCCGGTCGAAATCGAGTTCCGGAGACTGGAAGCCGAGCATCGCACGCGCCTCCGTGTTCCCCCGGGCGCTGTAGAGACCGGCCAGTTTCCCTGGCGTCATGTGGAAGGTCTGCCAGTGATCCAGTTCGAGGAAATTCGGCACGGTGAACACCGCCAGATAAGTATCCAGATGGTGTGAGAACTCTTTCTCCGCACCGAAAACCAGTGAACGCACGGTGGAGTGCTGCCCGTCCGCACCGATCACGAGATCGAAGTGCCGCGCCTCGCCGTTGGCGAAGGCGACCCGCACTCCGTCGGGACGCTGTGCGATTCCGGTGATCCAGTCGCCATAGACGTACTCGACGCCTTCCTGTGCGACTGAAGCCAGTACGTCGGTCAGATCGTCCCGCAGGATCTCGACGTCGTCGCTGTCGGTGAGCCCGCCGGTCAGCGTGTGCTCGGTGACCTTCACCAGTGTCTTCCCGGCCGCGTTCACGAACGACATCCCGCGCATGTCCGTGCTCAGTTCCCGGAGCCGCCCGAGCACCCCCATCCGTTCGACGACGCCGAGTGCCGTGCCGCGGATGTCGACGGCGTGTCCGCCGACGCGCGGCGCGGGCGCCCGTTCGACGACTGTCGGCGCGAAGCCGTGTCGCCGCAGCCAGTACGCCAGCGTCGTCCCGGCGATCCCCGCCCCCGAAATCAGTACCTGCTGCATGTCAGCTGCCCTGTGTACGCTGTTTTGAAGCACTGCGTACAACGTATGAGCGCCCCGACAGATCTCCAGTAAAAAAGCAGATAAAAGCTTTGATGAACTAGTGCACTAGGGCTAGTGCATCGGCCGCAATGGGACGCGGGGCGAGTGAAGCGCACTATGGCAAGGAGCCGACCATGACCGATCCGCCCTACCTGCGGATCGCCGCCGAGATCCGGCGCCGGATCGTCACCGGCGAGCTGCGCGAGGGCCAGAAGATCCCGTCGACGCGGCAGATCATCGCCGAATGGGGGGTCGCGATGGCCACCGCGACAAAGGTGCTCGCCACGCTCAAACGCGACGGCCTGGTCATCGCCAAACCCGGCACCGGCACGGTCGTCGCGAGCCGTGCTCCGAAAGCCGCGCCGAGGACCGAAGCGGAGCTCTCACGCGAGCGAGTGGTCAGGGCCGCGATCCGGATCGCCGACGCCGAGGGCATCCGCGCGCTCTCCATGCGCCGCGTCGCGTCCGGCCTGGGTGTCGCGACGATGGCGCTTTATCGCCATGTCTCCGCGAAGGACGACCTGATCCTGGAGATGGCCGACGTCGCGCTCGGCGAAGTCCGTTTCCCGCCCGATCCGCCGTCCGGCTGGCGGGCGCAACTGGAACTGATGGCCAGGGCCCAATGGGCGTTGTTCCGCCGTCATCCTTGGCTCGCGCAGGCACTTTCGGTCACCCGTCCGCAGCCGCTGCCGAACCTGCTCCATCACGCCGACTGGGCCACCCGCGCGCTCGACGGCCACGGCCTGCCGTCGTCGACGATCATGTACGCGCACATCACGATCTTCAACCACGTCCGCGGCACGGCCCTCAATTTCGAGGCCGAAGCGGAGTCCGAATCCGGCACCGCGCGCACGGCCGACGACTGGCTCGCCGAGCACGAGCCGATCCTCTGGGACCTGGTCTCCGGCGGCCGGTTCCCCAACTTCACCAGCGTCGTCATGCGTGCCCCGTTCGACTTCGACCTCGACACGCTCTTCGAGTTCGGCCTTCAGCGTCTCCTCGACGGCTTCGCGGTTCTCCTCGCGAGGGCGGGTTAGCCTCACTCCATGTCCTTTCCCGGTCCCGCCGCTCGTTCCGACGTCCCGCCGTTCCATGTCATGGACGTCCTTTCGGCCGCGCAGGCACGGCAGCGCAGCCACGGCGACCTGGTCCCGCTGGTCGCGGGCCAGCCGTCCGCGCCCGCACCACAGCCGGTGCTTGAAGCCGCCCAGCGGGCACTGAAGGACCACACCCTCGGCTACACCGAACAACTCGGCATTCTCGAACTGCGCGAGGCCGTGGCGGCGCACTACCACCGCACCTACTCGGTCGACGTGAGCCCGCAGGACGTCATCATGACGACCGGCTCCTCCGGCGGGTTCCTGTTGTCGTTCCTGAGCGCCTTCGAGCCGGGTGACCGGGTCGCGATGGCGCGTCCCGGCTATCCGGCCTACCGCAACCTGCTGAAAGTGCTCGGCTGCGAGGTCGTCGAGTTCGCGACCGGACCCGAGACGAACTTCCAGCCGACGGTCGGCCTGCTCGACGAACTGGGTCCGATCAAGGGACTCATCGTGGCCAGTCCGAGCAATCCCACCGGCACCGTGCTTCCTCCGGGTGAACTCGCCGCGATCAGCGGCTGGTGCGCGTCACACGGCGTGCAGTTGATCAGCGACGAGATCTACCACGGGATCTCCTACGGCGCCGGGCTCGACTGCGCCTGGCAGTACGGGACGGAGGCACTCGTCCTCGGTTCGTTCTCGAAGTACTTCGCCATGACCGGCTGGCGGCTCGGCTGGATGCTCGCGCCCCAGCGGCTGCACCGCGCTATCGACGTCCTGACCGGCAACTTCACCATCTGCCCGCCCGCGGTCTCCCAGCACGCCGCAATCGCCGCGTTCACCCCGGAGGCGTACGCGGAGGCCGACGGCCACGTCGAGCGCTACCGAGCCAACCGTGACGCGCTCTTCGCCGGTCTCAAGGGCATCGGCATCGAGAAGCTCGCGCCGGCCGAAGGCGCCTTCTACGCCTACGCCGACGTCTCCGAGTACACGCACGACAGCCTCAGCTGGTGTCAGCGGATCCTCGCCGACACCGGCGTCGCGATCGCTCCCGGCATCGACTTCGACCCCGTCGACGGGGGCCGGTTCGTGCGGTTCTCGTTCGCGGGTTCGCGCGAGGACATCGACGAGGGCGTCCGCAGGCTCGGCGACTGGCTCACAAGTCAGCGCTCATAGGTCAGCGCTCATAGGTCAGGGGGAACCCCGAATTCTCCCTGAACGTTGGGCAGAACGAAGGCGCTCGCGAGTTCTGCCTGACAACCTGGACTCACCGGGCCCGCTTGGGCGAGGTGAGGCAATCGGAGGATGCCATGTTCTGGAAGATCGTCGGCGGGCTGATTCTGGCTTGGGTGGCCTTCATGGTGCTCGGGTCCGTGCTCGGTTTCCTGGTGAAGGCCGTCTTTTGGATCGCCGTCATCGGCGGTGCGGTCTTCCTCGGCACGGCCGCGTATGGCGCCATCAAGGGCAAGGGGACCCCGAAACAGCTCCGCCGTTAGGGTTTGCGCGCCACCCCGCCGAGCGACGTGAAGTTCACGGGCGAAAGCGGGGTGAAGCGCGGGCCGTCCGGCCACCACAGATGCGGGTACGTCAGCCCGGGGTCGACGAGGTCGAGCCCCTCGAAGAGCGACTCGATCTCCTCGCGCGTGCGGAAGAACGTGTCGAGTCCGGTGCCGGTGAAGCGCTTTTCGAGTGACGTCGCGACATCGGCCGCTTCCGAGCCGTCAGCCGGATTGTGCTGGTGCAGCACCACGACGAACGAGCCGGGGGCCAGCGCGTCGACATAGGCGCGGACGATCTTCCGCGCTTCGTCGATGTCGGCGATGTGGTGGATGATCGCGCACAGGATCAGCCCGATCGGACGGTCGAAATCCAGCCGGTGGGTACTGGCGAGTTCCTCGAGGAGCTCGGCCGGTTCCGTCAGGTCGTTACCCGCCATATGCGCGAAGTCGTTCGCCGCGAGTTGTGCGCGGCCGTGCGCCAATACCACCGGATCGTGGTCGACGTAGACGACCCGCGCCTCGGGGTTGTACCGCTGCGCGACCTGATGCGTGTTGTCCCCGGTCGGGAAGCCGGAACCGAGATCGAGGAACTGCTCGACGCGCTCCCGGTCGGTCAGGTAGCGCACGGTCCGCACCAGCCAGTGCCGGACCTCCTTGGCCATGACCTGCGCATCCGGGGCCAGCTCCAGGATCTGGCGCAGCACCACCCTGTCGGCCTCGTAGTTGTCCTGGCCGCCCAGAAGCGCGTCGAAAACTCGCGCGATGCTCGGCCGGTCGAAATCGACGGGCACGATCGGACGCCGGGCGACTGGACCTGGCATGGGCACCTACCGTGGAAATTCGGTTCGGGACGAAAGCCAGCTTAGGTCATCCGATTCACCGCGCGTAAGCGGATGAGCGACGAGGGTGAATTATTCCTCCGAAGAGCCGAAGGCGTATTTCACTGTTGTCACGCCGACCCAGCGTTCCGCCTTCATCCCCACCGCCCGCGCACCGTCCACATTGGACTGACGATCGTCGAAGAACAGGCAGTCGGCCGGCTCGGCGCCGAGTTCGCCGAGCAGGATCCGGTAGATTTTCGCGTCGGGCTTCATGCAGCCGACATCGCCGGAAAAGAGCGTCACCCGGAAGAGGCGCGCCCAGTCCTGCTCGCGTACCCAGCGTCCGAAGGTCGACGACGCGTTGGAGAGCAGTGCGAGCGCGGCACCCGCCTCGTGCAGGCCTTCCAGCAGTTCGAGCACCGCCGGTTCCACGTGCGACCAGCCGGTGACGTCGGTCCGGGTCAGCTCGTCGGAGAAAGCCCGGTCGACCTCGACGCCGAACGCGCGGCCAAGGCTTTGCCAGTACTCGAGGTCCGTGCCGCCGGAGTCGTACCGGATCCGCTCCGCCCAGTAATGCGGCTCGAATTCGGCCACTTCGACGCCGAAGGCCTTGGCCAGGGTCGGCAGCGCGTCGGTGTGCTCGCTGATGACGTCGCCGTAGTCGAAGACGATCCAGTTCACGGTCAGCTCCCGGTCCTGATGCGGTGAAGGGTTTCCTCGATGTCGGCGGCCGAGAGGTCCCGGTGCACCACGAACCGGACCCGGCCCGCCGTCGGCAGCACGCGGATCCCGAGCCCGTCCAGCAGCTTCAGGCGGCCTTGGAGATCGGGAGCGGCGGCCAGCACGATGTTGGTCTCGGGCTCGTTGACCTCCCAGCCGTGTTCGGCGAGCCCGGCCGCGAGCCGTGCCGCGTTCTCGTGCGTTTCGGCCAGTTCGTCGATGCGGTCCAGCGCGACCAGACAGGCCGCGGCCAGCACCCCGCTCTGCCGGACGCCGCCGCCGAGCATCTGGCGCATCCGCCGCGCCCGCTCGATGAACTCCGCGCTGCCCGCCAGCACCGAGCCGACCGGCGCGCCGAGCCCCTTGGAGAAGCAGGCCGAAACACTGTCGACGCCGACCGTGAGCGCGGCGGGCGGGACCCGCAGCGCGACCGCCGCGTGCCAGAGGCGGGCGCCGTCGAGGTGCACGGTGAGCCCGGCCTGCTTCGCCACCGCGAGCAGCTGGGCGTGCTCATCCGGCGGGGTGACCGCGCCGCCCGCCGAGTTGTGCGTGTTCTCCAGGCACAACAGCGTGGTGCGCAGCGAGTAGTACGGCCCGATGGGGGTGCCGATCGCGGCCGAGAGCGTGTCCGGCGTCGGCCGTCCGGGCCCGGCGTCGTGCTCCAGCGGATCCGCCATGCCACCCGCCAGCCAGGCGGCCGAGCCGAGCTCGTCGGTGATCACGTGCGAGCCGCGCGGCGCGAGGAAGCGGTCACCGCGCTGGAGATGGAGGCTCAGCGCGATCAGGTTCGCCATGGTCCCGCTCGGGGTCCAGAGCGCGGCGGGCATGCCGAGGAGTTTCGCGGCACGCTGTTCGAGGGCGGCGGTGGTCGGATCTCCGTCGAGGACGTTGTCGCCGACCTCGGCTTTCGCCATGGCCTCGCGCATGACGCTGTCCGGCCGGGTGACGGTGTCGGAGCGGAAATCGATCAACGAGTCGGGGCTCAAGGTCACGGTACGATCACATCACATCGTCCGGTCCGCCAGTAACCTCCTCCCGGCTGGTCCGCCACGCCCGCTCATGCAACCGTGGACGCCCCCGGTTCCGTCCTATCCACCGACGAGGCAAGAGCGGAGACAACAACCGCGTGAACCAGCGCGACGAACAAGAGTTCGCGGAGTACTTCGCCGCGAAGCGGGACTCCGTGCGCAGGACCGCGTACATGCTTTGCGGTGACTGGCATCGCGCGGACGATCTCGCGCAGACGGCGTTCGTCGCGCTGCACCGGAGGTGGAAGAAGATCAGGGAACGGGCGGCGACCGACGCCTATGTGCGGAAGACGCTGGTCAGGGCGGCCATCGACGAATCGAGGCGGCCGTGGCGGCGGGAGTGGCAGACCGAAGAGCTGCCCGAACCGCCGCAGGACGGTTTCGACCTCGGTGAACAGGTCGTCACCAGGGAAGACCTGCTGGCCGCGTTGCGAGAGGTGCCCCCGAAGCAGCGGGCCGTGCTGGTGCTCCGGTTCTTCGAGGGGCTGGACGTCGGTGCGGCGGCGAAGGCGCTCGGCTGCAGCGAAGGGAACGTGAAGAGCCAGACCGCGCGGGGGCTGGCGAACCTCAGGCAGGTCATGGAGAAGGAGGAGGTGGCACGGGATGGACGAGAATGAGCTGAAGGCGTTGTTCCGTGACGCCCCCGGTGACGCGCCGCCGCCGAGCTTCGACGCCGCCGACGTCGTCCGCGCCGCCGAACGCGCCACTGCACGGCGCCGCAACGGTATCGCGGTGGCCTGTAGTGCACTGGTTTTGGTCTTGGGCGGAGTGGGCATGTTCGGCGTGCTCGGCGACGTCGACTTCGGTTCGCCGACAGCGGTGAAGTCCGACAACGAGGCCGCTTCCGCCGGGCAACCCGAAGCGGCTTCCGCACGTCCTCTCGACGGGGAGGCCTCGAACTTCTCCAACCCGCCGCCTCAGCAGGGGGGCAGCGGGCCGGAGAAGACCGGCCAGATGTCGGCCGAAGGCACCTACGGGTGCGACCAGGTGGATCGGGAGCTCGCCACCGCCCTCGCTGGCGAGCTCCCGGTCCCCGTGGATGTCGCCAAGTCGACGCCCGGCGACATCTGTACGACGGGAGCCAGGTCCGCGGGGTTCCAGGTGCCGGGCGGCACGGTTTCCGCCGCGGTCTTCCCGGCGGGCGCGGCTCCGCCGACTTTGCCCGCCGGGGCGTCCGGTGCCGAGCGGACCACCGTCAAGGGATCGCTGGTGGTCGTGGTGAGCCTCGGCGACGGCTCGGGCGGGCCGGTGTTCGGAGAGGCGGACGTCGACCGGTTCGCCGGTGCGCTCGCCGCCCGCTACTGAGCACACCTGTACTGAAGAGGCCTGGCAAAATAGCCCGTCATGACTGCCGCAGCGACAACGCCGAAGGGTGAGCGACGGCGCGCCGAGCTCATCGAGGCCGCCGCGTCACTGCTGGCCGAGGGCGGCTTCGACGCCGTGCGGCATCGCGCGGTGGCCGAACGGGCGGGCTTGCCATTGGCCTCGACGACGTACTACTTCGATTCGCTCGAAGAACTCGTCACCGCCGCTGTCGAACACCACTCGAACCAGGAGCTGGCGACGGGGCGGAACCGGCTCGAAGAACTGGCGACCCGCAATCGCGGTGTCGAAGCCACTGTCGACCTGGTGCTGGACATGCTGCTTGGCCCGATCCGCCCGGATCGCGAGGCCGACGCGGAGGCCGTCCTCCTGCGCTACGAACGCCTGGTCGGCACCGGCCGCCGTCCGTATTTGCGGCCCCTGATGCGGACGCTGTCCGCGCAGCTGTACGAGCTGCTCCACGAGATCTTCGCGCGCTCCGGCACTCCGGTGGACAGCGCCGAACTGGAGCGGCTGGTCGCCCTTGTCGACGGCGCCGTCGTCAACGCCCTGATCGAGGTCGACCCGGAGCCTCGGTCCGCCGCCGCCCGCATGCTGCAAGCCGCCCTCGCCTAGCCCCGTCATGCGTTTCGTCCTCTGAATGCGGTAGTTGGCGATACGAACCACCGCATTCAGAGGACGAAACGCGGGGCGCGGGGTGGGGACGAGCGCGTTCAGAGGACTGAATGCGGCGGGTTAGGCTGGCCGCGTGACGGAAAAGCCCCGCATCCCCAACGTGCTCGCCGGCCGCTACGCCTCGCCTGAGCTGGTCGAACTGTGGTCCCCGGAACGCAAGGTCGTGCTGGAGCGCGAGCTCTGGCTCGCCGTGCTCCGGGCACAGGCCGACCTCGGCGTCGAGGTGCCCGACGGGGTCGTCGCCGACTACGAGCGCGTGCTGGAGCAGGTCGACCTCGACTCGATCGCCGCGCGCGAGCGGGTCACCCGTCACGACGTGAAGGCCCGGATCGAGGAGTTCAACGCGCTCGCCGGCCACGAGCACGTGCACAAGGGCATGACGTCGCGTGACCTCACCGAGAACGTCGAGCAGCTGCAGGTGCGGCGTTCGCTGGAGCTGATGCGCAGCCGGGTCGGCGCGGTGCTGGCCAGGCTCGCCGCGATCGCGGTGGAGCACGCCGACACCGTGATGGCAGGCCGTTCCCACAACGTCGCCGCGCAGGCGACGACGCTGGGCAAGCGCTTCGCCACCGCCGCCGACGAACTGCTCGTCGCGTTCGAGCGGCTCGATGACCTGATCGGCCGCTACCCGCTGCGCGGGATCAAGGGGCCGGTCGGCACCGCGCAGGACATGCTCGACCTGCTCGGTGACGAGTCCACTTTGGACGAACTGGAGTCGCGGGTCGCGGCCCACCTCGGCTTCGAGCGGGTGTTCACCAGCGTCGGCCAGGTGTACCCGCGGTCGCTCGACTTCGACGTGCTGTCCACGGTGGTCCAGCTCGCGGCCGCTCCGTCGAGCCTGGCGAAGACGATCCGCTTGATGGCGGGCCACGAACTGGTCACCGAAGGCTTCAAGCCGGGCCAGGTCGGCTCGTCGGCCATGCCGCACAAGATGAACACGCGGTCCTGCGAGCGGGTCAACGGACTCGCCGTCGTGCTGCGCGGCTACCTCTCGATGATCGGTGAGCTCGCCGGAGACCAGTGGAACGAGGGCGACGTCTCCGATTCCGTCGTCCGCCGGGTCGCGCTGCCGGACGCGTTCTTCGCGCTCGACGGTCTGCTGGAGACCTTCCTCACGGTGCTGGCCGAGTTCGGCGCCTTTTCGGCGGTCATTTCCCGTGAGCTCGATCGCTATCTGCCGTTCCTCGCGACCACCAAGGTGCTCATGGCCTCGATCCGCGCGGGGGTGGGGCGGGAAACCGCGCACGAGGCGATCAAGGAGAACGCCGTCGGCGTCGCGCTCGCCATGCGGGAGCAGGGGCTCGCGGAAAACGACCTCCTCGACCGCCTCGCCGCCGACGAGCGCATCCCGCTCGACCGCGGTGAGCTGGACAAACTGCTCGCCGACCGGATCTCGTTCACCGGTGTCGCCCCGCGTCAGGTGGCCGCGATCGCGTCGCGCGTCGAGGACGTCCTCAAGCGCTTCCCGGAGGCCGCCGTCTACTCGCCAGCCCCGATTCTCTGACGTGACCAAGGCCTCCGGTGACCAAGGTCTCTTGATCCCTTGAAGTCGCGCGTTTTAGGCCGCCAGGCCCCGGGATCACGATGGCAGGGCGCCCCTGACGCTTTCGTGACCTGCAAGTCCAACGATGGGCGCCCTGGCAGCGTGATCCCGGCCGCGCGATATCAAATACTGAGACGAAGTTACTCGAACGGGCGAATTCCCTAATCTCGATCGCTGAACCCGGAGCGCCAGGCCGCCCATCCTGAGGCCTGGCGTGCTTGTATCGCGCCTTGCGCGCCGAACCCACGGAAGAAGCGATGAGATCCACGCTGTCGAAATTCGTCGCCGTCGTCACGGCGGGTGCGGTCACCCTCGCCCTCGCCGCCTGCGGTTCCGGTGACACCGCCACCGGTGGCCAGAAGCTGCGCGTCGGCACCCTGACCGACGCGCCGCCGTCCATCTACCTGGAGAACGGCACCTTCACCGGTTACGACAACGAGCTGCTCCGTGACATCGCGAAGCGCGAGGGCTTCGAGGTCGAGTTCGTCGGCACCGAATTCGCCGGTCTGCTGGCCGCCGTCGCCACCAACAAGTTCGACATCGGCAGCTCCACGATCTCCACCACCGAGGCCCGCAAGAAGACCGTCGCGTTCAGCAACGGCTACAGCACCGGGTTCACCACGATCCTCACCAAGAAGGGCGCGGCTCTCAAGGACGTCGCCGCGTTCGCAGGCAAGCGGCTCGGCGTCGTGCAGGCGTCGGTGCAGGACGATTTCGCCAGCGGCAAGGTCCCTGGCGCCAACGTCGTGCGCTTCCCCGACTACAACGCCGGTTTCGCGCAGCTGAAGGCGGGCAGCCTCGACGGCTGGGTCGTGCCGAAGGACATCGGCCAGAAGTACATCGACCAGAACCCGGGCGTGCCGCTGGAGCTCGGCTACACCGTCGAAACCAAGGACACGCCGTCCGCGTTCGCCGTCCGCAAGGACAACAAGGAACTGCTGAAGAAGCTCAACGACGGTCTCGCGAAGGCCGTCGCCGACGGCACCGTCGCCCGGCTGCACGCTCAGTTCTTCAAGACCGAGCCGCTGCCGAAGGAACTCGAGCAGGGTGGCCCCGGCCTGCCTGTGCAGAACCAGGGGGTCTGAACACCATGAAGAAAACTTTGATCGCGACACTCGCCGCCGGACTGCTCGCGGTCCTCACCGCCTGCGGTGGCGGTGAGGCCGTCACCGAAAAGACCTTGCGTGTCGGGACGCTGAGCGACGCCCCGCCGAACATCTATGTCGAGAACGGCAACTTCACCGGCTTCGACAACGAGCTGCTGAAGGCCATCGCCGCCAAACAGAACCTGAAGCTGGAGTTCGTTTCGACGGACTTCTCCTCGCTGCTGGGCCAGGTCGCGAACAACCAGTTCGACATCGGCAGTTCGGCCATCGCGCAGACCGACGAGCGCAAGAAGAACGTCGACTTCTCCAGCCCGTACAACTTCGAAGTGATGAGCATCCAGACCAAGGACGGCTCGCCGATCACCGAAGAGAAGGCCTTGTCGGGCAAGCGGGTCGCGGTGATCCAGGCGACCGTCGGCGACAAGTGGCTGACCTCGACCGTGCCGGACGCGCAGGCCGTGCGCTTCCCCGGGTACGCCCCGGCGCTGGCCGCGCTCAAGAGCGGCGCCGTCGACGCCTACGTCCTCGACCAGGCGATCGCCGAGACCAACGTCAAGGACAGCACCGACGTGAAGCTCAAGGTCGTCAAGTCCTTCACCACCGACGTCCCGCACGGCTTCGCGGTGAAGAAGGGCAACACCGAACTGCAGACGAAGATCAACGAGGGCCTGAAGCAGGTCATCGCCGACGGGACCTGGGTGAAACTGCACGAGCGGTTCCTGCCGACGGCGCCGGTCCCCGATCAGTTCAAGGCGTGAGGATCACGATGAAGAAGTCACTCGCCGCTGTCGTCAGCGCAGCCCTCATGGCGGTGCTGGCGGCGTGCGGCGGCGGTGAAAGCGCGAGCGGTGACACGCTGCGCGTCGGCACGCTCAGCGACTCGAAACCCAACGCCTATCAGGAAAACGGCGTGTTCACCGGGTTCGACAACGAGTTGCTGAAGGCCATCGCCGCGCATCAGAACCTGAAACTCGAGTTCGTCTCCACGGAGTTCTCGGCCCTGCTGAGCCAGGTCGCCAACGGTAAGTTCGACATCGGCAGTTCCGGGATCTCCCAGACCGACGAACGCCGCAAAACGGTCGACTTCTCGGCGCCGTACAACTACCAGTCGCTCGGCATCGAAACCCGCGAGGGTGTCGACATCACCGACGAGAACACCTTGGCCGGTAAGCGAATCGGCGTCGTCCAGGGCACGGTGTCCGACAGCTGGCTGTCGGCGAACGCGCCCGCCGCGCAGGCCGTCCGGTTCCCGCAGGACGCCGCCGCCCTCGCCGCGCTCAAGACGGGCGCGATCGACGGCGCGGTGTTCGACCAGGCGACCGCCGAGGACTACACGGCGAAGAACCCGGACGCGAAACTCAAGATGGTCAAGGCGATCACCACGACCATTCCGCACGGTTTCGCGGTCAAGAAAGGCAACACCGAACTGGCAGGCAAGATCAACGCCGGGCTCAAGGCGGTCATCGCCGACGGGACCTGGGAAAAGGTGCACCAGCGGTTCGAACCGAACGCGCCGGTGCCCGCGGAGTTCAAGGCCGGGCAGAAGTAAGTGAACGACTTCCTCAACACCTTCCTGAACTGGGACTACATTTGGGAGGTCTTCCCGGATCTGCTCAAGACCGGGCTGCTGAACACGCTGATCATGTCGGTGTTCGCGGCGATCATCGGCACCGTGCTCGGCATGCTGCTGGCCACCATGGGCCTGTCCAGCAAGGTGTGGCTACGCTGGCCGGCCAGGGTGTACACCGACATCTTCCGCGGCCTGCCCGCGATCCTCACCATCCTGGTGATCGGACAGGGCGGCGGGATCCTCTTCCCGTCGATGGCCAGGAACACCTATCCGCTGGGCATTTTGGCGCTCAGCCTGATCGCGGCCGCCTACATCGGCGAGATCTTCCGCGCCGGGATCCAGAGTGTCGAAAAAGGACAGATGGAGGCCAGCCGCGCGCTGGGCATGAGCTATACCAAGGCGATGACGCTCGTCGTCATCCCCCAGGGGGTGCGCCGGGTGCTGCCCGCGCTGGTGAACCAGTTCATCGCGCTGATCAAGGACTCCAGCCTGGTGTACTTCCTCGGTTTCCTCGCCGAGCAGCGTGACCTGTTCCGGATCGGGCAGGACCTCGCGGCCAACACCGGGAACCTGTCGCCGCTGGTCGCGGCCGGTTTCTTCTACCTGCTGATCACCGTGCCGTTGACCCACTTGGTCAACTACATCGACAAGAAGCTGCGCACCGGCAAGAAGGTCCGGGTCGACGACGACGGCGACGAGCCGGAACTCCTGACCAGCGGAAAGGTGCCGATGTCATGACGATCCCCGCCGACGTGCGCTCTTCGAGCGTCGAACTCCGCGACATCCACGTCTCCTTCGGCACCCTCGAGGTACTGAAAGGCGTGAACCTCAAGGTCGAGAAGGGCCGCACGACCTGCATCGTCGGCCCGTCCGGTTCCGGCAAGTCGACGCTGTTGCGCTGTGTGAACCGCCTGCAGGAGCCGGACTCCGGTGACCTGCTGCTCGGCGGCGAGAGCGTCATCTCCACCGACCCGGACGCGTTGCGCCAGCGGGTCGGGATGGTGTTCCAGCACTTCAACCTGTTCGGGCACCGCAGTGTGCTGGACAACATCACGCTGCCGCTGCGCAGTGTGCGGAAGCTCGGCAAGGCGGAAGCGGCCGAGATCGCGCACGCCCGCCTCGCCGAAGTCGGCCTCGCCGACAAGGCGCCGTACCGGCCGAGTGCGCTTTCGGGCGGCCAGCAGCAGCGGGTCGCGATCGCGCGGGCGCTCGCGATGGAGCCCGAGGTCATGCTGTTCGACGAGGCGACCAGCGCGCTCGACCCGGAGCTGGTCAAGGGCGTCCTCGACCTCATGGCGGGGCTGGCCGAGCGCGGGCTGACCCTGCTCGTGGTCACCCACGAGATGGGCTTCGCGCGCAGCGTCGCCGACGAGGTCGCGTTCATGGACGCCGGGAAGATCGTCGAACATGACGCTCCGGATGCGATCTTCGACTCTCCGCGCAGCGAACGGTTGCAGCGGTTCCTGTCACAGGTGCTTTGACGACGGCGACTCGTTAACCTGCGGCTATGGCGAGAGTGGCGAGGTTGGTCTATTACCCGGTCAAGGGCTGCGCGGGGACGTCGGTCGACACGGCCGACGTCACCCCGGCGGGTCTCCAGTTCGACCGTGCCTGGATGGTCGTGTCACCGGAAGGCGAGTTCCGCAGCCAGCGGAAGCATCCGGTGATGGCGTCGATCCGGGCGGACGTCCTGGACGGCGGCGCCCGCCTGCGGCTCGCCGCTCCCGGCGTCGAAGACCTGCTGGTCGAGACGGTCACGGACGGGCCGCGGCAGCCGGCGTCGACGTTCACCTGGCAGGGCAAGGGCGTCCACCAGGGTGCCGAGGCCGCCGACTGGTTCTCGGAGGTCCTCGGCCTTCCGTCGGTGTTCGTCGGGCTCGCGCCCGAGCACGAGCGCGTCACCAACGGTGAGATCCCGGGCACCGCCGCGTTCGCCGACGCGCACGCGATCCTGCTGACGTCGGAGTCCTCTTTGGACGGTCTGAACGAGCGGATCGCGTCGCGTGGTGCCGAGGCCGTGCCGATGGACCGGTTCCGGCCCAACATCGTCGTCGCGGGCTGGCCGGAGCCGCATCGAGAGGACGAAGTCCGCTCGCTCAGCGTGGGCGGTGTGGAGCTGGGCTACGCCAAGGTCTGCATCCGGTGCACGGTGCCGATGGTCGACCAGGAGACCGGCCGGAAGGCGGGGCCCGAACCGATCCGGTCGCTCGCGGACTACCGCCGCGAGCCCGAGGGCGGCGTGTCGTTCGGGATCAAGATGGCGGTGACCCGGCCGGGTCAGCTCGCCGTCGGCGACGAGGTGATCGTGCACTCCTGACCGGGCCCGAGTCCGAGCACCGACGCGGCCGAGCCGCCGTTCACCGCGACCGCGAGCCGTCCGGCCGAATCGGTGTAGAGCACGTTCTCGCCCGGCGGCACCGTGCCGAAGGTGTCGCCGACGAGCGCTTTCACCAGCACGCGGGCGCTGCTGACCGAGACCGGGCCGGAGAGTCCGGCCAGTTCGAGGTCGGCTGGGCTCGCGGCCAGCTGGACGTTGCCGAAGTGGTCGACCGTGAGCACTTCGGCGACCAGCTTGCCGGGGAACACCGCGACGAACGGATCCGGCAGCCGCACGAGGTCGGCTACGGGCGGCCCGAACTCCTCGGGGGCGACGCCGAGCGCGAGATGCGCCGCCGCGGGAGCGAAGAGGTCGCGTCCGTGGAAGGTCGACGACGTGACCGGAAGGCGGTATTCCGGGGCGGTCAATTCGTAGGCCGCTTTCACTCCGCCGAGTGCTTCGGCCGCCGGGAGGAGAAGTCCGTTGTCCGGGCCGACGAGGATTCCGCGCCCGGCGACGACCACGACGCCGCGTCGCGCGGTGCCGACTCCGGGGTCGACGACGGCGAGATGCACCGCGTCCGGAAGGAAGGGCGCGGTCTGCGCCAGCACCTCGGCGCCGGTCCTGACCTGCTGCGGAGGGATCTCGTGGCTCACGTCGATGAGTCTCGCCGAGGGTGCGATCCGCGCGATCACACCGTGGCAAGCGGCCACGAAACCGTCGCTCAAGCCGTAGTCGGTCGTGAAGGAGACGCAGTGGATCGGCATGATCAGCCAACATCCTTGATCGCTAGGGTGCAGCCGTGACGACGCTCGAATACCCGAAGATCGCCGCCGGCAAGGTCCGTGAGCTTTACGCCGTCGATGACGAGCATCTGCTGCTCGTCACTTCCGACAGGATCTCCGCCTACGACGTCATCTTCAACACGCCCATCCCCGACAAGGGGCGGGTGCTCACCGCGATGAGCGTGTTCTGGTTCTCCCAGCTCTCCGATGTCCTTCCCAACCACCTTGTCTCCTACGACGACGAACGCATCCCCGCCGAGGTCCGCGGCCGCGCGCTGCTGGTGCGGCGGCTGGCGATGCTGCCGGTCGAAGCCGTGGCCCGCGGCTACCTCACCGGTACCGGCCTCGCCGATTATCGCGCGCACGGCTCGGTCTGTGGCGTCGAACTTCCTCCCGGCCTGACCGAATCCTCCCGGCTCCCCGAGCCCATTTTCACCCCCGCGACCAAGGCCGATCACGGCTCGCACGACGAAAACATCACCTTTTCCGATGTCGTCGGGCAATTCGGCCGCAAACGGGCGGAAGAAGTCCGCGAAGCGACGCTGGCGGTCTATCGCCGAGGCGCGGAATTCGCCGCCGAACGCGGCATCCTGCTCGCCGACACGAAGCTGGAGTTCGGCGTCGACCGCGAGGGGAACCTCGTCCTCGCCGACGAGGTCCTCACCCCGGATTCGTCCCGCTACTGGCCGGCCGGGGGCTGGGCACCGGGCAGTCCGCGGCCGTCGTTCGACAAGCAGCCGCTGCGTGACTGGCTCACCGGTCCCGCGTCCGGCTGGCATCGCAAGAACAGACCGGAGCCGCCGCCGTTGCCCGCTGAGATCGTCGCCGCCACCCGGGCGAGGTACATCGACGCGTATGAGCGCATCACCGGGTGTTCGCTGGACGATTGGCCCGCCTGATTCCCCCGGCCGAGTGAACGGACCGGTCAATCCTCGTATGGCTGACCTGCGGCGTTTACTCGGTCGTCAGTCCGGCGCAAGGCCGGTCTGGCCCAATGGGCATCGTGGACGCACATTTGCTGGTTTCCCTGTCCGGTGTGACCACCCGGACGTTGCACCGCTGTGCCGACCTCGCGGCCGAACTCGACCGGCGCAAGGTCCCGTTGTCCGTGCTCTATGCCGCTCGTACCGGCGAGGGCCCGGTGACCGAGTGGGTACGGACCCGCCGCGCTCGTGGCGACTCCGTCCTCCTGCACGGTTACGACCACCGGATCCCGCCCACCCATCGCGCCGTCTACCTGGGCAAACGCGCCGAGTTCGCGGCGCTTCCCGCGCACGAGGCGCGGCTGCGGCTGATCGCGGCGAAGGCGGCGCTCGACGCCAACGGCATGGCCGTCGACGGATTCGCGCCACCGCGCTGGATCGGGTCGGAGGGCACCGTGCAGGCCCTGCGCGAGCACGGGTTCACGCTGTGTGCGGACCTGGTCTCGGTGCGGGATCTGGTGTCCGGCCAGGTCCAGCGCGCCAGGGTGCAGGAGTTCGGCGGGCCGTCGCAGCGGACGGAGACCGTCCGGTGCTTCGCGCTGGTGCTGGCCGCCGCCAGGGCCGCACGACGCGGTGGGCTGGTGCGGCTCGGCATCGACGCCGCCGACCTCGCCCGCCCGGGACTGCGGCAGGCGTTCCTCGACGCCGTCGACGTCTCGCTGGAGAATCGCGCGTTCGGGACCACCTACGGGTCGCTCCGGCGCCCGCGTTCAGTCCTCTAGATGCGGTAGTTGCGCGCGCAAGTATCACGCGTCACTGCACTAGATTGACGGGATGACCGACGACGCACCGGAAACGTTGATGCGGCTCTGGCGGCGATCGGAGCGTCCGACGCGCGGACGGCCGTCGGTGCTCGACATCGACAGCGTCGTGGCGGCCGCGGTGGCGCTCGCCGATCGCGAAGGCGTCGCGAACGTGACGCTGGCGAACGTGGCGAAGGAGCTGGGCGTCACCAAGATGTCGCTCTACCGCCACATCGGCTCGAAGCCGGAGCTGCTGGAGCTGATGGCCGACGTCGCCATCGGCGACCCACCGGAGCTGGAGTCCACCGGTGACTGGCGGGCCGGGCTGACGACGTTGGCCGAGGCCAACCGCGAAGTGCTGATGAGTCACCCGTGGCTGGTCGAGCTGCCGCTTTCCGGTCCGCCCGCCGGCCCACACGCCGTGGCCTGGATGGACGCGATCCTGCGCACGCTGCGCGACACCGGTCTCGACTGGGGCACCAAGGGCGGGATCCTGCTCTTGGTCGGTGGCTACGTCCGCCTCGCGTGCGCACAGGCCATCCAGCTCGCCGAGGGCCGGAAGCACAGCGGGTTGAGCCAGGCACAGGCCGAGCAGGCCTACGGCAAGGGGCTCGCGGAGCTGATCGACGCGGAGCGTTTCCCCGACGCGGCGGGCTTCCTGGCCTTCGGCTTCGGCGTGGAACCCGAACAGGCCGACGACCACGACTTCGCCTTCGGCCTCAATGTCGTTCTCAACGGCGTAGCCGCCCTCATCGACGCTCACTGAGCAACTCCTGCTCCAGAGTTAGTATCCGTCGGACATTATTTAGTGTACGTTGGACACGAATTACTTCCGGAGACTGAGGGGCAAGTCGTGTCGAGCACAATCCGAACCACACCAGCGCGTCCAGGAACGATCACGTCAGTGCCGACCAGTGAGCGAGTGCTGGCACCGGATCTGGCCAGGGGTTTCGCGCTGCTGCTTGTCGCGCTGGCGCATACCGCGAGCATCTTTCTCGGGAACACGCCGGGAGTCGACCAGACGCCGGAGGGCCTGGAACGCCCTTACTTCGTGGTGTTGTTCGTGTTCGTGCACGCGTGCGCGCTGCCGCTGTTCGGCATGATGCTCGGCTACGGGATGGTGCAGTTCGCCAACCGGCAGCAGGGACTGGGACAGCCGTGGGCGAGCACGCGTGGCGTGTTGCTCCGACGGCACGCGTGGCTACTGGTCTTCGGCGCTGTCGACGGGGTGCTGTTCTTCTCCGGTGACGTGCTCGGCGCGTATGGCGTCATCGGCGTGGTGTTCACCCTGCTGCTCCTGCGGCGCGGCCCGGGCTTCTATCGCATTCCGTTGCTGTACCTGGGTTTCGGCTTCTGCTACCTCGCCGTGCTGAGGTATCTGGTGAGCACCGGCAACACCGCGGGTGGGGCGCCGGTCCCGTCCAGTGAGGATCCGTCCTCGCTCGCGCCGACCTACGGCGACGCCGTGCGCGAGCGTCTGACGGAATGGCCGGTCACCACGGCGGTTCTGCTGTCGTCGATCCTCTTCGTCTGGGTCGGCGCGTGGGCCGCGAAGAAACGCGTCCTGGAGGAGCCGGAAAAGAACCGGAAGCTTCTGTGGACCGGGATGCTCGGCGGCTTCGGCATCGCCATCGCGGCCGCCCTGCCGATGGGCCTCTTCGCCGGCGACTATCTCCAGCTCGACGCCGAGACCGCCGCGCTCGCCAAGTCGATGTACGAGGGAGCCGGTTTGTTCGGCGCGATCGGCTACCTCAGCCTGTTCGGCCTCATCGGCATGGCGCTCGACCGGAAGCGGGCGGCCGCCGACCGCGGCGTGGTCGTCACCGCGATCTCCGCACTCGGACAACGCACACTGAGCGCCTACCTGTTCCAGTCGGTGGCCTGGCTGATCCTCGCGCCCCCGTTCATGCTCGGCCTCGGCGGCCAAGCCGAGAACCCGACGTTCGTGGCGGCGGCCTGCGGACTCGGCGTGTGGCTGCTGTCGGTCGTCGTCGCGTACCTGATGCACCGCAAGTCCTATCGCGGCCCGGCGGAGATCCTGGTGCGCAAACTCGCCTACCGACCGACCCGCTAGAGCTTCACGGGCTCGCCCCGGTCGAGGACCTTCACCTCGGTGCCTTCCGGGGCGAGGTTGGCGAACAGGCCGTAGTGCATCTGCGGCCGCGCGAGCACGGCTTCGTGGATCGGCACGGCGAGCCGCGGGGAGACCGCGCGCAGGTAGTCCACGGCTTCGCCCGCCTTGAGCCACGGGGCACCGGTGGGCAGGCCGAGGATGTCGATCTTCTGCTCCGGCACGAAGAACGAGTCGCCGGGGTGGTAGAACGCGCCGTGGTCGACGAGGTAGCCGACGTTCGGGATCACCGGGATCTCGTCGTGGATCACGGCGTGCTCGCCACCGACGACGTTGATGCCGCTGGACCCGATGCCGAAGGCGTCGCCGGGGTTCGCGACCTGGAATTCCGCGCCGAGCTTCTCCGCGGCTTCGGCCGAGCCCGGGTCCACGATCAGCCGGGCGCCGGGATTCGCCTCCAGCAGCGCGGGCAGCCGGTCGGCGTCGAGATGGTCGAAATGCTGGTGGGTGATCAGGACGGCGTCCAGCTCACGCTCGCCCTCGAAACCCGCCGAAAAGGCACCGGGGTCGATCAGGATCCGTGCGCCCTCGGTCTCCAGCAGTACGCAAGCGTGTCCAAAATGGACAATACGCATGGTTTCTCCTTCACGGTCGGTCAATTCCAGCCTATGCCCGTAGCAGGGCGTCGCCAAGTTCCGTGCGGAGGTAGCGGACTTCGCGCCCTCGGCGCCGGGTGTCGAGCAGCCCCGCCGCGCGCATCGCGGTCAGATGCTGTGAGACCGTCGGTGCCGAGAAGCTCAGTCTTCGCGCCAACTCGGTGGTACTCGCGGGCTCGTTGAGTGTCGTGAGCAGGGCGGCCTTGGTGCGGCCGAGCACTCCGGCGAGCGCGTCGGACGGGCGTTCGGGGTCCGACCACAGCTCGGCCACGCCGCGAGCCGGGTACAGCAGCGAAGGCTGCCACGGCTCCATCGTGATCACGCCGACCGACGGCCACGCGAAGACGCCGGGGATCAGCAACAGCCCGCGTCGATCGAGGTGAACCCGGCCGCGTTCTTTCATCTCGATCACCAGGACGTCGTCGACGAGCCGCACCCGCGGGTGAATGTCCTCCAGCACCAGCGCGATCCCGCCGTCGGCCAACCGTCGCGAACGTTCCTCGATGTCGGCGACGAGGAACCGGCGCATCCGCGGCCAGTGCGGTTCGACCAGTTCGGTCCAGGCGATCTCCATCTGCTCGGCGAGCAGATCCCTGGCCTCGGCCGGGTCTTCGGGGAGGCCGCTCAGCTCGGCGTCTACTTTGGACAATTCACGGGCGACCTGTTCCGGTGCGGTGCGGCGGATTTCGGTGAGTTGGGCGGACGCGGTGGTCTCGGGGCCGCTCGGTGGCGGGCTGAGGAAATCGGTGATGTAGTGCCGCGCGCTCATCACCTTGGCGAAGTCGCCGATGGGCAGCTCCGGCAGTTTCGCGGCGGCCCCGCGCAGCCAGGGCAGATGACTCGGATGCCCGCGCCGTCCGAGCAGGGTCTGCATCGCGCCCATGGTCTCGTCGAGCGGGGAGATGCCGAACCGGACGCGGTTGGCGCTCCCGGTGGTCAGGATCAGCTCGATCATCGGATTAGGCTATGCCCTAATCAGTAGTCCTCGCCAGGATGCTTTCGGCAGTGTTCGCGGTATGAGCTTGCTTCGTAATTCCGGGTATTGGCGCTGGTCGCTGGGGGTGCAGCTGAACCGGCTGCCCGCCACGATGGCGCCGCTGGCCTTCACCGTGCTGACCACCGCGGCCACCGGTTCGTACCGGCTCGGCGGGGTCATGATGGCCGTCTTCGTCGCCGCCGAAATGGTCGGCGCCGTGCCCACGGGGCGCCTGCTCGACCGCGTCGGACCCGCACGCGGCCTCGCCGCGATGCTGTCGCTGGTCGCCGCCGGCCTGTTCCTGCTGGCCGCGGTCGCTTCCGCCGGGGCACCGGATCTCGTGCTGCTCGCGCTGGCGATCCCGCCGGGACTGGTCGCGGGCGGGCTCAACGGCGGATTCCGGTCGCTGCTGGCCGTCACCGTGACCGACGAGGAGCTACCCCGGGCGGTTTCGGTCGACGCGATGATCCTCGAAGGCGTCATCGTCGGCGGACCATTGCTGGTGGCGCTCCTCGCGACGTCCGGCCCGGCCGTCCCCGTGCTCGCGATGGCCGTCGTCGCCCTGCTCGCGGCCCTTCTGGTGCCGCGGCGGACCGTCGCTCACGCTCCACAAAGGACGGTCGAGCGGCAGCGGATCCCGGTCGCCGCCTGCGTTCCTTGGCTGTTCGGGCTGTTCAGCGTCGGCTTGCTGCTGTCGACCGTCGAGGTCGGCCTGTTGCCGCTGGTCCAGCGGCTCGGCGCGCCCGATTCGACGACGGCGCTCGTCATCGTCGTGCTGTGCGCCGCCAGCATCGCCGGGAGCGCGCTGTACGCGGCGCGGGGGAAGGTCGGTGATCCGCGCCTGTTCCTTGCCGGGTTCGTGGTCGGCGGGATCGCGGTGTCGGCGGGTCTCGGCTGGGCCGGGTTGCTCGGCGGAGTCGCGCTGATCGGGCTCTGCACCGGTCCGATGATGGCCGTCTCGTCGGTCAACCTGCAGCGGCTGCTGCCGGAACAGCGCCGGTCGGAAGGGTTCTCGCTGGCCTTCACCGTGCAGGCGTCGGGGTTCGGGCTGGGGTCGCTCGCGATCGGCGTGCTGCCGGTACGGCTGGCGCCGCTGTTCGGTGTCCTCGCGGCCCTCGTCACCTGTGCGATGCTGGTGGCACGCCCCGGGCAAGCTATTGGCACGCCGTCAGTAACGTCGTAGCCTGGGCTTTGAGCCGAGACACGGGAGAAGTCGATGACCGCAGTCCAGCCGAAGCCGACCGCGCACAGCGTGGGGGAGACCTTCGATTCCCTCAGCCCGGCGACCGACGAGGTCGTCGGTACTTACCCGGTGCACACCAGGGAGGACGTCCGCGCCACCGTCGCCCGCGCGAGGGACGCCGCCGGATGGTGGTCCGGGCTCGGTTTCGACGGTCGCGCCGAGCGGCTGCGCCGCTGGAAGGGCGTCATCACCCGGCGGCTGCCGCAGCTGTGCCAGGTCGTCCGCGACGAGACCGGCAAGCCGCTCGCGGACGCGCAGCTGGAGAGCGTCCTCGCCATCGAGCACATCGCTTGGGCGGGCAAGAACGCGCGCAAGGTGCTCGGCAAACAGCGTCGCGCGACCGGGCTCATGATGTCGAACCAGGTGGCGACGGTCGAGTACCAGCCGCTCGGCGTCGTGGGCGTGATCGGCCCGTGGAACTACCCGGTCTTCACTCCGCTCGGCTCCATCGCCTACGCACTCGCCGCCGGGAACACCGTCGTGTTCAAGCCGAGCGAGTACACCCCGGGCGTCGGGAAGTGGCTGGTCGACGCCTTCAACGAGGTGGTCCCGGAGTGGCCGGTGCTGCAGCTGATCACCGGCTTCGGTGAGACCGGCGCCTCGCTCGTCGGCGCCGGCGTCGACAAGATCGCCTTCACCGGTTCGACCGGCACCGGCAAGAAGATCATGGCCGCGGCCGCCGAAACCCTGACGCCGGTGATCATCGAGGCGGGCGGCAAGGACGCGGTCCTGGTCGACGCGGACGCCGACCTCGAAGCCGCCGCCGACGCGACCGTCTGGGGCGCGTTCTCCAACTCCGGCCAGACCTGCATCGGCGTCGAGCGCGTGTACGTCCACGAGCGCGTACACGACGAGTTCGTCGCGAAGGTCGTCGAGAAGTCGAAGGACGTGCGGGCCGGTTCGGACGAGGCCGCGCAGTACGGCCCGGTGACGATGCCCTCGCAACTCGCCGTGATCAAGCGGCACATCGCGGACGCCATCGAACGCGGCGGCAAGGCGCTCGTCGGCGGCGTCGACGCGGTCGGCGACCGGTACGTGCAGCCGACGGTGCTCGTCGACGTGCCGGAGGACTCCTCGGCGGTCAAGGAGGAGACGTTCGGCCCGACCGTCACCATCGCCAAGGTGCGCGACATGGACGAGGCCGTCGAGAAGGCCAACGACACCAAGTACGGCCTCGGTTCCACGGTGTTCTCGAAGTCGCGCGGCCCGGAACTGGCCGCCCGCCTGCGCACCGGCATGACGGCGATCAACGCGCCGCTTTCCTTCGCCGGTATCGCTTCGCTGCCCTTCGGTGGCGTCGGCGACTCGGGCTTCGGGCGGATCCACGGCCCCGAAGGCCTGCGCGAGTTCGCCCGGCCGAAGGCCGTCGCACGGCAACGGTTCACCGCGCCGATCGTGATGACCTCGTTCTCCCGCAAGGAAAAGACCGACGCCCTGGTGGCGAAGCTGATCACCGTGCTGCACGGGAAACGCTGAGCCGGTCCGGTCAACCCCCGCGTGCAATGAAGGGGCCTTTCATCGCAAAATTTGCGATGAAAGGCCCCTTCATTGCGCTTGCCGGAAGCGTGAAAGGACCCCTCACACGCCCCGGATGAGGTCCGCCGCCTTCTCCGCGACCATGATCGTCGGCGCGTTCGTGTTCCCGCGCGGCACGACGGGCATCACCGACGCGTCCACCACCCGCAGTCCGTCCACCCCACGCACCTTCAGCGAGGGGTCGACGACCGCGTTCTCACCCGTCCCCATCGAACAGGTCCCCACCGGGTGATACAGCGTCTGCGTCTTCTCGCGGACGTAGTCGGCCAGTTCCGTGTCGGTCAGGTCGTGCCGCTCCGGCAGGAACGGCTTGTCGAGGTATCGCGCCAGCGGTCCGGACTTCCCGATCTCCACCAGGGCGCGCAGCCCGGCCAACATTTTCTCCATGTCCACGGACTCGGCGTAGTAGGCCGGGTCGATTTCGGGCTTCCACAACGGATTCGACGACTTGAGCCGCAACCGTCCCCGGCTCGCGACCTCCACCAACGTCGCCGCCGACGTGAAGCCCGGCACGGTCGGTTCGCGCATTCCGTTGTCGTAGAACAACGTCGGCGCGACGTGGATCTGCATGTCCGGTGGCGAACCACCGTCCGCGGCGGGCAGGAACGCGCCCGCTTCGCCGATGTTCGAGGTCAGCGGGCCGCGTTTGGTGAGCTGGTAACGCACCAGGCCACCCGGCGTCGCCGCGTCCACGAGGTCGGTAGTGCCTCGAGTGGACCAGATGATGCCGCAGGCCGGGTGGTCGTGCAGATTGTCGCCGACGCCGGGAAGCGCGGCCACCACGTCGATCCCGTGTTCCCGCAGGTGTTCCGCCGGGCCGACGCCGGAAAGCATCAGCAGTTGCGGCGAGTTCACCGCGCCGCCGCTGAGCAGGACTTCGGTGGACGCGCGCACCGTCGTCTCGACACCTTTGTCCAAATAGGACACGCCGATCGCGCGGGTTCCTTCGAAGACGACGCGGGTCGCCTGCGCGTGGGTCCGCACGGTGAGGTTCGGGCGGGACAACGCGGGCCGCAGGTACGCGTCGGCCGTCGACCAGCGGCGGCCCTTCTTGCACGTCACCTGGTAGACGCCGGCGCCTTCCTGCGATTCCCCGTTGAAGTCGTCGGTGCGCTTGAGGCCCCACGCGACCGCGGAATCCACCCAGGCGTGGGAAAGCTCGTGGGTGAAGCGCCGGTCCTCGACGTTCAGTGGCCCATCGGTGCCGTGCAGCGGTCCGCCGAGCCGCTGGTTTCCTTCGGCTCGCTTGAAATACGGCAGGACGTCGTCGAAACCCCAGCCCTCGGCGCCGTACCCGTCGCGCCAGCCGTCGTAGTCCGCGCGGTTGCCGCGGATGTAGATCATCGCGTTGATCGAGGAACAGCCGCCGAGTGTCTTCCCGCGCGGCCAGTACAGGGTCTTGCCGGTGTGCTTCTGCTCGACCGTTTCGTAGTTCCAATCCCACTTCGTCTTGAACAGCCCGGGGAACGCGGCGGGGATGTGGATCTCGTCGGCGTCGTCCTCGCCGCCCGCTTCGAGCAGCAGCACCCGCGCCGACGGATCGTCACTCAGCCGGTTCGCCAGCACGCAGCCCGCGCTGCCCGCGCCGACGATGACGTAATCGAACGAGTCCTGATCGGCCACGGTGCCTCCAGCTGCTGCTCACCCGGTGTTGGCGTCCCGCCAATGAGCTCATCTTGGCTCAGCGTCGCGCTCCGAGCATCCCCCAGTCGAAGGATTGGGGCGAGCTCAATCGGAGTCGGGTGAAAAAGAGGCCACGCAGGGGCCGCTCTCGGCGTCGTCCTCGGTTTCGACTCGTCCTGGTTTTCGGACGCCGTCGACGAGACCACTGAGATGCAGGACCGTCTGTTTGGCGGTGGTCAGCACGTCGGCCTTCTCGACGGTGTACCTAGCCTCGCCGTGGATGATCTGCTGCACGCCGTCGCGGGTCGTGTCGGGCACCTTCCCGCACAACACGGCCAACGCGGCCGGGATGTCGCGCTCGTTGATCGCGTCGACGAACTTGTTCCCCGCCTCTTCGCCGGTCTTGACGTCGGGGCGCGGCGCGGGCTTCGTCTCGATGCTCCGCAGCGGCTCGGGTTCACCACCGATCTTGGCGTCGCGCACGCACCAGCCGCCTTCGCCGGGGATCATCGCGATCCCGACGGTCATGTCCGACGCGGTGAACGCGGCCGACCACTCCTGCTCCGCACGCTGATGGGCGGGCGTGCTCAGTTGTGCGCCCTCGGAGACGGCCATGGTCTGCTCGAACGTGTAGGACCGCTTCGAACGGACCGGGCACCACAGGCGGCTGAGGCGATCTTCGGCGACGCCGTTCACGAACGACCGGCTCAGCTGCTCCGGCGTCGCGCGCGACTCGGTGTCGAGCTTGGTCTTGAAGAACCCGGGCGTCACCCAGCCGGTGAACGCGACGCCGCCCGCCAGCAGGATGACCAGCGTGAGCGTCACCCAGAGCCACGTCTTCGACTTCTTCGGCGGCTGCTGGTACCCGTACTGCGGTTGCCCGTAGGTCATGCGGCAACAGTAGTGAAGTAGGCTCTGGCGGTACCCACGACCTGCGTGAATAAGGAGCAGCCTGCCGTGGCCCGAGTCGTTGTCGACGTCATGCCCAAGCCCGAAATCCTCGACCCGCAGGGCCAAGCCGCGCTCGGTGCGGCCGGTCGTCTCGGCTTCACCGGGATCACCGAGATCCGTCAGGGCAAGCACTTCGAGATCGAGGTCGACGACACAGTCGACGATGCGACCCTCGAAAAGATCGCCGAGGGCTTCCTCGCGAACCCCGTCATCGAGCAGTGGACCATCAAGCGGGTCGACGCGTGAGCGCGCGGATCGGGGTCATCACCTTCCCCGGCACGCTCGACGACGGTGACGCGGCCCGCGCGGTCCGCTACGCCGACGCCGAAGCCGTGCCGCTGTGGCACGCGGACGAGGACCTCAAGGGCGTCGACGCCGTCGTCGTCCCCGGTGGCTTCTCCTACGGCGACTACCTGCGCGCCGGCGTCATCGCGCGGTTCGCGCCGGTGATGTCGTCGGTGATCGAGGCCGCCCACAAGGGCATGCCGGTGCTGGGCATCTGCAACGGCTTCCAGATCCTGTGCGAGGCCGGGCTGCTGCCGGGCGCGATGATCCGCAACGCGGGCCTGCACTTCATCTGCCGTGACCAGTGGCTGCGTGTCGAGAACAACGACACCGCGTGGACCACCCGGTACGACAAGGACGCCGAGATCCTCATCCCGATGAAGAACATCGACGGCTGCTTCGTCGCCGAGCAGGCCACGCTCGACGAGCTGGAGGGCGAAGGCCGCGTGGTGTTCCGCTACGTCGGCGGCAACCCGAACGGCTCGCGCAACGACATCGCCGGGATCCGCAGTGAGAACGGCCGCGTCGTCGGTCTCATGCCGCACCCGGAGCACGCCATCGATGCCCTCACCGGACCTTCCGATGACGGCCTCGGCATGTTCTACAGCGCCGTGGACGCTCTCGTCTCCGCTTGACAGCTCTCGCATTTCGTCCTCTAAATGCGTGAAACCGCATTTAGAGGACGAAATGCGTCAGGAGGCGGCGGCCACCAGTGCCGCGTAAGGCCCACCCGCCGCCAGCAGTTCCGCGTGCGAACCCAGCTCGGTCACCCGGCCGCCCTCGATGACCGCGACCCGGTCCGCCGCGGCCGCCGTATGCAGCCGGTGCGCGATCGCGATCACCGTGCGCCCCTCGAGCACCGCGCTCAGCGATCGCTCCAGCTCCCGCGCCGAACCCGTGTCCAGCAGTGACGTCGCCTCGTCCAGCACCAGCGTGTGCGGATCGGCCAGCACCACCCGCGCCAGCGCCAGCTGCTGCGCCATCGCCGCCGGCACGGCGACCGCACCGGCCCCGACCCGCGTGTCCAGCCCGCCCGGCAGGCTCGCCACCCACTCCGAAGCGCCGACGGAGTCCAGCGCGGCCAGCAGCCGCTCGTCGGTCCAGTCACCGGCGGGCAGCGTGAGGTTGTCCCGCAGCGTCCCCGAGAACACGTGGTGCTCCTGGGTCAGCAGCAGGATCTCACCGCGCAGGACGTCGTCCGGCAGCGTCGACACCTCGGTCCCGCCGATCCGCACCGAACCCGACGTCGGCGCGGACATCCCGGCCAGCAGCCGTCCCAGTGTCGACTTGCCGGCGCCCGATGGACCGACGATCGCCAGCCGTTCGCCGGCGGGCACCCGCAGGTCGATCCCGTGCAGCACTTCGCGGCCTTCGTTGTAGCCGAACCGGACGTCGCGGACCTCGATGTCCTGACCGCGCGGAGCCTCCGAACGCGCAGCAACCGACGAAGGCGGTCTCACACCCAGCAGCCGCCGCAACGAGGCCCCGGCGACCTGCATGTCCGCGAGCCAGAACAGCGCCTCGTTCAGCGGACCCGTCATGACCTGCGAGTACAGCAGCATCGCGGTGATGGTGCCGAGCCCTTCCCAGCCGTTCGAGTAGGCGAGCAGCCCCAGGCCGAGCATCACCGGCACCGGCAGTACGTAGCTGATCTCCAGCGACGGGATCCACCGCATCTGCAGCGCCCGGATCTTGCGCTCGCCCAGCATGGACGCGTCGAGGCCGTCGTGTCCGGCGCGGATCCGGCGGCCGGTCAGGTTCAGCGCCTCGGCCGTCCGCGCGCCCTCCGCGGTTTCGTGCGTGGTGGACTGCAGTTCGGCCCAGCGGTCCAGCATCCGCCGCATCACGTCGGGAATCCGCCGCTGGTACCAGATGTTCACCGGCACCAGCAGCGGCAGCGCGACCAGCAGGCCCAGCGCGAGGAACGGTGACGTGAGCACCATCGCCACCACGGTGAAGACCACGGTGACGGCGGCGATCATGATCTCGGGCGCGCCGAAGCGCACCGCGTGGTCGATCCGGCTGACGTCGGTGGTCGCGCGGCTGAGCAGGTCTCCCGTGCCCGCCGCTTCGACCGTGCCCAGCGGCAGGTTCAGCGCGTTGCCCACGAACTCCTCGCGGTTGCGCGCCAGGATCCGCTCGCCGAACACCCGTGCGCGCAGCCGTGCCAGCCCCTTGAACCAGGCCTGCGCCGCCAGCACGACCACGAACGCGATCGCGAGCCAGGTGATGGTGGTGGTCGTCGTACCTTCCACGACCTCGTCCACCAGCGCGCCCAGCAGTTGGGGTCCGGCCAGGCCGATCGCGGTCGCGACGCAGAACAGGCCGATCATCACGGAGAACTCACGCTTGTTGTCGCGCGCGGTCTCCCGTATCCAACGTCGAACGTCTTTCCTGTCTGCCAGCGGCAGCTTCTTCATGCTGTCATTTCCTTACCCCCGAGGTGGTGGTCGGCCAAAGGCGGGCGCGGCGACTCCGTCTTCAGGCCACCACTTTCGTACTCACGACCACGTCGGCGACATGAGTCCACAAAGGACTCTGACTGAACACGACGGTGGTCTTGCCGCGTCGCAGCTTCGCGACGCGTTCGGTTATGCGAGCTTCGGTGTGCGCGTCGACGGCCGAGGTCGGCTCGTCGAGCAGCAGGACATCGGCGTCGGTCGCCAGCGCGCGGGCCAGGTTCAGCCGCTGCCGCTGACCTCCGGAAACCTCACGCCCGCGTTCGCCGATGACCTCGTCGACGCCGTTGGGCAGCGCCTCCACGATGTCGTCGGCGTCCGCCGCGTACAGCGCTTCGGTGATCTCGACCTCGCCGGGCTCGGCGGGGGTGACCTGCTCGCGCAGCACCCCGGAGAACCAGATGTCCTGGTTGTGCGCGAACACGATCCGTCGCCGCAGTTCGGCGAGGGTGACCCGGTTCACCGGAACCCCGCCCGCCAGGGCAGGTTCATCCGGATCGGTGAACCGCGCCATCCGCGAAGCCACCGCCTCGGCGTCGGCTCCGACGTCGATGACGGTCAGCTTGCCTGCCTCGGCCTTGATCCCGGACGTCTCGTCGTAGAGGTCCAGCGGGCCTTCCGGCAGCGGCACCTGGTTCTCCGGTTCGGCGAGCGTGCGTTCGGTGGACAGCAGTTTGCACACCTTCCGCGCCGAAACCAGCGCGGCGCTCAGCACGCCCGCGAACTCGGTCGCGGTCGTCACCGGGATCACCAAGAACACCGAGATGCCGTAGAACGTGATCAGCTCCCCGATGCCGATGGTGCCGTTCATCGCCAGCTGCGCGCCCAGCCAGGTGATGACCACCGTGACCAGCCCCGGCAGCGCGACCTCCGCCGCCGCGAGCCACGCCTCGCTGCGCCCCACCTCGACACCGGCCGCCCGCACTCGCTGGCTGGAGCGGCGGAAGCGGTCGAGGAACTGCTTCTCACCGCCGACGCCGCGAAGGATCCGCAGCCCGGAGACGATGTCCGCGGCGAGCGCGTTGACCTCGGTCTTCTCCTCACGCTGTTTCGTCTGGCGCTTTTCCAGCGGCTTCAGCAGCGGTCCGATGCCCACCACCGCCAGCGGCACACCGATCAGCGCGACCACGCCGAGCAGCGGAGACGTCGTCAGCAACGCCGTCGCGCACACGATGAACGCGATCAGCGAACCGAAGGCCCGGCCGAGCACCTCGAAGGAGTCGCCGATGGGGTTGATGTCGCTGGTGGTGATCGCGACGACGTCCCCGGTGGTGGTCGTGTCCCGCAGATTCACGCCCAGCTTCGCGGCGTGTTCGGTGGCCAGGCGCTGAGTGACCCCGGCACCGTGGATCCAGCAGCCGTAGGAAGCGAAATGCTGCACCGTGCCCGCGAGTGTCTGCGCGATGCCGAGTCCGGCCGCGGCGAGACCCCACAGCCAGACGGAGTCGCTGTCACCGCTGCCGATCGCGTCGATGCCCCGGCCGATCGCGACCGGCAGAAGCGCGATCGGCAGCGACCAGAGCGCGCCACTGATCGCCGAGACGGCGAGCAGTCCCGGCCGCGCGAGCATCATCGTGACCAGGTAGCGCCAGGCGGTCGGCTTGGCGGGCAGCCTCAGTCGCGGAAGGGGGTATGTGGCGGAAAGCACGATTGTCGACGGTAAGCGGATCATTACCCTCGGCGCGAATGATTTATGCGTAGGCGACCGCGAGCCGCCCTGTCCGCTCGCCTACTCTTAACGCCGTGGCGAACCCTGATGTGGACACCGTGACCAGCACCGACGTCGACACCACCGCACGCGCCGAGGCGACCCCGGAGCAGACCCAGCCGTATGTCGAGCTCGGCCTCGCCGACGACGAGTACGCCCGGATCCGGGAGATCCTCGGCCGCCGTCCGACCGACGCCGAACTGGCGATGTATTCGGTGATGTGGAGCGAGCACTGCTCGTACAAGTCCTCGAAGAAGCACCTGCGCTACTTCGGTGAGACCGCCACGCCCGAGATGAAGGAGAAAATGCTCGCCGGCATCGGCGAGAACGCGGGCGTCGTCGACATCGGCGAGGGCTGGGCGGTCACCTTCAAGGTCGAGAGCCACAACCACCCGTCCTACGTGGAGCCGTACCAGGGCGCCGCCACCGGCGTCGGCGGCATCGTCCGCGACATCATGGCGATGGGCGCGCGCCCGCTCGCCGTGGCCGACGCGCTGCGCTTCGGCCCGGCCGACGCGCCCGACACCCGCCGCGTGCTGCCCGGCGTGGTCGCCGGCGTCGGCGGCTACGGAAACTGCCTCGGCCTGCCGAACATCGGCGGCGAGCTCGTGTTCGACGAGAGCTACGCCGGCAACCCGCTGGTCAACGCCCTGTGCGTCGGCGCGATGCGCGTCGAGGACCTGCACCTCGCCTTCGCCTCCGGCAAGGGCAACAAGATCATCCTGTTCGGCGCGCGCACCGGTCTCGACGGCATCGGCGGCGTGTCCGTGCTCGCGAGCGACACCTTCTCCGGCGACGAGTCCTCGGGCGGCCGCAAGAAGCTGCCGAGCGTCCAGGTCGGCGACCCCTTCACCGAGAAGGTGCTCATCGAGTGCTGCCTCGAACTGTTCGCGCAGAAGCTCGTCGTCGGCATCCAGGACCTCGGTGGCGCCGGGCTCTCCTGCGCGACGTCGGAGCTCGCGGCGGCCGGTGACGGCGGCATGCACATCTACCTCGACCGGGTTCCGCTGCGGGCCACCGGGATGACCCCGGCGGAGGTGCTGTCCAGCGAGTCGCAGGAGCGCATGTGCGCGGTCGTCTCGCCGGAGAACGTCGAGGCGTTCATGAAGGTCTGCGAGAAGTGGGACGTCATCGCCACCGACATCGGCGAGGTCACCGACGGCGAGCACCTCGTGATCACCTGGAACGACGAGATCGTCGTCGACGTCCCGGCGCACACCGTGGCGCACCAGGGCCCGGTGTACGACCGCCCGATCCAGCGCCCGTCCACACAGGACGCGCTGCAGGCGGACACCTCGGCGAAGCTGCCGCGTCCGTCCACTCCGGACGAACTGCGCGCTGACATCCTCAAGCTGATCTCGTCGCCGAACCAGGCGTCGAAGGAATGGGTGACCTCCCAGTACGACCGCTACGTGCGCGGCAACACCGTGCTCGCGCAGCCGTCGGACTCCGGTGTCATCCGCATCGACGAGTCGACCGGCCGCGGTGTCGCGGTCTCGACCGACTGCAACAGCAAGTTCGTCTTCCTCGACCCGTACGAAGGCGCGAAGCTCGCGCTGGCCGAGGCCTACCGCAACGTCGCCACCAGTGGCGCGAAGCCGGTCGCGGTCTCGGACTGCCTGAACTTCGGCGCGCCGACCGACCCGGGCGTGATGTGGCAGTTCGAGCAGGCCGTGCACGGGCTGGCCGACGGCTGCGTCGAACTCGGGATCCCGGTCACCGGCGGCAACGTCAGCTTCTTCAACCAGACCGGTGACGTGGCCATCCTGCCGACGCCGGTGGTCGGCGTGCTCGGCGTGATCGACGACGTCACCCGCCGCATCCCGACCGGCATCGGCGCGGAGGCCGGGGAAACCCTGCTGCTGCTGGGTGAGACCCACGACGAGCTGGACGGTTCCGCCTGGGCGCGCGAACTGCACGGCCACCTCGGCGGTCGCCCGCCTCGCGTGGATCTGGCGCGCGAGAAGCTGCTCGCCGACATCCTCATCGCCGGTTCGCGCGACGGCATGATCTCCGCCGCGCACGACATCTCCGACGGCGGCCTGATCCAGACGCTCGTCGAGACCGTCCTCATCGGACAGTGCGGTGCCCGCGTCTTCCTCGACGTGGAGCAGGACCCGTTCGTGCAGCTGTTCTCCGAGTCCGCGGGCCGGGTGCTGGTCGCCGTGCCGCGCACCGAGGAACTGCGGTTCACCGAAATGCTGACCGCGCGCGGGATGCCGTGGCGCAAGACCGGTGTGGTGGATCCGGAGTCGGGCTCGCTCGAACTCCAGGACATCACCGAATTCACCCTGGACGAGCTTCGCGAGACCTGGGAGCGGACCCTTCCGGCACTCTTCGGGTAAAAGATGTCGTGAGTGATCCGGGTCGTTCTAACGGCCCCGATCACTCACGACATCTTCGAACCTGGCGGGAGCTTCGCGCCCTCCAGCGACGGCGGCTCCGCGAAGGTGGCCACGGTGAAGTCGACAGGCGCTTCGACGACCAGGTTGTCCATCGACACCCTTCGTTCGAACCTCGCCCCGGTGAGTTCGAGCTTGCCGTGGATCTTCACGTTCTCGAGCAGGAACTTCCCGGACAGCTGAGCGTCGGTGAGGTCGAGATAGGTCAGCACCTCGCAACGATCCGCCCCGAACCAGCCGACCCGCCTGCCGAGCAACCCCAGCTTGTCGAGCCGGGCGTCGCTCAGGTTGAGCGACAGCGTCGGCCCGGTGGTCCCGGCGTGGGGAAGGATGTCGCGGATCAGCCGCTCCGCCGCGCGCCTGACCAGCCGTTCACGCTCGGCCTCGGCTCGGCTTTCCTTGCCCCACTTGATGTCCCGGTCGAAGTTGGGATGGTTGAAGGGCCGCCGCAGGTACGCGCACAACACGTCGAGCACCGTCTGCCGGTATTCCGGCCGCGTCCTGGCCAGGCCCGCCAGCGAGTGCATCGCCCCGACCCGGACCTGGTCGGCCTCGTTGCCCAGCAGCTCGATCGACTTGGCGAAGCGTTCGTCCGAGATCCGGCTGCGCTCGATCTCGTGCCTGTCCTCCTCTGTCCGCCTTCGCCTGTCGTTGAGCCAAAGTCCGTAGAGCGCGGCGATCGCCCCACCGGCGAGAGCGCCGGTCTTCAGCGCGTCACCGCGGCTGGTCGCGCGATCCGTGAGCAACCAGGCGGTGACGCCGACCAGCACCACGACCGAAGACAGCAACGTCCAGAGCAGCGGTGACCGGAGCAGGCGCCTCATCCGTCTTTCACCGTCAACCGCGCACGGCCGTCGGGCAGGTTCTCGACGACCCAGCCCGCCGGGAGTTCGTGGTCCCTCGACGGTTCCACGGTCGTGTTGTACAGCGACACGGAATCCGGTGCCTTGCGGAACTTCAGGTCGCTGAAGCCTTCGAACCGCGCACGGCGAAGATCCAGTGTCTTCGCGAACTCGGCTTCGGTGAAGACGGCGTTCTTCGCGAAGACACTGTCCTTAAAGGACGTCTCGCCCGCGAACACCGTGCCGTCGAACTCGACGTCCTCGGAGAACTGCACCCCGCTGAACCACGCTCGCTGGGTGAACTTGGCTCCACGGCAACGGAAGAAGCCGATGCGTTTGTCTTCCTTCGTGCCCGCGCCGGTCAGGTACACCGGCCCCAGGAACACGCAGCCGGACAGATTGGTGCTGTTGTACAGCCCGCCGTAGCGGAGCAGCAGCTTGCCGATCTTCCGGTCCGACAGATCGAGGTACTCCAGCACCGCGCCGGTCAGGTCGAGGTCGTACCCGCGCGTGCCCTCGGAATCCGCCGAGGGCAACAGCTCGCCGATGAGCCGTTGCGCGGTCTGCCGCACCTGGAGTTCCTGGTCCTCCGCCACCTCGCCTTCCTTGGGAGGAGTGTTCCCCGGCAGTTTCGCCGTGTCCGCGTACCGCGGATGCTTGAACGGCCGCCGCAGGTACGAGCACAGGATGTCCAGCACGGTCTGCGTGTAGATCGCCCGTCCGCGGGCCAGTCCCGCCAACGCGTGCAGGGCCCCCACCCGCACCTGGTCGGCGTCGTGCCCGAGTAGCTCGACGGCCTTCGCGAACCGCTCGTCCGAGATCCGGTCCCGGTCCTGGTCGGCCCGCCGAAGTTCCAGTTCCTGCCGCTGGCGCTCGATCTCCTGCCGCCGCTCCTCGACGCGGCGGCGCCGGTCGTTGAGCCACAACGCGTAGAGCGCGACGACGGCGCCACCGGCGATACCGCCGGTCTTCAGCGCCTCGCTGCGGCTGGTCGCCGGGTCGGTCAGCAACCAGCCGCCGACGGCGAGCAGCAGCACGAGGGAGACGACGAACGTCCAGAGCAGCGGAGAGCGAAGCAGCCGCTTCATCTGCTCAGATTACGAAGAAGTTGCGGACACAGAAGGACTTGTCCGGGTTGTCGTCCGTGGAGATCCCCGACCCGCTCACCTTCTTGCCCTTCACCGTGCCTTCGATGTCGCCGTTGACGAAGCCGTCACCGATGCCGGAAGTGGAGGTGATCTCCAGCTGCGCCGGCGCCGGGGCCATGATGTCGATCGAGTTGCCCATGGACTCCTTCATGTCCGCGCAGACCAGCGACAGCGCGCCCGCCTTGTCACCGGCGCTCACCTTGGCGAAGAAGTCCTTGAGGTTTTGGACGCCCTTCGGGTTGCCTTCGGAACCGGTGCCACCGCTTTCGCTGCTCTTCGGGCTGCTCTTGGGCGCACTCGACTTCGGGCTGCTCTTCGGCGCGGAGGGCGGCGCCTGCTCGGACGACGACGCGGGCGGCGGCGCGGCCGTGTTGTTCCCTTCGTCCTTGCCGAGCAGGAAACCCGGCGCGACGAAACCGGTGACACCGAAGGCGATCAGCACGACGACGCCGATCACGATCCCGATGATCAGGCCGGTCTTGCTCTTCGGTGGCGGCGCGGGCGGGCCGCCGTAACCCTGCGGGTAGCCGGGGTTGTTCGGGTCCCAACCCTGCTGCTGCGCGTTCGGATCCCAGCCCTGCTGGGGCTGTTGCGGGTACTGCTGGGTCTGGTCCCAACCCTGCTGGGGCTGCTGCTGATACTGCTGGTTCGGATCCCAGCCCTGCGGTTGACCGTACTGCTGAGTCTGATCCCATCCACCCTGCTGCGGGTAGCCGCCGGGCTGTTGTCCCTGTGGGTCTTGGCCGTAGGGCTGGCCTGGCTGGGGTGGGTAGGTCATCGGTCTCGCCTTCCGTGCTGGGGCCTGAGGCTGGAGATCAGACGACCGGCGGTCAGCGCTGGTTCCGGATCCGCCCGTGCCAGGAGTTCAGGGGCATTCTGCTCGGAAGGTACCTCGACCGCGAAAGCGGCTCCCGGCGAGGCCGGGAGCCGCTTCTTCACGAAATGCGCAGCTCAGCCGTTGGCCAGTGCCTGCAAGCGGTCGTAGGCGCCGTTGAAGGTGTTCTGGTCGAGCGGGCTCGAGGTGTACTGCCACACGGTGTAGAAGCCCCAGCCGTAGGGCAGGGAGCCCACGGTGGAGGCGTAGCGCGCGACCCACAGCGGGACCGTGCCACCGAAGTTCTGCGTCGTTCCGACGCACGTGCTCCACCAGCTCGTCGAGGTGTAGATGACGGGCCAGCGGCCGGTGCGCGCCTTGTAGCGATCGTGGAACGCCCGGATCCATGCCCCCATGGACGCCTGGCTCAAGCCGTAACAGGTGGCCCCGTACGGGTTGTACTCCATGTCGAGCGCGCCCGGCAGGGTCTTGCCGTCGCCGGACCAGCCCCCGCCGTTGTTGATGAAGAAGTCCGCCTGCGCGGCGCCGCCGGAGACGTTGGGCAGCGCGAAGTGGTACGCGCCGCGGATGAAGCCCTGGTTGTAGGAACCGTTGTACTGCTGGGCGAAGTACGGGTTCTTGTAGCTGGTGCCTTCGGTGGCCTTCGTCCACACGAAACGCTTGCCTTGTCCCCACCAGTAGGCCCAGTCGACGTTCTGCTGATAGCTGGCGACGTCCATGCCCGCGACGGTGGCGAGCACCCCGGCCTCAGGCTGCGGCCGAGCGGCCTTGGCCTTGGATTCCGGGGTGGAGGTGTCCCCTTCCACGCGCCGGATCTGCGATCCGATGGTGTGGTCGTTCTGCTGGAGATCCTGTTCGATCGACATGATCTCCGGTGACGGAGTCGCCGATGCCTGGACCGTGCTGCCGAGCAGGAGCAGCGCGGAGCCGACGGCGATGGCGATTCTTCGGGAAGTGCGCATACGACAATCCCTTCACGATAACCCTCGCTGAGGACGACTAACTGCAGGTAGTCGTCCCGGCACGATTGTTGACGACGATGTCGGGTTTGTCACTAACTTCCGTGAAATTGGTACTACACGTGGGTGATTTTCATTTCCATCTTGATGGTGTTGTGTGATCTTGTAACACCCACGAGAGTGGGCTCAGCCGAGCGATAGGGCACGCACGTGATCTTCCGTGCCGTTGAACCAGTTCTGGTCGCCGGGCAGGCTGCCCTTGTCCGAAAACTGCCAGATGGTCTGGGCCTTCCAGGCGGCCGGAAGCTCGCCGATCTCCGTGTTGTAGCGCGCGAGCCACAGCGGGTTCTGCCAGAAGGCGTTGCTGTTGCCGGTGCAGCGCTTCCACCAGCTCGTCGACGTGTAGATCGTCGGATGCCGCCCGGTCCGCCCCCGGTAGGTCTCGGCGAACGACGCCATCCACGCGACCATCTGCGCGGGAGTCTTGCCATAACAGGTTTCGCCGTACGGGTTGTACTCGATGTCGAGCGCACCCGGCAGCGTCTTGCCGTCGCCGGACCAGCCGCCGCCGTGATCGACGAAGTAACGCGCCTGCGCGGCGCCGTCCGAGATGTCGGGACGCGCGAAGTGGTACGCCCCGCGGATCAGGCCGACGCCGTAGGAACCGTTGTACTGCTGGGGAAACCGAGGATTGACGAACCCGGTGCCCTCGGTCGCCTTCACGTAGACGAACTTCGCCCCGGTCTTGGCCGCTCCTGGCCAGTCGACGTCGCCCTGATGTCCGCTGACGTCGTGACCGAGGGTCTGCCCCTCACCGCCGTAAAGCGGTCCGGGCGCGGCGTTGACGCCTTCGTGCAGAGCGATCTGCGAGCCGGCGTAATGCTCCTCGGCCCCGTCGTATCGGGGCCCGGCTTGCTGTGCCGAAGCGGGGGTCTGCGCGATCAGCAAGACCCCCGCCGCGAGGACGGCCCCCCAGCCTTTCGAACACACTCTGCGACTCATCACGTCGCCACGATCCCCCGCGGAAAGGGAATCAGCGACTCGAACATCACCCGAAAGAGTTGCTCTCAGCGTGAATATATTGCGCCGAATGGGTTAGGCGAGCCCTAACGACGCTCGTCCAGAAGGGCTTTGGCGAGATGCTCCGAGGGGACGATCGCGGTGAGCCGGTCGTGCGGATTGATCGCCACCGGATGCCCCGCGAGCAACGGCACCATGTCGCGGCCCAGCACCGCGCGGGCGTGTGGCCATTCGCCGGGGACCAGCGACTTGGCCGTGTACGCGGGTACGAGCACCCGGCCGTCGGTGTTGTGGAAGCCGATCACCGTGCGCTGCACCGGGGAAAGGGCGTAGACGAACAGTGTCGAGTCGAGGAAGACCTTCGGCAGGTCGGCGACCGGACGGTGGTTCGTGCGCACCAGCTGCAGCATCTGTTCGAGCTCGTTACGCGGCTCCGGGAAGCCGAGCGCCTTGGGCGAGGGCCGGTAGCGGTCGTTCGGGTGGAAGTCCTCGACGATCTCGCCCGCGCCGTTCACCGGGTACGCGCCGACGACCGCCCAGGACGGGACCGGGCCGTCGGGGTCGAAGGCCTCGTCGATGACGTACAGCCAGCTGTTCGGATTGGCCTTGGCGTTGGCGCGCATCTCGTCGGTGATCTTCGGCTTGGCCGGTTTCCGCTTGCCCGCCAGGCTCGACGCCGACCGATCCGCCTCGTCCCGCTGCGCCATCGCCATCCCCACGTTCCGGGTGCCTGAAGGTTTGTTCGCGCTCACTCTACTGTTCTCCCATGGCCTCTTCGCGTTCGGTCGACCCCGCTGAGTTACGTGCCGCGATCACGGCGATTTCCACCTGGTTGAGCGGATCCGGTCCGGATCCGGCCCGTCCCGAGCTGGCCGCGGCGGTGCGGCTGAGCCTGCGGACGCTGGCCGCGGACGCGCCGGGGAAGAGTGTCGAAGTGCGGGTGCCGCCGTTCGCGGCGGTGCAGTGTGTCGAAGGACTGCGGCATACGCGCGGGACGCCGCCGAACGTCGTCGAAACGGATCCGCGCACGTGGCTGGAACTGGCGACCGGGCTGCTGAGCTGGGCCGACGCCGTCGAATCGGGCCGGGTCACCGCTTCCGGGAGCCGGGCCGACCTCGCTCGCTGGCTGCCGCTGGTCCGCCTCTGAACCCCGTCCCGCGTGCGATGAAAGGCCCCTTCATCGCAAAATTTGCGATGAAGGGGCCTTTCATCGCACGCACGCGGGGGAAGAACCGGCCTTACTTCTTGCGGCCGACGCCACCGGAGATCGTCCGCTGAGCCGTGTTCAGCTCCTTGATCCGCGGGCCGTCCGGCCACCAGTCGGCGCACAGGGTGACGCCGGGCTCGACCATCTCGAGGTCGTGGAAGAGCTCCTCGATCTCGGCCTTGGTGCGGAAGGTGCCGGAGCCCATCGGGCTGTGCAGGAAGAAGTCCTCCATCTTGCGGGCCGTCTCGGACAGCTCGTCCTCGGGATCGGAGAAGTGCGAAATCGCCACGTAGGAGCCGGAAGGCAGCGCGTCGATGTACTTCTTCATGATCTTGGCGGGCTCGTCGTGCGGGCCGTTGTAGTGGTGCAGGGTCCCGAGCTGCAGGAACGCGATCGGCTGCGAGAAGTCGATGTGCCGCCGGATGTCCGGGTGCTCCATGATCCGTTCCGGCTCGAAGATGTCGTCCGAGACGAAGTGGGTGTTCTCGTTCTCTTCGAGCAGGGCGCGCCCGTGCGCGAGGACGACCGGGTCGTTGTCGACGTAGACGACCTTGATCTCCGGGTTGATCCGCTGCACGACCTGGTGGGTGTTCTCCGCGGTCGGGAGGCCGGAGCCGCAGTCGAGGAACTGGGTGATGCCCGTCTGGCTGGCGAGGAACCGGCAGGCGCGGATGAGGAAGCCGCGGTTCTCGGTCGCCAGGTCCTGCGCCTCGGGAGCGGCCTGCTGGACCTTGCGCAGCACCTCCCGGTCGATCTCGTAGTTGTCCTTGCCGAGGAGGAAGGCGTCGTACACCCGGGCGATGCTGGCCCGGGTCGGGTCGACACCCACAGGCACTCGTTCCGTCCGGGGCGGGGCGTCGGGCATCTTGAACCTCACAAAACTGTGTTGGAAGTCTCGGGCTCTACGTAGAGTAGAACCACGTACGCGACCGGTAAACCGAGCCATGCCTGTCATGTCGAGGGCCAAACGTGTACTTTGAGTAGTCGGATCCGATCCCCAGGTGAGTGTTGGCGTACGAAAGGTCCCCGGTCGATGAACGCGGTCACCCCACCCGGTGGTGAGCAGTCACTGGGTCCCACCGCACGGCGGATGATCCTCGGCTCACAGCTGCGGCGGATGCGTGAGGACGCGGGGATCACGCGCCAGGAGGCCGGCTACAGCATTCGCGGGTCCGAGTCGAAGATCAGCCGTCTCGAACTGGGCCGCGTCGGTTTCAAGGAACGCGACGTCGCCGACCTGCTGACCATGTACGGGATGACCGATCCCGAGGAGCGGCAGCAGTTCCTCGACATGGTCAAGGAGTCGAACGAGCCGGGCTGGTGGCGCCGCTACGGCGACCTGATGCCGAGCTGGTTCAACGACCTCGTCGGTCTCGAAGAAGCCGCGGCCCGGATCCAGGTCTGGGAGCCGCTGTACGTCACGGGTCTGCTGCAGACCGAGGCCTACGCGCGGGCGATCATGAGCCACGGCCGTCCGGACATGGTCGACGAGCAGGTCCGTCGCCGGGTCGCGCTGCGGATGCGGCGCCAGAAGATGCTGTCCAGACCGGACGCGCCGCGGTTGTGGCTGGTGCTCGACGAGTCGGTGCTCCACCGGCCGATCGGCGACCGCGAGATCCTGAAGGGCCAGATCGACCACCTGCTGGAGATGATCCAGCAGCCGAACATCTCGGTTCAGATCCTCCCGTTCGACCGGAGCGGCTACTCCGCCGACAGCGCGTTTTCGCTGCTGAGGTTCGCGGAAGAGGAATTGCCGAACATCGCCTACACCGAATACCTGACCGGCGCGCACTACATCGACAAGCGCGACGAGATCGAGCGGTACAGCCGGGCGCTGGACATGCTCGCGGTCGACGCGGAGACGCCGGACCGCAGCCGCCAGATGCTCTTGAAGCGCCGCGCGGAAATCTGAGTCACTCGCCGTTGTGCCAACCCGAAAATGTGGCTACGAACAGTAGTTACTGAGCCATTTGGAACACGGTTCATCACTCTCCAGTGGGGCGGCAGGGCGGCTGAGTTCTCACTGCACGCGAATTCTGCAAAAACTTCTGCACGTGCATTTACCGCTGCAGGCACACGTGCTAACTTTGGATCACAGGCAAATGCACATGCAGATGCATCGCCCGAAGGCTTTTCGGGGAAGGTGGGGACCATGGCTGAACAGTTCGACAACGGCATCCCGGCCGATCGTCTTACCGGTGCGCAGTGGCGCAAAGCGAGCTACAGCAACGCGATCGGCAACTGCGTCGAGGTGGCTCCGCTCGCGTCCGGCGAGATCGCGATGCGGAACTCGCGCTTCCCGACCGGACCCGCACTGATCTACACCCAGGCCGAGATGGCCGCGTTCCTCGCGGGTGCCAAGGACGGCGAATTCGATGATGTTCTCCGGTGACACCATTACCGCGGAGATCACCGATATCGAAAGCGGTCTTCGGGAACTGATCCACCGCGGGTATCAGTTCGTGCACCCGTGCGACGCGAACGGCGAGGTCATGGCCGTGGTCGGCGTGCGAGTCCACGACAACGTGGTCGACGTCGTCCGGCTCAACGCGGAGGACGACGTCGTGGCGACCCGCATGCCCGGCACCGAGGAGGACATCCTCGAGCCGGAGGTATGGCTGTGGCGTTTCGCCGGCGACGCGGCGACGGTGCTGACAGCACTGCTCGCGCTCCCGGACGAGCGGACGCCCGGCTCGCTGTACCTCCCGGAGAAGGCTTCCAAGGGTTGCTGGGTTCCGGGTCGCGGCGGCACCTCCAAGTGGCTCGCCGCCGGTTGACCACACCGCTCAAGCACAGTCGACCGCCTCTGTCGAGGGGGAGCGGTCGGCTGGTCGGGGGTCGTGAGTGCCGGGTCTTGAACCCGCCCGTCACTCACGGTCACAGGAAACCCATGCGCTTGCGGGGATCTTCGCGAGTTCACTCAGAGTTGCTGACTGAAGCGTGTCCAGTGCCACGTCGCACAGCGCGTTGATCAGCTGCTCACCGTTTACACTGGTGGCGGCCTGCCCTACTTCTCCCCTGGGAGCACCTCGGTGGTTTCCGACCCGTCCGACGCCGGACAGCCCGTAACCGACCAGCCCGATCCGGAACCCCGTGAAGAATGCGGTGTCTTCGGTGTCTGGGCGCCCGGAGAAGAGGTCGCGAAGCTGACCTACTACGGGCTCTACGCACTTCAGCACCGCGGCCAGGAAGCGGCCGGAATCTCGGTCTCCGACGGTTCGCAGATCGTCGTCTTCAAGGATCTCGGCCTGGTCAGTCAGGTCTTCGACGAGCAGGTCCTGCAGTCCTTGCAGGGCCACATCGCCGTCGGGCACTGCCGGTACTCGACCACCGGCGCGACCATCTGGGAGAACGCGCAGCCGATCTTCCGCACCACCGCCACCGGCAGCGGATTGTCCTTCGCGCACAACGGCAACCTCGTCAACACCGCCGAACTGCGCGATCGCACGGTCGCCGCCGGGCTCAAACCGCACGCCGGTCTGACCGGTTCCTCCAGCGACTCCGACCTGGTGTGCGGGCTGCTCGCGGCCAACGCCGCCGACAAGGGCATCGAAGCCGCCGCGCTGGAACTGCTGCCCACCCTCAAGGGCGCGTTCTGCCTGGTCTTCGCCGACGAGTCCACCTTGTACGCCGCCCGCGATCCGCACGGTGTGCGCCCGCTGGTGCTCGGCAGGCTCGAACGCGGTTGGGTGGTCGCGAGCGAGACGGCCGCGCTGGACATCTGCGGCGCGTCCTTCGTCCGCGAGGTCGAGCCCGGTGAGCTCATCGCCATCGACGCCGAGGGCCTGCGTTCCTCGCGGTTCGCCACCCCCGAGCCCAAGGGCTGCGTCTTCGAGTACGTCTACCTCGCGCGCCCGGACACCTCGATCGCCGGCCGCAGCGTGCACGCCACCCGCGTCGAGATCGGCCGCCGCCTCGCCGGCGAGCACCCGGCCGACGCCGACCTGGTGATGCCGGTGCCCGAATCCGGCACCCCCGCCGCGATCGGCTACGCGCAGGGCTCCGGCATTCCCTACGGCACGGGCCTGGTGAAGAACGCCTACGTCGGCCGTACCTTCATCCAGCCGTCGCAGACCATCCGCCAGCTGGGCATCCGGCTGAAGCTGAACCCGCTGCGCGATGTCATCCGCGGCAAGCGGCTCGTCGTGGTCGACGACTCCATCGTCCGCGGCAACACCCAGCGCGCGCTCGTCCGCATGCTGCGGGAGGCGGGCGCGCTCGAGGTCCACGTGCGGATCGCCTCGCCGCCCGTCCGCTGGCCGTGTTTCTACGGAATCGACTTCGCGTCGCGCGCCGAACTCGTGGCCAACGGCGTCGACGTCGACGGCATCCGCCGGTCGATCGGCGCCGACTCACTGGGCTACATCTCGTTGGACGGACTGGTCGCGGCTTCGGAACAGCCGAAGTCGCGGCTGTGCACGGCGTGTTTCTCCGGCGAGTACCCGATCGCGCTCCCTGACGACGCGCTGATCGGGAAACACCTGCTGGAGAGCATGGACTCGGTCAATGGCGCGGCGAAGCCCGTGACCCCAGCCGGGTACGGTGCTGAAGACGCCGTCCGGCGTCCTTAGTCCCTTCCTTTCAGAGTTGGAGTCCGCTTCCGTGAGCGAGTCCACGAGCGCCACGTACGCCGCCGCCGGAGTCAGCATCGACGCTGGTGACAAAGCCGTAGAGCTGCTCAAACCGCACGCCGAGAGGGCCACCAGGCCCGAGGTGATGGGCGGGGTCGGCGGCTTCGCCGGGCTGTTCTCACTGAAGCTGGACAAGTGGAAGGAGCCGGTGCTGGCCTCGTCGACCGACGGGGTCGGCACCAAGATCGCCGTCGCGCAGGCGCTCGACAAGCACGACACCGTCGGCATCGACCTGGTCGCGATGGTCGTCGACGACCTGGTCGTCACCGGCGCCGAACCGCTGTTCATGCAGGACTACATCGCCGTCGGCAAGGTCGTGCCGGAGAAGATCGCGGCGCTGGTCGGCGGGATCGCCGAGGGCTGTGTGCAGGCGGGTTGCGCGCTCCTCGGCGGCGAGACCGCGGAACACCCCGGCCTGATGGGCGAGCACGACTACGACCTCTCGGGCACCGGCATCGGCGTCGTCGAAGCGTCGAAGGTGCTCGGCCCGGAGCGGGTCCGCCCCGGCGACGTCGTGCTCGCGCTCGGCTCCTCCGGCCTGCACTCCAACGGCTACTCGCTCGCCAGGCACGTGCTGCTGGACATCGCGCGCATGCCGCTCGACGGGCACGTCGAGGAGTTCGGCCGCTCGCTGGGCGAGGAGATGCTGGAGCCGACCCGGATCTATGCGAAGGACTGCCTCGCGCTGGCGGCCGAAGCCGATGTCCGCACGTTCGCGCACATCACCGGCGGCGGCCTGGAGCAGAACCTCGCCCGCGTCATGCCGCGCGGCCTGGTCGCGAAGCTCGAACGCGGCACCTGGACCCCGGCGCCGGTGTTCGCGCTGATCGGGCACCGCGGCAAGGTCGAACGCGCCGAGCTGGAGAAGACGTTCAACATGGGCATCGGCATGGTCGCGATCGTCGGCGCCGACGACGTCGACCGCGCGCTGGCGATGCTGACCGCGCGGCACGTGCCGGCGTGGATCCTCGGTGACGTGCAGCCCGCGGAGGACCCGGACGGCCCGCGCGCCGTGCTTTCCGGTGACCACCCGCGCTTCTGACCGCGTACATTCGAAAACCGGCTTGGCCCCGGATGACACACTGGATCCGTGGCTGATGACGTGGTGATCGGTACCCGGTTCGTGATCCCGGGTGCCGAATTGAGCGAACGGTTCTCCCGGTCCTCGGGTCCGGGTGGGCAGGGCGTGAACACCACGGACTCGCGGGTCGAGCTGTCCTTCGACGTTGCCGGTTCGGCGGCCGTCCCGGAACATCTCCGGGCCCGGATGCTGGACCGGCTTTCGTCGCGCCTGGTCGACGGCGTGGTCACGATCGCCGCTTCCGAACACCGCTCGCAGCTGATGAACCGGGAAGCCGCGCGGGCACGGCTGGTGATGCTGCTCCTGGAGGCGTCGGCGCCTCCGGCGGCCAAACGGCGTCCCACCAAACCGTCACGCGGTTCGAAGGAACGCCGCCTGGCCTCGAAGAAACGCCGCGGCGAGGTCAAACGAACTCGCCGCGGCGGTTATTCAGACGACTGACAGGTGCACACACTCGGCCACGGATTGGAAACCGACGCGGCCGTAGACGCGTTCCGCCTGCCCGGCGCCCGGTGTCAGGAACACCGAAACGCCGCCACGGGCATGGGCCTCACGGGTCAGGTGCTCGGTCAGCGCCGCGGCGATCCCGCGCTGCCGATACCCCTCTAGCACGCCGATTCCGGCGACCTCGCTCGCGCCGTCGAGGATCGCCGTCGCGACCCCGCCGCCGACACATTCACCGGTTTCGGTGAGTGCCATGACCGAGATGGTCTCGCCGCTCAGCTGCTCGGGCGACGGCTCGACGTGCTCGCCGGGATCGGGTTCCCCGAAGGCGATGTTCTGCGCCCGGATCATGAGCCGGAGTTCGGCGGGTGTCACGGGAGCCTTCAGGACGATTCCGGTGGGAACCGGCTGTGCCACGAGCTGCCCGGGCGGGCAGACCATCAACGGGATCCGCCGTTCCAAGGTGTAGCCGCCTTCGACGAGCACGGTCTCGGCTTCGGGGGCGGCCTCGGTCAAGAATTCCAGCCGCGGCGTGAGCCCGCGACCGCGGAATGCCTCGGTCAGCTTCGCGACGTCACCCCCGGTGGGCACCCCGCCGTTGTCCGGGATCGCGTAGTTGAGGAACGGGTGGTCGTTCCCGGTCGTATAGGTGGCCAGGAACGGCCCGATCCGCTCGGTTTCGCGGGACTGCGCCGCGGTGGTGCGGATGTAGGACTGCAGTGCGTTGATCGTCTCAATGGACACTGGTGGAAAGCCTTTCAGGCAAGACGGAATGACGCACGGGAGGACTCGCGTGCGTGGTGGAGCTGGCATGAGCGCCGGCTAGCTCGTGCCGACGCCAACGGAGGCGTCAGGCATGAGGCATCCCTCTTTCCGTAAGCAAGGCTTTCGCGATCACTGTCGCATGGTGGGCAAGTGGTTTACCGGCCGAGACGACCGGCGGCGGGACCGCGACTGTCCACAATGGAGCCTGTGGACAACCCTGTGGATGACTGCGAAGCAATCAGGAGAAGGCGTTCTCGCACAAGGAAAAGCCTGGTGAGTGACCTGTGTACTACTTGCCGTGTCCGGCGAGTTCGCGCGCGCGTTCGATCAGCTTCTGCAGGTGCAGTCCGCGCCGCACGTCGCACGGATGCGATGTCGTTCCACTGGCCGCCATCGCGGCGAAATCATCGAGAAGCGCGGTGAACGATTCGCCCGCCGAACCCGGTTTCCGTCCCAACGTGCGATAACCGTGCTCGCCGTAGACGGCAACCTCGACGACCGTCGGCTGGATCGGCAGCCGCAACGACAGGGTCGCCGTACTGGTCGCGCCACCCGCGTGGGCGAACAGGAGCTGCCACAGATCGTCATCGGTACGGTGAGCGGCGAGTACGTCGGTGATCTCACCGAGCGCGGCGTCGAGCAGATCGAACGCGTGCGGGCCGATGTCGGCGAGCGCGCCGGAGTCCGCCCGCCACGGCGACGACTGGTACTGCCCGCCGAGCAGCGCGCCCGAAAGCCAGCGCGCACCACCGCCGCGCCAGCCGCCCGCCTCCTTGATCCCGTCGAGCCACTCTCGGGTCATCGGCGAGAACCGCAAGGTCAGCACCACGAGAGCCGCCACGCCCGCGGCCTCGACCGCGTCCACGAGCCGCCGCGCCCCGTCGAGATCCGCGGCGATCGGCTTCTCCAGGATGAGGTGCTTGCCCGCCTCGGCGGCCTTGACCGCCAGCTCCGCCTGCACGGCGGGCGGCACGGCGAACGCCACCGCGTCCACCCGGTCCAGCAGCTCTTCGAAGCTGCCGACCGCTTCGGCGCAGTGCGCCTCGGCCAGCTCCTTCGCGGCTTCAGGACGCCTCGTCCAGACCGCGCTCAAGGTGGTTCCGGGGTGATCGGCGAGGCCCGGCGCGTGCACCGTCTTCGCCCATGGACCGGCCCCGACCAGACCCGCGCGCAGCTGTCCCTGTCCCACGGCCCCAGTCTAGGTGTGCTGCCGTGGCGCAAGTGAACGCACCACGGCCAGCCCCGCATTTAGTCCTCTCAATGCGGTAGTTGCGTGTGCAAGGACCGCCTTCAGAGGACTACACGCGCGTCAGGGGCTGGGCCAGCCGGTCGTAGAGGTCCAGCAGTTCGGCGAGCTTGGCGGAGGTCAGGACGTGCGCGCTGTCGAGGTCGAAGACCCGGAACCGATTGCCAGGGGTCCGCTCGTCCGCCTCCCGGATCATCCGGTCCTGCAGGGCGAGCGGGACGACGTCGTCGCGCAGGTGCCGGACGTAGACGCGCGGGATGCGCCCCCAAGTGCGCAGGTCACCGCGTGAATCGACCTCGCTCTTCCCGGGCAGTTCGTCCGGCATCATGGAGTTCAGGAACGTGTGGAACTCGGCGTCGGTGCTGTCGCTCATGAAGGCCTCTTTCGCCTTCGCGAGGCGCACGGGGTCGGCGATGCGCCAGTTCGACCGGTAGGCCCCGATCGTCGCCGGATCGCCGGCCATGAATTCGAGAAGTGCCGTCACCCGCGTCGTCGAGCCTTCCGCGGTGCCGAGGTACTCGCCGGGAGTGCGGAGCGCGCTGCAGCAGAACGCGGTGTCGTAGATCAGCAGGTCGATCAGTCGCGGCACCTGGTTCGCGACCAGGCTGATCGCCGCACCGCCGATGCTGGCGCCGACGAGCACGACCGGGCCGTGCGCGGCCGCCCGGCGGACGGTCTCGACCGTCGCGGCGATGTGGTCGGCCACGGTCACCCCGGCCAGCGGTGACGGCTCGGTCGCGAACGCGGCGAGGTCCTGCGGGGCCTGGTACGAAAGCCGGAACTGGGCATCGGTCGGTCGCTGGCCGGGCAGATCGACGCCGACGCAGCGATAACCGCGCAGCACCAGTTCGTTCGGGACGCCGGAGACGCCGTTCGCGCCCGCGGCGAAGACGAACGTCGGGACGCCGCGCCGTTCACGCGCGGACGCCGGGCCCGTGGTGGCGAGTCCGGTGATGCCTGCCAGTCCGGCGACGGTGATCGCCCTGCGACGCGTGGGGTCGTTCATGCCGTCCATGCAACCGGGCACGCCGGTCGCATGGACAGCCGAAGAAGTGGTGTTCCGCCGCTACGAAAGTTGCGGATCAGGAGTAGCTGTAGAAACCGCGGCCGGTCTTCTTGCCGAGCAGGCCGGCGTCGACCATGCGCAGCAGCAGCGGTGGCGAGGAGTACAGCGGCTCCTTGAACTCGGCGTACATCGAGTCCGCGATCGCCTTGATGGTGTCCAGGCCGATCAGGTCCGAAAGCCGCAGCGGGCCCATCGGGTGCGCGGTGCCGAGCTCCATCCCGCGGTCGATGTCCTCGGCCGACGCGAAGCCCGACTCGATCATCCGGATCGCCGAAAGCAGATACGGCACGAGCAGCGAGTTCACGATGAACCCGGCTCGGTCCTGCGACCGGATCACCGTCTTGGCCAGCGCCGACGTCGCGTGCTCCTCCGCGCGGCGGGCGGTGTCGTCGCTGGTCAGCAGCGAGGGCACCAGCTCCACGAGCGGCAGCACCGGGACCGGGTTGAAGAAGTGGATGCCGATCACCTGCTGCGGGCGGCCGGTGGCCATCCCGAGCTTCATGATCGGAATCGAGGAGGTGTTGGACGCGAACACCGCGTCCTCACGCTCGACGATCTTGTCCAGCGACCGGAACACCTCGACCTTGGCCTGCTCCTGTTCCAGGATGGCCTCGATGACGAGGTCGCGGTCGGCGAACTCGCCGATCTCGGTGGTGAAGCGGAGCCGTCCGAGCGCCGCGTCGGCGTCTTCCCGCGAGAGCTTCCCGTTCTTGACGCCGCGTTGCAGCGACTTCTCGATCCGCGCCCGCCCGGCGTCCAGCGCCGGCTGGTTCACCTCGGTGACGAGCACGTCCAAACCGGCACGCGCGTGCACCTCGGCGATGCCGGAGCCCATGAGACCGGCTCCGACGACACCTACTCGGGATACGTCAGACATGGCACCTCTTCCATATTTTGGGCAGCACGCGACACGCGAGGGTGGTTACCGGGGCAAGCCCCGATCCACCCTCGCGTGTCACGCGTTGCTCAGCGGCGGTATTCGTCGTACCCGTCGTACGGGTCGTCGTCATACCGCTTGTCGTCCTCGTGCCTGTCTTCCGAGGAACTACTGGACAGCTCGCGCTGCAAAGCATCGAAGTCGGTTTCGTGCGAGCTGTACTTGAGCTCGCGCGCCACCTTCGTCTGCTTGGCCTTAGCCCGGCCGCGCCCCATGGCTCGACCCCCTCGCACAGGGGCGGGGCGGCCGGGGGAATCGGCGGCCCCGCATCGTCTCGACAATTATTTCCTGCTGACACCGTACCGTGTCCGGGGGGTTGGATGCGACGTGGCACGGTGTGCCGGTGGCGACAGTGTTCCCCGAACGCCGGTTACCGGCCGGTCGGTGGCGATAGTCGCAGGTCGGCGTGTCACGATGCTCGTGTGCCCCGTCCGTTCGCGGCTTATCTCCGCGTCTATGAGCCCCTGCTCGCGCTGGGTGATCCACCGGACGAACGCCTGCTGGAGGCCGTGGAAGCGGCCCGGCTCGATCGTTCGGCCGCCGGGCTGCGCGAACAGGCATTGTGGCTCAAGTCACAGCATGTCGGCCGGTTGCTGCCCGCCGAGCTCGCGGACGGCAGGCCGTCGCCCAGTCTGATCACCGACGTCCTCGTCCTGGACCCGGAAGACGTGCCGGAGGGTGAGCACGGCGACGCGGGGCCGGGGCCACTGGTCTGCCCGATGGAGATCCGCGCCCGCTCGGCCGCGGCACTGGTGACCTTTCTCGGTGACGCCCATCCGGCGTTGAGGAACTCGGTGCTCGACGCGGGCGGCGCTTCGCTCGACATGATCCGTTCGCGGGCGAAGTCGGCCATCAATGATCTGACCGCCGGTGCCTCGCACACGCTCTCGACGACGTGGACCGTTCCGCTCCCGTGGTTCGTCCTGTTCGATCCCGGCATGCGCCGGGTCAAACTGGGCAAGGGCCGCCACGACCCCGAACGCGAGGTGTCGTGGCGGGTCTCGATCGCCGACGCGCGGCATCGCGCCCGCGAGGTCGGCGACCTGCTCGAAGCGACCTTCGGTGACTCCGGGCCCGGCAGGGTGCTTCTCGAAACGCGACGCTGGCTCGACAGCTTCCACCCCGGCTCCGCGGTCGAACTCGACTACGGCGGTCTCGTCCAACTCTTCGCCGACTCGATCCTGCAGGCCGACACGACCGCCGAAGAGGTGCACGACATCCTCGACGCGCTTCGCACCGGCAATGTCGACGAGTTGGCGGAGCTGTTCGCCGACCTGCGGGACTTCTGGGGCGACCTGGCCGCGCGAGAACGCGCGAACTAGCCGAAGAGACCGGCGGTGACGCGCAGTTCGCCGACCGGTTTCCCGCCACCGAGGACGACGTTGTGCGCGAGGGCCTCGGCTTCGTCACCCGGATCGATGCCGAGGTGACGCAGAGTCGCGAGCAGTAGCGGCAGCCGGGCCCGCGCGGCGCCGTCGTCGATCTTGAGCGCCAGCGCGGTGCCGTCAGGGAGCGCGAACGAGTGCACTCCCTCGGCGCCGCCCTTCGAGAGGAGGCCGTCGACGTTCCGCATCAGCACGGTGTCCTCGCGGCCGGTGCCCGCGACCTGCCACGGATACGCGCGGACGGCGTCCGCGACCCGGCGTTCCGGCCCGCCGATGGCGGTGACCAGCCTGCCGAACGAGCGGGCGAGGCCGGTGAGGGAGAACGCGAACAGTGGGGCGCCGCAGCCGTCGACGCCGACCGTTTCGATCGGTTCACAGGTGAGGTCGGCGATGGTGGCCCGGATGAGTTCTTGCAGCGGATGATTCGCGGCCACGTAATCCGTGGTGGACCAGCCGAGCTGGGCGCAGGTGCTGAGCATCGCGGCGTGTTTGCCGGAGCAGTTCATGGCGGCCCGGCGTTTCCCGGCGGCGGCCACGGCGAGCATGCTCGGCTCGTGCAGCGGGAAGGCGGGCGGGCACGCCAGCGCGTCCTCGGTCAGCCCCGTGCGGGCGAGCATCGACAAAGCGCCCTCGACGTGGCCGGGTTCGCCGTTGTGCGATCCGCAGCCCAGGGCGAGTTCCTTGTCGCCGATGGTGAGGCCGGCGCGCAGCATCCCGACCGCTTGGAGAGGCTTGTTGGACGAGCGTGGGTAGACCGGCCGCTCGACGTCGCCCGCGAAGAACCGCACCGAGCCGTCCGGGGCCGTGATCACCAGCGCGCCGCGGTGGACGCTCTCCACGAAACCGGACCGGACGACCTCGACCAGGACGGGGTTCGTCACTCGGGTCCGCCGCGTTCGGTGTCGAGCAGATCGTCGACGGAAGCCGTGCCCTTGCGGTAGCGGGTGGCGATCTCGGCGTTGATCGTGTCCATCACGCCCTGCACCTCGCGGCGGTACGAGGAGACGGAAACCTCTTCGTCGGCGTACCGGTTGAGGGCGCTGATCAGCTGCTCGTCCGACAGGGTGCTCACGTCGGAAAGATCCGTGTCGCCGATGAGCGCCTCGGCGAACCGCCGGTGCTCACCCGCCCGCGACGGCTCCAGCCGCTGATGCCTGCCCGAACCCGTCGCCGGCCCGATCGCGTTGTCCGCCAGGATCGCGGCCAGCCGCTCGACGACGCTGCGCTCCCCGCCCGAACTCCGGCGCTCCTGCTCGGCCCGCACGATGTCGATCCGCGCGTGCAACAGCCGCCGCAGGTACGACAGGTCGGTCTCCTCCTGCGCGGCCTCGTCACGGCGCTCGCGCAGCACGGAAAGGGGCAGCTCGCCGAGGTCGCTGAGATACCCAGGGCCGAGCACGCGGTCGATACGACGGCGACCACCGGGCCGGACTTCGATCACCCGCGTAGCTTATCGCGCTCCGGCGGAAATGTTCCGCACGGCGCGATACCACAAGGATCTTTCGTCCTCCCGGAGACCTCCCCGGCGCGCCGCCGCTCTTTCGGTTCCTTCCAGAGCGCGCCCCCCACCCGTCCCGGGGGCGGCCCCTGGTCCAGTCTACCGGGGGTGGGGGTGGAAAAGGGCTGGTCGGCGAGGTTGTCCACAGGTGGACGGAGTTGTGGATAACTTGTGGAAGGGACGGTGGGCGAGTACGTGAGGCAGTCCTTCACGGACACGCCGCCAGGGTGGAGTCCGGCGAGGGCGGGGTGTCAATGAAGGTTGTCGACGTGGGGGTTGTCCATGAAGGAATCGGGACACTCAACGTCCCAATTCCTTCATGGACGCGCCGCGAGGTCACAACGAAGCGAAGGCCTCCTTCCCTACGCTCAAGGTAGGGAAGGAGGCCTTCACGGCACGAGTCGGCAAAGCAGCGAAAGCTTCAGCTCCGCAGCCGCTGGGCGGCTTCCCGCCCAGGTGCGGGAGCCTCACCGGGAACGGAGTCCGGGTCGATGGCCGCCTGCACGACGCGGTCCTCGGCGCCCACCAGCAGTTCGGCGCCCGGGCGTGTCGAGCGTTTGACCAGTGCGAGCGCGATCGGACCCAGTTCGTGGTGCTGCACCACGCTGCCGACGCGGCCGACCGTCCGCTCGCCGACGACCACCGGATCGCCGGTCTCCGGGGTGATCTCCGGCGAACCGTCCAGATGCAGCAGCGCCATGTACCGCGGCGGCCGCCCGACGTTGTGGACCTTCGCGACGGTCTCTTGCCCGCGGTAGCAGCCCTTCGCCACGTGCGCGGCGGAGTCGACCCAGTTCACCTCGTGCGGGATCGTGCGGTCGTCGGTGTCGATGCCCAGCCGCGGCCGCAGCGACTCGACCCGCAGCGCGTCGAACGCCCAGCTGCCCGCCGGTCGCGCGCCCGCGTCGGTCAGCCGGCGCCACCAGGCCGCCAGGTCCGCGCGAGGCACGGCGAGGTCGACGCTGTTCCGCCCGGGCCACGGCATCCGCCGTGCGAAACCGCCGGGAATCGGAATCACGGAGTACGCGTCCGAGCCCAGCGAGACGTCCACGGCGGACAGGACGCGGTCCGCGTCGGGACCGAGGACGGTCAGCAGTGCCAGTTCACCGGAGACATCGCGGATGTCCACTTTGGACCAGAACTTCATCGCTTCGAGGTACTCGCGCAGCGGCTGCTTGCCACCGGACGGCAGCGCGCTCGACGCCACCGCGCCCCGGTCGCTGTCCAGCCACACCGTGCCGTCCGCGTGCGCGACGACCATGTGGGTGTCGACGCGGCCCTGGCTGTCCAGGACGAGCGCCTCGGTGCCGGTGCCTTCCGCGAGCCCGGTGACGTGCTGCGAGATCACCAAATGCAGCCAGGACAACCGTTCTTCCCCGGTCACGGCCAGGATCTCGCGGTGCGAACGGTCGATCACGACCGCGCCGCGCGCCGCCGTCCGTTGCTCGGCGAACGGGTCTCCCCAATGCCACGGGACACCCTCTTCAGGATGCCCGTCGGGTGCCGCGATCGGTCCGGGAAGGTCGAGCAGGGGGGAGCGGTAGGGCATAAAACCCATGTTAGTGAGTACCGTGTCGGTATGCGCGTGCTTGCCTTTCTCGACGGGACCCTGGCCGACCCCGAAGCCGCTCACCTGCGGGTGGACGATCTCGGACTGCTTCGCGGGGACGGCGTGTTCGAGACCATCCTCGTAGTCGACGGGCGGCCTCGTGAGCTGCGCCCGCATCTCGATCGGCTGGCCCGTTCCGCCGCCATGCTCGACCTCCCGGCGCCCGACCTCGCCGCTTGGGAGCGGGCCGCGCGGACCGTCATCGACAACTGGACCGGCAGCGCCGAGATCGCGCTGAAACTGGTCTACACCAGGGGGATCGACGGCGACCCCGACGAGAAGCCGTTCGGGTTCGCGCTCGGCGTGGAGATCGACGAGAAGGTACTGCGCGCCCGTGTCGAAGGCGTCGCGGCGATCACCCTCGAACGCGGTATCGACCCCGGCCTCGCCGAGCGCGCGCCGTGGCTGTTGCTGGGCGCGAAGTCCATTTCCTACGGCATCAACATGGCCGCGCTGCGCGAGGCAGGCCGCCGCGGCGCGAGCGATGTGATTTTCACCGCCGCCGACGGTTCGGTCTTCGAAGGGCCGACTTCGACGGTCGTCCTCGCGAAGGACAGGACGCTCTACACGCCGCCGGCGACCATCGGCATCTTGCCGGGGACGACGCAGGCGGCGTTGTTCCGCGGTGCCGAGCGGGCGGGCTGGTCGATCAAGGTCGAGCCGCTCGGTGTCTCGGACCTCACCGAGGGCGAAGGCCTCTTCCTCGCCTCGTCGGTCCGCAAGCTGACCAGGGTGCACACGCTCGACGGCGTCGCGCTGAGCGACTCCAGCGCGGTCCACGCCGAACTGGCCGCCGCCTACGAGAGCGAATACGCGATCAGCTGAGCGGGCTGATGATCAGCAGATGCGGCAGGATCGCTTCCTCGCGGTAGGCCGCGATCTTGTGGTGCCCGTCGAGGATCACCGCCGCGTCCGCGGTTTCCAGCACCACGGCCACCGGACGGTGCCCGCTCTTGATCGCCGTCCGGTAGTAGCCGACCCGCGAGACGTCGGCGGGCGGCCAGTCGGCACTCGGGGTCAGGTACCGGTCCTCGACCAGTCGCTCGGGTCCGGTGACCTGGTACTCGCCGTCGGCGAAGAGATCGAGAAGCGGGCGAAGCGTGTCGCCGAGCGGGCGTCGCATCTGGCCGGTGGCCAGCGCGATCCGCAGCGACTGCGGGAGTTCCGGTTGGGTTGGGACGCTGTTCGTGTCGATGACACCCGTGCCACCGTCGACCTTTACCTGTTCCACACCCTCGTGGACGAGTGAAAGCGGAGAAGGGTTCCGGGACGGGCCTGCGCGAGTGCCGGGAGTGACGCCCGTCTCACCACGGCCACCACCGGATAACCACCGGTAGTTGGATGATCCGCCAAGAACACGACCGGCAGTCCGTTCGGCGGTACCTGGATCGCGCCGGTCAGCAGGCCTTCACTCGGCAGTTCCCGCTCGGCGTAGCCGTCCTCGCGCACCAAGGCGGTCCCGTCGAGCCGAAGGCCGACGCGGTTGGACTCCGCCGTCACCGTCCAGGTTTGCGCGAGCCCGGCCGCCGGCCCCGCGAACCAGTGAGCCCGCGGCCCGGGCTCGACAGGCACGACCAGTTCCGACGACGCCACCGCGGGCAGCACGACGTCGGCACCGCTCGGCACCCCGGAGGGCGGGCCGAGCGGGAGTTCGTCGCCCACGCGTAGTGGGGCGGGCCCGATCTCCGAGAGCACGTCGCGTGACCGGCTGCCGAGTTCGGGCTCGACCGCGATCCCGCCGGAAACCGCCAGATAGCACCGTAATCCGGTGACGGGCGCGCCGATGGCCGCGACCTGGCCGGGAGCCAGCCACACCGGCGCGTGGGAGCCGACGGCGCGGCCGTCCACGCTGACGGCGACGGGCGGCCCGGTCACGGCGATCGTGCAGGACGTCTTCGCGCGCAGCCGCAATCCGCCCAAGAGACTCTCGACGCCCGCGGCGGCTTCGTCGTTGCCGACGAGCCGGTTGGCCAGCTTCAGCGCCGGGACGTCCAGCGCGCCGGACGGCGGGACGCCGAGATGCGCGTATCCGGGCCTGCCGAGGTCCTGCACCAGCGCGAGCGGACCGGTCTCGAGCACTTCGAGTGCCCTCATCCGGTGCTCCGGAAGCGCACCCGGTCGCCGGGCGCCAGCAACGCGGGCGGGTCGGCGCACGGGTCGAAAAGGACGGCCCGGGTGTGGCCGATCAGCCGCCAGCCCCCGGGCGAGACGCGCGGGTACACCCCGGTGAACTCGCCCGCGATCCCGACCGAACCCGGCGGCACCCTGGTGCGCGGAGTCGACAGCCTCGGCTGCCGGAGTGGTTCGGGAAGTCCTGTCAGATAACCGAAACCGGGGGCGAAGCCGGTGAAGGCCACGGTGTAGACGGCGGCGGTGTGCAGCCGCACAACGTCCTCAGTGGACACTCCGGCGTCCTGTGCGACGAGTTCGAGGTCTTCGCCGTCGTAGGTGACGTCCAGGGTGATCTCGCGGGATTCGCCTTCGGGCGGATGGTCGAGATCGGCGCCCGACAGGAGTTCACGGACGGCCGCGAGGGCGCCCGAGCCCGGAGCCTCCACCACGAGCAGGCTGCGGGCGCCGGGAACGAGTTCGGCGACGCCGTCCGGGCGCGCGGCCGCGATCGTGGCGTGCGCCGCGATCGTCCGGGTCAGGGAATCGCAGTCGAGCAGGGCGGCGTGCTCACCGTAGGCCCGCCACCGCACGGGACGCGTCCCGCTCAGCCCACCACGCGACGCAGCAGCGCCGACGTGTGCGGCTGCAGATCCTGGCCCATCATGGCGCGCTCCTCGACATAACCGAGGTCGCCGTTGTTGACGATGCCGTAGAGCCGTTGCGACGCCGTGACGTCCTTGGCCGTCGACGTGCGGACGACGGCGTCGGTGCCCAGCTCCCAAGCCGGAACCGAGGCCTTGCCGCGCGGTTTGCCGTAGAAGAGTTCCACGATGCCGGTGTTGTGGGTCAGCAGCAGCTCGATCGTGTCGTCGGCCTGCGGGCGCCAGAAACCGGACTCCCGCGCGGCGGGACGGATGACGTTGCCGTCGTCGTCGAGCAGCCAGGCGCGGGCCTCGTGCGTGAGGAAGGGACGGCCGTCGTGCGCGATGGTCAGCTGCATGCCGAACCGGTACGGGCCGTCGATGGTCGGGTAGTCGACCTCGCCTTCACCGCGCCAAACGCCGACGAGCGGCAAAAGCGCCAGGCAGGCGTCATTGAGGTTCGGGCCCTCGCGCAGGTTCGCCGTGTCACCCGGAACGGGCATGTCGTCGAACTGGGGGAGGTTGCGTTCGCGCGTGTTTTCCGCGCGCTTCTCCGCGGCCTGGATGGCCTCGTCGCCACTAGCCGTCATGGGTCAGCGTTGGTCGGCGTACAGCCGGTAGACGACGTACACGGCGAACCACGTGATCGCGACGCCGGCGAGTACCAGCAGGGTCGTAAACAGGATCTCCACGCCACGCACTTTAGTCGCTACCTGCCCGGACAGGCCTGCCGAGGTCGCGTGGCAGTGCCCACAAGTACATGAAGGCCCCCTTCCTTGCGTCTAGCGCAAGGAAGGGGGCCTTCGTGTACTTGTGTCGTCAGGCGACCGAAATGGCGAGTTGGTGGACGCCGGGTCCTTGAGCCGTCACCGAGGCTTCGCCGTTGCCGGAGCGGTGCAGCGCGCGCACCGTCCAGTCGCCGGGAGCCGCGTAGAAGCGGAAGTCACCGTCGGCCGAGGAGACCACCTCGCCGGTGAAGTCACCGCCGCCGTCGAGCAACCGGACGAAGGCGCCGCCCACGGGCCCTTCCGCGCCGGTCACCTTGCCTGCCAGCACGACCTGGCCGCGGGTGTCGTAATCGGCGGGCGTGGCCTCCTGGACCGGCGCGCCGCAGCTGTCGTCTGCCGCCATCACTTCGCTCCCAACTCGACCGGCACGCCGACGAGCGAGCCGTATTCCGTCCACGAACCGTCGTAGTTCTTCACCTGGCCGTAGCCGAGGAGCTCGTGCAGCGCGAACCACGCGATGGACGAGCGCTCACCGATCCGGCAGTACGCGATCGTGGACCTCGACTCGTCGAGGCCCTCGTCGGAGTACAGCTCCTTGATCTCTTCCTCGGTCTTGAAAGTGCCGTCCTCGTTGGCGACCTTCGCCCACGGGACGTTCAGCGCGCCCGGGATGTGGCCGGGGACCTGGGACTGCTCCTGCGGCAGGTGCGCCGGGGCGAGCAGCTTGCCGGAGAACTCGTCGGGCGAACGCACGTCGACGAAGTTGCTCTTGCCGATCTCGGAGACGACCTCGTCGCGGAACGCCCGGATCGAAAGGTCCTGCTCCTTGGCCTGGTACTCGGTCGGCTCGCGCTTGACCTCTTCCGAGCTCAGCTCGCGGCCGTCGAGCTCCCACTTCTTGCGGCCGCCGTCGAGCAGCTGCACGTTCTCGTGGCCGTAGAGCTTGAAGTACCAGTAGGCGTACGCGGCGAACCAGTTGTTGTTGCCGCCGTAGAGGACGACGCGGTCGTCGTTCGAGATGCCCTTCTCGGACAGCAGCTTCTCGAAGCCCTCCTTGTTGACGAAGTCGCGGCGGACCCCGTCCTGCAGGTCCTTGCGCCAGTCGAACTTCACCGCACCGCGGATGTGTCCGTTGTCGTACGCGGTCGTGTCCTCGTCGACCTCGATGAACACGACACCGGGGGTGTCCAGGTTCTCCTCGGCCCACTGGGTGGTGACCAGGACGTCTTCACGGCTCATGGAGCTGACTCTCTTTCTGGGTTAGGACGCGCGGGGGCTGGGACTGAAACGCTTGATGAGCAGGTACATCTCGCAACCGAGACAGAAGTTGAACGCCGCGTTGAGGAAGGCCGCCAGCAGCGCGAACGCCGTCGCGACGAACCCGAGCGCGGTCAGGCCGGTGGCGAAGCCGACGGTGCCGACGACCGCGAACACGAAGCCGACCGCCTGGGCGAACCGCAGCGGGGCGGCGTCTTCACGTTCGGTCGTCGGGCCGAGGCGTGGCGCGACCAGATAGCGGTAGATCAGGGAGTACGGCGCCGGCTTCAGTCCGATGAAGGCGCCGATCGCGAACACCACCGCCTGCGCCGCGAGCAGTGGCCACCACTGGGTGAGGAGCACGACCGCGAGCACGATCGTCGTCAGGATGGCGGCGAAACGCGGACCCCGTGGGTCGACGGCCGGTCCTGCGGACATGGTTCCTCCTGCACGAGCGACGGAAGAGGTGCCTGCCCGGCAGAGCGGGCATGAAGGCGTGATTCAGCGAATACCGGGCCGAGCCGGACACAGGCTGCTGCGAACGCGGCACAGATCCACTGCGCGGCGCTGGGTCAGCAAGGTTCGGGGCAGCCTGTTCACGGGCACGAGGGTACGCAGAGCTCCCTCAGGTTGGGAACCGTGTTCACACCTTGGGACGCTTCCCAAAATTCGGGATCAAACGCTCGCCAGGTGGGGCTTCAGGACTTCGAGAAGCTCCTGACCTCGGGGAACGCCGCCGACGCGGAAGACCTCCCTGCCGTCCGGCGTGAAGGCCAGCGTCGTCGGAGTCCGCAATATCGAAAGCGCCTTGGCGACTTCGGGGGTCTCGGTGACGTCGAGATCGACGTGGGTCAGCCCGTCGGTCTTGTCCGCGAGAGCCGACAGGATCGCGCGGGTGTGGCGGCACGGGGCGCAGAACGTCGTCGAGATCTGGACCAGGGTGACGCCTTCGGTCGCGAGGGCGGCCGAGACGCGCTCCGGCAGCGTGGACGCGTCCGAGGCCTTCGCGGCCCTGATGCGGCCGTTGCGCGCTTGCAGCAGCGCGCCGACGGCGCCACCGAGCACGAGCACGCCCAGCAGCACCCATACCCCGGTCATTCGGTCACCTCGGCGTCAAATCCATCTTGCTTCGAATCAACCCTGCGGCTTCGCTCCGCTGAAGGCGGCGTTCTTGCCCTCGCCCTTGATCGTCACCGAGCCGCTGTTCACGCGTACCGCCGTCGGGGTCACCGAGAACGGCAGTGCGCCGGTGTCGATGGTCGCGTTGAAGTTCGGCAGCAGCAATTCCTGCACCGACTGGGGAACGACGGTGGTCTCCTTGTCATTCCCGAACTGCAGCCGCTTCGGCTCGAGACGGATCTTCTGCCCGTCCAGTTCGATCATCGCGAAGCAGAAGATCTCCGTGTTGTTCCCGCCGATCTGCACGTTGCCCGACACGCGGATCCCGGCGCTGGCGGTGTCCACCGGCTCGCCGTTCTCGTTCGTGGTCGTCGTGGGCTTGGTGTCGCCCTGCCCGCTGTCGCCGTTGCGGACGTAGTCCTCGGTGACCGGCTCGATCCTCAGGTTCTCGATCTTGTTCAGCGGCGACTGCCGCGCGATGTCCGCGGCCTTGATGGTCACCTCGCCCTTGAGCGTGCCGACGACGATCGACTTGGTGTTGCCGGAGATCAGGTCCGAAAGCGGCGCCGTGACGTCGCTCAGGTCCGCGTTGAAGTCCACGTCACTCAACTTCGGCGGGACGGGGACGCCCTGCGCGTTGATGGTGATGTGACTGTAGTCACCGGCGATGGCCTGGGTGAGGAACGGGAAACCGTGCACCGTGACCGCCGGATCGTTGGTCACGTTCAGCTGCTCGCGGGCCTTCTGGGAGATCGTGTGCTCGGCGAACGCCGCCGCCCCGAAATCGGCCCCCACCAGCAGGACCACCAGCACCGCGAGGGCGATGAGCCAGCCCCGGCCACGGCGCTTTCCTCGCTTGGCGGACCGGCCGGAAGACGGTCGGTCGTCCTGCGCCACGGGCCTGCTCACCATCGCGTCGAATCTCCTTCGGATTGTCCTTTGTGCAGGTGTGATCGATCCAGCACGGGGTAGGTGTCCGGCTGTTCACCCGCTATTCTCACTAAGCACCGGCTGTAGCCACGTTCGAGGCGACTACGAGTGAAGGCGGTGCGGCGATGAGCCTGGACCTTCTGGTACTGACTGCGGAAGCAGATGCCACCACGGTTCTGCCCGCCCTGGATCTGCTGCCCCACACCGTACGCGTCCGTCCGCCCGAGGTGACCGCACTGCTCGACGCCGGCCACCGGGATGTCATCGTGCTCGACGCCCGCAGCGATCTCGCCTCCGCGAAGAGCCTCTGTCGCCTTCTCAAGGGCGCCGGAGAGGACGAGGCCTCCACGCCGATCATCGCCGTCGTCGGCGAAGGCGGTCTGGTCGCGGTCAGCGCGGAATGGCGCACCGACGACATCCTGCTTCCGACGGCCGGTCCCGCCGAGGTCGACGCCCGGCTCCGGCTGGTCACCACCCGCGACGGCGGGGCCGCCCAGGTCGACGCCGAGCTTCGCGTCGGCGAGCTGGTCATCGACGAAGCGACGTACACCGCGAAACTCCGCAAGCGCACTCTCGAACTCACCTACAAGGAGTTCGAACTCCTCAAGTACCTCGCCCAGCACGCCGGCCGCGTGTTCACCCGCGCCCAGCTGCTGCAGGAGGTCTGGGGCTACGACTTCTTCGGCGGCACGCGCACGGTGGACGTCCACGTGCGGCGCCTGCGCGCGAAGCTGGGTCCGGAGCACGAGCAGATGATCGGGACCGTGCGCAACGTCGGCTACAAGTTCGAGCGGCCCGCCAAGGGTTCGGTGGCCAAGCAGCAGGCCATCGCCCCGGAGGCGAGCGTCTACGAACCGACCGGGCTTTCGTCGCACTGATTCCCTTCCTCTCCTGCCTGACAAGACGTCCGGGCGGGGCCAGGGTTCCCGGGTAGGGTCGGTTTCATGCTCGATCTGCAGTGGACCGGTGAACCGGGAACGGAAGACGTCCGCCGCTTCCTGGTCGCCGTACGCGACGCCGACCGCAAGCCGGAGGACACCGGTTTCGCCGGTGGGCAACATCTACTGGGGCGTCTCGACGGCGAGCTGGTCGCGTACGCGCACCTGGACACCGAAGGCGACTCGCACGGTAATCAGGTCGCGGAGTTGTTCGTCCACCCTGAGCACCGGAGATCCGGTCACGGCCGCGCGCTCGTCAAAGCGCTCGTCGAGCGGGTCGACGGGAAGCCGTTGCGGGTCTGGGCGCACGGCGATCACCCCGCCGCCGTCCATCTCGCCGGGACCGAAGGCTTCGAGCGGGCCAGGGAACTGCTGATCCTGCACGCCGACGTCGAGACGGCCGAGTGGCCGGAACCCGTGACGCGCGAAGGCGTCACACTGCGCACCTTCGTCCCCGGCCAGGACGAGGAAGCGATGGTCCGCGTCAACGCGCGCGCCTTCGACTGGCATCCCGAGCAGGGCGCGCTGACCGCCGACGAGGTCCGCGCGACCGAGACCGAGGCCTGGTTCGACGCGGAAGGTTTCTTCCTCGCGGAGGAGAACGGTGCGGTCATCGGCTTCCACTGGACGAAGGTCCACGAGGCGGTTCCGGGGCGCTTCGGCGGCGAGCCCGTCGGCGAGGTCTACGTCGTCGGCATCGATCCGGACGCGCAGGGCGGCGGCCTCGGCAAGGCGCTCACGCTCGCCGGATTGCGATATCTCCGTGATCGCGGGCTCGGCCAGGTGATCTTGTACGTCGAGGGTGACAACGCCCCCGCGCTCGCCGTTTATTCGAAGCTCGGCTTCACCCGGTACGAGGTCGACGTCCAATACGCTCGGTAATCGGGTTCACACGTCTGGTCCTTGACCGGTCACGGAGAGCAAACGTGCAGGTCACGCGCGGGACACGGGCCTCTTTCGGAGTAGTCACGCTGCTCACATCGGGCGCCTTGTTCACCTTTCGTTCACCCTTTGACGGTCGCCTGTCCACTGTGAGTGCCTAGTGTCCGGATCCGGCAGGAACGTTCCCGTTCCACCGATCCGGCGAAAGTCTCCCAGTGGAGGAAATGCAGTGAAGATCATGCGGCCCGCGGGCGCGATCGGCATCGTGGCTAGCGCCGCCCTCGTGCTCGGTGCCTGTGGATCCGACCCGGCGGCGACCAAGCCTCAGGGCTCCGGCGCCCAGGCCGCCCCCAGCGGCACGGCCGACGTCCAGTGCGGCGGCAAGAGCCCGCTTTCGGCCGAGGGTTCGTCCGCGCAGAAGACCGCGATCGACATCTTCGTGCAGGCCTACGCCGCCAAGTGCTCCGGCCAGAAGGTGAACTACAACCCGAGCGGTTCGGGCGCCGGTGTCAAGCAGTTCAACGGCAACCAGGTCGACTTCGCCGGTTCCGATTCGCCGCTCAAGGACGGCGAAGAGGCCGAGAAGGCGAAGGCCCGCTGCGGCGCCGACGCGTGGAACCTGCCGCTCGTGATCGGCCCGGTCGCGGTCGCCTACAAGCTCGAAGGCGTCGACAAGCTGACCCTGACCCCCGAGGTCACCGCCAAGATCTTCAACGGCGGCATCACCAAGTGGAACGACCCGGCCATCAAGGCGGTCAAGGGCAACGAAAGCGTCAACCTTCCGGACAAGGCCATCCAGGTCATCTCCCGCACCGACGAGTCGGGCACCACCGACAACTTCCAGAAGTACCTGAAGGTCGCGTCCAAGGGCGCCTGGACCCAGGGTGACGGCAAGAAGTTCAACGGCGGTGTCGGCAACGGCGCGGAGAAGTCCAACGGTGTCGCCAACGCGGTGAAGTCCACCGACGGCGCGATCACCTACGTCGAGGCTTCGTTCGCGAAGGACGGCCTCAAGTCCGCCCTGATCGACAGCGGCTCCGGTGGTGTCGAGCTGACCGCGGCGAACGTCGCCAAGGCCCTCGACGCGGCGAAGTTCAAGAAGGAGGGCACCAACGACCTCGCGCTGGACCTGGACTCGATCTACTCCAGCAACGTCGCCGGCGCCTACCCGGTCATCCTCGCCACCTATGAGATCGCCTGCTCGAAGTACGCCGACGCCGAGGTGGGCAAGGCCGTCAAGGCGTTCCTGACCGTCGCCGCCACGGACGGCCAGAAGCCGCTCGCGGACAAGGGTTACGTGCCGATCCCGCAGAGCCTGCAGGACAAGGTCCTGACCGCTGTCAAGGCCATCGCCTGACCCTGTTGCCAACCCTCAGGTTGACGAGTAAAGACAGGCTGGACAGAAGTAGTCGATGAGCGATTCATCTTCGGCCAGAACGCCCACCGGCGACCCCGGTGGGCGTTCTGGTGTCCGCGAGACCTTCACGGAGGACCCGATTTCGCCGCAATCCGCCGCGTCACCGCCCGAGAAGTCCTCGGTGCCCCTCGCGAATCCCAAGTCAAGGACGGTGCGGCCCGGTGACCGCGTCTTCCAGATCCTGACCACCGGAGCCGGCGTCTTCGTCGTCGCGCTGATCGGCCTGATCGGGCTGTTCCTGCTGGTGCGGGCCGTCCCGGCGCTGCAGGCGGACAACGTGAGCTTCCTGACCAGCCAGGTCTGGCAGACCGACCCGGGCGACATGCGGTTCGGCATCATGGGCCTGCTGCTGGTCACGGTCTATTCCGCCCTGCTGGCGCTGATCATCGCGATGCCGATCTCGCTCGGTATCGCCCTCTTCCTCACCCAATACGCGCCGAAGCGGCTGGCACGGCCCTTCGCCTACGTGATCGACCTGCTCGCCGCGGTTCCCTCGATCATCTACGGCCTGTGGGGCCTGATGGTCTTCGCACCGACGATCGAGCCCTTTTCCCAGTGGGTCAACGACACTTTCTCGTGGATCCCGATCTTCGCGGCGGGCAATGTCTCGCCGGACATGCGCGGCACGATCTTCACCGCGGGCATCGTGCTCGCCGTGATGATCCTGCCGATCATCACCTCGCTGTCCCGTGAGGTGTTCGAGCGGACCCCGACCCCGCATATCGAAGGCGCGCTGGCGTTGGGCGCCACGCGCTGGGAGGTCATCCGCACCACGGTGCTGCCGTTCGGCAAGGCGGGCTACATCGGCGCGTCGATGCTCGGCCTCGGCCGTGCGCTCGGCGAGACGATCGCCCTCGCGATCATCCTCACCGGCGTCGTGGGCCGCGAGTTCACCTGGAGCCTCTTCGACGGCGGCGCCACGTTCGCCTCGAAGATCGCGGCGGACTACGCGGAGCTCAACAACGAGATCTCGGCTGGCGCGTACATCGCGGCCGGCCTGGTGCTGTTCGTGCTGACGTTCGCCGTCAACTTCCTCGCGCGATCCATCCTCGCCAAGAAGGGGGACTGAGCATGTCCACCACGCTCGAGAAGACCCCTGCCATCGCCCCGGCCTTCCAGCAGGTCAGCCTGGCGAGGAAGAGCAAGAACGCGCTCGCGACGGTCCTGATCTGGCTGTCGTTCCTGATCGCCGTCGTGCCGCTGGTGTGGCTGCTCGCCACGGTGGTCATCAACGGCGTCAAGCGGATTCCGTACAGCAACTGGTGGACCGAGGACTTCGGCTCCGTGCTGTCGGACGAGGTCGGCGGCGGCGTGCTGCACGCCGTCATCGGTTCGGTGCTGCAGGGCCTGGTGTGCGCGATCATCGCCGTGCCGATCGGCCTGCTGGTCGCGATCTACCTGGTCGAATACGGCCGCGGCAAGCTCGCGAAGACCACGACGTTCATGGTGGACATCCTTTCCGGTGTCCCCTCGATCGTCGCGGCGCTGTTCATCTACGCGCTGTGGATCACCACGCTCGGCCTGCCCCGCAGCGGTTTCGCGGTGTCGCTGGCCTTGGTGCTGCTGATGATCCCGGTGGTCGTCCGCTCGTCCGAGGAGATGCTGCGGATCGTTCCGGACGACCTGCGCGAAGCCTCGTACGCGCTCGGCGTCCCGAAATGGAAGACGATCATGAAGATCGTCCTGCCGACCGCGCTGTCCGGCATCGTCGGCGGCGTGATGATGGCGCTCGCCCGGGTCATGGGCGAGACCGCGCCACTGCTGGTCCTCGTCGGCTACTCGGCCTACGTGAACTGGGACATCTTCGGTGGCGAGCAGGCCGCACTGCCGCTCCTGATGAACAACGAACGGGTCAGCAACCCGTTCAACGAGGGGACCGTCGCGTTCGACCGGATCTGGGGTGCCGCGCTCACCCTGGTGCTGATCATCGCGATCGTGAACCTCCTCGCCATGCTCTTTGCCCGTCTTGTCGCCCCGAAGAAGAAGTGAGCTGTTTGAGATGGCCAAACGAATCGACGTCAAGGACGTGGACATCTACTACGGCAAGTTCCACGCCGTGGACGGCGTCACCCTCTCGGTGCCGCCGCGGAACGTCACCGCCTTCATCGGCCCTTCCGGTTGCGGCAAGTCGACGGTGCTTCGCACGCTGAACCGTATGCACGAGGTCATCCCCGGCGCCCGCGTCGAGGGTGAGGTGCTGCTCGACGGCGAGGACATCTACGGCGCCGGAGTCGACCCGGTGCAGGTCCGTCGCACCATCGGCATGGTCTTCCAGCGGCCGAACCCGTTCCCGACGATGTCCATCCGGGACAACGTCGTGGCGGGTCTCCGCCTCGGCGGCACCAAGGGCAAGAAAGAACTCGACGAGGTCGCCGAGCGCGCACTGCGCGGCGCGAACCTGTGGAACGAGGTCAAGGACCGGCTGAACCGGCCGGGTGGCGGCCTCTCCGGTGGTCAGCAGCAGCGGCTCTGCATCGCGCGGGCGATCGCCGTGCGGCCCGACGTGCTGCTGATGGACGAACCGTGCTCCGCGCTCGACCCGATCTCGACGCTCGCCATCGAGGACCTGATCGGTGAGCTCAAGAAGGAGTACACGATCGTCATCGTGACGCACAACATGCAGCAGGCGGCGCGGGTTTCGGACCAGACCGCGTTCTTCAACCTGGCGGGCGTCGGCCAGCCGGGTCGCCTGGTGGAGCTGAACGACACCGAGAAGATCTTCTCGAACCCGGACGAGAAGGCGACCGAGGACTACATCTCGGGCCGGTTCGGATAGCCGGTTCCCTGCCGGAAGTACATGAAGGCCCCCTTCCTTGCGCCAGGCGCAAGGAAGGGGGCCTTCATGTACTTCCGGGGTCAGAGTTCGTCGGGACCGTAGCCGGGCATCTTGCCGGTCACCACGAAGATCATCCGGCGCGCGACCGAGACGGCGTGGTCGGCGAAGCGCTCGTAGAAACGGCCCAGCAGGGTGACGTCCACGGCCGCGGCGACGCCGTGGTCCCAGTCCCGGTCCATGATGACCGTGAACAGGTGCTTGTGGATCTCGTCGACCTCGTCGTCGTCCGACTCGATCGTGCGGGCGGCCTCGATGTCCTTGGACTTGATGACCTGCTCGGCCTGCCTGGCCAGCTTGACCGCCACCTCGCCCATCTTGGCGAAGTCGGCCCGCACGGCCTCGGGCAGCACGGGATCGGGGTGACGGCGGCGCGCGGCCTTGGCCACGTGCAGCGCCAGATCGCCCATCCGCTCCAGGCTTTCCGCCGCGTGGATCGCGGCGAGGACGGTCCGCAGGTCGGTCGCGACGGGTGCCTGCAGGGCCAGCAGCGCGTACGCCTGCTCCTCGCATTCAGCGCGCGCGTCGTCGACCTTCGCGTCGTCGCTGATCACCTGCTCGGCGAGTCCGAGATCGACCTCGAGCAATGCCCGGGTCGCACGCTCCATCGCGTCGGCGACCTGGAGCGACATGCTCGCTAGGTTCTCGGCGAGCTGTTCGAGTTCGACATGGTAAGCCTCACGCATGGCCCAACCCTACGGGGAACAAGGGCCAAAAGCCGCATCGCAGAGTGAACCTGACGTGAACCCGGACTAACGAATGATCCCTCGGCGGATCTTCAGCCTGAGCTGCTGCTCTTCTTGGCGCCGCCGGATTTGGCGGAACTCGGCGGAGCGGACGCCGTACTGCTCGCCGGGGGTTCGGGCGACTTCTCTTCCAGCGGGGTGTTGTTGATCAGCGCCTCGAAGAGGGCCTTCGTCTTGCCCTGCAACAACACCTCGTTGCCGCGGTTGTTCGCCTCTTCGGTGGTCGGCACGGTGAGGAACTTGACCTTGCCCGAGTCGAGTCCGCGCATCGACTTGGCCAGCGTCATCATCTGCTTGATGCCGAGGTTCTCGCCGAAGGTGGCCTTGGCGAACGCGTCGATGAAGCCGCTCAGCTTGCCGGTGTCCAGGATGACTTCCTTGGACATCACGGTCTTCAGCAGCGCGCCGAGGAAGGCCTGCTGCCGCTTGATCCGGCCGTAGTCCGACGTCGGGTCGCCCTTGACGTGCCGCGCCCGTACGTAGTTCAGCGCCTGGTCGCCCGAGATCCGGACCTCGCCGGCCTGCGGGATGACCATGCCGAGCGTCGTGTCGTCGATCGGCTTCTCGTTGTACACGGTGACGCCCTGTACGGCGTCGACCATGGATTTGAAGCCGTTGAAGTCGATGCCGACGAAGTGGTTGATCTTCATGCCGGTGATCTGCTGGATGACCTTCGTGACGCACTGCGGGCCACCGACCGCGTAAGCGGTGTTCAGCTTCGCGATCTTCTGAGCCGGCGAGGTCTGGTCGGTGTACGACGACGTCGCCGGGTCCCAGCGCTTGCATTCGGGGCGGTTGATCTCGAGGTCGCGCGGGAAGGACACCATCACGACGCGCTGCCGGTCGGCCGGGATGTGCGCGATCATGACCGTGTCCGAACGGGCACCAGGAGTGCCGTTCGCGTCACCGACACCGTCCTCGGCGGCCGCGCCGTCGCGGGTGTCGGAGCCGACCATCAGGAAGTTCTCGTCGCCGTTCTGGCCGGCGGCGTCCTGGATGTCGGCCGAGTCCTCGTCGAGCGAGGCGACGGTGTTGAACTTCGCGTCGAACCAGGTCTGCGCACCCCATGCGGTACCGAGGGAGAGGAACACGAGCGCGGCGACCACGGCCGCCGCGATCCGGCCCGCCTTGGCGCTCTGCTTGGTCTTCCGTTCCTTCTTCTCCTGCAGGCGCGTCTGCGGCGCCTGCTCGGTTTCGGCGGGGTCGCTGTCGGTGGTGGTGACCACCCGCTGCAGCGCCGTACGGGTCTGCTCCAGCAGCGCCGCCGGGCGGGCAGCGAGCCGTTCACGCCGTTCGCGTTTTTTGGCCTCTTCGGCTTCGAGTTCGTCGTGCGCGGCGGAGAACCGGGCGAGCGTGTGGTCGATCTTGCGCTTGACGATCGTCGCGTCGTCGATCGCCTCGAGCTCGTCGGTCATCGTGAGCCGGTCCATTTCGGACCGTGCCGGGACGGCACCGGAAATCGACTGCGGGGCGGGCGGCCGCGGTACCGGTGCCTGCTGGATCGGCCGCTGCGCCGGGCGGCGGGGACGGCGGGGCGGCGGCGGCACCGCGGGCTGCTGCTGCGCGCCCGGGTTCACCACCGGCGGACGGCGCTGCGTCGGCGCTTCGGGGCTCGGTGCGGCCTGCGGAGTGCGGCGCGGCTGGCGTGCGCGAGGCGGTCGCGGCGTCTCGGTGGGGTGCGGGTTCCGTGGCTGTCCGGGCGCCGAGGCCTGCGGCGCGGTGGGGCGGACCGCGCGAGGCGGGTTCTCGGCCGGGGTGGCGGGCCGCGGACGGCGGGGTGCGGGTGGCTCCACCCGCGCGGCGTGCGAACCGGTTCTCGGAGGTTCCGGCGCCGGTTCGGCCTGCCGGAGACGGCGCGGAGACGGTGCCTCGGCTTCGGGGTCGAAGATCGGGCGTTCACCCGTATGACGTGCGACGACGTCGGAGACGCTGATGCCGCCGTGGGTCTCCATCGAGCGGCGACGGCCGCGCTGCCCGCGCTCACCGGCGCTGCTGTCGGTGTTGCTGTGGCGACCGGTCCCCGGGGTGTGGTGCTCGTCGGGCACTCGGTCTCCTTTCACAACTGGCGTCGAAGCTCTTTCGTTATCGTACGGACACCTCAAGTTCGTGACGACAACCATCCCGGAATTTTCCGCACACAAGGTACCGAGAAGCGCCGAACGGTCCATGCGATCGGGTGAGCGGTCCTGGTTAAAGCATCGTTAAAAGCGTCGAAACCGTTACGCAGGGTGTGACATTGACCGAGTGGGTGGCTAGGCGCCCGCGGACTCCGCCGAGTTCACCGAACGAGGAATCATCCGTGACGATTCGTTATCGCGATACGCCACTTTGTTACGACCGGCCCGTTTCGCCATATACAACAAAGCGTCGGCGCGGCGCAACTGCCGTTCCGGTTCCGCCGTTTCCCTCGCGCGGCCCGGTTCCGCACGGTTTTCGTGCGCGAGGCCCACGCTGATCGTCACCGCGAGGCCGGGCCGGATCCGCGCCCACGGATGGCGGGCGACCCGGACGCGGGCGGTGTCGGCGATCCGTACCGCGCGGGCGGCGTCGACGTCGGGCAGGACCAGCGCGAACTCCTCCCCGCCGTAGCGGGCGCAGAACGCCTCCGGCGGAAGTCCTTGCTGCAGCAGGTCGGCCACTTCGCGCAGGACCCGGTCGCCGACCAGATGCCCGAAAGTGTCGTTGACCTCTTTGAACAGGTCGAGGTCGACCAAGGCGATCGCCATCCCGGGCGGGCCGCGGTGGTCGAGGGCCGGTCCGTGCAGCCATTGGTCGAGATAGCGCCGGTTGTAGCTGGACGTCAGGGTGTCGCGCAGGCTGCCGGCGCGGGCGAGGTCGAAGGCGGACTTGAGATGGTGGTAGGCGCGCCGCCAGTCACCTTGGGTGGCGAGCACCCCGGCGATGGACTCGTGGATGCTGAGCAGATCGGTGCCCGGCGCGCCCGGGGGGAGCGCGGCCTCGTCATCGGCTACCACGCTCACCTCCGCCACGAATTGGTTTTCGTCGTACAGGAGGGATCTCTTGAGGTATCGGTACGGGCCAAAGCGAATATCGCTCAAGTGGACGACGGTTCGGCACCATTGTCACGCAGCGAAGTACCGTTCCGTAAGGACGAAAACGGCTCCACGTCTTTGAGCTGCGAAAACTGATCCTTCGCCCAGTAACTCACGTCAGTCACATCGTCATTCAGCAACAGTACGTAATCATTCCAGCTCAGCCAACGCCAGTCGCCGACCTCGTCCGGATGCGGCTCCGGGTCGCCGTCGATCCAGGCGACGAACACCGGGCAGAACTCGTTCTCGACCACTCCCTCGAATGGCGGCGTCCGGTAACGGTACTTCGGGAGGACACAACGGAGCCCGTCCAATCGGGGCAGTCCCAGCTCGAAGGCGGCGCGGCGACGGACGGCCTCCTCGATCGGCTCGCCCGGTGCGGGATGCCCGCAGACGCTGTTGGTCCAGACCCGCGGCCACACCTTCTTCGACGCGGCACGGCTGGTGATCAGCAGAGCCTGGTCGCTGCGGCGCAACAGATAGCAGGAGAACGCCAGGTGCAGCCGGGTGTCCTCGTGGTGAGCGGACAGCTTGGGCGCGGTCTCGCCGGTCGGTTCGCCGTCCTCGGTCACATAGACGATGCGTTCGGTGTCCACTTCGGTCATGTTGTTCACCGGACCCACTGAACCACCCGCCTCGCTGTAACCGGTACCGCGACCAGAGTTACCCCTGTTAGTGGGACGAAAGGTGCTCCACGAGCAAAGAAGTGACGGCCTCCGGGGCCTCTTCCACCACCCAATGGGAGGCGTCCTCGATCATCTCGAAGCGATACGGGCCGGTGACCCGATTCGCGGTGTCGAGCGCGGCCGTCGAACCGAAGGCGGCGTCTTCGGTGCTCCAGATGTAGAGGGTCGGTACCTCGATCGGCCCGATCTTCCCGCCGGGACGGCCGGCGCGGTACCAGTTGAGCGCGGCGGTCAGCGCGCCCGGTTCGGACAGTCGCCGGATGTACTCGTCAATCTTGCTCGGCGGCAGTTTCCAGTCGAACATGCGGCGCAGCGCGTCGGCGTTGTTCTCCAGCATCCGGCGTTCGGTGACGCGGGTCTGCCGCCATTCGGTCATGTACCCGGAGCGGAGATGCTGGTCCTCGTCGGTCTTCATGGCCTCCGCCAGCGCAGCCGGGTGCGGCGTCGAAATGACGGCGAGACTGCGGAGTCTGCCGGGATGCGTGTCGGCCGCCCACCACGCGACAGCGCCGCCCCAATCGTGTCCTACGAGGTCGAATTCCTTCCACCCCAACCGATCCGCGATCGCGATGACGTCACCGACGAGAGCGTCGATCCCGTATTCGGACGCCTGTTCCGGCCGGACACCCGGCGAATAGCCGCGCTGATCCGGTGCCACCGCGCGATAGCCGAGCACGCCGAGCGTCGCGACCTGGTGCTCCCATTCCACCGCGGCCTCGGGAAATCCGTGCAGCAGCAGGACGGGACGGCCGTCTTCGGGACCCGCCGCGATGGCGTCGAAGGAACCGGCGTCGGTGGGGATGCTCAGCTGCTCGATCACGACGCCGACTTTACGGGCCTTCGGTTTCGGGCGGGCGGCAAGGGATTGACGACGAGCGTCGGTTGATCGTCTAATGAGCGCCGCGGCCGGTCTTCGGCCGCACTGGGGAAACTGGGGTAACACATGTCGAACAGGTGGAGGCGCCGGCTCGCCGTCGGTGCCACTTCCGTCGCGCTCGCGGGCGGAATCGGTGTCACCGCGGTGAATGTCGCGGTGGCTCAGGAGGCACCGGTCTCGGTGCTCGGTGTCTGTGACGGGAATCCGGGTTGCCAGCTCGGACCGTACTCGAGCCTGAGCAGTTGTCAGATCGAGCAGAGCAACATGGCCCGGTACTACACGATCACCATGCGGTGTTTCGAGGTCGACCACGGCCAGTGGAAGTTCGCCTACAAGACCAGGGGCACCTGAGTCGTGAACGAAGACGCTCCCGCCGGGCAACCCGGCGGGAGCGTTTTCCGGTTCAGCCGCCGGAGTGCATGTCCTCGGCTTCGGGGACGCAGTCGTCGTCCGGGTCGTCGAGCCAGCCGTGCGGCAGCGTGACCTTGCCCGGCGAACCCTGCCGTCCACGCGGTCCGGTGGCGGCGCTGGGGAACGGGGCGTCGTGGTCGAGTTCGGCGATGAGCTCGTCGAGCTGGTCCAAACTGGACAGCATCGCGAAACCGCGGCGCAGCTCGGAGCCGACCGGGAAACCCATGAAGTACCAGGCCATGTGTTTGCGGATGTCACGCATCGCCTTGTCGTGACCGTCGTGCTCGACGAGCAGTTCGGTGTGACGGCGCAGCACTTTCGCGACCTCGCCGAGATTCGGCGGCGTGGGCTGCGGGCGCCCGGCGAAGGCGGCTTCCAGCTCACCGAACAGCCACGGCCTGCCGAGGCAGCCGCGGCCGACCACGACACCGTCGCAACCGGTCTCGTCGACCATGCGCAGCGCGTCCTCGGCGGTGAAGATGTCGCCGTTGCCGAGCACCGGGATACTGGTGACGGCCTCCTTGAGCGCGGCGATCTTCGTCCAGTCGGCCTGGCCGGAGTAGCGCTGCGCGGCCGTGCGCGCGTGCAGGCTGACCGCCGCCGCGCCCTCGGCCTCGGCGATCCGCCCGGCGTCGAGGTAGGTCAGGTGGTCGTCGTCGATACCCACCCGGAACTTGACCGTGAACGGCACGCCCGCCTCGGCCGCGGCCTTCGCCGACTCGCGCACGATGTCGGCGAACAGCTTGCGCTTGAACGGCAACGCCGCCCCGCCACCCTTACGCGTCACCTTCGCGACCGGGCAGCCGAAGTTGCTGTCGATGTGGTCGGCGAGTCCCTCGCCGGTGATGATGCGGACGGCTTCGGCCATGGTCTTGGGGTCGACCCCGTACAGCTGCATGGACCTGGGCTTTTCGTTCTCGCCGAAGGTCATCATGTGCATGGTGCCGGGGTGGCGTTCGACCACCGCGCGGGCGGTGATCATTTCGCACACGTAGATCCCGGCGCCGTACTCCTGGCACAGCTGCCGGAAGGCGACGTTGGTGATGCCGGCCATGGGAGCGAGCACGACCGGGGGATCGACCTCGTAGGGGCCGATCTTCAGGCTGGGCTTGCTCAGGGTGGCTGTCACGTCCTCCATTGTCGCCTGTGGTGTCTGTCACTCGCACGTGGGCTGGATGAACGCGCCGTCCGGAGAACTATGCGACCTGCCTGGCAGCCGATTCGGATCACGTGTTCCAGACGGTGACCTTGGTGCGAATGGTGTTACCGGCTGCGAGCACATCGAGGAGGAAGATCCGTCCCTCGGCAGTGCGCCCGCATACCTGATTTCCGGTCGCGACCTGGACCTGGTTGGAGCCGTCCGTGTCCACGGCCGAAGCGCACTCGCCTTTGCCCGGCCGTCCGCTCTTCTTCCAGGACGTCACGGTCGTATTGCCTTTCACGTACAAGTAGCCGCTGGAAATGTTGGCGAGGTACTCGCCATCGGTGTAATTCGGTGGGTTGTGATCGAGATTGAACTTCCCCCACGTGAGTTCGCCGGTCCAGTAAACCGCCCCGCCGGTATTCGGCGGCGGCACTGTTGTCGGGGCTTCGCCAACGGGACGAACCTCTGGCGTCGCGGTGACGGTGACCGTCGCGGTCGAGAAGGCGTTCGTTGTGTTCGGCTGTTCCGCGTCCGGGGCGCTCGTGCGGCCGAGAAAGAAACCGGCTCCAGCCAACGCGGTCACCAGTGCGGCGATCGCGGTGATCCATTGATGGCCGAGGTGTCCCCAGCCGGTCTTCTTGGTGGATTCCTGATCGTCGTCCCTCACGATGTCCCCCTGACCCTCAGTGATCGGGGTAACACCTTAGTGGTGAGGCCCGAGACCCAGGAGTCCGGCCTGGTGAGTCGGTCCTGCAGTAGAGGCGGCTAGTCAGGACGACTTCGCCAACTGGCTGACACGTTGGAACGACATGCCGAGTACTTCGCCGGCTTCGCGCTGCGAAACCCCGAGGGCCAGCAGTTCTTGAACCGCGGCTCGGTGCTCCGCGGCCGCTTCCGCTTGTTTGCGCTGGGCCTCCTCGCGCAGGACCTCGGCCCGAGCCTGATGGTCAGTCACCGAATCCGGCAGCCGCACCTTGAGGTGGAGGTCGTACTCGTCGCCACGGAGGTCCTCCATGATCTCGATGAGTTCGCTCGCCATGGTCGCGACGTCCTTGTAACGGAGCGCCTGCGTCGAGCGGCCGATCTCGGGAACTCGGATGAGCCAGAACTTGCCATCGCGGGTGACTTCGGCATGGTAGGTCTTCACTTCCTCCACCATCCTTTCCCGAGGACGTCCTCGCACTCTTTGAAGATCTCGACAGCGAAGATCTCTCCCAGTTCGGTATGTCGTGGAATGGGGAACACCAGTCCGTTCAAGGTGTAGATGGTGTGGTTGGCGCCCTCTCGCTCGAGGATCCACGCTGCCCGTTGCCGCCTGGCGGCAACGGCGATCTTCCTGATGACGTCCCGTCTCTTCGCAGAGTATGTCTAGGCAGGGGTAGACGCAACCGTCAATGGCGGGGTAGACAGTTCGTGAAAAGGGTTGGATATTCTCCCCTTTTTGCCGGTACGCAACCGAGATCCGGGCTGCGGTGGCCGATCCGGGCCGTGTGGAAATAGGGACACTCAACGTCCCTATTTCCACACAGTGACCGCACGCTCACCCCGTCTGACCACATCGTCATCACGATTGAGTAGTGCTACGGATCCTTCAGCGGTCCTCGGGACGCATGCTGATCGTCATGACCACCGATGGGGATGTGCTCCTCAGGCTCGCCGGGGAGATCGACGATCTTGGGGCCCGCCTCGCGCGGGTCGGGACCGAGCTGCGGACCGTCCAGGCAGACGCGGCACCGACGCCTGCCGAAACGCCGCAGGCACCCGCAGAGCAGGAGGCACCCGCCGAGCAGCAGGCATCCGCAGAGCAGCAGGAGCAGAAAGCCCAGCCGCAGCCGGTCCCTGCCCAGCCCCAGCAGCCGGTGTACCCGTACCCCCACCACGCCCAGTACCAGCAAGCCCAGTACGCGCACGCCCAGGCGCAGCAGCGGTGGCAGCAGTACCAGCAGCAATACCGCCAGCCGTATCAGCAGTACCAGCAGCCCCGCCCGCCGCAGCAGCCCTACCGGCCCTATCAGCCGGTCCCGAAGGTGACGCTGGGCGAGAAGCTGAGCAAAGAAGGCGTCGGCAGCAGGTTGCTGGCCTGGATCGGTGGCGCGGTCACGCTGCTGGGTGTCGTGCTGTTCCTCGTGCTCGCGATCCAGCGTGGCTGGTTCGGCCCGTTGCCGCGGGTGATCGGCGGCGCCGTGCTCGGCGCGGCGCTGGTCGGGATCGGGCTTCGCCTGCACCGCACGCCGGCGGGCCGCACGGGGGCGTTCGCGGTCGCCGCGACCGGGATCGGGGCGTTGTACCTCGACGCCATCGCCGCGACGACGATGTACGAGTACCTCCCGGCCTACGTCGGTCTCGCGATCGGTCTCCTGATCGCGGTCGGCGGATTGCTGCTGGCCGTGCGGTGGAAGTCGTCGCTGCTCGCCACGGCCGTCGTGCTCGGGTGTGTGGTCTGCGCGCCGATCATCACGCAGGGTTTCACCGCTGAACTGGTCGCGTTCCTGCTGGTGGTCCAGGTCGCTTCGACGCCGGTGCAGCTGCGCCAGTCGTGGCCGTCGGTCGCGGTCGCCGCCGGGATTCCGCCGCTGGTCGCGTCGGTCTTCAGCACGGCGTTCACCGGTTTCGGTGGCAGCACGGCCAATACCGCCGCCGCGCTGGCCGCGGGAGGTGTCGGAATCGCGCTGGCCTTGATCGTCACCGCCAAGCGGCCGGGAGACGCCGCCGCGCTGGCCCTGCTGGCGGTCGCGCCGGCGCCGTCGTTGCTCGCCGCGTTGTTCCTGCCGAAGACTCCGGCCGTGCTCGTCACCGCGACGGTCGCGCTGGTGCTGCTCGGGGTGTGGGCGGCCGGGCAGTGGCTCAACGGCTGGACGGGTGACCTCGCGGGCGCCGCCGGGCTCCTCGCTGCCCTGCAGACGACGATGACCCTGTTCGACGGCAGTGCGCGTTCGGCGATCCTCCTCGGCGAAGGTGTGCTGCTGGCGCTGGTCGCGCTGTGGACGAAGAAGCACGTGGCGCTCTTCGGCGGACTGGGCTTCGCCGTCATCGGCGGCATGATCGCGCTGGCCTTCGACGTCCCGCCGACGCTCTTCTTCCTGATCCGGAACCGGCCGGACGCCGACCTCGCCGCCGCCTTGCTGGTGGCCGTCGCGATCCTGGCCGTCTCGATCACGCTTCCGTGGGTCGCGCACCGGCTCGGGCTGTTCAAGGCCGCGTCGGAGAACGTGGTGCCGTGGCTCCTCGCGGGGGTCTGCGGGCTCTACGGCGCGGGCGCGATGGTGTTGTGCGGCGCGCTGCTGGCCGTCCCCGGCCGCTCGGGTTTCCTGGTCGGCCACGTGGTGATCACGGTGTCCTGGACGGTCGCCGCGCTGGTGCTGCTCATCCGCGGCATCGCCGCGGTCAGCCTGCGGGTGATCGGCTTCGTGCTGGTCGGGGCGGCGGTGCTGAAGCTGGTGCTGTTCGACCTCTCCGCGCTCGACGGTCTCGCCAGGGTCGCCGCCTTCCTCCTCGCCGGCCTGGTGCTGCTCGGTGCCGGGACGCGCTACGCGAAACTCGTCGCGTCTCGCTGAGCGGACGAGGAAGAAAAGCCGCCGGGTCGTGGTTGGTCGGTTCATGAGCTACCGACCCGACCCGCGGCTCGCCGAGCGGGCGAAGGAGAACATCGCCTGGCTGACCACCATCAGCCCGAAGGGCAGGCCTTCGCCCCGCCCGGTGTGGTTCGTGCTCGACGGTGAAGACTTCATCGTCTTCAGCCAGCCGGACACGGCGAAGACCCGCCACATCGAAGCCAACCCCGAAGTCAGCATCCACTTCAACAGCGACGAGCACGGCGGCTCGATCCTGGTGATCGGCGGCAAGGCCGAGATCCTGCCGGACGGTCTCGCGTCGGAGCAGCCTGGCTTCCTCGAAAAGTACGAGAAGCACTACCCCGCGATCGACTACGACGTCCCGAAATTCGACCGGGAGTACAGCGTCCGGATCAGGATCCGGCCCGAGCGCACCTGGGGTTTTTAGAAGCCGACGGTGACACAGGCCAGCCGGGCACCAGCGGTCCCGGCGTGGCCGGGGTCGGTGTGCGTATGCGTTTCGTGGATCACGATCGAATTCGCCCGCCGATCGGTGAACGTCCAGTCCACTTTGGACACGGCGACGCCGCGGCCGGTGGCGTCGGTGGTGAGGTCCAGCCAGATCTCGTTGCGGGGGTTGGCGTAGGCCGGATCCACCGACGGCTTCACCGGGTCTTCGACGTTCTGGTAGTGCGGTCCGGCCAGGTCGCCGGTGGCGCCACAGGGCTTCGTGTGCGCGTGGGCGCCGTATTCGCGGTTGGGCAGCAGACCGGTCACGAGTAGCGCGGTCGAGGTGCCGAAAGCCTTGGAGGTCAACCCGAAGACGTGCGCGCGAGCGCCGGCCGGGACCAGTTCCGGCTTGTACGTCGTGAGCTTGCCCTTGGCGGTGATGACGTGCACCGGGGCTTGCGGGGCGGCGGCGGCCGTTCCGGCGCCACCGACGGCGAGCAACGCGGCAGTGGATACGACAGCGGTCATGAGGGGGACGAGGCGCATGTCCCCTGCCTAGTCCGCCGGACATCGGGCACGCCAGACAGGTCACTCGGTCGGGCGATCATTCTCAAACTATGGGCAGGAAATGTGAGTACCAACCCTCCGGATCGCACCTGGCTGGTCGCGGTCGCCGCGGCCCTCTGGGGCACTGACGGCCTTCTGCGTCTTCCGCTCGCCGAGGCGCTCCCGGCGGCCACGGTCGTCTTCTGGGAGCACCTGCTGGTGGTGCTCGTCCTCAGCCCGCTCATCCCGGGTGCCTTCCGCGCGTTGCGGCGGTGCGGTCCGCGGGAATGGCTGGCCGTGCTCGCCATCGGCGGTGGCTCTTCCGCGCTGGCGACGGCGATGTTCACCGCCGCCTTCAAACTGGGCGACCCCGTGACGCCGTTGGTGCTGCAAAAGCTTCAGCCGGTCTTCGCCGTCCTCGCGGCGTTCTTCGTCCTCGGTGAACGCGTGCGCGCCGGGTACGCGTTCTTCGCGATCCCGGCGTTGCTGGGTGCTTGGTTGCTGGCGTTCAAGGATCCCCTGAACATCCAGCTCGCCGCGGCCAAGGCGGCGCTGCTGGCGATCGGCGCGGCCGCGTTGTGGGCGGCGGGCACGGTGCTCGGCAGGCTGCTCTCCACCGAACTGGCGCCGAAGGAGGTCACCACGCTGCGCTTCGCCGTCGGGCTTCCGGTCGCGGCAGGCATCGTGGCGTATCAGGGCGGCCGGTTCGCGGTCGGCTGGGACAACGCGCTCGGACTCGGGCTGCTCGCGCTGGTCCCCGGCTTGCTGGCGCTGAGCCTGTACTACTGGGGCCTGCGGTCGACGCCCGCCGCCAGGGCGACGCTGGCAGAACTGGCGTTCCCCGTCACGGCGGCCGTTATCGGCGTATTGTGCTTGAACGCCGATTTGTCGGGTACTCAGTGGCTGGGCCTGGCCGCGGTAGTCGTGTCAGTGACTTCGCTCGGCTGGCATGAAAAGGTCAGGCGTCAACCGATGGTCTTGGAGCCGCTGAATGGTCGAGCACACCGGCGAGACGAAGAACGAACGCCTGACCCGCAACGTCAGTGAGCTCCTGCAGGAGCTGCGGGTCGCGCAGGCGGGCGTGCAGATCCTCTTCGGCTTCCTGCTCACGGTGGTGTTCACCGACGAGTTCCACGAGGCGAGCGGGTTCGAGAAATCCGTTCACCTGACGGCGGTCCTGCTCACGGTCTGTTCGACGGTGCTGCTCACCGCACCCGCCGCGTGGCACCGATTGCTGTTCCGGACCGGCAATCGTGAGCGCATCCTCACCGTCGGCAACCGGTCCGTCCTGGTCGGACTCGGCTGCCTCGCGGCCGCCATCACCACGACCGTCGCGCTCATCGCGAAGGTCGTTTTCGGCCCGATCGCGATGATGGTCCTCGGTGTGGTGTCGGGGGTGCTGTTCCTCGTCATGTGGTTCGTCGTGCCGAAGATGATCGACCACAACGGCGACTGATCACCGACCCGTGCGCACCGGCGTGCTTTCGGGGAGGCCGAACGCGGCGGCGGACACGGACTTCGGGTCGTCCGGGCTCGCACCGTCGAGCACCCGGCGCGCGCCGATCCACGAGAACATCTCCTTGACCGAACGGGAGTGGCCTGCGCCGTCCTCCGCGAACTTCCGGTCGAGCACGCGGTACCCGCCGGGGGTTCGTTCCACGCGGTAGACCATCGGCTGCCGCCGGAATCCGCTGCGCGTGACGAGCCCGTCGCCCTCTTTCGCGACCTCGTCGCAGCTCGCGACCAGACCGATGTTGACGAGATCGCCTTCCGGCCGGGTCTCGATCACCTTCTGCGTGCACACCCAGCGGATGCGCGGGTCGCCGGAGCGGGCGGCCGCCGTCGTCGACGCGCGCAGATGCTCGTCGATTCCGGGCAGCGCCTCCCGGGCGACGGCTTCGTCCACCGACGGCATCTCGTCCACGATCCACCAGGCCGCCGCGCCCACCAGCACGCCGACCCCGGTGAGCACGGGCCAGCGTTTGAGATTCCCCATGACACGAAGCTACCGAGCGGAGCAAGTGTTCATCCGCGGTTCGGGAAGCGTTGCCTCCGCGACCGTAGGTTGCGGCCGTGAACGACTCCTCCAGAAGGACCTTCCTGCGTGGTGCCGGCCTGCTCGGCGCCGGTGCGGCGGTGTCCGCGTTGCCCTCCCTCGGCGCACCGGCGGCTTCGGCGACCCCCGGCCACCACGGCTTGGACACCGAAGACACCCGGTTCACCCTCGCGGTCCTGCCCGACACCCAGTACCTCTTCGACGCCGACCGCGGTGACCCCGCGCCGCTGGACGCGACGCTGCGGTACGTCACCGGCGGCGACGAGAACATCGTCTTCCTGGCGCATCTCGGTGACCTCACCGAGAACGGCCGGCCGGGCGAGTTCGACGGGATCAGCCGGTCGTTCCAGCACCTGGACCGACGCCGGTTCCCCTACAGCACGCTGGCGGGCAACCACGACATCAAGTCCTCGACCGACGACCAGCGCGGCCGCACGCCGTATCTCGACGCTTTCGGCCCGCAGCGGCAACGCGGTTCGCGGACCTTCCGCGGCGCGAGCCCGGACGGCTACAACAGCCATCACGTGTTCCGCGCGGGTGGCCGGGAGTGGCTGCTGCTGGCGCTCGACTGGCGGCCGTCGGCGGGCGGACTGGAGTGGGCGCGGTCGATACTCGCGAAAAATCCCCGGCTTCCGGCGATTTTGACCATCCATGAACTGGTATGGGCCGACGAGGCGGGCGAGGCGCGGCTTTCGGAGTTCGGGCAGAAGGTGTGGGACGAGCTGGTCGACGGGAACGACCAGATCTTCCTGACACTCAACGGACACTACTGGCCGCCGGGACGCGCGGTGAAGCGGAACAAGGCGGGCAACGACGTCCACCTGCACATCACCAACTACCAGGACCGCTACTACGGCGGCAGCGCGATGATCCGGCTCTACCGGTTCGACCTCGCGCGGAACGTCATCGACGTCCGCACGTTCTCGCCGTGGCTGGCCGACCAGGCGCCGCGGCTGAACGAGTTGCAGCGACAGGAGATCGAGCGCACCGGCCCGGTGGACTACTTCAGCCTGGAGATCGACTTCGAGGCGAGGTTCGCCGGTTTCGCGCCGGTCCCGGTCCCGCCCGCGCGGCCGGCCGAACGGCAGCTGATCCGCGGCACCGTGGCGTACTGGCGGTTCGAAGGCCGGGACGGCGCGCCGGTCTCCGGTGTCCGTGACCTGTCCGGCCGGGGTAACGACCTGGTCCGGGTGGCCTTGCCCGGCAGCGCGCCCGACGCGGTGCGGTTCTCCGGTGAGTTCTCCGCGCGGCAGCCGTCGAGGTCGAGCCTTCGGTTCGACGGCGGCAAGAAGCCCGCGCGCGGCGGATACCTGCGCACCGCCGACTCCGCACCGATGAACGCGGAGACGTTCGCGCGCGGTTACACCGTCGAGGCGTTCGTGAGGCTGCCAGCCGATTTCAAGGACGGCAAGCATTCCTGGGCCGCGCTCTTCGGCAGGCAGGGCTCCGGGGGCAAGGCGGGCAAGACCGGTGACGACCCCGGTGAGCCCGCCGCGACACTGTCCCTTTCGGACGGTGCGGCGTTCCAGTGGGCGGTGTTCCCGGTGGACCAGAACGGGATTTCCACCTGCTGGGGTCATGAACTGGCCTTGGCGGAATGGTTCCACGTCGCCGCCGTCAACGACGGCAGGCGGATGACGCTGTACGTCGACGGTTGCCCGGTGCTGCGGAACCCGAAGACGGCGGCCGCGGGGATCGCGAATCCCGGTGGTCCTTGGCTGATCGGGGCCTACGCCTACGACTCGACCGTCGAGCAGGCGTTCCACGGCTGGCTCGGCGACGTCCGCGTGGTGGGGAGGGCGCTGGAGCCCCGCGAGTTCATGCTCGGCTGAGCGGTAACCGGACAGCGCGGATCGTGCGCGGTAATGGTGGGCTGTGGTCCCCATTATCGCGCACGATCATTTCCGTAGTGATACCGGGTCGCCCTTGACAAGTGGTGGACAATGAAAAATCGGCGCGCAATCAGATGTACCTGATTGTCACGCCGAACTTGTCAGCAGTCTAAACGCTGTGAGGGGAACTTGTCAAATCAGGGGTACGACGAGGAATTGCGATCCGAACGGGAGTACGTCGCGTCGCTCTACGGGCGACTGGACGCGGAACGGGTGCGGGTGAGCGAAGCGTACGCCGGCGCGCTGCGGGGAGAAGGGTTCGCGCTTTCGGACCGGGAAGTCTCCGTCGGCACGAAAGCCCGCGAAATGGCCAGGCTGAAGGTCGCCGACGAGGGCCTTTGTTTCGGTCGATTGGACGCCCTTTCGGGCGACCGGTTCTATGTCGGCCGGGTCGGTCTTTTCGACGACGAAAACGACTATGAACCCTTGCTGCTGGATTGGCGTGCGCCCGCGTCGCGCGCGTTTTACTGCGCGACGGGCGCGTCTCCGGAGGGAATGAGGCGTCGTCGTCAGTTCCGTACCCTCGGCCGGAAGGTGCTCGACTTCACCGACGAGGTCTTCGGCCGTCCGGAGCCGGCGGGGGAACGGGGCGACGTCGCGCTGCTGGCCGCGGTCAACGCGCCGCGCGGCGAGGGGATGCGGGACATCGTCGCGACGATCCAGGCCGAGCAGGACGAGATCATCCGCCTGGAGCACCCCGGGGTCGTGGTCGTGGAGGGCGGCCCCGGCACCGGCAAGACGGCGGTGGCGCTGCACCGGGTGGCGTACCTGCTGTACACGAAACGGGAGCGGATGGAACGCCGCGGCGTGCTCGTGGTCGGCCCGAGCAGCGGCTTCCTCGACCACATCGGCCGCGTCCTGCCGTCGCTCGGCGAGACCAGCGCCGTTTTCGCGACGCCGGGGGACCTCGTCCCCGGGCTGCACACCGAACGCGAGGATCCGCCCGCCGTCCAGCGGCTCAAGGGCTCGCTGGCGATGCTGGACGTGCTCGCGGCGGCGGTGACGGACCGGCAGGAACTGCCCGCCGAACCGGAGCCGATCGAACTCGACGACGTCACCGTGCCGCTCGACGCCGAAGTCGCGGCGGCCGCCCGCGAGGTGGCCAGGGACACCGGGCTGCTGCACAACGAGGCGAAGGCCGTCTTCGAACGCGAGGTGATCACCGCGCTCGCCGAACGCGCCGTCGACCGGCTCGGTGACGGCTGGTTGCCGAAGGACGACGCGCATACCCGCCCGGAGATGCTGAAGAACCTGCGGCGTGACCTGGAAGTCAGCGTGGGGCTCGGCGCGGTACTCGATCGGCTGTGGCCGGTACTGACGCCACAGCGGCTGCTCGCGGAGCTCTACTCCTCGCCGGAGCGGTTGCGGGCGGCAGGGGCCGATCCGGCGCTGTTCCGCGAGGACGCGACGGCGTGGACGGTGTCCGACGTGCCGTTGCTCGACGAGGCCGTCGAGCTGCTCGGCTGGGACCGCACCGCCGAGCGCCGGGCGGAGGAACGGCGGCAGCTGGCCCAGCGCGAGTACGCGGAGCGCGTACTGGAAATCGTCGAGGTCGAAGAGGACCACGACGACTACGAGTTCGCGCTCCGGCCGACCGACGTACTGAAGGCGGAGGAGCTGGCGGAACGCTTCGCGAAGCGTGACGATCGGGAGCTGGCCGAACGCGCGGCCGCCGACCGGGAATGGACCTATGGCCATGTCGTGGTCGACGAAGCGCAGGAACTGTCCGAAATGGACTGGCGGGTGCTGATGCGGCGATGCCCCAGCCGGTCGTTCACCGTGGTCGGGGATCTCGCGCAACGCCGGTCGCCGTCCGGTGCGCGGTCGTGGGACGCGATGCTCTCCCGGTACGTCGCCGACCGGTGGGTGTACCGGAAACTGACCGTCAACTACCGGACGCCGTCGGAGATCATGACGGTGGCGTCCTCGCTCCTGGCGAGTTTCGCGCCGGACGTGGTGCCGCCGGACTCGGTGCGTTCGTGCGGCGTGCGCCCGTGGGCCCGTCGACTGTCCGAAGTGGACTTCGCGGACGCCATCGCGGAATTCGTCCGCGAGGAATCGGGTCGTGAAGGTACTTCGGTGGTCATCGGGCCGCCGGACGTACCGGGTGCGATCGCGCCGTCCGCGACCAAAGGCCTGGAGTACGACTCCGTCCTCGTGGTGGAGCCGGAGCGGATTCTCGCCGAGGGGCCCAGCGGCGAGGCGGAACTGTACGTCGCGCTGACTCGGGCGACTCAACGGCTCGGGGTCTTGTACAGCGGCGTGTTGCCGAAGGCGCTTCGCGGGCTCGACTCCGGGCAGCGGACTCCGGACGCGTACCTGCGCTGCGTCTGACCCTCCCCCGAGTGCCATGAAAGGTCCTTTCCTTGCAAATTTTGCAAGGAAAGGACCTTTCATGGCACGGGGCGAGGCTGTTATCGGGTCAGGTTGCCCCAGGCGTATGTCTGTTTTGCCAGTTTCAAGTAGACCAAGGTCTCCGTGCTGACGACGCCCGGGATGGGCCGGATGTCGTCGTTCAGCACGCTCAAGAGGTGTTCGTCGTCCCGGCAGGCGACCTCGGCGAGCAGGTCGTAGGTTCCCGCCGTGAGAACGACGTAATGGACGTCCGGCAATCCGGAGAGCTGGTCGGAGACCGCCCGCGGATCGCCGTGGACCTTGACCCCGACCATCGCCTGCCTGCCGAGGCCGACGTTCGCCGGGTCCGTGACCGCGACGATCTGCATCGTCTCGTCCCGCAGCAGTCGCTGGACGCGCTGCCGTACGGCGCCCTCCGACAGGCCGACGGCCTTGGCGAGCGCCGTGAACGAGGCCCGTCCGTCGACTTGCAACAGGGCGATCAGAGTGCGATCGGTATTGTCCAATCCTCTAGGTGTGCGCTGCTCCATCTGCGCGCGTGGTTCGTCACCCATGCCGTCCCTCCCTTTGTTTCGGCATGCGATTCTTGTCGCGCAGCGTATCGATCAATGCCCGTAATGCTACCGCCGTTAAGTTGTTTGTCGCGATTCTCTTTCAAGACGTTGTCCTGCGGAGGATTCTGTCGTGCGACAGGGAGAAGGCCGAGGTTTTCGGAAGCCGGGTCAGCCGAGATCGCGTTTCAGCAGGTCTTCCTCGGTTTCGCGCCGCACGAGCAGGGTCGCCGTACCGCGCGAGACGCCGACGACCGGTGGCCTTCCGACGAGGTTGTAATTCGACGCGAGCGAGTGGTGGTAAGCCCCGGTGCACGGCACGGCGAGCAGATCCCCGGGATGGACGTCGTCGGGGAGGGCGAGTCCGTCGGCGAGGATGTCACCCGATTCGCAGTGCCTGCCGACCACCGTGACCGGCCGCCTGGCCGCGCGGCTGCGCCTGCCGACCAGCCGAGCGGTGTACGCCGCCCCGTAGAGCGCGGGACGGGCGTTGTCGCTCATGCCGCCGTCGACGGCGACGAACGTGCGCGAGCCGCGTTTCACCGCGCAGACCCGGTACACGGTGATGCCTGCCGGGCCGACGATCGCGCGGCCCGGCTCGATCGTCAGTTCCGGCAGTGGGAAGCCGTTCGATGCGCATTCATAGGCGAGTGCGACCCGAAGGCGGCGAACGTAGCCGTCGATGTCGAAACCGGCGTCGCCGGGCAGATAGCGGACGGCGTGGCCGCCGCCGAGATCCAGTTCCCGGAGGGTGATGCCGTGGGTCTCGCGGAGCCGGACGAGGACCCCGACCATCTTGCGGGCGGCCTGTTCGTAGAAATCCACCCGGGATACCTGCGAGCCGATGTGGCAATGCAACCCGGCAAGGCGCAGGCCCGGTTGGGCGAGGACGGCGGAGACGGCCCGGTCGAGATTGTCGCGGACTTCCCCGCGCAACGAGAAGCCGAACTTCTGGCCTTCGGTGCCCGTGGTGATCGCCGCGTGCGTACCGGCCGCGACGTCGGGTGTCACCCGGATCAGCACCTGTTGCGCGCCGGTGGTGAGCGCGCCGAGTTGCTCGATCTCGTCGAGCGAGTCCACCACGATCCGGCGGACGCCGTAGGACAACGCCGCCTTGAGGTCCTCGGGGGTCTTCGCGTTGCCGTGCAGCAGGATCCGTTCGGGCGGGAAGCCGATCGACCGCGCCACGGCGATCTCACCCGCCGAGCAGGTGTCGAGGGAAAGGCCCTCCTCGGCGATCCAGCGCAGGACCGCGCGGGTGCACAGCGCTTTGCTCGCGTACGCCACTTCAGCGTCGGGCAGCGCCGTGCGGTACGCGCGGGCGTTCTGCCGGACCTCGTCCTCGTCGAGCAGGTATGCCGGTGTCCCGAACCGGGCGGCGAGGTGGGACACCGGCGCGCCGGCGAAGAGCAGTTCCCCGCCGGGGCCGAGGCAGGTACTCCTCGGCCAGACGCCGGGTTCGAGATGGTCGGCGGCCTCGCAACCGAGGCTGGGCAGGAGCTCGCTGAGCGTCACGGGTACCTCCGCGTCGATCGGTCAGTGCTCCGCCAGCACAACTCCGATCGACCTGCCCCGGCCGCTCCGACAACGTCTCCCTGACGTCGCCGGGCGGGTCACTGACGCGTTGTTAACGCGCGAGTAACCCCGGCCACATTCCTCAGCGCACCGGCTCCGGGACGGTGTCGAGGGCCCGCACCATGTGCACGGCCAGGGAGAAGGCCGCCTCGTTGTCGAGGGTGGTGTGTTCGGCGACGATCTTCTTCACGGTGTCGACCCGCATTTCGTAGCGGGAGACGGGGACGGTTTCGGCGTTCACGGTGATCCTCTATTCGGTTGTTTCGGGCTTTGTGGCACAGGTGCAGCCGCGGCTGAAGCCGCCGGCCGCGGTCGCGGTGCAGAACCGTCGCGCGATCGCGTCGTGCGACGACATCGGATGCGGGCAGCTAGGGCAGCGGTCGTCGGCGGCCGGTTCGGCGACATCGCCGAGTGAGTAGACGGGGGCGGTCATCGCGCACCCGCCGTCGCCTGGGCGCGCAGGGGAGCCCCGACCTCGTGCAGATGTCGGAGGACGTACCCGTAGGACGCCGCCCAGCCGCACTGCGCGTAGTCGATGCCGTGCTTCGCGCAGAACTCCCGCACGATCACCTGCGCGTGCTTGAGGTTCGGCCGGGCCATGCTCGGGAACAGGTGGTGCTCGATCTGGTAGTTGAGTCCGCCGAGGGCGAAGTCCACGATCGGACCGCCGCGCACGTTGCGCGAGGTGAGCACCTGCTTGCGCAGGAAGTCGAGCTTGTGACCGGCCGAAAGCGTCGGCATGCCCTTGTGGTTCGGGGCGAACGAGCAGCCCATGTACACACCCCAGAGGCATTGGTGCACGGCGATGAAGGCGAAGCCGACACCGGGCGAGAGGACCACGAACACCGCTGTCAGATACGCGGCGACATGGGCCAGCATCAGCGCCGATTCGAGCTTCCGCCGTTTGAAGCCGCGCTGGACGATCGCCGTCACGCTCGACACGTGCAGGTTCAGGCCTTCCAGCAACAGCAGCGGGAAGAACAGGAACGCCTGGTATTTCGCCATCCAGCGGAGGAAACCGCGTCGTTCGGCACCTTGGGCCTTGGTGAAGATGAGGGCCGCGAGGTTGACGTCCGGGTCTTCGTCTTCATGGTTGGGGTTGGCGTGGTGACGGGTGTGCGTACCGATCCACCAGCCGTAACTCAACCCGGTCAGCCCGCCGTGGACGAATCCGGTGGCGTCGTTCGCCTTGCGGCTCGAGAAGATCTGCTTGTGCCCGGCGTCGTGGCCGATGAAGGACAGCTGCGTGAACATCATCGCGAAGAAGGCGGCGAGGAACAGCTGCCACCAGGAATCCCCGAGGTGCGCGAACGCGACCCAGCCGCCCGCGAAAGCGAGGAGGTTCAAGGAGATCTTCAGCGCGTAGTAGACGCGCCTCCGTTTGAGCAAGCCCGCCTCTTTGACCAATTTGGACAGTTCGGCGAAGTCGCTGCCCTGCCTCGTCTCTGTGGAGGTCATGGAGGGTCACACCGTTCTGGTCTCGTGAAAGTGGGCAATCCAGCAACGGTCTTCAGAACACCGGAGAGATCTGGTTCGGCCGAGAATGGCACTGGGACCACAACACGCCACGGACGCTCCGTGGCCTGCCCCAGCGTCCCACGTGTGCGGACCGGAAGCAATTCACCGGAACAGCACGATCTGGCGTACAGTCAAGGACATCGAGGGAAACTTCCCCCGGTTCCGTCCGGCCCGAGTTCGACCGGAGACAGGAGTGACGGCCGGACATCGACGGCCAAGACCGCTGACCTGTCACCGTGGTCGGACAAGTCGTTTAGCGAAGACCCCATTCACCGAGCAGGACGCCGACCCGGTCACGCTCGCCGTGTCGGAGCGGGCGGCTCGGTGGTCGTACGTCGGAGCGGCACAAACCCAGCTGTGCCAACGCTTCTTTCACGACACTCACGTTGTTGGCGTTGCTGTCCGCGGCCCGCATCTCCTCGAAGGGGCGGATGCGTCCCCAGTTCGCCATGGCGCCGCGGAAGTCGCCGTCCCGTAGCGAACGGAACATCTCCAGCGAGATCGACGGCGCGACGTTCACCAGTCCTGACGTGAACCCGGTCGCGCCGACGGCGAAGTAGCCGGGCGCGGACAGCTCCGCCAGCCCGGCGATCCACGTGAACCGATCGAACCCGGCGTCTCGCGCCACCGATGCGAACCGCACCGGATCCGGCACCGCGTACTTCACGCCGATGACGTTCGGCGCGGCGTCGGCGAGCCGGGCCAGCTGCTCGCCGCCGATCAGCGTGTCGCGCACGTACGGCACGACACCGAGCTCCGGCACGGACGCCGCGATGGCGCGGTGGTATTCGACCCAGCCCTCCGCCGAAACGTACGGATGCACCGGCTGGTGGATCATGATCAGGTCCGCGCCCGCCTCCCGCGCGTGCCGCGCCGCGCGGCTCGCCGTGGCGACGTCATGCCCGACGCCGGCGACCACGGTCGCCCGCCCGGCCGCGGTCTCGACCGTGAGTTCGAGGCAGTGCCGCGTCTCCGCCTCGTCGAGCGCGTAGAACTCGCCGGTGTTGCCGTTCGGTGTCACGACGTCGATGCCGCCGGTGAGCAGCCGGTCCACCAGCTTCGCGTAGGTCTCCGGATCCACGGCGCCGTCGGCGTCGAACGGGGTCACCGGGATCGCCACGACCCCGGAGAGCGCTCGTTTCAGCTCGTCGTACGAAGAAGTGGTCGTCACTGGCATGTCCGATCTGATATATGATGTGACGCCCGAAGGTAGCATGAGGCCAGGGTGGGACGGGTGTAGCGCAAGCCAAGACCCACTCACGACGTGGCGAGGAAGGCCTCCAGCTGCTCCACGACGAACGCGTGGTCCTCGGCCTGCGGCAGGCCTGAGACGCCGACGGTGCCCACCGGCCCCACGCCCTCGACGAGCACCGGGAACACGCCGCCGTGCGCGGCGTACAGATTCGGGTCCAGGCGTGATTCGGCCTCGAACGTCGTGCCCTTCGCGCGGAACTGCTCGCCGACGAAGAACGAGCTGTGCCCGTAGCGGTCGACGACCCGGCTCTTGCGGTCGATCCACGCGTCGTTGTCGGCGGAAGTGCCCGGCAACGCCGCGTGGAACAGCCGCTGTCCGCCGCGGCGCACGGAGATCGTCACCGGAAGGGCGCGGTCCCGTGCCGCCGTGAGCAGGTGGAGGCCCAGCTGCAGCGCGGTCTCGTTGTCGAACCGGCGGAAGACGAGTCGCTCCTCCTGCGCGGCGAGGACGGCCAGGGTGTCATCGGTCATGCCGCCATTAAATCAACACTGTTGTCTAATGGCTAGCGCAGTGCGTCGAGGGCGAACGCGGCGTACATCGCGACACCGTTGGCCATGGCGTCCTCGTCGAAGACCACCCGGTTCGAGTGGTTCGCTTCGACAGTGGCCAGGTCGGCGCCGGGCGGGCAGGCCCCGAGGAAGGCGAAAGCACCCGGAACACGCTGCAGAACATAGGAGAAGTCCTCCGCGCCCATCACCGGGTTCTCCATGACCTCGGCGTTGCCTGCCCCGAGCACCTCGCCCGCCAGCTCCAGCACCCTGGCCGCGACCTGCGGATCGTTCACCGTCACCGGATATCCGGAAACCACCTCGGCGCTCACCCGGACGCCGTGCGCGGCGCCGATCGCTTCGCACACCTTCGGCACCTCCTCGCGCACGAACGCCAGCGTCCGCTCGGACAGCGTGCGGATGGTGCCCTCCAGGAACGCCGTCTCCGGGATGATGTTCGTCGTCGTCCCGGCCTCGATACGGGTGACCGAGACCACCGCGGGCTCGAAAACGCTCACCTTGCGGGCCACCATCGTCTGCAGCGCGCCGACCATCGCCGCCGCCGCGGGCACCGGGTCGATGGCCTGGTGCGGCGCCGAGCCGTGCCCGCCCCGGCCGGTGACCTTGACGTGGAAGCTGTTCGCCGAAGCCATGATCGGACCCGGCCGCGTCTGCACGATGCCGGATTCGACCTGGGTGAAGATGTGCAGGCCGAAAGCCTTTTCGACGCGTTCGCCCGCCGCCTCGAGCACCCCCTCGTGGATCATGTGCCGCGCGCCGTGCTCGCCTTCCTCGCCGGGCTGGAACATGAACACGATCGACCCGGCCAGCTCGTCGACGTGCTCGCTGAGCAGCCGGGCCGCCGAAGCCAGCATCGCGACGTGGGTGTCGTGCCCGCACGCGTGCATCGCGCCGTCGTCTTCGGAAGCGAAGTCGAGGCCGGTGTCCTCATGCAGCGGCAGCGCGTCCATGTCGCCGCGGAGCAGGATCGACGGCCCCGGCTTCGCACCACGGAGGACGGCGGTCAGCGAAGTGGTGGATTTGCCCTCGGTGATCTCCAGCGGCAGACCCTCCAGCGCCGCCTTGATCGCGGCCTGGGTCTTCGGCAGATGGAGGCCGATCTCCGGATTCCGGTGGATCTCCCGGCGGAGCTCTACGGTTTTCGCTTGGAGTGCGCGGGCTTCGGCCAGCAAACCGGCGAAGCGCGCGTCGGGGAGAGTGGGCAGGTCGGTGGGTCCGGTCATGTCTCGATAGTGGCGCATGAGGCGCTTCGGGCGCACCGTGCGTGCGTTCCGAATGCGGGCGGAATACGGTGTGCGCATGGCGGTGCAAGAGCCGATCACGGGGTTCGCGGTGGCCGTGGTGCGGGAGGACGGTCGGTGGCGGTGCAGCTCTCTTGACCCGGGGGCGCTCGCGGAACTCGACGCTGCGATCACCGAGCTGGGAAAACTGCGTTCGACGGGTGCCGCCTTCGGGCTGCTGGCGGTCGATGACGAGTTCTTCGTGATCGTCCGGCCGAGTCCGAGGGGCCCCTCGCTACTGCTGTCCGACGCCGCCGCGGCGCTCGACTACGACATCGCCGCCGACGTCCTCGACGTGCTGAGAGTCGACCCACCGGACGAGGACGACGACGCGGTCTGGCCGGAAGGCGATCTGGAGATCCTCGCCGATCTCGGCCTGCCGGGTGCCGAACTCGAGGTCATCGTCGGCGAGGTCGATCTCTATCCGGACGAACAGCTGCAGATGGTCGCGCAGCGGTGCGGATTCGCCGCCGAGTTCTCCAAGATCCTGGACGAGATCTGAGCCCCTCCGCCTCCGCCGCCGACATCGCCGCCGTCCAGGCGGCGATCGAAGCGGCGCGGGGTGCGGGCGACGACGTGCCGATCGGCGCCGTCGTACTGGCACCGGACGGCACCCCGCTGGCGGCCACGCGCAACGCGCGTGAGGAATACGGCGACCCGACGGCGCACGCGGAGATCCTCGCGCTGCGGGCCGCGTCCGAGGTCTACGGCGACGGCTGGCGCCTCGAAGGCTGCACGCTCGCGGTGACGCTGGAGCCGTGCACGATGTGCGCCGGCGCCCTCGTGATGGCACGGGTCACGAAGCTCGTCTTCGGTGCCTGGGAGCCGAAGACCGGGGCGGTGGGGTCGCTGTGGGACGTCGTCCGGGACCGGCGGCTCAGCCACCGCCCGGAGGTCGTCGGCGGGGTACTGGAGACCGAATGCGCGGCCCTGCTCGAAGGCTTCTTCCACGGGCAACGGGGTAACCGCACCGGGTGACAGATGTGTCGGTTCCCGCTCCCCGGGTATTCCGGAGACAGGCGGCCGCAAACGGCGGCCGCAGTCGAAGGAGGAACGTCCGCCATGAGCGTTTTCGACAAGGCGAAGGACAAGGCCGAGCAGGCCATCGGCGCCGCCAAGGAGAAGCTCGGCGAGAAGACCGACAACCAGGACCTCGCGAACTCCGGTCGAGCAGACCAGACCGAGGGCCAGGTCAAGGAGACCGGGCACGATCTGCGCGATCGCGCGGAAGGCGGCGTGCAGGACCTCAAGGACAAGTTCAACAAGTAGCCTTCACGCAGAAGAGCCGGTCTCCGTGGAGACCGGCTCTTCGCTGCGGTGGCGGTGGGATTTGAACCCACGGACGGGTATTAACCGTCACACGATTTCGAGTCGTGCTCCTTCGGCCGCTCGGACACGCCACCGCCGAGAACAATACCGGAGGGCGTCGGAGGCCCTTCAGGGGGTCAAGAAATCCGCGCGGTGATCTCGTCGATCGCCGCCGTCTGGTTCTCGACGATCTCCTGTGCCAGCGCCTTCGTCTCGGGGTGTTCGCCTGAAGACAGCACGGTCTTCGCCATCGTGACGCCGTTGCGCAGGTGTTCGGCCATCAACGGGAGCCACGTCCGGTCGAACTCGTCGCCGGCCAGGTTCTGCAGCGCGGCGACCTGGCCCGAGGTGATCATCCCCGGCATCGAGTGCCCGGCGTGGCCCGCCGCGGGGAGCACGGCGGCGTTCCACGACTGCAGCCAGCCGGTCATCGTCTGGACTTCGGCAGCCTCGGCCTTGACGATCTTGGCCGCGACGGACTTCACGAACTCGGACGCCGACCGTTCCGGAGCCAGGTTCGCGACCTGGATCGACTGCTGGTGATGCGGGACCATCTGCTGGGAGAACGTGATGTCGGCCTGGTTGGCGCCCGGCGCCGCCGTCGCGGCGCCCGTGGCCGTCGAGCAGCCCGCGAGCACCCAGACGAGCAGCCCGAGCAGGGCCATCGGCAGTCGCCGTCGCATTGAGACCTCCGTAGTCATGGGGAACCGGCCCCTCCGCTCTGTGATACGGCTGTGACCTTCCGGTGGTTCAAAATCGGATTAGCCTTGGCGGACATGACGGATCCGAAGACCGTGGTGACCGGTTTCCTTCAGGCCCTCGAAGAGTTCGACATCGATCGCGCGCTGGGTTTCCTGGCGATCGACGTCGTCTATCAGAACGTCCCACTTCCCCCGGCTCGCGGCCTCTCGGCGGTGGAGAAGCAGTTGCGTGCCTTGGCCCGCTACGGCAGCGGTTTCGAGGCGCGCACGCATCACATCGCCGCCGACGGCCCGGTCGTGCTCACCGAGCGCACCGACGTCCTGCGCCGCGGCACGTGGGAGGCCGAGTTCTGGGTGTGCGGCACCTTCGAAGTCCGCGACGGCCGCATCGTGCTGTGGCGGGATTACTTCGACTGGACGACCTTCCTGGCGGCGGGCGCGAAGGGCGCGGGGAAGGCCGCCGTCGCCGGGGCGAAGTCGCTCATCGGCAAGTACCGCGCGCGGCAGGAATTGGAGCGCTGACCCGGGCTGTGAAGGTCCTGCGGGAATCCTTCACACCTTCCCCCGTACATGACGCACCGCCGGTATACGGGCTCCGTCCTCCCCAGACGGGTCCCGTGCACCGGCGGTGCGCCCCCCATTCCCCCAGTTCCCCCCGCTCGCCCTCCCCGGCGAGCGTCAGAAGAGTGTGTCCTCGCTCACGTCGCAAAGGTAACTCCGAAGACGCCCCGTTGTACCCGGACTTGAGGTTCATTTAAGGCAGCGGAACACCAATGGTCTATCTGCGTGGCATTCCCGCGACATAAATGTCACCGTCGGCCACGGAAACGTCACGCGCACTGGACGCACCGGTCGCCAGAATGCGGGCGGGGTCCCGGAAGCCGGCGATCACCTCGACCCGCTGGACCGGTTTCGGTGTGGTGATCACGGTTTCCGGCTTCCAGACGCGTCCGTTCCCGAGCAAGAACGTTTCGATGCCCGGCTGTCCGTCACGAGTTCCGTAAACGCGCCAAGTGCCCCCATTGAGCCGTTCGATCTCGCGCAATCGAAGGCCCTTCGCTACTTCGCGCACTTCCCAGTTCCGGCCGTTCCACGCGCCCGCGAAATCGCGCGGCGAACCCGCGGTGTCGAACTGGAACCAGGTGACGAACGGTTTGCCGTCGCGCTGTGTGCCGACCTGGAGGATGTAGTCCGGCGACTTGAGCCCGCCGGGCAGTTCGAGCGGGGTCTCGACGACCTTCAGGTACCGCTCCTGCTCGGCGTCGTCGACCTGGGTGCCGAGGTCGTGCCCCGCCGCGGAGAAGAACCGCAGGGTCCGGACGTCGAACGACAGGTAATAGACGTTGCGGTGGTAGACGTCGTGCTTGTGCTGCGTCGGCCCACCGCCCGCCAGCGTGTAGACGAACTGGATCCGCCCGGCCGACGGCAGGTACCGCGGCTGGCCGACGTAGATCTCGTCCATGTGGTCGGCGCGACCCAGCGAACCGAAGGCCCACTGTTTCCCGGTCAGCTGTACCGAGTTCTTCCAGGTCTTCCCGTGGTCGCGGGAGACGATGTACTTCATCGGGCGGAAGTCCGGATTCGCCGCCGGATCGAGTTCGTTGGTCGTCTCGCGGTAGAACATGAACAGCGTGCCGTCGACGGTCTTGACCGGCATCGGGTAGCTCGCCGAGTCTCCCGCCGGGACCTCCGTGTCGGTCCAGGTCCCGTCGAGGGAGTGGGCCAGCGGCGCGCGGCTGATCACGGTGCGCGTGTTGTGCATGCCGCGGAAGATCAGCAGGTGGCCGTCGCCCGCGAGCAGCATCGTCGGGTAGTTGTGCGGATCCGACTCGCCGTCCGCGATCTTCTTCGGCGCGGTCCAGGCGCCGGTCCGGTGGTCGTAGGCCTGGACGTAGGTGTCGGCGGCCTTGCCGGACCACGAGATGAAGGTCTTGCGCGCGATCGGATCGTGGATCCCGCCCGCGGTGGGCCGCCGGTCGGTGCGGGACGCGACGGTGCTCGCCGGGGTCATCACCTCGAACGCGGCTTTTCCGGGTGGTTCGGCGGCCGCCGGCGAAACCGGGGTCACGAGACCCGCCGCGAGGAGAGGGACGAGCGCGCAAAGAAGTCCGCGCATGAAAACGCCTCCTGGTGTGTGCAGGCGGCGGAGCTTGATCCTCTCACGAAGGAACCCGGGGAAACCAGCCTCGGCAGCGACGAAAGCACGGGTCCGAACGGGCTAGCGGTGACGAATCGTTGTCTTGCCGTCTTCCTCATTTCACTTGTCCGGGGGAGTATTCCTCGACCGATCTTGCGAAGAGGGGACTCAGCGTGACCACATCCCGACGTGCTGCCCGGAGAAAGGCCCTGACCGCGGCCGTCACCTCCGGACTGGTCGTGAGCGGTATCGCCGCTCCCGCCGCGCTCGCCGCGCCCAGTGCCGACGCCGTGATCGCCGAGGTCTACGGCGGTGGTGGGAACTCGGGAGCCACGCTGAGCAACGACTTCGTCGAACTCGCCAACCGCGGCGCGGCCGCCGTGAGCCTCGACGGCTTCAGCGTCCAGTACGCGCCCGCGTCGGGGAGCAGCTGGCAGGTCACGCCGCTGACCGGCGGTGTCGCGCCGGGCGCGCGGTACCTCGTCGCGCAGGCGAAAGGCTCGGGCGGCACCGTCGCGCTGCCCACGCCGGACGCCACCGGGACGATCACGCTGTCCGCCACCGCGGGCACCGTCGCGCTCGTCCACGGCACCACGGCGCTGACCTGCAAGACCGCCGCCGACTGCACGGCGGACACTCGCGTCAAGGACCTCGTCGGCTTCGGCTCGACCGCCATCATCCGGGAGGGGACGGCGGCACCGGCGCCGTCCAACACCGCGTCCGTGGCGAGGGCGACGACGCTGGCGGACACCGACGACAACGCCGCCGACTTCACCGCGGGCGCGCCCACGCCGACCAACAGCAAGGGCGAGACGCCGGGCGAGACCGGCCCGCCGCCGGTCACCGCGAAGATCCACGACATCCAGGGCAACACCCGGATCTCGCCGTTCAAGGACCGGAAGGTCGACGGGGTCACCGGCGTCGTGACCGCGATCCGGAGCTTCGGTTCGGCACGCGGATTCTGGATCACCGACACCGCCCCCGACGCCGACCCGCGCACCAGCGAGGGATTGTTCGTCTTCACCGGTTCCACCTCCCCCGCCGTGGCCGTCGGTGACGCGGTGACGGCCACCGGCACCGTCCGCGAGTTCTACCCGGACGCGCCCGCGACCTCGCCGTACCAGTCGCTCACCGAGCTGACGAGTGCACAGTGGACGGTCGGTTCGAGCGGAAACGCCGTACCCGCGCCGACCGTCGTCACGCCGGAGTCGGTCCCGGACACCGTCGCCCCGGCGCCGGGCGGCAATATCGAACCGCTGCCGCTGGAGCCGTCGAAGTACTCGCTGGATTTCTGGGAGACGCACGAGAGCGAGACCGTCAGCGTCTCCGACGCGCGCGTCGTCGGCCCGACGTCGTCGTTCAACGAGCTTTACGTGACCACCAAGCCGCAGCAGAACCCGAGCGTCCGCGGCGGCGCGGTGTACCTGGACTACGACCGGCTCAACACCGGCGTGCTCAAGGTCGCGTCGCTGCTCCCGTTCGCCGAGACGCCCTTCCCGAAGGTCAACACCGGTGACGTGCTCACCGGCGAGACCTCCGGCCCGGTCGAGTACAGCAACTTCGGCGGCTACACGCTGTTCGCGACGAAACTGGGCGCGGCCAAGGACAACGGACTGCGGCGCGAGAGCACTCGTAAGCAGCGCAGCGGCGAGCTGTCGGTGGCGACCTACAACGTCGAAAACCTGTCCGCTTTGGACAGTGCGGAGAAGTTCGGTGAGCTGGCCAAGGCCGTCGCCACCAACCTGGCGAAGCCGGACATCCTGAACCTGGAAGAGATCCAGGACAACAATGGACCGACCAACGACGGCACCGTCGCCGCGGACCAGACGTTGCGGAAGTTCGTCGACGCGATCGTCGCCGCCGGGGGCCCGCGCTACGAGTGGCGTCAGATCGACCCGGAGAACGGCAAGGACGGCGGGCAGCCGGGCGGCAACATCCGCGTCGGGTTCCTGTTCAACCCGGCTCGTGTGTCCTTTGTGGATCGTCCGGGCGGCGACGCGACCACCGCGGTCGGCGTGATGAAGGAACACGGCAAGACCCACCTGACCGCTTCCCCCGGCCGGGTCGAACCCGCCGACGAGGCATGGAACTCCAGCCGCAAGCCGCTCGCCGGTGAGTTCGTCTTCCAGGGCCGCACCGTGTTCGTCATCGCGAACCACTTCAACTCCAAGGGCGGCGACCAGCCGACGCACGGCCGCAACCAGCCGCCGGTGCGGAGTTCCGAAGTGCAGCGGGGCAAGCAGGCGACGGTGCTCCGCGGCTTCATCGACAAGGTGCTCGCGTCGGACAAGAACGCGAACATCGTCGTGGCGGGCGACCTCAACGACTACCCGTTCTCGCCCGCGGTCCGGACGCTGACCGCCGGTGGCGCGCTGAAGGACCTCATCGCCTCGCTTCCGGAGAACGAGCGGTACAGCTACGTTTTCGAGGGCCAGTCGCAGGTGCTCGACCACATCCTGGCGTCGCGGGCGCCGCGCGGGACCGACTACGACGTCGTGCACCTGAACGCGGAGTTCGCGCGGCAGGCGAGCGACCACGACCCGCAGGTGCTGCGGTTCCGGCCGAGCGCGGGCAACCCCATCCAGGACGCCTTCTACGACCTGGCGGACCACCTGGAACGCGTCTTCGGCCCCTACCTGCCGACTCCGTAACCCCGCTCTCCCGCGTTTCGTCCTCTAAACGCGGTAGTTCGCATCACGTACTACCGCAATTAGAGGACGAAACGCGGGGAGAGGATCAGGAGCGTTTGGCGCGCCATCCGAGCGAAAGGACGGCCTGGACGAGTTCCTGGTAGCTCGGCTTGACCTCTTCCAGGTACCGCTCCAGGTAGCCGGCGCGCGCGGTCGGGACCGGCTGGGGGTCTTCGTCATCCGGCAGCCAGGCGAGGCCTTCGACGTTGTGCTGCGCCATCTTCCACCAGCGCGTGCACCGGTCGATCGCCCGCTGCTCGCGTTCGGCGGCGTCCGCGACCGCCTGCTGTGCCTCGGCGAGCCGGGCCTCCAGTTCGTCCGCGCGGCCGATTTCCCAGTTGCGGAGGTTCTCCGCCGAAGCGCGGGCGAGGCCGACGATCTCCTTGTACCGCATGGCCGCGGTCATGCCGTCATCCATCGAGAAGCCCTTCCGGCCGCTGGAACGGGATGATCACCTCTGGGGCGCCGTGGGTCGTGCGATCGAAGAACAACGCGCGACCCGGTCGCGGCGACCAGTGCACGACCTGTCCGGCGGCGAACGGCGACAGCTCGTTGCCTTGGACGTCCAGCGCGGCCCAGGTGCCGATGTCGTCGGTGCCCGCGAACCCGAGCGTGTCCTTCAGCCGCGCGACGCTGCGCCACCAGCCGATGGTGTGGACGCCGTGTGTCGGCCCCTGCTTAAGCAGTACCCGCAGCTGGTCCAAACCGCTCTTCAACTGCCCGGGAGCCTTGGCTTCCAGCGCGGGGATCGAGGCGTCGACGCCGTACAGCAACAGCACTTTCGCGTTGTCCGAAGAGGACAAATTCTCCGCGATATCGATTACCCGGGCAGGCAGGTCGTCGACCAGCGACGCCTGGTGTCCCTCCGCGCGCAGCCGCTCGGCCAGCTCGGTCACCGCCGGGATGGACGCCTCGATCGGGCACGAAAGCACGAACTCCACCGAGCCGTGCGGATGCTGCCGGGCGAGTGATCGCGCGGCGGAGTCCATGATGGACAGTGCTTCCGCCGTCGCGGCACCCAAGACCGCGACGTTGCGGCCGGGTGCCTTCGGCAGATCGACCCCGCAGGCGGCCTCGTCGACGTCGATGGACTGACCCAGCAGCGCTCGCGGCTTCTTCGTCGGCTTCAGATCGTTGAACGCCGGGAACTGTTCCAGCACCGGGGAATGCGCGCCGTCGAACAGCCGAGGCCGGTTGAACGACTCCGAGTACTGTTCCCACAACCGGTGCTGCAGTTTGACGAAGACGTCCTTGCTGCTCGCGTCGGGTACATGGGCGAGCTGGTTGCCGTGCGCGATACCGGAATCGTGGTTGATCACCGCATGCCATTTCGGCGCGGAGACCGCCGCGTTGTTGGTCTCGGACAGCACGCGCCGCGCCTTCGGCATCGCGATCCGCAGCGTGCACTGCTCGAACACCGCCGGTTTGCCCCAGAACGCCTCGATCCCGGCGACGTCCTGGCTCGCCAGCACCAGATGGATGCCTTGCGACCGGCCTCGCCGCGCGATGTCCTCCAGCAGCTGGGTCGCGGTCGAGGTCACGCCGTCACGGCCGGCGAACAGGTACTGGAACTCGTCGATCACCGCGACGATCCGCGGCCAGTGCCCGCCGGGATCCTGTTCGCGCAGATCCGCGAGATTGGTGACCTCGTGCTGTTTCGCCGCCGCCGAACGGCGACGCAGCTCGTCGGCGAGGAAGCGCAGCAGCGCCAGGCCGAACTCGCGGTCGGTGTTGACGTTGACCCCGATCAGCTTGGCGTGCGGCAGCCAGCTGGCGTCCCGCCGCCCGGGGGCGAGCCCGGCGAACGAGACGCCTTCCTTGAAGTCCAGCAGGTACAGCGCGAGCTCGTCCGGCGAGTACCGCGCCGCGAGGCTGCCGAGCAGCGAGTACAGGAAGTTCGTCTTCCCCGAACCGCTCGGCCCGCCGATGAGCGCGTGCGGGCTGGCGTCGCCGATGACGACCTCCACCGCCTCGCCCTCGTAGAACCCGACCGGCGCCCGCAGTTCCCGCGCCGAGCTCTCCTTGCCCAGTTCGGCCGGCAGGAGGTCGGCGAACGAACGGGGCCCGCCCTGTTTGGCGATCAGCGCCTCGGCGATCCGCCCGGCGGCCCGGATGACCTGCGCGGACGGCATCGGCGGATCGAGGTCGACGATCAGGTCCGGGCCGGTCATGCTGCTCGTCGCGCGCCGGTCGTCGTACAGGCTCAAGGTTTCCACCGACGTCGACAGCGTGGTCGGCACGTCGATGAGGATCAGGCAGATCCCGGCCGCGAGCGCCCCGGTGGCGACGCGTTTCAGCTCGCGGGCGCGTTCCGGTTCGAGAGTCTCCCCGTTGCCGTAGAGCACCGCGATGCGGAACGGTTCGACGCGCTGGCCGCTCGCCTGCCGGATCTCCCGCAGCGACGTGTGGCCCGCCTGCATCCCGGTCGCGTGGATACGGCGGATGTGCCCGGCCAGTTCGTCGAGGAGGTCCTCGAGCCGTCCTGGGTCGTAGAGGGTGAGCGCGCTCGTGCGGCTCAGTGGATAGAGGTCCGGCAGGATCGCGGTCAGCTGCCCGACGTCCCACAGGTGGACGCGCACCGCACCGGGCTCGAAGGTGCTCAGCACGCGCATCAGCAGGTTCTGCACGATGCCGTCCACCGCGGCCCGGGTCTTCGGTGCCGAGGTGATGGACAGGTGCGACTCGTCCAGCAGGGGTATCGCGACGTCGAACGTGCGCGGGACGTCCTTGCCCGGCACGGTCGCCGAGCCGACGCGCCACAGCCCCGGCGCGGTGATGCCGGGATTCCCGCCGACGCGGCCGAGCCAGTTGCCCGGCTGCTGGCCGGCGGGGCCCGGCGCGTTGTTCGCGACGAGGTCGCGCAGCGCGTCCGGCCCCGCTTCCCAGTCCGCGTAGAACTGGTTCCGCACGTTACCGAGCAGGCCGAACACCTCGCCGGCGGCGGGATGGCGCGACCATTCGGCGTACTGATCCGAGGTGGAGTTGTTCATCCCCACCCGGACGATGTGCTGTTCCAGTCGCAGTTTGGCCAGTTCCGCCTCGGCGTCCTGGCGGGCGCCGGCGGCGGCGCCCAGGACGAGCCCGATCTGGTGCCGGACCCGTTCCAGCGCCGTGACGACGCGGTTGCGCTGTTCACTCGCTTTGCTGCCCATACCGGCTCGCCGATCTCAGAGGCGTGATTGGTAACCGCTGACCAGGTCGTCAGCGGCGGAAAGGCGCGTCAGGAGATTTTCCATCCCCTCGTCGGCCTGCGCCAGCTGCGACGGCACCCATGGCACGGCTTGAGCCTGTGGATCCACGATGGCCCGACGGGCCTCTTCGAGCAGGCTTCTGGCCCGTTCGGCGTGCGTGCGTCCGTCGGCGAGGCCGGTTTGGACGGCCGTCAGCAGCTGGTGCAGTTCCTCGAGGTACATGCGTCAGAGGCGGGTCGAGTAGGACTCGGCCGACGAAATGCCCGCCTGGATGGTGCTCTGCATACCGGTGATGCCTTGCAGAGCCTCGGCGAGAAGCCCGTGCGCCTGGCTCACCTCGTGCTGGGTGCTGCCCTGGGTGGCCTGGGAAAGCGAAAGCTGTGCTTCTTCGAGAGACTGCGCTGCCTGCTGAAGTGCGGCGATGCTCGCGGATGCCTTCTCGTTCGCGAGCGCGATACCAGCGCGGATCTCTTCGACTCCGGCCATTTTGGCGGACTCCTTGGGACGTCGGGGGCTGGAACGACCACCATCAAACTTAGCGTGATCAACTGACTCTGTTAAGTGAAGGTCCTGCTAACTAATCAACAAGGCCCCGGACGTCGGAACGTCCGGGGCCTTGCTGACGGCGGAGGATACAGGATTCGAACCTGCGAGGGCGTGAACCCAACACGCTTTCCAAGCGTGCGCCTTAGGCCGCTCGGCCAATCCTCCGTGGGGAACTTTACCGGATGCCCCTTCGGCCCTTCGAAGGCGGGTCTGACCTGCGTTTGCGGCTTCGCGCGCTCAGGCCCGCGCGGGCGCGAGGACGTCGGCGACGACGCAGGTGATGTTGTCCGGTCCGCCGCCTTCGTTGGCCAGGTGGATCAGTTTCGGGACGGTGTCGGAGGGATCTTGGAAGGCGCCCAGGACGTCCTTGATAACGGTTTCGACAACCGTTGCCGTTAACCCATCCGAGCACAGCAGGAGACGGTCCCCGGGGGCCGCGTCGAAGGTCCAGATGTCCGCTTCGCCGCTGCCGGTGCTCAGGAGCGCCTTCATGAGCAGTGAGCCGCGAGGGTGTCCTTCGGCCTCGGAGGCGTCGATCCGCCCGTCGTCGACGAGAGCCTGGACGAGCGTGTGGTCGCGGGTGATCTTGTGCAGCGTCCCGTCGCGCAGGAGGTATCCGCGGGAATCACCGATGTGCGCGGCCGCGAACTGCCTGCCGTCGAACAGCAGGGCGGTCAGGGTGGTGCCCATGCCGCGCGTTTCCGGTTCGCGTTCGGCCGTCGCGATCAGCCGGTCGCCGATAGCGCGGACTCCGTCGGACAGGATCTCGATCAGGTCGACGTCCGCGAGGTCGAACGAGCGGAGGTCCGCGTCGAGCCGGGAGAGGACGCCGATCGCCTCGGCGCTCGCCACTTCGCCGTGCGGCTGGCCGCCGATGCCGTCGGCGACCGCGAGCAGCCTGGCGCTGGCGTAGACCGAGTCCTGGTTGACCTGACGGCGCCGCCCGACGTCCGAGCCGGCCGCGTACCGAAGGGTGTACGTCATGGGACCCAGTAAAGCAGTTGTGTACTCAGTTCACAAACGGGATCCTGGAATGCGCAGGTGTCGGTTACGATGCGCCGATGGAGGAGCAAGCCACCGTCAGTGCGGCGGACATCGCGCATATCGCCGGCGTCGGCCGCGCCGCGGTGAGCAACTGGCGTCGACGTTACGGAGATTTTCCGCCGCCCGTCGGCGGGACCGCGTCGAGCCCCCTGTTTTCGCTGCCCGCCGTCGAGAAGTGGCTGCGGGAGCGCGGGAAACCGTTCGAGATCTCGCTCGGGGACCGGATCTGGCAGCGGCTGCGGAACCTCGGCGACGACCTGTCGCTGGGTCTGCGGGTCGGCCGGGTGGGCACCTTCCTGACACTTCGGGGTACCGGGAAACTGAACTTCGACACCCGCTACGACGATCCCGAGCTACTCGCGCTGGTGGACCGCTTCGCCGACGAACTGGGCGCGCGCCAGGCGTACGAGTTCCTGTGCGACCGCTACGTCGAGGCGCACTCGCGTCAGCTGTCCCGCACCCCGGAACCGGTGGCCGCGCTGATGTCCCGGCTCATCGGCCCGGCTCCCGGGGTCGTGCTCGACCCCGCGTGCGGGCTCGGGACGCTGTTGCTCGCCTCCGGCGGCACCCGGCTGCTCGGCCAGGACGCCGATCCGACCGTCTCGTGCATCGCCGCGCAGCGGTTGCTGCTGGCGGGCGCGGAGATGGAGATGTACGGCGCGGACGCTTTGTCGATGGACTCCTTCGAAGGACTTCTCGCGGACGCCGTCGTCTGCGATCCACCGTTCAACGAACGGGAATGGGGTTACGACGAACTCGTCGGTGACCCACGCTGGGAGTACGGCCAGCCGCCGCGTGGCGAACCGGAACTGGCGTGGGTGCAGCATTGTCTCGCGCACGTGAAACCCGGCGGGCTGGTCGCGATCCGGATGCCGCTGGCCGCCGCCGGTCGCCGGACCGGCCGCCGGATCCGCGGGAACCTGTTGCGGGCCGGGGCCTTGCGCGCGATCGTGACGGTCGGCGGCGCGGATCTCTGGCTGCTGCGGCGGCCGAAACCCGGCGAGCGATCGCCGTCCCGGCTGCTCCTGCTGGCCGATCCGTCCACTGTGGAGGAACAGTGGCCGGAGCACCTGCGGGGGGCCGAGGTGCCGGGCGCGGTCCCGATCATCGATCTGCTCGACGAGGAGATCGATCTGTCTCCCGCCCGCCACCAGGCAAGGGACGAACACGCGGGCGAGGCCTTCCTCGAACTGCGACGGCGTTTCGAGGGGATCCGGCCGGAGCCGCCGTCGCTGGCGGTTTCCGACGGGAAGCCCGCGTTCACCACGGTCGCCGAGTTGCTGAAGTCCGGGGTGCTCAGCGTGCCGGAAACGGTGGAAGAGGGCGACGTCGTCACGTCACCCGCCGTTCCCGCGTATGTCCACAGTGGACCACCTGTCGACGTGGAGCCGTCGATGTCGAAGTATCGCACCGATCCCGAACGACTGGACGCCGCGTTCTTCGCCGGGTGCCTGCGCGCGGCCGGGCAGATCGCGCCGACCTCCTCGACCCGGATCGACCTCAAGCGCACCCGGATCCCGCGCCTGCCGATCGAGACGCAGCGCGCGCACGGGGAGGCGTTCACCCGGCTCGCGGAGTTCGAGGACGCGCTGCGCGAGGCGGCGGAATCGGGCCTGGAGCTGGTGAGACTAGGCTTGGCCGGGCTCACCGAAGGCCAGCTCATCCCGGAGAACTAGTTGCTGATCGCGGACCGCTACGAACTCGACGAGCTGCCGCTCGGCCGGGGTGGGATGGGCGCGGTCTACGCTGGCCACGACCGGCATCTCGGCCGCCGCGTCGCGGTGAAGTTCCTCGGGCTTCCCGGCGGTCCGGACGCCGAACTCGAACAGCGTTTCATCCGGGAGGCGCGGATCCTCGCGACTCTGGAGCACGCGGGCGCGCCCACGCTGTACGACTTCGGCACCTACGACGAGCGGTTGTACCAGGTCATGCAGTTCATCGAGGGCGTGACCGTCGCCGATCTCGCCGCCGAACACGGACCGCTGCCGGTGCCCTGGGCGGCCGCGATCGCCGCGCAGGCGTGCGCCGTCCTGTCGGCCGCGCACGCGCTTTCGATCTGCCACCGCGATCTCAAGCCGACGAACCTCATGCTGTGTCCCGACGGCAGCGTGAAGGTGCTCGACTTCGGGCTCGCGATGCTGCGCGAGACCGACGTCGCCCGGTTCACCCGCGCCGGGCAGATCCTGGGCACGCCCGCGTACATGGCGCCCGAGCAGATCCAGCGCGGGATCGCCGGACCGCGCAGCGATCTGTACGCGCTGGGCTGCGTCCTGCACGAAATGCTGACCGGCAGGCAGCTGTTCACCGGGCCGACGGCGTACGCGGTCTTCGAGAAGCAGGTCAAGGAAAACCCGGCCGAAGTGGGCGGCGTCCCGGGTGGACTGAACGTCCTGCTCGCGAATCTGCTGGAGAAGGACCCGGACCGACGTCCCGCGGACGCGAACGAACTGTTCGAACGGCTGGCCGTGTTCGCCCGTGACCTGCCGCCGTTGCCCGGCTACCTGGACGAGGGCGCCAACCCCGGCCGGATGTACGCCAGAGTCGTCGGCCGCGTGCCCTGAGATGGGATCGTGACCTTCACCTCAACAACCACGGACGGGTGAGTTCCGTCTTTACCCATGTCAGACGGACTACGGACAAACGGGGGTAAGGGTCGTGAAGAGGTTCTTGGTGGGGGTGACCGCACTGGCCACCGCGCTGGTGCTGACCGCGTGTTCCGGCAACACCGGCGGCGGCGCGCCCGGTGGCGGCGCCGTCGCACTGGGTGACCCGGCCTCCGGGACCACGACCACGTCGGCGCCGTCCTCGGCACCCGCCACGTCGTCATCGACGCCGACACCGACGTCGGGCAGTTCGAGCTCCTCGCCGAAGCCGACGTCTTCGAAGTCCAAGCCGACGCCGAAGCCCACGCCGAAACCGGCGGCCAAACCCGCCGCGAACGCCGCCGACGTCCCGTGCAAGGCCGCGCTGGCCACGCCGGGCGTGAGCGCCTGTGTGGACCTCTCCGCGCTGAAGACCTGGCTGCTGCAGGACGGCAAGGTCATCTACGGCCCGGTCAAGCAGCTGCCCGGCAAGAAGGGCCACGCGACGCCCACCGGGGTCTTCCACGTTTCGGCCAAGGTCAAGAATTACCACTCGAAAGAGTTCGACGCGCCGATGCCGAATTCGGTGTTCTTCCTGCCGGGGATCGCCTTCCACACCGGCAGCCTGTCGGTGTATTCGCACGGCTGCATTCACCTGGCCGCGGCGGCTTCGCAGAAGTACTTCACGACGCTTCAGAGTGGCGACGTGGTGCAGGTCGTGGCCTGATTCGAAGTTTCCGGTGACCCGCGCAAGCCCCACACCAGTCCCTCACGGAGTCCTTCGTGGACCGGCCGGATCATCGCGGTTCGGTGTCATTGGGGTGAATGAAAGCTCCGGCGGGAATGTATTGTCCATTTCCGGCGACGTGTTCATGACACGCCGGAAATGGAGAAGTGCGGATGATCGGAAACCGGTTACTCACTCGCGTGCTCATCGCGCTGTCGGTTTCACTCTTGCTTCTCCCTGGTTGGGTGAACGCTCCGGAAGCGATCGGGGCGCCCGCTTTGCCGTCCGGGTTCGTCCTCCGTGATCAGCCGAGCGGTCAGGCCGCGTTCGACCTGACCGATTTCGCTTATCTGCCGGACGGTTCCGTGCTCAGCACCGGCAAGAGCGGCAAGGTCGCCTGGGTGTCCGACACCGGCCAGTCGCGGACCATCGCGACGCTCCCCGTCCGCGACAACGGTGACCTCGGTCTCGTCGGTCTCGCCGTCGCCCCGGATTTCGCGACGTCGCGCCAGATCTACCTCACGTGGTCGTTCGACACGGGCGGCGGGTTCACCATGCGGGTCGCGCGCTGGACGGTGACCGGCACGGACGTCCCGACGGGTCTCGCGAACGAACGAGTGCTCGTCGACCTTCCCGGTTTCCACGACGTCCACGGTGTCACGGGGCTCATCGCGGCAGGCGACGGGACTTTGTGGATCTCCATCGGCGACGCCGCCGACTTCACCAGGATGGATCCCGGCGCGTTGCGCGCACTCGACCTCGATCAGCTCTACGGCAAGATCCTGCACGTCACCTCGGATGGCGTCGGAGTCCCCGGCAACCCGTACTACGCCGCGGCGGCGCCGAATTCGAATCGCTCCAAGGTCTTCTCCAGCGGTTACCGCAGCCCGTTCCGGTTCTCGCTCGATCCACGCCTCGGTCTCCCGGTCGTCGGCGACGTCGGCTGGAACACCTGGGAAGAGGTGAACGTCGTGCGGCCGGGCGATAACCACGCCTGGCCCTGCTGGGAAGGGAACATCCCGACGCCGGGGTACTCCGGCCTGGCCGGTTGCGCGGGGGTCGTCAACACCCCGCCGATCACCGCGCACCACCACGGTTCGGGTGCCGACGAAGGCAACAGCGTCACCGCGGGGATCGTCTACAGTGGATCGTCCTATCCGGACGAATACCGCGGCGCGTTCTTCTTCGGCGACTACGCCACGCAGAAGATCTGGACGATGACGTACGACAGTCAGGGGAGGCTTGTCCAGGCACCGCAACGGCCGCCGAGGTTCACCGGCGTCGGTGGTCCGGTCAAGTTCGCGGCCGCGGCCAACGGTGACATCGTCTACGCCGACATCTACACCGGGAACCTGCGGCGGCTCAGTTATCCGGGGACCAACGCGGAACCGGTCGCGGTGGCGACGTCGAGCACCGAGCCGTCGACGAGGACGGTGACCTTCGACGGCACCGGCTCCTACGACTTCGACGGCGATCCGCTCGCCTATCACTGGGATTTCGGGGACGGCACGAGCCAGACCGGAGCCCGGGTGAGCCACCCGTACGCCGCGGGGGTGGGAACGGTGACCGCGCGGCTGACCGTCACCGACCGCCTCGGCGCCACCGGCGGCACGGACGTCGTCGTGGTCCCGGCGAACCACTCACCGGAGCTGGGGATGACGGATCTCGGCGCGCGCACCTACGCGGTCGGGGAACCGGTCGCCGTCGGCGCGAGCGCCACCGACGCCGAGGACGGCGCGCTGCCGATCACCTGGACCACGCTGATCCGGCACTGCCCGGAGGAGGCGACCTGTCACGCGCATCCCGGCGCGTCCGGCACCGGGCCGTCGTTCTCCATGCCTTTCACCGACCACCAGGATTCCCGGGTCGAGATCACCGCGACGGTGACCGACGGTGCCGGGGTGACCGCGCGCCGGACCTACGTCGCGAGGCCGCGCGAACATCTGTTGACGCTGACCGGCAATGTCCCGGCGGCGCTGGGCATCCCGGCCGAAGGCGGGGTCGGCACCGCGATGGTCACCGAGGGCGCGACGTTCGAGGTCGTCGCGGCCGAGGTCGCCGCGGACGGTGTTTCGACCTTCAGCACCTGGTCCGACGGCAGGACGTCGCGCACGATCACCATCACCGTCCCGCCGCGCGACCTGACCCTGACCGCCACCTACCGCACCCCGATCGACAAGCGCTATCAGGCGGATCCCGCGCTGCGGCAACGACTCGGCGCCCCGACCGGGCCCGAGGTCATCGACGGGACCGTGCGTTACCGGCCGTACACGGGCGGCAGGCTCTACTGGAGTGCCGAGACCGGTGTGAAGCAGATCGAGGGGCAGATCCTGGCGAAGTACCTCGCGCAGGGCGGGCACCGGAAGTTCGGGCCGCCCGCGACCGACGAGATGGCCACTCCGGACGGTGTCGGCCGGTACAACCACTTCCCGAACTGGCCGGGCACGCTGCAGTCGTCGATCTACTGGACCATGTCGACCGGTGCGCATCCGGTCTACGGGCGGATCCGGGTCAAGTGGGCGGCGTTGGGCTGGGAGGCCGGACCGCTCGGGTATCCGACGACGGACGAACTGCCGACCCCCGACGGCATCGGCCGGTTCAATCACTTCAGCAAGAACTCGTCGATCTACTACACGGTCCAGACCGACGCCAAGGCCATCTGGGGCCGGATCCGTGCCAGGTGGGAGGCGCTGGGCTGGGAGGCGGGACCCCTCGGGTACCCGACCATGGAAGAGGCGCCGACGCCGGACGGTATCGGCCGGTTCGTCCACTTCACCGAGGCCGGCTCCATCTACTGGACGACGCAGACCGACGCGCACGGCGTCTGGGGGGCCATCCGGCAGCGCTGGGAGGCGCTCGACTGGGAGGCCGGCTACCTGAGGTACCCGACGACCGACGAGTTCTCGGTCCCCGGTGGACGGCAGAACAACTTCCAGGGCGGCGACGTGTTCTGGAACGCCTCCAACGGTGCGGTGACCGACCGCCGCCGGTAAGCGGCGCTCCGCCTTCGTGCACTACCGCATTTAGTCCTCTAAACGCGGTGCTTGCGTGGGCGACTACCGCATTTAGAGGACTAAATGCGGTAGTCGGCGGGTCAGGGGAGCAGGTCGGCCGGGGAGGTGCCGGACGAGGTGAGCGGCAGGCCGAGTGCGACTCGTTCGGTGAGCCAGCCGCTCGGCCGGTAGCGCGGGTCGCCGGTGCTCGCGACCAGACCGCGCAGGACCCGCAGAACGAGTTCCGCGCCCGCCTCTTCGCCCCACGTCAGCGGTCCGCGCGGGTAGCCGAGGCCGAGCCGGACGGCGGTGTCGATGTCCTCCGGCGTCGCGAGCCGCTGTCCGGCGATGAAGCAGGCGGTGTTGACGATCGACGCCAGCAGGCGTTGCGCGATCGGCGCGGGACCGTCGCGGACCACGGTCACCGGGAGCCCGGTCGCGGCGAGCGCGCCCCAGGCGGTGCGGCCGGCGGCCGGGTCGAGCGCGGGGTGGACCGACAGCGTGAGGCGTTTCCCGTAGCCGCCGAGTGGATCGACCCCGACCACTCGTTCCGCCGGCAGACCGGCCGCCAGCGCGGTGTCCACAGTGGACGATCCGATCGGGCTGACGATCAGGACGGTGTCCGGGTACGCCGTGTGCACGACCTGGATCCCCGCCGACGACAGCAAGGTGCCGAGGCGTTCGTCTTCGACCCATACCGGCGTCGTGGGGGCTTCCGGCGCCGTCGGCTCGGGCTCGGCCTGCTGCGCACCGTCGACGTAGCGGTAGAAGCCCTCGCCGTTCTTGCGGCCGAACAGCCCGGCGGCGACGCGCGGGCGCGTCAGCCACGACGGCCGCAGCCGCGGTTCACTGTGGAATCCGCTCCAAATGCTTTCCAGCACCGCGTGCGAGACGTCGAGACCGGTGAGGTCGAGCAGTTCGAACGGGCCGAGTTTCAAGCCGAGCACGTCACGCGCGATGCGGTCGACCTCGGCCGGGCTCGCGATCCCTTCGGCGAGGATCTGCAGCGCTTCGGTGCCCAGGCCGCGACCGGCGTGGTTGACCAGGAAGCCGGGGGCGTCGCGGGCGAGCACGGGTTCGTGCCCCCAGCCGCGGACGAGTTCGGTCATCGCGGGCGGAAGCCAGGTGTGAGTGCGTGCGCCGGGAACGATCTCGACCAGCCGCATCAAGGGCACCGGATTGAAGAAGTGGAGACCGAGCAGCCTGCCGGGATCGGTCAGCGCGGCGGCGATCTCGGTGACCGAAAGTGAACTGGTGTTGGTGGCGAACACGGTGTCCGGGCCGCAGACGCGTTCCAGTTCGGCGAACAGCGCGCGTTTGATCTCCAGATCCTCGCGGACCGCTTCGACGACCAGGTCGACGCCGTCGGCGGGGGCCAGCGGATCGGCGACCGCGATCAGCCGATCTTTCGCGGCCGCGGCGGCTTCTTCGGTGATCTTGCCCTTCGAAGCGAGTTTGCCGAGCATCGCGCCGACGTGGTCGATGGCCTTGTCGACGGCGTCGGGCTGGGCGTCGGCGAGCTCGACTTCGAGCCCCGCCGTCACGGCGAGCTGGACGATGCCCCGGCCCATCACCCCGGTTCCGATGACCCGGATCCTGTCGACCTGCTCCGCCCACTTCTCCACCGCGAGCCGCCTTTCCCTCGATGTCGTCCCCGGCGTGACGTTAGCCGCCACGCGGATATCTCGCCCGGAAGGGTGATCCGCGCCCCAGCCGGCGTAAGGCCACCGAACCGGCGCGGTCCCATCCGCGAAAGCCGAGTGTTCCGCGCTCCAGCCCCGAAGGGAAACCTCCCATGGCCACCGTCCCCGCCGCAGCCGTCCGGACCACGCCGTTGCTTCTCGTCGCCGTGCTCTTCGGCGCCGTCGCCGCCTTCTTCGCCAGCCAGGCTCTGTGGCCGCTCACCGCCGTGGCCGTCGCGGTCGCCGTCGTCGTCCTCGCGAGCGGGGTGTGGCTGAGCGGGCACAAGAGTCGCGAACTCTAGGATCGCCATGTGGCGGCGAAGCGCTTGACGCGGGAAGAAAGTCGCGAGCAGACCCGACAGCGCCTGCTCGCGGCGGCCGCCGAGCTGTTCGCCGAACGCGGGGTCAACGGTACGTCGGTCGAGCAGATCGCCGACCGGGCCGGATTCACGCGAGGTGCCTTCTACGGCAACTTCGACGGCAAACACGAGCTGGTCGTCGAACTGCTGCGCCGCCGGACCCAGCGCGAAGCCGAGGAGGTCGCCGCGCTGCGTGCGGGCGTCGGTTCCTTCGCCGAGATGATGGACCGGCTGCGCGTCTGGAACGTCGAGCGCGCCGAACATCTCGCGGGCTGGTTGACCCTGCGCACCGAACTGGCCCTCTACGCTCTGCGGAATCCCGAGGCGCGGCCGCTGGTCGGTGAAGGCGAGAAGTCGACACGGGCGTTGCTGGAGGCGTCAGTCAAGACCGAGCTCGCCGCGCGGGGCGTGGAACCGCCCGCCGAGCCGGCCTTTCTGGCGTTGATCCTGCACGCGCTCGAGGACGGTCTCCTGCTGCAGCGCTTCCTCAGTCCCGAGGGGACCGGTGACGAGGACGTCGTGGACGCCGTCCAGCTGCTGATGCGCTCGTGGACCGCGCTCAGCCGGTCATCTTGATCCCGACGAACTCGGCCATCTGACGGGTCCCGTGCGCGAAGAACGCGTCCGACGGGTCGACGCTGCCGACGTACTGGCCGAACAGCTCGAAGTTGAGCATTCCGAACAGCTGGGTCCAGGCCATGATCAGCCGGGACGCCGTCTCCGGGGCCAGGTTGACCCGGAGGATTCCGGTGACGGCGTCGAGCTGGCGCAGTAGTTCGCCGGGCATCTCGCCGACCTCGGTCTCGACACGCAGGTTCGCGTCGCGCAAAACGGCGACCAATGCGAACGCCACCCGGCCTGCCGGTGCGATGGTGTCCTGCGGAGCCTGGTAGCCGGGGATCGGCGAACCGTAGATCAGCGCGTACTCGTGCGGATGCGCCTTCGCCCAGGCGCGGACCGCTCGCCAGATCGATTCCCATCGTTCCAGCGGACTCTTCCCTGGGTTGTCGGCGGCCTCCGCGGTCTCGCCGACGGCGTTGTAGGCGTCGATGATCAGGGCGGTCAGCAGCTGCTCACGGCTGGAGAAGTACCGGTAGAGCGCCGAAGAGACCATGCCGAGTTCCCGCGCGACGGCGCGGAGGGAAAGACCGAGCGCGCCGACCTCGGCGAGCTGGCGGCGGGCTTCGTCCTTGATCTCACGGGTGAGTTCGGCACGGGCGCGTTCACGTGCGGTCTGGGTGGCGGGCACGCGCTCACTGTAGAGCATCGCACCTAAACGAGAGCGCTGCTCTTGACGCGGGGCGGCACTCCAGTGTTCACTGCTCTTAACAGAGAGCGCTGCTCTCCCAAACTTCAGGAGCCGAGATGACCGCCCCCCGCTATCTCAAGCCCGCCAAGGCGACCAGCGCGTTCAACGAGTTCGTGCTCAAGCTGACGAAGCTCGGCGTCAGTGTGTTCGGCAGCCGGGTCCTCTCGATCCGCGGTCGCAAAAGCGGGGAACTTCGCTCGGTGCCGGTCAACCTGCTGAAGCTGCACGGCGAGCGTTACCTGGTCGCGCCGCGCGGCGTCACGCAGTGGGTGCGGAACCTGCGCGTGGCGGGGGAAGGGCAACTCAGCGTCGGGCGCCGCACCGAGACGTTCAGCTTCACCGAACTCACCGACGACGAGAAGCCCGAGATCCTGCGCGCTTACCTCAAGCGCTGGAAGTTCGAGGTGGGTGTGTTCTTCGACGGTGTCGACGCGAAGGCGTCCGACGAAAAGCTGCGGGAGATCGCGCCCGGCTACCCGATCTTCAAGATCCGCTGACGCTTTGCCCGGGTGAAGTACCTGAAGGGGGCCATCATGTACTGGGGAAGGTGCGAAGGCCGAGGAGACCGGCCACTACCGGGCTCGTCCGCCATGCCTGCTCCGCCGGGCGGTGGCCGCCACCAGCACCACCCCGACCAGGAACGCGACGAGTCCGATCAGGAACCACAGCTTCTGCCCGGTCATGAAGCTGCCGGTCAGCACGCCGGCGCCCTGAAGCACCCACACGCCGCCCACCAGTAGGAACACCAGTCCGATCGTGAGCGTGATCCAGCGCTTCATTCGCAGCTCCCCGCCTCGTCGTACCTGCGGCGATTCTGTCACCGGCGGCCGCGTCCGGCGAACCGATCACCGGTCGCCGACGAGACCGTTGCGGTAGGCGTAGACGACGGCGTGCACCCTGTCCCGCAGCCCCAGCTTCGCCAGGATCCGGGAAACGTGCGTCTTCACCGTCTCTTCGCCGACGTGCAGATGCGCGGCGATTTCCGCGTTGCTGGAGGCGTCGGCGACCAGCAGGAGGACCTCGCGTTCGCGGGAGGTGAGCCGTTCCAGCTCCGCCGGTTCGGCGGCGACGGGTTCGATGCTGGTGGCGAAGGTCGACACCAGCCGCCGGGTCACCGTCGGGTCGATCAGCGCGTCGCCGCGTGCGGCCACCCGCATGGCGGAGACGAGTTCTTCGGGTGCGAGGCTCTTCAACAGGAATCCGCTCGCGCCGGCCCGCAGCGCGCGGTAGACGTACTCGTCGGAGTCGTAGGTCGTCAGCACGAGGACGCGGGTGTCGTTGCCTGGTGCGGACATGATCGCCTCGGTCGCGGCCAGACCGTCCAGTTTGGGCATCCGGACGTCGAGTACCGCGACGTCCGGGCGCAGCGACGCCGCCTGGGCGACGGCCTCGCGTCCGTCCGCGGCCTCGCCGACGCACTCGAAGTCCGCCTGGGTGTCCAGTACCGCGCGCATCCCGGACCGGAACATCGCGTGGTCGTCCGCCAGCAGAACCCGGATCACTCAGCCTCCAAAGGAAATCCGACTCGAACCCGCCAATGCCGCCCGTCGTCCAGCGGCCCGCATTCCGCGTGCCCGCCGAACAACGCCACGCGCTGCCTGATCCCGGCGAGACCGCGTTTCGTCGACTCGGCCGACGAGCCACCGCTCGGACGGCCGATCTCGTTCGTGATGGTGAGGACGACCTCGGTCTGCCGGTAGGCGAGGTCGATCTCCACGACGCTGTCCAACCCGTGCCGGAGCGCGTTCGTCAGCGCCTCCTGGGCGATGCGGTACAGCGCGATGTCCACCGAGCCAGGCAGTTCGCGCGGTCCACCGTGACTGGTCATCCGCGTCGGAAGTCCGGCGATGCGGAGGTTTTCGAGCAGCTCGTCGAGATTGTCCAGCCCCGGCTGCCGCTGCGCGTCTCCATTCTCCTTGCCGTGCAACAGATCCAGCAGGCGGCGGAGATCGGCCATCGCGGCCCGGCTCGACGATTCGACGGCGGAGAGCGAACGACGGACGACGGGTTCGCCGTCCGGCAAACCGAGCCGGGCGGCCCCGGCGTGCACGCCGATCGCGCTGACGTGATGGGAGATCACGTCGTGCAGATCCCTGGCGATCGTCGTGCGCTCTTCGATGACGGCACGGCGCACCGCCTCGGTTTCGTGCTGCTGCCGCTGGTCCTCGGCGCGTTGAAGATCGGCGATGTAGGCGCGCCGCGCGGTCGTGTAGCGGCCGACCATCCACGGGAGCAGGCCGCTCACGCCGACGTCGATGATCAGCAACCGCCAGTCCCGGTCGCCGCGGTCGACCGGGATGAGGTTGCAGGCGACGAGCCCGGCGAGCATCGTCGCCAGCGAGGCCAGCGCGGGTTCGGCCGACAGCCAGGCACCCGCGCGGTATCCCGCGATCAGCACGCCCGCGTTGGTGGCCTGCAGGTAGTGGTCGTAGGGGAACAGCAGCAGCGGCGCGGCGACGAGCAACGCGGCGTGCGCGGCCGAAACCCAGCCGGAATACCGTGACGGCCCGGCGAGGGCGGCGTTGGCGAGGATCCCGCCGAGCAGCACCACCCACGCCTGCCAGCCGAGGGAGAGCGGCGGCCCGCCGATGAGGAACAGTCCCGCGTCGGCGACCAGGCAGACGGCCGCGACCGCATAAGCCTGTCTGGCCAACGAACCGCTGATGTCCCGCACGCGCCCAACTCTGCCCTATTTCGGTGGACAGGGGTTCATAAGATCGAAAGCCATGGGGACCGCCAAGACGCCCGTGCTCTGGACGACAGGGGCACCGGGTGCCGGGAAATCGACCACCGCGTGGGGTTTGTACACGCGCATCGTGGCATCGGGCGGCAACGTCGCGTACGTCGACATCGACCAGCTCGGGCTGATCGGCCCGCCGCCGGGCGGCGGCGAAGCCGCGCACACGATCAAGGCGGCCAACCTGCTGCGGGTGCTGGAGATCCTGCGCCACCGGGGCACCGCGCAGGTCGTCGTGTCCGGGGTGGTGGACCCCGAAAACGGTGTCGAGTCACCTTTCGAAGGCCGCGACTTCGACCTCACGCTCGTCCGGCTGACCTGCGAGCGCGACGAACTGCGGAGCCGTTTCCTCGGCCGCGGTTCACCAGCCGAGGCGCTGCCCGACCTTTTCGCGGTGGCCGACGCCTACGACCGCACCGGTTTCGGCGAGGAGATGGACACGACCGGCCAGCGCCCCGAAGAGACCGTGGAGGCCCTGTTCCGGCGCTGCGTCGTGGCCGACGGGCCGGTCCGGCGGCCGGCCCCGGTGGAGCCTGCGCCCGGGCTCGTGACCGTGGTGACCGGTCCGACGGCGGTCGGCAAGTCGACGGCCGCGTGGCGGGTGCTGCGGGACTTCTGGCAGCAGGAGACGCCGGTCGCCTACGTCGACCTCGCGCAGCTCGGGTTCGCCCATCCCGGCCCGGATCCGGCGTTGGAGGCGGCGAACCTCGCGGCACTCTGGCGCGGCTACCGCGACGCGGGAGCGCGGCGGCTTCTCGTCGTGGCCAGGGAATTCCGCCCGGAGCACCGCCGGGTCTTCGAGGAGGTCACCGTCGTCCATCTCGACGCGGACGCCGCGACGCTCGCCGAACGCGTCCGGCTCCGGGCCGACGGCGACTCCGCGCTGCTGGCAGGTGACGAACTCCGTGGCGCGCCACCCGGTGTGCGGGACCGGGTGGCCGCCCGCGCGGCCACCGAGGCGGAGCGGATGCGGGCGTCCCGCGGTGACCGCGTCGTCCTCGATACCTCCGGACAAGAGCCCGCCGAGACGGCCGCCGCCCTGCTCGCCGCCGTGCGTCAGTAGCCGGGGCGCGGACCGCCCTGACCCGGCTGGCCCTGCTGTCCTTGTCCCGGCTGGCCGCCGGTCTGACCGCGTTGGTTCTGCCCGGCCTTTCCGATGGTCGTCGCCGTCGCGGTCTGCCCGGAGACCTTGGCGGTCACCGTCACCGTCTCGCCCGTCTTGGGGTCGCCGGTTTTCCGTGTCGACGCGTCGATCGTGTAGACCTGCTTGTAGCCGTCTTTGCTGGTCAGGCTGACGGACGTCGCGCTGATCTCGGTGATCTCGCCGGTCTGCACCCGCTCGGTGTGGTAACCGCCCTTGCCGTCCGGGACGACGAAGTCGCCGTGCAGCGTGTCACGCGGCATGCCCCCGCCGGGGCCGATCATCACCCGGCCACCGCCGGGGCCGCCCATCATCCCGCCCTGAGCCCGTTCCGCGCCGTTCGCGACGGTTCCCGCCCAGATCGCGGCTCCACCGCCGGCGGCGAGCACCACCGCCACCCCGGCCGCGACCGCGGTCTTGCGGCCCGACCACGTTTTCTTGGGGGTGCGGGGCGGGACGGGCGCGCCCCAGGCGGCGGTTTCCCCCGTCGCGGGCTCGGTGGGCCCCGCGGGCTCACCGGGTTTGGTCGGTTCGGTCATCTGGTCGCCTCCGTGTACTCGGTTGCGGCCATGCTCGGCGCCGACGCTGTGCGGAAGCTGTGCCGGCCGTGGGCACGCGCTGTGATTCCGCCCCGGCCGGGTGATCGTTCACAGGAAACGCACAGGCCGGACACAGCAAAGCCTCAACGGTGGCGCCCACGATGGCAGCATGACCAGTGTGAACGTCCCTTCGTCAGGTTCCGCGAAGGCAGGCTTGCGCCGTGCCGACGGCAGCCCCGTGCGGGTGCTGGTGGTCGATGACGAGGCGACGTTGTCCGAACTCGTGTCGATGGCCCTGCGCATGGAGGGCTGGGACATCCGCACCGCCGCCGACGGCACCGAGGCGGTCCGGGTCGCCAGGGAGTTCCGGCCGGACGCGGTGGTACTGGACGTCATGCTGCCGGACCTGACCGGCCTGGAGGTGCTGCGCCGCCTGCGTTCCGAGGTGCCGAACCTGCCGGTGCTGTTCCTGACCGCGAAGGACGCGGTGGAGGACCGGATCGCCGGGCTCACCGCGGGCGGCGACGACTACGTCACCAAACCGTTCAGCCTGGAGGAGGTCGCGCTGCGGTTGCGCGCGCTGCTGCGCCGCGCGGGCGGGGTCGCCGGGCCGAGCGGTTCGACGCTGGTCGTCGGCGACCTGACGCTCGACGAGGACAGCCGCGAGGTGCACCGCGGCGGTGATCTCGTGCCGCTGACGGCGACCGAATTCGAACTGCTGCGCTATCTCATGCGCAATCCGAAGCGGGTGCTGTCGAAGGCGCAGATCCTGGACCGGGTGTGGAGCTACGACTTCGGCGGCCAGGCCAACATCGTCGAACTGTACATTTCCTACCTCCGCAAGAAGATCGACGCCGACCGGGAACCGATGATCCACACGATGCGCGGCGCCGGGTATGTCCTCAAGCCCGCGGGCTAGGCGGCCTTGGTCCCTGCGACGGCGGCTGATCGCACAGGTCGCGGGGCTGCTCGCGCTCGTCTGCCTGGTGGTGGGCGTGGTGACCGAACTGGCGTTGCGGGACTTCCTGTTCGGCCAGCTCGACGCGAGGATCGCCGAGACCAGTGAACGCGCCAGTCGTCCGCCACCGACGGGCCGTCCAGGCGGCGACGGGGTTCCGGAAGGCCTGCGCGCCTACGGCCAGAGCACCGGTTCGTTGTTCGTGAACGTGTATCCGGACGGGCGCGTGCTCGCGGCGGTGCTGCGCTCCAGCTACGACGCGAAGGTCGCCCACCCGTTCCCGCACGACGAAATCACGCGGACGCAGATCGACACCCTGGTGCGGACGCGGCCGGGGAGCGAACCGCGCGACGTGGATCTCGGGTCGCTCGGGGAGTACCGGGTGGTGGCGAAGGCGACGCCCGGCGGCGGGATCGCGGTCACCGGACTGCCGACCAAAGAGGTCACCGACACTCTGTGGAACCTGGGGTTCATCTTCGGCGGGGTCGCCGTCGGCGGCATCCTGCTGGCCGGCGCGCTCGGCGCGGTGACCGTCCGGCGCACCATGCAACCCCTCGACCGGCTGGCCGCCACCGCGACCAGGGTCGCCGAACTCCCGTTGGACCGCGGCGAGGTCGCGCTGTCCGAACGAGTGTCCGAAGTAGACACTGATCCGCGGACCGAGGTAGGCAAGGTCGGGTTCGCGCTCAACCGCATGCTGGGGCATATCGCCGCCGCGTTGTCCGCGCGCCAGGCCAGTGAGAGCCGGGTGCGCCGGTTCGTCGCGGACGCCAGCCACGAACTGCGGACACCGCTCGCGGCCATCCGCGGCTACGCGGAACTCACCCGGCGCTCCACCTCCGAGGTGCCACCGGACATCGCGTTCGCGATGGGGCGGGTGGAGTCGGAATCCACGCGGATGACCGGTCTCGTCGAGGATCTGCTGCTGCTCGCGCGCCTCGATTCCGGCCGTCCGGTGGTGCACGAGCCGGTCGATCTCTCCCGGCTGGTCGCGGACGCCGTCGCCGACGCGCACGTTTCCGGGCCGGAACACAAGTGGCGGCTGGAAGTCCCGCCCGAACCGATCACCGTCCTCGGTGACGCGGGTCAGCTGCACCAGGTGGTGAGCAACCTGCTCGGCAACGCGCGCACGCACACCCCCGCGGGCACCGAGGTCACCACTTCTCTATCCACAGTGGACTCCATGGTGACACTGTCCATTGTCGACACCGGGCCGGGGATCCCGCCGGAGATCCTCCCGGACGTGTTCGAACGGTTCGCCCGCGGCGACGATTCCCGCTCGCGGGCGGCAGGCAGCACCGGACTCGGATTGGCCATCGTCGCGGCCGTGGTCGCCGCGCACGGCGGGCAGGTGGGGGTGGCCGGCCGTCCGGGGCGGACCGAGTTCCGGGTCCGGTTCCGGGCCGCCCCCGCCCAGGGTTGATCAGCGCTGATTCACGGCGTCCACTCGCTGTTCGCGCCGCACAGGATGACGCAGGGCAGCTCGCCGCCGGTCCGCCCGGCCAGCCAAGCGGCGAACGGGACCGCCGCGGCCGGTTCGACGGCGAGGCGGAACTCCTCCCAGAGCCGATCCCGCGCGGCGAGCAGTTCCGCGTCGCTGACCAGCACGGACGTGACCCGCGTCCGGAGCACCTCGAACGGGACACTCCCGATCTTGGACGCGCCCAGCGCGGACGCCGCCACCGAATCGATGTCCACGTCCACCGGCGCTCCCGCCTTCAGCGCCGCGTCGAGCGCACGGCACCGCTCCGGCTCGACACCGAAGGTCGGCAACCCGGCCAGCGACGTCCCGGCGACCAGCCCGCCACCGCCGACCGCGACCAGGAACGCGTCGACGTCCGGCGCGTCCTCGATCACCTCGGCCGCGACGGTGCCCTGGCCGGCGACGACGGCGGGATCGTCGTAGGCGGGCAGGTACCGCGTACCCGGCTCGGACGCGGCTTCGAGCGCCTTCGCGGCCGCCTCGGCGTACGTCGCGCCGTGACGGATGAGCTTCGCGCCCGTAGCCTCGATCCGAGCCGTCTTCGCCTGCGGAGCGGACTCAGGCACGTACACCGTCGCGGGCACGTTCAGCAGCGAAGCCGCCGTCGCCACGCCCAGCCCGTGGTTGCCACCGGACGCCGTCAGCACCCGCTCCGGCAGCGGACCGTTCACCAGCGCGTTCACCGCGCCCCGCAGCTTGAACGACCCGCTCCGCTGCAGATGCTCCAGCTTGAGGACGAGCGGCCGCCCGTCGACTTCGGCGCGCAGTACCGGCGTGTGTCGCACGAACGGATGGACGGCTTCGGCGGCCTTGAGGACATCTTCCCAGGTCGGAGTACTCATACCCCCCACTGTCCTCCATGCCGGGAGGGGAGTGGCTACACTGGTCCCCGGACCCCGCGCGGCGTCCATCTTGTGAACCTCCCCAGGGCCGGAAGGCAGCAAGGATAAGCAAGCTCTGACGGGTGCGCGGGGTCCCCTTTCATTTCCGGGGCTGGAAGATCCCGAAGACGTCTTTTGGTGGTACCGGGGACGGCAAGGCGTCCGCGTCGGTGATGGGGCGCGCTTTGCCTTGCAGGTCGCGGAGGTCTTCGCCCGCGACGCAGCGCGCCGGGTAGGTGGCTGAGGCGGCCCGGCGGGTCAGGTCGGGCACGGGCAGCTCGACGCGGGAAGCCGCGACCACGATGTTGCCGAAGCGGCGGCCCCGCAGGACACCCGGTTCCGCGAGCAGCGCGAGGTGCGGGAACGACGTCGCCAGTGTCGCCAGGAACCGGCGAAGGAACGGCAGGTTCGGGCCGTCCGAAACGTTCGTGAGGTAGGTCCCGGTCGGTCGAAGGACGCGTGCGACCTCGTTCGTGAACTCGGCGGTCGCCAGCCCGCCGGCGAACACTCCGCGCTCGAAGGCGTCCACGATGACCAGGTCGGCCGAAGCGTCATACCTGCCGGAGACGCCTTCGCGGCCGTCGCCGACCCGGACCTTCAACCCCTTCAGACCCAGCTGCTCGCGGATGAGCGCGACGAGTTCGCCGTCGGCGTCGAAGACCAATTGGCGTGAGCGCGGTCGCGTCGCCGTGATGTAGCGGGGGAGGGTGCAGGCCGCTCCGCCGACGTGCAGCACGTCTAGCGGGCCTTCGCCGAGGCAGTCGACGACGTCGGCGATCCGGCGGACGTAGTCGAACTCGAGATCCGTGGGGTCGTCGAGGTTGACGTGCGACTGGGCCACGCCGTCGACCATGACCAGCCAGGCGTTCGGGCGGTCGGCGTCGCGGAGCAGTTCGGCCGTGCCGAAGCGGACCGGATACGTGCCTGGGGTCGGTGCTGGTCTCACCGTCGGACCTTCCCGGTAGTCTCGCGGCCGTGGCATTAGCGCTGTACCGAAAGTACCGTCCGGCTACCTTCGCCGAGGTCGTCGGGCAGGAGCATGTGACCGATCCGCTGCGGACCGCGTTGGCGGCCGGCCGGATCAACCACGCCTACCTCTTCTCCGGCCCGCGCGGCTGCGGCAAGACCTCCAGCGCGCGCATCATGGCGCGGTCGCTGAACTGCGCGAAGGGCCCGACCCCGGATCCGTGCGGCGAGTGCAACTCGTGCCGAAACCTCGCGCCCGAGGGCCCAGGCAGCGTCGACGTCACCGAACTCGACGCCGCCAGTCACGGTGGTGTCGACGACGCCCGCGAACTGCGTGACAGGGCCTTCTACGCCCCGGCGGATTCGCGCTACCGCGTCTTCATCATCGACGAGGCGCACATGGTCACCACGCAGGGTTTCAACGCCCTGCTGAAGATCGTGGAAGAGCCGCCGGAGCACCTGATCTTCATCTTCGCGACCACCGAACCGGACAAGGTGCTGCCCACCATCCGGTCGCGGACGCACCACTACCCCTTCCGGCTGATCCCGCCCAGTTCCATGCGCGACCTGCTCGAACGCAACGTCGCCGCCGAGGGCGCGAAGGTCGAGCCCGCCGTGTACCCGCTGGTCATCCGCGCGGGCGGCGGTTCGGCGCGGGACACGCAATCGGTGCTGGACCAGTTGCTGGCGGGTGCCGGGCCGGACGGCGTCGACTACTCGCGGGCGGTGTCCCTGCTCGGCGTCACCGACGTGGCGCTCATCGACGGCATGGTCGACGCGCTGGCCGCGGACGACGCGGCCGCGGTCTTCGGCACCGTCGAGAAACTCGCCGAGGCCGGGCACGATCCGCGCCGGTTCGCCACCGACCTGCTCGACCGCCTGCGCGACCTGGTGATGCTGCGTTCGGTGCCGGACGCGGGGGAACGCGGACTGGTCTCCGCGCCGGACGACGAGCTCAAGAAGATGCAGGAGCAGGCCGCCAAGCTGGAGCCCGCCACCCTCTCGCGCTACGCCGACATCGTCCACAATGGACTTCTGGAGATGCGGGGCGCGACTTCGCCGCGGCTGGTGCTGGAACTGCTGACGGCGCGGATGCTGCTGCCGTCGGTCGCCGAGGGCACCGACGCGCTGCTCGCCCGGCTCGAACGGCTGGAGCGCCGCGCCGCTTCGGCACCCGCGCCTGTCGCCGGTTCCGCCCAAGCCGCTCCGGTCGCCCAGACGGTGCCGGTCGCTTCGGTGGGCGCGGCGCCGACCCCTGTCGCTCCCGCGGGTGAGCCCGTCCGTGAGTTCCAGCGGCCCTCGCGTCGCGCCCCCGCCCCCGCCCAGCAGGCCGCCCCGGTACAGCAGCCCGCGGCGGCGGCTCAGCCCACCGCGCGGCCCGAGCCGGTCGCTCCCCAACGTCCTTCCGCACCCACGCCGCCTCCCGCCGCCCCGGCGCCCGCGGCGGCTTCGAGCGGTGGGTCGGACGCGGACGGCATCCGCGGCCGCTGGCCGCAGGTACAGGCCGCGATCCGCAAGCTCCCGGGTGGCGCGGTGACCGGGGCGATGCTCACGCAGGCGAGTGTGGTCGGCGTCGAAGGCAACGCCGTCACCCTCACGCACAACGCGGAACCGGTGGCGCTCAGGCTTTCCGAGCCACAGCACACGGAACGTATCGCGGCCGCGTTCAAGGAGGTCTTCGGCGGCGACTGGCAGGTGCGGTGCGTGCACGGCGCCGCGCAGCCCCGGCAGGCCGCCGCTCCCAAGGCCGCCGCGCCGCCGCCCTCGGCCGAGCGATCGTTCACCCGCCGGTCCGCCGAGGCGGCCGGCGCCCCCGCGGCGCCTCCGCCGCCGAAGCCGGAGCCCCAGCGGCCCAAGGTGGCGACGACCGAACCGGACATCCCGCTCCCGCCAGAGCCGGTCGAGGACGACGAAGAGCTCTACTCGGAGGACGCGAGCCCCGCTCCGCCCCCTCCGCCGCTCCCGCCCGAGCAGGACCCGGAGGAGATCGCCCGGAAGCTGCTCACCGATCACCTCAACGCCCGCCCCCTCGACGAGCGCTGACGAGCGCTGACGAGAACGCATTTCGTCCTCTCAATGCGGTAGTTCGCGCTGCCAACTACCGCGTTGAGAGGACGGAACGCGGTGGGGGTCAGGCCGCGAGGTAGTCCGCGATGGCCTTCGCGATGGAGGCGGCGTACTGCTGACGCCCTTCTTCGCTCGCCATCGCCGCGGCCTCGTCGGCGTTGCGCATGTTCCCGCATTCGACGAGCGCGGCCGGCCGGGTCGAGAGGTTGAGCCCGGCGAGGTCGGAACGCGGCGCGAGCCCGTTCGAACCGAGGTAGGTCGACGTCGGGAAGCCGCCCGCGCGGAGGCCGTCCCGCAACGCCGTCGCGAGTTTCGCCGAGGGCTCGCCCTGTTGCGCGTTCAGGGGCGGCGCCGAATAGGCGATGTGGAAACCGTGCGCACCGGCGGAATTCGAGCCGTCGGCGTGGATGGACACGACCGCGTCCGCCGCCGCGTCGTTCCCGATGGCGGCGCGTTCGTTGACGCACGGTCCGACGCCGTTGTCGTTCTGCCGGGTGAGGATGACCCGGATTCCCTTGGCGCTCAAGGCTTCCGCGATCCGCTGCGACACATCCCAGGTGAACGCGTGCTCGGCGTAGCCGGAATTCGTCGCAGTTCCGGTGGTGTTGCACGGTTTCGTCTTGCCTCGTCCGGCGGGCACCGGCTTGTTGATCTCGCCGGGCCTGCCCGCGTTGCCGCCGTTGTGCCCCGGATCCAGCACGACGACCTTCCCGGCCGCCGGCCGCTGAGTGGAGGGCGGCGGCTGGGGAACGCTCGACGGTGGTGCCGAACTCGGTGGTGTCGGCTGTGCCGGTTCGGGAAGGGAGGTGAAGACGGTGGTGGTACCCGGAGCCGACGCGGACGGCGGCGACGCGGGGGTCTCGACCCCGCACGCCGCGAAGAGCGTCAATCCGATCGCCATCACCAGGCTCAGCCGTCGTCGCACGGCGCCCACGGTGCCATACGAGTGGCGGCTAGGCTGGTAGGCGGCACGGATTTTCCAGGAGAGGACCGATCGGATCATGGCGCAACCCGGTGGCGGCTTCGACCTGTCGCAGATCATGCAGCAGGCACAGCAGATGCAGCAGAAGCTGGTCGAAGCCCAGGAAGAACTGGCCAACACGGAGGTGACCGGCACCTCCGGCGGCGGTCTCGTCACCGCGACCGTGTCCGGCGACAGTCAGCTCAAGTCGTTGTCCATCGACCCCAAGGTGGTCGATCCCGACGACGTCGAGACCTTGTCCGACCTGGTCGTCGCGGCCGTGCGGGACGCCTCGGCCAACGCGCAGAAGCTCACCGAACAGAAGCTCGGCCCGCTCGCGGGCGGCCTCGGTGGCGGGATGCCGGATCTCGGCGGCTTCCCCGGGCTCGGCGGCTAGCTTGTACGAAGGTGTCGTCCAGGATTTGATCGACGAGCTCGGGCGGCTGCCCGGCGTCGGTCCCAAGAGCGCGCAGCGGATCGCCTTCCACCTGCTGGCGGCCGATCCCGCGGATATCTCGCGCTTGCAGGAAGTGCTCGGCAAGGTCAAGGAAGGCGTGCAGTTCTGCGAAGTCTGCGGCAACGTCTCCGAGCAGGAGACCTGCCGGATCTGCCGGGACACCCGCCGCGACCTCACGGTCATCTGCGTGGTCGAGGAGCCGAAGGACGTCCTCGCGGTCGAGCGGACGCGCGAGTTCAAGGGCCGCTACCACGTACTCGGCGGTGCGCTGGACCCGTTGTCCGGGATCGGTCCGGAGCAGTTGCGCATGCGTGAGCTGCTCGCGCGGATCGGCGGCGCGGAGATCAGCGAGATCATCATCGCGACCGACCCGAACACCGAGGGCGAGGCGACCGCGACGTACCTCGTACGGATGCTTCGCGACTTCCCCGGCCTGCGGGTGACGCGGCTGGCGTCCGGGCTGCCGATGGGCGGTGACCTGGAGTTCGCGGACGAGCTGACGCTGGGACGGGCACTCTCCGGCCGACGGGCGCTTTAAGTCGCTTCAAGTGACATGAAAGGCCCCTTCATTGCAAAATTTGCAATGAGCCTTTTTCATCGTGTTTGTTCGAGGGT
>NZ_LQCI01000013.1 GCF_001613935.1 Amycolatopsis regifaucium
AGCAAAGTGTTGCTAGACTAGAGGTGGTGCACTCACCAGTTGAAGCCACCCACCACACCAACAGCTCTCGATCATACGGGCGACAGCACCTTCTCGTCCGCGGTGAAACTACGGCCTCCATTTTCGCACGAGTATCAGGGGCCAAGAAATATCGAAATTGCCCCAGCTCAGCGCGACATCCGAGTTACCTCCGAAGATCTTGAGTCGCTCGAACAACGGAAACCTGACGAACGAGAATCCGAATCTCATGACAGCATCGACATGCTCGACCAAGTCCACTTCGCTCAGCGCATGGTCCCCACCGGGCTCAGGGCCACGTTCACGGCTTTCGACTCCCTGTTCGAGGTCGGCTGGCGATCCTTCGAACTCGTAGGCTACGAACACTCCCGGCGCAGAGTCGATCGACAAGAACGCCTGCGCCTCTTCGACGACGATCGCCAAAGACGGATCGTCTCGACGCGCAGAGCTGACCCGGACAGTCTGCGGAAGATCCGAAACTTTGCTGTTGAGTACGGCTTCGAACAGCCCATCGGTGGTGGGGGCCAGTGCGTTCACCACGCGGACCAGCGCTTCAGCCCACAGACGTGACATTTCGGCCGGCGTCAACTCGTCGTCGCCCATCTCAGTAACGCTTCGGCCCCTTCATGATGTGATAGTGCCGAAACCTTTTCGGCAGCCTCGAGTACGAGATACGGAACGTGGAGTTCTTCGGGTTCTTGCCGACGCTCCAGCCGATCCGCAGCTTACGGTGCTTGTTGTTCCACTTTCCGCCGGGAAGTAGCTTGTGCAGCGACTCACGAACACGGTTCGGCATGGCACTGCTGTTGCCGAACCTCTTGCTCATGAACCCGAGCCTTCGAGAGCGTGACACGACACTGCCGACGATGCGAGTGTAACGGGAGACGCCTTGGGTAACTGCGACCGCGGCGAAGCTGGCGGCCCGGGCCCAGTTGCCTTGGATCGCGTTCCCCGCGGCCGCGATCCCCGCGGCGACGGTTCCGATCGGGCCTGGCACCCAGGAAACCCATTCGGCGACAGGGGTCACTACCCGGGCAACCGCCTTGACACCGTTCCAGAGCGAGCCCCAGAACCCATGACCGTCGAGGTCGACACTGTTGATGGGATCGCCGGCGACGTAGTCGTAGTCGTTGGCGGAGCCGCCCTCTTCGGGGTCGACGGACAAGAACCGACCGAGCAGCGGGCTGTATGGGCGTGCGCCCATCTGCACCAAAGCCAGGGCCCCAGTGTGTTCGTTGGGCCGCTGGTGCTGGCCCAGCCACCCGTAGTCCATCGAACCAGGTGAGTTGTCCGGGACGTTCTGCGGATCGACAGCACCCGCGGTGGTCAGTGGCTGGCCGTACGGGTCATACGAGCGCAGGTCGCCGACCTGGTGCCCGGCCGCGTCGGTGGACAGGACCAGGTCACCCCGGACCGACGGGTGGTCATACGACGGGGTGAACGCGCCGTCGTTTCCGACCTTACTGGTGTACAGAACTCCGCCCGGAAGGGTCACCGACAGCGACGTAAGGCGGTTCTCGGCGTTGAGGGTCAGGTCGGCGGAGTCGCCGTCGCCGGTGAAGCCGTAGCGGACGACGGTGTTGTTGTCGCAGTCACGCGGGTCGCGGCGGACGATGCGGTCGGTGGCGTCGCGGGTATAGGCGATGTCCGCGTTCAGTGCGGAGGCGGGGCCGGTGGTGTGGGCGCCGGTGTTGCGGTTGGAGCCGTCCCAGGTCAGCGTGGTGGTGCTGCCGTCCGCGGACTTCCAGCTGGTGATGTTGCCGTCGGCGTCGTAGGCGAATCCGGTAAGAGCGGTGGCGCCTTCGGTGGCCAGGATCCGGTCTGCGGCGTCGTAGCAGTAGCGGGTATCCGCGGTTCCGGCCGCGGTTTGGTCGAGCAGCCGCATCCGGTTGGTATTGAGGCCCGCGTTCGCCTGGGTGCCGACGGGGCAGGTCGCGGACGCGGTGGAGGTGTAGTCGTAGGTGTAGTGATGGCCGGTGACGTAGGCCTCGGTCAATCGGCCGGCGCCGTCGTAGAGGTAGTTCGGTGCGTTCGGGCGGGCGTCGGTCCCGGCGAGGGACTCGTCGACGATCGTGCCCGCTGTGGTGCGTCCGACCTGGGAGACGATGTCCTTGCCGTCACTGGTCTTCCAGCCCAGCGACAGCGCGCGGGCGGCGTTGTCTTTGCTCACCGAGGCCAGCGAGGTGCCGTTGGCGTAGGTGACGGTGGCGAGTTCGCCGGCGTTGTCGTAGCCGACCGTGGCCAGGGTCGTGCCGTCGAGCTTCTGGGTCTGCACGCGTCCGGCGTCGTCGTAGGTGAACGAAAGAGTCCGCGGCACGTCGGCGGTGTCGGGCGGGGTGACAGTGGTCGACGTGACGCGTCCGGCCTGGTCGTAGAGGGTGCCTGTGCGGACACCGTTGACGTCGGTGTAGGTGGTGACCCGGCCGAGAAGGTCGGACGTGGTGGTGATGGTGCCTTTGTCGTCGGAGACCGAACGGGTGAGCGGGTCGCCGCCGACCGCGTAGTCGTGCTTGACCGTCGTTGCCGGGGAGGTTGCCGACGCCGGGACAATCCTCGTCGTCGACCAGAACGACATCGTTATCGGCGGCGGCCTCATCGGCCTGCCGAGTTCGGTCGCCAAGACGAAGACACCCGCACCGCAAGGAATGGCCTGGCAAGCCGTCGCCCCAGCCGGAGTCACGATCGGAGGAGTGATCGCCGTCAAGACGGGGACGCCATACCGACTGCAAGCGCAGGATCAATGATGCCCCGGACACCGCGGCGCCGAATCACGCGAAGGTGTTCACCTTCCGACGACATAGCGCCGCCCGTAGCTGTCAGATGTCCGTCGGTGCACCAATCCCCCCGGACGACGTTGCCGAGCTGACCGGGACCACCAGCGCAGCATCGGACCCCAGCGCCCCATGCGCGTTCAGTCATCAATCATGTGCGAGTGGTGTCCACAGGATCGCCGGAGCCCGCAGAACCTTCTACTCCGAAATTCGGCAACCTCGTCAAGCCAGAGCCGCAAGACGAAGCGCCATTCATACGTTCGTCCACAACATGAACTTCGAAGCGCCCGGGGTCATGACCGCCCACCTCCCGAGCCATGTCGCTTGTCTCGACGCGCCACTCACGTAAAGTGTCTAGCGGCGCGGTCTCGGTGATATAAGCAGCGGGCCGCACCATGCGCGCGATCTGCATCGGCTTCGTCCGTAACCCCTCGGCCAGGGCGCGCTCAAGAAACGGGAACTCAGCACCTTACGTTCCGTGGTGTCAAAATCAAGAAGACCACCGCCCTCACGCGGCTCGACCGCACCCACCAACGCGTAGTCCGCCGCCGCCATGCCAGCCTCGCCGTGCACAACCGGATCCCGGTCACGCGATGCAAGACTCGGGACGGCACGATAGCTGTCGTGGGTGTTTTCCGTTCCACCAAGACCACGGACCTGGACAGCGGCGTCGTCGAGTACCGGTTCGACCAGCGCGGTGGTGCCGTGGTGGTGATCTTTCACGGCGGGCATATGAACGCTGGACTCGCGCTCGGTGAGGATGTGTTCGCCGAAGCCGGCTACTCAGTGCTCGTGCTCTCGAGGCCCGGCTACGGCCGGACACCGCTGACGACAGGCACGACGCCGAGCGGATTCGCCGAGGTGACTCATTCGCTCTGCGAGTATCTCGGTATCACTCGCGTCGCCGCGGTGATCGGTATTTCGGCCGGCGGACCTACCGCGGTGGCGACGGCCGCCCGCTATCCGGAACTGGTCGAGCGAGTCATCCTCCAAAGTGCGGTCGGGCCGCTTCCGTGGCCCGATGCGCGTACCCGTCTCGCGGCTCGGCTCGTCTTCTCGCCGGCGACCGAGCGCATCACGTGGTCGGTGGTGCGCGCAATCATGCGCACAGCCCCGAATTCCGGTTTGCGCATGCTGCTGGGCGATCTCGCGGATCTGCCTGCCTCGCGTGTCCTGGCAGTGCTCTCCGCCGCCGACCGCCGGACGTTGATCGAGTTGTTCTCCCGCATGCGATCTGGTGACGGCTTCCACAACGACCTCGTACCCCGACGGGATAGAGCCGGCGAGGTCGCACAGCCCACCTTGGTGATCGCGAGCCGCAACGACGGATCTGTGCCGTTCGCCCACGCCGAAGCACTCGCCGCGGCGATCCAGCACAGCACCCTGATCGAGAGCAAAGCCGATAGCCACTTCATCTGGCTCGGCCCGGACTGGGTGGCGATCAGCGAAAAGGTCCGCGACTTCCTCGCCACCTGAATCTGACGGGGTGACCGGGAAGGAACCTGGATCTCAGCCTGCCCTTCCTGACGCATCACCCGGCCGTTGCGACTTGGTCGTCGCTCGGAGAAGCTGGCGTTGAGCCACAATACGGTTCGTCGTCGGTTACCGGTTCAGCAGCCCCGTCGAGGTCTTCCCGTGATCTCCCGCAGGCGTGCCGCGTCACCCGTAGCCGTCTCGCGGTCGCTTACAGCAGCTCGGTGAGCGCCCCTGCTTCGCGGCTTAACAGGAGCCAGGGCCGACTTGACGAAACCTTGCGATCGATCCGGGAGACCTGGAGCACGTCCCACGCGGTTTGCGTCGGCTGTCTCGATACGGCATCTTTACGCGCGGAGCGCCGGGAAGTCTGGTCGGCAGGACCCACCCCATGAGGGATGGGTGATTCGACGTGGACGGGGTTTCGATGGCGCTCGCTTTGGCATTCGGTCTGGTGCTGCTGATCAGCGTGTCCTTGTCCGGACTCGCGGCTCGCACCGTGCTCTCGACAGCGCTGCTGTTCCTGGTGGCGGGGGCGCTGATCGGGCAAGGCGGGTTCGGCCTGGTCGACATCCCCTCCAACGGCGCCTTCGTGACCGGCCTGGCCGATCTGGCGTTGTTCACCGTGCTGTTCACCGATGGTCAGCGCGCTAGCCTGCCCTCACTGAAGGAAGGCTGGCGGCTCTCCGGCCGTGCGCTGGGCTTGGCGATGCCGTTGACCATGGTGGGCATCGCGGTGCCGACGCACTTCCTCACCGGCCTGGACTGGACGACGTCGTTCTTGATCGGCGCGATCCTGTCACCGACCGACCCGGTGTTCGCCTCCGCGATCGTCGCCGGACGGACGTACCGCTACGGCTGCGCAGGTTGCTCAACGTCGAATCCGGCTTGAACGATGGTCTGGCGCTCCCCTTCGTGCTGATCTTCCTCGCGACCGCCGCGAACAGGGACACCGACTTCGGCGGCATCGCCATCGAGCTCGTCGCCGGTCTCGCGCTCGGCGTCGCCATTCCCGCGGCCATCGCGCTCGCCTGGCGGTTGAAAGTCCTCACCGCCGAACCACGCCTGCAGGCGCTGGGGCCGCTGGCGGTCGCGGTGATCCTGTACGCGACCTGTCACCTCACCCACGCCAATCCCTACCTCGCCGCGTTCGCGGCCGGCGCGACACTGGCCACAATGGACCGGGTGTCGGCGGAACACTTCGAGCATTTCGGTGACTTGCTGTCCGAGACGACGAAGTTCGCCGCTCTCCTGGTGTTCGGCGCGCTCATCACGCCGGAACGGTTGTCCCACCTCAGCGTCGGCGACTGGGCGGTCGCGGTGGTCGCGATCGTGCTGGTGCGGCCCGCCGCGATGATGCTCTCATTGGTCCGCACTCCGCTACCCGCCAGGGAACGATCGGTCGCGGCCTGGTTCGGCCCCAAGGGCTTCGCCTCCGTTGTCTATGGACTCCTCGCGCTACAGGCCGGGATCCCGGCGGGAGAGCATGTCTTCGACCTTGTCGCGATCACCATCGCTCTGTCGATCGTGCTGCACTCCTCCACCGATGTTCCCGTCGCCAAGGCTCTGCGCATCGAACCACCGGACAACCTGCCCACCGGCCGACCGGAAAAGCTTCCGCAGAAGGAGAGTTCCTGATGGGAGGCAGCACACCCGTCCTGGTGTTCGCGTTACTGTTCATGGCCCTGCTGGCCGTCATTCCCAGGCGTTACTGGTGCATGCAGCTTCCCGCGGTACTCGGCTGGGTCATGGTCTGGATCGACAGCGCGTTCACCGGTCACTGGACCGATTCGCTGGGTGTGGCGATCACGGCCTTCAGCCTGCTATGGCTGGCTTTGACCGGGAAGCGTGCCCGTTCTTGCTCTGACCCGGACAGCTGATGGATTCGGCAAAGCCTCTCGGCGGAACGGTTCGTTACCTGCCTGAGACCGACGTGGATCGCCCAGACCCGTTCGGCACACCGGATTCAGTACGCGTCGCGCCATCACACCTATCGTGAAATGCCGACCATCTCAACGGTGGGAAAGGGGAGCCACGGCCCGTGCCCGACCACCCGACAGCAGAGCTGGCCTGGCTGGTCAGCCAACCCCGCGCGGTCGAGATCCTCGACGCCCTCACTGAGGCGCCCCGCCCGCTTACCGACCTGCACCGGCAGCTGAACCGACTGGAGGTCTGGACCACGCTCTACGACCACTATCTCGATACTCCGCCCACCACGATCCCCAGGGAACGGCGACGCCCGACGCGGGAGCTTCTCTTCATCGCGCTTCTCTTCGCCTGCCTCGGAAACCTGGTGCTCGGCCATGCCGGGCACGCGATCCCGTTCGGCATCGCGTGGCTGGTGCTCATCGCTGCGGTGACGTATCGGGCACGCCACCGGACCGCCTGATCTCCCACGCGACAAGGAGGACAAGGGATGAAACTGATCAATCTGTCCGAGATCGATGCCTCGATGATCGATCTGGTGGGCGGGAAGGCCGCCGGGCTCGGCGAGATGGTCAAGGCCGGCGAGCGTGTGCCGGACGGTTTCTGCTTGACCGTCGAGGTCTATACGTCGCGAGATCTTCCGGAGAAGGAGTTGCTCGCCGCCTACGAGCGACTCGGCGGTGGCCGGGTCGCGGTGCGTTCCAGCGCCACCGCCGAGGACTTGCCGGACGCGAGCTTCGCAGGACTACAGGACACCTTCCTCGACGTCGAGGGGGCCGCCCGACTCGTCGATGCCGTTCGCAGGTGCTGGGACTCTCTGCATTCGGAGCGGGCGGTGACCTACCGTGCCACCGTCGGTATCGACGACGCCGCGATGGCGGTGGTGATCCAGCGGATGATCGACCCCTCCGTGGCCGGTGTCCTGTTCACCGCCAACCCGATCACCGGGTGCCGCACCGAGATGGTCGTCGACGCCGCACCCGGCCTGGGGACCGCGATCGTCGAAGGCACCGTCATCCCCGATCACTACGTCTTCGACCAGCGTGCGGGGACCATGCCGCACCAAGCCGACGGATGCCTCGATACACGTCAACTCGAACAGCTCCGTGACGCCGGTCTGCGGTTGCAACGGCATTTCGGCTCGCCGCAGGACATCGAATGGGCGATCGATTCCGACGGCGTGCTGTGGCTGTTGCAGTCCCGGCCGATCACCACCCTGTTCCCGCTGCCGCCGGACACCGGCGAGAACCGGCTTTACCTCGAGTTCGGCCACATCCAGGGGATGCTCCGCCCGTGTACCCCGATGGGGGTTTCCTTGCTCAAGACCGGATCGGCGATGTGGTTCCAAGCAAACGGCGTCCGAAGCGACCCACGGGATCCACTGCCCCGGCTGGTGCCGATCGGCGGGCGGCTCTACTTCGACCTGACCGACTTCGTCCGCAGCAAGGTTATGCGCAAGCGGCTACCGACGTCCCTGCAGGTGTACGGACCGCGGGTGCAGGGCGCCGTCGAACGTATGATGACCGATCCGCGCTTCGCCCCGCAGCGCGGCTTTCCGTTCCGGACGAGCAGCATACTCAGGGCCACGGCCGGGCTGGCGCCGGGAATGATCGCGGGGTTCGTGTCGAGCCTGGCCCGCCCGGACGCGGCGCGCGCCCGCGCCTACCGCGCGGTGGAGGAAATCCGGCGCCTGATCGTTCCGCCTCCGGACTCGGCGACCACGGCGGAGCGGCTGAGATGGGTCGTCGAGGACTCGCATCGAGCGATCATGAGCCGCGGCATGCTCGGGCTCACGGGCCCCTTGATGGCCGGGATCCTCCTCGGAGTGGCCCCAGCCGGCTTGCTCAAGGGCATCGCCACGGACGAAGAACTCGACATCGTCCTGGGCGGAATGCCCCATAACGTGACGACGGAGATGGATCTGGCCCTCTGGAGCCTTGCGGTGAATGCGCGAGAACACAGCGAGCTGTTCCTCCGCACCCCACCCGGCGAACTGGCCGAGATGTACCGCGCCGGGCGACTGCCCGACATCGGGATGGCCGCATTCCTGGAAAAGTACGGCATGCGCGCGGCGGCCGAGATCGACGTCGGCATGCCCCGCTGGGACGAGGACCCGGCGCCCTTGTTCGCCACCATCGCCAACTACCTCCGCGTCGACGACCCCGAGCAGGCACCCGACCGGCGATTCCGCCAAGCCGCGCGGAAGGCCGAGGTGATGATCGAGACGCTGTCACGCCGGGCGCGCCGTCGGCGGCCGGTCCGCGGCCGGGTCGCGACGTTCCTCATGCGCCGCTCGCGCAAACTCACCGGACTGCGGGAGATCGGGAAATTCGCGTGGCTGCCCGCGATCCAAGCGGCCCGGCGGCAACTCCTGCTCATCGGCGACGACCTGGTGTCCCGTGGCCTGCTGGAATGCCGCGACGACATCATGTTCCTCACCCTCGACGAAGCACACACGGCCGTCCACGACGCGACCGACCATCGCCAGCTGGTCTCCGCGCGCCGCGCGGACCACCAGCGGGAGCTACGACGGCACACTGTCCCCGGTGCCCTGCTCTCCGACGGGACCGACGTGGAAGCACTTGCCCCAGCCGAACCCGCCCAAGACGGCGTACTGGTCGGGATGGCAGGCTCGGCGGGCCAGGCGACCGGGAGAGCGCGCGTGATCCGCGATCCGGCCGGCGCGTACATCGAGCCGGGCGAGATCCTCGTGGCGCCGACCACCGATCCCGGATGGACCCCGCTGTTCCTGACCACGGCCGGCCTCGTCACCGAAACCGGCTCGCCGGTCGCGCACGGCCCCACGGTCGCCCGGGAATACGGCATCCCTGCCGTCATCTGCGTCCGCGACGCCACCCGCGTGATCACCACCGGCCAGCTGATCACCATCGACGGAGCCGCGGGCACGGTGCGGATAGTCGACGACGACTGACGCTTTCACGCGGCCGCTTGCTCCTCCGCCCGCTCCCAAAGCCAGCCGAACCGGTCGATCCGCCACAGCTGGGCCATGATGACGACCGTCGCGCCGAACAGGGTCGGCCAGAAGTCGAGTGCGACCAGGCCCCACGTGATGAGCCCGAAGCCGGCGAGACCGAGCACGACCAGGACACGCAGACCCGCCGATGGTCCGGCGGCACCGACGCTTTGTCGTGCGCCCAGACACGTTCGCCGTAGATCCCGCGGGCGGCCCAGCTGCGTGGTTCGACCGGCGGGAAGGCCGAGGGGTTGAGGAACAGCCATACGACGACTGCCGCGATCGGCACGAGACACCACCAGCCGATCCAGGTGCGGCTCCAGATGGCGAGCAGCATCAGCGGGATCGCGGCGAAGCGGGTCCATACGCTCCAGGGATTCGCGTGGCGGCGCCAGGCTTCGTCGTCCATTCGGAAGGTCTTCGCGACCGCGTCGGTGAGTTCCATCATGGTCCTTGTCAGGTCAGGTTTTCGAGAAGGGCGACCGCGGCCGATACGCCGTTCTCCGCCCGGATTTCCCGGCCGAGTCGTTCGGCTCGTTCGCGCATTCCGGCGTCACCGGTGGCTTGCCGCAGCGCCGCGGTGAGCCGGTCGGCCGTGAGCTGTTGCTGGCGTATCGGAGGCGGCGCGACGCCGACGGCGTGCACGCGGTTCGCCCAATACGGCTGGTCGGCGACGAACGGACACACCACCTGCGGTCTGCCCGCGGCCAGTGCGGCACCGGTCGTACCGCCACCCCCGTGATGCACGACCGCGCTCATCCGGGGGAACAGCCAGTCGTGCGGCGCGTGGTCGATCACGAACAGGTCGCCGGTACCGGCGGTCGCGGCGATGCCGCCCCACCCGGTGGCGAGCACCGCGCGGACCCCGGCCTGACGAACCGCTTCTTCGACCACCGCGCGGGTGCGGCGTGAGTCCCTGCCCGCCATGCTGCCGAATCCGATGTAGACCGGAGCGGGTCCCGCGTCGAGGAAGTCCCGCAAAGCCGCGGACGGCTCCCATCCCGAGACGGCGGGGAGATACCAGAAGCCATTGGTGTGCACCGAATCCCGCCAATCAGAAGCGGAGAGGGCGACGCGGGGGCTGAACGCCTGCAGGATCGGACGGGCCCTGCCGTCCGGGTCGTGCAGGATGTCGTGCATTCCCCTGCGGCGCGGCAGCCCGAGTTCGGTGGTGCGCCAGGTGGCCGTGATACCGGCGTACATCCGCAGGACGGCATCCACCGCGAGATACGTGGCGCGGTTCAGAATCCTCGGCAGGCGGGGCAAAGGAATCATCGGGCAAGGGAACTCGCCAGTGGGGATCCAGCCGGGTTGCAGCGTGACGACCACCGCGGGCACGCCGAGCATCTCGGCCGCATGGTGGGCGGGCACCCCGGTCGTGTGCACGACGACATCGGCACGGGAAGTCTTCGCGACTTCGCCGACGTTGTGCAGGACCTCCACCATCATCGGCTTGACCCGCCTCGCCGTCCGCACAGCGGTGACCTTGCCGCGCACGCCCCGGTAGCCGCCCTCGATGGCCTCCTTCACCACCGGGTCGTCCATCAGCCGGTTCGGCCCCTCGCCCAGTGACGCGAACTCGATGTCGTACTCCCCCGCGGCGTCGGCGAACGAGTCCGGCGCGGCCAGCACCACCTCATGCCCGCGATCGCGCAGGGCGACCGCGAGTGCGAGCATCGGCTGGACGTCACCTCGGGTGCCGTGGGTGACCAGCAGCGCCCTCACTTAGACCGCTCCTGGTCATTGACGGCGGCGTAGGCGGCCAGCCAACGGTCATCGGTGAACAGACCCTTGGTCAACATCTCCAGCCCCGCCCTGGCACCACGGATCGCTGTCGCGGTCTCCGCCGGATCCCCACCGAGCAACCGGCCGACGTGATCACCGAGCACGAGCGGCGCCAGCAGCCAGGACACATAGACGACCGCGCGCGCACGCGTGTCGTCCGCCGGGTGCGCCCAGCCCTCCCGCACGCCGTCGGCGAGCCACGCTTCGGTTCGGTCCACGATCTCGGTGAACAACGCGGACGCCCCGCTCGACCCGTCCAGAAACGCGCGAGCCAGGTAACGCCGCACGGGCGTGGCGGCCTGCAACACCTCCCCCAGTGCATCGTCGCCGGCCTGACCACCGCCCCGGATCGAGTCGAGCACATGGTCGTCGCAGGCCTGCCGCAACCCGTCCTTGGACCCGAAGTGGTGCAGCACCAAACCCGGCGACACCCCGACATCTGCGGCGACCGCACGCACCGAGGTCCCGGCGATGCCGTCGGCCCCGAACCTGGCCAACGCGGCATCACGGATACGAGCACGGGCGGTCAGATCAGAGACTGAACCCATGTTCAGAGTATTGAACATTTGTTCAGCGCCAGTCAAGACCGCTCCCGGCTCTTGCCGGTTTCCGGCTCAGCCGCCCGGCGGGGGTTCCTCCGCGTGGTCGTCCGCCCAGCCGAGAGCCTCGGTGATCGCCTTCTCCGCGATGGCCGACATGGTCGCCATATAGGTGCCGCTGACGTGGTTGTCGTCGAGGTAGACGAGGACGTTGCCGATCACGGGCGGGCAGACCTCGGCCGTGCAGAAGTAGTCGCTGAAGTCGAGGAACCGCACGTTCGGCGGCAGATCCGGCAGCGTCTCATACGGCGGTCGCTCCGCGTAGAGCTCCGACCGTGGAGTAGCGCATTCCGGCGCCGTGATGCCGCGGGTTTCGACACAGGCGGAGGGGGCTTGACCGAAGCGCGGGTTGTCCCGCACCGCCAGCACCGGGATGCCCGCCTCGTCGACCTTTCGCCACTGGGCGACGTAGCCGCCGGGGACCCGTTCTTCGACACCTGGTTTGACGTCCCGGGTGCCGATCGTCAGCACCGCGTCGGGGCGGGCGGTGAGTATCTCGTCCACCACGGCGGTGTTCCAGTCGATGCAGGACTGGTCGCCCGGCACCGCGTCCGAGTCGGTGGAGAACGGGCAGCCGCCGCGGAGGATCGACGTGACCTCCCAGTTCTTCTTCTCGGCGACCGGGAGCAGCGCCCCGAGCAATTGCCCGGCGTGCGAGTCGCCGGCGACCACGATCCGGCGAGCGGGATGCCCCGTGGTCTGCGAGGTACAGACTTCGAGATCGGCGTTGCGCGGGGAGATTCCGCAGCGGACCGGGTCGATACCGGCCCAGTCTTGGGACACCGCGACGAACGACGGAACCGGTTTCACGTCCGCGGCGCCCCAGTAAGTGAATCCGGCCGTACGTGCGAGAGCTCCGGGATGATCCGGATTGCTCACTGTGAGCGCGTAGCTCTTCGCCTGGCTGACGCTGGCCCATTGCCAGGCGCCCGACGCGGCGAGGACCACGGCCATCGCCAGCACGCCGAACCGGTAGGCGCCCCACCGGTTTCCCGTCCCGATCGTGGACACGCGGACCGGCTTCTCGACCAGGTGGTGCGTCAGCACGGCGAGCAAGAACGCCAGCACGATGATCACCGCGCCACCGCGCGGACCGACCTCCTCTTGGTCACGAACGACGAGATAGAGCACCAGGACCGGCCAGTGCCAGAGATAGAGCGCGTAGCTCAGATCGCCCAGATACGTCAGCGGACGGCTACCGAGGAACCGGTCGGCGCCGCCGGAGAACGCGGTGTCACCCGCGACGATAACCAGCGCGGCCGAGAGTGTCGGCCAGAGCGCGAGATAGCCGGGGAAGACCGTCCCGACCTGAAGCACCAGACCGCAGGAAACGAGTCCGGCGACACCGGCCCAGCCGGCCACGATCCGGGCAGGCCTCGGTACCGAAACCCGGTCGAGCACCAGCGCGAGCAGACCACCGAGCGCGAACTCCCAGGCCCGCGTCAGCGAATCGAAGTACGCCAGCGGCTGGTCGACCGCGGTCAGCCACACCGAATAAGCCAGCGAAGCCGCGAACACCGTGCCGAGGACGCCGAGCAGGATCGGCCGGACGTCGCCGCGGGTTCGCCTGGCGACCAGCAGTACCAAGCCGACCAGCAACGGCCAGACCACATAGAACTGTCCCTGAATCGACAGCGACCAGAAATGCTGCACGACGCTGGCCGAATCGTGCTGCGCGAAGTAGTCGGCCGAATCCGCCGCCAGCTGCCAGTTCTCCACGTACAGCGCGGAGGCGACGACCTCCCTGATCGTCTGGAACCAGCGGTTCTGCGGCAACAGCACCACGCTTGCCGCGATGACCAAAAGCAGCACGGTGAGCGCGGCCGGGAACAGTCGTTTGATCATCCGGCCCCACATCGGCCGGTACTCGATCCTCCCGCGCGCCGCCGCGCGGTAAAGCTGGCCGGTGACAAGGAAACCCGAGATCAAAAAGAACGCGTCGACGCCACCGGAGATCCGGCCGAGCCAGACGTGGTAGACGACCACGAGCACACACGCCAGCGCGCGCAACCCCTGGATCTCCGGGCGGAACCGCCGCTCTGTCTCCCGCACACAACCACCACCAAGATCACCGGCCACCGACGGGCGGGGACCCTACGGCAGGAAGCTGTGCGCGAGCCTAGATCCCGAATTCCCGGCGACCGTCGCCGCCCCACTGCGAGGCCGACGCCATCACCGGACCGGAGAGGCCCCCGGTGACCGGCGGTCAGGTCGGTGCGAGCACCAGTTCCAGCAGCCGGGACGCCGTGATCACACCGATCATCGCGCCGTCGCGCGGTACGGCGGCCAGCGGACAGCGCAGCCGGGCCATCATCGCGGCGACTTCCACGATGTTGTCGTCGTGATCGACAACGGCCAGTTCAGGAGGCCGGGCGGAAAGGACGTCGCGGACTGTCTTGCCGCCCAGTTTGTCCGCGGCACGGTCGGCCATCGATTCCGGCAGCACCGCTGCCAGCGTCGGAGCCTCCTGGACATAGCTGGGCACCAGTAACTTCACCACGTCGGAGGCGGGCAAGACTGTGTAAGGCCGCCCGTCGGCCGTGGTGATGACAAGCCCGGGCAGCCGATTCTCGGCAAGCAGCCGGGCCGCCTGCAGCGCGAGCGAATCGAGACGCACAACCGGGAATTCCTCGGCCATGACGTCGGCATACATCTCCGCAGAGTACGGCAAATCGGTCATTTCAACCATGGCGCCGCCTACTGCCGTCGCCACAGTTGCCATCAGTGACCGACTTTGCGTGAGCTTCGGTGACTAGGCCGTCGGCGTGATGATCTCTACCTCAATGCTTCTTTACTGGACCTTTACCCTCTTTTAGGGCATCTTTACGTCCAGGAGTGCCGGGAAGTCTGGTCGGCGGCTTGGCCCACCGAGGGCCGGATCAAACGCACGCCGACGAGCGGGGACCGATGCTCCAGCGTTTCGCCAGAGAACTTCTTGCCGGGCTGACCGTGGCGATCGTGGCGCTGCCGCTGGCGATCGCCTTCGGCATCACCGCGACCGGCACCTCCGAGGGCGCGCTCGTCGGCTTGTACGGCGCCATTTTCGCCGGGTTCTTCGCCGCGGTCTTCGGCGGCACACCCGCGCAGGTGACCGGCCCGACCGGCCCCATCACCGTGGTCGCCACCGGTGTCATCGCGGTGCACGGACTCGAAGGCGCGTTCCTGGCGTTCATCATGGCCGGTGCGCTTCAGATCCTGTTCGGCGTGTGCCGGCTCGGGTCTCTCATCCGCTTCATCCCGCACCCGGTGGTGTCCGGGTTCATGGGCGGTATCGCGCTGATCATCATCCTGGGCGAGCTCGACCAGGTGCGGAAGAGCTTCCTGGTGGTGGCGGCCACGATCGTGCTCATGCTCGTGGCCGCACGGGTGGTCAAGTCCATCCCGGCGAGCCTGATCGCGCTGGTGTTCATCACCGGCATCCTGTCCTTCGCGGAGCCTGTCCTGCAGAACCTCCGGATCGGGCCGGTTCCACTCAACGGCACGGTCGACTACATCGGCCAGATCCCCGAATCGATTCCTTCCATCACCATCCCGGACTTCAGCGGCTCCCTGCTGCTCACCCTCGTGCTTCCCGCCCTGAGCATCGCTCTGCTGGGTTCGATCGACTCCTTGCTGACCTCGGTCGTGATGGACAACATCACCGGCCGGCGCCACCACAGCAATCGAGAACTGGTCGGCCAGGGTCTGGGCAACATGGCCAGCGGGCTGTTCGGCGGCTTGGCCAGCGCGGGGGCGACGGTCCGGTCTGTGGTCAACGTCAGAAGCGGCGGCCGCACCGCGGTGTCGGCCGCGACCCACAGCGTCATCCTCCTGGCATTGGTGGCCGGACTCGGCGCGGTCGTCCAGTACATCCCGCTCGCCGTGCTGTCGGGCATCCTGATCCTGACCGCGATCGGCATGTTCGACTGGGAAAGCCTCCGCAAGACCCATGTCGCACCCCGGGGCGACGTGGTCGTGATGTTCGCGACGATGATCATCACCGTCCTCGTCGATCTGACCGTGGCGGTCGCGGTCGGCGTGGCCGTGGCACTCCTCGTGCACTTCGGGCAATCACGGCGTAGCAAGGCTTCGGTCGTCTACGACGAGACCGGCACCTACCGCGTCGACGGGCCGCTGTCGTTCCTCTCCATCGACCGCGTCTTGACCAGACTGCGCGACGACGAGCCGAAGCTGTCGCTCAGCCTGCGGAACGTGAGCTACCTGGACATGTCCGGCGCCAAGGGACTGCTGACCTTCATCGACCACTCCCACAAAGCCGACGTGGAACTCGACTTCAAGGATCTGCCGCCGCACGTCGAGCGCAAATTGACCGCGCTCGCGAACGACGAACAGCGCGGCAAGCTCACCACCGTCATCAGAAACGGCACGCCCGGTGCCGCGACGGAGGACACCGGAGCCACGAGCCGACCGAACAATGGAGAGTCATGACCGCGATCGACGTACTGCTCAAACGCAATCACGAACTCGGCGACGCGGTGGCCGGTGATCGGCGGTCGCCTCGCCCTTCCCTGCAGGTGACCATCCTGACCTGTATGGACGCACGCGTCCGAGTGTTCGAGGTCTTCGGCCTCGTCCAAGGTGAGGCGCACGTGCTGCGCAACGCCGGCGGCGTGGTCACCGACGACGTGATCCGCTCGCTCGCGCTGAGCCAGCGGAAGCTGGGCACCCGCGACGTGATGATCGTGCAGCACACCGACTGCGGGTTGTCGCTGGTGACCGAAGACGGCTTCAAGGACGACCTGGAAGCCGACACCGGGCTGCGACCGACGTGGTCGGTCGAGGCGTTCCGCGAGGTTTCCGACAGCGTCCGCCGCTCGATGCAGCGAGTGAAGCGCTCGGTTTTCCCTCTGCACACCGACAATGTCCGCGGTTTCGTCTACGACGTGAAAACCGGAGCGCTGACCGAAGTCAGCTGATCACCGTGGCGCGAGCGCCAACTCCAGGAGCCGGGACGCGGAAATCACCCCGAGCAGCGTCTTGTCCTGCATCACCGCGACCAGCGGGCAATGCAGTCTCGCCATGATCGCGGCGACCTCGATGATCGTGTCGTCGGAGTTCACCCGAGGCAGCTCGGCGGGCTCTGTGGGAAGCAACGACCGCACCTTGCGGCCACCCAGTTTGTCGGCGATGCGATCGGCCATCGATTCGTCGAGGACGGCGGCGAGCGAAGGGTCGTCCTGCACATAGGTCGGGACGAGAAAACGAACCACCTGCGAGGCGGGCAGGACCGATTGGGGGCAACCACTCCGGTCCGTGACGACGATGCCGGGCAGACGATGTTCCGCGAGAAGCCGCGCCGCGTCGAGTGCGTCGGAATCCATGTCCACGACCGGGTATTCCTCGGCCATCTCGCTGGCGTGCATACCGCCAGACTACGACCGTCCGGCCAGGCGCGCCGGACTCAGTCGTTGTTACTGTCCGATTCTTTACGCCCCGACGAGAGTCGGGTGCGGTCCGGCAACTCGCCGCGCTCCTGCCGCAGATGCACCAGGCGGATGGCGGCGACCAGTACGACGAACACGGCGATCAACGCGAGAGGACCGAGCAGTCCGGACATAGGCCCTCCATCTCACGACACTGTGTGACCTCTGGCACAGCCCAGCGTACCGGACGGCGCCCTCGCCAGGCGCATGGAACCAGTCGACCGTGTCCGAGCCGCGAGCCAAGTTGCTTCGGGTTCCTCTTTACGGCATGTTGACGCATGGAGCGCCGGGAAGTCTGGTCGGCATACCCGTCCCTGACCGGGCCGGGACAGTCGGCATGGACAGGATTCGGTGAGAACGCAAGTGATCGGGCAGCATCTTCGGCCGGCATCCGCCCTCGGGTCCGTCCACGGGGGCGTGGCATGAGCGCCACCGTCGCGATCGCCGTGTTCGTGGTGGCGTATCTGTTCATCGCCACCGAGAAGATCCCGAAGATGGTCACCGCCCTCGCCGGCGCGGGAATCGTCCTCGCCCTCGGTGTCCTGGGCTCCGAGGACGCGTTTTACTCCCACGACACCGGTGTCGACTGGGACGTCATCTTCCTGCTGCTCGGGATGATGATCATCGTCGGTGTCCTCCGGAAGACCGGTGTCTTCGAGTACACCGCCATCTGGGCCGCCAAACGCGCCAAGGGTTCGCCACTGCGGATCATGCTCCTGCTGGTGCTGATCACCGCGGTCGCTTCGGCGTTCCTGGACAACGTCACCACAGTGCTGCTCATGGCCCCGGTGACCCTGCTGGTCTGCGATCGCCTGGACATCAACCCCGTGCCGTTCCTGATCGCCGAGGTCATGGCCTCGAACATCGGTGGTGCCGCCACCCTGATCGGCGACCCGCCGAACATCATCATCGGCAGCCGCGCCGGACTGACGTTCAACGACTTCCTCGTCAACATGGCCCCGATCGTGGCGATCGAACTCGTCGTCTTCTGTCTCGTGCTGCCAAGACTGTTCCGCGGTTCCTTCACCGTCGACCCGGACCGCGTCGCCGACGTGATGGCCCTCAACGAACGCGAAGCCATCCACGACAAACGGCTTCTCATCAAATGCGGTGTCGTGCTCCTGGCCGTCTTCGCCGCCTTCATCGGCCACTCGATCTTCCACATCGAACCGTCGGTCGTCGCCCTCCTCGGCGCCGGTGTTCTGGTACTCCTCTCCCAAGCCAAACCGAAGGACTACCTGGCCAGCGTCGAATGGGAAACACTGCTGTTCTTCGCCGGGCTGTTCATCATGATCGGCGCCCTGGTCAAAACCGGCGTCATCGGCGATCTCGCGAAACTGGCCGCCGACGCCACCGGCGGCAACGCACTCCTCGCCGTCATGCTCATCCTCGGCGTCTCCGCGCTCTTGTCCGGCGTCGTCGACAACATCCCCTACGTCGCGACCATGAGCCCGCTGGTCCTCGACCTCACCAACAGCATCGCCGATCCCACCCACTCCGAAGCCCTCTGGTGGTCCCTCGCCCTCGGCGCCGACTTCGGCGGTAACGCCACCGCCATCGGCGCCAGCGCGAACGTCGTCGTCCTCGGCATCGCCGCACGCGCCGGAAGCCCCATCTCCTTCTGGGAATTCACCAAAAAGGGCGTCATCATCACCCTGATCACCGTCCTCGTCGCCGCGCCCTACCTCTGGCTCCGCTACTTCGTCTTCGCCTGACCTCGCAGCCTCAGCCAGAGTGCGCCGACGTGCGGAGCTGACGCACACCCAGCACTGCCGCTTCCAAGGTGAACCGCTGTGCACACCACTACGAGTGTCGGTCAACCGAACGACGGCGACGAGGCCAAACGCGCCGCCTACTACCAGGCAGAACTCACCATCGCCGCCATCATCCTCTGGCTCCGATGACTTACAGGACAGCTCCTAGTCCCTGCGACCCTGGCTGGCCGCGCCGCACTCTTGAAATGGGTAGGCTTCGCCCGCTCATCCGCCGGTTCTCGCGCAGTCAGTACGGAGCTGCGATCATGCACGGCGGGCTATTGAGGAGTAAGACAACGGTGTCGTAGTGGGTTTGTGACGGGAGCAGTCACATCCAAAGCCCGTCCGGGTCGCTCTCATTACCTAGGCATGGAACCGGTTCACGATGTCGTACAGGTCATCGGTTATATCACCTATTAGAAATTCCCCTTCAGTTTCGTCGACACACCGATGGGTCGCCGATTTTCTCCGGAAGGCCCTGGAGACGATGTGCTCAAGGCGAAGACAAAGGCCGCTGCGGGTCAAATCGTGTAATCACCGCGGTCAACGGATCAGGGAGGACCCGATTGGGTCAGGCGCCGCTGCGCGCCGGGGCTCGGCCCTGGTCACCAGGGGCACCGTTGAGCCTATGCCGTTCGTGGATGTAGACGGCCTGACCGATAGCACCGATCATCATCCCGAACGAACCGATGATGAAGAGCCAGATCGCGACGAGCTCGGTCACGTGCCACACGAACAGAACGCTGCCCGCGAAGAAGATCACGTTACCAATTACTCCGATGCCCAGGTGCACAGCGGGGAATTCGCGGATGAAGGACTTGGCGTCCACGGCTACGGTCTCCTCCCGTCACGAGACAGTCGCGGCCGACCCGCGCCGTCGAAGCTACGGCTACCCCGAAGCGATGCCGGCAACACCTTCGCCGTAGACAACATTTGCCTCCAGCACCTCTCGCTGATGCCCCGCGTAGGGCGGTGACGCCCAATGGAGTTCTCAGACGAACAGTTTCAGTAACGAATGTGCGGCAGGGGACGTGCTGACGACATCCCACCGTGGCAGTGGTGTCGACGGCCTCCCTGCGGTGAAGCCAGCTTCCCCGCAATGCGGCCTCTGGCTCACTGATGCGCTCCACGGCACCGGCGCACTCCCGAAGGGCGCCGACTGTTAGAGCGGCTCTCCCATCTGCGCAACGACGTTGCGTTGCTCTCCGAGGGATACGACACGAAACTGCAATGACAGGTCGGGGCCCCGGCAAGCCTTCAGTTCGTCGTGAGTTGTCTGATCGCTCCTTCTCTGCCCGCACCCGATGCGTGAATGTGACAAGCCAGGCGATTGTCCGCCAGGACACCGGGTATTCGATCACGACGTCGTCAAATCCTCTGCACAGGCGTGCGACCTGATGGCCAGCGATCCGATCACAGGGCTGTTGACCGCGGATCGCCCACCTCGATCGAACAGGAGGCCGACATGTGCCGGCTTTTCGGGCTTTCCGCGGGGTCGCAGCGGGTGCGGGCTACGTTCTGGCTGCTCGAAGCGCCGGACAGCCTTGCCGAGCAAAGCCGTCGCGACCCGGACGGCACCGGTCTGGGCACCTTTTCCGCCGACGGCGTGGCCGAGGTCGAAAAGCAACCGATGGCCGCCTACGAAGACGAGAAGTTCGCCGAAGAGGCCAAGGAACGGGAGTCAGCCACCTTTCTCGCCCACGTGCGTTACGCCTCCACCGGTGGCCTCGAACCCCGCAACACCCATCCGTTCACCCAACACGGCCGGATCTTCGCCCACAACGGCGTCCTCGGCGATCTCAAGACTCTCGACCGGGCGCTCGGCGACTATGGCTCGCTCGTCGAAGGCGACACGGATTCCGAGCGGCTCTTCGCGCTCATCACTAAGCACATCGACCAGCGAGACGGCGACATCGGGGCCGGAATCACCAGTGCCGTCCGGTGGGCCGAAGAGCACCTGCCGGTTTACGCTGTCAACCTGATCCTGACCACCCCTACCCAACTGTGGGCTCTGCGCTATCCGGGCACCCATGACCTGTTCGTCCTGCAGCGCGCGGCCGGCGGCCCGCACCACGGCCGGCACCTCGAACACGTCAGCCGGGCCGGACGGATCCGGGCCCGGTCAGGTGCCCTCGCCGAGCACCCCGCCGTCATCGTGGCGAGCGAACGCATGGACGAGAACCCCGCCTGGCACAACCTCCGCTCCGGCGAGCTCATGCACGTCGACGCCGATCTCACCGTCACCCGCCGGCTGATCCTCGATCGGCCACCACGGCACCGGCTCACCCTCGACGACCTCGGCGCGCATGCCCGCGCCTCGCAGTGCACCCGCTGACCACCCACGCGCAGGAGCGAATCCATGCCACTGTCGCACCCGTCCGATCAGCAGCCCACCGGCCGTTCCGGCGTCGGCTACAACCCGGTCTTCACCCGCGAACCCGTCGACATCCCGCGCAACCGCCTCCCTGGAGGCGAGCTGGATGCCGACACTGCTTACCAGATCGTGCACGACGAGCTGATGCTCGACGGCAACGCCCGCCTCAACCTGGCCACCTTCGTGACCACCTGGATGTCACCTCAGGCCCGGACACTGATGGCGGACTGCTTCGACAAGAACATGATCGACAAGGACGAGTACCCGCGCACCGCCGAACTGGAACAGCGATGCGTGCGGATGCTCGCCGACCTCTGGCACGCCGAGGACCCCGAAAACCCGACCGGCTGTTCCACCACCGGATCGACTTCCTCGTAGTACCGGATCGTGCGCAGGGACAACCCGGTGCGCTCGGCCACCTCGCCGATCTGCATCTGCTCGCCCATGCCGAGTCCCTTCCTTGGGCCACCTCCACCAGGACGACCTGCGGCCCAGCCGAACGATACCCTCACGTAACAGGAGTGCCGGCGGCTGACCTGCGCAGCAGTGCACGCCGACACCACGGTAAAGCGCCGGCACCGCGACCATCGTGGCGCTGAACCCGTCGCCGACCCCAACCGAGCGACCGGTGCGGGCGAGGAGGGCACGGTCCCCGCCTGACACGGTGTCACCGGCCTGCTCTACGCCGCCCTAGATCCGCTCGGCCTACCGGCTTCCGCGCGATGGACGAGCGCCAGGCCCGCGCCCCAAAGGACGAGCACAAGCGGGCCGGTCACTACGTTGGCCACCGCCCATGCGGCCGGGTGAGCGCCGGATTCGGCTCCGAGCAGAAGTGGTGACACCGCAAGCCATCCGCCCAACGGCAGCCGCATCAGATTGGCCGTAGGGCCGATCGGCGGATCGACGAGCGAAAGGGCACCCAGCGCCACCAGGGCGCTTCCGACCAGTATGGCGTTCCAATCGCCGTCCGCGGACCCTTCGCTGAACGGGGAGTTCAGGACAAACGGCGTGAGGATCAGCCACACACCGGCCAGGTAGGTCAGCGCGTCAATGATCCCCAGCCCAGTGGCGTTCCGTATCGTCCGTCCGCCACCGTCCCGCCGATGTTCCTTCTCATTTTGGCCGTCGAAGGTGTACGCCCCGAAAAGGCTGACTCCACGGTTCATTCTCTCGTCGTCCCTGTCCGAGATGGTTCCTCGAGGTCAGCACACCGTCAGAGCCCGACCAGACTCAGGTATCGACGGATCCCGTTCTCCGGAACGCGAATTCGCATCGACCGTCCGCTCTTTTCGAGGCTTCTCTTGGCCTCGTTCAGTCCAACGAGTGCGGTGATGCTCAGAAAGGACACGTCGGTGAAGTCGAGCACGACATCGTCTTCGGACTCGATTACGCAGTCCTCGACCACGTCCATGAACCTGGGTACATCGGGAGTCGCGACCTCGCCCTCGGCGGTCACGATCGTCACGCCGATCTCGCGGCGGCGCCGGACGACGAGGGCACCGGCGAGCGGCTCCAGAACGGAGGTACTCATGTCCACACCTTCCTGCGTCGAGTACAACCACGTGCTCCCAGACTGGCATGGGCCAGGTACGGACGACCTGACGATGACCTTACGATCAGCTATTCAGCGGTGCGTCTTACCAATTTTCGCCCGAAAGGCCACATACCGGAGCGGTTCCGTTCGTTCTTCAGCCGGCTGCGGTGAGATCCACGACGACCTCGACATCGTCTTCCTCAGTGGTGAACGCGTCCGCGGCGCGGTGGCCCGTTGCAGGACGCGTCCACCATCAGCCAGCAATACGTCAAGAACCATCCCCTTGCCCGCAGATTTCGAGAGGCGAAGCTCGCTTTGGATCTGAGCCGGACATGCCCAAAGAAGACATACTCACCGGGTATCTCAATCTCGTCCACTTCAGCGGCCAGGTCTACGGCATCGCCACCGCCGCTCAGCCCTACTTCGGCACCACCGCCGCCGGGTTGACACTTCCACAAGCGGCCCGGTAAGACCCGGCATGAAGTCCTGGCCATGCTCGCCAACCGGAACGGTAGGACGCCAGGAGCCGGCCGAAGGGTCGGATCGACCGGTGCGAACGCGCGGCTCGGTGGCATCAGCCGTCACCGGCGAGCGACGGCGGCGCGGGGAATGGCGCCCACACCGTCGCAAGACACCTCCGCCCACACCGTCTTACTCGCGGCCTCAAAGCTTTCGATTACACCCCAGTCGGCCAGCTTGTCCACGAGGACCATGCCACGGCCACCCGGGCGGGAATTCGACGGCGGTCGGATCACCGGCCGGCCCAGACCGTTGTCCTCCACTTCGATCCGCACCCGGCACGGCCGCGCCGTGTGCTTCATCCGGACCGCGATCGCGCCCCCGCCATGGTCATAAGCGTTGGTGACCAGCTCCGTGGCCACCAACAGGAGATCGTCCAGATGCGGATCGCCGACCTCCCCCAAGGTCCGCGACACCCATCGGCGCACCTCCACCAGCGCCGGCGCCGACGTCCCCCGCAGATCCATCGACCATGACGCCCCAGGGAGCCCCTCATCCACACCTGACATGACAGACCTTCCTCCGGGCGTACCGGACCACTCTCTCGGACCACGGGCACCCACTCGCACGCATCGGCGCAATCGTCAGGTAGTCGTCAGGTTCGCGAGGGCGCCGAACCGGAATAATCTTCGCCAGAATCGAGTCAGGTCAGGAGAGCGATGAGCGTGGAGACGCATAAGCCGGACGACATCGTCGGCGACGTGACCGTCTGGCTGGCGAACGAGTTCTCGGCGAAGCTGTCGCCCGTGGCCGTGGGCGCCATCGTGCGCGCCACCCATCGCGACCTCGACGGGCAGATCGTCCGCGAAGCACTCGGTGAGATGCTGCATCGCCTCGCACGTCATCGCATAATGCGCCTGGTGCAGGTCCTTTGATGCGCTACGCACAGCATTGCCCCATCGCGCTGGCGGCCGAGGTGGTCTCGGAACCGTGGACGCTGCTGATCATTCGCGAACTGCTGCGGGGAAACACCTCGGTCACCGACATCGCCGCCGGGGTACCGGGCGTGTCGGCCGGGTTGCTGACCAGACGGCTCCGCAAACTGGAGGCCGCCGGCCTGGTCACACTTCGTCAGCGCGAAGCCGAACTGACCGAAGCCGGCCGTCAGCTGGAGTCGGTCATCGAGCCGCTCGGCAGGTGGGGAGCGCGCTGGCTGCCACCGCCGCGGCACGGTGATCTCGACCCTGCTTTGCTCCTGCGCGACATTTCCAGGGGGATCGACCGCACCACGCTTCCCGCGCAGGCGGTCGCGATCCATTTTCGGTTCACCGAGTCGCGAGGGCCTCAGTGGTGGTGGCTGGTGCTCTCCCGCTCAGTGGCCGCGCCGACCATCCACGATCCCCGGCTTCCCCAGGCGATGCGGATCGACTGCACGCTCGGCGCTCTCGCGGGGGTCTGGCTCGGCCATACCGATTGGCTGGATGCCTTACGGGACAAGTCCATTGTGATCAGCGGACCCCGCACCGCCGTGCGCCAGGCCATCGTCTGGATCGGCGTGAGCCCCTATTCGGGCAGGAGAGCCGGTACCGGTACCGGTGCCGGTGAGCCGACACTGTCCTCATAGGACGAACTGCTTGTTTCCGTTCGACCGTCGCGGGTCGCGCCCGAACAGGTCGCTCCGGCCGGTTAACCCACGAATCGAACAGCGGGACAAGGCCCGCGACCACCAGGCAGACACTTCCGAGCAACCACAGTCGCAGGGTGGCCATGAGCACCGCCATCAGCGCGGCGGGGAGAACGGCGAGAAGGCAGAAGGGGTCCAGCCTGCCGAAGAACGGCCGCCTTCGTGTGTTCCTACCGGTCACAGCGTTCTCTCCGCCGTTCCGGCACAAGTCTCCAGTATTTCGACCGCGCGCAGCTCCGTGGCCCTGGCCTTGTCCTCGGCTTCCTCGGCGAGTTTCCGATGGCGGAGCACCCGAACGCGCATCGCCACGGCGGACGGCTTCTCCCGGCTCATGGTGGCCTTCAGCCCGCCTGAAGACTGACTCTGAGGGCCATCACTTCTCCTCGTTTCTTCCGAAGCCCGGGCGAGGAAGCCACGCTCCGGGAAATTCCCGGGTGCGACCAGGTCGTCACACCTGACGCGTTTCCACGACGAAAGACAGGGCGCGACCGTCGGCCTCGCGCGCAGCGGCCTCATGCCTCTGTGCGGCCGCTTCATCACCCACGGTCCGGGCGGTGTACGCGGCGGCGCGTTGATGATGCGCTTCCGCCCTGCGGATCGCCGCGAACGACCTGTGGATGAGCGATTTCCACTGTGGAGACTCGCGGGGATGGGCCGCTACCCCGGCGCGGGCCTCAGTCGCGTTGGCGAGTTCGTGATACGCGAAACCATGATGCGAGGCCACCTCACCGAGCAGACGCTGTGCCTTCGCGCGGTGGAACGAGTCCGGTTCACCGGTCGCCTCGATTTCCTCCGCCAGGGCGCGCCGCCGCGCCGCGACAGCCCACACGCGGTCCGCGTTATCGCGTAGCCGCCTCACTTCGGGATCTATCCCTGATCCGGCAGCCACGTCGGCCGCTACCGGTGCTACATCTGTTGTCACGCTGTGATCCCTCCATCAAATTCGAAGGTCGTGTATCCGACACTGACACGAAAGAGACCTCATGAAACTGACAACTGCCTTACGATCGAATCGTTGTTCCTCCGCGCTGCTCGATAGGTGCTGTTAAGGTCGGCGCAGCCGCGTCGGGAGTTCTTCGGTGGGAAGGAGATGCCGACTGTGACCACTCGTGTCCTTCTCGTCGAAGACGACGCGATGATCAGCGAGGCACTGAGCCTGGCCCTCGCCGATGAAGGTTTCGCCATCGAATGTGTAGCGACCGGCGAAGACGGCCTGGAACTACTCGAGCGCGTAAAGGTCGACGTCGTCCTGCTCGATCTCATGCTGCCGGGCATCGACGGACTCACCGTCTGCCGGTCAGTCCGTGACCGGGGAGCGCTGCCGATCATCGTGATCACCGCCCGCGCGGACACCCAAGACATCATCGCGGGTCTCGAAGCGGGCGCGGACGACTACGTCACCAAACCCTTGGTGGCCGGTGAACTCGCCGCGAGGATCCGGGCACTGCTCCGCCGTACCGCGCCGCCTTCCCCGACCAAGTTCACCGTCGGCGACCTTGAAATCCGGCCGGACGAGGAGAGTGTCCGTCGCGACGGCGAACCGGTTCATCTGACTCGCACCGAGTTCCGCCTTCTCACCGAGCTCGCCGCGGCGGAAGGGCAGGTCGTCACCCGTGAGCAGCTGCTGCGCCGGGTGTGGGAGCACGACTACTTCGGTGATACAAGGCTGCTTGACGTCCACATCAGACGGTTACGCCGCAAAGTGGAACCCGATCCCGACAACCCGACCCTGGTGTCGACCGTGCGAGGGCGTGGTTACCGAATCAACCCGGGTCCGTGATGTTCGCGACCATGCGGGCGACCGTGCAGCGGCTTTCGCTTCGCTGGCGGGTGGCCGTCGCGTTCGGTCTGGGTCTGGCACTGGTGATGACCGTGCTGGGCGTGGCGACCTGGAATCTCACCACCGGCTACATGCTCGACCAGCGCGAACAGAGCACGGCCCGGCAGTCCGAGGTCAACGTCGGCCTGGTGGACAAGGCGCTGGCGGAGCAGTCGGACACCCTCAACGACCTGCTGACCGGACTGGCCAGTGGCCCGGACTCCTCGATCCTGCTGTTGCGGCCGGGCGGCTGGCTCACCAGCGGGCGGCAGATCGCGCCCACCGCGGTCCCCGTCGCTCTCCTGGACAGTGCGCGGAGCGGCGTCGCCGCCCGGCAACGGTTCACCGCCGACGGCGTCCCCGTGCTCGCCATCGCCACTCCGGTCGGAAATGGCGATAGCGTCTACGTCGAGCTGTACCCGCTACTCGAACTGGACCGGACATTCCGGTACCTCAGCATCCTGCTGATCGCCGGCACCGTCGTCGCCGCACTGTTTGGAGCTGTTCTCGGCGCCTGGACCAGCAAACGTGCCCTCCGCCCGCTCGCCGCGCTCCGCGAAGCCGCTTCCCGGGTCGCGCGAGGAGACCTGACGACCCGGCTCCCCCACCAGGAGGACCCCGACCTCGCGCCGCTCGCCACCAGCTTCAACACCACGACAGAGCAGCTCGAACAACGAGTCCGCCGGGACAAACGTTTCGCCGCCGACGTCAGCCACGAACTCCGCTCACCGCTCACCACGATGGTCACCGCCACCGAGGTGCTGGTCCGCCGCCAGGACACCATGCACCCGACCGCCCGCAAGGCCCTGAGCCTGCTGGGTTCAGAACTGCACCGCTTCCAGCGCATGGTCGTCGACCTGCTCGAGATCTCCCGCGCCGACCAGGAAGACGAAGGGCAGGTCGAACTGGTTGATCTCGGCGCGCTCGTGCACAACGTGCTCGACAGCCGGAACGAATCCAGTACCCGCGTCGTGATCGATCAGGGAACCCCGCTCGTCTCCGCCGATCGTCGCCGGATCGACCGCGTAGTCACCAACTTGCTCGACAACGCCGACCGATACGGTGGCGGCGCCATCGCCGTGACCGTACGACGGCACGGTGACCGTGCCAGGGTCGAGGTGGACGACGCCGGCAGCGGCGTCCCACCCGCCCTCCGGGAACGCATCTTCGAACGGTTCGCGCGCGGACTGCACGCCGGGCGCCGGGATCGCGAGACCGGAAGCGGACTCGGGCTGGCCATCGTCGCCGACCACGTCCACCGGCACGGCGGCAGCGTGTGGGTAGAAGACCGGCCCGGCGGCGGTGCTCGCTTCGTCGTCGAACTCCCGGAGGCGATCCCATGAAAACCCGGCCGGCCGTACTCCTCGCAGCCGTTTCGCTGTGCCTCTCCGGCTGCGGCGTGACCGCACAGGACAAACCCGAACCGATCACCACACTCGTGCCGACAGCCACCCCGACGGTCTCCAGTCGTCCGGTTCCGCAGCTACCGTGCCCGACCGGCCCGGGATCGTCAGACAGTCGTCAGGTGCAGCCCCCGTCGCCACCGACACAATGAGAAGTCGTCGCAAGGAGGAGGGGTATGACCGTCCATGACCACCAGACCGACGACATCACCGCCGAAGTCCGGCAATGGCTTTCCCGCGAATTCGCGCCCGCTCTCCCGGAAGCAGCCGTGGACCATATCGTGAAAGCCGCGCACGCGGACCTCGATGGTCAGATCAGGCCCGACGCGATGGGTGAAATGCTGCACAGACTGGCGCGGTTCCGTGTACTCCGGACCCTGGAAGACCGGTAAACGGCGAACGATACCGATTCCATCCCGTCCGAGGATCAGTCGCCCAGGAATCGACCTGTCACGGTATTGGCCGCCGCGTACTGGAATCGCCCTCAGGTCGGTTTCGTGCCGGTGGCATATGCGACGCCTGCTGATCGGTACCCGACGCTGGCGCCTGTTCGGCTATGAGCGCCACGGAGAACAAGGCCCCGCCCTCTTCCGGGCGGTGTTCAGACTGATGCACCGGCACACCCGCTACGCCCGGCTCGACCAAGCACATCTCGAGCTCATCAAGCACGCACGCCTGACCGTGCCATGGCACGAACTCCCGTATCCCCGTGATTTGCCACACGGACGGGAAGCACCACGGTCAAAGCCTCAGGCCATTTCCGCCTGGAGGAGCCCGCCAACTGGGGCGTTCCGCTACGATCTTTCCGTGGTGCTCGCCGGACTGGACCGGCGTCCGGCGAAGGCAGAATCAGCCGCCGATCTCCTCACTCACGCCGCTCGGTCCTTCATAGGTCCGGTCAGGCAATTCACGCAAGGCCGCTAAAATGTCCTCGCCTGCTCCATTCCGCTCGGCCGTTCGAACCAGGTCGTCACGCTTCGCCGGGTAGTCGACACCACTCAGGTGCTTCTGGACCTCGATCGGATTCGGCTTGCTCACTTGCGTCCCCTTTCCCTCGATGACCAACCTCGGTTACCCGGTCATGCGACAACCACACACGGACCGCGGACGGCGATCACGAGGCCCACAGACCATGAGGTCTCCCGTGCTCCGGTGCCGTGGCGCGGGCAGGTACCAACCGTGATCTTCGGGTCTTCCCCAGCCGCACCACGATCACCAGGAATTCGATCTGGCGGCGAGGGCTGCGGACGAGTACCCGTTCCACAGCGATCCCTTGGACAGTCGCAAATATTGAGCGAAAAGCATCTCTGGCGTGACCGAACTCGGCGGTGAGAACGATCGTGTGGAACCACCACCACGCCTCGGACCTGCCGGAGCACGGCAGCCGCCGTTCCTGTTGGAGCACCCCGCGCCAGGTCCGCGACGCTGTCTGGAATACCCCGGCGCTCCTGTGCAACGACCCGGCCAGGTCCCAGCGGTACCGCTCCGGTTCGTCCTGCGCCAATCGGCGCCGGATCGCGACCGCTTCGTCGAGCGCAATGGTGGCTTCTTGCCAAGTGCTGACCTCGCACAAGGCGACTCCGAGATCGTGCAGCGCCATGGGGACTGTTCCGAGATCGGTGTTTCCGGCCCGACACGCCGGGCTGAGATCCGGCGGGATGGGCACTGTGAGTGATGACATCGGGCCTTGTGAGTCCACGCAAGAGTGAGTCCAAGCCGGCGCGGGAGCTGTCGCCGAAGCAGGCCGCCGCGGCGGCGATGGTGGCTGAGGCGAAGGCACGAGGGTTGGCGTTGACCGGCCCGGACGGTCTGCTGAAGCTGTTCGCCAAGAATGTGCTGGAAGCCGCACTGAACGAGGAGATGACCGAGCACCTCGGGCATGAGAAGAACCAGGCCGAGTCGGACCGGGAGTCGACGAATGTCCGGAACAGCACTCGGCCAAAAACGGTGGTTTCGGATGCTGCGGGAGAGGTCGGCATCAACGTGCCACGGGATCAGGAGAGCACGTTCGAGCCGCAGATCGTGAAGAAGCGGCAGCGTCGGCTTTCCGAGGTGGATGAGGTCGTGTTGTCGTTGTATGCGAAGGGAATGACGACCGGGGACATTTCGGCGCATTTTGCCGAGATCTACGGATCTTCGGTCAGCAAAGAGACGATCTCGCGGATCACCGACAAGGTCGTCGCTGAGATGCAGGACTGGGCCTCCCGGCCGCTCGACGCGGTATACGTGGCTGTGTTCATCGACGCGCTCCATGTCAAGGTCCGTGACGGGCAGGTCGCCAACAGGCCTGTTTACGCCGCTATCGGCGTCACCGTGGACGGGCGGAAGGACGTGCTCGGACTGTGGATGGGCGTCGGTGGCGAAGGCGCGAAGTTTGGGATGAGTGTGTTGATCGATCTGAAGAACCGCGGCGTCCGGGACGTGTTCTTCCTCGTCTGCGACGGCCTCAAAGGCCTCCCGGAGGTTGTGACAAACGTGTGACCGCAGACCATCGTCCCAACGTGCATCGTGCATTTGCCGCAACACCTTCCGGCTCGCTTCTCGCCGGGACTGGAACGCGGTGAAACGAGACATCAAACCCATCTACACAGCCCCCAATCCTGACGCCGCAATGGCCGCACTGGACGAACTCGAAGAGAGATGGGTGCGAAATATCGAGGGATGATTCGACTGTGGCGTAACGCATGGGACGAGTTTGTGCCGTTTCTCGACTACGACATCGAGATCAGGCGCATGATCTGCTCCACCAACGCGATCGAATCATTGAATGCCCGCTNNAACGCCTTCGCCATCACATTCGGTGACCGCTGGCCGGGAGCCGAGACCTACTGATCAACAACGCCGGAAACACCGATCACGGGATAGACCCTCGCGGACTCCCACCCGAACAGCCCAGCGGGCGTGGAAAAATGGTCAATCCCAGTTTTCGTGGCACTAGTGCCATTTCAGTGCCAAGATCTTTGGGAAAGTGCCATCGATTCTGAGACTCTACAAAGAAGCCTGTAGGGTCTCATCGGCTGTGACATGTTGATCTCGCGCGACCTGGCGCTTCTCGGTTGTCTCACTGTAGTTTCACTCAACATCAGTCTCAGTTTTATGGCATTTCCTCAGTGGCGGGTTCTGGCGTGTTGCGGTGTTGTCGCTATTACCGCTGCGGAGGGTATGGTGTTCCGGCTTATGAGCCGGGTGTCTGGGTTGTGCCGACACGTTTGCTGTTGCGGATGATCGGTGCGCTCTCCAGTTGGCGGATGCCTGGGAGGTTTCCTATTCCGCGTTCGAGGAAGTCGTAGAGGGCATCGACGTCGTGGCAGGCGGCGATGACGAGCAGGTTTGTCGGGCCGGTGGTGGCAGCAGCGAAGGCAACCTCGGGATGCGCGGCGATGGCCTCGGCCGTCGGGCGCATTTGGGCCGGATCGACGGTTAGCCAGAGGATGGCGAGCGTCTCGAATCCCAGCAGCAGCGGATCGATGTCCACGTCGAAGAACAGCGCGCCGCGCCGGCGCAGCTGCGCGAGCCTGCGTTTGGCCGTCATCTCCGACCAGCCGGTCGCCTTGGCGATGTCGGAGTAGGTTGTGCGGCCGTCGCGGGCCAGGCTGGCCAGCAGCTGCTCATCGCCCTCCTGCAGCACGACCCGTTCTTGTTGTTCGTGGGGTGGTTCAGGTGCGAGGGCGGCGGCCTGCTCGGGTGTGAGCGTGTCGGCTCTGCCGTGCCAGCCGGACGGGCCGCCGGCGAAGACGCGTAGCAGGCAGTGCGCCATGACGCTCGTGACCCGTGGTGTCCTGGGCAGTTGCCCGAGGAGCAGTGCGTCGCGTTCGTGCGAGCTGCGCGCCCGCGTGACGCAGCAGATCTGTGTGCCTCCGGAGGTGAGACAGACCCAGGAGGTGTCCGTCCGGCGAGCCAGTGCTTCGGCGACGGGCACCGCCGCGTCGGGTGTCACCTGCACTCGGACGAACCATTCCACCCAGCCCAGTCGCCGGGCGTTGGGCAGGCCGATCACCCTGAGCGATCCGGCGGAACGAATCCTGCGGTAGCGCCGGGCGACCGTCTGGTCTGACACGTCGAGCACCGACGCGATGTGGCTGAAGGGCGCGCGCCCGTCGATGTGCAGTGCGTGGACGATCGCGCGGTCGAGCTCGTCCAGGACCAGGGAACTCACCCACGTCAGGTTAGTCGGGTCTAGCTGAAGTGCCTGAGGTGCGGGAACGATGGCCAGTCGGGTGTGCCTGTGTGGACGAAACTCGTCCAGGCGCGCTGTATTTGCTTTACCAGCCGCTGTAGCTCGGCGGGGTCGGCGCCGGCCAGCATCGGGGCGGCATGCCAGGCGTCCAGGTTGCCGAACACGAACGGCAGCTCGATGCAATGGCAGGCGCCGAAGGGGCTGCCGGGTGGTGCCCAGTCGAACTGGAAGGCGAAGGCCGAACGGGCGTGCTGGGCCAGTTGCCGGCTGCCGTCGCCGAAGACCCGGGCGGTCAGGTCCGCGGGGGCGTCGGGGAAGAACGCCCAGACCTCGTCGCGAGTCGTGCCGATCAGCATGGGGATGCTGGCGGGGACGCCGGCGAGCAGCTCGGCGGGGAGGCCGCCATCGGCGACCAGTTGGAAGGGTGGGGTCACGGTGTGCGGTGCGGCCATGCGTCGTGCGAGTTCTTGTTGGGCGGCCAGCAGGCGTGGGACCGGCACGGTCCGCAGGTGTTCTGCCTCGTCGGGGTGCAGGCCGAGAATGTCCAGCAGACGTCGGCCGATGCTGGCTGCTTCCCGTGGGCTGTACGGGGCGACTCCGGTCGGTGTGCTGTGCAGGATGACCTGTTGGAACAGGCCGGGACCGGTGGGGCGGCCCAGCAGCGCGAACGCCGACAGCGCACCGGCGGACTGGCCGGCCAGCGTGACGCGTTCCGGATCGCCGCCGAAGGCGGCGATGTTGTCCCGTACCCAGCCCAACGCGGCGATCTGGTCGAGCAGGCCGAGGTTGGCCGGAGCGAACCGCGGCGACAGGTACAGATATCCCAGGGCACCCAGCCGGTAGTTGACCGTGACGACCACCATCCGGCCGCGTTCGGCCAGCAGGGCCCCGTCATACCAGGCCTCCGCGCCCGAACCGCTGAGGAAGCCGCCGCCGTGCAGCCAGACCAGCACCGGCAGCCCGGCACCGCCCGGAGTCCAGATGTTCACGGACAGGCAGTCCTCGGCCTGGGCCAGGTCACTGCCCGGCCCCATGACGCGTTCCAGCCGGGACGGCGGCTGCGGGGCAGCCGGACCCGGACGGCCGGCGTCCCGCACCCCCTCCCATGCGGGGACCGGCCGGGGCGCGGCGAATCGCGCGGCACTGCCGTACGGCATACCGAGAAACGCCGTGACTGCACCGGTGGAAACACCGCGCAGTGCTCCGGCAGGCGCGCGAACGAGGTCGGTCATCACCTCAGGCCTCCAGGAAGGCGATGGCCGCACCGCGGGCCTGACCGGCGCCGACGAAGAACCCGCCGGGCAGCTCGCGGACGCTGAACCCGTTGCCAGTCACCAGATCGCGGGCCGCGTGGACGTCCTTGACGCCGACGGCTTGCCCCGCGAGGTAGGGCAGCGCGGGCACCGGCTCGCCGGGCAGGACCTCCCCGAAAGCGGAGACCGCAACGATGTCCATCTGGCTCACCGGGAGAGGAAAGACCTGGCGCGGCCCCTCGGCCACTGGTTCGGTGCCCAGGGTGAGGGCGTAGCGGGCGACCGTGGCCTCCAGTTCGGCGTCGTCCACCACCAGCAGCACGCTGTGCAGGCGAGTGGCGCCATTGGCGTGGTCGAGGTAGCGAGGCTGATGGATCAGCTCGGGCGTCAGGTGGTGCGCAATGTGGATCAACCCTTCGGGGGTAAGCCCGCGGTCGAGGTGAACCGCCTGAAACCGCGCGGTCGCCACCCCGTCAGCGGTCTCCACGTCCCGTTGCAGCGGCAGCACCCCCGACGACGACAGCCCCGACTCGCACAGCCGCTGGTAGACGGTCTCTGCGTCGTCGCAGCCGAACGAACAGCCGTGCAGGCCCTCATACCGGGCGACCAGCGAACGGATGTTCCACGGGTCGACCGAACCGTCCCCGAACAGGCCGAGCAGTTCCAGGTAGGTCCGGCCGAACAACGCACACCTGTTGCCGGCCCCCATCGGCTTGCGCTCCCCGCCGGGCCGGTCGGAGCCCATGTGCATGGACAGCGGGCTGAGGGTGAAGCCGAGCGCCTCATAGGTCGCCGCGGTGGCATCCATGTCGGTGGTGTAAAGGACGGAGTGGTCGATTCGGTCGATGTCATGATCGGTCATGGCACGCAGACTGCTGGCCCGGCCCCAATTCCTCCAGTCGCCGACGCCTATTGATGGATTCCGACGTAGCACAGCGGACATTGGTGGAATCCGTCTCAATTCGTGCAATGGGGGCCGGCGGACGTCGATGGGGTATGTCGAGATCGGCTTCGGGCAGATGAAAGGCACCGGGGACGCCGGCCGCGACCTGTCATCGCGCCTTCAGACTCGTCAGGACTGTCTGGAATTCGGCCCGCACTGGGGGGCTCCGGAGAAACCAGACGGCCCAGTCTCAATCATGCTTCACAAATGAAGCGGAGATGAAGGCGCCGATGAGAAAAAGAAGCAGGGCGTGAGACCCTACAAAGCCGAAACTACCTGCCGCTCGGCTAGCGGAAGTCCCGCGATGGTCTGGCGAGTCCCCGCAGGTCGAGTGGTTCGAAGTGGTCGGCGGAGAGGCTGGTGACGCCGTGGTGGGAGTGGACGACTCCGTGGACCAGCAGCGCGGGTGAGCTGCGTACGATCTTGTGTTCCCGGTCCCAGAGGTGTTGTGTGACCACGATGTTGAGCATGCCGGTTTCGTCTTCGAGGTTGAGGAAGGTGATGCCGCCGGCGGTGGCGGGGCGTTGGCGGTGGGTGATGGCTCCGGCGACCCAGATCGTGGCGCCGTTGCCCGCGCCGGACACAGCAGCGGTGGTGCGAAATATCGAGGGATGATTCGACTGTGGCGTAACGCATGGGACGAGTTTGTGCCGTTTCTCGACTACGACATCAAGATCAGGCACATGATCTGCTCCACCAACGCGATCGAATCATTGAATGCCCGCTNNAACGCCTTCGCCATCACATTCGGTGACCGCTGGCCGGGAGCCGAAACCTACTGATCAACAACGCCGGAAACACCGATCACGGGATAGACCCAGCCACACGACGTTGAGCGCCCCGAGCGCGTCGGTCCCGAGTGAGAGCCAGGCTCGGCTGCTGTGCTGCCAGACCTTCTCCACGTAAGCGAAGACCCCGGACACCGCTGATGCCGGGAGCGGATCGGTTAAAGCGACCGGGGCCTTGGAGCTGTTCTGTACCACCAGGAGTTGCCAGCGCCGAGGTCCCGGTCTTCCCGTGTCGGCTCAACCGCCATAGTTCAGCGACCCGAGAACCTGTTGTCCGGCTTGATGTCCGCCGGATTCTTCAATACGTAGCCACCCCGCTCAAAGGTAGGCGTCGACAAGTTGAAGATGAACAGAAGTGTCGTGGCTGAAGCCTTGGCTGTCCCAGGGGTATCCGAGGTATGCCGGTCAGTTCCGGTCACGAGCACTTGGGGGTCGATCGTCCAGGCAAGGGGTTCCCGCAGACAGCGTTGCAGTCCCGGACTGCAACACTGCCCATCACGTTGTGCTCCACGTCACACTGCAACCAAAGATCGGATAGGCCGATCTGACCTGCATAAAACAGCATCCGGTCATATCCGGTCGACGCCCGGCCGGAATGCGCCTGGGAAAGCACGGCGGGCGTACTCCACTTTAGGAGCTAACTCGCTGGTGCGGCAGTACCACCTGCCGTCCCGACAAGAAGTCGGCTCAACCGCCATTGTTCACGCCGTCGGCAACGGTCGGCGGCGCACGTTGACGATTCGAGGTAATCGATCATGCTGTATTGGCTGTCACCGTTGAGACCGCCGCGCCGGGCCTGTGGTTCGGTCACCGGCCTGCAGACAGCGACTCTGACGCTGACGAACACTTTTGTGCTCACCCGCGTCGTGCTCGGCCATGAGCTGCTGCTCGCCGGCGGGATCGCGATCGCGCTGGCCGCACTGATTCTCGGCGCGCCGGCCCCACGGTTCGCCGAGCGACTGGCGCCTGCTCAGGACGGGGGCACGAGGTGAATGCCGGTGCCCTCGCCGCGTCCGCGTCGATGATGGTGACGACCACCGCGTTCCGCGAGGGTGCAGAACAGCTTCAGGCCGCCGCTGCGCTTGAGGAGCGAATGGTGGCTCTGCAGCGCCAGGCCACGGCACTGACCCAGAGCCTGCACCGGGAGATCGGGAAGCTCAATCCCGAGCAGGAACTGTGGCGAGCCGACACCAGCCCTGACCTCGACGACTACGTCAACGAGTTTGCCGCGGAGCCGGGGATCCTCCGGCTCGCTTGGGACGAGGATCGCACCGTCCTGCTCTCCCGCAAGGTCTATGCGACGGTCCTCGACCTGGTCGATGCCCCGATCAGCGCCCGCCGCGCCGTCTGGAGGAAGTACAACGAGGCGGAGCAGGCGGTCCAGATGAGTCGCGCACCGGTGGCGGTGGACCAGGAGGTCCGGCGTGCCCAGTTCGTCCTCAGGGCCAAGGTCCTGGCTCGGCGAGCGGCGCAGTTCACCGCCGATGTGCTCCAGGGAATCCATAGCGAGCAGGCCTTCATCGGACAATTGAAGGTACTCAAGGATCGGGCCGGGCTCAGCAACCGCACCCTCGCCGCGCGCCTGCACGACCGCGCCGGAAAGGATGCGCCAGCGGCCAGCACTCTGGGCGACTGGTTCACGGGCGACCGGCTTCCCCCGGTCGGGGAACCCGTTATGCGGATGCTGATCGAGACTCTGCTGGATCACCTCGACGGTGACCTCGACGCCGAACTCCTCGACCGGCACATGCATCTCTGGCGCGCTCTCATCGCCCAACGCCATGCGCCCGATCTGCTCGCCAGCCCTCTTCGCGACGCTGTCGAACGTCTCACCTGGCTGCAAGAGAACGCGACTGGCCGCAGCGAGAACTACCAGGAAGGTCTCAATGTCGCGATCTCGACGCTGAAGTCATTCATCGTGACAGGTACGCCCGCAGGTCAGAAGCCGAAGAAGACGAGCGACAACTAGAACCGGAACCCCGTGCCAGGGCCCCGGCAGCCGACGCACTGCCGGAGCCCACCACACCCGGATCCCGCAAACCCGGATCCGGCTCCGGCTCCGGCTCCGGATAAGCCTCAACTCGGGCGGCGTCCGCGATGGCCGCGGCAACCGCGCTGCACGCCTCGGGTTTTCATAGAGGAACGTTCGCGGGGACACCTGCCCGACGGCCGACGGCAGCGACACTGGAGTCTTTCTCGGCGCAGCCGGGATATCGCGTCGGGGACGCGTCCGAGAGCGGCCTGCGTGCTGCTGCGGCGTGGGCGGCGACCGTGCGGTTGTCTGTAGGGTCTCGCCGCGCGTGACATATCGATCTCGCGACGTGGGCGCTCTCTGTCGGTTCACGATGACGTCACCATGACCCGTCTCAAACGCGGGGCTTTTCCTCGGCTGATACCCGAAGGTCCGCATTGCGGCATGAGCGGATGTAGACGTGGGGATTCGTCTACCTGATCAGCGACGGAATGTAATAAACAGGCCACTATACGTCTGCGCATTCGTGCCGGGCACGGCTGATACGACCTCCCACCCCTCAGCGGCGTGTCGGTTCATGGCATTAGTGGCGTTGACCACCGTCTCACCTGAGCTCTTGTCCGTAACCCAATCTTCCACCCAAACTGTCCTGTACTCAGTCATATTCATGCCCTCCTAGTCCATCGCGATCGATAGCCGCGTTCGTCAGCACCGCAGTCACTCGGGAGCGTCAGCGATCTTGGCGGTCAGCTCCCGCACCGCGGCCGCGTCGAGGTTCGCACATGTGTGGCTTCGAGATCGAACGTCGAGCCGTCCCGGGCAGGTGCCGGTGATCTTCACCGATCCGGTCCGGTGCCGGATCCAGGTGACAAGCACAGTCGCGACCACGGTGGCTACGCCTCCTGGAGCGAGCGCCACTGCCAGGGCTTCCAACAGGCCACCGGCGAGTGTGCCGGGCTCGCCGGCCGCGGCGAGCACGTCAATGCGGCCGCGCAGTTGCTCATCGGCGGACAGCCAGTCGTTCAGGGAACCGAGTTCGGCGACGGCATCCTCGGCGGTGATCCGGATGGTCAGGTCCACTTCGGGCTCCTACTCTGTGTGTGCGACGTCGACCATCTGCGGAGGCTTCACGTCGACGTACCGGACGATGCCAACCGCCGTGCGTACCGGGAGGCCGGACGGGCCGAAGTCGGGGTTCCTCTCCTCCGTGCACCGACAATGGGCCGTGGAGCTTCGTCAGTCCTCGAAGGTGGTTCATTCGAGGTATACCCAGGCGATGCCGCAGCCGGTGACTCGACGGCCTCGAATCGCTGGGCGACATGAAGGCTGCGATCGAAAGTTTCGAGCGACAACTGTTCGTCGAGTGAACCTGCTCGGCCTTACCGTCCCGGAGCCGCCACAAGCGCGGTGAGCCCGCGTCGACGCTGTCTCACGCGCCCCCGCCGCCGATCCAGCAGCCAACGCAGCCACCGTCAGTTCACCGACTCGACCACAGCCCACCCCTCACACACGCGACCAACAACTGTCATATCGGCCACAGCGCACAAACTGCTACAAACGGAGTACCGACACGTCAGCGGACAACGCACTCTCATGCCACTGATCGCGTTTGGTGCACAAACCAGACTCCGACGACCGATTAATGGAACGCGATCCGCGTCATGTCACCACCACGCGCCCCGTGTGGTGGCGTCGGTGATGGGGGTGCCGATCTGGGTGTACTGGTCGTGGATCGCTCCGCGGAGATCCGCACCGCTGAGGTCGGTCCGGGTCAGAGTGGCGTTGCTAAGGTCGGAGTTCGTGAAGTCGGCGTTCCGGAGGATGGCACCCTCAAGATCGGCCCCGTTAAGCTTGGCGCCGACGAACTTCGCTCCGGTGAGAAACGTGGCGAACAAATCGGTTCCGGCCAGGTTTGCTTCGCTGAAGTTCGCGCCGTTGAGGCGGGAGGCTCGCAGGCTCGCGTCCTGCAGCTCCATTCGGTTGAGGTTCGCGTTTCGGAGGTCGGCCGTGCCCAGGCACATGTGTCGCAAGTCGATGACGGCGTTGTTGTCGTGACTGGTGTCGCGGCGGCCGAGGATCGTTAGCGCCGTCTGGACGTCCGAGGCGATGATCCTGTCAGGGCAGGGTGTGTTGCCGTAGTCGTTGTCGGGCGCGGTGGTGCGGATGAACGCGGACAGAACCTCGATGATCGTCTGCTGATCGCGTGGCGAGTCGTGAGCAAGTCGTTCGAGGGCATAGAGACCCCCGAGGCGGACCTGTAGATGTTCGTCACCCTGCTTGCCGGCCTGTTCGACCGCTTTGGTGTAGCGGTCGGTGAACTGCCCTTGTTCGGCGACTGCGGCCTGTTTCTGCGCGGTGTTGAGCGACAAGCCGGTGAAGATCAGGGCGGCGACCGCGGTACCCGCGGTGATCATCGACGTGATCGCCGTCCAGTTCACGCGTTTCGGCTCTGGCTCCGGATCCTGCCCAGGATCGGCGGGGCGCAAGCGCAGCCGGGAACGTCCCGGCAGCGTCGAGGCGGAGGTGGACGCGGCGGTAGTGGATCTCGGTCGGCTAGGAGACACATGGACTGTGGTCGGCGAATGTCAAGGATTGTTACAGCCTTCAACGTCCTTGCCCCACTACCGGCAAGGTGCTCTGGCGGCTTCACAGGCGAGTTCCGGCAGGACGTAGGTGTAGGTGTCAGCAGTGACAGCAATGCTGGAGTGGCCGAGGAATTCCTGGACCTGGCCGCCGGACTCGGTGTGGCGTTGCTGGCCGCCGGCAACGCGGAGATCTACCGCCGCGACGACGTGATCTGCGCCCGGTCACCGACATCCCACCCAGCGAACTCGCGGTCGTCTGGCGCCGCCACGACGGCAGACGAGCCGTTCGCGTCTTCGTCGACGCGTGCCACCGGTGCCTGTGCGCGCCGTGAACAACCAGAAAGTGAAAACAGGCCGGGTCGGTTGACAGAAGGGGCCGTGTCATGACAACCGTGTAAGCCACGGATGGACCAAGAT
>NZ_LQCI01000014.1 GCF_001613935.1 Amycolatopsis regifaucium
AGGCTCCGTCCCGGCGGGTTTTCGCTGGCGGTACTGAATTACCAGCGAAAACCGGGCCGGGCAGCCACCATGTGAAGGATTTTCAGATTTTGTCCGGTTTCGGACACTGGAAGGTCAGCCGTCAGTCGCCCGGCTTGAGACCGTCGTAGATCTTCTTGCAGTCCGGGCAGACCGGCGAACCGGGCTTCGCCGACTTCGTCACCGGGAAGACCTCACCGCAGAGCGCCACCACGTGCGTTCCCATGACCGCGCTCTCGGCGATCTTGTTCTTGCGCACGTAGTGGAACATCTTCGGCGCGTCGTCGTCGGTGCCGTCGGTGCCCTCGGGACGGGTATCCGGCTTCGGAAGGGTCTGTGTGCTCACCCCTCCATAATGCCCCAAATCCTCCTGCGCACACCGGGGACCTGGCAGGATCTCGCCCATGTTCCAGAAGGTGCTCGCGACATTCGGCTCGGGCGGAGCGAAGATCGACGCCCGGCTGCTCGACCGCACGGTCTCCCCCGGCCGCCACCTGCGCGGCGAGGTCCTGCTGCTCGGCGGGGAAGTCGATCAAGAGATCAACGGTCTCGCGGTGAAGCTGCTCGCCCGCGTCCAGATCCCGGGCGAGCGCGCCCCCGGCGTCGAGGACCTCGAGTTCGGCACCCAGCAGCTGGCCGGTCGCGAGCGCGTCGCGGCCGGGCAGCAGGTCCGCATCCCGTTCGAGGTGGCCCTCCCCTGGGAGACGCCGATCTCCAGCGTCTTCGGCAAGCCGCTGCCCGGGATGGCCGTCGGCCTGCAGACCAGCCTCGACATCGCGAACTCCGTCACCGACCCGGTCGACGTCGACGGCGCCGCGATCGAACCGCTGCCCGCGCAGAAGCGGATCCTGGACGCCTTCAGCCGGATCGGGTTCGTCTTCCGCGAAGCGGTGCTGGAACGCGGCCGGATCGACGGCGCGACCCAGCAGCTGCCCTTCTTCCAGGAGATCCGGTTCACCCCTTCGCCGCGATTCGCGCCCGTCTTCACCTCGGTGGCGGTGACCTTCCTGTCCTCGGCCGCGGAGACGCAGGTCGTACTGGAAGTGACCAAGTGCGTCCGGGTGTCCAAGAGCGGCGGGTTCGGCGGGCGAGGACAGGAGTTCCTCGGCCTGTTCAAGGTCGACCACACCGCGCTGGACCGGGTCAAGTGGGAGCCACAGCTGGAAGGCTGGCTGCACGAGGTGGCCAAAGCGCGCGGGATCTTCGACTGATGGGCTGGACCACCGCGGTCACCCGGCTCGGCGGCGACCACCAGATCGCCGCAGTCGCGTGGAACGACCTCGAGACCCGCTACGCCGAGCCGCACCGCCGCTATCACGATCTCCGGCACGCCACCGCCGTCGCCCACGACAGCGGCGCGCTTGCCGTCGCCTTCGGACTGAGCGCCCGCGAACGCGCTCTGGTCGCCATCGCGGCGTGGACGCACGACGTCGTCTACGACGCCCGTCCCGGCGAGGACGAGCAGGCCAGCGCGGCCTGGACCCGGGCCGAACTCACCAACGCGGGTGTCCCCGAAGCCGACATCGCGCGTGCCGAAGGCCTGATCCTCGCCACCATCGACCACTCCGCCCCCGAGGACGACCTCCTCGCCACAGCGCTGCTCGACGCCGATCTCGCGGTCCTCGGGGCGTCGCCCGAGGTCTACGAGGAGTACGCGAGCGGCGTCCGGGCGGAATACTCGATCTACTCCGACGAGGACTGGCGCGCCGGCCGCACGACCGTGCTGGAGAACCTGCTGGCCAGGCCGCGGCTGTACCGCAGTGACATCGCGCGGGCACGCTGGGAGGGCAAGGCCCGCGAGAACCTCGCCACCGAACTGACCCGCTGGCGTGACACGGACCCACATCACCGATGATGTTCGCTCGTGACTCCGCAACTGTCCCTTCACGAAGAGGTCGCCTCCGCCCTCGCCGACGGTGATCCCGTCGTCGCGCTGGAGAGCACCATCCTCTCCCACGGTCTCCCGCCCGGCCGCAACCTCGACGTCGCCAAGCGGCTGGAGCGGGTCGTGCGGGACGGCGGCGCCGTGCCCGCGACGATCGCCGTGCTCGACGGCGTCCCGCTGATCGGGCTCACCGGCGAACACCTGGAGCGGGTCTGCGCGCCCGGCGCGGACCTGGACAAGCTCTCGTTGCGCGACATCGGCCCGGCCGTCGGCCTCGGCCGCTCCGGGGCGACGACGGTCGCGAGCACCGCGGCGCTGGCGGCCGCCGCCGGGATCGGCATGTTCGCCACCGGCGGGCTGGGCGGCGTGCACATGGGCGCGGCGCAGAGCTGGGACGTCTCGGCCGACCTCGGCGTGCTCGCGAAGGTGCCGACCACGGTCGTGTGCTCCGGGGTGAAGTCGGTACTCGACATCGCCGCGACCCTCGAAGTGCTGGAGACCAACTCGGTACCCGTCCTGGGCTACCGCACCGGCGAGTTCCCCGCGTTCTACCTCCGCTCGTCCGGCTTCGAGGTGCCGTGGCGGGTCGACGACGCCGCGCAGGCCGCGGCCGTCATCGCCGCGCATCGGGCGCACGCGAATTCCGGGGTACTGCTGGCGAACCCGATCCCCGAAGCGTCCGAAATGGACAAAGAACTGCATGACCGGCTGCTCGCCGAAGGATTGGAACTCCTGCGCTCGCGAGGGGTGCACGGCAGCGACGTGACGCCGGTGCTGCTGGAGCACTTCCACACCGCCAGCGGCGGGGTGAGCCTCGACGCGAACGAGGCACTGGTGCTGTCCAACGCGGAACTGGCCACCGCGGTGGCCGTCGCGCTCGCCGGGAACGCGGCATGAGCGGCATCGTGGTCGTCGGCGACGTCGGCCTGGACGTGGTCGCGCGCCACGAGGGCCCCATCCCGCACGGCGGCGACATCCGCGCGAAGGTCCACTTCACCAGCGGCGGCGCGGGCGCGAACACCGCGCTCTGGCTGCGCGCCGAGGACGCGGAGACCACACTGATCGCGCGGATCGGCGACGATTCCGGCGGCCGCATGGTCAAGGGCGAACTGGAGGCGGCGGGCGTCCGCTGCTCCTTCGCGGTGGATCCCGAGGAACCGACGTTCTGCGTCGTGGTGCTCGTCGACGGCGCCGGTGAGCGGAGCATGCTCGCCGACCGCGGCGCGAACGCGCGGTTCAGCCCCGAAGACATCACCGAGGAGGCGCTCACCGGGGCGAGCCACCTGCACCTCTCCGGTTACGTCCTGCTGTACCCGACGTCACGGCCCGCGGCGCTCGCCTCGCTGGCCGCGGCGAAGAAAGCCGGGCTGACGACGTCGGTCGACCCGCAGGCGGCGACGCTGATCACCGATCCGGCGCAGTTCCTCGAAGACGTGCGCGGCGTCGACCTGCTGATGCCGAACACGAGCGAACTGGTCGCGCTGACCGGGTCCAGTGATCCGGCGGCGGCGAAGGACCTGCTGGGCTACGTCGGCGAGGTCGTGGTCACCGCCGGTCTCGACGGCGCCAGCTGGGTCGACGCGGGCGGCAACATCACTTCGGTGCCTTCACAGCCCGCCGACTGCGTCGATTCCACCGGCGCGGGCGACGCCTTCGACGCGGGAGTGCTCGCGGCGTGGCTGCGCGGCGAGTCGACGGTGGAGGTCCTTCGGGCCGGTACGCGGCTGGGTGCGCAGGCGGTGGCGAAGGTCGGTCCGCAGCCGTAGCGGGTCCTGCCGTGTTATGAACGGGACTTTCATCGCCAATTTTGGGAGGAAAGTCCCGTTCATAACACGCAGGGACGCGTTAAAGGTGGCGTGGCCGAGGCGCCTCGCCGGGGACGGTCAGCGTCTCAAGCGTGGCGCTCGTGCCCCGCCCGAAGCTGAGGTGAGAACACCACCCCCTGCGGGACCGAGTGGAGAGAGCGCTATGAAAGGCCCCTTCATGGCAAATTTTGCAATGAAGGGGCCTTTCATCTCACGCGACAGCGCGCGTGAACCGAGTCAGCCGCCGTCGATGACGCGATGCGTCCCGCCCTCGATGCGGGTCGGTTCGGCCTGATACCGGTTCACCGACTCGCTCTTGCGCGGCGGCCGGTCGTTGGCCACCAGGACGGCGATCCACGGCAGCGGGATCGAGATCGCGATCAACGCCAGGGCCAGCCACCAGGTCTGGTAGAAGATCCCGGCGAGGATCAGGCACGGGATGCGGCACGACATCATGATGATGTACTTCCGCTTCCGTTTGGCCAGTTGGTCTTCGTAGGACGGGGCGGCTTCGGTGATCAGCACCGGAGCGGGTTCCCTCGGTTCGGGACCGTGGGCGGGCGCGTTCACAGCACCACCTCCGGCCTCCATGCTCCCACTCGCCGGGCTCATCCGACACCCGGGTGGGTGAGCCGATGCCAGGCCGCGACCACGAGAGCTTCGACGCCCGCCGAAAGCGTCGGGTGCGGAATCGGCGCGAACAGCGGCGAGTGGTTCGACGGGACGTCCTGCTCGAACCGCCCGGCGGCCATCGCGGTCAGCACCTGTTGCTCGTCCATCCCGCCGACCAGCCAGAACACCGACGGTACCCCGGCGGCGCGGCCGAACTCGCTGAAGTCCTCACTGCCGGTGACCAGCGGCGCCGGCATGACCCGGCCCTCGCCGAAGTGGTCGCGGAAGGCGGCGGTGAGTTCGTCGGTGGCCGTCTCGTCGTTCTCGGTGACCGGGAACGCGCCGATGCGTTCGATCTCGGGCGGCTTCGGCGCGCCCGCGGTGGCCGCCTCGCCGTGCACGATCCGTTCGACCGCCGCGATCACCTTCTCCCGCACGGCCTGGTCGAACGACCGGATGTTGACCTCGAGCACGGCGTGGTCGGCGATGATGTTGTGCGCGGTGCCGACGTGCAGCGAACCGACGGTCACCACCGCCGACTCGGTCGCCGAGATCTCCCGCGAAACGATGGTCTGCAACTTGAGCACCACGGACGCGGCGAGCACCGCGGGATCCACCGTCGTCTCGGGGCGGGAGCCGTGCCCGCCCCGGCCGTGCAGGGTGACGCGCAGCGCGTCGGTGGCCGCCATGAGCACACCGGGCCTGGTCAGCACCCAGCCCGCCGGACCGGGGACGACGTGCTGGCCGAGTACGACGTCGGGCTTGCCCGCGGGCCCGAAGACCCCGTCGCGGACCATTCCGGCGGCGCCGTCCCCGGCTTCTTCACCCGGCTGGAAGACGACCATCAGCGTGCCGGACCAGTGCTCACGTCCGGCCGCCAGCAGCGAGGCGGCGCCGGAGAGCCAGGTGGCGTGCATGTCGTGACCGCAGGCGTGCATGACCGGGACATCGCGGCCGTCGGCGTCGACCCCGCGCGCGGTGCTCGCGTACGGCAGGCCGGTCTTCTCCTCGACCGGCAACGCGTCGATGTCGGCACGCAGCATCACCTTCGGACCGGGGCCGTTGCGCAGCACGCCCAGGACGCCGGTGCGGCCGATGCCGGTGTGCACCTCGTAGCCGTCGGCCTCCAGGCGCCGGGCCAGTTCGGCGGCCGTGCGGGTTTCGGCGAACGACAGCTCCGGATACCGGTGGAGGTCGGTGTACAGGTCTTCCCAGCCGGGCAGCGCCGCCTGCAGCGGCGCCAGGACACTCTCAAGGCTCACGACCCAATCCTGGCAGTATTACCCACCGTGAGCACACGAGCGGCCCTCCCCGACCTGTCCGACGACGTCTGCGCGAGACTGCGGGACGCCTTCCACCGGACGGGTTACGACACCGACGGCGTCGTGGAGGCCCTCGGCTCCGCGCACGCCGCCCTCGGCCGCGGCGAGCCCGAACTCGCCTACCGCGCGACCCGCGACGCCGGGGAACTCGGCACGCTGATCCGGCTGTTCCTCCTGGGCTCGACCGAGCCGGAGAAGGACGTCGAGGCCGCGTTCGCGCCACTGGCCCTGGATGACGCGGTCGCCGCGACCCTGCTCGTCCCCGCCGCCGACGGCTACCGGGCCGGACTCGACGTCCGCCCGCACGGTGACGACGAAGGCTCCTGGTGGGTCGTTTCAGACCTCGACGCCGACGTGCTCGGCCAGACCGTGCCCGAGGACCACGTGCTCGGGGTCGGGCACGCCTCGCTCAGCCTGATCCGCGCCACCAGCCGCCGCGAAGTCGGCAGCCTGCTCGACCTCGGCACCGGCAACGGTGTCCAGGCGCTGCACGCCACGCGCCACGCGAAGAAGGTCACCGCCACCGACGTCTCGGCCCGCGCGCTGGCGCTCGCCGCGGCCACCTTCCGGCTCAACGAACTGGACGTCGAACTCGTACCGGGTGAGTGGTTCGCGCCGGTCGCGCGCCGCCGGTTCGACCAGATCGTCTGCAATCCGCCATTCGTGGTCGGCCCGCCGAGGGTCGACTACACCTACCGCGACTCCGGTCTCGCCGGCGACGACGCCAGCGCGCTCGTAGTGCGGCAGCTGCCCGGCTTCCTCAACGACGGCGGCACCGGCCAGCTCCTCGCGTCCTGGCTGCACGTGGCGGGCGAGGATTGGGGCGATCGGGTGACCCGCTGGCTTCCCGCCGAGACCGACGCGTGGTTCGTCCAGCGGGACATCGCGGATCCGGGCCTGTACGTCGGCACGTGGCTGCGTGACGCGGGTATCGACCCCCGCTCCCCCGAGGGCCGCGCGAAATCCGGCGCGTGGCTCGATTGGTTCGCCGAAAACGACGTCCAGGGCATCGGCTTCGGCTTCGTCACCCTTCGCCGCGCCGCGGGCCGGACGCCGACCATCGTGTGCGAAGACCTCCGACAGGCCTACGACGACCCGCTGGGCGCCGAGGCGGGGAACTGGCTGGACCGGGTGGAATGGCTGCGCGCCAACGGGGACTCGCTCCTCGATGTCCGGTTCCGCGTTCCGGAGAGCGTCCTGCTGGAGAGCGTCGCCGAGCCGGGTGAGGAGGGCTGGGCCACGACCGTCCAGCGGCTGCACCGCACCGACGGGCCCGGGTGGTCGCACGAGGTCGACGAACTGGCGACCCGGCTGCTCGCCGGCTGCCAGGGCGCGCTCCCGCTGGAAGACCTGATCGTGCTCCTGGCGGCCGCTCAGGGTCTCGAACCGGAGGAACTGGCCGCCGCCGCGCTGCCCGTCGTCCGCGAACTGGTCCGGCACGGCATGCTCCTCCCGGCCGTCTGATGCGGGCGGTGGTGGCGAGGGTCACGGAAGCGAGCGTGACCGTCGGCGACGACGTGACCGGCGCCATCGCGGAGCCGGGTTTGCTGGTGCTGCTGGGAATCCACGTCGACGACGACGTGACGAAGGCGGTGACGATGGCTCGCAAACTGCACGAAGCTCGCATACTTCGCGACGAGGAGTCCTGTGCCACCACTGGCGCTCCCCTGCTCGTCGTGAGCCAGTTCACTCTTTATGGCGACACCCGGAAAGGCCGCCGTCCGTCGTGGACGGGGATNNCCGTCGTGGACGGCGGCCGCCCGGCCCGAAGCCGCCGAGCCGCTCGTGGAAGCCGTGGTCGCCGCTTTGCGCGAACGCGGGGCACGGGTCGAAACGGGCAGGTTCGGTGCCATGATGGCGGTCCGGAGCGTGAACGACGGTCCGTTCACGGTTCTCTTAGAGGTCTAGACCACGTTTGTTCCTCCCGCGCGGGCATTCTCAGGAAAAGCTCAGGGTTGGTGGAGCAACGCCCCAGGTCAGCCGCCCGTCTCCTCTGTAGCGGCCGGGAACGTTTTCGGACCTCCCGGCGTTGAGCCAAGTGTCCAGCCAAGCTGGGACGGCGAGGAGTAGCGGGTTTCCACAGGGCTTGCTACGCCGAGACGGATCCGGTGGACACATCGCAGCACGTTCAGCCCGTGACCGGGGAGGCAGAATGTCAGTCCAGACTCTCGAACGCGAAGCGCGCGGGATTCGCGAGCGCCGTATCCCGGCGCAATCCACCCAGGAGCCGGTGACAGCGGGGGTGCTCACCGACGCCGACCTCGACGCCCAGAGCCCGGCCGCGGACCTGGTTCGCGTGTACCTCAACGGAATCGGCAAGACGGCACTGCTGTCCGCGGCCGACGAGGTCGAGCTGGCGAAGCGCATCGAAGCCGGGGTGTTCGCCCAGCACGTGATCGACACCGCCGAAAACCTCACGCCGAAGCGGCGCTCCGAGATGGCCGCCCTCGTGCGTGACGGCCACGTCGCGAAGAACCACCTGCTGGAGGCCAACCTCCGCCTCGTGGTCTCGCTCGCGAAGCGCTACACCGGCCGGGGGATGCCGCTGCTCGACCTGATCCAGGAGGGGAACCTGGGTCTGATCCGCGCGGTGGAGAAGTTCGACTACTCCAAGGGGTTCAAGTTCTCGACCTACGCCACCTGGTGGATCCGCCAGGCCATCACCAGGGGGATGGCCGACCAGGGACGCACCATCCGGCTGCCGGTTCACCTGGTGGAACAGGTGAACAAGCTGGCCCGCATCAAGCGTGACCTGCACCAGCAGCTGGGCCGCGACGCCACGCACGAGGAGCTGGCCGCGGAATCGGGCATTCCGGCGCACAAGATCTCCGATCTGCTCGACCACTCGCGTGACCCGGTGAGCCTCGACATGCCGGTCGGCACCGAGGAGGACGCCCCGCTCGGCGACTTCATCGAGGACTCCGAGGCGACCGACGCCGAGAGCGCCGTGATCTCCGGTCTGCTCCAGGACGACCTGCGCCGCGTGCTCGCGACGCTGGACGACCGGGAGTCCCAGGTGATCCGCCTGCGTTACGGCCTCGACGACGGCCAGCCGCGCACCCTCGACCAGATCGGCAAGCACTTCGGGCTCTCCCGTGAGCGCGTTCGCCAGATCGAGCGAGAGGTCATGTCGAAGCTTCGCCAGGGCGAGCGGGCCGACCGCTTGCGCGCATACGCTTCGTAATCCCCACTGCGCCTTTAGACGCTCGAAAAGCGACACCCGTTCGGCAGCGTTGACTTATGACCTGCGTCACGAGACCGTCGAGCAGGTAATAAGTCTTCGCGGTCGGGTGTTCGCGCCCGGATCGCTTTCCCCGGGAGGTCGGGTCCGTCGGGGTGGGCCCGGCCTCCCGAACCACTTTGTGCGGCCCCGCGACAAATTGCGGTCCGCGAATTGCATTCCGGTCGCCTTCGGCTGGACGTGACGCCGGTCACCCGAGGCCCGCCTAGTACCGTGGGCGGGTTCCCGATGCCGGCAAAGGAGCCCGCGCAGTGGCGCCCACCACGTTCCAGCACACTGAAGTCCTTCCGCTCGCGAAGGACACCCACACCGAGTACCGGCTGCTCAGCACCGAAGGTGTCGAGGTCGTCGAGGCGGCGGGCCGGAAGTTCCTCAAGGTCGAGCCCGATGCGCTGACCAAGCTCGCCAAGACCGCGATCACCGACATCCAGCACCTGCTGCGCTCGTCGCACCTGGCGCAGCTGCGCGCGATCGTCGACGATCCCGAAGCCAGTGGCAACGACCGGTTCGTCGCGATGGACCTGCTGCGCAACGCGGCGATCTCCGCCGGCGGCGTCCTCCCGATGTGCCAGGACACCGGCACCGCCATCGTGATCGGCAAGCGCGGCGAAGGCGTGCTCACCGGCGCCGACGACGAACGCGCGTTGTCGCGAGGCATTTTCGACGCCTATCAGGAGTTGAATCTGCGCTATTCGCAGATGGCGCCGGTGAATTTCTGGGACGAGCGCAATACGGGTACCAACTTGCCCGCGCAGATCGAGCTCTATCACAAAGACGGCCAAGGCGACCCGAGCTATGAATTCCTGTTCATGGCCAAGGGCGGCGGCAGCGCGAACAAGACGTTCCTCTATCAGGAAACGAAAGCGGTCCTGAACCCGAAGCGGCTCGCGAAGTTCCTCGACGAGAAACTGCGCAGCCTCGGCACCGCGGCCTGCCCGCCGTACCACCTCGCGATCGTCGTCGGCGGTACGTCGGCGGAGTTCAACCTGAAGGTCGCGAAGCTGGCCTCGGCCCGCTACCTCGACGACCTGCCCACCGAGGGTTCCGAGCTGGGTCACGGTTTCCGCGACGTCGACCTCGAACAGCAGGTGCTGGAGATGACGCGCCAGTTCGGCATCGGCGCGCAGTTCGGCGGCAAGTACTTCTGCCACGACGTCCGCGTGATCCGCCTGCCCCGTCACGGCGCGTCCTGCCCGGTCGGCGTCGCCGTCTCGTGCTCGGCCGACCGCCAGGCCAAGGCGAAGATCACCGCCGACGGCGTGTTCCTGGAGCAGCTCGAACGCGACCCGGCGCGGTTCCTGCCCGACGTCACCGAGGACGATCTGTCCGACGAGGTGGTGACCGTCGACCTCAACCGCCCGATGGCCGAGATCCGCGCCCAGCTCTCGCAACTGCCGGTGAAGACCCGCCTGTCGCTGACCGGCCCGCTCGTCGTCGCCCGCGACATCGCGCACGCGAAGATCGCCGAGCGGCTCGACGCGGGCGAAGAGATGCCGCAGTACCTTCGCGACCACCCCGTGTACTACGCGGGCCCGGCGAAGACGCCGGAGGGCTACGCTTCGGGCTCCTTCGGGCCGACCACCGCGGGCCGCATGGACTCCTACGTCGAGCAGTTCCAGGCGGCGGGCGGTTCCCTGGTGATGCTGGCCAAGGGCAACCGGTCCAAGAAGGTGACCGCCGCGTGCCAGGAGCACGGCGGGTTCTACCTCGGTTCGATCGGCGGCCCGGCCGCGCGGCTCGCGCAGGACTGCATCAAGAAGGTCGAGGTCCTCGAGTACGCCGAGCTGGGGATGGAAGCGGTCTGGAAGATCGAGGTCGAGGACTTCCCCGCGTTCATCGTCATCGACGACAAGGGCAACGACTTCTTCGAGGCCACTTCGGAACCGGTGCTGCAGATCAGCTTCCGGTGACTGGTCCGGTCACCGCTCCGCCGGTGAGATGAAGGGGCCTTTCATTGCAAATTTTGCGATGAAAGGCCCCTTCATTGCACGCCTGCACGCCGGGGACACACGAGGCGCGTTACCGCATCTGCTTCAGCACAACGGTCCGCTCCCCCAGCGGCGCCGCCAGCGTCACCGAGATCACCGGGAACCGGATGTCCATCGTGCACATCTGGCCGGTCTGGCCCTTCAGTTCGGTCAGGTTGATGGTGACCCGGGTCCCGTCCTGCTGCGCGGCCTCCGCGGTCGCGTGCCCGCAGCCGCCTTCCTGGCCGCGGATGTTCAAGATCGTCCCGCCGTTGCTGGTGTGGACCTCACGCGGGTAGTCCGCGGGGAGCGCCGACGCGTCGAGTTGCTTGTCCGGCACGCGGGTGCTGCCTTCCGGCACCTCCTGCCGCGGCGCGTTCGGAACGCCGGACTGGCTCCCGGGCGCGGGCGCCGGGGACGAGGACGGCGGCACGGTACTCAGGTTGCCGCTGCCCTGGCCGCTCCCCGGTTCCACCGCCGGGTTCTGCGCCCCGCAGGCGGATACCGCAACGACGATCAGGCCCAGGCCGATGACATTCGTTAAGTACCTCATGTGCTGAGGACGGAACGAAGCCGTCATGGGGTTGCACACGATCTCAACTCCCTTCCAGGACGACAGTCCGCGAACCGATGGGCTCGGCCGGCCGCACCGGCAGGACGACGTAGCGGATGACCTGCGGGCACATCCGTCCCGGATCGCCGTGGTCGATCTTGATCTTGACCACGACCCGTCGCGCGTTCTGTTCGGCCAGGTTCGCCGTCGCCTCGTCGCAGCCGCTGATTTCGACGTGCACGTTCAAGGTCGTGCCGGTTCCCGCGCTGACTTGAGCGGGCACCTTGGCTTCGACCTGCGACGGCGGCAGCATCGCGTCTGAGGGCGGCGGGCCGGCGGTCGGCCGTGACATCGGTGGTTTCGCGACCGGCGGGCTCGCCGGGAGTGAGGTGGGCAGAGCCGAAGGTGTGGTGACGACCGGCGGAGTACTCGTGTTCGCCGGTGCTCCCGGGCCGCCCGCGCCGCAGGCCGCCGTCGCGGCGAGCACGAGCCCCGCGCCTAGCGTCTTCGCTGCGTTCTTCATGGCTTCAAGACGGAGCGAGCGTCCGATCGGGTTGCATCACCGCTCTGTCCTTCAACGCTGGGCGGCACGTCCGCGAACCAGCCCGAGAAGCACCACCCCGGCGAGGGTGACGGCCAGCAGCAGCACCGTGCTCGCCGAGGCCAGGAACACCTGCCCCCGGTCCGTGAGCGCGAAAATGCTCGCGGGCAGCGTGCGCCAGTCCGGTGGGTACAGCATCATCGTCGCGCCCAGTTCACCCATCGACATCGCCAGCGCGAGACTCGCCGACGCCGAGATCGACGGCAGCAGCACCGGCAGGCGGACCCGGAGCAGCACCCGCACCGGCCCCGCCCCGAGGCTCGCCGCCGCCTGCGCCAGCAGCGGGTCCATCCGTGCGATGGCGGCGGAGACGGTGCTGAAGGAGAACGGCAGCAGGATCATCACGTGCCCGAGCAGCACGATCCAGCGCGTCCCGTTGAAGGCCAGCGGCGGACGGCTGAACGCCACCAGCAACGCCAGTCCCAGCACCACCGAAGGCACCGCGATCGGCAGGTGGAACAGCGCATCGACGGCTTTGCGGACCCGAGGACCGGCCGACCGCGCGGCGAGCGCGGCCCAGGTCCCCAGCAGCACCGAGACCAGCGAGGCGATGACACCGGTCTGGATGCTCACCGAAAGACTCGCGAACGTCTCCCCGGACAACGCCTGCGCGAAGTGCGAACCGGTGAGCGCGCCCGGTAGCAGGCCGGTCCAGTTGCCGGCGACCGACGCGAGCGCGATCATCAGCAGTGGCGCCAGCACGATCGCGGTGAACAGCACCGCGAACACCGTCCACAGCAGTATCCGGCTACGCCTCGTCCACAGCAGCACGACGGCCTCCCTTCGTCAGACGCCGGTAAGTTCCGTACAGGGCAAGGGAGAACACGACGTTGACCACCGCGATGACACAGGCCTGCGGGAAGTCGAACGTGACGATTCCCTTGCCGTAGACCAGCATCGGCAGTGTCGTGACGTCCTTGGCGCCGAGGAACAGCACGATGCCGAACTCGTTCATCGCCAGCAGCATGGTCAGGCAGGCGCCAGAAGCCAGTGACGGGAGGGCTTCCGGCAGGATCACCTGACGCAGCACGCGTCCGGGTTTCGCGCCGAGACTGGCCGCGACCTCCATCTGCGCCGAGGGGACCTGGCCGAACGCGGCGAGCGCCGGCCGCATCACGAACGGCGTGTAGAAGGTGATCTCCGCCAGCAGGATCCCGAACGGCGAGTACAGGAAACCGCCGGCGCCGAGGATTCCCGCACTGCCGTAGATGAAGGTGAAGGCGAGCGCGATGAGGAACGACGGGAACGCGAGCACGGTGTCCACCAGCCGCGAGAGCGCCCGGGCGCCGGGGAACGGGACGAACGCGATCACCAGCGCGAGGAACGTCCCGAGCACCACGCACCCCGCGGTGGCACCGAGAGCGAGCGCGACGGTCTTCCAGGCGGCGTCCCGCAATTCCGCCGAACCCAGGACGTCCAACCACACCGAGAAACCGAACTCGCCGGTCTTCGATTCCAGCGACTGCAGGACGACGAGCACGAGCGGGTAGCCGAAGAACCCGAGCAGGACGAGCACCGGGGGCAGCAGGAGCCAGCCGCGTGCCGCCGGTTTCTCCCGCCGCCGCGCCGGTGCCGACGTGGCGGCCAGTGCGAGGCCGGTCATCCGATGCCCACCAGCGGGCAGCCGTCCGGAATGGACACTCCGACCCGCTCACCCACGCCCGGCAGCCCCTCGACGTCCGGCACTTCGGCCCGTACCTCGCCGCCGTCGTGCGCGAGTTCGAGGTCGAGCCGGAACCCCGTGCCGCGCCACTGGACGCCGCGCAGGATCGCGGGCAACGCGCCAGGGGCGTCGGCCGCGGTGATCCCGACGCGGTGCGGCCGGACGCCGAGCGCGACCGGCTGCCCCGCCCGGAGCGCACCGGACGGATCCGCCACCAGTTCGCGGCCGCCGAGCCGGACGCGGGTGCTGTCGGGTTGGATCGGCTCCACCGGGATGAGGTTGGACGCGCCGAGGAAACTCGCGGTGAACTCCGTCGACGGGCGCTGGTACAGCTCCCGGCTCGGGCCGAGTTCGACCAGCTTCGAGTCGCGCATGACCGCGATCCGGTCGGCCAGCGCCAGCGCCTCGCCCTGGTCGTGGGTGACGTAGATCAGCGTGGTGTCGGGCAGTTCGGCACGCAGCCGCAGCAGTTCCGCGACCATGTCCTCACGCAGTGCCGCGTCCAAAGCGGACAGTGGCTCGTCGAGGAGCAGCACGCGCGGCCGGATGGCCAGGGCCCGCGCGAGCGCGACGCGTTGCTGCTGCCCGCCCGAAAGCTCGCGAGGGTAGCGGCGGGCGTACTTGCCCATCCCGACCAGTTCCAGCGCTTCGGCGACCCGCCTCTCGGTCTCGGCGCGGGGAGTCTTGCGCGCCTTGAGCCCGAAAGCGACGTTCGCCTCGACGCGCATGTGCGGGAACAGCGCGTAGCTCTGGACGACCACGCCGAGACCACGCCGATGCGGTGGCAGGTCCGTGACGTCCTCGCCGTCGAGCAGGACCCGGCCGGTGCTCGGCACGACGAAACCCGCGAGGGCCTTCAAGGCCGTCGACTTGCCGGAGCCGGACGGCCCGAGCATCGCCAGCGTCTCCCCTCTCGCCACCGTGAGGTCCAGTGGTGAGAGAGCCGTCGTCTGGCCGAAGCGGACGGACACCCCGCGGAACTCGACCGCCGCGGTCATCGGCCGACGGCCTTCTTGTAGGCGGCGAGGTCGGCGTCGAGCTTCGCGAGCACGGCGTCCCAATCCGGCTGCCAGATCTCGACGCCGTCGAGCGCCGCCTTCACCTTGTCCGCCCGCGGCCCGGACGGCGTGACGTCGGTCCGCGCCGGGGCGCCGAAAGCGTCCACGGCCTTGCCCTGCACCTCGGGCGAGAGCAGGAAGTCCAGGAACTTCTTGGCGTTCTCGGCGTGCGGCGCGTTGGTCACGAGACCCGCGTAGTACGGGAGCGCGAACGTGGACCGCTTGCCGTGGGAGTCGGCCGGGAAGAAGACCTCGAAATCACCGCTCTTCTCGATCGAGGCGAGGTTCATCTGGACGTCGCCGTTGGCCACCAGGATCTCGGCCTTGGCGACCTTCGGCTGCAGTTTCCCGGTGGAGGACGACGGGCCGACGTTGTTGGCTTCGAGGTTCGTGAGGTACTCGAGCGCGCCCTGTTCGCCGAGGACGTGCTGGAGTTGCAGCAGTACCGCGGTGCCGTCGCCCGCCTCACCGGGAGTCGAGTACTGGAGTTTGCCCTTGAACGCGGGCGCCAGCAGGTCGTCCCAGGTCTTGGGCGAGACCTGCGGGTTGCGGATGAAGCTGAGGTAGTTGTTCATGATGGCGAAGTAGCGGCCCTGACCGTCCTTCTGCCCGGCGGGCACCTGGTCGGCCCCGGACGGCGCCGTGGCGGCGAGCAGCCCCTGCGACGCGGCGCGCTGGATGAACGGCGGGAGGGTGACCAGGATGTCGGCCTGGGTGTTGGCCTTCTCCTTCTCCACCCGCGAGGCGACTTCGCCCGATCCGGCGGTCACCGCCTGCACGGTGATGCCGGTCTTCGCCTTGAACTCCTCGATACGCTGGGCGTACCAGTCTTCAAGACCGTCCACTGTGTACAGTGTGACGGTCTGGTCGCCGGACGCGCCGCCGGCGGTGCCACCACAGGCGGCCAGGGTGAGCGCGAGCAGCCCGGCGAGGGCGGTGGCCGCGAGTTTCTTCATGTCGTCAAAGCTCCTTTTAGGACAGCAGGGCGGTGAGGTCGCGGACGGATTCGAGGACGTGGGTGGCACCGGCGGCTTCCAGTTCCGGCTTCGTCGCCGATCCGGTGAGCACGCCGGCGACGAGCGAAGCGCCCGAGGAGAGGCCGGTCTGGATGTCCGAGGGTGTGTCGCCGGCGACGGCGATCCGGCGGACGTCGCCGATTTCGAGCCCTAACGCGGCGGTGAGGACGAGATCGGGGAACGGACGGCCACGCACGCCGTCTCCCGGCGCCAAGACCGCGTCGGCGAGGCCCTGCCAGCCCAGCGCGTCCAGGATCGCGTTCTGGGTGGCGGGCGCGAAGCCGGTGGTGAGGGCGACCTTCACGCCCCGGGCTTGCAGCTCCTGGATCGTCTCCTCGGCGCCCGGGATCGGCTCGCAGTGGCCGTCGGCGACGAGCTTTCCGTAGGCGGCCTGGAATTCGGTGTTCGCGCGCTGGGCGAGATCCTCGTTCCCGTCGAGCAGGGTACGAAAGACGACGATCTTGGACTGGCCCATGGTTTCGACGACGTAGTCGAGCATCCCCGGATAGCGTGTGTCCTCTTCGGACACTCCGGCGGCGGCGATCGCCTCGGTGAAGGCGCGGATCACCAGGCCGTCGTCGGCGACGGTGGTGCCCGCCATGTCCAGGACGACGAGTTCGGTGGTCACCACGACAGCTCCTCGGCGGTGTCTTCGGCGATGGCGGGGGAACAGGTCATGCCCCGGCCACCGGGGCCGGTGACGAGCCAGGCGTTGTCCGCGACCCGGGCGCGGTGGACGATCCGGGCGGTGTCGACGGTCTGGGCGTAGACCCCGGCCCAGCGGCGGGCGATGCGCGGGAGCGGCCGTCCGAGCAGTGCCCCGGCGACCTCGGCCAGGTGGTCGTACGGGTCTTCGGTGGTGTCGAAGGAGAACGGCTCGTCGTACTCGTGGGTGTCGCCGATGGTCAGCGAGCCGTCGAGGCGCTGCACCATGAGCAGCTGCATGGCGTTCGCCGTGGCGACGGCACCCTGCGGCTGGCGAGCGTTGAGGTCGTCGAGCGCATCACCGCGGTATGCGGGGTAGTAGCGGAAGCTGTCCGCGTCGGCGACGGTGGTGGTGAGCGTTTCACCCAGAGGTTCGGTCTGGGCCATCTGCAACCGCACGCGGCGGATCGGGGTCGGCCCGGCGAGTTCCTTCACCAGGCCGCCTGTCCAGGCGCCGGTGCACAGGACGACGACGTCGCCTTCGTGACTCTCGCCGGTGTCGTCGACGACGCCCCGGGGGGTCAGGTCGCGGACCTCCCGGCCGGGCACCCAGGTGTAGCGGCCGGATTTCGCCAGTTCGGCGCGCAGCGCGGGCTGGGCGACGCGTGGTTCGACGGCGGCGTCGCGGTCGCACCAGAGCGCGCCGAGGAAGTCCCCGCGCAGGGCCGGGTTCAGCGCGCGGGTCTCGGCCGCGTCGAGCAGCTTGAAGCCGCGCTCCTCCGTGCCCGCGGCCGCCGCGCGGGCGACGGCGAGTTCGGCCTCCGTGCGGACGACGGTGAGCGAGCCGTTCGGCCGGAAGCCGATCCCCGGCACGCGTTCGCCGATGCGTTCCCACAGCACCCGCGCCCTGGCCGCGGTCTCCAGCTCGGGGCCGGTGGCGCGGCCGCCGACCCAGACCAGCCCGAAGTTGCGCACGGACGCGCCCCGGGCTTCGGGCTCGCGTTCGATCTGGACGACGTCGTGGCCGCGTTCGACGGCCTGCCAGGCGTGCTGAGTGCCGAGCACTCCGCCGCCGATGATGAGGATTCGCACGCCGCAGACGCTCGTCCGCGCGCACCAACGCCTCGTGACGGTGGTTCTAACCCTAGGTGAAGTACCTCCGAAACTTGGACCAGACCTGTTATCTTTGCGTTACATTATCTCCCGTTTCGTCCTCTACATGCGGTCGTTGAAAGTGCAAGTACCGCGTCCAGAGGACTAAACGCGTGAAGGAGGGTTACTCCACGCGGCCGAGACGGGTCTCGAAGGACAGCCGGTCGCCACGGAACAGCGACCGGACGCGTTCGAACGGGATGCCGTCGGTGCCCCACGAGGTCCGGTGCATCAGCAGCATCGGCAGTGCCGGATTCGTCCCGATCAACAGCGCCTCCCGCGGGGTGGCGAGCACGGTCTCCACTCGCTCCTCGGCGCCTTCGAAGACCACACCGAGCCTTTCCCGTAAACACGCGTAGAGCGACTGTGTGGGATCGAACACATCCATGAGCGTGGGGAATCGCGCGGAGGTGAGGTAGGTCGATTCCAGCCCGACCCGCTCATCATCGGCCAGCAGTACCCGTTCGATGTGGATCACGTCGTCGTCGGGATCGATTTCCAGTTCCGAAGCCAGCGACGGACCGGCTTCCCGGCGTTCCAAAGAGATCAGATTCCGGCCCGGCTCGATGCCCTGCCTCCTGAGTCCTTCGGTGTAACTCACCAAAGCGAGCGGCTGCACGAGCTTGGGGCCCGCGACATAGGTGCCGCTACCCTGCCGCCTGCTGAGACGGCCTTCGAGCACGAGTTCCCCGACGGCCTGGCGGACGGTCGCCCGGGAAACCTCGAAACGCTCGGACAGTTCCCTTTCGGTGGGAAGTACCGCACCCTGCCCCAATTCGGAGATCACGTCGAGCAGATCGACTTTAACCGCGTAATAACGTGGAATGCGGCCGTGTTCGGGAATACCGTCCCGGACCGGGCCGTCGGCAGACGGATGGACTCTTGGTGAACGTGTTCTCACTGTCGAGATCTTAGGCCGTATTCACCTGGGCTGTACTGACCCGAACGAAGTGTTCATGCCACGCTCACACTCGTGGACGAACAGAACTCCCTCGCCCGGCGGCTCGGCACCCGCGACGCCGTGTTCATCGGCCTCGGTTCCATGATCGGGGCGGGGGTTTTCGTCGCTTTCGCCCCCGCCGCGCGGGCCGCGGGGGCCTGGCTCCCCGCCGGGCTGGCCCTCGCCGCCGTGGTCGCCTACTGCAACGCGACGTCCTCGGCACGGTTGGCCGCGCTCTATCCGGCGTCCGGCGGCACCTACGTCTACGGACGCGAACGGCTCGGCGAATTCTGGGGCCAGCTGGCCGGCTGGGGGTTCGTGGTCGGCAAGACCGCCAGTTGCGCGGCGATGGCGCTGACCGTCGTCACCTACGCCGCCCCCGGGCTCGGCCAGCCGTGGCGGGGCCTGTCCGCGGTCGGTGTGGTGGCGGCACTGACCGGGCTCAACTACCGCGGCGTCCAGCGCTCGGCGTTCGCGACCAGGCTGATCGTGTCCATCACGCTGACGATCCTCACGCTGGCGGTGGCGGCGATGCTCTTCGGCGGCACCATGCGGGCGGGGGCTTCCGGCCCGTCGGTCGTGCCCGGCGTCGGCGGCGTACTGGAGGCGGCCGGTCTGCTGTTCTTCGCGTTCGCCGGCTACGCGCGGATCGCGACGCTGGGTGAGGAGGTCCGCGATCCGGCGCGCACCATCCCCCGCGCCGTGCCGATCGCGCTCGGCCTGGCGCTGGTCGTCTACGCCGTGCTCGGCTTCGTCCTGCTGTACCAGCTCGGGCCGGACCTGCTGGGCCGCAGCCCGGACCCGATCGCGGAGGGCGTCGAGCGGTCGTCCTGGTCGTGGCTGACCCCCGCGGTGCGGGTGGGCGCGGTGCTCGCCGCGGTGGGTTCGCTGCTCGCGCTCGTGCTGGGTGTTTCGCGCACCACGCTGGCCATGGCGCGCGACGGGCATCTTCCCCGCTACCTGACCGCGGTCCATCCCCGCTTCGGCGTCCCGCACCGGGCCGAACTCACCGTCGGCGTCGTCGTCGCCCTGCTCGCGAGCACCGTCGACCTCCGCGGCGCCATCGGCTTCTCGTCGTTCGCGGTGCTGGCGTACTACGCCGTCGCGAACGCCAGCGCGCTGACACTGCGGCCGGGATCGCGGGTGATCGCCGTGGTGGGCCTGCTCGGCTGCGTGGTGCTCGCGTTCAGCCTTCCGGCGGTTTCGGTGCTCGCCGGTTCCGGAGTACTGGCGTTAGGCGCTCTGGGCTACGCCATTCGTCGGCGCTTCGCGACGAACGTCCGTTAATCACCATCATCGGTCGAAAGATCCGAAGAAAGTCGGTTGTCCCGCCCTCCGTCCGCCTGCTGTAGTCAGTTGGCCGCAGTCAGTCTCCCTGCCTCCACTGTGGACAGCCGGAAGGAATGAACCCTTGGACATCAAGCGTCGGTTCAGCCTGCTCAAAAAGACCCTGATCGCCGTCGCGGCGGCCGGAACCCTGGCGGGTCTCGCCACGGCTCCGCAAGCCGCGGCCGCGCAGCCGCCGTCCACCGACGTGGTCGGTGGAACCCGAGCCGCCCAGGGTGAATTCCCTTGGATGGTAAGGCTTTCCATGGGCTGCGGTGGTGCGCTCTACACCCAGCAGATCGTGCTGACCGCCGCGCACTGCGTGTCGCGGACCGGCGCCAACACGGGCATCACCGCCACCCTCGGTGTCGTCGACCTGCAGAGCACCGCGGCCAAGAAGGTCAAGTCGACCTACGTGTACCGGTCGCCGACCTACCCCACCTCCACCGGTGGTGACTGGGCGCTGATCAAGCTCGCCAGCCCGGTCACCGGCATCCCGACCCTGCCGATCGCCACTTCGACGGCCTACAACAGCGGCACGTTCACCGTGGCGGGCTGGGGTGCGGCGACCGAGGGCGGGGCGCAGCAGCGCTACCTGCTCAAGGCCACCGTGCCGTTCGTTTCCGACGCGACCTGCAAGGCGCAGGGCGGCAGCTACGCCGGCCTGATCGACAGCGCCGAGATCTGCGCGGGCAACATCAACTCGGGCGGCGTCGACACCTGCCAGGGTGACTCGGGCGGCCCGATGTTCCGCCGCGACAGCGCCGGTGCCTGGATCCAGGTCGGCATCGTCAGCTGGGGCGAAGGCTGCGCGCGGGCGCACGCTCCCGGCGTCTACACCGAGGTGAGCACCTTCGCGACCGCGATCAAGAACGCGGCCGCCGGGCTCTAGCTTCACCGCACGGCATGCCAGGAAAGGTCCTTTCCTTGCGAATTTCGCAAGGAAAGGACCTTTCCTGGCGTTCGGGGGCGACTTCAGCGGGTCTTGTCCAAACGCGACAGTGCTTCTTCGTAACCCGAAACGAGTTCCGCGATCACGTCGGCGACCGGCCGCACCCGGTCCATCCGCCCGACGATCTGCCCCACCGGCATCGAGACCACGGTCGGATCCGCCGCGTGATGAATCCGGTTGTGCGCGTGGGAGACCAGCAGGTTCTGCAGCGGCATCGGCAGCGGTTCTGGCGCGCCGGGCGCGGCCCACGCCTCGGTCCACCGCGTCTTGAGCAGCCGCGCCGGTTTGCCGGTGTAGATCCGCGTCCGGACGGTGTCGGACGAACCCGCCGCGACCAGAGCCCGTTGCATGGCCCCGGATTCTCCCATGGTCTGCAGGTATTCCTCGGTGGCGAGCCAGAACGACCCCATCCACACCCCGGACGCGCCCAGCGCGAGCGCCGCCGCGACCTGCCGTCCCGAGCCGATCCCGCCCGCGGCGAGCACCGGCACCCGGTCACCGACGGCGTCGACGACCTCGGGCAGCAGGACCATCGACGCGATCTCGCCGGTGTGCCCGCCCGCCTCATAACCTTGCGCCACAACGAGATCGACACCGTTCTCGACGTGCCGGACAGCGTGTTCGGCCTTGCCTGCCAATGCCGCGACCGGCACGCCTTTCGCGTGACACTGGTCGATGACGTCGACCGGCGGTGAACCCAGCGCGTTGGCGATCAACCGGATGGGATGTTTCAGCGCGACCTCGACATGCGACCGGGCGACCGAATGCAGCCAGCCCAGCACGCCGGCGCGTTCGTCGGTGTCGTCCGGCAGCGGCGGGACGGCCAGGTCACGCAGAGTCCGCTCCACGAAATCGCGATGCCCTTGGGGGATGTGCTTCGCGAGATCGATCGACGTCCCTTCCGCCGGGATCTTGGCGGGCATGACGATGTCGACACCGTAGGGTTTGCCGCCGGTGTTCTCGTCCATCCAGGACAGGACGGCGTCGAGTTCGGCCGCGTCGTTGAACCGCACACAGCCCAGCACGCCCAGCCCACCCGCCCGGCTGATCGCCGCGGCGACGTGTTCGGACGGGGTGAACCCGACGATCGGCAGGTCGATCTCGAGCCGGTCGCACAGAGACGTCCGCATGTGGCTCCTTTACTCACGCCGGTTGGATGGTCACGGGCTCGTGCTCGCCGGCGTAGCGCTGCGCCCAGGGATAGTCCGGTTTCCCACTGGGAGAGCGCCCGATCTCCTCGGCGAGCCAGAGGGTGCGTGGCACCTTGTACCCGGCGACCTCGGTCCGCACATGCGCTTCGAGCGCGACGACGTCCAGGTCTTTGCCTGGCCTCGGCTGGATCACCGCGGCCACGCGCTGGCCGAGCCGGTCGTCGGGGATGCCGATGACGAGCGCGTCGAACACGTCAGGATGCGACTTCAGGGCACCCTCGACTTCTTCCGGGTAGACCTTCTCGCCGCCGGTGTTCACGCACTGCGATCCCCTGCCGAGCAGGGTCACCGTGCCGTCTTCCTCGTAGCGCGCGTAATCACCGGGTACGACGTACCGCTTGCCGTCGACCTCGATGAAGATCTTCTCGGTCTTCACGGGATCCTTGTAGTAGCCGAGGGGGACGTGCCCGCGGCGCGCGATCAGCCCGATCGCGCCGGGCTTCGGGTCGACAAGACCGCCGTCGTCGTCCACCAGGATCGCGTCCTTGCCGAAGCTGACCCGGGGACCGGCGGAATGGTCGGAGTCCTTGCTGACCATGCCGATGCCGGTGAAGCCGCTTTCGGAGGATCCGATCGCGTCGGTGATCACCACGTTCGGGAGCATCGCCAGGAATTCCTGCTTCACCGACTGGGAGAACAGGGCGGCGTGGCTCGACACCGCGACGATCGACGACGCGTCGTAGTCACCCTCGCGGTAGGCCTCGATCAGCGGTCGCGCCATCGCGTCGCCGACGATGGTGAGTACCTGAACCTTGTTGTCCTGCACGGCTTTCCAGATCTCGTGCGCGTCGAACCGCGGCACGAACACGACCGGGCTGCCGGTGAACAGCGCGCCGAACGCGGCCCACTGCGCGGCGCCGTGGATCAGCGGCGCGGCGGGCAGCCGGACCAGGCTGCCCGACTTTCCCTGTTCGGCGAGCGTCCATTCGTCCGGGACGTACTCGCCGGTGACGAAGTTGATGCCGCCACCGAGCGCGCGCCAGATGTCCTCGTGACGCCACAGGACACCCTTGGGATATCCGGTGGTTCCGCCGGTGTAGAGAATGTAGATGTCGTCGGCGCTGCGCTCGGGGAAGTCACGCTCGGGTGAGCCTTCGGCGAGCGCGGCCTCGTAGTCCACGCCGCCGTAGGACGAGTAGTCCCCGTCGCTTCCGTCGTCGACAACGACAACGTGTTTCAGTTCAGGGGTTTCCGGCAGCACGGCGGCGACCTTGTCCGAGTAACCGCGCTCGTGGACCAGCGCCACGAGGTCGGCGTTGTCGAACAGGTACCGCAGTTCGCCGTGGACGTAGCGGTAGTTGACGTTGATCGCGATCGCGCGCAGCTTGTACGCGGCGATCATCGATTCCAGTGCTTCGATGGAGTTCCGGGAATAGACACCGATGTGGGATCCGGGTCCCACGCCGTGTGCGGCGAGATGGTGCGCCAGCCGGTTGGCGCGCTCTTCCAGTTCGGCGAAGGTGACCCGCCGATCGCCGCAGACGACCGCGATGCGCTCCGGCACGGCGTCGACGGCGTGCTCGAGTAGATCCGCGATATTGAGTGCCACTCCCTCAAAGTAGAACATGTTATCGTTCTGGGCAATGGTGGCGATTTCAGTGGAGGCTCCGGTGGGCGAACCGCACGCGCTGGTGGAAAAGATCGAACACACCCTCGTGGTCACGATGAACCGGCCGGAGGCCCGCAACGCGCTCAGCGGCGAGATGCTCGGGATCATGGTCGAGGCGTGGAACCGCGTCGACACCGACGACGACATCCGGTGCTGCGTGCTCACCGGCGCGGGCGGCGCGTTCTGCGCGGGCGCGGATCTGAAGTCGATGTCGAAGAACTCGCCGTCCGACTCGTTCGAGAAGGGCACGTTCGATCCCAGCCGGATCGAAGGCCTGCTCAAGGGGCGACGGCTGACGAAACCGTTGATCGCGGCCGTCGAGGGCCCGGCGATCGCCGGCGGCACGGAGATCCTGCAGGGCACGGACCTGCGCGTCGCGGGCGAGAGCGCGAAGTTCGGGGTGTCGGAAGCACGGTGGAGCCTGTTCCCCATGGGCGGTTCGGCCGTCCGGCTCCCCCGCCAGATCCCGTACACCGTCGCCGCCGACCTGCTGCTGACTGGACGGCACATCACCGCGGCCGAGGCGCTGAAGATCGGCCTGATCGGCTACGTCGTCCCCGACGGCACGGCGCTGGACAAGGCGATGGAGCTGGCCGGGCTGATCTCCGCGAACGGACCGCTCGCGGTCCGCGCGATCCTCAAGACCCTGCGCGACACCGAGGGCATGCACGAGGAAGAGGCCTTCAAGCTCGACGCCCAGTACGGCATCGAGGTTTTCGCGAGCGAAGACGCGAAGGAAGGCCCCCGCGCCTTCGCCGAGAAGCGCAAGCCCGTCTTCCGGGGCCGCTGACCCCCACGCGTTTCGTCCTCTAAATGCGGTAGTTGCCCACGCAACTACCGCGTTTAGAGGACGAAACGCGGTCAGGGGAGGGCGTGGCCCGCCCAGTAGGGGTCGCGGAGCTTGCGCTTGTAGAGCTTCCCGTTCGGGTCACGCGGGAGTTCGGGCAGGTAGTCGACCGAACGCGGGAGCTTGAACCTCGCCAGCCGGGACGCCGCGTACTCGAGGATCTCGGCGGTCAGCTCGTCGGAGGGCTCGACACCGCCCGCGGGCTGGACGACGGCCTTGATCGCCTCGCCCCACTCCTCGTGCGGGACCCCGAACACCGCGACGTCGGCGATCTTCGGATGCATCACCAGTTCGCCCTCGATCTCCGCCGGGTAGATGTTCACCCCGCCCGAGATGATCAGATCCGCCTTGCGGTCGTGCAGGAAGAGGTAGCCGTCCTCGTCGAGATGCCCGACGTCGCCGAGGGTGAACAGATCGCCGACCCGCGCCTTGGCCGTCTTGGCCCGGTCCTTGTGGTACTCGAACTTCGAGTCCCCCATCTTCATGTAGACGGTGCCGGTCTCACCGGCGGGCAGCTCCTTGCCCTCGTCGTCGAGGATCTTGATCGTCGAACCCGGCCACGGCAGCCCCACCGAACCCGGTTTCTCGAGCCACTCCTCCCCCGAGATCGCCGTGCCGCCGCCCTCGGTGGCCGCGTAGTACTCGGTGACGACCGGCCCCCACCAGTCGAGCATCCGACGTTTGACCTCCAGCGGACAGGGCGCGGCACCGTGGATCATCACGCGCAGCGAACTCAGGTCGTAGGCCGCGCGGACGTCGTCCGGCAACGCGAGCAACCGCCGGAACTGCGTCGGGACCATATGGCTGTGCGTGACCCGGTGCCGCTCGATCAGCCGCAGCATCTCCTCGGCGTCCCAGCGGTCCATCAGCACCGCGGTATGCCCCAGCTGCAGCGAGATGGCGACGAAGTTGAGCACCGCCGTGTGATAGAGCGGCGACCCGCACAGATGCACGTGCCCGTCGTGCGGCACCAGCCCGAAGATCCCGAAGAACCACGTCGAAGCGCCGGGGACTTCGTCGGGATCGGCGCCGCTCAGCGGGCGCCGGACACCCTTGGGCCGCCCCGTGGTCCCCGACGTGTAGAGCATCGGCGAGCCGGCCGTGCGCCGCTCCGGACGCCCGTCCCCCTCACCCGAACCGAGTTCCTCGATCCGCCGGAAACCCGCGACGTCGCCCACCGCGAAACGCGCCCGTTCCGGGATCCCGGCCTCGTCGGCGGCCGCGATCGCGACGTCGGCGAACCGTTCGTGCGCGAGGAACGCCTTGGCGCCGCTGTCGGAGAGGATGTAGGCGACCTCCGGCCCGACCAGATGCCAGTTGACCACCACGATGTACAACCCGGACTGGATGGCGGCGAAATAGGCCGCCACGAGTTCGTCCCCGTTGGGCTGCAGGACGACGACCACGTCCCCGGCCCCGAGCCCGAGGGCCTGCAGGCCCCGGGCGTACGCGTTCGCTTTCGCGGCGAGGTCCCCGTAGCCGATCGAGCGGCCGTCCGGATCGACGAGCGCGACCCGCTCCGGCTCCCGCGCGGCGATGTTCCAGACCCCAAGTGTCCCCGTGGCTGTCGACATAGGGGCAAATCTAGAACGCGTTCCACTCAAGGGCAAGCGTCAAGGGCGCCCAGGTGACGGAGCTTGCCGCAAAATCGAGAACGTGTTTCACTCAGAATGTGAGTGCACCAGAACTCCCGCTGTCGGCCCCGCTCAACGTGGGCTTCGACTACACCCGTTCGGTCGGGCCGGTACTCGGCCGGTTCGTCGACGCCCTGCGCGAGCGCCGGGTCGAAGGCGTCCGCGGCAGTGACGGCCGCGTCCACGTGCCGCCACTGGAATACGACCCCGTGACCGCCGAGGCGCTGTCCGAGTTCGTTCCGGTCGCCGCCGAAGGCGAGATCGTGTCTTGGTCGTGGATCGCCGAACCGCTCGACGGCCAGCCCCTGTCGCGGCCGTTCGCGTGGGCCCTGATCAGGCTCGACGGCGCCGACACCGCGCTCCTGCACGCGGTCGACGCGGGCTCTCCGTCGAACGTCCACACTGGACAGCGTGTGCGGATCCGCTGGGCGGACGAGACGGTCGGCCACATCCGGGACATCGCCTACTTCGTCCCCGCCGACGGTCCCGACACCGATCCCACCGAGGCGCCGCCCCCGGTCGCGAAACGCGAGGAGGGCGCGCCGGTCAGCGTGGTGATCACGCCGATCCACCTGCGCTACCGGCATTCCGCGTCGCCGGAGGAGAGCCGTTACCTGCGCGGACTCGCCGAAGGAAAGCTGATCGGCCAGCGCTGCCCGTCGTGCGGCAAGGTCTACCTCCCGCCGCGCGGCGCCTGCCCGACCGACGGCGTCCCGACCACCGACGAGGTCGAACTCCCGGACACCGGCATCGTCACCACGTTCTGCATTGTGAACGTCCCGTTCCTCGGCCAGCGGATCAAACCGCCGTATGTCGCGGCGTACATCCTGCTCGACGGCGCGGACATCGCGTTCCTGCACCTGGTCCTCGGCTGCGACGCGGCCGACGTCCGGATGGGCATGCGCGTGCGCGCCGTCTGGAAACCGGCCGACGAGTGGTGGACGTCGCTGGAGAACATCGACCACTTCGAGCCGACCGGCGAGCCGGACGCGCCCTACGATTCCTTCGCCCACCATCTGTGAGGACCGCTGTGCCAGATGTAGCAGTAGTGGGCTTCGCGCAGGCCCCCAACGTCCGTAACACCCCGGGCACCACCAACGGCGTGGAAATGCTGGTGCCGATCTTCGCCGAGGTCTTCGAGCGCACCGGTCTGTCCAAAGAGGACATCGGGTTCTGGTGCTCGGGTTCCTCGGACTACCTCGCCGGCCGCGCGTTCTCGTTCATCGCCGCGGTCGACGCGATCGGTGCCTTTCCGCCGATCCACGAGTCCCACGTCGAGATGGACGCCGCCTGGGCGCTCTACGAGGCGTGGCTGAAGATCCGCATGGGCGAGGTCGAAACGGCGCTCGTCTACGGCTTCGGCAAGTCTTCGGCAGGCCAGCTGCGGCGGGTACTGGCGCTGCAGATGGACCCCTACGTCGTCGCGCCGCTGTGGCCGGACTCGGTGAGTGTCGCCGGGATTCAGGCCAGGCTGGGCCTTGAAGCGGGACTGTGGTCGGAAAAGGATCTCGCCGAGGTCGCCGCGCGCAGCCGTGCCGACGCCGTCGCCAACCCGGCCGCGCAGTTCTCCGGCCCGGTCGAGGTCTCCGAACTCCTCGACACCCCGTACTTCGCTGATCCCTTGCGGGCCCACGACATCGCACCGGTCACCGACGGTGCCGCCGTCATCGTGCTCGCCTCGGCGGAGCGGGCGGCGGACCTCGTCGACAGCCCCGCGGTGATCACCGGGATCGAGCACCGGGTCGACTCCCCCTCGCTCGGGGTGCGGGATCTCACCCGGTCACCGTCCACGGTGGCCGCCGGAAGGGCGCTCGACCTCGACGGCGTCGAAGTCGCCGAACTGCACGCGCCGTTCACGCATCAGGAGCTGATCCTGCGCGAGGCGCTGGGCCTGGACGAACAGGTGCGGATCAATCCCTCGGGCGGGGTGCTGACCGGCAATCCGATGTTCTCGGCGGGCTTGGCGCGGATCGGCGAGGCGGCGAACCGCATCCTCGACGGCAGCGCGCGCAAGACACTCGCCCACGCGACCAGCGGCCCCGTCCTGCAGCAAAATCTGGTCGCGACCTTGGAGGTCCTCTCGTGAAGCACCTCGCGGCCGTGCTGGGCACCGGCCAAACCCACCACAAGGCCAAGCGCACCGACGTGTCCATGCCCGGTCTGCTCCGGGAGGCGATCGACCGGGCGATGATCGATGCGCAGACCGGCTGGGACGACATCGACGCCGTCGTCCTCGGCAAGGCGCCGGATCTGTTCGAGGGCGTGATGATGCCCGAACTGTTCCTCGCCGACGCGCTCGGCGCGACCGGGAAACCCTTGCTGCGCGTGCACACCGCCGGTTCGGTCGGCGGGTCGACCGCGCTCGTGGCCGCGTCGCTGGTGCAGGCGGGGGTGCACCAGCGCGTGCTGACGGTGGCCTTCGAGAAGCAGTCCGAGTCGAACGCGATGTGGGGCCTGTCGATCCTCCCGCCGTTCCAGATGCCGGTGGGTGCCGGGGCGGGCGGCTATTTCGCGCCGCACGTGCGCTCGTACATCCGGCGGTCCGGCGCGCCCGACCACGTCGGGGCGATCGTCGCGGCCAAGGACCGGCGCAACGGGGCTTTGAACCCCTACGCGCATCTGCGGCAGCCCGACATCACGGTGGAATCGGTGCAGGCGTCACAGATGCTGTGGGATCCGATCCGCTATGACGAAACGTGCCCGTCCTCGGACGGCGCCTGCGCGATGGTGCTCGGTGACGAGGCCGCCGGTGACGCCGTTCCCGGTGGCGCGGCGTGGATCCACGCGACCGCGATGCGCACCGAACCCACGACGTTCGCCGGCCGCGACCAGGTCAACCCGCAAGCGGGGCGCGACGCCGCCGCCGCGTTGTGGAAGGCCGCCGGGATCACCGATCCACTGTCCGAAGTGGACGCCGCGGAGATCTACGTGCCGTTTTCGTGGTTCGAGCCGATGTGGCTGGAGAACCTGGGCTTCACCGACGAGGGCGAAGGCTGGAAGCTCACCGAGGCGGGCGAGACCGCGCTCGGCGGGCGGCTGCCGGTCAACCCGTCCGGTGGCGTGCTGTCGTCGAACCCGATCGGCGCGTCGGGGATGCTCCGGTTCTCCGAAGCGGCCAAGCAGGTAATGGGACGCGCCGGGGACTACCAGGTCGACGGCGCGCGCGTCGCGCTCGGGCACGCGTACGGCGGCGGATCGCAGTTCTTCTCGATGTGGGTGGTGGGGTCGGCGAAGCCGAGCTGACGGACGGACCCACTGAGATGAAGGACGCTTTCCTCGCAAATTTTGCTATGAAAGCGTCCTTCATAGCGCCGGTCGCAATGAAAGCGTCCTTCATGGCGCTCGTTGCAATGAAGGACGCTTTCATTGCGGGTGTCAGGTGCGGCGGCGGGGCCGGAGGCGTTGCGCGGCCAAGGTCGCGACCACGCCGGTCACCGCGCCCACCAGTGCCGGTTTGAGACCGTGCCGATCGGGCGGCGCGACCACGGGCCGGACCACCACGGGCGGCGGCGGGCGGACCGGCTCCGGCGGCGCGTCGCGCGCGGTCGCGGTCCAGGCCGTGACGAACACCAGCATCCGGGCCACCAGTGAGATGAAGAAGATGAGACCGATGATCGAGCCGAACGCGACGCCGGTCGGCGAGTTGCCGATCAAGCGCAGATAGATCCCACCGGCCAGTTTCAGCAGTTCGAAGCCCAGCGCCAGCGCGACCGCGCCGCGCATCGCGCTGCGGACCCCGACCGGTTTCCTCGGCAGCCGCGTGAGCACCCAGAGGAACACGAGCCAGTTGGCCAGCAACGCCAGCGGGATCGAGATCGCCGAAAGCACGTTGTGCCCCCAGGCGGTGTCGTCCACCCCGGCCAGGCCCAGCAGGTACCGGCCGAGCGCGGACCCCGAGATGGTGATCGCGAAGGAGACCAGCAGCGCCGTCGCGAGGCCGAGCAGCGCGAGGAGGTCCGCGGCGATCGTGCGCAGCAGCGGAAGATCCGAGCGGTTCTGTCCCCACAGCGCGGTGAGCGCGTCCCGCAGGGCGTTCATCCAGTTCCAACCGGAGTACAGGCCGACGATCAGACCGATGACACCGACGCTGGTGCGCTGTTCCACGAACCCGGTGAGCAGGTCCCCCGCCTTGTCACCGAGACCGCCGGGCAGGGTGCCGGTGATGGCGTTCAGCATCGTCTCGATCAGCTGCGGCTGGCTGGCCAGCACGAAACCCGCCACCGACACCGCGACCATGAGAATGGGCACCAGCGAGAACAGGCTGAAGTACGTGATCGAGGCGACGTAGTGGTAACCGCCGTACTCGATGTACCGGTTCACCGCCCGCGCCACGTGGTCCAGCCAGCGGTAGCGGGCACGCAGCCGCTTCCATTTCGTCGGTGCTTGCTTCTCCCTCACACGGACTGTCTACCCCAGCGAGGTCACAGCTCGTGGGCAACACGCGATCAAGCGAGCGCGATCAGCTCCGAGCCGTCGTCTTCCGGCAGGGTAGGACCCGCGGTCGCCAGGACGGTGCTGCCGAGAAAGTCCAGCTCACAGCCGAGGGTGGAGAGGAACGCGGTGTCGGCGGCGTCGCGTCCGGTCGCGATGCGGCTCATGCTCTGCCTCGGTGCGAGACCGGTGGCGTCGAACACGTACCAGCGGCCGTCGATCGCGGCCTCGAACACGGCGTGGAAGTCCATTGGGGACAGTCCGGGCGCGTAGACCGCGACGAACCTGGCCGGGATGTCGATCACCCGGCACAGCGAGATGCAGACGTGCGCGTAGTCGCGGCAAACCCCTTCCCCGGCGAGGTAGGTGTCGACGGCGTCGTCGGTCGGCGAGCCGGAACCGACCACATAGGACAGGTGCTCGCCCACATGCCGGACGATCGCCTCGACCTGGGTTCGCGCGTCGGGCGGACGAGGTCGTCCATGGCGATGGGTTCGCCCTCGACCGGCCCGTAGGCGCGCTCGGCCCGGTATCGCACGCCGTGCTCACCGGGCGGCAGCTCGACGACCTGCGCCCGGGTCCCGTGTTCGAACGCCACCTGGCGCGGCGGCGCCGGATAGGCGAACCTGCACGTGGGGACCCCTGGCGTCCATGGTGCCCTACGAAGTCTCCGCCGGCTCAGCCGTAGCGCACCTGGTAGTGCTTGATCCCGTTGAGCCAGCTCGACCGGAGCCGGTCGGGCGGGGCGGCTTCGCTGATGTTCGGCATGACGTCGGCGATGGCGTTGAAGATCAGGTCGATCTCCAGCCGGGCGAGGTTCGCGCCGATGCAGTAGTGCGAGCCCGTGCCGCCGAAACCGACGTGCGGGTTGTCCTCGCGGAGGATGTCGAACTTCTCCGGCTCGTCGAAGTGATCGGGGTCGAAGTTCGCCGAGCTGTAGAACATCCCGACCCGGTCGCCCTTGCGGATCCGCTGCCCGCCGAGTTCGGTGTCGCGGGTCGCGGTGCGCTGGAAGGCGACCACCGGGGTGGCCCAGCGGACGATCTCGTCCGGCGCGGTCTTCGGCCGCTCCTTCTTGTACAGCTCCCACTGGCCGGGGTGGTCGAGGAACGCCTTCATCCCGTGGGTGATCGCGTTGCGCGTCGTCTCGTTGCCCGCGACGGCGAGCAGGATGACGAAGAAGCCGAATTCGTCCGAGGCCAGCGATTCGCCGTCGACGTCGGCCTGCACCAGCTTCGTGACGATGTCGTCCATCGGGCACTTGCGGCGTTCTTCGGCCATGTTCCAGGCGTAGCCGACGATCTCCGCGGACGCGGCGAGCGGTTCGACCTCGTACTCGGGATCGTCGTAGGCGACCATCTGGTTGGACCAGTCGAAGACCTTGAGGCGGTCTTCCTGCGGGATGCCGATCAGTTCGGCGATGGCCTGCAACGGAAGTTCGCAGGCGACGTCGGTGACGAAGTCCCCGGAGCCCTTTTTCTTGGCCTCGCTGACGATCCGCTCCGCACGGTCGCGCAGGGTGTCCTCGAGTTTCGCGATCGACCTCGGCGTGAAGCCCTTCGAGACGATCCGGCGGAGCTTCGTGTGCTGCGGCGCGTCCATGTTGAGCAGGACGAGCCGGTTGGCTTCGAGACTGTCCTCGGTCATGTTCTCGTCGAAGCGGATGATCGCGGTCTTCTCCCGGGAGGAGAACAGCTCGCTGTCCCTCGACACCGCCTTGACGTCGTCCAGCCTGCTGACCACCCAGTAGCCGTCGTCGCGGAAACCCGCGGTGTTGTGCGGCTGCGGGTTCCACCAGACCGGTGCCGTGCGGCGGAGTTCGGCGAACTCCGCCAGAGGCAGTCTGGTGGCGTACAGATCCGGATCGGTGAAATCGAAACCGGCGGGGATCAGGGGAGCGGCCACGGGCTACCTCCTACGCGGTTCGCCAATGAAACACGTTCTAGCCCGATTGAAGCATAGGGCGTTTACCAAGTGAAGAGTTTTTAGTGAAACCCGTTAACTTGGCCTAATGCGATCATGGATGCCCAGCAAGCGGCGGGACCGACGACCAGTGATCAAAATCCCGCCGACCCTGGGGTGACTTGCTCAAATTGAGAACGTGTTCTACTTTTTCCGTAGTGAACGGTGTTCTCCAGGAGGCGAACGTGGGTAGTCCGGTGATCGTCGAGGCGGTCCGCACCCCTGTCGGCAAGCGCAGGGGCCATCTGTCGGGGCTGCACGCGGCCGAGATCCTGGGCGCGGCTCAGCGCGCCTTGCTCGACCGGGCGGGACTGGATCCCGTGCTCGTCGAACAGGCGATCGGCGGCGCCGTGACCCAGGCCGGTGAACAGGCGGGCAACGTCACGCGGACGGCGTGGCTGCACGCCGGGCTCCCCGAGACGACGGGCGCGACCACCATCGACGCCCAATGCGGCTCGGCGCAGCAGGCGACGCATCTGATCGCCGGGCTCATCGCGGCCGGGGCGATCGACGTCGGCGTCTCGTGCGGCGTCGAAGCGATGAGCCGGGTACCGCTGGGCGCGAACCGTGGCGAGGGCATCGGCACGCCACGGCCGGACTCGTGGTCGATCGACATGCCGAACCAGTACGGCGCCGCCGAGCGGATCGCGCGACGGCGTGGGATCACCCGGCACGACGTCGACCGATTCGGCACCGCCTCCCAGACCAAGGCCGCCGCCGCGTGGGCGGCCGGGCACTTCGACCGCGAGGTCGTCGCGGTGAAGGCACCGGTGCTCGGCGAGGACGGCGCGCCGACCGGCGAGACCCGGCTGGTGAACCGCGACCAGGGCTTGCGCGAGACGACCGTCGAAGGCCTCGCGAAGCTCAAACCGGTCCTCGAAGGCGGCGTGCACACGGCCGGGACGTCGTCGCAGATCTCCGACGGCGCGGCCGCGCTCCTCCTGATGGACTCGGGCCGGGCCAAGGCACTGGGCCTGCAGCCGCGAGCGCGCATCGTCTCCCAGGCGCTGGTCGGCGCGGAGCCGTACTACCACCTCGACGGTCCCGTGCAGGCGACCGAACGGGTACTGGCCAAGGCGGGGATGGTGATCGGCGACCTCGACCTGTTCGAGGTCAACGAGGCCTTCGCTTCAGTTGTGTTGTCGTGGCAACGGGTGCACCGGGCGGGCGAGGACAAGGTCAACGTGAACGGTGGCGCGATCGCGCTCGGGCATCCCGTCGGCAGTACCGGCGCGCGGCTGCTGACCACGGCACTGCACGAACTGGAACGCCGGGACGCGAGCACCGCGCTGGTGACGATGTGTGCCGGTGGCGCGCTTTCCACCGGCACCATCATCGAGCGGATCTAGCCTTTCCCGCCCGGCGCGACCTCGACCACCGGACCGTTGTCCGGCCTCGCGAGCCGTTTGCTCCCCTGGCCCTCCTTCCAGAAATCGAAAAAGATGGTGTTGCCCTCGACCCAGGTCAGCACCGCTTCGGTGAGGTCGAGCCGGAAGACGTGGGCCTCCCCGTCGTCGCCCTGCAGGCGGGCGACCTCCGCCGGATCGGTGATCTCGACGGCCTTTCCCGACACCTTCGCGTCCGCGCCGCCCTCGTCGATCGCCGAGGCGGCGTGGATCGCGAACCTGCCGTCACGCTGCAGATCTTTCGCCTTCACCGCGTTGATCATCGAACCGATCAACAGGTCCTGGTCACGGAAATCGACCTCACTGCCGCTGACGCGGGGCGAACCGTCCCGCCGGACGGTCGCCAGCACGTGTGACTTCGCCGCGGTGAACCGTTCCCGGATCTTCGCCGCCAGCTCGGGTGCCTCTTCACTGAACTGTTGCCACGTAGCCATGCCGGACAGCGTCCCACCGGGGTCCGACAGTTTCGAGCGGTCAGGGCCGCGGTGCCCCCATCGGATTCGGCGACGGGATGGCTCCGGCGTCGAACACCTGGCGGCTCAACGGGACGGCGAGCCGCAGGACCTCGGCGGCACCGTCCTCGCCGAGAGCGTCGATCGGGCCGGTGGCGAGCCGGTCGGTCTCGTCCTCGATTCGTTGGCGCAGCGCGTTTCCGGCGTCGGTGAGGTGCGAATCGCCGTCGAGGAGGCCGCGTTCGGTCAACCGTGCGACGCTCTCGTCCCACTCGTCGTCGGACCAGCCGCGGTTGATCTGGATGACCTCGCGGGTCACCGCCCCGCTGCCGATGTGGGTCAGTGTCGTGTCGAGCCCGCGCAATCCGGCGGCGACCGCGGAAAGGACGTGACCGTCCCCGCGATGCTCGCGCAGCACCGTCGCCGCGAGCCAGACCCTCCCGGCGGGACCGTCCGGGCGGGCGACCGAGGACCACGCGGCGGCGAGCGGCCTGGCCGCGTGATCGCAGCCGGTGACGGCCTGTTCGAGTAGCTCGGCGAGTTCGTCGAGGGCCGCGTCGGCGGGCAGGATGCGGGTCAAGGCCGCCTCGACGGCGTCCATCCGGCTCCGCAGCACGACCGACGGCTCGGCGAATTTCCAGGCGTCGGGCAGGGATCGCGCGACCATCCGCGGCGCGAACCCGAACAGCATCGCCGTCACGGGTGGTTCCGTCAGCGGTCCGAGCGGCGCGACCCGTCCGGCGAAATAGCCCATCCACCAGCTCGGCAGACCGACGGCCTTGGCCGCGGCCGCCGTTTCCGGGGCGAAGTAGACGACGGCGTGCAGCGGCTCGACCGCTTCCCAGAGACGGCGCTGAAGTGAGGTCACTCCCCCATCTTGGCCACAGGGAAAACCGGATGCGAGCGATCGGCGCGATGGTGTGTGATCACCGGCATGGCGATCATGATGGAGGTACCGGGAGCCGACGGGCTGGGCGAGGCCGTGGACGCCCTGCGGCGCTGGCAGCAGGACGGGTCGCCGTGGCAGCTGCATCCCGGGGATCTGGGCTGGTTCTGGCGGTCCGGCGCGGAGGCGACGGCCGCGGCGCTCCGGATCTGGCGCCGCGACGGCCGGATTCTCGCCGTCGGGCTCCTGGACGGAGCCGACCTCCTGCGGCTCACGACCGCGCCGGACGTTCGTCAGGACGAGGAACTGGCGCGACGGCTGACCGAAGACGTGATCACTCCGGAGCGCGGCGTACTGCCTGCCGGCAAAGTGGCCATCGAGGCGCCGAAGGACGCGCTGCTTCAAGACCTTTTGCCGGAGCACGGCTGGCGCCTCGACGAGCCGTGGACGCCACTCCGCCTCGATCTCACGGAACCGGTGCAGGACCCCGGCGTGCGGATCGAGGTGATCGGAGCGGAACAGGGCCACGTGCACGCCGCTGTCCTGCGGGCGTCGTTCGACAAGTCGGCTTTCACCACGGAACGCTGGCACGCGGTTGCCTCCGGATTGCCGTACGCCGACGCCCGGTCTCTGGTCGCGTACGACGACCGAGGCGACGCGGTGGCGGCTGTGACGGTGTGGTCGGCGGGCGAGGGGAAGCCCGGGATACTCGAGCCGATGGGTGTCCACCGGGACCATCGCGGACACGGCTATGGCCGGGCGATCACGATCGCCGCGGCGGCAGCGCTCCGGGAACTCGGTTCGTCGAGCGCGGCCGTCAACACGCCGAGCTCCAATGTCGCCGCCGTCGCCACCTATAGGTCGGCGGGGTTCGAGGCGCTTGCCGAGAACCGGGACCTCGCGCGAGGATGAGGCGAAGGTAGCGGGTCGGGTCGCGCGGTCGTGAGTGGCGATTCGGGTTCTTGGTGGGTAAGCCACAGATGGCGTGCCCTCCCGCGGGCCCGGACTGGCTACCGGAAGCCGGGGGTGCCGTGTCTCAGCGGAGAGAACTTGACGGCAACCAGGTAGCGAAGGCCCCCTTCGCCTCCTCGATGACCCGGCCGCTCACGACCACCTGTACCGAAGACCTACGCGCCGTAGACAGGCTCCGGAACCGGAGCCTCCGCCACCAGCTCCGCCACGACGGGCCCGAGTTCGGCGGGTGACCACCGGGATCCCTTGTCCCGCACCGTGCCATGCCGCCAACCCTGCGCGATCGAGACGCGTCCGCCGTCGACCTCGAACACCCGTCCGGTCACCCCGGACGACTCTTCGCTGCCGAGCCACACCACCAGCGGTGACACGTTTTCCGGTGCCATGGCGTCGAATCCGGCCTCCGGCGCCGCCATGTCAGCGGCGAACGCCTCTTCGGTCATCCTGGTCCGGGCGGCCGGGGCGATCGCGTTCACGGTGACGCCGTAGCGCGCGAATTCCGTGGCCGCGACCAGCGTGAGGCCCAGGATCCCGGATTTCGCGGCCGAGTAGTTGCCCTGTCCGACGCTGCCGAGCAAGCCCGCGCCGGAACTGGTGTTGATCACCCGCGCCGCCCGCGTACGGCCGGCTTTCGCCTCCGCGCGCCAATACTCGGCGGCGTGCCGTGTCGGCGCGAAATGCCCTTTCAGGTGAACACGGATGACCGCGTCCCACTCGTCCTCGCTCAGATTGACCAGCATCCGGTCGCGCAGGAAACCCGCGTTGTTGACCAAGACGTCCAGCCCGCCGAAGGTTTCGACGGCGGTCCGCACCAGGGCGGCGGCACCGTCCCAGGACGCGACGTCGTCGGTGTTCGCGACCGCCTTGCCGCCGAGCGCCTCGATCTCGTCGACGACGTTCTGCGCGGGCCCGGCCGAACCGCCGCTGCCGTCGATGCCGGCCCCGAGATCATTCACCACCACCCGCGCGCCCTCGGCGGCGAACGCGAGCGCGTGTGCCCGGCCGATGCCCCGACCCGCCCCGGTCACCACCACGATCCGGCCGTCGGCGATCCTGCTCACACCGGCTCCTTTCCTTCGGTTCGAGCATGGGAAGCGGCCAAGAAGGCGGGCACCTCTCCCCCGCCGTGCACGGCCAAGCAGGCGCCGCTGACATAAGAGGCCAGCGGGGAAGCCAGAAATACCGCGCAGGACCCGATCTCGTCCGGTTCGGCCAACCGTCCTAACGGGACGGTCTCGCTCACCGCCGCGATCCCGGCTTCGTCGCCGTAATGCAGATGGGTGTGCTCGGTCCGGACCATGCCAACGTCGAGCGCGTTGACCCGCACCTTCGGCGCCCACTCCACGGCCAGCGTCGCGGTCAGGTTGTCCAAACCGGCTTTCGCCGCACCGTAGGAGGCCGTCCCCGGTGACGGTCGCGTCCCGCTGACACTGCTGATGTTCACGATGACGCCGCCGCGCTCCTGACCTTGCATGATCGTGTTCGCCGCGCGGGCGACGGTCAGCGGCGCCAGCAGGTTGAGCCCGATCACCTTCTCGTGGAACCGCGGCGACGCGTCCGCCACCTGGGCGTACGGCGCGCCACCCGCGTTGTTGACCACGACGTCGAGCCTGCCGTGCCGCCGGAGGATCTCCTCGAAGAGCGCGTCGACCTCCTTGGGATCGCGGACGTCGCAGGAGATGAACGTCGACGCCCCGTCCTCGGTGCGGACCGGTCGCTCGGGTTCGGTGCGGGCGCAGGTGACGACTTCGGCTCCGGCACGGAGAAAAGTCCTGGTGACACCGGCGCCGACGCCGCGCACCCCACCGGTCACCAGCACCACGGCGCCGTCGAGCCGGAGTTCGAGTGCCATGCCGGGCCTCCTTCACGTCGCTGTACCCGGGCCGGACGCCCTGCTAACGTACCAAGCAAGTGCTAGGTTTGGTAGCGGAAGGGTGCACGATGAGCGTCTCCACCCATTCACCGGAGCCCGGCATCGCCGTGGTCACGGTCGACGCGCCCCCGGTGAACGCGCTGAGTGTGAAGGGGTGGTTCGCCCTCGCTTCCGCCCTCACCGACGCCGGGCGCGATCCCGCGACGCATGTCGTGGTGCTGCGCGCGGAAGGCCGCGGGTTCAACGCCGGCGTCGACATCAAGGAGATCCAGCGCGATCCGGGTTACGGCGCGCTGATCGGCGCGAACGAAGGCTGCGCGGCGGCGTTCTCCGCCGTCTACGACTGCGCGGTCCCGGTGATCGCGGCGGTGCAGGGTTTCTGTCTCGGCGGCGGGGTCGGTCTGGCCGGCAACGCGGACATCGTGGTCGCGAGCGAGGACGCGACCTTCGGGCTCCCCGAGGTCGATCGCGGCGCGCTGGGCGCGGCGACCCATCTCGCGCGGCTGGTCCCCCAGCACCTGATGCGGGCCTTGTACTACACGGCTTCGACGATCACCGCGGCGCAATTGCACCACCACGGTTCGGTCTACGCGGTGGTGCCGCGCGAAGAACTCGACGAGACCGCGCTCGGGGTGGCGCGGCAGATCGCGGCGAAGGACACTCGCGTGATCCGCGCGGCGAAGCAGGCCATCAACGGCATCGACGTCCAGCCCGTGCACCGCAGTTATCGGTTCGAGCAGGGATTCACCTTCGAACTCAACCTGGCCGGCGTCTCCGACGGCGCGCGCCAGGAGTTCTTGGACAGCAAGGGGAAGTGATGGCCGACAAGCGGATGACGCCGGACGAGATCGTCGCCGAACTCACCGACGGGATGACGATCGGGATCGGCGGCTGGGGGTCCCGGCGCAAGCCCATGGCGCTGGTGCGCGCGATCCTGCGCTCGCCGGTCAAGGATCTCACCGTGGTTTCCTACGGCGGTCCGGACGTCGGGCTGCTGGCCTCGGCGGGTAAGATCGGACACCTGGTCTTCGGGTTCGTCACGCTCGACTCGATCCCGTACGACCCATGGTTCTCCCGCGCCAGGGAATCAGGGACGATCGCCGTCACCGAATACGACGAAGGCGTCCTCGGCACCGGCCTTTCCGCCGCGGCGCAACGGCTTCCCTTCCTGCCGACGCGTGCCGGACTCGGCTCCGGCGTCATGGACCTGAACCCGTCCTTGCGCACGGTGCGCTCCCCTTATGACGACGCCGAAGAACTGCTCGCCGTGCCCGCGCTCAAGCTCGACGCGGCCTTCGTCCACCTCAACCGCGCCGACGCCCGGGGCAACGCACAGTATCTCGGACCGGATCCCTACTTCGACGAACTGTTCGCACTGGCCGCCGACAAGTGTTACGTGTCAACGGAAAAGATCGTGGACACGGCCGAGCTCACCGAAGCGGGACCGGTACAAAGCCTGCTGTTGAGCCGGATGCTCGTCACCGGCGTCGCCGAGACACCGAACGGCGCGCATTTCACCACCGCCGTCCCGGACTACGGACGGGACGAACGTTTCCAGCGCCACTACGCCGAGGCGGCCAAGGATCCCGACGCCTGGCGGGTCTTCGTCGACAGGTTCCTTTCCGGGGACGAAGCGCACTACCAGAAGGCCGTCGCCGGATTCGGGGCGTCCGCATGAGTGACATCACCCGCGCCGAGGTCGCCGTCGTGGCCTGCGCCGAATTGTTCCGCGGTGACGGTGAGATCGTGGTGAGCCCCATGGGTTTCGTCCCGTCACTGGGCGCCCGGCTCGCCAGGCTGACCTTCGAACCGGACATCCTGCTGTCCGACGGCGAGGCGTATCTGATGACGTCCGAAGCCGTCGTCGAAGGCTGGCAACCGTTCCGCAAGGTGCTCGACACCGTGGTACCGCGCGGAAAACGCCATGTGGTGATGGGCGCCAACCAGATCGACCGCGAGGGCAACCAGAACATCTCGGCGATCGGCGATCATTCCCGGCCGAAGAAACAACTTCTCGGCGTACGCGGCGGACCGGGCAACACCGCCAATCACCGCACGAGCTACTGGGTTCCGCGCCACAGCAAGCGTGTCTTCGTCGACCAGGTCGACGTCGTGTCCGGCGTCGGGTACGCCAGGGCCCGCGCGGCCGGGCTGCGGCATCACGACGTCCACCGTGTCGTCACCGACCTCGGAGTCCTGGACTTCGGCGGCGAAGACCACGCGCCGCGGCTGCTCTCCGTGCACCCGGGGGTCTCCGTGGACGAGGTCGTCGCCGCGACGTCGTTCCCGCTGAGCACCGACGACGTCACCGAATCCCGGCTCCCGACCGAGTCCGAGCTGCTGCTGATCCGGCACAGTCTGGATCCGAAGTCGGTGCGGGACAAGGAAGTCCCGTCGTGAAGACCGCGCTGACCGAACTGGCCGGGATCCGGCATCCGATCGTGCAGACCGGCATGGGCTGGGTCGCCGGGCCGCGGCTCGTCTCCGCGACGGCGGAGGCGGGCGGCCTGGGCATCCTCGCGTCCGCGACGATGACCTACGACGAACTGGCCGCCGCGATCAAGGAGGTCAAGAGCCGCACGTCGCGGCCGTTCGGCGTCAATCTCCGCGCGGACGCCGAAGACGCCGCACGCCGGGTCGACCTGCTCATCACCGAGGAAGTTCGCGTCGCCTCCTTCGCGCTGGCGCCGAAGAAGGGCATGATCGCGCGGCTGAAGGACAACGGCGTCCTCGTCGTCCCGTCGGTCGGCGCGGCGCGGCACGCGGAGAAGGTCGCGGGCTGGGGCGCGGACGCCGTCATCGTGCAGGGTGGTGAAGGCGGCGGGCACACCGGCGGCGTGGCGACGACCCTGCTGCTGCCGTCGGTGCTGGACGCCGTGGACATCCCCGTGGTCGCGGCCGGCGGATTCTTCGACGGCCGCGGGCTCGCCGCCGCGCTCGCCTACGGGGCGGCCGGGGTCGCCATGGGCACCCGGTTCCTCCTCACGAAGGAAAGCACCGTCCCCGAGGAGATCAAACAGGCTTATCTCACCCGTGATCTCAACGGCACCGTCGTCACCCGCAAGGTGGACGGGATGCCGCATCGCGTCCTCCGGACGGAGCTGGTCGACGCGCTCGAATCCGCCGGGCCGGTGCGCGGGCTGGCCAGGGCCGTCCGCAACGCCGCGAAGTTCCGGAAGCTGAGCGGGCTGTCGTGGCGCTCGCTGGCCACCGAAGGGCTGCGGATGAAACGCGGTGGCGACCGGACCTGGTCGCAGGTGCTGATGGCCGCCAACACGCCGATGCTGCTGCGCGCCGGACTGGTCGAGGGCGACCGGAGCGCCGGGGTGCTGGCGTCCGGGCAGGTCGTCGGCCTGCTCGACGACCTGCCCGCCGTCGGCGAGCTGATCGAGACCATCGTGGCCGACGCGACGGGCATCCTGCGGCGGCTGGGCTCCGGGTAACGGGGCGAGCGCGCTGTGCTTGACTTCGGCCATGATCTCGGAGAGTCGTTGTCCGGTCGAGGACGGTGAGCTGTACGTCCGCAGTACCGGCGAAGGGCCGCTTCTGCTCCTGATCGCCGGTGGGCTCGGTTCGGCGGACACCTTCCGGGCGATGACGAAGCTGCTCGCCGAGGACTACACGGTCGTCACCTACGACCGGCGCGGTCACTTCCGGAGCACCGACACCAGCACCGGCCCGGTCAGCGTCCCGAAGCAGGCCGATGACGCCTACGCCGTCCTCCAGCATGTCGGTGGCGGGCCCGCGCTGGTGTTCGGGACCAGCGCGGGCGCGCTCATCGGCCTCGACCTCGTCGCCCGCCACCCGGAGGCGGTGAGCGTGCTGGTCGCCCACGAGCCCCCCGCCGTCCAGCTGCTGCCGGACGCGCTCGGCTGGCTCGACGAGGCCAACGCGCAGGTCCGGCTCGCGCAGGCGGGCGACCTGATGGGGGCGTTCAAACGGTTCACCGACGGTATCGCCGGCGCCGCGCTGCCCGAACTGCGCGCGATCCGGCTGCCGAACGAGGAGGACTGGAAGCGGCTGTTCGGCCGCGAGCTGTCCGAGATCCTCGACTACCTGCCGGATCTGCGGACGTTGCGCAGGGTCGAGACCGAGATCTTCCCGGTCACGGGCGTCGGCAGCCGAGGGCACTACCACTACCAGCCCGCGAAGATCCTCGCGCTGGAACTGGGACTGCCGTTCACCGAGATGCCCGGGGCCCATCTCGCACCGCAACGGAACCCCGCCCAGTTCACCGAAGCGCTGCGCGACCTCCTCGAAGGCTGAGCAGGCGTGCCCGTGAGTCTTGCGGGACCCTTCTCCGCCGGCTGTTGAGTACATGAAGGACCCCTTCCTGGCGCTAGGCGCAGTGAAGGGGGGCCTTCATGTACTGAGGGAAGGAGCCTTCACGCGCCGCCGGGCTGGCTGGTGGTGCGGCTGTGACAGCGGTGACCTCCGTCCGGCACGCAAGTAGAGGACTAAACGGGCACCTGGTCACGGCATCAGCGGCAGCTTCCCGACGAGCTTGTCGATCCGGTTCCGCGGCCCGACGATCCCGATCGCGCAGAAGTCCATCTCCTCGGTCGGGATCTCCTTCATCGTCGCGAGGAAATCGGCGTAGACGCGGATCTGCTGCGCGATCGCGGGCATGTCGGAGACGTGGCACCCCGGCGAGGCCGCGGCCTTCGCCCGGATGGCCCGCAGTCGCGCGGCGTCGGCCACCAGGATCGAGCAGCCGGTCCACGGCAGCCCCGAATACCGCGTTCCGTCCGCGTCGAACGCGTCTTCTCCGAGGAGCCCCGTCACGATCTTCGCGGTGGCGACGGCCGTGCAGACGGCCGCGTTCACCGCACGCCCCGGCGGCAACTCGCTGTTGACCACGACCACCCACTTCAACCGGGCCGATCGAGTGGACGTGGTGGGATCGATCTCCTCGGGGGCGAACCCGATGGCCGTACCGTACTCGGACATTCAGCTGATCTCCTGCTCACATCAACGGACGAACAGGGCCAAGCTAGGTGGGTATACGACTAGAGTCCACCGTGTTCGTACTTAATACGGCAGGAGGTGTCCCATGGCGCGGTTGGACGAACTTGATCAGGCGATTCTGGCGGAATTGCAGTCGGACGCACGGAAGACGAACCGCGAAGTGGCCGCGGCGGTGGGGGTCTCGCCGACCACCGCGCTGGACCGGACCCGCGGCCTGCGTGAACGCGGCGTCATCCGCGGCGCGCTGCTGGACGTGGATCTCCCGTCGATCGGCCGCGGGGTGCAGGCGCTCATCGCCGTCCGGGTGCGGCCGCCGTCGCGGCGGAACATCGAAGCGTTCCGGAACTGGGTCAACACCCTCCCCGACATCGTCGGGCTCTACGTGACGACCGGGACCGAGGACTTCATCCTGCACGTCGCCGTCCCCGACAACGAAAGCCTCTACGCCTTCGTCATCGACAAACTGACCGAACGGGCCGAAGTGGCCGACGTGCGCACGTCGATGGTGTTCGAGCACATCAGGCGCACGCGCATCACGCCCGCCATCCGGTGAACCGGCCGCTCAAAGCTCGCGGATGACCCGCGCCGGGTTGCCCGCGGCGAACACCTTCGACGGCAGATCGCGCGTGACGACGCTGCCCGCGCCCACCACGGTGTCGTCTCCGATGGTGACCCCGGCGCACACGATGACGCCACCGCCGAACCAGACGTTGTCACCGATGGTGATCGGGGCGGACGACTCCCAGCGAGCTCGTCGCAGTTCGTGGTCTTCCATGGGATGCAGCGCGGTCAGCAGCTGACAACGCGGGCCGATCGAGCAGTCTGAGCCGATCTTGATCGGGGCGCAGTCGAGCAGAATGGCGTCGTAGTTGAGGAAACTGTTGGCGCCGATCTCGATCAGGTAGCCGTAGTCACATTGGAATCGCGGCATGATCCAGGATCCCTCGCCGAGTTTTCCCAGCAGCTCGCGCAGGATCGTGTCCCGCTCACCGGTCTCCTCGGCACCCGTGCCGTTGAACCGGTCGACGAGCGCCTGCGCGCGCCTGCGGTCCGCGACCAGTTCCGGATCGTTGTCCCGGTACAACTCGCCGCGCAGCATGCGGTCCTTCTGCTCACCCATGGCCGCCAACCTACCGAAAAAAGCCCTGAGGGTGAGCTTCCCTCGGGAAGCCCACCGTCAGGGCCGGTAAACGCTTGCGGAGCGTTCTTCAGTTGTGTCGATCGGTTTCCGAGTAAGGCCGGCCCGGCGGGTGGGTGAGGTGTAAGGGGGGACCCGCCGGGCCGGAGTATCTTCCTCCTGTTCGCCGGTTCTCGCTTCCGTTGAACCGCCCCGGCCGTCGGAGTGAGCCGAGGACGCCTGAGTCCCGATCAATTCGGGAAGTCTCCGCTGGAGTTGTGGACTTCGCGCGCTGTTCTGAATTGAACGATAAACCCGATCAGCCGCCATTGTCGCCTGTTCCAGCGAAAGAATATTACGTGACGCCGGTCACTATGAAGTTTCTGTCATGCGCATTCACGTTGGCACACAAGGACATGAGCGTGCCAATAGGCACACTGTAAACAGTCGTCAGCGATTCATTCGCGACACTTGCGGCCCCCGTTGACGCAATCGACGAGGCGATCCATGATCTGCTCCGACATCACGTTCGCGAAATCGTCGTGATCGGAGAAGGGGTTGTGGTCCTCCTCGGGAAAGGAGTCCACTTTGTACTGTCCGGCTATCTGGATCGCCCGCGGGATCTTGTAGGTCAGCGAGACGGTGAGCTCCGGGACGGCGGTCAGACCGTTCGCGCATTCGCCGTTCTCGTTCGGGTACTTGATGTGGTCCCGGTGGTTCTCACTGTCGATGTCGTTGCCGTCGAGACAGCTCGGGAAGGTGTGCACCCGCTTGACGTCACTGCCCTCGGGGCAGATCGGGTACTGCTTGACAAGCCTGTCCTCGGAGCCGGTGCAGGTCCAGCTCTTCCGCGCGTTGACGGGGCCGTTCGCGGTGGCTTTCGCGTCACCGTAAAGGATTCGGAGGAACTTCGGCATCTCCTTCACCTTTTCCCGGGCGTTGCCCTTGAAGGTGATGTCGACGGTCGCGGGACGCTGGATCTCGCCGTCGTTGCCGGCGAGTTCGTTGTCCGCGTCCGGCTCCTCCAGCGCGGCCTGGTTCTGCTCGCCCTCCTCTTCGGTGTCGATCCGTACCACCGGCCAGAAGTACGCCGACTCGTCACCGTTTTCACAGGTGGTGCCGGCACCCAGGAGACTCTCGTTGTCCGAATCCGCGTTGGTGGAAAGGTTCCCGACGTAGTCGTGCAGATGCTGGGCTCCGTTCCGGATTCCCGGTTGCGCGATGAAGTTGTCGGGATTGAAGTGCCCGTTCTCGTTCTTGCCGCAGTCGACGGTGAACGAGCCCGTGGACGCGTTCCGCCCCGGCTCCGGCTTGTCGACGTTCGGCCGCACCTTGGTGATGTCCACGAAGAGCGACTTGTCCACCTCGTCCGCGGCGGCGCTGTCGGAGTCGCCGGTCGTGGTGGACACCACCAGCCCACCGACCGCGATCGACAGGCCCAGCAACGCGGTCGCGATCTTGGTCCTGCGGGCGATACGATGGCGCCCTTGATTTCGTGTCATTGACTTGCTCACCTCATTCGTTTCCAGGCACCCTAAAAAGCATGGGAGCCCAGTCATGAGCCACGCATTTGTCGAATACGCCGATTACCGAATTCGCGGCGGACCCGCTGTCCGCCCGCCGATCCAGATCCGGCTACTGAGAAATACGGCTCCACCCGGAGGACGGTTCAAAACGCGATCTCGCCGTTATCGTTCCGTTATAAAGCTATCGGCGCACGATGGCCAGGACGGTGCCGTCCTGCTTGTGGACTTCGAAGCGTTCGATGTCGGCCTTCTGCAACGCCGTCGAACCGGTGACGACGAGGGGGTCCGGGGAACCGGGAACGCCGTATCCCTTGGACGGCACGCTCCAGTTGTTGACGACGTAGGCGTCTCCGCCGTGGGAGTAGGCGAAAAGCTGGCACGTCATCGGCCCGGTGAGGCCGCGCAGTTCGAGTTCGACCGCGCTGCCCCATTCCTTCTCCTGGACCGTGACCTCGGCGGCGACCGCGTTGCCCGCCTCGGACCAGCCGAAGGGGGCGGCGCCGCCGTCCGGACCGGTCTCCCGCGGCGGCGTCGAGGTCGGCACCGAAGTGACAACGCTGGGCGCGGCCTGCGTGATGACCGGTTCACGGTCGGTGACCGAAAGGACGGTGAGCGGTCCGCCGACGATCAGCACGAGAGCGGCGGCGGCCGTGGCGAGCCGGATGATCTTGCGACGGCGGCCCGCCTTGGCGGCGTCCGCGAGCAGCATCCGCAACACCCGCGGCCCGGGGCCCTTCACGGGTGGGTCCGGCCAGCTCTTCTTCACCATGTCCAGGATGTCGGGCAGGTGGTACATCTCCACCAGCTCGACCTGGCACTCGGGGCACTCCAGCAGATGCGCCTCGAACCTGGCGTGGTCCTCTTCGCCGAGGACGCCCAGCACGTAGGCGGCGATATCCGTGTGCGGCGCTCCGGACACCTCGCTCACCCCCGCTCCTGCAGCGCCCTGCGCAACGCGCGCACGGCATGGTGGATCCGCGATTTCACCGTACCCGGCGGAACCCCCAGCGTCGCCGCGACCTCGTTCACGGTGCGGTCACGCAGATAGGTCTGCTGGACGGCTTCTCGTTGCTCCGGGGAAAGATTGCGCAGGGCCTCGTAAACGATCATGGCCGCGAGCGTCTTCTCCGACTCGTCCGGTACGCCGATCGAATCCGACTCCAGTTCCTCCACCTCTTGAGGGCGGGCGCTCCGGCTCCGCCAGCCGTCGATGACGATGCGCCTGGCCACGGTGAACAGCCAGGCGCGCAGCATTTCCGGCTGCCGGTCCAGTTTGCCGGCATTGCGCCACGCCTTGATGAGCGTCTCCTGGACCACGTCCTCGGCCCACTGGCGATCGTGGCCGGTCAGCTTCAGCACGAACGCCATCAGGCTCGAGCCGAACTCCTGGTACAACGCCCTGATGAGGTCGTCATGCCCGTTCGAAGCGGGTTCATGATCGACTATTGGCTGCAGTATCCGAGAGTGGCGTCCCACGCGGCACATCTTTGTGTGCCCGAGGGCGATAAGTCCAGCACCAAAACCGGTCCGCCCCGGTTCTGGCACGGTGGAAAGTTTTTTGAACCGTTCTCCACTCGTGACCGTATCCCCTACCGAAGACCCCGACCCGGCGCTGTCCCCCGCACCGCCGATACCACCGTGGATCCCCACTGTCCACAGTGGAGTTCAACGCGCCTCCACACCATCGCCCCGCGGCGATGGCGTTCTCCTCTGGCCCCGACAGGAGGATTTCCGTGAACCCCGTGTCACGCTCGGTCATACCTCTGACCCTCACGTTGGCCGCGATCGCGTCGATCGCGGCCTGCACCACCGGTACCGCGGGACCGAACGGCACTCCGGGCGCGGCCCCCGCCGCCGGCGCGGCGGAAATCCCGGGAATGCCCGACCCCTCGGCCGAACCAGCCCCCGGTCTCACGGCGGCGAAACTGTTCGACCTCGGCCCGATGGTCACCGACACCAATGGCTTCACCCTTTACCGCTACGACAAGGACACGGTGAACCCGCCCCGATCGAATTGCACCGGCACCTGCGCGCGGACCTGGATTCCCGCCAAGGCGGGCGGCGATCTCGTGGTGACCGGGATCGATCGCACCCTGGTCGGCACCGTGGCCAGGGACGACGGGACCGATCAGGTCACGCTGGCGGGCTGGCCGCTCTATCGCTATGCCAAGGACGCGATGCCCGGCAACACCGACGGGCAAGGCGCCGACGACGCGTGGTTCCCCGTCAAGCCCGACGGCACGAAAGTGCTGCTCACCGCGGACAACTGGCAGGCCGATGACCTCGGCATCTGACCTCTCCCGGTTTTCCCGTCTGCTGCTGGTCCTGCTGACGATCACCTCGGTGACCCTGCTCGGCCCCGTCGACGACGCGCACGCCCAAGAGCTCACCGCCGCGGACAAGAACCTGATCGTGAACGTCAAATTGGCCGGGCTGTGGGAAATGCCGGCCGGGATGTGGGCGCAGGAACGCGGAAAGAGCCGGCGGACCCGCGAAGTCGGCCGGGCGCTGATGATCGATCACGGCAGGCTCGACACCGCGACGCACGCGATCGCCGACCGCTTCGGCATCGCCCTGCCGCGCGAGCCTTCGGATCAGCAGTCGGCGTGGCTCGGCGAGATGAAGGCCGCCCGCGACGACAGCGAGTTCGACCGGATCTTCGCCAACCGGCTCCGCTACGCGCACGGTGTGCTTTTCCCCATCATCGCGCAGATCAGGGCCGGTACCCGCAACGACGTCGTCCGCGACTACGCCACCACGGCCAACCAGGCGGTGCTGCGGCACATGACCCTGCTGGAGAGCACCGGCGTGGTCGACCAGTCGCTGATGCCGGAAGCGCCGGTACCGCAGTCGAACACGGCCAACGCCGCCATGGACGTCGGTTTCGGAGAGTTCGCCCTCGGCCTGGTGCTCGCGGTGGCGCTCGGCGGCGGGCTCTTCTTCGCCATCCGGACCCTGCGCAGCAAGAACACCCGGACCCGCGAACGCGCGGCCGCAACCGAACCAGAACCGGTTCCCAGTGCCCCAGGAGAGATCAATGGTTGACCAGTGGTCCGAGGTGGTGATCGTCCTGACCCAGAAAACGGACACCGACCCCGGCATCAAGGGCATGGCACAGACCTCCGCCCGGATCTCGTACGGCTTCATGTGTCTCACCCTGTGCTGGGGCGTGTTCACCGCGACCGGCTGGATCAAGTCGCTGACCGGGCGCAAAGCGCTGCGCAACTCGCATATGGTGCTCGGGATCCTGACCCTGTCGTTCGGTGTCGTGCACGCGATGTCGTTCCTGTTCCTGCCCGACGGTTTCACCCTGGCGCAGATCTCGATTCCGCTCCTGCCGGGCACGCTGGCGCGGCACGAACTCGGCGTCGTCGGGCTCGAGGTCATGATCGCCGTGGCGCTGACCGGCGGGATCAGCCGCTTCAGTTCCTACCGGCGCTTTCTGTGGATCCACCGGCTCGCCTATCCGGCGGTCGCGATCACGGCGCTGCATTCGTTCTTCGGTGCCATGGCCAACGGACATCTCGGCCTGCTGTGGTTCGGCGGGATCACGCTGCTGGTCCCCGCAGTACTGCTGACCGCGCTGCGGTTCACGCCCACCCGGTACCTCGAACGACTGGGCCTGGTCGAGGAACTGGTCTAGCGGCCGCGAAAAGACTTGGAGAAACGAAAAAATGATCTTCGGAAGCGTACGGCGCGGCACTCGCGTCAGCGTCGACAACGAGCGGTGCGAGATCTTCGGCTTCTGCGAGATGGAAGCGCCCGCCACGTTCAAGATCGGACCGGACGGCAAGCTCCGCATCCGCCGGATGGTCGACCGGGACGGTCTGGATCAGGCCATTTCCGCCGCCCGGCTCTGCCCCAAACAGGCCATCAGAGTCAAGGGAGAAGGGGCGTACGACGATGAGTGACGGAGATCGGATCGTCATCGTCGGCGCGGGCGTCGCCGGCTTCCGCTCCGCGGAACGCCTGCGAGAACTCGGTTTCGACGGCGAGATCGTGCTGGTCGGTGATGAGCCGCGGAAGCCGTACCACCGGCCGATGGTTTCGAAGGAACTCATCACCGGCGGGGTGAAACCGGTGGCGGCGAGTCTGGAGCCCTACCTCGACCTGGATGTCCACTGGCGACTCGGCACCCGTGCGACCTGGCTCGACACCAAGGAACGCACGGTGTACCTGCCTGGCGGGGAATCCCTTTGGTACGACGGCCTGATCCTCGCGACCGGGGTCTATCCCCGGCATCTTCCCGGCTCACCGCGCCACGACCCCCGCGTCCGGGTGCTGCGCACGGTGGAGGACTCCCTCGCCGTCCGGCGGGCCTTGGGGAACAGCAACAAATCCGTCGTGGTGATCGGCAGCGGCCTGATCGGGAACGAGTTCGCCGCTTCGATGCGGTACATGGGCCGCGACGTCACCCTCATCGGCCACGCGAAGGCGCCGTTGCACCGCTTCGGGGAGCGGATCGCGAACGCGCTGACGAAGGAGCATCAGCACCATCGCGCCAAACTGGCGATGAACACCGAGGTGCGGAACTGGATCAGTACCAAGGAGACGGTCGGGCTGCACCTGACCAACAACCAGTTCCTGGTCGCCAGTTGCGTGGTGCTGTCGATCGGCAGCGTGCCCGCCGTCGATTGGATGCGCGGCTCGGGACTGACCATCGACGACGGTGTCCTGTGCGAATCCACGCTGTTCGCCGTCGGGGCGGAAGACGTCGTGGTCGCCGGTGACATCGCGAAATGGCCGAACCTGCGGATCGACGAGACCCCGCGCCGGGTCGAGCACTGGATGAACGGCGTCGAATCCGGGCGGGCGGCGGCGGAAAGCCTGATGCTGGGCCGGGGCAACGCGCGGCCGTACACCCCGCTCCCCCGCGCCTGGTCGTCGCTGTACGACGCGCGGCTGCAAACCGTCGGGATGCCATCGCTCGGCAAGGACACGATCGAACTTTCCGACGGGGTCACCGGTTTCGTCCGCGACGGCAGGCTCATCGGCGCGGCGGGCTGGGACCGGCCGAAGGCGATGATCCACTGGACCGCCGAACTCGACCGGCGGCTGCCGGTGCCCGAGCCGGTGTTCCCCACGCCCGCTCCCGCGGAGCCGTCGTTCGCCGGAGCGGCGAGCATCGGCGAGGACATCCTGGCCCCGTTCGAGCGGGACTTCCTGTCGGAGACGCCGACCGCGGCCGTTCCCGCGCAGGAAGAGATGCCCTGGGCTCGCGTTCCCGCCGGGTGACCCGGGTACGCGAGGAGGACCGGGGCCGCGCGCGGCGGCCGCGGTCCCACCAGGTGGCGGTGGGTCGCTGGGCCTCCGCGCCCACCGCCACCCCTTGGGGACGCCGGGAAAACCGGGACCGATGGTGATTCGGGCACCGTCGGGTCTCGCATTCCGGCTCTCCGCAGCAGGCGGGGCCCTTCCAGGCTTTGACTCACCTGTGAGGGCCCCTTCTGTTCTTGTTGGTGGTAATAACGGTTCTTCTGAGAGATAAGGCAAACGTGGCATCCCCCTACAGGGCATGGGCAGAGACGTTGAGTGTCCCTATTTCCACACACCGGTCAGAATCGGTCACCGCTCGGCCGTCATCCGGGACACCATTCGAGTCGCGATAGGGCACGGAACACGCCACATTTGTCTTTCCCCTCGATAAACGTCAACACCATTCACGAGGGCACTTTCAGGACCACCGTGTCTTCCGGCCCGACGACGCGTCCGTCGGAGGCGTGGACCTCGAGCGCCCGCAGCGGACGCCGTCCGTCGCGGTCCACCAATTCCGAACGAGGTTCGTCCGCGGCGAAGAAATGCGCCTCGCCCCACTGTCGCAACGCGACGATCACCGGGAACAGGTCCCGTCCTTTCGCCGTCAGGACGTATTCGCGGTAGGTGCTCCCGTCCGAAGCCGGGACCACGTCGAGCACGCCGTGCGCGACGAGCGCGCGAAGCCGGGCGGACAGGATGTTCTTCGCGACGCCCAAACCGCGCTGGAACTCACCGAACCGGCGGACGCCGTCGAAGGCGTCGCGCACGATCAGCAGTGACCACCAGTCGCCGATCGTGTCGACCGAACGCGCCACCGGGCACGAAGCTTCGTCGAACGTCGTCCTCTTCACCATGGTTGCATCTTACAACCGGAGTGCCCTACCGTCCCAGTGGTATCAAGTTGAAACCACTTTGAACCCGCTTGGAGGGTCTGTGCACCGCGGAGTCGTCCTGCTGTTCGCCGTGGCCGCCGGGACGGCCGTCGCCACGATCTACTTCGCCCAGCCACTGCTGGTCACCATGGGCGCCGAGCTCGGTATCGCCGCGTCGACGGTGGGGGCCATCGTCACGCTCACCCAGCTCGGCTACGGCCTCGGCCTGTTCCTCCTGGTCCCGCTCGGGGACCTGCTCGACCGCCGTCGGCTCGTCGTCGGGCAGCTGACGGCGCTGGCCGTCGCCGAACTGGTCGCCGCGACCGCCTCGAACGGCGCGGTCCTGCTCGCCGGGATGGCGGCGATCGGGGTGCTCGCGGTCGTCACGCAGATCCTCGTCGCGTTCGCCGCGTCACTGGCCGCTCCCGCCGGACGCGGGCGCGTGGTCGGGCTCGTGACGACCGGCGTGGTGCTCGGGATCCTGCTCGCGCGCACGGTGTCGGGCGCGCTGGCCGACGTCGCGGGCTGGCGCGCCGTGTACCTCTCCTCCGCCGGTGTGACAGTGCTGATCGCGATCGTGCTGTACCGCGTGCTGCCTGCCTCGGTCCCCGCCCGAGAGCGGCTGCGTTACGGGCGGCTGCTGCGTTCCACGGTGTCCCTCTTCGTCCGGGAGCCGGTCTTCCGCCTGCGCGGGACACTCGCGCTGCTGATCTTCGCCGCGTTCGGCACCCTGTGGAGTTCCGTCGCCTTACCGCTCACCGAAGACGGCTACTCGCATACCGTCATCGGCGCTTTCGGGCTGGCAGGCGCGGCGGGCGCGCTGGCGGCGGCGCCGGCCGGACGGCTCGCGGACCGCGGCCGGGCCCAGTGGACGACCGGGACGGCGCTGGGCCTCCTTCTGATGTCGTGGGTGCCGCTGGGTTTCACGCGCGGATCGCTCTGGGCACTGGCGGCGGGCGCGATCCTGCTCGATTTCGCCGTCCAGGCCGTGCACGTCACGAGCCAGACGTTGATCTACCCGCTCCGGCCGGACGCCGGCAGCAGGCTGATCGGCGGCTACATGATCTTCTACTCGGTCGGCAGCGGCCTGGGCGCCATCGGCTCCACGATCGTCTACGCCTTCGCGGGCTGGACCGGCGTTTGCCTGCTGGGCGCGGGTTTCAGCGCGTTGGCGCTCGGCGTGTGGGGTATCAGAGCCGCTCGATGATCGTGACGTTCGCCGTCCCGCCGCCTTCGCACATCGTCTGCAGCCCGTATCGCCCGCCGCGCCGTTCGAGTTCGTGCAGCAGGGTCGCGAACAGTTTCGTCCCGGTCGCCCCGATGGGATGACCGAGGGCGATACCGCCGCCGTTGACGTTGACGCGTTCGGGATCGGCGCCCATCTCCTCGATCCACGCCAGAACCACGCTCGCGAACGCCTCGTTGACCTCGAACAGGTCGATGTCGTCGATACTCAGCCCGGTTTTCCGCAGCGCGTGCGCGGTCGCCGGGATCGGCCCGGTCAGCATCCACACCGGATCGGCCGCCCGCACCGAAAGATGGTGGATCCGCGCGCGGGGCGTGAGACCGTGCTCCTCGACGAACTTCTCCGACGCGATGAGGGTCGCGCTGGCACCGTCCGAGATCTGACTGGCCACGGCCGCCGTGATGCGCGAACCCTCGCTCAGCGGTTTCAGCCCGGCCATCCGTTCCAGACTGGTGTCGCGCCTGGGCCCCTCGTCCAGGCCGGCACCGGCGAACGGCGCGATCTCGGCGGCGAAGCGGCCTTCGTCGATGGCCGCGATCGCCCGCTGATGACTGCGGAAGGCGTACTCCTCCATCGCCTCGCGGGTCAGATCCCAGTGCTCGGCGATCATGTCGGCGCTGCGGAACTGCGAGACCTCGACGCTGCCGTACCGTTCCTGCCAGCCCTTCGAACCGGAGAAGGGATCGTCGAAGCCGTACTCCCGTCCGGCCAGCATCGCCGCGCTGATCGGGATCGCGCTCATGTTCTGCACGCCGCCCGCGAGGACGAGGTCCATCGTGCCGGACAGCACCGCCTGCGCCGCGAAGTGCACGGCCTGCTGGCTCGAACCGCATTGGCGGTCGATCGTCACGCCCGGCACATGATGGCCGAAGCCCGCCGCGAGCCACGCGGTCCGCGCGATGTTCCCGGACTGCGGCCCGAGCGTGTCACAGCAGCCGAGGATGACGTCGTCGACCAGATCGGCCTCGACCCCCGCTCGCTCGACGACGGCCTGGATGACGTGGGCGCCGAGATCGGCGGAATGGACGGCACTGAGCGATCCCCCGCGCCTGCCGACCGGGGTCCGGACCGCGTCCAGCACATATGCCTCAGCCCGAGATACGTTTTCCCGCCGAGGGCTCATCGACACGGCCACGGCGCCTCCTTGTCTTCGTCGCGATTCCGTCCAGCAGGATCCCGAGGTATTGCCGCGCGACGTCGTCCGCGCCGAGCGTGCCGCCGGGGTTGTACCAGCGCACCGCCACCCAGACGGTGTCGCGGATGAACCGGTAGGTGAGTTCGACGTCGAGGTCCTCGCGGAAGGCGCCCGCAGCGATGCCGTCGGTGAGGATCCCGTTCCACAGTTCGCGGAATTCGGTGTTGCGATCGGCGAGGTAGCCGAATCGCGGCAACTGCATCAGGTGTTTCGCTTCGGCCTGGTAGATCGCCACCTCGGCGGGCCGGCGGTGAATGGATTCGAACGACGCCACGACAACGGCTTCGAGGGTTTCCCTCGGTCCCTTTCCTTCCGCGACGATCTCGGCGTAGGCGCCGAAGAGTTCGTCGAGGAAGCCGGTGAGGATCTCGTCGGCCATCGACTCCTTCGAGTCGAAATGGTGGTAGAGGCTGCCCGAAAGGATTCCGGCCGCGTCCGCGATGTCCCGCACGGTGGTGGAGACATAACCGCGCTCCGCGAACAGCTTCGCCGCGAGGGCGAGCAGTTCGGCGCGGCGGGACCCTGGACTGGACTTCATCGCTACCTCACGCATGCTGGGAACTGACGGACACGACCTCGCCGGTGAGGTACGACGAGTACTCACTGGCTAGGAACACCATCACATTCGCCACTTCCCAGGGTTCCGCCGCCCTCCCCGAGACCTCGCGCGCGGTGAGTTCGGTGAGCAGCTCCTCGCTGGTCACCTTGGCGAGGAACGGATGCATCGCCAGGCTCGGCGCGACGGCGTTGACCCGGATGCCGTGTTCGGCGACGTCGACGGCCGCGCACCGGGTGAGCGCCATGACGCCCGCCTTCGCCGCCGCGTAATGCGCCTGCCCCGCCTGCGCGCGCCAGCCGATCACCGAAGCGTTGTTGACGATCACCCCGCCGCCGCCTTGGGCGATGAACCGGTTCACCGCGGCTCTCGTCGCGCGGAACGTGCCGTTGAGGGTCACGTCGATGACCCGTGCCCATTCGTCGTCGGCCATGTCCACTATGGAATTGGTGCCGCCGAGACCGGCGTTGTTGATCAGCACGTCGATCCGGCCGTAACGCTCGGCGGCGCCGTCGAGGAGCGCCTGGATCTGCTCCTCCTGTGTCACATCGCAAGCGATCGCGTGGACGTCGCCGAGTTCGGCCGCCTTTTCCGCGAGCCGCCGTTCGTGCCAGTCGCTGAGCACGACGCGGGCGCCTTCCTCCAGCGCGCGTTTCGCCACCGCGGACCCGATCCCGGTCCCGGCCGCCGCGGTCACCACGACCACCTTGTTCCGCAGGAGGTTCGCCCCTTCGGGATACTTCGGAAGCGGAATCAAGGTCGTACCTCCCGGGGAAGCCCGAGCACCCGCTCGGCGATGACGTTGCGCTGGATTTCGTTGGAGCCGCCGTAGATGGTGTCGGCGCGGGTGAAGAGGAAAAGCCGCTGCCACGCGTCGAGGCCGTCTTCGGCCAGCACGCCCCGGGCGCCGCGGACGAGCATCGCCAGCTCACCGAGTTCCCGGTGCCAATTCGCCCAGACCAGTTTGGACACTTCGGCCACCCCCGGTGACGAGTCGCCGAGGGTGCGGATCGCGTGCGCCCGCATGACCTCCAGGCCGACCCAGGCGCGGTCGATCCGCTCGGCGATGGCCGGGTCGTCCGGTGCGATCCTGGTGAGTTCTTCGAGTTCCCGGCGGAATCCGACCTGCTGCCCGAGCGTCGCCACCCCGCGTTCGAAGGCGAGCGTGCCCATCGCCACCCGCCAGCCGTCGCCCGGCTCCCCGACGACGAGATCCTTGGCGGTGCGGGCACCGTCGAAGAAGACCTCGTTGAACTCCGACGTTCCGGTGAGCTGCTTGATCGGGCGGACCTCGACGCCGGGCTGCCGCATCGGAACGAGCAAATAGGACAGTCCTTTATGGCGTTTCGAGCCCGGTTCGGTGCGGGCGAGGACGAAACACCAGTCGGCCACCTGAGCTAGCGACGTCCATACTTTTTGGCCGCGCAGCACCCATTCGTCGCCATCGAGGGTCGCGGTGGTCGACACCGCGGCGAGGTCGGAACCGGCACCGGGCTCGGAATAGCCCTGGCACCACAGTTCCTCCACGGCCACGATCGACGGCAGGAACCGGCTTCGCTGCTCCGGCGTGCCGAACGTGATCAAGGTCGGGCCCAGCAGTTCCTGCGCCAGATGACTCACCCGCGCCGGCGCCCCCGCTTGCGCGTACTCCTCGTGGAAGACGACCTGTTGTTCGAGCGTCGCGCCCTGCCCGCCGTACTCGACCGGCCAGCCGACGCAGGTCCACCCCGCCGCCGCGAGCCGCCGTTCCCACTCCACGCGTTCGTCGAAGGCCTCGTGCTCCCGCCCCGGACCGCCCAAGCCGCGCAAGTCCGGCGGCAGGTTCTCCGCCAGCCAGGTGCGCACACGGTCGCGAAAGCCGTCCTGGGTCACGCACGCCTCCTCTAGCCAAACCAGAGCCTGCTGCGTAGGCTACCCTACCAAGCACTTGCTAGGGAGACTTCAATGGTCGAAGGAACCATCCCGGCGGCGCTCGACCGGGCCGCGGACCGCTTCGCCGGACTGGAAGCCCTCGTCGACGGCGAAGTCCGGCTCACCTATGCCGAACTCGCGCGCCGCGTGCGGCAGGCCGCCCGGTTCTTCGAGGGCCACGAACGGGTCGCGCTGTGCTCCCCGAACACCTGGCACTGGGTCGTCGCCGGACTTGGCGCGCTGTACGCCGGCGCGACGCTCGTCCCGGTCAACACCCGGTTCACCGCGCGCGAGACCCTGGACATCCTTGACCGCGCACGCGTTTCCGCGCTCGCGATCACCGGCGCCTTCCTCGGCACGGACAGACTGGCGGACCTCGGCCCGGCCCGCCCCGGGACCGTGCTGCGCATTCCCGTCGAAGGCGTCGAAGACCCGGTCGACGGCGTCACGGAATGGGACGCGCTGGCCGATCTTGACGGCGATTTCGTCAGTCCGGCGCGACCAGGCGACATCAGCGACATCCTGTTCACCTCGGGGACCACCGGCCGCAGCAAGGGCGCGATGAGCAGCCATCGACAGGCACTGAGCGTCGCCGAGGCCTGGGCGGAATGCGGCGGCCTGACCGAGAACGACCGCTATCTCGTGCTCAACCCGTTCTTCCACACCTTCGGATACAAGGCGGGCATCCTGGCCGCGGTACTGCGCGGCGCGGCCATCCTGCCGCAGCGCACCTTCGACGTCCGGGAGACCCTGCGGCTCATCGAAACCGAGCGCGTCAGCGTGCTTCCCGGCGCGCCGACGATCTACCAGGTGCTGCTGGACGCGCCCGAACGCGCGGACCACGACCTGTCCAGCCTGCGGCTCGCCGTCACCGGCGCCGCCCCGGTGCCGGTCCCGCTCGTCGAGCGGATGCGGTCGGAGCTGGGGTTCGACGCCGTGCTCACCGCCTACGGGCTGACGGAAGCCGTCGTCGCGACCATGTCCCGTCCCGAGGACGACGCGGAACTGGTGTCGAACTTCTCCGGCCGGGCGACGGCCGGGTTCGAGGTCAAACTCGGTGAGAACGACGAAGTCCTGCTGCGCGGGCCGAACGTGATGCTCGGCTATCTCGACGATCCCGGGGCCACCGCGAAAGCCGTCGACGCCGAAGGCTGGCTGCACACCGGTGACGTCGGGGTGCTGAACGAACGCGGCTACCTGAAGATCGTCGACCGGATCAAGGACATGTACGTCTGTGGCGGATTCAACGTCTACCCGGCCGAGGTCGAGCAGGTGCTCGGCCGGCTGGAGGGTGTCGCGGAAGCGGCCGTCATCGGCGTGCCCGACGAGCGGCTCGGCGAGGTCGGCAAGGCGTTCGTCAGGCTGCGACCCGGCGCCGACCTGTCCACAGAGGACATCTTGACGTACTGCGAGCGTGAATTGGCCAACTACAAGCTTCCTCGCTTTGTCGACGTCGTGGCCGAGCTACCGCGCACTCTGTCGGGGAAGGTCCTGAAACGCGTTTTGCGGGAGGAGAACGGATGACCGTCGAGTACGAGCGGCGTGGGCCGGTGGCCGTCGTCACGATGAACCGGCCGGAGTACCGGAACGCGCAGAACTCGGCGATGACCTACGCGCTCGACGCGGCGTTCACCCGCGCCGTGGACGATCCCGAGGTCAAGGTGATCGTGCTGGCCGGGGCCGGTGAGCATTTCTCCGCCGGGCACGACATCGGGACCCCGGAACGCGACGTGGACGTCTCCTTCGAGCGCAAGGCCGTGCTGTGGTGGGACCATGTCGGTGCGGAGGGCGGTGACCAGCGATTCGCTCGTGAGTCGGAGGTCTACCTCGGCATGTGCCGCCGGTGGCGCGAGATCCCGAAACCGACCATCGCGAGTGTGCAGGGCGCGTGCATCGCGGGCGCGCTCATGCTGGCGTGGGTGTGCGACCTGATCGTCGCCTCCGACGACGCGTTCTTCGCCGATCCCGTGGTCCGGATGGGAATTCCCGGCGTGGAGTACTTCGCGCATCCCTGGGTCCTCGGTCCACGTGCGGCCAAGGAGGTGCTGTTCACCGGCGAACGGTTCACGGCACAGCAGGCCAAGGAATGGGGCATGCTGAACCGGGTCGTCGCACGGGCCGAGCTCGAAACCGAGACGATGGCGCTGGCGGAGAAGATCGCCGTGATGCCGCGGATGGGTCTCGCACTCGCCAAGAAGGCCGTCAACCAGGCCGAGGACCTGATGGGACTCCGGTCCGGAATGGACTCCGCCTTCGGCTTGCATCACTTCGCGCACGCGCACAACGCCGAAGTGTCCGGCGGTGATTCCTTGGGCGGGCAGGACGCGCGCTCGATGCGGGACGCGAACAGGACCTCGTGATGGATCTCGATCTCGACGAACGCACGCTCGCCTTCCGGGACGAAGCCCGCGCCTGGCTGGCCTCGAACGTTCCCGTCGAACCGCTGAAGTCGTTCGACACCGCCGAGGGTTTCGCACAGCACCGAGAGTGGGAGGCGAAACTGGCCGACGCCCGATGGTCGGTCGTCTCGTGGCCGCGCGAGTTCGGCGGGCGGGGCGCGAGCCTTCTGGAGTGGGTGCTGTTCGAGGAGGAGTACTACGCGGCGGGAGCACCGCTGCGGGTCAACCAGAACGGCATCTTCATGCTCGCGCCCACCCTGTTCTCCCATGGCACGGAAGAGCAGCAACGCCGCGTCCTGCCGAAAATGGCTCGCTCGGAGCAGGTCTGGGCGCAGGCCTGGTCGGAACCCGAGGCGGGCAGCGACATCGCCGCGCTGCGGAGCACCGCGACCCGCTGCGACGGCGGCTGGCGGGTCAGCGGGCAGAAGACGTGGAGTTCACGGGCGACGTACGCCGACCGGGCCTTCGGCCTCTTCCGCAGTGATCCGGATTCGGTACGGCACAAGGGACTCACCTATCTGATGGTGGATCTGCGGTCCGACGGGGTCACCGTCCGGCCGATCCCCCAGCTGGACGGCGAGCCGGGGTTCGCGGAGATCTTCTTCGACGACGTCTTCGTCCCCGACGAGGATGTGATCGGCGGACCGGGCGAGGGCTGGCGGGTCGCGATGACGACGGCGAACAACGAACGCGGCCTGTCCCTGCGCAGTCCCGGCCGGTTCCTCGCCGCGGCCGACCGCCTGGTCTCGCTCTGGCGCGATACCGGACGCCCGGCGCACACCGCCGACCGGGTCGCCGACGCGTGGATCGGCGCGCGGGCCTACCAGCTGTACACCCTCGGCACGGTCACTCGCCTATCGGACGGCGCCGAACTCGGGCCCGAGTCGAGTGTCAACAAGCTGTTCTGGTCACATCTCGACGTCGCCCTGCACGAGACCGCGCTCGACATCCTGGGCCCCGAGGCCGAACTCCGCGGCCGGTGGAGCGACGGATGGCTGTTCTCGCTGGCGGGCCCGATCTACGGCGGGACCGACCAGATCCAGCGGTCCATCGTCGCCGAACGGCTGCTCGGCCTGCCGAAGGGGACTCGATGAGGTTCGCGCTCTCCGGAGAGCAAGAGCAGTTCTCCCACAGCTTGCACGACCTTCTGTCGAGTTTGGACACCGACATGGCCAACCGGTCTTGGGCGGCGGGCGATCCGGGGCGGGGCCTCAAGATCTGGCGGCGGCTGGCGGAACTCGGCGTGACCGCGTTGGCGGTCCCCGAAAAGTACGACGGGCTCGGCGCCACCCCGGTCGATCTGGCCGTCGCCTTCGAACGGCTGGGTTACCACTGCGTTCCCGGCCCATGGACCGACACCGTGGCCGTGCTGCCGTCCTTGCTGGACGACGAACTGCTGACCTCGGTCGCGTCCGGCGAGACGCTGGCGTCGGTGGCGTTCGCGCCGCAGGTGCCGTACGCCTTGGACTCCGACGTCGCCGACGCGCGTCTCGCGGTCGAGAACGGCAGGCTGCGGGCGTTCACTCCAGGCCCTCTCCTGTCCTCTGTAGATGGTTCACGGCGGCTGTTCGCGCCGAAGGCCGGTGATGATCTCGGCACGGCACTCGACGTGGATCGCGCGTTCGCGCTGGGCTGCCTGGCCACGGCCGCGCACCTCCTGGGCGCGGGACGGTGGCTGCTCGACACGTCCGTGGCGTATGCCGCGCGACGTAGACAATACGGGCGGGAGATCGGCGGATACCAGGCGATCAAGCATCTGCTCGCCGACGTCGCGACCGCGCTCACGCTGGCCGAGCCGCTGCTGTTCGGCGCCGCCGTCACCCTGGACCCGCGTGACGTCTCCGCGGCCAAGGTGGCCTGCGGCGACGCGGCGCACCTCGCCGCCCGGACCGGACTGCAGGTGCACGGCGCGATCGGCTACACCGCCGAACACGCACTCGGGCTGCGGCTGACCCGCGTCCGCGCGCTGGCCGGTGCCTGGGGCACGCCGCGATTCCATCGGGAACGGGTGCTGTCATGACCTTCACCGCCGAGCAGGACGCGCTGCGGGACAGCGTCCGGAAACTGCTGGACCGGGAAGCGGAACCCTGGCCGGAATTGTGCGAACAGATCGGTGTTGCGGCGCTGGCCGTTCCCGAACGGTTCGGCGGCCTCGGTGCCGGGACGACGGAAATGCAGGTGGTCGCCGAAGAACTGGGCCGGGTTCTCGCCGACGTCCCGTTCCTCGGCTCGGCCGTCCTCGCCGTGCACGCGGTCCTGGCCACCGGCGACTCCGAGGCCTGTGAACGGCTGCTCCCCCGGTTCGCCGAAGGTGTCGTCGGCGCGGTCGCCTGGGCCGATGCCGATGGCCGATGGTCCGTCCCTGCCTGCCACGTCACCGAGTCCACTGTGGATGGTGAGGCGCATTACGTCCTCAACGGCGACGAGGCCGAGATCATGCTGGTCATGGCCGACGGTTCACTGTACGAGGTCTCCGATTTCCGCGCCGTGCGGACCCCGGCGATGGACGAGACCCGGCGACTGGCCCGCGTGGCCTTCGACCACTCCCCTGCCCGGCTGCTCGGCCCGGTCGATCTCACCGCACTGCGCGATGTCGCGTGCGCTGTCCTCGCCGCCGAGCAGGCCGGGGCGGCGGCGCGGGCGTTCGAGCTGACGGTGGAGTACAGCAGGCAACGGCACCAGTTCGGCAGGCCGATCGGCGGATTCCAGGCTTTGAAGCATCGCATGGCGGACCTGCACGTCTTGGTGGAGACCGCGCGTTCGGCGGCCTACGCGGCTCCGGAGTCGAGCAGACTGGCCGCGGTGGCGAAGGTGCATTGCTCGGAGGCGCTGGCGACGGTGGCGGGCGAGATGATCCAGCTGCACGGCGGGATCGCGATCACCTGGGAGCATCCGGCGCACCGCTATTTCAAGCGGGCGCACGGGGCGACGTGGCTTTTCGGATCACCCGGTGAGCATCTCGGGCGGGTGCGGCCGCCGTTATCGTGAGCCGGTGGAGTGCGCGATCTGTGCCAAGCACCGTGGCGAAGGCCCGCTGGTGGGGCCCATCGTCTGGGCGGACGACACGGTCATCGTGTCGCATCGCCCTGGCGGGTTCCCCGGGTATCTGTTCGTGGAGACCCGGCGGCACGTGGCCGCGTTCGACGAGCTCACGCCGGACGAGGTCTCGGCGGTTTCGCGAGCGGCTTGGTGCGCGGCGCGCGGGCTGCGGGCGGAGCTGACTCCCGAGCACGTGTTCTCCGCCATCGCGGGACGCAGCGTCGCGCATTTCCATCAGCACGTTTTCGCGCGGCCTCGGGGAACACCCGCGGAGGTCGACTGGTTGGACGGTCCTTCATGGACAGGCGCACCGGTCGTGGACATCGACGCGCTTTGCGGTCGCCTGGCGGCCTACTTCTGATCCAGGAACCGGGTGATGCCCCGAATCCGTTCCCCGTCCAGAGTAAGCACCATCAGCCCCGCCGGTTCCTCATCGTGACGGCACTGGAACGCGGGCTGGTTGTTCGCCCGCGTCGGCGTCATGGTGAAAGCCTCGACGGGAATGGCCATGGTGACGCGCAGGAAACCGGCGATCGCGTCGCGACCGTGGTACTCGTGCGGCGCGGGCGGCATGGCGAGCCAGACGTCGTCGGTCAGCAGGCGGAGGACGCCGTCGAGGTCCCCCTCGGTGAACGCGTCGGCGAACCGCCTGGTCAGCGCGCGCTCCTGCGCCGACGGACGGTGCGCCGCGCGGGCTCGATGCTTGTCGAGTGAGGCGCGGGCCCGTTGAAGCATGCCCTTGATCGCGGTCTCGGTGGTACCCAGCATGCTCGCGACCTCGCCGGCCGGGAAGCAAAGGACGTCCCGCAGCACGAGCGTGGCGGCCTGCCTCGGCGGGAGGAGCTGGAGGCCGGTGATGAACGCGAGCTCGACGGCCTCCCGGGTGCTGTAGCGCGCTTCGGGGCCGGGCTCGCTGTCCTTGAGGAGCTCGTCCGGGTAGGCCTCCAGCCAGGTGACCTCGCCGCGACGGCTCGGCTCCGGCGGGTCGAACGGCGGCACCGGCTCGGGTGGACGACGGCGGCCCGTGTCACGCAGGACGTTCAAGCAACGGTTGGTGGCGATGCGGTACAGCCAGGTACGGAGCGAGGAGCGCCCTTCGAAGGTGTCGAGGCCGCGCCAGGCGGCGAGCAGCGTCTCCTGGACGGCGTCCTCGGCGTCGGTGAGCGAACCGAGGATACGGTAACAGTGCAGGTGCAGCTCGTGACGATAAGTGCTGGTGAGCTCGCGAAACGCGTGCTCGTCCGGTGCCGTGGTGCCCACGGGCCGATCTTGTCACGACCTTTTTCGCGGCGCACCGTTCCGTTTCAGGCGGCGGTGGTGTCCAACCTCGTGAAAGTCGACGAAAGGAACCGTCATGACCAGCCCAGCTTTGGACGTCGCGCTCTCCTACCACCAGGCCTGGACCGGCAAGAACTTCGAAAAGGCGATGACCTACGTGGCCGACGACATCGTCTGCCACGCACCGTCCGGACGCCTTGAAGGCGCGGAGGCGTTTCGCGGGTTCATGGGGCCGTTCACCCAGATCCTGACCGGGTCGAGCCTGCTCGCGGCGTTCGGGGACGAGACGACCGCGTTGCTGATGTACGACACGGCGACCATCCCGGTGGCCAGCGCGCCTGGCGCCGAGATGCTGACCGTGCGGGAGGGAAAGATCGTGGAGCTGCGGATCATTTTCGACCGGACTCCGTTCGATGCGGCCCGTGCGGCGGCCGCCGGAGCCTGAGCCATGCCCCTTAAGCGACCCGCTTGAGCAGGACATTCGGCCGCGGGCGGGCTTGGGCCGTGCGAAACGCGGCCTGTAGCTCGTCTGCCACCTTGCCGGGCTCAGTACGCAGCCGGGAGGGGAGTGTCTGCAGCACGACGATCCCGGCTGCCACATACCGGGCGTTGCGGGCGACGGTGGCGCGGTAGTCGTCGAAGCTCGTGTGGTAGCGGTACGAATCGATCTCCCACGCCAGGGCGAGTTCGTCGCACCAGAAGTCCGGCGTGGCGATGTAGCGGCCGTGGACGTCGTAGATCGGGACATTCCACCGGCCTGCTGGGAGACCGGATCTTCGCCAGAGGCGCCAGGCGTCGGCCTCGGCGACCGATTTGGCTCCGGCGAGGAGCGGGGTGAGCGCTCGTCTCGGCATGGCGGTTCCGGTCGTGCGGCCTCGGTCGAGTTCGTCGGCGAGCATTTCCGGAGTGCAGAATCGGCGTTGGACGGCTTCGGCCATCATCGTCTGGACCTCGTCTTCGCTGGTGAGCCGTCGTGCGGAGTCGATGACGGCGCGGGGTACCGGCGCCACCGGGAGACCACCTCGAAGATGCGGTCGCGGCAGGCGGGTGGTGCGCTCGACGTGCACGAATCCCACGTCGGTGATGTCGCGGCTCGCGGGAATGAGGACATGCACCTCCTCTTCACCGGGGAGTTTTTCGAGGCCATGTCGGCGAAGTGCGTACGTCCCGGTCAGTACCGCGTCCGTCCGGCCGTGGAGCAAGGCCGCGCGGCCGCGCTGCTCGTCGGTGGGGACACCGTTGCCCAACAACACGATTCCGGGCAGCAGCGCTCGCCATGGACCGCCCGGAGCACACCGCCGGGAAATGGTCCTGCGGGGCACACCGATCTCTTCGAGGTCGGCCGCGCGGACCACTTCCAGTCGATCGGGGCAGGTGATCAAGGGGTCAGTCGCCCAAGTTCCTCTTCGCACCCGGCCACCATGCGCCAGACCACCGACAACTATCGGTCCTTCGCCTGCACGAATGTCCCTGTCATGTCGAGAAGTGATCGTCCATGAAGGAATTGGGACGCTGGACGTCCCAATTCCTTCATGGACATCCCTCCGACCGAACCCGAGGGTAGGGCCAGCCCCCGCCCCCACCCACCTGCTTACCGCATTCACCCCGCCGCCGCCCCCGACCAGACTCACCAGGGTGACCGCAAACCTCCGCACGGGCAGCGACTTCGCCCGCCTCTCCCGGCGCATCAGCGCAGCGGGCCTGCTCGACCGCCGCCCCGGCTACTACGTCTTCCGCATCGGCCTGGTCGCCACCCTCTTCGTCTCCGGCTGGGTCGCGTTCTTCGCGATCGGCGACTCCTGGTGGCAACTGGCGATCGCCGCGTTCCAAGCGGTGATGTTCGGCCAGATCGCGCTGCTGTCGCACGATCTCGCGCACCGCCAGGTGTTCCGGACCCGCCGCCCGAGTGAGATCGCCGGCCGGATCGCGGGCAACCTCGGAGTCGGCATGAGTTACGGCTGGTGGATGGACAAGCACACCCGCCACCACGCCAACCCGAATCACGAGGATCTCGATCCCGACGTCGATCCGGACATCCTCGTGTGGTCGAAGGATCAGGCGAGGGCCAGCAAGGGTGTCCCGCGATTCATCGGCCGCTATCAGGCGTTCCTGTTCTTCCCGCTGCTCACGCTCGAAGGTCTCAACCTGCACTTCTCGGGTCTGCGCGCGGTCGCGAAGCCGGGCCTCCGGGCGCGCCGACTGGAAGCGGCGTTGCTGCTGGCGCATTTCGCGCTCTACTTCAGCGCGCTGCTCGTCGTGCTCTCCCCCGGCAAGGCGCTGGTCTTCTTCATCGTCCACAAAGCACTGTGGGGTGTCTACATGGGATCGATTTTCGCGCCGAACCACAAGGGGATGCCGATCCTGTCCGGTGACACCGAGCTCGACTTCCTCCGCAAGCAGGTCCTCACGTCACGCAACGTCCGCGGCGGCCGGGTCGTCGACGTCGCGCTCGGCGGGCTCAACTACCAGATCGAGCACCATCTCTTCCCTAGTATGCCGTCACCGGCCCTGCGCCGCGCCCGGCCCATCGTCCAGCGGTACTGCGAAGAGATCGGGGTTCCGTACCACGAGACGGGGCTCACCGAGTCCTACAAACTCGCGTTGCGCAGCCTGCACGACGCGGGCGAGCCGATCAGAGCCAATCGTCGGGACGCGGCCAGGGCATGAGTGCCGCGAGGTCGTCGGTCACCGGCTCGGTCACCGTGTACCGGCCGCGATGGAACAGCAGCGGCCGGGCATCGGAGGGTTCTCCGAGCGCGGTGACCCGGCCGACGACGACATAGTGGTCACCCGCCTCGTGCACGGCTTCGAGCGCGCAGTCGATCCAGGTCAGCGCCCCGGTCAGCAGAGGGGAGCCGGATGGGGCGGGGGTCCAGTCGATCGAGGCGAACTTGTCCGCGCCCCGCGCGCCGAACACCGCGCTGACGTCCTGCTGATCCTCGGAAAGGACGTTGACCGCGAACCGGCCGGACTCGGCGAGCACCGCCCAGGTCCGGGAAGTCTTGGCGGGACAGAACAGTACCAGCGGCGGGTCGAGCGACAACGCCGCGAACGACTGGCACGCGAACCCCACCGGCGCCTTGCCGTCGTGTCCGGTCACCACGGCGACGCCGGTGCAGAAATGCCCCAGCACCATCCGGAACCGGGCAGCGTCGATCTCCGCTCCGACGTCCGTCACCGGGGTCACGACTGCCCTGACACTCGACGTGCGCCGACGGAAAAGTCGTGTCCCCACAGGGAAACCGCCGTGCTCTCTCGGGCGATCCAGCTCTCGTCGTCCACTTGCCTTCCCTCGCAGCCGTATTCGACGTCGAATCCGCCGGGGGTCTTCATGTAGAACGAGAGCATCAGATCGTTGACGTGCCGCCCCAGGGTGGCCGACATCGGCACCTTGCGGCGGATGGCCCGGTCGAGGCAGAGCCCGACGTCGTCGGTGTTCTCCACTTCGACCATCAGGTGCACGATGCCGCTCGGGGTCGGCATCGGGAGGAACGCGAGACTGTGGTGACGCGGGTTGCAGCCGAAGAACCGCAGCCACGCGGGCGCGCCGTCGGCGGGCCTGCCGACCATCTGCGGTGGCAGCTTCATCGAGTCCCGCAGGCGGAAGCCGAGAACATCACGGTAGAAGCGCAGCGACGCCTCATCGTCGTTCGTGGACAGGACGACGTGCCCGAGCCCTTGCTCACCGGTGACGAACCTGTGGCCATACGGGCTCACCACGCGCCGATGCTGCAGCGCGACCCCGTGGAAGACTTCGAGTGTGTTGCCCGACGGGTCCTCAAAGGACACCAGGCCGTCGACCCGCCGATCGGCGAGCTGATCCGGCGTTCCTTCCTTGTACGGCACCGAGTGCGCGTCGAGCGAGGCCCGGATCTCGTCGAGTTCGCCGGCGTTGGCGACCTCCCAGCCCGCCTGCGCGAGCCGGTCACGTTCCCCGGGGAAGATCACCAGCCGCGCCGGGAAATCGTCCATGCGCAGGTAGAGCGCCTCGGAATTCGTGCCGGAGCCCTCCACCATGCCGAGGACCTTCAGCCCGTATTCGCGCCACGCGGCCATGTCGGTGGCTTCGATGCGAAGGTAGGCGAGCGAACGGATACCCATCAGGAGGCTCCCAGGAAGTCGAGTGCCAGCCGGTTGAATTCGCCGAACTTCTCCAGCTGCGCCCAGTGCCCGCAGCCGCCGAACACGTGCAGCTGGGCGCGCGGGATCGTCTTCAGCGCGAGCAGGGCGCCGTCGAGCGGGTTGACCCGGTCCTCCCGGCCCCAGATGAGCAGCACCCGCTGACGAAGGCGATGCGCCTCACGCCACAGCATGCCCTCCTCGTAGGTGTCGGGCTGGGCGAACGACTTCCCCATCGCCTTCATCGCGGCCAGCGACTCGGGCGCGCTCGCGGCGGCGAACCGCTCGTCGATCAGTTCGTCGGTGATCAGGGACTGGTCGTGCACCATGATCCGCAGGAAGGCTTCGAGCTTCTCGCGGCTCGGGCCCGGCGGGGCACTGAACCGGCCCAGGTTTTTGATGCCCTCGGTGGGGTCGGGGGCGAACAGGTTCACGCTCAGCCCGCCGGGGCCCATCAAGACGAGCCGTCCGGCGCGTTTCGGGTGGTCGAGCGCGAGCCGCACGGAGGTCCCCCCACCGAGTGAGTTGCCGACGAAGTGCGCGCGCTCGACGCCGAGCTCGTCCATGAGCCCGACGACGGCGTCCGCGCTGTGGCGGAAGTACTGCGGATGCTCGGTCGGCTTGTCCGACCGGCCGAACCCCGGCTGGTCGATGGCCAAGGTGCGGTAGTTCTTGGCGAACACCGGCAGGTTCCGTCCGAAGTTGCTCCACGCCGACGCGCCGGGGCCACCACCGTGCAGGAGGATCACCGTCTCCGGATTTTCCCCGCCTGCCTCGTGATAGTGCAGCTTCAGTCCACCTTGGATGGTGACGTACTTGCCTTCGGCCATCAGACCATCGCATTCTCGACGGGCAGCCCGAAGGCGCCGGTTCCGAACATGACGTAGGCGCGCTCGACGTCGTTCGCCGCGTGCACGCGGCCGGCGTGGGCGTCGCGCCAGAATCGCTGGATCGGGGTTCCGGCCCGCAGGGCGCGGCCACCGGAGTTCTCGAAGAGCCGGTCGATCGCGAAGATCGCGCGTTCGGTGCCGCGGACCTGGTCGCGGCGCACCCGCAGCCGCGTGGGGAACGGAAGCTTCTCGCCCCGGCACGCCAACTGGTACAGCTCGTCGATGTTGTGCGTCAGCTGCAGCCAGGCCGCGTCGATCTCGCTCGCCGCCTCGGCGATCCGCACCTTCGCGAACGGGTCCTCTTTGGACTGTTCGCCCGCGTACGCCGCACGGACCCGTTTGCCCTGGTACTCGACGTGCGCGTCGTAGGCGCCCTGCGCCATCCCGATGATGGGCGCGGTGATCGTGCTCGGATGCACCGATCCGTAGGGAAGTTTGTACAACGGCCCGGGGTTGATCTCCTGGCCCGGCGTCTTGCACTTCGATGTCGCGATGAAGCTGAGCGCGCGGTGCTCCGGGACGAAGACGTCGTTCACGATGATGTCGTTGGACCCGGTACCGCGCAGGCCCACGGTGTCCCAGACGTCTTCGATCGTGTAGTCGGCGATCGGCACCAGGTAGGTGCAGAAGTCGACGGGCTTGCCGTCTTCGAAGACCGGCCCGCCGAGCAGCACCCAGGTCGCGTGGTCGCAGCCGGAGGAGAAACTCCAGCGCCCGCTGAGCCGGTAGCCGCCGTCGACGACGTCCGCCTTGCCCATCGGCGCGTACGACGAGGAGATGCGGACGTCCGGGTCGTCGCCCCAGACGTCCTGTTGCGCCTGCGCCTCGAACAGGCCGAGGTGCCACGGATGGACGCCGAGGATGGAGGCGACCCAGCCGGTGGACCCGCACGCGCTCGCGACGAGTTTGACGGCAGTGTAGAAGCTCACCGGGTCGGCTTCGAGGCCACCGAACGTCTTGGGCTGCAAGAGTTTGAAGAACCCGGTCTCCTGCAGGGATTTGACGGACTCCTCGGGAATGCGCCGGGCGTCCTCCGCCTCCTGCGCCCGCTCCCGCAGGACCGGCAGGAGCTCCCGGATCCCCGCGATCACGTCCTGCGCGGCGTGCTCGCTCATATGCGTTCCCTCTCTCGCCATCGACCGTGAACCGAAGCCAAGACTAGAACACGTTCTCGTTTTTGTCGACCGATCCCCGGTCGAGCGCACTGTGCGCTCCGGCACGGCGCCCGGAAAACACGCAATCGGCCAGCGACAGACCGCTCACATAGGACCTGGAACAGATTCCCACCGCGGTCCGCCCCGCCGCGTACAGCCCGCGAATCGGAACACCGGAGCCGGCCCGGACGGCGCCGGTCTCCTCGTCGACGACCAGACCGCCCAGCGTCAGCATCGGACACGGATAACCGATGGTGGGCCGGATCGAGACGTCGATCAGCGAGTACGGCGGCCGGTCCAGCGGCCGCGCGAACTCCGCGGGCTTGCCCGTCGGATCGGCACCGGAACGGGCGGCCTCGACACTGGCGGCCAGCCCATCCGGATCGATGCCGGCCTTGCGCGCGACGCCTTCGAGCGAATCGGCGACGACCCGTTGCCGCAGCAGGTAGCGCACCTGAAGACCTTGGAACCATTGGCTTTGCCCGCGCGCGTCGCGCCGGACCTCCCGCACGATGGCGTCGTCGACCAGCAGCCAGCCGCGCCCCTCGTGCCCGGTGATCATGCGTTCGCCGACGGCGGCGCCGTAGCGCGATTCGTCGATGATCCGCCCGCCCATCTTGTCCACGAGCAGACCGCCGAGGAACGCCGAGGGCGGGGTGATGAACCGCCAGGCGGAGATCCGCCCGAGTTCCGCGGTGGCCGCGCCCGCCTCGACACCGAGCCGGATGCCGGATCCGTCGTCCGCCGACGTCCCGAGCGCCAGCCCGCCGCGATACGCGGGCGCGTGCTCCCGCACCAGCTCGCGGTTCGCGATGAACCCGCCCGCCGCGAGCACCACCCCGCGTGAGGCCGAAATCCGCAGCTCACGGCCGTACTGACGTTCGATCCGCTCCACCCGCCGATGCAGTGACTTCCGCATCGACGGCACGTAGATCCCCGGTTTCGCGGCATATGCGGCCAGTCTCCGGTGCGCGGCCCGCGCCCGGGCGGGAGCGTCCCGCAAGGTGGACACGACGACGCCCGTGACGGTCCCATCGGCGTCCACGACGAGGTTTCGGGCGGCGGTCTGGGGCAGCACCTGGATCCCGCGGCGCCGGACGGCGCCGGCCAGCCGCGCCATCAGCAGTTTTCCCGAAGTGCCGGGGCCTTTGACGCGATGTCCGCGCGGCGCCGGTTTGGCCGCGTCACGGAAACCGCCCGCCGCCTCACTGCCCGAGTAGTACAGATAGTGCGCGTCGCTCGGATACGACGTCTTGTACGGACACAGACTCCCCTCGAAGGGGACACCGTTGCCCTCCAGCCAGGTGATCATCTCCGTACTGCCCACGCAGAACCGCCGCAGGGTCTCCTCGGAGACGACGTCGCCGACCTCGAGCCGCAGGTAGTCGTACATCGCGTCGACGGAATCGTCGACACCCGCGTCCCGCTGCTGTGCCGTCCCGCCTCCGGCGTAGACGACACCGCCGCTCACCGCGCTCGCGCCACCACCGGAAAACCGGTCCAGGACGAGCACCTTGGCTCCGGCGTCGGCGGCTTCGATCGCCGCGCAGGCGCCCGCCGCACCGAAGCCCACGATCACCACGTCCGCCACGAGGGAGTCCATGACCCCACCCTAGAACTAGAACACGTTCTCGTCTATGGTGACTGGAGCAGCGCGGATGCAGCTGCATGCTTCCTACAACGTGTTCCAGGTGAGGGGCGTATGGACTACGACGTGATCGTGGCGGGCAGTGGTGCCGCCGGGATGACCGCCGCACTGTCCGCAGCCCACCGGGGACTCAAGGTCCTGGTCGTGGAGAAGGCCGCTCACTTCGGCGGCTCGACGGCGCGCTCCGGTGGCGGTGTCTGGATCCCCGGCAACCACGCCCTGCGCGCGGCCGGGATCGACGAACCCCCGGAGCGGGCGCACGAGTACCTCCAGTCGATCGTCGGTGACGTCGTCCCGGCCGAACTCCGGTCGGCGTTCCTCGACCGCGGCCCCGAAGTCCTCTCGTTCGTCTGCGACAAGACGCCGTTGCGCTTCCGCTGGGTCCGCGGCTACTCCGACTACCACCCGGAAGCCCCCGGCGGGCGCGCCGGCGGACGTTCGGTCGAGCCGGCGGCGCTCGACGGCAACCTGCTCGGGCCGGAGCTGGCGAATCTGGAGCCGCCGTACAGCGCTCCCCCGCTGGGCGTCCCGATCACCCAGGCGGACTACCGGTGGCTGAGCCTGCTCGCCCGGCATCCGCGCGGGATCGTCCGCGTCCTCGGCCTCGGCGGCCGCTGGCTGATCGGCCGGATCCGCCGTCAGCGGCTGCTTTCCATGGGGCAAGCGCTTGCGGCCGGGTTGCGTGAGGGGCTGCGGCGAGCGGATGTGCCCGTCTGGCTGAACACACCGCTGATGGACCTCGAGGTCGAGGGTGATCGTGTGATCGGCGTCGTGGTCCGCCAGCAGGGTGAAGAGACCCTGATCCGCTCCCGGCTCGGCGTCGTCCTCGGGGCAGGCGGATTCGAGCGCAACGAGGAGATGCGGGTCAAGTACCAGCGCGCGCCCATCGGCACCGAGTGGACCGTCGGCGCCGAAGCCAACACCGGCGACGCCATCGGCGCCGGGCTCAAACTCGGCGCGGCCACCGACCTGATGGACGACGCCTGGTGGGGCCCGTCCATTCCGCTGACCGGCGGCCCGTGGTTCGCGCTCGCCGAACGGTCGCGGCCGGGCTGCCTGATGGTCGACCGGCGGGGCGAGCGGTTCGTCAACGAATCGGCGCCGTACGTCGAGGCCGTGCACGCGATGTACGGCGAAGGCGATGGGCCCGGCGAGCACATCCCGACCTGGCTGGTGTTCGACCAGCGGTACCGCAACCGGTACATGTTCACCGGCCTCGGCCCGCGTCAGCCACTGCCCGGCCGCTGGTTCAAAGCGGGCATCGCGGTCAAAGCGAGCACGATCGCGAAACTCGCCGAACGGATGGAGGTCCCGGCCGACGCGCTGGAGGCCACCGTGCGGCGGTTCAACGGCTTCGCGAAGAGCGGCGTGGACGAGGACTTCCACCGCGGGCGGAGCGCCTACGACCATTACTACGGCGACCCGCGGAACAAGCCCAACCCGAGCCTCGGCCCGCTCGACGTCGCGCCGTACTACGCGGTGAAGATCGTGCCCGGCGACCTGGGCACCAAGGGCGGGTTGAGGATCGACCGGCACGCGCGTGTCCTGCGCGAAGACGGCTCGGTGATCGACGGACTTTACGCGGCGGGCAACACGAGCGCGGCGGTGATGGGCCGCACCTACGCCGGCCCCGGCGCGACGATCGGCCCGGCGATGGTGTTCGGCTACCTTGCGGCCGAGCATCTCGCGCTGCAAGATCAGACCAACTCGGGAGGCAGCCGATGACGACGGAATCCGTACGGCAGATCGACGCGGGCGCGCCCCCTTCGCGGTTCGCGCGCGGCTGGCACTGTCTCGGGCTGGCCGAACCGTTCCGGGACGGGAAACCGCACGCCATCACCGCGTTCGGGACGAAACTGGTGGTCTTCGCCGATTCGTCCGGCAAGCTGAACGTGCTCGACGGGTACTGCCGCCACATGGGCGGCGACCTCACCCAGGGCGAGGTCAAGGGCGACGACATCGCCTGCCCGTTCCACGACTGGCGCTGGAACGGAAACGGAAAGTGTGCCTCGATCCCTTACGCCAAAAGGGTTCCGCTGCGGGCACGGACGAAGTCGTGGCTGGTGCTGGAGGAGAACAAACAGCTGTTCGTCTGGAACGACCCGGAGGGCAACCCGCCGCCCGAGGACGTCGTCATCCCGCGGATCGAGGGCGTGTTCAACGGCGAGTGGAGCAACTGGACCTGGGACTCCGTCCTGATCGAGGGCTCCAACTGCCGCGAGATCATCGACAACATGGTCGACATGGCGCACTTCTTCTACATCCACTACGCCTTCCCGACCTACTTCAAGAACGTGTTCGAGGGCCATGTCGCCACGCAGTACCTCAACACGAAAGGCCGTCCGGACAAGGGAATGGCGTCGAACTACGGCGGCGAGGAGAACCTGCTGCGGTCGGAGGCGTCGTATTTCGGGCCGTCCTACATGATCAACACCCTGCTCAACACCTATCAGGGTTTCGAGATCGAGAACGTGCTGATCAACTGTCACTACCCGGTCACGGAGAATTCGTTCGTGCTGCAGTGGGGCGTGATCGTGAAGAAGCTGCCCGGCATCTCGGACGAGCACGCGGACAAGATCGCCGGGAAGTTCGCCAAGGGCATCGGCGTCGGCTTCCTGCAGGACGTGGAGATCTGGCGCACCAAGACCCGGATCGACAACCCGTTGCTGTGCGAGGAGGACGGGCCGGTCTACCAGCTGCGCCGCTGGTACGACCAGTTCTATGTGGACGCCGCCGACGTCACCGAGGACATGACGCGCCGGTTCGAGTTCGAAGTGGACACCAGCCGCGCCAACGAGGTCTGGGCGGCGGAGGTGGCCGAGAACCTGGCGCGGCAGCAGGCGGAAGAGGCCGGGGTGTGAAGCCCGAGACCGTCGAGTTCCTCACCGCCGGGTTGCGCCCGCTGGCCTGCCGGACCTGCGGGACCACCGTGCTGGTCAAGAAGAACAGCGTGCAGCACACCAGTATCCAGTGGACGACGGACGCCGCGAAGAGCTGTCCGGTGTTCGCCGCGCAGGCGGCCTCCGGGGCGCGGACGGCCTTGCTCGACACCTGCGCCAACCTCAGTGACAGCATCGGCGCCGCGGTGAAGGACGGCCTGCTGGAGGTGCCGGAATGAGCGGCCCCGTGACGGTGACCGTGGCCGAAGTGATCACCGAGACGGCCGACGCGCGCTCGATCGTCTTCGACATCCCGGCCGAGCACGCTCCGGCTTTCGCTTACACGCCAGGACAGTTCCTCACCGTCCGGGTCCCGAGCGAACGGACCGGGTCGGTGGCCCGCTGCTATTCGCTCTCCAGCGCGCCGCACGAGAACCGCGTCCAGGTCACCGTGAAGCGCACCGCCGACGGCTACGGGTCGAACTGGCTCTGCGACCACCTCCGCACGGGTCAGGAGGTCCAGGTCCTGCCGCCCGCCGGGGTGTTCAGTCCCGCGTCACTCGACGAGGATTTCCTGTTGCTCGCGGGCGGCAGCGGGATCACCCCGGTGATGTCCATCCTGAAGTCGGCGCTGGCACACGGCACCGGCAAGGTGGTCCTGCTCTACGCGAACCGCGACGAGCGATCGGTGATCTTCGCGCGGGAACTGGCGGGCCTCGCGGCGAAGCACGAAGACCGGTTGGTCGTGCTGCACTGGCTGGAAAGCCTGCAGGGCCTGCCGACCGAGGCCCACCTGCGCGCTTTGGTGAAGCCGTACACCGCGCACGAAGCGTTCATCTGTGGTCCGGCCCCGTTCATGGACGCCGCGCGCACCGTGCTCAAGGAGCTCGGCCTGCCGCGCGAACGTGTCCACCTGGAACGGTTCCTTTCCCTCGGCGGGAATCCGTTCGAGGTGGCCGAACCCGTCGCCGTCGAGGAGACCGAGACCCCGGCGGGACTCGAAGTCTCCTTGGACGGCGAGACCGGGAAGCTGGCTTGGCCACGCCGGACGAAGCTGCTGGACCTGCTGCTGGAAAACGGTTTCGACGCGCCTTATTCCTGCCGCGAGGGCCAGTGCAGTGCCTGCGCCTGCCGGATCACTTCCGGTGAGGTGAAGATGCTGAACAACGAGGTCCTCGACGGCGACGACATCGCCGAAGGCATCGTGCTGGCCTGCCAGTCCCTGCCGCTGACCGACGAGGTCACCGTCACCTACGAGTAGGAGTGGGATGGCGGAGCCGAAGATGCATCCGAAAACGACCGACCGCGTGAACCCGCCCCGGCCGAAGGCCTCGCTATCGCGGTGGCAGAGCGCCACAGACACTAGGAGTTCTCCATGCCCATCGATCCTTCGGTCGCGATCGGCGCCGATCTCGGCGAGGTGAGTTTCGCCTGGACCGCGTCGGACGTGCAGCTTTATCACCTGGCGCTGGGCGCGGGCTCGGATCCGCTGAGCCCGCGAGAACTACGCTACACCTACGAGGACGGCCTCCAGGTCTTGCCGACGTTCGCCACCGTGGCGGCCAACCTGCGCGTGTTCGAACCGCCGGCGGTCTCGTTCCCCGGCGTCGAGGTCGACCTCGGGAAAGTTCTGCACGGCAAGCAGGAAGTGATCGCGCACCGGCCGATCCCCGCCTCGGGAAAGGCCGTGGCCCGGACCCGGATCGTCGACGTCTTCGACAAGGGCAAGGCCGCGGTGATCGTGAACGAGACGGTCGCCACCGAGTCCGACGGAACTCCACTGTGGACACTGCGGTCGAGTATCTTCGCCCGTGGCGAAGGAGGCTTCGGCGGTGAACGCGGACCGTCCGATCGCGTCGACCTACCCTCGCGGGAGCCGGACGCGGTGATCGGCACCCCGACGTCGCCGCAACAGGCCTTGCTCTACCGGCTCTGCGGGGACCGCAACCCCCTGCACGCCGATCCCGCGTTCGCCGCGGCGGCCGGGTTCGACAAGCCGATCCTGCACGGCCTGTGTACCTACGGCGTCATCGCGAAGGCCGTCACCGACGAGTTCCTCGACGGCGACACCTCCCGCGTCGCGTCGTTCTCGGCCAAGTTCGCCGGCGTCGTCTTCCCCGGCGAATCACTACGGACCCGCGTCTGGCGCGAGCCCGCCGGGCTGATGATCATGACCACCGCCCCCGATCGGGGCGACGCGCCCGTTCTTTCGGACACTTTGTTGACCACGACAGACTGAATCCTTGTCCCCGCTGGTCAGAACTCTGGCTAAACTCGGCCGGGTGCGCCCCTTGATCTCGGACCCGTATGCCGAACTCGGCCGGGACTACGCGCGATCGAGACGTCCGGATCCCCGGATCGCGGCCGCCGTGACCGCCGCTCTCGGCGACGCGCGCACGGTGGTCAACGTCGGCGCGGGAGCCGGTTCCTACGAACCGGAAGACCGCGACGTGGTCGCCGTCGAGCCGTCGCGGCGGATGATCGGGCAGCGTCCGGCCACCGCGGCGCCCGCCGTCCAGGCGTGCGCGGAGGGCCTCCCCTTCGCCGACGGCGCCTTCGACGCCGCTCTCGCGGTGCTCACCGTGCACCACTGGACGGACGTGACCACCGGGCTCGCCGAGCTGCGGCGCGTGTCCCGGCGCCAGGTGATCCTGACCTGGGACCAGGCGGTGTTCGTCCGTTTCTGGCTGGTGCGCGACTATCTGCCGGAGATCGCCGAGCACGAGAGCCGGCTGGCCTGCCTCGACAGGATCGTCGAGGAACTGAGCGCCGCGGGCGGGACACCGTCGGTGACCCCGCTGCCCGTGCCCTCGGACTGCGTCGACGGTTTCCTCGGGGCGTATTGGCGCAGGCCGGAGGCCTACCTGTCGGACCGGGTGCGCGCGGGGATGTCCGGTGTCGCGCTGCTGGACCAGAACGTCGTCGCGGAGGCGGTCGGCCGGTTGCGCGCCGACCTCGCGGACGGGCATTGGCACCGGCGTCACGTCGGCCTGCTGGGGCGGACCGAACTGGACCTCGGGTACCGGCTCGTCACGGCGTGACCGAGTACACAGTGGACACCTCCCGCCGCGTGGACGGCGGTCGACCTCCGGGTCGGGTCGTGGTATTCATGGCTTTCGTGACGGCGGGGACGGGAGCGGCATGACGGCGGAATACTTCGTGGTCCGTGGCCAGGTGGAGAAGGGCGACCAGCGGGGGCGCGAACTGGGCTTCCCCACCGCCAACATCGCGCTGCGCGACCAAGACGGCCAGGTCGGCGACGGAGTGTGGGCGGGCTGGGCCGAACGCGCCGACGGCACCCGGATCGCGGCCGCGGTCTCGGTCGGCAGGCGGCCGACGTACTACGGCGCCGACGGCTACCGGCTCGTCGAGGCACACCTGCTGGACTTCACCGGGGATCTTTACGGCGAGGTGCTGACCGTCTGGCTGGGGAGCCACCTGCGGGAGCAGGAGGCGTATCCGTCGTCGGAGGCGCTGATCGTCGCGCTCGACAAGGACATCGCCGACGCCGCCAAATGGGCCGCCGACAACCCTGCCGACGACCTGCCGGACCCGGGCGACGCCGAGGACGGCGTTGTGCGCCGCGTCGGCGCCTGAACGCGATCAGTCCTCTGAATGTGGGCTAGACGGCCGCGCCGATCAGCATGTAGCCCATCCCGAACCCCATGATCACCCGGCACACCCGCCGCGACAGCTGCCCGGAGCCCCGGTCACTCCGCGCCGCCAGTATCCCGGCCCGCACCGCGTCCACCGCGAAATACGCCGCCACGCCGCCGAAAACCAGGGACAACCACAGCGCAGGGGTGGCGTCGGGACCGGACATCACCAGCCACGGCCCGTGGGAGACCTCGCTGTGGGGCATGAACGTCACCATGATCAACATCGCCGCGGCGGAGACGGCGTGGTGCCCGCAGGCGGCGTGCCCGGACCGTCTGCCCTTCCACCACGAGACCGCGAACCAGCCGGCGGTCAGCGCCAGCACCGCCTGCCAGCCCGCGGCGGGGATCGGGCCGCCCACCGGGCACAGCATCGCGACCATGGCGACGATGAGCAGCAGTTCGGCCAGGTCGCCGTCGCGGACCGTCCCACCCAGCCGTCGGTAGTCCAATCGGACGAGTCTCAGCACGCACGGCAGGACCAGCGCGGCGAACACCGCGGTCAGGATCCAAGCGACGACTCCGGACATGGCACCTCCCGGCCGGTGGTCCCTTCACCGTCGCAGGTACCGCTCTAGTACACCATCGGACATTGAGGTGATCTCACCCCGCGGTCAGGACCAATCCGCTCGTAGGTACGCCCGTGCCGGCGGTCACGAGCACGCGTTCCGCGCCCTCGACCTGATTGACGGCGCTGCCCCGCAGCTGCCGGACCCCTTCGGCGATTCCGTTCATCCCGTGGATGTAGGCCTCGCCGAGTTGCCCGCCGTGCGGGTTGAGCGGCAGCTTCCCGTCGAGTTCCAGGGTGCCGCCGCCGATGAAGTCCTTCGCCTCTCCCTTGCCGCAGAAGCCGAGTTCCTCCAGCTGCATCAGGACATAAGGGGTGAAGTGGTCGTACAGCACGGCGAGATCCATGTCGCCGGGACCCAGCCCGGACTGGGCCCACAGCTGCCGCCCGACGACGCCCATCTCGGGCAGCGCGGGGAGGTCGTCGCGGTAGTAGCTGGTCATCACGTACTGGTCCGGACCACTCCCTTGGGCGGCCGCCGCGATCACGGCGGCCCGATGCGGCAGGTCGCGCGCCCGCTCGACGCTGGTGACCACCAGTGCGACACCGCCGTCGCTCTCCTGGCAGCAGTCGAGCAGATGCAACGGCTCCGCGACCCAGCGGGACGCCTGATGGTCTTCGAGCGTGATCGGCTTGCCGTAGAACCAGGCTTTCGGGTTCGTCGCCGCGCGGGCGCGGTCGACGACGGCGATCCGGCCGAAGTCCTCGCTGGTCGCGCCGTACTCGTGCAGGTAGCGCCGGGCGAGCATGGCGACGGTCGCGGCGGGCGTCGCGATCCCCATCGGGTAATGGAACGCGTTGTCGACGCCGGAGGAGTTCACCTGCCCCGCCGCGGCCGAGGACACCTGGCCGAACCGCATCCCCGATCGTTCGTTGAAGGCCCGGTACGCGACGACGACGTCCGCGACGCCGGTGGCCACGGCCATCGCGGCCTGCTGCACGGTCGCGGCCGCCGCCCCGCCGCCGTAGTGGATCCGGCTGAAGAACTTCAGTCCGGGGATGCCGAGTTCCCGAGCCACGGCGATCTCACTGTTGCCGTCCATGGTGAACGAGACCAGGCCGTCCACATCGGACGGTGCGAGACCCGCGTCCTCGAGCGCGGCCGAAACCGCTTCGGCCGCCAGGCGCAGTTCGCTGCGGCCGGAATCCTTGGAGAACTCCGTCGCGCCGATGCCGGTGATCGCGGCCCGTCCGGACAGGGTCATCGTTCGCCTCCCAGCGTGAGCTCCACGGTCCCGGCCACGTGCTCACCGAGACTGTCCACCCCGGACACGGAGATCACCACGTCGTCGCCGTCCCGGTCGGTGACCCGGCCGGTGAAGGTCAAGGTGTCATAGGCGTAGCACGGGACGCCGAGCCGGATCTTGATCGAACGCACGACCGCCTCCGGCCCCGCCCAGTCGGACACGAACCGCTGCACCAGACCGGTATCGGTGAGGATGTTGAGGAAGATGTCCTTCGAGCCGCGCCGCACGGCGGCGTCCCGGTCGTGGTGGACGTCCTGGAAGTCCCGCGTCGCCAGCGCGGTGCTCACCACGAAGGTCGGGGTGGCCTCGATCGTCAGCGGCGGCAGCTCGGTGCCGACCGGGCAGTCCTTCATCGCGCGACCCTCCAAGCGGGCAAGGTCAATTCCTCGTCGACCTTCACGAAGGCCGATTCCACCGGCAGTCCGATCTGGACGGAATCGGGATTGACGTCGAGCAGTTCGCCCATCACCCGGACCCCCTCCTCGAGTTCCACGAGGGCGACCACGAACGGCAAATCCTTGCCGGGCACCGGCGGATGGTGGTGCACGACGTAGCTGTAGACCGTCCCCCGGCCGCACGCGACGACGTAGTCCGGTTTGGCGTCGAGGTCCCCGTCCGGCGGCATCGGACCGGGCGGATGCCGCAGGGTCTCGCCCCACCGCTGGATCCGCAGCTCCCCCTCGCGCAGCCCGGCCCAGAAGAACTCTGTGTCCTTGCTGATCACCGGCCGCAGCACCGGCGCGGCCGTCTTGGCGGGCCCGGCGCCCGGCGGGCGGAACTTCAGTACCCGGAACATCATGTCCGCGACGGCTTCGTCGCCGACGTACCAGATGGTCTTCGTCGTCACGAACCAGCCTTCGCCCAAGGCGGTGCGTTTCGGCCCTACAACGCTTTCCAGCCTCGAAGTCGCCGAGACGACTTCGCCGTGCCGCAGGTAGCGGTGATAGGTCTGCTCGGAGTTGGTCGCGACGACCGAGGTGAACCCGGCTTCGTCGAGCACCTCCATCATCGCGCCGAGCGGATCGTCCGACGCCCTCGTGCCGTGGAGCCCGCCCATCGTCCACACCTGAGCCATCGCCGGCGGCGCGACCAGTCCCTTGTGGACACTTTCGGCCGCGAACTCCCCGTCGGTGTAGACGGGATTGCGGTCACCGATGGCCTCGACCCAGTTGTTCACCATCGCCTGGTTGACCGCGTCACGGGCGGCCCTCGGCGCGGATTCCCCTCGCGCGGCGATCCGTTCGGCCGCTTCCCGGACGCTCATCGCGGCACCCTCGGCAGCCCGAGCCCGGCGGTCGCGATCAGCTCGCGCTGGATCTCGTTGACCCCGCCGCCGAAGGTCAGCACCAGATTGCGTTTGGCCACCACGTCCAGCCACCGCACCAGCTCCGCGGTTTCGGCGTCGGCCTGATCGCCGTGTCGTGCCACGATGTCCTCCAGTCTCCTCGCCAGCCGCTGGACGCGTTCGGAACCGACGATCTTGGTGGCCGAGGCGTCGGCGACGGCCACCGGTCCGCTCGCCGTCGACGCCGCGACCTGCCAGTTCAGCAGTTCGTTGACCCGCGCGGTCGCCAGGGTTTCCGCGAGCACGCGGCGGACGTCGGGCAGCTGAAGCAACGGGGTGCCGTCCGGCGCCTTCCTGGACGCCGCCCAGTCACGGACGCGGTCGTGGAGACCGCCGATCCGCCCGGCCGGGCCGAGCATGACGCGTTCGTGGTTCAACTGGGTGGTGATCAGCCGCCAGCCCTCGTTCTCCTTGCCCACCAGCATGTTCGCCGGCACCCGGACGTCGGAGTAGTAGGTGGCGTTCACGTGGTGCGCGCCGTCGCAGGTGATGATCGGCGTCCACGAATAACCCGGATCGCGCGTGCTCGCGATGAGGATCGAGATCCCTTTGTGCTTCGGCGCGTCCGGCGCCGTCCGCACGGCGAGCCAGATGTAGTCGGCGTCGTGCCCGCCGGTGGTGAAGACCTTCTGACCGTTGACGACGTACTCGCCGCCCTCGCGCACAGCGGTCGTCCTCAGCGACGCGAGGTCCGTTCCCGCGTCCGGTTCGGTGTACCCGATCGCGAAATGCACCTCACCCGCCAGGATCTTGGGCAGGAACAACGACTTCTGCTCCTCGGTGCCGAACGCCTGCAGCGTGGGACCGACGGTCTGCAAGGTCACCGACGGCAGCTGGACGTCGGCACGCGCGGCCTCGTCGACGAAGATGTGCTGCTCGATCTCGCCGAATCCCCGGCCACCGTACTGTTCCGGCCAGCCGACGCCGAGCCAGCCGTCGCGCCCCATCCGCCGCACGATCTCGCGGTACACCGGGCCGTGCCGCTCGCGCAGCATCGCACGCCGTTCGTCGGCACTCACCAGACCGGCGAAGTACTTCCGCAGCTCGGCGCGCAACTGCTGTTGTGCCGCGGTCAATTCGATCAGCATCGTGTCACCCCGCCACCGGTTCGCTCAGCTCGGCCAGCCGATGCGAGGCACCGCCGAGTGTCCGCCCGAGATCCTTGACCGCCGACGAGAACCGGTGCAGTGGATAGGTTTCGTCCACGCCGATCCCGCCGTGCAGGTGGTGGCAGACGGCCAGCGCTTCGGGCGCCTCTTCCGCCAGCCAGTACGCGGCGATGTCGAGTTCCGCGTCGGCGTCGAGGCCCGCGGCGAGCCGCCAGACCGCCGATCGCGCGGCGAGCTGAACGGTTCTCGAAGCCACGTAGACGTCCGCGATCTGCTGTGCCACCGCCTGGAACGCCGCCAGCGGGCGGCCGAACTGCTCGCGTTCGCCGACGTGCGCGGTGGTCAACGCGAGCGCGCCGGCGAGCAGCCCCTCGCCGAAGGCCACCGTGCCCGCGAGGGCGAAGCGGTGCAGCGTCGCGATCGACTCGCCGGGGCCGGGCCCGTTGAGGAGATCGGCGTCCGTGACGGTCACGGAATCCAGCCTCATCGTGTAATCCGGGGTGCCCGAGGAAGTTCTGGTCGGTGTCAGCGTCACGCCGTCCGCGTTCGGGTCGACCAGGAAGACGCCGGTGCCACCGGGTAGCGAGGCGGGCGTCAGGATCCGGGTGGCCTCCGCCGCGAACGGCACGCCGATCTTGACCCCGCTCAGCCGCCAGTCCCCGGCCGGCTCGGCCACGGTCGCGGGCCGGGTGGTGAACGGCGCGGAAGGTTCGTGCAGCGCGGCCGTGAGCACGGAGTCGCCCGCGGCGACCGGCGGCAGCAGGGCCGCGCGCTGATCCGGTCCACCCAGCGCACCGACCGGCAGGACACCGAAAGCCAGCGACGCCAGCGCGGGCACCGGAGACGCGACGCGGCCGAGTTCGGTCAGCACCAAGGCGACTTCGGCGACGCCGAGACCGTCACCGCCGAGTTCGGGGGGCAGCGCCAGCGCGAGCAGACCGGCGTCGGCGAGCGCGCGCCAGGTCTCGGCGGGTGCGCGCTCCTTGCCGAGCACGCGCGCGGTCAGCGCGGTGACCTCCGTCTGGGTCTCGTCGAACTGGAAGTCCACACTGGCTCCTCACCGGACCGGACGGGCACAATACTGAAACCTGTTCTAGTCTTATCCGGAAGGCGGCCGGACGGCAACCCCCACGAGAAACGGCGGCAGCGCATGCTCTGTTCGACGGCGGGCGACTTTCGGCGCGGGCTTCGGCAGTGGCGGTCACGTTTGCGCACGCGCGGCTTCGACCAGTTCTCCGAGGGCGTCGGGGAAGTGGTCGGCGAGCGGCCACAGGTCGCCGGTGAGCTCACGGGCGCCGAGCAGGCCGACGTCGACCCGGCCCGCGTTGGACAGCACGGTCACGTTGAGCCCGGCGCCGTGGAACACCGGACCGAGCGGGTAGAGCCCGGTGATCCGGCAACCGAGCAGGTACAGCGGCATCGGCGGACCGGGCACATTGGACACCACCAGGTTGTGCACCACCGGATGCCGTTCGGCGAGGCGCAGCGCCGAATACGCGCGCACGGCGAGCCCGAACATGGACGCCGCCGAGAACTGTGCCCAGTCTCCGAGCATGTCGGCGTCGATGTCGTAGTGGTGATCCTTCGACAGCCGGTTGGACTCCGCGAGCGTGAACACCCGCGCGGCGGGATCCTCCAGATGGGTCGGCAGCGACGCGAAGAACGCCGACACCTTGTTGCTGCCGTGGTCGCGTTCCGTCCGTCCGTGCACCGACACCGGCACCGTCGCCACCAGGGGGTCGTCCGGCAGTTCCCCCCGTTCCCGCAGGAACTGCCGCAGGGCACCGGAAACGACGGCGAGGGCGACGTCGTTCACGGTCACCCCGAACGCGTTCTTCACCTGCTTGACCTCGTCGAGGCCGAGTGAGGCGTACGCGACACTGCGATGGGCGGTGATCGTCCCGTTCAGCGAGGTGCGCGGTGCGGTGAACGGCACCGGCATTCCCTTGCCCTGCAACGCCTTCCCGATCCATTTCGGGGCGAGCCCGAGCAGGTCCGGCAGCAGTTTCGCCAGCTCCACGGGACCCTTCACGACCGACGTCAGTCCCGCGCCGAGCAACGCCCGCCTGCCCGGCACACCCGCGTTGCGGCGTTCGTCCCGCGCCACCTCCGGCGGCGGGGCGTCCGGTTCGAGACCGGCGAGAGCGGTGATCAGGCTCGCGCCGCCGACGCCGTCCACGCTGGCGTGATGCATCTTGAGCAGGACGGCGATCTCGCCGCCTGCCAGGCCTTCGATGACGTGCAGCTGCCACAGCGGCCGCGCGCGATCCAGCCGTTGTCCCGCGATGTGGGCACACAGCGCGGCCAGTTCCCGCCGGTCCCCCGGCGCGGGTACGCCGATCCGGTGAACGTGGGCTTCGAGGTCGAAATCCTCGTCCTCGACCCAGACAGGATGGGTCAGATTCCAGAGTGGATTGTGCAGCTTGCGCCGGAATGCCGGAATCAGCGCCACCCGTTCGGCCAGCTTCTCCTTGAAGCGCTCGAAATCGTAGCCACCGGGCATGGTGGAACCGTCCAGGACGAGCAGTCCGCAGACATGCAGGACCTGGGTCGGTGTCTCCAGGTAGAGGAAACTCGCGTCCAGACCACTCAATCTCTGCATAAGAATCACCCTAGGCGAACTCTGCAACCGGTTCTACCGCGTCACCCGGCGGTAGCATCGGTGCCCATGCAGTCTAGTTTCGTCCTCCGCCAGGCACTTCAGCTCGCGCTCACCGCGAACGCGCTCAAGCCGCCACGCGCCGCCAGGACAGCGATCCCGGCCTTCTTCGCGGGCTGGCTCACCGGGGAACTCGCCCCGCATTTGCTCGCGCTCACCGCGGCCGACGCGGCGGCCCACGTCGCGCGCCGCCGGGGCGGCTCCAGCAAGACGGGTCTCGCGCTCGCGGCGGCGTCGGCGGCCGGGCTCGGCGCGCTGATCGCCCAGTCCCAGCGGGCCCGCGACGAGATCGAGACCGCGCTCACCGAAGGCATCGGCACCGCGTACGTCGACGAGCTGGAGCATCCGCCGGACCCGAAGGACCTCGCGACGCCGTGGGGTCAGCTGGCCATGCCGTTCCGCATGCGCGACCCCGAGGTGCGCCGTCAACGGAACATCGCCTACGCCCCGGGCGGGAAGCGGTTCCTGCTCGACGTCTACGCCCCGCGCGAACCGGTCACCGGCGCGCCGATCCTGCTGCAGGTGCACGGCGGCGCGTGGGTGATCGGCAACAAGGACCAGCAGGGCCTCCCGCTGATGCTGCACATGGCCAAACGCGGCTGGGTCTGCGTCGCGATCAACTACCCGCTGTCGCCCGCCGCCCGCTGGCCGGCGCACATCGTCGCGGCCAAACGCGCACTGGCCTGGATCCGGGACAACGCCGAGTCCTACGGCGGCGACCCCTCCTTCGTCGCCGTGACCGGCGGCTCGGCGGGCGGGCATCTCGCGGCGCTGCTGGCGCTGACCGCGAACGACCCGGCACTGCAGCCCGGTTTCACCGACGCCGACACGAGCATCCAAGCGTGCGCCCCGCACTACGGCGTGTACGACTTCGCCGGGACCAGCGGGCGGCGTTCCAGCCAGACGCGGCTGAAGACGCTGATCGCCCGGCACGTCTTCGAGGCGGACAGGGATCCGGTGAACTTCCTCGACGACTACATCGCCGCCTCACCGCTGGACCGGATCACCGAAGACGCGCCGCCGTTCTTCGTCATCCACGGCGTCCATGACTCACTCGTGCCGGTGGGCGAGGCGCGCGAATTCGTGCGGCGGCTGCGCGAGAAGTCCCACCGCGAAGTCGCCTACGCCGAGATCTCCGGGGCGCAGCACGCGTTCGACGTCTTCCCCTCGATCCGCAGCGCGCACGTGGTCCGCGGGGTGGAGCGGTTCCTGGAATGGAGTTACCGCACCTGGCGGCGGCGCGGTGGGTCGTGAGTGGCGATTCGGGCCGCGGTCGCCCACGGTGGCCGGTCCGTGAAGGCCTCCTTTCCTACGCTGAAGGTAGGGAAGGAGGCCTTCACTACCGCGCCCCCTGACCGGATGGCTCACGAGCGGCAGTGCCGGTTGGAACCCACTCACGAGGCTCGATGTCAGGGCGGGTAGATGAGGTCCATCGGCCGCGTGGACGCGGGACCGTCGACCCGCCAGCCCTCGCCGTCGCGAACGAAGCGGTACCAGCGCTCGTCGCGGCCGTAGCGCAGTTGCAGATCACCTTGAGTGATCCGGTTCCGCCAGGTCTTCGGCTCCCCCGGCAGCCCCGATTCGGCTAGGTCCGCCCTCGCCCGCGAGAGCGGCGCCTGCCCCGGCCGCCAGACCTCCCGGATCACCGCCATCCCGCCCCGGCCCGCCTCACGCCAGGCCTGTGTCCAGGCGGCCAGGTCCCGCACCGGGACCCCGGCGGTCTCGGCGAGTTCGGCGATCGTGTCCGGGCGCCTGGCGGCACGGCGGGCGAGGTCCTCCTCGAACGACAGTTCCGCTCCGCTTTCGGGGCCCATGACCAGCAGTTCCCAGGCCCTCTCGGCGGCGTCGGCCGCGAGTTCCGCGAACGTGTCACTGCTCCAGCCCGTGCGATGCGGCGGGTCGACGTCGAGGACCGCGGGCGGCCCGACCGTGCCGGGGACGGCGAGCCGCGGCGGCAGTGCGGCGATCCGCCGGGTGTAGGCGCGTTTCGGGTCGACACCGGGTGCGGCGGGGGCGCGCACCCGCTTGCCCGGCGCGCTCGCGGGGGCTCGGCGGGCGCGCAGTTCCGCGAGCACGGCCTCACGCGGGCGGCCGCGCAGCAGGAACAACACGAACGGATCGGCGTCGACCTCGTCCGCGACCAGGTAGTACACCGCCGCGACGTGTTTGCACGGGTTCGCGCTGTCGGGACAGGAGCACTTCGGGCGCAGGTCACCCGGTCCTGGCAGGAGGTCGGCGCCGGTGGCCCGCGCGTCTTCGGCCAGCTCGCCGGGTAATTCGCCGTCGAGGAGGGCGGCGACGTGCCCGAGCCGCGCACCGACCATGCCGAGCAGGCTCTCCCATTGTTCCTCAGTGAACGCCCGCATGTGGATGGTCACCCGGTACGGCACGGCGCGGCTGCCCCGCACCCAGGCCGTCACCTCGCCCGTGCCGACGGCCAGTTTGCTGACCGTGCCTTTGCGCGCGTACGTGCGCCCGCGCGGCAGCCGGTTCGGGTCGAGTTTGGCGCGCTCCTCCAGCGCCTCGACCCACGCCTTGCCCCACCACGTGTTGCCGAAGGTGCGCCGTTTCCGGCCGGTCGCGCTGGGCATCAGGTCTCCCCGAGCCGGACGAGGTCGGCGAGTTCGTCGTCGGACAGCTCGGTGATCCAGTTTTCGCCCGCCCCGATGACCGCGTCGGCCAGCCCGCGTTTGGTTTCCAGGACCGCGGCGATGCGCTCTTCAAGGGTGCCTTCGGCGATCAGCCGGTGCACCTGGACCGGCCGGTCCTGCCCGATCCGGTACGCGCGGTCGGTCGCCTGGTCCTCGACGGCCGGGTTCCACCAGCGGTCGTAGTGGATCACGTGGGTGGCCTTGGTCAGGTTGAGCCCGACCCCGCCCGCCTTGAGCGACAGCAGGAACACCGGCACCTCGCCCGCCTGGAACCGGGCGACCATCTCTTCGCGGGCCTTGGGCGTACTCGACCCGGACAGCAGCATCGTCGGCAGCCCGCGTTCGGCGAGGCGTTTCTCCAGCAAGCGGCACAGCTGGACGTACTGGCTGAACACGAGCACGCTGTCGCCCTCGTCGAGGATGACGTCGAGCAGCTCCTCGAAGGCGGCGAGTTTCCCGGAGCGGCCGTGCAGCACCCCGGGTTCCTTGAGGTACTGCGCCGGGTGGTTGCAGATCTGCTTGAGTTCGGTGAGCAGTTTGAGCACCTGACCGCGCCGGGCCACCCCGTCCAGCTCGCGGATCATCGCGAGGTTCTCCCGGACCACCGCCTCGTACAGCGTCGTCTGCTCGGCGGTGAGCGGGACGAACCGGTCGGTTTCGGTCTTGCGGGGCAGTTCGGGGGCGATGTCCGGGTCGGTCTTCTTGCGGCGCAACAGGAACGGCCGCACGGTCGCGGCGAGCCGTTCGGTCGCCGCGGTGTCGCGGTCCCGCTCGATCGGCCGGGCCACCTTGCGGCGGAACCCGTCGAGCGAGCCGAGCAGTCCCGGCGTCGTCCAGTCCACAATGGACCACAGTTCGGTCAGCCGGTTCTCCATCGGCGTCCCGGTCAGCGCGACCTTCGCCGCCGCCGGGATCTTCCGCAGTTCCTTGGCCGTGACCGAAAGGGGATTCTTGACGTGCTGAGCCTCGTCGGCGGCGATCATCCCCCAGTCCACTTCGGACAGGGTCTCGCGATCCCGGCGGAGGACACCGTACGTGGCGAGCACGACCTCGTCCGGCGCGACCTCGTCGAGATGCCGTCCACCGCCGTGGAACCGGCGGACCGGGACGTCCGGGGCGAACCGGGCGAATTCGCGTTCCCAGTTGCCCAGCAACGACGTCGGGCACAGGACGAGGGTGGGGCCCTGCCCGAGCGGACGGCGGTGCAGATGCAGGGAGATGAGCTGGATCGTCTTGCCCAGCCCCATGTCGTCGGCCAGACAGGCGCCGAGGCCGAGCCCGGTCATCGTCGCCAGCCACGACAAGCCGGCCTTCTGGTACGGCCGCAGGGTGGCTCGCAGGTCCGCGGGCTGCTCGATCGGTTCCGCGGCCGAGTCACGGATCCGCTGGAGCAGCCCCGTCAGCGCCGACGGCGCGGTGAACTCGACCTTCTCGCCGTCCAGTTCCAGTTCGCCGGTGAGTGCCGCGGCCAGCGCCTCGGCTCCGGACAGCTTCTTCGCGCGATGGGCCCGCACCTTCGCGAGCAAGCGCGCGTCGACCTTGACCCACTTGCCCCGCAACCGCACCAGCGGCCGTTTCGCCTCGGCGAGCGCGGTGACCTCGGCGTCGGTGAGTTCCTCGTCCCCCAGGCTCAGCCGCCAGCGGAACCGCAACAGGCTCTTGAGCGTGAACTCGGGCCCGGTGACGCTGCCGGGTGCCTGCGTCGCGCTCGCCTTGGCCTTGAGTTCGCCCGCGAACAGGTCCTTCGGCCACTGCACCTCGATGCCGGCGCCGCCCAGCGCCACGTCACCGTGGGTCAGCAGGTCGACGACCTCGTCGTAGTCCAGCGCCAGTTCGGTCGGCGCGGCCGACCGCAGCATGCGGCCCAGCGGCGCCCACGCCCTGGCGCCGCGACGCAGACCGAGCAGCAACTGCGTCTCGACCTGCTCACCCATCCGCTCCAGTACCGCCTCGGACGCGTCCCACAGCGTCGCCGCCTCGACGATCAGGCTCGGATCGGCGGCGCTCCGCACGGCTAGGACGGCGGCGAACGCGGGTTCCTCCTCGGGGCTCTCGGCTTCCTGCACCTCCATGCGCAGGACGAGATGCGCGCCCCGCGCCTGCCGGGCGCTCAGTTCCGCGAGCCAGGCGGCACCGTCCGGCCCCACCAGCGTCGGCTCGGGCGCCGCGAACGCCGGCCCGCCCGCCGCGGCGCTGGCCGCCGGCGTGCGCACCAGCACGTCCGCCGTCGCGTCCCAGAACGCGCGGATCAACGACTCCGGCGAGTGCAGCCGGATCCGTTTCAGCCCGGACAGCGGCAACGCGTGCGCCTCGGGCGGCAGCGCGGCGGCGAGCCCGCGCAGCATCTCCTCGTCGGCGACGTCGAGCGGGCCGACCCGCCACGAATCCACCCCGCCGGGTGAGGCCGCGGGCAAAAGCCTTCCCCGGGCGATGAGGTTCACCCCGGCTTCGGCGACCGCCGCCCACGCGGCGATGGCCGGGCTCAGTTCACCGTCCGCGGTCAGCAGCCGGGGAATCGCCCGCGACAACGGGACGAGTGCCGCGTCGACCCTCGTGCGCCGGAACACCTTCCCCACCGGCAGCACGAGTTCGATCGCGGTGTCACCCGCTACGCCGTCTCCCCAGAGCGCCAGCACGCCGTCCCGAGGGGGATCCGAGGGGACGAAGGTGGCCTGGGTTCCTGTGCCGAACTCCACGACCCGCACGTTAGAGCACGGGACCGACAGGCGGCGGGCCCCGGTGCCAGGAAAGGTCCTTTCCTGGCAAATTCTGCGAGGAAAGGACCTTTCATGGCACGCCCCAGCACGGTGACCGGGACTTTCAGGACCGCGGTAGCCCCAGCAGCCGCTCGGCCGTCAGCGACAGCAGCACCTGCGTGGTGCCGCCCGCGATGCTGAGGCACCGGGTCAGGAGGAACTCGTGCTGCGCGGGGTCCCCCGCCACGAGCGCGTCCTCGCCCAGGTCCTCCAGCGCGAATTCCGCCACCGCCTGCCGATGCCGGACGCCCAGCAGTTTGCGCACACTCGATTCGGCACCCGGGCCCTGGCCGTCGAGCCGCCGTAGCGTCGCCCGGAGGTCGAGGACCGAACACGCGCTGCCTTCGGCGATCAGGCCGCCGAGGCGGTCGAGGTCGGCGTCGCCGTCGAAGGTGGCGAGCAGTTTCTCGACCCCCTCCCCCACCGCGGACCCGCTGCCGAGGGCGATCCGTTCGTTCGCCAGCGTCGTGCGCGCGAGCCGCCAGCCGCCGCCGACCTCGCCGACCACCTGCTCGTCCGGGACGAAGACGTCGTCGAGGAACACCTCGTTGAAGACGGCGTCGCCGGTGATCTCGCGCAGCGGGCGGGTGCTGATCCCGTCGGCGGTCATGTCGACGAGGAAGTACGTGATGCCCTGGTGTTTCGGCGCGGCAGGGTCGGTGCGCGCCAGGCAGATCGCCCAGTCCGCCTCGCGCGCGAGCGACGTCCAGACCTTCTGGCCGGTCAGCCGCCAGCCGCCGTCGACACGGCTGGCCGTCGTACGGAGCGACGCGAGATCAGAACCGGCCTCGGGTTCACTGAACAGCTGGCACCAGGTGATCTCGCCACGCAAGGTGGGCGCCGCGAAGCGTTCCCGTTGTTCCGGCGAACCGTGTTCGAGCAGCGTCGGCACGGCCCACGCGCCGATGACCAGATCCGGACGGCGGACGCCCGCGTCGGCGAGGGCGGCGTCGATCCGCAGTTGCTCGGCGGCCGTGGCGCCTCGGCCGTACGGCGAAGGCCAGTGCGGGGCCAAGAGCCCGCTGTCGGCCAGCGCGACGCGGCGCTCGGGTTCCGGCAGGGCGGCGATTTCGCCGACCAGGTCACGGAGTCCGGCATCGTCCCCGACGTCCACGCCCAGCGTCCTGCGGTCTCCGCCCAGCGCGAGTTCGGCGGCGCGGCGGCGCCATCGGGCGGAACCGCCGAGCCATTGACGCAGGGCCACTGCGCGACGGAGGTAGAAGTGCGCGTCATGCTCCCAGGTGAATCCGATGCCGCCGAGGACCTGGATGCAATCCTTCGCGTTGGCCACCGCCGCGTCGAGGGCGTAGGCCGCCGCCGTCGCGGCCGCGAGCGGATGCTGCGCCGGGTTTTCGGCGGCCCTCGCCGCGTCCCACGCGAGCGCGTCGGCGGCTTCGGCCCGGCAGAGCATTTCCGCGCAAAGATGCTTGATCGCCTGGAACGACCCGATGGGGCGACCGAACTGCTCTCGCACCTTCGCGTACTCGACGGCGGTCCGGAGACACCACCGGGCGACCCCGGCGGCTTCGGCGGCACCGAGGGTGGCGGCGTAGTCGTCGACGGGCAGTGACTCGAAGATCGCTTCGGGGCGCACCTCCGCGCACCGGACCCGGCCGACCGGACGGGAGACGTCGAACGGGTCGCACTGCTCGATGTCCACACCGGACGTCCCAGGTGGAATGAGCACGGAGAGATCGCCCGCGACGATCAGCAGCCATGCCGACGGGTGTACGTCGAGCGCCGGTCCCGACTCACCGCCGACGACCGAGTCGGACACGAGAAAACCCGGACCGAGCACCACCGCCAGCTGCGCGGTGCCCTCCGCGAGTCCGGGCAAGATCTCCTTGGCGGCCTCGGGAACCGTCGCGAGCACCGCGGCGCCCAACGCCGTTCCGAGCACAGGGCCGGGCACGAGTGCTTCGGCCGCTTCGGCGAGCCCGGCGGCCAGGTCGGCGAGCGTGCCACCCGCGCCGCCGGCGTCCTCGGGGATCGCGACGCCGAACAGGCCGAGTTCCGCCAGTCCCGGCGGCGGCTCGGCGATCCGTCCGCTTCGGACGGCGTCGACCGGCCGGGCGGAAGCCGCCCATGCCCTGATCGACGCGGCCAGCGCCGCCTGTTCCTCGGTGAGCGCGATCGACACGGGTGGGACCTCCTCGCGGTGACCTACCCGCGAGTGTAGAACGTGTTACAGTTTCTTGCCCAGTGGGTCGCGACTTGAACCGTTGGTCCGCTTAGGTACGCTACGCGGAGAAGTGGAACAAGTTCCGAAGCTCGGTTGGGTAGAGCGGTTCGACGAAGGGGGACGTGGCGATGCCAGGGAAGGCCAAGGCACCCACGAGCGCGAAGGCGCGAAGCGGCAACGGTCTCTCCGCGCTGGGCGGCGAAGAGCTCGGCTCCGCGGCACAACGCGACCGGCGTCGCCGCATCATCGACGCGACCCTGAGCCTCGCCGCGAAAGGCGGGTACGACGCGGTCCAGATGCGGGCCGTCGCCGAGAAGGCGGACGTCGCGCTCGGCACGCTGTACCGCTACTTCCCCTCGAAGATCCACCTGCTCGTCTCCGGGCTGGCCAGGGAATTCGAACGCGCGCAGGAAAAACTCGAGCGCGCCGCCATCCCCGGTGACACCCCGAGCGAGCGGCTGATGTTCGTCCTCGGCCGCAACACCCGGCTGATGCAGCGCGACCCGCACCTGACCGAGGCCATGGTCCGCGCGTTCATGTTCGCCGACACCACCGCGGCCGCCGAGGTGGAGCAGGTCGGGCGGCTGATGGAGAACATGTTCGCCAAGGCCATGGGCATCGAGGACCCGACCGAGGCCGACCGCGACATCTTCCACGTCATCGCCGACGTCTGGATGGCGAACCTGGTCGCCTGGGTGACCCGGCGCGCTTCGGCGGCGGACGTGGCGAACCGGCTGGAACTTTCGGTGCACCTGCTGCTGGACAAGAACGACTGAGCGGGCCCGCACTCCCCGTGAGATGAAGGACGCTTTCCTGGCAAATTTTGCTATGAAAGCGTCCTTCATCTCACGTACCCCTCTAGGCCGGGGCGACCCGAGGCCCCGCAGTAGTCGTGAGTCTCATGGCGCGCCGTGCCCCGGCGCGAACCCTCGAAGTACATGATGGCCCCCTTCCTTGCGCCTAGCGCAAGGAAGGAGGCCATCATGTACTGGGGAAGGTGTGACCGGTGGCGCCGAATCCCCCGGTGAGCCCTCGCGCCACAGGACTCTGTCACGCCACGTTTGCCTTACCCCTCAACAACCCTTATCAGCACGACCGCTTCCGAAGCTCGCGAATCGACACGCTTCAGGCGGTCAGCTTCGGAAGCACGTCCCGCCCGAACGTCTCGATGAACTCGTCCTGGTTCCGGCCCACGTTGTGGAGGTAGATCCGGTTGAAGCCGGCGTCGACGTACTTCTGCAGCGCCGCGCGGTGCACGTCCGGATCGGACGAGACGACCATCCGGCCTTCGAAGTCCTCGCGCCGCACCAGTTTCGCCATCTGCGCGAAGTCGAACGGCGAGCGGATGTCGGCCTTGGGGAACTTCATGCCGCCGTTGGGCCACTGGTCCATCGCGTTGGCCCACGCCGTTTCGTCGTCCTCGGCCCACGACAGGTGCACCTGCAGCAGTTTCGGCATCGAGTCCGGGTCCTTGCCCGCCTTGCGCGCGCCGGTGCCGAAGTTGTCGAGGATTCCGGCGAGTTTCTCGATCGACGCGCCCGGCGTGATCAATCCGTCGGCGAGTTCGCCGGTCTTGCGCGAGGTGTACGGGCCCGCCGACGCGATGTAGATCGGCGGCGGCTCGTCAGGCAGGGTCCACAGCCGGGTGGTGTGCAGCTTGAAGAACTCGCCACTGTGCTTGACGTCCTTGCCGGTGAACAGTTTCCGGATGACCTCGAGCGCCTCGAACATCCGCCGCACCCGCTCGGGCGCTTCCGGCCAGTAGCCGCCGATGATGTGCTCGTTGAGCGCTTCACCGGAGCCGATGCCGAGCCAGGTCCGGCCGGGGTAGGTGGCCTCCAGCGTCGCCGCGGCCTGGGCGACCATCGACGGGTGCAGCCGGAACGACGGACAGGTCACCCCGGGGCCGAGGTCGCCGGTGGTGTTCTCCGCCAGCGAGGCGAGCACACTCCACACGAACGAGGCCTCGCCCTGCTGCGGAACCCAGGGCTGGAAGTGGTCGGCGGCCATTTGGCCGGAGAAGCCGTGCTGTTCGGCCAGCGCCGCCAGCCGGATCGACTCGCGCGGCGAGAACTGCTCGAGTGCCGCGGCCAAGCCGATTTGAACCTCAGTCACGCTTGCTGCCCCTTTCGAAAGCTCTCGGCGACCTTCGTGTACTGGTCGAGTCGTTCCAGTGTCTCCGCTTCGGGCTCGGTCGGCAGGAAGAGCGTCGCCTCGTCGACGCCACCGCTCGCCAGCGTGCCCAGCGCGTCCTCCTTCGGCGAAGCGCCGAAAGCGGAGAACTTGACGTCGCTCCGGCCCTGGTCCGCCAGCCACTGGCGGGCCTTGCGCAGCTCCTCCGGCGGGGTGTGGGCGTGCGGCAGCCAGCCGTCACCGAACTTCGCGATCCGCCGCATCGCCTTCTCCCCCGCGCCGCCGATGTAGATCGGCGGATGCGGCTTCTGCACCGGCTTGGGCCACGCGAAGATGGGGTCGAAGTCGACGAGCTTGCCGTGGAACTCCGCCTCGTCCTTGGTCCAGATCTCCTTCAGCGCGGCCAGCTGCTCGTCGACGAGCGCGCCCCGCGTCTGCGGATCGGTGCCGTGGTTGCGCATTTCCTCCCGGTTCCACCCGACGCCGACGCCGAAGAGGAACCGGCCGCGCGAAACCAGGTCCAGCGAAGCGACCTCTTTCGCGGTGTGGATGACGTCGCGCTGCTGCAGCAGCGCGACGCCCGTGCCCAGTTTCAGGTTCGACGTGGCCCCGGCCGCCGCCGTCAGCGCGACGAACGGGTCCAAGGTCCGGTAGTAGATCCTCGGCAGCTCGCCGCCACCCGGGTATGGCGTTTCCCGGCTCACCGGGATGTGCGAATGCTCCGCGATCTGCAGCGAGCTGAACCCCCGCTCCTCCACCGCGGCGGCGAGGACGTCCGGCCTGATGCCTTCATCGGTGATGAAGGTGGCGATTCCGATCTCCATGTCCAGCAACTACCCGGACACGCGCCGCGATATTCCCGCGGCCCTAGACGTTGCGGCGGTACTGCCCGCCCACCTCGAAGAACGCCTCGGTGATCTGGCCGAGCGAGCACACCCGGGCCGCGTCCATCAGCACGCCGAACAGGTTTCCGCCCCGGGTCGCCGCCTCGCGCAAGGTCTTGAGCGCGACCTGCGCCTCGTCGTGGTGGCGGCGCTGGAAGTCTTCGAGCCGCTCCAGCTGCGACCGCTTCTCCTCCTCGGTCGCCCGCGCGAGTTCGACCTCGACGTCGTCCTCGCCGGCGTTCGGGTTGCGGAAGGTGTTGACGCCGATGATCGGCAGCGTGCCGTCGTGCTTTTGGCGCTCGTAGAGGATCGACTCGTCCTGGATCTTGCCGCGCTGGTAGCCGGTCTCCATCGCGCCCAGCACGCCGCCGCGTTCGGAGATCCGGTCGAACTCCAGCAGGACGGCCTCTTCGACCAGATCGGTCAGCTCGTCGATGATGAACGAGCCCTGCAACGGGTTCTCGTTCTTCGACAGGCCCCATTCCTTGTTGATGATCATCTGGATGGCCATCGCGCGCCGCACCGAGCTCTCCGACGGCGTCGTGATCGCCTCGTCGAAGGCGTTGGTGTGCAAGGAGTTCGCGTTGTCATACAGCGCGCACAGCGCCTGCAGCGTGGTGCGGATGTCGTTGAAGCTCATCTCCTGCGCGTGCAGCGACCGGCCGGAGGTCTGCACGTGGTATTTGAGCTTCTGCGAACGCTCGTTGGCGCCGTAGCGCTCCCGCATCGCGACCGCCCAGATCCGCCGCGCGACCCGGCCCAGCACCGAGTACTCGGCGTCCATGCCGTTGGAGAAGAAGAACGACAGGTTCGGCGCGAAGTCGTCGATGTCCATCCCGCGCGCGAGGTAGCTCTCGACGTAGGTGAAACCGTTCGACAGGGTGAACGCCAGCTGCGAGATCGGGTTCGCCCCGGCCTCGGCGATGTGATAGCCGGAGATCGACACCGAGTAGAAGTTCCGGACGCCGTGCTCGATGAACCATTCCTGGATGTCGGCCATCATGCGCAGGCTGAACTCGGTGGAGAAGATGCAGGTGTTCTGCCCCTGGTCCTCCTTGAGGATGTCCGCCTGCACGGTGCCGCGGACGTTGCGCAGCGCCCATTCACGCAGCTCGGCGCTCTCGGCTTCGGACGGCTCGCGGCCGTGTTCGGCCTTGAACGCCGCGACGCGCTGGTCGATCGCGGTGTTGAGGAAGAAGGCGAGGATCGTCGGCGCCGGGCCGTTGATCGTCATCGACACCGAGGTGCTCGGCGACGTCAGGTCGAAGCCGTCGTAGAGCACCTTCATGTCTTCGAGCGTCGCGATGGAGACGCCGGAGGTGCCGACCTTGCCGTAGATGTCGGGGCGGGTGTGCGGGTCGTGCCCGTACAGCGTCACCGAGTCGAACGCGGTCGAAAGGCGCTTCGCCTCGGAATCGGCCGACAGCAGCTTGAAGCGTTTGTTGGTGCGGAAGGGATCGCCCTCACCGGCGAACATCCGCGCCGGGTCCTCACCCTCGCGTTTGAACGGGAAGACACCTGCGGTGTAGGGGAAGTACCCGGGCAGGTGTTCGCGGCGCAGGAACGACAGCAGCTCACCGGACTCGGTGTAGCGCGGGAGCGCCACGCGCGGGATCCGGTTGCCGGACAGCGTGTCGCGCCAGAGCTGGGTGTGCAGTTCCTTGTCGCGGATCTTCACGACCAGCTCGTCGGCGCGGTAGGACTCGGCGAGTTCACGGAAGCGCGCGAGCAGGTTCGTCGACTCACCGTCCACATCGGACTCGGCCGCGGCGAGCAGGCCGTCGAGCGCGTCGGTGCTCGCGTCGACGGTGGACAGCGCCTCCTTGGCGGCGACGAGGTGCTCGTACTTGCGCAGTGCGGCGACCTGCTGCTCGGTCTTGGCGTGGTAGCCACGGAGGGTTTCGGCGATCTCCGCGAGATAACGCGACCGGTTGGCCGGGATGATCGTGCTCGCGTCGGTGGAGACCTTGCCCTCGACCTTCGGCAGCACGCCGGGCGAGACGGTCAGGCCACGTTCGGCGAGCGTGTCGCGCAAGTGCTGGTACAGCGCGGTGACACCGTCGTCGTTGAACTTGGCGGCACTGGTGCCGTAGACCGGCATGTCCTCGGGCGAGGAGCTGAACGCCTCACGGTTGCGGACGAGCTGGCGCGCGACATCACGGCGGGCGTCCTCGGCGCCGCGGCGCTCGAACTTGTTGATCGCCACCGCGTCGGCGAAGTCGAGCATGTCGATCTTCTCCAGCTGCGACGCCGCGCCGAACTCCGGCGTCATGACGTACAGCGACTGGTCCACGTAGTCGACGATGCCGGCGTCACCCTGGCCGATACCCGGCGTTTCGACGATCACCAGGTCGAACCCCGCGGCCTTGCAGGCGAGGATCGACTCCGAAAGCCCGGTCGGGATCTCCCCGCTGGTGGTCCGGGTGGCGAGCGAACGGAAGTAGACCGGGCTGCCGTCGAGGCAGTTCATCCGGATCCGGTCGCCGAGCAGCGCTCCCCCGCCCTTGCGACGCGACGGGTCGACGGCCAGCACGGCGATGCGGAGCTTGTCCTCCTGGTCCAGCCGGAAGCGGCGGATCAGCTCGTCGGTGAGCGACGACTTGCCGGAACCACCGGTTCCGGTGATCCCCAAGACCGGCACCTGGCGCGCCTTGGCGGCTTCGGTGATTTTGTCGAGCCACTCCCGGGACAACGTCTCGCGCTGAAGCTGGGTGATGACCCGGGACAACGCGGGGATGTCACCCGAAAGCAGTTTGTCCAGCGAGCCCGGCGAGTGCGCGGACAGGTCCGTGTCGCAGGCCTTGATCATCAGGTTGATCATGCCCGGGAGGCCCAGCTCGTAGCCGTCCTCCGGCGAGAAGATCCGCGCGACGCCGCGCGAGTGCAGCAGGTCGATCTCCTCGCGGACGATGACGCCGCCCCCGCCGCCGAACACCTTGATGTGCCCGGCGCCGCGTTCGTTCAGCAGCTCGACCAGATAACTGAAGTATTCGACGTGCCCGCCCTGATAGGCGCTGATGGCCACGCCCTGGACGTCCTCGGCGATGGCCGCGGTGGCGACCTCGTCGACCGACCGGTTGTGCCCGAGGTGAACGACCTCCGCCCCCTGCGACTGCAAGATGCGCCGCATGATGTTGATGGACGCGTCATGCCCGTCGAAGAGGCTCGACGCCGTCACGAAGCGAACGGGGTTCACGGGCCGGTGCAGGTCGCTGGTCATGACTCCAAAATACTTGGACTTCCTACTATTTCAAACCCATCTCCGCGCGTGACGGCGCTCTCACTCGTCCTTGACAGATCGACACACGCCAGTATATTCAACCGAAAGGTTAAACAACCGATTGATTGAGCAGCGATGACCACTGATCAGCTCAGCGCCACGTTCGCCGCACTGGCGGACCCCACCCGGCGCGCCATCCTCGCCCGGCTCGCCACCGGCGAAGCCAGCGTCAACGAGCTGGCGGAGCCCTTTCCGGTCAGCCTCCAGGCCATCTCCAAGCATCTGAAGGTCCTCGAGCGGGCGGGACTGATCAGCCGGAGCAAGACGGCGCAGTGGCGGCCCTGTCGCTTGGAGGCCGCGCCGCTCGGCGATGTCGCCGACTGGGTCGAGCGGTACCGGCGCTTCTGGGAAGGCGGCTTCGACCGCATGGAACAGCACCTCGCGGCACTTCAGAAGGACCACGAAGAAAACTGAGATTGGGGAACCGATGACCACGGCACTGCCGGAGATCGTCTCGCAGGAAGAATGGCAAAGCGCGCGGGACGCATTGCTGATCAAGGAAAAGGAACTCACCCGGGCCGCGGACGCGGTCGCCGCCGAACGGCGACGGCTGCCGATGGTCCGCTTCGACGGCAAGTACGAATTCGAGGGACCTCGGGGGCGGGTCACCCTGCTGGACCTGTTCGAAGGACGCCGTCAGCTGATCGTCTACCACTTCATGCTCAACCCGGGCCAGAAGGCGGGCTGCCCCGGTTGCTCGCTGGTCGTGGACAACATCGGCCACCTCGCGCATCTGCACGCCCGCGACACCACGCTGTACGTGGTCGCGCCGGCGACACTGCCCGAGATCGAGCGGTACAAGGAGCGGATGGGCTGGACCGTTCCGTGGGTCTCCACCGACGGCAACGACTTCAATCCGGACTGCGGGATCGACGGCGGTTTCGGTGTCAGCGTGTTCCTGCGGGAGGGCGACGACGTGTTCCGGACCTACTTCACCACCGCACGCGGCGGGGACCAGCTGGTGTCGACGCTGCGGTACCTGGACCTGACGCCGCTCGGGCGGCAGGAGGCGTGGGAGGAATCCGGCCGCGGGACCGACGGGCCGGGTCACTGGTGGAAACGCCACGACGAGTACTGAGTCTCCGCATTCAGTCCTCTCAATGCGGAGAGGGCATGTCGAGAACCCCGGCTCCGCTCCGACCCCTCGGTGTCCGGCGCCCGGAAGGCGGGCGCCACACCGAAAGGGTTACGGCCATGCGCAAGCTCGTCTACGCCGTTCACACCTCGCTCGACGGCCGCGTCGAAGGCCCGGGCGGCGAGTTCGACTGGGCCGCGATGGGCCCGGAGCTGTCCGCCCACTCCCAGGAACTGGTCGACCGCGCCGACACCTTCGCCTACGGGCGACGGGTCTGGGACATGATGTCGTCGTACTGGCCGCAGGCCGAATCGATCTCCGACCACCCGCACGACCTGCGGTTCGCCCCGATCTGGCGGAAGACGCCGAAGATCGTCTTCTCCAGGACACTGGAGAGCGCGGACTGGAACACCGAAGTCGTGGCGGGCGACCTCGCCGAACGCGTGACCGAACTCAAGGGCAGGCCCGGCAAGGATCTGCTGCTGATGGGCGGGGCCGAACTGGCCGCCACGCTCGCCGACCTCGGCCTGATCGACGAGTTCCACGTCGTCGTGCACCCGGTGGTACTCGGCGGCGGCAAGCAGGTGCTCGCCGGCGGAGCGCGCACGGACCTGCGGCTGACCGGCACCCGGACGATGGACGGGCGCGCGGTCTTGCAGACCTACGAAAAGTGAGGTGAGGTGTCCCCCGGGCGGCAGCCCCTACGCTGCCGCCGTCAGGTTCACCTCGCGTTGCTCGCCCGCAAGGCGATCCACTGCCGCATGGCGTATTCGACCAGCGTGATCAACGTCTGCTTCGTCGACTCCCGTTCCCGGGCGTCACAGCGGACGATCGGGATGTTGGGGTCGATCGACAGCGCTTCACGCACGTCGTTGATGTCGTGTTCGAGGATGCCGTCGAAGGTGTTGACCCCGACGATGTAGGGCAGGCCCCGGTCTTCGAAGAAGTCGATCGGGGCGAACGAGTCGGCCAGCCGCCGCGTGTCGGCCAGCACCACGGCGCCGATCGCGCCGCGGACGAGGTCGTCCCACATGAACCAGAACCGCTGCTGCCCAGGCGTGCCGAACAGGTAGAGGATCAGGTCCGCGTCGAGGGACACGCGGCCGAAGTCCATCGCGACCGTGGTGGTCGATTTGTTGGGCGTCTGGTCGAGGTTGTCGATCCCCCGACTGGCGTCCGTCATCATCGCCTCGGTGGTGAGCGGGACGATCTCCGACACCGAACCGACGAAGGTCGTCTTACCCGCACCGAAGCCACCCGCCACGACGATCTTCGCGGATGTCATGGTCGGGGGCGCGGTTTCCCGCGGTGCCTTAAAGCCGACGGAGTCCACTCAAAACCCTTTCCATCAACACCAGATGTGCCTCGGCGCCGTCATTGCCCGAAATCGTCTTGTGCACGCTGACCAGTCCCGCGTCCGCCGCGTCGCTGATCAGCACGCGTGCCACACCCAGCGGTACCCGCAGGGTCGCCGCGATCTCGGCGACCGAGCGCGGGGTCCGGCACTCCTCGATGATCGAAACGCACTCGATCTGCTCCGTGGCCCCCGCGGGGAGGCTACCCGCGGCGACGTGGTCCTTGGTGGAGATGAGCGTCTCCAGCTCAAGAGCGTAGTTCGCCTTGGTCCGGCCGCCGGTGAGGGCATAGGGACGGACGATCGCCGTCTCTTCGAGCGGTGACGGCCCCTGCTCGAAGACGGCGGGCATGATGAACTCGCCACTGGGCGGGCCCGGGTCGAAAAGGCCACCTGGTCTCGGCCCGACGGCACCTGCGCCGCTGTCGGGTGGAGAAGCAAGTGAGGTCACGCGGTCTCCTTGATCGGTCGGCTGCGGGACTGCCGATTCCCCGGCGGCGTGTGCTCCGCCGGCCGGGAAATCCTCGGACTGCTTGCTCTTCTTGCGCTTCCGACGACCACGGCCCGAATCCAGGGTGAAGCCGTTCAGGACGTCGGCGAACGTGCCGTCGTCCCGTGAACCGGCAGCATTGGCAACCCCCGCGCGCGGAGGCTGGCTATCCCCCGTCCCCGGCTGTTCACCGAAGGATCCGGACCCGGTGCTCATCGAGACATCATCCCACCGGTTCGCCGATCAGCGACCCACCGGCGCCCTGCAATTGCGCGCGAAGTTCCGGAGTGAGGATCTGACCGACGCGGTCGACGAGCATCGTCATCTCGTAGGCGACCTGTCCGATGTCGCAGTTCGGGGCGGCGAGGATGGCCAGGCAGGAGCCGTCGCTGATCGACATCAGCACCATGATGCCGAGTTCCATCTCGACGACGGTCTCGTTGACCGCGCCTGCCTCGAAACACCGTGCGGCACCCTGGGTCAGGCTCACCAGCCCGGACGCGACCGCGGCCAGCTGGTCCGCCCGGTCGAGCGGGAGCCTGCTGGACGCGGTGAGCAGGAGGCCGTCCGCCGACACGACCACGGCGTGCGCCACTCCGGGCACCCGCTCGGCGAAGTCATTCACCAGCCACCCGAACTGGTTCTGCTGGGGCTGGGCCGGGTTCGGCGAGGTCATTCACCCTCCAGGGTTTCGTGGTTGGCTTCGGTCGCCTGGGCCGTGCGGTGCCGTCCGCGCTGGATGCCCTGCTGGAAACTGCTCAGGCGGCCTCGCACGTCGTGCGCGTCTCGCTGTGGTCGGGGGGTGACCGCCCCGGCGGGGGGTCCCGCGCTGCCCGGAAGCAGTTGCTCCCCGCGACGGCGCCTGGGTAATCCTGCCGAAGTCATCTTCGAGGGCACTGACTGGGACACCGCTTGGGCGGCCTTCCAGCCCTCGTCGGAGCCGAAGTTCCACGCGTCGGTCCGTTCGACGGCGGTGGCGGGCTCCGCTTCCGGCGTCGCTGCCTGCGTGTTCTTCTCCGGACGCCGGGTGGGCAGCGTGGCGGGCGGCGTGGCCGGCCGGGCGGCCGTCTCCGCCGCCTTGGCGGTCTCGGATGCCTCAGGAGCCTTGGCGGGTTCCGGGGTCACGGCCGTCTCGGGGGCGGGAAGCTGCGTGGTGGCGGGCGCGGCCTTGCCCGCGGCCTCCTTGCGGCCCCGTTTGACGCCCTGCTGGAAGCTGCTCAGCCTGCCGCGCACGTTCGCGGGGTCGCGGACCGGCAGCTCCGACTTGGCGGTGGGTTCGGCGGCCGGGACCGACGACATCGCGCTGCCCGGCAGGAGCTGCTCGCCCTTGCGGCGTCGCGGCAACCCGGCCTGGGTGAACGTCGACGGGGCGGTCTGGGAGACCTCCTGGACCGTACGGAAGGCCTTGTCGCTGGCGAAGTCCCAGTTGCGGGCTTCCTGCTCGGCGGCGGAACCCGCCTCGGCGGCCGGCTCGGCGACCTTCTTCTCGGCAGGCTCCTTCTTCTCCTGCTTCTCCTTCTTGTCGGCGGGTTCGGCCGCGGACTTCTCCGGAGCGGGGGCGGGCGAACGGAACCACGCCGAAAGCATCTCGTCGAAGATCGGCGTCGTCTCCGACGCGGTGGGCGGCGGGACCACCGGAGCGGCGGGCGGCGCCGCCTGGCTCCACCACTCGCTCAGCGTGGTGCCGTTCTTGGCCTCGAACAGTTCCTTGCCGCTGGGCAGCTCGCCTTCAGGCGCGGCCTTCTGCGGCTCGGCGGGCTTTTCCGCTTCCTTCGCGACCGGCTCGGGTTCGGCGGCGGGCTCCGGCTCCGGCAGGCGGGACTCCGGCGCCGACGGCGGCTGGGCGGGCGGAGGGGTCGTCTCGTCCTTGGGGATCGGGCTGAACAGCGCCGTTCCCGAGATCTCGACGTCCGACGGCGGCCGCGGTTCCTGGGTGTGCCCGTTCAGCCCGGATTTGGTGTGCCCGGCCAGATCGCTCGCCGACGGCCACCTGTCGCCGCCCTGCGACGGCACGCTCGGCATCGCCGGCCGCGAGCCGTTGGCGGGACGCTGGCGGCGGGGCAGGCCGCCCGGCTGCAGCGGCGCGAGGCGCTGGGTGATCGGGCCGGTGGCGGGACCGGGATCCCCGGCGGGCACCATCACCAGATCCGCCGGGACCGAGACGGTGGCGCGCACGCCGACGATGTCCTTGCCACCGTGCAGCGAGACACCGATGCGGTGCCTGCTGGCGAGCCGTCCGACCACGAACAGGCCCATCCGGCGCGAGGTGGTGAGGTCGACGTTGGGGGCCTCGGTGAGCCGGGCGTTGGCCTCGGCGACCTCGGCCTCGTTCATCCCGATGCCCTTGTCGAGGATGTCGATGCCGAACGAGCCGTCTTCGAGGAGCCGGGTCGCGACGGTCACCTGGGTCTCCGGGGCGGAGAAGGCGGTGGCGTTGTCCAGCAGTTCGGCGATCAGGCGCATCAGATCGTTGGCCGCGTACCCGACCAGCCGGACCGGTGGCGGGTTCTGCACGGTGACCCGTTGGTACTGCTCGATCTCGGACACCGCCGCGCGCACCACGTCGCTGGCGGAGACCGGCTGCCCGGACCGCCTGCCGGGCTCGGCGCCGGAGAGGACCATCAGGTTCTCGTTGTTGCGGCGCATGCGGGTGGCGAGGTGGTCCAGCTGGAACAGCGTGGCGAGCTGGTCGGCGTCCTCCTCGTCGCGCTCCAGCCGTTCGATCAGCTGCAGTTGCCGCTGCACGAGACTCTGGCTGCGGCGGGAGAGGTTGACGAAGACGTTGCTGTAGCCGGCCCGCATCGAGGCTTGTTCGGTGGCCAGCCGCAGGGCCTGGTGGTGCACCTTGTCGAAGGCCCTGGCGACCTCGCCGATCTCGTCGTCGCTGCCGACGGGGACCGGCTGGACGTCGGTGCCCTGCGAGCGGCCCTCCTGGATGTTGCGGACCGCGTCGGGCAGCTGCTTCTCGGCGACGTCGAGCGCGCTGGCGCGCAGCACCTTCAGCGAGCGCAGCAGCTGGCGGGTGATGAGGAAGACGACGGCGACGGCGAGCACCATCGCGCCGAACAGCAGGACCGCGAGCAGACCCGCGCCGCTGCTGGCGTCGTCGACCAGTTCGGCCGACACCGCGTTCGCCCGCGCGCCGAACTTGTTCGCGACCTCGCCGACCTTGGTGAGCATCGAGTTCGACGCGTCGGTCCAGGCCTGCGCGGACAGCTTGCGGAACGCTTGTCCGGCGGGGGTGCCCTGGTCGCCGAGCGCGGTCTTCGCGAGCCTGTCGCGCGTCTCCATCGCGTCGTCGCTGACGACGGCGGCGAACTCCTGGCGCTGCTGTTCCGAAGCGGCGGCGCGGAAGTCGGTGAACCGGTCGGCCAGCCGCAGCTCGGCGGTGCGGACCTGGTTGAGCTCGCTCGGCGCGAGGCCGGAGCGGGCGATGCCGAAGGAGACCAGCGCCTGGCTCAGCGACAGCTGTTCCTTCATCACGGCGAGGTCGTGCAACGCGGCGGGGGTGCCGCCGAGGGCGTCTTCACTGGCGCCCGCGGCGAGCGCGGTGTCGACGGCGAGCAGCGCGGTGGTGACGTCGGTGTACTCGCCGATGGCCTGGACCGGGTCGAGCTGACCGGCGGAGGCGCGCTGCCGGATGTCGGCCAGCTTGTCCAGCTGCTCGGCCGCGGCGTCCTTCGCCCGGGCGAGCGACGGCTCGGTCTCCACGGCCCTGGTCGCGGCGGCGCGGTACAACGGAATGGCCGTGTCGACGTCGCCGCGGGCGGAGGCGAGTTCGAGGGTGCCGCCGACCGTGCCGGCGGTGAGCCCGGCGGCGGACTGGGTGCGTTCGCGCCCGAGCCCGTCGGCGAGCGTGCGGATCTGCCCGCTCAGCGCGACGAGGCGGTCGAGCCGCTGATAACCGTCGGAACGGCCGACCTGGCTCGCGATGGTGGCGATGCCCAGCGCGAGCGCGATGAGGATCGGCACCAATGTCACGGCCGACAGCTTCACCGGCAGGCTCCAGTCCCGCCAGCGCACGAGCGCGCGCCAGCCGGTGGCCCACCGCGATGGCCGGGGAGTGCGTCCCAGCAGCTCCCCGACAGGCACTTGGCCTTCTCCTGCAACGGTCACGTAGGTGACTCCCTGTCCGGCGTCCTGGCACGGTTTGAGGCGTCCGTTCCCGCGAGGAAGCTACCCGCGGAGAACTCGGCCCCGGCCTGGCCCCGTGATCGACCGCGACCGGGGAGACCCTGTCCGGCGATCCGGGTGTCCCCAGGGCCACCGGTCCGCTCCGGAAGGGCTTGCACCTGCACGTGCAGGTCGCAACCTGCGAAGTGCATGGTCGTCGAGATCAACTTTTCTGTGCCAATCGATCACTGCTGGTCAGCCGGGCCAAAGAATCGTACACCAATCCGGGTACCGTCAATTCCGTTCAGCACACGAGGGCTGACCTGCGAAAAGTGCATCTCCGAACGATGTACAAGGCGCGAAAACCGGCTCCGCGTCACAAACGAGGGAATTCCGGTCACAGGTTGCGCTGGCGCAGCGGGTGTCCGGGTCACCCGATCAGCCTACGCTCGGTAGCCGCCTCGCCCGGTCGAACTACTGTCCGTACCCCCAACGGGTGGGTCAAGCGCAAATGTGTGCCCGATGTTGTGGCCTTGCCGTTCCGGTCGGCTCGATCTCCCCGACGTAGGTGATTTCTTTCGGGATATCGCGTGAGCCAGGGGATCTTCCCCGCCTCGTGATGGCGGGCAGAGTATCGAAGCCGGGGGCGACCCGGAACCAAGGCTACGATCTGTCACCAGATTGAGGGACGCAGCGTGGTCAGCCTCAACCATTTGCCGCAGTGCTCCGTTCGGGCGACGACCGCGCGTGACAAAAGGTCTCACTATTACGAGTGATAAAGGCGCGATCATTTCGTCCGAAACGAATTCCCGGAACCCAATTGCGACCGGAAAAGGAATACCCGCGCTTGCGTTCACGGAAGCGGGGTCGCCTTTTCAGCACACCCGAAGGCGTAGTTAGTATGTGCGCTCCGTACCGCGCCCGGATGCCAGCAAGCCCCGGAGGACCCCCATGCCCGACGTCGCGCGTCCCTTCGCGGCGAGCAACGCGCTCGAGGACACCGGGCAGATGCCCGCGCTGTTCGTCCGCGGGCGACGGCCCGCGCCCGCGCCGCCCCGCAGCACCGGCCCGGACTTCGACCGGATCCAGCACGGCAAGGAGTTCGTCGCGCTGCGCAAGTCCTTCCGGCGGTTCGTGTTCCCGATGAGCCTGCTGTTCTTCACCTGGTACATGACGTACGTGCTGCTGGCGGCCTACGCGCACGAGTTCATGAGCCGGAAGGTGTTCGGCGAGGTCAACGTCGGCATCCTGCTCGGGCTCGGCCAGTTCGCCAGCACGGTGCTGATCACGATCGCCTACCTGAGGTTCGCCAACAAGCGGCTCGACCCCAAGGTCGAGCGGCTGCGGGCGTCGGTCGAGGCGGGTGAGCGATGAGCATCCCCGACAACGACCCGGTCCTGAACATCGTGGTCTTCGCGCTGTTCGTCGCGATCACCCTGTACGTGGTGTACCGCGCCAGCACGCGCAATTCCTCCACTTCGGACTACTACGCGGCGGGTAGCGCCTTCACCGGGCGGCAGAACGGCATCGCGCTCTCGGGTGACTTCCTCTCGGCGGCCTCGTTCCTCGGCATCGCCGGTGCGATCGCGATCCACGGCTACGACGGCTTCCTGTACTCGATCGGGTTCCTCGTCGCCTGGCTGGTCGATCTGCTCCTGATCGCGGAGCTGCTCCGCAACACCGGCCGCTTCACCATGGGCGACGTGCTGAGCTTCCGGATGAAGCAGCGCCCGGTCCGCGCCGCGGCCGCGACGTCGACGCTGGTGATCTCCTTCTTCTACATGCTCGCGCAGATGGCGGGCGCCGGTGGGCTGGTGGCGTTGCTGCTCGACATCCACGGCGGGATCGGCCAGGCACTGGTGATCGGCGTCGTCGGCATCGTCATGGTGCTGTACGTGCTGGTCGGCGGGATGAAGGGCACCACATGGGTGCAGATCATCAAGGCCACCATCCTGTTGCTGACCGGTGCGCTGATCACCGTGTTCCTGTTCGGCAAGTTCGGCTTCAGCTTCTCGAACCTGCTCTCGGCCGCCGCCGACAAGAGCCCGCTCGGCGACGAGCTGCTGCAACCCGGCGGCTCCTACGGCAAGAGCGAGGTCACGAAACTCGACTTCGTCTCGCTGGCACTGGCGCTGGTCCTCGGCGCCGCCGCGCTGCCGCACGTGCTGATGCGCTTCTACACGGTGCCGAACTCACGCGAGGCGCGGCGCTCGGTGGTGTGGGCGACCGCGTGCATGACCGTCTTCTACCTCTGCACACTGGTCATCGGCTTCGGCGCGGCCGCGCTGGTCGGCCCGGAGGCGATCAAGAACGCGCCGGGCGGGGAGAACTCCGCCGCACCGCTGCTGGCACTGAACATCGGCGGCACCGTGTTGCTCGGCGTCGTCTCGGCGGTGGCCTTCGCGACCATCCTCGCCGTCGTCGCCGGGCTGACGATCACCGCGTCGGCCTCCTTCGCCCACGACGTCTACGCCAACATCTTCAAACACGGCAAGGCGGAACCGGTCGCGGAGGTCCGGGTCGCCCGGCTGACCGCGGTCGCCGTCGGGGCACTCGCGATCGTGGGCGGCATCCTGGCGAACGGGCAGAACATCGCCTTCCTGGTGGCGCTGGCGTTCGCGGTCGCGGCGTCGGCGAACCTCTCGACGCTGCTGTACTCGCTGTTCTGGAAGCGGTTCAACACCACCGGCACCCTGTGGGGCATCTACGGCGGGCTGATCGCGAGCCTGGTGCTCGTGTTCTTCTCGCCGGTCATGTCCGGGGCCGCGGATTCGATCGTCAAGAGCGTCGACTTCCACTGGTTCCCGCTGAAGAACCCGGGCCTGGTGTCGATCCCGTTCTCGTTCCTGTGCGGCTTCGTCGGCACGTTCGCCGGGCGCTCGAAGGCCGATCCGGTCAAGCACGCCGAGATGGAGGTGCGGTCCCTCACCGGGATCGGCTCCTGATCGGCGTCCGGAGGCCGTCCAGCACGACCAAGAGCAGCCGTTTCGCGTCCTCCGGCGACGCCTTGCTCGCGGCCGAACCCACCCCGTGGCCCAGCCGCAGGATGTCGATGCCGGTGACGTCCTCCCGGAGGACGCCCGCGTCCTGAGCCGCCTTCACGATCGCGTCGGACGCCGACCGCAGCCGCGACTGGCACCACGCGAAGACCTCGGACCCGGCATCGACGGACGCCTTCAAGGTCATCGCGAGACCGTGCTTCTCGACCACGTAGGCGACGTGCGTGGCCAGCCACGCTTCGAGCGCCTCGCCCGGCGGCAGCTGGTCGAGCAGGTCGAACGCGTGCTGCGCCATCCCGTCGATCTCGTCGCGATAGACGGCCTCGATCAGCTTTTCGCGGGTCGGGAAGTGCCGGTACAACGTGCCCGCGCCGACCCCGGCGCGTTTGGCGATGTCGTCGGCGGGCACGTCCACGCCGTCGTCGGTGAACGCCTTCTTGGCCACGGCCACGATGCGCTCGTAGTTGCGCCGCGCGTCCGCGCGCATGGGCCGGGCCGGATCGGCCGTGACCATCTGCACCTCCTCGGGCGACGAAAACGGAGACATTCTCCGAATCCACTTGCGTAAGCGGAGACAGTCTCCATATCATCGCTCACGACCTCAAGTGGAGAGTCTCTCCGCTTCATCTCGTTACGTCTTTGGAGTATTCCTTGACCGAGCGAACCCTGCGTACCGAGCCTAGGCCGGAGACGGCACCGGCCCCGCCGCGTCCGCACCGGCTGGTCCTCCCGATCGTGCTGACCTGCCAGCTCATGCTCATCCTCGACGCGACGGTGATGAACGTCGCGCTCCCCCGCGTCCAGTCCGACCTCGGCTTCACCGACACCGGCCTGTCCTGGGTGATGACCGCGTACAGCCTCGTCTTCGGCGGTCTGCTGCTCCTCGGCGGCCGGGCGGGCGATCTGTTCGGCCGCCGCCGGATGTTCGTCGTCGGCGCGGGCGTGTTCACCGCCGCCTCCCTGCTCGGCGGCCTCGCCGGCTCGGCGGAAATACTGATCGCCGCCCGGATCGCGCAAGGTGTCGGCGCGGCGCTCGCCGGTCCGAGCACCCTGGCGCTGATCACCAGCACGTTCACCGAAGCCAAGGAACGGGTGCGCGCGCTGGCGTTGTTCTCGGCGATGTCCAGCAGCGGTTTCGCGATCGGCCTGCTGCTCGGCGGACTGTTGACCGAATGGATTTCGTGGCGCGCGGCGCTGTACATCAACGTCCCGTTCGGCCTCGCGATCGTCTTGCTCACCTCGCGGTATGTCGCCGATCCTCCCCGGCGGCGCGCCCGGCTGGACCTGCCCGGCGCGCTCACCGGCACCCTCGGCGTCGGCTCGCTCGTGTTCGCCTTCACCCACGCCGCGTCACACGGCTGGGGCGACACGATCACCCTCGGCGCTCTCGCCGCCGGATTGGCCTTGCTCGCCGCGTTCGTCACCATCGAGACGCGGGTGAGCCAGCCGCTGATCCCCTTGCGCCTGTTCGCCGACCGCGACCGCGCCGCGGCCTACGTCAACTTCTTCCTCGGGCCGATGGCGATGATGTCGATGTTCTTCTTCCTGACCCAGTTCCTGCAGGACATCGCGGGCTTCGCCGCGCTGGAGACCGGCTTCGCGTTCCTGCCGATGGCGGTCTGCATGTTCCTGCTCAGCAGGCTGATCCCGAAACTGCTCCCCCGGTTCGGGCCGAAACCGCTCGCGCTGACCGGCACGGCGTTGATGACCTCCGGCGTCGTCTGGCTGACCACGCTCGCCACGGACAGCGGCTACTTCTCGCATCTGCTCGGGCCGATGCTGCTGATGGGCGTCGGCGCGGGACTGGCGTTCTCCCCGCTCAGCGTGATCATCATGGCGACGGTGCCGACCGAGGACGCGGGTGCGGCCGGTGGCGCTTTGCAGACGTTGCAGCAGGTCGGGGCGACGCTGGGGCTCGCGATCCTGATCACCGTGTTCGGCGCCGTGACGCGGACGCCGTCCGGAAGCCCGGCGGAGACCACGGTCGGCGGGATGACCGCCGCCTTCACCGCCGCGGCCGTGGTGACGGCGGTGTCGTTCCTGGTGGCGCTGACCTTCCGGCGCCGGGCTTAGAGCTTCAGACCCGCGTCGACCTTGTGCGTGACCTTGCGCTCCATCACGAACGAGAAGAACGGGATGCAGCCGGCGATCAGCACGAGGAGGGTGCCCTTCATCGACCAGCGGGCCTTGATCGCGAGGTCGACCGCGAGCAGCAGATAGATCAGGTAAAGCCCGCCGTGGACCATGGGGATCATCTTCACGAACTGGGGAAGTTCCACGCGGAAGACGTACTGCAGCAGCATCTCGACGACCAGCCCGAGCAGAGCGACACCGGTGGCGTACGCGGCGACGCGGAACCGGATCAGCGGCCCGCCCAGCGAGACCGAGCGGGCCGGGGCGGCGTCGTCAGTTCGGGTGGTCATAGGGTCTCGAACCTCTCTGGGAACTACTCGTCGCGGGCGTTGAGTTCGCGCAAGTACCTGTTGTAAGCGGCGAGCTCGTCGTCTTCGGGAACGGGCGGGCGGGGCGCCGGAGCGCGCCTCTGCCGGGGTGCGGGCACTTCGGCGACGGCGGTCTCGGCCGACTGCTGCGGGGTGTCGGCCTCCGCGGCCTGGCGGCGAAGCTTGCGGATCCGCCAGAACATGAATGCGGGGAACAGCCCGAACAGCGGCCATTGCAGGACGTAACCGAGATTTTGGAAGGTCCCGCTCGCCGAGGAGAACCGCTCCCACTGCCACCAGGCGAGCCCGCAGCACAGCGCCAGGCTCACCAGGCAGACGCCGGCGATGCCGAGACGGCGCAGGGTGGCGGACGGAGCGGGCACGCATCGACGCTAGCACTGCCGGTGGTCCGAAACTCCGCCGACCAGGGCACTCGGGACCTTGGTCCCGGCTCCGGCCTCGTGAGTAACGACTCGGGTCAGAACCCTCTCTCAGGTACCTACTCGTCACCCGCGGTCTTGCTCGCGTGAAGTACATGAAGGCCCCCTTCCTTGCGCTAGGCGCAAGGAAGGGGGCCTTCATGTACTGGGACTCCGGACGAGGGTCAGGCCAGTCAGGAGCGGGACTGCACGGCCTTCGCGTAGTCGTCCGCCAGCCCGAAGACCTTCTGCGCGTACTCCGTCGAGTTGTTGTACGACAGGATGCCCTGCCACCACCCCGAGGCGGCCGACATGTCGCGGTTGTTCACGCACAGGTAGCGGGCCGCCGCGAGCGACGCGTCGTCGATCTGCTGCGGGTCGCCGACGCCGTCGCGGTTGCCGTCTGCGGCGTAGCGGCGCCAGGTTCCGGGGATGAACTGCATGGGGCCGACGGCGCGGTCGACGGCCGCGTCCCCGTCGAACTGACCGCCGTCGGTGTCCCCGATCGCCTTGACGCCGGGTGAGCCGTCGAGCGGGACGCCGATGATCGGTTTCGACGGGCGGCCGTCCTGGCCGAGGATCGCGCCGCCGTACTGACCGTGGTTCGACTCGATCCGGCCGATGCCGGCGAGCGTGGCCCACGAGATCTTGCAGTTCGGCTGCAGCTGGCGCATCGCCAGCTCGGCGGTGCCGTAGGCGAGCAGCGCCCTGGCCGGGATTCCGGTGGCCTGCGCCGCCCGTTCGGTCCAGGCGGCCAGCGGGTCCTTACCCGGTTTCGGCTGCGCTTGCTGCGGCGAGGTCTGCTGGGCGGCGCCACCGGCGGGCGTGGCGTTGACCGGGACGACCGTTCCCGGTTTCACGTCCGCCGCCTTGACCTGGAGAGCGGGGATCTCCATCGTCGTCGGGCTCGCGACCGGGGCGGACGCCTTGGTCACCAGCCAGATGCCGCCCCCGGCGAGGCCGAGTACGGCCAGTACGACCACGAGCCGGACGAGAACGGCGGTGCCCGCCCCGCGACGTGGCGGAACGGGCTTGGCCGGGTCGTCGACGAGCTCGTCGTTTTCCGGGGTGGTGCGCACGAAGCGAGTCCTCCAGCCTGGGCGGCGATCACGACCGATGCTCGAACAACGAGCCCGCGCAGGTTAGCGTTACGCGGTTGCCGGGATCGCCTCTGCCACGCCGGTTCACCCGCGCGTGCGAGAAGTTCTCATCAGGCGGACTTCTGCTGCCTCGCCAGCCGTGCCACGCACCAGGCCGGGGCGCTGCCGCGGCGAAGGTGCTGCAAAACGGTCATCGGGCCGAGTCGACGGCTCAGGTCGGCCGGGGCGAGCCCGGCCGCGCGGTAGTCGAGCGCGCGCTGGTCGAGCGGGCTGATGCCGGCGTCCCACCAGGCTTCGGCCTCGGCGACACCGCCGACCATCTGCCACCAGCCCGCGGCGGCGACGAGCAGGTCCTGCGGGACATCGGGAAGACGGCTGCGCATGGCGTCGAGGTAGCCGGGGTCGGCGGCCTCGACCGGCGCCCAGCGCGCCTGACCGGACTGCTGACGCTGGCCGGGGATCCCGGGCGCCTGACGGGGCGCGTCGGCGAGCCACGCGGACGCGATGCGGTCGACCTCCCGCTCCTCGGGGGTCTGCTCGCGCTCGGCGGCCCACTGCCGGATCAACGCGTCGACTCCGGGATCTCCGGTCATCCCTGCCTCCTCATGATTCCCCGACTGACAAGTCCTGACTTACTTGCCCGGCTGAATGTCCCGCTTCGCCCTGAGGCTCGCACCTGCGGAAACTCTTCGCCCAGGAGGCCGGCTCCGGCGCCTGGAGGACCAACCGATCACGCAATGTGAGCACCGTAGGGGCGCGGAGGTCTCTTCCGCCAGAGCTTCCCGGCCACGAATTCGTCGACCTGCGGGTTTCGGGGGTCAATCCACCCGGATGGTCGAGTCGCCCGACCGAAATCCGAGGCCGGTGACAGTGAGTGATATCCGCAGGTGGCTGCGCACGGTGAGCACCGGCGTCACCACGGACACCGGTGATCGGCACGACAGGTCAGGAGAAGAGGCTCCGTACGAACGTCACGATGGCTTCAGCACCGGAGCGGAGCCAGCCGAGCGCGGTGTGGACGGCGTCGGCGGATTGGGTCGGCCTGCTGATCAGAAAGAAGAGCACGAGCGCGACGACAGCGATCACAACGAATTTCTTCAAGCCGGGCGACATGGCTCCATCCCATCACACCGTAGTGTCCAGACGATGACTCCGCGCGCACTGCGGACTTTGTCACCACTTTAAGGAGAACGGGGTCCGGTTGCCCACCCTGACCCGCCCGAGGGAGCGATAGATGAGCGAAAACGTTCTCATCCACCGGGACGGTCCGGTGACGACGATCACCTTGAACCGGCCGGAGGCCCGCAACGCGGTGGACGGCCCGACCGCCGCCGCGCTGGCGGACGCGTTCCGCGCCTTCGACGGCGACGAGGAGGCCGCGGTCGCCGTCCTCACCGGTTCGGGTGACGCCTTCTGCGCCGGAGCGGATCTGAAGGCCGTCGGCACCGACCGCACCAACTCGCTCAGCCCGGCGGGTGACGGCCCGATGGGGCCGACGCGGCTGGCCCTGTCGAAGCCGGTGATCGCCGCGGTGCGCGGGCACGCCGTCGCGGGCGGCCTCGAACTGGCGCTGTGGTGCGATCTGCGGGTCGCGGACTGCACGGCCGTCTTCGGCGTGTTCTGCCGCCGCTGGGGTGTCCCGCTGATCGACGGCGGCACGGTGCGCCTCCCCCGGCTCGTCGGGCACTCGCGGGCGATGGACCTGATCCTCACCGGCCGTCCGGTCGACGCCGACGAGGCACTCGCGATCGGGCTGGCGAACCGCGTCGTACCCGACGGAGAGGCGCTGAGCGCCGCGCAGGCCCTCGCCCGCGAGCTGGCGGCGTTCCCGCAGGCGTGCCTGCGGGCGGACCGCAAGTCCGCGTACGGCCAGTACGGGCTTACCGAAGAAGAGGCGCTGCGGGCCGAATTCTCGAACGCGCTGATCGGCGGCGGGCTCGCCGAAGAAGCCGTCGAAGGCGCGAGCCGATTCAGCGAGGGCGCGGGGCGTCACGGCAGTTTCGACGGCCCGAGGTCCTAATGTCTGTCAGATGACAGAAACCGGAGTCGCGCTGAGACCGGTATCCGAAGAAGACCTGCCGATGCTCGAAGCCCTCACGAACGATCCGCGGGCCGCGGGCGAGTTCGAATGGCACGGCTGGCACGACCCGCATTTCCTGCGCCGCCGCTGGACCGAGACCGGCATGCTCGCCGCGGACAACGGAATGCTGATGATCGACCTCGACGGCCAGCGGCTCGGTTTCGTCTCCTGGCACAAGACCAGGTCCGGCTCGACGTCGTACTGCTGGAACGCCGGCCTGGTACTGATCCCCGAGGCACGCGGCCACGGGTACGGGACCGAGGCGCAGCGGTTGCTGGTCCGCTACCTCTTCGCGCACACGCAGATGAACCGCGTCGAGGCGTCGACGGAAGCGGGCAACGCCGCCGAGCAGCGCTCCCTGACAAAGGCGGGCTTCACCCGCGAAGGGGTGCTTCGCGGCTACGCGTTCCGGGACGGGGCCTGGCGCGACCACGTCCTCTATTCGATGCTGCGGTCCGACCCGGACCCCGCCCCGGAACCTCGCTAGACGATCGTGTCCGCGGCCTTGAGCCGCTCGACACCCTCGGCGTCCACCCCGAGTTCGGCGAGGACGTCGGCGGTGTCCGCGCCCTTGGGTCGCGGCGGTTCCGGCGTCTCCGCCGGGGTCCGGTCGAACCTCGGCGCGGGCGCGGGCTGCACCACCCCGCCGATGTCGACGAACGTCCCGCGCGCCACGTTGTGCGGATGCGACGGCGCCTCGCCCGGCGCGAGCACCGGCGTCAGGCACGCGTCGGTGCCTTCGGCCTTCGCGACCAGTTCGTCGCGGGTGTGCTTCGCGACGGCTTCGGCGACGATCTTGCGCAGCTTCGGCCACTCGTTCTTGTCGACGTGGACCGGGGTTTCCTCGGGATCGAGCCCGAGGACCTTCACCAGGTCACCCCAGAACCGCATCTCGATCGCGCCGATGGCGACGTACTTGCCGTCGGCGGTCTCGTAGGTGTCGTAGAACGGCGCGCCGCCGTCGAGCATGTTCTCGCCGCGTCCGCCCGGCCAGAGCCCGGAGTTCAGCAGGCCGTGCAGGCTGGTGGTCAGCAGGGCGGCCCCGTCCACCATGGACGCGTCGACCACCTGCCCCTTGCCGGAGGACTGGCGTTCGAACAGCGCCGCCAGCACGCCCATCGCCAGCAGGAGACCACCGCCGCCGAAGTCGCCGACGAGGTTGAGCGGCACCACCGGCCGCTGTCCCGCGTGCCCGATGGGTTCGAGCGCGCCGGAGATGCCGATGTAGTTGATGTCGTGCCCGGCGACGGTGGCCAGCGGCCCGTCCTGGCCGTAACCGGTCATCCGCCCGTAGACCAGCCGCGGGTTGCGGGCGTGGACCTGCTCCGGCCCGATGCCCATCCGCTCGGCCACCCCGGGGCGGAAGCCCTCGATGAGCACGTCGGCCTCGTCGGCGAGTTTCAGCACCAGCTCGACCCCCTCGGGGGTCTTGGTGTTGATCCCGATCGACCGCCTGCCCCGGGCGAGCGGATCGTTCGGGAAGCCGATCACGTCGTTGCCCGGGGTCGCCCGGTCGACCCGGATGACGTCCGCGCCGAGATCGGCGAGGATCGTGCAGGCGAACGGCGCCGGGGCCAGCCCGGCCAGTTCGACGACCTTGAGCCCGCTCAGCGGGCCGGCCTTCTTCGCCACGTCTTTCCTTCCTACGCCAGCGGAGTGCTCAGAGCGTGCGGGAGATGATTTCCTTCATGATCTCGCTGGTGCCACCGAAGATCCGGGAAATCCGGATGTCGGCCCACGCGCGCGCGATGGGGTACTCGGTCATGTAGCCGTAGCCGCCGAAGAGCTGCAGGCAGTCGTCGACGACCTTGTTGACCCGCTCGGTGGTCCACAGCTTCGCCATCGCCGCGCCCTGTACGTCGAGTTCCTTGCGCAGGTGCCGTTCGATGCACTGGTCGAGGAACGCGCGGGACACCGCGGCCTCGGTCGCGGCCTCGGCGAGGGTGAACTTCGTGTTCTGGAAGTTGTAGATCGGACGGCCGAAGGCCTGCCGGTCCTTGGTGTAGGCGATGGTCTGGTCGATCGCCGCCTCCATCCCGGCGACCGCGGTGACGGCGATGATCAGCCGTTCCTGCGGAAGCTGCTGCATCAGCTGGATGAAACCGAGGCCTTCCTGCTCGCCGAGGAGGTTCGCGGCGGGCACCCGGACGTCGTCGAAGTTCAGCTCGGCGGTGTCCTGCCCCTTGAGGCCGATCTTGTCGAGGACGCGGCCGCGGCTGAAGCCCGGCGTGTCGGTCTCGACGGCGATCAGCGAGACACCCTGCGCGCCCGCGTCCGGATCGGTCTTCACCGCGACGACGACGAGGTCGGCGTGGAAACCGTTGGTGATGAACGTCTTCGCGCCGTTGATCACGTAGTGGTCGCCGTCGCGCACCGCGCGGGTCTTGATGTTCTGCAGATCCGAACCGGTGCCCGGTTCGGTCATCGCGACCGCGCCGACCATCTCGCCGGAGGCGAACTTCGGCAGCCACGCCTTCTTCTGCTCTTCGCCCGCGTACTCGAGGATGTAGTGCGCGACGATTCCATTGTGGACGGTGACACCCCACGCGCTGTCGCCGGAGCGGGCCTGCTCTTCGTAGAGCACCGCCTCGTGGGCGAACGTGCCGCCGCCACCGCCGTACTCCTCCGGGATGGACAGGGCCAGCAGGCCGACATCGCCCGCCTTGGTCCACAGCTCTCGGTCGACCTTCTTCTCGGCCGCCCAGCGCTCCTGGTTCGGTACGAGTTCCTTCTGGCAGAAGGTCCGGGCGAGGTCCCGGAGGTCTTCGAGCTCCGTCGTGCTCCACGAACTCTTCTGGATCTGCAAGGGCACGGCCAACGCCTCCTGATCAGGACCTGGAAAACATGACGCTTAGGATGTAAGTTCCAAGCGGAATGTACATCCGTACCGAGCTGCACGTAAAGAGGGGGCGGAGTCCGTGGCCGTACTGGGCAGAACCCACCGGACACAGGCCGAGCGGCGCGAGCAGACCCGCACCGCCCTGCTCGACGCGACCATCGACTGCCTGGTCGACCTCGGGTACGCGCGGACCTCGGTCCAGGAGATCTGTGCCCGCGCCGGCGTCTCGAAGGGCGCCGTGCAGCACCACTTCTCCGCGAAGGCCGAGCTGATGGCGGCCGCCGTCGAGCATCTGACCGGGAAGCTGCGCGGACGCCTCGCCGAGTCGATCTCCGCCCTTCCCGGTGGTGCCTCCGGCGTCGCGGCGGCGATCGACCTGCTGTGGGAGGGCTACTCGGGCACACTGTCCACGGCCGCCACGGAACTGTGGGTCGCGGCGCGGACCGATCCCGAACTCCGCGAAGCGATCCGCCCGGTCGACCGGGCACTGGGCCGCTCGACCCTGGAGCACGTCACCGCGATCGCCGGGGACCTGCCGAAGGAACGCGCCGAGATCTTGTTCTGGCTGACCGTGAACCTCACCCGAGGGTTGGCGCTGGACGCCGAACTCGGCGGTGATCCGAAGCGGCGGCGGCAGTTGCTCGACGAATGGAAGCGCGTCGCGGTGATGTTGTACGAGGACGCGTCCCCGTAGGCTGCCGTCATGGGGAGATCGACGGCGTTCGCCGCACTGACCACGGCCGTTCTCATGGTCACCGGCTGCGCGAGCGCCACTCCACCGGCTCCGGTGTCTTCGGCGCCACCGCCCACCGGACCCTTGACGTTGCGCGAAGCACTCGGGGACCCGACGACCGTCGACTTCTGCGGCCTGCTGGATTTCGCCGAGATCGAGAAGACGGCTCAGCCGCTGGCCGAACCGACGCTCAGCATGGGCGCGTGCTCGTTCCGGACCACGATCGCGGGATCCGAGGCACTGATCAGTTTCGGCTTCCCGGACGACCGGGCGAAGGAGCGCCTCGCGGCCGCCACACCGGTCACCGAGCCATCGCTCCCTCGCGGCCTGCGCATGGTCCGCTCGGACCTTCAGGGCCAGCCTCTTCTCCATCTGATCTTCACCGACGACTCCTCCTTGCGCGTCGGCACGTTCTCCCAAGGCCGCGAAGCCGCCGGACCGGAACTGCTCGCCGTGGCGACGAAGACCATGGAAGGCGTCGTCACCGCACTGGCGGCGGGCAAGCGGGCGACGCACCTCGAATACCGCGACCGCTCATTGGCGCGGCTGGATGCCTGCTCCGCTCTGGTGTCCGACGACGAGGTCTCCGCGCGGCTGGGCGTCACGGTCGCGGGGCGGGGCGATCTCTCCCGGCACCAATGCCTTTGGGGCGAACAAAACGCGGAGCGGATCGTCCGGCTGGAATTCGGTCTCGGCCCGCATCCGAAGGCCACGGCGGGGGTCGCCGGGGAGACGGTGGGCGGACGCGGGTCCTTCGTCCAGGAGGTGTCCGGCGGCTGCACGGTGCTCACCGGCCACATCGGCGGACCGGACCCGAACCGGAACCAGGTCGAGCACGCCATCCTCGCCGTGCAGGCACCGGACGCGTGCGTTGTCGCCAGGAGGCTGGCGGCCATCGCCTGGCCGAAACTTCCGGCGTAGCACGCGCCGGTGCGCTTGACCAGCGCACAGGTGACCCTTATCTCGTCGGCCGATTCATGGTGGAATTCCTTGCTGGACAACAGAACCGGCGGAGGAGCCGACCATGAGCGCGCCGCAGCAGCAGCCGTATCAACCGACTGGTCCGTTCGGCGCAATGCAGCCGGTCCAAACTCCGGTGACGGCACCTCGACCGCCGTCCGACGCCCGGCTGCCCCGGTTGTTCGCCGCGATGATGGGCGTTTTCGCCGGGCTGCTCATCCTCGTCGCCACCTTTCTGCCGCAGTCGACCTACGAACAGATCTCCGAAGGCAAAACGGTGTCGAAGTTCGCCGAGACCGGGTGGGCGCGCTCCTTCGACATCGAACCCTCGGCGGAGGAGAAGGAGTTCTACGACAAGACCCATGTCGCCCGGTACGGCATCCCGCTGTCCGCCGCGGCGCTGACGCTGTTCGCCGGGGCCGCGGTGGGGTTCGCCTCGTACCGGCGGAACTCGGGTTCACCCGCGGCGACGACGTCGAGGACCCTGCTGATCGCCGGCGGCGCCGGGACCGCGTTCGGGGTCTGGATGCTCGGCATGGACATCTCGGCGAGCCTGAGCTTCGGCCAGGACACCGGCCGGTTCGTCACGCGCTACGGAACCGGAGGCGGATTCTGGATCCTGCTCGCGGGCGGTCTCGTGGCGTTGCTCACCCTCGCACTGGCGATCGTGGCCCACCGCCGGGAACCGGTGAGGGCCCCTCAGAGCCCTTACCCGGTCACCTACTCCCCTTACCCGCAGAGCGCCCCTCAGCAGCAGTATCAGCAGCAACCGCCGCGTCCGGCCTATGAGCCGCCATCGCCCCCGACCCCGCCGGCGGGCTCGGCGTTGCAGCAGCAGGACATCTTGCGCCCGCCCACCGACACTCCGCCATCACCAGACAATATGTGAAACTTATTCATATCAGCGCTGGACAGTCTCCATACCGGCAGTATGCTGTACTCGTCGGTAACACCTGGGCTCTGCGTGGCGCCTCCGGGCTCCACGCCGCATGGAACGGAGACGGCATGACGAGCACGACACCGGCGAGCGCGAGCCAGCACACCGAAGGCCCGGCCACCATCGGCGGCGTCCCCGGCGCCCCGGCGTCGGCGAGGGCGGAGCGGCTCGTGGGGCGGGTCGTGGGCGGCAAGGACTCCGCGCCGGTCCAGATGCGCGCCCCGTTCACCGGAGAGCCGATCGCCACGCTCCCCCAGGCCACCGACGCCGACGTCCGCGCCGTCTTCGATCAGGCGCGCGAGGCGCAGCGCTCGTGGGCCGAACGCTCGGTCGAGGACCGCCAGCGCATCCTTGTCCGCCTGCACGACCTGGTCTTGAAGCGCCAGGAAGAGGCGCTCGACCTCGTGCAGATCGAGGCGGGCAAGGCGCGGATGGACGCTTTCGACGAAGTCAGCGCCACCGCCCTCGTGGCCGCCTACTACGGCAAGCACAGCGCGAAGTTCCTGTCGCCGCGCCGCCCCGCCGGGCTGATCCCGGTACTGACGAAGGTCGGCGAGATCCGGCACCCGAAGGGCGTCGTCGGGATCATCTCGCCGTGGAACTACCCGCTCGCGCTCACCGCGATGGACGTCCTGCCCGCGCTCGCGGCGGGCAACGCCGTCGTGCAGAAGCCGGACAACCAGACCGCGCTTTCGGCCCTGTGGCTGCAGGAGCTCGCCGAGGAGGCGGGGCTGCCAGCCGGGGTCTGGCAAATCGTGCTCGGCCGCGGTTCCCGGATCGGCGACGCGCTGGTCGAGGAATCGGACTATCTGTGCTTCACCGGATCCACGCCGACGGGCAAGGGGCTCGCCGCGAAGGTGGCGGAGCGGCTGACGAGCTACTCGCTGGAACTCGGCGGCAAGAACCCGATGATCGTGCTGCCCGACGCGGACATCGCCAAAACCGCCGCGGGCGCGGTGACCGCGTGCTTCTCCTCCGCGGGCCAGCTGTGCGTTTCCGTCGAACGGATCTACGTCCACGAATCCATCCGCGAGGAGTTCACGCGCGCCTTCGTCGCCAAGACCGCCGCGCTGCGTCTCGGAGGCGCCCTCGACTACCAGGCGCAGATGGGTTCGCTGACCTCGGAAGACCAGCTGGCGACCGTGTCGGCGCATGTCGAAGACGCTCGCTCCAAGGGCGCGAAGGTGCTCACCGGTGGCAAGGCCCGCCCTGATCTCGGCCCGCTGTTCTACGAGCCCACCGTCCTCACCGACGTCACCGAGGACGTCAAGCTGTTCGCCGAAGAGACCTTCGGGCCGGTCGTGTCGATCTACGGCTACACCGACGTCACCGAGGCGATCGAGCGCGCCAACGACACGCGGTTCGGGCTGAACGCGAGTGTGTGGTCGCGCAACGGCCGCGCGGGCTGGGAGGTCGCGGCGCGGCTGAAGGCCGGGACCGTCAACGTCAACGAAGGCTTCGCGGCGACCTTCGGGACCGTGGGGCTGCCGATGGGCGGGATGAAGGAGTCCGGCGTCGGACGGCGTAACGGTGCCGAAGGGCTGCTTAAGTACACCGAGGCCCAGGCGATCGCGCTGCAGCGCGGGATGCCGCTGCGCCCCGGCCGCGGCATCCCGCCGAAGCTGTGGGCGAAGACCCTGAGCGTGAGCCTGAAGGTCCTCCGCCGCCTTCCGCGCCGCTGATTCACGCATTTAGTCCTCTGAATGCGGTACTTGCACCACGCAAAGACCGCATTCAGAGGACTAAACGCGTTCAGGACGAGGTGGGGGCGGCCAGCAGGCCCCGGTCGTAGGCGATCGCGACGGCCTCCGCCCGGCGGCTCGCGCCGAGCTTCGCCATCACGCGGGAAAGGTGGACGCTCACCGTCTTCTCGCTGATGTACAGCTCCTCGCCGACCTGCCGGTTGGTCCGGCCGAGCGCGACGCGCTCCAGCACGTCCCGTTCGCGGTCGGTGAGCGGGTCGACGACGTCGCGGCGCGGCGCCACGGGCTCCCCGGGCAGCTCGACGCGCGCCCGGTGACTCAGCTCCCGGACGGCTTCGCGCAGCGGACAGGCATTCAGCTTGTCGGCCACCGCGTGCACGGCCACCAGCTCCGACGCGGCCAGCGAGGCGTCGCCGTCGGAAGCCAGCAGCGCCTTCGCGTGCTGAAGGCGGCACATGGCCTGCTCGTACACCGCGCCGTATCCGAACGCGTCGACCGCCTTCGCCCACAACGCCGGGTCCCCGGCGCCGTGCAGACAGCTGCCGAGCGCTTCCAGCCGGGCGAGCCACGCCAGTGCCTCCGGGCCCAGCGACACCGAACGCGGGACGCCGTGTTCGGCGCAGTGGCGGCCGTGGGCGAGCATCTCCTCGCCCGATTTCACCGCGGCCTCGACTGTCGCCGAGTCCCCGCGTACCCGGGCCTCGGCGGCCTGCGCGACGGCGGCCGCGAGGCCGTGCACGCTGATCCGGATCCCGCCGAGCAAGGCGGGCTCGACCTCTTCGATCCAGTCGATCAACTCGTGCGCCTGCCGCACCGCGCCCGCGTGGTCCCTTCGCCACGTCGCGAGCTGGATGCCCGCGTCACCCGCGGCCAGCGCGATCGAAACGTCCGTGCTCCAGTGCTGTCGCAAACCGGCGAGGATCTTGTCCGCGTCTCCGAACCGTCCCCTGGCGACGACGAACTGCGCCCAGATACTCAAAAACCGTGCCGCGACGGCACTCGAAACCCCGCGGCCCGCTCGGCCGGCGTCGTCGTCGTTCGGCCAGTCCCCGCTGACGTACCGCAGCGTGAGGTGTTTGGTCCGCAGTTCGATCCCGAACGAGCTCCAGGTCAGCCCGGTCTCCTCGGCTCGCTTGATCCCCTTGGCGTAGTACTTCAGCGCAGGCTGGATCTCGGCCCGATCGTCGTAGCTCAGCCCGAGGAAGTGCAGCGCCCGGAGTTCACCGTTGAGCGCGCCCGCTTCCTTGGCCTTCCGCTCCGCCTGCCGCAGCCGCTCCCGTGCCTCCTCGACGTCGCCCGCGGAGTCGGCCAGCGTGCCGAGCGAGACCAGCGCGGCCGCCTCCGCCCCGTCCGCGCCGACGGCCCTCGCGTCGGCGACCGCGGCCAACGCGCACTTCAGCGCCTCTTCGTACCTGTCGATCAGGCGCAGGATGCCCGCCCTGGTGGCGAGCACCCAGGCCCGCGCGGAACTCGCCTCGGTGTGTTCGACCAGCTCCCAGGCCTTGTCGATCGCCTCGACGACCTCGTCCAGTGTGCCGTCGACCGAAAGCAGCGCCTCCGCGTGCCGCCGCCAGACCTTGGCGGCCCGTTCGCCGCCGGTGTCCGGCCCGAGGGCCTCGGTCGCGGACCGCGAGTAGGCGACCGCCCGCTCCGGTTCCCCCGACGTGCTCGCGAAATACGAAGCCTCGTGCAGGAGGCGGAGTTCGTCGACGCCCGGCGGCCGGTCCGCCGGGGGTACGGCGTCCCAGATGGACAGTGCCTGCTCGACGTGCCGCAGCGCGGAACCGGGCGCGCCCAGCTTCTCCGCTTCGTCCATCGCGCGCAGCAACGCGGCCAGCGCGGTGACGAAGTCCTTGCTCTCCAGGCTGTGGTGCGCGAGCCGCGCGTCCTGGCCCCGGCTCTGTGCCCGGCCGCGGATACGCGCCGCGTAGGCCGCGTGCATGCGCACCCGCTCCCCCGGCAACAGATCGCCGTAGACCGCTTCCTGCAGCAGCGCGTGCCGGAAGGTGTAGAAACCGTTCTCGATCACCAGCACGTGATGCTGCACCGCCTCGCGCAGTGCCTCGTCGAGTTCGAGCTCGTCCAGGCCGGAGATCTCGGTGAGCGCCGCGTGCGCCACCGCGTCCTTGGCGACCGAGACCACTCGCAGCACCCGGCGGGTGACCGGCGAAAGCTGCTCCACCCTGGCGAGGAGCACTTCGGCCAGCCCGGCGGGGAGCTCACGGCAGTCCTTCGCGGACGCGAGCAGCTCCTCGACGAAGAAGGGATTGCCCTCGGACCGGGCGACGATGTCGGCGATCATGTCCTGGCTGATCGGCTCGTCGGCCAGCGCCTCGACGAAGGCACGCGCGTCCTCGGCGCCGAACGGCTTGACCTCGACACGTTCGACCGCGCCCAGCCGGACCACCTCGGACAGCAGAGCACGCAACGGATGCCGCCGGTGCACGTCCTCCTCGCGGTAGCTCGCCACCAGCAGCAACCGCTGGGTGCGCAGCCTCGTCAGCAGGAAGGACAGCAGGTTGCGGGTGGAGCCGTCGGCCCAGTGCAGATCCTCCAGCAGGATCACCACCGGCCGGCGCTGCGCGATGGCGGTCAGCACCCCCAGTACCGCGTCGAACAGCTGGAGCTGGCCGAGGTCCTGTTCGGGCCGGAGCCGTTGCGTCGACACCCGTTCGCTCGCGGTGAGCTGACCGTCTTCGATGGCGGGGAAGTCCTCCGCCTGCTGCAGCTGCGGGAGCAGCCTGCCCAGCGCCGGCCGGGCCCGGACCGCGGCGGTGACCGCGGGATCGGAAGTCGTCGCCAGCGGCGCGAGCGCCTCGGCGAACGGAAGATAAGGGAGACCGCCCTCGTGGACGTCGATACAGCGCCCGGTGAGCACCAGGGCGCCCGTGGACGCGGCGAATTCGCCGAGCGCGGTCAGCAGCCGGGTCTTGCCGACACCGGCGTCACCGGAGAGCAGCACCGCGCCGGCCTCGGCCCGTTCTGCACGGGCGAAGGCGGCGCGGAGCTGCCGCATCTCCTGAGTGCGGGCGACGATCGGGATTCCGGAGCCAAGACGGGGCACAAGGTGCATTCTTGCCTACCGGGCCGACAACTTCGCCTGTGTTTTCGCCGAGAGCTTCATCGCACTCGACCTCTACCTGGTGATCTCGCCGCTGCGAGCGGGCACCTGCCCGGCTTCGCGGCGCTGCTGGACGGGCACCCGGACTTCGGCACGGTGCGCCCGAGCCCGCTTGGTCACCCGGCGAGCCCGGTCGACCCAGACACTGCGGCCGGCCTTCTGCAGCTCTTCCCGCCGGTAAGCCACCTCGGCCAGTACTCCGACGAGCATCGCGTCATTGCTGTGCATCACGTTTCCCCTTAGGAACTCACTACCTGGTTTGGTAGTGACCAGATTCGTCCTGAGGGGTGCCTCGCAGCATCGGGTGATCACCTACACCCGGACGTGATTCGACCCCTTACTCCCGCCCATCCCCTGCTCGGGGGGCGTAAGGGGTCGAAGTCCAGCGTCTCTAGTCGTGAGCCGGGCCACTCTGGCGTACCGCGCTGAGCAGCCCCCGCCAAGCGTGCGGCGAAAGGCGGAAGGCTCCTCCTTCGGGATCTTTCGAGTCCCTCAGCGCGGCACCCGAACCGGTGAAGGCGACCTCGACGCAGTCGTTGCCGCCACCGCTGTGGCTGCTCTTCCGCCAGTGGGCCTGGCAAAGATCATCGTTGGGCGTCATGCTCCCCGCTCCTTACTTGTTTCCAGGGACCTCGAGCGCACCGAGGTCTCGATACTGCGGTGTATTCGGGAGGGCCGCCTGTTCGGCGAACCTTCCGGCGGCCTCGGCGATCACCTCGACCGAGTCGTCCGGTTTCAACGCGGCGGCACGGAGATGGTCGAACATCAACGCGTATCGCCGGACGTCCGGGGGTTCCTCCAGGTAGAGCCCGCTGGAGGTGCTGTCGACGTAGACCACGTCGGTGTCGGCCAGTTCGGGGAAGCCCATGATGAGGAACGGACCCTCCATCCCGGGATGGGCACCCGCGCCGAACGGCACGATCTGGATGGTCACGTTCGCCCTCCCCGCCATCGCGACCATCCGGTACAGCTGTTCCGCCATCACCTCGGCCCCGTCGACCGTGCGATGCAGGACCGCTTCGTCCATGACGGCCCAGTACTCCGGCGGCGAAGGGTCGGTCAGCAGTTCCTGCCGCGCCATCCGCGCCGCTACCCGGCGCCTGACCTCGGCTTCCTCGGCGTCGGGCCGCATCGCCCTGATCACGGCCCTGGCGTAACGCTCGGTCTGCAGCAGTCCCGGCACGAGCAGCGCCTGGAACGCGCGAAGGGAACTCGCGTCCGCCTCCAAGCCGACGAAGGTGCCGGTGAACACCTCGTTATACGCGTGCCACCAGCCGCGTTTGCGCGCTTCCCTGGCCAGCTGGACGAGCGCCTCCTGCTCGTCGCCGGCGATGCCGTACAGCTCGAGCATGTCGCGCGCGTCGCGCGGGGTGACGCCGACGTGTCCCGTCTCGATGCGGCTGACCTTCGAAGCCGAGCATTCGAGCTTCTCGCTCACCTCGTCGATGGTGAGGTCGGCCGCCTCGCGCAAGCGCCTCAGCTCGCTCGCCAGTCTCCGGCGGCGCACGGTGGGCCCTTGTCCCCTCGTCATCACGGCACCTCCACAAGACTGTCCGGGCTACACCGATCGCGACACGGCGGGCAGAACGGTGTTCGCCTCACCTCGCACAACCACATCTAACCAGCCCGAGACACATTCGGTGAGATGGTCACAGGACCATTTTCCGGAACCGCCGGATTTTCATCCTGCAATTTGCAGATTGCCGTTGTAGGTTGAGCATCGTGCGACGCTCGCGGCCCGGGCGCGGGCTCGCGAGCTGCACCGATGGGACTCCGAAAGGGTACCTGTCTAAGCCAGATTCACCCGGCGCAGGGCCGGAGCCGTCCCCCGATCGGTTCCGGCCCTCCCTTATGCCCGCAGCCCTTACTTAATGCTCTGGCTCCAGATGTTAATGCGTTTCGCCATTCCCTCTAGAGGGTGGACAAAACGCGTTCCGATGCGGAACGTCACCGTTCACACCACCCGGAGAAGGCCCTCCTGCACGACGGTGGCGATGTGTGTTCCGTCCGCGGCGAAGAACCGGCCCGTGGCCAGACCCCGGGCACCCGAGGCGGTCGGCGACGCGGAGTCGTAGAGGAACCACTCGTCGGCGCGGAACGGGCGGTGGAACCACAGCGCGTGGTCGAGGCTGGCGCCGAGCACCTTGTCGAGATCCCAGTAGACGCCGTGCCGCGCGAGGACCGAGTCCAGCAACGTCATGTCGGAGGCGTAGGTCAGGACGCAGACGTGCAGCAGCTGCTGGTCCGGGAGTTTGCCGTCGGCCCGCATCCAGACCTGGTTCCTGGCGGGGCGCTCACCGGACTTCCGGGTCACCCACGGCGGGTCGTTGACGTAGCGCAGGTCGATCGGGCGCGGCCGGTCGAGGTGGCCCATGAAGTAGCCCTCGGCGCGCTCCTGCAGCGTCGGGAGCGCCTCGGGATCGGGCACGTCGGGCATCGTCTCGGAGTGCTCGATGCCGCCCTCGTCCTTCTGGAACGACGCCGACAGCGAGAAGATCGCCTTGCCGTGCTGGATGCCCACGACCCGGCGGGTGGTGAACGAGCGGCCGTCACGGATGCGGTCGACCTCGTAGACGATCGGGACACTCGGGTCGCCGCCGCGGATGAAGTACGCGTGCAGCGAGTGGACCTTCCGCTCCTCGGGCACCGTCCGGCCGGCGGCGACCAGCGCCTGCCCCGCGACCTGCCCGCCGAACACGCGCACCGGCGAATGGGCCGGTGAGACGCCGCGGAAGATGTTCTCTTCGATCTTCTCCAAGTCCAGCAGCGCGACCAACCGGTCGAGCACGGGCTGGCCGCCCACTCCGCCGGTGGTGTCGAATCCGGCCGCGGCCTCCCTGGCCATCTCAGTCATAAGCGGAACCCTATGCGGTCGGACCGTCCAGGGCCTCCGTGAGGCGGGACGTTTGTCGCGAAGACCACCTTCGGGACACCTCGGACGCAATGAAGGGGCCTTTCATCGCAAATTTTGCGATGAAAGGCCCCTTCATTGCACTCGCGGGCGGGCGGCGTCAGGCGTGGTCGTCCTCGCCGAGCCGGTGCACCCGGATGAGGTTGGTCGAGCCGATCGTTCCCGGCGGGGAGCCGGCGACGATGACCACGAGGTCACCCTTGGCGTACTTGCCCATTTCGAGCATCGCGTGGTCGACCTGCTGGATCATCTGGTCGGTGGAGCCGACCTTCGGCACGATCCGGGTGGTGGTGCCCCAGGTCATTGCGAGCTGGCTGCGGACGCTCTCCTCCGGTGTGAACGCCAGCAGCGGCAGCCGCGTGTGCAGCCGCGCCAGCCGCCGGACCGTGTCGCCGGACTGGGTGAAGGCGACCAGCGCCTTGGCGTTCAGCCGCTCGCCGATGTCGCGGGCGGCGTAGGAGATGACGCCGCGCTTGGTGCGGGGGACGTGCGACAGCGGCGGCACGACCGGGGAGTCGGTCTCGACGGCCTCGATGATCCGGCCCATGGTCTGGACGACCTCGATGGCGTAGCGGCCGACGCTGGTCTCACCCGAGAGCATGAGGGCGTCCGCGCCGTCGAGCACCGCGTTGGCGACGTCCGAGGCCTCCGCGCGGGTCGGGCGGGAGCTGTTGATCATCGATTCGAGCATCTGCGTCGCGACGATGACCGGCTTCGCGTTCTCGCGGGCGATCTGGATGGTGCGCTTCTGCACCAGCGGGACCTGCTCCAGCGGGAGTTCGACACCGAGGTCACCACGGGCGATCATCACCGCGTCGAAGGCCAGCACGATGGCTTCGAGGTTGTAGACCGCTTCGGGCTTCTCGATCTTCGCGACGACGGGGAGACGACCCTTGCCGACGCGGTCCATCACCTGGTGGACCAGGTCGATGTCGGCGGGCGAACGGACGAACGACAGCGCGATGAAGTCCACGCCGAGTTCGAGCGCGAATTCGAGGTCCTCGATGTCCTTTTCGGACAGCGCCGGCACGGAAACGTCCATACCGGGCAGGGAAACGCCCTTGTTGTTGCTGACAGGGCCACCTTCGGTGACCTCGCAGACGACGTCCGGGCCGTCGACCTCCTTGACCACGAGGCCGACCTTGCCGTCGTCCACCAGGAGACGGTCACCGGGCTTCGCGTCGTCGGCGAGTCCCTTGTAGGTGGTCGAGACACGGTCGTGGGTGCCCGCGACGTCCTCGACGGTGATCCGCACGATGTCGCCGTTGTGCCACTCGACCGGGCCGCCCGCGAAGGTGCCGAGACGGATCTTCGGCCCCTGAAGGTCGGCGAGGATGCCCACCGCACGGCCGGATTCGGCGGCCGCGGACCGGATGAGGTCATAGACCTGCTTGTGGTCGCTGTGCGTCCCGTGACTGAAGTTCATCCTCGCGACGTCCATCCCGGCGTCGACGAGTTGCCGCATCTTCTCCGGCGTAGCGGTCGCGGGGCCCAGGGTACAAACGATCTTCGCGCGTCGGCTCACGTTCGTACAGCGTAGTCCCTCATCGGTTATCCGTCTTTACCGATACCGAAAGTTCAAGAAAAGTGTCAGTTCACCAGGCGGATCGACAACCACCGAACGAGGTTCGACGGTTATCGGCGCGGCTTCTCGCTCGGCCCGACCCGGTCGCGCGCCCATTCGTTGAACGCCCGCACCTGCCGCCACGCCTTCCGCACCCGGTCGAGCGCGCCCCGCTCGTGCAGGACGTCGTCCGGCTCCCAGACCTTGACGGCGTACACCGATCGATACTTCAGCAGGTCGATGCGCGGGTGATCCTCGGCGAAGCCGCGCGGCTTGGACTTGAGGCGATCGCCCTTGATCTCCCAGCCCGCCTTCGCCAGCTTCGCGAGCAGCTTGGCCAGTTCGGCGCCGTGGACTTCGGTGTCGACGGCCCTGCGGAAGCGCGCGAGCTGGTCGGACTCGAAGTGGAAGCAGCCGCCGCCGACGCGCAGCCCGGCCGGGCCGACCTCGACGTAGTAGGCGCCACCCCCGCGCCCCTGCTCGATCACCGCGCCGCAGTGGGTCTTGTACGGCGTCTTGTCCTTGGCGAACCGGACGTCGCGGTACGGGCGGAAGACCTTCCCCTCGCCGAAGCCGTCCCCGAACTCCGGGACCAGCTCCGCGAGCAGCGCCTCCATCGGCGCGCGGACATCGGCCTGGTATGTGGCCAGGTTCTCGTCCCAGTAGGACTTGGAGTTGTCGGCCTCGAGACCGTCGTAGAAGTCGATGGCGTACTCACCGAAACCCTCGAAACCCATGGGGTGACGGTAATCCTCGCCACCGGCGGCCTCGCGTGAAGGCCCCCTTTCCCGGTACATGATGGAGCTTTCCGAACATTTCTTGACGGAAATATGCCGCCCGGGGCACATTTCCCGGATGATGCAGACCTTCGAGATCCTCGCCGAACCGCGCCGCCGGACCATCCTCGACCTCCTGCGCGACGGCGAACGGTCGGTCAACGAGCTGGTCGAGGTCCTCGAACTGAGCCAGCCGGCCGTATCGAAGCACCTGCGTGTGCTCCGCGAGGCGGGTCTGGTCACCGTCCGCGTCGCCGCGCAGCGGCGGTGCTACCGGCTCCGCCCGGAGCCGCTCGCGGAAGTCGACGCCTGGCTCGCGCCCTACCGCCGGTTCTGGGAGGGACGGATCGACGCGCTCGAGCGGCACCTCGACGAAGACAGTCAGTGAATCGGTGACGGCTCGAACGTGATGCCGGTACCGGCGGCCCGCTGGACGCCCCAGTCGTAGAGCGCCTGGAGCGCGGGGCGTAACCGCTCCCCGTCCTCGGTCAGCCGGTACTCGACGTGCGGCACCCGCCCCTGCAGGCTGTCGCGGCGCACGAGGCCGTCCGCTTCCAGCTCACGCAGGTGCTGGGTCAGCATCTTCTCGCTGACGCCCGGCATCCGCCGCCGCAGTTCGCCGTAGCGGTGCACCCCCTCCTTCAGATGCGAGAGGATCACCGGCTTCCACTTGCCGCCGATGACGTCGACGGCGAGTTCGACCGCGCAGTGGTACCGCTTCATCGCCACTCCCGTTGGTACGCACCGAAAAGTAAGCGGTTGTCCGGAGCGGACCGTGCTGGTTGCCTTGCCGGACCGGAAGCTCACCGCCGCTGGGAGGACAGTACGTGACCGAGACGCCGACGTTGCACGAATGGGCGGGCGGGATGGCCGCCCTGCGACGGCTGACCACCGTCTTCTACGGCCACGTCCTGAAAGACCCCTTGCTGGAACCGGTCTTCCGCGACATGGACCCCGGCCATCCCGAACACGTCGCGATCTGGCTCGCCGAGGTGTTCGGCGGACCGGAGACCTACAGCCACGACCACGGCGGCCACCGGCACATGGTCGGACGGCACCTCGGCAGGGCCATCACCGAAGAGCAGCGCCGCCGCTGGGTGAACCTGCTCTTCGACGCCGCCGACGAGGCCGGGCTCCCGGCCGATCCCGAGTTCCGCTCCGCGTTCGCCGCCTACGTCGAATGGGGCAGCAGGCTCGCGGTGATGTTCTCCCAGCCCGGCCGCGAGGTGACCGTTCCCGAGCCGATGCCGAAGTGGGACTGGGGCAACCGGCCGCCCTGGCGACCCCCCGCCGCTTGAGCCGGTCATAGTGGGGCGGTCGTGAAGGAGGCCGCCGTGATCCGAGTGGACGGCAGGCCCCCGCGAGACGCCTACGAAGCGCTCCGCATTTCGTCCTCTGAATGCGATCCATGCGCGTGCCACTACCGCATTCAGAGGACGAAACGCGGGGTCAGCAACAGCAGCCCCGGCGGGCCAGTGACCGGATCCGCGCGTTCGCGGCCGTGGCGGCCGGCCGGTTCGCGGCGGCCTCGACGGCGTCGAGCATCCGCTGCCGCGTCGTCTTGTCGAGGACGCGGCCACGGGTGATCACCAGGTCGATCTTCGCGACATTGCGGATGTCGGCGGCCGGGTTCGCCTCCAGCAGCACGAGATCCGCCTCCTTCCCCGCCGTGACCGTGCCCGATGTGTGCTCCCTGCCGAGGAACTTCGCCGCGTCACCGGTGACGGTCTTCAACGCCTGCACCGGCGAAAGCCCGGCCTCGACCAGGAACGCGAGTTCCTCGTGCAGCCCACTGCCGGGGAAGGTGTAGGGGTTGAGGCAGTCGGTTCCGCCGATGATCCCGACACCGGCCTCGTGCGCGACACCGACCAGCCGGAGCGTGTCCTGGTAATACCGCTCCTGCAGGGCGATTTCCGACAACGTCTTCGGCGCGAATCGTTCGATGCCCACGGCCCAGCTCTCGCGGATGTCGGCGGGCACGTATTTCAGCCGCGGGTCCCGCTGGTGGGTTCCGGCGGGCTGCGTGACGATCCGGTTGATCGTCAGCGTCGGGGAATGCCAGGTGCCGTTGCGCCGAAGCCTGCCGAAATAGGACCACGCCACGGTGGGGCTGTAGGTGGAGACCGACTCGAACTCCAGTCGGCGCGCCAGGTTGAAGAAGTCGCGCGGCGCCGCCGGGTCGAAGGGCGTCGCCGCCAACCTGGCGAGGATCTCGTCGCGCCGGGACGAACAGTGGATGGACACCCCGAAGAAGTGCTCGAAACTGTGCTGGCCGAGATCGCTCGCGTCGAAGTGGGAGACCTTGTACGGCCAGTGTCCCGAGAACCTCAGGCCCTGGTGGCGGACCTCGTCCGCGACCGCGCGCAAGGCCTCGGCGCCCAGGTAGGAGTAGATCTTGACGAACTCCGCGCCCGCCGTCTTCTCCGCGCGGACGGCCGCGCGCGCCTCGGCATCGGTCGACACCTGGATCACCGGCGGGCCCAGCAGCGTGACCGGCCCGTCGACTATCCCGCTCCCGACCACGAGGCGCGGGCCGAGCAGCTCACCGCGTTCGATCCGGTCCCTGGTCGCGCGGTTCTCCGCGTAGCCCCACATCTCGCGGCCACCCGTGACGCCGTGCACCAGGTGCAGCGGCGGAACGATCTCTTCCAGATCCGCGCCGTGGGTGTGCATGTCCCACAGGCCGGGGATGAGGTACTTGCCGCGGCCGTCGATCACTCTCGCGACACCGGTGTCCGGCACCTGGCCGGAAGTACCGACCCAGGCGATCCGGTCGCCGACGAGCACGACGGAGACATCGCGGCGAGGAGCCGAACCCGTGCCGTCGATCAGCGTGACCCGCGTGATGACGACGATCTCGTCCGCGGCCGGCTCGCTCGCGGCCGCGGTGGTCGTGCCGGACAACAGTCCGGAGAGCGCCACGCCGGTGCCGCTCGCGGCCAGCCATCTCAGGAACTCGCGCCTGTTGGATCCCGCTTCGGCCATGAAAACCCCGCCCTTCCACCCAGATCCCCCGGAGTGGCCGATTCAACTCGCCGCGAGGTCGAAGCCGCAAGGTCGGCGAAGGCCCCCTACCCAAGATCAGCACGGAGTAAGGGGCCTTCTTCCGAAACACCGCTCAGCCGAAGAAGACTTCGGCCTCTTCGTACCGCTCGACCGGGACGGTCTTCAGTTCGGCGGTCGCCTCGGCGAGCTTGACGCGGACGATGTCCGTGCCACGCAACGCGACCATCACCCCGAAGTCGCCGTCGGCGACGGCGTCGACCGCGTTGAGCCCGAATCGGGTGGCGAGCACGCGGTCGTAGGCCGTCGGGGTGCCGCCGCGCTGGACGTGCCCGAGCACGACCGCGCGGGACTCCTTGCCGGTGCGCGCCGCGATCTCGTCGGCGAGCCAGGTGCCGATGCCACCGAGCCGGACGTGCCCGAAGGCGTCCTTCTCACCGGTCAGCAGCTTCTCCTCGCCGCCTTCAGGCAGCGCGCCCTCGGCGACGACGATGATCGGCGCGTACTCCTTCTCGAACCGGCGCTCGACCCACGAGACGACCTGGTCGACGTTGAAGTGCCGCTCCGGCACCAGGATCACGCTCGCGCCGCCGGCCAGGCCGGAGTGCAGCGCGATCCAGCCCGCGTGCCGTCCCATGACCTCGACGACCAGCGCGCGGTGGTGCGATTCGGCCGTGGTGTGCAGCCGGTCGATGGCTTCGGTGGCGATCGAGACGGCCGTGTCGAAGCCGAAGGTGTAGTCGGTGGCGCCGAGGTCGTTGTCGATCGTCTTGGGCACGCCGACGACACCGACGCCGTCATCGGTGAGCCGCTTCGCGACGCCGAGCGTGTCCTCGCCGCCGATCGCGATCAGCGCGTCGACCTGCTGCTCGGCGAGCACGGCCTTGATCTTGTCGACGCCGCCGTCGACCTTGTACGGGTTGGTCCGCGAGGAGCGCAGGATGGTGCCGCCGCGGGTGAGGATGTCCTCGACGTCGTTCAGGCCGAGCGGACGGCTGTCCCCGGTGAGGGGACCGTTCCAGCCGTTGCGGAACCCGACGACGTCCCAGCCGTGCACCTCGATGCCCTTGCGCACCACAGCGCGGATCACCGCGTTGAGCCCCGGGCAGTCGCCACCGCCGGTCAGCACACCGACACGCATCAGAAGCCTCCGTCTTGTGTTCCATAGAGATGACAGTCACATGTCCCGACGCCAGGGTAGCGGCAGTTCTCTGGATCGGTGCAGGGCGGACCACCTCGGAAATCGGTCCACGGCGGCGGATGTGCTAGCTTGGCGTCGTGCAGCGCTATTTCTGGTTTACGAAGCCGGCCCCGGGTGGGCACGGCGGCGTGAACCTGCGCTGACCACCACCCCGAGCCGGAATCGCACCGGCTCGGCGAGTTCCCGCGGGTCGGTATCCCTTTCGAAAGGACCCAGACCCGCGATGTCTCCCTCCGCCGCCACCCTCATCGCCCTCGACGGCCACCGCACTTCGGCCGTCAATCCGCTGCTGTCGCCCGCCATGCTGCGGCACGAGCATCCGATGACGGAAGAAATCGCCGAGACCGTCCTAGCCGGGCGGGCCTCGGCCGTCGACATCCTCGACGGCCGGGACGACCGGCTCCTCGTCGTCGTCGGACCCTGCTCGGTGCACGACGCGGACGCCGCGCTCGACTACGCCCGCCGCTTGGCCGCGAAGGCCGAAGAACACCGTCGTGACCTGCACATCGTCATGCGCGTGTACTTCGAAAAGCCGCGGACGACGCTCGGCTGGAAGGGCCTGATCAACGACCCCGGCCTCGATGGCACCTACGAGGTCAACCACGGCCTGCGGATGGCGCGCAAGCTGCTGCTCGACGTCTCCGCGCTCGGCCTGCCGGTCGGCTGCGAATTCCTCGACCCGATCACCCCGCAGTTCATCGCCGACACCGTGACCTGGGGTTCCATCGGCGCGCGGACCGCCGCGAGCCAGGTGCACCGGCAGCTGTGCAGCGCGCTGTCGATGCCGGTGGGGATCAAGAACTCGACCGAGGGCGACGTCCAGGTCGCCGTCGACGCCACCCGCGCGGCCGGCGCGAGCCACGTGTTCGCCGGCATCAACCCCGACGGGCTCGCCGCGCTGATCACCACCGCCGGGAACGAGGACTGCCACGTGATCCTGCGCGGCAGTGCCGCCGGGCCGAACTACGACCCCGAGACGGTGGCCGACACCCTGGCGCGGCTGGCGAAGGCGGGCCTGCCGGAGCGGGTGATCATCGACGCGAGCCATGGCAACAGCGCGAAGGACCACGTGCGGCAGGCTTCGGTCGTCCGCGAACTCGCGGGGCGGATCGGTGCCGGTGAGCGGGGCATCGCGGGGCTGATGCTGGAGAGTTTCCTGGTGGAGGGGCGCCAGGACCTGACGCTGGGCGAAGCCGCTTCGCTGACCTACGGGCAGTCGATCACCGACGCCTGCCTCGGGTGGGAGACGACGGCTGAACTGCTGGACACGCTGGCGGCGGCTGTCGACTCACGCCGCTGAAGGCCCCGGCGGCTGCAATGAAGGGGCCTTTCATCGCAAATTCTGCGATGAAAGGCCCCTTCATTGCAGAGTAGACGGGGACGGCGGGGCTTCGCGTAGGTCACGCAGGCCGATCGTCTAACGATGCCAGTAGGACTCGATGATCTGCCACCGCTGGTAGTTGTGGCGCGCGTCCGCGAGCGCGTCGTGCTGGTCGTCCGGGGCCGCCGGGAGCTTCGGCTTGCCCGCGTCCTCCCACCGTTGCCGCAGGTCACGGGTGAACCGCGGCAGCTGACGCGGCAGGGCGGGCATCGGACCCCACAGCTGCGCCAGCGCGACGTGGTCGTAGGCGGCGAACCAGGCCCACAGTTCGATCCCGCCGGGCGGCTTGCCGAAGAACTCGAGCAGATCCGTGCGGATCTTCTCGCGGCTGCGCCACGCCGGGTCGGCGGGCGACGGGAGTTTCGGGAGCACGTTGTCGCGGACCCAGGGGCCGGCCTTGCCGGGGTCGAAATCGGTCGAGACCGCGTAGAACTCGCGGCCTCTTTCGTCCACGACACCGATCGACACCAGATCGATGGTCACGCCGTCCTCAATGAATTCGGTGTCGTAGAAAAAGCGCACCAAAGAACCCTAGTGGGCTCTCAGCCGACCTTGGTGTCCGGGATACGGGCGACGTCGTGGGCGGACAGCTGCGAGGGCACCTTCGGGCGGATCCCGGCCTCTTCGGCGGCGAGCAGTTCCTTCGCCTTGGCGGCGTAGATGTCGACGTACTCCTGGCCGGAGAGCTCCATGAGCGCGTACATGATCTCGTCGGTGATGGACCGCTCGATGAAGCGGTCCCCGGCGAGGCCCTCGTAGCGGGAGAAGTCGAGCGGCTTGCCGAAGCGGATCTCGAGGCGGCGCGGCCACCACATCTTCGAGCCGATCGGGTTCACCTTGTCGGTGCCGATCATGACCACCGGGATGACGACGCCGCCGGAGTCGAGCGCGATCCGCGCGACGCCGGTCTTGCCCTTGTAGAGGCGGCCGTCCGGGGAGCGGGTGCCTTCGGGGTAGATGCCGAGGAGGTGGCCTTCACGGACCAGGCGGGTCGCGGTGTCCAGCGCGGCCTGCGCGGCGTTGCCGCCGGAGCGGTCGATCGGGAACTGGCCGACGCCGGTGAAGAACCACTTCTTCAGCAGGCCCTTGAAGCCCTTTTCGGTGAAATACTCCGATTTGGCCGGGAAGGTCACCTTGCGCTTGACCCGCAGCGGCATGAAGAAGGAGTCGGCCACCGCGAGATGGTTGCCCGCGAGGATCGCACCGCCGGTCTCGGGGATGTTCTCCGCACCGACCACCTTGGTGGGCCACAGCGCCTTGAGCAGTGGCCCGATAAACACGTGTTTCATGAGCCAGTACAGCACTGCGAAAACTCCTCCTAGCAGCTCAACCCCCGCGCCCGATGGTCAAGACTACGAATCGCGCACCCCCGGCACAACGAAGTCCACCCGGTTACCCGCACCCAGCGACAGATCTCACACCCCGTCCGGCCCGATTTGCGATGTGAGCGGGGGCCCACAAGCCGCTCCGCTCGTGCGAACATAGGAGACCTACCCAGCTCTCACGGAAGGCGATCGCATGGCCGTCCTCGCCGGCGCGGAACCGTTCGCTCACACCGGTTCGACCGAAGCAGGGTTCCTGCTGTGCCACGGCTTCACCGGCACCCCCGCGAGCATGCGGCCGTGGGGCGACCATCTGGCCGAGGCCGGTTACACCGTGCGCTGCCCGCTCCTTCCCGGGCACGGGACCCGGTGGCAGGACATGAACCGGACAGGCTGGCAGGACTGGTACGGCACGGTCCGTGAAGAACTCCTGGCCCTCTTCGCGACCTGCGACTCGGTGTTCGTCGCCGGGTTGTCGATGGGCGGGACGCTGACCCTGCGGCTGGCCGAGGAGTTCGGCGACCGGATCGCCGGGATCGTGCTCGTGAACCCCTCGATCATGACGCTGCGGTGGGACGCCAAACTGCTGCCCGTGCTGTCGCGGGTCCTGCCCTCGGTGCCCGGCGTGGCCAACGACATCGCGAAGCCGGGCGAAACCGAACTCGCCTACTCCCGGACGCCCGTGCGCGCCGCGGCGAGTCTCGCCCGATTGTGGCGCGTGACGCGGGCGGACCTGGCGAAGATCACCCAGCCCGTACTGCTGCTCCGCTCGGCCGTCGATCACATCGTGGAGCCGGTCAACTCCCAGGTGATCCTCGACGGGATCCGCAGCGAGGACGTCACCGAGGTGGTGCTGGAGAACAGCTTCCACGTCGCCACCCAAGACCACGACGCCGGCCTGATCTTCACGCGTACGGTGGACTTCGCCCGGTCCGTGCGCCGGGCGGGACAGGTGGACGCCGGATGAGCAGAGGCAAGGACGGGCCGGAGGACGTCGACGCGACGTTCGCCGAGATCGTGGCCGACCTCCGTGCGGAGGGCGTCGGCCTGTTCCCCGAAGACGACCTGGAGAAACCCGCCGGGAAGACCGCGGAGAAGCCGGCGGAGAAGACCCCGCGGCCCGAGTCTTCGGAGGCCGAATCCGAACCGGGCTGGCGAGGTGGCGGCACCAGCTGGGACAAGACCCTCTTCGAGGACGATCCGGCCGGGTCGAGTGACGACGAGGGCCATTTCGTGCCGCCCGAGCCGCCTCCCCTGCCGCGTCCGCGCAAGGGCGCGTTCGTCGTCCTGCTGTTCTTCGTGCTCGGCCTGCTGCTCCTGATCGCGCCCAACTTGATCGGCATGGGCACCCGGCTCGGCACCCCGCTCGGCATCCTCGCCCTCGCGACCGCGATCGCGCTCCTCCTGCTGCGGGTTCGCCAGGGGCCGCCGCCCGGCGCCGATCCGCACAACGGCGCGCAGGTCTGAGCTGCCGGACGATTCCGATCATGAAGATCGACTTCAGTCCCTCGCGCCGGTCGACGGTAGGCGCGGAATGGGAACTCGCCCTCGTCGACCGGCGGACCGGTGAGCTCTCGTCGGTCGCGGAGCAGGTGCTCGACGCGGTCCGTCCCGACGGCGCGGAAGAGCATCCCAAGATCAAGCAGGAACTGCTGCTCAACACCATCGAGGTGATCAGCGGGATCTGCGACACCATCGCCGAGGTCAAGGCCGATCTGAACGCCTCGCTCGACGTCGTGCATTCGGTGCTCGACCCGCTGGGCGTGGAGCTGTTCTCGGCCGGGTCGCATCCGTTCTCGACGTGGTACCAGCAGAAGGTCACCGACAAGGAGCGGTACGCCAAGCTCATCGACCGGACCCAGTGGTGGGGACGGCAGATGCTGATCTACGGCGTCCACGTGCACGTCGGCGTCGAACACCGCGACAAGGTCCTGCCGATCCTGGACGCGCTGCTCAACTACGCGCCGCACTTGCAGGCGCTTTCGGCGTCGTCGCCGTACTGGGGCGCGGAGGACACCGGGTACGCGTCGAACCGCGCGCTGATGTTCCAGCAGCTCCCGACGGCCGGGCTGCCGTTCCAGTTCCGGAAGTGGACCGAGCTGGAAAGCTACGTCGACGACATGTTCACCACGGGCGTGATCGACCACTTCTCCGAGATCCGCTGGGACATCCGGCCCGCGCCGCATTTCGGGACGATCGAGATGCGCGTGTGCGACGGGCTGCCGACGCTGGAAGAGGTCGGCGCGATCGCGGCACTGACGCAATGTCTCGTCGAGGATTTCAACACCCGCCTCGACGACGGCGAGATCCTGCCGACGCTGCCGCCGTGGCATGTCCAGGAGAACAAGTGGCGCGCGGCGCGCTACGGCGTCGACGCGATCGTCATCCTCGACGCCGCGGGCAACGAGCGGCCCGTCACCGAAGACACCCTCGACCTGCTGGACCGGCTCGAACCGGTGGCCCGGCGCCTGGACTGCGTCGACGAACTGCGCTCGGTGGAGACGATCCTGCGTCATGGGCCCAGTTACGTGCGTCAGCGCGCGGTGGCGAAGCGGTCCAACGGCAGTCTTCGCGCCGTCGTCGCGTCACTCATCGCCGAAATGCGCGACGGGCTGATCGCGCGCCCCTAGCCGAGGTGTCCCAGCAGGGTGCCCGGCCCGAAGGCCGACGCTCCCACGGCCTCGACGCGGGAGCGGAGTCCGCGATCGGCGGTCACCGCGACGACGTGATCGTCCGGCCCCGCGAGCCGGGCCTCACGCGCCACGGCCACGATCTTGTCGTCGCCTCCACCCTCGGCGTCGACGACTTCGACACCGGGCGCCGCCCCGACACCGCGGGCGTTGCCCTCCACAACCAGCACGACCTTCGGCCACCATGACCATTCCCCGCCGCCGGGCAGCGCCGGGTCGGTGAAGCCGGTCTCGGCCAGCGTCGCGAGCTTGTCCCGCAGCCGTTCCGCCGCGCCGCGCCGGTCGCGCCACCAGCCGTCCGGCCGTGACCCGACGACGTTCGCGCCGTCGACCACCAGTATCAGCCTGCGATCCAAGTGTTCCCTCAAACCCGGCCAGGCCACGGCGAAGTCGCGATGCAGCTGGAAATCCGCGACCTCCGCCGCGCGGACCCAGCGCAGTTCCGCGCTCTCCGCGTTCTTCACCCTGGCCGAAAGCCTCCCGATCGGCGCGGCCAGGATCGTGGTGTAGCGCCAGTTCCCGTGATCGACGTGCGACGCCGCCAGCGGGCGGACCCTGGCGGGCGGGATGTCGGCCTCTTCGTGCGCCTCACGGGTGGCGGCCTCACGCGCGCTCTCCCCCGCCTCGATCGCGCCCCCTGGCAACGCCCACGTGCGGCCGTGATGCACCCACCAGGCCCGCCGCTGCAGCAGGACACCGCGTTCGGGATCGGACAACAGCAGCCCGGCGGCACCGTTGAGTCCCCAGTGAAGATGCCCGAAATCGCACTTCACGAAGCCATTGCCATCTTGCCGGGTCACGGTTTCAGCCTGTCACACCGACCCCGGCGCCGAGAGCCTTCGCCGCGTCGACGGCCAGCGCCGCCGCGCCGACGATGGCGGTGTCGTCCCCGTGGTGCGCGGTGCGGATGCGGGCCAGCGGCCGGTGTCCGGCGCCGGTGATCTTGCCCGCGTAGTGCTCCCGCGCCTCGTCGAGGAACAGCGGCGCCGATTCGGACACGCCGCCGCCGATCACGATGATCTCGGGATCGAAGACGTCGGCGACCAGCGCCAGCCCCTCGGCCAGCCACTTCGCCAGTTCGGTCATCGCGCGCTGGGCGATCGGGTCGCCGTCGCGGGCGGCGCCGGCGACGCGGCGCCCGGTCACCGAACCGGGGTCTCCCCTGGTCTCGCGGGCCAGCACGGTCGAGCGGCCGGGATGCCGCGCGAGCAGTTCCACCGCCGTCGCGGCCAGTGCCGTCCCGCTGCAGTACCGCTCCCAGCAGCCGTACTTCCCGCACGGGCAGGCGCGCCCGCCGGGGACGACCGTCAGATGCCCGAGTTCCGGGGCGACACCGTGCGCGCCCCGGAAGATCTTGCCGTCGAGCAGCAGCCCCGCCCCGATCCCGGTGCCGAGCGCGACCAGCGCGGCCACGTGGGCGCCGCGAGCGGCGCCGAAGCGGTACTCGCCGACCGCGGCGGCGTTCGCGTCATGCTCCAAGGTGACCGGGAGGCCGACCCGCTTTTCGATCCGCTCGGCGACCGGCGCGGCACGCCACGACAGATGCGGCGCGAACATCACCGTCCGCCGGTCCTTGGCGACGAACCCGGCGACCGCGAGCCCGACGCCGGAGACGTCGTGCCGGTTGCGGAGGTCTTCCACGACCCCCGCGATCGCGTCTTCGAGCGCGTTCTCCTCGCCGGGTGTGCCGACCCTTGCGGTGTCCATCAGCGAGCCGTGCTCGTCCACCACGCCGGCGCGCACACTCGTGCCCCCGACGTCCACCCCTACCGTCAGCACTCAGTTCTCCTGGTCCGGCTGCCAGGCGTCGCGCCTGGTCACGGCGATGTGCTGGACCCGCGAAGCTTCCACCGGCGCATCTTCTCGCGCGGGCTCCTTCCGCGCAGGCTGGAACCCCGGCATGTGCACGCCGCCCTCGGGCTCCCAGCGGTCCGCGAGCACCGCGCGCAGCAACGCGACGAGCTGCGCGGCCTGCTCCAGCAACCGCGCCACGACCTCGGGCCGTCCGCCGCGCAAGACCTCGACGATCGCGCAGAGCGGGCACCAGTCGCCCTCGTGTTCCGCGCAGCCGTGCCCGGCGGAGATGACGTCCTCCAGCCACGGCGCCGCGTGCTCGACGACCAGTTCGACCAGCAGCCGGATCTCTTCGATCAGGCTGAGATGCGCCGTTCCGGTGTTCTCACTGCTCTCGCTCACCCGGGTCCCCGGTTTCCGGCCAGGCTCACGACCAGGCCGTGCGCGTCGGATTCCGCACCGGTGATCCGGCACGGGCGCAACATCTCCGGCAGCGCGATCAGCCGCCGGAAACCGTCCACGGTGACGGCGAGATCATCGTCCACTCTGGCCAGGTCCACTTCGGAATCGCGGTGCAACGGCACCGTGATCCGCAGCCGGTATCCACTGTCCGATTCGGACACCTGCAGCAACGGGGTGACACCCTTTCCCTTACCGGCCAAGGGATCCAGTCCCCGATAAAGCTCGTAGGCGATTTCCTGCAACGCCGCCGGCCCGACCGGTTCGACAGCGCGGTGTTCGACCGGCTTCACCTCGTCCGGACCGAATCCGGCGTCGGCGAGTTCGGCGAGGACGGCGTTCTGCTGGGTACGGCGGGTCCGCATCCACGTGGCCGCGGCGCCGCGCCAGAAGCCGGGGGCGGGCATCAGCCGGTTGACGATCAGGCCGTCGACCAGGATCCCGCGGAGGGCCAGGGAACTGAGCGTGCGGCGAGCCTCGGCGACGACCACTCGTTCGGGGGTCAGTACCAGCCGCACGGTCGTGGTGGCCGGATCGGTGAGCAGGGCCCGCAGCGAGTCCAGATGCGCGCCGAGCCGCCGCACCGCGGCCGCCGTCCGTCGCGCCCCGGGTTTGAACATTTTCGTCAGGTACCCCGAAACCGCTTCCGGCAACGCGAGCAGCCGCAGTGTTTCCGCGGTCGGGCCGCAGTCGACCACGACTGTCTCCCATGGACCGTGCTCGGCGAGGCGCTGGACTTCGGTGAGGGCGAGGAGTTCGTCGACGCCGGGCACCACGGTCAGCTCTTCGGCGTCGAGCGAATCGAGGCCGGCACCCGCGAGCGCGATCTGCAGTTCCTGCCGGAGTTCGCGCCAGGTGCTGTCGACGAGACCGCGGGAATCGATCTGGGCGGCATGGAGGAGGTCGTCCACTTCGGACGGTTCGGCGCCGAGGGGGCGGCCGAAGGCGTCACCGAGGGAGTGCGCGGGATCGGTCGAGACCACGAGCGTCTTCCTGCCCCGCCCGGCCAGCGCGGCGGCCGTCGCCGCGGCCAGCGTGGTCTTGCCGACACCCCCCTTGCCGGTGAACAGCAGGATCCGCATGCCTACCCTTCGACTCAGGACGCTTCAGCGCGCTTCTTGAGCTCCTTGAGCGCGGTGTCCATGACCATCTTCTCGGCCTTGCGGCGCAGCAGCCCGATCATCGGCAGTGCCAGCTCGACGGACAGCGTATACGTCACCTTGGTGCGCCCGGCGCCCAGCGCTTCGAGGGCGTAGCGGCCGTTCTGGGCCTTCTGCATCTGGCCCTTGACCAGGTGCCAGCTGACCCCGTGGCCGTCGGCGTCCCAGTCGTATTCGAGGGTGTAGACGTCCTTGATCGGCCCGGCGTCGAGGGTGAGTTTCACCTGCTTGGCGCGACCCTTTTCGTCCTCGCCGAGCACCTCGGTCTCCCGGACGGCCTTGGCCCATTCCGGGTACGCGGGAAAGTCGGCGATGACGGCCATGACCCGCTCGGGCTCGGCGTCGACCTCGATGGATTGCGTGGACTGCTCGGCCATGTCCCAAACTCTAGCCGGGACCGCCGGTCACCAGCGCAGCACGTACGGCTGTGCCGTCTCTTTGAAGTGACCGACGTTACGGCATTCGGTCCTGCCGAGCCTCGTCCGCGCGGTCAGCGGCTGGTGGACGTGCCCGAACAGCGACCACCGCGGCCGCTGCTCGCGGATGAGGTCCACCAGCGCCGCCGAGCCGATCTCGGGCCGCCGCGCGATCACGTCGTAGGTCAGTTCCGGGACGGCGGGCGGGATGTGCGTGCACAGGATGTCGACGTCCTCCAGCGCGCCGACCGCGACGTCGTACTCCTCACGCGTGCGCAGGTACGGCCGCCAGAAGCCGTTGCGGCGCGGGACCACGTTCGGCGGGAGCAGCGCGCCACCGACGAACCCGAAGCGCAGGCCGCCGACCTCGGCGACCTCGCCGTCGAGCACCTGGATGCCGTCGCCGGCGAACTCCGGCCACAGCGACGGGTCGTCGACGTTGCCGGGGGTGGCGTAGGTCGGCGCGGTGAGGGCGCCGAACAGGATGGCGTACTGGTCCACGATGGCCTCGCCGACGGCGGCGGCGGGATCGGCCAAAGTGGCCCACAGCGATCGCGAAAAGGCGACGGTCTCGTCACGGGTGCCCTCGCGCCGCAGCCGCGCGAACTCGCCGACCTTCTCGGCGCCGAACAGCGCGCCCATGATGCCCTTGTCGTGCTCGCGGTAGTCGACGAAGTCCAGCAGGTCGCCCAGCACGATCAGCGCGTCGGCGCCGTCGCCCGCGCGTTTGAGCGCGTCGGCGTTGCCGTGCACGTCCGACACCACGTGAACCCGCATGCTCTCCCCTGTACTTCCCCGCTCAGCCGGCCCGCGGGCCGACACCGGGCTCGCGTCCGTCCTCCAGCACCTCTTTGAGCCCGAGCGCGATCGCCTTGGCGGCACGGGCCCGGCGGTCGAACTCGCGGCGCAGCTCCCGCGGGGCCAGCCCGATCGGCTCCCCGCCGGGACCGGCGGGGGTGGCGCGCAGGAAGTAGTGCAGCAAGGTGCCGTCGAGCACCGGCTCGAGCCAGACCTCCATCGTACCGATCAAGGCACCGCGCACGGTCCAGCGCAATCCCTCGTCCCCGCGGTCGGTGTAGACCTCGAGAACGAGGTCCGGCCAATAACGTGACCAAGATCGCGGATCGGCGAAAGCAGCGGCCACAGTGGAGGGCGGGACCACGAGGAAGGTCTCGTCGACGATGTCGAGAGCTGGCGGCGCCTGGTTCACAGCGGCAGAATGTCATGCCCTGGGTATGGCCGATTCGTCAGCATGGTCTTAAGGTGCACGGCACGCTAAGTTGACTGGCGGGTAACACCGGTCACACCACTTGCACGCGAACACGGAGGTTCCTCGTGCGCGAATACAGCGCCCCCGCCGCCCATCCGGTGACCGACGACGAGAACCTCGCGGACGTCGTCTGGGCGAACGCCGAGAGGTTCTCCGATGTCGTGAGTTTCCGCCGCCAGGTCGACGGTACCTGGTTGGACATCACCGCGAAGGACTTCGCCGCCCAGGTTCTCGCCGTGGCCAAGGGCATGGCCCAGGCAGGCATCGCACCGGGTGACCGGATCGGGCTCATGTCCAAGACCCGGTACGAATGGACGCTGATCGACTTCGCGATCTGGGCCGCCGGCGCGGTCACCGTCCCGATCTACGACACCTCCTCGGCCGAGCAGGTCCACTGGATCCTGTCGGACTCGCAGGCTAAGGGTGTGTTCGTCGAGACCGACGAGCACCTCGCGACGCTGGAATCGGTCAAAGGCCGTCTCGACTCGCTCGAACACACCTGGCAGATCGAGTCCGCCGACGCGCCCGCCGTCGACCACCTCACCGCGCGGGGTGCCGAACTGAGCGACGACGACCTGCACGAGCGCCGCCGGTCGGTGAAGGCGGGCGACCTGGCCACGATCGTGTACACGTCGGGCACGACCGGCCGCCCCAAGGGCGTCGAGCTGACCCACCGGAACCTCCTGGCCGAGATCCGCGCCGACATCGCCGCCTTCCCGCAGCTGATGGAACAGGGCAACTCGCTGCTGGTGTTCCTGCCATTGGCGCACGTCCTCGCCCGCGCCATCGCGGTGACCGCGCTGAGCGCGCGCGTGACCCTCGGGCACACCTCGGACGTCAAGAACCTCGTCGCCGACCTCGGCACCTTCCGGCCGACGTTCGTCGTCGCCGTGCCGCGCGTGTTCGAGAAGGTTTACAACGGCGCGAAGCAGAAGGCGCACGGCGACGGCAAGGGCAAGATCTTCGACGCCGCCGAAGCCACCGCCGTCGCCTACAGCCAGGCACAGGACACCGGCGGGGCCGGGCTGGGCCTCAAGATCAAGCACGCGCTGTTCGACAAGCTCGTCTTCAGCAAGCTGCGCGCGGCGCTGGGCGGCCGGTGTGTCGCGGCGGTGTCCGGCGGTGCCCCGCTCGGCGTGCGGCTGGCACACTTCTTCCGCGGCATCGGCGTCCCGGTGTTCGAGGGCTACGGCCTGACCGAGACGTCCGCGGCGGCCTGCGTCGGCACCCAGGACGGCTTCCGGGTCGGCACCGTCGGACGGCCGGTCGCCGGCACCTCGGTGCGGATCGCCGACGACGGCGAGATCCTGCTGAAGGGCGACGTCGTGTTCGGCGGCTACTTCAACAACCCCCAGGCGACCGCCGAAGCGCTGGAAGACGGCTGGTTCCACACCGGCGACCTCGGCGAACTGGACCGCGACGGATTCTTGAAGATCACCGGGCGCAAGAAGGAGATCATCGTGACCGCGGGCGGCAAGAACGTCGCCCCGTCCGGACTCGAAGACACCATCAAGGCCAGCCCGCTGGTCAGCCAGGCGATGGTGGTCGGCGACCAGCGGCCGTTCATCGGCGCGCTGATCACCATCGACGAGGAGTACTTCCCGTCGTGGAAGTCGCAGCACGGCAAGCCTTCCGACGCCTCCGTGTCCGACCTGGCCGACGACGCCGAACTGCGCGCCGAGATCCAGCAGGCCGTCGATCAGGCCAACGGCGCGGTGTCGCAGGCCGAGGCGATCAAGAAGTTCACGATCCTTCCGAAGGACTTCACCGAGGCAGGCGGCGAGATCACGCCTAGCCTGAAGCTGAAGCGCAACATCGTGAACAAGAACTACGCGAACGACATCGAAGCGCTCTACAAGAAGTAGCTCGCCGGTAGGTGAATGGTCGCGGGCCGTTGATGAAGGAATTGGGACGTTGAGTGTCCCAATTCCTTCATCAACGCGGGGTTCGCACCCGGTCGCACAGGTTGATCAACACAGGATCAGGGACACCCCCGAGCCCAGAAGTACATGATGGCCCCCTTCCTTGCGCCTGGCGCAAGGAAGGGGGCCATCATGTACTTCTACCGGTTTTACCAGTTCTGGTAGGTGCCGGTCTCCGGGCCGTTCGCGTTGGCGTCCTTCACGAGACCCCGGAACCCGGCGCCGCCCTTGTTGCAGAGCGACTGCGTGTTGACCGAGACGCCGGTGGCGTTGGCGCGCTGCACATCGTCGTCGATGAGCATGCCGCCGCTGACCACCTGCAGGATCATCTCGTCACCGTTGCGCATGCTCTTGCCCTGCGCGTGGATGCACCCGTTGTCGTTGTTGCGCCACAGGTACACCTGCCTGCCGATCTTGTACATCAATCAACCCCCAGACAGATTTCTTCGTTGACGGCGCGGAAAGTACTGAAGATCATCAAGCGTCACCCGGGAACCCGCCACATGTGACAGGCCGTCACGCGGCAATCGTCTCGTCCCACTCGATGTGGTGCTGGTACAGCCAATTCCGCCCCTCGTCGGACGTCGTCCCCGAAGAGAGCGCGGCGCTGCTCGCCACCAGCTTCTCCACCCGCGCTCGCCGCAGTCGCTCGTAAGCCGCGAAAGCCGTTGGCGCGTCAGGAAGATCCCGCAGGCACTTCGCCAGCACGACACTGTCCTCCAGTGCCATCGACGCCCCTTGACCCGCGGCCGGTGAAGCCGCGTGCGCCGCGTCGCCGACGAGCACCATCGACGCGGTGGACCACACCGGGGTCAACGGGACGTCGTAGGAGTGGCCGCCGAAGACGTCGTCCCCCGTCGAACGGATGATTTCCGCGGCAGGCAACGGTTCCCCGTCGAAGGCGGCGAAGGCCGCCGCACGCCATTCGGCCGCCGACAGTCCTACTCGGACTCCTTCGGCCGCGGGGAGCCGCGCGAACCAGTACGTCGAGCCGTCGGGAGCGCTCGTGTAGCCGAAGAAGGCGTGCAGGCTCTGGACCATCCGGTAGACGGACGGCGCCTGCGGGACGCTCGTGTCGGTCGTGTAGCCGTAGACGACGTCGAGGCCCGTCGAGCGCGGCGGCGGGCAGTCCGGATCGATGATGGTCCGGACGACCGAGCGCAGGCCGTCGGCGCCGATCAGGATGTCGCCCTCGGCGGTGGACCCGTCCTCGAACCGGGCGATGCCCGGGGAGGCGGCAACGAGCCGCTTCCCGCGCTCGACGGCGATCCCGCGTGAGATCGCCTCCTCCTGCAGCGTGCGATAGAGCGACGCCCGCGTCATCGTGCGCGGCCCGGCGAGGCCGTCGATGTCGAAAGAACGCCGGTCCACGGTGCGCCCGTCCGGCGTCACGAGTTCCAGTCCCACCGCGCCGAAGGAGTTCTCGACCACCGGCCCCTCGGCGCCGATCGCGCGCAACGCGTCCATGCCGTTGTGCATGATGGTCAGGAACGCGCCCGCGTCCTCACCACCGGACGGGTACGCCTCGTGAACGCTCGCGTCGATTCCGGCTCGCCGCAACGCCATCGCCGTCACCGTGCCCGCGATACCACCGCCGATGATCACTGCCCTCACCGCGAACCCCCTGTCGTGCCGCCGTCCTGAAAAGGTACCCGGAACGGCGGCACGACAGCGGGGTTCACGCGCCGCCGCTGGCGACGATGTCGCCGTTGACCCCCTTGGGGAAGAACCCGCCCTCCTTCACCGGGCCCGGGTTCAGGTACACCACGTTCAGCACCCGGTCGGCGCCGCGGCCGAAGCAGATGCCGTTGTTGTCGGCGGGCACGATGTTGGCCTGGTTGCCGAGCAGGATGCCCTGATCGTCGTCGCCCGGACCGTCGAGGGCGTCCCGCGCGTTGGAGATCTTGGCCGCCGCGTCGCCGAGGTCCCGGTCGAACAGCGACGTCCTGATGGTGGCAGCGTGATACGCCTCGGCTGCCAGGATCCCGGCGGCCGCGTCCAGGAAGGTCTTGTTGGTGATCAGCGGGGCGGCGCCCTTGTAGGCCGTCACGCCGACGTCCTCGAACAGGAACGCCGCGAGCAGGAAGTTCTTCTCGTTGGCGAACGGGTCGAACTGCTGGTATTCGCTGATCAGCCCGGCCGCCCGCGCCGCGGCGGTGAAGCTGTCCTTGAGATCGATCGCCGGCCGGGAGACCGCGGCCTCGCCCAGCGCGCCGCGCAGGAACTCGACGTGGGCGATCTCGTCGCTCGCGATCTCCTTCGCGAACTGGTGCAAGGCCTTGTCGTGGAACATCACCTTCTTGCCGCCGGCCACGCCGCCCTGGGTGCCGACGCCGCCGGTGATGTCGTCCGGCAGCCCGCGCCCGTGGACGGCGAAGGAGTAGAACTCGGCTTCGAGATACTCCAGGTTGAGCGCGAAATTCAGCACGGCCGCGTCGCTGGGCCCGCCCTCGGCGGCCGCTTCACCCGTCGCCGAAGCGGTCGAGGTGGCCTGTACGCCGAGGTAGGTCGCGCCGACGACACCGAGCCCCGCCGCGCCGGCCGCCTTCAGGAACCGGCGGCGATCCGTGCGGTTCCCGGCACTGCGCGAAATCAGGGTACGAACGAACGGCTTTCCGAACACGAGTGGTTCCTCTCGTCTTTGCGGTGCACACCCACCCACTCGGACGTTCGGAACCACCCGTGACCCGGATGGGAAAAGATCTCGACTTTATTTCTTCGTCGCCGCGGCAAGACGAACGCAGACGGCGAGGCCGCGGATCGCCTCTTCGACTTCGGCCAGCTCAGGGTAGGTCGGCGCGATGCGGATGACGGCGTCCTCGGGGTCGTCGCCGTAGGGGTGCGTCGCACCGGCCGGGGTCAGCGCGATACCCGCCTCCTTGGCCAGCCGCACGACCTCCTTGGCGGTCCCGGCGGGCACGGTCAGCGAGATGAAGTACCCGCCGGTCGGCTTCGTCCAGGACGCGAGGCCGCTCTCGCCCAGCTCCTTGGTGAGGATCTCGTCGACGGCCGCGAACTTCGGCCCGATGAGTTCGGCGTGCTTGCGCATGTGCTCGCGGACGCCGTCCTCGTCACGCAGGAACAGGGCGTGCCGGAGCTGGTTGACCTTGTCGGGGCCGATGGTCCGCTTGCCGATGAGGGCGATCCACCAGGCGAGGTTGGCCTCGGAAGCGCCGAGGAAGCCGACGCCGCCACCGGCGTAGGTCACCTTCGAGGTGGAGCCGAAGACGAACACGCGGTCGGCGTTCCCCGCCTCGGCGCACAGCGCGAAGAGATCGGCCAGCGGCACCTCGACGTCGGTGAGGTGGTGCACGGCGTAGGCGTTGTCCCAGAAGATCCGGAAGTCCGGCGCGGCCGTGGTCATCGCGGCCAGCCGGCGCACCGTGTCGTCACTGTAAGTGATGCCGGTCGGGTTGCTGTACTTCGGCACGCACCAGATGCCCTTGACCGCGGCGTCCTCGGCGACGAGACGCTCGACGACGTCCATGTCCGGGCCTGTCTCGGTGAGCGGCACCTGGATCAGCTCGATACCGAAGCGCTCGGCCAGCGCGAAGTGGCGGTCGTAACCGGGGACCGGGCACAGGAACTTGACGGTCGGCTCGTCGGCCCAGCGGCGTTCGGCGCCGGGAAGCTTGCTCAGGAAGGCCTGCACGATGACGTCGTGCATGAGCTCCAGGCTGGAGTTGCCCGCGGCCAGCAGCTGCTCGGCCGGGACCTGCAGCGGTCCGGCGAAGATGCGGCGGAGTTCGGGCAGGCCCTTCAGGCCACCGTAGTTGCGGACGTCCGTGCCGTCCTCGGCCTTGCGCACGTCACCGGGCAACGCGAGCAGCCCGTCGGCGAGGTCCAGCTGGCGGGGGGACGGCTTGCCGCGGGTGATGTCCAGGGAGAGGCCACGGTCGACGAGGGCCGCGTAGTCGCGGCGGGCGCTCTCGACATCGACAGGTGCAGTGGTCATGCCTAACGCTAAACCCGGCGGGGATCCGGCGTGAGACGAGGGTGGCCTACGCCTTCCTCGCACAAGATCCCATAACGGTTCCGGCGCGTTTTTCACCATTCGTAACGAGGCCAAATCCCCTAGTGACGGCTCCGTTGTTTCCCGCATTCTCGAGAGCACGAAGAAAAGGGGAGAAGAATGGAAACGAAGAAGTGGGCCGCGGGGACGCTGATGGCGGCGGGCGCGCTGGCGGCGGGCGCGCTGGCGGCATGCGCGGTACCCCATCAGGGAACGGCGACTCCGGCCGTCGCGGTGGCCGCTCCGCCGAATACGATCGTGCTCCAGCCGCCCGCGGTCGCGGCGCCACCCCAAACGGTTTACGTCGCGCCACCGACGACACGGACGATCCATCCCGCGCCCGCGGTTCCCGTGGCCCCAACGGTGATCGCCTACTACGACGCGCTCAACCGGCGTGATTTCCTCACCGCGTGGAATCTCGGCGGGCGACGGCTGGCCAAAGGCGGGACTTACGACTCCTACGTCAGGGGATTCGCGACGACCTCATGGGCGGCGCTCACGGTCACGAGCGTGAGCGGGAACACGGTGTACGTCGATCTTTCCGCTCGGCAGACCGACGGTTCGCTGCGGACCTTTTCCGGTTCCTACACTGTTTCCGGCGGCGCTATCAGCGGGGCGAGCATGAAACGTCTCTCGTGATCAGAGCGGGGTCAGCCGCGAGATCTTCCATCGGCCGTCGATTCGCTGGGCGGTGACCGAAAGCTGTGAGACCGACGACTGCGGGGCGCCGCCGCCCGCGGTGAGCGTCTGCTGATCGAGGAACAACAGCACTTCCGCGCGGTCGCCGCGCAACGACCGGACCCCGAGCGAACGGACCGTCGTCGTGCGCACCAGTTTCCGCTCCTCGGCCCGTTCGCGCGCCGACGCGAACTGGTCCCGGTACTGCCCGGTCGCTTCGCCGGTCAGCACGTCGGCCGCGGCCCGCTCGGTCCGCGCGAGATTGCTGTAGTCGTAGGAGAACACGGCTTTCACGCCGGCACCGACCTGGTCGGCGACCTCGGCGGTGGCGGCCTGGTCCACGAGCGCCGCGTTGCCGTCCGACCCCAGCGCCGACGCCTGGATCCCGAACCACACCGCGCAGCCGGTGGCCAGCGCGATGATCGCGAGCAGGAGCCGCGGTGCCCGCCCGGTCACGAGCCCGCCGCCTGCACCGCGCTGACCTTCCAGCCGTCCTCGACCCGCTGGTAGTCCACGGTCAGCCTGCTGACCTTGGGTACGGCGGAGCCACCGCCGGTGCTGACCTCCACGTCCAGCACGGCCATCAGCCGCGCCGTTCCGGCGACGGCGTCGAGTTCGGTCACCGCCGCCTGTTTCAGCTTGGCCGTCGCCACCGTCTTGCCGGTGTTCGCCCGGTCGATCTGAAGCTTCCGGTCGCCGGCGAGGTCCTTGCCGAGCCGTCCGGTGGTGACGCCGAGCCAGCGATCGACGTCCTGGGCGCCGGTGCGGTAGTCGATCGTGTTGAGCACTTCGAGCTGGCCGGAGGCGGCGGTGAGCACGGCCTCGCGTTCCCGTCCGCGCGCGAGGCCGTCGTCCCGCGCGGCGCTCCACCACGCCCAGCCGAACCAGGCGGCCGCGACGACCGCCAGTGCGGCGATGACGGTCAGGGCGCGGGTGAGCACTACTTACCGCCCAGCAACGCGCCCAGCCCGCCGGGTCCGGACCCGGTGAGCAGGCTCAGCACCCCGGGCAGCTGCGCGGATTCCGCCGCCTGCGGGGTCTGCTTCGGCCGTTCCGGGACCGCGGGCGGCTTCCCGGCGTACGGGGCGTTCTGCGAGCCTCGCACCCCTGTGGGGCTTCCCGGCGGCTCCGCGCAGTAGGCCTGGGTGTTCACCGGTGCCTCGGTGAGGTCGTTGGCGGGCCGCTGTTTCGTGCCCTCGTAACCCTTGGTGCACGAGACCGGGTCGAAGAAGTTGAACACGACCCCGAGATGACCGGTGCCGTCCGGCGACGTCGAGCGCGAGAACGCCGAAATGATCGGGTACGCCACGAGGAGTTCCTCGATCGCGTCGGTCCGGGCGGAGGTGATCTGGGCGGTGGTGAGCGCGTTCGCGAACAGCACCCCGAGGTCGGTCCCCGAAACCGCGAGCACGTCGCTGATCTGACGGCTCAGCTTCGGTGCTTCGTCGATCACCCGCCGCAGATCGGGGTCGGACGTCTTCAGCTGCGCGGCGATCGTTTTGAGCCCGCTGGAGAACTTCGTGATGTTGTCCGCCTGCCGCTGCTGGGTGTCCAGCACCGTCCGCGAACTGGCGAGCAGGCCTTGGGTGTCGGGCAGGTACTGCGTCGCCGTCGCGGTGAGCGAACCGGTGCTGTCGAGCAGTTGCCGCAGCTCCGGCCCGGCGCCGGCGAACGCCTCGTAGGTCTCGTCGACCACGGTCTTCAGCGATTCCGGCTGCACACTCGACACCAGTTTGTCCAGATTGGACAGGACGGTGTCCGGGGCGAGCGGGATCGACGTCCGGTCCCGTTCGATGACCGAACCATCGGCGAGGTACGGCCCGTTTTCGTGCATGGGCAACAGATCGACGTACTGCTCCCCCACCGCCGACCGGTTCGCGACCGCGGCTTTCGTGTCCGCCGGGATCTTCGGCGCGTCCGAATCGATGTCGAGGCCGAGGTCGATGCCGTGTTCGGTGAGCGTCATCGACGCGACCTTGCCGACCGCGACACCGCGATAGGAGACCTCGGCGTTGACGAAGATCCCGCCGGAGTCCACCAGTTGCGCGGTGACGAGGTATCCGCGGGTGCCGAAGAGCCGGTCCAGCCCGGCGTACTTGCCCCCCGCGTAGACGACCGACACGACCGCGATGACGAAGAACGCCGCCAGCTGGATCCTGGTCTTGCGCGTGATCACCGGCCACCTCCCAGCAGCGGCCCGAGGATCCCGCCGAGCACGCCGCCCAGGACGTCCCCGCCCTGTCCCTGCGGAACCTGCGGCGCTTGCGGGAGATCACCGGTGGGCAGCGGCAATATCGGTGGCGCCGCACCGGTGTTGAACGGGATCGCGCCGGGTGTACCGGTGCCCTTGCTCCCCGGCAGCTGGATGATCGGCTGCGACGAGTTGTTCATGTTCTCCAGGAAGGTGTCCAGGTTCAGGTCGATCTTGGCGTCCACGTTGGCGTAGTCGCCCTTGATCACGTTGCCCGCGTAGTCGGGGAACGGGTAGGTGAGCAGGATCCGCAGTGCCGTCGGCAGGTCCTGGCCCGCCTCGGTCAGCTTGTGGAGCGCCGGCTGCAGCGCGCGGAGGTTCGCCACCAGCTGGTCACGGCTGGCCTTGATCGTATCGGTCGCGACCCCGGACAGCGTGTTCAGCGACTGCAGCATGCCGACGAGCTGATCGCGTTGCTCAGTCACGATCTTGAGCCCCGGCGAGAGGTTGTCGAGCGCGTTGGTGAGGTTTCGCGTCTGCCCGGCCAGCGTTTTGGACAGCTTGTCGAGACCGTCGATGGCCCGCAGGATCTCGCCTTTGTGCCCGTCGAGTTCGGTGGCCAGCTTGTCCACCTGGGACAGCAGGGAGCGGATCTCGGCCTCGTTGCCGGTGAGCGCGTCGTTGAGTTCGTGGCTGATCTTCTGGATCTGCTCGACGCCACCGCCGTTGAGCAGCAGGGAAAGCGCGCCGAGGACCTCCTCGACCTCGGGGTTGCGGCGGGTGCGGTCCAGCGGGATCTTCGCGCCCTCGGCAAGGGATCCTTCAGGTTTGCCGGGGGCGTGCAGATCGACGAACTTCTCCCCCAGCAGGCTCGACTGGCGCAGTTCGGCGCGCGCGTTCGCGGGCAGCGCGATGTCGCCGTTGACGACCATGTTCACCCACGCCGACCGCGTATCCGGGGCGAGCTGGATGTTCTCGACCCGGCCGACCGGGACGTCGTTGACCTTCACACTCGCCTGGGGGACGAGGTCGAGGACGTCGGAAAACTGCGCGGAGAGCCGGTACGGGTGATCGCCGAGATCGGCTCCGCCGGGCAGCGGGGTGTTGTACAACCCCGAAAAGCCGCCGTCACCGCATCCGGCCAGCACCAGGACACCCGCCATCACCACCGCGATCTTCTGCCGTTGGCGCCTCATTTCGGGACCCCCTTGGTGAGGACGTCGACCAGGGGCAGCGGCAGCGGCGGCAGTTCGCCGCTCTGCAGCGACGCCAGCACCTGCGGGACCGACGGGAGCTTCAACGTGCCGTCGAGAATCGGCGCGAGCTGCTTGCAGATGTTCCCCAGCGCGTCCGGGATCGGTTTGGGCGTGCTCGCGCTGATCAGACGGCAGACGGTGAGGATCGGCGGATGCGTCAGCTCGTTCAGGTTGTCCCGTACGGCGATCGTGCCGGACGCCGCGTCGTAGGAGTTGATGAAGTTGGTCGCCCCGGTCGGCGCGATGTCGATCACCTCGGCGAGCGAGGCCCGCTGGTCCACGAGCACCTTCGTCAGCCCCGCGAGTTTGTCCACATTGGACGAGAGGAGATCCTTGTTCTCCGCCACGAACTTCTCGACGTCGCCCATCGCCGTCGCCAGGGAGTTCAGCGCGGCACCCACGTCGGCGGAGTCCGCGGCCAGGAACCCGCTGACGTCGGCGGCGCGGCGGTAGAACTCGTTGAGCTGCTGGTCGCTTTCGGCCAGCGCGGTGGTGAACGAGTTCAGATTCTGTACCGTGCCGAACAGGTCGCCTTTGGCACCGTCGAGGGTCTTGGCCAGTTCGGACAGCCGCGTCACCGTGGTGTTGAGGTTCTTCCCGTTGCCGCCGAGGTTCGCCGCGGCGGTGTCGAGCACATCGGACAGCGCGCCGTTCTTGTTGGCGCCGTTGGGTCCCAGGCTCGTCGAGAGTTTGTCGAGGCTCGTGTAGAGGTCGTCGAGTTCGGCCGGGGTCGCCGTCTTCTCCTTGGTGATCACCGTGCCCGCGGCCATTTCGGGGCCGCTCTCGTACGCCGGGGTCAGCTGGACGTACCGGTCGCTCACCAGGCTCGGCGCGACGACGACGGCACCGGCGTCCGCCGGGATCGGGGTGCCGCCGTCGATCCGCATGTCGACCCGGACCGCCCCGCCCTGCGGCGTGACCCCGGTGATCTCGCCGACCTTCACCCCCAGCACCCGGACCGACGACCCCGCGTAGAGGCCCACGGTCTTCCCGAAGTACGCGCTGATCTTCGTCCCGCCCGGGTCCCTGAACACCAGCCAGAGTCCGGCGGTCAGAATCAGTACGACGACGCAGGCGAAGGCGACCCATGTGTAGAGCGTGCGCCCGGTGCGCGTGTGGAGGGTCATCGGCCGCCCACCCCCTGGTTCGGCGCCGCGATCGGCGGGGTGCAGCCCTCCGGATTGACCTGGAACGCGCCGGCGATGATCGTCGGCGGCAACAGTCCGCACAGGTAGCCCTCGAACCAGCGCCCGTTGCCGGTCGCGTTGGCGCCGACGCGGGCGAACGGGGCCATCAGCGCGAGACTGCGGCTGAGGTTGTCCTGGTTGCGTTGCAGGATGTCGGTGACCTTGCCGAGTTTCTCCAGCGTCGGCTTCAGCTGTTGCCGGTTGTCGGCGACGAGCCCGGACAGCTGTGCCGAAACCTGGTGCGTGCCCTTGAGCAACGTACTGATCGCGTCCTTCCGGTTCTGCAGTTCGGCGAGCAGGAGATTGCCGTCGTCGAGGATCCGCTTCAGCTGGGCGTTGCGGTCGGAGAGCGTCTTGGCCACCTTGCTGGTGTTGGCCAGCAACGTCTTCAGGTCACCATCACGCGAAGAAACCGTCTTGGACAACGAAGACAGTCCGCTCAGCGTGTCCTTGAGGTATTGCGGGCTGTCCTTGAGCGCGTCGGAGAGCACGGTGAAACTCGTCGCCAGCTGTGCGGTGTCGATCTCGCCGACCGTGCCGGACAGCTGCTGGAACGCGTCCTGCAGTTCGAACGGCGTCCGTGTGCGATCGAGCCCGATGGTGGCGTTCGGATCCTGGTCGCCGGTGCCTTTCGGCGTCAGCGCCAGGAACTTCTCCCCCAGCAGCGTCTTGATCTCGATCGACGCGGCGGTGGCGTCGCCGACGCGGACGTCCTTCACCCGGAACTTCACCAGCACCTTCTTGCCCGCCAGCTCGACCGAGGTGACCTGGCCGACCTTGACCCCGGCGACCTGCACCTCGTTGTCCGGCGCCAATCCGGCCGATTCGCCGAAGTGCGCCGAGTACGTCGTCCCGCTGCCGAACAGCGGGATCCGGTCGGAGAAGTACGTCGTCATCGTGATCAAGACGATCAGGACCAAGGCGACTCCACCGACCATGGCCTGGTTGCGTTCCTTGAGCGGCTTCACGGCCCGCACCTCTCCGGTCGCTGCGTGCCGGGCAGCGGCGTGATCGGCAATTCGATGTTGAGCGACTTGATGCCGATGCTGCCGGAGATCCCGCACAGGTAGTAGTTGAACCAGCTGCCGTAGCTCAGCGTCCTGGTGAACTTCTGCAGGTTGCCCGGCAGCACCTGCAGGAGATGGTCAATCAGCTGTTCCGAATCGCCGAGGTTCTGTGACAGCGCGCCGAGCTGCGCGACGTCGTCCTTGAGCGCGGGACGCGCGTCGGCGAGCAGGCCCGTGGTGGCGACGGTGAGATCGCCCAGTGCCTTTACCGCCTCCCCGATCGGCTGCCGCTGTTCGGCGAGCCCGGTGACCAGGCGCTGCGTCTGGTCGATCAGTTCGCCCAGTTGCGGGGAGCGCCGTTCGACGGTGCCGAGCACGGTGTTGAGGTTCGCGATGACGTCACCGATGATCTTGTCCTTGCCCGCGATGGCCGACGTGACCGACGCGGTGTGCGCGAGCAGGCTGGTGATCGTCCCGCCCTCGCCCTGGAACACCTGGATGATCTCGTAGGAGAGTTTGTTGACGTCCTCGGGGTGCAGCGCGCGGAAGAGCGGTTTGAATCCGTTGAAGAGCACGGTCAGGTTCAGCGCCGGTTTGGTGCGCTCGGGCGGGATGATCCCGCCGCGCGGCAACGATTCCTGGTCGCCGATGTCCGTGCCGAGCGAGAGGTACCGCTGCCCGACCAGGTTGCGGTACTTGATGGTCGCGGTCACCGACGCCGGCAGCCGGTGCGCGGACTGGACGTCGAAGTGGACCCGGGCGAGGTTCCGTTCCCCCGCTTCGATCTCGATCCTGTCGACCTGCCCCACCTTCACCCCGACGATGCGGACGTCGTCGCCTTCCTTGAGCCCGGACGCGTCGGTGAACTTGGCGACGTAGCCCGACGTCTCGCCGAAGTCGGTGTTCGCGATGGTGGCGCCGAGGATCGCGGTGAGCAGCACGGTCACCACCGCGAAGATCAGGATCTTGACCAGATCCGGGACGAAGGACCTCATCGGGCGCCCCTCCCGCCTCGTGAGTGGCCGCCCCCGGTTGCCGCGGCCGGACAACTCCCGCGCCCGAAGCGGCCGTCCGTGAAGGCCTCCTTCCCTACGCTCAGGGTAGGGAAGGAGGCCTTCACGGCCCCGGAACCCGAGTTCGGCTCGCAGCTCATCGCAGCTCCACCTCCGCCCCGCGGTACAGCGGTCCGACCAGCAGGCTGCCCCAGTTCGGCACCTGGTCCGGCGTCGTGCCCATCGCCGGTGACACGAGCAGGTCGATCAGCCGTCGCTCGTCCGGCGTGTTCACCACCGAACCACCCGCGCTCCCGCCCGCGGGCAGCCTGCCGTCCGGGTCACGCGGCGGCGCCGGTTTGGACGAACCGTCGGCGATCGCGCCGTCCGGCGGGTACTGCGGCCAGCGTCCCGGCGGCGGCACCTGCGGATAGCACCGCGGGCCGCGCTTGTCGTCGTACTTCGGTTCGTCGACCCCGGGCAGGTACTTGCCGCGGCTCGGCGTGAACTCGATGGTCACCCGGCTGACCTCGGGATGCGCGGTTCCCTTGCCGAACGCGAGTTCCGCGCGCGGCACCGATTCGGCCAGCTGCTTGAGCAGGCACGGGTACTCCGGCGCGTACTTCGCGAGGACGTCCAAGGTGGGCTGGAGGTTGGTGGTGAGGCGGATCAGGTTGTCCTGGTTCACTTTCAGGAAGCTCGTCAGGTCGATCGAAGCCGCGGTCACCGTCGAATAGACGTCGGCGAGCCCGCGCTGGCTCTCGACCAAAGTCTTGCTCGTGGTGGTCAGATCCGACAGCGCGGCCAGCAGATCCGGCGCGGCGTGGGCGTAGATCGCGGCGGCGTTGGCCAGCCCGGTGATGTCGGCCTTGAGGTCGGGCAGCGACGGGTTCACTTTTCCGAGATAGTCCGACAGTCCCGCCAGTGTCGTGCCGAGCTGCTTGCCCTGACCGTCCAAAGCGGACGCGACGGCGTTGAGTGTGCTCGCCATCTTCTCCGGCTGCACGGCCTGCAGCAGCGGCATCACGTTACCGAGCACGGTCTCCAGCTCGATCGCGCTGCTGCTGCGGTCCTGCGGGATGACGTCGCCCTCGGCGATGTGCCGATCCGGCTTGTCGGGGATCTGCAGGGCGACATACCGCTCACCGAACAACGTCTTCGGCAGCAGCCGCGCGGACACGTTGGCCGGGATGACCGGCGTCTTGTCCGGTCGCAGCGCCAATTCCATCGTGGCACGGTCACCGTGCGCCTGGATCGTCCGTACCTCGCCCACCACCATCCCGCGCACCTTGACGTCGGCGCCTTCGCGCATCTGGTTGCCGATGCGGTCGGTCTCGAGTTTCACCAGGGTCACCGTGGTGAAGGCCTTCTGGTAGAAGGCGATGGTGGTGACGAAGAACAGCACGACCACCACGAGGAAGATCAGGCCCAGCACCTGGTGCCGGAGCCGTCGCAGCACTGTCCCCCTGTTCACCCGGAAATCCTCACCGTCGTCGTGGCGCCCCAGATCGCGAGGCTCAGGAAGAAGTCGAGCACCGAGATCAGCACGATCGACGTCCGCACCGCGCGGCCGACCGCGATACCGACCCCGGCGGGCCCACCACCGGCGGTATAGCCGTAGTAGCAATGGGAAAGGATGATGAGCACGCTGAAGACGATCACCTTGAGGAACGACCACAGCACGTCTTCGGGCGGCAGGAACAGCGTGAAGTAGTGGTCGTAGGTGCCCGCAGATTGGCCGTAGAGCCAGATGGTGATCTGCCGCGAGGCCAGATAGGACGAGAGCAGGCCGACGGCGTAGAGCGGGATGACCGCGGTGACGCCGGCGATCACCCGCGTCGTCACCAGGTACGGCAGGCTCGGCACGCCCATCACTTCGAGCGCGTCGATCTCCTCGGAGATCTTCATCGCGCCCAGTTGCGCGGTGAACCCGCAGCCGACGGTGGCCGAAAGCGCGAGCCCCGCGGAAAGCGGCGCGACCTCGCGGGTGTTGAAGTAGGCCGAGATGAACCCGGTCAGGGCGGCGGTCCCGAGCTGGTTCAGCGCCGAGTAACCCTGCATGCCGACGATGAGCCCGGTGAACAGCGTCATCCCGATCATCACGCCGAGCGTCCCGCCGATCACCGCGAGCGCGCCGGTGCCGAAGCTGACTTCGGTCAGCAGGCGGAAGACCTCACGGCGGTAACGCCGGATCGTGCGCGGCGTCCAGGCCAGCGCGCGGAAGTAGAACGACAGCTGGCCGCCGAAGCCCTCCAGCATCGCACCCGGGCGCGCGATGATCTCGAGCGTCCGATCCGAAACAACGGGTTCGCCTGCCATGTCACATCGCCTTCGGCGGCACGATCCGCAGGTAGATCGCCGTCAGCACGACGTTGATGAGGAACAGCAGCAGGAAGGTGATCACCACGGCCTGGTTCACCGCGTCGCCGACGCCCTTCGGCCCGCCCGCCGGGTTCAGCCCGCGGAAGGCCGCGACCACCCCGGCGACGAAACCGTAGAGGAGCGCCTTGATCTCGCTGACCCACAGGTCCGGCACCTGGGCCAGCGCGTTGAAGCTGGCGAGATACGCGCCAGGGGTCCCGCCCTGCATGACGACGTTGAAGAAGTAGCCGCCGAGTACGCCCACGACACTGACCAAACCGTTCAGCAGCACCGAAACCACGATCGCGGCGAGGACGCGGGGCACGATCAGGCGCTGGATCGGGTTGACCCCGAGCACCTCCATCGCGTCGATCTCCTCGCGGATCTTGCGGGCGCCGATGTCGGCGCAGACCGCGCTCCCGCCGGCGCCCGCCACCAGCAGCGCGGTGATCAGCGGGCTGGCCTGCTGGACGATGGCGAGCGCGCTGGCGGCGCCGGTGAACGACTGCGCGCCGATCTGCTGGGTCAGCGAGCCCAGTTGCAGCGCGATGACCGCGCCGAACGGGATCGCCACCAGCGCCGTCGGCAGGATGGTGACACTGGCGAAGAACCAGCACTGCTGGATCCACTCGCGGAACTGGAACGGGCGCTTGAAGATCGCGCGCAGGACCTCCCACGACAGGGTCGCGAGTCTGCCGACCTGGGTGAGCGCACCCGTACCCGGGACGGACACCGACGCGTTCACAGAACCTCCCAGTAGCCTGCCCCGAGTCTTACTCCACCTGTCAACGCCCCAGTGCGTTAGCGGTGTTCACTTTGCTCTCGGCACCTCCGCGCTAAAACTTGAGTGCGTGCGTCGCCGTCGCGCCGCCGTCGGCGACGAACTCGGCACCCGTGCTGTACGAACTTTCGTCACTGGCCAGGAACAACACCAGTTTCGCGATGTCCTCCGGCTGCCCGACCCGGCCCAGAGCGACCTTTTCGCCCACCCAGGACATGTCGACTTTCTGCCCGCCCGCCGCCGCGGCGACCATCGGCGTGTCGATCGCGCCGGGGTGCACGGAGTTGACCCGGATGTTCTTCGCACCGAGTTCGAGCGCCGCGACCTTGGTCATCCCGCGGATCGCGAACTTGCTCGCGGTGTAGGCGACGAGGAACGGCATCCCGGCGAGGCCTTCCACGGAGGACACGTTGACGATGGAGCCGCCACCGGCCCCGGTCATCGGTTCAACGACCGAACGCATCCCGAGAAACGCCCCGATCTGATTGACCCGGATGACGCGTTCGTAATCGGCCAGCGTGGTCTTGCCCAGCTCGGAGAAATGCAGGATGCCCGCGTTGTTGACCAGCACCGTCGGCGGGCCGAACTCGGTCAGGGCGCGCTGGATCGCGGTCTCCCACTCGGCCTCGTCACCGACGTCGAGATGCTGGTAGACGGCGGCTTCCCCGAGATCGGCGGCGAGTTTCTTGCCGTCGAGGTCGTTGATGTCCGCGATCACCACCCGCGCGCCCTCGGCGACGAAGAGCCGTGCGGCCGCCTCGCCCTGTCCCCTGGCCCCGCCGGTGATCAGCGCTACCTTGCCATCGAGCCTGCCCACTACATCATCTCCTACGGTCTACGGCAGCGACATGATCTCGGAAGCGGCGAACATGCGTTCCGGGTCGCGGTCGGCGAAGTAGCCGCCCACGGTGGTCACGAGTTCTTCGGTGGTCCAGGTGCCGTTGGCGGTGTCGAAGCGCTGTTCCACCGACGGCGGCCGCATCAGCGCGACCATCCCGCCGTAGACGAGGAACACCTGACCGTTGACCCGGTCGGCTTCGGGCGAGCAGAGGAAAGTCACGAACGGCGCGACGTGGTCGACCGAGAGCGGGTCGACACCGTCGGGTGCTTCGGCCCCGAAGACGGCCTCGGTCATCGCCGTGCGGGCGCGCGGGCAGATCGCGTTGGCGCGGACGCCGTAACGCGAAAGACCGCGCGCGGTGGAGACGGTGAGCGCGGCGATGCCCGCCTTGGCCGCGCCGTAGTTCGGCTGGCCGGGAGCGCCGAGCAGGAACGATTCCGACGCCGTGTTGACCACCCGGCCGTACACCGGCGCGCCGTCCACTTTGGACTTGTCGCGCCAGTACGCCCCGGCGTTGCGGGAAAGCAGGAAATGCCCGCGCAGATGGACGCCGAGCACGGTGTCCCAGTCGTCGTCGGACATCGAGAACAGCATCCGGTCGCGCAGCACGCCCGCGTTGTTGACCAGGAGGTGGAGACCGCCGAAATGGTCGACGGCGGCGGTGAGCAGCGCGTCCGCGGTCGAGGACTCCGACACGTCACCGGTGACCGCGATCGCCTTGCCGCCCCCGGCCTCGATCTCGTCGGCCACCTCCCGCGCCGCGGCCGACACGTCGTTGACCACCACCGACGCGCCCGACGCGGCCAGCGCCAGTGCCTCGGCCCGGCCGAGTCCCGCGCCGGCTCCGGTCACGATGGCCGTCTTGCCGTCCAAGCTCACTCCGGGCCTCCTTGCCTCTCACGGACACACACTAGAATCTGTTCTTGTCTCATGCAAGGGATGAACCAACGGCGCTAACCCCGGATGAGCAGGGCGTTTTTCGGACAGCTCGCCACCGCTTGAGTAACACGTTCTACTTGGTTCTGCGGAACGTCGGTCGTCGCGAGGACCAGCTCCTCGTCCTCGTCGAGATCGAAGACCTCGGGCGCGAAGCCGACACAGATCGCGTTCGCCTCGCAGAGCGAGCGGTCGACGTCGATCTCCATATTCCCTCCTCGCCGCCATACCTGGTACAACTAGAACAGGTTCTACCTTACCGCCGCAAGCGGCCATGGCACCAGTAACGAGCACCGACGGCAGAGGTGACGGATGCGGATCGACTACACGCCGGAGCAGCGCGCACTGGCCGGGGAACTCCGGGAGTACTTCGCCGGGCTGATGACCCCCGAGCGCCGTGAAGCGCTGGCCGGGGACGGCGGCGAGTACGGCGAAGGTCTGGTGTACAAGGAAATCGTGCGCGACCTCGGCCGCTCGGGCTGGCTCGCGATCGGCTGGCCGCGCGAGTACGGCGGACAGGACCGGCCGATGCTCGACCAGCTCGTCTTCACCGACGAGGCGGCCGCGGCCGGGGTGCCCGTCCCGTTCCTCACGGTGAACACCGTCGGGCCGACCATCATGCGCTACGGCACCGAAGAACAGAAGGCGTTCTACCTGCCGAAGATCGCCGCCGGCGAGCTGCACTTCGCGATCGGCTACTCCGAACCCGGCGCGGGAACCGACCTCGCGTCGCTGCGCACCCGCGCGGTCCGCGACGGCGACGACTACGTGATCAACGGCCAGAAGATGTGGACGAGCCTGATCGAATACGCCGACTACATCTGGCTGGCCGTCCGCACCGACCCCGAAGCCCGCAAGCACAAGGGCCTCAGCATGCTGATCGTGCCGACCTCGGCACCGGGGTTCTCGTGGACGAAGGTGCGCACGGTCGCCGGGCCCGGCACCAGCGCCACCTACTACGACGACGTCCGCGTACCCGTGACCTCGCGGGTCGCCGGGGAGAACGAGGGCTGGCCGCTCATCACGAACCAGCTCAACCACGAACGGGTCGCGCTGACCTCGGCCGCGCCGATCCAGACGTCGTTGCGGGACGTGCGGTCCTGGGCACGGACCACCAAGCTGCCCGACGGCTCCCGCGTGATCGACGTGCCCTGGGTGCGGCTGCATCTCGCGCGGATCCACGCGCACGCGGAGTACCTGAAACTGCGGAACTGGCGCATCGCCTGGGCGGCGGCGAGCAGCGAACTGGGTCCCGCGGAGGCGTCGGCGACCAAGGTGTTCGGCACGGAGTTCGCGACCGAGGCGTACCGGCTGCTGATGGAGGTCCTCGGCGCGGGCGCCGTGGTCCGTGAGGGCTCCCCCGGCGCGCTGCTGCGTGGCCGGATCGAACGGCTGCACCGGTCGTCGCTGATCCTCACCTTCGGCGGCGGCACCAACGAGATCCAGCGGGACATGATCGCCGCGACCGCCCTCGGCCTGCCCGTCACGCGCTAGGAGGCATTGATGGACTTCACACTCACCGAAGCGCAGCAGGACCTCGCGTCGCTCACGCGCCGGATCCTGACGGACAAGGTGACACCGGACATGCTGGGCACACATGGTTCCGGTGGATTCTCCGCTCCACTGTGGACAGCTCTGGCGCAGACGGGGGTGGTCGACGCCGCGCTGCCGCGGTCGGTCGGCGGTGGTGGGTTCGGGTTGCTCGAACAGTGTTCCGTGCTCGCCGAGATCGGGCGCGCGGTCGCGCCGGTCCCCTATCTGACGTCGGTCGTGCTGGCCGCGGCCGCGCTGGCCCGCTTCGGTGACGGGCGGCTGGCCGAACGCTGGGTCGTCCCGGTGCTGCGTGGCGAGCATGTCCTCGCCGTGGCACTGCCGGACTACGGCGTGCCATGCGGCTTCACCGCCGAGGCCGACGGCGACGGCTGGCGGCTGACCGGCGCGCAGACCGCGGTCCCGTCCGGCGCCTTCGCGCACGGGTTCCTCGTCGAGGCGGCCGTCGATGGCGGGCATCAGGTGTTCCTGCTCGACCGGGACGCGGTGACCGTGTCACCGCAACGAACCGTCGACCACGCCGACGCGGCGCTCGTCGAACTGTCCGGTGCGAAGGCGTCCGTGTCACTGGGCGACATCGGCGAATGGCTGCGGCTGCGCGGCACGATCGGCGTCTGCGCGCAGCAACTCGGCGTCGTCGAACGGGCACTGGAGCTGACCGCGGCGTACGCGCGGGAACGAAAGCAGTTCGACCATCCGATCGGGAGTTTCCAAGCGGTGCGGCAGCGGCTCGCCGACGCCTACATCGACGTCGAAGCCGTCCGGCTGACGTTGTGGCAGGCGGCCTGGCGGCTGAGCGAAGGCCATCCTGCGGCCGAGGAGGTCGCGACGGCGAAGTTCTGGGCGGCCGAGGCCGGGCACCGTGTCGCGCATACCGCCGTGCACGTCCACGGTGGGGTCGGCATCGACGTCGACCACACCCTGCACCGTTATTTCGTCGCGGCGAAACGGCTCGAATTCACGCTGGGCGGGGCGACCGCGCAACTGCGGGGGCTCGGCGATCTCCTGGCCGCGGACCCGGCATGACCCCCACGGTCACGGAACTCCTGCTCGCGCGGGCGGGGGACCGCTCGACCGGGCTGCTGTTCGAGGACCGTCGCTGGTCCTGGGCCGAGCACGTGACGGCCTGCGCCGCCCACGCCGCCGCGCTCGCCGCGATGCTGCGTCCGGGCGGGCATTTCGGGCTGCTGGCCGACAACGTCCCCGAGTTCTCGTTCCTGCTCGGCGGGGCAGCGCTCTCGGGGCACGTCCTGGTCGGCCTGAACCCGACGCGCCGGGGCACGGCGCTGGCCCGCGACGTCGCGCTGACCGACTGCGAACTGGTGTTCGCCGAGGAGAAGTACCTTCCGTTCCTGTCCGAGGCCAGTGTCCCGGTATTGCCGCTGAGCAGTCTCCAGCTCGCGCGGGAGGCCGTCGTCCCCGTGGCCGCGACGCCCGAAGATCTCCTCATGCTGATCTTCACCTCCGGTACCAGCGGCGATCCGAAGGCCGTCCGGTGCACGCACGGCAAGATCGCCTGTCCCGGTGAGATGCTGGCCTCCCGGTTCGGTCTGTCCGCACAGGACACCGTGTACGTGTCGATGCCGATGTTCCACTCCAACGCCATCATGGCCGGTTGGTCGGTCGGGCTCGCCGCGGGCGCGGGGATCGCGCTGCGACGGCGGTTCTCCGCCTCCGGTTTCCTGCCGGACGTCCGGAAGTTCGGCGCGACGTACGCCAACTACGTCGGCAAGCCACTGTCTTATGTGCTCACCACTCCCGAGCGGGACGATGACGCCGACAACCCGCTGAAACTGGTCTACGGCAACGAAGGCGCGGAGACCGACCTCGCCGCGTTCGGCGCGCGCTTCGGCTGTCACGTCGTCGACGCGTTCGGTTCGACCGAGGGCGGGGTCAACTTCGGCCGGGACGCCACCACGCCGCCGGGATCGCTCGGCCGCCTGCTCGACGGTGTCGCCGTCCTCGATCCGGAGACCGGGAAGCCTTGTCCTCCGGCGGAATTCGACGCGAACGGGAAGCTGCTCAACGCCGCCGAGGCGGTCGGAGAGCTGGTCAACACCGGCGGCGCGGGCTTCTTCGCCGGATACTACGGCGATCCGGCCGCGGAGGCCGAGCGGATGCGCGGCGGGATGTACCACACCGGCGACCTGGCTTACCTCGACGCGGACGGCTATTGCTACTTCGCCGGGCGGCTCGGCGACTGGCTCCGCGTCGACGGCGAGAACCTCGGCACCGCCCCGATCGAACGCGCGCTCGTCCGGCATCCCGCCGTCCGCGAGGCCGCGGTGTACGGGGTGCCGGACCCGCGGGTGGGCGACCAGGTGATGGCCGCGCTGGTCTGCCGGGCACCGGTCGACCCGGACGAGTTCGCGGTTTTCGTGGCGGCGCAAGGCGATCTCAGCCCGAAGCAGCGTCCCCGATTCGTGCGGGTAATCGACGAACTGCCGCGGACGGCGACGCACAAGGTGCTCAAACGAGACCTGGCGGCCGACGGGACGCGCGACGCTTGGACGCCGCGATACCCCGAATCCTGACACCCTGCGTTTAGTCCTCTGAACGCGGTAGTTCGCGTTACCAACCATCGCGTCGAGAGGACTGAACGCGGTGGCCTCCAGGGGCGATTCCAGGTGACCCGGCGCGGAGTGCCGCCACGCGGCGCGCTCGGCTCTCGGCGTTCCTCGGCAAGACACTGCGTCACCGAAGCAGCGAAACGACCAGTGTGTCCTTGAGCCAGGCTTCGTAGTCGTCGTGACTCCACCCGGCCTCGGTGACGAGGCTGGTGTGGACGTCGGCGCTCATCAGGGCCACGGCGATGTCCGCGGCCCTGGGCACGACGGCACGCCCGCTGTTCCGGACACGGCCGATGACCATCTCGACACCGAGCCGGTTGCGCCGGGCGCCCTCGGCCTGGGTCGCGGCGATGTCCGGATCGACGGCCGCACCGGAGCTCAGCATCGTGACGATGTCACCGCAGCGTTCCCGGACCTGGCGCGCGACGCGGGCCAGGAGACCGAGTAGTTCGGCCGCGTCCTCGGTTCGCTGTGCCTCGGCAACGAGGTCGGGGATCCCGGCCTCGTCGTCGAGGAGGTCGACGAGCCCACCGAGGACACCGGCCTTCGAGCCGTAGTGGGCGTAGATGGTCTGCGGGGACACCCCCGCTTGCCGCGCGATGAGACGGATCGGCGTCCGCGCGTACCCGCGCTCGGCGAAGAGACCGCGGGCCGCTGTCAGGATCGTGCGCAGCGTCAGCGCCTCACGGCGGTCGCGCAACCGGACGATGCCGGGAAGGTCCGCTGCCATGTATGCTCCTCGAAAGTTGGAACACTGTTCTAAGTAGTGGATCGCTGTTACAGGGAAGGATAGCGATGACGACCGAGGAGATCATCACCGCGCTGGAGCGCGCCTGGAACGCCGGCGACGGCGCGGCGTGGGCCGCGTGCTTCGCCGAGGACGCGGACTTCGTCGACGTCGTCGGCCGGATCCAGCGCGGCCGCGCGACGATCGCGCGAGAGAGCCAGAACATCTTCGACACCATCTACCGGGGCAGCACGCTGGAGATCCGCCAGGTGTCGAGCCGTCCGCTCGGCGGCGGGATCGACCTCGTGCACACCACGACCGTGCTGTCGGTCCCCGGTGGTCCCCGTGCCGGGGACACGCGCGGCGTGCAGTCGAAGCTCATCCGCGACGGAGAGATCGTCGCCTTCCACAACACGATCCGGGCCGATATCGCGGCGTTCGCCGGGCACGACGCCGACCTCGCCACCCGGTCGCCCCAAGAGTGGGATTCCTGACCGGCGCCGTTCCCTGCAGGCGGACGGCGTGACGCGCCTGCGGAAACATTGGCTCTGGCCGCTCGTGATCAGCGTGCTCGCGCTCGGCGCCTTCGCCGGGCTCGGTCCACGAGGTAACCGGCCTGGCGGACTCCGGCGAGTTCGGGGCGTCGGCGGTGCTGTTCGCCCTCCACCGGAAGGGGGGCTGCTCTACGGCGCGCGGTGGGCAAGATCGTCACGGCGGCGTTCGGGATCCTCGCGCCGCTGGTGACGAATGTGCTCAGCGTGGCTCTCCCCGGACTCAAGTAGGCGCGTTGATCGGCCGTAGCCGCCGCGGGCCGGTGTCGGGGCGGGTCGGCGGCGGACCGAGCACGATCCGGGCGTTGGCGACGAACGCGCCGTCCGGCGAGGCGAGGATCGGGTCGAGCGTCATCGAGCGGACCTCGGGGTTGTCCTCGGCGAGCGCGGCGACGCGCAGCACGATGTCCTGCAACGCGGCCAGATCCGCCGGTTCGTCACCCCGGTAGCCGGTGAGCAGTGGTGACGTCCGCGGTTCGCGCAGCAGCGTGGCGGCGTCGACGTCGGTGAGCGGGACGGCGCGATAGGCCCGGTCCCCCAACAGAGTGCTGACCAGCCCGGAGAGGCCGAACGACACGAGCGTGCCGAACGACGGATCGTCCTGGAGGCCGATCACACAGGACAGGCCCTTGGGCGCCATCCGCTGGACGTAGACGTCGTCGTCGCCGGAGGTCTCCCGCAGGTCGAGGTACGCCCGGCGTACACTGTCCACAGAGGACAGATCGAGCCGCACGCCGGCGAGGTCCGGCCTGCCGCGGAACCGTTCGTCGACCGCCTTGAGGGTGACCGGGAAACCCAGCTCTTCGGCCGCTTTCACCGCTTCGTCCACCGACGTCACGACACGGAACGGGACGACGTCGATGCCGTAACAGCCCAGAAGCCGGACCACGTCTTCGTCGGACAGCAGCGTCGTCTTGCCGTCCTCACCCGCCAGCAGTTCGTTGACGATCACCTGTGCCTGCTCGGCGTGCAGCCCCGCCGGCCGGACCAGGTTGCCCTGCGGCCGCTGACGCCAGGCGGCGTACCGCACGACGCGGGCGAGCGCGTTCACCGCGCGTTCGGGGCTGGGATAGGACGGGACCGAACCCCGCGTCGGCACACCGTCCTCGGACAGCACGGCCAGCTCGTCCGGCACGCCCTCGACGGCGAGGAAGGTCGACACGATCGGCTTGTTCTTGTCCATCTCGACGACGGCCTCCCGCAGAGCGCGGGCGTACGCGGCGCCGGGGATGGCCAGAGGAGGCACGAAGACCACGACGAGCGCGTCTGTCTCCGGGGAGTTGAGTGCTTCGCGCACGGCCGAGGCGAACTCCTCCGGGCTCGCCTGCGGCCCGACGTCGACCGGGTCCGAGGCCAGCCGCAGGCCCTGCGCCCGCGCGGTGTCGGCGGCCAGGAGCCCGATCGCGCTGGAGTTGCCCACGATGCCGACCCGCGGCCCGGCGGGCAACGGCTGGTGGGCGAAGACCAGGGCGGTGTCGAAGAGTTGCGCGAGCGTGTCGACGCGGACGACACCGGCCTGCTCGAACAGGGCCTGCACGCTGGATTCGTCGACCTCGGCCGAGGTCGCGGCCAGTTGCGGACGGACCGCGTGCCTGCCGGATTTCACCGCCACCACCGGCTTCGTCCGCGCCAGCCGCCGCGCGAGACGCGCGAACTTGCGCGGGTTGCCGAACGATTCCAGGTACAGCAGGACGAGGTCGGTCGCCGGATCGGTCTCCCAGTACTGCAGCAGGTCGTTGCCGGAGACGTCGGCCCGGTTGCCCGCCGAGACGAACGTCGAAAGCCCGAGTCCACGCGCTTCGGCGTCGGCGAGGATCGCGGTGCCGAGCGCGCCGGACTGGCAGAAGAACCCGGTGCGGCCGCGGGCGGGCAGCCGCGGCGCGAGGGTGGCGTTGAGCCGGACCGAGACGTCGGTGTTGAGCACGCCCAGCGCGTTCGGGCCGACCACGCGCATGCCGTGCGCCCTGGCCTCCCCGACCAGCCGCAGCTCGGCGTGCAGCCCGTGCGGGCCCGCCTCGGCGAAGCCACCCGAGACGATCAGGAGGGTCTTGACCCCTTTGGCCAGCGCACCGTCCAAAACGGACTCGACGGCTTCGGCGGGCACGGCGACCAGTGCGAGGTCGACGTCCTCGGGAATGTCCACAACGGACGGATAGGCGCGCACGCCGCGCACGGACTTGTGCTCCGGGTTGACCGGGTAGACGGTGCCGGCGAAGTCGGCGCTCAGCAGGTTGGTGAAGGCGACATACCCGATCTTCGTCGGATCGGTGGACGCGCCGATCACCGCGACCGACTTCGGGTGCAGCAGGTTGTGCACGCTGCGCGCCTCGGCAGCCTGTTCCCTGGCGCGGGCGACCGCGAGCGACTCCTCCGTCGGGTCGATGTCGAACTCGAGGTGCAGCACGCCTTCCTCGATCTCGCGGCTGACCTGGTACCCGGCGTCGCGGAACACCCGCACCATGCCCGCGTTCTCGGCGAGCACCTCGGCGACGAAGCGGCGCAAACCGCATTCCGAAGCGGCGGCGGCCAGATGCTCCAGCAGGATCGAGCCGAGGCCACGACCCTGGTGGGCGTCGTCGACGACGAAGGCGACCTCGGCCGACGGCCCGTGGTCGAGCCGTTCGTAGCGGCCGACAGCCACGATGTCGTCGCCCAGCAGCGCGACGAAGGCGACCCTGTCATGGTGGTCGACGACGGAGAACCGTTCGAGGTCCCGCTGCGGGATCCGCGGATAGGCGCCGAAGTACCGGAAGTAGCGGGTGCGCTCGGACAACCGGCCGTGGAAGGCCACGAGCCCGTCGGCGTCGCTGGGGATCACCGGTCGCAGGTGGACCGTGCCCCCGTCGGAGAGCAGGACGTCGGCCTCCCACTCGCGCGGGTAGTCGAAGGCGGCGAGCCTGGCGTCCTCAGTGGTCATGGTCAATCCCTCGGATCGTCCGGGTCGAGGCCGTGCAGCGGGAAGATCGCGCGGCGGGTGTCACGGATGGCGATGTCGACCGGCTCGTCCGCCCCGTCTCCCCACGGGACGAACCCGGTTTCCCGATCGTCGGACATCCGGGGCGGGATCTCGGCGGCCGGCGCGGCCCGCGAGATCGACGCGACCCAGTTCGGCGGCAACGCCGTCGCCGGGTCGACGTCGCGGTCGAGCACGGTGGCGAGCAGATGGGTCCATGACCGCGGCACCACCCGGATCAGCTGATAGCCACCACCGCCCACGGCGAGCCAGCGGCCACCGGCGTGCGCCTCGGACAGCTCGCGAAGCCGCCGGTAGATGGCGCGATGGCCGTCCACCGAAAGCGAGAGGTCCGCCAGCGGGTCTTCTTCGTGGGAATCGACGCCGCATTGGGTGACGAGGATCTGCGGGCGGAAGTGCTCCAGCAGCGACGGCACCACCGCGTCGAACGCCCGCAGCCAGCCACCGTCGCGGGTGCCGGGCGGCAGCGGCAGGTTGACCGCGGTGCCCTCTGCGCCGTCCTTGCCGGTCTCCGCCGAGTAGCCCGTGCCCGGCCACAGCGTGAACGGGTGCTGGTGCAGGGAAACGGTCAGGACCCGAGGGTCGTCGTAGAACGCCGCCTGCACCCCGTCGCCGTGGTGGACGTCGGTGTCGACGTAGGCGATGCGGTCGAAACCGTGGTCCAGCAGCCACGAGATCGCCACCGAACAGTCGTTGTAGACGCAGAAGCCCGACGCCTTGTCCGGCATCGCGTGGTGCAGCCCGCCCGCGATGTTCACCGCCCTGGTCGCCTCGCCGTCGGCGATCTTGCGCGCGGCCAGCAGCGTCGAGCCGACGACCAGCGCCGAAGCCTCGTGCATGCCGGTGAACACCGGGTTGTCCTCGGTGCCGAGCCCGTGCGCGAAATCCGCGCCGGTCATCGGCGCCTGCCGGACCGCCTCGATGTACTCGCCGATGTGGACGCGGCGGAGTTCGTCGTCGCCTGCCGGACCGGGGACGAGCAGTTCGACGCCGTCGAGCACGCCGAGTTCGGTGGCGAGCCGGATGGTCAGCTCGAGCCGCACCGGATTGAACGGATGCTCGCCGCCGAGGTCGTAACCCAGCAGCGAGGAGTCCCATACGACGGCCGGTGCTCGCATGGTCCGAACTCTAGTGCCCGGAAGCGGCTCATGCCCCGTGCCGGACCGCCCGCGGGTCAGCCCGGCAGCTCTCCGGTGGCGACCGGGCGCTCCGGATCACGGGACCAGTGCGACCACGAACCCGCGTACAGCGCCGCGGGCTCCGGATGGCCGGCGACCTCGAGCGCGAGGACGACGGACGAGGCGGTGACGCCCGATCCACAGTAGACACCGACCGGGGTCTCCGGTGTCACGCCGAGCCCTTCGAACCGCTCGGCCAGTTCCGAGGCGTCGAGCCAGCGGCCGTCCTCCCCGAGATGCCCGGAGAAAGGCGCGTTGACCGCGCCCGGGATATGCCCGGCGCGCGGGTCGACCGGCTCGGTCTCCCCTGTGTACCTCTGCTTGGCCCTGGCGTCGAAGAGCAGCCCTTCCCTGGCGAGCCCGGCGGCCTCGACGGCGCCCAGCACCGGCATGCCGCCGGGGTTCACGACGATGTCGCCCTCCTCCGGCACCGGGACCTCGTCCGTGACCGGCCGGTCTTCCCCGGTCCAGGCGGCGAACCCGCCGTCGAGCACGGCGACCTCGGTGTGCCCGGCCCAGCGCAGCAGCCACCACGCCCGGGCGGCGACCGACCCGTCGGAGTCGTCGTAGACCACGACCGGGTGACCGGCGCGGACCCCGGCCGCCCGCAGATGCCGCTGCAGCGTTTCCGGCTCCGGCAGCGGATGACGGCCGCCGTCACCCGGTTCCCCGGCGAGCGCGGTGTCGAGATCCACATACACCGCGCCCGGGAGATGGGCCTCACGGTAGGAATCGGCGCCGGGCGGGCCGGCGAGCCGCCAGCGGACGTCGAGGACTACGGAGCGTGCCGATTCCGGCCCGGAGAGCTGCGCGGCGAGTTCGCTGGTGGTGATCATGGGGCGCATGGGCCCATCTTTCCGCGCCTCCTGCCTTCACTACCAGCTTGGGGGACTTTTCCCGCCTCGGGCCTTGTTGTCCCCACGCCTGCGTCGCTGTCGGTGCCAGCGACTACGATGAGCAACGCGGACGAAGGGGACAGCGTGAACGATCTCATCGACACCACAGAGATGTACTTGCGTACGATCTACGAGCTCGAAGAAGAGGGTGTCGTCCCGCTGCGGGCCCGAATCGCGGAGCGGCTGCAGCAGAGCGGCCCCACCGTGAGCCAGACCGTCGCCAGGATGGAACGTGACGGGCTGGTCGTCGTCGCGGATGACAGGCATCTGCAGCTGACCGAACACGGTCGCGAGCTCGCCATCGCGGTCATGCGCAAGCACCGGCTGGCCGAGCGCCTCCTGGTCGATGTGATCGGCCTCGAGTGGGAGCACGTCCACAACGAGGCCTGCCGCTGGGAACACGTGATGAGCGAGGCCGTCGAGCGCAAGCTGGTCAAGCTGCTCGACCACCCCACCACGTCCCCTTACGGCAACCCGATCCCGGGACTGGACAAGCTCGGCGACGGTGATCCCGCCCCGCCCGCCGAGGCCGATCTGGTCCGGCTCGACGAATTCGCCCGCACGGGTGGCGGCGAGGTCGAGATCCGGCGCATCGCCGAACACGTGCAGCTCGACGAACTGCTGATGACCGAACTCAAGTCGGTCGGCATCGTGCCCGGCGGCCGGGTCTTGGTCGGCAAGGCCGCGCCCGGCGGGACCATCGAGGTCACCGGTGGCGACAACACCGCCCAGGTACCCGTTTCGGCGTTGCACGCCGTGCTGGCGCAGGCGAGGTGAGCGCCGCGTCCGACGCCGCGGCGACGTTCCGGACCCTCCACGGCCGGGCTCCGGCCGGGGTCTGGTCCGCGCCCGGCCGGGTGAACCTGATCGGGGAGCACACCGACTACAACGACGGTTTCGTGCTGCCGTTCGCCCTCCCGCACCGGCTCGCCGCCGCGGCGAGCCCGCGCGAGGACGGCGTGCTGACCGTCGCGACCCTCGGTTCGGACGGCCGCGCCCAGGAATCAGGGCCGCTCACCATCGCCGATCTGCGGCCCGGCTCGATCGAGGGGTGGGCCGCGTACCCGGCCGGAGTCACCTGGGTCCTGCGGGACCAGGGGCTCGGCAGCGGCGCGGACCTCGTGATCGCGGGGGACGTACCCTCCGGCGCCGGGCTGTCCTCGTCCCACGCGCTCGAATGCGCCGTCGCGCTCGCCCTCTTGGGGCTGGCGGGCATCACCCCGGCCACCGGCCCCGGTTCGCCGACCCTGCACGAGGTGGCCCGCTGGGTGCAGCGTTCGGAGAACGACTTCGTCGGGGCGCCGACCGGTCTGCTCGACCAGACGGCTTCCTTGTGCTGCACGGAATCGAACGTCCTGTTCCTCGACGTCCGCTCCGGCGAGCTGGAGCAGGTGCCGTTCCCGCTGGAGGAATCCGGCGTCCGGATCCTGATCATGGACACCCGCACGAAGCACTCGCACGCCGAGGGCGGTTACGGCGAACGCCGCCGGGGCTGTGAGCGCGCCGCGGAACTGCTCGAAGTGAAGGCGCTGCGGGACATCGATCTCGACGGGCTGGACGCCGCGCTCGCCAAGCTGCCGGACGAACTGGTGCCGCTGGTGCGGCACGTGGTGACGGAGAACCAGCGGGTCCTCGACACCGTGGACCTGCTGCGTGCCGGCCGGATCACCGAGATCGGCCCGCAGCTGGACGCCTCGCACGTCAGCATGCGCGACGACTACCGGATCTCCACCCCTGAACTCGACCTCGCCGTCGCTTCGGCCCGTGAAGCCGGGGCGCTCGGTGCGCGGATGACCGGCGGCGGCTTCGGCGGTTCGGCGATCGCACTGGTCCGAGAGTCCGATGTGGACACTGTAGGACGAGCGGTGAAAGCCGCGTACGAGGCGGCGGATCTGCGCCACCCCAGGCTGTTCACCGCGGTGCCGTCGCGCGGCGCCGGTCGCGACGAGCTTTAGCCGTGACACCCCCGGGCGCGTCGGGTGCCCGGGGGCGTGGAGACTGTGGAGCGACCGCATCCGCAGCAGAAAGGCGCGAACGTGACCGACGAACCGACCAAGACCCTGAAGCTGATGGTGACGGGCGGAGCCGGTTATGTGGGCAGCGTCTGCGCGGCCCGCCTCATCGAGGCCGGGCACGATGTCACCGTGGTCGACGACCTCTCCACCGGGCACGCCGACGCGGTGCACCCGGACGCCACCTTCGTCGAGGGCGACGCCGCCGAGGTCGCGCGGCGCGTCCTCGGTGACGGCTTCGACGGTGTCCTCCACTTCGCCGCCAAATCGCTGGTCGGCGAGTCGATGACGGATCCGGCGAAGTACTGGGAGGGCAACGTCCTGACCTCGCTTCGCCTGCTCGAGGCCATGCGCGATCACGGCACGAAGCGGCTGGTGTTCTCCTCCACCGCGGCCACCTATGGCGAGCCCGAGTCCTCCCCCATTCCCGAGTCGGCGCCGACCCAGCCGACGAACACCTACGGCGCCACGAAGCTGGCCATCGACCACGCGATCACGTCGTTCTCGCGCGCCCACGGCATCGCCGCGGCGAGCCTGCGCTACTTCAACGTCGCCGGCGCCTACGGCTCCTTCGGCGAGCGTCACGCCACTGAAACCCATCTGATCCCCCTCGTACTCCAGGTCGCCACCGGGGACCGCGAGCGGATCCAGATCTTCGGTGACGACTACCCCACCGCGGACGGCACCGCCATCCGCGACTACATCCACGTGGTCGACCTCGCCGACGCGCATCTGCTGGCCCTGCGCCACGTGGTCGACGGCGAGCACCGCATCTACAACCTCGGCAGCGGTACCGGTTTCTCCGTGCTCGAGGTGATCGAGGCATGCCGCCGCGTCACCGGCCACGAGATCCCCGCCGCGGTCGCGCCGCGCCGCGCGGGCGACCCGTCGGTGCTGGTGGCCTCCAGCGCGCGGGCGGGCGACGAACTCGGCTGGAAGCCCGAGCGCACCGACCTCGACGGCATCGTGGCCGACGCCTGGGAGTTCACGCGCTCCCGCCGGACGACTCGAGGCTGAGCACGTACCGCGGCCCTTCCTCCTGCTGCCGCAGAACGATCCCGGCCACTTCGGACGGAGCCAGCATCGAGTCCAAAGCGACTGTCAGCAGCCTGGCGAGCCCGTGTTCCGGATCGACTGCACAGGCCCTGGCCAGCGCCATCCCGGCGACGGTCAGGTCACCGCGGGCGTAGGCGGCGTGCGCCTTCAAACACAGTGCCTCGGCGGACTCCGGTTCGGGTAGTTCCCTGGCCAGGCGGAGCCAGAGATCTTCCGCGGCCCTCGCCAGTGGTGAATCCGCCGGAGCGGCGGTGAGCAGGCAGGCGCTCCGGACCTCGACGAGGGAAAGCGCCCAAGCCAGCCGGACGGCCTGATCGTCGGTGATCGTCCTGTCGCCACGCGCGACGCGGGCGAGCGCGGCGTTCACCTCGGCGAGCCCCGCCTCGACGACGGGCTCGTCCGGCCACGGCGGGTCGGCCAGCCTGTTCAGGAGGTCGGCACGCCGGGCGAGGGTTTCCGGCGGACCGGCGTCGAAAAGGTGCTCCAGCTCCTCCCGGCTCTCGCGGGTGATGTGGCCGTCGCTGGTGACGATCGCGGCGATCACCGACTCGCGCGGGTCGGGCAGGACGCCGCCGCAGCTCGTATCGCGGTAGCAGCCCCACGGCACGCCCGCGGCGATCCGCGGCGCCCACAGCGGATGCAGCACGGGGATGCCGAACTCGGCGAGCGAGGATTCCAGGCGCCGGACGAAGCGGCGGCGCGGTGGCCGCCCGGCCGGATTCAGGGTGCCACCGCCGATGACGGCCACGGTGGCGCCGGTATGCGCGGTCGCGGACAGCCGGGCCGCGAGATCGAACGCCTGGTCTTTCTCCAGGCCGGGTGGTGGGAGGTCCACACGCAGGGTGAGTCCCTGCCGCTTGCGGTCCGGCCCTCGCTGGCCGAAGACGACGACGGAGTCCTCGGGATGGAATCCGAGGATGTACGGGATCGCGGCGAGCAGGTCCGCCGGATCCTTCAGATCGACCTTGGGCCTGCCGGTCGGGGTGGTTGTGGTCATGCCCCCACCTTGCGGCGGGAATGGGGCCGCCGGGTGGGGGCATGGCAGATCTGTGGACAACCGGGACCGTTGTGGACAACTGCCCCCGGGACCGGGCGCGGGACGCCGATCCTGTCGGTGGGGTGGACTATGTTGCCCGGCCCCGCAGGGTCAGCCGCAGTGCTCGAACGGGCTCTCGTAAGCGTTCGACCCGACCGAGCCGCCCCACTTCACGCAGGTCGAGGCGGCCGTCTTCTTCACCGGTCCGGCGTAGTAGGTGAAGCTGCCGGAGTCGGTCACGCGGGCCGAACCCTGGACTTCGAGGAACGCCGACACCGGCGAAGCGGTGCCGAGCGAAACCGCCTTCAGCGTCGTCACGCAGTTGGCCTTGGTCGAGGCGTTGTAGAGCAGGTACGCCGTGCCCGAGTTGTTCGCGAGCCCCTGCGAGTCGACCACCGAGAAGCCGCTGCCGCACACCTCCGTGGCCTCGTACGGGTTGCCACCGCACGAGTTCTTGCTGGTGAAGTCGGTGTGGCCGTAGTACGGCACCGCGACGCCGTTCAGCGTCGCCTTCTGCGCCACGCCGTTCAGCCGCTCTTCGAAGTGCAGGTGAGGACCGGTAACCCCGCCGGTCGCCCCCGCCGTGCCGAGCTGCTTGCCGAGGCTGACGGCCTGGCCGACCGAGACCGACTGAGTCGACAGGTGGGCATAGCGGGTGGTCCAGCCACCACCGTGATCGACCTCGACCCAGCGCCCGTAGCTCGTGCTGCCTTCGTTGGCGACCCGGCTGACGGTGCCGCCCGCCGAGGCCAGCACCGGCATCCCGGTGATCCCCGACTTCTGGAAGTCGACCGAGTTCGCCGGGCTGTGCCCGCTGAACGTCGCGGCCGTGACCGTCACGCCGCATTTGAACGGGACCTGGAAGTTCGGGGCGGCCGACGCCTGCGACGTCCCGGCCAAGGTCAGGCCGAGCGCGGGGAGAACGGTGGCCGCGGCGAGCACTGCGAGGCGGCGCAACCTGGACATGGAGACCTCCATCAGCTGGGAAAGCCGGACGCTTCGAAGCAAAGCCGGAGGAAATACATTTTCCATACAAGCGCACTGCCGGGTGGGGGTTTTCGGCCTCCCGGTCCGATCGGCCCCTTGGCGGCGGTCGACCGTGGCGGCGTCCGGGCTTGTGGCTTCCGGAGTCCCAGTACATGAAGGCCCCCTTCCTTGCGCCTGACGCAAGGAAGGGGGCCTTCATGTACTGCACCGCGGGCAAGGGCACCGGAACGCCGGACGGACCGACCCGGCTCAGCCGAAGGCGGCTCGCAGCGCGGGCTTCCCGCCCGCCACCGGCAGCACCACGGTGGTCCGGTTCAGTTCGAGCGCGATCCCCGCCCCGGGCTTCGGCCGGAGCGTGTAGTCGTGGTCACTGGAGGCCAGCAGGAACTCGATCTTGTGCCCGGCCGCGAGCAGGTAGTCCTTCGCGACCAGTTCGACCTCGACGCGGTAGCTCTCGCCGGGGGTGATCGGCTCGGTACGGGCGGGGTCGCGGCGGTTCTGCGGATCGGTCCAGCCACGGCTGATCACCTTGGCCGTACCGTCCGGCGCACGGTCGACGAGCACCGCCGTCACGTTCGCGGCGGGCTTGTCGAAGGACACCGACAGACCGGCCTTCGCGGTACCGGAGAGACGTACCGGCTGCTTCGCCGCGGAGGTCGAGTACAGCAGCCGGTTGCCCGACGACGTCGCGGCGGCGAGCTGTTCGATGGTCTTGCTCGCGTCGTCGGCCAGTTTCTCGACGGCGGGCTTGCCCGGAACGGGGTTGCGCGTGTCGAGCGTGCCCTTCGAGGAACCACCGGGCCACGGGTAGAGCTTCACGTCCTGGGTGCCCGGCAGCGGCCACTCCGGCTCGTCCACCCACGACTTGTCCTCGCGCTGGATGGTGGCCTTCGGCTCGCGCTCGATGCCGTTGTCCACGTCGTAGAGGTAGTGCGACATCCACTTGTTCAGCGTGGCGAGCCAGACGTCACGGCGGAGGCTGTACGGGTCGGCGTGCCCGGACTGGTGCAGCCAGATCTTGTGCTCGACGCCACGTGCCTTGAGCATTTCGTACCACCGCGTGCCCTGGTCGGTCTTGACGTTCCAGTCGCCGAGGCCGTGCACCACGAGCACCGAAGCGCGCACCTTGTTGACGTCGTTGCGGTAGTTCCGCACGTCCCAGAAGCGGCTGTAGTCGCCGGTCACCCGGTCCTGGTCGACGGCGATGCGGTCGATCAGCGGGCGGCAGACGGTGCGATCCTGTCGCGTGTGGACGTACTCGGCGAGCACGTCCGCGTCCTCGCCCTGGAATCCGCCCGCCGCGACGACGGCGCCGTCGTTGCGGTAGTAGTCGTACCAGCTGGAGATCGCCGCGATCGGGACGATCGTCTCCAGTCCTTCGACGCCGGTGCTGGCCACCGCGTTCGGCAGCGTCCCGTTGTAGGAGACGCCCATCATCCCGGTCTTGCCGGTGCTCCAGTCCGCGACCGCGGCCTTGCCCGCCGCGTCACGCGCCGTCGCGCGGCCGTTCAGCCAGTCCACAATGGACTTCGCGCCGATGGTCTCGTTGACGTCGCCGGTGCTCGGGCAGCCGGTGGACTGGCCGCTGCCGAGCGATTCGCCGTACACCACCGCGAACCCGCGGGCGGTGAAGTAGTCCTGGTAGCGCCAGCTGATCGGCACCGCGTTCGGGCCGACGGTCTTGGTCGCGATCCGCGGGCCCGCGGGGGCACGCTGGGCGCCGGGCACGTACAGCTCGACGTCGACGTTGTGGTTCGCGACGTCGTTGCCGCCCGCGTAGTACGGGCTGGCCTGGTAGACGACCGGGACCTTCATCCCCTGCTGCGTCGCGCGGGGCCGCACCACCTCCGCGTGCACGAGGTCGTCCTTGCCGTCGCCGTCACTGTCGACCGGCGCGGTGACCCAGACGTTCTCGCGGATGACGTCGGCCGGGTCGAACACCGGTTGCGCCTGGCCGCCGGAGAAGACCGGGGCCGGTGGCGTATCGGCCTGAGCCGGCAAGGCCGTCGCCGGCAGGACCAGGACGGCGGTGAACAAGGCGGCGAGCCGGGCGACTCTCACGTGACCCCCAAAACCGGGCATGGCGGGCAGGACGAAGCTGAGGTTTCCGGCCACCCGGACAGGTGTCAAGAGACTAACGTCGGGGGCATGCCGAGCACCGTGGAAGCCCCGATCGTCGCCGTCACCGTCTACCCGCACCACGCCCGGATCACGAGACGGGCGTCGGCGCGCCTCGACGGGGAAACACGCTTCGCGTTCGCGGGCCTGCCGTGGAACCTCGACGCCGATTCGGTCCGGGTCACCGGTTCCGGTCCGGCGGTCATCGCCGGGGTCGACGTCGCCGTCGAGCGCCATCCCGTACCCGCGGACGCCGCGCTGCGGGCGCTGACCGAACGGCGCCGGGCCGATCAAGCGATCGTCGACGAGGTCGCGGACGCCGTCGCCGCGGAGACCGCGAAGGTCGATCTGCTGACCGGGCTGGCGGCACGCAGCGGCAAAAGTTTCGCGAAGGCGCTCGCGGCGGGCACGGCGGAACCGCCCCGGGTCGCCGAAGTCACCGACGCGCTCGGCACGCAACTGGCCGGCGCGCTGGGAAAACGCCGCGAACTCGGCATCCGCCTCGCCCGGCTCCGCGACGACCTCAAGGCGCTGGACCGCGATATCGAGGCGAAGCAGGGCGTGTCCGAAGTGGACAGCGCGACGGTCACGGTCGAATTGGACAGCGGGGAGGACGGCGCGGAGATCGGGCTGGAACTGTCCTATGTGGTCACGAACGCGAGCTGGGAACCGGGCTACGACGTCCGTGTCCGCGGCGAGGACGTCACGGTGACCTGGTACGGGCGGATCACCCAGCACACCGGCGAGGACTGGCCCGAATGCGAGCTGGCCCTCTCGACCGCGCGCCCGGCGAACACGGTGGAGGTGCCGGAACTCGAACCGTGGTTCCTCGACCGCGTACGCCCGGTCCCACCGGTCATGGCGCGTGCCGCGTACGGCAGCGCCTCGCCCGCGGGCGGCGGGATCCCGGAGTCGGTGGGCATGGCCGCGCCCGCCGGGCCTCCGATGGCGATGCGGACCGCCACCGTCGAAGAAGGCACCACCGCGGTGACCTACCGGCCAAGTCGTCCGGTGGCGGTGCCCTCGGGCGCGCAGGGTCACCGCACGACGCTTGCGCAGCTGGATCTGACCGCGAAACTGGGCTACGTCACCGCTCCGGCGCTGTCGTCCGAGGCCTACCTGCGGGCGACCGTGGTCAACACGTCGGAGCACACCCTCCGGCCGGGGAAGGCGTCGGTATTCCACGAGACGGAGTTCGTCGGCACCACGCGGCTCGACGTCTGGGCGCCGGGCGAAGAACTCGAACTCGCCCTCGGCGTGGACGACCGGATCCGGGTCGAACGCGAACTCACCCATCGTTCGGCGAGCAAGGCGACGCTGTCCGGCGTGCGTAAGCGCGAAGCCTCTTACACCACGACGGTCACCAATCACAGCCCTCGCGAAGCCGTCGTGACCGTGCTGGACCAGGCGCCGGTCTCCCGCGACGAGGCGATCACGGTCCGGGAGGTCCGCGCGGTTCCGGAGCCTGTGGAGCGGACAGAGCTGGGCGAGTTCACCTGGCGGCTGACGCTCGCCCCGGGCTCGAAGACGGTCGTGACGCTCGGGTACCGGGTGGACGTCGCGAAGGGGGTCGAGCTGTCGGGGTGGCGGGAGTAGATCCCGGCATGCCATGAAAGGTCCTTTCCTTGCGAAATTTGCAAGGAAAGGACCTTTCATGGCATTTGGCAGAGCGGATCAGCCCTGGGAGATGTAGGCCTCCAGCTGCTCCTGGCTCTTCTCCAGTTGTTCCATCCGCGTCTTCACGACGTCGCCGATGCTCACGATCCCCGCGAGCCTGCCGTCGACCAGGACCGGGACGTGCCGGATGCGGCGTTCGGTCATCAGCACCGACAGCTGGTCCACCGAGTCCTCGGGGGTGCAACTGGCGACCATCTTGGTCATGATCGCGGCCACCGATCCGTCGAGCAGCTGGGGCCCGCGTTCGTTGAGCCGTCGCACCACGTCCCGTTCGGAGACGATCCCGACGATCCCGCCCTCGTCGTCGACGACCACCAGGGCCCCGACATTGTGCTCCGCGAGTCTCTCGAGCAGTTCGGTGACGTTCGTCTCCGGCGAGACGGTCGCGACGGCCGCCCCCTTGTTCCGCAACAGATCGGAAATCCGCATACGCGCTCCTCCCGGATGGGTGACCTGAGTCACTCCAGGTTATGGCCTGACCGCCATGGGCGAAAGTCCGGAGAGTCCTATTCGATACCCAGCCTGGTCGCGAGCGCGTCGTACGCCGCGATGATCCCGGTGCCATAGGGGTCGTCGCCGAGCGCGCCGAGGGTGCCGCGGCCCAGCTCCCACTGGGCCTTCGCGGCCTCGTGATCACCGAGTTTGCGGTAATCCTCGGCCAGGTTCAGGTGCAAGGACGGATAGAACCCGCGCACGGCCAAGGTCGCGTGGTACTCCTGGGCGCGTTCGTCGGTCAGCGAATCCGCCGCCGCGAGCGCGCGGAGATCCCAGGCGAGTTCGTCGGCCGGGTCGTCGCAGACGTCGGCCATGTAGTGCGCGAGCGCGCATCGGTGCAGCGGGTCGCCGTCTTCGCCGATCCGCTCCCACAGCGCGGCGAACCTCTCGCGCGCACCGGCCCGGTCCCCGGAGATGTGCAGCTGGAGGCCGGTGTGGATCTCGGCCATCACGTCATCGGTCATTTGACGTCGGCGGCCGGTGCCGCCCAGGTGTTGCACGCCGAAGTCGCCTTCGCGGAAAACCCGGCCTTCGCCCACTTCAGCTGATTGCGACGGCTGCCGTGGGTGTCACTGTCATCGGTGCGGCCGTAGTCGGCGAGCGCCGCGTTGGCCAGTGAGGAGCTGATCGACCCGCGTCCGGAGGCGGCCGCGAGGGCGAGCGCGCCGAAGCAGTTCGCCTGCAGTTCGATGCGGCGGACTAGTTCCTTGTCCGCCGGGGTGTCCTCGTCCGGGGAGGACATCTTCTCCGCGGCCGCCGACAGGATCCCGCTGGACCGCTGGACGTGGTGCCCGTACTCGTGGGCCATCGTCGCGAGATGACGCGACCGTTCGAGGCCCGCGTCGCCGAGCATCCATTCGGTCGGCGCGTAGATCGTGGTGTCACCGCCGCAGTAGTAGGCGACGGCCTCGGTCTCGCTCGGTGCCTTCCCGCAGGCGCTGGTCTCGGGCAGCGTCACCTGGACGGTCGCCGTCAGCGTCGGCTCGTTCGCCTGGTCCAAAGCCGGTTTCCAGGCTTCGGCGAGACAGGAGGCGAAGGTCTTGTAGTACGTCTCCAGCTTCGCGGCGTCACGGCTGATCGCCGGGAGGCGGCAGGTGACCGCGCCGAGCGCGACGCCTTCGGCGAGCAGCGGGTTCGTGTCCAGTTCCCGCACCTCCTTGGGCGGAGGTTTCGCCTTCCCCGCGGGTGCCTTGGCCACTTCCGAGGTGAGCGCGTCGGGGGCTGGGAGGGCCTGGCCGTCGATCTTGCGCGGTCCGCCCGCCATCGCCATGCCTGCCGCGGTGAGGACGGCGACGATGAGCAGCCCGACCACGGCGGAACCCGTTTTGCGGGGGCTTCCGGGGCGAGGTGGAGACGGCGCCAACGATCTGGGTACCTCGTCGGTGCCGGTCATGGTCTCCCCCAAGCGTGCGAGCCCTCAGCATACGGAATGCCACACCTGGTGGCGCCAGGACGGAGTGCCCGGCGAGACTGTCAGCATGAGTGACGAGGACCCGTACCTGTGGCTGGAAGACGTGACCGGCGAAGAAGCGCTGGACTGGGTGCGAGCCCGCAACGCCGAAGCTCTGGCGGAACTGGCGGGCGGTGAGCGGTTCGCCGGGATCCGTGACGAGGTCCGCGAGGTTCTCGACGCCGATGACCGGATCCCGTACGTCCGGCGCCGCGGCGGGTATCTCTACAACTTCTGGCAGGACTCGGCCAATCCCCGTGGCCTGTGGCGCCGCACCACCCTCGAGCAGTACCGGCTCGACGCGCCGGAGTGGGAGCTCCTGCTCGACGTCGACGCGCTGGCCGAGGCCGACGGCGAGAACTGGGTGTGGCAGGGCGCGGCCGTCCTCCGGCCGGGTTATCAGCGCGCGCTGGTCGAACTCTCGCGCGGTGGCGCCGACGCGACCGTGGTCCGCGAGTTCGATCTCGACGAACGCCGGTTCGTCGAAGACGGGTTCTTCGTACCCGAAGCCAAGACCCGGATCGGCTGGATCGACCGTGACCGCGTCTACATCGGCACCGATTTCGGCGCGGGGACGCTGACCAACTCGGGCTATCCGAGGCTGGCGAAGGAATGGCGGCGCGGCACCCCGCTCGAGGAGGCGGCAGTGGTCTTCGAGGGCAAGCCGGACGACGTCTCGGTGTCCGCCCACCACGACCCGACCGAGGGATACGAGCGCGACTTCGTCTACCGGTCGATCGACTTCTACCGCACCGAACGGTATCTCCGGACGCCCGGCGGCCTCGAACGGATCGGGGTCCCCGAAGACGCGCAGACGTCCTCACACCGGGAATGGCTGCTGATCCGGCTTCGCTCGGACTGGACCGTCGACGGCATCACCTATCCGTCCGGGGCTTTGCTCGCCTCCGGGTTCGACGCCTTCATGGCGGGTGAGCGCGACTTCACGACGCTGTTCACGCCTGACGCGCACACGTCGCTGGAGTACTGGGTGTGGACGCACAACCACTTGTTGCTCTCGACGCTGTCCGACGTCCGGACGGAATTGCACGTCCTCACGCCGTCGGACGGCTGGAACTCCCAGCCGCTCGCCGGTGCCCCGGAACTGGGCACGGCGCAGATCACCGGCACCGACCCCGACGTCAGCGACGAGTACCTGCTCGACTCCAGCGGCTACACCCAGCCGTCGACACTGAGCTACGGGCACGTCGGTGGCGACGTCGAAGTCCTCAAGCGCGCTCCCGCCTTCTTCGACAGTGAGGGCATGACGGTTTCGCAGTACTTCGCGGCTTCGGAAGACGGTACGAAGATCCCGTACTTCGTCGTACGTCCTTCCGGGGCCGAAGGCGGGCCGACGCTGCTGACCGGCTACGGCGGCTTCGAGGTCTCACTGACCCCCGGCTACAGCGGCGTGATCGGCCGCGGCTGGCTCTCGCGCGGCGGGACCTACGTCGTCGCGAACATCCGGGGTGGCGGCGAATACGGCCCCTCCTGGCACACCTCGGTCATCAAGGCCAAGCGGTACAAGGTCTACGAGGACTTCTCGGCCGTCGCCGCCGACCTCGTCGAGCGCGGCATCAGCGAACCGGGCCGCCTCGGCATCCAGGGCGGCAGCAACGGCGGGCTGCTGATGGGGGTCATGCTGACGCGGTACCCGCACCTGTTCGGCGCGATCGTGAGCCAGGTTCCGCTGCTGGACATGAAGCGGTACCACAAGCTTCTCGCGGGCGCGTCGTGGATGGCCGAGTACGGTGACCCCGACGAGCCCGCCGAATGGGACTATCTCGGGAAGTATTCGCCGTACCAGAACGTCCACAGTGGACGCGAGTATCCGCCGGTCCTGTTCGTCACCTCCACCAGGGACGACCGGGTGCACCCCGCGCACGCGCGCAAGATGGTCGCGCGGATGCTGGAGCAGGGGCACGACGTGCGCTACCACGAGAACATCGAAGGCGGGCACGGCGCGGCGGCCGACAACGAGCAGCTGGCGTTCAAATGGGCGCTGGTGCTCGAATTCCTGTGGGAGAAGCTCGCCTGACCTATCCGGGGAGGGGACTTTCCAGCGCGAAAGTCCCCTCCCTCAGGTCACTCCGCCACCCTCGCCAGCACGACACCTCCCACGATCAGCCCCATCGCGGCGAACCGCCCGAAGCTGAGCGGGTCCTTGTGGACGACGACGCCGAACACGATCGCGCCCACCGCCCCGATCCCGGTGAACACGGCATACGCGGTCCCCACCGGCAGCGAGTCCATCGCCTTCGACAACAGGTAGACCGCGGCGACACCGAGCACGAAACACAGCACGGTCGGCCAGAACCGGGTGAAGTTCTCCGTCGGCTTGATGCTCTGCGACCAGGCGACCTCGACGACTCCGGCCAAAAGCAGGATTCCCCAGCCCATCAGGCTTCCCTTCCGGCCTTTTCGGCGCCGAGAAGCGCCTGTTCCCGCGACGCGATCCGGTCGGGATCACGCGGGTTCAGCCGCGGGTCGACGAGCGCGTTCGTGAGTTCGGCGTGCAGGAACGTGACGTCGTGAACGTCGTAGTGCCCGGCGAAGAAGTCACGCAGGTAGCGCTCGTGGTGGTCGACCGGCTCGCGCGGCGTGCCCGGCAGGTAGGTGCCGCCCCGTGCCCCGGTGACGACGAAAGCCTTGCCCGCCAAGGACATCTTCGGGAACGTCACCTGGTCGATCCACAGTTTGAGCGTCGCGGGGATGGAGAAGTTGTACATCGGCGCCCCGATCAGCACGACGTCGGCGGCGAGCAGTTCGGCCAGCAGCGGCTCGATGACCGCCCAGGCCTCACGCTGCTCGGCCGTCTTCACCACCGAGGCGTAGTCAGCCGGATCGGTGATCTCGGCGGCGAGGACGGCGTCGCAGATCTCGGTCCACGCCTGCCCGATCGGGGGCACCGGTTCGGCTGCCACGTCGCGGTAGGTGTAGTCCGCGCCGGGGTGCGCGGCGCGCCAGACCTCGGCGAAGCGAGCACTCAGCTCGCGAGAGAACGACGCACGGCGGGCGCTGGAGTCGAGGTGGAGAAGATGGCTCATGGGGCCTCCCGGACCAGGAAGTGGACACGTCGTCCACTTGCTTTGCCGGGTACAAGTGGACGACGCGTCCGGATATTCCCTAGGCTGCGGACATGCCGACAGAAGATCTGCTCGCGAACGGCCCGGGGCGGGAACGAGCCGATGCCGCCCGCAACCGCGCGAAGATCCTGAAGGCCGCTGAAGAACTCTTCGCCGCCCGTCCGGCCGCGGACGTCACCATGGAGGACATCGCCAAGGCGGCCGGCGTCGGCCGCGCCACGCTGTACCGCCGCTACCCCGACCGGTCGGCGATCGCCGTCGCCCTGCTGGACGAGCACGAGCGGGAACTGCAGGAGCGGCTGCTCACCGGTCCTCCCCCACTGGGCCCCGGCGCGCCGCCCGCGGAACGGCTGGCCGCGTTCTACGCGGCGATGACCGATTTGCTCGACCGGCACGCGCATCTCGTACTCGGCACCGAGGTCGGGCATTCGCGGTTCACCACCGGCCCGTACCGGCTGTGGCGCACCCACGTCCGCATTCTCGCCGAGCAGGCGGGCGCGAAGGATCCGGACGCGCTCGCCGACATCCTGCTGGCACCGCTCGCACCCGAGGTCTTCCTCCATCAGACCGGTGAACTCGGCCTGAGCCCCGAACGGATCACCGAGGCACTGAAGGAGCAGGCGCGACGGGCGTTGTCCTGATCAGCCGGCGAGACCGTCGACGACGACCTTCAGCACGGCCTGCCAGTGCTCACGTTGCGCGGCGCGCTCCTCCGGCCCGGCGAGCCGCTCCTGATGGAAGACCACGACCGTCTTGCCGGGACCGGCCGGACGGAGCCCGACCTGGACCGTGCTCTCGTGGTCCCAGTCCTTCGGCCGCCAGGTGAGACGGATCTTCTCGCGTTCGCGGTAGCCGCGGACCTCGCCGACGGTGCCCTCGGCCGTCTCGTACGGCGCGCCCTTCTCCGGCTCCAGCCGCACGTCACCCAGCCAGTCCGCGAGCCCCGGACCCGAAAGGTAGTCCCAGACGTGCTCCAGCGGATACGCCACCGTCTTGGACACGCCGATCTCCCAGCCCGCGTCCTTCGTCTTCCCGACCACGCCGCCTCCACTGTAACCGTCTTGACCGGTTTCCGAAACCGACTATAGTGGTTACATGACGCCGGGAACAAGACTGCTCGTGAGCGCACAGGGTGAGCGGTACCGGTTCGATCCGGGCAGCCTCAGCCTGGAACTCATGCTGACCGGCGGCCCCGGCCCGTATCAGCGGTACGAGATCGCGCACGCGCCCGCCGACCTCGCCGAGTGGTTCACCGGCTCCCGGCTCGCGCTGACCGCGCCTCTGACCGACGTCCGGATCCGGCCCGCCGAACTCACCGCGCTCAAGGAGCTTCGAAACGCGCTCTACCAGGTCGTCCCCGCTCTCGCACACGGCGAGCCGCCGTCGGCCGAGGCGCTGGCTTCGCTGAATGACGCGACGGAGGCGAGCCCGCGGCCGGTGATCGATCCGGAAACCCGCCGGCTCGCCTGGGCCCCGCCCATCACCGGCAGGCAACTCCTCGGAGCCGTCGCCCGCGACGCCATCGAACTCGTCTCGGGCCGGCGGTCCGGCCGCGTCCGCGAGTGTTCCGCGGACGACTGCCAGCTGCTCTTCTTCGACACCTCACGCTCGGGCAACCGCCGCTGGTGCTCGATGGAGCGGTGCGGCAACCGCGCCAAGATCCGGGCCTACCGGGCGCGGGCCGAAACGTCGTGATCGCTAGGATTTCCGGCGATGCAAGGTGCGGCGAAGCTGGAACAGCGTGTCGTGGAGACGGCGGAGAAGCTGTTGTCCACGCGGAAATCGGTGACCGCGCTCGACGTCCTGGCCGGGATCGGCTGGCTGTCGGACAACGTCCTCACCGACTGGCAGCAGAGCAGGATCCCCGACCTGTCGACGGCGCTGCCGGTGGACAAGGAAAAGCTGAGCTTCGCCCTCGGAGCCCTTCAGCGCTGGGCCGAAGCGAAGGGCCTCGAAGGCGCCGAGATCGAGCGCGTCGCGGCAACGCGTGACCGGGCCGCCCTGAGAGCGACTTCGGATGACCTGGCCGACCTCGAACCGCTGTTCCGGACGCACTGGATCATGCCGGGACTGTCCGACGCCAAACGGGCGCAAGTCGTCGCGCGGCAACAGAAAGCCCCCGACCTGTTCGTCTGGGTCGCGCTCAAGGAATGGACCTGTGCCGAGTGCGGCGGTACCGGCGATCTGCTGTACCTGGAGAAAGAGGTGCCACATTGCCTCGACTGCGCCGACCTCGGCCACCTGGTCTTCCTGCCTTCGGGTGACGCGACCCTGACCCGTCGGGCCAAGAAGGCGAGCCGCCTCTCCGCCGTGGTCACGCGCTTCAACCGATCACGGAAACGCCAGGAGCGCCAAGGAATCCTGGTCGAGGAAGAGGCGCTCCGCAGCGCCGAAGAACAGTGCTTCGCCGACGAGGATGTCCGGGAACGACGTCGCGTACGTGATCGCGAGCGGCGCGCCCAGGAAGACGTCGAGTTCACCGCCCGGTTCTTCACCGCGATCACCGAGATGTTCCCCGGCTGCCCGCCGGAGCGGGCGCGCGCCATCGCCGAACACGCCGGTCAGCGTGGCAGTGGCCGGGTCGGCCGGTCCGCCGCCGGGCGCGAACTGGCCGAGCGGGCGGTGTTCCTCGCCGTCGTCGCCTCGATCCGGCACCTGGACACCGACTACGACGACCTCCTCATGGCGGGTGTGGAGCGGCAGGCCGCCCGTGACCGCATCCGCTCGACCATCGACACGGTGCTCGAACGCTGGCGAGCCTGACCGCTGTCACGATCCGGGCGCGGTCCCCGTCCAGAAGGCATGTTCACCGCCTACCTCACCGTGGCCATCGTGACGATCGTGATCAACGCCGGAATCGCCGCAGCCGACTTCGCGCGTGTCCCCTTCGTCCTGAAGAACTCCGCCGAAGTCGACGTGCCCCCGTCCTGGATCCCGCCACTGGCGTCACTGAAAGCGGCGGGCGCGGCGGGCCTGCTGCTCGGTCTGCTCGGCGTGCCCTACCTCGGTACCGCGGCGGCTGTCGGGCTCGTGTTGTTCTACGTCGGCGCCGTCATCACTCACGTGCGCGCCCGCGTTTTCTCCAACATCGCCTTCCCCGGCGGATTTCTCGTGCTCGCCGTAGCCACCCTCGTCCTCGATCTCGCGCGGTGAGCGTCAATTCCTCAGGAAATAAGGACTGAAGTGCCCGGCGGCCCGGCGGTCGCGCCCGAGCCTGTTCCGCTGTGCCGCTCGGGATCGCCGACCCGGTGCGTGACCGCAGCCGCCCTCGGTAACACGCGGAGTTTTCACTCACGGAAGTCGTCGGTGGGGACCATGACGATCACTCAAGGAGCGGAGCGACGAGTTCCGGCCGCAGTCCCCACCCCTCGGCGAGAATCGGCCGTCCGGAGACCAGCGCGCGCAGATCGTCCAGTGCCCCTTCGAACCGTGCCGGGAAACCGGCGATCGTGTCGGCGGCCATCTGCCCGCGGCGCATCCCGACTCCGAGACCGGGTGGGTCGCGTTGCGGACGCGCTGAGCCACGCGGCGATCCTGATGGGCTCGGGCGTCGTGGAAGTCGTACTGATAGCCGGTGATGCCGTGGCGACGCGCCGGCAACCGGGAGACGGTGGACTTTCCGGCCCACTGGCCACCGCAGATCCACAGCGCCTGCTTGAGCGTGCCGAACGGGTCGACGATTCCACTGTCCGTGGTCACCGGGGTCTCCTGTCGCCGGCCATTTCACCGACCCGTGCTCCGGCGAACGACGTCGGTCGTCCGCCGGAGCAGGCATCGAAGATCAGCTGCAACCAGAGGTCGCGCCACACCCTTCACAGGCGTAGCAAGAACCGGCGGGCCGCATCTTCGTGCCGCAGGTCATGCAGAGCGGCGCGTCGGAAGCCGTACCGAGGTTCAGCTCCACCAGCTCCGCCGTCGAATGCGCCACCTTGGCGGGTTCCGCGGACGACGAGTCCACAGTGGACCGAAGGGCGTCGATGTCGACGTTCTCCGATTCCGCGGCGGGAGCGGCACCGTAGTTCGCCTCGACCTGCGCCGAACGCTCGTCGGCGGTGAAGATGCCTAGCTGGGCACGCTTCTCGTACGGCAGGTAATCCAGCGCCAGCCGCCGGAACAGGTAGTCCATGACGCTGGTGGCGATCCGGATGTCCGGGTCGTCGGTCATCCCGGCCGGCTCGAAACGCAGATTGGAGAACTTCGAAACGTAGAACTCCAGCGGAATCCCGTGCTGCAGGCCGACCGAGATCGACATGGAGAACGCGTCCATCACGCCCGCGAGGGTCGACCCCTGCTTGCCCAGCTTCACGAAGATCTCGCCGAGCCCGTCGTCCGGGTAGGAGCCGGCGTGCAGGTAGCCCTCGGCGCCGCCGACGGTGAACGACACTGTCTGGCTCGGACGTTTCTTCGGCAGGCGCTTGCGAACCGGCCGGTACTCGACGACCTTCGCCGCCTCGGGCTCTTCCTTCTTCGCCGAACCCTTCTTGCCGGTGGACAGGGGCTGCCCGACCTTGCAGTTGTCGCGGTAGATCGCGAGCGCCTTGAGACCGGATTTCCAGCCCTGGAAGTAGATCTCCTCGACCTCTTCGACGGTCGCCGACTCCGGCATGTTGACCGTCTTGGAGATCGCGCCGGACAGGAACGGCTGCACCGCGGCCATCATCCGCACGTGGCCCATCGGCGCGATGGACCGCTCCCCCACCGCGCAGTCGAACACCTCGTAGTGCTCGGGGCGCAGTCCGGGGGCGTCGACGACGTGACCGTGCTGGGCGATGTACTCGACGATCGCTTCGACCTGTTCGCCCTGATAGCCGAGTGCGGTCAGCGCGCGCGGGACGGTCTGGTTGACGATCTGCATCGAGCCGCCGCCGACCAGCTTCTTGAACTTGACCAGCGAGAAGTCCGGTTCGATGCCGGTCGTGTCGCAATCCATCATGAAGCCGATGGTGTTGTGGCTGACGAAGCCATTGGCGACGTAGGTGACGTTGTCCGGCACCGACAGGTCAAAGGTGGGCTGTACGCCACCATCCTCATTGGACTCGACAGGCTCGAAAAGGTACTTGAGTGCCCGGCCGAGGCGGGGATCGAGAGTTTCGGAGTAGATCCGGCGGGCCAGCATCCGCGCCACTCCACCGGTCTTCCGGAGCGATTGCAAGACCGCGTCACGGTACTCATGTCCCAGCGGTACCAGTACGTCCCACACCGGTCGTGGAAGGTGCACTCGATCACCCTTGGTCGACCCGTCCGGCTCCAGGCACACCATCGACCGCGCCTTGCGCTCACCGATGAAACCGACGACCTCGTCGAAGATCATGGCGTGGTCGACATTCCGTAGCCGGATCTGCAGTACCGGCCCGCCGAATCCGCTGGTCGTCCGCCGGGTCGTGGTAGCCATGCCCAGGGTCAGCAGCAGACTCCGAAGGTCTTCGCCGAAGAGTTCCGAGGAGGTGGAGACGCTCGGAACTCCCTCCTGCACGGTCCCGTCCGCCTCGAAGACTCCGCGCAGGAACGCGGCGTAGACCTCGGGGTCGTTGGTCTCCCGGACACTTGCGGGGACCCGGGGGGGCCAGCCTCTTCCGGCGTGGTCGAGACCGGGGAGTTCCTTCGCGAATCCTGCCGCCTGCCACCACCGAGCCAGCCGGACGGACTGAAGGGTCACCTCCTGATAGCCCTGACACTGCCGGACCACCGGCTCCAGGTCGAAGAGACCCTTGCTCAGGATGCGCAAGCGTTCGACGACATCGAGATCGGCGTCGGCCACACAGAGCCGAATGCCCTTGGCGTGCAGCCTTCCGTCGCCCTCGAAGTACCCGACCAGTTCCGCGAGATCGGCGGTGACCTCGTCCGGTACCCGGATAGCGCGGTCGCCGGCGTAGTACGCCTGGTCGAGTTCGGGCAGCGGCACCCGGCGAGGATCGCCGACCAGACCGCCCAGCTGCATGGGCACCAGGTCGCCGGACTGGATGTCGGCGAGTCGTTTCCACACCCAGGACCCGGTCTCCGGTTCCAGCACCTTGACCCGGTGGGCGAGAGTGCCCTGGATCCGGTATCCGCCCTTGGTCTCGATCCGGCGGGTGGGCTCCTCGCCGTTGACGTAGAACTTCGTGGCTCGGCGCGGGCCTTCGTCGGTCGCGACCGTGAACTCGACATCCTGCCAGCGGTCTCCGTACAGATCGCCGAGTTCGGAGAGCCGGGCCAGTCCACGATCGGTGGTGACCAGGGTGTCCGCGGTCAGGCATCCGGTGGGCGCGAGTACTGAGGCTTGCGCGTTGCGCCAGCCGCTGGTCTCGCCCAGCTCGATTCCGCGCTTCCATTCCTGGGCCGCGAGCGCGCGGACCGCGGCGTCTCCTGTGTGGTAGGTCCGCACCAGTTCGTTGGCCGCGGCGTGCTTGCGCATGACCCGCTGGTGCGCCTCGGCGTTGCGCGCGTAGCCCTCGTACGGACCGACGGCCTCGGCGAGTTCGGCCGAACGCCGGTACGAGACACCGGTCATCAGCGAAGTGATCGCGGCGGCGAGCGCACGGCCACCGTCGGAGTCGTAGGCGTGCCCGAGCGCCATCAGCAGTGCGCCCAGGTTCGCGTATCCGATACCGAGCTGGCGGAACTTGCGCGTCGTGTCGCCGATCGCCTCGGTCGGGAAATCGGCGAAGCAGATCGAGATGTCCATCGCGGTGATGACCAGCTCGACGGCCTTCGCGAACAACGGTGCGTCGAAACCGCCATCGGCGGTGGCGAACTTGAGCAGGTTCAGCGAGGCCAGGTTGCAGCTGGAGTTGTCCAGGTGCAGGTACTCCGAGCACGGGTTGGACGCGGTGATCCGGCCCGATTCCGGGCAGGTGTGCCAGTCGTTGATCGTGTCGTCGTACTGCAGGCCCGGGTCCGCGCACTCCCAGGCGGCCTGCGCGATGGTGCGGAACAGCTTCTTGGCGTCGACCCGGTCGATGACCTCGCCGGTCATCCTCGCCCGCAGGCCGAACTCGCCCCCGGACTCGACGGCCTGCATGAACTCGTCGGAGACGCGGACCGAGTTGTTCGCGTTCTGGTACTGGACGGAGGTGATGTCGGAACCGGAGAGGTCCATGTCGAACCCGGCGTCGCGGAGGACCTTGATCTTCTCCTCTTCCCGGGCCTTGGTCCGGACGAACTCTTCGATGTCCGGGTGGTCGACGTCGAGCACGACCATCTTCGCCGCGCGCCGGGTGGCGCCGCCGGACTTGATGGTGCCCGCGGAAGCGTCGGCACCCCGCATGAACGAGACCGGGCCGGACGCGGTGCCGCCGGAGGACAGCAGCTCACGCGAGGAACGGATGCGGGAGAGGTTCAGGCCGGCGCCGGAGCCGCCCTTGAAGATCAGGCCCTCCTCGCGGTACCAGTTGAGGATCGACTCCATGGTGTCGTCGACCGCGAGGATGAAACACGCCGAGACCTGCTGCTTCGAGGCGGTTCCGACGTTGAACCACACCGGCGAGTTGAAGCTGAACACCTGGTGCAGCAGCATCCAGGTCAGCTCGTGTTCGAAGACCTCGGCGTCGGCGGGGCTCGCGAAGTAGCCGTGTTCGCGGCCCGCGTTGACATAGGCGTGGACGACGCGGTCGATCAGCTGTTTGAGGCTCTGCTCGCGCTGGGCGGAGCCGACGGCGCCGCGGAAGTACTTGCTGGTGACGATGTTCGTCGCGTTGACCGACCAGAAGTCGGGGAACTCGACCCCGCGCTGCTCGAAGTTGACCGTGCCGTCGCGCCAGTTCGTCATCACGACGTCCCGGTTCTCCCAGGTGACCTGGTCGTACGGATGGACGCCCTCGGTGGTGAAGACCCGGCGCACGGTGAGCCCGCCTGCCTGTTTCTTCTTCCCGCTCGTCCGCGCTGTGGCCGGGTCGCCTGTTCCCACGGTCTCGGTCATGGGTCTTCCCTCACTCCCACGCGGGAGGCGGCATCAGCCGTCTTTCGCGTCTTGATCGCTCTCGTCCGGTGCGGCAGCCATGGCCTCGCGAAGGTCCGAGATCTCCTTTTCGAAGTCCTCGACCGAGGAAAAGGAGCGGTAGACACTCGCGAACCGGAGATACGCGACGCCGTCGAGTTCACGCAAGGGACCCAGGATCGCCAGGCCGACCTCGTGACTCGGGATCTCCGCCAGCCCCGCCGACCGGATCGACTCCTCGACCCGCTGCGCGAGCTGCTGCAGCGCGTCGTCGTCGACCGGCCTGCCCTGGCAGGCGCGTCGCACCCCCCGGACCACCTTGTCCCGGCTGAACTGCTCGGTGACCCCGGACCGCTTGACGACGGCGAGCACCATCGTCTCCGAAGTGGTGAAGCGCCGGCCGCAAGCGGCGCACGAGCGCCTCCGCCGGATCGCTTGACCCTCATCCACCTCTCGGGAGTCGACGACCCGAGAGTCCGCATGCCGGCAGAACGGGCACCTCATCCGCCGATCACCTTCCCCTCCGCGCCGGCCGGTCCCCGAGTGGACGCCCGCCCCGTCGCCACGCAACGACGGAAAAGATCGACATGTGGATCGATCTGTGGACATCCGGTGGGTGAACACCGGCCAGCTGTGGACAACTGGTACCGAGTCTACCCCAAGCTATGGACCAACTACAGCCATGTAACTACTACATATAGCGGTGGAGACTAGAACGCAGGTGGGACGCACGCAAGCGCGACCGCGGGGTCGATCAGACACGAAAGTGGACATCACCCGCGGTGGGTGAAAACGGTCTCCAGGCTCACCTCCGACCCTCGGCGACGTCGGCCGCGACCGGAACGGTGAGCGGCAGTCCGGGCACCAGAACGGTGTCTTCCAGGGAGTTGAGCTCCTTGATCTTGGCGACGACCGCGCCGGTGTCACTCCCCGGCGCGAAGCGCGCGGCGAGATCCGCCAGCGACTCCCCCGCCGAAACGGACACCGTGGTGGTCCGCTCGGGCACCGCGGCACCGGGCACACCGGTCAAAAACAGACCCAATCCGGTGACGACGCCGGCGACGAGCAAGGCCATCGTGACGAGCGACGGCCAGCGGAGCGGGAGCCGCCGGGGCGCCGGGCAACCCGGGGAGACGGTGGCGACGCCGGGGCGATGGCCCGCCACGACCCGCGCTCGCGACGGGGGCCGCAGCGGCTCGGCGCGCCTGCCCCGGACCACCCGCGCCGGCCGGGTCAGCCCTGCCGGAACGGGCCCGGGGGCACTGTGTCGCATCAGTCCTCGATCAGCCAGAATCGACATCGGAACCTCCTCGCATCCTGCTTCACTCAGGTCCAGCGCCGGGCGGCCCCGGCGATCAAGATCGAACACGCGTTCTATCGAACGCCCGTGCGAATGTGTACCACCTCCCACCGACAAAAATCGAGCGACACGGCGTGTCCATCGAACAGATGTTTGAAATCGTCGTCCCGGCGGGCTAACGTCGTTGACCAGGGCGTCTGCTGTGCGGACGCCGTCGGTGCCGTGGGCGGGAAGATCGTCCGCCACCGGCGAAGACAGCGAGGACACGCGAAGTCGGTCCGGGGGACCGGACGTACTGGGAGGCGACGCAGGAGATGAAGGAGCGAGACGGTGGCTAAGGAGAGCAAGGCGGGGAACGCGCCTAGGCGCTCGGGCAAGGTGCGCGCCTTGCCCGAGGTCTACGAGGTGGACGAGACCCTGACCGTGCGGCAGCAGCAGGTGCTCGACGTGATCAAGCTGTGGGTGAGCCGGTTCGGCTACCCGCCGAGCGTGCGGGAGATCGGCGAGGCGGTCGGGCTGACCTCCACCTCGTCGGTGTCGCACCAGTTGCAGGCCCTGCAGCGCAAGGGTTATCTGCGACGCGACCCGAACCGCCCGCGTGCGGTGGGCGTACTCGCCGTGACGGACGACAACCCGATGGGCATCGACGTCGAGCAGCCGCAGTCGGCCGCGAAGGCCGCGTACGTGCCGCTCGTCGGCCGGATCGCCGCCGGTGGGCCGGTTCTGGCCGAGCAGGCGATCGAAGACGTCTTCCCCTTGCCGCGGGAAATCGTCGGTGAGGGTGAGCTCTTCCTGCTCAGCGTCACCGGTGACTCGATGATCGACGCCGCCATCACCGACGGCGACTGGGTGGTCGTGCGCCAGCAGCCCACGGCCGACCCCGGGGAGATCGTGGCGGCGATGATCGACGGTGAGGCCACGGTCAAGACGTTCAAGCGCAAGGACGGCCACATCTGGCTGATGCCGCACAACGAGGCGTACGAGCCCATCCCGGGTGACAACGCCACGATCCTCGGCAAGGTCGTGGCCGTTCTCCGCAGGCTTTAGTCCCGAACCGGAGCGCGCCGGGATCCCAGGTCGCGAGACCACGGGTCAGACCCGGCAAGCTTCGGTGGCCTCGACCTCCTCCAGGTCAGGTGCGCCGTTTGCGCAGCCTGCCGACCAGGAGGAGACCGCCGATCACGACGACCGCGGCGATGCCGACCTGCACGTACGGGAAGTCGGTTCCCTGGCCCTTGCCACCGGCCGCGGAAGTCCCGCCCGACGTGCTGCCCTCGGCCTTGGCCGTGGCGAGCGCGGCCGCGCCCTTCACCGCACGGATCTGCTCCCCGACGCCCTCACCGCCGGACAGCAGCGTCCCGTCCGGATCGAAGGCGAGCGCCTCCCCCTGTTTTTCGTTCGGCAGCGGCACGCGCACGGGTTCGCGCTGCAACGCGCCCGCCAGATCGCCGTCGGTGACGGCGTAGAGATAGGCATCGGTGTAGGTGCGCAGCGCGACCACCGATCCGTCGGCCATCGACGCCGCCCCGGTGACCGTCATCGAACCGATCGAGCCGACCGGCCCGCCCGGGGTCGAAGTCTCCTTGATCTGCAGCGAGCCCACGCTCTCCAGCGGGGTCGGACCGGGACTGGCGAGCGGCCCGGTGGGCCGGTACACCTTCGCGTCGCCGAAGACATCCTTGGTGATCAGGTACGGCGTACCCGAGCGATCCATGATCAGCGCTTCGACGTCGTGCTGGCCGTCGGGGTAAGTGAGCCGGTGCAGTGTCGCCTTGCCCTGCGGGGTCAGCGAGATCAGGGCGACCGTGTCTCGCTTCTTGCGGTTGTCGCCGGTGTCGGACAGCCAGAAGGTGCCGTCCGCGGTGCGGGCGAGGTCTTCGGGGTCGTACGGATCCGTCGCGGCCGAGATGACCTTCTGGACCTTGCAGTCGCGGCCGAGGACGAAGACCTGCGTCTTGGTTCCACCGTCGTTGAGGGCGTACAGATGCTCTCCGTCGGAGACCAGTCCGGAAAGCTCGCTGAGCCGGGAGTCGCTGTTCTTGCACACCGGCTGCGGCGCCGGGACCTCCTGCGCCAGGGCGGGGGCCGTCCCGCCGATGAACGCCGCCAGCACGACCGTCGCCGCGACAATCCCCCGCACATCCACCTCCGTACCGCGGAACCCCTGAAGCCCCACACTACGGAGACGTCCGGGACGGCGCGCAGTTCGGTGCGAACGCCGAGATGGGGCGGAATGTCGCGAAGGCCACTTCGAGCCGACCATGCATTTAGTCCTCTGAATGCGGAGGGCTCCGGGCACACGAAGGCCCCCTTCATGTGCAAGAAGGGGGCCTTCGGGTATCTGCTGCTTACAGGGCCGAGCCGTTCGTCTGGAAGTCGCTCAGCGCCGCGGCCAGCTCAGGCCTGCCCCGGACGACCAGGCGGGTGCCGGTCTCGACGTGCTCCTCTTCCAGCACCTCGCCGTCGGCGTGGGCGCGGGAGACGAGTTCGCCCCGCGAGTACGGGATGAGCACTTCGACCACGATCTCCGGCCTCGGCAGCCGCTCCGCGATCGCCTCGGCCAGCTCCGTGATCCCGGTGCCGGTCCGCGCCGACACCTGCACCGACCCGGCCATCTGGTGCCGCAGCCGGGCCAGCGACACCTCGTCGGCGGCGTCGGCCTTGTTGATCACCAGCAGCTCCGGCGGGAGGGGCTCGGAACGGCGCTTCGTGATCTCGGTGAGCACCTCACGCACCGCGTTGACCTGCTCTTCCGGCGTCGGGTCGGCACCGTCGACGACGTGCACGAGCAGGTCGGCGCTCGCCGCCTCCTCCAGCGTCGAACGGAACGCGTCCACCAGCTGGTGCGGCAGGTGCCGCACGAAACCGACGGTGTCGGTCAGCGTGTAGGTGCGGCCGTCGGGTGTCTGTGCGCGCCGGGTCGTCGGATCCAGCGTGGCGAACAGTGCGTCCTCGACCAGCACCCCGGCGCCTGTCAGCGCGTTGAGCAGACTCGACTTGCCGGCGTTGGTGTAGCCGACGATCGCGACGCTCGGCACCTCGTTGGCCACCCGGCGACCGCGTTTGGTCTCGCGGATGGTGTCCATCGCGGCGATCTCCCGGCGCAGCTTCGAAACGCGCTTGCTGATCCGCCGCCGGTCGGTTTCGAGCTTGGTCTCACCGGGGCCACGCAGACCCACACCACCGTTGGCGCCACCGGCGCGGCCACCGGCCTGCCGGGACAGCGCCGCACCCCACCCGCGAAGCCGCGGGATCAGGTACTGCAGCTGGGCCAGTTCGACCTGCGCCTTGCCTTCCTTGGAGCTGGCGTGCTGCGCGAAGATGTCGAGGATCAGGGCGGTGCGGTCGATGACCTTCACCTTGACCTTCTCCTCCAGCTGGCGCAGCTGGCCCGGCGAAAGTTCACCGTCGCAGATCACCGTGTCGGCACCGGTGGCCGCCACGATCTCGCGCAGTTCCTTGACCTTGCCCGAGCCGATATAGGTGGCGGGATCCGGCCGGAGCCGGCGCTGTACCAGGCCTTCCAGCACCTCGGAGCCCGCCGTTTCGGCCAGCCGGGCGAGTTCGGCGAGCGAGGCCTCGGACTGGAGAGCGGTGCCCTCGGTCCACACCCCGACCAGAACGACGCGCTCCAGGCGCAGCTGCCGGTATTCGACCTCGGTGACGTCCGCGAGTTCGGTGGACAGGCCCGCTACCCGGCGGAGCGAGGCGCGATCCTCGAGCTCCAGCTCACCGGTCGATGGGTCCATGTCGTTCAGATCGTTGTGTGTCAGTTCCGTCATCGTGCCTCCATGGTCCCACGTTTCCGCGTCGGGACCGAATTCATTAGTCGCTGGGATACCTCGACAGGTATATCGCCGTGCGCTTCGCGTTCGTGTCCACCGGCCGGGCGAGAAACTCGTCGAGCAGCTCGTTGAGCCGGCCTTCGAACTCGGCGATCTGCTCCTCCGGTAGCTGCAGGACCAGCCTCGTCTGGCGTAGGTCGTCGAACCCGGTCTCGGCGATCTCGGCCAGATACGCCTCGAAGATCGCCTGATCGATCCCCCTGTCGAGAGAATCAAGATGCCAGGACAACCCGGTGGAGCGATACGGAATTTCTTTCGCACCGCGTTTGCCGCGCCGTGCCGGGAGAGCTTCGAGGAAACCCGTGTCGACGAGTCTGCGCACGTGGTGCAGCGTCGTCGCCGGGTCGCGGCCGAGCCGTTCGGCGAGTTCCTTGTTGGTCAACGCCTCCGAGTAGGTCAACCGGATGATGCGCAGCCTTATTCCGGAGGCCATGGCCGCCGCTTCGGCCTCGGTGGCGGCACGTCGTGAGGTAGGCACGGCGACAGCCTAAGGACGAAAAGTGATTGACACTTTCCAATCACTCGCGCGAGGGTGGCCCGGTGCGCAGAGACTCCCTCTTCTTCCATGCTGACTTCCGGCGACTGTGGGCGGGGGACACGGCCAGCCAGGTCGGCGCGTTCGCCGGGCATACCGTGATCCCGCTGCTCGCGGCCACCGTGCTGGCCGCGACGCCGTTCCAGATGGGGCTGCTCACCGCGGCGGAGACGGTGGCGTTCCTGGTCATCGGCCTGCCCGCGGGAGTGTGGGTGGACCGGATGCGGCGCCGCACGCTGATGCTGCGGGCCGACTTCGTCCGCGCCGCGTTGCTGCTCAGCATCCCGGTCGCCTGGTGGGCCGGAGCGCTGACGCTGACCCAGCTCGTCGTGGTCGCCACGCTCGTCGGCACCGCGACGGTGTTCTTCGACATCGCCTACCAGTCGTATCTGCCGACGCTGGTCGGCCGCGAACATCTTCTCGAGGGCAACGCGAAGCTGCAGGCCAGCCAATCCGTGGCGTTCCTGGCCGGTCCGGGTATCGGGGGCGGACTGGTGCAACTGGCCGGCGCGGCCAACGCCGTGCTCACGACCGGGCTCGGTTTCCTCACCTCGGCGCTGTGCCTGCTGCGGATCCGCACCGTCGAACCGGAGCCCGAGCGGCACGAAGACGCGAAGCTGCTCCCCCAGATCGTCGAGGGCCTGCGGTTCGTGTTCACCGACACCGCGCTGCGCTCGATCGTCGCCTGCACCGCGACCGCGAACCTGTTCAACGGCGTCTTCGTCGCGGTGGAAATCCTGTTCCTGAACCGTGATCTGGGCCTGTCCCCCGCGGCCGTCGGTCTCGTGCTCGCGACCGGCGGGGTGGGCGGGATCACGGGCGCGATCTTCGCCAACGCCATCACCCGGCGGATCGGGCAGGCCAGGTCGATCTGGCTCGTTCCGCTGCTGACCTGGCCGTTCTACCTGCTGCTCCCCCTGGCCGCGCCGGGCTGGCGGATCGGCCTGTTCCCGGTGGCGACGATGATCGCCGGGTTCGGGATCATCGTCTACAACGTCGCGCAGGTCTCCTACCGCCAGGCCGTCTGCCCGGACCGGCTGCTCGGCCGGATGAACGCGAGTGTGCGGTTCGTGGTGTGGGGGATGCTGCCGCTGGGCGGGCTGCTCGGCGGTGTCCTCGGCGAGGCGATCGGGATCAGGGGCACGCTGTGGGTCGCCGTGGGCGGCGAGACCGCGGCGCTGCTGTGGGTGGTCTTCTCCCCGCTCCGGAAACTCCGTGACCTGCCGAGCGAACCGATCGCCCAGCCGGTGGGCTAAGCGCCGAGGCCTGCCCACCAGTGTTCGTCGAGTTCGCCGCGCGCGACGATCTCGGCGGGGCCGGTGAGGGTGGACGCGCCGCGGCGGACCTCGACCACCACCCGGCCGCCGGGGACGTCGACGGTCGCTTCGCCGGTGTCGGTGCCCGCGAGGTGCAGGGCGGCCGCGACGGCGGCGACCGTGCCGGTGCCACAGGAGCGTGTCTCGCCGACGCCGCGTTCGTGGACGCGCATCTTCAGCGCGTCGCCACCGAGCAGGTTGATGAACTCGAGGTTCACCCCGTCCGGGAACACGTCGGAGTCGAAATCGGGCTGGTCACGAAGGTCCAGCTCGTCGACGTCGTCCTCGACGACCGAAACCAGGTGGGGGTTGCCGACGTTGACCGCGACGCCGGAGAACGGCTTCCCGGCGACCACGGTGACCGAGGTGCCGGTGATCGTCGCCGGTCCCATCTCCACGGTCACCGAGTCATCGGCGTGCATCCGCACCGGCCGGTCCCCGGCGCGGGTGCCGATGACGAAGTCGCGCTCCGCCACGAGTCCGGAGTCGACCAGGTGGCGCACGAAGACCCGGACGCCGTTGCCGCACATCTCGGCGAGGGAACCGTCGGCGTTGCGGTAGTCCATGAACCATTCGCCGCCGGACTCGATCCCCAGCGCGGACGACCGCACGATCCGCAGCACGCCGTCGGCGCCGAGCCCCCGCCGGCGGTCGCACAGTGCCGCCACCCGAGCCTCGGTCAGCTCAAGGCGGCCGTCGGGGTCGGGAAGCAGCACGAAATCGTTCTGTGTGCCGTGTCCCTTAAGGAATTCGATGCCGCCCATGGCCTTGAGATTACTGGGCCGTCACCTCGAGGACGCGCTCGGCCAGCCGATCCGAACCGCCGTCGAACCACTCGATGCGCTTGTCCCGCCGGAACCAGGAACGTTGCCTCCGTACGAACCTCCGGGTCGCCTGCGCGGTGGCCTGGGCGGCGGCCGCGAAATCGCCATCGCCGTCCAGTGCGGCGATCACCTGTCGGTAGCCCAGCGCCCTCGACGCGGTGAGCCCGTCGCGAAGCCCTTGTCCCAGCAGCGTCCGGACTTCGTCGACGAGACCGGCTTCGAACATGATCTCCACCCGCCGGTCGACGCGGGCGTCGAGCTCGCCGGGTTCGCGGTCCACGCCGATCATGACCGTGCCGTAGCGCGCGGGCCCCGGTTTCGGCAGATTCGCCGAGAACGGTTCTCCGGTGATCTCGATGACTTCCAGCGCGCGCACGATGCGGCGGGTGTTGGTCGGCAGGATCGCCGTGGCGGCGACCGGGTCCAGTCCGGTGAGCCGGGCGTGCATCGCGGCGGCGCCGATCTCGTCGGCCTCGGCGGTCAACCGCGCGCGGACGGCGGGATCGGTGCCCGGGAACTTGAGCTCGTCGAGCACGGCCTGGATGTAGAGCCCGGATCCGCCGGTGAGGATCGGCACGCGGCCCGCGTCGAGGAGTTCTTCGACGCACTGGCGCGCGTCGCGCTGGTACGCGGCCACGGAGGCCGTCTCGGTGACGTCGAGGACGTCCAGCAGGTGATGCGGCACGCCTCGCCGCTCTTCGACGGTCGCCTTGGCCGTCCCGATGTCCATCCCGCGGTACAGCTGCAGCGCGTCGGCGTTGATCACCTCGCCGCCGAGGGTGAGCGCGAGTTCGACCGCCAGCGCGGTTTTCCCGGTCGCCGTGGGCCCGACGACCGCGACCGGCCGGATCACGCGTGCTCCCAGACGGCGACGTGGTAGCCGACACCGAACGGCGCGGCCGAGTAGAGCACTTCGGCGGCCCAGTCTCCGTCGGCCGCCAGCCCGGCGAGGACCTGCCAGGGGGCGCGGCCGCCTGCCCCCAGTTCGGCGGCGAGGGCGGGGTCGAGCGCGGCGAGCGCGCCGGTGTCGGCTTTGGCCAGCGCGTCGCGGATCCCGGCGTCGAAACCTTCCGCGCGCTCGTCCTCGCCACCGGGAGACCGGGGGCCGTGCCTGCTCGAACCGTCGCCGAGGACGAGTACCGCGGCGGGCTCCCCCAGCTCACGGCCGGCCAGCGCGCAGTGCTCGGCCGGGGCGGCGGGATCGACGAGGTGGACGCGGACGGATGACGCGTTCGCCCGCGCACGCAGCCAGCCGGCCACGAGTGCGGGCAACGGCAGCTCGGTCTCCGCCCCTGTCACCCGGCTGAGTGAGACGCGGATGTCGACGCCGAAACCGCGGAAGGAGCCACTCGCGTGTTCCGGCACTTCAGGTGCGCCCGCGGCCGCGCCGACGACGACCCAGTCCCGCGAAACGCCGGCCAGGCGCGCCACGGCTTGAAGGCATGCTTCGCGCAGCTCGGCGCATTCATCCGCCGCTCCGGCGGCGAGTTCGGGAATGAGGAGTGGGGGTTGCGGAAGCACGGCGACACGGCGGATCACGGCCGCCGACGTTACCTTCCCCGCGCGAAGCGGCCCGCAACCGACCGCCACGGAACGTCCTCCGGAAGTAGGATCACTGGCCTCTGGTGGTTCATCCGGTTCCACGGTGGACGCTGAGCTGCTTGAATGCCGCAAGGGGTTGATACCCCGAAGCAAGACGGCAACGCATTACCCGGCCCCGCCGCTAGGCGGGGCGCCCGCGCCAGCGGGCGTACAGGCGATAAGGAGCCTGCGATGGCCCAGGAGAACACGTCCACCGGTACCCCGGCTCCGCACCCGGTACCGCACGCGCTCGGTGGCGGGCAGCCCGCGCCCCCCGTGCCGCCCGCCGAGCCCAGCCCGTCCGCTTGGGGCAGGGTCGACGACGAAGGCACGGTGTACGTCAACACGCCCGACGGCGAACGCGCGGTCGGGGTCTGGCAGGCCGGGAGCCCGGACGAGGGTCTGCTCCACTACGCGCGCCGGTTCGACGACCTGCGTACCGAGGTCGAACTGCTGGAGACGCGGCTGGAATCCGGCGCGGGCGACCCGAAGCACGCCCTGGCGACCGCCACGCAGCTGCGCGACGGCCTCGCCGAAGCCGCCGTCGTCGGCGACATCGCCGCGCTGAGCGGCCGTATCGAGCAGGTCATCTCCCACGCCGGGAAGGCGCTGGCCGCGGCCAAGCAGGAGCGTGAAGCGGCCCGCGCCGCCGCTGTCGTCCGCAAGCAGGCCCTGGCCGACGAAGCCGAGAAACTCGCCGCCGAGTCGACTCAGTGGAAGGCCGCCGGTGACCGGCTCCGCGCGATCCTGGACGAGTGGAAGACCGTCAAGGGCGTCGACCGCAAGACCGACGACGAGCTGTGGAAGCGCTTCTCCAAGGCCCGCGAGGCGTTCAACCGGCGCCGTGGGTCGCACTTCGCCGAGCTGGACAAGCAGCGGGCCGGGGCGAAGCAGCGCAAGGAAGAGCTGATCGCCGAAGCCGAGGCGCTGTCGGAGTCGTCGGACTGGGGCGAGACGGCGGGCCGCTACAAGGACCTGATGACCGAGTGGAAGGCCGCCGGCCGCGCGCCCAAGGACAGCGACGAGGCGCTCTGGCAGCGGTTCCGCGCCGCGCAGGACAAGTTCTTCGCCCGGCGGTCCGCGGTGTTCTCCGAGCGGGACGCCGAATTCGCGACCAACGCGCAGCAGAAGGAAGAGCTGCTCGTCGAGGCCGAAAAGATCGACCCCGCGGCGAACCTCGAAGCGGCGAAGCAGCACATGCGGCGCATCCAGGATCAGTGGGATGAGATCGGCAAGGTCCCGCGCGAGCGCATCCGCGAGCTGGACGGGCGCCTGAAGGCCGTGCAGGACGCGATCAAGTCGGCCGAGGACAGCAAGTGGCGGCGGACCGATCCGGAGGCGCAGGCCAGGGCGGCGCAGTTCCGCGAGCGGGTCGAGCAGTTCGAGTCGCAGGCGGCGAAGGCCCGCGCGGCGGGCGACGAGCGGCGCGCGAAGAAGGCCGACGAGCAGGCCGCGCAGTGGCGTGAATGGCTCGAGGCGGCGGAAGCGGCCATCGCGGACCGCTGAGCGGTCACCGACACCGCCTCACGCGCGCAATGAAGGGGCCTTTCATCGCAAATTTTGCGATGAAAGGCCCCTTCATTGCAACGGATGTCCCGAGCCTGGCGGTAGCTCCACTGTGGAGGGACGTATCGCTCCTTGGTGCCCATTCGGGCGCTTCCGCGCTTAACCGTGCTCCTGAAATCAGCAAGAAGAAGGTCAAACTCGACGCCTCGCTCAGCAAGAAGGAGGCCAAGGTCAACGAAAAGGTCACCCTCAAGGGGAGCCTGCGGGTCGACGACGGTACCCGGTCCGAAGGGACGGACAGTCTCGAGGCGATCATCGTGCAGCAGCTTCAGGGCAATGTCTGGGTGAACATCGCCGACACCACCTGCCGGCCCAACTCGACGTTCTCCCTGAAGCTCAGCTTCTCCTTCAGCGCGGTGATCACGTTGCGGGCCTATCACCCCGAAACGTCGCTGTACGCGAGTGCCTACACGTCCAGCAACCTCACCTTGCGCGTCGGCTAGCTCCGCGAGAAGGCGGCACGCATCCAGTAGCAGGCCAGCGCGACGGTGGCGATCCAAGCGACGATCAGCCCGGCGCCCGGACCGCCACCGGCCGCGCCGGTCGCGTGTGAGGACTGTTGCGACCAGATCGCGAGCAGCCCGTCGACCGAGGCGAACCAGCCGCCCGCGGCACAGACCCAGGCCAGCCACCAGCGGCGGGTCACCAGCGCGACGGCGGAGGCGAACACCCCGATCCCGGTGGAGGTCGCGGCGAACAGCTGCGGGATCCCGCCGCCGCGGCCGAGCAGCACTTCCCAGCCGGCGTGGTCGCCGACCCAGGGCAGCAGCTGGGCCACCAGCAGCACGAACACCAGCACGGCGATGGAGAACCCGCGCCTGCCCAGCTCGATCGTCTTGGCCGCGCGTTCACCCACCTCGTTGATCTCGGCGGCGAGTTCGTCGATCTCGGGATGGTTCTTCGGTTCGGTCACAGCGCACATCCGCTCACCGGTTCCGGCGTGACGGCCGGGGCGCCGAAGCCCGGCAGGCCCAGCGTCACGCCGTTGGTCTTCGGCCGGAGTCCGGCCTCGGAGTTGTCGCCCGCCTTCGTCCGGCGGTGCGACAGCAGGTCGCCGTCGGCGACGAGGTGGTGCGGGGCGCCGTAGGTCACGACGGTCTCGACGACGTCGCCCGGCCGCACGGCGCGGTCCACCAGCGGTCCCGTCGGCGCGAAGTGGACGAGCCTGCCGTCGCGGGCGCGGCCGCTCATCCGGTGCGTCTCGGTGTCCTTGCGGCCCTCGCCGGAGGCGACCAGCAGCTCGACGCGACGGCCGACGACCTTCTTGTTCTCTTCCCAGGAGATGTCGTTCTGCAGCTTCACGAGCCGTTCGTAGCGCTCCTGCACGACCTCCTTGGGCAGCTGCCCGTCCATCTCGGCGGCCGGGGTGCCGGGCCGGATCGAGTACTGGAAGGTGAACGCGCTGGAGAACCGGGCCTGCGCGACGACGTCGAGCGTGGCCTGGAAGTCTTCCTCGGTCTCGCCGGGGAAGCCGACGATGATGTCGGTGGTGATCGCGGCGTCGGGCATCGCTTCGCGCACGCGGTCGAGGATCTTGAGGTAGCGAGCCGAGCGGTAGGACCGCTTCATCTCGCGCAGTACCCGGTCCGAGCCGGACTGCAGCGGCATGTGCAGCTGGTGGCACACGTTCGGCGTCTCGGCCATCGCGTCGATGACGTCCTCGGTGAACGCCGCCGGATGCGGCGAAGTGAACCGGACGCGCTCCAGGCCTGCCACCCCACCGCAGGCGCGCAGCAGCTTCCCGAACGCGAGCCGGTCGCCGAATTCCACGCCGTAGGAGTTCACGTTCTGGCCGAGCAGGGTCACTTCGAGCACGCCCTCGGCGACGAGCGCCTCGACCTCGGCCAGGATCTCGCCGGGACGGCGATCTCGTTCCTTGCCGCGCAACGCGGGCACGATACAGAAGGTGCAGGTGTTGTTGCAGCCCACCGAAATCGACACCCAGCCCGCGTACGCGGACTCACGGCGGGCAGGCAGGGTCGAGGGGAAGGTTTCGAGCGCTTCGAGGATCTCGACCTCGGCCTCGGCGTTGTGCCGCGCGCGTTCCAGCAGCGTCGGCAGCGCGCCGATGTTGTGCGTGCCGAACACGACGTCGACCCAGGGCGCGCGTTTGACGATCTCGCCGCGGTCCTTCTGCGCGAGGCAGCCGCCGACGGCGATCTGCATGTCCGGCTTCGCGGTCTTCTGCGGCCGCAGGTGGCCGAGGGTGCCGTAGAGCTTGTTGTCCGCGTTCTCCCGCACGGCGCAGGTGTTGAACACGATCAGGTCGGGTGTGGTCTCGCCGTCACCCGGAACGTAGCCGGCGTCTTCGAGCTGCCCGGCAAGACGTTCGGAGTCATGCACGTTCATCTGGCAGCCGAAGGTGCGGATCTGGTATGTGCGCGCGCTCATCTCGCCTTCGAGGGTACGCGGGCGGGGTTCCATGGCACGATCGACCCTCATGAGGAGACCAGGGGTGCTGGCGGTGGTGATCGCCGTGGCCTGCGCCCTGGTCGCCGGGTGCGGGCCGGACCTGTCCGGGACACACGTGCGGATCGCGGCGGGGCTCAACGGCGGCGTCTACGACAAGCTGGCCGAGGCGCTGGCCGACGCGTGGGCCGCGCAGCTCGGCGCCGAGCGGCCCGAGATCCAGGAGACCCAGGGCTCACCGGACAACATCGGCCGCGTCCGCGCGGGCAAGGCCGACGTCGCTTTCGTGGCCGCCGACGTCGCCACCGAGAAGACCGCCGGGCTCGCCGCGCTGGCCCGGGTGCACGACGACTACCTGCACGTCGTCGTCCGGGCCGACTCCACGATCACCTCGTTCGCGCAGCTGCGGGGCCTCAAGGTCGCGATCGGCTCCCCCGACTCCGGCGTCGAGTTCCTGTCGAAACAGCTGCTCGAGGTGTCCGGGCTGACCGGCGCGGTGGACCGGCGCAACCTCGGGCTCACCGAAGCGCTCCCCGCGCTGGAGAACCGCCAGATCGACGCCGTCATCTGGTCCGGTGGCCTGCCGACGCCGTCGATCACGGAGCGCGCGAGCAAGGTCCGGCTGCTCGACATCACCGATCTCGCGGACGACCTGCGGGCGAGGAATCCGGTGTACCGCACGGCGACCATCCCGGTGACGGCCTATCACCTGCAGGCGCCGGTGACCACGCTCGTGCTGCCGAACTTCCTGGTCGTGCCGGCCTCGATGCCGGACGACCTCGCGGAAGCGCTGGTCCGCGGGCTGTTCGACGCACGCGGTGAGCTGGTCAAGGCCGCCGGGGCCGCGTTGTCGATCGACGTCCACCCGGCCATCGAGACCTCGCCGCTGCCGCTGCATCCCGGCGCGCTGCGCTACTTCCGCTCGCTCAAGAACTGACGACAGGCAGCGTCACGGTCACTTCGAGCCCGCCGCCCTCGGGTGAGCCGAGCCGCAGCGAACCGCTCGAGCGGGCCATGATCTCCGTGACGATCGCCAGGCCCAGCCCGGATCCGGGGATATTCTGATGCGAGGTGCTGCGCCAGAACCGGTCCGCCGCGCGCTCGAGTTCGTCTTCGCGCAGGCCGGGCCCGTGGTCGCGGACGGCGATGTCGACCTTCCCGTCCGCCTCGGTGACGGTGACCCGCACCTCGGTCCCCGGCTCGGTGAACTTCAGCGCGTTGTCCAGCAGCGCGTCGAGCACCACTTCGAGTCCGCGCGCCGGGGTGAGCACCCGCAGCCCGCCGCCGAGTCCGGACGCGGTCAGCGAGATGTCCCGGGACCGGCCGACCACGGTCCAATCGGCGACCCGGGCGCCCACCACCTCGTCGAGGGCGACCGGGACCAGTTCGCCGCCCGAGGCCTCGGCGCGAGCCAAGGAGAGGAGTTCGTCGAGGATCTGGTTCAGCCGCCGCGCGTCCACGACGGCGGCTTCGAGGTCCGCGGCGGCAAGGTCGTCGTCGACGTGCCCGTCGAGGTTGCCGAGCCGGATCTTCAGCGCGGTCAACGGGTTCCGCAGCTGGTGGGAGGCATCGGCGACGAAGGCGCGCTGCGCCGAAAGAGCCTCGTCGACACTCGCGGCCATCCGGTCGAAGGACCGTTCGAGCTGCCGCAGTTCCGGCGGCCCGCCCGTCTCCCCCACCCGCTGTACCTCCTGGCCGCTGACCACGGCGGCGACCAGTTCCCCGGTCGCCTCGTCCAGGCGGCGGACCGGGCGAAGGATCCAGCGCACCACCGGCACGGCGATGAGCAGCGCGAACCCGAACGCCAGCACGGCACCCGCCGCGATGAGCAGCCACCACCACAGCAGTTCGGTCCGGGCGCGTTCGGTCGAGGACAGGGTGATCACCGCGCCCCGTACCTCGCCGTCGATGAGGATCGGTTCCGCGAGCACCAGTGGCTCGGTGTTCCACGGCATCAGCAGCGGGCCGGGTTCCGACCGCCGTCCGGCCAAGGCCGCCTGGATATGCGAGGCGATGGCGGCGTCCTTCAGATTGATGCGGGCGGCCGCGCCGGGTCCGCCGCCGAGCGCGCTCACCACGGCTTCGCCGTCCTGGTCGACGATCACCACCGGGACGTTGTAGACCTCGGTGTAGCGGCGGAGTTCGTCCTCGATCAGGTCCGGCCGGTTCTCCACCAGCGGGCGCTGCGCCAGCGAGGCGAATCGGGAGGTGTCGGTGAGCCGGTCGAGGAAGAGGTCGAGCTGCACACTGGCCGCCACGCTGAGCGCGAGCGGGATGCCGAGGCCGAACACGAGTGCCGCGACCAGCGTCAGCACGATCGCCTGGAGCCGGACGCGCACCGGCTCAGCCCTCTTCCGGGCCGTAGGCGCCGCCGAGGCGGTACCCCACGCCGCGGACGGTCTCGATCAGCGCGGGCCTGCCCAGTTTGGTCCGCAGGGTGGCGACGTGGACGTCGAGCGAGCGGCTCTCCGCGGGGCCGCGGTGACCCCAGACCTCGCTCAGCACGTGGTCGCGGGCGCAGACCGCGCCGCGGGCGGTGACCACCAGCGCGAGTACCTGGAACTCCTTGCGCGACAACGAAACCGGCTGCCCGTCGACCTGGACCTCATGCCGTCCGATATCGACCGAGACGTCACCCGCCCGGATGACCCCCGCCGGTTCGGGCCCGGCCGGGCGTTCGCCCCGGCGGCGGCGCACGGCCTCGACGCGGGCGACGAGTTCGTCGACGTCGTAGGGCTTCACGAGATAGTCGTCGGCGCCGGACCGCAGGCCCTGGATCCGGTCGTCGACCTCGCCTCGCGCCGATACGACGATCACCGCGACGTCGCTGACCGCGCGGATCCGGCGGCACAGCACGATCCCGTCGACGTCGGGAAGGCCGAGGTCGAGCAGCACGACGTCGACCTCGTGCACCAGGTCGAGCACCCCGGCGCCGGAGGCGAGGCGTTTGATCGTCAGACCGCGCCGGGTCAGCGCGGGCGTCAGCGCGCCAGCGACCCGGTCGTCGTCCTCCACCAGCAGTACCCGCACCCGTGTTTCCCTTCCCCGCCATCCCCGCACCGCGACGACTGAAGAACGACTCTATGGGGTGAGTCACCCCGAGCGCTCCCCGTACCGATCGGCCGTCCGGCCCAGTGACGACCCCACCGCAGGCGGTAATGGTCACGATGCGTCACAGATCTTGTGTGACCCCGGTTACGGGATATCCCCGCCTTGTCTAGGCTGATCAGCGCCGGACGGGCGTGGATCGGGGCCGTCCGGCGGCTTGGAACGATACGGACTTGAAACCCTAAGTATTGGTCAAGCCGCCTTTACAAGCGGTCCGACGGGAGTAGGTTTCCGCCATCGCGTGGTGCCTGACCCCGCAGTCCCCTGCAAACGAACGCTCCTGGAGGCCAGATGACCGCGGAGGTGGCGGCGCCGATGATCAAGGCGGCCGCCGTGAACAAGTACTTCGGCGACCTGCACGTGCTCAAGGAGATCAACCTCGAGGTGCCGCGCGGGCAGGTCGTGGTCGTGCTCGGGCCGTCCGGGTCTGGCAAGTCGACGCTGTGCCGGGCGATCAACCGGCTGGAGCCCATCAACTCCGGCGAGATCGCGGTGGACGGCGTTCCGCTGCCCGCCGAAGGAAAGGCGCTGGCCGCGCTGCGCGCCGACGTCGGCATGGTGTTCCAGTCGTTCAACCTGTTCGCGCACAAGACGATCGTCGAGAACGTCATGCTCGCGCCGATGAAGGTCCGCAAGGTCAACTCGGCCGAAGCCCGCAAGACCGCGATGGACCTGCTCGAACGCGTCGGCATCGCCAACCAGGCCGACAAGTACCCGGCCCAGCTCTCCGGCGGGCAGCAGCAGCGGGTGGCGATCGCCCGCGCGCTGGCGATGCGCCCCAAGGTGATGCTGTTCGACGAGCCGACCTCGGCGCTGGACCCGGAGATGGTCCAGGAGGTCCTCGACGTCATGACCACGCTCGCGAAGGACGGGATGACGATGCTCGTCGTCACCCACGAGATGGGCTTCGCGCGGCGAGCGGCGAACCGGGTGGTGTTCATGTCCGAGGGCGAGATCGTCGAAGACTCCACCCCGGACGAGTTCTTCACCAAGCCCAAGACCGACCGGGCGAAGGACTTCCTCGGCAAGATCCTTACCCACTAGGCGCCTGTTGGCGGAGCTGAAGACTTACCTCGAAAAGGGACCACATGCGTGAACCCGCCCCGGCCGAAGGCCCCGCTATCGCGGTGGCAGGACGCCCTGATCGACCACGTGACGTGGAAGATCACGCAGCGTCCTGCCGACGTCGATCGTGGACGCGGGTTCACCGACAGACACCAAGGACTTCCCCGCCGGCCGGTATGGCTGGACAAGATTCGGAAGGAAACTGAGAAGAATGCGGTTGAACCGAGTTCTGCGAATGAGCGCGGCCGTCGTGGCGGCCGGTCTCGCCCTCTCCGCCTGTGGTGGCGGCGGGTCGGACGCCGGCAGCGGCTCCAGCGGCGCCAAGAACGTGGTGGCGAAGGCCAAGAACGACAAGAAGCTGACCATCGGCATCAAGTTCGACCAGCCCGGCCTCGGCCAGAAGCAGGCCGACGGCACCTACGCCGGGTTCGACGTCGACGTGGCGAAGTACATCGCCAAGGAGCTCGGTGTCGAAGAGTCGGGGATCACGTGGAAGGAAGCGCAGTCCGCGCAGCGTGAGGACCTGATCAAGAAGGGTGAGGTCGACTTCATCGTCGCCACCTACTCGATCACCGACAAGCGCAAGAACGAGGTCTCCTTCGCGGGCCCGTACTTCATCGCCCACCAGGACCTGCTGGTGCGTGCCGACAGCACCGACATCACCGGCCCCGAGTCGCTGACCGGCAACAAGAAGCTCTGCTCGGTCAAGGGTTCGACCCCGGCGCAGAACGTCAAGGAGAAGTACGCCAAGGACGTGCAGCTCCAGGAAGTCGGCAAGTACACCGACTGCGTCACCTCGCTGCTCAACAAGACCGTCGACGCGATGACCACCGACGACGTCATCCTCGGTGGCTACGCCGCGCAGCAGCCGGGCAAGCTGAAGCTGGTCGGCAAGGGCTTCACCGACGAGAAGTACGGTGTCGGCCTGAAGAAGGACGACGCCGAGAGCGTCACCGCGATCAACAACGCCATCAAGAAGATGCAGCAGGACGGCGCGTGGAAGGCCGCTCTGGAGAAGAACGTCGGTCCGTCGGGCTACAAGATCCCCGAGCCCCCGGCCATCTCCTGACACCCGGCTCCCTGAGCCGCTGAATCAAAGGAATCGAACGGTGCGCCGTGTACCGCGGCGCACCGTTCCCATACCGAGGCTGGGTTGAGCACCTTGTTCGATTTCCTCGACAATCCCAATTACGACTTGCTCGGCGCCTTCTGGATGACGATCAAGCTCACCTTCTTCTCCGCCATCGGCTCCCTGATCTGGGGAACGATCCTGGTGGGGATGCGGGTGAGCCCGGTTCCGATCATGCGGGCGTTCGGCACCGCCTACGTCAACATCTTCCGGAACACCCCGCTGACGGTGATCATCGTCTTCACGTCGCTGGGATTGTCCTCCACCCTTGGCCTCAACCTGGCCTCGTCGGACTCGACGACGTCGTTGGAGGACAACGCCTTCCGGCTCGCGATCCTCGGCTTCGTCGCCTACACCGCCACGTTCGTCTGTGAATCGCTGCGGTCGGGCATCAACACCGTTCCCGTCGGGCAGGCGGAAGCGGCCCGCGCACTGGGGCTCGGTTTCACCCAGGTGCTGACGCTGATCGTGCTGCCGCAGGCGTTCCGGTCGGTGATCGCACCGCTGGCGAACGTCATGATCGCCCTGCTGAAGAACACCACGGTCGCGTCGATCATCGGTGTCGCCGAGGCGTCGCTGCTGATGTCGGAAATGATCGAGAACGAGTCCGACTCACTGCTCCTGGTGTTCCTGCTCTTCGCCGTCGGGTTCGTCATCCTGGTCCTCCCCCTCGGCCTGCTGCTGGGCTGGGTCGCCAAGAAGGTCGAGGTCAAGCGATGAGCGCGCAGACCGTCCTCTATGACATTCCCGGGCCGAAGGCGCGGGCACGGAACTGGCTCTACTCGGTTCTTTTCGTGCTCGTCCTGGCGCTGGTCGTGTACTTCATCTACGCGGGCTTCGATGAGAAGAACCAGTGGGCCGGCGCCCTGTGGGAGCCCTTCCTCAAGGGCTCCACCTGGACCGAATTCATCCTGCCCGGTCTGCTCAACACCCTGAAGGCCGCGGCGCTGTCGATCGTGATCGCGTTGCCGATCGGCGCGCTGCTCGGGATCGGCAGGCTGTCCGACCACAAATGGGTGCGGATCCCGGTCGGCGCCGTCGTCGAGTTCTTCCGGGCCATCCCGGTGCTGCTGCTGATGGTCTTCGCCGCCGCGTTCTACGCGTTCTACACCGACATCGACGCCGAGATCCGCCCGCTGTTCGCCGCGGTGACGGGTCTGGTGCTCTACAACGGCTCAGTCATGGCCGAGGTGTTCCGGGCGGGCATCCTTTCGCTGCCCAAGGGTCAAGGCGAGGCCGCGTCCGCGCTGGGCATGCGCAAGACCCAGATCATGATGACCGTCCTGCTGCCGCAGGCGGTCACCCTGATGCTGCCCGCGCTGGTCAGCCAGCTGGTGGTCATCCTCAAGGACACCGCGCTGGCCGGTCAGCTGACCATCGGCTTCAACGAGCTGATCCGGAGTACCGGGCCGCTCACCGGTCTCTACGGCAACACGATCCCGACGCTGATCGTCGTCGCGATCATCTTCATCGTGCTGAACCTGCTTCTGTCCTGGTTCGCGTCGTGGCTGGAGAACAAGCTGGCGCGGCGGAAGAAGGCCCCCAAGGGCGCCAAGCCGGTGCACGACGCTCCGGCGTCCGTCGTCGACGCCACCGACTTCAACACCGGCCGGTCGGTGTAGCTCCGTAAGTACATGAAGGCCCCCTTCCTTGCGCCTAGGTACAGGAAGGGGGCCTTCATGTACCTGGAGGGATAGGCCTCTTGGTCCTGTCGGGACGGTGATCCCGTCGGCTAGCGTCGGCGCTATGTCGGACCAGGCCACGACGCTGCTCGAAGTGCTACCGGATCTGGCGGGCAGGTCGGTACTGGTCGTCGGATGCGGCGATGGCCGCTATCCCCGGCTGTTCCGCCGAGAAGGCGCTCGCCGCGTGATCGGTGTGGACGCCGACCAGGTGCTGATCGCGGCCGCGCAGCGCGAAGAGGAACGCGATCCGAGCGGGATCTCCTACGAGGTCCATCAGCTGGACCGGCTGCCGGTGATGGGGACCTTCGACATCGTCCTGGCCTTCCTGGACTCCCCCGACCACCTCGGCCGCATCGCCGCGAGCCTGGTGACGGGCGGACATCTCGTCGTCGTCGCCACGAACGGGCTCACGCTGGAAAAGGGCCTGCGCGACAACGGTTTCCAGGACATCATGTTGCATCGCCACGAACGCGGCGACGTGCACAGCGCCCGCAAAGGCGCCTGAGTCGCGCACCCTGGTGTCGAACCAGGCTGGCCGGGGCTATGAATCCCGGCCGGTCGCCGGACCGTGCGCGTCTGGCGGTGTGGAGCACACGGACCCCACACCGCCGCACCGGTACGACGGAACAGGATTCCCCGCCGTGCCGGGGATTTTGGCCTGGAACACGGTCCGGCACGCACGCGCGCCGGACCGCTTCGTTCCAGAAAACAGGGTTCACCGGGAGAAGCGCACCACGAAAAAGCCGCCCGTTCCGGTTTCCCGAAGGGCGGCTCCGCGGCTGCGACGTCCTGTCAGGACGACGGCGGGTAGCCGGTTTTCTCTTTCATACCAAGGGCCATGGCATACCAGCGTCGCGTCATGTGTCCTCCCTCGGTGGTGTGCGGTAAGTGTGCAACGAGCCGGTGAGCACGGGCAAACGATTAAAACCCGAGTGGTGATGACGGTTGGAACCGTCATCACCACTCACGGGTTTTTCTACTTGTCCCGCCGGAAAAGCTTGTTCCCCAGCCACACGATGGGGTCGTACTTCCGGTCCGCGACGCGTTCCTTCATCGGGATGAGCGCGTTGTCGGTGATGTGGATGCCCTCCGGGCACACGTCCGAGCAGCACTTGGTGATGTTGCAGTACCCGAGCCCGTGTTCCTCCTGCGCCGCGTCCCGCCGGTCGGCGACGTCGAGGGGGTGCATTTCGAGTTCGGCGATGCGCATGAGGTACCGGGGCCCGGCGAAGGCCTCCTTGTTCTCCTCATGGTCGCGCACCACGTGACAGGTGTTCTGGCACAGGAAGCATTCGATGCACTTGCGGAACTCCTGCGAGCGCTCGACGTCGACCTGCTGCATCCGGTAGTCCCCCGGCTTCAGCTCCGGGGGCGGGGTGAACGACGGGATCTCACGGGCCTTGGTGTAGTTGAACGACACGTCGGTCACCAGGTCGCGGATCACCGGGAACGTCCGCATCGGGGTCACGGTGATGACCTCGTCCTCGGTGAAGGTCGACATCCGGGTCATGCACAGCAGCCGCGGTTTGCCGTTGATCTCCGCCGAGCACGAACCGCATTTGCCCGCCTTGCAGTTCCACCGCACCGCCAGATCCGAGGCTTGGGTGGCCTGCAACCGGTGGATGATGTCGAGCACGACCTCGCCTTCGTTGACCTCGACGCTGTAGTCCTGCAGCTCACCCGAGTCGGCGTCGCCACGCCAGACCCGGAAACTCGCCTTGTAGCTCATGCCGGACTCCCGGGGTGCGAGGCCAGTTCTTCGTCGGTGTAGTACTTCCCCAGCTCGGACAGTTCGAACAGCTCCAGCAGGTCCTGTCGCAGCGGGGTCTGTTCCTTGACCTCGATACCGATCTCCGGCACCACCGGGTTGTCGCCCGGCGTGGCCGAGCAGACGAGGAGTTTGTTGCGCCACTGGGGGTCCATGCCCGGGTGGTCGTCGCGGGTGTGGCCGCCCCGGCTCTCCGTGCGCATCAACGCGGCCCGCGCCACGCATTCACTGACCATCAGCATGTTCCGCAGGTCGACGGCGAGATGCCAGCCGGGATTGAACTGCCGGTGCCCCTCGACGGTGACCCGCTTGACCCGCTCGCGCAGTTCCCCGAGCTTCTCCAGCGCCCGCTCGATCTCCTCCGCCTTGCGGATGATGCCGACCAGATCGTTCATCGACTGCTGCAGTTCGGTGTGCAGGCTGTACGGATTCTCCTCGACGCCGTCACCCGGCGGATCGAACGGCGCGAGCGCCATCGCCGCGGCGGCGTCCACATCGGACTGGCTGACCTTCGGACGGTCCTTCAGTTCCGACACGTAGGACGCGGCGCCGAGTCCGGCGCGACGGCCGAAGACGAGCAGGTCCGACAGCGAGTTCCCGCCGAGCCGGTTCGAGCCGTGCATCCCGCCCGAACACTCGCCCGCGGCGAACAGGCCCGGCACGCTCGACGACGCGGTGTCCGGATCGACCTCGATCCCGCCCATCACGTAGTGACAGGTCGGGCCGACCTCCATCGGCTCCTTGGTGATGTCGACGTCGGCGAGTTCCTTGAACTGGTGGTACATCGACGGCAGCCGCTTGCGGATCTCCTCCGCGGGCAGCCTGCTGGCGATGTCGAGGAAGACCCCGCCGTGCGGCGATCCCCGGCCGGCCTTGACCTCGGAGTTGATCGCGCGCGCCACCTCGTCCCGGGGCAGCAGGTCCGGGGTGCGGCGGTTCTTCTCCTGGTCGGTGTACCAGCGGTCGGCCTCTTCCTCGCTGTCCGCGTACTGCCCCTTGAACACGTCAGGGACGTAGGAGAACATGAACCGCTTGTCCTCGGTGTTCTTGAGGACCCCGCCGTCACCGCGCACGCCTTCGGTGACCAGGATCCCCTTCACACTCGGCGGCCAGACCATGCCGGTCGGGTGGAACTGGACGAACTCCATGTTGATGAGCGCCGCCCCGGCCCGGAGTGCCAGCGCGTGCCCGTCGCCGGTGTACTCCCACGAGTTCGAGGTGACCTTGAACGACTTCCCGATGCCGCCGGTGGCCAGCACCACCGCCGGCGACTCGAACAGGATGAACCGGCCGCTTTCCCGCCAGTACCCGAAAGCGCCGGAGATCCGGCCGTCATCGGTCAGCAGTTCGGTGATCGTGCATTCGGCGAAGACCTTGATCCTCGCCTCGTAGTCGCCGGTCTCCTTGAAGTCCTCTTGTTGCAGCGAAACGATTTTCTGCTGCATGGTGCGGATCAGTTCGAGTCCGGTGCGGTCGCCGACGTGCGCCAGCCGCGGATAGGTGTGCCCGCCGAAGTTGCGCTGGCTGATCCGCCCGTCCTTCGTGCGGTCGAACAGCGCCCCGTAGGTCTCCAGTTCCCAGACCCGGTCCGGCGCCTCCTTGGCGTGCAGCTCGGCCATCCGCCAATTGTTGAGGAACTTCCCGCCGCGCATGGTGTCGCGGAAGTGGACCTGCCAGTTGTCGTTGGAGTTCGCGTTGCCCATCGACGCCGCGCAGCCGCCTTCGGCCATCACCGTATGCGCCTTGCCGAACAGCGATTTGCACACCACCGCGACGCTGAAGCCGCGCTCGCGGGCCTCGATGACCGCGCGGAGACCGGCGCCACCTGCCCCGATCACCACCACGTCGTAGTTGAACGTTTCGACCTCGGTCATAGAGAGAGCCACCTCAAAGCTTGTCGCCGGGGACGGGAGATTCCCGTGCCACTAGTTGATGAACCGCAGGTCCGAAATCGCCCCGCCGGCCACGAGCATCACGTAGAAGTCGGTCAGCACGAGCGTGCCGAGCGTCGTCCACGCCAGCGCCATGTGCCGGGTGTTGAGCTTCGTGATCTGCGTCCAGATCCAGTAGCGGACCGGATGTTTCGAGAAGTGCTTCAGCCTGCCGCCGGTCACGTGACGGCACGAGTGGCACGACAACGTGTAGGCCCACAACAGGATCACGTTGCCGAGCAGCACGACGTTGCCGAGCCCGAAACCGAACCCGCCGGTCTTGCCGTGGAAGGCGGTGATCGCGTCGTAGGTGTTGATCAGCGAGACGACCACGGCGACGTAGAAGAAGTAGCGGTGGGCGTTCTGGATGATCAACGGCAGCCGCGTCTCGCCGGTGTACTTCGCGTGCGGTTCGGCGACCGCGCACGCTGGCGGCGAGAACCAGACCGCGCGGTAGTAGGCCTTGCGGTAGTAGTAACAGGTCAGCCGGAACCCCAGCAGGAACGGCAGGACGAGAAAGCCGAGCGGGATGAAGCCCGGCAGCTCGCCGATCCAGGCCCCGAAATGCCGGGAGCCTTCGACGCAGGATTCCGAGACACAGGGCGAATAGAACGGCGTCAGGTAGTGGTACTCGGGCACCCAGTAGGCGGTGCGGACGAAGGACCTGATCGTCGCGTAGACGATGAAGGCGGAGAGGCCGAGGACGGTCAGCAGCGGGGAGAGCCACCACCGGTCGGTGCGCAGCGTGCGTTCGGCGATCCGGGCCCGCGACGGCGCGCGGACCCCCGTACCCCGTCCGGCCTCATCGCCGGCGGGGGCGCTCACCGCTGGTCGCGCTTGTAGCCGCCGACGCCTTCGTCATCGGCGCCATGCCAGAGCGCCGGGTCGTAGGGCGTGTCGGGCACCTGGACCCGATCGACGGCCTTCGCCTGCGCGGGCACCGCGTTCGGGGTCGTGTCGAGATCTGCGGCGTCGATGTCGAGCCGCTCCACGTCGTTCGCCAGGCGTCGCACCGCCGACGCGTCGCCGTATCGGGATCGCAGCGTGCCGACGCACTGCCTCAACTGACCGATGGCTCGCCGAAGTTCGGCGATCTCTGTGGTGGACATCGGTACCTCCCGATGGTCGGTTCGGTTGGCCGCTCGAGCCTTCGAAGGCAAGCGATCCTCGCCGTCTCGACTCTGCCGCGCATTGTGCAATGTGACAAGTAGCACAGTAGAACTCGACGACGTGACGGAGGTCACGCGAGTCGATCTTCTGTATCGATTTTGATTCGCGGTTTCCCCCGAGGTACTGTGGCCACTGTCACGACCCAGCGACGTCAGCGTTGCCGTCCCGCGGACCACCACGACCAGTGATCCGGAGCCGGACAATGAGCACCGCCCCGAACGTCCACCCCATCATCGCCGAAGTCACCGAACGCATCGCCGCCCGCAGTGCCGAGACCCGCGCCGCGCATCTCGAGCGGGTCGCCGCCGCCTACGAAGAAGGTCCGGTGCGGCGCGGACTCGACTGCAGCAACCTCGCACACGGCTTCGCCGCGATGGAGGGAGTCGACAAAGCGGCATTGCGCGCCGTGCGGGCGCCGGGTGTCGCGATCGTGTCCTCCTACAACGACATGCTTTCGGCGCACCAGCCGATGCAGGAGTACCCCGCGTTGGTGAAAGGTTCGGTCCGCCAAGTGGGCGGCGTGGCCCAGTTCGCCGGCGGCGTCCCCGCGATGTGCGACGGCGTCACCCAAGGCCGTCCGGGCATGGAGCTGTCGCTGTTCAGCCGCGAGGTGATCGCGATGTCGACCGCGATCGCCTTGTCCCACGACATGTTCGACGCGGCGCTGCTGCTCGGCGTCTGCGACAAGATCGTGCCGGGTCTGCTGATCGGCGCGCTGTCCTTCGGGCACCTCCCGGCGATCCTGGTGCCGGCCGGGCCGATGAACTCGGGCCTGCCGAACCAGGAGAAGGCGCGCGTGCGCCAGCTGTACGCCGAGGGCAAGGCGACCCGCGAAGACCTTCTGGACGCCGAAGCGGCTTCGTATCACTCGGCGGGAACCTGCACCTTCTACGGCACGGCCAACTCGAACCAGATGGTCGTCGAGGTGATGGGCCTGCACCTGCCGGGCGCCAGCTTCGTGCAGCCGAACTCGTCGTTGCGCCGCGCGCTCACCGAGGAGGCCGGGCGCCGCGTCGTGCGGATCTCCCGCGGCGAGGAGTACACCCCGGTCTCGCGGGTGATCGACGAGAAGGCCGTCGTCAACGGCGTCATCGCGCTGCTCGCGACGGGCGGTTCGACCAACCACACGATGCACCTCGTCGCGATCGCCGCAGCCGCGGGCATCCAGCTCACCTGGGACGACTTCTCGGACCTGTCGTCGGTGATCCCGCTGCTGGCGCGGGTGTACCCGAACGGCAGCGCCGACATCAACCACTTCCACGCCGCCGGTGGCATCCAGTTCCTGGTCGGCACGCTGCTCGACGCGGGCCTGCTGCACGAGGACGTCCAGACCGTCGCCGGGCCGGGGCTGAGCCGCTATCGGCAGGAGCCGATCCTGTCCGAGGACGGACTGGTCTGGCGCGAGGTGCCGACGCGCAGCCTCGACGAAGACGTCCTGCGCCCGGCGTCGCGGCCGTTCGCCGCCGACGGCGGGCTGCGGATGGTGGCGGGCAACCTCGGCCGTGCGGTGATCAAGGTGTCGGCGGTGGCGCCCGGACATCGCGTCGTCCAGGCCCCGGCGCGGGTGTTCACCGACCAGAAGTCCTTCAAGGACGCTTTCGAGGCGGGCGAGCTGGACCGGGACGTCGTCGTGGTCATCCGGCAGCAGGGCCCGCAGGCCAACGGGATGCCCGAACTGCACGGCCTCACCCCGGCGCTGGGCGTGCTGATGGACCGCGGGCACCAGGTGGCGCTGCTCACCGACGGCCGCATGTCCGGCGCGTCCGGCAAGATCCCCGCCGCGATCCAGGTGACCCCGGAAGCCGCCGTGGGCGGCCCGATCGCGCGGATCGCCGACGGCGACGTCGTCCGGCTCGACGCGCAGGCCGGGACGCTCGACGTCTTCGTGGGTGACGAAGAACTCGCCCGTCGTGAACTGGTGGACTCCCCTCCTTCGGAGGCATCCTGGACCGGCACCGGCCGGGAGCTGTTCGCGGCGCTGCGCCGCGCGGTCGGTCCCGCCGATCAGGGCGCGAGCGTGTTCGGACCGCTCACGCCGGAACACTTCGGCGCTCCGGCGCACACGTTGAACCCTGTGGAGGTAAGTCAGTGACCACCGGCGCCGACCTGCTCGGCCTGTCCCCTGTGATGCCCGTCGTCGTCCTCGACGACGCCGCCGACGCGGTGCCCACCGCGCGCGCCCTGCTCGCGGGCGGCATCGGCGTGATCGAGCTGACCCTGCGCACCCCGGCGGCCCTCGCCTCCATCGAGCGCATCGCCGCGGAGGTCCCGGAGATCGTCATCGGCGCCGGGACGGTCACCGCACCGGAACACGCCAAGCAGGCCGCCGACGCCGGCGCGAAGTTCCTGGTGACCCCGGGCTGCACAGACTCGGTCCTGGACGCCGCGTTCGACACCGGACTGCCGTTCCTGCCGGGCGCGAGCACGGTTTCGGAGGCGATGCGGCTCGCCGAACGCGGGCTGACGGCGCTGAAGTTCTTCCCCGCCGAGGCCAGCGGCGGCGTCGCGTACCTGAAGTCGATCAGCGGCCCGTTGCCGGGGCTGCGCTTCTGCCCGACCGGCGGCATCACCGTGAAGACCGCGCCGGACTACCTCGCCCTGTCCACTGTGGGCTGTATCGGCGGTTCATGGCTGACCCCGAAGGATGCCTTGGCGGACAAGGACTTCGGGAAAATCGAGGCTCTCGCCGCGGAGGCGTCGAGGCTCTGATCGATCGCGTGAAGGCCGCCCTCACGAGGGCGGCCTTCACTGTTTTAAGAGTGCTCAGAGTGGTAACTGGTACTGAATGAAGCCTCGGTTGACCGCGACCTGGTCGTACAGGCGGCGCGCGGTGGCGTTGGTTTCCTTGGTGTGCCAGTAGACCCGGTCACAGCCGCGGCTACGCGCCCAGTCCGCCACCGCCGCGATCAGCTCCCGCGCCACACCCTTGCCCCGGGCTCGCGGAGCGGTGAAGAGGTCCTGGAGATAACAGACGTCGGTGAGCGCGGAAGTGCTGGGGTGGATCAGAAAGTGCGTGATTCCGACGAGTTCGCCGTCGAGGCGGGCGACGAGCGCGTGCATCCGTTCCCCCGAGCGGAATTCCCGCCAAGCGCGGTCGTAGACCTCTTGGGGCGAAACACGTTCGTAGAAGGCGACGTAGGCACGGAACAGGTTCTCCCAGGCTTCACGGTCTTCGGGTTCCAGTGGCGCGATGGTGATCATGGTGTCCTCCCAGTGATCACCCGAGCCTAGGGATTCCCCCCACCGCGAGGAGTGGCCAATCGTGCGGTAAAGCGCATTGCCACTCGTGCTGTTCGCGACTCAGCTCACGGCCTGCTTCACGAGCGCGGCGATGCGCTTCTCCACGGCGGCCGTCATCTCGGTCAGCGCGAACGCGGTCGCCCACATCGCGCCATCGTCCAACTTGGCCTCCTCGTTGAAGCCGAGCGTCGCGTAGCGCGTCTTGAACTTGGCCGCGGCTTGGAAGAAGCAGACGATCTTGCCGTCGAGGGCGTAGGCGGGCTGGCCGTACCAGAGCTTCGGCGCGAGCATCGGGGCGTTGGCTTTGACGATGGCGTGGACCCGCTCGGCCAGCACACGGTCGTCGTCGGACATCTCGGCGATCTTGTCGACCACGTCTTGCTCCGCGGCCGCGGCCTTGTCGGCGGCCGAACCGCGGCGGGCCGCCTTCTTCATGTCCTGGGCGTGTTCCTTCATCGCGGCCTTCTCTTCGGCCGAGAATCCTTCGTAAGTGGTGCTGCTCATGGCGTTTCCTCCTCGGTAGGCGGCGAGTGGGGGCATCCGGTAGTGGCACATCAGGACTGGGCGGCGAGCGTGGAGGTCTCCCAGCGGAAGCCGTCCGGGTCGGTGAACGGCGCGGCGGGACCGCTGACCGCGATCCGGTGTGAACCGGTGCCCTCCGGGGCGACGCCCGCGTCCTTGGCGAGGGCCTTGCGCCGGTACAGCGCCAGCTTGACCGGGCTCGACCCGGATTCGAACTCGACATACACCCGGCCGAAGCTCTTGCCCACGGTGAGACCGTGCTCGACGTAGAACTTCTTGCTAGCGGAGATGTCGGCGACGCCCAGCAGCAACACGATGCCGTCGATCTCGCGAGTGGCCGGTCCGGTGTTCTTTTTCGCCGAGGTGGCGATCTTCCAGATCGCGCCGTCCGGGGCCTGGACGACCCCGCCGTAGCCCCACATCGACTTCGAGGCGGGTTTGATCGCGGTCGCGCCGGCGGCGAGGGCGGCTTCGATCAGGGCGTCGACGTTGGCGGGCTGCGACACCGTGAGGGAGAGGGTGTAGCCGCGGAAGCCGGTGGTGGGCTCCTGAGCGGCCCGCAGGCGAAGCTGGGTGTCGAGGCCGAAGGCGGTGGTGTAGAAGCGTTCGGCGGCCGCGGTGTCGGCCACTTCGAGGGTGATGGCGTCGATCAAGTTCATGCCGGTAACGCTATTTCCCGGCGGGCGCCCGATGCTTCTCGATTCCTGATCGGTCGTGTCGGCGCTGGTCGCGGTCTGCCGTGGAAAGCACAACACCGGTCGGCGGGCACGGGGGCCCGCTCGACCGGTGAGCAGCTCGGACTCAGTCGAGGGCGGGGTCGTCCAAGAGGGCGGCCTCGGCGCCGAACTCGCGGAGTTCGTCGCGGATCACGGTGTAGGCCAGCCCCTGGGGATAGCCCTTGCGGGCGAGGACGCCCAGCAGGCGACGGATCGCCGTCTGTTCGTCGACGTCGCCCAAGGAGCGCATACGCTTGCGTACCAGCTCTCGGGCGCGCTGCTCCTCTGCCTCTCGGTCCACCTCTTCGGCGGCCTGGACGGCGATATCCCCATCTATTCCTTTGCGTTTGAGTTCGGCCACGAGCGCGTTCCGTGCCAGGCCCATGTTGGCGTGGCGGGAACGAACCCACATTTCGGCGAACTCGGCGTCGTTGACGAGCCCTGCCTGGTCCAGCTTACCGAGCAGGGTCTCCGTCGTCTCCTCGTCGAAGCCTTTGCGCTTGAGGGCCTGACGCAGTTCCTCCGTGGAGCGCGGGCGCGCGGCCAGGAGATCAAAGCAGATCTCCTTGGCCTTCTTCCTCCGCTCGTCCGGCGGCAACTCCGCCGGATCCACCTTGGGCGCTCGCAAACCCGTTCCTCCTAGAAGTCGACCGGTGCCGGGGCGGCCTCGGCGTCGACGACGGCACCGATGCCGAGCTTCTCCTTGATGCGCTTCTCGACCTCGTTGGCGATGTCCGGGTTCTCGAGCAGGAACTTCCGCGCGTTCTCCTTGCCCTGGCCCAGCTGGTCGCCCTCGTAGGTGTACCAGGCACCGGACTTGCGCAGGATGCCCTGGTCGACACCCATGTCGATCAGCGAGCCCTCACGGGAGATGCCCTTGCCGTACAGGATGTCGAACTCGGCCTGCTTGAAGGGCGGCGCGACCTTGTTCTTCACGACCTTGACGCGGGTGCGGTTGCCGACGGGCTCGCCGCCGTCCTTCAGCGTCTCGATCCGGCGGACGTCCAGCCGGACCGACGCGTAGAACTTCAGCGCCTTACCACCGGTCGTGGTCTCCGGGGAGCCGAACATGACGCCGATCTTCTCGCGCAGCTGGTTGATGAAGATCGCGGTGGTGCCGGAGTTGCTCATCGCGCCGGTCATCTTCCGCAGCGCCTGGCTCATCAGCCGCGCCTGCAGACCGACGTGGCTGTCACCCATCTCGCCCTCGATCTCGGCGCGCGGCACGAGCGCGGCGACCGAGTCGATGACCAGGATGTCGAGCGCGCCGGAGCGGATCAGCATGTCCGCGATCTCGAGCGCCTGCTCACCGGTGTCCGGCTGGGAGACCAGCAGCGCGTCCGTGTCGACGCCGAGCTTCTTGGCGTAGTCCGGGTCCAGCGCGTGCTCCGCGTCGATGAACGCGGCGATGCCGCCGTTCCGCTGCGCGTTGGCGACCGCGTGCAGCGCGACGGTGGTCTTACCCGAGGACTCCGGACCGTAGATCTCGATGACGCGGCCGCGGGGCAGGCCGCCGATCCCGAGCGCGACGTCGAGCGCGATGGCCCCGGTCTGGATGACCTCGATCGGCACGCGCCCCTCTTCGCCGAGGCGCATGACCGAACCCTTGCCGTACTGCTTGTCGATCTGGGCGAGGGCCAGTTCGAGGGCCTTGTCCTTGTCGGGTGCTGCTGGTGCCATGGAGTCCACCTCGTTGGTTGAGCCGGTAGGGCTTGTTTCAGTTCTGAGCTGTCGGGCTCGACGCTACGGGCGACCACCGACAATTCCAGGCCTCGCGCCCAAGCTGTGGATCGCTGACCCCGTTGTGGACAACACCATAGACGAACGTGTGTTCGAGCCCGTGACCGACACGCCGTCGCGCTAGGGTGCTCGCCTTCATCCCGAGGTCAGCGCCGCTCCGGCGGGATCTCGAAGGCCTCGCAGACCGCCCGCCAGATGTCCTTGGCCGAGATTCCGGAGTCAAGGGCCTGTTCGACGGTCCGGCCCCCGAGTTCACCGAAGACGTGATCCCTCGAGAGGGTTTCCGCACGTCCGGGACCGAATTCGTCGGCCATCAGCCGCCGGAAGACCGTGATACGCATCGGGGGAAGTCTAGCCCCGGGCTCGATCCGAACCGCGCGAAGGGCTTCTTCACCGGCAGTGAAGGCCTCCTTGAGGGAACCCGAGTCTCCTCAGCAGTCCCAATAGCACCACCAGCCACAACGACGGCCGGACTGGGCTCTCAACTGTCCACAAGGGACGCTTTCCCGACCACGGCGCTCGATTCGGGTGATTCGCGCCGTGTCGGCATGAAGCAAACGTGGCGTGTCTCGGTCCGCCTCACCGGGAGTCTCATGACTGTCGCCAGTCGATGAAGGCCTCCTTCACTACCTTGAGGGTAGGCAAGGCCAGGCGGACCGAGGGCATCGACTGGGTGGATTTCGGGACGTTGGGTGACCAGAAATCCACCCAGTCCCGCGTGACCGGTCCAGTCACACCGGCCAGACTCGTGAAGACGTGAGGGGGTGGGTGGAAATAGAGACAGCGAACGTCCCTATTTCCACCCACCCCTCACCGTGAGTGACAACTCACGCTCGCGTCAACCCCGCTGAGAAACGTACATAGAGACATCCCTTGTCGGCGCTGAACCCGGGTCGGCGCCCGGAAACAGGAGACCTTCACGGCCCCGGATTCAGCCCCGCACCAGCGGACCTATTCACCCGGTTGGATGCTCTTTTCGAAGTAGTCGGCCAGTTCGCCCGGCGTCGGGCTCTGCCCTTCGGCCGGGACCTGGTAGATGAAGCCGGCCAGCGGCCGGTCGGTCACGGTGAACACCAGCACGGCCGCGTTCCGCCCGGCGGCCGAGGAGTACTGGCCTTCCAGGGCGTTGCCCACCCACTTGGCCTCGGTGCGGTCACCGCCGGCGAAGGCGAGCAGCTGGTCGGTGTAGGCCTTGAGCTTCTCCGCGGAGTCGCTCTGCAGATAGGTCACCTGGGTTCCGGCGCGGCCCGGCGCGGAACAGGTCGACGTCACGCCGAGATCTTCCGCCGGTTTCGCCGGTCCATTACCCATTCCGGGCTTGCAGTCGCCGGTGTCGGCGATCTTCCCGGCGAGCTGGCGCAGGCAGCCGGTGAGCCCCTTGTCGTCGGCCGCGCCGGGAGTCTTGCACTCGTCGGCGGTGTAGGTGGTCACCGACGAAGAGGTCAGGAAGTACACGAGCCCGGCGGCGATCAGCACGATGACGGCCGCGAGCGCGCCGATGACGAGCGGCTTCTTCTTGCTCGCGGTCGCCTTCTCGCCGCTGTCACCGCCGGCCAGGGAGTACGTCGGGAAGTTCGTCGGCGCGGGCTGTTGCTGCACCTGCTGCGGGCCGCTGTTCGGATAGCCCGACTGCGGGAAACCGCCGGACTGGCCGGGGCCGGACTGATAACCGGGAATCGACGCGACCTGCTGTGGAGGCGCGTACGGGCCCGAAACGCCGGGGTGCGCACCGGTGCCGGCGGCGAGCTGTCCTTCCACCCCCTGTGTCCGGGAGCTGATGCCGTCGGAGGCGACGTGCTGGGCGCCGAGGGCGACCGCGGTCTCGGGCTGGTCGAGGCTGCCGGGCACGACGCCGAGCTTCTCCGCGATCAGGCTGCCGACCAGCGGAAGCCTGCTCGAACCGCCGACGAGGTAGATACCGGCGAGCCGGTCCGGCGTCATTCCGGCCGAGCGGACCACGCGCGCCATCAGCTCGACACTGCGCAGCATCGACGGTCGTACCAGCGCCTCGAGTTCACCGCGGGTGACGAGTACGTCCTCGAACGGCTCCGGCATCGGAACCTCGGTCTGCGGGTGCCGCGAAAGAGCCTCCTTCGCCGCCTTCACGTCCTCTTGCAGCGCGCGTCGCGTACGGCGGTCCGGAGTGGACTCGGGCCGCAGGACCCGCTGCCAGCGCTGGGGATCCTTGTGCGAGACCTCGCGGCCGACGTGCACCAGCAGTGCCTGGTCGACGTCGAGGCCGCCGAGGTCGGGAAGGCCGTCTTCGGCGACGACGGTGAAGCCGCCGTTCGGGGTGGCGCCGACGATGGCGACGTCGAAGGTGCCGGCACCGAGGTCGTACACGGCGAGTGCCTGGCCGGGGGCGAGCGTCTTGCCGGGGAACGACGCGAAATGCGCCGCCGCGGCGACCGGCTCGGGGACGAGCACCAGGTTGCCGCCCATTCCGGCGAGGCGGGCGGCGGACAGCAGCACGTTGCGGCGCGTCTGGCCCCACTGGGCGGGATGCGTCAGCCGGACCTCGTCGGGCAGTTCGCCGCCGAGCTGGCGGGTGGTCTCGTCGAGGACGCGGCGCAGGATCGCGGCCAGCACCTCGGTGACCGGGATCACGTCGGTGCCGAGCAGCAGCGTCTGCTCGTCGATGCGGCGTTTGGGGTTGGGCTCGAAGCGGGTCGGGTCGAGCCGGGCACGGCGTTCGGCGTCACGGCCGACCATGATCGTGCCGTCCTCGGTGGCGAAGACCGCGGAGGGCATGTTGGCCGAACCGTCGACCTCGACCACCCGCGGCGGCCTCCCGTGCGCCGAAAGGACGGCCACGGTGTTGGACGTCCCGAGGTCCACCGACAGGATCCGCACAGCTCTTTCCCCTTCACAGACGAACGGCGACCGCCCCAGCACTGATCCGGTCGCGCTGGCCGTGATGCTCCCATGAGCGAGGTCACCGTACGTGCGGAACCCGCCGAACTCGTCCCCGACCGGGTGCCTTGTCACCGGCTTCGGAGCGAAACTGTCGGGGGTCCGGCGCACTATGGAGGGCGTGGCAGACGTACTCGACCTCTTCTCCCCCGCGACCAGGGACTGGTTCACCGGGGCCTTCGCCGCGCCCACCCGCGCGCAGGAAGGGGCTTGGCGAGCCGCGCACGCCGGGGAACACGCGCTGGTCGTGGCCCCCACAGGGTCCGGTAAGACCCTTTCGGCGTTCCTCTGGGCCCTGGACAGGCTGTCGGTCGAACCGCCGCCCGCCGAGCCGCGGAAACGCTGCCGTGTCCTCTATGTCTCACCGCTGAAGGCGCTGGCGGTCGACGTGCAGCGCAACCTGCGGGCTCCGCTGGCCGGTATTTCCCAGGCGTCGCGGCGGCTGGGGCTGCCGGTGCCGGACATCGGGGTCGGCATGCGCACCGGCGACACCACGGCCGCCGAACGGCGCTCCTTCGGCAAGACACCGCCGGATGTGCTGGTCACCACACCGGAGTCGCTGTTCCTCATCCTCACCTCCTCCGCGCGCGATTCGCTGCGCGGCGTGGAGACGGTGATCGTCGACGAGGTGCACGCGGTCGCCGGCGGCAAACGCGGCGCGCATCTGGCCCTCTCGCTCGAACGGCTCGACGCGCTCTTGGCGAAACCTACCCAGCGGATCGGGCTCTCGGCGACGGTCCGCCCGATCGACGAGGTCGCTTCGTTCCTCGCCGGCGGCAGGCCCGTCACCGTCGTGCAGCCGAAGCTGGCGAAGACGATCGAGGTCCGCGTCGAGGTCCCGGTCGAGGACATGTCCAATCTCGACAGTCCACAGGGGCCGAAGCAGAACGAAGACCTCGACGCGGGGCTCGCCAGGCTGCCGGGCGCGCTGGAGGAGATCGACGGCGCGCCGCGGAGGCCGTCCATCTGGCCAGCCGTGGAGGAACGGGTCCTCGAACTGATCCAATCCCACCGGTCGACGATCGTGTTCGCCAACTCGCGGCGGCTGACCGAGCGGATGACGGCCCGGCTCAACGAACTCGTCGCGGAGCAAGCCGAGCTGGAGCCCGACCAGCGGTATCCGGCCGAGGCGATCGGCCAGTCCGGGCTCACCACGGGCGCGGCGCCGGTGATCGCGCGGGCGCACCACGGGTCGATGTCGCGGGAGCAGCGCACCCACGTCGAAGAGGAACTCAAGACGGGCCGCCTCGCCTGTGTCGTGGCGACGTCCTCGCTGGAACTGGGCATCGACATGGGCGCGGTGGATCTCGTCGTGCAGATCGAGGCGCCGCCGACGGTCGCTTCGGGACTGCAGCGGGTCGGCCGGGCCGGGCACCAGGTCGGCGCGGTGTCGAGCGGGGTGATGTTCCCGAAGTTCCGGGGCGACCTCGTCTCCTGCGCGGTGGTCGCGGAACGGATGGCGGCCGGGGCGATCGAGGCGGTGCGGTACCCGCGCAATCCGCTGGACGTGCTCGCGCAGCAGATCGTGGCGATGGTGGCGCTGGAATCGTGGACGGTCGACGACGTGGCCGCCCTCGTCCGCCGCGCGGCGCCGTTCGCCTCCCTCCCGGACGACGCGTTGCTGGCGGTACTCGACATGCTCGCCGGCCGGTACCCGAGCGAGGAGTTCGGTGAACTACGCGCCCGGATCACCTGGGACAGGGTCAGCGGCGAACTGCACGGCCGCCCGGGCTCGCAGCGGCTGGCGGTGACCTCCGGTGGCACGATCCCCGATCGCGGCCTGTTCACCGTGATGACGCCGGGTGCCGACGACAAACCCGGCTCGCGGGTGGGTGAACTCGACGAGGAGATGGTCTACGAATCCCGCGTGGGGGACACGATCCTGCTCGGTACCTCCTCCTGGCGGATCACCGACATCACCCATGACCGCGTGCTCGTCGTGCCCGCGCCCGGCGAGCCGGCGCGGATGCCGTTCTGGAAGGGCGACGCCCCCGGCCGCCCGCTGGAACTGGGGCGGGCGCTGGGCGCGTTCGTCCGCGAACTGTCCACTTTGGAGCCTTCGGTGGCCAGGGAACGCGCCGCCGTCGCCGGGCTGGACGAGTACGCCTGCGACAACCTGCTGGCGTATCTGGAAGAACAGAAGTCGGCGACCCGGCATGTCCCGAACGACAAGACCGTCCTGCTGGAACGGTTCCGCGACGAACTCGGCGACTGGCGGGTCATCCTGCACTCCCCGTTCGGGGCTCAGGTCAACGCGCCGTGGGCGCTCGCGATCGCGGCCCGGCTGCGGGAGAACCGCGGGGTCGACGCGCAGGTGGCGCATTCCGACGACGGCATCGTGCTGCGGCTGCCGGAAGCCTTGGACTCCGAGGGCTCGGAAATCACCATCGGCGTCGAAGACGTGCTGCTCGATCCGGAAGAGGTCGAGCAGCTGATCGTGGCCGAGGTCGGCGGTTCGGCGGTGTTCGCCGCCCGGTTCCGGGAATGCGCGGCCCGATCGCTGCTGCTCCCCCGCCGCGATCCGCGCCGCCGCACCCCGCTGTGGCAGCAGCGACAGCGTGCGTCGCAACTGCTTTCGGTCGCGGCCAAGTACGAACGGTTCCCCGTGGTGCTGGAAGCGATGCGGGAAGTCCTCCAGGACGTGTACGACGTCGGCGGGCTGCGCGAGCTGATGGCCGACGTCCGGTCGCGGAAGGTCAAGCTGGTCGAGGTCGAGACGCCGTCGGCGTCACCGTTCGCGCGCAGCCTGCTCTTCGGTTACGTCGGGATGTTCCTGTACGAGACCGATGCCCCGCTCGCGGAACGGCGCGCGGCGGCGCTGGCGCTGGATTCGACCCTGCTGGCCGAACTGCTCGGCACCGAGGCGATCCGGGAACTGCTGGACGCCGAGGTCGTCGCCGAAGTCGAGCGATCGTTGCAGCGGCTCGACCCCGACAGGCACGCCCGCAACGCCGAGGAGGCCGCGGATCTGTTGCGGTTCCTCGGAGATCTCTCGATCGAGGAGGCCGCGGCACGCGGAATCCAGCGGGAATGGCTGGAGGAGCTGGAAGCCGCGCGGCGGGTGCTCCGGGTCCGCATCGGCGGCGGTGAACGTTTCATCGCCATCGAGGACGCGGGCCGGGTGCGGGACGCGCTGGGGACGGCGTTGCCGGTGGGGGTGCCGGAGGCGTTCACCGAACCGGTCGAGGATCCCGTCGGGGACCTGCTCAGCCGCTATTCCCGCAGTCGCGGCCCGTTCAGTGCCCGGCAGGCCGCCGAACGGTTCGGACTGGGGACGGCGGTGGTCACCGGTGTGCTGGACAGGCTGACCGCGCAGGGCAGGCTGGTGCGGGGTGAGCTGAGCCCGGTCGGACATCCGGAAACCCACGGCGTCGGGATGGAGTTCTGTGACGCGTCGGTGCTGCGCAGGCTCCGGAGGGCGTCACTGGCGCGGCTGCGGGCCGAGGTCGAACCGGTCGAACCGGCGGCCTTGGGCCGGTTCCTGCCGTCGTGGCACGGCATCGGCGCGCGAGTGCGGTCGGCGCCGACGGCGGACGACGTGCTGTCCGCGGTCGAGCAACTGGCCGGGGCCCCGCTCCCGGCGAGCGCGGTCGAATCGCTGATCCTGCCGAGCAGGCTGCCCGGCTACACGCCGTCGCTGCTCGACGAACTGACCACGGCGGGCGAGGTCACCTGGTGCGGCTGCGGTTCCCTGTCCGGCGGGGACGGCTGGCTGGCGCTCGCGCCGACGGACGTCGCCGATCTGCTGCTGCCCGACCTCGACGACGATCTGCCCTCCGGCCCGCTCCACGCGGCCATCCTGTCCACTTTGGAGGGTGGTGCGCAGTTCTTCCGCCAGCTCGTGGACCGGGCGTCACCGTTGGTCGAAACCCCGCCCAACGACGGTGAAGTCGTTGCCGCGCTGTGGGATCTGGTGTGGGCCGGGCTGGTCACCGGGGACACGCTCGGCCCGTTGCGGGCGCAGGTCTCCGGTTCGGGCGCGGCGCACAAGCCACGACGGCAGGCTCCTCGCGGCCGGTACGCGCGGCTTCGGGCCGGACGGCCGGCGATGCCGTCGCGCAGCGGTCCGCCGACGGTCGCCGGGCGTTGGGCGCTGACCCCGGAACGCGCACCGGACCCGACCCGGCGTGCGCTCGCGCGGACGGAGGCGTTCCTGGAACGGCACGGCGTCCTCACCCGCGGCGCACTCGACACCGAGCGGGTGACCGGCGGTTTTTCCGGGATCTACAAGGTTTTGCGCGGGATGGAGGACTCGGGCCAGGTCGTCCGTGGCTACGTCGTCGAGGGACTCGGAGCCGCGCAGTTCGCGGCGAAAGGCGCCGTCGACAGGCTGCGCGCGCAGTCCGGGAACCAGCGCACCACCCGGGAGGGGGCGGTCGTGCTCGCCGCCGCCGACCCCGCCCAGCCCTACGGTGCCGCGTTGCCGTGGCCTGCCGCGACGGGTGACACGAAGCACCGTCCCGCAAGGAAAGCGGGAGCGCTGGCGGTGCTCGTGGACGGTGTCCCGGCGATGTACGTCGAACGCGGTGGCCGGTCCCTGCTGAGTTTCACCGAGGATCAGGAGACCTTGCGGTCGGCCGCGCGGGCACTGTCCACAGCGGTACGGGAAGGCTGGCTGGGACAGCTCGCGGTGCAGAAGGCCGACGGCGAAGTGGCACTCACCTCCGAGCTGTCGGCGGTGCTCCAGGAGGCGGGATTCCGGGCGACTCCGAAGGGCCTGCGCCTGCGGGCCTAGAATTGCCGCTCAGGCCAGCGGAGAAGGACGTTCGAACATGGTGATGCGCGACCTGCGCTACTTCGGGGATCCCGTGCTCAAGACCGTATGCGACCCGGTCACGAAATTCGACAAGAAGGTCGAGGCGCTGGTCACCGACCTGATGGACGGGGTGAAACCGGCCGGGCGCGCGGGTCTCGCGGCGCCGCAGATCGGGGTCGGCCTTCGCGTGTTCAGCTACGACGTCGGCGGGCTGACCGGGTACGTGATCAACCCGGAGCTCGTCGAACTCTCCGAGGAGACACACGAGATCGGCGAGGGCTGCCTTTCCGTGCCGGAACTGTGGTTCCCGGTCGTCCGCGCGAAGCGGGCCGTCGTCCGCGGGGTCGACTTGCGCAACGAACCGATCGAGGTCGAAGGCGTCGACGTGCTCGCGCAGTGCCTGCAGCACGAGACCGATCACCTCGACGGCAAGCTGTACCTGGACCGCCTCACCCCTGAGCGCAAGAAGCGAGCGCTGGGCGAGGCCCGCGGCAAAGACTGGTTCTGGAAGCGCTGACCTCCCTTCGCGTTTAGTCCTCTGAATGCGGTAGTTGGCCCTACGGACCAGCGCGTTCAGAGGACTAAACGCGGGGGTCGGGGAGCGTGAAGCGCAGGGTGCCGGACTCGCCGGGGAGGCGTTCGGGGCGAAGACCCGCCCGGGCGCCGGTGCGGTAGAGGGAGTCGTCGCCGGGCAGGCAGACGGCGACGAGTTCGCGCTCCCCGTTGGCCGTGGCGAGAACGGCGAGCCGGGAGAGCAAGGCCGTGCCGATGCCCCGCCGCTGCCAGGAATCCTCGACCAGGAGCGAGACTTCGGCCGCCCCGCCGCCGGCGGCGGGGATCAGCTGACCGAGGCCGATCACGTCGCGGCCGCAGACCGCGAGCAGGCTCACTCCGCGCGGCGGCATCAGGAGCCGGTGCAGCCAGCGACGCGGTACGGCGCGCATTCCGGTGTGGTAGCGGTGGAACAACGTCGTCATCGAGCATCTCTGGTGCAGCGCGGACACCGCCTCCGCGTCACCGGGGACCCCCTTCCGCAGGACGATCGCGGCGCCGTCGAGCCGGTCGAGCACGATCGGCCCGGTCACGTTGTCGCGGACGGCGGTCATCAGGCCGATCAGCGCGAAGGCCCGGCTCAGTTCGAGTTCGACGAACGGCGACCACCGTCGGCGAGCGACGAACGCGGTCCCGTCCCCGGCGGGGAACACCGCCCGGTGCCCGCCCTCCGTCCGGGCGGGGTTCGCCTCGATGGAGGGAACCTTCGTGACGACGTCGGCCGCGAGGACGCCGCGAAGCACCTCCGCGAGTTCGCCGGGCGCCTCGACGGCCTGTTTGGCCGCGGTGAACGTCGAGGTGGCCGGATCGACCAGTTCGGCCAGGTCGGCGTCGATGACGGCGGAGCATTCGCAGCCTTCGTCGCGGATCGCGTCGATGAGCAGCTGCCGGGGCAGGCCTACGGCCGGCCGCAGGACGATCTCGTCGAGCACGCCGCCGGGGACCGGCAGCACCGAGAGCCCGAGGATGTTGCACTCGAGGTCGGCCAGCCTGATCGCGATCCTGGCGAGGGTGCCCGGCCGGTCGTCCACGCCGATCCGGACCCGCCAGGCCGACGCGGCCGCCGTCTCCGCACCGGAATGGACCTGGGTGGGCCGGATTCGATAGGTCTCCATGACCTCAACGGTCCCCGCCGGTTGTTGCCTTCCCACGGCGCCGGTGTTTCGCTCAGGTCAGCGTTCGGCGCCGCCGCGCAACCCCGGCGAAACACTCAGCGCGGGGAAAGCACGCTGAACTCGTTGCCCTCCGGGTCCACCATGGCCACGGCGCCTTGTCTCACCGAACCCTGCCCTGTCGCGCCGAGCTCCCGGAGTCGCCGGACCTCGGCGGCCCGGCTTCCGCCTCGCCGTGGCGCGATCTCGAACCGCAACCGGTTCCTGTGCCGTTTCTCCTCTGCGGTGACGAGGAACTCGATCCATGGACCGCGCTCACCCGGCGGTCGCAAGCCCACGATCGACTTTTCCCGGACACCGATCTCCCGGCCGAGCGCGGCCGCCCAGAACCGCGCGAGCCGCTCCGGGTCCCTGGCGTCGGTGACGACCGAGGCGATCGCACCGGTGCCCGCGTACTGCTCGCGGGGTTCGAGGACACAGAACTCGTTGCCCTCGGGATCCGCCAGCACCACCCACGGCACCCGTTTCTCCTCCGGCGGGCCCTGGCCGATGTCGATGTGCCGTGCGCCGAGGGACAGCGCACGGTCCACCAGTTCGGCCTGGTGTTCCGGCGAACGGCTCGCCAGATCCAGGTGCAGCCGGTTCTTGCCCCGTTTGGGCCCGGCCTCCGAGCGGAAGGCCGGGTCGAACGGGGCGTCCCAGCTGAACAGCCCTTCCCAGAAACCCGCCAGATCTCTGGGAAGGGCCGAGTCGAAGACCAGGTTCACCAGGTGTGCTGCCACACCGGTGAACCTAGACGAGACCACCGACAGCTCTGACCGGTTTGGCTTCCCCACCGACCGGTCATCGGGTCGCGAGCCGCAGAAGGGCCCAGAGTTGTCCCGCCATGTCCTGGTCTCCGCTGACCGTCACCGCCGTCGGACCCGCCCGGCCCCAGAGCCAGCGGTAGATCTTGTCCGGCTGTCCGGTGACCAGATCGTCCGCGCGCTGGGCATCCTCGGCCGAGCATCGCCAGGCGACCGTTTCCGTCGGCCCGGCTCTGGCGATCCAGTGATGGCCCGCGGTGCGCACGCCGACCGATCCGGTCTTCGTCCCGGACAGTCCCAGCAACGGCAGCCGCTGGCCGAACCAGAGCGCCAGCGCCTCGTCGATCCCGTCGAGTGCCACGTCCTCGGGGATCTCCGACACTTCCCGCCCGGCCGCGTTCTCCGCGTCGATCCGGTGGATCGTCGCTTCGTGCGCCATCCGCCGCCGCCAGAACCCGTAGCTGCGGTCCGCCGGCCACCAGGTCGGCGCCGGTTCGTCCGCGTCGTGCGCCGACAGTTCGGCGACGAGTTCGTCCCGGCCCTGGCGGAAGTACTCGTCCAGGGTCTGGCCCGGCCCCGGTTTGCGCTGCCAGTGCTCGGGACGACGCCCGTCGGTGATCCACCGGCGGGTGACCCGGTACACACTGCCCACGTGCCGGAGCACCTCGCCGAGGGTCCAGCCGGGGCAGGTCGGGACCGGCGCGTCGGCGGACGCGTTGTGCGCCACCTGGGACATCAGCTCGGTTTCGGCGCCGATCACCGCCAGAAACCTGCCCTGGTCGATCATGGCCTGCCCGGCCATCGGCCACCCCCTCTCCGCGGCGCGCTAGGCCACATGCGCCGAATCACCCATCGGCAGCCCGTGCACCACCCGCCGGACCAGTTCCAGGAACACCGTGGCGGCCTTCGTCAGCTCGTCCGCCAGTTCGACGGTGACCTTGCCCGTGATGCCCGCCTGCGCGGCCGCCCGCGTCCCGGAGTTGGCCGCGAAGAACGCCGCCCATTCCTTCAGTTCGGGCGCGACCGATTCGAGCAGCACCCAGCCGCTCGTGGGCCGGGCACGGCCCCGGTGCGGACGGCCCCGGGCCTCCAGGACCGCCGCCGCACCCCGCAGTGCGGCGAGGTACGCGCCGATGAACCGCTCCGCGGGATCGCTCTCCCGCTCTGCTTCGCCAAGGCCACGCCTTGCCTGTGCGTACAAGGAGACCGCCGCGGGTGGTGCCGGCGGGCGCAACGACATCGGCAGGGCGGGCTGCGCGGAGCCCCCTGGCCTCTCGGCTTCGTCAGGGGACACGACCGAAACGGACATGACGACCCTCCTCCTGTACGTGAGCGCCGGCCGGTGCCCGGCGCCGAGGCGCTTCCCCCGCCCCCGCGCCGGGCACCTACCGGTGCGCGCTCACCGGATGTCGAACGTCTGTTCGAACAAGTCCAATGTAACCCTGAAGTGCCCCTTTCTTCAACCCCGGCCCCCTCGAACCCGTAGCCGGGTGGTCGCCGCATGTGGCGCGGGACACGGGATCGGGCTCGTGATCTCATAGGGTCATGAGCACCATCGACCAGTCCGGCCATCCCTCGGTCGCCAAGGTCGCGGCCGCGCTCGCCGGGGCGGGTCAGCAGGCCGCCGCGGCCGGGATCCGGATCCTCCCCGCCGAAGTCCGCACGGCCGCGCAAGCCGCCGAGGCACTCGGCGTCGAGGTCGGCGCGATCGCGAACAGCCTCGTGTTCCGCAGCCGCACCGGCGACACGGTGTCGGCGCTGCTCGCACTGACCTCCGGCGCGCACCGCGCCGACACCGGGCTGCTGGCCGCGCTGACCGGCGCCGACGAGATCGGCAAGGCGGACGCGGAGTTCGTCCGCGCGCACACCGGGCAGCCGATCGGCGGGGTCGCCCCGATCGGTCACCCGAAGGCGTTGACCACCCTCGTCGACACCGCGTTGCGCGCCCACGACGTCGTCTGGGCCGCCGCCGGGCATCCGAAGTCCGTGTTCCCCACGACGTTCGAGGAACTGCTCGCGCTGACCGGGGGCACTCCCGCGGCCGTCGCGGGCGGCGGGCAGGATGGACGCCCGTGACCGCGATGTCCTCGGAATGCACCCGCTATGTCCAGTTGTCCGCGGACGAGTTCCGCGCCCGGCTCCCCGAGGCGCTGACCATCTACGTCAACGCCATGCGCTACCCCGAAGGCACGGCGGAGCAACGCGCGCCGATGTGGCTCACGCACGCGCTGCGCGAAGGCTGGCGCTGCATGGCCGCACTCGACGCGGACGGCGTCCTGCTCGGGATCGCCTACGGCTACAAGGGCCGCGGCGGCCAGTGGTGGCATGAGCAGGTCCGCCATGGTCTGACCCGCCGCGAGGGCCAGGCCGCCGCCGAGCACTGGATGTCCGACTACTTCGAGCTCACCGAGATCCACGTCAGCCCCGAAAGCCAGGGGAAGCGGATCGGCGAGGACCTCCTGCGACGGCTGCTCGACGGCGTGCCCAACGCCCATGTCCTCCTTTCCACGCCGGAAGGCACCAGCCGGGCCTGGAACCTGTACCGGCGCGTCGGGTTCGTCGATGTGCTGCGGGACTACCACTTCGCCGGGGATCCGCGGGCGTTCGCGATCCTCGGCCGGACGCTGCCGCTCTAGCTCGCGGGCCGCAGATAGGCGACGCCGAGCGCGGCGATGAGCACCACCGCGCCGCACCAGCCCACGACGCCGAGCCGCTCCCCGAGCACGGCCATGGACAGCAGCGCGGCGGTCAGCGGTTCGAGCAGCGCGGACAACGCGGCCAGCACGGGATGCGCGCCTTCGAGACCGCGGAAATACGCGGCGTACGCCAGCGCCGTGGGAACGACGCCGAAGTACAAAACGAGCGCGAGAACATCAGCGTGCGGCGGCACCGCCATCCCGAACCACACCGCGGCGGGGGCGAGTACGGCGCCGCCGATCAGGCAACCGAAAGCCGTGGTGGGCAAGGGATCCAGTCCCTCGACGCGGGTCGCGGTCACCAGGGTCAACGCGGCGAACCCGGCCGCGGCGAGCAAGGCGAACAGCACTCCGGCGACGTCGACCTTCTCGCCGGGCGTCCACTGCAGCAGCGCGAGCCCGGTGAGGGAACCGGCCAGTGACACCAAGGTCCACGTCGCGGGAAGCCGCCGGGACTTGACGACCGTCACGATGGCGAGCAGCACCGGCGCGCTGCCGATGGTGGTCATCGTCGCGACGCTCACCGAACTCAGCGAGACAGCGACGAAGTAGCTGGTCTGAAAGAGGGCGAACAGGCCGCCGACGGTCAAGAGGCGACGGCGGGCCTCCCGCGTGCGCGGAAGGCCGCGGAGACCGCCGGTGAGCCAGAGGTAGCCGGTGGCGATCACGCCGCCGATCAGCAGCCGGTACGCGGCGACACCCATCGGATGGAGTCCCGTGCGGGACGCCAGCAGGGATCCGGCGAGGCCACCGGTCCCCCACAGGACACCGGCGAGAACGAGCGCGGCCGACGATCGGGCGCGCGTGGGTACGGCAACGGACATGGGGAAACGCTCCTGCGTCTGTGTCTGTCGGAAAGGACGTCGACGACGCGGGGTGCTTCAGTGCATCACGAAGAGGCCGGGCGGCTGGAACGCCGCGCGGCCGGAGACACCCCGCTCAGGAGGCGGGGGGCGGGGTGACGAGGAAGATCCGGTGCACGGGGTGAACGTATCAAGGCTTGGGTGGCGGCGGCACCTGAATTGCGGCACGGCGGAGGCCCCCTCCGGATGCCATGAAAGGTCCTTTCCTTGCAAATTTCGCAAGGAAAGGACCTTTCATGGCACTGCCGGAGGCGAGAAGCTCAGTCCAGCGTCGCCAGCATCTCCCGCAGCGTGTCCAGCCCCATCCCGCCGAGCGCCAGCGCTCGCGTGTGGAACTGCTTGATGTCGAACGCGTCGCCCTGCCGGGCACGGGCCTCGTCGCGCGCGGCGAGCCACAGGCGTTCGCCGAGCTTGTACGACGGCGCTTGCCCGGGCCAGCCCAGGTAGCGGTCGATCTCGTCGTGCACGTGGGCCGGGTCGGTCACGGTCCGGGTGAGCATGAACTCCAGGCCGAGTTCGGGCGTCCACCGCTCGCCCTCGTGGAATCCGGTCCCGGCCGGGATCTCCAGCTCCAGGTGCATGCCGATGTCGACGATCACCCGCGCGGCGCGGAACAGCTGCTCGGACAGCATGCCGAACAGTTCGCCGTCGTCGGCGAGGAATCCGAGGTCCTGCATCAGCCGCTCGGAGTACAGCGCCCAGCCCTCGGCGTGCCCGGAGGTGAACGCCAGCAGCCGCTGGTACTTGTTGAGCGACTTCGACTGGTCGACGGCGGTCGCGATCTGCAGGTGGTGGCCCGGCGCGCCCTCGTGGTAGACGGTGCTGACCTCGCGCCAGGTGGTGAACTCGTCCCGGCCCTGCGGCAGTGACCACCACATGCGGCCGGGGCGGGAGAAGTCCTCGCTGGGGCCGGTGTAGTACGCGCCGACGGTGCCACCGGGCGGGGCGATCTTGCACTCCAGCGCCATCACCCGGTCGGAGATGTCGAAGTGCTTGCCGCGCAACGACTTCAGCGCGTTGTCCGACAAGTTCTGCATCCAGGCCTGGAATTCCGACCGGCCGCGCACGACGTACTTCGGATCGGCGTCGAGGGCGGTGGCCGCCTCGGCCAGCGTGGCGCCGAGCTTGATCCGGGCGGCGACCTCGAGCATTTCCGCTTCGATGCGGGTGAACTCGGCCCAGCCCCAGGCGTAGGCCTCGTCCAGGTCGAGCGTGGCGCCGGTGAACACCCGGGACCACAGTTTGTACACCTCGGCGCCGACGGCGTCCTTGACCGGCGCGAGCGGGGCGAGTTCGGCGCGAAGGAAACCGGCGAACTCCGCGTACGCCTCCTGTGCGGCGTTCGCGGCCTGGTCGAGTTCGGCGCGAAGCTGGTCGCTCAGGCCCTTCGCGCCCGAAGCCATGGCGCTGAAGAACCCGGTCTCCTCCTTGAGGCCCGCCCAGGTTTCGGCCTGCTCGGCGACCTTGCCGACCTGCCGCAACGCCGCCACCCGGCCGGCGCCCGCGGCCCCGAGCAGCGAGGCGCGGATGCCGTCGAGCGCTTCGGGCACCTTCGCCATCCGGACGGCGATGGTCGCCCAGTCCTCCGCGGTGTCGGTGGGCATGAGGTCGAAGACCATGCGCAGTTCCTGGACGGGGCTTTCCATCACGTTCAGCGCCGCGATGTCGAGACCCGCCTCGTGGATCTCCAGCTGCAACCCGATCCGCTCGGTGAACACCGCCTTGGCCGCGCGCTCGCCGTCGTCGGCGGGTTCGGCCGCTTCGATGTCGGCCAGCGCGCGGGCGGCGATGGCGGCCCGCGCCGCGTGCCCGGCGGGCGAGTAGTCGGTCAGCTGGTCGTCGTATCCGGAGATACCGAACGTGGTCGCGGCGACCGGGTCGGCCGCGGCGTACTCGTCGACGTACCGGTCACAGATCTGGTGCACACTTCGCGCGGTTGAAGCCATGCCCGGCACGCTACCGGGATGCCGGGCTACTTCGGTACGGAGTTACGCCCTGGCGGGGACCAGACCGAGCCTGCTGACCACCTCGCGCGTGGCCTTGGACCGGTTGAACGTGTAGAAGTGCAGGTCGGGGACGCCTTCGGCGATGAGCCGCTCGCAGAGTTCGGTCACCGTGTCGATCCCCGCCGCGCGGAAGGCCTTCGGATCGTCGGCCAGCGGTTCGAGCCGGTCCAGCAGCCGCCGCGGCGCGGGGGCGCCGGACAGCTTGATCGTCGTGTGCAGGGTCCGCAGCGTGGTCAGCGGCATGATGCCGGGGATGACCAGGGCTTCGCAGCCGGTGGCGGCGACCCGGTCCCGCAGGCGGAGGAAGTCTTCGGGCTCGAAGAACAGCTGCGCGATCGCGAAATCCGCGCCCGCGCGGAGCTTGCGCACGAGGTATTCGGTGTCGGCTTCGAGGTTCGCCGACCGCGGGTGGCCGTACGGGAACGCCGAGACGCCGACGCAGAAGTCACCGAGCGAACGCACCAGTTCGACGAGTTCCTCGGCGTAGTTGAGCCCCTCCGGATGGGGGACCCAGTCGCCGTAGACGTCGCCCGGCGGGTCGCCCCGCAGCGCGAGGATGTTCCGCACGCCGACAGCGGCGTACCAGCCGATGACGTTGCGCAGCTCCGCGACCGAGTGGTTCACGGCGGTGAGGTGCGCCATCGGCACCAGCGTGGTCTCGGTGGCGACGCGGGCGATGCTGCGGATCGTGCCGTCGCGGCTGGACCCGCCGGCGCCGTAGGTGATCGACATGTACGCCGGGTCCAGTGGCTCGAGTTCCCGGATCGACTTCCACAGCACGGCCTCGTCGGCCGCGTCGCGAGGCGGGAAGAACTCGATGGAGAACACGGGTCCATCACCCTGCAACCGCTCGACCACCGACGTCATACCGCCATGTTAAGGGGGGAAGTCCGCTGGCTGGGAGTCCCCTCTCAGGCAGTGGGCATGCGACTTCAGCCACTTTCGCGCGGTTGCCGAGTGGCGCGAGCCTGGGGAGACTCGATGACGAGCACAGGGAGCCGCCATGAGCGCCGAAACCGACACCAGCTGGGACGAAGACGTCCGCGTCGCGGTCTACCGCGCGTTCGCCGAGCACGGGAGGCCGCCGACGGCCCCGGAACTGGCCGACGCGGCCCATGGGTCGCTGGCGGTGGCGAAGCAGGCGCTGCACCGGCTCGCCGAGCAGCGGCATCTGGTGCTCGACACCCGTGAGCATGTGGCGATGGCGCATCCGTTCGCGGCGATTCCGCTGGGGTTCTCCGTGATGGGCGAGCGGACGCTGTGGTGGGGCGGCTGCGCGTGGGACTCGTTCGCGATCCCGCAGCTGGTCAAGGCCGAACCCGAGGTGCTGGTGTCCACGCGCTGCCGCGGCTGCGGTGAACCGCAGGCGTTGCTGGTGAACGACCAGGCCCCGCCGAAGGGTGATCTGGTCGCGCACTTCCTGGTGCCGGCGGCGCGGATGTGGGACGACGTCGTGCACACCTGCGGAAACCAGCGGCTGTTCTGCGGCGAGTCCTGTGTGGACGAATGGCTCGCGGAAACGGGGCAGGACAAGGGTTACGTCATGGATCTGACGACGCTGTGGCGGCTGGCGGCCGGCTGGTACGAAGGCAGGCTCGACCACGGCTACACCCGCCGGGACCCGGCGGCCGCGGCGGCGTACTTCAAGGAAGCCGGGCTGAGCGGACCGTTTTGGAGCACTGGGGGCTAAGTCAAACGTGGTCTGACGGTGCCCCTTGCTGGCAACGAGCCGATCACGCCATAGTTGCCTTACCCCTCACGAGAACCCTCAGAGGAGCAAAAAACGCAGTGCGGCGGTGACGACGACGCCGCAGAGGATCGCGGCGAGCACCGGCACGCGCAGTACGTAGGTCACCGCGATCGCGGCCAGTCCGGCGCAGAGCGTCCAGTCGACCCCGGACCAGGCCGGGCCGGTCACGTCGGTGAGCACGAGCCCGGCCAGGAGCGCGGGTGCGAGCAGCGCGATGACCCCGGCCAGCCGCGGCGGCAGTTCCCGGTCGCCGAGCAGGACCGGGCCCGCCGCCTTGAATCCGATGCTGACAGCCGCGACGGCGACGATGGCGATCCAGAGGGTCATCGCCGGGCCCCCAAGCCCACCAGCGCGGCCACCGAAGCGCCGATCAGCGCGAGTCCCACCGGGACGAACAGCACCAGGACGCCGGCGAGACAGGCGGCGAGCGCCGCCGTCCAGACCGCCTCCCGCGATCGGCGGAGTTCGTCGATGAGCAGGACCAGGAAGAAGCCGGGGAACACGACGTCGAGACCGAAGCGCGCGACGATGTCCGGCGACGGGGCGGCGAGGACGCCGAGCACGGTGCCCAGGACCCACGCGGGTAACTGGACGAGCGTGCAGCCGATGAGCTTCTCGCGGTCGAAGCGCCCTCCGCCGAGGTGGGCGGCGACCCAGGAGCCGTCGACGACGGCCTGGCCCTCCCAGGCCCGGCGCAGGCGCCCGCCGCGCAGGTCCGCGGCGACGGCGGCGCCCATCGGCAGGAAACGGGCGTTGATCAGGGCCGCGGCGCCGACCGCGACGGCGATGTTGCCGCCGCCCGCGAGCGCGGTGGCCATCGCGAACTGGGCCGAACCGGAGAACACGATGATCGACGCGACGATCGGGGCGGCGATTCCCCAGGCCAGAGTCTGACTGTAGGCGCCGAAGGTGACACCGAGGACGAAGGTCGCGACACCCAGTCCGAGCCCGACTCGGACGCCGGAAAGATAGTGCTGCCGGAGCGTGGTCATACGACCGAGCCTAACAAGCTAAACTGAGTTTGACCATTAGGAGGGCCTGTGGACCACCATTGGGACGGGTACGACAGCATCGGCGGGAGTGTGCCGTTGGACCTGGTCAACACCGTTTCCTGGCGGCGCGATCCGGCCAGGCGGGAAGACCGGCTTTCGGATCCGGCGCGGCTGTCCGAATGGGTCGTCCTGGTGGGTGCGAGTAGCGAACGACTGGAAATCTCCGAAGCCGTCCTCGAGAGGGTGAAGGCGTTCCGCGAGACGCTCTACCGCGTGCTCGTGTCGGATCCGCCGGACCTCACGACGCTGCGGAAGCCCCTGATCGAGGCGTACCGGCACGCGTCGCTTCCGTCGTCCTTGCCGCTGCGGTGGGTGGTACCGCTGGACGACGGCGCCGCTCTGCCGCACTTCCTCGCGTTGGCGACCGAAGACCTGTTGCGCTCCGAAGCACTCGATCGGGTCCGGGAGTGCGAAGGGCCGGGCTGCGGCTGGGTCTTCACCGATCACACGCGCAACCGGTCGCGGCGCTGGTGCAGTTCGGCGGACTGCGGAAACCGGGCGCGGGCGAAGCGGCACTACGCCAAAACCCGCGTTTAGTCCTCTCAGTGCGGTAATTGCGCGCGCAAGGACCGCGTTCAGAGGACTGAACGCGGCGAGTTCCGCCACATTCGACGGCACCCGACTGGGTCACGACGACGTCCTTCCCGGAGGATGTGCGCATGGACACGTCCGCCTACGACGCCGATCTGCCCGCCAACGTCGAGCGGGCGCTGGCGGGGTTCCTCGAGCGCGCCGGTGCCGAAATCCGCCGCACCGAACCGAGTGTCGGCGTCGGGATCGACGCGCTGGCCGGGTTCGTGCTGGGCGGCGGCAAACGCCTGCGCCCGACGTTCGCCTGGTGGGGCTGGCGCGGCGCGGGCGGAGATCCGGCCGGGCCGGACGTCGAAGGCGTGCTGCAGGCGGTGGCGAGCCTGGAGCTGATCCAGGCGTGCGCGCTGATCCACGACGACCTCATCGACTCCTCCGATTCGCGCCGCGGTTCGCCGACGGTGCACATCGCGGGCGCGAAGCTGCACGCCGACAGCGGCTGGCTGGGTTCGCCGAGTACGTTCGGGCTCGCGACCGCCGTCCTGGTCGGGGACCTCGCGCTGGCCTGGGCCGACGACATGTTCGGCGAGGCTCCGCTGCCGCCCGCGGCGCTGGCCGCCGCGCGGCCGGCGTGGCGCGCGATGCGTACCGAGGTGCTCGCCGGGCAGTACCTCGACGTCCGCACGCAGGCCACCGGCGACGCCTCCCCCGAGGCGGCACTGCACATCTGCAAGCTCAAGACGGCCGCGTACACCGTCCAGCGCCCGCTTCACCTCGGTGCCGCGCTCGGCGGAGCCGACGAGACCCTGATCGCGACCCTGCGCGAGTTCGGTGACGAGGTCGGCGTGGCGTTCCAGCTGCGGGACGACCTGCTCGGCGTGTTCGGCGACCCCTCGGTCACCGGGAAACCGGCGGGCGACGATCTGCGCGAGGGCAAGCGCACCCTGCTGGTCGCCCTCGGTCTCCAGCGCGCGGCCGAACAGGGCAAGGAAGCGGCGGAGAAGGTCATCTCCGACGCCATCGGCGACGCTCACCTTTCCGAAGAGGCCGTCGAGACCGTGCGCGAGGCGCTGCGGGACGTCGGCGCGGTCGACGCGGTCGAACGCCGGATCGACGAGCTGACCGATTCCGCGATGGCCGCGCTGGACCGCGCGCACCTGGCCGAACCCGCTCCCGCCGCGCTGACCGGGCTGGTCGTCAAGGCGACCCAGCGGACCTACTGATGCGCACCGTCACCGGTCCGAGTGACCACGTGGTGGTGATCGGTGGCGGGCTGGCCGGGCTGACGGCGACGCTGCACCTGCTCGGCGCCGGACGCCGGGTGACGCTGCTGGAGCAGGACAAGGCCCCCGGCGGCCGCGCCGGGCAAGCGAACTTCGGCGGCAACACCGTCGACACCGGGGCCAGCGTGCTGACCATGCCGGAACTGCTCGACGAGGCCTTCGCGGCGGTCGGCGAATCGCTGGCGGACAACCTGACGCTGACCCGGCTCGACCCGGCCTACCGCGCCCGCTTCGCCGACGGCAGCACGATCGCCGTGCACACCGACGCGGCGGCGATGGAGGCCGAGATCCGCGCGGCCGCCGGTCCGGCCGAAGCCGAGGGTTACCGTCGGCTCCGGCGCTGGCTGACCGAGTTGTACGCGGTGCAGAAGGACCGGTTCATCGGCGCGAACTTCGACTCCCCGCTCGATCTCGCGCGCCCGGAACTGGCGAAACTGGCCGCACTGGGCGGTTTCGGACGACTCGGCCCGAAGATCGGCGGTTTCCTGCGCGACGACCGGGTACGCCGCCTGTTCTCCTTTCAGGCGCTCTACGCGGGACTCGACCCGGCCCGCGCGATCGGCGCGTACGGCGTCATCTCCTTCATGGACACCGTCGGCGGGGTCTACTACCCGTCGGGCGGGATGGGCGAGATCGCGCGGGCGCTGACGGCCGCGGCCGGACGGGCCGGTGCGGAGGTGCGGTTCGGCACCGAAGCCGCTTGGCTGGAAAGGGTTTCCTCGCGCGTGCGCGCGGTGCGGACCCGTTCGGGTGAGCGGATCCCTTGTGACACCGTGGTTCTCGCGACCGAACTCGGTACCGCGTACCGGCTGCTCGGCGCCCGCCCCCGGCGGCCGCTGCCGCTGCGGTACTCGCCGTCGGCCGTCGTACTGCACGGGCACGCGCCGCGGTCGTGGCCGGATCTGGGCCACCACACCATTTTCTTCGGCCATGCCTGGGAAAAGACGTTCTCGGAGATCATCCGCGAGGGCAAGCTGATGAGCGACCCTTCACTGCTGGTGACCCGGCCGACCGCGACCGAACCGGGCCTCGCCTCCAGCGGCGACCAGGTGATCTCGGTACTGGCACCGGCGCCGAACCTGCGCCGAGGCAAGATCGACTGGGACCGGGTCGGGCCCGCTTATCGCGCGGAACTGCTGAGCACCTTGGAAAAGCGCGGCCTCACCGGCTTCGCGGACGAATTCACCGTCGACGAGATGATCACCCCCGCGGGCTGGGCGGAGCGCGGGCTCACCGCGGGCACGCCGTTCTCCCTCGCGCACACCTTCGCCCAGACCGGCCCGTTCCGGCCGGGAAATCTGGTGCGGGCGGCGGAAAACGTGGTGCTCGCCGGCTGCGGGACCACGCCGGGTGTCGGTATCCCGCCGGTGGTGATCTCCGGCAGGCTCGCGGCGGAACGGGTCACCGGGCGATGAACGAGCTCGACGCCGCGGGTATCACCGGACAGGCGTTGCGGGCGGCGTACACCGAGTGCCGCCGGATCAACGCGCGCCATGGCCGCACCTTCTTCCTCGCGACCCGGCTGCCGCCGCCGCGGGGCGCGGCCGTTCGCGCACGCGCTGGACGAGGTCGCCGCTTCGGCCGGGCGGGTTTTCGACGGTGTCAGCCGCGGGCCGTTCGACGCGTTCCTGCGGTCCATGGCGATGGACATCGAGATCACCGAGTACGCGACCTATGCGATCTGCGGGAGTACATCCACGGCTCGGCCGGGGTGATCGGCCTGCAGATCTCGACCGGGGAAGGCTTTACCTGCCCACCGAGGAGCTGGCCGCGTTCGGCGTCGACCGCGAACTGCTCGAGTGGTCGCGTTCGAGGGGGCTCGGTGTACCGCCGCGCGGAAGCGGGAATCCCGTTGCTGCGCGAGGAATCCCGGGCCTGCGTGCGGACCGCGCTCGTCCTCTGCGAAGGCATCCTCGACGAGATCGTGGCACTCGATTACGACGTGCTGAACACCCGCGTGGTCGTGCCGCGCCGCCGCCGGACGGGGGTCGCCTTGCCGGGTCTGTTGACGAGCGCGTGGAGCAACTCCAGGCTTAGGGTGCGGTCATGACCACTGCTGCGAACAGGAAGATCCGGATCGGCGTCCAGCTGCAGCCGCAGCACGCCGAGTACAAGGCGATCCGCCGGGCGGCCTCGGAGGCCGAAGACCTCGGTGTGGACATCGTGTTCAACTGGGACCACTTCTACCCGCTGTTCGGCGACCCCGACGGTTTGCACTACGAGTGCTGGACGATGCTGGGCGCCTGGGCGGAGTCCACGTCGCGGGTCGAGATCGGCGCACTGGTGACGTGCAACAGCTACCGCAACCCCGAACTGCTGGCCGACATGGCCCGCACCGTCGACCACATCTCCGACGGTCGGCTCATCCTCGGCATCGGCTCCGGCTGGTTCGAGAAGGACTACGACGAGTACGGCTACGAGTTCGGCACGGCGGGCGGGCGGCTCGACGACCTCGCCGAGGCGCTCCCGCGGATCGAGAGCAGGCTCGGCAAACTGAACCCGGCGCCGACCCGCAAGATCCCGGTGCTGATCGGTGGCGGCGGCGAGAAGAAGACGCTGCGCCTGGTCGCGAAGCACGCCGACATCTGGCACGGCTTCGGCGACCCGGAGGTCGTCGAGCGCAAGGTCAAGATCCTCGACCAGCACTGTGCCGACATCGGCCGGGACCCGAAGGAGATCGAGCGTTCGGTCGGCGTCGACGGCGACCCCGAGGAGCTGGGCCCGAAGCTGCTGGAGCACGGCGTCTCGCTGTTCACCGTGGCGACCGGCGGACCGGACTACAACTTCGACAAGCTGCGCGCCTGGATCCAGTGGCGCGACAAGCAGTCCTGAGGTTCTTCCGCGCGCCAGGAAAGGTCCTTTCCTTGCAAATTTCGCGAGGAAAGGACCTTTCATGGCGTCTCGGGTGGCTTACGCCGGTGAGCAGCCACCCGCTCCCGGGTCGCACACCGCGTCGAGCAGTACCGACGCGGACTCCCCCCACCCAAGTGCGCGAAGGGCTTCCCGCAGCCCGAAGCGGCGCATAGACCGCCCGGAGGCGCCTGGCGGTCCGCCAGCAACACCGCCAGTGCCAGCGCGGACGACGTCACCAGCCACGCACCCCACGGCCCGTCGTCGTCGGCATCGACGTGCAGATGCCAGCCGAACCCGGAGTCGTGGTCGGTCAGCCGCGGCGGATGCGCGTGCCGGGCCAGCAACCGGTTGAGCACCTCGGCCGCCTCCGCGACCTCCCGCGCCGCGAACACCTCACGCAGCTCCAAGGCCGCCTCGCGCAACGACGTCACGTCCGAAGGCGTCAGCTCGACGCCGGTCTCCCCGTGCGCCTCCAGCACGGTTCGTACAGCCTCGACCGAGGGGTCCGGGGCGAGCAGAACCTCCAGGAGGTCCACCGCCCGCTGCGCCGCCGCCCGCGCGGAGCGGCCCGGCAGGAAATCCCGCTGCGCTGAAGTCATATCCCACTGTAACGTCTTTTTCATGAGAGGCCGTTACAGACTCGCCGTCTACCTCACCGGAGCGACGGTCGCCAGGACCGGTGACGAGCTGTCCGGGCCGGCGTTGCTGCTGCTCGGTCTCAGTGTCGACGGCTCGGCCGCCACGGGATCCGCGCTGCTCGCCGGCTTGACGATCGCCGCGGCGGCGGGCGGGCCGCTGCTCGGCGCGCTGCTCGACCGCAGTCCCCGGCCGGGACGGCTGCTGGCGTGGGCGTTGCTCGCCTACGCGGGCGGGCTCGGGGCGGTACTCGCGCTCGTCGAAGTCCCCGCGGCGATCGCGGTCGCCGTCGCGGCGGGACTGCTCAACCCGGCACTGGCCGGCGGCTGGACGGCTCAGCTGCCCCACGTCCGCGGTGGGACCTCCTTGCCGAGGGCCAGTGCGCTGGACGCGATGACGTTCACCGCGGCGAGCCTCATCGGGCCGGGACTGGCCGGGCTGGTGACCGCTTACGTCGGCGCCCCGGCCGCGGTCGCCGTCGCGATCACCCTCGTCGCGGCGGCCTTCCCGGCCGCGTGGTCGCTACCCGCCGTCGAGGCCCAGCCCGCGAAACCGATCCGCCACCGGCTCGCCGAGGGGTTCGCCGTCCTCTTCCGCAATCGCTCGCTGCTGCGGGCGACCGCGACGTCCACGGTGTCCTTCGTCGGCATCGGGATCGCCGTGGTCTGCTACCCGCTGCTCGGCGCCCAACGGCTGGGGAACGCGGGGTTCGGCGCGCTCCTGCTCACCGCGCTGGCCGCCGCGTCACTGGTCGCGAACGCCGTGCTGGCCCGCAAGCCGCCACCACCGGATCGCACCGTGCTCGTCAGCACCGTCCTGCTGGGCGTGAGCTTCCTGGTCGCGGCGGCCGGGCACGACGTGGCGACCTTGCTGGCCGCCGCCGTGCTCGCCGGTTTCGCCGAAGGACCCCAGCTTTCGGCGCTCTTCGCCATCCGGCATCGCGAAGCACCCGCAGGGGTGCGGGCGCAGGTTTTCACGACGGCGGCAAGCGTGAAGATCACCGGACTCGCGGCGGGCGCCGCGGTCGCGGGACCGCTGAGCGCACTCTCCGTAACCACCGGGCTGTGCGCCGCCGCGGGCTGTCAACTGCTCGCGGCTGCGACGTATGTCCTGGTCGGAACGTCCGGACGGACTAGAACGCCATCGCCTGCGCGCGCCGCTTGACCTCGGTGCCGTGGCTGGTCCGGAGCGCGTTGACCGGGGTGGCCCCCGGCAGGGTCTCGTCCTCGGCGAAGAGCCAGCGCAGCATCTCGGTCCGGCTGAAGCCGGAGTCCGCGAGCACCGTGATGGTGCCGGCCAGGCCCTTGACCACGCCGTCCTTCACCAGGAACGCGCCGGGAACGTACAGCTCACCCTTGCGCCGGACGGCGATCAGATGACCGTCACGCAACATCTGGCGGACCTTGTTGGCCGAAACGTTCAGCGCGGTCGCGACCTCCGAGATCGGCAGAACGGCCACATCTGCACCGAGAACGTCGTCGGCGACGGGAATACCACTCACAGGTCACACTGTGCCACATTCCGTCTCGCGTCCCGTTACTGCGCACGGGTGACGACTCCGCCATGACGGAAAGTGCCCGTTCGGTGACGCATACCACCGTTCCGACGAAATGGCGGAAATCGTGATCCCGCCCGTGCCAGGTCCCGTACACCAGAACATGGGCACTTCCGTACGATCCATAGCCGTGACACGCACGGACCCCACTCTGGTGGGCACTCTGCTCGAGGGCCGTTACCGGGTGGACAAGCTGCTCGCGCGCGGCGGGATGTCGTCGGTGTACCGCGGCGTCGACACCCGCCTGGACCGTCAGGTCGCCATCAAGATCATGGACCCCCGCTTCGCCGACGACAGGTCGTTCGTCGAGCGCTTCGAACGGGAGGCCCGTTCGGCGGCCCGGCTGCACCATCCGCACGTGGTGGCGGTACACGACCAGGGCTTCGACACCCCCGGCGGGGAGGAGTCCGGGCGCGCGTTCCTGGTCATGGAACTCGTCGACGGCGGAACCCTGCGCGAACTGCTCGCCGAACGCGGCCCGCTCGACGTCGCGCTCGCGCTGAGCATCGCCGAACCGGTGCTGTCCGCCCTCGCGGCGGCGCACGCGGCCGGGCTGGTGCACCGCGACGTCAAACCGGAGAACGTGCTCATCGGCCGCGGCGGCACGGCGCTTTCCGGCGGCGTGGTCAAGGTCGGTGACTTCGGTCTGGTCCGCGCGATCGCGAGCGCGGGGACCACGAGTTCGAGTGTCATCCTCGGCACCGTCGCCTACGTCTCGCCCGAACAGGTCGCCACCGGCGCGACCACCTCCAGCGGCGACGTCTACTCCGCCGGGATCCTGCTGTACGAAATGCTCACCGGCCGGGCCCCCTACACCGGCGACACCGCCATCTCGGTGGCGTACCGGCACGTCAACGACGACGTCCCGCGCCCGAGTGAACTGCGGCCGGGCATCCCGCCCGCGCTGGACGAGCTGATCCTGCGCGCCACCCGCCGCGACCCCGAACAGCGGCCGTCCGACGCGGCGGTGTTCCTCGCCGAGCTGAACCATCTGCGCACCATCCTCGGCATCCCCTCCGTCCCGGTACCCGTGCCGCTGCCGCCCGACGCCGACCGGGAGACCGACGCCGAACGCACCACCCCCGGCATCCCGGCCGTCCCCGCGATGAACGCCGCGACGGCGACGACGGTGCTGGCCCCGGTCGCCGAGGCGACCTTGCCGGTCACCGGCCCGCGTGGGACGCAGGCGCTGCACCGGGAGCCGCGGTTCCCGCCCACCCCGCCGCCCGGCACCCAGCCGCCGCGGACGCCGCCTCCCCGGGCCAAGCCGCCCGCGGACGACGAAGACCAGCCGCGGTCGCGAAAACGCCTTTACCTGATGATCGCGGCCGCGGTCCTGGTACTCGGGGGCCTGATCGGCGCGTTCGCCTTCATCCTCAACGACTCCGGTCCGACGTCGTCCTCGGTGCCGAAGCTGGCCGGGATGAACCAGGCCGCCGCCGGTGACGCGCTCCGTTCGGCGAAGCTGACCCCGGCCTACACCGAGGAGTACAGCGACACCGCGGCGCAGCACACGGTGATCCGGTCCGATCCGGCGGCGGGCGCGTCGCTCGCGCCGGGCTCGACGGTCAACGTGGTGCTGTCCAAGGGCCGCCCGATCGTGCCGGACATCCAGGCCGGGACCAGCCAGCAGGACGCCGAGACGGCGATCAAGGCCGCACAGCTCACCCCGGCGCGAGGTGAGCAGGAGTTCAGCGACGTCGCCAAGAACAAGGTGATCCGCGTCGACCCGAGCCCCGGTTCGCAGCTGAACATCGGCGGGCAGGTCACGATCATCCTCTCGAAGGGCCCCGAGCCGCTGCCGCCGGTCCCCGACGTCACGGGCCAGAGCAAGGACGCCGCGTTCTCCATCCTCCAGCAGGCCGGTTTCCAGCCGTTCCAGGCCGGTGAGGAGTTCTCCGACCAGTTCGCCGCCGGCCAGGTGATCCGCACGGACCCGAAGGGCGGCGGCAAGGCGAGCAATCGCCGCATCGGGGTCTTCGTTTCGAACGCCGTCGAAGTACCGAACGTGACCTTCAAGCGGATGGAGGAGGCGTTCCAGATCCTGCGACAGGCAGGTCTGGAGCCCGACCGTCAGGGTCGCGGAAACGGCAACGGCCACGGCGGCGGAAACGGTGGTTTCGACTTCGTTCTGGAGCAGGATCCGCAGCCCGGCACCAAGGTCCCGAAGGGCTCAAAGGTGCGGATCAGGGGCTTCGGGTAACGCGAAAGGTGTGATGAAACCGTTCAGTACCGGCATGGTCATCGGATACCGTGAACCGCATGGTGGTCTTTGACGGCGTGAGCGGCATGTCGGACAGGTTCGCCCCGCGTGCAGTCGCGCCTGGTCCGCGATGAGCTTCTTCACGGACGGCCCGCGCAGCCGTCCCCTGTTCCCGGTGCCGGAACAGGAGCTGTTCGGCTACAACGGCCGCCCTTGGGTCGACCCGCCGCGCGAGTACATCGTCCCGGCGATCCTGCCCTGGTCGATGCCGCTGGGCCGCGCCGAGCGGACCATCGTGGCGCTGCGCGGTATCGAGGTGTGGCCGGAGTCGGTGACCTTCCAGCTGTCGGTGTACGCGCGCGACCTGCTGTTGGACGAACCCGCCGAAGGTCTGATCGACCACCGTCGCGTGCCGGACTACAACGCGCTGCTCGTCGGAGTGCTCTTCCCGGACGGCCGCCGCGCCAGTTCGGAGAACATCTCCGTGCCTTCGGCGTCGAAGCCGGACCAGCCGGTGCTGCGCGCGCAGGGCCTCGGCGGTACGTCATTCCACGTCGACCACGAGATCTTCCTGTGGCCGCTGCCGCCCGCCGGGCCGCTGGAGTTCGTCGTCCAGTGGCTCGACCGCGACATCGAAGAGACGCGGACCTCGCTCGACGGCACCGCGATCCGCGACGCCGCCAAGGAGGCGGGCGAGATCTGGCCCGGCCTGCCCGCCCGCGAGGCGCACGGGCTGCCCGTCCGCCGGGTCGGGGCGCAGGCGATGATCACGCCCGCCTGGCCCCGCGAGTCGCAGGCCCCGCCTCCGCTGCCCCAGCCTCAACGGAAGTCCCAGCCGCTCCCGCCCGCCCCGCAGCCCGCTCAGGTGACGGCGGACCGGCCGCGGCGTGGCGCACCGCTGCCGACCCGCCTGCCCCGGCGGGCTCGCTGAACTCAAGCTGATCCTGAGTGGCGATTCGGGCTGGAGCGAACCCTCTCTTAGGCGAAGTACATGATGGGGAAATCGCCACTCATGACCCTCAGCGGAACGCTTCGACGTTCGCCACCGCCCACTGCTCATAGGTGACCCCGGGCCGTCCGGTGAGTTCCTGGACGACGCCCGTGGGCGTGTCGGGATGCTCGGTGAAGTACGCGAAGCCGTCGAGCAGCCACTTCGCGATCCCCGGCGGAATGCCGGCGTCGGTCCACTGCTTGTCCGCCTCCTCCCGGGTGAGTTCGTGGAAGGCGACCTCCTCGCCGAGCGCGGCCGAGATGGCGGCGACCTGTTCGCGCTGGCTGATCGCCGTCGGTCCGCTCAGGGTGTACTTCTCGCCGACGTGCCCCTCGGTCAGGATGACGTGCGCCGCCACGGCCGCGATGTCCCCGAGATCGATGGGCGTCATGCGGGCTTCGGGGTAGGCGTCGCGGACCACCCGTTCGGCCTTGATCCGCTCCGCCCAGCCGAGCGTGTTGTTCATGAACGCGCCCGGTCGCAGGAACGTCCAGTCGAACCCGGCCCCCTGGACCGCCTTTTCGATGATCGCGTAGGCCACGCCGCTCGAGTTCTCCACCGGGTCATCGGCGTTGCTGCCCGACAGCGCCACCACCCGGCGCACCCCGGCCTCCCGCGCCAGCCGCACGAAGTCGTCCACCGTGTCCGCCAGTGGCGCCAGGTACACGGTCTCGACACCCTTCAGCGCCTCGGGCAGCGTCTCCGGCTTGCCCAGATAGCCCTTGGCGACCTCCACCTGAGGCGGCAGCGCCGCCTTCGCCGGGTTGACGGTCAGCGCCCGCACCGGCGCCCCGGCCTTGACCAGTTCGTCGACCACGAGTCTGCCGACGCTACCGGTCGCACCGGTCACCAGGATCGTCACGATTCCCCACTCCTTTTCGTACGCCCTACGGGATTGCTTCAACCGTACCGCATACGAGAATGTAGAATCCAGCTTCACGGCCGAGTGGAGTGTGGATGGACTTCGAGCGCAGTCTCGAACTGTTGTGGCGTGACCGCGGCCAAGCCCGGCAGCCGACCAGGGGACGGAAACCGAAACTCACCCTCGACCGGGTGATCGCCACCGCCGTCGCCCTCGCCGACGGAGCGGGCGAGGCGACCGTGTCGATGAGCCAGATCGCCAAGGAACTCGACGTAGGCACGATGACGCTCTACACCTACGTCCCCGGCAAGACGGAACTGCTCGACCTCATGGTGGACTCGGTCCTCGCCGCTCGGGACCTCCCCGGCCCCGGCGAACCCAGGCCGGACGGCTGGCGCGAGCGGGTACGGCTCTACGCCGACCGCACCCTGGCCGTGTACCGCGAGCACCCGTGGCTGCGGTCGGCGTCGTCGGTGCGGCCGGTGCTCGGACCGGGGCTGATGGCGGGACAGGAATACCTGATCGCGGCGGTCGCGGACATCGGGCTGCCACCGCGCGAGGTGACCGCGGCCGCGCAGAGCATCGAGGTGTACGTCCAGGCGAACGCGGCGCTTTCGGCGGAGACGGCCCAGATCGAACAGCGGACCGGGGAGTCGACCGACGCCTGGTGGGGGCAGCGGTCGGTGTTCTGGGAAAAGTACTTCGACGTCGAACGGCATCCGGCGATGACCCGGATGTGGGAGAGCGGCGGTTACGACGCCGACAGCTGCGAAGCCGCCTACGACACCTTCACGTTCGGCCTGGAGCGCCTGCTGGACGGCATCGAGGCCCGCGTTTAGTCCTCTAGATGCGGTAGTTCGCCCGGCCAACTACCGCATTTAGAGGACGAAATGCGTCAGGAGACGGTGGGCAGATCGGGCGCCGAGACGTCGAAGACCTTGCCCTCGCGGGTGAGCAGCGCGGCCAGCACCTTGGCCTTGCGTTCGGTGTCGGCCGAGGTCCCCCAGCGGACGGTCTTCCCGTCGGCCAGCGCGAACTCGACACTGCCGGGTGTCTTCGCCGTCGCGGTCGTGACCTGCTTCAGCAACTGCTGCGGGATCACGCCGAGGACGCCGGTCACCGCACGGGTCACCGGGTCGTCGGCCGACACCGACGGCAGCTTCAATTCGGGCAGCCCCGCCGGCCGCTCCTTGAGCGTCTTGAACACCACTCCCCCGCCGTCGACGAGGTGCACCCCGTCGCCGCCGGGACCGCTGTCGAAGAACGCGATGGCCGCCCGTTCGGTCACGGTGATCTCGAGCGTGCTCGGCCAGGACCGCGAGACGTCGACCGTGGCGATGCCGGGCATCTGCGCCACCCGGTCGCGGATCTCTTCGGTGTCCAGGCGCAGCATCGGCTTCTGGTCCGGTACCGCCGCCGTGGCGCGGATCTGGTCCGCCGGGACGGAGTTCGCGCCGACGACGTCCACCTGCTGCACGCCCAGCATCGAGCTGAACCACAGCAGGTAGACGACGGCGATGACGGTCAGCACCGAGAGCAGCGCGACCCAGCGCCGCCGCAGTTCCTTGCGCCGGATCGGCCGGGTGGTCCGGCGACGATCGTGCATGGACCGCCTGCCGCGCCGGGCCTTCGCCCGTCGAGCGCGGTCGGTGCCCGGACGCCGACCGGGTTCGGCCGGGCGGCGGCGTTCCCCGGTCTGCGTCATGGCTGAAGCGTGTCTCCCGAACTGAGGTGGGCAGGATGGGTGAGGGTACGCGCGCGCGTTGAACGCGCCCCGGGAGACATGGCTAGCCCGCCCGCCGGTCCAGTTCGGCCAGGATCTCCGGGCCGATCTGGGTGACGTCACCGGCGCCCATGGTCACCAGCAGGTCCCCGGGTTCGACCAGATCCGCGGCGAGTTTCGCCGCGACGTCGAACGCCGGCTGGTAGTGCACGGTGGCGCCGGAGATCTGGTCGGCGATGAGCGCGCCGCTCACGCCGGGCTCCGGTTCCTCGCGGGCACCGAACACGTCCAGCACGACGACCTCGTCGGCCAGCGACAACGCCGCCGCGAACTCCTTCGAGAACGTCTTCGTGCGCGAGTACAGATGGGGCTGGAAGACCACGACGACCCGGCCCGTCCCGGCCGCCGTCCGCACCGCGCGCAGCTGCGCGTCGACCTCGGTCGGGTGGTGCGCGTAGTCGTCGTACACCCGGACGTCGCCGGAGCGGCCCTTGAACTCGAACCGGCGCCGGACACCGCCGAACGCGGCGAGCCCCTCGGCGAGGCCCTCGACCGGCGCGCCCAGCTCGATCCCGGCCAGCAGCGCGGCGATCGCGTTCAGCGCCATGTGCTCACCCGGAACCGCGACGCGGAGGTCAATTTCGTTGCCCTGCAAGGAAACACGGACGACACCACCGTCGGGGGCCGGGGTGTAGCCGAGCACCTTCGCGTCGTCCGCGCCGGTGACCGAACGCCCGTAGCGGCGGACACGGATGCCGCGGTCCTCCGCCTGCGCGCCGAGCCGGTCGGCCGCCGCGTCGTCACCGCAGACGATGAGCAGCCCGCCCGGTTCGATGCGACCGAGGAAGTCGGTGAACACCGAGACGTACGCCTCTGCCGTGCCGTGGTGGTCCAGGTGGTCCGGCTCGACGTTGGTCACCACGGCGACCGTCGGCGAGTAGGCCAGGAACGACCCGTCGCTCTCGTCGGCTTCGGCGACGAAGACACCGCCCTCGCCGTGGTGCGCGTTCGCGCCCGACTCGTTGAGGTCGCCGCCGATGGCGAACGACGGGTCGAGACGGCAGTGCTGCAGGGCCACGGTCAGCATCGACGTCGTCGACGTCTTGCCGTGCGTGCCGGCGATGCACGCGACGCGGTGACCCCGCATCAGCCCGGCCAGCGCCTCCGCGCGGTGCAGCACGGTGATCCCGCGTTCCCGCGCGGCCACCAGTTCCGGGTTGCTCTCCTTGATCGCGGTCGACACGACCACCGAGGACGGGCCGTCGGCGAACGCGTCGAGATTCTCGGCGCGCTGGCCGATGGCGATCTCGGCGCCCTGTGCGCGCAGCGAAAGGAACGCGCGCGACTCCTTCGCGTCGGATCCGGACACCTGGGCCCCGCGGGCCAGCAGGATGCGGGCGATGCCGCTCATCCCGGCGCCGCCGATCCCGATCAGGTGGGCACGCGTGAGCGTGTCCGGGAGGTTGTCAGGCACCGGCTACCTCCAGCACGATCTTGGCAAGGGTCTCGTCGGCCTGGCGGTGGCCGAGACCGACCGCGGCCGCACTCATCTTCGCCACCCGGTCGGCGTCCGAGACCAGCGGGATCACCAGTTCCGCGATCTTGGTGGCGGTGAGGTCCGCGTCGGTCACCATCAGCGCGGCACCCGCGTCGACCGCGGGCTGGGCGTTGCTCGCCTGCTCACCGTTGCCGTAGGGCAGCGGGACGAACACCGCGGGGAGACCGACGGAGGTGACCTCGGCGACGGTCATGGCGCCGGAGCGGCACAACACCGCGTCGGCGGCGGCGTAGGCCAGGTCCATCCGCTCCAGGTACGGCACGGGGACGTACGTGGGCCTGCCTGGGAACTCCTGGACGACCAGGGTGTTCTTCGGCCCGTGGGCGTGCAGCACGCCGACACCGGCGTCCGCGAACTCCTTGGCCGCGGCGGAGACCGCGCCGTTGATCGACACCGCGCCCTGCGAGCCGCCGAAGACCAGCAGCGTCGGGACGTCCGGGTCGAGGCCGAAGAACTCACGGGCTTCGGCACGCAGCGCGGCCCGGTCGAGCGAGGTGATGGAGTGACGCAGCGGGATGCCGACGACCTCGGCCTTCGGCAGCGGTGTCCCCGGGACGGCGACGGCGACGCGGGCGGCGAACCGCGCGCCGACCCGGTTCGCCAGGCCTGCCGCCTTGTTGGCCTCGTGCACCACGATCGGTGTGCGGCCGCGCGCGGCGAGGTACGCCGGGAGCGCGACATAGCCACCGAAGCCGACGACCACGTCCGCGCCGACCCGGTCCAGAACGGCACGGGTGCGCTTGACCGCGTCGCGGACCTTCAGCGGCATCTTCAGCAGCTCAGGCGTCGGCTTGCGCGGCATCGGCACCGGCGGGATCAGCTCCAGCGGGTAGCCGCGAGCCGGGACGAGCTTGGTCTCCAGCCCGCGCTCGGTCCCCAGCGCGATCACCTTCGCGTCGGGACGCAGGCGCATCACCGCGTCGGCGAGCGCGAGTGCTGGTTCGATGTGTCCTGCGGTGCCGCCGCCGGCGACCACGACCACCGGCGCCTTGCCCGCGGCGGATCTCTCGGCTCCCTTAACGGGGTTACTCACCTATGACCTCTCCGGTTTGCGGTACCCCGTTTCGCGGTACCGCGGTTCACCGCCGTACGTGCGGCCGTCCTCCTGCCGGGCTCCCGCACCGAGCGGCGCCGCTCCTGTGCGGGCGATGGCCTCGCCGTCCTCGGCGCGGGCCTCGCCGCCTTGGCCGCGCCTCCCCTGGCCGCGGCGCCCTTGCGCTTGGCGGGCGGGCGGTACGGATCGGGCGCGGGAAGCCTCAGCAGGCGTCCGAATTTACCCGGCCCCTGCGAACGCAGTGCGGCCACCGCCTCCGGTTCGTGCCGGGCGGCGTTGGCGAGCACCCCCATGATGAGCATGGTGATCACCAGCGACGTCCCGCCGTAGGAGATCAACGGCAGGGTGACCCCGGTGACCGGCAGCAGGCCGACGACGTAGCCGATGTTGATGCCGGCCTGCGCGACCAGGAAGACGGTCAGTGTGCCGGCCACGATCCGGATCCACGGGTCGAGGTTGCGGGCCGCGATGCGCAGGCCCACGATGGCGACTCCGGCGAACAGCGCCAGCACCACCACGCAGCCGATGAAGCCGAGTTCCTCGCCGATCAGCGCGAAGATGAAGTCGTTCTGCACGTTCGGCAGGTAGCCCCAGTTGGACTGGCCCTGCCCGAGCCCCTTGCCGAAGAGCCCGCCGTCGGCGAGCGCGAGTTTCGCCTGGTTGGCCTGGAAGCCGTCGGCGCTGGTGTCCGGGTCCCCGGAGACGAACGACATGACCCGCCGCAGCCGGTACGGGGCGATGATGGCGAGCACCAGCACCCCGACGAGCCCGCCGGCGAGGATCACCCCGAACAGCCGTTTCGGGGCGCCCGCGAACCACAGCAGGGCCAGCAGCACCACCGCGAGGGTGACCGTGCCGCCGAGGTCGGGCTGCATCATGACGAGCGCGAACATCAGCAGCGCGATCGGCACCACCGGGACGAGCAGATGGCGCCACTGGTTGATGATGTTGTACTTGATCACCAGGATGTGGGCGCCCCAGAAGGCGAGGGCGAGCTTGGCCGCCTCGACCGGCTGGAAGGCGAACCCGCCGAACATGAACCAGCCCTGCGAACCGTTGACGGTCGAGCCCAGCGGGGTGAGCACCAGCGTGAGCAGGCCGAGGCAGACGACGGTCATCGTCGCCGAGAGGCGCCGGACACGTTCCAGCGGGATCCGCAGCCCGATCCAGAACACCACCGAGCCGATGGCGACGAACAGGATGTGCTTGCTGAACTGCGCGTACACGCCGCTGCCGGTCTTCGGGTTGTACGAAGCGACCGAAGACGCCGAAAGCACCATCACGATGCCGATCACGGTCAGCACGCCGGTGAGCGCCAGTACCAGGTGGAACGAGGCGAGCGGCCGCGAAAGCCACGCCGTCAGCGCGGTGCGGAACGCGACGAACGCGCTTTCCTTGCGGTCCCGTGGCTTACGTGGCTGTCCGGGCTCGCGTTTTCTTTCCTCAACCGCCGTCACTGGTCTCCCCCGCACCGTCGCGCAGGACACGGACCGCGCGAGCGAACGCGTCGCCGCGCGCGCCGTAGCTCGAGAACATGTCCAACGACGCCGCGGCGGGGGCCAGCAGCACCACATCTCCGGGCCGCGCCAGGGCGCGGGCCGCCTTCACCGCCGCAGTCATGGGGTCATCGTCACCCGGAAGGAGGCTGTGGACCGGGACATCCGGCGCGTGTCGCGCGACAGCGGCGGCGATCGCGGGTGAATCCACGCCGAGGAGCACGACTCCGCGGAGCCTGCCGGCGATCGAACCGACCAGTTCGTCCACCGACGCGCCCTTGAGCTGGCCACCGGCGATCCAGACGACGGAGAGGTGCGCGCGCAGCGAACCGCTCGCCGCGTGCGGGTTGGTCGCCTTGGAGTCGTCGATGTAGCGCACACCGTCGAACTCGGCGACCTCCTCGGCCCGGTGCGGGGCGGGACGGTACTCGCGCAAACCCTTGGCGACGTCCTCGCCGCTGACGCCGTAGGCACGGGCCAGCGCCGCCGCGGCGAGCGCGTTGGACACGTTGTGCGGACCGGCGGGCCGGACGTCGGCCAGCGTGCCGAGTTCGTCGGCGCTGGTCGCCGGGTCGGCGACGAAGGCACGGTCGACCAGCAGGTCTTCCACGATGCCGAGTTCGCCGGAGCGCGGGGTGTCCATGCCGAAGGCGACGCGGCGGGCGCCGGCGGGCGCGTGCTCGTCGGCGAGCCGGATGGACCACTCCTCGCCCACGTTGTGCACCACGTTCCGCGAGTGGGCGTGGATCCGGCCCTTCGCGGCCGCGTACTCCTCCATCGAGCCGTGCCAGTCGAGGTGGTCCTCGGCCAGGTTCAGCACCACGGAGGCGTGCGGCGCCAGCGTGGACGACCAGTGCAGCTGGTAGCTCGACAGCTCGACGGCGAGCACCTCGTGCCCGGCCCGGACCGCGTCGAGTACCGCGAATCCGACGTTCCCACAGGCCACGGCGTCGACGCCGGCGACGCGCAGGATCGACTCCAGCATCCCGACCGTGGTGGTCTTGCCGTTGGTGCCGGTGATCGCGAGCCACACCGGCGGCTTGTCGCGCAATTGCCCGACGCGCCACGCCAGCTCGACGTCGCCGATCACTTCGATGCCCGCTTCGGCCGCCGCCACCAGCAGCGGCGACGTGGGTCGCCAGCCTGGGCTGGTCACGACCAGCTCGACCCCTTCGGGCGGCTCGGTCAGGCCCGGCACCAGCTCGGCGCCGAACCCTTCGAGTTCCGCCAGCCGTTCGGCGCTGCCGTCGGTGACGGTGACCCGCGCCCCCTGCTCCCGCAGGACGGGGACGACGGATTTGCCGGTGACCCCGGCTCCGGCGACGAGGACGTGACGACCGGCCAGTTCCACCGCCTAACCCCCGAGGCCCAGTTGCTCGCTGTAGAACAGCCCGAGACCGAACATGCAGCAGATGGCCGAAAGCAGCCAGAACCGGATGATGACCGTGGTCTCCGCCCAGCCCGCGAGTTCGAAGTGGTGATGGAACGGGGCCATCCGGAACAGCCGTCGCCTGGTCGTGCGGAACACCGCGATCTGCGCGACCACGGAGATCATCTCGACCATGAACAGACCGCCGATGACGATGGCGAGCAGTTCGGTGCGGGTGGTCATCGACAGCCCGGCGACGAGACCGCCGAGCGCGAGTGAACCGGTGTCGCCCATGAAGATCTTCGCCGGGGCCGCGTTCCACCAGAGGAAGCCGACGCAGGCACCGGTCGCGGCGGCGGCCACCACGGCCAGGTCCAGCGGGTCGCGGACGTCGTAGCAGGCGGCCTGCGGGGTGACCGCGCACGAGAGGCGGGTCTGCCAGAAGGCGATGACGACGTAGGTCGCCAGCACCATCGCCGCGGTGCCGCCGGCGAGACCGTCGAGACCGTCGGTGAAGTTCACCGCGTTCGACCAGCCCGAGATGACGACGTAACAGAAGATCACGAAGAACACCGACGGGAAGGTGATCAGCGCTAGGTCACGCACGTAGGACAGGCTCTCCGACGCCGGGGTCAGCCCGCGTTCGTCGGCGAACTGCAGCGCCAGGATCGCGAAGCCGATCGTGACCACCAGCTGGCCGACCAGCTTCGCGGTCTTGTTCAGCCCGAGGTTGCGCTGCTTGCGGATCTTGATGAAGTCGTCGAGGAACCCGACGATCCCGAGGCCCACGGCCAGCCCGAGGACCAGCAGGCCCGAAGCGGACGGGCCGCCGGTGCCGTTGCCGCCGCTGAGCGAGCTGATCAGATGGGCCACGAAATACCCGACGACCATCGCGACGATGATCGCGACACCACCCATCGTCGGGGTACCGCGCTTGGATTTGTGGCCCTGCGGTCCTTCCTCCCTGATCTCCTGGCCGAAGCCCTGCCGGGAGAACACCCGGATCAGATAGGGAGTGAGGAGGATGGAGACCAGCAGGCCCGCCGCGGCCGCGATCAGGATGCTGATCACGCGTCACCACCGTTCGAGCGTTCTTGAGAGGGGGAAGGGGGTACTACAGGGGATTCAGCGTTCGTTTCGGGGGCGGCGAGCAGGGCGTCGGCCACCCGCCAGAGGGCGACGGACTTGGACGCCTTCACCAGCACGATGTCGCCCGCGCGGAGCTGATCATGCAGCAGGGCGATGGCGGCGTCGACGTCGGGTACCAGTACCGACTCCTCGCCCCAGGAACCCTCCTGATGCGCGCCCTGGTGCATGGCCGCGGCGGCCTCTCCGACGACGACGAGCTTGTCGATGTTGAGCCGGACGACGAGCCTGCCGATGCTGTCGTGCGCCTCGACCGCGTCGGCGCCGAGGTCGGCCATCACGCCGAGCACGGCCCAGGAACGGCGCTCCGTGCTCATCGACGCGAGTGCCTTGAGCGCGGCGCGCACCGACTCGGGGTTGGCGTTGAACGAGTCGTTGAGCACGGTGACGCCGTCGGGCCGGGTGGTGACCTCCATGCGGCGTCCCGAACGCCGTTCGAGGCTCGACAGGCGGGCCGCGATCTCCTCGGTCGTCGAGCCCAGTTCCAGCGCCACGGCGGCCGCGCTGAGCACGTTGCCGACGTGGTGCTCGCCGTACAGCGGGAGCTTCACCGGCGCTTCGCCGGACGGGGTGATCAGGCGGAACGACGCCCGCGCTTCCTCGTCGAGGGTGACGTCGGCGGCGCGGACGTGCGCGGACGCGCTCTCGCCGACGTACACCACGCGCGCGTTCGTGCGGCTCGCCATGGCGGCGACCAGCGGGTCGTCGATGTTCAAGATCGCGACGCCGCCGTCTTCCGCGCTCGGCAGTGCCTCGACCAGCTCGCCCTTGGCCTTGGCGATGCCTTCGCGGGAACCGAACTCGCCGACGTGCGCGGTGCCGACGTTGAGCACGGCCCCGATCCGCGGCGGCGCGATGGCCGCCAGCTCGGCGATGTGGCCGTGCCCGCGGGTGGACAGCTCCAGCACCAGGTGCCGGGTCGAGGCGTCGGCCCGCAGCGCCGTCCAGGGGTGGCCCAGCTCGTTGTTGAACGATCCCGGTGGCGCGACCGTCGGGCCGAGCGGCTCCAGCAGCTGGGCGATGACGTCCTTGGTGGAGGTCTTGCCCGACGAGCCGGTCACCCCGACGACGGTCAGGTGCTCTCCGGACAGCTTCTGGACCACGTGCCGGGCGAGTTTGGCCAGCGCGGCCAGTACCGCGGCGCCCGCCCCGTCCTTGTCGGCGACCAGCGCGAACGCGCGATCGTGCGCGGCACCGGCGGGCACCGGCGGCGCGATCACGGCCGGGGCGTCGACCTCACGGCCCGCGAGCACCGCGACGGCGCCGGACTCGACGGCTTTCGCGGCGAAGTCATGGCCGTCGACCTTCGCGCCGGGCAGCGCGACGAACAAGCCGCCCGGGGTGACCTCGCGGGTGTCGAATTCGACGCTTCCGGTGATCTCGGCGGTGCCGTCGGTCCGGTGCAGCCTGCCGCCGACGATGGCGGCGATCTCGGCCAGGCTGAGCACGATCACTGTGTCTCCAGACGTCTGCGGATGGCGGAGGCGAGCTCGTCCCGGTCGGAGAACGGGTGCACGACACCCTGTACCTCCTGGCCGGTTTCGTGGCCCTTGCCCGCGATGAGCACGATGTCGCCGGGCTGGGCGAGCTCGACGGCGTGGATGATGGCCTCGCGCCGGTCGGCGATCTCCAGGATCTCGCCGCCCAGCGCCGGTCCGGCGTTGCGGGCACCGGCCAGCATCGCCGCCCGGATCGCGGCCGGATCCTCCGAGCGCGGATTGTCGTCGGTCACGATCAGCACCTCACTGCGCCGGACCGCCGCCTCGCCCATCACCGGGCGTTTCGCGGTGTCGCGGTCGCCGCCGCAGCCGAGGACGGTGATGATCCGGCCGTCGGTGCGGGCACGCAGCGCGTCGAGGCCCTGCGCGACCGCGGCGGGCTTGTGCGCGTAGTCGACCACCGCGGTGAACGGCTGGCCGAGGTAGACCCGCTCCATCCGGCCCGGGACCTCGACCGAGGCGAGCCCTTCGACGATGGCGTCGAGCGGGACACCGGCGGTGTCGAGGATCGCCGCCGCGAGCACCGCGTTCGCCACGTTGAACTCACCCGGCAGCGGGATCTTCGCCGGGACGGTGAGGCCTTCGGGACCGTGGAGGGTGAACGTCTGCTCCCCCGCCAGGGTGGGTGTGAGGTCGGTGGCGCGCCACTGCGCGTCCGTGCCCGGCTCGGTGGAGACGGTCACCGTGTGCGGGGTCAGGAGCGCGTGCCCCCAGGCGCTGTCGACGACGACCACCTCGGCGGTGGAGCGGCCGTCGAACAGCAGGGACTTGGCGGCGAAGTACTCCTCCATGTCCTTGTGGAAGTCCAGGTGGTCCTGGGAGAGGTTGGTGAAGGCCCCGACCGCGAAGCGCGTGCCGTTGACGCGGCCCAGCGCCAGCGCGTGGCTGGAGACCTCCATCGGCACGTGCGTGACGCCGCGCTCCACCATGACGGCGAGCAGGGCCTGCAGATCCGGCGCCTCGGGGGTGGTGAACCCGCTCGCGAGCCGCTCCCCCGCGATCCGGGTCTCGACCGTGCCGATCAGCCCCGTGGTGAGCCCGGCCGCCTTGAGCCCGGCGTCGACCAGATACGACGTCGTGGTCTTGCCCGACGTCCCGGTGATCCCGAGCACCGACAGCGCCAGCGAGGGCTCGCCGTAGATCCAGGCCGCGATCTCGCCGAGGGCGGCCCGCGGGTCCGGGTGCACGAGGATCGGCACACCGGCGTCGCGGAGCACCGGGCGCTCGGCACCGGCCTCGTCGGTGAGCACGGCGGCCGCTCCGGCGGCGATGGCCTGGTCGCTGAAGTCCGCGCCGTGGGCGCGGGCGCCGGGAAGCGCGGCGAAGAGGTCACCGGGGAGGACGTGCTGGGCGCGCAGCGTGCTGCCCGTGACCGTCAGCTCGGCCGCGGCCGGATAGTCGTCACCGCCCACCACGAGCCGCGCGCCCGCCCTGGCGAGCAGCGTGCCCAGCGGCATCGGCTGGATCCTGGCCGGACGAGGGGGTGCGGCGACGGCCTTGACCGGGCTGTCCGGGACCTGGGCAGCCGTCGCGCCGGACCCGCTTTCGACGGCGGGACCGCTGCGGGGATCTGAAGTAGGCACCGACACAGCAAAGGAGGTTACCGGCGTGGCATTCGGGTGACCGAAGCGGTGCGGGGTGTGAGCGCGGTGATCATGCTCGTGGTAATGGGTGCGGTGAGCTCTCCTTGGCACGCAAGGGCTTCCGACTGTCGCTTGAGGACTTCGGAAAGGCGCGGGCCGGGCTTTTCGGGCGGTGTCCTAGGGCAGGGGCCCGTTCACAGACAGCTACGAGCGCCGCGGCGGTGGCCACGCGAAGGGAGCCTTGACGGTCTCGCGGCACCCTCGCCGAACGCTAGGAAAGGTCCTTTCCTTGCGAATTTTGCAAGGAAAGGACCTTTCCTAGCACGCGTGTGAAGAAAGTCGTCCCTTCGACAGCGCCTAGGAAAGCACCAGCGGGACCTGAGGCGCCGGACCATCCGAAAGCGGGATCTGGAACCGCTGCGTCAGGTAGGCGGCGATCGAGTGGAACAGCGGCGCGGCCGAGCCTCCGCCCGGCAGTGAGGCGTCAGGGGCATCGAGCCGGATACCGACCACGAACCGCGGCTTGTCGGCGGGCAGGATCCCGGCGAAGGTGATGTTGTACAGGTGATTGCTGTACGTCTTCGTCTGCGGGTCGACCTGCTGGCCGGTGCCCGTCTTGCCCGAGACCTGGTAGCCCTCCAGGGCCGCCTTCGGCCCGGTGCCGCTCTGCAGCCCCCTGCCGCTCTGCACCACGGCGCGCATCATTTCGCGCACGGTCTTCGCCGCCTGCGGGCTGATGACCTGCACGGTCTTCGGCGCCGGTTCGGGGACGACGGTGCCGTCGGGATTGACCTTCGCCTTGACGACCCGCGGTTCCACGCGCAGCCCGTCGTTCGCGATGGCCTGATACATCCCGGCCATCTGCACGACGGTCATCGAAAGCCCCTGCCCGATCGGCAGGTTGCCGAAGGTCGTGGCGTACCACTGGTTGCGCGGCGGTACGACGCCCGGGCTCTCACCGGGGAGACCGAGACCGGTGCGCTGGCCGAGACCGAACTTCTTGAGCAGGTCGGCGTAGCGGTCTTCACCGAGTTTCTGCGCCAGCAACAGGGTCCCGACGTTCGACGACTTCGCGAAGATGCCGGTGGTGGTGAACTGCTGCGTGCCGTGGATCCAGGCGTCCTTGACGACCTTGTCCGCGACCTGCAGCGAACCCGGCACCGGGATCGACGCCTCCGGGGTGGTGATGCCGTCGTCGATCGCGCCGGCGGCGGTGACGATCTTGTTCACCGAACCGGGTTCGAACGGCGTGGTCACCGCGCGGTTGTTCAGGTTCTCGGTTTCGCTGCGGGAAGCCGGGTCGTTGAGGTTGACCGTCTTGTCGTTGGCCAGCGCGTAGACCTCGCCGGTCTTCGAGTCCATGATGACCGCCTGGCCACCCTTGGCCCGCGACTTGGCGACGTACTCGCTCAGCTGCCGCTGCAGTTCGTACTGCAGATCGGTGTCGATCGTCAGCTGCAGATCCGAACCGGGGACGGCGTTCTGGATGTCCCGCTCGGTACCGGGGATGACGAGGTTGTCGTTGCCGTTCCGGGTGTTGACGATCTTGCGGCCCGGCGTTCCGGCGAGATCGTTGTCCCGTGAAGCCTCGAGGCCGTAGCCGCCGTGCAGGTTGTGCTTGGAGACGTCCTTGTCGTCGGTACGCCAGTTCGCGTAGCCGATGATGTTCGCCCCCACCGAGTCGCCGGGGTACTCCCGCTTCGAGCGCTTCTCGACGCTGATCCAGGGGTATGCCTTGACAATGGAGTCGGCGACCGACGGTTCGATGTCATGGACCAGGTAGGTGAACGCGTCCGGCTTGTGGAACTTGTCCAGCAGCTCCTGCTCGGTGATCACGCCCGGCAGTTTGGCCGCGATCAGCTTCGCCGCGCCCGCGACCTCCGTCTCGAAGGTCTTGCCCTTGGCGGGATTCTTCGCGGCGGCTTCGTCCATCGTCTTGTGCAGCCAGTTCAGGCTCACCGCGAGCGTCCGCACCTCGATGCTGAACGCGATCTTCGTCCCGTTGCGGTCCAGGATGGACCCGCGCTGCGCGGGACTTTCGATCACCGATGCCCGCTGCCGCTCCGCCGCCTCGGACAGCGCGCCTGCCTCGAACCACTGCACCTGCACCAGTTTGAGGCCGGCGAGCACCATCACGACGATCAGCAGGATCCGCACACCGGTGAACCGGCTCGGATGTCCCCCGTTGCCCCGCCGGGCGGTGGCACGGCGAGTCCCGGCGGCGTAGGTCCGCCGCGCGCTGCCCGCCGACCGGGTCCTGGCCTGTGCCGGACGGCCGGGTGACATCACTGACCTCCTTGCGCCTGGGGTTCCGCGTTCTCCTGTGGGACAGCGGGCTGGTCGCCCTCGATCAACCCGCCCTGTTGGGTGCCCTCGGCGGGAGGCGGCGGCGCGGCCGAGACCGGGGGCGCCTCCCCTTGTGCCTTCTTCGGCTCACCGACCACAGTGGACTGTCCATCCGGGCCGACCACGATGTGCGCGGGGTCGCCGCCGGGCACCATGCCCAGTTCCCTGGCCTTGGGCGCCAGTGAAGCGGGCGACTCGGCCTTCGCGACCTCGCGCTGCAGCCGTTCCTTCGCCTCGGCGAGCCCGGCGTTGGCCGTGCGCAGTTGTTCGAGCCGGTACGAGTCGGCGATGGCCTGCGTGGTCAGCCACAGCGTGCACGCCACGCCGACGGCCAGCATGCCCATCATCATCAGCACGAACGAGGCGCGCGAGCGCGGCCACCGCAGCTTGAGCTTCTTCCCCGGCTCTTCCTTGCCCGCGCCGCCTTCGGCGTCGGGACGGTTGCGCCGCTGGTCGCGCTGCAGCAGATCGGCGCGCTGGGCGCGGCGGGCGTAGGCGCGTTCGGCCGCCGACGTCCGGCCACGGGAGGCGCGGCTGGGCGGCGTGGTGCCCGGTGCGGCGGTTTCCGGCGTCTCGTCGACCGTGCTGGTCGCGCGGGCACGCCGTCCGGGCGCCGGTGCACCCCGGCGGCCGCGGGACTTCGCGGGAGCGGTCATCGTGCTCGGTCTCCGATCCGTTCGGCGGCTCGCAGCCGCACGGAGGCGGCCCGTGGGTTGTGTTCGGTCTCCGCCTCGCCGGCCTTCTCGGCCCCTCTGGTGAGCAGTTTCAGTTCCGGGCCGTGGCCCGGTAGTTCCACCGGAAGCCCTTCGGGCGTCCGGGATTTCGCCAGTTCCGCGAAGGCCTGCTTGACCAGCCTGTCCTCGAGGGACTGATAGGACTCCACGACGATGCGGCCGCCGACGGCGAGTGAGGACAGCGCCCGCGGCATCGCCCGCCGCAGCACTTCCAGTTCGCCGTTGACCTCGATCCGCAGCGCCTGGAAAGTGCGCTTCGCCGGATGGCCGCCGGTGCGCCTGCTCGCCGCGGGGACCGCGTCGTACAGCAGTTCCACCAGCCGTCCGCTCCGCGTGAAGGGTTCCTTCTCCCGTTCCGCCACAACGGCTTTGACGATCCGCTGGGCGAATCGTTCCTCGCCGTAGTCGCGCAGGATCCGGATCAGCTCGCCGGGTGCGTAGGTGTTGAGCACGTCGGCGGCGGTGATCCCGGTGGTCGGGTCCATCCGCATGTCGAGCGGGGAATCCTTGGAGTAGGCGAAACCGCGTTCGGCCCGGTCCAGCTGCATCGAGGAGACCCCGAGGTCGAACAGGATTCCGTCCACTCTGGACAGTCCGAGACCTTGCAGCGCGGACGGCATCTCGTCGTAGACGGCGTGCACGAAGTCGACGCGATCACCGTGCTTCGCGAGCCGTTGCGCGGAAAGTTCCAGTGCGTTGGGGTCACGGTCGAGTGCGACCAGGCGCAGTGCGGGGAACTCGGTGAGCAGCGCGTCGGAATGACCGCCCAGTCCGACGGTCGCGTCGACCAGCACGGCCTCGCGGTCGGAGAAGACCGGCGCGAACAGTTCGACGATGCGCTTGAGCAGCACCGGAACGTGCTCGTGTTCGTCTGCCATGTCTTCCCCCTTTCGTGTCGTGCCGGGGAAGATGCCGGATGCCGTCAGGTCCCTGTCCGCCCGCCTGCTGACCTGGTACCGGGGAAGGTGTACCAGGGCCACTGAGCGGACAGAGGCCTCACGGCATCCGTGTGGACGGTTTTCCGCGTGTCCGAAGCAGGAACCCGCGCCCCCCGACGGCGTGGGTGCTTCTTCGGTCACGTCTAGAAGACGCCCGGCAGAACTTCCTCTCGAGCCTTCGCGTAGCTGTCCTCGTGTTCGTCCAGGTAGCCCTGCCACGCCTGGGCATCCCAGATCTCCAACCTGGTGATCGCTCCGATCACCACGCACTCCTTGTTCAACCCGGCGTACCGCCTGAGCTCGGACGCGATCGCGATACGTCCTTGCCCGTCCGGGCGTTGTTCATCCGTCCCGGCGAAGAGATAACGCTGATAGGCCCGGACCGCCTCGTTCGTGAACGGGGCGTCGGCGACCTTCCTCGCCATCTGCTCGAACTCGGCCCGGGGAAAGACGAAGAGACAGTGATCCTGCCCCTTGGTGACCATCAACCCACCGGCGAGCGCGTCGCGGAACTTCGCGGGCAGCGTGAGCCGCCCTTTGTCGTCCAGTTTCGGGGTGTGGGTGCCGAGGAACATCGGCTCCACCTCCCTACCGATCCCGGCTGCGGGCAACCAGGGTCGGCCACGGGGCTCCCTTCTGCCCCACTGCGCACCACCGTACCCCACTTTTCACCACAGTCAACGCGACAAAAGCCGCCACCACTCCGTCGTGTCAGACGTTTTCGCTGGTCAGCCAGGTGGGGCCAGGTGGGGGGCCGGTGGGGGACGGTGGCCAAGATCCCCCTGGGCGGGCATCGAAGCAACCTCATCCATGCCTGATGCGTCCGGTTATCGGCAGCCGGAACCCTGCTGTGGGGCGAAGTGGGGGTGAAAGTGGGGAATCCGGTGGAGCGTGGTGGGGGACATTGTGGAGGGTGACGTCGGTTCATCCGACGACATGTCGACAAAGGACACCAGTCTCGGCTCCGGTGGCCTCGTTCGCGTGAAGTACATGAAGGCCCCCTTCCTTGCGCCTAGCGCAAGGAAGGGGGCCTTCATGTACTTCGAGGAGTCCTTCACGGGCAGGCCACTACCGATACCTGGTCAGCGGCGTCCGCGCTTCCGGCGGCGTCCGTTCATCCCGGGCGTGGCGCGACGGCCGACGCCGCGCCAATCCTTGGGTTTCTCCGTCGGTTCGGGCAGCAACCGGCCGAGGCGATCACCCACCCAGAATCCCGCCATCCAGCCGGGGATCACGCTCACGAAGACGAGAAGGATCCACCAACCGTCGGCGACCGGCCACAACGGCCGATCCACGGGGACGACGGAAGATCCCCCGCGCGAACTGTTCTTCTTCCGGTACTTGTACTCCTCGACCGGCACGCTGCCCGCAAGCGCGGAAACCGAGGTGACCGCCGTCGTCGAGACCTGTTCTCCGCCTTGGGGAACGTTGTCCCATCGGACTTCCACCTGGCACGAATACGTCAGCCACAAGTGGACCGCGTTCCTCTGGCAGCGCTCGACCTGAGCGGTACCAGCCCGGGTGAGCGTGCCCCACGGCTCGAAGCCGACCACCCACTGCAGAGAGAACACGAGCCATAACGTCAGGATCACGCCGATGGCGCCCATCACACCTTGCGGCCACCAGCGGGTCCGACCGGTACTCGCCGAGCGATCAGCCATCGTCGTCGAGCGAGCCGCTGATCCGGCCGGTCTTGGGAGGTACGACCCTGCCGCGCTCGGAGGAACCACCGTCGTACTGGTTGTAGTCCGCAGCGGCCGCCTTTCCGGCTTCCTTGGCGACCTTGAGACCGGTGTTGTCAGCGACCTTGCCCCAGGTGGTGTTCTCCATCCGGTCTTTCGCACCACGGAGGTACTTGAGGTTGTCGCCCTTGAGACTGTCCAGCGTCTTGTCGCTGGCCTTGATCGCCTTGTTCGCCTCGCGCCCCAGCTCCGAAGACTTCCGTCCCAGCGCCCGCGCCGCCTCACGGGCTCGCTCGCTCGAAGCTTCGAACCGCTTCACGAACTTCTGGATGGCGCCGAGCAGCTTGCCGAGCTTCTTCTGGATCTTCGCCATGACCTTGACCGCGTCGGCGAAGATGCTCGCGGTGAACGCCGCGACTGAGCCGCCCAAGGTGAACCAGGAAGAGGCGAGGGCCAGGAGCGCCCTCGTGATGACGTCGCTGATGAAGGTCGCGATGATGTCGAAGATCAACGCTCGCGCCGTCGCCACCACCATTCCCCCGGTGGTGATCCACTGCGCCGAATCCTTCGCTTCGGTGGCGACGTCACGCAGGGATTGGGTGTACTGCAACGCGACGCGGCGGTAAGCGATAGCCGCGTCGCCATCCCACCCGGATGTCGCGGACAGGGCGCTTTCGTAATCACCTGCCACGGCTTCGAGCTCCGTCGCGATATTGTTCCAGGTTTGTGCCGCTTGCTGGACCAGATCAGGATCGCCGGTGAGGATTTCCAGCGGTTCGCGGATGAAGTCGAGGTTCTCCATCAACCAGCCGACACCGGCCTTCACCAGCTCACCGAGCGGGTTCAGGACCATCGACAAAACGTCCAGTCCGAAGGAGACGCCGTCCATCGCGACCGCGAACGCGTCGAGATCTTCGCCCTTCCATCCTTTGTAGAGGTCACCGACGACACTGGAGCCGCTGTCGAAAACGCCTCCACCCTTGAACGGCTCGGATTTGTCTTCCTTCTTGGCGATCAGGTCTTCGCTCACAGCTTCTTCCCCAGGTCCCGGCCGAGCTGCGCCGCGTCGTCGTCGATCTTGGTGTAGTCCGTAGCCGCCTTCTTCAGCGCTTCGGACAACGCGTCACCGAGGTTCGCCGCGCTGGTCATCAGCTCGTCCGCGTCGCCTTGGGCCAGCTGCAGGACGCCACCGACGGGCACCGCGCACAGCAGGCCGTACCCCTGGAAACCGCCCATCCCGGCCTGGGTCGCCGCCGAGGCCGCGTCCCGGATCCGGTCGGCTAGATCGGAGACCTGGTCCGCGTGCGCCTTGAGGCGTTCCGGCGAGACACCGTATCCCGGCCCGCTCACGAGCGGCCGGTCCAGTCGACGTGCTGGAAGTCTTCGCCGTCGTCCTCATCGGACGCGGGGCGGGGCGGCCGGGGTTTCGCGGGCGGCCCAGAGGGTGGCTCGGCTGGGACGCCGAACCGTGCGGAGTCGTCCGGTTCCTCGGTGGGCCGCGGTTCCTCCCTCGGCGGCAGGGTGCTCTTGATGAAGTCGACCGCGTCGGAATCCTCGCCGGTCAGCCCGGCCATGATCTCCAGGGTCCGGTCCGCGGCCTTCGTCGTCGCCTTGCGGTAGGTGCTCATGATCAGCGACGCGAGCTGGGCGGGCGGCCGTTCCTGCGCCTGCGGGGACAGGGCGAGTGACGTCAGGCCGCCGCCGGGGTTGACCGTCACGGTGACCAGCCGGTCCGGGCTGCTCATGGTGACGACGTTGTTCTCCAGCTCGGCTTTCGCCTGCTCCGCCTTGGCCAGCAGAGCGGCGCTGCGTTGTTCCTGTTCGCGCATCCACTCCTGCGGATCGCGCACGTGGCCACCGAACGGCACTATCATTCCGAAACCCCCCTCGGGTCGTCGACTCGTCACAACTTAGCGGTCCGGATCCAGCAGTGAAGCCAGTCGCGTCGCGAGCCGTGGACCGTCCACAGGGGACACGTTCACCCAAGCCTGTCCGCCGCGTCCCCCGGTCCGCGCCGCGCAGTACGCGCCGACGTCGGTGTCGAACCAGGTCAGCCCGCCCGCCCGGCGTGTCCGGCCGTCGCGGTCACGGGTCCGCACGGTGAACTGGCCGGCACTGTAGACCGGCCGCGCCTGGATGGCGAGCACCTCGCGCAGCTGAGTGTCCGAGGCCGACGATCGCCGGCCGTCGGCGAAGAGCGGATCCTCCATCTCCCCGCCGAAGCGCGCCGCGGGCAGGCTGATCCCGTAGCCGGGGCCCGGCCGCAGCTCCGGCAGGACGTCGACGATCGCGGCGAACACCTCACCGTCGCCGATCCCGGAAAGCGCGATGGTCTGCTCGGGCTGGGTGGCCAGTACGCCGTGCCGCCCCCGCGCGGCCGCGACCGCGCGGAACGGGGCTTCGGCCGTCATGTCGGCCAGCGCCTCGCATTCGACATACACCTCGGCATGGGCAAGCAGGTCCAGTCGCGCTTCCAGCGCGGCGTCGAGCCGGCTCCCGTCATAAAGGCCTCGTTCGGCGAGATTTTCGTAGACCGCGCCGCGGATCTCGGCGCGTTCCGCTTCCGTGCCGCCGACGCTGCGGACGGCCAGCGGCCACGGCGGGGCGGCGTGACCGAGGTCGGACCAGAGGACGTCGAACGCCGACGCGGAAACCCGGATCAAGACCGCCCCAGCTCGGGCGGCTTCCCGAACGAGATTCGCGGGGTCAGCGAATGCAGTGAGGCGTCGCGGTTGTTCATCACGTCGACGGCCTTGCGCCTGGCCTCTTCGGCCTCCGCGCGGCGCGCCTCCATCTCGTCGGCGAGCGCCGCGAGTGCCAGCAGGTTTCCGCCGGCGGCGGCACCGCGGATCATCGCGCCCGGATCGAAGTCCACCGGCGGCGGCATGTCCGCGCGGGCTCGCGCCGCGACCTCGGCCTGCCCGGAGATCGCCTGTCCGAGCGCGGACGAGAGATCGGCGGACCAGGTCAGCCAGCCGGACGCCGTCGCCAGCACGCCGCGGAGCGCGTCGCCCGCTTCCCCGCGCCAGTTCTCCTCGCTGCTGCCGATCAACCCGGCCAGCTCGGACGTCGCGTCGTGCATACGCCGCGCGAGGGCGTCCCAGGCGGCGCCGATACCGCCCGCCGCCTCGGGATCGTTGCCTGCTTCGACCTCGGCGGCCAGCGCCTCGTGGCTGTAGGCCTCGTACCGCGTGGCCGCGACGGGGACCTCGCGTCCCGGCATCTCTCCATCAGGCACGGCTTGCTCTCCTAAGGCAGCTTGGGTTCGGCCAGTCCCGCCACCGTCACCGCGCGCTCGCAGGCGAGCGGGGTGTCGGTGAAGTCCGTGTTGCTCACGTCGATCTGGACGCTCGCCTTCTCCCCCATGCCGAGCAGGACCGCACAGGTCCCGTCGGCGGCCTTCTTGTCCGCGACCTTGAGCGCGTCCCGGTCGCCGATCTTGGTCTTGGTGGCGGTCTTGCGCGCGATCTCGAGGTCGGCCAGGCCGTTCCGCTCGTCCACGGTGATGGTGACGCCGAAGGTGGCGGGCACCGTCCAGTCGCAGGCGCGGGCGCCGTTGATCTCCTTCGGGACGCCGAGCACGTTCACCCCGGCGCTCGACCGCTCCGCGGGGCCGAGCAGCGCACAGGGATCCAGCTTGGCGGGCGGAACCGTGCCCGCGGTCGAACCGCCGACGGCCACCTGTCTGGTATTCGGGGCCTGCGCCTGGCCCGCGGCCCCTTGCCCACAGGCGGACACCGCGAGGACGATGAGGGCGCTGAAGCCGAGGAGGCGGGGACTCATGGGTTCAGCCGCCGACACAGTCCACGTCCGCCGCCGCTTGTTCATCCTGACGGGTGTAGCGGGCCAGTGCCTTCTCGATCCGGTTCTTGAGCGCCTCGAGTTCCTTGCCGAACGCCGTGAGCGCCTCGACCGCGGAGCCGTCGGCGCCGATTCCGTACTGCGCCATGAACCGGCCGACCTCGTCCGCGTATCCCCCGCCGAGGGGAACGGTGCGGCCGAGCACCTTGGCCTCGCGGACCATCTGGCCGACCACGTCCTGCAGGGCGGAGATCTTCACATGGGCGTCGGCCGCCAGCTCCGGGGCGACCGCGAACCCGCTCAGATCGAACCGGGTTTTGGCGGAACTCACCTCGCTCATATGCGGTTACGCCTCTCCGTAGTCGAGCGACCTCGCATCGGAGCATACGACAAAACCCCGTGTCAGCGGGAGCACCCAAAAACGCGCTCACCTCACACGATCGAGGTAAGGTCTCTGGTTGCACAGAGTCATCGACTGGGGTTGGCGGGGTTCCCCCCGCGAGTTCGCCCGAGTTTGACACACTTCGTGGGAGGCTGACCGCTGCTCGGGGGACTACTCGAGTGAGGAAGAGCTGCCTTCAGCAGACCCAGCGGACATCCAGCCACGTGGCATCAGGAGGTCGAGTGACGTCGAGAATCCAGTCTGCGACGCCCGGCGAACAGCAGGGCGAGCAGGCAACCGGGCACGAGCCGTACCCCACGGCCGCCGGCTCGGTGAGCGGCCGGCAGAACGGCCGCGAGGGCAGAGCGTCGCTGGACGAACTGCACGAGACGGCGCGGCGGATCGCCGCCAACGTCGAGCGGGTACTGGTCGGCAAACCCGAAGTCATCCGCATCGCGCTCGTGACCCTGCTCGCCGAAGGCCACCTCCTCGTCGAGGACGTCCCCGGGGTCGGCAAGACCTCGCTGGCGAAGGCGCTGGCCCGCTCGATCGACTGCACCGTGAGCCGGATCCAGTTCACCCCCGACCTGCTGCCCAGTGACGTCACCGGGGTGTCCATCTACAACCGGCAGAGCGGCGGGTTCGAGTTCCGGCCCGGTCCGGTGTTCGCGAACATCGTGGTCGGCGACGAGATCAACCGTGCCTCGCCGAAGACGCAGTCGGCGCTGCTCGAATGCATGGAAGAGCACCAGGTCACCGTCGACACCTCGACGTACCACCTCGAAGAGCCGTTCATGGTGATCGCCACCCAGAACCCGATCGAGATGGAGGGCACCTACGCGCTGCCCGAGGCTCAGCGGGACCGGTTCACCGCGCGGGTGTCCATCGGCTACCCCGACCAGCAGGCCGAACTGGCCATGGTCGACGAGCACGCCGGGCACAACCCGCTGGCCGATCTCGAGCCGGTCTCCGACCGCGACTCGGTGCAGCGGCTGATCGAGACGGTGCGGTCGGTGCACATGTCGCCGGAGGTCCGCCGGTACGCCGTCGAACTGGTGTCGGCGACCCGGCAGGTGCCGGAGATCCGCCTCGGCGCGTCGCCGAGGGCGACCCTGCAGCTGGTACGCGCCGCCCGCGCGCAGGCCGCGCTTTCGGGCCGGGAGTTCGTCGTCCCGGACGACCTGCACACGGTCGCGGTCCCGGTGCTGGCGCACCGCCTGGTGCTCACCACCGAGGCGCACGCCGCCCGCCGTTCGGCCACCGACGTGGTCCGCGCGATCCTGCACCGGGTTCCCGTCCCGCAGGGCTCGAACCACCGCTGAGTAGAAGGAAAACGGGGCCATGCTGCGTGCTCTGTCCGGCCTGACCACACGCGGCCGCTGTCTCCTCGCCGCCGGCGTCGCCGCGGCGGTGTGCTCGTTCGTGCTCAACGAACGGGACCTGCTGCGGGTCGCGGTGTTCGTCGTCGCTCTGCCGCTCCTGGTCGCCTTCTTCATCTCGGCGACCCGGCTGCGGCTGGGCGCGGCGCGCGCGCTGCGCCCGGAACGGGTCTCGGTCGGCTCGCCCGGTGAGGTCCAGCTCGAGCTCTGGCGTGACGGCAGGCTTCCGGCGGGGGAAGTGCTCCTCGAAGACGGGGTGCCCTACGCGCTGGGTTCGCGACCGCGGTTCGTCGTCGAACGGCTTCCCCACGACCGGCGCGTCGCACTGCGATACCCGCTTCAGCCGGTGCTGCGGGGCATCCAGCAGGTCGGCCCGCTGCGGGCGACGATCACCGACCCGTTCGGGCTGTGCGAGTTCGAACGTGAGCTGATCGGGCATTCGCGGCTGGTCGTCGTGCCGAAGGTGGTCGGCCTGTGGGGTCTCCCCAGCGGGGCGGGTATCGGCGCCGGTGACGACGGCAGCATCCGCCTGCACGCCGGGCAGGGCGAGGCCGACGTGATCGTGCGGCAGTACCGCCAGGGCGACGACCTGCGGAAGGTCCACTGGCGCTCGACCGCCCGCCGCGACGAGATCATGGTCCGCGTCGAGGAACGGCCGTGGCGCGGCGGCACCACGGTGCTGCTGGACCACCGCGCGGCCGCGCACCACGGCACCGGACCCGCCGCGAGCCTCGAATGGGCCGTCTCGTTCGCCGCTTCCGTGGGGTTGCACCTGCGCCGCTCCGGGCACCGCGTCCGGCTGATCACCGAACACGGCCAGACCCTGGCCGACACCCCTGGTGAGGGTGGCGAGCACTACGACAACGTCGTGCTCGACGTCCTCGCCGCGCTCCAGCCCGCGCACCAGCGCGACATCACCCTCGGCCACGACCCGGCCGAAGGACAGGAACTCATCGCCGTGCTCGGCACCGTCGGCAACGAATCCGTGCACGAGCTGTCCCGGTACCGCCCGCGCGGGATCCGGAGCCTCGCCGTGCTGCTCGACACCCCCGGCTGGTCCTCGGGCGTCAACCGGCCCGAAACCCGGGCCGCCGCCACCGAAGAATCGGCGGCACTGCTGCGCGCCGCGGGCTGGGGCGTCGTCGTCGCCGGGCCCGGGTCGCCCATGCAGCAGGTCTGGGCCGAGCTGTGCCAGACGGCCGCCCGCCGCGGCACCCTGATCGGAGGTGGCCTGTGACCACGACCGCGCCGCCCCGCCAGCACACTCCGAAACCCCGTCCGGAGGCACCGCCGGTCTGGACGAGCAGTGTGCTCGCACCGGTCGCCGCCGGCCTCGCCACCTTGTTCGCCTCCACCTCGCTCACCGGTGTCGTCACCGGCTGGGCGTGGTTCGGCTATCTGCTGGTCGCGGTGGTGCTGATCGCCTCCACCGGACTCGCTCTGCGCTCGCTGCGCGCGCCGACCATCGTCGTCGGGCTGGCGCAGCTGCTGGTGCTGTTGTTCCTGATCACCGGGGCGTTCACCACCAGCGGCATCCTGAAGATCATCCCCGGCCCGGACGCGCTCGAAGAACTGCGTGGCGTCCTCGCCGCGTCGGCCGAACAGATCCGCGTCGGCCTGCCGCCGGTCGAGGGCACGCCGCCCATCCTCTGCCTGGTCACCATCGCGATCGGCCTGGTCGCGGTGCTCGTCGACACCCTCGCGGTGGCCGCCGCCGCGCCCGCCGCGACCGGCCTGGTCCTGCTGTGCGTCTACGCCGTTCCCGCCGCGCTGGCCGAGGACATGCTGCCGTGGTGGACGTTCCTGCTCGGCGCGGCCGCGTTCGCCGCCCTGCTCGCCGTCGACGGCAACCATCGGCATCGCCGCTGGCGCAACCGGGACGCCCCCGGCCTGGGGAACTCGGCGAGCACCCTGTCCGCCCCCGTCGGTGTGGTGGCCGCCGCGATCGCGATGGGCCTGGTCATCGGTACGGCGGTCACCGGCATCGGCACGGTCGGCAGCCTCCCCGGCGGAACCGGTTCGGGCCGCGGCGGAGCGGGCGGCTTCGGCGTCGAGCCGTTCACGCAGCTGCGCGGCCTGCTCGACCAGGGCGAGAACGTGGAGCTGTTCAAGGTCTACGGGATGGGCGCGGACAAACGGCTGCTGCGCGCGTTCACCCTCGACACCTATACCCCGAACAAGGGCTGGGGGCTGGCGCAGAACGGCCGCGCCCAGCAGGGGGTGCAGGCCAACCAGGGGCTCCCGCCCGCGCCGGGCGACGACGGCGTCGGACCCGCGCGTGAGATCCGGATCGAGCCCACGAACTGGGTCGACAACTGGCTGCCGATCTACGGTGCGCCGCGGACGCTCACCGGACTCGCCGACAACTGGCTGTACGACCCGGTCGGCGGCGCCGTGTTCACCACGACGAAGCAGAACGCGCCCGCCTACACCGAGACGGCGTCGATCAAGGAACCCTCGAAGGAGGAACTCCGGCTCGACGACGCTCGGCTCGCCGAAGTACCGCCGCAGTTCGTCCAAATCGACCGCGTCGACCCCCGGGTGGCCGCGAAGGCCAAGCAGCTGACGGACAACGAGTCCAACAACTTCGACAAGACCCAGGCGATCTGGTCGTTCTTCACCGCGCAGAACGGCTTCGTGTACGACACCAAGACCGCCGACGCCAAGGATCCCGACGCGCTCGCCGACTTCATTCTCAACGGCAAACGCGGCTTCTGTGAGCAGTTCGCGTCCGCGATGGCCGTGATGCTGCGGTCGATCGGCATCCCGTCGCGGGTCGCCATCGGTTTCACCTCCGGCACCCCGAAGGGCGATCACCTCTCGATCAGCTCCGAGGACGCGCACGCGTGGGTCGAAGTCTTCTTCCAGCAGAAGGGCTGGGTCAGTTTCGACCCGACCCCGCTGGTCGACGGCCGCGCGGTCGTCCCGCCGTATCTGCAGACCGACACCAGCAGCTCCACGACCAACGACACCCAGGAAGTGCCGACAGCGCCGGCGTCGAGCGCCCCCGCCACCGGCACCCCGCGTGACCCGGGCGCGGACCAGGGCGCGGGCGACACCGGTGGTCAGCAGGAGGAGGAGCCGCTGTGGCCCGCCATCCTCGCCGGGATCCTCGGTGGCTTGGCGGCCGCGCTCACCGTGGTCGCGATCGTGCGCTCCCGCTTGCGATACCGGGCGCTCATGCGCTCGAAACCGTCCCGATCCCCTGATTCGCCCGCATCGGCGCGTGCAGACGACGGGTTCCTGGACAACCCGAACGTCGCGAACTGGCTGCCTTTGATCGCGATCGGGCTGTGGGTGGCGGCGTTCGCGTTCCTGGCGGCGTGGGTGTCGTGGTGGTTCGCGCTGATCTTGGTGGTCGTGCTCGGCGGCTTGGGCACGCCGACGGCGATCCGGGAGATCAAGCGACGGCTGCGGCTGCAGAAGATCGCGTCCCACTCCCCCGACGCCGCCGACGCGGCGTGGCGCGAACTGATGGACGAATGCGCGGACCGGGGGCTGCCGCTCTCGGACGGCGACACGGTGCGCGTGGCGGGCCGGAAAGTCGCCGAGAAGCACCGTCTGGACGAGGAGGGCCGCTCCGGCCTGCGGACGGTCATCGGCGTCGTGGAGACGTCCTGGTACTCCGACCAGCCGGCGAGCGACGACGAACTGGGCCCGGCCTTCGCCGAGGTTCGCAAGAGCCTTAAGCGGAACGCGCCCATGTCGTGGAAGGGCCGCCTGTTCCCGCGGTCGCTGAGGCGAGGCAAGTAAGCTCTGGGGTGAAGTACATGATGGCCCCCTTCCTTGCGCCAGGCGCAAGGAAGGGGGCCATCATGTACTTAGGGAAGGTGTGAAGGTCGACTAGAACCGTCACCACCACTCACGAGCCTCAGCGTCCTCCGCGCACGACAACGCGAACATGCCGACGGGGCAGCGCCCCGTCGGCATGTTCGCGTGTGTGAGAGCTATTGCTCCTCGAAGCGCTGGCGGAAGCGCTCTTCCATGCGCTGGGTGAACGAGCTTCGGCGCGGGGACGACTTTCCGCCGCCACCTCCGCCGGCGCCCGGGCCACCGCTGTCCTTACCGCCTTCCGTTTCGGCTCCGTGCCGAATCGATGTGACGGCCATCATGACTCCGAAGAACATCACGAGGAACCCGAGCACGCTGATCACTGGGATCTCGGCTACCCGGATGTTGACCACCACGCCGAGCACCAACAGTGCGACGCCCACTACGAACAGGGCAACGCCCTGGATACGCCGTCGGCGGGCGGGGCGGCGCAACCGGGTGCCTCGCACCGTGGATGCGAACTTGGGGTCCTCGGCATAGAGCTCGCGCTCGATCTGATCGAGCAGCCGCTGCTCATGCTCGGAGAGTGGCATCTTTCCTCCTCCGGCACAGCTGTCGCGGGCGCCGGGCCGCGCAACGTCATGGACCCAACAGACAACCCCAGGCGGGGTGTCTCTGTCCAGGATACGAGCCCCGCGCTCGTCCGACTACCCGATCCCGTATCCAGAAGGGATCGAATTGGCCGAAACCACCCGACTCGGCTCTCTCGAAGACGGTCGAGCGGCCGATGTCACTGGTCACGGGGGGTCAGCAGGGACGCGGGCCGCACCGCGGCGGCGCCGAACTTCGACCTCGCGACGTCGGCGGCCACTTCCGCGTCCCGCCAACGGGGTTCCGGTGCTGCGAAAACCAGCTGCTCTCCATCACTCTCCGTGTGCAACCCCTCGACTCTTACGCCGATCAGGCGGACTGCGCCCGTCGGCGCGTGCTCGGTGAGGAGTTCGACGGCGGTGCGGTGGATGTCGCGGGCCACATCCACTCCGACGGCGGTTGTCCTGGCCCGGGTGATCGTCTTGAAATCCGCGAACCGGACCTTGATCGACACCGTCCGCCCGCGCAGCCCCCGGCGGCGCAAGGTGGCGGCGACGCGTTCCGACAGCCGGAGCAGTTCCAGGCCGAGTGCCGAGCGGTCGTGGAGATCGACGTCGAAGGTCACTTCGGCACCGATCGACTTGTCGGGTGTCTCCGGCACGACCTCACGGTCGTCGTGCCCGTTCGCCAGCGCGTACAGATGGTCTCCCAGCGCCCGCCCGAGCGAGCGCCGCAGCCGGGGCAGCGGCGCCGCGGCGACATCGGCGATCGTGTCGAGACCCTGCTGCCGCAACTGCTCCTCGGTGCGCTTCCCGACACCCCACAGTGCCGACACGGGCAGCGGACGCAGGAACGCGAGCGTCTCGGCCGCCGGGACGACGACCATGCCGTCCGGTTTCGCCATCCCGGACGCGAGCTTCGCGACGAACTTGACCTTCGCGACACCGACCGAGCAGCTGATCCCGAAGTCGGCGGCCACCCGCTCCCGGATCCAGGCACCGAGCCGCGCGGGTGAGGAGTCCAGCCGTCTGAGCGCCCCGCTGACGTCGAGGAAGGCCTCGTCCAGGCTCAGCGGCTCCACCAGCGGCGTCAGCTCGCGGAAGACCCCCATGACACCCTTCGACACTTCGCCGTAGAGCCCGGGTGTCGGGGTGATGCAGATCAGCTGTGGACAGAGCCGCTTCGCGGTCGAGAACGGCATGGCCGACCGGACGCCGAACTCACGCGCCGCGTAACTCGCGGCCGCCACGACCGACCTCGGACCGCCACCCGAGACCACCACCGGCTTGTCGGCCAGTTCGGGCCGCGTACGCAGCTCACAGGACACGAAGAAGGCGTCCATGTCGACGTGCAGCAGGCCGCAACCGGTGTCGTCGGGCCAACTGGTGGCCCCGGTCGTCACCCGGTAGCGGGCCATCCCGCCGGGCAGCTCAGCGTTTCTCCCCACGGTGTGTCTATTTGTCGCGCGCTACCGGAAACGCCCCGGCAGGGCGCACGTTGTCGATATCCGCTGCGGTGACCATGCAAGCGCCCTGCCAAAACGTTTCCGGGGGCCTTCGGCCCGAAAGAGGCGCGCGACGGTGAAGTCGCCGTCGGGCGCGGGGCGCCCTCCGGCGACCTTGCGGGCACGTTAGCCGGAGGCACCGACAGTTCCGCGTCCAGCGTGCTAGGAAAGGCTCTTTCCTGGCGAAATTTGCCAGGAAAGGACCTTTCATGGCGTGTCCGGACGCGGCTCAGGCCGGGCGGCGGGCGAGGAGGTGCAGCCGGCTGGAGATGTCCCGCAGCGGAGACACCGACGCGGCCGCCAGCTCGAACTCCGCCAGGTCCTCTTCCCGCACTCCGCCCGGCACGAAGTCCGCCACGACACCGTCGCCCTGCAGGGAGGTCACCTCGAGTCCCACCGCGACGAGCTGCGCCCGCAGCGCCTCGGCGTCGAAGCGTCGCAGCACGGTCTCCCGGCCGCCACCCAGCACGCCGCTTCCGGACGCGAGCAGCTCCCGTGCCTCGCCGAGCCGTCCGGCCAGCGCGCGCTGCAGGATCGCGGCGTGACGGTTCGCCACCAGCACCGAGACCGCGCCGCCGGGTTTGACCGCGGCGGCCAGCGCGGCGAGCACAAGCTCGGGGTCGTCGACGACCTCGAGCAGGCCGTGCGCGAGCACCAGGTCGGCCGATCCGGCCGCGACGTGGTCGCCGAGCGCGTCGGAGTCGTCGGCGATCACCGTGATGCTGCCGGAGACGCCCTCCTCCTCGGCGCGGCGGCGCAGGGTCGCCAGCGCGTTGGGGTTCGGCTCGACGACGGTCACCAGGCAGCCCGCCGAAGCCAGCGGCACCGCCCAGCCGCCGCTGCCGCCGCCGACGTCGACGACGTTCGGCTGGTGCGCGCCTCGCGCCCGGGCGGCCTTGAGTTCTGCTTCGAGAACCCGGCGGACCGCGCCCGATCCCCGCGTGGCCACGGTGTCCGTCTTCATAAGCGCACAGGGTAATGCCCGCCTTCCGGCAGGCCTTACCTGTGTAGTCCGATGCGGTGTTCGACACCTTGCCGGGGAGCCACCCCGCCGAAGGCCCGTAGGCTGTATCGAGTGCACACGGTCGCTGTACTCAGCCTGAAGGGTGGCGTCGGTAAAACGACGGTCGCCCTCGGTGTCGCGTCCGCCGCCCTGCGCCGGGGCGCGCGGACCCTCGTGGCCGACCTCGACCCGCAGGGCAACGCCACCACCTCGCTGGATCCGCCCCTCACCGACCGCACGCTGGCCGACGTCCTCGAGACACCGACGCGTCCGGTGCTCGAACGCGCGATCGCGCCCAGCGTGTGGAGCGACCGGATCGACGTCCTCGTCGGCGCCGAAGAGCTGGAGATGCTCAACGAGCCCGACGCCGACAGCCGCCGTCTGGAGAACCTGTCCCGCGCGCTCGACGAGCTGCACACCAACCCGTTGCGCGAGGAACCCTACGAGCTGGTGATCCTCGACTGCCCGCCGTCGCTCGGCAGGCTGACCCGCTCGGCGCTGGTGGCCGCGGACAGCGCCCTGATCGTCACCGAGCCGACGATGTACGCCGTCTCCGGCGCCCGCCGCGCGCTCGAAGCGATCGAGAAGATCCGCGAGGAGCAGAACCCGGGGCTGCGGCCGATCGGCGTCGTGGTCAACAAGCTCCGCGTGCGCTCCTACGAACACCAGTTCCGGGTGGCCGAACTCCGGGAGAACTTCGGGCCGCTCGTGATGCCGACGGCGATCCCGGACCGGCTCGCGGTGCAGCAGGCCCAGGGCGCGTGCAGCCCGATCCACGAGTGGCACTCCCCCGGCGCCCAGGAGATCGCGCTCACCTTCAACATGGTGCTGGCGAAGGTCCTCCGCTCGAACCGCGCCGGACGTCATCGCGTCCGCGGCGACGAGCCGGAGCCCGCAGAAGAGCCCGCCAAGCTGAGCGACACCGGTACGGGTTAGCGCCGATGCCCGAAGGCGACACCGTCTTCCTCGCCGGCAAGGTCCTCGACAAGGCACTGGCCGGGAAGACCCTGCGGAAAGGCGAGTTCCGGGTCCCTCGACTGGCCACGGCGGATCTCGCCGGGCGGGAGGTACTCGGCGTCGGCACGGTCGGCAAGCACCTGCTGACGCGTTTCTCCGGCGACCTCACCCTGCACAGCCACCTGCGCATGGACGGCAAATGGGCGGTCTATCCGGCGGGCGCTCGCTGGCGCCATCCGGCCCATCACGCGCGCGCCATCCTGGTGACCGAAGACGTCCAGGCGATCGGGTTCCGCGTGCACGACCTCGAACTCGTGCCCACCGGCGAAGAAGACCGCCTGGTCGGCCATCTCGGGCCGGATCTGCTCGATCCGCAATGGACGGACGAACTCGCGGAACGGGCGGCCGCCGCGCTGGCCGCGGACCCGGACCGCGAACTGGGTGACGCCCTGCTGGATCAGCGGATCATGGCCGGGATCGGGAACATGTACAAGGTCGAGATGTGCTTCCTGCTCGGCGTCACACCGTGGACCCCGGTTTCCGACGTGGATCCCGCGAAAGCCGTCGCGCTCGGCCGCAAACTGCTGAAGGCGAACGCCTGGCACACCTCGCAGACCACCACCGGTGACCAGCGGCGCGGCCGTGAGCACTGGGTCTACGAGCGGACCAAGCAGGGCTGTTTCCGCTGTGGCGGACGGCTCCGGGTCGCCGCACAGGGCACCGGCCACCAGGCGAGACCGACCTGGTTCTGTCCGAAATGCCAGTCAGGGCCGGTTCCCGGCGGCTAAGCTGGCCTCGTGACGCTGTTCAAGCTCCCGCTCTACGGGGCCGACACCGAACGCGGCGACCTCGCTCCCTGAGCCGACCGCTCCACGCACACGTCACCCTTCGCCCACTTTTTCGGGGAGCTTTCGTCATGTCCGGATTCCTGACGGGCGAGGCGCTGCGCGCGTTCGTGCACGCCTTGCCCAAGGTCGAACTCCACGTCCACCTCGTCGGTTCGGCGAGCCTGCCCACGGTGCTGGAACTGGCCCGGCGCCGCCCGTCCGCCGGGGTGCCGACAGCGCCCGAAGCGCTCGCCGAGTTCTTCACCTTCCGTGATTTCCCGCATTTCCTCCGCAACTACCTGGCGGTGACGTCGCTGGTGCGCGACACCCGCGACATCCACACCCTCGTCACCGGGCTGGCCGCCGATCTGGCCGCGCAGAACGCGCGCTACGCCGAAGTGACCGTGACGCCGTACAACCACCTTCTCGACGGCATGACCGGGGACGATCTCCTCACCGGCCTCGCCACCGGGCGAGCCGCGGCGAAGGCGGAACACGGGGTGGAACTGGCCTGGTGCTTCGACATCCCCGGCGAGAAAGGCGTCGTCGCCGGGCGCGAGACGGTCGTGTTCGCGCTCCGCGAACGGCCCGAAGGACTGGTGTCGTTCGGGCTCGGCGGACCGGAGGTCGGCGTCGGCCGCGCGCAGTTCGCACCCTTCTTCACGCGGGCCCGGGAGGCAGGCCTGCACAGCGTCCCGCACGCGGGCGAGACCACCGGACCCGCCACCGTCTGGTCGGCGGTGCACGATCTCGGCGCCGAGCGGATCGGCCACGGTGTCGGCGCGTACACCGCTCCGGCCCTCATGGAATACCTTGCGGCACAAGGCATTCCGCTGGAAGTCTGCCCCACGTCGAATGTCCGGACGGGACAGTTCCCGTCGATTGCGGCGCATCCGATCCGCCGCCTGCTCGACCACGGCGTGGTGGTCACGCTCAACACCGACGACCCGCCGATGTTCGGCGCCACGCTCGACGGCGAGTACCTGGCCGTCGCCGAAACCCTCGGCCTCACCGCGTCCGAAATCGCCAGGTTGGCGGAGAACGCCGTGCACGCGTCGTTCCTGGAACCGGCGTCGAAGGCGGCACTGGTGACCGAGATCAAAGAAATCTTGTTGCAGGACACCGAACACCTCGCCTAGCGTGGCAGTACACGAGAGAGGAGGTGGTCCAAAGTTGTATTCCAACAGGACTCGTGAGGTGACTGTCCGCTAGCGGACCGCACGCGTAGGACTTTTGAGCAGATACAACGCAAGTTGGAGCCACCTTCGGCTCGTCGTCTGCTTCGCGTGGTGCCTGATAGCGAATACCAGGCAGTCACCGGGCCCCCGAGATTCCCGAGCACCGGTCCGGCTCGGGCCCGGCCGCCGATTCCGGCGTCCGGGAGCCATCTCGGGGGTACCCTCATGTCCGGGATGGCCCTTTTGCGCACCCGGAGGGACCACCCGTCGATCTGGAGGACCGTCCGCCGCTGTTCCGCCCCAGGAACCCCGCGGACTTCGCTAGCCTGACGCCATGTTGAGGCCCGATTTCCCGATCACCACCCCGCGCCTTACCCTCCGTGCCTTCACTCCGGACGATCTCGACGGACTCAGTTCCTTCCAGTCCCGCGCCGACGTCGCCCGCTATCTGTACTGGGGCCCGCGCAGCCGGGCAGAATCCGCCGCGGCGCTCGCGAAACGCGTCCACAGCAGCACCCTGGCGAAGGAAGGCCAGTTCCTGGCCGTGGCCGTGGAGCTGACCGAGACCGGGCAGCTGATCGGCGATCTGAACCTCGAATACCTCAGCAGCGAGCACCGGCGGGGTGAGATCGGTTTCGTGTTCCATCCCGATCACCACGGCAAGGGGCTCGCCGCGGAGGCCGCCGTCGAACTGCTCCGGCTCGGCTTCGAAGACCTCGGGCTGCACCGGATCATCGGCCGCTGTGACGGCCGCAACACCGCTTCCGCCGCGCTGATGGAACGCCTCGGCATGCGGAAGGAGGCGCATCTGCGGGAGAACGAGATCGTCAAGGGCGAGTGGTGTGACGAACTCGTCTTCGCGATGCTCGAAGACGAGTGGAAGGCGAGCCGCTAGCGGCCACCAGGCATGATGGGGCCGTGCTCTTCGACAAGATCGTCCGCCCCGCGCTCTACCGGGTCTCCGGCGGTGACCCCGAAACCGTGCACGAACGCACCATCGGCAGCCTCGCCAGGCTGAGCCGGGTCTCCCCCGCGCTCGCCGCGCTCGGCCGCGTCTACCGGACGGACGATCCGGTCACCTTCCTCGGGCTCCGCTTCCCGAACCGCGTCGGCCTCGCCGCCGGGATGGACAAGAACGGCCGCGCGCTGCACGCCTGGCCGTCGCTCGGCTTCGGTTTCGTCGAGGTCGGCACGGTCACCCGGCATCCGCAGCCGGGCAACGACAAACCGCGGCTGTTCACCCTCGCCGAAACCGACGCGGTGATCAACCGGATGGGCTTCAACAACGAAGGCGCGGAAGCGCTCGCCGCCCGCCTCGCCGCGGGCGGGAAGCCGCTGGTGCCGCTCGGCGTCAGCATCGGCAAGTCCAAGGTGACCCCGCTCGACGAGGCCGTCGAGGACTACCGGTTCTCGCTGCGGGCGCTGTACCCGTACGCCGACTACTTCGCGATCAACGTCAGTTCGCCCAATACGCCGGGGCTGCGGGCGCTGCAGGACAAGACGGCGCTGGCCGAACTGCTCGCCGAACTCCGGAAGACCTCGGCCACGCTCGCGGGCGACGCCGCGCCGACACCGGTGCTGGTGAAGGTCGCCCCCGACCTCACCGACGAAGCACTCGCGGAACTGCTGGAGGTCTGCCTCGAACACGGTGTCGCCGGGCTGATCGCGACCAACACGACCCTGTCCCGCGATGGCATCGCGCCGACCGAGGCCGCCATCGGCGAGCAGGCGGGCGGGCTTTCCGGCCGCCCGCTCACCGCACGCGCGGTCGAGGTGGTGCGGTTCGTGCACGACGAAACCGGCGGCGAGCTGCCGATCATCGGCGTCGGCGGCATCTTCGACGCCGGCGCCGCCGCCCGGATGCTCGACGCCGGCGCCGGTCTCGTCCAGCTCTACAGCGGTTTCGCCCTGCACGGCCCCGGCCTGGTCAAGCGGGTCGCCCGAGGTCTCGCGGCCCGGCCGTGCTGACGAACCGCAGGTAGGCCCGCCAGCACTGGTACCGCGTGAGCTCCGTCGCCGTCGCCGCGGCCGTCTGGTCACAAAGGACGGCCAGCGGCGTGTCCCCGTTCTCCAGCCGGATCCGGCCGAGGACGAACGGCGCGGGCAGCGCGGCGGCGAACGCGCCGAGTGCGGCGGGCGAGAGCCGCCAGCGCTCCCCCGACAGCATCGTGTGCTCGCCCGCGGCGCTCACCGGTACGACACCAGGCTGCGGCGGTTCGGTCGGCAGCAACAGCATCCGATAGCCCTCGGCGGTCTTGACCGGCCCGGAGAACCGGGCCCCCGCCGCGACCAGCTGCTCGTTCAGCGGCTGCCCGCGCAGCTGCGCGCCGAACACCACGAGATCCGCACCCGGTGCGGGATAAGGGAAATCGGCCTGTTCGTCGGTGAGGACGGCGGCGAGGTCGATGGCGACCTGGTCGTCGAACGGCCGCACCACCACCGACACCCCGTACGGGCCGAGATCCGACGGCGACGACGGCACCGTGACCGCGGCGAGGTCGAGCAGGTTGACGAACGCCGTGAACCGCTCCAGCCGCTGGGCGACCCCGTCCGGATCGGCCAGTGCCTCGGCGATCTCAGGATGGTCCGCGACCGTCGGCAGGACCAGGGCGTCGTACTCCGACAGCATCCGGAGCGCGAGCATCCCGGCCTCGGCGACCCGCTGCCTGTCGGCGGTGAAGCCCTCGTCGCGGATCAGTTCCCCCACCGACAGCAATGCCGACACCTCCACCGTCTCCACGACGGCGCCGGACGCGCGCAGCGCCGAAACCGCGCCGAGGAAGGCGGACCGGGATCGCAGCGACAGGCCGGTGAGCGTTCCGGAGCCCGGGATCGCGACCCGGGGCCGGTCTCCCGCGCCGAGCCGGACGTCGGACGGCCAGTCTCGCGCCAGTGGGTCGATCCCGTCCGCGCCGGTCATCAGACTCAGCGCGCGCTGCCCCAGTGTCAGGCTGCGCGCGAACAAGGCCACGCCCGCACAGGGCGCGACGACGCCGGTCTTGGGCACCAGGCCCAGTGTCGGCTTCATCCCGACGATCCCGTTCAGCGAGGCGGGGATCCGGCCCGCCCCCGCGGTGTCCGTGCCGACCGCCAGATCGACCAGACCGAGTGCCACCGCCACGGCCGCGCCACTGCTCGCGCTCCCGGAGACCCGGGCGGTGTTCAGCGCGGCGCTCACCGCGCCGTACGGGCTGTGCGTATTTTCGAGATCGCTGCCGAAGCGGTCGCAGTTGGTCTTGCCGAGGACCACCGCTCCGGCGGCGGTCAGCCGGGAGACCGAGGTGGCGCCGACACAGCAGACGTCCTCCCCCGCGGTGGGAAGACCGGCGACGTCGATGACGTCGGCGACCGCCAGCAGGGTTCCGGCGAGCGGGAGATCCGCGCCGGCGCGGAGGCGTTCATCCACCGCCTTCGCCTCCACGAGGGCGTCCTCCAGGGGGCGGAGGGTGATCCAGACGTCGGGCCGGTCGACCTCGGTGATCCGGTCGTAGGCCGCTTTGACGCGCTGATAGGAGCTGGGAGGCGGGGTCGGGATCGGCTCTGGTTCCGGGGGTAGCGTCGTCACTGGGCGTCCTTTCCTCGATGGGGACGAGAAAGACCACTGCGCGAGATCCACTGTGTCCGGTCCGCCACCCTGGGACGCCCGCTCACGCGGGCTGGGTTCAGGCCCGAGCTGGGAAAAGCACTGCGTGCATGAGAGAAACGTTAAGCATCACGCGTTTCCGCCACCAGCGGATTTGGGTTACGCGAGCGTTTCGGTATCACACAGTGAGCGAGTCGTTACGCAATGGAGTATTAGCGACGACGAATGAGACGATTGTCCAGGAAAGCGCCTGCTCACGGAACCCCGCGGCGCTTCCGGCACGGTCGCGAGTGGCTGGCGTGCAGTACATGATGGCCCCCTTCCTTGCGCTGGGCTCAAGGAAGGGGGCCATCATGTACTGGGAAAGGCGAATCGCCACTCACGACCACCTGGACCGAACGGGCCTCCGTACGTCAGGAAAGTTCGCGCAGCGCCATCGCCAGTCCGGCGAGCTTGTCGGTCGCGTCGGAGAGCGACTCCTTGGACGATGTCATGCCGTCCGAGCTCGCGGCGACGGTGTGCCCGGCGGCGGCGACGAGACCGCCGTAGCCGTCGAGGCCGTCGTCGAGCTGCTCGCGCAGCTGCTTGATGGCGGCGTCGAGGGCGCCCCGTTCCCGCTCGGGCGCGGCGTCCCGGCCGCGTTCGATGGCCTGGATCCGGCTCGCCAGCCCACGGAGGGCTTGCGCGGCCTCCGCGGCGGTGGCCCGGGCGTCCGCCACGGCGATTTCCGAGACCGGCATGGTGCCGAGCGACGTCGGCTGCGAAAGCTGGCGAAGCAGCTCCGCCAGCGAAGCCTCGCTCTCGACGAGGCGCTCCATCGGTTCCCGCGCGACGGAACGCGCCGGGGGCAGCGGCGGCGGAGCGGCGGGTGCGGCGGGCAGCACGGTGCGGTTGAGCGCGCGCAGGCGCAGTCCCGACCGGACGCCGAAAGTGCCGAAGACGATGGTGAACGCGCTACCCGCGATGGCCTGGAGAACGTCGGCCTGTCCGTTCTTCAGCAGACCGGTGCCCGCGACGACGACGAACAGTCCACAAAGGATGGTGAGGAGCAGCCAGAAGGTCATCGCGCGCGAGGTCCGGCGCTTGCGTCGCTCCAGTTTGGCGGCCGGTTCGTTCCAGCGGGCCCATTTGGCCTTCGCGTCGGCGACGACCGGGATCTGGCCCGCCGCCAGTGACGTCAACTGCTGCGAAATCTTGGGCATGGCGGGCATCGGCGGCATCGGCGGCCTGCTCCGCGGTGGCTGAGCCGGCTGCGGGGGCCGGGCGGCCGCCGGCGTGGACGGCCGGGAGCCCTGCTCGGCGGGCGGGATGTAGCGCTGCAGTTTCTCCTGCGCGCGCTGGGCGTAGTCGGGCAGCTTCTCGATGTGCTTCTCAAGCTTGGCGGTGAACTCCCCGAAGTCCTTGCGCCTGCCCTGCCCCATTTGCCCTCGCCCCTGTCTTCGGTGAGTCCGGTTCCGCGTCCCCGCGGGGACGCGGAACCGGCTCTAGGTGGTGTGTCAGGCGGGGTTCTTGCCCTGTTCGGCCTGAACCCGTGCCTGGATCTCACGCTGGATGTCCGCACCGCTCGACGCCTTCGGCGCGGCGGCCGCGGTCTTGCCGTCGGTCACCTGCGCGACGGAGTCACCCTTCATGGAAGCGCGGATCTGCTCCAACCGCGAGTGCCCCGCGAGCTGCGTCGTCGAGGCCTGGACTTCCATCATCCGGCCCTGCACGGAGTTCTGGGCGAGTTCGGCAGAGCCGAGCGCGGTGGTGTACCGCTTCTCGATCTTGTCGCGAACGTCTTCCAGCGACGGGGTGTTGCCCGGCGCGGCCAGCTGGCTCATCTGGTTCAGCGAAGCGGAGACCTGCTCCTGCATCTTCGCCTGCTCCAGCTGCGAAAGCAGCTTGGTGCGCTCGGCCAGCTTCTGCTGCAACATGGTCGCGTTGCGCTCGACGGCCTTCTTCGCCTGCTCCGCAGCCTGAAGCGACTGGTCGTGCAGGGTCTTCAGGTCCTCGATGTTCTGCTCGGCGGTGACGAGCTGCGCGGCGAAACTCTCCGCCGCGTTCTCGAACTCGGTCGCCTTCTGCTCGTCGCCCTTGGCGCGCGCCTCGTCGGCGAGCACCAGCGCCTGGCGGGTCGAAGCCTGGAGCTTCTCCACGTCGCCGAGCTGGCGGTTCAGCTTCATCTCCAGTTGACGCTGGTTACCGATCACCGAGGCGGCCTGCTGGGTCAGCGCCTGGTGATTGCGCTGCGCCTCCTCGATGGCCTGCTGGATCTGTACCTTCGGGTCGGCGTGCTCGTCGATCTTCGACGAGAACGCCGCCATCATGTACTTCCAGAACTTCACGAACGGGTTGGCCATCTCCTCCGCCTGCCTTCTCGCATCCCACGGGCTGTTACCTCGAGGTGGGGCGTCCCCTCTTGTGATGTTGCAACGTCCCGACCCCGGCGTTGAGTTCCATCGTGTCAGGTCGTCGTCCCGCGTTCCAGGTGACCCCGACGGAATTCAGGGATACCCCTGACTGTGATGTCCACGACCTTTCGGGTTCACCCGGCGGTGACCGTGGGTGAAAACGGGCGGGTTCAGTGCCGCAAAGCCGTCGCCTGTTCCATGCGTGACAACTTCTCGGGGTTGCGCACGACGTAGAGCCCGGTGATGAGACTGTCGTCGAAACGCATCGTCACGACGGTGTCCACCTCGCCGTCGCGGCGCAGGATCAGCGCGGGATGGCCGTTGACCTGCGCCGGGCGCAGTGTCGCCGCCTCGGCCTTGACCAGAGCGCTCGCGGCCAGCAGCGAGGCGACCCGTTCGGCACCCACGACAGGGGTCAGCACGGCCTGCGCCACCCCGCCGCCGTCGCCGAGGAAGACGACATCGGGAGCGAGGACGTCGAGCAGTCCTTGCAGGTCGCCCGTCCGGACCGCACGCTGGAAGGCCTCGAACGCCTCCCGGGTCTCGGCCGGGGAAGGGGCGGCGCGCGGCCGTCGCGCGGCGACATGGGCCCGGGCCCGGTGGGCGATCTGGTGCACCGCGGCCGGGGTCTTGCCGACGGCTTCGGCGATTTCGGCGTAGGCCACGTCGAACACCTCACGCAGTACGAAGACCGCGCGTTCGGTCGGCGTCAGGGTTTCCAGCACCAGCAGCATCGCCATCGAGACGCTGTCGGCCAGTTCGACGTCTTCGGCGACATCGGGCGTGGTGAGCAGTGGTTCGGGCAGCCAGGGGCCGACGTAGGACTCTTTTCGGCGGCCGAGTGTGCGCAGCCTGCCGAGTGCCTGCCGGGTCGTGACGCGCACCAGGTAGGCCCGCGGGTTCTCCACGGTGCCGACGTCGACGCCCGCCCAGCGCAGCCAGGTCTCCTGAAGGACGTCCTCCGCGTCGGCGGCCGAACCGAGCATCTCGTAGGCGATGGTGAACAGCAGATTGCGGTGGGCCACGAACGCCTCGGTGGCGAGATCCGGTCCGCGCTCGTCGGTCATGACTGGCTCCTGCTCCCTCTTGCCGGTGTCCTCACCAGACACCGGCCCTCGCTGGTTTCTGACCGCGCCTGACCGTGGCGTACCTCACGTCGCCGTGGTGTCAGCGGATCCCGGCTGACGGCGTCTGGTGGTCGTTCGCTTCACCGCCCGACCACGAATGAGGACGAAGTCATGAATTCCCGTTTCGACCTGAACGACAACGAGCTCGGCGCCAAGCTCGGCAAGCGGTTCGCGGCCGTCAGCGTGGCCATCACGGGGTCGGCACTGCCGAAGACCACCCAGGAACTGGTGTCGCTGCGGGCCAGCCAGCTCAACGGCTGCGGTTTCTGCGTGGACGCCCACGCCAAGGAACTGGCCGCCGCCGGCGAACCAGCCGTCCGGATCAACCTGGTCGCCGCCTGGCGCGAATCCACGGTGTTCACCGAGGCCGAGCAGGTCGCGCTGGCGTTCGCGGAGGAAGGCAGCAGGCTCGCCGACGCGCACCAGGGCGTCTCCGACGAGACCTGGGCCCAGGTACGGAAGCACTACGACGACGAGCAGATCGCCGCGCTGATCTACCTGGTCGCGATGATCAACGCCGCCAACCGGCTGCTGGTGATCACGCACACCAAGGGTGGCTCCTACCAGACCGGGACGTTCGACCGCGTCGCGAGCTGATCGGGGGGACGGGAGAGGCCCCGGACGGACTGCCCGGGGCCTCTCCTGTTCACGACTGCTAAGCGGCGACCATCTTCGGTGCGGCGATGGTAGTCCGCAATGCGGGACTCATCCTCGGCGGCGGCGAGATCCGCAGATCCGCCAGATCGTTGCCGATCAGTTCGGACACCAGGCGGCCTCCTTCGAGCCCACCCCTCGCGGCCTCGGCGCCCTCGCGCTCCTGAGCCCGCCGCTTTCCTGCTTCGACCTTCTCGTCCACCGGGGCGACCTCGACGTTGTCCATCGCCGAGACGTCCGCCGCGACCTTGTGCAGGAGTTCGCCCAGCGGAAGGTCCAAGGCCTCGCAAATGGACGCCAGCAGCTCGCTGGACGCCTCCTTCTGCCCGCGCTCGACCTCCGAGAGGTAGCCGAGGCTCACCCTGGCGGCGCGGGAGATGTCCCGCAGGGTTCGACGCTGGTTCGTGCGGGCGTGTCGGAGCCGGTCGCCGATCGCCTCGCGCAACAGCACGGTCATCACGCGCCTCCCTTCCAGGACTGACTGTCCCCTACGTTACCCAGTGCGGTGCCCCGGGCGCAGGTGTTGACACGGCAATACGCCAAGGGCGAACGCGGCGATCATGTGAGATGTTCCCCCAGCAGGGCGAACGCCTCGCGGACGGCACCGGCCCTGACCGAGCCTCGATCACCGCTCAAGTCCAGCGTACGGACGGTGAGCACCCCCGGACCGGCGAGGCCGACGTGGACGGTGCCGGGTGCGGCGCCGTCCTGCCCCGCCGGGCCCGCGACACCGGTGAGGCCGAGGCCCCAGGTGGCGTCGCAACGATCCTTCGCCCCGGTGGCCAACTGCGCCGCGACCTCGGGATGAACGGCGCCGTGGACGGCGAGAAGGTCCTTGTCCACTCCGGCGAGTGAAGCCTTCAGATCGGTGGCGTAGACGATCAGCCCGCCACGGACGACGGCACTCGATCCAGGGATCTCGGTCAGCGTCGCGCAGACCAGCCCGGCGGTCAGCGACTCAGCGGTCGCCACCGTCTCCCCACGCTCGATCAGGTGAGTGATCAACGTCTCACCGGTTGTCACGACGCGGTGCCCGTCGCACGCTGTCCGGCGGCCCGCAGCCGCACCGCGCGCACTACGTAGTCGAGGCCGGTGACGACGGTCAGGATCAGCGCGAGCCCCATCAGCACCCAGCGGACCGGTTCGGCGGCGGCCGGCAGCGGCAGCAGGTACGCGGTGATGGCCGCGATCTGCGCGAGCGTCTTGGCCTTGCCACCCCGGCTGGCCGGGATGACGCCGTGCCGGATCACCCAGAAGCGCAGCAGCGTCACACCGATCTCGCGGATCGCGATGACGATGGTGACCCACCAGCCCAGTTCGCCGAGCACGCTCAGCCCGATCAGCGCGGCGCCGATCAGCGCCTTGTCCGCGATCGGGTCGGCGATCTTCCCGAAATCGGTGATCAGCCCGTACTTCCGCGCGACCCAGCCGTCGACCTGGTCGGTGAACGACGCGATCGCGAACAGCGCGGTGGCCATCGCGCGCCAGAAGGTGTCGCCCCCATCGCCCGCGAACAGCGCCATCACGAACAACGGCACCAGTACCAGCCGCGACATCGTGAGCAGGTTCGCCAGGTTCAGCGTCGGGACCGGAGTGGCCTCGGGGACCCGGGCGTGCTCACCGCCCGTTCCCTCACCGGCTCCGGCGTCGCTCGGGGCGGCATTCACCGGTCGGCCTCGGGCGGCGCGGGCCGCACGATCAGGTCGACGCCCTCGGAGTCGACGACCTCACAGCGCACGAAGTCACCGACCGCCAGCGAGGGCAGGTCGTCCGTCTCGATCAGGACGCATTCGCCGTCGACCTCGGGGGCCTGGTGCGCGGCGCGGCCGATCGGGTCCTCGCCGTCCTCGGCCTGCTCGATCAGCACGTCGACGAAGTCGCCGATCCGCTCCTCGGCCCGCTGCGAGGTCAGCTCCTCGACCAGCGCGGAGATCCGCGAAACCCGCTCGGCGACCACGGACTCGTCGAGTTTGCCGTCGAAGGTCTCGGCCTCGGTGCCGTCCTCGTCCGAGTAGCCGAAGACGCCGACCGCGTCCAGCCGCGCGCCGGTCAGGAACCGCTCCAGCTCGGCGACATCCTCCTCGGTCTCGCCGGGGAACCCGACGATGACGTTGGTGCGGATGCCGGCGGCGGGCGAGTACTCCCGGATCTGGTCGCACAGCGCGAGGAAGGAATCCGTCGAGCCGAAGCGGCGCATACGGCGCAGCACGGTCTCGCTGGAGTGCTGGAAGGACAGGTCGAAGTAGTCGGCGACACCCGGCGTGGTCGCGATGGCCTTGACCAGGCCGGGGCGGGTCTCGGCGGGCTGCAGGTACGAGACGCGGACGCGTTCGATACCGGGCACCGCGGCCAGGCGCGGGACCAGCAGCTCCAGCGCCCGGGCACCGTCACGGCCGAAATCCTTGCCGTAGGAGGTGGAGTTCTCCGAGACGAGGAAGACCTCCTTGACACCGTTCTCCGCGAGCCACATCGCCTCGGCGACGATCTCGTCCGGCTGCCGGGACACGAAGGAACCCCGGAACGACGGGATCGCGCAGAACGAGCAGCGGCGGTCGCAGCCGGAGGCGATCTTCAGCGCGGCCACCGGGGAGTCGTCGAGCCGGGTCCGCAGCACGCGCGGGCCCCAGCCGTGCTGCGCGTGGCCGGGCACCTCGACCGACTCGGCGGCCGTCGGGCGCTGGACCGGGCTGATGGGCAGCAGCTTGCGGCGGTCGGAGGGGGTGTGGGACGCGACCTTGCGGCCCGCCACGACGTCGTCGAGCCGCTCGGAGAGGTCCGCGTAGTGGTCGAAACCCAGGACCGCGTCGGCCTCGGGCAGGTTCTCGGCCAGCTCGTTGCCGTAGCGCTCCGCCATGCAGCCGACGGCGACGACCTTCTTGCCGGTGTCGGACGCGGCGAGCAGGGTGTCGACCGAGTCCTTCTTGGCGGACTCGACGAAGCCGCAGGTGTTGACGACCACGACGTCGGAGTCTTCGGGCTCGGCCGTGAGCTCCCAGCCGCCCGCCGCCAGCCGTCCGGCGAGTTCCTCGGAATCGACCTCGTTGCGGGCGCAACCGAGGGTCAACAAGGACACGCGACGGGTGGCGACAGGATCAGTGGTGGGAGAAGGCACGTGCCTTAGGGTAGCTGGCCTGCTCTCGGGGTCGGCGATCGCTCGCTCGGGCGAGCCTCCGGCCGGTCGCGGCCTCGTGGATGGCTTAATGGTGGACGTGCCCTCAGACCCCCTCGAACCGCTCCATCGCCGCCGCCCGATCGTTCGCCGGGCGCGGATCGCGGACGTCCGCAAGATCAAGGCACTGGTCGACTCCGACGCGGGGACGGTGCTGCTGGAGAAGGAACTCGTCACCCTCTACGAGAGCGTCCAGGAGTTCTGGGTGGTCGAAGACGGTGACGACGTGCTCGGCTGCGGCGCCCTCCACGTGCTGTGGGAGGACATCGGCGAGCTGCGCACCATCGCCGTCGACAAGGATTCCCGGGGTCGCGGCATCGGGCACGCGCTGGTGGGGCAGCTGATCGACTTCGCCAGGGAGATCGGGCTGAAGCGGCTGTTCGTGCTGACCTTCGAGACCCATTTCTTCTCCGGACACGGCTTCGTCGAGATCGACGGCACGCCGGTGACCCAGGAGGTCTACGAGGAGATGCGGCGCTCGGCCGACCCGGGCGTCGCGGAGTTCCTCGACCTGCCGTACGTGAAGCCCAACACGCTGGGCAACAGCCGGATGCTGCTGGAGCTGTAGCTTCGGGTGGCGAAACGTTCGGGAATGCTGTTCCCTCGCTCTTCGGCATCAGGAAAGGCGGGACATGGACACCTCGGTCACCGACCAGCTGCTCAGCACGACACGGGCGGTCCGGCGCAAACTCGACCTGGACCGGCCGGTCGAGCCGGAAGTGCTCGAAGAGTGCCTGCGGCTCGCGCTGCAGGCACCGACGCCGGGCAACCAGCAGGCGTGGCGCTGGCTCGTGGTGCGGGATCAGGGCGTCAAAGACCGGCTGTCGGAGCTGTTCCGCCGGGTCGGGAAGGCCTATCTGGAAGCGAACGCGGCCGCGTTGGGCGAGGCGATCACCGAGCCGTCCGTGGCGCGGGCGTTCGCCTCAGGGCAGCATCTGATCGACGTGATCGACCGGGTGCCCGTGTACGTCATCCCGTGCCTGACCGGCAGGCCGAGCGGGGACAACGCGACCGATGCCGCGTTCTACGGCGGGATCTTCCCGGCGGTGTGGAACTTCCAGCTGGCGCTGCGCTCGCGCGGCCTTGGCTCGACGCTCACGACCTACCACCTGACGCACGAGGCGGAAGCGGCCGAGATCCTCGGCATCCCCTCCGACGTCACGCAGGTGGGGCTGCTGCCGGTGGCCTACACGACGGTGCCGGATTTCAAGCCCGCCGCGCGCGTGCCGCTGTCGGAGGTCGCGTACCTCGACGGGTGGGGCAACGCGCTCTAGACGGCGTTGGTCGTGGCTGTGTCCGATCAGGGCTCGCGGCGAAGTACATGATGGCCCCCTTCCTTGCGCCTAGGTACAGGAAGGGGTCCTTCATGCACTGGGCCGGTGTGACTGGTGCTGCGCCTATGCCTTCGACACCCGCAGGGTGACCTGGTCGCCCCCCGAACTCACAGCGACCAGGTCCACCCGGCAGGCGGCGAACTCGACGGACTGCCTGCCACCTCGTCCGGTGGAGGCCAGTTCCGCGCTCGTCCGCTCGCCGCGTCCCGGTTCGGCCAGTGCCAACGCGACCACGGCCTCCCCTTCCCAGACGCAGACCATCCCCTGGGCGCAGCGGGAATCGGACACCAGCCGGGAGAACCGGATGCTGATGTCCTTCGACGCGACCTCGGCGGTTTCACCGGCCTTGAGGACGATGGTCTCCCCCAGTTCCACGGTGCCCTTGGGTGGCCGAGCCTGCTCGGACGTCGGCGACGACTGGGCGGCCGGAGCGGACTGCACCGCCGGAGGCACGGCCGCCGGAGGTTGCTCGCGCGCGGCGGAGCTGCCGACTCCGCAGGCGAGGCCGGCCAAGGCGCAGAGGACGACGAGCAGCTTCTTGGGGTCCACGTGTCCTGGACGTAACAGAGGGCCGGTCCGTTGCATCGGGTTTCAGGGGATCTCTTCGACCAGGGCCAGGTCAGCCGTCGTCGGAGACGTCGCCCCCGTTCGCGTCCCCGCCGCCGCGGATCATGAACAGCACCGACTCCAGCTCCTCCGGCTTGATCAGTACGTCCCGCGCCTTCGAGCCTTCCGACGGGCCGACGACGCCCCGGCTCTCCAGCAGGTCCATCAGGCGCCCCGCCTTGGCGAACCCGACCCGCAGCTTCCGTTGCAGCATCGACGTCGAGCCGAACTGAGAGGTGACGATCAGCTCGGCGGCCTGCAGCAGGACGTCGAGGTCGTCGCCGATGTCGGAGTCGATCTCCTTCTTCTCGCCCGCCTTCGCCGCGGTGACGCCGTCCTGGTAGTCCGGCTGCGCCTGCTCCTTGGCGAAGTTCACCACCGCGGAGATCTCTTCGTCGCCGACGAAGGCGCCCTGGATGCGGACCGGTTTCCCGGCGCCCATCGGCAGGTACAGGGCGTCACCCATACCGATGAGCTTCTCCGCGCCCGGCTGGTCGAGGATGACCCGCGAGTCGGTGAGCGACGAGGTCGCGAACGCCAGCCGCGAGGGCACGTTGGTCTTGATCAGGCCGGTCACGACGTCGACGGACGGCCGCTGGGTCGCCAGGACCAGGTGGATCCCGGCGGCACGCGCCTTCTGGGTGATGCGGACGATCGCGTCCTCGACGTCACGCGGGGCGGTCATCATCAGGTCGGCGAGCTCGTCGACGATCGCCATGATGTACGGGTACGGCTGGTAGACGCGCTCGCTGCCCGGCGGTGCCGTGATCTCGCCGGAGCGCACCTTCTTGTTGTAGTCGTCGATGTGCCGGACCTTGTTGACCTGCATGTCCTGATACCGCTGCTCCATCTCCTCCACCAGCCAGGCCAGCGCCGCGGCGGCCTTCTTCGGCTGGGTGATGATGGGTGTGATCAGGTGCGGGATGCCCTCGTACGGGGTCAGCTCGACCATCTTCGGGTCGATGAGGATCATCCGGCACTCGTCCGGCGTCGCCCGCGCGAGCAGCGACACCAGCATCGAGTTCACGAAACTCGACTTACCGGAACCGGTGGACCCCGCCACCAGCAGGTGCGGCATCTTCGTCAGGTTCGCGGTGACGAAATGGCCTTCGATGTCCTTGCCGAGGCCGATCACCATCGGATGGTTGTCCTTGACCGTCGACGGCGCGCGCAGCACGTCGCCGAGGCGCACCATCTCGCGGTCGGAGTTCGGTACCTCGATGCCGACCGCGGACTTGCCCGGGATCGGGGCGAGCAGCCGGACGTTGTCGGTCGCCACCGCGTAGGCGATGTTCTTGGTCAGCGCGGTGATCTTCTCGACCTTCACGCCGGGGCCGAGTTCGACCTCGTACCGGGTGACCGTCGGACCCCGGGTGAACCCGGTGACCTGCGCGTCGACGTTGAACTGATCCAGCACACCGGTGATCGCCTCGATCATGGCGTCGTTGGCCTTGCTGCGTGACTTCGGCGCGTCGCCGAGCTTCAGCAGGTCCGGCGGCGGGAGCTGGTAGTCGCCTTCCACGGTCCTGGTGACCGCCAGCGGCTGCTCGGCCTTCTTGGGCTTCTTCTCCGGCACTTCGACCGGTTTGACCGCGGGCTTCGGCGGGCGCAACGGCGTCGGCGGTTCGGCCAGCGCGGCCTCGATGTCGAGCTGCTCCCCCGTGTGGTCGTCGGCGCCCTGGCGGCGCCGCGACGGCTTCCGCAGGCGGACCGACTTCGGGTCGGCTTCGGTGACGGCGTCGCGTTCGTCGTGGATGGCCCGGCGCTCGGCCTCGGCCTCTTCGATCTCTTCGGGGTCGAGACCCCAGGTGCGCAGCCGGTGCGGGATCTCGCGGACCGGGGTCCCGGTGAACACGAGCGTGCCGAACAGCAGCGCCAGCACCAGCAGCGGCACCGCCACCCAGGTGGTGACGCCCATGGTCAGCAGGCCGCCGGAGAACGCGCCGATCACCCCACCGGCGTACATGCGCCCGTCGTTGGTCTCGGGCAGCGCGGTGAAGATGTGCAGCAGGCCGAGTACGGACAGGATCACCAGCAGCGTGCCGATCACCATCCTCGGCCGGGCCTCCGGCATCGGTTCCGATCGCATCAGCGCGACGGCGACGACGGTCAGCACCAGCGGGAGCGTCACGGCACCGGCGCCCAGCAGCGAGCGGGTGCCGACCTCCACCCAGCCGCCGATCGGACCCGCGGCCCGCCACCACACGCCGAACGCGACCACCAGCGCCAGCGCGATCAGGCCGAGCGCGAGACCGTCGCGGCGGTGTTCGGGTTCGAGTTCACGGCCGCGGCCGACCGTCCTCGCCAGGGTGCCGAGCCCCTTGGCGAGCAGGTTCCAGGTGCCGCGCACGCCTTTGGCGAACGTGCCGGAAGACTTCTTCCTGGCCGCCGGGCGCCGTGGCGCGGGCTTCCTCGCCCCCGTTGACCTGGGCTTCGCCGGGGTACGCGGCTTCCGCGCCGGCCCCTTGCTGCCGCCGCTTCGCGCCGTACTCCGTTTCCTGGTCGTCGCCCCGCTAGCCATGGCTCCACGGTAACCGCACCGACCCTTCAGCCCCGGGTGCCACTCGGAGCACACCGGGAACATTCGTCTCAGGTCACAGCTTGAGCGGCCATCCGGGTGAAAAGGGTTTCATGACATGCTCTGCCCCATGTTCGCGCTGCATCAGGATGAGAATTCGGCTCGCCGCGCCCCCGCCATCTGGCGCACGATGCTGAACATCGACCGGGGGCTGGTCAACGTCGTCGGCAAACTCACCGTGACCGGTGGTGTGCCGGCGGAACTGCGCCGGAAGCCGCTGCTCATGGCGGCCAACCACATCGGCGTGTTCGACGCGTTCGTCCTGATGGCCGCCTGTAAACGGATCGGCATCAACCCGCGGTTCATGCTGGCGGGCGGCATCCTCGACGCCCCCGTCATCGGCCCGGCGCTGCGGGCCAGCGGACACCTGCGGGTCGACCGCAAACAGGCCACGACGGCCGTCGGCCAGTTCGCCGAGGCGACCGAGGCGTTGCGCACCACCCGCGATCCGCTCATCGTCTATCCCGAGGGCCGGATCAGCCACGATCCCGGCCTGTGGCCCGAACGCGGCAAGACCGGCGCCGCGCGGCTCGCGCTGGCGGCCGGGGTGCCGGTGATCCCGATCAGCCAGTGGGGTGCGCACGAAGCCGTCTATTGGGGGACGGAGACCGTCAACGGACCCGCCGACCTGGTGCCGCTCGCCAAGTCCGGGCTGAGCGCGCCGATGCGCCGTCCCCGCTTCCAGGTGCATTTCGGTGACCCGGTGGACCTGTCGGCGGTCGAGCCGGAGCGGCCGGGTGCCGGGGTCCGCGCGCACGCCAAGATCATGCAGGCGATCACCGACGGCCTGGTGCCGCTGCGCCGCGACGAACTGGACAAGCCGCGCTTCCACGACCCGACGCGGCCGACCGACACGGTCAGTCCCTGGAAACGGTACTGAGTTCCGGATCCTGAGACGGGTGCTCGCCCTCGCCCAAGGCGGCCGACGTGAGCACTCACGAGTTCGCGACCCTGGACGACCTGGACTGGGCGGACGGTTTCGCCGCCGGGAGCCCGACTCGGTTCGGCGGCCCCGCCGCTCAGCTCAAGTCCTTTTTGGACAGTACCGGCGGCCTGTGGGTCAAGGGAAAGCTGGTGAACAAGGTCGCGACGTCGTTCACCACCGCCTCGAACGCGCACGGCGGACTCGAATCGGGCAAACCGTACGGCGGCTCGTTCGTCTCGCGCTATGTCGCTGGCGGCCTCCTCAAGGACGGATGAAGGGAACCGTGTGTCCATCGCCCGCGTCGTAGTGTGGTCACAGCGTCACGCTAGGGAGGCGGCAGGATGGCCGGCGGGTACGAGGTGGTACTGGAGGCGATCAGCGCCGCGTCGGAGGCGGCGAAACGGGCTGCGGAGGACGTCGGGCGGGTGAATCTCGCGGCCGCCCTGGCCGGTGTCTCCGCCGGCCTGCCGGGTGGCGTGTCCGGTGAGGCGGCGCGGCTGCTCGCGGACGCCTGGGGCCGCGCGGCGCCAGGCTGGGCGAAGAACGCTTCGGAGTATTCCGGGCAGCTCGGCGAGGCCGCCGTCCGCTACCGCTCGAACGAGCTGGCGGCGTCCCGGGAACTGCACGTCTGATGCTCACCTGGGGTGACGTACGCCGATGGGATCCGGCCGCGATCGGCGCGGTCGCCGACGCGCTCAACGACGGCTGCGTCCGCATCACCGCCGCCGGCGAAGATGTCGAGTCCATGGTCCGGTTTCCTGGCTGGTCCGGTGAAGCCGCTCTCGCCGCGTCGACGCGGGGTGAGTCGCTGACGTCCACTTTGGAACAACTCGTGGCCGAGGCGTCCGCCGTGCGGCGTGGCGCGCACGAGGTGCAGCTCGCGCTGGACCGGATCGTGGCGTTCGTACGCGAGACCGACGAACTCGCCGCCCGGAACGGCGTGACGATCGGCCACGGCGGTGAGCTCTCTTCGCCCGGTGGACCTTCGGAACCGCGGGTGATGGCGGAACTGGCCGACCGGGTCGAGCAGATCCTGCGCCGCGCCACCGACGTCGACGCCGACTTCGCGGCCATCATGCGGAGAGCCCTCCGCGGCGAGATCACCGAACAGGACTCCGGCACCCTCGCCCAAGCCGCCGTCATCGGAGCCGCGCAAAGCGGTCTGTCGATCATCGGTCCACCGGAGCACGGCTCACCCGGTGACAACAAGGCGTGGTGGGACAGCCTGTCGGATACCGCGAAAGTTGCTTTGCTCCAAAGAAATCCAGGACTGGTCGGAAATCTCGACGGCATCCCGGCGACCGATCGCGACGCCGCCAACCGCGCCGTCCTCGCCAGGGAAATCGAACGGCTCCAAGGCGATCCCCGGGTGAAAGGGCTGGAAGCCATCGCGCGGCGGCTCGACCAGCCGGAGCCCCGGGCTTTCCTGCTGGGCTTGGACACCAGCGGGGACGGGAAGGCGATCGTTTCGGCCGGGAATCCCGACACCGCGGCGAATGTGGCGACCTACGTGCCGGGGACCGGTGCGGAACTGGCGAAGATCGGCGGGGATCTCGACCGTTCCGACAAGATGTGGGCCGTCGCGACGACCGCGGGCTCGCCGTCGACCGCGGTGATCACCTGGCTGGGTTATGACGCGCCGGACGAGATCACCGACGCCGCGAGCGGAAAGTACGCCGACGGCGGTAAAGCGGCACTCGCTCAGTTCCAGGACGGTCTGCGGGAGACCCATCAAGGGACGCCGTCGCACAATACGGTGCTGGGCCACAGCTACGGCACGACGGTCGCCGGCCATGCCGCCCGCGATGGCGGCCTCGCGGCCGACGAACTCGTCTTCGTGGCGAGCCCGGGCGTCGGCGCGCACGAAGTGAGCCAGTTGCACCTCGATGGGGTTGATCCCGGCGAGATCGGCGGACATGTGCACGCGACGGTGGCCGAACACGACATGATCAATCTGGCCAATCTGGAGATCGCCGGGTACGACCTGGTACTCGGACAGGATCCGACCGACGCGGAGTTCGGCGGGCGGGTGTTCACGTCGGCGCCGGGCACGGACGGATTCGGCGGATACAGCCGGCATGCGCACAGTGAGTACTGGGAAGACAACAATCCCTCGCTCCGGAACATCGGCCTGATCATCGCGGGGAAGCCAGCCTCGTGAAACTGTCGTTCCTGACCGCTCTTCTCCTGTTCCTGACGGCCTGCTCCCCCGGAGGTGGAGACGCCATGAAACCGACCATCACCGAACAACAGGCCCGGGAGAAGGTCGAGGCGTACATCCAAGCCGCGTTCGCCGTGCTGCCCGGCTCGGCGCAGCGGAAACCGTTCACCCGGAACCGTTCCGAATGCGCCGACCCGACCGACAACGGTCCCCAAGGCCGCTTCGAGATCTCGGCGACCTACGAGGTGACCGGTCTCGAACCGGCGAAGTTCGCGGAGTACTTCGACGCCGTGGTCGGATGGTGGACGGCTCACGACTTCAAGGTCCTGACGGATTCACGGCCCCGAGATCGGTATGTGTTCGCCCGCAACAACGCGGACGCGTTCGACATGTCGGTCCAGGCGAACGATCTGGGCAAGTTCTACCTCGGCGCGACCTCACCGTGCGTCTGGCCGAACGGCACCCCCGAACCCCAGGCCGTCGAAGCCGTCGAACCCGAGCAGCCGGTCGCCGCTCCCCCGGTACCGGAGCCGGTCCGCAAACCGCGCCGCGCCCCGGTGGACGACGAGGACTTCGACCGGACCGACTGGACCGACGGCGGCACTTCCTTCTGACCCCGCCCAGCCGCTGGGAAAACCGTTCGCCCCGCCCCTGGCCGGCCTCTACCCTCCGGCCGTGACCGCCGAACTCGCCGCCGCCGCCCAGCATGTCGCGCACCGCGGGCGGGGCATCACGCTCATCCTGCTCGCCGCGCTCTTCTTCGGGACGTCGGGCGTGCTGGGCAAACCGGCGATGCAGGCGGGACTGTCACCGGAGCAGGTCGCGGCGATCCGCATCGGGCTGTCGGCCGTCGTGCTGCTCGGACTGGTCGCCGTCTTCCGGCCGAGGCTCCTCAAAGTGACGAAGCGCGAGTGGCCGCTGCTGCTGGCGTACGGCTCGCTCGGGGTCGCCGGTGTCCAGCTCATGTACTTTCTCGCGGCGGGCCGGATCCCGGTGGGCATCGCGATCCTGCTGGAGTTCACCTCGCCGGTGCTGATCGCGTTGTGGGTGCGGTTCGTGCGGCGGGTGCGGCTGCCGGGAGCGATGTGGGCGGGTATCGCGCTCGCGATGACCGGGCTGATTCTGGTCGCGCAGGTGTGGGAAGGCCTCAGCCTCGACGTCGTCGGGTTGCTCGCCGGGCTGGGCGCGGCCGTCTGTTCGGCAGGATATTTCCTGCTCGGCGAGCGCGGGGTCGCGGACCGGGATCCGCTCGGCATGGTCACCTGGGGGATGACGATCGGCGCGGTCCTGGTCTGCGCGGTCGCCCCGCCGTGGACGATTCCGTGGGGTGTCGTCGCCGCGCCGACGGCTTTCGGACCGTGGCATCCGCCGGTGTGGTCACTGCTGATCGCGCTCGTGCTGATCGCGACGGTGCTCGCCTACGCCACCGGAATGACGGCGCTGCGTCATCTCCCGGCGTCGGTGGCGAGCGTCGTCGGACTGGTGGAGCCGCTGATCGCGGCGGCCGCGGCGTGGGTGCTGCTCGGCGAGGCGCTCAGCTGGATCCAGGCCGTCGGCGCGGTGGTCCTGCTGACCGGCGCGTACATCGTCCAGTCGAATTCGAACGTGGTCCAGACGGACTCAACCCTGCTGGAAGCCCCGTAGCTCGCTGATCTCCTGCTGCTGCGAACGCGCCGTCGTCGCGGCGAGATCGCGGGCGTCGGGGTTGCGGCCGTGCTGCGTTTCCGCTTCGGCGATGCGGACGCCTGCCTCCCGCTGCTTCTGCAGCCGCGAGACGAACTGGCGGTCGAAGTCCTTTCCGGACAGTCCGGCCAGTGTGGTCAGATCGGCGGGGCTGATGTACCCGTCGCGCTGGACGTGTTCGAGGTTCGGATCGTCCGGCGCGGGCTGCGCCCAGGACTCGATGAGCGCGGAAAGCCGCGCGACCTCTGGTTCGTGCGTGTCGATGATCCGCCTCGCGAGCGCTTTCAGCTCCGCGTTCTCCGCGCGCGTTTCGGCCAGGGAAGCCAAATCCACGCCCTGCTGGTGATGCGCGAGCGCCTGCCGCGCGAAGGCGACATCGGCGTCGTTGAACGGAACGGCGGCCTGCTGCGCCATCGGCGACGACCCCGGTGGCGGCGTCTGCGACTGGGGTGCCCCGTCCGAGCAGCCGGTCAGCACGGCGGCCAGTGCGACGGCGGGCAGGAACCGGAGGACGGCGTGCGGCATCGAAGTGCTCCTCGGAACGCGCGGTGGAGATGCCTAGGTTGGCAGAGTCCACATCGGTCCGTTCACCGGGGTTGCGCAAATACTTTTCCTCCGGGCCGCGCGGTGCGAGAATCCCGCGATCCGCCGCCACGCCGACAGGAGGCAACCCGCGAATGGACGCCGAAACCTCTCCGGAGCGGATCGCCGAACGCGACGGTCTCCGCCCGGACCTGCGGCAACGCCACGTCCGGATGATCGCGCTCGGTGGCATCATCGGCGCGAGCCTGTTCATCGGCAGCGGCGCGGTCATCCACACCGTCGGCCCGGCGGCCGTCCTCTCCTACGCCATCGGCGGCCTCATCGTCGTGCTGGTGATGCGGATGCTCGGCGAAATGGCGACGGCCGCGCCGTCCCAAGGCTCCTTCATGGAGTACGCGCGGACCTCGCTCGGCGGCTGGGCGGGTTTCACCGTCGGCTGGCTGTACTGGTACTTCTGGGTCGGCGTGGTCGCGTTCGAGGCCGTCGCCGGGGCGAAGCTCCTGCAGGCCTGGATTCCCGTTGTGCCGCAATGGATCTTCTCGCTGGTGCTGATGCTGCTGCTGACCGCGACCAACCTCGGCTCGGCACGCTCGTTCGGCGAGACGGAATTCTGGCTCGCGTCGGTCAAGATCGCCACGATCGTGGTGTTCCTGGTCGTCGGCATCCTGTTCGTACTCGGCCTCTGGCCCGGCGGATCGTTCTCGGTCGGCAACATCGCGCAAGACGGCTTCCTCGCCAACGGCCCGTTCTCGGTGGTGCACGGTGTGGTGATCGTGATCTTCTCCTATTTCGGCGCGGAGATCGTCACCATCGCCGCCGCCGAATCCCGGGAACCCGAAGCGGCCGTACGCAAGGCGACGTCGTCGATCGTGTGGCGTGTGATCGTGTTCTACGTCGGTTCGGTGACGCTACTGGTGATGATCACCGGCTGGCGTGACATCCCGACCACGACGAGCCCGTTCGCCGCCGCGTTCGGCCGCTTCGGCATCCCCGCCGCCGAGACCGTCGTCAGCGCGGTGGTGCTGACCGCCGTGCTGTCGGTGCTGAATTCCGGGCTGTACACCGCTTCCCGCATGCTGTTCGCGTTGCGCGGCAACGGCTGGGCGCCGAAATGGATCGCGGACACGAACCGGCGCGGGGTTCCGTGGAAGGCGATCCTGGTGTCCACTTCGGTCGGTTACGTCGCCGTGGTGATGAACTTCTTGTCTCCGGACAAGATCTTTTACTTCATCATCAACTCCGCCGGCGCGGTCGCGTTGTTCGTCTACGCGATCATCGCCGGATCGCAGCTGCGGATGCGGCGCCGTCTGGAAGCCGAGGCACCGGAACGGCTGAAGCTGCGCATGTGGGGCTACCCGTGGCTCAGCCGGCTCACGTTGGCCGGGACGCTGGCCGTGGTCGCGTCGATGCTGTTCGTGGACGCGGACACGCGGGCCCAGCTGTACCTGAGCTTGATCAGCCTGGCGGTGATCCTCGGCGTCTACTTCCTCCAGCGACGGCGATCCGGCTCGACGTCGTAGGGGGCGGGTTTCTGGGTCGAGGGTGACGGAAAGGGGTGGGGTGCGCTGGTCGTGACCCGCGGGCATCGTCGCCCGGTCCCCCACCTTGATCAACGGAAGATCCGGGACACTCGACGTCCCCGACGATCCCGTGCGGCCTTCACTACCCGGTGACTTCTTGGTTCTGCCCCGGATCCGGTGGTCGCGCGTCGGACGTCACCGGGATGAGCCGGGCCTGAGCGACCGGCGAGGTCGCCCAAGCACGCCACCCCGACGGCCACGAATGCGCGGCGTCGGGGTGTTCCACCCGCGCGCCGGTGAAGTCGGCGTCTTGGTCGAACTCGGCGTCGGCGAACGTGGTCGTCCCGCTGAACATCGCGGCGGCGAAGGTCGCATGCGCGGGGAACGACGCACCGCGGAAGTCGGTGTCGCCGGTGAAGCACGCCCTGTCGAAATTGACGTACGACAGGAACCGCGTCCGGCGAAAGTCCCCGCGGACGATCAGGCTGTCCTGGAGATTGACGTCTTCGAGGACGGTGTCCGCGAAGTCGGGTTCGACAAGGACCGCGTCCTTCAGGTTCAGCTCTTCGATCTCCCAGAACTCGAACGGCCGCGCCTCACCCGCGGGCCACCTGAAGTGCCGCGTGAGAAGCCCCTGTGCGGCGCGCCGGATTTCGAGTTCTTCATCGTCCTCGGAGGGGTGTGGGAAAGGCTTGCGCAAATAGGCGCAAGTCATCGCGACGACGTCTTCCCTGGCATCAGCGTCTTCGCGCCCATAGCGTTCCAGGACAGCGAAACTTTCGAGGCGCTCGGCGGCGTCCTCACTGTCCATCATGGCCTCGAGACGTTCCCAGTCGTCCCGCTGGAGTCCCGGGACCACCTCCTCGGGCGGGATCCGCCGGTCGCGGCGGACACCCTCGATGATCATCCGGACGAGATAGACCGCGCCGATCCCGAGCGCCACCCCCGCCAGCGCGCCTATGACGTGTACCCCGACCATGACCATCCCTGTCGCCATGCGGCGATTATGCGCGAAAAGGCCCCTTCACTCGACTGAGTAAAGGGGCCTTCTCGCGGATTACTGCTAAACGGGGATGACCGTCGGCACGATCATCGGACGGCGCCGGTAGGTGTCGGCGACCCAGCGGCCGACGACGCGGCGCACGGCCTGCGCGATGCGATGTGTGTCGGTGATGCCCTCGGCTTCGGTCCGCGCGAGTTCCATCTCGACCATCGGGAGCACGGCGTCGAGCGCCTTCGGATCGTCGGAGAATCCGCGCCCGGACACCGTCGGGCGGGTCACCGCGCGACCCGTGCTGGTGTCCACGGCGACCGTGATCGCGATGAAGCCACCCTCGCCGAGCACGAGCCTGTCGGACAGGGTCGACTCGCCGACGTCGCCGACCGACAGGCCGTCGACGTACACGTGCCCGACCTCGACCCGGCCGGTCCGCGAGGCCTTGCCGTCGACGAGGTCGACCACGACCCCGTCTTCGGCGATGACCACGTTCTCCGGCGCGACACCGGTGCGCACGGCCAGTTCACCGTTGGCGCGCAGGTGCTTCCACTCCCCGTGCACCGGCATGACGTTGCTGGGACGCACCGCGTTGTACAGGTACAGCAGCTCGCCCGCCGACGCGTGGCCGGACACGTGCACCTTGGCGTTGCCCTGGTGGACGACGTTCGCGCCGAGCCGGGTGAGGCCGTTGACGACGCCGAAGACGGCGGTCTCGTTGCCCGGGATCATCGAGCTGGCCAGCACGACGGTGTCACCCGCGCGGATCGAGATCTGCCGGTGCTCGCCGCGCGCCATCCGCGACAGCGCCGACAGCGGCTCGCCCTGCGAACCGGTCGACACGAACAGCACCTTGCTTTCGGGCAGGTCGCTGGCCTGGTCGAGGTTGACCAGAAGTCCGTCCGGCACGTTCAGCAGCCCGAGGTCGGCGGCGATGCCCATGTTCCGGACCATCGACCGGCCGACGAAGGCGACGCGGCGGCCGTGCCGCGTGGCGGCGTCGAGCACCTGCTGCACGCGGTGCACGTGGCTCGCGAAACAGGCGACGATGACGCGCTGGTCGACCTTGCGGATGACGTCGTCGAGCACCGGGCCGATGTCGCGCTCCGGCATGACGAACCCGGGGACCTCGGCGTTGGTGGAGTCGACGCAGAACAGGTCCACGCCCTCGTCGCCGAGGCGGGAGAATCCGGCGAGGTCGGTCAGCCGCCCATCGAGCGGGAGCTGGTCGAGCTTGATGTCGCCGGTGTGCAGCACCACACCCGCCGGGGTGCGGATGGCCACCGCGAGCGCGTCCGGGATCGAGTGGTTGACCGCGAAGAACTCCAGGTCGAAGTCGCCGACCTTGCGCCGCTCGCCCTCGCGGACCTCGATCAGGTTCGGCCGCTGGCGGTGCTCCTTGGCCTTGGCCGCGAGCAGCGCGTTCGTGAACCGCGAACCGTAGATCTTGAGGTCCGGGACGAGCCGCAGGAGGAACGGGACGGCACCGATGTGATCCTCGTGCCCGTGGGTGAGGACGAGGCCGTCGATGTCCTCCAAGCGGTCTTCGATCGCGCGGAAGTCGGGCAGGATCAGGTCGACGCCCGGCTGGTCGTCTTCGGGGAAGAGGACCCCGCAGTCGACGATCAGCAGACGGCCGCCGAATTCGAAGACGGTCATGTTGCGGCCGACTTCGCCGATTCCGCCGAGCGCGACCACGCGCAGGGCGCCTTCGGGCAGCGCGGGCGGCGGGGTGGTCGGTCCGGGTCCGGTTGACAATGAACTCACCGAGGCATGGTCCCTACGCTGGTATGTGAGGTCGGCGCCGTATAGGCCGCCGCTGAATCTGCTTGTGCCACCCGAGCACCATGCCAGTCGCTGACGGCGCTGTCGCCGAGCGGCACGCCACCCTGGGCGAGATCGGCGGAAATCGCCTGGAGCTGCTCGTCGCTGGCGGCCACGATGGGCAGCCGCGGGTCGCCGATGTCGAAGCCGCGCAACCGCAGGGCCGCCTTCGAGAACGCGACACCGCCGACCCGGGACATCGCCCGCAGGACGGGCAGCATGCCGCGGTGGTTGGTGCGCGCGGTGGAGGTGTCGCCGGACTCGTAGGCGTCCATCATGCCGCGGATCCGGCCCGCGACGACGTGTCCGATCACGCTGACCACGCCGGTGCCGCCGACGGAGATCCACGGGAGGTTGAGGCCGTCGTCACCGGAGTAGTAGGCGAGCTGGGTGTTCGCGATGACCTCGGAGCCGGCTATCAGGTCGCCCTTGGCGTCCTTGACCGCGAGGATACGCGGGTGCTCGGCGAGCCTCAGCAGCGTGTCGACCTCGATGGGGACGATCGAACGCGGCGGGATGTCGTAGAGCATCACCGGCAGTTCGGTGGCGTCGGCGACCGTGGTGAAGTGCGCGTAAAGCCCGGCCTGGCTGGGCCGCGAGTAATACGGCGTGACGACGAGGATGCCGTGGGCGCCGGCCGCTTCGGCCTGCTTCGCCTGCTCGATGCTGTGCGCGGTGTTGTTCGTGCCCGCCCCGGCGACGATCGTCGCGCGATCACCGACGGCTTCGACGACGGCGCGGACCAGCTCGGTCTTCTCGGCGTCGGTCGTGGTGGGGCTTTCCCCGGTCGTGCCGTTCACGACGAGACCGTCGTTGCCCAGTTCCACGAGGTGTTCGGCCAGCTCCTGCGCCCGCTTCAGGTCCAGCGCGCCGTCGGCGTCGAAGGGGGTGGCCATCGCGGTGAGCACGCGCCCGAACGGTCTTCCCGGCGCTGCGGTAGGTGGAGTGGACATGCTGTGAAGGTACCTCCTGCGGCCGTCCGACCCCTTGCCGACGTGGTCGTTCCCGCCGATACGGGAGATTTTCCGTGGCGAAGCCGGACTCGGCGCAAACTCTGTGTGAGCTATTTGACCTTGGTGGTGATCTGCGAGGTGAGCTGCCCGCCATCGACCTTGGCGAGCAAGCACAGGTACTCGCGCGAGTAGTCGGTGTTCTCCTCGCTCAGCGGCCGGTTCCACTCCGCCTCGGTCGGGACGACGGCCCGCCAGTAGAGCCCGCTCCGCTGCTGCGCCGGCACCACGCCCGAGTTGAACGTCGCCGAACAGATCGCCTCGGCGATCCGGTTCACCATCTCGGCTCCAGGGTAGGCGGCGACCGCGGCGTCCTTGTCGCTCGCCGACTGGACGTCGAGCAGATCACCCTTCGCGTAGACCTCGACCAGGTGATTCTTGGCGCAGTTCCCGCTGGTCTCGCTGTTCATCGTGACGTTGTCGGCGAGCGGGACGTTGTAGCAGTCCCCGGAGAGGTCGATCTTGAGCTGGCCGTTGATGCCGTAGGTGAGCGTGGGCTGGGCCTGGCTGTTCCCCTCCGGCGCGGCCATCCATCGGCCCAGGAAGATCCCGCCGACCAGCGCGCCGATCACGGCGACCGCGGCCAGGCTGAGCCACAGTGGACGCAGATTGCGTTTCGGCGGGGTCGGCGCGAGCCGGGTCATCGGCTGGCCGGGGTGCGACATCGCCGTTCCACCCGAAGGCGGGGTCGGCTGGGCCTGCACGCCCTGCGCGGCCGAAAGCAGGCTCCGCACCTGGTCGTAGGACATCCGCGCTTCGGGTTTGGTGACCAGCAGGCCGAGGATCGCGGCGGCCAGCGGGCCCTGGACCCTGGTCAGGTACGGCGCCTCGGTCATGATCGCGTGCAGGGTGGCCGCGGTGGTCGACCGTTCGAACGCGACGATGCCCTCGGCGGCGAAGAACAACGTCGTGCCCAGCGACCAGAGGTCGGATTCGGGCATCGCGTCGCGGCCTTCGACCCGTTCCGGCGCCATGAACGCGGGCGAGCCGACGATCATGCCGCTGGTGGTCAGGCGCGGGTCGTCGGCGGCGTGCGCGATGCCGAAATCGGTGAGCTTCACCCGGCCGTCCGGCGAGACCATGATGTTCGCGGGCTTGACGTCGCGGTGCACGATCCCGGCGGCGTGCGCGGCCCGCAGCGCGGACAGCACCCGCTCTCCCACCAGCGCGATCTGCTGGGCGGGCAGGGGGCCGCGGTCACGCACCAGGTCGGCCAGCGTCGGCGCCTCGACCAGCTCCATCACGATGTAGGTGGCGCTGTTCTCGGTGACGACGTCGTACACGGTGACGACGGCCGGGTCGTTGAGGCGCCCGGCGGAGCGGACCTCGCGCAACATCCGCTCCGTCAGCACCGAAGCGTCCTCGGGGGCGTTAGGGAACTTCAGCTCCTTGATCGCCACCTGGCGGCCGATCACCTGATCCTGTGCGCGCCAGACGATGCCCATCCCACCACGGCCGAGCTCGCCCAGCAGGGCGTATCGGCCGGCGATGATCCGCGCGCCGGAAGCCTGCCGCGTCTGCTGTGGCGGCCCATATGGACGGGTCTGTTCGTCGGTCAAGGTTCGATGCTCCTTCGATTCGCGCAGGATGCCGACTCGGACCCGTTCGCGCCCCGAAAGGTTCCTTCGCCGAGCTCGTGAATCAGACTGTGACCTCGTGGCCGGACTCCTGAAGTGCCTTCACGGCACGTTCGAGCTCGGTGCCCCGGACCAGGACGTGGTCGGTGTCGAAAGTGGACATCGAGAACAGCGCCACCCCGGCGGCGGCCAATTCGCTCGACAGCGCCGCGATGATGCCGGTCAGCGTGAACGCCAGCGGCCCGCGGACCGACAGCAGCCGCCAGCCGTCCTCGACCGTGGCCCCGGCCGGTGCGAGACCGGCCGGGCAGATCACCGACAGCTCTTCGGGCGTCCGCGTGATGGAGATCAGCACGGGCTCTCCGGGGTCGAGCAGATTCGCCGGAACCGGCGCGTCCGGGGCGAGGCGGGCGACCGCGTACTCGCCTGGCCGGACGTCGATCGCGAGGCGCCGCATCAGCCCTCGAGAACCTTCGGGCTGGACGCGACCTCGGTGCCGTCGGGCAGCGCGGAGATGGTGAAGTCCGCGAACACGTTGCCCGAAGCCTTCTGCAGCTCGCGCAGGCACTCGATGGCCAGGGCGCGGATCTCGACGTCGGCGTGCTCGGTGGCGCGCATCGCGATGAAGTGGCGCCAGGCGCGGTAGTTGCCGGTGACCACGATGCGGGTCTCGGTCGCGTTGGGCAGTACGGCGCGCGCGGCCTGGCGGGCCTGCTTGCGGCGCAGGGTCGCGCTCGGCACGTCGGCGAACTTCTCCTCCAGGCCGGCGAGCAGCTCGGTGTAGGCGTCGACGGCGGCCTGCGAGGCGGCGAGGAACTTCGCGTGCAGCTCGGGGTCCTGCGCGATGACGTCGGGCTCGACGAACGCGGCGTCGCGCTCCGGGACGTAGCGCTGGGAGAGCTGCGAGTAGGAGAAGTGCCGGTGGCGGATCAGCTCGTGCGTCAGCGACCGGGAGATCCCGGTGATGTAGAAGCTGACGGAGCCGTGCTCCAGCACCGACAGGTGGCCGACGTCGATGATGTGCTCGAGGTAGCCGGCGTTGGTCGCCGTCTTCGGGTTCGGCTTCTTCCAGGACTGGTAGCAGGCCCGGCCCGCGAATTCGGCCAGTGCCTCACCACCGTCGGCGTCGGTCGACCACGGTACGTCCGACGGCGGGAAGAACTCCGTCTTCGCGATCAGTTGAACCTTGGGTGACACGGTCTCGGCCACGTTCGCACTCCTTTTCGACCCCTGCTCCACGACTCCGGGCAGCGTAACCGCAGCTTGGTTCGACGACCGGGCGACATCACGGTGACGTCATCGGCTTCTTGACTGACATCACAAGTGACGTCATAGTGGTGTCATGGATCTGACGCCGTACATCACAAGCCTTCGCGAGGACCTCGCGAACACGGCTTCGGCCGGCGACGAGCAGACACGGCGCGCCGCCGCGCTGCTGTCGTCGGCGCTGGAGCCCGCCGCCCGGCTGACGCTCATGAACGCCCTCGCGGACCTGGCCGCCGAAGTGACCTCGGCGCTGCCGGGGCACGTCGTCGACGTCCGGCTCGACGGCCGCGACGTGCGCGTCGTCGTCACCGGCGCGGGCGAGAGCACCGAGCAGGCCCCGCCCCGCCAGGAAGCGCCACGGGAAACCCCGCGCGCGCCCAAGGTGGACACGGGCGACATCACCCGCATCACGCTACGCCTGTTCGAGCAGGTCAAGGGCCAGGCGGAAGCCGCGGCCGCCTCTCAAGGCGTTTCGCTGAACACGTTCGTTTCGCAGGCCGTCCAGGGCGCGCTGGGCAAGGGCGGCGGCGAGCACTGGCACCACAAGCAGAAGCCGGGCGGCGGTGCCGGTTCCCACCTGCACGGCTGGGTCCAGGGCTGAGGGGACGGAAAATGACCGAGGAAAACACTCCCGCGGGTGAAGAGACCGTGCGCGTCGAGGAGTTCGAGGCCGAGGGCCCGATCGAAATCGACGTGAGCGTGGCCATCGGCCGGGTGACCATCGAACTGACCGACGAGACCGGTGCCCACGCCGAGGTCCGCCGCGACGGCGGCGAGCAGCAGCCGTGGGTGGACGGGATGACGAGCCTGCTCAGCTGGGTCGGGGAACGCTTCGGCGACCAGCTCGGCGGTTCGCCGGGGACGTCGGCGGAGGACGCCGTGGCGCAGACACGGGTCGAGAAGGTCGGCAACCGGCTCGTCGTCCAGGCGCCGAAGGCCTGGCAACTGAAGAACGTCCCGCTCGCGGTGACCGTCCGGGCACCCGCCGGTTCGCATCTGGAGGTGCGGGCCGGGGCGGCCGACGTCACGGTGTCCGGGGTCGCCGGGCGAGCCGACGTCATGACCGGGGCGGGCAAGGTCGGCCTGGAGCGGGCCGACGGTTCGGCCATCGTCCGCACCGGCACCGGCGACATCAAGCTCGGCGCGACGCAGTCCGGTTTGCAGCTGCGCACCGGCAGCGGCTCGGTCGAGGCGTCCTCGCTGGGCGGTTCGGCCACGATCGCGACCGGTACGGGTGACGTCTGGCTCGGCGAGATCGCGGGCGAGGTACTGGCGCGCACCGGCAGTGGCGACCTTTCGGTGGCGGACGCCGCCTCCGGGGCGCTGGAGCTGACCACCGGGTCGGGCGCGGTCCGGGTGGCGATCCGCGGCGGCGTGCACGCCGAGGTCGACCTTTCGTCGACGACCGGTTCGGTCTCGAGCGAGCTGGAGGTCGCGGAAACCGCGCCTTCGGAGGTCTCGCTGAAGGTGCGGGCGCGGACCGGCACCGGCGACGCGGTGGTGACCAGCGCGGCCCGGTGAGGCCGCTGACCGCAGGGGGATCGAGGGACCTTTGCTCTCACTTTTCCACGGGGGTGGGAGCGAAGGTCCCTCGCTCACTTCGCGGAACCGGTTGCCGAGGTAAGCAGCCGCAATGAAGGGGCCTTTCATCGCAAAATTTGCGATGAAAGGCCCCTTCATTGCGGAACGCGAGACACAGCGCGAGCAACTCAGCGCACCAGCCGGGAAAGCACCGGAGCGAGGTCGCCCCGCTCCCCCACCGCGACCCCGTCCAGTCCCTGCCAGTCCGCCATCAGCCGCAGTTCGCCCGCCAGCTCGCTCGCGACCCGCGCGACGTCCACCCCCGGCTCGGCGAAGGCGCCCTGAACGCGCAGCAGCCCAGCGGCGCGATCGGCTTTGAGGTCGACCCGGCCGACGAGTTCGCCGTCGAGCAGGAACGGGAACACGTAGTAGCCGTAGATCCGCTTCGGTTCGGGGACGTAGATCTCGATGCGGTAGAAGAAGTCGAAGATGCGCTCGGTACGGGCGCGTTCCCAGATCAGCGGGTCGAACGGCGAAAGCAGCGCGCGGCCGGTGACCGACCTCGGCGCCTTCGCCGCGACATGCCGGTACGCCACCGCCGGCCAGCCCTCCACGGTCACCGGCTCCAGCACGCCCGCCTCGACCAGTTCGGCCACCGCCCGTTTGCTGACGTCGGGGCCGAGCCGGTAGTAGTCCCGCAGATCCGGTTCGGTGCCGATGCCCAGCGCGACGGCCGAGCGGGTGATCAGTTCGCGCGCGCCCTCCTCCGGGGTCACCTGCCGCGCCAGGATCTCCGGCGGGACCACGCGTTCGGTCAGGTCGTACAGCCGCTCGAACGACCGGCGCGTGCCGGTCGTCAGCTGCCCCACGCCGAACAGCCATTCGCACGCCTTCTTGACCTCGGAACGCTCCCACCACGAGCCGGGTTTACGGCGCATGCCATCGTTCTCCAGCGCCCGCTCGATGCCGCCCGCGCCGATCGGTCCCTTCTCCTTGACCACGGCGAGGATGTCGTCCACCAGACCGGGCGTCTGCTCCAGCACCCGCGCGTAGTTCGTCCACCAGCCCATGCGTTTCGCGCCGGACCGCAGCAGTGGCCAGTCCGCCACCGGCAGCAGACTCGCCTCGTGTGCCCAGGATTCGACCAGCATCCGTGGCTTGCGCGTGGAATGGGACCAGGCCGCGTCGTCCACCAGCGTGGGCTCGTACGCGCCGAGCCGGGAGAACAGCGGCATGTAGTGCGCGCGGACCGCGACGTTCACCGAATCCAGCTGCAGCAACTGGATCCGCGACAGCACGCGCTGCAGATGCCGCCTGGTCGCCGGTCCGCTCGGCCGCGCGTCGGCGAACCCCTGCGCGGCCAAGGCGATCCGGCGCGCGACCGGCCCGCTGATGGTCGTAGTGCTCATTGCCGGAATGGTGCCATCCACCACCGACAGTTTTCCGCGGCACCGATAACCTGCGCACCATGGCCGTCGCCGAAGTCCGCCCCGCCGTCGTTTCCGACGCCGCCGAGATCGCCCGCATCCAACGCGATACCTGGCGAAGCGCCTACACGGAGTTGCTCGGCGAAGCGGCCGTCGCCGAACTCGACGCCGTGGAACTCGAAAAGACCTGGGCCGAAACGATCGAATACCCGGGCACGCGTGTCTTCGTCGCCGTCGAAGGCGAGTTCACCGTCGGTTTCTGCGTCGCCGGCCGGGCTCCGGAGAGCGAGGTGGCCGCCGCGGACGGTTCGCTGCCCGACGACGCCGCGACGACGGCGCTCATCGCCTCACTCCTGGTCGAACCGCGCTGGGGACGGCGCGGGCACGCGGGACGGCTGCTGGCGAACGCGTCCGCGTGGCTGCGCGAGGAGGGCGCCACCCGCGGGATCAGCTGGGTGGCCCAGACCGATCACCCGTCACTGGGGTTCTTCCGCCGCGCGGGCTGGTCCCCCGACGGGACCGTCCGCATCCTCGACACGGGAAGCACGAGCGTGCGCGAAGTCCGGCTCACCGGCGGCCTCGACCTCGAGCTCGCGCCCTGAGTCCGCGAACACGACCCAGCGCATCACCGAGTACATGAAGACGCCTTCGCACGCCCCGGCGATGAGCCGGGAAAGGCGATAGTCGACGCCCAGCGCGGCCAGTCCCGCGCCGACGCCGAGCAGGAACGCCACATAGTTGACGACGATCGCGGCGACGTACAGCACCGCCTGCCTGCCCACGGGCGCGTGCGAGCGGAAGTTCATGCCGCGGTTCAGCACGAAGCTCAGCCCGAACGCGGTCGCGTACGCGAGCGTGATCGCCAGCCACACCGGCAGGCCGAGCCAGCCCCGGAGCAGGGTCAGCAGAATCAGGTCGATCCCGAAGGTGAACCCGTTGATGAGCGCGAAACCGAGGAAACTCGGCGCCACCAGCCGGGAGAGCCCGAAGGGGAGGCGCCGGACCACGGCCGCGCAGAAGTCGGCGAAGTGATCCGCGAACCCCTTGCCGCGGACCGCGTCGTGCACGTCGGCCACGGCTTCAGCATGACAGCGGCAGGTGGCCGCGAGCCGACGAACAGGTGATCTTCTGGGTGCGTCCGGGAAGCCGGGAACGGGGGTTGACCCCAGTGCGTCCTGGTTTTCAGCTGATAGCTTGGAGAGAACGAAGATAACGGGGAGGCAACGATGGTGGGCTGGTTGCTCCTGTCGTTCGGTGTCGCCTTCGGCTCCGCGATCCTTCCCATCGTCAGTGTCGAAATGTTCCTCATCGGCCTCTGCGCGAGCGAACCGACCTTGCCGTGGCTGCTGCTCGGCGCCGTCGTCGCCGCGGGTCAGGTGGGCGGGAAGACGCTCTACTACCTCGCCGCGCGCGGCAAGATCAAGCTGCCGAAACCACTGCACGACCGGCTGCACCGGGAACGGCCGCCCACACCGCGTCGCGAACGATGGCGGGCGCGGACCAAGAAGATGCGCGCCCGGCTCGACGCCCTTCGCGAACGCTGCCACCGCCACCCGCACTGGATGGCGGGTACCTACGGCGTCAGTTCGGTCATCGGTCTGCCGCCGTACATGGCCACGAGCGTGCTGGCGGGCTTGGTGAACATGCCGCTGGCGAGCTTCCTCGCCACCGGGTTCGTGGGCCGCTGGCTGCGGTTCAGCCTGCTGGCCGCGTCACCGGCGTTGTTCGCGGGCTGGTTCCACTACTGACCGCCCGCATTTCGCCCTCTGAATGCGTGGGGCGAACGCGTTCAGTCCTCTAAGTGCGGGAAGCGGCTTCGAGTTCCACAGCGCGGCGCATGGTCGCCCTGGCCCGCTTCCGGTCGCCGGCGATCTCGTAGGCGTAAGCGAGCCGGTACCAGACCCGCCAGTTCTCCTGATCCGCCTCGACCTCGGCGCGGCGTTCGTCGAACCAGGCGTCCGCGGCGTCGCGATCCACCCGGCCGGATGGCCGCCGGGGCAGGTCGGACACGTCGGGCAGGCCGCCTTCTTCGTCCAGCCGCCGCGAAAGCCGCTGGATCTGGACGCCGGAGCGCCAGGTGGTGACGATGATCCAGACCCCGAGCAACGGCAGCAGCAGCACACCGACGCCGAAGAGCACCGGCACCGTCTCGCCGGTGCGCACCAACGCGATGCCCCGCCCCGCCAGCAGGACGACGTAGACGGCGAGCGCCGCCGTCATCACCAGCGCGAAGTTGCGGGCCCTCACAGGTCGAGGATGTTCTCGAGACCGACCGTCAGGCCGGGCCGCGTGCGCACCGAGCGCACGCCGAGCAGCACACCCGGCATGAACGAGGTGCGGTGCAGCGAGTCGTGCCGGATGGTCAGTGTTTCGCCCTCGCCGCCGAACAGGATCTCCTCGTGCGCCACCAGTCCGGGCAGCCGGACCGAGTGCACGCGGACGTCCTCGACGAGCGCGCCCCGGGCACCGTCCATTTCGGACGTCGTCGCGTCGTCGCCCGGTTCGAGTCCAGCCGCCGCGCGGGCCTCGCCGATCAGCCGCGCGGTGTGCGCCGCCGTTCCGGACGGGGCGTCGGCCTTGCGGTTGTGGTGCAGTTCGATGACCTCGGCGCAGTTGTAGAACCGCGCCGCCTGCTGGGCGAACCGCATGGCCAGCACCGCGCCGAGGGCGAAGTTCGGCGCGATGAGCACGCCGATCGACGGGTCGGCGGCGAGCCACGAACGCAGCTTCTCCAGCCGCTCCTCGCTGAAGCCGGTGGTGCCGACGACGGCGTGGATCCCGTTGACCGTCAGGAATTCCAGGTTGTCCATCACCGCGTCGGGATGGGTGAAGTCGACGACGACCTCTGCCTGCTTGAGCACCGAGAAGTCGTCACCGGCGTCGAGCGCGGCGACGAGTTCCATGTCGTCGGCGCCGTTCACGGCACCGACCACTTCCTGGCCCATCCGGCCGCGTGCGCCCAGCACACCGACGCGAATTCCAGCGGTCATGATGCGATCACCTCGTGCAGATCGTCCGGCAGGTCGTCGGCGTGAGCGTACGGCCCGACCACCGCCGCCGCCGACACGCCACCAGGGCGGTGCAGCAGAGTGCGAGCGAGCGCACAGACCTCTTCGGTGGTGACGGCGTCGATCCGCGCCACCGTGTCGTCGACGCCGAGATACCGGCCGTAGTTCAGTTCGTTCTTGCCGATGCGCGACATCCGCGACGAGGTGTCCTCCAGGCCGAGCACGAGCCCGCCCCGCAACTGCCCCTTCGCGCGCGCGACCTCGGCTTCGCTCAGCCCGTCCTTGCCCACGAGTTCGAGCACCTCGCGGATCACGCCGGCGACCTCGCCGAGCTTCTCGGGCTGGCAGCCCGCGTACACGGCCATGTGCCCGGCGTCGGCGTAGCTCGCGATGGACGAATACACCTGGTACGCCAGCCCTCGCTTTTCGCGGACTTCCTGGAACAGGCGCGAACTCATCCCGCCACCGAGCGCGGCGTTGAGCACCGACTGCGCGAACCGCCGGTCGTCGTGCCGTGACAGCGACCGCAGGCCGAGCATGACGTGGGCCTGCTCGGTGTCGTCGGTGTGCAGGGCGAGCTTCGGCACCCTCGCGATCCGCGCGCGGCCCGACCGCGGCGGCACCGGAGTGGCCGTACCGGTCAGGCGGTCCCGCAAAGCCTTGCGCACCAAGCGAAGCACCTGGCCGTGTTCGATGTTCCCGGCGACGGCGAGCACCATCCGCGGCAGGGTGTAGCGGCGCCGGTAGAACCCGCGCAGCGCCGACGCGGACATCTCCACGATGGACTTCTCGCTGCCGAGCACGGGGCGGCCCAGCGGGTGTTCGCCGAGAATCGCGCCGACGAACGTCTCGTGCAGCAGGTCCTCGGGGTCGTCGTCACGCATCGAGATCTCTTCGAGCACGACACTGCGCTCGGTCTCGACGTCGGAGTCCGTGCACAGCGCCTCGAACACGACATCGGTCACGAGGTCCATCGCGAGCGGCAGGTCCTCGTCGAGCACCTGCGCGTAGTAGCAGGTGTGCTCCTTCGCGGTGAACGCGTTGAACTCGCCGCCGACCGCGTCGATCTCCTCGGCGATCTGGGTGGCGTCACGGTTCGTGGTGCCCTTGAACAGCAGGTGTTCGAGGTAGTGCGCGGCGCCTTCGACCGACGACGGCTCGTCGCGCGATCCCACGCCGACCCACAACCCGACCGTCACCGACCGGGACGCGGGCACGTGCTCGGTGATCACCCGGAGGCCACCGGCCAGGACGCTGCGCTTGACCACCGCACCGTCCGAAGTGGACTCGAGCGTACGGGTGCTGCCGACGGGCTGCTCGTGCCCGGCTGTGCTTGATCGCGCCAACGGATCCCTTACTCACAGGTCAGGAAAGGGCCGTTCAGGACCCGCTTTGGAGCGGCGGCGCGTCCCGAACGACCCTTTCCTGGCGTTTCACATCGATCTGGCCGGACCTACTTGGCGTCGGCCTTCGGAGCGTCGGCCTTCTCGCTTTCGGCCGCCTTGGCGTCCGCCGTGTCCTCTTCCTGGACCACGATCAGGCTGATCTTGCCGCGGTTGTCGATGTCGGCGATCTCGACGCGGAGCTTGTCGCCCACGTTGACCACGTCCTCGACCTTGGCGATCCGCTTGCCGTTGCCCAGCTTCGAGATGTGCACCAGGCCGTCCTTGCCCGGCAGCAGCGAGACGAACGCGCCGAACGCGGCCGTCTTCACCACGGTGCCGAGGAAGCGCTCGCCGACCTTGGGCAGCTGCGGGTTGGCGATGGCGTTGATCTTGTCGATCGCCGCCTCCGCCGACGGGCCGTCGGCCGCGCCCACGTAGATCGTGCCGTCGTCCTCGATGGAGATGTCGGCGCCGGTCTCCTCGGTGATCGAGTTGATCATCTTGCCCTTCGGGCCGATGACCTCGCCGATCTTGTCCACCGGGATCTTCACGCTGGTGACGCGCGGGGCGAACGGGCTCATCTCGTCCGGAGCGTCGATCGCCTCGGCGATGACCTCGAGGATGGTGAGGCGAGCGTCCTTCGCCTGCTTCAGCGCGGCGCCGAGGACCTCCGAGGGGATGCCGTCGAGCTTCGTGTCCAGCTGCAGCGCGGTGATGATGTCCTTGGTGCCGGCGACCTTGAAGTCCATGTCGCCCATGGCGTCTTCGGCACCGAGGATGTCGGTCAGCGCGACGTAGCGGGTCTCGCCGTCGACCTCGTCGGAGATGAGGCCCATGGCGATACCGGCGACCGGCGCCTTCAGCGGGACACCCGCGTTCAGCAGCGCCATGGTCGAGGCACAGACCGAGCCCATCGAGGTGGAGCCGTTGGAGCCCAGCGCCTCGGAGACCTGGCGGATCGCGTACGGGAACTCGTCGCGCTTCGGCAGGACCGGGACCAGGGCGCGCTCGGCGAGCATGCCGTGGCCGATCTCGCGCCGCTTCGGCGAACCGACGCGGCCGGTCTCGCCGGTGGAGAACGGCGGGAAGTTGTAGTGGTGCAGGTACCGCTTCGTGGTCTCCGGGGAGAGCGAGTCGATCTGCTGCTCCATGCGGAGCATGTTCAGCGTGGTGACGCCCAGGATCTGGGTCTCACCGCGCTCGAACAGCGCGGAACCGTGCGCCCGCGGGATCACGGCGACCTCGGCGGCGAGCGACCGGATGTCGGTCAGGCCGCGGCCGTCCATCCGGATCTTGTCCGTGAGGACGCGCTTGCGCATGATCTTCTTCGACAAGGCCTTGAACGCCGCGCCGATCTCCTTCTCACGACCCTGGAAGGCTTCGCCCTCGCCCAGGCCGATCTTCTCCAGCACCGCGGCCTTGACCTCGTCGGTCGCGTTGTCGCGATCCTGCTTGCCCGCGATGGTCAGCGCGTTCGCGAGGTCGTCGGTCGCGATCGCGGCGACGGCGTCGAAGGCGTCCTGCTCGTAGGCGAGGAAGACCGGGAACTCGCCGGTCGGCTTGGCGGCCAGCTCGGCCAGCTGCTGCTGGGCCTCGCACAGCACCTTGATGAACGGCTTCGAGGCCTCGAGGCCCTCGGCGACGGTGATCTCGTCGGGCGCCTTGCCACCGGCGGCGATCAGGTCGAGCGTGTGCTCGGTGCCCTCGGCCTCGACCATCATGATGGCGACGTCGTCACCGACGATGCGGCCGGCGACCACCATGTTGAAGGTGGCCTCTTCCAGCTGCTTCCAGGTCGGGAACGCGACCCACTGGCCCTCGATCAGCGCGACGCGGACGCCGCCGACCGGACCGGAGAACGGCAGCCCGGCGATCTGGGTCGAGGCCGAAGCCGCGTTGATCGCGAGCACGTCGTACGGGTCGTCCGGGTTGAGGCTCTGGACGGTGATGACGACCTGGATCTCGTTGCGGAGACCGTCGGCGAACGACGGGCGCAGCGGCCGGTCGATCAGGCGGCAGGTGAGGATCGCGTCGGTCGACGGGCGGCCCTCACGGCGGAAGAACGCGCCGGGGATGCGTCCGGCGGCGTACATCCGCTCTTCGACGTCCACGGTCAGCGGGAAGAAGTCGAAGTGGTCCTTCGGGTGCTTCGACGCGGTGGTCGCGGAGAGCAGCATGGTCTCTTCGTCGAGGTACGCGACGACGGAACCGGCGGCCTGACGGGCCAGACGGCCGGTCTCGAAGCGGACGGTGCGAGTGCCGAAACGGCCGTTGTCGATGACGGCTTCGGTTTCGTGCACGGTGACTCCGGTGGAGTCGGTCATAGGGTGTATCTCCTCTTTTGTTCCTCTGTAATGACGCGAGTCTCCCACCCTGGGACCTGTTTCGCCTGCGGACGCTCGAGGAGTGAGGCCGGTCTTCGATCGAAGCCCCCGGGCCGTTACCCGGGAACCACTACCGAGGACCGGCGGACGGATCCTCGTGCGCGCTCGCGCCATGCCCCTCACGTGGAGAGGGCGTTCTGTTCTTAAACCGAGGGGGAGCGACCGATGTGGCCACTCCCCCTCGGGGTCAAGCTATCGGCGGAGGCCGAGACGCTGGATCAGCGCACGGTATCGCTCGATGTCCACCTTCATCACGTAGTTCAGCAGCCGGCGGCGGCGGCCGACCAGCAGCAGAAGCCCGCGACGGGAGTGGTGGTCGTGCTTGTGAGCCTTGAGGTGCTCGGTGAGGCCGACGATGCGCTTGGTCAGCAGCGCGACCTGGGCCTCGGGGGATCCGGTGTCCGAGTCGTGCACGCCGTACTCGGCAAGGATCGACTTCTTTTCTTCGGTGGACAACGCCACTGTGGTGCTCCTAGATACTCTGTGCCGTGCGGCCCGGACGCTGCTTCACGCCGGGTGAGACGGTCGCGGCCGCCACGGACTGCAGCCGGACCCGATCATCGAGGTTACCAGCCCCGTGATCAGCGGCTTCAGGCGCGGGCGCGCTTCAGCTCGTAAGACCGGATCACCCGGTAGTGCGACGCGCCCTGCTCACGGTCACTGCGCATCAAGACGGCTTCGGTGGCCGTCCAGGTCCTGCTGGTGAATCCGGCCAGCCGCTTCACCCACGCGCTCGCGGCCATCGGCCGGTCGCGGGGAAAGCGGGCCACGGTCAGGTGGGCCGTGTACGGCCTGCCCTCGTCTCCCGCGCCTGCCTTGACGGCCAGCTCGTGGAGCCCGGTTCCGGTGACACTCAACCACAGCACGCCCGGGAATGTCGCGGCCTTTTCCAGCCGGAGGCCGAACGCGGTCGCCTCCGCCAGCCGTCCGGCGAGCCAGGCGGCGCGTTCCCCGGCGTCGTCCTCACCGTAGAAACCGAGGGTGACATGCCAGTGTTCCCGCCGCGACCAGCGGAAATCGCCGTCTTCGGGTGACCCCAGCGCCGTCGCGATCTCGTCGAGGACGTCGTCCGGCGGGATCAGAGCGCTGAAGAGGTTCATCAGGAGTTCTTGGCCGCCCGGCGCAGCAGGTCCGCCAGAGCGGGGAAATCGTCGTCGAGCAGCTTCGCGGCCTCGGTGAGGTCTTCGTCCTCGCCGATGTCCCGCAGCGCCACGAGCACGCCCTGGTCGTCGGCGACGGCGCCGACCGGGATGCTGTCCCGGCCCACCGTCGGCCGCGAATCGCGGACGTCTTCCAGTGCCTCCTGCATGGCCTTGCGGTCTCCCGCGGCGACCGCCGGGACCAGCACCTTGCGCTCCAGCATGATCATCTTCGCGAGCACGACCGGGTTGCCGATCTTCGCGCGGCGCCCGCTCATCACCTGGCTGAGCATGGGCGCGCTGATCCCGAGTACCTCGGCGAGGAAGGCCTGGGAGATGTCGAACGCGACGACCAGTCTCCGCACGCGATCGCCGAGCGGCTCCCCGTACCACTCCCTCTGCAGCGCGATGTTCCGCTGGACGATCTTGTGGTCCTCCACCTGGTCCGCTCCCCTAACCCCATCCAACGCCACCTGTGGTCTGTGACATCTTGCCACCGGGACGCACCGTGACGGGCGTGTTCGTACATTCTCACCGGCCTCGGCCGGGTCCGGTCAGTCCTGCTCGCCCAGCAGTTCCCTGGTACGGAGGACGTCGTCGTCGATCTGTTTCACCAGACCCTCCGACGTCGGGAACCGGACCTGATCCCGCAGCCTGGCGACGAAATCGAGCGAAACGTGCTGCCCGTAGAAGTCCTCGTCGATGTCGAGGACGAAGGCCTCGACAGTCCGCTCCCGCCCCGAGAACGTCGGATTGGTGCCGACCGACACCGCGGCGCGCAGCCGGCGGCCAGGATCCGACGAACGGGTGAACCAAGCGCCGTAGACCCCGTCGGCGGGCACCGCGGCGAAACGCGGCGTCGACAGGTTCGCCGTCGGGTAGCCGAGGTCGTGTCCCCGGCCGTCGCCCCGGACGACGATGCCCTCCAGCCGGTGCGGCCTGCCGAGCGCCTCGGCCGCCGCGACGACGTCGCCCGCGTCGATGCACGAGCGGACGTAGGTCGAGGAGAAGGTGATCTCGTTCTCCGTCTGCTGCCGCGCGAGCAGCCCTTGCAGTTCCGCGCCGTGCGCCACGAAGCCGAACCGCTTTCCCAGTGTGCGCAGGAGGTTGACGTCACCGGCGGCCTTGGCGCCGAAGGTGAAGTTCTCCCCCACGATCACCGCGGCCGCGTGCAGCTTGTCCACGAGCACCTCGTGCACGAACTCGTGCGCGGTCAGCCGCGACAGTTCCAGCGTGAACGGCAGTACGCAGAAGACGTCGACGCCGAGACCCTCGACCAGTTCCGCCTTGCGGCGCAACGTGCTCAGCTGCGCGGGATGGCTGCCCGGCCGGATCACCTCCGACGGATGCGGGTCGAAGGTCAGCACCACGCTCGGGACGTCGCGTTCGGCGGCGGCACGGACCGTCCTCGAGATCAGCTCCTGATGCCCGCGATGGACGCCGTCGAAGACGCCGATCGTCACCACGCACCGTCCCCAGCTCCCGGGAAGGTCACCCAAACCACGCCAACGCTGCACTTGTGCCCCGTCTCCTCCAGGCCTGTTTCGTGCACCACCCTAAGTGCCTGTTGGCGGAGCTGAGGAGGTACCCCGGAAAGGGACGAACGCGGACGCGGGTTCACCGCCGGACATCAAGCGGGCAGCAACACGACCACCGAGCGGGCCAGCTCGCCTTCGTCCGCGGCGAGCGCGAGCACCCGGCCGTCCGGTCCGAACATGCCGTACGTTCCCTCGATCCCGGCCGCGGGCACCCTCTGTCCATATCGGACCGCCTGGGCCGCGCGGGCGTCCAGATCGCGGCGCGGGAACGCGGCGGCGACGGCGGCGTCGAGATCCAGTGACAGCCCCGGTTGCTCCTCGAGCTGGTCGAGGGTGCGCGCCTTGGCGAGGGTGAACGGCCCGACCGTGGTGCGCCGCAACGCGAGCAGGTGCCCGCCGATGCCGAGTCCGGCACCGAGATCGCGGGCCAGCGCCCGCACGTAGGTCCCGGAGGAACACTCGACGACGGCGTCGAGTTCGATCCGGCCGGCCTCGCGGCGGGTGGCGAGCAGATCGAACCGGTGCACGGTGACCGGACGCGGCGGGATGACGACCTCTTCGCCGGCGCGGACGCGGGCGTAGGCGCGCTTCCCGTCGATCTTGACCGCGCTGACCGCGCTCGGTACCTGCTGGATGTCGCCGGACAACGCGGCGATCCCGGCGGCGATGGCGTCGTCGGTGATCTTCTCGACGGTTTCCGGGGCGGCTTCGGCGATCGGCTCGCCCTCGGCGTCGTCGGTCGTGGTGGACAGGCCCAAGGAGAGGGTCGCGAGATAGGTCTTGCGGTCCAGCGCCAGATGGCCGAGGAGTTTCGTCGCGCGTTCGATGCCGAGCACCAGGACGCCGGTGGCCATCGGGTCCAGGGTGCCGGCGTGCCCGACCTTGCGGGTGCCCATGAAGCGCCGCGCCCTGGCGACGACGTCGTGGGAGGTCATCCCGGACGGCTTGTCGACGATGACGAGACCGGGCGGCGGAGCGGGACGTTTCTTGGCTTGAGCCTGATTGGGGCGCGACACGCGCCGAACCCTATCTTTCGGGTCCTCGCCTAGGACGAGACGGGCAGCGACGCTTCGGCGTCCCACCGCCGTCGCCGGATCTGCACCGGGATCTCCTCGCCGCGGGCCTCGGCCTCGAACAGGGTGGCGCGGGTGCGCCGCCACCACACGAGCATCCGGAAGGTGCCCAGCGCGAGCACCGCGACGACCGACAGCAGCGCCGGCCTGAACGCACCACCGGTCAGCTCCAGCAGTACCCCGACCGCGAGCGCCGAGACCGTCGTCGCCACGAACCCGCCGACGTTCACCACACCGGTGGCGGTGCCGACGCGCGCGAGCGGGTTGTAGTCCCGCGCCAGCGCGAAACCGATCATCGACGCGGGGCCGCCGAGGGAGAGGAACGCGAACACGGGCACCAGGACCGCGACCGGGATCGTGCCGCTCCAGCCGAGCAGGATCGCCCACATCACCGCGGCACCGGCGATGTACCCGCCGACCAGCGGCATCCGCAGCGACGGGCGCCGTCCGATCAGGCCGCCGACGACCGGGCCACCGATCATCGAACCGAAGACGAACACGATCAGCAGCGAACTGGCGGTGGCCTTCGGAACGCCCTGTGCCCGCACCAGGAACGGGACGCCCCACAGCATGGTCAGCACGTTGGGCGCGAACATCGTGCTGAAGTGGACCCAGAAGCCCAGCCGGGTCCCCGGCGTGCGCCACGCCTCGGCGACCTGACGGCCGAGCACCTTCGGATGCACCTTTTCGCGGACGGGCTCGGGCTCGCCGCGCGGGTTGTCTTCGACGCGCAGCGCGACGACGACGGTGTAGAGCACGGTCACGAGACCGACGACGAGGAACGTCGGCGTCCAGCCGGCATCATCGAGCAGCAGGCTGAGCGGGAGGGTCGCGGCGAGGTTTCCGACGTACCCGATGGCCGAGGTCAGCGTGGCGATCAGGGTGTAGTGGCGACCGGGGAAATGCGCGGCGATCAGCCGCAGGACGCTTACGAAGGTCAGCGCGTCACCGAAGCCGAGGACGGCGCGGGCGAGCAGGCCGAGCGGGTAGGAATCGGCGATCGCGAGCAGGATCTGGCCGAGCCCGAGGAAGAACACGGCGCCGGTGAGCACGCGGCGCGGGCCGTAGCGGTCGACGAGGACACCGGTGGGGATCTGCATCGCGGCGTACACGCCGACCTGCAGGACGGTGAAGGTGCCGAGCGCGGCCGCGCCGACGCCGAAGCGGTCGGCGGCCTGCAGCCCGGCGACGCCGAACGAGGTCCGGTGGAAGACGGCGAGCAGGTAGACGGTGACGGCGGCCAGCCAGATGAACCAGGACCGGCGGGTGGCTCGGCCTGTCACGGTGATGTCCTCCTAGGGAAGGGCTTTTCGGGCGGAATCAGGCGCCCGCAGTGCCGCCTCACTAGTTGTATCGCCTAAGCAATGGCGAAACCTACCCGTTACCCAGGTGGTTTTCGCCACAGCTCCCGCGTGCCTCGCCTCCCCTCTCCCGCATTTAGTCCTCTAAGTGCGGTAGTTGCACGCGCAAGGACCGCATTCAGAGGACTAAACGCGAGAGGTCCGGGGCGAGGTCAGGGCACGCGGACGGCGCCCACCACGGCCCAGCGCCCCGAGCGCCACCGCACCAGCAAGGTCGCCAGCCGCAGCAGCATGAACAGCGACAGCCCCGTCCAGATCCCGGCCAGTCCCCATCCGAACGCGAGCGAGAGCCAGATCAGCGGCAGGAAGCCCAGTGCCGCGCTCAGCAGCGTGGCGTTGCGCAGGAACGCGGCGTCGCCCGCGCCGAGCAGGACGCCGTCCAGTGCGAACACCACCCCGGCGATCGGTTGCAGCGCGACGAAGAACCACCACGCGTGCGGGATCTCGCCGAGCACGCTCGCGTCCGAAGTGAACACCTGCGGCAGCACCCCGGCCAGTGACGCGAACACGACACCGAGGAAGCAACCGAAAACCAGGCCGTAGACGGTGATCTGACTCGACACGCCCCGCGCCCGCTTGCTCGCCCCGGCGCCGAGCGCGGCCCCCACGAGCGACTGCGCGGCGATCGCCAGCGAGTCCAGCACGAGCGCCAGGAACGTCCACAGCTGCAGCACGACCTGGTGCGCGCCGACCGCTCCCGTGGAGGTCCGGGCGGCGACCGCGGCGGCGGAGACGAAACACGCCTGGAAGGCGAGACTGCGCAGGACAAGGTCCCGGCCGAGGCCGAGCTGGGCGCGCATCACCTTCGGCTCCGGCCGCAGCGGGACCCGCTCGCGCACCAGGGCCGCGAGGAACAGCGACGCCGAGATGACCTGCGCGACGACGTTCGCGATCGCCGAGCCCTCCAGCCCCCAGTCCGCGCCGTACACCAGCACCGGGCACAGCACGGCGGAGATACCGTTGCCCGCCAGGACGTAGCGCAACGGTTTCGCGGAATCCTGCACGCCGCGCATCCAGCCGTTGCCCGCCATCGTGATCAGGATGAACGGCGTGCCGAACAACGCGATCCGCAACCACGAGACGGCGGCGTCGGTGATCGCGGCGTCCCCCGAGAGGACCCGGGCGATCGGCGATGCCAGCAACTGGCCCGCGACGATCACGACCAGTCCGACGATCACCGCCAGCCAGGTCGCCTGGACGCCTTCGCTGACCGCCTCGCCGCGACGTCCCGCGCCGTGCAGCCGAGCCGTCCGCGAAGTGGTGCCGTAGGAGAGGAACGTCAGCTGACTCGAAACCTGCGACAGCACGACACCGCCGACGGCGAGCCCGGCCAGCGGCAGGGCGCCGAGATGCCCCACGACGGCCGTGTCCACCAGGACGTACAACGGCTCGGCCGCGAGCACCCCGAGGGCGGGTACGGCGAGCCCGAGAACGCGTTTCGGCGCGACGCGCTCGTCGACTTCGGAAGCTTCAGACACCCCTGGAGACTAAGGGCTACCGCTGAACGGCAACGGGGACGGCAGCGCGGATCGCGGCCCCGGCACGACCACCTGGATACTGACATCATCCGAATGATGTCTGTATTCTGATAACGACCTAAGGGAGGAAGTCGTGATGGTTCGGCTGACGCGGGCGCAGCAGCAGGCGCGAACCCGTGCCGCGGTGCTGGCGGCGGCGCGGGAAGAGTTCGTCGAGTACGGGTACACGGCGGCGAAAGTGGATCGGATCGCCGAACGGGCCGAACTGACCAGAGGGGCGGTGTATTCGAACTTCCCCGGCAAACGCGCGCTGTATCTCGCCGTCCTCGTCGAGCTGGTCGAGCGGACGGGCTCCCCGCCCGCCGTCGAGGAGCCGGGCTCGGCGGGCGAGGCCTTGGGCGCGTTCGCGCGGGTCTGGCTGGCCAGGCTGCCCCTGGTCGACGACCCCGCCGCCGGCGGACGGCTGCAGTTGCGTTCACTGGCCGGTGTCATCGAGGACGACGCGGGACGAGCGGTGCTCGCCCAGACGGCCAGGCTGGAAGCGCTGCTGCTGGCACTGATGCTGGAGTCCCGCGCCCCCGAACAACCGCCGACGCGCCGCGTCCGCCTGGCCGAGCTGGCGTTGACGCTGCTCGGCGGTTCGGGCCTCATCGCGGAACTGGCTCCCGGATTCGGTGACCCCTTCGACCGGGCACGGGCGTGCGAGCACCTGGCGAGCCTCGACTTCGGGGACGTCTGGGCTCCGGCATATCTGCCGTACATCGCACCCGCGGCCCGGGTAGAGCAGGCATGGACGCCGCCCGCCGAGGCCGGTGCTCCGTTCACCGCGGACGCGGTCGACCTGGCGGCGGACGGCGTGGTGGTCGTGCTGGGGGCTGGACGGCTGGAAGCGGCCGAGGAAGCCGTGCGCTCCGCGCGGCCCGGTGAGCAGCTCACCGTCGTCATCGTCACCGACGATCCCGCGAACACCGGCAGGCTCGTCCGGTTGCGCGTCGGCGACCTGCTGGCGTGCCTGCGGCAGGTCTCCCCTTCTCCGCTGCCGGACCACCTTCACCTGGTGCTCGACGACGACGCGCGCGTCGCGGCCGCGGCCGGCCTGGCAGCCGTCGACGACAGCACCGAAGCCGCGGTGCGCATCAGCGGGAACGCCGTCGTCGCCCGTGCCGAGGGGCGCGGCGCCGCGTACGCGGTCGTGAAAGCGGAGACCGCTCGTACCGGCGGAGCCACGACGTGACCCGCGCGGATTCGGACGCCGGGCTGCTCGTGCTGCACGCCCTGCGCTGCGGCGGTTATGCCGCCTTGCCGCGCCTGTCGGCGACTACCGGACTGAGTGAGCCCGACCTCGAGTCGGAGCTGATCGACCTCGCGGTCGCGGGATACGTCACGCGGCCGAGCGGCTTCGACGCCTGGGGCTGCACCGCTGCCGGGCGCGATGCCGACGCCGAGCACATCACCGCGCAGCTGGAGGCGGCCGGTGCCCGCGCGGCGGTCACGGCGGCGTTCGACCGGTTCCTGGTGCTCAATCCGGAACTGCTCGATCTCTGCACGGCTTGGCAGCTCCGCCCGGTGGAGGGGGACACGGTCGTGAACGACCACAGCGACCCGGCCTACGACGCCCGCGTACTCGCCCGTTTCCTCGACCTGCACGAGCGCGCGCTGCCGGTGTGCCACGCCTTGGAAGCGGCGCTACCGCGCTTCGGCCGATACCGCGTGAGACTGACCTACGCCCTCGACCAGGCCCGCGCGGGCGAGCTGGCGCTGGTCGCGGATTCGACCGCGTCCTACCACGTGGTCTGGGGCGAACTGCACGAAGATCTCCTTGCGACACTGGGCATTCCGCGATGAAGTGGTTACGGGAACTCGCCCCGGGCACTCGGGAGGATCCCCGCCTCGTCGGTGCGAAGGCCCATGGACTCGTCGAACTGCGCCGGCTCGGGCTCCCGGTTCCGCCGGGGTTCGTCGTCACCACCGAAGCGTGCCGGGCGTTCCTTCGCGACGGCCGCCTCCCCGACGGGCTCAGTGACGAGCTCGCAGCGGCGACACGAGCGTTGGAAGACACCACCGGGCGACGTTTCGGCGGCTCGCCACCGCTGACCGTCTCGGTGCGTTCCGGGGCCAGTGTGTCGATGCCCGGAATGATGGACACCATCCTGAATCTCGGGCTCACCGCCGAGGCCACGGACGCACTCGCCGCCGAAACCGGCGATTCCCGCTTCGCGCTCGAATCACGGGCCCGGTTTCTGGCCGGCTTCGCGTCGGCGACCCGGCACGGGCGCGAGCTGCCGGCCAAGGCGGCCGATCAACTGGAGGCGGCCGTCGAGGCGGTCTTCGCCTCCTGGGAGACACCGCGAGCACGTACCTACCGGGAACTGCACGGCATCGACCACGATCTGGGGACCGCGGTGGTCGTCCAGGAAATGGTCTACGGCAACCGAGACGACCGAAGCGGTACCGGTGTCGCCTTCAGCCGGGACCCAGGCACCGGCGAGCCCGACCCTTTCGGCGATGTGCTGTTCGCCCACCAAGGAGAGGACGTCGTCGCGGGTACCGCGCAGGTCCTGCCGCTCACCGGACTCACCACCCGTGAACCGCGCGTCTGGGCGGCACTGACCGACGCCTTGATCCGGCTGGAAGACCATTACCGCGACGCGGTCTATGTCGAATTCACCTTCGAAGCCGGGGTCCTGTGGCTTCTCCAAGTACGCCCCGGACGCTTCACCGGTGCCGCGGCGGTCAGGGTCGCCGTCGACCTCGCCGACGAAGGACGGATCAGCCGGGCCGACGCGGTGCGCCGGGTTTCACCCCGGCAGGTCGAGCGCGCCCGCACGCCCCGCCTCGCGCCGAACCCGGACACGACTCTGCTCGGTCGCGGAACGGGGGCGTGCCCAGGCGTCGCCACCGGCAGGATCGCCACCACCACCGAGGCGGCGAGACGGCTGGCGGCCGACGGCCCCGTGATCCTCGTCCGCCCCGAGACCTCCCCGAACGACATGAACGGACTCGCCGTGGCAGCGGGCATCCTCACCGCGCGAGGCGGTCCGGCCAGCCACGCCGCCGTCGTCGCCCGGTCCCTCGGCAAGCCCGCAGTGGTCGGCATGGGCACGCTCGTCATCGACGAGGCGAACGCGTCCGTCACCGTGGGCGGGCGCAGCCTTGCCGAAGGAATGCTCGTGACCATCGATGGAACCAGCGGAGAGGTCGCCCTCGGCCGGGTGCCGACGGTCATGAGCGGGAACGGGGACCATCTGGAACGACTCCTCGCCTGGGCAGGCGAAGGTCGGGGCCCGGGCGAGACGCGCGGAACGTGAGCGCACGACGTTCAGGGGCGCTGCCCCGGACCGGAGCCGGTCCACCGCAGGTCTTCCGGGAGATGCCTCATGTCGTTGTACAGCAGGACCGCCGGGGCACCGCCGTCGTAGTGATCGATCGCCGTCAACGCGGTGTTCCCGCAGCTCAATCCCAGCCAGCGCACCGGTGGCGCGTCCAGCGCGTCGCGGACCAACCACGCGACCGGGTAAGCGTGCGTCACCAGCACCTCGTGCGTCTCCACCTCGGCGGGGCGAGCGAACCGCTCCGTCAACGCCGCGGCGATACGCGCCCCCTCGGCCGCTTCCGCGGGGTCTAAGCCATCGAACAGCCCGCGCCAGGCCGGAGGCGGGTCCGCGGGCACGTGCGGCACGTTGTCCACCAGCTCCATCGCCTCGCCCACCGGCACCCCCGTGAGATGTCCTCCGATGATCTCCGCGGTCTTCGCCGCCCGCGACAGCGGTGAATGCCAGATGGCGTCCACTGGCAGGCGCCCCAGCCGCTTCGCCAGCAATTCAGCCTGTCGCCGCCCCACCTCCGTCAGCTCGCCGAACCGATCCGCGGCCCCGTGGCGAACCACGTACAGGTGTCTCGTCGCCATGACGACTCTCGCCTTTATATGTTGACATCATCTCAATGATATCAACATGCTAGACCTCCTCCGCAGGGAAACCAGCCTGCCGACGTCAGCGGAGGAACGGTTCATAGTGCCGTTGCAGCCGCAGTGCCTGGGCCTGCCGCGTGGTGTCGAGAGTGACGCTGACGAGGAAGACGAGGACCACCTGGAGAGTCACTCCGGCGATGGGAACCCTCGGGCTCACGTCCAGCAGGGCCAGGCCGGTGACGGGGATCAGCGCGACCACTCCCGAGCAGAACGCTCCGAAGCCGATGATCCGGCGGTTCACGAAGTCGAGGTATTCGGCGGTCCAGGGCCCCGGCCGGATCCCGGGAACGAACCCACCCACCCGCACCAGTTCGACGGCCACCTTGTCCATGTCCTGTGTCACGGCAGCTCTGTTGAAGGCGAAAAGGCAGACAAGGACGAAGTAGACCGCGATCCGGCCGGGATTTCCCTCGTCGCGCAGCCACCCCAGCCAGCCGGCGCCAGGCAAGAGGACCGGCAAGGACAGCAGGACGGCGGCGAGGACGGCCGGGCTGTTCGCTTGCGGGAACCGAAGGGGAATGTAGGTCGAAGTCCCGCCGTAAGCCCGCACGCCGATCATCCGCTTGGCGTACCGCACCGGAACGCGGCGCTGTCCCTGCGCTACGACGATCGTGATCACCGTGACCGACAGCGTCACCACGGCCATGACCGCGATGGCGGCCCAGCCCGTCTTCTCGTACAGCCGCAGGAACTCCGACGGCAGGACCGCCAGGACCTGCACGAGCACCAGGATCCGGACGCCGTCCCCGAATCCCCGGTCGGTGATCACCTCGGCCAGCCGCAGGACCAGCGCGGTGCCCGCCGTCAGGCACACCACGGCGATGGCTCCGTGAGCGTCGAGAATGTCCTGGCCGCGGAACCCGAGCACCCCGATGGCGCCCAGCAGACCGAGCACGACGGTGAGCCGTCGCCGGTACCGCGTCAGCACCCGGGCGCCGGCTTGACCTTCGGCGCGGAGCGCGGCCAGCCGCGGGATCACCACGATCAGCCCCCGCAGGACGGGCGGCGCGGCCAGGCAGGGAAGGACACCGAACGCGAACACCGGCAGCGTCGACAGACCGCCACCGGTGAGGAGGTCGAGGAGCCGGCGCAGCGGATGATCGGCTTCCGGCGCGCGGACGGTCACGTAGGGAGCGGGCAGGCTCTGGCCCAGCCGGAACAGCACGATCACGCCCAGCGTGACCAGCGTCCGGCGCAGGAAAGGGGAGTGAGCGTTCATCGTGGAAATCACGGTAGAGACGACGGATGAAATTCCGATGACACCGCGTTCCGGTGACGCCGCCCGCCAGGATCAGAGCAGAGGTGCCCGCGAGAGCGCCTCCTTCAGCCTGTCGAGTACCTCGCCCGCCGTGCCCTCCGCCGTGCACCCGGCCGCCTGGCGATGTCCGCCTCCGCCGAGTTCCCCGGCCGCCGCGGAGACGTCCACACCGCCCGTGGAGCGAAGCGAGATCTGCCACCGCTGCTTCGGCCCGATCGGTTCGGCTTCCTTCAGCACGACGGCGACCCCGGCCTCCCGTGTGGACCGGACGACGTCGATGACCGCTTCGACCTCCTCCCCGCGCACGGTCCGCGCGACCTCGCGGGTCACGACGGCGGAGGCGAGCCCGAAGCCGCGTGCCTCGTCCGGTTCGAGCCGGGCACCCGCGAGGACCTCCGAGAGCATCGGCAGCCACGCGAAGGGGTGATCGTCGACGATCTCGCGGACCACCTTGTCCGGGTCGACACCGGCTTCGAGCAGCCGCGCGGCCATCAGGTGGGTGGATGGCCGGGCCCGCCGGAACCCGCTCGTGTCGGTGACCAGCCCCGCGTACAGGCAGCGCGCGATCGGCTCGTCGATCTCGGCGCCGAGTTCCTGGAGCAGCGCGAAAACGAGGACGGCGGTGGCTTCGGCGGTGTCGTCGACGACGTGCTTCGTACCGTAGAAGACGTTGGACGCGTGGTGGTCGATCACCAGGACGTCGCCCCCGGCCGCGCGGACGGCGTCCACCCGCGGGGCGAGTTTCCCGAGCCTGCCCGGTGTGGGCGTGTCGAGCGCGACCAGCAGCTGTTCACTCTCCGGAAGCTCGCTCGCGGGGACGTAGAGCCCGCCGACGTCCAGGCCTCGGAGGGTTTCGGGCATTTCCTCGGGTTCACCGACCGAGACGCGGACCTTGACGCCGCCGCGCAGCTGCAGCGCCCGGCCCAGCGCCAGCGCGCTGCCGAGCGCGTCGGCGTCGGGGCGGACATGGCCGAGCAGGGTCACGTCGCTCGCGCGCGCCAGCAGGGCGGCGGCTTCCTTCAGGTTCGGGAGGGGAGTCGCAGTCACAATCAGTCAAGCTACGCTCTGCGGGATGTCCGAGTACGCGATCCTGGTCTACCCGTCAGCCAACCGGGTCTACACCGACTCCGCTCCGGCCCTGCTGCGCGCCGAGCTGGCGGTGTTCGGTCTGTCCGGTCTCGAGACCGAGGTCTCCGAGATCGGCGAGACGGAACTCGGCGGCGTCGGCTACGTCACCTTCACCACGCCCGCGCCGTTGAGCGAACGCGATCTGGCGCTGCTTTCGAACCTTTCCGCGCTATACGCGCTGTTCGAGGTCGGCGACGACGTTCTGAAGCCGGTGACGATCAGGCCGCTGGCGAACTTCGACTCGGATCTGCTGACCATCCAGAAGTATCCGGGCAAGACGAACGAACTGTTCACCAAACTGCTCGTCAACGTCACACTGCTGTCGACGGCGAATCCGGCCGCGATGCTGGAGAAGCCGCCGCACCTGCTGGATCCGCTGTGCGGCCGCGGTACCACGCTGAACCAGGCGATGATGTACGGCTTCGACGCGACCGGCCTCGACGTCGACGGCAAGGATTTCGACTCCTACGAGCTGTTCATCAAGACCTGGTTGAAGCAGAAGCGGATCAAGCACAGCGCCGAATCCGGGCCGGTGCGCCGCAACAAGGTCCGGCTCGGCAGGCGGCTCGACATCGGTTTCGGGATCACCAAGGAGCAGTACAAGGCCGGCGAGGTCCGCAAGCTGAGCTACCTCAACTGCGACACGCTCACCACGGACGAACTGCTGCGGCCGAACTCCGTGGACCTCATCGTCACCGACGCCCCGTACGGCGTGCAGCACGGCAGTCACCGCACTCAGGACGCGTCGCTCGCGCGCAGCCCGCGTGACCTGCTCGCGGCCGCCGTCCCGGTGTGGACCAGGGTGCTGCGGCCCGGCGGCGCGCTCGGGATCTCGTGGAACACCAACGTCGCGCCGCGTGCGGAACTCGCCGCGATCCTCGACAAGGCGGGGCTGGAAGTCCGCGAGGACGGCCCGTTCGCGGAGTTCTCGCACCGGGTGGACCAGGCGATCGTGCGGGACCTGATCGTCGCCGCCAAACCCGCCTGACCCCCGTTCCCCTCCCGCATTTCGTCCTCTAAATGCGGTAGTCGGTGGCACGAACTACCGCGTTTAGAGGACGAAATGCGGTGGGGGGTAGCCGGTGGGGACCTGGTCGGCGAGCGCGTCCACCTGCTGGGCCTGTTCCTGGATGCGCATCTCTCCAGGATGACCCCGATCAGGTGATGCGTTCCCCCACGAACTTGAAGGCTTCGGGCATGACGCCCCGCCAGAAGTCGTCGTTGTGCTCCCCCGGGGTCATCTTCCCGACGGCGGGGTCGAGCGCTTTGATGAGTTTGCGGTCGGCTCCGGCGAAGGGATCCGAGTTACCGCACCACACCCCGGTCGCGTCGCCGTTGAGCTCGTCGGTGTGCAGCAGCGGTTCATGCGATTCCCACTGGGCACGGTCGGCGAAGACCTTGCGGGACTTGGCATCGGGCCAGCTGACGAACAGTGCCGCGCCCGCCACCGCGACGGCCTTGAGGTCCTTGTGCTCGCGGGCGTAGCGCAGCGCGCCGAAACCGCCCATCGAAATGCCGAACATCGCCGACGGCGGCCGCAATTGCCGTTGGGCGAGCCAGCCGGGCAGTTCCTCGGACAGCATCCGCTGCGGGTCGTCGCCCTTGCCGACGTCCACCCAGTAGTTGTCGCCGTCGACCGCGGCCACCGCGAACCCGGGCAGACCGGCCGCGACGACCTTGTTCAGCGCGTCTTGCACGCCGAGGTCCAGGAAGGTCCGGGCGTCCGCGCCGCGCCCGTGCAGGGCGACACAGACCGGCAGCCCGACCCGGGACGCGCTGTCCGGCGCGATGATGACGAGGTTGACTTCCCGGTTCCTGGCCGCGGAGCGCATCCGCTGCACGGTGACCGCCTCGGTCAGCGGTGCCGGGCTGTGGGGTGGGGCCACCGGCGGCGGCCCCACCAGCGGCCGTTTTTCCGCGTCGCAGCCGGAGAGCAGCGCCGCACCCCCGAGCGCCGCGGCTCCCAGCAGGAGGCCGCGCCGGCTGACGACGTGGCCCCCTCCGTCAGCTGCGGCTCTCCTCATCGGCGAACTCATCGTCGTCGGCCTCTTCCCGTGGCGCCTTGTACGGGTCGGGTTCGCCGGCGTGCTGCGCCCCCGTCGCACGGCGGGCGACCTCCGCGTCGGCTTCCCTGGCCTTCGCGAGGAGATCCTCGATCCGCTTCGCGTCCTCAGGAATGCTGTCGGCCACGAAGGTGAGCGTCGGAGTGTAGCGAACCCCGGTGCCCTGTCCGACCTTCGTCCGCAGGACACCGCGGGCGGATTCCAGCGCCGCCGCGGCACCCGTGTGGTCGGGGGTGGACTCGAGGTTTTCGCCGAGCACCGTGTAGTAGACCGTGGCGTCGTGCAGGTCGGCCGTGATCTTCGTGTCGGTGATCGTCACATAATCGAGCCGCGGATCCTTGATGTCGTGCTCGATCGCGTGGGCGACGATCTGTGAGATCCGCTTGGCGAGCTTACGAGCCCGAGCGGGGTCGGCCATGGGATTCGTCTCCTCGAAAATCTGTCTGTCAGTCGTCCGGGCCGAGTAGCCGGCGGTGGGCGGAGAGCAGTTCGAACTCCGGCCTGCCTGCCACCAGCCGCTCACACGAGTCGAGCACGTCCCGGACGTGCTCGCCAGTCGCGGCGACCACGGCCACACCGATCAGTGCCCGCCGGTGCAGGTCCTGGTGACCCGCTTCGGCGACGGAGACGTCGAAACGCCTGCGTACCTCGGCCAGCACCGGCTTGATCACGGATCGCTTCTGCTTGAGCGAATGGACGTCGCCCAGCAGGATGTCGAGCTCCAAGGCTCCGATGAACATGTGGGGTTCTGGGTTGGGTCGGAAGGTGAAGCGGCGCTCCCCCGCCCAGATGCGGGGGAGCGCCGCCGTGTCACTTACGCACGCGGCTTTTCGCGCTGTTCGTAGGTCTCGATGATGTCGCCGACCTTGAGGTCGCTGTACGACCCCAGTGTCAGACCACACTCGAAGCCGTCGCGAACCTCGACCACGTCGTCCTTGAACCGCCGCAGCGAGCTGATCGGCAGGTTCTCGGCGATGACGTTCGAGTCGCGGAGCAGACGAGCCCGCGCGTTACGGCGGATCTCACCCGAGATGACGAGACAACCGGCGATGGTACCGATCTTCGACGACTTGAAGACGTCGCGGATCTCCGCCTTGCCGAGCTCGACCTCTTCGTACTCCGGCTTGAGCATGCCCTTCAGGGCCTGCTCGATCTCTTCGATCGCCTGGTAGATGACCGTGTAGTACCGGACGTCGACGCCTTCGCGGGTGGCCCGCTCGGTCGCCTTGCCCTGCGCACGGACGTTGAAGCCCAGGACGATCGCGTCGGACGCGGTCGCCAGGTCGATGTCGGACTCGGTGACGCCACCGACACCGCGGTGGACGACGTTGAGTTCGACGTCGTCGCCGACCTCGAGCTGCACCAGCGAGGCTTCGAGCGCCTCGACGGTACCGGAGTTGTCACCCTTGATGATCAGGTTGAGGCTGTTCGTCTCCTTCAAGGCGGAGTCGAGGTCCTCGAGGCTGACCCGCTTGCGACGCGACGCGTTGAGGGCGTTGCGCGTCCGGGCGGAACGGCGCTCGGCGATCTGCCGGGCGACGCGGTCCTCGTCGACCACCAGGAAGGTGTCGCCCGCGCCCGGCACCGAGGTGAACCCGATGACCTGGACGGGACGCGAGGGCAGCGCCTCGGTGACGTCGACGTTGTGCTCGTCGACCATCCGGCGGACGCGACCGTAGGCGTCACCCGCCACGACCGAGTCACCGACGCGCAGCGTGCCTCGCTGCACCAGCACCGTGGCCACCGGACCGCGACCGCGGTCGAGGTGGGCCTCGATCGCGACACCCTGGGCCTCCATGTCCGGGTTGGCCCGGAGGTCCAGCGCGGCGTCGGCGGTCAGCAGGATCGCCTCGAGCAGGCCGTCGATGTTGATGTTCTGCCGCGCGGAGATCTCGACGAACATCGTGTCGCCGCCGTACTCCTCGGCGACCAGCCCGTACTCGGTCAGCTGCTGCCGGATCTTGTCCGGGTTCGAGCCTTCCTTGTCGATCTTGTTGATCGCGACCACGATCGGCGCCTTCGCGGCCTGCGCGTGGTTGATCGCCTCGACCGTCTGCGGCATCACACCGTCGTCGGCCGCCACCACGATCACCGCGATGTCGGTCGAGTTCGCACCACGGGCACGCATGGCGGTGAACGCCTCGTGACCGGGGGTGTCGATGAAGGTGATCAGACGCGGGTTGCCTTCGAGCTCGGTCTCGATCTGGTAGGCGCCGATGTGCTGGGTGATGCCACCGGCTTCACCTTCGCGCACCTTCGTCTTGCGGATCGTGTCGAGCAGTCGGGTCTTACCGTGGTCGACGTGACCCATGATGGTCACGACCGGCGGCCTGACCTGCAGGTCCTCTTCTTCACCCGCGTCTTCGCCGTAGGTGATGTCGAAGGTCTCCAGGAGCTCCCGGTCCTCTTCCTCGGGACTGACGACCTGAACGTTGTAGTTCATTTCGCCGCCGAGCAGTTCCAGGATGTCGTCGGACACCGACTGCGTCGCCGTGACCATCTCACCGAGGTGGAAGAGCACCTGCACCAGCGAAGCCGGGTTGGCGTCGATCTTCTCGGCGAAGTCGGTCAGCGAGGCACCGCGCGGAAGCCGGATCGTCTCGCCCTGGCCCTTGGGCAGGCGGACGCCGCCGACGCTGGGCGCCTGCATGTTGTCCATGTATTCCTGGCGCTTCTGCCGCTTCGACTTGCGACCCTTGCGCGAGGGACCACCGGGACGCCCGAAGGCACCCGCGGTACCGCCACGGCCACCGGGGCCACCACGGCCACCGCCGCCGCGGAAACCGCCGCCACCGGCCGGGGCACCGCCGCCGCCACCGGGGCCACCGCCACCGGGACGGAAACCGCCGCCACCGCCGCCGGGACGGAAACCGCCACCGCCGCCACCGCCACCGGGACCGCCGCGGAAACCTCCGCCGCCGCCACCGGGACCGCCACGAGCGCCGCCACCGGGGCCACCACGGGCTCCGCCGCCGGGGCCACCGCGGCCGGCACCGGGACCACCGGCCGGACGGGCCGGGCGGCCCGGCATCATGCCGGGGTTCGGGCGCGGGGGCATGTTGCCCGGGTTGGGCCGGTTACCACCGGGAGCGCCGCCACCGGGACGCGGGGCCGGCCGGTCGCCGCCCTGCCCGCCACCGGGACGCGGCGGACGGTTGTCGCCGCCCTGCTGGTTCCCACCAGGACGCGGACCCGACGGACGCGGGGCCGGGGAACCGGAACCCACACCGAACGGGTTGTTGCCGACGCGCGGGGTACGCGGGCCGGGCTTCGGACCGCCGGGCTTGGGACCCTGCGGCTTCGGCGGCACGACCGAACCCTGCGACGGCGTCGAGGACGACGGCGGGGTGGCCGGTGCTGCCGGGGTTTCCTTGGTTTCGGACTGCTTCGGCTCGGCCGGAGCGGCCTTCGCCGCCGGAGCCACCTCTTCCTTGGGCGCCGGCGGCTTGGGGCCGGGGCGCGGACCCGGGCGGACACCCGGGGTGGCGGGGCGGGACGGCTGCTGGGCCGGGGCCGACGGAGCGGACGCCGCGGGGGCGGAGGCCGCCGGAGCCTCGGTCTGAGCCGCGGGCGCGGGCTGAGCCTGCTTCGCGGCCGGAGCCGGGGCGGCGGGCTTCGCGGGCGGCGCGGGTGAAGGACGCGGGCCGGGGGTCGGAACAGACTTCTTCTTGCCGTCCTTGGACGGGTACGCGTCACGGAGACGGCGGGCGACCGGCGCCTCGACGGTGGACGACGCGGACTTCACGAACTCGCCCTGTTCCTTCAACTTGGCGAGAACTTCCTTGCTGGTGATGCCGAGCTCTTTCGCGAGCTCATGTACTCGGGCCTTGCCTGGCACAGCTCTCCTCATCTGGGGAGGCCGGCGGCAGACCCGCAGACCTCGTCCTATTGTCGCGCGTTCATTGATTCAGCTTCACGGCTGACTCATGACGGGTCGACCTGCTTCCTGATTCCATCCGGCACCGGGGATGTCCCGGCGCCCTTAGCCTTCGGCGAGTGCTCCAGGCGTTCGTGGACACCCTGGGCGTCGAGCGACCCCGTCACACGAAGTGCCCGGGGAAATGCCCTGCGCCGCTCGGCCTTGGCCAGACAGTCCGGCACGGGGTGCAACCAAGCACCCCGGCCCGGCAACCGCCGACCTTCGTCGACGATCAGCCGCCCGTCCGCCGCGACCACTCGCAGCAACTCGCCGATCAAGGCCCGCCGACGGCATCCCACACAGGTGCGAACCGGAGTTTTCCGGTCATCCTGAGTGTCGGTCGCCGTCCGCGGGCTCTGAACCACTCGTAAGTCTAGCGCTTCGACCTTCACTCAGCCGAACCGGTTGCCGCGGCTGGCCGCGCCTGCCCGGCGTGTGCTTCGTCACCCTGCTCGGGGGCGGCGTCGCTGCGGATGTCGATCCGCCATCCGGTCAGGCGCGCGGCGAGGCGGGCGTTCTGCCCTTCCTTGCCGATCGCGAGTGAAAGCTGGAAGTCCGGGACGACGACACGAGCGGTCTTGGCCCGCTCGTCGACGACCCGTACTGACACAACCTTCGCGGGCGACAGCGCATTCCCGACGAACCTGGCCGGGTCGTCGGAGAAGTCGATGATGTCGATCTTCTCACCCGCGAGTTCGCTCATCACGTTGCGCACGCGCGCGCCGACCGGGCCGATGCACGCGCCCTTGGCGTTGACGCCGGGCACCGTCGAGCGGACCGCGATCTTGGTCCGGTGTCCCGGCTCGCGCGCGACGGCGGAGATTTCGACCGTGCCGTCGGCGATTTCGGGGACCTCGAGGGCGAACAGCTTGCGCACCAGGTTCGGATGCGACCGCGACAGCGTGATCTGCGGGCCGCGGTTACCGCGCGCGACGGTGACGACGTAGGCCTTGATCCGGCTGCCGTGCTCGTAGGACTCGCCGGGCACCTGCTCGACCGAAGGCAGCACGCCTTCGATGTCGCCGACCTGGATGACGACCATGCCGCGGGCGTTGGCGCGCGCGTCGCGCTGCACCACCCCGGCGACGATCTCGCCCTCCTTGGCGGAGAACTCGCCGAAGGTCTTCTCGTGTTCGGCGTCGCGCAGACGCTGCAGGATGACCTGCCGCGCGGTGGTCGCGGCGATCCGCCCGAAACCTTCGGGGGTGTCGTCCCATTCCTCGTCGGTCTGGCCGTCCGGGGTGAGGGTGTGCGCGAGCACGCGCACCAGCCCGGTCTTGTGGTCGATGTCGATTCGGGCGTGCGGCTGGTGGCCCTCGGTGTGCTTGTACGCGGTAAGCAGCGCGGTCTCGATCGCTTCGATCACCGTCTCGAAGGGGATGTCCTTGTCCCGTTCGATCGCGCGCAGCGCGGCGATGTCGACGTTCACTTCGGCTCCTCCTTCGGTTCGGTGGTGGCGGCGTTCAGAGCCGACGCATCGGTTTCCAACAGTTTCAGGTCCTCGGCAGGTGGTTGCTTGAACTCGATCTCGATGACCGCCTTGGCCACCGAGGCGTATACGACGTCCCGGACCTCGCCGTCGACGAGCACGCGCGCGGACTTCTCCCCCGCGTGGCCGACGCGGCCGACGAACGGAGCGCCCTCGGCGGGGGTGACCTTGACGAGGCGGAACTTCGCGCGGCGCCAGTGCCTTCGCTGGGTCAGCGGCCGGTCCAGCCCCGGTGAGGTCACTTCGAGGGTGTACGCGCTGGCGAGCACGTGCTCGTTCTCGTCGAGCACGGCGGAGACGGCGCGGCTGACGCTCGCCACCTCGTCCAGCCCGACGCCTTCGTCCCCGTCGACCACGACCTTCACCAGCTGACGGCGGCCTGCTTGCTGGACCTCGAAGGAATCGAGGTCGAAACCCGCGGCCTTGACGGCTTCGGCCACGATGGGCTCCAGCCTGCTGGCGAGGTCGTTGGGCACGGTGGAGCGCTCCTGTTCGGCGGTGGACGACCCGGCGGCGTGGATCCGGGTTCGGTAGTGGACCAGCTTATCTGGTGACCCCGGTGTGACGCGCGAGCGGCGGCCCCGCGCGGGGTACTGGCAGGATGGGGCGGCGTGACCGGAAGACCGACCGAGCCCACCTTGCCGAGCCGTCGTACTTTCCTGCGCGTGGGAGCGCTGGCCGCGTTGGCCGTGCCGTTGGCGGCCGCCTGCTCGCCAGGCTACGACGAAAGCCCGGATCCACTGGCCCCACTGCTGAGCGCCGCAGAGGCCGACGCGGCGGGCGCGAAAGCGCTGACCGGCGCCGAAGCCGAGGCGGTCGCGACGGCACGAGCGGCGCACGCGGCGGCGCTCAAGACCGAGGTGGACCGGCTCAACCGGCCGAAACCGACGCAGTCCGGCCCGGCCGAGAACGCGCCGTCGTCCTTGGAGGGACTCAAGGAACGGCTCGCCCAGGCCCGCAAGCAGGCCGAGGGTCTCGTGCCTTCGCTCCCCCGCTACCGCGCGGGGATGGTCGCCTCCATCGCGGCGGGCTGCGCGGCACTGCAGCAGAGTTCGGACCAGCTCGGCCGGGGCGACGACGCCGGCCCCGTCACGGTGCCCGCCGGTCCCCCGCTGAGCCAGGAGGCGGCGGAGGCAGTGCAACAGGCGCTGGCCGCCGAACATGCCGCGAGCTGGGTGTACGGCCTGGTGAGCGCTTACCTCCCGGCGGCCTTCAGCGGCGCGGTGACGCGGGGCTCGGCCGAGCACGTCAAACGGCGGGACGTCTGCGAACGGATGCTGTCCGCGGCGGGCCAGTCACCCGCGGGCCCGGAGGCCGCGTACGTGCCGCCGAAACCGGTGACCGACGCGAACTCGGCGATGGAACTGGTGGCGACCGCCGAAGCGGACGCGGCGGCGGCTTGGCTCGGCGTGATCGACCGGACCGACGACACCGCCTTGCGGGCGACGGCGTTGAACGCGCTGATCGGTTCGGCGCGGCGCGGGACGGCCTGGCGGGCGGAGTTCGGCGCGAAGCCGGTGGCGATCGCTATGCCGGGTCAGACGGCGTAAGCCTCTTCGCGCAGCTTCGGGTCCTACCGCGCGTGAGATGAAAGGCCCCTTCATTGAGCCTTTTTCATCGTGTTTGTTCGAGGGTGAGAATGGCTTTGGTGAGGGTGGTGACGCGGTGGGTGCTGCAGCGGGC
>NZ_LQCI01000015.1 GCF_001613935.1 Amycolatopsis regifaucium
TTCACCGGAGTAGGAAGGTATTGCTGGCGACCAACGCGTTGCTGTTCCGCGGCATCGCCCAGGTGACCGAGGGAACGTGCACGGTAGTCGCGGACCAGGTGCAGCTGTTGGACCTGCAAGGCCTGGCGTCGAAGTCGCGTGACTTCCGGTGACCGGAGCGAACCGGGAATGGCGAACGCTGGAGGTTCCCATCCGGCCGGGCACTGGCACCCCGAAGCGTTGCCCGTGGGGCCACGATCTGGCGGTCGGTGGCGTGCGGCAAGGCTGGTCGCAGGACTACTGGGCGCCGGAATGGCTGTGCGAGGCCTGCCACGCGTTGGCGGGTAAAGGCGGCGTCTGGTCGATGATCGACACCGCCGTCGAGCGGCAGGTCATGGAAACCGGTGTGGATGAGTACGGGCTGCGCCAAGTCGTCCTGCCACCGCCGGTTTCCGCGGGCATCGGCGTCATCCAGCTTCGCTTGGGGCATACGGTCTTTGGTGAGGTGCGCTTGTCGCTGTGTCCGGTTGACCGGCGCGCGATCCTCTGCCATGTCGAGGTCGAGGAGAAGCATCGACGTCGCGGAGCGGGGCGTGTGCTGGTGAAGGCCGCTATGGAGCGGGGCGCCAAGTTCGAGTGGTCGATGCTGCCCATTGGGCGCGATCCGGTCGCTGTCGCGTTCTGCGCGCGGGTCGGAGCGGTCGGCCCGGCGAGCCCGTGTCCCTGCACGCATCAGGTCAACGCGAAGGTGATCCCTGCGGAGTCGCGGTGGACGAAGTGGTGGTGAGCTGTTCGGCCGGCTGGTGATCGCAGGCTACGAGGGGGCAGCTTCAGGTTCCCCGGAACTCGTCCGGCCGGTGTCCCGCCCGCGCCGGTGCTGTTCGCGGATATGCCGGGCCAGGTGAGCGGCGTCGTGGCCGACGAACCCGAGCAGCGCGGACCCGGCGGTGCGCTGCCACGGCAGGCCGAGAACGTACAGGCCGTCGACCGGCGTGAGTCCGCCGTCATGGCGCAGCCGTCGGTCGTCGAGCGCGTCCGGAATGTGAACCCAGGTGTGGTCTTGGCGAAATCCTGTCGCCCACACGACCGCGTCGACGTCGGTGGACTGTCCATCGGCGAAGACGGCGGTGTGACCGTGTGCTTGCAGTAGCCGTGGCTGGAAGGTGACGCCGTGCCGGGCCAGGGACCGGTGGCTGTGGCCGATCACGGTGCCTTCGCCGCGGCGCATCCAGCGGCCGCGGCGTGAGGTGGCGGGTGCGGTGATCAGGCCGGTGTGGGTCTGCCAGCAGAACAAGTCTCGGCCCAGGATCCGTTGCGGGGTCGCACCACATCGACATGTCACGAGCGGCGAGAACCTACAGCAGTAGTCGTTGTTGTGTGGAATCTATGACACTTTCCCAAATTGTGGCACTTAAATTGCGCTAGTGTCACCAGAACTGGGATTGACTATTCTTTCACGTCGGCTGGGCCGTGCGAGTGGGTCTCCGCGACGCGCGGTCAATCTCCAGTGGTGAGTGACGTTTCGGTGTGGTTCTGAAGGTCGTCGGGTCGCGCGCCTATTGGCAGGGGGCATCATGACGGTTGATTCGAACGGCTTGTCGAGTCGGTCCGGGTCCGACTGGCAGATCGCGGAGAGCTTTTGCTCCTGTGATGAGCGTGTACCTGCGGGTGTGGGTTTTGATCGGCTACCTTGCGGTGGTGGATATCCGAGTGGTTGAGGGTGCGCTGGTCGAGACGCCGGCAGGCACGGTGACGGGAATGGACCGGCGGGCGTTCGGGGAGTTCATCGGCCCGCAGGGTGAGCTGGCGTCGTACGCGTTCGGCTGGACGGCCGGGTCGGACCCGCATGTCGCTCGTTTGACGGTCGGGATCGGCGCGGGCAACTCTGGCGGCGGTACCTTCCACGCTGTCATCTTCGAGCACGAGGATGGCCAGGCGTTCTCGCTGACCGACGATCCGTTCGAGCGCGTGCCGCAGGGCGGCCCAGACCTGACCGCGGACGAGGCGCGTGCTCATGAGGACTTGCCGTTCATCTGGTGGGTCGCCGATGAGGTCATGCAGCGCGATCGGCGGGCTTGGTGGATGAAGCACTGGCTTCTGCGCACCACCTGTATCCAGACCATCGAGGTCTTCGAGCGCAGCGAGCCGATTCTCCTTGTCCAGCACGACGCCGACGACGGCATGTGGCAGCTCATCGGTGCTTCCGACGCGGACGGCGGCACCGGCAAGATCGGGCACCTGCACCACGCCGTCGACCACGACCACACCCTGCTCGACACCCTTGACCTGCCACCCGGCGGCAGTGCGACACGAACAGGCATCGGAAATCGCTGGAACCGTCACTCCTAGAGCTGCAACGCACACTCTCATGCCGCGAGGGGATGCGTGCCCGCGACTGTCCGCTCCTGTCGATGATGCGATGTGGCGGGAACCCCGACACCTCCCGTCGAGGCGTGGGTTCCCCGGGCCCGGCCCGGCTCGAACGGGCTGCCACCCTCACCATGCGACGGGCAGGACGCACCCTTACCGGGTAGGTGCGCCTTGGGCGGACTCTGCGGGATGGTAGATCTGCGGCCCTGCCGCAGCGACCGGTTTACGCCCGTCGGCTCCGCGCGCTCATGCCGAGATGAGGGCAGGTCACGGTGTCATTGTCCGACGATCTCCGCGGTTGAGGTCAGTGATCGCATCGTCCTGATGCTTCGAGGGGTCGGGGCGAGCACTAGACGTTAACCGGCGAGGAGGGGCTCCGCGCGGGGTTCGACGCCGTGGAGCACCTCCTCGCCGGTGGAGATTCGGATCGTCACATGCAGTTCGTGAGTCCCCAGTTGTGGGTTTCCACCGGCGGGAACTGGCTCGGGCTTACCGCCCAGCCGACGGTGGTTCCACCTGGGACCGCGGCACAGGAGCCGACGTAGGTGTAAGAGCCGTCGAATGCGACGGCTCGACCGAAGGGAGTGAGACGCAGGCGAAGCGTGCCGCAGTTGTTGTAGTACACGTAAATCGTGGTGTTCACGCCGCCGGGCTGCTCGACTGTCGTGTTGCAGGCCCGTCTCGGAGTCGGAGCTTCGGCGGTATTCAGCACCCGAGCTTGGGGGTTGGGCGCAGGGCTGGCGATTTGGGTCACGGGCCGACCGTCATCGGCGAGGGCGAAACTGACGGGAACCAGTGCGACACCGCAGCCAATACCTGCAGTGAGCAGGAGGGAGCGAATTCGTGCGCTGAGTGGCATAGGTTTTCCTTTCGAGTCCTTGATGGGGGGGTAGTCCGACGTCGATCCCGTCGTCAACTTTCCTGGACTACGGCATGGATGTCCTTCGCACTCCGTCGCCATCGCTAAGCATTCAGTCGCCGATCTTTCGACCGAATGCCTGCTGCCTTTGGCGTCCAAGGGCCGCACACTGGCTATAGCCGATCATCGCGAAGCGGGGGACAGATGCTCACCATGTCGGACTTCCGGACCGATGACTTGCCTGTTTTGGAGCGGGTCGACGCCTTCTTTGGCCGCCTCGGTGAGAACGTGCTCGTCAAGCTCCGCGGCGATCACCGGCCTGACCTGCGGTCAGATCAGCGCGTGCTGAGTATGGGCGGCATTGTCGTGTCGGCGATGACCGGAACGGTGCCGTCGATGCTCCTGCGGCGTACGCCGGCCATCGTTGCACGCGCTGACACGGAAGAGGTTCGGCTGTCCTTCTCCGTGGAATCCCGGAGCATCGGGATCGGGAAGGACGAGGTCGCGCTCCGCCCGGGCGACTGGTCGGTCGTGGATTCCGCGCTGCTCTACGACATCCCGGTGGCAGACGGAACCCACACCGAAACGTCAATAGGAGTGCCCTACAGTCGGATCCCCGTGCGACGGAGCCGGATCGAGCGGCTGGTCGGCCGCCCGCTGGACGGGAAGTCCGGGTACGGCGCTCTCCTGGCCCAAGTGCTGACCCAGATCGTGCGGGACGCCGACTCGTATCGCCCCGAGGATGCATCACAGCTGGAGACAACGGCCATGGACCTGGTGACCGCGCTCTGCTGCCGAGCTTCGGACAGTGGCTCGTTCGTGCCGGCCGAGAGCCGGCGCCGCAATCTCGTCCTCCGGATCCGGAATTTCGTGCGAGAGAACCTGCACGACCCCGGGCTGACTCCCGGCTCGATCGCCGCGGCTCACCACATCTCCCGCAGCCACCTGCACAACCTTTTCAAGGACCAGGAAGAGACAGTCGCGGCCTGGATCAGACGACAGCGTCTGGAACGGGCAGCCGATGATCTGGCCGACCCCGCCCTGCTCGATACACCCGTGCACACGATCGCGGCCCGCTGGGGGTTTCCCCGGCCGGCTGACTTCACTCGAGCGTTCCGAGCCGACCGCGGAGTCACTCCCGGCGAACACCGTCGGCGGCACATTCTCCCGCCCGGATAACCCAGTGGCACGACCGGCTAGCGCTGCCACGCCCAGCGTGTGCACGAGGACCAGGCAGCCCTTCACGACTGCTAAACAGTCTTCCGCAGAGAGGACGATATCTACGATCTCGGCAACGTCCTCTTCCTGGCCAAGCCCCTACCGAACCCGTACGAACTCGAATACGAGCTGTGGACACCGCGATCGGCGGGCTTGGTGTATGCGGCACTGGCTTCTGCGCACCACCTGTATCCAGACCCTTGAGATCTTCGAGCGCAGCGAGCCGATTCTGCTTGTATAGCACGACGCCGATGACGGCATGTGGCAGCTGATCGGTGCTTCTGATGCGGACAGCGGCACCGGCAAGATCGGGCACCTACACCGCCTGTGCCGTGACCGGAGCTTCAGTAGGCCGGATCTCGTCCGGGTTGCGCAGGTCGATAACCGTGCGGACGCCGGACTCGCGCGCTTGGGCCCAGCCTGTCTCAGTGACGAATCGAAGGTCCGCTGCCCTGAAGAAGGCTCCACAGCTGGTCGTGGTGCCGGACTTGGTGGGCAGTCCGCCGAGGTCCCTGGTGTTGAAGAAGACTTCCCAGGTCACTGCTCTGCTCGTGCTCATCGTTCGAGTGCTCTGTCATCACTGGAATTGTCGGTCAGGCCGGGTCTGCATGTATCGACGTTCGACACGCAGGTTGGTTCATCGTTGCCCGCGATTCGTTGTCGGTGTGAGCAGGTCGGCGGGCCGGGCCTGTGCTCAAATTCCGCGCATCTGGGCGAGTTTGTGATCGGCGAAGTCGCGGCTGACTCGAAGCCCGTTGACTTCGCCGAGTCGGCCACGTCCGGTGGCTTCCCGGATCCTGCCGTTGAGGTTGACGACGATGGCCGGCAGCCGCGGTTCCTGAGCCGGTCCGGCCGCAAGACCGGACCCGGTCGCGGGCCGCTGCTTCAGCTCCGCCAGCCCATTCCCGCCACAGTTCGCCGAAAGGGGACGGTCGACGTCGGGTGCGGCCGGGTGGCGCGCGTTCACCCGCGCCCACTACGCCCATGGGAGGCCGGGCGGCTCGGACACGCTCGGGTAACCGAGCGTCGATGCCGCGTCATCGGTCAGGCACCGGGTGCGCGCGCCACCCGTCTGGTGGCGTCAGGCCTTGATCGCCTGCCGCTCGCCGCCGCTGGTGACGGCGATCTTGCGCGGCTTGGCCTGCTCGGCGACCGGGATACGCAGGGTCAGCACCCCGGCGTCGTAGCCGGCCTCGATGTGGTCGGCGTCCAGGGTGTCACCCAGGAACAGCTGACGGCTGAACGCCCCGGCCGGCCGCTCGCTGATCAGCGTCTGGACGTCGTCACCGGTGACCGCGGTGCGCTCCGCCTTCACGGTGAGCACGTCGTTCTGCACATCGATGTCGATCGACTCCGGGCTCACGCCGGGCAGGTCGAAGTGCACCACGAACCGGTCGCCGTCGCGGTAGGCGTCCAGCGGCATCGCGGCGGAACGGGACGCGGGGCCGAAGAACTGCTGGGCCAGCCGGTCCAGTGCCTGGAACGGGTCCGTGCGAACGAGCATGATGGTCCTCCTCCTTCCCATCGTGGCGTGGTGCCTGGGCGATGTCGGTACTCCGTCTCGCCGGCACCACCACTGCGCTGACACCCCCGGAAACGGGCAGCTCCACGACGCCTGTTCCCCCGACGTGCATAACCACCCGAATGGAGCATTTCAGGGATGCTCTGTCGAAGAAACACCTGGTGAACGATTGAGTCGAACACGCTCAAGTCTGGGGAACTCACGTGCAGGCTGGTTCGTCATAAGGGTGAGAACACCACTCGTAGGCCTGTCCGGATTTCTGGAGGTGGGACTGATGACGCTGACGGCTGTGCGATCGGTTTCCGCGCTGGAGCGCTGGGACCCGTTCCTCGAGTTGGAGGACCTGCACCGGTGGATGGGCCGGTGGTCGCCCGCGGCCGCCGTGCGGGAAACGGACGACGCGTATCTGGTCGAGATGGAGTTGCCCGGGTTCAAACGCCGGGATGTCACGGTCGAGGTCACCGGAAGCGAGGTGGCCGTCCGGGGCACGGCCGGCCGGCGGGGCCTGTTCCGGCGCCGCACCAGCCGAACGCGGGATTTCGTATACCGCACCACGCTGCCCGACGGGGTGAACACCGACGCGGTCTCGGCAACCTTGGCCAAGGGCGTCCTGACCGTCCGGGTGCCGAAGCGCGAGTTCGCCCGGCGGCGGCGTATCCCGGTTCACAGCGCCTGAGTCCCGACCCGGTTCGGAGGTACGAAAGGATGACCACGTACTCGCCACTGCGTGAGCCGGCCGCGGTACAGGCCCCACCCACCGGGTGGCCCATCGGTGTTTACGGCAGCTACGCCGAAGCGCAGCGCGCCGTGGAGTACCTGGCCGGCCACGACTTCCCCGTCCAGGACGTCACGATCGTCGGCGTCGAACCGATGGTGGTCGAGCGCGTGACCGCCCGCCTGTCCTGGGGACGGGTCTTGGCCGGCGGCGCGGCGTCCGGCGCGTGGTTCGGGCTTTTCCTCGGCCTGCTGCTCGGCTTGTTCGGCCACCAGCCAGTGACGGCGCTGATACCGGCCGGGCTGGCCACGGGTGTCTTGGTCGGCGTGGCGTCCGCCGCGATCGGCTACGCCTCCGTGAAGGGCCAGCGGGACTTCGCCACGACCACGCAGGTCGTCGCCCGGAGGTATGACGTGCTATGCGAACCGCGCAACGCCGAGAAGGGCCGAGACTTGCTGGCGAAGCTCGCCCTGGCCGGGCCGCCCGGCCAGGGCGAGCGGTGGGACCGGGAGTCGAGTGGGACCGGAGGCGATCGCGGTGTGCGCCCGTCCCTTCGATGACACGCTGCGGGCGGGAACAGGCACCGTGCGGCTGACGGCAGGCTCCATACCGCGTCGTCCCTGTCGGCGGATGCGTCGCGTTGTGCTGTGCAGTACACCCGGACGCTGACCACCGTGCTGGTTGGCGTGGCGGCGGGCCGGGTATCCAGCAGGAATCACCGCCACCGATGCGGGCGCGATGGACGGAGCAGGACGTATGGACGGGTACGAGCACGTCAGCGCCGGCAGCGAGAAACCTGGCAGGGCCGGCGGCCTGGACGGCGACGAAACGGTCCGCCGGGTTGGCGCGGATGCCGTCTTCGGCGGATTCGAATGTCGCACGCTGGGTGGTGAAGGCTTCGCCCGACGCGGTATCGGTCACCGGCATCGGCTCGGTCGTGTACGGCAGGACAGTCACCTGCCGCAATTCGGTGAGGCTTAGTCCGCCATCAAGAGATCGACGGTACCGGCACCGTAATACTCACTGAGCGCCACGCGCAGCCCATCGAGCAGGGCGTGGGGCTGGACGCCGCGCAGGACGCGTTCGACTGCCAAGGATCTGTCTACCGCGTTGCCTCCGCTCACCCGGAACCCGGCGCCTCAATCAAGCACACGGGAAGAAGTCCGCACCGCTCGTCGGACCGGTCGGAGTACGTGCCGCGGTGCGCTGAGCTGACAGTTCAGCATAAGGATGCGACAGTGGTTTCGTGAATCGGTCCCCTGAGCCGCACGGCACCGGAACGGTGGCGGCGGCCGTGACCGAGACGGCCGAGCTACTCGAGATCATGTTCGAGCGGACTCGCGAAGCGTCACCACGTCCGCTGTAGATGTCCCAGGTACGCGCCGCCGTGGCACTCGACCACCACGACGGGCTGAACCTGCGCGCCCTCGCCGAGTTGCTCGGTTCCACCCCGCCACTGGTCAGCCGCCTGTGCGACCGGCTGGAAGCGGTCGGCTTCCTCGAACGACTGCCCAGCTCGGCCAGCCGCCGCCAGATCACGCTGCGACTCAGCGACCGCGGCCACGCCTACCTACGGGACCTGCGAGCCCGTCGGCGCGAAAGCCTGCAAGCCGTGCTGGCGAAACTCACCCCGGAAACCAGGGCGGCGCTCGCCACGGGTCTGCGGGATTTTTGCGAGGCGGTGGCCAGCGACTAGGGCGTGTCCTACGGATCTTTCTCATGATCGTGTGCAGATGCTGGAACGTGGTGGGTCGTGGTGAGCTGACGGCAATCGAATAGCCGGTCATGCCGATGTGCGTACGGCAGGGGTGGTCACGTTCGTTGTCGAAGACGCTGGCTCGGCACCGCCGTGTGGCCGTCGTGGCGAACGGCATCGGCAAGGCTCGTCGCGACGGGTTTCTAACGGAAGCCCGCGTTGTTCTTAGAATGGTGAAATGGAGGACATCGAGGCGATCGTCGTGCTGCAGGATCCCGTCCGGCGGCAGCTGTACGAGTACGTGGTCGACCAGGACCATGAGGTGAGCCGGAACGAGGCGGCCGAGGGCGCCGGGATCGGCCGCACGCTCGCCGCGTTCCATCTCGACAAGCTCGTCGACGCCGGGCTGCTCGTCACCGAGAGCCGGCGACTCACCGGGCGTTCGGGCCCGGGCGCGGGGCGGCCTGCCAAGCTCTATCGCCGGTCCGGCGAAGAACATCACGTATCGGTCCCCGCCCGGGACTACCGCACTGCCGCCGACCTGCTGGCCGAGGTGGCGGACGGCGCCCGGCTGGACGGCGAGCTGCGGGCCGCCGCCGTGCGGGAAGGACGGGCCGCGCGAGCCGCCGCCGGACCGGTCGAGGGCCTCGACGCGGTGCGGGCTGTTCTGTCCGTGCGCGGCTACGAGCCGCGCGCGGACGCGGACGGTGCCGCCCTTCGCCTGGCCAATTGCCCCTTCCATGTCCTCTCGGAGCGGCATCCCGCGTTGATCTGCGGCATGAACCTGGCGCTGTTGGAAGGTTTTCTCGAGGACACCGAAGGGCTGCGAGCCCGGATGGATCCGCAGCCCGGGATGTGTTGCGTCACCGTCGAGAGTTCTAAAAACAATGACGATTGACATAGAGTGGTGAGAGTGGTGAAGTGGGTGGCATGGCCGGACACCACCTCGCCCAGCTCAACGTGGGCACCCTGAGACACCCGCTGGACGACCCGCGCACGCACGGTTTCACGTCGATGCTGGACACCTTGAACGACGTCGCCGACCGGTCGCCCGGATTCGTGTGGCGGCTGGTCGGCGACGGGAGTAGCGACGCCACCGCGATCCGGACCACCCTCGGCGCGGACGTCATCGTGAACATGTCGGTCTGGGAGAGTCGCGCCAGCTTGTGGGACTACGTCTACCGCAGCGGTCATCTGGACGTGCTCCGGCGCCGCGCTGAGTGGTTCGAGCTGCCGAAGACGGCGTTCCAGGTGATGTGGTGGATTCCGGCCGGCCACGTGCCCGCCGTCGAGGAGGCGGTGGAGCGGCTACAACAGTTGCGCGCGCACGGCCCGTCGCCCAGCGCCTTCGGGTTCAGGGACACGTACACGCCCGAGGACGCCGGCCTCGCGTCGTGACCACCGACGGACACGGCCAACGCCCAAACCTTCGGTTGAGCACCACCAGGTGACCAGCACCGTCCGATACACGACCTCGACGTCGGGGCTAAACGATCAACTTCTCCAGCCGGCAATGGCCGACTCTCACCCCACATCCGCTTCCCACCACGGCGTACCTCGGCACCGGTGAACGGTTCGAACCGGCGCCACACGAAGCCCACGGACCTGCACCGTCGTCGAGGCGGTGTCATGACCACCGAGGTAGTCGACCGGGATTCCCGGGGACGGCGTTGGGCGCAGGCTATGTGTGAGTACGCGGACGTGGTCGCCAGACGGCCACCGAACGTGCACTCGACCGCCCTCACCAGGACACTCACGAAGACATGCGCCTGGCCCTCGACGCGGAATGTGGGCACCGCGCCGAAACCCTCTGACTTGCTACCGATACCCCGCCCCGCGTCGGACTGGGCTCACAGGCCGTGAGCTCGCTTCACGCCGCCGTTAACGACGTATCGAGTTCGTGCGGCGTCAAGAAGCTCCTCATCGCGGGAGCGCTTTCCCAGGTGGCACCGTAGGTGAGTGCCGCACTCCCCCTTCTTCTGCATCCGGTACTGGCCGTCGTTTTCGGTGTCCTGGCGCTGCACGAACGGCCCACCGTCACTCAGCTGGCCGGATGCCTGCTTGTGATCGTCACCGTATGGGCGGTGAGCCGGACACCGCGCCGGGACCGCGTTCGGGAACCGGCCTAGAGGGCCAGGTGCCAAGCAGGGGTGTATTGACGGCTTCCCCGCCTGTCGCGGATCGGCTATCCGTTGGTGCCTGGTACGGCGAGGCCGGTCTCGTAGGCGGCGATGACGGCTTGGATACGGTCGCGTAGCCCAAGTTTGCTGAGCACGTTGCTGACGTGCGTCTTGACCGTGTGTTCGCTGACCACCATCGCGTCGGCGAGTTCGGCGTTGGTCAGCCCGCGGGCGAGCATTTTGAGCGTCTCCCTTTCCCGAGCGGTCAGCACGGCGAGCCGTTCGGCGGAGAGTGCCACTGAGGGGCCGGTCCCGTGCGAGGTGAACTTCGCGATCAGCTTTCTGGTGATCGCGGGTGCCAGCAGTGCTTCTCCGGCCGTCACGACACGCACGGCGTGGACGAGGTCTTCCCGGCGGACATCCTTGAGCAGGAAACCACTCGCACCCGCCCGGAGGGCGTCGTAGACGTAGTCGTCCTGGTCGAACGTGGTGAGCATGATGACCCGGCAACCGGTCTCGGCGCAGACGATGCCGGCGGCCTCGATTCCGTTCATGGTGGGCATGCGGATGTCCAGGAGCAACACGTCCGGCTGGTGGGCCCGGACCGCGTCGACCGCCTCGACGCCGTCGTTCGCCTCGGCGACCACCTCGAAGTCCGGTTGTGCGTCGAGGATCATGCTGAATCCGGCGCGGACGAGTTCCTGGTCGTCGGCGACCACGATGCGCACCGTCATACCGTCGCTCCTCGCGGAGTCAGCGGAAGTCGTACCCGCACCTGGAAACCGGACGCGTCCGTGCGCGGCCCCGCGGACACGGTGCCGCCGCACGCGGTGGTGCGTTCGCGGATCCCGATCAGGCCGTTGCCGCCGGAAGGGAGTGACGACGCCGAACCGCGGCCGTCGTCGATGATGTCGATCATCAGGGTGTCGTCCTGCCAAGCGAGTCGGAGGTCGGCACTGTGGGCGCCGGAGTGCTTGACGGTGTTGGTGATGGCTTCTTGGATGATGCGGTACGCCGCGACCTCGACGTCAGGAGGGAGCGGGACCGGTTCGCCTCGCACATCGTAGGTCAGTGCCAAGCCGGTTCCCGATGTCTGTTCGACCAGTGCGGGGAGCTCGACGAGCGTGGGTTGCGGAGAGCGGGCCCCGTCGTCGTCCTTGAGCAGGTCGAGAATCCGGCGGAGCTGGACCATGGCATCGCGTCCGGCCGACGCGATGGCGTCGAAGGCCGCTTCGGCGCGCGCCGGGCTCGCGGTGAGCGCGATCGGACCGGCCTCCGCTTGAACGACCATCACGCTGACCGCATGGGAGAGGATGTCGTGCATGTCGCGAGCGATCCGGGAACGTTCCCGTACCGCCGCGCGGTCCGCCTCGAGCCGCCGTTCGTGCTCCAGCCGCTCGGCACGCTCGCGCAGCGCCTCCGCATGGGCACGGGACGCGGCGAAGGCACGTCCCACCGCGTAGGCGGCGATGAACATGACCCCGCTGCGCAACGCGGTCTCCGAGGAACTGATCACCATGCTGCCGCCGACCGTGATCATCAGTACGACGATCCTGGGACGGTGGGCGGAGCGGACGGCGACCGTGTATGTCGCGACCAGCGCGCCGTACCAGATCGGCTGTGCGGGCACGTCACCGAAGAGATCGTAGGACCCGGTGGCGACCAGACTTGCCAGCAGCGCGACGACCGGAGCACGTCTGCGTCCCAGCAACGGCAGGGCGGAGGCGGTCACGACCAGATAACCCCACCAGTGCCAAGGCGGCCCCGCGGGATTCTGGCGGGAGAAGAACGGCCACAGCTGCACCACCATGACCAGCAGGACGAGCGCCACGTCGAGGGTCAGGGGCGGAAACGCCCGCACCCGGCTACGTAGCGCCGCCGAGATCGGCAGGGGCGCGATGGAGTTCACGTCTTGTTTCCCTTTCGAGGGGTGCTCGCAGACCGGCAAGCCGAGGTGGCCTGCCGGTCTGGTCCGTCAGAGTAGAGCCGGGACGGTTGTGGAGGCCGTGCCGGTCGGATTCGGGATCCGCTTGGCGATGGCTGCGAAAGAGATCATCAGGACGAGTGCGCCGAGCGGGATGAGGTCCTTGTCGATGAACGGGGTGATCAGGTCGAACAGCACCAGCAGCGGCGTCCAGACGCTGATCACGCGCGTGGCGGCGAGCTGGACGACGAGGCCGAGCTGACCGAGGTAGAACAGGTACGGTCCCACGTCGTATACCGCGAGCGAGAGGCCGGGAGTCTTGCGGATCTCGGCGATGATCTGACTCATGCCCAGATGGTCATCGGCCATGAAGCCGGCGACGACGTCCACGGCGAATTGCCCGGACAAGGCGACCGCGCCCGCGATGGCGACCACGGTGGTGACGGTGGCCAAGGCGTTGCGTCCCGCCATCCGGCGAAGCTGCACGAAAACGGCTACGAAGAACGCCATGGCGCCGAGGAAAGCGAGGTGCCCGATGGTCCAGGCGGGGCCCGGGCCACGGCTGCCGTCCAGTCCGTCGACGATTCGGATCACCCCATAGCTGAAAGTGAGTAGCGGGGCAGCGATAAAGGCGATACGCGGATTCACTGGAGGCTCCTTCGACGGTACGTAGTTGCCTCAATCCTGAAGTTTCGACTGTTGAAGGTAATCGCCGACGAGAGCGATCTTGGCTCTCCCTCTCGCGACGGAGACGAGTCCCCTCACTTTCAGGAGATATTCGTGCGTGTCTTCACCAACGGTGGCACCGGTCTAATCGGCTCCGCCGTCGTCGCCGAGCTTCCGGCAACGGCCACCTCGCTCTCGCCCGCTCCGCCGCCTCCGCCCAATCCGCTTCGACGACCGGTGCCGAGCCGCTCCAGACAGATATGCCGGATCTGGACGTCCTGCGCCCCGGTGCAGGCCAGCCCGACGACGTGATCCACATCTGGCCTTCGCCAACGGCTTCAGCAGTGCCGAAGCCCCGGCGAAACGCGGTCGCCGAGGAAGGCGCCGCACTCGGCGAGGTGCTCGTCGGCAGCGATCGCCCTCCGTCGTCGGCTCGGGTACGCACGCCTGGCCTGGCCGCGCCGATTTCGACCGAGCGGCCGTTGGTCGAAAGCTTCTACAGCGACTCATCTCAGGTCCACCTCGGTCCTGGACTTACCGTGACGACATCCACACCGGACGCTGCGGGCAGCCCTGCTGACAGCGAATAACTCGAGATCACCGATCCGGGCGAGTCCGAGGGCTTCGACATCGACTGACGAACACACCACGATGTCCGAGGTTGTCGGCGAAGACGTGCGCGCCGACCGGACCAAGGGGATGGCCGTCGAACAGGGGACCAGAATCGGATCCGTCCAAGGGCGGTCGCAGCCGATGTGGGCTAGATTGCTCCCAGCAGCACTTCCCTACGTTCTCTATCGGGCGGCCGCCGACGCCGCCGCGTGGGCCGCACTCGGTGGCGCAATCCCCGCGGTACTTCTCGGCCTGCCAGGCAGCACGGTCCATGACGAGCCACTGCTGGACAATCTGACCTGCATCGCCGTCGACACCGCTATGCAACCAGGACAGCTCCAGTTCGCCGTTCCCGCCCACGCTCTCACCGGACAGCCCGCGGTTCTTCGGCGACTGCGTGAACTTCCCTTCGGACACACCGGAATCCGGCTAGCCCTCACCAACGTCCTGCTTGAGTGGTCGTGATATCGGGGTTCCCCGACTCCAACGCCGATTGCATCGTTCTCGCATTGCTGTCCGAGGCGCCGGTCGGGTGGCTGCGCGTCTACGAGCTCAGCGGTGCGGACACCTGCGACAACTGCCGTATGCACCACCGCTCACCCGGATGTGCGAGCGAGACTTGGTCGCCCGGGCACGACGCGGTTCCCGTGGCGTGGAGGCGGTGAGCACGGCGAAAGACCTCTCCGCGCTCAAAGAGGCGCGCCCAGCCATGGGCGCTGTGCCGGAGAACGTTCGCTCGTCCTCGCGACCGAGGCGGCCGCTGGCAGGCGCGGGTTCGCAGGGCCGATTCTGGCGCACTGCCGGCGAAAGCGGCACGTCCGTGTCTGGTCAGCTGCCGGTGGGTTCGGGCCATGCGAGGCTGGCGCCGAGTGCTGTGGTGAGGCGTGTCATCGTCCGGCGGCTGGTCTGCTCGTCGGGCGTGTTCTGGGAGCCAGACGCATGCGATGTAGGCGGCGGGGATGTCGGCGGTGGCGCGAGCAGCGGCGAGGCATTCTTCGATCTGCGCGAGAGACGGGCCGGGGCCAGAAGGGAAACGCGCGCCGGGTAGCTGTGCGCCGTCGATGACGTCGATGTCGAGGTGGAGGTAGACGGGAACGTCGCCGAGCCGGTCGAGGGCGGAAGTGATCGCGCCGGGATCGGCGGGTATGCGGCGGACGCCACTGGCGGTGAGGGCATCGCGTTCGGCGGGGTCGAGGTCGCGGGCGTCGGCGAGCACGACGCTGGTGTCGGGAATGGGGGAGAAGTCGAGTGTGTCGTCGAACAGGTCAGGAGTGCGGCCGGTCAGCATGGCCAGCGCCATGCCGCCGACGTAGCGCTGGTCGAGATGACGGGATCGTTGAAGTCGCCGTGGGCGTCCAGCCAGAGCACGGCCAGGTCGCGGTGGCGGCGCCGCAGCCCGGCGACCACCGCGCGGGAGGTGGGGCAGTCTCCGGAGAGCACCAGCGGGCGGGCCGCCTGTGCCACAGCGTCGAGGGCGGCTCGGTGCAGCAGGCTCATCCGGGCGGGAACGGTCCCGGAAAGGAGCACGGGGAAGTCGACCTGAGTCGCGGCCGCGGGGATCGGGAAATCCGGGATGTGTTCGTCGAGGTGCCAGGGCGTGACGATCACATCCCACGTGCCACCGGTTCTGTGGTCGGCCACGACATGTCTCACTTTCTCCTGTGGGGCGGTCTGTTCGTCAGCGGCGTGTTTGCCGACCACGCGCCTGCCGCCCGCGAAGCAACGCCGGTGACTGAGCGCGCTGTGACGCCTTCGTCCGCCGAGCAGTTCGATCGGCGGCGTCTTTGGTCGCTGCCATCGCACCGCCGGCGTCGTGACGGCACGTTTCGATCGGCGTCCGGGCTCGGCACTGCCGCCCTGGTAGTTCGCCGGAAGGTCGGATGCGGCGCGCTGTGTGGCTGGCCGGTGTCCGAAAAGATCGGCCACCGGCCACGAAAGGAGTGCGTCCGGTTGATTGTCGGGTCCGCCATACGGCTATACGTGTCTGCAGCTGTCTGGGGCGGCGGTCAGGTTGTACTCGCCGTACCAGCCGTTGCCGACGAGGCGGCCGAGGCCGTTGGCTCCTCCTGGTGCCCAGGTGTCGTTATGAGGCTGGTAGCGGTACCAGAGGAGTTCTCCGCCGTTGTCGGCTCGTGCGCCGTAGAGGGTGTCGGCGCCTGCGGAGAACACGGTGTTGAACATCTGCCAGCCGCCGCCGTTGAATTTGCCTTCTTGGCTCCACTGTTGTGTTGTGGCGTCGTAGACATGGCGGAACAGTTCGCCGGTGGGTGTTCGGGCGTAGAGGACGCCCTCACCGGCGGCGATGATCAGGTTGTACTGTCCCCAGCCGTCTTTAAGAGTTCGGTGTTCCCAGGTTCCAGTGGCCGGGTTGTGGTTGCGCCAGTGGAGTCTGCCGTCCGGCTCGACGGTGTAGATGTGGCCCTTGGTGTCAACGGTGATCAGGTTGCGGAATTCGGGTGTGGTGTACCGGTCCCAACCTGTGGCTTCGATGACCGAGTACTGTCCACCGCCGGGGGCGGAGTCCCAGCGGGTGCCGTTCCAGCGGAAGCGGCGCAGTTCTCCGGTTCCGGTGGCCTGGTAGAGGACGCCGTCCGGTCCGGCGATCGTACGGCCATCCAGCCAGCCTTCACCGATAGCTTCACCGAGACCGTTGACCCAGGTGTAGTCGCCGTAGCGTGGGCTGGTGTGTTTGTACAGGCGCAGCTGGCCGTCCGGGCGTGTGACGAACACGGGTACATCGGGCTTGCAGTCGATCTCGAGATCCGGGATGCGGGTGGGGTCCAGCACGATGGTCTGTTCGGTGGTGGGTGCACAGGTGAACTCCCTGGCCGTTCCGTCCGGGTTGGCCGCGCCGGTGGGGAGACCGAGGCAGCGACGGGACTTGTTGTTGCGCAGCAGCGCGCCGTCCAGTGCCGGTTCGATTTCCCACACCTGCTGGGTTTTGGCCGGATCGCAGTCGTACTGATAGGCCTGCCCGGCGTGGGCGCTGTTGTCGGGAACGCCGAGGCAGCGGCGGGTGTAGCGGTTGCGGACCTGGACCCCGTTGGTGACCGGTTCGACCTCCCACACCCGGTCCGACTTGGTGGGATCGCACCCGATCACGCCTGCGGGCGCCCCGTGGGTGTTGTTCGTGCCCGGTGCGGACAGGCAGACGCCGGTGGTCCGGGTGCGGACTTGCAGGCTCGTGGGTACCGGCGCCAGCTGCCAGACCCGGTCGGTGACACTGGCCATGCAGTCGTACTGAACGACGGGCTTATTGTTGACGTTGTCTCTCCCGTCGACGGCCAGGCAGCGGCGGGTGGACAGGTTCCGGATCTGCACCCCGCCGGCGACCGGCTCGAGCAGCCATACCCGGTCGGTGACGCGATGGTCGCAGTCGTATTGCTCGACCTGCCGATTGTTGACGTTGTCCGCTCCATAGACGGCGAGGCAGCGGCGGGTGAATCGGTTCCGGATCTGCGTTCCTCCGGGGACCGGTTCGAGTTCCCACACCCGATCGGTGATGGTTCGGTAGCAGTCGTACTGCTGCGCGGGCAGGTTGTTGACGTTGTTGACGCCGTACACCGAGATGCAGCGCTTGGTGAACAGGTTTGCGATCTCGACGACTCTGGGTGCGGTCTGCTGCTGGATCCAGCCCGCGATGTCGTCCACCCTGGTCGCCGTCGCCCCGGTCCGGGTTTCGGCCGACCCAAGGCAACCGCGAGGGTAGCCGGTGTCGGCGATCGCCAAGAGCTCGATCCGGCCCGCGGATTCGCGGAAGGCCGGCCCCCCGGCGTCACCGGGGCAGAGCCCGGCGTCTGTCGCGGCTCCTGTCAGGTCGAGGCTAGGGTTCTTGATGGTGGTGAGGGAGAAGGCCGCGGTGTGCAGCTGATCGGGCACCCACTGGGTAGCGGTCCGGCCGAAGCCCGCCACCCGCAGCGCCTCGCCTTGTGCCGGTGCCGTCCCGGCGATCGGTACCGGTGGGATGCCGGTGACCGTGGTCGCCAGCTTCGCCAGCATCAGGTTGCGATCGGCGCGCGGGACGAGTTCCACGATCGGCAATACGGCGCCGGTGTTCTGCGCTTGATTCGGCCGTCCGATTTTCGCTGTGGTGGGAAGAACGGGCGCGCCTGGGTTCACTTGCTGTCCGGCCGCGCCGCCAGTGAAGCAGCGGGTCGCGGTCACCACCCACTGGGGTGCGACTAAGGCTCCGGTGCAGGCCCGGTCACCGCCGACCTCGATTCTGACCGCGAACCGGTAGCCGCCGTCAGATACCGGTGTTCCGCCGGCGATCCCGGCGGCGGGCGTCGCGTCGATCATCCCGGCAGCCAAGGCCAAGCAGGACAAGGTGGCGATCAGAGCGCTGGATCGTGATCGTCGTCGTTTCAGAAAGCGATCCATGGTTACCCCCAGAGAAAACAACGAAATTCGCAGCCGCGGAGGCTGCAGGGAGTCTCCGGGTAGCCGTTTTGCGAATGTGCCGTTGTGGTGAACATGCTGATACGGCGAAGGATTTACCCCTTCGGAAGTGTGCGATGTGACCATATCAAATGCGCTTCTTTTGGGTAACGGATTAGTTTCCTGGTTTCGGTCTTTTGACCGGTTGAAGATTGCTGCGAATGGCCTCTTACGTGAATTCTGATGCCGACTTAGTGTTGGCTCTCTGGTGTCTTCGCCAGATTCTCGACGGATGAACGACTGCGGTCGGGCACTGTGAATGTGGGGGATCCGCGAATGTGGTCAGATGTTCCTGCTCGAAGGTTTCGGGTCGGTGCGCCGAAAACCGCGAAGAAGTTCGGTCAAACGGGACATTCTCGCGTGTTCAAGCGGATACTGCCACTGTCGGCGGTGATTTCGGTCGCGGCGTTCCTGTCCGCCGGTGCCGCCGAGTCCGCCGTCGGCGCACCCACCGAGGAGCCGCTGTCGGCGATCGTGGAGGACTATGGCTATCCCGACGCGGCGAAAATCCTCGCCGAACGAGGAATCAAGCTGATCAAAGGCGATGGACACATCCTTCTCGCTGATTGCGCGGCGGGCACGGGGCAAGCGGAGGTGTGGAGCCGGACCAAGGGGCACCTCTGCTTCAAACTCAGCGGTGTCACCGGGCTGTTGACGATGGAGGTTCCCGAGGCCTACCTCATTACGGGCGCGGGCGCGCACACCATCGTGGCCGACATCGTGGTGGACGGTGTCCCCAGCACGGTCACGGTCGCCAAGGGTGAATTCCGGGGGATCGGCGAAGGCAGTGATCCGAACAGCGGTCCGGCGACCCTGCTCACGTTCCGTAGCGCGGCGGCCTGACATGGGGGCCAGGATGAGTTCGCTCAAGCGGCTGATCACGACGATGCTGGCTGTTCTGATAGTCGCCGGCCAGCTCATCGCACCCCAGATGGCGGTCGCTGACCCGTCTGCGTTGACGGACCGGCAGCGTGTCCTGGAGTTCTATCGTGGCGGCGGCCTGGCCACGACGCGCGCCGCGGAGGCGGCGCTGCTGGGCACCGACGTCGATCTGAGGGAGTTCCTCGCGACCGGCCAGGCGGTCGCCGCCGAGAACGACGAGCGAGCCAGGATCGCCCGGATCGTCGGCATCAGCGGACGTGGCGTGCGGGAAGCGGCGAGCCGGGCGCTCGCCGGTACCACGGCCGACCGGAAGACCTTCCTTGACAGCGGTTGGCAGGGGCCCGACGCCGAAGACGTCCGGGTACGGGTCACACAGATCCTTTCCGCGGGGGGGCCTGGAGTCAAGGCGGCGGCGCAACAGGCGCTGAACGGCTCGGACGACGATCGTCGGAAGTTCGTCGCGACCGGTCAGTACGCGGCTCGCGACATCGACGACAGGGTGCGGGTCACGCAGATCCTGTCGGCGGGCGGGCCGGAGGTGAAACGCACCGCCGCCATCGCGCTGGCGGGGACGCCTCAGGACCGGCGCGAGTACCTGGAGCTGGGTCAGCACGTCGCCAGGGACCGCGATCAGGAGATACTGACCGTCGTCCAGCTGGCCGCGTTCGCGCGGGAAGCCAAGGATCTCGCGGCCGTCGAGACCCAGCAGGCCAAAGACGAGTCGGAGAAGGCCGTCGCCGCCGCCGAACTGGCTCGGCAGGCGGCCGAACGCGCGGCCGCGGAGACCGCCGCGGCCAAGGATTCGGCGATCACGGCGTCCAACGCGGCCGGCCGGGCCGCAGACGCCGCGAACCGGGCGGCGGACGCCGCCCGGACCGCGATCGACGCCTCTGCCGCGGCGAGCCAGGCAGCGCGGGTCGCCGCGGGCGCCGCCGCTCGTGCGGCCAACGCGGCGATCCTGGCGGGGCAGGCGGCGTCGCGTGCGTACAGGGCCGCCGCCAACGCGGCGACCGACGCGTCGACGGCCGACGCCGCTCGCGCCGCGGCCGTTGACGCGCGCAATGTCGCGGCAAGCGCCAAGCTTGCGGCCGAGGCCTCGAAGGCGGCCGGTGACGCTGCGAACGCCGCGGCGGGCGCGTCGAACGCCGCAGGCAGTGCGGCCGCCAACGCGGTAGCTGCCGCGGACGCCGCAGACCAGGCCGCCAGGCAGTCCAATGTAGCCACCGCTGAAGCAGCGCGAGCGAAGCGGGCGGCAGCGCAGGCACGGGCGAAGGCCCAGCAGGCGGTGCGGGCTGCCAACGCGGCTGAAGCGTTGGCGCGGGAAGCGGGCAGTGCCGCGCTGCAGGCGCGGGACGCCGCGAACGCGGCGGCGGCGCATGCGGAAGCGGCCGCGGACGCGGCGGACGAGGCAGCGAACGCCGCGTGGGACGCGGCCACGGCAGCGAGAAAGGCGACTGAACACGCCAATGCTGCGACCGCCGCCGCCGCGGACGCGACCGCCGCGGCAACGAAAGCCAGCGCCGTCGAAGAGACTGCCCGTCGGACCGAAGCCGCAGCACTCGTCGCTCGCACCGATCTGGCTAAGCACGAAGCCACTGTGGCCCGGCAGAAGGAAGACGAAGAACGAGCCACAGCGCTGTTCGACACACAGGAGCAGGCCCGCCAGGACGAGGAGACCCGACGCCTGCTCGCCGAGGCGACGGCGCCGGGGACTCCGGATGCCGTCGTAATCGCCAACGGCCGCAAGGCGGCGGCCAAACTGGCCAGGAGCGGCGGACCGTGGACCGCCCAGTTCGCGATCAACGCGCTGGGAGGCACCGACGCGGAGGTCCGGGAGTTCGTGTTCCACACTCGCGAACTCGCCGCTGACCAGGATGACCGTTCGCGAGTCGAAATCCTCATCGAGTACGGCAAACCGGCGATGCGGAGCGCGGGCGAGACGGCCCTGGCGGGCACCCACGAGACGGTGACGGAGTTCCTGCGAACACAGCAGTACGTGGGCCGCGAGGACGATGATCGAATCCGCATTGCGCAACTCATGGAAACAGGAGGACCCGCAACGAAGGCCGCGGCGCAGCAAGCGCTGGCAGGAACCTCGCACGACCGGTTCACCTTCTTGCGCACGGGCCAGTACGAGGCGGCTGAGCACGACGACCGCATCGAGGTCACCCGCCGAATGCAGGCGGGCGGACCCGAAGTGAAGGCCGCTGCCGAGATCGCGCTCGCTGGGCCCCGCTCCTACCTGGCCGAGTTCCTGGCCGTCGGCTACCCCAAAGCGCGCCAACGAGATCTCGATACGGCCACGCACGTAGCCTCGGTGCGCGGCCATGTCGCCGACGCCGCTGCGTCGGCGGCCACCGCGAACTCCCTGGCCGCTGAGGCGCAGCGGGTGGCGGCGCTCGCCCGCAACGCGGCTGCTGACGCGGAGCGCTACGCGCAGCAAGCGAGCCAGTCGGCGAAGGACGCCTCCGACTGGGCGATGAAGGCCAAGGAGTCCGCCGACGCGGCGCAGGCCTCGGCGAATGACGCCGCGGAGTCGGCTCGGCAAGCACGCGAAGCCGCCACAGCGGCACAGCAGTCCGCCGCAGCCGCCTCCCGGTCCGCAGTGAGCGCCGCGACATCGGCGGCGCAGGCCCGTGTCTCGGCAGCTTCAGCGGCGACGTCGGCCGCCGCCGCCCGGGCGTCTGCGGAAGCGGCGGGCCGGAGCGCCGCGGAGGCGGCGAAAGCCGCGAGAGAAGCCGCCGACTACGCCGCGGAGGCACAGCGCCTGGCCAGTAAGTCCGAGCGCGCGGCCGAGGACGGTGACGATGACGACGGCGTGTCCCCGGAGCCGATAAGCCGCGAGAAGGCTGACTCAATCTCGCAGTTCCTGCAATCCCATTGCCTCGGGCTCAAGGTCACCATCCAGTGCGGCATGGGCGGTCACGGGGAGGCGCTCGGCAAGGCTGTCGCCATCGAGGTCGCGAAGGCGTGTGCGAGCAACGAGTTCTGCCAAACCCGGGAACACCTGGATTGGATGCTCAACGAGCTGTTCACCAAGTACATGGTGCAGATCAAGGACGCCTTCGACAAAGGTATGGATTTCGTTACCACCCTCAGCGGGCTGGTCAACGGGTTGGCGATGAAGGGCCTGCAGAAGGCGATCGCCGACGGCTTGGTCCCGGGGGGACCCAAGGTCGGCGGCTGGCTCGACCCGAGGGCGGTCAAGAAGATTCCCGACAGTTGGGGGCCCGGAACTCCGAACAAAAAGAAAGTCGGCACCAGATGGCAGGACCCGGCCAATCCAAGCGGTTCAAATGTCCGGATCGACAAGGGGAACCCGAATCACCAATACCCATCGCAGCAAGTCGATCACGTTCGGATCAACGACAACGGTCGTATAGTCGGCCGCGGTGGGGTGCGGTTCCCAGGCGGAACCAAGGCCGATGACCACCCGAACGAAACACATATCCCGCTCGACGAATGGTTGAGATGGCGAACATGGAACAACCCGTGATCCCTCGTATTGGACCCGGAGGACCGTGAATGGTCTGGAATCGGCGATGTGGTAATCCGGTCGAACCCGCAAGAGCAGTCTTGACATACTGTGCCGTATGGCAGTGACACAGCAGCTCGCCCGTATTCCCGCGCCACAGTTGTCGGACTGTCGCGACTCCGCCGCGGAACTGGACAAACTCTGCTCCTTCCGCTCGGCGCCGTCAGCGGACTATCTGGATCTGAACTGGTGGCCCAACACACTGAAGCGGACTTGGGCACTGATAGGCGTCGACGCACAGTCCCTGGAGGTGCTGCACCGCGGCTTCGACGGTGTCGAGGAAGTCAACCCGGCCTACCGGGACCACCCGAACACGATCTTCGAGCACCCCGTCACCGCTCTGGAACCCGATCAGGTCGCCGAGGTCGCGAATGCGTTACGTGCAATCACTCCCGAGAGGGTGCACGCCGCCGTGCCTGTACAACGAGACGAAGCGGCGGCTGCACTAGGTGCCTCTGTGCGGGACGTGGTAGGCGATCTCGCAGCGTTGCTCTCCGAGCAGCATGACATCCTGCGCAACTTCTACGATGAAGCCGCACACCGCCGACTCGCCATGGTCATGTGGTGGGACTGAGTCGACACGCCCCCTGGCGACAAGGCACCCGAACAGTGGAAACCTCCGCTGGGGTCGTTCTGGTGTACGCGACCGACTGGATCGTGGTCAAAAGCGAGTACGGGCTTACGATCGCCGCACCAGCGAACCGCTCTGGCCATCATGCTCGACCGCTGCTGACAGCGCGGCCCGGCTTGCCATCGCTGAGTGTCAGTATTTCCAGCCGGAGCCTGTGCCGCGGTACTGCTCGACTGGGATCGGTGCTGTGCCGTCGCGCATGCGATCGGTGTAACCTGACTTGGCTCAAGATCGCTGATCTTGGGTAGGGTGCTGGCTGTTGAGCTGCGGTTTCGTCGTGTGAACGGCGAAATCTGCGCACTAAGCGGCCGGTTCTAGGGGTCTGCCCATCGCTTCCCGGTTACGGCTTCAGCGACAAGCCGGCCGCGCCGGGGCGGGGGATCGAGCGGGTATCCGACGCGTGGTGCGAGCTGATGGCCCGGCTCGGCTACCGGCGGTTCGGCGCCCAGGGCAGCGACTGGGGCACCAGCATCGCCACGAGCATCGGTCAACGGCAACCCGATCGGGTCGCCGGCATCCATCTCATGCCGCCGCTCGCACCGCCCGATCCGGCCACGTTGGACGACCTCACCGGTGCCGAGCGGGCGGCGCTCGCGACACTGCGGGAGGCGGACGAATGGGGCTCCGGATACTCGGCGCAGCAGTCGACCCGGCCGCAGACGGTCGGCTACGGGCTGGTCGACTCGCCGGCCGCCCTCTGCGCCTGGATCGTCGAGAAGTTTTGGTCGTGGACCGAGTCCGGTGGCGACCTGCATCGGGTTATTACCCGGGATGAGCTGCTC
>NZ_LQCI01000016.1 GCF_001613935.1 Amycolatopsis regifaucium
AGCGGACGCCATCCGCATCACCCGCAGAAACTGCCGCACGCCATAAGCAAGCTCCAGCTTGCCAGCACGCCACAACTCCTGCGGCAACTCAGGAAGAAACGTCTCGGACACCCCTCGATAATACCAAAAACTGGTCGAACGGGTGTTCGTATGCCGCTCAGTCTGGCCACACTTTACTGAACTGCGATGGCATCGAGTTCGTCCTGTGAACACCCGGATAGGCCAGTTTCTTTGGAAGGTGCTGGCGCAGCAACCCATTGACTGCCCAGCTCGCCACGCTGATCCCCAGGTGACGCTGTTTTTGAACGTCAGGAAAGGTTGACGGCTGGTCGAGGGATCACCTCCTCTGCCGTACGACCACGAGGAATACGCGTCAGCATGACAAATCGAGCGCGCCGCTCTACCAAGGTCGCAACCCGCACGCGATCTGCATCGGTGACCGATTTTTTCGCGACTCTCCGTCATCGCGCGAGTCAGAAACGGCAACGGCGAATACACCTCCCGCCCACCCTTACGGTCAACCTCGCGCGACACCGCCGAATGATCCCGCCCAATCCAGACCCCAATCTCCCCAAACGATTTCCCGCGCCTCATCCCGAACACGATCAAATCACGCTCCACCGACCGCAACGGAACACCACGCGACACGGAACCCAGAACGAGCATTATCCCCCGCCGGTGCACTGACCAGCTGAGCCCAAGCCACCAAAGGCTGATATCGCCAGCGAGAAAGCTACTGCGCGAAACGCCGCATTTAGTCGACTAAATGCGGACCAACGGGGTGGTCATGGCAACCACGCAAAGGAAGCGAGCGCGGACGCTGTCGCCTAGCATCGGCACCATGACGACAGTGGAACTGACCCGCTTCAAGGTCCCCGCCGACCGCGCGGACGAACTGCTCCAGGCGCGAACCGCGATGCTCGCAGATTTCCGCGAAGACCGGGAAGGATTCCTCGACGCCCAGCTGATCCGGGTCGACGACGAAACCTGGCTCGACATCGTGTGGTGGCGTTCCTCCGGGGACTTCGCCGCGTCGCGGGAGAAGGGCGCGAACCTGCCGGGGATCAAGGCGTTCTTCGCGCCCATCACCGAATTGATCTCCGCCGAGGAGGGCACCACCTCCGACTACCGCGCCTAGGGCCGCCCACATGCCGGGACGGGAAATATCGCCGTCGGCAGGCTGTTGACCTGGGAGAACGAACGAGGTCACGGAAGGGATCGGCGATGAGCACAAGCGTGGACACGTTCACGCGGGACTGGCAGGACTGGAAGACCCAGCGCGAGCGGGATCTCGCCGATCCGCTCGGCTGGCTCGCCCTGGTCTCCCTCGACTGGCTCGAGGACAAGCCGCGCGCGTACGACGGGCTCCCCGGCTTGTGGTGGCAGGACGCCGACGCGGCCTACCTCGACCCGCAGGGCGCGGACCTCTCCCATGAGGGGGAGCGGGTCACCGATGTCCGCCGCTTCGAGCTGGTCAACAGCGGCGCGACCACTCGCGTCGTCGCCGGGGACGTCGAGATCGAGGTGGCGCGCCGCGGTGGGTACCTGATCCGCGTGCACGATCCGAAAGCTCCCGTGCTGAACGCTTTCCGCGGGGTCCCAGCGTACGAGCCCGACGAGGCATGGGTGCTTTCCGGCACCTTCGAGGCCTTCGACGCGCCGCGCCCGACCACGGTCGGCGCGGTGGTCGAAGGCCTCAGCCACGTCTACGTCGCGCCGGGGATCGTGCGTTTCGAACACGACGGCGTGGAGCACACCCTCACCGCGTTCAACGGCAAGAAGGACGGCCTGCTCATCCTGTTCACGGACGCCACGAGCGGCGTCACCACGTACGCGGCGAACCGGTCACTCGCGGTGGCTCCACCCGCCGAGGACGGGTCCGTCGTCCTCGACTTCACGCGGGCGACGAATCTGCCGTGCGCGTTCACCGACTTCGCGACCTGCCCGTTGCCGCCTGCCGATAACCGGTTGCCGTTCGCGGTCGAAGCGGGGGAGAAGCTGCCCTACGAGCGGCAAGGCTGAACCGTCGCCAGCGCCGTCATCGCCTCCTGTTCGCGCTGAGCCAGCTCGGACAGGATGGCGGACGCGTCGGCCAGGTGCCGAGCGTCGCCGGTTTCCCCCGCCTGTGTGAACAACCGCGCCACTTCGGTCCACAATGGAGTGATCTCGCGATATTTCTCGGCGGCGGTACGGAGACCGGCGTCGTCGACGAGGGTCGCGCTTTCTTCGAGGAAGTCGCGGTAGAACCGGCGGAAGAGCGCGCCGCCGGTCCCCGCCCGTTCCATCAGGGTGGCGGTTTGCGGGAGATCGCGGGCCGGGTCGCTGCTGCGGTCGAGCCAATTCCGCACCTGGACGGCGGCTTTGCCGATCCCGCGATAGCCGAGGTTGGCGATGGGCGGATTGAGGAACTCCGCCGCGTTGGCTCGCACGGCGGAGCGAACGGCGTCGGAAAGCGGCGTGAGCGACCCGTCCGCGGTAAGGGTGAACGAGAGGTTCTTCGCCGTCATGGGCCCCTTCTCGCCTCGGGCGCGTTCCAGGCTCTCCCGTGACGTCGTCACCTCACCGCCTTGCTGCGCAGTGTCGACCAGGAACGCTTTTTCTTCGTCGTAGCCGTACAAAGCGGCGACGTGTCCGCCGAAGTGGACCTTCGAGGTGAAGTACTCGAGGTGGTAGGAATCAAGTTGCAGGCCGACCGGGAGGCCGGCGTCGATCCGCTCGGCCACGTTCCGCCACGCCGTGCGCGCCGACGTGGTCTCCTTGACGACCAACGCCAGCCCGAGCCGTGCGGTCAGTCTCCGCGTGATCTCGAGGGGTTTGCCGCGTCCACCGAGGAACGGGAATGGCAGGTTCTTCCCGTCCCAGTAGATGAAGCCCAGACCTTCACCGAGCCCGAACAGCATGGGCTCGGACAGCTCTATCCCGGCGTGCCGCAGGAGGACGTCGAGAGTGCTGGTCTCGCAATGTTCGCCACCGGTGGTGGTGATGCCGTCGAGGATCACGGGCGCACCGGCCAGGCGATTTCGGTGCGATAGGCCTCGGGCGTGACCGAGGGGCCGGGAGCCACGAGGTACAACTCCTCCGCGGGGCCGGCCGGGACGCGATCGCGTTCGGCGATCCAGCGGCCCAGTGACCGGTAGGCGGTTTCGACGTCGTCGTAGTCTCCCTCGTGGATCGTCGCCGCGAGGAGACATCCGGGAAGTTCGGCGGAGTCGACGTCTCCGTCCGCGCGCACCGGCTCGCTGACCGGGACGAACAGTTCGACGGTCAGCTCATCGGGATCGTCGGTGAGGTACCGGGTCCCGGGCGGCCCCGCCGGTGCGACGCCTTGCGCTTCGAGCGCCGCGAACAGGCGGCCGTACGCCGGCCCGATCAGCTCGGCCAAACCACCCAGCGCGGTCTGGATCGTCAGGCGGGCGATCGGTTGCGGAGCGCGCGTGCGCTCGTAGACATGCAGCCACCGCGTTGGCTCGGCGAGTACGGAATCGAGTTCGCCGCCGATCGCCGCGAGTTCCGCGGCCCGCGTCACCACCCGGTCGTGATGCCGTTTGATCGCGGCCTTCACGTCGTCCGGCGTACCCGCGTCGAGGATCTCGGCGATCTCCGCGAGCGGTACCTCCAGTTCCCGCAGCCGACGGATCAGCCCCGCGCGGGCGAACTGTTCGAGCGAGTACCGGCGGTACCCGGTTCCGGGGTCGATCAGCGCGGGCACCAGCAGCCCCAGCCGGTCGTAGTTCCGCAGCGCGCGGACCGACAGCCGGGTGGCGTGCGCGAACACGCCGATCGGCATCAAGGTCGTCATGGGACAAGCCTGAACCCTCTCCCCGGGAGAGGGTCAAGCCGGTACCTCACCCCAGTGACAGCCGATCGAGATCGGGGGCCGACGCTTGGTCGTTGTGGAGTTTGATCGTGTTCGCCCCCGCCCGCAGCTCGACCGGCACCGAGGTCGTGTACTGGGTGTTGTTCCCCGAGCCGTCGACCTTCACCTCCACCGGAGCGCCGCCGTTCACCGTGACGAAGTACGAGCGCGGCCCGTTGACGGTGAAGTCGAGGTAGAGGGTGTACCGCCTGGCCTCGGTCACGGTGACGTCCTCGAACAGCACGAACGAGCCCGGATCGCCGCCGATGTTGCGGACCTTCTGGCCACCGGAGCACACTCCGCAGTACGTGACCCCGGCGTCGCCGACGTCGTTCGCCGAGTCTTCGGCCTCCCGCATGAAGACCCGGTCCGCCGGCCGGGGGCTCACCCGCACCGGCTTGCTCACCGATTTCGCCCGCCCGAGCACGTCGAACGACGCGGTGACCGGGATGTCGGTCGCGGTGATGTCTTCGGGGGAGTCCAGGGTCCATGAGGCTTCGAGCTCGTGCCCGACGCGCATCGACGCCGCCGTCGCCGGAGCTCCCCGCAGTGTCCAGCCCGCCGGGACGACCGGCGCCAGGGAGACCTTGCCGATGGTGTCGTCGGCGTCGAGCCGTAGCTTCGCGGTCACCTTCATGGACTGCCGTCCCGGGGAAAGCCATTGGAGCCCACCGGGTTCGACGGTCAGAGTCGTCTTCGGTGTGTAGGACGAGGATGGCAGGGGAGCGACCGCGATCCGGTCCAGGTCCGGGCCCGCGGCGGCATCGCTGAACACCTTGACGGTGTTGGCACCGGCGTTCAGCGTGACCGGGAGCGCCGTCGAGGCCACGACTCCGGGCGTGCCGGCGTCGATCGTGGTCTCCACGGGCGCGCCGCCGTTGACACTCACCGCCACCGACGTCGCGGGTCCGCCCGTGGTGTCGAGCTGGAGCCGGTAGGTCCCGGCTTCCGCCACCGTCGCCCCCGGAAACGAGACCGCGTGGCGAGGACCGCGGCCGAGCCCGGTGACCTGGAGCGATCCGGAGCAGGACGCGCACGGGTCAAGGCGGGCGCGGCCGTCGAGGTCGTTACGGAAGGATTCGGCCTCCAGCGGAACCGGTGTGCCGGGGAACGAGCTCGGATAGCCGTACGCCACCTTGATCTCGTCGATCGCCAACTGCTTGTAGAACGGCTTCGCCTGCGGACCGGCCCAGGTGTCGAGCACTTCGAGTTTGACGAACCGGGTCCGACGTTCACCGAGATCGATGAACTGCACCCCGCGGGCACTCGGCATCGCCCCGGTGCGGATCGGTTCGCCCCAGTTCCTGCCGTCGTCGCTGAGGTAGACGCGATAGTCCTTGATCCGGGACGAGTCCTCGGGCCTGCCGAACGATTCCCGTGCGTGCGTCGGCGACATCTCACGCTGGTTCACCGCGAGGTAGGTCGCCGTCCGCCGCTTGCCGAGATCCAAGGTCAGCGAGACCGGCTGCTTGCCGTCGGCGTCCCAGTAGTTCTCGAAGTTCCCGTCGACGAGGTTGGACGCCGGATGCCCCGCACGCGAGGAAGACGCCGTGGCCTTGATCGTGCGGGAATCGTAAAAGTACCGCTGCCCGGCCGTTTCCACCTTGAACACCGTGTCGTAGGTGTCCCAGTTCTTGATGTCCACAATGGTCAGGTAACCGGCGGATTGGCTGAACCGCAGCGGTTTGCCCAAGCGCAGGTCGGATACCTTGGTGACCTGGTAGCCGTTGTCGCGCAACCGGAGCAGATCAGTTCGCGGCCGCGTGACCACGTGGAGGTATTGCGTTCCGGCGCCGGGCTCGACGGTGATGACGCCGTGCGCGCCGTCGTTCCAGAACCCGGGCTGCATCCCGCCGTACATGTACCCGCCGCCCTCTTTGCCCTGAAGCGAGGACCTGATCGGTGGTACCCAGCTCGCCATGAAGTTGTTGTACGCCTCCTGCTGCGGCGGGAACTTCCCGTTCACCATCGGGGTTTCGGCCATCAGCGACTTCATCGACGAACCGGCGTTGGTGATGTAGCGCCCGGTGGACAGCCGGAAGTCGACGGCCTGATCGGTGCCGTCGTACCACCAGCCGCCGTTGGTCGGCAGTTTGTAGTCGGCTTCGGTGAGCCGCGGCATCGGGGTGAACGCGGCCTGCGGGTAATCGTAGGCCGGGGTGATGCCGGTCTTCTGCTCGTTGCTGACGGTGTCCATGATCGGCGTGTCCTCGTTGTTGTTGCTCAGCAACCAGGACGGCCGTTTCTCGCGGATCTGTTCGTAGAGCTTGTTCTTTTCCCAGTACTCGTTGTCGTTGTCGATCCAGAACCCGGCGAGATCGGTGTAGCGGTCCATGACCTCGTGGAAGAGGTCGTAGCTGTACTCGCCGAATCCGGGCCGCGTGGTCAGGTCCACCTGCTTGCCCTTGTAGGCGGAGTACGCCGCGGAATCCAGGGACTCGACACCGGTTTCCTTGTGCCACTGCGGATCGTCGGTCATGTAGAGGATGGTCCGGACGCCCTTGGCGTTGCCCGCTTTGACGAGTTCGCCGAGCAGGTCGCGTTGCGTCGCGCAGCTTCCCGGGATCTTCGACGGCCACGGCCGCGCGTACCCCAGCCTGCTGTGGAAGGTGGCGAGCACGATGTAGGAGGCGCCGAGTTTGCGCGCTTCGTCCACCCAGTAGTCGGCGCTCCAGCCGCCGTCGGTGACGGCGCGTTCCCAGGCCGCGCAGTCGGTGTGGCGCGGTGCGGTGAACATGCCCCAGTGCAGGAAAAGTCCCGCGGTGGCCTCGCGTAGCCACTGCTGGCGGGGATGGTGCACCTCCGCATTCGCCGCCGTCGTGGTGAGCAGGCCCGCCAGCAGGGCGAGGACGACGGCGAGCCAGGCGGTGCGTTGCGCTCGAACTCTCATGACCATCCGCTCTCATCCAGGGCGTGGTTGCCGAGAGATCCGATGATTGCGGCTGATAATCCAGCGGTCAAGCCCCGATGAGCGGGACACAAGCTCAGTCGTCGGAGGTATATCCCGACGAAGCCCTCTCGTGGTGAAACGAGAGGGCCCGATCGGTCACGCTTCAGATGTTGAAACCCGGGTGGGTCGCGAAAGCGTTGTCGATCACGAGGTTGCCGCGCTGGCGGGCCCGCTCACGCAGCGCCGACGTCGTGCGTGCGCCTTGGGCGTAGAACCACCACAGGTACAGCGCGCCGTACATCCACGCGCCCTCGTAGCCCCACGTCGAGTCGGCCCCGCTCTGGCCGGCGCCGAACACCGAACCGGCGGGGAAATTCGCGTTGTGCGGCTTCCCGCCTTGGTGCCGGGACTCGTGGATCAGCGTCTCGGCGCGGCCGGGAACGTCCTTGGAGTACCAGAAACCCAGGTACACCTCGATCCGGTCGTCGACGAACGCGCCGCTGAACGAACGGGCGATGGCGCTGCCGTCGCCGCAAAGAGAGCGCAGGTCGTCGCAGTTGTCCCGGACGTAGCGGCGTGCCCAGTTCAGCATCGCCCCGGAATAGGCGTCGTTCTCGTAGTCCTGCGCCGAATAGGTCAGCAGGTAGCACGCGTTGAAGGTCCGGGCCAGCGGCTTGTCGGTATTGCACGGGTCTTCCCAGCCGAAGCCGTCGTCCCAGTAGTCCTTGTTGCCCGAGAAGCCGTAGGTGTTCCAGAAATAGTCGATGTAGGTCTGATTGCAGATCGAGGCACCGTAGAAATTGTCTCCGGTCACGTTCTTGTCCGGCACGGTGTAGCTGCAAGTGGCCATCGGAGATCACCTGTCTGTAGAAGGAATTCGTTCGATTCAGGAGCGCGGGGGCTCCGGCGGTGGCACGTCGTCGGTCCGCGAGTCCTTCACGTGGCGACCGCCGACGGCCTGCGGGACACCGCGGACGTCGACCCGCCGGATGTTCAGCAACCGATCGTCCTCGGTGCCGCTGAGCGCCTCGCGCACCTGCGCGGTGAGATCGGTGTCGCCGGTCTCGGCGATGGCCTGGACGGCCGCTCGCCGCACCGTGAACACCTCGTGCCGCACCTGCCGCAACAGCAGGTCCTTGGCCGCCTGATCGCCGGCGGACGCCAGTCGTGCCAACGCTTCCACGGCGGTGGTGCGGATGATCACCTCTTCGCCGACGGTGCTGATCCCGTGCGCCGGGTCGTCGGAACGCTCCGGCGGGATCGGCTGGCGCAGTACGTTTTCGAGGACGGAAACAGCCGCCGTGTGCCGCAGGTCGGTGAGCAGCTGGACCAGCCCCCAGCGTTCCAGGTACTGGTCCTCGGACAGCGCGTCGTACTGCGCGCCGAGCGCCGGGACGACTTCGTCCGCGCGCTCGCGAAGCCGGTCGAGGCTCCGCTGGTAATTGCGTTCGGCGTCCGCACCGGACGCGGCCATCGTTTCGGCGGCCAGGGTGACCAGTTCGCCGATTTCGCTGTTCGAGAAGCTTCCGAGACCCGAACTGCTCGGGCCCGCTTCGAGGTTGTCGCCACCCGGGCCCAAAGACGGGGTGTCGGGATTGCGTGGGATCGGCATGAGGTTCTCCTTCGCAGCGGCGTTGATGCTGACTGAAGGAAGGAACGCGATGCCGGACGGCAGATACCTGATTCGCCGAAAAATCGCCTTTTGGGGGCGTGCCGGTTTTTCACCGCGGGAATCGCGAAAAGGATTTTGATCACCGAACGCCGGATGGTCGGTGAAAAGTCTTCACGGATTCCCGTCCGTGATCAATGACCACACGGTTCGGAGCGGCGAGCGTGAAGACGGTGACCGGTGTCCTGAACCGGATGCCGCGGCCGGTCGACAAGGTGCCTGCGTGATCGCCGGTGACCGCGACGTTTCGACGCGGTTCGTTCGCCCTTGTCGAACCCCTCGAACGTGGTGTACTAGTACACCTTGGGCGATGACCGATCGTCGTCCGGCCGGCCGCGCATTGTCGATCATCGCCACGAATCGTGGAGGGCGTCTTGACAATCCAGGTGGAGTGGGAGCGGATTTCCTGTTCTGTCGCTGCGGTCGAAGCCGCCTTGCGCCGGCTCGCCGGCCGCGAGGACGACGGGCCACTCGGGTTCCTGCGTTCTGCGATCGAAGACCCGGCGAGCGAATCGGCCGCCGTCCTCGGCGCGCTTATCCGGCCGACAGAGTCGATGACCACGGCGACTCCGGAGGTCCGGGCGCTCGCGGTCTGGGGACTGGTCCTCGACGAGATCAGCCGGATGGCGCCGACGGGAGAATCGACGGGCTCCGACATCCTGAACGCCGCGTTCCGGCTCGGCGGGGTGGATTGGGAGGCGACCCTCGACGAGCGTTTCGGGCAGTCGAGGAACCTGCCCGGCGTGTTCGAAGTTCCGCCGCCGACCACGACGACGCCCATGCACAACGCTTGGCGGCACGCGGTAAGCGATAAGCTTTCCCCTTGCCTGGCAAGGAAACTGGCGAGCCTCGCGCGCGACGGCGAAGCCTGGCGAACTTATGTGGAGATCGCCCGAACCTCACTTTCCGGGCCTCAGGAGCCCGGGCGGCGGCCGCTCCCGGACGGTGTGCAGCCCGTTTTCCTGGAACGTCAGCTGGTAGCCGTGGAAATGCGGCGCAGGACGGCGTATCGCCGGTTGACGGTGCGAAACGTCGTCGCCTGTGCGAACGGCGTCGACGGGTACCGGGCGCGGGCACTGACCGGATGGACCGGCGCGCTGGCGCCCATGCCCGTCAAAGGGATCTTCGGTTGCCGTGCCGAGACCCGGCCGGGTGCGCGACCAGGGGATCCGCTGACCGTGGAGCTGCGCTTCCCGAACCCGCTGTGCGAAGGCGAGCGTCACGAGTTCGTTTCCCTCGCCTGCGATGACGATCTCGACCAGGAGCGGCATTGGGTCAACGTCGAAGTCGACCATCACGGAATCGCGCCACGAGTGGTCGACGGCGAAGGCAAGGTGAGTGGCGGCCTGAGCGTGAGCATCACCTTCGACGACTGTGTCCCCGAGGCATGCTGGTGGTACGCGGAACAGACCGATTACGAGCGCGTCATCCGGCCGCCGGCAGGGGATCGACGTCTGCTCGAGATCCGGCGGGGCGTCGTCGAGCACACCTTCCAAGGGCCCTGTCGTCCGCGGGAGGAGTACGGGCTCGCTTTTCACTGGCCACGGCGTTGAACAGCGCGCATTCGAAAGGATGACCATGTCCGAGGAAGACGCTCTGGAATACCTGCTCGCCTGCGCGCGAGAAGAATGGGTCGGCCTCTCGACCGTGGCCGCGGTGGCGGAAGCGAAGGTCGGAAACGATGCGACCTTTGCCGAGACGACCTCGGCGTTGTTGTCCGTGGTCGGTGCGCTGATCGACCACGGCGCGGTGCCTGGTGATCTTGTGGGTGAAAGTCCTGGTTTCGTGCCGTGGCGGGGACCGAAAGGCCAGGCTCTCGCGCGGCTGGCCTGTGAGATCAGGGTGCTGGGGGAAATACCGTCGCCCGCCGAGCTTTGCTGGATCCACGATCCGTCAGCCTGAGTAACACCGGATCGCGATGGGCCGACTGATCCACGAGCGCGGGACTCGGGAGCAAGGGGGACGACAGGTGGAATGCGCCAAATGTGGTCTGACGGTCGGCCTTGGCTGTGCCTGCGCGACGGACCGCCACCCTCGGTCGAGAGTGACCGAACAAGCGAGGTCGCGGCGTGATACCCGGTCTGCGACGTCCGTCCACCCATTTCGAGAACTGCGTGGCTTGTTCCGCCAAGGCAGGCTTGCCTGGAGTGACGTCGACACCGCCGAACGCGCGACGCTGACCGTAGAGCAGCGCCGGCAACTGCTGGACCTCGAAAACGAGACCCTCCATCGCGATGATCGAGATGTCCATGGTTCGACCTCGGTGTCCACACGGTCGGGCGGCTTGCCGACCCTCGGCCGACGCCACTGAAGACACGGGCAGGCCCGTCCGGTCCCAGTGCGAACAGAACCGGGGCTGCCTATTCGCTGGGCAGCCCCGTTCGGGAACGTTGTCAGCTCACCAGCCGCGTTCGCGCCATTCCGCCAGATGTGCCCGCTGCTCACCCAGCGTCGAGTCGTCTCCGTGTCCCGGGTAGAACCACGTCTCATCCGGTAGCTCACCGAAGATCCGCGACTCGACGTCGTCGATCAACGACTTGAAGTCCTCCGGTGAGTTCGTCTTGCCGACGCCGCCGGGGAACAGCGAGTCGCCGGTGAACAGGTGCGGGTGCCCGGCCGGGTCGCGGTACAGGAGCGCGATCGAGCCGGGGGTGTGGCCGCGCAGGTGGATCACTTCGAGGGTGATCTGCCCGACCTTGATCGTGTCGCCGTGCTCGACCAGGAAGTCCGGCGGGATCGGCAGTGGCTCGGCGTCCAGCGGGTGGGCGGCGGTGTTCGAACCGTTCGCGCCGGCGACGGCGCCGAGGGCCTGCCAGTGGTCCTGGTGCTGGTGGGTGGTCACGACGGTCTTCAGCGCGGGCCGGTCGGGGCCGTGGCCGATGAGGTCGGAGATCCGTTCCGGGTCGTTCGCGGCGTCGATCAGCAGCGCCTCGTTCTCGGCGCGGCAGACGAGCAGATACGCGTTGTTGTCCATCGGACCGACCGACAGCTTCGTGATGGTGAGCGCGTCCAGGGTGCGACGGGCGGCGTCACCGCCGGGCTCGACATGCCCGGTGTAGGTCTCGACGATGTTCACAGCGCACACGGTAGTCGTTCGCCTGCAATCGGTTCCACCCGCACAGGCGCCGCACAGGCGTGGGCCGTAGGCTCGCGTCGCCCCGCCAGCCGAACCATCAGGACACCCGTGCCCGACCCTTCGCCGCCGACCGGAACGCGGACTCCGCGCCGGATCAGTTGGGACCTGCTTCGCGTGGTCGCCGTCTTCGCGGTCATGCTCGGGCACGTGACCCACCAGGGCGCTCTCCTGCATCCCGAACTGGTGGGGTACCCCTTTCGGGTGACCGCGCAGTTCGGTGCGGCCATCCTTCTGGTGATCTCCGCCTTCTTCGTGTGCGCGAGCCTTCGAAAGGGTGAACCTCGGCGGTGGCTGTGGAACCGGGTCGCGCGGCTGGTGCCCGCCTACCTGGTCGCCGTGGCCGTGACCTACGTCGTGGCTCGATACGCGACGATCCGGTTCAGCGGCCTGTCGTTCCCGCCCGGCCTGTCGGGATTCCTGTTCGGCGTCCCGGAGGGCCCGCCGACCGATCCGTCGCCGTGGTACATCCCCACCGGCTCCGATCTGCTCGCCAACCTGGGCATGGTGCAGGAGTGGGGCTGGCGCTACGAGCTTTTCTACTATCTCGACGGCGCTTACTGGACGCTGCCGGTCCAACTCGTCGCGTTCACCGCCGCCGCCCTGCTGTGGCCGCGCCGCTGGCGCACCCACCGGCTCACCGTCGGGCTGCTCTGGGCGCTGATCCTGGTCCCGCTGATCCTCCGGTTCGTCGTGTTCGACCCGGTTTCCACGCCGAAGCTCGTCGAAACCTTCTTCTACGGGCTGGGCCTGCACCGCGTGCACGTCTTCGCCATCGGGATCGCGATCTGGCTGTGGGCGAAACGGCGGCTGGCGCACTGGCATCTCGCGCTCTTCCTGCTCGCCGCCTGCGCCGCACAGGACCTGCAGGTCTTCCCGTTCCACCAGGCCCTGCCCAACGATCCCGAGCGCTGGCCTTCGCTGATCGGCTTCGCGATCATGCTGGTGGCCGTCTGCTTCGCGGCGCGGGGACCGGACTGGCGGTTCCCCGGGCTCGCCCGGATCGCCCCGGCTGTCACCTGGCTCGCGGGCATCTCGTATGGTCTTTATCTGGTGCACCAGGAACTGGGTTACATCCTGGCCCGTGCCCTGCTGAACGTCGGCGTCCCCGGCTGGTTGCGTCTCCCCATCGTGCTGGCCGCCGCCGTGCTGGCGGGCTGGGCGGTCACCGTGGGCGTGGAACGGCCGGTCCACCGGTGGCTCACCGCTCGCCGAGATCGACGCGAAAAGCCCGGAAAACCGCAGGTCAAGGACTCGGAATCAGTTTCTGTCGGTGGTGCCTCGTAGCATGGAGGCGGCCGCCCGTGCAGCTATCGACCGGGCCGGCGACCGCAGCTGAGAATGAAACCTGAAGGGACCCTGGCGTGGCTGATCGCCTCGTTGTTCGCGGCGCCCGCGAGCACAACCTCCGCGGCGTGGATCTCGACCTGCCCCGCGACAGCATGATCGTGTTCACCGGCCTGTCCGGGTCCGGGAAGTCGAGCCTCGCCTTCGACACCATCTTCGCCGAGGGGCAGCGTCGCTACGTCGAGTCGCTGTCGGCGTACGCGCGCCAGTTCCTCGGCCAGATGGACAAGCCGGACGTCGACTTCATCGAGGGCCTGTCGCCCGCGGTGTCGATCGACCAGAAATCCACCTCGCGCAACCCGCGTTCGACCGTCGGCACCATCACCGAGGTCTACGACTACCTGCGCCTGCTCTATGCCCGTGCGGGCAAGGCGCACTGCCCCAAGTGCGGGGAGGCGATCAGCAAGCAGACCCCGCAGCAGATCGTCGACCAGGTGCTCGCCATGGAGGAGGGCACCCGCTTCCAGGTACTCGCGCCGGTCGTGCGCGGGCGCAAGGGGGAGTACCTCGACCTCTTCGAGAACCTGCAGCAGCAGGGCTACGCGCGTGTCGTGGTCGACGGGACGGTCCACCCGCTCACCGACCCGCCGAAGCTGAAGAAGCAGGAAAAGCACGAGATCGCCGTCATCATCGACAGGCTCTCGGTGAAGACCGGCTCGCGGCAGCGGCTCACCGACTCGGTCGAGACGGCGCTGCGGCTCGCCGATGGCCTGATCGAGCTGGAATTCGTCGACCTGCCGGAGAACGACCCGCATCGCGTGCGCGGCTTCTCCGAGAACCTGGCCTGCCCCAACGGCCACCCGCTGGCGATCGAGGACCTCGAGCCGCGGTCGTTCTCGTTCAACGCGCCCTACGGCGCCTGCCCCGAATGCACCGGTATCGGCGTCCGCAAGGAGGTCGACCCGGAACTGGTGGTCCCGGACGACGAGCTGTCCCTCGGTGAGGGCGCCATCGCGCCGTGGGCGGGTGGCCAGAGCGCGGACTACTTCATCCGGCTGCTCGAGTCTCTTTCGGAGACCATCGGCTTTCGGATGGACACCCCGTGGCGCAAGCTGCCGGCGAAGGTGCAGAAGGCCGTCCTGCACGGCGTCGACGAGCAGGTCCACGTCCGCTACAAGAACCGCTACGGCCGCCAGCGTTCGTACTACGCGGCCTTCGAGGGCGTCATCCCGTTCCTCGAGCGGCGTCAGGAACAGACCGAGTCCGAGTACATGCGCGAGCGGTACGAGGGCTACATGCGCGAGGTGCCGTGCCCGGCCTGTCAGGGCACGCGGCTCAAGCCGGAGATCCTCGCCGTCACCTTGGAGCACAAGACCCAGGGGGAGCGGTCGATCGCCGAGGTCTGCGCGCTCTCGATCGCGGAGGCGTCGCAGTTCCTCGACGAACTGGAACTCGGCAAGCGGGAGACGGTGATCGCCGGCGCGGTCCTCAAGGAGATCCAGGCGCGGCTGCGCTTCCTGCTCGACGTCGGGCTCAACTACCTCTCGCTCGACCGCGCCTCCGGGACGCTGTCCGGCGGCGAGGCCCAGCGCATCCGGCTCGCCACGCAGATCGGCTCCGGTCTGGTCGGCGTGCTGTACGTGCTGGACGAACCGTCGATCGGGTTGCACCAGCGGGACAACCACCGGCTGATCGAGACGCTGGTCCGGCTGCGTGACCTCGGCAACACGCTGATCGTCGTCGAGCACGACGAGGACACCATCCGCTCCAGCGACTGGGTGGTCGACATCGGCCCCGGCGCGGGCGAGCACGGCGGTCACATCGTCCACAGTGGACCGTACAAGAAGATCCTGCGGAACAAGGACTCGATCACCGGCGCGTACCTGTCGGGCCGTCGCAAGATCGAGGTCCCGGCGATCCGGCGCCCGGTCGACAAGAAGCGGCAGCTGACCGTCGTCGGCGCGCGGGAGCACAACCTGCGCGGTCTCGACGTGTCGTTCCCGCTCGGTTGCCTGGTGTCGGTCACCGGTGTCTCGGGTTCCGGGAAATCCACATTGGTCAACGACATCCTCGCGACCGTGCTGGCTAACAAGCTCAACGGCGCCCGGCAGGTCCCGGGCAGGCACACGCGCGTCAACGGCCTCGCCGGCGTGGACAAGCTGGTCCGCGTCGACCAGTCGCCGATCGGCCGCACCCCGCGGTCCAACCCGGCGACCTACACCGGTGTCTGGGATCACGTGCGCAAGCTGTTCGCCGCGACCACCGAGGCGAAGGTGCGCGGTTACCAGCAGGGCCGGTTCTCCTTCAACGTCAAGGGCGGCCGGTGCGAGGCGTGCGCCGGTGACGGCACGATCAAGATCGAGATGAACTTCCTGCCGGACGTCTACGTCCCCTGTGAGGTGTGCAAGGGCGACCGGTACAACCGGGAGACCCTGGAGGTCCACTACAAGGGCAAGACCGTCGCCGACGTGCTGAACATGCCGATCGAGGAGGCCGCCGAGTTCTTCGAGCCCATCAAGGCGATCCACCGGCACCTGGCGACCCTCGTCGACGTCGGCCTCGGCTACGTCCGGCTCGGGCAGCCCGCGCCGACGCTGTCCGGTGGCGAGGCACAGCGCGTGAAGCTCGCCAGCGAACTGCAGAAGCGGTCCACCGGCAAGACGGTCTACATCCTCGACGAGCCGACCACCGGTCTGCACTTCGAAGACATCAGCAAGCTGATCGGCGTGATCAACGGGCTGGTGGACAAGGGCAACACGGTGATCGTCATCGAGCACAACCTCGACGTCATCAAGACCTCGGACTGGATCATCGACATGGGCCCCGAAGGTGGTTCCGGTGGTGGCACCGTGATCGCCGAGGGCACCCCGGAGTACGTCGCTTCGGTTCCCGAGAGCTACACCGGCGAGTTCCTGAAGACCGTTCTCGCTTGAGGTGCCAATGCTATGAAAGGTCCTTTCCTTGCAAAATTTGCAAGGAAAGGACCTTTCATAGCATTCGGAAGCGGGAACTAGCCCTTCCCCGTGGTCCGGTCCAGCACCGGCGAAGCGGCCCCGTAGTAGAAGGCGCGCAGCCGGTACGAAGAACCCTCTTCACCCGGCATCGAGGCGAGCCCGGCCGACGTCGTCCCCGGATCGGACATTTCGACGGGCACGAAGTCGGCGGCACCCGGTTTCCTGATCTCCACGAGGAAACCGTCCTCGTCGCTGGAGCGGTCGGCCCAGCTGAACCGCACCATCTGCTCCGGTGCGGGCTCGGCCCGGAACGACGCCGGTGCCGCCGATCGATCACCCGCCCGCAGCGGTACGGCGGGTCCGAAAGCGGCGGGAGTGGCAAGTCCGGAAACCGTGACAGCCTCCGACACGGCACCGTAGAACGGCCGGATCCGGTAGTGGAACCGCGTTTCCGGGATCAGGTCCGGATGCCGGTAGGAGGTCTGCCGCGGCGGCAAGAACCCCAGGATCGTGTAGTCGCCGTGCGGATCGGTGGTGTACTCGACGATCCGGCCCGCGGCGTTCGGATCGTCGTCCGGCCAGCTCAGCTCGACGTTCACGGCATCCGTCAGTGTCGCGCGGAAACCGGGTTCTTCGCCGCATCCCGACACGAAAGCCATCAGCAGCAGAACGGCCGCGAGTTTCCTTGGCACGCCTCGACCCTCCCGGGAATCAGGCGGCGGCGGAGTCCGGAGGCGTCAGCATACGAGCGCGCCCGGTGATCGACAAGACCCGGTTGAACCGCTCCGGCGCACCGCCCGTGTAGGAGCCAAGAGGAGGCGGCCATGGAGAACCGAGGAGAGGCCGGTGCCGATGCACAGTTCGATCGCGGCGCGCGCCGAACGATCCACCTTGCCCGTGCGGGTTGCAGTACTGTCCTCGCCGACCCAGAAGACCGTCGGGAGGACACGAGTGGCGATCGGTGGCTGGCGGCCGAAAAAGGCCAAGGGCGAGGACCTGGTCCGGCACTTGTACGCCGAACACGGGAGAAGCCTGCTGGCGTACGCGACGAGGCTGACCGGGGACCGCGCGGCCGCGGAGGACGTCGTACAGGAGACCTTGGTCCGAGCCTGGAAACATGCCGAAGACCTGGAGAACGACGCGAAGGGTTCGGTGCGGGGCTGGCTGCTCACGGTCGCCCGCAACATCATCACCGACCGCGCGCGGGCCAGGGCCGCGCGGCCGCCGGAAGTGCCGGAGCCGGAGGAAGGCGCGCCGACCCCGGCGGTCTCGCGGGACCACGCGCAGAGCGTCGTGGACTCGATGGCCGTGCTCGGGGCGATGGACGGCTTGACCACGGAACATCGTGAGGTTCTGGTGGAGATCTACTACCGGGGCCGGACGGTGGCCGAAGCGGCGAGGTCCTTGGGTGTCGCCCCAGGTACCGTTAAGTCGAGATCTTATTACGCGTTACGGGCGCTCAGAGCCGTGATGTCGGGAACCGGGAAGGAGGTAGCGCGATGAGTGCGGTGGGACACGACCAGGGTCAGCTCGCCGCCTACGTCCTCGGTGGACTGACGCCGGTGGAAGCGGCCACGTTCGAGGCACACCTGGCGAACTGCCCCACGTGCCGTCGTGAGGTGCGCGAGCTGGCGGAGCTGCGGTATCACCTCGACGAGGTGCCGCCGGAGGCGTTCCTCGAAGGACCTCCCGATGGCGGCGACCTGCTTCTGCAGCGCACGCTGCGCCAGGTCCGTGACGAAGAGGACACCCAGGGGCGCAAGCCGCGCCGGTTCCTCGCCGTGGCGGGCGCGGCCGTGCTGGTCGTCGTGGCGCTGGGCGCCGGCGTGCTGGTCGGACGGCAGACGTCGCCGGAACCCTCGACGGTGGCCTTGCCGGTGCCCACGGCGACCGCTCCGGTACCGGGCACCCGTGATCTCGCGGCCACCGACCGGGGCACGGGGGCGCAGCTGGCGGTCCGGGTCGTCCCGGCGGCGGGCTGGGTCCGGCTCCACGCGAAGGCCGAAGGTGTCCGCGAGGGCGAGAAGTGCCAGCTCGTCGTGGTGACCAAGAGCGGTGAACGGGTCAACGCGGGCAGCTGGCTGGTGTCGAAGAAGGGCGAACGGGAGGGCACTGGGATCGACGGCTCGGCCTTGGTCGCCCCCGACGACGTGGCCTCGGTCGACGTCGTGACCTTGGACGGCCGGAACCTGGTGTCGGCGCGGGTATGACGGATTCGCACGCGCGTCACGGAAGCGGTCGGTACCGCTTCCGTGACACGTGGGTGCTTCCCGCCTCACCGAAGGCGGTTTTCGACGCCGTCGTCGACCTCGCCGCGTACCCGTTGTGGTGGCGTGACGTTCGTTCGGTCAGCCAAGTCGACGAAGACACCGCCGAACTCGTCTGCCGGTCGAGACTGCCGTACGCGCTGACTGTGCGGATGCACCGCGATCGGCAGGACGAGCGTGAGGGCCGCGTGCGGGTACTGCTCAGCGGCGACCTGGAAGGAACACTCGCCGGCGCGCTGATCCCGGAGCGAAGCGGCACCCGGCTGGAGATCACGCAGGAGGTCGAGGCCCGGAAACCGTTGCTGCGCAAGCTCGACCGCGTCGCCAGGCCGGTCTTCCGAATCAATCACGCGCTGATGATGCGACGCGGGCAACACGGCTTGCGGGGATATCTGCTCGCGCCCGCGGGTTAGGGTTCCGCGTATGACGTTGCGTGTCGCCACCGTGCAGCCGTTCACCGTCCCCGCCGACCTCTCCGCGAACCTCGCCGAACACGCGAGGCTGCTGCGGCTCGCAGACGCCGATCTCTGTGCCTTCCCCGAACTCTCCCTGACCGGACTGGAATTCGAGGCGCTCGCCGCCGATGAGGGACTCTGGCTGACGCGGGACGACCCGCGACTCGAACCGCTGCGGGAAGCTTGCCGGACCAGTGGGGTGCACGCCGTCGTCGGGCTCCCGCTCCTGGAGGACGGCCGTCGGTACATCGGTTCGCTCGTCCTCGGGCCGGACGGGGAAACCGTTGCCACGTACGCGAAACGAAACCTGCACAACAGCGAAGAAAAGCTTTTCGACGCCGGTGAGCGGCAGGTGATCATCGAGGTCGGTGGCAGGCGGCTCGGCCTCGCGATCTGTCTCGACGCCGCCGATCCGGAGCATTCCAGGGAACTCGCCGAAGCCGGAGCCGAGGTCTATGTCCTCAGCGCGCTTTTCAGTGAGGGCCAGGAAGACCGGTTGCTCGACCAGGTCGGCGTGGCGGCGGGCCACGGGATGTGGGTGGTGCTTTCCCAGTATTCCGGCAAGACCGGCGGGATGGCCGCGTTCGGCGGCAGCGGGGTCTGGAAACCCGGAGGCGCCGCCGAGGTCCGTCTCGGCGGCGAACTCTCCGAATGGGCCTATGCGACCATCGCCGGCGAGGCTTCCTGAGACACGCGGCCACGCAGGACCACGGCCGCGACGAAGACGGCGAGAGCGAGCAGCCCGGCGCTCAGCGCGTACGCGGTCCGGTAGCCGCTTGTCAGCGCTTCGGGCATGGTCGCGCCTTCTGCCAGCAGTGCTCCCGTCCGGGACGCGGCGGCCGTCGCGAGCACCGCGGTTCCGAGCGCGGCGCCGATCTGCTGGGTGGTGTTGATCAGTCTTGAAGCGACCCCGGCGTCGGCGGGCGTGGTCCCGGACATCGCCTGCCCCATCAGCGCGGGCATCGCCGCGCCGAAGCCGATGCCCATGAGGACGAGGGCGGGCAGGACGTCGGTCGCGTAGTTCCCGTCCGCTTCGACCGTGGCGAGGAAGCCGAGCGCCAAGGCGACCAGCGAAAGCCCGGTGACGAGCACCGTCCGCGCCCCGAAGCGGTGATTCAGCTTCTCGGCGAAGACCAAAGACATCACCGCGATCGACACCGGCGCGGGCAGGAAGGCGAACCCGGTGCTCAGCGCGTCGAGTTCCAGGACCCGCTGGAGGTAGAGCGCGGTGATGAACTGGAAGCCGAACAGCCCGGCGACCATCAGGACCATCACCGTGTTCGCCCCGGACACCGCCCGGACGCGGAAGATCCGCAGCGGCAGCAACGGTTCGCGCGCTTTCGCCTGCCGCAGCACGAACCCGGCGAGCAGCAGCAGCGACACGGTGAGCAGACCGAGCGTGCGGGCGTCCGCCCAGGTGTACTCCTCGGCCTTGACGATCGTGTAGACCAGCAGCATCAGCCCGCCGGTGACCAGTCCGGCGCCGATGACGTCGGTGCCGCCGCGCAGTCCCGCGCCACGGTCGGTTTCGAGCAGCCGGACGGCCATCACCAGCGCGACCACGCCGATCGGCAGGTTGACGAAGAAGGTCCAGTGCCAGTCGAGCAGCTGGGTGAGCGTGCCGCCCGCGATGAGCCCGATCGACGATCCCGCGGCCTGGGTGAAGCTGTAGACGCCGATGGCTTTCGCCCGGGCCCGCGGCTCCGGGTAGAGCGTGGTGATCATGCCGAGCACGACGGCCGAAGCGAGTGCGCCGCCCGCGCCCTGCAGGAAGCGGAACACGATGAGCTGGGTCTGGTCCTGCGCGACACCGGACAGCAGCGAGGCGAGGGTGAACACGCTGAGTCCGGCGAGGAACACCCGTTTTCGGCCGAGCAGGTCGCCCAGTCTGCCGGACAGCAGCAGGAGTCCGGCGAAGGCGATCAAGTAGGCGTTGACCACCCAGGCGAGCGACGAAGCGGTGAACCCGAGGTCGTTCTGGATCGCGGGCAGCGCGACGGCGACGATCGAACCGTCGAGGACGACCATCAGCGAAACGGCGGTGAGCACGGCGAGAGCGAGAGCGCGTTGAGGCATGGAGGTACCCCTCTGTGAATTCCGTGGAGACTTTCCCCAGGTGATGCTTTGGTGCATCACTTGTTACAGCGCTCATCTTGTGTGACTCTGTTCCCTGCCGGAAGGAGGCACTTCCATGTCCCAGGGGAACACCGATGTGACCGCGCAGGCCAGGGTGGTCGATCCGGAAAAACTCGAGGTGTGCACCGTGCTCGAGGTGATCAACCGGATCAGCGGGAAGTGGGCGATCGGCATCCTGCTGGAAGCCACGCGTGGTCCCGTGCGGTTCACCGAACTGGAGCGATCGGTGGAGGGGATCAGCAGGCGGATGCTCACCCTCACGTTGCGGAACCTCGAACGCGACGGCCTGCTCGTCCGTACCGTGTACCCGACGGTGCCGCCGAAGGTGGAGTACGAGGCGACGGCGATGGCCAAAGAGCTCTACGCGTCGCTGAGCGGCTTCCTGCACTGGGCGGAACGTCACCGGGATTCGATCGCCGAGTCCCGTGTCGTGTACGACGAGAAGGTCAGCGCCTGACGTCTGCCGCGTGCACGGCACGCTGGACATGGGAACAGAGCAGGTCGAACCACATCTTGTGGAACGGCAGATCCGTGCTGTTCGCCGCGGACCAGCTTTCCCACAGCCCGCCGGGCCGCAGATAGCGCGAGGTGTACGCCGTCCTGAGGTCCGCGTCGATGTGGTGCAGGGCCGCGAGCGCCCACTCCTGGTCGTAGCGCAGTTCCGGCCGGGCGAGGTAATGGTCCAGATAGGACACGAGGAGTTCGGCGTCGGCGAAGGTGCCGAACCGGGCCAGCGCGAAACAATACCCTTGCCCGGCGAAGACGAAATCGCTCGCCAGGAACGGTTCCCTGATGCGGTCGCGCCATGCGGCCCGGCGGTCGACCCCGACCAGCCAGGCCGCGGTGAGCCGGGGCCGCCAGTCCGCCTCGAACAGTGCCTCGAGTTCGTCGTCGGTGACCCGCCGCGCGTCTTCGGCCAGCTCGCGCAGGAAGACCTCGCGTTCCGGGGCGCTCATCATCGAGGCGAAGTTGCCGTGCAACAGCTTCGAGTACCGCTCACGCGCGTAGCGGTCGATGGCGTCCGGCATGTCCTTCAGTTTTCCAGAAACGAAGAACCGCGGTGCGAGGACGGGGGACCCTCGCACCGCGGTTCTCTCTTCGCCGTGGCGCTACACGCGCGCCACGGCCTTTTCCCGCTCGTCGTCACGATCCTCGTGGGGGGCTGGGTCGTGCTCGTCGAGCAGGGTGGCTTCGTCGAACGGGGCTTGTCCGTTGAAGACCTGGTTGGCTCGTTCGCGGTCGAATTCCTTGGTCCATGTTCCGACCAGGACGGTGGCGACGGCGTTGCCCGCGAAGTTGGTGAGTGCGCGGGCTTCGGACATGAATCGGTCGATGCCGAGGATGAAGCCGACGCCGTCGACGAGTTCGGGCCGGTGTGACTGGAGCCCGCCGGCGAGGGTGGCGATGCCGGCGCCGCTGACGCCCGCGGCGCCCTTGGAGGCGATGATCATGAACAGCAGCAGGGAGATCTGCTCGCCGAGGGACAGTGGCTGGTCCTGCGCGGTCGCGATGAACAGTGTCGCCATGGTCAGGTAGATGGCGGTGCCGTCGAGGTTGAACGAGTACCCGGTGGGCACGGTGATGCCGACGACGGGCTTGGAGACGCCGAGGTGCTCCATCTTCGCGATCAGGCGCGGCAGGGCCGACTCGGACGACGACGTGGACACGATCAGCAGGAATTCACGGCCGAGGTAGCGGAACAGCGTGAAGATGTTGACCCGCGCGCCGATCCACAGGACCGAGCCGAGCACACCGAACACGAACACCAGGCAGGTCAGGTAGAAGCCGATCATGATGACGGCGAGACTGCGCAGCGCGCCCCAGCCGGTTTCGCCGACGACGGCGGCGATGGCGCCGAACGCGCCGATCGGGGCGGCCCACATGATCATCGCGAGGATCCGGAACACGAGCCGCTGGATGTGCTCGATGCCGCGGCGGATCGGTTCGCCCTTGCGGCCCAGTTTCTGTACGGCGAATCCGGCGAGCAGCGCGACCAGCAGGGTCTGCAGCACCTGGCCTTCGGTGAACGCCGAGACCATCGTCTTCGGGATGACGCCGAGCAGGAAGTCGACGGTGCCTTCGCCGCCCTCGGCCTGAGTGTGGGCCTTCGCGGCGGCCGCCGGGTCGAGGTGCAGGCCCTCTCCCGGGTGCAGGAGGTTGCCGACGACGAGACCGATCGCGAGCGCGAACGTCGACATCATCAGGAAGTAGCCGAGCGAGAGCAACCCGACCTTGCCGACCTTCGCGGCCTTCGCCACCGATCCGATACCGAGCACGATGGTGCAGAAGATGATGGGAGAGATCATCATCTTGATCAGGTTGACGAAGCCGGTGCCGAGGGGCTTGAGCTCCTTGGCCAGACCTGGCGCGGCGAACCCGACGATGACGCCGAGGACCACGGCGGCGATCACGGCCAGGTACAGGTAATGCATCTTGTCTCGGCGACGCGGCGCCGCTTCGGGCGTTGTAGGCACCTTTGCCTCCAGCTCAGGGATGTCCGGGATTGCCGGTCACTATCACCCGGCCAGGTGAGCTGGGTCACGGTTGTGTTCATTGAGTTCGCGCGAGTGCCTTTAAGGGAATTCCGGCCATGCGGTGCGAGCGGCCGGTCCGCCAGTGTGCTGGTATGGGCGGGTGCCCTCGACGACGCGGATCCGGACCAGGCGTGGCAGCCTCGCTCGCCAGCTGCTGATCCTCCAGCTCGTGGTGCTTTTCGTGCTCGTCGCGGCGGGGCTGGCCTTCGCCTACCTCGATTCCGTCCGCGCCACCGAGGATCGCGCGCGCGATCAGGTGACCGCGGTCGCCGAAGCGGTGGCGGACGCGCCCGGTGTATTGGCCGCACTGTCCACATCGGAACCCAGCCGGACACTGCAGCCGTTCGCGCAGAGTGTCCGCGCGGACACAGGCGTGGACTTCGTGACCATCATGGACCCGAACGGGATCCGCTTCACCCATCCGAACCCGGAGCTGATCGGGCAGCCGTTCATCGGCAACATCGGCGAGGCGCAGCGTGGCGGCAAGGTCGTCGAGACCTACGCCGGTTCACTGGGGCCGTCCGAACGCGCGGTGGTCCCGGTACTCGGCACCGGAGGACAGGTGGTCGCCCTGGTGTCGGTGGGCATCACGGTCGAGGCGATCGACGCCGAACTGCGCGAACGCCTGTGGCCGCTGATCGGGGTCGCGGTGGCCGTGCTGGTGGTCGGCGGGATCGGCAGCTACCTGGTCAGCGCCCGGCTCCGGCGGCAGACCAGGGGGATCGCTCCGGAGGAACTGAGCAACCTGTTCGAGTACCACGAAGCCGTCCTGCATTCGATGCGCGAGGGACTGCTGCTCGTCGGAGGAGACGGACGGGTGGTGCTGTGCAACGACGGCGCCCGTGCGCTGCTGGGCGTCGACGGCGATCCGGTCGGCCGTGAACTGTCCGCATTGGACATACCCGAAGACCTCGTCGAGGCGTTCACCTCCGGGGAGGAGCGCACCGACGAAATCCACCTCACCGAGGCCAGGGTGCTCGTCGTCAGCACGGCGCCGGTCCGGTCGCGGGGTGAGGCGATGGGCACCGTGGTGATCCTGCGCGACCACACGGAACTCCAGGCGCTCACCGGTGAACTGACCACGGTGCGCGGACTGGCGGAAGCGTTGCGTTCGCAGGCGCACGAGGCGGCGAACCGGCTTCACACGGTCGTTTCGCTGGTCGAGATCGGTCGTCCCGAACAGGCCGTCGAGTTCGCGACCGAGGAGCTCGCCTTGGCGCAGGAACTCACCGACCGGGTGGTCGGCGCGGTCGCCGAGCCGGTGCTCGCCGCGCTGCTGCTGGGCAAGGCGGCGGAGGCGAGCGAGCGCGGCGTCGAGTTCACGATCACGCCCGACACCGTCATGGAGGATTCGGACACCGGTGTCCCACCGCGGGATCTGGTGACCATCCTCGGCAACCTGATCGACAACGGCATCGACGCGGCGGTGGGCAACGCGGCGGACGGCGGACGGCCCGGCGTCGAGGTGACCGTGCGGTCCGGCGCCGACGAGCTGCTGTTGCGGGTCGCCGACACCGGGCCCGGCGTGGACGACGTCGAGGACGTGTTCCGGCGCGGCTGGACCACCAAACCCGAGGACGGGCACGGACTCGGGTTGGCGCTGGTGGGTCAAGCGGTGCGACGGCACAGTGGGACCATCGACGTCGGCCGCGACGAGGGCGCGGTGTTCACCGTGCGCTTGCCACTGAAGGCAGCGCAGCCGCCGCGGCCGCCGAAGGAGCCGACACGATGATCAAGGTGCTGGTCGTCGAGGACGAACCGGTGGCCGCCGACGCGCATCGGGTGTACGTCGAGAGGATGCCCGGGTTCACCGTGGCAGGCGTCGTCCACTCCGGCGGCGACGCGCTGCGGTTCTGTGAACGCGAGCCGGTCGACCTGGTACTGCTGGACTTCTATCTCCCCGACACGCACGGACTCGCGGTCTGCCGGTCGCTGCGCGCGGCCGGTCTCCCGATCGACGTCATCGCGGTGACCTCGGCCCGCGACCTGGCGCTGGTCAAGGCCGCGGTGTCCGTCGGCGTGGTCCAGTACCTGCTGAAACCGTTCACGTTCGCGTCCCTGCGGGAAAAATTGGAGCGCTACGCGGAGTTCCACGGCGCGTCGGGAGAGGTCACCGGACAGGCCGAGATCGACCGCGCGCTCGGCACCCTGCGCACCACCGAGCGGCAGTCGCTGCCGAAGGGAATGAGCGCGCAGACCCTGGAGTCCATCACCGAAGTCCTCGCTTCAGCCGCGGACGGCCTGTCCGCCGGGGCCGCCGCGACCGCGATCGGCGCCTCCCGGGTCACCGCGCGGCGCTACCTCGAATACCTCGCCGACAACGGCCTCGCCCAGCGCGAACCCCGCTACGGCCAGGTCGGCCGCCCCGAGGTCTGGTACAAACCGAAAACCGTATAACGACCTATACCGCGGCGCGCGGGCTACCGTGGGCAGGTGAAGATCGGCGAACTCGCGCGGAAGACCGGGGTCAGTGTCCGCGCGCTGCGCTATTACGAGGAAGAGGGCTTGATCAGCCCGGGCCGCGAGGGCAACGGCTACCGCGACTTCTGCGAAGGCTCGGTCGAGGCGGTCCTGCAGATTCGCGGGATGCTCGACGCCGGTCTGCCGGTCAGGCTGATCCGCGAAGTCCTCCCGTACCTCGACGGGCCGGAAGAGGTCCGGCCGAAGGTGCCGTGCGAGTACATGATCGGCGAGGTCGCGCGGCAGCGGGCAGTGCTCGACCGCCGGATCGCGCTCATGGCCCGCAATCGCGACGCTCTCGACGCGTACCTCCGCGACTTGACCCTGCCGCAAACGTGAGGGTTTTAGCGTGCGGCCATGATTTCGATGCGCGCGCTGCGACAGGACTCCGCGAACGGTCCTGAAGATCTCCACCTGATCACCGACGCACCCGTTCCCTCGCCCGGACCAGGCGAGATCCTGCTGAAGGTCACCGCGGCGGGCGTCAACTTCGCCGACGTCATGCAGACCCGGGGCACCTACGAAGGCGGTCCGAAAGCGCCGTACGTCGCGGGCTTCGAAGCCGCGGGTGAGGTCGTCGGCCTGGGCGACGCGGTGACCGGCGTCGCGCTCGGCGACCACGTCGTCGGAACGGGTGGCGGGGCCTTCGCCGAGTACATGGTCATGCCCGCGGCCGGTGCGGTCCCGGTGCCGAAGGGCTGGTCGGACGAGCAGGCGCCCGGGTTGCTGTTGAACTGGGCCGCCGCGCTCGCCGCGCTCAAACCGCTGGGGCGGCTGGCCGCCGGGGAGACCGTGCTGGTGCAGGCTGCGGCGGGCGGGGTCGGCCAGGCCGCGGTCCGGCTGGCCAAGCATTACGGGGCCACCGTCATCGGCACCGCGTCGCCGGGCAAGCACGACCTGGTGCGGGCGTCGGGAGCCGATCGCGTCCTCGGCTACGGAGAGGAGCCCGGCGCAGTGGATCTCGTTCTCGAGTCCGTCGGCGGGGCGACGTTCGCCGCGAGCCTCGCCGCCGCCAAACGCGTCACCGGGCGGGTCGTGGTCTACGGCGTCGCCGGGGGAGAGGCCGCGATCACCAACCGCGAACTGAACTTCCGGCACCAGATCCACCTGATCGGCCTGCACCTCGGTGTCCTGATCGAACAAGCGCCGGAGATCTTCGCGGACCTGATGGACGAGCTGCGCGCGCTCATCGCCAGTGGCGTCTGCGCGCCCGGCACGCCGACGGTCCACGACCTCGCGGACGGGCCCCGGGTACTCGCGGAACTGGAGGCGCGGACCACCGCGGGCAAGCTGGTACTGCGGCCCTGAACGCGACGGGCCGAATATCGTCGTATGCGAGCGTGTGCATGTCAATAGGACGAAAGTGTTGGTAAATCACCAGCCGGGCAACGCGACGAAAGTCGGTGCCGGGTCGCGGCGGGGACTCCTAGATTCACGAACCATTCCGTTGTCCTTTCAAGGAGTGGGTCCATGGCAAGGAAGTTCTTCGTCTCCGCCTCCGTGAGCTTGGCGCTGCTCGCCGTTCCGGTGACCGCGGGTCAGGCCACGGCCGCGGTCCAGCCTGCTCAGCAGACCGCGGCGGTGACCACGGTCTACTACGACGCCTCGGGAGCGCCCAGCTTCCGTGCCGCCATCCAGGCGGGTGCGGCGAACTGGAACAACTCGGTGTCCAACGTGAAGCTGCGGGAAAGCTCGTCGGGGGCCACCCTGCGCTACACCGAGGGCAACGACCCCTCCGGCTCGTACGCCGAGACCGACGGCCACGGCCGCGGCACCATCTTCATCGACTACACGCAGGCCAGGCAGTACAACCAGACCCGGATCGCCGCGCACGAGACCGGTCACGCGCTCGGCCTGCCGGACCACTACGAAGGCCCGTGCTCGGAGCTGATGTCCGGTGGTGGCCCCGGCCCGTCCTGCACCAACGCGAAGCCGAACGCGCAGGAGGTCTCGCGGGTGAACTCGCTGTGGGCCAACGGCCTGCTGGCGGCGGGTGCCATGCAGCGCGTCTACAACTGACGGTTCAGTACGTGAAGGCCCCCTTCATTGCGTCTAGCGCAGTGAAGGGGGCCTTCACGCACTTCTAGCCCTGGAATTCGTAGGCGCCCGCATCGACCCGCGCACCGGCGAAGACCGGGTCGCCGTCGACGTCGCGGTCGTCGTACTTCGTCGTGCCGAGGTCGATCGCCGGGCTTCCCGCCGACAGGATCAGGTTCGTGGCCGAGGCGAATTTCGGGTCGGCCACCTTGTCCGTCACGCCCGCCGTGAACTGCCGGAGCCCGCCGAAGTAGACGTTGTGGTCGGTCGCGGTGAAGGCCGGGTCCGCGTAGCCCACCTTGTACGCCGCCTGGACGACGTTCTGCGTCATCCTCAGCATCTGGTTCGTGCAGCCGCCGTAGCAGACGAAACCCTCCGACTCGGCGTTGGAGAGCCGGAGGGAGTTGTTGCGGAACACCGTGCCGAGTACCGGTCCGTTGCCGTCCTCGGCCCCGCGCGTGATGATCCCGCCGCGTGTCTTGGCGCCGAAGATCGCGTTGTACTCGAAGACGTTCCCGGTCGAGACGCCGTCGGGGTCCTTGGTGTCCGTGCCGAGTTCGGTGAAGGTCTCGTTGTCCTCGGAGATGTTGTGGTGGACGATGTTGCGCGACCCGTAGAAGATCTCGACAGCGGCGCCGTCGAGCCCGCCGAAGTCGTCGGCCTTCGCGATCGAGCCGCTGATCCGGTTCCAGCCGATGTCGGAGTCGTTACCCTGCACGAGGACGGCGAAGGCGCCGGAGTCGTCGTTGCCGCCAGGGGTCACCACGGTCATGTGGTTGTTGTCGACCAGGTCGTTCTGCGTGGCCTCGGTGCGATCCGCCGACGGCGCGATGTACACGCCCGCGCCCGCGCCGATGATGAGGTTCGACAGCACCTTGTTGCCGTCGCCGGTCACCTTCACCCCCGCCCACGAGCAGCGTCCGGCGTCGGCCGCGACACCGATCTGCAGGTCCTGCACGCGATTGTCGTTGCCGGGCAGGTCGACACAGGCTTCGGTGTCGCCCTTCACGATCGGCCGGGCGCCCGTGCCGTACGCGCCGATCGTGACGCCCGAGCCTTTGACGGTGAGGCCGCCGGTCCAGGCCCCGCCGCGGCGCAGCAGGACAATGTCGCCCGTAGCGAACGTGGTCGCGGAGACCTTCGCGAGGGATTTCCACGGGGTCTGCTGCGAGGTACCGCTCGCGGTGTCACTGCCTGAGGCCTGGTCGACGTAGTAGGTCTTCGAAGCGGCTTCGGCCGTCGTGAACCCCGTGCACGCGAGGGCGGCGAGTACGGTCACGGAAAGCAGTTTCCAGGACATGCCGCGGACCGTAGCCACCCCGCGCACAAGGCTCGTACAAACCTCGCGACGGCTCTAGCATGATCCGATGCGTCGCGCGTCGCGGATCCTTGTTCCGGTGGCTCTGATCCGCGGGCCGGGCTCGGAGCATTTCTGGGCCGGTGACGGGATCGTCGAGGGTGACGTCCTGCGGGTGCTCTACGACCGTTGTGAGACAACGGGTTCCGGTGAACTCGACTTTTGGGGGCGCGGGGACTTCGCTGGCCACCTCCCGATTGCCCGCCCTGACGCCGTCCGAACTGCTGGCGATCCCGCGTGGGGCTCGGAACTGCTCGAACGGCCACACCTACATCTACGGCGCCGAACAAGGCCATCTCCGGCTGGCCAGAGTGCCTATCGATGGCCTTCGCGGGCCGTGGGAGTTCTGGACCGGCCGCGGCTGGTCGCCCCGCGAGGAGGCTCCGTCCGGATGCTGGCCGGGGTCGGGACGGCGTTCTCCGTGACCCGGATCGGCGCCGAGTACGTGCTGATCACCATGGACACCAGTCCCGGTTTCAGCCCGGTGATGCTCGCCTACACCGCGAGTTCACCGACGGGACCGTTCCTGGAGCCGCGGGTCCTCCACTGTGCGCCTGAAGCGAGTGATCGGCGCATCGTCCACGACGCGACCGCGCATCCGCAGTTGAGCCGTCCGCGGACGCGCGGACCTACCGCTCGCGGTTCGTGGAGGTGACTTGGCCACCGGTACTACGCTTCCTCAGGTGATCGAGATACTCGACGATCTTGACATCCTCGCCCGGCCGGATGTCGATCCGCGCACCCTGAGCCTCGCCGGCGTCCGCTTCGGGGCGGAGGCAGCCGGTACTGTCGCCCGCGACCGCGTCATCGAGGTCACGCTCTCGCCGATCGTCCACCGGACGATCGGCGGAAGCGGCCGGGATACGGAGTACTACGGCGCGGACGGTGAACCTCTCTCGCGGGAAGAAGTGATCGAGAACGTCTTCGAAACCGAGGGAATCGTTCACTTCTCCGGGAAGTTCAGCTACCGGATCGTCGGCGGGACGGTTTCCGGCTTCGCGTTGTACGGTGCCGAGCGTGGTCTTCTCGCCCACTTCGGGTATCTGCGGTCTCATGACGAATTCCTCGACTTGTTCGGAACGCCCGATCTGGTGGAGGAGAGCATCGACTCCGGTGAGCTGATGGGCTACCGGCATTTCTATCGGGCCGCCGAGAAGCAGGTCTTCTGGGACAGCTTGGACGATCGCGTGAACTCGTTGAATGTCGGCGACTTCGAAGGCAACTCGCGCCGGTCGTGAGTCTTTCGGCAGAGCTTTGAGGACAGCCGCTCGCTGATCAGTCGAGCGCCCGGTCTCCCGGCGCTTCGATCATCAGGGGAGCCGACGTGTCGCCGGTGAGCTGCCGCAGCTGGGTCATGGTCCGGTCCAGCTGCTCAGCCAGCCGCGGGATCGTGCTGGACGGGATATAGGCCTCCGCCCCGGCGTCGAGGAGACGGCGCACCGGGCCTTCGTACTTGACGCCGAGTTCGGCGTCCTCGATTTCCGTGATCACGATCCGGGCCTTCGGGTACAGCGCCCGGAAGTTGCCGATCAACTGCGGACTGGCGGGCGGGACCAGCAGGACGTCGACGGTCGGGGGAGCCGAGTGCAGGTCCAGCACAAGATAGCCGGGGCCGAGCCGCTCGGACAGCGAATCCCGTGCCGAAGCCGAGAGCTTCATGGCGGTGGCCACGACCGTTATGTCCTCGGAAGCGGGGGCCGCGAACCCGCGGTCCTCGGGATACGCGCCGGAAATCGTCGCGATCGTCTCGCCGTCGCGGGTGATGAGCACATCCTCCCCGGGGCGGAGGGTGCCGATGAGCGCTACGAGTTCTTCAGGGAGCTGGGTGACGTCGACCCACCGCGCGGACTGATCACTCATCACTCCATGATGGCCCCCTTCCGGTACCCAGGCGCGAGGAAGGGGGCCATCATGTACTCACTCCTACCGAGGCCGGCCCGGAACTCCCGGCCGTGTCTGCCAGGGAAGTGGCCCGTCCAGCGGCCGGTACTCGACGCCCAGCGCGTCCAGCCGCGGCAGGTGGTGATCCCGCAAGCGCGGCAGGAACTCCGCGTAGTCCCGACCCTCCGGGCTGCTCCACGCCACCTCGGCGAAGGCGCAGAGGCGCGGGAACGCGGCGTAGTCCACCCGCCGCACGGTGTCGAGGTGTTCCGACCACACCTGAGCTTGCGTGCCCAGGATCGTCTTGCCCGAGGGGAAGTCGGCGGGCACCGGCTCGTAGCCGTAGAAGCTCTCCAACGTCCTCAGATAACCGACGGGGATCGGCTCGTCCACGTGGTCGGACTGCCGGTGGTCCAGATACACGTGGTCCTCGGGGCACATGACGACGTCGTGTCCGGCGGCCACCGCGCGGGCACCGGCCGCCTCGCTCTGCCACGAGCCGATGACCATGGGCGGCAGATCGCCCGCTTCGAGCACCTCGTCCCAGCCCAGCGGACGACGTCCTCGTTCGACCAGGTGCCGTGCGATCTCGCGGACGAACCGCCCGTGTTCCTCGGTCGCGCCGGGCACCTCGTCGCCGCCGAGCGCGATGACCTCCGACGGGAAAATGTCCAGCACGTGGTCGAAGACGGCCTTGAAGAAGTCCAGTGTGGACTTCTTCGTGTTCAGCAGTGACGTGCTGATGCCCCAGCTCGTCCACACCTCCCACGGTTCGCCGGTCTCCGGCCCGAGTTCGGGGTACGCGGCGATCGCGGCCCGCGCGTGGCCGGGGATGTCGACCTCCGGGACCACCGTCACCGACCGCGCGGCGGCATACGCGACGATCTCGCGGAGATCGTCGGTCGGGTAGAACCCGCCGTGCGGTCGCCCGTCGCGCTCCGGCCCGTCGTGCCGGCCGACCATGGACGACTTCCGCCAGCCGCCGACCTCGGTCAGCTTCGGGAACTCGGGGATCTCGATCCGCCAGCCCTGGTCGTCGGTCAGATGCAGGTTGAGCACGTTGAGCTTGTGCGCGGCGAGCAGGTCGATGAACCGCAGCACCTCGGCCTTGGTCCGGAAATGCCTCGCGACATCCAGCAGACAGCCACGCCAGCCGAACCTGGGGTGATCGGTCACCACCCCGCACGGGATCGTCTGCTGTCCACGGTGGATCGACGCGGCCCGGAACGCGTCCGGGCCGATGAGCTGCCGGAGCGTCTGGCGGCCGTAGAACTCGCCGGCCGCGTCGGCCACGTGCAGTCGCACACCGGACGGGTCGATCTCCAGGCGATAGCCCTCGGCGGGCAGTGTGACGTCGGTACGGACGTCCACTTCGGACGGTACTGGACACTGTCCCGGCAGGGGTTCCACCGAGACGGGACGGGGGAGCAGGGTTTCGAATCCCGGCATGTCAGCCCTTCACCGCGCCGCCCATGACGGACACGAGTCGTCGTTGGACAAGGATGAAGAACACCAGCACCGGGATGGTCATCAGGGTCGAGCCCGCCATCACCGCGCCCCAGTCGGTGTCCTCCGGTTTGAAGAACACGAGAATCGCCAGCGGAAGCGTCTGGTTCTCGGTGTTGGAGATGATGAACGTCTTGGCGAACAGGAAGTCGTTCCAGGCGTGGATGAAGGCCAGCACACTGATCGCCACCAAACCGGGCGCCACCAGCGGGAAGAGGATCTGCCAGGTGAACCGCATCCGGCTCGCGCCGTCGATCTTCGACGCCTCTTCCAGTTCCTGCGGTACGGCCGCGACGAACCCGCGCAGCATCCAGATCGCGAACGGCAGGCTGAACGCCAAGTGCACCAGGATCAGCGAGCCGAGATGGTTGGTGCCGAACGCCGGCGCGACGTCACCGACCGACCGCATCAGGAAGAACAGCGGAATGGTCAGCGCCTCGACCGGCACCATCTGCGCCACCAGCACCATCACCAGCAGCACGGTCTTGCCCTTGAAGTTGAACCGGGTCAGCGCCACCGCCGAAAGGAACGACAGCAGCAGCGACAACGCCACCACCACGACGGCCACGATCACGCTGTTCAGGAAGAACATCGCGAAACCCTCGCCGGTGAGCACCCGTTCGAAATGCTCAAGGGTCGGCGTCAGCGTCCACGGGCGAGGATTCTCCGCCTGGATCTGCCCAGTGGGCTTGAACGCCGAAAGCACCATCCAGTACACCGGGAACGCGACCAACCCGGCGATCACGACACAGATGATCTCGGCGATCAGCCTGCCGGGCCGGTGAACTCGACGGCCCGCGGTCACACCCATCCCGCGCTCCGGCGTTGCGACCGGACGTACAGCCCGGTGATGGACAGCAGCAGCAAGGTCATCACGACTCCGAGCGCCGCGCCGAGACCGTATTCCTGTCCGGCGAAGGCCTGTTGGTAGGCGAAGACGTTGAGCACGAGGTTGCGCCCGGCCACGCCGCCGCCGTTGGTCATCACGTAGATCTGGGTGAAGATCTTGAAGTCCCAGATGATCGACTGGATCGTGGCGATGGTCAGCAGCGGCCGCACCATCGGCAGCGTGATCGACCACGTGGTGCGCCAGGTCGACGCGCCGTCGAGGTACGCGGCTTCGATGACCTCTTCCGGCACGCCCTTGATCCCCGCGTACATGGTCACCATGACGAACGGGAACGAGCACCAGATGACCTCGGCGGCCACCAGGCCGAAGGTGCTGTAGGTGTCGAACGTCCACGAGTGGTTCGCCATCCCGGTGAACCCGATCCCCGACAGCACCTCGTTGACCAGGCCGAAGTCCGCGTCGAACAGGAACAGCCAGACGTACGAGCCCGCCATCGCCGGTGTCGCCCAGGCGGCCAGTGCCGCCAGGAACAGCGGAACCCGCGCCCACGCGCGGACCCGGGTGGCCAGCACGGCCAGCCCCGTCCCGAGCGCCAGACTGCCGACGACGCAGACCGCGGTGAAGCCGAGGGTCTTGGCCAGCACCTCCCAGAACTGGACGTTCTCCAGCAGTTCGACGTAGTTGCCGAAGCCGAGGAACACCAGCGGCGCGTTGCCGACGGCCTGCGGCTGGCCGTAGTCGTAGAACGAGATCAGGACGAGCTGGTAGATCGGGTAGACCAGCATGGCCAGCAGCAGGATGCCGCCGGGAGCCAGGTAGAGCAGGGCGGCCCGCCCGTCCCGGCGACGGCGGGGTGACCGCCGTGCCGGGGCGGGCGAGGCCGCGGTGCGAGGGATTTCCTGCGTGACCACTTAACCGAACGCCTTGTTCATCTCGGCGGCCGCGGTGGCCAGCGCGGTGGCCGGATCCTTGCCACCGGTCGCGATCTGCTGGATCGCGGTGGGCAGCACGTTCTGCGCGTCGATCTTCGACCACGCCGCGGTGGCGGGGACGAACTTCGTCCCGGCGGTGAGCGTGTCGACGAAGGGCTTGACCGACGGGTCGCTCGCGGCGACCTTCTGCTGGACACTGCCGAGCGTCGGCAGGTTGCCCATGGCGACGTACATCTTCTCCTGGTACTTGGCGCCACCGAGCAGTTCGGTGAACTCGACCGCGAGGCTCTTGCGCTTGGTCGCGTTGAACACGCCGAGCAGGTTGCCGCCCGCGAACGCCGGCGCGATCTTGCCCGTCTCGGTACCCGGGATCGGGATGATCGCGTACTTGCCCTTCACCTGACCGGCTTCGACGGCCTTGCGGTTGAAGTCACCACCGATCGACATCCCCGCCTTGCCGCCCGCGAACGCCTGGATGCTCTGCGTGCCGGTGAGGTTGGCGCACTGCTCCGGCGGGCAGATGTCCGCCTTCAGCAGGTTCGCGTACGCGGCGACACCGGCCTTGGCCTGCTCGGAGTCCACAGTGGATTTCCACTTGTCGCCCTCCTGCTTGGCGATCTCGCCGCCGTGCGCCCACAGAAACGGCAGCATCGCGTAGGTGTACTTGCCACCGACGGAGATGCCGTACAGCTCCGGCTTCCTGGCGCGGATCGTCTTCGCGGTCTCGGTCAGTTCCGCCAGCGTCGTGGGAGGCTTGAGGCCGAGTTCGGCGAAGAGGTCCGTGCGGTAGTACAAGGCGCGGATGCCGGTGAACCACGGAAGTCCGTACGTCTTGCCGCCGGACTTCGCCGTCTCCAGTACCGCGGGCAGGATGTCGGCGCCTTCCTGCCACGACGAGAGATCGCCGGTCAGGTCGGCCAGCGCGCCGGTGGCGGCGTAGCTGGAGACGTCGGTGTTGCCGAACTCGGCGACGTCCGGCGCGCTGGCCGGATCGTTGAAGGCGCCGGAGAACTTGTCCGCACGGCCCTCCACCGGGATCCACTGGACGTCGACCTCGACCCCGGAATGCGCCGCCTTGAACTCGGCGATCGCCTCCTTGACCGCGGCTTCCTTGGGCGCGCGGTTGGCCTCGTCGAACAGCCATACCCGGACCGTGCCGGACTTCTCGTCGCCACCGCTCGCGGCGGGGGTGTTCTGCGCCGGCGCACAGCCCGCGACGAGGCCGATCGCCGCGAGGCCCGCGATGAGCACGCGAGTTCTCATGGGAGTTTCTCCTTAGGTGAAAAAGACCGAATTGACCTGGGCGAGCGCCAGTTTTCCGGCGACGGCACCAGGAAGACCGGTGTCGGGATCACGCGGCAGCCAGCTGAGCGTGCCGGACTTGTCGCTCGAGACGTAGAACCAGCGCCCGGTCGGGTCGAGGGTGAAGTGACGCGGGTACACGCCACCGACGGGCGCGTTGTTCAACAGCTTCAAGGACTTCCCGTCCTCGCCGACGCCGAACGACGCGATCGTGTCGGAGCCACGCACCGACGCGTAGACGAACCTGCCGTCCTTGGACGTGGCGATCTCGCCCGGATACTGCTCGCCGGGCGTTCCCGCCGGGACGGCCGGGACGACCTGGCCCGCGGTCAGTTTCCCGGTGGCCGGGTTCCACGCCGCGACGGTCACCTCGGCACGCAATTCGCCGAGGATGTAGGCGTACTTGCCGTTGGGGTGGAAGGCGAGATGCCGGGGACCGGCGCCCGAAGGGAGCTTGAGCTGCTGGTTCAGCTTGAGTTTCCCGGTCGCGACATCGAGTTTGTAGACGTACACCGAATCCGCGCCGAGGTCGACCGCGAGCACCCATTTGCCGGTGGGATCGTTGACCACCTGGTGCGCGTGCGCCTGCCGCTCGGCACCCTTGTGCTGCGCCAGATCGACGACGTCGCCGAGTTTCCCGCCCGCGAGGATCGGGAGGACGACGACGCTGCCGCTGCTGTAGTTCGCGGCAAGCACGTACTTCTGGCTCGAATGGACGCTCAGATGCGTCGGGTGCTGCCCCTTCGCCGACTTCTTGTTGAGCAGCTTGGGTTTCGCGGGGTCGGCGAGGCTCAGCGCGGAGATCTGGCCGTTCTCGTCCTCGTTGGTCACATACAGCGTTTTGCGGTCGGCGCTGAGGTCGAACCAGGATGCGTTGCTGATCCCCGGGATGGTCCGGTCGACGACCAGCGCGTTGGTCGTCGCGTCCCGGTGAGCGACATCGAGCCCGTGCCCGGAACTGGTGTAGCTGCTGACGTAGATGGCGCCGGTTCCCTTCGGTCCGCAGGTCTGTTCGGAAGCGTTCGCGAGCTGGGAACCGAGAACGGTGGTGAGTCCAGCCGCTCCGACGGCGCCGAGGAAGGTGCGTCGATCGAGTCCGGTCATCGTGATTTCTCCCAGATGTCGGGTGGTTTAAACCACTGCCATGAGCAATGCTGCCACGCCGAAACCGGAAACGGAAAGGACGGTTTCCAAGACGGTCCAGGTTTTCAGGGTCTGTGGCACCGTCATGTCGAAGTACCGCGAGATGATCCAGAACCCACCGTCGTTCACGTGGGAGGCGATGATCGACCCGGCGGAGATCGCCACGACCAGCAGCGCGAGCTGGATCTGCGAGTAACCCAGTGTCGCCACCGTCGGCGCGACGATGCCGCTCGTGGTCACGATCGCGACGGTCGCCGAGCCCTGCGCGATCCGCATCCCGCAACTGATCACGTACGCCGCCAGGATGACCGGGAGACCGGCGTTGTCGAGTGAACCCGCGACAGCCTTGCCGATGCCCGTCGCGGCCAGCACGGCGCCGAAGAACGCGCCCGCGCCGACCACCAGCAGGATCATCGCGACCGGCCGGAGGGATTTCGCCGAAAGCTCGCTCAAATCCTTGCCCGTCAAGCCACGGCGGAGACCCAGCAACCAGGACGCGAGCAGTACCGAGATCGTCAGCGCGACCGCCGGGGTACCGATGAACGCGGCCACCCCGGCCGCCGCGGAATTCTTCGGAAGCCAGATACTGCCGAAGGTCCCGGCGAGGATCAGCACCAGTGGAACCGCGATGATCGCCGACACGAGAACGAGAGACGGCGGGTTCTCTTCCTTTTCGCCTTCTTCCTCGGCCACCAGGAATTCCGCGGGGACCGCGACGTCGATGCGCTTTCCGATCCACGTCGAATACGCCACGCCGCCGACGAGGAACGCCGGGATACCGCAGACCAGCCCCATCAGGATGATCCAGCCGAGTTCCACGTGCAGCAGACCGGCCGCGGCCACCGGGCCGGGATGCGGCGGGAGGAACGCGTGCGTGATGGAAAGACCGGCGAGCAGCGGCAACGCGTAGAGCACCAGTGAACGGCCGCCCTGTTTGGCGGCCACGTAGACCAGCGGCGCCAGCACGAAGATGCCGATGTCGAAGAAGACCGGGATACCGAAGACGAACCCCGCGAGGCCCATCGCGAGCGGCGCCCGCTTCTCACCGATGGCCCGCAGTAGCGCGCCGGTGAGCACCTTCGCCCCGCCCGAGCGCTCCAAAATGGACCCGAGAATCGTGCCGAGTCCGATGATCGCGGCGATATGGCCGAGGATCCCGCCGAAACCCTTTTCCAGCAGGGAATCCGACGCCTTCTGCGCGGAGCCGACGATCTGGACCACCGGCAGGCCCGCGGCCAGCGCGGTCAGCAGGCCGACCACGATCAGCGCGATGAAGGGCTCGAGTTTGACCTTGATGATGAGCAGCAGCAAGACCGCGATCGAGACGGCGGCGAGGGTCAGGAGACCTCCCGTCGAATGTTGGAGCCAGTCGATCATCGGGCACTCCCGGGGTTGCGCAGTGAATGGCCGGCGAGGGCGCCGGTCGGTTGACCATCGTCGATGGCGGCGACACCGTTGACGAAGACATAGGGGATACCGGCGGCCTGCTGCCGCGGCTCGTCGAACGTGGCGGTGTCGGCGACGGTTTCCGGGTCGAACAGCACGAGGTCCGCCGCGTATCCGGCGCGGACGAGGCCTCGGTCGGTCAGCCGCAGGCGTTTCGCCGCACGGCCGGTGAGATGGGCGACGCATTCGGCGAGGTCGAGAACGCCGAGTTCGCGGACGTAGCGCGCGAGGTAACGCGGGAACGTGCCCCAGGCACGGGGATGCGGTCGTGCCCCGACGAGAAGCCCGTCGCTGCCACCGGTGTGCGTGCGGTGGCGCATGATCGCCTGGACGTTCTCTTCGTGCCCGACGTGCATCAGGCAGGACGTACCGAGCTTTTCCGAGATCAGGACGTCGAAGTACAGGTCCGCGGCGGGCTTCCCGGCCCGCTGGGCCGAAGCGGCCACGGAGTGCCCGACGAGGTGGGAGTTCTCGTCCCGGCGGACGCCGTTGATCTCGATGGCGTCCCAGTCGATCGGGACGCCGTGAGCGCCGTCGGAGCCGGTCTCCTCGATCTCGGCGCGGATCCGCTCGCGGGTGTCCACATCGGACAGTCGCGAGAGTGTCGCGTCGAGCCCGCCTTCGGCGGACCAGCTCGGCAACAGCGCGGAAAGGTAGGTGGCGCCGGGAAGGTAGGGATAGGTGTCCAGCGTGATGTCGCAGCCGTCGTCGAGGGCCCGATCGAGCAACTCCAGCAGATCCGGCGCCTTGCCCTTGTTCACCGAGAAGTTCATCGTGGCGTGCGCGAGATGCAGCGGGCAGCCGGACCGGCGGGAGACGTCGACCATCTCGCCGAACGCCTCGAGCGCGCCCTTGCCGTAGCTGCGGTGATGCGGGCTGTAGAAGCCGCCGTTCTCGCCGACGACCCGGCACAGTTCGACGAGTTCCTCGGTGGTCGCGTACATGCCCGGCGTGTAGGTGAGCCCGGACGACATGCCCATCGCGCCCTCGGCCAGCCCGGTCGCGATGAGTTCCTTCATCGCGTTCATCTCGGCCTCGGTCGCGGGCCGGTCGTCCCAGCCGACGGTGAGCATCCGGACGGTGCCCTGCGGCACCAGGTAGGCGGCGTTGACCGCGACCCCGGCATCGAGCCGGTCGAGGTATTCGCCGACCGAGCGCCAGTTCCAGTCGAACCCGGCCGGATCGTCGTTCCACCCGGCGAGCTGCTGGCGCAGTGAGGCGAGGACGTCGTCGTTCACGGGCGCGTAGGAAAGCCCGTCCTGCCCGAGGACCTCGGTGGTGACGCCCTGCGAAAGCTTCGCGAGGTGGTCCGGATTCGCGAGCAATTGGAGGTCGGAATGCGAATGCATGTCGATGAACCCGGGCGCGAGCACGAGTCCTTCGGCGTCGATGGTGCGGCGGCCCGCGAGCGAGCCCGGTTCGGCGACACTGGCGATACGGCTTTCCGAGATGCCCACGTCGTGCTTGGTGGGCTGATCCCCGGTGCCGTCGGCGACCAGTGCGGAGCGGACGACGATGTCCATGGTGATTCTTCCTCTGCGGCGGTGGAGGACGGATCAGAAATGGGTACGGACGAAATCGAGCACGGTCTCGCCGTCAGGGGCGACGACCGGGATGAGGGGCCACTTGTCGAACACCGTGCACGGATGCGACAGGCCGAGCGCGATCCAGTCACCGACCTCGACCGGCGAAGACGCGGGCAAGGTGAGGAAGGCGTGCTGGTCGTTCATCTTCTGGATGGAGTGACCTTCGAGCGCGGACGGCGGCCCGTCGCCCTTGCGGATCAGCCGGGGCTCCGGCATGCCTTCGTCGAAGGACGCGTCGCGTTTGCCGATGGTGAGCAGCGCGAGTTCGTCCGTCGGCTTCGACGTCACCTGCGCCCAGGCGCGCAGCGCGGGACGGAACGAGGCCACGCCACCGATGCGCGGGTGTTCGCCCAGAGGGGAAATCACCCGGTAGAAGCCGTCGTCGTGGGTGACGTAGGCGCCGCTGCGCAGGATCGGCAGGACGTTCAGGTCACCCCAGTCCTTGGTGAGTTCGTCGGCGACGCGGTCGAAGTACGCGCTGCCGCCGCCGGTGACGATGATCTGACCGGCGTCGTCGAGCAGGCCCTTCGCGGCGAAGGCGAAGACGAGTTCGCGCAGACCGTCCACATAGGAGCTGATCAGCTGGAGCGACTTTTCGTCGGTGTGGTGGGAAAGCGCGCCTTCGTAGCCGCCGGATCCACGCAGCCGCAGTGCCGGGCTCGCGTGCGCGGCTTCGGCGACGGCGAGCGCGGTCTCGGTGTCGCGGACACCGGTGCGGCCGCCCTCCGCGCCGAGTTCGACGAGGACGTCCACCTTGCGGCGGGCGCCACTCAGGGCTTCGGTCATCAGCTCGACACCGTGGACCGAGTCGACCCAGCAGACGAACTCGAAGTCGTCGTCGGCGTCCAGTTCCGCGGCGAGCCACTTCAAGCCCGACGGGTCGAGCAGCTGGTTCGCCAGCAGGATGCGGGAAACGCCGAACGCGCGATAGATCCGCAGATGCCCGGCGTTCGCGCAGGTGATGCCCCACGAGCCGTGTTCGAGCTGCCGCTCGAAAAGCTGCGGCGCCATCGTCGTCTTGCCGTGCGGGGCCAGCGCGACCCCTCGCTCGGCGCACCAGTCCGCCATCGTGCGGAGGTTGTGTTCGAGAGCTTCCTCGTCGAGCACCACGAAGGGGCCGAGGAAGCCGTCGTCGAACAGCTTGGCCCCGCGGGCGGCGGCTTCGCCGATCGTGAGGCCGGACAGCGAAGGCGCCACCGAGCGGAAGCGCCAGTCGACGCGCTCCTTCCGGATGGCCGCTACCGCGGCGGAATCGATGGTGCCGGCTTGGAACATGAGGTTCACCTCGGTTGCGTATGTTGCAACGGACGTTGCGCATATTGCGTGGGATAGGTGTAGCATCCGGTCCGCTAACGGTCAACGGGGTGACGACTAGGAGACGTGAAGGTGACAAGCGCGCCCGACGTTTTGTGCATCGGGGAGTCGATGGCCTTGTTCGTGCCGGCCGAATCCGGGCCGCCCGACCAGGTGCGGAAGTGGGTGCGGAGCATCGGGGGAGCCGAATCGAACGTCGCGTGTCACCTCCCCGCGCTGGGGTTCGCCAGTGCGTGGGTGAGCGCGGTCGGTGACGATCCGTTCGGTCGCGCGCTCGTGCGCGAGATCGGCGAAGCGGGGGTCGACGTCAGCGCGGTCGTGGTCGACCCGACGCGTCCGACCGGGCTCTACATCAAGGAGAGCGGAGCCGACGGCAGCCCCGTCCGCTACTACCGCAAGGGCTCCGCCGCGTCCGGAATGGACGCCGGATTGCTGGGGAAGATCGAGCTCGACGGGGTGCGGGTCATCCACCTGTCCGGGATCACGCCCGCACTGTCGGACGGCTGTCTCGACCTGGTCCGCGCCCTGATGGAACGACCGCGTGGCGACACGCTGGTGTCGTTCGACGTGAACTTCCGGCCCGCGCTGTGGACCGGGCGCGACCCGTCGGTGCTGGCCGGCTTGGCCGCCCGTGCCGACATCGTGCTGGCAGGCGAGGACGAGGCCGAACGGGTGTGGGGGACCGGCGACCCGGAACGGCTGCGCGCCGTCGTACCCGGCCCGAAGACGCTGGTCGTCAAGCACGGGGCACGCGGGGTGACGCTCGTCGACGGCGACGAGCCACCGCTGTTCTCGCCCGCGCTCCAGGTCGACGTCGTGGAGCCGGTCGGCGCCGGTGACGCGTTCGCCGCCGGTTTCCTCGCCGCCACTCTGCGCGGCGACGACCCCGCGACCAGGCTTCGCCGCGGTCATCTGCAGGCGGCGGCCACCCTGCTGACCCACGACGACGTGGGGACGCCACTGCCCGGCGCGGTCGTCGAAGCGCTCCTCGGGGCGGAGGAGGCAGCATGGGCGGCGGCGAAGCTGACGGACAAGGGATTGGTGGGCGGATGAGCCAGAGCCTGGACCGGGCGCTCACACTGCTGAGCGGGCTCGCCCGCGAGCCGAAGACGCTGGACCAGCTCGCCGAGGAGATCGGCGTGCACAAGTCGACCGTGCTGCGGCTGCTGCGCACCCTGGAGACGCATCACTTCGTGCGCCGGGAAGGGCAGCGGTACTACCGGCTCGGCAGCGCGCTGTTCGACCTCGCGCAGCAGGCGCTGGAAGACCGCGACGTCCGCCGCACCGCGCAATCCGCGCTCGCCGGGCTCAACGCGCGCACCGGGCACACCGTGCACCTCGCGTCCTATGAGGACGGCGAGGTGGTCTACATCGACAAGTTCGAGGGCAGGCATTCGGTGCGGATGTACTCGCGCATCGGCAAACGCGCCCCGCTGCACTGCACCGCCGTCGGCAAGGTACTGGTGGCGGCGATGTCGCCGGAAAAGCGCGCCGACGTCGTTTCGCGGATCGATTTCTTCACGCGCACCCCGAACACGATCACCACGCCGTCGGCCTACGAGACCGAACTGGATCTCGTCGCCGACCGCGGCTACGCGGTGGACAACGCCGAGCACGAGGACTTCATCCACTGCGTCGCGGCGCCGGTGCGCGGCCCGGGCGGCGTGGTACTCGCCGCCGCGTCGGTGTCGGTGCCGAAGGTACTGCTCGACTACGACGGCCTGATGGCGCTCGTGCCGGAACTGATCGCCGCCGCCGAAGAAGCTTCCGTCCACAGTGGATGGACGGGGAACCGAAAGGGGAAGTTGGAATGAGCAAGACCGCGATCAGCACGGAGAACGCGCCGAAGCCGGTGGCCGCGTTCTCGCAGGCGGTCCGCAAGGGCAACATCCTGCAGGTGGCCGGCCAGGTCGCCTTCGACCCGGCCACCGGCGCCATCGTCGGCGAGACCGTCGGTGAGCAGACGGAGCAGACGTTCAAGAACATCGAAGCGGTGCTCGAGGCCGCCGGTTCGAGCCTGAGCGACGCGATGATGGTGCGCGTGTACCTGACCGACGTCGACCACTTCGGCGCGTTCAACGAGGTCTACAACAAGCTGATCGGCGAAGCGCCGCACCCGGCCCGCACCACCGTGTACGTCGGCCTGCCCGCCGGCCTGCTGGTGGAGATCGACGTCCTGGCCGTGACGGACTAGTCGCGCGTGCAATGAAAGGCCCCTTCATCGCAAATTTTGCGATGAAGGGGCCTTTCATTGCAGCCGCTAGAGCACGCTCGTGTACCCGTTAAGCGCGGGCTGCCCGCCTAGGTGCGCGAAGAGGACGTTCGAGTCCTTCGCGATCTCCCCGCGCGAAACGAGGTCGATCAGTCCCGCCGTGGACTTGCCCTCGTACACCGGATCGGTGAGCACGCCTTCCAGCCGCGCCAGCGTCCTGATCGCGTCCAAAGTGGACTCGTCGGGGATGCCGTAGATCCCGGCGTGGTAGCGCTCGTCCAGTTCGACTTCGCCGATCTCGCCCGCACCGATCAGCTCCGCGGTCGCGCGGGCGATGCGGGTGATCTGGTCGCGGGTCTCGGCCGGTTTCGCCGAGCCGTCGATGCCGAGAATCCGCCGGGGCTTCCCCGAAAGCGCGGCCCCGGCGACCATGCCGGCCTGCGTGCTGCCGGTGACCGAGCAGACGACCACAGTGTCGAAGAAGACGCCGAGTTCGGCCTCCTGCGCTTCGAGTTCGACGATCCAGTTCGCGAAACCGAGCCCGCCGAGGCGATGATCCGATCCACCCGCCGGGATCGCGTACGGTTTGCCGCCGTCGGCCTCGATCTGCTTGATCGCGTTCTCCCAACTCTCCTTGAAGCCGACGCCGAACCCGGCCTCGACCATCCGGATGTCGGCGCCGAGGATGCGCGAGAGCTGGATGTTGCCGACCTTGTCGTAGAGCGGGTCGTGCCAGTCCACCCAGCTCTCCTGCACCAGCACGGCCTTCAGCCCGGCCCGCGCCGCCGCCGCGGCGACCTGGCGGGTGTGGTTCGACTGCACGCCGCCGATCGAGATCAGTGTGTCCGCTCCTGAGGCGAGCGCGTCGGCGACCAGGTATTCGAGCTTCCTGGTCTTGTTGCCGCCGAACGCGATACCGGAGTTGACGTCCTCGCGTTTCGCCCAGACCTTCGCGCCACCGAGATGGGTGGTGAGCCGGTCGAGCGGGTGCACGGGGGAGGGGCCGAACAGCAGCGGGTAGCGCGGGAAGTCGGCGAGGGTCATGGCGTCTCCAGGAGGGCTTCGAGTTCGGTCCAGATCGTGGCGGTGATCGAGCAGGCCAGGTCGACGTCGCCCGCTTCGATGGCGTCGGCCAGTTCCGCGTGCCGCTGGACCGACCGGTGCGCGGGCAGGGAACCGAAACGGGCGTATTCGAGCCGTCGGAGCAGCGGTGTGTAGCGGTCGAGCGTCGCGGCGACCGCCCGGTTGCGCGCGGCGGCCACCGGGATGTCGTGGAGTGCGTCGTCGGCGGCGATCGCGGCCCCGATGTCCCCGGCGGCGATCGCTTCGGCGAACCGCGCGTTGGCCGCGCGCATCGCTTCGACCTCGGCCGCGCCCATCCGTGGCGCGCCGACCCGGACGGCGAACTCGTGCAGGGCGCGGACCAGTTGCAGGGCATCACGGACGTCGTCGGGGACGAACCCCGCCACCCGCGTGTAGCTCTGCGGCTTCGACTCGACGAGGCCGTCCTCGATGAGGCGCAGCAGCGCCTGGCGCACCGGCGCCCTCGAAAGACCCAGCTGTTCGGCCAGGTCGCCGTCGCGCAGGTTCGTCCCCGGCGGCAACGTCCCGTCGATGATCGCCCGTCGGATGTTCTCGTAGGCCTCGTCCCGGAGGAGGGACCGCGGCACCTTCGCTAACCCACTCACATCTGAAATGTTAGCTGTCAGACACCTGGATCGGTAGTCGGCCGTGCAATAAAGGGTTTTAGGCCTGGCCGTGGGAGACGGCAGGACCTTCAGACGTCGTCCCTGTGGTGCGTCTGCCTGTCCGTGAAGGCCCCCTTTCCTACCCTCAGAGTAGGGAAGGAGGCCTTCACGGACACCCGATAGCCAACGTCCACTCTCGCGGAACCCCGGGACGAACCTCGTGCAATGAAGGGGCCTTTCATCGCAAAATTTGCGATGAAAGGCCCCTTCATTGCACGGGCAGGAGGAGGGAAGCGACCTAGTACACAGGCCCTGTGTACTTCTCGCCCGGCCCCTGCCCAGGCGCGTCCGGCACGGCCGAAGCCTCGCGGAACGCCTTCTGCAGCGACTGCAGGCCGTCGCGTAACGGGCCCGCGTGCAGGCCGAGGTACTCTGCCGAAGCGGTGACCAGCCCGGCGAGGGCGGTGATCAGGCGGCGGGCCTCGTCGAGGTCGCGGTGCGGTGAGCTGGCCGGGTCCTCGTCGGCGAGGCCGAGCCGTTCGGCGCCGGCGGAGAGCAGCATGACGGCCGCCCTGCTGATCACCTCGACGCTCGGGATGTCCTCCAGGTCGCGGACGTCCGGGGAATACGGGGGCTGCTGAACCGGTTCTTCTGACACGTCTGGTACCCTTCCACGAGCGACCAGCCCCCGAGCGATCGGGGGCGGCAAGTGGAGCCCCGCTCCCACCCGTGTCACCGCCGCAACACCAGGTGTCCGGGTCCGGTCTCGCCAAGACGATTTCGGGCGTCGAGGCGGTGTGTTCGGTTCTGGAGATCGAACACGATCGGAAAGAGTGGGCCCCGCGTACCGCACGGTACCGGGGCCTTAGGTATGTGGGCACCAGGTCGAAACGGTAGAAGAATTTACCTCGAACCAGGGAGGCCCCATCAGCTCCGAGACACGCATCAACGACCGAATCCGGGTACCGGAAGTCCGCCTCGTCGGACCCGCCGGTGAACAGGTCGGCATCGTCCGGATCGAAGATGCACTGCGGCTGGCACAGGAGAACGATCTCGATCTCGTCGAGGTCGCCCCCCAGGCACGCCCGCCCGTATGCAAGCTCATGGACTTCGGCAAGTTCAAGTACGAGAGCGCGCAGAAGGCCCGCGAGTCCCGCCGCAACCAGCAGCTCACCGTCATCAAAGAGCAGAAGCTGCGGCCGAAGATCGACCAGCACGACTACGAGACCAAAAAGGGTCACGTGTCGCGCTTCCTTGCGGCAGGCAACAAGGTCAAGGTCACGATCATGTTCCGCGGTCGCGAGCAGTCCCGGCCGGAACTCGGTTTCCGGCTGCTGCAGAAGCTCGCCGACGAGGTGACCGAACTCGGTTTCGTCGAGTCGTCGCCGAAGCAGGACGGTCGCAACATGATCATGGTGTTGGCTCCGCACAAGAACGTGAAGCCGACCAAGGCCACGAAGGCCACCAAGGACGAGTCGCCAGAGCCGCCCGCCGACGCGTAGCGCCGACCAGCCATGTCAGCGGCACACCGGAGAACACCGGTGTGCCGCCGCACGAAAGAGGACAACGTAATGCCGAAGATGAAGACGCACAGCGGGACGTCGAAGCGAGTTCGCGTCACGGGTTCGGGCAAGCTGCGCCGCCAGAAGGCCGGCCGCCGCCACCTGATGGAGAAGAAGTCCAACAGGCTCACCCGTCGCCTTGAGGGCACGACCGAGATCGCCAAGAACGACGTCGGCCGCGTCAAGCGCCTTCTCGGCCGCTGACACTCCCGCACTTTGTAAACGCCGGGCGCGCCTGCGCGCCCCCAGATCGACAGGATGGACCCAGTGGCACGCGTCAAGAGGGCTGTCAACGCCCAGAAGAAGCGTCGCGCGACTCTCGAGCTCGCCAGCGGCTACCGCGGCCAGCGTTCGCGGCTGTACCGCAAGGCGAAGGAGCAGACGCTTCACTCGCTGAACTACGCCTACCGGGACCGCCGTGCCCGCAAGGGTGACTTCCGCCAGCTGTGGATCACCCGGATCAACGCGGCCGCTCGCGCCAACGGCGTCACCTACAACCGCTTCATCCAGGGTCTCAAGACCGCGGGTGTCGAGGTCGACCGCAAGATCCTCGCGGACCTCGCCGTCAACGACGCCGCCGCGTTCGCCGCGCTGGCCGAGCTGGCCAAGGCCAACGTGAACACCGAAGAGAAGAAGTCGGCCTGACCGGCGACAGCGCTCTTCCGCAACCCGGGGCGGCTCCGTTCACCGAACGGACGCCCCGGGTTGTTGCTGCGCGCAAGCTCACCCGCCGGGCCGAACGGGAGAAGACCGGGCGGTTCCTCGCCGAGGGCGCGAACGCGGTCGAAGCCGCGCTCACCCACGCCCTCGAAGACGGCGGCAAGGTGTACGAGCTGTTCGTCACCGAACGCGCCGCCGTGCAACACGAGCGTCTGCTCGTCACCGCGCGCGAGGCGGGCGTACCCGTTTCGCCGATCTCCGACCGCGCCGCCGACGGGCTGTCCGAGACCGTGACGCCGCAAGGCATCGTCGGGGTGTGCGCGCTCGTCGACCGTCCACAAGAGACTGTCCTGAAGCCGGGCGTGAAGCTCGTCGTCGTCCTCGTCGACGTCTCGGACCCCGGGAACGCGGGCACCGTGATCCGCGTCGCGGACGCCGCGGGCGCCGACGCGGTCGTGCTCGCGGGAGACAGTGTCGACCCGCACAACGGCAAATGCGTCCGCGCGGCCGCCGGCAGCCTGTTCCACCCCGCCATCACCCGGATCCGCGACGTCGACGCGGCCTTGAAGGCCTGCTCCGCAGCCGGTCTCCGTACCTTCGGCGCACACGGCTACGCCGACACCGAGCTCGATCAGGTGACCTTCGACCAGCCCGTCGCATGGGTGTTCGGCAACGAGGCGCACGGCCTGCCCGCGCACGTACTCGACACCGTCGATCTCGCGGTCAAGATCCCGATGTACGGCCGGGCGGAAAGCCTGAACCTCGCGACGGCCGCAGCGATCTGCGTGTACACCAACGCGATGGCGCCGCGCCAGGGTCGCTAGACTCCGGACTCCGTTGGATTCTGGGGAGTCATCATGGGGCGTATCGCCCGTTCTTTCGCTTTGTTCGGTGCTTCTTGGCGTGTGCTGCGATCCCGCAAGGAACTCGCGGTCTTCCCGATGCTCGCCGCGATCGCGGGGCTGGTGGTGGCCGCGGTGTTCCTCGGCTCCGGTTACTGGATCTCCCACAGCGAGATCGCCGACCACTCGAGGCTGACTCCGGGCTCGTACGTGATGATCGGGCTGTTCTATCTGACGGCCGCGTTCGTCACGGTGTTCTTCAACGCCGCGCTCATCTCGCAGGCCGACGTCGCACTGCGCGGTGGTGACCCCCGCGTGGCCTCCGGGCTGGCGGAGGCCGGACGCCGATGGCTGCCCTTGCTGGGCTGGGCCGCGGTGACGGCGACGGTTTCCCTGATCCTCCGGGAGATCGAGCAGCGGTTCGCGTTCATCGGCTACTTCGTCAGCCGGTTGGTCGGTGCCGCCTGGAACCTCGTCACCTATCTCGTGCTGCCGGTGATGATGATCGAGGACGCCGGTGTCCGGCACGGCGCCAAGCGTTCGGCGGAGCTGCTCAAGCGGACCTGGGGTGAGCAGGCGGCCGGACGGTTCGGCATCGGGGTGATCGGCTTCCTGGTGTCGCTGGCGGGCTTCGCGGTGATCGTCGGTGCGGGCATGCTTCTCGGCGGCACCATCACGATCTTCGTCGCCATCGGGATTTCACTCGTGTGGGGGTTCTTGGTCTCCATCGTCTGCACGACGCTTTCCGGGATCTACCAGACCGCGTTGTACCGCTACGCCGCGGACGGCGTCGTCCCGGAGGCGTTCGGCAAGGTGGACTTCGAAGGCGCTTTCGCCGGGCGCTGAGCCGCAATTTCGTTCGCGCCGGTGCCCGTGGCCACGTAGGGTCACGGGCACCAGGCCGTTCGTACCACGGAACAAGGGAGCTCTCATGGAACGCGGTGTTCGTTCCAGCACCTTGTTTACGGCGTAGGGCGCGTCTTTCGCACTCTCGAGTGACGGTGTGCCCAGCCCTAGGGTGATCGGGGGCCGCCGTTCGCTGTCCCATAGAATTCAGCTGCTGCTAAACCCATGCGTGCGCTCGCGTGCACCGGACCAGTCCCAGCGGACGCCGAGGAGTTATGTCCGAAGCCAACGACAAGCAGGACCCCCAGGCGGGAACGCTCGCGCCGGAAACGTTGACGGCCGCCGTCAAGCAGGCCGAGACCGATTTCGCGGCCGCGGCGGATCTCGACGCGCTGGCCGCGGTCAAGCCCGCCCACCTCGGGGACCAGTCTCCGCTGCTGCTCGCCCGCCGCGAGATCGGTGCGCTGCCGAAGCAGGAGAAGGCCGAAGCGGGAAAGCGGGTCAACGAAGCGCGCCAAGCCATCCAGACCGCTTTCGACGCGCGCCGCGTCGTGCTCCAGGCCGAACGTGACGAAAAGGTGCTCCGCGAGGAGACCGTCGACGTCACGCTGCCGTGGGACCGCGTGCCCCGCGGCGCCCGGCACCCGATCTCGACCCTGTCGGAGCGGATCGCCGACGCGTTCGTCGCGATGGGCTACGAGGTAGCCGACGGTCCGGAACTCGAGGCCGAGTGGTTCAACTTCGACGCACTGAACTTCGGCAAGGACCACCCCGCGCGCCAGCTGCAGGACACGTTCTACCTCGGTGAGGAGGACTCCGGGCTGGTGCTGCGGACGCACACCTCGCCGGTACAGGCCCGCACGCTGCTGCACCGCGACCTGCCCGTGTACGTCGTCTGCCCCGGCCGCACCTACCGGACCGACGAACTCGACGCCACGCACACCCCGGTGTTCTCGCAGGTCGAAGGGCTCGCGGTGGACAAGGGCCTGACGATGGCCCATCTCAAGGGAACCCTCGACGCCTTCGCCCGCGCGATGTTCGGCGAGAACTCGAAGACCCGGCTTCGCCCGCACTTCTTCCCGTTCACCGAGCCGTCGGCCGAGGTCGACGTCTGGTTCGAGGAGAAGAAGGGCGGCGCCGGCTGGGTCGAATGGGGCGGCTGCGGCATGGTCAACCCCAACGTCCTGCGTGCCTGCGGCGTCGACCCCGAGGTCTACTCGGGCTTCGCCTTCGGCATGGGTATCGAGCGCACCCTGCAGTTCCGCAACGGAATTCCGGACATGCGCGACATGGTGGAGGGCGACATCAGGTTCACCCTGCCCTTCGGAACGGAGGCCTGAGTGAAGGTCCCAGCCAGCTGGCTGACCGAACACCTCGACGTCGACGAGGAGGTCACGGCCCAGGATCTGGCCGACGCCTTCGTGCGCATCGGCATCGAGGTCGACGACGTCCGCCCGCTCGAACCGGTCACCGGCCCGCTCGTGGTGGGCCGCGTGGCCGAGATCGAGGAACTGACCGAGTTCAAGAAGCCGGTCCGGTTCTGCCGGGTCGACGTCGGCGAGTCCGAGGACGACACCGACAAGCCCGACGAGACCGTCGACGCGGATGACGACGACGATGACGAAGGTCCCTTCGAGGACGACGGCCCGACGGGGATCAAGACCCGCGGGATCATCTGCGGTGCCACGAATTTCGCCGAGGGTGATCTGGTCATCGTCGCGCTGCCCGGCACGGTGCTGCCCGGCGGTTTCGAGATCGGCTCGCGCAAGACCTACGGCCGCCTCAGCGACGGCATGATCTGCTCCGCGAGCGAACTCGGCATCGGGGACGACCACTCCGGCATCCTCGTGCTGCCGCCGAGCACCGCCAGCCCGGGTGAGGACGCGAACAAGCTGCTCGGCCTCGACGACACCGTCCTCGAGGTGACGCCGACCCCGGACCGCGGGTACACGCTTTCGGTCCGCGGGCTGGCCCGCGAGCTGTCGAACGCGCTCGACGTCCCGTTCGGCGACCCGGCGTCCATCGAGGTGCCCGAGGCCGAAACCGACGCATGGCCGGTGCACCTCGAAGACACCGAGGGCTGCAGGCGGTTCGTGCTGCGCCGGGTCAAGGATCTCGACGCGACCGCGCCGACACCGTGGTGGATGCGCCGCCGCCTGATGCTGGCGGGGATCCGGTCGATCTCGCTCGCGGTCGACGTGACCAACTACGTGATGATCGAACTCGGCCACCCGCTCCACGCCTTCGCGACCAGCTCGGTCAAGGGTGATCTGGTGGTGCGCAAGGCGAAGCCGGGCGAGAAACTGACCACTTTGGACGATGTCGAGCGCACCCTCGACGCGGACGACGTGGTCATCGCCGACGACAGCGGGGTCATCTCCCTGGCGGGCACGATGGGCGGCGCGTCGACCGAGATCACTCCTGAGAGCACCGATGTGCTCCTTGAGGCCGCGCATTGGGATCCGTCGTCGATCAGCCGTACGGCCCGCCGTCACAAGCTGTTCTCCGAGGCCGCCAAGCGGTTCGAGCGCTACACCGACCCGCAGCTGTGCGCGGTGGCCGTCGAGTTCGCCGCGCGGCTGCTGCGCCAGTACGGCGACGGCTCGATCCTGCCCGGCCGCACCGACGAGGGCGGCGTCGAGCCGAACCCGCCGGTGACCATGCCGATCAGCCTGCCCGACCAGGTGGCCGGGGTGCGTTACGAGCGCGGTGTCACGGTTCGGCGGCTCTCGCAGATCGGCTGCAAGGTCAACGTGGGCACGGCCGAGGACGGCACCGCGCTGGTGACCGCGATCCCGCCGAGCTGGCGCGGTGACCTGGTGCAGTCCGCCGACCTGGTCGAGGAGGTGCTCCGGCTGGAGGGCTACGACAGCATCCCGTCGGTGCTGCCCGAGGCCCCGGCGGGCCGCGGTCTCACCGACACGCAACGTCGTCGCCGCTCGGTCTCGCGTGCGCTGGCCGAGGCGGGCTACGTCGAGGTGCTGCCCTTCCCGTTCATCTCGGACTCGGTCTGGGACGCGTTCGGGCTGCCCGAAGACGACGTCCGCCGCCGTACCGTCCGGGTCCGCAACCCGCTGGAAGCGGATAAGGACCGGATGGCGAGCACCCTGCTCCCGGGGCTGCTGGAAACTCTGCAGCGCAACATTTCCCGTGGCTTCAAGGATGTTTCGCTGTTCCACATCGGGCAGGTCGTGCTGCCCGGGGCGAACCCGATCCCGATGCCGTCCCTCGGGGTGGACCGTCGGCCGACCGACGAGGAACTCGCGGTACTGGAGGCGGCCGTCCCGCCGCAGCCGGTGCACGTCGCCGTCGTGCTCTCGGGCCAGCGTGCCCGCGCCGGCTGGTGGGGCGAGGGCGAGCAGGCGAACTGGGCCGACGCCGTCCAGGCCGCCCGGCTGGTGGCACAGGCCGCCGGGGTCGAGCTGACCACGGCCGCGGCGGATCACCTGCCGTGGCACCCCGGCCGCTGCGCGCAGCTGCGGGTCGGGCAGTGGCCCGTCGGCTACGCCGGCGAGCTGCACCCGAAGGTCGTCGAGGCGCTCGGGCTGCCGCCGCGCACCGTCGCGATGGAACTCGACCTGGACGAGATCCCGATCCCGGACGGCCGTCCGGCGCCGAGGATCTCGGCCTTCCCGCCGGTGCTGCTCGACGTCGCCCTCGTCGCCGCGTCGGAGGTGCCGTCGGCCGACCTGGCCGAGGCGCTGCGCGAAGGGGCGGGCGAACTGCTCGAGGACATCACGCTGTTCGACTCCTACCAGGGTGAGCAGGTGGGCGAGGGCAAGCGTTCGGTGGCCTACAAGCTGCGGTTCCGCGCCGCGGACCGCACGCTGACCGTCGACGAGGCCACCAAGGCTCGCGACGCCGCTATCGCTGTCGCCGGTGAACGCTTCGGTGCGAGCCTGCGGACCTGACCCCGGCGTCCCGAAGTCCCGTGAAGGCCCCCTTCCCTCGGCCATGGTTTCAAATGACCAGCCGGGGGAAGGGGGCCTTCACGCGTCACCAGGTGTGGCAAAGTGAGTTCTCGTGTCACGTCCAGACGGTCGCCCCAGCATCCAAGACATCGCCCGTGCCCGGTTGAGCGACGGTTTCGTCGGCCGCGTCGGGGAACGTGAAGACTTCCGGGCCAATCTGGCGTTACCGGGCAGCGACCGGCGTCGCCGGTACCTGTTCTCGGTGCACGGTCTCGCGGGGGTCGGCAAGACCTTCCTCCTCGAACAGCTTCGCGGTATCGCCGAGGAATCCCGCGCCGCCGTCGGATTCGCGGACGACCGCCTCCAGGATCTGCCCGCGACCCTGGTCAAACTCGCGAAGGACCTCGCTCGCGCCGGGCACGACATGCGGCGATTCGAGAAGCGCTACGAGTCCTACCTCAAGGCGCGGGAACGACTGCACAGCGATCCGCAGGCTCCCGCGGCCGGTCGCGCGCTCGTCACCAAGACCGTGGTCAAGGCCGGTCTCGGCGTGGCGAAGACCCTCCCCGGCGGCAGTATCGCCGCCGACGCGATCGATGCCGACGCGACGGCGAAACAGCTGGAGCAGCTGCAGAGTTACCTCGCGGCGAAGTTCAAACGGAAGGCCGACGTCCAGCTGCTCCTCGATCCGGCGGAGGAGCTGACCAAACCGTTCGTCGAGGATCTGTGGCGGCTGCCGGAATCCCGGCAGATCGCGCTGTTCTTCGACACCTTCGAACGGACGGCGCCGGTACTGGAAACCTGGCTGCTGGACCTGTTCGGCGGCCGGTACGGAGACCTGCCGCAGAACCTGGTGCTCACCGTCGCGGGCCAGTTCCCGCTGGACGAGGCGAAATGGAACCGGTACGCGCCGCTGGTGCGCGAGATCGAACTCAGGCCGTTCACCGGACCGGAGGCGCGACGGCTGCTCGCCGAGCACGGGATCACCGACGAGCAGGTGATCGAGACCGTGCTTCGGCTGACCGACGGCCTGCCCGTCCTGGTCGCCATGCTGGCGGAGCGACAGCCCTCCGAGGCGGACGCCGTCGGGGATCCCGGCGACGACGCGGTCAAACGGTTCCTGCACTGGGTCCCCGAAAAGGCGAAGCAAAAGATCGCCGCCACGGCGTCGCTACCTCGCGTCCTTGACGAAGACGTCGTCGGCGTCCTGACCGGAACGGAAACGGCGGGGGAGACGTTTCGCTGGCTGCGGGAACTGCCGTTCGTCGGGCGGCGCGAGCTACCGGTGCGCTATCACCCGGTGGTCCGCGGTCCGATGGTGCGCATGGAACGCGGTCGATCACCCGGCGAGTTCGCCGAGCACCATCGCAAGCTCGCCGAATACTACGAAGGCCGGTGTACCGAACTCGGGCGCGCCGGGCACCGCGATGCCTGGAATGACGAGCGCTGGCAGCGAAGAAAACTGGAGCAGACCTACCACCGGCTCTGCGGCGATCCGGTCGAAGCGTTGCCGGACGCCCTGCTCGGCGTGGCCGAAATGATCACGACCGGCACCGCGGCCGCGCGAACCTGGGCACGCATGATGGAGCAGGCCGGCATCGACGCCGACGAGCCCGCCGTCCTGCGCTGGGCTCGGCGGTTGGCCGAAGCGGTGGGAGACGGTGACGGCCCCCGTGAAGTGGAGGTCCTCGACCTGCTCGCCGGGGCTGGTGAACTCGACGCGGCCCGGCTCTCGACGGTGATCAGGCGACGCGCCTGGGCCTACGAGAGCCGCGACGAACTCGATGCGGCGAAAAGGGACTTCGACCGTGCTCTCGACCTCAACCCCGCCGATCCCTACGCCTGGAGCGATCGCGGCAACTTCTTCCGCAACCAGTCGGACTGGGCGCCGGCGCTCGAAGACCTGAACCGGGCGATCGAACTCGACCCCGCCTACGCGTACTCGTGGCGCGGTCGCGGTTCGGCGCGAGCCGGACTCGGCGATCTCGACGGCGCGATGACCGATCTCGACGAGGCCGTCCGCCTCCAGCCCGACCACGCGTGGGCCTACACGGCCCGCGGCGAGGTGCACCACAAGCGCGGGAACCTCCGGAAGGCGATCGACGAACTCGACATCGCCATCCGGCTCGATCCCGACTACGCCTGGGCGGTCAACTACCGGGCGGTCCTCCTGGCCGAACTGGGGGAGACCGCCGAGGCGCTCGCCGGGTACCAGGCGGCTGCCGCGCTCCGTCCCCAGGACGTCTATTACCTGACCGAGCTGGCCTTGTTCCTCGGAAAGATCGGTGATCACGACGAGGCCGCGAAGGTCTTGGACGCGGCTATCGCGGCTGATCCCGGCAGCGCCAGGCCACCCGCGATCCGGGCGGCGTTCCACCGGCGCGCGGAGCGGTACCGGCTCGCGATCGACGGCTTCACGGCCGCGCTCCGGATCGACCCGGACTACGAGTGGGCGTACTACATGCGCGGGCTGGTCCATGACGACCTCGGTGATCGGCAGGCGGCGCTGGCCGACTTCGACCGGGCTGTCGAGCTGGCTCCGGAGGACGCCGAGAATCACCTGTGGCGAGGGATGATGCTCAGCCGGTTGAAGAGGAACGGTGAAGCGGTGGAGTCCTTGAGCCGCGCGATCGAACTCGACCCCGGCAACGAGTGGGCGCATACCTGGCGGGCGATGGCCCACCAGAGACTGGACGATCACCGGTCCGCTCTCGCCGATATCGACGTCGCACTCGAATCGAGCCCTTCGAACGCCTTCTTCCATGTGACCCGGGCGAAAATCCTGGCGGAACTGGATCGCCACGAAGAAGCCAGGGCGGAGCTGGACGAAGGGGTCCGGTTGGGCGAGGACGGTGGGTACGCCTACTACCAGCGCGCCCATCATCGCGCTCTCTTCGGTGACCTCGCCGGAGCCTTGGCCGATGTGGACAATGCACTGGCCGAGGGCCACGACGAGAGTGGCCGCGCCCTGCGTGCCGAGATCCGTCGCCGGTCGGGTGACCACGACAAGGCCATCGAGGAACTGCACGAACTGGTCGCGCTGGATCCGGACGACACCGAATACCGGGGAAACCTCGGGGAGGCCTTGTTGTTCGCCGGGAAGCCGGAAGAGGCGAGGGAGGTCCTGCGGCCCCTCGCATCGCGATCCTTTTGGCTACGCAACCTCCTCGCCTTGGTAGAGCTGAAGACCGGGCGGACCGAAGAAGCCGAACGACAGTTCGCCGAAGCCCTGGAGAAGGGCTTGGCCGACGCGGCCGCCGCCCCCGGGGACTGGGACGCCAAGACCCAGCCGCTCTTCTATCTCTTGGCTCTCGGCCGCGTCGATGACGCGAAGCGCGACCTCGTCAAGCTTCTCGGAGAAGATCCGCCGCGGGAAACCCGGCTGGACCTGCTCCGCGATTTGAAGGAGACAGGACAGTTGCTGCCCGGACTCGGCGAGGTGATCGACGAGCTCTCCGCGCTGATCCCGCGACCGGTGCTCAACCGCCCAGGTGCTTGAGCGCCTCCTTCCGGGAGAGATTCGAGAGCGCCGGGTGCGCGGCGACGAACGCGCGTACCCAGTCCGGCTCGGTCTTCGCGTACTCGCGTAGCGCCCAGCCGATTCCCTTACGGAGGAAGAAGTCCTTGTCGTCGATGTTCGCCTCGACCGCCCGGGTGAGCAGATCGGTGTCGGTCCTGCCCTTGGCGCCGACCTGGCAGATCACCGCTGTGCGGCGGCGCCACCTGTCCTCGTCGTAGGCCCAGGTGAGCATCAAGGGGAGCATCGTTTCCGGTTCGGCCCGCAGGATCGGCCCGACGCGGCGGATGGCGACCTCGTCGACGTAGTCCCACCAGGCACCGGTCACGATCATCTCCTCGTACAGAACGAGCAGTTCGCTGTCTTGCCAAGGGGCGTAGGCGCGGTGACCGGACAGGTCGATGGCCGCGTACCGCTCCTCGCGGAATTCCGCCTCGCGCCACAGGGTGCGCACGGCGGCGGAGAAGCTCACCTCATCGGGTAGTGAATGTTCCGCGAAAATCGGTTTCAGCAAGGCCGATCTAGCAGGTTTCGGCACGCCGAGGAACGGCATTTCCGACTTCATGTACGTCCGCATCGCGGTCGCCTTTCCGGTATCGGCCAGTCCGGCCAAACCGTTGCGAACCGCTGAAACCAGGCTTTTCACCACATCCATGCGCACTCCTCTCCCAGCAGGCCGCCGCGAGCGTACGACAGGGGACCGACAAGACGGATATGCCCGGATCGGGGCGCGGATACCGACTAAAGAGGGATGGCGGTCAACGTGTCGGTCAACGAGATTGAAGCCGGTTCTCGGTAGCTTCGGCCCGACCGGGTCGTACGCGGACGAAAAGGAACACAGTGAAGAAATTCGTTGCCGCCCTGGCGGTCGCGGGGATCGGCGTCGGCACCATGGCGCTCGCTCCCTCCGCCACGGCCGCCTCGGCGTCGGACTTCGATCCGAAGCCCATCAGCTGGGGAGCCTGCACCCGGCCGAGCCTGGTCAAGGCCGGCGCGGAATGCGGCTTCCTCGAGGTCCCGCTGGACTACGCGAAGCCCGGCGGCGAGAAGGTCTCGATCGCCGTCTCGCGCGTGAAGCACAAGTCCGCCCGATCCCAGGGCGTCATGATCGTCAACCCGGGTGGCCCCGGCGGATCCGGCCTCGGACTGTCGACGCTCGGCCGGGCCGTTCCCAAGAAGGCGGGTGAAGAGTACGACTGGATCGGTTTCGACCCGCGAGGGGTCGGGGCGAGCAAGCCGTCGCTGACCTGCGACGGCAACTACGCCTCCTACAGCCGCCCGCAGTACGTGCCGACCACGCGCGCCATCGAGAAGACGTGGCTCGACAGGGCGAAGGGTTACGCGAAGGCGTGCGCCAAGAACGGCGCGATCCTGGAGCACATCAAGACCATCGATGTCGCGAAGGACGTCGACAGCCTGCGCAAGGCGCTGGGCGAGAAGCAGATCAACTACTACGGCTTCTCTTACGGCACCTACCTCGGTCAGGTGTACAGCACGCTGTTCCCGCAGAACGTGCGGCGGATGGTCTTCGACGGCACCGTCGATCCCCGCGATGTCTGGTACCAGGCGAACCTGAACCAGGACATCGCCTTCGACAAGAACATCAAGACCTACTTCGGCTGGCTCGCCAAGTACGACGACGTCTACCACCTCGGCAAGACCGCTTCCGCGGTGGAGAAGCTGTGGTACGCCGAGCAGAAGAAGCTGTACGACAAGCCCGCGGGCGGGGTCATCGGCGGTTCCGAGTGGACGGACATCTTCCTGCAGGCCGGGTACTACGTCTTCGGTTGGGAAGACATGGCGAAGGCGTTCTCCGGATGGGTGCACCAAGGCGACTGGCAGACCCTGAAGGGCCTGTACGACGACTCCAACCCGCCGGGCCAGGACAACGGGTACGCCGTGTACGCGGCCGTGCAGTGCACCGACGTCGCGTGGCCGCAGAACTGGAACCGCTGGAAGTTCGACAACTGGATCACGCACTTCCGGGCCCCGTTCGAGACCTGGGGCAACGCCTGGTTCAACGCGCCGTGCCTCGACTGGCCCGCGAAGCCGGGCAAGCCGGTGGAGATCGACGGGCGCAAGGTGCCGGGAATCCTGCTGGTCAACGAGGAGAACGACGCCGCGACGCCGTACCCCGGCAGTCTGGAGGTCCGGAAGCGCTACCCGAACTCCAGCCTGATCAGCGCGCCCGGAGGCACCACGCACTCCGGTTCGCTGTCCGGTGTGTCCTGTGTGGACGACAAGATCGCGGACTACCTGCTGACCGGGCAGCTGCCGCAGCGGAAGCCGGGCAACGGTTCGGACGTGCAGTGCACTCCCGTCCCGCCGCCGGTTCCGGCCGGTTCGTCGGCGACGGCGAACAAGTCGGACGTGCCTTCGGCCGCCGCTGAAGTGAAGAAGGAGACGCTCGCTCAGACGCTGCGGTTCTGAGTCCGATCGCACTTCGGGATGCTTCGCCGCCCCGGTCCGGATTTCCGGGCCGGGGCTTTCCCACGTCGTGATCAGTCCTCTGAACGCGCTGGACTACCGGCATGACCGGCACCCTTTCGGCCTGGATCGCGATGAAGGTACCGCTCATCCACCGTCCCGGCCCCGATTCCCGCCGCCGGGCCGGGGAATTGTCGGCACCGCCCGTTAGCGTCCCCGGCATGACCATTGTCGAAGAGCACCGGACCGAGATCCGGGTGCAGGACACCGTTTATCGCATCGAGGTCGCCGCCCGTGAGGGCAGCGGCGCGGCCGGGGAAGACCGCTGGGTGACCGTCACGGTCGGCGGGGCCGGACCGCAGGAGGAGCCTGTCGCCGAAGGCAGGATCGACATCGACGCCGAAGCCGTACCGGCATTGGCGACCGTCCTTTCCGACACGCTGATGGCGTTCGCCGGGCGGAGCAACGGCCGGAACGGTCGCCGAAGATCGGCGGATCGCCCCGCGCACCAGGGCCTGCCGTGGTCCGACGAACTGGACGCCGAACTGGAAAGCCGTTGGCTGGCAGGGGAAAGCGTCGAGGAGATCGCACGGCGGTTCGAACGGACGCCGGGCGGGATCCGGGCAAGGCTGCCCAGGGTCGGATGCGACCCGGAACGCCGTGGCGCGTACCTCCCGATCCCGCCGAGTCAGCGAGAGGTGGTGAGGGAACTCGGCTGAACGCGGGTCTGGTGACTGTGTGGATTTTGGGACGTTGGATGTCCCAAAATCCACACGGGCCAATCCACCACGTCAGTCCACTGTGGACGAGATACCCCGGTGCATCCGTGCCGCCATCTCCCGCAGGTGGCCGAGCAGCTCCGGCGGCTCGTGCACGGTGAACTCGCAGCCGAGCCCTAACAGCCGGAAAGCGAGCCAATCGAGTGTGTCGGCACCCGCGTTCCAGACGCAGCCGGCGTCATCGATCGGTTCGAGTTCTCCGATGTCGTCCCCGATCGCGGGGGCGACCTGATTCATCGGCGCGTGCAGCGTCACTCGAGCGCGGTAGGTGGGAAGGAGGCTGTACATCCTGTCGGTGACATAGGCCGCCACGTCCTCGGCGGGTGGCTGTCGCGGGGTGGCCCGGCCGCCGGTCGCGCGCGGTTCGGCGATCCGGTCCGCCCGGAAGATCCGCCAGTCGTCGCGGTCGAGGTCGTAGCCGAGCAAATACCAGCGGCGTCCGGCCGAGACGAGCCGGTGCGGTTCGACGTGCCGCCGGGATTCGGTCCCGTCGCCGGTGCGGTAGGCGAACCGGGTCCGTTCGGTGTTGGCGATCGCGCCGGCGAAGACGGTGAGGTGTTCCGGGTCGACGGCGGGGCCGGTACCGGGCAGCGGCACGGTCGCGGCGCCGAGCGCGCCGACGCGGTAGCGCAACCGCGAGGGCAGTACCTGCTCGAGTTTCGCCAGTGCCCGGACCGACGACTCCCCGATACCGGAGATCGCCTGCCCGGCGGCGCCCCGGAGACCGACCGCGATGGCGACGGCTTCCTCGTCGTCGAGCAGCAGCGGTGGCATCGCCGCGCCCGCGCCCAGCCGGTAACCGCCGTCGGCGCCTCGTGACGCGTCGACGGGGTAACCGAGCTCACGTAGCCGGTCGATGTCGCGTCGGATCGTGCGCTGGCTGACCTCCAGCCGTCGCGCGAGTTCGCTGCCAGGCCATTCGCGCGGTGTCTGCAGGAGCGACAGCAGGCTGAGCAGCCGGGCGGGCGTGTCCGTCATGCGGTAAGGATGCCCTGGAGAGAGGACAGGAGATGACCTAGTTCGGGTGAGCCACACGACAGTGTTCGACGGAGCTTCTGTTTGATTGAACTTGCACCGCTGTGCATAATCATTCGTATGACGGTGAAGATCGCGGTGGCCGGAGCCAGCGGGTACGCGGGCGGCGAACTCCTGCGCCTCCTGCTGACCCATCCCGAAGTCCAGATCGGTGCGCTGACCGCGGCCAGCTCCGCGGGGACGCCGCTCATCCAGCACCAGCCGCACCTCGCGCCGCTGGCGGACCGCGTCCTGCTGGAGACGACCCCGGAGACCTTGGCCGGACACGACGTCGTCTTCCTCGCCCTGCCGCACGGCCACTCGGGAGCCATCGCCGCGCAGCTGGGCCCGGACGTCCTGGTCGTCGACCTCGGCGCGGACCACCGGCTGGCGGACGCCGCCGACTGGCAGCGCTGGTACGGCGGCGACCACGCCGGACAGTGGCCGTACGGACTTCCCGAACTCCCCGGCGCCCGTGAGCGCCTCGCCGGTACCAAGCGCATCGCGGTCCCCGGCTGCTTCCCGACCGGCGGTTCGATCGCCCTCGCCCCGGCCTTCGCCGCCGGCCTGGTCGAGCCGGAGGTCAACGTCGTGGCCGTGACCGGGACCTCGGGCGCGGGCAAGAGCCTCAAGCCGAACCTCCTCGGTTCGGAGGTGATGGGTTCGGCCACCGCGTACGGCGTCGGTGGCGCCCACCGGCACACCCCCGAATTCGCACAGAACCTCTCGGCTGTTTCGGGGGAGCGGGTCAAGGTCTCGTTCACTCCGGTGCTGGCCCCGATGCCGAGGGGGATCCTCACCACCGCGAGCGCCGCGCTGAAGTCCGATGTGGACACCGACGGTGCCCGCGAGGTGTACGAGAAGGCCTACGCCGCCGAGCCGTTCGTTCAGCTGCTGCCTTCGGGCCAGTGGCCGTCGTCGGCTTCGGTGGTCGGCTCGAACAACGTCCAGCTGCAGCTCACCGTCGACGCCGACACCCGGCGCCTGATCGTGGTCGCGGCCATCGACAACCTGACCAAGGGCACCGCGGGCGGTGCCGTGCAGTCGATGAACATCGCACTCGGCCTCCCCGAAACCACCGGACTACCGACCGTAGGAGTCGCTCCGTGACCGTCACCCAGCCGAAGGGATTCCGTGCCGCGGGCGTCGCCGCCGGGATCAAGGACTCGGGCAAGCTCGACCTCGCGCTCGTCGTCAACGACGGTCCGCTGCAGGTCGCGGCCGGCGTGTTCACCCGTAACGTGATCAAGGCCGCGCCCGTGTTGTGGTCGCAGGAAGTGCTCAAGCAGCAGCGCCTCAAGGCCGTCGTGCTCAACTCGGGCGGGGCGAACGCCGCCACTGGTCCCGGTGGTTTCCAGGACACCCACAAGACCGCCGAGAAGGTCGCCGAACTCTTCGAGGCGGGCGCGATCGAGGTCGCCGTCTGCTCCACCGGCCTGATCGGCGAGCGCCTCCCGATGGACGCGCTGCTTTCCGGCGTGGACGCCGCCTTCAAGGAACTCGGGACCGGCGCCGAGACCGATCTCAACGCCGCCACCGCGGTGATGACCACCGACAGCAAGCCGAAACAGGCGGTCGCGAAGCACGACAGTGGCTGGAGTGTCGGCGGCTTCGCCAAGGGCGCCGGCATGCTCGCGCCGAGCCTCGCGACGATGCTTTCGGTCCTCACCACCGACGCGGTCGTCACGCCGGAGGTCCTCGACCGGGCCCTGCGCGCGGCCACCGGCATCACCTTCGACCGGCTCGACGTCGACGGCGGCACCTCCACCAACGACACGGTGCTCGTCCTCGCGTCCGGCGCCAGCGGTGTCGAACCGACCGAGGCGGAGCTGACCGAACTGCTCACCACCGTCAGCCTCGACCTTGTGCTGCAGCTACGCGCGGACTCCGAAGGCGCGACCAAATACGTCGACGTCACGGTCACCGGTGCGGCCGGCGAGGCCGACGCCATCGCCGTCGGCCGGACGATCGCCGAGGACAACCTGGTCAAGACCGCGCTGTTCGGTTCGGACCCGAACTGGGGTCGCATCGCGATGGCGCTGGGCCGGGTACCCGCCGAGATCGATCCGGAGAAGGTCGCCATCGCGATCAACGGCGTGACCCTGTTCGCCAAGGGCACGCCCGCCGCGGACCGCTCCGAGGCGGATCTCTCGGGCCGCGACATCAAGATCGTCGTCGACCTCGGTCTCGGCGACGGCGAAGCGACGATCTACACGACCGACCTCTCGCACGCCTACGTCGAAGAGAACAGCGCGTACTCGTCATGAGCCCTTCCGAAACCACGGTCCCCGCGGACGAACGGCTCGCGACGGCCGCCGAGAAGGCCGCGATCCTCATCGAGGCCCTGCCCTGGCTGCAGCGCTTCCACGGCGCCACCGTCGTGATCAAGTACGGCGGCAACGCCATGATCGACGAGAGCCTCAAGCAGGCCTTCGCCGAGGACATGGTGTTCCTGCGCATGGCCGGGCTGCGTCCGGTCGTGGTGCACGGCGGCGGCCCGCAGATCACCGCGATGCTCAACCGCCTCGGTGTCGAAGGCGAGTTCAAGGGTGGCTTGCGGGTCACCACCCCGGAGACGATGGACATCGTCCGCATGGTCCTGACCGGACAGGTCAGCCGCGAACTGGTCGGGCTGATCAACGCGCACGGCCCCTACGCGGTCGGCATCTCCGGCGAGGACGCGCGACTGTTCACCGCCGAGCGCAAACAAGCCATTGTGGACGGTGAGCAGGTCGACATCGGGCTCGTCGGCGAGGTCTCCGAGGTCAACCCGGACGCGGTGCTCGACATCGTCAACGCCGGGCGCATCCCGGTGGTCTCCACGGTGGCCCCGGACGTCGACGGGGTCGTGCACAACATCAACGCCGACACCGCCGCCGGTGCCTTGGCCGCGGCGCTGGGCGCGGAGAAGCTCGTCGTCCTCACCGACGTCGAAGGCCTCTACGCCAACTGGCCGGACCGTGGCTCGCTGGTCGACCGCATCCGCGTGGACCGCCTCGAAACCCTGCTGCCCGGTCTCGCCAGCGGCATGATCCCGAAGATGGAGGCGTGCGTGCGCGCCATCCGCGGCGGTGTCCGCCGCGCACACGTGATCGACGGCCGCATCGCCCATTCGGTTCTGCTGGAGGTTTTCACCTCCCGCGGCATCGGTACCATGGTCTTCCCCGAAACGGAGCTCCCGTGACCACGTGCAAGTCCAATGCAGACGGCCAGGAGCACTGGAAGTCGTCGCTCATGGACAACTACGGCACCCCGGCGCTGACCCTGGTCCGCGGCGAGGGCGCGAAGGTCTGGGACGCCGACGGCAAGCCGTACCTCGACCTGGTCGGCGGGATCGCGGTCAACGCGCTGGGCCACGCCCATCCCGCCGTGGTCGCCGCGGTCACCGAACAGGTCGCGAAACTCGGGCACACCTCGAATCTCTACGTGAACCCGGTCGTCGTCGAGTTCGCCGAAACCCTCCTGGACGTCGCGGGTCTTTCAGGTAACGCGAAGGTGCTGTTCGTCAACTCCGGCGCGGAGGCCAACGAAGCCGCGCTGAAGATCAGCAGGCTCACCGGGCGCACCAAGATCGTCGCCTGCGAGGGTGCCTTCCACGGCCGCACCATGGGCGCGCTGACGCTGACCGGTCAGCCGTCGAAGCGAGACCCGTTCGCGCCGCTCCTGCCAGGCGTCACCCACGTTCCCTACGGTGACATCGACGCGCTCCGCGCCGCGGTGGACACCGACACGGCGGCGGTGTTCCTCGAGCCGATTCTCGGGGAGGCAGGGGTGATCCCGGCGCCGGACGGCTACCTCCAGGCCGCGCGGGAGATCACCAAGGCGACCGGAACCCTGCTGGTCCTCGACGAGGTGCAGACCGGGATCGGCCGCACCGGCGCGTGGTTCGCCTTCCAGCACGCCGGCATCGTGCCGGACGTCATCACGCTGGCCAAGGGCCTCGGTGGCGGCCTGCCGCTCGGCGCGGTCATCGGCGTCGGCGAGGCGGGTGAACTGCTGAAGCCGGGCCACCACGGGACCACCTTCGGCGGTAACCCGATCTGCTGCGCCGCCGGGCTCGCCGTGCTCAAGACCATCGCCGAGGACAACCTGAACGACCACGTTTCCGCTCTGGGCAAGGACATCGCCTCCGGTGTCGAGGAGCTCGGCCACCCGTTGGTCGCCGGGGTCCGCGGCGCCGGGCTGCTGCTCGGGATCGCGCTGCGCGAGCCGGTCTCCGCGGCCGTCGCCAAGGCCGCGCAAGAGGCGGGTTACCTGGTCAATCCGGTCGCCCCGGACGCCATCCGGCTGGCACCGCCCCTGATCCTGAGCGCCGATGAGGCCAAGGGATTCCTCGATGCCCTTCCCGGGGCGCTCGATTCCACCACCACTTAGGACAGAGACGAACGCATGCTCCGCAACTTTCTTCGCGACGACGATCTCAGCCCTGCCGAACAGGCCGAGATCCTGGATCTCGCCGACCAGCTGAAGGCCGAGCCGCTCAGCTCCCGCGCGCTGGAGGGCAAGTCCGTCGCGGCGATCTTCGAGAAGAACTCCACCCGGACCCGGTTTTCGTTCGAGGTGGGCATCGCCCAGCTCGGCGGGAACCCGGTGATCGTCGACGGGCGCTCCATGCAGCTCGGGCGCGAGGAGACCATCGAGGACACTTCGCGGGTGCTTTCGCGCTACCTGGACGCGATCGTCTGGCGGACCTTCGCCCAGAAGCGCATCGACGCGATGGCGTCGGCGGCGAGCATCCCGGTGATCAACGCGCTCACCGACGAGTTCCATCCGTGCCAGGTGCTCACCGACCTGATGACCATCCGCGAGCGCAAGGGCAAGCTCGCCGGGCTCACGCTGGTCTACCTCGGTGACGGCGCCAACAACATGGCGCATTCGCTGCTGCTCGGCGGCACCACGGCCGGGATGAACGTGCGCGTCGTCTCGCCGGAGGGCTTCCAGCCGGATCAGCAGGTCATGCTCGACGCCAAGCACCGCTGCGGTGAGACCGGCGGCAGCACCACGGTCTTCACCGACCCTTACGCCGCCGTCGAAGGCGCGGACGTCGTCGTCACCGACACCTGGACCTCGATGGGCCAGGAGAACGACGGCCTCGACCGCGTCGGCCCGTTCCGGGAGCTGCAGGTCAACGCCGCGCTGATGCGCCGGGCGGCCGACGAGGCGATCGTGCTGCACTGCCTGCCCGCGCACCGCGGCTGGGAGATCACCGACGAGGTCCTCGACGGACCGTCGAGTGCGGTCTGGGACGAGGCCGAAAACCGGCTGCACGCGCAGAAGGCGCTCCTGGTGTGGCTGCTGGACGAGAAGCGACGATGACCGGCAGCAGGGTCACCCGGCAGGCCAGGATCACCGAACTCGTGTCCACGATGGCCATCCGCAGCCAGACGGAGCTCGCGAAGCTCTTGGCGGCGGAAGGCATCGACGTCACCCAGGCGACGCTGTCACGGGATCTCGACGAACTGGGCGCGGTGAAGCTGCGGGGCGCCGACTCCGGCGCGCCCGTGTACGTCATCCCGGAGGACGGAAGTCCGGTACGCGGGGTGCAGGGCGGTACCTCCCGGCTCTCGCGGCTGCTCGCCGAACTGCTCGTTTCGGCGGATTCGTCGGGGAACCTGACCGTGCTGCGCACGCCGCCGGGGGCGGCGCAGTTCCTCGCCAGTGCGATCGACCGGGCGGCGCTGGAGGAGGTCGTCGGTTCGATCGCGGGCGACGACACGGTCGCGGTGATCGCGAGGGAACCGTTGTCCGGCAAGGATCTGGCCGAGCGCTTCATGGCGCTGGCCCGGCGGTCGTCCACAGTGGACGGCGGTGAGGAGGCCGAAGGTGACGCCTGACGGGTTCGCCTTCCCGGATGACCCGGAGAGGGCGGTCGTCACCTTCGACGAGGGGGTGCCGGTCGCCATCGACGGGGAGACCGTGACCCTGCTGGAAGCCTTCCAGCAGTTGAACCGCCGTGTCGGCGCCTTCGGGATCGAAGGACGTGAAATCTACGAAAGCCCGGGCGCGCTCGCGCTGGTCACCGCGCACGACGAACTGGAGAAGGTCAGTGCCGGGCGGGTGTCCGGCGAAGTCCGGCTGATCCTGCACCGCGGGAACGCGGTCGTGAACTCCGCGCGCGATGAGCGCACACTGTACGACTTCACCACGGGCACCGGGTTCGACCAATCGGTCGCCTGAAGAGAATCAAGGAATTTCGAGGAGTGTTGTGAGCGGGAATGAGCAGCCGGTGCAGCTGTGGGGCGGCCGGTTCGCCAGCGGACCGGCCGAGGCGATGGCGGCGCTGAGCGCGTCGACCCATTTCGACTGGCGGCTGGCGCCGTACGACATCGCCGGTTCGCGGGCACACGCGCGAGTGCTGCGGAAGGCCGGGCTTCTCACCGAAGACGAGCTGACGGGCATGCTCGCCGCGCTGGACACGCTCGCGCAGGACGTCGCCTCGGGCGCGTTCACCCCGACCGTCGCCGACGAGGACGTCCACACCGCGCTCGAACGCGGTCTGCTGGAGCGGGCGGGTACCGAACTCGGCGGCAAGCTGCGGGCGGGCCGTTCCCGCAACGACCAGGTCGCGACGCTGTTCCGGATGTGGCTGCGCGACGCCGCCCGCCGGGTGGTCGCCGGCACGCTCGGCGTCGTCGACGCGCTGGTTTCGCAGGCGGACCGCCATCCGGACGCGGTCCTGCCGGGGCGCACCCACCTGCAGCACGCGCAGCCGGTCCTGCTGGCGCACCACTTGCTCGCGCACGGCCAGTCGCTGCTGCGTGACGTCACCCGCTTGCGTGACTGGGACGCTCGCACCGCCGAGTCGCCGTATGGTTCCGGCGCGCTCGCGGGCTCCTCACTCGGCCTCGACCCCGAGGCCGTCGCCGCGGAACTGGGCTTCGACACCAGTGTCGAGAACTCCATCGACGGCACCGCCTCGCGGGACTTCGTCGCCGAGTTCGCCTTCGACGTCGCGATGCTCGCGGTCAACCTGTCGAGGATCGCCGAAGAGGTGATCATCTGGAACACCGCCGAATTCGGCTACGTCACCCTCGACGACGCGTGGGCGACCGGCAGCTCGATCATGCCGCAGAAGAAGAACCCGGATGTCGCCGAGCTGACCCGCGGCAAGGCGGGGCGGCTCATCGGCAACCTGACCGGCCTGCTCGCGACGCTCAAGGCGCAGCCGCTGGCCTACAACCGGGACCTGCAGGAGGACAAGGAGCCGGTCTTCGACTCCGTCGAGCAGCTGGAACTGCTGTTCCCGGCGATCGCGGGCATGCTCGAGACGCTGACCTTCCACACCGACCGGCTCGCAGAACTGGCGCCCGCCGGGTTCACCCTCGCCACGGACATCGCCGAGTGGCTCGTGCGCCAGGGCGTTCCGTTCCGTGTCGCGCACGAGGCGGCGGGGGAGAGCGTCCGGGTCGCCGAGAGCCGCGGTGTCGGCCTCGACGAACTGACCGACGAAGAGTTCGAGAAGATCAACCCGGCCCTGACACCCGCCGTGCGCGAAGTGCTGACCGTCGAGGGCTCGGTGCGTTCGCGCAACGCCCGCGGCGGTACCGCGCCGGAGCGGGTCGCCGAGCAGCGGGACCGGCTGGTCGCGCGGGTCACCGAGCACCGCGCCTGGCTGGGCTGACCCCTCGCGTGAAGGCCCCCTTCCCTCGGCTCAGTCGCGGGAAGGGGGCCTTCATGCGCTGCCGGCATGCGGGTGGCGCCCAAGATCGCCGGTTAAGGTCGGCGCAGGAAGAGCGCGAGGACAAGGGGAGTGCGGAACTTGGTGACGGGCAGGCAGTTCACCCGGCGGGAGCTGGCGTTGGATCCGGTGGAGCTGTCCACGCTCCTGCTCGGGGCGGTGATCGAGTCGACCGGTCCCGGCGGCACGGTCGCCGTCCGCCTGGTGGAGGTCGAGGCCTACCGCGGCCTCGACGACCCCGCGTCGCACTGCTATCGCGGCAAGACCCCGCGCAACGAGGTCATGTGGGGACCTGCCGGACATCTGTACGTGTACTTCGTCTACGGCATGCACTTCTGCGCCAACGTCGTCGGCACCGAAGACGGGCAACCGGGCGCCGTGCTGCTTCGCGCCGGGGAGGTCGTCTCCGGCGCGGACATCGCCAAGGCACGCAGGCCGTCCGCGCGCGGTAACGGCGAACTCGCCAAAGGCCCCGCCATCCTCACCTCGGTACTCGGCATCGACCGGGCCGAGAACGGCGTCGATCTGACCGACCCCGCGTCACCCGTCCGGCTGTTCACCGGCGAGCGAGTACCGGAGTCGGCCATCCGCACCGGGCCGCGCGTCGGCGTCGCGATGGCCATGGACACGCCATGGCGGTTCTGGATCGACGGCTCGCCCGCGGTCTCCACCTATCGCCGGGGCGGCAAGCGGCGGGCGGCGGCCCCCGGCCGATAGTCGGTTGACCTGGTGCGGGAGGATCTACAGGCGTGAGCGAGCACATCCTTGACGAGCTGACCTGGCGCGGCCTGATCGCGCAATCCACCGACACCGACGCACTGCGGCGAGACCTCGACCAAGGACCCCTCACGCTCTATTGCGGATTCGACCCGACCGCGCCCAGCCTGCACGCCGGCAACCTGGTCCCGCTGCTGATGCTTTCCCGCTTCCAGCGCGCCGGGCACCGGCCGATCGTGCTGGCGGGCGTCGCCACCGGCATGATCGGCGACCCGCGCGACACCGGCGAGCGCACCTTGAACACGGTGGACACCGTCTCGGCGTGGGCCGACCGGATCCGCGGTCAGCTGGAGCGGTTCGTCGACTTCGACGACTCGCCGACCGGCGCCGTCATCGAGAACAACCTGGACTGGACCGCGAAGCAGAGCGTGGTCGAGTTCCTGCGCGACGTCGGCAAGCACTTCCCGGTCAACATGATGCTGAACCGGGAGACGGTGAAGCGCCGCCTCGAAACCGACGGCATCTCCTACACCGAGTTCAGCTACCTGCTGCTGCAGTCGCAGGACTACCTGCACCTGTACCGCGAGTACGGCTGCAAGCTGCAGATCGGCGGCTCCGATCAGTGGGGCAACCTCGTCGGCGGGGTCGACCTCATCCGCCGGACCGACGGCGGGCACGCCCACGCGCTGACCGCGCCGCTGGTCACCGACTCCGACGGGCGCAAGTTCGGGAAGTCCACCGGCGGCGGCAGCGTCTGGCTCGACCCGGAGATGACCTCGCCGTACGCGTGGTTCCAGTACTTCCTGAACGTCGCCGACGCCGACGTCATCCGCTATCTGAAGATGTTCTCCTTCCTCGGGCAGGAGGAGATCGCGGCGCTCGCCGAGGACACCGAACAGCGTCCCCACCTGCGGTCCGCGCAGCGGAAGCTCGCGGAGGACTTCACGACGCTGGTGCACGGCGAGGCGGCGACCCGCCAGGTCATCGCCGCGAGCCAGGCGCTCTTCGGCAGGGGAGAGCTGCGTGAACTCGACTCCCCGACCCTCGACGCCGCCATGGCCGAGGTGCCGAACGGCAAGGTGGACCCGAACGGGGAGGCGACGATCGTCGACCTGCTGATCGCCGCCGGACTCGTCGACAGCAAGGGCGCCGCGCGCCGCACCGTCAAGGAAGGCGGCGCGTACGTCAACAACACGAAGATCGCCGACGAGGAGTGGAAGCCGTCCGCGGACGACGCTCTGCACGGCCGGTGGCTCGTGGTCCGCAAGGGCAAGCGCAACGTCGCCGGCGTGCGCGTCGGGGGCTGATCGCGGTCCCGGCCCGAAACAGGGGCGTTGACCTGCGGGAACGCGGTTAAGGTACCCCCCTGTTTCGGGCCCCTGGAGGCCGTGTAAAG